>CAVVFN010000001.1:0-434923 GCA_963747515.1 uncultured Prolixibacteraceae bacterium
AATTTATACAATTAAAAAAAAGAAAAACAATTAGCTATGCAGGATAAAGCAATCGCAGCCATCGGAGAATGGCAACTGGAAGAAAGTAAGGAACTGGAACCGGTTGATTTGTACATTGAAAATATGTTCCCCGGGAAAGATTACCAAATGTTATTACTTGTTTTTGGGATAGTTAATGATAGTAATCAAGTCACATGCGAGTACAAGGGAATTGATATTGAAAAAGTTAGTGCTGAAAAAGATGTGTATCGAAAATATGCTTTTCGAAATGGTACAAGTGCGAGAGCAGGAGATGTTACAATTTCAACACGATTAACAGTTAAAAAACTAAAAAACATAAAAGAACTCCAATTCAGAAAGATATTAATTCAAAAGAATTTTGACAGTGAAGTTGAAATTTTTAAAATTATAGAAGAATGCTTTATTGCAAATTATCTAACAATTGAAAATCAAATAAAAACGTATTTATCTCAATTACCTAAAGGTTTGAGTTCTGGTATTTCCTTAAAGATTATAAATAAAAAAGAATTGTATTTAAGGGACTTTGAAGTTGTAAAAAACATTATAATTCAAGAATTTTTCCGAAGTAAAATTGAAAATAATGGGACAGTTTCGAAATCTTTTAAAAAGAAATGTTCAGTTTCAGGATTGAAAAAGGTTGACATTTATGGCTTTGCTGCTCCTTTTAGAGTATTCCCAGTCCTGATAAGCCAGGTTTTATCAGTGGCTTTTTTAATAAAAAACAGAATTGGAGAAATTATCCATTTCAACAGAGGAACACCCTTTGATATTGGAACTGGGCAGGTAAATATATTCAACAAAATTTAACAGGATATTTTTATGGTTATGAATACATGACTGTTCCGCACCCGATTATAAAAACCAATACTCAAGATTTAAAAAGCATAATCAGGCTTCTTAAAAACTGCCTTCGACGATGAAAAGAAGGCAAAAAAAGAAAAGAAGAAAACGAGCGGAAGACAAGGTTCAACGGATAATTGCTGAAGAAAAAAATTACTTCAATCTTGATATCCTGTTCTTTAAAGAAGATAAAAAGACCAGAGCTAATTACGATTACTTTAATGCTGGAAGAAATTTTGCCTTCCCGGTTTCGAATGCTTTTTTATTGATGCTCCTGAAAAAGTCAATAAATGCCCGCTGTTTAAAAATGCAATTACAATAAAAAAAGAATTGCAGGATTTGGTTTTTAGTTACCAAATCATAAAAGGTTTCTTTGAAAAGGATTTTCTTGATGTAGTCCAAAAACTTTTTTTAGGGAAGAAAATATCGGACGAATATATATACGAACATATTATTGATGTTATCAGGAAAAACCACAATGCAGCCAAAACTTCGGACGGCTGGGTTGAGCCAATGAATTGGACAATCTAAAAAGCGATAATGCTTATTGCGTACCTGCAAGAACTGAAAATCATCAATTACAATCAAAACTATACATACATGGAAATAGAAAGTACTACTAAAAAAGAGAGTCGTTTTAACCCTGAAGGGTTTAACGATTTCGTCAAAACCAATACCAATTTTCTGGATAGTGATATCAAAATTGGGATTTTTGCTGTGGGCGTATTGGTGCGGTTTCTTTACGATATTCAATCACAAAGTTTGAACACCAGTAACCCGCCATTCGAGAATAAGCTGAAAGGTTATAAACTGAATCCTGAAATATTGATGAATGTCTATACCGAAGCATTGAGTAAAATTCAGAAGTATCAAAAAAACAACTATGTATATACTGAATTAAGAAACATTATTAGTCAGTATTTTGTGACTAAGTCACCGAATCTCACAAAAATGACCAACAACGAACTTTCTTTTTATTTCGTTGCAGGTCTGGAAATTGGGAAAAAGTTTAAACGAGAAAAAACAGAAAATTAATTTAACTAAATAATCAAATTATCATGAGCAAAAAGATAGACAAAAGAAGCGAAATTCTATTTCTGTACGATATAGAAAATGCAAATCCAAACGGTGACCCGTTAAATGAAAACCGCCCACGTTTTGATACAGAAGATAGCACTGTTTTAGTTACGATGTGCGATTAAAAGAACCATTCGTGACTACTGGTATGAATACAAAGGATTCAACGGAACGGACGGGAAAGATGTGTTTGTTCGGGAAACCAAGTATAATGATGGTGACAAAGAATACATCAAAGATGGGAAACGCCGGGCAAAAGATTTTGATGAACAAGTTGAGAATATCTTGAATACTTGTATCGACATTCGCACATTTGGAGGAGTTATTCCATTAGGAAATTCATCAATTACCCGGATTGGACCAGTTCAATTTCAAATGGGGCGCTCGTTAAATAAGACCGAAATTATTGAAGAACAGGGTACCGGTGCATTTGCGGCCAGTGACAAAAAGATGCAAGCAACCTTTCGAACCGAATACAAAATTCCTTACGCAGTTATTGGCTTTAATGGGATTATTAACGAAAAATCAGCACAGTATTCGTTAATGACCAATGATGACAAAGAATTATTGAAAGAAGGAATTTGGGAAGGCCAAAATCGTTGATTTCACGCTCAAAATTCGGGCAAACTCCTTTACTGTTAATGGTTGTCGATTACACAGAGCCTTTTTACATTGGCAGTCTACGTCAAAGAATTAAATTGGATACGGGCGAAATGAATGAAATGCAAATCCGGAATGTAAAGGATTACAAAATTGATGTTACCGAATTGATTGATGAACTAAAAGCCAACAAAGACAAAATTGCGGGCATCGAATTCAAAACCGATTCAAGACTAAAACTGGTTTACAACGGGCAAACAATTTCCAAAATCAGCAAAGATGAACTATAGAGAAATACTCATTTTCGACATAAGCAGCGAATATGGGCATTTCCGAAAATACAACACAACCACTTCGCCACTTACCTATTCCATCCCAACCCGGACGGCTATTGCCGGAATCCTGGGGGCAATACTGGGAATGGAACGCGAAGTTGCAGATGGGGTTTATCCTGATGGCGCAATTCCTGTTCAGGAATTTTTTTCAAAAGCAAACTCTGACATTGCAGTTCAAATCCTTAATCCGGTAAAAAAGGAAAATGTTGCGATGAATTTGATAAATACCAAAATTTCATTTTACGATTTGTCAAAAGCGAAAAGAACTCAGATTGAGTTTGAATTGATTAAGGATGTAAAATACAGGATATTTTTTGCTTTGAACAACAATGAAGAGGTGTTTAACGAATTGGCACAAAGGATAAAATCAAAAGGACATCATTTTTCGCCTTATCTTGGGTTAGCACAGTTTACAGCCACTGTTGATTTTGTGGACATAAAACAAGCTGAATTGATGGAAAACCCAAATGAAAATTACATTGATATAATAACTGCTGTAAATCTGTCGAAAACAATTGGAGAACAGCCCATTGAGTTTGATTATTCGGCAATGTATTCTGCAAATAACATGCCCATAGAAATGAACCGAAACCGCGAAGTACAGGAATATTCGGAAGTACTTATCGAAAAAAATGGTTTGCCCGTAAACGCAAGAGTGAAGGATTATTATAAAATTGAAAATTACGGAAATATTCTATTTCTCTGATTATGGAATTATTATCTCATCCCGACAAGCCATTGATTAACCATTTGAAGGAAGTCATTAAAGTGGCTGTTGATTCTGTCAAAAGGAAACATTTAAATCTCTCTATTGATATTGACGGAAATAAAACTGACATATCGGGACTTGTAATTGATTTAGTATATTTTGCTGCGGCTTTTCACGATTTGGGTAAAGCGACAAGCTTTTTTCAGCATTACATTAAAAATCTGGATGTAGCACACGACAAACGGAAAAGTCATGCATTGCTTTCTGCACTATTTGTCTATTTTGTTTCAGAGAAATTTCTCATTTCAAAGAATGTCGAAGTCGAGCTTGCTCAATTGCTAAGTACTTTCACCTTCTCGGCAGTTAAAAGGCATCATGGTCGTTTGGGTAACTTGTCCGATGAAATTTTAATAGATGATGAATGGCGAGAACTTTTGCCCGAACTTGCTGAGAGCATTAGCACTGAGGATATCCAAAATTTGATTAATGTTCTTTTAAATGATTATGATTTCAGAATTGAATGGGACGATTTTGTTAAATTTGTAAAAAATGAAACCTATAATACAGTTTTAGATGATTTCTCATTTGATGTTTTACAGGATTCTTACCATAGGATAAAAGCCGAAACCAAAATTTCACTGTTTTATATTCATCAGTTTATTTATTCTACTTTACTTTTTGCAGATAAGAATGAAGTTATTATTGCCGATAAGTCACAGTCTGTAAATCAGTCAGACGTTATTAATAAGATTACTGAATTTAGAAATCACAAAAACTTCAATCATCCAAAGTCTGAAATTGACAAACTTAAAAATGAAGTTTTTTTCTCATCTGTTGAACACCTGGGAAAAATATTCGATAAAAACCAACATATTTACTCGGTAACACTTCCAACAGGTTTGGGCAAAACAATTACAGCATATAATCTTGCTGATAAAATGCGGAAATTGACATGTTTCGAGGATTCAAAAATTGTAATAAACATCCCGTTTACATCGATTATCGACCAAAACTTTGAAGTCTATTCTGAAATTCTCCAAACGGCAGACACAAATGCTTTATTAAAACACCACCATCTGGCAGAGCCTGTTTATAAAACAACTGAGAATGTCGCCGATTTTTATCAAAGTAAGTTTTTAATAGAAACCTGGCAGTCGGACACCATAGTCACAACTTTTGTCCAACTGCTCGAAACTCTTTTGGCAAGCGATAAAGCTAAACTGATGAAATTTGTGCATTTGGCGAATTCTGTAATTCTGCTTGACGAGATTCAGGCCATTCCTTATGAATATTGGGAAACAATTCGGGAAGCATTCAAAATTCTGGGCGAAAAATTCAACATTTATTTTATCCTCATATCGGCAACGCAACCATTAATATTTACGCCAAACGAGGATATAATCGAACTTGTTCCGGATTACAAAAAGTATTTTCATTTTTTCAACCGCACAAAACTCATACTTAACGGGAAAATTAATTTTGAGGATTTTAAGAACGAAGTAGTAAATTATATAAGCAGAAATCCAGATAAAGATGTTTTGGTCATTGTAAACACCAAAAAGGTAGCTATGGAAACATTTGAATTTGTTTGTGATGAAATAGATACTAAAAATATTGAAACATACTTTTTGACCACTTTTATTACCCCTTTTGAACGGAAAAACATAATCAAACTTATCAAGCAGAAATCCAATAAACAAAGAGTTATTATTTCGACCCAACTCGTTGAAGCTGGAGTTGATATTTCGGTCAATACTGTTTTCCGACAATTATCGCCAATAGATTCAATAATTCAGGCAGCGGGACAAGCCAACCGATACAATGAAAAACCTGAGATTGCAGAGGTCTTTGTATATGAAATTGAAGAATATCGAAAATCGAGCAATTTTGTTTATGGTAATGACCTACTTATGAAAACAGAAATTGTATTGAAAGATTTTCAGCAAGTTGAAGAAAAAGATTACATCCAATTAATTGAAAGATATTTCATAGAAGTTAGAAAACAGTCAGACAATACCAGCCAGCCTCTATTAAAAGCAATGAAAAATCTGGATTTTGGACAGGTCGATTTTGAATTAATTGAAAATAGGAAAACGGAATCTGTTTTTATTCAGCTAAATGAAAGAGCAAAGAAGTATGGGAGAAATATCTTGAAATTTATTCGAAAAAGGAATTAAAACCCTGGGAACGGGAAGCAGAATTTAGTTCGATAAAATCGGAATTTTATGACTTTGTAATCAATGTTCCAATTCCGGACTTCGATTCAACACAAATTGATTTTGATTCGGAAAAACAATTTAATTTCTATATTTAGAATACGTATAAACCCAAGTCATAATTATCAATATTCCAATAGCGATTATTCCCATAATGTTGGGTATGTAGATTTTGCTAATACCACAATAGTTTTTTGATAATGAAAGTAACGCAATCCTTAAATAGTATATAAATGGAAATCGATAAAATTCAAATGCTGCATGGTAATATAATTCAATTCACAGGCAATTTTTCTGCATGGGTTATTAAGGAGATTGTCTCAGCCTTTCAGGCTGTGCATGCTATGGGCGTTGCCCATAGGTATGATGTGCCAGGCTTTCAGCCTGGGGATGGGATGGGGTAAAGAACGAAATGAATAACAAAATACTATAATATGGGCCAGTCATTATCGCAGATGTATATACATCTTGTTTTTGGAACTAAATACAGGGTGGGGTACCTTAATCCTGTAGTTGAAAAGCGGGTGCATGCCTATCTGGCCGGTACATTGCAACAGTACGAAAGTCCGGCACTTATTATCAATTCTGTACCTGACCATGTACATATTCTTTTCAGGTTATCGAAGAATTATGCTCTTGCAAAGATTGTGGAAGAGGTTAAAAAAGAATCATCAAAGTGGATAAAAACAATAGAAGGTGGCACAAAACGCTTTAAATGGCAAATTGGATATGGAGCTTTTTCGGTAAGCAGTTCAAAGGTAGAAGTAGTTAAACATTACATAGAAAACCAGAAAGAACATCATGGCTGCCATACCTTTCAGGAAGAAATAGAAGAATTTGTAAAACAATACAATATCATAGAATATGACTCTACCTATTTCTGGAATGATTAACATTCATCCACAGCAGGCTGAAAGCCTGATACATCATAACCTGGGGCATCGTCCCAGGCTATTCCGCATACGAACATCTCCCAGGCTGAAAGCCTGCCACTGCCTAACCCGGGGCATCGTCCCATGCCGTTAGTGCCTCATGCTGAATCACTCAACAGGATGAAAGCTTGCTTCCCCATAATGAAAAACCGATAAAACAGTGTCATGAGAATAACACAAACAACCATCCATTTCCCCGGCATACAGTTGCAGACCCGCGATGCCCATAAATTGCGAGGCTATTTTGGCAACCTGTTTAAGGAACATTCTCCGCTGCTTCATAATCATTACGGGAATGGCAGAACCCGATATGCCTATCCGCTGGTTCAGTATAAAATAATTGATAAAATTCCGGTACTTGTGGGATTCCAGGAAGGGGCAGATTTACTGGTATTGCTGTTTCTTAACATCAGGGAAATTGATATTGAAGGAAATATATATCCGGTGCTGGCAAAAAACATTCAGCAAAAACAGGTTGAGCTGTCAGTTAACCGCCAGCTATATAATTACAGATTTAAAACATTATGGATGGCGCTGAACCAGGAAAACCATCGCAGGTATGTTAAGATGGGATGAAACTGGAAAAACAGACTTTTTAAACCGTCAGTTGCAAAACAACATCCTTAGTTTTTATAAAGGGTTGTCTTTTCGCACTCTGAACGGATTATGGCAATTACAAAAGTTTTCGAAAAACAAACCCGGTTTAAAGATCAGAACATGCTTGCATTTGATGGCGAATTCACAACCAATGCCCTTCTGCCCGATATGGCCGGTATTGGCAAATCGGTCAGCCGCGGCTTTGGAACTGTGCATCTAATACAATAAAGTTTGAAATCATGCAATTAATTATCAACACATGGGGAACGTATGTACATATTAAAGATGAATTGTTTGAAGTAACTCTACCAAAAGAAGGTGAAAAGCAAAAGCACCATTTTGCCAGTCAGAAGGTAACTTCCATTTTATTAAGCAAAGGGGCGGCTATTAGTACCGACGCCATTATACTTGCGATGAAAAATAACATCGATATCATCGTTTTTGAACGCGATGGAATGCCGGTTGGCAGGTTTTGGCACAGTAAACCCGGAAGTACTTCGCGGATACGCAAACAGCAGCTTGATGCCAGTTTGAATTCTATTGGGCTGTAATTGGGTAAAAAGCTGGCTGGCGGCTAAACTTGACAACCAGATTGAGTTTCTGAAACGGCTTAAAAACCACAGGCCTGCAGTTGCAGATGAAATACAGGAAAAGATTGATACCATTGCTTCATTAAAAACAAAGATTGAAAAGCAGGAGGCAGATAAAACTGATGCTGTTGACGGTACCCTTCGGGGCTTGGAGGGAACGGCAGGAAGGAGTTTATTTCCAGATATTAAGTTCATTGCTAAATGATCGATACCGGTTTGCAGGCAGAAGCTTTCCGGCCAGCCAAAGATCCGTTTAATGCATTTTTGAATTATGCCTACGGTGTATTGTACAGCCGGGTAGAAAAAGTTCTTATAATTGCGGGTCTTGATCCCTATGTTGGGTTTATGCATCGCGACGACTACAATACAAAAAGCATGGTATTCGATTTTATTGAACCTTACCGGATATATGCCGACGAAGTGGTTTTTAAATTGTTTTCCGCCAAAAAAGTCAATGACAGTCATACAGATACCATTACAAATGGCATGAGTTTGAATGCGGAAGGTAAAAACCTGTTGATGCAATCGCTTATGAAATTTATGGATGAAGATAAAATTCGTTACAAAGGACGCAATCAGACCAGGATGAATGCCATGCAGATGGATGCACACCAATTTGCTAACCGTTTAATTCAAAAATCATGATTTGTTGGGTATTATATGATATTAAGAAAGAACAAGTCCACGAAACAGGGTTGTCGAAGAAATGTAAACTTGCAGGATTGTACCGGGTTCAGAAATCAGTTTTCCTGGGTACAATGGAGGACAAACGAAAAGGATACGCTGGAGCTTGAAGTAAATGAATTGATTGATGAAGAAACCGATTCGGTTTATATTTTCCCGATGAGTAAAAATGAACTCAGGCAAACTGTCCTGTTGGGCCAGGCTTTCGATAAAAAACTGGTAACCGACGAAGTTAAATCACTGTTTTTCTGATGTCAGTCACACCATCACATATCATTGAATACCTCTATTGTCCCCGGTTTACTTATTTTGAATATGTGCTGCGCATTCCTCAATATGAAGAAAGGCATTATAAAGTGGAGAAGGGAAGACAGGTTCATCGAGCAAAAGCTGGAGCAAAATAAAGAATATCTGAGAAAGAGAATAGGTGTGGTTGAAAAACATATTGACCAATATTTGACGAATACTTTGTTGCGTGGAAAAATTGATGAAGTTTTGCTGTTAAAAGATGGAACAATGGCGCCACTCGACTATAAATTTGCTAAATTTGAAGGAAGGATTTATGAAACTTATCGTACTCAACTGGAATGTTATGCGGTTTTGATTGAAGATAATTTTCAAAAAAAGGTGGATAAGGGATTTCTGGTTTATACCCGTTCATCAAATAAGCTGATTGAGATAGCTATTGATGAGAAGGCAAAGGCAGAGATAAAGCAGGTATGCAAAGATGTAATTAACGTGATTGAGAATAATCATTTTCCAGGGGCAACCAGATTTAAACAACGTTGTATCGGCTGTACATACAGAAACATTTGCATAAAATAAATGGATTAACGGGTGTAGATTTATTTTAGCTATGAATAGAATTAGGCGTATTGCATGTAAGTTAATAGGATATACTTTCGGAAATGAAAGAAAAATACATATAAAAGGTTCTTTGACATGATTGAAAATAATGATAATAATAAATAAATTATATTTGCAATGGTTCTGGTATTCAGTACCATGATATTAAGTTACGACTTCCAGACCAATATCCAGCATAAGAAGGATTGAAACATATCTGAAATAGATCGAGCTTCTTCCAGACTATTATCCAGCATAAGAAGGATTGAAACTATTAATTTATCACTTCCGCAGTACTTCCAGACTATTATCCAGCATAAGAAGGATTGAAACACTACAACAAACAGTTTGACATTGAAACAATTGCATCTTCCAGACTATTATCCAGCATAAGAAGGATTGAAACCAGTATTTAAGATTGAAGTACTGGCAGACTCTGATCTTCCAGACTATTATCCAGCATAAGAAGGATTGAAACTAGATGCCACTCCGATTCAGAGATGTGTGCATATGCTTCCAGACTATTATCCAGCATAAGAAGGATTGAAACACAGTAATCAATGAATTAAACATTATATTGATCACAACTTCCAGACTATTATCCAGCATAAGAAGGATTGAAACACGTGAATATCTAAACATTGTATAAACCTACATGTATTCTTCCAGACTATTATCCAGCATAAGAAGGATTGAAACTAGCTATGCGTCGCAAGTATCGAAATTCGGCAAATCACTTCCAGACTATTATCCAGCATAAGAAGGATTGAAACACAATAATCCAGTAAATAGAAATTGAATTAGCGTCATCTTCCAGACTATTATCCAGCATAAGAAGGATTGAAACTAGGAACGTACAGCTGTAATATTAGTCACTACAATCTTCCAGACTATTATCCAGCATAAGAAGGATTGAAACTGCTACAGGTTACTGAAGAAGCTTTGATCAGGCTTCCAGACCAATATCCAGCATAAGAAGGATTGAAACTCAGATAAACTGTTCAGCTTCTCAGTTCATCTTCCAGACTATTATCCAGCATAAGAAGGATTGAAACTCATGCAAATGTTACATCGCAGTTAAGTTGCGGAACTTCCAGACTATTATCCAGCATAAGAAGGATTGAAACGATGATATCTGACATAGTGTAGATCAATTGTTCTAATCTTCCAGACTATTATCCAGCATAAGAAGGATTGAAACTAGAATTGCAAGTATTAACTATTGAAATCAGTAAGAAGTACTTCCAGACTATTATCCAGCATAAGAAGGATTGAAACTCGATAGTTATCACATGCAGTTGAGTATTACTGTCTTTACTTCCAGACTATTATCCAGCATAAGAAGGATTGAAACACAATGTATATCATGCGATATTGACAGCTAATTAATACTTCCAGACTATTATCCAGCATAAGAAGGATTGAAACACTAGATGTTAGGCATTTATCAAGCCAATGGCAATTCTTCCAGACTATTATCCAGCATAAGAAGGATTGAAACTAGGTACATTGCATTTACCATATACGTCTGTAACATTCTTCCAGACTATTATCCAGCATAAGAAGGATTGAAACTAGCTGTCAACAATCGTATTACATCAGTGTGAAATCTATATCTTCCAGACTATTATCCAGCATAAGAAGGATTGAAACTAATCGTCTAAAGGGATTGTAGAAGCGGTATGCAATGCTTCCAGACCAATATCCAGCATAAGAAGGATTGAAACACTGCACAGAATATTGAAGCTATCGTGTCAAGTAATCTTCCAGACTAATATCCAGCATAAGAAGGATTGAAACTCAGTTAGTTTACGTGCATTGTATTCTGAGACATGCTTCTTCCAGACTATTATCCAGCATAAGAAGGATTGAAACTATACTAACATGATAGCGATGTAATCGTTCATTAATTCTTCCAGACTATTATCCAGCATAAGAAGGATTGAAACACTGTAATCAATAACCTGACATGTGAATCGATGACCAGTCTTCCAGACTATTATCCAGCATAAGAAGGATTGAAACTAATCAGTCTGTATCAGGTCGTTAAAGCATGCTGATCTTCCAGACCAATATCCAGCATAAGAAGGATTGAAACACCCATGACAATTGCACTGTATGAATTAGCAGATGAATACTTCCAGACCATTATCCAGCATAAGAAGGATTGAAACATATCAGTATCATGCACTGCAATCATCGTAAGTTCCTGTCTTCCAGACCAATATCCAGCATAAGAAGGATTGAAACCAATCGTATGTTGCATCAGAAACATTGCAAGACTATGCACTTCCAGACCAATATCCAGCATAAGAAGGATTGAAACTCATGCTTTGTTGAGGTGGATAGATGCCTGCCTAGCAATTCTTCCAGACCAATATCCAGCATAAGAAGGATTGAAACCGTCAAGCTGTCAACTGAATCGCAAATAACTGCAATAACTTCCAGACCAATATCCAGCATAAGAAGGATTGAAACTGAATAATGATAACTCGTATAATGTCAATAAACTATCTTCCAGACCAATATCCAGCATAAGAAGGATTGAAACAAGTTCATGTAACATAGCTAATACGGGATGTAAGAACTCTTCCAGACCAATATCCAGCATAAGAAGGATTGAAACATGAAGTCTGATCAGATGATTTCACTATGCAGAATCTTCCAGACCAATATCCAGCACAAGAAGGATTGAAACTAGCAATTATACCGTTGCAGATAGTAGTGATCTAATCTTCCAGCCCATATCCAGCACAAGAAGGATTGAAACACAGTATGTACACTGACTGTTATGCTGAAGCTACGATCTTCCAGCCCATATCCAGCACAAGAAGGATTGAAACTATGAATCGTTAAGAATTGATCAGCTTGCGATTTCGAACTTCCAGCCCATATCCAGCACAAGAAGGATTGAAACAAATATGTAATCTGAAGAATTATGTTAGCATTCAGTACTTCCAGACCTATATCCAGCACAAGAAGGATTGAAACTGAAGCTGTGATCGATCTTTAATGCCGCTACATTGCTCTTCCAGCCCTATATCCAGCACAAGAAGGATTGAAACATCATGATATGTCTGACATAAGTTAAGCATTAAATCTTCCAGCCCAATATCCAGCACAAGAAGGATTGAAACTAATGATATCATTGATATCGACATGTAGTGTATGCTTCCAGCCCTATATCCAGCACAAGAAGGATTGAAACAATGTATTTGCAAATACGGCTATAAATTGATCATGCTTCCAGCCCTATATCCAGCACAAGAAGGATTGAAACCTGATCCGTCAACAGACTTCGTGCAATGCTCATGACTTCCAGCCCTATATCCAGCACAAGAAGGATTGAAACATCGTTAACGATAATGTCACTGAGGTACTAGCCATAAGTCTTCCAGCCCTATATCCAGCACAAGAAGGATTGAAACTCAATGTCTAACTACAGTCTGAAATTGCGTATAGATCTTCCAGCCCTATATCCAGCACAAGAAGGATTGAAACATATTGCTGAATGCCATGCCGAGGATAGCGATCGTATCACTTCCAGCCCTATATCCAGCACAAGAAGGATTGAAACAACGAATCAGTAAGCGTTCGAAGGTTATCTCATGGCTTCCAGCCCTATATCCAGCACAAGAAGGATTGAAACTCAGTTTGCATTACTCAGGCAATATCTAACTTCGTACTTCCAGCCCTATATCCAGCACAAGAAGGATTGAAACAGTAAGATGAGACTAATACGTTCCAATTCAAACGACTTCCAGCCTATATCCAGCACAAGAAGGATTGAAACACGAATGTATAATGGCAATTCATGGAAATGCTGCTGACTTCCAGCCCTATATCCAGCACAAGAAGGATTGAAACAATTGACATCAAAATTGCATACTATCGAATCAACTTCCAGCCCTATATCCAGCACAAGAAGGATTGAAACTCGAGTTAAACTATCAAGTAATAGCAATCGTTCTTCCAGCCCTATATCCAGCACAAGAAGGATTGAAACAGTTTAACGACGTCGCTTTCGTCTGAATTAACTTCCAGCCCTATATCCAGCACAAGAAGGATTGAAACTAAGGATGTATCAGTACACAGGTACAACAGCTGATAACTTCCAGCCCTATATCCAGCACAAGAAGGATTGAAACAAATGTCATAAATTGCAGTGTACAGGCTAAAGGTTGTACTTCCAGCCCTATATCCAGCACAAGAAGGATTGAAACTGCCGAAAGCTGCAAGCATGGTGCTGAGTCGATCGATTACTTCCAGCCCTATATCCAGCACAAGAAGGATTGAAACGTGATTAAGCCTGATAAGCACAACAGTTTATACAAAGACATCTTCCAGCCCTATATCCAGCACAAGAAGGATTGAAACACAGAGTATAGACCAAGTGTTAGAACTTATCAATTACTTCCAGCCCATATCCAGCATAAGAAGGATTGAAACCCTAAGTGAAAAGCCGATAAAGGTCAAGTCTATAAATTCTTCCAGCCCTATATCCAGCATAAGAAGGATTGAAACAGACTATCCAGATATTATTTGTTAAGATCAACCTTTCTACTTCCAGACCATTATCCAGCATAAGAAGGATTGAAACTCGACAGACAAATGTAAGAGATATCTGAAAAAGTTGCTTCCAGCCCTATTATCCAGCATAAGAAGGATTGAAACCATGCATGCATGTTGTTCACCGATTTACACGTGTGCATCTCTTCCAGACCTATTATCCAGCATAAGAAGGATTGAAACTATAAGCATGTGACTGCTATGAACTTATGTCAATTCGAACTTCCAGCCCTATTATCCAGCATAAGAAGGATTGAAACACTGATTTCCATGCCAAACGGATAGGTGTACAATTTCTTCCAGCCCTATTATCCAGCATAAGAAGGATTGAAACATGATTTATTCCTGTCAAATCTTGATCGGTACATTGCTTCCAGACTATTATCCAGCATAAGAAGGATTGAAACATAAATACATATAGGGAATATTCCTTCAAATGAGTAATCTCCCAGACCATTATCCAGCATAAGAAGGATTGAAACCCTATGGCATTAAACCGGGCAAATCGTTTTAATTCTCTCCCAGACCATTATCCAGCATAAGAAGGATTGAAACAAAAAATACGTTAATATATATGGATTATTCAAATAATTCTCCCAGACCATTATCCAGCATAAGAAGGATTGAAACTTACTATCTTTTGACTTAATAGCTTTGTAACTAAATCTCCCAGACCATTATCCAGCATAAGAAGGATTGAAACAAAATATACGTTAATATATTTGCATTATTCAAATAATTACTCCCAGACCATTATCCAGCATAAGAAGGATTGAAACATAGCTGAAAAGAAAACAGTTAATCAGGAGGATCAAATCTCCCAGACCATTATCCAGCATAAGAAGGATTGAAACTAAAAAGGTAAGAACTTTTAAGCTGTCTAAAAACATGCTCCCAGACCATTATCCAGCATAAGAAGGATTGAAACAAATCTGCATATATATGATAAACCAAGCGCTGGGACCTTCCAGACCATTATCCAATATAAGAAGGATTGAAACTTTTTGGTTTGATGTAAAAATGGAATAATATTCAATCAGCGGTTCGGAAACCGCTGCACCTACTGTGGAATGAAATTCAGTGGAATGTTCTAAGCCTTTAATTTTAGAAAGGTTGAAAGATTTAACGAAAAAGCCTGTTGGGCTGAATCGATTACATTACCAGGTAAATTAATACTGCCGCTGATATTGCAATTCCGGAAAGAAGGTAATACACCCCATTCTTATATGCCTTTTTCATTTTAATCCAGATAAGGATTCCGGATATTCCAAAAACCAGTGTTGAAACGGCTGCCAAATCGTACAGGAATGCCCAGATGTAATATTTTATGCCCCCCTTGTAGTGCCGCATTAAATGGAGCCTGCTTGCAATACGGACTAAGGTAAGCTGCTTGGTTGTGGTTACCGTCAGGCTTTCCGTTTCCTTATTTAAGACAATGTGATGACTTATTCCCGGGCGGTAAACATTGTAAATCCAGCAACTGTCTTTTCGTTGAAAAGGCTCATCGGTTCTTCCTGTTATTTGCAGGTACTCTTTTATTGGATCTGCCAGGAATTTATAACCGGTGGTTTGCTGGTTCAGTTTAAAGGGAACCGTTTGTTTCGTTACTTCAGGCGTTGATTGGGGAAACCAGTTGTGACGGATAAGAATAAAGGCCGTAACAAAATACATGAGCAGGAATGCAAACAATACCATACTGGATATCAGATGCAGTTTGTTTAGTATTTTTCTGAATTTTAACCGATCAGCCATATGTATAAAATGTAGAAAATGGAAATTAAGAAAACAGAACCTGTGCTTATCCAGTGCCACCTTTTGAGCCTGGATTTTTTCAGCCAGAAATACAAACTGAGAACCAACGACAGCAATCCTACGATTACTGCTGCATGAGCGTAGGCTTTCCAAACGGAGAAAGCAAAGGAATTAAAATTTCCCGCTGTAGCCACATGCATTCCTGCAAGGGCCTGCATTACCCCCATCGATCGTTCGGTTACCATCAGTTGATTCTTCTTTTCCAGTACCACAATGCGGTATTGCTTGCCGGGCCTCATTACCTGGAACCAAAAATTATTTTCTGCATCTCTTCCCTGCAGCCACCAGGGCAGGTTCCCAAATATTTTTAGGCTGTCCATTGCATGGGCAGTAATTAAACTGGTGCTGTCGGACGTAAAGGAAAAAGGATGATAGTAGGTTTCTTCCCTGAAATCATCATTTTTAAAAAGGGAAGGGTGGTTGTATTTTAAGGAAGTTATTCCGATAATTATAAAAAATGCTGAACTGAACAATCCTCCGTAAATATGGAATTTATATAAAACTTTGAAAATTTTGTTCTTTATTTTTTTTGTCATTTATGTACAGCTTTTTCCAACTGAGAAGTTATTTCAGATGAAGAATTGGAGTAATGACCAATATTTAATTAATTTTTAATAGATATTAGTAGGTGCATTTGCGTGCTTCGTCGGCAAAAGCTTGTATCAGGTTCAAATCGGCATCAAAAAAATGATCGGAAGGTGAAAGGATAAATCCTCCTCCTGCACCTGCCTCCTCAAAACACCGCCTTACTTCTTTCCGTACTTCTTTTTCGCTGCACCCGTTAAAATAATGGAACTGATCGAAACCGCCAATCATACATACCTTGTCGCCGATTCGTTTTTTTGCCTCTCCTAAAATCACATCGGCGCCCATATCCACCGGGGTGAAAGTTTCCATGGCATCGGGTTTCATTGCAGCAATATCTTCCAGTATAGGCATCATTCCCCCACAGGTATGATAAACAATTCTTTGCCCGGCTTTATGAGCTGTTTCAATTAATTCAGCATCGTAGGGAGCAACAAACTCATTAAAAATATCGGGTGAAATTACTGTTGTAGAGGCATCGCCCCCTCCCAGTTCAAGCAAATCGTAGCGGGCACCTTTCAGCGATTCAATATAGAATTTCTTTCTTTCCTTAAGGATGTGCAGAAAGCTGTGAACCCAACCGGGGTCTTCAAATGTTGCCATAATCAGGTTTTCAATGCCGTACAGGCAGGCTGCATCCTGCCAGCATCCGGGCTGGCCGAATCCTTCGAATGCCATTATATGTCCCCGGATCAGTCCCTTCATTCCGTATTCATCAGCAGCTTTATTAATCTCGTCTGTCTTACATTTTGGCCAGGTCATGTATTTTGACAGAATGTCAATATCTGATTTTTCCTTTATAAGCCTTTCCCGTATCCATGCGGAATGCGCATCCGACTGTAAAGTCATGGATAACGTTTTGGCAGGGGTAATAATATTAAATTTCTCGGTGGGATAGGTATAGCCATCCAATTTTTCAATTTTAACCTTCCAGTTATCGGATACAACTCTTCGTGCTTCCAAAAAACCCATTTCGGTATGTTCCGGATCGTAATATTCCCCCTTTTCCGGCGAGTAATCGTAGGCCATTACCCAATTAATAGGGTCCAATCCAAACTTTTCAAAAAAATCCTGATTTGAAAAGCCATTCAGGTATTTTTTAAGAAAGGATGGCATAACATGATGGGTGGTTACAGGTAACCGGTCGGGAACTTTTTTTTCCAGTGCTGCAATAAAGCGTTCCTTCGATGTCATTAAAATTGGATTATCCATAGATAGAATTCAAGTCAAACGTAGAATTTCAAAATTAAAAAAAAATTATAATTCATAAGGTTTTGTGAAGAAACTAAAACTTTTTATTTTTACAAGAATTATAATCATAATGAAATGAAAGGTAAACAAATATTATTTTTATTTTTAATTGTGTTGTTATCGGGTTGCAGCAACCGGGAGTATTACCAGGCAGAAGTTGAGAATCCTCCTTATAAGCCCAATGTTGTATTTAAATCGTTTGAAGATTTAAATTTACCAAAATTCAGTCATTTAAGGGAAAAGTATCAGCTTGATACACTGTTTCATGGGGAAACAGATGAATTCAAGCGAGTTTTACTTCTTCGGAACTGGATCAAATCGAAAGTAAAAATCAACGATTTTGGTGATCCCTATCCGGGAGATAACGATGTGGAAAAAATGTTGGATTTTGCCATGCAAGGGCAGGGCTATCATTGCGGGCATTATATGAAGATTCAGAATGCCATAATGAATTCCTACGGTTATGTGACCCGTACACTGGGTGCCGGACCGGGAGTAAAAGGAGGACCTGACGGACATCACGGCATTAATGAAGTATGGTTAAACGATTACAATAAGTGGTTTTTATCGGATGCCAAATACGATCATCATTTTGAAAAAAACGGGATTCCATTATCGGCTTTGGAGGTCAGAGAAGAATACTTAAAAAACAAAGCAGCAGATATTGTTAAAGTAAAATGGCCTTCAAGGACGGTCATTGATGAGGATCCTGAAACCGGAACAAAGAAAGAGCGAAGTGCCCAGACATATACCTGGATAGCATTTCACGCTAACGGAAACATGTATACCGTTTGGCCAAAGCACGATGAAATTAACATTATGTATGAGGATGATTTCTTCAGGAACAATACCTGGATAAGAGACGACAAACCGCATTGGGCTTACAGTCAGCCTGGATATCTGATTAAGGTCAGCGACAAAGATGCCATTAACTGGACACCCAATACCATTGCATCGGAAGTTAAAATCGAGGGTAACAAAGCGGCAATTGAATTAATTTCCGATACACCCAACCTGAAGGAATACCAGATGAAAGCATCACCGGCTGATGAATGGGTTCAGGTTGCACCCAAATTTGAAATGGAACTGAAAGAGCCAAAGTACGAACTGGCATTCCGGACCGTTAATCTTGCTGGAGTGTCAGGACCTCTGCATAGAATAGTTATCGACAGCAAGTAATCTCGTTCAGGAATTTAATTTATAAAAAAATGAATGGTTCGTTGTTGTACAAAAAACAGATGCACAAACTTCCGCTGTATTTAACTGGAATTATTCTTGTTTTTTTCTGGAGCTGCAATCAGAGGGAATATTTTAAAAAAAATGTGGAGAACCCTGTTTATAAACCAAACCGGGTATTTCAGTCGTTTGATGAAATGGCAACTCCAAAAACAGCTCATTTAATTTCCAAATTCAGGTTAGATACGGTTATGAAGGGAGAAACCGATGAATTTAAGAGGATGTTGCTGCTCAGGCACTGGATCAAATCGGTTATTCCAATATTGGATTATGCTTCTCATTATCCGGGAGAAGGAAACGTTGAACGGATTCTTGATTATGCATTAAAGGGTCAGGGATACGATTGCGGATATTTCATGAGGGTACAGAATGCGGTGATGAGTTCATTTGGATATGTATGCCGGACAATTGGTGCAGGTGCCGGAGTAAAAGGAGTCAACGATGGCCATCATGGGATCAATGAAATCTGGTCGAATAAATACAATAAGTGGTTTCTGTCGGACGCCAAATACGACCATCATTTTGAGAAAAATGGCATTCCGCTTTCGGCCCTGGAGGTAAGAAATGAATTTTTAAAAAATAAAGGTGTCGATATTCTGATGGTTAAAGGACCGGATCGCATTCCTGAAGAATTTAATGAGGAAATGGAGAGGCCTAAATCACGATTCATACAAACTTATACATGGATTACCTGGGATGCTTATAACGATAAGTTTACCATTTGGCCCGAAGAGTCAAAAACCCTGTTAATAATGTACGACGATGATTATTACAAAAACAATATATGGTACAGGGGAGGAGAACCTGCCTGGATTTATGCCAAACCTGTTTATCAGAGGCTGGTTCAGGATGAGGAAGAAATTTATTTTACACCAAATACCATAGCATCGGAGGTTGAAATCGAAGAAACTGTTGCCACTGTAAAGCTGGTTTCAGATACGCCGGGATTAAAGGAATATCAGATGAAAGCCGGGCCCGATAAGGAATGGGTTAAGGTAGATTCAATTCTTCGGCTGGAGTTGGAAAAACCAGAATATGATCTTGTATTTCGGGCAGTTAATCTTGCCGGTATTGCAGGTCCCGAACATAAGATTACAATAGACAGCAAATAAGTTCGCCGGTAAAAACAAATTGAGTAGGAATTATTTTAAAGTGGAAGCATGAAAAATCGTTTCGGAATATTCAGAATACTAACAGCATGTATATTTGCTGCAGGTTTTATTCTTCTTTCAGGTTGCGGCCAGAAGAATTATCATACCGTTGAAGTTGAGAATCCTGTATACAAACCAAATAAAGCTTTTGAAGCTTTTGAGGATATGTCATCTGCAAAGGCAGAACATTTAATAACCAAATACCGGCTTGACACCATTTTTCATGGTGAAACCGATGAATTTAAACGGATCCTGATGCTCAGGCACTGGATAAAATCGGTTATTCCCATTGAGGATTACGGAGATCCTTATCCAGGTCAGGGAAATGTGGAACTCATACTGGATTATGCAATGAAAGGCCAGGGATATCATTGCGGTCATTATATGAGGGTGCAAAATGCGGTTATGACTGCTATGGGATATGTGACAAGGTCATTGGGAGCAGGACCAGGAGTACAGGGCACACGTTTTGAACACCACGGAACAAATGAAGTATGGAGCAACACGTTTAACAAGTGGTTTTTATTGGATGCCAAATACGATCATCATTTCGAGAAAGACGGAGTGCCCCTTTCAGCAGTGGAAATACGAAATGAGTACCTTAAAAATGAAGCTGCCGATATTCAAATGGTGAAAGGAGTTGGAAGGACCCCGCTGGATTACGACGATGAGGTGGATATGTCGAAAAAGGAGTTTGCCCAAACCTATACCTGGGTTACATGGGATGCCTTTACCAATATGTTCACGGATTATCCCAATCACAACGTTTTACTGATCATGTATGGCGATACCTATTATAAGAATAATACCTGGATTAGAGGAACAAAGCCTCACTGGGTATATGGAAGTCCTGAGAGCCTGCGTGTAGTTGAAGATATTAATGAAATTTATTTCACTCCAAATACCATAGCATCGGGTGTTGAGATAAATGAAAATACTGCCCGGATTCACCTGATTTCCGATACACCCGGGTTTAAAGAGTACCAGATGAAAAAACTACCGGAAGATAAATGGGAAACGGTGGATTCTGAAGTAAAGATAGACCTGAGGGATAAAAAATATGAGTTAATATTCAGGGCAGTGAATTATGCCGGAGTTTCAGGTCCAGAGCACAAGGTTGTTATAGAAAGCTAAATGAAAATATTGGGTAAATTTCTGATAACGCTCCTTTTTGCTGTTTTATTTTCAGGTATTTTGCAGGAGGTAAAGTCGGAAGAAAGCATCATATCAGAATATACATTTAAAGAAATTGCCCCCGATGTATTTCTTTTCCAGGATATCTGCAATGTGTATGTTCTGAAATCGGGGACATCGGCCATACTTATCGATTCCGGCTCAGGAAGAATTGCAGATTATTTGAAGGAATTAGGAGTTGAAAAAATAGATTGGATTTTTCATACCCATTATCATCGCGATCAAACTAAAGGAAGTTTAAGGTTAAAAAAGGCAGGGGCTAAAATTGCCATTGGTGAACAGGAAGCACACCTGTTGGATACTCCCGGGCAGAGGGCTCCTTTTGCATTTCCGGAAAAATTTTTACTGAACGGTGAGTTGCCTGGCTGGGGCACCCGGATGGCTCCGTTTGAAACACCGGGTGTTGATAAAAAACTGACCGATGGGGAAGTTTTCAACTGGAATGGATACAGCATTACAACCCTAAATACACCGGGTCATACAAAAGGCAGCAATTCTTTTGTTGCGGAAGTAAAAAATCGAAAGTTTTGTTTTACGGGTGACCTAATCATGAGTGGAGGGCATGTTCGGGATTTTTACAGCATGCAGTGGATTTATCTGCAAAACCCTGGCGTTGATTCTTCCCTGGTTTCACTTGCAAAGATAAAAAATTTGAATGCTGATGTGTTGTTGCCATCTCACGGAGAAGTGATGAACAACCCGCAGGAACATTTGGATTTACTTCTTGCCCGGCTGGAAAAGGTCAGGGAGGCATTTGGTTATAAGAGGGCCGGACGGTGGAACTGGAGTCAGTTTGTGCAGGTTTCGGAACATGTAATACAGGATGGTGGAAGTACCTCTCAGATTATACTATCGGAAAATGGAGAAGCATTATTGTTTGATTGTGGAAAAGAGTTTTCACCGGAAAGGTTGAAGGAAGCTAAGGCAAAATTCGGGTTTAAACGTATTGCCGTAATTATTCCCAGCCATTGGCATTACGATCATATTGACGGAATTACTGAAATTGCCGGTTTGGAAGGAGCTGAAGTTTGGGTTTGGGAAGGCCTGGCTGAACACCTTGAACATCCGGAGCGTTTTCCCACAACCTGCTGGACAGGGAAAAGTATCGGGATTGACCGGATACTGAAAGAAGAAGAGACCTTTTCATGGGGAGGTTATACATTTAAAGTATTCCATCATCCGGTTCATACCCGTCAGCAAATGGGACTTCTGGCTAAGGCAGACGGTTTGGATTTTTACCTTGTTGCCGACGGATTGGGATACACCAAAGATGGAAAGTTGAGGTCCCCGATTCATTGCTATAATGGCCTCTCACTTTCCACTGCCATAATAAAAACAGCACAATCGTTTGTGAAGGCAAGTCCTTATATTTGTTTGCCGGCTCATTCAAATGTTTTTGCTGTTTCACCAAACGATAAATACGAATTTTTAGACTGGTCAATTGAAACCACCGATGCCATACGTTCTCTTTTGCCGCCTCCGGACCAGAATTTGGGATTTGATCCTTACTGGGCATCTTTTTATCCTGTAAGGACAAAAATGAAAGCCGGGCAGCAGACAAAAATAGTTCTTCGGGTGAAAAACGATACAGGCAAAACAGTTTCGGGCAGGTTTAAAGTGACAGGTTACGGCGATGTTGTTTTTGAGAATGAAGGATTTGATTATGAACTTAATCCCGGTGAAACGAAAGATTTTCCGGTGAGGGTTAAAAGTAAAAAATCTGCGGGAAAGGGAATTCATATTGTTACTGCTGATATTGAATTCGACGGAAATGTTTTTGGAGAATATCCGCAAGCTTATATTGAATTAGATGAATAGCATAATTTCTCCGGATGACCATTGGGTTATCTGGACTTTTTTAGTTGGTGCTGCGGCTTTTAGTTTATATCTTGAACAAAGATTTCTGATTGTCAAGAAAATTACAGGAGCCGCTGTTGCTATTGTTCTGGGAATGCTGGTTTCAAATATCGGATTGATGCCTGCAGCATCTCCTTCATACGATATTGTATGGAATTACATCGTACCGCTGGTTATTCCCCTGTTATTAATGAAAACAGATGTGCGGAAGATTTTTAGGGAAACCGGACGTTTTGCCGGTGCATTTCATATAAGTGCACTGGGTACTGTAATAGGAAGTATTATTGCCGTGGCAGTATTGCAAACCTTTATTAACGATTTGGAATTAATTGGGCCGGCAATGACTGCCAGTTATATTGGAGGTTCTGTGAATTTTGTATCGGTGGTTTCCATGTTTAATCCCCCACCTGACCTCGTAAATGCAACGCTTGTTGCCGATAATGGAGTCATGATTGTATATTTTTTATTTCTTATTACGTTGCCGGGAATGGCCATTGTACGACGGTTTTTCCCCATCACTGAAAAAACGGTGGAAATTACGGGAACAAATAACGGTACGGTTAACAATGATTACTGGAAACCAAAACCCATTGGTTTGGTCGATATTGGAAAATCATTGTCCATCGCTTTTTTTATTTCCCTTTTGTCGGTAAAAATCAGCGGCTATTTTAATGCTGAAAATATGCCTTTTCTCGTGAAAATGTTGTTGGGACAACAGTATCTGATACTTACCACCCTTTCGGTTTTATTTCCCATTATAATGCCTAAGACTGCGAATAGTATAGCCGGGAATGAAGAACTGGGCACTTTTTTTATTTTTTTATTTTTTGTTATGATAGGTCTTCCGGCAAGTATTTCGCAAGTAATACTTGAAGCACCTGTTATGATTTTGTTTTGTACAATCATTCTGTTTTTTAACTTTTTGGTTACGTTTGGTCTTGGGAAAGTGTTCAAATACGAATTGGAGGAGTTGGCGCTGGCTGCCATAGTTACTTCCGGAGGTCCGATGAGCGGGGTAGCAGTTGCCATTTCCAAAAACTGGCACAATCTCATTTTTTCATCGCTGATGCTGGGCGTCTGGGGTTATGTGATTGGGAATTATATAGGTTACCTGATGGGAATTTTCATGCAGGCAATTTTTTAATGAGGTATTAATAAAAATATAAAATCAATAACAATGAATCGTATTGAAATTGAAAAAATTGAAATAATTAAATTGAATATCGCCCTGAAAGAACCGGTTTTCATTTCGCTGGGTGCGATTTACAAAACAGAAAACATCCTGGTTAAGATTCATACCGGCTCCGGCTTAACAGGGATTGGCGAGGCGAGTCCTTTAAGGCAGATAGCAGGGGAAACGCAGGCTTCTGAATTTGAAATAGCCAGGCATCTGGCTTCTGTTATAAAAGGGAAGAATCCTCTAGCTATTGAAGAACGGTTGTATGAAATAGATCGGGAAATTGCCGGCAATTATACAATTAAAAGTGCTTTTGATATGGCCTTGTACGATATATTGGCAAAAAGAGCTGAAATGCCGTTGTATCAATTACTTGGCGGAGGCAATGGAAGGGAGATCTATACGGATATGACGGTTTATCTGGGTACGCCTGAGAAAATGGCAAAGGATGCCCTTTCCTATAAAGAAGAAGGTTATCCTGCAATTAAAGTAAAATTGGGAACAAATGAAAAAGAGGATATCGCCCGGATTAAAGCCATCAGGGATGCAGTAGGTTATGAAATCCCGCTGCGGATTGATGCCAACCAGGGATGGGATACCATTACAGCCATTCGTACACTTAAGGCCTTGGAAAAGTTTGATATTGAGCATTGCGAGGAACCGATCCCTCATTG
Source organism: uncultured Prolixibacteraceae bacterium (assembly GCA_963747515.1). GTDB lineage: Bacteria > Bacteroidota > Bacteroidia > Bacteroidales > Prolixibacteraceae > Mariniphaga. The sequence continues at coordinate 24,954 of CAVVFN010000001.1, forward strand.
GAACAATCGTGATCTTGTAAGGGTCAGAAACAACAGCCCTATATCAATAATGGCAGATGAATCGGTGTTCAATCATCGGGATGCTTTTCGACTGGCAAGTATGGGAGCTTGTGACTATTTTAATATTAAGCTCTCGAAGAGTGGCGGAATCCACAATGCATTAAAAATTATTGCAGTTGGTGAGGCAGCCGGAATCAAATCGCAGGTAGGGTGCATGTCGGAAAGCCGCTATGCACTGACTGCATTAACTCATTTGGTGGCTGCGAGAAATAACATCGTACATTTTGATATTGATTCTTCCTTTGCCCATGCTGAAGATCCTGTAATTGGCGGAATTCAGTATAAAGGAAAGGGGAAATGGGAATTGCCTGATGCACCTGGTATTGGAGCAGATTTCGATTCAAAATTTATAGAGAAAATGGAGAAAATAATAATTTAGAAGTGCAACCAGGAGTCGATAGTTGGGTATGAACATTATAATACTTTTATTGAAAATTATACATTTACTCTAAAATGAATTTTGAATATGGAACTCTTTAATGTGTTATCAAGGCGTAATTTTTTTACAAAAACGGTAATGACAACATTAGGTGCTATGTTGTTTGCAAATATGGAGGCTTCAGCAAAAGAAAAAGATAATCCATCTCCTGCCAGGGAGATTTTTAAACGAATATCTCCAAACTATGGGAAATCAGTAGGAGTTTTTGGTGGTTCATTATCTTCAACGAAGGAATCGGACACTGCTAAAAATATCTGGACCGATAAACTCAACTTAAAAGTATATACTTATGGAAACGGAGGGGCTGGATTTGGCATCCAGGAAAAAGATCCTCTGAATAATGTACAAGTCCAGGCAGAAAATGCAGATATCCATGACATTTATGTGCTTTGGGCTTCTACAAATGACCTGGCAAAAAATAATCCAATTGGCGATGTCAGGTCTGCAGACTTATATTCACAAGCAGGAGGCATAAGAAAAAGTGTGGAAATTTTGCAATTAAAAAATCCGGATGCAAAAATTTACTTTTTCACCAGCCTCCCGTTATTTAAAGAAGAGAACACATTGGAGGACTATGTAAAAGGTCAAAAAGCGGTGTGTGCTGATCTTCATATCCCGGTTTTAGATCAATTTTATATGTGCGGGTTTAACAATTGGAATGCCCCATATTACTATAATGCTGATTTTACTCATCTTCCGGTTAAGGGTTATGAACGGATAGCTGAAATGCAGGTGGCATTTCTGGCAAATCCAATTTCTGGTAACTGCTCTTATTCGTTTAATTAGAGATACACTTTTGTTAATTAATTCTTCCAACAGTAATAATTATTCAAATGAAAATGAACAGCACCTCATTTAATGAGATAATAACCACTAATCTGGGTCAAACTATGCCACTTTTTATAGTTATTTTTAAGGAACTGGTAATGTACACTGTCTGGAGTACAAAGCCTGTATAAACGCATTGAGAACAAATACCATGAAAAGCTTTAAGTCCTTGCTAATTATCTTTTTTGCTGTGATAACGTCCTTTGTAGCGCAGTCACAATCAGTTTCCCAACAAGGTTACAAGGTTTTGGAAGAATTGGATGTAAAAGTTGCCATGCGCGATGGAATAAGGCTATCGACAAATATCTACCGGCCCGATACGACCGGGAGTTTCCCGGTCATTTTGATTCGCAGCCCCTATGGAAACGGAGGAAATGGCAACCGGGAAGGGCATTTTTTTGCACAGCGGGGGTATGTTTACATTGTGCAGGATACCCGTGGGCGGTATGAATCGGAAGGTCCGTTTTATGCCCTGCAATCGGAGGCTGACGATGGTTGTGATATGCAGGAATGGGTTGGGCGGCAATCGTGGTGCAACGGGAAAATTGGGACAGCCGGAGGTTCCTATGTTGGTTTTACCCAATGGATGCCTGCTCCATGCCAGCATCCATTTCTAAAAACGATGATTCCGGCAGTTACTTTTTCCGATTTCTACAGTGCAGCCTATCAAAATGGCGCATTTCGCCTGGGATTATGGGGGCCGTGGAGCATTGAAATGACAATGCCTAAGCTGATTTCTGATGAAGAGGTACAAAGCCACATGGACAGTGTATTGTTGTCGCTTCCGCTACTAAAAATGGATGAAAAAATGGGATGGCGGATTCCATTTCTACGCGACTGGCTTTTACATCCGGTACGCGACAAATTTTGGGAAGCTACCCGTGTTGGCAACAGTTATTCCAATATTAATGCTTCTGTTTATAATATTGGAGGATGGTACGACATCCTGTTGGGAAACACAATTGATAATTATTTAAAAATGACAGGTGATGATATTGAACCGGAAATCCGTGGAAAACAGAAATTATTAATAGGACCGTGGCTGCATAGCTGGGGGAAACAACAGGTTGGGGAAATTGATTTCGGTAAAGAAGCTTCTTTCAATAACAGGGAATTTCAACTTCGCTGGTTTGATAATCAGTTGAAGGAAATTGACAACGGGATAATGGAGGAACCTCCGGTGAAACTGTTTATTATGGGTGCAAATAAATGGCGTTTTGAAAATGAATGGCCATTGGAACGTACGCATTATACAAATTATTATTTTCACAGCAGCGGCAAGGCCAATACGTTATATGGGGATGGTTGGTTAAGCAGGGTAAAACCCGATGAGGAACCGTCAGATGAATTTACTTATGATCCGGCAGATCCGATAATTTCAAAGCAGGAAATGGGACCTTATGATCAGACTTCCATTGAAAAAAGAGAAGATGTATTGGTTTTTTCTACACCTCAGTTAACAAAAGATGTTGAGGTAACCGGTCCTGTCAGTGTGGTGCTTTATGCATCAACATCTGCTGTAAATACTGATTTTACTGCCAAATTAACGGATGTTTATCCTGACGGCAGGTCGATACGGATATGTGAAGGAATTATCAGGGCCAGCTATCGGAATCCCGATAAAGAACCCACCAATGTTGAACCAGGGGAAATCTACGCGTATTCCATTGATTTATGGGCAACCAGCAACTTGTTTAAAGCAGGCCATAAAATCAGGGTAGAGATTTCAAGCAGTTCGTTTCCACGATTCAACAGAAATTTAAATACAGGGAATAACCTGGCGACTGAAATGTCAATGAATAAAGCACAGCAGGTGATATATCACAGTAAGGAGTATCCTTCATGCATTATTTTACCTGTTATTGAATCGCAGTATTAAAAAAAAATAACTATTGGAAAAAATCAAATGATGAGAAAACTATGTACTTTTTTTTCTGCTGTACTGATTACAGCAAGTGTTTGGGCTCAAATCCCATCATTAATGAATTATCAGACTGTAATCAGGGACAGCAACAATAAACTGGTAACAAACCTTCGGATAGGAATGAAAGTGAGCATTTTACAAGGCACTGATTCGGGAAGTGTTGTATATGCAGAGACCCACACGCCGGTTACCAATGACAACGGATTGGCAGGTATAGAAATAGGCTCAGGCAAAAGATCGATGGGGATATCGGGTTTTGAGGATATTGATTGGGCCCGCGGACCTTACGTAATCGTTTTGGAAACCGATCCGGCTGGCGGAACAAACTATACCCGTTCAGATACAAATCAGCTAAACAGTATGCCTTATGCGCAGCATGCAAAAACTGCTGAAGAAATATCAGGTATTGTCTCAGAGAAGGACCCAGTCTTTGAAGCTTCAGCATCGGGCGCTGTTTCAGGTGCGCAGACGGCTTCCTGGAATACCAGACAAGAGCAGTTGATAGCAGGGAAAGGCATCAAAATTAATGGAAATGTTATTCGTATTGATTTGGAAGGGCTTGATTCTGTAAATAACCGGGAGCATGCTGATGCAGTAGCAAAAGCTTTTGGTGAGCTTACGGTTGATGTGGATCCTGAAAAACTCTATGAATTGTATAATGAATTTTGCCTGACCCATTATGGGGCAAAAGTTGATCCTGTTGTTTATGAAACGTTTGGGAATAATCCGGTAATAAAAGAAGGCAGCATCTGGGAGTACATTTCGGAAAAATCGGCGACGCTGTCATGGAAAACAAACCTCCCGTCAAAGTCGTATGTTGAGTATGGCCCTACAGAATCGTATGGCGAAAGAACAGCATTACCCGAGAGGTATTTTTATAATCACCTGCATTATCTTAAATCTCTTCAGCAAAATACGGAATACCATTACCGTTTGGTATCGGTTGATGAGAGCGGAAAAAAAATCGTATCACCGGATTATACCTTTACGACAAAAGATATTCCTGATGCCATACATATTCCCGGCGATTTGGGCACTCCTCCTTATTTGCTGGACCAGCCAAATTCAGTATATGTGGTTACGGTGGATATTGATGCTGACCGGACAGCGTTTGAAATACTTGCAGATAATGTAACGCTTGATCTGGGAGGCCATACAATTACCCATGGCAATGAGCTGATTGAGGATCTGAACCATGCAGTTCTTGAAAAATCGGGTGTCGGTATCAGGCGGAAAAGCAGTAAAGAAAAGCAATCGGGTTTAAAAATATATAACGGGATTTTGAAACAGGGAGTTGCAGAAAACAATACAGACTATTATGCTGCTGAGAATATGCTGAATCCAGAGAAAGAACGGCAGGATGTTTTGTACAACAATATGGGAAAAGGGTTTAATAACATTGAACTTGCCTGGTATGAAGACGTTGAAATTGCGGGGATAACGGTAGAATATCGGTGGCATCAGACATGGGGAATGCGTTTTGAAAATGCCTTCGGGAAATTTAATATCCACCACAATGTATGTCTGGATAAGGGTACTCAAATGTTTAGCCGACATGGAGCAGGAGGTGCCCGTTCTATGGGGTTTGTTGGATCCGGCTCCGGTGATTTGAATCATGATGAAAATGAAATACAGATGCATCATAACCTGATAAAGCGAACCCGTCAGAATGGACTGAATGTTGCACAGAAAATTAACGATAATGAAGTTTATGTAGACAGCTGGGTGGTAAATTCGTTTGCCATTCAGCCGCATCAACGTAATGCACAGGTATATAATAACAACATTTTTTTGACCGGATATTACGGTTGCGGGATATTGTGGTCGACCAGTAATTTACAGGCTCATCATAATTTTATCCATATGGAAAGCATTACTACTATGATTGAGCGTCCCAACAAAGGGAGAAGGTTGATTGAAACCTGGGGAGAACAGGATGTTCTTGCCGGTTTACGCCTCACGAATTACAGCAGTGGAGGACAGCAGCGTGAAAACCTGAACTACTCCGATAATGTTATTCTTGGAAGATGCAGGGGAGAGGTAGAAATGCGGGGTACTGAATTTTATTCCGACTATTCAATCAAAAATCTGGTTTGTGAGAATTCTGTCATTAAAATTTTGGCGCAGGATGACCAGGTACGAAAAGCGGCATGTGTGGATACTCAGGGTGCATATAACGACAGATCAACACACCTCCCGTTGTATTATAAAAACTGTGAATTGATTTCCAATATATGCAATGTTCGTTTCGGTGATGAATACGGACAGGGAAGCAACCACCAGTTTATTGAATGCAAAATTATTAAGATGGGCAGTTATTCCAAATACCATACATTTGAATTCGACGGGCACAAATCCGTGTTCAAACATGGATTGCTCGATTGTGAATTCATTGGAGGTGCCAGGTATAACGATGTTTACTGGGCAAGCACATTATCGAAAAGTAATTACAGTGTTTTATGGACATTGACCTTAAATACTTCTGAAAATGCAGGAGTTACTGTTTCAGATAAAAACGGAAATAAAATATTTGAAGGCGATGCAGGCACAGACGGAACTGTATCTTTGCCTTTAATTCAGAGTACCATACGGCCGGTGGAATGGTCTCCTGATGGTGATGAGCAAGAAGTAACAAAGAAAAATCAATACCAGGAGGAACGGTTTGATCCATACTCAGTAAAGGTTTCTAAAGACGGCAAAGAAAAAACCGAAATATTTGAACTGAATGAACCTACACTGTTGAAAATTTTCCTGTGAGTGCTGAGTAAAATATGAAAATAAACAGAGAAATTTATTTAAATAAGGCTAACAATAAAAATGAATTATGGCAGATTTTAGAAAAATACAGGTTCGCATAAAACGAATTCTGATGGGCTTAATGATTCCAATGTTTATTTGTACTTCAGTGCAGGCTCAGGCATTTGATTACAATAAAATAATGCAGCGCATCCAGCAAGATCAACGAAGGGGGATCAAATATGTTGGTACAATGGATGGGTGGGTATCCTCTCAAAACGCTGATGGCAGCTGGGATAATGTTACTTATGGCAAACTCTCGGTTTCCGTGGGGACAGGGCAGGTAGGAGATCATGTGGGAATGTTGTGGCATATTGCTGCTGCAGTAACTGAACCTACCCATTCGCGCTACAATAATGAAAATTATAAAAATGCGGTAAAAAAAGGCCTCGAATTTTGGTACGGTTCACATACGGTGGATCCCAACTGGTGGTACAACCAAATTGATTTTCCTCAAAAGCTTGGAGAAATCCTTATTTTTATGAGAGAATTTGAAAATTTCATTCCTGCTGCTTCTGAGGAAGGTATTGATGAACAAAAAGTAATTTCCTTATTTTATCCACAGGAAATAAAGGATATTACCTTGTGGAGTACAGGGGCCAATGCCATTGATATTTCACAGCATTATATTTACAGGGGATTACTTAAAGCCGACAGTGCATTATTGATTAACACACGCAATAAACTTGAAGATGTACTTGTAGATAATATCAAAGAAGATTTGGTTTACCTTGATCATGGACCCCAGATTCAGATTTCCAGTTACGGGAAGGTATTTTGTAACGGGCTTCTGAGGCTTGCTTCCTATCTGGCAGGTTCACCTGCTGCATTTGATGTAAATAGCGAAAATTTTAGTAAAGTAATTGGATTTATAAGGGAAACACAGCTATCCTCAATCAGGGGAAGTTCATGGGATTTTAGTGTAATGGGGCGGGAGATAAGCCGCGGCAATGCCCTTAATGCAAATTTAAGCTATCTGCAGACACTGATTGACTTCAAGATTGATTCTGCAAACAACTCCATGTATCAGGATGCCCTGGACAGGATGAGTGGAGTTAAACCACCCGACTTCAATATCAGAGAGTTTAATAAACATTATTGGGCATCCGATTATACGCAACATGCGCGCAGTGGATTTCTTTTTGCTGTTCGTAATGTTTCTACACGTACAGCGGAAGCAGAAACTGGCAACGGAGAAAATTTAAAAGCCAATTATTTTTCTTACGGGGCAACATTTATTTCAGTTGATGGAACGGAATACAAGAACATGATGCCTTACTGGGACTGGTCAATGATCCCGGGAAGTACATTTCCGCATACTACTGAATTTCCCAAAAGATCGAACTGGGGGGGGAATTACGGCAGTACTTCATTTGTTGGCGGTGTATCAGACGGAATGCATGGTGCCGCTGTCCTCGATCAGGATAAAGGAACTACGAAAGCGAAAAAAGCCTGGTTCTTTTTCGATGATGCAATTGTTTGCCTGGGTGCCGGAATTACCGATAACAGTGGGTTGGAGGTACGAACTACAATTAATCAGGCTAAGATGGAAAAGCCTTCTTATGTTTCTGAGGTAGAGAACGACTCCGAAAAAGTAGAAAGCTTAAGTTCTGCTGTATATGCCAATTCAAACCTGGATTACATCCGGAATGGAAAAGTCGCGTATTTCTTTCCAAAACAGGAAAATATAAAGTATACCATGAAACTTCAGACCGGAAGATGGCATGATATAAATAACAACGGTTCCACAAGTTCAGTATCGGGGAATGTTTTCTCACTTTGGGTTGATCATGGAATAAATCCTCAAAATTCTACCTATAGTTATATAGTGGTACCCGGCATCGATTCGCGGGAAAAAGCACAGGCTTACGACCTTTCTGAAATTGATATCCTTGAAAATAGCGAAGCAATTCAGGCTGTATTTCATAAATCTGCCGATATTCTTCAGGCAGTATTCCATCAGGCAGGATCCCTTTCACAGGGCAACCGCACCATTTTGGTTGATTCTCCCTGTGTACTCATGTTGAAGAATGGTTCTTTGGTTTCTGTTTCAGATCCTTCACAATCAAAATCCAACATCAATGTGTCCATTAAAGTTAACGATACAAAATTTGATAAAAACATTTCATTACCTACTGGCAACGGTATGCGTGGATCTTCTGTTACCATTGATTTTGGAATTCCAACAGGCACCTCGCTCATATATCAAAAGCAGGAACTGGATATTTCCTGTGCTCCGAATCCTACAAACGGTTTAATTTACTTGTCAACAGATTATAATGCAATGCTTAATCTTGAAGTTAAAAATATAAACGGGCAAAATATTTTCAGGAACGATTTCGAAAAAAAAACAGTTGTTGATTTGTCCGATCATCCTTCCGGTACTTATTTTTTATCGGTTTTTGATAATAAGTCGTTTTATAATCAGAAGATTTTAAAGTTTTAAATCATTCGATGCAATGAAATTATTTAAAGTGCACTTTTAACTAAATTTAATAATAATATGAAAAAAACCTTAATTTTAATCCTTTTAGTTCTCCATCTGGGAAGCAATGCCCAAATAGTTAAAGTAAAACCCAAAGAAATTGACAGTGTTCTTTTTAATCCGGGAATTGGGTTTACTACTTTTCAGCGATTTAACGGAGATAAGAGAAATGCAATTGACGATTGCGGTGATTTTTTAGCCGATTATCCCTATGAGCTTTTAACCGATGAGGAGGGAAACCTGCAAAATCCTCATTATCCGTTTACAACAGTTGCCTATTTAAGGATATACTGGATTTTTATAGAACCGGAACAGGGAAAGTACAGGTGGGATATTATTGACAGGGCGCTGGAATATGCGAGCGAAAGAGGCCAGACACTGATGCTGAGTTTAATGCCCTATGGTTCGAGTCCCGAACGTAATGATGTACCTGCCTGGTACAGGGAGATGGTTGGCGATGATACAAATTTTAAGCATAACAATCCGGTTAATAAGTGGTTTGTGGATCCTGAAGATCCCCGGTACCTTGAATACTACGGAAAATTGATAAAAGCTTTTGGCGAAAGATACGATGGTCATCCTGCCCTGGAAAGTGTGGATATGAGAATAGTAGGAGCCTGGGGCGAGGGAGGAGGAACAGATAAACTGGAACCGAATACAGCTATGGCACTAATAGATTTGTATCTCGATTCGTTTAAAAATACACCTGTAAAGCTGATGTTGACCGATAAATTTTCAAACAGCTATGCCATTTCAAAGGCCGATGTCGGTTATCGTGCCGACTGTTTGGGTGACCTTGGCTTTTGGGCAAAGGATCAAAACGGCTGGACACATATGTACGATTATTATCCGCGTTCTATTATAGAAAATGGATTAAAGGATGCCTGGAAAAAAGCCCCGGTATCTTTCGAAATCTGCGGCACTTTTCCCGGTTGGAAAAGAACGCATAATTATACTCCTGAAGATGCAGCGTATATATTTAACCAGGCACTGAAATGGCATGTTTCTTCTGTAAATGGAAAATCGTCGGCTGTACCTGAGGAATACATTCCTCAGGTGAATGCGTTTCTGAAGAAAATGGGGTACCGGTTTGTTTTGAAGATGTTTACCTATCCTGCTGTTGTGGAAGCCGGTCAGAAAGTGAATTTTACCTCGTGGTGGGAGAATAAAGGTGTTGCTCCGGTTTACCGAAATTATAAACTGGCAATTCGTTTGCAAAATGATCGGTATAAAAGAATCTTTTTTACGGATGCCAGCGTAAAAGAATGGTTACCGGGAGATAACATTTACGATGGTTCTTTATTTATACCCTATGATATTCCGGATGGAAAGTATACCATGCAAATTGGCCTGCTTGATGAATACACACATGAACCAAAAATAAAACTGGCAATTGAGGGCAGATTACCCGACGGATGGTATAAATTAGGAGATGTTACCATTAAAGGAAGGAATAAAAATTAATGTAAAATGAAATTAAATTTGTTGGATGTAAACTATTTTTCACGTTTTCTGTTTATAATTTTTATTTGCCATATTTTGTGTGAGTGAAAGTTCGCGTGTTAAAAATGAAGGTCATTAAAGTAAAATTTTTTGCTTTCTTATGATGTTATAATCTTTTATTTCCTTTCAAAACATAAAAATGGTAATTATTTTATCTTTTAATTATTGCACAAGAAAAATAAAAATAAATATTTGTAAATCGGAGTAGATTAAAACAAGTAATTTATAATTCTTGATATGTAAACATTCAAATTGCGTTTTTAATTGCATACTTAAACTATCATTTTATGAAAAATTTCTTTCTAATTATCTTCGCACTAATCCTCTTTAATGCAGGTAGTGCATTTGCCCAGCAACGGACTGTCACAGGAACTGTTACTTCTGCGTCAGACGGTTTGCCATTGCCGGGTGTAACGGTAACAGTTATGAACGCTCCCGGCGTTGGTACAGTGACCAATGCTGACGGGGAATATTCCCTGACAGTGTCTGGCGGTGCAGTTACATTGGTTTATTCGTTTATTGGTATGGCCACTGAGGCAGTGGAGCTAGGCACATCCGATGTAATCAATGTAGAACTTGAACCTTCAACTGAAGCATTGGACGAGGTTGTGGTTACTGCTTTTGGTATTGAACGTCAGAAAAAAGCTTTGGGTTATTCTGTTCAGGAGATACAGGCAGAAGAGCTCACAGAAGCCAGAGAAGTTAATGTTATCAATTCATTAAAAGGAAAAGTGGCAGGGGTATACATTAACCCGTCCTCTTCAGGTGGTGCCGGCGGTTCTTCCTACGTGGTTATCCGTGGAGCCAGTTCACTGACTGGAGACAACAAACCACTGTTTGTTGTGGATGGTGTTCCTATTGACAACCGTACCATTGATGCACCGAACAGCTTTGATGGATATGACTATGGCGATGGTATCGGCAACATTAATCCGGATAACATTGCAAGCATGTCGGTTCTGAAAGGTCCGAGTGCAGCTGCATTATACGGTGCCAGGGGTGCAAACGGTGTAATTTTAATCACCACCAAAACCGGTAAGGTGAGAAGAGGAATTGGTGTAGAGCTAAATTCCAACTTTACCTTTGAAAATCCAAGCGTGAATCCTACTTTCCAGAATACCTGGGGTGGAGGTTACGATGACAATTACAGTGCTTTTACTTTTAAAGAAATTGATGGACAGGAAGTAATGGTATGGCCTTCCTGGCTGCTCGACCAGTGGGGAGGTAAAATGGACGGCAGGCCAATTACTTATGCCTATGCACCGGAATGGGGAGTAAAATCCTATACTCCGCAACCTGTCGATAATATTGAGAATTTTTACCAGACTGGTACCACATTAACCAACACGGTAGCGGTTTCAGGAGGCAGTGAAAAGGGTACTTTCAGGTTGTCATTATCCGACATGCGCAATCAAAGTATTGTGCCAAATTCTACCTTAACCCGGCAAGCCATTTCATTCAGGGCTTCTTCACAAATTTCAGAAAAATTATTTGCTGAAGGTAAAGTGGATTACACCCGTCAAACCGGCGAAAATCGTGTTCAGAATGGTGTTGCCCTTATTAACCTTCCGGCCAGTCTTACAATTTTACCCAGAAGCGTTGATTTGGACTGGATGAGGGACTATCAAAAGGAAGATGGACGCATGCAGAACTACAAATCAGGCTATCCGTTAAATCCTTACTGGATTACCGAGAAATATAAAAACGATGACACCAGGGATCGTGTAATGGGGATGGCCCGTGTTAAATATAATTTTACGAACTGGTTAGACATCCAGGGACGTGCCGGTACTGATTTTTATACCGACAGGCGTTTTTCCATGATTCCAATCGGAACACCGGGTGCAGCCAATATAAATGGGCAGGTTCGGAATACCATGTGGAATGTCAGGGAAGATAACCTTGATGTATTGTTATCTGCAAATGGAAAATTAACTTCTGATTTTTCCGGCAGCTTGTCATTGGGTGCCAATCACCTGAACAAGGAACAGGAAGTGGTGGAAGTCAGGGGCCAGAATATGGGTGTCCCCGATTTGTATCATATTGATTATGCTTCAATTGTTTATCCACGGAATTACTATGAACCAAAGCAAATTAATTCGGTCTTTTTTACGGGACAGTTAGGATATAGAGACTTTTTATTTCTGGATGTTACCGGCAGAAACGACTGGTCGTCAACATTAGGTCTTGAAAACCAATCGTTTTTTTATCCGTCAGTAAGTGCAAGTTATATTTTTACCGAAAATTTCGAAGTTGATCCCGGAATTCTTACCTTCGGAAAAATTCGTGCATCTTATGCAGAAGCAGGTAACGATGCAGATCCATTTCTGACATTAGGTGGCTATTCATATGATGCGGTTTCATTCGACGGACATCGAATGGCCAGGATTGACGGAACAATTCCATTGCTTGATTTGAAAAATGAGTTGACAAGGGCTTATGAACTTGGTGTGGATTTACGCTTTTTCAATAACCGGTTAGGTGTTGATTTTACTTACTACGATCAATCAACCTCCAACCAGATTTTGCCAGTTGAAATTTCCGCTGCAACAGGTTTTGGCAACAGAATTATTAATGCAGGTGAAATCCAAAACCGTGGTATGGAACTGATGCTTAACATTGTTCCGCTCGAAATTGGCGATTTCTCATGGAATATGACCATCAACCTGTCAAACAATAAATCACAGGTTGTTTCATTGGCAGAAGGTATTGACAGCCATACGCTGTTGAGTGGGGATGGAACCATAGAAGCACGTGTAGGTGAACCTTACGGAAATATTGTTGGGTATGCCAAGAAACGGGCTGCCGACGGTACCATTGTGGTAAGTGAGCAAGGAAAATGGCAAAGAGCCGATACCATGTCTGTTTTAGGAAACATTCAACCCGATTTGCTGGGTGGTATTTCCAATACCTTCCGGTATAAAGGTTTCTCCTTAAGTGGTTTACTTGATTTAAGATTGGGTGGTCAGATTTATTCCTACAGCAAATACGACCAGATGGCCAAAGGTACAGGTAAATTCACCGAAGCAAGAAGTCCTGAAGATTTGACAGTTGATGGTGTTATTGAAGATCCAAACGGTGACATCACTATTGGAGATAAAACCTATCGCCAAAATGATATCCAGATACTATCCCATCAGTATTATGCTGAACAAGGTCCGTGGGGAGGTATTGCTGAAACAATGGTTATTGATGCCGATTACCTGGTTTTCCGTGAATTCTCATTAGGATACGCTTTCTCGAGCAGGTTTTTGGAACAAACTCCGTTTACCAGTGCCAAATTTTCACTGGTGGGAAGGAATCTTTTTTATCTGTACAGGGATCCTCAATTCAAGACCATGGGACTTAGCCCGGAATCAGCATTTAATACTGAGGCTTATGCACAGGGTGTGGAAGTTAAAGGTCTTCCTGCAACAAGAAGCTTTGGTTTCAACTTATTCTTATCCTTTTAACAAATCAAAGAGTATAAATTATGAAATTATATAACATATTCCAAAAAATCATGTTCTTAACTGTGATACTGGTCATGGTGGGGGCATGTACAGGTAATTTTGAAGAACTCAATACCGACCGCAGGTTACTTACGGAAGAAAAAATTCAGTCTGCAGTTCTGTTTACAGGTGTTCTTAAAAAATCGATTTTTCAATCGTATGAAGATACCCGTGGAAGAATTGGAGAATTTTCGCAGTATTATGCCAGCCAGGCGAGCGGAAACCTTTTTACTCCGTCTGATTATACTTCTCCGTTTAACTGGTACAGAAGTTATGTCATCAATTTAAATGAAATCATACGTTTAGTCGGTGATGATCCCCAGAAAACGGATCAGGAAGCAATGGCCCGTATCTGGAGAGTCTGGATTTACCACATGATGACAGATGCATACGGTGATATTCCTTATACTCAAGCCGCAAAAGGATTTGAAGATGTCATTATTCAGCCTGAATACGATACCCAGCAGGAAATCTATACCGATATGCTGAATGAGTTGAAGGAAGCTGCATCGATGCTTGGATCGCAACCTGACCAGATTTCTTTCGGTAGTGCAGATATTCTTTATCAGGGGAATGCAGACAGCTGGAAACGTTTTGCCAATTCATTGCGTATGAGGTTGGCTATCCGTGCCCGCTTTGCCGATGCTAATCTTGCAGCAGAGCATATTACCGATGTAATTGATGACCCGATGATTATGGAAAACAGCCAGAATGCTGTGTTGTCAACTCTTCAGCCTACTCCGACTGAAGATCCGGATAATATCAATATGGTATATGAATACTATCTGACAAATAACACCCCGTTTTTTGTTGGATTTGCCATTACCGATGTAATGATACCGACCGATGATCCAAGGATGCCGGTTTTCTTTACTCCTTCTATTGATAGTGTGAAATCTTACCGGGGACGTCCGATTCAGCTTGCCCAGGAACAAAAAGATCCTTATGGCCAGGATATGGTGGCTAGTGTTGGTCCGTACCTGATGGCTGAAACCTATGACATCATTGTGTTTAATGCTGCTGAAACCCATTTTTTGCGTGCTGAAGCTGCTTTTGCTGGTATAACAACTGAAGATGCAGCGGAACAGTATTATACAGGTATTGAAATGTCGATGCAACAATATAATGTTCCGGAGGCTCAAGTTACGGAATTCTTAAATGACCCGGGGGTTGTTTATGAAGGAGGCGATGAAGTAAAATTTGAAAAAATCATTACTCAAAAGTATATCGCTATGTTCTTTCAGGGGCACCAGGGATGGGCTGAATTCAGACGAACAGGTTATCCGCGGGTTTGGATTGGAAATGAAGTTGGGGTAACAAATGGTCAGATACCAAGAAGGTTTACTTATCCAAATGATGAGTACCTGAAAAATGAGGAGAATGTCAGGGAAGCTGCTGCACGTATGGGAGGCGATCTTATGACTACAAAAGTATGGTGGGATGCACGTCCGGGAGTTCCGTTCCGTCACCCGTTGCAGGATGTATTCCCTCCGAATTAATTGTGTGATTTCTGAACTATAGGATTATGTGGTAATGTAAGAATATGGTTTGCAAATAAAAAGATAAGTGGCCCACAGGAATCAGTTTCTGTGGGCCACTGATTTTAGAGAAAGCATTATGTTGCGCGATGTTGCTGGTTTTATTTTCAGGTACTCTTTGTTAACATTAATGAAATTCAATTTATTGCAGAACATTTTGGTACACTATCAACCGGAATTTTGCGTTATATTAGAACCGGAATTTTACAAATAAAAACCAGAAAGAAGAGATGAAGAGAAGAAAATTTTTTTACTTAACAGGTTCAGGTGCTGCCGGACTGGCTTTGGGTGCATCCTGCAACAGGACAAATAACGGAAACAATCAACCGGCTGGCCCGGAGGTTACAAGTACAGTTCCAGATTACAGGGAAAAAATCAAAACCAATTTTTCAGTCACAGGTAACAAATCGGCCAGCGACAAAGTGATACTTGCCTTAATCGGTGCCGGAAATTACGGTACGCTTGTCATTTTGGAAGCTGCCAATTCAGGTGAAAATATTTTGATTAAATACGTATGTGATGTTGATGATACACGAGGAGGCAGAGCTATTTCCGAACTGGAAAAGATCCAGGGTTTTCGGCCAATAGCAGTTCGCGATATGCAAACAGTATTTGATGATAAAGAAGTGGATGGAGTGGTTATTGCTACTCCACGTCACTGGCATGCACTGGCAACCATACGCGCATGCCAGGCTGGAAAAGATGTGTATGTTGAAAAGACAATCTCCCATAATATCTTTGAAGGGCAGCAGATGATAAAGGCTGCTATGAAATATGAACGCATCGTTCAGTGCGGTACTCAAAACAGAAGTGCTGATTATGCCCTTACAGCACGGGATTATATAAAAAGCGGAAAATTGGGTGATATTGTTTCTGTACATGTAAGAGAATTGTTAAATGGCCCTGCACCTTTCAGGGAAGCTGAAAATTCAAATGCTCCGGATACCATCGACTGGGATATGTGGTTGGGACCGGCACCCATGGTTCCTTACAATGTTACACGGAATAAATCATGGGGATACTATTGGGATTATAGTGGAGGATATGTTACTTCAGGGGGATCCATTCATCAGCTTGATCTGGCACGCCTGGTTCTGGATAATCCCGGATTTCCAAAATCTGCATGTTGCATTGGTGGACGTTATTTCTTTGACGATAATCGTGATATGCCGGATTACCAAATGACTACCTTCGATTACGGGAAATATGCGCTTACTTTGGAAACAGGGGCATGTACACCTTATATGCAGAAAACAACACCTGAAGTCCGTTTTGGGGACAGCTTTCCGCAATGGATGCAAAACGCTACCCGCATTGAAATACTTGGCACGAAACAGATGATGTATGTAGGCCGAATGGGAGGAGGATGGCAGGTTTTTGATCAGGATGAAAAACTTGTGGCACAGGAGAGCGGATATTTTCCGTTGCAGGCAAATATTAAAAACTATATCGATTGCATAAGAACCAGGAAGCAACCCACTGCCAATATTGTTGAAGGACATAAAAGCGCTGTTCTTGTGCATCTGGCAAATCTTTCTTACCGGGCAGGTAATAAACAATTGATTTTCTCGCCTGAATATGAAACCATTACAAATGACGATAATGCTGCTTCCCTGGCAAGAGGTTCCTATAGAAAAGGATATGAAGTTCCTGATAATGTGTAAGTTTTATGTGAAAAAGTGGCATTGAAACAAAATTATAAAATACGGCTTAACGTAAATTTTGAATAGAATTTTAAGAATGAATCGAAAAATCAAAAGAAATATTGTAATTGTAAGTGTATTGCTTCTTCTGGTTGCTGGTTCTGTTGTTCTGTATGCTTTCATGAAAACATGGGATAAAGCAGAACTTGAATTTAATATTCATATTAATGAACAGATTGTTTATCAGTCGGCTTACGGAGAATCGCCTACTTTTGCCATATGGATTGAAGATCCGTCTACCGGACAGGTACAGACTATTTACGTAACGAACAGGGCTGCCAATAACGATTGGGCAGGTAAATCAGAAGTTCCGGTAGCTCTTCCCCGATGGTTTGAAATAGAAAAAGGAAAGCACCTGTTGAACAATGATGTTCCGGAACAGATAATTATATCGGGTGCAACGCCCAAACCCGGATATTTTAGTACAAGGGTAAGAGTAACTCCTGGTAGTGAATGGATTTGCTGGATTGAAGTTAATCTTGCAGGTGATTATAACGAAACCTATAAGGAATACGATCCTGTGGCTATGACCTCAGATGAATTCGGCATGGGGCAGCCTGCTTTGCTTTACAAATCAGAAATCACTGCAACAATCGGCAACAGCGTAACCCCGGATATTGCCGGAATGTCATTGATAGATCCCGAAAAAGGTACCGTAATTAAACCTCCCGAGGGAATTACTACTGCTAAAGAAGTTTTTGATGAAATAAATATTAAAGTTGTCAAACCAAAACCAAAACTTATTAATTAAGTAAACAGGGTTTGCAAGGAATTCATATCGGTTTTATTTAAATAGAATTTTGAATTTTTGCTGTTCCCCGGAAGTGAAGTTTTGTATTTATATGTTTTTTGCAGCTTAAAAGATGGTTTCTGTGGCAGGCATTCATTAAAAAACCATGAGAAAATAAGGGAAAGATAAAATTTTAAATGATATTGCAATAGATAGGTTAAAATTGAAATTTTAATAATATAAAAAATGAACAGATATAATTTAATGGTTCTGTTTCTGCTGGGGATTTTAACCACAGCATTTGGACAACAAAATAAAAAGGCCATAATTGCTGTTATTCAGGCAAACTCAACGTCGATTCCTGATTTGTTTACGGATGATTTTGACAGGGATAAAATTCATCGGCAAATGAATCTGCACCTCGACAAACTGCTAGGTCTTTTTGAAGAAGCCGGTAAACTAAATGCCGATCTCGTATGCGGTCCCGAAGATATGCAGCATATCGGACCCTATGGTTTGCACATCAATGTAAACGATCCGGTGACAGGTAAAACATTGTTTAATTCTCTTGCAGTTTCTGTGCCTGGAGAATTAACCGATCGAATCGCTGCGATTGCGAAGCAATACAGCATGTATATTATTGCACCTATTTATGAGAATGATGGTGGGGCAATATACAATACTGCTGTAATTTTCGACAGACAAGGTAAAATTATGGGCAAGCACCGTAAAACTCTTTTGCCTGTTATGGAAACCTGGCTTGTTTCTACCGGTAATGAATACAAGGTATATGAAACCGATTTTGCCAATATAGCAATTGCTACCTGTTGGGAATTGGCTTATCCTGAAATTTCTTCCATTTTTGCCTTAAAGGGTGCCGATATTATCTTCAATCCCACCATGGCAAAAGACAATAAACCGGGTAAAAGCCTTGATACTGCGCCCATGTTTATTACCCGTGCCCGCGATAATTCAGTGTATATTGTCCCGGTGGTTTTAGGAAAAGATGGTAACGGCATAATTGATTTTAACGGAAATGTTGTTGCTGAAGCCGTTGGAAAAGAGAATGTTGTTATAACAGCAGATATCGATTTTTCCGAAGAAAGGGTAAGCAACAGTAAATGGTGGGAAACCATTGACGGTACAAATAATATCAGGGCATTGCATGTAAAGTCGAGAAGACCTGAAATGTACAAGCTTTTAAGTGATCCTAACCCACCGTTGATGGAAAGATATAATGATGTTCAATTAACCACAGGGGACAGGGAAAGACAACTCGATGCTGTAAAAAAAGTCGATTACGGTAAGAATCCTTAGTTATTGAAGAAGCCTGTTCAGCTGTTTGATAAATTTATTTATTGAAATTAATTCGAATGAAAACAATCCTGATTCTGTTTTTTGCCCTTCTTTCTATAAAAAGTATAAGTCAGACTTCTGTACCAAAAGTGTTTGTTATTGATGATTTTGAAGATAAAACATCAGCAGCTGACTGGAAAGGTACCTTTGAGATTTCCGGTAAACATCCTTCACATGGCCGGCAAGGGATAGAATTGACTGCTTCTTCGGGAAGTATATGGCTGGAAACGGAAAAAATTCTGTCTGACTGGAGCGGATTTGAAACGCTGAAATTTGATGTTTATAACCCGTCTGAGAATTTGTATTATGGAAACCTGCAAATATTTGATGATCTGGCTACCGATGAAGAAGCTGAAACTTACGGGCAAAGTTACAGAGGGCAAAAGCTTTTTTTAAATCCAGGGTGGAATCATTTCGAATTTCTGGTGCAGAAGGCTAAGGTAGAGGAAGGCGATCGTTTTTTAGCCATAGATAAAATCAGGAAAATACGATTTTCTTTTGGAAGGGTGCGCCATCCATTGTATTTTGATAACATCCGGCTGGTATCAGGCCAGGAGCCTGTGAATACAATGTCAGATATCCAGCCTTCACATTGCCTGACAGTTATTGATAACCGTTATGTTTACCCCAGGCTTGCTGGACCTGAAGAAGAATTGGAGGTAAGTGCTGAAGTGGTGCAGTTTAGAAAACAGGCAGAGGAAGCTGTTCAGTCACTTGAAAAGGATATTAAAGTTGCTGAGATGCAGGGATACCAGACTTTATATGAACGTATTCCGCTGATTGCTGCTAATGTGGGAATGGGCATCCGAAGTAAGCTGGTATATTTTCAGAATGAAAAGGATGAAATAAAAATATTGCAACACATTGTTCAATCCTGCAATCAGGCATCCAATGAACTTAATGTTCTGCTTTCATCCCAGCAAAGCGATGTCCCAATATTTGAACCGGAAAATGATGCCAGTCCGTATCCTTTTTATGTGTCACCTTTCCCTCCTTTAAAAGAGTTGACGACTGAAGATGGCTATTACAGGGACAAATCAGGGAATCCTGTAATGATTCTTTCTATGCTTCAGTTAAATGAAGGACCGTTAATGGATTATTTTGCACCTTTTAATCACAGGATTGAAAGCTATACCGTTGGTGGCGGTTCAAGATACAATATTGAAGAATCGCCGGTTTACAGAGCTTTTCATACTTATGATGACGCCAGACGTGTTGGCTGGGACGGATGGTGTGGACACCTTATAAAGGATCGGTGGGCCATGGGGGGCAAAAAGGAAAATGTAGTAATCTGCCTGGAGAGCGATCACATAAAAGAGGCAGTCTTGGAATTCATGCAACTGCATTACCGCGAATGGATGAATAACCCTGATTTGTTATATAATATAATGGCCTACGAGTTGCAATACATTTGCTATTGCGACAAAAGCCAGCAGATGTTTAGAAACTGGCTGAAAGGAAAATACAGCAACGTCAGTGAATTAAACAAAATTTGGAATACCAGTCATAATTCTTTTTCGGAAATAATAGCCCCACCGACTAAAAATGCACGGCCCGCGGATGATGTTAACAGGGCAGCTTGGTACGACTGGACCGATTTCAATACCCGCCGGTTTACGGATTATTTAAAATGGGTAAAAGATGAAATGCAGAAATTGGATCCGCATACACCCATTTGTGCCGGTGGAACCCATTCAATGCTCAGTTCTTCGAATGGGGTAACGGGAATCGATGAAGAATTGATCATTAATGAAGTGGATGATGTCATACTGAATGAATCAGGTGATACTCCTATATTCTCTGATCTTCTGTTAAGCCTGAGTGAAAAACCAAAAGTAATGGTCGATCCAGAAATGGGAGGAAGTGTTCATGGTCTCCTGTTGCAATTTCTTCACGGTAAATCCGATATTTCGAAATGGTGGTGGGCAGGTTCTCCCAGTAAAGAGTATCTGCAAATGAACCAGTCGTCTATACCGCACAGCAAGGATATTTCGCTGGCTGATTTGGAAGAGGTATTGCGAATTGGTTTGGATGTGAGACGTCTTGGTGAAGAAATTGCAGCCTTTACACAAATCGATCCTGAGATCGCACTGCTGTACTCTAAAACAAGCATTTTGCAGGTGCCCCCTACCCAGGTTCAGGCTGGAACGACTCCTTATATTGAAGCTTTAAAAACAGCATGGGAGGGAAGCCGGTTTCTGGGCTGCCGGATTGGTTTTGTAAGTGAAAAACAAGTACTGCAGAATAAACTGAATGCATTTAAACTGCTCATTGTTCCGGCAGCAAAATATTCAAAACCAGAAGTTATAACAAAAGTACACGAATACATAAATGGGGGAGGAACGGCAGTCATTGTTCCCGAGTCGTTCATTTTTGACCAGTATGCCCGTGATAATGACAGAATGGTGGATTTCGGTGTCAAAATTATTGATGTAACTGTCCCTTCAGTTATAGGGGTAGGTGAACGTGAGCAGAATTACGATCAAAGCTTTTCCCAAAAGGTCAGATATGAAAACATCCAAAAAGAAATTACTCTACTGAACACTGATATTTTTGAAAACAGGAATCAACATTTAAAATTTCAATCCAGGGGACTTGTTCAAACGATTGATAAAAATGGAACAACAGTGCTTGCTCAGTTTGAGGACGGAATGCCGGCCATTGTGAGAAATGATATCGGCAAAGGGAAATTGTATTATCTTGCAACCCCGTTAAAAGCTTCTGATTTACACCAGATTTTTACACCCATTGTAGAAAATATGGATTTAAAAAGGCCTGTAGTTGGTGTGAATAAAAATGGAGATTTAGTTTCAAATGTTGAGGTGCGTGCTATAGAAAGAGATTTGGATTACCTGGTTTATGCCAGTAATTTATCGGCTGAGGAAGTGGAATTTGAATTAAAAGGTAATCTGAATATGGAAACCATTACCGATTTGCGGAAAATGGTTAAATTTCTGGGGAAAAATATCAAAATGGAGCCCTATCAGGAAACAATATTCAGAATAGAAAAGGCAAGCATCAAAAAAAATTAAATGCAAATCTGTAACCATTTTTTCAAATGAAATCAAAAAAGCATTTCAGTACTCAAAAAATTAAAGCCGCACCTTATATTCTTCTGATGATCGTGCTGATAGCACTTTTCAATGCCTGTAGTTTGGGTTCCGGCAGTGAAAAATTAACGGTTGGTAAAAGTGGCAACCTAAACAGTATAAACATCCCTGCGAATGCAGCACCGGTAATAAAATTTGCCGCAGCAGAACTGCAGGAATATCTGGAATTAATTACAGGAGTGAGACTTCCTGTAGTGGAATCGGAAAGGATTGGAAGAAAAGAGAAGGGTATTTCTCTTTCCCCTGTTGAACAGGATGGAATTGTTTGGGATGGATTTATAATAGCTGCCGATAATAATGGTATTGTCATTAAAGCCAACCAACCAAGAGGGATTCTTTACGGAGTATACCAGTTACTTGAGGATGCAGGATGTTTGTTTGTTTACCCCGGAAAGCAGGAGGAGGCAGTGCCTCATCTTGAATCCGTTGAATTTATTCCGGGAGAGCGGGTTTTTAATCCAACAATCGAGCACCGGGGGCTTACCCCATACAGCCTTCAGGCAAGTACACTGGAGCTGGGTCGCGACTTTATCGACTGGATGGCGAAAAATAAAATGAATTACATTCTGGTTTCCGAAAACCGCAAAACCGACTGCCCCGATTCAGCTCACAGCTCAATATGGAAAGAAGTCACCAATGAACTTCTTCCTGAACTGCAAAAAAGGGGATTTGTTATCGAAATGGCGGAGCATACCATCGATATCTTTTTTCCCCGCTCCTTATTTAAAGAACACCCTGAATGGTTTGCGCTTATTAAAGGTAAAAGAAGGATTGGCGATGAGAATGACCCCTACACGGGTCAAATGTGCTATTCCAATAAAAATGCTGTTGAATATTATGCCGCAGCAGTGGCAAATTATGCTGCAAATCGTCCGGAATTTCATATTATAGGCACATGGCCCCGCGATGGTGGCCAATGGTGTGAATGCGACCTTTGCCAGAACAATCTCAATGTACTTTACGACGCGATTAAAATTGTGGCGGAAAAGGTGAAGCAGGTCAGACCGGATATTGCAGTGGAGTACATGATTTATCCCAGGCCGAAAGGTTTTCAGCCACCTCCCGAAACGCTGCCGGAAAACATGTCGTTTCTGTGGATTCCCGATAATGGCCAGCTCGACAGCCTTGGAAAAGTGTGGTCCCGGAAATCTAACCTGGAAGCACGGGGTACTTACCAGTTCGAATACCTGATGGGCGACAACTACCGCTCCCGGACAAATGTATGGCTCAATCCTGTTCTTGCTGTCAATAACGCGAGGCATGCCCGAGATATGGAATTTAAGGGGGTCACTTCATTGTTCCTTCCTCTGGAAAATTGGTGGCGCGCTGCCTTTAATAACTGGTTTTTTGCCAGAGCATGCTGGAGTGAAAACCTGGATGTAAATTTAGAATTGCATGAATATTGTATAAAATATTATGGTAAATTTGCCGGTGAAACTGAGGCTGTTTTCCATCGAATTCTTAATGAACTGCAAGCCGATCAATCACTAATGATTTATACCGGGAATGACGATAAAAGAGAAAAGTACATGGCCCTGGTTCCGGTTGCCGGCTCAATTATTGAACGAATTGAAGCGTTAATAAACCGTTCGCAGGAACCGGATGTTGTTGGAAGGCTTATGAGGTTAAAAGCTTATGTGGAATATTTCATGTTTTATTACAAGGGATTGGCAACACAGGAAGAAGGAAGCCTGGCACGCCTGGCTGATTTCAGCAGGAATAATCCCGAATTGAATATGGTGCTTATGTCACCCGAATATATTAAATGGAGAAATAATGGACTTATAAAATAATTTAACGAGTTATGACAGGAATAAAACGAATGATTTTTTTTCTGGCTGCATACTTGGTTATGCTGACCAGTTGTACTGAAAAGAAACAACTTCAATATGAAGAATTGCCAAAAATTGATGCTCATGTGCATATTAATACAGATAATCCTGATTTCTTTCAAACAGCCAATGCTGAAAATTTCAGTTTTGTTTCCATTTGCGTTGGAGCAAGCAGTCAGGAACGTATCGATAAACAGCGTTCCCGTGCGAAAAATCTGAATGAGGAGTATCCTCAGACTCTGGCATTCATTACGACATTTTCTATGGAAGATTTTGAAAAACCCGGATGGCAGGAAAAAGTTATTTCACAGTTAAAAACCGATTTTGAAGATGGTGCTGTTGGAGTTAAAGTATGGAAAGATATCGGAATGACTTTTCGCGACAGCCTGGGCAATTATATTATGATTGATGACCCTCGTTTGGACCCCATCTTTCAATTTATCGCTGAAAATAACAAAACATTAATTGCACATATCGGAGAGCCGAGGAATTGCTGGTTGCCACTGGATTCAATGACGGTAAATAACGACCGGAATTATTTTAAAGAAAATCCTCAGTATCATATGTACCTGCATCCTGATAAACCTTCTTATGAAACCCTTATTGCTGCCCGTGATAATATGCTGGCCCGGCATCCAAATCTGAGAGTTGTAGGCGCTCATTTAGCCAGTCTTGAATGGAATGTCGATGAACTGGCCAAACGTCTTGATCGTTTTCCCCAACTGGCTGTCGATGTGTCGGCACGAATATGTCATTTTCAGGTTCAGGATCGTGAAAAAGTTAGAGAATTTATTACAAAATACCAGGACAGGCTGCTGTATGCTACCGATATTGGCATTTCAGAACAAAGTAATTATGAGGAAACAAAGCAGCGTTTCCTGAACGAGTGGAAGTCTGACTGGGAGTATTTTTCTTCAGGGAATGAAATGTCATCGCCTCATGTTAACGGTTCCTTTAAAGGATTGGAACTGAATGAAGAAGTGCTGAGGAAATTATATGCTGAAAATGCCCTGAACTGGATCCCAGGTATGTTTTAGTGAACTTAAGGCTCAGAAATGGGATTTGCCAAAATTGGCCAATCCCGTTTCTGAATTTTATTTAACCCTCAGAGGATTCAGGTAAAGGTAAATTATTTGATTTTATCAAATTCAATTGGGGTATGATTACATTAGAAAGCAGTGTCGGAAATTACATCACATTAAATAAACAGCGTTATTCTTATTTCGCCGGGAATGATTATCTGGGTCTGGCTAATCATCCGGCTATTGTCGACAGTTGCTGTCTGGCAATGAAAAGTTACGGCATCAATTTTTCTGCCTCCCGCAAAACTACCGGAACTTCAAAATTACATCTGGAACTGGAAAAGCAGCTGGCTGAATTCAAATCAAGAGAAGATGCCATAGTGTTTGCCTCTGGTTATGTCGGAAACAGGCTTTTGCTTCACGCTCTGGAAGATAATTATTCCGAAATCTTTATGGATTCAATGGCACATCCCAGTATCGTTGACGGAATACCCAGAAGGATTTCCAAAATTCATTTCTATAATCATCTCGATACCGGACATTTGGAGGAACTTCTAAAACAATCAAACAAACCACTGGTTATTACCGATGGCATCTTTGCCCTTACAGGAGAGATTGCACCTCTTGACCGGATCTATTATCTTGTTCAAAAATACAATGCTGTTCTGATTGTTGATGATGCTCATGCAACAGGAGTTCTTGGCGAGAATGGAAGAGGAACGCCTGAACATTTTCATCTGGAGAAAGAGCCAAACATTTTTCAGACTGAAACCCTGAGTAAAGCTTTTGGTGTATATGGAGGTTTTATATCCGCAACAAATTCCCTGGTCAATAAGATTCGTTCCACTTCAACATTTTATGGTGCATCAACAGCTTTGCCTCCCCCAATCGTTGCAGCAGGTATTTCAGCAGTTCAAATCGTGAAACGGCATCCGGAACTCCGGACCACACTTAATGAAAATACCCGATTATTAAGGGAAGGTGTGCAGGAAATGGAATTTTTAACCACCGATACATCCGCGCCTATTATCCCTGTTCTTTTTGAAAATGCTCAAAAAGCAAAAAAATTGTCTGCATTTCTTGAAGAAAACCTTATAATTGCTCCTTCAATCGATTATCCTGTAAAAACAGATAAATACATTGTACGAATTACGGTATCGGCAAATCATTCTGCAGAGCAAATTAAAAACCTGCTGTCAGTGCTTAAGAAATGGAAAGATTAGAAGGAAATAAGTAAAAGGAGTTATCCTTTTTAGTGAAAAAAAACTAAAAATTCAATAACATGAAACGTTTAAAACGCATTGCCATTCTTTTAGTGTTTACTGCTCTGATTCATTCAGCTTCGGGCCAGGAAACAATTTACGATGAAAATAATGTGCCGGATTATACCCTTCCGGAACTTTTAATTTCTGAAAACGGTAAACAAATAACCGATTCCAAAAGCTGGATGAAAATTCGGCGTCCTGAAATTTTATCCCTCTTTGAAGATAATATGTATGGAAAAATACCCGGGAAATTAAGATTATCTTCATGGAAGGTGCTTGAGCAAAGCGACAATGCTCTTGGAGGGAAAGCCGTCCGAAAACAAATCTTGCTGACGTTCAAAAAAAATAACCGGGAGCTGGATGTAAACCTGCTAATTTATCTGCCGCGAAAGGTCCAAAAAGCCCCCGTATTTGTTGGGTATAATTTCTATGGCAACCATACCATCAATTCCGATCCGGCGATAATAGTCCCCGATTCATGGTCGCGAAATAATGAAGCTTATGACGTTACGGAGAATAAACCTACGGAGAAAGCTCGTGGAAAGGCTGCCAGCCGCTGGGCAGTTGATAAAATCATAGATGCCGGCTACGGATTGGCCACTATGTATTACGGAGATGTAGACCCCGATAAACAAACCAGGGAGGGATTGGATTTTACCGATGGTGTTCATCCTTTACTTTATAAAAAGGGACAAACAAACCCGGAGGCCGATGAGTGGGGAGCAATTTCTGCATGGGCATGGGGATTAAGCCGTGCAATGGATTATTTTGAAAAGGATGATCAGATTGACCATGAACGGGTTGTTGTGATGGGGCATTCACGACTGGGAAAAACATCCCTTTGGGCAGGTGCACTCGATCAGCGGTTTGCTGTTGTCATTTCCAACAACTCCGGTTGCGGAGGGGCGGCATTAACCCGCCGTAGATTTGGTGAAACCCTTGTTGTAATGAATAATGCCTTCGGCCATTGGATGTGTGACAATAATCTAAAATATGACGGAAAGGAAGATGAACTGCCTGTCGATCAGCATATGTTAATTGCCTTAATGGCCCCGCGTCCCATATACATTGCCAGTGCGGAAGATGACCGGTGGGCCGACCCCAAAGGGGAATACCTCTCAGGTTATTATGCCTCTCCGGTCTACAGGCTTTTTAATAAACCTGCCCTGACTTCTGAAGAAATGCCTGGCATTAATCAGCCGGTAATGACCACCATAGGTTACCATATCCGTACTGGTGGGCATAATGTTACGGATTACGACTGGGAGCAGTATATCCGGTTCGCAAACATGCATTTATTTTAATAATTATAAAATTCAGCACATATGAAGTACATTAATCTCATTCTGCCGTTTCTTGGTATATTCCTGTTTCTGCCTGGCTACGGTCAAAAACCGGCTATGCGGGCCGGAGTTATTTCAAGTATGGAAAAGGTTTCATTTCATCTGGATGATCCGGTAGTTTCCTCCGGTGTTGCAAAAATTAATGCTGCAGGCGGCGAATACGAATCGTTTCAGGTATTGATATCGGGAAATGGCAGCGGATTGAAGGAAGTCAGCTGGAAAGTTACCGATTTGAAGAGCAAAAAAGGAAAAATAAAAGCAGAAAACATTGAAGTAAATCCGGTTGGATATGTTGAAACCACTGAAAAAATGGATAACTATCCGGGAGAACTGGGTTGGTGGCCCGATCCCTTATTGCGGATGAACAGCTTTGATGTTGCGCCGGGTGAACGGCAACCGATTTGGATTACTGTTTTTGTGCCCCGGGGAACCCCTGCTGGTGTTTATAATGGCAAAGTGGAACTGAAATCGGCCAGTGCCGGAAAAATAAATGTGCCGGTTGAACTGCGTGTATGGGGATTCGATATTCCTGTGAAACCAAACATTAAAACCCTTACCTGGGCAGGTTCATTAAAGGTAACCGGCGATAACTCGAGGGAGGCAAGAAAAAAATACTACGACTTGTTGCTTAAACACAGGCTGGGTCCCGGAGGCCGTATTGAACTGGATGAGGACATGCTTGGATTTTGTATGGAAAGAGGCATGAACGCATTTATTCTGGATAACATTCCCAATCTGAAGCGTGCCAAACAGGATGCTTACTCCGATGAGTATAAGGAAAAGCTGAGGAAGCGACTGGAGGATTATACTGAACGGTTCGGCCCGCGTGGCTGGCTCGACGGAATGGCGTATGTATACAATTACGATGAAGTGGGAAAGAAACACTGGCACCTGGCAAAAGAAATGTATTCTTTTGTAAAGGATGTAAACCAGGATTTCAGGGTAATTCAATGCCTGAACATACCGGCGGGGGTGGAAGCTCTTGCCGGATATGCCGACACGTGGGATGTTTATGTGGCACAATATAAAAAGTCGGGGGTTGAAAAACGTGTGGCAGAAGGCGATGAGGCATGGCTGGCTGTATGTTGTTACCCTGTCGACCGCCCTAATTTCTTTCTGGAATACCCGGCAATCGACGGAAGATTGCTCGGATGGATATGCCATCAAACCGGAGTCACCGGTTTTGAATACTGGAGTCCCAATAGCTGGAAAGACAATGATTCGGCACCTGGATTACGCGGAGGATGGAAAGCAAATACATTTTTGAAGTACAATGGCGATGGATACCTCACCTATCCTGGTAACGAAGGCACACTCCCGCTGTCGTCTGTCCGGCTGGCAAACATGAGGGACGGATTTGAGGATTATGAATACCTGCATTTGTTTAAGCAACTGAACGGGAATATGGAAATCGTAAATCAGGTAGTCTCCGGTCCGTTGGAATTTACTTCCGATCCTAATCTGCTTTACAGCGTGAGGGAGGAAATTGCAAAGCAAATCGAAAAACTTTCAGCAGAAAAAAAATAATTGTACCCAACTGCTGTTGAAGCTTTAAAAGTTTATACGGTAATGTAAAGAGAAGGGAGAGAATCAAGATGCTTTCCCTTTTTTTGATTACCCGTAATTCTGCAGTTTTTTCAACAACATTTTTTCAGTTTTTTTAAATAGAAAATTTCTTTTTGGGTTGTATTTGAAAGAATTCTTTTAAATAGATTATCATAATCTGTGAGGAGTCGTTTAAACTACCTCCTTTCCAATAAAATAAAAACAGAATTTTTTGTAGTCAATCCTGTTTCTCTTTTTTAAAACCTTTATTCCAGTAACTTTCTCCAGTATAAATTCAATCTTAACTCAATGTATTCTCAATCTTAACTCAATATAAATTCAATTTTAATTGAGTTTATACTGAATTTATATTAAATTTGTATTGAGTTTAAGTTGAATTTAATATGTAGTTGATTATGGCAAAAATAGGCGATAACATAATGGGTGCCGGGCAGGGTAAAATAGGTGACGTAGTTATCTACACCATGCATGGGAAGAATTTCATGCGGGCGAAACCGTCGAAGTACACCGACAGGAAGTCGGAAGCACAGCTTTCACAGCGGGCAAAAATGAAGGCCGTCACCGGTTTTATGACACCTTTTAGGGAGCTGATACGTAAAACCTGGGCCACTGAAGCTGTGGGAAGGGCACCTTACCATGCCGCAAAATCGCAGATTATGAGGAATGCGGTGCAGGGAAATTATCCGGATTATACCATTAACAGGGAAACAGCGTTGCTCAGCAAAGGCGCTCTGCCGTTACCCGGGGAGGTTTCGGTTTCCCTGCAGGAGAGCGGATTGCTGGTGGAATGGACCAATTCGGATGAAAGTGAAAAACTGCATGGTCGGGATACGCTTGTAGTCATTGCTCAGGATCGGCAAACCGGCAGCTGTGAATATAAATTTACAGGGGCTCGGCGAACCGATAAGCATTATCTGTGGGAACTTAATTTACCTGTTTTGCAGGATAAGATTCCCGATGTATGGATTGCCTTCCGCAAGGTTGATGAATCGGAAATGAGCGACAGCAGGTACGTGAGGCAACTATCTTAAATGAAGCAGAAGTTCGTTTTGTTTCCATTTTGAAACCATAGCAAGGCAATAAGGTTGATTTGAAAAGTCCTTCTTTTTCGAAGGAAGGAAACTTTTGGGATAATTACAGAATTTTTGCTTTTTTGAAGGCTTCAATTACCTGGTCCCGTTCAAGATCCGTTTCCAGGTAAAAACGGTCGCTGGCAGGTAGTATAATCCCTTGCGCTGTTTTTACAGGTTGGATTTCTTTGCCAGGTTGTTTGTAAAGCCGGATATGGTCTGAGCTGAGGTTCAGTTCTATGTTGCCTTCGGATGATGTATGCCAGTAGACTACACATGTTTTTTTCTTCCGCTCATAAATGAAGGCGCGGATATCGGGTTTTCCGCCTGCAACTCCTTGAATTTGTTCGTAGGGCTGCAGTTCAAAATTTCCTTTTTCATCAAGTAAAAGGATATGTTCCTGATGAGGGTTCTGCAGGGACAATTTTTGTTCATCACTGAAAAACCCGCTTAAACGTGCTTTTTCCCACCTGCGTATTACTTCCAGGTTATCGGAGGTACGCGGGTGAGCCGATAATTGGTCAAGGCTGCCCACAAGAGAGGCCGGGCAGTCCCAGGCTGCTGCACGGCTCCACACGTATTCAAACATGTCGGGTTGCATACCGGTGGTTGATTTCCCGGGCAGGGCATAACCTACCCATCCGAAATTAATGGAGGTGAAATCAAGGGCAACCAGTTCTGCCTCAGCCAGGGGATGTTCTCTGACGGCATCTTTTATAATTTCGGGCCTGAAAACATCAAATGCATTTCCGCGGGTAAGGATGTGCCAGCTGAAGTGAGATTTTAGGGCACCTTCGGCAAAGGCAGGCGCCGGCTGCAGGGCATTATATACGGTTAACTGCGACAGAGACGTATAAAACCACCAGGGAGGATGGACATCTTCAGCCCCATCGAAATAGAGAAAATCAAAACCTGCTTCATTATATATGTCGCCGATACGCCCGGCAACCTCCTGCTGAATGCTGGTCCGCTGGTCGAACCGCACCCATTTTACCCATGTATCAACATCCAGAAGACCAAACCGGAGTCCCTGGTTGTATTCCGACGGCTCAGTTTTTAATATCCCGCGTTTACACCCGGTAAACCGGTAAGGGCGGGTGGTTGTGTAACCGATGTATTCAATGAGTTCATTTTCCACTTTTAAAATCCGCCGTCCATTTTCCATTGTGCATCCTTCAGGGGTTTCTTCAACAACTACTGTTTCTGAATTTCTATCCAGCGATTTGGCCAATGTGAAATTGCGCCTGAGGTTCAGCCTGTAGTCGGGCAGGGGACTGACATACGGATCATTTTTTTCAGCCTTATTGTACCATATATGGGCTCCGGCAATCATGCCCGCAGCTTTTATTTTTCCGATTACCGTTTGAAGGTCCTTTATTTCGTTGGGATATTTATTGTTCCAGTTGAAGGTTCCGATAGTTGATGCAAAGGAGGTCCAGACTATCTGGATGGCCTTAAACCCCCCTTTCTTTGCAAAGGCAATATGTTGATCAATATTCTCAGGTGCAGCATCCCACACTTCATAATAGGAATATCCATATTCTTTACCGCGGCGGCTTTTAACCCCTTCAGGCAGACCATAATCGCTTTCCACCTGTTCGATGCAGTTGAATAAATTGTCTTTTGAGGTAACGATTAATGCAGCTCCGACATCTTCCGGTTTTACTTCTGTGACGGTGCCTGCAGTAAAAATACGGTATCCCTCCCGTTCTTCGGCATCAATTTTGGCATAAGGGTCTGTAGCAAGGAGATTAACGGCAACATCACTATCCCAGGATACATTAAGCCATTCACCAAAATAATCGCGGTTGGTTACCGGCAGTTGCAGCAGTGTAAATTCATCCACTTCGGTTTTTCTTCTTTCCCGGTAGCCTTCATAAACATAATTAAATTCTTTCAGTTTGAATCCAATGTAGGCATCTGTAATTTTTATTCCGATTGTTGCCCTGTTCTTTTCAGGTTCAAATCCCACGATCAGATCTCCATTTTCCCAAAAGATGGTATCGGCAGCAAATGTTTTTGATTTGGCAGGGTGGGCAAGCTGCAATTCGTTATCGTAAGGGCGGTTTTGGGTTAATGTAAATGCCGGCACGTTGCTGTCTGTTTTAAGGCATTCCTGTCCTGTAGGTTTATGTATCAGGCTTTTAACATATCCGTTCCTGCCGATGAGGAGGCGCATTTCTTTGTTTTCTATGATGATGTTTCCCCCGTTGTTTTGCTTGCTTTCCTGCGGGAATGCGCGGGTTGTTGCAATCAGCAGAATAAATAACAGGATCCGGATTTGATTCTTGTTCATACCTCTATTCATTATTTTTCCCGATTCAAAAACAGGTGCCAGAATAGACTATTTTGCAGCAATATCCGACAAGCCCAGGGTTGTTTTAGTTTAAAACTTTTTCGTTTCACAGGCAATTGTTTTGTTTGTTTTCTTCCGCGTTAACAGTTTTAGAGTGAATCGGGTAATGAACCCTCAAAAAACAACTGGCACTACCATATGGTGGAATTCTTTGTAGGTATTTCCCTGGGAATACGGTTTTTCATGTCCCCAATCCATTTCCAGAGTACCCGTTCATCCAGATCGACCTCAGATACCACCAAAGAGTTGGTTTTATCTGCTTCATCGATAATTTCACCTTTCATGTCAAAAATTGCAGATACCATATCGTAAGTGGAAGTAACCAGGTACACCTGGTTTTCAATTGCCCTGGCCTTTGTTAGAGTCAGATTGCCTCCCCATATGGGCACCAGGATTACTTCTGCGCCTTTTAAGGCAAGCGTACGCGCAACTTCCGGAAATTGCACATCCCAGCATATCATGATTCCAATCTGACCGAAATCGGTGTCAAAAACCGGTATTTCCTCACCGGGAGTAACTCCTCCGTCAATCTCTTCTCTTGGAAGGCTTACCTTCCGGTATTTGCCTGCCAGTTTCCCCTGCCTGTTAATGAGCACTGCCGTATTGTATACCACATCATTCTCCATTTCAAGGATTCCTGCAACAATGTACATGTTGTGTTTTTTTGCAGCGTCACCTAAGAAACGGGTGGTCGGGCCGGGAATGGGTTCAGCAGCAGAAATGTAGTTGTGCTTTGTGCCCACAAGGGTAATTGCTTCTGGAAGACAGATGATATCTGCGTCCTGTTTTCCGGCTTCTTCTATGAGTCCGGCAAACTGGTTGAGATTATCCTGTATGCTTTTGCTGTTCTGGGGGCGGTGGAATACTGTAGCCAGTTTTACATTGCGGGGTGAAGGCTTATTTATTTCGGAAAAAGAGAAATCACCAAAATGGACAGTGCCGTCAGCATCCCACCGGTAACCCAATTCCATCCGGGCCTTTGTTGCTTTCTCCGGAATCTGATAAACCTGCTCTATTGTATTCCAGCCTTCCGGTGTTGTTTTATTCAGAGTTTGCGGATATTCAGTCATCCCGACTTTTTTTTCATTTTCATCCATCCAGATTATAGAGGCAAACACAGATCTCCAGGGCTGTTCAACCTTTTCAGCCTGAAAAGATACGTTAAACCGGTAAAATTGTCCGGGTTGAACATCTTTGACAGTATACCAGCAGCCGTTTGCATATTCTTTTCCATCCCCTGCCAGTGTTAAGGTTGTTGTTCCCCTGAAAATCCCCTGGTTGCTCTTTGAATGTACAGGAGCAATTTCATCCCGCTGGCTTGTAAATTTCCATTCTTCAGGATCAGAATCCCTTTTATCATATAATTTATCGTATTCCAATGCGTAAATTGAGTGAGTGTTGTTTTCACCGAATACAGTAGCGATCATGAAAAGCAGTATTGCTGTAAGAATTGTTTTTATTTCCATTGCTATAAATTTTTCTGTTACATCTTCAAATCAACCAAAGCTTTGTTAAAGATATATTTTTTTTCGCTTATGGTTACCGTTACCGTATTTCCTTTTTCCTGAGCAACGGCTTTCGGAACAGAGGTTGTACCTGACTCTATAGCAGTTATTACTGGAAGAAAAAAATCTGTTTTTGTATTTGGGGCGGGAGAAATTTCTATCCGGCATTCCGGTACCGGCCCCGTATATCTGTCGGGCGGGTAGTTGTTTCCGTTATAGTTGTAAAGATTCTCACCGCTGTACAGATTACTATTGGATTCCCGGGGCAAAAGATTTTGAATGACAAGTTTTCCCTTTCCCAATATTGAATACAAGGTTCTTTTCATCCTTCAGCGGTAGCTTCATAGCCTGCAGAAGGATTGTTTTTTTATATCCCGGATTTTTTGATTTAACCGGGTCGAACAGGATGAATGTACCAGGTCTGATGTACAGGATTTGTCGGGTGAAGTAATCCAATTTTTCAGGGGCGTAGGCCCGGGAACAGTTACCTGCAACATACAGGTAGTTACCGGTATCTGTAAAATCATTAATGACACTTTTTTTCATAAACTAAAGAGGCTGCCCTATTAAGGCAGCCTCAATGTCTACAATTAAATTTAAATAACTGAAATTAAAACTCTGCGTTTACCGGAGGATTAACTTATGCTGTGTGATTAAACGAGCGTCTTTTGTAAGTACTACAAGATACATTCCTGAAGGCTGGTTGTCGAGTGAGATGGTTTCCAGACTTGTACTGCTTTTTATGTCTTTAATTAACGCACCTGTCTGGTTGAAAACCTGGATTCGGGTACCCTGTTCCATTCCCCGGATGTTTACTTTTCCTGTAGTCGGGTTCGGATAGACCTGGATTTTGCTTTCAGCAAGTTTATCTGCTGAGGTAGCAAAATCAATTGCATACATTACTACAATTCTTCCGTCGGCTGAGGTTACTTTTACCATATCCCCCTGGTTGAGGTCGCCTGAAGTTTTTTCATTTCCGCTGGCATCTGTAACAACAGCTGTTGCACCCATTGCCGGGGTAATGTTAGAATTGAATTCGCTTACCATTGTACTTCCGGTAGGTCCTGCAACTTTATAATTCACCTGGTCTACAGAATACGTATTCGACAGGATATAAGCCAGGTAATCGGAGGCAAATACATACTGTGTCCTCAGCATCGACAGGTGATAAACCTTTGTTACCTGCCCATTGGCAGAAGTAACAACGATTTTGTCGTCCCGGGCAATACCGCCGTCGGTTCTTTCGTGTCCCATTTTGTCAACCAGTTTAACCGTTGCATCCTTGGCGGGAACTAAATTGGAAAGGAATGTTTGCACATTGGTTCCGCCGGGAATGAACTGAATAAGGTTGGTACTCTGGGTAACGGTATATATATCGGAAAGGACAAACGCATCATTTTCTGTTGACGTTGGAGCCAGCTGGTAAACAATGCGGGTAAGCCCGTCCTCTGCCAGAACATCAAGGTAAATGCCTGAATTAACCGTAACATCAACATAGGTGGTATCAAAATTCAGGATTTTTGTAGAAACATAAGCTCCTTCACTGTTCACAACGTCCATGGTTGCACCCATTGGTACAGAAATGTTATTTAAAACAGTTTTTAACCGTGTTCCGTATTCAAATCCGGAAACTGTTCCGGCACCTGCTTCAACCGATTCATCTCCTACCACAGGCTGAACATCTACTGAAACCTGATACAAGGTTGAAGTTAGCACAGCATCACTGTTTAATCCTTCTTCGGTTACTTCAAGAACATACTTTGTTGTATTGACACTGTCGGCCGACAGCACCACCAAAGTATCGTTATTGGATAATAATGCATCGGCGGCAAGATCAGAACCGTCGGCAGTTGCTTTAACTTTCAGCGTCTGACCTTCATCGACCTTAAGGATATTGCCCAGGAAGCTGCTTACAGCAGTATTGGTTTTTACACCCCTGATTTGTTCTTTGTGGGAATAGCCGTCACTTACTTTATAAACCAGTGAAGATACGGTTGATTTGTAATGGGTCGGTTCTATCATGGTGTGTCTTCCCAAATCTTCGGCAACGGCTGTTTCAGTATGGAACCATGAAATATTGATAGGGTGACCAACACTGTTCCAGTAAGCTACATTCCAGTATTTCCATTGCGATTCTTCCCAGGTTCCATTGTAGGCAAATGATTCTCCGGGAATCAGGGTTCCTTTCCATACTTCGGGTTTACGCATCCAGCTTTCCCTGTTGGCAAAACCTTTTCCATTGATTTTCCAGGTACCTGATACTTCAGGTCCGTTTCCAACAAGATCCACCAGTTGAAAATCGTTCGGGTCGGTAGCCGGTTTTAATCCTTGTTTAACAGAGTCGTTCAATATTTTGAATATCATGAAGCTGTTGTTGGAAGGATTAAGCAACAGCGTTCCATCACGTGAAGGATTTTCCCCCCATGGGTTTTGAAGGTTATACCTGTTTAAACCCGGGTCGCCCGGAACATTGCTGAAGTTAATGTCTACTTTATATCCGCCCCATGTCCACTGTGGATAGTTGACAATATATGAAAAACGGTTTTCTGCTGACTGGTTGATGTAACCCATGGCAAAAACATCGCCTGGTTGAACAATTGAATTGATGTTCAAATCGGGTTCAACAGTTGCAGGAGTAACCTGCCACTGGGTTTCGTCCACCCATTTGTAACCGGGAATGTATTTTTGGTACCGGTTTGGCCAGCTTTCCGGATCTGCATTCATTGAAATATGGGCAGCAGGATCGCTTCCGTATGCCATTACCAACATGTAGTTACTTAAATCGAGTGGCTGGTTTCCGGGGTTGACTACCTCGGCAAACTGGTCAAACCACAGGTCCAGGTATATGAATTCCGACAGGAAAGGATCTGCATAGAAAGGTTGTATTTTGGTTGGATCTTTTTCCTTAATCAGCTCAATATTGTAGGTAGTGGTTACACTGTCGTCTTCAGCAGTAACAATAAAGGAGACGGTCCGATCTTCAAGTGTACCGGTAAGCGATTTGGCGCGTTTGACTTCCACGTTGGCATTCAGATCGAATGTTTTTGCCACCAGGGCAGGAATTCCATCCACTTCCAGGGGAATATTCAGTTTATAGTCGGTAACCGACATGCTGAACCCGGGAATGGTATCTCCCTGCCATCCGAAAATACCTTTTAAGTATTCCGGTACATCGGGCCAGGTAATGGCGCTTAATAATGCACTGTGGCTTACCGAAGGAGGCTGCACTTCAATGTGGTATTCCTTCACATCGCCGTTTTCAGCCGTAACTTTCAGTTTGTCACCATCTTTTAAATCGGGCCGTTCAACACCATCGACCCATACAAACTCCCAGTTTGCATTGGCTGGTTTTTCCAGGTATTTTAACAGGGTGTCGGTTCTCATGGCGTAAGCAAGCCCATGATTTGATCCTGTGATGGTATCTGTTCCGTTGGCATGCGTAGTTACCCGCGGCCAGCTGAGAATTCCACCCTGCACACCGCCAACAATCGGGGTGGTGGGATCAAGGGTAACATTCCGGTGTGCCATGGGAACCACAATGTTGGCATCGGTAGTAGGCGCGCTGACTTCAATAAGAAATTCAGCCGTTTGCTTTTCGTCTCCTGCAACAATAATTTCCAGGGTATCTCCAGTTCTTACAGAACGATACAGGGAGTCAAGCCGTACATTGTTCAGGTGATAATACCATGCAACACCGGGTTTATATTCCATATGTTGCATGATTCCGTCCAGGCGGCGGATTCCCCACGGGACGGTCAATTTTTTGGCGGCATAATCCACACCAATGACATCCGATTCCAGTGTGTTTGCATCAAGTACATAGCTGCCGTGATTTCCAACTGTCCACCACACATCGCGCCAGCTGTTGTAGCCGCTGGGGTAAGTAATCACAATCCATTCCGAATCGTCGTATCCAAGGCCGCGGGCATTGGCAAAGTCAAGGTTTCCGGAAGTGAATTTTGCCTTGCGGATGAGAATACTGTTGGCTGTTGCATTTTCAACACCGGCCACATCATATCCCTGGCTAAAGTTCCTGCCGTCGTTGTCAAAAACACCACCTACCTGGTCTACAACAGCTGAATCGCCTTCAGCAAAATGGTGTTCCAGGTAATAGTTGTTACGTCCATCCCATACATTCATGGGGGTATAACTGAACCTTCCGGTGGTAATGCTGTCGGTCTCGTCGCCGTTGGTTTCCGGATAATGAAGCAACAGGTCGGCCAGATCGTACCATTCCGGATTCATAGGCCTTTCATTGGCTCCAAGCCCCGGAGGTCTTAATTCATATTGCCTTGGACCGAAATCATAGGCACCAGTAATCAAGAACGTTTCACCAGGTGCCAGATCAACATCGGGCAACATAAAAACACTGGCAGGGGTCGTATTCTGAGGAACCCAAGGTTCATTGAATACATCATAAATCCTTCCGTGGGAAAGATTTAAAGTACCAAACTTAAATTCTCCCAGGTTAATGGTCTGATCACCCATGTTGGTAATCTCACAATAGTTACGACCCGGTCTTTGGGTATACGCTTCCGTGATCATCAAATGCCGGTAGGGCTCCTGAGCTTGCAGAATACCTGCAATGCATCCTAAAAAAAGTAAAAGTTTCAATTTCATATAGATAAATTTTAATTAAAAATTAAACTAACATTCAAGTTATGGAATAAATTCATATTGACAAATAAAATATTTTATAAATTTTATGATCAATATCACATTTATTTGTGCTAATAATGAATTATATTGATATAGAATCGATTACTGATAGGTATTATTTAAGAGGCAAAAGGAATTATTTACGGTAAAAAGCTTGAATAGCTATTAAAAAAAAACCGTCTCAAAGATTTGCTTTAAGACAGTTTTTTCTGAGAGAACCGGGAAAAAAACCAATCAGAATATGTAGCCGAATGGTTTCTTATTTATTCAGGTACTTCAGCAAGATTTCTTTCCCCTGTCTGATTTCCTCACGACCGCTGGATTCAATCCCGTACCAGC
This sequence comes from uncultured Prolixibacteraceae bacterium, assembly GCA_963747515.1. Taxonomy (GTDB): domain Bacteria; phylum Bacteroidota; class Bacteroidia; order Bacteroidales; family Prolixibacteraceae; genus Mariniphaga. The sequence continues at coordinate 63,874 of CAVVFN010000001.1, forward strand.
CCCTGTATCCGGCATCCTGACAAATTTTAATCATTTGAGCACTCATTTGTTCAGTAGGCTGATTCCTGTAAGATAATCCACCGGCAAAAGGGAGCATTTTTTTCAGGTATCCGATATGGTCAAAATCGGGGCCCGGGCCTCTCCAATCGGGATACGATCCAAAATAATAATTGTCGACTTTTTTGTACAGGTCTACCATCCAGTCGGCATCATTTGATAGTCCGCCATGGTTTTCTATCAGGATGCTTATGTTTGCCGGAATGGCATATTCAAGCATCTCGTTGTAGGTTTCAGCAGCCCATTTTAAGGCTTCATCCTTAGGGGCGTCTTTGGGTCCCCTGCAATTGGTACGAATGGAATGGCATCCAAGAAAATGTGCAATATCTATCCATTTTTTATGATTGGTGACAGTTTGTTTTCTTTCCTGCTTAGATGGGGTACAGGTTTCCCCTTCATCATCAACCATTATCAAAACCATTTCCACCCCTTCGTTTTTTGCATTTTGTTTTAATTTTTGCAAATAGTAAAGAGTAGGAACCTCAAACAAGGTATTAACAAATTCAATTCCATTGATTCCAAAATCCTCACGTGCAACTCTAGGGAAATCGAGTGTTTTCCATTTTCCGTCCCGCACTTCCTGCACCAGCGCCCACTGTGCAATAGAGATATCATCCTTTACCATTCGGGGGGTTGGATTTGCCATAGTTGATTTCAATAAACCTGGTGCAAAGAGGGCAGTAGTTCCCATTGCAACTGTTTTACCCAGAAAATTTCGCCGATTTATCATTTCTTTTATTTATTAAGTTGTTAATTTGAATATATGTAAATTACTATTTTCTTTATCAGGGTAATTTTCCGTCATCAGGGCAACTCTTTGATGTAAATATTTGCAAACTGGATGGAATCACCATGATGCTGCAGGCCAACAGGGCCTTTTTCTGGCAAACCTGGCAATCGTGCTTCATCAATGACCTTTTTCCCATTCAGCACACAGGTAACCCAGTCATCTATTACTGTAATCTCAAATCTGTTCCATTGACCCGGACGGTTATCTGCAAAAAGAATGGGAGTTGCACCCCTTCTTACAGAGGGTGCCATATCTTTATCGGTCCGGTATCCATAAATTTCTCCCGACCCTACAGGCCAGTTCCAGATATTAAACTGAGCTTTCGTACTCCCACGGACATATATGCCTCCATCTCCCGCATCATGAACAGGAACAGTAACTTGGTCACCATCTTGAGTCAGGGCATAGGATCCATCAGGTAAAACGACAGGAACTTCCTCTACTTTAGGTTTCGCAGGCTGTCGCCAATCAACAATCAGATGAAAATTATGAAATTCCTCTGTTGTCCAAAGATCCTTAGCTTCTGATCCTTCGGCTTCACTTTTTCCGTCGTAACTGAGAATCCATCCTTGCGGAACCCAGTGTCCTTCACTTCCCGGAGATACTTTCCATTCTCTTAAGTCGTTGCCGTTGTAAAGAGGCCTGAATCCATCTGCTTTTTCTGCTGTTGCCGTTCCGGGTGGCATTTCCCCCGGCAGTTCTTTAATCCGGATGTTTTTAAAATGAGCCTCACTACCTTCCGCTTCAAGGCAGATATATCCTTTCCGGGGATTAGCATGGTAACCTCTGTTGACCTCCTTGCCATTAACAGACAAAATAATTGTCCCGTCTTTGCTTTCAACCCGGTAATGGTTCCATTGGCCTGCAGGATTATTTCTGTTTTCAGAGGCAAGTGAACGCCCCCATGGATGCATTTTCCAGGAAGCCATTGTTGATCCCTGAATGGGAAATATGTCCCCGCTGTTTCCATCCATAATCTGTATTTCAATTGCCCTTGTAAAAGGACGGCCCACGGGAGGTATGGCGTCTGAATGAATAAACAGACCGGCATTACCCTTTTCCCGTGTATGGCGCCAATCCATTTCAAGAATGTAATTTTGATACTGTTTTTCCGTACGCAGCATTCCATTCGGAATGCCAGTAGTAACAATCATGTTATCGCGGGCGATATAGGTTTCGGGTGCACCGTTCACATTTACCCATCCGTCAAGGTTCCTCCCGTTGAAGAGAGAAACAAATCCTTCTTCATTTCCCTGAGCCTGCACTGCGGTAAAATGTCCTGTGATTGCATTTAAGGTAAATCCTGCAGTCAATGAAAGTAGTAAAAATAATTTTTTCATACGATTATACTGAGTTATTTTTAATAGTTTATGGAAATCGCACGAGAGTTATATCGTCAGCAAATGGTGTGATAATGCCATACTCATTTCATATAAAATTATATCAGTTTATGATTACTGAATAAAATTAAGTCAAGGGAGAAAAACCGGGTACAGATACCGGTCTGATTGACAGATCCCCAAATTCGTATTTTGGGGGGCTTAAATTCAGTCGCGATTTATTCATAATCCAGTCCCAGCTAACCTCTTTCCCCGTATAACAACTCATTCTCCCCATAATGGTAGTCATGGTGCTTTCAGCAACCTGTCTACCTTCGTTCAGTTCCTTGCCCTCGCGAATGGCTTTAATCTGTAACTCATGTTGCCTTACCGATGAACTAACATTACTGCGTTCCAACTCGGTTTTCTTTTTTCCATCATCCAGAATTATTTTACCCCCACCACTCGACATGCTGCCTTTTGTCCCTATCAGCCGCCATTCTGTGCGGTAATATCCCATATTGTCAATCTGCGTACCCAGGTAATTTATTCTTGCATCACCGGGATATTTATATTCTACAGCAAAATGATCAAATACGTTTCCCCATTTTCCTATCTCGGGTCCTGTACGGGTTTGTCTTCCACCAAAACCTGCACAAGTTTCAGGAGGAGCATTAAATGCCCAGTTTATGGCATCAAGCTGGTGGATATGCATTTCAGCTATAAAATCTCCGCTTAACCAGGTATAGAAATACCAGTTTCTTATCTGCCATTCCATATCCGACCACTCCGGTTTTTTTTCAGGGGGACCCCATCCTCTCATGGCATCTCCAAGCCGGTAACAATGACCTCCTACCAGTTCTCCTATTCCTCCGCTGTGGATTATATCCATCGCTTTCTGATTGGTCAAATCTTTTCGTCCCTGCGTTCCACCAACAATGGTCAACCCTTTTTTCTTTGCTTTTTCTGATGAGGCTATGACCCAGTTTACCCCAACAGGATCTACTGCTACCGGTTTTTCCATAAAAACATGTTTACCTGCTTCTACAGCTGCGTCCAGATGGATTGGGCGAAAATGGGGAGTTGTTGTAAGCAGAACAAGATCAATGTCAGTGGACAAAACACCTTTATATGCATCAAAACCTGTGAATTTTTTTTCTTCAGATACCTTTATTTTATCACCTGCTTCTTCGTTCAGCCTGGCATATGATTTTTCCAACTGATCCTTAAAAAGATCTCCCATTGCAGTCAATTCAACATTGGGGGAGGAACTAAGGCAATCTATGGCATCACGGGTTCCCCGTCCCCCGCATCCTACTAATCCTATCCTGATTTTTTGTTCGGGCTGATTTTTGAGGTAAGTTGCAAAGCTACCGGAAGGGAATGCTACAATGGGTGCTGCTATTGCTGACTTTTTAATGAAATTCCTTCTGGAAATCTCGCTTAGGTTGTTTTCATCTATTGGATTTTTCATAGCACATAGTATTATGTTTTTTTACATTCAATTAGATTTTCCATGGGTGTTAATTTGTATTTTAAGTTCTAAAATTAATGTTTTTTGTTTTAAAATAATCATTTTTCCAATTAGTTTACACCCATTATAATTTTCTCCCACAAGAATTTATAAAAATAATACGATACCGTATGCAAAAAGGTTGATTGTTTTGAAATCCATTGCATTCATTTCATTCGTATCATTTTTTTTGTTTGTGTAATTCCGCAAGCTGTAATTTTATACAGATACATTCCATTTGATAACGCATTGCCCTTAAATTCAACCCTATGATTTCCAGATGATTGCTTGCCATTTACAAGAGTGATAATTTCTTTTCCCTGCAAATCGAATACTTTTAATATTACGTGACAGGAATATTCAAGATCATAATTTATTGTTGTTGAGGATTTGAATGGATTTGGGAAATTTTGGGATAATTTAAACTGACTGTAAACGTTAGAAGATAAGCCGGTATTGGGATCAGTGTTGCCAACCCAGGTCCCTCCCCCAAAACTTGTTACCCATATTTCATTGCTCTTGTATGGATTAAAAAAGATCCTGGTAGGATTGGAAAATGGAAAACCCTCCACTGTTGAAAATACAGGAATCTGACTATTTATATTAGAGGAATGAACCAATCCGTTTCCATGGCTGGCGACATAGATAACATCTGGATCATTTGGACTGAAAGTACAGGAAAAGACATCCATATTGTTAATTATTCTGCTCCAGCTTTGGCCCCGGTCGTTCGATTTATATAACCCCTGCAAATCGTTGCCATATCCCCCCCAGCCATTCCTGACACCTGCATACCATGTATTCTGATACACATCATTTGGGTCAAGAACCAAATCCCATGTCCAGTATTGCATCCTTGCATCGGTGCGATCCATCCATGAATTGCCTCCATCGGTACTATAAAATACACCCGAACTGGCAGTAAACCTATCTGTCCTGCGAACAGAATAGGTACAAACCAATGAACCGTCATTAAGTACCTGTATGGTATTTGGATGGCCTTCAGTGCGTGGTGGTTTTTCCAAATAACTCCAGATAGATGCAGTACCGTCCTGAAGATTATGTGTAACATAAATACCCCCATTGCTAAAACTGTGAACTGTAGCATACATGGTGTTGGAATTATTTGGATCAATAGCAGTCATTAATACCGGATTGTTGTCAAAATTGTGCAGGGTATTCCAGTTAAGCCCCTGGTCATCAGAATATTTAATTTCTCCACCTTTCCCATCATAATCAGAGGGCCGGTTTGATGTATAAAGATCATGAATGCTTGAACAGGAGGCATATAGCCTCCCATTACTGCCCCTGAGAGTATGGTTGACAGTGTTATAGGGGAGCTCGTAATAATTTTTGGAAAAGGATTTACCCCCGTCTGTACTGCGTATTGCGGTAAAATCAGCATATCCAATTATCATGTTGGCAGAATCCGGCCAGCATATATTCCACGAGCTTGTTTGTTCCAATCCGATGCTGTGATAGGTTTTACGTTTAGGAGTAAGAGCGCCAGCCGCATTTTCATCTGAAGCCAGCACATACATTTGATGCCAGGTATTACCTCCATCTTTAGTGCCATGTGTAAATCCCATATCTCCGATAAACACCCGGTTTGCATCAGTCGGACAAACTGCCAGACATGATGGGAATCCACTCCACCAATAGTCAATATCGCCTCTTCTCCCCATCCATCCGGTGTATATGTTTTGATTATTTTCCGCTAAAAAAATATTGTGCCATGAATTGCCTCCATCAGTAGATTTAAGTACAGACAGCCAGCCATGACTGGTGTCGCCTGAACCAAGATAAACCGTTTCTGTATTATTTCTTGCCATTGAAACCTGATTTGCCTCATGGGTTCCGGTCACAGGATTACCTCCAACCTTTGTCCAGTTGGTTTCCTTGTTATAGTCAAGCCGGTATACACCCATTTCACCTCCTGCCCATAAATGGCCTGGATTGATTTCTTTTGTCATAGTAATAAACAGTCGTACAGTGCCATTCTGGCTGGCTCCTGCAAAAGTGGATGCATACTGTCCGGCAGGGATTCCATGTTCAATGAAAGGTTCAAAGGTAAAACTTGAACCGCTGTTTGTTGATACGAGCAGTCCTGTTCCCATGCATATATATATGCTGGCCCCATCCCAGAATATGCCTGCAATGTAATAGCCCTGATCCCCATCGGTATTTTCCTTTTTATAAATTGATTTCCATGAACCGCCGCTGTCGTTGGAATAAAAAACATCACCATCATATCCTGATGTTATAAGGTTGGTGGTGCTTTGGTCATCTGCGAAAAAGAAATAGGGATTGCCCGTTGGATCTTTTTCCAATTGCTCAAATGTCAAGCCACCGTCAGTACTTTTTACAAGACGATTGGGGTTGGGTTTGATTGCATATACCGTTTGCGGATCGCTGGTGTATCGGACACCAGTGGTGATATGTGCTGTTAATTCCTTAAAATTGATCATTTGCCACGATAGTCCAAAATCGGCAGTATGATAAACCCCACCCATATCTGTAAGTATATAGGCATCATCCGGGTTGTGGGGGCTTATGCTATTGGCAAATAAGGCCCCCCCTCCTCCAATTCCACGTGATTCCCAGTTGGTGGGTTGTGCATAAAGTATCTGGCCCAAACTCAGGCTAAATGTGAGAAATGTAATAAAATAGTTTAGTTTGTTTGTCATTTATATGAATTTTAAATTTTTGATGTCAATTCGGATTTACAATAAAAGTTTTTGCACCCGTTTGTTTATTGCTGGTAAGCCTGATGTGATATATCCCACCGGATGTTTGGTTTAAATTGATATTAATGAGGTTTTGTTCTTTTGCTGAAATAATTTCTTTTTCAAAAACTTTATTCCCAACATTATTAAATATTTCTACTTTAACAACTTCATTAAATCCTTCTAAAGCCAGTTTAAAGTTGCCATCACTTGGATTCGGGAAAATTTTAAAATCAAATGTATTATCTAATTTTTTACCAATTCCTGTTGGTGGCTCTTCGTAATCAGAAGGCAGGTAAAATCCTTTCCAGACACCACCTCCAAAAGTATTTACATACATCAATTTTGGGCTTTTAGGATCAAATGCTACATTTTGGGCACTTTTAAAAGGAATTTCATTGAACCAGGCCCAGGTTTCACCGGCATCAGTACTTACCCAGAGTCCATGAGACGAGCCCAAGTATATAAAGTCGGGATAGGAGGGATGAAGTTTTACACCCATAGCATGAACATATGAAGGGGAGGTTTTTTTTGCAAAATCGGCATCATAAAGGATTCGTTGCCATGATTCTCCTCCGTTTGTTGTTTTGTAAAGACCTCCTTGTGATGCCCCGGGGGCAGTAGCTGCTGAAAGATAAATGATGTCTTCATTATCGGGATGGAAAGTGAAATAAGTGGGCCATTTGAGATTCAGCGAAGCTGTTATATTGGTCCAGTTTTCACCCCCATCGGTCGATTTCCAGAGGCCTCCCGGAACCGGGAACAGATTATTTTCACGCTGAGCAGTGATGCCTGCAAACAAGTTTCCTGTTTTGGGATGTATCTGCACCTGGAGTACATGCATGTTTCCTGCATTTCCCAGTCCGTTGGATTTTTTTACCCAGTTCTTCCCGTTATCAACCGACTTGTATACTCCTTCTTCATACATGGCTGCATAGAGTGTACGGTTTTCTTTTGGAGAAGCAGGATCCAATGCCACCCAGGTGCAGGGAGCATGCGGCAATCCGTTACTTATCCGTTCCCAGGACACCCCATGGTTGGTGCTCATAATTACACCTCCCTCATGTTGAGAACTGTTTGCCGAAATATGTGTCCAGTGGGGAATGTCGTGCCTGTTGCTCGCCGCGGCATACATTTTCCCTTTGATTTCCGGATCGAATGCTACATTATAAAAAGTGTTGCCCCAGTTTCCGCTGCCTGCAGCTGCATGTATCCAGGTGTCACCTTTATCGACCGAACGGGCAAAACCTATATCGGTATATGATATGTAATACCTGCTTGTATCAAATGGGTCGAAATAAAAATTCCATGAACTGGTAACCTCCAGCCCTATTGAGCGGTAGCGGGTACCCGGATCCCCGGGAAGTACTCCTATTTTTTCATTCATCAGTTGTTGCCATGAAACGCCACCATCTTTTGTCATGTAAAGATCTCCCTGGGTACTTACCATGGCTACATCCGGATTCCCCGGATTGATTCCCAGCCCAAGCTCAGTAATGTAGTATCCCCATTTAAGTTCTGTTTGCACCCACGATTTTTCCACGTTAAAAGGCAGTGCAGACTCCCCGGGGTTTGAGTAGGAGTCCATACGGAAAACACTTTTCCAGGTGGTACCGCTATCTTCTGTTTTAAAAACCTGGTGCTGGTTATTGGCATAAGCTACCTCCACCTGGTTATCCGGCATCAGGACATCTTTCAGGTCAGAATTAACAACCGTTCCGTCAGAAGTTGTAGCGCCTTTACTTAAGACTTTTGTCCAGGTTTCTCCATTGTCTGTGCTCCGTAAAAGACCTGTACTGCCTGCAGCAGCATATACAATTCGGCTTTCAGCCTCAGCACCTGCCGCAAGTCCTGTAATCAACTGATTACCGGCTTCAGGCACCTCAAGGGATGTCCATGTGGTCCCTTTATCTGTGCTTTTCCGGATTTGAGTTCCAATTGCAGCAAAGACATCTGTCCCGGCTGCGGTCAACCCTTTTATATCTCCCGTTGTGGTGAATCCTGTTTTCCATGTATTCCCACCATTATTGGAAACGTATACACCATTTCCGGCCCCAACAAACAAGGTTGGCGGATTTCCCGGTATATATGCCAGCCTTACGACATTATTATTCCAGGGATTCTGACCACCTGATACAGGTGACCAGGTTTCTCCTTTATTTGTGCTGAAACGGAGTTGTCCGTCTAAAATCCAGTAGATGGAATCACCAACAAACATAGGCCGGCAACCTCTTGATGAATTCAGTTCTTCTGAATGAATCATCTGCCAGGAGTTGCCTCCGTTAAGGCTTCGGTAGCTGCCACTCATATCGCATGAAACAAACATTAAGCCCGAATCTGAAGGCGATGCTGAAGGGGTAAACATGCCACCGGCACCTCCCAGTCCCAAGACCTCATATTCGCCTGAAGCTGTTGACTGTGAAAAAATATCTGATGAATACAGGATTAAACTTATCGCCAAAATGTTTCTCAATAATTTATATGCTTTAGTAATCATTTCCATTATATTTTAAAGAGTTCTTTTATATTATTCTGAAGATAAACCGGACAAAGGTAAATAGTACCCTTTCCAGACACCTCCGCCAAAAGTATTTACATACATTAATTTTGAATCATTAGGATCAAAGGCTACATTTTGGGCACTTTTAAAAGGGATTTTATTAAACCATTGCCAGTTCTCTCCTGCATTGGTACTTACCCATAGACCATGAGACGAACCAATGTACACATAATCTGGGTTTGATGGATGCAGCTTAACCCCTGAAGCCTGAACATACGAAGGAGGACTTTTTTTTGCAAAGTCTGCATCATTGAGTATTCGTTTCCATGTTTTTCCTCCATTAGTGGTTTTGTATAAGCCGCCTTGTTGTGCCCCGGGGGCAGTAGCTGCTGAAAGATAAATAATGTCTTCATTATCGGGATGAAAAGTGAAATAGGTGGGCCATTTGAGATTCAGTGAAGCTGTTAAATTGGTCCAGGTTTCACCCCCATCGGTCGATTTCCACAGGCCTCCAGGTACGGGAAACTGGTTGTTTTCACGCTGAGCAGTAATGCCTGCAAACAAGTTTCCTGTTTTGGGATGTATCTGCACCTGAAGTACATGCATGTTTCCTGTGTTTCCCAGTCCATTGGATTTTTTAATCCAGTTTTTCCCATTGTCAACCGATTTGTATACTCCTTCTTCATACATGGCTGCATAGAGTGTACGGTTTTCTTTTGGAGAAGCAGGATCCAATGCCACCCACGTGCATGGAGCATGTGGCAATCCGTTACTTATCCGCTCCCAGGAAGTTCCATGATTGGTACTCACAACTACACCTCCCTCATGTTGCGGACTATTGGCATTTATGTGTGTCCAGTGGGGAATGTCGTGCCGGTTGCTTGCTGCGGCATACATTTTTCCTTTGATTTCCGGATCAAATGCCACATTGTAAAATGTGTTGCTCCAGTTTCCACTTCCTGTAGCTGCATGTATCCAGGTGTCACCTTTATCGACCGAACGGGCAAAACCTATATCGGTATAAGAAATATAATATCTGTTAGTATCAAACGGATCGAAATAAAAATTCCAGGAACTGGTAACCTCCAGCCCTGTAGAGCGATAGCGGGTACCCGGATCTCCGGGAAGTACTCCCACTTTTTCATTCATCAGCTGTTGCCATGAATCGCCTCCATCCTTTGTCATATACAGATCTCCCTGGGTACTTACCATGGCTATATCCGGATTTCCCGGATTGATTCCCAGCCCAAGTTCAGTAATGTAATATCCCCATTTGAGTTCTGTCTGTACCCACGATTTTTCAACATTAAAAGGCAATTTTGATTTTCCGGTGTTTGCATAGGAATCCATACGGAATACGCTTTGCCAGCTAGCACCTCCATCTTCTGTTTTGAAAACCTGGTGCCGGTTGTTGGTATAAGCTACCTCCACCTGGTTCGCCGGCATCAGGACATCTGTCAGATCGGAATTAACAACAGTACCGTCAGAAGTCGTAGCGCCATTGCTTAGAACACTTGTCCAGGTTTTTCCATTGTCTGTACTCCGTAAAAGACCGGTCTTTCCTGCTGCAGCATATACAATATTTTTGTTTGCTGCAGCGCCTGCAGCAAGTCCTGTAATCAACTGATTGCCAGCTTCAGGTACCTCAAGAGATGTCCATGTTGCCCCTTTATCTGTACTTAACCCGATTTGAGTTCCAATTGCAGCAAAAGCCTGTGTTCCTGCTGCAGCAAGTCCTTTTGCATCACCCGTAGCGGAGAACCCTGTATTCCAGGTATTCCCACCATCATTTGAAACGTATATGGCATTACCGGCCCCGGCAAAAAGGGTAGGGGGATTTCCCGGTAAATATGCCAGCAGGGATAAATTATTTTTCCACGGAACATTACCTCCGGCAACCGGTATCCAGTTCTCTCCATTATTTGTACTGAAGCGTAGCTGACCACCCTTTATCCAGTATGTGGTATTTCCTACAAACATAGGCCGGCAACCCCTTGAGGAATTCAATTCTTTTGAATGAATCATCTCCCACGATTTACCGCCATCCAGACTGCGGTAACTGCCACTCATATCGCACGATACAAACATCAAATCTGGATTTGAAGGGGAGGAGGAAGGAGTGTACATACCACCTGCACCTCCCAGTCCCAAAACTTTAAATTCTCCTGCTTCAGGGCTCTGGGAAAAAACTCTTGCAGGTATCAATACCATTAAAATTAATGACAGGTTTATTATACGTTTTATTCTATTTTCCACCATTTTTATTTTTAAACAATACCATTAAATTAGTTGAAATCTCTGTTCAGGTAAAGGAACTTTAAAAAATAAAAGCCTGTATTCAGAACAGGCTTTTATTTGTAATAATTTTTTTTGAATCTATTGGCGAATCACTTTAAACTGACCAACCAATTTTGAATCTTTCGTAAGAACAATAAGATACAATCCTGATGGTTGATTTTGAAGCGATAACGTTTCAAGTGCAGCAGTAGATCGGATATCTCTCAGCAAAGCACCTGTCTGGTTGAAAACCTGAATGCGGGTACCTTGTTCAACACCCTGAATATTCACCTTTCCGGAAGTTGGGTTTGGATATACCTGGACTTTTCCCTCTGCAAGCTTATTCGCAGAAGTAGCAAAATCAATTTCATACACCACCACCATTCTTCCATCTGCTGAAGTTACTTTTACCATATCTCCCTGATTAAGGTCACCTGATGTTTTTTCATTTCCATCGGCATCCACTACTACAGCTGTTGCACCCATTGCCGGTGTAATGTTGGAATTAAACTCGCTGACCAAAGTGCTTCCGGAAGGTCCTGAAACTTTATAATCTACCTGATCGACCGCATAGGTATTAGAAAGTATGTAGGCCAGGTAATCAGAGGTAAGTATATACTGGGTTCTCAGCATTGACAAGTGATAAACCCGGGTTACCTCTCCGTTGGCAGAAGTTACAACCACTTTATCATCCTCTGCTACGCCACCTTCAACGCGTTCATTCCCTAATTTATCAACCAGTTTAACCGTTGCATTCTTTGCGGGAACTATGTTGGAAAGCAAAGTCATGATGTTGGTTCCCCGAGGTATGAACTGTATGAGATTCAAGCTTTGGGTAACAGTGTAAATATCGGAAACAACAAACGCATCATTTTCTGTTGTATTTGGATTCAACCTGTAAACAATACGTGTCAGTCCGTCTTCTGCAAGAACATCAAGATAAATTTCAGAATTTACGGTTACATCAACATAGGTAGTATCATAATTCAGTATTTTAAGCGGAACATATTTACCTTCGGAATCAACAACATCCATTGAGGCACCCATTGGTACAGAAATGTTATTCAAAACAGTTCCTAACCGAGTTCCGTATTCAAAACCTGAAACCGTGCCGGCACCTGCAACTACCGATTCTTCTCCTACTACAGGCTCTACATCAACTGAAATCTGATAAAGTGTTGAAGACAAAACTGCATCATCACTTAATCCCTCGTCTGTTACTTCCAGGATGTATTTTGAAGTATTGGTGCTGTCGGCCGATAAAACTACAAGGGTATCGCTGTTTGTCAAAAGGGCATCGCCGGTCAGAACAGATCCTCCTGCAGTTGATTTAACTGTAAGGGTTTGGTTCTCATCCGCCATAATGATGTTGGTTAAAAACATACCGGCAGTAGTCCCGGTTGTTACTCCCCTGATTTCTTCGTCATTTGAGTAACCGTCGCTTACCTTATAAACCAGTGATGAAACCGTTGATTTATAATGCGTGGGTTCAATCATGAAGTGTTTGCCAATATCGTTTACAATATTTACCCTTGCCTGCGATCCTGGCCAGGGGCCTCCGGTAGTTGATAAAATATTCTGCCAGTAAGCCTGGTTCTGGAATATCCATTCACTGTCGTCGTCATTGGTTCCAAAAGAGGCCTGAACAACTGGATTAGGTTCATAAATATCAGGTTTGCGTATAAACGTCTGGATATCGGCTACCCTTCTTCCGTTAATCACCCAAACACTGTTATCCACCATACCCCAGGCTTCAATCCGTTCAAAATCGTTGGGATCGTTTGCCGGCTTCAAGCCTTGTTTTACCGAATCGTTCAGAATTTTATAAATATTCCAGGTAGAAGTTGGTCCGCTATTGGTTACATTTGATCCTGTAACCGGTTCATTCCAGGGGTTGTTTATTTCATCGTCGCGCTGTACGAACTGAACATCTAAAGCATCAAGAACCGGCCAGCGGTAACCGGCTACCCAACCTTGAGTTACAATACCACCTGGCCGCGAACCCATGGTGAAAACATCACCCGGTGCAAGAAACGGACTCACATTAAGGTCAGGTTCCAGTATTCCGGGGCTTACCTGCCATTCTGCTTCATTTCCGGTCCATTTGTATCCGGGAACGTATTTCCGGTAACGGTTTGGCCAGTCTTCCGGTGCCATAACTGCAGTAATCTGTGACGGATTATCCGAACCTACGCCAAAGGTAAACATGTAGTTGCTTAAATCCAGCGGCTGATTTCCCGGATTGACAACATCCACATAGTTGTAGCTCCAGTTTTCGTGGTAAATAAATTCCCCGAGGAATGGTTCTGCAAAATAAGGTTGAATTTTATTGGGATCTTTTTCCTTCACCAGTTCAATGTTGTAGGTGAGGGTAGAGGTATCGTCCTCTGCAGTTACAATGAATGAAATGGTTCTGTCCTCCAATGACCCTGTGAACGATTTCGCCCGTTTTACTTCAACTTTTGCATTTAAAGAGGCAGGCTTGGCCACCAGCGCCGGAATGCCTTCCACTTCAAGCGGTACATTCAGGGTGTAATTGGTGACTCCACCACTAAACCCGGGAATGGTATCCCCCTTCCAACCGAATATTCCTTTCAAATACAGGGGAACATCTGGCCAGGTAATGGCGGTTAAGAAAGTATTGCTGCTGGGTTCATCCGGCCGCACTTCAATATAATATTCTTTTACATCCCCATTTTCAGCGGTAACCTTTAATTTATCCCCATTTTGAAGATCTACTCTTTCAACTCCTTCACCCCCCCATACAATTTCCCAGGAGGCATTTGTCGGTTTTTCAAGATATTTCAATAGGGAATCGGTTCTGAGGCCATAGGGTAATCCATGCCTGGCACCTGTAATGGTATCTTCTCCATTCACATTTGTTGATACCCTGGGCCAACTTAATATTCCAGCCTGAGTATTTCCGGTCACGAGTCCTACACCTAAATTTTTATGATCAATAGGAACTACAATATTGGCATCGGTAGTGGGTGCAGAAACAACAATATCAAAAGTAGCTTCCTGTTTTTCATCTCCGCAAACAATAATGTTTAATTTGTCACCTGAACGTGCTGAACGGTAAAGCGAGTCTTCGTGATTCGGATTCAGATAGTAATGCCAGGCAATACCCGGTTTTTTTACCATATAATGCATAATGTCATCCATCCTGCGTATTCCCCATGGAACCGTAAGCTTTTTATTTGCAAAATCAACTTCAATAACTTCCGACTCAAGGGTGTTTTCATCCAGTACGTAACTTCCGTGATTTCCAATTGTCCACCACACATCACGAGCATTCCAGTACCCATTATATCCGCGGCCTACTTCGGGAAGAGGTATCCATTCCGAATCATCGTCACCCAGTCCCCTGGCATTGGCAAAATCAAGATTGCCCTGGGTGACTTTGGCTTTACGTACTATTGGTCCCTGGTAGGTAGCTCCCAGTACCCCGGCTACATTAAATCCCTGTTCTTCGTCGCCTGAACTGTTAACTCCGTTGTTGTCGAAAACACCATATGCCTGATCAACCACCGCTGAATCGCCTTCCGCAAAATGGTGTTCGATATAAATAGGGTTAGCTCCTCCCCATAAATGAAGTGCCTGATAACTTGGCGTAATGCTGTCGGTTTCATCCCCGTTATCTTCGGCAAAATGAAAAAGCATATCCGCATTTTCTTCATACCCTATTTTATTTGGAAACTCAACTGCTCCAACTCCCGGAGGATGTTTTGCATACTGCCTTCTTCCAAAATCATATGCCTGCGATATTACAAATGATTCTCCCGGGGCCAGTTCCTGATCGGGCAACCAGAAAAAATAATCAGCCGAGGATGGAATCCAGGGGTCATTATTTACATCCAAAATAGCAGGATAGGAATTAGCCAGCACACCTATCTTAAACTCACTCAGATTAATGGTTTGATTCCCAATGTTGGTGATCTCAATATAGGTGTCATCCCAGTCTCTGTTACAGGCTTCAGATATAATTAACTGCCTGTAAGGTTCCTGTGCCTGAAGAAACAGGGCAGGAGCAAATAGCAAAATAAGTAGAAGTTTTTTCATAGAATTAAAATTTTAAATGATGTTAACGCTTCAGTTATTTTTTTGTTAAAGTTATATATTTTTTTTTCGTTTCTGCAAGAAAGAATGGGATTTTCCTATACATTTTTTTTCGTTTCCTGTTTTGCTTAAGTTAGTATTGCATCTAATTTATTTATTTTCATTTAGTAAGAAAAATAAAAAAAAATTGTCGGTTGGTGAATATGTTTTTTGTTGTTCTCTGCTTAATGCCGGCTTTATGAAGGTTTTTCATTTTAATGATTTTTTAATGTTAAATTTTTATTTTTAAACATTATGGTAAAATTGAATGAGTTGGATTGCATTTTAAGCCTTTTTCTGCAAAAATACCGTAACCCCCTATCTACGCCAGTATAGACTCAATTTTAATTCAATCTTAACTCAATAATAATTCAGTGTTAATTCAATTTTTAATGAATTTACATTGAATTTATATTGAATTTATATTGAGTTTGTATTGAATTAAATATGAATGAAGTAGCTGTATAAACAGGAAATGCGGCTAAAAAAGAGATTGTTTTGATCTAAGTACACCTTTGACTATAACTTTATCAATGCCGGGAGCGAATTTTAACTTTGGCTGGATTTTTTTTTCTTCATTCAAAATTTAAGAAAGAGGTAAATGAACAAAAAATTCTTAAAACAATTTATTTTTTGGAACACTAATAAAGGAATAAGACTGCCTACAGCAATGAAATAAAATAAAATGCCTGTCAAATCCTTATGATTGTAAAAAATATATTTTATTTTTGAAACATTATTAAATTTTAGAATAGATCTTATGAAAAAGCTATCTTATAATTTGATTGGTTTTTTGGCCATGATGTGCATATCATTGCAACTATTCTCACAAAATCCGGAAAATGTAGTTATTGTTAAACCAAAGGTAATTGATGATGTTCTCACCAATCCTGGAATTGGGTTTATGACATTTCAGCGTTTTAATGGGGATACTTTAAACCCAGGTATGGGATGGACCGAAGGTTTCCCTATCGAATATCAGACATTTGACGGGGATCTTACCAATGAAAATCATCCTGCCACCACTATTGCTTACTGGCGGATTTACTGGAAATTTATTGAACCGGAAAAAGGGCAATACCGATGGGATTTGATAGATGAAGCTTTAAAGGTAGCTGAGCAAAGGGGGCAAACTTTGTTGTTGCGCATTGCACCCTATGGAACAGGAAAGCAAAAAGATGTACCCGATTGGTACAGGGAAATGGTAGGGCCTGAAACCGAATTTAAATACAACAATCCGGTAAATAAGTGGGCTGTTGACCCGGAAGATCCACGGTATGTGCAATATTTTGGCGGCTTAATCAGAGCTATGGGAGAACGTTACGACGGGCACCCTGATCTGGAGGCAGTTGATTTGTCGATTGTTGGGGCCTGGGGTGAAGGCGCCGGTTCTGAATTGCTGACACAAAAAGCAAGGGAGGGACTGGTTGATGCCTACACCGAATCTTTTGTCAAAACACCGCTGATCGCTTTGTTGATGGATGAAAAAACAAACAAGTATGCGAATGAAAATATTTCCGTTGGGTGGAGAGTCGATTGCATTGGCGATCTTGGGTTTTGGGCGAAAGACCAAAACGGGTGGACACATATGTATGATTTCTATCCGCGCGAAATAATAAACACAGATGTTCAGGATAGCTGGAAGCAGTCACCCCTTAGTTTTGAAATATGTGGAACATTTTTGAGCTGGCGCGATAAACAAGGTTATGGAAGGGAAGAGGTAAAGTATATTTTTGATGAATCATTAAAGTGGCATATTTCATCCTTTAATGCCAAGTCGTCTCCTGTGCCTGAGGAGTGGCAGGATTTGGTAGATGAATGGCTTAAGAAAATGGGATACCGTTTTGCTCTAAGACGATTCACTTATCCTCCGGAAATAAAACAAAACGGAAAATTAGCTTTTACCTCCTGGTGGGAAAATAAAGGTGTTGCACCTTGTTACAAAGATTTTATTCCTGCCATCAGGTTAAAGTCGGGTCAAAATGAGGAAGTAATGGTAGTCCCCCATGTAAATCTGAAAGACTGGTTACCGGGCGATATTGTTTTCGATGATGCGGTTTATGTTCCGCTCGATCTCCCTGCCGGAACTTACGATTTGCAAATTGGACTTGTCGACAGGCTAAAGCATAAACCAAGGGTGAATCTGGCTATTGAAGGAAAAGTTGAAGGGCCCTGGTATCAGCTGGGTAAAATTAAGGTGGTAAAAAATTGACTAAAAAGTTTTTAAACTGGGTTTTCCTAAGGATAAATAAGTATCATTAACATAGCAAGGAAAGGTTCAAAAGCGCTTGATAAGAAACCCTATACCCATGTTTCCGGTTATCTCTCTCAAAGCGGGTGTAAGTTTAAGATCATGTTCAGTTTTTGTCACTATCGGGTAGTTTTGTTAGAAAAATTAAGAATATTAACCTGTTAAAAATGAATTGGAATGGATAAGTTATACGATGTTTTGGTAGTAGGCGAGTTAAATGTTGATTTGATTCTGGATGAAATTGAGAAATTTCCTGAAGTAGGAAAGGAAGTTCTGGCACAAAGAATGACCCTGACCTTAGGTAGTTCATCCGCTATTTTTGCCAGCAATATATCAAGTTTGGGTGCACGTGTTGCCTATATCGGGAAGATAGGAAAAGATAAATTCGGAGAGGTTGTTTTAGAAAGCCTGCAAAAAAATAAAGTCGATATTTCTTTGATTAAAGTTGATGAAACATTAGGTACAGGAGCAACAGTAATTTTGAATGTTGATGAAGACAGGGCAAATACGACCTATCCGGGGGCGATGGATCATCTGACCTTAGATGATATATCAGAAGAAGATTTGAAAAAAGCCCGACATCTTCATTTTTCTTCTTATTTTTTACAACCCGGAATGTGGGGAAGCCTGGGAAAGTTATTCAGAAAGGCTAAAAGTATGGGCATAACAACATCGTTTGATATGCAATGGGATCCCAAGGAAACCTGGGAATTGGATATTGAAGATGTATTGCCTCATGTTGATGTTTTTCTGCCCAATGAAACCGAATTACAGCTTTTAACAGGTAAAGAGAGTCTGGATGAAGCTATACAGTCGGTGAAAAAATACGTCCATATTTTGGTAGTCAAAAGGGGGAATAAAGGATCATTGGTATATTACCAGGACCAGCTTTCCGAACTGCCTGCCTTTTTAAATAAGAATGTTATCGACGCTATAGGGGCAGGAGACAGCTTTAATGCCGGATTTATCTACAAATTTATCAGTGGCCGGCCTGTTTCGGAATGTCAGAAATTCGGCAATCTCACCGGTGCTGTGTCGACTACTGCTTCTGGAGGTACGGCTGCCTTCCAGGATTATGATAATTTTGTTAAAACTGCAAAGGAACGTTTTGGGATTGAGGTATAAAATAACATAAAACTAAATGGATAAAGAATGAAACCTTCTTTTATGATATCAGGTATCCTTTTTACAGGAGCGATTGCTGGCATAAGCCTGACAAATGGTAAAATTAATGAGACAGGACAAACGGAGTCTGGTAAGAAACAGACAGTTCAACTGGAAATTCCCAGGATAGATTTTGTTGAGATGGCGGCCCCGCAACCGCATGAGAAGGATCCTGCGGTTATCTGGTACGATGATTTTTCTTCTGAAAAGAACTACATGGACGGGACAGGTAAGATCGACTATAATATGGACTTCGGAACTGGTGGAGGCTCTGTGGATGCCGGATTTAACAAGGGAGATGTCACCGGAAGAGGTAACCGGAAAGTTGCCTTTGGTGATTTTCCTGCAGGCGGGAAAAAGGTGAGGGAAGGAGAGCAGTTCGACGAGGTGTACTGGCGAATCTATGTGAAGCATGAACACGGTTGGGAAGGCCGGCCGGTTAAGATGTCGCGGGCTACAAGTATCGTATCGTCAAACTGGCAGCAGGCAATGATTGCACATGTGTGGAGTGGCCCCGACAATTCACTTACCCTTGATCCGGCCAGCGGAGTGGAAGGACAAACCGATGTTATTGCCACCCGGAACTACAATGATTTCGATAAATTAACCTGGCTTGGAAACAGGCCTGCTTCCAAATTTCAGATTTCGGCTACTGAGGAAAGCGGCCGTTGGATCTTAGTGGAATCAAGAGCAAAATTAAATACACCGGGGAAAAGTGACGGCATTAATCAGCTGTGGATTGACGGGCGGCTGGAAGCAGAACGTAAAAATTTAAACTTCAGGGGAAAATATACCGCGCTTGGTATCAATGCCGTTTTTCTTGAATCCTACTGGAATAAAGGCTCGGTAAAAACCCAGAACCGCTGGTACGATAATTTCGTGATTTCAACAAAACCAATTGGACCGGTGGTTTGTCCTGCCAATCCGGTACTGCATAAGAATCCATACTACGGCCCGGGTAAGCTGGCAGAATGGGAAGTAGAGCTTTCATCCGATTACAACGGAAACGATGTGGTTTTTAATTCCGGTAAATTAAAAGATGCAGAACAGGTTACTGTAAATAAAAAATCGGGGAAATTCGTTGGATCGCTTGCTAAAAAATCTTCCCTTGAATCGGGGAAAATTTATTTCTGCAGGGTTCGCCAGAAAAGTTCGGAGGGCAACTGGTCGGACTGGAGTGACTGGCACCAGGGATTTAAAGTATTGTAAGAGAAATTTTCCGAATAAATTGAATGAAAAAATTTTTTGTTTTTTAAAATCAACTTAACTTATGGTTGATTTTAATTTTAATCAACTCTTATCATGAAAAACAGAATAAGAAAAATAAATCAAAGGATTAAAATACTGCTGATAATTGCCTTTTCGTTGGTGGTAAAGGAGGCTTTTCCCCAGAACGGTGATCTTAAACTGCTTGACTGGCAACCTAAAAGCCAGATGGTGGTGAAGGAAACGAAAATTATTAAACCCAGGTATCCGGTAATCGATATTCACAACCACCTGAGAGATCTCAGCAAGGCAGAATATTATCTGCAAGAGATGGATAAGGCAGGTGTTTGGATATGCATCGGATTAGACGGGCTTTCAAAGGATGATTTTTATAAAAAACATCTGGAAGCATCGCATAGTGTGTCTAAAGAACGTTTTCAAATTTATTTTTCACCTGATTTCAGTAAAATAGAAGAACCCGATTTTGGAATCAGGGAGGCACAGAAACTTGAAGAAGCTGTAAAAATGGGAGTTCGCGGTTTAAAAATTTTTAAAAGCCTCGGTCTTGAATTTAAGGATAAAAATGGGAATTACATTCGTGTTGATGATCCGCGCATCGACCCCATCTGGGCTAAATGCGGAGAGTTGGGAATACCTGTTATGATACATGTTTCCGATCCAAAGGCATTTCACGCGGGTCCGGTTGATAAATACAACGAAAGGTACGATGAGCTTGCTCTTCGTCCGGAGTGGTCGTTTTATGGAGACGAATTTCCTACAAAAGATGAGATACTGGAACAAAGAAACCGGGTTATTGAACGTCATCCAAATACAATCTTTATTGGTGCTCATATGGGTAACCTTCCCGAAGAACTGGGACGTGTCTCAATGTGGTTGGAAAAATACCCTAATTTTTATGTTGATATTAATGCCCGTATTAGTGAAATGGGACGGCAGCCCTATACTGCCCGAAGATTTATGATAAAATATCAGGACAGAATCCTGTTTGGTACAGATACCCCGCCTAATGCGGAATCTTACCGGGTTTATTACCGTTTTCTGGAAACGGATGATGAATATTTTGATCCTACACCTGCCCACAAACAACAAGGCAGATGGATGATTTACGGGGTGTATCTCCCCGATGAGGTGCTCGAAAAGATCTACAATAAAAATGCCCTTAAAATTATGAGCATGTACAAAGGTATTTATTAGTAAAATAATAAATAATGAAGGCCAAACGGAACTATGACCGGAGAGCTTCTGTTTAAAACATTGGTAAAAGATTCAGATAAAATTGACAATCCATTTTTTTTCATGATAATTATAATTCCGCATTATGGTAATTTTGGTAGCAATGAAATCTGACTGTTTTTTTAGAATGAATAAATTGCATGTATTTTAAATTAAAAATCCATATTTAACAGACTAATGAAAGCATTGCTGATAAGTATTCTGACCCTGGTATCTTTTACCGGCTTTGGACAATTTGAAACAAAATATCCGGATATACCCAGGATTGATGTGCATGTGCATATTAACAACAATTACACGGGTATAAAAAATTACCTGGTGCTAAGAGAAAACATGCTTAAAAAAAATAAAACTGACCTTGCCATGCTTATTAATTTAGGTGGGGAAGAGTCAATTGATACCATAAGTGAAGTAAGCGGCAACAGAATAATGACATGTATCAGTGATTATCGTCCGTTTAGGGGGTTGAACCATAAACCTGAGGATATGGCCTCAAGCCTTAAGCGAGGATATGCCGGATATAAAATTTGGTATGGTCCTTATTCAAGAGGGTTAAAAAAAGGTGAAGAGGGTTTTAAATATATCGATGATCCTGTACATGAACCCATGTTTACTGCTATGGAAGAGACAGGCATGCCTGGCGCATCTGTTCACATTGCTGATCCAAATGGACCGTTCTGGGACAGAGGAAAATGGGCAGCCGATCCGGTTGAATACTGGAGACAGATCATTGGACTGGAAAGGGTACTTCAGCGACATCCCAAGCTCTTAATTGTTGCGGCACATGGGGCATGGCTTGTTGTTCAGGATGCACAAATCGATTTCCTGAGATATTTGCTTTCCACTTATCCAAATTTTTATGTTGATCTTGCTGCCACATTCCAGTATTATCATCTGGTGAATTACGATAACCTCCGTGATTTTATTATTGAATATTCAGATCGCATTCTTTACGGTACAGATATTGGAATTATTAAAAATGAATCGGAAGTTCCTGAATACATTAATCGCTATGCACGCACATTCCGAATGCTTGAAACCGATGAAAGGGTTGAAGGAGGGTTTTTTGGAATGAATCCGGCAAAGGGACTTAATTTGCCTAAAGATGTTCTTGAAAAAATTTATTACAAAAATGCACTGGGTATATATCCAGGCATTAAAGATAAAATGAACAGTTTAGGTTATATTGTGGCAAATTTTTAATAAAATACAAAAATAAACAGGAAATTGCAGCAAGGATATGAATAGAAGCTTAGGATTTGATTAAGGAATTACCGGTGTCATTTTAAAAGCACAGCATAAAATAATGTTCACTCGGATAAACTAAATTCAGATTATAAATTTCTGTTATTTATGCGATTAAGTTAGCTGCTTTTTATTTGATTGAACTACTGTATTTATTTTTATAGATTATGATTATAATATGTAAGAACTATAATGAAACTTTTTAAAATATCTTTGGAAAGAAAATGAAATGATTTAAATTTGTAATGAAATAAAACACGCATAAATGGGATATTTAAATTTTGACCAGGAAGAACTGGAAAAAAGAGGAGCTGCTCATACAGCTAAAGAGATTGATAATCAGCCGGATTTGTGGATGAAAACATACAGGAGTTTTCTTGGACAAAGAGAAGAAATATTAAATTTTATTGAAAAGGTCTGGGAAAATGATTTTCCGTATATCCTATTTACTGGTGCCGGAAGCTCTGCTTTCGTCGGAGAAGCACTGGCAGGTTCCTTTCAGCGTAAGTGGAAAGGTATTAGCCGGGCAGTCAGTACGACCGATTTAATTACTCATCCCGAGAATTATTTTATAAAAACGAGACCTACGCTGTTGGTATCGTTTGCCCGTTCGGGCGATAGTCCCGAAAGCCTGTATTCCATATTGCTTGCCAGGGATTATTGTGACGAATTGTACGAATTCAATATCACATGCAATAAGGATGGTGAACTGGCAAAAAGGAAGGAAGAAAAAAACACGTATGTTTTTTTATTGCCTGAGGAATCGAATGATCAATCGTTAGCCATGACCAGTTCCTTTTCATCGATGTTACTCGCCGGGCTGCTTGTTTTAAACATCAGGCAGGCGGAACAAATAAAACCTGTTATTCAACGGATATGTAAATTGGGAAAGTATATTTTAACAGAATATTTACAAGGGCTGAAGCAAATTGCAGAAATGAAATTTGAAAGGATGGTATTCCTGGGTTCAGGACCGCTGTTTGGAATAGCACATGAGTCGCACCTGAAAGTGCAGGAACTATCCAATGGAGAAATCATATGTAAGTTCGATTCCTTTCTGGGATTCAGGCATGGTCCAAAGGCAGTGGTAAATGATGCAACAGTAGTGGTTTATCTTTTATCTAATAACTCCTATTCCGGACTTTATGAATTGGACCTGGTCAGGTCGGTAATTACTACTGCAGCCGGTGAAAAATCGGTGGCCATAGGAAACGGGTTCGATGAAAAGGAATTTCATTTTGATTTATCTGTTCATTTTCCGGAGGACCTGGATGAGATTCCTGAAGAGTTTTTGCCTGTATTTTATGTTCTTCCAGCTCAGATTATTGGATTTTACAAATCGCTTCATTTAGGATTGTCTCCTGATTCTCCATCAAAAAATGGCGCAATTTCCAGAGTGGTACAGGGAGTAAAAATTCATCATCCAGTTAAGAATTGATATGAATAATGCCAGAGATTCTTTTATCAACTTGTTGAAAGAGAACAGAAAAGGAGCGCTTAAAGGAATTTATTCTGTTTGCTCTGCCAATTACGATGTACTTGAAGCATGTTTTCTCCAGGCGAAAGAGGAGGATGGAATTCTGTTAATTGAATCTACATCGAACCAGGTCGACCAGTATGGTGGTTATACCGGAATGAAACCGGCAGATTTTGTCGGTTATGTGAATTCAATAGCTGAAAAGGTTAATTTTCCTGTAGAAAAAGTTTTATTGGGAGGCGATCATCTTGGACCTAATCCATGGAAAGACCTTCCTGCTGAAAAGGCAATGGCTCAAGCTAAAGTCCTTATTGAAGAGTATGTTAAGGAGGGTTATCTGAAAATACATTTGGATACGAGCATGTTTTGTGCCGATGATGAAGGTGACAGACGAAAGCCTATGAACGATGAAATAGTTGCGGCCAGGACTTCAGCATTGTGTAAGGTTGCTGAAGATTCGTGGGGGAAATTTCGAAAGGGAAATCCTAAGCCTGTTTATATAATCGGAACAGAAGTCCCTGTTCCCGGAGGAGCTCAGGAAAACGAGGATGTGGTGATTCCTACATCACCCGAAGATGCTGCCCGGACTATTGAAGTTACAAAAAAATATTTTGAAGAAGCGGGTTTGTCTGAGGCATGGGAACGTGTGGTCGGTACTGTTGTCCAACCCGGTGTGGAATTCAGCGATGATAGGATATTTAATTATCAAAGACAACATTCAAGAAAACTAAGTGAAAAAATATTGGAAT
This sequence comes from uncultured Prolixibacteraceae bacterium, assembly GCA_963747515.1. Taxonomy (GTDB): domain Bacteria; phylum Bacteroidota; class Bacteroidia; order Bacteroidales; family Prolixibacteraceae; genus Mariniphaga. Next base: position 88,500 of record CAVVFN010000001.1, read on the forward strand.
TTGATAATCTGGTTTATGAAGCTCATTCTACAGATTACCAAACAGAAGGAGGTTTAAAGGCATTGGTTGAAGATCATTTTTGTATATTGAAAGTTGGTCCCTGGTTAACTTTCGCATACAGGGAAGCATTATTCGCACTGGAATTAATGGAAATTGAGCTGAAAGGGAAAAGTTATAAAGGATTATCCCGATTAAGGGAAACATTGGACCGGGTTATGCTTAAGGAACCTGTTTTTTGGAAAAAGTATTACCAGGGTGATGAACAACAACTGGCACTTAAGAGAAAGTACAGTTTTTCAGATCGTTCCAGGTATTATTGGCCAATGCCGGAGCTTGATTCAGCAAAGAACATTTTATACAGCAATCTTAGTGGTAATAAAATACCATTATCTTTGTTAAGCCAGTATATGCCGGTTCAATTTTACAAGGTTTGTGAAGGATTACTCGATCCGGAACCAGAACAATTGGTGCATAGTCATATACAAACTGTTGCAGGTATTTATTCCAGGGCATGTGGATATTCGAAATAGCCTGAATAAGGATGAATTGTGACAAATCGAAAGATGAAAGTAATATAAACCATTAGAAATTATTAATTTAATATAAACATGAATAAAAGGAATTATCTGACTTTTGAAAAGTATGCACTGAAGCATCATGTACTCCTATTGTTTTTCATTTTTTCTTTTCATTTAATTTTTGGATTGAAAGCGAATTCCAGTGAGCTGTCAAATCTGGGACGTTATGTAATACCTTACCCTCAGCAGGTAACTTTAGGGGGTAATGAATTTACCTTTTCCGACAATTTAACAATTGTAATCGATAAAAAATCTTCTGATGCGGATCGTTTTGCTGCAGACGAACTGGTACGTGATTTAAAAAAAGAATGGAACATAAATGCCAAAGTTGAAGGAGAGAAGCAGGGCAAATCCATTATTTTAACGCACTCGAATCCTCCGCGTAATTTAAACCAGCAAGGATATCAGCTGGTTACATCAGAGAATGAATTGGTTATCAGGGCAACCTCCGAAGAAGGAATATTTTACGGTACACAAACTTTGCTGCAACTCATCAAAAAATCAAGAGATGGTTATGTTATTCCGGGTGTTGAAATTACTGACTGGCCCGATATAGAAAAGAGAGCTGCACATTACGATACAAAACATCACCAGGATAAACGTTCTTACGTAGAAAGTTTTATAAAAGACCTTGCAAGGTATAAGATAAATCAGCTGGTATGGGAATGGGAAGATAAACTTGAATATAAGAGCCATCCCGAGATTGGTGCACCTGGCGCCTTTACCATTGAAGAAATGCAGGAAATGACTCAATATGCAAGAAAGTATCATGTGGAAATCGTTCCGCTTGTACAGGGACTGGGCCATGTTAGTTTTATTTTAAAGTGGCCGCAGTACCGACCTTTGAGAGAAATTGCCGATTCCAACTGGGAGTTTTGTCCCCTGGAAGAGGGTTCTTATGAACTTCTCTTTGATCTTTGGGAAGAAGCCATTGAAGCAACTCCTGGCTCTGAATACATACATATTGGTTCAGACGAAACTTACGAACTCGCGGCCTGTGACAAATGTAAGGCAAAAGCTCAGGAAATTGGTGCCAGTGGTGTTTACCACCTGTTTGTTAAAAAGGCAGCTGAACATCTTAAAAAGTTTGACCGGAAGGTAATGGTTTGGGAAAGGCCTATGGGATGGAATGAAAGTTCGTCACCGGTTAAGAATTTTGAAATCTCCAAAGATATTGTCCTCACTGAAAGCTATCAATATGAAACGCCTGATTTTAAATATGCCAAACAAGCAAAAGACCTGGGATATGAAATATATGCTTACGATCCAAATCCGGGAATAGAACCCTTATTCCTTCCCTATAAATTCAGACTAAAAAGAGGAGAAAAAGTTCCCGGAAGTATGGAGAATTCCTATCAGTTTCTTACCTCTACGGCTCTTTCCGGTGTTTTTGATGGCATGATCAATACTTCATGGGATGATTCGGGCCTGCACAATCAAATGTGGATGCTAAGTTTTGTTACCTCTGCTGAATATTCCTGGAGTGGAAGTAAGCCTTCCTTAAAGGAATTTGAAGATTCATTTTATAAAAGCTATTATAGTCCTTCAGTGGAAAATATGCAAGAACTGTATTATCTGTTGAATGAAGGTGCCTATTATTATTCATGGACATTCGAACGAAATGTTTGGCACCACGGAGATATTGGTAAAACGCATTTGCCTGACCTGCCAAGAAATGATAATATGGAATATGATCCTTACTGGAACAGGGAATACAGCCAAAAGGTTGCTGAATCAAGGGACATGCTTGAGAAAATGGACCGGGCACTTCAGATTATTGGAAACAATAAAAAAATGAAGGTGAAAAATGAATACGATTTTGAAATCTACCGGACAATTGCCGAATTGATCAAACATACCTGTAAGACTTATCTCGACTTATCGGAATTGGAGCATACAATTACACAGGCACACCGCCTGACGTTCATCAATAAGCAGGAAGCGTATAATAAATTGGAGGAAGCCAAAGAATTAATCGAAAAAAGTCTGGACAGAAGGGAAAGAGTTTACAACGATTTGGTGGAGACCTGGGAGAAAACCCGCCTGCCTAAAGGAATGTCTACACCTACTAAGGAATTCTTCCACCAACAGGACCGGGCTCGTCATTATGCATTCAGAACAGCCGATATGTCTTATCTGATTTATGACGAACAGCTGCTTGATATGGAAGGCTATCTTGAAGACCTGGAAGAATATATGGCGTACTACAAAACGCTGATAGGTTCTTAATCAGGAACATTTTCTAGTTCACCGGATGAACGGAGAAACGTGCAGGAATATCTTCTATATGCAGCCGCAAACGAATCCTTCCGACAGGCTGTCAAGATATTCTTCCACGTTTCTCTTTTCTTCTTCCGTTCCCTGACACCGGAAACAGACCGGCAATAAAACGAAGGAATTGACTGACAGTTTTTCCGGAGGGAATGAATTTTTACATACAAAGCAGGACGATTTTTCCATTTTGCTGGATATGAAATAAACGGCAAATATATACAGATTTTTAGATTGATTTAAATGCTGTTCAGTTCACTTCATCCGGAATGTAATGAAATACCTGTTTAGAGGGTTTATAATAAGCATTTACATTTAGTGAAACTGGCATTGAAAAAAAAATTACTCACTGTTTTTCAAGGCCAGTTTTATAGTTTATTTTTCTTCTGACTCTGCTTGATTAATAATGCTTCATACAGCAGGTACCTAAACTTCTGCCTTTAATTCACCAAATAACAATTTTTTTAATGTATTGACGCAACCTCTTGGGCACAGGTACCATCTTATTTTAAAATTGCAGTTGCATAGGTTTTAAAACGTTTGTTTTATTTTGTTTTTGTTAAACGTGATGGAGACTGCTTAAATCCAAACTAAAACTGATATGTTAATAAAGAAAAACCATCTTATAAATTGCTTTCTTATAGAAGTTCTCTTTTTGGTTTATTCTTTTCCTGTTATAGCCCAAAAGGAAGCTTCTGTCTGGTTAAGCGGAACCGGTTATCAGCTTAAATTTCAATCTGATAGTGTTTTACTTCAAAATTTTGATGGCAAATGGGATGCAACCTCCAGTATCTGTGATACAAGTGGAAATATTGTTTTGTATACAGATAATCAAACCATTTGGAACGGAAATCATGAGATTCTGGTAAATGGAGAAGGGTTACATGCTGAAAATTTCCATCCTCTCGGACGTCCTGAATTTCTTCCCTGGCCGGGAAAAGATGGTTATTACTTCCTTATTTATGAAAGTGTCTTTTTCCTTCCGGGGGAAGGTTATAAAATACAAGACAAGGAGATACAATATGCTGAAATCAACACCAATGCCCAAAATGGAAGAGGAGAGGTAATATCCAAAGGAAATACATTTCACAGAAATTATCATGCATCTCCCACAATAGCGGGTTATTGCGGGAACAGCTATTTCTGGCTAATTATTGATCGAAACGACAATATTACAGAGTTATTAAAAGACCGCATCTATGCCTATAAAATTGATGAAAACGGAATAAATTTAACTCCGGTCATTAACGACAAATATCCATTTGGCAATTCACACGGATACAAATTTTCACCCAATGGAGATAAAGTGTATTGTTCCCTGAACAATGTTGAGTACGAAAATTTAAAGTTCATTGCTGATTTTAATTTTCAGACAGGAAAAATTTCTAATTTTCGTCTCTTAAGGTTGCATGTAGATGCCATGTCAGAATTTTCACCAAACAGCCAGCTTTTTTATTTCTTCAGCGGGGGAAAACTAATTCAGGTTGATTTAAAAAAAAGAAATTCTTTATCTTATCTGGATTCATACATCATACTTCTAACATTAAAGTCGAACCAGAATGCTTTATATCCTGGTCAGGACCTGCAACTCGGGGCTGATGGGAAACTTTATTTCACATATTATGATGTTTCAGATGAGAAAATGAAATTAGGAAGGATCAACAAGCCGAACCAGCAGGGATCTGCATGTGACGTGGAGCTTGATTTTATGACAGCAAATATATATTGGTTTCCCGATTTTGCAACAAGTTTTTTCAGGGATAAGGAGCCAGTAAAGCTGGATGAATTTGAAGCAATGGCGGGCTATGACATTGAACTGTGTCCGCATTCTTCTGTCCGGATAGGTGCAAATACAAATCCTGATGCAATTTACCACTGGTATCCGGAAAAAAATCTGGACAATCCTTTCATCGCCCAGCCTGTGTTTACCCATTCTTCAACTTCAGGTAATCCGCTGACAGAAGCCTATACTTTGGAAGTAACCGACGGGAACTGCTGGCTGAAATATGATACAGTCAGCATTACCCAACGTCCTGCTGCATCTGCATTGACCGTTGATGGAAGCTGGTCGGTATGCCCCTATGTGGAAAAAGTAGACTACTGGACACAGGAGAACGGAAGCGAAATTTACTGGCTGGCGGCGGGAGGTGAAATTGTTTCGGGGCAGGGAACCGACAGCATTAAGGTAAACTGGAAGGAGACCAATTTCGATGCTTCGGTGGGAGTATATTCGGTAAACGAATATGGCTGTAATTCCGATACTACCTATTTCCCGGTCAGAATCAATGTGGAGCTGATAACTGAAACACCCCACGGGAGTGAATATTTATGTGTTGCCAACAGGAGGAATAATATATACCAAATAAAAAACACCAACGGCTCGGTTTATGACTGGGTAGCTTTCGGTGGTGAAATCATAAGCGGGCAGGGTAGCAACCGGGTAGTTGTAAACTGGCTTCAGGAAGGTATGCATTCACTGCTTGTAAAGGAAACAAGTACCACTATCGATACCATTTGTTATGGAGAATCGGCTCCATTGCTGGTGGAGGTAATTAACGACAGCCTGGAAATAAATCTGGAGAATGTTTCTTTCAATCTGGATAATAGTGTAGAAATCACCTACAGTCCGGGAAAACTGGATCAGGAAAGACATTCACTGTCCATTTTGTCTGCAGAAGATATATCTTCCCCCAAAAATGAGGTTGCAGTTTCTGAAGACTATGATGGCAGACTGCTGTATGTTCCTGAACCTGGGATATTACAACCGGAAACCATTGAACTTAAGGTGGTAAATGAATGCAATGAGGTTTTTGTTTCAAATGCCCTGCAGACAACGATATTAAAAGTGAAAGATGTAATAGGTCAGCAGGTTAGCCTGATATGGAATATAAATGAATTCTGGAAAAATGACCGGGTAGAATTTGAAATATGGCATGCTGAAAATAAACCGGATATTTGGGAATTGCTTGCTGATAACCTGATAACCGGTGAAGGTGAATTTATAAATGAGGGTATGGCCCTTACTCACTTCTTCAGGGTAAAGGCCATAAACCCCTATGAAAGGAAAGAATCCTGGTCGAACCGGATAAAAGTTGAACTGGAAGATGAAGTTAATATTCCTGATGTTTTTACTCCAAATGGCGATGGGTTCAACGACAGGTGGGAGATTCATAACATCCGCTTTCATGCATTGCAGCAGGTTACTGTTTACAACCGTTTTGGGCAAAAAGTGTATGAATGCCGGAACGATTTCATCCCATGGGATGGGAAAGTAAATGGGGAAATCATCCAGGGCACTTACCTGTATGAACTTATTTTCGCTGACGGACAAAAGAAATACGGTCAACTAACACTATTGCAATGAAGATACTTAAAAAGAGCTTGACATCGTTATTCGTATTTTTGGTATGGCAGGTAAATGCACAGGATTTTCCTTATCACTATTTTTCTCATTCGCTCCCAGTTATTGAAAACCCTTCACTGGTGGCTGCAAGGGCAGATCTGGAAATAGCCTTAGGCGCCTACAACCTTTGGGCGGGGGGCTACAAACCGGTGAATGATTACCTTTTAACTATATCCTTTTCTCCTGAAACAGGTAAACAAAAAAGGTCCAACAAGTATGTTCCAAGAGTGGGAGTAGGGATGAACCTGTTATCTGAACATATAGGTCCTTTTACGCAGTATATTATGCAGCTGATGTACGGCTATCATATTCCACTGTCTCAGAATGTACAGTTGTCTTTAGGTATTTCCGGAATGGTTGAGAACCTGCAGATCGATGTAAATTCCCTTTCTCCCGGGCAACCTGATGACCCGCGTCTTATCGGTGGCAGCAACCGTTCTTTGTTATTGGACGGTGGATTCGGTGCAACTGTTTCTGACGATAAATTCAGTGTTGCTTTTTCTGCACTTAATCTGGCTCCAGGTGCCTTCCGGTTTTCAGAGCAGCAGGCAGAGGAAATTTCTTCATACCGCCGGTTTTTTTTGTCGGGGAACTATTCCGTCAGCTTCTATCAGTATGCCTTTATCCGCCCACAGGTAACTCTTCGGAATTCACGGCTGGAATTCATCAATTACGATCTCTCCCTGGATTTTGGATTACGTTATTTTGAAGTGGGGGCAGGATACCGCAGTGAAAGTTCTCTCTTCCTGTTCGTTCGCGTTCCTGTTGCCGGATTTCTGTTTTCTTATACTTCTGAGAATCCAATGAAAGCCAGTTACATGGCCGGTAATGGTCATGCCTTTACCATTGGATGGAAACCCGGATTTGCTTCTTACTGAAGAAATGACTTATACATAGGTCATTTTCCGGCTCATGCCTCCATCTACAAAAAAATTCTGACCGGTAATGAAATCATTTTCCGGATTTAGCAGAAACAATACCATCCGTGCAATATCTTCTGCCTTTCCCACACGGCCTGCAGGATGCTGACGGTGGTCCTCCTCCGACAACTGGTATTGCCGGGCCTGCGATTTTTTCTTTATTCCTGATACATCGATCCATCCCGGGCTGATGCAATTGACCCGGACTTCAGGCCCCAGGCTGACAGCAAGTGCATGGGTGAGCGCAAAAATACCTCCCTTGCTGGCTGAATAGGCTTCAGTATCCGCCTCCGACTGAAAAGCACGGGTGGAGCAAAGATTGATAATGCTTCCGTTTGATTTTTTCAAAAACGGCAAAGAATATTTTGCACAAAGAAAGCTGCCGGTAAGATTTGTTCCGATAACACGATTCCATTCCTCAAGTGAAAGCTCCGTTAGTGGCTTATTGTCCAGGATGGCGGCATTGTTGATTAATCCTGAAATGTTGCCAAACTTTTTTGCTGATTTTCTTATAGATGTCTTCACATCTTCCTCCGATGAAACATCGCAATTCAGTAAATAAAGATCTTCTGAAGGAAACTCTTCCCTGAATTCATCAATGGCTTCCTTATCGATTTCAAGAACGGATACGTTATAACCCTTCTCCAACAACTGCAGAGATATAACCTTTCCTATTCCCTGTGCAGCTCCTGTAATCAGAATATTTTTTTTCATCCTTTGCTGTATTATTAAAATATTTGATTTATTCATAACTGGAAATAAACCAGATTCGTATTTTTAACAATTTAAGATGCAATTAGGTCAACTTTTAATCAGAATTATGATATTAATTATTTGCAGGCTTAATATGAGGCATTATTTTCGTTCAAAAAAACAGATGCAGAAAATACTGTTGATTTTCCTTATGCTGATTTCTCAACATTTAGTTGCCCAGAAACAGCAAATGACCCTTGAAGATGCAGTGATTGGCCGTCACACTTACCTGCAGCCCCAAACCTTAAGCGGGTTAACCTGGAAAAACGATCAGGTACTTACCTGGGAGGAAAATGATTCAGTTTTGGCTGAAAATGCCCGCAATGGGAAAAAATTTACATTGTTAACCCTGAAAGAAGCAAATGCTGCCTTAAGCCTGCAATCAGAAGCTCAGTTGCAAAGTTTGTCCGGCTATTCCTGGACTGAAAACGAGGAATTGCTGCTGCAAAATAAAAATAGCTATTACGCCCTGGATACAGAAGAAAAAAAGGTAGTGTGGAACATCAGCCTTCCTGCTGAAGCTGAAAATCCGGTGCTAAGCGAAAGAGGAAACTTTTTAGTCTATACGGCAGGTGATGATATACAACTCACCTTTTCTGACGGGAAATCAAAAAAAGTTACTGATGATGGCGGACATGGTATTGTAAACGGTAAATCAGTACATCGGAATGAATTTGGCATTACAGGCGGGATATTTGTTTCTCCGCAGGGAAATTATATTGCTTTCTACCGGATGGATGAATCAATGGTAACCGACTATCCTCTGGTTGATTATATGACCAGGGTGGCAGAGCATATTCCGGTTAAATACCCTATGGCCGGAATGAAAAGCCATCATGTTACAATTGGTATCTACAATGTGGCAACAGGCAATAGTCTGTTTCTGAAAACCGGTGAACCTTTTGACAGGTATTTTACCAATATCACCTGGGCGCCTGATGAACAATCAATTTATATCGCTGAACTGAACCGCGGACAAAACCACATGAAACTTAACCGGTATGATGTCTCTACAGGAAATAAAGTCCATACCTTATTTGAAGAAACCAGTGAAAATTATGTAGAGCCGCTGTATCCGCTTCTTTTTTCAGAGGCAGATGAAAACGAATTTTATTACCTGAGCCGCAGGGATGGCTGGTTTCATGTATATAAGTATGCTGTTTCCGGTGAACTGAAAGAACAACTTACAAAAGGAGAGTGGGAGGTTGTCCGTATTGTGGGATTTTCTGACAAAGAAAAATATCTGTATGTAGAGGCTACCCGGAAGAGCCCGCTGGAGTTACATCTTTACCGGGTATATACCAAAACAGGCCAGATGGAAAAACTAACCGAAGAAGAAGGCGTTCACAGGGGAATTATGAGCCCGGGAGGGAGCTATATTATCGATCGGTTCAGTACTCCCGATATACCTTCACAAACCGGTTTATTTTTTGCAACCGGAAAAATGCACAGGACCCTGCATTGCGCTGCCAATCCGCTGGCAGATTATCAGCTTGGAGAAAACAGGCTGGTACCTCTTATGGCAGCCGACGGAAAAACTGAACTTACAGGCCGTATGATTTTACCTGTTAACTTTGACCCGGCGGTAAAATATCCGGTAATAATATATGTTTATGGAGGGCCCCATTCCCAGCTTGTCGATAAAAGCTGGCTGAACGGTGTTAACTGGTGGCAATATTATATGGCATCGCAGGGATACATTGGATTTACAATGGATAACCGGGGTACCAATAACCGCGGGCGTGAATTTGAAACCGCCATTCACCGTCAGCTGGGCATTCTGGAAACACAAGATCAGATGAAAGGTATTGAATACCTGAAATCGCTGCCTTATGTCGATGCAGAACGCATAGGAGTGCATGGCTGGAGTTACGGAGGGTTTATGACCCTGAACCTGATGTTGCGGCACCCCGAAGTTTTTAAGGTTGGCGTGGCCGGCGGGCCTGTTGTCGACTGGAGTATGTACGAAATAATGTATGGCGAACGCTACATGGATCGGCCGCAGGAGAATCCCTCAGGCTACATGAAGACCAATATGCTTAATCATGTGGAAAATTTGGAAGGCAGCCTGATGCTGATTCATGGAGTACAAGACGATGTAGTGGTGATGCAGCACAGTATGAAATTTTTACGTGAATGCATAATGCGCGAAAAGCAGGTCGATTTCTTTGTATATCCTACACATCCGCATAATGTAAGAGGAAAGGACAGAGTTCACCTGATGGAAAAGGTTAGCAATTATTTTTTTGAAAAGCTGAAAAAAGAACCGGAATTTGATGGAAAGGCTTGTGAACAAAAGAAACAGGAAGATATTATTTTAAAATAGAACCAATAAAAATTCCCAGGTAAGAACCGAAAGCAAATCCCAAAATGCCAATAGTTATACCGGAGATAATGACTTCTTTATTTTTTAATGCTCCGGCAACAGCAGGAACAAAAGGGGGCGAATAAGTTAGGGCTGTAATTGAAATGATGGTGGTATCGGCATCCACTTTAAATATTCGTGCGAGAAGCACATGAATAAACATGGAGCCAAATACCACCCATGATACATACAGGAAAAGCTGAAGAAATTCGAGCTGAAACATTTCCCGCAGGTTAGCCATCGATGAGAGGGCAAGGCAGAAAACGATTATGAAATACATTCCCAAAGGAAAGCTTATTTTTAATCTGTTAAGCTGTTCAATCAGAGAGGCCAGTAACCCAAGTGTTGTAATGGCAAGGATGACTACAATAGTTTGGGTCGATTCTTCCTTAATAAAGAGGCTTAATCCCCCGCCGATAGCTAAAATTACAACAGCCGTAAACATCGATTTCAGCATTGCAGGAATATTTTTTCGTTGAAACAGCCCGTCAAAATTATCCATGTCTTTGCTTTCATCAGGAGTTTGCATCACATTTTCTGCCTTTCGAATGGTAAAACGTGGCAGAAATGTATGGAATAGCCGCTGAGCTATGGTCATCAAAAAAAGTAAAGCCACAGAGCCAATTATCAAATCATAGGTATGGGTCAATATAAAAATATCGGGGCTTACATTTAATGCTTTGCCTATTGCAGCAAGATTAGGTGTGCCACCGGTATATACCCCCACAAGCATGCCGGTAACAGCTGCCGACTCGGTAATTTCTTCAGCAAACCAGTAATAGCCGGTAAAAACTGCAACCAATAAAGAAATAACAGCCAGAACAAGCGATAATATGGCACTTCTGGCCTGTTTAATCCATTTTTTAAGGTCGAGTGAAAAAAGCAATAGAGGCAAGGCAAGAAGAATGGTAATAGTCATCACATTTTGTTGTAATTGTGCGATTTGGTTAAATACAGCATCACTTTTCGTAAATCCCGGTAATGAAAGGAATCTGGAAAATTCCTCTTTTGGAATGAACGAGCGACTGCCGCCCAGTGCTTTTATCATATCTTCACTTGGTGAAGGAATAATGCCGGTATTCCCTAACAGAAGTCCTACTGCATAGGCGAGTACCACTGCTCCAATTCGTTTTAATGTTTCAGAAATTTTAGTCAGATATATTAAAAAGACAGGGATAAGGAGGTAAAACAGAACCAACGCCATGGAAATCCACATAAACTTACATTTAGCTGATGGAAAATCCAAAATTAAAAAAAAAGAATTAAGGAAATGTATAAAGAAGTTTTTTAATCATCAATTTGAGTAAGGCCTACAAATGGATTAGAGGGATTCTTTATAAAGTGCTTTTAAATTAAATGCGGAATATTAATAAAACAAAAGAGGTTGTTAAAAAACAACCTCTTTTTACAATACTGCATTTTTATTCTAGAACTTAAAACCAAGAGTAAACATTACTTTATGTTTTATATTATTGAAAGCTGCCATATCCGAGGGTTGATAATAATCGGTAACCGGATCGGGGTACAGCAATTCAAAATCTTTAATATAGGAATAGCGGTAAGCTACATCAAAAAAGAAACCGCCACTTTTAAACCCAAGACCTCCGGAATAGGTTACTTTATCTGCATCTGCATTAGGTTGTGTTGCTTCAAATGCCTGTTCATTGTAGGGCGATGGATAATACTCATATCCACCACGTAAACTTACATTGTTTGAAACCAGCAATTCCCCTCCGACACGAAGGTTGCCTACCGATTTAAAAATTTGAGAAATCTCTTCGTTTTCATCAAAAAAATCGTAACCATCACCTCCTCTTCTTAATTTTGTTGAGCCGTAATCCACATATTCGTAATCCACGCTTAACAAACCTGCTTTCCCAATAACAAATGCACCGCTTAAGTTTGCACGGAGTGGAGTTTCAAGATCATAATTGTATTCAGAATTTGGGGAATAAAATTTATTATTTTCATCTCCATCTTCATAAGAGATATTGGATGCCATTGAGGTTTCAAATACATCATTTAAATTGTAAAAGGTTGGACTATGTACTGAAGCACCAAACCTTATTGCATTTATAGGTTTAAAAATAATACCGATTTTACCATTATAGCCTGTGCCGGAAGTAAGAAGTACACTGTTAAATGTCATCGAATTAAAATAATCAATGTTATTATTGACGTCCCTTTCGAATAATTGGGATGATTCCTTGTAATAAACATCTACAATACCTACAGATGCTCCCAGATAAAGCTTGTGGTTAAAGTTCAAGCCTGCTGCCAGTGAATATTCATTTACAGCTCCCTGTTTTGAGATGCTCTTTCTCAGGCTTTGACCGTAACCATCTTGTTCCAGGTCACTATAGTAAATACCATCATTGTCAACATTAATTAAATCGGCATCTATTGCAAGATTTTCATAAAAATCACTAAAAATACCTTCGGTGGCATTATCCGAAAGATAATCAAGGAAGGAACCGTTCATATTATTGGCCCCTCCCAGTATTTCAGTATTAAAGTCCTTCAAGCGATTGTATCCAATACCAAAGTTTATTGCCACGAGGCCTGTTTCTCCCTGATTGTTGGGAGCCATGGCTGCTACATAGCTTAAATTATTGAATCCAAAATGGTATTTGTTTTCATTCATTACATTTCCCCGGAAAGTTGTTTCTACCTGGGTCTGACTGAACATCGGGCTAAAAACAAATTCCGATGTACGGTAAAGTCCAAGACCGGCAGGATTAATGCTTACTGAGGTGAAATCACCACCAAGTGCACCAAATGCATTACCCATGGCACCTGCCCGTGCTGTACCCTGAACCTGAAAATTGGAATAGCGCATAGCATCGGCAAGATCCTGTGCCTGCACTAAATAAGGAGCTGAGAATGCTATGGTTAATATTACTATGAACTTTTTCATGGTTAATTTCTATTTTTATTAATATTTCGGTTAAACGGTTCTCTGATTACCTTCTTCCAGAAGATGAGGAAGAGGATCTGCCGGTACTCCCTGATCTGCCTGAGCTGCCTGAGCTGCTGGGCGAATAGCTTCTTGACGGAGAAGAAGACCCGCTGTTATAGCTGGGACTGCTGCTCCGGTATGGAGCACTTCTCTGATAGGTACTGCCTGAACTCCTTGCAGGTGCCTGGTATGTCCGGTTTGAAGTGGTGCTTCCGGAACTCCGGTTATATGTTGAATTCGACCTGTAGATGCGGTTGTAACTCGAGGTAGAATTTGGAGCTGAATACCTGACATTTCCACTTTTGCTTTGCGACACAATTACCCGGGGAGAAGTGCTGACACCGGTTGATGGTCTTGTATAACTCCGCGTGACGGTATTGCCCGGACGTGTATAAACCCGTGTCTGGGTTTGGCCATTTGTAGAGCTTCTTACCGACTGGCTGCCGTTATCACTTCTTCTTCTTTCAGTAACTACATTATTATTGGTCGCAGCACGCTGAGGAGTTTGTGTACGGCTGTCGGCAACCCTTGCCCGGACGTCTGAACTGCTCCTTCGAGTAGTTCGGCTGTTTTCATTTACACCTTCCCGTGCGCTTTTTGTCGTGTTGGATGATGTGCGGACCGAACCGGTTGTGGTTCTTCTATCGTAATTATTGCCATATCTGACTCCTGAAGCTGTGGAACGTCTTTGTCCGTAACGGTAGTTTTCCGAATCAACATACCTGTAATTCGCATGTCCGTACCATGGAGAACCTCCGTAATAACCTCCATAATATCCCCCGTAATATCCTCCGTAATATCCTGAATAATATGGACTATACCAGGGTGAATAACCCCAGCCCCCGGAGTAATAAGGGGAATACCAGCTGTATCCTGCACCCCAACCAAACGACCAGGAAGGATAACTCCATGCTGAATAGTAAAACGGATCGTAATAAGGATCATAATACCAGGAGTCCCAGTAATAAGGATCGTAGAAATAGGGTCGGTGAAAACGACGGATACGGTAGGCATAATCGAGTTCCTGCCCATCGTAATAATTATTAATTACATACTTAACATCGTCCTCGTTATAATAAACACTGGTGTCACTTGAAAACTTATCGTACTGATCCATACTGTAAGAAAGTGCTTCTGCATCGTTTTCAGTACCATCGAATATGTAATTGTTCATGGTCTTTGAACCTTCATCATTCTCTTCGATGCTGCTGATAATCACCCGGTTGCCTGACTTAAGTTCCGCCTGGTCATTTGTTCCGGCCGATTCTTCAGCTGCAATGGGCGGCGGAACATCTTCCGGATTAAAATAAATATCATCACTGTAATAGCCAGTGACATATGACCCTGAACTACATGCACCCAAAAAGAGTGCTGCCATAATTAAAAATGTTAATCTTGATTTCATAACTCGTCTCCCGGTTTATTTAATTTCAATAATATTTACTTTCTTTGTTTCCTCAAAAACATAGTAAATAAAACAAAATTTGTACCAACAAAGTAAAAATGGCGAAAGAATTAACATCGCGCAACGAGAATTATTCCCAATGGTATCAGGATCTGGTAATTAAAGCCGATTTGGCCGAAAATTCAGCAGTAAGGGGATGCATGGTGATTAAACCTTACGGGTATGCAATCTGGGAAAAAATGCAGGCTGAACTCGACCGGATGTTTAAGGAAACTGGTCATGTAAATGCTTATTTCCCTTTATTTATTCCAAAATCCTTTTTCAGTAAGGAAGCCAGTCATGTTGAAGGGTTTGCTAAAGAATGCGCAGTGGTTACGCATTACAGATTGAAAAATGATTACATAAATGGAGGAGTAATGGTTGATCCGGAGGCTAAACTTGAGGAAGAATTGATTGTTCGTCCTACTTCAGAAACCATTATATGGAACACCTACCGCAACTGGATTCAGTCGCATCGCGATTTGCCATTGCTGATTAACCAGTGGGCCAATGTTGTGCGCTGGGAAATGAGGACCCGCCTGTTTCTTCGTACTTCTGAGTTTCTCTGGCAGGAAGGCCATACTGCCCATGCCACACAACAGGAAGCTGTTGAAGAAACAATAAAAATGATTAATGTATATGCCGATTTTGCCCAAAACTATATGGCAATGCCTGTGGTGAAAGGGCTGAAGTCGGAAAATGAAAAGTTTGCCGGTGCTGTCGATACCTATACCATTGAAGCTTTAATGCAGGATGGTAAAGCACTGCAATCGGGTACTTCCCATTTTCTGGGGCAGAATTTTGCCAGGGCTTTCGATGTAAAGTTCGCCAATAAGGAGGGAAGGGAAGAATATGTTTGGGCTACCTCATGGGGCGTCTCCACCAGGCTGATGGGAGCATTGATTATGGCCCATTCCGACGATAACGGACTTGTACTGCCTCCACGTCTTGCACCTATACAGGTAGTTATTGTGCCTGTATATAAAAATATGGAGCAACTGGAGAACATCCGCAATAAGGTGGATTCTATTGTTGCAGATTTAAAAGCCAAAGGCATTTCGGTAAAATTTGATGACAACGATAACAAGAAACCTGGATGGAAATTTGCTGAATACGAATTGAAAGGAGTACCTGTAAGACTTGCCATTGGCCCGCGTGATTTGGAAAATAATACGGTGGAAATAGCCCGGCGCGATACCCTTCAGAAAAATACCGTTTCTTTTAACGGGATTACTGACTATATTCAGAGCCTGCTGGATGAGATTCAAACCGGCATCTTTAATAAAGCATTAAAGTTCAGATTGGAACATACCTCTACTGCCGATTCCTGGGATGAGTTCAGTGACCTGATTAAAAATAAAGGAGGGTTTGTTCTTGCACATTGGGACGGTACTGCTGAAACGGAAGAAAAAATAAAGAACGAAACTAAAGCAACCATTCGCTGTATCCCGCTCGATAATGATAAGGAAGCTGGAATCTGCATCTATTCAGGTAAACCTTCATCTCAAAGGGTGCTGTTTGCTATGGCATATTAGGCTGAACAGAAAAAGTGAATCGTTAAGAAGAAATTTTTCTAAATCGAATTAATATAACACAAAGCAGAGGCTGTCATGTATGAACAGCCTTTTTTATATTATTCCGGAAAACAACCTGGTGGTTTCGGCTCTGAAGGATAACATGCTTTCATCCGGTAAAATTATCAAAATACATAATGACGCACCTTTAAAGAGTCAAAAATGTTGACAGATATGTCAAGGTATGGTGCGATTTGATGAATGTTTTGATAATGTGAGGGATTTGATGTGAGATTATAATTTTTTCCACCGATTAATTTCTGAAGAAAGGTCCCGGAAGTTTCCTGGTACGATTAAAAAAACAAATGGGAATGTTTTATGTAATATTGTGCATAGTGCAGAGTTTTGCCTTTTGAGATACTCTGGGTTTTGTTGCGTAAATTTAATTATGTGGGGTGGTACAAATTAATATCCTCTTTATTTTCAATATTTCGGCGGGTTGTGTATTTTAGTTCAAAATTTAAGCCATGACTGAAAAGGAAATCCGGGCTGCCCTGCTTGAGGCTTTTGTCTTAAAATCGAACGTTAAGCAAAAAGTATATTCCAATACGTTGCAGTCGTTCAGGTTACTAAAAAAAGTACTGAAGTTGCTTGAAAAGGAATACATTTCCACATTAAAAGAACAGGTTTCTGCAGTTGCCCTGCCGGTCTTCAGGGAAAGAGGACCTTTTGAGGCAGAATTTGAAATTGGAGGCGATTTGCTTATTTTTAGCATGCATTCAAATATCTTTGAATTCGACAACAAACATCCGGTTCTCAAATCTCCCTATATTCAAAACGATGCCCTGCGTTCATATTGCGGAATGATTAACATATATAATTTTCTGGCCGATTCATTTAAATACAACAGGGAGAAAGACATCGGCTATCTTGTGGCACGTATTTTTATTAATAAGGACAACCATTTTTTTGTTGAGGGTAAACGGCAGACGGAAGAAAATGTAAAAAGTTTTGCCATCGATACCATTTCTCCCGGTGTGCTGCGGCAAATAGTGGAAACTGCCATCGGTTATTGCATTGAATTCGATTTGCTGGTTCCGCCATACGACCAGGTAAAATTGGCAACGGTTGAACAAATGCAGCAGAAAATCATTCATTCAAAAATGATTACCGGTAAAAGGCTGGGATTTGTTTTTAATTCAGACGATGTTTAGTTGACAACGGAACAGAAAGAAATAAAAAAGAGTAAAATATTATGGAAAAAGCAATAGAACGATTTATACGGTACACCAAAGAATTTACCACTTCCAATCCTGAAAGCAAAACCAATCCAAGCACTGAGATGCAATTCCGTTTTATGAAGAAACTTGCAACTGAACTGAAAGAAATTGGTTTGGAGGAAGTCGACCTCGATGAAAACGGATACCTGATGGCTACCGTTCCGGCAAATGATGATGGAGATTACCCGGTGGTGGGTTTCATTGCACATGTGGATACCAGTCCTGATTTTGAAGGAAAAAATGTTCATCCACGGATTGTTGAAAATTACGATGGAGGTATTATTCGTCTGAACAACAACGTATCAATTGACCCGGCAGAATTTCCGGATTTACTGAAGTACAAAGGACAGGATATTATTACTGCTTCGGGTGATACTTTACTCGGAGCCGACGATAAGGCCGGAGTTGCAGAAATTGTAACGGCTGCTGAAATCCTTTTGAACGACAAAGAACGAAAACATGGAAAAATTCGTATTGGCTTTACGCCCGATGAGGAAATAGGGCGGGGGGCCGATAAATTTGATGTGAATAAATTTGGAGCCGACTTCGCATACACCCTCGATGGAGGGGAAATCGGTGAGCTGGAATATGAAAACTTTAACGCAGCCGGTGCAAAAATAACCATTCAGGGGCGCAGTGTTCATCCGGGTTTTGCAAAGGAAAAAATGATCAATGCCTCCCTTGTTGCCCATAAAATTGTTGCCATGCTTCCTGCCGTTCAGCGGCCTGAACATACCGAAGGCTATGAAGGTTTCTTTCACCTGCTATCTTTTAACGGAAATGTGGAGAAGGCAGAATTGCAGTATATCATCCGCGATCATAACATGAAGAAGTTCAATGCAAAGAAAGATCTGCTTATAAATATTGTTCAGCTTGTAAATCAGGAGTACGGGCAGGAACTGGTGCATCTGGAATTAAAGGACCAGTACTATAATATGAAGGAAAAGATTGAGCCCGTAATGTATGTAGTGGATATTGCACTTGAGGCAATGATGAAAGCAGATATTACTCCCGATGTAAAGGCCATCCGTGGGGGGACCGATGGAGCAAGACTTTCGTTCGAAGGATTGCCTTGTCCGAATGTATTTGCCGGAGGGCATAACTTTCACGGGCCATATGAATTTATTCCTGTACGTTCAATACTGAAGGCGGTGGAGGTGATATTACATATTGCTGAACGGGCACAAATCAGAAAGTGAATGCTAAAAAAATTCAAAGACTTTATTGCAATCCAACAACTCTTTAATCCTGCTCAAAAAATATTGCTGGCAGTAAGCGGAGGGATCGACAGTATGGTTTTGCTGCATCTTTTCGAACACTCGGAATTTAATTATGGCGTGGTGCATTGTAATTTTCAGCTGCGCAATACCGATTCAGAGGGGGATGAAAAGTTTGTTGAAGAGCACGTATTGAATTATGGCGTTCCATTTTATACCAAGCGTTTCGATACGTTTGAATATGCACGGATGAACGGTATCTCTGTCGAAATGGCTGCAAGGGAACTTAGATACAGCTATTTTGAAGAAGTAAGAAAAGAATTTAACTACGATTATATTGCTACTGCGCATCACAAAGATGATATGCTGGAGACTTTTTTTCTGAACCTTTCCCGTAAAACTGGAATCAAGGGTCTTACCGGGATCAAAGAAAAAACAGGGAGAATTATTCGTCCGATGCTTTTTGCCAGCCGCACAGAAATTGAAGCGTTTGCCCGTAAAAATTTTGTCGGGAAGCGTGAGGATGTGTCAAACAGTGAATTAATATACCAGCGGAATTTTATCCGGCACAGGGTGTTGCCTGTGCTTTCCGATTTGAACCCTTCATTTAAAAACAATCTTTTCGACACCATAGGCAATTTGCGGGAAGCCGAAGAAGTTTACTCCTGGTTTTTGCATGGTGAAAAAATAAAAGTGGTATCTTTTAAGGAGAATAATCCGGTTGTTGATCTTGAGCGGCTTTTGAAGTCGCCTTTTCCAAAAGTTTTGCTGTTTGAAATTCTTTCAGAGTATAATTTTAATCCGAAAGTGGCAGAGCAGGTATTTGCAGGTCTTAAAAGTGAATCGGGCAGGACATATTATTCAAAAAGTCACCGGTTGGTAAAAGACCGCAAACTCTTATATCTGACTTCACTTCCCATGAAGGAAGAACGGATTTATTATATTGAAGAAGGCGATGTGGAGCTGTTTGACCCATTTGACTTGATCATTCAACGGTTCAGCAGCGAAAATTTCCAACTCGATAAATCACCACTGGTGGCATGCCTCGATTTCGATAAAATAGAATTTCCTCTACTTGTCAGGAAATGGACCAAGGGTGATTATTTCCAGCCTTTGGGAATGGCGGGTTTCAAGAAGTTAAGCGATTTTTTAATTGACCTAAAGATACCCCTTCACCAGAAAGAAAACATCTGGTTGCTTTGCAGCGGACAAAAAATAGTTTGGATAGTAGGCTATCGAATCGATAACAGATTTAGAATTACACATGAAACCAAACAAGTTCTGAAAATGGAATTATTATATAAGTAATTTCTTCCAGTGTTTTAAATTCTTTTTTTTAAGGCTTCTTTATTGAAACTTTAGTTCTGAAAGTCAGGCTGTGACAACTATTCATTGCTATAAAATAGTGAAAATTTTATGAAAATGTAAACTTTCGTCCGACTTTTTGGTTTTTAGAAAAGAGGATTGGGAACTTTAAAGTCGATTATTAAATGAAATTTTATTTTTCTATAATTTTTACATTTCTGTTGGTGTTAAATATAATTTGTGTAAATGGACAGGAAGTAATAAATCCTGCCAATTCGCCCGATGATGTGGAAATTGGAGTTGTTGAACACCTGGATGAGTATTTGCCAAAAGATATTACACTGGTTAATGAGCAGGGAGATACAGTAATGCTTAGCGATGTTATTGACAAACCTACTGTTATTAATTTTGTTTATTTTCGTTGTCCCGGAATCTGCAGTCCGCTAATGGAAGCAGTGGCGGGAGTAATGGAAAAATCGGATTTAGAGCCGGGAGATGATTACCAGGTACTTACAATTAGTTTTGATCCAAGGGAAACCATCGATTTGGGAATCCGCAAAAAGAAAAATTACCTGGGGTTGATGTCGGAAAAAAAAGCAGAAACAGCAAAAGGCGGCTGGCTGTTTTTTGTAAGCGACAGTGCCAGTATAGCTAAAGTCACAAACGCCACAGGATTTAAATATAAAAAAACAGGAAATGATTATGTGCATGCAGCATCACTCATTGTAGTCAGCGAACAAGGAAAAATTACCCGATATCTGAATGGCATGTATTTTCTTCCTTTCGAATGGAAAATGGCTCTTGTAGAAGCTTCGAAAGGAAAATCGGGAGCCACTTTAAATAAGGTTCTGAATTTTTGTTATTCCTATGATCCGGCTGGCCAGCAGTATGTTTTAAATGTTACAAAACTTGGTGGAATAATGATAATGTTTTTTGCAACTGTTTTATTATTATTTTTGGTATTTAAACCTGGTAACAAAAGCAAAATCTAAACGATTTATATGAATTCGACAAGTATTGAACAGGAAGCAAACTATCTGGAATACAAGGGGAGGTACAGAGGTTTGCTTGGATGGATTTTTTCCACCGATCATAAACGCATAGGTCTGTTGTACCTGTATTCCATGGCTGTTATGTTTCTGGTAGGTGCCAGTTTGGGTCTGGCCATGCGGTTTGAGCTGCTTGCTCCCGGTAAGACGGTTATGGGTCCTCAGGCATATAATGCTACCTTCACCCTGCACGGAGTGATTATGATTTTTATGGTAGTAATACCCGGATTGCCTGCAGTTTTTGGAAATTTCTTTTTACCCCTGATGATAGGCGCAAGAGATGTGGCATTCCCCCGCCTGAACCTGTTGTCGTGGTGGTTTTACGTTACCGGTGTATTTTTGGTATTGTCGGCGCTGTTTTTCGGCCCTGGTACACCCGATACAGGCTGGACATTTTATGCACCTTACAGTTTCCGGACAGGTACAAATATGTTGCCGGCTATATTTGGTGCATTTGTCTTGGGTTTTTCTTCCATCTTAACCGGTTTAAATTTTTTGGTAACCATTCACCGGTTGCGATGCCCAGGGATGAAGTGGACAAAAATGCCGTTGTTTGTTTGGACACTTTATGGTACTGCCTGGATTCAGCTTCTGGCCACTCCGGTGGTGGGTATAACACTTGTATTGGTAGCTTTGGAACGCTTGTTTGGCGTTGGCATTTTTGATCCGGCTCTGGGAGGTGATCCCATTCTTTACCAGCATCTGTTCTGGATTTACTCACACCCGGCAGTTTATGTAATGATATTACCTGCTTTGGGGGTTATTTCAGAAATTATTCCTACTTTTTCACAAAAACACGTCTTTGGATATAAAGCCATTATTGCCTCTACAATGGCCATTGCATTTGTTGGTTACCTGGTTTGGGGGCACCATATGTTTACAGCCGGCATGAGTGGTACCGCTCAATACTATTTTTCCCTGCTTACTTTTCTTGTAGCCGTGCCTAGTGCTATTAAGGTATTTAATTGGATTTCAACAATGTATAAAGGATCTATTAATGTACAGACTCCTTTTTTGTGGGCGATGTCGTTTATATTTGTTTTTATGATTGGAGGACTTAGCGGATTGGTATTGGGAGCTCTTGCAGCTAATATTTATGTTCACGATACGGCTTTCGTGGTAGCTCACTTTCACTATATTGTATTTGGAGGTACTGGGTTTGCTTTTCTTGGGGCAATACATTACTGGTTCCCTAAAATTTACGGTAGAATGTACGATAAGTCATGGGCAAATATAGGATGGGTTGTTTTTTTTATTGGTTTCCTTACACTTTATTCACCCATGTTTTATTTAGGACTGATGGGACAGCCGCGCCGGTATTATGATTACCTCGAAGAATTTCATGGAGGGAATATTCTGTCAACCATCGGCTCCTGGATACTGGCAACAGGTATTATTATAATTTTTGCCAATTTAATTCGTTCAGCCAGCCGGGGAGAAAAAGCAGTTAAGAATCCATGGAACAGTAAAACCATGGAGTGGACAGTACCATCGCCTCCTCCAATTGAAAATTTTGATGAAATTCCTGTGCTTGGTGAAGAGGATGGCCCATATAATTATCAATAATGTATTAACCAATGGAACAGGTAAAACAAATCATTCACCAACATTACGATCCGGAAGCCTCTAAAATTGGAATGTGGCTTTTTATTTTTACAGAATTGCTGCTGTTCGGAGTGTTGTTCGTTATATATTCTGTTTACCGGTACATGAATCACAGTGCCTTTCAAATGGCAGGTGAAGAGTTGGATACTTTTATTGGTGCAGTTAATACCATCATCCTGCTGATAAGCAGTATGACTATTGCCATGTCAACAACAGCCCTGCAGAAAAAGAATACCAGGTTTACTCTCCTGCTTTGCGGTATAACCCTGGTGCTGGGGATTGTTTTTCTGGTGAATAAATATTTTGAATGGGGAGGAAAATTTGATCACGGAATATTTCCTGGCTCAAGTTATCTGGTGGAAAACTTCAGCCAGGGGGAGATCCTCTTTTTCGGCCTTTATTTTATAATGACAGGACTACATGCCCTGCATATTATTATAGGATTGATTCTAATTAGTATAGTTATGTGGAGAATTTATGCAGGAAAGGTTCGTGCAGAACGTCCGGTGTTGCTCGAAAATACAGGCCTTTACTGGCATCTGGTTGATATCATCTGGATATTTCTCTTTCCGCTGTTTTACCTTATTATCTAAATTTAATTTATATGGCATCTGAAAAAAACCACATTGTTCCTTATAAGACTTACGTTTATGTTTTACTGGGGCTAATTGCATTAACTTTATCGTCTATTGGCATTACCACAATTGAATTGGGAAGCCTGGCGGTTGCCGGAGCTCTTGCATTTGCAATTATTAAATCGTTTTTGGTGTTAACCTGGTTTATGCACCTGAAATACGATAAGCCATATATCGTGCTGATGGTTATTTTTGTTTTTACGGTTCTTATTGTTACTGTTGTCGTAACTTTTGTCGATTATTTATACAGATAATAAACCATGTACAGTTCTGAAATTACACAAGCTTCAAATTTTGTAAAGGGAGTGGATACCGCTTTCCTTGTTATTCTTTCCATTTCTTTTTTCTTTCTGATTTCGATAACCGTTCTGATATTGGTATTCATTTACAAATACAACCGTAAAAGAAATCCAAAAGCAACGCAGATTGAAGGAAACACGATGTTGGAAGTAGTGTGGGTTGTTATTCCCTTGTTAATCACCCTGCTGATGTTTTATTTCGGCTGGGCTGGCTGGAAACCTATGACAATAGTTCCGGATGATGCTATGGAAGTTACTGTATATGGACGAATGTGGAATTTTATGTTTGAATACGAGAACGGGAAGATGGTAGATACATTATTTCTGCCCAAAGATCAGCCTGTTAAGTTGAATCTGGTAGCCATGGATGTTCTGCATAGTTTATATATTCCTGCGTTCAGAGTAAAGCAGGATATGGTACCGGGTAAGAAAAATAATTTTATGTGGTTTACGCCTCAAAGAGAGGGAACCTATGATATATTTTGTGCTGAATATTGCGGACTTAACCATTCCTATATGTATTCACGTGTAAAGGTAATCGATGACAGTGCTTTTCAGTCATGGATAGCCGATACAACGCTCATAACGCATGAATTGGAATCCCCAACGGCAACAGGAAGACGGATTATGCAGAACATTGGATGCTTTACCTGCCATACGGTCGATGGTTCAAAACTGATAGGGCCTTCGCTTGCCGGCATTTGGGGATCCGAGCGAACGGTAATTACAGGTGGATCTGCCCGCCAGGTAGTTGCTGACGAAGAGTATATCCACCGCTCCATACTTGATCCGAATGCCGATATTGTCCAGGGATTCAATCGCGGCCTGATGTTACCCTACAAAGGCATGCTTTCGGAGGAGGATATCGAGAGTATAATAGAGTACCTGAAAACCTTGAATTAGCATAATTTGAAATTCTTTTTCAAAACTCTGGCAGAACTTGGCAAGGTGCGCATTTCACTTCCTGTGGCTTTATCAGCTCTCGCCGGTTATGCCTTATATTCAGGCTCAATTGATAGTCAGGGTGGTTTTATGGCAATGGGTGTATTTTTAATGTCGTGCGGATCGGGTGCTCTGAATCATTGGCAGGAACGGAAATCCGACGCTAAAATGCCACGAACGCAAAACCGGCCTATTCCTTCTGGCAGAATTACATCATTGCAGGGCTTTCTGATAACAGCAGGTTACCTCACAGCAGGTTCCCTGGTGATTTTACTTACTAATCCCATAATGGCATTGTTATTAAGTTGGATTACCTTGTTTTTTTACAATTTAGTTTATACTCCGCTGAAAAGAATAACTGCTTTTGCTGTTATTCCCGGATCCATGGTTGGGGCATTACCGCCGGTAATAGGATGGACTGCCGCAGGAGGCACGCCTGGTTCTGAACTGATATTAATTGTGGCAACCTTCTTTTTTATAGGACAGATTCCTCATTTCTGGCTCCTTTTGTTATTGTTTGGTAACCAGTATAAATTAGCCGGAATGCCTAGCCTTACTGACATCTTTTCAGAAATACAAATCAAACGCGTAACATATGCATGGATTTTAACTACTATGGCCTCTGCATTTCTGGTGCTTGTATATGTTTTTCATAACCGCATACTCATTTTTTTGTTGTTCCTGTACATTCTTTACCTTCTTGTCACACTTACACGTTCAGTTTTGTTTCGGCGCGATTTTAAAGTTTTGCCGGTATTTTATAAATTAAATTTTTTATACCTGTTTATGATGTTTTTTCTGATTGCCGATAGTCTGTTGCGCCAGGTGTAAGGTCATTTCTTTGAAAATAATTATTGTGTTTGCTTGTTTATAATCAGAAAGCTCCGATTAATTGTCTGTTTTCAGCGGTTCCTCTTACTGTTTTGAGAATGAAGCATCGCTTACCAAGGAAGGTTTTTATTAATACTGGCTCCTGTAAACAGAAAATGTAAGCTCAGGACCTGGCAAAACAAATCCATTTTTCTGAGCAATCCGGAAAGCGAATTCCGATTCTATGCGGTATTTGGAATTAAGTTGGGTAAAATATTCCAGGTAGGGGATTACAGCATGTCTTACAGGCTCCGGGTTTTTAAGGGTATATACTGCCATTCCCGGAAGATAACGAACACCAAAACCAACTTCATGTTTAAGGCTGGGAAACCAGTTCCATCCTGCGGTTGCTTCAAAGGTAATCCAATCTACTTTTTTGTAACTGCTGTAGGTTATGCCTGTATTCAAATTTCGGTTCAGGTTCAAACTGCAATATTTTTGGTTTTCATAGTGAATGTATCCTCCATAAATAAAATCCGGTTCCCTATTGAAATAGTTGAAAAAAGGGCCAAGTTCAATCCGGCTCCCCTGAAAACGCGGACGAAATTCAGTTAATTCCCAGTCGCGCCCAATACCTGCAGGGGATTCCAGAAATAATGTGCTGTTTAGAAAGTTAATTAATCGTTTGGTCTCATTTTCTATGGAATGTCCGTTATGTATATTCCGTTGATGTTTAATTTTTCCTATCTCGCGGGCAACTGCCTTTATTTCTTCATCAGAGAAATTTCTTCCGGGATAATATTTTTCAAGGAGCCATTGTGATGATGCAATGTAATTTACAGGATTTAACCTGCCAAACCCCCAGCCGGCCTTTGCCTGAAAACCATACTGCAGTTTTGAATGACTGGAATTATTTTCATAGGAATGTATTATCTTATTCGAATCAATTAAAGTCCCTTTACCATTAAGTCGGTATATATCATACTGCCCCCAGGCTTTTATGCTGACGATGGTATAACTTTTACTGTCCCAGTAAAAACGGCTGGAATAAGCTGCCCCTAACTTTCCTCTGAGTCCTGAAGGTGAAGATTGAGCATTAATGTTTTCAATTGCCGAACTATCCGCAAGATTGCCTTTTCCAATGAACGGCCCCAGTTCCAAACCATAACTCCAATATTCCTGTCGAAAAGACTGAAATAAAAAGTTGTTGCTATAGAGCTCAAATACTGCTCCTCGGATTGACTGTTCTAATGAAAACAAGGATTCATCCGTTCTTAGTTCCTCCCTTTCAGGTGATGCAAAGAACTTTACACCTGTATTTAACTCCTTCTTAATAAACAAATTTTCTTCCTGATTCTCAAAAAGGGTTTGCCCCGATGAAATAAAAGTCTGAAAAATAAAAACACATGTAAAAAAAACAAGCCAGAGACGGAAATTATGTTGCATCTTTAAGTGGTAAAAATTTGTTGGAAAAAACCAAGAGTTCGCTTTTAATTATAACGGAATACTGTTAACAAAAAGTATAATAAAGGATTACTTTGAGGCAGATAAAAACTATTTTGCAGAGGACAAACTCTTTACTTACTTTTGCAGATAATTTATACAAGCAAAGAATGTCAATTCATAATGAAATAAAAAAAGTTACCACTCACCGGCTTTCGGAAATGAAATTGAGGGGTGAGAAAATTGCTATGCTCACCTCGTACGATTTCAGCATGGCCAGTTTGGTTGATGATGCCGGAATAGATGTTTTGCTGGTTGGAGATTCTGCTTCAAATGTTATGGCAGGAAATGAAACAACCTTACCCATTACCCTTGATCAAATGATTTATCATGGAGTATCTGTAGTAAAAGGTGTGAAAAGAGCTCTGGTAGTAGTTGATTTGCCTTTTGGAACTTACCAGGGTAATTCGAGAGAAGCACTTGTTTCCGCTATACGAATTATGAAAGAAACAGCTGCTGATGCCGTGAAACTGGAAGGTGGGTCCGAGGTAATCGAATCGGTTAACAGGATTTTGTCTGCGGGTATACCTGTAATGGGCCATCTGGGACTTATGCCACAATCCATTCATAAATTTGGAACATACACTGTCAGAGCAAAAGAGGAGGAGGAAGCAAAAAAGCTTTTAAGTGATGCTCATCTGCTTGAAGATGCAGGCTGTTTTGCTGTTGTTCTTGAAAAAATTCCTGCCAGTTTGGGTAAACAAATTGCTTCAGATTTAAAAATTCCGGTAATCGGAATTGGAGCCGGGAATGGTGTTGATGGTCAGGTATTGGTTATTCATGACATGTTGGGAATTACACAGCAGTTCTCTCCGCGTTTTTTGCGCCGGTATCATAATCTGGCTGCTGAAATTAAAGGAGCTGTGGGAAATTATATTCAGGATGTAAAAATCGGGGATTTTCCCAACGAAAAAGAACAGTATTGAATATGAAAATAACTTAAGTTTCAAGTCAGTGCAAATACTTTACGAAGACAATCATATTATTGCAGTTAATAAAGCCTGTGGTGAACTGGTGCAATCGGATATCACCAATGAACGTACGCTTGTTGACGATATAAAAGAATACCTGAAGATAAAGTACAATAAGCCTGGAAATGTATTTGTAGGATTACCTCACCGGCTCGACCGGCCAACAAGCGGTATCATGTTGCTTGCTAAAACCGGTAAAGCTTTGGAACGTCTCAACAGTTTGTTTTCTACCAGAAACCAGATTACCAAAACTTATTGGGCGGTTGTAGATAAACGACCTCCAAAACATGAGGATGTGCTCGAACATTATCTGAGGAAAAATCAGGAGCGCAATAAAAGCTATGCCTTTGATAAACCAATGCCGGGGGCAAAATATGCCCGCCTTTCTTACCGCCATGTAGCCAGCATCGATAATTATCACCTTCTGGAGGTTGAACTTTTTACCGGGAGACATCATCAGATAAGAGTGCAGTTAGGTACTTTGAACCTGCGTATAAAAGGAGATTTGAAATATGGATTTCAGCGAGCCAATGATAATAAAGGCATACATTTGCATTCCAGGAAACTTGAATTCGTTCACCCTGTAAAAAAAACATTGGTTACCATTATAGCTGAGCCTCCAAATGACCCTGTATGGAATGAATTTCTTAAAATGTTCAGGGAAAACAGGTTCAGTCCAGTGATTCCGGTTTGAAAGCAAAGGGCAGCAGGTTTCCTGTATTTTCAAAGACCTGTATCTTTTTTTTACCATCCAGAATTATACGGATGGGTAATTTGAACCTGACTTCCGATTCAATAAGAGCCTGACGGCAGGAACCGCATGGGGCAACAGGACCATCAACTATCCCATTTTTATTTACTGCTGTTACTGCCATTGCTTTTACAGCTATGTCAGGAAAGGTAGCATGTGCATAAAAAAGCGCCACCCTTTCTGCGCAAAGTCCTGTTGGAAATGCTGCATTTTCCTGATTATTGCCACAGATGATCGTTCCATCTTCCAATTTTACAGCTGCTCCTACATAAAAACCTGAATAAGGTGCAAAAGCTTTCTTTGAAGCTTCTCTTGCTTTATGAATCAGCAATTGATCTGCTTCTGGTAAATCCCAAACACTATTATATTCATATACGAAAATCCGCAATTCTTTCGTTCGCATTATAAATTGTATTATGCCAAAAATTAGTAGTTCCTTAATAATGAAATTTAAAGTTGAAGCAATTTATATAAAAACAGAACTATTCACGTTAGTTTGTTTATAAATTTCTTTGTTAAATAGAATTTAATCCGGAGGAGACACTATTTTTAGCCCAATATTGTATTGCAGAGAATTTAATTGATTCAAAAGGATTAGTCAATGAATTTTATAACTATGAACCGGTGCATCATATTTCTGTTGATTTTAGCTGCCACCTTTACATGTCTGGCTCAGGATGCCAGAGAAGAATACATTCGGAAATATCAGTTACTTGCCATAGAAGAAATGGGACGCAGTGGCATTCCTGCAAGCATAAAAATGGCTCAGGCACTTCTTGAATCTGGTAATGGAAATAGCGAGTTGGCACGTAAATCGAATAACCATTTTGGTATAAAATGCAAAACCGGATGGAAAGGGCAGAAAGTGTATTTCGATGATGACGAAAAAGGAGAGTGCTTTCGTAAATATAAATCGGTTCAGGAATCGTATATTGATCATACTAATTTTTTGATGACCAGTCCCAGGTATGCTTTTCTTTTCAAATTATCGCCTGAAGATTACAAAAGCTGGGCAAAAGGATTAAAGCAAGCTGGATACGCTACTGCCAGACATTATGACCAAACCCTTATAAAGATTATTGAAGATCATAAACTCTACAGGCTCGATTATAAGCAATCCTTTAGTCCCCTTGCTTCGCAACGGGCTCCATTGAATAAGGGGATTTCTGATAAAATGACAATTAACCCATACAGCCGCAGACAAGTAGTAAGTATAAACAACCTTGAAGCAGTAGTTGCCAGTGAAGGAGATACTTACGAAATTTTGGCACAAGCTTTGGGACTGGAAGTATGGGAATTATATAAATTTAATGATCGTAAAGCGGGATATACTCCTCTTCCTAATGAGGTAATTTATATTGAAGCCAAAAACAAAAAAGCAGACCGGAAAAACAGGTATCACACTGTAAAGACCGGGGAAACTATGCATTATATTTCTCAATTGCACGGATTAAAATTAAAGCCTCTTTACCGGAGAAACCGCATGAAACCCGGGGAGCAACCTGCTCCGGGAGAGGTTATTTATCTGCGCAAAAAGAAACCTTCCCGTTAACCTGTTGTTTTTTCAGGTTCCTGATTAGAAGTTTCATTTCTGGACACAATGTGCCGGAACAATTCTGATATTCTGCATTCAGTTCCTGTTTGATTGATTGATGCTCGTCATGCTGCCTTTTCTTCCTGAAATTTCTGAAGTTATATTCTTAAAATTATTTGGGTTCCTTCTGTTTTATGCCTTGAGACGGGATTCAATTTTCCATGAGGTGAACAAAATCGGGGCAGGTGCATTATATGAAGATGATCGGGAACTTAATTTTCGATTATCTTTTTACCTTTAAATTATGGCACTTAAAAAACCCATTATTAAAAAAGTATGTAACCTTCTGAATTTTATATTCCTTATGTTCTTTTCAGAAATTTTTCTTTTTTCTTCTGTTAAAATTTTGATTTCTTTTTTTCCTAAGTATCCACTTCAGAATGGTTGTACTTCCAGAGAGGTCATTTACTTGAACATCAATGGGATCCATATTGATATGGTATTGCCGGCAGATGTTTTAAACCATAATTTTAAAGATCAGCTTAATGCATTGTCCCATATAAATTTTATTGCATTTGGAAGGGGCGATTGTAATTTTTACCTAAATATACCCCAAAGGGCAAATCTAACTGTTCCGGTAGCTTTTAGAACACTTTTTCCAAAAAGCAAATCAGCTGTGCATGTATCCTTTTTCTCATGGAAAGTGGATTTCTGGAAAAGTCTGTTTATATACAACCATCAGCAGAAAATCATAATGAATTATTTCGTTAAGACATTTAAAATAGATGCACTTGAAAGGTTTACATATTTGGGTTTCGATGGTTATAATGACTGCGATTCCTTATATGAAGCTAACGGCAGTTTTACTTTTTTCAATTCATGGAATGTTTGGGTAAAATATGCATTAAAATTAGCAGAAATTAGGACTGCAGAATGGGATCCTTTTGATTTTGGAATATTGCATCATAATAATTAAAAAAGAAATGAAAACTGCAATAGTTGATTTGGGAACAAACACCTGTAATCTGCTGATAGCAGAATTTAATGCCAAAAACTTTCACATTCTTCATCAAAGTAAACAATTGGTACAACTTGGAGATAGGAAAATAAGAAATAATCGGATAAGTATTGAAGGTATTGAACGTGTTTTGGAAGTATTGGCTAATCAGCAAAAAATTATGACATCTGAAGGAGTGGAGAAAGTTCAGTTAGTTGCCACATCTGCCATTCGGGAAGCAAAAAACCAGGAAGAATTTATGAAGGCTGTTTCTAAAAAAATGAATTTTCCGGTAAATGTTATTACTGGAGAAAAAGAAGCTGAGCTCATTTTTAAGGGAGTATTGCTGGCAATGGATGAGATTAATTATAAATCCGTAATTCTTGATATTGGAGGAGGAAGCAATGAGCTTATTCTTGCACATAAAAAAAGGATGCTTTGGAAAGAAAGTCAACCTACAGGCATGGCCCGTATTGTTAATCAGTTTGTTTTGTCTGATCCCATAAAACCCAGAGAAATTCAAATTCTTCAGAATTTTTTTTTAGCCCGGCATCAGGCAGCATTTCAGCAATGCAAAAAAAGAGCAGTTAATACCCTTATAGGTTGTTCCGGTTCTTTCGACACCATTGCTGATATTATAGAGCAAGTAAATCCTGACGAAAAAAAGCGGAAGTACCAGGAAATTCCTATAGATCGATTTTACAATATATATAATCTGCTTATCGGTTCAACCCGTAAACAAAGGCTTTCCATGAAGGGGATGGACCTCGTAAGAGTCGATCTTATAGTGCCTGCAGCAGTGTTTATCGACCATCTCATTAAACAGGCTGGTATTTCTAAAATTATTCAGACTGGCTTCTCTTTGCGCGAAGGTGTATTGTATGAAATGATGGAATCTGAGGCTGCAAATTTATTATAAACTGCAATTCAGTTTGTTCATTCTTCATGTAGTCTGTGTCTTAACCTATACATTTTGTTTTTAAATTTTCTCTTGGGAAAAATAGATGATTATACTCCCTGCCGGACCGGAATCGGGGAAATAAGATGATTTGCTTCTTTCCTGCCTTTTTGTCACCGGTTTTGACAGTACTGAAAACTACATCTTCCTATTCCTGTGTCATATTTTCGTTTTGAAGGTTAAATCTGAGGGTGGCACAGTCATTGATATTTTAAATTTAGAAATAAAAAAACAAAAAGTTAAAATTATTTATATAATAACGAAATATACATCACTATGGGAAAAATAATTGGAATCGACTTAGGAACTACCAATTCATGTGTAGCAGTAATGGAGGGCAATGAACCTGTAGTAATTCCCAACAGCGAAGGAAAAAGAACTACTCCCTCAATTGTTGCTTTTGTGGATAACGGGGAACGTAAGATTGGCGATCCTGCAAAACGTCAGGCCATAACCAATCCTTCCAAAACGATATCCTCTATTAAACGTTTTATGGGTGAGACTTTTGACAGAGTGACAAAGGAAGTTGAACGGGTTCCTTTTACAGTAGTAAAGGGAGATAATAATACACCCAGGGTACAGATCGATGACCGGAAATACAGTCCTCAGGAAATTTCTGCAATGGTTTTGCAGAAAATGAAAAAGACTGCTGAAGATTACCTGGGTCAGGAAGTAAGCGAAGCCGTTATTACTGTACCAGCTTATTTTAGTGACTCCCAGCGTCAGGCGACAAAAGAAGCCGGTGAAATTGCCGGTCTGAAAGTACGCCGCATTATTAATGAGCCTACAGCAGCATCTTTGGCTTACGGATTAGATAAAATGCACAAAGATATGAAAATCGCGGTGTTCGACCTGGGTGGGGGTACTTTCGATATTTCTATCCTGGAATTGGGCGACGGTGTTTTCGAAGTGAAATCAACCGACGGCGATACCCACCTTGGGGGTGACGATTTTGACCAGGTGATTATCGATTGGCTTGCCGGCGAATTCAAGAAAGACGAAGGAGTTGATCTGAAGCGCGATCCAATGGCTCTGCAGCGATTAAAAGAAGCAGCCGAAAAAGCTAAAATAGAACTGTCAAGTTCCACCCAAACGGAAATCAACCTGCCATACATTATGCCGGTTGATGGAATTCCAAAACATCTGGTTAAAACGCTAACCCGCTCAAAATTTGAGCAGCTTTCCGATTCGCTGATTAATGCTACCATTGAACCTTGCCGTAAGGCATTAAAAAATGCAGGATTATCGGCCAGTGAAATCGATGAGGTAATTCTTGTAGGTGGTTCTACCCGTATACCGGCAGTGCAGGAAAAAGTGAAAAATTTCTTTGGTAAAAACCCTTCAAAAGGGGTGAATCCTGATGAGGTGGTTGCTGTTGGTGCAGCTATCCAGGGAGGTGTATTAACAGGTGAGGTGAAGGATGTACTTTTGCTTGATGTTACACCGCTGTCTTTAGGTATTGAAACAATGGGAGGTGTAATGACCAAACTTATTGAAGCCAATACGACCATTCCAACCAAAAAATCGGAATCCTTCACTACGGCTGCCGATAATCAGCCTTCGGTTGAAATCCATATTCTGCAGGGGGAACGCCCAATTGCTTCGGGAAACAAAACCATTGGCAGGTTTCATCTCGATGGAATACCACCGGCACCTAGAGGAGTACCACAAATTGAGGTAACATTTGATATCGATGCCAACGGTATTCTTCATGTACATGCCAAGGATAAAGCCACCGGAAAATCACAGTCTATCCGAATCGAAGCTTCATCAGGCTTATCGGATGATGAAATCAAAAGAATGAAACAGGAGGCAGAAGTCAATGCTGAATCTGACAAACAGGCAAAAGAACGGGTCGACAAGCTGAATCAGGCTGACAGTTTAATCTTTCAGACAGAGAAACAGCTGAAAGATTACGGCGATAAAATTCCTGCTGATAAAAAGAAACCGATTGAAGAGGCCCTGGCAAAACTGAAAGAAGCTCATAAGAGCCAGGATATAGCAGCCATTGATGCATCTATGACTGAGCTGAACACGGTATTTTCAGCTGCATCGCAGGAAATGTACAATGCCGCACAGGGACAGCAGGCTCAGCAGGGTGGCCCTCAAGGCGGCCCTGAAGGTGGTCAGCAACAAGGACCTTCTGACAGCGGGAAAAAAGATGGCGGCGATGATGAAGTAACCGATGTCGACTTCGAAGAAGTAAAATAAATAAACCCTTTTGGGGTATGACATATATAGTAATCAGACCCTGCCATAAAACGGCAGGGTTTTTTATTGATGTTATTTTTACCGGCATTTGAAAATCTGTTTGGTGTTCTTTTTTGTTAACTCTTTTTAATATTTACCTCTAGAATATCGGCTTATTATCCTGTAATAAATTAACTAGTTTTGCTGGTTCAATGAAAAATGAAATGAAAGTAATTATATTTATACTAATATCCTTTATCATTATTCCACTTACGGGTATTTCACAGATTAATGAAACCGATGCCAATGGTTTAAGACAAGGAAAATGGCAAAAAAAATACCCTAATGGCAGACTCATGTATGAAGGTTATTTTAAAGATGGAGAACCTGCCGGTGAATGGACCCGATACTATGAAGGAGGTCAGGTAAAGGCAAAAATTAACTACAATCAAAACTCCGATACTGCCCAGGCAGTTTTAAATGATCCTTTTGGAAAAAAAATGGCGGAAGGAGCTTATGTTGATGAAAAGCGGGCAGGGAAATGGCAGTTTTTTAACGATGGCAGGAAAGTCTCGGAAGAAATGTACCTTAATGGGGTTAAACAGGGTATTTCCCGAACTTTTTACCCAACAGGTGAGGTACTGGAAGAAACAGAATGGCAAAACGGACAACAGGAAGGCAGTTACCGGGTTTTCTTTAAAAACGGAGATCCCTATATGCAATGTAAGATCAGCAGCGGCAAACGTAATGGATTGTGTCTGTCTTACTTTCAAAACGGAAGGGTGGAACTGGAAGCTTATTATCTGAATAACCTGCGCCATGACGAGTGGAATTATTATAATGAAAACGGACAGTTGAAATACACCCTGGAATACGATAAGGGTAAATTGTTGAATTCTGAAGTGCTTGACAGCATCAATAATCTTAACCAGGGACAGTTTGAGAAAAAAGAGAATGGGGTTGCCGATCCGGAAGATTTCATGCAAGACCCGTCGGAGTATATGATGAAAATGCAAAACATCAGGTGATTTCAGTATAAATGTTTAATTTGTACCGGATTTTTACTTTTTATAACATCGAAAGTTAATGGGCCGAATCGTTGTTTTTATTTTTATATATAGTTTAACGGCATCACTTGAGGGATGGTGCCAGTCGTACTATTGGATAGGATTTTCCGATAAAAATAATTCGCCCTTCTCGCTTTCGAAACCTGAGGAATTTCTTTCTCAACGGGCACTGGAGCGCAGGGAAAAGCAAAACATTGCTGTCGATTCGCTCGACTTGCCTGTAAACCCTTTTTATGTCAGCCAGATTCTTCGTTCAGGAGTTTCGCTGGTACATACTTCAAAATGGATGAATGGCATTACAGTTCGTTCAGACATTGGTACATTTGCTGAAGATGTTGCGCAGCTTTCTTTCGTGCGAAAGGTCCAGCTTACCAAAAGAGACATCGGCCAGAGAAAGATATTAAGCAAATTTGTGGAATCCCCGTTAAAGAGCGGAGGAGTGGCAATTGATACCCTGCTGTATGGTGAATCTTCTCACCAGGTTTTTCAGATCAATGGTCATTACCTGCACAGCCAGGGCTATAAAGGCCAGGGAATGCACATCGCAGTTCTCGATGCCGGATTTTATGGTGTGAACTTATTCGCAGCATTCGACAGCCTCCGGGAGGAAGGACGTATTTTAGGAACCCACGATTTTGTGGAGGGTGATGGATATGTTTTTGATGGCCACTTTCATGGTATGAGCGTTCTCTCGGTAATGGCAGGAAATGTGCCGCAACAACTGATTGGTACGGCACCCAAAGCTTCCTACTGGCTGCTCCGATCGGAGGATGAAATGTCGGAATTCCTGATAGAGGAGGATAACTGGATAGCAGCTGCCGAATTTGCCGACAGTGCCGGAGTGGATGTTATCAATTCTTCGTTGGGATATTCAACCTTTGATGACCCGGAAATGAATCATGCCTATACCGATATGGATGGGAATACCACCCGTGTCACCCGGGGAGCAAACATAGCGGCTTCCCGCGGAATGCTTGTTGTTTCAAGTGCAGGAAATGAAGGGAGGGCATCCAATTCCTGGAAATACATTATTGCGCCGTCCGACGGGGAAAAAGTAATGGCAGTAGGTGCTGTGAATAAAGTGGGAGTTCCTGCCCCGTTTACTTCTTATGGGCCTGCTTATGGTGGTGATGTAAAACCCAATGTTTCGGCTTTGGGCTGGAATACAATTCTCCAGCGCAGTAACGGGGAAATTGGCTCCGGCAACGGAACATCCTTTTCCTCCCCTGTAATGGCAGGTGCGGCTGCCTCTTTATGGCAGGCAAATCCTCATGCCACAGCAGCTCAGGTTAAAACTGCCATAGAACAAAGTGCTCATTTGTATCCTGATTCCGACTCTCTCCTGGGATATGGCATCCCTGATTTAAAACTGGCCGACAGGATCCTGAAAACCGAGGTACCCGGCAATGATAATATTCCCGCAGTATGGTGGGTGTATCCCAATCCTGCTGTGGATTATATTGTACTGCAGAAAAGGGTAAAGGCTTCTTTCGGAAAAATCATCCTTACTTTTTATTCGCCGGATGGTAAACTGGTTCATCAGGTTACCAGGCCCGATGCATCGAAAATTGTACTAACAAACATTCAAAGGTTACCCCCGGGCATGTTACTTTTGCATATTCATTCGGGCGATGTGACGGAAGTTGTGAAAATCAATAAAATCCGTTAATAGATGGAACAAAAACGAACACTTCTGGAGCTTAATCAACAGATAAAAGAGGCCATTTGCAATGCCATTCCGGGTGCAGTGTGGGTAACTGCTGAAATAAGTGAGTTGAAGGAAAACCGGAACGGACACTGCTATCTTGAACTGGTGGAAAAAAGTGGAGAAGAAATTGTGGCCCGTGCACGGGCCACTGTCTGGTCGTATACCTACCGAATTTTAAAGCCCTATTTTGAGACCACCACAGGTCAGTTTTTTTGCTGCGATATAAAAGTGCTGGTGAAAGCCTCTGTTGAATTTCATCCGACATATGGTTTAAGTCTAAATATAAAAGACATCGACCCTGCATATACTATGGGCGATATGCTATTGCACCGCAGGGAAATTATTGAACGGTTACAGCAGGAAGGAATATTCGGGATGAATAAGGAACTGGAACTTCCTCTTGTACCCCAAAGGATCGCTGTCATTTCCTCAAAAACGGCAGCCGGATACCACGATTTTATGAATCAGCTGGAAATGAACCGCCATGGATTTAAATTCTATACCCATCTTTTTGAGGCTTACATGCAGGGAGCAGGAGCAGTGCCCTCCATTGTTTCGGCACTGGAGCGAATTTTTGAATATGAGGATCTTTTCGATGCTGTGGCAATCATAAGGGGCGGGGGAGCTACTGCCGATCTGAGCAGCTTCGATAATTACAACCTGGCTTTTCACATCACCCAGTTCCCTTTACCGGTGGTTACCGGAATTGGACACGAAAAAGACGATACCATAATCGACCTGGTTGCCCACACACGTCTTAAAACTCCTACTGCTGTTGCAGAATTTTTTATAAACGGCGCCGAACGATTCCTTGAGCATCTTGTATTCCTCGAGGAAGAGGTAGTTGGAAGTTGTCGCGAAACCCTCAACAATAAAAAAGCACAACTGGATAAATATGCTGCCGGTATTCAGCATCTGGTGAATGATTTTGTAGCTGTAAAAAACAGGCAGCTGTTGAAAAAGGGAAACATCATCCAGCAGTGGGTGAGCCGTTTTGCTTTCAGTAAAAAATACGAGTTGAATAATCTTGCACATACCCTTCAATCCGCCCTCTCGGTATGGAAGGTCCGGCAGGATAACCTGCTCAGCAGCCGTCGGGCATCCTTTAAAAAAACGGTGCAGAGAACCCTTTTGAAAGAACTGTCTGAAGTGAAAACCGTGAAAGGGCGGTTGAAAAACGATTTAGCCAGGATGCTTTCCAAAGAACAGGAACGAATAGCCCTGAGTGAAAATACCATACGGTTGCTGAATCCGGCCAATGTGTTGAGCAGGGGCTATACCCTTACCCTGAAAAAAGGCAAAATTGTTAAATCGGCTGCCTTACTTGGAACAGGTGATGAAATTGAAACCTGTTTTGCCGATGGGAACGTAAAAAGTAAAATAACAAATAACGAATACCATGTCAACAAAAAAAATAAGCTATAACGAGGCCATTGCCGAAATTGAAGAAGTTCTGGAAAAAATTGAGAATGAAGAACTCGATGTGGATGAATTGACCGAAAAGGTAAAACGTGTTTCCTTGTTGCTGAAAATATGTAAAGATAAATTATTCAGTACCAACGAACAAGTGGAGCAGATTTTGAAGGAAATGGAAGATTAATAAAAGGATTATGTATACAAAAGAACAGGTTGCACAAACCATTGATCATGCTGTGCTGAAACCTGAATTTTCAATGGCCGATTTGCAGATTCATGCCCAGATGTGTATGAAAAAGAACGTGTACAGCATGTGTGTAAAGCCTTGCGATATTGCTGTCGCTAAAACTTTGCTTGAAGGTTCAGGTGTAAAGGTTTCATGTGTTTTAAGCTTTCCCCATGGAGCTGATACAATGGAGGTGAAGGCTTTCCAGGCCCGCCAGGCAATTGAGCACGGAGTTGATGAAATAGACATGGTTATGAATATAGGAAGGTTTCTGGGTGATGATTTCCACTATGTTGTGGAAGATATTAAAGCTGTGGTTGACGTCGCACATAAGCAGGGCGTTCCGGTTAAGGTGATACAGGAAAGTGGATTGCTTACCCTTGAGCAGGTGCGTAAAGCCTGCGAACTTGCTTATCTGGGAGGAGCCGATTTTGTGAAAACGTCTACCGGTTTTGGCCCGGGTAAAGCAACCCCTGAAGTGATTGAGGTAATGGTGAAAACTGTTGGCGACAAAATGAAGGTGAAAGCTTCAGGCGGAATTCACACATGGGAAGATGCAGTGGGATTCCTTGAACAAGGGGCCGACCGCCTGGGAATGGGTTCCACTGAAGCAGTGCTTTACGGAACCAAAGCCGACGGTGGATATTGATTAAGGGAGATAGTCCTGAAGGGGCTTTATCAGAAGAAAATTACCTATGCATTTTTTGAACGGGGGACGGATGTACATAAAGCCAGACCAACAATGCAGGTCGGCTGAGCAGCAATTGTCCAATTGCCTGCTGCAGCTTGAGCAACTTTCACTGAAAAAAAGAATTTACAAGCTGAATTTTTTTTCCGGAACGACTTCTTTCCACGATTATCAACGGTTAAAAGAAAAGGTTGAAGGTCAGGTTGCAGTCAGATTACCCGCACCCGTTCTCTGCAGCCTCATTTCGCAGCCACCGCTTACCTGCCATATCCTGGCCGAGGTTTTTTATACCGGTGAATCGCTTTGGAAGCGGGAGTTGCATTTATGCGAAAAGGGTTCAGTCCTTGTTTTTGAAAGGGAAGGGGCAGGGATTCTTATTGGGCAGGTGCAGGTAAACAATGCAGGTTCCTGCAATACGAGTGCTTCCGCCGCCTTTCGTTCTATGGAAAAGTTGCTGGATAAAACCGGTTTCCCTTTGAGTTCGGTTTTAAGGCAATGGAATTACATTGAAAACATCCTGGGATTGGAGAGCAATAAACAGCGGTACCAGGAATTCAATAATGTACGTTCGGAATTCTACAGCAATTTCTTCGATAAAACCGGATTCCCTGCTGCAACCGGTATTGGCATGAACCACGGCGGTATCATCATTGAATTTGTGGCGATAAATGCACCGGAGGCAAGAAATCTGCCCCTCGATAATCCGCAACAGGTGGCTGCACATGAATACAGCCCGGTTGTATTGACCGGTGAAAGCCACCAGCCACAATATACGCCAAAGTTTGAACGCGCCCGTTATCTTGAGCTTTTTGGCCGGAAACAACTGTTTATCTCCGGCACAGCCTCCATCCGCGGAGAAAAAACAGCAGGTATCGGAAACCCTGAAGAACAAACCCGGATTACAATTGAAAACATACAGCACCTGTATTCTGATGATCGGATTCAGCTTTTGTCCGGAAATGCAGTTAAGCCAACCTACGGTCATGCCCGTGTATACCTTAAAAACCGGAATGACTTTCCTGTTGTGAAAAAAACATTCAAAACCTATTATGGAAACCTGCCAGTGGTTTATTTACTTGCCGATATCTGCCGTAAAGACCTGCTGGTGGAAATTGAAGGAAAAGTTATCCTGGAAAAAATATAATCTCTGAGCTTGTCTCGTTTTTTTTAAAATCTGCACCTAATATTCCGTATATTTTTTCCTAAAGGAAGATGTGATCGTTTTTAAAATTTGTTGGTGCATAAATTTACCAGAATATCCCATGTCATTTTTATTTTTCAATTCGATGTGAATTTTGTGGAAGAAACCAATTGATGGAACCTCCCGGATAACAGCAAGAATTAAATTACACTCCCCCTTAATGGTATATACCTGCTCCGGACTAAATTCAATGTAAATTCAATTTTAATTCAGTATTAATTCAGTTTAAATTCAATTATAATTGAATTTAAACTGAATTAATACTGAATTTAGGTTGAGTTTAAACCGTTTGTGGTATGATGAACAAGAAGGTCAATCACTGGAAAATTACATGAATATCGTCATAATTTACTCAAGGATATTATGTTGGCGAGTTTGACTTTATACAATCAATTTAAACGGGTAAAAGCAAAAATACCAGAACCTTAAGATGCAATCAGAAAAAAATGGAATTCCTGACTCTGAAAATGCTCTTTCTATAGATTTATAAACCCGGGGAGGAGCAATTCCACGGGTTTGAGTAAGAAAAATTTAAAATTTAATATTCAAACCAGCCATAATATGTCTTCCGGCCTGTGGATAATACCCGTCCATTTTAAAGCGTTCGCCACCGAGGATGTAGGAATATACCCAGGCGTTGTTTTCGTACAATTCGCCGAACAGGTTATTCACCATCAGGTGCAACACCATTTCATCGAAAAAATTTGATTTTATAGTGTAATCAATTTTCAGGTTATTAATAAAATAGGCTTCCAGGCTTCGGTCGTCGCTTGATGTGTTATCGATGTATTGCTTTCCCACATAAGTGGAAATGAACGACAGGTTCAGGTTAAAAACTGGCTGGAACAGCACCTGGCTGTTTGCAATGATGTTTGGTGAGAAAGCGATATCGGTAGTACCCAGTTCAAATGCTTCCTGTTCCCCTGTATCCCAATTGTCGACATACTCGGTAAAGTCTTTAATCTTGTTACGGCTGAATGTGACGTTTGCCTGCCACTGCAGGTGCCGGGTAAAGGCGATGCCATGCTGCAGCTCAACACCTGCCCGGTAACTGTCGTCGGCATTCACCATGATTGGAGATCCCACATCGTTGATTTCACCGGTCAGCACCAGCTGTTTGTTGTAATCCATAAAGTAGAAATTCACTCCTACTGAAAAGATGTCAGATTTGTAGTTATAGCCCAGTTCCCAGTCGTACAGGGTTTCATATACCGGCGATTCCCTTTCAGGATCGGTATCTACATAGGCGGTGCGGTTGGGTTCACGGTTGGCAGTGGCAAATGAAAAGAATACATCCTGGTTATCAACTGGTTTGTAAAAAATTCCAATCTTAGGATTGAAGAAATTAAATTGGTGACCCTGGGATATGTTTCGCAAATCATCATCAATTCCTTTAATGGTGTAATCAATTTTCCGGTACTGAAGATCGGCAAAGAGGTTCAGTTTTTCAAACAGCTGAAAGTTGTCTTTTACAAACAGGTTCAAATCGTTTTTCAACCCTTTGTTGCGGTACCATTCATGATTGGGATCAACTTCCCCGAGGTACTGCCCCCAGATAACCTTTCCGTAGTGGTGGCCGGTATAGTCGTTCCAACCTCCGCCAATCGTGAAATCATTTCTTTCGTTTTCATAGTTCATTGAAAAGGTAAGGCCGTAAAAATGATTGTCGAGCCACTTTCGGTTCACCAGATCGGTTGTTTCTATAGTATCCTCCCCAATAATAATCATCGGGAACTGGTAATCTTCCAAATCTTCACCCTCTTTGAAATTTTCATAATATCCTTTCCCTCTGATGTAGAAACCTGATGCATTTATATTGAAACCGGGAGAGAATTTATGGGAGAAATGCAGCTGATAATGGTCCTGCTGGTAATAATCCACCTGATTTTCGTAAGTGTATAGGTTGTAGGTCCGGTTGTTGGAGTTGATCATTTCCTGGGTTTGCTGCCGGGTATACAACCAGTGTTCTTCGTATCGCTGCATACCTTCCATGTCGTTATTGAGTCTGACCGATGGTACCCCATTCCATGCCTGGTAGGTAGTTTCCAGACCTGAGAATACATTGGCTTTTAATATTGTATTTTCGGAATAATAACCTCCTGCCACAAAAAAAGATTTTAAATTGGCGAATGCCCGGTCGATGTAGCCATCGGAGGTAATTTTGGAAAGGCGGGCATCAAACGAGAATTTCTCGTTGAGCATACCGGTACCTGCCAAAACCGAATTTTTCCAGGTATTGAAAGATCCGCGTGTAGTGTGGTATTCTGCATACGCTGCCTTATGCAGGGTGTTGGTCTGCAAATCGATGGTGGCGCCAAAGGCAGCTGCGCCGTTTGTGGATGTACCCACACCTCGCTGGATCTGCACGTTTTCGAGCGATGAGGCGAGGTCGGGCTGATCGACAAACCACGTTCCATGTGATTCGGGATCGTTCAGCGGGATACCATTCACCGTTACATTGATGCGGTTTAAATCGGTACCGCGAATGCGGAAGTTGGTGTAGCCTACACCTGCACCGGCATCGGAAGTGGCTACAAATGAAGGGGTAAGCTGGAGAAGGTAGGGAATATCCTGTCCCATATTTCTCCTGTTGATTTCCTCATTGGTAATATTCGTGTAGGCCACCGGCGTTTTATTGCCGGCACGTGTTGCCGAAACAAGCACCTCACTGGTTAATACAGCAGCTGGCTCCAGGTCAACGATAATTTCATTTTCAGAGGGGACGCTTACTTTTCTTATTTTAGGTTTATACCCGACAAAAGAAATGGTAATGACATAATCTCCTTTTTTTAGATTTTTGAATTCAAAACTGCCGTCGTCGTGTGTTGACAGACCATACTGCGAGTTTTTGATGACCACATTTGCCCCGGGGAGGGGTTCACTCTCTGCGGTAACTTTCCCTTTCATGCTGTATTGCGCCGCAGCGGCAATACCCATCAGCTGCAGGAGCAGCCAAAAATTGAATCGTTTCATTTTAAGAAATTTTGGTTAATAAACTAACCAATGGAGTGGGACGTATCCCATTTTGCCCTCCCTTCGCCGGCATTATCCGGATCAGGTTCTGTGGGTATAATCTCAGCCCTTGTATTAAGGCACCCCCATTGCATAAATTGTTACAAAGGTAAAAATGAATTCTGAAAAGGACAAACTTTCGTTAAAAGTTCGCCTAGATTGAAATTTACCAGATGCTACCGATAACCTGGCGGAGGCTTTTCAACTAGTTTTTAACTGTCAGCCTAACTTGTCAGCCTGATTTTCTATTGGGCATCAATTTTCTATGTGTGTTTTACATACAGGTTTATAAAGGTGAAAAATCCTATGGCTTCAGTAAAAGATTATTTTTAATTGCTGATTGATAATTTTTTGTGCTATAATGAATACCCGTTTGGAGCAAATGAACTGCATTCAGATTAGGGTTTGGACAGGTGGTTTTATTCGGTTTGATTTCCAGGATTAAACTTCAACTTTGAAAACTTTCTTCGTCTCTGTATATAAAACTTCCACATAATGCTTTTGGGGTAAATCTCCGGATGTTTGTGTACGATTCTGTTTTTTCTCAGTTTTCTTCTTTTTTTGAAAAGAGCGGGTAAATTAGCCAGGAAAGAAATGTGAGCTTTGGTTACAGCATTAAACCCTGAAAAGTAGAATCCTGTCAGGAATTTAACCGCTGCAACCTGATCAAGAATAATACGTGAGAGAAGTATCCGGTGGAACTGATCTTTGTGTAGATTTTTATACAGCA
Source organism: uncultured Prolixibacteraceae bacterium (assembly GCA_963747515.1). Lineage (GTDB taxonomy): Bacteria > Bacteroidota > Bacteroidia > Bacteroidales > Prolixibacteraceae > Mariniphaga. The sequence goes on from CAVVFN010000001.1 coordinate 132,801, forward strand.
TGAACAGGTTGTTTCTAAAGTTCAGGTAAATCTTTTGAGGGCTGCTGTAAGGGAGGGTTCCGCCTCCCAGATGAAAGACGGTGCTGGCAGGTTGATAAAGGATTTTATATCCCTGATTTTTTAATCGCCAGCAAAGATCTATCTCTTCCATATGTGCCCAAAAGCTGCCGTCGAAACCTTCAGCCCGGTTATAGATTCCTGCTTTGATGAACATACAGGCCCCGCTGGCCCAGAAAATGGAGGAGATGCTGTTGTACTGCCCAATATCGGGTTCTGTACGGTTCAGTATCCTGCCCCGGCAAAAGGGGTAGCCGAATTTATCGATATAACCCCCTGCTGCCCCGGCATACTCAAACTGGTGGGGTTTGGCATAACTCAGTATTTTTGGCTGAACCACAGCAGTATGTTCATCCGACTCAAGAAGGCTGATACAAGGTTCAAGCCATTGAGGAGTTACTTCTACATCGGAATTTAACAATACATAATAATCGGCATCAATATATTTCAAAGCTCTGTTGTATCCTTCGGCAAATCCATAATTTTGTTGGAGAACAATAAGCTTAATCTGAGGGTAATTATCGATTAAACTGGTAATGGAATTGTCGGTCGATCCATTGTCGGCAACATAAATTTCTACACCGGTAATTTGGGAATTTTTGATTACTGAAGGAAGAAATGTATCGAACAGTTTTTCCCCATTCCAGTTCAGAATTACAATTGCAACAGTTTTCTCGGCCATTCAATTAAAATTAAGAAGTAAGCAGGCTGGCCAGTATTCCAGTCAGTTTTTCTTTTGGCAGAGATTCCAGAATTTTGGACACCTCTTCTGGTTTATTGTCTTTATCAGATTTCAAAATCAATTTAATTTCCTTCATCTGTTTACCTGTGAGCTCATCTTCCAGCAGTTCCTTTAACTGATATTGTTCTTCCTTTTCTTTTGGCAGCCCAAGCATTTCCAGTTCGGCAATGGTCGCCTCAAGGATATCTTTTGCCTGAATACGCACCGGATCCTTGTCTTTTGCCGAGCCACCTGCGGCCGTATCGCGCAGGTTCCAGCTTGAATAATCGTAATGCAACTCATTTATCATTTTAAGTTTTGGGCTGTTGTTCCCAAAAATACGTTCCAGAAACAAGATGGTTCTGTTTTTCCATGCGTTAAGGTCAAACCTTTTTTCATCGAGGCGTTCGATCTGTTGTTTCAGCAATGCAATTTCCTTTTCTGCCATTTCAATGGGTTCTAATTACTGATGCACGATTTAGCAGGATAAATATAATGGAAGTACCTTAAATATTCGTGGTTTTGTTCTAAAAAAGCTACAAAGAATAATGGAAAGCTGACTTCAGGCAGACTGGAGAATTATTTACCCAGGTGTTTATGAATTATTTCATAAAAGATGTTGAATATTCCTGCGGAACCTGCAACCAACTCTCCTCCGAACAGCCAGTTATCTCCTCCGTTAAAATCAGAGATTTTACCACCTGCCTGTTTAAGGATTAAAGCGCCAGCAGCCACATCCCACGGATGAAGTCCATGTTCATAAAATGCATCGAATCGGCCTGCCGCCACATAAACGATGTCTACTGCTGCCGAACCCATTCGCCTAAGTCCACGGGTGTGTCGCATCAGATAGCGCATGGCATCAATATAATTTTCCACCTTATCAAAATCATAATAAGGAAACCCTGTTCCAATAAGTGTGTCTTCAAGCCGGCTGACTGTAGCTGCTTTTATCTCTTTTCCATTTAACCAGGCCGGACTGTCTTTCCAGGCATAAAACATTTCATCCCGACCTACTTCATATACTGCACCAGCTACTATTTCACGGTCTTCCATGAGGGCAATGCTTACCGAATGTGGAGTGATCCCGTGTATATAATTTGTTGTTCCATCCAGCGGATCAATAATCCACTTGTACTTCTCACCGGAATGGGTGGCGGTGCCTTCTTCGGTAATGAACCCGCTGTCCGGAATCAGCTGTTTTAGTTTTTTAACAATGACTTTTTCTGTTTCCTTATCAACATAGGTAACCAAACTGGCAGTACTCTTTAACTCCACGTCTTCTCCTGATATTTTACTGCGTTCTTCCCTGATGAAATTTCCTGCATCACGTGCTATTTTTTTTATTTCCACGCAAATGGATTCGTAATCATTTGGCTGCATCATACATTTAATTTTTTATGTTTCTTTGAACGTATGCTAATTTATATTATAAGTTAACAGTTTAGTGCAGTTAATGTTGGATATTCACTGAAGAAACCTGCAATATCAGACTAATTCAACGGCTGCATGTCCATTTGGCAGAATGTACTTCAGCTTTACTTTCTGCAGTTCATTAACCAGTTTTTCCTGAAAAGGAGTTTCCACCTTAATATAGTTTTCAGTGAAACCGCTCATATTTGCACCTTTCTTCTTCGATTCGAACAAAACAGTTTGTTCCGAGCCAAGGTGTTTTTGGTAAAAAGCGCGTAATTTTTTTTCTGAAAGGTTAATGTACATTTGCGTACGTCGTTTTCGATCTTCAATATCTACCTTCCATGGGATTTTCAATGCCTGTGTACCACTTCTTTCGGAATATGTAAAAGCATGCAGCTGCGAAATCTCCAACCGGTTCAGAAAGTCATACGATTCCTGAAACAACTTTTCAGTTTCTCCATTGGTTCCAGCAATTACATCCACTCCGATAAATGCATGAGGTACAACATTTCGTATTTGTTGAATTCGCTTTTCAAATAAACCGGCTGAATATTTCCGTTTCATCAGCGACAGCACTTCATCGGAACCCGATTGCAAGGGAATATGAAAGTGAGGCATTATTACCCCTGAAGCGGCTACCAGATAAATAATTTCATCTTTAAGCAGGTTGGGTTCAATGGAACCTAACCGAAGCCGTTGAAGGCCTTCCACTTTCTCCAATGTTTTTAGCAGGTCAAGGAAATTTTCTCCAGTTGTTTTTCCATAATCTCCAATATTTACTCCAGTCAGCACTACTTCTTTATATCCTTTTGCAACTGCTTTCCTGGCTTCCTTTACCGTATTCTCAACAGAATCGTTTCTGCTTTTGCCCCTTGCATAGGGAATGGTGCAAAACGAACAGTAATAATCACAACCATCCTGAATTTTCAGAAAGCTGCGGGTGCGGTCGCCCCATGAAAAGGCTTTATGATAGCTATTAATATCGGCAAGACGGGTAGTTATTATTTCAGTGGCGGGACGTTTGGTAAGATCACCCAGGTATGCAGGAATGTGAAATTTTTCCTGGGTTCCAAGTACAAGGTCAACTCCTTCAATATTTCCCGCTTCACCTGGTTTTAACTGGGAATAACAACCTACAACCACAACCATTGCCTGAGGGTTTAGTTTTACGGCCTGCCTGATGATGTTCCGGCTGGCCTTATCGCCCTGATTGGTTACCGAGCAGGTATTTATTACATACACATCGGCTTTCTCATTAAAGTCCACCCGCTCGAACCCAACTTCCTTCAATGCTCCTGCTATTGCAGATGTTTCTGAAAAGTTAAGTTTGCATCCCAATGTGTAGAAAGCTGCTTTTTTCCCCTGATAATTCATTTAAAACCATTCTAAATAATTTACAAAAATAGGAAAAAGCCTGCTTTCACAAAATCAATATTCTAAACAAAGTTGCACGGTCTGCTGAATTTAACTCCTATTTCTTACAGCAGGTTGCTTGCCAGTTCGGCCAAATAGCTGCGTTCGCCTTTCAGCAGGTTGATGTGCGCAAATATTTCCTGGTTGTGCATATGATCGATCATATAGGCCAGGCCATTTGATTTTATATCCAGATAAGGTGAGTCGATTTGTTGCAGGTCTCCGGTGAATACCATTTTTGTACCTTCTCCGGCCCTTGTAATGATGGTTTTTATTTCATGGGGAGTGAGGTTTTGAGCTTCATCGATAATGAAAAATGAATTGGAAAGACTTCTTCCGCGAATGTATGCCAGAGGTGTTATCACGAGCCTTTCTTCATTCTGCATCTCTTCAATTTTCTGATATTCCTGACTGCGTGGATTAAAAACATGCTTTATAACCGAAAGGTTATCGAACAGGGGTTGCATATAGGGTTTGATTTTTTCTGATGCATCCCCTGGCAGGTAACCCAGGTCACGGTTGCTTAGAGCAACAATGGGGCGGGCCAGCAGAATCTGGTCGTACAATTTATGTGTTTCAATGGCAGCAGCCAGAGCCAGAAGAGTTTTTCCGGTTCCGGCTTTTCCTGTTAGTGCTACCAGCTGTATGTCGGGATTGGTAAGCATGCTCAGGCTGAAGGTTTGCTCTGCATTGCGCGGTTTGATGCCGTAAGCAGGTTTTTTTTCCACCCGTTTAATTTTGTTGTTCTTTTTATCGTAGCTGCCCAGTACACTGGAGCTGATTCCTTTCATTATAAAACATTCATTGGCTTCTGGCAGTATTCCTTCTTTGAGTTCTGTAATTTCGATTGAACCCATGTCGTATAACTTGGCAATGAGGTCATCGTTTAGATTTTCAAATGTGGTGATGGTTTTATCCAGTAAACTTTCATCCTTTATCTGGTCTGTTTTATAGTCTTCTGCAGGAATACCCAGCGATTTGGCTTTTAACCTTAAGTTTATGTCTTTGCTTACCAATATGATTTTTCGTTTAGGAAAAGCTTTTTTGGTATATTCGGCTATAGCCAGAATACGGTGATCGGGAATATCCTCCCGAAAGGATGTTTCCATCTGCTCAGAAAATGGTTTACCCGTTTCAACCCGTAATTTACCTTTGCCTTTTCCAAGCGATTTGCCTCCGTTAAACAATTGGTCGCCTGTAAGTTCATCGAGGGTACGCACAAATTCGCGAGCCTGATAGTTTATTAACTCATTTCCCTTTTTAAATTTATCCAGTTCTTCCAGCACCACTATCGGGAGAATAATGTCGTTGTCCTGAAACTGGTAAATGCATGTGTGGTCGTGTAAAATGACATTAGTATCGAGAATGAAAATTTTGCTTGGCATGTTATCAAATTATGATTTTTCGAAATGTAGATAATTTAACGGGATTTTAATTGTTGTATATTAAATTTTAATAAACTTGCACCGGTTAATAAATTTATTGTTTAGAATTGGATTATTCTGATACACTTGAGTATTTATTTTCCAGATTGCCTATGTTTCAGCGAATTGGACCCGCTGCCTATAAAGACAATTTGGACAATATCATCCTGCTTGGAAATTACTACAACAATCCACAACGGATGTTTAAAACCATTCATGTGGCGGGTACGAACGGAAAGGGTTCCGTATCGCACATGCTGGCTGCTGTTTTGCAATCGGCTGGTTATAAAACCGGGCTTTATACTTCTCCCCATCTTTCCGATTTCAGAGAACGTATCCGCATTAATGGCGAAATGATATCAACCGATGACGTAATGGAATGGGTAGAGGATTTCAGAGAGAAGAATGAGGAGTGGGAAATTGAACCTTCTTTTTTTGAACTTACAGTTGCCTTGGCATTTGATTACTTTGCCAGGGAACAGGTTGATGTTGCTGTTGTGGAAGTAGGATTGGGCGGACGTCTTGATTCCACCAACATTATTACACCTGAAGTGAGCATAATTACCAATATTGGCATGGATCATACGGCCCTTTTGGGTGATTCAATTGAAAAGATTTCCTTTGAAAAGGCAGGTATTATAAAGGCTGGAGTTCCTGTAGTTGTGGGGACAACACAACCTGAGACAATGAATGTCTTTAATGAAGTGGCAGCCTTAAAGCTGGCACCCCTTTTTTTTGCCGACCAGGAGTTCTCTGTCGATTATGCTATGTCGGATTTGGAAGGCAATCAGTTGCTTTCTGTGAGAAGGGACGGGCAAATGCTGTATCCGCAACTGAAGCTCGATTTGAAGGGAATGTATCAGCAGAAGAATTTGCCGGCAGTATTGAAAACCATAGAGTTGCTGAGGCAGATGGATTGGGAGATTTCCGATGAGCTGCTTTTAAACGGACTTGCAAACGCAAAAAGAATGACGGGCCTTCAGGGCCGGTGGCAGGTTTTAGGTTACAACCCTTTTATGGTTGCCGATACGGCCCATAATGCCGAAGGAATGACTGAAGTGGTGAAACAAATCAACCAGACACCGTTTGAAAAGCTGCATTTTGTTCTTGGTGTTGTAACCGATAAGGACGCCGGAAGAATATTACGTCTGTTGCCCGATTCTGCTGAATATTATTTTACCCGTGCCGATATTCCCCGGGCAATGGATGAAAGAGAGCTTGCCCGTATGGCAGGTCAGTTTAATCTGAAGGGAACGGTATATTCTTCTGTGGAGAAGGCATTCAATACCGCCCGGAATCGTGCCGGTGCAAACGATATGATATTTGTAGGAGGAAGTACTTTTGTGGTTGCAGAAATTTTATGAAATATTTTTGCAGAACTCAAAATAGGTTTTATATTTGCAGCGCCTTACCTGAAAGTGAGGTACGTTACTGAAATTTTTAGGGAGCTTAGCTCAGCTGGTTCAGAGCACCTGGTTTACACCCAGGGGGTCACTGGTTCGAATCCAGTAGTTCCCACAAAACCTGATTACCCTGTCAAAACAAGCGTTTTTGACAGTTTTTTTATGCCTTAAGGTATTTTACCTCCCAAGTTAGCACACTGCTCCCTCTTAATATTATATATTTACACCATAAATAAATCACAAAAATGGCAACGGTAAAATGGATATTTTATAAGTAAAATATTTACCTCTAACAACCGAATTAAACTTATACAGTCCTGCTGAGAATTTTTTTTCTTTGGTTTATAGAAATTTATCGCCATTTTTGTAGAAACAAGTGCAAGGATTTATGAATAGAACTAGAAAAAAGCGTGCACCTGCTCCGGTTTGTGTCAAAATTTGCTTTTTGCCATAGCTTTATATTTAAATTGATTAACTATTTTTTGTTTCAAATGTGATCTGCCTTTATACTACCACAGCTTACGATTTTTCATTTCTACTCAGCTTTACCAATTTTATCGTTACGCATCTGGTCAGTACCCGTTCAGACCCTATGCGGAGCGGAAGAAGAGCCAGGGCTGACCGGAACAGGGAAATCCCAGCCGCATGTAGCCGAAAGGTATTCTAACTTGTAATCTGGATAAAAAAAATGATTATGAAGAGTTTTGACGAATTTCTAAGCTGGTTAAAAACCACCTGGAATTATGAATTGTTCCACTTGGGCGATAGTATATTCACTACCAGAACTTTTATTTTACTTATATTTTCTCTTTTTTTGTTGTTTTACATATCCTCAAAGATCAGGAAGGTTTTGGTGAACAAAATTTTTCCACGCTACAATCTCGATATAGGTGTCAGTCAGTCGATAGCAACAATCCTGCGTTATGTGTTGATTATTATAGGTTTGGTAATCATATTTCAAACCACTGGTATCGATCTGAGCGCAATAGGTTTATTGGTTGGTGCCCTGGGTGTTGGTATTGGTTTTGGCTTGCAAAGTATCACCAACAATTTTATCAGTGGATTAATTATTCTATTCGAAAGACCAATTAAAGTTGGTGACCGAATTGAAGTAGACGAACTTGCTGGTAATATTATTGATATTTCGGCCAGAGCAACCACCATTATCACCAACGACAATATTGCTGTTATTGTTCCAAACTCCGATTTTATTAATTCAAGGGTTATTAACTGGAGTCACAATAACCGCAGAATAAGGTTGAATTTTCCTGTAGGAGTATCCTATAACGAGGATCCCGAAAAAATAAGGAAATTGCTTACCGAAGTAGCTATTGCTAATCCTGGAATCTTAAGTTTGCCCAAACCCTACATTCTTTTCGAAGGGTTTGGCGACAGTAGTTTAAATTTTAATGTACTGGTCTGGACTTCAGAATACATCGATCGGCCAAAGATTTTGAGAAGTGAATTTTATTATGAGATATTCGCAAAGTTTAAAGAACAAAATGTTGAAATTCCTTTTCCGCAGCGAGACATTCATTTGAAATCAGGGTTTGAAAAAGCAGTTGACAAAATAGAAGATTAATAGTTAAAACATGTGTTAAAATTATTGATTACAGGCATTTAAGAAGATAAATGATGGATGAAATATCGAGAAAGGTTCAAAAACATCATCAAAGGATATCTGGATTTTCAATAAACCATAGACGCCTACACGATCAATGTAGTCCGGGGTTATCTGCCATCAATTTTTTCAAGTGTTTGCCAGCATTGGTACAATCCTCTGGGTACATGAAAACATCCTTTCCATTTGCCACCTTTAAGATCAAGTAAAACTTCACCTTGCCGGTTAAGGTAACCGTACCATTCAGGATACAATTCATCCACAAAGTGAGTCCATGTATAATTGTGCACTTTTGAAAACCATTCAACTGATTTATTTGAGCCGGTGAGGTGAATGCTTTTGAGCAGGGAAATTAAAGTTTCGATATGGACCCACCAGAGCTTTTGATCCCATTCCAGTTGTTGTGTGGGATAACCTTTGGCATCCATAAAATAAAAGATCCCTCCATATTTGGAATCCCATCCATATTCCAGTGTTTGATGCAATATTCTTTCTGCTTTTTCAATAACTTCAGGCTGATTAAACCTGATCCCCAAATCCATAATAAACCACATGGCTTCAATAGCATGACCGGGATTTAATAACCTGCCATCGAATGTGTCGGAAAAAGAACCATCGGCATTAACATTTTCGACCACGAGCCCCAGTTCGGGGCGATAAAAAACTTCAAGTACTTCATGCATTACCGATTTTGCAGTCCGCTCTACCTCTTCTGCGCCCAGGATATGTTCCATTTCAAGGGTCAGGTTGCATAGTATCATTGGCAGGGCAAAACTTTTAAGATTTCGGGTGCCGGGATATGCTTTGTTATATCTTCCTTTTGGATTTTGTTGCCTTTCTGTAATTCGTGTGAATGTGTTGCGTGCAATCAGGATATGTTCTTCATTTCCTGAGGCTAGTCCTAACTGGGCAAAGGCCATTGCAGCAAAAGTATAAGAGAAAATATTGTAAGGCTGAATTAAAGGTTTTCCTTTCCGGGTCAGGCTAAAAAACCAGTTGTATTTTCCATCGTGTCCATTATTTTTAAGAAACTCCCCCCCCTGAATTGCACAATCAAGCCATTCCTGTTTTTTTTCAACCTGATTATACAGCATAGAAAAAAGCCATACTTGCCGGGCCTGAAGCCAGATGAATTTGTCTGTATCGAATATTTTTCCTTTGCGATCCAGGCAAGTAAAATAGCCTCCAATTTCCTTGTCTTGTGAGTTGTTGATCCAAAAGGGAACTACTCGGGTAAGCAGCTCAGACTTGTATTGGTGTGCTAATTTTTTCCACTCCATAGAATATGTTTTCGGTTTTATAAAAGCAGTTAAAAATACAAATAAAAAATGATTGTCAATAAGAAAATGAGACTCATTATACGTTTAGTATCAACGGAAATCACTTCATATTAATTCATTTATATGGGTAAAAAAGCTGCTTTAACAGAGAGCATCAGGTTGATGTTATTTCAATTTTGCTGATAAAGATCAAAAGCCAATATAATTAAACAATTCAGTCGTCTGTAAACAGGTTAACCATAGTGATACCTCCAAAAAAAAAGGCTTTGAAAATCAATAAACATTTACAACATTAAAAAAGAGAAAGTGGGGGAAAGACAAAAAAAAAGGACGAGTCAACACTCATCCTTTTCAATCTAACTAAACCAATAAAACTAATCAAACCTAAACCTATGAACTAAAACTATGGTACAAATATATAAGTGATTTTTTCATTTTCTTCTAAATAAATTGTTAAAGATTTGTTATTGATCTTAATTTTTTTTTAAAAAAGAGCGGAATTTAACCTTCATCCTTTTAATCTGGAACGAATTCACACCAAAACCAATGAAATTTAGAACAGGCAGCAAATATTGGAAAGAATGCCTTTATAAAAAAGCTTGTATAAAAAAAAAACTGAAATAAGGAGACCCTATTTATTCTTTTGTATTTAATTTTTTTCTGAGTGCCGCTTCAGGAATTTCTAAGATTAAATTTTGGGAATATTTAAATTAGGAACATAAAAAAAGGACGAGTCAATACTCATCCTTTTCAATCTAACTAAACCAATAAAACTAATCAAACCTAAACCTATGAACTAAAACTATGATGCAAAGATAAAGTGGATTTTGTTTTATTGTGTTAAGCGAATGTTAAAAAGTCTGTTTTTAAACATCTCTTAACAATTGATTTTTTATTCTTCCTTGGTTTTATCTTCCTCACCTGAAATGGATTCACGCATAGCAGTGTCGGCCATTATATTTTTGTATTTCATATAATCCATAATACCAAGATTTCCTTTACTGAAAGCTTCTGCAATGGCCAGTGGTACTTTGGCTTCGGCCTCAATGACTTTTGCTTTCATCTCCTGGGCCTTTGCCTTCATTTCCTGTTCAAGAGCTATTGCCATGGCACGGCGTTCCTCTGCTTTTGCCTGCGCTATATTTTTATCGGCTTCTGCCTGATCCATTTGTAATCCGGCTCCAATATTTTTACCTATGTCGATATCGGCTATATCAATCGAAAGGATTTCAAAAGCCGTTCCGGCATCAAGACCTTTTTCAAGTACTACTCTTGAAATGAAATCTGGATTTTCCAGCACAGCCTTATGCGAGTGGGAGGAACCGATTGACGATACGATACCTTCCCCAACACGTGCTAAAACAGTATCTTCTCCTGCACCACCAACAAGTTGTTTTATACTTGCCCGAACCGTTACACGGGCTTTAGCTATAAGTTGTATCCCGTCTTTTGAAACGGCAGTAACCGGAGGTGTATTGATTACCTTAGGGTTTACCGACATCTGCACCGCTTCAAAAACATCGCGGCCGGCAAGATCAATGGCTGTTGCCACTTTAAAGGTTAAATCGATATTGGCCTTTGATGCAGACACCAATGCATGTACAACATTAGCCACATGCCCTCCGGCCAGATAATGGGCTTCAAGATCGTTGCGGTTTAATGGAACTCCTGCCTTTGTTCCTTCTATTAATGCACGGACTATAACTCCGGGAGGAACCTTTCTGAAGCGCATTAAGAAAAGTTGCAGCAATGAAATTTGAACACCTGACACAAGAGCAGAAAACCACAAACCGATTGGGATGAAATACAGAATAATGAACAACAATACAATAATCCCGATAATCATCCCCCAAATTCCGATAGATTCAATCATTTTTATTTATTTACAGGTTCTACAATAATTTTATTTGAAAGTATTTTCAAAACTTTAATTTCAGTATTATGATCAACGAATCCTCCTGTTGATACGGCTTCCAATACCTCGCCATTCACTTTTACCTTTCCTGATGGTGCCAGTCTTCCTATTGTTTTTCCCGAATCACCTACCTGAATTTTTTCGCTAACACTGGTTTCTATCTTGCTGTCGATGAGCGATTCCAATATCATTTTTTTTCCGGTTTTTGATTGGAACAGTAAATATATTAAAATAGGAGAGGCAATCATAACTGAGGCAAGGGTGAGGAATCCAATACCTGTTCCGTATTCAGTAAAAGCAATATATACACTTATTCCTAATAAAATAAAGCCCCCGATACCTGCAATGGTTACTCCGGGGATTACTGCAAATTCAATCAAAAGCAGAACGAGACCCAGGAAGATTAGTAAGATGATGGTAAATGCAGTCATGGTTGCAATTCGATAGTAGCATTTAATTCTATAGCTGTTAAGGAATCTTTCATTTGTTTCAAGGACTGAAATTTTCCTTTCCGGATATCACAGCATCCTTTGTGGTGAGTAATTAATGTACATTGGACGGCCTGTTCGTAATCGTGATTGCAAATATCTACCAAGGCATCAATTACATAATCAAAGCTGTGTACATTGTCGTTATGAAGCATCAGCAAGTATTCATCGCAAGCTTCATTTTTCTGTCGGGATACCGATTTCTTTTTAGTTTCTTTAGATGTCATAGTTTGCTTCTATTTGTTTTGCCTGCTCCAAAGTTATTCTTTTTCCTTTAAGATAGGGTACAACTACTGCATCTTGTATTCCTTCCTGTTTTACCTGATTCTGCATTTTTAGTGCATCTTCATAGCGGGTTAAATTTCCGGTAGTATAAACAACTACACCTTTTTCATCGGAATAGCTGTCAATGGTACGAATCACGGAAAGTTTCTTGTAAATCTTTTGCCTGTATGCCGGCACTCCCTTGCTGTATGCACCAATTTGAATTTTGTATATCAGGTCAGTCGGGGAAACCTTATCTGATGGTTTAGGCTTCTGTTCAATTAAATCGATAAGCAGTTCTTTTTGTATTTCTTGCGAAAGATCATCTTTTTTTTGGCTGGTAAGAATTTTTTCCTGTTTCATCATGAAGTTATTTCGCACAACAGGTCCTGTATTTTCCCAGAATTCATTCTCCACATTACGTGCTTCTGAAAACATGGTTTTTATATCTTCCTCAAGATGGAACGATTCATTTTCCAGCGCAATAATTCTGGTGGCAAGATTTTCCAGTTCTTCCGGTAACCGGGTGTTTTTATAAGCGGTTCTTGTCTTTTCTGCTTCTGCCAGAATATTTTCCTGTTGCTGCTGCAATTTCATAGCCTTTTCAAACAGATTTTTACCTTCCTCTGTTTGAAACTGCGAAGTATATAGATAGGTGATGTAATTGTTTACCTGAAACCGGACAGGAGTTCCCTCAGGAATGGTAGGTTCAACACCAGGAAGATCAGGAAGGGCCTCCCGAGGTAAAAATAAAGCATCAGCATTTGTTATTTCTTTATTATTAGAATCTTCCAGCAAATCTAATTCGTTAGCCGACGCCATTAAAGGAATGCAACTATCCTTAACTGCCTGGTTTTCTTCTTTTTCTGCAATCATAGATTTTTCTATGATTTCAATTTGTGATGTTGGAGGAAGGGAATTCATTGATTCCTCGAAAGGGTTAATCTGATTGTAACAAAGCTGGATTTTTTTACTTAATTCCAGTTCTTTCTGCTCCATTTCAGGTACACTCAACCGAAACTGGTTATAAAATTTTAAAGCCTGATCCCATTTGCCGCGGGCATGATACTGAACTGCAAGATAATAATGCAAACGGTCGGGAGTTATGTTTTTTCCCGCTTTCTTCAGATAATTCAGCTCTTCCTCCCCGAAATGACCATTTTCGGTACGTGAAGCTCCATAGTAATAATTTAATATAGGGCTGTCATTATTATTCCCGAGCAACTTTTTAAAAATGAGTTCGGCATTATTAAAGTTCCCGGAATTAAAAAGTTGAATGGCTTTAACTTCGGGATTCTCCTGCGCATTTATGCGTGGTATGTGAATAATACCGGCAAACAATATAATTAACAAAAAGCTTATTCTTTTCGATCTATCACACATGGCTTAAAGTTGTAAAACCTTATTTATTGTGTAAAATTACAAAAATTGTGCAATCTCTTAAAATTGCATCAAATATTAACTTTAAACTGTGAAAACAGGTCTGATTTTTTTCATTAATTAACTTATATTTGTAGTTTCTGCAACACAAATTATAAGGTATGACTAAGTTAAAAGAAGGAGATAAAGCACCTGCATTTAAAGGTAAGAATCAGGATGGAAAAGAAATAAAACTGGAGGATTTTTCCGGTAAAAAGCTGATACTGTATTTTTATCCGAAGGATAATACATCAGGGTGTACTGCAGAGGCCTGTAATCTGAACGACAATTATAACAGCTGGCTCGATAAGGGTTTTGAAGTAGTTGGCGTAAGTCCCGACAGTATGGAATCACACCGAAAGTTCAAGGACAAATACGGTTTGAAATTCGACCTGATAGCCGATACAGAAAAGGAAATACTTCAAGCATATGATGCCTGGGGAGAAAAAAGTATGTATGGTAAAAAATATTTGGGAGTATTGCGTACGACCTTCATTATTGATGAAAATGGAGTTATAACAAAAATTTTCGAGAAGGTTGAAACCAAAGATCATACAAATCAGATAATAAAAAATTTAAATATTTAACCTTATTCTAAACATGACCAAAGAAGAAAAAGCTCAGGTTAACAAGGAAAAGCTGAAAGCGCTTCAGCTTACAATGGATAAAATTGAAAAAAGTTATGGTAAAGGATCAATCATGCGCATGGGGGATAAGCCAATAGAAAATATTCCGGCAATTTCTTCTGGCTCTATTGCACTTGATCTTGCCTTGGGAGTAGGGGGATTTCCAAAAGGAAGGGTAATAGAAATTTATGGACCTGAGTCTTCAGGTAAAACCACCCTTGCTATTCATGCCATTGCTGAAGCTCAAAAAGCTGGAGGTATTGCAGCTATTGTAGATGCCGAACATGCATTTGACCCATATTATGCAAAAAAGCTTGGTGTCGATACAGAAGAGCTGCTGATTTCACAGCCCGATAATGGAGAACAGGCACTCGAAATAGTAGATAATCTGGTTAGGTCAGGGGCCATCGATATTATTGTAATCGATTCGGTAGCAGCTCTTACTCCCAAAGCCGAGCTTGAAGGTGAAATGGGGGATTCAAGGATGGGACTGCAAGCCCGGCTTATGTCGCAGGCTCTGCGAAAATTAACTGCGAACATCAGTAAAACCAAAACCTGCTGTATATTCATTAACCAGTTGCGCGAAAAAATTGGGGTAATGTTTGGTAACCCTGAAACTACTACCGGGGGTAATGCTTTAAAATTTTATGCATCGGTGCGGCTCGATATCAGGCGGATTGGCCAGATAAAAGATGGGGAGGAAATAAATGGGATTAATGTACGGGTAAAAGTTGTAAAAAATAAAGTCGCTCCGCCTTTCAGAAAGGCTGAATTCGATATTCTTTATGGTGAAGGTATCTCCAAATCGGGAGAAATAATTGATTTGGGTGTCAGTTTAAATATCATCAAAAAAAGTGGTTCCTGGTTTAGCTATGGCGATACAAAATTAGGACAAGGAAGAGAGACAGTCCGATCCCTGATTCTTGACAATCCTGAACTGGCTCAGGAACTGGAATTTAAAATTCTTGAATCCATTTCCGGAAAAACAATAGTAACAACAGTTTAAATATAAATTTTTCGACAGATATCTGGATGAAATGTTCTGTCGTTTCATCCAGTTTTTTTTAATAAATGCAGGATAAAATGAAGGTTTTAAAATTTGGCGGTACATCAGTAGGTTCAGCCGCTTCTATAAAGCAGGTTAAGGAAATTATACAGCAGCAAACAACTGATGTTGTTGTGGTTGTTTCAGCACTTGGGGGAGTTACTGATCTTATTTTGAAGGCAGCCAGAATTGCAGCAGCCGGAACTGAAGATTTTCATAGGATACTGGTTGAGATAAAAAACAGGCATTCGCAGGCAATATTTGAATTGTTCGACGAAACCGGACCCATAGTAAACGTAACTGAAAGGTTACTTGATGAACTGGAGCAAATTCTTACAGGGATTACACTTGTTGGCGAGCTTACCCCCAAGACGCTTGATCGTATTGCCGGGATTGGTGAACGGATTTCTTCTCACATTGTGGCTCAGTATATTTCAGGAGCCGTTAGAAAAGATGCTTCAGAACTTATACAAACCGACAGCAATTTTGGTAAGGCTGCTGTTAACTTTGTTCTAACCAATCAAAGAATAAAAAGTGAATTTGACTCCTTTTCAGGGGTTGCAGTAGTCCCGGGATTTATTGCAAAGAATGCTCGTGGGGAGTTTACTACACTTGGCAGAGGAGGATCCGATTATACAGCTGCTATTCTTGCAGCCGCACTTGAAGCAGAATCACTTGAAATATGGACAGATGTGAATGGTTTTATGACTGCCGACCCCAGGGTTATCAGCAAAGCTTATACAATTCCGGAGTTGACCTATTCAGAAGCTATGGAATTATCTCATTTTGGGGCGAAAGTTATCTATCCGCCTACAATTTTGCCTGTGTATCAAAAAGAAATCCCCATTCATGTAAAAAATACTTTTAATCCACAAAATCAAGGAACCTTAATCATAAGTGGAGCAAGAATTCCCAAAGGTAAACCTATTAAAGGGATTTCATCAATATCAGGAATCTCACTTCTTACTATACAGGGTATAGGTATGGTTGGAGTAACCGGAATTTCTATGCGTCTTTTTACAGCACTTGCAGGAGTAGATGTAAATGTTATTCTTATTTCACAGGCTTCTTCTGAAAATTCAATAAGTGTAGCTATTGATGAACATGTTGTGAAACTGGCAGAAGATGCTATCCGCGCTGAATTTGAAAAAGAAATTGCAGCCGGGCAAATTAGCAAAATTGACATTGAAGGTGATTTATCGGTAGTAGCCATTGTGGGAGAAAATATGAAACACACAACCGGTATTGCCGGGAAACTTTTTTCCACTATTGGTAGAAATGGAATAAACATTATTGCTATTGCTCAGGGGGCATCCGAGCTGAACATATCTTGGGTGGTAAAGAAATCCGAACTTAGAAAAACACTAAATGTAGTGCATGAGTCTTTTTTCCTTTCGGAAAACGTGGAACTGAATGTTTTTCTTCTTGGAGTTGGCACTGTCGGCAGCAGTTTATTACAACAACTGCAAAAACAACAATCAAAGCTGTTGGAAGAAAAACATTTAAAAATTAAACTCCTTGGAGTTGCAAATTCAAAGAAGATGAATTTTCTGCGCGAGGGGCTTGATATGGCAGCATATGAGTATATTCTTGAAGTGGCTGATACAGAGTCAGCTATAAGAGGATTTGTTGATGAAATGAAAAGCATGAATGTTTACAATTCTGTTTTTGTTGATTGCACTGCGTCTGAGGAGGTAGCTTCTTTTTATAAGGAAATTCTTCAATCTAATATTTCAATTGTAACTGCCAATAAAGTTGCTGCATCTTCTGACTATGAAAATTATGTTGACCTTAAAAATACGGCCAAAGAGAAAGGTGTGAAATTTTTATTTGAAACAAATGTTGGTGCCGGATTACCAATAATTAATACTTTAAATGACCTGGTTAATTCTGGCGACAAAATATTAAAGATTGAAGCTGTCCTGTCGGGAACATTGAATTTTATTTTTAATACCGTTTCAGGTGAAGTATCTTTAAGTCAAACTATAAAAATGGCTAAAGAGCAGGGATATTCGGAGCCTGACCCCCGACTAGATCTTAATGGTGTAGATGTAGCCCGTAAAATTCTTATTCTTGCACGGGAAGCAGGCTATCCTCTTGAGATGAACAACATAACCATTGAACGTTTCATTCCTGATGAAATGTTTGAAGGCTCACAGGAAGCGTTTTGGGAGAAAATACCAAAGCTGAATGATGAATTTGAAGAAAAAAGGAAAAGACTGGAAGCAGATAACAAAAAGTGGAGGTTTGTTGCACAATATGAAAAAGGGAAAGCTCAAATTGGATTGCAGGAGGTGGGTCCAGGGCATCCATTTTACGATTTGGAAGGAAGTAATAATCTGGTGATGTATACAACCGAACGTTATCATGAATTTCCGATGCTGATAAAAGGATACGGAGCAGGTGCCTCTGTTACAGCTGCCGGTGTTTTTGCCGATTTAATTAAAGTTTCGAATATTTAACCGGAATAAAATGAAACATTTAATCATACTTGGTGACGGAATGTCAGATGAACCGCTGGAGCAATATGGGGGGAAAACTCCTCTTCAGATGGCTAAAAAACCTCATATCGACTGGCTGGCAAAAAATGGTCAGTTGGGAAGGCTTGTAACAGTTCCCGAACGCATGCATCCAGGCAGTGAGATTGCAAATATGGCTGTTTTGGGTTATAATGTGGAGGAAGTTTATGAAGGTCGTGGTGTGCTGGAAGCTGCCAGTATGGGAGTTGAACTTCAGCCGGATGATCTTGCATTACGATGCAACTTACTTACCATTGAAAATGAAAAGATAAAAAACCATTCAGCCGGGCATATTTCAAGTGAAGAAGCTGAGGTTTTAATACAATATCTGAATGATGAACTTTCCAATGAAAGCGTTAAGTTCTATCCCGGGGTTTCCTACCGGCACCTGCTGGTAATAAAAAACGGCCGAAAGGAATTATTCTGTACCCCGCCTCATGATGTACCAGGCTCGTTCTATCGCGATGTTTTGGTAAAACCTGCTGCAGAAAAAGCAGAACCAACGGCTCTTTTACTGAATGATCTGATTAACAGGTCACAGCAATTGCTAAAGAACCATCCTGTAAATCAAAATCGAAAAAAAAGGAATAAACCTGCAGCCAACAGTATTTGGCCATGGTCGCCTGGATATAAACCTAAAATGCCATCACTAAGCCAAATGTACGGCATAAAAAAATCGGCAGTAATTTCAGCTGTTGATTTGGTACAGGGAATTGGCGTATACGCCGGAATGGAGGTAATCCATGTAGAAGGTGCCACCGGTTTGTACGATACAAATTATGAAGGTAAAGCACAGGCTACAATAGCAGCACTGAAAGAAAATGATTTTGTATACCTGCACATCGAAGCAAGTGATGAAGCTGGACATGAAGGTGATGTGGAATTAAAAACCAAAACGATTGAATACCTCGACCAAAGAGTTGTTAAATATGTACTGAAAGAAATTAAGAAAATGAATGAGCCTGTTGCTGTTGCTGTTCTTCCTGATCATCCAACTCCCTGTGCTCTTAAAACCCACACAAGAGAACCCGTGCCTTTTATAATTTATAAACCCGGCATTCAACCCGATGAGGTGAAAGTATACGATGAATTCAGCGCTAATAATGGACAATTGGGATTGTTGAAAGGGGATGAGTTTATCCGCAAATTTCTGGACTTGTAAATTTTTAGCTGAAATTAATGTTTCCCCGGAAATGTTTTTTCCTTGATGGTTTAAATTCATTGACGATGCTTATTGCCTTAATCTGAATTAATTCTATACTATTTTTTTTACCATAAGACTAAACCTTTCATTTTTTTTTACATTTGCTTTTTACCATACAAACTTAATTATGAAATACTACAGCACAAATAAAAGCATTCCGGAGGTGACTTTAAAAGAAGCTGTTATAAAAGGCTTAGCAGGCGACAACGGTTTATTTATGCCGAATAAGATAGAGCAATTTGAACCGGCATTTTTTGATGTTATTCAGGATCTTCCTTTTCAGGAAATTGCTTTTGAAGTGGCGAAAAAGTTCTTTATTGAAGATGTGGAAGAAGAACGCCTGAAGGAGCTTGTTTACGACACACTGCAATTTGATTGCCCGGTGGTGAAAGTAGATGGTAACATTTTTTCGCTTGAACTGTTTCATGGACCTACCCTTGCTTTCAAAGATGTGGGAGCCCGTTTTATGGCACGTTTACTTAGTTACTTTTTATCGGACAATGAAAAACCGGTGAACGTGCTGGTAGCTACCTCCGGAGATACAGGAAGTGCCGTAGCCAATGGTTTTCTGGGTGTGGAAGGAATACATGTGCATGTATTGTACCCCGGGGGAAAAGTGAGTAAAATACAAGAATCACAATTTACTACCCTTGGGCAAAATGTTACTGCTTTGGAAGTAGAAGGAAATTTTGATGATTGCCAGCACCTTGTAAAAACAGCTTTTCTCGATGAAGAGCTGAACAAAAGAATGGTGCTTACTTCAGCCAACTCCATCAATGTAGCACGCTTTCTTCCGCAGGCTTTCTATTATTTCAATGCCTACGCCCGGTTAAAAAAGATGGGAGTGCTTCAAAAAAAAGATTTAATTGTATCGGTTCCCAGTGGTAATTTTGGAAATCTTACAGCTGGTCTTTTTGCACGGGAAATGGGTTTACCTGTATCCTGTTTTCTGGCTGCAAATAATGAAAATGATGTGGTGCATGAATATCTTAACAGTGGAATTTATAATCCACGGCCTTCTGTAGAAACCATCGCTAATGCAATGGATGTAGGATCTCCAAGTAATTTTGCCCGGATTCTCGATTTGTATAACTATTCTCACGAAAAAATTGCTTCTATAATAAAAGGTTTTCGTTTTTCTGATGAACAGATCCGTAAAACAATAAAAGAAGTTTTTGACCAGACAGATTACCTTTGCGACCCGCACGGAGCATGTGGCTACATGGCGTTGCATGAGTTCCTGAAACCTGAGCATGTTGGTGTATTTCTTGAAACAGCCCATCCGGCGAAATTTAAAGAAACAGTAGAAGGGGTAATTGGAAAACAGCGGCTGGTTATTCCGCAAAAACTGGCTGAATTCATGAAAGGTGAAAAAAAATCAATTGCAATGAATAAAGATTACAGCAATTTCAAAAGCTATCTGAATGAATTTGCAAAATAGATTAAAATGAACTTTTTTATTTAAATGATGTTTGATTTAATTAAGTGTAAAAATTTTCGTAAAGAAAATGTTATCATTTTTTGTACAATTAAAGTTTTTTAAGTTTATTTAAGCCAGTGTAACACCAAGTTTATGAGACAGCTGAAAATTACCAAACAGGTCACTAATCGCGATACTTTGTCTCTCGACAAGTATTTGCATGAAATCGGTAAAGTAGAACTGCTCTCTGCTGACAAAGAAGTTGAACTTGCAAAAAGAATCAGAAGAGGAGATCGCGAAGCTCTTGAAACTCTAATCAAAGCGAATCTCCGTTTTGTTGTTTCTGTATCCAAACAGTACCAGAACCAGGGATTAAGTTTACCTGACCTGATAAATGAAGGAAATCTTGGGTTGATAAAAGCCGCCGAGCGTTTTGATGAAACACGAGGTTTTAAATTCATATCTTATGCTGTATGGTGGATCCGGCAATCTATCCTTCAGGCTCTTGCAGAACAATCTAGAATTGTAAGGCTACCTTTAAACAAAATAGGTTCTATAAATAAAATAAATAAAACATTCAATAAGCTGGAACAGGAATACCAGCGTGATCCCACATTTGATGAGGTTGCGGAACTAATGGAATCAAAGGCGGAGGTAATAGAAGATGCCATGAATTTTTCGAACGGCCATGTTTCAATGGATGCCCCGCTGCGCGATGAAGAAGTTAACAACATGTATGATGTTATGCTGAACGAAGATTCACCCAGCCCTGATTCCGGTTTGATCGATCATTCGCTCCGCAAAGAAATCGAACGCTCGCTTTCTACATTGGGGGGCCGTGAAGCCGATATCCTGAGATACTATTTCGGTCTGAACAGTGTTCCCGCACATACCCTTGAAGAGATAGGGGATGAGTTTGGGCTTACGCGTGAGCGCGTTCGGCAAATAAAAGAAAAAGCAATTAAGAAATTAAGAAACCAATACCGGAACCGTCTGCTGAAAGCCTATCTCGGGCAATAAGCTTTTTGTAAAAAATAAGCATGAGAATAGAATCACACCTGCTGCTGATGATTAATCCCAGCAGCACCAGGAAAATTCAAACTTCATCCAGTATCTTTAAAAATAAGCAATTTTAATCAGATGAAGCCAAAAATCGCTCCTTCTATCCTTTCTGCCAATTTTAATCATTTGGAGAAGGATATTCAAATGATAAATGCAAGTGTTGCTGATTTTATTCATTGTGACGTTATGGATGGTGTTTTCGTTCCTAATATTTCATTTGGTATTCCCATAATAGAACATGTAAAAAAAGTGACGGAAAAACCTCTTGATGTACATTTAATGATTACTCACCCCGATAATTTTATTGGGGTATTTGCCAGTGCCGGAGCTTCATTGCTGACTGTCCACTATGAAACATGTCTCCATCTTCATCGCACCATCAGTGCCATAAAGGAAAACGGAATGAAAGCCAGCGTCTGCCTTAATCCGCATACACCCGTATCTGTGTTGTCTGAAATCATAGCTGAACTTGATATGGTGCTGTTGATGTCGGTTAATCCAGGTTTTGGAGGACAGCAATTTATCATAAACACCTATGAAAAGGTCAGGCAGTTAAAGAACTTAATCAGGGAGAATAATTTGGATTGCCTCATAGAAGTAGATGGTGGAGTAAATTTGGATACCGGTAAATTGTTAATTGAAGCCGGTGCAGACGTACTTGTTGCCGGGAGTTTTATTTTTAATTCTGATAATCCAAAAGAAATTATACGGCAGCTTAGCGAACTTTAACTTTTTTAATGAACCGTATTGCTTCCCTTTGTTTTACAAACAGGAAGGATAAATTCTGTCGCTTGCTTCAATCTGCTGTAATGTCTTATAATTAGGGCCTGCTGAGAAATTATCTTTCTTTAGTTTATAGAAACTTATCACCATTCTTATAGAAACAAGTGCAAAGATTTAGGAATAGAGCAAGAAAAAAGCGTGCACATGCCCCGGTTTATGACTCTCCGAATCAACTTTCCCTGGAATGTTTTCACACCCCATCTGACCAGCATCTGAGCAAAAAAAACCCGATGAGTAGTCTTAGCTGAATTGATTCCATGGGATGAGATTTTCAGTATTTATTTTGATTCAACTACATTCACACGTTATGGGAACCAACAAGGTGCAAAAGTTGGTTTTAATCCAAAGAAGCCAGTCAGAAAAACAAATCCGGGATAAATTCATGAGACACTAAATTTATCTGAATTCGGTGTACCCATTTACTTTTCGGAAAATAGTAAAATGAATCTTATTCAAACAATTCATACTTCCTTTTACATTACCATAGCCTTCCTAACTTCTGTATATTTTATCACTAACTTCACACTAACTTCACACCAAGGTCACAAATGTGTGATAATGATGTGTACTTAGTGTTAAAATAGTGATAAAATAATGTGTCAATTTTAGGGAGAAGGTAAAGATCATTTGTCTGTTTGGTATCGTATTTTTAATCTGAAAAATAAAAAAATAGGACAAGAATTGAAAACTTACCCAATGGCGGGTGGCACTCCCGTGCCTTTTAATCAGGTGGGCAGAAAATTTTTCAGCAGGAATGAAGGAGATCTTTTTTAAAGAATTTGCACCTCATAAAGAGATATACTGCAAATGTATTGTCCACAGGAATACCTGACAGAGGTAATATAAAATCGTAGAAGGAGTTTTTCAGCAGGCCCTAATTAAAGAGTATTAAAAGGCAATTTATACTCTTTTTTTCTTTAATGTAAATGTTCAGGTTAAATCGTATGCCCTGCTGGCTTCCCAGTCCTGTTTGCTATAGTATAAAACCTGCCGGGAATTTCTTCAAACTCTTATTTTTCATTTTCTTATCTGAATCCTTCTGCTGCCGATTGATTTTTATTTTACGATAGGGATTGCTGCAACTGAATTCGCGGCTTGTGCAACAACATTAATGCTATGGGAAAAGGATATCAGGCCTGTGAATCTTTATTCTCAATTACAGTTGTTTCACATAATTCTTTATTTTCTTTTCTCATTGCTGGAACAGCATCACGTAAGGAACATTCAGCAATACAAACGGAACAATTATGTGGAGCAGAAGATTTAGCTTTCCTGTATGGTTTAGGTTTCTTCTTTTTGCCCGAAAGCTTTTTGAATATTTTCCATAATGCCAGAACAACAGCAACTGCTACGATACTATATGTAATAATTTCCTGCAGCATATCAGGATAATAAATTTCCAACATTGTAAACTATAAAAGCCATCACCCATGCCAGTGCAGTTGTATAAAAAACTACAAATGCCGCCCATTTCCATGATCCCGATTCATTCTTTATGGTAGCCACCACTCCCACACAAGGAAAATACAGCAGGATGAAAACAAGAAATGCCAGAGCCACCGGTGTTGTAAAAACTTTTTCCCCTGAATTTTCTCCATGGATAAATTCTTCATTCTGCAACCTGTTCTGAAGGTTTACCGTTGATTCATCAGCATTACTCTGGTAAATAACTCCCATAGTACTTACTACAATTTCTTTGGCCGGCAATCCTGCCAGCAGGCTGATGCTCATTTTCCAGTCGAATCCAAGCGGACGCATGACAGGTTCAATTCCTTGACCTAATTTACCCAAATAAGAATTGATAAGCCGGTCGGACTCGATTTTGTGCTGAATACCTGTAAGCAATTCTTTTTTTTGAGATGGATTTAAATCTTCACGCGCACTTACAGCTTCAATCTGTGCGGCATAACCTCCGGTGTCAGGAGTTTTCCTGGGGAAATATTCCAGCGCCCATATTATAATGACACCTATTAAAATAACAGTTCCTATTTTTCTTAGATAATGCTGGGTTTTGTCCCACATGTGGAATAAAATATTACGAAGGGTAGGTACCCTGTATGAGGGAAGCTCCATAACAAAAGGTGTTTCCTTTTTTTTGAACACCGTAAGATTCAGCACCTGGGCGGTAACAAAGGCAAACAGAATTCCTACGGCATATATTCCTATTAAAATAAAGGCTTCATATTTTTTAAAAAATGCTGAAATTATTAGAATATAAACCGGCAACCGTGCACTGCACGACATGAATGGGACAATCATCATGGTTAGCAGGCGGTGGCCCCTGTTGCGCATCGATCGGGTTGCCATAATAGCGGGGACATTGCATCCAAAACCCATGATAAGTGGAATAAACGACCTGCCGTGCAGGCCGAAACGGTGCATAATGTTATCAGTAATAAAGGCAGCACGCGCCATATATCCGGATTCTTCAAGCAAGGAAATAAAAAAGAAGAGGATAAGAATATTTGGCAGAAACACCAGCACGCTTCCGGTTCCGTTTATAATACCCTTCACAAGTAAATCCTTTAACATTCCCTCAGGCATGAGGGTTGAAATGAAATCACCTATGGCTGTAATCCCAACATCAATCCATTCCATAGGATATGAACCCAGATTAAAAGTGGCATAAAACATGATAAAAAGAATTGCCACAAAAATGGGAAAGCCCAGGAATCTATTTGTCACTATGTCATCTATCCTTTCTGAACCTGTCCGCCTTTTCCTGAAAGGATTTTTAAATGTTTCCTTTAATGCCCCGGTGATAAATCCATACTTTGCATCGGTGATTATTGTTTCGCTGTTTTCATTTTTCAGTACTTCTATTTTTTTTACTTCCTGTTCGGCTGTTCTTTTTATTTCCGCATAATTGGAGTAATCCGATAGCAGTTCATGAACATGCGGGTCTTTTTCAAGTAACTTAAGTGACAGAAAACGTGAAGAGATTTTATCGGATACCGGTTTATCTTCTTTTACTTTTTGTGCTATTCTTTGAATTGCCCCCTCAATGTCTTTTCCGTAATTGATATGGACATGCCGTGAGACCTTATCTTTTCCTTCAAAAACATCAATTACCTTGTCAATCAAAACATCCAGTCCAACTCCTTTTGAGCTGATGGTTGGAACAAACGGAATTCCCAATAAGTTTGAAAGGTCATCAATCCGAAAATCTATTTTTTTTCGTTCCAGTTCATCATACATATTAAGTGCCCCAACTATTCTTAGATCCATGTCAATTAACTGGGTGGTAAGAAACAGGTTCCTTTCAAGATTAGTCGAATCAATTACATTGATGACAATATCTGGAGTTTGTTCGTAAATAAATTTTCTGACGAATATTTCTTCCGGAGAATAAGCAGTAAGGCTGTAAGTACCGGGAAGGTCGTAAAAATTAAATAAATAACCTTTGGCTTTAAGTTTTGCCTTTTTAATATCAACAGTTACACCGCTATAGTTGCCAATTTTTTCTTTCGATTTCGAAATAAAATTAAAAAGAGTTGTTTTGCCGCAATTTGGATTACCTGCCAATGCAACATTGATTGTACGTGTTCTTTCCGACTGGTTAACCAGGCTTACATTCCGATCGATAATTCCCAAATAACTTCCTTTTAACCCATTTTTATCATCTGTTACTGGCACCACTTCAATCAAATCGGCCTCAGTTTTGCGCAGTGAAACATTGTAATCAAGAATCTTAAATTCAAATGGACCATTAAAAGGAGCGTTTTTTATTACTCTTACCTCTTTCCCTTTTACAAAGCCCATTTCCGATATGCGCCTTCTAAAAGAACCATGACCCAGAATTTTGATTATAACTACTGTCTCTTTGTATTTAACTTCACTCAACTTCACGTCTCAGTTGTCCCTTCTCTCTGTTAATTTAAATTAAATAAAAATAAGACTGCAAAGATATTTAAATTCCTTTTATTTAATAATAGATTTAAATTTTCTTAATATGAGAAGTTCTGGTTATTTTTGTTGTTTAAATAGCATTAATGGAAGACGAAAACATTTATAACGACATTCAGAGGATTTTTGAAGACTTGCCGGATAATTTCAATATTCTGGAAGAACAAATCGATCTGGAGGTTCAAATGAAATATTTTGAGCGTTCGAAAGAGGTGAAAGAACAAAATACCGGTGAAGATTACCTTTCAAAAGGTGAACTCTTATTCCTGCCTGCAACCGGTAATGAAAAGAAAAAGGAAATACTAATCGGACTTGCCGGGATAGACAGTGTAAAAGCATACCGCATTATAGAGAAGTTTTTAAAAGAATCAAAAGGGGATTTGCGCAGCTGGGCTGTTCTTGCTTTTCAGGAAAACCGGATGTTGCTTCAAACTTCGCTTCTTGATGAAAAACAATATTTTATTTCTACGGGGCTTGGAGGGAAAGACAAAAAACTGCGGTACTACATTGTTTTCATTAACCGGGAAAGGAACAACATACTTTCTTCCACTCAGCAGAAGCTGGTTAAAGATGAGCTCATATTTAACCTGAAGCCGGATGATGGTGAATTTGAGTCCATTGATTTTTCTGAAGGATTTAGTTCAGCGCAGGTATTGCTGCCGGTTCAAAGCGATATTAAACAGGTTTTTAGTAATGTGGTGGAGGAATGCAACCAGTATGGCGATTTTCTGGAGGAAGATATGATAATTACCAATGTGAAGATTCTTTCACGCAGCGAAATCCTCGAGATAATTAACAAGCAAAATAATTTTGAACCTGAAGATGAATATGATGATGGACTGGAAGAAGACTAAGATAAATGTTGCAATACAGGTGCTGCCTCAGGCAAATGGGAAAATAAGTTATGCATTGATTGATAAGGCCATTGAAGCAATAAAAGAGAGCGGTTTTACTTACCAGGTATGCCCCTTTGAAACCGTGGCGGAATGCAATTACAATGAACTGCCCTTGTTGCTCGAAAAGATTCATGAAGCTGTTCGTGGTGCTGGTGGCAACCGAATGCTGACAAATCTTAAAATTCAGGTTGATTTTGAAAAGAATGTAACCATTGACGATAAAATGGAAAAGTACCGTTAAAATTTAATGGGTATTTATAAAATCTATTTATATTTGCCCCACTTTTAAAGATAGTTAAAGTGTATTATTAAAAGAAAAATAAATGGACCTGTAGCTTAATTGGATAGAGCACCTGACTACGGATCAGGAGGTTGGGGGTTCGAGTCCCTCCAGGTTCACAAAAGCCCTGTAATAATTAATCAATTACAGGGCTTTATTTTTGTACGAGATTTTACCAATATTTTAGTTGCTATCTGGAAACCCGAAGCTTGGTCTGATTACAACATTCACAATTACTAAGAAGCAAGCGAGTCTATTTTAATAAATTTTTCTGAACTGGTCATTGATATTCCGCAACGGCTTGGAGCTTTTGTATCGTATGTATTTCCACAAGTTGGACAAACATAAAATGCCGAAGGCAACGATTTTACATTATTACTTTCGAGTGCAGCCAGTGCATTTTCGTACATTTTTTTATGTTTCTGCTCCGTTTTATAGGCATAATTCAGGCTCATGAGCGAAAACTGGTTTCCGGCATTATTGGCATTCATAATAAATTCGGGATACATAGTGCTAACTTCATAACTTTCGCCTGCGATAGCATCTTTCAGATTTTCTTTTGTAGATTTCACCGTAAAATCTGGAGAGATGGAAGGAACTTCCTGTTTTCCGTTCAACAGAACAGCCTTATGGTTGCCGGCATGAACTTTCTCTGATGCAGATGCTGCTTTAAAAAGTAAAGCAATTTCATGGTAACCTTCTTCTTCTGCCTTTTTACTGTAAGCCGCGTATTTTGCACTTGCAGTTGTTTCCCCTTTAAATGCATCTTTCATGTTCTCATAATTCAATGAAACAGCAGTTGCACTTTCATTATTTGGTGTATTGCTGACAAAGGATTGCAGCAACATTACAGCAGCAATGGCTGCCAAAATTGTAATCGATTTTCTTTTCATTTTAAATTGTTTTTAAATTTTATTTTACATTACAAAGATGCAACGACACCCTTTTAAACTTCCTTAAGCAATTCTTAAAATCTCCTTAATAAATCAGTATGGAAAACGCAACATAAAGATGGTTCCCTCGCCCTCGCGACTAGAAACGCGCAAAGCAATATTTTGCAGGCCAGCAAGCTTTTGCACAATAGAAAGCCCCAGGCCACTCCCTTTTACTACTGAACTTCTTGATTCGTCGGCCCTGTAAAAACGGTTAAAAATGTGTGGAATATCTTTTTCGGGAATACCAATTCCATCATCTTTAACAGAAAGAGTCTGAGATTCCTCATTCCAGTTCAGCCATATATTTCCGCTGTGAATGCCATATTTTATGGCATTATTTACCAGATTGTCAAGCATTAGTTCAAGAAAAAATTTGTCGCCTTTTACCTTTGTTTCACCGGAAATATGTGTATGGAAAGTAATGTTTTTATAAACCAAATGGATTTCCCATTTTTGCTGAACAGCAGAAACAATGGGTAAAAGATAAATTGATTCAATGCGGGTCGATGTTTTTCCTGAATCAATACGGGCCAGATGTAACAGTTGTTCCAGCAAAGCATCAAGCCGATCCACCATCTGAATGATTCCGGAAATCTTCTCTTCATAAAGTTCGGGATTACGTTTCCGCCGTATAAGTACTTCCAACGTTCCCCGAATAGCCGAAAGAGGAGTTCGAATTTCGTGTGAAGCGTCGCTGGTAAACTGTTTTTGCTGTGAAATGCTTTTCTCAATTCTTCCAAGCAAATCATTAATGGTTTGGGTAAGGTCATAAAGTTCATCTTTATGTAAAGGCAGTTTCAGCCGGCTTTCTATATTTGAATCGTCGATAGCAGAGGCAGAGGAAATAAGCTGGTGCACCGGTTTTATTGCCCGTGATGCTGCTACTGAAGAAGAAAAAAACTGAACCAAAAGTACTAACGGGAAGGAAATAAACAATACCCATATTAAATTATTCAGTACATTGTGTGATTCCTGTCTTGAAACCGCAATGGTTAATTCACCAATTATTTTTCCATTTTCATTTTTAACCGGGAACTGTCCCAGTCTAATTCGCTGGTTATCCAACTGGCCGTTATAGAATATTTGATTGTCTGTTTGTGGGCTGGCAAGCGATTGATTCTCTGGCAAATTATTGGATCTGAATATGATGTTTCCCCGTGCATCTTTTACTTGCAAAAATGTGGGGTTTACTTCTATCTGACTGTGTTCTGCTTCTTCCCACTCCGGCATTTTATTAATTATTATAGAATCCCGAATCCACAAAAGATTGTTTATCACTTCCTCTTTTTCTACACGAATATCTTCGTTAAGATGACTGTATGCCGTATCATAAACTACAAAACAAATAACGAGAAATACCAATGCTGTGGTAAAAGCAACGGCAAGTGTATTAAAAAGGGCTATCCGGTTTTTGAATTTCAATATCATACGTCTTCTTCCACTTTATAACCTACTCCGCGAATCGTAGTAATTAATGATGGTTTCCCATGCTCGTCCAGTTTTTTACGCAAAGCATTGATGTAAACATCAATTACTGACGTATCATAATCAAAATGAATATCCCAAACTTTTTCTATAATCCCTGTACGGCGGCAAACTTTTCCTTTATTTCTCAAAAAATATTCGAGCAAGGCGAATTCTTTTTGAGTAAGTTCAATTGGCTGACCGTTTTTCGAAACAGTATGTTTTTCAATATTCATTTCGATTCCCGCTGCAGAAAAACGTATCGGTTGTGTTTCACCTTTACGCATATGAACACGAATTCTTGCCAGCAATTCCTCAAATGAGAATGGTTTCCGGATGTAATCATCAGCGCCGGTTTCGAGACCGAAAACCACATCATCAACTGTATCTTTTGCCGTTAAAAAAATTACCGGCACAGTTTTGTTTTTTTTGCGGATGTTCCGGCATATTTCAATGCCGCTTAGTCCTGGCAACATCCAGTCGAGCAAAATAACATCGTATTCTTCAAGATAATCGAGGGCAAGTTGCAAACCATGTTTACCGTTGTCTGCCATATCAACGGCATAACCTTCCTCTTCCAAACCGTCGCAGATAAAATTGGCAATGGATGCTTCGTCCTCTACAATTAGTATTCGCATGACTTAATTACAGATTGAATTACTTTCAAATATACTGAAAGCATTTCATCTTAGTTTGTAAAATCCCCAAAATCGGGAAGTGCCAATTGCACTCCTGCTGCGTGTTTGTAAACCAATTGTCCGCCAAAATAACCAGTTGTTGTAACCGAACCGGCAAGAGCTGTAAACAGTATAATAAAAGCCCAGTTAACCCAACGGCGGTTGTATTTAAAATAAAAGACAACCACCCGAAGCAGGGCTGTAACTATGGCAAGCCAGATGGTAACTGTGGCTGCCAGTTCGTGCAGTTCAAGCGGTTCTTTCAACGGACCCTCCTCAATTCCGTCACCTGCCAGATTACCACTAATAAAAGCAGCAATGGTGCCAAGTGCTCCTAAAAGCAAAAGAAAAGCAGATGCGTTTTTGAAAAACTCCTTTTTAGTAATCCATCCCAAAATTTCAGAAAAGAAACCTGCCAACAGTAAGGCAATCGGGAAATGAATAATCATTGCATGAAAATGTGTTGCTGAAATCATAATATCTATTTTTCAGCAAATTTACACTCAGTATGATTTAAAAGAGCTTACGCAATTCTTAAAATTGGCTTAAAAAATATTTCAATTGTATCCTTCAAGGCAATATATTTAAAATCAGGAATTGAAAATCAAATAGGTACATGCCTGACCACATTCAACATTTTCCCCATTAGGATCACTGGAATTTTAATCGGCACTTCTACAGCAAATTACTGTTTTTTTCAATTGGAATAGTTTGCAATCTACAGGTGGTATGGTTTTCTAATCGGGCTTATTCTTGTTTGTTAATTAGAGAACAGAAATTGGCTGCACCCTGCTACTTGCTGGAAGAATGAGTGCGGAGATGTCAACTTTAAAATGAGATAAAACTGAAAGTTGTTAAAAATTTTGTCGAAGCTGATTGCAGGTCGGTTATGATTTAAAGAATTTTTTTGTTAATTTTTGACCCTTTAATCGCATATTTTGATCACATACCTTGTTCAGCTAATTATTGCCGCTCAAGGTACTGATTTAGATAACAATTAATCAACTAGAGGTAACCAGATATATGATTCGATTTTTACATACCTCCGATTGGCATATTGGCCAGTTTTTTCATGAATACGATCGTACTTATGAGCACCAGCAGTTTTTGAACTGGTTGATCAATATACTTTCAAATGAACAGATAGATGTTTTGTTGATCAGCGGTGATTTATTCGATTTATCCAATCCTTCTGCATCATCCATTAAAATGTTTTACTCGTTTTTGAATAAAGCAGTAAAGAAAAATCAGGATTTACAAATTATTGTTACGGCCGGAAATCACGATTCTGCTTCACGTCTTGAATCTCCAAAGCCACTTTTGGAAACTTCGAATATCCATATTGTGGGGCTGGTTGAAAAGGACAATAACGGATCGATTGACTTCAGCAAAATTCTTATTCCCATAAAAGGAAAAGATGGTGCAACAAAAGCATGGTGTATAGCTGCTCCTTTTTTACGAATGGGAGATTATATTGCAGTACAGAATTGTGATAATCCATACGCTGAAGGTGTTGCGGCATTTTATAGAAAGGCATATGAATATGCACTGTATCAAAAGCAGGAAGGGCAGGCCATAGTGGCTATGGGCCATTTGCATGCGCAGCAGGCAGAAGTGGGGGATATTGATAAATTGGAAAGATTAATAATGGGTGGTGCAGAATGTATTTCAGCAGCGGCATTTGATGAAAATATATCCTACGTTGCTTTAGGGCATATTCATAAAGCCCAGCGTGTTGGAGGAAATGAACATATTCGCTATTGCGGAAGCCCTTTACCTATGTCATTTTCGGAAATCAATTATAAGCATCAGGTTGTAGTTTTTGATATTGTGGAACAACAACCCGTAAATCTTAAAGCATTAGAAATCCCGGTTGCGGTGCCACTTCGGCATATTCCTGCTGTGCACAGCTCATTGACTGAAGTTTTGGCAACGTTGGCACAAACAATTCCCTTTGAAGGAACCAACAATGCTGCTCCGTATCTGGAAGTCCGTGTATTGTTGGATGGCCCTGA
This sequence comes from uncultured Prolixibacteraceae bacterium, assembly GCA_963747515.1. Lineage (GTDB taxonomy): Bacteria > Bacteroidota > Bacteroidia > Bacteroidales > Prolixibacteraceae > Mariniphaga. The sequence goes on from CAVVFN010000001.1 coordinate 165,054, forward strand.
GCCAGGCCTTCGATATAAAATTGAAACAGCACTTTCGGGTAAAAATCTGAGGCTTGCCAAAATTGATGTACGCTATAAAGCAAAATCAACCGAACCAGAAGAAACTTCAATTGTTAATCCTGCGCAACTTAGCGACTTAAAACCTTTGGAAGTATTGCAGAAAGTATATCAAACCAAATACAATAACCCTATTCCCGATGATTTGCTTAAACTGTTTCAGCGGGTTACACAGGAGGTAAATGAATCAGAATATCAGCAATGAAAATACTGGCTATAAGAATTAACAATCTTGCATCTCTTGAAGGTACTACTGAATTAAATTTTACTCAGGAACCGCTTTGTTCTGCTGGTATATTTGCCATAACCGGTCCTACAGGGGCAGGAAAATCGACCATACTTGATGCACTTTGTATTGCACTGTATGCAAGGACACCCAGGTACCGCTTTGCGGAAAATGGTATTGAGATAACAGATGTAAAAGGTACGACAATTAAACAGGACGATGTCCGGGGTATTTTAAGGGATGGCACATCCAGCGGCTATGCAGAAGTAGATTTTGTAGGAGTTGATGAACAGCAATACCGTTCAGTCTGGAGCGTAAAAAGAGCCTATAATAAAACTGACGGGAATTTGCAGCCCTACGAAATGGCATTGAAAAATATCACTGCGAATCAGATTATTTCTGGAAGAAAAACGGAGCTGTTGTTGGAAATTGAGCGGCTGGTAGGATTAAGTTTTGAACAGTTTACCCGTTCGGTATTGCTCGCTCAGGGGGATTTTACTGCATTTATGAAAGCTTCCAAAGACGAGAAATCCTCATTGTTGGAAAAACTCACAGGTACCAATGTTTATTCGGAAATTTCAAAAAAGGTCTTTGAAAATTATCGTGAGCAACAGCAAAAGTTTCGGGAACTAAATGTGCAGTGTGAAGGAATTGCAACCTTTACAGTTGAAGAGTTACATATTTTGCAGGTACAGAAAGAAATACTTGAAACTAAGGTGAAATCATTTGAGCAACAAATAGCAAATTTAAACAGGGAAATAACCTGGCACGGGCAATATTTGAAATTGCAGGAAGGAGTTGAGTCTGCCCGGGTACAATATGAGCAAGCCAATACCGACAAAACAGAAGCTCAGTCACGGGGGCAGAAATTGCATCAAATTTATCGCATTCAACCTGTAAGGCCTGTAATTGGAAAGTTGCAAAATTTGCAGGAACAGATAGCAATCAATTTAAAACAGTCTGAAGAGCTTACCGCAAATTTATTGACGCTGCAGCAGCATAAACAATTACTGGATATAGCAATCGGAGAATTAACAAACGATCTGAATGCAAAAACACAGGAAGAAGAGAATGCCCGGCCTTTGCTCGATGAAGCCAAAGCATTGGATGTACAGTTATCAGAAAAAACGGAGCAGATAAAACAAGCTGCAGCGGAGGTAACTATTGCTTTTACCAGAGAAAAACAGCAAAAAGAACTGTTTTTCAGGACGCAGGAAGAATCGGATATTTTACAGAGGGAGATAATTAAACTCGATCGGTGGAAATCTGATAATACAGTGCGTCAGCCTGTTGCTGACCAGGAAAGTATGATCCTTTCCAGGTTGGGAGATGCGCATGGTATGTTGGAAAGCCTGAAACATTACCGCAACCTGAACCTTAAAATTGAAGAAGAAATTGAAAAAAATCAGCAGGAAAAACAAGGGCTGGATAATGTTCGGGAATCCGTTCAAAATTTAGTGCAGCAAAAGCAAAGAGATTATCAGACTTTGCAAACGGTTTCAACTGATATTTCCATTCAGGATTTGGAAAAGGAAAAAGGTATATGGGATGCTTTGGTTGAAGATATTATTGCTGCGGAAGCCCATTGGAAATTATTGAGCATTACATTAACAGAAAAGGAAACAGTGCAGGTAGCCTTGAAAAGCAATAAAAAAGAACTGGAGCAGTATATAGAAAAGTTTAAAAAAGCTGAACAAAATCTTAAAGGTAAGAGGGCTGAAAGAGATACTTCCCTTAAAATGCTGGAAAAGGCAAGACTGATAGCGGCTGAGAATGTGGAACACCTTCGTAACCAGCTTGAGCCGGCAGAGCCTTGCCCTGTATGTGGCAGTACCTCACATCCCTATGTTGTTCATCATCCCGGACTTGAACATATACTTTCGGAGTTGGAAGCAAATTACAGCCAAGCCGAAGCAGATTATACAAATCATCTGGCCTCTTATAGCAGCTTAGATCAAGCCTGTAAACAAATCAGGAAAATAATCACCACTCAGAAGTCAGAGATCGTCCGGAGGAGAGCATCCCTTCAGGAGTTGGAAAAAACCTGGTCCGCATTTCAGATTTATGAAAAATGTGAGGAACTCCCTGTGGAGGAAAGAGCAAATTGGTTGAGACAACAATTAAAGGAACTAAAAATAAAGCAGCAGCAATTGCAGGAACAAATCCAGGCTTACACCAGAAGAAAAGAACAATTGGAAATGCATAAAATGAACCTGGCAGAGCTTGATAAACAGTTAAATGTTACCGAAAATCAAATTAAGGATATTAACAGATCGCTGAAATCTTTACAGGAACAAAAAGCAAATTATGCAGGAGAACAACAGAAGGCCAGGAGCAGGTTGGATGATGTAAGGCTAATTTTGTCGGCTTTTTTTCCTTCTGAACAGTGGTTTCAAAACTGGCAGGCCAATCCGGAAGCATTTGCAAAGCGCATAAAAAGTTTTGCTGGTGAGTGGAAAACTAATTTGATAAAGCTGGAAGAAAATTCCCGGCAGCAAAGTGTATTAGCCGAAAAGTTAAAAGGAATGCAGGAACAGGCAAATAATATCGGTGAAGAAATGAAGTTGAAGGAACAAAAACTTTCAGAACTGCAACTTCAAAGCAATTGCTTATCCGATAAACGGAAATCTATATTCAAAGGAGAACCAGCTCTGGAAGTAGAAAGAAAGTTAAAACAATCTGTTAATACGGTAAAATTGAATTTGGAACAACAAAGAAAGGAAGCAGAAAAATTGCAGGGTGGCATCACCCATAGTTTAGCCCAAAACGAACAATTGGGGAAAGATAAATTGGCATTGTCAAAACAGGAAAATGGCTCCAAAAAGCAACTCGAGGAATGGCTGGATAACTATAATCAACAAAACGGAGTTGCACTTGCAGAAGCGGAGCTATTAAATTTATTGGAATTTACGCAGGATTGGATTGAAATGGAAAGTAACAGTTTACGTAGGATAGACGATGCAGTTATGCAGGCAAAATCGGTTTTAGATGAGCGCATAAGTTCTTTGGAAATTCATTCCCGACAACGCCTGTCAGAAAAGACACCTGAGGAATTAGCAGTCTTAAAAGCGGATGCTCAGGCATTATTAAATCAAAATATTCAGGCGGCTAATGAGATTGACTTTAAAATAAAAGAAGATGTATTAAATAAAAAACGTATAGGTCATCTTTTACAGGAAATTGAAAAACAAGGGCTGGTAATGGATAATTGGGCGAAACTCAATGATATTATAGGATCTGCCGATGGTAAGAAATTCCGTCAAATCGCACAGGAGTTTACATTGGATGTATTGCTTAGCTATGCCAATATTCATTTGGAAGGGCTGAGTAAGCGCTATGTATTGCAGCGAATCCCCAATACCCTTGGACTGCAGGTGATTGATCAGGATATGGGAGATGAAGTGCGCACGGTATATTCCCTTTCAGGTGGAGAATCTTTTTTAGCAGCACTGGCACTGGCGCTGGGATTAGCCTCTCTTTCCTCCAGCCGTATGAAAGTGGAATCCTTGTTCATTGATGAAGGATTTGGCTCCCTTGATCCGGCTACCCTCAATATTGCCATGGATGCATTGGAAAGGCTGCATAACCAGGGACGTAAAGTTGGCGTGATTTCTCATGTGCAGGAAATGACAGAGCGGATACCTGTGCAGATTAGGGTAAGAAAGCAGCAAAGCGGAAGGAGTAAAGTAGAGGTAACGGCGTTTTAATATAGAAAAAATATTCCTTTATCATTGCTGAATTATTCTGGGTTACCCTGCAGTTGTTTCCTTTTGCTTTTTTTGTTTATTAATATCCGTCTGGACATGAGTATCTTGCAGAATATCCAATCTTTCGGGTAAAAAGCAATTATGACAATAAAATAAAAAAGCCCTCTATGCATAAGTACCAGGAAAAGTCTGTGCCCGGTTTGAATGAGATAGAAAATCTCTTACTGAGGAAAATTCTCGTTTTTTGCCTAAAAGTGCCATAGGACAACCTATTTAAATATGCTATTCATTTTTGGTCCCTTTTAAAACGTTAGGCAGATACTTAGCAGTTTTCAAATTGACAACAACCTTATAGAAAACAGCATTCTTCCGGTAGCATTGAGTGGAAGAAAAACAATTTGTTTGCAGGTTCACTTGTGTATCAATAAATGAGGCCATTATGTATTTTCTAATGGTAACCTGCAAACTTACTGATTGGGATTGACCTTATGAAAGGCTGAAAAAGTACTGGAAACTATACCTGATTATCCTGCCAACCAAATCTTTAATTTGATTCCAGTCCAAAAATAAACTGGAATAAATCCACTACTGAAAGCTTTTCATGTTGCAGTTTGTCGGATGGATACATCCTAATTAACCCAAATGATTTGCGTTCAGCACTTGTTCCTTGCACAGGGACTGTTGGTGACAAACAGTCCAAACAAACCTCCAAATATCAGGCTTTGAAATACATCGCCGGTTGAAAGGGTATCCATTTGAATCCCCTCTGTAAAATAAAAGAATGCAAACCCTGCAACAGCACCGATAACTATCCCGGTTACAGTTCTCCTGATCGGTTTTGATTTAAGGATACCCGACAATCCTTTATTTTCTTTCTGAAGTTCCAGCTTCTTTGTTTCTATTTTCATTGCAATTACTTAAAGAATGCAAATATATAGATATATTATTAAGAAAGGAAATGGTTAAATTGTGAAACTGTTAAATTGTAAAAAGAAAGAGGAGACGCAGATTATTATGAATGGGTATGATTTTCTTCTTCACAATTTAGCAATTTAGCAAATTGACAGTTTCGCAATTTGACAATTTCGCAATTTGGCCATTTCACAATTTAATCAATAGCTTCCCTTACCATCTGACTGGCATAACCCCATTCGTTATCGTACCAGCTCATAATCTTTACCAGGTTTCCATCCACAACCTGTGTCAGGCCTGTGTCAACAATAGAAGCACGTGAATCACCAATAATATCCGACGAAACAAACTCATCTTCCGCAACGCCAAGAATCCCTTTGTACCTGTCGGAGGCAGCTTCTTCTCTGAATATTTCATTCAGTTCTTCAACGGAAACATCCTTCGATGTAATAAATACCAAATCAGCAATGGAACCCACCGGTACCGGGCACCGAATGGCAACCCCGTCGAATTTTCCCTGTACTTCGGGTAAAGCCTTGCCTGTAGCTTTTGCTGCACCTGTTGATGTAGGTACAAGGTTTGCTGCAGCAGCACGTCCACGTCGTATCTTTTTTGCAGGACTATCTACAATTCCCTGGGTTGATGTGTAGGCATGTACGGTGGTCATTATGGCTTTTTCAATTCCTACCCTTCTTTGCATGATTTCAACCACGGGAGTAATGCAGTTGGTCGTGCAACTGGCGGTTGAAATTATCGCAGTGTCATTTTCCACTTTGTTTACGCCATGCACAATTGTTGGAATACCTTCACTTTTCGCCGGGGCCGACAAGATTACTTTTTTTGCCCCTGCGTCTATATGTTTCTGTAAATCCTCTTTTTTGGTAAAAATTCCGGTACATTCAAAGACCACATCGATGTCTATATTCTTCCAGGGTAAATTTGACGGGTCTTTTTCATTCAATACCTGTATTTTCTCATTTCCTATCTGTAAGGCATTTTCCCTGTTGCTGATTTCTTTGTTATACCTTCCGTATACTGTATCGTATTTTAGTAAATACGCCAGATTTGACGCAGGTACCAAATCGTTCACCGCCACCAGTTGGATATCATCCCTTTCCAGTATTATTTTCAAAGTTGCCCTGCCAATGCGGCCCAGTCCATTGATTGCTGCTTTTTTCATCTTGTTTTTTATTTTTAAGTATAAATTCTATTTACTGCTGACCCTTATGTTTTTGCAAAATAGTTCCAGGTATGCACTATGTCAATGTGCATGCCATGAATGGAAGGAGCCGGGAATACTTTGGATAAAAGGTTTCTTTAAAAGTGGCTTTAACGATAAAGCGATTTTTTTCTACATGTTGTTGCTTTCGGCAACAGTTTTGGGATGAGAAACTGTCAAATGGTTAAATGGCTAAATGGTTGCTAAATGGTTAAACTGTTAAATGGACAAATTGTCAAATTGCTAAGGAAGTGGACGCAGATGGTTATGATTGAGTATGATTGATTATGATTTTGGAGGGTAGCATCCTGAAAGGTGGGCAGGCACCAAAGTTATCCGAAATTTCAATGATCCCAACAATTTCACAGTTTAGCAATTTAGCAATTTGACCTAAAAAATCACACTTCAACCCGGACGTTGTCAGGAGCTGCGCACGCTGACAAGTCCTGGCGCCAGTGCCAAACATCAGCGTATGGTTCTTTTCTCAAATTCCCAATCCTATAAAATCATAAACCTCACAATCATCTGCGTCCAAACAATTTAGCAATTAGCAATTTAGCAATTTAACCATTTCACAATTCTTATCATCCTCAATCATAACAATCTGCGTCCCCTCTTCCCAATTTTTTATCAGTTTAGCAATTTCACAGTTTCACAATTTAGCAATCTGCGTCCCCTTTCCAATTTTTTATCAATTTAGCAATTTCACAGTTTCACAATTTAGCAATTTGACAATTTAGCAATTTGACAATTTCACAGTTTGACAATTTCGCAATTTGACCATTTATCAATTTCACCATTTCGCAATTTGCCAATTTGACAATTTATCCTATCTTTCGCCTTCAAAACGAAGCTGATGCCAAAGTTTCCAAACTATCTCCAACCCGATGCAATGGACTGCGGCCCTACGTGCCTGCGGATCGTTTCAAAATACTTTGGGAAGCATTACAACCTGGAAACCCTGCGGGATCTTACCTGGAAGACCCGTGAAGGGGTGTCGTTGCTGACAATCAGCGATGCTGCCGAAAAAATTGGCTTCCGTACACAGGGAGTACGTATTACCCTTGAGCAACTGGTAACTGTTCCTCTGCCAGCTATTATCCACTGGACCCAGAATCATTTTGTGGTGCTGTATAAAATTAAGAAAAAAGGAAATAAATACGAATTTCACATTTCTGATCCTGCCTATGGATTGCTGAAGTACAGCCAGGAGGAGTTTGTGAAATTCTGGGCTTCCACCCAGCAAAACAGTGAACCGGCAGGCATCGCGCTGTTGCTGGAACCTACCTCCGATTTTTATGTGGAAGAAGGGGAGAAGGTGAACAAAACCGGATTCCGCTACCTGTTTTCCTACCTGAAACCGTATAAAAAACTCATTACCCAGTTGCTGCTGGGATTTCTGGTCGGGAGTATCCTCAGTCTGATTCTTCCCTTCCTGATGCAGGCAATTGTTGATGTGGGTATTGCAAACAACAACCTTAATTTCATCGTACTGGTGCTTGTAGCTCAGCTTGATTTTAACTGCCAGCCAGACAGCCGTGGGATTTATCCGCAGCTGGATAATGCTTCATACCAGTGCCCGGGTGAGCATATCTCTCATTTCCGATTTTCTCATCAAGCTGATGAGGCTGCCTGTCCGGTTTTTCGATACAAAGCTTATTGGTGACCTGAGGCAGCGAATTGACGACAATCAGCGCATACAGAATTTCCTGACAGGAAACCTGATCAGCATGTCGTTCGGTATTTTTATTTTTATTATATACAGTTTCGTAATGGCTTATTACGACTGGAGCATTCTGTTTGTTTTTTATGCCGGCAGCGGATTGTATGTGTTGTGGATTCTGATGTTTTTAAAAAAGCGGAAAGAGATCGACTACAAACGGTTCAATGTGGCCTCTGCAAACCAAAGCAACGTTTATCAGCTTATTACCGGAATGCAGGAAATCAAGCTGAACAACTGTGAAAAGCAAAAACGATGGGAGTGGGAGCGTATTCAGGCAAAACTGTTTCGGGTGAGTGTGCGGGGAATGATGGTAAATCAGAACCAGCAGGTGGGTTCCATTTTCATCAATCAGATAAAAAACATCCTGATATCGTTTATTGCAGCCAAAGGTGTGGTCGATGGCAATATGACCCTTGGTATGATGGTTGCCATACAATATATTATAGGGCAGTTGAATGCCCCTATTAATGAATTTATCGGATTCATCCAGGCAGGACAGGATGCAAAAATCAGTCTCGAACGGCTGGGAGAAATCCACCAGCATGACGATGAGGAACGCCTGGAGGAACAAAAGAATTTTGAATTGCCGGCACGAAAAGACATCATCATCCGGAATCTGTCGTTCCACTACGAAGGACCCAAATCACCACGGGTACTGAACGATATCGATCTGATCATTCCTGAAAACAAGATTACTGCTATTGTTGGGGCGAGCGGAAGTGGCAAAACCACTCTTATAAAAATGCTGCTTGGATTTTATCCTCCTTATGAAGGGAGGATTGAAATCGGAGGTATCGGGCTAAACCAGTTCAGCATGGAAATGTGGCGGAGCAACTGTGGCGTGGTGATGCAGGACGGTTTTATTTTTTCGGATTCCATAGCCCGGAATATTGCTGTGGCTGAAGATTATCCCGACCGGGAAAAGTTGCAGCGGGCGGTGGAAATTGCAAATATAGGTGAATACATCGAAAGCCTGCCGTTGCGGTACAACACCAAAATCGGGCAGGAAGGCACCGGACTGAGCCAGGGGCAGCGGCAACGTATCCTCATTGCCCGTGCTGTTTATAAAGATCCGCATTACCTGTTTTTCGACGAGGCAACCAATGCCCTCGATGCAAATAACGAAAAGGTCATTATGGAAAACCTTTCTTCATTTTTCGAAGGCCGTACGGTAATTACGGTCGCTCACAGGTTAAGTACAGTAAGGAATGCCGATTTGATTGTAGTACTCGATAAAGGCCGTATTGTTGAAACCGGCACTCATGAAGAACTGGCCGCAAGGCAGGAGGCCTATTATGAACTGGTGAAGAACCAGCTGGAATTAGGAAGTTAAATTGATAAACTGTGAAATTGATAAACTGATAAATTGTGAAACTGATAAATTGTGAAATTGATAAATTGCTGAAACTGATAAATTGCTAAACTGATAAATTGCTAAACTGTTAAATTGTGAAATTGATAAACTGTGAAACTGTTTTATAAAAATTGATGGCTATGGATAAGAACTACCTCACTATTGAAAATATAAGTTCCTATAGGCTTTCTTTTGATTTTTCCAACACGATTTGGAGGTTGGTGTTACAGTGGGATTATTTTGCAAGAGATACTGTCGGGAAACAGTTTGTAAAAGCGGCTGATTCTGTTTCAGCGAATATTGCAGAAGGATTTGGAAGATATTCTAAAAAGGATAAAGTTCGCTTTTACAGGATTAGTCTGGGGTCTCTTGAGGAAACCGGAGACTGGATTAGAAAATCACATGTGCGGAATTTAATTTCTCTGGAAGATTATAATAATTTTGCAGAAATGATTATTAATCTTCGCAAGGAGATTCAACATTTAATTAGTTATACGAATGAAAAATTGAAGTATTAATGAAAAATTGACAAATTGCAAAATTGCAAAATTGAGAAATTGTAAAATTGACAGTTTAACAATTTAGATTTACCATTTAGCCATTTAACCATTTAGAATATAGCCATAACCATTTAACCATTTAACCATTTAACCATTTGACAGTTTACAAAAATATCGAAATCCGTTCCGAAGAAGTACAGGAGATTTTAGGTACACCGCCCCGCTGGATTATACGCTGGGGGATAACTGTGATGCTGCTGGTTGTCGTCGTGTTGTTAGGAGGGAGCTATTATTACAAGTACCCCGACATGATTGCAGCCAGGGTAACAATTCTTTCAGAAAACCCACCGGTGCAGATTGTGGCCAAGTCAAGCGGAAAGCTCGATCAGCTTTTTGTTGTCAACAACCAGCATGTAATGCCGGGAGATGTATTGGGAATAATAGAAAATACAGCCAATTATGACGATGCACGAAGGCTGCTTGCCAAACTGGATACTATAGAAAAATGGTTCAATACTCCGGAAATGTTTGGTGAAATTTTTTTTTCCGGGAATTACAGCCTGGGTAATTACCATTCCTACCTTTCTTCTTTTATTAACCAGCTAAGCAGCTACCAAACCTTTCTTAATTACAATCCTTACAGCCAGCGGATTGAATCACTGCGGAAGCAAATAACAGATTACCGAAACTATTTCGATCGGTCGAGAGAGCAAATTTCTGTGCTTAGACAAGATTATGAGCTGGCTTTTAATCAGTTTTACCGTGACTCCACATTGTACAGCCAGAAAATAATGTCGGAGGTGGATTACGAGAAATCGAAAGCCGGAATGCTCAAGCAGAAATATGCCTGGCAAAATGCAATGACTGAATTGGCGAATACCCAGATAACCATGAACAATTTAAAACAGCAGGTTCAGGAACAGGACGTTATGAAATCAGAGGCCGGAAGCCAGCTCATTGCTGCCCTAAAGGAGCGTTTTGATAATCTGGTTAACCAGCTGGTGTCGTGGGAACAATCCTTTGTGTTAAAGACACCAATTGAAGGGCAGGTAACCTTTACAAATTTCTGGAGTGCCAATCAGTATGTGAATACCGGAAATGTTGTATTTACGATTGTGCCACAGAAAGAGCAAAACATTGTAGGACGGGCAATAATCCCCATTGCGGGTGCCGGTAAAATAGAAGAAGGACAACGGGTGAACATTAAACTCGATAATTATCCCCACATGGAATTTGGCATTGTGGAAGGGAAAATAGCAAACATGTCGAAAGTACCTGTAAATACCGAACTGGGGGCATTTTATACCGCAGAAATAATCCTGATAAACAACCTTACAACCAATTACAACCGGGATCTCCCGTTTAGCCAGGAGATGCAGGGGGTTGCTGAAGTTGTAACCAAGGACCGGCGGCTCATTGAACGACTGGTTGAACCGCTGGTTTCTCTGTTTAGGGAAAGAATCTGATTCCAAACCGATTCTTATACCACAATTTGTCTGTGTGAATGCAGGCGCCCAAATGAAGGTGATGCCTGCTTTTTTACATTATTTTTTAATTTTACCTTTTGCTTTATCTTTTATGGGGCTAATCATGCAGTTCGTAGCTGATGTCTTTTTTTTATACGGGGCTAACCAGTGACACTTCGACAGGACATTGTACGGATTTAAGTCTATATAAATTCAATTTAAACTCAATTTTAATTCAATGTAAACTCAATTAAAGCTGAATTTACATTGAATATATATTGAATTTACACTGAGTTTACACTGGACTTAGGGTCTTCAAGTTGTAAGGTAAGGTAAAAATAGGAACGGTAAAAAAATGAAGCTTATTACCGTAGAATTCGTCCACAAATAAATGGGTAATCCACGAATGGGCAGATGATAATGATTGTTCTATGTGCTGTGCTTTTAAGGCATTAATAATGAAGGCAATGAATTAGAATTTCAATGAGAGTTTATTTTTGGCACAACTATTTCAAAGCAGAAGGAAAGAGACAAAAAAAGTATTAATGTCGAATTTAAATTTTGAAATGATGAAAAGAATAATGAAAAAGAGCATTGCGGCGATTGCAATGATTACGTTAATGGGTTTTGCTGGGGGAGTATATGCTCAGGTACCGGAAACCCAGCCGGGAAATAATATGGGAACACAGGAAGAGCATAAAATGTATCCAAAGGAAGAACACAAGCAAACACTTCCTGAAAATCCCCAGGAACATAAGGAATTTCAGAAAGAAGGCGTTTTACCTCAGGAACAAAATCAATTGGGTAATATAGAATATACCGAGGAAATTGAAGAATCCGAACTTCCTGCAACAGTAACAACTTCTATTGAAACAAGGTATCCAGGTTTTGATGTAGAGAAAGTATACCAGGGAACTGATGACTCGTATAAAGTAAAGATTAAAAATGGTGACGAAAAATCAGTAGTATATTTTGATGCAAAAGGAACGTTTCTGAAAGAAGATAAGGATAAGAAATGGGATAAAGATAAAGATAAAGACAAAGACTGGTAGAAAGCAGCAGTAGAACAGAAACAGGTTTTTAAACGGAACCCTTGCTACGAATGAGTGGCAGGGGTTTTTTTGTACCGGTAAAATCCAAACACTGACGGTTAAAAAAAAGGAGTAAATAAAATCGGGCTACGTAGAAATTCTCTACAGTATAATGTGTAATCCACGGAGTAAACATTTCTTCTTAACTCAGGAACAGGAATTATTCAAAAGGTTGTATTTCAGTTTATTGGTGTATAAATGGCCAGGTGAGGCCACTATTTGGCACAGTTATTCCATTTCATTCAGCAGAAAAAGTAAGTTATTTAATGTAGAACTTAAAGTTTAGAGATCATGAAAAATTTTAAAACAATGATTTTCAATATAACAGCATTATCAATATTAATGTTGTTTATGAATTCTGCCGTTGCACAGGTGCAGGAAAAAAGCACCAGCGATACTACGAAATGGAAAAAACAATCCCAATCAGTTTCACAGGATCAAAATCAACGGACATATGAATCTAAGGATCAAGAAATGGATAAAGGAGTTGATTACAGTAAAGAAATTAATAAGAATCAACTTCCGCAGGAAGTAACCGGTTCGCTGGATAAATTATATCCGGCGCACGATATTGAAAAAGTTTACCGTGGCGAAGACGATTCCTTCAAAGTGAAAGTAAAAAATGAATCAGATGAAGCTGTTGTTTATTACAATTCCGGCGGCGATTTTTTAAGAGCACATAACCTGAGTGATTTAAAGGGAGCTACTCCTCAGGAACAAAGTCAAAAAACTCAGGAAGAGCGGGATAAAGGAAAAACGAACAGCCAGATGAACCGTCAGAAGGAGTGGAAAAATGATAAAACTTCCACAGAAAACCGGAAGGGTTCGGCAAATGCACAAGAACAAAATCAACAATCCAATATTCAATTGGAAGCTCAAATGCCGGATGAAGGAGTTGAGTACACTAAAAAAATAAATAAGAAAGAACTCTCGAAGGAGGTAAATAAATCAATCGATGATTTATATCCTGCCTATGAGATAACTGAAGTTTACCGGGGAGAAGATGATTCCTATAAGGTAAAAGTAAATAAAGGAAGTAATGAAGCACTGGTTTATTACGATTCAGATGGCAAATTTATGAGGGCACATGATATGGGTTCTTTTAAACAGAAACAGGGACAAATGAATCAGAAATCCCAGGCCACGATGAATGATCGTAATCAGGATAGCCAGAAGGCCTCGTCCATGAAGCAGAATCAGAAATCAGGCGATGAAGCCTGGTCAAAAGCAGACGATAAAGGAGTGGATTACAGTAAAGAAATAGACAAGAAGGAACTTCCAAAGGATGTTACCGGTTCACTAGATGAATTGTATCCGGCGCATGATATTGAAAAAGTTTATCGGGGCAAGGACGATTCATTCAAGGTAAAAGTGAAAAATGAAACCGATGAAGCTGTTGTTTATTACAATTCAGAAGGCGATTTTTTAAGAGCTAAGAATGTGAACAATATGCAGCAGAGTGCATCACCACAGCAGCAGGGACAAAGAACCATGGAAAATCAGAATCAGGATAAATGGGGAAAGAATGACCAGACGGGAACAAAAAGCAATTCCCGGCAGGGGCAAATGAAAGAAGCAACTTCTGCTAAGGATAAAAATCAGCGGGGCGATGAGCAAGCGCAGTTACGTAAGTATGATAAAGGTGTAAATTATTCCGAGGAAATAAACAAAGATGAGTTACCCAGTGATGTTACAAGTTCTCTTGATGAGTTGTACCCGGCGCACGATGTTAAGAATGTTTTTCGGGGAGAAGACGACTCCTATAAAGTTAGGGTAAAGAATGAAGACGATGAAGCTGTTGTTTATTACAGTTCTGAGGGAGACTTTTTAAGAGCCGAAAATTTAACTGGTTTGCAGCAGGAGGGTGTTCTTCCCCAGGAACAGAGTCAGAAAACACAGGAATCACAAAATCAGTGGGGCACTCAAGATCGCAATAATCAGCATGAATCACAGAGGAGTACCGATTCCGGTGATCGGATGAATTCCGGAATGCAGGATCAGGATATGCATCGGGGATCAGGCCATGGAACAATGGGAAAAGGATATGATGACAAAGATGACCAACGTTCAACCGGTACTGGAAGCAATCAACAGGGCACAACAGGCAGCTATGATAGAGATCGTTCGCAATCTCAAAGAGGTACGATGAATAACGAAAGTTCTTCTTATCCGCAGGTACAAAGCCAGAGAGGAACAGATGATGACCGGATGGGCTCAAGGGATTTTGATAAAGGTGTTGATTTTAGTGAAACAGTGGAAGAAAGTGAACTCCCGCAGGAAGTATCCACTTCTCTTGATGAGTTGTATCCTAAATATGAAATTGAAGAAATCCAACGCGGAGATGACGATTCCTATAAAGTGAAAGTTAAAAATCAGGATGATGTTGTTTTCGTATATTACAATTCAGAAGGAGATTTTTTAAGGTCAAATAACCAGAGTGATACCAGCTACGGGGTAAGTCCGCAGCAAAAGAGCCACAGAATGAGTGGAACACAGGATAAAAATCAGTGGCACTCTGAATACGATAAGAATACAGAAGGTGCATCTGCAACTCCACAGGAACAAAGCCAAAGAACACAGGAAAAGGATAATTTGGCAATGCAGGGAGAACGCAGGACCGACAGTGAATGGGGAGCTGATAACCCTGCAGGCACACGGGCTAACCGTACCGGATCAAATCCTGAACGTACTGATAATCAGTATGGAACTGCAGAGGATGATACAACTTTAAATGGAACTGTTGATCACGATACTGTTGCTCCTCAGGAACAATACCAGATAACCGGTGGTGATAATATGAAATATAATGAGGAAATACAGGAAGATGATCTGCCTGAATTGATAACCAATTCCCTGGATGAATTGTATCCGGACTATGATGTAAAGCAAGCATATCGTGCAGATGATGGCTCTTACAAGGTTAAAATAGAAAAACAAGATGATAAAGTTGCCGTTTTCTACGATTCCAGCGGTTATTTTGTAGAAGATGAAAAGAAAAACGATACTAAAAATACCAATGAGGATTGGTAACGGTGAATCATAAATAGCAGATTTTTGAACCTCTGTCATGTTTGCATGGCAGGGGTTTTTTTTAATCAGGAAGATGCTTCCGTTTATGTTTTTTGTAGAAGTTATCTACAAAATGGTGCGTATTTCTACGTCTTTATCATAGCATATATCCTAAAGAATATTTTGTACAAATCCCATTAAATAAGAAGGTTAAGTTTGTTTAAAAAGATTTTGTGATTATTGGCATGATTTATTCTTAATTTAGAGAAAAAGCAAAAGTTACATAGTTGAAAGTAGTTAACATTTAAAATTAAGAATCATGAAAAATTCACAAATATTGAAGAAAGCAATGACAATGGCAGCTGTGTTTTTTATAACTGTTATGGGAACCTCAACAGTTTTTGCACAATATCAGCATCCGGCAACTGTGCCAGTTGGAGACTCTGCCCAAATGCATCAGGAGCTTTTAAAGCACGATCCCGAAATGAAATACGATGATGAGGTGCCTGTTGAGAAGATAAATACGGAAGTTTCGGATGCAATTAAAGAAGCGTACGCAGGTTATGAGATTTCAAAAGTTTATCGGGCAAGAGATGGTTCCTATAAAGTAAAAATGAAGAAAGATAATGAAAAGGTTACAGCCTATTACAGTGTAAACGGAGAATTATTAAGAACCGAGAGCGGAGAAGATAAAAAAGAGAAATAGGGACTCCTCAGTCATGCACTAAAGGATACCTTATACTGCCTGCCTCTGTCGCTATGGACAGGGGCTTTTTTATATATTAACAGGATAACTTTCAGCCTGTTTCTGTAGAAATTCTCTACGAAAAACTGGGTATTCCACGAACTGGGAATATGCTTTAGATTATGGAATTGATCCGCTTAATATTTAGAAATATCCTTTAATTTAGAGACTTTGATGATAATGCACATATTTTGGCATGGTTCTTCTTATACCTATATGCAGAGAATTTCGAAGAATACAGATATAAAGAAACGACTAAAAAAAGGGTGCGAATGAAAAATTCAGTTTTAAAATATATTCCTCAAAAATTATATATCCTTCATTTAGCCATTTTTCAGTTTTTCCTTTGGTTTTCAACTGATGCTTTGGCTCAGCTTCCACAGGAAGAAAGAAAGACTCCACCAATGGCGGTACAACCCCAGGAACAGATGCAACTGGCAGTTAGCTATGAAGATGAAATAGAAAAAAATGAACTGCCTGAGAGGATACAAAAATCAATTGATGAAACGTATCCTGATTACAAAATTTTAAAATTGTACAGAGGCAGTGATGGTTCATATAAAACCAGACTCGAAAAAGGAGATGAAAAGATAGCCTTATTCTACAATTCAGATGGAGAATTTCTTAGGTTGGAAGACGATAAAAGTGAAGATACAATAAATGATGACTGGAGATAATATTAAGGATGCAGATGATTTACAGTAATGATGAAAATGCAGAATTTTTCATAGAACAGACCATTAAATTAAATTACTTTTTTGCTTCTTAAATGAGGGTTACGTGTCGAAAACCCCTGTCACAAATTGACGGGGGTTTTTTATTTTGTGCCGTGGATGGTAAATAACTGGGTGGTGAAAGTCTTCTGTGGGGTTTTGTCGTTGCCAACTATTCTCTGCCAGCTGGCATAAAGGGGTTTTCTGTGAAGTGGAATCTGAAGGAAGCCGGAGGCAAACCTCTGCCCCGAGGAATACGAAGGGGGGTGCAAATCTTCAAACTGGCGGATATGGGTAAATTTCTTATCTCAATATACAGCTGGTATCCCCGAAGGCTCAGAATGCAATCTGAAAACAGTGGAAGCGAACAGAAACCAAACGGAGAAATCTTATAAGGCACGGGATAAATAAAACAAGGGCATGGGAATGGTCGGATACAAGAAAAATTTATGGATATACAGCTAAAGGCTGTATCCTTGCCACAACTGTAATAAATGAACGACTAAGAAAAACAGATTGTATTTTTCTGTCGGATTATTTCCCAAAAGTGAGGTTACAAAATTAGGGAACCGCCGAATTTGAAAACCGTCGGTTAGGTGGTGTGAAAGGTTGGAATATGAAGCAGGAGGACAACTACTTTATTTTCCTCCTGCCCAATTTTTATTGTCAGTTAAAATGAATCTTTATTTGAAAGGCAATCAGTAGGTTAAATGTTAAACTGAGCCTTAAAAATTCTTTGCTGACCATTTTTTTTTAAAAAAGAAATACTTAAAAACAAGAAGAGTTAAAACCGAATGATTTTTTTATTGTTATGGATCATTGAAAAAGACACGAATTTTCATTTTTATGGCAAAAATCCTGATAATAGATGATGATGTTACCTTTGGTTTGATGCTGAAAAAATTACTGGAGAAACACAATTATTCAGTAACAAATGTTATTTCCCCTGTTGAAGTCAGAAAAATAATAGAAAAAAACCATTTTGATATTGTATTTACCGATCTCCGGATGCCCGATATGAGCGGAATGGATCTCATACGTCAAATCAAAGGGAAGTCACCCAAAACACAAATAATAATGATGACGGGCTATGCAGATATCGCAACTGCAATTGAATCGATAAAAAAAGGAGCCTTTAATTATTTACCCAAACCTGTTAATCCTGCAGAAGTTTTAAATATTGTCAAAGAAGCTTTGAGCCAGCAGGATGAAAAATCACCCGGAAAACAGAAGCAATCGTGGGATATTGTCAATGATTACCTTGAGGGAAACAGCAAGGCATCGCAACGGTTAAAAGAATTTATTGAGTTAGTAGCTCCTTCACCCATGTCGGTATTGATTATTGGTGAAAGTGGAACCGGAAAAGAATTCGCTGCCCGCTATATTCACGAAAAAAGTAAAAGAGCAAAAAATCCGTTTGTAGCAGTTGATTGTGGAGCTATTCCTTCTGAACTTGTGGCAAGTGAATTTTTTGGGCATGTGAAAGGTTCATTTACAGGTGCCATTTCCGATAAAACCGGATATTTTGAGTCGGCAAACGGAGGAACTGTTTTTTTGGATGAGGTGGGGAATCTATCCTACAATACCCAGATTCAGCTTCTCAGGGTTCTGCAGGAACGTGTTGTGAAACCTGTTGGCAGCAATAATGAAATACCTGTTGATGTTCGGATAGTGGCAGCTACCAATGAAGATTTATTTAAAGCACAGGGAAGCGGTGAATTCAGGGACGACCTCTTTCATCGTCTTAATGAATTTCAGATAAATATGCCGCCTTTGAGAGAAAGAATGTCGGACATTATGTTTTTTGCCAATCATTTTCTAAAGGAGGCAAACCAGTATCTCGACAGATCAATCCAGGGTTTTGAAAAAGAGGTTGAGCAAATTTTTCTGAACTACAGCTGGCCGGGGAATTTACGAGAAATGAAAAACATGGTAAAAAGAGCTACTTTGCTGGCCCGGGGCAAAACAATTACTATAAATGAGATTCCTGTAGAACTGTATTCCCGCAGGTCGGATGATGATGAATATGTTCTGCACGGGAGGACAGATGAAAATGAAGCTATTATTAAAGCACTTGAAGCAGCTGATTTCAACAAAAGCAAAGCAGCAAGGCTTCTTAAAATAGACAGGAAGACACTGTACAATAAACTTAAACTTTACGATATTAATTTACCGGAAAAAGGAAGCTGATACTCTTCAATAATTTTCCCCATTAAATATTCTATGTTTATCAGCAGCTGGTAACTTTCTTTCAGCCATTCATCTTCTTTTCCATTATATTTGTTTTGTTCCATCATCTCCAATGGTTTGATAATGTCAACTGCTTCCAGTTGCCGGAACATAGGCAGCATTTTATGAGCGAGTTTTCTGATCTCTTCATAATCTTCAGCCTGAATATGAAGCCTGAACATCTGAAGGTTCTGAGATGTAGATTGAGCAAAGGAAGTCAATATCTCACGGGTGGTTTCCATTTCTCCTTCGGCAAATGCTTTAATGCCTTCAATGCTGTATTGGCCGGATGTTGAATTTACAACTTTTTTTATTCCCGAAAGATTGGTGCTGCCGAAAGTTAAAACGTTTGAAACCGCTTCAAGGATTTCGTTCGGATGAAAAGGCTTTTGAAGGACAGCAGAAAATCCTGCTGTTAAATAGTGGTGTTGATCGGTATGTTCTCCTGTAACAGCAATTGCAGGTACTTTATCTGAATTTCTCCTTTTAAAGTAAGACAGTAATTCAAATCCGTTTTTTTCCGGCATCTGAACATCGGTAATCAGCAAATCGAAATTCTGTTTATTTATGGCATCCATGGCTTCATCCACATTTGCATAAGAAGCAACATTCAAATTTGCATCGGTTAAAACATGTGAAGTTAACTCCAGGATAAAGGGATCGTCATCAACAAGCAGTACACGTTCATTATTAAATACAGTTTTTTTTCCATTTTCTTTAGGAAGGCTTGAATTAACTTCTGAGGATATTTTCTGCGACTGTCGTTTCATAGGCAACACCACAGTAAACCGGCTGCCTTCCCCCAGTTTACTGGAAAATTTAATGCTGCCATTTAGCAATTCAACAATTCTTTTTGTAATAGGAAGCCCCAGTCCGGTACCTTCATATTGGATATTTTTATCTGAGGATATTCGGGTAAATTCTTCAAATATCAAATGTGAATTTTCATTGGATATTCCTATTCCCGTATCTTCAACTTCAATCTGAACCTGATCCGATTTTCCTTTGGGTTTGGTTAATGTTGCCTTTATTTTTACATGACCTTTACTGGTAAATTTAATGGCATTCGATATCAGGTTACTTAAAATTTGATGAATTCGGGCACCATCAGTTAAATAAATCTTATCTGCAAGTTTTTCTGCATCCAGTTCCAGTTTCAGGTTTTTTTCTTTAGCCAGCGGATAAAAACCAGAAACCGCTTCTTCTATTAAGTTTTTTAAATTAACAGAATGTTTTTCGATGGTCATTTTTCCTGTTTCAAGTCGGGCAAAGTCCAGAAGATCATTAATAAGCCTGGAAATGTAATTTGAAGAATGTTCTATATTTCTCAAATACTGTATTTGGCGGGTGGATGATTTTTCCCTGATAGCCAAATTTGCAAACCCGGCAATTGAATGAAGTGGAGATTTTAAATCGTGTGTAATGCTCAGCATCAGTTGTTCTTTACTTTTCAGGAGAGATTCCGAATAATTCTTCTCTTTTTCAAGGTGTTGGCGATAATGCTGGCTTCTGGTAATATCTTTCAGAATGAGAGTCAGAAAACCTATAATTACAAGAAGGGCTAAGGCCCCCAAAACGATGACAATATTTGTCATTTGGCTTACATGTTCCTGTTGTACAGAAACCTTCCGAAGCGAATAAAGAATTTCTTCATTTTCAAGTTTAGAAAGAATTTGCCTGATTTGAAGAGTAATTGTCCGGGCATTTTCCAGGTTTTCCTGTTCCTTTTGAATAAGTTGTTTTTCAAAAGCTCCGCTTTCCTTCCTGATATCTTCAATAATAGAAGTCAGGATTTGTTGTACCGAATCGGTTGGATTAAAAACATTTAAAATACTGTCCACTTGAATGGATTTATTTACAACTACCTCAAGTGAGGAATCAGGTTGTGTTGGAGGGGCAAAAACATTGATTAACCGCTCAAAAAATCGTGCTTTTTTTTGCCTTGAAAAAATACTATCCTTGCTTGTATTGATGGTTGTATAAATAGTGAAAAGGTGGTCGAGCGAATCCTTGTTTTGTGTTAATCGGAAAAGAGCACGTTCATATAATTTTTCAGATGATGCCGAATTTTTAATGGCGTTTAATTCTTTCAGATTTTCTCTTTTTTTAATTAAAAGTTTTTGAATACTATCGGTATGCATTAGTTGTGAAGGATTGCTTTCGATTGACCCCAGCATTTCTATTTGTGAACTGATTGAATCGATTAATACATTATAATTTTTATAATGCTCCGGATTGCCTGTCTGCAGATAACTTCTTTCCAGACCTTCAGCCTCATATAAGCTTGTAAGAATTGAATTGGTAAGGAAAATCTTATTATTAACAGGGTTCAAATCAACCTGATTGTCGTACAATTCGAGAGTTTCGTCATAGATAACCCATACGGTAACGGAAGCTATCATGATGAGAGTGATGTATCCCAGCAGAATATATACTTTAACTGATCTTAAGATTTTTGCCATAAATAAAAGTTACACATTTCTATAACGATTAGAAGATAGATTAGTTTGATTGACGGAAAATTTGGAATCCTTCTTTAAGTTTTTTAAAAAAAAGCTTTAAATGGTTTGTTGTTAAGTCAAAATTACTACTTTTGCGTGCCGTTTTTCAGGGGTAGAATGATAAAAAGCTTCTGAAAAAAGAGTGTTTTTATTAAAATTTAACATACTTTTGCAGTCCAAAATTTTAAGAGAAGATTATTAACAAGATAAAAAACAGGTATTTATGCCAACAATTCAACAGTTAGTTAGAAAAGGAAGACAAAGCAAGGTGGAAAAGAGCAAATCTCCTGCCCTGGATTCATGTCCGCAGCGCCGTGGGGTTTGTGTACGTGTTTATACCACAACTCCAAAGAAACCTAACTCTGCGATGCGTAAAGTTGCCAGGGTAAGGCTTACCAACGGAAAAGAGGTAAACGCATACATACCGGGCGAAGGCCATAATCTGCAGGAGCATTCGATTGTACTGGTACGCGGTGGAAGAGTAAAAGATCTTCCAGGTGTGCGTTACCACCTGGTTCGCGGAGCGCTCGACACTGCCGGTGTTGAAGGACGTTCGCAACGCAGGTCGAAGTACGGAGCTAAACGACCGAAAAAATAGTTAGTTGAAGTAATAGTTGTAAACTCGTTATTTACACGTGGTTTGGTTGAGTAAGTGCATCTTTTATGTTTTCCGGAGATAAGCTGAAGACCGCCTGAGGGCAACCAATTTAAATAACACAAAATTTTATTAAAATGAGAAAGACAAAACCAAAGAAGCGAATTCTTCTGCCGGACCCAAAGTTTCACGATACTCTGGTAACCCGATTTGTCAATGATTTGATGAGAGACGGAAAGAAATCCGTTGCATATTCGATTTTTTACGATACATTGGAAATTGTAGAGAAAAGAGTTAAAGAGAGTGAAGTTCCCCCCCTTGAAATTTGGAAAAAAGCCCTTGAAAACATTACTCCGGCAGTGGAGGTTAAAAGCCGACGTGTTGGTGGTGCAACTTTTCAGGTACCAATGGAAATCAGGCAGGAAAGAAAAGTGGCAATCAGTATTAAAAACCTGATCATTTTTGCCCGTAAACGTGCAGGAAAATCCATGGCCGACAAGCTTGCTGCTGAAATTGTTGCGGCATACAACAATGAAGGTGGCGCATTTAAACGGAAAGAAGATACTCATCGTATGGCTGAAGCCAACCGTGCATTTGCGCATTTCAGATTTTAGTTTAGGCCAGGGGAAAATCAGATGGTAAAGATTAGAAAATGGTAAAATAGAATGGCTAAACAAGATCTTAAAAATACGAGAAATATAGGTATTATGGCGCACATCGATGCGGGTAAGACCACGGTGACGGAACGAATACTGTTCTACACCGGGTTGACACACCGCCTGGGAGAAGTCCACGATGGAGCAGCTACAATGGACTGGATGGAGCAGGAGCAGGAGCGGGGTATTACAATTACCTCGGCTGCGACTACTACCTTCTGGAAATACGACAATACTGAATTTAAAATTAACATAATAGACACACCCGGACACGTTGATTTTACTGTTGAGGTTGAACGCTCACTCAGAGTACTTGATGGCTCTGTAGCTTTATTTTGTGCTGTGGGGGGAGTAGAAGCTCAATCGGAAACCGTTTGGCGTCAGGCCGAAAAATACGGAGTTCCGCGTATCGCCTTTGTAAATAAAATGGACCGCCAGGGAGCCGATTTCTTTAATGTTTATAATGAAATTAAAGAAAAACTGGGTGCTAATCCGGTACCGGTGCAAATTCCTATTGGAGCGGAACAAAGTTTTGAAGGAGTAATTGATTTAATCGAGATGAAGGCTGTACGCTGGTTTGAAGATGAAACCATGGGTACAAATTACAGCCTTGAAGATATTCCGGAAGAATACAGGGAACAAGCCGAAGAATGGCGGGTTAAACTGATGGAATCGGTTGCCGAAATTGATGATGCTTTGCTTGAGCGTTATTTTGAAGATGCAGATTCTATTACAAAAGAGGAAATGCAGGATGTAATTCGCAGGGCAACTATCGATGGAATTATTATTCCGATGATGTGTGGCTCAGCTTTTAAAAATAAAGGAGTGCAACGGTTGCTGGATGCAGTTTGCGCTTTTCTTCCAAGCCCAATTGATAAAGGAGACATTACGGGAAATAATCCGGATAACAATAAGGAAGTTAAACGGACAGCAGATGTTGAAGAACCGCTTGCTGCCCTTGCTTTTAAAATTGCTACCGATCCGTTTGTCGGTCGTTTGGCTTATATGCGTATCTATTCTGGTAAAATACAAGCCGGTTCTCAGGTTTTAAATACCCGTACCGGGAAAAAAGAACGTATTTCCAGGTTGTACCAGATGCATTCAAACAAACAAAATCCCAAGGATTTAATAGAAGCCGGAGATATTTGCGCAGCAGTTGGATTTAAGGATATTCGTACCGGCGATACACTTTGTGATTCAAAACATCCAATTACTCTGGAAAGTATGGATTTCCCGGAACCTGTAATTGGTATAGCGGTTGAACCAAAGTCACAAAATGACCTCGATAAACTGTCGAATGGTCTTTCGAAGCTAGCTGAGGAAGATCCTACTTTTCAGGTGAATACTGATCCCGATTCCGGACAAACTGTAATCCGGGGGATGGGAGAATTGCACCTCGAGATTATTGTTGACCGGTTGAGAAGAGAGTTTAAGGTGGAGTGTAATCAGGGAGCACCCCAGGTGGCTTATAAAGAAGCTATCAGTAAAATGGTTGAACTGCGTGAAGTGTTTAAAAAGCAAACCGGAGGACGTGGAAAATTTGCAGATATTGTTGTTCGGATTGAACCTGCTGAGGATGCAAAACAAGGACTTGAGTTTGTGGATCAGGTAAAGGGAGGAAATATTCCCCGTGAATACATCCCCTCGGTACAAAAAGGTTTTGAGAATGCTATGAGCAATGGCCCGCTGGCTGGTTTTCCTGTCGATAGCCTGAAAGTTACCTTGTTAGATGGGTCCTACCATGCAGTAGATTCCGATCAATTGTCGTTCGAAATCTGTGCCCGTCAGGCTTTCCGTCATGCAGCATCAAAAGCAGCTCCCAAACTTCTGGAACCTATTATGAAACTGGAGATAGTTACTCCGGATGAATACATGGGCGAAATTATAGGTGACCTCAATCGTCGAAGGGGAGATGTTACAGGTATGATGACCAAAGGCAATGCCCGGGTAATTCATGCCAAGGTGCCACTATCCGAACAATTTGGTTATGTTACCGTTTTGCGGACCTTATCTTCGGGCAGGGCTACCTCATCAATGGAATTCAGCCATTACCAGGAAGTGCCAAAATCACTTGCTGAAAAGGTGCTGGAAAATGTACAGGGAAGAGTTGATTTATTATAAATAATTTTAACAGAGTTCTCATCATGAGCCAAAAGATCAGAATTAAGCTGAAATCGTACGATCATAATTTGGTTGACAAGTCGGCTGAGAAGATCGTTAAAACAGTAAAAACTACCGGAGCAGTAGTTAGCGGACCTATTCCACTGCCTACTCACAAAAGGATTTACACTGTTTTGCGTTCAACCTTTGTAAATAAAAAGTCAAGGGAACAGTTTGAATTGTCATCATACAAACGTTTGATCGACATTTACAGCTCAACGGCAAAAACAATCGACGCCTTAATGAAACTGGAGTTGCCCAGCGGCGTGGAAGTAGAAATTAAAGTTTGATAATTAAAAATTAGTCGAAATGGCTGGTATTATTGGAAAAAAAATCGGAATGACATCCGTATTCAGTGTTGAGGGGAAAAACATCCCATGCACTGTGATTGAAGCCGGTCCCTGCATCGTTACGCAGGTTAAAACCGGGGAAAAAGAAGGCTACGATGCGTTGCAGCTTGCTTATGGCGACAAGAAAGAAAAAAGAGCTACCAAAGCAGAATTCGGACACTTTAAAAAAGCTGGAGTTACGCCAAAACACGAAGTCGTAGAATTTAAAAATACCTATAAGGAGTCGTACAAATTAGGTGATTCTGTGACAGTTGATATTTTCCATGAACTGGATTATGTTGATGTGGTTGGAATATCAAAAGGAAAAGGGTTTCAGGGAGTGGTTAAGCGTCATAATTTTCGTGGAGTTGGAGATCAAACGCATGGGCAGCATAACCGGTTAAGAGCACCGGGTTCTGTTGGTGCATCTTCTTGGCCAAGCCGTGTATTTAAAGGTATGCGTATGGCAGGAAGAACAGGTAATGACACAGTAACTATTGAAAACCTGATGGTCATAAGAGTTATTCCTGAGAAAAATTTGTTAGTGGTGAAAGGTTCAGTACCTGGAGCCAAAGGTTCATATTTAATTATTAGGAAACAATGGAACTAAGTGTACTAAATAGAGAAGGTAAGGAGACCGGAAGGAAAATCACGTTAAGTGATCTGATTTTCGGTGTTGAGCCCAATGATCATGCCATTTATCTTGATGTAAAGCAATATCTGGCCAACAAGCGTCAGGGGACTCATAAAAGTAAGGAGCGTTCTGAGGTAGCGGGTAGCACCAGGAAGATAAAAAAACAAAAGGGAACTGGTACTGCAAGAGCAGGCAGTATTAAATCGCCTGTGTTCCGTGGTGGAGGTACAGTTTTTGGCCCACGGCCCAAAAACTACGATTTTAAATTGAATAAAAAAGTAAAGCAGCTGGCGCGGAAATCAGCTTTGACATATAAGGCGAGGGAAAATGAAATCCTGATTATGGAAGACTTTAATTTGGAAGCTCCAAAAACAAAGGAGATCTTGAATATTAAAAACAATCTTCAGATTGCTGATAAAAAGTCACTTTTCGTTTTACCAGCCGAAAATAATAATATATATTTGTCGTCCAGAAATTTACAGAATGTTTCGGTTGTAATTGCTTCAGAATTAAATACATATCAAATTCTCAATGCAAAATCAATTGTTCTTCTTGAAGGATCGGTGAAGAAAATAGAAGAAGCATTTAAACTATAAGTTGTATTGAACATGGATATTTTAATAAAACCATTGGTAACCGAAAAGATGAACGATCAGGCCGAGAGGTTTAACCGTTACGGATTTGTTGTAGCTAAAACGGCTACCAAACCTGAGATCAAAAAGGCAGTAGAAGGCCTTTATAATGTTTCGGTGGATTCAGTCAATACTATGGTATACGGTGGAAAAGTTAAATCAAGATATACCAAATCCGGTGTTATTACCGGTAAAACGGCTGCTTTTAAAAAAGCCATTGTAACATTGGCCGAAGGAGATAGTATAGATTTTTACAGTAATATTTAATTATAGAAATGGCAGTAAGAAAATTAAAACCAGTAACTCCGGGTCAGAGGCATAAAATTATAGGAGCCTTTGATACCATTACTGCATCTACACCTGAAAAATCATTGTTGGAGCCCCTGCGGAAAACTGGCGGTAGGAATAACCAGGGCCGCATGACAATGAGGTATAGAGGTGGGGGACACAAACGCAAATACCGTGTTATCGATTTTAAAAGAGATAAGGACGGTACTGCTGCTGTTGTCGATTCCATTCAGTACGATCCGAACCGTTCGGCCCGTATCGCTCTTCTGAAATATGAAGATGGCGAAAAAAGGTACATTGTTTCTCCCAACGGGTTGCAAGTTGGTCAAACAGTGAAGAGCGGATCCGGTGTTGAACCTGAAATTGGAAACACGCTCCCATTATCCGATATTCCTCTTGGAACACTTATTCACAACATTGAACTCCGTCCGGGACAGGGCGGAATGATGGCACGTAGTGCAGGCACTTATGCACAATTGACTTCCCGTGAAGGCAGATATGCAATTTTGAAGTTACCTTCAGGCGAATCTCGTATGGTTCTTACATCCTGCAGGGCTACTGTTGGAACAGTTGGAAATACTGAACACAACCTTGAACGTTCCGGTAAAGCCGGCCGGTCGAGATGGTTGGGCAGACGGCCACGGGTACGTGGTGTTGTTATGAACCCTGTTGATCACCCGATGGGTGGTGGCGAAGGAAAAGCATCAGGTGGACATCCGCGTTCACGTAAAGGCTTACTCGCTAAAGGGTTTAAAACCCGTTCCAAAAAGAAAGCTTCCAGCAAATATATTGTAGAACGTAGGAAAAAATAGTTAAAAGGAAAGAATTATGAGTCGTTCGTTAAAAAAGGGGCCTTTTATCGATTTTAAACTGGAAAGAAAAATTCTGTCCATGAATGATGGCGGAAAAAAATCGGTAATAAAAACATGGGCCAGGGCTTCAGTAATTTCTCCTGATTTCGTAGGCCATACCATCGCCGTTCATAACGGCAATAAATTTATCCCGGTGTATGTTACCGAAAATATGGTAGGACATAAGCTGGGGGAATTTGCGCCTACACGTACATTCAGGGGTCATGCTGGTAATAAAAGATAGGCAAGTGTCATTAAAATTAAAAAAGAGAAAAGAATGGGTGCCAGAAAAAAAATAGCAGCAGATAAAAGAAAAGCAGATAAAAAGCAACAATATTTTGCTGTTTTAAGAAATTGCCCTACTTCACCTAGAAAGATGAGGCTTGTTGCCGATTCTATCCGCGGCATGGAGGTGAATAAAGCGCTGGATGTTCTTAAGTTTTCCTCGAAAGAAGCATCGCGTGGGGTTGAAAAACTCCTTCTTTCAGCCGTTGCCAACTGGCAGGCAAAAAATGAAGGAGTACGATTAGAGGAAAGTGATTTGTTTGTAAAGAAAATCATGGTTGATTCGGGACGAATTTTGAAAAGATTACGTCCGGCTCCACAGGGTCGTGCACATCGTATCAGGAAACGCTCAAACCATGTTACAATTTACGTTGACCGTAAAGAAAATGTTGTTGAAGAAACTCTTAATCAGTAGTAGATGGGACAAAAAGTAAATCCAATTTCAAATCGTTTGGGTTTCATCAAAGGATGGGATTCAAATTGGTTCGGTGGTGACGAATATGGCGACAAGCTGGTTGAAGACCACCAGATACGGGAGTATTTAAATGCCCGTTTGGCCAAAGCCAGCATTTCTAAAATAATTATTGAGCGCACATTGAAGCTTATCACCATCACTGTGTATACTTCACGCCCGGGAATTATTATTGGTAAAGGTGGTCAGGAAGTTGATAAACTGAAAGAAGAGCTGAAGAAAATTACCAGCAAGGAGGTTCAGATCAACATTTTTGAGATCAAACGTCCGGAACTCGATGCCAAAATTGTTGCAATTAACATCGCAAGGCAGATTGAGGGTAAGGTTGCTTACCGCAGGGCAGTGAAAATGGCCATTGCTTCAACCATGAGGATGGGAGCAGAAGGTATTAAGGTTCTGGTTTCAGGAAGGCTGAATGGGGCTGAAATGGCCCGTTCGGAAATGTATAAAGACGGCCGTACCCCATTGCATACACTGAGGGCGGATATTGATTATGCCTTAGCCGAAGCACTTACGAAAACCGGACTTATCGGAGTTAAAGTCTGGATATGCAAGGGAATGGTTTACGGAAACCGGGATCTTTCTCCCAACATCGGGCAAAAACAAGCTCGTCCGGGTGGAAAAGGTATTGGTGGCGGTGGCCGTGGAAGAAGAAGAAAATAGTGGTTTAACACTCAGAATATAAAAATAGGATGTTACAGCCAAAAAAGGTAAAATTCAGAAGAGTACAAAAGGGCCGTATGAAAGGCAATGCACAACGTGGAAATCAGTTGGCCTTCGGTTCATTTGGAATAAAAGTGTTGGAAGAAGCGTGGATCACCGGACGGCAGATTGAGGCTGCCAGGGTTGCGGTTACACGTCATATGCAACGTCAGGGACAAATCTGGATACGGATTTTCCCCGATAAACCCATTACCAAAAAGCCTGCAGAAGTGCGTATGGGTAAAGGTAAAGGTGCTCCTGAAGCATTTGTTGCCCCGGTTTCACCGGGTCGGATAGTTATTGAGGCTGACGGTGTTCCTTTTAGCCTGGCTAAAGAGGCACTGCGACTTGCAGCCCAGAAACTGCCGGTTACAACAAAATTTGTGGTAAGGCGTGATTTTGTTGAAGAATAATAAAAGGTGAATAAATTATGAAAACATCTGAAATTAAAGAATTGACGACCAAAGAAATCGTCGAAAAAGTACAGTTGGAAAAAGAAAATTTAGTTCGCCTGCGTTTGAATCATGCAGTTTCTCCACTTGATAATCCTTTGAAGATAAAGGAATCAAGAAAAAATATTGCCAGATT
This sequence comes from uncultured Prolixibacteraceae bacterium, assembly GCA_963747515.1. Taxonomy (GTDB): domain Bacteria; phylum Bacteroidota; class Bacteroidia; order Bacteroidales; family Prolixibacteraceae; genus Mariniphaga. Next base: position 194,698 of record CAVVFN010000001.1, read on the forward strand.
AAAAACGGTTCTTCGTCAAAGGGAATTAAGTGAAAATCAGAAGTAATTCAGCGATGGAAGAGAATAAAGTGAGAAATCTCAGAAAAGAGCGTATAGGGGTTGTCGTTAGTAACAAAATGGACAAAACCATAGTTGTTGAGGTGAAACGTAAGGTTAAACACCCGATATACGGCAAATTCGTTAATAAAACCACTAAGTTTTATGCTCAGGACGATAAAAATGAATGCAATATTGGCGATTTAGTGCGGATCATGGAAACAAGGCCGTTAAGTAAAACGAAATGTTGGAGATTAGTTGAAATAACCGAAAGAGCGAAGTAATCATGATACAACAAGAAACAAGATGTTCGGTAGCCGACAATAGTGGTGCAAAAGAAGTGCTTTGTATTCGTGTACTTGGTGGCACTCGGAAACGTTATGCTTCCCTGGGCGATACTGTGGTAGTATCGGTTAAAAGTGCTATTCCAGGCAGTGATGTAAAAAAAGGTATCGTCTCAAAAGCAATTGTTGTTCGGACTCGTAAGGAAGTACGTCGTGTTGATGGTTCCTATATACGGTTTGACGACAATGCTGTTGTATTGCTAAATAATACCGGCGAAATGCGTGGAACTCGTATATTCGGTCCTGTCGCTCGTGAATTGAGGGATAAAAACATGAAAATTATTTCCCTCGCTCCAGAAGTACTGTAAATTGAAAAATGCTTAAAAATGCAGAAAAAATTACACATAAAGAAAGGTGATACCGTTATCGTAATTACCGGAAACTATAGGGGCCAGAAAGGCAGAGTACTCGAAATAATTCGCAAAACCAACAGGGCAATTGTGGAAGGGGTGAACCTGATGAAAAAGCATACTAAACCCAATGCGAAAAATCCGCAAGGTGGTATTGTTGAACAGGAAGCGTCTATTCACATATCAAATCTCATGGTGGTTGATCCCAAAACAGGGGAGCGTACCCGAATAGGACGCCGCACTGATGAAAATACAGGAAAATTAATTCGTTATTCCAAAAAATCAGGAGAGGAGATAAAATAATGGCAAACGTACCAACTTTAAAAACAAAATATCAGGAAGAAGTAATTCCTGCTTTGAAGGATAAGTTCAACTACTCTTCAGTTATGCAGGTTCCGAAATTGGAAAAGATTGTGCTTAATCAGGGTGTTGGCGCTGCAATTGCTGACAAGAAAATTATTGACGTTGCTACAACTGAAATGACCATGATTGCCGGTCAAAAAGCAGTACAAACTGTGTCAAAAAAAGACATCTCCAATTTCAAGCTTAGAAGGAAAATGCCAATTGGTGTGCGGGTTACCTTACGCCGTGATCGTATGTATGAATTTCTCGATCGTCTGATTTCGGCAGCACTGCCGCGAATTCGCGACTTCCGTGGAATTGAAAGCAAAATGGACGGGCGTGGAAATTATACACTTGGTGTACCTGAGCAAATTGTTTTCCCGGAAATTGTACTGGATAAAGTTAATAAAATTAACGGGATGAATATAACCTTTGTTACTTCAGCAAAAACCGATGAAGAAGGATTTGCCTTACTGAAGGAACTTGGTTTACCATTTAAAAATGTAAAAAAGAATTGATCATATGGCAAAAGAATCAATGAAAGCCCGTGAAGTTAAAAGGGCAAAACTGGTTGATAAGTACGCCGAGAAAAGAGCCAGGTTGAAAGCTGAAGGAGATTGGGAAGGGTTGCAGAAGTTGCCTAAGAATTCTTCTAAAGTGCGTTTACATAACCGTTGTAAACTCACTGGAAGACCAAAAGGGTATATGCGTCAGTTTGGTATCAGCAGAATTAATTTCCGTGAAATGGCTTCTTATGGTTTAATTCCAGGAGTTAAAAAAGCTAGTTGGTAATTGTTAAAGACTTAATAATGAGTAAAGTATCAGATCCAATAGCAGATTATTTGACAAGGGTGCGAAATGCAATTCTTGCCAAACATAGGGTGGTAGATGTTCCTGCCTCAAATATTAAACGGGAAATAACCAAAATTCTAAAGGAAAAAGGTTACATTCTTAATTATAAATTTGAGGACGATAAGGACTATCAGGGCAATATAAAAATTGCACTCAAATATCATCCGGAAACAAAAGTGTCTGCAATAAAAGGTTTAAAAAGAATCAGCAAACCTGGTTTACGCCAGTATTGCACACATGATGATATCCCGCGCGTTTTGAATGGACTGGGAGTTGCCATAATCTCAACTTCCTCAGGAGTTATTACCGATAAGGAAGCTCGGGATCAGAAAATTGGCGGTGAAGTATTGTGTTATGTTTATTAATAAAGGAAAAGGTCATGTCAAGAATAGGTAAATTACCCATTGAAATACCTTCAGGAGTTGAAGCTAAATTTAACGATGATCGTGTAGTTGTTGTTAAAGGACCTCTTGGTGAATTGCAGCAAAAAATTGCACCTGAAATTGAGGTTGAGATTGAAGATAAACAGATTATATTTAACCGTTTAGGTGAATCTAAAAATCATAAAGCACTTCATGGACTTTATCGTTCTTTAGTGAACAATATGGTAACAGGAGTATCGAAAGGTTTTGAGATCAAGCTTGAACTGGTTGGCGTGGGTTACCGTGCCGAGTTGCTGCCAAATAATGTCCTCGACCTTGTTTTGGGATATTCGCATCATACTTATATACAACTTCCCCCGGAAGTGAAAGTGGAAGCCAAATCTGATAAACGGAGCAATCCTATTGTTACGCTTCAATCTATAGATAAACAATTAATCGGGCATGTTGCTGCAAAAATCAGATCATTCCGCAAACCTGAACCCTATAAAGGTAAAGGAATTAAGTTTGTTGGCGAAGTATTAAGACGTAAAGCCGGTAAAGCCGCTGCTAAATAATTTTTGAAAAAAAATCAGGTAATATGGCATTAACAAAAACAGAAAGGCGAAACAGAATAAAAAGCCGGGTGCGGAAAATAGTAACCGGTTCAGCCGAACGACCACGTCTGAGCGTTTTCAGAAGCAATAAAGAAATATACGCTCAATTAATCGACGATAATAATGCAACAACTTTGGTAGCTGCCTCTTCAACCGAAAAAGATGTAGCTTCACAACAAGGAAGTAAAACTGAAAAGGCAGCTTTAGTTGGTAAGCTTTTGGCGAAAAAGGCCCAGACCGAAGGTATTGATAACGTTGTGTTCGATAGAAATGGATATTTATACCACGGTAGAGTTAAACAATTAGCAGACGCGGCCCGTGAGGGGGGTCTTAAATTCTGAAATATATTATGGCGACAATAAGTAAAAAAGTTAAAACAAGCGACCTCGATTTAAAAGACAGGTTGGTAGCCATTAACCGGGTAACTAAAGTTACTAAGGGAGGCCGTACCTTCAGTTTTTCGGCTATTGTAATTGTCGGTAACGAAGATGGTATCGTTGGCTGGGGATTGGGCAAAGCAAGTGAAGTTACCACTGCCATTGCCAAAGGGGTTGAAGCAGCTAAAAAGAACCTGGTAAAAATTCCGGTGATTCATGGCACTATTCCTCACGAACAATCAGCTCGTTTTGGAGGGGCACATGTGTTGTTAAAACCTGCTTCTTCAGGAACTGGGGTTAAGGCTGGAGGTGCTATGCGTGCTGTACTTGAAAGTGTTGGGATTCATAATATTCTGGCAAAGTCAAAAGGTTCTTCCAACCCTCATAACCTGGTCAAGGCAACTATGGAAGCATTGCTCGAACTGCGGGATGCACATGCTGTTGCTCAACATAGGGGTATTTCATTGGAAAAAGTTTTTAAAGGATAACTCATTATGGCAAGAATAAAAATTACACAGGTAAAAAGCAGCATCGGTTCAACAAAACGGCAAAAAGCAACTCTTGAGGCTCTTGGATTAAGGAAACTGAACCACACTGTTGAACATGAAGCTACAGGTCCGATTACCGGTATGGCCGGGAAAGTGAGTCATTTAGTGAAAGTTGAAGAAGTATAACACTATTCAAAAAAATATTATGGATTTAAGTACATTAAAGCCTGCTACGGGTGCTACAAAAAAACCAAAACGTATTGGCCGTGGCCAGGGCTCAGGCCATGGAGGGACATCAACACGTGGTCACAAAGGGCAAAAGTCCAGGTCGGGGTACTCTAAAAAAATTGGTTTCGAAGGTGGACAGATGCCTCTTCAGAGGGTTGTTCCTAAATCGGGTTTTAAAAATTTTAACCGAGTAGAGTATAAGGCAATTAATTTGGATGTTCTGCAGCACGTTGCTGAAAAAATGAATGTCTCATCTGTTGATTTAACCGTTTTGATTAATGCGGGAATTGCTTCTAAAAACGATAAAATCAAAATTTTGGGTGGAGGATCTCTTGATAAAAAACTTGATGTTAAAGCCCACGCATTTTCGAAAAGTGCCAAAGAAGCTGTTGAAAAACTGGAAGGAACAACCGAAATACTGTAAACTATAATGAAACGTTTTATAGAAACCCTAAAGAATATTTATAAGATTGAAGATTTGAGAATTCGAATTGGAACCACCTTGTTTTTAATATTAATATACAGGTTGGGATCATTTGTTTCTCTTCCGGGCGTTGATCCGGCACAATTGCAAAACCTGAAGAATCAAACTGCAGATGGTTTGCTTGGGCTGATTGATATGTTTTCCGGAGGTGCCTTCTCTCAGGCTTCTATCTTTGCTTTAGGAATAATGCCGTATATCTCGGCTTCTATTGTAATTCAGTTAATGGGAATTGCAGTACCCTATTTCCAGAGGTTGCAGAAAGAGGGAGAGTCGGGAAGAAGGAAAATTAACCAGATTACACGTTATTTAACCGTTGTTATCTTATTTTTCCAGGCACCGGCATATTTGACTAACCTGCATTACCAACTGCCTGTTACGGCTTTTGCCATTAAAGGTGTGCTTTTTACAGTTTCCTCAGTGGTAATTTTAACAGCGGGTTCAATGTTTGTTATGTGGCTGGGTGAGCGTATTACCGATAAAGGTATTGGAAATGGTATTTCTCTTATTATCATGATAGGTATCATTGCCAGATTACCGCAAGCGGTAGTTCAGGAGTTTGCCATCCGCATTAATCAGCAGGGAGGTGGGCTGGTAATGTTTCTTGTTGAGTTTGTTATCCTGTTTCTGGTTTTCATCGCATCAATTCTGCTGGTTCAGGGAACCCGAAGAATTCCGGTGCAGTATGCAAAGCGGATAGTGGGTAATAAACAATATGGAGGTGTCCGTCAGTACATTCCTCTTAAAGTAAATGCTGCAGGTGTAATGCCTATCATTTTTGCGCAGGCAATTATGATGGTGCCTCTGACATTAGTTGGTGTGGCTAATTCCGAAAACCTGAGTGGCGTTGCGGCTGCTTTATCTAACATCACCGGGTTTTGGTATAATTTTGTGTTGTTTTTGCTGGTTGTTGCTTTTACTTATTTTTATACGGCAATCACCATCAATCCAACCCAAATGGCAGAAGATATGAAGAAAAATGGAGGTTTTATTCCTGGAGTTAAGCCTGGAAAAAGAACCGTAGAATTCCTCGATACTGTGATGTCGCGGATTACTTTACCTGGATCAATATTCCTGGGTATAATAACCATTCTTCCTGCATTTGCCATGATTATAGGTATTAACCAGTCGTTCGCCTACTTTTTTGGCGGAACTTCATTGCTTATTCTTGTGGGGGTTGTGCTTGACACACTGCAGCAAATAGAAAGTCACCTTTTGATGCGCCATTATGATGGTCTGACAAAATCGGGCAGGATAAAAGGACGTGCCGGAGGTGGTATTTAATTAATTGTATGTCTTTTAAATCATTATTAAGGAGATAGTTGTTATGCAGAATGAATTGCTTGTCTTATCTTTGCAAAACATTTTAAGTAAAACAACCGAAATTTTAACTAACATCTGAATAAAAGTAGAAAGGTTATTTTTTTATGGCAAAGCAGCCTTCAATTGAACAAGATGGAACAATTATAGAAGCATTGTCAAATGCAATGTTTCGTGTTGAACTTGAAAACGGGCATGTAATTACAGCTCACATTTCGGGGAAAATGCGGATGCATTACATAAAAATTTTGCCTGGAGATAAAGTTAAAGTCGAAATGTCTCCCTATGATTTAACTAAAGGCAGGATCACATTTAGGTATAAAAATTAATGGATAATAAATGAAAACGAGAGTTTCAGTAAAAAAGCGCAGCGCAGACTGTAAAATTGTACGCAGGAAAGGGCGCTTGTATGTGATTAATAAAAAGAACCCAAAATTTAAACAACGTCAGGGATAATCATTAATCTGAATAAAAAGAATTTGTATGGCACGAATTGTTGGTGTTGATATACCAAATAATAAAAGGGGTGAGATTGCCCTCACTTATATTTATGGCATTGGCCGGAGCAGGGCAAATAAGGTTCTGAAAGAGGCTGGCGTTGACCCTGACCTGAAAGTTCAGGACTGGAATGACGATCAGTTTGGTTCTATCCGTGAAGTAATTAACAGCCAGTTTAAAGTAGAAGGTGAACTTCGTTCTGAAGTACAGATGAACATTAAACGGTTAATGGATATAGGATGTTACCGGGGGATTCGCCACCGTATTGGGTTACCTGTCAGAGGTCAAAGTACAAAAAACAATGCACGTACCCGTAAAGGAAAACGAAAAACGGTTGCGAATAAAAAAATGGCCACTAAATAAGGTATTTGAATTATGGCAAAAAAAACAGGAACAAGTAAAAAAAGAGTGGTTGTTGTGGAAGCCAATGGTATGGCCCACGTTCATTCTTCTTTTAATAACATCATCGTTACGCTGACCAATTTAAATGGAGAGGTTATCTCCTGGTCGTCAGCGGGTAAAAAAGGATTCCGCGGTTCAAAAAAGAATACTCCCTATGCTGCCCAGGTAGCGTCGGAAGAATGTGCTAAAACTGCGTATGATCTTGGTTTACGTAAAGTTAAGGTGTTTGTAAAAGGCCCCGGAAATGGCCGTGAATCTGCTATCAGGGCACTTGCTACAGTTGGTATCCAGGTAACGGAAATTGTAGATGTTACGCCGTTACCACATAATGGTTGCAGACCTCCTAAAAGAAGACGTGTTTAATTATTAAATTGAAAAGGTAATGGCTAGATACAGAGGACCAAAGTCTAAAATTGCCCGTAAATTTGGTGAGCCAATTTTCGGACCCGATAAAGTTTTCGAACATAAAAATTATCCTCCGGGGATGCATGGCATGTCTGCTCGCAGGAGAAAAGTATCGGAATACGGACTTCAGTTAAAAGAAAAACAAAAAGCAAAATACATATATGGTATTTTGGAAAGACAATTCCGAAACCTATTTGAAAAAGCTTCTTCATCAAAAGGAATTACTGGTGAGATATTGCTGCAGTTGCTTGAAGTCGAGGCTTGACAATGTGGTTTTCCGATTGGGAATTGCTCCAACACGGGCCGCTGCCCGTCAGTTTGTTACACACAAACATATTGTAGTAAATGGAAAGGTAGTGAATATTCCTTCTTATCAGGTAAAATCAGGCGACATTGTTGGTGTCAGGGAAAGATCAAAAGCTATGGAAGAAATCACTGACTCATTGCATTCACGCAGAAGTACACGCTATGAATGGCTGGAATGGGATAACGATCAGATGGCCGGAAAATTCCTCAATGTACCTGAACGTGAAGAAATACCTGAAAATATCAAAGAACAACTTATCGTTGAGTTGTATTCAAAATAAAAATTTACTTAGGTTATTATGGCAATATTAGCATTCCAAAAACCCGATAAGGTGATAATGATAGAGTCCGACAATAAGGTCGGGAAATTTGAATTCCGTCCATTGGAACCAGGATATGGTATTACCATTGGTAATGCCTTGCGACGGATTCTTCTGTCATCGCTCGAGGGGTATGCAATCACCACTGTGAAAATTGAAGGGGTAGACCATGAATTTTCTACGATTAAAGGAGTTATTGAGGATGTTACTGATATAATCCTTAATCTCAAGCAGATTCGGTTTAAAAATGAAGTGGAAGATTTCGATATCTGAGAAAGTGACGGTAACGATTTCCGGTCAGGAAGAATTTACTGCAGGCGATATAAATAAATTTATGACCGGTTTTAGGGTGTTAAATCCCGAATTGGTTATTTGCCGCATGGAACCTGATGTAAAAATCCAGATGGAAATTACCATCAGCAAAGGACGCGGTTATATTCCTGCTTTTGAAAATAAACAGGAAGATGTTGAATTTGGTGTTATCGCCATTGATTCCATCTACACACCCATTAAAAAGGTGAAGTATTCTGTTGAAAATTTCAGGGTAGAACAGAAAACCGACTACGAAAAACTGATTCTTGAAATCGCCACCGATGGTTCAATTCTTCCAAAAGATGCATTGAAAGAAGCTGCCAAAATTCTGATCTATCATTTCATGTTGTTCTCCGATGAGAAAATTACCCTCGATTCGGATGAGAAATTTGCGAATGAAGAATTTGATGAAGAAGTACTGCATATGCGTCAGCTGCTTAAAACCAAACTGGTAGATCTCGATCTTTCAGTGAGAGCGCTGAACTGTTTGAAAGCAGCCGATGTTGATACATTGGGAGAACTGGTTACTTACAACCGGAATGACTTGCTAAAATTCAGAAACTTTGGTAAAAAATCGCTCACCGAACTGGATGACCTGCTCGATAATATGGGGTTAAGTTTTGGAATGGATATCAGTAAGTATAAACTTGACAAGGAATAACAGGTAATGAGACATAATAAGAAAATAAATCATTTAGGACGCACCAGCTCACATCGTAAGGCAATGCTGTCGAATATGGCCAGTTCGCTTATTGCAAGCAAACGCATTTCTACAACACTAGCTAAGGCAAAAGCGCTGCGTGTTTACGTTGAGCCGCTTATTACAAAGGCAAAGGATGATACAACTCATTCGCGAAGGGTTGTATTCAGCCATCTGCAAAATAAAGATGCTGTTTCCGAATTGTTTCGTGAGGTAGCTGCAAAAGTAGCCGATCGTCCGGGTGGATACACACGTATACTTCGAACCGGCAATCGGTTGGGCGATAACTGCAGAAATGTGCATCATAGAACTGGTTGATTACAATGAAACCATGCTGAAAACCGGTGAAGAAGCGGCAAAACCAAAACGCCGCCGTTCTCGCAGGGGTAGTAGTACCAAAACGGAAGCTCCTGCTGCCAATAAAGGTTCACAGGCTAAATCTAAATCAGAAGCTCCTGTAAAGGAACAACCAAAGGCAGAAGCTCCGAAACAGGAACCGGGTGATGAACCTTCAGCTGATGTTGAAGGAGATAAAAAAGAAGAATAATCATTATTTCATAGTACTATAAAAACGGCCTGAAATCAGGCCGTTTTTATTTTGCGTTTATTTTTTTCCCTGCAGATATCAGTTTCAGATAAAGCTCCTTTAAGCAGGATGAAATAAACTACTTCCTTAACTTAAGGAGAGTCGCCGTCAGTGGTGCATTCAGTTATCGCTTTATATCCCATAATAAAACCTAAATTTTCACCTGTTATTTTCATTTTTGCATAAATCCTTTTAATTTTAACCTGCTTTAATCATTAAAATCCTTTACATGAATAGCAATGTTATTTCAGGCAATGGGAAAGGGATTTCCCGCCGCCGGTTTATTGGCTCCGCAGTAACTGTGGCAACGGGATTTTCATTGGCCCCATCGACTTTTGCTGGAACATTAGGTAGTGTATCAAAACCTGGTTCCCGATTCAATGGAGTACAAATTGGCGCAATTACCTACAGCTGGCGAAGCATGCCTTCCACTGCTCACGATATACTGAATTATTGTGTTGAAGCAGGAATAACCTCCATAGAAATGATGGGAAATGTTGCCGAAGAATATGCAGGGATACCGCCGTCGGCATCACGACCCTCACCCGATGCCACTGAGGCAGAACGGACAGCTTATCAAAGAGAAGCCGAAATTATTGCCGAACGGCAGCGCCAATGGAGGCTTTCTGCTTCAATGGAAAAGTACCGTGAACTGCGGAGGATGTTTGATAATGCCGGAGTTAAACTGCATATTGTAAAATTTTCCCCTGCCAACTGGAGCGATGCGGAAATTGATTATGCATTTAATGCAGCTAAAATTCTGGGAGCCGATGGGATAACCAATGAAATCGGGCATGATGCATGCCAGCGGCTTGGGAAATTCGCAGAAAAGCACAACATGTACGCCATTTTCCATAATCATTTGCAGCCTGGAGATCCCCGTTTTTCTTTCGATGAGTTTTTATCGATTTCTTCAAATAATATGCTGAACTTCGATGTGGGGCACTATTTTGGTGCCACGGGAAAACATCCCAATGAAGTGCTGGAAAGACTCCATAACCGCATTTACAGCATTCATTTAAAGGATAAAACCAGTAAAAACGGCAATCCGCCAAATACCAATATGCCCTGGGGTAAAGGCGATACACCTGTTGCCGATATTCTGCATTTAATCCAAAAGAAAAAATGGCCCATCTACTGCGATATAGAACTGGAATATCCTGTTCCCGATGATTCCAATGCACAGAAGGAAGTAATTAAATGCGTGGAGTATTGTAAAAATATTTTAATGTAGCAGATGAATAAGATTTTCATGCGAAAATAACTAAAGTTATTTATGGGATAAAATAAAAAAAGTGCTGAAAAATATTTGTTTTCAAATTTCCATTGAACTCGCTGTAGAAACCCTATTCATTCAGCGGTAGGATTATCTGATTTTTGTTGGATTATCTTTTTGTATTTGACTAACATGTTCATTTCTTGCTGTTTTGCAGCATTGTTTCAAAAGAAAAACCTGCCTGATTTTATAAGAATGAAAAACTCCATTTTTTAGGCCGGTATATCCTCTTCCAGCATCACCTGAATTATCAACTCTTCAAAACAACTGCAACAATTTTGCCAACTGGTCTTCCTTTTCCATGAAACCTACTGTACGAAACGAATCCTGCAACGATTCCAGTAATCTGCGGATAAAAAGTACATCAGAACGGGGTTCTGAATATTTTTCCACTGGTTTGTAATTATTTCTTTTTAAATGATATTTTACTTCCTTCCGGCTGGCAATCGACCCTTTGTTCGAGGGATTAATGTAAAACAAAATGCCGGAGCTGGTATTTTTACCATGTACTTTCAGGGCCAGCTCTCTGTCGACTATTGCTATCAATGGGTTTTTCGGAAAATCGACAAAATATGCAGGCAACCCCAACTGGCGTGCAAGTAGATTATAGAACAGGCTCAATGAAACCTGATTGCCTTTTTTTGTGTCAAGCATCTGGTTTAGATAGCAATTTTGAGGCGACTGAATATTCGTGTGATTAATTGAGAAGCCGTGGATATTAAAGATGAAATGATTCAAAACTGTAATTTTCTCAAGCAAAGTCAGAGAATCATTCAACTCAAGCCAAACATTCTTTTTAATCTTTTCAATTTTCATGTGAACACCTTCGATATTAATATCGGGATACTGGAACCGATCGATAATAAGAAAACCCTCCAGCAGATTGGGTTCAGATGACGAAATCCAGTTTTTAAGTAATGTACTGGTTTTTTTGAACTGCAGATCCTGGATTAAATTTTCAATCCGTTCCTGGCTGGTTTCATCGAAGCTGCTTTCCCATTTTTCTTCAAGAACAGGAATAATGCTGCAGTTTTCTTTAAGTAACTCCTTTTCAACCAGTGCAAAAACCTCGTCATCGGGGTCATCCAGCAAACTGATCAATGCCTTCAGTCTGTTCTTTTTCATTAGGAATTAATTAATTAAGCCATTTAACACATGTTCAATCAGCTTTTTCATTTCAGGATGATAATTTTCATTGGCTTTCCCTGCTTTCCTGTCTGCAATAACCAGACAAATGGCAAGAGCATTATGTCCCAGCATTTTTGAAAGCCCGTATATAGCCGAGCTTTCCATTTCAAAATTAGTAATTTTCAAATCATCAAACCGGAACTGTTCAAGGCTATTGTTTAACCGGGGCAATGCCAGTGGCAACCGTAGCACCCTTCCCTGCGGGCCGTAAAAACCAGGAGCTGAAATTGTAACCCCTGCTGTAAACCCGGTGTCGTTGAATTTTGCAAATAACCTGTTTGATGAATCAACAACATAGGGAGTAGGAAGGGCAGGATCCCATCCTGTAAATTGCTTAAATGCTTTTTCAAACGCTGTATCACATACCTGTTCCCGGTTGGCATAAAAATTTAACAATCCGTCAAAACCAATCGATTTTCGTGAAACTACAACCGAATTTACAGGCAAGTCATTTTGTAAACCACCTGATGTACCAATCCGGACAATATTTAATGACTTTTTTATCTTTTTAATTTCCCGTTTTTTAAGATCAATATTAACCAATGCGTCCAGTTCATTCAGCACAATATCAATATTATCGGTGCCAATACCAGTTGAAAGAACAGTGAACCGGGTCCCTTTAAAGGTTCCGGTGACGGTTCGGAACTCCCTGTTTTGTGTTGAATATTCAACAGTATCGAAAAACAAGGCTACAGTGTCAACCCGTGCCTGATCGCCTACCAGCAAAACGTTTTCGGACAGATGTTCCGGTTGTAAATGCAAATGAAATATGCTTCCATCTGGATTTAAAATCAGTTCCGAATTTGGTATCATTATTTTTTATTTTTGCCATAAAACTATTCAAATCATAGCTAACTATCAATATTTCAGTTAGAAAGATATAAACAATCTGCTTTTGATATTTTCTTTAAAATAATGATATGTTAACAACTTATATGCTCAATGAAGCATTTATACGCCAAAATTATTAGATTTGAATCACTTAAATTTCTATTTTTGATTAAGTAAACCAAAATTGTGGCCAATGTCCTTCAAAATATTTACTCTTCAGCTCCTGGGAAAAATACAACCTGTTGAGAAAGTTGAATCCAAGCGTAAATTATTGCTTGACGATTACAATGAGTTTGTGCATGTTGCACATTCGGATGAATTAAAACTGTTTTTCGAGTTGGAAAAGCTTGTTATTTCTGACAAGTTCAAGGAAAAAAAGACTGAAATCCAGAGTATGCAGTTTAAAAACAGCAAGGAATACAACTTGCTTAATGAATATCAGGCTCTGAAGAAAAGGAAAAGCATCCGTAAATATTTTGAAGCAATGAATTCAGCTGAACTGAAAAGATTTCAAACGGTCAGAGATTCTGATAAAATAAGCGAATATGAAGTTCTGACGGAATATGTTAAGGAAGGCCAGTTTCAGAAGGATAAAAATGAGGTTCAAAGACAAAAATATAAAGGTTCGGTAGAGGAGCAACACCTGAATGATTTTCTTAAACTGGAAAAATCTCCAGGTATGAAAGCCTATTTGAAATACCACAATTCTCCACAATTGGAAAAGCACGCAAAAGCCGGAAGCTCCGGTAAAATTATAAAATACCTCGATCTGAAGAACACTCCGGGCCTGGAAAAACCGCAGCAAAAGGAATTGAAGTCACTGAAGAATGATCCTGAGGTAAAAAATTATTTCAGATTTGAGCATTCCAAAGACCTGAAACTTTATAAGGAAATGGCCGATAGCCATGACTTAAAACGGTATTATGAATTAAAGGGGTATGTCGATAACGATCAGTTTAAAAAAAGAGTTGAATATTTAAAAGACAATAAGAAGTTTAAAAGATCGGAAGCCTTCAAAAAGTGGAACCGTTACAAGGAATTAAGTAATGATCCCGATATAAAGTTCTTTATAAAGTATGAAAAATCGCAAATTCATAAGAATTACCTCGATGTAAAAGATTCATTCGATTTGAAGCGGTATGTTGAACTGGAGGAAATCATAAATTCAAAAGAATTCCGGGAGCGGAAAGCTTACCTGGAAGACAAGCAAAAGTGGGAAAAAACAGAGGAGCATGAAAAGGAACAGAAGTACCAGGAATTGAAAAATAAGCCTCACCTGGTGAAGTATTTCAGGTACAAAGGAAGTGATGCCTTTGCTTTTTTCAGCGATTGGGAGGAAAGTTTTATTGAAGACTTTGCTTCTTCAAAGCTCAATAATGAAAAGTGGGCGATAATGCCGCTTTGGGCTGAAAAATTGCTGGGAAAGAATTACGCTATGCCAGGCGATTTGCATGTGTATACCATGGGGCAAAACATAAAAACCCGCGGCAATCTCAACATCGAAACCCGCAAAGAGAAAACCAGCGGCCTTGTATGGAAAATGCCTGCCGGATTTGTGCCTCATGAATTTGAATATACTTCCGGAATGGTTTCCTCTGCCAAATCGTTCAGTCAGAATGCAGGTATTTTTGAAGCTAAAATATTGTTCAACCCTGTTAAGGAGGTGGTTAGCAGTTGTGTGTTGCAAACAGAAAATAACCGGCAGCGGGTTTATCTGCTGGAGATGGGGGCCAAAAACCGGCTGGGTATTGCCGAAACCGACGAAAAGGGAAAGCTGGAACTGGAAGGCCTCGACATTTCCAATCTGAAAAAAAACAAGAGGTACATTTTTACACTTGAAAAAAGTAGCCGCAACTTCATCTGGAAGATTAACGAAACAGAAGTGCTGAAAATGGAACGTAACGGTATCGATCTCCCGTTTCACATCGATTTTATGACCCTTGTGCTGGAGCAAATTAAGGATTCAAAATTACCGGTTCAGTTTCAGGTTGAATGGGTAAAATGTTATAAAAGAAAAAATTAATGCATCTGGTCATTAGTCATTAATTCTATTATGCACGACAATAAAAAGGATGACATTCCTTCCGTTGGGTAAATCTCCTCTGGCTCACCAACCTGTGCCAGCAGGCCCGGGATTGGCAACATTGATCTGTATCTAAATTCCTGTTGCCCAAACCGAATTTTTTTTGATGCAAGTTTTTTGACTAAACTGCTCTCAGAGCCTCCTCCAGCTCATTCAGTAAATCATCAGTGTCTTCCAATCCCACCGACATGCGTACCAGGTTGTCGGCAACTCCCAGCTTCTCCCGCATCTCCTTTGGTATGGAGGCATGGGTCATGATGGCCGGATGCTCAATAAGACTTTCGATACCTCCCAGACTTTCAGCCAGTGCAAACAGCTTTGTTTTTTCCAGGAACCTTCGCGATTCCTCTATTCCTCCCTTCAGCAAAAAAGTGATCATCCCGCCAAAATCATTCATCTGTCTTTTTGCCAATTCGTGCTGCGGGAATGATTCCAGTCCTGGATAAATTACCTTTTCAACTTTAGGATGTTTTTCTAAAAAGCCGGCAATTATCATTGCCGCTGCACAGTGTGCTTTAATCCTCAGCGGCAGTGTTTTGATGCCTCTTAATACCAAAAACGATTCAAAGGGAGAGAGGATTCCCCCGGTTGCCTTTTGAATGAACCTTATCTTTTCAGCCAGTTCCCGGTCTTCCTTCACCACAACAATTCCTGCAATCACATCCGAATGACCGTTCAGGTATTTTGTGGCCGAATGAACCACTATGTCGATCCCAAAATCGAAAGGACGCTGCAGGCAGGGGGAGGCAAACGTATTGTCGCAAACAGTAAGGATGCCATGCTTTTGGGCTACTGCTGCCACTTTCTGCAAATCGACGATGGTAAGCATCGGATTGGTGGGTGTCTCCACCCATATCAGCCGGGTGTTTGCTTTTATTGAATTTTCAAGTTCCTGCTCATTGTTTAAATCAATGTAGGTTACTTCAAGAGCGGCAGAAATTTTCCTTACCTTGTCGAACAGCCGGAAGGTGCCGCCATACATATCTTCCATGGCAATAATGTGAGAGCCGGCCTCCAGGGTATCCAATACGGCATTTTCGGCAGCCAGCCCTGAGGCAAACGCAAATCCCCACTTCCCGTCCTCAAGTGAAGCCATACAGCTTTCCAGCGCTGTGCGGGTGGGATTGCCACTCCGGGAATAGTCGTATCCCTTATGCACGCCCGGACTCTGCTGTACAAAGGTTGACGATGCATAAATGGGGGTCATGATGGCTCCTGTGGCCTGATCGGGTTCCTGCCCATCGTGGATGGCCCGTGTTGAAAACTTGTAATTGCTCATAAATATTGCTGCTGTTTTTGCTTGTTCATAAATCCTTTCTCCGACATCCATTCATCGCTGTACATTTTCGAGAGGTACTTGTTTCCGGTGTCGCAGGCAAAAGTTACGATTTTTTTTGGACTCTTCTGTTCGGCTGCATACTTTAACGCCGCACCAACAAGTATTCCTGTTGAAGAACCTGCAAAGATTCCTTCTTTTAACAACAACTCCCGTGCAACATGAAAAGCCTCTTTGTCAGAAACCGTATATGCTTTTTTTACAAGGGAGAAATCGCACTGTGCCGGAACAAAATCTTCACCAATCCCCTCCACCAGCCAGCTACCGGCAGCACCGGCCTGCCCGGTTTCAAAATATTCCTTGAGGATAGAACCCTCCGGATCGGCAAGCACAATCTCAGGTTGCCTGTCCATCTTTTTAAAGAAACGGGTAAGACCACCAATGGTACCTGCCGAACCAACCCCTACGACAATGGCATCCACATCATGCTCCATCTGTTCCCATATTTCCGGTGCAGTAGTCATTTCATGTGCCTGCGGATTGGCAATAGTATGGACAGGACATGTTGGTTACTGAAAACCGGGCATCTTTGCTGAACATCGATTTTAGTCCTTCAGTAACCAGAAAACTGGCTCCCCAAATATAAATGCTGGAATTTTTCCGGTTCATATGTAAAGGTAAAAATAACTTCTTATACCTAAAATACCAATACAAGAGAGTTTAAGAAAATACACCACCCTTGCAGCTGGACGTTAAAAAAAATAAAACATGCTGATGGTGAATAACCTGCTGCCTTATTTCAAACTTTGTTACAATGAAATTGTTTCCTTGTAAACAGACTGGTAAACACATAATTTGTATATGAAATAAATATTCAACAGTAATTTATGATAAAAACAATAGGAACAAAGGAACTTCAGGAGTTAATCGAGAGGCAGGATTATAAAGTAATTGATGTTCGTCCGGCTGATGCTTATAATGGATGGCAACTTCAGGGAGAAATGCGCGGCGGGCACATAAAAGGAGCCAAAAGCCTTCCCGCAAAATGGCTGAACTACATCGACTGGATAGAAATCGTGCGACGTAAGAATATCCTTACCAATAATGCAGTTGTTGTTTATGGATATACTTTTGAAGAAGCCAATGAAGCTGCCGAACGTTTCGAACAATCGGGATACACGAGAATTTTTATTTACAATAAATTCATAAATGAATGGGCTGCAAACCCTGATATGCCTTTGCAAAAACTTACCCGGTTCAGCCAGTTGGTCCCTGCTCATTGGGTAAACCGAATGATAGCAGGGGAGAGGCCACCACTTTACAGCAACGATCGATTTGTGGTAGTGCATGCTCATTACCGCAACCGCGATGCTTATTTGAGCGGCCACATACCGGGAGCAATCGATATGGATACGCTTGCACTTGAAGCTCCTGAAACCTGGAACAGGAGAAGCCCTGAAGAATTAAAAAAGGCCTTGGAAGCTCATGGTATAACTGCCGATACTACAGTAGTTCTGTATGGAAAGCATATGTTTCCCAACAACAACGATCCGTTTCCCGGAAGCGCTGCCGGTGATATTGGAGCCATCCGCAATGCATTTATAATGATGTATGCAGGAGTGAGGGATGTACGGATACTAAATGGGGGCTTCCAGTCATGGACCGATGAAGGTCTTGAGGTTTCAAAAGATGATGTTCCAAAAAAGCCGGTAAAGGAGTTCGGAGTAAAAATTCCTGCACATCCGGAACTGGCGGTGGATACACCTGAAGCAAAAGATATGCTGCTGTCAGATGACAGTGAACTGGTATGTGTAAGAAGCTGGCCGGAATTCATCGGTGATGTGAGCGGATACAATTACATTGAACCGAAGGGCAGAATTCCCGGTGCTGTATTTGCCGATTGTGGCAGCGATGCTTATCACATGGAAAACTACCGTAACCCGGATCACACCACCCGTGAATACCATGAAATTGCGAATATATGGACAAGCAACGGAATAAATCCCGATAAGCACCTGGCCTTTTATTGCGGAACCGGATGGCGGGGCAGCGAGGCATGGTTCAATGCCTGGCTGATGGGATGGCCCAGGGTATCGGTTTATGACGGAGGTTGGTTCGAATGGAGTAATGATCCGGATAATCCTTATGAAACTGGAGTGCCTGAGGAAAAAACCCTTCTGAACCGCTGAATTTTTCAAATTTTTTTTAAATTATCCAGTACCCAATATGGAACAACAAATAATGACATCTGCACTGGCCTCCGATACCTTAAAAGGCCTTTCCTCAACCCCGAAATTTCTGTTGTCGAAATATTTTTACGACGACACAGGCAGCGCTATTTTCCAGGATATTATGAAAATGCCTGAATATTATCTTAGTAATTGTGAAGAGGAAATTTTTACACAGCAAAAAGAATCAATTGCCCGGAGTTTTTCCAAAGGGGATGCTTCATTCAGCCTTGTGGAATTGGGATCGGGCGACGGGCATAAAACAAAAATACTGCTGCGGCATCTGGCAGAACTCAATATCAGGTTTCAATACATACCTCTTGATATTAGTAAGAAAGCTAACGACGACCTGCTGGCAACTTTAACAAGAGAAATCCCCGGAATTGAAGTATATCCGCGTACAGGCGATTATTTTAATCAGTTAAAGGAATTGAACGGATTTGCATCAAAGTACAAAGTCATTCTTTTCCTTGGATCGAATATCGGAAATTTCTCAGAAGCAGAAACCGGCAGGTTCTTAAGGCAGCTTTCTAATTTTATGAATATCGGGGATAAGCTGCTGATAGGTTTCGATCTGAAAAAATCACCCGGAATTGTCATGGATGCATACAACGATCCGCATGGATATACCCGGAGGTTTAACCTCAATTTGCTGGTAAGGCTGAACCGTGAGCTTGGTGCTGATTTTGATGTAGACAGATTCGACCAATACACCGAATACAATCCTGAAACAGGTGAAGTCAGAAGTTTTCTGATATCCAAAGTCAGTCAGCATGTGCATTTTGAGGCATTGAATCAAACCTTCTGCTTTAATCAATGGGAACCTGTATTTATGGAACGCTCGAGAAAGTATGATTTTAAAACTATCAGCAAACTTGCTGACGATAATGGTTTTAGAATTGAACACAATTTTTCCGACAGCCGCAACTATTTTGTTGATTCCCTCTGGGAAAAATTTGGAAAGAATGAGTGAATTAAACATGAATACAGGAAGGAATGAAAAACAGATCAGCTTTCTGTTATCATGTGGCAGCCAATGAAAAAACAAATCAGGATGCAGCCTGATATCCTCTTGAATCTTCAGTGACATCAGCAGGAATAATTAAGCATGTTGCTTTTGGGAAAGGTTTTGAAGTCAATAATAAATAAAGTAAGAATTATGGGAAAGTGGAAACAGCTGACGCACAAATTCAACAATGATATAATAAAAGTTTTACAGATTCAGCATCTTGCAGTACAATTCATTGCACTCACAGGCAGGTATTTATTGCCTCAAAAGGAGGACAATAGCAATGTCACCATGCAGTTTTTTCCGGAACAGGAAATGTTTCTTGGCCAGCAACATCCCGATGGCTGGCTGGTGGGATTGCTTCTTAAAAACCTGGAACTGCAGATTAGGGACGATAATTTGACGGTTATTTCCAAAATTTTGCTCGAAGGAAGAACGTTTCCGGAAGTGCTGATTGAATTCAAAAAGGAGTTGCATAAGACTGGAGCTGATGTTTCTTTATTAAAAACCGATCAGCCCTTTGATTTGCCTGCTGATTCTCTGGATAAAGGAATGTTCTTTACTACAGGACCCCAGGATGCTGTAATAGAAAATATAAAATACCGGCACAATGCCAATTTGGTGCTGAATGAGGTACGTTCCGGTTTTGCCGAAACATGCCCTGTATACATATGGCCCAATCATTTCGATACAGGCTTCTCATTTCCTGTCGAGCATAACAGGGAAGGCAAAGAAACCAAAACCATTGGCATGGGGTGGGCCATTCCCGACAATATAGTTGATGAACCTTATTATTACATGAGTTTTTTATCGGATGAACCCATTGATGAAACGACCAGGCCCGGCAGACTGGCTGCTGGAAAATGGATGATGCCTGAATGGAACGGAGCAGTTTTAACACTTTCCGAAGTAGTAAGTGAAGAATTAGCTGAAAATCAGTTCAGAATGGTAAAAACATTTTTTGAATCGGCTTCCAGGCAAATAACCGAACATTTTAAAGTATCCCACTGAAGCAGTAGAAGAATTCAATTTGAGGAGAAGGCAACAAAGTAATTTTACATAGGATTAAAAGATAGATGGTTCAAAACGAGACGCTATCGTTAATCCCTCTCTTTGATGTCTCCTTCTCCGGTTTTGATTCAATACTCATTCAATTTTAACTCAATGTAAATTCAACTTTAATTGAGTTTACATTGAGTTAAAATTGAATATATATTGAGTTTACATTGAATTTAATCCGGAGATGGTCAGGAGCAAAACCTGTTTTGATTACATCTTTAAGGTTAAATACAGCAATTGAGGATTGATACAAGAAGCTATCATCTCGTGCGGCATCAGAGGGAATGTAGTAAAGTGAGATCTGTGAACAAAAAGGATGTTTGCAGGTAAATATTTTTTACGTATCTTGTTTTCCGGCAGATGGGTCCTTAAAATAAATCTACAACCAAAAGGATGCAGAAGCTTTAGGTAGAGGTTCCTGCTGCTTATTCAATGAATGTATTATGACGGAACTTATAGTTATAAGTCTTGTTGCATTTTTTACAGCCATTCTTACGTTCTTTTCGGGTTTCGGTTTGGGAACCATTTTAATGCCTGTTTTTGCACTGTTTTTTCCGGTGGATATAGCCATTGCACTTACCGGAGTGGTTCATTTTACCAATAATCTTTTTAAAGTGGCTCTTGTAGGTAAGAAAGCCGATAAAGGTGTTCTTTTCCGCTTTGGCATTTCTGCCATTCTGGCGTCATTTGCAGGAGCATGGCTGTTGCTGAAATTATCGGATATGCCTACACTTTATTATTATAACCTTTGGGGAAAAGCGTTTGAAATTACGCCTCTCAAGCTTATAATAGCACTATTGCTGTTGTTTTTTTCATTATTGGAAATACTGCCGCAGACAGGGCGCTTCCAGTCGGGTAAGCGTAATCAGATTTTAGGAGGTGCCCTTAGTGGATTTTTTGGAGGGCTTGCAGGTATTCAGGGAGCATTAAGGAGTGCATTCCTTATTAAAAGCGGTTTGTCGAAACAGGAGTATATTGCAACAGGAGCTATCATCGCCTCATTGGTTGATTTTACCCGTCTTTCGGTTTATGCCTCCAGATATACTGCTTCAGGTTTATCTGAGAATGTTGGCTTGCTTATTTCCGCAATGCTGGCTGCCATTGCCGGAGCTTTTACCGGGCGATTGTTGTTGCACAAAATAACACTGCACTTTATTCACGTTTTGGTGGCGGTGATGCTTGTTCTGATATCTTTAGCTTTGGGTACCGGATTAATTTAATGCAATTTTAAATAAAAAAGAATTTCTGTTTTGAACTTGTAGTTTCTTTTGTTGTTCTTTCATTACCCGGGTATTGAAATTACGATTGATTCCGGAAGAATCAGGATCCTGAAATCGTGCAAATAATGAATGCAATTAGAAAAATATTTCGCTCGAAAAGAACCCGCTTTTTTATTTTGTTCCGATTGATTGTCGGTCTGGTTTTTCTTTCTGAAGGGATTCAGAAATTTTTATATCCTGATATTACAGGAGTGGGTCGGTTTGAGTTAATTGGTTTCAATTATGCAACTTTCTTTGCTTATTTTGTTGCTTTTTTTGAGATTATGTGCGGGATATTGATATTATTTGGTTTACTTACCAGGATTGCAGCATTTCCATTGCTGATAATTATGATTACGGCTATAGTAACCACCAAAATTCCCATTTTAAGGAATGAAGGGTTTTGGTTTATGGCACATGCTGCACGTACCGATTTTTCTATGACCCTGTTGCTGGTGTTTCTTCTTATATATGGCCCGGGAAAGTATTCTATGGATAATTTATTCTACAAGGAAAAGATTTGACATCTACCTGCTCAATTCTATTCTTTTATTCTTCTTAACCTTTCTACATACACATCGAAATCGATATCGCCATAAAGCACAAACCGGATATACCTTACATAATTTAAATCAGGGGCCAAATCAATAATGGTTTGAAGTGCAATATCTGTTGCGGCTTCAAACGGAAAACCAAAAGCACCTGTTGATATTGCGGGAAAGGCTATGGAATCGATTTTTTGCTCATCAGCCAGAATAAGGGTATTCCGGTAACAATCGGCCAACAGAATCCTTTCAGGTTTATCCATGCCATAAACAGGTCCCAGAGCATGGATGACATATTTATTTGGAAGGTTAAAAGCCTCAGTCAGTACAGCTTCACCGGGCCTGATTGGAGCCAGTCGCCTGCAATCTTCGGCCAGAGCAGGTCCGGCCTCACGATGTATAGCGCCGGCAACTCCCCCTCCAGGCATTAACTGTGCATTTGCAGCATTAACTATTGCCGTCATATCGGGCTGATTTGCTATGTCTCCCCGAACTGCTTCAAGCAGTATCTCTTCTACGTGCTTCTTCATAGCTTTCAAAAGAATTACTTGTTATTCATTCAAAGATACAAACCTTCCTGATATTGGTCAATTATTTTTACTAAGGATATGTTCAAGATATAAATTACTGATAATCTAGCTGAAAATAAGTGCTGTAAAATAAAAATTAATGTTGTTAAGTATTATCTGTAACTGTTTTTTTTTGTAACTTGATTAAAATTAAACCCATAAAGAATGGATCAACCTGTAAAAGCTGACAACAACGCTGATAAGCTGGTCATCGTGTGGACAAGCGGAGATGTTTATGTGGCAGAGCGAATGGTTTTCATGTACACGCATGCGGCCAGGTCAAAAAGCTTTTTCAAAGAAGTTATCTTAATTATCTGGGGTCCGTCAGCAAAGCTCGCTGCTGAAAATTTAAAAATTCAAAGAAAACTTAAGCATATGCAGGAAGATGGTATACGCATAAAAGCCTGCATTACATGCGCCAAAGAATACGGGGTAGTTGAGGAATTAAAGGAAATGGGATTCGAGGTGAAAGCAATGGGCAAAACATTAAGTGATTATCTGAAGAGTAATGTGAAAGTTTTGACCTTCTAGAATTTTTCCAGAATATGGATTCCTATATATTTAATTTATAACTAACAAAAAAAACCAGGCAACCTTTTAATGGACCTTTTATTAAAATACAAGGAAATTAAGCAGAAAATTTTAACGATTACTGAAAACCATTCTGTTGGAATTAAATTAATTGAGGACCTTGATGAATTTGAATACCTGCTTCATCTCATTCCGGAAGTTAATGACTTTGAGCCGGAGAAATATAAAATGCTTTTTGAAAATTCAGGCGATTATATTTTTGTGCTTTCCAGTGAAGGGGAAATCCTTGCAGTAAATTCAACTGCATGTAAAAAGTACCAGATACCTCATGAGAAATTTATTAATACCTCGGTATTGAGAATTGATGCATCTCCTCATAAAGACGCCATAATGAAGAATGTGGAAGAGCTTTTGCTTACCGGCAATACGAGGTTTGAAGCGATTCATCAAAACAGATTAGGAGAAACATTTAATGTAGATGTTATTGCTAAGAAAATTATCTGGAATAATGATCAGGCATTTATTTTTGTCTGCAGGGATATAACCACGCAAAAGCAGCTTCAAAAAGCATTAAACAAGAGTGAAGCTAAGCTTAAGAATATAATAGATCAGATTAGCGACGGCATAATAGTTTATGAGCAAGATGGAACTGTTGTAATATGGAATTCCAGTGCCGAAATGATAACGGGAATAAAAAGAAAAGATGCCCTTGGCAGGTTACTTTATGAACTTCAGTACGATATCCTTCACGGGGTTTATAAAAACAAAGCTTTAATCCGGAAAATGTTTGATGAAGCAGTGAGCATGGTCAATCCCGCAGCACTTAATACCTTGTTTGAAAACAATATTTATGTAGAAGGAAAAGGTGTGCGAACGCTTCAGGCAGTTGTATTTCCTATTGAAATGGAAGCAGACAACAGGATGTTTGGATCGGTTATTCGTGATATTACGGAAATGAAACAGATTGAAAATCAGTTGAGGGAGCTTAATAAAACCAAAGATAAAATATTTTCGATTATTGCCCATGATTTAAGAACTCCATTCACCAGCATTATTGGGTTCACCGACTTATTACTCGGGAATTTTGAAAAGTACGATTCCGATCAGATAAAAAAAATACTGCAATACATAAACCTTTCCGCAAAACCTACACTCGATGTTCTTACCAATTTGCTCAACTGGGTAAATGCACAAACCGGACAATTGGGATTTCAACCTGAAAAGTGCAGATTACAATTGCTGATTTCGGAAGTTGTTGAAATTCTTAATCCTGCAGCAAATATTAAAAATATAGTATTAAGTCACAAAATACCTGAAGATTTTGAAGTTTATGCTGATGCAGTTATGCTTAAATCGGTTTTTCAGAATCTTATTACAAATGCCATAAAGTTTACTCATCCAGGGGGAAGGGTCGATGTACAGGCTTTGCAAAAAGACGAATTTATTGAGTGTGAAGTTGCCGATGACGGAGTAGGTATTGAAGATAAGCAAAAAGAAGCATTGTTTTGGATCAATTCACATGTAAGTACAAAAGGGACAACGGGTGAAAAAGGATCAGGTCTGGGCCTGATTTTGTGCAAGGAGTTTATAGAAAAACACGGAGGGAAAATTCGGGTGGAGAGCCGGAAAGGCAGCGGAAGCAGGTTTATATTTACAGTACCGTTGGCTAAAAGGTAATGTTACTATGGTATGGGGTTGGGTAAACTTACATGGTCATGAAAATGTCTCTGGCAGGATAATTTTTTCCTTATAGCCGAAATTATTTTTAAGATTTTTTCAATTTATGATTCAGGATATCAGACCTGCATTTATTTCATCTGCCGGGAAAATAATAATGATTTAAAAGCCTCTTTTATTGAACAGAATGTAACCAAAGTTCAGGGTGAAGTATAGTTTTGTGTTGGTTTTGTCGTAATAATTAAGGGATATACTTGCAGGACCTACCCCGGTATGGTAAACCAATGATGCCATTCCCTGAAGGTAATAATTCGAAAAGTATTTGTCGTTTATAAAGGTTGTGAAATCGGGAGCGGGAAGTTCTTCTTTTACCGGTACAAATGCATGCCCTTCGAGCCGCAGATGAAGTGCTGGCTTAATGTGAAAAATGGTTTTTAAACCGCCTGCCAGATAGTTGTTGGAGTGAAAATTTTCAATAAAAAGAGATTTGCTGTGTGGTGTAGGGTAGTATCCTGATGCTGAGAGCATTGTAGAGCGGTAATTTTTGAAGGGTTCTTTATTGCTGTAAACAGCCTCCAGTTGCGTTCCCAAAGTAAACTTTTTACCAAAATTAAAGTATTTCAGAGATTGTGCCTTGAGCATAAAAAAACTGTGGTGTCGGGCAGTTCTTACAGTGGCAGCTGATGTGCTGCCTGGTTTATTTGTTTCCCTTCCAGCTATATGCCAGGCAGAAATTGAATTATATCCTCCTTCGGTGGCATATTGCTTGTAATTAAGGGAGTTCTGTTCAATTCCTATTTGGCCAATAAATGCATTAAAGGTTGTTTGGTCAGGATCATCTTCTTTTTTGAAAATATCGGTCTGGTAGTATTCATCGTTCCAATTGGAAAAAGCAGCACTGCCGAATAACTTGGAATGCAGTCCCAGGGGAATTCCCGATTCGAAGCGAAGATTGTATTCTCCCCGGATAATATAGGGAGGTCTTACGTCTTCGAAAAAGAGTTCGGAACTTGACGAGAAGTAATCCCACCGGTTCAGAGTTGAATATCCGGCCAGGTAAAAGGGCAGGGAGGTGGGAAAGTCAATGCGCCCTCCTACCTTAAATGAGCTGTAAAAACGGCCAAAATAGATATTCGAGCTGAGCGTGTAAGCCCTGTTCTGATAGGTTCGGTAGTCAAAACCGACGAACCCCTGATTGATGGGTTTCGTGGAAATATTTCCCCCCATGTTTATATGCATTTTTTTTTCCGGTTCCACCTTCAGGTGCAGGTCGTAGTATCCTGTCTCAGGATTGTAATAGGCAAGTGGCCGGATTGATTTCAGGTGCTCGTTGGCTATAAGCTTAAAATATTCTTTTTTTAATTCGCTTAGCGATATGATGTTGTATTTGTGTTTCATCGACTGAATGATGAACTTTCGCTGCATGGGGTCTGAAATGCCTTCTACCTGAATGTTCTGGAAATAAAGTTCAGGTTTTTTTGCATTGAATGTGTTTCGTTTTTTAATGACATCTTCCTTTCTTACCCTTCTGTGAATGCGTGTTTTTATACTGTCGATGAAGTTTTCTGCTGTTTTACGCCCTTCCCCGGCTATAAAATCATATTTCTGAAAATCAAGCAGACCAATGTTGTTGAATTTTGTTTCCAACAGAATACCTTTTTCAGGGGGTATTTCATAATTGGTTGGGCGCATTACCATATTGGTTATTTGTTCCATCAGGTTGTCTGTTCCCGGTTCCCGCGCTTCATCGGCAACTTTATGCCCGATGATGATATCAGGGTTGTAAATATCTTTCATAAAATCTTGCGGGAAATTGTTTACCATACCGCCGTCAAATAACAGCTTACCATCAATTTTAATGGCTTTATAATAAATAGGAAAGGTCATTGAAGCCCGTATTGCTTCACTTAAATCTCCCTTTCGCAAAATTACGGCTTTGTTGGAATGTACATCTGTGGCTACGCAAAAGAAAGGAACCATCAGGCTGTCGAAATGATGGTTACAGGCTGTGTTGGTTGAGGAAAGCAGCTCCATGAAGGCAAAATCCATTTGGACCTCCGGGATTATATTGGTAGGAGGAAGCACTGTTAGTCGATCGTCCCTTTTTGCGAGTTGAAGTTCAATCCAGGCCGGGTCGGCTTCGGGACGTGTAAAATGATACCGGTATTTTTTTTGAATGCGACCGGTAGACCAGAAATAAAAATCATCCGAACGAAACAGTTTTTCCATTTCATCGGGGGAATATCCGGCGGCATATAAACCACCTACAATGGCACCAATTGAAGTACCCGCAATATAATCAATAGGAATATTATTTTCCTCCAGAGCCCGGATGACTTCAATATGGGCAATACCTTTAGCGCCTCCGCCACTTAACACCAAGCCTACCGATTGACCAAAACTTTCAATGCTGAAAAACCAAAATGAAATGAAGAATGCTAAGAGAATTTTATGCATGGTTTGTTTTTGCTTTCGGAACAGCTTCAAATTTATAAAAAATGAAAGTTTATGTTTTTCTTTTAGGAAAAAATAACATTTTCTTTCGGTGAATTGCCGAATATTACGTGTAAGCGAAGAGGGGGATTTTTCTGAAGGATATAAAGGGGTTTAACCTGCTTCTATTTTTTTACGCAGGTTTTGAAAACCTTCCCCTAAAATCTCCCGGGCATCCATTACGGTAATGAAAGCATCCGGATCTATTGTACTGATATATTCCTGCAGGATGGCAACTTCCCGCCGACTGACTACGGTATAAATAATGTGTTTTTCTTCACCAGTAAACATACCTTCCCCTTTAATATAAGTGCCTCCACGTTCCAAATCTTTAAGAATTTTATTCTTTATTTCAAGATGATTTTTTGATACTATAAGCAACGCTTTATTGTAATCTGCACCTTCCAGAATCATATCGATTGCCCTGCCGGTAATATAGATTACCACCCATGAATAAAGAGGGATGTGCCAGTCTTTAAATGCCAGAAGACCTGTCAGTACTATTATGGAATCAACATAAATCATTAGTTTGCCCAGCTGGAGCCTTGTATATTTACCTATTATCATAGCTATGATATCCGAACCGCCCGATGTTGCCCTTGATTTGAAGATAAGACCCAGGCCTATTCCCATAAGTACGCCTGCAAAAACGCTTGAAAGCAATACATCATTTACAAGGGGGGCATCACTCACCGGGCGCAGAAAGGAAATACCATCAATAAAAACAGAAGTGAAAACAAAACCTGCTATCGTTTTTATACCAAATCGAGGCCCCAGGATTTTTATTCCTGCAAATGTTAAGGGTATATTCATAATTAAACCGAACAATCCTATGGGAAATCCATCAGGCCAGAGGGAAAACATTTCACGGGTCAGGTAGTGGACTACTATGGCAATTCCATAGACTCCTCCTGGCACTATTTTGTGAGGGATAACAAAAAATACAAAACCAACTGCCAGGATAAATGAACCTGTAAGTATGAGCAGATAGTCGATGAACCACTGTACACTGAATATTTTTTGTTTCGACAGGAATGCCATCTTTTATAGTTTTGGTTTTAAACAGAATTATTTATCAGTAATTTTCGAACCCGAAGATGGAAAGCCAAAAGGAGAACTACAATGCGAATTGTCAGGTTCTGTTTCCATTTTTTTATGGTGAAAGCCATTGGCAAAATATAAAAATTCACTGGCACATTTAACGGAACAAGTTCAAAATTGATGCAATATTCCCATTAGGGCAAAAGGACCTGTACTGAATTTTAAATAAGTAAAGTTGGGATGAAATTTTAATTTATTGAAGTTTATGTTACTTGTCAAACAGTTAATGATTTGACTAAACAACCCTTTAATTTTTTGCACTTCAAGGAAAGGTTAAGCTTTTTGCTTAATCTTTCTTAAATAAAAACAGATTGAACATTTCATCTGTTCAATCTGTATTTTTACTGAAAAATCCGGAATGACATTAAAAGAGCAATGGAATAATATCCCTTTTAGTCCACAGAAAATTCCTTTTTTCTACGGATGGGTAATTCTGCTGGCTTCTACAGTTGGAGTTTTGGCAAGTGCTCCGGGACAAACTATGGGAGTATCTACCTTTACTGATTATTTGATTGAAAACATTAAAATAAGCAGAAATCAGATAAGCACAGCCTATATGATTGGAACAATTGGCAGTTCACTGCTTTTGACGTGGGCTGGCAGGCAGTATGACAAATATGGAGCAAGATGGACAGTTATGGGAGCTTCTTTGCTCCTGGCTACGGTTTTAATGCTGCTGAGTCAATCCGATCGTATATTACGGATATTTATATCGGATTATAATTCTGTTTATTATAATGGTTTAGCCATTGCTCTATTGATTTTCCTGTTTTTTCTACTTCGATTTTCGGGGCAGGGTATATTAACCATGGTTTCCCGAAATATGCTTATGAAATGGTTTGTTGCCCGCAGAGGTTTTGTGAATGGAATTATGTCGGTATTTGTTGCACTTGGTTTTTCCGTTGCACCTCTTACATTTGATGGATTGATTGTGGAGACATCCTGGAGGCACGCATGGATAATTATGGCTGTATTTATAGGTATTGGATTTTCATTTTTTGCTTTTTTGTTATTCCGCGATAATCCTGAAGATAATGGTCTCGTACCTGATGGAGAAAGAATCAGGCACCATGAACAGCAGGTTAAAATCAGGCCTTTCAAAGAATTTACGCTTAAAGAAGCCCGTCGGACCTTATCATTTTGGCTTTATGCTATCCCGCTGGCAATGTATGCTCTTTATATTACAGGCTTCACTTTTCACCTGGTATCTATCTTTGAGGCAGTGGATATGGATCGCGAGAAGGCACTTTCAATTTTTATTCCAATATCCTTTCTGTCTGTCGGACTTTCTTTTTTTGGGGGCTGGATAAGCGATCGCATTAAATTAAAATACCTGTTATATTTGGTGCTTAGTGGTGAATTAATTGCCCTTGTTTCGCTTGCCAACCTGAATAGTGGTTTTTTTTACTACGGGTTTATTCTTGGTCATGGGATAGTTAACGGGTTGTTTAATGTCCTGATGAGTGTTACCTGGCCAAGATTTTATGGGTATAAACATTTAGGAGGTATTACCGGATTTGTAATGGCACTTACTGTTTTTGCCAGTGCGCTGGGGCCACTTATTTACAGTTTCTCGTATACCCAATTTGGCAGTTATAGTTTTGCTGCATATGGGTTGGCATTTTTCGTTTTGTTGCTGTTTATTTTAAGTCCCAAAGGAAATAATCCTCAGGATATATTCGAAAATGAAGAATCAAATGATTAGTTTTGAAATATTAACTGTTCTGAATAAAGCTTAAAGCAGAATTAAAATCCATATAAAAAAATGAAAACTTCTTTATTTTGCTATCTATTAATTGCGACTTATTTGCTTACCGGTTGTCAGTCAGACAAGCCTTCCGGAGAGTGGGAGACAATATTTAACGGAGAAACTCTCAATGGCTGGAAAAAGTCCGTCGAGAATCCTCAGAGCTTTCTGGTAGAAGATGGAGCAATTAAATGTTCAGGAAAGCGTGCTCATCTTTTTTATAAGGGGGATTATAAAAATTTTGAATTTGAGACGGAAGTGCGTACCAGTGAAAAATCCAATTCAGGGATTTTTATACATACAGCTTATCAGCCTGAAGATTGGCCTAAGCAAGGTTATGAAATTCAGGTAAATAATTCATACAGGGGATCGGAGAAATTTCCTGAAAGAAGGAAAACGGGCAGCATCTATAATGTTCGCAACATCTATTATCCACTTGTTAATGATAACGAATGGTTCCGGATGCGTGTAAAAGTTGTTGGTAAACTGATTGAGGTGTATGTGAATGACGTTAAGGTAAATGAATATATTGAGCCTGAAAATCCCTGGAGACCTGAGGGAAATAAAGAGGTGTGTCTGGGACATGGAACTGTTGCATTACAGGCTCATGATCCGGGAAGTACTGTGTGGTACCGGAATATTAAAATACGGGCGTTACCTGATAGTAAAGAAGTAGATTTAAAAACAGATAAGGAATGGGATACATTGATCACTAAGCTGATGTGGGCTGGCTTTCCGGTTGTTGATTACCACGTTCATCTGAAAGGTGGATTGACGATTGATGAAGTGGTGGAAAATTCTCAAAAACTTGGAATAAATTACGGAGTTGCTCCTAATTGCGGACTTCATTTTCCCGTTACAAACGATGAATCGCTTTATGCCTATATTAATTCGGTTAAAGGCAGCCCTACATATAAAGGGATGCAGGCTGAGGGCAGGGAATGGGTAACTTTGTTTTCTCCCGAAGCAGTGGCAGAATTTGATTATGTATTTACTGATGCTATGACTTTTACCGATTCCAAAGGCCGTAGGAACAGAATATGGATTCCAGAAGAAGTATGGGTGGATGATGAACAGCAGTTTATGGATCAGATGGTGGAAAAGATTGAGGCAATTTTTTCCAGTGAACCTGTGGATATTTACGTAAATCCTACGGTCTTGCCTGCTGAATTAATGGGGAATTATAACAAACTCTGGACAAATGACCGTATGGAACGTGTGGTAAAAGTATTGGCAGATAATAATGTTGCACTTGAAATAAACGCCAGATATAAAGTTCCATCGGCAGAAATGATAAAGATGGCAAAGGAAGCAGGTGTGAAATTTACTTTCGGCACCAATAATACCGGTGCCGAATTGGGACAACTGGAGTATTGTATTGATATGCTGGAGGAGTGCAGGTTAACTCCAAATGATATGTTTGAAATAAAACCTGGTCATTTGAAGCCTGTGAAGGTAAAAGGATTGCCAAAAAAAATCTCAGGTTGATTTTATGAAAGATTCCCTTTTTTTAAAAGACCTTGAGATTCATCCCGATTGGCATCCATTTGTTTCAAATGAAATAAGGGAATTGATAGCTTCGGTTGAAGCAGAAGTTATTAAGACTAATTTTACTCCTGCACCAGGAAAGGTGTTGTGGTTTCTAACAATTCCCCTTTCTTCAGTAAAAATTATTATATTAGGTCAGGATCCTTATCCCCAGCCAGGAGTAGCTACTGGCAGAGCTTTCGAAGTGGGAACTTTGCTGTCGTGGAGTCAGCCCTTTAATAATGTCTCGCTCAAGAACATACTACGTGCATTATATAAAGCATATACGGGTAAAATAATACGTTACGAACAGCTTAAAGATAAATTTGGCACCGACTTTCCTGTATTACCACCTGGAAAGCTGTTTAAACATTGGGAAAACCAGGGAGTTATGTTGTTAAATACCTCATTTACTAGTATGTACGGGAAACCTGGGAGCCATGAAAAAGAATGGGGTGAATTTTCCAGATACCTGCTCAAATTTATTACAAGTCAAAATGCTGATATTGCCTGGTTTATTTGGGGAAATCATGCAGCTAAAATCACAAATGATCTTCAGCTTAAGAGAAGTATTTCAACTATGCACCCAATGATGTGTTATGATGCTCCCGGAAGGGACAGCGATTTCTTATTTGGGAATCAAAATTGTTTTAAGCCATTTATCCGGGAGATTGATTGGACAGGTTATGCATTCAGTGCCAGAACAATAAGGCAAGTTAAATTATTTTAATAAAAACGAATCTAGTGGACAAATTCTTTAAGAATGTTTTTTTTCTCAATAGCAAATTCAATCAAATCAATGGTTTCCTTGTCCTGAAAAGTAGATCTGTTTATGCATAAATCAAAACAGTCGCTTTCCAATGATTCTTTTATTATTGCTCCCCGAAAAGCAGCTCGTTCTTTTTCAACCTTTTTAATAAATTCAATGGCTTCTCTCCTGTTTAAGTGGTTATTGTTCATTATGGTTTTAATACGATACTCAAGGGGAGCCACTAAACGTAAATGAAGTGAATTTTTAATATCTTGGGCTATAATATGTGCTGCCCGACCAACAATTATGCAAAATCCTTCTTCTGCATAAGAATGAATTACTTCATTTACTGTATTTATTACTTTTTTTTCGCTTTTAAATTTTTTTGTGCCAAAGGCATCTAAAACATCATTTAATATGGAGTTGTCGAATTTATAAAACCTTTTTACCTTTTCTGGCTCCATATCCAATTCTCTGGCACTTTGATAAAATACCTCCTTACTAAGAACTTTCCAGTTAAAATTGATATTTTTATTATTAAGGCTTTTAACTAATTTATGTGCCAGTTTAACACCATTACATCCCACTTCCCGGGAAATGGTAATTAATGGTCCCGGAATTTTTTCAAGCTTGTTGTCAGTACTTTGTTCTCCAAGTCGATTGTTTAAATATTTCAGCAAGAGATTGCTCATTTTTTTACTTTTATACTAAGATAAGTTAAACCTGTCAATTTCGTTATGTTTCAAAAAAGGTTCTGTCAAAATTTTTTTCAACGTTGAAACTCTTTCTTTTGATGTAATACGAAAAAAATGTAAGAGTTGTTATTCATTTCTTGGCTAATTGTATTTTACGTCACGGGACCCATGATTCTAAAAGAGAAGCCATTGCAACACAACACAAATGAAGGGTTTAATACAGTCAGGTTGGAGAAAACTATTTTTTATTTGCAAGATTTATACCCTGATGAGCCTTCCATCCATATCTTTTTTATTTTCAGGGAATAATGGAAACTTAACAGGCAGATTGTCACGTGTGGATCTGTAAATTCCAGTGAACAGTTCAACTGTCCGGCGACCGTCTTCACCCGTAACAGAAGGTTTTTCTTTCGTTTCCAAAGCATTCAGAAAGTCTTCAATTTGCCGTTCCATATAAAAGATAGTGGGATCTATGGAATTGAAAAGTTTTTTGTCATTTTCAATCCATTTTTTAGGCAGGTTTTCTTCTCCGGGTATAGTCCATAAATCATTAACCGGAGGTTCCAGAACCCCGGAACTCCCCGCAATAAACATAGCGCCGCCATCGGTCTGAACACCCGCTGAAGCACCGTTTTCACCATGAACATGTATTTTTCCGTAGATTCCTGGTTTCTGTGAATTACTGACAATAATGTTTCCTATTCCTCCATTTTTAAACTTTACAATTGCCAGGGCTGTATCTTCGACTTCAATGTATGGATGATTAAGGTTTTTCCAAAGGCCATACAGCTCTTCAACCTCACCCATATACCAGAGTAAAATATCAAGCTGATGAGGTGCCTGGTTCACAAGAACACCACCACCTTCCTGTTGCCATGTCCCCCGCCAGGCATCAGATTCATAGTAGTTTTTATCGCGCCAGCCAAGCATGTTAACTGTTCCAAAAACCGGCTTTGCTAATTTACCTGTCTCAATTGCTTTCTTTACTCTTTTTACCGGAGCATACCACCTGCGTTGGCTTACTACCCCCAGATTCACTTTTGATTCTTTGCATGCATCAATAATGGCATCACAATCTTCCAATGTTGAAGCCAGCGGTTTTTCAATTAACACATGGGCTCCTGCCTTTGCAGACTCTATGGCTGGTTCCCGGTGAAAAGGATGAGGCGTACATACAATAACAAGATCGATACCTGCTATATTTATCATCTCTGAAATGTTGCTGAAGGCTATGGTTTGATATTGTATTGCAAAATTTTTTGCTGTGATTTCTGTCCGGCTCCAAACCGCAGCAAGTTTTGCATTTGTCAAATTGTCAATAGCTTGTGCATGGAGATGGGCAACTTTTCCGCAACCAACTATGGCAATTTTATAGATTTTTCTTATCATTTATTTAAAATAATCTGAAGTTTCAAAATTAATTCAATTTATGGATATGGATAAAAAAGAATCAATTTGAGAAGGTAAAATTAAGGTTTTCCGAAAAAAAAATAATAGGTGAAGCAGTTGGTTCAAATAATATATTTAGGATATGGGGAAAGTTTAATAAAGAATAGTTAGTACATGACAAAAATATAATTCTTTGATTTTTAGTAAAATAAGTTGCAGAAAAAAAGAGGTTCACCCAACGAACGCAGAGAAAAATCGCTGCGCCCGCCGCAACCTTTCGCCGCACTCTCCGCATGAAAATCCGCTGCGCCCGCCGCGTGAAATCTTCTTTTTCCCGGTAACCGGCACCTGTCATTTCTGAACCCATATGCTGTTGCTGCACTTTGTCATTTTGCGGTTGCGGAAGGAGATCCACACATCCGGAAGGGCATCTTCTGAAAAAGGGGATACTGCTTTCCACACGTACTGCCCGTATGAGCGGCGGGCTTCGGTGAACCGGTGGTCGCCCGTGCCATCAGCTTCCATGATGAAAACCACCAGGTAATCGCCCGGAGTGTTTCCCTTCATTTCGGGACCATTTTCCCATTGCACCTGTAAGCCATCGGGATGATGGCTTACAGAAGCGCTTACCGGCAGTGGCAGAGGACCCTGGCTCAGGAGTACCTTGCCCTTGTCAACATAGAAACCGGGATACTCACCTGCCACCGCATGACGCAGGTTGTACGACTGGGCCTCATGCAGGGCTGTGCGCCCCTCCACACTGCTGGTAAAGGTTACACGAATGGGCTCGGAAAACTGAAAAAGAAACTTGTTTATTAATCTGAACTTCAGCTTTTGTGCCTCCCGGGCGGGAGTAATGCTTAATTTAATATGAGCTGGTTTCACACGTACAACATTCACTCCGTTCCTTTTGTACAGAACCAAATTACCCAGCTTACCGACTCCTCCATCGAAGATGTTTTTGATTTTTGCCATAGTGTTTATTTTTAAATTATTTATGCTGACTAAATGTACAAAGGAAGTATTACAGGGGTATAAATCGTGTCACCGTTTTCCTTCAATTGCCGGATTATTCCACTTCCGTCTCCATCCTTAATCGTACAGAGATCGTGGAGGGATGGCAGTGGGATGGCAGTGGAACAGGCAATGGATGAGGTAAATGGCAGTTTATTTGTTCCGTTAAGGCGGGATTTTGGCTTTGTCCGATTTTCAATTCGGTTCGCTACGACTGGACGGGCCAAAGTTCACGCCACAGACGCAACGGAAGAAGGAAAAGTGTCACGCAAAGAAGAAGAGGTTCATGTAACGGGCACTACGATTTTACCTGGGCATACAAAGCCGGAATATGTCCCGACAGTTTATGTCCGATTTTAAAAGCACGGCAGATAAACAAAAAGTTTATTTATATACGGATTAAATTATATTGCTATTTTGCTATACAACAATAATATAGACAAATTTTGAAAAATACTGTAAATTTTTGTCATGTACTAAGTTAAAAATACTAAAAGAGGATTCTTGAAGTGAAAATAGATGAATTGCCATACTTGCAATTAAAAGTTAATCATTAAGCATTTCTCAAAAACAATAAATTAAGTTGTAGAAAAAAAGAAGACTACCTCTTTAAGTAAAAGCAAAAATATTATTAGATCAAGCCTGAAATAAAGACTCAAGTAACTCTCGGGCAGAATTATCATAAATGCCATTAACCGGCAGGTTTGGTTTACGTGTTTGTAATTCCATAACTCCTGATTCTGTTTTTGAACCAAATGCTCCATCCGATGTCCCTACATCGATGTTTAATTGCTTCAGTGCATCCTGAAGTACTATAACCTGAGGACCTCTGCTTCCCTTGCGTAAGGTTGGCTCTGGAATAAAATTCCTTCCGCTGGGCATCAATCGTTGATATGCAAGAACTGTCTCTTTCCTGTATGCAGACACTGACACTCTGTTTCCCTGATTTCCTCCCAGACAATATACTCTGGTTCCATCGGGGGAAACCCCAAGAAAAAACCCTACATGTCCTTTCCAGGATTGAGGATTTTCACGCCAGAATACAACAACATCGCCTGGTTCTGGGGATATAACCCGTTGACCAATATTTAACCAGGAACGTGCATTTGGCAATCCCGAGTGCTGTAATCCACATTTCCATGCCACCCAGTTTACAAATGAGCTGCACCATGGTATTTCATCAGTAGTAATACCATGAATACCGCTATCTTCAGCATATTTCAGGATTTCCGGATTATGCTGATCTCCTAAAACTTCTTCAATTCCCAATTCATTAAATGCAACTTTTAAAATAGATTCCATTTTTAGCTTGTTTTTGAATTTACATTAAAAAGTACAGGAAATGTGTTCAATCTAATAACTAATGTTATTGTATAAACACATTCCTGCATGAAATTAAATTACTTGGCAACACCTAATCCTGCAAATAAATTTTTAAAGGAATTGGCTTCAATGGCAAAAACACCATCATTACCCACCATATTAACAGGTCTCCAAAAGCTTTTATCAAAGAAAGACAGTACTCCCTGATAGGTATTCAATCCGGCAGGTTCTGTTACACCCCATGGATTCCGAAGAACAATGTATTTTTTATTGTTTTTGAACGCCCAGCCCAACACAGTATAGGCATGGTTTCCTACTACATTGGTTCCGGTATAATCCTTATTCGATCCATAAGTCCATGCTGTCATTGGAT
Source organism: uncultured Prolixibacteraceae bacterium (assembly GCA_963747515.1). Taxonomy (GTDB): domain Bacteria; phylum Bacteroidota; class Bacteroidia; order Bacteroidales; family Prolixibacteraceae; genus Mariniphaga. The sequence continues at coordinate 231,965 of CAVVFN010000001.1, forward strand.
GAATGGTTTTATAACTCATTGAATTTTCCCGGACAATCGAATACAACTGATCGCCAGTCCTGCTACTTGTATTATAATAATTTGCTGTTTTATTATTCAGTTGCGCAGTAGCTTTTACAGGATCTCCAAAAGCCGTTTTTGTTATATCGGGCTTATCCGAATTTGTTTGTAAGATCCACTTTGCAAAAGCTTTTTCATAAAGTGCAGGATAGATTTCATTTGCATCATTTGAGCGACAGTATATCGGGTTGTTGTTTGAAGAACGTACAATTGTTTTGTCTGAAACTTCAACCAGTTTTGAAGGGGCATCTTTACCGCCACCTTTAGTGTAAAACTGAATGGCATTTACACGCGCTGTTTCACCCGTACCGGTAGCCCTGTTACGATGAACAATCAGATAAGGATCAGCCCATGCAACAGCTGCCAGTGCTGCAATAAAATAGCAGTTGCCAATAGCTCCCTGAATGGGATCGGAAAATTCGGTCACATCTTTGAAAAAATCGCCCATATCTTTCCATATTCCGTTTTCAGGTGTCCAGTCACCTGAACTGCCTGAGTTAAGTACGATAGCAGCCAACTGCCTGCTAAGTCGTGTCTTGGAAAGGGTTTTATCCATCTCCGGTATCCTGAGCCGAAGGTTAAGGCTGCCCCTGATTAAATTTCCTGAACGAATTGCTGAGGAGTCCAGATTTGTTAATCCCAGGTTTCTAAGCCCACCCAGAGTAGTAATTCCTGAGATATCGGGAGTTTCCGTGTCCTTTTCATCTCTGATGGAAATTTCAGAAGCGGCAACAGGTTCTGCCATATTTTGGTCATTTAGCTTTAATCCTGCAAAAAGTGGTGAATTAAATTTCATGTCAAACAATTCACTGTAATCCGTTTCAAGAGCATCCTCCATAGTTTCTATGGATTCCTTTTTTGTCCAGTCAATTTTTCTGCCTGTTAACGCCTCAGTGAGGGCATAAGGGTTGATAGCACCCACATTCAAGTTTGATTCTTTGTCCATCTTTCTTTGATTTAAATGATTGTTTATAAATTAGAATTATATAATCTCATCCAGCCTTTTTTTTAAGCCGGAGTCGAAAAGTTGCAGGCATTTCAAATAAAACCGGTTTGACGGTTGATTCTCGTCCTTAACTCCAAATGTATTTTTATATTCGTTCCTTTTTATTTCAATGAATTTTTCAGGTCCCCCAACCATTGCAAAATTATCTGAGTCATTAAATAATGAATCAGCATTATTTAAAAGTTCGGCAACTTTTTCAGATGAAACTTTTTTTGCTTCAGCGGTTATTGTTTTTTCTTCACTTTCTCTTCCTCTTTTTATTATTAACTGTGCCTGTCCAGTCTCTTCAATTTTAAGCTGAAAACTGTAAAAGTCAGTATTTGCCACACTGCCGTTATTCCCTGTAAGTTTAATGTAATTCATGATATTGTTATCAAAGAGATATTATAATAAATGAATATTGAAAAAAACCTGTTTTGGATGACTTATTCATCGTAAAATACAGATTAATGAAAGAGGCAAAAAGTTCTTTCATAAATAAGGCTTTAAATCTGAAGATAATTTAAGATATTTTTATATTATATGCAAATATATAACCGCATATGTTTAAAAGTAATTGTAAAGATTGAAAATTATGGAGAAAAATACAGAAGGCAGTATTTCTATTTTGGAATAAAAAAAACAATGGAGAGATAAGTTATCTGAATTTCTTCAGAAAGTTTTGAAATCTAATAAATCCTTGACTAAAATCAGAAGTTGATTCTGCAGTTTGGACTTGTCATTAACTTTTGCAATATAGCCTTCGGAAATGAATACCTGCACAGATGAAGTTAAAGATAAATAAAAATATTTCTAATTGAAATCCAGACTTTTATACTTTTTTCAGTAGACTTGCAATGTAAAAATGCATCTGCAGAAAATTAATTTACCGGCATCTGAATCAAAAAAGAAAACAACCAGATAATTACTGCACAATTACACCTGCTTTAGCCTGTAAGGGATAAAGAAAAAGAAATTGCTTCCCTTGTCCAATTTCGATTCTACCCAAATTTTACCTTCTTGAAGCTCAGTAATTTTTCTGCAACGAGCCAAACCTATTCCTGAGCCTTGTATCTATTTCTTCCGTGAAGCCGGTGAAATAAATTAAACACTTGATCCTTCTGTGTTTCAGGAATCCCAATGCCATTATCACTTATTGTAAATGTCCATCCATTTTTTACCTCGATTGCCGAAATTGTAATTTAGGGTGAAGCATTAGTCTTTAGCTGAAGACCGGGGAAGATAATTTAAATCTACCTTTCGGAAAAACAGTTCAGCTCCTTCCGATTGTAGTTGAATACGCCCCATATGCGGCTTCACTCTTGTTGCTTCATTAACCAATACATTGTTCAGGTAAATGGAAAAATGGTCTCCATCGGCGATGCACTCCAATGTATTCCATTCCCCTACAGGTTTTTCCACATCATTTTTTCCTCTGAACCCGACAATATCTTTCCAGTTCGCATCATGCCCAAACCAGTTGACTCTTCCTGAGTTGAGGGTTTCTAACTGACCTCCTGGTTCAAAGATGAGCGTATTTCCCCGTTTTTCCTTAGCCACAGAAGAGGTTATACTGAAATCATCTGTATCATCACCCACAATGATAATATCACCTGTTCCTCCTTCAATAATCTGGCACTCTATGGAATGCATCCATGTGCCACCTGCAGCACCGTCTTCCCCTATTGAATGAACAAGCAGGCCGCTGTCTCTTGCTTTATCGTGGCGTGCCCCAAATGTAGCTTCGCCCCATTTATATTCTGCAACCAGACGATAATTTTCATATTCCAGATTGCTGGTAAGGCTGCCCCATTCTTCACCTGAAATCCGGATCAATCCATCCTTTACTGTAAATACGTTTTTAGGATCCTGGTCACGGCCACGGTCTTTAATAAAAACGTACCAGCCATCCAGGCTCTTTCCGTCAAACAACCGGATTGTTCTTTCACTGGTTATATCGTTTTTATGTCTTTTGTTCTGACCGGCAGCCGGCTTCATTCCCAGGTTCAAAATAAGGGCTGCAAAAAATACAAATACAATGTTCTTTTTCATGATTTCCCCATTTAGGTTAATTATTCAGCATTTGCTAATTTAAGAAAATAATTTATAAATGCTTCTCCATATTGATCCAAAAATATTCTCCAAGCCCTATGATAAAAATAAGAATTCCAAGAAGTGAATGTAAAATTGTGGTGAACAGAACGCTTTTGGTTTTTCTGTAAATCCAGGCAAGGTAAATACCGGCAATCAAAGTTAACAAAATTGAAAGAGGGTGGTAATAAACAACATGTGCAAATCCAAATGTTACACCACTAATAATAACCAAAGAATTTCTGTTTTTAAATAAGATTTGGTAACGGTTAAATAAAAATGTGCGGAATATAACCTCCTGGCTGAATGCTGAAAGTACCGGATAGGCAAATAAAAGAATGAGCCATATATTGGGATTTTCCCGTGGTAGGTTAAAAAGATTTTCGGGTTGGTAAAAATAAACAAAAGCTGTAAGAATTATTCCGATAGAAAGCACCAGTAGGATGTTGTTCCAGATTATACGTCGGGGAACATCCAGGCTGATAAGCGACCTGAGATTAAAATCCTTTTTCAACATAAAATAGATGATTAGTCCTCCAAGGAAAGGCAAAAGTATCAGACTCGGATGTTGCATCAGTGATTCTGAATAGATAATTAGAGGGATTCCAAAAAAAAGTGAAACAAACTCAAGGCTTCGCAGTATTAATTTCATATTCACATTCCTATTGTGTGGCTTAATGGGGTTATGTATATAAAAAATATCGGCAATTCATCATAAATTACCTTCATAGTACATGTTCGTTCTTTAATATAAATTCGCCTTTTCCAGCAGCATTTTTTGGTAATACATGAAATTTTATTGCATCCATAATGTGAATGGGTAATTACTGTAACATCAGAGCCTAGGTATAAGTTTACCGGCAAGCAGAGGTATGTTTACAGCATTCTGATTAAAACCACCTACAGGTGGATGGTGAAAAAATTGATCAAAGTTTCAGATGAACAGGATACTTAATAAAAAAATAAACGCCATTGCAGAAACTCCCTGAATAAGTGAGGCTATTGTGTGGGTTTTGTAACCGGTTTGTATATTCATGCCCGAAAACTGGGTAACCACCCAAAAAAAACTGTCGTTTGCATGAGAAATAGTCATTGCCCCGGCTCCGGTTGCCATTACTGCCAGTACTCTTCCATATAACGACTCAAGTCCGATGGAGGAAAGTAACGGAGCAATCAATGCCGATGTTGCTACCAGAGCAACTGTTGATGATCCCTGTGCTGTCTTAAAAGTTGCTGCAATAATAAACGGAAGAAAAATACCCAAATGGTATCCCGCAAGCATTGTGCCCAGAGTATCTCCAATTTGTGTTTCTTTCAATATCGTACCAAAAGCTCCCCCGGCTCCGGTAATTAAAAGTATGGGTGCTGCTGCGCTTATTCCGTCACCAATCCATCCGGTAAGAGTTTCTTTATTAAAAACCGGAAACAGAAGGAATGCCAGCAGGAATCCAATAAACAAGGCATTTACGGGTTGTCCTGTAAAATCAAAGATGATAAAGAAAAATCCACTGCCAAACGGCCGAGCCGGATAAGTTGCAATGGAGCGGATAGCAATGAGCATGATGGGAACCAATATGGGGAGTAATGATTTGGTTGCAGAAGGCAGATGGATGCCTTCGGTTACACTTTGGGTATATTCTTCACTGTCTTCGGCTGTTTTGTATCTTTTACCTGCATAAGAAGCCCATAAATAACCGGTTATCATGGAAAAAGCAGCTACCATCAGTCCAAAAAGTATCACCAACCCCAGCTGATCGTTGAGGTTTAGGTTGCCTGCTGCGGCAATAGGACCCGGGGTTGGAGGGACAAACGTGTGGGTGGCATAAAGCCCTGTAGCCAGCGCAATGGACAGAGTGACCGATGGTTTCCCTGTCTTGAATACCAATGATTTTTTTAAAGAAGACAAAATAACAAATGCTGAATCGCAAAAAACCGGAATGGAAACGATGTACCCGATGATTGACATTGCAAGTCCCGGAAAGCGCTTCCCTACAAGCTTTAATACCAGTTCTGCCAGCTTGACGGCTGCTTGTGATTTCTCCAGAATGACCCCGATAATGGTTCCCAGAACGATGACTATCCCGATGTAGGCCATAATGTCACCAAAACCGCGGGCAATAATAAAGGCTATATCTCCGGCTGGTAATCCTGCCAAAATTCCGGCCACATAGGATGCCAGCAGCAACACAATAAACGGGTGCAGCTTTAGTCGTGTAGTTCCAACTATAATGAATAAAACAGAGATAAATAAAACAGCAATGAGCCAGATTCCTTCAGGCATAGTACAAGAATTAAAAAGTTTGAAAATTAGCTGTATTTTTAATGAAATGAACGGGAACATCATGAATAAAACCGGTTAGCCATTCAGCACAATATTCCATTCCTGCTTCTTCCGATTTAATGTGCCCCAGGAAAATAACTGCCTTGCTCATTCCCAATGCAACAGCATCATTGGCATACAAATAAGTTTCCCATTCGGGCGCTTCTCCTGCAATTATCACTTCTACTTCGTTACTTGCGAGCATCTGGATGTGGCGCTGGCCTCCCGGGGCACCAGCCATAAAGGCAATTTTTGTAAATTGCATTCCCCCGTTGCCAATTGTCCTGATGCCCTCCATTCCCATATCCGATTTTAATTTCTCGGCAAAATCCTTCAGGGTTGTTGCCGGTATCTGAAACAAGGTATAATCTCCGTTTACAGCGTATTTGTCCAAACCCAGTTTTCTGACCATTCCAAATGAAATGCCATCAGGGTTAGTTTTATGTATATGGTCGTGGAACCTGAAAATTACAAGATTATTTTCCTTTATAAACTTCATTTTCTGGATGAACACAGGATCTTCATGATAGGATGAGGTTTCATCAGTATGATTGTAAAATACTGGTTCATGGGTTATAATGAAATTGCAGTTTTTTTTCACTGCCTGCCTAAGAGTTTCCATATCGGCAAACATACAAACAGCAATTCCTTTTAAATCTGAACCGGGATCTCCTGCTTTAAATGTATCTACCGTTTTGCTGTCCCAGGGACAGGTAACATTTTTTTTAATAAGGGTTACAACTTCCATAGGGGTTTTTGACCCCTGCTTTTGTGAAAAAGAAAGCAGTGGAATCAGCAAGAACAATATAAGTGATAACTTCGTTTTCATAAGGAATGGTTTTTGGTCCGCCATAAAAGTAAGGTTTTTTTTGAACTGTTTTAAGTCAGTTATTATGAAAAAAATGAAAATCCGTGTCAAGGAAATCAAACGGATTGGTTATACCAGCGACCGCGCCATCTCTCTGGCCCTGCGTTTGACCGGAATACACTTTAAACGTTCCAGTAAGGCTGAGGTTATGGAGACGCTGGAGAAAATCAATCTTGACCCGATAAAATTTACCCATGATCCTGCTTATGGTGAATTGGCAAGATTGCTTGCCGAAAAACCAGTACCAAAAAAGCAGGGCCGGATTAACCTGAAGAAAGCAGCCCAGGAATTTCAGGTTTATGGTGCTGAAAATATTGATCCGGCTGCTATTGAGCAAATGCAGTTGGCCATGAAACTGCCTGTATCGGTTAAAGGGGCTTTAATGCCCGATGCACATGTGGGGTACGGGTTGCCAATAGGAGGAGTATTGGCAACATATAATGCGGTTATTCCATATGGTGTCGGAATGGATATAGGTTGCAGGATGTGCCTGTCGGTATACCCGTTTTCTCCGAAAAAAATTGATGCCGAACGAAACCGTATTAAAAATATCATCATCAATGAAACCCGTTTCGGACTAGCTGAATTTAACGATTTGGAAGAAAACAAAATATTGGAAAGGAAAGAATTTGATGAAATAAAATTTCTGAAATCGTTGCACGGGAAATTTGCGCGCCAGTTGGGAACTTCCGGTCATGGAAACCATTTTGTAGATGTTGGGTATGTGAAAATTGAAGAACCTTCTGAACATATGAACCTTGAACCGGGAGAATACTTTGCTGTTCTTAGTCATTCCGGATCACGAAATTTTGGTGCTGAAGTTTGCAAACATTACACCAATATTGCAAAAGATAAGCTGGGACTTTCAGGTGAAGCGGGAAAACTTGCCTGGCTCGATCTGGATTCAGAGGAAGGGCAGGAGTATTGGTTGGCTATGCAACTTGCCGGTGATTATTCGCACACCAATCATCGGATCATTCATAATCGTCTGTCAAACGCATTTGGGGAAAAGCCGCTGTCTATTATTGAAAACCACCATAATTTTGCCTGGAAAGAAAAACTGGCAGGCGGCGAAGAAATTGTTATTCATCGTAAAGGAGCTACCCCTGCAGGAGTGGGCAATATAGGTATCATTCCCGGAACCATGGCTTCGCCTGCCTATATTGTTGCAGGGAAAGGTAATGAAGATTCTTTGCAATCGGCTGCCCATGGTGCCGGAAGATTGATGTCGCGAAACCTTGCAAAAAAATCGTTTACTGAGAGCCAGCTTAAAAAATACCTGAATACTCAAAATGTGGAATTGCTGGGTGGAGGAATTGATGAATCTCCCTTTGTGTATAAAGATATTCATGAAGTGATGAAACATCAGCAGAAGATGGTGGATGTCCTTGGTATGTTTTATCCGAGAATTGTACGAATGGAATAAAAAATGGAAAGCATTTCTGAGGCATTGAAATTTATCATGTATTTAAAATTTTTTGTCTTAACATTTAGTTTCATATTTTGGCCTTTTCAAAATCTATATATATAAATATCTTTATGAAACATGCATCTGTTGAAGCCATGCCATTATGGTTGTCTATACCTTTTGTGATCATGTTATTCTTTATTGCTGTTGGTCCACTTTTCTTTAATCATTGGTGGGAGGAAAATAAAAACAAACTGAAAGTATCAATGGCTCTTGGAATTCCGCTTTCCCTTTTGCTGGTAATTAAAGGGCTTCAACATGAACTGATACACCAGATTCTGTTTGATTATATTCCTTTTATCATCCTTTTGGGTGCCCTTTTTGTTATTACCGGAGGTATACATCTGAAAGGTGATATCGAAGCAAAGCCTTCTACGAATACCCTATTTCTTACAATAGGGGCTCTTCTCGCTTCGTTTATGGGGACTACCGGAGCTGCCATGCTCCTAATCCGGCCCATCATCCGAACAAACCAGCAGAGGAAATTTAAGGTGCATACCATATTGTTTTTTATTGCCATTGTGGCCAACGTAGGAGGTATGTTAACTCCGCTTGGCGATCCCCCATTATTCTTATTGTACCTCAGAGGTGCACCTTTTTCCTGGTTTCTGAGTTTATTCTGGCCCTGGCTCTTTGTTAATTCCATTTTCCTGGTAATTTATTATTTTCTCGATAAATACTATCATGCAAAAGAGCCTTCTTTGGCAGTTGTGAAGGATCATGCTGAAATAGAGCCCATCAGTCTTCATGGAAATCTTAATTTTCTTTTCCTTTCAGGGGTAATAGCATCCGTTGCATTTTTAAATGAACAGTATATTCCTGCCATTCGCTCTAATCATTACCTTGCTTTTGTCAGGGAAGGGGTCATTTTATTAATGGGAATATTTTCTCTGGTTACCAGCAATAAAGAGATGCGTTACCTGCACAATAAGTTTTCATGGGGACCCATCGTAGAGGTAGCTTACCTGTTTATCGGAATATTTATTACAATGGTTCCTGCACTTATTTATTTGAGGGAAAATGCCCATTTATTTGGCCTTAATTCTCCTGCTTTATTTTATGGGGCAACGGGTGGGTTAAGTTCCTTTCTCGACAATGCTCCTACAGCTGTTTCTTTCCATAACCTGGCCCTGGGTATGACAAGTTCTTTTGGGCCGGCAAAATTGGTTGCAGGAATACCTGAAGTTATTCTGGAGGCTATCAGCCTGGGAGCTGTGTTTTTTGGAGCAATGACTTATATCGGGAACGGACCGAATTTTATGGTAAAAGCCATTGCTGAAGAAAATAACATTACCATGCCCAGTTTCTTCGGTTACATCTTCCGGTTTTCAATTATTGTTTTGTTGCCGGTTTACTTTTTAACCCAACTAATTTTTTTATAGAAACAGGTGTTGTTGTAAATTTCCTGTTACAGGAATGGTGTTGTTTATACAATATGTATTTTAATGGGTTATTTACCGTTTTTCGGATAACTCCTGTTATAAATTCTCTGGTATATGAAAAAAGTTTTCATACAATTGGTAGCCGTATGTTCTGCAGGGATTTTCTTGACTAATGCAAAGTTGAAGGTTACCCATTCAAAGAGCTATCCCAACACTTATGCCCATCCTTATGCCGGGAAACAGGAAAGGCAACCGGGTAGTGTGGTTGTTGGGATTGATTTCGTGTTTTGTTTTATTCCGCAAAAAACCGATGTCTTCAAAAACTTCATCAACATAGGGTGTTACTATGGCATAGTCAAATTCCGGTAGTTTCTGTTCCAGTTCATAGATGATTACCGCGTTATAAAAATCTATCCCTGCACCGAAAAAATAGAAGTCGAGGGTGATCCGCTCATTGAAAATCCACTGGTACCCAAGCTGAATGCCCGTTCCAAACGTACTTGATTTTGCATCTACATTAAACAGAAAACTTTCAATTTCGTCTTCAAACAACATGCTTTGATTAAAATAACGCGCATAAGGTGCGAAATAGAAGCCCTGCATGCTCCCTTTATTAGAGAGATAAAAACGAAATTCTGCCGAAGCATTGATACCGCCGTTTGCTTTAAGAAAATTATAGCCTTTTGGCGTAAATACTTTTTCATATAAAAATGGGCTTAAGGTAGGTTCAAGGTAACCTGCTTTTAACTGCATCGAACTGTTTTCGGTTATTGCCGATTCAAATGCTAACCCGATATCTCCCAGTAAAGCCCCTGTTAAACCTGTCTTAAAAATGTTTTTCTGACCAGTGGCCACAAAACCGCAGAACATCAGAATAAAAAACACATTATTTCTGTACAGGAACATATCATTCGTTTTTTATTCGATAATAACAAAACAACTGTTTTGTTTTAATACTGTTCATCGTCAGTATCATGTTACTAAATTAATAAAAAAGAGCGTATTTATCCTGTTTTTCTTTTTAAACTTTTATTAAATCCCAAAGAAATCAACGACTGATAAATGGGTATTTAAGAATTAAAATTTACAGGTTCTTTCCTTAGACATCATCCGGATTAAACTCTATGTTTTCTCAATATAAACTCAATGTAAATTCAATCCAAATTGAATTTACATTGAGTTTATATTGAGTTTAAATTGAATTTATATTGAATTTACTCCGGAGTAGTTCTGTTCTTTATATAGAGAATCACCTCCAAAATCACGCAGCTTTCCGCCACATTGTAATGAACTCTGATAACTTCTGGATTCGAAACATTTACTTATATTTACTGTGCAGGAAATAAATTTATTTTCGGGATTCATGCGGCACCGAGAGATAAATCGTATATTTTTATGCTTTTTTTAAAACTTCAGCAAATAAACTTACATTAATTAAAAACATAATCAAGATGAATAAATTGAGAAATGCTTTTTTCATGATTCTTTTTACATTCATGTTTCATGCTCCGGTGTCTGCCCAGGAGGATGGTCTGGAAGTAATTGGCCGGTGGGATCTGACTATAACCATCGAAAGCCAGCAGTTGGAGAACCTTGGCCTTTTCAGGCATGGATTGATGGATGCAGCGGGTTTTCCCGGATGGCTTGAAATAAAAAAATCGGGTTTCTCCACCCTGGTAGGTTATTATGTAGGATATGAAGGAAGTGCCCGCCCCATTTCGGAAATTATTTACTCTGCACAGGATCATAAATATCATTTTATAATACCCCCCCAGTGGATGGACATCGATGACATTCAATTTGAATTTACACTAAAGGATGATAAACTTTTAGGAGAAATGAATTTGAAGGGAAATAAACTCAGATGGACAGGCTTAAGGGCCCCTTCTCTCACCCGAAAAGAGCCACCTGTATGGGGAAGTCCTATAAACCTGCTCGACAGGAATATGTCGAGGTGGATAATTCCTGAAAACAACAAGTTTAGGATGATTGATGGTGTTCTTGTTAATACGGAGGTAGGCGGAAACCTGGTTACCAATGAGAAATTTGACGATTTTAAGCTTAGTGTTGAATTCAGATATCCGGAGGCAAGCAACAGCGGTATTTATCTTCGCGGACGCTACGAACTTCAGATAGAAGATGGTTCTAATGATCTTGGCAGTATGTCTATTGGCGCTATATACGGATTTATTGAACCTGCATTTTATGCAGGGGCAAAGCCAAATGAATGGCAGACATTTGAAATCACCCTTGTGGGGCGTCACGTAACTGTAGTTCATAATGGGATAGAGGTAATTTCGAACCGCCCGATACATGGAATAACCGGAGGGGCTCTCAATAGTCGTGAAGGTGAACCTGGTCCTTTCATGCTTCAAGGGGATCATGGCCCTGTTGAATTCCGGAAATTCACCGTCACCCCAGCCCTTAATTAGCTGCACACTTTAATGGAGATAAAATGGGAATGAATGAAAATTAAGATCAGCAGTTTTTACTGATAATTTTGCTGATGCTGCCTTTTTGTAATTTTTATTATCCTTTATAATGGCAGAATTGTTCTTCGTTTTTTAATACCTTTGAATTAATTAAATGATTAAACAATGAAGGTAATAGCACTTGATAAGGTTGAAAAGAAAAAAGTGAATATGGAAGGTGCAGCAGGTGCATGGAAGCAACTGCCTTTGGGAAGTGAAGATAATACCCCGGTTTACGCGTACAGGGTTTTCACTATTGAACCGGGAGGACATACCCCTTTTCACCATCATCCGTATGAGCATATGAACTACATTATTGAGGGAGAAGGGGCACTTGTGAATGAAAATGGAGAAGAAACGCCTTTGAAAGCAGGTGATTTTGCATTGGTTCTGCCGGATGAAAAACACCAGTACAGAAACTTGGGAGGCAAGCCATTTAAAATGATATGTGGTGTCCTGAAAGAATTTGAATAGCAGGGGAGGGAATGCAATAAAAGGTTCGTTTGAAAAGGCTTTCTGAAAGTCGGAGAACGGATGTAAGTTCAACTTATACTGGTGATAAACTTAAATTTTAAAAGCTGTTGAATTTCGACAGCTTTAATTTTACTGGAGTCATTCTTTTTACAGGCAAATGTATTTGCCTTCAGGAGCAAGTATCTTGTCCGGAAAATAATTCATGAGCAGATTTTTAATTTTTTCCAGGGCATGTTTTATAAAATCAATACTGTCCTGTTTATAGATTTAATATTTCTATGTAATACGGGCATTTAATCATGCAGGAAAGATAAATAGATTACCATTTTCTTAAAAGTGGTATTTTTTTTGTTTTAATCATAAATAAATAGAAACGAAACGAGGTTGGCTGGGTCAGCAAAGGATAAAAATAAAAATTTATTAAATGAAAAATACATATATAATTTTCGCAGCGATTTTATTTGGGATGGTAAGTTGTAAAACACCCGTTAATCTGGCAGAATATAAAGAGAGTGCCGAAACTGCTGAAGCAGCTGGAGATTACCTGATAGCAACAGAGGCATGGAGGGTATATTTTGCTCAAAACCCTGCCGGCAATGAACCGGAAGGTTCGGTTTATGCCCGGGCGGCTCAGACAGCCTTTAAAGCTACGGAAATCGAACAGTCACTTGAATGGTTTCAACAGGCAATGCAAAAGGGATATGAAGAGCCATCAATGTATCAGACACTGGCAAAGATTTATAAGTTTCAGGGAAATATTTCCAAAGAGTTAACGGCACTTGAAGAATATATCGAAAGATCGGTTAATATCGATCCCGAAGTATACAGCCGGTTATTCAGCATTTATTATACAACAGACCAGTCGGAAAAGGCAATGGAGGCATGGGAAAAGATGCCCGATACGGCAAAAAGGACGGAGCAAAACCTGGAAAGGTATTTTTCCCTGAACAAACAGTTGAATAATGAGGCCAAAGTTGATTCTGTAAGTCTTGCTTTACTTGAAGTTGCACCGGAACATGTAGGTGCTCTTGAATGGCAGGCACAAAAAAATTATGAACGGGCAGAAGCCCGTTACCAAAAAGAAATGAAACAATATAAAGCCAGGCCAACTACCGGTAATTACCAGACTCTTCTCCGGGGATTAAAGGCAGCATCTGTGGTTTTCAGACAAGCGCTTCAGTATTTTGAGAAGTTGTGGGAAGTAAACCCTGACGACCGGGATCGATATGCAGTTTATATGAACAACATTCACATCCGGTTTAATGATAAAGAGAAGGCAGATTTTTACCGCAATTATATAAATTAGGGAACTGGTGAGTTTTCAGCTTTTCTTAAATAAAACACAAATCCGTTTTTTCTGCCAATCTCTTTTACTTCTTTATATTCTTCAACCAAATGAGCACGGTGAATTTTAGTAACAAAATACGCATCCTTATCTATGTCGCCTTTTAACAGCCATTCCTGGTCGTAATAATTTTTATTTGAAGGAGGTAGCGTTTCTCCGTAAAACCAGGTGGCGTAGGATTTGAAATAAAGATTTTTCAGATAAACATCTTCTCCTGATTTCGATTTGAAAAACTCAATAAGCGCATTTTGAGAATACTTTTCAATCTTCGGAACCAAAAGAATGATTACCAGTAAAATAAAAAACATATTTGTAGTCCATAACAGCACAGCCCTTTTAAGAGGGTTTCTTTTGTCAGTTTGACTAAAGATTAAAATTATTGCCAGCAAAAAGAGTGCTGCCGGAAGAAATTCAAAACCGGTCCAGTTTGCTTCAGCCTTTAGGTTTTCAACGGCAAAAGCATCGTTAATCAGATTGGCTTCAATTATTTTATATTTAAATTCATCGAAAAATTGAAGCAACAAAACAGGTAAGGCAATCAGGATGGAAAGGGTAATAATTACTGTTGAAATCCACCTGTTCCATTTCATTTGCCCCATGGAGGCCCGGTATACAAATGCAGCTGCCAAAAATGTAAGCGGGAAGTAAGCCAGCGAAGAATAATGAACGATTTTGGTTTTTACAATAGAAAAAAGAATAAGCACAACCCAAAACAAGATGACCATCCATTTTTTCATGAGCTTGTAAAAGAATTCATCTCCCGGTTCTTTACCAAAGGCTTTCAGGGCAAGCACCGATGAGGGGAATACACCCACCAAAAGAACGATAAAATGATATCCGAAAAAACCACCGTGTCCGGCATCCTGTGTATTAAATAACCGTACCTGGTAAATAACAAATTCAGCAACAGTGTCGGTATGTCCCGATGCAATCTGCATGATAAACCATGAGCCACCTGTAAGGGCTAAAACTATAAAAAATAAAAGCACATCGGTTGCTTTTACTTTTACTTTAAATCGTATCCAGAGAAGGTAAATTCCACCTGTAAGGGCAACTATTAAAAAACCTACAGGGCCTTTGGTTAAAACGGCAAGTCCTGTAAAAAATGCCGAAAGCACAATGTTTTTTAGTTTATGGTTGTTTGCAGGATTTGAATAAAGCATCAGAAAGTAAACCCCCAGAAACATAAACAGGTTAAACCAGGGGTCAATAATTCCGGATTTAAAATAAAAGAAAGGCAGCACGGAACCTGCATAAGCCATTACCCAAAGCAGTCCAAAAAGATTATTGCGGATTTTCCTTCCAATGTTGAACAGTACAAGTAATGTAACAATACCGCAAACAGCATTAGGAAAACGTGCGGCAAATTCATTAATTCCAAAAATTTTCATGGAAAGCACCTGCATCCATATGAATAATGGAGGTTTTTCCCAGAAGGGTTGGTAATTTATTTTTACCGTCAGATAATCGCCTGTAACTATCATCTCACGGGCAGATTCGGCAAAGTTAATTTCATCCCAATCGAACAAATGTACCCCTCCCAGGAAGGGTATAAACAGCAAAGCCGCAACGACAGCAATAAAAAACTGAATCGTTCGGGGATTAACCTGACTTAATTTTTCTTTCATTTTGAAGGATATGCTTTTGAAACAACAGAAGATTCCATCCACTTCCTGTTCCAGGTTAATGACCAGTAATACACTGCCAGCAAGGTGACTGTGCCTATAAATGATCCAGCCAATATGTCTACAAAAAAGTGCTGGGAAAGATAGACCCTGGAAAAGGCTACGAGGATGGCCAGTATAAAATATCCAAATTTAAGATAGTGGTTTTTTGTTAATAAGGCCAGCATCAGAAATACATTGAAAGAGGTAGAGGTATGCCCCGATGGAAAACTTTGGAGGCTTCGAAGAGTTACTCCCTGAACCAAATGCAAATGATAGGTTTCAAACAGTTCAAAATATTTCGATGGCCTGTACATCTCTGCCAATAATAACTGTTTGAACAAATGAACGATTCCTGAAGTAATAAGGCTTCCGATTAAAAAAGCCAGTGCATATCTGTATTTTATAAATAGTAAAATTAATGTCAGAACTGCTATTGCTGTTCCGTCTCCCAAATAAGTGGCATATTTGAAGAAAACATCAAAGAAAGGTGAGTTAAACTGGTTCACCCATATGTGCATTTCAATTTTAGTGAATGAGAAAGCAAAAACCACAAAAATGGCAAAAAATAAAATGTAGGGCAAAAGAAAAAACCGGTTGTTGATGAGCAGTTGTTTCATTATGTAAATATTATTAGCGGTTCCAAAAATCAGGAAAAAAAATGAAAACAGCAATTATACCTTTTTTGCGTGAATAACAATGGTTTGTGGAAAGCAGTCGGGTAAAACTTTAGAGATTAATTAAATCACCAGGTGAATGAGGATGTTAGGTCCGAAAACAGAGATGTTTTTGATTCTGCCATCCATTCTTTATCTTCGGGAAATTTTTTAAAAAATATGGAACGGTTTCTTTCCAGATGTGCGGAATATATTCATCAGAAACATGCAGATCATCTGCATGAAGTTTGCTTGATTTTTCCGAACAGGAGGTCAGGTGTTTTTTTTAATTATTACCTTCAGAAACAGCTGGCTTCTCCTGCCATAGGACCACATGTTACTACAATAAATGAATTTATATCGGGTTATTCCGAATGGCAGCAGGAAGAGAAACTTCTTTTAATTTCAGAATTGTTCAGCATCTTTAAAAAGCACATTCAGACAAATGAGAGTTTTGATGAATTTTATTTTTGGGGGGAGGTATTGTTAGCTGATTTTAATGATGTTGACCGTTATCTTGTTGATGCGAAAGATATATTTACAAATGTTTCAGATTTAAAGGATATTGAACAGCTCTTTGATTACCTTAGTTTGGAACAAAAGGAAGCTCTTTCACATTTCTGGGGAAATATACCGGCTTTGGGGAGAAAAAGCCATCATGAGAAATTTATTTCTGTTTGGCAGAAACTTTATCCCGTATATTCTGAATTTAAGAATCATTTGCAAAAAAAGAAAACTGCTTATCCGGGAATGATATACCGTCATGTAGCCGGTAAATTTAAGGCGAATGAACCTGAGCTGGAATTTAAGAAATATTACATCATTGGGCTGAATGCATTGAATTCATGCGAGAAGATAATTTTTAATGCCCTTCGGCAGAAAGCTGATTTTCTTTGGGATTACGATGATTTTTACACGAAAGATTTAATAAATGAAGCCGGAAAATTTCTCAGGGATAACCTGACGCAGTTTCCTCCTCCAGAAGATTTTAGTTTACAGACTTCCTGTTTTTCACAAAAAAAGAACATCCGGTTGGTGGCAGTTCCATCGTCATACGGGCAGGCACAGGAAGTTCCTGGATTTTTAAAGGAAAACAGGACTGAAATCAGGAATGAATTCGATAACTGCGCTATCGTACTTTCCGACGAGGCGTTGTTATTCCCAGCCCTTGGGGCCATACCAGAAGAGTTTGAGGCTATAAATGTAACTATGGGTTATCCGTTAAAAAATTCAGTAGTTTATGGTTTTCTGCTTTTGCTGATAAACCTTTTGAGAAACAGCCGCCGGAATAAGAAAGGGGATGTTGCAGCATACCATCGGTTTGTTACTGATATATTAAACCATCAGTTGCTGGTGAATGTTGCTGCTGAACAAAACAGGGTGTTTTTGGACGATATTAAAAAATTCAATAAGGTAACAGTTTCATTAAATGAAATCAACTTTTCTCCCTTACATCAGCTAATTTTTACCATCCCTGAGAAGGTAAATGAATACAGCTCTTATTTTCTAAAGATTTTGGGGGAACTGTATTTGGGTGTAAAAAAATCAGAACCTGCCAATAAATTTATACCCGAGATGATTCAATTGCTTTACCAGTCGGTTGAAAAACTGGAACAGATGATTCAGGATGTACAAAAGGAACAGGACAGAGATGTCCATGCACAGGTATATTTCAGGCTGTTCACCCAATATGCGGGGCAGGTATCGGTTGCCTTTGAGGGAGAACCGGTGCATGGAATGCAGGTTATGGGTATCCTGGAAACACGATGTCTTGATTTTGAGAACCTCATAATCCTGGGGCTGAATGAAAATAAATGGCCGCGTACTTTTATAGCTCCTTCTTTTATTCCGTTCAATATAAGAAAAGGGTTTGGATTGCCGGGTGTCGATGAACAGGATGCTATGTATGCTTATTATTTTTTCAGGCTTGTTCAACGTGCAAAAAACATTACTGTTACATACAGCACAATTAAAGAAGGAATCGGTACCGGTGAACTTAGCCGTTACGGATATCAATTGCTTTATGGTTCGGCACAGGAGATAATAAAAACAACCCTAAATTACCGGTTTTTAAATGAACAAGTACCACCAGTTACCATAGCAGGCTCACATGCAAATAGGGTAGCCCTCCTCGAGCGAAATTCACAGGAAAATCCGCTTTCTCCAACAGCAATTAACATATGGTTACAATGTAGTCTCCGGTTTTATTTCCGCTATATTTTACAGCTTTCTGAACCTGATGAAATGAAAGATGAAATTGACAGCCCCGTGTTTGGAAGGATATTTCATGAAAGCATTGAAAACCTTTACAGGCCTTTGGTTGGAAAGTTAGTTGAAAAAGCTGATTTGGAAAGAATATTAAAAAATGAGTTGCTTATTGAAAATGAAATTACCAGGGCTATTTCCAGGCATTACTTTAAACAGAAGTTTTCGGGGAAAGTGACTTTAGAAGGTAAAACGATTCTTATTTTTGAAAACATTAAAACCTTTTTAAAACGACTTATGGAAATTGACAGGGATATAGCTCCTTTTGAGTTGATGATGCTGGAAAAAAAATTATCAGCACCTGTTATTTTTTCAGTAGATGGAAAAAATAAACAAATATTTTTGGGCGGGATTATCGACCGGGTTGATAAAGTTAATGGCAAACTTCGTATTGTTGATTATAAAACGGGGAATGTTGAATCATTTATTCTTAAGGAGATAGAGGAATTATTTTATAAAGATAATGAAAAACCCAAAAAGGAAATTCTGCAGGCTTTAATTTATTGTTTTATTTTTCAAAAGAATTTTAATTTTGAGAATGCGTTGCATCCATCTATATACAGCCTTCGAAGATTATTTGAAGAAAATTTTGATCCTGAACTGAAGATGAATAAAGGTTCTTTGGTGTTTCAGGATGTAGAGGAAGAATTCACTGAAAAGCTGAGGGAGGTTACTGCAGAATTGTTTTCACTTGATTATCAGTATACTCAGACTTCGCATACTAAATATTGTGATTACTGCGAGTATAATAAAATTTGTCAGAAATATTAGTCGCTGTTTTCCAGAAACTTTTTATATAAATCGGGGCGCAGGTTTTTAGTTCGTTCCAGCGATTGCTGATGCTTCCAGTCATCGATAAGGCTATCGTTGCCACTAAGCAGGATTTCAGGAACTTTCATTCCTTTGTATTCTGCAGGCCGAGTATATACAGGAGGGCTAAGCAGACCGTCCTGAAATGAATCGGAAAGAGCAGAGGTTTCATCGGAAAGTACACCGGGAAGCAATCGTACAATGCTGTCGGTAATTATGGCAGCTGCCAGTTCTCCTCCTGTAATTACATAATCGCCTATTGAAATTTCCCTGGTGATATAGTAATCCCTTACCCGCTGATCTACTCCTTTGTAATGGCCGCAAAGAATAATGATGTTCTTTTTAAGTGAAAGTACGTTGGCCTCTCTTTGATCAAATTTTTGTCCATCTGGTGTAGTGAAAATGATTTCATCGTAATGCCGCTCGTTCTTTAGCTTTTCAATAGCTTTTTCAATTGGCTGAATCGCCATAACCATACCTGCTCCTTTGCTAAAAGAATAATCATCAACTCTGCGGTGCTTGTTGTCGGAATAATTACGCAGGTTATGCAGGTAAATTTCAACCAGTCCCTTTTCTTTGGCACGCTTAACAATTGAATAATCCAGCGGGCTTTCCAGAATTTCAGGCAAAACAGATATGATGTCGATGCGCATAAGAAACGTGTTTTTTGCAAAAGTAGTTTTTTCAATCCACTGCATCAACTCTTTTAAAAATATGGAGCAGTTCGGATGGGAAGAAAAATAAAGAGCGACCTCTGCCGCTCTTTAAGAAAATGCTACCTTTCCTCTCTGCAATAATTAAATTGCACTGTTATTATTTTCTTTTGTATTTACAGGTTATCAATTTTTGCAGCCATTATAAAATCATTTTCCGACAGGCCACCTATAGCATGAGTCGTCAGCTCAACTTCGACATTGCTGTAATGAATACACATGTCAGGATGATGTTGTTCTTCTTCGGCCAACATTGCTACATCCTGAACAAATACCATCCCTCTTTTAAAATTCTCAAACGGATAATTATTTTTCAGTCTTTTATCATCTGTGACTTGCCATCCATTTTTAATCTGCCCCAGCATTTTGGTTATTTCATCCTTTTTAAGAGGTTCTTCCTTTCCGCTGCATGGTTTGCATTTTTTTTCACTTAAATCCATTTTCAAATTATCCATAATATTTTTAAAACTCAGATTATTTTAGGTTTGCATAGAAAAAAACATACCATACTTTTTAAAAATTCCAATACAGGCTTATTTGTTGTATTTCAAAGGCTTTTATTCCTCTTTGATTCAATAATGAATGTGGATTATCTACGCATGTTTTGTGTAGCCGTTCTACAAATCATAATGGATAATAGAAGTACATGTTTTCATAATTAAGTTGTTTTGCAGGAAATATCACACTTTATGCATTTATTTCCAGGAAGCCCGGTGAGTATGGCATGTATTTCGAATTGGTTATGTGAAATAAAAAGTAGAAAATATGAAAACACAAGAATTAAAAATTGAGCTCAGCAAAAAATTAGCTGATGTCAATTCCCGGATAATTGTTTTAAAGGAAAGACTAGATGATTTGAATGAACAAAGTGTGGCCTTACAGGATGTTATTGTTGAATTGGAATCGATTCGTGATAATATTCTTGTTCAGTTTAATGAAATTGAAACTTCTGATGCATCGGATTCGAAGCGAATGCCTGAACTTGAGCGAAATATTTACAGAAGTTTTAATTCATTTGAAGAATCATTTTCTAAGGCAGGATCTTTAACCCGACCTGGGAAATTCAGGCAACGTGAACGTTCTGTAGATTTTAAAAACCCAATGGATACAAAATAATTGAATTATTTTCCTTTTCCATTAATTAGGGTCTGCTTAGATTTTTCAGCAGGCCCTAATTAAAAATAAACCTAAGCTAACTTTATACGAGATAACAACTGTTAATGCAACAAATACATATATGGGTGAAAAAGAAGAAATGAATCCCCATGAGCTTTCAGTGGATGAAGTTTTTTCAAGGTTGGGATCAAAAAAAGAAGGACTTTCAGACGAAGCAGTTAAAAAGCAACGGGAAAAATCGGGTAAGAATGTAATTGAAGGAAAAGAGCAGAAAAGTCTGTTCCGGTTATTTCTCGACCAGGTAAATAATCCAATTATTTATTTATTGATCGGTGCAACTGTAATTTCATTTGCATTTGGTGATATTCCTGAAGCCATTGCAATAGTTGTTGTTATCGTATTAAACACCGGAATCGGATTCTGGATGGAGTACCAGGCACGTACATCCATAAAGGCACTGAAGAAACTTGACAGACTAGAGTCCCGTGTCAGAAGGAATAATGACGTAGTTAATATTGATGCTGCAGATATTGTTCCCGGGGATGTACTTGAGTTGGAAGCCGGTGATGTTGTTCCGGCCGATGCCCGTATTTTTTCAATCACGGAACTAAAGGTGGATGAGTCTCCGCTTACAGGGGAATCCATACCGGTAGAAAAAAATCAAGAACCTGTAGATAAAGATACCGAACTGGCCGGGCGTACCAATATGGTTTTTAAAGGTACTGCCATTACTAACGGAAAAGCGGTTGCAGTGGTCACTTCAACCGGAAAATCAACGGAGATAGGCAAAATCTCAGAAATGGCAGAAAGAGAGGATAAAGATAAAATTCCTTTGAATATAAAATTGAGAAAGCTGTCGCATCGCCTGATATGGGTAACTGCAGGACTTGCGACAGCTTTTTTTGTCATTGGTTGGCTATCGGGAAAAGAAATATATCTTATGTTACAAACGGCAATTGCCTGGACTGTAGCCGCTATTCCTGAAGGATTACCCATTGTTGCAAGTATAGCACTAGCCCGTGGAATGCTCCGGCTGGCAAAGCGGAATGTACTTGTTAAAAAACTGGCTGCAGTTGAAACCTTAGGTGAAACAACAGTGATTTTTACAGATAAAACAGGTACCCTTACCGAAAACAAGCTAACTCTTGAAACTATTGCATGTCCGGGTAACGACATTCAGGTAAAAAAACTCTCCGACAGGAAACAAAGAAGGGATGCAGGTAATGATTCGGGGGAAAATGAATGCCTGAAGCATATTTTACGGGTATCGGTATTTTGCAATGATGCCAATGAAGATGAGAAAGGCAAATATAAAGGTGATCCACTGGATGTTAGTCTGATGGAATCCTTCAATAAATACAAATCCGATAAGATTAAAAAATTAAGAAAGTTGCCACTTATTAATGAAGATCCTTTTGATTCGGAATCAAAATTTATGGGTACTGTTCATGAGGTTGATGATGATTTGTATGTTTCAGGTAAAGGTGCTGCAGAAGTTATCCTGTCACGAAGCAAATCCTATCTTGAAAATGGAGCGCTTAAAGACATTTCAGACGAATTTAAGAAAAAGTGGGTTGAAAGAAATGAAGAATTCTCAGGGAAAGGTCTTAAGGTAATTGCCTGTTCTTATAAAACAATAGAAAAGGGAAGTAAGAATCAGGTTGCTGAAGAAGCCGATTTTGTTAGCGATATGAATTTTATCGGGTTACTTACTTTTATAGATCCTGCAAAAAATGATATAAAGGATGCTATAGAAAAATGCAAGCAGGCAGGAATAAAAATTGTAATGGTAACAGGAGATCACCCGGGGACAGCAGCAAATGTAGCTGAGAAAGTTGGACTTTCTGATGAAATTGAAGTGATGAAAGGAAAGGAGGTTGCTGAAGACGGAGATCAGGTTTATAATTCAAATCTTTTTGCCCGGGTCGACCCGGAACAAAAATACAATATTGTAGAAAAATATAAGAAAGAAGGAGAGATAACCGCTATGACAGGCGACGGAGTGAATGACGCACCCGCGCTTAAAAAAGCTGATATTGGTATTGCAATGGGCAAAAGAGGAACACAAATGGCCCGCGAAGTAGCCGATATGATATTAAAGGATGATGCGTTTCCATCCATTGTTAATGCAGTGGAGGAAGGACGCATCATCTTTGAAAATATTCGTAAATTTATAGTTTATCAGCTTTCTTATCACTTTGCAGAAATCCTTATTATTGCAGGAATCAGTTTCTCATTGTTTTACCTGCCATTACTTCCACTGCAGCTTCTGTTTCTCAACCTGCTGTCGGATGTATTCCCAGCTTTGGCTCTTGGGCTTGGGAAAGGTGATGATAGCATAATGAAACGCAAACCCAAAGATCCGAAGGAGCCTATAATAAATAAACGAAACTGGTTGTCGATGGGAATTTATGGCTTGGTTATGGCTGTTGTTATAACAGGAGCTTACCTGCTTGTTCTGTTGTATTTCGACCAATCGAAAGAAATTGCAAACACTGTGACTTTCTTTAGCCTTGCTATTTCACAACTGGTGCATGTTTTTAATATGCGGGAACATAATGAAAATGTTTTTAAAAATCAGGTTGTAAGAAACAAGTTTATTTGGATGGCACTGGCATTTTGTTTCTCCGCCTTGATTGCTGCCTATTTGATCCCCCTTTTCCGTAATGCACTGTCATTTGAGAAACTTGCTTTGCAGTACTGGCTAATTATTGGTGCTGCTAGCTTAACCACATTAATTATCATTCAGGTGGTGAAACAAATATTTAAATTATAGGCGTGTGAATTGACCATATGCTTTATTCAAGGTAATAATGATTCAGATGAAAAAGGTTGGAATCAAGTTCATAAATCAATGGTTTTCCCGCTTCAACAGAAATTGTTGAGACTTGGTCGTCTGAAATTTTTTCTAAATATTTTATCAGGGCCTTCATGCTGTATTCGTGGGAAACAATTATGATTTTCTTTTTCGATTTTATTACAGGGCTAATCATGTCAAGCCAATACTGAACTACTCTTAATTTTACCTCTTCCATACTTTCTCCATGAGGAAGTTCATCAACAGGAATTCCAACATACATGTGATTATTCGCAGGGAAGCGTTTATCTTGAATATCGACCTGAGGTGGTTTAATCTGATAACTATTCATCCACTGTTTTACCTGTTTTTCACCATACTCCTGGTTTACTTCAGCTTCTTTTAATCCCTGCAGGGCGCCCCAGTGCCTTTCATTTAACTTCCACGATTTTTCCCACGGTATCCACAATTGATCTGACTTTTCCAAAGAATACCATAAGGTTTGTAATGATCTTTTTAACATAGAAACAAACGCGTATTCCAGATAATAACCGTTCTCTGTCAGAATATCGCCTGCTTTTTTAGCTGATTTTATGCCTTTTTCAGTTAATCCCACATCTGTCCAGCCAACGAAAATATTATCACTGTCCCATTCACATTCGCCGTGATTTAATAAAACTAATTTATACATAACATTGTATTTTTTCTTTCTGTGAAGAAAATATCGTTCCACAATTTTGTTCTTCCTGGTAAGGAAATTCAATTAAAATACATGACAAATGCCCGATGTTTATATTATCTTCAAATTGATTTCATTCTCATTTAGACGATTTAATTATTGGGGAATAATTTCCTCATTTATTCTTAACAATTCCACAAACCCATATCTGGCATATATTCAGAAAACGATTACCTGCATTGGCACACAGCCTGAATATTCACATTAGTGCTGGTGAAGGTTCCTGGTCCGGCGAATGGTATAACTATTGCCTCTTCATAATGAGTTTAATTAAAACAATGTAATTACCTCAATAAAATAAACTAAATGTCTGAAAAAGATAAAATCAAAGAATTAGAGAACCAGGAATGGCTTGATTCAATAGATTATATAATAAAAAATGAAGATGCAGCGCGTGTAGAAGAATTATTAGAAATACTAAGAACCAGAGCCTATGAAAAAGGAATATTCTTAAAGCCCAAAATTAATACTCCTTATATTAATACCATTCCTGTTTCGAGGCAATCGGAATATCCGGGCAACAGGGAGATTGAAAGAAAGATAAAAAGTTTTATACGCTGGAATGCCATGGCTATGGTCGTTCAGGCGAATAAAAAGGAAGATGGTATTGGTGGTCATATATCAACATACGCATCTGCAGCTACTTTATATGAAGTAGGATTTAATCATTTTTTTAGGGGACCAGATGGAAAATCTCCATCTGATTTGGTTTATTATCAGGGGCATGCTTCTCCAGGAATTTATGCCCGCTCTTATCTGGAAGGAAGAATTTCGGAGAAACTACTTGAAAACTTCAGAAGGGAATTAAAGCCCGAAGGAGGTCTTCCTTCTTATCCTCACCCACGGTTGATGAATGATTACTGGAACTTTCCTTCCGTTTCAATGGGATTGTCTCCAATAATGGCCATTTACCAGGCCCGTTTTAATATGTACCTTCAGGATAAGGGACTACTTAATGCCCCTAACCAAAAGGTGTGGGCTTTCCTTGGCGATGGGGAAATGGATGAGCCGGAAGCAATGGGAGCGCTTACTCTGGCAGCACGTGAAGAACTCGATAATTTAATTTTTGTGGTAAACTGCAACCTGCAACGACTCGACGGACCAGTTAGAGGAAACAGTTCTGTAATCCAGGAACTTGAAGCAGCATTTAAAGGAGCTGGATGGGTTGTAATAAAAGTAATATTAGGGGAAAACTGGGATGCCTTGCTGGAAAAAGATAAAAAGGGCATACTTAAAAAACGCTTAGGGGAAATGGTAGATGGTGAGCGTCAGAGGTATGCCATTGCCGACGGAGAATATATCCGCAAGGAGTTTTTTGGTAAATATGAAGAACTTCGCGAAATGGTGAAGGATATGAGTGATGAAGAGCTTGAAAAATTGCGTCGGGGTGGACATGATCCAATAAAGGTATATAATGCATATAAAATGGCACAGGAAACTAAAAATGCTCCTTGTGTTATTCTGGCAGAAACTATTAAAGGTTACGGATTAGGTGAAGCTGGGGAGGGAAGAAATGTTACCCATCAGCAAAAGAAACTTAATGAAGAAGAGTTAATTCATTTTCGCGATAGGTTTAGCATACCAATATCAGATGATGAAATTGCCACTGCCCCTTTTTACAAACCCGATGAAAACAGTGAAGAAATTAAATATTTAAAAGAACAGCGTCGCAAACTTGGAGGTTACCTGCCTAAAAGGAATACTGAAAAACAATCTTTTGATATGCCCGATGATAAAGTATTTGATGACTTTTTTAAAGGATCTGGCAAACGTGAAGTTGCCACAACAATGTCGGTAGTACATATTATCTCCAATATGTTGAAAGATAAAAAAGTAGGAAAATTTGTTGTCCCAATAGTTCCCGATGAATCAAGAACATTTGGTATGGATGCATTATTCAGACAGGTAGGAATTTATGCACACGCAGGACAGTTATATGAACCTGTTGATAAAGAAAGCCTGCTTTATTACAAAGAAGCAAAAAATGGTGCAATTCTGGAAGAAGGAATAACAGAGGCTGGTTCGATGTCTTCATTTATTGCTGCCGGGACAGCGGGTTCAACCCATGGAATAAATTGTATTCCGTTTTATGTTTTTTATTCAATGTTTGGCTTTCAACGTACCGGCGATTTTATGTGGGCAGCAGCTGATGCGCGGGCAAAAGGATTTATGATTGGCGGAACTTCCGGCCGAACAACTCTTGCAGGAGAAGGATTACAGCACCAGGATGGGCACAGTCATTTACTGGCTCTTCCTGTTCCTTGCATCAGAGCTTATGACCCTGCCTATGCTTATGAACTTGCTGTTATTGTGCGCCATGGTTTAAAGGAAATGTATATGGATGGTAAAGATGTAATTTATTACATCACTGTTATGAATGAGAAGTATCAAATGCCGGGTATGCCTTCGGAAAAAGGGATAGAAGAAGCTATTATTAAAGGCATGTATAAATTTAAAAGCAGCAAGGAAAATAAACATAAGCTTTTTTTGCTGGGAAGTGGTTCTATATTAAATGAAGCACTGAAAGCTGCTGAAATTTTAAGAGATTTTGATATACATCCGGAAGTTTGGAGTGTAACCAGTTATAAGCGATTGTATGACGATGCAATTGAAACAGAACGGAACAACCGGCTGGAAAGTAAAAATCAAACATGTTACATCCAGAAATGCACCGGTAATGATGAAGGAATTTTTGTTGCGGCTTCAGACTATGTAAAAGCTTTGCCGCTTTCTGTTTCAAAATGGTTCCCAGGAAGTTTTGTAGCCCTTGGAACCGATGGTTTTGGTTTAAGTGAAGGCAGGGAAGAATTACGTAATTATTTCGAGGTAAGCGCCGGACATATTGTCTGGGCAGCCGTGCAAAATCTTCACCGACAAAAGAAAATAGATAAGCAGTTGCTGAATGATGTAAAGGAAAAGCTGGATATAAAATTCACAAAAGATTCACCGGTATGTAAATAGCATTGACGAGCTGGAGTTAATGTGGCAGTTTTAATAAATTTAAAAAAAAATGAAGAAGGAAATAAAAGTACCTGACATTGCAGAAAATGTCGAAAAAGGAACCATTGCCGCTGTCCTTGTTTCAAAAGGAGATAAAGTGTCGGTTGATCAGCCGCTGGTTGAAATCGAAACCGAAAAAGCTTCTACCGATATTCCATCAGAGTTTGAAGGGATAGTAGATGAAATAAAGGTGAAAGAAGGAGATGAAGTGAAAGTTAATCAGGTGATAATGATTATTGAGACTGAGGATGAAGAAGGACAGGTAAATGAAGATAATGTGAAGCCTGAAGATAAGGTAAAAGAGGAAAGTCAGGAAGAAGATAAAGATATCGATAAAGAAAAAGAAGATAAGAAAAAAGTTGAAGAAGGGAAGGATAAACAGGATGAAGAGGGGAAGGAAGATGTTGATGCAGAAGAGGTAGAAAAAGACGAACGGAAAGATAAGGACAAAAAACCTGAACAGGGAAGAAAATTAAGTGAGGTGCCTGCCGCTCCCTCAGTGAGAAGGCTTGCGAGAGAAATGGATGTTGACCTGACACAGGTAAAAGGCAGTGGACCGGGAGAGCGGATTACTGCCGATGATGTGAAGGAACATGCGGGTAAACCAAAGAAAGATGATGCAAAGGAAGAACTGAAGACCGAAAAAAAGTTGCCGGATTTTTCTCAGTGGGGCCCGGTCTCGAGGGAACAAATAAAAACCATTCGCAAACTCACAGGAGAAAATGTGCTTAAATCGTGGCATAATATTCCCCACGTTACACATTTCGACGAGGCGGATATTACCCACCTTGAAAACTTCAGAAGACAATATCAAGAGAAAGCAGAAAAAGAAGGAGTTAAACTTACTGTTACCGCTATTCTGCTTAAAATAACAGGTTTTGCATTGCAGAAATTTCCTAAATTTAATGCCAGCCTCCACAATGATGAAATTATCTTCAAACATTATTTTAATATTGGAGTGGCTGTAGATACCCCACAGGGTTTACTTGTGCCTGTAATCCGAAATGTAAATTCAAAATCACTGATACAATTATCAGTTGAACTGGATGAATTGGCAACTAAAGCCCGTGAAAAGAAGATTTCACCCGATGAAATGCAGGGAGGAAATTTTACAATATCGAACCTTGGTGGAATAGGTGGCACAGCATTTACTCCTATTGTGCTTCCTCCGCAGGTAGCTATACTGGGTGTTTCAAGAGCTGAATATAAACCTGTTTACCATGGCGATGAACTGATGAAAAGAATGATAATCCCGCTTTCTGTTTCGTACGATCACAGGGTGATTGATGGAGCCGACGGTGCTCGTTTCCTCCGGTGGGTTTGCGATGTGATAGAAGACCCTTTTGCAATTTTACATTAATAATTTATTTATGAATGATGATACAAAACATGAGTTGGTAATTATTGGTGCAGGTCCCGGAGGATATCGGGCAGCATTTATGGCCGCCGATTTGGGAATGAAAGTTACATTGATCGATCCTGAAATAAATCCCGGAGGAGTATGTCTCTATCGTGGATGTATCCCAACCAAAGCTTTATTGTACCTGACAAGTGTAATAAAAGATGCTGAAGAGGCCGCTGATTTGGGAATAAGATTTTCTGCCCCGAAGATTGATGTAAAAAAGGCTGCCAAATGGAAGGATAAAGTGGTCAGGAGACTCACTGAAGGTCTTGGTCAGCTGGTGAAAGCACGTAAAATTAATTACATCAGGGGGTACGCTAAATTTATAGATAAGACAACCCTTGAAGTAAAGCCCGATGATGGAAAATCAGAGAAGATCCGGTTTGATAATGTTATTATTGCCACTGGTGGACGGGATATACGTTTGCCCGGATTGGATTATAAAAACAACAATATTTTGAATTCGGAGCTAGCACTTGAATTTAAGGAGATCCCGGAACAATTGCTTATTGTTGGCGGGGGATATATTGGAATAGAAATGGCTACTATTTACCATGAATTTGGTTCGAAGATTTCCATAGCTGAACTTACCAGCAGCTTTTTGCCTGAACTGGATGCCGATTTGGTGCAGGAGCATAAAAAAGCAGGGAAAGAAATATTTAAAGATACATTTATGGAAACTTCGGTTGTGAATATTGAAAAAGAGGAAAATCACCTTTTGGTAACTTTTAAAGATAAGGACGATAAAACTTTTAAAAAAAAGTACGATAAGGTTTTGGTTGCTATTGGTGTAGGTCCTAATACCAAAAATCTGGGACTTGAGAATCTTTCGTTGGAAGTGGATAAAAAAGGTTTTATACTGGTAAACGAAAAACAGCAGACTTCAGAAAAAGGAATCTATGCCATCGGAGATGTTACCGGTCCGCCATTGCTGGCCCATAAGGCAAGTTACGAGGGACGTATTGCTGCTGAAGTAATTGCAGGTAAAAAATCGATTAATGATGCCCGCGCTATACCTGCTGTAATTTATACAGAACCTGGCATTGCAACTTGCGGACTGACAGAGAAGAAGGCAAAAGAAAAAAATATCCAATATAAAGTGGTAAAATTTCCTTGGGCTGCCTCTGGCCGGGCCATATCAATGAACGAAAACAGTGGGTTTACTAAGTTGCTTATTAACCCTGAGAACGAAAGAATTCTGGGAGCGGGAATTGTTGGAAGGAATGCAGGCGATTTAATAGCTGAGCTGGTGGTTGCTATGGAGATGGGAGCTACTGCTGAAGATATCGGACGTACAATTCACCCGCATCCTACTTTAAGTGAAACAGTGATGGAAGCTGCAGAACTCTTCTATGGGCATGCAGCTCATAAAAAATCATAAAAAAGATATGAAAACAATAATTATAAGTGACATAAAAGGAAGTGCTCAATCTATTATTCCATACGGGCTGAAACTTGCCCGGGCAATGGATTCGGAAGCAGTTGTTATTCATGTTGTGGATCCCAGGATTAATCAGGCAAAATATAGTTCTTATTCTGATTCACAATCGCTTACTCCCGGAGAACCTTTGGGTTATGAGGAAATTTCCAAAAAAGAAGTTACACGTGCAAATACAGATCTTGATAGCTTTTTAAGCAGTGAAACTTCACGTATATTTTATCCGCTGAAAGTTGATACTGTAGTTAAAACTGGCAGCATAGAAGATGAAATTGAAAAAATGATGAAGGAAGAAACATCATGTTTGGTTGTTGTAAGTGCAGAAGCGGATGGAGCCATCTTTGAATCTACTATTGAAATTTTCGATATGATTAAGGATTCAAAAGCCATTTGTATCCTTGTGCCTCCAGGAAAAGAGTTCACGGAATATAAAAAAATACTGCATCCTGTAAATTTTGATTCCAAAGAGCTTGATAAATATTCTGAACTTAGATTTTTCTTCGAAGCATTTAACCCGCTTATTAATGCTGTTTCTATTGCTGATGAAAAGGAGTATCTCGAGTTGGATTCTAAAAGCAGTTCCTGGGAAAAAGTGGCTAAGGATAAATTTTTGCCCGCAAAAATAAGCGCTGAGGTGCTTAAGGGAAATGATTTCTCGGATGCTTTGATAGAATACAGCATCAGGAATGAACCGGATTTGATTATGTTGTTTCAGCAAAAGATAAACCCTTTTCAGAAAAATTTTAAAACTGAGGTTGTTGGAAAAATTATCCAAGAAACAAACATTCCTACCCTATATTTTTATAGAAAATGATATAATCTGAATCAATAATTTTTAAAAATGATACGCAATGAAACAAAGTTTAAAAAGGCTTAAAAAATTCACCTTACAGGCAACTGACGGAGATAAGGGAAAAGTAAAAAATTTTTTATTCGACGATGAAACCTGGGTTATAAGATACCTGGAGGCTGATCTTGGAAATTTTTTTTCTGAAAAACGCGTGCTTATTCCCCGGGATCAACTTGGTAAGCCATTGTGGGATGAAAAGCACTTTCCGGTTCATTTAACAATAAAGGAGATTGAAAATTCTCCGGGTCTGGATCATGATATGCCCGTATCAAGACAATATGAAACACAATTACTCGCTCATTATCAGGTGCAGCCTTATTGGCCGGAAGCTGTTGCAGGATATGCCGGAAGAGAATCATTGCTCGGCCCTGATTATCCATTCAAAACTCCCAGAAGGACAGGTGATGAAAATGAAGAATCCACTAATTTAAGAAGTTTCAGTGAGGTTAGTGGCTATTACATTAAAGCTTCCGACGATCAGTTTGGTCATATTGACGATCTTATTATTGACGACAACACCTGGCAAATCGTTTTTGCTGTCATCGATACCAAAAACCTTACTCCATGGAGTAAGGAGGTAGTTATTCCAGTTGAACTGCTGGAGGAAATCAGCTTTATGGATAAGGAAGTCAGAATTAATTTGCCCAAAGAGGAAATTAAAAATGCCCCTGAATACGACTCATCAAAAGACTGGTCGCACGAACACGAAGAAGAAGTGTATTCATTTTTTAGAAAGAAGGTAAGAAGATGATAAATAAGGGTTAACAATACCCTCGCCGGCTCATTTCCTGTCAGCAGCAAAATAACTACTTTGTTGCAGGGTTTATGTGTTTATTTTTTCCACATAATATGGGGTGTTTTTACACTATTAATTCCTTCCCCGATACTTTACAATTAGCATAACCCTCTGAAACTCTCAAATTGGGTTCTAATTATCCAACTTGGATATAGTGGCATAATTTTAGAAAATACTTTGTTAAATCTAAAAAGAGTAGGATTATGGATCCAATTGTTGCTGATATTATTACCAAAGATGTTGTAAATCAACTGAAGTGGGATGATAGTGTGGATGATTCAAATATATCTGTTAAAGTTTCAGAGAACCATGTATTTATGGAAGGGTATGTGAACAGCTATGCGGCTAAGGTTGCCGCTTCCCGTGATGCATATCTTGTTCCGGGAGTAAAACATGTGGAAAATAATCTTGATGTGCATTTTGCTGAAGAATCTTCTCTTCCGGGTGATGACCAGATTTCCCAAAATATTGTCGATTCACTCCATTGGAACAGCCGCATCGATTCATCAGGAATTGAAGTCGAAACCCATCAACGGGTTGTTAAACTTAAAGGGAAGGTTCCTTCTTTCTGGGAAAAGTTTGAAGCAGAAGATTTGGCTAACAATACACACGGGGTGGTTGGAGTAGAAAATCAGCTTGGGGTAGAACTGGTAAAAACTGTTGAAGATAAGGAGATTGAAAACAATTTGAGCGCTGCCTTTGAGCGAAGCATTTTAATTGATGAGGATAAGATTGAAATTACTGCAAGCAGAGGTATTGTCCGTTTGTCGGGTAGTGTTGCAAATTATGCAATTAAGAGAGAGGCAATGGATTTGGCAAATTATACCCGCGGGGTTGTTAATGTTATAGATGAGATTACCATTGAATAACAATTAGAATGAAAACCATGGAAGATAAGCCGGTGATGCTAATAGACAACAAAAGCCCGTTTTGCTGTAAAATCATGAAATTAATCTATAAGAGTGGCGGATATAATAAATTTAATTTTATTTCAATTTATTCGGATGAAAGTAAAGAGTTGCTTGCAAGGTACAGCTTATCTCAGGTTGACAAAATGCTATTGGTATTAATTGAACAGGAAAAAATTTATTTTAATTCCATCGCAATTTTACATTCGGCTGAAAAATTAAATGCCTTTATCCCAATTTTTTATTGTTACACTGTTTTGCCGGGAGGTATAAAGAATTTCAAGTATAAACGGATAAATGAATTTTTTTCCAATAATGAATAAATAATAAGTATTATGAAAATTAAAAATAAGAAGAATACCGTACTGCTATTTGCAATGCTGTTTGTTACCCTTCAGGCATGTAACACCAGTCCTCAGCAAAATCAGGAAGTTGCTGAAAATCAGGAAATGAATGTTTCTGAAGAACCCGTACAGGAAATTGAAAAAGCAATTTGTGTATTGCATCCTACTGAAGGGAATGATGTTAAAGGAACAGTAACTTTTACCCGGAATGGTTCTTCCATCAGGGTAGTAGCAGAACTTGAAGGATTGACTCCCGGAAAGCATGGATTTCATATCCATGAAAAGGGTGATTGTTCAGCTCCCGATGGCACTTCAGCAGGAGGTCATTTAAATCCGGATGGCAGCAAGCATGGGGGCCCCGAAGATGAGGAAAGACATGTCGGAGACTTGGGTAATATTGAAGCAGGAGATGATGGAAATGCACATCTGGAATTGGAGGATTCGGTGATTTCTTTTAGTGGAGAAAACTCTATTATCGGCCGTGCTGTTGTTGTTCATGCCGGTGAAGATGATTTAACTTCACAGCCAACCGGCGATGCCGGAGGGAGAGTTGCTTGTGGTGTGATCGGAGTGGCGGAATAAGAAATCACATGTTTCTGGAATCCAGAAATGAACCGCTTTTATATTCTTTTGCTTTTTTTATGGCTGCTGCATTTATTTCTGCTGCTGCTTCAGGTTCATACATCTGACCTGAATTGCGTTGTTCTTTTAGCCGTTTTACAACCGGGAAATGTTCATTTTCCGTTAAAGCATAAATGTAATCCTGCATTTTGCTTATGATAAGTCCTGGAGCCAGTGCAGAAAAATGAGTTTGGGTGTGCTCCTTTGCATAAAGGCGGATGAGCATGTTTAGAGTAGCTTTAGAAAGAGAATAGGCATTCCACCCTCGTGAACCGGAAACTGCAGCACCCGAAGATATAGCTACTATCTGGTGAATGTGATGCACATGAATGAAAAGTATATCAATCAACACTTTATTTGACCATACATTCACATTCATTACTCTCTGGATTTCATCAAGGCTGGTATCTTTTAAATCTTTGACTTCACTAAGAATACCTGCATTTAATATTACTAAATCAAGAACCTCCAGCTTATTAAGAAAGGAAATAAGATTGGTTTCAATTTCGTTGAATTTGGAAATATCCTGAAACAAAAACCGGAAATTATCAAAATCTTTTAGTTCTTCGTTCAATTTTCTGCTGATGCCGTAAACCGTATGCCCATTTTTTAGGTAATGTTTTGTAAGTCCAAAACCTAAGCCGGAGTTAGTGCCGGTAATCAGTATATTCATTTATATTCATTTTTCATTTAACCTGTTTGAAACTACAACCGATATGAGAAAATTTTGTTCCAAAAAAATTTCGTATAACCTGAAAAATACAAAAACCTTTATATCATGGCACGAAATTTACCCTTTATATGATCTAAACAAAAAATAGTTATTATGAATGGTATATTTTGGGGAGTACTTTATTTGATGGTAATTGCTTTCCTGATTACATTATTTTTCAGGTTTTTGCTACGTGTTAGTGGCCCCTGGGGAAGTTTTTGGGCATTTTTTATAATTGTATTATTGGGCATTTTTGCCGCCGATATCTGGATATCGCCAGTAGGCCCCTATTTTGCTGATATTTATTGGGTGCCTCCAATAGCCGCAGGTCTGGTAATTGCCTTATTGCTGGCTGCTACAACCCCAAGTCCAAGAGCCCGTAGTGAAATGGATGAAGAAAGAGAAGCTACAAAAGATGAAGCTGCAGCAGTGGCTCTTGGTACCTTTTTTTGGTTTCTTCTTATATTTCTGTTGATGTTGATAATTATCGGAATGCTTTTAGGTAATTAATTCAGATTGTGCATTGTAGAAAAACATCTCACTTCGGGGAATGTCTTCCACTGATGTCTTTTTACATCAACTTTTCGTTCAAAACATTCCCCCTTTATTTTATTTTGGACATATCTACAGCATTTAAACCTCATGTAAATATATGTATAGAGCTCTGTTAAAGGAAGGCAGCCAAATAATGACTATGGATCATGTAACCTTCAGTTATTCAATCGTTTTATATGATATTTTAGCATAATGACATGATATTTTCAATATTTATCAGGAAATAGATTGTTTTTAATCTTTATAAATTAATGTCATAAAAAAATTATTGATAACAAAAACAGCAATTATATTATATGGCTTCACTGGCAGTTGTTCCTGTTACATTTGATTTCGAAAAGAATCAAAGTTTACCGGCCCTTATCCACTAATTTACAAGTAAACATCAAAATCCGTTTGATCAATAACCGCTTCAAAACAAGCTTTTGGGGTGGTTATATCTTTTGTTGCATGGTTTTCAAATAAATGTATTTGTGTTTTTTATTCCTGCAAAAGCTAATTATAAACCTTACCCACATCATACCTTCGCCTTATTAAACTCAATGTAAATTCAATGTAAACTCAATTTATAATTCAATGTAAACTCAATTATAATTGAATATACATTGAATTATAAATGAGTTTATACTGAATTAAATAAGGAGTTGATCTTCCTTAAACCTTAACACAATGGAGGGGAGATCGGGAACAATAATTATCTTTTAGCACATATGTTTCTTAAACATAAATATCCGGCTGCAGATTTTTTTAATTATACTGAACAGCAATTGATTTAAGTTGTTGTTTTTTATAGGATTATTATTTTCTGAGGTCAGATGATTTAAGATACAGTCAATTTATTTGGTCCGGAAGTTGAATAATTCGTCTTAGTTTAAATTCTCGTATTTCAAAATGAAAATTTTAAAACCTGTATTTAAAGAAATAAAAAAACCATTACGCTGGATAAAAGTATTTTTAAAACAGAAAGCAGGTTGGCTCGATATACCACGTATTGTTCCTTACCGGGGATATGGAAATGAGACAGATGTTTTTATACGGGGAATGGTAATTGAAGATAAAGGACTTTCCAAGCCTAAAGATAAACAACAATTTTGGCATAATTTGCTGGCAACCATTAAACGGTTTTCGAGTGATGAGATACCTGGAGTTAAGGTAAAGGCTGAATTTTTGGGAAGTATTTCTATAATGGAAACTGATGATTTGGGTTTTTTTGATTTTCATTTTCATTTTACCGACAAATCGAAAATATTGCTCAACAAGGAGTGGCATACGGTGCATTTCGAGCTGCTCGATGAAATTATTGATGACCAGCCTGCCATATATGCTACGGGTGAAGTTCGTATTGTTCCGGCAAATCAGAGCCGCATTATTGTTTCCGATATCGATGATACAGTGATGGTGTCGCATTCAACGCAAACATTGAGAAAACTGCGCCTTATGCTTTTTAAGAATGCCCTAACACGGAGTCATTTTTCCAATGTCGAAATATTTTATCATGCTTTGGCCGAAGGAAAAGAAAAACAGGAAAATAATCCTTTTTTTTACGTTTCGAGCAGTGAATGGAATTTATACGACCTTTTGGAAGATTTTTTTACTATAAATAAAATTCCGAAAGGTGTTTTTCTGCTGCGCACATTAACATACTCCATTTATAAATTCTGGAAATCGGGAGGAGGAAGTCATGAGCATAAATACGATAAAATTGCATCTTTGATGAAATTTTATCCTAATCCCAGATTCATACTGATAGGAGATAGCGGGCAGCTTGATCCTTCTATTTATTCGAGGATTGCACTTGAATTTCCAGGACGTGTGGAAGCTATATACATACGAAGAATACGTTCGAGAAGCTTTGCCGAAAATGAAGAAAATTTATATAAGAAGCTGGCAAAGGTAAATACTACCTATTTGGAAGTAAAGGAAACCAGTGAGGCAGCTCATCATGCTACAAAAAAAGGCTTTACATCTATTGATTTATTAACCGATATATAAAACCGGAAAACTCCAAAAGAATGCTTAAGCCAGGTAATTGGCCAATTCTTTTAGAAATATTCGAACCTGGTAAACATTCTTGAACCTGTATTGTGCGGCAGTAGTTGCCGCTCCCGGACCAACCTGTATGCCTATTCCACGGCCTTTTAATGCCTTATATGCATCTTCATCAGTTACATCATCTCCAATGTAAATGGGTATAAATTTATTGGGATCAGTTAATCCTAGTTTATCTAAAATCCACAGTACAGCCTTTCCCTTATGCCAATTGATATCGGGCTTTATTTCAAGTATTTTTTTTCCTTCGCCTACCTTAAAGCCTTCTGAATTTTTTGTTGTTTCATATACCATATTTTTAATATATGGGATATCTTTTTCTCTCGAATTTCGATAATGAATGGCTATGGCATAGCGTTTTCTTTCAATCTGCAAACCTTCAATAGAATTCAGAAATACCTGATTTAACTTTTTCTCCATCTTATCCAGTACAGGTAATATTTCCTCCGATTTATCATGCTCCATATACAATCCATCGGGACCTGAAATCCGAAACCCATGGCTTCCAGCATAAATCATATTTTCCAGTTTTATTCTCGACTTCAGGTCATCCATATCTCTGCCACTCACTGCTGCTACTTTGAATTTTGCTGCACACTCATTTAGAACCTCATACATCTCTTTTGAGATAACAGCAGCTTCCGGATGTTGTACGATAGAAGTGAGGGTTCCATCGTAATCAAGAAAAAGAACAGGTGTTTTATTATAGACTGCTTTTCCAATTTCTACATATTGCGATGCAAAAGGGGGAATTGATTGATTAAACCAGGTTTTAATATCCGGGTCATTTATCAGATCCAGTTCATCAAAATTATCAATAACTAAATCTGCCCCATTTTCGCTTAGTAACTTTCGATTTTCTCTTCGGCTAACACCAATAACCAACCCAAAATTTCCTTTACTTCCTGCCTGAAGCCCTGGAACTGAATCATCGAAAAGAACACATGATTCGGCATCAACTCCCAGTTTTTTTGTAGCTTCAATATAGAGATCGGCTTCCGGCTTTTCTTTCAGTCCTTTTTTACGGGAAGCATGACCATCGATTTTTACATCGAATAAATTATTTATTACCGATGCATTCAGTGATTTTTTAAATGTTTCATCTGAAGAAACAATTGCCGTTTTCAGTCCTTTTTCTTTCCAGTATTTTATTTTTTCCAATGCCTTTTCATAGAACTGAAGTTCATTTTCTTTCAGCAGATGGGAAAAAATTTTTGATTTCCTTTTCTCCAGGCTGCAAATTGTATCTTTTTCTGTTGATTCGCTTTGACTGCCAAATGGCAGGTTGATGTTTTGCGAATTCAGGAAGTTTTGCACCCTTTCAAATTTAGGTTTCCCTTCGATGAATGTATTATAATCCTCAATGGTAAACGGCTGCATTACATTATTTTTATTTAGAAGATCATTGAAAACCGTTTCCCAGGCATTCTGATTGATTCGTGCAGTATGAACCAGTACTTCACTCATATCAATAATAATGGCTTTCATTCCGAATTTCTGCATTTTTATTTTTTGATTCATCAAACAAAGTTAATTATGGTTGAAAATTATAACAAAACAAAAGGATCATTGTCACACCGGGCTTAGAATATTTCCCGAATATGACAATCATCCTTTCATCATGTATTATTTAAAAAAGGATTCACTGGAAGCAATATTCTGTTATTAAAATATGCTACTTTTGAATCCAGCCCTTAGCTTTTAGCCATTGATTTTTAGGAAAATATTTTACCTTTCCTGAAATAAACGGACTTGTAATGCCGGAAATAATTTTCTGCCAGCTGCTGTCGCCTGTTACGGCAACTTTTTCTATTTTATTAAAATTTTTAAGATATGCCTTTACATCTTCTATAAATGCATCAGGTTTTATTGTTTCAACTTCATCCATTTCAATGAACAGCTTTACATGATCATTTTCCCTTAGCGTTTTATCAATCACCGGGTTTATTTTCTCATAATCATTTTTAGTGATCTTCCCTTCTGCATGAATGGCAACGACATCATCTTTTGTAAATTCCAATATTCTGAACATAGAAATTATTTTAATTCTGAGTTTTACATGCCAAAAGCATAATATTTGGTTTTTCTGGGTTCATCCGGATAAATACCTTCAATCATTACGCCACCTTTGGTGTCTTCTAAAATTTTTGATACATCTTCAGGAGACCGGACATCTTGCCCGTTAATTCGTAATATAATAAAACCTTCCATGATTTCAGTTTCACTTCTCAATTTACCGGCATACAACCTGGTTATTTTGACGCCCCCGTTAATATTGAGTTTTTGGGCATCTTCTTTTTCAATGCTTTTGAGTTCAGCGCCCAGAGTCGACATCATTTCACCTCTTTCTGTGGAGGCTAATTTAGTTGTCCCCTCTATGGATTGAAGTGTTGCTGTGCGACTGATGGTCTTTCCATCGCGGAGAATTTTCATTTCAACTTCATCTCCGGGTCTTTGCCGGGCTACCATTTCCTGCAGCTGCGACGATTGGGATATGGTGCGGCCTTTAATTTCGGTAATTACGTCACCGCTTTGAAGTCCTGCCTTATCGGCGGCACTTTGTGCAATTACACTATCGACATAAACACCTGTAGTAACATTAAGACCTTTGTCTTTGGCAAAATCACCTGTAATATCTCTGATAGACACACCCAGATACCCCCGCTGCACAGTTCCAAATTCCAAAAGGTCGCCGACTACCTTATTAACCAGATTTGAAGGAACTGCAAAGCCGTATCCTGAATATGCTCCTGTGGGACTTGCGATGGCTGTATTTACACCAACAAGGCCTCCCTGCATATTAACCAGGGCTCCACCGCTGTTTCCGGGGTTAATTGCCGCATCGGTTTGTATAAATGCCTCAATGGCATATTCAGCGCTCAGAATATTAATGTTTCTCGATTTAGCGCTTACAATTCCGGCTGTTACTGTGGAATTCAGGTTGAAGGGATTCCCGACAGCCAGTACCCATTCACCTACTTCAATTTCATCGGAGTTAACCATAGGTATGGAAGTAAGATCGGTTTCATTAATTTTAATCAATGCAAGATCGGTAGTTGGATCTGTGCCGATTATTGAAGCTGTATAAGTTCGATTATCGTGCAGGGCTACCTGAATTTCGTCAGCATTTTCAACCACATGATTATTGGTAACAATATAACCGTCGGAATTAATGATTACACCCGATCCGGTGGCTGTCCTTTGAGGTTGCTGCCGTTGGCGTGGCGGGCCTTCCTGTCTTTCTCCCTGCTGTTCATTATAGCGTCTGAAAAATTCTTCACCGAAAAACTCTCTGAAAGGGTCGGGCAGCTGTTGGTACCCCCGGTCTGCACTAACTGTTTGAATGGAACTGATATGCACAACTGCATCCATAACTTTTTTGGAAATTTCAGTAAAATTAAGTGCCACCATATCGCCATCCTGATTCATGGCATATAAAGATTTTGTTATGGGACTATCC
Organism: uncultured Prolixibacteraceae bacterium; assembly: GCA_963747515.1. GTDB lineage: Bacteria > Bacteroidota > Bacteroidia > Bacteroidales > Prolixibacteraceae > Mariniphaga. Next base: position 272,324 of record CAVVFN010000001.1, read on the forward strand.
ATGTAGTGATCGACTTTCACAACATCAGATTTGGTCACTCCAAGGGCAATTAATAACGCAACAGTTATAATACTTCCTGCAACTGCTGAAATAAAAGGCAATTTATATTTTTTCATAATTATTAAATATTAAGATGTGTTTCCAGAGTTATTTCCAGTGCCGATAATGCTTTCGAAACAGGACAATTTGCCTTGGCTTTTTCTGCCAGTTTTTCAAACAGTTCTTTATCGATACCGGGTACTTTGGCTTCTGTTTTTAAAGCACTTTTGCTGATTTTAAATCCATTATCCACTTTTTCAAGTGTTACTTTTGAAACCGTCTCAATAGATTCAGGCTCAAATCCTTCTTCTGTCAGTAAGCCTGATAATGCCATTGAATAGCAACCGGCATGAGCGGCAGCAATTAATTCTTCGGGATTTGTTTGATTGCCTTCTTCAAATCGGGAAACAAAGTTGTAAGCCAGTTTCTGATCAACCGAGTCCAGTTTTAGGGATCCGGTTCCGTTTTTTAAATTTCCTTCCCATTTTGCCAAAGCTTTTCTGTTTTTCATTTTAGAACGATTTTTAAAAATTATATATGATTTAAATTTTCATTTGTTAGAAACCTTTATGATTTCATTTAGTTAAAATTATGCCAAAAAACTTAATTCCACCTTATAAGCAAGTTCATCAGGTATTGAGGGATAAGAAAGGATTTACTGAAAAATAAAATGATGAAATAAGTCGCACTAATGGGGAATTTTTCTGCAAAAAAAACAGGAAAGGAATTAAATTATCAGTCATCATTTTCACGATCAATATTTAACCATTCGAATATTTTGTCAGTATCATACTTTCTGCACAATTCTGAACCAGGGGTCATAGTAGCAGCAGTTCCTGCTGCTACGCCATAACGGAATGCTTTCTCCGGCCAATATCCCTTAAGACATCCGCAAATAATACCTGCCACCATTGAATCGCCTGCTCCAACTGCACTGTCAACAGGCATAACCGGAGGGATTACATATTCCAAACAGTTTTTTCTGGCGAGCAATGCTCCCTTTGCTCCAAGTGAAACGACCAGAAATCTGCTGTATCCTTTTGAAAGTATCTCTTTTGCTGCATCATCCAGCTCCATTCCGGTTAATTCTTCTTTATTTAACATTTCTCCCAGTTCGCGCAAATTAGGTTTTGCCAGATAAACACCTTCTTTCAAAGCCAGTTTTAAAGATGGTCCTGAAGTATCAAGAACCATCTTAACGTCATTTTCTTTAGACCATACAGCAACGCGCGCATAAAAATCATCGGGAACCCCTGGGGGCAGACTTCCGCTTGCAACTAGATAGTCGGGTTTAGGTGATACCTCATTTAATAATGATAGAACTTTCTGCCATTCATTTTCTTTAATATTTGGGCCTGGCATCACAAACCGGTAGTGTTCACCTGTCTTTTTATCCACTACCATAATATTTTCCCGGGTGTTTTCATCTGATTCCACCACCTCAAAATTGATATTTTCCTCTTTTAAAAGTTGCTGTAATTTAAATCCATTTTTTCCTCCTGAAATAAAAATAGCAATTGAATTGCAACCTAGTTTTTTTAATGCCCTTGAAACATTAATACCACCTCCCCCCGGTTCAAATACAGGTGGTTCACAGCGTGTTTTTTTTAAAGGAACCACAGCTTTAGCGGCGGTTGATGAATCGAGTACCGGGTTCATTGTGATGGTAACTACTTTCATACTTTTAATTTTTTATAAGAACTGATGGCATGCTTTCTTCCGGCTAAATACAGGAATATTTTTTTTAAGCAATAATTTCATGCTCAACTGTTAAAAACAACAACTGCTTCAGGACTTAAAACTCTGAACGTAAAAGATTCAGTGAAATATAATTTTACTTTTCTGGAATCATGTCCATCATATCCAAGAGAAACATCCTGACCTAAAACAAGTTCATAATCGCCTCCGCGATTTGACACAAGAAACGAGTTATGATTGGAGTGATTAATAAAAACCTGTCCGCCAAGAATTTCCTTCAATTGCAACAACACAGGATATCCTTGAGAAAGATTTATCAGGTTAATCCATTCTTTTTCTGTAATAACAAGAGAATAGGGTCCTTCAACTGCTTTTCGATCCAGCAAAAGAATCTGATTTCCGATTTCTTTTAAAAAAGCATTTATATTTTCAGGAATAATTACCGGTTCAGCTTCTGCCGATTCACGTAATCCCTTTATGCCTGCAGGTTCAAAGCCTTGGTAAATGGCTCTTTCTTCGAATAATGAAATTTCTTTAGCTGCTTCTTCCAATGAAGAAAGATCAATATCTTTTGCTCCTCTTTCCAGATTATCGAGCTCCCATAAATCCAACTCAAAAGGCCTTCGTACCTCAACCATGGGAAGTAATTCCCTGATGCCATAGTTTATTCCACTATCGGAATGATCTCCTGGCATGATAAGCCGTCCTGTCGAAACTCCTCCCTGTTTTAATCCATTGGGCCCATCAACATCAATGAACTTTCGGGCTGTTAAATTTAGATCAAGAATTTGCTTTGTTCTTTCTTTGATCTCTGTCCATGTAGCATCTGTGATTGGTGCAATTGATTTTTTAAGAATATTCATTGCCTTACTTTTTATTAATCATCTTCTATTTTTACTATGTCTTTTTCTGTAAATAAATATTGTTGAAGCTTTTCATCCCATCCTTCCATATTTCTTCTTAGCCACTCAAGGACCATGCATGCATGTTCAATTTCCTCCTCAAGATTATGTTTTAGAATTTTTTTTAACTGTTGGTTGGCGGTTGCATTTATCCTTTGATTGTACCAATCAATGGCTTCAATTTCTTCCTTCAATGAGATTAGAGCGCGGGAATAGTCTCTGGTTTCTTCAGATAGCTCTGATGGAGGTTCATGATAATTTTGCATAGTATAAAGATTTTATTATTTGATGCATAGAATTTTTTACCAACTGTAAATATATGTGTGATGTGAAATGAAAAATTTATGCCGTTTTTAAGCAAATGACTAAAAAAGGGCATAAAGAGGTAATTTGCAGGTAAAAAAGAAAATAACTGACAATTAAAGATTTGATGAATTAATCCACAACTGAGGTTAAAAGTCTACAATGTATAAGTGAAACTGGAAGCTTCTTCTCAAACTAAAGGATGATAAGAATATATTTGATTATTTCAGGATTTCTATTTCGTATTGTTTTATTTTATTGTAAAGGGTTTTGCGGTCGATGTTTAACATTTTCGCAGCCTTGCTTTTATTGTAATTGGATTCAATAAGAGCATTGATAATAACTTCTTTTTCTGTTACAAGGGTAGCTTGTTTCAGTTCAGTTATTTCACTGCGGATTGCAGAATGGTCATTTTTTACCCCTGAATGCATACTATAGAATCTGATTTCGCCGGGCATTACTTCGGGCTTTATTGTATCTCCCTGTGATAGAAGCACAGCGCGGTTGATGACATTTTGCAATTCCCTGATGTTCCCATGCCAGTCGTATTTATAAACAAGGGCTTTTGTTTCATCATCGAAGCCAAGGATTGATTTATTGAATGCTTTGTTTGCTTTTTCAATAAAAAACTGAGCAAATTCCATGATGTCATCACCACGATCCCTTAAAGCCGGTAAAGGGATTTTAAAGGCATTAAGCCTGTGAAATAAATCTTCTCGAAATTCGTTTGCTTCTACCAGTTTTTGCAGGTCTTCATTTGAGGCTGTAATAATTCGAACATCTACTTTAATGACTTTATTATCACCGACTCTGTTTATAAATCTTTCCTGCAGTGCTCTTAAAAGTTTTATCTGGTTCTCGTATGGCAGGTTTCCGACCTCATCTAAAAAAAGGGTACCTCCCTTTGCTTGTTCAAAATACCCCATTTTATTGTTGATGGCTCCCGTAAACGACCCTTTGATATGCCCGAAAAGTTCACTATTGGCAAGGTCTTTTGGAATAGCTCCGCAATCGACAGCAATAAAAGGTTTTTTGTTGCGGGCACTTGCATAATGGATAGCTTTGGCTATGTATTCCTTTCCCGATCCGGTTTCCCCTTCAATTAAAACTGTTAAATCAGTAGGTGCAACTACTTTAACCAGTTTCATTACCTCTTTGATTTCTTTGCTGGTACCTGTAACAAAACTATTTTTGAAATCCGTTTGGGTTTCTTTCCCTTCCCTTGATTCCAGTGCTTTGTGGATCAATATTTTTATTTCTTCTGGCTGAACGGGTTTTGTTACATAATCGAAAGCGCCCGATTTGATAAGCTTAACAGCCATTTTAATTTCTGCATAGGCTGTCATTATTATAACCGGTATTAACGGTTTTTTTTCTTTTATTTGTTTTAGAACCTCATATCCGTCTGTATTTGGCAAGCGATAATCACATAAAACCACATCAAAATGATTATTTTCCACTAATTTCACCCCATTTTTTCCGGAATAGGTGCCCTGTGCTTCAAAACCACTCTGATTTAGGTGATTTACCAATAAATCACACATAAATGTATCATCATCAATTACCAAAATTCTTTTCATACATTATCTGCCCCAGAAATTAGAACTTTTAAAAGTTAAAAGCCAATTATTACTTTTTTCCCATCCACTCCATACAAATATATTACAAATTTTGATTCTGGGGATATAATAAGAGTTTGAAGGGGCCAGGTTATTGTTTTTTTTCTTTTAATATCATTTAGGCTGATTAGCACATGTTCATCGCTTAGGGTTATCATCCAACAGCTTATGTTGAAGTTTATATACTTCATTAAAACATAAATGGGAATCATTCTTTTTTGAATAATTCCCATTCACCTAAGCCAAATTAATTTCTCAAGTGCCAGACTACAGTTATTATGGCCGGCATTGTTTAACCTGTTAAGATGCAACAATGCCCAATACTCATCAGTTTCACTTTCTACAGTAAAAATTGTTGAGCAGTCCGTTCGGTTTTCCGGATTACCTTCACGGACGAAGTGTCATTTTAGTGCCTATGGCATATTCCAAAAGAATTAACCATTGCAAGCAGGAATTTCAGTTTTATCCGTCCTTAACCTGTGCAGTAGGGCCTTAAAAAAGTTTTCCCCTTTTTAAAAATGCCTTCTGCCTAATGACTCAATCTAAAAAAGAACGTTTTAAAATTCTTTAAGTGATTGAACAAACCGCAGGTTTTTATACCGTCCGGTTCATACTTCGGCTCTTACTTTGTGCCTTCCAAAAGGTAGGTAAGAAAAAGTTCCCGTTTCAACTAAGCTACGTTCTCTATTTCCACATTTTTCAGAGCAGCCTTTTATCACTCATCTGGTAATTACAAATGTACGAAATATTTATTCTATCTCAAATAATGCAATCAAAATATATATGAAACGAATATTAACCGAGGATCTTAACAATTGTTAATAGTAGGCGGGTTTATTTCTTTGCAAAGTATCCAAGCAGCTTCAATTTTGGTGAAAATTAACGTAAGTTTTCAGACTCAAAAAAATTTAAATCCGAAAAATTGGCAAGAAGTAAAACTGTTTATGATAACCTCCGTTTAAAGTCTTCATAATGAAATTCTCTGATGACCTTGAGATGATTGCTTTCTGTCCAAATTGCAATAATAGGATGATTTACACCATTAAACATAGTAGTTTTAACCATCGTGTAGTGAATCATATCTTTAAAAATAACCAGGTCACCAGGTTTCAACTCATGGCCAAAATCGTAGGCTTCCATATAATCGCCGGCCAAACAGCTTACTCCTCCCAGCCGATACATATATATGCTGTTTTCATCAGGGTCTTTAGCCCCAAAGATTGCCGGACGGTAGGGCATTTCAAGTGTATCGGGCATATGGGCTGTAAAAGAAACATTGAGAATAGCTGTTTTTATTCCTCTATGTTCCACGATATCCATTACTTTTGAAATCAGAACACCTGTTTCCCATGCGATAGCACTGCCTGGTTCAAGTATCACCTTCACATTGTATTTTTTGCGGAATTTTGAAAGTAAATGAATCAGATGCCGATGATCGTATCCTTCACGGGTCATTAAATGACCTCCCCCCATATTCACCCATTTTACATGGTGGAGATGTTTTTCAAAACGGGCCTCCAGATTTTCAAGAACCTTTTCAAGGCTATAGGAATCCGATTCACATAACACATGGAAATGAATTCCTTCAATTCCTTCAGGCAATTCATCAGGAAATTCAGTGCTTCCCACACCCAGTCGTGAACCGGCAGCACTTGGATTGTATATTTCAGTTCCAACATCAGAATATTCAGGATTTACACGTATTCCACAGGAAACTGAATGTTTAACCTGAAGTGTTTTGGGGTAAAACTTTCGGAACTGGGCTAGTGAATTAAAGACAACATGACTGGTATACTGCAACAGTTCATCAAATTCATGTTCTAAGTAAGCCGGTGCATATATATGGGCACGGGTTTTCATTTCTTCGAAACAAAGCCTTGCCTCATACAGAGAACTTGCTGTAGCTCCTTTTAGATATTGTCTAACCAGGGGAAATGTGCTCCACATGGCAAATCCTTTAAATGCAAGAATAATTTCAATTCCTGCTTCTTTTTGTATGTTGTCGATGAGTTCCAAATTTTTTCTGAGTAATTTTTCATCGAGCACAAATGCAGGCGAGGGAATTTTTGTATAATCCAAGATGAATTAAAATTTTAAAGGTAAAGGAAATAACCGCAAGTTATTTCCTTTTGTCAGTTTATTGTATTACAGTTCAATATCCACATCAACAGCTTCCTGCCAGGGAAGACCATATTCACCGATTCTTTCCATGAAAGGATCTGGATTAAATTCTTCAACATTGAACACACCTTTTCCTTTCCATTTGCCCGTTAATACCATCATGGCCCCCAGCATAGCAGGAACTCCGGTTGTATAGGAAACTGCCTGTGTTCCTGTTTCTTTATAAGCTATTTCATGCCTGCAGTTATTCCATATATAATACGTTCTTTTTTTTCCATCTTTCAATCCTTTTATCCGGCAACCTATTGAAGTTTCTCCTACATAATTTTCTCCCAGTTCTCCTGGATCAGGAAGGACATATTTAAGAAATTCCAGGGGAATAACATCGATCCCCTTGTATTTGACAGGATCAATGCGAGCCATACCAATATTTTGTATTACCCTTAGATGAGTAAGATATTCTTCTCCAAAGGTCATCCAGAAACGTGCACGTTTAAGGGTTGGAAAATTCTTTACAAGCGACTCCAGTTCTTCATGGAAAATCAGATATGAATCACGTGGACCAATATTAGGATAATTCAATACCTTTTTGATTTCATGAGGTTCGGTTTCCACCCATTCACCATTTTCCCAATATTTTCCTTTTTGTGTGATTTCCCTAATGTTGATTTCGGGATTAAAATTGGTAGCAAATGCTTTTCCGTGACTGCCGGCATTGCAATCAACAATATCAAGAGTTTGCAATTCATCAAAATGATGTTTGGCAGCATAAGCAGTATAAATGCTTGTTACTCCGGGATCAAACCCACAGCCCAATACAGCCATTATCCCATTTTCTGCAAAGCGTTCATGGTAAGCCCATTGCCAGCTGTACTCAAACTTTGCTTCCTCTTTGGGTTCATAATTGGCAGTATCCAGGTAATTTACACCTGTTGCAAGGCAGGCATCCATAATTGGTAAATCCTGATAGGGTAAAGCTACATTAATTACCAGTTCTGGCTTAAAACTGTTGATCAATTCAATTACTTCAGGAACATTATCAGCATTCACCTGTGCGGTTTGGATTCTTCCTTTACCAACTTCTCTGGCAATGGTTTCACATTTCGACAAGGTGCGGCTTGCCAGCATAATATCTGAAAAGACTTCCGGGTTATCGGCGCATTTACTGGCCACTACACGTCCTACTCCTCCGGCACCAATAATTAAAATTTTACTCATTCTTTTCTGTTTTTTTTTAATTAACATGCAAAAACTCAATGTTTATTAAATGAATGGTAATATTTTCGCATATTACATGAAATTTAAAGCAAAATAAACAATTTTTAATGAACAACATAACAGAAAGGCGGGAATTTAACCCCAGTGGGGTAGGTTTAAAAAATGGAAATTTCATTGGATTACCATATAATGAAAAATCAGCAAATGTTATTTTAATTCCGGTTCCATGGGATGTGACCGTTTCCTTTGGTGACGGAACAGCCTTGGCCCCAATGGCTATCCTTGATGCATCTGTGCAACTTGATTTATATGATCCGGATGTGCCGGATGCATGGAATTTAGGAATTTTTATGCTTCCGGCCGATGAAAATATACTCAGAAATAGAAATGAGTTGCGGCCATTAGCTTTCGAATATATAAATTTTCTTGAATCGGGTGGTGATGTTTCACAAAATTCTGTTATGGAAGAAATACTGGAGAGAATCAATACAGCTTGCATGAAAGTGAATGAAAGTGTATACAGGCAGTCGAAGAAAGTTATTGAAGCAGGTAAGCTAGCGGCTGTTATTGGAGGAGATCATAGTGTTCCGCTGGGCCTCTTGAAAGCTGTTGGTGAAAAATACAACGATTTTGGTATATTACAAATCGATGCTCATCTTGATTTGCGCAACAGTTATGAAGGATTTTCGTTTTCACATGCCTCTGTTTTTTATAATGCACTAAAGGAAAATTCAGTTACGAAACTGGTGCAGGTTGGTATACGGGATTATTGCCAGGAAGAACTTGAAGTAATAAAAAAGGAAGGATCCCGAATTTCCGTATTTTACGACCATCAGCTAAAAGAAGAACTCTATATGGGAATGTCATGGAATACACTATGTGAAAATATAATTGAAAAGTTACCGCACAATGTTTATATAAGTTTTGATGTTGATGGTTTTGATCCACGGCTATGCCCCAATACCGGCACACCGGTACCTGGTGGGTTTGATTTTCCTGAGGTAGTTTTTCTTTTTAAAAAGCTGGTGGAAACGGGGCGCAACATTATTGGATTTGATGTTTGTGAAACCGGCAACCATCAGTGGGATTCAAATGTTGGTGCCCGTATCATTTACAAATTAAGTAATCTTGCCGGACATTCTGTGGGAATGATTTAATGCGATTTTTTAAGAAATAATGAAGAAGACAGGTTGGTTCCAGAAGATGTTAAACTGGACGGAACGGGCAGGTAATGCCTTGCCTCATCCGGCTACATTATTTGCATTGTTTGCAATTGGTGTGTTAATCTTTTCATACATCGGCCACCTTTTAGACTGGGAGGTTATTCATCCCGGTACAGGCGAACTTGTAAGGCCAGTTAACCTTTTATCGCGGGTGGGAGTCCACCGGATTCTTCTGGAGATGGTCGAAAATTATACAAGCTTTGCTCCCCTGGGAATTGTTATGGTGGCTATGTTGGGAATCGGGATAGCTGAAAAGAGCGGATTGGTGCATACACTTATACGGTTACTGGTGTTAAATTCACCAAGGCATCTGTTGACATTTGTTGTAGTATTTTCCGGAATAATCTCTAATGTGGCTTCTGATATTGGGTATGTTTTGCTCATTCCCATGGCCGGAGTAATATTTATGGCTGTCGGGCGTCATCCTATAGCCGGTATGGCTGCTGCTTTTGCTGGTGTCTCAGGAGGATTCAGTGCAAACCTGGTGTTGGGAACAATTGATCCACTGCTTGCTGGCCTGTCGGAGGAAGCAGCCCGAATACTTGATCCCCTGTATGAGGTAAATGCTACAGCCAACTATTATTTTATGATTGCTTCTACCTTTGTTATTGCTGTTGCAGGCACATTTATAACTGAGAAGCTGGTGGAACCCCGATTGGGAACTTATAGCGGAAATGCCGCAGAAGAAGAAAATTCCATCCAAAAACTTACATTTCTTGAAAAGAAAGGTTTGCTGATGGCTGGCATGGCATTTATGATTATTCTGATCATAACGCTGATAGGAATAATCCCTGATGATGGTTTCTTTCGTTCAGATGATGGTGGAGTTCTTAATTCTCCTCTAATCAGAGGAGTAGTAGCTATGTTGTTTATAACTGCAGGTGCCATGGGACTGGCATATGGTTTTACTACAGGAGAATTTAAAAGCGATGCCGATGTAATGAATGGACTCGCAGCTTCAATGAAAACACTGGCTACATACCTGGTTCTTGTATTCTTTGCCGCTCAGTTTGTAGCTTTCTTTAAGTGGAGCAACTTAGGAATCATTCTGGCAGTTGAAGGAGCAGATGTGCTGATGTCGTCCAACCTTGGTTTAATTCCACTGATGATTCTGTTTGTTTTTCTTTCTGCTGCTGTAAATATGCTGATGGGAAGTGCATCGGCCAAATGGGCCATACTTGCACCTGTCTTTATTCCCATGTTTATGATTATGGGCTATTCTCCGGAGCTTTCTCAGGTGGTATATCGTATAGGGGACAGTGTAACCAATGTTATTTCTCCTATGATGAGTTTCTTTGCATTAATCATAGCCTTTTTTCAAAAGTATGAACCTAAGGCAGGTATAGGGACTATTGTGGCGGCAATGTTGCCCTATACTTTGGTTTTTCTGGTTATTTGGATTCTGTTGTTGATTGCATGGCTGCTGTTAGGTTTTCCCCTTGGCCCTGGTGCAGGAATTTATTATTCAGTTCCCGGTCAATAATAAAAGAGTAGGAGAATTTTACCTACCTTTGGTTGTAAAATGACCAACCGATGGAAGATGGGAGCAAAATTAACTTTGAAACTTGGATTACCATTGTTTATTTGATACTTGGGATTTTATGGATTTTAGTTACAGACATACTTGTAAAATTCCTTATTTCTGATTTCAATAAGTTATCGCAGTTCCAATCATTCAAGGGAATTCTTTTTGTGCTGATAAGCTCAGGTGTCATTTATTTTGTAGCCCAACATTATAATTCACAACAAAAAATTATAAAGAAACGTCTGGTTAAAGCCAAAAAAAAAGCTGAGAATAATGAAAGACTTAAATCAGCCTTTCTGGCCAATTTAAGTCATGAAATCCGAACCCCAATGAACGGAATTCTTGGCTTTGTAAGTTTATTGGAAGATCCTGATTTTCATAAAGAGGATCATAATTCATATTTGAAGTATGTGAAAATTAGCAGTGAAAGAATGCTTGAAACAATAAACGACATCATTGAAATTTCACACATTGAATCCAATCAGACTAAGGTTCAGGTTACCAAATTCAATCTTCAGGAAATGATTTATAAACTTTATGATTCCTATTTGCCTGCTGCTGAAGATAAGGGGTTGAAGTTTAATTTGGATATGAAGTTGCCTGATGCTGCTTTTTTAATGAAAACAGATAAAAATAAGCTTAAAACAATTTTGAAGAATTTTATAAGAAATGCCATAAAGTTTTCCTCTTCAGGAACCATCATATTAGGAGTCAAAATAGGGAAGGGTGAGGTAATATTTTATGTAAAAGACAATGGAATTGGTATTCCACCCAATATTCAAAAGAAAATTTTTGATCGTTTTGTACAAGCCGACTCAACCATTACTCGTCCATATGAAGGGACAGGCCTGGGACTGGCCATTGCAAAAGCTTATGCCGGATTACTGGGCGGAAAAATAGGACTTGAGTCAGAAGAAACAAAGGGAAGTACGTTTTGTTTTTCATTGCCTCATGTGGCTTAGAAGTATACAGCTCAATCTTTTCCCCTGAACAAATGAAAAAATCCATGCGCTTTGCGGCCTTTATTGTCGCGACCTCTACCTTCCACAATGTAATAATATACTCCCGGACTGGCAAAATGATTGCCAATTCTTCCATCCCATACCGTTGCTGTATATACATCATCAAAGCCACGAACATTGCCACTTTCATAAAAATGAATTCGTTTGCCCCAACGATTAAAGATTTGGATTTTAATACTTTGCATAGACCAGAATTTTACTATGAAAAGATCGTTGTTCCCATCTCCGTTAGGTGTGAAAACATTAGGTACTGCCACAAATGAAGTATCAACCTGGATAAATCCCTGAAGATAAGCTGTGTCAACACATGTCTGGGAATCCAATGATTTTTTGGCTACCATTTTCACCTTATAAATACCTGAGTTTTCATAGGTATAAACAGGGTTCTGATTGTAGGCTACAGTCATTATGCTGTCGATCGGCTGCTGGGTTCTTTCGGATTCTCTTTTTATATCGTCCAGATCGCGATAAAAAAACCACTCATAGAGGTCGGGATCGGCATTCTTCGACTGGTTGTTAAAATTTACGTCTAAAGGTGCTTCCCCCTCCATTGGATCAGCAGTAAAGGCAGCATCCGGAACAATGGATTCATAAGTTACCGAAGCAGAGGCTTCACAACCAAACAAATCGTAAACCCTCAGTGTGTATTGAGTATTTTCAGCTGGCGGTCTGTATACAATCCATTGGGGCAGGACTCCTATTGTTTCCTGTTCCCGAATCCATTCAACCTTTAGGTCGTTAATAACTTCGAGATCTGTATTGTTTAAGATATCGTAATAATTTAAAGGAGAAGATGAAACCTCACTTTCTAGAGTAAAGGAATCACATGTAGAGCCGGATATGAAAGCATTTGCTGTTATATGGTTATTGAAAACCCAGCTCCGGTAAATCTCTGTTGTTTCACCCACGGTAATTGTAACACGGTATCCTCCACTTGCCAAATCTCTCACTGTCGATTGCATTTCTTCCTTACTTTCGGAGGAATAAAATTCAAAACTCCCTGAAATCGGATTGAATTTTTCCCATAGGAAAGTTTTGGTTCCAGTAAGTGAGGTTTGTGCCTGCAGAACTGCATTCTGTATACCTTCATCCGGAGTGCAGAAAATAAAGATGCTGTCGGTTTCAGGAAATGAAGGATATGCTGTTTCAACCGTTGCCTGAGAACCAGGGGCACTTATTTGAGCATTCAACGGAAGGACCCGTATGAACAGAATCAAAATCAAAAAAAAGAAAATGCCTTTGTATTTCATAAATCCCACGATGCTTTGAGCTACAATATTAACGTATAATTTTTATTTAATTGTTTGTCAAACTGCAAAAATTCACATTTCACTGCTATTGGTAACTCCTTTAATCAAGTTGTTGAAAAATGAGTGGCTGAAAAATGGGATTCCGCAAAACAACTTCTATTTTTGTTTTTTATTTCAAATTAACAGGAATGGTTCTTGATTATCTAAAAGATTTAAATAAAATACAACAGGAGGCTGTAGTTTCAACCGAAGGACCTGCCCTGATCATTGCAGGAGCCGGTTCCGGAAAAACCCGTGTTCTTACCTATCGTATAGCCCATCTATTGAAACAAGGAGCTAAACCTTCAACCATTCTGGCTCTTACATTTACCAATAAGGCTGCACGTGAAATGAAGGAACGTATAGCCGGTGTGATGGGTGAAAATATGACCCGTTACCTCTGGATGGGAACCTTCCACTCTGTTTTTGCACGTATACTCAGGGCTGAACATGAAATTATCGGATATCCTTCCAATTATACTATATTCGATTCTGCCGACAGCAAAAGTCTTATGAAAACAATTATTAAGGGTTTTCAGTTAGACGATAAGGTTTATAAGCCTGGAATTGTGGCCTCGCGGATCTCCATGGCTAAAAATAATTTAATTACCCCTGTGGCATATGCTAACAACCCTGAAATTAAAACAGCAGATAAAAGCCTGCGCATGCCTGCAATTTCTGAAATCTATAAAGAATATGTTAAAAGATGCCGGCTTTCAGGGGCCATGGATTTCGATGATTTGCTGCTGATAACCAACCTGCTTTTTCGCGATTATCCCGAAATTCTTGAAAAATATCAGAACCGGTTCGATTATATTCTTGTTGACGAATACCAGGATACAAATTTTGCACAGTACCTTATAGTTAAAAAGCTGGCTGCCGCGCACAATAATATTTGTGTAGTAGGCGATGATGCACAAAGCATTTATTCGTTCAGGGGAGCACGTATTGAAAACATTCTGAGCTTTCAGAATGATTATCCTCAGCATAAAATTTTCAAGCTGGAACAGAATTACCGCTCAAGCCAGATGATAGTGAATGCAGCCAACAGCATCATCGCTAAAAATAAACGGCAGATTCCTAAAAAGGTTTTTTCGGAAAATGAACCGGGGAAATCCATTAAGGTGATTACGGCTTTAACCGATAATGAAGAGGGATTTTTGGTTGCTCAGGAGATAGCTGAACTGCAGTTGCGTGAGCATTACAGGAATATGGATTTCGCCATTCTGTACCGCACCAATGCACAATCAAGAATTTTTGAGGAAGCACTTCGTAAAAGAAATATCCCGTATAAAATTTATGGGGGATTAAGCTTTTATCAGCGCAAGGAAATAAAAGATCTTCTGGCATATTTCAGGATTGTAATCAATCCCTGGGATAACGAAGCACTTAAGCGAATCATCAATTATCCGGCAAGGGGAATTGGTTCGGCTACCCTGATGAAATTGGAAGCAGCAGCTGTAAATGCGGAAACATCAATATGGAAAATAATTGCCCGGTTGGCTGAAAACACCCAGGGATTAAATAAAGGAACTGTTTCTAAAATATTGAATTTTGCTGCTTTAATTCGTGAATTTGCTGATGTTGTTGCTAAAGCTGATGCATGGGATGCTGCAAAAACCATTGCTGTAAAAACAGGCATTATGAAGGAATTAGTCAGCGATAAATCGCCTGAAGGGCTGAGCAGAAATGAAAATATTCAGGAACTGCTGAATGGTATTCAGGAATTCAGCATCAGTGCAATTGAAGAAGGAAGGCCGGAAAAACTGGAAAACTTTCTGGAAGATGTAGCTTTGCTTACCGATCAGGACTCCGATAAGGAAGAAGATAGGGACAAGGTTGTGCTGATGACGATTCATTCGGCCAAAGGTCTTGAATTTAAGAATGTTTTTATTGTAGGAATGGAAGAGAAACTTTTTCCATCGGCCCAGGCAGAAGAAAAGATGACTGACGAAGCAATGGAAGAAGAACGCCGCTTGTTTTATGTTGCCCTTACCCGTGCAAAAGATAATGCCTGGCTTTCTCACGCCAGTCAACGTTATCGGTGGGGTTCTCTGGAATTCTGCTCACCCAGCCGGTTCCTGCTCGAAATGGATGAGAAATTTCTATCATCCGCTGTTGAATTGTCAAGCCCGCAAAGGAATACCCTTACTTCAGGATATAAAGCCCGTACCCTTGCACCCAATACATCAGCCCCAACTTTTCGAAAACCATGGCGACCTGAAAATTATACGGAACTTAGGCACAGCAGTCGTTCCAGTGAAAAAAATGCTGGTTTTGAATCGGATGACCCCGATAAAATTATGCAGGGGGCAGTTGTGGAACATCAGCGGTTTGGAGTTGGAAAAGTTTTGAAAATTGAAGGTATTTCTCCTAACAAAAAAGCAACTGTTTTTTTTCATAATGCCGGACAAAAACAACTATTATTAAAATTTGCCAGACTTAAAATCAAAGATTAATCCAATAATCTTGAAACAATATTTATAAAATTGCGTTTTGCAAAGAAATCATTAGATTTGCAAAAAGATATGTTGTGCAACCTCCCTCAATAATATTCTGTACGAAATGCTGTAAATAATTAACAATTCATGGATTATAACACGAAAAGAAAAAAGCTTCCAATGCCCGAATATGGAAGGAATATTCAGAACATGGTGGATCACATTATGACAATTGAAGACAGGGAAAAGCGAAATCAAACGGCGCAGTCAGTAATTGACGTAATGGGCAATCTTTATCCTTACCTTCGCGATGTGGCTGAATATAAACACAAACTTTGGGATCATCTGGCCATAATGACTAATTTTGAACTGGATATTGATTATCCTTATGAACCACCTTCTCCCGATATTCTTACTGAAAAACCTCATCGGGTTCCTTACAACCAGCACGACATAAAGCTGAGGCATTACGGATTAATTACAAAAAAATTAATTGAGACTGCTGTTGATATGGATGGGGATGAACAACGCATCCTTATTGAGCAGATTGCTAATCAAATGAAAAAATTATATCTTGCATGGAATAAGGATTCAGTGGAAGATGAAAAGATTTTTATCGACCTTGAAGAAATTTCAGGAAACAAGCTGAAAGTACCAAGAGATCTAAAACTTTCAGATGTTAAGCCGGCTGTTCCTGTGCCACCAAAGAAGAAGAAAAAGAAAAAATAGTATTGTTTAATGGCAACTTTTCTTGTAGAGGGAGGTTTTTCGCTGCAGGGTATACTTGAACCTCAGGGCGCAAAAAATGAGGCGCTTCAGATCATTTGTGCCACGCTTTTAACCCACAAAAATGTAATCATTGAAAATGTGCCTGAAATCAGCGATGTGCTGAAACTTGTTGAAATTCTCAGAGGACTGGAGGTAGAGGCAGAGCGATTAAAAAAGGGGGTTTACCGGTTCAATGCTGCTAAAGTAAATTTATCTTATCTTCAAACGGCTGAATATGCCAGTCAAGCTGCCTGTCTTCGCGGATCGGTAATGATTATAGGACCGCTGCTTGCCCGGTTTGGAAAAGGGTTTATTCCCCAGCCGGGAGGTGATAAAATTGGCAGGCGCAGAATCGATACCCATTTTGCAGGGTTGCAAAAACTTGGTGCCTCATTCGAGTTTAACAGGGAAAAACAATGGTATTCCGTCTCCGCTTCAAAACTCAAGGGAGCATATATGCTGCTTGAGGAAGCCTCAGTCACCGGAACAGCAAATATTATTATGGCTGCTGTACTTGCCGATGGAATTACAACAATTTATAATGCAGCCTGTGAACCATACATTCAGCAACTTTGTAAGATGCTTGTTTCCATGGGTGCCAAAATTTCAGGTATTGGCTCAAACCTCTTGAATATTGAAGGAGTCGGATCATTAACCGGTTGCACGCACCGGATTCTGCCCGATATGATAGAAGTAGGAAGCTTCATTGGACTCGCAGCTATGACAGCTTCTGAAGTTACCATCCGCAATGCAGGGGTAGAGCATCTTGGGATTATTCCGGCATTCTTCCGAAGACTTGGAATTCATATTGAACAAAAAAATGACGACTTGATTGTTAAAGATAATGAACGGTATGAGGTGGAAAATTATATCGATGGTTCTATTATGAATATTTCAGATGCACCATGGCCCGGCCTCACACCCGACCTTTTGAGCGTATTCCTTGTAGTGGCAACACAGGCAAAAGGGAGTGTGTTAATCCACCAGAAGATGTTTGAGAGCCGCCTGTTTTTTGTAGATAAACTTATTGATATGGGAGCCCGGATTATTTTATGTGATCCTCATCGAGCGGCAGTTATCGGGCTTAATCGTGAGCATAATTTACGCGGAACAAAAATGGCCTCCCCCGATATCAGGGCCGGCATAGCTCTTCTCATTGCTGCATTATCGGCTGAAGGTAAAAGTACCATTGAAAATATTGAACAGATCGATCGTGGCTATGAAAATATTGAAAAACGCCTGCAGGATATAGGAGCGGCAATTAAAAGAGTTTAATGAGGCCATAAAGGTTTTTTATTAAAGTCGACCGGTGTCATAAGTTGTTTTGCAGATAATAATTTTTTTACTTTTGAAGTTTTATAAATAAAACAAATAGAAATGAAAAATTTAGCCGTTGTTGTTGCAGCAATTATTATGGGCACAGGAGGTTTATTTGCCCAGCAAAAAATTGGTGTTAATATAGGAGATAAAGCACCTGAATTAATTGGGAAATCATTTACCGGAAAAGATTATAAGCTTTCCGATACAAAAGGACAACTGGTGCTGCTCGATTTTTGGGCTGCCTGGTGCGGTCCCTGTCGACGTGAAAACCCTGTAGTAGTGAATGCCTATAAAAAATTTAAAGATTCGAAATTTGAAAATGCAAAAGGTTTTACCGTGTTTAGTGTATCGCTCGATCGCACAGAGGATGCCTGGAAAAAGGCGGTTCAGGCCGATAAGTTGGAATGGCCCCATCACATCAGTGACCTGAAGGGATGGTATTCAAAATACGGGGCAATTTATGGGGTACGGCAAATTCCAGCTAATTATTTAATTGATGGCAGTGGAACCATTATTGCCAAAAATTTAAGGGGCCCGGCTTTAACCGCTGCACTTGAAAAACTTTCAAAATAATAGCAATTTTAGTTAATTTCTTTGAATAAATTGACATCTTTATGCTGATACAGGTGTCAATTTGTCTTTTATATGTACATGGCAAATTTTTTGATGCTCCGCAAAAAGAATTTAAATGGAATTACTATGGCAGAAGATAAGATGAAAAAACAAGCAGAAAAGAAAGAACAGGTAAAAGATAATTCAGGAATGTCTGAAACCTCAGGCGGTAATGGCAGTGAAGCGAACGAAAATGAAGAAGGTGCTGATTCTGCAGCCGTTGATGAGCAT
Source organism: uncultured Prolixibacteraceae bacterium (assembly GCA_963747515.1). Lineage (GTDB taxonomy): Bacteria > Bacteroidota > Bacteroidia > Bacteroidales > Prolixibacteraceae > Mariniphaga. Next base: position 290,655 of record CAVVFN010000001.1, read on the forward strand.
AAAAAGAAGAAATCGAAAAAGGAAAGAAAAGAAGATAAAGTTGCAGAACTCGAAGAAAGGTTTTTAGAGCTGTCGGATAAACATTTGAGATTACAGGCAGAGTTTGATAATTTCCGGAGACGCACTCTTCGTGAAAAGGCCGATCTTATTAAATCTGGCGGAGAAAATATCTTAACCGGAATTTTGCCTGTAATTGATGATTTCGAACGGGCAATTCAATCGCTGAAAGATGTACCTGAAGATGATCCCGGGAAAAAGGGAACTTTGCTTATTTACAGCAAATTCAGGGAGTTTTTAAAACAAAACCATGTAAAGGAAATTGATGCTTTAAATCAGGAATTTGATGTTGATCTTCATGAGGCTCTCACCAAAATCCCGGCACCTGAAGAAAATCTGAAGGGTAAAGTAGTGGATGTTGTCCAGAAAGGATATGTTTTAAATGAAAAGGTCATCCGTTATGCCAAAGTGGTTGTAGGAGAATAAAATTAAAAAAAATGACTAAAAGAGATTACTACGAAGTATTAGGTGTGAGTAAAACAGCATCGGCCGATGAAATTAAAAAGGCTTATCGAAAAAAAGCTTTGCAGTTTCACCCCGATAAAAATCCGGGAAATAAGGAAGCAGAAGATAAATTTAAAGAGGCAGCTGAAGCTTACGAAGTGCTTCGTGATCCAAATAAAAAACAGCGTTACGATCAGTTTGGGCATGCCGGAGTAGGTGGAGCTGCAGGTGGTGGCAACTTCAGCGGCTTTTCCGATATTGAGGATATCTTCTCTGCATTTGGCGATATCTTTGGTGGCCATTTTGGTGGCTTTGGCGGATTTGCTGGCAACCGGGGTGGCGGTGGACGTAGGGTAAACCGCGGCTCCGATTTAAGGGTTAAGGTTAAACTCAACCTTAGCGAAGTTGCAAACGGCGTAGAGAAAAAGCTTAAAGTGAAGAAGTATGTTGAATGTCAGCATTGCAATAGTACAGGGGCAAAAGATGCTTCGGCATTTACAACATGTTCAACCTGTCGTGGCTCGGGTCGTGTTACCCGCGTAACCAATACGCTGCTCGGGCAAATGCAAACCACTTCTGCATGTCCTTCCTGCCAGGGCGAAGGTAAAATAATAAGCGAAAAATGCCATCATTGTGCAGGTGAGGGAGTCATTCGCGATGAAGAGGTAATAACCGTAAAAATTCCTGCCGGAGTGGGAGAGGGAATGCAAATGAACATTACGGGTAAAGGAAATGCTGCGCGAAGAGGAGGTATAAGCGGAGATTTACTGGTAGTTATTACTGAAGAAGAACATCCGGAACTTGTTCGCGATGGAAATAATTTAATATACAACCTTTTCCTTTCATTCCCTGAAATTACACTGGGTACTACTGCCGAAATTCCTACAGTAGAAAGTAAGGTGAAGGTGAAAATTGAACAAGGCACCCAGCCTGAAAAAATATTGCGGCTTCGGGGCAAAGGGCTTCCTGATGTTAACGGATACGGAACCGGTGATTTATTGGTCAGGATACACGTATGGATTCCCAAAAAATTGAATGTTGATGAAAAGAAAACACTGGAGAAACTTCTGGAATCTCCCTCATTTCAGGATGGACCTTCTTCTTCCGAGAAAAGTTTTTTCGAGAAAATGAAAGATATATTTTAATATTGGATAGCGTCGTTTAAATGGCATATATCAACATACCGCTTTAGTACATATACTGAGGCGGTTTTTTTATGCGATTTGTTTTTGCTTCCTGTTAATGTATTTCATTTGCTGTTTACAGTCCTTAGAACCGGTTTCAAAATCCATTTCCGCAATACTTCATATCCCAATGCGAATGGGCCATATGTAAAACTTAGTTTTGAAATCAGGCCTAAAGGTCAATGTTATTCAGGTAGAAGAATATCGAATTGAGGAAAAGATGAAGCAACCCGCTGATTTTTCTTAACCTTCTTTCAAAATAATCCCTGCAAGATGGAATTTTTCCTCCAGGATTTCAGGTGAAACCGGTCTTCCATTGCGTGTTAAAACAGTAGTGATACGTGCACTAACCATTAATTTTTCATCGGATTTCCGGATTACCTCCTGATTGAAAATTACCCGCAGGTATCCTTGTCGGGCCATTTTTAATCTGACAAAGAAAGTGTCTCCGGGACGTAAAGGAAATTTGTAGTTGAGTTCGGCACGAATGACAACTGCATCAATACCCTCACGATGCATCCGGGCAAAACTGAGGCCAACTTCATCCAGAAATTTATGCCTGCAATGCTCCAGGTAATTCTGGTATACCGAATTGTTTACGATACCCTGAAGGTCGCACTCATGATCCCGTACCTCAAGTTCAATTTGAAAATCAAAGTCTTTCATTTATGATCAATTCAATATGGCATCAGAATATAAGTTCCGGTAAAAAAAGGAAATATTTGGCAATTCTTTTTATGCTGACAGGCTGCAAAAAAAGAGTTATGCTGATTTGGGATAGCGTCCAATCAGCTTTATCAAAAACCGGTGGAACCTGTGAGGACCGGCTACAGGGTCGGCAAACATCAGGATGCATTTTTTTGTAATCAATGGAATACCTGCATTCCGAACCGAATTAACGGCATCGGGAGTATCCGACATTTGTTGAATCCAAATCATTTCCATACCTTTTTTTATTGCTTCTTCTGTTACCTTCGAGGTTTCTTCCTTCGGAGTAACAATTAACAGGTGCTTAACCCCCTCGGGGAGCTGAGTTACTGAGCTGTAGCATTTTTGCCCTTGTATCTCTGTAGCATTAGGATTAACGGGATAAACATCAAATCCTTTTTCTTTTAACTCTTTCAGAACCGAACCTCCAAATTTCTTTGGATTGCGTGAAGCTCCTGCAATGGCCAGTTTTTTTGGCTTAAGGAACCTCTGAATGTCGTTAAGGTAAACGAAAGTTTTTATAGTAGCAGTATTCATAGTGGATGATATTTTGATGTTGTGCGATTAATTCAAATGTACTGCAGGTACAAATTTAAGTTATTGAGATGAATTCTTTTCAAAAAACAAACATTATAAAAAACAGAACAGGAAAATTGTTATTTTACAACGAAATCAAATACTTTTTTTCCCTCCAGGAATCCTTCCAGCAGGTCACCAGTATTTACAGGACCAACACCTGCAGGCGTACCGGTATAAATCAAATCCCCGATTTTTATGGTGATGTATTTGGTTATTTGAGCTATTATTTCATCGAAATCAAAAATCATCAATCCCGAATTTCCGGTCTGAACCGTTTTCCCGTTAACATCAAGTTTGAACTTTATGGATTTCAAATCAGGAAATTCTGATTTGGAGAAAAAATGATTTCCAATAACCGCTGCCTGGTCGAATGCTTTGGCTTTTTCCCAGGGAAGGCCTTTTTTCTTCAACTCATTTTGAACATCGCGTGCAGTAAAATCTATTCCAAGTCCAATTTCATCATAATACCTGTGGGCAAAATGCTTTTCAACATTTTTTCCCAGGCGGTTGATACGTAAAACCAGTTCAATCTCATGGTGTACCTCATTCGTCCATTCGGGAATATAAAACGCTTCATTATTGCGTAACAGTGCTGAATCAGGTTTCATGAAAAACACAGGTTCTTCCGGTACTTCGTTATTTAATTCCTGTGCATGAGCAACGTAATTTCTGCCGATACAGATTATTTTCATGGAAAGCTATTATCTAATTTGTGTTTAATTTTTGCAGCATTCCCTATTTCTCCATCATTCTCAGTTTGATTTGTGTTAAAACTCTTTTCGTGTAGAGTGGAAAATCGCCATTCATAATCCAGCCAAAATAGCCCGGTTGTTCCTGAAGAACCTTTTCAACAGGCAGGCCTTTATTTTTCCCAAAGTTAAACACTTCTATTCCTTTTTCATTGTAAACAATCCTTCCTGCGAAATCAGCATTTCTGTCGTAGGCAGAGAATTCACTGAGTTTCTCCACATCGTTCACAACAGGAATGCAGGTCTTGCCTTTATTGTCTGTATATTCCACTCCCTGGTAAGTTTCGAGTTGTGCCTGCAGTACTTCATATGTGGCACGGGTATCTGCCAGCGCGCTATGGGCATCAATCAAGGGTTTTTTACAGTAAAAAAGATATGCTGCAGCCAGTGTGCGTTTTTCCATCTTGTGAAAAATGGCCTGAACATCAATAAACTTTCTCTTTTTCAGATCGATATCTACGTCGGCACGGAGAAACTCCTCCGCCAGCAGGGGAATGTCGAAACGGTTGGAATTAAAACCTCCTAAGTCGCACCCTTCAATAAACTTTGCCAATTTTTTGGCTACTGTTTTGAAAGTAGGTTCAGAGGCAACATCATTGTTAGTAATACCATGAATACGTGTTGCTTCTTCTGAAATTGGTATTTCAGGATTGATGCGCTGAAGTAACTCTTCTTTCCTGCCATCGAGATGAATTTTTAGAAAGGCAACTTCAACAATCCGATCCTTCACGATATCTATCCCAGTTGTTTCCAGATCGAGAAATACTGCGGGATTTTTTAATTTTAATAACATGAACTTCGTATTTTCAGAGGTCTCAGAAAGAATCCTCCAGCCTCCCTCTTTATATTATCGGAGACTCTATTAATATTTTTACCTCAGTTTTAGAAATTAGGCATTAATCATCATTGGCATCAAAAGCATAAGCACATCTTCCGCTTCTTCTTCAGTTTCGGCAGGCAAAAGCAGCCCGGCTCTTGATGGATCGCTCATTTCCATACGAACATCCCCGGCTGAAATATTGGCAAGGATTTCAAGCAGAAAGGTTGATTTAAAGCCGATTTCTATTTCTTCGCCTTCATATTCACAACCAAGACGTTCAACCGCCGATATTGAAAAATCGATGTCCTGGGCAGAAACCACCAGCTGATTGTCATTGATATTTAATTTAACAAGGTTGCTTGCCTGGTTTGAAAATACAGATACTCTCTTAACCGTATTGTAGAATGCCAGCCGATCGATGGTCATCTTGTTGGGATTGGCAGTAGGGATAACTGAATTGTAACTGGGATAATTACCCTCTACCAGCCGGCAGATTAACCGGTATTTGGTTAAGGTAAAGATGGCATTTTTATCATCAAATTCCAGCTTAACCGCATATTCTTCTTTTGGCAAAAGGTTTCTCAACAAGCTGGCTGGCTTTTTGGGCAGAATGAATGATGAATCAAACTCTGCTGAAGCATCCGATCGGCGGTACCGCACTAACTTATGGGCATCAGAAGCAACAAACCCAATGTTCTCAGCTGAAAGTTCAATAAAGATCCCATTCATAACCGGCCGCAATTCATCGTCAGCGGTGGCAAAAAGGGTTTTTTCAACTCCTTTAAGTAGTATTCTCGATGCAAGGGTAATTGTTGTTGCTGCTTCTTCATTGATACCAGGCAATTCCGGAAAATCTTCACCACTTTGGCCAACAATAGTATATTTTCCATTTTCAGAAAAGATTTCGATGCCATAGGTTTCAGTGTTCACTTGAAAAGTAAGGGGTTGTTCGGGGAATTCTTTAAGGGTATCGATGAGTAACCTTGCCGGAACAGCAATTAAACCTTCTCCTTCTATATTCTCCAGTTTCATTTGGGTAATCAACGTCGACTCGAGGTCGGATGCCGTAACAATCAAATCTGTTTCAGTTAATTGAAACAGGAAATTGTCAAGAATGGGCATAGTGCTTTTACTGCTGATAACTTTACTGACAGATGACAGATGGCCTAGTAAGTCGGTACTTGAAACAACAAATTTCATAAGTATGTATTTAATTTAATTTTTTCTAAATTTCCCTTGTTCCTGGATGGTGGCTGAATCAATTATGCAGCAACCCACATTACAGGAAAATCAGATAACGAATATACAAACTTTAATCTTTTTCACGATGTTGAAAACTTTGATTTTTTCAGGCATTTATGAACGGGCAAAATGTTGGCGACGGATTAGCCTGTAAAATACTCCCCATAATCCTATCAAAATTAAGGGTGTCAGAACATTAAGCCATTGCCAGAAGGGTTTTTCTTCCCGCAGGCGCACCTTGTCGAGAAGCCTGAGTTGCTGAGTTCGGGTACGAAGCTGCATGATACCCCGGTCATCATTCAGGTAAAGTACTGTATTTAACAGAAATTCCTTATTTCCAAAAATCTGTCCTGAAACACGATCAAATCCCAGCTCCAGTACCCGGGGAGGATTGGTGGAATAATCAACCTGGTTAACAATTATTCCACCGTCGGCGAATACTGCCATTTTGGTTAAAGGACTTTTCGGCAATATTGCAGAGTTTGGAACATTAAGAGATTCAACCATTCTGTTTTTAAAAACAGATGTAAATGAACCTTCAAGAAGCACTCCTGCAGGTAAAAACGACTCATTGAACAATTCACGGGCGGGTGGATTATCAATGTTTCGCAAGCTTACAGTTGATGGGGTCTGAACAGAACGTGCATAAGGCGAAGTGGTGAGTATAATTTCTTTATTAATACCAGGTGTGCCTGAGATGGTGTCAATTGAAGATACAAATTCTGATAGTATCCGGTTCAGATTTCTGCTTAGCGGATGGTTATCGGACGGAACTAACAGCGGAGAATAATACCACGGATGCAGTGTGAACTGAGGCGGGTTTCCGGGAGGAGCAGTATTCACCCGCAAGCGGGCACAGTCTACATCCTGCAGCAGGTCGTAGTTTAACCGGACTCCATAACGAAACAGCTGATCATTCAGATTCAGGTCGCGTGGAAAGGCCATGGTGGTATGTCCTTTCGACAGGCTGTCAAGGCTTACCTGAACAGGATCAATCAGCCATATAACCTTTCCGCCCTGCATGATGTATTGATCGATAAGGAATTTATCTTTTTCGGGAAATGATAATTTCGGATCGGCCACAATTAAGATATCGGTTTCAGCGGCAGTTGTTTGAAGCGCTTCTGCCTGAATTCTTCTTACTCTAAAATTTTCACTTAAGGTTGTGGTAAAATCGTAAACCTGAAAACGATCGGCTTCATCATGTCCTTCAAGGAAAGCCACTGTTGACTGTTTTGTACGCATTAATTTTTGGAAGGCATTAACCAGTTCGAATTCTACAGTTTCTGCTGAATGATTAAAATTGACCTCATGTGAAAAATCAGGATTCGATTTCAGGAAATTCACTGCTTCTTTTTTTTCGTTATAGGTCACTACAGCACCAGGAAAAATAAGCTTAGTACTTACACCCTGGTCGGTTTGTTGCCTGAAGCTGGTGGGCCTGATTCCCGCTTCAATTAGTTCTGCAATAAATTTCTCTCTTTTTTCCGTGTTCCCAATGGAGTAAGGATCTGTAACTTTTATTCTTATATTGGCCGGGGCATAGGCATTTAATACTGCAATTTTCTCAAAAATTTCCTGTTGAAGTTTCCGAAGGCCAGGTTCGAGTTTTCCAGCAAGAAACACTTCTATTTCCATAGGTTTAGCCAGTTCCGAGGCAATTTCAGCACTTACCTGTGACAGGGAATATCGTTTATCGGAAGTGAGATCAATACGATATAAAAAGTTTCCGGAAATTATAAAAACGAGGATAATTACAAGGAAAAGAATTCCCGTATTGATCCTGAACTTTTTTTGTTTGCTTTTCCCCTTTCTTAAAAAGATACGCGTTAGCCAAAGAAAGATAAAAGTCATTCCTCCAAAATAGATTGCATCGCGCATATCAATTACTCCCCGGGAAGCAGAAAGATAATGGTTATTAATACTCAGCCATCCAAAAATCTGCTCAAGGAAAAAGGATGTACCAGAACTTGCTATAAAATCAAATCCCAGATAAAAGACGAAGGACAGGGCCATTGCCAGTATAAATGATATTATCTGGTTTTCGGTGAGGGAAGAAGCAAAAATTCCAATGGAAAGATAAATTGCTGCCAGAAAATATAACCCAAAGAATGAGCCCCATGTAGCTCCGGTATCAATGCTCCCAACCGGATTTCCCAGCAGATAGACCGAAAGAAACCAGAGCAGGGAGGGGAGGAGCGAGAATGTTATCAGAACCAGGCCTGCGAGAAATTTAGCCATAATGAGCTTCAGGTCGGACAAGGGCCGGGTAAGTAAAATTTCAAGTGTCCCGCTTCGCTTTTCTTCTGCAATAAACCGCATGGTTATTGCCGGCACCAGAAACAGGTAAAGCCATGGAGCAAGGGTAAAAAATCCTTCAAGTGTGGCATATCCATTATCAGGAATATTATAGCTTCCTGGAAATACCCATAGAAAGAGACCTGCAACCAGAAGAAAAACCAGAAGTGCCAGATAACCTGTAAGCGAACCGAAAAAAACTTTTATCTCTTTTTTAAATAAACTGTACATCGCAGCTTTGGGTATAAAGTATATTTTTTATGCTTCAAGATTCAGAATTAAGCAACTTTTAGCAGCTCCACCATTTTATCAGCTGCACGGGCTGAACTGCCTTTTTCTCCCATCAATTCTTTTAATTGCTTATAATCACTGATTAACTTTTCGCGGTATTCTTTTTCGTAAAACAATCGGTGCAATTCATTTTTTATATTTTTAAAAGACATATCTGTTTGAATGTATTCCTTTACTGCTTCTCTGTTGAGGATGAGATTTGGCAATGATACCCATTTAATTTTAAGAAAAAGATACTTCATAAGGATGTGGATTATCCAACCACCCTCTACTTTATAAACAACTGTTTGCGGAACTTCAAATAATGCTGTTTCCAATGTTGCAGTACCTGATGCAACCAGTGCCGTATGTGCATGGTAAAGTAAATTATAGGTTTGATTAAAAATTACAGGCAAGGTTAATCCATTCAGGGCTTTTTCATAAACTTTAGGATCAATATACGAAACGCCGGCAACAATAAATTGAAATTCAGGATAGCATTCAGCTGCTTTTTTCATGACTGGCAGTGTATTTTCAATTTCCTGTTTTCGGCTGCCTGCAAGCATTACTACAACAGGTCGGTTGTCGAGGTTATTTAGTTTTATAAATTCATCTTTAGTAACGGCATTTTGTTTGAAGTTTTCAACCGCATCGAGCAATGGATTTCCAACATAATGAACATCGATTCCATGTTTTTTGTAAAATTGTGTTTCAAATGGAAGGATAGTAAACATTTCATTCACATTTTCCCTGATTTCCTTCACCCGGAATTCTTTCCATGCCCATACTTTGGGTGAGATATAATAATAAACTTTGATGTTGTTGCGCCGGGCAAATTTAGCCATGCGCAGATTGAATCCGGGATAGTCTATCAGGATAAGCACATCAGGCTGAAATTCCAGCAGATCTTTCTGGCAAAATTTCATGTTTCTTCTGATTGTTTTAAGGTTTCTGGCAACATTTAATACCCCCATGTATGCCATTTCACGGCAATGTCTGACCAATGATCCGCCTTCAGCCTTCATTAAATCACCTCCAAAATAGCGAAATTGAGCATCAGGATCCTTCTTTTTCAATTCATGCATCAGGTTAGAACCATGTAAATCACCGGATGCTTCACCGGCTATCAGGTAATATTTCATTTTAAAATGCTCTTGAAATTAAAACTGCCAACCCATAAATAATAGTAGCTCCCAAAACTCCTCTTGCCGATTGATCGTATTTCATCCGTATGAAACCCATAAACACAAGCAGATTGGCAAATACACAGAGACTTGCCAACTTAACCAATGCCTGCAGACGCCAAAGATTGTTCACATAATGGGTGAATGAGATTTCTCTTTCTCCAAAAAGATAAACTCCTATAAAAATTAACAGGGGTATTAAAAATCCAAGCAGAAATCCTATGCCAGGGTTATCAAATGGTTTTCTTTTTCTTCGTGGCATTAAAAATTCCAGTTCTTTAATTCTTCAAGTGATTTGTAACAAGTCATATCAACTGACACGGGCACTATTGAGACAAAATTATTTAATAAGGCTTCAATATCTGTTTCAGGAGAACCCTCTTCAAAATTTTTAAAATAACCAGACAGCCAATGATATTCTCTTCCGTGAGGATCAACCCTTTTTTCAAATTCTTCCACCCATTTTCCGTGAGTTTGCCTGCACATTTTTATTCCTTTCGGTTTTCCTTTGGGTATATTAACATTTAAACAAGTGAAGGAGGGTATCCCGTTATCCAGTACTTTCTGAAAAATCTTAGCTACAACTATTTTTGCCTTTGAAAAATCAGCATCAGGATTAAAATCTGTGAGAGAGAAACCTATGGATGGCACTCCATGCAGGCTGCCCTCTATGGCAGCACCCATGGTGCCACTATAGATTATGCTGATTGAGGAGTTTGCTCCATGATTAATTCCTGAAACTACAAAATCAGGTTTACGGTCAAATAAATTGTTGAAACTAAGTTTTACACTATCAACCGGCGTCCCGTTACATTTCCAGGTTGATACGCCGTGAATTTTATCAACAGGTACTGTCCGTAGTGGCTGGTCTACTGTAATTCCACATGCTTTTCCTGACATGGAAACTTCAGAAGATATTACAACCACCTCTCCGAAAAACTTCATAACTTCAACCAGTTCCCGGAGCCCTTTTGCGTGAATGCCGTCGTCGTTTGTAACTAATATTAAAGGTTTTTCTGCCATATTTATTTTCAAATAGCAAATATAATTCAAAATCCGGAAGAAAAAGAATTAATACCATATGCAGAGTATGTGCACTAAATGATTTTAACATGCAAGCAGGTAAATTTAGTTGTTTTAACTAAAAGATATTTTTTGCCGGCTAATCCTTGACCCTTTTTTAATGGGTTTTACTATCTTTCGTAATCGTATTATCATTGGAATGATATGAAAAAGGATAATTTAGAAAACATTGATTTCAATCATGCCCCTGTAATCCGGAAAACGTTTTTCCGCTTTTACGAAGAATTAAACGATCACCTTCCAAAAAAATGGAAAAAACAAAAGTTTTTATATGAGTTTAAGGGAAAACCTTCGGTAATGAATACCATTCAGGCTATTGGGGTTCCGCATAGTGAAGTGGATTTAATACTGGTAAATGGTGAATCTGTTGGATTTGATTATCAAATGTCAGGAGGGGAATATATTTCGGTGTATCCCTTATTTGAGTCGCTTGATATTTCGCCATTGGTACGGTTAAGGGCTAAGCCATTGCGCCAAAACCGCTTTATTGTGGATGTGAATTTAGGGAAGTTGGCACAAAAACTGCGATTGCTGGGATTTGATACTCTTTTTAAAAATGATTTTGAAGATGATGAAATCGTTAAAATCTCTCTGAATGAGCAAAGGATTATTTTAACCCGCGACAGGGGAATTTTAAAGCAGAATGTGGTTACTCATGGATACTGGCTCAGGAATGACGATCCTAAGAAGCAGTTGGCAGAGGTGATTGAACGCCTGCAACTTCAAAATGATTTCAGGCCATTTATCCGTTGTTCCAACTGCAACGGTAAATTGCATGATGTTGGTAAAGATCAGCTTAGCGGGAGGCTTTTGGAAGATACATTGTCATTTTATAATGAATTCTGGGAATGTACTGAGTGTAGAAAAATATACTGGCAAGGTTCTCACTTCAAGCATATCCTCCAATGGATAAATGATTTAAAAGCCAGTTAGCTTTATTTGTTTTGCGTTAAACCTATCATTATGGCACGTTGGTTAATCATAGCAGGAATTGTATTGGTTGTATCAGGAGTTCTTCTTTATGCTGTACCAGGGCTTTTTACCTGGTTTGGAAAATTACCAGGTGACATTAGAATTGAAAAGGGAAATTCCAGAATATTCTTTCCCGTTACCTCAATGATAGTGATAAGTATTCTGCTTACACTTATTATAAATTTGATAAAATATCTGGGAAAATTATTTTTTTGACAAGTTTATCTGACTACTTTCACCTGAACAGCAACGGGGCCTTTTTGTCCTTTTTCTACTTCATAATTGACAAGATTTCCCTCCTTGACTTCTTCCAGCATATTATTTACATGCAAAAATATGCTTTCCTTGGTTTGTTGGTCGGTGATGAACCCAAACCCTTTTGATGAATTGAAATAGGTTACTGTTCCTTTTCTTATTGGATCAGGTTCATAATTTGCCCCTCTTGGTACACTAACCTGTATGTCCTCAACATTCACTTTTTCCTTTTTATCGGGATCCGGAGGTGTATCGGTGATATTGCCATGTTCATCAACAAAAGCAATCATATCGTCAAGGCTGTTGCTTTTACTGTTTTCCTTGCGCGCTATCCGTTTCTTCTCTTTTTCCTTTCTCTTTTTTTCTTTTTTGTTTCTAACGTCTTTTTTGTTAAATGATTCCTGAGATCTTCCCATATATAATTTTCTGCTAATTTTTTTTAAAGATATACAAATTGTTTTTAATTGCCTAAAAAAAGTAGATTTCTGCAAAAAATTTGTATAGAAAGGATCAAATCATACACTGCAGGTGTTGACTGTTATCAGGAGATTTAACTGATTTTTAGGGGTTGAAATACCAGCAACAAGGCATTGGATCCAGCAACAGTTTTATCTGCTTGTTAAATCAGTCGTGTGCCTTTTCCTGTTAACATGTTTTCGGGATTGGTGATCAATACTTCTTTTACGCCATGTTTTTTGGCTCTGAATCCATTTTCAAGTTTAGGAATCATGCCGGCATTTATGATTTTCTCATTTTGATACTGTTGAAATTCGGCAGCACTAAGTTCATGCAACATGCTGTGCTCATCTGCCTCATTTAGTAAAACACCCTTTTTATCGAAACAGTAAAAAAGATATACACTAAAATGACTTGCAAGCTCTGCTGCCAGTTCAGCAGCAATAGTATCGGCATTTGTGTTCAATAATTGTCCTTTGCCATCATGGGTAAGTGGAGCAATTACAGGAACTACATTTTCATCGAGAAGAATTCTTAATTCACGGCTGTTTACATCATCGATATCTCCAACAAATCCATAGTCGATTTCCTGCACAGGTCTTTTGCGTGCACTTATAAGGTTCAAATCGGCACCACTTAAACCAATAGCATTACATCCCCTGGATTGCAACTGGGCAACTATTTTTTTATTAACCAGACCACCGTAAACCATTGTTACAACTTCAAGCATCGACTGCCCGGTAATCCGACGCCCATCTGCCATCTGTGTTTCAATGCCTAATTTGGCAGCAATATCGGTTGCCGTTTTTCCTCCTCCATGCACCAGAATCTTATATCCGGATATCCGGATAAATTGATCGAGCAATGCATTAAGTGAAGAAGTTTCCTCCACTACTTTGCCACCTACTTTTATTATAGTTAATCGATCCATTGGTTTGGTATAAAACAGTTAAAGGTTTAAAAAGTTTTGCAAGATGACCGCTCCCACTTCTCCGCTTTTTTCAGGATGAAACTGGGTTGCGTAAAAATTATCTTTTTGCAATGCTGCACTGAATGGAAGTATGTAATCACAGACAGCTGCAGTATGTTCTCCAAGTCCGGCATAATAGGAATGAACGAAATACACATATTGGTTTTCCTGTTCCTTGGAGAAAAGCCCTGGTTTTAGTTGATAAAGTGCATTCCATCCCATATGTGGAACTTTGGTGATGTATTCCTGACCTGCATCAGGTTTAAAACGTTTTACTTTTTCATCAAAGATGCCCAGGCAGTTAGTGTCGCCTTCTTCAGTATGTGAGCACATAAGCTGAAGACCAAGGCAAATGCCCAATACCGGTTGTTTAAGTGATACTATCAATTCGTCGAGATTATGCTTGCGAAGGTACTCCATTGTAGTGCTGGCTTCACCAACACCTGGGAAAATAACTTTATCAGCATCTTTTATTCTTCCGGGGTCGGCGGAAATGGTTGCTTCTATTCCAAATCTTTTTAATGCATTATCAACAGATTCTATATTTCCTGCATTGTATTTTATTATTACCAATTTCATTTCTTAAAGCATTTGTATTTTTTGCCGGTTAGCAGCAGTCAGTTTAATAGCCAGAAGGCAAATTCCTCAGATTCAGATTCCATTTTTTTTCCTGTAGCTGTTTGGTTGCAGTTAAAAGATTTTAAGAGTGTTTTTATAATCCGGCTAATTTCACTCAGGCTATTTGAGAGTGAATGGTATTCATCTATTGAAATCAGATTCAGATTTAATGCCATTTTTAGTAAATTATAAAGTTCCAACAATGAACCGGCAGAAGTTTTAAGAAATTGTTGCATTGAAACACTCGTTTGCCGGCCCAGTGCTTTTTCTATTTCAGCAGGCACAGAATCAGCAGCCTGAAGAATCTGGGTAAAAACATCAGCATGCTCATTTTTATCATAAGTTGAGGTAATATTATAATGCTGAGCCAAAAAAATCAAATCTCTTTGCCATTCTTTAAATTCTTTTGAATCTTTCATTTTCATAAGGTTTTTGTTTTTGAAATACTATTGGCTTTTTAATGGTCATCAATTGTTTTTTAGAAGTGAATCAATTACCTGTTTCATTTCATTAAATTCTTCTTCTTTGAAAAGCCGGGTCATGAAAACAATTTTGCCTGAACGGTCTATGATCACGTTTCTGGTTACACCGGCTCCTTCTGCAGCAAATGTATGGAAGATTTCACCGTTTGGATCAAGTGCCAGCGGATAAGTTATTTTCATACCGGAGGCAAACTTTTTTACCGTTTCCGGCGGCTCTTTAAGATCGATTCCTATAAGTGCAAAATCGCTTCTGTTCTTATGTTTCTGCCAGATTTCATTTTCAATATGAGGCATCTCGTTCCTGCATACCCCACACCAGCTTGCCGTAAACTGCAACATCACCACCTTGCCTTTTAAACCGGCTGTTGAAATAGTGGTGCCATCTGTCAGCTTCATTGTTATATCAGGCATTTGCTGGCCGGTTTTCACTATATATCCATAATCAGCTGGTACTTTCTGGGGGGGAACCCGACTTTGTCCCCATGCTGTTGCATTCATTAGAAGAATTAAAAAAATAAAACCTGCTTTTTTCATAACCTGCAAATTAGTTGAAAACTACAGTTCTGTTCTTATAAACAAGAATTTTTCGCTGCAAATGCTTGTAAACTGCCTGCGAAAGTACAATTTTTTCCAAATCGCGTCCCTTTCGAATTAAGTTTTGTATGGTGTCAACATGACTGCAGCGTGTAACATCCTGTTCTATTATTGGCCCGGCATCCAAATCGGAAGTAACATAATGGCTGGTGGCGCCTATTATTTTAACACCACGTTCATGCGCTGCATGATAGGGTCTGGCTCCGGCAAATGCAGGTAAAAAGGAATGATGGATGTTAATGATTTTGTTGGAATACTGCGTTACAAAATCCTGCGAAAATATCTGCATATACCGGGCAAGAACCATAAAATCAATTCTGTTCTTTTTTAACAGTTCAATCTCTTTTTGTTCCTGATCGTACTTATTATCGGCTGTCACCGGGAAATAGTAAAATTTTATGCCAAATTGTTCTGCTACCGGTTTTAACAGTTCATGATTGCTGACAATGAAGGGGATCTCCACATCCCATTCACCGGCAGTATAACGCGCCAGTATATCGAACAGGCAATGTGCCATTTTTGATACAAACAGTGCCATGCGGGGAATTTTATCGGAGAAATAAAGTTTCCATTTCATATCCAGAGGCATGCCTATAAGTATCTGAAAATATTCCCCAATTTTTTCAGTAGGGATGGCAAAACCATCCAGTTCCCATTCTACCCGCATATAGAATATTTTTTCCTGCCGGTCGACATGCTGGTCAAGATATATGATGTTTCCACCGTTGTTGTTGAGAAATTCCGTTACGGTTGAAATTATTCCCTGCCGGTCGGGGCAGTGAATCAGTAAAATGGCTGTGTTTTTTTTCTCACGTAATGGTTTTATCGTTTCCATTTGTAAAAATTTATGCCTTTTTGAGAAATCACCTTCTCACTGAAAAAATGGTTACCCTTTATAATGTTCCTTTTGTAGAGGGCAAATCAAAATTATACAGATCTCTCCGGATAGCCATCTTTATTGCTTTGGCCAGTGCTTTAAAAATGGCTTCTATTTTATGATGTTCATTATTGCCTTCCACTTTAATATTCAGATTACATTTTGCCGAATCGGAAAACGATTTAAAAAAATGCATAAACATTTCAGTTGGCATATCCCCTAATTTCTCCCGTTTAAATTCAGCCTCCCAGACCAGCCATGGGCGTCCGCCAAAATCGATGGCTACCTGTGCCAGGCAATCATCCATGGGCAGGCAAAAGCCATAGCGTTCCATTCCGGTTTTATTGCCAACGGCTTTTTGAAATGCCTCCCCCAATGCAAGTGCTGTGTCTTCAATGGTGTGGTGCTCGTCAACTTCCAGGTCACCCTTTACCCGAATATCCAGGTCAACACCGGCATGACGCCCGATCTGATTAAGCATGTGGTCGAAAAAGTTCAATCCGGTTGATATGGTGCATTTCCCCGATCCATCGAGATTCAAAAACACCCTGATATCTGTTTCTTTTGTTGTCCGCCTCACTTCTGCGGTTCGTTCAGGAGCTGCCACACAAGCGTAAATATCGTCCCAGTCTTCTGAAACAAGCACGCAATGATTTTCCAGCCCGCTTGCCACGAGTTCCTGGGACAGGGTGCCGTTATTTAGTAATATACCTTTGGCTCCAAGGTTCTTTGCCAGTTCAATGTCGGTTAACCGATCGCCAATGACAAAGCTGTTGGCCAAATCGTATTCTCCGTTCAGGTACTTTCCAAGGAGCCCGGTTTTTGGCTTTCTTGTAGGCAAATTCTCGTGTAAAAAACTTTTGTCAACCAGTACATCGTCGAAAACCACTCCTTCGTTTTCAAATGACTTAATAATTTTATCCTGCACCAACCAATAGCTTTCTTCAGGATAGGATGTGGTGCCCATTCCGTCCTGGTTGGTAACAATTACCAGTTCATAATCCAGGTTTTTTTGAATGAGGTAAAGGTTGCGGAAAACTCCCGGTACAAACTCCAGCTTCTCCAGTGTATCGATCTGTTCATCTTCCGGTTCAAAAATCAAGGTTCCGTCCCTGTCTAAAAATATTGCTCGTTTCATGCTTTTGTTATTTTACCCTGGCTTTTACCTGTCTAAAATCTTTATTCTTCAGATGGCGACAAATGGTTGCACTTCAAGTTTCGCAATTTTTCCTGAATTAATGATAAAAATTAGATTAATTCTTTCAATGTACTTATCAACTGATCGTTTTCCTCGGGTGTGCCTGTTGTAATCCGAAGGCTATCTTCACAAAGAAATACCCTGGAACGGTCGCGGACAATCACTCCTTTGCTTTTTAAAAATGCATAAATGCCTTGTGCATCGTTCATTCTCACTAATATAAAATTTGCATCAGAGGGAAAAACCTTTAGTACAAACGGAAGTTCCTTCAACAGCCTGCTCAATTTTTCCCGTTCTTTTATAATTTGTTTTACCCATTTCTCTGTCTGTATGCG
Source organism: uncultured Prolixibacteraceae bacterium (assembly GCA_963747515.1). Classification (GTDB taxonomy): domain Bacteria; phylum Bacteroidota; class Bacteroidia; order Bacteroidales; family Prolixibacteraceae; genus Mariniphaga. The sequence goes on from CAVVFN010000001.1 coordinate 308,030, forward strand.
GTTTTCAATCAGCTCCAATGCCTTTTGCTGGGTAAGGATGTTAAGGTTGTACGGGTATTTTATTTTACTTAGCACCGAAACGATCTCAGGTGCGGCAAAAGCCATTCCTAAACGAATTCCTGCCATACCCCATGCCTTTGAAAATGTTTGCAGTATCACCAGGTTGGAAAATTTATTCAATTGAGGCAGTAATGATATTTCAGGTGCAAAATCAACATAGGCTTCATCCAATATCACAATCCCATTAAAATTTTGTACGACCTCCAGTATGGCTTCTTTTTGAAGGCTGTTTCCGCTTGGATTGTTTGGCGAACAAAGAAAAACAAGCTTTGTATTATCGTTGGCAGATTTCAGAAGTTGCCGGGAATTTAATTCGAAATCCTTGGTAAGAGGTACTTTAATAACCCCTGCATTATTTATTCCGGCTGCTACCTGATACATACCGTATGTAGGATCGATGGTAATAATATTGTCTTCCCCCGGCTCGCAGAATGCACGAATGAGCAGGTCGATGGGTTCATCGCTACCGTTGCCCAGAAAGATTTGTTCCGGAGTAACCTTCTTTAATCCGGCAATTTTTTCCTTCAGTTTTCTTTGCAGCGGGTCGGGGTAGCGATTGTACGGCTGATTGAACGGATTTTCATTGGCATCAAGAAATACCATCGCTTCGCCTGAATACTCATCACGTGCCGAAGAATACGGCTGCAGGGATTTAATGTTTTTACGGAGTAGTCTGTCCAAGTTCATTTTGTTGTTGTATTTTAATTTTGCCTTTCATACATCAATTCCTTCAGGAGGTTTTAATCTTTATAAAAAGGTTTTTACCTTACTGTTTTAATTCCTTTATTCTAACCGATACCGCATTTTTATGTGCCTGAAGTTGCTCTTCTGCCGCCATTGTTTCAACTGTCGGTCCTATATTTATTAATCCTTCCTTTGTTATTTCCTGATAAGTTATTTTTTTGATAAAACTGTCGAGGTTGATTCCACTGAAAGCACGGGCCCAACCGTTGGTCGGCAACGTATGATTTGTTCCTGATGCATAATCGCCTGCACTTTCCGGAGTATAATTTCCTAAAAAAACGGAACCTGCATTAATAACCCTATCCGCCAGTTCATGGTACCCGGCTGTAGAAAGTATCAGGTGTTCGGGCGCATAGCTGTTAATCAAAGCCACCGTGTCTTCCTTATTTTCCATCACTATCAGTATGCTGTTGACGAGGGATTTTTCAGCCAAATCTTTACGGGGGAGTTTTTCAAGCTGAAGGGTTATTTGTTCTTTGACCTTTTCCATTAGCTTCAGGCTGTCGGCTACCAGCACAACCTGGCTGTCGGCTCCATGTTCGGCCTGCGACAACAAATCGGCAGCTGTGAATGCAGGTTGTGCTGTACTATCGGCCACCACCATTACCTCTGAAGGACCGGCTGGCATATCGATAGCTACATCCATTATGCTCACCAGTTGCTTGGCAGCAGTTACATACTGATTTCCCGGACCGAATATTTTATTTACCCGGGGAACCGTTTCTGTTCCAAATGCCATCGCACCAATGGCCTGAATACCGCCAAGTCTGTAAACTTTTTTTACTCCGGAAAATTTTGCAGCAAACAAAATCGCAGGATGAATGCTTCCGTCCTTTCCCGGTGGAGTACATAAAATGATTTCCCTGCACGTTGCTATCCGGGCAGGAATGGCAAGCATCAGTACAGTGGAAAATAACGGCGCACTGCCTCCGGGAACATACAATCCCACTTTCTCTATGGCAACAGCTTTTTGCCAACAGGTAACCCCCGGCATTGTTTCTACTTTCAGTGTGCCGGGTTTTTGTGCAGAATGAAATTTTTCAATATTACGGGCCGCCAGCTTTATTGCATTTTTTAATCCAGGTTCCACCCTGCTCTCAGCGGCATCCAATTCTTCCTGCGGCACCTGGAACTGTTCGGGAGCAACTCCGTCAAACTGCAAGGTATATTTCCGCAAAGCCTGATCTCCTTTCAGTTTGATTTCATTCAGAATTTCCCGGACAGATTCATGCAAACTGGAAACATCTGTTAACGGTCGTTTCAGGATTTGTGACCAAAGATTTTCCGGCGGATTAATGTATGTTTTCATTTGATGCTCATTATTTGTTGTTTGTTGCTTATTGTTCGACTTCCCCTTTTCGTTTGTTTTCTGCCCGGGCCCTAAAAAATCATCTTTTCAATCGGAATTACCAATATTCCTTCTGCACCGGCTTTTTTTAATTTGCCGATGATTTCCCAAAAATCATTTTCTGCAATTACAGAATGCATTGAGCTCCAACCTTTCTGGGCCAGGGGTACGATTGTGGGACTTTTCATTCCCGGGAGCAGGTCTGCCACTTCCTGTATCTTTTCATTGGGTGTATTCAGCAGGATGTATTTTTTTCCTACAGCACGCTGAACCGATTCCAGTCTGAAAATCAATTCATCGAGTATTTCCTGTCTGGAAGATGGGAGATCTGGTCGGGAAATTAAAACTGCTTCGGAATGCACCACAACTTCCACTTCCTTTAACCTGTTGCTTATCAGAGTTGATCCTGAACTTACTATATCAAAAATAGCATCGGCAAGTCCTATTCCGGGAGCGATTTCTACTGAACCACTGATGACATGGATTTCAGCCTGTATCTTTTTTTCGTCCAAAAACTTTTGAAGGATAGCAGGGTAGGAGGTGGCAATTTTTTTACCCTCAAAGAATTCAGATCCCGTATACTCCAGAGTTTTGGGAATGGCAAGTGATAAGCGGCATTTGCTAAATCCCAACCGTTTTGCTATCACCACATTTTCCTGTTTTTCCAGCATCTCATTTTCACCTACGATTCCTACATCAGCCACCCCGTCGGCAACCGTTTGCGGAATGTCGTCGTCGCGCAGGAACAAAGCTTCCATCGGAAAATTTTTTGCCTCCGCTACAAGTGTTCTTCTGCCGATTGCCAGTTCAATTCCCGATTCCTTGATGAGCTTCATTGAATCTTCGTTTAAACGGCCTTTGGTTTGAATCGCAATTTTAAGTTTTTCCATAATTTTTCTTATTTTCTCCTTTCCTTTCCTGATGGTGCAGTAAGGAGGGGCTGTTAATAAAAAAGGCCTGCCTTTGTGGCAAGCCTCTGGTTCAATATCCTTTTTTTTTATGCGACAAAACAGCAGCGACCTACCTTATTCAGGTATTTAAATGATGGCCGTGATGTCCTGTACTGCTAATCATATCGTATTCTTTAGTGATGCAAGTATACTTATTAATTTTAAATCACACAATGGTTAACTGCTTTAAATAAATAATGTTAAACAATTTTTAATGCTGATTGCCGGAAAGAACTGCTTTTCGCACCACCGGATACTGAATCCTCATTTATTTTGAAAGCTCTGCCTGTTTTGAGGTACACTATTTTTAACGCCGGAATTCGTTTCAGTTTGTTTTTACAACCTTAATTGCCTCAAACGGAATTTCGCCTTCGGAAGTAAGAGCAATTCCTTTAAATTTATTGCCTTCTACGGTGGCTTTTCCATTTACGTAACCTGATTCTACATAAAGCTGAAAATTAAGCACACCATTGGTGACTGATAACTTTTCCATTTTTACTTTTTCTCCATCCGAAAATTTTATCTCACCTGTCAGTTCCCCTTTTTTTTCCTCAATGAAAATGGTCCCCTGTTGATAACCATAAGGTGCATGGGAAATATTAAATTTCCACTCACCTGTAAAATCTTTTTTATCTGCCGGAGCCATTGCCTGCGAATGAATGACAGCAAAAATTACAGCCAGGGTTAATAAAACGTATTTATTCATTTTTACACAGATTACTTATTACCTAAGCAAAATAAGCAAAATAAACGGAATAATTATGTTTCAGGTTACTGTTGTTTTTACGGATTCACTTATCGCTGCTTACAATCTTAAAATTTCGGATTACAGAAATTAAATAAAAATAGTGTCAAATTTGAAAGTTAGTTTTACATTTATAATCCTTTAATCTATAAAACCATGTTAACAGAAAAACCAAAGACAAGAATTCCCATGCAAATGAACCGGTTGTATTATTCTGTTGCAAAGTATTCAAAAGCAATATTGAGGTTTAAATCCTTCACTGTGAAATCAAAATCGGTTGCCATTTTAATCATAGCCTGCTTAATGATTCTTAACACCGGGCATGTAAATGCCCAGAATAATGATTATAACAATTCTTTAAACAGGTATGCATTTGACTTATATCATGCGGTAAAAGTTGATAAGGAAAATCTTTTTGTATCACCGGTAAGTACATTTTATGCCCTGTTACTGGCATATGAAGGTTCGAAGAACAAAACGAAACAAGAGATTGAGAGGGTGTTGCATCTTAAAAGTCCAGGAGTGTTGAGAAGCGATTACTTGCTTGAATTAGCAGCTAAAACGGATGATTGTTCCGGTTTTAAAGTATACAATGCAATCTGGACAGATAAAAATCTAAACATAAATGAGCAGTACAAAAAAACTGTGTCTGACAGATACTTTTGCGATTTCAGGCAAACTGAGTTTTCAAATACAGAGTCGGCGGTTTCAGACATCAACAGGTGGATTTCCGAAAAAACGAATCAGAGGATAACCCGAATTGCAGATGCAGATAATATAGATCAGACTACTCAGGTTCTGATATCGAATGCAGTCTGTTTTAAAGGTGAATGGCTTCATACGTTTGATAGACATAAAACAGTTCCTGCTCCCTTTTTCTCAAGTGTTGAAAATCAATTTGAAATTGATTTCATGAACAAAATGGAAAATCTTCAATATTATGAGAATGAAGAATATCAATTTATATCAAAGCCATATAAAGATTCAGATTTGTCGTTCTGTATGATACTTCCCAAAAATCTGTTTGGGATTGGAGAAATTGAACGAAAGATAAATTCTGATTTTTTTAAAGTAATTTTCGATAGCGCATATTCTGCGAAAGTTTCGCTCCATATGCCTAAAATAAAAATGGAATCAAGCCTTGAATTAAGCAATGCATTAAAAAATGCCGGTTTACTGACTGCATTTACCAACGAAGCCGATTTTTCAGGGATAACAAAAGAAACTCCTTTAATGCTGGGACAAGTATTACATAGTACTTGGCTGGAACTCGACGAAGAGAAAACAGAAGCTGCCGCAGCGACTGCGAATGTTATAAATATTGCAGGAAAACCATCATACAAGATTTTTAAAGCCGATCATCCGTTTATTTTTTTTGTAACCGATAATCGATCGGGAACGATTCTGTTTATGGGAAGATATGTTAAACCAGTTAGTGGCGTAAAGATCGAAGAAGATACAGAAAGCCTGACCCATAATGTTGAAAAAAGAGAAAAAGAACAATTTTTAGCTGGCGCAAAGGAAAACAGAGTGTTGTTTGTACTTGATAAAAAGATTATATCACAAGCTGAATTTGAAACTATAAATCCGGAAGATATTGAGTCAATCAACATTCATAAAGATAAGGAAAGGGTCAGTAACTATTCGTCAGGGAATTATGACGGAGTAGTGGAAATTAAACTTAAAGAGAAGAAAAAAAGGAACAGATAGTAAATTACAATTTAAATAGATTCTTGTTGGACCAGTTTTCAGCTTCGGCATTTTTATAAGGAACGCTTTCATCTTCGATTGGTACATTATCTGAACACTTAATGTAACAGATTTTTATCTCCTTTATAATAATAAATTCGTTCAATTATTTTTACAATTCCAATTAAAACAAATACCAAGGAAATATAAAATCTTTCCTTGGTTACAAGAGCGTCAATTAAAAGAATAAGCGTTGCTGCAATAACAAGTATAAATCCACTTTTAGAATTATTGATTTTGTTGCTTGATAAAGCTAAAATGAAAAATAATATTGCAATAATTATTGGCAGTAACTTCATTTGAAACTATTTTATAAACAAAAATTTGTCTATCCACCGTTCAGATGTCAAATTTCTCGTAATGGATTCGGAGCGTATTCATGTCTGTCAGGACTGAACGGCGATGATAGAAACCGAGTCTCGAAACCGTACGGGCACCACTCCAAATTTAAAGAAAGTTTCCGGATATTGACACCTAAATATGTTGAATTTCATATGCGTTTTGAGTTTCCGAAGCTGAAGTATAACAAAAATGTATAATTTTATCATACACAAAGTGCAGGTTCCATGCCTACTCCTTTCTTACAAGCAAAAACTTGTTGTTTTCCAGCGCAGAAAATCCCTGGTCGTAACAGAAGTAATAGACTCGGTTTGTGCGGGTTTTGTAAATATGCGTAAAGTAGTTGAAATTGAATCCTTGTTTTATCATTGTGCCTTTATACGTAGTGGTTTTGTCTTCGGGGTTTAACCCTTTTAAAATCGAATGGTTTTTTTTGAGAATCCTGTTGATTTTACGCATGTAATTTGTCGATTCCCCTAATTTTTGGTTGTTATATGCATTGCGGCAGGCATCGCTGCAAAATTTCTGGTCGGCACGTCCCCGTAAAAGTTCGCCGCATTCTTTGCATTTTCTTTCTTCCATGTGAGGATTTTATTTGGTTTTAATGTGCTAATATATAAATTTTTATCCGTTTGCAAACGTTTATAAATGATTATAATCGATTACAAATGTTTAGTTTCCGGATAATCTGTCTTCGCTGCTTTACCTTTGGAGTATTAAATTTATTTGAGTTATTAATTTTAAAATCAGGAATCATGAATGCATTAAAAAACAGCGTCAGGCTTATTGGTCACCTGGGTGACGTACCAAAAGTAAAAAAGCTGGTTAGCGGAAAGAAAATGGCTACCCTTTCAATTGCCACAAACGAACAGTATCGCGACAGCAAGGGAGAGATGCAGTCGGAAACAACCTGGCACCGACTGGTGGCATGGGATAAACAGGCTGAAATTGCTGAAAAGTACCTAAAAAAAGGTTCGGAGATCGCCATTGAAGGAAAACTGTCGAATCGTTCATGGGAAGGAAAAAACGGAGAAAAGCAGCACCTGACTGAGATCATAGTGAACTCCCTGATGATGCTGGATAAGAAAAACGGAAACAATTGAACCTGCAGGAAGTTGCCTTCAGCGTTTTCTCCCACAGAAAAATGCAGAGGTTGCCTTTTAGAAGGGCAGCCTCTTTTGCTGTTTACAGGAAGAGGGGAAAATTCATGTTGCTGCACATCAATACATTTTAAATCTTTTGTTCTTCTTTAAGTGATTTAATTCCGGAAGGAAATTCACACATCGGGCAGCGTATCCTGTGTCATTGGGTGGTTGGTTTTTCAGATATACTGCCCGGCGGAGCGCGATACCATATATACAAGGAGTACTTAGCGGTCCATCAGGAAAAACAGGAAACCTCGCAGGAAATTCCTGGAGAGGCATCAGTTATTTACGGACATGGCCGGCGCGTTACAAGGATGCCAATACGCTGTTTTTCCCATTACCAGAAAATTTTAAAGTGAATTGAATTTAAATTGTTCTTACCAAAGTAAGTTCAAAGCTAGTATAAAGCTAGTATAAAGCTAGTATAAAGATAGTCGTATACTAGCTTTATACTAACTTTATACTATTTTTATATAGTGTTTTTACTAGAATAATACCATTCGTGTAGGGTAAAAAAGAGTATTCATCCGGCGGTACTTTAATACCATCCGGAATGTCTGCATTTGAGTTAATGCTTGCCAATCTTTGGTGAAAAGCCGGGTAAAACGCAATTGGGCATTTTCCAATCAATTATCTCGAATGACCGCCATTGGAATATGGTTTCTATGGCCAAATCTGGGATAAGGGTATTCATGGATGGTCCTTTTGATTTACTGTAAATTGCCGTGTTTTAAATATCAGTTGAACCGACCAAAAAGCAAGAAAAAGCCCCGGCAGCTGTTCTTTTCGAATTCTGCCAGGGCTTTTTATGTTCGTGTTAAGCTTTTTCAGGGATTGTAACCCAAAATTTTGAACATGTCGTCTACTGTTTGTTCTGTCCGGTAAACATAGTCCACAAAGTTTCCTGTTTCATCCCGGTCGATGATAACATGTTTAGGTGCGGGGATCAGGCAATGCTTGATTCCGCCGTAACCGCTGATGGAATCCTGATAGGCACCTGTATGGAAGAACCCCAGGTACAAAGGTTCTTTTTCACGTGACGAATACCGGGGCAGCATAATTTGCTGGTTCAGGTCTTCTGAGTTGTAATAATCAGAATGATCGCAGCTGATGCCGCCGATGCTTACCCGGGTATATTCATTGTTCCACTTGTTGATGGGCAGCAGGATAAATTTTTCAAAAATCGACCAGGCATCGGGAATGGTGTTCATCAGGCTGTTGTCGATGATGTACCACAGTTCCGCATCGTTTTGCTGTTTTTGCTCCAAAACCGAAAAAATGGTGGCACCGCTTTCACCTACCGTATATTTGCCGAATTCGGTAAAAATATCGGGTTCTTCTATTCCTTCGGCATTGCAGGCATCCTTGATGTTGTTTACGATCTCCCTGATCATATATTCATAGTCGTATTCAAAACCCAGGTGGCTTCTGATGGGAAAACCTCCTCCCAGATTGAGTGCATTCAATGTTGGGCATTCTTTTTTCAGTTCGATGTACAGCTTTACCGATTTTTGAAATTCGCCCCAGTAATATAAAGTATCTTTGATTCCCGAGTCAACAAAGAAATGGAGCATGGTCAGCTCAATATTTTCTTTTCCTGCTACATTGTTCCGGTAAAACTCAAGAATTTCGGAAGCTCGTATTCCTAAACGCGAGGTATAATATGCACTTTGGGGTTCTTCATCAATTGCCTTTCGGATGCCAATCTGAACTTTTTTTCCGTTGGCATAGGCCAATACTTTTTTTAGCTCGTTTTTGTTGTCGAGCACGATTGTGGAATTAATGAACCCCAAATCGGTGAGTTCTATTATTTTCCGTATGTATTCCTCTGTTTTATAACCGTTGTGGACGATTTTTACATCCTTTTCCAGTTTTCCCTGGTTGTGCAGGTTCAGGATCAGGTCAATGTCAAATGAAGAAGAAGTTTCCAGGTTGACATTGTACTGCAGTGCTTTATTTATAACATGATGAAAGTGGCTGCATTTTGTGCAGTAACAATAGTGGTATTCGCCCTTGTAATTTGTTGCTTTCATGGCACGTCGAAACAGGTTGCGTGCCTTCTTTATCTGATCCCCGATGCGCGGCAGATACATCAGCCTGAAGGGAGTTCCGTATTTATCGATTAGGTACTTCAGCGAAACGCCGTAAAATGAAAGATTACCATCCTGCAGGTCGAATCCTTCCTGCGGAAAATAATACGATTGTTCGATGAGATCAAGGTAAGTATTCTTCATTTTCCCAAACCAGCATATAAATTTTCATTCAATTAATTCGGCAAAATAAATACCTTTTTTTTAAAAAACTCAACGATTGGATTTTAAATGTGGGTTTTGGGGTGATTATTTTGCTTTGGAGGAATTTACAGGCTGATTGTATATTTTTTAAGAATAATAGATCAGTCTATTCAGGGGATGTTTTAAATCCGCCAGCAAAATCCATTACACTCATAACCTCATATTGCGGATGGTTTCCTATGGCTATTCCCACTGTTTTAAAATCAGGATTCAGGAGATTTTTTCGGTGACCCCTATCACGTACTCCGTCATCAATGAGCAGGTATATCACAATTTGCCGGGCTGTTTTTGCCCCATAGGCAATATTTTCGGCGATACGTACCTGCCATATGCCATAACGCTCGATACGGTCGCGCATGCTGCTTTTATCTTTTCCTGTATGGCCTGTTTTTCCGGTTTTTGACTGATCCCGTACATGATCATGGGCTGCTTTTGTTAATCCCGGGCTGGGATACATAATTGGTACCGGCTGCTGTTTTTTCAGTTCCCGAACACATTCATTAAGGGCTGAAACACCTTCCCGGGTAATGAGCGGCTGATCACCCGGGTAATAAAGAATCCGGCCATCGTAATGTTTTGCCAGTGGGGCAATATATTCTTCTGCATACTGCACCGGATTTGATCGCAGTTTATTTATTTCCAGAACGATTTCTTTTTCAAGGGTTGATAAATATCCCGCATCAGAGGCTGTATTAAGGGCAGGTATGTTCCAGTTTCTGCCGTATACTGCTGCTGCAGTAAACTGCACAGGCAGGAGAACCAGAAGCATTATATTCAGGATGAAACTTTTCATTGCAATTTTGTTGTGTTGTCCCAGGAGGTAGATTTTCCATACTCCGGGTTTCTCAGGTAAACGAAAAAACCAGCTGTTTTATTTTCCGGTTAAAAAGACCATTTCACCCTTCCGTAAAATGCTTTTCCCAAATCACCATATTCGGTTTCTTTTTCGCCATAAAACATTTGTGAAGTAAGTGTTAACTCAAGGTTATTGCCCATTGAACAGGTAACCACAGGACCCAAATACCAGGAACCGTCGGAAGGGTTCAGAATTGCGGAAACATTACCTGTAAAAAGAGGTGTAAATGGATAAGAAAGCTGGCCAAAAAGATTGTATCGAGAAGGTGAGAGCCTTTTTGCGGAAATATTTTGATCGAAAAAACTGCGGGCTCCTGCCTTACCGGTAGTTCCCTGGCTATTGAACAGAATTGCCGAATGAATGTATAAACTGTTTTTAAAGGTATAGTCACCAGAAACAGCAGTGACAAAAGCTTCTTTACTTTTCTTTTCAGATACATGTGGAACAAACCAGGAAAATTCACCCCGAAAACCGCCTCCCTTAATATCGCCTGCCCAGCCACCGCCTAATACGATGTCGTTGGGCATTCGGCCACCAAGGAACTGAAAATCGTAGCCGAACCTTGAGAAGCGGTATTTTCCTGCAATGGTCGATTCTGTTTTATCGTCCGGTTCGTTCCGGTCGATTTCATATACCAGTTCAGCGGAAGAAGTAACCCCTGTAAAGTATTTTACTTTCAGGGCATCGGAGCCAGGGCGTTCTTCATAATCGAAATCAAAATACGAGAACGTATTGAAAATATCGTTCGGGTTCCAAACCAGGTTAATGCCCCAGTTGATGCGCTGTCTCCCGGCTGTAAACTGCCAGTTATCTATATAGTAATCAATCCAGGCCCGGTCGATCATTGAGTGCAGGAACCAGGCGTCGCCCGAAATTACTGTTGTTGCAAGGTTAAAAAAGCCGGAATTGGTATTGAGTAAATCTTTGTACTGCGGAAATTCCCGTACCAACTGACCGCTAAAAAGCCGGTTTCTGGCTTCAATGGCTAAGGTAAGCCTGCTTGTTGGATACCATCTGAAATTCAGCCGGTTGTGGATGAGGTTGGAAGACAGGTGATTTGAATTGATTCCGGGAATGGAACGGGCGGGTTTGTAGTACATGTATAAATCTTTTATATAGCCGTTTAAGGTGAACTTCTGAAGTTGTGCACTCCCTGTTATACAAGAGATCAGGAAAAGAATAAAGAAGAATGTAAATTTTATCATGTATCACTGTTATAATTATACAGAAGAAGTTCCCTGTTCTGGTTCAGAATGATTTGTACATGTTTAGGTATTTAAAAGGGTTTTACCTGAAGGCGGAATTTTCCTGTGGGAATTGTTTTTTATCACAGCAACTGTTTTTCATTTTTCCTGTTATCGCTTTTTATTTTCCCATCTTCAAGAGTGACCACACGCCGTGCTTTATTCACCACCCGCTGATCGTGTGTAGAGAAGATGAAGGTTACTTTTTCTTCCTTGTTAAGTTGTCCCATAATATCGAGCAGTTTTTCGGTCGACTTTGAATCAAGATTGGCGGTAGGTTCATCGGCCAGCACAAATTTAGGTTTCGATGCCAGTGCCCGGGCTACAGCCACCCGTTGCTGTTGACCTCCCGAAAGCCGTGAAGGTCTTCGATCCATTAAATCGCCCAGTCCGACTGCATGAAGCAATTCTTTTGCCCGGGCCCGGCGTTTTTCTTTTTTTATGCCTTGAAGCTGCATAATAAACTCCACATTTTCAATTGCCGTAAGTACCGGAATCAGGTTATATGCCTGGAATACAAAACCAATGTTGTACATCCGGAAATCGGTCAGTTTTCGGGAAGAAAGTTCCAGGGTATTAACTCCGTCGATGATTACAGTTCCTTCTGTGGCTTCATCAAGGCCACCTATAATGTTCAGCAAAGTTGTTTTTCCCGAACCTGAAGGTCCTACAATAGCTGTAAATTCCCCTTTTTCCACCGTTAAATCCACCCCGTTAACGGCATGAACCGGAATGGATGTATTTTCATAAGTTTTTGTAAGATTTTTAATTTCTATGATTTTCATTTTTCAATTTTTAAATGCATTCAAAGCCTTCAATTTCTTGTAAGGGGTATTTTTCATTTTTGTGGTGATTTTCATTATTTCTGTTCTTTCGTTCAGTAACTTTTTCAACTTGATTTTAATGATTCACAAAAAAGAATCACGTCAACACCAAATTTTTTGGTTCTTTTTTTTAATTCCTCTGCAAATGCATTATTATCATTCATAGTTTTGTTTTTCATGAAGGCGAAAAGGCATTCATGCATGAATTAAAGTTTAGCCAATATGGAATAAATTACCTGTTTTCATTTTCGTTTTAATCATTTATGCATTCTCTCATAAAACCCTTTATGCACTTTTATTCTGTCCTTGTTGCCTCTGCCGGATTAAGCTTTAAGGCTTTTCGGGCGGGATAAATAGCCGAAAGCACACCGGTAATCAGAACCAGTCCGGAGATAATGAGCAATGCGTCGGTACGCAGAGCGGTATAAACCTGTGAAGCAAATCCATATTGCTCCAGTCCTTTTGAAAACATGGAAAGATTGATGGGATGGGTTTCAAAGATTTTTGTTACACCCCATCCAATAAGCATTCCCAGAATTCCACCCAGAATGGTAAGTATAACCGATTCAAGGACAACCATAAAGAAAATCCGTCGTTTATTCATACCCACTGCCATAAGCATGCCAATTTCCTTTGTACGTTCCAGAACTGCCATCAGCATGGTGTTGATAATGCCAAAGCAAAGAGCCAGCAGGATTATCAAAATAAAGATGTACATATACTGGTCCATTGACTCTGTAAGTAATGACATTTCAGGACTTAGTTCCTTCCAGGTTTGTACCTCAAGGTTACCTGCCAGTTGCTGAACGGATGATTTAACGGCCTCGGCCCAATCCCCGTAATCAAGCCGGATGGCTATTTCATGAGCCATGTTGTTTTCCATTCCCAACTGCTCCTGTAAATCGGTAAACTTAACAAACAGGGTCGACTCATCGAAACTCGTGTTGCTGGTCCGGTAAATTCCGCTGACACGGTAGCCTTTCATGGAAAGATTGCCGTTGCGATCAACCATTTGTACATTGATTCGGGTTCCAATATTTAACTTAAGCTTGTCGGCCAGTTTTTCTCCTATTACTACCGGAGGCATACGGCTGTCGTGTTTCAGGTAAGCACCCCTGGTAAGATGCTGCCAGATATCGGTTACTTCCTTTTCCCTTTCAGGTTCTACTCCAATGAGTTTTCCTCCTCCTGTTCCATGTGCCGCCATTATGAAAGGTTCCGCAATTAACCGGCGGCTGGCGGCTGCAACTGAATCAAGTGCAGTAATTTTTTCAGTTAATTCAGAAGAGTTGGAAATGGTTAAAGATATATCGTTGTTTACCTGAAAACCAGGTGCATGTATTTGCAGATGCGCAAGCTCTGACCGGGTAGCCGAGTCGATGCGCGCATCAACAACACCCTGCATAAACGCAACAACAAATACGCCGGCAAACAGCCCAATTGTTATGGCAGATATCATTATCGTGCTGCGCATTTTGTTGCGCCAGATATTTCTCCATGCTATTGACCAAATCATAACTTTAGAATTTTAAAGAAAGCTGGATTCCCGAAAAGGTAATCCGGAAACCGTTTGAAATCCGGTTAACCTCAACCTTAATTGTCGACTTTTCTCATTTTTTACCATTCATTGTATATTTAATTCACTTCTTAATTTATACTGTTTTTCGTTTATCAATACTTATTCGTGTGTCAGGGTTGTAATGCTGAAGTTATTTTCAGCCGGTAAATGGTATGAATTGGAAAAATGGCAATGAAAATGCTGATAATAAACACGATTATCATCTGGGTGTAGAAGATTGAAGGTTTTAGCGAGAAAAACATATAGGGTTCCATACCGTACTGAGCGGTAACACTTGCCGTTTCACCCGATAAAGGTATAGGATGATGATAAAACCAGAGGCAAAACAGGTAACTGATAACAACACCTGCAGCACATCCTGTAATTCCAATAAAAAGGGTTTCAAACAGCACGACAAACGATATTTTTTGTTTTTTCATACCTACAGCATGGATTACTCCAAATTCCCGTTGCCTTTCCCTGGCCATCATCATTATCACACTGAACATTCCGAAAGCAATTACAAGGTACAAAATTCCAAGCATGATAATTCCTCCAGTCCGGTCGCTTGCAATGATTTGTTCCAGTTCGGGCTGCATTTCTATCCAGGTAAGTACTTTTTTGTCAGGTGGAAGTATTTTTTTAATGCGGTTCCTGATCTGGTTCACCTGGTAATGATTGTCAGTCATTACTACCAGCGCGGTGGATAAACCATAGGCAGAAAAGAATTCCCTGGCCTTTTCAATTTCCATGTACACCAATCTTTTATTGAACTCCTGGTTGGGATGCTGCATGATACCTTTTATTGGGAAAAGGCCGCTGGCACTGATTCCATGATATCCCTGTCCAATCAATACCAGGGTATCGCCAACCGAAAGATCCAGAAAATCGGCCAATCCTTTGCCCACTACCACTCCCATGTCGCCCGGCTGCAAAAATGAACCTTCTGTAATTTTTCTGGCAATGGCTGTAATTTGATTTTCCTCTTCCGGCTCAATTCCCAATATTACAGCAGGTTTACTTTGCTGTTGGTTTGCAGCAAGGGCATACGATTCAATCCTTTGCGATACCAGGGTTACATCCTGACTGGCAGCAATGCGCTGCACCAGTTCCGGGGAGATTTTCATGCTGTTTTCCAGAGTACGTTCTTCCCAATAGGCTGTATCCTGAACCTGAAGGTATCCGGAATAAAATTCAACCACATTGTCAATCATGCTTTTATACGAGCCTTCCTGCATGGAGCGCATCCAGGAAGCCAGAAGCACACTGAAAATAATGGAAGAAATAACAATAAGCGTCCGCTTCCTGTTTCTCCAGAGATTTCTCCATGCCAGTTTGATATTCATTTCCATAACAGCAATTGTTGAATGCAATAATGAACGTATTTATAAAATCAAGTTGCTTTTTATAATTTTTATCTTTTACCTGTGGCAATCTTTAAACAACTGAATTAGCCTTTAACAATAATTTCCCCGGTTTAAGATTATCCGTTGAATTCTTCATGGTATTTTTTACCTTATCCTTCTCATGTTCTGTTGCGAAAAAAACGATTCTTCAAGGTCCACATTAAATTCCATATTTTCAAAGGTCATAATGGTTTTTTGACCTTCTTCACCGGCGGGAATCATTTCCAGGCGAGTAGGTACTTTCCGATCGTCCATTTGTTTAACTTCCGACATAATTTCTGTATTGACCAGGTTGTTGTCTTCATCGTAATATTCTGCTTTCAGCCAATAGAAATCATTAATGGAAACCCACATCATAATTTTCCCCCAAACAACCGGGGCATCCGGTTTTGGGGTAAGCTCAATTTTATAGCATTCATAGCCCTGAAGAGCGTCTCTGCCAACAAGCCTGTGATTGTAGTCCTTCACCAGCGATGAAGAGCGAACCAGGTCATCGTTGGTAAAATCGGAACCCATCCACGACTGCATCATCATTGAAGGAGGAATCTTAATCATCCGTTCAATGGTTGGAACCCAGTTCCACATCTCGGTATTGCGTTTCAGGAATACCTGTCCTTTTTCTTTAGCCGGTGCCGTTATGTAGATCATGGAATAATCCTCTCCAAGCGTCCAGCTTTTCATGGATACTTCACGTGACCAGCCAGGCCTTTCAATTTTCATGGTAATTTCACTTCGGCTCGATTTTCCCCTGAATTTATCGTTGGCCCGCTGTATGATTTCATCCACATCCTGGCCTTGTGACAGAAACCATAACAGGCTTAAAGTAAGCAATAACAGTGTTTTCATATTCCCTTTTTTTTATTCACCTCAGTTCAGGGTCTGAACTAAATTCTACAGGACTTTTATATCCATAAACAATTAAAACCGGGATGTTTAACCTGATTCGAAGAATATTTTTGCCATTTTATTATTAATATAGGTATAATTTAAGGAACTGGTTTCTTAAAACCAATAAAATCAACAAAAAAAGAAATATCCCGGACATCTTTTTCTTTTTCAGCATCAGAACATATATATTTACACTGTTCGTTTTAAAAATCAAATTTAATCATAGTATGAATTCTGAAAGAAGAAAGTTTATCAAAAATTCAGCCCTTGCAACAGTTGCCATCAGTGCTTTTCCAACCATTATGAATGCCTGCGCTTCACCGGCTGAAAAGGTGAGGGTTGGATTAATAGGTTGCCGCAGCATGGGATTTGGCGATCTTCAGAGCTTCCTGAAAGAAGGTAATAATGTTGATTGTGTGGCTCTTTGCGATGTGGATTCAAAAATACTTGAATCGAGGGCAGCCGATGTTGAGAAGTTAACCAGTGCCAGGCCTGTTCTTTATTCCGATTTTAGGGAGGTGCTTGATAATCCCGAAGTTGATGCCGTTATTATTGGTACTCCCGACCATTGGCATGCCAATATAATGATAAATGCACTGGAAGCCGGAAAACATGTTTACGTTGAAAAGCCGATGGGGCATAGCATTGAGGAATGCAATGCCATGGTAAGTGCAGCTGCTAAACATCCGGACCTGGTAGTGCAGGTAGGAATGTGGCAACGGAGTTCGAAGCATTGGTTCGAAGCATCGGATATTGTTAAATCGGGTAAGCTGGGAGATGTTCATCTTGTAAAAGCCTGGATATACAAAGGCTATGATGAACCTTATCCTAATCTGCCTGATTCGGAAGCACCCGATTATGTTGACTATGACATGTGGTTGGGTCCTGCACCGCAACGGCCGTTTAACCCCAACAGGTTTCATTACAACTTCAGGTGGTGGTGGGATTATGCCGGTGGCGCTATGACCGACTGGGGAGTGCATCTGCTCGATTTTGCCATGTACGCCATGGATGCAGATATGCCCTTGAAAATAGCCCCGGGTGGTGGTTTGTTTTACCATGAAGAGGGTGCCATTGAAACACCCGATATCCAGCAGGCTTTATACAGTTATCCGAAGCACATGATGGTGTGGGAATGTGGTTTAAACCCGGGAATTGGTCCTTACGAAAAAGGTCATGGAGTAGCTTTTGTAGGCCAGAAGGGAACCCTGGTACTCGACAGGGGAGGGTATCAAATCCTGCCCGACAGGAGCGATGAGAAAAAAGGACCCTTCTTTGAAGAAGTGACCCAAAAAAATTATGGTGACGGTTTGGATGAGCATGTTCAGAATTTCCTGAAGTGTATCCGTGAAGGTGGCACACCAAATGCTTCAGTAGAAGTGGGAGCCAAAACAGCGATAGTTTCCGAAATGGGTAACATTGCCTACCGTGTGGGGCATGTGGTGCATTGGGATGATTCTGCAAAGAAGTTTAAAGAGGAAGCAGCCGACAAACTCACCAGGTTGAATTATAATGAAAAATGGAAATTACCTGTTGTATAAATAAAAATTGGAGCAATAAAAATTGGAGCAAATTAAATTTTTCTAAATTTGCAGCCTTTAATGGCGGGAGTAGCTCAGTGGCAGAGCATCAGCTTCCCAAGCTGAGGGTCGTGGGTTCGATCCCCATTTCCCGCTCTTCAAAAACAGGGAACCGGATGTAATGTCAGATTCCCTTTTTTTATTGCCTGCCGTAGGAACAGCTCAGTGGCAGTCCGTCAGCCGCGTATACCCGGACGTTGTCAGGAGCAGCGCACGCTGACAAGTCCTGTCTACACTGCCATCACCAAGCGTTCAGCTCTTTTAACAATTTCACAATCGTTCCCAAATCATATTAAATCATACTCCATCATATAAATCTGCGTCCCCTCTCTCTTAACAATTTATCAATTTAGCCATTTAACAATTTCTCAATTTAACAATTTCACCATTTCACCATTTCATCCTTTTAATGTATCAAAAAGCGGCAGCATTTCGTATATTGTTCAAAAAACGCAAAGAAGCATCAGACTGAAGTATCAAAATCGTGGTATGTGGTATATACCCGTTCCCGCGCAGAGAAAAAAGTACATGCCTGAGTTAACGTTTAACATATTGAAAGTTTTCTCCCCCTTCAAAAACAGCTCCGGCAATGGAAAGATCGTAAGAGATGGGTGGAAGTTCCGCTTCTTACCGGCTATTGTTTTGTCCACATCAGTAAAAATGAGTACTTCAGTGTTCTGCAAACAACACATGTATTGTCGTATATAATGTTTGAAAATAAAGCCAGCTGTTGTTCCCGACCATGAAATAGATTACCTGAAACAATTGTTCCGGCAATCCGATTTTGAAGTTGCTGTTTCCTTCGACAATATCACCCGGGGGAGAAAGTGGAAATAATAAAGTCACCACTGATGGGATTGCAGGGAGAGCTTGTAAAGGCCATGGGAGGCAACGTTTTATACTACGGCTGAGCAGCATCAATACTGTATTTTTTGCTGATGTTCCGGCTGAATTCCTTACTAGTTATCCCCACTGCCATTCAATAAACATTCTGTTAAATACATATGTTCGATAGATCCGTATTTTAATCCGTAAAATAATTCTTATTATGTCCTATGTATTGATTATTAAAATATTATTCGTAAATTTTATCTATTTTTTTGAGTTATAAAGTTTACTCATAATGTTGCCATTTCCACAGCACATATTTATGTGACTGAGATAGCAAAGCTTAACTAAAAACCAACCATAAATGTATCTCAGGAAATAAAGTAAAACAAACCCTTTCCATGCTCAGTATTATCATTTCTTCCAAAACCCGGATTAAACTGTTAATAAAGTTTTTTCTTTTTGATGACAATTACAGCTATCTGCGAAGTATGGAAAAGGAATTTCATGAATCTTCAAATTCCATTCGTGTTGAATTAAACAGGTTCCTTAATGCCGGACTTCTTTTATCGGAATACAAGGGGAAGAGAAGATATTATCACGCAAATCAGAAGCATCCGTTGTACAAGGATTTAAAGAGTATTGTACGAACAACACTGGGGATAAATTATCTTATCGATAAATGCATTTGCAAGGTGGGCAATCTGCAGTATGCATACATCACCGGGAATTTGGCTGAAGGCATTAATTCCGATTTTATTGAACTGGCCCTGGTGGGTTCCGGATTGGATAATGAATGCATTGACAGGCTTATAAAAAAAGTACAGAAACTTTTAGACCGTAAAATCATGTACCTTACTTTTACAAAGGAACAAATGGAATATTTTTTTAAAGACAAGCCACACCTGCTCATCTGGAAGGCGAATAAGAAGAATACAAAGAAGCATATCCATCCGGAAACCGGATAACAATAAGTTTTATCGACTCTTCTTTTCATTGCTATCAAGCGAATAAAAAAAAACAAATCAACTATCAAAAACCAGAAATGAAAATTTTAGTGACCGGCTCTGCCGGATTCATTGGATTTCATCTTGTAAAAAAACTTCTTGGCCGTGGCGACCGGGTTGTCGGGATCGACAACATCAACGATTACTACGACGTTAACCTGAAGTACGACCGGCTGGCCGAAACAGGCATTTCCCACGATGCTGAGCAGTGGCACCGGCCGGTAAGCAGCCTACTCTTTCCCGGGTACACCTTCATAAGGATGAACCTTGAGGACCGCGACCAGCTTGCCCGGCTGTTTGCACAGGAAAAATTCGACAGCGTGTGCCACCTGGCCGCACAGGCAGGGGTACGTTACAGCCTGGAGAACCCCCATGCCTACATCAGCAGCAACATTGTTGGGTTTATTAAACATACTGGAAGCCTGCCGGCATAACAAAGTACAGCACCTGGTGTATGCCAGCTCCTCGAGCGTGTACGGCAGCAACACCAAAATGCCACTCAGCACGACAGATAATGTCGACCATCCCATCAGTCTGTATGCCGCCACAAAGAAAAGCAACGAACTGATGGCCCATACTTACAGCCACCTGTTCAGCCTTCCCACCACCGGCCTGCGCTTCTTCACCGTTTACGGTCCCTGGGGCCGTCCCGACATGGCTTTGTTTCTTTTCACCAAAGCCATCCTCAACAACCAGCCCATCCAAGTATTCAACAACGGCAACATGGTCCGCGATTTCACCTATATCGATGATATTGTGGAAGGCGTTACCCGTGTGCTTGATTCCATCCACGAACTCTTAGAGGCAGTAGCGAGAGAGGTACGAGCCTGTCCGAGGAGATACGAAACCGGCGTTGCCTCATCCCCACAGCGCAATGCCCATGCGAAGGGACCTCATGAATCAAACACAGTTTCTTCCAATTCCTCCCCTTGGGGAGGTAGAAGCTCCCTATGCTACAACATGGCAACCAAATATAAAAATCCTTTCTGTTCCCCCTCCAGGGGGAATGCGGCAGCCGGGTAAGGAAGGTGTGCGGATGATGCCGAAGGGGGTCATATTGCATCTGCTCCCTATAAAGTATATAACATTGGCAATTCTTCTCCCGTACCTTTAATGGACTACATTTCGGCCATTGAAACTGCCTGGGCAAAACAGCCGAAAAAATTTACCTGCCCATGCAGCCGGGCGATGTGCCCCGCACCGAAGCCGATGTGACTGGCCTTGTCAAAGATATGGGCTATAAACCCGACACACCGGTGGAAGTGGGAATAAAAAGGTTCATAGAGTGGTATGAGCAGTACTATGGAATGAAGAAAACATCCGCTTCCGCCTTCCAGTGAAACGGTGTTGTTAAATCAATAAAGCCAGTCAAAAAAAAGTAATGCAGCATTCAAACAGCAATACCATGCAAGCTTTCTGGGTAGGGATGGGAAGTTTAAGCTCCTTTGCCCTGGCAATAGTGAGTGCAGCCATTCTTTCTCGGTATTTCGACAAAACCGAATACGGCACATACCGGCAAATCTTGTATGTTTACAATACCCTATTGGTAATTTTTTCTGCCGGATTGCCCAGGGTTTTTGCCTATTTTTTGCCACGTTATTCCCTTCAGCAGGGAAAGTACATTGTATGGAAAGTATCAAAAATGCTCTTCTTTTTTGGATTCCTTTTTTCAATTGTTTTATTTGCTTCATCAGGTATCATAGCACAGATTCTTAAAAACCCTGAACTGGCTGTAGGGTTAAAATATTTTTCACCCATACCCATGCTGCTTTTACCAACATCTGGGTATTGAAGGAATCTTTTCAACCTATAAAAAAACGATTTACATTGCCATTTACAATACCCTTACCAGGCTGTTAATGCTCCTGTTCATTGTATTGCCTGTTATATTGTTAAAGGGGACCTATTTATATGCTATTTATGGCTGGTTAGCTGTTTCTGTTATTTCATTAATTATTGCTTTCTATTTTAAGGGAATTCCGTTTAAAAACATTCCTGTTGAAAAGGCAGTTTTACCTTTTAAAAATGTTTTTGCTTACAGCTTGCCCCTTGTAATGGCCAGTTTTGCCGGAACAGCATTACGATCAGCAGATCAATTTTTTATCAGCCGTTTTTTTGGGCCGAAAGTTTTTGCTGAATTTGCTAATGGATTTATTGATTTACCCTTTGTAAATATGGTAACCGGTGCAACAGCAATAGTATTGATGCCGATTTTTTCCAAGACATTTTATGAACAAAAAGGTATTGATGAGTTAATGATCACATGGAGAAACGCATTGAGTAAATCTGCCACAATAATTTATCCGCTTGTAATTTATTTCATGGTTTTTGCAACCGAAACAGTAGTGCTTTTTATATTCTGAAACCTATAAAACATCAAGCATCTATTTTCAGATAAAAATGTTCCTGAATTTTTTTAATATTATTGTTTTTGCTCCACTCTTTTTTTCAATGGGTAAAACATTTCTTTATTTTTTATTGCACATAGGTTTCGCTTTCTTATTGTGGATAACTGATTACATTTTGATTTTATTTTTCAAAAATCCTGTACTAATTGCAGTAAACAGCACCATTATAAATATTGTCTTAATACTTACCTTTGTTTATGTGGCATCAATAATATTGAAAATAAATTTTTTAAGCTTTTTCCCAATATCATTATTAGGCAGACTGATTTTTCATTCTTCCGTAATCATTGTTTTAGTAAAGTTCGTTCAAATATATTTGCTTTATTCTTATCCTGAATTTTTACAATTAATTATTACAGCAGGTTTATTTGGGATTTTATTATTACTAACAGGTCGCTTTTTTAAAGTTCATTATATAGCGGTACTAAAACCAGTTTTATTCAGACAAAACTTATCTCAGGATGGCAATTAAATTAAAATACCTGCTCCCTTTATTTGTAAGGAAAAGCTTAAAAAAGATTTATCAAAAGCTATTTTGGTCCTATTATTTCAAAGAATATTTAAAATCTGTAGAAAAAGGAATAATCCCTAATAAAAAGCTGTTGCAAAAATTAATAGAAACATGGGGAAATCAAAGTTTTTCGGCAAAAGTTGATTTTTGTGAAACAATAATTGAATTCGCCAGTAAAACTGATAAGCTTATTCTGGAGTGTGGAAGTGGATTATCCACGTTATTATTAGGTGCGATTGCAAAAAAAAACAACATCAAAATAGTATCCCTGGAGCATATGGATAACTGGGCAGAAAAAGTTGAAAAAGAACTTTCCAAATACCATCTAAATAATAATCAAGTTTTAGTTTGTCCTTTAGTGGATTATGGTGATTTTGTCTGGTATAAATATAATGAACTCTCCGATCAGGAAATTGGTCTATGCATTTGTGACGGACCACCAGGAAGTAATTTGGAGGCAGGAAGGGATTCCTATATAAATTTAAAGATAAACTGAAAAAAGGTGCTTATATTATTGTAGATGATACTTCAAGGGTTGCTGAAAAAGAAATGATTAAAGAATGGAATAACATATTGCCATTTACTATAGATTTCAAAGGCTTTAATAATTCACATGCTGTTTTAGCAGTATAATCAGAGGTGGATTTGCGTATTAATTATACATCTTTTATTTCAAAAAGTAGTTCATGATAAATCTTACCATCGTTGCCGGTGCCCGTCCTAATTTCATGAAAGTTGCTCCTATTATCCATGAATTAAATAAGGTTAAGCCTGAATCAGGAATAAGCTACAGACTGGTTCATACGGGTCAGCATTACGATGAAAAAATGAGTGAAACTTTTTTCAGGGAATTAAATATTCCTGAACCGGATGTAAACCTGGGTTGTGGAGGGGGAACACAGGCAGAACAAACGGCAGCCATTATGGTGGCTTTTGAGAAAGAGTTGTGGTCAATCCGGCTGATTTGGTTATGGTGGTTGGCGATGTAACCAGTACCATGGCATGCAGCATTGTAGCCAAAAAATTAAATACAAAAGTGGCACATGTGGAAGCAGGACTCCGTTCATGGGATATGACAATGCCTGAGGAAATCAACCGCGTTGTGACCGATGCACTGGCCGATTATTTTTTCACTACAACAATACAGGCAGGGGAAAATCTCACGACATCAGGAGTGCCAGATGATCGTATTTTCTTTGTTGGGAATGTCATGATAGATACCCTGCTGGCAAACCGCAACCGGTTTAAAAAGCCCCTGCTCTGGGATGAACTGAAACTGGAAAAACAACATTACATTGTTATGACCCTTCACCGGCCTGCCAATGTAGATGATCCTGCAGAATTTAAATTCATTGCTGAAGGCCATAACTGATGCATCAAAGGATATTCCTGTAATTTTCCCGGTTCACCCGCGAACAGCAAAGATGCTTTCGCTGCTCAATCTATGGCCATCACCTATTTC
The DNA here is from genome assembly GCA_963747515.1 of uncultured Prolixibacteraceae bacterium. GTDB lineage: Bacteria > Bacteroidota > Bacteroidia > Bacteroidales > Prolixibacteraceae > Mariniphaga. The sequence goes on from CAVVFN010000001.1 coordinate 331,976, forward strand.
CAGAGGCTGCATATAATTTCTCCGCTGGGTTACCTGGAATTCAATTATTTTGTTGAACATGCAAAGGCCGTTATAACCGATTCAGGAGGCATTACAGAAGAAACAACTGTTATGGGAGTTCCATGTATGACCCTGAGAAACAATACTGAACGGCCGGAAACAGTTGAAATGGGAACCAATGAATTGCTAGGAACAAATCCTGATGCCATTAAACCAGCCTTGGAAAAACTATTCGCCGGAAACTGGAAGAAAGGTACCATCCCTGAATTATGGGATGGAAAGGCTGCAGAGAGAATTGTAAAACATTTAATAAATCATTTGAATTAAGCACTTTGCAAATATGGTTGATAATTCGGGAATGGGGTTAAAACCCCTTAACCATCTGTATTCCACAAATCCGTTCACTAAAGTGAACGGCAATATTCAATAGAAATCAAATGAAGATTTTGATTGTCAGCAGAGCATTTTATCCTGAAATTTCACCCCGTGCATTCCGGACAACAGAACTGGCTAAAGAATTTGCCCGCCAGGGACATCAGGTGAAAATTATCCTTCCTGAAAGAAATGTTGATCTGGAACCATTTAAATCATTATTTCCTAATATTTCAATAAAAGAATTTGGACCTTTAAAATTTAAACCTGTCATTCTGAAAGGTAACATGATTGCAAAGGTTAATAAGAAAGATTATCCAGCGTACAGGTACTTTATTTTTTGAATATCCTGATATCGAATTTATATTTCAGTTACCAAAAGCATTAGAAAAGAATCGGGATTTGATCTGTTAATATCCATTGCCGCACCTCATCCTGTTCACTGGGGTGTATCGCGTGCAATTAAAAATAAATCCTGAACTAACTAAATCATGGGTTGCCGATTGCGGAGATCCGTATATGGGGGTCACCCTGGAAACTTTCCGTAAGCCATTTTACTTTAAATACTTTGAAAAGGATTTTTGCAGAAGAGCTGATTACATTACAGTTCCCACAGAAGGTGCCACTTGATGCTTATTATCCGGAATTCAGAAAAAAAATTAAAATCATTCCCCAGGGTTTTGATTTTGGTGAAACCTTAAAAGAAAAGAATGATATAAATAATGAAATTCCCACTTTTGCCTATGCAGGCAGTCTGGCAACCAAGGGAGTCCGTTGTCCTTTTCCTATTTTGGATTATTTGAAATCAGTTAAACAGGATTTTCGTTTTCATATTTTTTCCGGCTCTGTAAATGGTATTTTATCAGGTTATAAACCATCATTTGGAGAGAAACTCATTGTACATGAAAAACTGGACAGATCGTTACTGCTGAACGAATTAAAGAAAATGGATTTTCTTGATTAATTTCGATAATGGAACATCAAAACAACTTCCAAGCAAATTAATAGATTATGCATTAACGGAAAGACCAATACTGAACATTTATCCATTAAATCCTGATTATACCTTAATCGATGCAATTTCTCAGAGCAAGATTACAGCAGACAGTATCATGTAAATAATATTGAACGATACAATATCAAAAATGTGGTTTCCGAATTTATTCAGCTTGCAAAAAAATAAATGCAGGAAAATATTATATATATACACTGCATCAGAAGAACAGAAAATTACAGAATTGAACTGTTTCTGCTTTTTCTTTTCTGGCCGTTGCTGGCATTTATTCTCGCTTTACGCTATTATCAGCTACGTGAAGCAAAAATGATCGTTTACCTTTTTATCATTTTTTTTGGAGCTACTTATTATCTAGGAAACCCAGCATTCGATTCCTTCAGGCTGTACGAAGAATTTCAAATTGATTGTCAGCCGGCCTTTTAGTGAATTCTGGCCATATTATCAGGATTATATACCGAAACAAGGGCAGATATAGCCAAACCCTTTATTTTATATAGTGTTTCACGATTAGGAAACAGTCAATCTTTAATATTTGGAGCCCTTGCTGCCGTATTTGGTTGGTTTTACCTGAAAGGAATAAACCTGGTATATTCTGAATCAATTAAACAGAATATAAATGCTTCCATCCATTTTTTTTTCTTTTATTTCTTAATACCGTTTTCAATATCAACGGCTTCAGATTCTGGACGGCATCATGGGTGTTTTTTTAATGCAAAACATTAGGTTCAGAGGATTTTAAAATAAATTCTTCTGTAATTAAATCTTTTGAAGGATTTTCCCAATGATCAGGTTGAACTAATAAGATTTTAAATGCGCCTTCAATTACGAAAAACCATTTTTGTTCTCTTTGATGTCCTTGCCAGGCACGGACTGTATCGACATTCGGATGTTCAATCAGATAAAATCTTTTTACTTCTGATAAATCAAATTCGTTACAAAAAATCAATTTTCCTCTTGAATCCTCAAAACTGTCACCCTGAATTATTTGTGCTCTTTCTTTCATTATTATGCAATCTTATGCCTCCTGCTTTTTGCCTTCTGCCTTTTGCATCAAGCATTCAGCTTTATCCCGGCATCTGCGGAACATCTTCACCAAAAACTTCTTTTTGTATTAAGGGAAGTTTTACTAATAATTTTTTCATTCCTTCTACATCTAATTGTTTGGTATTATGTGAATGATAATCTTCCACTTTTGAAACATCAGTCTCTCCTTCGGAAAAATAGAGATTATAATTTAAATTCCTGTGATCAGCGGGCACACGATAAAAATCTCCCATATCTTCTGCCTTCACCATTTCTTCCCTGGTACATAAAGTTTCATATAATTTTTCTCCATGGCGGGTACCGATTACTTTTATTTCACTGTCTCCGTTACACAATTCCTTTAATGCCAAAGCCAAATCTCCAATCGTTCCAGCCGGAGCTTTATTTACAAAAAGATCACCCTGGTGGCCATGTTCAAATGCAAAAAGAACTAATTCTACCGCTTCCGTCAATGACATTAAAAAGCGGGTCATTTTTGGATCTGTGATAGTTATGGGCTGGCCACTTTTTATTTGTTTAAGAAATAGAGGAATAACCGAACCTCTTGATGCCATTACATTTCCATATCGTGTAAGGCAAATAGTGGTTTCATTTTCAGAAATATTACGTGATGCAGCAATAGCCACCTTTTCCATCATTGCTTTTGAAATTCCCATTGCGTTAATAGGATATGCTGCTTTATCTGTGCTAAGGCAAATAACTTTTTTTACTTTATTAGCAATAGCCGCGTTAATGGTATTTTGAGTACCAATAACATTTGTTTTAACTGCTTCCATTGGGAAAAATTCGCATGACGGAACTTGCTTTAAAGCAGCAGCATTAAAAACATAATCTACACCATGCATTGCGCCTTCTATACTTGCATAATCCCTAACATCGCCGATATAAAATTTCAGCTTTGGATTTTTCAACTGGTTGCGCATGTCGTCTTGTTTCTTTTCATCGCGGCTAAAAATGCGGATTTCTTTAAAATGATCAGTATCAAGAAAACGATGTAAAACAGCGTGGCCGAATGAGCCTGTGCCCCCGGTAATTAAGAGAGTTTTTTGAGAAAACATATTTTCTAATTGTATTTATTTATAATTGAACTTTCAGCATTCAGCTTTGCTTAGCGAAAATAAGCCAAAGTAAACTCATCAGTAATCACAATTCATAATTCAAAATTCATAATTCATAATTTCTATCCCTTCGATTTTAATTAAACAGTCAACAATTCTGTCTGAAGTATGCCCATCCCAAAGCTCAGGTATTTCACCCTTTTTCCATTCGTCCTGAAAATAATTTATCCATTGCAGGTTTTATAGCTTTTGGATCAGTGCCTAACAATTCATTCGTACCAATGTCGATAGTTTCAGGCCTTTCCGTATTGTCTCTCAAAGTCATACAAGGAATTCCCATAACGGTGGTTTCTTCTGTAATTCCACCAGAGTCAGTTACTACGGCTTTTGCATTTTCCACTAAATAATTGAATTCAAGGTATCCCAAAGGATCAATCGTATGCAATTTTGAATCTTTAATTTCCAAATGTTCCAGAATTTTAGCAGTTCTTGGATGAACAGGGAATACAAGAGGTAATCCGTGGCTATTAATTATAATTTCATTGATTAGATCTTTTAATTTTTCTTCTTCATCCACATTCGCGGGGCGATGCAAAGTCATCACAATATATTTTCCTTCTTCCAGGTGTAAACTTTCCCAAACAGGCGGTTTTATAAATTTTGAACGGTTTTTTAGTAAGGTATCAATCATCGTATTTCCTACAAAAAAGATTTGCTCCTCCTTCACGCCTGCCTTTCTCAAATTTTGATTGGCTGTTTCTGAGGTAGTAAAAAAATAATCAGTAATGGAGTCTGTAACCATGCGATTAATTTCTTCCGGCATTGTCAGGTCGCCGAACGAATTCCGCCTTCTACATGTGCTACTTTTATATTATTCAGTTTTTTTGCAGCAATAGAACAAGCCATAGTGGAAGTTACATCTCCTACCACCATTACAAGATCCGGGCGATTTTCCATCAGCACTTTTTCATACCGCACCATGATAGTCGCAGTCTGTTCTGCCTGAGTGCCACTACCCGATTCAAGATTGATATCCGGTTCCGGAATTCCCAATTCTTCAAAAAAGCTGCCGCTCATTTTTTGGTCGTAGTGCTGGCCGGTATGTACCAGCCGGTAACTAATATCCTTCCCTCATTTTCAGCTTTTTCAATAGCCTCAATGATGGGAGCAATTTTCATAAAATTAGGCCTGGCGCCAGCGATAAGGTCTATTTTCATCATAAGTATTAAACGGTAAGAATTATTGGATTATTGGATTAATCTTGAATTAAAGGAAGTACTGATAAGAGTTTGGCCGGATAAGCTATAACTTCCAAACTTTTTATGTAGCTTAAGTTAACAGGTATCCTCAAGAAAAATCCTGAACTATGAACAACAAACTATAACCTACAAACTAAAACTATCTTCACACACTCCACCACTCTTCCAAATCCTCATTAGTAAGATTACTTCCTGAAGGCAAACACAGTCCCTTATCAAAAAGCTCCTCCGCCACCCGTCCCCCACAATAAGGAAAATCCTGGAACACCGGCTGCATATGCATTGGCTTCCACAGAGGTCTTGATTCAATATTTTCTTCCTCCAATGCAAAACGGATATCTTCCCTTTCACCCCTCCGGTCATTTCAGGATCAACTAAAATGGTAGTCAGCCAGCGGTTACTGAAGTACCCTTCCGGCTCCGGCAGGAAGGAGATTCCTTCTATATCTTTAAAAGCCTCTTTATAAAATTCAAAATTGGCCCTACGCTGACTGATCCTTTCTGCCAACACCTGCATTTGGCCCCTGCCGATTCCCGCACAAATATTGCTCATCCTGTAATTATATCCAATCTCCGAATGTTGGTAATGCGGCGCGGGATCACGTGCCTGCGTGGCCAGGTAGGTTGTCTTTTCTGCCATTAATTTGTCTTTGGCTACCAATGAACCACCACCTGAAGTGGTAATGATCTTATTCCCGTTAAAGGAAAGAATCCCGAATTGCCCAAACGTACCACATTTTTGCCCATGAAATGTAGAGCCAAGCGCTTCCGCCGCATCTTCAATCACCGTATTTCGTATTGGGCAGCCACTTCCATTATCTCATTGATCTTTGCCGGCATCCCGTAGAGGTGAACAGGAATAATCGCTTTTACCTTTTTGCCTTTCGCCTTCCGTTTTTTAATCGCTTCTTCCAATACATTTGGATCCATATTCCACGTTTCCGGCTCACTGTCCACAAATACTGGTTCCCGCCCCCTGATACCTTATTGGGTTAGCTGAAGCTGAAAAGGTGATGCTCTGGCAAATCACCTCATCACGGGGCTGAACACCTAAAGTATTAAAGGCAAGGTGTATTGCGGCCGTACCTGAACTAAGAGCGGCCACGTGACTTTTCTCGCCAAAAAACTTTCGAGGTCCTTCTCCCCCATTTACATTAGGCCCTAAAGGTGCTACCCAGTTGGTATCAAAAGCTTCAGTTACAAATTCTCGTTCTGCTCCTCCCATGTGTGGGGAGGAAAGCCATATTTTATTATTCATTTACTCTTTCCTTTATTATTCTCCCCGGATTACCAACGACAGTCGAAAAATCCGCGGGAACATCTTTTATAATAACAGCGCCTGCTCCAATTTTTGCCCATTGACCAATTTTGATTTCCGGAATAACTACTGCCCCGGCTCCCACATGTGTTCCCTCTCCTACAGATACCCCTCCACACAAAGTTGCGTTGGGCGAAACATGCACAAAATCGGAGATTTCACAATCATGGTCAATGGAGGAATTGGTGTTAATAATGACATGTTTCCCGATACTGGTTGAGGAATTTATTGAAACTCCCGCCATTATAACTGTGCCTCGGCCCACATAGACTCTTTTTGAAATATTGGAACTAACGTGAACCGCCCTTCCAAAACTAATATTATTTGATAAAGCTATTTTCTTCCTCGTTGCATTATCTCCCACCGCTATTATCCATTCTATAATTGACTGATTTAGTACTTCCTTTTCATGATCAATCGGAAATCCCAGGAAATCCTGCTTTCTTTCATCATCATCATAAATCAAGCTTATTTCTATTCCTGATAGTTCAAGAATTTCTATAATTACCTTTCCGTGACCACTGGCCCCATAAATTCCATATCGATTATTTTCCTGTTGCATTTCCTGCAAATTTTTCCATTGTTGCTGCTGTGGCAGAATTGATTCCTTCTGATTTAAAGACTTTTTTGATGGTCAAAAAAATGATCTTTAAAATACGACATAAAGCTGACATGGTCCACGTACCAGACATCCAACTCAAATTTTTTTTCCCAGCTAATAGCGTTACGACCATTTACCTGTGCCCAGCCTGTGATACCAGGTTTTACTTCATGTCTTCTTTTTTGAACTTTATCATACAATGGAAGATATTCCACCAATAACGGCCGGGGGCCTATCAAACTCATATCACCTTTAATTACATTAATCAATTGAGGAATCTCATCTAAGGAAGTTTTACGGATGAACGCGCCAACAGCTGTCAGGCGTTTTTCATCCGGTAACAAATTGCCGCTCTTATCCTTTCGTTCAGTCATCGTTTTAAACTTGATCACCTTGAATATTTTATCGTTTTTACCCGGCCTGCTTTGAAAGAAGAATGGTTGCCCATTATTAGCAATGAACAAAAGTATCACTGCAACAAAAAATAACGGGCTGAGTATTAAAAGTCCAATCAATGCCAAAAAGAAATCAAGGAAAAATTTGATGAATTTTTTATACATGCACCTTCACTTTACTTTCAATCAAATGGTATGAAATATCCACTTTATATTCTTTTTCAAGTAAAGACCTCGCATTTTGTTTCATTAGTAAAAAAACCTCTTCATTTTCAATCAATTTATTAATGGCGTGTAACATTCCCTTCATATCACCTGAATGAACCCATATACCACAACCAGCTTGCTCTATTACTTTCCCAATATCTGTGCTCAAATCAGTAGCTGCTAAAACGGGCATACCACATTCCAGGTAGGATAATATACGGGAAGGAAAGTTAGGGATTGTGAAATCCGGATTCAAAAAGATCATGCCAATATCACAAGCCTTTACCAATGAATCATAATCATCTTTTGGCAAACCTTCTATAAGTTTAGCATTTCCAGGTTTATTGCTTAAAAACCATTGTGATATCCGGTTGTATTCTCTACCAGCGCCAACTATTAGAAAAAATATATTTTGAATCGCACAATTGCTAATAGTGTCCAACAAAAAATCAATTCCTTGAGGAAGGCCTAAATTACCTCCATACACCAAAATTTTTCCATGTTGAGGTAATCCGTATTTTTTTCTTGTAGCTATCCTGACTTCAAGAGACTGCTCAGTATATCTCGGACTTATTGAATTTGGATTAACTTCAATCTTCTTTGACGAAAGAAAATCGTAATGGTCTATTAAATATTTTCTATTGGCTTCAGACATACATCCGATCGTATCAGATTCTTCATATAATTTTCGCTCCTTCCGGAGAAACATTTTATGTAATATCCCCTGCCTTTTTCATCAAATGCAGATCTATCGCATTTTGAGGAAAAATATCTTTTAATAATAAATAGGCATATGCCTTATCCTTTCTCTTTATGTACTGGATCACCTTTGAAAAAGTAATTGGCGGGGTAGAATACAATATCAAATCAAATTTTTCATTGGAAAAATTTTTTTTTACAGCGCATAAAAACTGATACCCGATCAACAAAGTACCAATCCCTTTTTCAATAACATTTGTTTTTTGCAAATTAAGAGTTTTTACCTGTAGGATTGTCGCTCCTCTCTCGGTTTTGAGATTGGTAGATATTTTATACCGACGCTCCGCGGGACTCACGACAAAAACAGCATGTCCCTTATCTTGAAATCGCCTCAATAAGTCAGTATAAATTCCTCTCTCGTCAAGAGACCTTATTTTTAGAATCGTCAAAAAGAGAACTTTCATATTTAACCTTCTCTTAAAATGGCAAATTATAAATTGATAATCCTAGTTTCTAAGAATAGTGAAACCATTCGGAAACGATTTATTCGTTATCTACAAGTCTAAAGATCATTTCATTTCTTACGCTGTCGGCTTTGTAGGGATCCGTCGGATCAGAAAGAACTTTATTAACCAAAGCTTTCGCCTTTAATTGTCCGACTTTTTTCGCATAAGCCTTTATAATAGAATAATCTTCAATACCCAAACGAAAAGCCTCCCAGCGCCTACTTGAAATAATTTCTTTTTCCGGACCATTATAAATAACTGAATAACTGCTGTTTGAATGGTTATTCCAGGAATCAGAAATTTCATTCAATTTGCTCCTTCTTCCTTCATCAGCATAATCCCAAAAACCAATTCCTGTAATACTATTTGCAAAGGCTTTCCACGCCATCATTCTGTAATATAAATATGGTGATAAAGATCTTGAGGAACTGGCTGTAGAATAAATCCAAATCTCGCAATGATTTGATGGAAGTCTGGATAATAAATTGAGATTTGATGGAATTTGAGCTATATCTACCAATGGCAAAATATTATCTATTGCATCTTTATTATTTAATGTAGAATAAATTTTTATAGTTGGGATAGCAATTTTAGCCCAGCTTGCAAATTTTTTAAACCTGTCAATCGCCCCCTCCCGTATTTCATCAAACGGATACAAATAAATTTGTGAATTAGAAAACCCATTTCCCTTTAAGACCGTGATGAGCTCATGATACCATATAACAAAATTATTTTTAAATTCAGAAGACATCCAAGGACCAAATTGCTTATAATTTTCTTTACTTGCATAATTCGTAAACAATAAAAGATTATCTACATCTTTAAAATAAGCCAGGTAACTTAGGAACGACTTATAATCGGTATGCATTTTTGGTATGTATGTGGGTGGAATAACGACGGTATTGATGTGGTGCAGTTCTAAGTCTTTTGCAGCTTCAGTTTTGCGATCTTGCAACATCGGGGAATTCAGGTACGCCCAGTTAATGGAATTCAACTGATCTTTATTGTTCAAAGAAAAAAGATTGAAAATCTTACCAGATATCTTTGCATAAATTGCTTTTTTTCCTGTACTAATTCTTATTGATGAATTTATGATACCAATCTTTTTCCCAGTTATTTTAAAAATAAGCAATTCAGACTTACCAGGCCCAATGGTGATGTTTTGTTTGAAAGGAATCAATGCATCCGGAGATTTTACAAAACGACCTGATGCTACAAAGATTGCATTGAATATCTCAATATTATAATTTGAAGGAGAAGGTAGAGAATAGATTTCAAATTTTCTTGAATTGATATGATTATTAGTCAGCACAAAAGCTCCGTATTGGACTCCATTAACAGGGATTAAAAGTTGATAGTTTAAAAGATCGTTATTCCCCTTCGGTTCATGAATTTGCGTTAAAGTATCCCATGGATTATATTTTTCAACAATAAAAGAGGTTTTATAGTTTTTCCCCAATATTGCTGCATGCGTTTTCCCCATGCGATTAAATTCAGTTGTTTTTAGAGAATCTAAAGCGCTGTCTAAATTACTTATCCAATTCGATTTAGATGGCGAACTTGATTTATTTATTCCTTTTGTAACTTCAATTTCGTCGCAAAAGACAAAAAGTCCCTTAGGAATAACTATTAAGGAAACAAACCTTGCTATTTGATTAATATTATTTAAAAAGAACTTTTTAACTTCGTATCCACCGGCTTGATTATCAGTATTATCAGCAGCATCACCCGAGTAAATAAAGTGTTTGTTGTCATTACTTAGGAATACGTAAATATTAGATGGAAAACTTACCTTTGACTTCATGCTCCTGGCAGTACTAAAAGTAATTCCTCCAATTGGTTGATCCTTTTCAAGATCGATATCAATCCGTATTTTATCACAATTCTGCCAGCCTACCGTAGTGGGCTGAGACCAAAAAAATCCATTTGTATAATCGCCATCTGTTAAGTAGCATTTATCTGAAGAAGGAATAGAAGATCTATAATTAGGTGAGGGCGATAAGGTATAACTTTTATTCATTGCAAGATTTTGACTCTGGCTGTTTAAACTTCCAAAAATCAACCCCTGCAATATCAAGTATCTTAAGTAGCCCATTTATAGCAATGAAAATTTCAACTCAAAATTGGATCTAAATATCTTTTCTCTTAGAATCCAGAAATCTTAAAAATTCGTCGATTTGATTGAAGTGGACGGACATTTCATTTAGAATCTTATCACTAAAATTCCACCATTCCGATTCTATTAATTTTTGAATAATAATGTCATCAAATCGCTTCCTTATTAATCTAGCCGGATTCCCGGCAACAATTGAATAAGGCTCAATATCTTTAGTAACTACGGAATGAGCACCAATTACCGCGCCATGTCCAATCGTCACCCCCCCCTTAACAAAAGCATTTGAACCTATCCACACATCACTACCTATGGTAGTCTTTTCATACTCTTCAAAATCGACTTTATTGAAAGATTTTTTCAAAATATTATTATCTGAATAAAAAACAGGAGAAGTTGACACGAAATTCAAAGGATGTTTTCCAGAGCCAATTATAACATTATTGGCAATGGAACAAAAATTGCCTATTCTTGAATGAATTATAAAGCAATTTCTTCCTATGAATGTGTATCTCCCAACTTCTGACCAATAAACTTTACTCCCAAAAAGAACGGCTCCAGTTGAATGAATTGTACTTTTGTCAATTAAGGCAAATATTGAAATCTTAGAAAATAAGCGTTGTGGCACCTGAAATATTGTTCCAACTATTAATTTTAATTTTCTCATGTATTTATTACTCCTTTAATAACACTTAATTGATAGTTCGGATTATAATACTTATCAATAATATCAAAACAGTTATTAGATATTTCTTGGCTTTCTGGCTTCTTGATCCATTTTTCAATAACATTTGCTAAATCATCCACATTATCCTCTATAAAAAAATCTCCGGTTTTGCCAGGAATTATTGCCTCAAATTCCGGCATTTGGTTAGCAAAATTGTTATGAGTGATAACCGGTGTCCCATAAACTAGGGAATGCATCGCGGTAAGTCCCACATTACCAGGTGAAATACAAATGGTACGCATTATAAATTAATTCAGCGATTTTATTTTCATCATAACATTCGCCGTAAAACCAAAAATTATTCTGACCACTTTTTAATAATTCTTCAACTAAATTATCCATTAATGGCCCCTGTCCTACAAAAACTAAATTTGCTGGTATTCCTCTTTTGGATAATTTCAAATTACGCCGCGATGAGCTGTTGCAGCTTTTTAACTTTTGTCAATCTTCCGATGAATATTAACACAGGGTTATTGTTAAGAAAATGCTTTGAAAAGATAGATGTCTTTTTTAATTTTCTCCTCATCTCTAATTGTAAATTGTAATCTAATGAATTATAAATTACTGTCAGTTTCTTTGAATCAAATCCTTCTTTTATCATTAATTCTTTAGCATAATTTCCATATAAAAGAATACCGTCTCCGAGTCTGAAAAATAATTTTTTGACTATTCTTTTGATTAGCCCTTCATTACCATACCATCCATGGGTCCATAAAAAAACTTTCTTAGTGGAAAACTTACTAAAAATTAATAACAGCCATGTAGAAATACAATAATATTCTCCTAAAATAATATACCTTTCGTAATTTTTGAAAATGAGAAAAGTCACTCCTTTCTGAAAATAAACTATTTTTAAAAAGAGTGATATTTTTTACTTCTTTCTTAAAATTTACAAGCGTGGCATAATCCATCTTCTTTAATCTTCAAACTTGTTGCCAAAATAAAAGCTACAATTTAATTCTCGATCCAAAAGTTGAAATATGGATGATCTATAATGTTGAGCAAAATTATATATTATGCAAATGCTGTTTTGGTGCATTTTTGAAACTGTTAAGTTTTTTTTTATAATAATGGCCCATCAAAAAGAATGGGAAAAATATCGCACTCCCAGGTGCATATGGATACGTATACTCAAATAAACTTATAACCATTAGCATTAACATAGCAAGAGGTCCGATTTCAAAGTATTTAAAAGAATTTCGTTTGATAGCTGTTACTATGTGTAAAATGTAATTGAAATAAATAATTAAAAGAGGGCAGGAAAATAAAATTCCATAATTCACCAGATTAAATAAAAAATAATTATGAATCGTTTGACCTTTATAAATTGGATTTATCAATTGCCCTCCTATTGGATTAGTAAAAAAATACTCTAGTCCCTTCAAGTCTCTGTCAAAACGGCCTGTTGTAATAGAGTTGACGTCTGAAAGATCATAGTTTAGAAATAGCGATTCATAAATGTATTCAGAAGCGAACGCTAATAAAAATGATGCCAATACAATAAAAATAATTTTATATTTTCTCTTTTGTATAAAAAAAAATATAAAAATTAACATCGATAAGAATATGGCTATAATCGCTGCCCTACCTCTGAGTACAAGTAGTGAAGCAAAACTTAATGGGAATAAAACGAAATAGAATATCTTATTTATTCCTCTTTTTTTTATCCCTAAGTAAAGCGAAATAATTAAAGCAACGCCAAAAGCGGGGGCTATTTGATTTTTAGGAACTGGCAAATATTGATCCTGAATATTAAAACCAGAAGAATACTTGTAAACAATACTTAATGCAGAGAATGTAAATAATAAAATATAAATATTATTTAACCTTAAAAATTGTTTTTCAGTCAATTTTATATTTAACCCAATCATCAAAACGAAAAGAGCCAATGTCAAATCGCGTAAAGGGTCAAAATCAACTTGAGTCGAAAAAAAATAAAATACTGCTAGAATAAATGCAAGAATGACCGAACCTACTACATGAATACGAAAGACGTGGATTTTGCGGTAATAGATTATAGGATTCCTGAAACAGATAAGAAATAAAACAATAATGAGTCCAATAATAATATTTCGTAACACGGAATAAACTTCGCCGGTTATACCCCAAGCAGAAAATTGTAATGCTGTTACAATAAGTAAAAGGATAGTAAGGTATTCTGTTATTTTATTTTTGCTCACCAATATTAAAAATCTATTAACGTCCCAATCTTTTTATTGCTTCATTTGTAAAATAGGACATAATACCTCCATGTGGTGTAAACGTCAATTCACCTAAAAACAGTTTTTCGCCTGCATCATAAAAATCTACCCTTACAAAATCAAACCTTTTTGATATTTCTTTGGAAATTTTTAGCATCTGCGAAAAGTGCCGTGGTTTTTTTATATCATTTTTAGCTATATAATGAGGTGTAACATAGTAAAGTCTTTCCCAATTAGTGTTATAAGTTAGCAACTTATAGCTATTCCCTTTTCTGTCGGTAACAATCAAAATACATTTTATTTCTCCATCAGTACACAATAACTTATAGTCGGTTGGTAAATCACCTGTACCGTCATTAATGTATTCTTCGCAAAAGATTCGTGGTTTTATATTGTGATACTGTGTTTCTGCTAACCCAAATTTTGTATGTAATGCAGCATTTAATGTCTTTTTTGCAACTTCAATGTTCAGTTCCTTTTTATTCCTGCAAATGTAATGTTGACCACATCCATGATTTGTTTTTAAAACAAAAGCATTAGGTAGTTTATCAAAATCAATTTCATTTGGGTTGTTCCATACACCATACAGTTTAGGCAAATATTGTTCATATCCCAGTTCAATGTAGAATTCCCTAACTTTTAATTTATCGACATATTTAGAGTATTCGTTAACTTTTCCTGAAAACATCGCAGATAAAATAATCTCAGAAACATTTGTTGGATTTTTTAAATTCGGTAATTTACCCCTGTTATGCAAATAAGATAAATGTATGTATAGCTTTGGGGAAATGCCACAAACTATCTTTGCGAAAAAAAATGAAATTTTTGCTTTCATTCGTAGCTTAATTTTTTTTCTTAATTGAATTATAAATCCTCAGTGAATTATTAGGATTATTTTTTATTCTCGAACCTAACTTTCAAAATATTCTGCAATTGACTTTTAAAGATTATTAAACCTCCGACACATATCAGTAGAAGCCTCAGAACGATACTTGAATATTGATTCTGCATCGTATTTATAAAATAAAAAATCACCATTGAGCAGGTAAAAACAAAAAAACTTTTGATATTCAATGTGAGTGGAATTATAACTTTATTCAAGATATATTTTGCATAACAAAGGTGAAATAAAAATAGCAGTAAATAGGAAACCATTGTCGTTATAGCAGCGATTTTATAGCCGTACAGGGGTATGAAAAAATAGTTGAGGATAATATTTATAAAGCCGACCAGCAGTGTTATTAATGAAAAGATCCCTGTTTTTTTATCGTAAGTAGCATAAACCGAATAAACCATATATAAATAGAAAAAAACGTTTGCAACAATAATCCATGGAATTATTTCTAGAGCCTTGTAATATTTCACATCCGCCATTATCATGACTATTTCTTTTACAAAAAATATCATAGATAGTGCTGCAAACAACACTAAATTAGTCATGACTTTTACATTATGATTGATAGCTTTATAATCGCCGTTGTTTAAATAGTTGTAAAATTTCGGTACAAAAGCTGTCGTTAAAGCCATTGTTAAAGCTCCCAGAAACGACCCGATATTATAGGCAAAACTATATAATCCAGTATTTATTGAATCAGTTAGTTGGTTTATAATTATTCTATCAAAGCTGCCTAATATAAACTGAGATGCTAAATGTGGAATAAATGGAATGCCAAATCCTAATGCATATAATAAATGTTGTTTTTGGAACTTGAAATTTGACAATTTTACCAAATGAGATACCGAAATAATAGATAATATAAATATTGTAAAAATATACCCATAAATACGACCAAAATACTTGTTTTCCTTTAATAGTATAATTAATAAAATCGATATTACAGTGCTCACCAGTCCATATATGTATGACAAGGTCACAAACTTTTTGCTTTGCTGGCTGGCTTTTAAATAGGATTGGTAAATATTATAGGCTACCATTAATATTCCTGATATATTTGCAATTACTAAAACTTTTCTATCGATCTTAAAAAGGCCAGAAATATAATCATTGGCAAATAATAATATTATAAATAGCATTATCTGAATGAAGAAAAGGAATATTAGATTGGTTCCTAAAAAAGTATCGAATTCATTTGGCTCTTTTAAATACTTATTTGAAAAGGCTCCTGTGAAACCTAACGAAAAAACGATAGTGTTAATGCTTAAAAATGCAGTAAATAAATTGATTTGACCATAATCAGAAGGCGTTAGCAATCTAGTAAATATTGGAATTGTAATGAAGGAGATTGCAGAAACTCCTATGTTTCCAATAAAAT
Source organism: uncultured Prolixibacteraceae bacterium (assembly GCA_963747515.1). Classification (GTDB taxonomy): domain Bacteria; phylum Bacteroidota; class Bacteroidia; order Bacteroidales; family Prolixibacteraceae; genus Mariniphaga. The sequence continues at coordinate 347,763 of CAVVFN010000001.1, forward strand.
AATTTAGGGAATTTCTCACAATATCCCTTTTCAAGGCCCTTACCATCAATATTTACCTATTGGAAAATTCATGCTCTACCAAAGATAGAATGCAGTTAACTAAATTGGAAGTGGCTTCTTCTTTACTTACACCGGAGATTTCCTTATAATTTCCATAATGATAAGCCTTTATCGTATTATTAAAAATATTGTGCAGTTCAGCTTCTGTTATAATAGGATTAATACCGAAATCATTTAAGATTTCTGCAATTGCGTTTTTGAGATTGTTAGTTGTCTTAATTCGGAATATACCCGACAGATGTTCGTACCAAGCTGTTCCGAAAACCAAAACTGGTTTCCGTCTTATCAATGCTTCCAATCCTACGGTTCCGGTTATGGTTGCAACAGCTATAGAATGATCAATCAATTCAAACGAATTAACATTTGTTGATATTAACTTCACTCTTTTAATTTTTTTTAAACGGTCATAAAAATCAACACTTCGACCCGTCTCCCCCTCCATTAGTGGATGAAATTGAGAGATATGCTCCTTGATATACAAATAGATATTGTCAGGGGTGTATTTTAATAATGTTTCTGCTAAAAGAAATTGGTCAACATAAACATCTCCGCTTGGACAGCTCGTTTCCTCAGGCTGATAGTGAAGAGGTAAATAGATATATTTAGATGAATAATCAGGAATTATACTTAACGCATCATAGTTAGACTTCAACTTCCTTTTGTATAATCTCCCTCTTTTTAATGTGATGCGCTTTTGCCAATTCAAAAAGTTACTATTCTCAATACATATTCCTTTTTGTTTCCAGTAAACTTGTGAATCTTTAAAAGATCTAAATAATTTAGCGAAAAAGATTCCCTGATTTAACCAACTTAACGCTTCTTTGACCATTCCATAAGATGAAGTTCTTCTCTGATCTTTCATATAATACGGTTCGGCATTTTTGTAATCTCTTTTGGTTTTAGCGATATATTTTAACACCAAATCACTGGATTGACTTTTGTGGTTGCAGAAGGATGGTATTTCATTTATTTTAAGTATAGGTATCAAATAGCCAGGCCAAACGGTCATTTTAAACGTAATAAATTTAACCTCTTTAATTTGCGTAGCTATATACAATACATAGTCAAAAACCCGGTGCGGAATACTTGGTGAAATCACTAATTCAATTTCATATTTTTCTATAATATATAACCATATCCTTAGCAAATGTCGGAAGAACTGTTGGCGCTCATTAAATGAAAAATTATAGCCTGTCGGGTCTTGCCTATCCATCATTTTCATTGCTATATTTTCTTCCTGGCTATAATTCTTTATAATATCACCGTCTAATTCAGGAACAATAGAACTATTATCTAAACATGGGAAAATTCCTTTCCATGCTAAAGGTAGATCTTGAAAAATACATTCTTTAAAACTTTCCTGTATTCTGTGTTTCTCATAATCATTATTCCAACTAATCCAATAGCTTGGAATAATATTGTGTTGCCGCTTTAATTCCTGAGCAACAGCCAGCCAGGGATCCAAGATACATCCGGAATATATTGCTTTCATAATTGATAAATGGATTTCATTGATTCAAAAATTCCTATCTATTTTGATATTGCAAATAGGTTGACTGGATAATGTTTTGACCCGGAGGCACTTTAGCAGAATACAGTTTCACTTCATAAGCAAATGAGAAAGTTGAATTATCTCAACTGTTTCTTTGTCATATGTTATGTTGCACCCGACCTTTACATGATAGCAAAACAAGCCTATCTAACGTTTAATAGATGATAAGGGCTATTCCAATTCTTAATATGCCAATGAAAGCTATGATCGAATTGAATGATTCTTTGGAATTACGGATCATCAAGCATTTATCCTTTCAGTTTCCAAACCAAACCACATTTTCAGGTCAACTATTTAACTAATAAAGTCAAATGAAAAGCGCCATCCTGCGCTTAGATCAACTTTGACCTTTTTGCCTAAAATATCTTTATAATATTTTGGGTGTAATCCAAAGCCAGGCCGGATTGAACGTACATTTTCCTCCGTTATTACCTCTCCAGCTTTGATATCTTCAACTACATATAAGGAACGTGAAAAATCTCTCCCCTTTAATTGTTTTGCCGTCAGCTTGTAATTCACTTCACCTATTGCAAGTTCTGCTTCGCGGACAGCATTCACCATTGCTTTAAACTCTGCTTCGTTCATTGAAAAAGAAGCATCAGGGCCACCAATTGATCTGTCTAGAATAAAATGCTTTTCAATTATCTTAGCTCCTAAAGCTGTAGCCACAACTGGTACAGTACTACCCAATGTATGGTCAGACACACCGGTAACAACATCAAATCGTTCTGCTAAATCTCTCACCATACAAATATTTGCTTCTTCAATCGGAGCTGGGTAACTTGAAGTACACTTCAATAAAGCAATATCATGATTGCCCATTCGTCGACATGCATCCAAAGCCAATTCAATGTCTTGTTGCTCAGCAATGCCGGTAGAAATAATTACAGGTTTCCCTTTAGAGGCCACATACTCAATTAAAGGAATATCTGTAATTTCGAAAGAAGCAATTTTATAGGCAGGAACTTGTAAGTTTTCTAAAAAATCCACAGCTGTTTTATCAAAAGGCGAAGAAAAGCACACTAGATCTTCCTGCTTTGCTACTCTAAAGAGTTCTTCATGCCATTCCCATGGGGTATAAGCTTCCTGGTATAATTGATAAAGATTTTTACCCCCCAAATGGTTCCTTTAATTAAAAAGTCGTCTTTTTTACAATCAATGGTGATGGTATCAGCAGTGTAGGTTTGTAGTTTAATACCATCTGCTCCGGCCCGTTTTGCGGCATGAATAGTTTCAATCGCTGTCTCAATCTTACCATTATGATTAGCAGAAAGTTCGGCAATGATAAAAACCTTACTTTGTCTGTCAATATCAAAGGTATCTATTTTCATTTTTTATCATTTTTATGTAATGAAAACTTCTGTAATTTTCATAATTGAATATTTTCTTAAATTCAAACCCTGCTTTTTCAAATGCATTTTTAGAAGTTAGATTATTTTCCTTTATAAACGCATTTATCGAAATTTTTTCATTTGCAGCCAAAAAATAATCCGTTGCTAATTTTAGCATGTCCTTCGCATATCCGTTCCCTCTGTGCTCAGCTCCTATTGATATACCAATTAGAGCTTCTTTTTCAGTGTCTTGTTGGATTCGGATTTGTCCTATCTGTTGCTTTTGTTCATTTTCAAAAACCAACATCAGGCAGGAAGGGTCTTTCAATTTAGATTCAAACCATTTTTTATGAGTCTCATAATCTATCGTATTTGAATTATACGATTTTTCTCTTACTACAGAATCATTTGCCCAATCAAAATATAGTTTTATGTCGCCTATAGTTGCTTTTCTAAAACTTAACATGCTTTATTAATCTTAGAATGAATTACCACATCAACGTATTTATCAACAAAAAAAGAGTGTTCTTTTAATCTTGCTTCTTCTTCAAATGATGAATTACATAGTGTTTGATATAAGTGGGGTCTTAAATCAAATGCATATGTGTAAATTTTATGGAATTTCAATTCTTCAAAAGCTAACGTTTCAATTAGATTTAAGTAAATGCTCCAATGTTTTTGAAAATAATATTTTTCTAAATCAGTGTTCATAATAAATGAAATTTCTGCATTACGGTCAATCCAATTTATATGAACCAACCCTCCATAACCGATACATTTATCATTTTGCAAATAGGAAAATAAAATCTGATTTGGTTGTTCCTGTTCAAATAATTTAGCAACTATATTATTAAAATAATTTTCCTGATCCTGAGTGGTAAGCGGCATATTTTGTCTTAAATGATAAATTTGCTCATTCCGCCATTTCATAATCTTAAATCGGTCTTCAAAACGAATGGGGACAAGAGAAAAATCTCCCCTGGAGAATATCTGTTTACTTAGAGGCTTGTAATAATTCATATTTCATTTCGGCTAATTTCCAATCCGCTTCATTATCAATATCCTGCGCTTCCATCTCCGATATTATTATACTTCCTGAATTATCCATCAATATCTTTTTTTGTCTTATACACGAATCCGTCTTCAACCAATAAAATTGACCTGCGTCATGGTAGCTTACGGTTAAATCCTGTGATCTACTTAAACTGAATTCCGGAAAAAAGAATTCTACTTTATTGCCTTGCTCGAGTTTAAATACCCTTTGAATAGGAAAGCCAATGGGCATGACAGGAAATACACTGTCGAATTTCTCATTTTTTAGAATTGCCAGAGTTTCAATAAGTTTGTCTTGAGTTATGAAGGGAGCGCATGGATACAAGCAACAGGTATAATCAAAATTCATTTCAGATTGAAGATATTTCAATAGTACTTCTTCAATAACCTCATAAGTGGTTGAATAATCATTAGCTGTTTGCGAAGTTCGCATAAATGGAACATTCGCACCATATTTTTCAGCCACCCTTGCTATTTCCAAATCGTCGGTGCTTACCATAACTTCATCAAAAAGTCCACTTCTTACTGCTACGTCAATAGAATAAGCGATTATAGGTTTTCCTAAAAACTCTTTGATGTTTTTACGAGGTATGCGTTTGCTTCCGCCGCGGGCTGGAATAATTGCAATATTAGCCAAGATAATATTCTTTAATTTTTCCTATCACAAATTGTTGTTCTTCGTCCGTTAAAGCTAGGATAAAGAGGTAAACTTAAACAATTATTGTAATAATTTTCTGCGTTTGGCATATTTCCTTCCTTCCATCCAAACTGTCTATAATATGGCATTAAATGAACCGGAATGTAATGAACCTGCGCAAATATATTTTGCTCTCGCAGATAATTTATTAATCCTTTTCTGTCTTCAACTTCAACCACATATAGGTGATAAGCATGCCCCTCAACAACTCCCGACTGCCCCTTAATAAAGGGCGCTTTGTCAAATGCCTTTTCATATATAGCTGCTATTTGTTTTCTACGTTTTAATCCTTCATCTGCTCTTTTTAATTGACTCATTCCCAAAGCTGCCTGAATATCGGTTAATCGATAATTGTAACCCAACTCCTGCATCTCATAATACCAAACGCCATGGTCATATATTTTTTTACTAACATCCTGTTGAATGCCATGTGTTCTAAGATTTAATAATCTTTTATATAAGTTTTCATCATTGGTAGTAATCATACCACCTTCGCCAGCAGCTATATGCTTTACAGGATGGAAAGAAAATATAGCCAACTCTGCAAATTGCCCATTTCCACAATATTCGCTTTTTCCTTTTGAGTCAACAAAATATCCTCCCGGAGCATGACAGGCATCTTCTATAATCCAAAGCCCATATTCATCAGCTAATCTTCTAAATCCCTCCAGGTTGTTGGCCCTTCCCGCAAAATCGACCGGGATTATTCCTTTATAAGTACCTTTTGGCGATTTCTCTAATAACTCTCTGACCTTATTTAAGTCCAAAAGATACGTTTGGGGGTCAATATCTGCAAAAACCACATCACCTCCACAATACTTAACACAATTGGCAGATGCAGCAAAAGTAATTGGAGTAGTTATTACTTTATCCCCTTCTTTTACATTTAAAGCCATTGCACTCAGATGTAATGCCGCTGTGCCATTCGAAACAGCAACTGCATATTTAGAACCTATATAAGAAGAAAAAGCTTCTTCAAATTGTTTTACATGAGGTCCTTGAGTTAAAAAGTCAGATCTTAAAACTTCAACAACTGCCTGAACATCTGAGTCAGTAATATTTTGTCTTCCATAAGGAATCTTATTCATATAAATATTTTTGTATTTTGCTTGTTTCGTTCAACCTAACATTCAGGTTACAGTTGATCGTTTATCACATTTTTCAAAGATCAGTTTCGATCGGAAAACAATTTATTTGAAAATGCGATTGAACAATTCTCTCCATCCTCTATGTTCCGCTTCTTCAGTGTATCCGTATCCGTACCCGTATCCATAACCATATTTATTGACCCCTTTTCCCCTTATCCCATTATAAATAATTGCCGGGTTTTTGAGTGCACTGATTTTGTGCTGATGCTCGAGTTTTTGCAGGAACATTTTTGGAGTGTAGTCATGTCGGATGACAAAAAGAGTTACGTTAGCAAGCGGAGAAATTATATATGCATCTGTTACAGGATTTACCGGCGCTGTATCAATAATAATATAATCAAAACTTTTTTCCAGATAAGCAAGTAATTCAGCTAGCTTTCCATTTGAAATCAATTCAGAAGGATTGGGTGGGATAGGTCCGGCGGGAATCAAAAAAAGGTTTTCAAATGATGTGTTTTTAATAATGTCATCAGACTGCATTTTACCAATTAAATAATTGGAAAGCCCCTCTTTTCTGGAAATATCAAATTGCTCGCTTAATTTGGGTTTTCGTAGATCTAATTCAAGTAAAGCCACTTTTTTGCCCATTAATGCGAGACTAATCCCGAGATTAATAGAAATAAAACTTTTTCCTTCCCCTGATATACTTGAAGTTAGCAGGATCCTCTTATTGTTTTCATCCACTCCCATATAACCTAAGTGAGGTTCTTAATTGCCTGAACTGTTCAGCAATAAAACTTCGTTTCCCTTCTGAAATGACAAAAGGGGTTTTAGAACGGTCATAATTTACTTCACCAAGAAAAGGAATATCTGTATATTTTTCAATATCGGCTCTGTGTTGCACAGTACGCGTAAACAAGTCTTTAAGAGAGATAATCGCCACCCCTAGAACAATGGCACCTAAAAAAGCGGCAAGGTAAATAAGTTTTTTCTTCGGACTTACTGGTACATCAGATGTTTCAGCCCGATCTATTACCCGGCTGTCAGCAACTGCTGAAGCAAAGGACAGTGCCGTTTCCTCCCTTTTTTGAAGCAAGAAGGTGTATATATTATTCTTGATAGCCTGCTGCCTGCTGATGCTTAACAATTCTCTTTCTTTTTCCGGAATACTCTTGAGCATGGAAGCATAACTATTACTTGTTGAAGTAAGATCGTTTTTTCCCGCCAATTAGATTTTTCCGCTGGCTTTCGATATTTTCCAATATCTGCGGTTTCAACTGGTTGATACCCACCACCAAGCGATTGCACTGCGGGATTATTCTCAGGAACAATTTTCTTAGTCTGCGAATATTGCAATTCCAGATCGGATAATTTTTGTAAAAGATCAGTAAGGACAGGATCTGCATCTCCCAAGGTGGCCGGTACAATACCTCCGAGATCCCCCTTACCCTTTACATATTGTTCCACCTGGTCAGCATGGCAAGTTGCACATTGATGTCACTGATCTTCTGATCGTTGGCTGCAACATGTTTGTAAATACATTTGTCCCTGGGCGCTAATATCAGTGATCTGATTTTTTGACTTGAAGTTTTGTAACGCTCTTTCCACAGAATCCAGATCATTGGACACAATATGCTAGCCTTTCATTAACAAACTTTAATGTATTCGCTGCTAATTGGTTTTTATCAAGAATCGCAGCCTGGTTATATACCTTCAGTAATTCGTTTAGAATGTCTTCACCCCTTTTCGGTACTTCTCCACGGATGCTTAAATCGATTACAGTTGATTGCTTGCTGGAAGGTGAGATGTCCACCTGATTCAAAATTTGATCGGTAGCTTTTTTTCAGGAATCAACGAAAAATAATAATCTGGACCTTTTCCCCTTTCAGATATGGGCGAAGGATGATAATTTGGATTTGGAATAAAACGTAGTACGACCATAAGAAGTGCTTTCCCATTGATTCAAAGGATAAGCAGTATCCTGGATTACTACATTCCCTGCAAGGGCATTAAAGGTAAAATGAACTTCCTTTACTGGTTGTAACGAATCTGGATATTTTGCCTCTACAACAACCGGAGATCTTACATAGCCTGACTGATGAATTACCCTTCCTTTAATATAAATAGGAGCATAAAGGTGGAGATTTTCAACCACCTCTTTCATGAGCGTTTTGGACTGCAACACCTCAACCTCGTTTTCTAAATTTTTCTTGGCGCCGAACATATCAAACGCATCCTGCAATTCTGAAGCGGGAGTAGAACTCTTATCGTCTTTTATCAGGAGTGTGGCAGTTGTTTGGTAAACAGGCAATTTATAACGTACATACAGCCACGCGCCGGACATTGAAATCAGCACCAGTAACAGGAAGTAGGGCCAGTAAGGAATAAATTTATAGAACAGATCCCCTAAGGAAACTTCATCTTCTCCCTCAAATTCACTACTGCTTGTAGAATAATTCATTATTGATTAATAAGTTTTATGGATAGTTATTACAATTTAAAAACGTTGACTAATAAAATGATGAGCAGGGAAAGCCCACTCAATATCACTGGTAACCTTTGTTGAATCAGGCTGGTATTTGCTGCCTTAGCCACGGCCGGGTTCTACATATACCACGTCATTCGATTTTAAAAAATAATATGGAGATTGCAACAATTTAGAGGAATTCAGGTCAAGTCTTTTGATAATCTTATCACGCCCCTGCTGCCGGATAAGCATCACATTGTTTCGAAGCCCATAGATAGTAAGATCGCCCGCTTGCCCAATCGCCTCCAATATGCTGATTTGCTCACTGGGAACCGTAATAACTCCCGGTCGGTTCACTTCCCCCAAAACTGTAACCCTAAAATTTAAAAATCGGGAACTGACAATAGGATCAAACAATAATTTTTTATCTATAAATTGCTGGGTAATATTATTCTCTAATTGTTTTTGGGTGAGGCCTGCTGCAGGTAATATTCCCAAGAATAGGAAATTTTATCGTTCCATCCTCTGCTACCAGATAACCTGCAGTTTGTGGTGCATTAGGATTGGCTCCGGCACTGGGGGTAATAGGAAGATTAGGAGTATTAAAAATAACTGTAGCTTCACTACTAGACTGCTTACGGTGATGCTTAAAATATCTTTTTTCTGAATGATAGGTTCAAGGCTCGCTTTGGAAAGAATCCGCGCAGAATCCTTTACATCATTAAAATAGGTAACTTTCCTCGTATTAACACAGGAAGAAAGTATCCCCAAAACGCAAACGCAGTTAAAAAATAAATTCGTTGAATTTGTAATAACATGGGTTGGATAGAAAAAATTAGTAAATCATATCCTATTCGCGGTATAATTAATAAGTATACAGCAATATTATAAGTATACAGAATATTAAAATTATAGATTTCAACAACGGCTTCGCCTCCTCAGTCACAAGGAAAGAAAGAGTGAGATATTTATAATTACTTGAAAATTTATCTAATCCGGCATCATATAAAACAATAATCAATTTAAAATTGTTAAAACCGGCGCGAAATTAAATCATTCTCTTTAAAGGAATTGCACAAATAAGTAAACCATTTAATTTATTTTTGCAAAACCTATTTTTAAAAGACATTTTTTTTAAGGGAGCCGCATTTTTTCAAAAATTATACCAAAGCTTTATTTATGAAATTTACTATATAAAATTAAATGGCTTATTTTTTGCTAAATCAATTTAATAATAGTTATTTCAGAAAAAAATTTGTCTTACAACTTGTTTATGAATAGCTTTACACTTTAAAATATGTTTTTTATACTTTGATTAAACCCTAATTACTAAATTATGTTACACATTAAGAAAATTGTACTCCTACTTTTATTCTCCGGATTTGTATCCGCAGTTTCGGCTCAATCCGGCACAAACATGAACGATAATATGGGCATGGATAATTCCATTCAGCCATTTTCTGGCACAAGCCCTTTTCGTAAGTTTTCCATTGGTATTAATGTAGGTGCAACGACCCCTTCTGTTCTTATCGGAGGTTCTAATGATTTTGCAAAAAATAAAGTTGACCTCGGCTACGGTGCAAATATCCGTTACCAGTTGAACCATTATCTCGCGCTACAGGCAGATTATTTGGGTGGAAAAGTAAAAGGTACCCAGGATAATGTGGATTTTGCCCAGGCAAGGCCTGTAAAATCTTTTGAAACCAAGCTTAAGTTTGCTGCAAGCTTGAGTGGGGTGCTTACATTTGATAATATCAACTGGTTAAGCCAAAAAAATCACGTTCTTCCATATGTAAGTGTGGGTCTTGGTTTTGCAGGTTATTCAACTACTATTAATGATGGAACGGATTATACAGACAATATTTCCCCAAAGCATCCATTAATTGTCCCCGTGGGTGTGGGTTTAAAATTTAATTTGTCTCAACTTATTAATTTAGATCTGGGTTACAGGATGAATTTTGTAGATGCAGATAATTTTGATGGTTCTCCTTATTGGTTAGACCCTTCCAATTCTGCAAGTAAAACCCATTTTGATAAATTCAGCTATGGATTTGTAGGGCTTGAATTTGCTTTAGGCAAACAAACCAAACCCCAATTATTATTTGATAACCCTGTAGCTAGATTGAATAATAATTTACAGACCCAGATAGATACTGTAAAAGAGCAAACTAAGAAATTGGCAAACGATGCTGACGGTGATGGTGTAGCTGACATGTTTGATAAAGAACCTAATACTCCAGCCGGTTGTCCGGTAGATTCTCACGGTGTTAGCCGCGATACTGATGGCGACGGTGTTCCTGATTGTAAAGATAAAGAACTCATTACTCCAACACAATGCCAGCCGGTAGATGCTGATGGTGTGGGTAAATGCCCTGAGCCTGATTGTTGTAAAGCAATCCGTGATACTCTGGCAGCAATGAATGCTTGTAATCTTAATCTTCCAAGCATAAGCTTCCGCGGTAACAGGAGTAGTTTAACTGATGATGCAAAATCAATGTTAGCTAATGTGGCTTCACAAATGAAGAATAGCGCTAATTGTGCTATAGTTGTAACAGGTTATCCTGCAGCAACCAAAGCTTCTCAATCTATGGCCAACAGAAGAGTAGAAGCGATTAAAGCTTATCTTACTGAAACTGAAGGTATCAGCGCTGACCGTATTGATACCAATGTTATGGTAGGTGGCGGAGATGTTAATACCGTGGATATTCAGACAAAATAAATTTTCTAAACCTTAATAAAAAAGAGGCTGTCTTTTGAGACAGCCTCTTTTTTATTTTGCTCAATTCTTAAAAACATTTTTCACTGCAGGAACAACTGTGTAAAATTTTCACCTAAAAGAGTATTCAATTTACAACAGTGAAGCCCCTTGATTCACCAATACATTATAAATTTCAACGAAGGCTTTGTATTCTAACTCTGCTTGGTTAGGTCTCAGATAAAAATAGAGATACTTTTCTTCCGGATTTCAAACCTTCTTCAGTTTGTATTATATTTCGAAACATAGTACTGCAAGCTTTTCAAACTGTTCAAGTCGAATATATTAGTTATGGAAATCTTGCCCGTTAGCAGCTTAATTCAAACATATTTGTTTTTCACTGTACCAATTTGTTTTTTACTGTACCAACAAGAATTCGAAAGTTCAAAATCTAAGCTTTAGTCAGGACAATTCTCAGTGCGAAGCAATATCGTTGAGAATTATTCACTGTTTTCAATTCAGGATAGTTACGATTTTTCCCGAAGCAGTAAACCAACAAATAACAGCAAATTTTAATGCAATTTTTTGAATAAACGTTCGGGCCCCGAAGAAAAAAGTTGCAACAGATAATACTATCTCAACAAAACAAAACTACCCTTTTTATAAACGGTTTCGCCCTGGTCACACAGCGCTTCAATAAAATAAACAAAAACTGAAGAAGACTGGCCCTTGCTTTTTAACTGGCCATTCCAGCCAAATTCTTTTTGATTAGGAGAAAAATTGCGGGCTTCATAAACAAGTTTACCAAAGCGGTCGTAGATTGAAAATTTCAAAATTGTTTTAATTCCACGGGTTAAAGGATAATAATAATCATTTAGGCCATCGTTGTTAGGCGTAAAGGCTGTCGGCATCAGGATATAAGATTCTTTGCACTGTACAAAAATCGAAATACTATCCTCTGCAACACAACCACTGTCGGAAACTACTTTGATATGATATGTTTCACTTTCGGAAGCTTTTCCATTGGGAAAAGCACACGATGTGCAGGATAATAAAGAAGAGGGGGTCCAGTTATAAGAAGCAACGTTATTGCTATAAGTTGGATGAATGGAAAAAGGGTCATTGAAAGGATAATCAGCATCAGGGCCAGCTTCAACAGAGGGCAGGCTTTTAACATGTACATTGATAGCAACGCTTCTGCTGAAACATCCAACTGAATCAGTAAGAGTTGCCGTGTAGGTCGTATTGGTTAAAGGAACTATAAAAGGATCATAATTATTAGGATTAGACAAACCTTCAGCAGGCGACCAGACAATTTGCTTCATAGGTGGTTCCACTTTCAAAACAAATGTATCAGTCAGGCAAATATAAGGGTTGGGTTCAGGCGTTTTTGCTACAAAAGGATTATATACCATTACCATCACGCTGTCTCTGTAAGTACAGCCATAGCGGTTGGTAGCAATTGCATAAAATTTGGTATTCACAGAAGGATTAGCCAGTACCGTATCGCATGTTTCGCAAGATAAATTGGAAGCGGAAGTCCAGGTGAGATCATTATTATGAAACGCGATCAAAGTGTCGGCTGTGCCAGCACACAGGGTATCCAACGAAGGAATTGTTTGCACAAAAGGCAAAGGATTTATTGTAAGAGGTTTTGTCAGGCTATCAACGCAACCATTAATATCAGTTGCAATCAGCTTTACATCATATTTTCCATATTTATTGTAAGAAAAAGGTTCAGGCTGATATACATTATAACTAATGTCTCCGGCGCCAAAACTCCAATACCAGGAAACTATAGAATCTGCAGGAATGAATGGCTTCGACGTATTTTTTACAGTAAACAAACTATCAAAGCAAATGGCAGGAGAAGATGTGAAACTCAGGTCAGGGCCTCTCACTAAAATTTTATGATCAAGATAAACAGTATCCTTACAATAGCCTGAACCATTATTGATAATTACGAAATTTTGAAAATTACCCAATTTGACTGCTTTGGTAGTATAAGCTGTATCCTTCAGCGCTCCGGTTATATTTCCTGTAACATGCCAGGTATAAGTTGCCGAGGGATTAATGTAACTGTTAAGGATTGAAAATGAAGTTTCTGCATTCCTGCAAAGTGATGAATCCAAATTAGTTAAAATTGGTTCTGCTGTATAAATGGTCCTCGCAATAGTATCGCTGCAACCGGTACTATCATCATGGACGATGAGTTTGGTAGCTGAAACATCGGAGGTTGGAAAAGTATGAGTTACATCTTTAGTATTCACTTCCGGGGAACCGTCCCCAAAATTCCAAACAATAGATGATAAATTTCCCTGGCTGGTATTAGTAAAAGAAAAAGAGTTTTTTTCAGTACAAATATTTGAATAGTTAAATGAAGCAATTACCCCTACTACTTTTATCTGAAAGGTGATGGGTGTGCCTCGGCAGCCATTGAAAGCCGGAGTGGCAGTAACATTTTTTATGCCGAGGGTTTTGAATTTATGCTCAACAATCGTATCAGAAACGGTAGTTCCTGTGCCATCGCCAAAATTCCAGATATAAGAATTAGCCTTGGTTGCTTTCGAAACAAATTGCGCTGTTTCAGAACCACAAATCACCGTATCAAATGGATAGGCCACAGGATTAGTTGGTGGCGTTCCATACGCTACGGTAGGATACTTAAAAGTGGCGATACATCCTTCATTGGTTGTAACTGTTACAGATGGAGAATGACTTTTAGTATCAGAATAAGTATGGTTGGTTGAAGAGGTGGCATCGGTCGAAAAAGAATTCCCATCACCAAAATCCCAACTATAATTAGCTACAGAACTTAATGGAGGAATATTCGCTGTAGTGGTCAACGTTACAGGCGCGGGAATACATCCCGACCTTGGCGTTGCAACTCCTGACACGGTTGGATCCATTAAAGATATTTGAATACTGGTTGTATCAAAACATCCAGAAGAATCCACTACTTTTAATTTGACATCGTACACCTGCTTTGCTGAAAAATAGTGAGATAAAGTATCTTCATTTCCTGTTACGGGTCCTGAACCATCACCAAAATCCCAGTAATACGTGTCTGAAACTCCTGTGGCAGGCGCAGAAAATTTAATATTGCCTGGCGTACAAATAAAACTTCTGTCTGTTGTCAATTTTATAGAAACAACCGGGTTCACGGTGACTTGCTTTGTTATGGTTACCGCTTTATTACTGTAAACAGCTATAAGTTTTACATTGTAAGTACCAGGTTTATCAAAAACCACTTCAGGGTCTTGCCCGTTCGTAATTGTTCCGTTTCCAAAATTCCAGATAAATGATTTTGGAGGCTCTGAGGCAGTTGCCGAAAACTGGACAATTGCAGGATTACAAAATAAGCCATCGCTAGTCTGGTAAGTAAAATCAACAGTCTGGGAAACTGATGCATAAGAGCAAAATAAAAGAAAAAAGAACACACCAATTTTTACCATTTGACTGACTATTAGTTTCAAATTAAATTTTAGTAAATTAGAAATGATTTAACATGGCAAAAAAGACACCAATTTCTTGAGATAGAGATTAGCGCTTAACGGATATTAGACAAAAATAGTCTTTTAAAAAAACTGTGCAATAGTTAGTGACTATTATATTCATTGTTTTTGAATGAAGTTTGATTAATTTTTGAAAATCTGAATTGGAAAAACAGTGAAGCAACAAGTCACGTGTTTTTTTTATTTTCCAAATTTATTTTGACATACTAAAAAAAAGTATAACCAGCTCAAACTTTTCTGAATATAAAATATATGTATAAAACATAACAAAAAAACCTCAGCGATTTGGCTGAGGTTTAGTACCCGGGATCCCGTTATAAAACCGGGACACCCGCATTGCTGCGAATCCCGATATTACATCGGGACGTGCCTACCAGTTTACTTTTGGCTTATTAAGTATTCAATGTATTTCCGGCTTTTTTTATTTTTAATTTGCTGCTCCCGAATTGCCGCTTCCGATCTTGAATGATATTTTTCTGTATATACCACTCTCCAGGGAACATAAGGTTTTGTAGAAGACACTCCTTTATTATTATGCCTTAATAATCTTTTTCCTATGTCTTCACAATGACCTGTATAATACCGGTCAAACTTTTCTGAATATAAAATATAGGTATAAAACATAACAAAAAACCTCAGCGGTTTTGCTGAGGCTTAGTACCCGGGATGGGAGTTGAACCCACACTCGCATTGCTGCGAACAGGATTTTAAGTCCTGCGTGTCTACCAGTTCCACCACCCGGGTAAACATCTTTATTTTAAATCTTTTTCAAATACCCCTTCCCGCATTGTTGCGAATCCCGGTATTAATCGGGACGTGTCTACCAGTTCCACCACCCGGGTAAACATCTTTATTTTAAATCTTTTTCAAATACCCCTTCCCGCATTGTTGCGAATCCCGGTATTAATCGGGACGTGTCTACCAGTTCCACCACCCGGGTAAACATCTTTATTTTAAATCTTTTTCAAATACCCCTTCCCGCATTGTTGCGAATCCCGGTATTAATCGGGACGTGTCTACCAGTTCCACCACCCGGGTAAACATCTTTATTTTAAATCTTTTTCAAATACCCCTTCCCGCATTGTTGCGAATCCCGGTATTGATCGGGACGTGTCTACCAGTTCCACCACCCGGGTAAACATCTTAATCTTTTTATCTCTTTTCAAACAACATTCCCTCATTGCTGCGAATCCAGATTGATATCTGGACGTGTCTACCAGGCTCTCCCGATTTCTTTCGGGATTCCACCACCCGGGTAAACACCGATTTTGATAAAAAAAAAGCAGATAATTTTGTTACCTACTTTATTAAATTTATGAGCGGAAGACCGGGCTCGAACCGGCCACCCCGACCTTGGCAAGGTCGTGCTCTACCAAATGAGCTACTTCCGCGGTTGTTTGTAAGAACTAAAAATGGATTGCAAAAATAGGGCTTGAAACCTTTGAACCAAAATTTATTTGTATTGTGGATTGTATTGCGTATTCCCCGGTACTTCCACTTTTGGTTTTCCTGTATATCGGTGCTGATAAAAAGTATAACAGCCTCCAATTATAATCGCAACTAAAACAGCTACCTGGCAATAAAACAAAAAACGGGAGGTTAAAACCCAACTATAGCCAACGTCTTTACCTTTGTTATCAATAACTTCTTCGTGTTCCATAATTTTTAATTTGCTTGGCAAAAATAACAGATTGATTTCAAAAATCATTTTTTGAGTCCAACAATTTCCGAAAATGTTCTCTTTTTTTCCATAAAAAATTTTTTCACTATGCTTCCATCAAATACGCCGGAAAGATTTTTTAGTTTCATTTTAGGAAGATTGTCATTCTTCCTTAAAATGAAAATTCCACCTGATAAAATTAAAATGAGCTTTCTCTATTGCTTTAAAAGTTTTGAGATCACCTTTTGCTAAAGCCTGCATGGCTGCTATATTATCAAGAATGATACGAACCGGGATCTTTATCCTTTTTTCTGAAGGGCTCAAATTTTTTGCAAGCATGACAAGGTTATTCCTGAAATTTAAAAATACTTTTCTTTCATTGCCTGCAGGCAACGTGCCACCGCCTACATGATAAACTACAGAAGAGGGAACCACAAAAATTTTATATCCCGCCCTCTTCATTCTCCAGCAAAGATCTATCTCTTCCTGGTGGGCAAAAAAATATTCATCAAATCCGCCCAACTGATGAAAAATATCTGCTCTTACAAAAAATGCGGCGCCCGTTGCCCAAAATATTTCTTCCTCATTATCATATTGCCCTTTATCAGTTTCACAAAAATCAAACACACGGCCACGGTTAAAAGGATACCCATATTTATCAATCCATCCGCCGCTTGCTCCGGCATATTCAAACTTATTTTTTTCATTATAAGAAAGAATTTTGGGCTGGCAGGCAGCAATATTTTTATCACTTTCCATCAAATGTAATAACCGGCTTGATCCAATCTCTTGTAACCTCTACATCACTGTTCAATAAAATATAATAATCTGCAGAAACCTGCCTAAGTGCTGTATTATAGCCTTTGGCAAAACCTTCATTCAAAACATTTTTAATAATTTTAACCGAAGCGTAATTTGCCTGCAAAAAAGAAACAGAATCATCCGTGGAAGCATTATCAGCAACTACCACCGAAAGATTATCATATTCGGATGACATCACAGAAGGAAGAAATTTTTCCAAAAACTTTCTTCCGTTCCAGTTAAGAATTACAACCGCTACTGATGGTGAAGGACTCAAAAATTTGCTGATTTATACATTACAAACATAAAAGATTTTAATCTTCATAACTGTATTTATGGGAAATAGATTTTAGATTTGAAAATAAACTGCCATAATGTTGAGGCAACTTTTTAATTTAAGGTCGGGGCTTGCGCTTATTGCTGTCGCTATTGTTACCGGAACTATTTTTTATTCTAATTTTTTATCAAAAAAAATTGAAGTAGAAGAAAGGGAAAAAATAAACCAATGGGTAGAAGCAAATAAATTTATTGCAAATGCTCCGCAAAATGTGGATATCACGCTCGCCAGCGAAATCCAGCAAAAAAATACAGACATTCCGATTATTTGGACCAATGAAAATGACAGTATTATTGATTCAAGGAATATTGATACTTCCCTGATTCGTTCCAATCCTGATTTTTTGAAAAAAAAATTAAAGGAATTTAAATCTTCAAATTCACCTATCATACTCCAGTTAAGCAAAACACCTTACGTGGCTGATAAATATTATTATGGAGATTCTAAATTATTGAAACAAGTGCGCTATTACCCAATCATCCAGTTATTGATAGTCGCACTCTTTATTTTTATCACTTTCTATGCCATATCTGTCAGAAATAAATCCACGCAAAACCAGGTATGGGCAGGGATGGCAAAGGAGACTGCCCACCAGTTGGGCACGCCTATTTCTTCCCTGCAGGGCTGGGTAGAAATGCTAAAAGAACAGGATGGCAATTCCACAATTCCCAGAGAAATGGAAAAGGATGTCAACCGTTTAAAACTCATAAGTGACAGGTTCGGAAAGATTGGAAGTTCACCACACCTTGAAGAATCGAATATCGTAGAACAGGTAGAAAAAATGATGGCTTATATCAAAAGAAGATCCACTCAAAAAGTAAATTTTGTTTTGGACAGGCCGGAAGAAAAAGTGATTGCCAAAATATCAGAACCTCTTTTTGACTGGGTGATTGAGAATCTTTTAAAAAACGCCTTAGACGCGATAAATGGAAAAGGCACCATCACGGTAAGAATCAAAAATCCCCCATCAAAAGTTATTGTGGATGTAAGCGATAGCGGGCGCGGCATCAGTAAACAAAATATCGGCAGAGTATTTAAACCCGGTTTCACAACCAAAAAACGAGGCTGGGGACTTGGCTTGTCGCTTGCCAAAAGAATTATTGACCAATACCATAATGGCCAGCTATTTATAAAATCATCTGAAATCAACAAAGGCACCACTTTCAGAATTGTTTTAAATACTTAAGTTTTTAATTCGACTGTTTTATTAAATTTGCAGCCAACATTAAAAACCTTTGCGGAGGTGGCGAAACTGGTAGACGCGCTACTTTGAGGTGGTAGTGCCCGAAAGGGCTTGGGAGTTCGAATCTCCTCTTCCGCACAATCTAAGACCTGCTCATGGCAGGTTTTATTATTTTACCAAAATAAAAATTCGGGTTGTTTATTGATTTACTATCAAGACTTAAAGAAAATACTTATCGTCTAAGCCTCCCTGTTATATTCTCCTTTAAACCAGAAAACTACATAAAAACCCCGCCAAGCGGGGTCCGGGATTTCAAATGGAGCAACGGTTTTCCAAATTTCTATCTCCTGTAATTTTTTCCATAATTACTCTCAGCATATTCATAGGAGTTATGGCTAATCATTTTCATTTTATAGTTCCTTTCATTTTTTGCATCCCGTATCGATAATCTTTTCTGGCGGTTGGTCATATAACGGTTATGCTGAATAGCTAATACTTTATATCGATACTCGCGGTCTATTTTTTCAAATTGGTTTTGTTTTTGATATGCCTTGAAACGGGCCATATTACCGTGATGATAATTATCATTATTTCTTGCATAATGTTTTGTAGAGTAATGATTATTTTTTTCGCCGTAATTTCTATATCCTTGTGCATAAGTGGCAGTGAAAATGCCTGCTGAAAGTATCAGTGTGATAATTTTTTTCATAATAAAGTTTTTAAAATGGTTTTTAAAATGTGTTCATGTATAAGATTCAAATTTGTTTTGTTGGTTTAAACAATAAAATGTTAATTGAAGGAAAGGAATACGTGGCTGACCGGCTTTGAAAATTCGATGATATTTTCGAACCAAACTTCCCTTTGCATATAAAAAATTTTATACAGGCAAAAAACTTCAATATTCTTTTATAATTTTTCCAGGCCGGAAAAAATTCCATACATAAAATTGTAATTTTGCAAAAGAGTTAATTATGAATACAACAGAACCTTTTAAAGTAGAATCAGAAGAAACAGACCTCCTTGTAGCGAATGGAAATCATTATCAATTGGTGGTTTGGAATGACGAGGTAAATACTTTTCAATGGGTAATTGATACTTTGATAGAAGTATGCGGTCATACTCCTGAGCAGGCTGAGCAATCTGCTATGATCATCCATACCAAAGGGAAATATGCCGTAAAAGAAGGCGCTTATAATGTTTTAAAAATGATGCGCGATAGCATCGTAGAGCGCGGCATCAACGCTACAGTTGAAGAACTTTCTGAAAAATAATCCTCATCACTTTTTTCAAACTAAATTTTGCGGCTTTGGATGAAGAAGCAATTTATGATTTTCCGGATAACAGTCCCGGTGATGAAAGCGGTCTTGTAGCCATCGGGGGAAATCTTTCATCCGGAACGTTATTGAACGCCTATAAAAAAGGAATTTTTCCATGGTACAGTCCGGGAGAAATCATTCAATGGCATTCGCCCGATCCGCGTTTCGTTCTCTTTCCTGAAAAAATAAAAATAAGCCACAGCATGAGAAATGTTTTTAATAAGCATCTCTTTAAATTTACTGTTGACAAGGCTTTTACTGAGGTGGTTCATAATTGCAGAACCATACGCCGGCCGCAGGAAAGCGGAACATGGATCGGCGATGATATTGAAAATGCTTATTCAGATCTGTTTGAAAAAAAAATTGCCCACAGCGCCGAAGCCTGGCAAAATAACGAATTGGCTGGCGGTCTCTATGGAGTGCTTATTGGAAAAGTCTTTTTTGGTGAGAGTATGTTTTCAAAAAAAAATAATTCAAGCAAATTTGCATTTATTAAATGGGCTGAATTGTTGAGAAAAAATGGAATTCAATTAATAGATTGCCAGGTATATACTAAACATCTTGAAAGCCTTGGAGCGGAATTTATTTCGCGGGAAGAATTTAATAACTTATTGAAAAAATGGATATCTTAATCATTATTCAATCAACAAAATAGTTGTCTGAACTCATCAAAATTTCTATTCAATGAAGCTTCTTTTTTTAATTTCAATATTTGGAGTGCTCAGCGCTTGTCACACTTCGAAAAGCATAAACAAGACATCAATGAAATTCGCGATAAACCAGGTTATTGCTCACAGGGGTGCGTGGAAAAATAATAACCTTCCTGAAAATTCTACGGCTTCTTTAAAAGCTGCTATAGCTTTGGGTTGCGCAGGTTCAGAGACTGATGTACATATGACGGCTGATAGTTTTTTGATTATCAACCATGATAACGAATGGAATGGTTTAACGATTCAAAAAAGCAGTTTGACTGATTTGAGAAAAAAGAAACTGGCTGATGGCGAACCTTTGCCATTGCTCAGGGATTTTTTATCAATTATAAAGCAACAAAAAAATACGAAGCTGATACTCGAAATAAAACCATCTGTAAGAGGAAAAGAATGGGCCGATGAGACGGTTCAAAAAATTGTTCGGATGGTGCAAAAGGAGCATGCGCAGCCCTGGATTGTGTATATCAGCTTTGATTATGAAATGCTGGAGGAAGTTTTGAGATTAGAACCTTCGGCTAATACGCAATATCTCAATGGGGACAAGGCTCCCGAACAATTAAAGCAAGACGGAATTAAAGGCGCTGATTATCATTATTCAGTTTTTCAAAAACATCCTGAATGGATACAGGCAGCCAAAGAAAACAAAATTGATTTGAATGCATGGACAGTAAACGAAGAAAAAATAATGGATTGGCTCATGGCTAATGGCTTTAATTTTATTACTACCAATGAACCCGAATTATTATTTAAGGTAGTTCGGAAGTCTTAGTCTTGCCTGAAAAAAGCTCCCCTGCCAGCAGGCAGACAAATAATCAATATTTTTATTTTAAAGAAATAGAAAATATTTTCTAATCTATTGCACAAAAAACCACAGTCCCCTGGTTTGCTATTCACAATTTTCAATTTATAATAATTATTTTTTTGTTTAATATTTAGCCAAGGGAATATGTATATTTGGTAAGGAGATTTTTTTAGCCATGCAAAAAATCGCTGCGATATTCTTAATTTTTCTTTTCCTGTTTCAAAAGAAATCTTTTCCGCAGTTCTACAAACAGTTGGACAGCCTTTGCATAATGTGCGACAGGAGTATTTCTGATTCTCAAAAAGTAAATTCTCTCGGCAAGCTTGCCAATTTCTATTATATTTTTAAATTGAATTCGCAGGGCGACAGTGTTCTTCATCAGCAACTTTTAGTTGCCGAACTTTCTAATGATAGCAATCTCATTCTCCAGGCCTTATTTGGAGAAGCCATTTTGAATATTGGGCAATCAGCCACTACAGAGAGCTTTAATAAAACCATTCATTTTGTTCAACAAGGAATTGATTTTGCAAAAGCGAATAACAAAAAAGATTACCTGGCTATAGGATATATCCGTATGTCTGAAATTCTTCGAAAAAGAGGTGAGTTTGATAAGGCTTTTTACAATTCTATTTTAGCGCTTTCCTTACTAAAAAATGTTATTTCCGATTCTGTAAAATCGATTACCTACATTGAATTAGGAAATACATATCTTGACAAAGGAGAAGCTGTATCAGCCTGCAGCAATTATAATAACGCTTATGACATTGCTGTGAAAATAAAGTCTATTGTGCTTCAATCCAGGATTCATCATTGCCTTTCTGAAATGTATAAAAAACTGGACGATCCTGATCATGCGAGGGAAGAATTAAATCATAGTATGATTTTAAATAAAGAAAAGGATAATAAAGAAGGGCTGCTAATGGATTATTTTGACCTCGCACGCCTAACAGATGAAAAGTTTTTTATTCAGCAAAGTATTGAACTGGCAGATTCTATCCACGATTACAAAAATCTTTTAAATGCAAAAAGGCTGATGTTAGTTTATTATTATGTTATAGAAAAACAAATGCAGGTAGCATTGCAGTATCTTGAAAATGAACCAGACCTTAAACAAAGCTATTCAAACGATGGTATAGAAAATTATTTTATGACCCTGGGAAATATCTTTTTTTACACCGGGTATATTGATTCGGCTTTAGTCTATTACAAAAGAGCCCAGCCTGAACTCGACAAGAAATTCGATCATAATTTATCAAGGATGAATTTAGAACAAATAGCAGAATGTTACAGTTTAAAAAATAATTTCTCAGACGCAATTTCTTATTACAAGAAAGCACTCTATATAAGCTTGCAGATGAAAGAATTTAATACAATTGTTGTGTATTCAGGAAAGCTCAGCAACCTGTATGAAAAACAAAAAGACTACAAAAACGCATTTATTTATTCCAAACAATATATTGTTTATAAAGATAGCCTTAGGAAATTATCAAAGGAAAATGACATCGCTTTGTTAGGCGTGGAACGGGAAAACAATAAACACCAAAACGAATTATTACAGGAGCAGCAAAGGGAATATTACAGCCGTAATATTCAATATATAAGCATCACTATTGCCATTATTATTATATTTTTCATAATGCTTTTTGTAGGGTCTTTCCCTGTGTCCCGAAATACTGTAAGAATTATGGGATATTTTTTCTTTATTTCCCTTTTCGAGTTTATCGTATTATTAATTGACAGTTTATTTCTTTCTCAACATTTTCATAACCAGCCACTCAAATTGTGGCTCATAAAAATTGGTGTTATTGCATTGCTTGCTCCTTTTCAACATTTTCTTGAGCGCCAGGTGATCGGGTTGCTTGCCTCAAAAAAATTAATAGAAGCAAGAGTAAAATTCTCCGTAAAAAAATGGTGGAAAAGCATTAATCAACCACCTTCTTCCCGCAATGAAAGTTTAGAAGAAGACACAGCATTATTATGACCTTATCCCTTTGGTATCGCGCACCCTACATTTGGTGGTGGACAAATTTTTATGGGAACAAAATACAGCTTATTAGAATTTCCTTCTTTTTCAATTTTATCAGCCTTTGTTTTTGCCATTAAGATAATGAAAGGATGACGCGTACTATCTTTAGGAACACTTTTGTCTTTTCGGGGAAAGGCAGCCAAGTAGAAAAACACTGAATCTATATTCGGATCCTTTACTATATTATTTAATACTGATGTGTCAAAAACAGACCATGGATAATTTAATTTTTGCTTTCTCCAGCCCCTATAATTGTGGTGTTTGAAAGCACTGATGTAAGTCTTTGCCAGGCAAACACTAATAAGATACGGATTGTCTAAATAAGACTTGGCATACAAATTATTTTTGTAATACTCCTTGGCAGGAACTTCGCTTGAGCAATTTATACTACTTGTACATGAGTTGAAACAGATGGCGCTAATGCTCATCAGAAAAATTACTTTTTTCATGATCATAATTTTAAATGATAAAAATTAAATGAGTGACAGTAATTCGCAGGATATTACTTTTCAGGTGAGAGCAGGGTAAGAAACACCGGAAATGAAATCAGGTTATTTATTAAAATTCATTATAATATAAAATTAGAGAATTAAACAATATAAACAATCCATAGAAATAAAGTATTGGAGATAAGCTGAAAATTTCCAGTGAATACACAAAAAGGCCATGTAGCAATTATTCCACTTTTAATAACGTGGCACCTGTTGCGGTTGTGGAGTTCTGAAAGGTTGATATTAACCGGATGATTTGGACGACCCGGCAGGCACTTTCTTCCCCGGCAGAAATTTTTTTGTGAGCCATTTTCTTACCGGTATATCATATATCTTTAAAAACATGTAGGCAAGAATAACAGCGCCTACCAGTAAAAGCAATCCGGCCGGCCATGCTTCTGCAAATGTTTTATGATTATCTATTACCCATGCCGTAAAAATGTAAATGAAAGGATAATGAATAATGTAAACAGGATAAGAAATATCACCCAAAAAACGGCAGGCAGTTTCTACCCGTTTATTTTTTATAGTGCCGCTGGCCCCCAGATATACCACTGCCGGAAAGACGAGAATAATACTCAAAGATTCATACAACCCATTCATCCAAAAATTTTCGGGGTTACTACCACCAATTCTTGGCATGGACAAAATAACAATTAATAATAAACTGCACCATACGAATGTATTGCCCATATTACCCGGCTTTGATACACGCGATAATAACATGCCTGCCAAAAAAGGGTAACATAACCTTGTAAACCCTATACGCAACTGCTCCGGAGTAACAGACCAGCCCCCGATTAAATCACCACGGCCGCCCATTACGCAATATTGTATTAACACGCCCGCCGCTATTAAAGTGAGAATGGCAAGGACTGTTTTAGATGCTTTTCTTAAAACAAGAGCGTACATTATATTTGCGATATACTCAAAAAACAATGTCCATGCGGGACCGTCTAATGGGTGCATTTCGCTCCACCCCCGTATATCAAGTGATAACGGAACCGGTATTAACGTATATCCAATAAGCATTACCACTATCAGCTTCCAGACAGGTGTGGCACCAACAGGAGGAAACACAATCGTGGATGCGCTAAAATAAAAACATACAGCCCCAATTGTCATCCCGATAATAATCATGGGATGTAAACGAATAAGCCTTCGTTTGAAGAAATCTTTTATACTCATCTTAGCCCATCTGTCGTCATAAGCATGCGCAATAACAAAGCCTGACAACAGGAAGAAAAAATCTACAGCGAGGTAACCATGATTAATGTACATTTTTGTAGCATCGCCGCCTGCAAAAGCTTCCATTATGTGCATGCAGATAACCATAATGGCCGCCACGCCACGCAATCCATCCAGTATTTTATAATGACTTTTAGAATCAGAGAAAACAGAACTTACCCGAATTGTACTCATACGCAATTGTTCAGCGCAATATACACAATTTGGAAAAATGGAATAT
Organism: uncultured Prolixibacteraceae bacterium; assembly: GCA_963747515.1. Classification (GTDB taxonomy): domain Bacteria; phylum Bacteroidota; class Bacteroidia; order Bacteroidales; family Prolixibacteraceae; genus Mariniphaga. The sequence goes on from CAVVFN010000001.1 coordinate 373,015, forward strand.
TAAGTTTAATTCCGGCGTGCTGGCTTCCGGGCCTGCCCGTTTTACTTTCTTTTTCACATAAAAATCTTCAAAGACTTTCCACTATTTACTTTGTTTATGCTGGTGCTAGTGTCACTCCATCATCTAAATGAAAAAATTCTGTATTGCAGTAAACCAACTTATTTTGCCAATTTCTATTTTGCTTTTCGTTTCCGGGTAATCTTCATTCATAACTAAATTATTTTTTGGTAAAACTCAATTTGAGCTAAAGTTCAAATTTTTTCTCCCACGGATTTCACAACTGCTGCCTGAAGATTTTCTGTCCGAACTGGTCTATTCGGGAGGTATTCATAAAAGAGTTTCAACTAATAAATTTGTGAAACCATCCTATCAGTGCGCAAGGCATTAATAGTGCCTTTCAGTTTTCTCCGGGTAATTTTTTATAAATCATCTCTCAAAAAATAAACATAGTTTTATCTCCCACTTTAAATCAACCACATTCTCAATTCAGGAACAATGAAATTAACGGCTTCCAGGCTTTTGTTTATCATCAGTATTCTTTTGTTGCAGGCTTGCGCCACAAGCAAAGCACCTGTTGCAACCTCAACCACATTTATATACGGGGATCCTTTACCAGATGCGCCAGAATTGGCACTAAGAGGAAATTATAGTGTAGGCGTGAGGACACTTACGTTGGTGAATAAAGGGCAGATTGATATCCTTAATGTAAAAAAAGGCATGGACCCATTGTACGACCGCCCAGTCACCGTAGAAATATGGTATCCTGCAATAATTCCTGCCGGCAAAACCGAACTGGCAACTTACCAGGATACCTACGGCAGTTCAACTGATTCCTCAAGGCCGCTTACGCCTTTCACTTTTAAAGGAAGGGCATTGCGTAATGCCGTACCTGATAAAACGGCGGGCCCATATCCATTAGTAATTGTTTCTCATGGCTATCCCGGCTCAAGAGTGTTGCTAAGTTACCTGACTGAAAACCTGGCCTCAAAAGGATATATTGTAGTGGCGATGGATCATACAGAATCTACTCATAGTGATACCAAAGGTTTCCAAAGTACTTTACTGAACCGATCGAAAGACATTCTATTTGTACTTAATCAAATAGGAATATCCGGCCAAAACAACAGTGGAAATTTCTTAGCAGGATTAGTGAATGCGGATAATACGGCACTTATCGGCTATTCCATGGGCGGCTATGGCGTGTTGAATGTGGCAGGTGCAGGATATAGTAAAAAACTGGAAGATTTCTTCGCGTCGATGACGGGCGGAAGCAAAGCTATTGACGTACGGGTTGCCGGTAATCCTGATTTTTTATCTTCTATAGATCCGCGGATAAAGGCTGTGGTGGCCTTTGCGCCATGGGGTATGGAACGCGGAGTTTGGGATAAAGAAGGGCTGAAGGGATTAAAAGTTCCAACGTTTTTTGTGGCGGGTAACAAAGATGATATTGCAGGTTACGAAGAAGGTACTAAAGCGATATATGAATCATCCGTTAATGCTAACCGCTATCTTTTAACCTATGAAAATGCCAGGCATAATGTGGCGCCAAATCCTCCGCCTCCTGAGCTATTTAAGCCCGGAAGTTTTGCGGATTACTACCACTATGCAGAACCTGCATGGGACCAGCGCCGGATCAATAATATTAATCAACACTTTGTAACCGCTTTCCTGGGTATTTATCTTCAGCATAAAGACTTTGGAAAATACCTTTCTGTTGCAGACAGTACTTCGTCTTCAAAATCATGGCCGGGATTCAAACCACGCTCTTTTGTCGGGCTTGAGTTAGTACACCAGCAGGGTGGCAATTGATATAGTAAAGAATATTTTTTCTAAATGAAATCATTTACCAGAAGCGCTGCGATTTTCACTCAACGGCAATTGAAACAATTCGTCAGTATAAGGTTTTATTAAACGAAGCGCTTCTTTAGGCCCCCAGGTACCGGCTTTATAAAAAAACAATTGTTTAAGGGGATGTTTTTCCCATGCGTCTAAAATGGGCATCACTACTTTCCATGCGTTTTCAACCTGGTCGGCCCGCATGAACAAAGTAGGATCTCCCTCCAATACATCCAGCAACAGCGCCTCATAAGCTTCAGGGACGCTTTCTCTATAAACCTTCTGATACGAAAAATCCATAGCAACTGATTTTAAATTCATTTCCAATCCCGGCACTTTGCTTTCAAACAAAAAACCTATTTCCAGTTCTGGTTGTATGCTTATGACCAGCCGGTTCGATTCGATATCATCTTTAAATATTCTGTTGGGGGAATCTTTAAACTGCACCGTAATAACAGATGACTGCCGTGGCAGCGATTTACCGGTCATTAAAAAGAAGGGTACACCCTTCCAGCGTTTATTATCAACAAAAAATTTAGCGGCTACAAAAGTTTCTGTAGAGGATTTTGGCGATACATGTTCTTCCTGCCTGTAACCTTCTTCCGGCTTTCCATTGATAGTACCTGCAGTGTATTGAGCACGAACTACATTTTTAAAAACCGCTATTACCGGAATACCTCTTAATCTGTTTCAGCACATTCACTTTAGCATCCCGGATTAATTCTGCCTGGTATGCTGCCGGGCATTCCATCGCCACAATACACATCAATTGCAACAGGTGGTTTTGTATCATGTCTCTTAATGCACCGCTGCTGTCGTAGTAGCCGCCCCGCTTTTCTACACCCACCTCCTCAGCCACGCTTATTTGTATATAATCAATAAATTTATTGTTCCATAATGGCTCAAACACATAATTGGCAAATCGAAATGCCATTATGTTTTGCACGGCTTCTTTTCCCAAATAATGGTCTATGCGATAAACCTGCTTTTCTTCAAATCGTTTACCAAGAAAAAGATTTAATTTTTTTGCGGTTGCAAGGTCGGTACCGAAAGGCTTCTCTACCACAATGCGGTCCAGTGCCGGCTTGTTGCAGATTTTATTTTTATACAAGCCTTCGGCAATGATTTCAATAAAGCGGGGTGCCGTTGCAAAATAAAATAGCCGGGTGCCACGCTGTTTGTTTTGTTTGTCAAAATTGGCGGCTCTTATTTTCAGGCCGGCAAATGTTTCCCTTTTTTGAAAGTCTCCCCGGATGTAAAAAATATTTGCTGAAAATTCTTCCCATTGCTTCCTCACTGCACGGCCATTGCGGCTGAACTCGTTAATGCCGTCAAGCAGTTCGTTCCTGAAATCATCTTCGTCACTTTCCAAATAATCAATGCAATAAATAGCAAATGTTTTAGGCAAGCGGTTACCGGTATATAAATTATACAATGCGGGGACTAACTTGCGGCTGGTAAGATCACCCTTGGCTCCGAATATGGTTATCAATGTCGGCAGCGGTGTTGCTTTTTTTTCTTTCATAAAGGATTAGGTTAAAAAAATATATTGCGTAGGTTAATTACAAATTTTAAATCGCCGGAATTTAGTAGATATTAAATAAGTTTTTTTGTTAACTAATAACCGGCAGGGCCTAAGGTATGCAAAAGATATAAGCAATCAGGTGAGTTACTTTCATGATTATAATTCAATGGGTATTATCTTATGTGCAATTAAAAAATACAGTAAAGCAACAAATTACTGTAATTTTTAATTGATAAAATTAGAATGGATATTACGTCCACTCGTGAGACTTGCGGGGTAAATGCTTTATGACATTTTCAAAATACTTTATTTTGCTGAAAAATTATGGCACATCATATACTGGATAATCCGGCATGGAATGCAATGTCTTCATTTAATAGTCATTTGGCTTTGGGAAATGAAAGGGTAAAAATTTTCCGGGAAGATGTAAGCCCGTTTGCCGGTTTAAAAAATTATGATGAACCATCATTTTTTGAATTGTATAATTTAATTCCTCCTGAGCGAACTATTATCATACCTAACAGTAACCGGCTTTCTATTCCACAATATTGGAAAGTGAACAATATTTTTGATGTGCGCCAGATGATACTCAATCACAAAACGCTGCCATCTGTTCCTGTTACCGGTATAGTTTCATTGTCACGTAAGGATATACCACAGATGATTACCTTAACCCAACTTACCCAGCCGGGCCCTTTTTTACAAAGAACCATTGAATTTGGAAACTATAATGGCATCTTCAATTCCGATGAACTGGTTGCTATGGCCGGGCAAAGAATGCATGCCAATAAGTATGTTGAAATCAGCGCGGTTTGCACCAATCCCGATCATACGGGGAAAGGTTACGGAAAGTCGCTGATTAATTACCAGGTTCGAAAAATCGTTACAGAAGGGAATATTCCATTTCTTCATGTAAAAGCAGATAATGAGCATGCTATTAATTTGTATAAACACTTAGGCTTCACCGTTAGAAGCGCAATGTATATTTATGTTTTACAGAAACTGGATTGATACATTCGTTGCTCGGATTACCAAATTGATATCATCTTATTCCAGGCCTACATTGGAGGCCTTCCAACTTCTATTACAAAGATTACTTCAATCCAGTAAACAAACTTATTTTAATAATTTTTATTTTGTTTTCCTGATTCGATAGGTTTTTATGAACCACAATTTTCCATAAATCTTTCCGGACGGCATAGCCTTTAGCAAACTCTTCCGGCCATCTTACGTCAATAACTATTTGTTGAACCACTTTCTTTTGATTTCATCAAACAGATTTTTTACGATTTAAATATAAAATGAAGAGTTTATCTCTTATAGCACTGAAATTTTCCTTTCGTTAAAATTAATTGATCTATTTAGCGTTATTGACTTATACCGGCAAAAAAGGTATATTTGCAGAATTATTCTCCTACTTAGCAGACTGGATCTTCTTTACCAAAAAGCTCATCAAGTCATAGGTTGTTGAGCATACAAGCAAGCAAACTTTCAGAAACCAATTTTCAGGGAAGTTATCATTTACTATTAAAACAATAAAATTGTTATTTAAAGAATTACATTTAATAGCGCCCATTTTGAAGGCGCTTGAAACCGAAGGTTATACAGAACCAACACCCATCCAGGAACAATCCATACCTCATCTTCTTCGCGGCAAAGATCTGCTGGGATGCGCGCAGACAGGTACGGGAAAGACAGCCGCATTTGCCATACCCATTTTGCAGAATCTTTTTTTGCAACAAAATGAAGACGGGCATAATAATAATATTAAAGCGTTGATCCTTACTCCAACCCGCGAACTTGCTATTCAGATTGATGAAAGCTTTGAAGCTTATGGAAAAAATACAGGCATTCAACACGCCGTTATTTTTGGAGGCGTTTCGCAGCATCACCAAACCCACCAGTTGAGGCGTGGCGTTGATGTGTTAATAGCAACTCCCGGAAGATTATTAGACCTCATTGCTCAGAAATTTGTGAACCTTAAAAGCATTAAGATGTTTGTTTTAGACGAAGCGGACCGAATGCTTGACATGGGTTTTATTCACGATGTGCGTAAAATTATTTCAATACTTCCGGAAAACAGGCAGACTTTATTTTTCTCAGCTACTATGCCACCGGAAATTACGCGGCTCTCAGCTTCTATTTTAAAAAACCCTGTAAGAGTGGAAGTGACACCGGTTTCTTCGACTGCGGAAAATGTAGATCAACATATTTACCTGGTTGAAAAAAATGATAAACGTGATCTTCTGATACATCTTTTAAAAAACGGAACTATTCAAAATGCGCTCGTTTTTACAAGAACCAAATATGGCGCTGATAAAATAGCAAGGGCGCTTCACAAGTCGAACATAAAATCAGATGCTATCCATGGCAATAAAACTCAAAATGCGAGGCAGCGGGCATTGAACAATTTTAAGGATGGAAAAATACGTGTGCTTGTTGCAACGGACATTGCAGCGCGCGGGATAGATGTGGATGAATTAAGCCATGTGATCAATTTTGAATTACCTAATGTACCTGAGACTTATGTTCACCGGATCGGCAGAACAGGAAGAGCAGGCAATTCGGGTGCAGCGCTTTCTTTCTGTGATATTGAAGAAAGAGCTTACCTGCGTGATATTCATAAATTGATAGAAAAAACAATTCCGGTAGTTGAGGATCATCCTTATGCCAGCCAACTCCAGTTTATACAATCTCCTGCCACTTCCAACACCTTAATGAACAGGAAACCTGCTTCTCACAATGGTTTCAGAAGAACCAGGACCTGGAAGCAGCACCGATAAAATCAATTGAGAATAGTAAAAGGACAAATAAGTTTATTTTTTATTTTATTCCGAATTAACGTCAACGTGGGTAAATTTATAATCTTCCTTCCTGGTAATATATTTATTTATATTTCAAATATAATGTAGCAATCAATCAGGATTCGCCGGTTGAAAAAGAACTGCCGAAAAGAATTTGCTCCGAATTTTTCGGGAAAGTTTTCTGGAGTACTCCTTGTGCAGATTGTCCAGGATAGAAACTACAGTAGATTTCAAACTCGATTCAACATTTATAGAAAATCTATATATTCAAAATGAAATGCTCATTCGCTGATACTGGCAAATGGAGCGTTTCCGGTAAAATAATTAGTTTCTTTAAAGTAATCCATCTTATTTAGGATAAAATCAGATTATCCTTTTAATGCTTGATGGAGAAAAAAAGGAAATTCAAGGATCTTTGCTGAAAACTATATTTTAAACAGAAAAGAATAAGTTAAACTTCTACGGGAAATTAAACTTTTAATTTTCCTTCTACCCCAACATCAGAAGGATTTCCTGTAACGGCCGAAGTAGCCATTTTTAAAAGTGTGATCATTTTTCCATTGATCGTGTCCCAATAATGAGCCTGCCCTGGTTTTATTTTTATCAGGATCAAATCAGGATCATCTTTCCCACCCGGAAACCACGTTTTGGCGAGCGGGTTCCACAAATCATCTTTCTTTTTTTGATCATTTACAATTTGCGCAGTACCTGTAAGAGTTAAAAAGTGACTGTCAGAATTTTTTGAATAAAGAAGCTGAACTGTATCGTCATTTTTTATCTCATCATTCTTATCACTGGATTTTGAACTAAAAAACCAAAGATTGCCTTCTTCGTCCACTTCCTGCGTAGCCATTGGCCGCGTCCTGAATGGCATGTCAGAAACATTGGTGCAAAACATGCAGGTTTTTATCTCATCTACTAAATCCTTTATTTTCTTAATAGCATCTTCATCATGAAGATTTTTTGTATTGCTCATAATATTCTTATTTAAAATTTAAAAGTATAGCACTGTTTATTTATTTTTTTCATAACGGCCCATTATGCTTCCTTTTGCAATGACATGGCCATTCATAACTGTTTTGAGATCTTTTTTATTTGAGCCAACCGGCAAATCCAACAAAGTATCAAGGGCAAAGACATTAAAATAATAGCGGTGGGAACCTGAAGGCGGACAGGCCGGATGATATCCGGATTTACCGGCGCTATTATCACCACTAATACCGGGATTACTTCCTTCTGCAATATCCGAAACCACATCAATGTTCCAAACGACCCAATGATCAAATACGCCATTGGGAGCATCCGGATCTTCAACAATTAAGGCCAGTGATTTTGCAGCTTCAGGTATTTTTTCAATATGTAAAGGAGGATTGATTCCTTCACCATCGCAACTATATTTTGACGCAAGATTTCCTTCATTTTTAAATGCGCTGCTCGTTATCTGTAAATTATTAATATCTGCCATAACATTCTTTTGCTTTTTTTAATAAAAATCTATGCCAGAATAAGATAGCGGTTCACAGGTTTCGAATAATAAGTTATAAACCTTGCGGGTTTTGTTTTCACAAAAGTGAAAACAAAACTCTGTTGCCATAAAAGAGGGTAAAATTAAATTGCGGAGAATTTGATTTAATCAGAATAGAAATAAGCGGGTATTTGTTCGTTGACTGAATCAGCCTTTAAAATAGTGTCCTGGTAAGCCTTCCAATCATCACACCCTGGTGATAAATCTGCATCACGTATTTCCCTTTTTGAAAATTATGCGATCAATTGTGAACTAAAGGCGCGTACCATTGTCTTTTTATTTTCAAAATGAATTAATGCCGAATACATTTTTTTGCCTGTTACACTTATAAAAGATCCCTATTCGGCCGACTGAATGTAGGGTTTTTCCATTAGGTTGAATTACGACAATATAGATGGAATTGTTTGTATTAAATGATTTTATATTTACCTGGAAAGAGCCTGCTAATCTTTCGGCATTGGTCGCTATATTAGTAACGGCCTGGCTTTTATCTAAATCATACGCCATAAATCGCAAATGAGAAACCAGGACAGGCAACGTTTTCGTTGAACCGGGTAAATGTTTTGTTATTCTGATTGGCGTTGCTTTCATTTTTGTCCATCAGTTCCTTTACCATTTGATTTAATCTTTCATTCTCCCTGATTATAGTATCGTTCTTATTTTTCAGATCTTCAATGCTTTGTTGTAATTGCGAAATTTTTTCTGTAGCCAAAGCCAACTCTTTCCCGGATGATTTTTTTCTCAGAATTTCTGCTATTTCATTTCTTAATTTCTGGTATTCAATTATTTTAGAGGCGAGATTTTTATCGACAGATGAATCAAATAACATAGAATCGATATCATTTTCCATTTCAGGATTGAAAGATTTTACAAGTAATTGCAGAGAATCTTTCTGAACCTGCTTTTGAATCATATTTTTTTGATTTTCTGATCTTTGAAAAGACAGATTATTTTTACCTGCATAATAAAAATGATAGCCCCATATCGAAATCAACACAAATGCAACCGTTGCAATTACCAGCGCCAAAATAAGCAGAAATAAAGATTTGCGATCTCTCATTATAATCCAGTTAAATTTTTACAAAACTATTTGTTTAAAAGCATCAATAACAATAAAATAAAAGTTTTTAGAAGGCCTATTATTAAAAAGCAGGATAACAATTTCCTTAAATAAAAATAAAAGAGATAGTCGAAATTAAGCCGTCTTCGAAATACTTTTAATACATAAGTTTTTTATTCTGAAATCCATTACACAACCCAAAAATCAGAATGGGCATGATTACCTTAAACAGTTTGATGAAACATTTTTAATCTTGCCATTTTACCCTATTTTTGCAGCCCTAAAAATTAACTAATTACTTTTATGGACAATTTGATATATGTAATACCGGCGATGGGAATTGTTGGTTTGCTCTACACATTCGTGAAATTCGCCTGGGTTAGCAAACAGGATGCAGGAAATGAGCGAATGAAAGAAATCAGCACTTATATTGCCGACGGGGCCATGGCATTTCTTAAATCCGAATGGAAGATACTTTCTTATTTCGTTATTATCGCAGCCGTTTTATTAGGAATAATGGGATACAGTAGCGCCAACAGTAATTGGAGCATCGCCATATCTTTTGTATGTGGCGGTTTTTTTAGCGCTCTCGCAGGCTTTATCGGAATGAAAGTAGCTACTAAAGCTAACGTAAGAACTACACAGGCCGCAAGAAGCAGCCTTTCCAAAGCATTAAAAGTCTCCTTCACGGGTGGAAGCGTAATGGGAATGGGTGTTACAGGTTTAGCGGTACTAGGCCTTGGAGGTTTATTTATAATTTTAAAATTCATTTTTGCTCCACATGCTGCTGCCAACAGTTTTGAAATGGAGAAAACAATTGAAATCCTTACGGGCTTTAGCCTTGGTGCAGAAAGTATCGCATTGTTTGCACGCGTAGGTGGGGGAATTTATACAAAAGCCGCAGACGTGGGCGCGGATCTTGTTGGTAAAGTAGAGGCAGGAATTCCGGAAGATGATCCGAGAAACCCCGCAACCATTGCTGATAATGTAGGCGATAATGTAGGTGATGTTGCCGGTATGGGCGCCGATCTTTTTGGATCTTACGTGGCAACCATTTTGGCAACAATGGTATTGGGAAGGGAAACAATTTCAACCGATACTTTTGGAGGAATGGCCCCAATTTTATTACCAATGCTGCTCGCTTCTATGGGAATTATATTTTCTATCATCGGCACATTTTTCGTAAAAATTTCTGATAAAGCCGGATTGCATACTTCAGTTGTACAAAAGGCTTTAAACCTCGGAAACTGGGGAACAATAGTAATAACAGCAATCGCCGCTTATTTCCTGGTGATGTGGCTCATGCCCGACACGATGATTCTGAGAAATTATGAGTTTACAAAATATGGAGTTTTTGGCGCTATCATCGTTGGATTAGTAGTAGGTACACTAATAAGTTTTATCACTGAGTTTTACACTGCTATGGGCAAAAGGCCTGTAATGACAATCGTTCGTCAATCTTCTACAGGCCACGCTACCAACATCATTGGCGGTATCGCTGTGGGAATGGAAAGTACTTTATTTCCTATTCTTGTTTTAGCTGCAGGAATTTATACTTCTTATTATTGTGCAGGTTTATATGGAGTTGCCATTGCCTCTGCAGGAATGATGGCTACTACTGCCATGCAACTGGCAATTGATGCTTTCGGGCCGATTGCCGATAATGCAGGCGGTATCGCTGAAATGTGCGAATTGCCAAAAGATGTGCGGGAGAAAACTGATATTCTCGATGCCGTTGGAAATACTACCGCGGCCACCGGAAAAGGATTTGCTATAGCTTCAGCCGCTTTAACTTCTATTGCTTTATTCGCTGCATTTGTTGGGATTGCAAAAATTGATGGTATTGATATTTATCGAGCCGATGTATTGGCCGGATTATTTGTAGGCGCAATGATTCCATTTATCTTTTCCTCTCTTGCCATTCGTGCCGTAGGAGAAGCTGCCATGGCAATGGTAGAAGAAGTACGCAGGCAATTCCGTACCATCCCCGGTATCATGGAAGGAAAAGGTAAACCCGAATATGATAAATGCGTTGCCATTTCCACCAATGCCTCTATCAGGAAAATGATGTTGCCTGGTGCAATTGCTTTGCTTTCTCCGGTTGTTATTGGTTTTATTTTTGGCCCCGAAGTTTTAGGCGGATTTTTAGCAGGCGCTACAGTAAGCGGGGTATTAATGGGAATATTTCAGAACAACGCAGGTGGTGCGTGGGATAATGCAAAAAAATCTTTTGAAAAGGGCGCGTTGATCAATAATGAAACGCATTACAAAGGTTCTGAACCTCACAAAGCTTCGGTTACAGGAGATACTGTTGGTGATCCGTTTAAAGATACTTCAGGGCCGAGTATGAATATTCTTATCAAATTAATGAGTATCGTTTCCTTAGTTATTGCTCCTACCCTGGCTCATAATTTTCAGAATAAAATAAAAGAGGAAAGAGAATTGAAAATTCAGACTCTGAACAATTTCGGAAAAGTTTCTGCTATGGAAGAAAGTAAAAAAGACGAATGGGTTTTGGTCAAAGATCACTCAACTGATGAGGAAGTAAACGGAACAGAAGTGCAAAATTTTATAAATGTATTGGAGGAAGACCATCTGATAAAATCAAATTCTTTTTCAGTAGCCGTTGCCAAAGGGGAACTCTATATCGATGGAACAAAAGAGCCTGCATCCATCCAGGATAAATATAAAAGCTTAATTGAAAAAACCGGCGATTTTGTAAGCAAAGAATCTACAATGGTAAAATAATTATATATAAATATTTGGTTGAAATGAAGAACGATTTTGTTCTTCATTTTTTTTGCTTTTTGGTAAAGTTTTATCCGGTTAAAACTTGATTTCTTGATGAAACCTTCAAGTTTAATTTCAATTTTACTTCTATTGATGCCTGTGCTTTTATCGGGTATCAACGACTTAGCAATTTATTGTAATGAATCTCTTTTTTGACTTTATCATTCACAACTTTTATTCGAAATAAGAAAGGCGAATATTTGTTTGTTTACTGTCGAAATAGTCAAAATAATTTTAGTATCATTCATTAATCTTTGCTATTTTGGCTTTAATAAAAAGAAATCAGCCATGAAAAATGCAACAATAATCTTCCGCGTTCTTCTTGGGTTTCTTTACCTGGTATTTGGCCTGGATTACTTTTTACATTTTATTCCTTATCAGCCACATCATACAGGAAACGCAGCGGCTTTTAAAAACGGACTTAAAGCTGCAGGTTACTTTTATCCCATGCAGAAGATTATACAGGTTGCCGGTGGAATATCTTTATTAATTAACCGTTACGCTCCTTTTTCTGCAGTGATTCTTTTCCCGATAAGTCTTAATGTTTTTCTGTTTCATACCATTTTAGTGCCTTCTGGTTGGTTAATGGGTGTTTTTCTTTTAGTTCCCAACCTGTTTTTAGGTTATGCATATTGGAAATATTACAGGAGTATATTTATAAAAATTCCGCTTGTTTAAAACTCACTTTTTATTCTCCTGAATAATAAAGAAATCTCCTGAACAGCAAGTAAATTGTTTTTCTATTTTGGCACACTTTATGAAAAAGCTTTGTGTATAATAATTCTAATTTTTCTACGAATTTCTTTTCAAAAATAAATTATGCTTAGCGCTGTAAATGAAAATTATAAAAAAAATGTGCGCCTGATTTTCATTGCAGCAGCGGTTATACTTGGGCTGTGGTTTGCGTTTGAAATTATCAATGTTATTTTTCTTTTCTTTTTTGCAGTTGTGCTTACGCTGGTTTTAAACCGGCCGACTATGTGGTTGATGTCAAAAAATATCAGCAGAACTTTCGCCGCATTAATTGTTTTTTTTGCCATGCTTTTATTTCTTTTTTTTATCGCGTGGCTGGTAATTCCGCGAATTTTAAGCCAAATCAGTACGCTCGTATCAAACCTTCCTGATTATTATTTCTCTCTTAAAGAACAGCTCAATTCTTTATTAAAAGATTATCCCCAATTGCAAAAAAAATTGCTTGTAAATGCAGATATTGTGAATGACCTTCCTTCTGCAGGTAGCCTGCTGACAAGCGTTAGCAGGTTTTCGTTTTCAATTATTGGAGGAATCTTTTTATTGGTAGTTTTTTTCAGCATCATAGCTTACATGCTGATCAATCCGGCCCCGCTTATAGAAACATACCTCCTGATTTTTCCAACACAAAAACGTGAAAAAGCAGCTAATGCACTGGCGACTGCGGCCACAATGATGGTCAGTTGGGTGTGGTCTAATTTAATTGTTGGGCTGATAGAAGCTGTGGCGGTTTTTATTTTTTTATCGCTGATGGGTATTCCGGGCGTTTGGGTTTGGGCCGGATTAACCCTATTCGCCGAAATGATTCCTAAACTTGGGTTTTACATTATGGCTATACCTCCTACCCTGGTTGCTTTATCTATTCATCCTTTGACTGCTTTGTGGGTACTGATTTTTTATATAGCCTTCGATGAAATCAGCGGAGATTTTCTTATGCCTAAAATAAGAGCAACAACAATGAATCTTCACCCGGTTTCCACCTTATTTGTTATGCTGGCGATGGCCAGCGCATTTGGGCTGACAGGCGCCTTAATTGCAACGCCACTAACTGCTTTCATAAAAGCATATTACGAAACATTTATTTTAGCGGAAGCATCCAGGTCTAATCTAAAAGAAGAAGTGAAGGTTGTACTTAATTCCAAACCTGAATAACATTTCGTGTATAGAGCGCCGTTATACAAAATAAAAATTCAGTGAATTTGTGCTTTCACTGTGTTTTGAATTCTAAAGACTATTTAATCTTTTGAAATATCCTGCTCCACCTGATGCCGTTATTTCCATAACTAAACCAAATCAATGAGGCTTTTCCTACAATGTGATCTTCCGGAACAAAGCCCCAGTAGCGGCTATCAAGCGAATTGTGACGGTTATCCCCCATCATCCAGTAATAATTCATTTTAAAAGTATAAGAAGAGGCGGGCTTATCGTTAATAAAATATTTGCCGTCTTTTTCTTCAAATTTATTTTTTTCGTACGTTTCAATGCAACGGTGGTAACGCCTGATGTTTTCAGGATTTAATTCAATAGTAGCTCCTTTTTTTGGAATCCACATGGGCCCGTAATCATCTACTGTCCAGCCATTCCCCGCTTCATAAGGGAATAAAAATGGGCTTTTTTCAAGATCTCCGGGAGGTTGGGGTTGAATATCTTTAACCCCTTTAAGCATTTTTAGTTGCAACTTTTCAGCATCGCTCATCCCGATTATATAAGTATTAGTTCCTGCCATCTGCACCTGGTTTTTATTCGGATCGTCCGTATCCAGGATTCCGATACTATTTAGCTGATCAGGGTCAAGAGGTCCGGTAGTAGTAACGATATAATTAAATTCGTGATACTCCGGTAAAGTTTGAGCTACTCCGTCTATATAAATAACTCTGTTTTTAATTTGCAAAGTATCACCGGCAATACCCACACATCTTTTAATAAAATTTTCCTGCTTATCAACCGGCCTGGTGATGACAAGATCACCATATTGATCCAGCACTCTTTGGCGCGCCTCCTGTTCCGAAATATGATCAGCCAACATTCTTCCCTGGATTTCCTGGTAATAAGTGATCTGCGATCCATGTTGCGCATCATTGATCAATGTATCATTGACCGGAAAATTAAATACAACTACATCTTTCCGTTTCACAGGTTCGGGAAACCAACGGGTATAAGGAATTTCAAGCCAGGTAACATAAGATTTAGTATTGGTGCCAATGATAGTATGATGCATAAAAGGAAGGGCCAATGGTGTTTCGGGAAGCCTTGGCCCATAAGCAAATTTGCTTACAAACAAAAAATCATTTACCAATAATGTTTTTTCCATTGAAGGAGTTGGAATTGTATAAGCCTCAAAAACAAAAGTTCGTATAAGCGTAGCCGCTACAATAGCAAAAACTGCCGCGTCTACCCATTCCCGTATAGCTCCCTTTTTATAATTGCCCACCACGAGTGTTCCCGCATATCTTTCCTGTTCAGAAAAGCCCAGATAAGGAAAATATATAAAAGGAAAAAAGACGGTAAGGAAATGATGCCATAGGCCAAACCTCCCGAAATGCTCCACAAATTTAATGTTGATCCAGATGGTAATAAACTGGCCGGCAATAGGAATAAGCTGAAGAAAAAACCAAATTCTTTTAAGCTTCATTTTTTCTACCATGCACCATGTATTGTAGAGTGGAATCAAAGCTTTCCAGGGAGCGATTCCCGCTTTTTTAAACATTCCATACAAACCAATAAGAACAGCAATAGTCGCGACGATAAAGAAAAGTAAACCTATACTCATTAGCTAATTTTTTTTAAAGAAAACAAATGTAGCATATTAAATATCTTAATAAAATACTGTTAGAAAATAGTTATCATTAGTTTAACAAGCAAAACAGGATAATAAGATTTTTTAAACCAATTCTTTTTTAAAAATAACATTTGCCTCTTCAGCATTATTCATTAAAAGCAAATGACCGGCATTTTTGATTTTGTATTTCGGATTTATAATATTTCGAATCGGAAAAATATGATCTCTCGTTCCATGTATATGAATAAAATTTTGAGGAATCCATTCATTCTGCCAATTTACCACCTGGTCAATTGCCCAATTACTATATTGAAGATTTAAATTACTGGCGATATTCCCTCAGTAATTTTTTTTCTTCTTTGGTTTCTACACCCAGATTATAATTTTCTATTGGTTCTAAAATCGGATAAGGTTTCATTGGTATAAGCCTGTTTAAATTCAAGGCAGAAGTTAGCTTCATATAAAGAGGCAATTCTTTACGGCAGCAAACACTGGATACAAGAATGATTTTCTCTACAGAAATCAATTTTGCAATTTCCACAGACATCATTCCACCAAAAGATAACCCGATTAAAATTGGATTTGAATGTTTAATTTCCTGCCGCATGCGATTTGCATACGATTCAATGGTTTCATGCTTTTCAGGAATTTTCCATTGTATAAAGTGTACATCGTTTGCGCCAAAATCGACTTTTGCAAATATCCTTTCATCGGCACCGAAACCACTAATGCAATAAATGTGTTTCATATTAATTGTAACGCCGGCAGAAAAGGCATTTAAAATATTTTAATTATTTTTTGGGCATAACGTAATTCTCCACATCTTCAGCCGTTATGGTTTTACCGGAAAGAATGATCAATCTTTCCACTACATTTCTTAACTCGCGGATATTCCCCGTCCATTTATATTTTTGTAAAAGATCAATTGCTTTTTTATCGATATCTTTTTTTGTCTGTCCGTATTCCGTAGCAATATCAGTTAAAAAACGATCCACTAATAAGGGAATATCCGATGTACGTTCGTTAAGGTTAGGAACATGCAAAATAATTACGCCAAGCCGGTGATAAAGATCGAGTCTGAAATTTTTTTCTTCTACCTCTTTTAAAAGGTCTTTATTCGTAGCAGCAATTACTCTCACATCAACATTTATATCGCGATCAGCACCCACTCTCGTTATCTTTCCCTCCTGCAACGCGCGCAAAACCTTTGCCTGTGCGCTAAGGCTCATATCACCAATCTCATCCAAAAATAAAGTCCCGCCACTTGCCTGTTCAAACTTGCCGATTCTTTGTTTTACGGCGGAGGTGAAACTTCCTTTTTCATGCCCGAATAATTCACTCTCGATCAATTCTCCCGGAATAGCGGCGCAGTTTACTTCTACTAATGAACCACCACTACGGGCGCTTTTTTGATGAATCCACCTGGCAACCAATTCTTTTCCAACACCGTTTTCTCCTGTAATTAAAACACGCGCCTCTGTAGGGGCAATCTTGTCAATGGTATTTTTAATTTTTTTTATAGGCGCTGATTCGCCAACGATTTCCTGTACCTTATTTACCTTCCTTTTTAGCACTTTCGTTTCTGCTACCAACGTGTTTTTGTCCATCGCGTTGCGAAGTGTAATAAGCATCCGGTTAAGATCCGGCGGTTTTGAAATATAATCGTAAGCGCCTTTTTTTACAGCTTCAACAGCAGTTTCAATATTGCCGTGGCCACTTATAATTATAATCGGAACTTCAGGATTGATTTCCTTTGCTTTTTCCAAAAACTCGATGCCATCCAATTTTGGCATTTTAATATCACAAAGAACAAGGTCATAGCTTTTCACCCTGAACTTATTCAATCCTTCTTCTCCATCCGAAGCTTCATCTATTTTATAACCCTCATAACCCAGGATTTCAGTAAGCGTTTTTCTTATTGCTTTTTCATCATCTATTATAAGAATGGAAGGCATTATTCTAATTATTGATTATTAATTATTGTGTATGTTATTTGTTTTATTGCTAATTCAATTTCCACATTAGCTAATTATTTTTCCATCATCAAATATGCTTTTATAAATCCATCTAATTCGCCATCCATCACCGGACCTACATTTCCGACTTCATAATCCGTGCGATGATCTTTGATCATTTTGTAAGGATGAAAAACATAACTGCGTATCTGGCTGCCCCACTCTATCTTCTTCTTCGACGCATTGTTGATATCCAGCTGCTCCTGCCTCTTTCTCATTTCTTCTTCATACAAACGACTCTTCAACATTGCCATTGCTTTTTCGCGGTTTTCGCCTTGCGTTCTTGCCTGCTGGCATTCTACAATAATTCCGGAAGGCTTGTGAGTCAATCTCACCGCGGTTTCTACCTTGTTTACGTTTTGTCCGCCACTACCACCACTTCTGAAAAATGCCCATTCCACATCTGCAGGATTTACTTTGATCTCAACTGAATCATCAATTAACGGGTATACATACACGCTGGCAAAACTCGTATGCCTGCGGGCATTGCTGTCGAAAGGCGAAATGCGCACCAAGCGATGAACACCACTTTCTGCTTTTAAAAATCCATAAGCAAATGGTCCGTCAAATTGTAAGGTAGCACTTTTAATTCCGGCGCCGTCTCCTTCCTGGAAATCTAATTCAGCAACGCTCCAGCCCTGCTTTTCACCATACATCCGGTACATGCGCAAAAGCATTTCTGCCCAATCCTGGCTTTCTGTTCCGCCGGCGCCACTGTTGATTTGCAGTATCGCGGGCATTTCATCTTCCGGTTTGTTTAAGGTGCTTTTAAACTCTGCTTCTTCCGTCGCAATGACAGCGTTGTCATAAGCTTCTTTCACTTCTTCTTCTGAAGCTTCCCCTTCTTTCCAGAATTCAAAAAGCACAGAAAAATCGTCCACTTTTGTTTTTACATCTGTATAAATATTTAACCAATATTCATTCAGTTTTATTGATTTTAAAATGGAAGTAGCACGTTTGCTGTCATCCCAGAAACCTGCAGAAAGAGAAAGTTGCTTATCGTTATTTATTTTTTGTTCGCGGTTGTCCACGTCAAAGAAACCTCCTCAAAACCATCAGGCGGTCTCTCAAATCTTTAAGTAATTCTAAAGTCATAGCCGCAAATATAATAATCATGGAGAAATACTTCTATATCTTAACAAGATTTAAATACTCGCTGATTAATGTAAATTTACCTTTGAAACGAATAACTACATTTCTGACATTTTAAACAAAATAAAAATCCGGGTTAAAACTTCTTTTACTATAAAATAAATAATCAATAAAAATGAATATTACTGATTTTTACCAACAAGACTTAGACAAATTAATCGAAGAAATTAATTTATTTAAAACAGAAAATAGTCTTTGGGAAACCAAAGAAGGAATTACCAATTCCGCAGGAAATTTAACGCTGCACCTATTGGGAAATCTGAATCATTTTATAGGAAAAACTTTGGGAAATACTGATTATGTCCGCCAACGCGATGAAGAGTTTTCTCTAAAAAATATTCCTAAAGAAAAATTAATCAGTGATTTAGAGGAATTGAAAGAAACGATTAAAAATACTTTATCGAAATTATCAGAAGAAGATTTAAAGAAAGATTTTCCAATCGCCATCAGAAATGAAACTTTTTCTACAGAAACGATGCTTATCTATTTACTTGCCCATTTTAATTATCACTTGGGCCAGGTAAATTATTTAAGAAGAATGTTGTAAATTTTTCAGATGACAGGCAATTTACAACGAAGACACCCGTGCCGATAAACATAACTAATACCCTGACCCGTATACATGTTTTTTACAAAAATTTCACTTACCGGCATTTAAGAATTATCACGTTCAAACTTTTGAATTTAAGGAAAGAATAATCGGAATTTGTGGCTTGAATGGGAAAGGGAAAACAAACCTGCTTGACGCCATCAATTATTTATGTTTTACTAAAAGTTATTTTACAAAACAGGATATTTTAAATGTTCATTTTGGAGAAGAAGGTTTCAGGCTGGAGGGAGATTTAAAAAATGAAAATGAAAAAAATGATTCACAAAAAATCGTTTGCATTTATCGTCCTTCGCAAAAAAAAGAATTTTATTTCGACAATGTGGCTTACGATAAATTTTCGCAACACATCGGCAAATTTCCATTTGTAATGATTGCACCGGACGATATCGGCATGATAACGGGCGGAAGCGAAGAGAGAAGAAAATTTTTGGACACATTGATAAGCCAGGTGGATGCCGAATATCTTCAGCAACTGATTACTATAACAAAGTACTCGCACAAAGAAATAGTTTCTTAAAAAATGAAGCCCAGGGAGGCAGGTTTGATTTTGCTTTACTCGAAATTTTTGACCATCAATTAATCCCTTCGGGAAATTATATTCATCAGAATCAGGAATGAATTTTCAAAGCAATTATTTCCGCTGGTACGGCAATTTTATAAAAGCATTTCAGGAAATAATGAAGATATTTCTTTGGAGTACAACAGCCTTCAGAATGAAAATAATTTTGAAGAATTATTAATTGCTTCGCGGCAAAAAGACAGGCTTACACAGCGCACCAATGTTGGCATACATAAAGATGACCTTATTTTTTTGCTGTATGAAAATGTGTTCAAAACCATCGCTTCCAAGGGCAAAGAAAAAGCTTGTTATTTGCCTGCAAACTCGCAGAATTTGAAATTTTAAAAACCGTAAAAAATTTTCCTCCACTTTTATTACTGGATGATGTATTTGAAAAATTAGATGAAAGCAGGATCAAAAATTTGTTGAAATATGTTTGTGTAGAAAATAGCGGACAGGCTTTTATTACGGATACTCATGCGGAACGGCTGCTGGATTCTCTTTCGCAATTCGGGAATGAAGTGCAGATTATAGAGCTGAAAGTAAAAGTTTAGAAGAGTTTAGATAGTTTAGCGCTAAACTCTTCTAAACATTTTTTCTAAACTCTTCTAAACTTTTTTCCTAACAGCGATAAACTATATTCCCAAACTTCACCAAATAGTTATCTTTACCAAATGGAAGTTTCAATTGGCGATGCATTAAAAGAATTTTTAAAAAAAAGCAAACTGAAAAGTGGCGTGCAGGCTATGCAAATAAAAGATGCATGGGAAAAAATAATGGGAAAAACAATTGCCAATTATACCGACAAAATTGAGATCATCAACTCCACTTTATTTATTTATACTTCCGTTGCCCCGCTTAAAAATGAATTGATTTATCAAAAACCAAAGATCATAGAAAGAGTGAATGAAGAGCTTGGAGAAAAAGTAATAAAAGAAGTGGTGGTAAAAAAAAAAAAAAAATAAAAATCAGGGATATTTATTGCTTCACTGATTTATATAACATTGCAATTTTTATCTAACGAAAGGATTAATGAGTTAGAAAAATTGGTGTGGCTGATAAGATTTTTCTCTTTTACCGCTATAAATCCACCACTTACCGAAAACCAATCTTCTTAAAAACATATTTCCATTTACATTTGCCTTCGCAATTTTTTAGAAAACTAATGGATTATAATCTATATAAAGAAACCGAAACCTCAACCGGCGCAGCAATAAAAAAGATGCTGCAGTTTATGAAAGGTGAAAAAAGAAACCTGGTAATTGCATTCCTGGTTATGGCTTTAAATTCCGGTCTATCGATGCTCACACCTTATCTTATTGGTTACACAATCGATCATTATGTTCAAACCAAATTACTCCATGGCCTCATGGTCTTCACAGGCTTTTTATTAGCAATCTATATTGTTTCCGCTGCCACAGACTACCTGCAAACAAAAATTATGGGTAGCATTGGAATCCGGATGTTGTATAGCTTGCGCAATGCTGTTTTTAATAAAATACAATCATTGCCCATCGCTTTTTTTAATCAAAATAAAGCCGGCGACCTTATATCAAGAATTAATAATGATACGGATAAAGTAAACCAGTTTTTTTCACAATCTCTTATGCGTTTTGTTGACAGCATATTCACTATGTTGGGCGCAGCTATTTTTTTATTGGCAATACATGTGGAACTCGGCGGCGCTGCTTTAATCCCTGCCGTGTTTATTTTACTTTTTGTAAGAATTATTTCACCGTGGGTAAAGAAAAAAAATGCGGCCAGCCTGAAAAGTACCGGTGGCTTAAGTGCTGAAATTCAGGAAAGCCTTGGTAATTTTAAAACGATTATTGCTTTCAACCGGAGAGATTATTTCAGAAAAAAATTCAATCTTGCAAATACAATCAATTACAAAGCCAGTGTAGGCGCAGGTTTAGTGAATAGTGTTTTTGCACCCGTTTTCACACTCTTTTCTAATATTGCTCAATTAATAGTTTTAGCATTTGGTATTTATTTAATTTCAAAAGGCCAATTTACCATCGGTTTATTAATCAGCTTCATTGCGTATGTTCAATATTTTTATCAACCCTTACAACAGCTTGCTACGCTTTGGGCCAGCTTCCAAACCGCAATGGCAGCGTGGGACAGGATATCCGTGATTTTAAATTTAGAATCTGATATGCAGCAGAAAAAAGGAATTGAATTCAAACCTATTCAAAACGGAGTTCTTTTAGATTTTAAAAATGTTTCTTTTCAATATCCTGCAGGAAAAAAAGTTTTACATGATATTAATTTCAAATTGCAGCGCGGGAAAACTTATGCTTTTGTAGGCCCTACAGGCGGAGGAAAAACAACAACTGCTTCTCTTATTTCAAGACTGTATGATCCTACGGAAGGTGAAGTTTTTTTAAATGGAAACGATTTAAAAAGTTACAACTCTTCCGAACTAAGCCAAAAAATTGGTTTCATTTTGCAGGAACCATTTTTATTCAATGGTTCCGTACGCGATAACATTTTGTATGGAAATGAAAAGTTTAAAAATTTTAATGAGGAGCAATTAAATAATGAGCTTTACAAAGAAGGTTTAGGTAATTTGGTAGATAGATTTGAAAACGGTTTAGATACCAAAATAGTTTCCGGAGGCGACTCCATGAGCCTGGGCGAAAAACAATTAATCGCATTCATAAGAGCCGTTTTGCGTCAACCTGAATTATTGATTTTAGATGAAGCCACCGCAAATATTGATACGATGACTGAAAAATTATTAGAAGATATTTTGCAGAAATTGCCACCCACTACTACTAAAGTAATAATTGCTCATCGACTAAACACCATTGAAAATGCGGATGAAATTTTCTTTGTAAATTCAGGAGAAGTAACAGCTGCGGGAAATTTTGAAAATGCTTTGCATTTATTAATGGAAGGAAAAAGAGAAAGTTAGAAGATTTTGCAAAAAAAAATTTTTATCTCAAAAAAAATTAAACATTTTCTTCTACCCGCTTGTCAAAATAAATTCTTCGCGAGCGGATAATCTTCACTTTATTCATGTCTTTGTGCAAAGGATTTAATACATAATTTACCTCCTCCGGCATCAACACACAAGGCACTTCAAGCAAGAGATTAGTTTTTTCACTAAGAAATTTATCGCCCAGCTTTTTGGTAAAAATGCGTGTATCCGGTGCATCCCAAAATTTAGGTAAAGCAGACAACAGGATTTTTTCAATTCCAACGCTATCCGGAACCTGTAATGTAATAAGTTCATAATCTTTGATGTCTAACATTTTTGCCGGAGTATGCGCCAATGTTTCCAACAATGCCATTGACCTCGTAGATGAAGTATAAAGAGCATAAAAACCTTCACTGTTCCATCTTCCGCCAAAAAGCCTTGAACCATTTCCTGAAAGATCTTCAGCAAATTTTTTCTGTGTTATCCTAAACAATTCCATTGTACGAATTCAATCAATTATGAATAAACACCTTGTTCTAAACGTCCCAATAGCCTGGTGACCATTTGAATACCAAAGGAAGTATCTAAAAAATGAAGAGGCATTTTGTTTCCAAGAGCAACAAGCGGGCTATGAAGCCATTCAGCAAAAGAATTTTTATCTCCTATCACCTCAATTCCGCGCTGGGCAAAAGCCGCCAATTCCAAAACCTTTTCGGTTTTTAATGTATCAAGCAATTCATTGTCGTCCTTTCTTTGAATATTCCTGTAGGATGAATGCAAAAGGCCGCTTAATGTTTCCATGTTAATACCCAGATAATCCGCGAGAGATTTTAAGGTAGATTTCTTAACGCCTTCCCGGGAAAGATCAATCAAATCAAAATCTCCTGTCAATGGATTTTTAAGACTTTTATTGCCACCTAAAATCACCTTCAATGTATTATACTGGTTCAATGTATTGTATTGAACGGCCGCTTCATTTACTACAGAGGGGGGATCATCATCAACCGGGTAGTTTTTTATTTTTTTTGTTTGATGTGTCATTTTATTTCTTTCTCCAAATTTACGACATTTTGGTTAAATAATATTCATTTTGTCAATATCCTTTTATAGCCATGTAAAAAATCATAAAAAAAATATACCACAAAATGTGAGATTTGATGTAAGTACATCAAATAATTTAAATTTTTATTTTTTCCCCAGCCAAAGAAGTGCATTAATAATGAGCTGGTCCTGTATTTTGTTATTAAAAGTATGAGAGAGAGTGTGGTTGGTATTGTCAATTTTATGCTCATAATCCATATCATTGTGGCCCATGTTAAAATAAATCATTCTATAATTTTTGTTGGTCCAGGCTACCGGATAGTAGCCATTATGCCAAATCTCACTTTGCTTGGGGCCTGTTCCAAGCGGAAAGCTACTGGAATCAATAGATAAAAGAATTTGAATGTCTGGATCTTTTCGCAAATCATTTTGCCATCGGTACCACTCATTGGGCGATGATTTGAATGTATCAGGAAGATTTTTTGTCGCCGGATGAAGGTGATTTTCTACTCTCAAAATTGCTGATGTCGGTCTCCATGTATTACTTACATAAGATCCGGAACCTAAAAACTCGTTGTGATACCAATTCCAATTCATCGGAAAATCAGAAGGCGTTAAAGCAAATGCGGAAAAATGAAATCCCATCCATGCGCCACCATTTTCCATGTATGTTTGAAATGCTTCTCTTTGTAATGCATCATCAGGTCTTGTATCTAAAAAAATAACGACCTGGTACTTTGACAAAAACTTACCATTAAGATTATTCCAATTGTTGGTTGAATCATAAAGAAAATTATATTTCCTGGCTATTTCAGGAAACCATCTATTGGCTTCATGAACAAAACTGATATGCGCCAAATCGTTTTTTGCAGTATAAAAAGCGATTACTCTAAATTGAATATTTTTATTTTGAGCTAAAAGAACATTGCATAAAACAATAAACTTAAATAATAGAAAAACAATTTTCTTTTTAGCAACGTTAGAAATTATCATTAAAAAAATATTAGAAAAAATAAATGTATTGATTGTTTCTTTATTAAAAAAACTGTCCCGGTAAAGAATGCGATAGTTCAGTAAAAGAACTTTTATTTAAGATTTCTATTTTGTTTCAAGAGTGAAAAATAATAACTCCTTACTTTTTCGTTATTTTGTGGCATTCAAAAAAACATAAATTATGTGTGGAATAGTTGGATATGTTGGTCCCAGGGAAGCTTACCCAATCATTATTACAGGCCTAAAAAGGCAGGAATACCGTGGGTATGATAGTACAGGAGTAGCACTCATTAACAATAACGGGCTACATGTTTTTAAGAAGAAAGGAAAAGTAGCTGAACTTGAACAATCCTTACTTGGCAAACCTGTAAATGGAAACATAGGCATAGGGCACACCCGTTGGGCTACCCATGGAGAACCAAGTGACGTTAACGCTCATCCCCATAGAAGCAATAATGGAAAGCTCGCAATGATACATAATGGTATCATCGAAAATTATGCACAGTTGAAATCAGAGCTTGTTAAAAAAGGTTACACATTTAAAAGCGAAACTGATACAGAAGTTTTATTAAATTTTATTGAAGACATCCAAAAACATACTCAATCGCCATTAGAAGAAGCAGTGCGAATTGCACTGAAAAGAGTGTCCGGCGCTTATGTAATTCTTTTGTTGGATGAGGACAATCCAGATACAATTATTGCAGCAAGAAAAGGAAGCCCTTTAGTAATTGGCATTGGAAAAGATGAACATTTTCTTGGCTCAGATGCCACGCCAATGTTGGAATACACAAAAGAAGTGGTGTATGTAAATGATTATGAGATCGCGATTATCAAATCCGGGGAACTGATTCTTAAAAATTTGGGCAATGAAAAACAAATGCCTTACATATCCAGCCTGGATTTAGAATTAGCGGCAATAGAAAAAGGTGGTTACGACCATTTTATGCTAAAGGAAATTTATGAACAACCCACTACAATTTATGATTGCTTACGGGGAAGGTTAGACGCAGAAAAGGGAACCATCACTATGAAAGGTATCCAGGATAATATTGAGGCACTCATCAACGCGCCAAGATATATCATTATCGCCTGCGGAACCAGCTGGCACGCGGCTTTGGAAGCAGAATATATAATAGAAGAACTTTGCCGTATTCCGGTGGAAGTAGAATATGCCTCAGAATTTCGTTACCGCAATCCAATCGTTAATAAAGGAGATGTAATTATTGCCGTTTCGCAAAGTGGCGAAACGGCCGATACTTTAGTAGCGATCGAAAAAGCTAAAGAACAAGGCGCTTTTATTTTTGGAATTGTAAACGTAGTAGGTTCTTCCATTTCGCGCGCTTCGCATGCCGGAGCTTATACACATGCCGGACCGGAGATTGGTGTCGCTTCAACAAAGGCGTTCACTGCGCAATTAACAGTTTTAATGATGATCGCTTTAAAGATTGCGAAAGAAAAAGGAACGATTGATCAATCAAGATATACAGAACTTTTATTTGAACTGGAAAACATTCCTGAAAAAGTAGATACCATTTTAAAAAGCGGTGATACATTAAAACCAACAGCAGAAAAATATAAAAATGCTATCAATGCGTTATATCTTGGAAGAGGATATAATTTTCCCATTGCATTAGAAGGAGCTTTAAAATTGAAGGAAATTTCATACATACATGCAGAAGGCTATCCTGCGGCAGAAATGAAGCATGGCCCAATTGCTTTGGTGGATAAAGATCTTCCTGTGGTTTTTGTGGCTACCAAAGATGAATACCATGCAAAAATCGTAAGCAATATCCAGGAAATAAAAGCGCGTAAGGGAAAAGTGATTGCTATAATCACAGAAGGTGATGACATTATTCCGTCAATGGCTGATGATGTATTTTTTGTTCCCCCTGCAAATGAAATTGTGGCGCCTCTATTAAGTGTTATTCCTTTACAACTATTGTCTTATTATATCGGAGTTGCCAAGGGATGCGATGTAGATAAACCAAGGAATTTGGCGAAATCGGTTACTGTGGAATAGACGAATCCTCATAATTTTTACTGATCACTCAAAAATCCCCATGAACATAATCACAAAACATCCGATCAACAATCTTGGATATAATTTCATTGACCCGAAATATATTCCTGGTGGAGAAGATGAATATTATTTAAGAAATCAACAAAATAATAATGGTATTGATTACAGGAGATTATCCGGATCTGAAATAGAAATTCTCATTCGAAATGGAAACACTTCTGATGACTGGGCAAAAATTTTTGTTTCTAAAGAATTCGATCCGGCTTTGGTAAAAAATTCAAAATTTCATGGATTGATCCGCATCGGAAAGCTGGAGCCTTTTTATCTTGAATTTCACAATCTGCGCATGCCCGTTGGTATTTACAACAGCCATATTATTAGTTGTGATTTTGGAGACAATGTTTGTATTGATAATGCCGGCTATCTGAGCCATTATATCGTTGGCAATGAAGTAATGATCAACAATGTAAATGAATTAGCTACCACAGATTATTCCAAATTCGGAAATGGCATTTTAAAAGAAGGGGAAGAAGAAAGCGCCCGCGTCTGGATTGAAGTGCGCAATGAAAACGGCGGAAGGCGTATCGCACCGTTTGACAGAATGCTTCCGGGAGATGCGTATCTCTGGAGCAACCATCCTGAAGACACAAAACTTCAAAAAAGATTTCTTGAACTGACTCACAATGAGTCCAGTGTAAAAAGAGGTTTTTATGGAACCATTGGAGATCGTTGTGTTATTAAAGATTGCGATATTATTAAAGATGTAATAATTGGGACTGATGCTTATTTAAAAGGCGCTAATAAATTAAAAAATCTTACCATCAACAGCGATGCCGAAAGAACTTCACAAATTGGCGAAGGCTGTGAAATGGTAAACGGCATTATCGGTTATGGTTGCCGGATTTTCTATGGCGTAAAAGCCGTTCGGTTTATTATGGCAGCGCACTCACAATTAAAATATGGAGCACGTCTTATTAATTCTTATCTCGGAAATAATTCTACCATTTCATGTTGTGAGGTGTTGAACACTTTGATTTTTCCGAATCATGAACAACATCATAATAATTCATTTTTATGCGCAGCCCTTGTAATGGGCCAAAGTAATATCGCTGCCGGGGCAACCATTGGAAGCAATCACAACAGCCGCGCTGCAGACGGCGAAATCATTGCCGGCCGCGGCTTTTGGCCGGGATTGTGTGTTAGTTTAAAACATAACTCAAAATTTGCTTCTTTTAGTATTTTGGCCAAAGGTGATTATCCCTTTGAAATGAATATTCAAATTCCTTTTTGTTTGGTGAGCAACGATGTTGCCAATGATAAGTTGGTGTTGATGCCCGGATATTGGTTCATGTACAACATGTATGCATTGGAAAGAAATGCCTGGAAGTTCGAAAACCGCGACAAGCGCACTGAAAAAATTCAGACTATTGAATATAGTTATTTGGCGCCTGACACTATCAATGAAATGTTTGACTCTATTGAAATTTTATCAAAATTAAAAGTAGATGAAAATGGAAATGCAGAAATAGAAGGAGTTGAAAACAGTAAGCGAAAGACAGAAATTATTAAAATAAAAGAATCAATTGATTTGTTCAAAGAACTTATCAGTTATTATGGCACTGTTCAGTTAATCAATCATATCAACTCCAATAAGTTTTCTTCTTTTGACGAAATTAAAAAAAGTATTCCTACAAAAATTTCAAGAAATAAATGGAAGAATATTGGCGGACAATTGATACCTGCCTCCGATGTGGAAAAACTAAAAATTAGAATTAAAAACGGTGAAATAAATTCATGGAAAGAAGTGCATGATTTTTATCGCCAAAGCGGTGAAAATTATGAAAGGAATAAACTCATTCATGCGTATACTTCATTGCTGGAAAATGAAAATATTACTTCCAAACAATTTACTGCGGCCTATTTCAAACAATTGCTTGAAAGGTCTGTAAAAACGAAAACGTGGGCC
Source organism: uncultured Prolixibacteraceae bacterium (assembly GCA_963747515.1). GTDB lineage: Bacteria > Bacteroidota > Bacteroidia > Bacteroidales > Prolixibacteraceae > Mariniphaga. The sequence goes on from CAVVFN010000001.1 coordinate 401,366, forward strand.
AGCGAAGCGATATACGAATCACGCGCCAAAGATTATTCAAATCCTTTTCGAAAAATGATTTATGAAAATGCTGATGAAATGAATACGATCATGGGTAAACTGGAAGACAATCAATTTATCCAGGATCAGTTTAAAGAGCTGGATGACTATAAAAAAATGATTAAAAAACTGATAAAGAAATATTCCAAAGACCAATAAAAGAATTCAGGAAAACTACCACAGTTGTGTTCTTACTAAACCAGTGAACAAACAAATAAATCAAATTCCTGTTTTCTTTTAGAATTCCAAAAAAGTATTTATTATTTCAATACCCTCTTATTCACTCCTTCTTTCGTGATCTTCACGGGTAAAATATTTCCATCTTTATCAAAGTACATCCTGTCGATACAAACTTCCCTGTGGTTGCCATCGGTTTCGTTGAGCGGGCGGCGATGATAAATAATATACCAGTCGTCTGTGCCGGGAATATTAATTACAGAATGGTGGCCAGCGCCGGTAGCTACTTTTGGGTCTTGCTGTAAAATTTTGCCTACTCTTTTAAATGGCCCAAAAGGAGAATCCCCTACGGCATACGCCACACTATAATCAGGGCCTGTCCATCCTCCCTCTGACCACATGAAATAATATTTTTTATTGCGCACAAACATGAAAGGGCCTTCTACATATTTTTCCGGTGTGATTTCTTTAAAAAGAGTTCCATCTTCATAAGGAACAAAGCCTGTGAAATCAGCATTCAGCTTACCAACGTTGCAATGTTTCCATCCACCATAAATTAAATAATATTGTCCGTCAGTATCTTTAAAAACATCCGCATCAATAGGCTGAGCACCGTTATAAAATTTGTTGATCAAAGGCTTTCCGAGGTAATCTACAAAAGGGCCACCGGGATTATCAGCAACAGCGATGCCAAGCCCACCGGGCTGCTTATCATTCTGAATATCATTGGCACCAAAAAACAAATAATATTTCCCATCCTTTTCGGTGATAGTTGGCGCCCAAACTGCATACGCTGCCCATTTTACATTTTTAATATCAAGAATATGCGGATGCTTTGTCCAGTGAACCAGATCATTTGAAGAAAAGGCGTCTAAAAAAGTTTGCTTCTTATAGCCAGTGCTAATGGTATTGCTTTGTATTTTCTTTTGATAATCTGAAAGCGGTGTCCTTCCGGAAGGCACATCTTTATAATCATCAGAATAAGTTGGATAAACCCAATAGGTATTATTATAAATATGCGCTTCAGGATCGGCATACCAACCGGGAAATATAGGATTGCCGGATTTAATTTCAGTTTTCTTTTTCTGCGAAAATGCAAAAACACTTGTAAAAAGAAAAAAGACGGTAGCAAAATATTTTAAATCTTTCATATTATTTTGAAGTTTTTATTTTTTTGCAATTTACTGAAAGATAAAGGGAACGGAAATGAATGGCAGTAATCAAAACTATACATGCAAACACGGATTTATAAGAATAAAAAAAACCGGCAATTTAATTTACCGGTTTTTAAAATATTACATTAAAAATTTATTTCGATTGAACCAATTTTGCCTTTGGCGCTTTCTTTTTCTCAGCTTTCATCCTCGCTGTACCCAATGGTTTATCTTTAGCGAACTCAATCAAAATAGGAGCCGCAACAAAAATAGAAGAATAAGTTCCGGTTATCACACCAATCAACATTGCAAAAGCAAATCCACGGGTAACTTCTCCACCAAAAATAAACAAGGCAAGCAACGTAATAAATACTGTTACAGAAGTCATGATCGTTCTGCTTAATGTATCATTGATCGCGCGGTTTATGATAGTTTCCTTTGAAGCTCCGGGCATATTATGACTATCTTCCCTGATTCTGTCAAATACAATTACCGTATCGTTCATAGAAAATCCGACGACCGTCAGAATTGCGGCAATAAAATGCTGGTCGATCTGTAATGGGAAAGGCACAATATTTTTAAAGAAGGAGAATACCGCCAATGCCACAAACACGTCATGTAGCAACGCAATGATAGTTCCGACAGAATACCGCCAGTCGCGGAAACGAAGGAAGATATAAACGATAATCGCAATGATAGCAAATATCACCGCTTTGATAGCGCCTCTTTCCAGGTCTTTTGAAATTACCGGTTGCACTACCTGGTGGGCCTGGATGTAACTTCTTGCAAATTCAGTTTCAGTAAGATCTGCCGGCAATTGCGTTTTCAATCCTGCGAATAACCTTGATTCCACGGCGCTGTCTGCATTATTTACGCCCTTTAAATAAGAAGTGGTAATTTCGAGATGCTTGCTATCACCGACAGTTTTTATTACAGGATAATCACCTTCAAATGCTGTGTGCAAAGGATTACGGATAGAATCAATATTTACATTGTGCGCAAACTGAACTGTATAACTTCTTCCTCCTTTAAATTCAACTCCTTTTTCAAAACCGTTGAAGAAGGAACCCACACCAAAGATCAATACAACGATTGAAATCATATAAGCCACCTTGCGGTATTCAATAAACTTATAGCTCGCGTGTTGGAAAATCTTTTTAGAAAAGCTGGTAAAATATTTGAAATGCCTTTCTTTATTCATATAGACATCTGTTACTAATCTTGAAATCAGGATTCCGCAGAATAAGGAAAGGGAAATACCAAGCATTTGCGTAGTAGCAAAACCAAGCACAGGGCCTAATCCAAAATAGAATAAGATAGCCGCAGTTAAAAATACGGTAACATGCGCATCAATTACCGGCGCATAAGAACGGACATATCCATCCCTTACGGCCAGCGGATGACTTTTGCCGCGGGCAAGTTCTTCTTTAATTCTTTCAAAAATAATCACATTGGTATCTACCGCCATACCAATAGTCAACACAAGGCCTGCAATACCTGCTGCGGTTAACGTAGCGCCCAAAGCACTCAAAATACCTACCGTAAAAAGCAAGTTTAATATCAATGCAATGTTGGCAATCCAGCCGGCTGTGTTGTAGTAAACCAACATTAAAATGAAGATCACAATAAAGGAAATAAGGAAGGCCAGCATACCGCCATGAACAGCAGCTTCACCTAAAGTTGGCCCTACAATTTGCTCCTGTACGATCTTAGCCGGTGCGTCAATCTTACCAATTCTTAAAATGCTGGCAAGATCCTGCGCCTGCTGCACTGTAAAGTTGCCACTGATCTCTGAATTACCACCTTCAATAGGGCCGTTTACATTAGGCGCACTATAAACAATATCATCCAACACGATAGCAATGGGCCTGTTCACATTGTCTGCTGTCATCTTGGCCCAAACACGGCTTCCTGTCGGAGTCATGGTCATCTTAATAGCCGGCCGTCCGTGTTCATCATAGTCAGATCTTGAATCTTCTACTCCCTCTCCTTCCAGCTTTGCTTTGTCAGTTCCCGGAATAGTTTTGATGGCATATAATTCAAAATAACGCTGACCTGATTTTTCATTTTTTTGTTCAAGGCCATAAAGAAATTTGATGTTAGGTGGAAAATTATTTTTCACCACATCCATTGACAAATATTTATTGGCAAGAGATGTATCTTTTGCTTCTACAGTCGCGATTGCAGAGTAGTATTGAGGTTTTCCATCGCTTCCTTGTTGTGGAGGAATAAAATGTACCACACTTCCCAGCGGATGTTCATTCGCCAATAATCTCGCAGAATCTGCTGCGCTTTCAGCAGAGGTTTTGGTAGTATCAGAAACACCGCTTACATAATCAGCCAGCGCCTTGTCTGCATCATCAATATTTTTTCCTATTTCACCAATATTATAAACTTCCCAGAATTGAAGATGCGCAGATGCCTGGAGAAGATTTCTTACTCTTTCCGCATCCTGCACACCAGCCAGTTCTACATTGATAATTCCTTTGTTTGCATCAAGGTTGATAGAAGGAGAAGCAACACCAAACTGGTCAATACGTTTTAAAAGTACTTTATAAGTTTGGTTGATGGCTGTTTTTGCAGTGGCTTCCAGCTGATCTAAAACAGACTGGTCGCTATCCGTAATTTTAATTGTTTTTCCGGCTCCGGCAAAAATAGCAGAAAGATTTACACCCGGGTTTTGTTGTTTAAAAGCATTGCCAAACAAGGTGATAAAATCATCATCACTGGTAATTTTTTGTTCATTAGCAGTAGCCAGCGCTTTCAAAAGACGCGGATCTTTAGGATTATTACTTAATGATTTCAGCAACCCATCAAGGCTAACATTCAGCGTAACGGCCATACCGCCCTGGAGGTCAAGCCCAAGGCTTAATTCGTTTTCTTTTGATTTCTGATAAGTAGTTCCCAGCACAGGATAAATTTTATCGTCCCTGGTGCTGTCGAGGTAATGATGAAAAGTAGTCTGGACGAGTTCGGCTTTTTCATCGCCGGAAATTCCCGGATGGCTTCGGGTAACAAATTGTGTGGCCTTTGCTTTCATTTTATTCTCATGGCTGTTCACAACCCATGTAAAGGAAAGCTGATAGACAGATATGAGAATAAGCATTATGGCAAAAAACCACACTAAACCTTTCAGTTTCATAAATGATTTAATTTTTTAGAAGGTCGCAAAGATAATGGTTTGATATGAAAAGTTTAAAGGAGATTGCCCCTAAATTAAGCGTGCTTTAAAAAACTAAAATTAGCGATTGATTTATAAGAGTTTCAACAGGTTTTTTTTACGTTAAAATTTATTTAACAATACCATTTCTTCTCTTAAAAAACGCCTTAGTTCAGTTCTTTTTGAATTGAACTTAATTCAGTACTTCTTTTAATTTCCGGGTAAGCTTATTTCCGAAGATATTTTTGGCTATGATAATACCATTCTTGTCCACCAATACATTCGAAGGAATGGCCTTAATCCCATATTCATCAGAAGTAGCATTTTTCCAGCCCTGGAGGTCCGAAACCTGGTTCCAGGCAAGGTGGTCATCGGCAATCGCTTTTTTCCACCTGTCTTTTTTAGTGTCGTAAGAAACGCCCAGGATAGTAAAGCCTTTATCTTTAAATTGGTTATAAGCCGCTACCACGTTAGGATTTTCACGACGGCAAGGGCCACACCAACTTGCCCAGAAATCTACCAGCACATATTTTCCTTTCAATGAAGATAAACTGAGCTGGCTGCTGTCAGGAGTAAATTGGGTAAAATCAGGAGCAGCCTTTCCTATGGCCACTTTTGCATACGTATCTACCATTTTTTTGATCTCTCTTCCTTTGAGCGAATTTTTTACAGAGGGGCTAAGATCATTATATAAAGGCTCTACTTCGCTTGCCTCAGCATAATAAGAATAATTTTCAAGAATCGCCATTGCGCCTCGCATTGACTTTGGATTTTCTTTTACAAAAGAAGCCACGATCTTTCTTTTGGCAGCAAGAATTTCAAAATCCACCTGGTCAAGGCTGTCCATCAGCTCATGATTTTTATTTTTATAGGCTTCCTCATAAAGCTTGCTGTCAGCGGCTTCCCATTCCGTAATGGGCTTAAGCCTTTCTTTTAATAATTTATCATCCGAATTTACCTCAGAACCTTTTACGGTTAATAATTTTAAGGAATCGCCCCGGCCGAGAATCTGCATCCGCGCTGGCTCTATATAAAAAGTAAAATAATCCTTGTGCCTTTCGGGCATTGTAAGTGAAGCAAAATAAGGAGAAGAAACAAATCCGTTAAATTGGAATTTCCCATTTTTTATAGCCGTCGAATCTTTAAACGTTTGTCCGTTTTTATAAATATTTAAAAATATAGTTCCGCTTTTAATTTTTTCAAGATTTCCATTAATTGTGAAAGCCGAATCCTGCGCTATGGATTGAAACCCTATTAACAAGAGTACAGATAGAATTGATATTAATTTCCTCATTAATTTGTTTTGGCCAAAGTTAAGAGTATTTCCAAAAAAAGGCTTACCACTTATACAAAGCAAATGGTAAAATATAAATCAAGGTTATTTATTTGTTCACTGGAGATTCTCTCTTTTGTAAATTGAAAATTGTTTATGTTCGAGTGAAGATTTCTATGGCGAAGGCTTTTCAGTTTTTTTATCATTCCTTCACCACATTATCATAAATAATCCTTGAAACATTGGCCAGCGTTGCATTAACCGAATTTTCATCTTCTACACCTTTTGATAGTAATACAATTACATATTTTCTTCCATCTGGTAAAAAAACAATTCCCGAATCATGAGAAATCTTATCAATAGAACCGGTTTTGTTAGCCACTTTTACATCGGCAGGAAGTTTGGCCGGGATTTTTTCTCTTAGCTTTTGTTGCAATAATATTTGGATCATAGAATCGCACGCCTGTTTATTTACAACCGTTCCTTTGGCAAGATGATCAAAAATAATCATGAGGTCATAAGCCGTTACGGTATTATTCATCCCAAGCTCATACGCTTTATTATCTTCCACGCCGCGCAACGGCTGTATATCTTTTGCACCCATGGAACGCATGGTTTTGGCTGCATTTTTGGCGTCAATCAGATCCACAATTAAGTTGGTGGAAAAATTACTGCTTTGCGTAATCATCCGGTATAATAAATTATAAATCGTTTCCTTTTCCCCGATCCGCCTGTACAAATCTCTTTCACTATCATCTGTTGAATCCAAATGATAAACGCTTCCGTCCGCAATACTTTTAAAATCATTATGAATAAAAATAGAATCAGTAAGAGAAAATTTACCTTCTGCTGCCTGCTTAAATGTTTCGATCAAAAAGGCTGTTTTGATGGTGCTTGCCGCATGAAAATTTTCATGGGCATTCATAAAAAATTGCTCGCCGGTGGAAAGGTCTTCAAAAGCTACGGCAAACGTTCCGGTTGGTTGTTTGGCAAATTCAGCCATAATTTCTTTACGCATTTGGGTAGTATCTATCGGTTGAGTTGATTGATTCTTCGGCATTCCAAAAGATGTTATTAATAATGAAAATAATGCTATCATAATTTTATTTGAATGTAGTAAACGAACATTTAATCTCTTTTTTTATTTTCTTTAAACTGCCGTTTTAGTCAGTCAGCTAGCAGTCATCTTATTAGCAATGTCTTTTGCTGCTTTTGCAAGATAAGCAGACAAATCAATCCTTTACTTCTCTCAATCATACCAAAATCTTCCGCCCGGCAATGAAATTTATTGAAGTGTCACAGAATTTTCATATTTTCAAGCGTGGAATTGCAAGTCTTGCGGTTATTTACCGCAGGATTCAAATTTAATCATTTCAAAAAAAATAGACCTGCTTCACCCCAAACTCCCTTAAACTTAAACTTTCACCTAAAAATCAATTAACATGAGAAAAATAGTATTCCTCTTATGCAGTGCATTTTTCTGTAGTAGCCTGATAGCGCAATCCCCCAACACGGTTTCGGGGATAGTGACTTCAAAAGATGGCTCAGCGCTGCCTGCAAGTGTGATGATTAAAGGCACCACACGTGGCACCACCACAGACGCACAAGGTCATTATACACTGGCCAATGTTCCTGTCAATGCCGTTTTAATTTTTACTTCTGTTAGCTTTCAAACTATTGAAACGTCGGTTAGCGGAAGAAGTACTATTAATGTTTCTTTGGATTATGACGCCCAATCTTTGGACGAAGTTATTGCCGTGGCTTATGGCACAGCCCGAAAAGGAACTTTCACCGGCTCAGCGGATGTTATCAACCAAAAAGAAATTAAAGATGTGCCATCTACTTCTTTTCAAAATGCATTAATCGGGAAAGCGCCGGGCGTGCAAATTACTGAAGCATCCGGGCAGGCTGGAAGTGTTCCCAGCATTCGCATCCGGGGTATTGGTTCAATGAATGCTTCTAATGAACCACTTTATGTGATTGATGGTGTTCCTGTAGTTTCAGGAAATGCGGGCCAGATGAGCGACTACACATATGCTACCAACAATGTGATGAATACCTTAAATCCGAATGATATTGAATCAATCACTATTTTGAAAGACGCGGCCGCTTCTGCGTTGTACGGTTCCCGCGCAGCAAATGGTGTAGTGGTGATCAATACCAAAAAAGGAAAAACAGGTAAGCCGAAAATTAATTTAAGTTCTTCTCTCGGATTTACCCCTTCGTGGGCCACTGACAATTATGAACCGGCAAATGTGCAGGACCAGGTAGATATGTTGTACCAGGTTTTTTGGGATTATAATATCTCTGATGGAGAAACTGAGGAAGTAGCTAACAAGGATGCTTTGAGAAGATTAAATGCAAAATTCAACAAACACGGCTATTATTTTGAAACAGCAGGAAACGGCCGATATGAAAAAGTAATGATCAAAGGAATGACAGACGGGATGGAAAACCGGGAAGGAAAATATTTTGACTGGGAAAAAGCGTATTTCCGTACAGGCCAGTTTCAAAACCATGATTTGTCGGTAAGCGGCGGCGATCAAAACACAAAATATTATTCCTCCCTTTCCTATACCAGGGATGAGAACAGGATAAAGGTGAATGATTTTGACCGGGTAACAGGACGGGTGACTTTATCTCAAAAAATAGGCAAGCTGTTTGATTTTGTTTCAAACGTAAACATTGCCAAGAGCAAACAATCGGGATATAACGACACAAGAAATTTAGGAGGAAATTATTTTTTACAAACCCGGAATTTATTGTGGCCTTTATATTGGCCAACCGATTATAAGACAGGCCTGCCCTGGACTTCGCGCTATGGCAGTTATGCTTATAACGGTTTATATTATGATAACGAATGGGAAAATAATTCTCAAAATTTACGGCTTTCGGCCAATGAAAGTTTGACGTTACATCTTCTTCCCGGATTGGATATCAAATCGGTTTTTTCGTATGACAATATCAATACTAAAGACCACATTTATTACAGTCCCAATCATTATAGTGGCTCCAATGATAAAGGAGTAGTAAATGAAATGAATACCATTAATAACCGCCTCGTAAGTTCAACAACCATTAATTATTCAAAAGATTTTGGCAAACATCATTTTGATATTCTTGGCGGTTTTGAGTCAGAAAAAAATGTTGTAGATTATACACGCGCAACCGGAAAAGATTTACCCTCCAGCGCCTTGCATACGGTTGCTACAGCCGGCCAGTTTGAAGCCAGCGGATATTCATGGGGCAACAATATGCTCTCTTATCTTTCCAGGGTTGAATATAACTATAACCAAAAATATTATGGGTCAGCCTCCTTTCGCCGCGATGGTTCTTCCAAGTTAGGGCCGGATACAAGATGGGGCAACTTTTGGTCCCTGGCCGGTGCATGGAGAATTAGTAATGAATCTTTTATGAGCTCCGTAAAAAAGATAAGCAACCTGAGATTGCGTGCTTCTTACGGTGTAAACGGGACACTTCCTATCAATAATTACGGATGGAGATCTTTGGTTATTTATGATGATAAATATATGGACCAGGCGGGAGGAAGCATTCAAACAATTGCCGATCCGAATCTTACATGGGAAACCAGCTATACCACCAATCTTGGTTTAGATTTTGGCTTGTTTGATCAAAGATTATATGGAACGGTAGAATACTTTAACCGTGATTCAAAAAATCTGTTGCAGGATGTTCCAATTTCCACCGTCACCGGATTTTCTTCTACTTTGAAAAATGTTGGAGAAATTAATAATCATGGGATAGAACTAAGCCTGGGAGGAGATATCATTCGTAATTCAAAATGGAGATGGAGCGCAAGCGCCAACGCTTCTTTTATAAAATCTTCGGTTACTAAATTATACAGCGATGAAGGAGAAACCAAAGGCCAGGATATTATCTGGTACGATCCAACCGGCGATGATGACAGGGCGCAATTCATTTATCGCGAAGGACAATCTACACTTGCTTTTTATGGATACGAATGGGCTGGAGTTGATCCGGAAAACGGAAAGAACAGGTGGTATGTGAATGATCCCTCTGATAAAACTGCTGGTGATTTCGTGTTGAATGGAAGAGGCGCCACTTATGATTTTGATAATGCTAATTATACCATTTTGGGAAGCGCAGTTCCAAAAGTATTTGGTGGATTTTCTTCTGAAGCGCAGTATGCTAATTTTTCACTCAATGTCAGTTTTATCTATAAAATAGGAGGATATATTTATGATGGCGCTTATAAAGATGTGGCTGATGATGGCTATTATTGGGAAAGGATCAGGGCGAAAAGTGAATACGATAATATGTGGACAGAAACCAATAAAAATGGTTCGATTCCTCAATTAAGAGGAACGGATCTTACCGATCCGATTCAATACAGCAGCCGGCAAATGACCGATGCCTCCTTCCTGAGATTGAAAACCATCACTATTGCTTATAATCTTCCGGCCAGTCTTATTAATAAAGCGGGTATAACCAATATAAGATTGCATGCTACTGCATCCAACCTGCTCACTTTTTCAAAATATAAAGAGGCCGATCCGGAGGTGAATAATTATGGAACCAGGGGCTGGGAAACACCTTACGGTAAAACATTCACTTTTGGAATAGACGTAAGCTTTTAAAAGAAATCCATTTAAAAGAAATTAAAATATAAGGTTATGAAAAAAATAAAAATATTAATAGGCGCCTTTTTAATCATTGCGATGACAGGCTGCTCCAAAGATTACCTGGATGTGACACCAACCAATGCAGGTGATGCCAACGAATCAATACAAACCGCTTCCGATGCTAACAGAATGATTATCGGTTTGATGAGCAATATGATTAGTTCTGATTATTACGGCAGAAACTTTATCATGTATGGAGATGCAAAAGGTGGCGATCTGACAATCTATTCACAAGGACGCGGATTGGATGGCCTTTACACTTTTAATCATTCTCCATCGACAGGGTCTTATTCTGGTTTTTGGGAACAGATTTATCATTCCATTTTGCAGGCAAACAATATCATTGCAGGAATTGAGAAACTAAAAGCTGCCGGAAGCTCCGAGAATTTTGACAGCTATCTCGGGCAGGCGCTTACTGCACGTGCGTTGATGTATTTTGACCTGGTTCGGTTATATGGTAAACCTTATTCACAAGACAAAACATCTTATGGAGTTCCTAATATCACAGCTCCGATTAAGTCAAATGCACACCCATTGCGCGCTTCAGTTGAAGAGAATTACAATCAAATAATGAAAGACCTCACAGATGCTGCGCCCCTTACTTCCAAAATCCAAAACCAATGGGTTTTTGAATTATTACGCCAACATGGCTTTGCAGGCAAAAGTGAATTTATACATGGAAAAATACCCGGAAGCTTTGACAGCAGCCGAAACTGTGATCAACGATGGCGTTTATAAATTGTACAGCAATGACGATTGGGTGGGTTCATGGAAAACGCAATTTGGCAGCGAATCGATTTTTGAATTAGGAATGTATCCTACAAATGACCTTGGTACGGCCAGCCTTGGATTTTATCTCAGGAGAAAATCTCACGGGTCAACGAGCGCCGCTGGCTGGTTTATGGCAAGTGATTATTTTTTGGAAAGGCTCGGGCAAGATCCTAATGATGTAAGATGGGGTGTGATGAGTTATGACGAAAGCGGCGCGGATCATCTTGGCGCAAGCTATAAATATAGCGGCTCTGTAGATTTGGAGGGAGATGGAAAAGGAACCTCTTCGGCGGTGAATATCAAAGTAATCCGTCTTTCAGAGGTTTACCTGATTGCGGCTGAAGCTGCATTTCATTCAGATAAAGATAAAGCTGCTGACTATCTGAATGCGATTCGCAAAAGATCGCCGGATCTGGCGCCTGCTACAGGATGCGTCAACTATTTCCATTGATATGATTCTTGACGAAAGAAGCAAAGAATTGTTTACCGAAGGCGACCGGTTTTTTGATATGATGAGATTAAACCAATCAATCACGTTTAATGATGATTTTGGAGGCATTGCCGTTAGCCAAAGGCCAAAAACCATCGACCGCACATTTTATAAAACCGTATTACCTATTTCACAAAGTGAAATTAATGCGAATCCTGAATTGAAGGCACAGCAAAATGAGGGTTACTGATTAATTGCGCTTATCGTATTAAAAAAAACCTTCCGGTTCTTTAAAAACCCGGGAGGTTTTTTAATCAATCCGGCTAAATATTTTTAGAAAAACAGTAAACCAACAAAGAAGGATGATTTTTATTTTAGATTAGATGATTTCATTTCAGTGCATCTTTTTGTTTAATGATCACCAGGCAAACTTCTTCTTTTCAATTCCTTTTTAATAAGGCCCAATTCTCTTCCGGTTTGCCCACTTACGGCAGAATTTTCCTGGGCGCGGCGCATGAGATAAGGAATTACATCTTTTATCGGCCCAAACGGAACATATTTACTTACATTACAACCTGCATCAGCAAGGTTAAATGTGATGTTATCGCTCATTCCATACAATTGAGAAAAATGAATTCGCTCGTCATTTAAAGGCAATCCGAATTTCTCAATCAATTGCGTGGCCCATAAATTGCTAAATTCATTATGAGAACCGATAACAACATGCATATTGTTTTCCGGATTTATACAAAATTCAACTGCTGCATTAAATTCATCATCAGTCGCTTTTTTCGTTTCATTTATCGGGGAACGATAATTCATTTCTTCGGCGCGGTCGCGTTCTTTTTCCATATATGCGCCACGAACCAATTTCATCGCCGGAATAAAATTATCTTCTTTTGCAAAGCGGCAAAAATCTTTTATATACTGCAACCTGTCGTGACGATAAAGTTGGGCTGTATTATAGATTACGGGTTTATCAATATTATATTTACGCATCATTTGAGTAGCAATGGCATCTTCTGAATTTTGGATCCAACTTTCTTCAGCATCTATTAAAATTCCTACATTGGTTTGAATTGCCACTTCGCAAATCCTGTTTAACCTGCTGATAACCCGCTCCCACTCTGCCTTTTCGCTACCTGTTAATTTATCCAATGGAATTTCTCCCCGAACAATATCGCTATAAACCGCAATGCTATCAACCTTTTCTAACAACCCAAATCTTGATAAGCCGGTAAGTTTAATGCTCATATAAGGAATGTTGGGTTGAGTAGCTGCATATCTTATAACCCTTATAAACTCTTCGGTGGCATGATCAAAACTTTCCTCTCCATCTTTGCCTTCCACTCCGTAATCCAAAATTACTTTTACGTTGAAACGGGCCAGATTTTCTACGACTAAAGAAGTTTTTTCAAGCGTTTCTCCACCTACAAACTGGCTAAAAATAGTTCGCCTTATTATTCCCTTTACGGGTAATCCCATTTTTAAAGTAATGGGCGTAAGCCAGAGCCCTAACTTTACAAGCCAGGGTTTTGTCATTGATTCAAAAATAAATTTTGCATTTTTCAGTTGCTTATCCGTTTTGGAAGCAAAAGCTGTTTTTGTATCTTCAAATGATATATGTGGCATAAACTAAAATCAAAATCCCGTTTCATAAAACGAATCTCCAAATCTAATCAATGAGCAAATATGAAATGTGAAATTATGAAAATGCCAGGCATAATTTTTCATTGACACTGGTTCGCATATGGTAGATTTTCAAAATTTCACATTAGAACTATATTTGACAAAATTTTTCCGTAATGAATGTAAAAAAACCATCTGAAAGCCTGATCGTGATGACAGAACTCGTGTTGCCAAATGATACCAATTTATTTGAAAATTTAATGGGTGGCAGGCTCATGTATTGGATGGATATTGCTGCGGCGCTTTCCGGCAGCAAACATTGTGGGGCTCCCGTGGTTACTGCTTCTGTTGATAATATTTCATTTACAAATCCGATTAAATTGGGAAATGTGGTTCATATCCAGGCAAAAGTTACCAGGGTTTTTAATACCAGTATGGAAATATACCTAAAGGTTTGGGGCGAAGACATTATGCAGCAATATAAATATGACAGCAATGAGGCTTATTACACCTTTGTTGCGTTGGACCCACACGGCAAACCACGTTCTGTTCCAAAAATAGAACCTGAAACTGACCACGAAAAAATGCTTTTTGAAGGCGCGTTACGCCGCCGGCAATTGCGATTGATTCTCGGGGGAAAAATGAAGCCTGGTGACGCTTCTGAGCTGAAAGCTTTGTTTATAAATGTAAGGGAAGAAGAGAATTAGTTGATTGATTTTATCAAAATAAAAATTGCAGAAATTTATTAGTTTACTGCAAAATCAATCTTTCATCTGGTTTTAATAATCCTTTTTCAACCACATAAACTTTTTGCTTTGTTCAATTGAATCCATAATCCTTTCTAATATTTCTTCAACGCTTTCTTCGTAAGAAAATTCCAGGGGTTCCTTAAATCTGACAGAAAGAATAGTTCCTTTTTTCTTGAACTTTAATCCTTTTTTATTAAATGCCCGCCAGAAGCCATTTATCACTACGGGAATCACAACGGGCTTATGATGCTTTATGATAAATGCTGTCCCTTTTCGTCCCGGAGCAAAAGGTTTGGTGGTTCCCTGTGGAAATGTAATTACCCAGTTATTATCAAGGGCATTTGAGATTTTTCGCGTATCCCCCGGATCCAAACCCCGCCTTACTTCCTGGCCGTCTTTTTTCCAGGTACGCTTTACTGTGATAGCTCCACCCCATCTGAAAAACCGGCTGACCCAGGTGCTGCGCATAGTTTCTGCCGCCGCTACAAAATATACTCTTGTAAACGGATTCAACAGATAAAAAGGAATACCCAATCTATTTTGCTTTCGCCATTTGACTGCGCAAAAAATATGAATCAGGGTAATAACGTCAGCAAAATATGTTTGATGATTGCTTACAAACAATACATTTTTTTTGGGAAGATTTTTGAGATGTTCTGTTCCGGTTATTTTTAATTTGTTGACAATGGCAATTCCCGGATAGCTAAAAACGCCTATAATAAAATAAACAACAGATTTAAAAAGATGTGTTTTTTGGAGGCTTTTTAACCAACGCTTCATTCAATTTTATTTAATATCCAATTGCTTGCAATTTAAGGATTAGGTTTTAAAATTAAGTGGAATTAATTAGCGCGAATTTTATTATTCGCCTCAATGAATAATGGAGAATTCTTGAGCAACATTCAAATTAATAAAGAGAAAAAGAGAAAAGTATCGTAAACCCAAAAAACCGACTCAACAATAACTACCAAAGCCACATCATCTTATTGCACCACATAAGTCTTATTGTCTTTTCCAATTCCGGTTAAGGTTAGCGATCTCCAGCTTTTGGGTAATGAAGTTTTTAATTGTATGATTCCTTTCGGCGTAATATCTAAACCTCCAAAACCAAAAAGAACACTTTGCAAATATCCGCCTGCTCCAGTGGCAAAATAAGGATTCGTGCCTCCGGCAGTTTCCGCCATCACCCCAAACGGCGGCAATTTATTAGGAATGTATGTTTGCTGAAATGCGTTAAACGCTTTTTCCGGTTCATTGAGACGGGCGTATAGAATCGCAAAAATAGCGTGGGTCATCGCAGGAGAACCTTCTCCCACCCGGCTTTCATAATAGGCAAGATCTTTTTTAATTTGCGAAGCATCTGTAATCTCTTTCAACGGGTAAGCCAACAAATTCACATCAGCCTGCTTTATTTTGATACCATTATATCCTGCAAATTCTGAAGTAACTCCATTGGGCAATTTTAAAATAGGAATATTTTTTTCTACCATTGCCCAGTCTGTGTCAACCGGCTGGTGCAAAATTCCGGCAGCCATAATTGCATAACGCAAATCGGCTTTTGCAGCAGCATTTGTAAATGCATTATTATCTATATTTTCCGCCCATTCATCGGCAGCCACCACATTATTGATATCATAATGGCCCGGCCCATTTCGCTCAACACGGCTTGTCCAAAAATCAGCACAAGCTTTTATCATCGGAAAACCTTTTTCGCGAAGCCAGGAAGTGTCCTGGGTTACCGCATAATAATTCCACGCGGCGATAGCCACATCCGCAGTTATATGATGTTCAAAAGGACCGCTTAATGCCCAAACAGGCGTTTCTTCATTGCCGCTGGCAGCGCTTTCCCATGGATACATAGCTCCTTTATATCCATGAGCAAATGCATTATTTTCTGCTTCTTTTAATCTTTCAAAACGGTATTCCATCATGCTTTTAGCCATGTCCGGGTGCAACACCAAAAGTGCCGGGAACATCCACAATTCCGCATCCCAAAAAACATGGCCGTTATAACCAAGGCCGCTCAAACCCATTGGCGACGGGCTATACGCAGTTCCGCCTCTTACAAAAGAATACAAATGGTACATGGCAGAATGTACATCACGCTGGCTTTCGGCATCTCCGGAAATTTCTATATCACTCTTCCAGATTTTGTCCCAGGCTTCATCATGAAACTGAATTAATTTTTTTGTGCCTTGTAGTTTTGCATAGATAACGTAACGCTGTGCTTCATTAAAAGGATCTTCATGTTGTGCTGTGGTAATTGATGCGCCCGCAATCGCGAAATGGTAAGTAGTTCCGGCTTTTAAATCTTTTTTAAATTTTAAAAGATGCATATTATTGTCCCACATTTCATGGATCAATTCCGGTTCAGAACCTGAAGGCTCATCAAATAAAAATGTTGTGCACGATCCAAAAGTCAGTTTGCCTGTCGGGCTTTTTGCAACTGAAGAAAGCAAGCTTATTTTTACATGCGGCCTGTCTATCTGGTTATAATAATTTTGAACATCGCGCAACTCATCCGGCGCCTGCATCACACTTGCCGGAATAATCTCAATATCTTTTTTTGCAGTAATCTTTATATCTACTAAAACGTTATAAGGTAAATTTCTCAATGCATAATAAGTATAAGAAACCGTTGCTTTATCCTGGTAATCGAAAGTGGTGTTTAAATTCGCGTGCTTCATATCCAGCACTTGTTTCATATTTTTTGCATCTACATCACCAATTCGGTGCCCGTCAATATCAAGATACATATCTACAAGGTTGAAACTTTGTAAAAAATTACTTACCATTCCACGCCCGTATTGGTCGTAAGCTCCATTTAAAACAACTGTTTTGCATTTCAATGGTTCTGCAGAAGAAACAATTCCGATCATTCCATTAGCAACTGTTTCACCATAATAATTGGATGGATCAATTTTGTCAGCAACAATTTTCCAGGGATCAGTTGTTTGAGAAAATGAAAAGTAAAAAGCAAAAGTAAAGAAGCTGAAGAAAGTCAATCTTTTCATTTATTGAAAGTTTAAATTTTGATAGCAATAAATGTAAACTAAATTGTAATAGTGGAAATATAATCTTAGCTAAAATTGTAACTTTTTTCTTATGAAACGATTACTGAATTCAATTATTTAATTCCCTTTATTTTTTGTTAATTGATGTTTTATATTTGAAAGATTATCTGTTCAACGAAGTTCCATTCGTTAATTTGTACTGCTAATTATTTATTTCTAAAAAATGAAAAAAATTCTGGTATTTCTTTTTTCACTTATTATCCTGCTATCAATTTGCTCATATATTTTTATTCCTCAGAAACTGGAAATAGCTAAAGTGGCTTTTGCTAATTGTAATATCAACGGAGCTTCCAGAACGATTCACAATTCACATAACTGGGGGAAATGGTGGCCAGATTCAGACAGCCTGCGCCACCATACTAAAACTGATTCAGTATGGTATTACTATAACGGCTATTATTACCATCTGGATGAAAAATTGTATGATGCCATAAAAATTAAAATAAAAAATAATGAAGCTACCATTGAGAGCGCCATCCATATTTTCAAATTGAATATTGATTCGGTTGCTATAGAATGGAAATGTAGCTTATCTACAGGCATTAATCCCATAACAAGAATATTGAAATACAGGCAGGCAGAAAAGATCCGGAATAATATGACTGAAATTCTTTCGGGGCTTGTATCATTCATAGAAGACAAAAGGAATATTTATGGCTTTAATTTTCACGTGATAATATCAAAGGATTCCACACTGGTTGCTACAACAAGAATCACTTCTAATTATCCTAACACTTCTGATATTTATGATTTAATCGGGAAGCTGAAAAAATATATAAAAAGCGAAGGAGCGGAAGAGAACAATTTCCCTATGCTTAACGTAAGAAAATTAGAAAATTCAGAGTTTAAAACTATGGTGGCAATACCGGTAAATAAAAGACTTAAAGGAAAAGGAGAAATAGTTTATAAGCGTTTTGTTCCCTGGAAAGTATTGACTGCCGAAGTCCATGGCGGCAACAAAACTGTAGAAGAAGCTATGCATCAGATGAATGTATATATGGCCGATTATCAACAAACCGCTATGGCCATCCCTTTTGAATCGCTGGTAACAGACCGCAGCAAAGAACCTGATACTTTAAAATGGATTACCTCAGTTTATACACCGGTGCCATGAGAGAAAAGTACCAGGTAAAGAGTATCAGTGAGATATTAGAGGCTATTTGTAAAAAACTTCCTGAAAGTTTGTGTGGGAAGTTTTATAAACTGTGAAGTTTGTCCACCTTCTAAAAGTTCAGCATTGATGCACAGTAAACAAATAATTATTCAGGATTTCTATTTTGAAAGCTTTACTTTTTCAATTGCTCTTTAAATTGAATTATCATTGTGCTATCATTATTCCTTGCGAGTATAAAAGCTTTTTTATTGCCGATATTGATTTCGCTGATGTGACGCACCTGCCCTTTTATTTGCAAACCGTTTAAAGGTTCCGCATCAAATTTGCCACTACCTTTATTGATAAGTATGGTTCCGTAATCGGCATCATTTCTTCCCATCTGAATATTATTTTCATAATAATTTCCGGCTATTAAGATATCGGGCAAATTATCGCCATTGGCATCTACTACCACTGCAGTTTTATAAGTGGACAACTGGGCCTGCCAAGGCAAAGGATGAACGGAAAAATTTAATTTGCCATCATTCAGAAGAATTGCATTTGAGAAGTAATTTGCGGTAAGGGTATCGGCGCTTTCTAATTTTTCTTTAGTGAAAATATCGTTAAGCGAAGCCTTTGCAAAATCTTTTGCATATAGAAACCTTTTTTTGATTATTGGCATTTGTTTTTCCAATTCGCCAATACTGGCAAATTCAATTTCTTTTCCATCTAAATAATAAGTCAACACTTGTTCCTTATTGCCATTATCATCAAAATCATTGTAATAAAGCCTGACAGGTTCTTTTTCGGAAGCTTTTAAACGGCTGTTGAGCCCTAAATTGCCGGCTACAAGATCAATGTTTCCATCATTATTCAAATCCACAGGCAACACAAAATTCCACCATCCTTTTTTATCAGTAAGAATCTTTTTAGTAAATACTCCATGATGATTAATGAAGGCCACTATGCCGCCCCATTCCAAGGTTAGAATTAAGTCTTTATAACCGTCCTTATTAATATCATACCATAATGCAGAGGTTACAAATCCAATATCAGACAAGCCTTTTGCATACTTATCCGTTACGTCTTTAAATTTTCCGGTTCCATCATTTTGCAATAAGTAAGATTTGGGAATTTGCCCATATTTCCACGGAACCGATCTTCCTCCAACAAACAAATCCATATTCCCATCACCATTAAAATCGAAAGGTTTTACGCAGGAAGCATTTACAAACAAACTGTCAAAAGCATTTTCACGTTTATAAAAAACACCCTTTCCATTATTGAGATAAACCCGTGGAGTCAACATAGTGTCATCACCGTAAAATTCATTACCGCCGCTGGCAACTATTAAATCGGGAAATTTATCATTATTGACATCGGCGAAGCAAGCTCCTACATCTTCGTAAGTACTGTCGCTATCTAAAGCAGGTTGACCGGTTTTAATAAATTTCCCTGCTTTGTTTTGTATAAAAACAGCAGGTTTCTTCCATTTAGAAGAACCGATAAAAACATCCTCCAGTCCATCCTGGTTGATATCGCAAACCGCTAATGCAGGCCCTTCTGTAGAAAGCATGTGTGGTATTAGTGATTCACGATTAAATTCCTGGAATGAATTTTCTTCGTGTTTGTATAAAAGGTTGGATTTTGAAGTAATATCTTCCATAGGCCTTGCAGGATTCTTCCAATGAGAAGTAATACTTGCATAATCAAACTTTGGAAGATTTTTCTGATAGGCAATCGTTATCAATTGGTTCATTTTTGAATAGCGAACCTGTTGGTAAGTGTTATCGGGCCAAACGAGTAACATAGAATCCACCTTCGTTTTAAACAGCCCAATATGAATAGGTATTTGCATGCTCGATATAAACCCCCGAACGGGATAATTTTCATAAGATCTAATTCTCCCGTTTGCAAAAACCAGTATTTTGGCTCCAACTGCGTTTACGTTTTTTTCCGGGCCTTTCAATTTTATATCGAGATAAGGCCTGGGCGTTTTATCATTGGTTGTGTTCCTATAAAGAAAAGCCGGATGATCTATATTGTTGACAACAATATCCAAATCGCCATCATTGTCCAGATCTGCATAGATTGCGCCGTTTGAATAAGATGTTTCATTGCCACTTATTTCATTCCCAATATCCTTAAAAGCCAAATCGCCCTTGTTTTCAAAGAACCGGTTGAGTATTTTTGTTTCCGGAAGTTTATTGATCAACGACATATCGTCACCACTTAGTTGATCAGTGCGCATTTTCGTTTGCAAGGCATCACCCGAAACGTAATTGATATAATCAATGTCATTCAATCTTTTGGAAATCCCATTCGATACAAACAAATCTTTCAAGCCGTCATTATCAAAATCCATTAATAAAGGCGCCCATGACCAATCAGTTGAAAACATTCCGGAGTACAAACCAACTTCACTAAATTTTCCATTACGCCGGTTAAATTGAAGATTGTTTCTTGAGTATTGATAATTGTATCCATAATCAATTATACTATGAAAGAGATCATATTCGCCTTCGCCAAGCGCTCTTTTTCCGATTTGCGGATCCTGGGGCAACATGTCCATAGAGACAATTTCCGGATACCCATCATTGTTCAGGTCTGCAACATCCACTCCCATCGTATAACGGCTTGTATGCATTATTTCATTATTCAAATCCTCGTTAAAAGTTCCATTGTGTTGATTAATATAGAGATAATCATTTTCATGAAAATCATTGCCCACATAAATATCCGGCCATCCATCAAGATTAATATCCGAAACACAAACACCCAATCCATATCCTAAAATGGTGCTGTATATTCCTGCCTTTGTCAGTAACATCTGTAAAGGTATTATTCCCGTTATTACTGATAAAGCCTGTCGCCTGAATATGGGTTTTTAATTTTCAGTAATTTATCTCTCGGGTCCAAAAGTACCATTTTGGTGAATGGTGTGATTCAATAGATACATATCGAGGTATCCATCACCATCATAATCGAAAAAAACAGCCTGTGTGCTAAAACCGGAAAAATCTAAACCGTATTGGTGGGCTTCATCTTTATAATAAGGAATCCCATTTTTATCAATCCCCTGGCATATCAGTAATTGGTTGTGACTATGCAAAGTTTGATAATGCCCCACCCTGCAAATATAAATATCGAGCAAACCATCATTATTAATATCAACAACTGAAACACCGGTTGACCAGCCTCCATCTTCAGGAATCTGGGCTTCCGTGAGTTACATCTTTAAATTTCAAACTTCCCTGGTTGAGATATAATTTATCGGCTCCCTGGTTGGATGCAAAAAACAAATCTATTTTTCCATCATTATTAAAATCCGCTGCACCGATTCCTGCGCCATCATAAAAATATAGGTATTTAAAAATATTAAATTCTTGTGTTGGTGTAAGTTTATTTTCGAATTGCAAACCGGTTTGCTGTATTATTCATCAATTCAAATACAGGTGGCAATTGTGTTTTGGTTTTGCAGCCGGAAAGAAAAATAAAAACAATAAAAGCCTCAAAAGTGATATAGAAGAATTTAATTAATAACAGCCAATTTTTGCGCCAATTGGAATATAGTAAAGAGATAAGTTGAATCATCGTTGTACGAATACAGGCTGTTTATTTTTCTAAGCCATCCTTTAATTTATATAAAGCGGGGTATTGATCATTTATGAGGAATAAAATTTCAGGGATATTTTTACCTGGAATTTTCACAACATCTCTTACCATCCCTTTTACATTCAATCCTGTTTCTTTTTGATCAACCCATTTAAAATTTCCTTTCCCATCATTCAATAACAAGCTCTCCAAAACTTGCATCTAATCTTCCAAATTGTGGAAGAAAGGTATATAAGTTCCCACCAATCACTAAATCCGGAGAGCCATTTCCATCAATATCCATTGGAAGAATGGAGTTAATTGAAGAAAGTTGTGCCATTCGTGGTAATTTTTTGATTTTAAAATTACCGTTTCCCTGATTAATTGCCACAATTGAAGAAGGATAATTGAATTCTTTTATTGTTGCTTTTTGTAATACTTCAGCCGGAAATCAAATCCTGGATTGATTTTTTGGCAAAGTCTTCATAGTTCAGATTTTGAATTTTTATTGATGGAATTTCATCCTCCAGGTTACGCTTTAGAAAAACGGGCATATCCTTTTTGTTGATGGTGTAGGTAAGGATCTTATTTATATTATTACTTTGATCAAAATCTTCAATCCATAATTTTACAGGATTAGCTGAATCGGGTTTTAAATAAAAATTTTCTCCTATATTCCCAAAAATCAGATCCATTTTACCATCACCATTTACATCTGACAGCAGTAACCGTTTGCCACAAACCAAATAATTTATTCAGGTTCGATTTAATTTCTACAAAATGATCACCATTATTATAAGAGAAAATTCGGGGCGCCATCCATTCGCCGGTAATAATTAATTCTTTGGAAGAATCTCCTGTAACATCGGCCCACACTGCTCCTGTCACCATTCCGATATTTGCGATATCCGGATTTTTTGTTTTGGCAATATCCTTAAAATGGCCATGGCCATCATTTACATAAAGATAACTGGAAGGTGAAACGCCATAATTCCTGGGATAACTTCTGCCTCCAACAAAAAGATCAGAATAGCCATCATGATTAAAATCATAAGCAATCGCCACTCCGATATTCATTCCATTAGGAGGAAAAGCATTCACATCAATTGTGAAATTTCCTTTACCATCATTTTTATACAGCCGGCTTTGCATTTGCCTGCTGTAGGGGGGATCTCCATTTCCGCCGGGCCCACATACAGATCAAGATCACCATCATTATCTGCATCAAAAAACAAGACAGCCTCGTCTTCAAAATCAGAATATTGGTCAAAGACAGGTTCTTTCTTTTTTACAAATTGTCCCGATTGGGTCTGGAGATATAATTGGCCCGGAATGATCCTTTTGTACCGCCAATATAAATATCATCTAAGCCCATCACCGTTTACATCGCCAACAGCCGCTTTTGGTCCTTCCCTGGAAAGCATTTCAGGGATATTTTTTTCATAATAAAAATCAATATTATCATCTTCCTGATGCTTTTCGAAATCACTTTTTACAGGCTCAAAAAAAGTGGCTATTAGAGAGCTGTGAGAGTATCGGAATACAATTTTGCAATTAGATGGTTGATGGATTACCAAACGGTATCAATAGGCGGATTAATATATTTAGAATACGCTCGGTCTGGCCACATCATTATCATCGAATCAATCTTTTTAGATTTCCCTAACCCGATAATTTGCTTGTAATCTACAGAAGATTGAAATCCCCGGCTCGGTATTACATCCCGATTTAGAATTTGATTTCCAATATACAATTTTATTTCACTGCCAATGGCAAAAGTGTTTTTATCATTCCCTTTCAAAAAGATACCGAGATAATTATTTTTATTTATAGTCCTTGAATTGTTTTTGTAAACAAAAGCCAGCCCGTTCTCATTATTCAACACAAGATCCAATGCACCATCATTATTAAGATCTCCATAAGCAGCGCCATTTGAAAAAGATGGTTGAGTAAATCCCCAGGAATCGCCTACATCCTGAAATTTCAAATTGCCAAGATTCTTGAAGGCATAATTTTTTAATGGATTTTGTGGAATATGTTTTAACATTTGATCCACTCCTTCTTTTTTGCCACTAAGAACCATTTTTTGAATAACATCATTGGCAAAAAATTGCATAAAATCAAGATTGGTAACATCCCGGTTTACGCCATTGCATACATAAATATCATTGTAGCCATCGTTGTCGGCATCAAATAACAGAGCGCCCCAACTCCAGTCAGTCGCTGATACTCCGCTATAATTCGCAATGTCTAAAAACTTTCCATTTTTATTATTCAACTGTAAACAATTCTTCACATATTGATAAGAGAATCCTGATTTTAATTTACTGTTGAACTGATCAATATCATCAAAAGAACCCATGGTTTTTAACCGGTAATCATTTTCAGGAAGCATATCGGTTGTGAAAATTTCAGGGATAGCCATCATTATTAATATCGGCTATATCAGCACCCATTGATGACATGCTCATGTGTTGCAACCAGTCGTCTGTTTCGTCTTTAAAGGTTCCGTTTTTTTGATTGATATATAAATAATCTCGTTCGTAGGAGTCGTTGGAAACATACACATCAGGCCAGCCATCTCCATTAATGTCCCCCACAGATACGCCCAACCCAAAACTAATTAAACTACTATGAATACCAGCCTGGGTAGTAACTTCCGTAAAATGACCATTATCATTTCGGTATAAATGATTGCCGCCTCCTTTTAAAAATTCAGCTACATTCCATTCAGAATCCGGGAAGATCGCGTTCATTGGTATTGTTCAATGTATTTACAGGAATGGGGCTGTTGTTAATCATAAAGCAATCCAAATCGCCATCTCCGTCATAGTCAAAAAAAGAAACCTGCGTAGTATAGCCACTAATATCCAGGTTATATTTATGAGCCTCCTCTGTAAAAGTCAGATCGTGGTTATTGATGTAGAGTTTATTCCGCCTGTTACCATTGGACATGTGCCCCGAATTACAAATAAAAATATCAAGCCAGCCATCATTATTAATATCAACAAGTGTAACACCGGTACTCCACATGCTATCTTGCCGAAAGCCTGATTTTGCAGTAACATCCTCAAATTTAAAATTTCCCTGATTGAGATAGATTTTATTTTCTCCCATGTTAGAAGTAAATACTACATCAGCCAATCCATCATTATTAAGGTCCCCAATTGCCACACCACCGCCATTATAAAAATTTCTGAAAAGAAAGCTGTTTTCCAGCTTACCGTCTGTTACCTTATTATCAAAATTAATTCCTGTGTTTTCCATTAATTGAAATAATGGAGTTTCTTTTTTTTATTACACGAAATGATTATTCCTAGTAGAGAGAGTAGGGTAAGAATTGAAACGTTACGCAAACGCATAATCTTATAAATTAAATATTTTAGGCGTGAATAAAGATAGAATAATTATAAAGGCCATTAGTAACTAATGGCCTTTATAAAAATCATAATTTTTCTTTTAATACCCCGGGTTTTGTTTTAAGTTAGGGTTTGCGGCTAACGCAGTAGCAGGTATAGGAAATACCAGGTGTGTAGCATCAGAGGCGGGTTTTAAATACCACGCTTTCATAAACATTCCAAAGCGGATCAAATCCGTTCTCCGCATTAATTCCCAATACAATTCTCTGCCTCTTTCAGCCAATAAAGTATTTGGATCATTCAAATTATCCGGATTAAGCAATACCATGCTGGTCATAGGCGCAGCTTTCCTGGCCGATCTTAAATCATTTACCATTGCCAAAGCTCCTGCATTATCGGGAGATGAAGCCCGCATCTTTGCCTCAGCAACCATTAAAACAACATCCGAATACCTGTATAACATACACCAGTTTCCGGAAGTGCCACCACCATAGTTTTTTCCATTTCCTGAAAAGTCAGGCAAATATTTTAAAACACGAATACCCACATCTTCCAAAAGAGGGCCTGTTTCTTTCAAATCCGGCGAGAAATTGGTATTGAAAATTAATAAATTGCCTTTCCTGTCTTTTACCTTCGAGCCATCTGCATAATATTGCTGCCCAATTAGTAATCCTGTTCTCAGTCCGGAAACATCTGTAACTCCTTTATAATATCTTCCACCGATTCTTTGGTCCAGTGATGTATCCGCAGGAGTTTCAGTGGGCGTACCCTTTATTCCAAAAGAATTATA
Organism: uncultured Prolixibacteraceae bacterium; assembly: GCA_963747515.1. GTDB lineage: Bacteria > Bacteroidota > Bacteroidia > Bacteroidales > Prolixibacteraceae > Mariniphaga. The sequence goes on from CAVVFN010000001.1 coordinate 427,322, forward strand.
AAAATCAGCAGTAGTTGAGAATCCGTTCCAGCCACTTTGTGGAGCTAATGGCTTATAAGAATTATAATGCAAAGTAGCCCACCACATATTATGTATTCCCGTATTATTAGTAGAAACGCCAGACGTATTAGGAGCGGCAAATATTACTTCTTTCGAACTGGAATTAGTTGCACTAAAATTATCAAAATAGTTAGCGCTATATGAATATTTACCACTATTGATAATCGCATTACCGAGAGTAATGACCTTCTGCATATCTGCATCATCAAAAGTTGGGGCTTCTCTGTTGACAAAGGCGCCACGGTTTAAATATAATTTCATTAATAGTGTATTGGCTGCGTCAACATTCGCTTTATCCATTCCATTCGATGGAGGAAGATCAGGAATAATTGCCGTTAATTCACTTATAATAAAGTTAACTGCACTATCCCCAGCATATACTTTAGGAGCGTTTAATAAATTGTCACCCGGATTTCTAAAAGGAAACTGGCCAAAAAGATCTAAAAGTTTGTATAGAGAAAACGCTCTAAGAAACCTCGCTTCAGCAGCTTGTCCCTTAGTAGGAGAAAAAGCTAAAACGTTTGTAGCATCGAAATTTAATTTATTTAAATCGTTATACGCATTTATGATGACATCTACACCTTCGGGTCCAAAAGTCTGAAGTTTTAAGGCACGCCATTTGCCATTATCATCCCAGTCTCCCGCACGAGTAGGTACCACACTTTCATCAGCGGTTACTTCTTCCAGAGCGGAAATCCTTCCAGGGTCAGAGAATGGACCACCCACATCATTATAAGCAGTTTGTAATAATAATTGAGTTCCGTTAGCACCTAAGGCATTAGTTGCCTGTTCGTTCGTCAAGGTACTATTCAGATTTTGATTAAGTTTGGTACACCCCGATCCCATCATAACTACAACACTTAAAGAAAGGGGAAACTTTATTAATTTATATAAATTCATAATTTATGATTTTTAATTTTTTTATAATGACATATTAAAACCAAAATTTATTACTCGTGGTGTAGGATAGGGTATGTATTCTATATTTCTTGAGGGATAGCCATTTTGATTTTTGTCAACGTCTACTTCGGGATCAAATCCGGTAAATTTTGTAATAACAAAAAGATTAGAGCCGCTCACAAAAACGTTCAAATTTTTAATGTAATTACCCAGGTCTCCAAAAGCATATGTAAGTGTAACGTTTCTTAATTTTATATAATCACCTTTTTCAAGATATCTGCTTGATACTGCAACACTCGCATTAATGTTCTCCTTGGATCCAATAATAGATGCATCTACATTTTTCCCATTTTGAAGATTACTAATATTAGTTACACTATTGAATGTATTATTATATATATAAAAACCTGATGCACCACTTGCATTTAGTGCCAGTGATAGTTTATTGTATTTTAATGTAGTTGAAAATCCATATAACAAACTAGGATTTGGGTCTCCCATAAAAGTAGGTTGGTCTGCGATTATTTGCTGGCCATTTTGATCAAATCCACTGAATTTTTTTAGATAAAAAACATTAACCGGATGATCATTTCCAATGATCTGAGCCAATGTACCCGAAACTCCCTGGCCACTTACCTGGGCCGTTGCTATGTTCGCCTGTTTAAAATCAGTTAGCATGTTTTTATTATGTGCCATATTAATTTGTGCATCCCATGAAAATTTGGAATTAGAAACTATGGTACCTCCTAACGATAACTCGACCCCTGAGTTGATCAAATGTGCGGGTAGATTGATAAAGAAAATAGAGGCAGGCGCTGGTTGAATTGCTGTGCTTTGGAAAAGAATATCGGTGGTATTTTTATGATAATAATCAATAGAACCATAAATTCTACTCTTCAATAGTGCGAAATCTAATCCTACATTTATTTGAGTAGTTTGTTCCCATTTCAAATCAGGATTGGCAACATTGCTTTGGCCAATGCTATTATAGGAACCTGAATTAAATTGCTCCTGCGCCGCGCCTGCCGGAAACTCCTGGTTTCCGGTGATTCCCCACGATGCCCGTAAACCTAAATTTGATATTACCATATTTGATTTCAAAAAGTCTTCATTACTTATCGTCCACTTAGCACCTACAGAAGGGAAGTATCCGTATTTATTGTTTTTCCCAAACTTGCTGGATCCATCACCCCTGATAGTTGCAGTTAAATAATACTTACGTGATAAATTAAGATTCACCCTACCAAAGTATGATTGGATTTCAGTAGTAGGATCAACAAAAGTTACTAAAGGATTTTGAGTTTTTGCGTTTTGGAAAAAGCTCGTATAAAGAATAGGTATTCTGTTTTGCTGATCAAGATTAGTATTAAATTGGGAAGCAAAAACAGATGAATTCCCATAATTCGTTTTCCAGTACTCGTATCCTGCCAGGGCTTCCATAGAAAGATTTTGAGTCAAATCGGTATTGTAAGTTAAGGTATGAGTAAATGTTTCAGAGGTCAAAAATGCATCTGAAATGGCTGCATCTCCGATCCCTGATACGCTATTAATACCGTCTATCCAACCATCTATATTTGTATTTCTTTTCCCGGTGCCATGATTAATCGCATATAAAAATTTATATTCGAGGCCTTTTGTAATTTTAAGGGAAGCAGAAATGTTGCCCAGGAATACGTTTACGTTAGAGACATCATTATAACCTTCAATAACTGCCAAAGGGTTAGGCACTGAATTTACCGCATTGGCGAAAAGTCCGTTACTGGTAGTAAATGGTGCCGTAGGATTCCAGTTAAGTGCCCAAGCCATTAAATTACCTCCAGCTCCTGCTGTATTACTTATAAGGCCCATATTTTCGGTGGTGTGCCCCGCGATAACATCAAAATTTATTGACAACCGATTGTCTAAAAATTTATATTCGCCGGCAAAATTTCCTAGATATTTATCTAAGGAAGTTTTCTTTATAAATCCAAAATCCTGAGATCCCAGAAATGATACACGAAATTTTCCTCTTTCATTTCCGCCACTTAATGCCAGGTTATATGCTTGTGATAATGAACTTTGCGTAATGGCTTTTAAAGCATCTACAGATCCGCCATGATCAAGAGAGTTTGATAATGTATCCAGGCTATAGGTATGTAGCGCGGTTCTAAACTGGCTTGTAGATAAGACTTTATATTTATGCATATATCCAGCGTTAACGCCAAATTTTGTCCCGAATTCTACTTTAGTTCCACCGGAGGATCCCCTTTTAGTAGTAATAATAATAACACCATTTGCTCCTCTTGAACCATAAATTGCAGTGGAAGAAGCATCCTTTAATACATCAATCTGCGCTATATCATTTGGGTTAATGTAAAGTAAAGGATTTGATTCCGGCGTTGTACCAAAATCAAGGCCTGAACCACCAAAATTCAATCCCGGCTTTGCGGTTCTACCGTCCAATGGAACTCCATCAACTACATACAACGGGTTATTACCAGCTCTTATAGAATTATTTCCCCGTATTTTAATGGTTGAAGCAGCTCCGGGCTGACCATTGTTAGTAGTAATTTCCAGGCCGGAAACCTTACCCTGAAGAAGTTGGTCTGGTGCTGCAATAGCCCCCTGGTTAAAATCCTTTGCTTTAATAGAAGTAATAGCTCCGGTTAAGTCCCGCCTTCTTGTAGTTCCATAACCTACCACCACCACGTCTGTAAGACTTGCCGCAGAATTGACTAATTCAACATTTACATTTGTAGCAGTTGATATATCTACAGTTTTAGGTTCAAACCCAACGTAACTAAATTGCAAGGCTTTTGCACTTTGAGGGACATTGATAGTAAAGGTTCCGTCAGATGACGTAGTAACACCAGTTTTTTGACCTACAACCATTACTGAAACGCCAGCTAAAGCAGTACTGTCAGAGGCAGTAACCTTTCCGGTTATAGTTCTTTGCTGAGCCATGGTTTGTAAAATACAGCAGAACAGAAACAGTCCGCTGAGGAGAAGTTTTTTTCCCATAATCAAGTAATTAAAATTGAACGTAAATAAAAATTCAAAGTGTAATTTACACACTTTGTTTATTAAATACCAAAAAAAGTTAGAAATATATTCATTGTAATAAGATTTGGTAGAAACTAAAAAGGAATTCTATGAATTTAAAAATTAATTATTAGCCAGTTGAAACAGAATCCTGTTAAGAATTCTTTGAGTAAAAAAACAGTAAACGAACAAATAATTATAATTTTAATTCTCCCCACCCCTTTCTGTATTCTCTTTTTACAAATTGATTCGCGGGTTCAAAATTGGTGATACGCATATTTTCACCATCCCATTTGTAAGAAATATAACGGCCAGGAGTTGTAATATCTTCTACATCGCCATAAACCGGATCGTGCCTTTTTGTTTTTACGCGAATTCCAAAACTTCGCAATAAAAGATTACCCATCAAAACGGTTTCTGTAAGTGGGCCTCCATAATCATCGATTGGAGAATCTACATAAGCTTTTTCCTGTCCCAGGACCGGAAGGGCAGCATTTCCCTTATAATCGTTATGATAACCGGCAATAGCAGCGTCCACCCATTGCCACCAGTGACCATTGCCAGATCCTTCAACCCGTGGATATTTTTTGGGTACATCAATTGTATTGTTAAGTGAAAGCGGCAGCAACCTTGGATCACGTCCACCCCAACCACAGGATATTTTTCCGTTCTTCCCAATAAACAAAGTTCCCCCTTCATAATCACCTAATTTGGGTACACCAGCCAATGCATCATTCAGGTTTACGTCAGGATCTAACTCATCAGGGCGTTCGGGTAACATGCCACCATCCATCCAGTAAAGCTTCAACTCTTTCCCATTGTCCCTTTTAAATGTGTAGCGAAGCCTGCTGGAAGGTGGAATACTCATAGGGTCATCTGCCTCTTTAAAAACACCGGTATAAATCGTTGTCGCGTCACACGTTACTTCAGTCGGATAACCAAGCCCTAACAATTTAAATGACGGCCCGATAATATGACAGGCCATATCACCCAAAGCCCCGGTTCCAAATCGCCACCATCCGCGCCAATTAAAAGGAACGAGGTTGTCAATGTAATCAGTTTGCTGAGCCGTGCCCAGCCAAAGATCCCAATTCAATTCTTTCGGAACAGATGGCCTGTCTGTTGGCCAGGGAATTCCTTGTGGCCACACAGGGCGGTTAGTCCAGTTGTATACATGCGTAATATCTCCGATTAAGTCTGCGTCAAACCATTCTTTTAAGGTTCTCATTCCGTCAAATGAGGCACCCTGGTTTCCCATTTGGGTTACTACTTTATATTTTCTGGCAGCTTCTGTAAGCACCCGTGCTTCATAAATATCATGAGTTAATGGTTTTTGCAGGTATAAATGCTTATTCAATTTCATGGCATTCAGGCCTACAATTGCGTGGTTATGATCAGGAATAGCTACAGAAACAGCGTCAAAATTTTTATGTTCTTTATCAAACATTTCCCTCCAATCATGATAAAATCCTGCTTTCGGAAATTCCTTCCTTCGCGGGTCAGACATTCGGTCGTCCACATCGCAAAGAAATGCAATCACAGCATTTTTTTTAGGTGCATAAGCATAATGCTCAATATCATTTTGGGCTTCACCACCACATCCCACACAGGCGATATACAATTTATCACTCGGAGCTAAATGTTTCTTGCCGCCTAATACATGGCTTGGTACAATAGTAAAGGCTGCCGCAGTTAAAGCCGAGTCTTTTATGAACTTCCTCCTGCCAATGAATTTTTTCATAACTACTTTATTTATTTTTTGTTTTATGCTTTATCGAACGCCACGTTAAGCAACATCACATGTGTAAGAAATGAATAATAAAACATTTTTTTAGCCGGCAGGACCAAATCTAAATGTCTTTATTTTTATATTTCGGAACCATAATTTGCCATCTTCTGTGCCCTGCAAAGAAATATGTCCTTTCCTGAATGTTCCGAAATCAGGCCATTGATTAAACTTCGTGCGGGAGATATTTTTCCTCCAGTTGTTATCCCAAAATTCGGTGTCAACTACCTTATGCCCGTTTTGAAAAAATTGTACATGACCATTGTTGGCAATGATTTCATACTGGTTCCATTTAGGCGCTGCCTCCACCCATTCTGTGTCTGCAGGAGCCAGGTCATAAAGTGCGCCTGCACGGTGCATGTTGATGCGGCTATCACTAATTTCGCTATGGTTAGAAGTATAAAGGCAGGACAAATCCGTAATTTGCATTTCCGGCCCTGTTTCATAAGTAGTTTTATATTTCGGATCTTCATTTACATAAAACATCACGCCGCTGTTGGCGCACGGCTCCATTTTCCATTCTAATTTAAGATCGAAGTTTTCATATTCGGCATCAGTTACCAGATCTGCAAAATCATCATAAACACTTTTTGAATTCTTGTTGAGCATGATCATCCCATCGTGAACCTGCCATGCTTTTCCTGGTCCTTTTTCAAGATAAGAATGCCAGCCGGTCAAATCTTTTCCATTGAAAAGCAATTGCCAGCCATCTTGTTTTTCCGCTGTAGTAAGTACATTTTCCTGTTGTGCCAAAACCGGTTTACAAAAAAGAATCAAACCGGCAACCATTAGTGCGGAAAGAAAAATCAGTGCTTTTTTGGACATGAGTTTATATTTAATATTAGGATTGATTACAAAAAACCTTTTCTTGAAGGAATTACACAATTTAGAAAACTTTTTCTAAATAGAAAGAAGCACAAAAAAGACAAACATCCCGGCATTTACCATATTCAAATTTAAAGATTTCACGGAATCAAAAAAATGAATTTATAATTACACTCTTGTACACTGCAAATTTCAGATGGAAGAAAAAAAATTTTACGCATGGATATTGGCAAAATAAAAATTCACATTTAAAGTTCGTTTACTGCAATACCCAAAGCCCTTCCATTAGAAATGGCATAAGGATGAATTATGAATTTATTTACGAGTAACTTATTTAGTACTATCAGCAGCCGACGCTTTAGGCAATCCCTGCGCTGCAGTAGTACTGGTCATACGCCCGGTTTGCTCTCCTGAAGTGTCTATACCATTAGGTTGTACCGGATTCAAGGTGTCAGAAACGCTTCCATCACCCGATGCAGCAGAAGAACCAGACTCTGTAGAATTTACAGGCTCATGCAAATGGTTAGGAGTAGATTGACAAGCTGTAAAAAACAAAACGACGGCGAACACTGCAATAAAATGTCTGAGAATTTTCATAATAAAAAGTTTGCACTTAATGCTCAAATTATTTGCCAGTAATTTTAATAGCAATTTGGGCACTTGAATGGCTGCAATTTAAACCATCTCAAAAAAAATTCCATGTAAATATTTTTTGATGATGAATTGCTTCTACAATAACTACTAATCTTTTGCGTCTTTAAATTAAAATTTAATTGAAACGTAGAGGCATGAATTTTGAGATACTTTGCAAAATTAAAATCTTCCACACATGCAACCATCAAAAAAACAAGGCCGGCGCGAAGGGAAGCTTGCCACACGAATTGAAAGTGAAACTGCAAAAATCCCTTCTGATATATTTTTATGGGCAGCAATCGGCTCAATGGCGGTTTCGATGTCGTTGCACATAGCAGGTAAAAAACATAAAAGTCTTTTCTTTGGGCAATGGGCTG
>CAVVFN010000002.1:0-644353 GCA_963747515.1 uncultured Prolixibacteraceae bacterium
GAAGAAACTTCTGAAAAAATCAGAGTTCCATTAAATGCTTTAAAGCTTTTAGCTAAGATTCTTGAAGAAACAAGTAAGGGCAGACTCATTTCAATTGTACCTATTGCAACTGAAATGACAACTCAGGCAGCAGCAGAGCTTTTGGGATGTTCAAGACCCTATTTAATTAAACTTCTTGAAAAGGGAGAAATTAATTATACTAAAGTGGGTAAACACAGAAGAATACGATATGAGGACGTTGTAAAATATAAAAAGGAGTTGAAGGCCAGGCAGAAGCAATTATTAATTGACATGATGAAGTTAGACGAAGAATCTGGATTATATGATTCATAGTGTAAGATTTACCTGTGTGTTAGATACGAATGTAATTTATCCCATTGACATTCGTGATTTGCTGTTTTGGTTTGCTTATTATGAATTATATACACCAAAATGGAGCAAACACATCTTTGACGAATGGAAGGATGTAATGATTCGAAAAGGAATTTTGGAAGAAGAGGCAGACAAAAGAATAAATAAAGCTCAATTGGCTTTTCCGGACGCATTGGTTGAAAATTACGAATCTTTAATTGAGGGACTTGAACTTCCCGATTTAAAAGACAGACATGTTCTTGCGGCAGCTATTAAAATAAATGCTAATGCCATTGTAACAAATAATCTGAGAGATTTTCCTGAAGAATATTTGGCGTCTTTTGGTCTTAAGGCAAAAAGTGTAGACGATTTTATAACAGATATAATAGATCTAAATCAAGAATTAGCTGTACAGGCGTTTAAAGAGTTGGTGCTTAATCGCACCAATCCCGATTTAGATGAATTTCAGGTTTTAGATAGATTCAGAAAAATTGGTCTCATAGATTCAGCGAATTATCTTCATTCACTATTATAGGGCCTGCTGAAAAACTCAGGCCATGATTCTATAATTAATTCTGTTAGGTTTTCCTATTTGACTATACATTTTGTAGTATATCTCTTTAGGAGTTGCAATTTCTTTTAAAAAGATCTCATTCATTCTTGCTGAAAAACTTTCTACCCGCCTGATTAAAAGGCACGGGAGTGCCACCCCGGCCAATTTGACCAGGTTAAGCACCAAAATGATGCTGGCAATCCATGATTCACTGGTATTCATCAGCCTGGCTTTTATACGGTTTAATCCATATGCTGTTTTAGCCTGACCAAATTTACCTTCGATTGGATTACGCTCTCCCGGTCTTACGTGAATCTGCACTGCCGAGGGACGTCCAAGAGGCTTGGCTATTAGCCTGATGCCCTTTTCTTTCAATGCTGCCCGATTGGCGCGGGTACAATAGATCTGGTCAGCAAGTAACTCGCGCGGATAAAATCCAAAACGCTGATGGTACTTTTCAACATATTCCATCATCTGGCTTCCTTCATTAAAAGCATCCCAGCTTATCTGGTCCAGAAATGAGATGCCATCAACAATAGAAACATGAATCTTTGAACCAAACTCAACCTTTGCCTGTGCCTTGCCTCTTACAATTGGTCTCACATGTGGCTGGTGAATGCTGACAATCCTGTCCTCGACAGAATGTGTTTTATCATCATACATCTTTTTCTGCTGCTGATAAAGCATAGTGATTACCAACAGGTATTTATAATTTTTAGGGTTCAGAGGTATCGTAGAGTATGAATTGAGAAGACGGTTAATGGAATTGAAATTACGCTTTAAAAAACGAAGTTGACTTGCTATTGCTTTGCGGGTTTCCTGGCGCCGTTTATTCTTTTTTTGAGCTGTTTTCAAATAGCGTTTGCGGGCAACCTGACGATAGGTTCTGGGTTTCTTTTCGTGCAGCGAGGGGTTATAAAGTACATCTATCAACTCCTCAGACTTCTTTCTGGCAGTTGATAATAAATCCAGATCTGTTGGATAAGCAATGTTCTGAGGGCATGCAGTCGCATCGAAGATGACCCTCCCTTTGTTGCTAATGTTATTGTTAGCTTCAGAATCATCTTTTTTATCATTATCTGAATCTTTATCTATGACTGTAACGTCTTTGGAGTTCAGTCATTTTAGTTTTCAGTGCAATTATTTTTTCATTAATGGCATTTAAGCTATCCATTCCTAATCGCTTGCGGAACTCAACAAATAACGAAGCATCAAAAGGTGCTTCTGGTGTAAAGGATGAGTAGCCTAAGAAGTATTGCATGTACATGTTTTCTGAAATCTGGTCAACTGTCTCACGGTCATCCAGATTACACATATGCTTTATGATCAGGGAGGCTATTACAACTCTGGGGCTTATAGCTGGCCTGCCAGTTGTGGCAACTCCAACATGCTTCAGGTAAAGATTGCAAATCTCATCCCATGGAATCAATTCAGCTAAAACTACCCATCGGTTTTTCTTGTTCAGATGCTGCTCAAAGTGTTTATTTCACTCAAGAAGTACCCCACCTTTCAATCGAAAAGTATACCACTTAGTCATTAACAGAACGAGGATAAAAACTCGTTTATAAAGCATGATAAGTATGTATACAAAACAAGAAATCATTATTCGGAGCCATCGTGAAGGCAAAAGTCACCGACAAATCTCACGAGAATTACAGATCAGCCGCAAGACAATAAAAAAGTATATAGAGGATTACGAGAACCTTCAAAAGGAATCAACGAATCCAGAAACTGCACTTTCGACTTATCTTTCAAATCAACCTCTTTATCGGGTAGGGGCAAGAAGCAAAGTTCGCCTGACTCATGAAGTACAGTCTTTTATAGATGCCCAGCTTGAAGTAAACGGCAAGAAAGTAGCACAGGGCATGCGCAAGCAAATACTGAAGAATATAGATATATTGCAATTACTTCATGAACAAGGTTTCAATATTGGCTACACCACTGTATGTAATTACATCAGGGAAAAGTTAGGAAAATCAGTCAACCTTCCGGAGGCTTTTATCCGTCAGCAGTATGAGCCAGGTTCAGTATGTGAGTTTGATTGGGGCGAGATTAAACTAAATATAGATGGACATCTGTTGCGTTTTCAACTTGCTGTATTTACCTCTGCTTATAGTAATTATCGCTATGCCATGATTTTTAAACGTCAGGATACCCTGGCTTTTATGGAATCACATGTTTCCTTTTTTGAGCATACAGATGGTGTTTACCACCAGATGGTTTATGACAATATGCGTGTTGCTGTTGCCAAATTTGTAGGTAAACACGAAAAGGAGCCTACCAGGGCATTGCTCCAGCTCAAGGGGCACTACCAGTTTGTCCATCGTTTTTGTAATGCCTACAGCGGAAACGAAAAAGGGCATGTTGAGCGTAGTGTAGAATACATTCGCAGAAAAGCGTTTGGTTTTAAAAGCGACTTTGCCAGTTTTGAACAGGCCCGGCAATACCTCGAAACAATCATCAGCAAAGTAAATCAAGCCAAACAGCAATTAACAGGTCGAACTGCCATGGAAATGTTTGCTGATGAAAAAGGCCTTTTATGGCAACACAGCGGTCCGTTGGCATGCTCCGAATCAGCACAACTCCGGGTCGATAAATACGCTACGATCAGTCACTGCACCAACCGTTATTCGGTATCAGAAAAGCTGGTTGGGTGTTTTGTTGATGTTAAAATATTTAGCAATGCCATTGAAGCTTACTTCGAAAACAAACTCGTTGGATCGCACCAGCGTGATTACAGCAAGCACCAGTGGATCATCGATATTGAACATTATCTGGACACCCTCAGGCAGAAACCCGGTGCATTGAACGGGAGTGTTGCCCTTACATGCCGGCCATACCTGAAACAATTATACCAGCAATTTTATACCGATGCTCCCCGAGACTTTATTGACCTGCTCCACTATTGCCGCAAGCATGAAATCAGTGAAGAAAACCTGAAAGCCACCGTTTCGCGATTGGTTAGCCTTTGTCCCCAAAGTATAACCACAGAGAAGCTAACGGCCCTTCTGGGAAATAATCCAGAGGAAGATACAAAACCGATTGCCGCATATAGCCAAACGGCTTATATGGCCTTAGAACAACTCAAGCAGGCTGCTGCATTATTAATGAATTAAAACAACTGAAAAAGAAATGAAATTGCAAAGCGAAATAAAATCAGAAATCATCCAGTACAGTAAAGAACTCAGATTACCTGTTTTCCGAAACGAGTTTGAACAGGTGGCCCGTGATGCGGCCAAAGAAAGTGCAGACTATGAAACATTCCTTTTGCGGTTAATGGAACGGGAATATGATACCCGCTTGGAAAACCGGAAGAAAGCACAGATCAGGCAGGCAGGTTTTCCAGCTAAATTATACCTGCACGATTTAAAGCGGGATTTACTCCCGGTTGATGCATCAGAAAAACTCACCTTGCTTGAACGACTTGATTTTGTGGCTTCTGGAAGAAATATCATATTGGCAGGAAATCCGGGAACAGGCAAAACTCATATTGCTACCGGACTTGGGCTGAAAGCCTGTCTGCAAGGGTACAAAGTTTATTTTACCACCGTACACGGGCTGCTTACCCAATTGCGCGAATCACACGCACAGCGAACCCTGCGACAGATGGAACTGCGGTTTGAAAAATATGATCTGGTGATATGTGATGAGTTTGGCTATATCTCTTTTGATAAACAAGGAGCTGAACTGCTGTTTAATCATCTCTCGCTTCGTGCAGGTCGTAAGTCAACCATCATAACAACAAACCTGGGATTCGACCGGTGGGAGGAGATCTTTGGTGATGCGGTACTCACCGCCGCTTTGGTAGACAGGTTGACTCATAAGGCACATCTGGTAAATATGAATGGTGAATCGTACCGGTTAAGGGAAACAAAAGAAATGATGAAAAAATGAAAAACCAACAAATCAAAATCCGTGCACCAGTACTCTTCTGATCGGGGTACCCCGATCAGAAGAGTACTGCCCTTTTTATTTAAAGTAAAATGGTATACTTTTGGACTGAACTACTGGTATACTTTTCGGTTGAAATAAACATCAAAGGGAGTGTGAAAACATTCCAGGGAAAGTTGATTCGGACTAACATACACCGGAGCAGGTGCATGCTTTTTTCTTGCCTTATTCATATATCCTTGTACTTATTACTACAAAAATGGCGATAAGTTTCTATAAATCAAATAAAAATTGTTTCTAAGCAGACCCTATTATAATTTTGATTCACTTTTACCCTTATAAAACCTAATTAGACTAGAAACTATTAACCTGAATAGGGGAGGTTTGGTGTGAATTGACACCTAACTTGAACTAGCTAAGCTCGATAAACCAGAAGTTTCCGGTTGGCAAATTCTATTTCATTAGCTTTTTATAATATCTGTTGCGTTGCTTAAACATTTTCTCAAAGTAATCAATTTTAGAATCCCGGTAGTCAAATATTACCGGAGGTTTTTCTGATCGTTGAATTCTTCCAATGTACTGTATCAGTTTACCATGAAAAGCAAACGGATAAATAATAAACAGACATTCCAGATTACTTAAATCAATACCTTCTCCAAAATACTGTCCGGTGGAAATGATAATTTTATAATGACCCTGTTTTATCTGTTCCATTTTACTTTTTCTGGATGCAACACTATCATCACCATGAATTGTGATGGTTTCATATTTATCTTTCAGATACAAGTTCAGTAATTCTACGTGAGCTTTTCTTTCAGATAAAACCAGGATAGACTTAAAACGGCTGATATTTTTTTCAACGTCGTTTAAAATAAGCGAATTTCGATTGGTATCATGGATGAGTATGTTTGAAATCGTCTCATAATTATCTACTTTATAATCAAATGGCGCAAATAATCCTGTTTCCGTAATATTGATTTCTGTCCGGATGTTATTCTCTTTCAGATATTCATGTTGATTTAGTTGATGCAGAATATTTCCAATATAGACAAAGATTAACTTCTGATCGTTGTTCTTTCGCTGAGGTGTGGCAGTAAGTCCATATAAATAGAAGGCATTGAATTTTACGATTGCTTCGCGAAATGATTTGGCAGGAATATGATGGCATTCATCAATTATAATAGTGCCAAATCGATTGGCAATGTCTTCATAATTTTCTCTTCGTGCCAAAGTCTGAATCATAGCAATGGTAATCTGTTTTCCAATTCTGTCTTTTTGATTACCAATCTGACCAATTTCTTTTTTAGGTATTTTCAGGAAGCTTTGAATCCTTTCCACCCATTGGTCAAGTAATTGTTTCCGATGCACCAGTATCAGTGCCGGTTGTTTTTTATTTACAATTATTTGAAGACCTATAATTGTTTTCCCAGTTCCAGGAGGCGATACGATTACACCAAAATCTTTGTCCCTGACTTTATCGAGAACTATCTTTTGAAAGGATTGAAGAACTATTTCCGATTTAATTTCTACTGGTTCTTTTTTATTCCTTCTGTCTATGATTTTAAAAGGAATATTTTCCGTTCTGCAAAAATGAACCAGGGCAGCTGTAAAACCGCGAGGGATCATAATTTCAGCTTCAGATTCCTGTATCAGGTTGAAGAACTTTTCTGTATCAAAAATGCTTTTTCCCAGGTTCTTTTTAATTAAATAATCTGAATTAAAGAAGTTTAGTTGTTCCCTTAGAAAGCGAATGAGCTTTCGGCTGATTTGAACTCGTTTGAGATATATCTGGTTTTTTATTATTATTTCGAGTTCAGGAATCGCATCAATATTAAAAGAGCCCAATATATCAGCAGGCTTAATATCAAACAACTCTTCATAAAGATCTTTCAGTTTGGCTATGGATGCTTTCTTAATACTCTGCAGGAAGTCCCATTGATTTTCATATGTTACAAAGGTTTCCGGGTTCAGAAAACATGAATTTCCTTGTTTAATACTTGTCCCATTCAATGGAAGAGCAATAAGGTTTCCAAATCCTTTTCCTGAATGAAAATTCTGATTAGGGAAGAGCCTGTCAAAGCTAGGTTCTTTTTCAAAATGAGAAATAATTCCTGCATGCCGTAACATTTCAAACATGATCTTCCTGCTCTGCTCAGCCGGGAATGCTTCCTCGAAAAAAATCCACAGATGTCCTCCATTTCCAGATCGTGATTTTTCAATATAAACTGGCAGATTGAAACCGGAGCATGTATTAAAAAGCCGCAATATGGCTTCCTTCCAGTTTTCTTTATCAAAATCAACAGCAATAAAAAAAGAAGTATTATCTTCCAGTAAGGGATAGATTCCGCATGTTTCTTTGCCTGTTATATGTTTTTCTATAGCCAGAGAATCGAACGGCAAATGTTTTTTATCCTTGTAATCTTTAAAAGTACCTCCATGAGCCTTATGTTTTTGATAGTTGGACCAATCAACTTCATAGGAAGGCATATATCCACTTCTTCCATCTTTCTCCCATCGTACAGCATATAGGTCCTTTCTTGCACGAAACAAGGATTCATAAAGTTCAATATGATACTGTTCTACAACCATATTGCAAATATAATTTTACTAATCTTCTTTTTAATGTAATGCCTGAAATGATAAGAAAAATAATTGCCAGGACTGACATTAATAATGAAATTATAGAGGCATACATATAAACAAAAAAGCGTTATATGAATTTTAATCATATAACGCTAATACTTTTATATTGGTGCTCCCCTGACAACCGGAAGTTGCAACCTGATTTGTGAAAGTGTGGTGTGCAGCTATTCAGGCATTGGGACTAATGAAGGAGAAATTTATTTGCCCCCTTTTGATTCCAATTAGAAAGATTGTTTTAGATGCCCTGGCATGAAATTATTCATTATATTTGTACCAGATTAGGTACACAAAAATTATTTTGAAATGGCAATAGTTCAGACAACGAGCAGACAATTCAGGGATAAACAAAAAGATTTTTTCGAATTGGCGGATAAAGGTGAAAAAATAATAATCAGGAGGGGGAAAAAACAAGCGTATCTTTTAACTCCAATAGATGACGATGATATTTATTTTACCCCAGCCATGTTCGAAAAAATCAATACGTCAATCATGCAGGTGAAAGAAGGGAAGGTAACGAAGATAGAAACGGAAGAAGAACTAACCCAATTTCTTGACAATCTATGACCTACACACTTTATTTTTACCGATGAAGCTAAAAAGGACCTTGCCGGATTAAAGAAAAATGAACCCGCTGCATTCAAAAAAGCAAAAGCATTATTGACGGAACTACAGCAGCATCCTAAAACAGGAACCGGAAAACCGGAGCAACTTGGTTATGGATATAAAGGGTTCTTTTCCCGAAGAATTACCAAAAAGCACAGGCTTGTATATTCCATCGATGATGAAAAAATAACTGTTCTGATTGTTGCTGCATCAGGTCATTATCAGGATAAATAATTTTCATTAAAAATCCACAACTTCAAATTCTCAAAAACAAAAAAGCGTTACATGAATTTCTCATATAACGCTAATACTTTTATATTTCTGCTCCCCAGGTAGGACTTGAACCTACGACCTACGGATTAACAGTCCGCCGCTCTAACCAACTGAGCTACTAGGGAATATTTTATTTTATTAGGTGCCCTTTGAACGCCTGCTTTTTTCTAAAGCGTTGCAAAAATAACAGCTTTTCGGGAAAGAAAAAATTTTTTTAAAAGAACTTTACTTTTTTTAAAATAACTTCTTCCGCTTTACCAAATAAGCAAGCAGTACTTCTTTAAAATCTTTGTTGATATCGGCTTCAGCCAAATCGATCTGGTACTGTCCGCACTTTACCTTTAATTCGTTGAAGTAACTTTTAACGGTCGACACATAATGATTTTTTACCTCCCATGGATTGAATTTTACCGCCTGGCCGCTTTCCAAATCCACGAATTTGTAGGGTCGGTTGCTGTACTGAAATTCCCTTTCCTGCTTATGATCGGTTACATGAAAAAGCAATACCTCGTGTTTGTTGTACCTCAGGTGTTGAAGTGCCGAGAAAAGCTCTTCTGTCTTCTGGCTGTCAATCATGTCGCTGAAGATAACCACAAGCGATCGTTTATGGATGCTTTCGGCAATTTGGTGCAATACACCGGTAGTATTGGTGGTTTTGCGCAGCTGCGCATTGCCAGGCTTTATCAGCTCCGATAACTTGCCATACATCAATTCTGCATTAACCGATGAGAGTCGGGCAGCAGTATGAAATTCGATATCATTGGAGAAGAGGGTAAGCCCCACTGCATCGCGCTGCTTCCGCAACAGGTAGATAAGTGCAGCGGCGGTATATACTGAAAAGGCCAATTTGTTTTCCAGGTGCTGTTTTCCTTTGAAATATGGGAAAAGCATCGATGAGGAGGTGTCGATTACCAATTGGCAGCGGAGGTTGGTTTCTTCCTCGTATTGCTTAACAAACAGCTTATCGGTCCGGGCGAAAAGCTTCCAGTCGATGTGCCTGGTTGGTTCCCCCTGGTTGTACTGCCGGTGCTCTGCAAATTCAACCGAAAATCCATGAAAGGGGCTCCGGTGCAATCCCGTAATAAATCCTTCAACTACCTCACGGGCAATCAATCCCAGGTTATCGAACTGGTGAAATTGTTCTATATCAAAAACATTTTTCAAAACCTTTATTTAAAAAACAACGGACAGTCTCTTTTAGCGGAAACTGTCCTATACTCATAAAAATTATATTTTTACAACAGGGCATCCAGTTTTGATGTAAAGGCCTGCTTAGGTGCAGCACCAACCTGTTTGTCTGCCACCTGACCATTCTTAACAAAAAGGACGGTGGGAATGTTGCGTATTCCATACTTCTGAGCAACCCCCGGATTGGAATCCACATCCACTTTACCAATTACTGCCTTTCCTTCATATTCCTGCGACATTTCTTCCACAATAGGAGCAATCATCCGGCAGGGTCCGCACCATATTGCCCAAAAATCGATCATCACGGGCTTATCCGAGTTTACTACCAATTCCTCGAAATTGTCATCGGTTATTTCTATTGCCATAGTTACTGATTATTTAATATTAATATTTCTTTGTTACAAAATTAGTTAATTAATTCTATATCCTAATCCCGGCTTTTTCTCAAAATAACTTAAAAACCGGTTGGTAAGTTCAATGCGGGTGTTTCTTGAAAATAAATGGATATACATGTGGTTTTCCGGATTGTAAATATTGAATTTTAACAACGCCTGTCCCCGATTGTTTTGGGCAAGCATTTCTATATCCCTGATTACCGATTCCGTTAATTCATCAAGTGAAACATTAATGGTAACACTTTTGATGTAATTTTTCCTGGCTTCCGAAAGCAGTTCAATCTGGGTAGCTTTAAATTCATAGTAATCGCTGTTGTACCGTTGTTTTACGGTTCCCTTTATCATGATGAACAGACCCATTTTACAATATTTATGAAAATTGACATAGTCCTGCCCAAAAAAGAAAAACTCATACGAATCGTTGTAGTCGGTTAATGTAAGGGTACTGAATGGGTTCCCGTTTTTGGAGGTTCCCTCTCTTGCGGCTGTAACCATACCCCCGAATGTAAATTCACGATCCTTGTATTTTTCAATATCGTTTTTTAATTCCCTGAGGGTTACATCCCGGGTGCAGAAACTTTGTATTTCAAGTTTATAATCGTCGAGTGGGTGAGCTGTGAGGTAAATGCCGATTAAATTCTTTTCCTTTTCGAGCAAGATGAGCTTTGGCCATTCCTCCACTTCGGGTATGGGTGGTCTTTTCACAGCAGCGCCTCCTCCCATATCCCCAAACAGGCTTTGCTGCATGCTTAAACTTTCGGTTTGAATTTTATTCCCGTAACGAATGAGCTTTTCAATGAAGGTGGTGCTGTCGTTTTCATTTTCACCGGCAAAAAAGCAGCTGCGTTTAATGCCTTCCAGATTGTCGAAGGCTCCGGCCATGGCAAGCGCTTCCAGATTCTTTTTATTTACCGTCTGCAGGTTTACCGTTTCCACAAAGTCGTAAATGGATTTAAAAAACCCCTTTGTGTCACGAGCGGTGATGATGTCTTTAGCAGCTCCGGAGCCCACCCCTTTTATTGCTCCCATACCAAACCGGATGTTGCCGTTTTTATTGGCAGTGAACTTGATGAAACTTTCGTTTACATCCGGCCCCAAAACGTTCAGGCCCATACGGCTGCACTCGTTCATCAGCTTGGTGATGTCGGTAATGTTATTCAGATTACGGCTTAAGTTGGCTGCCATAAATTCACCCGGGTAGTTTGCTTTCAAATATCCGGTTTGGTAGGCAATATAGGCATAGCATACCGAGTGTGATTTATTAAAAGCATAGGAGGCAAAGGCTTCCCAGTCTTTCCAGATTTTTTCAATGACTTCATCGGGCTTTTTGCCCACATAATTGCATTCATCAATGAATTTAAGGTTGGCCTTGCAGCCTTCAATAAATTTCACCTTTAGCTTGTCCATGAGGGCCGTAATTTTTTTCCCCATTGCCTTACGCAATAAGTCGGAATCACCACGGGTGAAATTGGCCAGCAGTCTTGACAGGAGCATTACCTGCTCCTGAAAGACAGTGATGCCGTAAGTTTCACTGAGGTATTCCTCCATCATAGGCAGATCGTATTCCACTTTTTGGCGGCCGTGTTTGCGGGCTATGTAGGCAGGAATATATTCCATAGGTCCCGGGCGGTAGAGGGCGTTCATGGCCACCAGGTCTTCAAAACGGTTGGGCTTGAGATCGCGCAGGTGTTTCTTCATTCCTTCCGATTCAAACTGAAATATGGCCGTTGTTTCACCATGACTGAACAACTCAAATGTTTTCCCGTCCTCCCAATCAATCTTTTCAATATCTATTTCAAGGCCATTTGATATTTTAATATTTTCCAGGGTTTCTTTGATGATGGATAACGTTTTTAATCCAAGGAAGTCCATTTTCAGCAAACCAATGTCTTCAACAAACCGCCCGTCGTATTGTGTTGTTGAAAGTTTTTCCCCATCCTTTGTCGGCATAAGCGGAATGTGATCGGAAAGCGGATCACGGCTGATGAGGATACCACATGCATGCACTCCGGTTTGCCGCACCGAGCCTTCAAGGGTTTCGGCAAACTTGATTGTTTTTGCAATCAGCGGATTGTCTGAATTTTTCTCCTTTTTTAATTCAGGGTTTTCCTTGAATGCTTTGGTAAAATTCATTTTAGGTGCATCGGGAACCATCTTTGCCAGACGGTCGGCTTCTGGCAGCGGGAGTTTAAGTACCCTTGCCACATCGCGGATAGCCATTTTGGTGGCCATGGTTCCGAAGGTGCAAATGTGCGCTACTTTATCGGTTCCGTATTTTTTGGCCACATAATCGAGCACCAGTTGCCGGCCATCATCGTCAAAATCAATGTCTACATCAGGCAGTGAAATACGGTCGGGGTTCAGAAACCGTTCAAAAAGAAGGTTAAATTTAATGGGATCGATGTTGGTAATTCCCGTGCAGTAGGAAACTGCAGCTCCGGCGGCCGAACCCCTTCCCGGACCAACAAGTACACCCATCTGACGGGCTTCATTGATAAAGTCCTGAGTAATAAGGAAATAACCGGGATACCCCATCGATTTTATGGTTTCCAGTTCAAAATCAAGCCGGTTAACGACATCTTCCGGCACCGGGTCGCCATATTTTTCTTTAGCCCCTTTGAAGGTCAGGTAACGCAGGTAAGCCGCTTCCTGTTTTATACGCAATACCTTTTCATAGCCGCCCAGGCGCTCAAAGGCCTTTTCACCGAACTCTTCCAGAAGTTTTTCCCTGTGAAATTCCCTGCGAAATTTTTCTAAGGTGCCAAAATCTTCAGGAATGGGAAACACCGGCATAATAGGAGCAGAATCAAGTTCATATGCTTCTACCTTTTCCACAATTTCAGCCGTGGTAACCAATGCTTCCGGAATATCGGCAAAAAGTGCGTTCATTTCCGCTTGCGTTTTAAACCATTCATGTTTGGTGTAGCGCATTCGGGTGGGATCATCCACATCCTTGCCGGTATTGAGGCATATTAGCAAATCGTGCGCATCGGCATCTTCCGAATTGGTAAAATGCACATCGTTGGTGGCAATAAATCTGACATTGTGCTTCTCAGCCAGTTCAAGAATTACCTTGTTTACCATTACCTGGTTGTCATAAACCTCTTCCCGCTGCTTTTGTTCCTCAGCCGGATGGCGCATAAGTTCGAGGTAAAAATCGTCCCCAAAAATCTTTTTGTACCAGTTAATGGCCTCTTCGGCTTCCCCTATTTTGTTTTTCATGATGTATCCCGGAATTTCACCACCAAGGCAGGCCGAGGAAACAATCAATCCTTCACTGTATTGTTCCAGTGTATTTTTATCAATACGGGCCTTATAGTAAAAACCTTCCGTGTTGGCAATGGAAATCAGCTTAATCAGGTTCCGGTAGCCGGTTACGTTTTTGGCCAGCAATATCAGGTGATCGCCATAGCGATCCACCACGTCCGATTTATCCCGGAGATTTCTGACCGCCACATAGGTCTCGCACCCCAGAATGGGTTTAAGGCCTGCTTTTTTACAGGCTGAATGAAATTCTTTTATGCCGAACATGGTTCCGTGGTCGGTTAGGGCCAGGGCAGACATGCCATCAACTTTTGCCTTGTCAACCAGCGCCGAAACGCTTGCCGCGCCATCGAGTATAGAATATTGAGAGTGAACATGCAAATGTGTAAATGGTACCATTTTTCCTGTTTTTTCTGATGGAGTTGGTTGTATATAAAGTTGGATAAAGTTACTTATTTTGAAGCGTGCATTCACGGCTTGTTAATAAAAATGGAATAAAAAATGAGGGTTTTGGCAGACACTAACCTGTACCGTGTTCTCTGATATCGGGTTGTGGAGCTTGTTGGTATTTAAAATTCAACTTATGCAGGGTTGACCTTTCTATTTTCCTGGGCATGTTTGTATGTATATTTAACCCATAAGGGGTTTTGGAGAAAAAATAAATAGGAGTTGGGAGAAGTGCACTTTCATCTGGGGAATGTAATGATAGACCAACCTCGTACTGAAGAAGGATTAATTTTGTGATAACCTGCAGAATGGGATGCAAAAAAAACCGTATCAAACTCATTTTTTGATACGGTTTTTTTTTGCAGCAACCTGGCTAAACTATATTTTATCAGAAATTTTTTTCCGAAGGTTTTCAAATTCTTCACTGCTCATTTTAACTTTTTCAGAAAAATTAAGGACATCGGTTTCGTCCTGCATAGGGATGAGGTGAATGTGCGCATGAGGAACTTCGAGCCCCAACACCAAAACACCTACTTTTTTACATGGAACAGCCTTTTTTAATCCGGCAGCCACTTTTTTGGCAAATAATTGCAGACCTGCATAGAGTTGATCGTCAAGGTCAAACAGATAATCCACCTCTTTTTTAGGGATTACCAAAGTATGTCCTTTGGCCGACGGAGAAATATCGAGAAATGCAAGGTAATTTTCATCCTCTGCCACTTTATAGGCCGGAATTTCTCCCTTTACTATTTTGGTAAATATACTTGCCATAGTTTTTAAATTGAGATTTCGACAATTTCAAACGGTATGAGACCAGAGGGAACCTTAATATCCACGACATCGCCTACTTTTTTTCCCATCAGTCCTTTGGCAATAGGAGTAGTGGCCGATATTTTCCCCTGTTTCAAATCGGCTTCCCCTTCGGGCACAATAGTGTATTGCATTGTGGTATTGTTTCTCTTGTTTTTGATGGTCACCTTATTCAAAATCTGAACCTCCGTTGTGTTGATTCTCGATTCATCGAGAATACGGGCGTTGGCAACCTTCGATTGCAGTTCTGCAATTTTTGCCTCGAGCATACCCTGGGCATCCTTGGCAGCATCGTATTCGGCATTTTCTGAAATATCACCCTTTTCAATGGCTTCCCCAATTTGCTTTGAGATGGCCGGACGTTCAACATTTACCAGCCTGTCCAGCTCTTTTCTCAGTTTTAGCAATCCTTCCTTTGTTAAGTATGTAACTTGCGACATTGTTTGTTCCTCCTCGTTTACTTTGAGCTATAAAAAAAACGAAAGAATTCCGGACTTCCGGAACTCTTCCTGTGACAAATGTATATAATTTCCCCGATATTAAAAACAACTTTTCTCAGGATTATTCTAAATGAATTGTTTAACAATTCTTAAAAATACTTCCGGTTTAATATTTCACTGTAAATAATGGCCTTTTTTAACGGGAATGCTTTTTTTCTTTTAACATTTATGTTTTTGGTCACAGAATCGGATGGTGTAAGGTCGCGGGCAAAATCTCTTTTCATGGTATTTCCGGGGGTGTGGAATCTGTCTTCCCTGGCTACTTCTTCAACCGGCTGCAGGTGTTCACTAATCCCAACCGGTTCTTCTTCATCTTCTTTATAACCCAGTGTTTCCCAGAAGTTATTGCCCGATGAAGGGGCTTTATCTGCTGATTCAGGAGGAAGCTGTCTTTTTTTCATCTGACCGAATATTCCAGCAGCAATAAAAATAAGTGTTAATATAAGTACAACGATATCATCCATTATTTAAACAATTTTTTGGCAATAAATAAGTTACCTTTAAAGTTTGTAGTAAAAATAAGAAAAATGAGGCAGTTGGTTTTAAAGTTTGGAAAGTATTTCATTTGTTTTTTTCTTCTTTTAAATATTTTTCCCTCCTGTGATAAAATAAATGAATCGTCTGTTCCGGATGTATATGTTTCTTATGTGGTTAATCTGATAATTGTAAATGAATTAAATGTCCCCGGCAATTCGGTTTATTTTCCCGGAGTGGGTTACGGGGGCATCATTATATATTGCGAAATGCCGGGTTCGTGGTATGCCTTTGATGCAACATGCACCTATGAATCAAAAAGAAGCTGTATAGTAATAAATGAAGGTGTTCTTGCCGAATGTCCCTGTTGTGAATCGCAGTTTGTATTATTAAGCGGTGCCTATCCGGTCAGGTCACCTGCATCAATCCCCTTAAAACAATATAATGTTTCCCTGATGAATGAGAACACTCTGCGGATTTACAATTAAAAAAAACGGTGTGCCGATCAATATCTGTAATGGTCGGGTTTATAAGGACCATCTTTTGGAATTCCGATATACTTTGCCTGTTCATCGGAAAGGGTGGTCAGTTTTACTCCCAATTGTTCGAGATGAAGACGTGCAACTTCTTCGTCCAGTTTTTTAGGAAGCCGGTAAACGTCGATATCGTAATCGTTTTGCCATAAATCAATCTGAGCAAGCGACTGGTTGGTAAAGGAATTGCTCATAACAAACGAGGGGTGGCCAGTGGCACAACCGAGGTTGACAAGCCGGCCTTCAGCCAGAAGAAAGATGCTGTGTCCGTCATCGAATGTGAACTTATCGACCTGTGGTTTAATGTTTAATTTTTTAATTCCGGGATATTTATGCAATTGCGCAACCTGAATTTCATTATCGAAATGGCCGATATTGCAAACAATAGCCTGATCTTTCATTTTAGCCATATGCTGAGCTGTAATGACATCCTTATTACCGGTGGTGGTTACGTAAATATTTCCTTCATCCAGGGCATTTTCCATTGTTTTCACTTCGAATCCTTCCATGGCAGCCTGTAAGGCGCAAATCGGGTCGATTTCGGTAACAATAACACGCGCACCATATCCGCGCATCGATTTGGCGCAGCCTTTGCCAACATCGCCATATCCGGCAACAACCACAATTTTACCTGCAATCATCACATCGGTTGCCCGTTTGATTCCATCGGCCAGTGATTCACGGCAACCGTAGAGGTTATCAAATTTCGACTTGGTAACCGAATCGTTTACGTTTATGGCCGGAAAAAGCAGGTTTCCCTGTTCTTTCATATGGTAGAGCCGGTGAACCCCGGTTGTTGTTTCCTCTGAAACACCTTTAAATTCTTTAGCAGCTTTTCGCCAGCGGTCAGGCGTTTCTTCCAGGATCCGTTTCAGTATCTTATTCAGTTCAATTTCATCTTCTCCTTCAGCAAAACGGTTCAACACGGTTGGATCTGATTCAGCTTCATAACCCCGGTGGATCATTAGGGTGGCGTCTCCGCCATCGTCTACAATCAGATGGGGTCCTAATCCGTCACCAAAATCGAGTGCCCGATCGGTGCACCACCAATATTCTTCCAGTGTTTCCCCTTTCCATGCGAAAACCGGAATTCCCGCTGCAGCGATTGCGGCTGCAGCATGATCCTGTGTTGAAAATATGTTGCAGCTTGCCCATCGTACTTTTGCACCCAGCTCAACAAGTGTTTCAATTAATACGGCAGTTTGAATGGTCATGTGCAGGCTTCCGGTAACTCGTGCACCCTTCAGTGGTTTTGCCGGTCCAAACTTCTGTCTGATCGACATTAGTCCCGGCATTTCCTTCTCTGCAATCTCAATTTCTTTCCGGCCATAATCAGCCAAATTAATATCTGCTACTTTGTATGTCAGTTGTTTTTCTAAAGCAATACTCATTTTTTCACAATTTAAATATTATTTTACAGGCGGTGCAAAGGTAACAATTTCGGGGAGATATGGTTTTGATATTTTTTGCCCACAGGTAGTTGTCAGTTGCCCAGATCCGATAAAAACTTGATACGCATTAGCCGTATATCTTCTTCAGAATAATCTTCTTCACCCAGTTCCTGTATGGCCAGTTCCACTGAATCATTTTCTGCTTCCCGGAAATAATCAAAAACTTCTTCCTGCCGTTCTTCATCAATTACATCGTTCACATAATAGTCGATGTTGAGTTTGGTTCCTGAATTTACGATGGCTTCAACTTCCGAAATGACATCTTTTACTTCCACTCCTTTGGAATTGGCAATGTCTTCGAATGAAAGCTTGCGATCGATGCTTTGAATAATAAAAACCTTCATTTTTGATTTATTGGCTACTGTACGCACAATAAAGTCTTCGGGACGTTCAATTTCATTTTCCTCGACATATTTTTTAATAAGTTCGACAAAATCTTTTCCGTATCTGCGGGCTTTGCCCTGCCCCACGCCCTGTATTTTTTGAAGTTCATCAATATTAACAGGATACTGAATAGACATATCGGCAAGTGAAGGGTCCTGAAAAATAACAAAAGGAGGGAGGTTTTTGCGTTTGGCAATTTTCTTGCGCAAGTCTTTTAGCATGGCAAATAAAACAGGGTCACCACTGTTTGCAGCCGATGGGGCACCACCTGTTCCTGAATCGGAATCTTCCTCGTATTCATGATTTTTAACAAGCATAAAGCTGGTAGGGTTTTCCAGAAACTTATGACCATTGTCGGTAACTTTCAGCAAGCCGTAATTTTCAATATCTTTATTTAAAAAGCCTTTGATCATGGATTGCCTGAAGACAGCATTCCAGAACCGTTCATCGTGCTCTTTACCGGTACCAAACGATTCAAGGGTATTGTGTTTGAATGATTTTACCGCTGCGGTTTTATTACCGATTAGAATATTGGCAATGTGGTCACCTTTATATTTTTCATTTACTTCAAGTATGGTATCCAGTGCCTGTACTACTTCATCGCGGGCTTCCATCTGTTCTTTCGGGTTAAGGCAATTATCGCAGTTTCCGCAATTAGCGTATGGGTAAACCTCACCAAAGTAATGGAGCAGAATAATGCGACGACAAATTGCCGATTCGGCATAGGAGACGGTATCGAGCAAGAGTTGTTTTCCAATTTCCTGCTCAGCAACAGGTTTGCCGTGCATGAATTTTTCCAGTTTCTGAATGTCTTTATAACTGTAAAAGGTAATGCATTGACCTTCACCCCCGTCGCGTCCTGCCCGTCCTGTTTCCTGGTAATAACCTTCCAGGCTTTTGGGTATGTCGTAATGAATAACAAACCGTACATCGGGTTTGTCGATTCCCATACCGAAGGCAATGGTGGCTACAATTACATCCACTTCTTCCATCAGGAATTTATCCTGATTTCCTGAGCGGGTGGCAGCATCCATACCTGCATGATAGGCCAGGGCTTTTATCCCGTTTATCTGGAGAGTTTCGGCTATTTCTTCCACTTTTTTCCGGCTCAGGCAATAAATAATGCCCGATTTACCTTCGTTCTGTTTAATAAACCGTATAATCTGTGCTTCAGGTTTTACCTTTGGCTTTACTTCATAATATAAATTAGCCCTGTTAAAGGAAGCCTTGAAAACTTTGGAATCAAGAATTCCCAGGTTTTTTTGTATATCGTGCTGCACCTTTGCAGTAGCGGTAGCCGTTAATGCAATAATGGGAGCGGAGCCAATTTCTTCCACTATGGGTCGTATGCGCCTGTACTCGGGACGAAAGTCGTGCCCCCATTCTGAGATACAGTGCGCTTCATCGATGGCATAAAATGAAATATTAATGTTTTTAAGGAATTCAATATTTTCTTCCTTTGTAAGCGATTCGGGTGCTACATAAAGCAGCTTAGTTCTACCTGCCTGCACATCCGATTTTACTTCCTGAATAGCAGCTTTCGATAAGGAAGAATTCAGAAAATGAGCTACAAAATCTTCTGTCTGCATACCCCTTATGGAATCAACCTGGTTTTTCATCAGGGCAATAAGAGGCGAAATTACAATGGCTGTTCCTTCAAGAAGAAGGGCCGGCAATTGGTAAATTAATGATTTGCCTCCTCCGGTGGGCATCAGAACAAATGTGTTGCTGCCTTCCATTACACTTGTGATGGCTTCCTCCTGCTGACCTTTAAATCGGCTAAATCCAAAATACTGTTGTAAATGTTGTGTAAGTGATATATTGTTATTCATATAATATTACTCTCTTCCTGAATTGAATTATTTTTGTGAATTCTAAAATTATTAAAAGTAAGAATAATGACAATACCTTTTTTGTTTTTTTAAGATTTAATAGTGATCATTTAAATAATGAAAGATTTAATAATGCTTTGAATAAAAGGAAGTATATATATTTGTGAAGTTTTTTTTAAAATAGGATTTAATGAACGAAGATACGAAACAAGAAGAGAAAAAAGGAAGGATGGGTTGGAAAAAGAAGAAAAAGAGGGAGGATTCAACTTATACCGAGATGTCATTTCTTGAGCATTTGGAAGAATTGCGTTGGCACATCATCCGATCGGCGCTTGCCATTATGGTTTTTGCAGTGGTGGCATTTATCATGAAGGATTTTATTTTTAACACGGTAATTTTAAATCCAAGGACACCGGAATTCTGGACAAACCGGATGTTTGCCCGGCTGGCCGAATTAGTGGGTACCGATTCGCTGAAGATTAATGAGAAGCCGCTTGAATTGATAAGTATTCAAATCGCAGGCCAGTTTCTTACGCATATTTGGGTCTCAATCATTGCAGGGTTTATCATTGCAGCCCCGGTTGTATTTTATGAGTTCTGGCGATTTATAAAACCAGCTCTGTATGACACAGAAAAAAAATATGCAGGAGGTGCCGTTTTTTTTACTTCGATACTTTTTATAGTCGGAATATTGTTCGGATATTTTTTAATTGTGCCGCTTTCGGTTCATTTTCTGGGAAGCTATAATGTAAGCGGGGAGGTTACCAATCAAATTAATCTGCGTTCCTATATTGGTACGGTTACTTCAATTTCACTGGCATCGGGGGTTGTATTTTTGTTGCCCATATTTTCGTTTTTTCTTAGCAAAGTAGGAATATTAACTCCGGAATTTATGAAGACATACAGAAAACATGCTTATGTAGTGATGTTGCTGCTTTCGGCCATTATAACACCGCCCGATGTTTTCAGCCAGATAATGGTTTTTGTTCCTTTGTTTTTTCTTTATGAGGTGAGTATATTTATTTCGCGGCGTGTCGTTAAAAAACGTGAAAAAGAACTGGATGAACTTTAATTCACCAGATAATTAAGGATATTTGCCTTCATGATTTTACGTGCAGAAAATATAGTTAAGAAATACCGGAGCCGTACGGTAGTAAAAGAAGTCAGCTTTGAGGTAAAACAAGGGGAAATTGTTGGATTACTGGGCCCTAATGGAGCAGGGAAAACTACTTCCTTTTATATGATTGTTGGTTTAGTCAGGCCTTTGTCGGGGAAAATTTTCATGGATGATGAAAACATAACCCGGTTACCTGTTTATAAACGTGCCAAGAAAGGAATTGGTTATCTTGCTCAGGAAGCCTCTGTTTTCAGGACGATGAGTATTGAAGATAATCTGAAGGCAGTGTTGGAAATGACCAATTACAGTAAAGAGTATCAGCACGAAAAGGTGGAAACGCTTTTGAATGAATTCGGGCTTCAGCATATTCGCAAAAGCCTGGGCATTCAGCTTTCGGGAGGAGAACGGCGACGTACTGAGATTGCACGTGCGCTGGCTATTGATCCCAAGTTTATCCTGCTCGATGAGCCTTTTGCCGGTGTTGATCCCATAGCTGTTGAAGATATCCAGCAAATTGTAGTGAGGCTGAAAGAAAAAAACATTGGCGTACTTATAACCGATCACAACGTGCATGAAACCTTATCAATTACCGATCGTTCCTACCTGTTGTTTGAAGGCGCCATTATGAAAGCCGGCACAGCATACGATTTGGCAAATGATGAGGATGTTCGAAGGGTTTACCTGGGGCAGAACTTCGAGCTTCGGTAGATGTTTTTCCTATGTTTTTTTACAAAAATGAAATAAATGTTGTCGGGGAAAAAAAATAAGGGAAAATTTGGTGGATAATAAAATTGAAGTATTTTTGCAGTCCCAAATCAGGGTATACAATAGGAAGGCCCGTTCGTCTAGGGGTTAGGACGCCAGGTTTTCATCCTGGTAGCAGGGGTTCGAATCCCCTACGGGCTACTTTAGATTATAAAGTTATTAAAATAAAGAAATGGCAAATCACAAGTCAGCTTTAAAGAGACTAAGGCAAAATGAAAAAAGGCGTGTACGTAACAGGTATTCTGCCAGAACAACACGAAATGCAGTAAAGGAATTGCGGAATCAGACAGATAAGGATGAAGCTGTGAAAAGTTATCCGTTAGTTGCTTCAATGATAGATAAACTTGCAAAAAAGAATATCATTCATAAGAATAAAGCCGCAAACCTGAAGTCGAAACTTGCCCTGCAGGTAAATAATTTATAAGAAAATTTTTTCAGGATACATTTGAAGCCTCTCCGGAATCGGAGAGGCTTTTTTAGTATATGTTTATTAAGTATTCGTTTTTTTCAGAGGAAATGTTTATTTTTAAGGCGTAACTCCGGAATTATGAACGAATACAAAAAACTAAATCTTAAGGAGTGGGCGGTTGAAGATCGTCCGCGCGAAAAACTTCTTTCCAACGGGGCACGATCGTTGTCCGATGCCGAATTAATAGCTATTCTTATTGGCTCTGGAAATCTAAGTGAAACAGCAGTCGAACTCAGCCGCCGGATTCTCAATTCTGTAAATAACAACCTGACAGATTTGGGAAAAAGAGGAATCGATTACCTGAAAACCTTTAATGGAATAGGAGAGGTAAAGGCGATGTCGATTATAGCTGCACTTGAACTTGGGAACAGGAGAAAGGAAGCAGAAGTATTTGTGAAGCGAAAAATTACCTGCAGCCGCGATGCAGCCGATTATTTGATGCCTGTACTGGGAGATCTGAATCACGAGGAGTTTTGGGTTCTTCTGCTCGACAGGGGGAATAAAATCATCGATCATTACCGAATCAGCCAGGGTGGTATTTCAGGAACTATAATCGATGTAAGGATAATCCTTAAAACGGCACTCGAAAAAATGGGGGTTTCCATTATTCTTTGTCATAATCACCCTTCGGGTACTATGGAAGCTTCGGATGCCGATTTAAAGATTACCCGGAAAATAAAACAAGCCGCAGAAATGATGGATATAGCCGTTCTCGATCACCTCATTATCGGGCAAAACCGCTATATTAGCTTTGCCGATGAAGGAATGTTATATTAAAACTGGTGTTATGATACTGATATATTGCGAAAAATTAAACCCCCGAATCGAATATATCTTCCGTTTAATTTTTACAACCATTCTCCGGAATGAAGTATCCTTCACCACAAAATCCAATAAATTCCTAAAAGAAAATGTGCCGGGGATAAATTATTCGTATGAACGGTTTGGAGGTGAATTCTATATCAAGCCCCACCGTTTTTTATATTGCAAGGCACTTATTCAGCCCGATATTCAACCGGTGTGGTATGAAGGGGAGAAGTATTTTTTTGAAAGCTCAGCCGATTCGGTTATTCCTTTTGATCCTTTTGCGGCTTCATTTTACCTGGTTACCCGATATGAAGAATACCTGGGTTTTCAAAAAGACAAGCACAAGCGTTTTCCGGCAGATGAAAGCATTCTCGAAAAGTACGAATTACTGAAGAAGCCTGTGGTAAATATTTGGGCACGTTTACTTGCCGGCAAATTAAAAGAACGGTTTCCTGATTTGAGTTTTCCTGAGCCCCGGTTCAGGTTTCTTCCTACAATTGATATTGATAATGCATGGGCTTACACTCATAAAGGAATCCTGCGCAGTGGCGGAGCTTTATCAAAAGCTGCCCTAAAAGGGAATTTTTCAGAACTGAATAAACGTATGCAGGTATGGCTGGGGAGGGAAAAAGATCCTTTCGATACTTATGAATTTATTGATCAGGTATATAAAGGAAATGAAGATAAGGTAATTTTTTTCTTTTTGCTTGGAAATTACAAACGATACGATAAAAATTTATCATGGAAAAACAATCACTTTCAACGGCTTATTCACCAGATTTCTTCCAGGTACCAGGTGGGTATCCATCCATCCTACTCATCGGGAAAAAAAAGAAATAAACAAAAAGTGACTAAAGAAATATACCGGTTAAAAAAAATTACCGGTAAGGAGGTGATAAAGAGCCGGCAACATTATTTAAGGCTAAGGTTTCCAAGGATCTACCGCAATTTGATAAAGGGTGGTATTCTTGAGGATTTTACCATGGGTTATCCCTCGCATACCGGGTTTAGGGCTGGAATTTGTACGCCCTTTCCATTCTATGATTTGAAGAAGGAAACCTCAACTTCATTAATGATAGTTCCCTTTCAGGTAATGGATGTTACTTTAAAAATTTACAGAAACCTTTCACCCCGGCAGGCGATAGATGAAATTGAAACCCTCATGCTGGAGGTAAAAAAAGCAGGGGGTACTTTTTCTTACATCTGGCACAATGAAACTTTGAATGATAAGGATCAATGGAGAGGTTACAGGGATGTATTTATGAAGATGAATGAAACTGGATTTAAATGGGCCAATGAAGAAAAGTAATCTGAAATATCTGAAGCATGGAGAAATTGATTACAAAAAATGGGATCAATGCATTGAGGATGCTGTTAACTCCAGGGTTTACGCTACCACGTGGTTCCTTGACCGGACAGCTGTTATTTGGGATGCTTTAATTTTTGGCAATTATGAATATGTAATGCCGCTCCCGGTAAAGCAAAAATTTGGCATTCATTTTTTATATCAGCCTCACTACAGCCAGCAACTGGGAATTTTTCCTCCGCCACCTGAGCAAATTGCTTCTGAATTTTTTTCCTGTGCTTTAAAAATTTTCAATTACGGCGATATTCAAATCAACTCGTTAAACATACCTGTGAAAAACCTGCCGGATGTTAAAATGATTTCAAGAAACAATTTTTTACTCCATCTTGGCACGGGCTATGATGTATTGTCCTCCGCTTTTTCACAGTACACCAGTCGTAATATTTTTCGTGCAAAAGGCGTACAGCTTAATTTTGTGGAAGGCCTTAGCCTGGAGGATTATATGGCATTTAAAAAGAAAAATATGCCTGTGAAAGTCTCTGCATCGGGATTAAAGAAATTAAAAAGTATAATTGCTTATTCTCAATATAAAGGAATTGGCGAAATATTGGGAGTCTATTCATCTGAAAATGAATTGTGTGCTGCTGCTTTTTTTTGTCATTGGAAAGAACGCATTGTTTATTTGAATGCAGTTTCAAGTACCGCGGGAAAAGAAAACCGGGCAATGTTTTTTTTAATGAATCATTTAATAGAAAGCAATGCCAATAAGAACTTACTGCTCGATTTTGAGGGATCTATGTTGCGTGGAGTGGCCCGTTTTTTTGAAGGATTCGGAGCGACAGCTGAAACCTATTATCAACTAAAATTCAACAGGCTTCCCGTTATACTAAAATGGATGAAAAAATTTCAGGATGAATAAGATTCCGCGTTTGCTAAGTCTTCATATTTCCCGTTTTTGTTCAGATAAATGGATTCTGAACCGGACTATTCCGTTTTTTCTTCCTTTCTATCATGCAGTGAGCAATGAAAAATTGCCTTATCTGTTAAATTATCCTTACCGGGATGTTAAACAATTTGAAATCGAACTGGATTATTTTCTTACCCATTTTCATCCGGCTGGGCTGGAAGAAATAGTTTCTGAAGATTGCACCGGCAAGAAATTATTTCATCTGAGTTTTGATGATGGATTGCGTCAATGCGCTGATGTGATTGCACCTGTTTTGCTCAGAAAAGGCATACCTGCCACCTTTTTTATTAATACTGCATTTGCCGATAACAAAAACCTGTTTCATCGGTACAAAGCAAGTTTAATTTTAAGCAGATTAATGGAAAAACCTGCCCTGGAAGTTGAGAGATTTCTTACAGCCAAAGAACTTGCAGGAGAAAGGATTTTAGCAGCTTCCATTTCGCAGGTGAATGTGTTGAATGAAGCTGCAGGTATGCTGGATATTAACTTTGATGATTTTCTTAAAAACCAAAAACCTTACTTAACTTCTACGCAGATTAAAAAACTTGCGACAGAAGGATTTTCAATAGGAGCTCACAGCCACTTCCATCCTGAGTTTTGGGAAATATCAGAAAAAGAGCAACTGAATGAAGTAAAAACCAGCATTGAATGGGTGAATCAATTGATAAAACCTGCAATTAAAGCTTTTTCATTTCCTTTTACAGACGATAAAGTTCCTGCTTCAGTATTAACATCACTTAAAAAGGAGAAAACATGTGACATAACCTTTGGAACAGCAGGCATTAAAAAAGATTCTTTCAGCAATCATTTTCAGCGGTACCCGGTAGAGCAGCCGGGAGATTTTTCCCGGAATCTGAAAGCAGAAATCGTATATTATGAATTAAGAAAATGGGCAGGAAAAGCAACAGTAACACATTGAATCCGGAAGTCAGGAAAATACGCTTATGTGATTTGGAAAAGTTTTGTGGGAGTAAAATGTACCGGCAATTTCCTAATGTTCCTATAACTCCTTCACGCGCTTTGTCTTATTTGAATAATCCGAATGGTAACCCTGAAGATGTTGTACTTTTTTTGGCATTTGCTGAGGGGGAAATGATTGCTTTTAGAAGTTTATTCGCCGGAGTTGTCCAGTTCCCTGATCAAAAAATAAGATTTGGCTGGTGTAGCGGAAGCTGGGTTCACCCCTATTTCAGAAGGAGAGGAATTTCATTGCTTTTATTAAAGGAAGCATTTAATGACTGGGACGGCAGGCTGATGCTTACCAACTATTCTCCTGCTACAGAACGGCTCTTTCTGAAAACAGGATGGTTTAAATCAATCCATAAGTTTAATGGAGCCAGGTTCTATTTATTCCCAAAAACCTTTGGAATGATTTCATGGGCAAACAACTACACCATTTTAAAACCACTTTTTTCGTTGCTCGATGTGTTTATTCATTTTTTTGCTCGGGTTCGAATAATGTTGTACAGATATGAAATGTATTCTGATATCGAATTTGAATTACTGGATTCGCCGGATGAAGAGACTTTTACATTTCTCTGCAAATATGAGGAGATGTATCTTTTTAACCGAAATAAGAAGGAGCTTTTGTGGATATTCAGGTTTCCATGGATATCAGAAACTAACCATAGTTTAAGTCAGAAATATCCTTTTTCGTCCTACTCCGAATCATTTTATTATAAAACTGTGAAGATCTGGCGCAGAAAAAAGCTGACAGGAGTCGTGATTTTTTCAGTGCGTGAAGGCCACCTGAAAACATTATTTTTATGGATACCTGTTGATTTGGAGGATAAAGTTGCTGAATTTCTAAAAAATTTCGCTGTAAAAAATAAACTTGAATTCATTACGGTTTATCAATCCGGTGTTGCCAGAAGACTATTGGCATCTAAATTTCCTTTTTTGCATTCAAGGAAATTAGGTCAAAAAATATACAGTTCGTTTGAAATTTCCAATGAAAATAAATTTGCCTTTCATGATGGTGATGGAGATCGTGCCTTTACATGAAAAGAAAGTTTAGGGTTTCAGGGTATTTTTTCATAAAGACCATAGATTAAGGGATTTCCATCACGTACCTCTATTTTGAAATTGTCGATAAGAAAATTAGATTTTCCTTTGTTCCAGACAAAAACCTTTAGCCATAGGTTCCTGTAATCGAGATTTATATCTGCAAGTTTTAAAGAGTGATGCACAATTGTCCATTGGTGAGGCGCTGCAGCGGGATCTGTAAAAGAATTAAAATCAGCACCACTGAAATTATATACTATTCCTTCTGACTCAAGTGTTGCAACCAGAAGAGTTTCTGCGATTTCACTGTCTGTTTTTGTTGTTACTGAAATATCGATATAATTGTTTTCATTAGAAATAAAATCTGATAACGGTGCAGAATAAGTAGGAGACCATTCCGTCAGGCTGTCCATCAGGTAAGAAAATGAATCATCAAATCCTATCGAATCAATAATATTTTTAGTAATAACTGAATGCCAACCTTCCGGAACAGATTGTTTGAAATCATAGGTGGTAATGTAGTTTCTTATTGCTTCTCCGGATCCTGGAAAACAAGAAGGTGGATCCTCCATAATAATTGTTTTGATTTAGAATCACCGGGAAATAATCTCTGATGATTGGAACAGTATTTGGCTTAACTGAAGAAAGCGATCCTAAATATAAATAGTTATTAGTAGTGCTTTTCTCCTGAAGGAATTGAATAAATTCTGCTTCGTTGTTAAATGAATCAAACCAGGTAAAGGTCGAATCGGTATGGTATTTATCAAGATAATAGCGGGTTATTTTTTTGTGCGAATCAATTACAGGGATAATTTTGCTGTACAAATTTATAGTCTTATCATAATTTTCTACAATTTTTTCATAAGGTGAATTGTAAAATATACTGAAATGCCTTCTTCCGGTAATCAATGAAAACATATTAACAGAAAGAATCGCTATAACAAGAATTGCATTTACTTTAATGTTTTGGTTGGAGATATGTCCAAAAAAAATAAAAAATAAAGGGTAAAATGAGAATATTAATACAGAAAACTGCAAAACAGGATTTACTTTTATTGAATACCAGAAGCCAATTAACAGAGGTATGAGAAACCATGCTGTGAACAAAAGATAGTTGCCCATTCTGAGGCTGTTTTTTTTAATTCGGATAAAGCCAAAAATAACTACGGCAACAACCAGAGAAATTGAAAGGAGTGAATAGTTGAATAAATAATAAAGATAATCGAGGAAGAACGTGTTTTCTGGCTTGGAAAGCCATCCGCCCACACCACCTGTTTTGAATTGATAAAAAAGAATGTTCAGGTGTGGGATGTAAAGAATAAATATCAATACACCATAAAGAATATATCTGGTCAGGAATTTACGGCGGATAATAAAAACACCGCTTACCCACACAACTGCAGTAAAAAGCAGACTAAAATGATGGTTATATGCACAAAATGCCGATGAGAGAACATACAATAATCCGTTTTTCCGGAAATTATATTCAGGGGAATTCATCAACCCTGACCAAAAATATACCATTAAGAGAGAGAAAAACAAGCCGCTGCTATAGGGACGGGCTATCTGACTGTACATTACTGTATATTGGAGGCTCGCAAGAAAAGCAGCGGAAATAAGTCCAACCGTTTCGTTAAACCATTTTTTGGCTACCAGATATACCATAAGCACCGAAATGACGCCCATTACTGCAAAAGGTAGTTTTACCACCCATTCTGCTCTTCCGAATAATTTTATCCAAAAGAACAAAAACACCTGAATTCCTGCAGGATGACCGTCGGGCTTTACACCTTTTTCAATTAACTCCTGAAATGTGCCGAATTGAGTTCTGAAAACTGCACTAAATTCATCGTGCATATAGGGTATTTCCCCGAAATTGTAGAAACGAAGAATGGTTGATACCCCAAGGATGAAAAATAGAATTGTACGGTTCGATATTCTCATTTCGTACTTATTGGAATTTTTTGTTAAAAATAAATATGTTTTTTTATTTTAAGGTAATTCCGAATAGAATTTGGCATCAGCAGAAATGAGAATATCAATCAATGCATTTTTTAAATGAAAATTCCCATTTTTGTATGATAAAATTGTGACAGGAGAATTAAATTATCTTGTTTTACCAGATAAAGTTCGCTCCAAAAATATGTTGGCTATAAAGCAGGTTGTTTTATCAGTATATGCAAAATGGAAATTAAAGTTTTAGGTAATAATCATTCCATAATCGACCAGTATCTGGCTGAAATCAGAGATGTAACTATTCAGAAAGATCCGCTGCGTTTCAGGG
The DNA here is from genome assembly GCA_963747515.1 of uncultured Prolixibacteraceae bacterium. Lineage (GTDB taxonomy): Bacteria > Bacteroidota > Bacteroidia > Bacteroidales > Prolixibacteraceae > Mariniphaga. The sequence goes on from CAVVFN010000002.1 coordinate 29,312, forward strand.
AAAATATGTATCGTATTGGCGAATTATTCGCATATGAAATCAGTAAGGAGCTGGAATATTCAGTACGGGAGGTTACCACACCTCTGGGAATTGCCAATGTTCCGGTACTTGCAAACCAGCCGGTATTGGCCACCATTCTGAGGGCCGGGCTGGCCATGCATAATGGATTGTTAAAAATCCTTGACCGGGCAGAAAATTGCTTTATTTCTGCCTATCGGAAATATACTGAAAGTGGTGGTTTTGAAATTGAGTTTGAATATATGGCTTCTCCTTTACTCGATGGTAAAGTTGTTGTTCTTTCCGATCCTATGCTGGCATCAGGGAAATCAATGGAAATTGGTTATAAAGCACTTTTCAGCAAAGGTACTCCCTCTCATGTTCATCTGGTATCAATTATTTCAAGCAGGCAAGGAGTTGAGTACATATCAAACGCCATTAAAGCAAAAAATGTTACCTTATGGTTGGGAGCCATCGATGAAGGAATGACTTTAAAATCGTACATTTCTCCTGGATTGGGAGATGCCGGAGATTTGGCTTATGGAGAAAAAGTAGATTCAAAAATGAATCAGAAATAAACTTCAACGTTTACGTCGTTGCGGTTAAATCCTTTTTCCTTTAAAATCTCCATTGCATCAAAAATCATATCGCTGTTACCACATAAATAGAAACAGGTGTTTTTTTCGAATTTCGCTTCCTTCAGATATCCGGTTAACCTGCCCCTGTAATCACCCGAAGAATCACGGGAGGTACACAGAAAAAATCGATCTTTATCATATTCATCACGTTCATAAGCTTCATCAGCATATTTAACACCATGGATTATCCGGTAATTGATGCCGGGATGGCTTTTTATCATACTGTGAAACGGTGCTATGCCTGTACCACTGGCAACAAAAACATGCTGATGAGTGTCGCGCTTTTTAATGTCGAGGCAAAAGCGACCAAAGGGGCCTTGTATTTCTACCTTGTCGCCCGCTTTCAGGTGCTTTAGTTTAGGTGAAAAATATCCTCCTTCAACCTCTTTTACCAAAAGTTCCAGGTTAGGTGCGTCCTCTGCGCTATATATAGAGTATTCCCTGCTTTGGTAATCGCCTGCTATAGAAAGTGAAATATGCTGGCCTGCTTCAAATTTAAATCTGCATTTAGGCAGTTGAAGAACAAAAGTACTGCTGGTTAGACTTCTGATTTCTTTCACGGTGTAATAGCTGGTATCAATACTTACCTCAGGTTTCATTCCAATTGTCATATGTGAAATTTTTTCAAAAATAGTACCAAAAATTAATAAAAGACAAAGAAGTATCTTTATTCGTCGGTTTTTTTAGAGAATTAACCGATTATTAACTTAATTGTTCGTTTTAAAGCCATAAATTTAGTCATGAAATCGAATGGCTTATAACTATAGCATATAAGACAACAACAAATCTGGTATTATGAAAACGCTTATTGTACATGACACAGAATATGGATTTTCCAAAAAAGCATCGGAAAAGATAATGGATAATCTTGGTGATGAAGTCACCCTGGTAAATCTAAAAAAACAACCAATTCCTGAATTAAACTTATTTAATCGGGTAATTATCGGGGGATCTGTTCGTGGGGGTAAATTACAAAAACGGGTAAAAGATTTTTGCTACAGGAATATAGATGAGCTTAAGCGTAAAGAGCTTGGATTGTTTATTTGCTGCATTGATGAGCGTGAGGCAGCTGAAAGCCAATTTATGGAAGCTTACCCTGAAGAATTAGTTTTTGCAGCCAAATCTACTGCAGTTTTTAAAGGCAATTTGAACTTTGAAAGGATGAATTTTTTGGAAAGATTTATTGTTAAAAAAGTTTCCTACATGAAGCATTCCTCTCAAAAAATCGATTTTGAAGCAGTGAAACTTTTTTCCAGGAGGATGGACCGTGTTTTTAATCCCTTTTTGTTTCTGGCTTAAAAATTCAGATAGAAATCCTGTGTCAATGTTTTATATTGAGCGGTAAAGTCACTTCCCTCTTCGTTATGTATAACTATAACATCTTTTTTTATCTGCGTACAAACTAAATTGCTAAATTCCAAAAGGTAACGATGGGTTTTTTTGAAGGGGTTGGGTCTGACTTCGGTTAGGCGCTGCAGGAACAGACTGTTCTTGTTTGCCAGTTTAATAAAACTTCCGGTTGAATCAGCCGGCAGAATAACTGCCAGTTTTCCTGAAATCTTTAGCATCTCAACTGAGCATTTTATAAAATCGGCAGGAGGTAGCAGATAATTGTGTTTGGCCATGGCCAGCCGTTCGGATTTGGATTTCTGACTGTTCGCAAAGAAGGGGGGATTGGAAATGATAAAATCGAAGGAGTTGGATTTCTTACAAAAAAGTTGCAAAGATGAGTTAACTATTTTTATCTGCTGGCTCCAGGGAGAATTTAAAGCATTCATTGAAGCTTCTTCTGATGCATTTTTTTCGATTTCGATCCCTGTAATTGTTGCATTTGACCGTTGAGCCATCATCAGGGCGATTACTCCTGTACCTGTACCGATATCCAGAATGGTATTTGCAGAGGTGGTATCGGCCCATGCACCAAGTAAAACTCCATCTGTTCCTACTTTCATGGCCGTTCGTTCCTGAATAACTGTAAACTTTTTAAACCGGAAGTAATTGTTTCTGCCCATTTTAAAAGCGTTCAAATATTCCCAATCCAAAAAGTGCATAATCGTATTTTACCGGATCCTTAGAGTCAAAAGTCCGAAGAACTTGTGTAACTTCTTCCACAGCCTTCCAGTCGTTTTGTTTTCTGCTTAAAATACCAAGTTTTCGTGCAACACTTCCTGTATGTACATCCAGGGGTAACATTAATGCCGATGGGGGAATTTCCGGCCACAGTCCGAAATCTACACCCCGGTCATCGCTGCGTATCATCCACCGCAGGAACATATTCAGTCTTTTAGCAGATGCACCCCGTTCCACATTTGCTATATGCTTCCGGGTTCGTTCTCCCGGCAATTCAAAAACGGCAGCATGAAGCTTTGATAAAGAGGCTTTTACTGTGCTTTCATTTAGATATGCATTTGTTATTATCGTTTGCAGTCCTCCATGATTTCTGTATATATTTCTCAAAGAATGTGCAATATAAATGCAATCGTTCCCATTAAAAGTGCGGTGAGTAAATAATTTTAATTTTTCCAATTCGGACCAGGAGGCATGGGTTATGAATTCATAAGGGTGGTATTCCATTAACTGCATCAAATGCAATGCACTTTTGATAATTGAAGATCGGTTTCCCCATGAGATTATTGCAGTAAAAAAGGCTGAGATTTCAATATCTTCCTTTTGGGAAAATTGCCGGGGTATCTTAATGGGATCGGATTCTATAAATTTCGGCTGATTGTACTGTTTGGTCTTTTCTTCAAGAAAGGTTTTTATCTCAGAGAATTTCATCCTGCCGTTCCTTTCAAACGTTTTCAATTATACCGTCTTTCATATGGATAATTTTATCCGACCTGTCGGCAAAATGATCGTCATGGGTTACGATTACAAAAGTCTGGCCTATATCATCACGGAGTTGAAAGAACAGATCATGAAGTTCATCACGATTTGCAGAATCAAGATTGCCTGAAGGCTCATCTGCCAGCACAACTGAAGGCTTATTAATCAGAGCTCGTGCCACTGCTACCCGCTGTTTTTCTCCTCCCGACAATTCGGAAGGTTTATGATGAATGCGTTCTTTAAGGCCCAGATATTCAAGTAGCTTTCTAGCTTCTGATTCCGCATCTTTTTTCGAACGTCGTGCTATAAATGCCGGAATTTCAACATTTTCAAGCGCAGAAAATTCTGGAAGCAGATGATGGAACTGAAATACGAAGCCGATTTCGCGGTTCCTGAATACTGCCAGTTCATTTTCCGAAAGCGATGAAATATTTTTTTCATTGTAAAACAAGTTCCCTCGATCGGGTTTGCTGAGTGTTCCAATTATCTGAAGTAAAGTAGTTTTTCCTGCGCCACTAGCACCTACAATGGAATATATTTTTCGTGGAGGGATTTCAAGATTTATGCCTTTTAATACCTGCAGCTGCCCGAATGATTTTGTTATGTTTTCTGCTTTAATCAATCTGGTGGTGTATTATCTTCAGGTGGATTGCCATTTCCTTTCTTCCCCAGCTCCGATTTTTTTTCTTCAAAAGAAGCAACATCGTTGATGTTCTGCTTTATTTGAGTAGTTTCCTTTTCAACGGTTGAGGATACATTATCCAAATCCTTTTTAATACGTGTGGTCTCTTTGTTTACAGTCGACTTCATCTCATTAATGTCTCTTTTTATATCGGAGGTATGTTCATTTAATTCACGTTGAATTTCATTGGTAGCCTTTCTAAACTCCCTCATTCCTTTTCCTAGTGTTTTAGCAATATCTGGAATGGCCTTTGATCCGAAAAACAGCAATGCAACAAGCATTACCAATACCAGCTCTCCTCCACTTATAAATAATATGTAATTGATCATTCTTTTAAAAAATTAATCCACAAATATACAAATTGGCACAATCATTTATGCAGTAAAAATCCAATAAAAAAACAGAAGCCCTGCTTAAGCAAGGCTTCCTGTTTTATTTTAAAATTTTTTAACAACCGGTTATTTCTTATTTTTAGAGACTACTTTAGCCAATCTTTTTTGAAAATCATAAGCAATGGGTGTAGCAATGAAAATTGATGAGTAGGTTCCAACAACCACACCAACCAACAATGCAAATGTAAAGCCGCGAATGGTTGCTCCGCCAAACAGGAAGATAGCCAGCAATACTACAAATGTAGAAAGTGATGTGCTGAAGGTTCTGCGAAGTGTACTGTTAACAGCTTCATCCACATTCTGTTCCTGCTTCCTTTTCGGGTGCAGTTTAAGGAATTCACGAATACGATCAAACACAACAACTGTGTCATTTATTGAATAGCCTAATACAGTCAGAATGGCTGCAATGAATGCCTGGTCTATTTCCAGTGAGAAAGGCAATACATTATATAAAAGGGAGAAGATTCCCAGAACAATGAGTCCGTCATGTGCAATAGCAGCTACAGCTCCCAGGCCATACTGCCAATTGGTGAACCGAATCAGAATATAAAGGAAAATGATGATTAAAGCAAAACTGATAGCAATGACTGAATCTTTCCGGATATCATCTGAGATTGTTGGTCCTACCTTTTGTGAACTCATCTGGTAATCGGTTGTAAACTCTTCCAATGATACATCCTTATCGAGCATACCTGCCTTTTGAAGTCCCTGCATCAATAACAGTTCAACCTCATCATCCACATTTTTACTGTCATCCTCAATTTTATAGGTTGTTGTAACCCGTATTTGATTGTCACCGCCAAAAGTTTTCACCTCGGGCATTTCTCCATAAACAGCTGACAGGGCAGATTGAACATCTGAAACCTGTACATCCTGATCCAGTCGGACTACATAGGTACGGCCACCTCGGAAGTCGATTCCATAATTCAATCCGCGGAACGTAAGTGAACCAATTGAAAGGATTATTAAAGCACCTGAAATAATATAGGCAACTTTTCTTTTTTCAATAAATTTAATGGAAGTATGTTGCAACCATTCTTCGGTGAATTTTGTGGCAAAAAGAATTTTGCGGGTGCGATTAAGCTTCCATTCAAAAATTAATCGGGTAATAAAAATCGCACTAAACAAAGAGGTTAGAATACCTATAATTAATGTGGTAGCAAAGCCTTTAATCGGGCCGGAACCGAAAATATATAATACAATACCTGTAAGAAGCGTGGTAACCTGCCCGTCGATAATGGCTGAATACGCATTTTTATAACCATCTGATATAGCCAGTTTGATTCCTTTACCTGCCCGTAATTCTTCCTGAACCCTTTCATATATCAGAACGTTGGCATCAACCGACATTCCAATTGTAAGAACGATACCGGCAATTCCAGGCAAAGTAAGGGTAGCACCCAGTGATGCCAGAATTCCTATAATAAAGAACATGTTGGCAATAAGGGCAACATTGGCAGTAAGACCGGCATTGCGGCTATAGAAAAAGAACATGTAAATTAAAACCAGGATAAAGGCTATTATAAATGAATAGAATCCGCTGTTGATGGCTTCCTGACCCAATGAAGGGCCTACAACTTCCTCCTGGATAATACGTGCCGGTGCAGGCATTTTCCCCGATTTTAAGATGTTTGCAAGGTCTTTGGCTTCTTCTATGCTTTCCAATCCTGTGATACTTGAACGTCCACCTGAAATTTCGTTTTGTACGGTAGGGAAGGAGCGGACATATCCGTCCAACACAATGGCAATTGATTTGCCAATATTTTCTTTGGTAAGCCTTTGCCAGGTCTTGGCACCTTCACTGTTCATTGTCATTGACACTTCCGGATTTGAACCAAACTGGTCGAAATCCTGCCGGGCATCGGTAATAACATCTCCGTCGAGAGGGGCACGACCATCGCGTGTACCGGCTTTTAGTGCAATTAACCGGAAATAATTTCCAGCCTCGTCAAAAGAATTTGCTGTCCAACGGAACTTCATATCACGCGGAAATATGCTTCTGATTTGTTCCATGTTCAGGTAGTCATTTACTTTGGAAGTGTCTCTTGACTGAGCAATTCCAATTACAGGTCCCTTAAATAACTGACCCGATTGATCGGTACTTGGATTTAAAACAGCAAATAACGGGTATTCTTTACGGAAATTAGCAAGGTCATCAATCCCCGTTTCTGTCGTATCTTTAGCAGTACCGGCTTCAAGTTCCGATAATAAAGAACTAACTTCTTCTGCATCAGTTGCGGTAGTGGTATCGGCAACCTGATTTTCTTCTGTTACTTGTTCCTCATTTTCACCTGAAGTTTCTTCTCCCTGTGCAGTTTGTATTTCCTTTAGCCGTTGGTTTGCCTGTATCAGGTAAGGATAAACTTCCTGATTTTCATAAGTTTCCCAAAACTCGAGCATCGCCGTTCCCTGGAGCAGTGAGCGCACTCTGCTTTGATCTTTTACTCCTGGCAGTTCAACAAGTATACGGCCCCTGGTTTGCAGTTGCTGGATATTGGGTTGCGCTACCCCAAACCGGTCAATACGTGTTCGTATTATATTAAAAGCATTGTCGATGGCAGCATTGGTTTCATTTCTGATAACATCAAGTACTTCTGAGTTTGTAGAATTGATGTTGATGCGATCGCGTAATTCAAGAGTCAGAAATACCGATGCCAGACGTGCATTCGGATCTATATTTTCGAAAGCCTGGCCAAAGAGTGTTACAAAATCTTCCTGGCTCCCACGCTGCATCTGCTTGGCCCTGGCAAGTGCTGCATTGAATGTGGAGTCGTTGTTGTAGTTTGACAAAGCCCTGATAAGATCATCCACAGAAATTTCCAGGGTTACATTCATTCCTCCCTTGAGGTCTAGTCCCAGGTTGATTTCCTGTTCTTTAACTTCTTTAAAGGTAAACTTTTTCAGGCCTAAAAAATTGTAAACAACTTCACCTGAAATAGAGTCGAGATAATAAAATTCCTTGTCAGGATTACCCTGTGCATACTGCGCAGCGTCTTTTTCTACCTGTTGTGCCTTGAATGTAAATGATAGCTGGTACAAACAAACAGCAGCAAGCAGAATGGCAAATGTCAAAATTGCACCTTTGTTTTGCATGTGATTTTTGTTTTAAATACGTTGTTATTTTAATTGAATAAATTCTGAGATGATTAATTCAGGAATCCTGAAGAATCTTTTGATTTTGCAAGATATGCAAAAAGAAAAACTATGAAATTAGAGGCTCATCATCGGAAAGTGAAAAGTGATTTTGCCTGAAAATAAGTTTGTGGCAAGAAAGATAAAGTGGTTTCCTGGGTATGCTATTTTCAGCTTTTAATGCCTGATGGTTTTTTAACTGATGGCATTGCCGTATGAATTTGTCATGTTCCTGTGCAAAAAATTTACGGTAAGAAATTTTCTCTGCCGGAGTCTTGACATTTAAGTTTACAGTTTGAGAAAACAGGTAAATTACTCCCTGTTCTTTCTCGTGTTCTTTATTGCAGGCCTGAATTTCTTTTAATACACCCGGGTTATTATCAAAATAAAAATCAAGCAGCATAGCAATACCGGTAAGTGCTGTAAAAAGCACCAACTGCATGACCATCTTTTTTGTTATTTTTATTCTGAGCTTCATTTTTTAGAAAATGCGGGGCAAATATACCTAATTAGTTCAGGTTTTCAATAGTATAAAACATGAAAATTTCAGAATGAAAAAAAAACGAAATATACTCTTAGTTTAACCGGTTTATCCTTTTTAAGATGGTTATGGAGAAAAAGTACTGAGATTTTATTGAATCAGGGCCTGCTGAGAAATTATATTTATTTGGTTTATAGAAACTTATCTCCATTCTTATAGAAACAAGTGCACGAATTTATGAATAGAGCAAGAAAAAAGCTGCACATGCCCTGGTTTATGTCTCTCCGAATCAACTTTCCCTGGAATGTTTTCACACCCCATCTCACCAGCATCTGAGCAAAAAAAACCCGATGAGTAGTCTTAGCTGAATTGATTCCATGGGATGAGATTTTCAATATTTATTTTGATTCAACTACATTCACATGTTATGGGAACCAACAAGGTGCAAAAGTTAGTTTTAATCCAAAGAAGTCCGTCAGAAAAACAAATCCGGGATAAATTCATGAGACACTAAATTTATCTGAATTTGGTGTACCCATTTACTTTTCGGAAAATAGTAAAATGAATCTTATTCAAACAATTCATACTTTCTTTTACATTACCATAGCCTTCCTAACTTCTGTATATTTTATCACTAACTTCACACTAACTTCACACCAAGGTCACACATGTGTGATAATGATGTGTACTTAGTGTTACAATAGTGATAAAATAATGTGTCAATTTTAGGGAGAAGGTAAAGATCATTTGTCTGTTTGGTATCGTATTTTTAATCTGAAAAATAAAAAAATAGGACAAGGATTGAAAACTTACCCAATGGCGGATGGCACTCCCGTGCCTTTTAATCAGGCGGGCAGAAAATTTTTCAGCAGGAATGAAGGAGATAAAATCGGCGTTAAAATGGGACGAATTCATCGGATGTTAAGTTTATACCTCCAGAATAAGAATCTTTTTTTTATAGTTCACTATTGCATTGTACTTTTTCAAAAAATCACCCCCCAGCAAGCCACAGATTTGAAGATTGGCCACCTGGGAATAAAACGTGTTAATGTGTGATAAATCAAGTAAGGCAACGCGTAAATTTTCTATTTTGAGTTTTCCCATTGAGAAAGACATCAGCCGTCCAGTTGCTGTATGAATTGGTTTGTCTCCAATTCCGGCTGTGTGCACCTGTTCGGTTTCTTCTCCGGCAGGGTCGTACTGATTTTTTAGATTCAGGTCGAAAACTGTTTTAGAAGCACCTGTATCAATAATCCAATAACATGTTTCTCCTCCACTAAAAGCCGAATCAGCCACCAAATGGAAGTTCTCATCTTCCAGTTCAACCTCCGTTAGCTTAATTTTAAATTTCATGGGTCTAATAAAATGAAAAAGCGGCTGGATTCTTAAATCCAGCCGCTGGAATTATGAATAATTTTTTGATTTTTCCATGCCGCATATTAAAAAGATGGTGGTGAATGTTCTACAGGATATTCATTCCATCAAGAACGCTCATAACACTTTTTACTGCATTGGCAGAGGCATTTAACAGTTTTTTTTCATCGTCGTTTAAATTTACTTCAATTATCTGTTCAATGCCTTTTTTACCCAACTTTACCGGAGTTCCCACAAACATATCGTATATACCGTACTCTCCTTCTAATTTAACGCAACAAGGGAAAATCCGTTTCTGGTCCATTACAATTGCTTCTACCATTTGTGCAGCTGCAGCACCAGGAGCATACCAGGCAGAGGTTCCCATCAGATTTACAAGTTCTCCGCCACCTTTTTTAGTGCGGTCAACAATGGCATTTAATGTTTTTTCATCAATCAGTTCAGTAACCGGAATTCCCGAAACAGTGGTATAGCGTGGAAGAGGAACCATAGTATCCCCATGGCCTCCCATTAGTAGCGCCTGAATATCAAGGGGTGAAACATCAAGAGCTTCGGCAAGAAAGGCACGGTAACGTGCTGTATCCAAAATACCTGCCATCCCCATAACTTCATTTTTTGGTTTTTTGGCCGTTATATAAGCAGCATATGTCATTACATCAAGCGGATTGGACACAATGATGATTTTTGCCTTGGGTGAATATTTTACAACATTTTCAGTAACACTTTTTACAATTCCGGCATTTATTGATATAAGATCGTCGCGGCTCATTCCAGGTTTACGCGGAACTCCTGAAGTTATTACTACTACTTCCGAATCGGCAGTTTTTGAATAATCGTTGGTTGAACCAGTCAATCGCGTATTGTAATAATTTACCGGGGCTGTTTGCCATAAATCGAGAGCCTTTCCCTCAGCAACACCCTCTTTAATATCAACCAGAACAACTTCTTTCACGATATTTTTTTCAGCAACGACCTGAGCGCAGGTTGCTCCGACATTACCGGCTCCAACAACTGTTACTTTCATCTTTGAATATGAATTTATTACAAATTAAAAAACTGTCGAAAAAATATTTTTTTTTGTTGCCCCAAAGTTAATGGAATAAATTGATGTATAAAAATTATAAAACTGGGCAGTACCAGTTTAACATTTTGATAAAATATTTTTTAATTTAACCAATAGGTTATTTTCAGCACCAATGCTCTGTTCCGGGAATTCCATGCACCCGGAATATAGTTGTCGGTATATACCAGAAAAATGTCGGAAACCGGCTTATACCTCCACTGAAACCGCATATTTACATTCATATTGTCAATTTGTTCATTATATTGAATAAATGTAGTCCAGAAAATATTTTCAGAAAAGGTAACATCCAGCTTTGGTCCCAAAAGCCAAAAAGTAGTTCGTTCAAAAGGCCTTGGCAAATGAATGTCGGTATAATGAAGGTTAAATGCAAAATTTATATACGGCTGGTACCTGTATCCAAACTGACCTTGCAGATATTGAATTTCGCCATTAAAAAAAGTACCTTTGGCTGCCTCTGCATTCCATTTGAACATGGTTTTCTGGGTGGAGGAAAAGTTAACAAATGCATTTCCAAAATGATATCTGCTTTCAGCAGGAAGAAAAATTCCACTAATACGGGTAGGATCGAAATCATCTTCCAGTTCAATAAATGAATTTTTATATCCTATTTTCAAAGCCGAACGGTTTTGAAACTCGAACCGGTAGCTGAACGTATTCTCATGTTCTATTTTTTCCCAATCCGGAGTAAAATAATTATTCAGCTGTAAGGTAACACCATGAGTTACTATCCATTTATTTGGAACAAAAAGATAGGTCAATTCCGGTGCCAGGGAATTATACCCTCTTCTTCGTCGCACAAATCCTGTTTCTGCAAGATAATTCTCCCCAACAGATGCTTGTGTTACTGTAGCCTGAATATTTTTTTGTTTATAGCTCAGGGTAGCACCCTGGGCGTATTGTTTGTCGGGGTTACCGGGTTGAAACGATCGGTGGTAGAATAATTTTCCATTCCAGAAATTATTCCTGCTTGCCAGGTTATAATCGAAACCTGCGACGCGATTAAACAGTTCTATGCTGTCGGGTTGATTTAAATGTTCTTTATTCACAAAAATAAAACCAATATTGGAGCGAGCAAACACTTTTTTCTGGATTGAGGCAACGGTAAAATTGCGTGCCAGAAAATGGGAAGTTTTCTGTGTGGTCATATTCATAAAGCCGATACGCAGGTCGTTGCCTAATTTTCCGCTTAACCGTGCACCTGCCAGTACCGGGGCATCCAATCCGATGCGCCGGGAGAAAAAAGGAGTCAGCGAATTGTATCCAAATCCTGAAAAAAGATCGCTGTTTTCAAGAAAGAACTGACGTTTTTCAGGAAAAAAGAGTTCGAATCGATCGATATTTGTTACCTGCTGATCAACTTCTACCTGTGCAAAGTCTGGATTATACGTCAAATCCAGATTCATGGAAGAAGATATTCCCAGTTTGACATCAAAACCAAAATCCCGGTGATATTCTGTACCTGTACCTGCATCATAGTCATTAACAACACTTCCATAGAGGTAGGGTATAAGTGAAAACTGCATGGTGGATTTGGGTAAAGGTTCATCGAAACGCATTACGCCGGTGTAGGCAAGTGATGCAGTTGGAAATTGCCTTGGGACAGGTGCCCAACTTGACTTTTCATTGGTTTTTAGATCCAGTCTGCTGAAGTTCACATTCCATTTCTGGCTGCCCGACGGGTATCTTATTGATTTGAAAGGGATACGCATTTCTGCCACCCAACGGTTGTTGTAATTTTTTGTTTCCGATTCCCACTTTGCATCCCAGTCGAGGTTAACTGCTGACCCATTGCTCATTGTCCCGTCCCATTTAGCCCCTGAGGCTGAAACCCCAAAAGAAAAACCATTGGTTTGGTCGAGAAAAGTATCAAAGAAAGAAAGAAAGTTATCGTTGTTTCCAAAAGCAAAGTCTCGCCTGAACGATTCCATAATGCGTTTTCCCGGTATTGTATCATAAAATATAAAAGCCATATAAAGAGCCTTATTATCGTAGGTGAGCATTACCTCCGACTGCTGGACAGGAAAACCTGTATCGACAGGAAGCACCAGGAAAAAAGGAAAGGCTTTCTGTGCTGCCATCCAATCGGGCTCCTCTAAATTTCCATCGATCTGAATGTTTCCGAGAGCTTTTTTTACATGATAAATAAAATCTTTGTTGAATGTGCCCGTTAATGTGTCTTTTTTTTGCTTAGGAATATAATTTGCCTGTACCAACAGTACTGAAAAAACAAATAAACATAGGATAATAAACTTCATCTGGTAAAAAGTTGATCATTATTATTAACAGGGCGTAAATATATTTAAACTGCAGCTATTGTAAAGAACGAATACGAATGAATGATAACTTTTAGCTGTAAAAATATTTTTTCAGTTCATATTCTGATTTGATGCTGATCGGATATTTGTTTTAATTCGGGATAGTCGTTTTCCATTGGCAGTGTGTAAACAGGAAATGAAGCTGCCGTGTCACCGGTTACCTTATGCCAATTTATAAGCAGTACATTTTCTCCTCTATGCATGGCTTATTTTCCGGAGCTCCGGCTAAATGGGTTATTTTGTGCGGGTAATCCTTCAGCTATAAAAGCTGTATGTAATTTATATGCAGATACTTTCCTTTTGGCTTTCCATCTGCCAGCTGGCAACAACTATCCCCTTCAGGAAAATCAAGGTACAGGAAATTCTGTTCATTTTTTTGTTTTTTGTATGTATGGCTGTACCCATACCTTTTGTTTTCCCAGAAGATTTCCTGAATTCGGATCAATATGATCAGCTGTTGATGTAATTCGTGCCCGCACATACAATTCCTTTCCGGTAAAAGTATAGAATGGGTTTATCGATCTGCTGGCGGCAAGCACCCGCCCGATGTCGCTGCTATAGGTTTGAGTAGTATTTTCAATTATATTTCCATCTGAATCAGTGGTTGGCTTACCGTTCATATCGGTACCCTTTAAAGTGCCAATAAATTCTGTTAAATATTCTACATTCTCCTGACCGGAAATTTCAATGTTCAAGGTGTTGCCATCAAACTGTAAAGATTTTAAAAATATCCCTGTGGAAGCATAAAAATCACCTTTGTCAATTGCATCGAACAGGGCCTTGGTTGTAAGTACTTCTGAACGCACCATAATCCATCCTCTTCCTGGCCCCGATCTTCCTCCATGATAATTATGAGCATCATCAGTAGCCATCCCATAAAGAATCTCTCCACTACCTGATGACAACCGTTTGGACAAGACAATGTCCCACATCCTGTCGGTTCCTGCCCTGTTTTCATTTCCTTCATTTTTAACACTTGGATGACCATTGTAAACTTCAAAATACCGAAGTTCAGGAACATTGATCATCATTTCGGCAGTGATTGCCCAATTGTAGTTTGGATGGGTAAGTACTGCATGCACATTTCTTCCTGTTTCTTTGCCATATTCTTCGACATTTTCAACAGTTTTACGAATCATATATTCCCTGTCCTCCAGGTTTCCCTGGATGGCCGGTATAATCCTGTCCTGTTGAAATGCCAGCAGATGTACAGCCTGCGCATTTGAAATCTCATTACCCATGATTAGCAAAAACTTGCCAGGTTCTTCATATCTTGAACGAAATTCTTCAAAAGTTTTTAACCTTACCTGTATTGTATCCTCCTCTTCAGCATGCGAATGCATATCTACCCATTCTTCACCATAATCTTTGATGTAATTTTGCAGAATACCATTATTTTCCTGGAAATCCTGCCAGCGTTCACCCTCAGGTATTGTATTACCTTCAGATAATACCAGAAAATCGTACCCGTTTTCCTTATACCACCGGGCTACATTTTCCGGAAATTCATCGCCATCGCTCCATAAGGAATGGGTGTGCATATTTCCTCTGAACCAATTCGTTTGAGACGAGCTGTGTGAATAAATAAATATAAATAAAAATGCAACTAGAATTTTGGCGTTGTAATTCCGGGAGTTTATTCCTGTAGTAACTTTTCCTGGTCTTATTTTCATTTTCTAATATTAAAGCATGCAAATTCTTAACCTTCTGTGCAAGTTATAAATTTGAAACAAATGGACCTTATTGTCTTACCTAAAAACAACAGGATATTAACAAAAAATAAAGCCTGAAAACATATTGACCTCCGCTATCCATATAAAGTTAGCATCATTGAAGATCAGCAGTCGTTGCTTCAAAAATAAAGGTCGGCTGAATTTGATATATACCGCATCATGTATATGCCTTTTACTTACTTCATATTCTAATCTTTTAAAGGACAATTTGTATTAAAAGGACAGGCAGTATTTTCATTTTTGACAGTTCCTGTCTAGACCTGAAAGCGCAGGACTGCATTTAAAGGTGAACCACTTTCGGGCATATCGCCAATTTCCTCTATAAAAACATTTCCTCCCTTTAAAAAAACCATACGCGCAGTTAAATCAATCAGGCAACTATCAGAAGTTTTCTTTTCTTCATGAAAATCAGCTTCGCCTGTTTCTTCATTAAAATCACCCCAAAGATTAAGTCCTTTTTCTACAAAAAGAGTTTCAATCTGTCCCATGTAGGCTGCTTTTATTACATTCTGGGTTTCAGAAATTATCTGATTATCGGGAGCTTCAAGGTACTTTTTCTTTTTTTCATTTTCTACCTTACTGAAATAGGGTTTTAACAGTTCGTTTGCTTTATTGTGAATTAACAAAATATCGTCATTATCGTAGTTTCCGGCCACACATTTCGGGTAAAGATTTTTTAGCGTTGAAACTTCTTTTAGCTGCGCAAATATGCTCTCTACGGCAGCGATTACAACAGGCACTCTGTATCCTTCAAGCAAATTTTTTAATCCGTCATCGATGTCTTCCATATACTTCATCACTTCTGTTTCCTTATAATCCTTACCCTCGCCTTTTCCATGGAAAGGGGCAAATTCCCTTCCGGGGATCCGGCTTCTGTATTCAAGTGACTTTTGTACCACATCGTGACCGGCCGATTCATAAATATTATCGGGGAAAACATCATCCGATTCAATCTCAACTATTTCATGCTGTGATGCTTCATAGAGTTTATTCTTTTTTAAACTCAGAAGAAAAATAAAATAGCTGTTATCCTGTTTAAACAGATCGAGCAGTGGCAATAAGTAGAACCGGTTGGAAACCAAAAGAAACTCCTTTGTTTTAATCGGCAGATTTCTTACAGAAAAATGATCGTTGCTTTTTAAAATTACCATTGTATCCGATAAAAGTCGCCATATGGAAGTATCGTCAACAACTTTTCTTAAAGGTTCCAAATATTCCTCTGCCTCTGTTTTTTTTAATCCCAGCCCCATAAGTTGTTTTTCAACTGCCGAAACTGAATTTTTTAATCTTAATCTGCTTTCCTTATTTTCACCTACCCGTTGTGTAGGAATGTAAACGGAGATGCAGTATTCCGTATTTACTGCTGCTAAATCCTCAAATTCTTTTTTTTGAAATAGTGTCATTTGTATAAATATTTTAGTTTGATGAGTTCATAACACCATATATTCGCAATGGCGAAATCACCTGATACTTTTTAATTTCCGGCTTTCCGGTATTAAAGGATACAACACCTGTTCCTAAACGGTTTCTTTTGGCCAGACTGATTCATGTAATTGCCTTATTCAAAGGAATAATAAAAGGAATAACGACTATTGTTCCTGGTGCACGGACCGGAAGGCAAGTGGAATTGAGAGGAAAACTGTGGAATTATTTCACACCTTATATGGAATGGGTTTATTCAAAAACTGACGGTGAGATTCAATAAAGCAAACTTTTAGCCGGTTCTATAATTCTGCATTAATCTGTTCCTTATTTTCACCTGTTTTTGTTTTAAGACCCTTTATTTCCGTGACATTATCACCTTCCCCAATAATAACCGTAAAAGTTCCGCTTTCAAGTAATTCAGGCTGAACTTTGTTTCCCTGTATTCTAAATATCATTGCCAGTTCTGAGGTTTCTTCATTAACCACACGTATAAGCTGGTTTTCTTTATTCACCATAATAACAGGAAGAATGTTTTCAGCACCCAGTCCAAAATTGTCGAACTGGGAAATTTTAAGGGGCCATCCAGGGAACTGGTCACGCACCGGATTAGGATTTAATACATTTGCCTGAAAACGCCAGGCATCCATTTCTATAGTTCGATCCTCTTTATTGAAGGTGATCATACCAAAACCGGAGGCCCTAAGCTGTGCATTATTATAACGACTGCTCTTATCGAGAGTAATTTTACCAGGATTGCCTACTGCATACACGTAATTTTTATTGCCAAAAGCATCCTGATATTTTCCGGTATTAGGGTATCCATGATCGGGACGATCCAGGACAGGAACATCCAGTTCATCGGGTAAAAACCAGCGCATATAAAAGTTACAAATGGCTGGAGTATTAAAGCTCCAACCGGCATCACGATAGTTATCGAGTCCATACTGTACCAGTGTAGGCAGATGTTGGTCGCCATTGATATGCAGAGCAGCACCTTTTCTTATCAGGCGAATTACCTTATCCCGCCCTGCTTTTGGCCATCCTCCGGAATCCAGATCTCCGTAAAGGTAGTTATCCAGGCTGCCATGATGGGTTGCTACATTGGCAAAAACGGTTTGCGAAAGCAAAACTTTCATGTCGGTATCTGCCCAGTCGGTTATCCAATCGTTCAGGAATTTATGTTTGCCTCTCTCCAATCATTTCTACACCTTCCTTATCAAGAAACGACAAATCCTCACGGGGTTCCTTCATGTGGTCGTGGCGTCCCTTCCAGTTGGAAACCGCCTCAGGGCCGGTTTTAAAAATACGGTCACTGATAATGGCAAAACTTACCCTTCCGTAATTTAATTCGGTATACCATACACTCATTCCTTGTTTTATGGGTGTGGGATCATAGGGGTCGGGCAATTGTCCGCATTGAGTAAGGTTTACAACATTTACCATCTCAACCGGTTGCATGAATCCCCGTGTGTCGGAACTTCCTGCACCTCCAGGTTTTGCGATTCCGCCTTCGCCCCACAGGTTTCCATGAAAAACATCATGATCATCGGGGGTACAGATAGTGGGACGGTCGCGCATTACATCGCCAAAAGCCCAGCCAAACATGTAATATTTCCCCAGATAACTTAATATGGAAAGGTCGGCCGGTTCTCTTTTTATCGGATAGCCACCGTTGGGTTCATAAATTTGGTCGCCTGAGAAATAAAGCAAATCGGGGTTTAGCTGTGCCAGGTTGTTTACAAGAGGCGTATAAGGATATGCCGAGGTAAACTGACATGTAAGGGCAGCCAGTTTTAACGGTCTGTTGGCCGGATCTCTTCTAATAGTACCCGGGTAAAGTTCTTTTGTTTCGGTTCCTTTTACATCTTTTTCAATGTATTCTATTCTGTAATCCACATTTTTGGAGGCATCCCAATTATCAATTTTAAAAACTGCAGTGCGCGAATCAGGTTCAATAAGTTCGGTTGCAACATTTTTCCATGTCAGTCCCTGTTTTAGCTGGAGTGATACCTCCTGGTTATCGTTTTTTCCCAAAGGAGGAAGCAGCGCCATTATTTTTAACTGGCTTTTATTGACGGTGTACATTGTCCATAATATGGGACCAAATGCATTCTCTGATTTAAATTCCACTTTTGTACCGGCAACCTTAAGGTTGTCGAAGGTAAAATTTGAATTTCCAGGTTTCTCATTGTCTCCGGTATACAGATTGGTCGCTATGGCTATGAGCCCGCTGATGCCATTAACATTAACTGTCAAATCTTTGACGCGAAGGCCGTTTTTATCGGTAACTTCCATTTTAAGTCGCTGGTTGTTACCCTTTACAGTAATGTTAAATTCATCGAAGTTGAATTTATCGGGCAACCCAATTTTTTTATCCATCAGGAATGCATATCCTTTCGCACTAACTCCTGCAGGAATTCCCTTTCCGAAATAGCAAGCTGCCCTTACATCAGCATCCTCTCTATCGGTTAATCCTATAAGAAAACCTGCTGATCCCGGAATGCTTCCTTCACCCGAACAGCTGATAATAACAGAAGTTTCAAAATCTCCCGCATCGGGTGATATCACATGCGTCAGCAGGTTTACCCTTGCCTGGGGCACATTGCCTGTGCAATACAGCTTCCCGTCTTCCACCTTCCAGTCTTCCAGTGGAATCGACCAGAAGTTTTTTCCAATCCAAATCCGGTTCTGGGTAGTATTGAAATTTTCAAAAAAATTGGACGGATTAGTACAGGAGGTTAAGGTCAGCAGGAAAAGAAGAGAAATCACAACCTGTGCTTTCATTGAATTCATTTTTGGTTTTAAATTCATTCGGATGACCTGTATGTTAAAAAACCATCCGGTAATAGAATACGAATTTATAGTATTTTCAATGGTGCAAGATATAACATGTTATTTAATCACAAAAATCTTAAGGTGAGTTTACTGGTTATAAAAAGCTCAGAAAATTAAAGATTAGGGTTCAAACCGATGTTTAAGTGATGGCTGATATTGTTTTTTCAGATAAATAAGAAAAAGTGCAAGTGCTGAAATTGTAATTAAGGTACCGGCTATATAAGAAATGTCTTTTGGTAAATGGAATCCTTCAGGTGCCAGAAAAAGGTACGTGGAAACTACGGCTGTCATAAACAGAGAAGGGATTAGGGTAATCCAGTA
This sequence comes from uncultured Prolixibacteraceae bacterium, assembly GCA_963747515.1. Taxonomy (GTDB): domain Bacteria; phylum Bacteroidota; class Bacteroidia; order Bacteroidales; family Prolixibacteraceae; genus Mariniphaga. Next base: position 48,547 of record CAVVFN010000002.1, read on the forward strand.
GTTTTTACGGTAATTAACCAGGTAAATGGTAACTGTCCATAACACAACTGTGGCAAGCGTTTGATTAGACCAGGCAAAGTACCTCCAGATGATGGCAAAGTTCATTTGAGTAAGCAGAAATCCAACTATAAATAATGGAAGGCTTACAATTAATCGATTTTTTATGGGACCTTGTTTAAGCTTAAGAAAATCGGCTACAATGAGCCGTGCACTGCGGAAAGCAGTATCGCCTGAGGTAACCGGGGCTGCAACCACCCCTAAAAGGGCAAGAACTGCACCGAACTTACCCAGCAATGAATGGGCACTCTCATTTACAATCCAGGCTGCATTCCCCTGATGTTGATTCATAACTTCATTCAGTTCATGCACACCACCAAAAAAGCTCATGCTGATGGATGCCCAAATCATGGCAACCACGGCTTCAGTAATCATGGCACCATAGAAAACCCGTCGCCCAAGCTTCTCGTTTTTAATACAACGGGCCATAAGGGGAGATTGTGTGGCATGAAATCCGGAAATGGCACCACAGGCTATTGTTATAAATAGCATAGGAAATACAGGGAAAGTTTCAACCTGGCTGTGCATGTTTCCCAAATTTGACCATGTAAGTTCCGGAATATGATAACCTTTAATTATCAAAGCTGTTATAAGGCCAACTGCCATAAACAGCAAGGCAAATCCAAACACCGGATAAATCCGTCCAATAACCTTATTGATAGGCAGCAGCGTGGAAAGAATATAATAGAAAAAAACCACCCAAACCCAAAAGGTCATGGAAGCAAATTCAGGTGTAAGTTCTGAAAGTATTTTGGCCGGCCCCATAATAAAAACTGCCCCTACAATTACCATCAATAATACGGTAAATCCACGCATGAACTGTTTTGTGGCATTTCCCATATAAATGCCAACGATTTCAGTAATGCTTAATCCGTTGTGTTTGATAGAAAGCATTCCTGAAAAATAATCGTGTACCCCCCCGGCAAATACTGACCCCAGAATAATCCAGATATAAGCCACAGGGCCCCACATGGCACCGGCTACTGCGCCAAATATTGGCCCCAGCCCGGCTATGTTCAGAAACTGAATCAGAAATGTTTTCCACCAGGGCAAAGGCTGGTAGTCCACCCCGTCACTCATGGTAAGAGCTGGTGTGGGACGATGGGCATCGGCACCAAAAACCCGCTCAATGTAACGGGAGTATAACAGATAGCCTGCTATCAGTATTGCCAGGGAAACGATTAATGTAACCATTTGAATTCTGTTTGTACCTAATGCAAAGTAAAATAAAAATATTTAAGTGTTTATCCTGTTAATTCATTTGATTTAGCCCAGGGTTTTGTTTCATTAGTTTTATTGTCAGATTTCGGACATATCTGTTTTCATGTACCGAAAGCGCTGTAATTATTTTTGCTATTTCATCATTATTCAGATGGTTTTCAGAAATTATCCGGTAGATTAAATTAAGAGAACCAACACCTAGCTTATCCTCTTGAAAATAATATAAAAGCTTCAACACAACCTCTTCATCTACTTTTTCTAATGCTATAAATTTCCAAAGAATATCATATTTCTGCTGTGTTGAAATTTCAGGTATCAGTTCAGCCATCTGCAATTGCAATTGCTTATTCTGAAGATGGGAGGGCTGAAAATAATTTAACGCCTGATTTGACAGAACCTGGTTTTCTGACTTAATGAACGTTACTATTTTTTGATAATGGTCTGTATGATATTCCGGATGCTCTTTCACCATTCGGATGGCCCATAAGTTGTATTCAGGATTTAAGCTGTTGAGCCATAAGGAAAGATATTTGGTGCTCAACCTGGGTTCATGAATTTTTTGTATGGCATCCAGCACCGGTCCGTATACAGTATGCCAAAGTGTATGGCAGGTATATACCGCATTTTTTACCACTACATCGGCAAGTGCAGGTTGTGTGGCTGCAGTATATCCATCAACTTCATAAGCTTCGTAGGGATTGATGGAATCAGGAACAATAATTAAATCTTCTGCTTTTAATTCTTTTAAAACAGAGGCGGTGTCTTTAAGAATGCTTTCCAGTTTTATATAATCAGCGGCTCCAAATTCTGAATGATCTGATTTTGTAAGAGGTTCATTTTCATATAGCTGCATTCCGAGAAAGTTTCCTGCACCGTCCCAGAATAACCAAAGCCGGATCATTTTACATTCCCCGGTCATACATACATCTTTGAAAATATGACGTCCAAACCAGACAGGCAACCCATTTTCATCCTGCAGTTCAAAAATTTCAGGACCGGATAAGGAATCTGCAGAATCTTTAAAATGATGTGTTATTAAAGTTCCCTTCATTGCCCAAAAACCTGTAATAGGTCTTTCTGGTTGTGATTGTACAAACCCTGCCAGTATTAGGATTCCTGATACAGGCAATAAAAGAAATACATATTTTAGCAGAAGCTTCATTTAATCCGGAGGGTACATGTAATTTCAACCGGCACCCTAAAAAATCAGTAACAAATCATTTAATAAAAGAGTTCTTTTATTTTTCGGGACCAAGGGTTGCCCCCTGGTTGTACTGTTGTAAATTTTCAGCATTGTATTTGCCTACCCCTTTTTCAATCAATGCTTTCAAATCATTAAGATGGTTTTTATACACACCACGCGGATTGGTATTGTACCTGGTTGCTACCGAGGCAGCCATTCCCACCACTTCTCCCATCATGCCTGTGGTTCGCATTACCCTAACCGTTCCTAATGCCACATGGGTTACACTTATATTTCTTCCTGCCATAAAAAGATTGTCGACATTTCGTGAATAAAAACAGCGGTAGGGTATTGGATAGGGATGGATTTTCTTATGAACAGCAATCGATTTAAACTCCATACCGGGAAAGTGCTTCGTATTTTCAGGATCCGGATAATGCAGGTCAATGGTCCAGGTCGTAGGAGCTGATGCATCGGGATAAACGGCATAATCGGTTATATCCTGTTCTTTAAGGATATGATCTCCAAGCAGTCTTCGTGATTCGCGTTTGCCTGCAATATAAGCCACCCATTCCAGCTTCCTGTTGTTGAATTCTTTATTTGACGAACTGAAATTTTTAAGAAACGACCAGTTGGAATAAACCACAAGCAGACCATAATCACGAATGCGTTCAAAATCGTTGATTTGGTCGAGATTCATTCCTGTTTCCCAGGTCCATTCGCCCATAATAACCTTTTCGCTATTCCCTTCATTGAAATCCAATCCATATTTAAAAACAGGAAATGATGTTGGTTGATCGTTTTCTATCGAATACCATTGAACCGAGGAGCCCATAGTCATTTTATCGGCCACCCTTGGGGCAGTGGGTTCACCAAATTCATTCCTGCCCTCACGGCCCATAGAAAAATCGGCTCCTGCCAAAAACCCTATGGTGCCGTCGCCGGTGCAATCAGCAAACAGCGGTGCCGAAAAAGAAATCTCCTCTGATGTTTCTATATGTCGTGCGTTTACTTCTGAAATGTGTGAACCTTTCTTTTTTACGTCAAAAGCCCGGTAGTTGGTAAACAGGGAAATGTTTTCCTCAGCCCGTACCATTTCCATCTTCTTTTCGTCCTCGTAATATTCAGCCGGTTGCGCATTTCCACCACGGGAAGGGCCTATTTCCTTTATCACTTCACCCAGGGCTGGAAAGGGTTCTGCATTAATCCGGCCACCCAAATGCACACGTACTTCAGAACTGTTATTGCCACCCAGCACAGGCCGATCCTGAATAAGAGCAACCTGCAAACCTAAACGCGCTGCTGAAATGGCTGCAGCTGTTCCTGCAATCCCACCACCAACTACAACAAGATCGAATTTGCCTGCCTTAACGGGTTTCGAAGGAAGGCCGCAACGCTTTTTGCGAAACTTTCCTAATTTTATCATAGCATTGGGAGGTGGATTATCCCCTGTAGTAAAATAAATCGCGTCTACCCGCCCGTTAAAGCCTGTCAGGTCATGCAATCCAATTTTTATATTTGTCCCGGATACATTTACTTTTCCGGCATACTGCCAAAACCATTCTGTTCCCGCAGCTCCCAAAACAGTACCTGTTTTCCTGCCTTCTACTGTCAGATAAAACTTTCCCGGACCTTCGCCATTATGCCAGGGTGACGTCCAGTTGAAGGTGCGGACAAAAACAGTGTATTCTCCTTTAACAGGAAAAGTGGCTGTTGTTTCTGCATCAGAAACAGGATTACCCATACCATGAGCCATAAGATAGGAGGAGCCTATGATGTCCATAAACTGCTGGTCCACTACCCATCCTCCCTTATTGTTAAAGTTTTCGGCTTCAATAAATACAGAATGAGACTTTTGTGCCCATATGAGCGGAAATGATGTAAACAACATTAATATTAAGGATACAGCTCTCATCATAAATACAAATTGAATCATTTTGTTTAAAATGGCTGATCATTTGGAATCAACTCAATGAAAAGTTCGGCAATGTTCTTTTACGGGCAATTCTTTTTCTTTTATTCCATTTTATTAAGCCTGTCCAAAAATAAGTAAACAGGGGAAGAATGCAAACAATCAGATGCAGATAATTTTAGTCCTATAGTGTTCTTTGACCAAATGGTGTAAATTCCATTTGAGAGAACAAAAATATCCTCTGAAAAATTATTTAAGTACATCGTATTAAACATTTAAATTTTTAAAATAAAAAACCCATTATTTCTTAAATAAAAACCCATTAATCTTAATTTTAAACTTACCTGACACCAAAAAACAACATTATTCGTTATTAAATCAGAATCTTTCATACAGATGTAATCATAATATTCACTTCAATATCCTGCTTTTCAACCACATTTTCTTAAATTTGTGAGGCGTCCATATTCATGTTTAAGTTTTTTAACTAAAAAAGAATGCAGAAAAATAGATTCATTAACCTTTACCTTTTTTCTCTTATAATGTTTGTTTCCTGTAATCACATCATTGAGCCGGAAAGAAGCATAAATCCTTCACTAATGCTTTGGTATGATGAACCTGCCAATGATTGGACTGAAGCGTTGCCTGTAGGAAACGGGCGGCTGGGAGCCATGATTTATGGTGAAAAAGAAAATGAAATCATTCAATTTAATGAAGAAACTTTATGGAGCGGGCATCCTCACGTCTATGCAAATCAGGGAGCTTATAAGTACCTCGATGATATGCGTCAACTGCTGTGGGAAGGTAAACAACAGGAAGCAGAGGAACTGGGAAATGCTCAGTTTATGTCGCAACCTGTTGGTCAGATGAGCTATTTACCTTTTGGAAACATACTGCTTAAATTTCAGGGGCATTCCGATGCAACTTCTTACCAGCGGCGGCTAAATCTCGAAAATGGCATTTCCACGGTTTCTTATACAGTAGATGGCGTACGTTTTAAACGGGAAGTTTATTCTTCTGCTCCGGCACAGGCATTAATTATCCGGCTGGAAGCCTCTGAGAACAGAGAACTCAATTTCACTGCCGGATTGAATTCCCCACATTCTGAATATAAAGTATTGGTTGATGGAGACGAAATTATACTTAGAGGCAAGGCAAATAATTTTCCTTTGGAAAGGGACAGCATTGGGAATTTTTATCCTAAAAGCAGGCTCAGTTTTGAAGCACGGCTTAAGATTGAAACCGAAGGTGGTGGTTTGGTCCAGTACGACGATTCGATTGGTATTATTAATGCACGAAATGCTACCTTATATCTTGTGGCGGCTACCAGCTTTGTGGATTACAATACCATCAGTGCCAGTCCGGCTGAACGTTGTTCTCAGTACATTGCCAGCCTTGAAGGAAAGCCTTATCAGACATTAAAGGAAGAACACATCAGGGATTTCCGCAACCTCTTTCAGCGTGTTTCAATTGATTTGGGAACTACCGAAATTTCAGGAAGGCCAACTGATGAGCGGTTGTCAAGTTTTACTAAAGATGAAGATCCCAGTCTCATATCACTGCTTTTCCAGTATGGCAGGTACCTGCTCATTTCTTCTTCACGCCCGGGCACTCAGCCAGCCAATCTGCAGGGAATCTGGAACAATAAGCTGACACCTCCCTGGGGCAGCAAATATACCCTCAACATCAACACCGAAATGAACTACTGGCCTGCTGAGGTGACCAATCTTGCTGAATGTGCTGAGCCTTTGTTCTCAATGGTGAAAGATTTGACTGAAACCGGAAAGAACGTTGCCAGAAAACATTACAATCTGGATGGATGGGTTGCTCACCACAATACTGACCTCTGGCGTGGAGCAGCACCCACCAACGATGCCAGTCATGGAATTTGGCCAACTGGCGGAGCATGGCTTAGTCAGCATTTATGGTGGCATTACCAATACAATGGAAATAAAGGATTTTTAAGAAAAAATGCTTACCCTGTTTTAAAGGAAGCATCACAATTCTTTGCCAGTTACCTTGTTCCTTGGCCCGAAAACCCGGAATGGCTGGTTAGCGGCCCCAGCAACAGCCCTGAACTGGGGGGACTGGTAATGGGGCCTGCAATAGACCATCAGATTATACGTGAGCTTTTTTCAAATACCATTGAGGCAGCAGAAATATTGGACGTGGATGAAGCGTTTGCTGAAAGTTTGAAATTAAAACGTGACAGCATTGCACCCAATCAGATTGGGCAATACGGTCAGTTGCAGGAGTGGATTAATGATGTTGATGACCCAAATGAGCAGCACCGCCATATTTCTCATTTGTGGGGGTTGCATCCGGGAAATGAAATTCATCCGCTTACCACTCCCGCATTGGCTGAAGCAAGCAAAGTAACGTTATTAAATCGTGGAGATGGCGGCACAGGCTGGTCGAAAGCCTGGAAAATCAATCTTTGGGCACGCCTGCTCGATGGCGATCATGCTTTTTTGTTGCTTAAGAATCTGATGGTGCCTTCTGTTGTTAATGATACCATTGCCCATGACAGAGGTGGTCTCTATTTTAATCTGTTTGATTCGCATCCGCCATTCCAGATTGATGGAAATTTCGGAGCTACTTCCGGAATTGCTGAAATGTTGCTTCAATCGCACCTTCGCGATAACAACGGCGATTATTATCAGGACATTCTTCCTGCACTTCCTTCAAGCCTGCCGGATGGAAAAATTTCTGGCATAAAAGGTCGGGGAGGTTTCCAGTTTTCAATTACCTGGGAGAACGGGAAGCTCGTTTCCATTAAAGCTGAATCGGTACTGGGGAAGAAAATGAAACTTCGATACAGGGGTAAAACAGTAACAAGAGATACACAGGCCGGGGCAACTTATTTGTTTGGTGAAGGTGATTTTCAGTGAGGGGTTTAGTAAATGAGCAGCTTCCTGAGATTGTTGCCGGCACTAAAATAGTAAAAACGATAACTCAGAAGAAAATATAAGATGTTGAAGCCGTTGAATAGCAGCAAATTATTTTAACTCCTGAATATTAAAGGGAACTTCTGCCCAAAGATTTAGGTAAATAAAATAAAATAAAGGCATTTTTGGTTTTAAAAATTAAAATTTACTTCCATTAAACAGTTCCTACCTACTGTTTTTAATGTAAATTGTTGTTGAAAATAAAAAAACGTATTTCAATCAGATAAAATTCATTTTTATGAAAACAGCTGTACAAAAAAAAGAGCAGGAAAAAATGTTCGATGAGCTTATCTCTGTAAAATTGCTTTATAAATCAAGAGAAACACAATGGAAACAACTGCCGGTTGAAAGTCCTGATAAAGCTGTTATCAAAAAGGAACTGATGGCTATGAAAAATCGCATCAGCATTATTGAGCAAAACATCAGATGCTTTGGCGAGAGTTTTTTTGACGTATACGATTCAGAACTTATTAAACCAATAGGCGAATCCGACATCCTGATTTTGCGTGATGAAATTAAGGAGGTCAGAAGTTCCCTTGAGGCGATGGGAGAATAATCGTTTCAGATTAATACGCTACTCCGGTTTTGTTTCAGAAACTGAACTTATTTTTCAATCCTGCGGGGTAATGAAATATCATCGGCATCTATTTGCATAATAAACCAAAGCAGGTCCGGAATTGTATGACGGCAGAATTACAGATACTTCATAAATACGATTTCATAGATTAACCGAATTATCATTTCCACGGGTCAACAAATGAAATATACCTTCCAGATTTTGTTGTTTTTGCAAAAGGGTAAGCAGTGTAAGGCCATTTTCAACGGCAAATTGAAATACCGCAGGCCGAAGGTCAATATTCTGGTCCGACTCAATTTCCCAACTTTCCCCATTAAAGCTTGCCGACAGAACACCTGGAAGTGCAAGTAGCTTCTCAGCCTTAACGGGTTGATCAAAGGCAGCAAGTATACGTTGATTTTGCAACAGCATTCCGCTTTTAATCTCAGAAATACTGCCATCAGCCACAAGTTTACCTTTGTTGATAATTACCACTCGTGAGCAAACAGCTTCAACCTCCTGCATAATATGTGAGGAGAGAATCACTGTTTTTTCAAGGCCGATGGTGCGGATTAACTTGCGTATATCCTCCAGTTGATTTGGATCCAACCCTGATGTAGGTTCATCAAGTATCAGCATTTGTGGATCGTGAATAAGAGCCTGGGCAAGACCCACCCGTTGCCGGTAACCTTTCGAAAGCGACCCGATTTTCTTATGCTGTTCATCTCCCAGTCCGGTAAGCTCCACCATTTCATTTACCCGCTGCTTTCTTTTTTCAAGCTTGTAAAATCCAGCAGTAATCTCGAGCGATTCCTTTACATACAAATCGGTATAAAGCGGATTGTGTTCAGGTAAATAGCCAATATGTTGCCTTATTCCGGTATTATCGGTAGTCATTTTCTGATCATCAAACCATACCTCTCCGGAGGTGGCAGGAAGATAACCGGTAACAATTTTCATAAGGGTCGATTTTCCTGCTCCATTAGGACCCAAAAAACCAAGCAATTCACCTTTGGAAACCGAAAAACTTACCTGGTCCAGGGCCTTTTGTTTTCCAAATAATTTCGTTATTTTGTTGATTAATAAATTCATATAACAATATGTATGAACAAAAATAAAGGAATCTTTTTAATTTGAAACCATTAACGTAAATTTGCAGGTCAGCATAATTAATAAACATGGAAGATTTACATTTTAATTATATAAAAGATATTACCCGTTTCGAACGTCAAAAAACATGGGAAGTTAACATTGGAGGAATAGGTGTTGGAGGAAACAATCCCATTCGCATCCAGTCGATGACCGACACCAGCACTAAAGATACGGACTCTACAGTTGAACAGATTATTGCCCTGACAAAAGCCGGTGCCGACTATGTAAGATTAACCGTAAAAGGTATTTATGATGCCGAGAACCTGAAGAACATAGTTACCGCTCTTGGTGAACGTGGCTATACAACCCCTTTGGTTGCCGATATCCATTTTAACCCGCGTCTGGCGGATATAGCTGCAAAGTTCTTCGACAAGGTTCGCATCAATCCTGGAAATTTCTATGACAAACGTGCCCGCTTTGAGCATAAGGTATATTCCGATGATGAATATAAAGAGGAACTTATAAAAATCGAAGAACAGTTTATTCCTTTTCTTGAGATGCTTAAAAATACAAACACAGCGTTGCGTATAGGTGCCAATCACGGTTCTTTATCCGACCGGGTGATGAGCCGTTTTGGTGATTCCCCTTCTGGTATGGCCGAATCGGTTCTTGAATTTTTACGCATCTGCAAAAAGGTCAATTTTAATGACGTTGTGGTTTCCATCAAATCGAGCAACACCCGTATGATGGTATACACTGTGCGTTTGCTGAATTACAAGATGCGGCTTGAAGATATGCAGTACCCCATCCACCTGGGAGTTACTGAAGCTGGCGAAGGTGAAGATGGCCGCATTAAATCGGCTGTAGGCATCGGAGCCTTATTGGCTGACGGAATTGGGGATACCATTCGTGTGTCGCTAACCGAAAGTCCGGTGAATGAAATTCCCATAGCACGGAAGCTGGTTGATCATTTCAAATCGTATCGAAATCATGAACCGGTAAAGGCTTCGTTAGTTGCCCAGACCAATCCGTTTGAATATGAACGTCGATCGACAAGGGATGTATTGAATATGGGCGGTGAGAATTTGCCTGTGGTTGTTGCCGATCTCGAAGATCGAAATCTTAAGGAAATGCTTCCCATCCGAGGTAAAATGGTGCCCGATTATTTCCTTTCCGGAAATAAAATCATGGACATTAAAGATGAAAGTTATCCCATCATTTCCCTGGAAGAATACCTTTTTGAAAGTACCCGCTGGGGCAGGATGAAATTCATTCGCACCAATAAAATGGAGTTCGACCGCTTTATGGAAAAGAATCCGGAAATAATTATGAAGCTCAAACAAACCCGGAAAACGGTACTTATTCTCGAAAGCTTCAATAAAAACCCCATGGCCGAATTAAGGGCATTCTTTACCACACTCGAATCGCACATCTGGAAAGTGCCGGTTATTCTCTACCGCAGATACAATGAGAGCAATCTGGAAGACCTCCAGATAAAAGCCTCTGCCGACTTTGGAGGATTGCTAATCGATGGATATGGCGATGGTATCTGCATTTCAAACGATAACGAACGGATTACCTTTACTGAACTGAAGGATTTAAGTTTCGGTATCCTGCAGGCCAGCCGCATGCGAATGAGTAAAACCGAGTTCATTTCCTGTCCGGGTTGTGGAAGAACTCTATACGATTTACAGGAAACAACTAAAAACATCAAGCAACATTTCAAACACCTCGATCACCTGAAAATTGGAATTATGGGTTGTGTGGTTAACGGACCCGGTGAAATGGGTGATGTGGATTACGGATTTGTTGGGGTAAGTAACAATAAGGTTACCCTGTACAAGGGATTAAAACCAGTGAAAAGACATATTCCCTATGAAAATGCTGTGGAAGAGCTTGAACTTCTGATACGGGAAAACAACGACTGGAAAGACCCGGAATAAATAAATAACCTATGGCAAAAACAAATTGGAAACCGGGAACCATGCTCTACCCCATTCCGGCAGTAATGGTAAGCTGCGGTCATGAACCTGCAGAGTATAATATTATTACCATTTCATGGACGGGAACCATCAACAGCGATCCCCCGATGTGTTCCATCTCTGTGCGGCCGGGTCGGCATTCTTATGATATTATTAAACGAACCGGCGAATTTGTAATTAACCTGACAACCGAGGAGCTTGCAAAAGCTACCGACTGGTGTGGTTGCCGTTCGGGCCGGAAGTACAACAAATGGGAGAAAATGAAACTTACCCCCGTTCCGGGGAAAGTGGTTAAAGCGCCTGCCATAGAAGAATCGCCCGTTAATATTGAGTGCATAGTGAAAGAGATTCTGGAGCTGGGGACGCACCATATGTTTTTGGCTGAAGTGGTGAATGTATCTATCGACGACAGGTACCTGAACAAAGAACAGGCATTCAGCTTTTCGAAGGCCCGCCCCCTGATTTACAGTCATGGCCACTACTTCGGTCTGGGAAAAATGATTGGTAAGTTCGGGTGGTCGGTGCAGAAGAAAAAAAAGGTGAAGTCTTAGTAAAAATCATTCGCCGGCCCCACAGGTTGCCACTTCAATGTATCGCCAATTGTTTGCTGCAATTCGTAATCCAAATAGCTGCCCGTATGAGTTGTGTCGGGAATAAGGTGCCCCTGTCCCCAAATGCATCCTGAAAAAAATTCTTGTAAATATCCCTCAAACGGGCTTCAGGATAATGATCCTACTCATTTCGAACAGCCTTTTCTGTTTTTTTATTCCAATCCGCGCCGGTCATATAAAGAGGGATTAACAAAAACATCAATACCTTCCACATTTCTTTTCAGTTTACAATTTAGGCTAAATGTATAAAAAACTCAAAAATGAGTAAAAGGAATGTACATTTGCCAAATAAAATAAACGTATTCAACAACTGTTCTGTTGTGAACCAAATAATGATTAAGCAGTTTATTTTGAACAAAAAAACAGAAATTTCATTTAAGACAGTAAGATATCGAGAGAAAGTTGAAATTATTAATAGTATTAAGTATCCTATCGGTTATGGTAAATGCACAATCAAATCCGTTACTCGGAGAGTTTAAAACGCCACATGAAACCGCTCCTTTTGGAAAAATTGAAAACGAACATTTTCTGCCCGCATTTAAAGATGCAATAAAAGAAGGTGAAACAGAAGTACAGGCTGTGGTTGAAAATACGGATTTCCCTACCTTTGAGAACACAGTGGCAGCGCTTGAACGTTCAGGGAGGTTGTTAAGCCGCACGGCGGGCATATTTTTTAACCTCGTCAGTGCCGAAACCAGCGATGAATTGCAGCAGCTGGCGCAGGAAGTGTCGCCAATGCTCACCAAATTCCAGAACGACATCACACTCAACCCGGTCCTTTTCGAACGAATAAAAACCGTATACAACAAAAGAGAAACCCTGGAACTTACGCCCGAACAACAAACTCTTCTGGAAAAAACCTATATCGATTTCGTCAGGAAAGGGGCTAACCTTTCTGAGGATGATAAGCAAAAATTCAGGGAAATAAGTACCGAATTATCGAAACTGAACCTCAAATTTGGTGAAAACGTATTGAAGGAAACCAACAAATACGAACTGCACATTACCGATAAAAGCAAGTTGGCGGGGTTGCCCGACAGTGAGCTTGAAGCCGCTGCCCAAAAAGCAAAGAGCAAGGATAAGGAAGGTTGGGTTTTCGACCTTACCATGCCAGGTTACCTGCCGTTTATGAAATATGCCGGCAACCGCGATTTGCGCAGGGAATTGTTTATGGCGTATATGTCGAAATCATATAAAGGCGATGAACTGGATAACCAGGAAAACATCCGGAAGATGGTTAACCTGCGACTTGAAATGGCCAATCTGCTGGGATACAACACCTATGCCGATTACGCCCTGGAACGCCGTATGGCTATGAATGCCGGAGGAGTTTATAAATTGCTGGATGACCTGTACGAAGCATCTTACAATATGGCGCTGAAAGAGAAGCAGGAAGTACTTGACTACGCCCGAAAAAATGGCTTTAACGATGAAATAATGCAATGGGACTGGTCCTACTACAGTGAAAAGCTAAAAGTAGAAAAATTTGATTTGAACGATGAAATGCTCAAGCCATATTTTGAGTTAAGGAATGTTATTGATGGAGTATTTGGACTTGCCACTGAACTTTTTGGAATTACCTTCAGGGAAAACAAAGAAATACCTGTTTACCATGAAGAAGTTATCCCTTATGAAGTTTACGATAAAGACGGCACATTCTTATCGGTATTGTATGCCGATTTCCATCCGCGTCCAGGCAAACAGGGAGGCGCCTGGATGAATGAATTTAAGGGACAGTGGAAAGAAGACGGCAAAAATTCGAGGCCACACATTACCATTGTCATGAATTTCACCCGCCCCACCGAAACCAAACCTGCCCTGCTCACCTTTAATGAAGTGGAAACGTTCATGCACGAATTTGGGCATGCTCTGCACGGTATGCTGGCTAATGCAACCTATTCCGGTTTATCGGGTACAAATGTATACCGCGACTTTGTGGAACTGCCTTCCCAGATTATGGAAAACTGGGCGGTTGAGAAAGAGTTCCTCGACCGCTTTGCGAAGCATTATGAAACCGGGGAGCCCATTCCGGGTGAACTGGTGGAAAAAATTAAGGCAGCTGCCAATTTCCAGGCCGGATACCTGTCGGTACGCCAACTGAGCTTTGGCCTGCTCGACATGGCCTGGCATACACAGAAGAAACCATTTGGAGGCGATGTTAAACAATTTGAAGAAGAAGCCTGGAAAAAAACCCGGATATTCCCGGTAATCGACCAGGTAGCCATGAGCACCCAGTTTGGCCACCTGTTTGCCGGTGGATATGCAGCCGGTTATTACAGCTATAAATGGGCCGAAGTACTCGATGCCGATGCCTTCAGCCTGTTTAAGGAAAAAGGGCTGTTCAACAAGGAAGTGGCTCAGTCGTTCCGTGAAAACATTCTGGAAAAAGGCGGTACCGAACATCCTATGGTTCTCTACAAGCGCTTCCGGGGCCAGGAACCTACCGTTGATGCCCTGCTGGAGCGCAGCGGGATGAAATAGCCTTCGGCTGATTGAAATATTAATCCCTTACCGTCAGCAGAAATCTTTTACCGAAACTGGCCAGGGGGGACGGGGTTTCCCAGCCCAGGGTCTCAAAGTTCCGGTTTCAGGAAACGCCGGAGATTACACCGTTCCTTTGACCCTGAAATTCATTGGAATGTTTCTCCCCTTTCGGCACCTTTTTGATTGGCGTGGATTTACCTTAGCTTTCCTTTTTTCGTCGTTTATTGGTATTTTACTCGTAGTTAATTCGTAGTTAATTCGTAACACGACGAATTTTGTACCACTTAATTACCATTTTAGTACCAAAAAACGACCAGTAAATGAGGGAAATGGCAGACTTTTGCCAATAAAATTAATTCATCATCGTGGCAAAAATCCAGGAATTGTTTGATGCGGGCCGGGGCAAATCAGGAACCTGGTGGTCTGTTACTGAGTGGGCAGAGCCATAGTACGAACCCTTAAAGGACCTTGGTGGCTGGCCATACTTCAGCAGCAGCAGAAAGAAAAATACGGACTCAAAACCACCGACCTGAACAGTAATGGAACTACGGGTACCAGGGTGGAACTATTTGTGCCGGAAGAAAAATAATATGCCATAATTGACAACAAGCTTTAATCAGAATATTAACTGAAGTTTCAGTTAATAAACTGAAAAAACAGTTGCATAACTGAAATCTAAGTTCTATATTTGTTACAGAAAATAATTGGCTTGATGTCTGTATCCTGATTTTAGTTCCACTATGAAAAAACTAACCCGAAAAGAAGAAGAGGTGATGAAAATCCTCTGGAAGCTGAAAAAAGCTTTTGTAAAAGATATAATAGAAGAATACGAAGACCCGAAGCCGCACTACAACACGGTTTCTTCACTGGTCCGGCTGCTTCAGGAAAAAGAAATTGTTGGATACAAGCAGTACGGAAATACATATCAGTATTATCCGCTTATGTCAAAAGAAGAATATCGCCGTTCATTCATGAAGCAGGTGGTAAACGATTATTTTGACAATTCCTATAAAAGCGCTGTGGCCTTTTTTGTAAAAGAAAAAGGACTCACTCCTGATGAACTGGAAGAATTGATCCGGATGATTAAAGATGAAAAATAATGGAAACTTACCTCATCTACATAGGCAAAGCAGCGCTGGCAGCAGGCGCATTTTACCTTGTTTTTCGGACGCTGTTTCAAAACCGGAAACAGTTTGCCTTCAACCGCATTTATCTGCCCGTTTCGCTGGCGCTGAGCTTTATTATTCCACTCATTACTTTTACAACAGTAAACTATGTGGAGCCGGTAACGGTAGAATCAACTCCGCTTCCCGTTTTTACCGAATCGTTGGAGCCGGTTGTCGGGCAACAATCCGGGTCACAGTTTATTTGGGAATGGTATCACTATTTGTTTGCAATTTATGCGGCGGGCACTCTCCTTTTCCTGTTCCGCCTGTTGCTGGGGCACGGTAAAGCCTGGAACATCATCCGCAATAGCCGGGTGCAGGAGTTGTTTAATAACCTGGTAAACATCTCGAAAAAAGACATCCACCCGTTTTCGTTTTTTAATAAAATTGTGCTTTCGGAAAATACCCTTTCACACCCCCACCTGGAAATTATAGTTGCCCATGAACGTATTCATGTTAAAGAGAAGCACACGCTGGATATTCTTTTTACCGAAATCCTGTTTCTGCTGCAGTGGTTTAATCCGTTTGCATGGTTGCTGAAAGATGAGGTAAAGAACAACCTCGAATACAAGACCGACCACGAAATTGCAAAAACAACCGATGCCCAAACCTACCAGCTGGCCATGCTGGCGCTGGCCGACAAACAGGGCGTGGCTCCCTTCCTCACAGCGCTTAACGGTTCTCAACTCAGAAACCGCATCATCATGATGAAAAAGAAATCTGCCAATAAATACGCCTGGTTAAAACAACTGGTGGTGCTGCCGCTGCTGGCTGTGCTGGTAATGGGACTGGCGGAAAGAGAGGTGCGGACGGAGTTTGTACAAGCTGATAATCAAAATGATTTGGCAGCTTCTCAAAAATGGATTAAAGGAAAAGTCATCAACGAAAAAGGGGAACCGGTTGAAGGAGCAGTTATCCAACTTGAAGGAACAGATATAAAAACGACATCAAACTCCGATGGCACGTTAGAACTAGAAACAGAGAAAATGCCGGTAACCATAATCATTTCAAAAGAAAATTATGACACTTGTTACATTACCTTAGAAGAGGTGTATCAATTTAAAATTATACTTACGCAGGACGGAATCACACGCCGGTTTAAATGCACTTCAAATCCAACTCCTAAATTAATTACCCCAAATTCTTCTGAAATAAATGACCTCGACGAATTTTACAACACAATTATTAATGAACCTTTGGTTTACTCACAAGTAGAAGAAATGCCGGAATTTCCCGGCGGTGATTTAGCATTACAGAAGTTTATTAAAAATTCGATGGGTTACCCTAAAAGTGAAAAAAATAAGGATATTGAAGGAACAGTTTATGTTACATTTATTATTGATAAAGAAGGCAATGTTACAAATGCAAAGGTTGCAGGAGAGGAAGAGTCGTTGTATGAAGAAGCATTACGCATAATTAATTCATTTCCCCGCTGGAAACCGGGAAAACAGGATGGAAAGCCGGTTAATGTGCGGGTTACACTTCCCGTAAAATTGGATTTGGATGAATTGGAAAACAATAAACAAAATGCTCTAAATGTCAATTCAAATCTGGCTGATAAAAAACAACCCAAATTCGATTTCTCAAAACTGAAAATTGTAGTCGACGGAAAAAAAATTCCGACAGATTCTCCGGAATTGAAGGGCATAAAAATAACAGAGGAAAATTTACACAACAGTAAATATGTAACAGAAATTGTTAAGGCGTTGAACATTGATTTAGATGATATAACAAGATCAAAATCTTCCGGGAATCCTAATGATCCGTTTGTATACATCCGCACTAAAAATTATGTTCCTGGCACTAACCCTGAATTTGAAAGGCAAACTGAAATTCCGGAATTCATAAAAGAAAAAATTCACAGCAAAAAGAACTCGCCCGAAGTTAATTCTCAAAATACCATCAAGGGCAAAGTCACCAATGAAAAAGGAGAACCAATTTCAGGGGCTTTGATCTTCATTAAAGAAACGCTTCAGAATGATGCTTATGGTGCTGCAACAAATGACAAAGGAGAGTTTTCATTTCATCGGGATTTAACTGATAAAACATTGGTTTTTCAGGCTTTTGGACATATAACTGAAGAATTACATGTAGGAGATAATAACAACTTAAATGTGCAGTTACAAAAACAACCCAATAAATTTGATGGCGACTACCGACACTTCCCGGATAATAAAAGCAGATTAGCAGACAAAGTGAATGGGATTCAACTCAAGAATCCTTCTGATTCAGCCAAAAATTCACTATATATTATCGATGGAATGGAATCTGAAAGTATGGATGCAATTGAACCGAAAAACATTGTAAGCGTAACTGTATTAAAAGAAGAATCGGCAACAGCACTTTACGGACAAAGAGGAAAGGACGGGGTAATTATTATTACAACCAAACAAGGTGCGCCGGAGAATAAATTAATTACTGAATTGCAGTTGAGAAAATTCATTGCAGAGCACATCAAATACCCGGTTGAAGCACAACGTTCCGGAATTATTGGAGATGTAAGCATAATAATTGATCCCGGGAAATCAAACCAAATTGTTGCAAGGGAAAACTACTCCTGGAAAGATGTTCATGAGTTGGGATGGGTTGTGGCAACAGGAAGCGGAGGTGATACCTCTCCATCCGACAATCCGGAAAAAGATTCACCCCTTCTTTTTTCAGAAGTGGAACGTGTGCTGCAGATGTTACCTGAAGTTGATATACCGACAATAGATAAAAAGCTGATACGGGTAAACGTGGAATTTCAGCTGCAGCGGGGTGAGTAATCGGAATCAGCCGGAGACTAATAACAAACAGCCCGGGAAATTTCCCGGGCTGTTTTCAAAAGTTAAAGATAGTAGTTATGAACAGGCACTGAACATTGCCTGACGTAGTCATGGCGTTATATTATCTGTATAAAGGCAATACGAAATAGGTATAAATGTAACAGCCAACACAAATTCCAAAAGCAAATTCAAGAGTGGCAAAAAATACAAGGATTCCGGCTACCACCATTGATGATGTATAGAATCCAAATATAAAAAGGATAGCAATAACCAGGGTCATTACAAATCCCATGCGTGCGGCAAAAATCTTAGGCGCTTTATCGATGGGTTTTTTACCCAGCTGAAGCAATCGGGCAAGTCCTGAGCTGGCATAACTTACCGGGCTGTATTTTGAGTTTGCAAATGCCCGGATGAAAAAATCGGCAAGCAGTACCAGAGGGAACCATGACGAATTAAATATAAATCCTGCTGCCACCAGCAGAATGGTGAAAAAGGCATTCAACCTTGTAAGGTGTTCATTTACCTTTTCATTTGATATGGGACAAACCAGTTGCTTCATGCTTTCATTTTTTAATTCTCAAATTAAATACAATTTAGTCTTTTATTTTCATATTTAAAGCAAAAAAGATGCCGTTGCTCACAAAAAATTAACATCGCAGCCATTTTTCATCTGACAAGGCTGGTTGTTTCCGTTCCATTCGGTTTTATGAAGGCTAAAAATTAAGTGTCTGGCTATTCCGTTCAATTTCTTTGTAAATTGTTTTTTTATACTACAGGTTAAATTCAGGCATTAAAATTGTTACTACCTGCCGGTAATAATCGAATTGGAATTTTAAGGGAGTACAAAAATTATTTGGAATTGGATTTATGGAGTACCGGTGAAGCCGGTATTTTTTAAAAAATGGGTCAATCAATTTAAATCCATTCCTTCTAAAAATTCTTATACTTTTGCATGGCAAGTAAAAACAGATGAAACAGGTATTATCACTGCTTTTTTTAATGATTTTTTCAACTCCGCTTTTGGCCGATAACGTGGTCGGGCCTGAAGGGCATAAGCTTGCCTGGCTGTTGGTAATTGTGGTTGTTGTATTGTTTGCAGTGGTTTATTTTTTTTATCAGAAGAAAAAGTCTGGTGGTTTTGAATTTGATTGGCCGGTGCGTAAAAAAATAACTGTCGATTTGAAGAAGGACAGGCTTTACTACCCGCGTTACCTGGAGTTGACAATCGTAAATAATGGAAAATCGGATGTTGATCTTGGAAATCCTGTGCTTATTCTCAGCAGTATTTGGGTGACCCGAAAATTTAAGCTGAAAGGAACAAACAAAAACTGGTATTATCCTTTGTACCTGATGAAAGAACAAAACCATACATTAACCATCGATTTACATCGTTTTTACGGATTTGACAGAACGCTTAAAAGACTGCCAAGAGTAAAGGTTGTTGTTAAAGATGTAAAAGGCCGGCAACTGGCAAGCAGAAAGGTATTGTTGCGAAAAACGTTATTTAATTTTTAATGAGGGACTGGAAATTTAACCACATCGATTTCTCTGTATATCCTTGTTACGAAGGAGACGATTTGGGAGTCTTATGGACTCCGGAGAAAACCACAGTTAAAATATGGGCACCAACCGCAAAAATGGTTGAATTCAGGCTTTATAAAGATGGAAAATCCGGAGAGGACTTCCATAAAACGCAGCTTCAGGCAGGTGGAAACGGCATATGGTCAACTGTTTTAACAGGGGATTATGAAGGAAAATTCTATACATTTCGGATAAATGACAGGGAATGGTTGAATGAAACTCCCGATATTTATGCCCGGTGTGTGGGGGTAAATGGTATACGGGGTATGATTTACAATCCGGCAAGAACGAATCCCGAGAATTGGGAATCGGATACCTCACCTGTACTGGAAAACTATACAGGCGCAGTAATATATGAAACGCATGTCCGGGATTTTTCAATAGCCGAATCATCGGGTATCCAAAACAAAGGCAAATATCTGGGCTTCACCGAGGAAAATACCCGCACTTCCGATGGTATTTCAACCGGTCTGGAGCATCTGAAGGAACTGGGAATAACGCACGTTCACCTGCTTCCGGTAAATGATTTTGCAACTGTTGACGAAGAAAAACCTTTCGATAAATACAATTGGGGATACGACCCCTTGCATTTCAATGCTCCGGAGGGTTCATATGCCACTGATCCATACGACGGTACGGTTCGTATAAAGGAATTTAAAAAACTGGTGCAGGCGCTGCATAATTCCGGCATAGGTGTGGTACTCGATGTGGTATATAACCATACCTATTTTGCAAAAGAGTCGGTTTTTAATCAAACAGTACCCGGATATTTTTACCGGCAAAAAAGCGATGGATCCTTTGCCAATGCCTCGGGATGCGGCAATGAACTGGCTACCGAACGGTATATGGTACGTAAATATATTATCGACTCACTGAAATATTGGGTTCAGGAGTACCATATAGATGGTTTCCGTTTCGATTTAATGGGAGTGTACGACATCAAAACCATGAATCTGATAAAAACGGAGCTCCAAAAGATAAAACCCGGGCTGCTGCTATACGGCGAAGGATGGACCGCCGATTTCAGTCCTATGCCTGAAGAAAAACGTGTTGTTAAACGAAATTTAAATAAACTGCCGGGAATTGCTGCTTTTAATGATGACTTGCGTGATGCCTTAAAAGGGAATCACAGCAGTAAGAAAACAAAGGGTTTTGTGAGCGGGCTTGATTTACGGGAAGAAAATGTGAAGTTTGGTGTGGTGGCAGCAGTACAGCATCCTCAAATTGTATACGATTATGTGGAATCCTCCAAACAACCCTGGGCTGCACAACCGGATCAGTGTATTAACTATGTTTCCTGTCACGATAATTATACTCTTTGGGACAAGCTTAAATCGAGCTGCCCTAAGGCAACCTCTGAGGAGATGCGAAAAATGGTGAAACTGGCAGGTGCTGTTGTCCTTACTTCTCAGGGTATCCCCTTTTTACAGGCAGGTACCGAATTTTGCCGTTCAAAGGGAGGTAACGGAAATTCATACAAATCGCCCGACTCTGTCAATCAAATCAACTGGAAGCTGAAAAAAGAGTATTACGATGTTTTTGAGTATTACAAAAATCTGATTTCTCTCCGGAAAAACCATCCTGCTTTTAGACTGACCGATGCAAAACAAGTCCAGAATTACCTGCATTTTTGCACCGAATACCAGATGGGTGTGGTTGGCTATTGTATCGACGGAAAGGCAGTTGGGGATTCATGGGAGTACGTGGTTCTTATCTTTAACGGCAACCGTAAGAAAATTATGCATAAGTTGCCTGAAGGAGATTACCGCATAATGGTTCGTGACGACAGGTTCAGAAATGAAGGAGTGGCTGTAGTTTCCCAAAAAGTAGAGGTGGAAGCCATTTCAATGATGATTCTGGTTCAAATCCGTTCGTAGTATTGGCCACATCTGTTTTGCATATGCCTGTTTTTCCTGAATGAACAGGTTATAATCTGCAATCACAATAATAACTTCTGCTGCAACGGATTACTGTACCTTCAGATGGATTCCCTTTCGGTTTTTAAAAGAATTTTATCGGGCTCAACGATCGTTTCCTTTTTTTGTCTGATGATATCATTGGTAAGCTTAGCCTGATTATTTTCCAGAGAAACGGATGGGGACATCTACTTGTTTACTTACCATTATTTTCCTGTTAATTTCTCAGTAACTTCACACCAAATTCAAATCTGGGTGAAATTAGTGTGAAATTTATGACAAGATGATCTGAACCTGATAGGTCAAAAATAGAGGGAAGGTAATTAAAAATCTGTTGGATTATTGCCGATGAAATCACATGAGAAGGTGTTGTTTTATGACATGGGGGGATGCGTTCAGGTGTGAATTGTTTTTTTTATTCAGGAATGGGTGCTGCAGTAAAGGATGGTATGAATTTGGAAACGGCCTGAATAATAGCGGATAAAAGAGGTCAGGTGACGAATGTATTTCCGGCAATATTAAAATATAGCCAGCAGCAGTTCAATGTCTTTGGAGGGGATGTTGAAAAGATTTCCGATATCGGTATTTGTTAAAATTCCATGATAAATGTATATGCCTTTGCGGAAGCCTTTAGAGTTTTTGATGTAGTTGTCCACACCTCCGATATCGCCTATTGCCAGTAAAATGGGAATGAGTGTGTTGCTCATGGATATAGATGCCGTACGGGCAACAATGGCAGGTGAATTGGGAACACAATAATGCACTACTCCATGTTTAATATAGGTAGGTTTATTAAGATCGGTGCACTCTGTTGTTTCAAAACATCCTCCCTGGCTGGCATTTAAATCAATAATAACCGAACCTTCCTTCATCTGTTTTACCAAATCTTCTGAGACCTTGAATTTGGGAGTGGTGTTGAACATCATGGCGCCAATAACAGCATCGGCCGAAAGCAGGGCTTTTTTCAATACTTTGGGATAAAAAACGGAAGTAAATACCGGGCGGCCCAGCTTTTCTTCCAGCTTGCTTAAATCGTAAACCGATGTATCGAAAACTTTTACCAGTATTCCCAGGTTTAAGGCTACACGGGCGGCATATTCAGCTGCAGTACTGGTTCCAATAATGACCAGTTCTGCGGGGGTAATGCCGGTTACTTCTCCAAACAATACACCTTTTCCGTTATGTGCATTGCTCATATATTCGCTGGCCAGGGTAATGGAAGTTACTCCTGCTATCTGGCTCATCTGGTGGACTATCGGCATAAACCCGTCTTCATTTTCTATGTTTTCGTAGGCGATTGTTGTTACCTTCTTTTGCATCAGCTTTTGCATCGATTCCTTACAGTGGGCCTGGATCTGCATATTTGAAAAGATAACCTGACCTCCGCGCAGCATATCAATTTCTTCGCTGTCGAAAGGGGCAATCCTAAGTACAATATCACACTGGAAAACTTCTTCCTTTTTGTCTGCAATTACAGCTCCGGCTTCACGGTAAAGTTTATCGGAATAGCTGGCCATTTTACCGGCATCTTTTTCAATATATATTTCATGTCCGTAGGAGGTAAGCAAATCAACTGCCTGAGGGGTCAGCGGAACCCGGTATTCCACTTTGGAATAATCGGAAGGAATTCCTATTTTAATTTTTTGCCCGCGGGTTTTTATTTCAAGCATTTCTTCTTTGGGCATCAGCATGGTTTTTGAAACCGATACATTCTCTCTTGATTCCTCTTTCACTGTCATATTTTTCATTTTTCGCTGTTAATAACAGGCAATCAATTATTTAGCTTTCGGAATGATGCAGTTATTTCCCGCATCTCTGCTTCGTTTACAAGTATTTTAACCTCAACATAATTTTGTGGCAGTAAGGGTTCAATTTGTTCTGGCCATTCAATAAGACAATAATTTCCACTGTAAAAATAATCTTCATAACCAAGATCGAAGGCTTCTTCTATGTCTTTAATTCTGTAAAAATCGAAATGAAAAAGTGAATTTCCCAATCGGGTTTTATATTCATTGATGAGCGCAAAAGTGGGGCTGGTAACATTATCGGATGTGCCCAGCTGGCGACAGATTGCCTGGATAAAAGTTGTTTTGCCTGCACCCATCTTGCCATACATTGCAAAAACACGTTGGTCGGGAAACTGTTCGATGAGTTTTTTTGCTGCCTTTTCAAGTTCTTTTATTGTGGTTATCGTTTCTGAAAACATGCCTGTTATCAAAATTAAAATTGTTGGTCTATTCTATTTAATCCTGAACTATTCTGATAATGGAAATTATACAATATTACAAAATGAAACTCAGATTTACACAATGGAATGAAAGAAATGCGACATCCGGCAGGGATTTGGATTCCTGAATAAACAATCTTTTCATTAAAAAGTATTAATTTTGAATAGAATTTATAAACAAAAATTAGGGATTAAATCTTTTTAAATTTACTATTTAAAAATTTACAAATGAAAATACCAGCAGATTTAAAGTACACCGAAGACCATGAATGGGTTAGAATAGAGGGAGGTACAGCCGTGGTAGGTATAACCGATTTCGCTCAAAATGAATTGGGTGATGTAGTATTTATTGAAATTGAAACAGAGGGAGAAGAACTTGAAAAAGGGGATGTTTTCGGAACAGTAGAGGCTGTTAAAACAGTTTCCGATCTGTTTATGCCGGTAGGTGGTACTGTAAATGAAGTAAACCAGTCACTGGCAGATGAACCGGAGCTTGTAAATAAAGACCCATACGGGAAAGGCTGGATGATTAAGATCTCAGTAAGTGATTCGGAAGAAATAAATAATCTGATGTCGGCTGATGATTATAAAAAAATGATAGAGGCATAATCGATTAAAAAAAATTGCAATGTATTTTGATGAGGCACAATGAAAAGTTGTGCCTTTTATCATTTTAAAAGGCTACTCACCCTAAAATTTGATTAACCTGGATAGAAATTCAGGCTTCTTACCATCTTTTATTTTGAGCAAATCAGTTATTTCACTTAGTTTGATAAAAAATCAGAAAACTAATTTGTATGAATACTATTTCATTCTGCTTTATCGGACCGCAGGAGATAATATTAAGTTATTTCCATGATTGTTGTTCCTGCTATATTGATTGGGTTGGTAATTATTGCTTTAATTAAGTATATAAGAAGATCTTCAAACAATTCCGGCAGGATATCAAAAGAACTTGAGAATCTGTTTGATAAATTTCATAATGAACCATTTTCACCGGAGGATATCCGGGATTATTATCCTGTTAAGGAAGGAAGTAAAATCAGCCTGATTCGGTTTGATGAGATTGTAGATTTTACTGCAAGTAACAATTACGTTTTTCTGACCGACAGCAAGGGGAAAGATTATCTGGCAGAATCCAGTTTAGCAGAGCTGGAATCAAAATTACCCAAAGAATTTATCCGGGTTCATAAATCAACTATCGTTAACAGCAAACGTATAGGTGAAATAAAGAAGTTTGCTAATGGGAGGTACGATGTAATAATGAAATGCGAAAAAAGCAGAACCATTTCATGCAGCAAGAGTTAGAATGAAAATATTAAATCGGTAATTGATTTTTAACGATAAAAAACCAGGATTGAATTACAACCCTGGTTTTTAACCGGTAAATATCTGCAACGTTAATGTTATCCACATTTCGATGATCCGCAGGAGATGCAGGTAAGGCAGCCTTCCTGGTAAACTACTTCGTCAGATCCGCATTCCTCACACAGAGCATCTTCAGCCAGTGTGCCATTTGGAATATATTTTTTTAATGCACGTGCCACGCCCGCTTTCCATGAATTTATGGTTTCATTATCGAGCTGAAGGCTGGTAACAAGTTCCACGATTTTATGTATGGGCATACCGTGGCGCAAGGTTCCTGAAATTAATTTGGCATAGTTCCAGAATACCGGGTTAAATTTATAGGAAAGGCCTTCGATGGTGGTTTTATACCCTCTCTTGTTTATATATTGGAAGTCGTACCTGGAATTTCCATCGGGGTCGTAATTTTTTATGATGTACCCTCTTGTAATTGAGCGGGGCAGCAGGATTCCGTCTTCATCGTCTGACAATCCTGTGAAAATTTCATAGGGTTTATTATCCAGCAGGCCAATAAAGGCAACCCATTTCTCTTTGTTGTTTTGAAAACGTACAACATCTGCATCTAATTTCTCGGGGCGGTTGGTAGGGAAACCCGATTTTTTCTTTTCCGATCCGCTATTGGCAATAAGCACACCAGAGCGGGAACCATCGCGGTATACGGTTACTCCCTTGCAGCCACTTTTCCAGGCTTCGAAATAAAGCTGTCCCACCAGTTCTTCGGTGGCATCAGAAGGCAGGTTAATGGTAACGCTTATGGAATGATCGACCCATTTCTGTATTCTTCCCTGCATTCTTACCTTCGAGAGCCAGTCTACATCGTTTGAAGTGGCTTTATAATAAGGCGATTGCTTCACCAGCTTATCCAGGTCTTCCTGCGTATATTCCTTATTCAGGCTAAACCCATTGGCTTCCATCCAAACTTTGAATTTGTGATGGAAAACGATATATTCCTCCCAGTGGTCACCCATTTCATCCACAAAATCAACCCTTACATCCTTATCGCCCGGATTTACCTTTCGGCGGCGTTTGTATACGGGCAGGAAAACAGGTTCGATACCTGAGGTGGTTTGTGTCATCAGACTGGTGGTACCGGTAGGTGCAATAGTGAGCAGGGCAATATTACGCCGGCCATATTTGGCCATATCTTCATAAAGTGCCGGATCGGCTTTCTTCAGGCGGTTAATAAACGGATTGCCTTGTTCTCTTTCGGTATTGTAAATCGTAAACGGACCGCGCTCTTTAGCCAGATAAACCGATGAACGGTAAGCTTCCAGGGCTACCGTTTTATGAATTTGTTCCGAAAAATCGGTAGAATTCTCGCTGCCGTATTCCAATCCCAGCGCTGCAAGCATATCGCCTTCGGCCGTAATTCCAATTCCGGTACGGCGACCTTCCCGTGCTTTTTTCTTGATGTTTTCCCAAAGTCTTTTTTCAACTGCCTTTATCTCTTCTTCTTCAGGGTCTGAATTAATCTTTTCAATAATGGCATCAATTTTTTCCAGTTCAAGGTCGATGATATCGTCCATTATGCGCTGAGCATAATGAATATGTTCCCTGAACATTTCAAAGTTGAAACTGGCTTTTGGTGTAAAGGGATTTTCTACGTAGGAATAAAGGTTCAGTGCCAGCAGACGACAGCTGTCATAGGGGCATAAGGGAATTTCGCCGCAGGGATTGGTTGACATTGTACGATATCCCAGGTCTGCATAACAGTCGGGCACCGATTCTTTAATTATTGTATCCCAGAATAATATACCTGGTTCAGCCGATTGCCAGGCATTTTTTACAATCTTCTTCCACAATTTTCCTGCATCAATATCTTTTTTGTATAATGGGTTTATGGAATTAATGGGATAAGCCTGTTGATAGGAACTTTCTGTTTCAACAGCTTTCATAAATGCGTCCTCAATTTTTACCGAAACATTGGCTCCGGTAACTTTTCCCTGCTCGAGTTTGGCATCTATAAAGCTTTCCGAATCGGGATGTTTAATTGAAACCGACAACATAAGTGCCCCCCTGCGTCCATCCTGTGCCACCTCGCGGGTAGAGTTTGAATATCGTTCCATAAACGGAACAATGCCGGTAGAAGTCAGGGCCGAATTCTTTACCGGTGAGCCTTTAGGCCTGATGTGCGACAGGTCGTGTCCTACACCGCCCCGCCTTTTCATCAGTTGTACCTGTTCCTGGTCAATTTTCATAATGCCTCCATAGGAATCGGAATTGCCGTCATTGCCGATAACAAAGCAATTGGAAAGCGAGGCAATCTGGTAATCATTTCCGATGCCGGTCATTGGTCCTCCCTGCGGAACGATGTACCTGAAATCTTTCAATACCAGGTAAATTTCATTTTCGGTAAACGAGTTGGGATACCTTTTTTCAATGCGGGCAATTTCTTTTGCAAGTCTGCGATGCATGTCATCGGGTGTACATTCAAAAACATTTCCGAATGAATCTTTCAGGGCATATTTGTTGACCCATACTCTTGCTGCCAAATCATCACCCTTAAAATAAATGCGGGAGGCATTCACCGCTTCCTCCTGCGAATAGCTTTTTTTACCTGCCGGGGTTTTTACTGATACTTCTTCAAATGCCATAGTGTTCAGTTAATATTATTAAAATAAAGTTCTTTTCTTTTTGTGAATGATTCTGCTCTGAAATGTGACAGCAAGATAAAACAGAAACCTAAATACCGGTGCATTTTTTGAGTTAAAAAAATGAAAAGTTATCAACTTTGAAACTATAGTACTTTGATTATGTGTCTTTTAACTTGTTACTTTCATAAGAAAGTTTGCAAAAAATATCAATTCTTATTCATATACCCTAATATTTTCTATCGAATTTTCGATTGAATAAAACTAATTTTGCAAAGAGTATATATCAACAAAATGTGTGCAAAACTGAATCATATGTTAAAAACTTTTTTCAGGATCAGACGGGTTGCTCCAGTATTTTGTTCTACATATTTCCTGCACAAACCGGAAACCTTCTCTCTTTCTGAGGGATTGCCCAACAGCATTAAAAGGATTTTTTCAAGTTCATTATAATTTGTAACCGGAAATGCTCCCCCCAATTTTTTTAAGTCAACGGCTTCTCTGAATTTTTGATAATTGGGACCAAATATAACTGGCAGGCCAAAAGTAGCCGCTTCCAGGATGTTATGTATGCCCACTCCAAAACCACCGCCAATATATGCCATATCTCCATACCTGTATAGTGAGGAAAGCAGGCCTATTGAATCAATTATCAGAATCTGACTGTTATCTATATTCTTTTCATCGGCTTTGCTGAAACGGATAGTATTTTTAAAAGTTGTTTCCAGCCGGGTTAAATTTTCCTGGGTTACCTCATGCGGAGCTATTATTAACTTTAAATTGCTACAGTTGCGGATAAATGCTGCAAGCATTTCTTCGTCGGGTTTCCAGGTACTGCCGGCAACAAGCAGGGTTTTGCTGCCTCTGAATTTTTCAATAACGGGTATTTCCACAACATTTTTTGCAATGGCTGCCACACGATCGAATCGCGTGTCGCCTGTGGTGGTGTAGTTTGTTAATCCTATTGATTGAAGAAGTTTAGCCGAATTTTCATCCTGAATAAAAAAGTGGGTGGTTTGAAACAGCATTTGCCTGTACCACTTCCCCCACCTGCTATTTTTGAAAAACAGCTGGTCACTTCGAAAAATAGCTGAAACAATATAAAGGGGGGTTTTATTTTTTCTCAATTCATGTATATAAAAATACCAGTATTCGTATTTTATAAAAAAAGCTTTTTCGGGCTGAACCATCCGCAAAAATGTTCGGGCATTTTTTTTTGTATCCAGCGGGAGGTAGGATATCACGTCGGCCTGACTGTAATTTTTCCGGGCTTCATAACCTGACGGAGAAAAAAAGGTAAGGACAATACGGAATTCCGGCAGCTGCTTTCGAATGGCTTCAATTAAAGGCCTGCCCTGTTCAAATTCCCCCAGTGAAGCACAATGTACCCACACGTACCGGCCATTGGTTTCGATTTTTGATGCCAGGTTCTTTTTCCAGTTTTTTCTGCCGTAAACAAATAAGCGGGCCTTGGTATTAAAATAAGCCGCTGCTTTAATGAAAAATGAATAGGCATAAATGCCAGTCTGATAAAGCAATTTCATGACGTATTTCTTAAAAGGGATGTTTGGGAAATTTGAACAGCCTTTGCTTTTTCATGTATTCATATATGGTCAGGTTCATGATCAGCAACAGGAAGAAATAAAAAAAATCTTCGATTGGAATGGTAAAAACATGGATTCCAAGGATGTGGTTTTCGTTGTATTCCACTACCGGAAGGGCGGTTAATATCCCATTTACAATAAGAAAGGGAACAAGAGAAATCATCCAGGTAAGGTAAAATTTTGTATAATGTGATTTAAAGCGATTGCGGAAAATCGTGTATCCAAAGTAAATCGTTAACAGGAAAAATGTGAAAAACGTATAGAGGTTTCGGCGGAAAGTATATGCCAAAACTGCAAATACTATTAGAAGCAACAGGCTTATTCCAACAAAAAAATTAGGTTTTTCGAAATGTGGAAGCTTTACATTCAGCACCTCGTATATAAATACACAGCTGTAGGGGATAACTAAAAAAAACAGCCACTCCTCAATTGGCAGGTTTAGGATATAGATTCCGATAATGTAATGGGGATTGAAGCTCCAAATACCCAGCTCTTCAAAGCGCAGATCCCATAGAATAAATATGGCACCGGAAAACAGAACTGCAGGTAAGAGAAATTTCAGCTTTGAATAATAACGTATCTGATTCTCAAAACTATAAGCAAGCGGAACAGCAATAGTCCCCAGCATCAGCAACAGGTATGTAAAGTTTCGGAATTCCATATTAAATTGTTTCAGGCAAAGGTAAATTAAAAACATAAATGAAGAAAAACAGAGGCTCATATCGAAGCTGGTTTATTTCTTACGATCCGTTTTTTTGAAGTAAGTCAACTTTATCCTTGATGTCACTCTGCATAGCAATTGGTAATGAGTACTGCTTTTGCCCTTTTTATCAAAAAAGCACTGCTTTTATTAATAATTGTTAGCGGAATTAAGAAATTCCGGTTTAGAGTACTTCCGGTTAAAAAAGCAATCTTACCTTCTTCTCGACATCCAGTGCATCCGGATAAATATCAAAAACCAGATCGGGTTTAAGGTAGAATAATTCTTTTTCTGCCTTGAATTTTTTCTCTCCTCCGCCGGTAATGTTCAGCATAATAAGGGCGTTTTTATCAATGCTTTTACTTTTTGTTGCTTCAATCAAAGTAGCCGTAGCTACAGCTGCGGCAGGATGTATATCGATACCTTCGGTTTCCTGAAAAATACCGGAGGCAAATCTTGCCTGCTCATTTGTGGCCAAAAGAACATCTCCCCCAGAGTCGGAGAGTGCATCAAAAAGACCACCTGCTACAGCGTAAGGCGGTTTCCGGTTCGACAGTACCTTGGCATCAATTTCTTCTACCTGCCTGCGGGCCAGGTTTTCATCGAGCGGAAGCATGGCACGTGAACCGGCCCTCCAGGCTTCATAAATTGGAATAAAAGGAACATTTTGAGAAACCATCAGTTTCATCTTATTGGTACCAAACCGGCCGTCGGAAATTAACCGCAGGTTTGCTTCCCATGCTGCAATAGCGCCTGTTCCACTTCCTACTGCCTGGAAATAATACTCCGGAATTTGCCCAATTGTGGTAACGGCGGAAAGCACTGTGGTAGCCATGCCATCGCGTCGGGCAATATTTTTTGCTCCACCTTCAGGGATAAAACCTTCCATGCCTGCAATAATGTTGGAAAGGTGGATGGCATCGAAATAATCGCTTCCGGAACGGCTGCAAATAAGTTTTACACACTTATTAAGTGGTTCATTAAACCATAGCGCACTCAGGTTGTCTTCGGGAACGCATATCAGCAGGGGAATGTTATTATCAGAACATACTTTGGCAAATGAACGTGATGTATTTCCCGCAGAAGCTACTACCAGTACCTTATTCATTCCTGGTGTCATTCGTCCACAAACAGAATAGGCTTCAGTTTCCTTAAAACTGCAGGTAGACATTTTTCCTCCTTTTTCCGGCCAATAGCCGCTGAATGTAATCCAGAGATTTTTAAGCCCCAATTTATCTGCCAGTCCTTTGCTTTTGTAAGTAACCGGTGCAGATGATCCTTTAAGTTTCCGGCTAACTGGCAGCCAATCGGCATATCGATACAACCCCCATGAATCGTTTTTAGTTTCAAGATACTTTTTGCTATATACAGCTCTGATTAGAGTTGGATTTGTTTCACCCGGTGCATCAAGAATCCATCCATTGTCGATAAATACCTTTCCGGTTCGAACCGACTGAAGTTGATAAAAGGTTTTAGTAAATTTGTTGCTCATAGCTATCCGTTAATGAGGAGCAAAAATAATAAATTGATGATGGAAAAAACTATTTTATGAATTTAGCTGCCCGCTTACGGTATTTCAACTAAAAATATTTTGCGCGGATATAGCTTCTGCCAAAGAAGTCCATATTAAAGCCTAATGAAAACTCATACGTGCCATATTGATAGGGGAAAATTTCATTGTATGTTAAATCCATGGCAAATCCCAGACGTAAATTATTATCCATTATCCATTGTGAAACGAAACTTACGGCATTTCCTGAGCGCATCATTAATCCCAGCCACAGTTGTTCGGCAAGCATAAAGTTTGCTCCCAGATCATATTGAAGGGGTAGCCCAAGTTCGGCTGTAATGAGCATCGTTGGTTTAAATATAAGGTAATTGTATTGGATGAATCTAAACACATATCCTGCTGAAAGATAAATCGTTTGTACATGGGCTTCGATGTTATAATTATTAATGTTAGCCTTGTAATCATTCCGTAACATTTTAGGTATAGAAAGACCAATGTAGTAATAGTCCTCATAAAGAAAGGCTCCAATTCCGAAGTTTGGCAGAAATTTTAAGTCAACATCTTCTGCAAATGCATGATCATATTTTCCATCGGGATAAAGCTGGTATTGAGTGAGTGGATTTTTATAATTAATAAAGCCATACTTTAATCCCAAACGCAATCGTGTGCGGGGGGTGACGGCAACTTCATAGGCATAGTCGCCAAAAATTCCCAGCTTATTTTCCAATCCGTAAAGATCACTGGTAACATTTAACCCAACAGCCACTTTATTGTTGAGGGGAGTGTAAAATGAAAAAACCTGTGTAAGTGGGGAACGATTGATTCCTGCCCATTGTTTGCGCACAAGAGAAGAGAACCCAACCTTTTCCCACATGCCGGCGTATGCAGGATTAATGGGCTGGGTATTAAACATGTATTGGGTCAGTATTGGCTCCATCTGCCCATGACCTTGAATTGTAAATAAAAGCAGAAGCAAGTTTAAAGCCAGAGTTTGTTTTATCCAGTTTTTCATGTATTCCGGAACAAAAATTCCGTTCGAAAACTACGAATTTTAAGTGATATAAGCAATAGGAAGTTCTAATTATTTGAAAGCGAGAGTTTTTAACTGTTCTCTTCTAATCTGAATTGTTGCACGGAAATAACTTTCCTTCAGTGGAAAAGGTTGATTGAGTTAAGACTGTCGGAATTTAATTCAAATAACTCCTTTTTTTTAATAAAGATTATTATATTTGTCGTCGCTACGTGGAAAGATTTGAGATTGATTGCAACCACAGGAAAAAATGCTAAAGCAATCGTGCTTTTTTTCAATTCCTTCAATCCATAACATCACGCAGCCTAAAAATTATTGTTTAACAATTTGAATTTTAGTATATAACCACAGCAGTTTGTATGTATAATATACGTTAAAATCAAATTAAATATTTAGGAATATGAGTTATTTATTTACAAGTGAATCGGTTTCCGAAGGGCATCCCGATAAGGTATCCGATCAGATTTCTGATGCATTGCTGGATGAATTTCTGGCATTTGACAGTAATTCAAAAGTTGCTATTGAAACATTGGTGACTACCGGACAGGTGGTGGTTGCCGGGGAAGTAAAATCCAAAACGTATGTTGATGTTCAGGAGGTAACCCGTCGTGTTATTAATAAAATTGGATACACAAAAGGAGAATATCGTTTCGAGGGCGATTCCTGCGGAGTTCTGGTTGCTATTCATGAGCAAAGCCCTGATATCAACCGAGGTGTTGATAGAATTGACAGATACGATCAGGGGGCTGGCGATCAGGGGATGATGTTTGGCTATGCGTGTAAAGATACCGATAATTATATGCCGCTGCCCCTGGAATTGTCGCATGTTATCCTGAAAGAACTGGCGGCAATAAGGCGTGAAGGTAAGGAAATGATGTATCTCAGGCCCGATTCAAAATCACAGGTTACCATCGAATATTCCGATGAAAACATTCCTTTGAAGGTACATACAATTGTAGTTTCCACTCAGCACGATGAGTTTGATGCTGATGAGCCTATGCTTGCCAAAATAAAAGAAGATGTTATTAATATTTTGATACCCAGAGTTAAGGCTAATTTGCCAGAACGGGTGCAAATGCTTTTTGGAAATGATATTTTTTACCATGTAAATCCCACCGGGAAATTTGTAATCGGCGGTCCTCACGGAGATACAGGCCTTACAGGTCGAAAAATTATTGTTGATACTTATGGCGGACGGGGTGCGCACGGTGGAGGCGCTTTTTCAGGAAAAGACCCTTCTAAAGTGGATCGTTCAGCAGCCTATGCTGCCAGGCATATTGCTAAAAATCTGGTAGCTGCCGGTGTAGCTGATGAGGTTCTTGTTCAGTTGGCTTATGCTATTGGTGTCGCCCACCCTGTAGGGGTTTATGTGAATACATATGGAAGAAAAAATGTTGCTTTTTCTGATGGAGATATTGCAGAGAAAATCCAGAATATTTTTGATCTGCGTCCCGCTGCCATTGAAGAACGGCTTAATCTTCGCAACCCAATTTATTTTGAAACAGCTGCCTATGGCCATATGGGCCGTTCTTCTGTTAAAGTAACGAAAAAGTTCGAATCAGTTTATGAAAATGAACCTGCTGTAAAAGAGGTGGAACTTTTTACATGGGAAAAACTGGATTTTGTTGATACCATAAGAAATACTTTTGGAATTTGATTGCTTCGGATATTGATTTATACGCTGAGGGGGATGTTTCTTTTGATTCATCTCCTTTTTTTATTTTTTAATTGCCTTTTTGTAACTTATAATGGCTTTTAACGAATAATTTTAGGGTAACATGTTCAATTAATACCTGAAAGTCATGAAAGAAAAACTGGTCACCATTGTGGTATTGCCTTATTCCAAAGCTCAAATGTTAAGATTACGACTGGAAGAACAAGGGATAGAAAGTGAACTCGAGGAAATCAATCTTATGGAAGATGCCGCTGCATCAGTGAAAGTAAGAATTCTTGATAAAGAAATCTGGAATGCAATGCCCATTCTGGAGGAGTTTTTAGGTAAAAAACCTGAATTGCAACAACAAATTGAACAAAAAGATGAGCATATCCTGGTTCCGGTCGACTTTTCCCCGGTTTCATTTATTACCTGCAAACTTGCATTTAATGTTGCTTCACATTTGCAGGTAAAGCTGGTATTTATGCATTGTTACATTAACCCGGTAATTCATTCAGTGCCATATGCTGATGTATATGTTTATGATTCCACTTTATTACAAAGGATGGATGATTCAGAAAAAAATGCCAATAAAAGGTTCAGGGGATTTATTCAAAAGCTTTCGGGCGAAGTGGGAAAAGAAAAATGGAATTCGGTAGAAACGGAATATATTATTAAACCGGGTTATGCTGATGAAGATATTCTTGCCTATGCTCATGAAAATAATTCGAGACTTATTGTGATGGGTACAGGTGGTGATTCGGAAATTACTGTAGGCAGTGTAACTGCCGATGTCATTTATAATGCAAAAGTTCCGGTTCTTGTAATTCCGGAGAAAATGCCTGAAATGGAAATCCGTGATTTTAACAAGGTGCTTTATGCCACCAATTTCGATGAAAAAGATTTTGTTGCCATAGAAAAGCTAATAGGAATACTCAAACCTTTCGATGTAAAGGTTTATTGCATTCATGTTGGCAAAGAAGACTCTTCTGAATGGAACCAGGCAAGGCTGGAGGGAATGAAAGACATCCTTAAAAAGAAATATGCCGAAAAGGATTTTGATTGCCGGCTGCTGGTGGGAAAAAACCTTTTGGAGGAAATTGACAGATTCATTGAAGAAGAAAATATCGATATCATTTCCCTTACTACCCATAAGCGGAATATGATTTCACAGATCTTTAATCCCAGTGTGGCAAAAAAAATGGTCTTTCACGCCAAAACTCCGTTGCTGGTATTTCATGCCTGAGGTATTTTCAGAAAAATAAAGGAAGTATATAATGTGTGAAAGCTATAAAATTAGCCGGTTTGGGGAAACTGCATATCTCTAAGTAGAATTTCTGTTGTTTGTTTTACTGAATTCTGCACCGGCAAGTAATCGAAACCGGTTAACCGGGTTATTTTGCTTCCGTCATATTCATTCAATGAATTGGCTGCTGCTGCTATTTCCTGTGTAACAGGGATTTTCTTTTTTGAAAAAGTGTTTAACAGGATGCCCAATCGCCAGGCAAAACCAAGCATCAACCCGGAAGCAAACCTTGATGGCCGTGGCTTATGTAAATAATCGGCAATGAGGTTAAACAGCTGCTGATAACTCCAATTTTCAGAATTCAGGAGAAAACGCTGGTTTTTACACCTGTCGAAATTCTCATCCTGCATCAATAAGATCATTGCCTTTACCACGTCCTTTACATCCACAAATCCTGTCACTCCTTTAGTGAAGAACTGCAATCCATCCCATACTGTCTTAAATAGTTTTGGGCTGCCTGTATCCCAGTTACCAGGCCCCAGAACAATGGAAGGATTGACAATGACGGCATCCAGTCCTTCTTCCATTCCCCTCCAAATTTCTGCTTCAGAGAAAAACTTGCTTTCAGAGTAGGCTGTTATTTTTTTTGAAGGCACCCAATTGGTTTGTTCATCGGTCGCAAATCCATTTTGACGGGGACCTAATGCCGATACTGAACTTACGTGACAGAATTTCTTAATTCCATTTTCAAGAGATGCATTTACTACATTTGCTGTTCCTTCCACATTGTTGCTTATCATCTTTCTGCTGTCGCCTTTTTTAAACGAAATTATTGCAGCGCAATGATATACTTCTTCTGCTCCTGCAATCAGCTTTTCCAGTGAAAAATAATCAAGCACATCACCATTTACCCATTCAATCTGTGAAAACAATTCTTCAGGGTTATTATTGTAGTAGGAAAAAATTTTAAACACCTGATCTGTATTGCTCGAATTGCGTTTCAGAGCTCTTACCTTTTTCCCTCTGGAAAGCAGTTCATACAGTAAATGCGAACCTATTAATCCCGTGCTTCCGGTTACAAAAATCATAGAAAGTTTTTTTGTAAAGATAGAAAAATAAAAAGCCACTGTGGATTCCGATTTTCAGGGCAATAAAGGCCCTTTTTAACTGGATGGACTTTCGAATAAATTTTCAGTTTATGGTTTTAATACCTTTTCTCCGAATTTTTTGGCTGTAATTTTTTCAATGTTTACTTTTATTATTCCTACATTTTTTACTGCCGGAGAATTAAATTTAAATCTGCGATCACTGTACTGAGCCATTATCAGGTGAAGACAGCGTTCTTTTTCATTGAAATCTTCAACAAATGCAATTGTTCCTTCCACAATTACTGATGTTGATACCATCCGGTAACTGCATCCAACCCGCTCGTCCTGCCACGCAAGACTGTCTCCCCTGGTCCAGTTAATACAAACATTTGGATTTTGCTTCATTGTTTCCCACATCCGGCCGCTTTGAGCCGAATGAAGAAGTACCACATCACCATCAAGGGCAAAATTCATGGGTAAAATGTAGGGTACATCGTTAACCGACATGGCCACATTGCATATTTTACACGATTTGATTATTTCATCGATTTTTTCCCGTTGGTCAATACTAACTGTTCGCATGTAAATTCAGTTTATGGCCCGGCTTCCGAGCTTGTCCGACAAAGATTTTTCGACCCTTTTCAGGTTCATGTACTTCGATTGCTCTTCAATAACTAAATCAAAATTATTTTTTTTAAAAGCGGAATCGATGGCTTTTTCAATATCAGCCATCATCAGTTTAATTTTTCGAAGCTTATATTCATTAATGATTCGGGGGACCAGGTATTCGAGTATTTCCTCTTCTTTTTCTGTGAAAGCCCCGGCTTTTGTCCAGCGTTTGCTTTCAAAAAATTTTTCCGACAGCAAATCGGAAGCCAACTTGCTCACACCTGCCACCGGATGGTATATAAAGTGCTTCCACGGGTCAAAGTTTCCGCTTTCAAGATTGTCTTTCACGTCATAAAAAATGCGTCTGAAAAGTGCATTTTCAGGCAGAAGGTTATCCTCTTCAAGTTCTTCAATCATATATTCACCAACTTTCACCTGAATAACTTCCCCTGGATTTTCACCTTCTTGTTCGTACAAAACCGTATTGCAATGTTTTAACAAAAAACGCAGGTATTCCATTTCTTCCACAAAAAGTTCCGACTGTTCCGGTACTTCTTCATTTGATTTGTCCGATTTTACCGGTTCTGCAAAAGCACCTGCCTGCTGGCCCCGCATCTCCTTTTTGTGGAAATCTTCATTTTGTTTGTGCTTTTGTTTCCGGATTTCCGTGTACAGGATATCTTCGTTTACATCCAGCAATTTACTGCATTCCTTAATGTATACCGAACGGGTAATGGCATCAGGAATTACTGCAACCGAGCGGATGACATCGGAGATGAGTCTTGACCTGGCAATCGGATCCTTTTCGGCATTTTGTAACAACAGATTGGTTTTAAACCGGATAAAATCGGTTTCATGCTCTGCCAGGTAAGTCTGAAATCCGCTGGCACCTTTTTTTCTGGCAAATGAATCGGGATCCTCACCATCGGGCAGGAGCAGTACTTTTACATTCATTCCTTCCTGAAGGACAAGGTCAATTCCCCTCAGCGATGCCTTAATTCCTGCCGCATCGCCATCGTATATGATGGTTATATTTGGTGTGAAGCGTTTTATCAGCCTTACCTGGTCAGGAGTAAGTGCCGTACCCGACGAGGCAACTACATTTTCAATACCTGCCTGGTGCATGGAAAGAACATCCGTATAACCTTCCACCAGGTAGCATTTTTCGGAACGTGTCATTTCCCTCCTTGCCTGAAATATACCATAGAGCACCCTGCTTTTATGATAGATTTCCGACTCAGGGGAATTTAAATACTTAGCCGTCTTTGAATCTTCCTTTAACAGGCGTCCGCCAAAAGCAATGACCCGTCCTGCCAGATTGTGAATGGGAAATATAACCCTGCCTGAAAAACGGTCGCGTATCCAGTCGTCACGTTTTATAGTTAAACCTGCTTTTTCAAGAAAGTCAAGTTTGTATCCTTGTTTTTGAGCAGCTTCCGTGAAAGGTGCCTTCCCGTCGATTGCATAGCCAAGCTCAAATTTTTTAACAATATCGTCACGAAAGCCTCTTTCTCTGAAATAGCTAAGCCCAATGGTACGGCCTTCATTATCGTCCCATAGGGTGCGGGTGAAAAATTTCTGGGCAAAAGCCGAAACAATCATTAGGCTTTCCCGCTCATCTTTAAGTTGTTTTTGCTGTTCCGTTTCCTCCTCTTCCACCACGTCGATGCTGTATTTGCGCGCAAGCCATTTAAGTGCTTCCGGATAACTCAGGTTCTCATGATCCATGATAAAATTCACTGCATTTCCTCCTTTTCCACAGCCGAAACATTTGTATATCCCTTTGGCAGGGGAGACTGTGAAAGAAGGTGTTTTTTCATTGTGAAACGGGCACAGACCCAATAGATTCACCCCACGCCGGCGCAGGGTGATAAAATCCGAAACGACTTCAGTAATGTCCGAAGTATCCAGGATCCGCTGTATGGTGGAATGATCAATCATGAGCTGCAAATGTAGCTATTTTGACTATAGGTTTTTCAGAAAAACGCTCACTTAAGGAGATCAATACAGGAAAAATATTTTTAGGGTCTACTGCCTGGGAAAAGTTAAGAAAAGCCTCGCGGATGAATTATTTTTCCTTAAATTTTTAAGTTTTTGACTTATCTTTAAGCCAGAATCTTTTTGCCGATGAAGAAAAAACTTGTTGTTTTATCAGGGGCAGGTATCAGCCAGGAAAGCGGGTTAAAAACCTTTCGCGATATGGGAGGCATCTGGGAACAGTACGATGTAACTGAAGTAGCCAGCACCCATGCCTGGCAACATAATCCCGGGCTGGTGCTTCGTTTTTACAATGAAAGGCGAAAGCAGCTGTGGAAAGCACTGCCCAATGAGGCACATAAGGGTATTGCCGGATTGGAAGAATGGTACAACGTTGAGGTAATTACCCAAAATGTGGATGACCTGCATGAACAGGCCGGCAGTTCCAATGTGCTGCATCTGCATGGTGAATTAAAAAAAGCCCGTAGCACAGTGGATCCTGAATTGATATACTCCCTCAGCCATTGGGAATTGAAAATTGGTGATACTTGTGAAAAAGGCAGTCAGCTGCGGCCTCATATCGTGTGGTTTGGCGAAATGGTTACTGAAATAAAAAAGGCATTTACTATTGTTCAGAATGCTGATATTTTTGTTGTAATTGGAACCTCTTTAATGGTATACCCGGCAGCAAGTCTCTTACATTACATCCGGTCCGGTATTCCTGTTTTTGTTGTGGATCCGCATAAACCACAGGTTTATCTGGATGAGGTAGTTTATATACAGGAAAAGGCCGGTAAGGGAATTCTCACCTTGAAAAATGAACTTGAAAAACTTATAAAATGATAAAAAGAACAGCTTTCCCGGTAGTTTTTATTTTACTGGCTCAAATGGCATTTGCTCAGCGTTTCGATGCCGGATTAATCGCAGGGTTCAATGCTACCCAGGTAGAGGGTGATAATTTTAAAGGATATCATAAACCAGGTATCCTTGCAGGAATTTTTGTCCAGACAGATATAATCCCGACAGTTTTTACCGGTATGGAAATAAAGTATTCTCAGAAAGGATCCCGTAAACGCATACCACCCAGAGATCCGGAACCTGAGAAATACATCATGCGTCTGGGGTATGTCGACGTACCCCTGTTTATTGGTTTTCGTACAAACAGTCGTGGTGCAGTGCTGGCCGGAGTCTCGGCAGGATATCTTATCCATTCGGGTGAATACGATGAATATGGGCTTTTCCCACCACAGGACAGGAATGAATTCAACAGCTTCGATTTGCAACCCTTCCTGGGCTTTCAATTTG
Source organism: uncultured Prolixibacteraceae bacterium (assembly GCA_963747515.1). GTDB lineage: Bacteria > Bacteroidota > Bacteroidia > Bacteroidales > Prolixibacteraceae > Mariniphaga. The sequence goes on from CAVVFN010000002.1 coordinate 88,927, forward strand.
GTGTGCTCGATGAATTAAAGCTTGACCTCCGTTTTGCACTGTCTGTTCTTCCCATACGCGGACAACCTGGGGAGGATGCAACAAGTTACTACTGGCTGAACAATCAGTTCAACAATGTAATATCTCTTGCCTTATATTACAACCTGGGAGCTAATCGTTAAATATTCGTACTGAATTTTTAGGGCAACTCACACCCATAAACGAAAGAACAGGACAAACATTTACAAAATCCCTTGTCCTTTGTCAGCTGCATTTTCATGAATAGATTTGGTATGAGCTGAATGAATTGACAAATAACCTCATATTATTCATGAGAGGGTATCGTTTCCCTGTCATTACCGGCTGATTTCGAATATGAAACAAGCAAGCATTCCCCGGTAAAAATTACTCCTGGTTACAACCTGCCGGAAAATATCCTATCATAGCTGCATTCTGTTGAATGAAGCGACAGAATTCTTTTCAGGAGTTTACCATCCACATGGAAAAATCATTCAGGTAATTCCAGAAAGAAAGGGCTGTTTCTTCTGGCAAAGTTTGTTTTTGCAGAACCTGCCGATAACAATCGAGCCACACCTCGCGGGCTTCGGGTGTTATTTTATGGGGCAGATGACGCTTATACATCATAGGCCTGCCCCGATTCTTATTAAAATACATGGGTCCTCCGCAAACCTGTACAAAAAAATCGGCGGCATTCTTTTTTGCCCGATCCAATTCTGCTTTATTGTTTGGAAATAAATCCTTCACTGTGCTGTGTGCAAGCAGGTCGTAATGATCGCTTACCAGCTTACGTATGCCTTCCTCACCTAATATTTCGTACATGTTATATGAAGGCAGGCTGACGGATGGCCGCTGCCCCTTTAAATAATCCCTAATCTGAAATTCCATTTCATTCATCCTTTCCAGACATCAAAACAAACAAAATGGAAAGAGGTTGAACAGCGAAGTAAATTGAATGGCAGGCCGCTCAAAATTCAGCAAATGCAAGAGTGGCTATGCTTACTTTTACACCTTTTATTTTCAGAAGTTCACAGGCGCAGGCTTCAAGGGTGGATCCTGTAGTTACCACATCGTCGATCAGCAGGATATGTTTTCCTTCAAATTCAGCCGGAAGGTTTATGCCGAATATCCCGTCAACATTCATCCAGCGCTCATAACGGCTTTTCCGGGTTTGTGTAGGTGTGTGTATTTGCCTGAACAGATTACCGGTTATTATCGGTTTTTTTAAAACTGCGGCTATACCCATGGCTATCCATTCACTTTGGTTATACCTCCTTTTTCTTAGTTTGAGCTTATGCAGCGGCACCGGTACAATTAAGTCAACGAATTTAAAATTGTCACTTTCTGCAAGCTCATTGCCAAATCGTTTGCCTGTTTCGTACCCAAGCTCCTTAAGTCCTTTATATTTAATAAAATGTATAAGTTCCTGATAGCGGCTGCCTTTCCGGTATTGAAAATAAGACGCTGCATGCTCTATCCTGACCCTGCCCCAGAATAATTGTGCCACTTTATTATTTGAATCGTCCGTAAAACGGTTGACCGGCAAGTCGAGCCAGCACTGCATGCACACATATGCTTCCTGCGAATTGAGCCTTTCCCCACAGGTAACACATAACGACGGATAAAGTATCTCGAGCACATCGTCTAAATAATCGGGCAGTTTATTCATGTTGGTAATTTACGATTTATTGTTGTATGATAAATAACTATTCTTATGATTTTTAGACATTAGTCTTCACAGGATTGTCTGTCTGAGCTGGAAAGTGAAACTGGATTACCACTGGTTTGGGGAATATAAAACCATTTGTGGAAAAGGTTCCACACATTGTGTAAGGAAAAGGATCTGTGGTGCGTATGAAGCTGCCCGCGGTTTTTTTGGCACAGTCTTTTCTTTCATGCTGAAGAAATTAATGAGATGCTCAAAAATGAAATACTATGGAAAATCCAATCAACAACATGGAACAGATAGAAAAATATCTGATTTCAGAAGCAGAAAATTTTTTAACCTACAGCGAACCTCTTATTTCCAAAGAAAACCTGGCTGTGCCAGGACCTGACTTTATTGACAAACATTTTGGTATATCCGACCGGAACGTTCAGGTATTGCGTAATCTGGCCATGCTATATAATCATGGACGACTTGCCGGGACAGGCTATCTTTCAATTTTACCTGTTGACCAGGGTATTGAGCATACGGCTGGTGCTTCGTTTGCGCCAAATCCGATATATTTTGATCCGGAGAACATTATAAAACTGGCCATTGAAGGAGGTTGTAATGCAGTGGCTACAACTTTTGGAGGGCTTGCGCTTCATGCACGGAAATATGCACATAAGATTCCATTTATAGTGAAAATCAACCACAATGAGCTGATGACTTATCCAAATAAGTACGATCAGATTATGTTCGGCAGTGTAGATGAAGCCTGGAAGCTGGGAGCAGCTGCAGTTGGTGCCACCATCTATTTTGGTTCCAAAGAATCAAACAGGCAGATTATTGAAGTAGCCAATGCATTTGAGCGGGCCCACGAACTGGGAATGGCAACTATTCTTTGGTGTTATACCCGTAACAATGCATTCAAAACCGAGGATAAGGATTATCATACTGCCGCCGACCTTACCGGGCAAGCAAACCACCTGGGAGTAACAATAAAGGCGGATCTGATAAAGCAAAAACTTCCCGATACAAACGGAGGATTCAGAGGCTTGAAATTCGGAAAAACTCATCCCGATATGTACGATAAATTAACATCAGAACACCCTATCGACCTGTGCCGTTACCAGGTAGTGAATTGTTATATGGGAAAAATCGGGTTGATAAACTCAGGTGGAGCCTCCTCAGGTGAAAACGATTTTGCCCAGGCTGTCAGGACTGCAGTAATAAATAAACGTGCCGGGGGATCGGGACTTATTTCCGGACGGAAAGCTTTCCAGCGGCCAATGGATGAAGGAGTTAAATTGCTTAACCTAATACAGGATGTATACCTGCACACGAAAATTACAGTTGCCTGAAATTTTTTTTTAGTGCGTGGATGGTTTTTGAAATAAACATTCCACGCACTCCTGTTGTGGATGTGCCTGAAATGGTTTATTCTGTTTATTCCTGTTCTTTTGTAAAGGCCTGTTTATTTTCACATTCTTTTGATATCGTGTTCCCGCCCTCATTTGAGGCTTTATAATTGGGTGTATTAAATCCGGCTTTCGAAATTGCCTGTTCGATATCGTCAAAACTTATTTTATCTGTTTTAAATATAATTTCCAGCTCTTTGGTTTCGTCATCCCAATTGGCGCCTAACACACCTTCTATTTTCTTTACAGCTTCTTCAATTTTCTCTTCACAGGCCTGGCTCACATTTATCTTAATTCGCTCTGCCCTCACATTAGCCAAAACATTTACTGCAATAAACAGCAGGGCAAACAACAGTGAGATTAAACCTATTGTTTTTAAATTCATATTCATTCGTTTAATTTATTTTTCCCCCATCATTTCGATTAATTTTCTGCCATATGCTTATGAAAATTAATGCCAAACTTTTTTCAATACTTCTACTATTTAATTAAGTTCTTGTTCAATAAAGTTTTGTATTTATTTTTTAACCAAGATAACATCCGCCTTTTTATTCGTGGAATACCACAATTTTTGTTGGCGTTTTCTACATTCTGCCTCTAACTGGCTTAAGCAATATGTGAAAAGCCTTACCTGCAAACAAAAATAACAGATAAAAAGTTTATGCTTCGATAAGAGGAGCACAAGGATAGTCATTTTTTTAGTATGAAAGTCAGATTAAAAGTCTGATCAGGTATTTTTGGGTTGTATCTTTGGAAATAGGATCATTTAATAAAAATTATCGGCCCCGAACGGAATGCGCAAAAACTGCTTTTAAAGCAATACCTTCTGCAAATTAATTTTACTATAATCCGTCCCTGGACTTACAAAGTTTAAATTATGGGCAGCATAATTTCCCTGCCAAATATTTTTAATGATTCCGGATTGGCCAAAAAAGCGCTGTCGCAATTGCAGCGGGTATTCCTGGCATCCGGAAGTATGTGGATGCCTGAATTTTCTAATGACAAGGGTTGAGTGATTTTAAAATGGATTATAAGCTGTCGAAGCTGATTTCATTTTTCCAGTCGAAGTGGTGGGCATCTTCAGCCCACTGGGGCCAATGGTTGTAATAATCAGGAGTTTGGCAATCCCTAATTCGTTCCACCGGGAAATAAGGTTTAATGTCGAGCACAGGAGTTCCGTTTTCGGCATCAATAAAAGGGAATGAAATAATTCCTTTTTCAGGGTCGATATTTTCAACTTTAATTTTGCTGAGCATTATGGGGTTAGGACGTTCGGTTGTGCGGGAGGCAAAAACGCCCACCTCATCGGGTGCATTCCTGAAAAGGTTTTTTGTAATTGTTCTTTTTCTTATTTCCGGCCCGTCGCTAAGGTGTGCCCACCAGATAATCTGCAGGTGGCTGAATTCTTCGATGTGCTTAAGTCCGGGGAGGTATTCATTATGAAGGTGCAAGGAATAATTTCCCTCCTTAACTGTTATGGTTCCTATTGACCGTAATGTAAGATTCATTTTTTTATTTTAAAAATCATTAGTGTCCGGTAAAAGAATGTTAATCATCCGCGCGGTACTTTTTCAATACCCCCCGGAATGTCTGCTTTGAGTAACTACACAAAAAAGTCAGACATGGGTAAAAATACAAATTTTAAAAAATAACCGATAAAGTTATACCCGATCTGCTGTACCGGCAGAAAACCGGATAACCAAAAATTTACGAAACAGTTATCACCCCTAAAAAAGGAGTACTTAGCGGTTCATCAGGAAAAACAGGAAACCTCGCAGGAAATTCCTGGAGAGGCATCAGTTATTTACGGACAAGGCCGGCGCGTTACAAGGATGCCAATACCATATTTTTCCCATTACCAGAAAATTTTAAAGGGAATTAAATTTAAATTATTCTTACCAAAGTAAGTTCAAAGCTAGTATAAAGCTAAGCGTTATTCTTATCCTATTTAAAAGCTGGCGCAATAACTGGGAAAACCTGACTGTATTTTTCAAGTTTCTTCTGGAAATCAGAAATCAGGAAAATAATTTATACAACCAAGCTGGTTGAAAACCTGAATGGAAAAATCCGAAAATACACGAAAAACAAACTTTCATTTCCAAGGAGTAATGATATCCCTAAATTTGGCAATGCGTTAAGCAACCAAAAAATGGTTAATGCCAACCAATATTGGGGCAATGTCCTGAATCAGTTCTTAGTCATATTTGAAAAAAGGGTCCAGCGTTAAATAGCTAAACTTTAGGAATTTTTGTTTACGGTGAAACAGTGTCTAAATACGAGATTACAAAGTTGACATGACACTAAAATACTGCTTTATATGTTGTCACACCCTCTTCCCATTCAACACGAAACAATACCACTCCTTTATGCCATACCGGGATATGGTTAGAAACATTATTACCATGTAAGGTGCCATTGTCGATTAACTTTCCATCTACACTATATAGCTGATATCGGGCAGTTTTACTGTTAGGGACATAGGCTATGATTCCTTCCCTGATATTATAAATATAAGGATTCGTTTTTAAAGTAGATGTCTTATTTTTCGTTACAAGGTACATTATGTCAATCACCCGTAATGTGCCCATAGGTACTTCAACTTTCATTTTGCCTTGTTTAACGGACAGGTATTCGCCACTTAATATATCTTTCGCTACAATGGCATCCATATTCTGAAACACCACCTCGACTTCTCTGTCTCCTGGATCAAGATATCCAGGGTCAATAAGTGTAATACGCAGGTGTATAGAATCTAAGCGTACTGCTGACCAATGCACATCTCCTTTTACTATCAAGGGCATTTTTTCGGCGGCTTCGTTCAAAGCAGTTTCAATTTGTGGTTGATACTCCATTGCAGTGAATTGCCTTCCCTCATTGTCGTAAAAATATTCGCCATCGGTTATCTGGATTTTCTTAAATAATTCCTTATTTCTAGTTTCGGCAGGGATAATGGCAGTCATGCCATAAGGTGTGTTTGGAAGGAAATTAGGTAGTCTTCTTCTAATATTGAAAGCATAATAGGAATAATCCCAGGTATCCAAAGGCGCCCCCCCCCAATAAGTATCAAGATGGTCAAATACCATTTCCGTTTTTCCTGTAATTGGGAACCAGTAACTATGGCCATTGGTTCCATGTTTAATATAAACTTCCGATGGGGGAGACTTTATGCCAAGGGCAAAACCCGAAAGAGAGAGAAGTTCATTTCTTTTGGGTATATGTATAATCCCTTTATCGAGCATTTTATAAAATGGGACAAGCTGTTCATATAGTGCAGCGCTATAATCCCATAGGCCGGGATCGATTGAGCAAAAAAATACGTCGGAACCCATGGATGCCGCGGATACGAGATTTCTTAAATGATGAGAGATTACTTGCTGGCCGCCCCATTCAAACATTCTGTCAAAATTTACATTGTCAGTTACCGTGCGGCAGGCCCAATGATCAAAATAACCTGTTTGCCAAAGTCCAATGCGCCCTGCAAGGCTTAACTCCTGCGTCCGGTTATTGGTTTCTTCCAATCCGGGAACAAATACATCACTATATCGCTCATTCAGGAGTACCTCGCTCCAAAATGGCAGGTAGCACGTACCATTCCAAAAAATATTCTTATTCCAGAATGCGATTATCTTTTCATGTTCCTTGCAGAGTTCAGCAACTGGCAATACTATATTTTCCACAACATCTTGCATTTTTTGATCTCGTTCTTCCATTTCGGTAAAGATAAAACCCAAAAGATGGTTTGGTGCAGCTTTAATCAACCTTTCAAAAGTAGACACAGGGAAATAAAACGCATCCCCATGTGCCGCCATGATAATAATATTTTCCTTATTAGCTTCATACTCCGCAACTATGTCCACGAGTTCATCGGCCGTCATATCATAAGGACGTCTACTATCTATGCTTCTGCACCATAATTCATCGGGATTAACAATTTTTTGACTCAAAGTTATTGTTTTTCTAAAAGAGAGATGCTGAAATTTTTCACTCCCGGTTTCCTTAGCCATAAGATCTGCATTTGAAGGAGCTGGTTGGTACGCTGGAGGATTAAAATTATTGATTTGGGCTGACAATGTTTTCAGATTCCCTTCAATTGTCGCCAGCTTGCCGGTTGCTGCTATAGATTCAAATTGTTTTTGCCAGCCGGGTTGATCCAAACGAAATGAATAAATTCCATCTCCACCTGAGACTGAGCTACCCATAAATAATGTTTTCAATTCCGGGTCGAAATGGCTGTCAGCAAATGAATACGGACCTCTGACCACTTCACGGAATGTGCCGTCGAGTTCATAAACAATCAGCAGGTTTCCTAAATGGCCAAGGATAAATTCATCATTTGCCAGTTTTACTATACGCAATAGATTCATCCTGTAGGGCATAGCAGGAATTCTATCGTCCCATTTTGAAAAAAGATATCCGCCAAGGTGGTCGAAAGCATGAATAACCCCATTATAACTCCCACCCCCGCTAAGGAGTATTTCATTATAGCCATCATTGTTTATATCCGTAATCAACATGCTGAAGAATCGCTTATCACTATGTTGAATGATTCTGTCTATTCTTTCTTTTTCCCATATAACGAAGAGGTTAACAGGATTGATAAGCATAAGTGTGAGGTTGCCTCTACCGCTTGAAGTTGTAGCCAGGACGACGTAATCGTTCCCATCGTTTAATATGTTACCGGTCCTGATATGACGTATGCAATATTTTGTTGTAAGTTGATTAACCACCTCGCCTTGTGGCGATATGGCATATAGTACCTGTTCTATGCCGCCTGTGAGTATGGTGGCGCTTCCATCTTGTTTTTTGGCAACGCTTACCTGATAAAGTGGGGCTACCCTTGAGAAAACCCACAAAGATTTTCCATCATTATCAAAGGCATATAAGGATCCGTTTCCCGAAGCTACAAGAATTTCGTCAAGCCCGTCGTTGTCGATATCTGCAACGCACAAATCAAAAGGGAAACCCTCATTTGTGCCAGCTTGCCATTCTAATTGCCCATTGGAGGCAAAACATTTTACAACACCGTCAATAGACACAGTGATGATGGCACGTTGGTCCTTTTTTACAGAACCTGTCCGAAGGTGGTAAACGGTTTGTCCATTTGTGGAGAAACTATTAATTCCATCATCGGCAATGGTTTCCATTTCGCTTCCATTTGTCAGGATTATTTGCAAAAGAAGGACAATCAACAGAGTAAACTTATTCCTTTTCATTCTTTTCTTTTAAGTATTTAAAAATATTATTTCGCCCTATCATTTTTTTTACGGGACATCTTTTTGATTACTTCATCCGCATCAGCTTCATCGGGTTTTATCTTTTTCGAATACCTCAACAGCGGTATAATTGTTGGTAATGAGGAATGCGGCCCGTACCGAGGGGGGACACGGGGAATCGATACCCTTAACAGCCCTCCATATAATTTCATTGAATTCGAAATCATTTATTTTATCCGCCTCAGTAAAATCAAGTTCTTCGCTTTTTTCCTGCCATATGTTTTCCGCCGTGTTTTTATCGTCCAAATCAATATTAACGGGCCTGGCGTCAAAAGGGGCATGCCCGGATGTGTTGTTAAAACACTTCCACAACGGGGTAGCGCATGCATCATATTGGGTCATGGGCTGCAAACCAAGTATCAATTCCATGGTGCGGAGCAGGGAAGATGTCGTATAATGGGTATGATCGACAAAGCCACTTTTCACGTAGCCGCCCGCCAGGTAAGCGGTACTGCGATGGGCATCTACATGGTCGGGGCCATTTTGGGCATCGTCTTCAACAATTACAATGAGGCTTTGTTCCCAAATCGGGCTGTGACTCAGGTAATCAACAAACAGGCCTGTTGCCAGGTCGTTATCAGCAACCATTGCAAATGGAGTTGGAGCACCCTTCCGCAATCCCAGAGTATGATCATTTATAAAACGAATAGTATTAAACTGAGGTACAGCATTGACTGCCAGAAGTGAATCAAAATCATGTTTCCACCAATTAAACCGAACAGTATCCCGAATTGACATCCCGTTTTGGAAATTTTTGCAGTAGTGATCTTCCAATACCGGAACTCTTGGTTTATCATAAACAAACTCTCCATACGATCGATAGCTAACTCCATATTGTTTACATACATCCCATAGAAAAATTTTATTTTTAGCCATCTCTCTGGCTCCCTCCCCGGGATAGTCCCCACCTCTTCCCCCATAGGAGGTCGGCCAGGTTTTCTCCATAAAATCGGGTGCGTAAGCCCCCATAGTCCAGTTGTGGCCGTCGGCGCTCACTTCCCCATCACAGTAAAAATTGTCGAGCAGCACAAATTCCCGTGCAAGGGCATGTTGGTTAGGTGTAACGTCTTTGCCAAAAAGAACAAGGCTGGGATCCCCATTCCCTTCCGGCATGTCACCCAGTACCTGATCGTAGGTACGGTTTTCTTTAATAACATAGAAAACATATTTTATCGGGGATTTGTCCCCTACCTTCCGGGGAATTGGGTTCCCTTCAAGCCCTTCGGATATCAACTGAATATTTTTATTATAGGGGGTGTTGTTAAAAACGGCCTGGGAATAAACAGTCATTTGCTTATCATCAGGGATATTGAGAATATTCATAGTCCCTCTGAACAACCCAGCTATATACTGAACTTTAGTTTTGATCTCTTTTCCTCCTTCATGGTAAACTACCTCCGACCCCAATCGTACTGGGTTTGGGCCGTAAGGATTGGGCAGGGACGATGTTCCTTTCCCGTTACTGATCAGGATTTGGTTTTTTGCCGTCCTTACGCATGTAGGGTACCAACCTGTTGGTATAAACCCCTTGCTTTTACCTGAACCGGGCACGCTTACATCAAATACCGCGAGGCAATTATTGTCGGCATTTGCAATATAAAGCGTTTTATCATTATCGTTCAATGCCACGCTATTGGGGGTGGAGCCTCCCGGCGCGTCGGGATATAACGCAGCATTGAGTATTTCTACCACTTTTTTTTGCCGCGTATCGATTACCGATACATTATCATCTTTGGAACAGGACACAAAGAGATACTGCCCATTTTTAGTAATACATAAATCATTTGGGTTTTCCCCTACGGTTATTTCACCCGTAATTTCCTGCTGACCAGTGTCAAACAAAATAACCTTCTTGCAACCCCAGCATGATACATAAAGCATTTTGTGGTCGGGTGATAAAATACAAGTGTATCCTTCACCTTCCAGAGGGTGTTGCGAAACTATCTTTTTTGATTGCAAGTCCACTACATAAAGAGAATTGTTTTCTTTTGTAACTGCATATAACCTGTTGTTTTCATCATCCAATGCAAGTCCTGCAACCGATATCTTAACTGGCCAGGGCTCACCTAAACTTATAGTATCGTAAACTGATAGTTGTTTTTTTTGAACTTTATACCTTATAATAAAATTATCATTTCCCCCTGATGCGTACAAATATTTACCATTGTCGGAGAAAACCAATCCCAACCATGCTTTCCCTATTTGAATTGAATCGAGCACAATCCCCCGTTTAATATCAACAAGCTGGATGGATTGGTCGCTTTGCCCATTATTTGTAACGGCTGCCAGTTTCCCTGTTCGCGAAACTGCAATATTAAGGGGTAAATCGCCTACCGGCAATACTTTTCCAACAGGGGTTAAACTCCATTTGTTTGACAAAATAACTCGTTGACTTTCAATATCCTTTAATGTCTGCCCTTGAAGATTAAAGGAATAAATAAGTAAAAATATTGTATTCAGGAGCAGTAACCTCTTAATTGTTTTTTTTAATTTCATTTTTTATTTAGTCCTTTATGTTATACTTAAAAATTCACATTGACTTTTTCTGAACCAATTTTAGTTCGACTATACGATACAAGTTATTTCCTGGCTAATTTGGATTTTCGTGCACCACTTTTGTCAAGGTTTCTTAAGAGTTCCAGATATGGGATTTAGGTTTTTTTTCTTAAAATTTTAACAAAACCACTACAAAATCTTTGTCAAACCATCACCTATGAACAAGTTCATTGTATTATTTTTTAATGATTTTTTTCTGAAATTGCTGCATAGGAGTGTTTATGTACAAAACATAAAAGCCAGATGGGTAATTATCCAGATGCAATTCAAAGGATTTTTTATTTTTAAAAGAAATGGAATCAATAAGATTTCCTTTTATATCACTGATTTCAATTGTACCTTCAAATATAAATTCAGGCAATTTTAAATAAAGTTTATTATCAACTGGATTTGGCCAAACTTTAATCTCGTTGTTTCCTAAATTCGGTTCTTTAGATGCTAATGGTAAATCAATTTCATTTGTGCAAACTGCAAGATCAAAGGATTTTTTTGAATCGTATCTTTTTGGATTCCATAGGTAATCTGCCGAAGTCAGCCATGAAATATTGGCTTCATCTTCCTTTCCAGGAATAACGGGTAAAAAAATATGCCCAAGTATTGTGCTATCATTATTCGCAGTAGCACTTGGAAATTCAAAAGGTGCCACATAATCAGGACATTTAGAAGGATTGTAGGCAGATTCAAAAAACGCATAATAATTATACCAAAGAAATGGTTTTCTCCCGGTTAAGCTGGAAGCTGCTATCAAATCATAATCGCTTTCGGGAACGGACAGTATAATAATTTCTTTAGGTAAACGAGAAATTATCTCTAGATACTGCTTTTGTTCTCCTACTAAACTTCCGGCGCGATTATAACTTATTAGGGGGATAAGCATTAATTCTATATCTTGAAATCTATTTTTTAGTTCCATATAAAGCGCATTCACAAAATAATAATGCGCTTCCGCTATGCTGTTGTGAAATATGTCAATATCCTCAGGATGCTCCAAAATGTCTTGTCCCCAATTATTTAAATCATCGAAATTTACTGTAAACTTTCTGAACCCGATTTGGTATGCCTCCGACAGTTTTTCGATAATAATATTAAGGTCTTCCTGTGAGGAATAACGGATATGAGGCTCCCCTAAAACCGGGCGTATAGATAGGGTTATATCAATATATTGATTGTAAGCCAGTTGTCTGAAATCGCCTAATGATGCTTTTTGGGAAACGGTTAACGGAAGACGCCAATTTTCATCAAAAGATGCCTCCGCAAAATTCCCTCCTATAAAGATATAATTTAGTTTTAACTCAGCCATTCGTTTTATAGCAAGTGCTTTTTCCTTGAACCAATGGTATCCCATTGCAATTCCGCGTTTGTTAACAGAAGGTTTATCTACAACGAAGATTTCCTGAATATTAGCGATAGCGGCACTTTTATCAATAATTTGAGATAAAGTTTGTACTCCATAAAATAAAGCTTCTTCGGTTTTCCCAAAAATAGAAATAGTATCCTCCACATCTCCTTTTTTAACAGATAAAAAATAGCCTTGCTGTCCTAAATCTGAAAAGCTGATTGTTGGAAAAACATTTTGCAAATTACGTTCCTGAATTTGCGAAATATCATTTGATAAATATATTTTTGTTTGTTTTTCTGAAGAAACCTTAATACCTGACAACATTTCTTCAAGGTAATCATAAACCCTAGTTTCTTTAAGATCAGTATCAACGGATAAAACACCAAGCGAAAGTTTTTGACCTTCATTTATTACCTTCCATGGTTGTGGAAAAATAACCGGACCCTCAGTAATTTGATCACATTCCACTTCAGGAGGTTCAGTAATCCCATCTTGCAATACTTTGATTGACATTTCATCAAGCCATGCTGTCCCGGTGCAAGCAGTAAGTATAAAGCTAATTCGAATTTTTGCTACATTTGGACCCACAACAACAAGTGATTTAAATTGATGCCAGTCAAAAGTGCCATTGACAGATGCAATATCACGATGCTTAAAAGTATTTCCCTGGTCATCCTGGAAATACATTACTATCCGAAGCTGATGCCAATCCAATAGTCCCCTAACAATATTTTGTCCTTTGGCCATAGCAGAAACTTGCAATACAGTTCCTGCAGGAGGGGCTGCAACCCAATTAGATACCCATTGGACACTGGCTGTTGAAGGTACGTCATCTCCACTAGCTGTAATTTTGAGTGACCGGGGAGAATTATAGGTTGATTCAGCAGTCCATTTTGCCTCTCCATCAACATTTCGAACCGACGGACTCCAATTAGCCGGTTTCCCGGGATTTTGTACATCCTCAGACATGTCGAATTTTGTACTATCTTCTATTTCAAATATCTGTTCAGAATCAATATCAGGATTGCTCTGAGTGTAACCTGTAAATAGAAATAAATTCATTATGGTAACAAGGATCATACATCTTCGAATAAGCCTTCTCATGAATATTATATTTAAGAAGAGGCTGTCAAAACAGCCTCTTCTTATTATTTGAAATTAAAACTTACTTTTTGATCAATTTATAATTACCGATCAATTTATCTTTATCATGGATACTGATTATAAAAATACCTGATGGTAATCCGTCAAGTGAAATTACTTCTGTATTACTATCCACTTCTATATTTCGAATTACGCTACCAATAGAATTTAACAGATGGATACGATTGCCAGCTTCTACACCTCTGATATTCACCTTTCCTGAGGTTGGATTAGGATAAACCTGAATGTTGCCTTCTGCTAGCTTCCTTGCAGAAGTTACATCGACATCGATGTTGTACATAACAACTATTTTTCCATCGGCTGAGGTTACTTTTACCTTGTCGCCCAGGTCTAAATCTCCCGTGGTTTTTTCATTGCCTTCAGCGTCTGTTACTACAAAGGTCGCTCCTAAAGCAGCGGTTATCCGGGAATTGAAATCAGAAACCAGAGTTTTTCCGGTAGAACCTGAAACTATATAATTAACCTGGTCTATTGCATAATCTTGTGAAAGAATATATGCCAGATATCCAGGTTCGGGGTTGAATTCTGTTCTCAACATCGCCAGATGATAAGCCCGTGTTACCTTACCATTGGCAGAAGTAACAACAACCTTATCATCCACGACAATACTCCCTTCAGTTCTTTCGGACCCCATTTTATCAACAAGTTTTACGGTTGCACCTGTTACCGAAATCAGGTTGGAAAGGAAGGTTTGTACGTTTGTACCGCGTGGAATAAACTGGATTAAATTTAAACTCTGGGTTACCGTATAAACATCAGACAGGATAAATGCATCGTTTTCAGAGAAAGAAGGAAGCAACTGGTAAACAATCCGTGTAATACCATCTTCTGCCAAAACATCAAGATAAGTTTCTGAATTTACAGTTACAATCACAATTGCAGTATCAAAATTCAGCATGGTGAGTGGAACGTATGCACCTTCATTGTTTATCACCTCTATGGATGCCCCCGTTGGAACAGAAATATTTTTCAAAACAGTGGTTAAAGTAGTTCCATACTCAAATCCGGAAACATAACCAACACCTGCTTCTGTTACCTCTCCTTCACTTTCGGGCTGGGTTTGTACAGTAACTTTATAAAGATTGGAAGTTAAAAGAGCATCTGAACTCAAACCTTCTCCAACCTCCAGGATGTATTTTGATGTATTGGTACTGTCAGCCGACAGGACAACCAATGTATCGTTGAGGCTTAGTGCGGCATCACCGACAAGCTCCGAACCGTTGGAAGTTGATTTAACTGTCAGGGTTTGGTTTTCGTCGCCCTTAATAATATTGCTTAAAAATTCCGCTGCAGTTGTGCCGGTTGTCACACCTCTGATTTCCTCTTCCATGGAATAACCTTTACTCACTTTATAAACCAGTGAACTTACTGTTGATTTTGCAACTGTAACTTCGTTCATAAAATGCTTTCCTCCATCGTTAAACAAATTTGTCGATCTTCCTGGCCAACCAGCATTACGCGCCAACCAATAGTCTGTGTTCGTATATGTCCATTCACTATTATCCGCATCGGTTCCAAATGAACCTTCGGCCTCAGGATTTCCTTTGTATACATCGGGCTTACGCATATAATTCTCCTTAACCAGAGCAGCTCTTCCACCAATTATCCAATTGGACCCGTCGACCATACCAAAGCGTTCGATTAATTCAAAATCATTAGGATCAGTGGCTGGTTTCAATCCTAATTTTATTGAGTCATTAAGGATTTTCCACATGTACCAGTTGGCAGTAGTTGTCCGCATTATAGGTCGAGCACCAATCGCTTCGCCTTCCCAGGGAGTCCGGTAATGTACCTGATATCCATTGTAATTTCGTCCATCGTAATCCCGGAAAAGTACATTAACGATATCAGGGAAAAACCAATAATCCAAAACCCTTGCATCATTATCATAAGATATATCTGCACCTACAAAAACTTCACCTCCCCTAAGGTAGGGATTTACCTCCACGTCTGGTTCCACAATTCCAGGTGTAACTGCCCAATGTGTTTCATCTACCCATTTATATCCTGGAATGTACTTAGTATAACGGTTAATCCAATCCGATACATTGCTTCTGGATTTAATCACGGCGACAGGATCAGTATTTGTAGACATAGCAACCATGTAATTACTCAGATCAAGAATTTGGTTACCAGGATTCACGATTTCAAAAAAACTATTCCTGTCATTATAAATCTCCGAAAGAAAAGGTTCTAGAGTAAAGGGTTGAATGTTTGCCGGATCTTTTTCTTTAATCAATTCTATAGTGTAAGTATTGGAAGTAGTATTATCTTCGGAGGTAACTGTAAATGAAATAGTACGATCTTCGGTTGTTCCTTCAATTGATTTTGCCCGTTTTACAGTGACTTTTGAATTTAGTTGTGTTTTTTTGAACGTAAGAGCAGGTATTCCTTTCACACCTAATGGAACCTCTAATTTGTAATTGTAGCTGATTGGACTAAAATTAGGGATGGTATCACCTTTCCAACCGAACACTCCTTTGTAATAGTTGGGAACATCGGGCCAGGTAATGGCTGAAAGTTCAGCAACACTGCTGGCGGTGTAATTTTGTACCTGGATAAAGTATTCTTTTACCGATCCATTTTCGGAAGTAATTTTTAATTTGTCACCGTTTTTCAAGTCCGCACGTTCAGTACCATCAACCCATACATATTCCCACGTCGCATTAGAAGGTTTTTCCAGGTATTTTTGTAATGAATCTGTCCTAAGGGCATTTGGGATTCCAAAGAATGAACCTGTAATGGTGTCAGTGCCATCATTATGTCGGGTGACTCGTGGCCATCCTAAAATTCCCTGCTGCAAAACCGTGGTTAATTGTACCGGGCCTTTTTCACTTCTGGGATGAGCAATAGGTACTACAATATTAGCATCGGCAGCAGGTTCAGTTACAACAATATTGAATGTAGCCTGCTGAAGTGTATTCCCAGCAACATATACCGTTAACTTATCGCCCGTTTGAGCAGATCGATAAAGCGAGTCGGCATAGTTGGGATTTAAATCATAATTCCAGGCAACACCAGATTTCTTTTTCATATGCTGCATGATGTCGTCGAGCCTGCGTGTACCCCATGGCACAGTAATTGTTTTATTGGCAAAATCAACTTCAATACCGTCAGATTCCGATTCAAGAGTATTTTCATCGAGTACATAAGGACCATGATCGCCAACAGTCCACCATAAATCGCGATATTGGTCGGCTGAATAGATACTTATCGCATAATCGTGTGAACGGGGTATTACCATCCATTCCGATTCTTCAGGAGCATTGCCCCTGCTTTCGTCAAAATTGACATTTCCTGTTTTTACAGTATATTTACGTATAAGCAAGCTGGTCATAGTTGCATCAGAAACACCGGCCACATCGTATGGATCGCCAAAGTTGTTGCCATCGTTGTCAAAGATTCCATTTACCTGATCCACCACTGCCGAATCATTCACACCAAAAAAGTGTGTTATGTAATAAGCAGCCCCTGCTCCATTAGCATTTTGCCATAATATTGGTTCGGCATCATCATCGTTATGATTTTTTGGATTTATATCACGGTAGGTAGTAACACTATCTTTCACCTCCGGATAAAGTGCACTATTAGGTTCCCTGACGTGAATCAGTAAATCCGCTATATCATAAATTTCAATTTGCTTCTGACGCTCACTAAAACCGTAAACCCCCATGGAATACATTGTTGGTGTAAAATCCCAGGCCAGGGTTATAACGTAAGACTCTTCGGGTTGGAGAATCTTTTCTGGCAACCAGAAATTTACAGGATTTGACGGCCATGGGTCATTTACATTGTATACCTTAGGACCCCAGGGAGTCAACCTTCCAAATTTGTATTCACCGAGATTGATTGGTGTATCTCCCATATTGGTAAGTTCAATATAGTTATTCCAATAACTATCTGACCGGCACTCTGTAATAACCAGTGAACGGTTTGGTTCCTGTGCGTTTAATATCGCACTTAAAAAAAGTAAAAAAAGTAAAATTTTTGATCTCATAACGAAAGTTTTAAAGATTTTTGTTAAAATTATATGATACATAAAAATTCAAATTGATTCTTTTGAGCCTATTCTTAGTGCGGCTTCAAGACAAAAGTTTTTTAATGAATTTTCATCCCTTGTCCTTTAGTCATAAAATGCCTAAAAATTGTTTTATTGATGCTACTGGAACATACCTCGCCCATACACCATAGGGTTGGTCTTCATAATTTCCTCCTTTCTTTGTTTTTTATACCTCTGGGATGAGCTTATTAAGCTCTTTCCAGTCGGATTTGTAAAAATGATTTTCATAGTTTTATTTCCATTTGATGTCCGCTCCTGGTAATTGCCACGAAACCCCAGCACACCATTGTAAAAACACAAAAATGGCAATCCAGTAGCTATGAGTAACGATCATTTTAATATTATTTAAATCTTTACATATACATCCTCAATAACTTGTAAAAGTGTAAGTTCTTTGGAGGAATCGAGAAAAGAGAAAGGTTTTTCGAATGGTAGCCTATATCATTGTTCTCTGAATTTTCTAAAGTGGCCCAACTACAAAAAGTTGATATGCCCTTAGAAGGGAAAAGCATAAAGGCTTCGCATTGAAAGACTTTCCTGCATTTGTTGAAATTCCATATTTTATACAATGGTTTGATAATCAATTTATTTTAATTTTTTATATCCTTTAGCACTTGAATAGATTAGTGGTAAGAAATACTGATTTTCAAGGCTATAAACAATTTTTAAATAAACTTATTTTATTGATAATCAAATTAGTATCAACATTTTCAATGAACTGTTACACTTTGTACATATTAATCAACCGAAATTAAAATTATTACTTACTTTTACACTTTACTATTGAAGATGTTATAAAACATATAAATTCTCATGAAGTGGTTAAAAAAGCCTGACAAACAGTCTGTTACGCCTATTTATCAGCAGATTGAAGAAAATTTTTTGAGGGCAATAGAAAATGCACAATTGCAAATTGGAGAAAAAATTCCATCAATAAATAAAATTTGTAGTGAGTTTGAAATAGCTCCCGGAACAGTAATCAGGGCCTATGAAGATTTGCGCAAAATGGGAGTTGTTTCATCAAAAAAGGGGAAAGGATATTTTATTTTGAATACTCATAATCAAAATAAAACCAAGGTTTTTTTGCTTTTTGACAGAATCAACACTTATAAGGAAATATTGTATGACGAAATTTTAAATAAACTCAATCCCGAAATAGAAGTTGAGGTTTTTTTTCATCATTACGACATCAAACTTTTTGAAAAGTTGATTAAGTCGAATTTGGGTAAATTTGGTTATTATGCTATATTACCGCATTTTAATGAGGATGTTTCGAAAATATTGATGAAAATCCCTGTCAATAAACTTATTATAGTAGATAAATCGATTTCAAAACTTAAAGGGAATTATGCTGCTATTGTCCAGGATTTTGAAAACGACATTTATAATGGTTTGGTTTCGCAAAAAGAAAAAATAATGAAATACGATCAGATTGTTTTTAGCAGTTCGGAAAGTCCATTTCAATTTGTACCTGAAGGTTGCCTGAAAGGATTCCGAAAGTTCTGCATTGAAAATAAAGTTCAATTTAAAATGGTAAAAAACCTTAATTCTAAAACAATTGAAACCAAAACCATTTATTTACTTTACAGCGACGCAGAATTAATTAGCCTGCTAAAAGAAATTGAGATACGAAATTGGATTCCCGGAAAAGAAGTTGGTATTATTTCGTACGACGATACTCCAATGAAGGAGATTTTGGCAGGGGGGATATCTGTGTTAAGTACAGATTTCATTCATATGGGAACTGTAGTAGCATCGTTTATTAATGGAGCTCCATTCAAAAAATATTTAAATCCATCGCAATTTATTTTAAGGAATTCAGTTTAACACGAACAGTGAAGCCCAGCAGATGTAACTCTGTCAAGGCTAAAATTGCCCCACCTATCTTTCTTTCGGTATTACCATATACTTTTCCTCTGTTTTTAACAGTATCCTTAAATGAAACAGGAACTGTATTTATTTTGCCGTCTTCGGTTAAATTAACCATCACTATGGTACTGTCCATTAATACAAAATTCTTTGATATTAGCCTCTTGCCTTGAGAAAAAGTTACCGAAAAGGTCACTAAAACAATAAGATATTTAGTAAAGTTCACCAAATAAAAAAGCTTGAAATCAATGATTTCAAGCTTTTTAATGAATTTTGGTACCCCTTTCAGTTGTCCCGCCAGGGCTCGAACCTGGACTCTTCTGAACCAAAATCAGACGTGTTGCCAGTTACACCACGGGACAATCATTTGGTGCCTTTTTGTTAAAGACGGTGCAAAAATAGAATTTTTTTTCTTTTCATATCTTTTACCTGTTTTTTTTTGCTGAATATCGGTTTTAATTCATTAACGTTAACAGATAGGGGAGGGTGCTTGTTGCTGTAAAACCTTATATTTGCCCAAATTCAAAAAGACAAGCCAATGCACCGGTTTCGTTTACTAAATACTATTTTAGCATGGGGAGTTTTTCTTTTTGCTGCTGTGGTATACATTCAGACACTTGAACCTACCGCCAGCTGGTGGGATGCCAGCGAGTTCATTGCCGGTGCATACAAGCTTGAAGTGGGACATCCTCCGGGGGCACCGTTTCACATCCTGCTGGGGCGGTTTTTTAGTTTGTTTGCCGGCAATACCTCCGGGGTGGCTTTTATGGTTAATCTTATGTCGGGTTTTGCAAGTGCTGCCACTGTTATGCTTCTTTACCTGTCTATTGTCCATCTGGCGCGAAAACTTTATGACGACAAGCAGTTATCGCTATCGGAAATGATTGTGATTTTTGGCAGCGGCCTGGTAGGTTCCCTGGCATTTGCCTTTACCGATTCGTTTTGGTTTTCGGCAGTAGAAGGAGAAGTTTATGCGCTGTCGTCTTTTTTTACCGCTGCCGTATTTTGGGCAATTCTGAAATGGGAGAAGGAGGCAGGAACAAAAATATTCCGATCGATGGCTCATTCTTATTGCCTACCTTATCGGGCTATCCACAGGTGTTCACCTGCTTAGCCTGTTGGCTCTTCCGGCTATCGGGCTGGTTTATTATTTTAAAAAATTTTCGTTTACCTGGAAGGGAGTGGTTTCTGCCTTTATGATTTCATTGGGAATACTGGCAGCAGTTCAGGTTTTAATAATCTCCGGAATTCCCCGGACTGCCTTTTATTTCGATTTATTTTTTGTTAATATTCTGGGCTTACCTTTCAATTCAGGAATGCTTGCTTTTATTCTTATGCTTTTTTCTGTATTGATTTGGGCTGTTTATTATACACACAAGCACGGGCAGGTTGTGTGGAATACAGTTGTTCTTTCGGTTATTGTCATACTTATCGGGTATTCTACCTTTACGCTAATCCTGATTAGGGCATCTGCCAATCCTCCCATGAATCAAAGTCAACCCGATAATGCATACGCCTTGCTGCGTTACCTGAACCGCGACCAATATGGCGAACATCCGCTTTTGTACGGCCCTTATTACAATACTCCCGCGGTTGCTGTTTCAGGCATAAAAAAGTATTACAACGAGGTCGATGGAAAGTATGTGGTTACAGGTTCCTCGGCAAAAAGCTCGAAATACGAGTCTTCAATGAAAACATTTTTTCCGCGTATGCACAGCAGCGACCCCCGGCATGTGGAGCAGTATAAAAGATGGGGAGCAATAGAAGGTAAACCTGTTAAGGTTCAGGAAAACGGAAAAGAGGTAACCCTTATGAAGCCTACCTTTTTGGAAAATTTGCGGTTCTTTTTTACCTATCAGTTAGGTCATATGTATTTCAGGTATTTTATGTGGAATTTTGCAGGGCGGCAGAACGATATTCCCGGTCATGGCAGTTTTATGAATGGCAACTGGGTAAGCGGAATTCGTGCGCTTGATGTTCAGCGTACCGGTCCGCGCGGCAATATGCCTGATTTTATGAAGAATGATCCTGCATACAACACCTATTTTTTTCTGCCTCTGTTATTCGGGCTTTTGGGGATGTTTTATCAGTATGGTCACAGTCGGAAAGGAAAACAAGGGTTTGCTGTTGTTTCTGCACTTTTTATTTTTACCGGTATTGCAATTGTTGTTTACTTAAATCAGACGCCACTTCAGCCCAGAGAGCGCGACTATGCCTATGTGGGATCTTTTTATGCCTTTTCCATATGGATTGGTCTTGCTGTGCCGGCATTATATGGTTCTCTGGTCAAAGTGATGAAAGGGATTCCCGGTGCTGCAATGGCTGTTCTTGTTTCGCTTGTTTGGGTTCCCGGTATTTTGCTTGCAGAAAACTGGGATGACCACGACAGGTCGGGAAGGTATATGACCCGCGATTATGCAATCAATTACCTTGAATCGTGTGCGCCCAATGCCATATTGATTACTTACGGCGATAACGATACGTTTCCGCTTTGGTATGCCCAGGAGGTGGAAGGGGTTCGTACTGATGTGAAGGTAATTAATATCAGTTACCTTGGAATGGACTGGTATATTAACCAGCACAGGATGGCTACCTATGAAGCGCCTCCTGTTCCGTTTTCTTTTCAGGAAGACAAATATTACATGGGAAGGCGCGATGTGGTTCTGGTTCACAATCAGATGGAGGGAGCCATTGATTTGCGCGACGCCATGGCGTTTATGGGTAGTGATGATGAACGGACGAAAGTGGAAATGGCGGGCGGACAAATGCTTGATTATTTTCCTTCAACAGAGTTTTACCTGCCTGTTGATAAGAGAAAAGTTCTTGCCACAGGAACCGTTCAGCCTGAAGATGAAGAACTGATTGCCGATACGTTAAGGTTCAGCATCAATAAGAACTATATTACAAAAAGTGAGTGGGCCATATTGAATATAATTGCAGCCAACAATTGGGAACGGCCGATATACATGAATCACAGCCTTCTGTATACCGGAAATGTGTTTTTTACAGAGTGGTTACAGCTGGAAGGCCTGGCATATCGTTTTGTGCCTGTTCATACTGCAGCTGGAAGCCAAAATGCCGGACATATTAACACCAGCATATTGTATGAACATGTAATGGAAAAATTTTCATGGGGTAATGTGAACGATCCGGATGTGTATCTCGACGATTATAACCGGAGGGCTTTAAGAATAATACAGGCACGACCTATGTTCAGCAGGCTGGCAGGAGCATTAATTGAAGAAAAACACACAGGGTTGGCAGAAGAAGTACTCGACCGCATGTTTGAATTATTCCCTGATGAAAAGATTCCTCTGAGCTACGATTCCTTTGCGGCAACCGAACTGTATTTTAAATTGGGAAAAAATGATAAGGGTAGAGAAAAAGTAAGGCAAATTGCAGGCAACAGTTTCGAAATGCTTGATTATTATCTTACTCTTCCTCCAAAGATGGCAAGGATAACACAGGAAGAGCAGGACCGGGAGATGAATATTCTGCAAAACCTTATGGTGCTTACCCGCCGTTACAATCAAACAGAGTTGTCAGGGGAAATTGACCAACGCCTGCAGGAACTCATCGGCCGGCTTTCAAAAATGATGGATTCCTGATTTCATAAGTTGAAAAGGGTTGTTAACCATGGTATCAAATGGAATTCGCAGGAGAGATCTAATTGTAGGCGGTTGGTGCAGGTGCCATCTGTTGCTCATTCTTGTTTCATGATTTGTTTTTGGAGCAGAAATCGAAGTTTCTTCCCTCTCGAGAGGATTCCGGGTGAAGGGTGCACTTCAGTTTCATGTTGAATAATGGAAAGCAGTTCGGGTTTAAAATCAGGTTCTTTTTCTGAAAGGTTGTATAAAATCTGCATGGCATGAACCCTTATGGCAACAGGTTCATTGGCTGAGGTAAAGCATTGATAAGAATAGTTAAGCAAAAAAGACTGGTTATTTTCAGGAATTTCGTGCCTGCTAATCAACTTCAGCAGATGGCGTCTAATTCCTGGACTGGTTTCAGTATAAAGGGCAGAAATCAGTTCTTTCAGGTAAGGAACAATGAGTTTGGGAGCAGTGTCGTTGATTTTACCGGCCACCCAGGCAGCCCGCCATCTTTTGGGATGGTCACTGTAAAGTGCAATATTCACGAGCAGCTTCATGTTTTCGGGATGAGAGATTGCTTCATTTTTAATCAGATCAAGATTTTCCCAGGAAGCCAGTAACTCGAGCAATTCATTATTCGTCATAGAATATCAGTTTACAACATTTTTCGGAATTCCTTCAAGGAATGCCTTCAGGTTTTGCGTGGCAACTTCTATAAGCCGTTTTCGCGCTTCGGTTGTAGCCCAGGCGATATGTGGAGTTATGTTGCAGTTTTTTGCAGTAATGAGCGGGTTGTCAGGTGAAGGAGGTTCTGTTGACAGCACATCGAGCCCAGCTCCTGCAATCCGTTCACTGTTAAGGGCAGCAGCCAGATCGTATTCGTTTATCAGGGCTCCGCGACCCGTATTTATTAATACTGCCGATGGCTTCATCTTCTCAAGGGTTGTACTATTTATAAATCCTGCATTTTCTCCGGTCAGCGGGCAATTGATGCTTACAAAATCGCTTCCCGACAGCAGGGCATCTAATTCTACCTGCTTTGCTTTAATTTCGGTTTCTTTTTTGCTTCGGTTGCTAAAAAGGATGTTCATTCCAAAGGCAATCCCAAGTTTTGCCACCATTTGCCCGATTTGTCCAAAGCCTATTATACCCAGAGTTTTTCCAGCAAGTTCAATCTGGGGGGTCAGGTGGTAGGTAAAATCGATGCTTTTTGCCCATTCCCCCTTTTGAACCGAAACTGCATGAATGGAGATGTTTTGCACATGGTGCAGGATATGGGAAAAAACCATTTGAGCAACGGATGCTGTGCTGTATGCAGGGATATTGGTAACTGTTATGCCTGCTCTGGCAGCGGCCTGCAAATCTACCACGTTGTAACCGGTTGCCAATACTCCGATAAATTTCAAACCGGGTAATTTTTCGATGATATCGCTGCTAAAAACCACCTTATTGGTATAAACAGCATCAGCATCCTTAGCTCTTTGCACTGTTTCATCAGGTGCAGTGCGATCATAAACCTTGCATTCGCCAAGGCTTTTAATTCCTTCCCAGCTCAAATCTCCAGGATTTACAGTATAGCCGTCAAGTATTACAATTTTCATAGATCCTTTTTTTATAAAACAGATTAGACATCATTAAAAACAAGCATTAGGTATTTCTTTTTTATTTATGATTTCCCAGTTTCATTCCCACCAGAAAACACAGGTTGGCAACCCGCTTCATTTTATCGGTACAAATTCGAATGGCAGTGTCAGTGGGCTTATGGTAATCAGCCGAATAACCTGTCGAAAGGCTCAGTACAGGGACCTGATTTTTGTGGAAATGATAATGATCGCTGGTATAGAAAAACTTTGGTGGCAGGTTAAAATCAGGCACCAGGTTAAGCTGAGAACAAACTTCTTCCGTTAGGGTTTTCAGATTGGTGTTAAAATCATTCAAAAGTGTATAAATGCCGTTGAAATCCTTAACCTGCTTGGGTGAGTGATCCCATACAGAATCACGCTCCTGGTAAACTCTGCCCACCATATCGAGGTTAATACAGGCAACTGTATTTTCAAGCGGGAATACCGGATTCCGGGTATAGTAGTCCGACCCAAACAAACCGATTTCTTCAGCTGAGGGAAAAATAAATAAAATACTGCGGAGGGGTTTTTTTTTCAGCCGGGAGAACATACCGGCAACTTCAAGCAGGACAGATACACCTGAAGCATTATCATCTGCTCCATTAAACAGTTCTTTGTTTTTTCCAATTCCCAGGTGATCGTAGTGTGCCATGAATACCACACATTCATTCTTTAATAAAGAGTCGCTGCCTTCTATATAACCAATTACATTATCAGTTGTTGCTTTTTTTTCAGTTAAAACAGATCGGATATGAATCCGGTTGTTTTTTAATGTAAATGGCCGGGTTTCTTTAACTGTTGAAAGAGAATTTAATGCTTTATCCCATTTCATTCTTTTCCCGGTAAGAAGATCGGCAGTTTCAGGCGTGACAATAAATATTTTAGGGTTTTCTTTCTTTTTATTTGCATCTGGTACCTTTGTATCCAGGGAGAAGTTTTGTCGTGAAGTTAATTTTTCTAACCGGTGGTATGAAGCGTTGGCTGTGTCGTTGATGCTTGTTACCAGTATAAGAGCTTTTGCTCCGGCTGCCAGCAAGTCATTCATTTTTTTGCTTTCCAGTGGATTATTCCAACTGTAAGTAAATTCATCGCTCAACGATTCGGCAGTTCCTGCCGAATACAGAACAATTTTTCCTTCAATATTTTCTTCTTTCACAGGGGTACCGGTACTTAATGTACTTGTTTGTCCAAAACCAGCAAAGATAAGTTCTCCTTCAACGTCCACTATCCTATTGGTTTGATTAAGGGCTATAAAGTTATTGATGGTTTTTTTTCCTTTGCCTCTGCTATGGAATATTTTCATAAATGAATGATGCTCATTGAAATGAACTGAAGTTAAAACAAACGATTGAAAAAAACCGTAATCCGGAGAAGTGAGTTTCATTTCCAGAAGGTTATTTCTCAGATATTCAGCAACCCGTTTCAATTCCGGAGTATTTATTCCACGGCCCTGCATACTGTCGGAAGCCAGATAAAAAACATGATTCTGAAGGTTAACTTCTGAAGCATTTTGCAGCAGTCTGCTTTCCTGTGCTTTTCCTGTTAGAAAGAAAAGAAGCAAAAGGATACCTGATAAATGTAAAAAGAAGCTTTTCATTCCATTGTTCAGAATTAATTCCAATATTTAGAATTGTATTGTTAAAAATAACAATTCATTAGTAAACAAAACACACAGATTTTTTATTTTTAATAGTAGCATATTAATTATAAATTTTAAAAACGCGGTTATGAGGCTAATGAATATATTTTTTAAATTTTTTCTGGTAGTTGGAGCAGCAATAATAATTCCTTCTTGTGCTGTGAATCCGGTTACCGGTGAAAGGCAGCTGGCGCTGATCTCTGAAGAACAGGAAATAGCAATGGGTAAGGAATACGATCCTCAGGTTATTGCAACTTTTGGAGAATACAAAGACGAAGATTTGATGGCATTCATACAGGAAAAAGGTACAGAAATGGGAAAGATATCGCACCGTCCCGATTTAACTTATCATTTTCGTATTCTGGATTCACCTGTGGTAAATGCTTTTGCCGTACCGGGGGGATATTTGTATTTTACCCGCGGGATTTTGGCACAGTTTAATAATGAGGCAGAGTTGATGGGCGTTTTAGGGCATGAAATGGGACATGTTGCCGCCCGGCATACTGTAAGTCAGCAAAGTAAACAGCAATTGGGTCAGTTGCTGCTTATTGGAGGCATGATTGCATCGGAAGATTTTCGTGATTTTGCCCCTTATGCTATGCAGGGAATGCAGCTTTTGTTTTTGAAATTTAGCCGTGATGCCGAACGGCAATCCGACAGGTTGGGTGTGGAATATGCTTCCAAGCTTCACTATGATGGTCAGCAAATGGCAAATTTTTTTAGAACACTCGACAGGATGAGCGGTTCAGAAAGCCCGGGTGGTGTTCCAACTTTTTTGTCAACGCATCCCGATCCGGGAGAGCGTTATCAGAAAGTGACCCAGCTGGCAGAGAAATGGAAGGAAGAGCTAAATTACGAGCAATGGCTTGTTCGTGAGGAAAGTTATTTGCGAATGGTTGAAGGAATGGTTTACGGAGAAGATCCCCGGCAGGGATTCGAGGAAAACAGTGTTTTTTACCATCCTGAGCTGAAATTCAGCTTCCCTGTACCATCAGGCTGGATGCTTGTAAATTCACCTGCACAGGTACAGATGGCACCGGAAGGAGGACAGGCTTTGATAGTGTTTTCACTTGCCGAGCAAACAGTTGCCCAAACAGCCGCAGAGGAGTCCATAAAAGCGCTTCAGTTAAAACTGCTGGAATCTCGGCGAACTACGGTTAACGGAATGCCGGCTGTTGTAACTGTTTCGGAACGTGTAACACAAAACGAACAAACAGGACAGGAGCAGCAGATAAAGGTATTATCTTATTTTATTGAATATGGAGGCAAAGTTTATATCTTTCACGGAGTATCAGATGGAACTAACTTTAATAATTATCTCCGGAATTTTGAAACTACAATGACAAATTTTAGCCGCCTTACCGATCCCTCCAAACTCAACAGACAGCCTAAGCGAATCAGGTTACGGACGGTAAAGCAAAATGGTACATTAGCAAATGCCTTAAAAAGTTTTGGTTCAGAAAATGATAAAATGGAAGATCTTGCATTACTTAATAACATGGAGCTAACCGACCAGGTGAAATCTGGTGAACTTTTGAAGGTTTTAGGTGAATAAATTTTAAATTCATATGAAGTTGTAGAAATTAATCTGGCATATATAAATTGTTTTGGAAATGCTGGGAGCAATTGTTTATATTAGCCTTTTTCTTTAAATAACTTTTCATGCGAAATATTCTGCTGTATCCTGTATCGTTACTTTATGGACTGATTGTTTATTTTCGAAATCAATTCTATGATTTAAATATTTTCAAATCAAAAGAGTTTGATGTTACAGTCATATCAATAGGAAATATAACTGTGGGAGGAACAGGAAAGACCCCTCATGTCGAGTATCTGGTAAATCTTCTGAAAGAAAAATTCCAGGTAGCTACCCTCAGTCGGGGCTATAGGCGAAAAACCAAAGGGTTTTATCTGGTAAATACCGACTCTGGCGTGCCGGAGGTGGGTGATGAACCGCTCCAGATAAAAAGGAAATTTCCCGATATTACCGTTTCCGTTTGTGAAAACAGGGTGGAAGGAGTTGAAAAACTATTAGCTTCAGATAATCAAAAATCACCTGATGTTATTTTACTCGATGATGCATTCCAGCATCGCAGAATAACACCTGTTATTAATATTGTACTCATTGATTACAACCGGCCTTTAAAGCAAGATCACCTCCTGCCGGCAGGTTCCCTTAGAGAAAGTGCTTCTCAGTTAAGGAGGGCAAATGTAATTATCTTTTCCAAATGTCCTCCTGCAGAGGTTACCCCTATTATGCGAAGGGTAATGCAGAATGAAGTGGGGTTGAGACCATACCAGTCGATGTTTTTTACTACATATGAATACGATAAAATAAAACCAGTGTTTAACGGGAAGGACATTGGAAATGATTTCAATAAAAACAAGTCTTATGCAATTCTTATTGTTACTGGTATTGCATACCCGCGCCTGATTCCCGAATACTTAAAACAATTCACTTTGGAGACTGAAATGATTAGTTTTGCCGACCATCATAATTTTTCCAACGACGACATCCGGGTTATCATGGAAAAGTATGAAAATCTGAAGAGTGAAAAAAAGATAATAATTACTACTGAGAAAGATGCAGTGCGTTTTGCCGAACTTTTCGATTTGGATGAGCAGTTTAAACGATCACTCTACTATCTGCCTGTAAAAGTTAAGTTTCTCGATGAAGAGGGGAAACTTTTTAATAAGAAAATACTGAATTATGTTGGAGAAAATAAAAGCAACCTCGAACTTCATAGAAGAAAAATTCAACGCACGACCTGATACAGCAATTATTCTTGGAACCGGTTTGGGTGGGTTGGTGGAGGATATTGAGATTCTGCAGACATTATCTTATTCTGAGATTCCTGGTTTCCCTGTAACTACCGTTGACGGGCATACAGGACAATTAATCTATGGAAGGCTCGGAGGCCGGGAAGTTCTGGTTATGCAGGGGCGATTTCATTATTACGAAGGATATACGATGCAGGAAGTTACTTTTCCAGTGAGAATAATGAAGTTCCTGGGTGTAAAACAACTTTTTATTTCCAATGCTTCGGGAGGGTTACACCCCGAATGGCATGTTGGTGATATTGTACTTTTAAGTGATCACATTAATTTTTTCTCCGAACACCCATTGCGCGGTAAGAATTTGAATGAATTGGGTTTACGTTTTCCTGATATGAGCAAAGTATACGATGAACGGCTGCGGAATAAAGCAAAACTAATTGCGCTCGAACATAATATTACTATCAGAGAAGGTGTATATGTAGGAGTTCAGGGGCCAACCTTTGAAACTCCTGCCGAATACAATATGTATCGCATTTTGGGAGGAGATATTATCGGGATGTCAACTGTTCCCGAAGCAATAGTGGCCAGACATATGGGCATCAAACTGTTTGGTATTTCCATTATTACCGATAGCGGTGTTCCCGGAGAAATAGTTGAAATCTCGCACGAGGAAGTTCAGCAGGTCGCAATGAAAGCAGAACCAAAAATGAGGTTGATTATGGAAAAGTTAATTAAAGACCTTTAATTAACTTTTCCATTTTCCTTCAGGTTATGCAGCTTATGCATCTTTGGATTGTTTAATAATTAGAAGTATGAAGAAAATTTTTGTATTCATTTGTATTACCCTTCTGTTATTGAGTTGTTCAATTAAAAATGAGAATGTGGAACTGGTACTTGATACAAAATCAGCTTTAGGTGAAGGAGCTGTCTGGAATTATAAAACCGGTGAGCTCATTTGGGTAAATATTAATGATAATATCCTTAATTTTTATAATCCAGGTTTTCATTTTAACAAAGAGATGTTTACCGGCCAAATGATTGGTACAGTTGTTCCTGCCGAATCGGGAAACCTGATAGTCGCCCTGGAAAAAGGATTCTATCAGTTTAATCCTGTCACAGGGGCAAAGCAATTTATTGCCAATCCTGAGGGAAATAATTCAGGCAACCGATTTAATGATGGCAAATGCGATCCGGCAGGGAGATTTTGGGCAGGTACCCTGAGTCTTAACGGAGAATCGAATGCAGGAGCCCTTTACCGGCTTGATCCCGATTCCTCGGTCCATAAAATGATTGATAATGTAAGCGTTTCCAATGGAATTGTCTGGTCATCAGACCACCGGAAAATGTACTATATCGATACTCCAACTCATAAAGTAGTGGCATGGGATTACAATAATGAAACGGGTGAAATAAGTAATCCACAAACTGCTATTGAAATTCCTGAAGAAATGGGTTTTCCCGATGGTATGACCATTGATGCAGAAGGCAATGTCTGGATTGCTCTTTGGAATGGATCTGCTGTAGGTTGCTGGAATCCTGAATCGGGGGAATTACTTCGTACTATAGACGTGCCGGCCAAAAATGTTACTTCTTGTGCTTTTGGTGATAATGATTTAGGAACCCTTTATATTACAACTGCCCGGATTGGAACCGGTGAAGAGGATTTGAAAAAATTTCCGCATGCCGGGGGTTTGTTTAAAGTCAGACCAGGAGTAAAAGGAGTGGAGGCGTTCTTTTTCAAAGGAGAATTTTAATTTTGTTCTTATCTTATTATAAAATTCAGATTTTCAATACAATGAATTAAAACATGAAGTACTTACCTGACTTTTCCGACGTAAAACAGGCACACCGGATTGTGCAGAAATATGCCCACAGAACTCCGGTTTTAACTTCTTCGGGTATAAATAAAATAACAGGGGCCAATTTGTTTTTTAAATGCGAAAATTTCCAGAAGGTAGGAGCTTTCAAATTCCGCGGAGCTTGCAATGCAGTGTTATCGTTAACAGATGAGGAAGCTTCCCGGGGAGTGGCAACCCATTCTTCCGGAAACCATGCGGCTGCGCTGGCTTTGGCTGCGCAGATACGTGGCATTCCGGCACATATTGTTATGCCGCGTACTTCGCCTGAAATAAAGAAGAAAGCAGTAGCGGGTTATGGTGCCAATATAACTTTCTGTGAACCTACGCTGCAGGACCGGGAACTTACAGTTAAACAGGTAATAAAAAAAACGGGTGCCACTGAAATACATCCTTACAATAACTTTTATGTCATTGCCGGCCAGGGTACAGCTGCCAAGGAATTGATTGAAGATGAAGGAGAATTCGCTTTTATAATGGCACCTGTTGGGGGTGGTGGATTATTAAGTGGAACTGCTGTCTCGGTTAATTATCTGTTGCCAGAGTGTAAAGTAATTGCTGCTGAACCGGCCGGTGCCGATGATGCCTGCCGATCGTTTCACCTAAACAAAATTATTCCTTCAGAGAATCCTAAAACAATTGCCGATGGTTTGCTAACTTCTTTGGGAGAGCGTAACTTTGCAATAATAATGAGCACAGTCGACGATATCGTAACCGTTTCTGAAGAAAAAATAGTGGAAGCTATGCAACTCATTTGGGAGCGGATGAAAATCATCATTGAGCCCTCATCGGCTGTTCCGTTGGCTGCCATTCTGGAGGGTAAAGTGAATGTAAAGAATAAAAAAGTTGGGATTGTTCTTTCAGGGGGGAATGTGGATTTGGGCAATTTACCATTTATTTAATGGAAAAGCTGTTGTTTTAATTTACAACATCGGACTTACAATATGTCCCAATGATTCCTTAAGCTTAAAATACCAGCCGCGCTGTTTCCATTCGTCAAGTTTTACTTCGCGGCTGTTTCTGAGATCTGCTTTGAAATGTTTTCTTAAGAGGGTAGTAAAAGCCTGATCGTAAATAATGGCATTTACCTCAAAATTGGTTTCAAAGCTTCGGAAATCAAGATTGGTGGTTCCTATTGTTGAAAAAACATCATCTACAATAAGATATTTGCTGTGAAGAAAGCCTGCACGGTAAAAATAAATGCGCACACCAGCTTCCAGCATTTCTTCAATATAGGAATAGGAACTCCAGCGGGGAATTACACTATCTGTTTTTTCCGGAATCAATATACGCACATCCACATTGCTTAAAGCTGCAGTTTTTAGTGCATAAAGAATTTCGGAGGTTGGCATCAGGTAGGGCGATGCAATATAAACTTTACTTTTTGCTCCAGCAATGGCAGCAAAGAAAACCTGTGCAATGCTGTCCCAATCAGAGTCAGGTCCACTTGCTGTAATCTGAACCGGTATCCCTTTTGTTAGATTCAGCTCAGGAAAATAGCGTTTTCCGGTTAAGTTCTCATGAATAACAAAATACCAATCAGCAGTAAAAACAACCTGCAAACCGCCTACAGCATCTCCCTCTAACTGAAGATGAGTATCACGCCAGGGACCAATGTTCTTTATTCCTTCCACATACCTGTCGGCAATATTGATTCCGCCGGTAAATCCAATTACACCATCCACTACAAGGATTTTGCGGTGATTACGATAATTTACCTGTGAAGTCAGCCGGGGGAACCGTACTTCCATAAAAGAGTAGATTTCGATGTTATTGTTGCGAAGTTCAGACAGGAATTTTTTGCTTAAGCCCCAACTGCCTACATCATCCAAAATGATTCGGACAATAATCCCCTCCCTGCTTTTTTTTATCAGCAAATCCTTAAATCGATTTCCTATTTTATCGTCCTCAAGAATATAATATTCCATATGAATGTGATGTGTGGCATCTTCAATTGCTGCAAAAATTGCTTCGAAGGTTTCATCAGCATTATTAAGTAATTTTATCCGGCTTGCATAAGTAACCAGGGCATTTGAATTTTTAAGAAGTAGTCGTATAATATTTTCTTTTTCCCTGATAAGAGGGGAGAGATCCCGGAGGGTATATTCAAATTTGCGCAGTTGCCTGAAGGAGAGCTGTCGGAATTTATTCAGGCTTATCAATCCTTTACGCGAGAAAAGTTTTTTCTTACGATATTCCTGTCCAAAAAAAAGATAAAATACAACACCGAAAATGGGCAGAAGGATTAACAGCAGAATCCAGGCAGCAGTTTTAAACGGAGATCGTTTCTCCAAAACTATCATAATGGATACAGGTATGGCGGTTAAAAGAAAGACTAAAGAAAAAATTTTCCAGGTATCCAATCCAAATCCCATGAATATGCTGTATTGATCTTTGCGTGATAAATTTCATAAAATTTAAGTTCAAAAACAATTTTGGAATGAAATTCGTATCTGAATTTAAATTCACATTAAAAAAGAAGCTATGAAACAAGTAATATTTTTGGCAGCTATCATATTTATTGCGATTGCTTGCTCTACTTCACGAAAAATACCTCAGGTAAAAATAAACGGAGAGGCAGCAGAAGAAAGTGATTCGCTGGAATACCGGCTTGAAACGTTTGATGCCAGATTTGAATCCTGGTATACCCTACAGGACAGGCCTTCTCAGTACCGGGGTCAGCAATATTATGAAAACTGGAATCAAAGGTATGTTAATGCCTGGAACTATAAGGCAACTCAGCCCGGGTATCCGTTTTTTGAACCCATTATCGGGTATGACCCTACAGTTGATTACGGGTTTGAATTAAATCATAAATTGTTTTATTATTTTCAATACGTTGAGAATGTACTGAATATTGAAATAATGCCTGGCGGGCCTCGAAGTATTGTTTTTTAATCGTTGTAATATATTTTCAGGTTATCGTAATCAAACCATTCTTCTGCGGTGAGTTTTCCCGAAACTGAAGGTGCTTTTACACCTCCGGCAAAAAATTTACATCCTGTAAAAACATGCATCTCATCCCATAATCCGGAAAGAATAAAGCTTTCAAGGAGATGTTTACCTCCTTCTACAATTACCGAAAGAATTTTGTGCTGGTGCAGAGTTTTTAGTACCTGTGAAACAATTTCTTTATTAAAATCAATTTTTATCCAGGAATTGTTTTTATCCTTTCCCTCCTTTTGCGAATTAAAAATAAGGGTTTCCGCAATTCCATCAAACAGATTAATCGATAGTGAAAGCCGCAGGTTTTTATCAATAACTGCCCTTACCGGATTTCTTCCTGACCAGTGGCGCACTGTAAGTGAGGGATTGTCTTTTAAGGCAGTATTCGTTCCCACAAGTATGGCATCTTCTCCTGAACGTATTTTATGAACCATTCTCAGGGCCAGGTCTCCTGTTATCCAGGTAGGTATTCCGAAATTTTTACTGCTTCGGTCGTTGTCGATGTAACCATCGGCCGTTTGTGCCCACTTTAAGATAATATAAGGTCTATGGTTTTCGTGGTAGGTAAAAAAACGTTTGTTCAGTTCACGGCATTCCTTCTCAAGAACTCCTGCTTTTACCTTCAATCCTGCTTTCCTGAGTTTGTCAATTCCTTTTCCTGCTACTTCAGTAAAGGGATCTGTGGTACCGATTACCACCCGGGGAATTTTTTTTTCGATTATCAAATTCGAGCAGGGAGGGGTCAGCCCATGGTGGGCACAGGGCTCAAGCGATACATACAATGTGCTGTCTTTTAGCTGGCTGGCATCTGAAACTGCATTTATTGCATTTACTTCTGCATGCGGCCCTCCATATTGTTGATGAAATCCTTCGCCAATAATCATTCCCCGCCAAACAATTACACTGCCCACCATTGGGTTGGGTGAAACATTTCCCATCCCTAAACGGGCGAGCTCAATGCAGCGCTCCATATATATTTCTGATAATTCCATTTGCCCGAAAAAAGTATCTTTGACATGTCAAAAGTAACACAATGAGGGCGACTATTCAATACATTGAACAGGAATTAAGCAGTTTGTATCCAAAAACGGAAATAAGATCTCTTACCCGGTTGATACTGGAACATGTCTGTGGTTTAAATTATACCCAACAGCTGCTGTTGCAGGATCAGGTTCTGGAAAATACATCCAGGGAGAACATCAGAAGCATAGTGGAACGGCTAATATCCCATGAGCCGATTCAATACATATTGGGTGAGACTGCTTTTTTAGATATGAGACTGTTGGTCAATCCGTCTGTTTTAATTCCCCGTCCCGAAACAGAAGAACTGGTGCATTGGGTTGCCGAAACAGAATTACCCTCCGCATCTGCAGCGCTTGATGCGGGCACAGGTAGTGGCTGTATTGCTCTTGGAATTAAGAAACTTATTCCAGATGCAGATGTACATGCTTTTGATAATTCTGACCAGGCACTTGATGTCGCCCGAAAAAATGCTGTGATAAATAATCTTGATGTGGATTTTTTCAAAGCTGATATTTTTAACTGGAATTCTGTTTCCTGGAGGAAATACAATGCTGTTGTAAGTAATCCGCCTTATGTCAGGGAATCTGAAAAAGAAATGATGGAGGTAAATGTACTGAAACATGAACCTGAAGATGCATTATTTGTGACTGATGCCGATCCTTTGATTTATTATCGTTCAATTGCTGAATTTGCTTCCCTCTTTCTGGAAAAAAGAGGATGGTTGTTTTTTGAAATTAATGAAAACTTTGGGCACGAAATGAGTGGACTGGTAAAAAAGTACGGTTTCAGGACAGCAGAAATCAAAAAAGATTTATTTGGGAAAAACAGAATGTTACGTTGCCGTAAAGAAATTTCCTGAAAAACTATTCTTTGAGTTAAATTTTCCATAAAATGGATTCCATGGAATTAAATAACTTTGACAATATTGCGTTTATTCAGAAATTAGATCTTTAAAGTGAGGAAGCTGGTTAAATTTATAATTCTGGGCCTTAATTTTTTGGCAGTTGTTGCATTGATGATGGCATATCTTTCGGGGTATATATCTCCTGTGAAGTGGTGGCTTCCCTCTTTTTTTGGCCTTGCATATCCGGTCATTGTTGTTGTGAATCTTATTTTTATTGTTTTCTGGCTGATAATCAGTCCAAAATATCTGCTGATTTCGCTTCTGTCTTTAGTTTCAGGATGGGGGTTATTATCCCGATATGTGCAGTTGCAGGAAAAAACAACAGAGTCGGGCGATGTCAAAATTATGTCGTACAATGTCCACCATTTTAGAGGGGATGATATCGATTCGCAGGAAAAAACTTCAAATAAAATCATTCACTTTTTAAATGAACACCAGCCCGATATTATTTGCCTGCAGGAAGTAAGGTTAAGACAAAATAAAATTTTCAACCTTGGCAAAACAGTAGGAGAACTGGACTTCATCAATCACTATCAGTTTGCCCGTACAAGCAACACTTTCGGTTCGGTTACCATGTCGAGATATCCAATCATCCGGATGAATGAAATTCGCTTTGAACAATCGAGGAACATAACTATTTATACCGATTTGCTTATAGATTCCGATACTGTACGTGTATTTAATGTACATCTGCATTCATATGGAATTGATCCGAAAGATTTTGGAATTATCGACTCCGGACTTACAAATGAAGAAGATCTTCAGGAAGCCCGCATTGTGGGGTCGAAACTGAAGGCGGGATTTCAGATGAGAGCAAGTCAGGTAGAGGCTATCCGGGCATTGATCCAGGAATCTCCCTATCCTGTAATAGTTTGTGGCGATTTGAATGATACCCCTGCGTCCTACTCATACCATCAACTGAGCAGAGGCCTTAATGATGCCTTTATCTGTTCGGGGAAAGGGATAGGGCGTACCTATATCAATAAGTTGCCTTCATTGCGTATCGACTATATTTTCCACAGCGATAAATTTGAATCATTCAATTTTCAAACCCATAATTACAGGATGTCCGATCATCTTCCAGTTTCTGCTGTTCTAATAAAGAAAAGTACTGCAAGATAATCGGCCCAAGCAAACTGAGCGTGAGAAATTGCATTATATACAGGCCTGAAGTTATAAAGGAAAGGCGTCTATTTTCCTGTAACGGACGATAAAGGGTGAAATAACTTACATTCGGTAAAGGATTTTTAAAGCAGCTGCTTTATCTTTTTTCAGCTGTTCTGTCAGGGCTTCAATACCGCTGAATTTCTGTTCTTCTCTGATTCTCCCTGCAAACACCAGAGTAATTTCCTTTCGGTAAATATCTCCTGCAAAATCAAATATATGTACTTCAATGCTGCGGTTATCAGCATTATTATTAAAAGTTGGCCGAGACCCGATGTTCAGCATGCCTTGTAATTTCTTTCCCGCCAGCATTACTTCCACCGCATAGACTCCATAGCCGGGGATGAGTTTATGGGGGTCGAAAGTTTCAATATTGGCAGTTGGAAATCCCAGCTTGCGCCCCATGCGTTCTCCTTCAACCACGCTCCCGTGCAGCATGAACCGGTAACCCAGGTAACGGTTGGCTTTTTCAATCTCTCCCTGCTGAAGGGCTTTCCGAATACGGGTGGAACTAACATTGGCTTCATCAACCAAAAAGGCTTCAAGCTTTTCTATTTTAAAACCATATTTATCAGCGCAATCCTTTAAATATTCAAAGCTGCCCTCCCTGTTTTTACCAAACCTGTGATCATAACCCACTACCAGGCAGTGGGTTTTCATTTTTTCAACCAGAATTTGTTTTACAAATTCAGCATACGACATCTCAGAAAAGCTTTTGGTGAAAGGGAAAACCATGAGGTGATCGATTCCCGAATGGCCAAAAAGTTCCTTCTTTTCCTCAAGTGTTGTAAGCAATCTCAGATTTGATTCTTCAGGTTTTACTACCAGCCGCGGATGTGGATAAAAAGTGAATATTACAGATTCTCCCCCATATTCCTGTGCAATTTCTTTTAACCGGAGTATAACTCTTTGGTGTCCCAGGTGAACACCATCGAATGTGCCCAGGGTAACCACAGGTTTTTTTGCACTAAACTGATGTATATCGGTATGTACTTTCACAATTTCTCTTTGCTGTCAGCGAACATAAAACTTTTTCCTGAATTGAGGAACAAGAAAAATGAAAAGTTGAAATCTATTCCAAAACTTTAAATAATGTTATTTTCTGAAAATGATGGTTCGTGAACAGGGGAAATTTATATTTTTACGCCTTTTAATTAAAAAGAGATGAAATATGTATGGGTATTTAATCCCATGAAACGAAACTTTTGCTGAGGTAAAAAATAGCTGATTAAAACGGCAGATGTGAATGTGAATCAATGAGTAATTCGGATTGAATAAGATACTGATGAAACTTAACAGGTTAATTGTTTCAGGAATAGTTGCAGGTTTGGTGGCTTTTAGCTGCAGTAAAAATGAAGGCCGTTTTTCGGTTAGCGGGAGGATAACCCATGCCGAAGGACAAACGATATATTTTGAAGAATTGCAGGTAGCTTCTACCAGGCCAATCGATTCAGTTAAACTCAACAGTAAAGGGGAATTTAAATTTTCCGGAGAAACAGGCATTCCATCTTTTTATTTGCTGAAGCTGACCCCAAATAAATTCATTACTCTGTTAATCGATTCGCTTGAACAGGTGGTGGTTGAAGCCGATGCCGCTGATTTTAGCCGGAATTATAAAGTTGAAGGTTCTGTTGGTTCCGAAAAGGTTAAAGTTTTAAACGACCAGTGGTATAAAACGCGTAAAAAGCTTGATTCTCTTCAGTCGCTTAGCAATATGTACAGCCGGAATCCCGATTTGGTTCAGATGAACAGGCAGTGGAGCGCAATGTATGATTCCATAAAGCAGGAACAAGTGGAGTTTTCAAAACAATTTGTTATGGCGAATCCTTTTTCGATAGCAAGCGTAATGGCTGTTTATCAGAAATTTGATGATAATGAATACATTATAAACGATCTGCATACCCTTCGGGTGGCAGCCTCTGCCCTAAATACCGTTTATCCAAATTCGGGCCATGTAAAGGCATTGTACCAAAATACCCTGGAACTGATGAAAGAAGAGCAGTCAGCAAAACTAAAGCAGCTTATCCAGGAGAGAGGGGAAAACAGCCCCGATATATCGTTGCCAAATCCCGATGGTAAGGAAATCTCCCTTTCAGCATTGAGGGGAAAAATTGTTTTATTGCAGTTCTGGTCGGCGCTCGACAGAAGCTCACGTATCCAAAATGAGGCACTTGTGGATGCATACCGGAAATATAAGCAGAAAGGTTTTGAAATATATCAGGTTAGCGTAGACCAAAATCGTATTGAATGGTTGGATGCCATCGATCAGGATAAACTGTCGTGGATAAATGTTGGAGATATGGAAGGAAGTAATAGGGCAGTGACACTGTACAATATTCAAAGTATACCCTATAATTACCTTCTGAACGATGAAGGTGAGATTATTGCCCAAAACCTGAAAGGTCCTCAGCTCGACCGGGTACTGACGAAGCTTCTCAATTGATTGTGCAGGAAAGTAACACCCGATATAACTTGTCAGAAAAAGGAAAAATATATTTTGTTTCAGATGTACATTTAGGTGCACCGGCTTTAAAAAATAACCGTGAGCGGGAATTACTGTTCGCCAGGTGGCTTGATTTTATTCGCCACGACATTGCTGAACTCTATCTTCTGGGTGATGTATTTGATTTCTGGTTTGAATACAGAAAAGTCGTTCCCCGGGGATTTACACGGATTCTTGGGCGGCTGGCCGAAATAAGCGATAGCGGAATTCCCGTGCATTTTTTTACCGGAAACCATGACCTGTGGGTGTTTGATTACTTGTCGGAAGAAATCGGATTGAAGATCCACTATAAAGAATTTGTTACTCAATTCGGTTCCCGGAAATTTTTTCTTGCACATGGCGATGGCCTCGACCCCGATGATAAAGGATATTTGTTTCTTAAAAAAATATTTTACAGTAAAAAACTTCAGTGGATTTTTGCAAGGCTTCATCCAAATTTTGCCCTTCGGCTTGCCCACCACTGGTCAAAATCGAGCAGGCTGGCAAAACTCGACCGGAAAGAAGAATTTAATGTTAAGAATGAAAACATGTATCGGTTTGCTGAAAATTACCTTGATAAAGAGTGGATTGATTATTTTATCTTTGGGCATCGGCACCGGATGGCTGATGTTGAAATTAAAAACCATTCGAGAATGATTCTGCTGGGCGACTGGATTACCCACTTTTCGTATGGCGTTTTTGACGGAGAAAAAATGAGTTTAAAAAAATTTGACAGGAAAATAAGCTGAAAATTAATATGGCAAAAGATATTTACACACGGATAATAGGAACTGGAAGTTACCTGCCTCCAAAAGTTGTTAAAAACAATTACTTCATTAATCATCGGTTCTTTGATGCCTCAACCGGAAAACCTTTCGATAAAACGAATCAGGAAATTATCCGCAAGTTTAAGGATATTACCAATATTGAAGAGCGGCGGTATGTCAATGAAACTCAGGCAACCTCTGATTTGGCGGTGCTTGCCATTAAGGAGGCATGTTCTTCAGCCGAAATTTCAATGGAAAGCCTCGATTTCCTTATTGTTGCCCATAACTTTGGTGATATAGATGAAGGTAATGTGCGCAGTGATATGCTACCGGGCCTTGCCAATAAGGTAAAAATGAAACTGCACATTAAAAATCCAAAAACGATTTGCTACGATATTATTTCAGGATGCCCCGGCTGGACTCAGGCCATGATTGTGGCGGATGCCTTTATTAAAAGTGGCTTTATGAAAAGAGGTGTGGTAGTGGGAGCCGATGTTTTATCACGAATATCCGATCCCCATGATCGCGATACTATGATCTACGCCGATGGAGCTGGCGCTACTATAGTAGAGGCAGTGGAAAGTCACGAACCCGTTGGAATCATCTCACATGCAAGCCGTTCCGATTCAGTTACCTATGCAAATTTGCTGACACTGGGCCGTTCGAATAATCCGGAATATGATGGAAGCGAGAAATGGATTAAAATGTCAGGACATAAACTTTATATCTATGCTATTAAAAACGTACCTGCCGTGGTGAAGGAAAGCATTGAAAGGGCAGGAGTTGAACTTCAGCGATATTAAAAAGGTACTCATTCATCAGGCAAATGAAAAAATGGACGAAGCCATTCTGAGCGGACTTTTTAAATTGTACGATATTAAAGAAATTCCTGAAGGAATAATGCCAATGAGCATTCGTTATCTTGGTAATTCTTCTACAGCTACTGTTCCTACTCTGCTCGATCTGGTGTTGAAAGGCAAAATTGAAGGTCAGGAAATTAATGAGGGCGATTATGTCGTACTTTGTTCTGTGGGAGCCGGCATGAATATCAATTCCATTGTATATAAATGGTGATAAATTTCTTTCCGGTTTGGGCTTAAAAATTAACATTTTAACTAAATTGAACCGGTTTTTAATCCTTTCAAATTTTTACCGGAATGAATGTCATCCTGTTTTTTCTGCTCATTAGTCTTGTTTTGCTTGGTGCATTGGCAGCTATCTATTTCATTCATCTTAAGCACCAAAAAAAAATGTATTTGTTTTCTACCGGTTGCCGGGAAAAGGAAAGGCAACTGGAGAATCAGCGCACAGTTGCCGAAAAACAGGCCCTTGTTGCCGATGAACGGTGCTCCCTGCTCAAATCGGAGGCAGAAAATCAAAAGACCGAACTGCTGAAACTCAGGGAAGACAATCTGGTCCTTACTGGCCGCCTGGAAAAGGCAAAAGCTGAATACCAGAATCTACAGGAAAAACTGCAATCCCAAAAAAGCGAACTGGAAGAGATTCAGAAGAAATTTACTACCGAATTTGAGAACATAGCCGGAAAAATCCTTAAA
This sequence comes from uncultured Prolixibacteraceae bacterium, assembly GCA_963747515.1. GTDB lineage: Bacteria > Bacteroidota > Bacteroidia > Bacteroidales > Prolixibacteraceae > Mariniphaga. Next base: position 130,581 of record CAVVFN010000002.1, read on the forward strand.
AAGAACAGCGAGGAGTTTACCCTGACCAATCAAAAGAATATTGGTGAAGTATTGATTCCCCTAAAGGAAAAAATTCTTCTTTTCGAAAAAAAGGTCGAGGATACCTACCAGAAAGGTTTGAAAGACCAGACCGATTTACGGGCTGAACTGAAAAAACTCTACGATTTAAATAACCGTATGAGTACAGAGGCAGAAAACCTGACAAGGGCCTTAAAGGGCGATGTAAAAAAACAGGGAAACTGGGGCGAGGTAGTGCTGGAACGGATACTTGAACGCTCAGGCCTGAATGAAGGTGAACAGGGCTACCAGAAGCAGTACAGATTTGTTGCGGATAACGGTAAACGCCTGCTGCCCGATATCGTGATTAATCTGCCCGACAGCAAGCACATTATCATCGACTCAAAAGTTTCACTTATTGCCTACGAACGTGCCGTGAATGCTGGCTGCTGAAGAGGAAAGGGCAATTCATGTAAAGGATCATCTTTTAAGTTTAAGGTCACATATAAAAGGGCTTGGTGAGAAACATTACCAGTCGGCACTGAATCTTAACAGCCCCGATTTTGTGCTGCTCTTTATTCCCATCGAATCTTCCTTCAGCCTGGCAGTGCAGGCCGATCATGATTTGTTTTCATTTGCCTGGGATCAAAAGGTAGTACTTGTCAGCCCATCAACTCTGCTGGCAACGTTGCGGACCATTTCTTCCATCTGGCAACAGGAAAACCAGACTCGTAATGCCCTTGAAATTGCACGCCAGAGCGGGGCCTTATACGATAAATTTGTGGGCTTCGTTGGCGATATGGAAAAAATTGGGAATACCCTCAGGATTACACAGAATACATACAGCGATGCCATGAAAAAACTGTCGGAAGGCCGAGGAAACCTGGTTGGAGCCACTGAACGCCTCCGGAAATTGGGTGCAAAAGCTACAAAGGAAATTCCGAAGAACCTGGTGGAAAAGGATACCCTGAACGATGATTTTCCGGAAGAAACCATACAGCAGGAAATACCGTTAAGCTGAAAGAATAAATGGTTAAAAATCCCACCCCCTCGGTAGCCGGTTGCCGCTTCCGTTGGAAAGAAATACCAGTTTCAGATTCCCGCTCCTGGTTAATACAGCCATGGTATCGGTTATTTCTTCATCTGTTCCGTCACCATCGATGTCGTAATACATTTTTACCTCAAGAATTCGCTTAGGCCCCCTGAAATTCATAATCGGTTCATCGGGGCTTATGGTAAAGGATACCGTTCGCAGAAAATTCCCGGATGAAGAAATAAAGATGCGTTCAATTCCTGAAGCAAGAACGAAAACAACCTCTTTTGAAGTGGGATTAACCAATTCAATGGTTACTTCTTCCTTCAATGAATGGTAAGTTTGAGAATAACTCCTGAAAGAAAATGAGAATACCATAAAAATAAGTAAAAGGAAAGGCAACGTTAAAATTTTCATAGCAACAGATTTTGGCTGAAGGTAGTGAAATTCAATATATTTATGAATTATTCCTCAAAAAATTTAAAACCTCCTGCGGATCTTCCGATGCTTTTACCTGTTCGTTTTTATAAACGATCTTACCATTTTTATCGAGAATGAATGTCCAGCGGCTGGTTGTAATATCTCTTTCCAGTTCAAAATCCTTTCCCTCAAATTGGCCCTTGAAGGTTGTTCCTTCCCTGGTGGGAACACCGAAGAGTTCTGCAATTTCACCTGATGTATCCGAGAGCAGGGTGAAGTTCAGATTATGAGCTTGTATGAAAAACTTCAAACTTTCCGGCCTGTCACCACTAATACCCACTACTTTGACGTTAAACGAATCCAGTTCATTACTTAGGTCACGATAGGAGCAAGCCTGGGTTGTGCATCCTCCTGTCATGGCTGCCGGATAAAAGTATACCACCAGATAATTATTGTCTAAGTTATTTTTGAGTTCCCATGTCTTTTCATAAGCGGTAATGGCTTTGAAATTAGGAACTTTATCACCTACCTTGAGGTTATTTTGTGTAAAAACTCCAAAAAAAAGAGCGGTTAATAATGTTGCTAAAGCTGTTTTCATTTTGTAAAGATTTTTTGCTAACTGTATATAATACAGTTATCACGTAAAAAAGTTGAGGCCGTAGTCTCTTTTGAAGTTTTTTATATTTGACCGCCTTTGAAAACATTAGGAATACCTCCGGCACTAAACGGAGCACTTAGCGGTCCATCAGGAAAAACAGGAAACCTCGCAGGAAATTCCTGGAGAGGCATCAGTTATTTACAGACAAGGCCGGGCGCGTTACAAGGATGCCAATACAATATTTTTCCCATTACCAGAAAATTTTAACATACATTAAATGGGATTATAAGCTACCAAAGCTAGTATAAAGTTAGTATAAGCTAGTATAAATATAGTCTAAAGATAGTGTATGACTAACTTTGGACTATATTTATATATAGATTTTACTATAATTAAACGCATTACTGTAGGGAAAAAAATAGCAGTAATCCTGCGGCACTTTTCAATACCATCCGGAAAGTCTGCTTTTAGTTAATGCTTGCCAATCTTTGGTGAAAAGCCGGGTAAAACGCAAACGGGCTTTTTCAAATCCAGTTTCAATAATCCGGCAACACCGGCCATGCTATCTGGCAAAGAGAAATAAGCCTTGAAAACAATCCCTGATTTACACAATTTCTGTTGACACGCATTAGCGAATAGAAAGTTCGTTTTAAACCATATCCGATTGAAAGGAATTTTAAGCTGTGGCAATTTAGCTTGTCGTTAGAGGACTATGTTACCGCACTAAGGCTTTTTCGTTGATTGATTCAGTAAATGAATCAGGACATGTTTAAAGTATTTTCAATGGAGATTCGTTTTATTCAGGAGCATTTATTCAAAATCAGGAGAAACATCAGCTTTAACAATTCCAAACCAAAAACAATCGGGGTTGTTAAATAATAATATAACCCCGAATGAAAAGAATCGTTCGGTTAAATTTTTTGCTTTATGAAACAGTTGACAAATAAATTTTTATATGCCAATAGAGAAAGATTACTTGTGAAGCAGTTGCTTTTATTGCTGTTATTATTTACGGCCTGTGACAAATATGAAACCGTTACCAAAGAAGTAAGTGCAACGGCTTATAATTCGCTGGCGGAACAAACGCATGCAGAACATTCGGAAATAACTGCCTGGGGCGATACCCTGGAACCCGGCATGAAAATTATTGCTGTTTCGAAGGATTTAATCAGGTTGGGACTCACTCACAAAAAAAAGGTAAAAATAGAAGGCATTCCTGGAGTATATACTGTTTTAGATAAAATGAACGAGCGCTGGAGAAATCGCATCGATATTTATATGGGCAAAAACGAGGAACTGGCAAAGGAATGGGGACGACAAAAAGTAACCATTTCATGGAAAATGAAAAGGGATTGAGTTGTAAAGGCAGGTTGGTGTTATCGTTCATTGGGTTAAATGGCTGAAAAACTATGAGGCAGATAGTTTCCCGGGAGAAAAATTGTTTTGGAAAATTTTTCCTGATAATTCGGGTCCAGTATTATTTTTATCTGTAACCTTTATTTTAAACAAAATAAAGAGATGATATTCTTAAAAGAAGGTTTTTCATCTATGCATTAAATAAAACCCGTTCTCCAGCTATCTGATTCTGTATTTCCCCATTTTTATATACTTCCTGTCCGTTCACAAACGTAGATATTATTGTATGGGAGAACTCTTGCCCCTCAAAGGGTGACCAGCCGCATTTATACAATATATTATTGGCAGAAACCGTCCAGCTTTTTTTGGGATCGATCAAAACCAGATCGGCATAATAGCCTTCCCGGATATACCCGCGACGGTCGATGCGGAACAGGTCGGCGGGAGCATGGCACATTTTCTGCACCACTTTTTCAACTGAAATAACACCTTTGTTGCTCATCTCGAGCATAGCCACCAGGGCATGCTGCACAAGTGGTCCGCCCGATGGCGCCTTGAAGTAGGTGTTGTTTTTTTCTTCCAGGGTATGTGGGGCATGGTCGGTGGCTATTACATCGATTTTATCATCGAGCAAGGCTCTCCACAAGGCTTCCTTGTCTTTTAGGGTTTTAACAGCCGGATTCCATTTAATGCGGTTTCCCTTGGTAATGTAATCGCGCTCATCGAACCACAGGTGATGTATGCATACTTCGGCGGTAATTTTCTTATCCTTAACTTTTCCTGCAGAAAAAAGATCCATTTCCTGGGCAGTTGACAGGTGCAGGATGTGCAGCCGTGAGTTAAATTTCGAAGCCAGTTCAACGGCTTTCGCTGATGATTTGTAGCAGGCTTCAGCACTCCGGATGTGGGCATGCCTTGAAACGGGAATATTTTCACCGTACCTGATGCGGGCTGTTTCGGCGTTTTTTTTGATGGTGGTTTCATCTTCACAATGAGTGGCTACCAGGGCGGGGGCATTCCGGAATATTTCAGAAAGGGTGTCCTGGTCGTCGACAAGCATATTTCCGGTTGAGGATCCCATAAAAACCTTTATGCCGCATATTTTCGAAGGGTCGGTCTTGAGTACCTCCTCAAGGTTGTTGTTGGTGGCACCCATATAAAAAGAATAATTGGCAGGCGATACCTCTGATGCACGATTATACTTTTGCTCCAGCAACTCCTGCGTTACCGTTTGCGGATTTGTGTTTGGCATTTCCATATAAGTGGTTGTGCCGCCTGCCACTGCTGCCCGGCTTTCGGTGGCAATATCGCCCTTATGGGTAAGACCCGGCTCACGGAAATGAACCTGGTCGTCGATAACTCCGGGTATAAGGTAAAGGCCGGCAGCATTGCGGATGAGAACATCCTTTAAATCGGTGGATGCGGGTATGCTGTATGGAAACACCTGCTCGATTTTATTTTCGTTTATCAAAACACTGCCCTTAAACTTCAATCCTTCGTTAACGATAGTGGCATCTTTGATGAGTGTTTTCATTTCAGTGAATTTAATAAGTTATTCTGGCTTTAACCAATTGAGCCCTTAATTTTAGTTTACCAACAGCCTGATTTTTAGGTTAACTGCGGCTGTAATCTCTGAACCAGCTCCTGATTTTCATTTTCATTACGCCCCAGAGTGCTTCATTAAATATTCCGCCACTCATTTTCGAAGTGCCTTCCCTGCGATCGGTAAATACAATCGGGATTTCCACGATAGTAAAACCGAACTTATAGGTGGTAAATTTCATCTCTATCTGAAATCCGTATCCCACCAGTCTGATTTTTTCAAAATTGATGGTTTCAAGCACCCTTCTCCGGTAACATTTGAAACCGGCTGTGGTATCCATTATTTTCATACCAGTAATCAAACGTACATACACCGATGCAAAATACGACATGAGTACACGTCCAAGCGGCCAGTTAATTACATTTATACCCGAAATGTATCTGGAGCCAATGGCTAAATCAGCTCCCTTTTCTATTGCCTGGTAAAGACGTTCCAGGTCGTTAGGGTTGTGCGAAAAGTCGCAGTCCATTTCATAAATATATTCATACCCGTTTTGCAGGGCCCATTTAAATCCGGCAATATAGGCAGTTCCGAGGCCAAGTTTTCCTTTTCGTTCGAGGATGTGCAGCCGACCGGAAAATTCCTTCTGCATCGATTTTACAATGGCGGCGGTTCCATCGGGAGAATTGTCTTCAACTATCAGTATATGGAAAGGAATGTTCAGGGAAAAGACTTTTTTTATCATTTTCCCAATGTTCTCCCTTTCATTATAAGTAGGAATGATAACCAGATTTTTCGACACTTTCAATGGTTTTATTTCGCGAAAATACATTTTTTGAAATGAATTATTTATATCCTTTCCTATTAAATATTGTCAGATGGTTTTTCTGTTTTGAAAAAAGGCAGATTAAAAAAACAAAAATACGTTCCTTACGATATAGGTTTTTTAAAAGAACAGGCATTTTTTGCCTGTATTCCCGATTCAGTCCCTTTCGTATTATTAAATGTATAGATTATCTCCAGCCACCACCCAACGCACGGTACAATGAAACCACAGCACTCAGTTTTTGAATATGATCGTTAACATTATTCAATTGTGCGGTCAGTAAACTTTGCTGGGCAATCAGGACTTCGATGTAGGTTGCTGAACCATAATTTAGCAGCTCCCGGGTATAATCAACCGATTTTTCAAGTGCCTCCAGTTGTTTTGCCCGAAGTTCAATCTTCTGCTCTGCAGTATTGAATTGTCCAAGGGCATCGACTACTTCGGCCCCGGCATTCAACAATGCATTTTTGAAATAGAGCAGCGCTTCTTCCTGTTGTGCCTGTGTGACTTCGAGGCGCGTTTTGTTTGTCCGTTTGTTAAAAACAGGCTGTGTAAGGCCTCCGGCAATGTTGGCCGCAACGGATGCAGGGTCCAGCAAATCGGCCAGATCGAGTGATTCCAGACCGGCATTTGCAGTAAGGGTTACCGATGGATAAAAATAGGCTTTGGCATTGTTGGTCATTTCCCAGGCACTGATCAGATCATATTCTGCCTGCATCACATCGGGGCGGTTATCCAGAAGTTCGGAGGGAACACCAACCGAGAGCATTTCAGGAGTTTGTTGTTCTTCCAGGTTTCCCCGTTCGATGGTTCCGGGAGAACGCCCTAAAAGCAGACTAAGGGTATTTTCTGTTTCTCTGATCTGTTGTTCGATATCGGGGATGGTAACTTCGGTTGCATACAAGGTGGCCTCACTTTGCACTACGGCTGCTCCGGTTACATTCCCGTAGTCTTTCAAAATTTTCAGCGTCTCAACCAGATCTCTGTTATTTTGCACCGTTTGTGAGGTTATCTGTAATTTTTGGTCGAGGGCAAGCAGGTTATAATATACCAATGCAATGTTTGCAATCAACCGCGTTTGCACGGCTTTTTGTGCGGCATTTGTGGCCAGGTATCTGGCGTAAGCAGCTTTTCTGGCACTGTTTAATTTTCCCCAGAAATCGATTTCCCAGTTACTTTGCAGCTTAATTTGAGAAGCATGATAATTTTGCGGGCCATTTGGGTAAGCAGATTCAGAGTTGTGTACAAAAGTTTGTCCCGCTTGTGCCGATACAGATGGTGCCAGTGCAGCCTTGCTTTGGTTAAAATAAGCTTCGGCAGCAACAACCCGCTGTATGGCAGCCTGCAAATCGAGATTGTTTTTTAATCCTTCGTCAATATAATTTAAGAGAACAGAATCGTTGAAAAGGTTTTGCCAGCTTTCATTGGCTATGTTGGATCCACCGCTTTCAATATTGCCATAAAGTGAATCTGTTATTTCAGGGGTGCGCTGGTAATGGCTGCTGCTGCTGCATGCCATAAGCAGAACGGAAACTCCCAGGATGAGGGCGCTGTTTTTTATGGATATCATTTTCATTTTTTCAAATTTCGCCTGGTTTAATCATGGTGTTCATTTCTGAATTTTCTTTGTCACGAGGACTTTTGACTTTTTCTTCCAGGATCTGGAATGCAACAAACATGGCAGGGATCACAAGGATTCCAATCATTGTTCCAATTAACATACCTCCAACTGCACCGGCACCGATGGAATGATTTCCGTTGGCACCAACGCCTCCGCTGACTACCAATGGAATCAGACCTACGATAAATGCAAAGGAAGTCATCAATATAGGACGCAATCGGGCGGTAGCACCTTCAACAGCGGCATCAATGATGGTCATGCCGGCTTCCCGGCGTTGCCGTGCAAATTCCACAATAAGGATGGCATTTTTAGCCAGGAGCCCGATGAGCATGATTAGGGAAATTTGCAGGTAAATGTTGTTTTCAATTCCGATAATCCTTGCAAAGATGAAAGCTCCTGCAATGCCGACAGGTAATGAAACAAGAATCGACAGGGGCAATATATAGCTCTCATATTGCGCGGCCAGTAAGAAGTAAACGAAAATTAAACTGAGAATAAAAATTAAGAGGGTTTGATTTCCTGCGCTGATTTCTTCACGGGTAATGCCTGAGAACTCGAAGTCGAATCCCGGCGGTAAATGTTGTGAAGCCACTTCCCTGACTGCGGTAATTGCATCACCTGAACTGAATCCCGGATTTGGAGAACCATTCACCGAGATGGCGGTATACATATTAAAGCGATTGATGCTTTCGGGGCCGTAAACCCTGCTAAGGGTAATGAATTCAGCAATCGGAGCCATCTCTCCATTAGATGTTCTGACTTTAATGTTATTCAGATCATCGGGATTGCCACGGTATTCAGCTTCTGATTGCACCATTACACGGTATTGCTTTCCAAACCGATTAAAATCGGAGGCATAATACCCGCCGATATAACCCTGCATTGCCGACAGAATAGTACTGACCTGTAACCCGGAGCGCATACACCGTGCGGCATCCACATCGATCCGGTACTGTGGAAAGCCGGTATTAAATGAAGTACGGGCATATTGTATTTCAGGTCTTTGATTCAAGGCCCCAAGAAAGTTATTGGCGATATTCTCGAAATTATGGATGTCTCCTCCGGTTTTATCTTCAAGTTTCAGCTCGAATCCGCCTGTTATACTAAATCCGGGTACCATTGGAGGAGAGAATATAATGATTCGGGCATCTTTGATTTGCGATGTGAGCACATACAGTTTTTTTACGATACTGGTCATATCCTGCTCTTCACCCCTGCGTTCATCAAAAGGCTTTAGACTGGCAATAACCATTGCATAGGGACTGCCTGTACCGCCCAGAAATGAAAAGCCGGTAATGGCAGTTCGCGAATAAACTTCCGGAACGTTTTTAATTATTTCATCAACCTGGCGGGCCACTTCAATAGTTTTTTCAGATGAAGTAGCAGGAGGCATGGCAATATCCACAAACATTCTTCCGGTATCTTCAGCAGGGACAAAGCCAGTTGACGTCGTTTTCATCAGGTATACAAGCAGGATAATAAAAACCAGAATCAATGATGCTGCCAGCCATTTTCTGAAAATAAAGAAGTGCGTGATCTTCTTGTATTTATCAGTCATGGTTACAAAGGCTGTATTAAAAGAGATATAAAAACGCTTCACAAAGCCTTTTTTCCCTTTCAGCTCTTTGCTGTGTGGCTTTAGGAAAAGTGCGCAAAGTGCGGGGCTTAACGTTAATGCGTTTACTGCTGAGAGAATAATTGAAACCGTAAGCGTAATTCCAAACTGGCGATAGAATACACCTGTAGTCCCTGTAATAAAGGTAACAGGAATAAAAACAGCAGCCATAACCAGAGTGATGGATATAATGGCGGTTGAGATTTCGCTCATGGCCGAAATGGAAGCTGCGCGGGCACTTTTGGCACCGGCATCCAGTTTGGCATGTACCGCTTCCACCACTACAATTGCATCATCCACTACAATGCCGATAGCTAAAACAAGTGCAAAGAGAGTGAGTAAGTTAATTGTAAAGCCAAACAGGTTCAGGAAAAAGAATGTCCCAATGATAGAAACCGGAACTGCTATAGCCGGAATTAATGTGGCACGGAAATTTTGAAGGAATATAAAAACCACTATGAATACAAGGACAAATGCTTCCAGTAATGTATGCAGCACTTTTTCAATGGAGGCATCCAGGAACTGGTTGGTATTCATAATTTCGATATATTCAACTCCGGGAGGAAAAGATTTTGAAGCTTCCTCAACAACTTTTTGGGCTTCAAGAATTACTTCACGTGCATTTGAGCCGGCGGCCTGAAATATGGCCATGGCAATTCCGGGCTGCCCCTGGGTCTGAGTAATCCGATCGTAGCTTATTGCCCCCATTTCCACCCGGGCCACATTTTTCAATCGCAGCACATTTCCATTTTCATCTGATCGGATTACGATGTTTTCAAACTCTTCAGGCTGGGAAAGTTTCCCTTTATAGCGAATAACATATTCAAAACTTTGGTTGTTTTGCTGTCCAAAACGCCCGGGAGCTGCTTCCAGGTTTTGGCTATTCAGTGCAGCAACAACATCTGCCGGTATTAAATTGTAATTGGCCATGATATCTGGTTTAAGCCAGATACGCATTGAATAATCTTTGGCTCCAAAAACCATGGCTTCCCCTACGCCATTTATACGTTGAACCTGTGGCAGCAGGTTAATCTTTGAATAATTTTGAAGAAATGTTTCATCGTACTTTTCATCGGTGCTGAACAGCGAAAATATAAGAAGCATGTTGTTCTGTCGTTTCGCAGTAATAACACCCGAACGGGTAACCTCGGCAGGCAGGAGCGATGACGCGCGGGCTACACGATTCTGAACATTCACAGCAGCCATATCGGGATTTGTGCCTTGTTTAAAATAAACTTCAATGGAGGCCATCCCATTGTTGCTGGCTGTTGAGTTCATGTAGATCATATCTTCTACGCCATTTATCTGTTCCTCCAGTGGTATAACCACGCTGTTGAGAACGGTTTGGGCATCGGCACCGGTATAATTTGCATTAACCCGGATGGTAGGAGGAGCGATGTCGGGGTACTGTTCAATGGGCAAGGTGGCGATTCCAAGAATCCCCAGTATGACCATAATTGTTGAAATCACCGTAGATAAGACAGGTCTTTCGATAAATATCCTAAACATAACTGATTTTCAATTGAATTATTTATTTTGTTGGATCAGAAGGGCTTGCATGGCCGGCCGGGTTTTCATCAAGTACGGGTTTTATTTCCATTCCATCGCGAAGCCCTGTAAGGCCTTCCACAATGATTTTATCACCGGCATTTAATCCGGATGTAACCACATACACATTTTTAAGGTTTCCGGTCATTACTTCAATAGGAGTATTCACCACTTTGTTTTCGTTGCTGGCAACATAAACAAAATGTTTTCCCTGTATTTCGTATGAGGCGTTTTGAGGAATGAGCAAAACATTTTTTTGATTTTCGGGCAGGCGCACCCGACCACTGCCGCCCGATCGCAATATACCTTCGGGATTCGGATAAGTGGCACGAATGTTAACAGCACCGGTCTGTTGATCGATAATTCCGCTTGCAGTTTCGATTTTCCCTTTGTATTTGTAAACAGACTTATCCGGTAAAACAAATTCGACTTCCGGCAGCTTATCAAGTTTTTCTTTTGTCGTTTTTCCTTCCAGGTCTTTTGTCATTCGAATGAAATCGGTTTCGTTCATCGAAAAGTAAGCCCACATGGTAGATGTATTGGACACCGTTGTCAGAGGTTGTGCAACAGAACTACTGACCAAACTGCCTACACGATACGGAAAGGTTCCTATTATGCCATTTGTAGGGCTGGTGATTAAAGTATATTCGAGGTTTGCCTTTGCATTGGCCAGGTTGGCTTTTGCCTGTGCGAGTTGTGCTTCGGCAGACTGCAAACTGGTTTCAACAGATTCGAGCTGGAAAGAGCTGATTATGTCTTTATCTACCAAAGGCTTAGTTTTGTTTATGTTTATTTTGGCTGTCTGTACCATCGATTCAGCTACTTTAACCTGTGCTTCGGCTGATCTGACCTGTGCCTGGATATCATTGGAATTCAACCGAAAAAGGACCTGGCCTTTTTTTACATAGTCTCCTTCATCCGCTTTGATTTCTTCGATATAACCTGCAATACGCGGCCGTATTTCAACCGTTTGTTCTCCCTGAAGGATTGCAGGAAAATCCTGGTAAAGTGTAATGTCTTCAGGAGTAACTTCCTGAACAAGGTATTGCTGCGCCTGGGCTGTCATTCCAGCTGCATTCTGTTGTGGATTTGAACAGGAATAAGTGGCAAATAATGCAGGAATCAATCCCAGAAAGGTAAATTGTTTAATGGTGTTCATAGCATATGTGTTAATTCATTCATAATTACACGTATTTTTTTAACAGTCAGGCAGGCATTTTTTAAATCCTGTATTGATTTGGATTTTATTTATCACATTTTCGAAGTGAGCCAGTTCTTCTTCTGTTACATTTTGTAATAATTCTTCTGACACCTGTTTTGTAAGGTTTCGGGTAAACTGAAGGAGGCTGACGGCTTTTTCTGTAAGTAACAAGTTTTTTTTCCGTTTGTCGGTTTTGTCTCTCGATCGGTTAATGTATTGTAGTTCAATAAGGGTATTAACCTGTCGCAATATGATTGACTTATCGCGTAAGAAATGATTTGCTAAATCCTGTTGGGTTAGATTTTCATTCCGGCTGATATAATTCAGCAGAATGAAATAATCTATGCTAAGGTTCACATTGTTTTCCCTGAACTTTTCGGTGATTTTTAATTTAACCAGATTCATGGTTTGTCCAAGCAAATATGTAAATGGCTTTTCCGGATACATTTGTCTTTTATTAAGTACCACAAAAATAAGAGAGAAATAGTTGCAAAAGTCAACTAATCTGTAAAATTTATTGTAAAAAGTGGGAACATAGGGTTTAAGATATTAATTGTAAGGTATATGTTATATTTCCTGAACGTTAATTCAGCGGCAGAAGCCAGGGGGAGAAGTGGGTTGCAGGCTTATCGGGCAAGACTGTCTGCCTGGGCATATCTTCCGCATTTCCTTTATAAATGACCTTTATTAGGCTTCTGGATAGGATATAGCTGGAATAGGGAAGCTGGACGCCAGGCACAAGATGACCCGCTTCAGACAACCATTGTCAAAAGTCATGCAACAGTTGTAAGACAGGAACATTACAACAAATAATACATATTCAATAACCGGATGACTGATGATTGACAAACCGGCAACAACCACAGAAACGGCAACTTATAACAGCCGGTTTAAATAAAGCATGAACAATCGAACTTTCCTGAGGCTCTCATTTTTTTTTAGGTACTCTGATTGGAATTTAAAAACAGGTTTATATAGTAATGGCTGTATCGATTTTGGCATTTAATATTTGATATTGAAATCATTACACAATTAGGTTATTAAAAATAGTTAGTTATGATTTTAATAAACAATCAATTAGATAAATTGATAATATAGAGCATACATTTCGTAAGTCCTTTCACCGGGAGCTATTTGATCTTCAGGGCCTTTAAAAAAGGGATTTATTTTTTTTCAAAAATGTTTAGATTTTAGTTTGGAAGTTCAAAAAACGCTATTACATTTGCAGCCGCTTTTAGAGCACGTTCATTGTAAATATTGAGACAGCAGGGGATGAAGCAGGTACCGGGATTTTGTAATTGAGGAGGGTATCGGTGACAAATAAAAAAGCTTCAAAAAAAAAGTTTCAAAAAGTTTTGGCAGAATAAAACGATTATTTACCTTTGCCGCCCCGAATAATGGAAACAGTGTCTGGCAGTAACAGGGAAAGAGATTAAGGGATTAAGAATTACTGGCGGTAAAAATATTGAGAGCAAAAAAAATAGGGGTCAGCATTGACTGAGTTGGTGCTGATTTTTTATGAAAGATAAAAACAAAAACAAGAGTTCTTTAAAATTTTGAATAAAGCATTAAAAAAGCAAGGTGTACCAACTTTGTTGATTTCTTTAGAGGATTTACCTGGGCGAAAGAGATATTAAACTTTTTATATTACAATGGAGAGTTTGATCCTGGCTCAGGATGAACGCTAGCGGGAGGCTTAACACATGCAAGTCGAGCGGCAGCACGGTTTTCGGACTGGTGGCGAGCGGCGCACGGGTGCGTAACGCGTATGCAACCTGCCTTATGCAGGGGGATAGCCCATGGAAACGTGGATTAATACCCCATAACATCATTGAATCGCATGGTTTAATGATTAAAATTTCGGTGGCATAAGATGGGCATGCGTCTGATTAGCTTGTTGGTGAGGTAACGGCTCACCAAGGCAACGATCAGTAGGGGTTCTGAGAGGATTATCCCCCACACTGGTACTGAGACACGGACCAGACTCCTACGGGAGGCAGCAGTGAGGAATATTGGTCAATGGGCGCGAGCCTGAACCAGCCATCCCGCGTGCAGGATGACGGCCCTATGGGTTGTAAACTGCTTTTCTACGCCAAGAAACGGCCTTACGTGTAGGGCACTGACGGTAGCGTAGGAATAAGCATCGGCTAACTCCGTGCCAGCAGCCGCGGTAATACGGAGGATGCAAGCGTTATCCGGATTCATTGGGTTTAAAGGGTGCGCAGGCGGGTTTGTAAGTCAGTGGTGAAATATTGTCGCTTAACGATAAGGTTGCCATTGATACTGCAGGTCTTGAGTTTGGTTGAGGTAGGCGGAATGTGCAGTGTAGCGGTGAAATGCATAGAGATTGCACAGAACACCGATTGCGAAGGCAGCTTACTAAGCCAAAACTGACGCTGAGGCACGAAAGCGTGGGGAGCGAACAGGATTAGATACCCTGGTAGTCCACGCCGTAAACGATGTTCACTCGCTGTTTGCGATATACAGCAAGCGGCTTAGCGAAAGCATTAAGTGAACCACCTGGGGAGTACGATCGCAAGGTTGAAACTCAAAGGAATTGACGGGGGCCCGCACAAGCGGAGGAACATGTGGTTTAATTCGATGATACGCGAGGAACCTTACCTGGGCTTAAATGTAGAGTGCATGCGGTGGAAACACCCTTCCCTTCGGGGCTCTCTGCAAGGTGCTGCATGGTTGTCGTCAGCTCGTGCCGTGAGGTGTCGGGTTAAGTCCCATAACGAGCGCAACCCTTACCGTTAGTTGCCAACAGGTCAAGCTGGGGACTCTAGCGGGACTGCCACCGTAAGGTGAGAGGAAGGTGGGGATGACGTCAAATCAGCACGGCCCTTATGTCCAGGGCTACACACGTGTTACAATGGCCGGTACAGAGGGCAGCTACTTCGCGAGAAGATGCTAATCTTGAAAGCCGGTCTCAGTTCGGATTGGAGTCTGCAACCCGACTCCATGAAGTTGGATTCGCTAGTAATCGCGCATCAGCCATGGCGCGGTGAATACGTTCCCGGGCCTTGTACACACCGCCCGTCAAACCATGGGAGCTGGGGGTGCCTGAAGTCTGTGACCGCAAGGAGCGGCCTAGGGTAAAACCAGTGACTGGGGTTAAGTCGTAACAAGGTAGCCGTACCGGAAGGTGTGGCTGGAACACCTCCTTTCTGGAGCACCAGATAAAAACGAAAGAGGGATTGACAATTTTGGGCCTTGCTTTTTTTATAATATAATGAGAAAGAGTTACAAGCGGGAGCTGCCGGGCTTTAAGGCTTAAAGCTTACGGCTTGAAGCTAAAAAACAAAGGACAGTCCCGTAGCTCAGCTGGTTAGAGCGCTACACTGATAATGTAGAGGTCCCCAGTTCAAGTCTGGGCGGGACTACCAGAAGCTCAAGCTGCAAGCTGCAAGCTGCAAGTGGAGCTGCAAGTGGAAGCTGCAAGGCTATTTTGAAGCTTGAAGCTTGAAGCTTGAGACTTGAAGCTAAAATTGGGGGGATTAGCTCAGTTGGCTAGAGCGCTAGATTTGCATTCTAGAGGTCAAGGGTTCGACTCCCTTATTCTCCACAACATGGAAGTTTGAAGAGGGAAGAACGAAGACCGAAGTAGGAACCAGGAAGACGGAAGAGAGAAGTTGGAAGATTTAATAAGGAAGAATAAGTGCAGCCACACTTTAAAAACAGGCGACGTTCAAATTGAAATAGTTAGAATGATTTAAGGTTTACAATGTTTGGCAACAAACGGCAAACTTTAAATTGCAAGATAAGGCTGGTGCCTGCAAAAGGTAAGGTTCGATTCCTTAATTATCTGCATACTTGAGGCTGACGGCTATAGGCTGTTGGCTAAAGGTTAAAGTTCTTTGGCATGATGGGAAAAAGTAATAAAGGTAAAAATTAGAAATAAGAATAACTCAAGTAACAAAAGGATTAAAAGAACCGATATAAGGGTTTTTTGAAAAAGAAAGTTACAAAGGGCGTACGGGGGATGCCTAGGCTCCCGGAGGCGAAGAAGGGCGTGACAAGCTGCGAAAATCTGCGGGGATTGGCAAATACGAATCGATCCGCAGGTACCCGAATGGGACAACCCATCGCGAGCAATCGTGATATTCTGTAGCAATACAGGAGGCCAACCCGGGGAACTGAAACATCTAAGTACCCGGAGGAAAAGAAAACAAGAGTGATTCCCTCAGTAGTGGCGAGCGAACGGGGAACAGCCTAAACCGATATTGTTTCGGCAATGTCGGGGTTGTAGGGCTGCCATAATTTAGTGCAATCAGAAGTGGAAGCGTTTTGGAAAGGCGTGCCATAGGGGGTGATAGCCCCGTACACGGAAAGAGCGCATTAAAGGGCAGTACCCTGAGTAGGGCGGGACACGAGGAATCCTGTCTGAATCTGCCAGGACCATCTGGTAAGGCTAAATACTCCCGGGAGACCGATAGTGAACAAGTACCGTGAGGGAAAGGTGAAAAGTACCCCGAACAGGGGGGTGAAATAGTACCTGAAACCGTACGCCTACAAGCGGTTGGAGTGGCGCCTCGGCGCCATGACAGCGTGCCTTTTGCATAATGAGCCTACGAGTTAGTCGTCACTAGCAAGGCTAAGGACTTAAGGTCCGTACCCGAAGCGAAAGCGAGTCTGAATAGGGCGAAAAAGTTAGTGGCGCTAGACGCGAAACCTTGTGATCTACCCATGGCCAGGTTGAAGTTTTGGTAACACAAAATGGAGGACCGAACCAGGAGACGTTGAAAAGTCTTTGGATGAGCTGTGGGTAGGGGTGAAAGGCCAATCAAACTGGGAAATAGCTCGTACTCCCCGAAATGCATTTAGGTGCAGCCTTGTAATAGTTTTGCAGAGGTAGAGCTACTGATTGGATGCGAGGGCTTCGCCGCCTATCAAATCCAGACAAACTCCGAATGCTGCAAAATGATTTGCAGGAGTGAGGGCATGGGTGCTAAGGTCCGTGTCCGAGAGGGAAAGAACCCAGACCACCGGCTAAGGTCCCCAAGTGTATGCTAAGTTGAAGAAAACGAGGTCCGGTTGCATTGACAGCTAGGATGTTGGCTTGGAAGCAGCCATTCATTTAAAGAGTGCGTAACAGCTCACTAGTCGAGCGACTGGGCATGGATAATAATCGGGCATAAGCATACCACCGAAGCTGTGGATTGCCGGCATAAAGTCGGCACTGGTAGGGGAGCATTCCAGGGGCATAGAAGGTTTACTGTAAGGTATGCTGGAGCGCCTGGAAAAGCAAATGTAGGCATAAGTAACGATAAAGAGGGTGAGAAACCCTCTCGCCGATAGACTAAGGTTTCCTGATCAACGCTAATCGGATCAGGGTAAGTCGGGACCTAAGGTGAACCCGAAAGGGGCAGCCGATGGACAGCAGGTTAATATTCCTGCGCCCGCTATGCAACAAAAGTGACGGAGTGATGTAGGTGCTGGGTACTGACGGAATAGTACGCTGAGCTTAGCCTTCGGGCGAAGCGAAGCACTGAACTTGCTTCCAAGAAAAGCGAGCATAGCGGCCCGTACCGCAAACCGACACAGGTAGTCAAGGAGAGAATCCTGAGGCGCTCGAGTGATTCGCGGCTAAGGAACTAGGCAAAATGACCCCGTAACTTAGGGAGAAGGGGAACCCCGCAGCAATGCGGGGTCGCAGAGAAATGGCCCAGGCGACTGTTTATCAAAAACACAGGACTCTGCTAAACCGAAAGGTGATGTATAGGGTCTGACACCTGCCCGGTGCCGGAAGGTTAAGGGGGGAGCTTATCTTCGGAGAAGGCTTGAACTGAAGCCCCGGTAAACGGCGGCCGTAACTATAACGGTCCTAAGGTAGCGAAATTCCTTGTCGGGTAAGTTCCGACCTGCACGAATGGTGTAACGATCTGGGCACTGTCTCGGCCGCGAGCTCGGTGAAATTGAAGTAACGGTGAAGATGCCGTTTACCCGCAACGGGACGGAAAGACCCCGTGAACCTTTACTGCAACTTCGCATTGGCTCTGGGTAAGTGATGTGTAGGATAGGACGGAGGCTATGAACCGGGTTCGCCAGGATTCGGGGAGCCATCCTTGAAATACGTCCCTTTGCTTACTTGGCGTCTAATCCCGCCTTCGGCGGGAGACATTGCGTGGTGGGTAGTTTGACTGGGGTGGTCGCCTCCAAAAGAGTAACGGAGGCTCCCAAAGGTACCCTCATGGCGATTGGTAACCGCCAACAGAGTGTAATGGTATAAGGGTGCTTGACTGTGAGACCGACGGGTCGATCAGGTAGGAAACTAGGGCATAGTGATCCGGTGGTTCCGAGTGGAAGGGCCATCGCTCAAAGGATAAAAGGTACTCCGGGGATAACAGGCTGATCGCTCCCAAGAGCTCATATCGACGGAGCGGTTTGGCACCTCGATGTCGGCTCGTCACATCCTGGGGCTGGAGAAGGTCCCAAGGGTTCGGCTGTTCGCCGATTAAAGTGGCACGCGAGCTGGGTTCAGAACGTCGTGAGACAGTTCGGTCCCTATCTGTTGTGGGCGTTTGAGATTTGAGAGGACCTGATACCAGTACGAGAGGACCGTGTTGGACAGACCTCTAGTGTACCTGTTGTGGCGCCAGCTGCATTGCAGGGTAGCTATGTCTGGATGAGATAAGCGCTGAAAGCATCTAAGCGCGAAGCTCACCTCAAGATGAGATCTCGATTAAGGGCCGTAGGAGACTACTACGTTGATAGGCTGCAGGTGTAAAGGCGGTAACGTCATAGCCGAGCAGTACTAATTGCCCGAAGACTTTCTTGCAAAATCAGAGAACCCTTTTAAAGGTTCTAAAAATCCTTACTTGCTATTTACTTCCTTCCCATTGTGCCTAAAGGTATTGATGACCACACTTGCAGTTAAATGCAAAAAGGTCAGCACCAAAATTAAGGTAGCTATAGCGGCGGGGCACCACCTCTTCCCATTCCGAACAGAGAAGTTAAGCCCGCCAGCGCCGATGGTACTGCGTAAAAGTGGGAGAGTAGGCCGCTGCCGGATTTATCCAAAGCCCATGTTCCAAGGAGCATGGGCTTTTTTATTTACAGCTGTTAATTTTCATGAAAAGTTAGCAAGTTTTACTGTCCATTCCCTTGCTTTTTTTAGTTTTGCTTCAGTTTTGCACAACGATATGCGCATTTTATATTTATTAACGGTATCTATTGTTTTGATAGTTGCTTATTCAGCACCTGTTTTTTCTCAGCCTAATTTTGACGGAAGGGCAGATCAGGATATACAGCCTCCTAAACCTACAGAAATAAAAATCGTAAAACCGGGAGTTAATACCTGGAAGCTGGATGGTTTTGGTGCTTTTATGGATTCCATTCCTATGGATACTACGCTAAATTATTTTCATATTTATAATCCTGTTTTTAAGGAAGCAATAACGGCTACTTATGTGGGAAATTATGCTACACCCTATCTCGATAATAATTTTTTTAATAGAAGATCAAATATCGATTTTTATTTTCTCAGAACAAGAGAAGCTTATCTGCTGACTCCTCAGGATGTAAAATATTACAATACACGAACTCCATATACGCTGCTTGATTTTACCCAGAGTGAACACAGAACACGAAAAAATGAAACACGTTTTAATGTGTTGCATTCCCAGAATGTGAGTCCTTTTTGGAATTTTACCTTTCGTTTCGATCAGGCACGTTCGGCAGGTCAATATAAAAATCAGGCAACCAAAAATAACTTTGTTACCCTCTATTCAAGCTATAACCGGAACCGGTTAAACATTTACGGAGGTTTTATCAGCAACAGCATTTTAAATAATGAAAACGGAGGATTACATGAAAGTGCCAATTTACTCGAGGAGCCCGATACTGAATTCCTTGATGTCAATCTTACTTCAGTTCGCTCAGAATTTGGTAACTTTTATTTCTATACAACCGGTGAATATCAATTTGGAAAATTTATACAACTTACTGAAGAAGAAACAGATACTCTTCTTGAAGAAGAAGTCCTTAGGCCCAGAACTTTTAAGCCTTTTGCCGGAATAATATATTCATTTGAATTTCAAAATCATACCAAACAATACTTCGATCAGGAGGATTCTACCAATACATTTTTTGAAAATGCATAC
Source organism: uncultured Prolixibacteraceae bacterium (assembly GCA_963747515.1). GTDB lineage: Bacteria > Bacteroidota > Bacteroidia > Bacteroidales > Prolixibacteraceae > Mariniphaga. The sequence goes on from CAVVFN010000002.1 coordinate 150,444, forward strand.
TACGGCTATGATTATGAAAGCGATTCGCTGAGGTTTGGAAAAATAAGAAATGTGCTTCAGCTTAAACAATATGAGAACCCTGACAGAAAAATAAGCTTTGGAAAGAGGGCCTTCATCGGGCAGGAGTTTGTTCGATTATCTATTCCGGGGCCAATCATGAATATTTATAACCGTCAAGTCAGACGTTATTCCAACATATATGCAGGTGGTGGAATTTTCAGGCAAACCGGAAGTTTCTGGAGATGGAATTTCGAAGGCCGTATTTATTTACTAGGAAGAAGTGCTGGGCAGACCGAACTTTCAGGTATAATAACAAAGCCTCTGTTTTTGTTTGGTGATTCTCTGGCATCGTTTAACATTAACGGCAGGATTGAAAACCTCATGCCTGATTTTTTTCAGGAAGAATTTTATTCCAACAGAATCCGCTGGAATAAGGATTTGAAGATGGAGCAACGAATGACAGCAGGCGGCAACTTTAGAATTCCGGGCAGAGGGACTGAACTGAGTGCCAATTATGCACTCATAAATAATTATATTTACAATGATGGGGAAGGTATTCCTGCGCAGTTTGGTGGACAGTTGCTTGTATTATCCGCCTATGCCGACAAAGATTTTAATCTTGGCAAATTCCATTTCAGAACAAGATTGCTCTGGCAGAAAGCCGGTAATGAAGAAGTACTGCATTTGCCCGATTTTTCTGCTTTTATTTCTGCTAATTACCGGTTCATAATATCGAAGGTTCTTTTCACTCACCTTGGTGTAGATACAAGATATAACAGTGAATATTATGCTGATGCATACGATCCGGTGACAGGATTTTTTCATTTGCAAAATGAACAAAAATTGGGGGGGTATCCATATATCGATGTTTATGCAAATTTGCAGTTAAAACGGACACGTGTATTTTTTAAAATGATGAACGTTGGTACTGGGTTTATTGATAAGGAGTATTATACAACCCCAGGCTATCCTATGAACCGAAAAACATTTAGGATGGGGGTGGCATGGTCGTTTTACGATTGATGAAATTTTCCGGTACATACAACTATGCCCTTTATACCTTGCTTTATATTCTGGGTTTGCTGTTCGTTTATTCCTGCAATAGTGGTGGGAATAAAAATAAATCACCCGAAATGGAATTAAACGACCTTATTCGCATCAGACAAAGCGGTGTGCTGAAGGTGGTTGTTGATTATAACTCAACCAATTATTTTGTTTACAGAGGGAAGCCTATGGGGTACCAGTATGAGCTAATACAGGCGCTTTGTGAGGAACTGGAAGTGAAACCTGAGATTATTGTCAGCAATAATGTGGCTGAATCATTTGAAGGATTGAAAAATGGCTGCTTTGATCTGGTGGCCAAAAATCTTACGGTTAACCGGGAGCGCCAGCAGGAAGTGACGTTCACCAAACCTTTGAAACAGACCCGGCAGGTGATAGTTCAGAGGAAAAAAGTAAAAGCTGTTCCTGATTCCCTGTTTCTAAAAACTATTTATGATCTTGCAGGTAAAACAATCCATGTGCAACAAAATGCTACTTATTTTCGTCGGTTGATGCACCTTTCAGAAGAAATTGGTCAATTGATTCATGTGGTGCAGGATTCTGTAAACGGAGCTGAACAAATGGTGGCAATGGTCTCAACTGGAGCAATCGATTATACTGTATGCGATGAAAATGTAGCTAAATTAAATCAATCGTATTATCCAAACCTTGACGTTTCACTTAAAATCAGCTTTCCTCAAAACATTGCCTGGGCGGTTCGTAAAGGCTCAAATACATGGAAAGCTTATCTCGATAATTGGATAGATAAATTCAAGAAAACAGGTAAATACCGACAGATTTACCTTCAGTATTTTGTGAGCCCCCGCACTGCAGGTCGCTTTAACAGCGGCTACCACAGCATTACTGACGGGAAGATTTCGGATTATGATGATCTTGTAAAAGAAATATCAGCAAAATATGGATGGGACTGGCGGCTGATTTCATCTGTTATTTATCATGAATCAAGGTTTAATCCTGATGTTGAATCATGGGGAGGTGCAGTTGGCCTGATGCAGCTAATGCCCGCTACCGCTGAATCGCTGGGGGTTGAAGATATTACCGACCCCAGGCAAAATATTGAGGGAGGTGTTTTACTTTTAAATTGGCTGGATGAACAGCTAAAATCTTCTCTTCCCGATTCTGCTGAACGTGTAAAATTTGTGCTTGCTGCTTACAATATCGGATTGGGGCATGTAGAAGATGCCCGGCGGCTTACTGATAAATATGGCAAGGATAGGAATAAATGGGAAAACAATGTGGATTATTTCATAAAAAACAAGTCGGCTGAGAAATACCTAAACGATACGGTTGTTAAGCTGGGTTATGCCCGTGGAGAAGAAGCTTATAATTTTGTTAACCGTGTAACTGGAAATTATGAGCACTACCGGAACCTTATTCCTGAATAAATTCCAACGCATCAAAAAATTCGGCCAGTATCATAGCCGTTGCTCCCCAGATGATTTCACCTTCAAAATGAAAGCAGGGTACCTTCAGCTTTCCGGAAACCGTTTCAAGCTCAGTTTCTTCCAGGTTGTCTTTATACTGCAGTAAGGGGAAAAGGATAACTTTTTCTGCTTCGGCCTCATTTAAGAAGAAAGATGGTTTTTCATTTAACCAGCCCACAAAGGGTTGAATCAGATAGCCGCTTACATCTACAAACAATTCAGAGAGGGAGCCAAGGACTTTAATCTTTTCGGGAGCAATTCCAATTTCTTCCCAGGTCTCCCGCAGGGCTGTTTCCATGGAGGTTTCTCCCGGCTCGATGCGTCCCCCGGGAAAGGCCACCTGCCCTGCGTGGTGTTTCATGGTGGCAGGTCGTTTTATGAGACAAACAAACAGCTCGTGGTTTTCTTCAAAAAGCGGCAACAGCACGCTGCTGGGTTTAAGCCTCGATTTATCTCCTGCGGTAGCTTTTAGTTTACGGTTAGGAGGCATCATTCGTTGATGAGATTCCATTCCCCGAAGACTTCCGGCCAATGCTTTTTTTATATTTTCTTGTGTAACTGGCATATTCATTTTCCTACATCAATCAAAACGGATGGTTTTTTCAGGAGAAATTTTACTTACCAGATAACTTGGAACCACTAGCATTAATGTGGTGGCAACAACTGTCCCTGCATTGAGTAAAATCAGATGCAGTAAGGAAAAATTAACCGGAACAACATCTACATAATAGGTGGTTGGGTTTAGCTTAAAAACTTCGAAATAATGCTGTATGATTATAAATCCAATCCCTGCTAAATTTCCCCATAACATTCCACGGGAGGTCAGAAAAACCGAAAGGTAAAGAAATACCTTACGGATGTTCCAATTTGAGCTTCCCAGAGCTTTAAGCACCCCAATCATTTTGCTGCGCTCAAGAATCAAAACCAGCAATCCCGATATCATATTAAAACCTGCTACCACCGCCATCAGTATCAGGATAACCCAAACGTTCATATCAAGAATGGAAAGCCAGTCGAATATCTGGGGATATTCACGAGTGATGTTTGTAGTGCGTAATATCGCATCATTTTCAATGCTGTAATTCAGCACGACGTTCCGCACATCCTGCTCAATCTTATCTATCTGTTCAAAGTCGGAAATGGCGATTTCAAATCCGCTAATCTGATCGTCTCCCCAATTATTCAGCCGCTGAACCTGCCTGAGGTCTCCCAATACAAACAGGTTATCAAATTCTTCAAGGCTGGTACGGTACAAACCGCTTATTGAGAGTTGCAACATTCGTGGCAAACTTTCATCTTCATTTATAAAATACAGCACCACACGATCGCCAGCTGAAACTTCCAGAAGTTCGGCTACCTGCTCCGAAATCAATATCTGGTCCGACCTTGCCGAATCACTGATGACAGGAAGATTTCCATGAACAAGGTTCTTTTTGAAAAAATTCCAGTCGTAGTGTGACCCCACTCCTTTAAAAACTATCCCCTGGATGTATTCGCTTGTTTTAATCATACCCGGTTTGGTGGCAAAAACCTGAACATTTTTTACCCCGTCAAGCGTCGATAACTTTTCAAGAAAAGGCTGTTTTTGTGAAATTGGTCTGGTTTCATAAGAGTTACTGGAATCGAAATTCACCACCTGGATATGAGAACCAAAACCAATTACCTTGTTTCGAATCTCTGCTTTAAACCCTGTAATTACAGCTACAGAAATTATCATCACAGCCAATCCCAGGGCAATGCCAATCAGGGCTATCCGGATAATCTTCTGCGACAAAAACTTTGAAGTGTTTTTCTCAAAAAATAATCTGCGTGAGATGAAAAGTTCCGTATTCATTCAATGGAAATATTTATTCATTCACAGGAGCCTGATTTGGTGCCGTTTTGTTTCGTTGATTAATAAATGGCAAAACAAGCAAGGAAATTATTCCCAAAAAAATAATCATAACCGTCATAGAAGCATGTGCCACGAACGCAAAAATTACGGCATTTTCATAGGCAACACCATAAAGGGAAAGACCCTCAATGGCCATAAAATGCCATGCACCAATTCCTCCCTGCACAGGCGCCACCATTCCAAAACTGGCAAGTACAAAGGTGGTAAGAGCTGCTATCGGGCCCAAATTGATGGTAAATTTAAAAGCAAAGAAAACCGAATAAAGCATCAGGTAATAAAGAATCCAGATGGCTGCCGAATGAAATAAAAACCATCCTTTCTTCTTAATTGAACGAATGGAAATAAAACCTTCCTTCAGATTCATTAAAATAACATACAGCTTTTTGTAAAACAGGGTATGCTTTAATGCTTCACGAAAAAGAAAGACTGCAACCACTAAACCCACCAAAACAATAATGATCAGGGGGGAAGAAACTAAGGAACTAAGCTTTGATTCAATTTCAGGATTTTTGTTTAGAAACCGGAGCATCTCTCCAAACTGGGAAACAACAACGACAGCAAGCAGCACCAGCAAGGAAACCAAATCAACAGCCCGTTCGGCCACCACAGTACCCAATAATTTGCTGAATGAAGCTTTTTCATATCGTGCCAGAACACCACACCTTGTAATTTCTCCCATTCGTGGGAAGGCCATATTCATAAGATAACCGACCATTACCGCCAGAAAGGTGTTAATAAAGCGGGGCTTATGGCTTATTGGCTCAATCATCAGCCCCCAGCGAATTGTGCGGCTTATGTGGCTAAGTAATCCAATAACCAGTGAAACAACAATCCAGAAATAGTTGACTTCATTTCTGAGTACCGATTTTATGCGATCAACATCCTGATCTTTATAGATAAGCCAGAAAATAAAGCCTCCAATAGCTAAGAAAAGCGTAAATTTTATGGATTTAAAAATTAGGTCCTTCAAAACTGGTAATTTATGTTATATCTTTTCAGTTTAATATTTCCTGAAAATTATTAATTTCGGAATGCATATAATTAAAAACTATTTCAGCATTTTAGTAGTTGACAAAAATATAAATTTGTTTGGTTTATTTTTGAAAAAGATGTTTATAAGCGAGTGAATGGGAAATGAACGAAGCAGACAGAAATGAATATAGTCAGGCCAAAAAAAAAATTAGGTCAGCATTTTTTAATAGACGGCAACATTGCCCGTAAAATTGTTGACAGCCTGAGTTCCACTACAGCCATTATCCTGGAGGTGGGGCCAGGAATGGGTGTATTAACACAATTGCTGCTTCAACGAACCGAATTCACTACTCATGTGGTGGAAATTGATTCCGAATCGGTAGAGTATTTAAATTCCCGTTTCCCTGAATTAAACGGGAGAATTTATTTCAATGATTTTTTGAAGTGGGATCCTCCCTTGTTTATAGAAAATTTTAGCATAATTGGCAATTTCCCATATAATATTTCTTCTCAGATTTTTTTCCGTATTCTCGAATGGCACAACCGTGTAGCTGAAATTGTCTGCATGATTCAGAAAGAGGTGGCCGAACGCATCACATCGCCCCCGGGCAGTAAAACCTATGGAATACTGAGTGTTTTGCTTGGTGCATTTTTTAATACCGAATATCTTTTTACAGTTTCCGAACAGGTTTTTATCCCTCCACCCAAAGTAAAATCAGCAGTAATAAGGCTCCGCCGTAATAACTTGGAAAAACTGCCATGCAATGAAGAATTGTTATTCAAAGTGGTAAAGGCAGCTTTTAACAAGCGGCGAAAAATGCTGCGGAACTCTTTAAAAGAAACAGGATTAAAAGTGCCGGAGCAATTTGCGGAAAAACGACCGGAGCAACTTTCAGTTGCTGATTTTATTCAACTGACAAAAATGATGGAACTTTGAAACAGAAAATCCTGAAAAGAATCTTTCCATCAAACTCTTCTATGTCTTTTGGCATAACAAGAAGAAAATAGCAGATTATGGAATTTGAAATAACACGTGAATACATCAATTGTTTGAAGGAATTAACCGAAGATCGCAATATTGAAGAACTAAAAGTCACAAGAGATTCGCTGACAATGGACGGAAATATCGGGATACAAACTTCTTCCATCGTGGAACAGGGTATATCCAGCGAAGCAGAAGTTGCAGGTGCTGGCCCGGTGAAAGAGTTAACCGTTGCATATACTGCTGCTTCTATCTTAACCTTGCTGATTTATGTATACATCCATTTTGTTCAGGGAAATATGAACCTTTCCCTGTCGTTTTCAATTTCATTGTTTATTATTATTGTATATGCCTTTTTTTTCGGAACTTTAATTCCATTGTTCCTGAATGGACAAAAAGGGGATCAGGCAGTGGCTGCCGGTTTCTTAATGAACGATATAACGGGATTGTTTATCTGTTTTGTGGGAGAAAAAATATTTTTTGATCTTTTGTATAAATGAAATTTCCGGCATGGCAAAAATTATAATAGGAAGAAAAGATACGGCCGATTTTCCACAACTTGAACTGGAAGGAATTGTAGTAAAGACCGATTCTGGTGCATATACTTCCAGCTTTCATTGCCATCAGATTAAGTTCATACGGAAAGAGGATGAGCATTGGGTGAAATGTCGTTTTCTCGATCCTCATCATCCTCAATATCACGAAAAGGAATTTGTTTTTAAGGTATTTAAAATCCGTAAGGTAAGAAGTTCAAATGGAGTGGTGGAGGAACGTATTTCTATAAAGACTGAAATTTTTTTATTCAGCAGTACTTACCCTATAGAACTTACGTTAACTGAAAGAGCCGATATGAAGAACCCGGTGCTGTTGGGCAGGAAGTTTACATCAAAAAAATTTTTAATTGACACCTCACGAAAAAACCTTTCCTTAAAAGGCCAAATCATAAAGGTGAAAGAAATCTCATAATATATAAAATGAAGATTGCCATATTATCACGAAATCCGAATCTTTATTCCACAAGAAGAATATATGAAGCCGGTCTCCAGCGCAAACACGAGGTTTTGATTATTGATCATACCAAATGCGACCTGATTATTGAGAAACGAAATCCTGTAATTATTTATAAGGGAAAGAAACTGGATAAAGTAGATGCAGTAATCCCTCGTATTGGCGCATCGGTTACTTTTTACGGTACAGCTGTTGTTCGCCAGTTTGAAATGATGAAGGTTTTTACTGCCATCGAATCGCAGGCCTTGCTGCGTTCACGCGACAAACTACGCAGCCTGCAGATTCTTTCCCGTGCGGGACTTGGGCTTCCCAAAACTGTTTTTACCAATTACTCCCGCAATGTGAAGGAGATCATCCAGGGAGCAGGGGGTGCTCCTGTTGTTGTAAAACTTTTGGAAGGTACACAGGGACTGGGTGTAGTACTGGCCGAAACCGACAATGCTGCAGAATCGGTAATCGATGCTTTTAATGGCTTAAAGGTTAGGGTGATTGTACAGGAGTTTATTGAAGAGGCAAAAGGTGCCGATATCCGGGCGTTTGTAATTGATGGAGTTGTGGTAGGGGCAATGAAACGACAGGCTAAAAAAGGTGAATTTCGATCCAACCTCCACCGTGGTGGTACTGCCCTGGTTATCGATCTTACCGAAGAGGAAGAAAATGCGGCATTAAAGGCTGCCCGAATTATGGGCCTTGGCATCTGTGGTGTCGATATGCTGCAAAGCAAACTTGGTCCGCTCATCCTTGAAGTGAATTCCTCACCGGGGCTTGAAGGTATTGAACATGCTACGGGGAAAAACATTGCAAAAAGCATTATACGTTATGTGGAACGACATGTGTAAACCATGAAAAAAAACCGGAAAACAATCACCATTCTTAGAGAGAATATTCCTCCCGGAAGCCGGAAAATTCTTAATCTCGATATTGCCCGGCTTCATACCTATACTAAACTCGAGGTGCCGGTTATTGTTGACAGAGCAAACAATGACGGGCCTTGTCTGCTGCTGCTTTCGGGAATACACGGCAATGAACTGAATGGAGTGGAAATTGTCAGGGAACTGTTGTCAGCCAAGTTTACCAAACCTCATACCGGAATGGTAATTTCCATTCCTACCGTAAACATCTTTGGGTTTATAAATCAGACACGGGAATTCCCCGACGGCAAGGATCTGAATCGTGCTTTTCCCGGTTCGCCAAAGGGTTCACTTGCAAGCATCTTTGCCCATCATCTCATGAATGAAATTATACCGCAGGTAAATTATTGCATCGACTTTCACACCGGAGGTGCCCGGAGGTTTAATTCCTCTCAGATACGCATATCAAAAGGCGATGAAGAATTGGTTACCCTGGCAAAGGTTTTTAATCCGCGCTATATTATTTCGGCCGGAGAACGGGAAAAATCGTTTCGCGAGGCTGCAACCAAAGCTGGCAAAAAAGTATTGCTGTTTGAAGGGGGAAAATCACACGATTTCAACCAACGCATTACCATGCGCGGGGTAACAGGCACTATGCGCCTGATGCAACACCTGGGCATGCGCGACTTTTCTGCCGAACTGGCCGGAAAAGAGTATCCGCCACCTATTGTAATTAAAGAATCGATGTGGGTAAGGGCACGCCAGGGGGGCTTGTTCCGCTTCTATGTTAAAGATGGCACAAAGGTAGAAAAAGGGCAGGTGGTAGGCACCATTTCCGATCCGTACGGCAAATACGAGTTTAGGGTGAAAGCCCCCCAAAGCGGCTATATTATCGGGCTCAACCATGCACCTGTAGTCTATAAAGGCGATGCCCTGATGCATTTGGGAGTGGTGTGGAACAATAATGGTCATTTGCAGCAGGGTAAAGAGAATTAACTGCTTCCACAAGTGAAGATTGTGGCCGGCTGACCTAATTTTTGACAGGGAGCAAACACCTGGCAAAGTTAGAAAACCTGCTGAACCCCTTAAATTTTTTTAACCACCAGCTTGCCTGTTAAAAGTCCTGCTTATTGCTTCATCCGAACCAGGCAGATTCCATCATGCCAGCCGGAGGAATGGAAGGTGGTGGTTTTACTATCAGGAACAGTAGAATGAAAATAGAATAGATGATTTGTTTTATAATTTGCAGGATTTTCATTGGTAGTTTTACTTCTTTAGATTTTTATTGATTAACACAATGTAGTAATTTCCAGGAGCATCATTCTATTTATACTTTTTAAAGTTTACGCAGATTGGAACAAATTTAAACAGACAGATGATAAAAACAAATGATTGTTTTTATGATTCTCTGCGTACCTAAAAAATAGATTTTTAAATAATAGTATTCAGACTATTTCGCTGCAGTACCTGAATTAAGGTGTGTCAGCTTATATCCAGGTTCATATAATCTTCGGCATATATTCGGAGTTTATTCGTTTTAAATTCCTGTTTTATTCCTGTTTTTACGAATTTAATACGAATAAACCCCGAATAAACTCCGAATAAACTCCGAATAAACCATTTAGATAATACGGGAAGTATTGCTTTCTGGCCTATGTTTGCTACTAGAAAGAACTTTTCAAAATATTACACAATAATGACTGATGATTCAAATTGAGAGCCCGTTGTGTTTTACATGCAGATAAAACTATTTTAACCGGTATAAAAATGGACCTGACTTTAAGTTTTAAAATTTATTATTAGTATTTGCAGATGTTCGAAGAAAAATGAATAATTGCTGTTCTAAATAAACATCATTCGAGATCATATGCTGTTTTAAATTTTTATTATTCGAAACAGAAAAGGAGAGTTAACCAGGCATTTAAATTTGTTTTGAAACGGTTCAGGATCTCCAGTAAAACAATACTCATGTGCATTTAGTATTGCACCATTTTTCTGTTTAAATTAATTTTGGATGCCTGAGGCAGGGTTATATGGCCAGGCTATGCCGGATGTAACGCTCCAGAGAATCGATAACGGTTAAAACGGATATAATGGCAAAAATACCGAGGGTAATGCCGGGCAGCGACAGGAAGGTACGCAGCTTATTTTCCTTTAAAGAATTAAAGGCAAAGGAGAAACTTTCGTATATAAGCCTGAACAACAGCATGCGCGTATAAACAATTACTGTTTGAGTTACCCGGTTAAAATACGATTAGTGTGCATTTATTTCAAAAGATTACATCGTGATTTTGAAGCTGCTGGTGAAAGATTTTCATTTTCATATAATATTCTTTTAATCCTTGTGTTTTATAACAGTATGTTACATGAATTTTTTATCTTTGCAAACGAATTTCAAAAAGGGAATAAATGGCTGATAATAAAAAAATTAAGACTGCCCTTATTTCGGTTTTTCACAAACAAAACCTGGAGGACATCATTCGGAAGCTAAACGAACTTGATGTACAATTGATAAGTACCGGCGGTACAAAAGAATTTATTGAATCGTTGGGAGTACCGGTGATTTCTGTGGAAAGCCTTACCGGCTATCCTTCTATTTTAGGAGGCCGAGTGAAAACTTTGCATCCGAAAATATTCGGAGGAATCCTTTCCCGGCGTGATAATCAGGGCGATGTCAGTCAGCTTGCCGAATATGAAATACCGGAAATTGATTTAATAATAGTTGATTTGTATCCTTTTGAAGAGACAGTTGCTTCGGGAGCATTGGAACAGGAAATTATTGAAAAAATAGATATTGGCGGCATATCACTCATAAGGGCAGCGGCCAAAAATTTTAACGATGTGGTGATTATCCCCTCCCAGAATGAATACCTGCCCTTACTTGATTTGCTGAAGGAGAAGAACGGGGTGTTTTCTGCTGAAGAGAGGAAATGGTTTGCTACCTGTGCCTTTGCCGTTTCATCGCATTACGATGCTGCTATTTTCAACTATTTCAGCAGCGAACCAGGGGATGAACGAATCAGTTTAACCAACGGGCAGGTGCTGCGTTACGGAGAAAATCCGCATCAGCAGGCAACTTTTTATAAGTTTAATAATGTTCCTTCAGGAGTTTCCGTTGCCAATGCAAAGGTTTTACAGGGGAAAGCTCTTTCTTACAACAATATGCTCGATGCCGATGCCGCCTGGAAAGCAGCCAGCGATGCCTGGCATTCAGTTACCCATTTAAATAATAAAGTTGCAGTTTCGGTAGTTAAACATCTTAATCCCTGTGGACTGGCTGTTTCGGGAACTATTATGGAATCGCTTGAACTGGCCTGGGCAGGAGACCCTATAAGTGCATTCGGCGGTATTATTTGTTTTACCGATGAGGTTACTGCAGAAGTGGCAGAATGGTTTAGCGGGAAGTTTGTGGAAATTCTTATTGCCCCCCGGTTTTCGGAAGAAGCCTTGGATGTACTTGGAAAGAAGAAGAACCTTCGGTTGTTGGAAACTCCGGTAAAGGAAGAAATTACCGGTGAGAAATTATACCGTTCCATCAGCGGGGGTATGCTTATGCAGGATGAGGATGAAGGAATGGATACACAATTTGAGGTAGTTACTGAAAGGAAATTTGATGCAGTAAAAGTAAATCTTGCCAGATTTGGCGTTACAGCCTGTAAGCATCTAAAAAGCAATGCCATTGCCATTGTTACACAAACCCCGGCAGGTGCATACTGGCTTACCGGTGCAGGAATGGGGCAGCCCAACCGGCTTGATAGCCTGCGTCATCTCACCATGCCTCGTTTCGACATGAAGCAGGGAGTAAATCTTGAAGATTCGGTGGTGATATCCGATGCATTTTTCCCCTTTCGCGACAGCATAGAAGCGGCAAATGAATATGGGGTAAAGTATATAGTGGAACCCGGAGGCAGTATTCGTGATCAGGAAGTCATTAATGCATGCAATGAATTTGGAATTGCAATGGTTTTCACCGGGAGAAGACACTTTAAACATTGATTAATTAAACCAATACAGAAGATGGGATTATTTTCTTTTTTGACCCAGGAAATTGCCATTGACCTGGGTACTGCAAATACAATAATTATCTACAACGATAAAATTGTTGTGGATGAACCCTCTATTGTTGCCATTAATTTGAAGACTGAAAAAATGGTGGCCATTGGAGAAAAAGCACGGCAGATGCAGGGTAAAACGCATGCTAATTTAAAAACCATCAGGCCGCTGCGTGATGGGGTTATTGCCGATTTTAATGCCGCCGAACAGATGATAAGGGGAATGATTAAGATGATAAATCCCAAACCAAGAATGTTTTCACCGGCACTGAAGATGGTCATTTGCATTCCCTCCGGGAGTACCGAGGTGGAAATACGTGCGGTGCGTGATTCGGCGGAACATGCCGGCGGACGGGAAGTATATATGATTTATGAACCTCTTGCCGCCGCAATTGGCATTGGTCTTGATGTGGAAGCCCCTGAAGGGAATATGGTTGTGGATATAGGTGGCGGAACTACTGAAATTGCAGTTATTTCGCTTGGAGGTATTGTTACCAATAAATCCATTCGTATAGCAGGTGATGATCTTACTGCAGACATCATGGAGTACATGCGCCACCAGCACAACATCAAGATTGGAGAACGAACAGCTGAAGAAATAAAGATACATGTGGGTTCGGCACTTTCGCAGCTGCAGGATCCGCCTGCCGATTATATAGTGCAGGGGCCTAATCAAATGACTGCACTCCCCATTGAAGTGCCTGTTTCCTATCAGGAAATTGCCCACTGCCTTGAAAAGTCAATTTCAAAAATTGAAACTGCAGTATTGGGTGCTCTGGAGCAAACACCTCCTGAATTGTATGCCGATATTGTGTCAAAAGGTATCTGGCTGGCAGGTGGGGGGGCATTACTTAAGGGTCTGGATAAACGGTTAACCGATAAAATCGGTATTCCTTTCCGTGTTGCCGAAGATCCGCTGCGGGCTGTGGTAAGGGGAACCGGTGTGGCATTAAAAAATGTAGATAAGTTTTCATTCCTGATTCGTTGATAAACAGGTATACATTGAAAAATGAGGAGCCTATTCAGGTATTTACTGAAAAATCATGCTTTTGTGCTTTTTATTCTGTTGGAAACCCTTGCTCTTGCAATGGTTTTTAATTACAACAGTTTTCAAAGAGCAAAATATCTGAATTCTGCCAACCGGATATCGGGGAATGTTTATGAAATGTTTAATGCTGTTACCGGCTATTTCGGATTACTAAAAGATAATAAAGAGCTGGCCGATGAAAATGCACGGTTGCGAATGCTTTTTGAAAACCATCGGCCACTGGTGGCAGGTACCGATTCCGTGAATGAGGATTTTCTGCCGGAAGATTCTGTTATCCGGTTAATTACGGCCCGGGTCATCAGTAATTCCGTGAATCAATCCTTTAACTACATTACCATGAATAAAGGAAAGAAACAGGGGATTAAACCTGATATGGGGATAATTTCAGCTAATGGTATAGTGGGGGTAGTCGGGCAGGTTTCGGAATCGTATGCCATGGGATTATCTGTATTGAACCGCCGGTGGAGTGTTTCAGCAAAGCTTAAAAACAGCGGATACTATGGATCACTTTATTGGCCCGGAACCGATTACCGGATTGCAAAACTTTCGGAAATACCCCTTCATGTGGAAATTGCTGCCGGCGATACAATTGTTACCAGCGGTTACTCTACCATTTTTCCCGAGGGTATCCTTATTGGTACCATCCGCAATTTTACCAAACCGGATGGTGAAAATTACTATTCCATCGATGTGTTGCTTTCGGTCGATTTTAAGTCGTTGTCGCATGTGGAGGTGGTAGATTTAACAGATAAACAGGAAATTGAGCAACTCGAATATTTTCAGGAAAGATAATGGGTAGCCTTTTGAAATATGGATTTATGTTTGTTGTGCTCGTGTTGGTGCAGGTACTTATATTGAACCAGGTGCATTTTGGTGGTTATATCAATCCGTTTATCTACATTTTGTTTATCATGTTGTTGCCACTGCATACTCCACGTTACCTGTTGCTCATTAGCGGATTTTTACTAGGTCTTTCTGTTGATGTGTTTTCAAACAGCCTTGGAATGCATACCGCGGCAACGGTTTTTATTGCTTTTATCAGGCCATTTGTTATCCGTTCCATTTCAAACCGGGAGGAAGACAGAAACGAATATCCCGGATTAAAACAGAATTCATTTACCTGGTTTCTGCTCTACACCATAATTATGGTTTTTTCACACCATTTTGTGTTTTTTTATCTTGAATTTTTTACTTTCACCCACTTTCTGACAACATTTTTGAGGGTAGTTTTCAGTTCATTTTTTTCGGTTTTAACCATTGTTTTGAGTCAGTTTTTAATATTTAGGGAGTAGGAGAGTGAATAAATTTTCAAAAAGAAAATATATAATTATTGGCATATTCATTCTGGTGGGATTTATTTTTTTTGCCATGCTTTTCAGGTTGCAGGTACTAGATCCCACTTATAAGGTTTTTGCCACCAATAATGTGCTGCGGGAGGTTACTCAATATCCTGCACGAGGTTTAATTTACGACCGGAATGGGAAGCTTCTCGTACACAACAAGCCTTCTTACGATTTAATGATAACTCCCAGGGAAGTGCAGAATTTTGATACACTTTATTTGTGTAATCTGCTTGAAATTACAAAGAAAGACCTGGAAGCCCGGATAAAAACCGCAAGGGAATATTCCCGTTATAAACCTTCCATCATTGTGAAACAAATTGCACCCGAAACATATGCTGTTTTGCAGGAGAAAATATACCGGTTTAAAGGATTTCATACCCAGTCGAGGACTTTAAGAGAATACAATTACCCGGTTGCGGCACATGTAATGGGATATGTAGGAGAAGTAAACTCTGATGATCTTTCCAGGGATTCATACTACAGCCTGGGCGATTATATTGGTATAAGCGGTATTGAAAAAACATATGAAGAATGGCTTCGGGGAATAAAAGGCAAAAAGAAATTTCTTGTAGATGTTCATAACCGCATTCAGGGAAGTTTTTTAGGAGGTGAAGAAGATTCACCTGCAAAGGTGGGGTACAATCTTATTTCTTCCATCGATATCGATTTACAACTTTATGCCGAAGAACTTCTTCAGAATAAGAAAGGCAGCGTGGTAGCCATTGAACCTTCAACCGGAGAGATACTTGCCATTGTGAGTGCTCCTGGGTATCATCCCAATTTGCTTGTGGGCAGGCAACGTGGAGTTAATTATGGGAAACTGCTGGCCGATACTTTAAAACCATTGTTTAACAGGGCACTTCTGTCGGAATATCCTCCCGGATCAACCTTTAAGGTAATCAATGCACTGATAGCCCTCGAGGAGCAAAGTATTACTGTCAATACCCGCTTTTCATGTGCAGGCAAAGGGTCCACCCCTATCCGCTGCACGCACACCCATGTATCTCCGCTCGGTGTGGTTGAGGCAATCAGGGAGTCGTGTAACCCTTTTTTATGGAATACCTTTCGTTCAATAATTGCAAAATATCCTACTTCGGCCGAAGGGTATAACGTATGGCGGGAACATGTACTGAAATTTGGAATGGGACGTAAACTTGGGCTGGATGTTCCGGTTGAATCAAAGGGAAGTCTTCCTAAGGTAGCCTATTATGATGCTATTTATGGTGTTGGGCGCTGGAGGCCTCTGACAGTACGTTCAATGGCCATTGGGCAGGGAGAATTGGGAGTAACACCTGTTCAGCTGGCAAATAATGCAGCGGCCATTGCAAACCGTGGATTTTATTTTACACCCCATGTGGTGAAAGGGATTGAAGGGTCGGTGATTGATGGAAGGTTCGGTGAAAAAAATAATGTGGGAATTTCAGAAGAACATTTCGAACCGGTAATTAAAGGAATGCAGATGTCGGTTGAGATGTCATCTTCGGGTTCGCTTATCAAAGTTCCTGATGTTGTTATGTGTGGCAAAACGGGCACGGTTCAGAATAACCAAGGTTCCGACCATTCCGTTTTTATGGCATTTGCACCTATGGACAATCCGAAAATAGCCATTTCAGTTTATATTGAAAATGGAGTCTGGGGTGCCAGATATGCTGCTCCCATTGCCAGCCTGCTGGTAGAAAAATATTTAAACGATTCCATTTCACCTTCCAGAAAATGGGTGGAAGCACGAATGATTAATGCCAATTTATTAAACCCAAATCAACCTAAGTAGAATGGCAAAAAGAAACAGCCTTTGGGCAAATATCGATTGGTTTACGATACTTCTTTACCTGGTCCTGGTTTTAATTGGTTGGGTTAATATATATTCTGCCGTATACGATTCGGGACACCAGAGCATTTTTGATATTTCACAGCGTTATGGCAAACAAATAATGTGGATTGGGGCAGCATTATTTATTGCCTTTATTATACTCATAATTGAAACTGATTTTTATGTTTTTTTCTCCTATTACATTTATGCATCGGTTATTCTTCTTTTAATAATGGTATTATTTGCAGGAACCGAGGTAAATAATTCAAAGTCGTGGCTTGTTATTGGAGGTTTGAGTATTCAGCCTGCAGAATTTGGAAAATTTGCCACTGCTCTGGCACTATCGAAGTACATGAGTTCGTATGGATTTAAATTAAAATCCATTAAATCACTGGCATTAATTGCCGGCATTATATTTTTACCGGCAATACTTATTTTAATGCAAAACGATACAGGCTCGGCTCTTGTATATTTTGTATTTATTTTGGTCTTATACCGCGAGGGTTTGTCGGAAATTGTACTTTTTTTTGCTACTCTGGGTGCCCTGCTTTTTATTTTTTCACTGATATTGCCTTCCACAATACTGATTCCTGTATTGACAGGATTAGCACTTCTAGTGTTTTTAATTACCAATCAGGGGATAGTTCATTTTTTCCGGGTTATTTTAATTTTAACACTATCGTTTATATTGCTTGCTGGAGTAAATTTTGCAACCAAAGCGGGCTATGAAAAGGAACATCTCTTTGAAGGAATGTTGCTTTTTGGTAGCCTGATAATTTTAATTTACAGCTTTCGGAAGCACCTGAAGAGTTATGTAGTGATTTCATTGGTACTGATTGGTTCGGTTTTATTTTCCATATCTGTAAATTTTGCCTTTGAAAAAGTACTTGAGCCATATCAGCAGGCACGTATTAATGAATTGTTTGGAATCGAATCTGACCCGCTGGGTATTGGGTACAATGTAAATCAAAGTAAAATCGCCATTGGCTCCGGAGGATTTTGGGGAAAAGGTTTTTTAAACGGAACCCAGACCAAATTCAACTTTGTGCCCGAACAAAGTACCGATTTTATTTTTTGCACCGTAGGTGAAGAGTGGGGCTTTATAGGCACTTCAGTAATTTTGCTGTTATTTTTAGTTTTGTTTATCCGGCTGGTTATGCTGGCTGAACGACAACGGTCAGGATTTTCACGTATATATGGCTATTCTGTGGCGGTCATTCTGTTTTTTCATTTTGTGGTAAACATTGGAATGACGATCGGGTTGATGCCTGTAATCGGGATTCCATTGCCTTTTTTTAGTTATGGTGGATCGTCCCTCTGGGCATTTACCATTTTACTGTTCATATTTCTTCGGCTCGATGCCAGTCGTTTTGATTACTTGTCGAGCTAACTGATTGCGCAATATATCATAAATGGCCGGCGGTTTATTTTTATATAAAGGCAGAATTTTGTATATTCGCGAAACTCTGAAAAAATCGTCATTTTTTCTTTAATAGAATAGAAATTCTACCGGGGATATTTTCAACCTAAAAAGAGTGGCTTTGGCATTCTTTTCAAAACCGTATCAATAATGGAGTATAAGTCGTATTCTTTGCACAATTTCAGGGAAATTTCCCAAATGGCCTGCTTAACCGAAGAAGAGAAGTTTAACATTGAAGTTGTCGGGACAGTCCTGCCATTTAAAACCAATAATTATGTTTTGGATGAATTGATTGATTGGGATAATTTTGAAACAGACCCATCCTTTATTTTGAATTTTCCTCAAAAAGAGATGCTGGATAAAAAAAGTTTTAATTCAATTGCCTCATTACTGCGAAGGAATGCACCTAAAAAGGAAGTTCAGGATACTGTCAGGAAAATCAGGATGAATATGAATCCCAATCCAGCCGGACAGGAAAGCAATGTGCCGGTTTTTGAGGGGAAAAAGCTAAATGGCATTCAACATAAGTATCGTGAAATTATGCTCTTCTTTCCGACACAGGGGCAGACATGCCATGCGTATTGTACTTTTTGTTTTCGCTGGCCCCAGTTTGCATTGAATGAGTTTAAGTTTGCCATGAAAGAAGCCGATACATTGGTAAAGTATTTAAAAGCTCATCCTGAAATTTCGGATGTTTTATTTACAGGGGGTGACCCTGCAATAATGAAAACCCGTTTTTTTGAGTCGTATTTTGAGGCTCTTGTTAATGCAGACATTCCAAATTTAAAAAACATACGAATAGGGACAAAATCACTGGCCTATTGGCCTTACAGGTATACAACCGATTCAGATGCAGGTGATTTAATTCGTCTGTTCAAAAAAATGAAAAATAAAGGTATTAATGTTGCCTTAATGGCGCATATCAACCATCCGGGGGAACTAAAAACAAAGGCTGTAAAAGAAGCAGTGGCACGGTTAATATCTGTCGGTGTGCAGATTCGTTCTCAGTCTCCCCTGTTGCGCCACATTAATGCCAATGCCGATATCTGGGCTGAAAACTGGAGAGAGCAGGTGAAGCTTGGTATTATTCCGTATTATATGTTTATTGCCAGAGATACAGGACCACGTGATTATTTTGCTGTTACACTGAATCAGGCATGGCATATTTTCAGGAATGCATATAACCAGGTGAGCGGTATCTGCCGCACTGTTAAAGGTCCCAGTATGTCATGTCATCCGGGAAAAGTTCAGGTAGTGGGAATTTCAGAAGTAAAAGGGCAGAAAGTGTTTGTATTGAATTTTCTTCAGGGACGCGATTCCGGATGGGTTGGCAAACCATTTTTTGCCAAATACAATACCGATGCCATCTGGATTGACGACCTGGAGCCGGCTTTCGGGGAAGCCAAATTTTTCTTCGATGAAAACATTTATGAAATGCAGGCATAGCTAATCCGATCGTTCCATGCCTGGTGGGGGATGTTTTATTATCCGTCCGGTTTCTTTTTCAGCGAAGGCTATAAGATCATTCATGAAAGCTGTGAACCGGCTTTCAATGAAAGCAAAATTGAGTTGCATGATTTCAATTGCTTTGTCTGCTTTTTCAGGAAGGGTTGTGTAGCGGCTCATTATTTCAAGTGATTGTTGAATTCCCTCAGAACATGCATACGATTCTAACCGTCGGTTTTTTATAAGCACCGGAAGAAAGCCCTGGACACGAAGCGGAAGATACTGGAAATTTGATAGAAGCACAGCATGAATTTTTTTGGCGAATTGTGATAACGGCTGGTTGCAATAGTTCTCCCATCGGCTGGCTAACAAATGATCGAAAACAAGATCGGTTACCACTCCCGAATACAATCCAAATTCTCCTCTGAACGGCACCTTAACCTCCCGAAAGCAGGCATGGGTGTCGGTAAATGAATCGATTTGGCGGTGCAAGATGATACCTTCCCTTATCTTTCCGGGATACTTCAGGAAATTTTTTCCCTTAACGTAATCTCCGATAAAGTTGCCGGTAATCAGCTTGTCGTCATCGCCCGATAAATACAAATGAGCCAGAAAATTCATATAAATTGCTTTTGAAAAAAAACGTAATGTATAAAAAAATGTTTAAATGCTCCTTTTACAGGAATTATTGGGTTAACAAGCGATGGTGTTTTTATTAAAATACGAAATGCAGGTTGAGGTTTTAGCCATTTACCGGATTAGATGGTAATCTCTCCTGGTGGTAATCTGTCTGATTAACCGGTACTGTAAAAAAATGGCTTTTGATTAATTGAAGCAGATTCTGAGGAATATCTTCAGGTAAATGGCATTTCGGGTATGGCGCAATGGAATTTAAAATTTCGTGCAATTTTTCGTTTACATTTTTTATGATAATGCAGCCTTTAAAAAATTTGAATCCTGGTTAATTAATCCTTATTTTTGTTGGCTGCAAAAGGAATCATGAGAAAAAAAATTGTTGCATTCGGAGAAGTTGTGTGGGATATTCTGCCCGATGAGAAGATATTGGGAGGTACTCCATCAAATTTTATTTTTCGCTGCAATTCATTTGGTGAGGAAGGGCATCTGCTATCACGTGTTGGGGATGATATCCTTGGAAAACAAGCTATACAGCGGTTGCAGGAGTTGGAAATTTTGGTGAATAACGTACAGATTGATACAGAGTTTCCTACCGGCTCAGTAAACATTACCTTTGATGAAAAGAGTGAACCCATTTTCAATGTTACTCCCGATGTCGCTTTTGATCATATTGAATTTACGCCCGAAGCCCTGAAACTTGCCCGCGATGCCGATTGCCTGTTTTTTGGATTATTGCCGCAGCGTTTCGGCATATCAAAAAATACCATCAGGGAACTGATAAAAGTGTCCTCTGATTCTTTAAAATTTTTAGACCTGAAATTGTTTCAGCATTTTTTTAATGTCGCAGTGGTTAAACATTTGCTGCAGTCGGCTCATGTTGTTCGTATTAAGGAGAAGGAGATTGATTTTCTTTCCGATAAACTGGAGTTTATGAAAGGCGGGTTAAGCCATTTTGGAGAGCAACTGGTAAATAGGTTTCAGCTTGACCTGGTGCTCATCACACGTGGACCAAACGGTGTTTTTGCTTTTCATAAAACAGAAGGAGAATTTTTCGATTCAGGGTTCAAAATAGAAATGAAAGACAATATAGGTTCAGGAATGGCTTTTTCTGCCGGTTTTGTCCATTATTTTTTGCAAGGAAAGCCGCTTCAGGAGGCTTTAAATTTCGGAAATGCAGCTGGTGCCCTTAATGCCACAAAAATTGGTGCTACTTCTCATTTCACGAAAAAGGAAGTATTGGAGTTCATGAATAAAAATAAGAAAAAAGACCTGGAACCAATCTGATTTTTAATTTGAGGGTCGGTTCTACTGTTGTAATTTTTCCGATTCTTTGCCTCCTCTGAATAAAAAAATTTCATTTTCATACTTTTAAACATATTTTTTTTGGTAACCCGGTTGCTCCTTTTTCTGTTTAAAAGAGTATGAAAAGAAATAAAGAAGATGTTACAGCTGAATTGACAGGAAAACTTTGGGAAAGTTTTCTTAACCGGGTTTTGTATGCACGTTTGTACAATGAAATGGTAATCCATCGTAAAGGCGGTGTCGTAATTGATCATATCGGATTCCGCACTTTAAATACAAATACTGGCGAGCAGCCGGGTGGTATATGGGGTATCCGTCATATTTTTGAATGTCTCGGTTATAGGCCTTTGGGGAAATATTCCGTTGCGGCTAAAAATATTAAAGCTGTTCATTTTGAGCCTTTGGTGGTGGGGATGCCTAAAATTTTTGTGAGTCAGCTGGAAGTTTCCCAATTGCCGGAGTGGAGTCAGCAGCTTTTTCCTGATATAATTGCCAATACGCCTTATTTGCTTTCCGATACGGGAATTGAATTGTTGAACAGGCTTAAAACCGACGGTGCTATTACCCATGAGGCTGCAGAAATTCTCATAACAGAACTGGTTCAGTATTTCCGGCGTCCCTGGGCACCGCCATATAAAGAAACTATTCTTAAGATAAATGATGTATCACATTATGCTGCATGGGTACTTCTTCATGGTAATGCCCCAAGCCATTTTGCTTCCCTGATGAATGTCCAGAAAGTGGCCGAATGGCCGGATATAAAAACTACCTCGCAGGCGCTGGCCCATGCCGGAATTCCCATGAAGCGCAAAATAGAGGGAAACAGTGAATCTTTACTGCAACAAACAGCTACGCTGGCAGTAAAAGAAGAAGTGACGGTAAAGGATGATGGAATGTACCATGAGATTCCATGGACTTATGCCTATCTTGAGCTGATTCAGCGAAATTATGAAAGGAGTGACCAGGAGGTTTTGTTTCAGAATTTTCTGGAAAATCATGAGCGGCATTTGTACCAGATGACCATGACCCTTGAAAACTGAAACATTAGGCAAAGGTGTCGTCAATCCTGAATTCTTCTAATAAACTTCAGGAACATAGGTGATTTCCTCGAGCGGAGGCCTGACATATCCTTTATGGTCATTTCTGGGCGCAAAATCAATGGGATCGGGTGTGAGGTCTTCGTATTCAATCATCGACAGCAGGTGATGAATGCAATTCAGACGGGCTCTTTTCTTATTGTCAGCATCCACCATATACCAGGGGCTTATTTTGGTATCGGTATAGGCAAACATTTCATCCTTGGCTTTAGAATATTCGAGGTACATCTCACGTGATTTTAAATCTATAGGGCTTAACTTCCATCGCTTTGTGGGATCGGCATTCCTTGATTTAAAACGTTTTTCCTGTACTTCGGCGCTTACTGAAAACCAATATTTAATAAGGATTATACCCGAACGGATCAGCATTCGTTCGAAATTCGGGCAGGAACGTAAAAATTCCCAGTACTCATCGTTGGTACAAAATTCCATAACTTTTTCCACTCCTGCACGGTTATACCAACTTCGGTCAAACATCACCATTTCTCCGCTGGCCGGCAGATGCTCTGCATACCTCTGAAAATACCATTGTGTTTTTTCCTTTTCGGTGGGGGTACCTAATGCAACTACTCTGCAAATCCTCGGATTCAAAACCTGAGTAATTCGTTTAATGGTTCCTCCCTTACCGGCAGCATCTCTTCCTTCAAATACAACAACTACCCTTAATCCCTTTCGTTTAACCCATTCCTGAAGCTTAACCAGCTCTATCTGAAGTTTTTTTAGCTCCTTTTTATATACCTTTTTCGATATTTTTTTTGATTCCCCAGATGGTTTTTCTTCACTAGTCATTTTATTTCGTCTGTCTGAATTTATTAGATGGGAGTAATTTACAAAAAAATGATACACCTCTGAAAGAAGGAATAATATTTCTTTTTACAAATTGGATTCCTGTTAAAGCCACTGCCTCAGAGCTGGTGGCACGGATTGAGGATAGGCTGCTGCATAGAAAATGAAGTTAATTAATATGTTCCCACTTTTAAGAATTCTGGTGGGACCGCCGGCTTCAATCCATCCCTCCCATGCAATCGAGGCAGGCCAAAGCATAGCTGTCGTATTCATCGTAAGCAGGACCAGGTCTGCCGTTTACTACAATAATTCGATCAATTCGAATTTCTTTACCATTTTCAAGGGAAACAAATTCCTCATTTTTATGATTGGCAGTTATCTCCTTTATATTTCCCTTTTCTTCACCTATGGTATTTTCGTTTTTAAAATAATGGATAACAGCTTTTTTTCCGGCAGTCATTTCTGCTTCAATCATCTCATAATAATCGGGGTCTACCGGCCTGTATTTGGTGGTCATAGTCAAATGTTTTTCAAATTAAACCTTATGAGTTTTATATTCTTTCCTACCTCTGCCCTGAAACAACCTTGTGGAGTAAAATCCAAGATAAAGAAGGATTAAAACTTTACTCACTTCAGCTATTCCAAACAGCATGTGTACAGATGATTTTCCCGGTTCATTTCCTGCAATAATCATTTCCGCCCTCTCATTGAGTTCAGGCAGTAAAAGGAAAGTCTGAATAAGGAGAATTAACACAATGCTTCCGGCTAAAATCAGAAACTTTTTAGTTGTTCTTTTCATTAGTGGTAGCATTCCAAAAATTAAAAGAAAAACAAACACCCATTCCATTCGGTTCAAAGACCGAAAAATCAACATGCCTATGCTAAGACCCGTCTCTATGGTAACCCCGGGCGCCTGGAATTTTAGCCACGCCTCCATAAAACTGATGGAACTGACAAATCCTGCCCAAAAGAATAAAATGCCTGATACAGGAACAGGTGTTTTTTTCATACTGTACGCAAATTAAAAACTTTCTTCCAATAGTTTTGCTTTAGAAAACAGGATATTATTTTCCAGATGAATGTGTTTGTGCAAATCTTTTTCGAAATCGGCCAGTTGTTTTAGCGTAACATCGTAAGTTGTACAACCATCCTTCGGTACCTGGTAGTTATTTGTGAGTAATGAAATCTTTTCAAATCGCTCTCCCTCATTCTGATGTTCAATCATCATTGAGGAGATGGGGCTGGATACTGATCCAAAAGCTGAAAGCGGGAGCGATTTGTTTTCCTTTTTAGCCTGTTCCATTTTCCCGATATAAGGGAATAAAACAAGTTCCTCTTTCTGCATGTGCATGGTCAATTCACCTGCCGAAACAAAAAAATGATCCCTTACCTCAGCAAGTTCCGGATGGTTTCCTCCATGAACTTCTGCTATTTTATTCAGATTTTGTTTCAGAAAAGGGATGTTTTTCTGAACATAGGAATGGTGCCGTTTAACAATGTAATCAGCCAAATCTATCAGATCAAGATTGTTGATATATTCGGCATCAGGATCATTATCCTGAAGAATCAAAGCCAGCTGATCGACCAGAGCGTTGGCTTCAATACCCGCTTTTTTGCTTGCTTCTGATATGGTTTGATGCCCGTTGCAACAATAGTCGATTTTATTTGCCTGAAAAAGGGTCGCAGCTTTAAAATTGTTTTTTACAATTTCGCCTACAGGTGTGTTTAATGTAATCGTCATAACTTTTTAGTATTAAATGAATGGCTCAAAGGTAAAAATATTTTATTAAAAGACAAAAAGGTCTCCTAGTTGAAAAGTATTTTCAGATTAGGTTATAAAATGGTATCATCAGAAAGGAGATACGCTCCGAACAAGGTATTTTCACTTGCAGGTGTGAGAGGAAAAAATCCATAATCCAAACGATTTTCAGTGAACTGCATTGGGAATTTTTCTAGCATTTCTTTTTGAAAGATGCTGAAGTTTTTTTCCTTTTGAAAATGGAATTTAAAAAGCGCATTTTTGCCTGGTACTGTCAGCTTTTCAAGATGAAGCGACAGAAGCCCCATAGTCTTTCTTACATTTATTTCAAGACACGGGTTTATACGCAGCCGGTTTTCTCTGTCACGAAAAATTAATGTGTCTATACCAAAACTTCCTTCATAGTATTCTGCCAATATACTGTCTTCGATTGCCGTACTTAAGCAGGAAATCAGGTTTTTCAACATTGATTCAGCAAATTCTGTTGCTTCCTTATCTATCCAATCAGGCCAGTTGTTTAGGTAGTTTCCCTGGTACTTCCCATTTTCATCGGTAAAGAACCGGCTGATACCTACATAATGCACCTTTCCTTTATATAAGCTGAACAGAAGGGCCATGTCAAGTACTTTATCCAGATAGGGTTCAACCATTGCATATCCCTGTTCATTGATAATCCCCAAAAGCTTTTCCCATAATTTTGGTGGAACCGGTGTTTTTTTAATGGGCTGAAGTCCCCGTCCTGAACTGCTCCATGGAGCTTTTACCATTAACCTGCCCCACCTGGCAATCAGTTCTTCTATTTCCTGCCTGGTTGTGCAGATTTCAGGGACAAATTCCTGAGGAATAGTCTTTCCCTCCGGCAACCGGGGCAGAACCTTATTCAATATACCAAGGGCAAACTTTTTTGAATAGATTTCCCTGTAAAATGGTTTCCAGACTGCAACCGGTGAGGAATTAAATTCTTGCGAACAGGAGGGCTTCAAAAGGTCCAGCAGTTTATGTGCTGCCGGGCTCCATCCCCAGGGAAGTAAACATTTTTTGGGGGCAGTTAAAAACAGGGTATTTTTATTAAGATCGTTTATCTTAATAAATGAAGGAGGTTTGATTCCTGCCTTTTCAAGCTGTTCCAGATATTTCTGCGACGGAACCTTTTTTACCAGTAAAGCATCATTCGGGCGGGCAAAAAAAAGTGGCAACGCGCCCAGTTCTTCTTCCATTTTCTGAAGCAGGAGATTAGGCTGCCATGAAGTGTGGCCGTTGGCAACAGCCATCTCACAAGTGGCATTAAACAGATAGATATTGGGTAACTTATTTGTCATATTTGCCCCATAAAATTATAATATTTATTGGAAGATAAGTTGGAGGATCTTTTTCGAAGGCAGAACTGACCTTTCTCAAATGAAACGTGATCTGTACCAGGGTCCTTACTTGCTTCTGTTTATGGTGGAGACCTTTTGTTATTGCCCGTAATAACAAGCTCTTTTTTATGCAGGGAGGTTAAGAATTCTATTTGATAAGCCTGTCATTCATGTTGTAGGGCAGGTATAAAAACAGCAGTACCTGCCAAACAGGAGTTAAAAAGATGAAAGTGGAATTCCTTCCGGACGTTTATGTTTCCAGCGCCGGTGCGACCAAAGGTAATATTCGGGTTCCTCTCTGATAACTTCTTCCATCTTTCTAACGTAGGTCAACAAAATTTCTTTTTGATCCATGCTTGCCGGATTTTCTATCAGCGGTATGAACCGGGCGATATAACGACCACGACTAATTTTGGTCATGTGTTGAAAGAAAACAGGCTGGTTGGTTTTGGCTGCAATTTTCTCGGGTCCCGAAAAGAAGGGGGCTTCCCGGTTCAGGAAGACAGTCCAGAACTTTGAAGTGGCAGGCGGTGTCTGGTCAGCACCCAACCATATTCCTGCAGGAATTTTATTTTGATGAAATCCAAGGGCTACTCTCGCCGACAAATGCACAGGAATACACTTTCCGCCCCATTTTTCGCGTGAGTGCAGGAGAAATTTTTCCATTGCCTGGTTTCCCCTTATGGGATTGTAAATCATAAATCCCCGGTGCTTTACTTGAGTCATCATAGAGCTGCACCATTCCCAATTGTTATGATGCATGGCAAAAATGATAATTCCCCGACCTTCGTGGTAGTAGTTGTTGATCAAATCAAGTCCTTCGTACTGAATGCGGTTATAGATTTCCTTTTCACTTATGCTGTGCAGTTTAACTGTTTCCATCATCAGGTCAGTGAAATGGCGGTAAAACCGTTGGGCAATTTGTTTTTTTTCTATTTCAGTTTTTTCTGGGAAGGCATATTTCAGGTTTTCTTTTACAATTTTATGCCGGTATCGAAAAACATACCTGATTATAATGTAGAAAAAATCGGAAATGAGGTATAATATACTGAATGGAAGAAGTGAAACAAGGTAAAGAAAAGTTGCAAGCAATTTATTCAGGTTTTTTTTAAGAAACCCTTCTCTGTAACGTTCGTCGTCTGGAATAAAACCAGGTACGTCTGTTGTATTATTCAGCCGGTTATTTGTTGTTTTTCCCATCGAGATAAATATGAAAATCCAGAAAAAAATGTTAATCCTTTATTGCAACCCTCTTCGGTCTTTTGTGCTTCCATCGTCTATGCGACCAAAGATAATATTCAGGTTGTTCTCTGATGGTTTCTTCCATCTTTCCTATATATTTTTTCATAATTTCGGCATCGGTATAATTTTTCGGATTTTCAAACAATACTTCAAATGATGTTTCATATTTACCTCTGCCTTTTTTAATAATTTTCTGAAAGATAACAGGATAATTATAGCGACGGGAAATAGCTACAGGGCCGGGGTAAAACAAAGCATCCTGATTAAAGAATTTCAACCAGAACTTATGGTACCGGGGAGGGGTTTGGTCACCGGCCAGCCAAAGCAGGAAAGTTTCATCGTTTTTTCTGGCCTTTACAATCCGACGCAAAACCTGATGGCTGGGAATCATTTCAACACCCATTCGTGACCTGTTTTCATTAAGGTATTTGTCGTATTTTTTATTGTGCAGCGGTTTGTATACTCCAAGTGGTTTATGCTTCAGGTAAAGTGCGACACAACTGCTCCATTCCCAGTTGTTGTAATGCATAGTCAGGATAATGAGGCTTTTCCCATGTTCGAAATAACGAAGCAGCATTTCTGTATTTTTTACAATCATTCGCTTTTTAAAATCGTCTTCATTCATTTCGTGCAATTTGATTATTTCAAGGGTTAATTCGCTAAAATGTTTGTAAAACTGCTTCCCAATTTGCCTGATTTCATTTTCCGATTTTTCATGGAAAGCATTTCGCAGGTTTTTATAAACTACATTTTTGCGGTATCCTATAACATAAAAGATCACAATAAAAAGAAGGCGGGAAATCAGGTAAAGCAGCCAAAATGGCAACCTGGCCAACTGTTTTAAAAAGAATATTCCCATATTAAATCAAAAGGCTCCTGTTCAATACCGATAATACTAGGGGGTAAAACTACATTTTTTTTGCTGAAAAAAAGGTTAATCCTTTTTTCCTTATTATCTTCGGGATAAAAAATATAGAATCGATGAAAATTTACTTGATAATGATTTTTGTTTTATTCGGATGTGGGTTGTATGCACAACCATCAATTATAGCGCATCGAGGGGCATCTTACCTGGCACCGGAAAATACAGTTGCTGCTGCCAGCCTTGCCTGGGAGTTGGGAGCCGATGCGGTGGAGGTGGATGTATTTTTGGCAAAAGATAACCGCGTGATGGTGAATCATGATAAGGATACAAAAAGAACAGCGGCCGGTAAAAAGAATATGGTAATACGAAATACCCCCTCGCTGGTATTGCGGAATTTGGATGTGGGCAGTTGGAAAGATGAAAGATATAAAGGAGAAAAAATGCCTTTTTTGTCGGAGATTATTGAAACGATACCTGAAGGTAAATTTTTGGTGGTTGAAATAAAAAGCGACAGTGAAATACTTCCTCACCTAAAGAGAAGTTTGGAAAAAAGCGGTAAAAAATCTCAAATTGTATTTATTAGTTTTGGTTGGAGAACTATTCTTGATGCACAAAAAGAATTTCCGGAAAATAAATGCTATTGGTTAAGCTCATCAAAAAGCGGATTAAAGGAAAAAATAGCAGATGTGGCAGCTAATGGGCTTGCAGGAGTTAACCTGAACTACATAATTGTTGATCAAGAAGTAATGGCACTGGCAAAGGAAAATAGGATTGAAGTGCTTACCTGGACTGTTAATGAGCCTGGCGTCGCCAAAAAGATGACTGAACTGGGGGTAAAAGCCATTACTACCAACAGGCCACGCTGGCTAAAAGAAGAAATGAACAAATTGTAATTAATTAAATTATCGGGAATTATGACCCTCAATTTATTTTCAGCCGAAACCGTACTGAAAAAAATAAGCAGAAGAAATCAGAAAATTTAACCGGCAGCTTTTTTACGAAGAAATGTTATCGGGTAAGCCTCTCCAATCGTTTCATTATGGCAAAAATAAATGCTGCTGATGCCAGACAGCACAGCACAAAAATTGCCCAAAGTTGCCACAGCTCAAGTCTGTCCCAAAAATAACTGCCTATTCCCAGCAACTTATTACCCACTGCAGTGGACAGAAGCCACCCACCCTGCATGAGTCCCTGAAAACGGACAGGTGAAACTTTGGAAACAAAAGACAGCCCCATCGGACTTAAAAACAATTCGGCAATTGTTAAAACAAGATAACTGTTCATCAGCCAGTAAGGAGATACTCTGGATGCATCAGGGACTGGTTCCCCCTGTAGCTGCATCGGGGAAACCACATCGAGCGAAGCCACAAGCATAATTAAAAAACCAACCGAGGCTATTATCATTCCTATTCCGATTTTTTTAGGTGTCGAAGGTTCTTTGCCGCGGTTGGCAAGCCAGTTAAATATGCCCATAACCAGGAAGGTTAATGATACGATAAAAAGTGGGTTGAAGGACTGAAAGATTTCAGGGGCAATTGCATTACTGGCATCCTCCCTGCTGTAAAAATACCATGTCAGGAATCCTAGTCCGGCAAATAAAGTTCCGCCAAGGATCCGTAATTTTGTTTCTGATTTTTTTCTCACCAGCAATACCAGTCCCACAACCGCACCAATAAAAACCAGAATATAATCGAGCCTGAAGAACAGGAATGTAAAAGGACCTACTGACTGATGGGTATAATCGCGGGCAAACATGGTTTGTGTAAGTCCGTTCTGGTGAAACGACATCCAAAAGAAAATAACTACTACAAACACCAGCAGCAATGCAGTTACCCGAGGCCTTTCCTGCCTGGTGGAAACCTGGAGTATCCAGGCAACAAAGCCGGCAAACAATCCAAAGGCAAAACCAATATCAACATTTCCGAAGATGAAATAAACTGCCAGGGAAACAGTTGCCATGGCACCAATGGATATCCCCATTTTTGAGAATCCTTTTTCTACTTTAACATCATGTGATGTTGTGTTTACTTCCTTTTTAGGTAAATGCCTGCTGAAGATGATGTATACCAGCAAAGATATCAGCATTGCTCCGGCAGCAACAGCAAAGGCATAATTGTACCCCTGTGAGAACACTTCTATATATTCGCGACTAAACTTCTCAAGATCTGTTACCGGTCCCTTCAAAGATGCAGCATTTGCAAGTTCGGCAAATCGGGTGGAATTGGTTAACTTACCGCTCAATACCATATGGCACATGGCCGGAAGGCTGCCGTCATGAATAAATCCGTTGGTATTCAGCCACCAGTTGCGGATAGCTGTAGCAGCGAAGGGTGCAAAGAAGGCTCCCACATTTATCCCCATATAAAAGATGAGATAAGCCTTATCACGGAGATGTTCATACTTCGGATTGTCGTACATCTGCCCGACCACTGCCTGGAGATTCCCCTTGAAAAGACCATTTCCCAGTGCAATGGTCATTAGGAAGATTACAGTAAGTGAAAGTGGCATTCCCGGAATAGCCATCATGAGATATCCAAAAAACATAATTATAATGCCACTTAAAATAACAGTTTTGTATTTTTTTGTGGCATCGGCAAGAATACCACCAAGCAAAGCCAGAGCATAAATAGCAAAATAAAACCAGCTGTATATGCTGCCTGCAGTTTCTGCATTTACTCCATATTTAGCCTGCAAAAATAAAACTAGAATTGCCATCATGGTATAGAATCCGAAGCGTTCTCCCATGTTGGCAAAGAAGGCTACAACTAACCCTTTAGGATGATTTTTGAACATTAAATTTTTGTATAAAGTTTATTTTAAGAATCAACAAAAATAGAGTGGGATCCTCCTCTTAAAGACTGATTAAAATCATGTTTATAAGTGAAAGTCCTATATCGAAAATTTATTTTCTTTCTCTGTTCTATTGTTCCTGCAATATAAGTTCTACTTTTATTGTAACTATGATTAAAAAGATAGCCAGATGTCGAAGATAATAAACAACCTGATTTTTGTTGTAGAAGATAATAAAGTTTATAACAAGCTGATTACAGAATTCCTGAACAAGCAGGGCTATACTCATGTAGAACCTTTTTATTCGGGAGAGCAATGTGTTGAAGCTATAAAAAAAGGATCAGTGCCGGATGTCGTTATTCAGGATTATTTTTTGGAGAAAATGAATGGCGTGGATGTATTGCGTCAGGTAAAAAAAATTGATGCCACACCTGAATTTATATTTCTTACCAGCCATGAGGACATGGAGGTAGCGGTAAATACTATTAAATTTGGTGCTTATGATTATATCATAAAGGATAAGATTACACTTGATAAAGTGATAGATCGGATACAAAAAATAATGAAAGTTAAAACGCTGGAAAGAAAAAATCAAGAAATCCAGAGGTTTATTTATCTGGCATCCGGGTTTATTTTGTTGATTATAATTTTTGCAATTCTTTTCTTTGTTTTTAATATATTTGATATGAATTCTTAAATTTTGGTAGCTTTTTCGGGGAACTGGGTTTCCGCTGACCTTATGAAATCCCCGGTTAAAAATTAAAATTTCAATTGATGAAGTTATTTACGACCAAACAGATTGCGGAGATTGATAAGTTTACCATTAAAAATGAACCTGTAGCTGATGTTGATCTTATGGAACGTGCTGCACTGCAGGTTACGAATTGGCTGGTTCAGCATTTTTCAACCGAACAAAAGATGATTTTTTTTGCCGGTCCAGGTAACAATGGCGGGGATGCACTTGCTGTTGCCCGGCAACTTGCCGGTCTTGACTTTCAGGCAGAAGTATATATTGTCAGTATTGGCAAAGATTTAAAAGATTCACCAGCAATCAACCGCAAACGTCTTCATGAACAGGGAAGGGTAATTGTAAAAGAACTTACACGGATTGAGGACTTTCCAGAGATTAAAGTTACAGATGTCATTATTGATGGTTTGTTTGGTTCAGGATTAACTCATTCTTTGGAAGGGTTGCCTGTAAAAGTTATTCAGAAGATTAATGAGCTGACAAATCTGGTGGTAGCTATCGACATTCCCAGCGGCCTAATGGGGGAGGATAATTCGAAAAATCGTTCCGAAAGAATTATTAGGGCTACTTATACTCTGACATTTCAGTTTCCTAAAATAAGTTTTTTATTTCCCGAAAATGAGCGATTTACAGGAAAATGGGAAACGCTACCTATCGGTTTGCACCCTGAAGGATTGAAAAAGGTACATTCCGATATATATTTTATTGATAAACAGGATGTAAAGGATATTTTTCCGGAACGGAATAAATTTGCACATAAAGGAATTTATGGTCACGCCCTGCTCATTGCAGGCAGTTATGGGAAAATGGGGGCTGCCGTTTTATCATCGAGAGCCTGTATGAGGGCCGGTGCTGGTTTGCTTACAACACATGTGCCGCGCTTGGGCTATTCAATCATTCAGACAGCTGTTCCGGAGGCAATGGCAAGTATTGATGCACACGATTCCATATTTACCGATTTTCCTGATTTAACTCTGTTTACTGCTGTTGGGGTAGGACCGGGCATAGGAAAAAAAAGCAATACATGTAAAGCTTTACATGAACTTCTTTCTAAATCAAATAAGCCGTTGGTGCTCGATGCGGATGCATTGAATATTATTTCTGAAAATAAAGCATGGTTTAACATGTTGCCGGCGAATACTATACTGACACCCCATCCGGGAGAATTTAAAAGGTTGGCCGGGGAAACGGCCAATTCATGGGAACGTATACAGAAGCAAAGGCAAATGTCGGCAGAATTGAATGTTATCATTGTGTTGAAAGGAGCTTATACAACCGTGGCGTTGCCCAATGGTAAATTATTTTTCAATTCAACTGGGAATCCTGGAATGGCAACAGCTGGCAGTGGAGATGTGCTTACAGGATTTATACTGGGATTGCTTGCTCAAAATATTCCTGCTCAGGATGCAGCTATTGCGGGAGTTTATCTTCATGGACTGGCAGGCGATTTGGCTGTACAGAAAAAATCTGCAAATGCTTTAACTGCCGGAGATGTTGCAGAATCACTGGGAGATGCTTTTCTAATATTGTAAAACGATTCATTTGCTGTAGAGCTTTAGAGAATTGAACTCCAACTTTTTTCTTGAAATACGCAATAAAAATTCTATTTTTAGGTCTTTATTTAAACAGAGAATAATGAGGAACTTGATTTTTATTTTAATTGTTATTTTGGCTTTACCGGCTATCGGACAAAAAAGAAAACAAACCGAAGCCGGAGCAACTCCTGTTTTTACTGAAGGAATTACCTATGCCCTACCCAGAACGGGATTGGAAATATACGTAGAAGCAGTTAAAGAAATTTTCGAACCAGGGCCGTATGCTCCATATGCACCCCAATTGCTGGGAATTACAAACGCTCGAAATACATCTTCTGTAAAGTGGGTTATCAGCAATGTTGAGTTTGATACATTTACTGAGCCTGATCCCGATCAGGTATATAAGGCTATAGGTGATGCCGCATTTTTAGTTGATTTAACTCCTTCGGGATGTTTAGCCGGAGTAAATTCAGATCGGAATTTAACGGAAGGTATGCAATCAACAACCTTTACCTATATTTCCAAGGAATTAAAAGAGGATGATTTTGATTTCTCGCGATTTAATCATTCACCCTTTTATACGCAGGGCGATTCAACAAATAACTATCGCCCGGTGCGTGTAAGTGAAGAAGATAAAGCTGTTGAGGCTGCAAGGCGGATTCTTGAAAGTCGTAACACCCGTTTTCAAATAGCCTCCGGTTTGCTGGATGAGTTTCATCCAGATGGGAAAGCCTATGAAGTAAGTATAAAGGAGCTTGAAAAAATCGAACAGGATTATCTGAGCCTTTTTACCGGAAGGACTAAATATGAAAAGCAGAAGTTTGGATTTAATTTTATTCCGGCCTCGTCATCTGAAAAAGGAGAGGTAGTTTTTAGGTTTTCAGAAGAAGGAGGTGTGTTACCGGCCACCAATCTTTCAGGTAAACCGGTTATGCTGAGAATAGAGCCTGAAAAAGCCTTGATCTCTAAATATACAAAGCTTGCTGTTTCAGATAACCCTGATGCGGGATCAAGCGGTCTTTTTTACCGGATGCCTGTTGTGGCAAATGTTCACCTGATTTATGAATTGAATACCATAGCCTCAACGCGAATATTGCTGCCACAGTTTGGGCAGGTAGCTCCCATCCCGGAAGAGCTTCTATTCGGAGAATATCGTATTGAAATACATCCTGAAACGGGGGCAGTAAAATCGATTATTAAAAAATAGTATATAAAAGGAGGGATGGTTGTTTTAAGCATCCCTAATACTATAAAGGAATTCTGATAGCTGGATACGCAGGAAATGTCGATGTTACAGGTTAAGATAATGTAAACAAGCTGTTACAATGCAGTCGTTCCTTGAGTGACATTGGCTAAATCAGGCTGCCCCGCATTGGGAAAGGTTTGATGAAGAGTAGGGCTTGTTGAATTTATCATTAATTTACGGTCGCTTAAAGAATTAATTTAAACCGCCTTATGCGGAAGCATATACTTTGGTGTGAGAAGGCGGGATAATAATCTCCCAACCTACTGGAATGTTCATGTGTATCGCATCTTTTTTTTTTACTTTTACCCATCAATAAAAAAATGAATTCTTAAATGATTAAAAATGAATGAACCAAAGTTGACATTAAGAGATTCCAAGAGCATGCGCTGGACAATGCTGGTAATTTTATCTTTTACCATGTTTGCCGGATATCTTTTTACAGAAGTTATTTCTCCTTTAAAACCAATACTTGAAAGGGTGTATGGATGGGACAGTGCTGATTATGGTATGGTTACCAGCGCATACGGTTGGTTTAATGTATTTTTTGTAATGCTTATTCTGGTGGGTGTTTTACTTGACAGATTTGGTATCAGGTTTAGTACCATTACATCGGTGTTGATAATGATTGTGGGTGGAGCAATAAAATGGGCGGCCTTTAAAGGGTTGTTTCCGATCGATGAAGTTATTTTTGGTTTAAATTCCCAGGTATTTTTCGCTGCATTTGGTTATGCGTTATTTGGTGTAGGCGTTGAGTATGCCGGAATTACAGTTTCAAAAGCTGTTGTCAAATGGTTTAAGGGGAAGGAACTGGCACTTGCAATGGGAATGCAGGTAGCTATTGCACGTTTAGGTTCATTTGCCCCTTTAGCTTTTGGAGCTGCCGTTGCAACCAAATATAATGTGCCGCTTTATATTTTAATTGCGCTTGTATTTTTGATTATAGGTCTGATTGGATTTGTTTATTACAATATAAAAGATAAACAATTGGATATGCAAATCAAGCTGAACATTTCTTCCGATGATGAGTTATTCAGATTAAGAGATTTTGGAATTATAATTACCAATAAGGGGTTTTGGTACATAGCACTGCTTTGTGTTTTGTTTTATTCTGCTGTTTTCCCATTTTACAAATATGGACCCGATTTAATGGTAAATAAATTTGGAGTGAGCGAGAAATGGGCAGGGCTTCTGCCAAGCCTTGTGCCTTTTGGCACTATGCTGTTAACTCCAATTTTCGGCAGCATATATGACAGAAAAGGGAAAGGTGCTTCCATTATGATTTTAGGAGCCGTTTTATTATTTATTGTCCATGTAATTTTTTACCTGCCCATGATTACAAGTGTTGTTGCGGCATTTTTTAATGTTTTGCTTTTGGGAATTTCATTTTCCCTTGTGCCATCTGCCATGTGGCCATCGGTACCTAAAATTATTCCTGATAAGCAACTTGGTAGTGCTTATGCTCTTATTTTTTGGGTGCAAAATTTTGGGCTTTGGGGTATCCCACTGGCAGTAGGTGTTGTTCTTGACCGCACTAATTCGGGAGTTGCTGCTGCCAAAGCTGCAGGAAAGGATGTAACTTACAATTATCAGACAACGTGGATGATTTTTGTTGGTCTGACCATTTTAGCGATAATCGTTGCAATTCTGTTAAAAGCAGAGAACAAAAAGAAAGGATATGGACTTGAATTGCCAAATATAAATCAGTAATTGATATGAAAGAAATTAAGGAAATCCAACCCAACGAAATCTGGCAGATTTTTGATCAGATGTTACAAATTCCCCGGCCTTCGAAGCATGAGGGAGAAATCCAGGACTGGGCAGTAAATTTTGGTAAGAATCTCGATCTTGAAACATTCAAGGATGAAGCAGGTAACGTAATAATAAGAAAACCGGCTACCCCAGGAATGGAGAACAGGAAGGGAGTGATTTTACAAGGGCATCTTGATATGGTTCCCCAAAAAAACAGCGATAAGAAACATGATTTTGCTGCCGATCCCATTGAAGCTTTTGTTGATGGTGACTGGGTAACCGCAAATGGTACAACCCTTGGAGCCGATAATGGCATTGGAGTATCTGCATCTCTTGCTGTTCTTGCATCCAGCAGTTTAAAACATGGTCCGTTGGAAGTTTTGCTTACAGCCACTGAAGAAACCGGGATGGATGGAGCCAACGGTATAAAGAAAGGAATTCTTAAAGGCGATATACTAATTAATACCGATTCGGAGGACGAAGGAGAATTATATGTAGGATGTGCGGGTGGAGAAGATGTGAATTTTACATTTAATTACAAGGAAGAAGAAGCTCCTTTAGATGTTGCTGCCTTTAATATTAATGTTACAGGGTTAAAAGGAGGACATTCCGGAATGGATATAATTCTTCAGCGGGGGAACGCCATCAAAATTTTTTTCCGGATTTTGAATAAAGGGTTTAGCGATTTTGGTGTACGGTTGTCTCATGTCGATGCTGGAAGTCTTCGGAATGCAATTCCCAGAGAGGCATTTGGAACTGTTGTTTGTGAACAAGTCAGAAGTGGGGATTATATCTCTGCTGTATATGAATTGGCGAAAACTATAAAATCAGAACTTTCGGCAACCGAACCCGATTTGAAAATTGAGGTTGAGGAAACCGAATTACCGGTTGCCATAATCGATGCAGATTCGCAGGCTAATATCACAAAAGCCATTCTTGCATGCCCCAATGGAGTTATCAGGATGAGCGATTCAATGAAAGGCCTGGTAGAAACTTCATCTAACCTGGCAATTGTGAGGTCCGATTCAAAAACCCGTACTGTTGAAGGAGCATGCCTTATGCGTAGTTCAGTTGATTCCGCCCGCATTGAATTGGGCATACGCATTGAATCGGTTTTAACCCTTGCGGGGGCAAAGGTTTTTTTTACCGGAGCTTATCCAGGTTGGAAACCTAACCTCGATTCTTCAATCCTGAAACTGATGCAACAGGTTTACCATAAGAAATTTGGAAAGATTCCGGAAGTAAAGGCCATTCATGCTGGTCTTGAGTGTGGAATACTTGGAGGAAAATACTCAAATTGGGATATGATTTCATTCGGTCCGACTATTCGTTTTCCTCATTCACCTGATGAAAAGGTGAATATTCAAAGTGTCCAAAAGTTTTGGGACTTTTTGTTAGCTACATTGGAAAATATCCCTAAAAAATAAGGATTAATTATCAGGCAGGTGGTAAATGATCATCTGCCTGATAATTGATCTTTATGGCTTCCCTTATCGTCAAACTCCTGTTTTGGAGCCCGCAACTTCTTATATATTCCCTCGGGCGTCGGCAAAAAGTATCCTCTCCAGAAGGTATTATGCGATTTACTTAAATCTCCGGCACCATAATTTTTAGCCTGTTGAAAAGCAGCATCTACTTCTTCTTTTGAAATTTGATTTATAGCCAGTATGGTTCCTGAAAAGGCTGTTTTGTTGTAAGGGATTTTAGCATCCTCGGCCAACTTCTCCAATTATAACTGATTCGAGGTGTGATTTTGGAAAGCCTGCGAAAAATTTTTACATCTTTCTTTGGCAGGAAGGAGTGAGTTGTAAAAAATCTTAAATTTGTGGTTTTATTCAAATGAACTAAAATGAACAGAGCATTTTTCATTCTATACCTTTCGGTAATTTTACTTGGCTCATGCTCTTCAGGTAAAAAAGCACTTCAGAAAGGGGATTATTTTTCAGCAGTTTTAAAAGCAGTAGAGCGGCTTAAATCTTCGCCCGAAAATAAAAAAGCTATAAAAGTTTTAAAAGAAGGGTACCAATATGCGCTGGAATGGTCGCAAGAAGAAATGGATTTGGCACTTTCTTCAAATTCCGTTCATAAATTTGAACGGGTAGCAGATTTAATGAGTCAGGTTAATTTGCTGTCGGAAGAAATCAGAAGCACACCATCAGCAAGAAAAATTATAAGTAATCCTAAGTCTTATACTACTGAGCTGAATTCGGTATATGAGAAAGCTGCTGAGGAAAGATATTCTGCAGGGTTGACTGAACTTGACAGGAGAACACGTGAATCGGCACGCATTGCCTTTGATCATTTTTATGCAGCCGATCGCTTCGTTTCCGGGTATAAAAATGTATTGGAATTAATGGATACTGCAAAGGAGATGGCAACAATAAAAGTTGTACTCGCAGCCATTCCTGTTGCAGTGCAGAAATACCGGCTGACATCCGAATTCTTTTACAATCAGATATCGGCATACCTGAACAAGCAATATGGACCCAGCGGTTTTGTAAATTTTTATTCAGCTTTCCAGGCAGAAAGTGAAGGCTTGGAAAACCCTGATTTTATTATAAACATGGAGTTTTTTGATTTTTCGATAGGAAATCTGAGTCATTCCGAAAAAGAAGAAAATCTGGTGAAGCAGGTGAAAGCAGAATCCCCGGATACTACCAAAACAGAGGTTAAGAATTATTCGGCAAAACTTAAAATATTCACTGATAAGGTGCAGTCTTCAGGAAGTCTCAGAATTCAGATATACGAGCCGGTAATTGATAAGTTGCTTTTAGACGATATTGTACCGGGTACCTTTACATGGATAAATGAACATGCTTTATATGTAGGAGACATTGAGGCGCTTGATAAAAAGCAGGTGGAGCTCACTAAAATGAAAGTACTGGCTTTGCCACCTGAGCAGGATTTGTTTATTGAAGTAACCAAACCCATATATAGTCAGGTGACAACCAGGCTTAATCGGTTTTTCCAAAGGTACAACTGAAAAGTAGAACTTATTAATATCCTGAAACTTTTAATGATATACATAGATTTAATTGATTGGCACTTACGTTAAGATAATTCAGGAATTAATCATTTTGATTTCTTCTCCTTCGGTGGTTTGATATTTCCTGGCCAGGTTGGCTGTAAGGCAGGAATGAATGGGAATTATTTCCACAATATCACCAATGTTGAAAGAATCAAAATTTTTCTGCGAAACTTTTAATATACCATGTTCCTGCGATAGCCTGGCAACATAATTTCTTTCACTCAATAATTTTATTTCACCTTTTTTGTAAATGGAAATGCGTCCATAAAACCCCTTCCCATCGGTATTTTGCATTGATTCTTTCGACAAATGAATAGCACCTCCGTAAATAACAACCTCATTCCGGGAAGGATGTCGGGCAACAACAGGGCAAACCATCCGAACAGCGATGTCACTGAAGTTGCAAACTCCCAGATTTTGTTGCATTAAATCATAGAAAACAAAATTCCCCGGCCTTATCTCATCCACTCCGCTGAAATTGGTGCAAATGGTACATGAAGGCGTATCTCCTATGCTTATTTCCACGTTTGGATATGTTGATTTATATCTTTGTTTAAGTGCTTTTAGTTTAAGCAGTGCATCAAAATGCCGGCTGAATATTTCATTGGTCGAACGCGCGGAATACGTTAATCCGTTATGTGTAAGAAAACCTTTGAAGGTTAACCTTTTATTTTGTGAAAGAATCTCCAGAATACCATCAAGTTTATTGATTTTTGATGTAACAATACCGGTTCGGTTATATCCGGTATCCACTTTTATATAAACCCCCGCCGGAGCTTTAATCTCTTTAGCCAGCAATTCTGCAGCTTGTTTATTTTCTATAGAAACATTTAATTTTATCTTTGCGGCAAGCCGGTTTATAAGATTGATTTCAAGTAAGTTTAAGGGAAATGCAATGGTTATATCCTCCCAGTCATTTCCTGCAAAATATTCTGCCATTTGCACCGATGATACTGTGATGGCATTTACTTCAAACTGCCTGAACCAGGTTCCAATAACTGCCGATTGATGTGTTTTGAAATGAGGCCTGAATTTTAAATGATGTTCTTTGGCTTTTAAGACCATTCTTTCAATGTTACGAAGGCATATTTTCTTATCAATTACTAATGTAGGACGTATAATGTCTGTCATTTTTCCCGATTTTTTTTATTTCAGATTTTTTGCCAGTGTATCGCGGAGTTTGCTCAATTCTGGTGAAATACCTACTTTATAAATATGCGGACTAACAAATCGTTTATGTTCTTCCGGTAATAATGCCGCTCTTTTTATAAGATACCGGTGTATTTCATCAATTGATTTTTTTTCAGAAACAACTTGTCCATTTTCAATCACAGGATGCAATAAGGGCTCCTTTATGAGATCTTTTATTTTTGTTGTGCGTCCGGTATGTAAGGGGTGATGGATTCTTTCAACCTTTTGTGCATTTTCATTGCTAAGCAGGATGGCATCACGATAAAACATTCCTTCTGCATCGATACATCTGTAAATCGTTTTACTTCCGGGTAGGGTTGTCTTTTCCAAGTTTTCTGATAATTTCATTTTTGGTTTACCATTTGTTTCTGCCAGTTTATATACTCCATCAAGTGCTGCATTATCTTTTCCGGTAATTAGCTCCGTTCCAATACCAAAGAAATCAATGCTTGCATCTTGATCCTTCATTAAGCTTTTAATTACATGCTCATTGAGTTGGTTTGAAGCAATAATTTTGACATAATCCAGCCCTGCATCATCGAGCATCCGGCGCGCTTTTTTGCTCAGATATGCAAGGTCGCCACTATCAAGCCGGATAGCTTTTAACTGTTGGCCTTCGCTTTCCATTTCAAGGGCAACAATTATTGCATGTGGAATTCCTGAATTCAGCGTATCGTAAGTATCTACAAGGAGAACAGAATTTAAGGGGTTCGTTGTAACAAAAGAACGAAAAGCCTCAAGTTCATTATCGAAGCTTTGAATCCAGGAGTGAGCCTGTGTTCCGGAGAGTGGAATATTGTATAACTTCCCAGCCATTACATTCGATGTGGAGGATGCTCCGCCAATTGCTGCAGCCCGGCTGCCATGAATGGAGCCCAACCCCTGAGCACGGCGTAATCCAAAATCAGAAAAACTCCTTTCACCGGCTACTTGTTTGATACGAAAGGATTTGGTAGCTATCAGAGATTCAAAATTTAGAATATTAAGCAGCATGCTTTCGATGAGCTGGCATTCAATTATATTTCCTTCCACCTGCATTATCGGCTCATTTGGGAAAGTAATTTCACCTTCCTTAACACTCCAGATGGTTCCGTTAAACCGAAAAGATTTCAGGTAATTTAAAAACTCTTTATGAAAACCCTGTTTTTTCAGGAAAAGAAGATCTGATTTATTAAAAGAAAATTTTAAAAGCAGATTCAAAAAATCTTCGAGTCCGGCGAATATAGTAAAACCTCCTTCAAAAGGATTTGTCCTAAAAAAGTAGTTAAAAACACTGGAATCATTTTTTTTTCCACAAAGATAATAGCCCTGAGCCATAGTCAGTTCATAAAAGTCTGTATAGAGGCCCCAGGTATTTATTGAAAGTGGCATACAATTGTTACTCAATATCAGTTTCAAAAAATATAGCCAGGTTTAATCAGGAAAAAAAATTTGAAGGATTTATAAATTCAAGTTCCAGTATTTAATCAAGGTGGATAGTTTGTTCCCGATTAGGGCCTACCGATGTAATAGTTACCGGAATTTTCATTTCATCCTCAATAAAACTGATGTAGTTATTCAGTTCTTCGGGGAAATCCTTTTGATTTTTTATTTCTGAAAGATTTGTTTTCCATCCGGGGAGCTCTACATACACTGGCTTTACATCATCGGAGAGCTCAAATGGAAAATGTTCCACTACTTCACCCTGGATTTGATATCCTACACAAACTTTGATGGTATCGAAACTGTCGAGAACATCGGCTTTCATCATTATCAGTTCGGTAACGCCATTCAGCATAACCGAGTACTTTAGGGCAACCAGGTCAAGCCATCCGCAGCGGCGGGGCCTTCCTGTTGTGGAACCGTATTCCTTTCCGGCATCCCGTAATTTTTCTCCGGTTTCATTGTTCAGTTCAGTAGGGAAAGGGCCCATTCCAACCCGCGTGCAATATGCTTTAAAGACACCGAATACCCGGCCGATTTTTTGAGGTGCAAGTCCCAGTCCGGTACACGCTCCGGCGCATATGGTATTTGAACTGGTTACAAACGGATAACTGCCAAAATCAATATCGAGCATCGTTCCCTGAGCTCCTTCAGCCAAAATACTCTGGTTTCTTATAAGCAGATCATTTATAAAATGCTCCGAGTCAACAATCTGAAAAGATTTTAAAACTTCCACTCCTTCCGACCATTCCTTTTCGCAATCGGCTAGAATGTCCTTATAATCGTAATGGAAGTATTCGGTTAAGAGGCTTTTGTGGTTTTTAATCCGTTCCTCATATCTTGAAGAGAAATTTTGCAACAAATCGCCTACCCGTAAACCTTCCCGCCCGATTTTATCTTTGTAAGTAGGGCCTATACCTTTTAGAGTAGATCCAATTTTCGTTAATCCTTTTTGTTCTTCCGAAGCCGCATCCAGCAATCGGTGAGTGGGTAATATCAGATGAGCTTTTTTAGAGATGTACAAATTTTTTGAAAGTTCAACACCAATTTTTTTCAACCCTTCGATTTCTTTCTTGAAAACTATAGGATCGATAACCACACCATTACCAATAATGTTAATTTTATTTTCCCTGAAAATTCCCGACGGAATGGTATGCAATACCTGCTTGATATTGTTGAATTCCAAAGTATGGCCGGCATTTGGGCCACCCTGGAACCGCGTAATTACATTATATTTGGGAGTTAGCACATCCACAATTTTCCCTTTCCCTTCGTCGCCCCATTGAAGGCCTAGCAGTACATCTACTTTCATCTTATAAAAGTTATATTTTCAAAATTTAATTTTAGCAGAAAAACCTAACCTGTTACATATACATTAAGCATACCGCTTTACAGCTGTTTTAATGGTCGGTGAATTCAACATTAAAAACAACCGACAGCATTCTTATAAAGATTTTAAAAGTACAAATATTTTTGGATGAAGAAATAAAAAGAACTGTATGATGATCAATTTTTTAAAAGATTAATGTAAGAAAACATTAATCTTTTTTTATAGTTTGTCCATAAATGTACAATGTATGATGAGAAAGGCTGAAGTTGTTTTTTTTACAGGCATCTTCAATTATTTCGCGAATCCGTGGATCGTAAAACTCTGTTACATCTCCTGTAGTGGTATCAATAAGATGATCGTGCTGCATGGTGGCAAACGCTTTTTCAAATTGAGCTATATTTTTCCCAAACTGATGTTTTACTACCAGCTTGCACTCAAGCAACAGATCAATTGTATTGTATAAGGTAGCCCTGCTTACGCGATATTTCTTGTTTTTCATTGAAATATACAGCGATTCTATATCGAAATGCCCTTCTCTTGAATAAATCTCATCGAGAATGGCAAATCGTTCAGGCGTTTTTCTGTGTCCATTTTTTTCCAGGTATTCAGTAAACATATTTCTAACTGTTTCCCTGGTTCTGTGGTTATTCATATTAAAACCAGTTTAATGCAAAGGTCAAAAATATAAATATTTTCTTGATTATTAAGACTAATTAAAAATTAATCATTCAGGTTTTCATCGCGGGTAACATGATCGATACCTTTAATCTTTTCCAATCGGGATATAAGCAGGTGCAAATCTTCGGCATTATGGATGTATAGAAACAAATCACCATTAAAAATTCCTTCATGCGTATCGAATTTCACCGATCGCATGTTGATGCTGTGTTGTTTTGAAATTACATTAGTTACTTCATTTACAATACCCATGCGATCGAATCCTTCAAGCCGGAGACGTGTCAGGTAGGAATGTTTTTTAAAACGTGTCCATTCTGCAGAGATGATTTTATTTCCATGGCTTGATAAAAATTTCTCAACTTCCCTGCATCCGGTTTTGTGGATAATTATATGGTCTTCCGTGCTGAGATATCCGATTACTTCATCTCCCGGAATAGGATTGCAGCATTTTGCCAGTGAAAAGGTGATTTCATCCTGGGTTTCTTTTAACAGAAACGGTTTTCCTTTATCGATTCGTTTGGGATTACTAAATTCTTCTTCTGCTTGAATAACAGGTTCTTCTTTTTTTCTGCGATTAAAGGTAATGTTCCAATATTTTACCAGTTTGTTGGGCGACTTTCTTCCAAGGATTTCATCAA
Organism: uncultured Prolixibacteraceae bacterium; assembly: GCA_963747515.1. Taxonomy (GTDB): domain Bacteria; phylum Bacteroidota; class Bacteroidia; order Bacteroidales; family Prolixibacteraceae; genus Mariniphaga. The sequence continues at coordinate 195,156 of CAVVFN010000002.1, forward strand.
GGTTGTTAAGCTCCAGAAAGCCCATGCCGACTTCTGCATACAATTGTTCCTTATTATTCAGGTTGAAATGGGCAATTATTTTCTTTAAATTATTGGATGTTACCGGAGCTTTGACAACTTTCATTGCTTCTTCCACAATTTCCTTTCCTTTATCCAGATGTTTTTTCTTTTCCAGCTTAAAGGCATCTTTAATTTTCGAACGTGCTTTGGCTGTTGTGGCAAATTTCAGCCACTCCATTTTAGGAATTTGCTTTTCAGAAGTTAGAATTTCAATTTGATCCCCATTTTCAATTATATGATTTATAGGGACAAGTTTAAAATTTATTTTAGCACCAATGCATTTATTGCCCAGATCGGTATGAATCTCGTATGCAAAATCAATGACTGTTGAACCCTGGGGGAGTGAAACCATATCGCCCTTGGGAGTGAAAAGATTTATTTCAGTGGCATAAAGGTTCAGTTTAAAATCATCCAGAAATTCGAATGCATCTGAATCCGGAGTACGCAGATGTTCACGTATCCTTTCTATCCACGTTTCCAGTTCGTTCTCAAATGTACTGATATCTTTATAACGGTAATGTGCAGCAAATCCGTACTCGGCAACTTCATCCATACGTTCTGTTCGTATCTGCACTTCAACCCATTTCCCCTGTGGCCCCATTACCGTAACATGCAACGATTCATATCCGTTGGCTTTTGGCATTGTAATCCAGTCGCGTATACGATCGGGACGGGGTTTATAGATATCGGTAACAAGTGAAAGTACATCGAAGCACTGTCTTTTTTCTGAAATTCCAGGCTTAGCTTTTAACACAATTCTTACCGCAAGAATATCGTATATTTCATTAAAGGTGACTCCTTTTTTCTGCATTTTTTGCCAAATCGACCATGTCGATTTGAGTCTGTGGCTTACAATGCTGTCAATTTTCTCTTCTTCCAGTTTTTCTTTTATGGGGCGAATAAACTCATTCACCAGGTATATACGTTTTTCTTCCTGGTTGTGGAGCATGTACAATGTTTTTTTGTATTCATCGGGGTGCTTGTGTTTAAAACTAAGTTCTTCAAGCTCGCTTTTTATAGCATACAGCCCCAGGCGGTGTGCGAGCGGAACATAGAGATAGAGTGTTTCTCCGGCAATTTTTATCTTCTTATTGACAGGCATCGAATCGAGCGTCTGCATATTGTGCAGGCGATCGGCAATTTTTATAAGAATAACCCTGACGTCGTCGGATAGTGTCATCAGGATTTTCTTTAATGTAAGCACCTGTCTTGAATCAAAATCACCCGATAATTTTGTAAGTCCATCCACTATCCGCGCTACCTTGCTTCCAAACATGTTTTCAATATCGCTTACTGAATATTCGGTGTCTTCAACAACATCATGCAATATGGAAGCACAGATGGATGTCGCTCCAAGGCCCAAATCTTTTGCAACAATATGGGCTACGGCAATCGGATGGATAATGTAGGGTTCTCCCGATTTTCGCTTGATTCCGTCATGGGCAGCATTGGCGAACCGAAATGCTTTTTCGATACGTGCCAGCCGTTCTTCATCGAATTTGCCCTTGATTGCTTTCAGAAAATCCTGGTAACGGTCTTCAATCTGTCGTATTTCAGCCTGGTTAAAATGCTGCAACTATTTGTTTATTAAATTTTTATAAATAATATTTCTATTCACTTCAATTCTATTCCAAAGTTTTCAATTTTCTGAGTCTTTACACTCAATAAACATAAAAACAGGAAGTTTTTAACTCTTTCTTAATCCTGCCCTTCCTTTTCGAAAAGGCCTTTTTCTACTTTTTCGCAAATAATGTGCCCAATAATTAGATGCATTTCCTGTATTCTTGGGACAATTTCTGAAGGAATACAAATAATATAATCGGAAAGTTGGCGCAATAAGCCTCCCGATTCTCCTGTAAAGGCAATTGTGGTTATACCTTTTTCTCTGGCAACCTGAAATGCCTGAACTATATTTTCCGAATTTCCTGAAGTAGACAGACCGATAAGAACATCTCCTTTATTTCCGACACCTGAAATATATCGTGAATAAATTTTACTAAAGGAATAGTCGTTCGCTACGGCAGTAATGTAGGAAGAATTTACATTCAATGCCTCAGCAGGCAGCGGCTGGCGATCGAGGTAAAACTTGCCGGATAATTCAGCTGCCAGGTGCTGGGCTTCGGCAGCACTCCCACCATTTCCGCAAAACATTATCTTGTTGCCATTCCGGAAGCATGCTATAAGATGTTTCGATATTTCTTCCACCAATTCAGAAATTTGCCTGTTTTGTTCAATATCCTGAATAATTTTGCCTGCTTCTTTTAATATGCTTGTAATTGATGCCATTTGTTTATGCAAATGAAAATAATTTTAAGATGCTGGTTTATTTTGGTAAAATTCTACATTTTTAAAGAATCTTCCATCAAAACTGATGTAAATTGTTTTTTAATACCTTCTTATTTTGAATATTTGCGAAAGATACGTATAATAATAAATTATTGTTTACCGGCTGAGTCATGAGGGACATAATTGGTTCACGGAATTATAGGATAATGCAGTTATACAAACTATATTTAAAGGCAGGAAAATTTTAAACATTGAAATATGAAAATGCATTTGGTTTCAGGAGGCTGTGGCTTTGTTGGCAGAAATATGGTAAAGCGGCTTTTAAAAACAACCGGAGATCGTGTTTTTGTTGTGGATGATTTATCAATCGGAATACATCCTTCCGGGTGGTTACCTGGTTTTTCCCTGAAAAGAAAGGAAGATCTGGAAGTAATAGGTGATGATGAAAGGCTTTTATTCTGGAAAGGTGATTTTAGGGATTTTCTTTTTTATTTGCGGGAAAACCCGCGTTACCTGCAGGAAAAGTATCAGCTCGAATTCGATGCATTCACCGATGTATATCATTTCGCTGCTATTGTAGGCGGGCGCTCAAAAATTGAAGGTGACCCCATGATGGTGGCACTCGATTTGTCAATTGATGCCGAGTTTTTTTATTGGGTAACACGGCATAAACCTGAACGGGTGCTTTATCCCAGCTCCAGTGCTGCGTATCCTGTTAGTCTTCAGACCACTGAGGCGGCCATATCATTAAAGGAGGGCGATATTGATTTTGAAGGAAATTTGGGAACTCCTGATATGACTTACGGATGGTCGAAACTGACTGGTGAATTTCTGGCACAGATTGCTGCACGGCATTATGGTATTTCCATTGTGTGCATTCGTCCATTCTCCGGTTACGGAGAAGATCAGGATCTTTCCTATCCCGTACCAGCCATCGCTGCCCGCGCCGCCCGGCGGGAAGACCCTTTTGAAGTATGGGGCACTGGAAAGCAGGGACGTGATTTTGTTCATATTGAAGATGTGCTCGATTTTATTCAGATCCTAATGGATAATGTTTCCGATGGCTCAGCCTATAATATTGGTTCCGGAAGGCTGTTGTCTTTTATTGAAATCATTGAAGTTTTTTCTAAAATTGCCGGTTATAAACCCAAAATTAAACAGTTGCTTGATAAGCCTGTGGGGGTACATTCCCGGTATGCCAACATGGATTTAGTAACTGCAAAGTTTGGATGGAAACCCAAAATATCTGTTGAGGAAGGTATGCGCAGGGTTTATGAAGCAGCCATTGAACGTATAAATAAGGAACAGGAGTAAAATGGAAACAATAGTATGTTTTGGTGCCGGCCCTGTTTTTAAAGGCGGGTTGGCAAATTACAATACTTCACTTGCCAAAGCACTCGATGAACGGGGGGATGTGGATGTGCATATTGTTTCATGGACTCAGCAATATCCTTCCATCATCCCCCGAGATTTTATCGATCGGAAAAGTAAGGCTGATTTGCTGAAAGGTACCAATATTAAGGTGCATTACGTAACTAACTACAACAATCCGGTCAGTTGGCGCAAAACGGCTGCCCTTATTCGAAGACTTAATCCTGAAAAAGTGGTGTTTCAATGGTCCATTGCCATTCAGGGTCTTCCCCTGGGAAGAATTGTGCGCCGGTTAAAAAAATACACAGGTATTGAAATAATTTTTGATCTCCATTTTGTTATTCAAAAAGAAAACAGCAAAACCGATCGTCTTTTTACCAAATATGCGTTATCGGTAGCCGACTCATTCATTGTGCATTCCTTGAAAACAGGACGGGAACTGGAAAACCTGTTTCCGCAAAAGCATTTTTATTTTGTGACGAAGCATCAAAAACCGGAGGCTTCGGGAAAAATTCCGGTTTTGAAACTATACCACCCTGTATACAATATGTTCAAACCTGACCCTGATTTTGATATCGAAAAGCAGAAAAAGGAGTGGGGTATACGAAAACATGCATTTCTTTTTTTTGGTTTTATCCGGAAATACAAAGGATTGCACAATGCCATTGAAGCATTTGCCAGGGTTGCCGGTAAACGTGACGATGTTTCCCTTCTTATAGTGGGCGAATCATTCTGGCAAACGCTTGATGATAGAAAACTGTCGACCCGTATCAGGCAGATTGTCTTTGGAATTGCCAAATCAATAATGCTTAAAAAAGAAGACGATGAGAAAGACTATCGTCCCCTGGAATTGATTGATAAATTGGGTATACGTGATAAGGTATTTATTATGAATGATTTTGTTCCCAATGAAGATGTCAGTAAATATTTCCAGGTGAGCGATGCCATTGTCCTTTTTTATTTATACGCCACACCATCGGGAGTGGAATCTATTGCCTATAATTTCCGGCTTCCGATACTTGCCACACAGAGTGGGTCATTTTCCGGAAACGGTAAAAAACGGTTACAACGGATATCTGGCAGAACCGGGTGATGTTACATCAATGGCGGAAATCATGGAAAAAATCATCGAACATCCGGTGAACCGAGATAATGTGGAGGAATTTTCGAAAGAAATGAGCTGGAGCAATTATGCAGAGGCTATTCTCAGCTGAAATACATAGATTCCGGGTCTGTTATTTTTGAGTAAGCCTGGATAAAACCAGTTTATCAACCGGAAAAGAAACCATTTCAGGTGAGGCTCCATTTAAATCCATCCATCTGAAGCTTTGATTCCCGTTTTCCATTTTTTTAAAATCGAACGGTTTATCTGAGATGCTGAAGGATACCGGAACATCCAGATCGGCAAGATAATAAATGCTTATGAGCTGATGGTTCTTGTAGAATAATGCTTCCTGAAAATAGTCGGTGGTATAAAAATGCCGGATGTTTTTAATTTCCTGGCCGTTGCACTCTTCCCTGAACTCCCTTCTCAGGCAGTCGATAGTTCCTTCGCCAAATTGTAACCCTCCTCCCGGAAACTTTGTCATTTTCATCCCCAACTGATATTCATCGGTGAGAAGTACTTCGTTTTTTAGATTCAAAATTATTCCATATACCCGAATAACAAAATTGCCGGTTGTATTCATTTTCTTTGAATTGTATTTTTAATAAAGTTTATCAGTTGTATTTTATTATCCGGATGGAACCACGTTACTTCCGGATCATTCCGGAACCAGGTGAGCTGTTTACGTGCATACCTGCGGGTATTCCGTTTAATGAGTTCAATGGTTTTTTCTTTTGAGATTTTACCTTCAAAATAATCGAAGAACTCTCGATAACCCACAGTATTTAAGGAATTCAGGTGCTTTAAGGGGAACATTCGTAATGCTTCCTGCTCCAATCCATTAAAAACCATATCATCTACCCTTTTGTTTATTCGGTTGTGAAGCTCTTTCCGTTCACAGTTTAAGGCTGTTTTCAAAATCATGAAATCCCGTTTTTTGGTTGCTTCCTTCCTGAAGGAGGAATAGGGTTTTCCTGTTGTCAGGCATACTTCAAGTGCATGAACTAAACGTGAAGGATTTTTTAAATCCACTTTCAGGTAATAATCAGGATCTAATTTTTTTAATTGATGCCTTATGCTTTCAATTCCTTTATATTTAAGATCTAGCATTAGATTATTACGCAGTTCTGGATCAATGTCGGGGATATCATCTATCCCCTTGCACACGGCATCGATGTATAACATGGAGCCTCCTGCCAATACCAGTACATCGTGTTTTTTAAACAATTTCTCTATCAATTCAATTGCTTCCGTTTCAAAACGGCTGGCATTGTAGTTATCGAAAACGGAATGGCTGTGAATAAAATGATGTTTCACTGCAGCCAGTTCCACAGGACCGGGAACTGCCGTTCCTATTGACAGCTCCCGAAAAATTTGCCGGGAATCGGCTGAAACGATTTCTGTCTGAAAATGTTGGGCGGCTTCAATGGCAACAGCCGTTTTTCCTATTGCAGTGGGGCCGGTCACAACGATAAGGGTTTTCAACTTGCTGAATTTTTTTTTCCTGTTTTAATTAAAAAAAAGACTGTTCAAAATTATTTGAACAGTCGGAAATTAAAATTGATTTTAAAAGAAATGGGGCTAAAAATCCTCCATCTCTCCATATAATTCAGTGTAATCATCTAAAATGCCAAAATCCATTAAAACTTCCTCCTCATGAAGTTTGGCAGAATCCGGTACAAAAGAATCTTCTTCATATACCTGCACCGGTGCGTCACCCTTCTTGAGTGTAACTAACGGTTCTTTAAGATTTCTTTCCATAACAATACCTGTTAATTCAATATTTAACGATCTGTCGTTTATAAAGTCATAAGTATAAAAGAATTGCTGTTGTTTTAAAGTCAGCATACTGTATAATAATGTTTTTTGCATAACGTAATAAATTCCTCCGTTAAGGCCTGTATCCAGCAATGAAATTTCTTTTTTATTTTTACTGTGCTGGTCGGGCAGAAAAAAAGAAGCCAACTGGAACGACTCATATCCTGTGCTTTTTTGTATAAGAACATGGAGATCATAAAATGTGTGTTCTCCATCCATCTCTGTTTCAAGATGAAAATTGCGGGATTCAGGCGATGTGATTCGAAATTGATAAATCATAACCTTGAATATATTTGCACGTTCAAAAGTAAGAACCTTTTTTATCAAATGGCAACTTTTAAAAATCCCTATAATTTCTGTTTTAGGAAGAGAAGGTATTTTCAAATACCTGAAGTTAAAAGAATCAGTTTTTAAACATCTGATATTTAGGCTGCTGTAGATCCAGCAGCATTTATTGAATGGTTTTCGTTAAGAAGCATCGGCCCGTTGTAAAAAATGTTAAAAAACATTAAGGCAGGAAAATTATCGAACAATTGCGTCACCTGTTCACCAATTTTTATAACTATTCTTAAATTCCGTCAATACTATTTTTACCGGGTATTTTTCATCTGTAAGGGCTGCATAATAAACAGGATGTGCCGCCACGGGAACACCTGCTGCACCTTTTCTCCGGCAGGTGTAGTATGGCCTCCAGGATAATCGAAAAATAAAAAATAATGATTGAAACATATATGAAGCTAATAAAAAGCTAGTATAAAGCTAGTTGGTCACTATATTTATACTAACTTTATATTAGCTTTATACTAACTTTGTACTAGCTTTGATTATGTGTGTATAAATGCCAATTAGCTCATTTTATTCATTTAAAACGGAAGGGTTAGGGGGAAAGATAAAAAACGGGGCTCACAGCGGCATATTTTTTTTGTGAATCGGGAAAATTACCGGGGATTCTCTATTTTGAAACGGGATGCCGGCCGGAGAACTGAACTCCAAATCTATACCTGACTTCTTTAGAATCGTTGACAAAAAACCGGAGAAGAAGAATGTTTATGATGAGGAATTTCTTTTAATATGGATAAATAAATAAAGGATGCCTTCCGGCATCCTTTATACAATAATATAATTATATATGTCGTATTATTTTACTGAATCCATATAAATAATCAGGTCGAGGGCTTTGACGGAATAGCCCCATTCGTTATCGTACCACGAAACTACTTTTACAAAATGATCATTAAGCCCGATTCCTGCACCGGCGTCGAAAATGGAAGTACGCGGATCGCCAAGGAAATCATTTGATACAACTGCTTCTTCAGTATATCCCAGAATTCCTTTCAGTTCGCCTTCGGAAGCTTCTTTCATGGCTGCACAAACTTTTTCGTAGGAAGCTCCTTTTTCAAGGCGCACAGTAAGGTCAACAACCGATACATTGGGTGTTGGTACCCTGAAAGCCATACCGGTGAGTTTGCCATTGAGGCTGGGAATTACTTTTCCTACAGCTTTGGCTGCACCTGTTGAGGAGGGGATGATGTTCTGACCTGCACCACGACCGCCACGCCAGTCTTTTTTCGAGGGCGCATCAACCGTTTTCTGGGTTGCAGTGGTTGCATGAACGGTTGTCATTAACCCTTCTACGATGCCAAACTTGTCATTCAAAACTTTGACAACCGGAGCCAGGCAGTTGGTTGTGCACGATGCATTGGAAACAAATGTCATGTCGTTGCTATAGCTGCTCTGATTTACACCCATTACAAACATAGGGGTATCGTCTTTCGACGGTGCCGACATAATTACTTTTTTAGCACCTGCATCAATATGGCCCTGTGCTTTTTCCTTTGTCAAAAACAAACCGGTGGATTCAAGTACATATTCAGCACCTACTTCTCCCCATTTCAAATCTGCAGGATTTGGCTCGTTGGTAATTCTGATTTTCTGGCCGTTTACAACCAGCATACCATTTTCGGTTGATACGTCGCCATTGAAACGTCCGTGGGTTGAATCGTACTTTAACATATACGCAATGTAATCCACATCGATAAGATCGTTGATGCCTACAACTTCTACTTTTTCATTTGCCACTGCTGCACGGAAAAACAAACGTCCGATGCGGCCAAAACCGTTAATTCCAATTTTAATTTTTGACATGGTAAAGTAAATTTTTAAATTATTATATTTCTTTTGTTTTTTTTCTTTCAGGTACATCCTGAATTTTACTTAGATACAAAGTAAATACATTAATTTTACAGTTTCAAATTTGAATCTTCATTTCAGAAATTACATCCCGAACTTTAATGTTAACTTAAGAGTCTTTTTTAAATTGCAATGAAGAGAACTGCTTCTGCAGTTTGAATTATTTCCCTATTTCTTTTAAAAATACCTGTGCAGTTGGCTTGCCGTATATGTTTATGCGATTCTCAGAGAGGTATTTTTCATTTAATGTGTTTTTTTTCAAAATTTTAAGTGTTGTTTTTGCAGTACAAAAAAAACACCGGTTAATTTTATGAAGTTGAATACAGGACCTGAAGTTCGCTGTTTTAAATATTAATTAAATAATTCAATACTCCTTTACCTGAATAGGAAGTACCCCAAATTTCTTGAAAGAAATCACCTGCTGCTATTCTGTTTAATTAATGCCTTCTTGATACCTTTCAGGTAAATTCATAGTTAATTTAATCCTGAATAAGGGAATATCCGGAAAAAGAAAAATGCCTGTTTGGCAGCAAAATATTTTATATCCAGTAAATAGTCTGAAATCGTGACTTGATAAAAATGCTCCAAAAACACATATTTAAAACTACCAGGAAATTTATTTTCACTGGTGTTATCCAAAACAATAAGTTTATTTTCTGATTTTACTAATATTACCGGTGCTATTTTATCCGGATGAGATTGTATATCTTTCAGCATTGATAGTTTAATTCTACCATTTATTCATCAATGTGGAGGATTTTTTAATTCAATAAAATAAACAACATTACGTGAATTTCGGTAAGAATGTAGCATTCTTAGTAAATTATTATAGGTTATAATCAGAATATTCCTTAATTGTTGGTATTATAAATGTTTGATTATAAGATGATTTAAGATAATGGAATTTATTAACTGACTTGTAAAGAATTTCTGCAGGCAGTTCATCTATATTGCTTTTATAGGTATATGCCGGGCATTTGCAAGTCTTGCAAGAAGCTGCTGAAAGCAGCATTGCCAAAATAAATGTTATCTTTATTTCCCGGCATAAAAATAAATCTTTCAGGGAAAGGTTTTTTATGAAGGAAAAGTTCAAATAATGTATAATGGAAGAATTACCTGAAATTTTCATGGATTTTTTCTTTAATACAAAGCGAAAATTTTTACTTTTTATTGTCATTATTTAAGAAAATAAAACTAAAATTGCAAATTGTTAACACAAAGACGAAGATATGGACGTCAAACTGTTGATAACAAAGAGATGATAACTTGCGATTTATTCAGCAATTTGCTTGTACATTGCTGATAAATTTTATAGGTTTGTGAAGTTTAACAGATAATTTAGGAATATTAACAAAGCTTAAACAATAACGAAAAAAAACAATATATTAATTACAATTAATCAGTCAATCAATCAATTAAGTTCAATTAAAAAGAAATGCTATGAGAAAATCTTTTACATTGCTATTTAGCACATTGATCCTTCTCTGTGTGTTTGGCTATTCGTCATTTGCTGTAGCCCCCGTGCTTGCAGCGACGAATCCCCTTGCACCAACAGGTGTTAATGTGAATCCCACAACCGCAAATCTTGTGGTTAAATTTGATCAGAACATTAAGTTTACTTCTACAGGAGGTACCTTATGGATTAGAAAAGGCGATAATGTTGTTAAAACGATCGCATTGGAACAAGGCAGTGCAAATGCCTCAATTTCAGGTAGTACACTCACTGTAAAACATGGGTTAACATTTGCCGACGGTGAAAATTACTCAGTGGGTATTAACAATAATGCCATTGAAAATACTGCAGGAGAGGATTTTGCCGGAATTACCAATACAATAGTTGGGGATCCAGCGGTGCGTACTTACGACTGGATGTTTACAATAGGTGATTATACCAAACCTGTTGTGGCTTCCCTTAATCCTGCTGATGGTGAAACAAATGTGGACGTTAAGGATGATCCTTTTCAACTTGAAATTACATTTACCGATGCTAACGACATTGAAGCCGTTGATGGAAAAAAAGTGTGGTTGTACAGAGCTGACGGAACAATCGTTGATATTGTAACCACCAGTGATGCAAATACTTCTATTGGAGAAGACGGAAAAACTGCATCTATTTTAATCAGCCAAAATGCGTTCAGGGATGAACTGACAGAATACTATGTGAATATTGAGGCAGGTGCATTCACTGATGCTTCTGATAATACCAATGCATTTGCAGGTATTATGAATAATACTGCCTGGACATTTACCTCCAGGGATTATACGGCTCCATTTGTAAGTGAAGCCACTGTAGATAACATCAGTTATGAAACTGCAACATTGAATGTTACCATCAGCGAAGCTGGTTCTGTTTGGTATATTGTACTGCCTGCTTCCGATGATGAACCTGCACATCCTACCGATGACGCTACCGGTTGGGAACAAGTTGATGCGGATGCCAGTAATGCAATTTCGGAGGCCATTTCAGGTCTTGATGATGGTGTTGCATACATTGTATATATAGTAGCTGAAAATGCAGATGGCGATCGGCAAACCGAAGCTTCTAAAATTCCATTTACTACACTTGACAATACACTTCCCGAAATTATAGACGGAAGCAATGTACAGGTAGTGGAAGACAATGTAACGGTAGGTCTGGAACTTACATTCAATGAAGAAGTTGTCGCCGGCACGGGAGATTTGGTTGTAAGGCTTGCAAGCAACAACCAGGCTGAACGTACTGTAGCTGCTTCTTCAGAAAATATATCGATTACAGAAGGCGATACGGAGGGTACCTGGGTTATGACCGTGCTTTTTGAAGGTCTCCCAAGTTCAGTGAATTATTATGTTGTAGTTCCCAACGGATATGTTGAAGATCTGGCCGGCAACGATTATGTAAGCGATTTTGTGGATACCAACGACTGGACAATAACTTCGAACGATTTTGTTGCTCCAACAGTTGCTGTTTCAATTGTTCCCGCCGCTTCTCCTGGTCCGGATGACAACATTAGGGTGGTTTTTAATGAAGCTGTTCAGCTGGTTGATGGAACCGCAATGTCAGGTTTAAGTGATCAAGCCGACTGGTTTAATTATCTTGCACTGGAGCAAAATAATCAAGCCGTTCCTTTCACTGCTTCCTACAGCGGTACTACCATTATTATTGACCCGGTGGCGCTTATGGCAAATACCATCTATACGGTTAAAATCAGGGCCAATGCATTTGAAGATCTGGCAGGTAATGCATTCAGCAGTACCCATAAATCGTATATGGTAACCACCAGCGATTTCGGGGCAGCAACCATTACCTACAGCCCTGCTGACGGTGCAATTGATTTGCCACAGGGAACAGAGCCTACGATTACATTCTCAAAAAATGTCAGGTTAATTAATAATGATGCCATTACTCCTGCAAATATAAAAAGTGCCATTACTTTTAAAGAGACAGATGCCAGCGGAGCTAATGTAGCTTTCAGTGTTAGTTGGAATGAAGATACCAATGTTATAACAGTTGTTCCTGATGAAGAACTGGAAAGTGAAGGTACCTATTATCTGTCGTTTAATGAAGCAGTTGTTGAAGATGTTAACAACCAGCTTTATACTGATCCGGGGTCTACAACCTTTACCTTGATAGATTATGTTCCTCCGACTGTTTCTTTCAGTCATTCAGGAACAGTAGATGATATGGATGCGAATGATCCGTTAACACTTACTTTCAGCGAAGATGTAACCATTGTTGGTGATGTTGAAGATTATGTGATTTTCAGACAGGACGGTGCCGATGGTGCAGCGCTTGAATTTTCTGCAGACTGGGATGTTGCCGACGATAAAGTAATTATAGTTACTCCTGCCGATCCATTGGAAGATGGAATGGTTTATTATTATGGTATAGGCGGGGGAGTTGCCAGTGACAATGTAAATACAAATTCTGCAGCATTTTCAACCTTTACCTTTGCTCCTGCAGATGAACCGGTTACAGGTTTACTTGTAGCTGAAGATGGCTATGATCCGGCAGTAGGCGCTACCAATGTGGACATGTCGGAAGATGATTTTGTAGCCACTATTACTTTTGCGGAAGCAGCCAAGGCAGCTCCCGGTTTGCCGGCACTTACTGTTGCTACGCTGTATGATGCTTCCGATGACAGCCAGGTTGCTACTGCTCCGATTGATGCACTAAGTTTTGAAGGCTCAGTTTTGACCCTTACTTTTGATATTTCAGGAGCAACCATTGCTTCAGAAGGCGATTATTACATCGTTGTTCCGGCTGATGTGGCCGTTGCCAATGCCAATAATACCAAATCTTTTTCCGGTGTAGCTGCCGATGATTGGACATTCACTTCAGCCGACAATATTGATCCGGAAATCGAAGTTAACACTCCGGTCGACGGGGCTATCAATGTGGCACTCGATGCAGAAGTAAGTGTTAATGTAGATGAAGAAGTTGTGGCTGGAACAGGTGATATAACTTTTATTACCGGAAGTCCGACTCCTGGAATTACACTTGGAAATGGACTTGTTGCCCTTTGGGATTTAGAGGAAGCAAGCGGAAATGCGATAGATTCGCAAGGTTCTAATGATGGAACTGTAGCAGGTGGTATAACTACCGGGCAGGAATCTGTCAGTACCGAATTAGGAAACAGTTATTTGTTTGCACCAACAGATCCTAAGGTAGATGTTGGTTATTCAGCAGAACTGGCTGATTATGCTTCAGGTTTCAGTATTGGTTTCTGGATAAAACCACAGGCCCCGCAAACAGGCGTTTATAATGCAATACTTCGTGGAGCCGGCGGTAATGGCAATACAAGAGGCTGGAGAATTAATTCTGACGCATGGAATGGTGGGTCTATCCGGTTTGCTTCAGGAAATGAAACAACTGGGGCCAATCCTAATGTCATGATCAGTAATTTGTCTTCTTTATGGGGAAGTTGGATTTATGTTGCTGCTACCTATGACGGATCTACAGTTAATTTATATGTAAACGGTACTGAATACACAGCTTCAGGAACCAATATTACAATCAACGCAGCTTCGCCTGCTTCTGACTGGCACATGTTGCTTGGTGAGTCTGGCGGTACTGCTGATTATGCCGGGAACATGGATCAGGTAGCCTATTACAACAGGGTACTGAGTTCGAAGGAGATCAACGAATTGTACAACAGTGGGAATGGTTTCCCTTCTGAAGATTTTGGTACCGAAGAATTTAGCAGTGGTGAGGAAATAACAGTAGCTGTTGCAGATGCTTCAATATCAGAAGGTGTAATAACCATTCCGCATGACGATTTTTCTTTTTTCAATTCAGAATATACAGTAACGGTTCCTGCCGGTGCCTTTGTTGACGGATCCGGTAATCCAACCAATGAATTAAGTTGGACATTCACTACTGTGACCAATCCAGCACCTACAATTGTAGCACTAACACCTGAAGACGACGAGGATATGATTGCTGCCGGAACCAATCAGTTTATGATTGAATTTTCGGAAGATGTACAGAAGGGTGCTTCCGGTGCAACCGCTTTCCTTTTCGAGGTGGGTGAAGGCAATTCCCGTGCTGCACTTGCAGGTAACGGGACAGCAGTTGCCAACGATGACATTCAGCGGGGTGCTATTCTTGTGGATAATGCTAACGATGTAATGATAGATGGAACCGAGGTAACGCTTGATTTCGGCTATGCACTGGAAGCTGACAAAGAATATTTTATTCTTGTTGAAAGTGGTATGTTTGAAGATACTTATCAGCCAAACAATGCCAATTTTGTTAACACAGTTAATGTGTACGGAGGATGGAATTTCTATACTTATGATGCTACTGCACCAACATGGGAGGTTACCTATGATGTTTTGGGTGAAGGCATGAACATTAACAGCGACATTGTTATTACCTTCAACAAACCTGTTGATTTTAACAATGCTGCAATTACAAATGCACAGATTACCAACATCGTTAATGTAACTGTTGGTGGATCGGCACTTGCTTTTACGGGAACTATAAGCGAAGATAAAACTGTAATTACACTTGATAACAGTTCATTTGTTCCTGCATTGACTGAAGCCAATTCGGGTGACGAAGTTGTTGTTACCCTTGACGCAGGATTCAGAGGTGTTGGCAATGATTTGGCTGTAACCGCTACTGTTGATCCTTTCAACATTGCAGATTACGAAGCTCCTTCAGTTACCTTAACAGAAGAATCTGTTGCCGGTGATGAATTTGAGGTTGCCATTTCTGCTGACGATAAAGGTACCCTTTACTGGATTTTCCAGGAAGGCACAATATCCGGATCAGTGACTGCCGAAGATGTGATGGCAGGTACAGTCATTGAAGATTATGAAAGTGGAGATGTTGTAATTACCGTTGCCGGTGTTAATTCTGAAACTACCTATACAGTTTATGCTGTGGCAGTTGATGAAAATAACAACGTTTCAGATGTTGCTTCACTTGAAGTGACTACTGCAGATGTTACCGCACCGGTTGTTGTAGAAAAATCGGATACATTTACAGAAGGTGGCGTTCTTACTTTAACCTTCTCGGAAGATGTAAGTGCGAACGGCGCTGAAGCAATAATTCGCGAAGCCGGAACATTTAAGCTGGTTGAAACTGTTTCATTGGAAGATGGTGCTGAATCAGATGAATTAACCCTTACTTCATCTGCAGTTCTGGCTTATGATGACGATCAGGAATTCATAATTGAAGTTGAAGGCGGAGTGGTGACTGATGGAGCAACTCCTGTCAATTACTGGGCTGGCCAGATAGGTCTGGGCGACAATGCCTGGATAGTTGGATTGCCCGACAGGACAAGGCCAATTTTATTAACGGTAGAACCTGATGTGGATGCACCGGTAGCATTGAATGCTGTTTGGACATTTACTTTTGATGAGGAAATACAACTTGCTGAAAATTATGAGTTTGGTATTTATCAAGTTGTGGGAACTGTAACAGAACCTTTTGAAACACTTGATGCATCCAGAATATCAATTGACGGAAATGTACTTACAATTGATCCAAGCCGTAACTTCCAGCCATCATCAAGATATGAAATCTTCTTTACTTCGGGTGATGTTGAAGATTTGGCAGGAAATGCTTTCAAGTGGGAAAATAGTCCTGGATCATTTGTAAATTATTATTCAAAAAGGTTTAATACCGTTGGTCCTGTTGATAATGAAGCTCCAACCGTTACGTTCGCTCCTGCAAATGGTGCAACCGATGTTTCGGAAGCTACACCAACATTAACCATTACATTTAACGAACCGGTTGTTTTACGTGACGGATCGGAAATTGATTATTTTGATCTGGATACCGTGGTTTATGTAAGGAAAGGTAATGAAGATGTTGCTCATGAAACCACTATCGATGCAGCGGCACAGGTAATTACAATAACACTTGATGGAAGCGAATTGCCATTGGAATTGGGAGCTCAGTACACTTACGGATTTGAAGCTGTGTTTATGGATGCAGCCGAAAATAATGTGAGTGCCGGCAGTGCAACCTTCACCGTTGAAACTGAAGAGGTAATCGATACTTACATTTCATTTGATCCGGATAACGGTTTTGATGCAGATCCTACAGTTATACCTGTGGACCAGGCAATCCGTATCATATTTAACGGTGAGCTTTTTACCTACAGCGGTACCGCATCGGAAAACAACATTGCGGTTACACCTACCTACCTTGAAGATGTTGATGTGATTGAACTGGAGGAAGTTGAAGGAGCTACTGTTCCGTTTAGCGCTTCCATTGAACGTCGCGATCAGGATACAACTATAATTGTAATTACTCCTGATGCTGATTTGGATAGTGAAACAGAATATGTTTTGACTGTAAAAGCCAATATGCTTCAACTGGGTGTTGGAAACGTCAGAATTTTAACCAGAAGTGACTGGAATGATTATATGACAGAGGATGTTTTAGCTCCTGTAGCTGAAGCGTTTAATCCTGCTGATGATGGAACTGCCAATACTGCAGCAACCATGTCAATTGAATTCAACGAACCTGTGAAAATAGGTACCGGTACAATTGAAATTAAACACAGCTATGGTGAAGTGGCTTTAACCGTTGATGCTTCGGCGCTTGAAGTTGATGAAAACAATCCGAAGTTAGTTTATATCACTGAGTTAGCGGATCTGGAAGTAGGCAGTGAATATTTTGTAATTATTCCTGCCGGTACCATTACCGATCTTGCCGATAATGCATGGGGTGGTATCACTGTAGAAGATGATTGGAATTTCACCATTACGGATGTACCTGCTGCACCGGTAATTGTTAGCGTTGCACCACGCGGTGGCAACACACCTATCAATACCCAATTGGTGATCACATTCGACCGGCCGGTTGTATTGAATGAAACCATGGGCTTTATTGCACTCTACGATGCTGATGGTGTCGCACTGGAGCTTATTCGTGTAAACGATGAAAGTGCCGACAGAATTACTTTCAATGCTGATAAAACACAGGCTGTTGTAAGTATCGGAGTTCTGGAAGAAAACTCTCAGTATGAAGCGGAAATATCAGAAGGAACTTTCGTTCTTGAAACAGATGCTACCTTAGGTAACGCAGCGGTAACCCGCAGTTTCTGGACATTCACTACTGAAATTAATGATGTTCCTGAACTTCAAGAACTTACTCCTGCTGACGATGCAGAAAATGTAAGGATGAGAACGGTTGCCAGCATGGTATTTGATATAAATGTTCAGGCAGGTACCGGTACCATTGACTTGCGCCGTGGTGATAATGCTTCTCTGGTTCACAGCTTTGATGTAAACAGCAGTGAAGTGGTATTCGACGGTAATGAAGTTTCATTTGACCTTGAAGGTATCATTGAAGGAAACACTACCGATTATTACATCATTGTTCCTGAAGGAGCGATTACAAACATTAGTCAGACGCCGGAATCTTTCCCGGGTCTGGAACAAACTTACGAGTGGAATTTCACTACAGGTGAGGACTTTGTTTTACCTGAACTGGTGACCTGGTCTCCTGACGAGGTTGAGCTTCCTGCTAACCATCCTACTTTTGTGATGAATTTCAGCGAAGATGTAGTTCTTGCCAACCCGGGTAACCTGGTAGTAACAAAAGTTGGTTCAACTCAACCTGCACTTGTTATACCTCTTGCTGAAGAGATGATTACTGGCAGTACCATTACGGTTTCTTATGACGAAGCTACTTATGGAACTTTGGAATATGAATCGGACTACTATGTTACCGTTGCCGCCAATCTCATTGAAGATCTTTCTGAAAATCCATGGGGTGGTGTAACGGATAAAACCACCTGGACATTCTCAACAAAAGATCGCAATGTTACAATTGCTGATATCCAGGGAACCGGAAGCAGTTCACAAATGGTGGATGTGTATGTAAGGGTTACAGGTACCGTTACCGGTATTTCAGTTGGTGAAGGATTCTTCATGCAGGATGCCAATGAAGCATGGAGCGGGCTATGGGTAGAATATGGTGATGCAGCTTCATTAACAGTTGGAGAAGGTGTTGTAGTTATAGGTGATGTTGCAGAAATAAGTGAAGTAACAACAGTTGTGGCAGAAAGTGTTGAAACTACGGATGCAGCGTTAACTGTTGAACCTATTTTATTGGATTCTCCTTCAGTCGCTAAAGCTGAAATGTACGAAAGCGTATTGGTACAGGTTCTTGATGCACGTGCTTCAGCAGCGAATGCAAATAAAATCTGGAATATTGCATACGATGGTGCTGGCAACATAGATGTAAGCAGCAGGTTGTTTACTTATACTCCTGTTGAAGGTCATCTCTATGATGTAACCGGTATTGTAAATGGAAGGATGAGTAATTACAGGATGGAGCCAAGGATGGAATCCGACATTATTCATTACCAGCCAATCGCCGACATTCAGGGAACCGGAAGTGCATCACCGCAGGTAGGTGATGAGGTACATGTAAATGCTACAGTAACTGCTATCTCAACCGGTGAAGGATTCTACATGCAGGATGCAAGTGCAGCCTGGAGCGGAATCTGGGTTGAATATCCTGATGCAGCAAGTCTTACAATCGGTCAGGGAGTTAAAGTTGTAGGTGATGTTTCAGAGATATCAGAAGTTACAACAATTGTGGCAACTGATGTCCAAATGATTGATGCTCCGGCTACCATTGTTCCGGTTGTTGTTGATTCACCCTCTGCAGCTGAAACCGAAATGTACGAAAGTGTGCTGGTACAGGTAAAAGGTGCGCGTGCAAATGCTGCCAATACTGCAGGAACATGGTCGGTGTACTACCAAATTCAAGACAATGTAAACATCAGCAGCAGGTTATATACCTACACTCCGGTTGCAGATCATTTTTATGATGTTGCCGGTGTTGTAAATGCCAGGATGGGTAATTACAGAATGGATCCAAGAATGGCTGAAGATATTTATGACATCACGCTTAATACAGGTGTTCCTGAAGTTTCAGCAGTTGATTTCAAAGTATATCCGAATCCATTCAGCGATAACATTAATATCGATAATAACGACAGACTGAACAGGGTTATTATTACCAACATAGCCGGTCAAAGGGTTATGGATGTTAAATATCCTGAACGTAGAATCAGTACTGCTAATCTGGTTAGCGGAGTTTACGTAATCAGTTTATTCAATGAGGATGGGATGGTCAAATCAGATAGGATTGTTAAAAGGTAATACCGAATTGATTGATTAAAAGGGGGGAAGCAACAGCTTCCCCTTTTTTATTGTCTTTTTTTTAAGACTTTAATTCTACCGAAAGGAAGAGCAGCGGTTAATTTTAAATCTACTTTTTGGAAACATTTCTTTCACAGGCCAAATTCATTACTTTTGTAAATACCATTTAGATTCAACATTATGGAACTTTTAAACAGGCATGTTACCATTCGTAAATTTCAAGTCAGAAAAGTGGAACCAAAACTACTGGAAAGGATCCTTTATTCAGGGACGCGTGCCTCCACCACCGGAAATATGCAGACCTACAGTATTGTTGTTACACAGGATGAAGAGCGGAAACAAAAATTGGCACCGTTTCATTTCAACCAGCCTGTGGTAACGAGTGCACCTGTAGTGATGACTTTCGTGGCCGATTTTAACCGTTTTTCCAAATGGTGCAGTATAAGTAAGGCAGAACCCGGCTATAACAATTTCCTTTCTTTTTTTACCGCGGCAATCGATGCTTTGCTGGTAGCGCAGAATGTTTGTATAGCAGCAGAGGATAACGGATTGGGAATATGTTATCTTGGAACCACTACTTATAATGCTGGAGAGATAATAAAAGAATTAAAGCTCCCCCTGCTTACTTTTCCTGTTACTTCCGTAGCAATAGGTTATCCCGATGAACAGCCCGGTCTCACCGATCGTCTTCCGCCGGAAGCAATTGTACATTACGAAGAATATAAAGATTACAGCCGTTTGCAGTTAAGGGAATTTTATGCTTACAAGGAAAATCTGGAAGAAATGAAACAATTTGTGAAGGAAAATAAAAAAGAACACCTGGCACAGGTTTTTACCGACATACGGTATAAAAAAACAGATAATGAATATTTTTCTGAAAAGATGCTGATTACATTAAAGGAGCAGGGATTTATAAGATGATTACATATGGCTGTTGATAAATTCATTAAATTGCTGGCGGTAACTGTTTCCAATGGGAAGACGCTTTTTGTTTATTAAAACGCAGTTTCCTTCTACCAGTTCTATTTTCTCAAGAGATATGATGAATGACTTGTGAATGCGGTAAAACTGCTTCTCAGGAAGAATTTCCAGCATTCGCTTCATAGAAAGATTGGCCACAATTTTTTTGTCTGTCAGCTGCACCTGGATGTAATCTCCAAGTCCTTCAATAAAACATATCTCAGAGAAGTTTATTTTATAGGTCTTTTTATTTGATTTGATAAACAAAAACCGGTTTTCTGCTGGAAGCATTAATTCCTCTTTTCCTGCCGCTTTTTTTAAGTGAAGCAATTCCTGAGCTTTAAAGAATGCCTTGCAAAATCGTTCAAAAGAGAATGGTTTTTTAAGATAATCTACCACATCGAGTTCAAACCCTTCAAGAGCATATTCCGAGTAAGCTGTTGTTAAAATCACCAGCGGTGCATGTTTTAAACTTTTTAGAAATGAAATTCCAGACATTTTTGGCATGTTAATATCCAGAAAGATTACATCTGCCTTATTTTCCTGCAACCACTGATGTGCTAAAATTGCGTTGTTGCATTTTCCTGTTACCTGCAAATTTGTAAGTTTTGCGGCATATTGTTCTATTACCTTTTGGGCCAGAGGTTCATCGTCGATTATCAGAGCACTTATTTCCATTTTATTTAAGATTAAGATTAAGGGTTACTGAATGAATAGAACTCTGATGGATAATATTAAGCCGATACTCCGAAGGGCTGTATAAATGTTGCAATCGTTGCTGTACGTTTGAGATGCCCAGCCCGTTACTTTTTGAAGTTGTTTCAGTCATGGGTTCAAAGTTGTTTTCAATGTAAAAAGAGAGCCATTTATTTTTACTGAAATCAAAGGAAATATGGATATAATCTTTTCCGTCATTTTCCGGAAGGCCATGTTTAAATGCATTATCAATAAATGGTTCAAACAGCAGAGGAGCAATTTTTGCCTGAGGAACTGTACCTTTCAGTTCATAAATGATTTGAACCTGTTCAGATATCCTGATTTTCTGCATAGCAATAAAATTAGTTACAAATTCAATTTCCTTTTCAAGCGAAATAAAGTTTTCTCTCGATTCATAAATAATATGTCGCATCAGTTCAGCCAGAGTAAGAATCAATTCAGGGACTTTATATGACTGAACCAATGCCAGGGAATAAATATTGTTGAGTGAATTGAACAGGAAATGGGGATTTAGTTGTCCTTTTAATGTTTTAAGTTCTGCTTCAAGTTTTTGTTGTTCTATTTTGGCAAGCTTCAGGTTCACATCCTGAAGGGTAACCCAGTCTTTAATGATTTTCAGAAAAGAAGAAAAAGCAACATATATTAATGTTGCAAAAAAGTAGGCTGCATGCAGGTTGGTATCAAAATAAAAACGATTTGTCGAATCAGGCAGGTTATGAAAAGGATATCTCAGGAGTAACTGAATGAGCAGACTGGACAGAGTTAATAAAATTATCACCCAGAATATATAAAAGACATAACTTTTTTGTTTCAGAAATCGGGGAATAAGAACCCAAAGGTTGAAATATACTGCCAATGCAAAACCAAGGTTGATGATAAGGGCTTTTGATAATATTGCAAGTGTAAATTGAATGTTGTTTTCATTGTAATAAAACAGAAAAAGAATAAGGCAGATGCTGGCCAGCCAAAAAGCAAGGTGGACTGCTATTTTCAATTGATTGTATTGTTTAACATCTGGCATTATATTCGGTCACGTTTTAATATCAGTTTTTTGAGGTAATACAAAAATGGATTACTGTATTTCAGGTTTTTCCAGGGCCTGCTGGAATGGGGAAGGTGCAAAACTTCAACTCCCTTGGCAAGGTAATTCTGAAATCCTGATTTTCTTGACTGACGGCTGATGGTTACGTCGAACCAGTCTTTTTGTTGAGGAAGTTCTGTAAAACTATAGGTTTCCAAAAAAGGCAGCGTAAGCAATGTGCAGCAAAAACTTAAGCTATGTGAAGTAACAACAGTTTGGCTGCTTTTTATTTTTTCAAAATTGTAAGGGAAATTGTAATTTCCTTTACTGTCAATAGTTATTGCACCTACAAGACCAGGCTGGTGCTGACTGTTGGCAACTTCAATTAACTTTCGAATGGTATCAGGTGCCACAATAACATCTGATTCTATTATAATGAGTGGCTTTTGCAGCAGTAACGACTGTTTCTGTGCCATTTGTAAAACCAGCTTATAATTTGGTGATGGCGTGTTGGTTACATCTTCCAGATGAATAAGTTGAAACCCCCACTTTTCCCGTGCTTTGATTAAAAGATTTTTTGTTTCTTCCTGGCTGAAGTCATTATAAACAATGAATTCTACTTCACATTCCGACTGGCAGATTGCTTCAATTGTTCTTAATGTAGTGGAAGGGGAATCCTTTACCGGTGTTATTACAATTGCTTCTGGCATTTTATTTTGTTCGGACTACAAAGTTATGCTGTGGATTGAAATAATTGTTCATTTAAGTAAAAAAAGCATCACTTTTCATTTTACTGTTCCTTATTTCTGTTAAAGTCTCTTGAATATCCCTGGTCAGTTGGCATAACAAGTACATCGTCAATGTTGACATGTTTCGGTCGCGTAACCACAAAAAGTACAACTTGCGCTATGTCTTCAGCCAATAAAGGAATAAATCCCTCATAAACCTTTTCAGCCCGTTGTTTATCTCCCTTAAACCTGACCAGTGAGAATTCAGTATCAACTGCTCCGGGGCATATGGATGAAACTTTTATTCCATATCTGAGAAAATCGAGCCGCATTCCCTTTGTAAGAGCCTGAACTGCATGTTTGGTAGCACAATAAACGTTACCCATTGGGTAGGTTTCTTTTCCGGCTATAGAAGAAATATTAATGATGTGTCCTTCTCCGTTTTCAATCATTTTAGCGGAAATAATTCTGGAAATGTAAAGTAATCCTTTTATATTTGTGTCAATCATTCGTTCCCAGTCATCTGTATCTCCATCATGGATACCATTAAAACCTACTGCCAGTCCAGCATTGTTTATCAGAATATCAACCTTCTGCCATTCTTCAGGAAGATTTCTTACAGCCTCCTCAGTAGACTTCTGATTTCTGATGTCAAAATTAAGAAGGATAACTTTTGCCGAAGTTTCTTCTTCAATTTGTTTTTGGAGTGTTAAAAGTCTGTCGTTTCGTCTTCCCGTAATTATCAGATTAAAATCATTTTTTGCCAGAAGCAGGGCAGTAGCTTTTCCAATACCTGAAGTTGCACCTGTTATTAAAACTGTTTTTTGCATATTAAATCATCTTTTGTTATTTTCCCGAAATTAAAAAAAATCGCTAATTTTTGGATAAAGATTTTACTTAATTACCTTTGTTTTTGCTTTAAACTTAGAATTTATTTTTTATGAAAGACATATTGCAAAAGGAACAGGAATTCACCATTGATTCCATAACTGAACCTGCAGACATTGAGAATGTGATTTATTCACTTATGGTAAATCCCAATTTGTCGAGCATAAACTATTTTAATGATTTTAAGGAATCGGGAATTTCGCCCGAATCAATAGGTGAAGGTGACAATGAAGAAATCGGATTAATTGATATTGAAAAAACCGGTACAAGCATGGCCATCAGTACCCATGCCTTTCATCACCATTTGGAAAATGATCCGCAAAAGGCAACCGGAATTTTAATTTCAAGGGCTGCCCGTAAAATGCTTTGTATGGGAGCAAGACCTGTTGCTATCAGTGCCTTCTTATACCATATCAACTTTGCTGATCCAAATGGGCAGTATATAGCTTCAGGAGCCAAGGCAGGTTTGGAGAATGCAGCAGAAATATTCGACCTTAAAATTTCAGATAAAAAAATCAGGTTCGACCATTTTTCCGGTCATGGTCCGGTACCTCCAACACTTATTATCAGCATGGTAGGGTTGGTTGAAGATAAAAACAGGATCACAACCCATGCCTTTAAGGAAAAGGGAGGAAATATTTTTCTGATGGGGCGATCTTTTGATGATATTGGCTCCTCGGAATACCTTGAGTTTTTTCATGGAGTTGCCGATTCCCCACTTCCGGTTTTTTCCATCGAAGAAGAGTTTCGAATTCAGCAGGCATTGCAAGAACTCCATGAATTGAATCTTCTACGCAGTGCCAGTCCGGTTGGAAAAGGAGGTCTTTTCTTTACCTTGTTAAGAGCCGCTATTCCCAATGGGCTGGGATTTGATATTACAACCGATGCAGAAATCCGGCTTGATTCATTTCTTTTTGGTGAAGCAATGGGACGAATTTTACTTGAAGTCGATCCTAAAAAGGAAGATGATTTTGTAGATTTTATGACCGAACGGAAATTTCCTTTTTTCACACTTGGACATATAACTAAAGGGGAAATCAGGATTGATGATAAATCATTGGGATATATTAATAAAATGACACCTGCTGTTTAGCTTATGCCTGCAGTTCCTTTTAAAGATTCGAACCTGAAAAAGAAAGAACAGGTTGAAGAAATGTTTGATCAGATTTCACCCAGATACGACTTACTGAATCATTTACTTTCAGCTAACATTGATAAAATTTGGAGAAGAAAAGCCATTGATTTGTTGAAACCATGGCACCCAGACAGTATATTGGATGTAGCCACCGGAACTGCTGATTTTGCTTTGGCTGCTGCACAAATCGGTCCAAAAAAAATTACGGGTATCGATTTATCGGAGGGGATGTTAAAAATTGGAAGACAGAAGGTAAAAAAATATGGTCTCACACATCTAATTAACCTGCTAAAAGCAGATTCTGAATCACTTCCTTTTGAAAATGATTCTTTCGATGCTGCTATTGTTGGTTTTGGGGTTCGAAATTTTGAAAATCTTCAACTGGGATTGGCTGAAATTTACCGGGTATTGAAACCTGGAGGAGTTTTTATTGTCCTTGAATTTTCCAGTCCAAAGAATAAAATGTTTGGAAGCTTGTATTATATGTATTTTAAAAAAATTTTGCCTTTGCTTGGAAAAATCGTATCCAGAAACAACAGGGCCTATACCTATTTGCCTGAATCGGTTCAGGATTTCCCTGACGGAAAAGATTTTTTAGATATTTTACGTGCTGCCGGATATAAAAGTTGTAGTTATAAACCATTAACAATGGGTATTGCAAGTATTTACACAGCCCAAAAAGTCGAAAATCAGGTCCTGATACAATAAATAGTTATTTATTTTGTTTGAGATCTGAACAGAAGGATATACTCAGGTGAAAAAAGAATTATCAATTATAGTACTGTCGTTATTTACACTGACTGTTTTTGCCCAAAAACAGAAAGTGAATCATATGACTACTTTTGATGATAAACTGGTTCATTTTGGATTTAGTCTGGGATTAAATACACTCGATTTTGGAATTACTCATTATAATCCTATTGGATTAAATCCGGAAGTTCCTGCAGATTGGCAGGCAGAAAGAGAACAAATTGATGCCAATGATTTTGTCCGCACTGATGTTGCAGGTTTAATTCCTGGTTTTACAGTTGGAATAGTTTCAAGCTTACGATTGAGCCGGGATTTTAATTTGCGTTTTTTGCCCGGACTTTCTTTTGGTGAGCGGCAACTCACTTATAATTATGAAGTATGGGAGCAGGATGTATATTTGCCCCAACAATATTATTCCGTCAAGTCTACTTTCCTGGATTTTCCTTTACTGATAAAATACAAAGCGCGCAGAATTAATAACGACAGGCCCTATGTTATTTTTGGGCCGGCAGTAAGATACAACATTAACCGTTCCGGACGAGAGGATTTAGTAAAGCTTCAAAACGGCAGTTATTATGCTGAGATAGGTGCAGGTTGGGATCACTATTTTACTTTTTTCCGGTTTTCGGTGGAGGCAAAAATGAGTTTAGGCCTTAATAACCAGAAGGGAGGTCCTCCTGGTGAGAATCAGCGGAAGTATTATTCCCATGCTATCCGTACTTTGCGTTCCAATATTTTTACAGTTAGTTTTCATTTTGAATAGAAATGCGTTTAATTAATTGACGTCTGAATTCACTTCCAATAATTCCAGCAGTTACAGCTACATTAAGAGACTCTGCCCCTTTTTTCCCATTATAAAATGGGGGTATGTTTAGTTTTGTGCTGATTTTTTCAGCTATATCAAAGCGTATCCCATTCCCTTCGTTTCCCAGAACAACCAATGCACTGGAAGGAAGTATTGACGAATAGAGGCTTGTGCCCTCCATAAATGTTCCCAATACAGGAATTTCAGAATGTAATGCTAAAGAATTTAAATCTGCAAAGTTTAAATAATGAACTTTAATTCTGCAAAAAGAACCCATACTCGATTGGATAACCTTTGGATTATATACGTCTGCTGTATCGCAAGAACAAAAAAGATATTCCATTCCAAACCAATCGGATGTGCGTATGATGGTTCCCAGATTGCCAGGATCCTGAATTCCATCAAGAAAAAAAGATATTCCTGATAATTTTTGGGGTAACGGAATATCCACGGGTAAGGAGCATAATGCTAAACAGTTTTGTGGAGTTTTAAGCAAACTTGCTTTTTTTATGTCTGTTAAATTAATTTCAAATATTTTTTCTATTCCAGATAACGTAGATTTGTTTTTTTCCAAAAACTCTTTTGTTGCAAACAATTCTTTAATAACCAAATGGGAAGTAAGAACTTCAGACACAATTTTATCACCTTCAACTAAAAATAGCTGTTCTTTCTGCCGGAATTTTTTTTGAGCCAGCGATTTTATCTGATTTATTTTTTTCTTGCCAATCATGAAGTACCTTGCTGATAATAATGTTTCAAATTTACTCTTTCCATCTAAAACTGTTGATTATTTTTGCTGAAATTAAAAATGGGGGTATCTTTTGGTAATCAATAAGAATTCATATTTCATTTTGTTTTTAAGGATAACTGTAGTTTTATCCGTTTTTTTTCCGTCATGTTCTTCGGTGAAATTTGTTCCTGAGGATAAATACCTTTTAAACAAGGTGGAAGTGGAGGTAGATAACCCGAAGGTAAGCAAGGATGAAATTAAGTTGCACATCAGGCAAAAGGAAAATTATAAAATCCTTGGATTTGCCAAATTTCATCTGTGGCTGTATAATTTATCACCGAAAAATAAATCAAAGGGATGGTTAAAAAAGATAGGAGAACCTCCTGAAATATATGATGCCGGGCTGGTTAAGGCATCTGAGGATCGGATAGAGCAGTATCTTGGAAACAGGGGATTTTTCAGGGCAAATGTTGAAAGTGAAGTTATTCTAAAGGAGAAGAAGCAAAAGGCCAATGTGAAGTATCATATCGAAACCGGAGAACAGTATAAAATCAGGAAGATAAATTATCATATTGGTGATTCAACGCTGAAGAAAATTTTTTTTGCCGATACTACCAACTCCATTATTAAGCCAGGTACTCCTTTCGATTTTAATTTTTTGGAAGAACAACGGACAAGAATTGTGAATCATTTTAAAAATGAAGGTTATTATTATTTTTCCAATGATGATGTAAGTTATCTGGCAGATAGCAGTAAATTTGAAAAAGAAATTATATTGGATTTATTTATTGGCATAAATTCCGAATCCCGGCAATCGGGAAAACTTATTCCTTATTATTTAAATCATTTTTACATTTCAGTTCTTTCAGGTTCTGTGCCTGTTTCAAATGAGCAGGCGTCGAGTTCCTTGCAATATACCGATACTGTCAGGTGGGAAAATCATACC
Organism: uncultured Prolixibacteraceae bacterium; assembly: GCA_963747515.1. Lineage (GTDB taxonomy): Bacteria > Bacteroidota > Bacteroidia > Bacteroidales > Prolixibacteraceae > Mariniphaga. The sequence continues at coordinate 223,280 of CAVVFN010000002.1, forward strand.
TTGTTTCCCAATCCGGAAATCAGATTCAGGCCTGGTTTATTTAAAAGCCTGCTGCAAATGGAAAGTGGTTCATTGTACAGCTTAAATGACGCGCGTCATACTTTTAATACCTTTAACCGTTTAAGGCAATTTCGGTTCATTGATATACAGTTTAGCCCGCCTGCCGCATATCCTGATTCCAACTTACTTGATAGCTACATCAGACTTGCACCTTTGAATAAACAAGCCTTTACATTTGATGTTGAGGGTACGAATACTTCTGGTAATATGGGCATTGCCGGAAATATAAATTACAAGCACCGGAATATGTTCAGAGGAGCAGAGGTTTTTCAGGTAAATGTAAAAGGAGCAATGGAACGTCAACAAAGGATAATAAAAGATATTACAGAATATTTCAATACAAGGGAAATTGGGACAGAAGCCAGCCTTACCTTTCCAAAAATTCTTGGACCAGGTATTCTTGTAAATGCATTTGGAGATTTTCTTCCAAAAACGATTTTCTCCTTAGGCTACAATTATCAAAAAAGACCAGAATATACCCGTACCATTTCAAACATCAAATTTGGATATGACTGGATGACTTCTGAGAACCGAAAGCACCTCTGGAATCTTATTGATTTTAATATGGTGCGCCTTTATCAGTTTGATCCCGGATTTATAAACCTCATAAGGGATTTATATATAAAAAGCAGTTTTACCGATCATTTGATTTTAGCTACCAATTATTCATTTATTTACAATACTCAACGGGCAGGAATTCTTCGAGATTACAGTTACCTGAGATTCAATATTGAATCTGCGGGTAATTCACTTTATCTTTTTTCCAAGGTATTTAATAATACGGCACAACAGGTAGTGGATACACTTGGTCTTGGATTTTCTGAATATTATACTTTTCTTAATACACGATTTGCGCAATATGTAAAATCTGATATTGAATTCAGATATGGTCATATTATCGATAAGTACAATGCATTAGTTGGACGTGTTTTTGTGGGCGTAGGTTTTCCTTATGGAAATTTCGATGTCCTTCCTTTTGAAAAAAAATATTTTTCGGGAGGTGCAAATGGCATCAGGGCATGGCAGGTACGCTCACTTGGCCCGGGCACCTATCGTATGCCTGAAAATGCATATCCAAACCAATCATCCGATATCAAGCTGGAAGCCAATTTGGAATACCGATATAAATTAATAGGCTTTTTGGAAGGGGCGCTTTTTGCAGATGCAGGAAACATATGGGCCATTAATGAAAAGGACAACCGGGCAGGAGCACAATTCAGATTAAACAAGTTTTACAGGCAGCTTGCTCTGGGAGCCGGAACCGGTTTTAGGTTCGATTTCAGTTATTTTATTTTCAGGCTTGATATAGGAATGAAACTAAGAGATCCTTCACAGCTTTCACATAACGGGTGGATTTTAGGCCATCGAAAGATAACCGGTAACGATTTTAATTTTTCTTTTGCCATTGGCTATCCTTTTTAATGTTTTTTGCAAAATTCGACAGAAGTCTCTTTAGGTATAATAATTTTTTGCATTTTTAGCCTGTTTTCATGACATTTAAAAGAAAAAGGCATCTTTTGCCTGCAATTTATAATTTGGTTCATTATGGCTAATTTTCCTGCTGATCGTGATTCGTTTAGTTCTAAATTTGGCGTTATTGCTGCAACTGCTGGTTCTGCGGTTGGGTTAGGGAATATATGGCGATTCCCATTAGTTACTACCCAAAATGGAGGCGGAGCATTCTTACTTCTGTATATTGGATTTGTGCTGATTATAGGTATACCTGTTATGCTATCTGAATTTTCAATTGGCAGAAAGGCCCAACAAAATGCTTTTGGTTCCTTTAAAAAACTCGCTCCTCATACACCTTGGTTTATGGTAGGTTTTTTGGGAATCCTTGCCGCATTTGCAATTTTGGCATTTTACAGCACTGTAGCTGGGTGGACCCTGGAATACTTATTTCAGGCATTAACTGGTAAATTGTTTAGGGTAGAAAACATGGAACAGAATTTTGCTGAGTTCAGTTCAGATGTTTTTCGTCCATTGTTTTGGCAATTTGTGGTAATGTTAATTACGGGAATTGTTGTTTTTGCAGGTATTAAAAAAGGAATAGAAAAATTCACTAAAATATTAATGCCTGTATTGGTAATGCTTATCATACTTGTTGCTGTCCGGTCAATAACTCTTGATGGAGCTATGCAAGGGATTCGTTACTTGTTTCTTCCAGATTGGTCGGCTGTTAGTTTTAAAACTGTACTCATGGCTCTGGGGCAAGCTGCGTTTTCATTAAGTATTGGAATGGGTACGCTGATTACTTATGGATCCTATATTCAAAAAGACAATCATTTGTTAAGTACTTCAACACAGGTTGCAATTACGGATACTGTTGTTGCAATTTTATCAAGTGTAATGGTAGTTCCTGCAGTTTTTGCCTTTTCATCTATTAAAGTTTCTGAATTATCTCCTGGACCTGGTCTAGTTTTTGAAGTGCTTCCAAATGTTTTCAAAGCAATTCCCGGAGGGATTATTTTTTCTGCAATTTTTTTTGCATTATTGTGTCTTGCTGCACTCACTTCCACAATTTCTGTTCTTGAAGTAGTTGTGGCATGGTTAAAAGAAGAGATGAAATTAACCCGAAAAACTGCCACCATAATAGCAACAGTCTCTATTACTGTGTTAGGGGTTTTTGCAACCCTTTCTTTTGGTGAGTTAAGTGAATTCACTCTCTTTGGAAAAACAATATTCGGGCTTCTTGATTTTGCTTCTGCAAATATCATGTTAACTTTTGGTGCTCTTTTTATTGTCATCTTTGTTGGATGGAAGATGGGTAAATCTGCATTTATTAAAGAAATAAGTAACCAGGGTAGTCTGAAATCCACTCTCTTCAGTATAGTATTTTTTATAATACGTTACATTGCACCAGTTGCAATTGGAATAATTTCTGTTGCTACTTTTTTTATTCAGGGAATCATTTAATCTTACTTAAGTTTATTTAAAAACTTGATTTATTTATTGAGCTTAATATCATAATGTATTATATTTATATCTAAATTCTATTGAGTTAGTTCCTGTAAATGCTGTTGAATATGGGAAAGTCCTTCAAAAAAATGATAAAAAGATATTTCGCGTTTTTGAAAAAAGACCGTGATGGAGTGATGGTATTAATTGCATTAATTTTGTTTGCCATAGTTGGGCATGTTATAGTTTCAAGGATTGAGGTAAAACCAAATTATGATTTAATTCCTGTAATTCAGGCTTTTGAAAAATGGGAAAATGAACAAAAGGAAAAAGGCAGTTCATCTGTGCTTTTTAAATTTAATCCCAACACTGTGTCTGAATCGCGGCTTGATTCTCTGACAATACCGGATGTAATAAAGAAGAATATAATAAAGTATCGAAATGCCGGTGGAAAATTTGGTAATATCTTCGATTTAAGGAAAATTTACGGGATGAATGACAGCATCTATAAACTTCTTGAGCCGTATCTTATATTGCCTGATAAATCAAAGGCTCAAGAGAACATAGAGCAAAACTCAACAGCCAAAACATTTGTTGGTTATTTTGATCCAAATGTAGCCCTTCCGGAAGAGCTATCCCGGTTTGGCTTTAGCCATTTTCAAATATCAAATATTATCCATTACCGGGAGCGGGGAGGGATTTTCACCAATCCACATGATGTGCTGAAAATTTATGGTATAGATTCTTCATTTTTTTTATCAGTTTTAAAACATATTAAAATAAAAGAGGAGTTTGAATGTTATATTGATGAGGAACTTCTCCCTAAGGTGTGCGTAGAACTAAACACTGCGGATTCGCTCGATTTAGTTAAGCTCAGAGGAATTGGACCGGTATACGCATCACGTATTCTTAAATATCGGGACTTGTTGGGAGGTTTTTACTCTACAGATCAGTTACTGGAGGTTTATGGTTTTCCAGAGGAAACATATACTGCTCTTAAAGAATATTTTTCAGTGGACACATTCAAAGTAGAAAAGTTAAGGATTAATTTTGTTGAATATTCTGATTTGATTCGTCATCCCTACATGAAAAAGGAAAGTGTTCAGACTATTTTGAATTACCGGCAGAACCGGGGACCCTTTTTTTTTAAAGAACAAATACTTAATATGGGATTACTTGATTCGGTTTCCTATGTTAAGATTAGCCCTTATCTCACCTGTCGTTAAAAAAAATTAAAAGGACTGATTTCGGTAGGTTTTTTTATTTTTTTCAATTAAATTTGATTTACTGTGAATAATTTTTACATTTGCGCCTCGAATTTAAAAACATGTAGAATATGATAGTTATTCCGGTAAAAGAAGGAGAAAACATTGAAAGAGCTCTTAAAAGGTTCAAACGTAAATTTGAAAAAACAGGCGTAATAAAGGAGTTGCGTGAACGGCAAAAATTTACAAAGCCTTCAATCAAAAGAAGGGAAGAAGTAAAAAAAGCTGCTTATATTGAGAAGTTACAGCGTCAGGAAGATTAACAGGCTAATTCATTCCTGGTGTTAGTAAAAAAGATTAATGAATTACCAGGAATCGTTTATCAACTATTTGACTTTTGAGAAGAGAACTTCTTCTCATACAGTTATAGCATACAAAAAGGACCTCGATCAATTTGTTGCCTATTGCACAGATAAGGTTGGGGTATTTAACTTTAAAAACGTTGATGCGAAACTTATTCGAAACTGGGTAGTACATCTAATGGAACTGGAATATAATCCCAGGTCCGTTAACCGAAAAGTATCTACAATAAAGGCATTTTTCAGGTACCTCATGAAGAATGAAATTGTTGAAAATAATCCCGCTGTTAATATCACACTTCCCAAAATCAGGAAAAAGTTACCCAATTATGTTGAAGAAAACCGTCTGCATCATTTATTCGATCATGGATATTTTTCTGATGATTTTACCGGGATTCGTGATAAGCTGATAGTTTTATTGTTGTATGGAACAGGAATTCGTATTGCCGAATTGTTAAAGTTAAAAGAGAGTGATTTTGACATGAATGGTTTTCTAATCAAAGTAACTGGAAAAAGACAAAAGGAAAGAATAATTCCCTATCCCAGGAGTATTAATTCTCTTTTGCAGCAGTATATAGAAATCAGGAATCAGGAAAAAGGTAATTCTCCAGAAGTATTATTATTAACTGATAAAGGCAAACCTGTTTATCTTAAACTGGTTTATCGTGTAGTAATCCGTTACCTTAGTCTGGTAACCTCGCTTGAAAAGAAAAGTCCGCATGTGCTTCGACATTCTTATGCCACCCATTTACTTAACAGGGGTGCCGATTTAAATGCAGTAAAGGAATTACTTGGCCATGCCAATTTATCTGCGACTGAAATATACACCCATACCACATTTGAAAAGCTACATACTATTTATAAACAAGCCCATCCCAGGGGAAATTAAAAAGTGTTTCTATGGAAGTAATAATTAATTCAGTACATTTCGATGCCGATCAAAGACTGCTAGATTTTATCAATAAGAAAGTAAATAAAATGGATACTTTTTTTGATGGTATAATTAATGCAGAAGTGACATTAAAAATTTTAAAACCTGAAACTCCTAAAAATAAGATTTCAGAAGTTAAAATTTCTATACCTGCCAACGGCTATCTTTTTGCCAAAAAAGAGGCAGATTCATTTGAGGAGGCTACTGATTTAGCCCTTGAAGCCATAAGGAAGCAGCTTACCAGATATAAAGAAAAAATCAAGAATAAATAAAAAGTTATTTTTGCCGGTGAATAATAGATTTAAAAAAAATATTTTTACATTTGCACACCCTTTTAGGGGGCGTTTCAGAAACGTCTGAATAGAAAGTAGTTGTAAAAGATTTATTTTAATTTTAATGTTTTGAGGCAATTGCTGGAGGCAGAAATCTTTTGAGATACTTCAAATTTCAGAAAGATATATTGAATGTCTGTAGTTTTTGATAAAATTTTGTAATTTTGCGGCGCATTAAAAATGCCATGTATTGCGGGAGTAGCTCAGTCGATAGAGCATTAGCCTTCCAAGCTAAGGGTCGCGGGTTTGAATCCCGTCTCCCGCTCAAAACGGAGATTGGAGTTTTAAGCAGCTGTGTGCTTTTTATTCCTGTCTCTTTGTGTGTTAAAAGCCGGAGTAGCTCAGGGGTAGAGCGCATCCTTGGTAAGGATGAGGTCACGAGTTCAATTCTCGTCTTCGGCTCAATGAATTTAGATAATAATTAAAAATTTGAATTATGGCTAAGCAAACATTCGTAAGGGACAAAGACCATGTAAATATTGGGACCATTGGCCATGTTGACCATGGTAAAACTACCCTGACAGCAGCTATCACAATGGTATTGGCTAAAAAAGGCCTTTCTGAAATCAAATCTTTCGATTCTATTGATAATGCACCTGAAGAAAAAGAAAGGGGTATTACAATTAACACGGCTCACGTTGAGTATCAGACCGAAAAGCGTCACTATGCTCACGTAGATTGTCCAGGTCACGCCGACTATGTAAAGAATATGGTTACCGGTGCTGCCCAGATGGATGGTGCAATAATTGTAGTAGCTGCAACCGATGGACCTATGCCACAGACACGTGAGCATATCCTTTTGGCCCGTCAGGTAAACGTTCCTAAACTCGTTGTTTTCATGAATAAAGTGGATATGGTAGACGACGAGGAAATATTGGAACTGGTTGAAATGGAAATACGTGAATTGCTTGAATTCTATGAATTTGATGGCGATAATACACCAGTTATCAAAGGATCTGCTCTTGGTGCCATGAACGGTGAACCTGAATGGGAAGAAAAAATCATGGAGTTGATGGATGCAGTTGATAACTGGATTCCACTTCCTCCCCGCGAAGTTGATAAGCCATTCCTGATGCCAGTTGAAGACGTATTTTCTATTACCGGACGTGGAACAGTAGCAACCGGTCGTATCGAAACTGGTCTTGTTCATACAGGTGACGAACTGCAGCTGATAGGTCTGGGTGCTGAAGGTCGCAAAACAGTTTGTACCGGTGTTGAAATGTTTCGTAAGATTCTGGACGATGGACAGGCTGGTGATAATGTAGGTCTGTTGCTTCGTGGAGTGGATAAAAAAGAAATTAAACGTGGACAGATTTTGGCAAAACCGGGTTCAATTACACCACATACCAGATTTAAAGCTGAGGTATATGTTTTGAAAAAAGAAGAAGGTGGCCGTCATACTCCCTTCCACAATAAGTACCGCCCTCAGTTTTATCTGCGCACACTTGATGTAACCGGAGAAATTCATCTGCCTGAGGGGCGTGAAATGGTTATGCCTGGTGATAATGTATCAATTGAAGTGGAATTGATATATCCCGTAGCTTTAAATGTGGGCCTGCGATTTGCAATCCGTGAAGGAGGCCGAACTGTTGGAGCAGGACAGGTTACAGAAATTGTAAATTAACGCATTGCATAAATTTATTTTATGAGTCCCGGGAGATTAACTCTCGGGACTTATATGGCGGAAGAAATTTGAGGGAGTTTAATGAATGTAAGTTCGAGTCTTACCTTCCGTACGAATTAACTAAAAGTTAAAAATGAAATTCAAAGTATATTTGCAGGAGGCTTATGATGAACTTATTCATAAAGTTACATGGCCTACCTGGAAAGAACTGCAAAGCAGTGCACTGGTTGTAATGGTTGCTTCCTTTATTATATCACTCTTAATCTTCGCTATGGATCTGTCATTCAGAAACATAATGAGTTTTATTTATGGATTGTTTTATTAATTGAAACCCTGAGATCAAAAAATGAGCGAAACAACAAAAAAATGGTATGTTCTGCGGGCTATCGGAGGTAAAGAAAAGAAAGTCAAGGAATATATCGAACATGAAATCGCAAATGGTGATCTGAAGGGTTTTGTAGAGCAGGTTTTAATACCTACGGAGAAAGTTTATCAAATCCGAAACGGTAAAAAAATCAGCAAAGAACGAAACTTTTTTCCTGGTTATGTTCTTATCGAGGCCAGTCTGGTGGGTGAAGTTACACACACACTCAGAAATGTACCTAATGTAATTGGATTCCTTGGCGACACCAAAGGTGGGGATCCTGTTCCAATACGGCCGAGTGAGGTAAATCGTATATTGGGGAAAGTAGATGAACTTGCTGAAACCGGTGAGGAATTAAATATTCCATTCGTAGTGGGAGAAACCGTAAAAGTAATCGATGGACCATTTAACGGCTTTAACGGAACTATTGAGGCAATTAATGAGGAGAAGAAAAAGCTGCAGGTAATGGTGAAGATTTTTGGACGTAAAACTCCTTTAGAACTAAGCTTCATGCAAGTTGAAAAGGAATAGTAACGCTTTATTTATTTATTATGGCGAAAGAAGTTTCTGGATTAATTAAATTACAGATAAAAGGAGGGGCGGCTAATCCGTCACCACCGGTGGGACCAGCATTAGGTTCCAAGGGAGTGAATATAATGCAGTTTTGTAAACAGTTTAATGGCAGGACCCAGGATCAAGCCGGGAAAATATTACCTGTAGTAATTACCGTTTACAGCGATAAGTCGTTCGACTTCATTATAAAACAACCTCCTGTTGCAATTCAGTTGCTTGAATCGACAAAAGTAAAAAAGGGTTCTGCCGAACCACATGTCAGCAAAATAGGTTCTGTTACCTGGGATCAGGTAAAGCAAATAGCCGAATCAAAAATGTCTGACCTGAATTGCTTTACTGTTGAATCAGCAATGAAAATGGTGGCTGGTACTGCCAGAAGTATGGGAATTGCCGTTAAAGGTGCTTCACCATTCAAATAACAAATTAAAATTTTTAAGATGGGCAGAATTACGAAAAATGAAAAGGCTTCTCTTGATAAACTCGAAAAGGGAAGATCTTACACAATTGATGAAGCCGCAAATCTTGTAAAGGAAATTACCTTTACCAAGTTTGATGCTTCTATAGATATTGATGTGAGGTTGGGAGTTGATCCAAGGAAAGCTAACCAGATGGTTAGAGGCGTAGTTTCTTTACCCCATGGAACTGGAAAGGAGATTCGTGTATTGGCTTTGGTTACTCCCGATAAGGAAGAAGAAGCTAAAGAAGCAGGCGCGGATTTTGTTGGTTTAGATGATTATATTGATAAAATCAAAGGCGGTTGGACTGATGTAGATGTGGTCATAACTATGCCCCCGGTAATGGGTAAAGTAGGTCAGTTAGGCCGAATCCTAGGACCCCGTGGGTTAATGCCGAATCCAAAAAGCGGGACGGTAACAATGGATATTGGTAAAGCCGTCAGTGAAGTAAAACAAGGGAAAATTGATTTTAAAGTTGATAAATTTGGTATTGTACATACTTCAATCGGTAAAGTTTCCTTTGAGCCTGAAAAGATCAAGGAGAATGCCGTGGAATTTATTAATACCATTGTAAAGTTAAAACCAACAGCTGCAAAAGGTACTTATATAAAGAGCATTTATCTTTCCAGTACTATGAGCCCTGGTATTAAAGTTGAACCAAAGTCAGTCACTGACTAAAACAGAGTAAAAATGAAGAGTATAGAAAAACAAGTCATTATCGATAATTTAAAGGATCAAATCGACTCGTTCAGCCATTTTTACCTGACTGACATTAGTGGTTTAAATGCTGCTGATACCAGCGATTTAAGGAGATTATGTTTTAAAGAAAACATCAAACTGGTTGTTGCAAAAAATACCCTTCTGCGTAAAGCACTCGAGAATTCAACCAAGAATGCCGAAGAACTTTACGTTGCACTTAGGGGAAACACCTCAGTTATGTTCACCGAAACGGGTAACTCACCTGCAAAACTGATTAAAGATTTCAGTAAAAAGCGCAAGAAGCCTTTGCTAAAGGCAGCTTTTGTTGAAGAGTCTGTTTATGTTGGGGAAAACCAGTTGGATGCACTGGTAGCAGTGAAATCTAAAAATGAACTTATTGCTGATGTAGTAGCCCTTTTACAGTCACCAATGAAAACTGTAGTTTCTCAGTTGCAATCGGGTGGTAATATCATTCATGGTGTTCTTAAAACACTGAAAGAAAGAGAATAATTTTTTAGAAATTAAATAAAAAGACAAATAAAATGGCAGATTTAAAACAACTTGCAGAAGAGTTGGTAAACTTAACTGTTAAAGAAGTTAATGAATTAGCTGGTATTCTTAAAGATGAATACGGCATTGAACCAGCCGCAGCTGCAGTAGCAGTTGCCGGGCCGGCAGCTGGTGCTGCTGAAGGTGAAGCCGCTGCAGAACAGACAGAGTTTGATGTTGTTCTTAAAGCAGCTGGGCAGTCAAAACTTGCAGTAGTTAAGCTCGTTAAAGAACTTACCGGCCTTGGTCTGAAAGAAGCCAAAGCTGTTGTTGATGAAGCTCCAAAAGCAATTAAAGAAAAAGTTTCTAAAGATGAGGCTGAAGCCCTTAAAAATCAGTTGGAAGAAGCTGGAGCCGAAGTTGAAATTAAATAAGCGCAATCAGACCTTTTTTAAGGTTGTATGGTTTAGAATCTTGCACAGCAAGATTCTAAACCTTTTTGTGTATTTATATTTTATATATTTAACCTGTATAAATACATGGCAGTAAATACAAAAATAGAGAGAATAAATTTCTCCTCAACACAAACCAGGTTTGATTATCCTGACTTTTTAGAAGTACAAATTAAATCTTTCAAGGATTTTTTCCAGTTAAATACAACGCCAGAAAAGAGGAAGGAGGAAGGTTTATCACGCGTTTTTGAGGAAAATTTCCCGATTAGCGACACAAGGAATAACTTTGTTCTGGAATTTCTTGACTATCAGGTCGATCCTCCTCGTTATTCCATTGCAGAGTGCATTGAACGGGGGTTGACATTTAGTGTTCCGGTAAAGGCACGCCTGAAATTATATTGTACTGATCCTGAGCATGAGGATTTTGATACTGTTGTTCAGGATGTATATCTCGGAACTGTACCATACATGACCGATAAGGGAACTTTTATAGTAAATGGTGCCGAACGGGTAATCGTCTCGCAGTTGCATCGTTCACCTGGAGTATTCTTCGGTCAAAGCCTTCATGCTAATGGTACCAAACTTTATTCTGCTCGTATCATTCCTTTTAAAGGATCATGGATTGAATTTGCGACCGACATAAACAGTGTCATGTTTGCATACATCGACAGGAAAAAGAAGTTGCCGGTTACAACACTTTTAAGGGCTATCGGATACGAAAGTGATAAAGATATCCTGGAGATATTTGATCTGGCTGATGAAGTGAAGGTTTCCAAAACTGGATTGAAGAAAATAGTGGGTCGAAAACTTGCTGCTCGTGTATTAAAATCGTGGGTAGAAGATTTTGTGGATGAAGATACTGGTGAAGTGGTTTCGATCGAACGTAACGAAGTTATTATTGATAGAGAAACTGTTTTGGAAGAAGATCATCTTGATGAAATTATCGATTCTGGAGTTAAAACCATTTTGGTGCATAAAGATGATCAGCGCCAGCAGGATTATGCCATTATTTATAACACTCTGCAAAAGGATCCCTGCAATTCAGAAAAAGAAGCAGTTCTGCACATATACAGACAACTCAGAAATGCAGAACCACCAGATGAGGCCACTGCCCGTGATGTCATTGATAAATTGTTCTTTTCAGATAAAAGGTATGATTTGGGTGAAGTAGGTCGTTATCGGATTAATAAAAAACTCGGTCTGAATGTTGATTCAGAGATACGTGTATTGACCAAGGAAGATATCATCGAAATCATTAGGTATCTGATACAATTGGTTAATTCAAAGACCGATGTGGACGATATCGATCACCTTAGCAACCGAAGAGTTCGAACTGTAGGAGAACAAATGTACAATCAGTTTGGAGTAGGACTTGCCCGCATGGCACGAACCATTCGTGAGAGGATGAATGTAAGGGATAATGAGGTGTTTACACCTATTGATCTGATTAATTCAAAAACCTTATCATCGGTTATAAATTCATTTTTTGGTACAAATGCCTTATCGCAGTTTATGGATCAAACAAATCCGTTGGCTGAAATGACGCATAAGCGACGTATGTCTGCTTTGGGACCAGGTGGTTTATCAAGGGAAAGAGCAGGGTTTGAAGTCCGTGATGTTCATTATACTCATTACGGCAGGTTATGTCCAATAGAAACGCCTGAGGGTCCAAATATTGGCTTGATTTCCTCTCTTTGTGTATTTGCAAAAATTACTGATCTAGGATTTATTTCTACTCCCTATCGAAAAGTAAGCAATGGAAGAGTGGATCTTTCCGACGAAGGTTCTGTTTATTTAACTGCAGAAGAAGAAGAAGGGAGAATTATTGCACAGGCAAATGCCCCAATTGATGCAGAGGGTAATTTTTTAAATCAGAAAGTCAAATCAAGACTCGATGGGGATTATCCGCTTGTTGACAGGGAAGATGTTAGTCTGATGGATGTGGGGCCAAACCAGATCGCCTCAGTTGCTGCCTCTTTAATTTCATTTCTTGAACACGATGATGCCAACCGTGCCCTAATGGGATCAAACATGATGCGTCAGGCAGTTCCACTTCTTCGTCCTGAAGCTCCTATCGTAGGAACAGGACTGGAAGCCAGAGCAGCTGCCGACTCAAGAGTTCTTATACAGGCGGCCGCTGATGGTGTTGTTGAATATGTAGATGCCACACAAATCATCGTGCGGTACGATGTCACAGAGGATGACCTTTTTGTGAGTTTCGATCCTGAGGTGGTTACTTATGAATTGCAAAAATATACCAAAACCAACCAGGGAACGACCGTCGATCTGAAACCTATTGTTCATAAAGGGGAAAGAATTACCAAAGGACAAATTCTTTCTGAAGGATATGCAACAGAAAATGGAGAATTGGCTTTAGGACGTAACCTCATGGTGGCTTTCATGCCCTGGCAGGGATACAATTATGAAGATGCTATTGTTATTTCAGAGCGAATTGTACGTGAAGATGTGTTTACTTCAGTACATGTTGATGAATATAGCCTTGAAGTAAGGGATACCAAACGTGGGCTCGAAGAGTTTACTTCCGATATACCTAATGTTAGTGAAGAGGCAACAAAAAATCTCGATGAAAACGGGCTGATTCGTATTGGTGCTGATGTTAAACCTGGAGATATTTTAATCGGTAAAATTACTCCTAAAGGAGAATCCGATCCTTCTCCGGAGGAAAAACTTCTCAGGGCTATTTTTGGTGATAAAGCTGGCGATGTGAAGGATGCATCTCTCAAAGCTTCCCCTTCATTATCTGGAGTTGTTATTGATAAAAAGTTATTTTCCAGAGTTTCTAAAGACAAGAAGGGTAAGACAGCTACAAAAACCTTGCTTGATCAGATAGATGAGCATTTTGATCGTGAGGTAGCCGAATTGCGTTTGCGGCTTGAAGATAAGTTATTTACATTGGTAACTGGTAAAACTTCTCAAGGGGTGAAGGATTATTATGGTACTGAGATTGTCCCAAAAGGAGTTAAATTTACTTTGAAACAGTTGCAGGAAATGGATTATCTGTCGGTTAATCCTTCAAAATGGACAACCGATAAAGATAAAAATGACCTAATCTTCAGGGTGATCAATAATTACATCATGAAGTATAAGGAAGCTGAAGCAGTTGCCAGACGTGAACGCTATAATGTAACAATCGGAGATGAACTACCTGCCGGAATTGTTCAGTTGGCTAAAATTTTTATTGCTAAAAAGCGAAAATTGCAGATTGGTGATAAAATGGCTGGCCGCCATGGGAATAAAGGTATTGTTTCACGTGTTGTTCGTCAGGAGGATATGCCTTTTCTGGCTGACGGTACACCAGTTGACATTGTGTTGAATCCGCTGGGTGTTCCTTCAAGGATGAATCTTGGACAGATTTACGAAACTGTTTTGGGTTGGGCCGGAAAGGAGCTGGGGCTAAAATTTGCTACACCGATTTTCGATGGTGCCTCCCTTGAAGAAATTTCCGATTACACAGAAAAGGCTGGATTACCTAGTTTTGGTAAGACCCTGTTATATGATGGAGAAACAGGTGAGCCATTTGATCAGCAGGCAACTGTGGGTATAATTTACATGATGAAATTAGGCCATATGGTTGAAGATAAAATGCACGCCCGTTCCATAGGGCCTTATTCACTTATTACCCAACAACCATTGGGAGGTAAGGCACAATTTGGGGGTCAGCGTTTTGGAGAAATGGAAGTATGGGCTCTTGAAGCTTTTGGTGCTTCTCATATTCTTCAGGAAATTCTTACTGTGAAATCGGATGATGTTATGGGAAGGGCTAAAGCTTACGAATCGATTGTAAAAGGTGAGCCAATGCCGCAGCCCGGAATTCCCGAATCACTTAATGTGTTGTTGCACGAATTGAGAGGCCTGGGTCTCAGTATACGAATGGAATAACCATTTGTTTTCCTGCAATTGGTTCTTTTATAATGACTTTTAATTAAAATTATGGCATTCAGAAAAGATAATAAAGCAAAAGGTGGTTTTTCAAAAATCTCAATCAGCCTTTCTTCTCCTGAAGAAATTCTGGAGAGATCGTATGGTGAAGTTTTGAAACCCGAAACAATAAACTACAGAACTTATAAACCTGAACGCGATGGCTTGTTTTGCGAGCGGATTTTTGGTCCGGTAAAAGACTATGAATGCCACTGCGGTAAATATAAACGAATTCGATATAAAGGAATTGTTTGTGATCGTTGTGGTGTGGAAGTCACCGAGAAAAAGGTCCGCCGCGAACGTATGGGGCATATTGCACTGGTAGTTCCGGTTGCTCATATTTGGTATTTCCGTTCTTTACCAAATAAGATTGGATATTTGCTTGGTTTACCAACCAAAAAACTCGATTCCATTATATATTATGAGCGGTATGTGGTTATCAATGCCGGAGTTAAAGCTACCGATGGGGTTAAGTCTTTAGATTTTCTTACTGAGGAAGAGTATCTTGATATTTTAGATACACTGCCTAAGGAAAATCAGTTCCTTGATGATGAAGATCCTAATAAGTTCATTGCGAAAATGGGAGCTGAAGCTTTGTATGAAATTTTAAGCCGGCTCGATCTGGATGATTTATCATATAATCTGAGGCATAAAGCAAATACGGAAACCTCCCAGCAGAGGAAAAATGAGGCATTAAAAAGGCTACAGGTAGTTGAGGCTTTTAGAGCAAGTAAAAACCTGAACAAGCCCGAATGGATGATTGTAAGAGTGGTTCCTGTAATACCTCCGGATTTAAGACCGCTTGTACCACTTGATGGCGGCAGGTTTGCTACATCCGATTTAAATGATCTTTATCGAAGGGTAATTATCAGAAATAACAGATTGAAAAGGCTTATCGAAATAAAAGCCCCTGAAGTTATTCTTCGTAACGAAAAACGAATGTTGCAGGAAGCAGTGGATTCTCTGTTTGATAATTCACGTAAATCGAATGCGGTTAAAACGGAAAACAACCGGGCATTGAAATCGCTTTCCGACAGCCTGAAAGGAAAACAGGGTCGTTTCCGCCAGAATCTGCTCGGTAAACGTGTGGATTACTCTGCACGCTCGGTTATTGTTGTCGGGCCTAAATTAAAAGTTCATGAATGTGGACTTCCTAAAGATATGGCTGCTGAGCTTTATAAGCCTTTTATCATCAGGAAACTCATTGAAAGGGGAATCGTAAAAACGGTAAAATCGGCTAAGAAAATTGTTGACCGAAAAGATCCGGTTGTTTGGGAAATTCTTGAAAATGTATTAAAAGGACATCCGGTTCTTTTGAATCGTGCACCAACATTGCACAGGTTATCTATCCAGGCATTCCAGCCTGTGATGATTGAAGGGAAAGCCATTCAGTTGCATCCTTTAGTCTGTACCGGTTTTAATGCCGACTTCGATGGTGATCAGATGGCAGTTCACTTGCCGCTTGGGAATGCTGCAATATTGGAGGCACAGATATTGATGCTTGCTTCACACAACCTCTTGAATCCCGCCAATGGTGCCCCAATTCAAGTTCCTTCTCAGGATATGGTTCTTGGGTTGTATTATATGACAAAACCACGTGAAGGTTCCAAAGGTGAAGGTATGGTTTTCTACTCACCTGAAGAGGTAATGATTGCCTATGATGAGAAAGCAGTAGCACTTCATTCTGTTATAAAGGTGAAGGTAGAAGATGTAGATGAAAAGGGTGAATTCTTCAAACACATCATCGAAACAACTGTCGGTCGTATACTTTTTAATGAATATGTGCCACGAGAGGTTGGTTATATTAATCAATTGCTTACCAAGAAATCACTGCGGACTATTATTTCAGATATATTTAAGAAATGTGGAAATGCCGATACAGTGACCTTCCTTGATGCAATTAAAGATTTAGGCTACCACATGGCCTACCGGGGAGGTTTGTCATTTAACATTGATGATGTTATTATTCCTGAAGATAAGGAATCAATAGTTGGTGGAGGTTATGAAGAAGTTGAAGAAGTAATTGCCAACTACAATATGGGTTTTATAACAAATAATGAACGCTACAATCAGGTTATTGATATTTGGACTCACGCGAATTCTCGACTTACTCATTCAGTGATGAAAACCATCAGTACCGATAAGCAGGGATTTAACTCCATATATATGATGCTTGACTCCGGTGCGCGTGGTTCAAAAGAACAAATCAGGCAGTTATGTGGAATGAGGGGGCTGATGGCGAAACCACAGAAATCAGGATCAACAGGTTCTCAAATTATCGAAAACCCTATTCTGGCCAACTTTAAAGAAGGGCTTTCAGTTCTTGAGTATTTTATCTCCACTCACGGGGCACGTAAAGGTTTGGCCGATACTGCCCTTAAAACTGCGGATGCTGGTTACCTGACACGCAGATTGGTAGATGTTTCACAGGATGTTATTATTGCTGAAGAAGATTGTGGTACTTTACGTGGTATTGCTGCTGCAGCTATTAAGAATAACGAAGAGGTAGTTGCCTCGCTTTACGAACGTATTATTGGTAGGACTTCAGTGCACGATATTTATCACCCATTAACCGGTGAACTTATAATAAAATCGGGTGATAAAATCAATGAAGAAATTGCGAATAAAATTGAAAACTCGCCCATTGAAACCATTGAAATTCGTTCAGTATTAACCTGCGAATCAAAAGTAGGTGTTTGTACTAAATGTTATGGAAGAAATCTTGCTACAGGAAATGTAGTTCAGAAAGGAGAAGCTGTAGGAGTAATTGCTGCACAATCAATTGGTGAGCCAGGAACTCAGTTAACATTGCGTACATTCCATGTGGGAGGTATTGCTGGAAATATTTCAGCACAATCAACTGTGGAGGCTCGCTACGATGGATATGTTGAAATTGAGGAGTTAAGGGCGGTTGAATATAAATCCGACGACGGTACTCCGGTGGATATTGTAGTTAGTCGTCTGGCGGAATTAAAAATTGTTGATAAAAATACCCGGATTCCTCTTTCTTCAAATGCGATTCCTTACGGTTCAAAATTGTATGTTAAGAATGGAGAGGAAATCCGAAAGGGTAAACTGATCTGTGAATGGGATCCATTCAATGGTGTTATTATCACAGAATTTGATGGTAAAATCGAATTTGAAAACCTGATTGAAAATATTACTTATCGTGAAGAATCGGATGAACAAACCGGATACAGTGAAAAAGTAATCATCGAGACCAGGGATAAAACCAAGAACCCTACCCTGAAGATTATGGATAAGGATGGAACAATGATTCGTTCATATAACCTTCCTGTTGGAGGCCATATTTCTGTCTCACAGGGGCAGGAAGTAAAAGCCGGAATGGTTCTTGTAAAAATACCGAGGGCGGCCGGAAAAGCCGGAGATATTACTGGAGGTTTACCTCGAGTGACTGAATTATTTGAAGCACGTAATCCATCTAATCCGGCAGTAGTATCTGAAATTGACGGTGAGGTTTCATTGGGTAAAATTAAACGCGGTAACCGCGAGATAATTATAACTTCTAAAACTGGAGATGTGAAAAAATACCTTGTACCTCTTTCGAAACAGATTTTGGTACAGGAAAATGATTACATCAGGGCGGGAACTTCTTTATCTGACGGGGCAATAACTCCTTCCGATATTCTTGGAATTAAAGGACCTACAGCTGTGCAGGAATATATCCTGAATGAGGTTCAGGATGTATACCGAATGCAGGGTGTGAAGATTAACGATAAACATTTCGAGGTGATTATTCGGCAGATGATGCGTAAAGTTGAAATCGATGATCCGGGAGATACACGGTTTCTTGAAAAGCAAATCGTTGACAAAAATGAGTTTCTGTCAGAAAATGACTGGATTTGGAATAAAAAAGTTGTTATTGAACCGGGAGATGGTGAAGGATTGAAAGCAGGACAAATTATTTCTTCGCGCAGACTAAGGGATGAAAATTCACAGCTTAGAAGAAAGGATAAAAAACTTGTTGAGGCAAGGGATGCCATTGCAGCTACATCCAGCCAAATCCTTCAAGGTATTACCAGAGCGGCACTTCAAACACGCAGCTGGTTGTCGGCAGCCTCATTCCAGGAAACAACAAAAGTACTGAATGAAGCAGCTATCAATGGTAAAACCGATTATCTCGACGGGTTGAAGGAAAATGTTATATGTGGTCATCTAATTCCTGCAGGTACAGGGTTAAAAGAGTATAAGAACCTGATTGTCGGATCGAAAGAGGAATATGACCGGTTAATTGATGTGAAAAAGAACATTTAAGTTTTTAGCCATGGATGACAAGAAACAAAAACAACAACAGCTGAACATTGAATTGAGTGAAGAAATAGCTCAGGGAGTATACTCTAATTTAGCCGTTATTACACATTCGAGCTCAGAATTTGTGATTGATTTTGTTCGAATCATGCCCGGAATTCCAAAAGCAAATGTGAAATCAAGAATTATTCTTACTCCGGAACATGCAAAACGATTATTAATTGCTTTGCAGGATAACATCAGCAAGTATGAAGCTGTAAACGGACCAATTAAAAATGTCGGTCCGGGTTCCGGTCACGGAATGCCTCCAATGACTTTCGGAGGTCCTACAGCTCAGGCATAAGTAAAGATAAAGTACTGCTATTAAAAGCCGTTTCAAAATATGATTTTGGGACGGCTTTTTTCAATATGCCCATGCATGACAAATAAATTTGTAGTGAAAGTCCTCTTCGGGGTTTGTAGTTGCCAACCATTAGCCAAGAGCAAGGGAGCCCCTTGTGAAATGAAATCTGAATGAAGCTGAAGGCAACTCCTTATTTATGTGAACATGTGTCAAATAAACCCTGTTCGTTGGGTTGGCAACTTCAAAAGAATACTCATGAAGTTTTTAAGTTTATTGAGAAAAGGCAAGTAATCTTGTTTATAAAGGATTGTTAGTTTTATTTGTTTTATATTACTGTTTAAAAGAGTTTGCGATCTTAAACTCTCAGAGGCATTTTCTGCACCATTAATGAAATTTTGAAAAAAAAGAAGCTCCTGTTTCGGGAATTAAATACATATTTAATTTTTAAAATGATGTACGCTTACGCAACCCTTTAAAAGTTTATTCTAAATATGTGCTTTATGATTGAACAAAAGAAAAAGGACCTATAATAGAACAACTTATAGATTAAGCTGTTTCTATTTCAAAAGTTCATTATGAATTCTGATACATTAAAAGATTTGTTATTAGATAAACTTCAAAAGCACGACTATGATGGTTTAAAAGGATCTCATCTTGCAGTTTATGTACCTCTTCAGGAAAAGATATTAAATATCATTGTTCAGACTATTATTGCTTCCTCAGATAAAATGCAGGATTTCGAATCGATTTACTTCAGCGAGTTGAACGAAAATGAGTTTCTTGTATACATTGGTCATAAAAAATTAAATAAAACCGTCAGATGTAGAATTCTGGAAATAGATCATAATCATCAATCAGAGGCAGTACTCATAATTGAGTTCCTGGAAGGAATCCATTTTTATGAAAAGATTGCTTTAGAATCGGCAAAAACATTGAAAAGGGGTTGGAAATGGTTCAAAGAACAATGGAAAGAAAAAGCCGAATCACCGGAAAAAGAAAAACCTGCTGTTGAAATCTCCTCTTCGAAACTCAAAATAAATTTGTTCCAAATTTTAAAACAGCAAGGTTTGGACTACCTAAACCCTCTCATTTTATGGAAAAGTATTACTACTCACGAAAATAAATTAATAATTGATTTCAGCATAAAAATTTAGAATATGAAAGCAGTTGTCAACAGAATATTTGAAAATAATTTGGATGAATTAAAGGGATTATCCATAGAAGGCGAAATTCCAGTTACAGAAAAGTTTCTTAATGAACTGATAACGCTTTATCTGGCAGGTAATAGTCAAGTAGAAACAACAGATAAACAACCTTCTTCTTTATTGAGTGCAGGAATTGACTTAAACCAGGTATTGTCCAGCCTTGACAAAAAAGAATTAAAAGTTGAATTAAAAGAAAAGGTTGCAATTATAAAAATCAATGCAAAAAAGTTCTGAGAAATACATATTAAAGATTCAAGCCATTCTAGTCTGGAATGACTTGAAAAGTTTAAGACAGGAATGTTGTGCATCTATTTATGCATTTCAGCAAAGTATTTATAAAACAAAGGAATGGTTTTAATTCCATTATAGAACTGCTCAAGCGGGTAGTTCTCATTGGGCGAATGGATGGCATCCGATTCAAGTCCAAAACCCATCAATACTGATTTTATTCCTAACACTTCCTCAAAAGTGGAAATAATTGGTATACTTCCCCCTGAACGAACCGGTACCGGTTGCTTTCCGTAAACATCGGCATATGCTTTTTCTGCTGCCTTATATCCTGGAAAATCAATCGGACAAACATATCCCTGGCCTCCGTGAAGCGAGGTAACTTCCACTTTCACCGATTTAGGAGCCATTTGCTCAAAATGATTTTTAAAGAGTATTGCTATTTTCTTATGATCCTGATTAGGCACAAGGCGTGTTGAGATTTTGGCAAAGGCTTTTGAAGGCAGAACTGTTTTGGCACCTTCGCCAGTATATCCACCCCAAATACCACAAACATCGAAGGATGGTCTTATACCTGTACGTTCTGTCGGGGAATATCCTTTTTCTCCTGAAAGCTCTTCCACATCAATCGTTTTTTTATATTCATTTTCATCAAAGGGGGCCTTTGCCAAAAGCTCACGTTCTTCAGGAGAAACCTCCAGCACGTCATCGTAAAAACCCGGAATGGCAACTTTTCCATTTTCATCAACCATCCGGGCAATCATGAAACAAAGAACATTTATGGGATTCGCGACGGCTCCTCCAAAAAGACCTGAGTGCAAATCACGATTTGGTCCCGTAACTTCAACCTGCCAATAGGCCAGTCCTCGCAAACCGGTAGTAACAGAAGGAATATCAGCAGCAATCATTGAAGTATCAGAAACGAGTATGACATCTGCCTTAAGCATCTCTTTGTTTTTTTTGCACCACTTTCCAAGGTTGGGTGAACCAATTTCCTCTTCCCCTTCAATCATAAATTTCACGTTACAGGGCAGAGTGCCTGTTTTAACCATTATCTCGAATGCTTTGGCATGCATCATCCCCTGACCTTTATTGTCATCGGAACCACGTCCCCAGATTTTATCATAACGGATTTCAGGTTCAAAGGGTTTTGAATTCCATTTCCCGATAGGATCAACCGGCATCACATCCATATGGCTGTAAATTAATATTACTGGTAAATCGGGATCGATTATTTTCTCGCCATAGGTTACAGGATTTCCATCTGTTTCATATACTTTTGCCCAATCAGCACCTGCATCAATCAATAGTTTCTTCCAGTATTCAGCAGCTTTGTACATATCAGGCTTATGATCCTTGATCGAACTGACGGAAGGGATTTGCATCAAGCCAAATAATTCTTTCAAAAACCGTTCTTTGTTCTCTTCAATATAACTTTCTATAACTTTCATAACTGTTTAAATAATTGGTACAAATTTAATTTGAAAAAATACAGTTTTCATTTTAAATATAAAAAGCAATTTGTCATAAATAACAAAGGGTAACCCTTTTTAGGCTACCCTTTGCAATGTACAATAAAAATTTGGCTAATTAACTATTTGCTGGAATTGAGATTCATTAAAATACTTGGCAAATTCCAAATCGGTTTTTGCCAAATCCTTTGCTTCCTGGTTTAGTTCAACAGCAGCTTTTAATGAATCATAAAATAAATTTTCTCTTGCAGTGCGTGCACCTATAACTGCTTTTAAATATTCCTGCTTATAAGAATCCTTTTCATTGAAAGCTTCCAAATCTCTTAATGCTCCGTTATTGTCGCCGGTAAGCATTTTTGCCAGTGCTGAATTTACATCCTGATAATTTCTGAAGTATCTTACTGCCTGATCGTAATTTGCTTTCTTTATACTAACAATACCCAAATTGTAATTTACTTCGTCTCCGGCACCTGAAGCTGCTCCAAATAATGTCTCGGCATCACTTACCCTACCTTCATAGAGAGCAATAGCTCCAAGATTATTTTTTATTACCGGCTCATCGTTTTTAAGCGTTTCTGCTTTTTCGAACAATGGTTTTGCTTTATCGTAATTCATTTGTTTTACCAAAACATAACCTGCATTGTTTGGTCCACGCCAGTCGTTTGGATATGCCTTTATAAATGAATTATACACCGAAAGCTGTTCATTAAGGTCAGTAAATAGTGTGGCAGCATAAAGCAGCTCTGCAGGATTCAGCGATGCTGGATCTGATTTGGCCAGTGACATCAGTTCTTCATCTGTCTTACCAATCATTTCAATACTGGAAAGAAGTTTGGCCCGGCGCAACTGAGGCAGAATTTCATCAGCTAGGGCTGTGAATGTTTCCGAAAGATTACGGATTTCGCGTTCACGTACTTCCGGATCGGTGTACATTGAAAGTACTCTCAGAATTAATTCCTTATCCTGAATATTCGATTGTTCAACTTTTTCTTTGAAACCTTCCCAGTCTTCCGGTGTATACCTTGTTTTTAAATTCATATCAACACCCAGTTCATGCAATTTTTTTGCAAGAAAGTCAGAAGAAGTGTCCTTACGTTTTCCTGCCAGTTCGGTATTGAAATCTATAGTTCCGTCGGGTGATGCATATGCCGATATCTCAATGTTTCTCAAGTCTATTCGTTCATTCTTATTTGCATTCTGAGTATATTCCAGAAACTTTTTGACATCTTCTTTACTGATCTCTTCATTGCGCAGATTGGCGCGATTAATCAGGTAGTGGATATCGGCAACCATTTCATCAGGGACAACTCTTTGAAACGGGTCAATATTCGGATCGTATTTCCCCGAATTATTTGCTTCACGGCGAACACCAAGAATTGGCTTTGGAACATTAGCCACCATGGTGCTTGTTGCAATAACACCATCAGCAATTTTTATTGGATTGAAGTCAAGGGTACGGGACCCTTTGGAAGCTGTAATGTTCATTACAAGTTCCGACCTTCTCATGTTATCATTAAACTCAGCAGCATCTTTGTAGCTAAAAGTGCCACCCGCATTGTAACTGATTACACGGTTATTCCCCCGAACGCTTTCACCCTGCAGTGAAACAGAGTTAAATTCCTTTTCCCCACCATCATATTTCAATACCGGAGTAGCAGTTAAAGTTGCTTTTTTGTTAAAATATTTTGTTGGAAATCTTCCGTCAATGGCCAAATCTACTTCTCCTCCATGTACTTCAAGAACTTCGGGCGTAACTTTAAATTGAATTTTGTCAGCATTATTTTTCATCTTCTTTAATCCTGCGCAGCCCGAAAATAGCACAGCAACCAAAGCCAGAAGAGCCAAAGGTTTAAAATTGAAATTTTTCATAACATACCGTAATTTATTTGAATGATTGTATACATTTCTTCCCGCGCACAAAAATAACAAGCTTTTTGGTATAAGAAAACCTATTATGTTAAAATCAGACGATTTATTCCTAATTTATAATCGCTTTTAAATAGTACATTTTTAACAAGCTGATAGTGGTTTACATTGCTAATAAAATCGATTTTATTGATATCAATTATCAGCACTGGAAATGAATTGATCCCCCGGAAATAACTGAAATATCCTTCCCTGATGATCTCCAGGTATCCGGCAGAAATATCCTGTTCATAATCCCGTCCTCTCTTCTTTATATTCTTAAGAAGGTTTTGTGAATCGGCATGAAGGTATACATATAAATCAGGGTTTGGAATACTTTCGGATACCATATCAAAAATTTGTCTGAAGAGATAATATTCATCAGCTTTAAGAGTATTTTCTGCAAAAATGGCCGTTTTTGAAAAGCAATAATCCGCCACTATCAGCGGATGAAACAAATCACGGTTCAGCACCTCTTTTTTCATTTGCTTATACCTGTCGGCCAGGAAAGACAACTCGAGTGAAAAAGAATAACGTTCCCGATTTTTATAAAACTTTGGTAAAAACGGATTATCAGCGAATTGCTCCAGGATGAGCCTGGCATTCAAATCATCTGCAAGCATTTTTGCCAGGGATGTTTTCCCCGAGCCGATATTTCCTTCAATAACTAAAAACTGCATAAATTAATTTATTGGTCACATTATCATTTTCTTCTCCCTTATCTTCCTGTCTTTTTTGCTGCCATAAATATAGCCCAGGAGCAATCCCAGGGAAAATCCTCCCGAAAAATAAGCCCAGTTATAATCCTTGAAGAGCAACATTAGCAGGAAGCCTGCCAGCATGCCTCCGGTCATTCCAAAAAATGAATGCCTGTAAGTAAAATGGAAAGGTGAGTAAAAGCCATGTTCTTTTTGCATATGAGAAGCAAGTTGATTAATAAGACGATCGTAACGGCGACGCACATTACCTGGGGTACCAATGGCCTGATCGATGTTGTCTGTTACCGCAACTATTTCGGATTGATGACTCTTGCAAACAGGACATTTGCCCGAAAAAGTTCCTGTTCTTTGCACGTTACGCTTAAATTCTTCTACGCGAAAGAACCTCAGATCGCTTTGTCGCGTATCTTTAAGTTTCTCATTAATGGCTGAAATGATTTGCGAGGTCCAGTCTTCCATCCGCTGCTTTTTTTTGATTCAAAGTTACAAAAAAGGAAAAGCTGTCCAATAAATGAACAGCTTCTTCCAAAACAGATTGTTTTTTAATTTTTTTAATCGCGTCGAGGTCTGCGATCTCTCCTGTCGTTGTCCCGTCTGTTTTCGTCGCGGCGATTAAAATCGCGGCGGTTATCGTCCCTGCGATCATCCCTCCTTTGAGGACGTTCGCTGCGCTCTCCTCTGTCGTGACGGTCGCTGCGCGGAGGACGCTCCACATAACCTTCCGGTTTTGGAAGCAGTACTTTTCTTGATAGTTTCAGCTTTCCTGTTTTCTCATCGATGCCTATAAGCTTTACTTCCACCTCTTCGCCTTCCTTGATGAAATCCTCAGCCGACTCTACCCGGTTCCAGTCCATCTCCGAAACGTGAAGCAACCCGTCTTTGCCAGGAATGATTTCCACAAAGGCGCCAAATGAAACTACCGATTTCACTTTTCCTGTATAAATTTCACCTACTTCAGGCAGTGCAATAATTGCTTTTATACGTTTCTTTGCAGCCTCAATCGGTTCAATTCCTGCACCTGAAATTTGAACCAAACCTACTTTTTCAACTTCCTCAATAACAATCACCGTACCGGTTTCTTCCTGGATGGCCTGAATAATTTTTCCGCCAGGTCCGATAACAGCACCAATCATATCTTTCGGTATTTCAATTACCTCAATTCGCGGTACATTGGGTTTGAAATCTGCACGTGGTTCAGGAATTACTTCCAGCATTTTATTTAGGATATGCAGCCGGCCTTCTTTTGCCTGCTGAAGTGCTTTAGAAAGAACTTCATAAGAAAGCCCGTCAACTTTAATATCCATTTGTGTGGCGGTAATACCGTCAACTGTGCCGGCAATTTTAAAATCCATATCACCCAAATGATCTTCATCACCAAGAATATCGGATAATACGGCATATTTGGTCAATCCTTTATCGGAAATCAACCCCATGGCAATTCCCGAAACCGGCTTTTTAATCTTCATGGCACAATCCATCATAGCCATTGTTCCGGCACAAACTGTTGCCATCGACGATGATCCATTTGATTCCAGAATATCGGAAACAACGCGAACTATGTATGGAAAATCATCAGGAAGAATCTTCTTCAGTGCCCGGTGAGCCAGGTTTCCATGGCCAATTTCCCTGCGGCTGAGTCCACGTGGAGTTTTGGCTTCACCCACACAAAACGGTGGAAAATTATAATGCAGAAGGAATTTTTCCCTACCCTGTACCATTACGTTATCTATAATCTTTTCATCCATTTTTGTACCCAGGGTAACGGATGTCAGCGACTGGGTTTCTCCACGTGTGAAAATTGCTGAGCCATGTGCTCCGGGCAGATAATTCACCTCACCCCATATATCCCTTATTTCATCGGTTTTTCTTCCATCAAGTCTGATGTGATCATCAAGGATCATACGTCGCATGGCTTCCTTTTCCACATCGTGATAATAACGCTTAATCAGCTTTTCATGAAGTTCAAGGTCAACCTCTTCATTTCCAGAATTGCTCTCCTTGTAAGCTTCGATAAATTCATCACGTACAGCCTTGAATTGTTCCATACGTTCCTGTTTGTTGGTTAGTTGTTGTTTGGCCAACTCATAACATTTAGGATAAAGATCGGCATGCACTTTTTCCCGCAGTTGCTCATCATTGGTTTCATGGCTGTATTCACGTTTCACCACTCCCCGTTCGGCGGCCATTTCTTCCTGCAGTTTACAATGCTTTTTGATTTCTTCATGCGCAAATTTAATGGCTTCCAGCATTTCTTCCTCAGAAACTTCATTCATTTCACCCTCTACCATCATAATATTATCATATGAGGCACCAACCATAATATCAAGATCAGCAGTTTCCAGTTGAGTAGAGGTAGGATTTATAACAAAACTTCCGTTTATACGGGCAACACGAACTTCGGATATGGGTGTTTCAAACGGCACATCCGATACCATAATTGCTGCAGATGCAGCTAGACCTGCCAATGCATCCGGAAGGTCCTCCTTGCCTGCAGATATCAGCGAAATCATAACTGCTGTTTCAGCATGATAATCTTCGGGAAAGAGCGGACGTAATGCCCTGTCGACCAATCGTGCAATTAAAATTTCATCATCCGAAGGACGCCCTTCGCGTTTTAAAAATCCTCCGGGAAAACGGCCTGCAGCAGAAAATTTCTCCCTGTAATCAACCGACAGGGGCATGAAATCAACATCTTCATTTGCTTCTTTTGCTGAAACAACAGTTGCTAAAACCATTGTTTCACCCATACGTACCACCACCGAACCATCGGCTTGTTTTGCCAGCTTGCCGGTTTCTATGGTAATCGACCTGCCATCTGCAAGGTCAATTGTTTTTGTTGTTACTTTTACCATATTCTTTCAAATAATTCAAATTGTTTAAAACTCTTAAAAGGTGGTGAGGTTTTGCAATATACAAAAAAGAAAGGCAATCTATATTGCCTTTCTTTTGTTTTTTACTTACGCAGATTTAGTTTTTCGATTATTGCACGATAACGTTCAATGTCCTTATCTTTCATATAATCAAGAAGTCTGCGGCGTTTACCAACGAGCTTAATTAAGGCCCGGCGGGTGCTAAAATCTTTCTTGTTCCGTTTCAGGTGCTCAGTAAGATGGTTAATCCTGAAAGTGAACATGGCAACTTGTCCTTCCGCGCTGCCTGTGTCCTTTTCGCTTTTGCCGTACTGGGCAAAAAATTCCTGTTTCTTTTCCGGTGTTAAATACATTCAAATAAAAATTAAAATTATACGATGTTTAAGCTGCAGCATTGCATTAAATAACAACAGCTTAAAATTACGGGCACAAAATTAGATAAAAGTTTTGATTTTCAAACCAAAAAATGCATCTATTAAAAAACTATGGGTTTTCTTTATCCCAGCCGTTCATATGCTTCTTGAATTTCATTATAAGTGGGCTGGCTTATTCTGAACAATGGCGAACGCAGTTCATTTTGAATTAAACCCAGTATATTGAGCAATGCCTTTACTCCTCCCGGATTGCCTTCTTTAAACAACAACATAAAAAGCTCAATCATGCTGAAGTGCAGTTTGCGGGCCTCATTATATTGGCCTTCCAGGGCAAGGTGAATCAGACTGCTAAGCTTTTTCGGCAAGGCATTGGCAATTACCGAAATGATTCCGGACCCGCCAACTGAAATAATAGGCAGTGCCAAAACATCATCGCCCGAAATGAGATTAAAATGAGCAGGAGCATTCTTGCAAATCCGTGTAATCTGCGACATTACTCCCGAAGCTTCCTTTACAGATACAATTTTTTCGGAGCTTTCGGCAAGCCGGATAACAGTTTCGGCTTCCATGTTTACTCCTGTGCGTGAAGGAACATTGTACAAGATAAGGGGTACCGGACTTTCTTTTGCAATTGCAGAATAATGCCGGAACATGCCCTCCTGCGAGGGCTTGTTATAGTATGGAGTTACAATAAGCAATCCACTTATTCCGTTGAAGTCAAATTTTTCAATCTGTTTTATGATTTTCCGGGTATCGTTGCCTCCCATGCCCACAACAACAGGCAAACCCGAGGCATTTTCCTTTACAAAACTCACCAGATCTTTCTTTTCACTGCCGGTCAATGTAGGTGTCTCAGCTGTAGTTCCCAATGCCACCAGGTAATCCATTCCCCCCTGTACCTGATTTTTTATAATTTTCTCGAGTGCATTGTAATCTACATTATTGTTTTCGGTGAAAGGAGTCACCAATGCCACACCTGCACCTTTAAAAGGATGATTCATACTTAAGTTTTTTTATTAAGTTGTTCAAGATAAAATATTTGTTGTCGGGCAAGGTATTCTGCGTTCTTCCTGCCGTTAATCTGAATGTTTAGATCGAAATAGTTAAACCCGGAAGGCGACCAGCCTATTTTAAAATGCGACCGGCTCATGGCAGTCAGGTATAATAGTACGAGGTTCTGTTCAAGAGACACATTCAGCAGCAGATCGTATTCTGTTTTAATGAAATCTTCAGTAAAACCAGGCTTTGGAAAACCAAGCCAGTTGAGGTCTTTTGGTGTTATTACATTTGTTCCTGTTGCCATTAGAGCCTGCTGATTATAAACGCAAAGGTTGCGGAAAATAACCTGTGACCGCTGGAAATAATCATAAAGATATTGAAAAGCCTGCTCCTGAGAGGGTTGCCACAGAACACACACCTTCCTGATGGTTTCAGGATTAGGCAACACTACCCGGCGCTTTACTGCGGCAGCATCCTTTTGAAGTTTACGGTATGCAATATTTTCTATCAGTTTCATTCGCGGACAAAGTTAATGAAATGTGAAAAACTATTACCTGGGCTAAAAATTTTTGTCAGAATGCTTATTGTTCTGTTTCATAACAACCAAAATATACTCTTTCGTTAGTCAAATTAAAAGTTTATGAAATTCAGGTTTTGATTATTTTAAGAAAATCATCTTCCGAAATGATTGAAATTCCATATTGCTGTGCTTTATCCAGTTTACTGGGACCCATATTCTCTCCGGCCAGTATATAAGAAGTTTTTTTTGATATGGAACTCACATTCTTTCCTCCGTTTTGTTCAATTAACTGCTTTAATTCGTCGCGCGAATGATTCTCAAAAGTTCCTGAAATAACAATATTTAACCCCTTTAGTTTATCCGTTCGTTTACTGAGTTTATCTTTACTTATCTGAAACTGCAATCCTTGCTTTTTTAAAAATTCAATAAGTTCCATATGTTCCGGCTTCGATAAATAGTCTACAACACTCTCTGCAATACGCTCTCCAATTTCATTCATTTCTTCCAATTCATCTTTTGATTTCAGCTTAAGATTGTCGACAGAGTGAACTTCCTTTACCAGTTTTTTTGCAACGGTTTCACCAACATAACGAATTCCCAGGGCATAAAGCACCCGCTCGAATGGAGCTTTTTTTGATTCTTCCAATCCATCGAGAATCCGCTGAGCCGATTTTTCTCCCATACGTTCCAGTTTAGTCAGTTGTTCTTTTTTCAAGTGGTAAAGGTCGGCTATTCCTTTTATCAGGCCATGGTTATAAAGCGATTCAATTGTTTCCTGACCAAGTCCGTCGATGTCCATTGCCCTGCGACTTACAAAATGTTCTATTCTTCCTTTAATCTGTGGTGGACAGCCCATATCATTGGGGCAGTAATGGGCAGCTTCTCCTTCATTCCTCACCAATTTTGTATTGCACTCGGGGCATTTTTCAATAAACTGAACCGGCTGTGCCATTGGATGTCTCAAATCGGCTTTTACCTCTGTTATCTTGGGTATTATTTCTCCTCCTTTTTCCACAAATACCGTATCGTTAAAATGCAGATCAAGTTTTTTAATAATATCGGCATTGTGAAGCGAAGCTCTCTTTACTACTGTTCCTGCAATCAGCACGGGGTTGAGATTGGCTACCGGAGTAACTGCTCCCGTACGGCCAACCTGGTAGGAAACTGACTTCAGCTCTGTGGCAGCGCTTTCAGCCTTGAATTTATAGGCAACAGCCCATCGCGGCGATTTGGCTGTATATCCCAGCTCCTCCTGCAACTGTTGCGAATTAACCTTTATAACCACGCCATCGGTTCCCACTGGTATTTTATGGCGTTCCAAATCCCATTTACCAATGTAACTGATAACCTCATCGAGGTTACGGCACAACTGCATCGCCTGCGAAATTTTAAATCCCCAGCCGGCAGCTTTTTTAAGATTCTGGTAGTGCCCATCCTCCGGTAGTTTTTCACCCATCAGAGAAAAAAACCAGGCATCCAGTTTCCGGGAAGCCACAATGGAAGGGTTCTGCATTTTTAGTGTCCCGGCAGCAGCATTACGCGGATTGGCAAAAAGTGCTTCTCCAGCTTCCTCCCGTTGTTTATTCAACTCCTCAAAAACATGAAGCGGCATCACAATCTCCCCCCGTATCTCAAAACTATCGGGAAAATCCTTTCCACGCAGCTTCATCGGAACCGAACGGATGGTTTTAACATTGGCTGTCACATCGTCTCCTTTTACCCCGTCGCCGCGGGTAACAGCCCGCACCAGTTTCCCTTTTTCATACAAAAGGCTGATGGAAGATCCATCGAACTTCAGTTCGCATACATATTCAAAACCGATCCCTATCTGCTTTATTATCCGGTTGTCGAAATCCCTTATTTCCTCTTCTGAATAAGCATTGGAAAGCGAAAACATCGGATAACGATGTTCCACCTGCTCAAACGACTTGCTTAAATCGCTCCCCACTCGCTGGGTGGGAGAAAAAGGATCGGCAAACTCCGGAAAATCTGCCTCCAGTTTTTCCAGTTCCCGGAGTTTCATATCAAATTCGTAATCGCTTATCTCAGGCTGATGCAACACATAATACTTATAATTATGCTCTTCCAGTTCCTGCCTTAAATCGGTTATCCTTCGGTAAGCTTCTTCCTTTTCCATAACGGGATATAAATTTTTTTTAAAATTTCAAATGGTTAAAAATACGTAAGATTTCTCATTTGTATTAAACAATTGGATGTCGATTTTTATTAATAGTAGAACAAGAATTGGAGAGACATAAGACACAGGATGAACAGACACAGGGCATTAGACAATTTGGAAACAATTTTCTTATTATAGGTACCATAAGTCCTGATACTAAATTGTTCAGAAGGATTGGGGCCATTAAATTCAGGCATCTTAAGACTGCAATCCGAACCTAATACCTGAAGTTTGACAGAACAAGGTTACAAATAAAATTAAATTAGCATGACGAACAACAAAGTAACCTTACACCGGGTGCTGACCGCCTCTCCCGAAAAAGTTTTCAGGGCCTTTTACAACGCAGATGCCTTTTCAAATGGATTTGGGGCAGGACCTAATTTAAGCAGGAAAACCCTATAGGAGAGAGGTGAGGACTTGCCGGATGGATGTTCCCGACAAAAATGGTTCAGCAAACGATGGGGAAAGCGGGTGTAATTGAAGGAACAGATCGTGTGCCGGCTAAAAGGAGAATCGGACTGGATAATATATGACATGGATAAAAAGTGAATACAGCATGTTACTGATTTAGTTAATCCTGTTGATATTATTATGGGGAGAATAAGCTGATGTATCCCTTAATTGTGTGGTCTGAAACAGCGATTTAAGGGAATAACAAGTTATAAATAACCTTAAAATTAACAAGAATATGAGAAAATTAATCATGTGGAACATTATTACTCTTGATGGGTATTTTGAAGGAAAGCAGAACTGGGACTTGCCCTTTCACCTCATGATTTGGGGCAAAGAATTGGAGAAGCTCAGCATTGAACAGTTATATTCGGCTGATTATCTCATTTTTGGACGGGTAACCTACGAAGGAATGGCAGCTTATTGGACCAAAGAAGAAGGTGAAATTGCCGAACTAATGAACGGAATCCCGAAAATCGTTTTTTCTAAAACATTGAAAGCAGCTGAATGGAACAATTCAATCCTGATTAAAGGGAATGCTTCTGCCGAAATTTCGAAACTAAAAGCTCAGGGTAATAGAGATATGTATGTATTTGGAAGTGCGGATCTTTCCACAACATTTATAAACGACAACCTTTTTGACGAATACCGTATTGGAATAGCCCCGGTTATTTTGGGTAGCGGACGGCCGCTGTTCAGGCAGGGAATAGCTTCACGAAATTTATCGCTTTTTTCCACACAACAACTTTCAACTGGCGGTGTGGTTTTAAAATTTAGAAAATAAGCTAGAATTGAATATTATGTGGGACTATGAATTCCTTAGTTGATAAAAATGACAAATAATAAATTGCTTCGAATGGACAATGTTGGCATTGTGGTAGAATCCCTCGATGATGCAATTTCTTTTTTCACGGAAATAGGCCTGGAGCTTGAAGATCGTGCCCTAATCGAAGGAGAATGGGTTGGCCGCGTTACCGGATTAGACTCTCAATCGGTAGAAATTGCTATGATGGTTACCCTGGATGGCCATAGCCGGCTCGAGCTTTCAAGATTTCTCTCCCCGCCTGCGATCTCAGATCACCGGACAGCTCCTGTGAATGCTCTGGGTTATCTTCGCATCATGTTCACTGTTGAAGACATTAACGAGATGGTATCCAGACTCATCAAACATGGCGCTCAGCTCGTTGGAGAAGTGGTTCAATACGGAGACTCATACCGGCTCTGCTATATCCGCGGAACCGAAGGCCTATTAATTGGTTTGGCGGAACAACTCAGGAATAAATGACAAAGGAGATCTGTTGATAAATTAGTTCTCGCTTCCACAATTGAAGACATACCCAAAAAACTGAAAGATGCTTTCCTGCTGATAAATTTCGACAACTCAAAACTGCTGACCATGTTCAACAAAAACATGGAAAGAATGTTAGGTTTTAAAGATTGGAAGGAAGAATCTGTTGGATTCTTAAATGCGCCTGTGCTGATTAGAAATAGAGACCAGGAGGTTATACTGCCTGATCATGCACTTGCTCTAACGAAATTGATTAAGAAATTACAACCATGGTTTCTTTAGCGGAGGGGCTGAAAATCCAAAACCTGATGAAACAATAAAGAGATGAACTGTTAACGCAAATTTTGACTTTTTAATTCAAAATGAAGAAAATGAGAAAATTAAAATTACACGTACAGATGTCCATCGCTGAATTCGTAGGCGGATTAAACGGTGAACTGAACTATATGCCTTGGGAGACGAGGCATCCGTTTGAAAGGTATGCCAATAATCCGACTGATTCTGTTAATGAATAACAGTTTTAACAACGACTAACTGACAACATTTCCCGGAAACAACAGCTTAAGGAAAACATATAACAGGATATCTGACAATAAAAATCTTTATGCCTGAAATCATCTGTTTTGGCACTCGAAATTCATTTTTCTGATACTCATAAATATTACAATTATGGCATATACATTAAAACCCGGAGAAAAAGCATTTGATTTTAATTTACCTGCAACCGATGGCAGAAATTATTCGCTCAACAGTTTTGCCGATGCAAAAATTCTGGTAGTTTTTTTTACATGTAACCATTGCCCCTATGTAAAGGGAAGTGATGAAGTTACAAGGGAAACAGCGGAAAAATACAGGGATAGGGGAGTGGAATTTGTAGCTATTAATTCAAACAGCGTAAAGACTTATCCCGAAGATGGTTTTGAATCGATGGTGAACCGGATGAACGAATTCCGGTTTCCATGGAAATACCTGCGTGATGAATCGCAAGCTACAGCACTGGCTTATGGAGCTTTGCGCACACCCCATTTTTTCGTATTTGATGAAAACCGGAAATTGGTATATACCGGGCGTGGAGTTGACAATCCCCGCGATACATCAAAAATGTCGGTTAATGATTTAGACCGTGCACTTGATGAACTTACTTCCGGAAAGCCTGTTTCTGTTCCGGTAACCAACCCCATTGGCTGCAACATCAAATGGCTGGGGAAAGATACACACTGGATGCCTGCCGATGCCTGTGATTTGGTGTAAATCCGGACACTTAGCTTTAATACTCAGGAATGCAAACCGACAGAAGATGTTTATATACAGCGCTTAAAATTTTGAATTTATGCCAATGAATACGATTTGTTGAATAGAATACCTTCAGGATTTTGAAAATCTCAATAGTAAGTTCATCATAGGAACGATTAAAAAGTCACTTCCCCTATAGCTTCTCCGGATTAAATTCAATATAAAGTCAGTGTTAAGTCATTTTAAATTCAATGTAAATTCAATTTTAATTGAATTTACATTGAATTATATTTGAATTAAAATTGAGTTTATACTGCCGAAGGTAGGCGTTCAATAAGAGCATTCTTCCTGTTTCTTCCAAATTTTAATACCTTCTGCAAAAGTTTTTTCCTTAACCCTGAGCCTTATCTCATTCAATCTTTTTTGTATGTTTGCTTTTGAAGAATAGAAATCAAATAAACTTTTTAAAAGATGAAGAAATTATCGGTCGTATTCCTTTCATTATTATTGGCAGCTATGGTTGTAAGTGCCAGGAAAGCAGATGGCTTTTACGGAATGTGGAGCATTGAAATTGAAAATGGTTCAGTTGGATGGCTGCATGTTTTCGAAAAGGAGGGTATTCTTGATGCCGAGCTTCTTTGGAGGTGGGGAAGTGTTTTACCGGTTCAGAGTGTTTTTCTTGTTGATGACAACAACCTGATAGTAATGCGTGCAAGTGAAGTTGCCCGAACCGGAAACGATGGAAAAGAACGGAAAATGATAATCCCCCATCTGTTTGAGATTACCCGCAGTGGCGATCGCCTTTCGGGGAAATCAATGGAACCCTCGAAAGATGGAATGCAGGTAAATGAATTGAAGTTTTACGGTTGGAAACTTCCCGATATGCCGCCTGCTCCGGATCTGTCGAAGGTAAAATACGGTAAGCCGTTAAATCTGTTTAACGGGAAAGACTTGTCGGGGTGGAGACTTATAAATCCAAACCAGGTAAACGGATTTAAAGTGGTTGATGGGGTAGTGGTAAACGATCCGGCGAAGAAAGAAGGAGAACGGATTTCATACGGCAATATACGCACGGAAAAAGAATTTCAGGATTTTAACGTGACTCTTGAGGTGAATGTGCCAGAAGGAAGTAACAGCGGAGTTTACCTGCGCGGCATTTACGAAATCCAGGTGATGGATTCTTACGGCAGGGAACTTGATTCCCACAATATGGGTGCATTGTACAGCCGTGTTACGCCTTCACAGGCTGCTGAAAAACCTGCCGGCGAATGGCAGTCGATGGACATTACCCTGGTCGATCGACACGTAACTGTAAAGCTGAATGGTGTTACCATTATTGATAATCAGCCGGTTTATGGCCCCACTGGAGGAGCCATAAGCGGTGATGTATTTAAAGAAGGACCGATATATCTGCAGGGTGATCATGGAAAAGTTTCCTATCGGAATATGGTGTTAAAACCTGTTATAAATTAATAATTGAAAAGAAATTACCGTTTTGAGTCAGAATGATATAGATTTTATGAAAACGCCGGATTTATTCCGGCGGTTTTCATTTAATGATGGGAGAATCTGCTACATGAAATCTTATCGCTGAAGAAAATTTTCTTTTCAGTATTTACAAAAAACTGAATTCTGTTATTTACCGGTTTCTCATAAAACTGTATTAATTCAGCCTTTTGTACCAGGAAACGGTTCTCGGTTTCTGCGGGAATAATTCAATAGTAACTTTTTCTTTAGAAAGGATTATTTTTAGAATAACATCCACAATTGAAGGGGTATAAAGTTGAAGATTGGAAGGAATAGTCCGGATTGGGTAAAACTAACCGAAAATAATTAAAGTGGAATCATAAACTTTCCCTAATTTAGGACAAATGAAACGAACATGGTCTGGTAAACAAAAAAAGGGATACATAAATGTCCATATGGGCTTCACAGAAGTCGGGAATATAGAAGGTATTATCGAGGGACAGTTAAAAGCGAACAGGAAAAGTGATTATTTCTGCAAATATTTTAATAAAAATGAAATGGTGAAAATGAAATCAGGATGTTATTTTCTTTTTGCAGCTCTTCTTATTCAAAGTTCTGTTTTTGCACAATTTTCGGGCAGCATAGAAACAGAAATAAAAAAACAAACAGAACATGCACTGGAATTGTGCAAACATCTGCATCAAAATCCCGAGCTATCGCTTCAGGAATTTGAAACGGCAAAGTTAATGGCTTTAAAATTAAAAGAAGCTGGTTTTGAAGTAACTGAAAATTTTGGTGGCAATAATGTTGTTGGTATCCTGAAAAATGGAGATGGGCCGGTTGTAATGTTACGAACCGACATGGATGCCTTGCCAATAGAAGAAAAAACAGGGTTTAGCTATGCCAGCAGAAAAAAAACGAAAGACACCAATGGGAAGGAAGTTTCGGTAATGCATGCCTGCGGACATGACATTCACATGTCGGTTTGGACAGGGACTATCAAGACTCTTGCAGCAATGAAGCAGCATTGGCAGGGAACCTTGCTGGTTATTGCGCAGCAGGCGGAAGAAGTCAGCGGAGGTGCCAGGGTAGCCATACAGGAAGGTTTATTCACGAAGTTTCCAAAGCCTGATTATGCTATGGCTTACCACATAAATCCGGAACTTGAGGCCGGTAAAATCGGATTGGTGAGCGGCCCCATCTTTGCCGGAGTAAAATCGGCTGAAATTACCGTCTTCGGTAAAGGCGGACATGGCGCTTATCCAGAGAAATGTATCGATCCAATTGTTATTTCTTCGCGTATAGTAACCAATTTACAAACGATAGTAAGCCGGGAAATCAGTCCGCTGGAACCTGTAGTCGTTACGGTTGGTTCCATACACGGAGGCACCCGTCCAAATATTATACCCGACGAAGTAAAAATGGAACTTACCCTCAGGTATTATTCTGAAGAGGCAATTGATAAGGTAGTAGCTGGAATTGAAAGAATTAGCAATGCTGCCGCTCAAATGTCGGGCATGCCCGATGATCAGTTACCCGATGTTAATATTCACGATACATATACTCCTCCTGTATTGAATGATCCCAAATTGTATGAAAAGCTTTACAGTTATGCTTCGGAATTAATTGGTCAGGAAAATATTGTCAAAACTACTCCGGCTATGGTAGGTGAAGATTTCGGCATGTATGGCCGGACTCCGGAGAAGGTTCCAATAAGCCTTATATGGCTTGGAAGCACCAGCCACGAGCAAATGAAAAAATTAAAGGCAGATGGAAGGGAACCTCATCCCCTGCATTCCCCATACCTGAATCCTGATTATGAGAAAACCATCGAAACAGGAATTAAAGTTATGACAGGAAACGTTATCGGATTAATGAGCAGTAAGTAAAGGTTGGCAATAATCTTAAAATCCTGATTATCTTTATGCTTCACATCTGTCGAGTTTTTTGCGGCCCCCTGTAAACATGGTCAATAAAGAACAGTTTCCATTGAAAATTTTTAGCTTTGGGTATCTTTATAGTTTCATAAATGAAATATTTAAAATTACCAATACAAATGATTGCAAACAAAAAAATAATTGTTCACTAAAAAATCATTAGCAAAATAGTATTCAAAAACGCTTAGATCTAAAAGCAGAAAATTTAAAAAAAACAATTAACCTAAAAAAGGAAAGATATGAAAAACATATTGGCAATATCAATTTTATCATTATCAATAAATGCTTTTGCTCAAACACATTCGTGGCCTCCAGGTGGCACTTCTCCTTCGCCAGTTACAACAAATATGCACCTTCCATCAAACCGCTATGTACCCTCAAGTAAAAGATACAATTTGGTTTGGGGTGACCAATATTATGGTCAATCAACTGGCAGGGTTAAGTTTATAGCAACTAATTATGTGGCGACACAAAAAATTTATAAAACGGATAATGCTTTGTACAGAGCTTATAATTCAAATTTTATTGTACTTATTTATCATCTTGCCAACGGCATTAATCCTAAACAGAATGATGATTGTCCCAATCCACATACACTTACCAATAGTGATGGCTCCGGTTATATTGGTGTAGTTGCCCCCGCCAGCACAACTCAGTTAGTTTCGGAATGGAACAATTATTTCACACCCTGGCTTGCAAGTGCCGGTATCACTTTAGGAAGCACACGTTATGAGCAGATGTTTCAGCATTTTATTATTGATACTACTAACAGTGAGTATGCAAATATCAGCAACCGTGTATGGCATAAGGATCCACAATGGACTATGAATATAGAAAATACCGACTGGCAAAAATATATGGCTGATATTGTTCTTAATTGGATGGCAGGCAATCAGAATGAAGGATGTTTTTTTGATGTATCTGTTGAAACTCAGACATCTCTTTTTCATCCTAAAACCACCGATCCAAGTCCTTATAATCTTAAATGGTATCTGTGGCCTCATGGTCCTGCCGGACATACTGTTAATACACTGAACAATTTTGCTGCTTATATGAATAACGCTTATCGGGAATATTATCAATATATTTATTCAAAGCTTCATACTGCCGCAGTTGATTATCTTATTTTGCCTAATGTAGATCAAATGGCAACTTCATGGTATGACCCAACATGGCTGGATGGTAATTTTAATGGAGAAACAATTGATGGTGCAATGATGGAAAATTTTGGTGGGTATACTAATGTTGGGGATATGTATTTAACCTTATCAAGAGCCATTAAACATATTACCGGCAGAGGGAAAATTCTTATTGCTCAATTCAATAATAACTCGCAAGCAGAACGGTATCGCCGGGCGGCAATGTATATGTTGGTGAAAAATGAAAATAGCTTTCTTAATATAATTACTTCCAAAAATCCTGAGTGGTATCCTGAATATGAAATATGCCTGGGAGACGTAAGTGCAACACCTCCATTTATTGATAATTTGCGAGTGGGCGGTAGTGGTTCTGCTTCCTTATGGAAACGCGATTATCAATATGGAATGGTACTTTGTAACACAAGTAGCTCCAGTATGAATTATTCTCTTGCCGGGACAGGATGGAATCAGGTAAATACAACCGGTGGCGGCATTGTTAGTTCCAGCGGAGAACCGGCTGATCAATCTGTTACTTTTGTACCTGTTACCGGATCGATTTCAGTTGCCTCAGGGCAATGTGTTATACTGACAAATAATACCACTGTTGCAGTAAAATCTATTACCGAGCGGCATAATGAAATAACAGTTTATCCCAATCCAAACCATGGAATTTTTTCAGTGATTGTGAGAGATCCTTTTCTAAAAGCAGAAATTGAAGTTTACAATATGCTAGGAGATAAAATAATTACTTCAAAAATGGTTGGAGATAAAACACAAATTGATTTAAGTAAACAAACAAAAGGAATTTATTTTGTTCAAATTGTATCCGATAGAAAGGTTGTTGCCAGCAAAAAATTAATTGTAGAATAGTATAATTCAATAAAAATAAGCAAGCCAAAAAGTTTTCAATCGAAGAGCAATAAAAATCATAGAATAAGGCACTTAATGGATAAGTTGATTATTCGTTACTGGTTCAGCTTTCACCATGCGGAGCAGTAGATTCTCAAAAAATTACTTCCTGAAGTTTTGGTTAAACCAGGAACAATACTCATCTATATAAGATGGGCAACCTCTTTCTTTAGTGCCCTGTAGTTTTAAAATAATTGTTGATTCAAAAAACAAATACAGATAATCTTTTTTAAAAAGCAATACGTCCGTTTCCACATTTATTTTATATTTGATTTTTAATCATATTTATACGTCATTGAAAATATCGGTACAGAAGGATGAGAGGAAAGGAATACTTCTGCATGGAACAATATTTGCAGTGATAGCAGCAGGAATCTTCAGGCAGTGAGCTGCTTTCAGCTACGAACTTAAATTTCTAGGGATAGAATATGAAATATAATATACAAAATTGAAATAGTTAAAATGGAAAAAAGGAACAATTCAAGAAGAGAATTTATAAAGAAATCGGCAGGAGTTTCTGCTGCAATTATGGCAGGAGGTATTCTTCCGGGGTTCAATGCATCCAGTTACCGAAGAATTATGGGAGCAAATGAGATGTTACGTGCATCAGTTATGGGTGTAAACTCACGTGGAAATACGCTTGCTCAAAATTTTGGCATGCAGGAGAACTGCGAGGTAATTCATGTATGTGATGTGGATTCGCGTGCTATTGAGAAATGCATAGGTTTGGTTCAGAAAGTGCAAAATAAAAAACCAGAGGGATATGGTGATTTCAGGAAATCTCTGGAGAACAAGGATGTAGATATTATGGTCATTGCAACGCCCGATCACTGGCATGCACCTGCAGCTTTGCTGGCAATGCAGGCCGGCAAACATGTATATCTGGAAAAGCCCTGCAGCCATAATCCGGCAGAAGGAGAAATTTTAATAGAAGCTTCAAAGCGGTACAACAAATCGGTGCAAATGGGAAACCAACGCCGTTCCTATCCAAATGTGGTGAAAGGGATTGAAGACTTAAAAAATGGAATTATCGGCAGGCCCTATTTTGGGAAAAGCTGGTATACCAACAACCGAGGTCCAATTGGGGAAGGTAAAAAAGTTGATGTTCCCGGCTGGCTCAATTGGGATTTGTGGCAGGGACCTGCTCCGCGAAGGGATTACAAAGACAATATAGTGCATTACAACTGGCACTGGTTCTGGCATTGGGGAACAGGTGAAGCACTTAATAATGGTACCCATATGGTTGATCTTCTCCGCTGGGGGTTTGGAGTTGATTATCCAATAAAAGTAAGTTCAAATGGTGGACGCTACCGTTATAACGACGATTGGGAAACCCCCGATACTCAGGTTATAAACCTCGATTTTGATGATGAAATTACCATGACATGGGAAGGCAGGAGCTGCAATGGTAAGCCAATAGAAGGTACTTCTGTCGGAGTTATCTTTTATGGTGAAAAAGGCAGTTTGTTTATTCCCGGGGGTAATGAATATACGGTATTTGATCTTGACAATAATGTTATCAAAGAGGTTAAAGATTCGAGAAAAGTTGATGCCCGTGATGCTTCCAATCCATCAGGACATCTGGATTCAGGGCATATAAATAACCTGTTCAACAGTATTCTCTCTGGTGAACCTCTGGTAGCCGATATTGATTCAGGCCATAAAAGTACACTTCTGGTTCAGCTTGGAAATATAGCCCAGCGCGTTGGTCATTCGCTGGAAATTAATCCTAAAAATGGTCATATTGTTGGGGATAAAAAAGCACAGCAGCTGTGGTCGCGGGAATATGAAAAGGGATGGGAAATGAAACTCTAATAATTATATAAAAATGAATTCTAGACGTCGTTTTATCAAAACTGCCGGACAAGGTGTGGCTTTGGCTACTGTAGCTCCAGGAATGGTCACCGGAAGGGCATTTGCTGACCAGGGGCAAAAAAATATACGCATCGGAATCATTGGGGCGGAAAATTCCCATACCATTGGCTATGGGAAAATGTTTAACACCGACAAGAATTTTCCGGGTATGGAAGTAAAATATGTCTGGGGTGAAACAGAAGAATTTGCCCGGAATGCTATGGAAAAAGGAAACATTCCAAACATGGTTAGAGAACCTGAAGAGATGCTGGGAAAAATTGATGCCTTAATTGTGGATCACCGTCATCCCAAATACCACCTTGAACCTGCAGTTCCGTTTATTAAGGAAAAAATCCCGACATTTATAGACAAGCCCTTCTGTTACAGGGCTAAAGAAGGTAAGGAATTCCTTCAGCTGGCACGTGAAATAGGAACTCCGGTTACTTCTTACAGTTCCGTTGCCCATAGTGCAGCAACATTTGACCTGAAAGAGCAGGTAAAAAATATGGAAGGAATCACCCAGGTTATTCGAACCGGACCGGCCGATTTTGATTCTCAGTATGGAGGCATCTTCTTTTATGGTGTGCATCTTGTTCAGCCTCTGCTGTACATTTTCGGAGAGGACGTCGAGCGGGTAAGAGTCAGCAGAAATGGAAGCTATGGCAACGCTTCTCTGAAATTTTCATCGGGATTGTTTGCTACTCTCATTATAAAGGAAAAGGCCGGCGGTTGGGAGACTTTTGTTGAAACGCCAAAGCAACTTGTAGAGTTAAAACCCCGGGTTGAAGAATCTGAACCTCCTAAAAATTATGCCGATATGGCAGAAATGTTCCGGACTGGTAAAGAGCCCCGCGCTTATCAAAGTATTTTGAATGGTGTGTCGGTACTTGAAGCTTTGGAGAAATCGGGAGAAACTCAGAAATGGGTAGAAGTAAATTATCATCTTTTATGATTCTTTGAATAGTTGCTAATTTTTTTGTAAATATTAAGTATTTTCATCTTTTTAAAATAATGGATTACTAAGGGCTTACAACATTATATGCAGTTCTCAGAATTTAAATATGAGTTAAAGGATTTAAACTTCAGCTGATCTTTTAAGTTCAGCAGGGAAAAACTTTTACAGTATGAATCGGAGATTCAGTAAACAGGTGAATATATTGGATTCAAAAAAGCAGGAAATTTTGTTCAATTAAAGTTGAATAATACAGAAAAATGCATTAAACTGCAAAATCTTTTAATAATATAATATATACTAATATGAATACCAGAGCTATAAAGAAAAAACTCAGTTTCACATTTATTTTTCTTTTATTTTTAATGGTAAATGAAATGAATGCACAACAGGTAATTGAAGGGGTTCATTATTATACCGGACAACCGGTTGAGATAACCGTTAGGAACGGAATGATTGAAAACGTTAAGGTAGTGGATAAACCGGTGGGTGAAAATCCCATATACATTGCACCCGGGTTCTTCGACAATCAGATAAATGGATTTGCTGGTGTGTCGTTTGCTTTGGGCGAAAGTGATTTAACGGCCGAAGGTATTGAAAAGGCCACCCGGGAATTGTGGAAGAAAGGGGTGACTTCTTATCTTCCAACCCTGACAACAAACAGCAGCGAAGTTCTGCTCAGGAATTTTGAATTGCTTTCGAAAGCGGTGGACAATAAAAATTTGTTGGGATCAATTCCCGGTTTCCATCTTGAAGGTCCGTATATCAATCCGGAAGACGGTTTTCGGGGAGCACATCCCAAACAATTTGTAAAATTGCCCGATTGGGATGAATTTATGAGATTTTATGAAGCTTCGGGTGAAAATATCCTGCAAATTACACTTGCACCGGAAATGGAAGGAGCCTTGGATTTCATTTCGAAATGCAGCCGGAAAGGAATTGTGGTTGCCCTGGGACATCATAATGCTGATATGGAAACAGTAACAGCAGCCATAGA
Organism: uncultured Prolixibacteraceae bacterium; assembly: GCA_963747515.1. GTDB lineage: Bacteria > Bacteroidota > Bacteroidia > Bacteroidales > Prolixibacteraceae > Mariniphaga. The sequence continues at coordinate 266,969 of CAVVFN010000002.1, forward strand.
CCGGGGAGCAAAAATTGCCACTCATCTGGGGAACGGAGCTGCCAATATGATAAACAGGCACAAAAATCCATTCTGGCCTCAGTTGGCAGATGACAGGCTGATTGTTAGCATTATAGGTGATGGGTTTCACCTTTTACCCGAGGAAATACAGGTTTTTTATAAAGTAAAAGGTGTGGAAAAAACCATTATCACATCCGATGTTACACATTATGCTGCGCTTGAACCCGGTGAATACAAAACAACAACAGGTGAAACCATTGAACTTACGCGGGAGGGTATGCTGCGCCTTCCGGCACAAAATGTACTCTATGGATCAGCATCGGCAATTACAAAAGGTGTGGGTCATGTAATGAAAGTAACCGGCTGTACCCTTGCCGATGCCATTCAAATGGCAAGTACCAATCCGGCCAGGCTGTATAATCTTACGGATCGCGGGTTGCTTGAACCAGGGAAACGTGCCGATATGGTGCTGTTCACGCTTGAAAATTCGGAGGTAAAAATCCGGAAAACCTGGGTGAAGGGAGAATTGGTTTTTGAAAATAAAAGCAAATAATTTACCTCTTTTTTTAAGAAGTTACTAGTTAAAACGTAGTTTATCATTAATCGGCTTTACTAAATTATACCATAAACTTATGTCACGAATTTACAGAAAAATAATTATAGCCCTTGCTGCAGTAGGCCCTGGGCTGTTTCTAATTGGGTACAACATTGGTACCGGCAGTGTAACTACCATGGCTAAAACAGGAGCTGAACATGGCATGGAACTGTTCTGGGCATTGGTGTTGTCGTGCATTTTTACGTTCATTTTAATGGTCGCTTACGGAAAGCTGACTTTAGTTTCAGGAAGAACCGCACTAAATAACATCAAGAATGAATTCAAATATGGCTGGATACTGGCCCTGTATATACTTTTGGCGCTGATAATTGGAGAGCTGCTGGCACTAATGGGTGTAATGGGTATAGTAGCCGATCTTGTACAGGAAGCTATCCGGTTACTTTTCAACGAACGTATTGTGTCCCGCTTCTGGATAATCCTTGTTCTTGCTGTTGGCTTGTATGCACTCTTGTGGCTGGGACAGTATAAAACATTTGAAAAGGTGCTCACTGTTTTTGTTATATTTATGGGTCTTTCCTTTTTTGTGGTTTTTTTTATGGTTCGTCCGGATTTTTCAGCAATAGCTCAGGGATTGATTCCGGGAATACCGGATACTCCCGGAGCAATGGGACTGGTGGCTGCCATTGCCGGAACTACCTGTTCGGCAGCAGTATTTATTATGCGAAGCACAGTAGTGGCTGAAAAAGGCTGGGGAATCAATAACCTGAAGGAAGAGAAAAAAGATGCAGCTGTATCGGCAACCATGATGCTGCTCTTAAGTGGAGTAATTATGGCTGTGGCTGCGGGGACCCTTCATATTATGGGGTTGAAGCTTGATAATACCGTGGAAATGATTCAGTTGTTTAAACCTATTGGAGGAAATATTGCAGCTTTTATTCTGATATTGGGAATTGTGGGTGCCGGCCTTTCAACCATCTTCCCCATTGTATTGATTGCCCCATGGCTTGTTTCTGATTTTACCGGTAAGCCACGGAATATTCATTCAACCCAGTCGCGCTGGCTTATTTTGGGAGCCATGCTTTTTGCCTTTGGAACCGTTTTCCTAAAACAACGCCCACCTGCACTGATGGTTTTTTCTCAGGCTTTTCAGGCTGTAATCCTGCCGGCAGTGGCTATACCTGTTTTAATGCTTATGAACCGTACGAAATTAATGGGGAAACATAAAGCAAATCTAAAAGAAAATATAGGTGTCTGGGCAGTGGTATTGTTTTCGCTGATGACCACTTATTTTGCTGTTACTGAATTATTTTGAGTGATTTAAATTATCTGTTAATTCGGTTATTGTATATTGGTTTTCAAATTCAATGTAACTTAAAATTTTACGTGCTGAATCTATGTTGTTTTCGGGCATTAACTATGCTCTGGATAAGACTGGTATCGGAATTGGAGAAAACGGAGAAATTGCTTTCCATGATCCACATGCCTGCATCGAAACTTATATTATTCCATCATGAAAGGAAGTTCTTTTAATTTCCTTAGACTAAAGAGTGAACTGGCGTTGGGTTTAGGATTTTTACCTATTTTAATTTTTTTATTAATTTCATATAGATCTTTTAACTGTAACCATGGATAAGATAAACAGTGAAAATTTTAAGCGAAACGAACGGCTTAAATCTCTTGATATTCTGCGTGGTTTTGATATGTTCTGGATAATTGGAGGGGGTTCTTTAATTATAAGTCTGTCAAAAATAAAAAACCTGAGCTGGCTTGAACCGGTTGCTGACCAAATGCGGCATATTGAATGGGAAGGATTTGCATTCTGGGATTTAATCTTCCCTTTGTTTATGTTTATATCAGGGGTTACAATTCCTTATGCTATTATCTCAAAGGCTGAAAAAGGTGTGCATAAGCGTCCCTTGCAAATAAGAATTTTAAAAAGGGCACTTATTCTGTTCTTTTTGGGAATTCTTTATAACGGAACATTGCAAAATGGATTTTCTGACATACGTTTCGCAAGCGTACTGGGCCAGATTGGAATTGCTTATTTTATTGGCGCTACAATAGTACTTCAATCGGGAAGTGTAAAATCACAGATGTTATGGCTGATTGTTATTATCCTGTTTATTTCTGCATTGCAACTGTTTGTTCCAGTTCCAGGTTATGGAGCCGGGCATTTTGATCCTGAAAGAGTTATGAATGCCTGGGTTGACCAGCACTTTCTTCCCGGAAAATTATCGAGTACTACTTACGATCGGCTGGGGATTTTATCTGTTATCTCCGCTTCTTTTCTGGTGCTCATTGGTTCATTTGCCGGGAGAGTCCTTCGTTCTTCAATATTTTCACAATTAAAGAAAACAGGAATATTAGCCGGGGTGGGTGTAATATTGGTAATTATTGCTCTAATTTTCTCCCCCGTTTATCCTATCAGTAAGGTTCTATGGACTATGACATTTAATTTTCTGACTGCCGGTATAAGTTTTATTATGTTGGCATTGTTTTATTATTTAATTGATGTAAGAAAAAATAAAGGAAAAATATGGTCCCGTATCGGATTCTTTTTTAAAGTTATTGGTTTAAATTCAATAACGATATATATGGCTGTGAGAATAATCCCTTTTAGGGAAATTTCAGAATTTTTTACCGGATGGCTTACAGAACCGCTGGGAAACTGGATTTTAATTGCAGGAGCTATTGTGCTTGAATGGCTTTTACTTTATTATCTTTATAAGCGAAATATTTTTCTTAAAGTGTAATGAGTTGTTGTGTTAAAACACATGCGTTAGCAATTTATAAAATTCAATGACAATGAAATCATTTCTATTATTTGCTGTTGTTTTTTTATTTTTTTCAGGTTTTTATTCTGTAAACGGACAGAATTATGAGGAATCAAAAGCAGGTACCTATAAGTTGCCTGAATTATTAATTTCCGGGGAAGGTCAAAAAATTACCACAGTCCGTCAATGGGAAGAAATACGCAGACCTGAGATTCTTAATCTTTTTGAAGAGCATGTATATGGTAAGGTTCCTCGGGATTTTGATGACATTCAGTTCAAAATAGTGAACCAGAACAATCAGGCAATGGACGGGAAAGCAACTTTAAAAGAAGTAGCTGTTACGGTAACCCGAAACAATAAGTCACTGACAATGAATCTGCTGATATTCCTGCCGAATAGTGTAGAATATCCTGTTCCTGTATTTTTGGTAATTAATCACAGGGGAGTTAAAACAATGGATATAACCCGTAAGGTTAGGGATGGTTTCTGGCCGGCAGAACAAGTAATTGAAGCAGGTTATGGAATTGCAGGATTTGATGTAATTGATGTTTCCCCGGATGATAAAATAAAGTTTTCAGAAGGAGTGTTAAGTCAACTGTATCCTGAGCAACTTGAAATGGACGATGGGATGCGTGCATTGGGAGCCTGGGGCTGGGGTGCAAGCCGTGCTGTTGATTATTTCGAACAGGATAAATCTGTTGATGCAACAAAAGTGATTTCCGTAGGACATTCGCGGGGAGGAAAAGCATCGTTATGGTTTGGAGCACAGGATGAACGTGTAGCCATTACCATTTCCAATGAATCGGGAAATTCAGGTGCAGCACTTTCGCGAAGAGATTTTGGTGAAACAGTGGAACGTATTACCAAAAGTTTTCCCTATTGGTTTAGCCCCAATTACAGAAAATATGCAGGGAATGAGGATAAACTTCCGGTAGATCAGCATATGCTTATTGCTTTGATAGCTCCAAGGGCAGTTTATGTAGCAAGTGCAGCCGAAGACTTATGGGCCGATCCCAAAGGACAGTACCTGGCGCTAAAGGAAGCACAACCTGTTTTTAAACTTTATGGCATTAATGTCAACCTACCGTCAACGATGCCTGAAGTTAACAACCAAGTCATCAGACAGCATATGGGCTTTCACAATCGGGAAGGAAAGCATAATATGACCCCTTATGACTGGGAGCAATTTATAAAATTTGCAGATGAATATTTTGGGCGCAATAAATAAAATTTTACTTCAAAAAAGTAACATGTACTCGCCTGATTAAATTTTTATTTCAAAGGTAAACGATTTAAGAGTTCCTTAAAATCTGCAATTATCAGATCTGCCTGGCTCTGATCTTGTAATTCGGTTCCTGGTCCTGCAAAGGCGATGCAGAACATACCCGCCGATTTTGCAGCTTTTATTCCGTTCGCAGAATCTTCAATAACTATACATTTCCCTGGTAAAACACCCAGGTTTTGTGCAGCGAGTAAAAAAATATCAGGTTCAGGTTTACTTACTCCTGCCATTTGACCATCAATAATTGCATCAAAATAATCTTTCAATCCTGTTTTCTGAAGAATGATTTCAATCACATCGGGATAAGATGATGAAGCCAATGCCAAAGGCACTTTTTTATTTTTTAATTTTTTAATCAGCAGTTTTACGTCTGGCATGGTTTCAATAAATTGAAGTGAAGTAAAATAAGGAGTTACCATAGAATTGGTCATTTGAACCAGTTCCTCTACCGTCTGTTCAATCCGGTATTTTTGTTTTAATATTTGCCACATGCGATCAGTTGCAGTTCCCTGAAATGTTTTGTGTTCATTTTCCAGTATGGTTAAACCAAGCTTTCTGAAATTATTTTGTTCCACTTCCACATATATAGGTTCTGTATTAACAAGTACACCATCCATATCAAAAATAACAGCATCAAATGGTGGAAGCTGAATATCTGTTTTTCTATTTTTTGTCATAATTCTGCAGATTATTTAAATACTCATTGTTTCCAAAGCTGGTAACATCTCCCGATATAATAAATTTCATTACTTCAGCCGAAGGCATATCAATGAACTTTACCCTGAAGTATTTTTTCATCATATAAATACTGAGTTATTGCGTAAAAAATGTGTGGCTTTCATCAGTTAGTTCTTCCATAAGTGCTTCACCTAGTTTCACTGTGTCATCATGTTGTGCATGTTTAAACGTATTTGCCAGCTCTTTGGAAAGACTGTGAAGTATTGCAGAGCGATTACCTAGTGCGATAATTGTACGAAAAATGACTGCATTCAAACGAGGATCTTTTCCCAGAACTGCCAACTCTTCAAAAAAGGGTTCAAACATTTCATCGATGGCAGTTTTTTGTGTTAATGCCAGTCTTCCCATTAAATGAATTCCGGTAAAATGCAACATATGCTTTTTCCCACGGCTCCATTCTAAAGCTTTTATGAAGGCAAATTTTGTTTTTATCCACAAATTGGATGATGCCTGTTCAGCTATTTCATAATTTTCAAAGCTCTTTGTCCAGAAATCCATTTGTTCTTCGGATACATCTGAAGGTTCATCCAGCATAGTGGCCAGAATCATGCTTTCACGCCACTTCTTATTCCAAAGTTTCAATGCCAGCAAATGGTTTGGGTTATATCTTTGCGCCAATGAACGCAACTCCACAACCGAAACACCCCAGTTCATTTTGTATTCAATTCCCTGTCTTTTCATAGAAGCAGCAACTTCGCCATTTTTATACGCCTTTATTTGCTTCAGCAAAAGTTGAAACTCTTTTTCAGTTTCAGGTTTATCGAGCAGAAAAATCATAATATAAAATATTTATGCAAAATTAGTATAAATGCAGCTTTTGAGATATCTGGATGAAAACATTAAATTTGCCCAAATGGTATTATAATTTAATATTGTTAATACAGAAATATATCAGTAATATTTCGGGGCTTCAATTATTCCAATTGCTTCGTTTTGGTACAATGCTGCTAATAGGTATTGTATTAGCCAAAAGCAACCTGAAAATTGAATCAATTGGCAACTATGAATTTTTTTTATACATCACTGCACTTTTTTGCTCATTCTGGATAAATGGTCTCATCCAATCCCTTTTGCCGTTATACAAAAATAATACTTCATTTAAAACTACAAGGGGAAAATCACCCGAACTCTTTAATGCATTCGTTCTGCTTAGTCTGCTGAGTGTTATAACGATTACGGTATTGTTTATTTTCAAAAATTTATTTTCAAAAACATTTACAGATTCAGGTACGATACCTTATTTTGAACTTATTTTAATTTACATCTTTTTTAGCAGTCCTTCCTATTTGATTGAATACATTTATTTGCTTAAAAATCAACCAGGATTAATATTAACCTACGGAATAATTACATTTTCAGCACAATTTTTACTTGTTTCTATACCACCGGTTCTGAATCTTGGAATGGAACTGTCAATTGCAGGATTAGTAGTTATTTCAATTATCAGGTACGTCTGGTTGCTTTTTCTTTTAAAAAAAAATACAAAGTTTTTAATTTCACCCGTTTTTTTAAAAGAACACCTTCATTATGCTTTCCCTTTAATTTTCAGCACACTGATAGGCAGTTCAGCCAGCTACATTGACGGATATCTTGTTCTGAAAAATTTTGATTCAGCCACTTTTGCTGTGTTCCGTTATGGAGCAAAGGAATTTCCGCTTGTGCTGTTAATGGCAAATGCGTTAAGCAATGCCATGATATCTGAATTTTCACTAAAGGAAAAAATAAAAGAGGTAACAGGTAAACTTCGAAAAAGATCAAATAGGTTAATGCACCTGTTGTTCCCGGTTACCATTTTTTTCTTAATCTTCAGTTATTGGTTTTATCCCAAGATTTTTAATCCTGGTTTTGCAGAAAGTGCTGTTATATTTAATATCTATTTGCTGTTGGTTATAAGCAGGTTGGTGTTTCCTCATACGATTATTTTAGGTCTGAAAAAAACGAATATTATATTATATGCTTCCCTTGCAGAACTTATTGTAAATGTATCACTCAGTATAATATTCATTAAAATCTGGGGAATTGAAGGAGTAGCTTTCGCTACAGTTATAGCTTTTACTGTTCAAAAAATAATTTGGTTGATTTACAATAAAAGAGTACTTGGCATTTCCCCAAAAGAATATATCCCCATACAAGTTCTTACTTTGTATTCTTTAATAACTTTGGTCGTTTTCTATGTTATGTATTAAGTTGTTGGTCAAAAAATGAAAAACAAAACATTTAGTGAAATCTTAAAGTGCATTCATTGTAATGCTCCTCAATTAACTTTCATAAATGAAGGTAACGGGCTTTTTTGCGAAAATTGTTCTCATAAATATGTTGTTACCAATAAAGTACCGGTAATTCTGCCGGACAATAAAAACATACCAGAAACTCAGACAGAAATCCATCAAAAACTGAATTCCTCTTTTAGTTATATCGATCATTATCAAAAAGATGCCTATGCATCAGATTACTTTGCAGAACGTGACATGGGAACAGAACACAGTGATAAAAGAGTAAGGGAAACTATCGCTACAAAAATTAAGGGAAGAAAAGGAATCATTCTTGATGTTGGATGCGGGAAAGCCTGGGCAGCAGAATTATTTTGTCCGCTGGGATATGAAGTGATTTCCATGGATGTTTCGCTTTTAAATACTTCAAAGGCTCTTGAAATTTATCCTTTCGAAAACCACCATGCTGTTGTTGCCGATGCTTTTTTTCTGCCCTTTCAAGAAAATTCATTCGAATTTGTAATTGCCTCCGAAATAATAGAACATGTATATGACCCAGCCACTTTTGTTAAAAACCTTTTCAACGTTTTAAAACCTGGAGGAAAATTAATAGTTACTACTCCATATAAAGAAAAAATTAAGTATTCACTCTGTATTCATTGTAATAAACCAACACCAATTCATGCACATCTTCATTCATTTGATGAAAATTCCTTAAAATCACTTTACATGGATAAAAATTTAAGAAGATTTGAGTATCATACTTTTATTAACAAAATAGCTATTCACCTGCGCTTGCATGTTATTTTAAAATACTTAAATTTTAAAATGTGGAAATTATTTGATGGGGCAGTTAATCTTTTATATAATGCTCCCGCAAGAATTATAGTCAGCTGGGAGAAGAATAAATAACAATCTCCAACTGGTTTTATGTGCTGACAAATGGAATTTGAAAAATTAGGGGATTTCAGTAAGGGTATTGCATTTTTTGGGGACGAGGTTGCTTAGGGAAATCGGGTCAACTGTCTTTCGATCAACCAGATTCTAATTTAGAATACCTTTCGACTACCTTTATACATATGACAGTTTTAAGTTGATTCTTCCTCTGGAAATTAATTATTTCGCTTGCTTTCAAGCAGCAATTTATTAAAAGGATTAAATTTTTTTATTTATATTTAGAAACCTTTAAAGTTAAAATTTGTTAGGTTAATCAAATGTAAAACGAGCATAAAATTTGTTATTCTAAACTGATCAGAATGGAAAAAACTCGCTGGTGTGAAGGATTCAGGTATATTCTTCGTCTATATGTATTGTTCATTCCCTTCACTTTTTTCTTCACAACTCCCCTAAAATCTTATTCTGAACAAGAAGTTGGACTTGGTTCAGGTTTTTCTAAAGATGAAATTAATCGTGGCAGGCGCTTTTTCATGGGACTTTTGCCGTTTGAAAGAACTCATGAATCATGTGTTTCCTGCCATTATATGGTTGCTCCCGATACTATGAACTGGAATCCTTCGGCGATTGATATAGCATGGAAATTTGCAGCCAGAGATTCCTCTGATTTTTTTAAAGCTGTGATGCAACCTACAGGTAAATTAATGGAAGCTTCGCATAAAAATTTTCAACTAAGTGGTGAAGATATTAATTACATAAAAATTTACCTTGATAACCTGGCAACTACCGGTCCGGAACCTGCTAAACCATCCGTTAATCACATTCTGTTATTTTTGTTTCTTGGATTGCTGATTTCATGGGCTTTGCTTGAGTTACTTATTTTCAAGAAGGTTCGGATAAAAGCAATTCCGGTTCTTATTCTTGTGGCAGCTTTTGGTTACCAGTTGTTTATGTTGTATGATGCGGCTCAAAGGTTAGGCAGAAGCCAGGATTATCAACCTGTACAACCCATAAAATTTTCACATCAGGTGCATGTGACAGAAAACCATTTGGATTGTATGTATTGTCATCATACAGTAACATCATCACTAACTGCCAATATTCCATCAACCGGACTTTGCATGAATTGTCACCTTGTGGTAAGAGAAGGATCTCGTTCAGGAAAGTTTGAAATTAGTAAAATTGTACAGGCTTATGAAAACGGTAATTCGGTGGAATGGATTCGGATTCATAATCTTCCCGACCACGTCTTCTTTTCTCATGCCCAACATGTGGGTGTTGGAAAACTTGAATGCATGCAATGCCATGGAGATGTGGAAAATATGCACATTGTAAGGCAGGTAAACGATTTGTCGATGGGATGGTGCCTCGAGTGCCATAGAACAACTAAGGTCGATTTTATAGAAAACGATTATTATTCCATATATGAAGCATTTCATGCCGATCTTGAAAAAGGATTGCGAGATTCTATACTTGCTGTAAATATAGGTGCTAATAATTGTTCAAGTTGTCATTATTAATCATTTACTATAATAAAATCACGGTTCAAAATAATACCTGATGAGTGAAGATAAAAAATACTGGGAGCTCCTCGATGAATTCGAGCCGATAAAAGATGCAAGAATCATTGGGAGTAAAGAAGCAGTTAACAGCAATACATCCCGGAGGAACTTTCTTAAAGTGCTCGGTCTTGGAGCAACTTCTGCAGCATTGATAGCTTCTTGTAAAAGACCGGTTGAAAAAGCCATTCCCTATTTTATCAAACCCGATGAAATTACACCAGGGAAAGCTGTATATTATGCCAGCTCCTATTTCAATCAAAATGAATTTTGCAACATCTTAGTCAAGGTCCGTGATAACCGTCCGATTAAGCTGGAACCAAATCCCAAATCTGTGATTACTCCCCACGGCACTAGCGGACGCGTACAGGCATCGGTAATGGATGTATATAATATTAACCGGTACCGGACACCTGTTAAGAACAATGAAGTTATTGAATGGGAGGTGGCCGATGCCGAAATTATTTCTCAACTAAAGCAATTATCGGAAGCAGGCAGATCAGTCTTATTAATTACACCAACTGTAATTAGTCCTTCAACCCGAAAACTAATTGGTGAGTTTTCACAAGCATTTAATGCTGAATGGTATCAGTATGATCCGATTCCTATGGACGGTTACAGGGAAGCCAACAGGCGTTCTTTCGGCACCGATGATTTGCCGGAATATCATTTTAAAAATGCTGATTGCATTGTTTCTGTGGGATGTGATTTTCTTGGAACCTGGCTATCCCCTGTGGAATTCTCCTCACAGTATGCAAGCCGCAGGACTCTTCATGAAGACAATCCCGGTATGAACAAACACTATCAGATTGAAGCAGGAATGTCGCTTTCGGGAACGAACGCCGATGTCCGAATTCGTGCCGAAAGGGCCGAATTCGGTAAAATCTTGGTATATATATATAACATGATTGCTGCTCAAAATGGTAATGTACCAATTGAAGCCACTCTTCCATCTCAGGAAGTTACTGAAAAACTGAACGAAGTAATTGACGACCTGAAGGCTAACAGGGGACGTTCGATTGTTGTTTGCGGTGATAACAACCCCGATTACCAGGTTATTGTGAACAGCATTAACCAATTATTGGGAAACATTGGCAGTACCATTCAATTTAATAGAACATATAATCACTTCCGGGGTAGTGAGAACTGGTTGAAATCGTTACTAAATAATAATCTTGGGGCAGTAATTGTATGGGACGTCAACCCGGTTTACAGCCATCCCTTGTCCGATAAGATTCGCTCAGCCATCGAAGGTGCACCTTTATCTGTAGCCATAACAGCTCAGCCCGATGAAACTTCAGAACTTTGTAAATATAAACTACCGACTCCAGGTTATCTGGAATGCTGGGACGATGCTGAATATAAGAAAGGAATTGTTTCGGTTTTGCAACCCACTCTTCACAAGCTTTTTGATTCACGACAGGCACAGGAAATGTTTCTTAATTGGAACGGCAATCCTTTAAGCTGGCAAAATTATATCAGGGAAAACTGGACTTCAGCTTACTTTCCTGAACAAGCTGATGCTTCGGATGCAACAAACCTTTGGATTGAAACCTTACGAAATGGAGAACTGGTAAATAATATTTCTGCAGAATCAGTTTCCTACAATTCATCTGAAACCTCGGGAGCATTGCATATGGCAGCGTTAGGGCCAGATCCTGAAGGGTTCACTATTGAGTTGACAGAAAGCATACACATTGGAACTGGTCATGGTCCCTTAAATCCTTGGCTTCATGAGGTTCCTGATCCGGTAACGAGGATTGCCTGGGGAAATTATGCCTCTATAGCGCCTTCAGTTGCCCGCCGGTTAAACATTAAAAACGGGGATGTCATTAAACTGGCAAACCTTCAGATTCCCGCCTTTGTGCAACCCGGACAGGCTGATAAAACCATCAGCATTGCTTTGGGTTATGGCCGGACAACAGGAGTTGCAGAAGAAGTTCGAACAGGTGTAAATGGTTATCCTATTTCAAAACTGGTAGATAATCACCGACAGTTTACCGTTTTTAATTCGGACATTGAACCTGCCGGACTAAAGGACCCGCTGGCTCTTGTACAAGGACATCAGTCGATGGAAGGGAGGGCAATTGTAAGGGAAACAACTTATGAAGAGTGGAAAGTTAATCCTGCATCAGGTAATGAAATGCATGAGGAAATTCAAAAGCATCACACATCGTTGTATCCAAAGACTGTTTTTCCCGGACATAAATGGGGTATGGCTATCGATTTAAGTACTTGTACGGGTTGCAGTGCCTGTGTGCTTGCCTGCAATACGGAAAACAATATTCCGGTGGTTGGTAAAACAGAAGTGGCAAGAACTCATGAAATGCATTGGATTCGGATAGACCGCTATTATAAAGGAGATGAAAACAATCCGGAAGTAGTAAGGCAGCCGGTTATGTGCCAGCATTGCGATCAGGCACCTTGTGAAAATGTATGTCCGGTGTCCGCAACCAACCAGTCGAGTGAAGGAATAAATCAGATGGTCTATAACCGCTGTATAGGAACCCGGTATTGCAACAATAACTGCCCATATAAGGTAAGACGATTCAATTGGTTGGATTATACCGGTGCCGATTCAATTCCCAATAACCGCTTCGATCCGGCTAATGTAACTTTAGATTTAAGCCGCATGCGACACAATCCGGACGTAACGGTTAGGGCAAAAGGAGTAATGGAAAAATGTTCCTTCTGCATTCAGCGCATCCAGGAGAAAAAACTGAATGCCAAACTGGAAGGCAGGCCTATGGAAGACGGAGAACTTCAAACAGCATGTCAACAGGCATGTCCTGCAAATGCGATTGTGTTCGGCGATTTAAATGATCCGGAAAGTAAAGTTTCAAAGCTGATGAAAAGTCCCAGAAACTATCACCTGCTGGAGGAACTACATACACTTCCTGCTGTAGGATATTTGACGAAAATTAAAAATAAAAGCTAAAACTAACTGCAAATGATGCATGTTTCACCCGTAAGAGAACCTCTGATTAACGGAGAAAAAAGCTACAGTGACATTACATCCGATGTAATGGCACCAATTCGTGCCAAACCTGGAAAATTGTGGTACATAGGAATAACTGTTTCTACTTTGCTTATGTTGTTTGGCTTTATCATGATAGGCTATACAGTTTGGTTTGGAATAGGCAAATGGGGTGTTAACCGCACTATAGGCTGGGGATGGAGTATAACCAACTTCGTTTGGTGGGTTGGTATCGGTCATGCAGGAACTTTTATTTCTGCCATTTTGCTTTTATTCCGTCAAAAATGGAGAACCAGCATTAACAGAGCAGCAGAAGCAATGACTATTTTTGCAGTCATGTGTGCCGGGCTCTTTCCACTCATACACATGGGGCGATTACCGTTAGGGTTCTATATTTTACCCTATCCCAATTCCCGCGATTTATGGGTAAATTTTAATTCACCCCTGCTGTGGGATGTATTTGCTATAACAACTTACCTGTTGGTGTCGTTATTGTTCTGGTATATGGGATTAATACCCGATTTAGGTACCATCCGCGATCGAATGAAATCCCTTTGGAAGAAAAAAGTATATAATTTTCTTAGTTTTGGTTGGAAAGGTTCTGCCCGTCACTGGCACCGGCATGAATCAATGAGCCTTATATTGGCTGGATTGGCTGCTCCGCTGGTTCTTTCTGTACATACCATTGTTAGTTTTGATTTTGCCACATCTGTAATTCCCGGCTGGCATACTACTATTTTTCCTCCTTATTTTGTCTCAGGAGCTATTTTTTCAGGATTTGCCATGGTACTAACTCTGATGATTGTAACCCGTAAAGCCCTGAACCTTGAAGAATATATCACAGTGGGACACGTGGAATCAATGAATAAGGTTATAATTGCTACAGGATCAATTGTAGGAATTGCATACATCACCGAACTTTTTATGGCCTGGTACAGCGGAGTTGAATACGAGCGGTATGCATTTATGAACAGGGCCCTGGGGCCCTATGCCTGGGCATATTGGATTATGATGACCTGTAATGTAATATCTCCACAGCTTTTGTGGATTAAGAAGCTGAGAAGAAATCTTACATTCACATTTATCTTATCTATTTTTATAAACATCGGGATGTGGTTCGAACGCTTTGTTATTGTAGTAACTTCCTTACACCGCGATTACCTTCCTTCCAGTTGGGCCACCTACTCCCCCACATGGGTTGAAGTTTCAATATTCGTGGGTACATTGGGTTTATTTTTTACATTGTTTTTCCTTTTTATCAGGGTTTTTCCTGTCATTGCATTATCTGAAGTCAAATCGGTTGCCAAGTCTTCTGCCAAAAAATTTATAGGTAATCCAATAAAAAATAAAAAACTGGAAAAATAAGAAGTTATGAAATCGATTATTTACGGATATTTTACCGATGAACTGGATTTGTTAAATGCAGTGGAAAATCTTCAAACCAGAGGCATCAAGATAGAAGATGTACGAACACCTTTTCCTGTTCATGGTCTTGATACTGTATTGAAACTTCCCCGTTCAAGACTACCTAAAGTCGCTTTCATTGGTGGAGTCATAGGCGGATCATTGGGTCTTTTTTTTCAGATATGGGTTTTTACCATGGCGTGGCCACTTGTGATTGGTGGTAAACCTTTTCTTTCATTACCAGCCTTTATACCGGTTACTTTTGAGCTGACTGTCTTATTTGCCGCATTTGCCATGGTTATTGTATACCTTGTAAGTTCAAATCTGGGCCCCGGCTCTCTGCCCGATATACTTGATGACGAGGTAACAAACGATCATTTTCAAATAATACTATCCGATAAAGATAATCGTGCTTCTGGTGAAGATCTTTTTGAAGCCTTGACTTCTACAGGAGCCCTTGGAGTAAAACATATTAAAAAATGATTACTGATGGAAAATAATAAAATACCAGATGCAATCCCGTTAAAGTTTACCAATAAAATAAGAAAAGTTTTGGGAATTGCTGCAGTGGTTGGTTTACTGGCTTTACTATGGGCTGTTTTTATATCTCAGATTCCTGCTTCACGGATATGGGCAAATCTTTGGATGAACGCCATCATGTTCCTTTTTTTAGGATTAGGTGCTCTTTTCTTCTGGACTGTTAATGTTCTGGGAGAATCAACCTGGCAGATTAACATCCAACGCATCCTGGAATCCATGGCATTAACCATACCTTTTGCCCTTATTCTGTTTGTTATTGCTTTCCCTGGTCTTACGCATATTTTCGAATGGACCCATACAGAGCACCTTGATCGGGTTTTACAGGAAAAAACTTCTTATCTTAATATTCCATTTTGGATGGTTCGCCTTATCATATATTTTACTTTCTGGAGCTTTTTTGCTATTTATCTGCGCAGGGTTTCAGTTAAAAACGATTTCGCCCCACAGCATAATTACCTCAGGCGGGTGAGAAGCACATCAGGATGGTTTATGGTGTTTTTTGCCATCAGCAGTTCAATGGCTGCATGGGATTGGCTTATGTCGATCGATGGGCATTGGTTCAGCACGCTTTACGGATGGTATATTTTTTCCAGTATGTTTGTTGCTGCCCTCGCAGTTATTATTATTATATCCATTGCTTTTAAACAATTCAATATATTACCAAACATTAACAGGGAGCACCTCCACGATCTGGGAAAATATTTATTTGGGTTCAGTATTTTCTGGGCATATTTGTGGTTAAGCCAGTTTTTGCTTATCTGGTACAGCAATATTCCGGAAGAGACTGTTTATTATGTCGAGCGGGTTAGCCACTTCAGAATCTTGTTCTACCTAAATTTGGCAATTAATTTTTTATTCCCTTTTCTGGCACTTATGACCAGAACCTCCAAACGTCAGCCCCTTATTCTTGGATCAGTTGCTTTACTTGTTCTAATGGGCCATTACCTCGATTTATACCTCGCGATAATGCCTGGAGCAGTTGGTCATGAAAATGCCAAAATCGGCCTGCTGGAAATCGGCCTGCCTTTCTTTTATCTGGCTGCTTTTCTGTCAATCTTTTTTGTTATGTTCAAAAAAGCAAAACCAGTACCTGAAAATCATCCATATTTTATTGAAAGCTCAAACTACGAAAATCTTTAGCATGAAATACCTGATTATTATATTTGCTGTTGGTTTACTTATAAGTTCCTGCGACAGAAACCGGAACCAACCTGGATGGTCTTATTTTCCGGATATGGAACAATCTCAGGCATACGAAACCTGGAGTAAAAACCCTTACCTTCCGGGTGGTAAAACAATGGTGGGTCCTGTTGAAGGAACTGTTGCAACTCATGAATATGCTTATCATTTTGTTAAAACTCCCGAGGATGAACTAAAAGCTGCATCACTTGAAAATCCTTTGGCTGATGAATTTAATGAAGATCATGCACAAATATTATTTAACCGGTTCTGTATCGTTTGCCATGGACCTGAAGGAGACGGGAAAGGTTATTTATACACAAGTGGAAAATACCCTATACAGCCGGCAAATTACCTTAATGAAAGGGCAATGAATAAAACCGATGGCCAACTTTTTCATAATATTCGTGTAGGTTTTGGTGTGATGGGAGCTCATGGCCCTATGATGACAGTACAGGATTCCTGGCAACTGGTAAATTATATCCGTTATCTTCAAAAACAAAAGACGGAAGAAACCCAATAAATGAGAATCAGAAGTAGATTCTGTAATTAAAAAGCGGAAAGAAACCAAGCTGGTATATGGTTTCAATTTCATTCTTGCTTTTGCTGTATAACTGATTTATTGGATTTTTATGGTTGGTAACATTCTCAACATAAAACTCCCACAGTTGCGAAACATTTTTCCCATCTTTTCGAAATCCAATTTTTATATCAGTTTTGAAATAATCTGGGAATTGCAATGCCCAGGCCAACTCGTTGTAATATTCTGTCCCAAAAGCTTCCTTCGTATTTCTTGATGCATCTACGTCTATCGGGGTATATCTTTTTCCACCTGCCCAGGCTATTTTTGCGTCGAAAACAAGGGTATTGCTTTCACTAAACTTGAATTCTTTTCCTGCCAGTAAATTGCATACAAAATGACCATTAAATGCCGTGTTTCGTTCAATCCCATCACTGGCGGTATATTTTGAATCAAAAAGAGAAAGTGTTGTCAGAAAATAATAATTTTGATGAAAGAATTTTTCAAGAGTGAACTCAATACCATAATTACGGGCTTCTCCTTTATTCACCATTGTATTCCGGGTATTCAACCCCCATCCGGCACCGGCATTGACCAGACTGTATGAGGAAGGTTTTTTTTCAACCGGAACATCGTACAAATACTGATAATAAGCCTCTGTTTTAAACCGGAGTTGCTGGCTGAGCAATGCATCAAATCCCAGGACCCAATGGTGTGACTTTGTAAAATCCAGATTTTTATTATCCCGCACTATACTATTATTTTCGTATACAGTTTCCAAAAAATAAGTAACCATCGACTGTATTTGTGCATGTTTCCCATATCCAAAATTGATACTGGTATTTGAGCCGGTTTTCCAACTTGCACCAAACCTGGGCTCCAGTGAAAGCTTATCATTCAAGCCAAAGTACATGAAATGTAACCCTGGCTTTATTTCAAACCTGTCCGAGAATTTATATACTACCTGCGAATAGGAACTAAACAGTGCCGGCCCATCTATAAGTGATTTTTTTGTGTTTAGCAGGTATTCCCATGCATCATCGTCATCCCTCAGCTGTTTTGTATCAAGACGGTGCCCAAACTTATCAATGGTTATCCCTGTCCTGTTGGACAGACGCCGGCTGAGTTTCTTGTTAAGAATGTATTTAAAGGATACCCGCTCTTCAATATTATCTTCTCTGTAGGAAAATTCAGGGATCTGCCCAGGTGTAAGCTGATCCAAAGTGGTGAAGGTATTTTGGTGAACAAAGGAAAATACAAATTTACTGTATGTACTCTCATTATGAAAGTGGGAATAATTCAATCCAGTGGCGACTGATTCAGAACCACTAACAAGATCCATCCCTTCACTTGTATATAAATCGGCTGAATTGTCCTCACTGTCGAGCATCGAGATGCTGCTTTTCCCTGCCAGACCGAAAATCGTTACCTTACCTTTTTTCATCGGGAAGTTCAGTTTAAAGTTCAAATCCTGGTACTTTGGAATGCCGGAGGTACCAAAACTTATTCCGAGCATATCAAAAACCTGTAGTGTGGAATAGCGATAATTTGCCAGAAAAGAGCTGCTTCTTCCCAGCTTAAACGGTCCTTCTGCTCCAAGTTCAAAACCATTGAACCCCAATTGACCCAGGAATTCATAATGTTCATTATTCCCTTCACGCATGTTTAAATCAAATACACCCGAAAAAACATTTCCATATTCAGCAGGAAAAGCTCCGGTAAAGAAATCGGAATTACGAAGGGTATTGTTGTTAAGCATACCCACTGGCCCGCCGGTAGTGCCGGCAGCAGCAAAATGGTTCGGATTGGGTATATCCACATCATCTAATCTCCAAAGTATGCCACTGGGTGTATTTCCTCTGATAATGATGTCATTCCGCTGATCGTTTGCGCCCGAAATTCCGGCAAAATTCATAGCCATCCGTGCCACATCTTCGCGGCTGCCAGCATAGCGTCCTGCTTCCTCTACCGTAAAAGCACGGGCACTAACACTGGCCATTTCATTTAATGCCTTGTCTTTTCTATGGTTACCAAAAACAGTCACCTCACCTGTTATTTCCACCTTTTCTTCCAACTCAATATACAAAACGGTTTCACGGGCAGAGTTTAAAATTATATTGCCTGCCTGACCAGTATGATAACCTATAAAGCTTACCACTATGGTCTGTCTGCCCAGAGGAACATTATCTATCCTGAATTCTCCATCCTCATTGGTTGCCGTCATTAAAAGGGGATCGGAATCTTTTAAAATTACAGTTGCACCTGGTAAAGGCATCTGTGTCTGTTTATCTACTACCGTTCCCCTGATAACCTGCCCTGAAATTTCGTTTGCATAAATTCCTGCAGGAGAAGAAACAAAAAACGAGATGCATATTATGTACAGGTTTATCCATCGCATAAAAATTCAATTTAAGAAAAAAACAAAATTAGGAATCATTTAAACCATGAATAAATTTATTCGGTAAAATCCTTTAAAATTGCTGCGAATGCATTTAAAAAGCTTGTAATTTGCAGTCATATTTTTATACCCATTAAAAAAACTTAGGATGGAGTTATTTGCCGCTAAAAACGTTTATAAAACTTTTTCCACTACAAAAGCTTTGACTGATGTAAGCATTACAGTTAAAGAGCAGGACATTTTTGGATTACTTGGTCCAAATGGTGCCGGAAAAACAACACTTATTCGAATAATTAATCAGATAACTGCTCCGGATGAAGGAGTTGTTATGCTGGATGGCAGAAAAATGCGACAGTCGGATGTGACGCATATTGGATATTTGCCCGAAGAAAGAGGATTATACAAGAAAATGAAGGTAGGTGAACAAGCCATCTACCTTGCCCGGTTGAAAGGTATGAGCAGAAATGACGCCATTGTAAGTCTGAAGAGTTGGTTTGAAAAATTTGAAATGAAAGGCTGGTGGAATAAAAAGGTGGAAGAATTGTCGAAGGGGATGCAGCAGAAAGTGCAGTTTGTTACCACTGTGGTTCATAAACCACGCCTGCTTATTTTTGATGAACCCTTCAGCGGATTTGACCCGATAAATTCAAACATGCTGAAAAAGGAAATCCTGGAACTGCGTGAAAATGGAGCAACCATAATTTTTTCAACACATAATATGGGTTCAGTTGAAGAATTGTGTGACCATATCGCTCTCATCAACAAGTCGGTTAAGATTGTGGACGGACCTACCCACGAAATACGTCAGAGATACAAATCGAATGTATTTGAAATCTGCTATAAAGGGAACTATGAAGAAGTAGCAGAATTATTGAAACACCAATTTAAGGTGATTAGCCATACCGAATATGGAAAAGAACATACGGTGCGCATTCAATATTTAAATGGTGGTGCAAACAATGAATTGATTCATGCAATACTTCCTGCAGCAGAAATTGTATCCTTCAGGGAAATTATTCCCGGAATGAATGATGTATTTATAAAAGCAGTTCAGGAATCCAATAACAGTAAAGAAAGCAGACACAATGAATAAAGTATTATTAATATTAACCCAGGAATACTTAAAGAGAGTAAGAAAGAAGTCGTTTATAATTCTTACCATACTGGTTCCCCTGCTTTTTGTGGGAATGTTCGCCCTTATGATATTTTTGTCGGTACAGGATGACAGTCAGGAACGAATTATTGCGGTATATGATGAGTCAACTGTTTTCCTGGGCCAACTGGAACAGGAAGGGTTCACAAAATATCATTTCATACCCGAAGAAGAATACAACCGGTTAAAAAATAATCTGCAGCAGAGCAGTTTCTATGCTTTGCTTTACATTCCCTCTAATATTTATTCCACCAATCAGGCACAACTGATATCTGAAAAACAGCTGCCGGTGGAAATCATTGAGCAGATATCACAAAAACTGAGCAGGTTTCTTGAAAATGAAAAGCGAAAGAAAATATTGGCTGAAACTGGAATTCCTGATTTGGATGAAAGGTTAAGGGCTTCTCGCACTTCAATCAGAATCAATACCTTAAAGGTTTCCGATAAAGGATTGGCTCGTGAAAGCTCATCTGAAATAGCTTTTGTTGCCAGTTATGCCATGGGATTTATTATCTATTTTTTTGTTTTTATGTATGGCGCTATGGTTATGCGCAGCGTAATGGAAGAAAAGAAAAACCGCATTGTAGAAGTGATAATTTCATCGGTAAGGCCTTTTCAGTTAATGTCAGGTAAAATAATCGGAACAGCCCTGGTAGGGTTAACACAGGTCGCAATCTGGATTTTAATCGGAATCATTTTTATGTTGGCAACTGCTGCCTTTTTTTCTCCCGAAGAATCACAGCAAATGGGCCAAAGCTTACTGGAAAGCAGGCAAATGCCTCCTATGGTGCAAGAAGCAGGCGACAGCCAGGTGGCCGATATTTTTGCCCTGGTTGGCAACCTGAACCTTCCGCTCATATTATTTTGTTTTGTATTTTATTTTTTAGGTGGCTATTTCATGTACAGCTCCCTCATGGGAGCAGTGGGTGCTGCTGTGGATAATGATGAAGATTCGCAGCAAATGGTTTTTCCTATTACCTTCCCACTCATCCTTTCCATTATGCTGTTGTTCCCTATAGCCCGAAATCCGGAAGGACCTGTGGCATTCTGGGGATCCATTATTCCGTTTACCTCTCCGGTGGCTATGTTGGCACGAATACCTTATGGCGTACCGTTATGGGAACTGCTCCTTTCAATGTTTCTGCTGTTGCTGACAACCTTTGGTGCCATTTGGGCCGCTGCTAAAATTTACAAAACAGGACTCCTCATGTATGGGAAAAAAGTAAACTTTGCCGAATTGATAAAATGGCTGCGCTATAAAAGTTAGTTTCAGATTTCTTAAACAGGTATTTTATTCCGGTTTAATAAGATTTGTTTATATTGCATGATAAATATTTTTTTCTGCTTTTGTTATTTAACCTTTTGCAGTTGGCATAAACCGGAAAGAGATAAATTTGTTAATCATTCAGGAATAAAATTGTATCTGTACTTTTCGGTGAAAACAGGAAAGTCTTTTTTTTCAAAAGTATAAACTTTAATTATTATGAAAGTCAGAAATATTCTGGAAACAATCGGAAACACACCACACATAAAAATTAACCGGCTTTACCCGCCGGATTATGAAGTATGGGTAAAAATGGAAAAAGCAAATCCGGGAGGAAGTATTAAAGATCGTATTGCCCTTTCGATGGTTGAAGATGCTGAAAACAATGGAATTTTAAATGACCGTTCTGTTATTATTGAACCCACTTCGGGGAATACAGGTATAGGATTGGCTTTGGTAGCTGCTGTAAAAAACTACAGGCTAATATTAACCATGCCCGAATCGATGACTATTGAACGCCGGCAGGTGCTTATGGCATTGGGAGCAGAACTTGTTCTGACACCACGTGAAAAAGGAATGAAAGGTGCCATAGCGAAGGCAGAAGAACTGGCATCGGAAATTCCCGATTCCTGGATTCCACTCCAGTTTTCCAATCCAGCTAATATTGCAGTCCACCGCGTGAAAACCGCTATGGAAATATTAAATGATTTTCCGGATGGCATCGACTACTTAATAACCGGAGTCGGCACCGGAGGTCATATCAGTGGAGTTGCAGAGGTTTTAAAAAAAGAATTTCCAAAACTGAAGGTTTTTGCAGTAGAGCCTGCTGAAAGCCCTGTTATCGGCGGAGGAGAGCCAGGTCCTCATAAAATACAGGGGATTGGTGCCGGATTCATTCCCGACAACCTCAAAACCGAATTGCTCGATGGCACAATTTCTGTTAATCAGGAGGAAGCATATGAGTATGCACGAAAAGCTGCAAGGCTGGAAGGAATGTTTGTTGGAATTTCTTCGGGAGCTTCCTTTGCCGCTGTTGCAAAAAAAATAAAAGAACTGCCCTCCGGATCGCGTATTCTTACCTTTTCATATGATCATGGAGAAAGATATCTTTCAGTTGATGGTCTTTATTAAACATAGACCTGCAAAAAGAGGCAGTCTCAAAAAGACTGCCTCTTTTTATTCAATTGATAAATTTTCCTGGTGTTTTTTACAAGAATATTACTGAGCCAGTAACTATTAATTTGAATGAAGACTTACCGTACTTTTGTTTATTAGCACTGCATCTTCCATAATTACCTCATAAAAATATCCTGAGCCAAAATCTTTATTTAGTGTAATTCTTCCTTTAAAGCTGACTTCTTCATTTACCTCAGCCAAATCCTGGGTTGTAACCGTTAAATCATAATTTCCATTGCTTCCAGTCCCATCCTGCAGATGAATCCAGTTTTTTCCCATTATCCCTTTATTGATTTTAACAACCACTCCTCTGATCTCTATTTCTTTATCTTTAAGATTATCCTTGTTCTGATAAATTTGTGCTACTGTAACTTCTTCCTTTGATTTATTAAGTTGAATGCTGCTTTTCTTTCCGGGTTCAATTTTACCGGAGTGGTTTTCACCTGTCATCCCTTCCATTCCGTTCATGCCGGTTGCCGGATGATTCAATATGGGAGTTTTGCTGATTTGATTTACAAAATAAATGACCTCAAATGTTCGGTCCAGATCTTTGGAATGAAAATTTGTCATTTGCAGGGCTTCATCGTAATAAAAAACTTCGCCTGGCTGAACATCCTGCTTGGTCACAGCCATCCATTTTTCTTCTGAATTTTCTTTTACGTTCAGGTAAGTATAACCTGATGCCTGCACTACTTCAGCAACTTCAAATACCCGTTCGTCAATTACAGCAGCCTGCTCCGTCTTTTTATTTTTTTGCACACAGGATACAACAAGCAAAACAATGGCTATAATAAGATAAATCCTCATTTTCTATATTTTAAATTAATAATTAATTCCTGCAAATTTAATTAAAATAGCTGCAATCCAAACTTTCATTTAAATGCTGAGCCGGATAAAACCCATAAAAAAGAAATAAAATTCAAAAAGATTATCTGCAAATGATTTCAAAATGGTTTTATCAGGAAATTGCCTTAAAGCAACAGAAAGCAACTTTGGATTAAATGGAAGGGGGAGATATTAGGATACCTGATACTTTTAATTTTTAATTCCGTTAGGGATATTTATATTTATTTCACAAGGAATTTCAATGGAACGGATTTTTAGAATTATTGGCGGGGCATTGGCAGCAATTATTTTTTTTTTACATTTATTCAACAGCAGTTCCTTTAAACCGTCATCCCCTTAAATATTAATTTTAATAAAATGAGGCACTGAAATCAATTTTCTTTACATATTTTTAAAAACCTTCAGGTTTATCTGAAGAAATGATTTATGCCGGTGCGCAATAGACTTTAGCTTTCGATTCAGAATTAGTTAACAGTATTCTGCTTCTCTGAATTCTTTTGATTGACCATCAATATCTCTTGATTTTCCCACTCAATTTTTCGCAGTTCCGTAGTCAGCGAATCTTTCATTTCCATATACCTCTCCATTCGGTCTTTATTTACCGGTTCAACGGGAGGTGCTTCAACCTTTAGCGGATCTACAGGGCTTCCGTTTTTAAATACACGAAAATCGAGGTGCGGACCTGTAGCAAGCCCTGTTGAGCCAACATAACCAATTACCTGTCCCTGTTTTACCCTGGTGCCTTGTGCAATCCCCCTGGCAAATCCTGACAAATGCATGTATACAGTTGTATATACCGAATTGTGCTTTACACGAAGGTAGTTCCCTCCGCCTTTGGCCTGGTAAGCTCTTGCAATAACAGTTCCGTCGCCAATGCTCATGACGGGAGTTCCTGTTGGTGCAGCATAATCCACTCCATGGTGAGGCCTTCGAATTCGCAGAACCGGATGCATTCTTGAATTTGAAAAACCTGAACTGATTCGGGCAAATTCCAAAGGTGCTTTCAGAAAAGCCCTGCGCAAACTGTTGCCTTCAGTATCAAAATAATCGTACTGGTCATCCTGAAAAAAACGGAAAGCATAGTTTTCACTGCCGTAATGGTCGAATTGTACGGCATAAATTTCACCAATTCCTATAGCGGTGGAATCAACATATTGTTCTTCGTAAATTATACGGAACCGATCACCTTTCTGAATGGCAAAAAAATCAATTGTCCACTGAAAGATATCGGATAGCCTAAGCGCAAGAATCGGATCCAGGCCATTTTCTGTCATGGCATTCCAAAGCGATGTTTCTATTTCTCCGGATGCCGTTTTTAATTTTGCATCTACCTCTTTTTCCCCTTTATACACCCTTAAAGAATCAAACAATTCAAATACATAATAATCAATGGCCGAATTTTCATATACAAAATAGCGGGTTTCATTCAACGAATCGGCAGTCTGAAATATGGAGAAATTTTTACCTCTTCTGATTTTTCGCACATCAAAAACATCCTTTGCCTGCCGGGCAATCTTATCGATGGTCGACATGCTTACTCCATAACCGTTCAGAATATGGCTCAGGTGTTGGTTTGGTTTTACTGTACCATCTTCTATTACAAAAGAATCAACAGGTAACCCATACTTCAGGATTGGTGGAGTGGGAATTGAAGCTATGGTATCCATTTCAATCTGTTTTCTTTGCTTGCTTTTTTGCTGATGGCAGGAAACAGTTAAGAAGATGAGTAATGGCAGGATAAAAATGATTAACGACAGGTATTGGTATTTCCTCATTGAATTTGCTGTTACAGTTTAATTTTATCGAATCCTTTCCCGTAAACTCCCATAACACTACTCATTGTGATGAAGGCTTCCGGATTTATTGTCCTTATCTTTCTGAATATCTGGCTGGTTTCCTTTTTTCGCTTGCCGACATGATCATCTTCATATTTTCCTGGTTATACCAGCCCGTCTCTTCCAATATAGTAACGCCCCTTATTGCTTTTTTATTGATGAAATCGGCAATTTTTTCATGATTTTTTGCAATAATGAACACTTGTGCCGATTGGTTTACTCCGGGATTTTTGCCGCAAAATATAAAACAGCAGCTACGCCACTTATACCTTTTCCGGTAATTTCAGCAGGAATTATAAATATAAACCACCCCAGGGCAAACAATGAAAGGCTAAATGTAATGATAATGTATTCTTTAACGGCAACTGCCAGTTTTTGGTTCATATTTATATTTCCAGTAAAAAGCATAAAGAAAAGAATTTTGTTAAAGCGCATGCAAAAAAACAACCAAAAAAATAGTTAAAGGTGAGGATTATCATATGTATAGCCAACAGAGAAATTGAATGAAATAATTAGGTCAGGAGGGCATATTTCCTGTTTTTGATTATTCAATAAACAGGAATGTATTCCAGTTCATCAAAACTCCATTAAAATTCAAAATTAATAAAACAGGATGCTGAACAAATGAATACAATTTAGTCTTTAATATAGGGAGGTATTTCTTCAGGTAAAATCTTTAAAATTTTAAAAATGAAAAAAGTAGGTATTATAGGGTCAGGGGATGTTGGTTCGGCGCTGGCCAAAGGTTTCTTAGCAAATGGATATGAAACAACCCTTTCGTCGAGGAATGAGCAAAAACGAAAAGAACTGGAGCAGGAAATTGATGGATTAAAAACCGATACTCCATTGAATACTGCTAAAAACAATGAGCTGATAGTTTTTGCGGTAAAAGGTACAGAAGCGAAAAAAGCGCTCGAGGAAATTGGCGTGGAAAATTTAGCAGGAAAAACCATTATTGATACTACCAATCCAATAGCAGACAGTGCTCCGGTAAATGGAGTTCTGGTTTATTTTTCCGATATTAACAAAAGTCTGATGGAAGAACTCCAGGCAGCAGCTCCGGGTGCGAAATTTGTAAAAGCTTTTAGCTGCATAGGTAGTCCTTTTATGGTAAATCCGCCATTTGAGCCAAAACCTTCCATGTTCATTTGTGGTGATGATGAGAATGCAAAAGGTCAGGTTAAGGTTATATTGGAGCAGTTTGGATGGAAAACAGAAGACATGGGTAATGTGGAAGCTGCCCGTGCCATCGAGCCGCTGGCAATGCTCTGGTGCATTCCCGGCCTTAGAAATAACCAGTGGAAAAATGCTCTGACGATGCTTAAATAGGGGGGGGTGAATAGAACTTATGATTGTTTTTTTTGAGATTAAATTCTTGCCGGTTTTATAACATTTCCAACTCTGAATCGTATACTAAGGTAAGATAAAAAAATCCAAAATTAATAATCATGTTAAAAATTAGTAGAACCTTTAGCATGTTGCTTTTAAGTTTCAGCCTGATTGTTTTTTCAGGTTGTGGTACAAAGCAGCAAAAAGCGGATGGGAACAAATCCGGCAAAACAAATTCCGAAGCATTTGCCCGGTTTCAGAATGAACAAAATGAATTGCTGGAAAAGGCCAATGCAGAACTTTCGGCTATAAATAAAAAAATATTGGCATGCAATGAGAAGCTTAAGGAAAAAGGCGGAAAACTTACCGATGCACAGAATAAAGCATTAGATGAATTTGAAAATCAGCGTGCTTCAATAAATCTGCGGATTCATCAAATTAAAAATGTAAAAATGGCCGATTGGGATTCATTTAAGGCAAAGTTTGAAGCAGATCTTAATGAAGCGAGCTCTAATATTGAAAGAATTCATGCAGAATTATAGATTGAGATCACATTCTTTTTTAATTAAAAAAACCGGTTACTATTTAGCAGCCGGTTTTTTTTCTTCGTAGAGATTTTTTAAAGTCCCAGTTTTTCTTTTACCAATCCGGGAATTTCACCAGGCTCTTTGGCAACCGGCACACCGGCTTCGGCAAAGGCTTTTATTTTTTCTTCAGCTGTTCCCGATCCACTGGAAATTATAGCACCGGCATGGCCCATACGTTTCCCTGGAGGTGCCGACTGGCCTGCAATGAATGCCACCACAGGTTTGGTCATTTTTTCCTTTATATATTTTGCTGCCTGCTCTTCTGCATCACCTCCTATTTCTCCAATAAGCACCACAGCATCTGTTTCCTGATCGTTTTCATACATTTCAAGCAAATCGATGAAATACAACCCGGATATAGGGTCACCTCCAATGCCAACACAGGTCGATTGCCCCAAATTATTTTCTGTAAGCATATTTACCACTTCGTAGGTGAGGGTGCCTGAACGTGAAATCAATCCAACATTTCCCTTTTTAAATATCATGCCCGGCAGAATACCAATCAGGCATTCCTCAGGAGTTATTAATCCCGGGCAATTGGCTCCAATTAATTTAGTGCCGTTTTGTTTTAATACAGCAGCGGCCTTCATCATATCCTGAACCGGTACACCTTCTGTAATACATACCACCAGTTCGATTCCGGCATAACTTGCTTCCACGATGGCATCACCGGCAAACGGTGCAGGTACAAAAATTACCGATGCATTTGCTCCTGTTGCTTTTACAGCATCTTCAACTGTATTGAAAACCGGAATTCCGTCAACTTCAGTACCACCCTTCCCGGGCGATATGCCTCCCACAATATGGGTGCCGTATTCATTCATTTTACTGGTGTGAAATCCACCATCGCGACCTGTTATTCCCTGTACAATTACTTTTGTGTCTTTATTTATAAGAATGCTCATTGTAAGAATCTTTAATCTTTTTCTATTATACCCGATAATTAAATCCCTCTCCGACTCAGTTCAATTGCCTTTTTTGCAGCTTCACTCATGGTGGAAACAGTAGGCAGCCCAAATTCCCTGATGATGTCAAGGCCTTCCCGGGCATTGGTACCCGACAGGCGGATGACAACCGGGATATCGGTATTGATTTCCTTCAGTGCTGTTACAAGCCCTCGTGCAACATCGTCGCACCGGGTAATGCCGCCAAAAATGTTAATCATTACTGCCTTTACATTTCGGTCGCTCAGCAGAATGTTCATAGCGTCAACTACTTTTTCGGGGTTCGACGACCCGCCGATGTCAAGAAAATTAGCCGGCTCACCTCCATAAAGTTTAATCATATCCATGGTGGCCATGGCCAGACCGGCACCATTTACCATGCAGCCAATGTTGCCATCGAGTTTAATGTAGGAAAGTCCTTTTTCATTGGCGTCGATTTCTTTTTCTTCATCGGGTGTTGATTCCCTGAATCCCAGAATTTTTGGCTGGCGGTAAAGGGCATTGTCATCAAAATTCATTTTACCGTCAATGGCCAATACCTGCTTGTCGGGGGTAACCACCAGTGGATTAATTTCTGCCAGCGAAGAATCGGTTTCCACATACAGCTCGTAAAGTTTTATAAGAATGGCAGCTGCCTGGCGCATTTGTTTCGGATCACTGAATAATTGAAGAGCCACTTTTCGTGCCTGCCAATCCATTAAACCCATGGTGGGATCAATGCTCAGCTTTATGATTTTCTCAGGCGACACGCGGGCTACCTCTTCAATCTCCACACCTCCCTCAGCACTGGCCATCAGGGTTACCGATTTGGAGTTCCGATCGTTGATCAAACCTACATAAAACTCTTTTTCAATATCAACTGCATCGGCTACCATTACTTTTTCCACAGTAAGTCCTTTGATATCCATTCCCAGAATCTGGCCAGCTCTTTCCACTGCTTCAGCTTTTGTACCTGCCAGCTTTACTCCTCCGGCTTTTCCTCTGCCACCTGCATGCACCTGGGCTTTTACTACCCTCAGCCTGTTGTCATCAGGCACATTTTTTTTAACTTCTTCAACCGAATGGCACACAACACCATTCGGGACAGGAATGCCGTACTCTTTAAATAAATTTCGGGCCTGATATTCGTGAATCTTCATGTTAATTTTTTAGTTGTACTGAAGTGAAAATAAAATGTCAAAATTACCAAATATTTAAAAATCGAGAACTATCAATATGTGCCTTTTTTCAGGATATTTTACATTATGCATTCCGGTTAAGTCGGTATAGGTAGATATATTTATGCCAAAGACGCAGTAATTTAACTTTTAAAGGTTTTCAACACGTGTCGGTGATTTTTGTTTTAAGTATTTTTACGGAAAATAAATTCCGGTCTTCTATCCGGTAATTTATCTGCCTGGATTATTCTACATTGACAGATCATTTTTTTCAATTAGATTTGCAGCAAATTTCAATGAATATGGAAGAGCTTATTCGTACAATAATTTCCCGTGAAGCCAATGCAATACAAAATATTCCTGTAAATGAGTCATTTGCAACAGCAGTGGAAATTATATTCCGGCAAGTTCATCAGCGTAAGGGTAAACTGGTAACCAGCGGTATGGGAAAAGCCGGACAAATTGCTCAAAATATTGCCACTACCTTTAGCTCGACCGGGACACCTGCTGTATTTTTACATCCGAGCGATTCGCAGCATGGCGATTTGGGTGTAATTCAGGAGAACGATGTGTTGCTTTTGATTTCCAATTCCGGAAGAACCCGTGAGATCCTTGAATTGGTTGATTTGGTTGAAAACCTGCATGCCGGGATACCTTTAATTTCCATCTCGGGAAATCCGGAAAGCATACTGGCAAAAAATGCCGATGCATTTTTATTTACCGGAAACCCCGGTGAAGTTTGTCCGCTTGGCCTTACTCCAACTACTTCTACCACAGTAATGACTGTTATTGGCGATGCACTGGTGGTAGCCCTGATGACTAAAATAGGGTTTACCTGCAACGATTATGCAAAACGGCACCACGGAGGTTACCTTGGCGATAAATCGCGCATGCAGGCAGAAGTGCTAAAGATGCAGGCGAAGAAAAAATAGCAGCGGCGGCTGGCATTTCTCAGTTGGTGTTGAAGAAAGTGAAAGGGAATAATTCCGGTATACACTAAAACAATCGGTTTAATTGTCCGGGTAATATTACAGTAAAATTTTTTTGGGTAATTTAGCAGAAATGCAATTTGGGGGGATGGGTTTTAGTCCTCCCTTAAAAACCGGATGCTTAATAACAAGAAGCAGAACAATAAAAATAAATGCACCATGAGAATTACCAGGCAAAATACAGCAGGATTGGTTATTGACATTCAGGAAAGATTATTCCCCGTGATGTGGGAAAAAGAGAAATTGCTGAAGAATTGTCAACTGCTCATTAAAGGGCTGAATGAACTTGATATTCCTGTTACCGTTTCCCAACAATACTCCCGCGGACTGGGCGAAACAGTTGAAGGAATAAAATCGGCTTTGCCTGATTTTCATTTTATTGAAAAACGTGAATTCAGCTGCTGCGATGAACCTTCGGTTATAGAAACTTTGAACGGACAGAAAGCAAAAAACATTATTCTTTGCGGCATTGAATCACATGTTTGTGTATTGCAAACAGCTATTGATCTGAAGGAAAAAGGATTTAATCCTGTAGTGGTTATGGATTGTATATCTTCCAGAACTCCTGAAAGCATAAAGTGGGCTGCAGAAAGGTTCCGGTTTGAAAATATCTTAATGAGTTCAGCAGAATCCATTCTGTTCGAATTGACCCGTTCGTCAAAAGCACCTGAATTTAAGACAATTTCAAATCTTATAAAGCAGGGCTGAATTATTTTTTTCGTATTTAGTGTTTCTGAATGCTGAGGTTTGTTGGCAGTTTGTTAAAAAAGAAATGTTTTTTTGCAGCCGATAAGCATTTATTTAACCTATTTTTCGAACCTTTTAATAAAAAGCAAACCAATGAGTGGATTTTTTGGAGTCGTTTCTAAAATCAGTTGTGTTTCATCTGTTTATTACGGAACAGATTATCATTCACATTTGGGAACAAAAAGAGCAGGACTGGCTTTTTACAGTGTCGCTGATGGTTTTCAGCGTGCAATTCACAGCCTTGAAGACGGTTACTTCCGGACTAAATTTGAAGACGATCTGGTAAAATTCAGTGGAAATGCGGGAATCGGTGTGATAAGCGATACCGAAGCACAGCCAATTGTAGCCAATTCCCATCTGGGAAAATTTGCCATTTCTACTGTGAGTAAAATAATAAATGCCAATGAACTGGAGGAAGAATTTCTTCAAAATAACCGGACCTTCTCTGAAACCAGCCAGGGAAGTGTAAATCCTACCGAATTGGTTGCCATGCTCATTGCCGATGGAAAGGACTTTGTTTCCGGAATTGAAAATGTATTCCGAAAAATCAAAGGTTCCTGTTCCCTATTAATTCTTACAGAAAATGGTATTATTGCAGCGCGCGATTTCCTGGGCCGCACACCCGCTGTTATAGGTAAAAATGGCAACGGATATGCTGTTGCTTCCGAAACATGTGCTTTTCCGAACCTCGATTACGAAATTACTAAATACCTTGGGCCCGGAGAAATTGTCAGGCTTACTGCCGAAGGATTTGAACAGCTTCGGAAGCCGGAGAAGAAACAGCAGATTTGTTCTTTCCTTTGGGTGTATTATGGGTACCCACCGTCTTATTACGAGGGTATTAATGTAGACGAAGTAAGGTACCGTTGCGGTGCTGCCCTTGCCCGTAAAGATACCGTAGAAGCAGATTTTGCAGCAGGGATTCCCGATTCGGGACTGGGTCATGCTATTGGCTATAGCAATGAGCGGAAAATTCCCTACATGAGGCCCTATGCGAAGTATACACCTACCTGGCCGCGGAGTTTTATGCCCCAAAATCAGGTAACCCGGGAGCTGGTGGCCAAAATGAAACTGATTCCAAATCCTGCCATCATCAGGGGTAAAAGGGGAATCTTTCTCGACGATTCCATTGTGCGCGGCACTCAATTGAGAGACAATACCCGCGATCTCTACAAGGAAGGGATTAAGGAAGTGCATATGCGTATTGCCTGTCCGCCACTAACCTATCCATGCGAATTTCTTAATTTTTCCCGTTCGCGGCAGGCACTCGAGCTGGCTACCCATAAGGCAATAGAAGAACTGGGCGGAAATTTTGAAACCGGTTTGGCAAATTATTCAAAACCCGATACCGAAGAATACAAGTCGATGGTGGAAGGTATTCGTAAAAATCTGGGATTAACCTCACTGCAGTTCCAAACCCTTCCCGATTTGGTTGAAGCTATTGGCCTGCCAAAAGACGATTTATGTACACACTGTTGGGATGGCAGCAGTTATTCGGGATACAGTTAACTTTGAATGGCAGCTAAAGATTTTAAACATGATTGAGATTTGTGCAGTAGCCTCCGGAAGTAATGGAAACTGCTATTATATAGGAAATGAGTCGGATGCCGTATTGGTGGATGCCGGTATATCCTTCCGGCAGATCCTGGTACGCATGAAGGAGAAAGGTCTAGACCCTCATAAAATAAAGGCAGTATTTATATCGCACGAGCACAGCGACCATATGAAGGGAGCACGTGTTCTTGAAAAAAAACTGAATGTCCCGGTTTATTTAACCGCCCGGACTTTCAATACGGCATACCGGAATATGCAGCCTGCCTGGCCAAAATTCTTTGTACCGGGAGCAGAAATACAAGTAGGAGCGTTTACTGTTTTCTCCTTCGCAAAAAATCACGATGCCTCTGAACCCTGTTCCTTCCGGATTGAACATCAGGGTAAAAATGTAGGGATATTTACCGACATTGGAGAACCCTGTGAAAATGTAGTTTCCCATCTGGAATTGTGTGATGCCCTATTCCTGGAGACCAATTATGATGAAGATATGCTGATAAATGGTTCGTATCCCTGGTACCTGAAGAAACGTATCGCCTCACCTGTCGGGCATCTGTCAAATATTCAGGCAGTGAAACTGCTTCGTGAAAATGCCGGTGCTCACTTGAAGTGCGTTTTTCTTAGTCATCTTTCAGCTCACAACAATACCCCCGAACTGGCAGTTAATGCCTGCAAAGAACTTACTGCCAGATTTGAAATCCGGTTAACTTCCCGGACCACCCCTGCTGATGTATTTGTTTTGAGATAGGTCGCTGTAAGATTAGAAAGCAGTTCAATAAATATTGACTCCCGGGACAAATGCCGGATGAGCAGGAACCTGCATGAGGTTTTCTATATTTCACGAAAAAAGGACTCTTTCCCCGAAAGAATCCTTTTTTCGTTATACTCTATCCGAAAAGAATAGGATAGTAAATGGAGCCTTAATTCCTGCTGGCCAGTTTCGACAACAGCCTCAGCATTTCGAGATAAAGCCAGATTAGGGTAACCAGCAGGCCGAAGGCGCCATACCATTCCATATATTTTGGTGCTCCTGATTCCGATGAACGTTCAATAAATGCAAAGTCGAGGACCAGGTTTAATGCTGCAACCACTACAATCACCAGGCTGATTCCGATGCTCAGGTTGCTGTTGCCATACAGAAACTCCATCTGTGCGCCAAACATTCCGGCAATAAAGCTCACCAGGTACATGAGCGCAATACCTCCTGTTGCGGCCAGCACACCCAGCATGAAGCCACGGGTCACCTTAATGATACCCGTCCGGTAGATGAACAGCATAACGGCAAAAACAGCAAGTGTTAATGCTACGGCACGCATAACCAGGCCCTGGTACTGAGCTTCAAAAATGGCGGACAGCCCTCCGAGGAGCAATCCTTCCAGTACGGCATAAATGGGTACCGATATGGCGGAGCTTTTTGGCCTGAACACTGTAACAAGTGCAGTGATTAATCCTCCGATTCCACCAATGGCTACCCATGGCATTATGGCCGATACTCCGGCTTCGGGAGTGCCTGCATTAAAAAACTTGTTCCAGGTATAAACTGCTGCAGCAATTACAAGCAGTAACGACAGGGCTGTTTTATTAACCGTACCGTTTATCGTCATTACTTCCGAAGAAGTGCTGGTATAATCTCTGTGAAAAACCTTTTCGCTTAAAGCGGGATTTGAACTTTTATTAAGATTCATCATTTTGTAAAAATTAAAATCAATTTCAGGCAGCATAGATACAAAAAATCTGCCACACCAGTGAACCTGACAGATTTTCTGCTTTGGAGTTCATGTGGTGGGCTGAAGCCCGGGGGATATGGCGATGCTGACCTTTTACCCCCAGCTTGAAAGCTGGGGTTAGTAATCCCGCCGGAAGTGAGTTCAGTGCTGAGGATACTAACCCCGGCCTTTAGGCTGGGGCACAGAATGATACTTACATACTCCTCCCGGATAGCAGATATCTTATCCTTGCCTGCCATGAAATGAGAATGATGGGCTGAAGCCCGGGGGGATGGCGATGCTGCCCTTCACCCCCGGCTTGAAAGCCGGGGTTATTAAAGAACATTTTTACTGCAACTGATCTTTTAAGAAATTGGTCATTTTGGTGTACAGGTGCATGGTTGTGTTTCTTCCGCGGATACTGTGGTTGCGGTTGGTATAGATGGCCATGTCGAACTGTATTCCTTCCTGAACGAGCTTTTCAGTGAACTCATAGGTGTTTTGCGCGTGTACATTGTCGTCGGCTGAACCGTGTATTATCAATAACCGGCCTTTGATGTTACCGGCATGGGTAAGGGGGGAGTTGTCGTCGTAGCCATCCGGGTTTTCACGCGGGGTGCGCATAAACCGTTCAGTATAGATGGTATCGTAAAATCTCCAGTTGGTTACAGGGGCAACGGCAATTCCGGCATTAAACAACTCGCCACCTTTTTCCATAGAAAGCAGGGTCATGAATCCGCCGTAGCTCCATCCGAAGATGCCGATGTTTTCTTTATCGACATATTCAAGTGATCCCAGGTAACGGGCAGCTTCAACCATATCGTCCGATTCATACTTCCCCAATTGAAGGTAAGTTACTTTACGGAAATCTTCACCACGGGCAGCTGTGCCGCGCGGGTCTACTGCAACCACAAGAAACCCTTCCTGGGCAAGGTAATGTTCCCAGCCAATGTTAGCCCATTCATCTTTTACCTTTTGAGAGTTGGGGCCGCTGTATTGGGTTATTAATACCGGGTATTTTTCCGACTGTGTGAAATTTTCCGGCTTAATCATATAGCCATTCAGTTCAATACCTTCGGATGTGGTAAATGTGAAGAATTCCTTTTTGGGAAGATTAAAATTCTTAATCTTGTTTTTCAGAACCGTATTATCCTGTAGTGTACGGATAAGTTTGTTCTTTTTATCGTGCAGCGTAATAAGTAAAGGTTCCTGGCTGCTGCTGTAATAATTAATGTAGTAATTAAAGTTTTTGCTGAATTCAGCACGGTTGGTTCCCCGGAGGGTGGAAATTTTCCCTTGCTTTTTGCCGTCCAGGCTGATAAAGTATACCTCTCTGCGCAGTGGCGATTCAGCGGCAGCCTGGTAAAAGAAAACCTTCTGAGAAGGATCGTAACCGTAAAAATCGGTTACATCGAATTCTCCTTTGGTAAGCT
This sequence comes from uncultured Prolixibacteraceae bacterium, assembly GCA_963747515.1. Classification (GTDB taxonomy): domain Bacteria; phylum Bacteroidota; class Bacteroidia; order Bacteroidales; family Prolixibacteraceae; genus Mariniphaga. The sequence goes on from CAVVFN010000002.1 coordinate 302,717, forward strand.
GTCCCTGTTCAAACCCAAGCCTGTCGTAAAGATAAAGGTGCCTCCACCCGTCGCGTTCACTGGATATAATAAACCGGCCGTCTTCGAGATACATGAAAGCATCGAGAAAATCTTCATCAATATAGCGCTCGTTTTTTTCGGTAAAGATGGGTTTCGATTCACCTGTATAGGGGTTCGCATAAAGCAGGTCGAGCTGGTTTTGCCTACGGTTTAAGCGCATTACAACCAGATCTTTGGAATCGGGTGTCCAGTTCAGCCGGGGTATATATATATCGGTGTCGGTTCCAATATCAACTTTGTTTGTGAGTTTCGAATAAAGTTCATAGCTCATTACCGAAACAGCAGAGTTGGTTTCTCCTGCTTTGGGATATTTGAATGTTTCCTGCTGCGGATAAAGCGCATACTCCTCTCTGTTCGGGGTTTCTCCTGCATACAGAGTCATGCTGTATTCCGGAACCTTTGTTTCATCGAAACGGATAAATGCGAGAAACTTGCTGTCGGGCGACCACCAGAAGGCTTTATTGAAGCCAAATTCTTCTTCATATACCCAGTCGGGAGCACCATATATAATTTCATCTTCCTTCCCATCCATGGTTACCTGGGTTTCATTTCCAAATTTCAGATTTTTAATGAAAAGATTATTGTTTCGTACGAAAGCCACCCTTTCGCCATCGGGCGAAAATGCAGCCAGTTGCTGCGCACCTTTATCCGACAGGGCTGTTAAATCTTCGGTTACTGAATTCCAGATATAATATTCCGCAGTGTAGGAATGCCGGTAAATAGGGTTTACTTTGGTAGTCAGCAGTATTTTTGTTTCATCGTTGCTAAGCTCATAATCGGAGAAATAGGAGAGGGGAGCCCTGTCGATTTTGGTAAGATCGAACAACACATCCACTTGTTGACCTGTTTTATAGCTGTTTCTTACAATTCTTCTGTTTTCTTCCAGGGTGGTATAATGTTCACCGTCGTTCATTGAACGCAATCCCTTTATGCTTTCAGGCTGAAAGGTTCCCGATGTAAAAATATCATGCAGTGTAATTTGTTGGTTTGTCTGAGCATTTAAGGTAAATATTGCAAGCCATGCCAGTAAGGTTACGATTGATTTTTTCATTTTTATATTTTTTCTGACTTTTTTAACTGTTTTAAAAACGTAAGCATTCAAAAATAAACAGAATTTAACTGCGATTGAAATTCGACCGGTTATAAAATAAGTTAAATTGCGTTACAGGACTTAAAATCAAGCCATTTCAGCTACATTCACCAGCCTCCCTTCCATTGAAAAATCGGAAGCGGAAGTTATTTGAACATTTACAAACCGACCGGTGAGGCTTTCGTCCCCTTCAGGGAACCTTACAATAAGTTTACCCTCTGTAAGTGCGGAAAGAAACCCGGGTTTTCTATCGGCGCCCCGTACCAGTACCCGAACCGTTTTACCCACCATAATTTGGTTGGTTATGCGGTTGTGTTTCCGTAATTCCTCAGTCAGGATATGCAGTCGTCTCTTTTTTTCTTCCTGCGGCACATCGTCGTCCCATCGGTTGCTGGTTGCCCCGGGGCGGGGAGAATACATGGCTGTGTAGGACATATTGAACTGGAATTCTTCCATGGCATGGCGTGTATTTTCAAACTGGTCCTCAGTTTCTCCGGTAAATCCTACAATGATATCGGTAAACAGGGTGGCAGTTGGGAGAATCCGGCGGATGGAATGAACAATCTGCCGGTATTTTTCCATGTTGTGTTTCCGGTTCATCCGAATTAGTACTTTATCGTCACCGCTTTGCATGGGCAGGTGAATCTGTTTGCCTAAAACTGGATATCGTGCAATTACTTCTATCACCTCATCGGTCATATCGCGGGGGTGGGGGGAAGTGAAATATACCCAGAACTCTTTTTTCATCCGGATCCCCAATTCTCCTACCTGCCGCAGGAGTTCAGGGAAAAGCAGTTCTTCTCCTTTTTTATCCAGCCCGTAGGAATTTACATTTTGACCAAGCAGTGTAATGGATTTAAATCCCTGAGCCACCAGTAAGGCCAGTTCGGCAAGGATATCTTTCGATGGCCTGCTTATTTCCCTGCCACGGGTGTATGGTACTGCACAAAAGGTGCAGAATTTGTCGCATCCATTCTGGATAGGAATAAATGCTTCAAAATCCGACTGGTATGATGGTTTTACGTTCCAGAACTCTTCTATATTTTCGTTGTGCGGATCGATGCCCGGTTTAATATGTGCAGGTGTTGTAACGCCATAGCGGCTTATCATCTCAGGCAGTTGGGGCAGATCTTTCATTTGAAATGTGATATCGAACAGTTTTAGAAATTTTTCATGGTCTCCGGGCAAAATACAACCCGACAAAAAGGTAACCAGGTTTTTATGATTTTTCCATTTGTTCCACTTATGGATTCTGGAATAAACCTTGTCTATAGCTTTTTGACGTACAGAGCATGCGAGGATTCCAATGAGACCTGCTTCCTCTTCATTATCGGTCCAGGTGTACCCGTTTTCATTAAGAACAGAAATTACCCGCTCACTGTCGGAGAGGTTCATCTGGCATCCCAGGGTTATTAAATGATATTTTAATTGATTTCCCATATGGCATTAAAAATAAACTTCAGTATATATATTTTGAACAGGAATTCCTTTTCCGGTGAGGATATCAAACGCCTGTTGTATCATCTGGCTGTTGCCGCACAGGAAGCATTGGGTTTCCTGCTCAAAGTCGCGGCTGGACAGGTAATCGGTTACCCGGCCATGAAAACTACCATTATTGTCGCCAGTAGTACAGAGAATAATCCGTTGGTTCTCAAAATGCTCATGCCCGTAGGCTTCGTTTTGGTACCGAACGCCATGTATCAGCCGGTAGTTTAGGTTGGGATATGTGCGTATGAAACTGTGAAAGGGGCTTATACCCGTACCTGTGGCCACAAAAAGGAAGTCTTGAGAGGGGAACAATTTTGGCTGGAACCGGAAAAAACCAAAAGGCCCGTCTACCTCCACCTGGTCGCCGGGTTTCAGTTTTTTTAATTGAGGGGTGACTTTTCCGTCATTTACTTCACGCACAAGTACTTCCAGAAACTTCTCCTGTTCACCGCTATACACGGTATATTCCCTCTGATCGATGGTTCGGGGTCGGCGAATAATTACAAACTGCCCGGTTTGAAAAGGCAGGTTCTTCCGCTCCAGCTGAAGGATGAAAGTATGTTCTGTTAAAGGCCTGAGAGCAATAACTCTATGTTTATCCAATTTACTTGTTTTTAGTAAGGGGACAAAAATACAAAATTATCCTTTTTTCTCTATGCAAAAAAGAAAAATGCCAGTGGAAATATGAACTGGAAGAAAAGTACTTAAAAATATCAGGTTTGAGATATTCTTTTAATTGAAACCGGCTTTAAAAAAATAATTAAAGAAACGATTTATGCTGTTGGATAATCCTGAATAAAACTGTCAAAACAAGAGCTTCACAAGGTATATAAAATAGAAGGGTATATAAGAACACCAGCAACAACAATTGGGGGGTATGAAGGCTAAAAAAAGGAATCCATTCGAATTCCTTTTTTTAATCAGATCAATTTTAATTCCAGACCTGAATTCTCATAGCTTAATTACTGGTTAAATTCTTTGACTGTATATCCTATAATGAATCCCCAAAATCCTGTTTGAATTTAGCCACCAGTTTTTCAGGCCAGTTGGTTTTGGCTTTCAGTCGTCCCATAAAGAAGCGTAACAAAGGAGGTTCTTCTACCCATTCGAGTCCGCCCACTAAATTCCGGTTATCGAAGAGCCATTTTACCCGATCAATCATAAACATAGTTTGAGAAAGAGTAAACACGCGTCTCGGGAATGCGAGCCGTAGCAATTCCACATCGGCAAGTATATCGTTGCCGTTTTCATCGCGAACACTGGAAATGGAACCACGTTCCATTCCGCGGATTCCTGAAATAATAAAAAGTGCTGAGGCCAATGCTCCGGCAGGATAATCCTGTTGCGGGACATGAGGCAGGAATCCTTTTGCATCAATATGACAACCCAATGCTCCGGGAGGAGTAATTACCGGTATTCCTGCTTCATCGAGCTGGTTTACGGCATAAGCAATAAATGATGGCGACTGGCTGATAACTGTTTCGTCACAGGTCTCGATTATCCCTACAGCCATTGCTTCAATTTCACGTACCGACATTCCTCCATAAGTTAGAAATCCTTCATACAATACCAGCAAGTCACGCATTTTCAGGTAAAGGTCCTTGCTGTCAGTAACTATACCGCCACCACGGGTAGAGCTTACCTTCCGGCTCGAGAAATAGATCAAATCGGCATAGCTGCACATTTCCAGCAGAATGTCTTTTATTTCTGCATTATTAAATTCCTCTTCGCGTTGTTTTATGAAGTACGCATTTTCACCAATTAAACTGGCATCAAGTACCATCATAGTACCGTTGTCGTCGCAAATCTTTTTTACATCCCGCATATTTTGCATCGAAAAAGGCTGGCCGCCAATCAGGTTGGTTGATGCTTCCATACGCACAAAAGCTACCCGTTCCTTTCCATATTCTTTAAAAACTGCCTTTAATTTGTCGATGTCGATATTTCCCTTAAAAGGTTTATTGCTCTTAATTTGCAAGGCATCGTCTGCATAAATTTCGAGAACTTTACCGCCATTCAGTTCCATGTGTTCCTTAGTTGTGGTAAAGTGGTAGTTCATTGGAATAACATCACCTTTTTTTATGAAAGCCTGCGACACTATGTTTTCAGCTGCACGTCCCTGATGGACAGGTAAAACGTAATGCTTCCCAAATACTTCGCGAAGGGCGGATTCCATTCGGTAAAAACTTTGCGAACCGGCATAGGCATCATCGGCCTGAAGCATAGATGAGACCTGGTTGTCGCTCATTGCATTTGTACCTGAATCGGTAAGCATGTCGAGAAATACATTTTTGGTATTCAGTAAAAAAGTATTGAACCCTGCATCTTCCATTGCAGTTTTGCGTTCTTCAATGGGCCTCAGGTGCAGCTTTTGCACAATTCTTACTTTATGAAGCTCAACAGGAATGGATTGACCATTGTAAAACCGGATGGCATTGTTTTGATCTGTCATTTTAAATTGATTTATAATTACAGTTTTGAATAATTGTATTCATATAAATAATAATCTGAAGAAATGCAAAAATAAGAAAAGAGTTTACAAAATGAAGAAAAAACACCATTTTAAGGATTTACATATTTGAAACCATTAAAAATAATTGGAATTTACTGCTGAAATTCTTCTTTTGCACCAAAAATTAAAACTATTTATAGATTAATTTCAGAATCTTTTCAAGCCAAAGGGCATCGGTATCATCAAAAGCATTTACTTGTGTGCTGTCCACATCTAGCACGCCGATAATTTTTCCTTCACGGTTTTTCAATGGTACTGCAATTTCAGAACATGAACGTGAATCGCAGGCAATATGGCCTGGAAACTGGTGAACATCTGGTACTACAACAGTTTCATTTTTATTATAGGCGGCCCAGCATACTCCTTTATTTTTTTCCAGGATCTGGCAGGCAACCGGTCCCTGGTACATCTGCACTGTCATTTCCCCTTTTTCAAGGATGTAATACCCTGTCCAGAAAAATGTATCCATCTTATGGTGTAAAACCGCAATAATTGTGGCCATCCTCGCATTTACACTCCTGCTTTTCAGGATAAGTTCATTAAGCTGCTTATAAATCCTGGAATACCTTCCGTCTTTTTTATTTTGGTTCATTTTAAATAAAATATGTTTTCCATCTGCGAAAAAACAAAAAATCACTATTTTAGATGAATTAAATCAAAGAAATATGCAAAGAATTATTGATGATGAGAAAGAGAAAACATGGGGAATGCTGACTCATCTGCTTGGTCTTTCTATTTTTGTTGGTATTCCGTTTGGAAATGTTGTCGGTCCGCTCATCATTTATATGATAAAGAAAGATGAATATGAATTTGTCAGGGAACAGGGGAGGGAAGTGTTAAATTTTCAAATTACCTGGTCGCTGATATTTATTATTTCAGCGATTCTTATTGTTTTGGGAATTGGTATTTTAATGCTGATTGCCTTTGGAATTGCATGGTTGGTGCTGGTCATTGTAGGAGCCGTAACAGCCAGTAACGGAAACTCATACCATTATCCTTTTACTATTAATTTTTTAAAGAAAGAGAATTTTTAAATTTTTGACCTTTGCTTCCTGTCTGTAAAAATTTGTTCAGCCAGAGTAGAAAGGCCTGTACACATCATATGGTTACAGGTTGTTTTTTTATTCATCAAACTACCGGTTAACAACCTCATTATAATTCATTATTTTTGCCCCCTGAATAAAAAATTAAATAATGACACAAAAACCGTTAATTCCAAAAGGTACCCGTGATTTTTTACCTGCTGAAGTGGTAAAACGAAATTTTATTTTTGATACCATACGGGAAGTTTTTCGTGTGTATGGATTTCAACCTATAGAAACCCCGGCCATGGAAAATCTTTCCACATTAATGGGAAAATACGGAGAGGAAGGAGATAAGCTGTTGTTTAAGATTTTAAATTCCGGGGACTATTTATCAAAAGTATCTGGAATTGTTTTTAATGATAAAGATTCAGGGAAATTAACACCTCATATTTCAGAGAAAGGATTACGTTATGATCTGACTGTACCATTCGCACGGTTTGTGGTGCAGTATCGAAATGAGCTGACTTTTCCATTCAAAAGATACCAGATTCAACCTGTGTGGCGTGCCGACAGGCCTCAGAAAGGACGCTACCGGGAATTTTTCCAATGCGATGTGGATGTGGTTGGCAGTGACAGTTTACTTAATGAAGCAGAACTTATACAAATTGTGGACGATGTCTTCAGCAAGTTAAAGATCAATACAGTGGTAAAAATAAACAACCGGAAGATTCTTTCCGGTATTGCTGAAACAATAGGTGAATATGATCGGCTTATTGATATTACGGTGGCTATCGATAAGTTGGATAAGATTGGGAATGATAAGGTAATCCAGGAGTTGGCGGAGAAAGGTTTGGCAGAAGAGGCCATAGAAAAATTACAGCCGATTTTGGTACTTAGTGGCAGTACTTCTGAGAAAATACAACAGCTTGAATACATTCTCCGAGATTCAGAAACAGGTATAAAAGGCATTAATGAACTTAAAAAGATTTTTTGGTACATAGAACAGATGCACCTTAAAACCCAGGTGGAGCTGGATCTTACCCTTGCCCGAGGCCTGAATTACTATACTGGTGCCATTATTGAGGTTAAATCCACCGATATGGAGATGGGAAGCATTTGTGGTGGCGGGCGTTACGATGATTTAACGGGTATTTTTGGCTTGCCTGGTGTCTCTGGAGTGGGTATTTCATTTGGAGCAGAACGAATCTACGATGTACTGGAGTATCTGGATCTTTATCCGGATAAATCTTCCGAAACTACCCGAATTATGTTCGTTAATTTTGGTGAAACAGAGGAGGTGTATTGTTTACCACTCCTGGCAAAATTGCGCCAGGCAGGGATTAATTCCGAAATCTATCCTGAAAATGCCAAAATGAAGAAACAAATGACCTATGCAAATAAAAAGAAAATTCCTTTTGTTGTACTTGCCGGAGATTCAGAAATAGAGACTCAAAAGTATACCTTAAAGAATATGGAAACAGGTGAGCAACATATTGTAACTGCCGAAGAACTTATAAAAACTGTTTCAATTGGTTAACCAAATATTTAAAGTCTAACATGTAAAAACGGTTGCGATTGCAAATAAAAAAGCCAGGAGTAACCCCCTGGCTCTTTTATGTCGATTTTTTGAAACGTTTTTGGCAGAATGAATAAAATTCTAAACAATAGCCATTAAATAGATTCCGTCTCTACTACTTTCGACAGAATATCAGCATAAGGAAGAACTAAAAAGGTTTTTCCTTCAAAATCGATTTCCGTACCTGAAAATTTTTTGTAGAGAACAAGATCACCTGGTGCTACTTCTGCATTTTCAATGTTACTTATTGCAACAACTTTAGCAACTGATTGCTGTTCTTTTGCAGAATCGGGAATAATAATCCCGGAAGCAGTTTTTTGTTCTGAAGAATCTTCAGTTAATTCAAGCAGAACGTTTTGATTAATTGGCTGTAACTCTTTCATTTTTCATTCTTTAATTAAACGTTTAACATTAATTTGAAGTTAATAAATATTTGCTAATGTTATCTTTGAACATTTTTTTGGTGGCTTCTTTTGAGTTTGCAATGCCTGGTATCATTGTGGGTTTACCTTCTGCAGGTATGTATAGAAAGGCAGGAATACTGGAAATACCAAATACGGCTGCAAGTTCCTTTTCTACTTCGGTGTCAATTTTATAAACAACAATATCACCGGCATATTCATTGGAAATTTCTTCTAAAATAGGAGATGCAATTTTACACGGACCGCACCAGTCGGCATAAAAATCTATAATTGCAGGCTTATCGCCTTTAAAATTCCATTCCTGGGGTGAGGTTTCATAATCCCACACTTCTTTCAGAAATATATCTTTTGTCAGATTAACAGTCCTCCCATCAGCTGAAGCATTTTCAGCTACTTTTAAAGCCGGTACCGAAGGTTCTGCCGAATTTTCCTGGGTGCTCTTATTTCCCTTGCCTGTGCAGCTTTGAAAAATAAAAACTGCCAATACTAAAATGATTGCGTACTTTTTCATTATTATTTATTTTTAATTTATTCCGAGTAATGTATTTATTCTTGTTTTATCAAATCCTACAATGATTTGTCCGTTTATATCGGTTTGTGGAACACCTTGCTGACCACTTCTCTTTACCATCTCCTCAGCTGCTTTCTGATCTCTTGAAACATCTATTTCACGATACAAAATTCCATTTTCCTGAAGATGCCTCTTGATGGTGTTGCACCAGGTACAAGTAGGAGTCGTATATACCGTTACGTTTTTTTTAACCTTCTTTTCGTCGTTTGCAGGAAGTGCTACTGACGATTTGTCGAAAATGGCAGCAAATTGTTCTGGTTTATGACATCCTTTCACAATATTCCTAAGGTTTCCATTTTCAAAATTCAGCAACGCCGGAACACTTGTCACACCATATGCAGGATGAATATCCCTGACTTGATTTACATCTGCTAAGCAAAGAACATCATTTTTGCGTGCCTTTAAACCCGCCTTCCGGAAATTATCTGCTGCACAGTCGCTCTGGACGAAACCTGGTTTGTATAACAACAGCCATACATTTTCGTTTGTTTCCGCCGTTATCTTAAATTCGTTTAACGATTCAATTTTTTTCATACCAGTACAAATATGTTTACCTTAATAACGTTTTAAAATTATAAAAATATATAGTTATTTAAATATATTAACTTTTAAATATCAATCTTCATGCCATTCCTTTAATAATAGCCCTGTTCTATAAAATTTTTAAAAAAAAATAAAAAAAAAAGTTTCCCACGCAACCCGAATAATCCAATTTAAATCTTTAAGGTGTATAACTTATTAAAGAGGAGAATTTATTATGAAAAAGAATGTTTTTATTATTTTATTGGGTCTGATTTTTATAGTTACAGGTTGTCTTGATGATGAGGAGGGGTATTCTCTAAATGATGTTTGGATTGGTTTTGGTATGATTGAACAAGTGAATTCCGATCCTGTAGAATACCGAATTGTTATGGACAATGGGGAAGTTCTGGTTCCTGTTGCATCAGGATATTACAGGCCATGGTACTACATGGGAACGAATGACCCTGAATCACGTTTAAAAACAGGAGACCGCATTTTGCTTAGTTACACTGTAATTGGTGATAACGGAAACAATGACGGCAACATTAGTGAGTATTATGTCAAAGTTAATTCTGTAAAAAAAGTGTTACTTAAAGATATACTGGATGTTACAGAAGAAAACCAGGACAGCATTGGAAACGATCCATTAATAGTAAAGAATGCCTGGATGTCAGGCGATCTTTTGAATTTTGAGATTAAATATTGGGGCCGGTATGAGGTACATTACATCAATATGGTGAAACAACCTGGTGAGTTGACTGCAGCCGATCAGCCCATTGAACTTGAGCTGAGGCATAATGCCAATGGAGATTTGGAAGATATCCCGTTTGCCGCGCATGTGTCGTTTAACCTGGATGATTTGCAGATTCAAGGTCTTGATTCAGTTCAATTTCGTGTTACTGCTGTTGACTATGATGGAGAAATATTTGAATATGAGGGAACTTACAACTATGGAAATGATTAATAACTGAAATCAGGACTGCTGTTTTTGAAAGCGCTTTATTAATAAAGCGCTTTTTTTTATTTGATTAAAAGGCTTTTTCCTAAAATTGGTTTAACTTTCTTTGTCGTTAAAGCAAAAGAATGGAACTGACAATTTTACGTGATATAGTAATAATTTTTGCACTGGCAACCTTTGTGAATGTGCTCTTTACCAGGCTGAGGATCCCAACAGTTATAGGATATTTAACTACCGGGATATTAGCCGGACCTTATCTTCTGGCGCTTGTCAGGGAAGAAGAGAATATAGAGATTCTCGCTGAAGTGGGGGTTATACTGCTGCTTTTCACTATTGGTCTGGAGTTTTCCTTAAAGCATTTATTTAAAATTCGACGGATTGTTTTCTTTGGAGGTTTACTGCAGGTACTGGTAACCGCCGGTGTTTTTTATCTGCTGTCGTCATTTTACGATATGGACTGGAGAAGTGGCCTGTTTGTAGGGTTCCTGGCTGCATTAAGCAGCTCAGCCCTTGTGCTTAAGCTGCTTCAGGAACGTTCCGAACTTACTTCTAATTATGGGCGTACTGTTTTGGGGATCCTTATTTTTCAGGACCTGTTGCTTGTGCCGTTGCTGTTATTTACCAACCTGCTGGGAAATCCATCAGCTGAAATTGGGAAGGAACTTTTGTTTCTGTTTCTGAAAGCTGTGGGTATAATCATATTTGTATTTATTGGGAGCCGTTGGATATTTCCCCGGATTTTACATTTTATTGCCCTGACAAAAAATCAGGAACTTTTCATGATGAGCATATTGCTTATATGTTTCGGAGTGGCCTTATTGACTTATCAATTGGGAATGTCACTTGCATTTGGTGCCTTTTTGGCGGGTTTAATGATTTCAGATACCGAATACAGCCACAATACTTTTGGGAACCTTATTCCTTTTAAAGATATTTTTACCAGCTTCTTTTTTGTTTCAATCGGAATGCTGTTAAACCTGGAATTTGTAACGGAGAATTTGTTGATAGTGGCTGCAAGTGTTCTGCTGGTTTTGATATTTAAGGCATTAATTGCTTCTTTAACTGGTTTTGTTCTGGGACATACTTTTAGAGGAATTGTCCTTGTCGGATTTGCACTTAGCCAGGTGGGTGAATTTTCATTTATTCTCGCCAAATCAGGCTTTGATTACAATATTCTTTCTTCATTTCATTATCAGCTGTTTCTTGCAGTAGCAGTAATTACAATGGCGCTTACTCCTTTGCTGATTCATATATCGATTCCCGTGGCTAACTGGTTTTTGAAGTTTCCAATGCCCGATTATCTGCGAAATGGCCTGTTTCCTTTAAAAGAAGTTGAAATACCAGATTTTAAAAATCACCTGGTAATTATTGGAAAAGATGCCAGTTCACTTAAACTTTCCATTATGGCCAAACATTACGGGATAAAGCATGTAAATGTAATTTTTGATCCGGTAATTGCAAAAGAAAAGATGAATGCCGGTGATCAGGTGGTTTATGGAGATGCTGTCAATGAACCTATACTTTTAAAGGCTCATGTGGAAACTGCAGATGTGGTGGTGATTTCTGTTGGAGATATTATTCCCTCTATGGCAATTATCGAAAAGGTAAAGAAGATAAACAGCCATGCATTCATTATAGTAAGGGCAAGAAATGTAGAAAGCATATCACAGCTTTATAAAATTGGTGCAGATCAGGTATTCCCTGAAAAGCTTGAAATAGCTATTGATTTTTTCAACCGGGTGCTGATGAGAAGACTTTACCCGCAAAAGGAAATAAACCGGATGCTGGCTCATATCCGCAGTATGAATTTAGGAGAATTCTCGGAAAAAGATATTATCAATCAGCCTTCTATACTCGATGAATTACAGAATGTTAATATATCGGCAGTATTGGTTGAAGAAAAAGCATTTGTTGCTGGAAAAACCCTTGGAGAAACGGATTTAAGAAAGAAAACCGGTGTGACCTTACTCGCGGTTAAGCGAGGCGATGAAGTAATAGAACACCCTACTCTAAAAACCACTTTCTTGATTGGCGATGTTGCTTATATTTTAGGTAATCCTGAGCAGGTAAACCTGGCTGTAGAGTTATTTTCTGCCTAAGCAAAGGAATTGTTATTGGGTACCTTTTTTTATCATTTGGTTCCCAATTGAGCAAATCAGACATCGCTTTTTATCACAATTTTTATTTTTTAACTGTAGTAACGCTTGTGTTTCAAATGCTGATCGTGCTTCAACTCCAAGAGTCTGCCATTTTCGAACGATTGTATTTTTTTCAGGGGGAAGCTCTTCCAAAAAATCGAGTGCCCTGTTTTTTAAGTGATGCAGGTTTTGTTTCTCACCATAAACGAAAAGAAAAGGAACTATAACATTTATTAAAATGGTATTTATTGAATCATCACCAAGCACTTTTTGAAAAGTACGAGGTGCCGGCTTATTGAAGCGATAATGATCATCCCAGTAACCGGAAGCCTTTACTTTAAATAATTTTTGCAAATTTTTCAGATCATTGCATTCAGTGATTCTGGCGAATAATCCCTGAGATCGATATATAAGTCCGGCAAGTTGAGAAATGCGAATGGAAGGAAAGTTAACTGGCCGCATTCGCATGAATTTCCATAAATGGGCTTCTATCATTTTTAATGAATACTTTTTTGACAAAAATTCAAATTCCTTTCTCAACCCCATAAAGTATTCGTCTCCAAACAATTCTTCGTTTAGAAGCCCTGAAGCACCAAACAGCATCGCCTCCAGTTGGAAAAGATTATTTTTATGTTTTGCCAAAAGTTTTAAAGGCAAAGCTCTTGCCAGCATTTCAAACGGTGAGGCATTCACTCTGAAGCCAAACATACGGGCCAGCATTTGGTAAAAAGTTTCATTCCAATTGTACTGATTTTTTTCCAGCCTGAGCATTATCTCTTCTGTTTTATCTTCCAGCCTGTCTATCATCAGCCGGTTAAATCCTATTTTTAAAATCAAGGGATCGAATGTATGGAATGCACTTTGACAGGCAATCCAGGATTTTGCTTCCATTAATTTTTGATAGTTTTTTGTATACTGTTCCGGCCATGTAAGTTCAAGAGCCGCAATTTCAGTCTGGTTTTCTCTTAAAATTGTCTTATCGGCCTGTTCCACGGCATGCAATATAACATTACCATATGCCTTGTCAGGAGTATGATGATGTTTTTCCCAATCGGAAGCTTTTATATGAATTTCAATGTTTCCAGCCCATATTGTATCGTCAATTTTAATCTTAGCATTAAAAAAGTCGGGGCCTGAATTAAAGTTCCTGCGACCTGTACTTAATATTTCCAAAGGCTCTCCCTTTACTGTTTGTAAATTTTCAGAAAAGTACAGCCTGTTTTCCCATATAAAATGCAGAAATTCTTCAGAAACTGCTTTTGGGTTAGCCATATCAAAAGATGTTTTAGTTCAGGAATAAAAATACAAATTTTTTATAATTGCAGTATCCTGTCGGTAATTCTATTTTGGATATAACCCGTTATTTTTCGAGAGAGAAAATAGGTTTCAGATTCTGAAGGAAAAACAGTGCCGGGAGGTTATCGGGAATAAAATCTTTGAAATATATCCCACAATATAATTCCTGCACTTACCGACACATTAAAAGAATGTTTTGTCCCGTATTGGGGTATTTCAATAGCACCGTTGCAAAGGTTAATTACTTTTTGCTGCACCCCTTTTACCTCATTGCCAAAAATTAAAGCAAGCTTCTTATTATCCGGTGGTCGAAAATTGGGTAAGGAAATACTGTTTTCCACTTGTTCTGCTGCATAAATCAGGTAATCCTTTTCCTGCAACTTCTTTATTACATCTTCAGTTTTTTCAAAATATTCCCAGGCAACCGTTTTTTCTGCATCCAATGCTGTTTTATGAATTTCTTTATTTGGCGGAGTGGCAGTGATTCCGCAAATATAGATTTTCTCTATAAGCAAGGCATCAGAGGTGCGGAAAATTGAGCCGGTATTGTTGCAACTGCGTATATTATCAAGTATAACAACTATAGAAGTTTTTTTTATTTCCTTAAATTCTTCTGCAGTGAGGCGGTTTAATTCTCTTGTTTTAAGTTTCCGCATCGTGTGTTGAATTCAATTTATTTATAAAGATTTCCAGCATTTTCAATTTCCCCCTACCAGTTTACTTCAGCTCGTCTAACAGGTAAGGTCATACACCGGGCACCTCCACCCCCGCGTGCAAGTTCCGAACCGGTAATGGTAACTACGCATTTGGAATAATCTTGTAGGTTTATTTCATTATTAATAACATTCACAGCTTTTAATATTTCAAATCCATTTTTATTAAGTTCTTCCAGGGTATGTATATTGCGCTCATAACCAATAATTTTACCAGGTTCGAAGGCAAAGAAATTGGCGCCGCTATGCCACTGTTCCCGCTCCTGGATGCAGGAATCTTTTGTTCCTCCACAGAAAACAGGCTTCAGATCAATGCCAAGTTTTTTTAAAGCTTTCAAAATATTTGGCTGCTCGGTAATTTTAACCTTGCCACTGTTTATGCGGATGTATATGGTTTTATAACGGCTCATGCTGTACACGACAGGGTCGTATACCATGCAGGAATCTTTGCCGAGACAGGTAAACACCATATCAAGGTGAATGAATGATTCCGGTTTGGAGGGAAGTTCCTGCACAATTATATGATACTCTTCACTTTTCTTTTTTTTCAGTATTTCGAGGATGAAATCGATTCCCTGCGGGCTTGTTCTCATACCAGCTCCAATTACAAAAACATTGTCGCGTACAACCAGAAAATCTCCTCCTTCCAAGGTTGCTTTTGCATCAACAGAAATTCCCTGAAACGGCTTTATGGGGTTTATGGTATGGGTTTCAACTTCGGGGTGAAAATTAAAGATGGCTTCCATTATCATGGATTCTCTTTCCCGCACCCGGTTTGCCATGCGCCCAATCAACATATTGTCATTCATTCCCATGGCTGCATCACGGGTAAAAAACAGGTTGTGCAATGGACGTAGCAAGAATTTTTCAGAACTAAGAAAACTTGTCAGATTATTCCTTTCAAGCGGAATTCCTTCTACCAGCAATTCTGAAAGCTCCTTTGCACTTCGCTCTGATAAAGCCTCCACCATATCTGTCAGGCCTTCGTGGCTGAAGACTTCTTGTAATAATCTTGTTTTGGCAATGGGATTTTCCAGAACTTCTTTCAGCATGGTCTTAATTTCAAAAACATGCGATACCTTTTTCAAAACTCCTGTAAGTTGCGCATATTCGTTCGAGGCAATTGAAAGGTTTAGAATGTCGCTGTATAGAGCGCGTTCTGCATTTTCGGGAGTCATATTTTCTACTTCCGAACCTGGCGTGTGGACAATAACACCTTCCAGTTTTCCAAATTCTGAGTTGATAAATGATTTCATTTAACAGGTAAAAGTTGTAAAACCAGCACAAAGATATAAACTTTGTATTAGCTATAATATGAAATGAAATATTCTTCGTTTAAATTATAGAACAGGATTTGGAACTAAAAATGACAATAAAGCGTTTATCTATTTTGGGAGTTCAGATTTTATGAATTAATAAAAATAAATGGTGCTTTATTTGTTATTGCTTAAAAATAAATGTTTTATCTGAAGTTGCAAATATGATGAGAATATTAAGAATACCATTTTTTGTTGCTGTTTTTATGACTTGCTTTTTGAATGAGTCACTTGGGCAAAAAACAGATGATGTTTTTATGATGGGTATTATTGAAAATGGAGATACAATAATTCACAAAAATTTATTAGAAATAACCGTCTTTCCTGATAGGAATTTTAAAAATGCACGACATGAAAGACGTTACAACAGGTTTGTCAATAAAGTAAAAAAAGTTTATCCGTATGCACGCATGGCAGGAGAAATGCTTAATGAATATGAACCCAAATATCTTGCCCTGAAAAGTGATAAAGAAAGGCGAAAAATGATGAAAAACCTGGAACAACAATTACTCGATGAATATAAGGATGATCTGAAGCGTATGACCTTTTCCGAAGGAAAGATACTCCTTAAGCTGATCGACCGGGAAACAAGCCACACATCTTATGCTCTTATTAAAGATTTCAGAGGTGGAGTGTCTGCTACATTCTGGCAAGGTGTTGCCCGAATTTTTGGAAGTAATCTCAAATCAGGATATGAACCTCTGGGTGAAGATCAAATGCTGGAAGAAATCGTTATACTCATAGAGGTTGGTTATTTGTAATAAAAACTTATGCGCACATTTGTTGCCATAAAAATTAATCCTGAACAACAGCTGCTTAATAAAATTGAAGCATTAAAAAGAGCTCTGGCAGATGAACAAATAAAATGGGTTGAGAAACAAAACCTTCATCTGACTTTAAAGTTTTTAGGAGAAATTAGCGAAAAACAAGCATTTAAAGTGAAGGATGTTTTGATGCATTTTGCAAGGAGCCAACATTCTTTTTCAGTTTTGCCCGAAGGAATTGGCTATTTTAAGAGTCGGGGGATTCCAAAAGTTTTGTTTGTAAAAATAAAGAATAAAAAAGTGTTGCAGCAATTAGCAAACGAAATGAATGATTTTTTTCTTCCACTGGAATTCGAAAAAGAAAGCCGCCCTTTTAATCCGCACCTGACTTTAGCCCGTATTAAATTTTTAAAAAATAAGAATGCATTCTATGAAGCTTTTAGACTGTATCAGGATATTTCGCTGCAACCTTCAATAGTAAGTGAAATCATTCTTTACCAAAGCCTTTTAAAGACCGAAGGCCCGGTTTACCGTGAATTAGGAAAATTTTCTTTAGCTGCTGAATAAATTAGTTTTTTAGGTTACTTCATCCTGTAGAAAGGATCAACTGTAAGCGGATTTACACTTAGATTTAAGTTGTATTTGTTTGCTTCAAATGCATTAAAAAACAGCTGTTTACCGTATAAATGTTTAAAATTTAATTTTACCGGTGCTGATTTTTAATTTTAAAACAGTTATCCGGTTCTGTATATCCTTCTTCTGTTCTCTTGCTCTTAGTTAAACATTGGGGACTGAATCAACAATTTCCGGTTCCGGCTTGTTCCTGAAACTACAGAAGAGCGAAGGACAGCAGATGCAATCCATAAAATTAATACTTCATACAAGAACTTGCGCGTTTATTTTTCGTGATTCATCTGAATATTAATTTTCAGCTATTTACTACTAATATGATGCCGGCAAATGAAATCCATTATAATTTTACTCATTACCATAGCAGCAATTTTATCGGTGGAAACACAAACCCATGCCCAGGAAATTTGGGGAATGACCAAATATGGGGGCACCTGGAATAAGGGAGTAATTTTTAAGATGGATGAAAAGGCCTCAACCCAGGAGGTGGTTTTTTCTTTTGAAGCGGAAGGGTTACCAGAAGGAAAAATGACAGAATATAGTGAGGGTGTATTTTACGGTATGACAACCGATGGAGGGGAATATGGTTATGGCATAATTTACCGTTTTGAATCCGGCCCCGGCAGTTTTACCAGAATCCTGAGTTTCGAAGGTGAGGTGTCGGGAAAGGATGGATCGGGGAGTATGGTTTTTGCATCAAATGGAAAGTTTTATGGAATGACTGTAACAGGAGGCATACACGATAAAGGAATACTTTTTGAATTTGAACCGGCAACAGAAACCTTTATTAAAAAAGTTGATTTTGATGGAAATGAAAAGGGAAGCGAACCATTAGGAAGTCTTATTGAAGGTTCCGATGGTAATCTTTATGGAATGACCTCAATGGGTGGAATATACGATGCAGGCGTTCTTTTTGGCTATGATTATACTAGCGGAAGTTTTACAAAGCTGGCTGATTTTAATGGTGAAGATATGGGTTCAAACCCTATGGGGAGCCTTACCGAAGCCTCTGATAACAGGCTTTATGGAATGACCAGATGGGGAGGGGCAAACAATTATGGTGTCATCTTCAGATTTGACCCTGCAAATAAGCAGTTTAATACCTTGTTCAATTTTGATGGTGAGGAATCTGGACGTAATCCTCATGGCAGCCTTACCGAGGCATCAAATGGTAAACTTTATGGTACAACACCCTTTGGAGGAGCTTACAACCTTGGAGTGCTTTTCGAATTTGATTATTCACTTAATTCATATTTGAAGAAGTACGATTTTACCGGACTTCTTGATATCAGAACATACGGTACTCTAACCCTGGCTTCGAATGATAATCTTTATGCAGTTATTCATAATTCATTTGGAGTTGGTTTTGTTTTGATGGAATTCGATCCTGAGCTGGATATTATCCAGGAGATATCCTATCAGTATGATGATTTAAGGGATTATTATGGAAGTATGGAATCTATGGTGATGTCTGCAAATGGGAAAATGTATTTTTGGGGCAGAGATATTTTTTTTATTGATAATGAAGTATATCTTTTTGAATTTGATCCGGAATCGGGTACTATCACCAGGCATTTCTCTAACAGCAGCAGTTCAACAGGTAATTATCCATTAGGACATCTGGTGGAGGCTGTGAATGGAAAATTATATGCCACAACAAGCAGAGGCGGGATATTTGATTGCGGTGTGTTATTTGAATTTGATCCTGTATCAAATAAATACAGAAAAATAATCGATTTCGATGGTGTATCCAAGGGTGCCAATCCTTTGGGAAGCCTTTTATCAGCAAAAAATGCAAAGCTTTATGGTATGACGCGTGAAGGAGGATTTGAGGGAAAAGGAGTGCTGTTCGAATTTGATCCGGTTACAGAAGAATATACTAAAATTTTCGATTTTAATGGGGATGAGACAGGTGAATATCCCTGTGGCAGCCTTATTCAAGGAACCGATAATAAACTTTACGGAATGGCAGCTTTGGGAGGTGCATATGGGTATGGTGTTTTATTTGCATTAGATCCTTCTTCAGGTTCATTCGAAAAGTATATCGATTTTAATGGAACAGAAAAAGGACGGCAGCCTTATGGTTCTTTAATTCAGGCTTCTGATGGAAATCTTTATGGAGTTACGAAATTTGGAGGTATAGCCAATAAAGGTGTGCTGTTTGAATATAATATTCATTCCGATAATTTTTTAAAATTAAACGACTGTCAAAATATGCCTGTTGAACTTATGCAGGCTTCCAATGGTATGATATATGGTTCAGGAGTTTACATTTTTGAGTACGATCCGTTAACCAAAGCATTCAATGAAATCAAGGAAATTCCTGCTTCTGGCTCTATTGGCAAGTTGTTGGAAATCTCAGATGATACTTTGCTGGGTATGGATTTTGGTGAAATAGCTTATCAGGATGGTATCGAGGATAGAGGAAAGATCTTTGAACTTGATTTAATAAATTATAATACTTCTGTAGTTTTAAAATTTAATGGCCCTAACGGAAAACATCCCGATAATTCCAGTCTCATGCAAATAAACAGGTCGAGTAAGCCTGTAGCAGTATGTAAAAACATAACGCTTTATCTTAATGAAAGCGGGCAGGCTATGCTTCATCCAGCAGATATTGATAATGGAAGCTCCGGCAGCAAAATTGAACTGGAGGTGAGCAAAAACATCTTTTCGTGCAGTAATATTGGGGAAAACAGCATAACTCTTACTGTTGCCGATGAAAATAAAAATTCAGCAACATGCAATGCAATGGTATTGGTTGCAGATACAATACCACCTGATGCTGTGTGCCGCGATATTGAAGTTGTTCTGGATGCTGATGGAAGAGCTGATATTGTGATTGAAGATATTGACAGCGGTTCGTATGATGCCTGCGGAATTCAATCTATGACGATGGGAATTAAATCATTCACATGCGATGATGTGGGAGAAAATTCTGTTGAACTGACTGTTACTGACAACAATGGGAACAGCTCTGTATGTTATGCAACTGTTGAAGTATCGGATACTATCCCACCGGTGGCCAAATGCACTGATATTGAAGTTGCCCTTGATGTTGATGGAAATGCGGTTATAGAAGCCGGCAACATTGATAACGGCTCTTTGGATGCCTGCGGCATACTCACAAGAAAGCTGGATGTTACAACTTTTACGTGTGAAAATATTGGAGAAAATACAGTTGAGTTGGTTGTTACTGATATAAATGAAAATAATGCTTCCTGTATGGCCGTAGTTAATGTTGTTGATCGAATATTTCCGGAAATTACATGTGTATCCAATAAGAAAGTTTTTCTTGATCCATATAGAGATACTTATAAACTGTTGATTTCTGAATGGGTACCCAATGTTACAGATAATTGCCGGATTGAATCGCCAGTCTTTTCGATTAACAGAGGAGAACCTTTCACAATAAGTTCACGGGAAAGTTTTGAACTGGAGGCAGGAGTCAACGATATGATTTGGAAAGCTTCAGATGGTGCCGGAAATATTTCTTCCTGTGCATCGGTTATCACCATAGAAAAACGACCAACCGCTTTGCGTATTCTTAAAAATGAGGTGAATATTAAGGAGGGAGAAATTCGGATAGAAGCTGCTTTAATGGATGAACTTCTGGAAAATGGAGTAAAAGGAAAAATGCTGATGTTTGAGTTTAAGGGTTCTTTGGAAACAGCGGTAACAAATGGAAACGGAATTGCTGCAGCGGCATTGCCATATGATGAGGAACTCTCCGGCAGTGAGTTTGTTGACGTAAGTTTTCCCGAGGATGCTAACTATTCAGGGAGTAGACTGGAAGCCGGACTTGTAACCGGAACCAATGGAATAGCAATTTCGGGCATAAAGGTTTATCCCAATCCGTTTTCTGAGAAATTGACCATTGAATTTGTGTCGCCGCAATCTGCTGAAGCCCGAATTGATATAGTTGATCCGGCAGGCAGGTTGGTAAAAACCATTTTTAATCAGCCTGTGGAGGCAGGAATGTTTTATAAAGCACAATACAGTCCAAAATTTACAAGCAGTGGTTATTTAATATACCGGATAATAATTGATAATGAGGTTCAAAGTGGAAAAGTAATTTATAGGCAATAACTGAGCAGATGAAGAGAAGTTTTCTTTTAAAAGGTATTCTTACTTTCCGTTTGCCTTAAAACTAACCATTATTGTGTATATCATTATTTTTAAATCGACATACAACGAAATGTTTTTCAAATACATCATATCGTAAGGCAAACGTTCGAGCATTTCATTTACGTTTGAGGCATAACCGTATTTAACCTGGCCCCACGAAGTAATACCAGGCCTTAGCTTGTGCAGATGGGTGTAGTATGGTGCTTTCAGTAAGATTTGTTCTATAAAATAACGTCTTTCAGGACGTGGACCGACAAGCGACATGTCGCCTTTTATTACATTGTAGAATTGAGGAATTTCATCTAAATGTGTTTTTCTTAAAAAGCGACCCACTTTTGTAATACGTTTGTCATTTTCACACGATAATGCAGGAATTCCGTTTTCAGCATCCTGAACCATACTCCTGAGCTTATAAATATAGAAGGGCTTTCCAAACCGGCCGATACGCTCCTGTTTGTAGAGAACAGGTCCTTTTGATGAGTGCTTTATCATGATGCCGAGTACAACAAACAAGGGCAGGAAAAAAATACTGGCCAAAACCGATAATGCCACATCTAACAAACGTTTCATGTTGGCTTGCCAGGTAGGCATCAGGCCATTGGATATTTTTATTAAGGGACTTCCATAAATGCCTGTGGTTTTTACTGTTCCTGAAAGAAAATCGTATAAATCAGGAATCCCCCAGATCGTTACCTGCTGGTTTTCCAGAATTGTCAATATGGAATTCAACTTCTCCTGTTCGCGGGTTTCAACTGCTATTATAACTTCTTCAATGTCATTTTTCTGAATAATTTCATTCAGGCTACTTAATTTCCCTAATTGTGGAAGATGTTTTCCCAGAATTCTGTCGTCATTGTTCTCAACTCCAACATATCCTGCGAAAAGGTTTCCTGCCGGACGTTTCTGGTTTGCCATTTCCCGGAAGAGTTTTTCTGCTTTTTCATTGCTGCCGATTAGCAATGTGTTGAAACCTATTTTTCTTTTATGTATGCGGTGAATGGTCCGCGTGGTCAGCATCAGCCGAAAGAGATAGGTTAATCCGAAATGCAGTCCGAAAAGTGTGAAAAATAACTGATAATAATTTTTATAGCTTTGAACGTAATCGTCAAGAATAAGTGTAAAAAAAACGATAACTACTCCGGCAAGTGAAGTAAAAAAAGTTTGCCCCAGTTCAATAAGCCTCGATCTGCGGTAAATATTATCATAGAATCCGGTAACGTAATAAAACAGAACCCAGAGAACAGGTATCAGAAACAGACCCAGGTAATACCTGGTGGTAAATTCAATAGGAATATCAATTCCAAACCTTTGAGGTTCTATGACTGCCTTTCGGTAAATAAAAAATACGGTCCAGCTAATGGCGGCTGCCAAAAAATCCAGAAACAGGTACTTAGTAATTTGCCATTTTTTATTCATTACATGCCACTTAAATTTGGTCTGGGTCTTCTTTTAACTGCATTTACATGCAGTTTATGCTTAACGTTGAATTTCAAAAAAAATTGCAATAAAAGTTAAATTATTTTAAAAGGAAGAATATCTTCCCAGTTTTTCCTGTATCCTATCCATTATTTGCAAAGCATTCGCATAAGTTTCGATATTGGTTGCAGCTTCCCTTTTTTGCAGTACTGAATATAAAAAGGCTTCTGTTTCATTTGCAGCTGATAAATCTGATGAACCAATGGAGCTGTTATTAACGGAATACCTTTCCTTAATAAAATCCAGTTCAGCAAATTTATCGTGCATGTATAAATTTATTTTAAACTGCCTCAGGTTATCCTTTTTTCCAAAATTGAGATTAACAATGGTGCCATCACCAAATTCAAGCTGTACATTATGAAATATTGAATTTGCAGGAACCGACCGGAATAAAACGGCGGATGTTTTTTTGGGAATTGCACCGGCAACATCTTTTAGCATCAAAAGCAATTTCAGCAGAATAGTTGCCTCATCGGTTTCATTATTGAAGTAAAATACATTCACATATGCCGGCTTTCCGATGTTTTCTGCAATCCAATGCATTGCAGGCTGGTAGTAATAAGGATTGGCTATTTGAATAACTGTTTTTGCTTCATGAGCCAATTTCACCAGCTGAGCAATTTTACCGGCTGAAAGATCAGGATAACTGGCAGCAAAAAAATGTTTTGATTTTTTGACCATTTCGCACAGCAAATCAAAAGGTAACAACGAAAACCGGTTAATGAACAATGCATCCGACCGTTCAATAAGTTCTATCCGGTTAAATTCTGGTGCCTGAAGCCTGAAACTGCCAGGCAAAGGTTGTGTTCCGACCGATGATTTGCCGGTAATATGTATCTCAGGGTTCTCCCTGGCCTTTTTTGTATAAGGCTCCAGCAGCTTAATGTCACCAATTAATCCAAGATTGAGCATGCCACAAATATAAAACTATGATTAGCCTGTTTTAGACTTTAAACCGTGAATTTATCAACTATATGTGTTAATATTGCAATTATTCAACCGTAAACAATCATTTTAGTTCTGTATTTTTGTATTTTATAATTAGAATCGATGGCAGAAAACGATGGTTTAAGGCATCAGGGAATGCGTAAAAAACTTGTAGAAGGATTAAAAATAAAAGGCATCAAAAATGAAAAGGTTTTGGAAGCTATTGGTAAAGTTCCAAGGCACCTGTTCATGGAAAGTTCTTTTTTAAATTTTGCCTATAAGGATCAGGCTTTTCCAATTGGTGCCGGACAAACTATATCGCAACCATATACTGTTGCTTTTCAGACACAGCTTTTACAGGTGCATGAAAATGAAAAAGTTCTGGAAGTAGGTACCGGCTCCGGGTACCAGGCTGCTGTGCTTGTTGAAATGGGGGTAAGGGTTTTTACAATCGAAAGGCAAAAGGAACTGTTTCAGAAAGTACAGATGTTCCTTCCTGAAATCGGATATCAACCAGCCTTCTTTTTTGGCGACGGATACGAAGGACTTCCTAATTTTGCACCTTTTGATAAGATTCTTGTTACTGCCGGTTCCACTGATGTTCCTCCTGCCTTGAAACAACAACTCCGGATTGGTGGCAGAATGGTTATCCCTGTGGGAAATGAGACGCGTCAGGAGATGCTGGTGATTACCCGTTCATCGGAAGAAGAATTCAAAACTGAAAAACATGGTGGCTTTGTTTTTGTGCCTTTGCTTAAAGGAAAAGTAAATTATTGATAATATGCTTAAGGTTGAAAAATTTGTGGTAAATCCATTACAGGAAAATTCTTATGTGGTATCGGATGATTCAGGAAAATGCATCTTTATCGATCCTGGTTTTTATTTCCCTGAAGAATGCAATGATGTTAAGAATTATGTGAAGGTTAATAACCTTAAACCTGTTTTGATAGCCAATACCCATTGTCATTTCGACCATATCATGGGCGTTGAATTTCTTCGAAAGGAATTCGGAATCCCGTTTATTGCCCATCCCGACGATGCTTTCTGGATTGTGAACGCAATTGAACAGGGGAAAATGTTCGGTTTTGATATGGATCCTGTAAATGCTCCTGATTCTTTTTTTCAAAATAATGAAGCGTTGAAATTTGGAAATACCTCATTTGAAATCTTACATATTCCTGGGCATTCTCCGGGTCATGTAGTTTTTTATTCTAAGGTTGCAAATGTTTTAATTGCCGGTGATGTGCTTTTTCATGGAAGTATCGGACGCTCCGATTTGCCTGGAGGTGATCATCAAAAACTTGTCTCAAATATAAAAGACAAGTTATTTAAATTGCCCGACGAAACAAAAGTATTTTGTGGCCACGGTCCTGAAACCTTTCTGGGAAGTGAAAAAAAGTCGAACCCATTTTTAATCTGATTATTTTATGGATAGTTAATTATAATTCTGTTGGAATATGAACATGTAAATATTGTTTTAAAATCATTTCCAGCCAGAATGGTATATTTTATATTTGCAGTCAATAAATTTAAATAACAGGCAGATGTCTCACGATCGATTTGTTAACAGACACATAGGCCCGCGCGAGGGCGAAATAAATGAAATGCTTCAGGCCATAGGGGTTTCTTCTTTAGAGGAGCTAATCCAACAAACTGTTCCGGAAAATATCAGGATGAATGGACCGCTGAAGCTCCAGAAAGGATTGACCGAAAGGCGTTATTATCGTAAAATTCTGAACCTTGCCCGAAAAAACAAGGTATACAATACCTACATCGGCATGGGATATTACGATACAATTACCCCTGCAGTTATTCTGCGGAATGTACTTGAAAACCCGGTGTGGTATACTTCATACACGCCCTACCAGGCTGAAATTTCTCAAGGAAGGCTAGAGGCACTGTTAAATTTTCAGACAATGGTATGCGAATTAACAGCTATGGAAATTGCCAACGCCTCTTTGCTCGATGAAGCAACTGCTGCTGCTGAAGCCATGGTAATGATGTACAACCTGCGTTCGCGAAAAATGGAAAAGGACGGGGTAAATGTGGTGCTGGTCGACGAAATGGTCTGGCCTCAAACGCTTGAAGTGCTGATGACGCGTTCGGTGCCTCTTGGCATTAACCTTAAGATTATGCCGAAACAGTTGTTTGAATTCACAGACAATGTTTTTGGGGTTATTGTACAGTATCCGGATTCCAACGGTGAGATTGTTGATTATTCCGGACTCGTGGAGAAGGCTCATCAACATGATATTAAAGTGGCTGTTGCTGTAGATTTGCTGTCGCTGGCCTTGTTGAAGCCACCTGGAGAATGGGGTGCAGATATTGTTTTTGGGAACAGTCAGCGGTTTGGTGTACCAATGGGGTATGGTGGTCCTCATGCTGCATTTTTTTCAGCGCGCGATGATTACAAACGTCATATGCCTGGCCGGATTATCGGTGTTTCAAAAGATATCCATGGGAACAGGGCTTTAAGAATGGCTCTTCAAACCCGCGAGCAGCATATCAAACGTGAAAAAGCTACGTCCAACATTTGTACTGCCCAGGCATTGCTGGCAACAATGGCAAGCTTCTTTGCAGTATATCATGGTCCTGAGGGAATAAAAATGATTGCTGAACGAATTCATAATATCGCGGCTTTCCTTGCTGCTGAAATTGAAAAACTGGGCTATCGCCAATTGAACCGAAACTTTTTTGATACCATTCGCTTTGCTTTGCCCAAACACGTAAAACGTGAAGACATAGAGTGGCTTTCTCTTGAACTGGAAATGAATTTCAGGTATTTTGATAATGGAGAAATAGGCATCAGCATCGATGAAACAACCAATCGCGAGGATATGACCTGGATCCTGGAAGTTTTTGCAAAGGCTGCAAACAACCGCTGGCCTGCTGTGCTTGAATATCCCGAAGGATTTGAAATTGACAAAAGATTTGCCCGGACTACTGATTTTATGAAGCAGGAGGTTTTCAACAGGTATCGTTCCGAAACAGAAATGGTTAGGTATATAAAAAGGTTGGAGCATAAAGATATTTCGCTGACGCATTCCATGATATCTTTGGGATCGTGCACTATGAAACTGAATGCCGCTACTGAAATGCTGCCGCTCAGCTGGATAGAATTTAATGGTATTCATCCTTTTGTTCCGAAAAACCAGGCACGTGGTTACCATGAAATGATGGAAGAATTGCGGCGCGATTTGTCCGAAATTACAGGCATGGCTGATGTCAGTCTGATGCCGAATTCAGGTGCCGCCGGTGAATATGCAGGTTTGCTTGTAATCAGGGATTTTCATAAGAGCAGGGGAGATGACCAACGAAATGTGGTGCTGATTCCCTCTTCAGCTCATGGTACCAATCCTGCAAGCGCAGTTATGGCAGGTATGAAGGTGGTGGTAGTGGAATGCGATAAAAAAGGAAACATCGATCTTGAAGATCTGCGTAGGAAAGCAGCCGAATATAAAGAAGAATTGTCTGCATTTATGGTAACCTATCCCTCAACTCATGGGGTGTTTGAATCATCCATTGTAGAGATGTGCCAGATCATTCATGAAAACGGAGGACAGGTTTATATGGATGGTGCCAATATGAATGCACAGGTGGGGCTCACCACACCTGGAATTATTGGAGCCGATGTTTGCCATCTGAATCTGCATAAAACTTTTGCTATTCCTCATGGCGGCGGAGGCCCGGGCGTTGGCCCCATTGCTGTAGCCGCTCACCTTGTGAAATTTTTGCCCTCGCACCCTATCATGAATAATGGCCATGTTGGAGCAAATACTGTTGCAGCTGCTCCCTGGGGAAGTGCCTCTGTTTTGCCAATTACCTATGGATATATAAAAATGATGGGAGCCGAAGGATTGACCCGTGCAACTATAATTGCGATTCTTAATGCCAATTACATTGCCACATCTCTGGGGAATAATTATGGTGTGCTTTATTCCGGCAAATCGGGCAGGGTAGGACATGAGCTTATCCTGGAATGCCGCCATCTGAAAAATTCTGCCGGCATCACAGAGGCCGATATTGCCAAAAGACTCATGGATTTCGGATATCATGCTCCTACCCTTTCTTTTCCTGTTCATGGTACTCTTATGATTGAACCTACCGAAAGCGAATCGAAGGAAGAACTGGACAGGTTTATTGAAGCACTTAATACCATATTTGATGAAATTAAAGAAGTGGAACTTGGTAAGGCCGATAAGATCGATAATGTTCTGAAAAATGCTCCGCATACTGCTGAAATAGTGAGTTCCGATTCATGGAATCATTCCTACTCCAGAAGCAAGGCTGCCTGGCCATTGCCATGGGTAAAGATGAACAAG
The DNA here is from genome assembly GCA_963747515.1 of uncultured Prolixibacteraceae bacterium. GTDB lineage: Bacteria > Bacteroidota > Bacteroidia > Bacteroidales > Prolixibacteraceae > Mariniphaga. The sequence goes on from CAVVFN010000002.1 coordinate 330,651, forward strand.
TATTGGGTGCCGGTCGGACGTGTCGATAATGCCTGGGGCGATCGCAACCTGATTTGCATGTGCGGAACTCCCAGGGAATATGAGCTTTTGAAGGATGAATAACCTGTATTTCCGATATGATTGTTTTTCCAAATGCAAAAATTAATATAGGGCTTCATATTGTTTCACGCCGGCCCGATGGATATCATAACCTTGAAACGGTATTGTATCCTTTAAAACTTTCCGATGCGCTCGAAATGGCAGAAACTGGTAAAACCGGAATTACCTTTTCAGGCCTCCTGATAGACGGGGATCCCGGTGAGAACCTGGTTTTAAAAGCGTATAAACTATTAAAAAAGGATTTTGGTTTGCCATCTGTACAATTTCATCTTCATAAGGTAATTCCAACGGGTGCCGGATTGGGAGGGGGATCTTCCGATGCCGCATTTACCCTGAAAATGCTGAATAATTATTTTACTTTGAAACTGAGTCCCGAAAAATTAAAAGAATATGCAGCACAATTGGGTGCCGATTGCCCGTTCTTTATTGAAAATGAACCCGCTTTTGCCGAAGGAATAGGCGATCAGCTGTTTCCACTGAAACTTGATCTTTCCGGATATAAAATCGTGCTCATTAAACCAAATGTTTCAGTGAGTACTGTGCAGGCTTATAAAAATGCTGTGCTTGCCCTGCCCGCTTTTTCACTGAAAGAGCTTCATGATATTCCACTTCCAACCTGGAAAGAAAAGGTTGTAAATGATTTTGAAAAAAGTATCTTCCCTCAATTCCCTGAAATCAAAAAATGGAAAGATTTGCTTTATGAATCGGGTGCCATCTATGCATCCATGTCGGGTAGCGGGTCAGCTGTATTCGGAATTTTTGACCACGTTCCGGCTGATTTGGCAAATAAAATACCTGAAGGTTTATTTTTCGACCCGAAATAACCTGCATTCACCACCTCCCCCGGTAAACCTGCCTGCCAGTCGGCAGGCCGGGGTACTCCTCCCTGGCAGGAGGAGAAACCGTCGCATTTTTTGCACTTATTGCTAATTAATTATACCTCCGGCAATACACAAAGAGGCTGCACTGTAAGCAAAATGCAACCTCTTGTTTCACCGGAAAGCAGAAGTTAAACCCCCAGATTAACAACTCCGGCATACAGGGTTGGTGAAACGTGTTCAGTGGAATTCAATTGTCCAATACCAAGGGTTGAAACCATGAACACGAACACATGCACCTGCCGGGCAGACCAGTTGTCGGGCAGGGTAATCACTGCATTCATATCAATGCGGGAGGAAATCCCCGATGCAGTATACCCTTCACCCGTTTCCTGGTCACAAACTCCCACCATTAACAGGTCAGTACCTTTTGCCAGTTCCATGCTGCTGTTGTCATCCCAGTTCAGGGTAAAACTCACAGCCGAACTGGCAGTAACCTGCAGGTTGGATGGTACCGGCAATTTCCCGTCGCTCAGTTTTACCTTGTTGTAATCAATGGCAAAATCGGGGTATTCACCTGTAACGGCTGCTGCCAGGTTGTACCTCATGGCTTCGTTAAAAGCCGAGGTGTTTAGAACTGCCGGTTTCCAGCCGATGCGAATCAGCCGGTTCTGGCCCGATAAGAACTGACCCATCATTGCAAACCTGCCCCTGTTGGCCTGTTGCAGCGGGGTACGCGGATTGTGTACACTGGCAGGGCGGATTTTCATCACGCTCATGCCTTTCCAACTGGAGCCGATAATGTTACCGACTCTTCCTGAGAATTCACCATGAATTCCTTGTTGATATGTGCCCATAATAAAAAAAATTAAATTATAAAAAATTAGTATCGGATACCAATGGGCAATTAAGGTGCAAAACCATTGAACAGCAATGAATTTGCACCCGTTTGCACCCACCTGCACTTTGGTGTCATGTCACTGTCATGACACCAAAGTGCAAAACGGAGCAAAAGGGTGCACCCAGAACATGCTAAAGTGTCAGTATATGTAACCGGCTTTCTCTGAATCATAAACATTTGAAGCGGAATCAGACTGGTACTAAAACCGCTGTAACCAGCCTTAGGCTGGCCTTTATCTCCCCTTCCGGGGGGAGTTTAGGGGGACAAACAGGGGAGTTTAGGGGGAGTTTTAGGGGAGCCCGAGGGGGTTTATAGGGGAGTTAAACAGAAGTTAGTAGGGAATTTATGCACTCATTGCTAAATAAGTAAACCTCCGGCAATCCACATTATTCATGCACGAATCATTAAATGGACTAAGAACTTTCCCCTCCTTTTACCTCTTCAGGGAGGGGTGGTTTCCGCTTTAGCGGAAGACGGAGTGGTTAAAATAAAGTACAATTATCCACCTTTGGAATATTCCAAAAAAGATTACTACTTTTATAAACCTGAACGAGAATTGAAAAACAACCAAATCTGAACGACATGCCTCAGATGATACCGAATAAATTAGATTGAAAATAAAAATTGCCGTTAACAATTAAAACGTTCCGGAGTTGAGGACGGCTAAATCTTAAACAGCAAACAAAACAAAAAACGAAACGAAAAAAGATTCATGGCAAACAGCAATCTCGCAGATGCAAAAAGTGCAAAGAACGATGAGTTCTATACGCAATACCACGATATAGAAAAAGAAATTTCAGCCTATATAGAATACAACCCCGATGTGTTTCTCGGCAAAACGGTACTGCTGCCTTGTGACGACCCGGAGTGGAGCAACTTTACCAAATATTTTGCCCAGAATTTTGAGCGATTTGGCCTGAAAAAGCTGATTAGTACCAGTTATGCCGTGAACAGCAAAAAATATAAAACCGGTTACCAGCCCACACTTTTTGAAGTGAACGACCCGCAATACGACGAATACAAAACCAAAAGAAACGGCAAAATTTTTATCCTTGATCACGACAAATCAGGCGACGGAAAAATTGATGTAAACGACCTGGAATGGCATTACCTGAAAGGCGACGGAGATTTTAAAAGCAATGAAATTAAAAAACTGCGCGACGAAGCCGACATAATTATTACCAATCCGCCTTTTTCCCTGTTTCGCGATTTTTTGGCCTGGATTGTAGAGGCCGGTAAACAATTTCTAATTATCGGCAATATGAATGCCATTACTTATAAGGAAGTTTTTCCATTGATTAAAAACGATGAAATGTGGTTGGGGAATGGTTTTCACGCCGGTAATGCCTATTTTTCTACACCTTTTGCAAGAGAATATGCAAACGGAGTCTATAATCCTGAAACTGGCCTGGTGAAATTCAGGAACCTTTGTTGGTTTACTAATCTTGACCACGGCAGACGACATCAACCATTGCCACTTATGACAATGGCCGATAACCTCAAATACAGCAAGCATAAAGAGATAAAAGGAAAAGAATCGTATGACCGGTATGTTAACTTCGATGCCATTGAAATACCTTTTACCGATGCAATTCCGAATGATTATGATGGAGTGATGGGTGTGCCTATTAGTTTTCTAGATAAATATAGCCCAGATCAGTTTGAAATCATCGGGTCAAGCCGAGAATTGGGAGTGCCAATGTCAGGAGTGGCTAAAAAAGGCACTTATGTTCAAGGTGGTCCACGTTTTTATTTGTCTAACGGCGATGGAACATACAGAAGACTCTATGACCGTTTAGTAATTAAAAAAAGAACCTTATGATAACAACCTTAAAAACCGAAGTCACCGTTGCAGACATTTGCGAAGGTTTTATTTACAACGAACTGGAAGGCAAAGGTTTGTTTGGCCTGAGCGGTAAACTCACCATCCAACCCGAGTACCAGCGCAACTACATTTACGCCGATGGCAAGAAAGATGTAGCGGTTATTGAATCCATTCTGAAAGGGTATCCGCTGGGGTTAATTTATTTTGTTAAGGTGAACGAAGACCAGTTTGAAGTACTCGACGGGCAGCAGCGAATTACCAGTTTCGGACGTTTTGTATCCAACAAATTTGCCATTAAAGATGAAAATGGCATGGAGCAATACTATGATGGTATTGCAAAATAAGAGAAGAGTTAAGGAAACAAAACTTGATTTACGATGAAGGAGAAGAAAACCCCACCTGCTCCCCTGAAAAAAAACAAAATTGTCCGCTTTGTGCTGTTGGGCATGATGCCAATAAAAGTAAGATTTGGAAACCGACCGAAATGGATGCCGATCATGTAGCTGCATGGAGCAAAGGCGGTATAACGGATATAAAAAATTGTCAGATGTTATGCAAAACACATAACCGGGCAAAAGGAAACAGGTAAGATTGGTTCAGGCTGGGTTGGTTCCGGTTTATGATTTAAACCTCATGTCTGCTGATAACCTTTATTCACCACCTCCCCCAGGTAAATGCCTGCCGGCAGGCAGGCGGGTTACTCCTCCTTGGCAGGAGGAGAAACCGTCGCATTTTCGCACTTATTGCTAAATAAGTATACCTTCGGCAAAATACATTATTCATGTAAAAATTAACATATGGACAACGAACTTTCCCGGCTTCCGACTTCGGTCTTCCTTCCTCGGTCTTCCGGCTTCAAACTCTTTCATCCCTTTTCCGATAAGTTTTGGTTTTGGCCGTTTCCTTTTCTTTCAGCAACTCAGCAACTATCCATTCAAAACGGGAGAGGGCTTTTGTTTTTCCGGGACGGTTGAAATGAAAAACAAACGCATTCAGGTAACCCTGCAAATGGTCTTCCTGAATGTTGTTCCGGTAATTGGTTTTCACCCATTGGTGCCACTCTGCAGCTACCATTGACGGCAGAGGTAATTTACAGTGAGGGCTGTATATATGGTTTTTTTTACCTGACCTTACTTTGTAAAATCCCCGTTCATCAGAATAGAATAAAGCTTTCTCGGGTACATACAATACACCACCATGTGGCAGTGCATCTCTTATCAATTGGTTCCTGTCATGAACGGTTAATCCGGAAATAACATTCATTTTTAACAACCGGAATTCTTTCCTCAACCGGCTGATGATGATTAATATTTCAACCTGCGCTGAATGTATTTCACCAGAGGGTGACTTGCTTTTTACATTGAAGGTAAAGCTGTCGGTTTCGATAGAATCTTTGCGTGGGAAACCGGGAAAAAAGGTTAGCTGCTCCCTTATTTTTTGGAGCCACTGCCAGGTAATCCGGTAGCTTTTCAGCTCAAGCCGTTTCATAATTTCACCGTTATTCAGGGGTCGCTTGTGAATTGTCAGCAGCCACAACATGGCAAATCGTGCATGCAGCGGCAACCGGCTGTTTTGGAAAAGTGTTCCCGGGATGGTGATATGGGCATGGCCGCAATGGCGGCATTCAGTTGTGACCTTTGTATAGTCGGGATAAAATACCCTGCTGCATTTTAAGCAGTTTCTTCGCTCCCGAAGAATTGCTTTTATCAGATTGAGGCACGACTTTTCATCGGGGAAATAATACTGAAACCACGAAATGGAATAGCGAGGTTTTGTTTTGTTCATCTGTTGCTATTTAGTCCAAGTGAATACAATAATAAAACAATTCGTGTAAATCAGCAACTTAGGAGGCGTTTTTATATTGTCCTTTTTTTTTGAATGCATTGAATCTATTTTTCTGCAAAATTTTTCAATGCAGGAAGATCTAAAATATCGGGATATTACCTCACCATCTTCACCGGGTGGAGAATCATTTTATTCTGATCTTTTAGAATTGGCAAAATATATAGTAAATGAAATGGAAGAAATCAGGCAGATGATTTATTCTTTGAAACAGGAACAGAGTAAAGCGCAAAAAGAATCAACGGGAGCAGGCACCCGGAATGCAGATGCTTTTAAGGGGACAATGAATCAGATAAATGTGGAACAGGAATTTTTCACGAGTGATGAGGTAATGAAATTACTTCGAATCAGTAAGCGCACACTGCAAAATTACCGGGATGCAAAAAAAATACCATTTGGGAAGTACAACGGAAGGATTTTATATCCGAAAGGCAAGATTATAGAATCTTTTAAATTAAATGAGGAGGGTTGAGCTGTTTGTGGATTAAGGTGTGAACAGAATTAGCTTTGCAATTTAAACTAGTTCTAAATTGAATAATAATGAATTTTTGATTAGTATATAATTATTTAAAATGCTATTTTTGATGTGGCAAAACCCTTTGTTATGAGACTAAATTAAACCCGTACATAATATGCCAACCAAATTCTTAATCATAAAAAGTTTCAAACTTGTTCAGAAATTATTAATCTTGACACCATTTTTTTTCTAAAAGCCAGTGGCAGTTATTCTGAAATAGTACTGAATTCAAAGAGAAAAATTTCGGTTTCAAAAAATTTAAGTTGTTTAATGCAGGAAATAAATAGCAACCACTTTTGCAGAGTGCATAAATCATATTATTATTAATTTATTGTATGTGTCAAAGGTGCATAATAATGAGGATAAGATTATAATGGCAGATGGTACCAGTATTCCATTTTCGAGAGAAAAAAAGAAGCTTTTTTGGAGTAAACTGGAAATTCTGGCACATGGAGATGAATAATCCTTTCTATACATAGTTAACAACAGCTTCAGTATAATCCATAGACTATAGTGAAATTATTTTCACTTTAGTTCCAAACATGTTCTGCCTTTGAAAGGCAATGGTATATAACTTTGAAGACGAATAAGAAGGTATCATTTGACTTATCTTTTTTAATAAAACCAGAACATCTGTATTAGCCAAATTACGGTTTACAAAAAATAAAATGCCGTTTATAAAGTCTTTCATATAGTTTACAAATTGATTGTTGGATTATGTTTTTGTTTGCTGTAGTTTTATCTCAATAATGATTTAATGTTCTATTTGATTCTTTATGTATGAATTAACCTTACCTACTTAAATTATGAAAATTAAAATTTTTGGCGTATTATTTTTACTCACTTTTAGTTTTAGTTCTAAACTTTCTGCTCAATACTTACGAACTGATCTTGTATCCGCCTGGGAGTTTGATGAAACCTCGGGGCTTACTGCAATAGATGCTTTCAGTTATAATGACGGCGATTTACATAGTTCTGTGTATCCAAATGCAGTTGGAAAAATAAATAAAGCTTATTCGTTCACCAATGGGTGGGTTGATATTGGCGACCTTGTTTATTCTCCTATCACTTTAAGTTGCTGGATAAAAATCAATCAAACAGGAGATGCATACCTTTTTCATCATTTTGCCAAAATATATTTAGCAATCGTTAATGGAAAGGTTCGATGGAACGTGTATGATGGAACTTCCAATGGGACATTTGCCTGGTCTACAACAACGTTGTCACCTGGTGTCTGGTATCATGTAGTTGTTACCTGGAATGGAATAAATACAACCAAAGTATATTTAAATGGAAATTTACAAGGTACCGGAAGCAGTAACAGTAACTATTATGGTGATGATGGAAGCAAAGACTACACGTATATTGGCAGAAGAACAGATTTATCCACTGGCTATTTTAACGGATTGATAGATCAGCCGGCAATGTGGTATAGAGAATTAAGTGCGTCAGAAATATCTGAACTAAATAATAATAATAGCGGGTTGCCCTTTGATCAGTGGAGTTCGCCTCCACCTCCACCTGAATTATCAGCTACCATTAATCCAGTAAATAAAACAATAAGTCACAACACAGAGCCAGGTCAAATTACAGTTACAGCCGCAGGTGGCAATCAGCCTTACACCTACATCTGGCAACAATCAACAAATGGAACTTATTTTGAATCGATAGAAGATGAAAACAGCAATACATACACACCGCCAGCTTTAACTCAAAGTACTTGGTTTAAGTGTATTGTACTTAGTTATGGAGACGATGGCAATGTAGAAAAAATATGTGCTGTTACTGTAATTCCACCTTTAACCAGCGGAAATATTACATCTGATAAAACAATCTATTCCTGTGAAAGTCCTGGTTTGATATCAGTCTCTCCAAATGGTGGTACCGGTTCTTATACCTATCAATGGATGAATTCAACTGATGGAAATAATTTTACAGATATCCAAGGTGCTGAAAGTAATCCTTTTACAGCTCCCACATTATGCCAAAATACCTGGTATAAATGTGAGGTAGGTGATGGAACAGGGACAGTTTCTTCGGACGCATGTGCAGTAACTGTAATTCAAAAGGAAGTAACTTCTGTTAATACAATGAATGGTGATGTACAGCTTCAATTATCTTTTAATAACAATGATCTATCCATAACTGAAGGCAATACCGTTACACTGCCTTATGGAACAAGTAATATTACCGGCATCCTGCCGGGTATAGGCCTTTCAGGTGGAGGAACCACAGGCGATATTACTTTAAGTGCCAATTCCGATGATGGGATTTGGAATGCCAATAAACTACAGAACAACCCTGTCAGTAGTATTACACCGTTGCCTGGCCAGGTATTAAAATGGGACGGTATGTTTTGGACTCCATCTGATAATGGTTACTGGATGCAAAACGGTAATGGGATTTACAACATTAACCAGGGAAATATAGGCATTGGCACAACACCTCAAGCTGATAAATCTTTAACAGTAAACGGAACTGTTTTCTCGAAAGAGATAATTGTAGACCTGCAGGTACCTGCTCCCGACTATGTTTTTGATGAACATTATGAACTTCGTTCGACAAGCGAATTGGAAGAATTTATTAAGAAATATAACCATTTACCTGAATTTCCACCAGCAAAAGAAATGGAAGCAAACGGAATCAGCCTGGCTGATCTAAATATGTTATTATTAAAGAAGATAGAGGAACTTACACTATACATTATTGAACAGGAAAACCGGATAAAGAAACTTGAATCTCTTGCTTTACCTCAAAAACAATAATAGAATGAAATACTTAGTAAAAATTTTGACTGTGGTTGTCATATTTCTGCATCTGAATGGAGTGACAAAAGCACAGCATGTAACATCGGTAAATGGAGCAACGGGCGATGTCCAGATTGGTTTGTCATTAACAAATAAAATTCTTTCAATTGATGATGGAAATTCTGTTATCCTGCCATATGGCATCGGAAATATAACTTCAGTAACAACAGGCAATGATCTGCTGGGGGAAGGCAGTTCGGGGAATATTACTATAAATGCCAATTCTGAAAGCGCCTTATGGAATGCAAATCAGTTAAAAGGATTTCCTGTTGCCGGCAGTGTTCCTGTTTCAGGGCAGTTGTTAAAATGGGGTACATCAGAATGGATTCCATCCACTGATGATAATTTATGGATGAAAAATGAGAACGATATACATACTTTATTAAATGTGGGTATTGGCACGCTTCCAACACAATTTGCGCTTACAGTAAACGGGAAGATACATGCAACCAGGGTGGAGGTGACATTAAATGAACCTGGGCCGGACTATGTTTTTAAAAAGGATTATGATTTAATGCCTTTAGAGGAATTGAATAGATTTGTTAAGACGAACAGGCATTTACCTGAGGTTCATCCGGGAAGTAAAATGGAAAAAGCTGGAATAGAATTATCCAAGATGGGTATGCTTCTTTTAAAGAAAACCGAAGAATTAACTCTATACATGTTGGAAAATGAGAAAAGAATAAAGCTTTTAGAAAGTATTCAATAAAAAACAGAATGAAATGAAAAAAATAATTTTAACACTTTTTACAATGTTGTTCGCATGTTCACTTTATAGTCAGGATACTGGGACAGAACAACTAAAAGATGGAAAGTTCAGGTTCACAACGAATATTTCAGTAATGGACAGCACGCAGTTAATCTGGCCCGAAATAGTGTCAGTTTATGATGAACAGACATTATTGAACTCAGCCGGACAGAAAACATTAGTTGATAATACGGTTAATTTTTATCCTGTGATTGAAAAAGGTTTTTTGTACATTGAACTTGATAATTTTTCCAAAGAAGCCAAACCAGAATTATTACTTAAAACTTTAAAAGGAGAAGTAATATATAAAATGAGTATAAGAAGCAGGGTAAGTGCAGTTAATATCAATAAATTACCCACAGGCACTTATACTATTGTCGCTAATTTAGGTGAAGAAAGTACTAGTTGGGAGATTGTTAAAGAGTAATTCTACATTAAAATTTAAATTCACTTTACTTATGTATACAAAACAATTATCATTGATTTTATTTGGCTGCCTAATGAGCTTTTCGGCTATTTGTCAAATAAAATATGAATATGATAACTCCGGTAACCGAATAATAAAAAAATATGAGGTTTTTTTACGTTCTGCTGAAATTACACAGGACAGCGCCTATTCAAAAGGGCCGGTAATTGCGAAGGAAGCGACTGCTGAGTTATCAGTCCCGCAACTGGAGGAAACCTTTGGCAGCCTTGAAGTAAAAGTTTATCCGAATCCTGCTGCCGGGACAGTATACCTTGAACTAAACCGGTTGCCTGATGGGAAATTGCCTGATATAGAGCTGTGGAGCCCTGCCGGCCGGCTGATAGCAAAAACGGAAATCACGGGCGAGGTTACCGGCATCAATCTCCGGGGAAAACCTGCCGGAGTTTATATTGTAAAAACCATTCTTGCAAGACAAGTTTTCAACTTGAAGATAATCAAGGAATAATCTTTCAATATTAAAATAACACCTGCAATAAAACTCAATCCTGAAATATCCTAATAATGAAAATTACCAAGCTAATTCTGACATTTTCAATAATTGCCGTGAGTTTTGCTTCTCAGGCACAGGAAAGCATAATCGTGTTGGATTCCGATTACAGTGGAGCTACAGTTGATGCCATTGCGCGTTACTCAGTTTTTATGAAACCAGGGTTTAAATACAGTGCAATAGGAGATCATTATTTTAATGCATATATTGACCCCAGTCTACCGCAACCCCCGATTGCTGCAGTTGATTATGTTGATCCGGCAACCCTGCCGGCGGCAATTGACCAGTCGCTTCCGGTAGGGGCTATTCCGGGGCAGGCGGATGTTTCTGCTACCGGGGCGGCCACCTATACCATTCCAATAGAGGTACCCCCGGGCACACAGGGGTTGCAGCCCAGTCTGAGCCTCGTATATAACAGCCAGGCCGGTAACGGTTTAATGGGAATGGGATGGAACCTTGCCGGTCTTTCGGCCATTACCAGGGTGCCAAAAAATATTTATAACGACGGGAAAGTAGAAGAGATAAAACTCGACAGGACCGACCCGTATGTCCTCGACGGCAACCGGCTGATACGGGTTTCGGGAAGCGACCATGGCTACAACGGGGCAGTTTATCATACCGAATTTGAAACCTTTGTGCAGGTTACCGCAAAAGGAACATCAGGCAACGGGCCGCTGTGGTTCGAGATAATGACCAAAGATGGGTTGACAATGGAATTTGGGAATACAGACGATTCGCGTGTAACCGGGGCAAATAATATCGTTATTGCCTGGAAGATTAACCGTATTGAAGATCAACATTCAAACTATATGGTTTTTGAATATCGTACAGATGACGATGAACAACCGGTATCTGCAATTAAATATACCGGAAACCTAACAGGAAATGTTGACCCATACAATGCGGTGCATTTTAATTATGGAACACGTAACGATGTTACAACTGTATGGCCGGCAGGAAAAGAAATAACATCTAATCTTATCCTTGAATCCATTGAAATGACTTATGAGAATTCTTTTGTAAGAAAATATGAATTTGATTATGAATATGATTTTTATTCCAAACTACTTTCCATTGCATTAACAGGGACTGATGGAGAACAGCTTAATCCTACTACTTTTAAATATGGCGATTCGTTCGCCGATATTATTAATTTTCAAGCGAATACTACTAACATAAATCTACCAGATGATGAAGGTCAAAAAATAGTGGGTGATTTTACTGGTGACGGATTATCGGATATCGTGTTGCTCAGCAGTGGGAATGATGGTATATTTTATCAAAAATTCAATTTATACACCAACAATGGGAATAATAATTTTACTGCCGGGAATGATGTTATTTTTAACTTCTCGAGCATGGGAAAAGTGCTTTGGTCTGATTATAATACTTCAGATTTTAATGGAGATGGAAGGGAAGATATCATTGTTTTCGATTTGAGCAGTGATGGAAGGGAACTGAATGGAATAGAGATTTACTATTCTGCCTCTTCCATGCCTGTTGCTTATAATGTTGATAATGAATTTCACAGCATAAATGAAGATGATAATTATTCATTTATTGTGGGAGATTTTGATGGTGATGGGAGAGATGATTTTTTGACTTTTCTTCATAATGGGACTTTGTATAAAACAAAAATCCATTTTCCCGGAAGAGGAAATGAAAGTTATTTTGTAGGTGGTTTAGATGGTATTACAGCTAATATTGCGGATGCAGATCATTTGAACATTATTGATTATAATGGGGATGGTAAAGATGATTTAATGGTAACAATAGGCGATGGCCCCACAGCAACCACTATTTATTCATTCGAAATTGAACCCGGAGTTGTAACTTCAAATATTCTATATAATAAAGGATTTCCAACAAATTGGCATAAAATATATCCAGGTGATTTTAATGGTGATGGAAAAACAGATATTTTGACTACAGGGAACGGATATGATTGGCAAATTGAAATGAATAATGGTGTGGGGTTCATCAATCAACCTTTTTACTTTTCAAATCAAATAGACCTTGATGGTTCAGATCCCGATAAATTACTTCTTGCCGATTACAATGGCGATGGAATAACCGATATTGCTCATGTTCATGATTTTCGCCGAGATTATACCAGCTATGAACAAATAGATTTATATTATTGTAAAGAATCTCAATATTTAAACAAGACAAATGTTGAGACTTCTTCACCCCTGCTTACTATTGCCAAAAATTTCTTTAGCGGTGATTTTAATGGAGATGGAAAATCAGAATTAATAAATACGTATGGTTATGACCTTGTTCAACCAGCTAAAATCATTCAATTAAATAATTCTAACCAGCATTTAAGGTTAAATTCTGTTTCATTTGGATTAGATGAAGTTGCAGGATTTGTATATAAACCTTTAACTGATGATAATATTTATACCAAAGGCTCAGGCTCTAATTACCCAGTGATAGATATAAAGCCTCCTTTTAACGTTGTCTCAGAAATTTATTCAGATAATGGCGTTGCTTCTGAAAAAAACTTAGTAAAGTATTTCTATGAAGGCGGACGAATTTATAAGCAAGGGAAAGGTTTTCTTGGTTTTGAGAAAGTTAAAATGGAAGATGCAAACTGGAGAATCCGTTCAACTAGTATTTATGAGACGGATCCTGTTTGTTTTGTTACGTCATTAAAAAGTCAATTCAGGGAATTTATTGATAATAATCAACCTATTGACAGCACCGGTTTTATTAATGCCATTCGATCTTACAATTACAATGGAAAAAAAACATATTTTCCTTATAGAGAAAGCGCTGTTTCAAAAGATTATTTACAAAATTTAATTACTATTAATAATTGGTTCTATGATGATTATGGGAATTTAACATTTTATTCGACAGATTATAACGGGGATGCAGAAGTAGTGGTAACAAATGGCTATTCAACATTCAACCCGGCGTGGTGGTGCCCTTCATCACGGTTGACAAGTACGACTACTCAAAAGAGCAGACCAGTTGAAGGAGACGTTGCAGATGTATTTACAGAATCTACCAGTTATCGATACAACAATAAAGGCGCTCTGATAGCTAAAATAAATAATCCATATACTCCGGATTCAATATCCGAAATTTACAGTGATTTTAATATCTATGGCCAACCTGATTCAATAATAATTTTATCAAACGATCTTGATTCAAGGATAACTTTATTAGAATATGGTAATTACGGAAGAAATGTTGCGAAAAAAACATTGAAATATGATTTTAATGACCATATTACTGAATTTAATTATGATGCCAAAACAGGTAATGTTAGTAAAATAAAGGATGTTAATGGTCTTTTTACAAAGCATGAATATGATGGATTTGGCAGATTGATACAAACTGATTATCCCGATGGAAATAGTAGCCGGAATAAAATGGAATGGGCAATTGATGGTCCGCTAAGATATTTAATCCAGCAAGAAACAGATGAACAACCTTTACGACGCCTGTATTTTGATGCGACCGGAAGAACTCTAAAAACCGGTATAACTGATTTTAATGGTCAAATGGTGTTCATGGAAACACTATATGATTCTTTGGGAAGAGTTTGGAAGGTCTCAGAATCCTATTATGATTTACCTTCACGCTATACTGAGTATTTATATTATCCGAATGATGGTCGAATACAATCTGTTACCTATCCTTCAACGGTAACTGATACTTATACATATAGCCAGGAGAGTACAGAAAGTACTGTTACTTCTTCTAATGGAAACTGGAAAACAACTAAAACAGATGGGAAGGGATCTTTAATTACGGCAAAAGATGCCGGAGGAGAAATAAACTATACTTATTTTGCCCACGATGGGATAAAAGATATTTCATATGAAGGAAGAAAAATAAGCATTACTTATGACCATAGAGGCAGACAAACTTCACTGGCTGATCCCGATGCCGGTACCATCAGCTATGAATACAATGCATATGGAGAACTAATCAAACAAACCGATGCTCGTGGTTTTAGTTATTATATGAATTACGATAAACTGGGCAGAATTAAAGAAAAACTGCTTGATTCTACCACAGTAGTCGCTTCCTACACCTACGATACTGCTCCCGGCAAAGGAATAGGGCAACTGGCATCGGTTGAAGGCGATAATAACATTTCGTACAGTTTTGAATACGATGACCTGGGAAGGCTGAAAAAGGAAACTGAAAACATTCAGGGCCGGAGTTTTATTTCGGAAACAGGTTATAATGCTAGTTCACAGGTAAATCAAATTAAATTTCCTGAAACCGGATATGCTGTTGGTATTGAATACCAAAATGGTTATATTCGAACTGTGAACGGAACTGCCAATATCTTTACAGCCACCGGTTACAACAAACGTGGGCAACCAACAGGCTACACCTTGGGCAACGGTCTTACGGCCACCCTGGGCTATGATAATTATGGCATGCCAGCTTCAGCTTCCATACCCGGCATCCAGAACCTGGAGTACGAATTCGACACCCTGACCGGTAACCTTAACCGGCGGAAAGATGTTGCCCAAGGCTTGCAGGAAAATTTTACCTATGATAATTTAATGAAAAACCGGCTTGAAACCTGGCAGGTGAATACAGGCACAGCCTACGGTGTGAATTATGCCAATAATGGCAACATCAATACAAAAACCGGCCTGGGAACATTTAGCTATGATGCCCCTCAGCCTCATGCCGTATCTGAAATTGAAAACACCGGTAACCTTGTAAGCGAGGTGGAACAGATTGTAAGGTACACCCCGTTTAATAAGGTGGATACCATACGGGAAGGCAACTACCGGCTTGAAATCACCTACGGCCCCGATGAAGCACGTAAGATTACCCGGCTGTACAACAACAATGTGCTTGAGAAAACAAAATACTTTGTTGGTGGGAATTACGAGGTGGAAATAGACGACTCAGGCAACGAACGCAAGCTGCATTACATTTATGGCGGAGATGGCCTGGCAGCCATTTTTGAGAAAACCAGTGCTGCTGAGAACCTGTATTACATCCATAAAGACCACCTGGGTTCGATTACTGCCGTTTCCAATGCTAATGGGGTGAAGGTTGAAGAACTAAGTTTTGACCCGTGGGGGAGAAGACGAAACCCGGCCGACTGGACCTTTGACAACATGGCTTCCGGATACATGTTCGACCGTGGCTATACGGGGCATGAGCACTTGGATGAATTCAGCCTTATAAACATGAATGGCCGCGTATATGACCCACTTTTGGGAAGGTTCATGAGTCCGGACAATTATATACAGGCGCCGGATTATACGCAGAATTTTAACAGGTATAGTTATGCATGGAATAATCCACTGGTTTATTCTGATCCATCGGGTGAGTTTATCACTTGGAGTTTAAGTAATGGAGGATTTAGTATTGGGTTAAATTTCACTCCAATTGGGGTACCACTTGGTTTTGGCATAAATGTAGGATGGTCTGATGGAGCTTCACTAGGTGGTTATAGTGAAGTTGCGTATCGTATTGGGGGGACTGGTTTGGGTACAGGGTTTGGAGCAAGCCAAAGTATTGATTTTAATTTCAACCATAATAATTGGAGTACAAGCACTTCTGAATTTGCTTATGCATCTTTTGGTCCCTATAATGCTGGTTCAAGTCTTTCACAAACCTATGACATTACAAACAATCAATGGAGTCATAATTGGGGCGTAAGTGCTGGTATTGGCTTTGGAAATGATAATGCAGGAATTGGTTTAACCGTAGGTTATGGTTCAAGAGGTTGGACTTATGGCCTTGGAGGATATATTAATCCAGAGAGGCCTGAAGTTTATAAATCCCCAATTTCGGATAATTATGGCAATAAGGATGGAGAATGTGTATTACGATGTTTTGAAGAGTTTAGCGACACTTATGGTATGGGTGAGTATGATTTTGATTACTGGCTTGAACAGAATGATGGCAAGCTAGGAGTACATGCATCAAAAATTGAAGGTCTAATTGATAATTCTAGGGTATTTAAATCAGACCGGATAACACCTCAATCAAATATTAATGTTGTATCAGATGCTTTCACTCATGATAAAAGGGTTTTTATGGGATTTAAAACAGCTAGTGGTGGTGAACATGCCGTAATGGTTAGAAAGGTAAAAATCTGGTCTTCTGGTCGATATAGAATGTATTTTTCTGAAACAAGCCCTGTGAGACTTGCTCCTTTTTCCACTACAAACTTGTATAAATTACCGGGTGCAGTATTTTGGAATTTTTACCATTAAAAATCGAGTAATATCATGAGAATTATTCTATTATTCAGTATTGTATTATTAGCTCAAAAAATAACAGAAGCTCAAATAGTTAGTGATGGGCTATATGTTAACGAGGAAAGCAAGGAGTTTGTTTATATAAATAATGATAGTATTCAATTTAGGATTAGCAATAAGGATGCCTTTGGTTCATTTTCAATTGCTAGAGGCTACTATGAGTATAAAGGCAGGAATAAATACAAAGTACAAAGTGAGCATATTGGAGTCGAAACTTCTGCTATTGATGTAATTGAAAGAGATGGATTCTTCGATAACTGTTAAGATTCTAAACAAAGACAATACGCCAATGATATCTGCTTATGTGTATTTTAAAGATGCAAATAGCACTAAAAAGGATATTGAGATTATATGTATAAGTGACAGAGAAGGGATGATAGTGTTAACCGAGAATCAGATAAGGGAATTGTGTAATAAGGAACTGCTATTGCAAGTGGAAGCTTTGGGATTTTCTACTAAAAAGAAAGTTGTGATTAGGAAAGGGAATGAATATACTGTACGCTCCATCATTCCCAAAGAATATCCATTTACATTATTTAAGACAGGTGAAATATTAATTAATGAAATCAGTCTCAAAGAAATAGAGGTGGAAATATTGAGAAAGAAAAGTATAAGAAAGAGGCGTGGAACAACAAAACTACTTAAAGTTGACACTGCTGAAATCCCCCTTGATTTTTTTAGATAAAAGTATTATCTATAAATATTAAAACAATAATGCCCGGCAAGTCGGAGCTTTTTTATACCAAAAGCTTTCCAATTTATTTTTAGCAAAAATTTATCCATCAAGGCGAGCTCGTGTAATTTATCTTTAATGCATTAAAATGGCTATATTCGGACTGTGAACGGAACTGCAAATATCTTTACTGCTACAGGTTACAACAAACGTGGACAGCCGACAGGCTACACCCTGGGCAACGGGCTTACAGCCACCCTGAGCTATGATGATTATGGCTTTCCAACATCAATTTCCATACCCGGCATCCAGAACCTGGAGTACGAATTCGACACCCTGACAGGCAACCTCAACTGGCGGAAAGATATTGCCAAAGTCCTGCAGGAAGATTTTACCTACGACAACCTGGTGAAAAACCGTTTGGAAACGTGGCAGGTGAATACAGGAACCACATATGGTGTGAATTATGCCGATAATGGAAATATCGATACAAAAACCGGCCTAGGAGCATTTAGCTACAATGCCCTGCAGCCTCATGCCGTATCGGAAATTGAAAACACCGGTAACCTGGTAAGCGAGGTGGAACAGATTGTAAGATACGCCCCGTTTAATAAGGTGGATACCCTACGGGAAGGCAACTACCGGCTTGAAATCACCTACGGCCCCGATGAGGCGCGTAAGATTACGCGGCTGTACAACAATAATGTGCTGGCGAAAACAAAATACTTTGTTGGCGGGAATTACGAGGTGGAGATTGACGGCTTGGGCAACGAGCGCAAGCTTCATTACATTTATGGCGGAGATGGCCTGGCAGCCATTTTTGAGAAACAAGTGCTGCTGAGAACCTGTATTACATTCACAAGGACCACCTGGGTTCGTTTAATGCCGTAACCGAAACTAACGGGGTGAAAGTTGATTCAGTAAGTTTTGACCCATGGGGGAGAAGACGAAACCCGGCCGACTGGACCTTTGACAACATGGCTTCCGGTTACCTATTCGACCGTGGCTATACCGGCCATGAACACCTGGATGAATTCAGCCTCATAAACATGAATGGCCGCGTATATGATCCTTTGCTTGGAAGGTTCATGAGTCCGGACAATTATATACAGGCGCCGGATTATACGCAGAATTTTAACAGGTATAGTTATGCCTTTAACAATCCTCTCATTTATACCGACCCAGATGGAGATGTGGCATTTCTTGTTATTGCAGGATATTTTTTAGCTAATGCCGCAATTGATTATGGGATGCAGGTGGCCATGAATTATGTTCAGGGATATAAAGGCAAAGATGCATGGGTAAATAAAGTGGACTTTTTTGATGTAGCCGTTTCCGGTGGGATTGGCGCAATAACCGGTGGGGCGAGCACAGCACTAAAATTTGGAGAGAAAGTAGGAAAAGTTGGGATGTTTGTTTTAAAGCATCCCGAGTTAGTTAAAATTGGTGAAGTAATAATAACTTCCGGTATTGATGTTACAGGTGAAGGTTGGCAGCCTGTTGGATTTGATGATTTTGGAAAACGTGTAATTGTTGGAGCCGGTACTTATTATGGGACAAAGGCACTGGGGGAAGTGTTTGGCAAAAATAATCATAGTTCAAAATACAACAGTGTTTTAGAAGAATCTAATGCATTAGGCACTGCAAGGGATAATTTATTAAATTCGGCGGAAAATCCTAAATTAAAGAATATTGTAAATGACTTACACAGGCCAGGTGCCCAAATAGGAAGTGGAAGTTCCATGGATGCATTTAGATTTGAACAACTAACAGGAGGAACTGTAAGAGGTAAATCGCACTTCCAAAAATTAATTGATTATCGTACTGCTCTGCAACGATTATGGGCAAATAAAGCTACATTATCTGTTTCAGACCAACAAATCGTTAAATCACTTTTAAATGATATACAAAATGCACTTTCAGGTAATTAGAGATGAATATTTCAACAAATTAATCACAGAATTAAATAATTTTGTCCCTGAATTTAAAACAATATTTGAAATTGAAGATGGAACTTACCCAATAATAGGAGATTTTGGGAAATTTTTATGTGATAATATTAATGATTCAAGTATTGTAAAGAAAAGCTTTTCTTTTATTAATCATGCTCTTAATCATGGAGGAAGTGATACTGAAGATGTAATTGTTATTCAGATTTTTGAAAAGCTATATGAAAAAAAGGAACTAATTAAAATTGCTCGATGTCATCTGAATGAAAAAAGCTTGATTATTTTTAATAAATTCAATATTAAAAAATAAGATACATGGGTAAATAAAGTGAACTTTTTTGATGTAGCCGTTTCCGGTGGGATTGGCGCAATAACCGGTGGTGCGAGCACAGCACTGAAAACCAGGGAAAAAGTTGGTAAAGTTGGGATGTTTGTTTTAAAGCATCCTGAGTTGGTCAAACTTGGTGAAGTAGCTGTAACTTCCGGTATTGATGTTACAGGTGAAGGTTGGCAGCCTGTTGGATTTGATGATTTTGGAAAACGTGTAATTGTTGGAGCCGGTACTTATTATGGGACAAAGGCATTGGGGGAAGTATTTAGCAAAAATTCCCCAACCGCTGAACTTAAAACTAATGGTTCGATTGAAGCTGCAAATGGAGTAGAAATATCTGGAATAAATAACCATGGAGTAAATAGAGCAATAGGTGATTTTAATAGAATGGGAGTAAAACCGGATGCGATTGTAGATGCATTAAAGAACCCATTGAAAATAAATCCAGTTGTTATAGATCATCTGGGTAGGCCTAGTCAAAGATTCATTGGGCGATTTGGAGAAGTGGTTATTAATCCAATAACTGGAATAATAATTTCAGTTAATCCCACCTCAACTAGTAAAGCCCTTAAATTAATGAAACAATTTGGACAATGAAGGTAAAAATAACAAATGCCGAAAGGAATTATTTAAAACTAACTTTTATACAAGAAAATCAATCTCTCAGGAAATATTCTACAAGATAATACTAATATTATTGATATTAATGTGGATACGATGGATGAATTGAGGGATTGGGCAAGTAACAAACTTCAGGTTGTGGGCTTTGATATGAATTATAGTTTAACAGAAGAAGGGAAAATTTTAGAAAGTTTAATAGATAAACTATATCATTGAGGTAAGGTGAATACAGGAACCACATATGGTGTGAATTATGCCGATAATGGAAATATCGATACAAAAACCGGCCTAGGAGCATTTAGCTACAATGCCCTGCAGCCTCATGCTGTATCTGAAATAGAAAACACCGGTAACCTGGTAAGCGAGGTGGAACAGATTGTAAAATACACCCCGTTCAATAAAGTGGACACCATTCGCGAAGGCAACTACCGGCTTGAAATCACCTACGGCCCCGATGAGGCGCGTAAGATTACCCGGCTGTACAACAACAATGTACTGGAGAAAACAAAATACTACGTAGGCGGCAACTATGAAGTTGAAATAGACGGCTCAGGCAACGAACGCAAACTGCATTACATTTATGGCGGTGATGGTTTGGCTGCCATTTTCGAGAAACCAACGCTTCTGAAAACCTGTATTACATCCATAAGGACCACCTGGGTTCGTTTAATGCCGTAACCGATGCTAACGGGGTGAAAGTTGATTCAATAAGTTTTCGACCCATGGGGGAGAAGACAAAACCCAAACAACTGGACCTTCGACAACATGGCTTCATCATACCTGTTCGACCGTGGTTATACAGGCCATGAGCACCTGGATGAATTCAACCTGATAAATATGAATGGCAGGGTTTATGACCCGTTACTTGGCAGGTTCATGAGCCCTGATAATTACATACAGGCGCCGGATTATACGCAGAATTTTAACAGGTATAGCTATGCGCTGAATAACCCTTTGATATATACCGACCCGAGTGGAGATTTCGTTTTTCAGTTGTTTGCTTGCTGCCTGGGCAGGGAACTATTTAATGGGTGTTGCCGATAACTGGATTAATAAAGAAATGCCATTAGGCCAGTCGTTTGCTGCAACACCAATAGTAGGCAGTATGAATTACCATTTCATGAATAATTCATGGTCGAACACACAGCTCAATGCTCAAAACTTTGTTAAGCAGGATGCTGTAAATACACGAACTGTTAATGATATCGTGGCAGGTTTACAGGGAATGGATTTGGAGTCGCCGCTTTTTGGGGATTTGACGCCCGGGGGATTTGTGGGGGAGTCGCCGCTGGTGAATGGGGTTGCCAGTTCATTAAATGAGTTTATAAGCTATTCTGAGTCCACAGTAGATGGTATGGTTTATACAATAACTGGACTTGGATCTTCATTATATGGAGGTTTTCGAAATATGACACTTGATATGAAATATAATAAAGGATGGGCAGGATACGGAAGATGGTATCCAGGGAAACATGATCCAATATATGCCTATGGTTTTACTTTTAAAGATGGTTTTGTTCCAGAAGTTCTAGATCAGGGAAATTTAAGTTGGATTAACGGCAAAAGAGTGATTAATGGTACATTAGGAATACTTTTTTTCCCAATGGAATTTGCTAATACTGGTTACAGGGGATTAAATATTATAATAGATCAAGCGATAACAGGCGGAGTAAGTTATGGCATTGGTACTGGTTTAAATAAAATTCCTAATGATTAACAAAAATGTCTTTGGAAACAACCTTTATATTATTAGCAGGACTTGTCGTGTAATTATTACTCGCATTATACTGAAACTTGCTGGTATTTCCATAATAAAAGTAATAGTTAGAATGTCCCATTTTGTAAAGAAGCTGTTAGGTAATCATATAAGACAACAAAAAGAAAGATAATTGCTATTATTCCTATTTTTATTGATAACTTATTAAAAGCTAAAGTTCTTTTCTTTTTTAAAATCAAATATGTAAACCATAAAATTTGAACACTTAAAATTGTAAGCAAGGGTTTTATTAACTCGTTCCAGTTGTTAAGATATAAAAGTAATGATATGATAGAAAAAGACAAAATGCAACTTGAAACTAAAGTTGTACTGACGGAAAAATCTTTATTCCTAAAAATGTGTAATTTTGATGTTAAGTAAAATAATGCTAGTAAACTCATAAAAAAACTAAATCCTATAGCTGCTAAAGGGATAGTTGTCTTTTTTAAGATAAACATTAAAAAGGATAATACAATAAGCAAAATTTCAACCTTACGCATTTTTTGTTACTTAAATTTAAAAAAACAAAAATTAGATTTAATTGTCATATTTTCAAAAAAATGACAATATTTTTTAAGGGAAAGTATTAATAAAATATGGTTTAACCAATTTTATCTTGTTCAGGTAACGTGAAAGGAACTTATACAACCACGGAGGATATTTTTACCGTTACCGGTTATAACCGGTGGGGGCAGGTAACCGGTTACTCCCTGGGCAACGGGCTTTCCACCACCCGGGGGTATGATGATTTCGGGTTCCCCACCACCATTCAAACACCGGGAATCCAGAACCTGGCATTTCAATTCAATACCCAAACAGGCAACCTCAACTGGCGGAAAGATATTGCCAAAGTCCTGCAGGAAAATTTTACCTACGACAACCTGGTGAAAAACCGTTTGGAAACGTGGCAGGTGAATACCGAAACAGCATACGGTGTGAATTATGCCAATAACGGCAACATCAATACAAAAACCGGGCTGGGAACATTCAGCTACAATGCCCCACAGCCACATGCCGTATCGGGAATAGAAAACACTGGTAACCTTGTAAGCGAGGTGGAACAGATTGTAAGGTACACCCCGTTTAATAAGGTGGATACCCTGCGCGAAGGCAACTACCGGCTTGAAATCACCTATGGCCCCGACCAGGCACGTAAGATTACCCGGCTTTACAACAACAATGTACTTGAGAAAACAAAATACTACGTTGGCGGCAATTACGAGGTGGAGGTTGATGCTTCGGGCAACGAGCGCAAGCTGCATTACATTTATGGCGGAGATGGCCTGTCAGCCGTTTTTGAGAAAACCAGTGCTGCTGAGAATCTGTATTACATCCAAAAGGACCACCTGGGTTCGTTTACTGCCGTAACCAATGCCAGCGGGGCAAAGGTTGAGGAAATGAGTTTTGACGCGTGGGGGCGCAGGCGCAATGCAACCGACTGGACCTTTGACAATATGGCTTCCGGTTACCTGTTTGACCGTGGCTATACGGGGCATGAGCACCTGGATGAATTCAGCCTCATAAACATGAACGGTAGAGTTTATGATCCGATCCTTGGAAGGTTCCTCAGCCCGGATAATTACATTCAGGCGCCGGATTATACGCAAAGTATGAATCGTTACAGCTACGCATATAATAATCCATTAATTTTTACTGATCCGGACGGTGAAAATCCTTTCTGGATTGCTTTAGGTATTTATACCGCATATACCTATTTGAGGACTGCCCATGAAAACCGCAATCAGGAAACCGGTAAGTGGGCATGGAATCCGATTGATTGGTTTGGGAAAGAAAGTACAGTTATTGTTGGGGTAAACACGAATACCGAATTTTCGAATGTTACCGGGTATATTGCAGGAGGTTCCGGTTACTATATTCCTTCGCTATCGTACAACAATAATTACGGCCCCGGTTTTGGTTACTGGAGTCCACAGGGTGCAAATTTTACTTATCCGGGAGCAAACCATAACAGGCCGGAAGAGGTGGTGAACGGGGAAATTAGTGAGGTGAGACAAAGCCATGGAGCGGCATGGATGGAAGCAACATATCTAGAGCAAGGAATTTATTTTATTAATTATGCCTCATCAGTTTATAATAATTTATTGTTTAATAATGTCACTTTAGAGATGGGATTCGCTTTTTATGATTTTCAAAGAAATTATGCGGATATGAGGGAAGCAAATTGGATGAAATCAGATAAATATTTTCATGCTAAGGCAAATTTTCAAGCTTCACATAGGGGGCCAGTTGGTTACTTTTTTGCTGAACATTTCAGTAATTTAAGAGAAATTTGGGATCAAAGGATTAAAGGTTACCCTCGCTCCGATTCATTTTTAGATCAAAAAGCTAACCGTTACGGAAGAGAACAATCTAAGCATTATGGACCAAATGATTATAGAAAGGCATTAGAAATATACAGACCACATAACCTTCCAAATAAATATTAAATGGATATGAAAAAGGTATATTTTTATGTAGTAATGTTGATGGTAGTTATTAATATCTTAAAATGTACTGATAATGTCTCTTTCAATGTAAATGATATCAATAAATACCCATGGCTAGTTCAGTTTACAAATAATTTTGAATTGAAGGATTTTAAAGGCAAACATAATACTGATTTAGGTATTATCATTTTTAATTTTTCTTTATATGAAAATGAGTTAGGCTCAGTTTTATCCAAAATTGATAGTGTAATTATTAAGAATGGATGGTCTACTTTAGAATCAACTAATATAAAACGCTTAATAATAAAAGAAGATAAGAAGAACAACTCAATCATTAAAATGAAGATTGAGCTGGATGAAAAAGCGAAATGTTTGTTGTTTGAAATTGAATAAATAGTTGGATTAGAAAGTATGGGATTTGATGTAAATTCCAGAGCAAGATGGAAATCAATATAAAACTCTTTACCTATCCAAGGGCAAACCACAATAGGGCGGAAGAATTGGTGCACCGGGAGTTTAGAGAAGCGAGGCAAGGGGTTTTTGGAAGTAATTATGAATTAGGTCCGGTCGGTATTGGTGTTAATTTTGAGTTAGCCTACCCTAAATGGTTTCCGGGATTTAAAAATAATGTAGGATATAGCATTAGTATGGGTTTTGTTGCCGATGCAAAAGATAATCTGGATTTTTATATTACAGAAGGGAGACCAACCAAGAATAACGTTACTTTTTCTGCATCTCCACAAATTTTTTATGTTGAAAGTCGTGCAAAACAAATTTATAATAATGATTTAAATGGATATGCCAATCAGTTCGGCTTGGGAATAGGTATTATAGGTTGCTCAGTAAGTTCTGACAGAGATATTACTTATCGCCAATGGACATTAACCGGACTTGGTATTGGGATAGATGTAAGTACAGGTAGCTGGGAAACTTATACAAAACTTTATAAAATTTATGGACGATGACAATCTATAGAAAAATTTGGGGTATATTATATTTCGTTGGTATTATAGGGGTGTTGATATTTTTTATCAGTCAACCATCAAGCGAAGAATTATGTTTGCAACAATATAAAAATGAAAAAAATGTTTTCTACAATGGGGTTGTAACAAATAAATACCTTGATAGCCTTGAGCACAATTATAAAACTATAATCTTAAATAATCATAAAACATTATGGATGAATTGGGACGAAAGTGGACTTTATGAATTTGTTCAACCATTTGACAGCATAGTAAAAAATTCAGGCAGTTATGAAGTAAAGTTATTCAGAGATTCAATGAGATTTACATTCACAATTGATTATGGATGTGAAAATATGGCTCAAAAAATAAAATAAGTGATTACATATACTACAGTTTTGAATACGATGATCCGGGAAGGCTGAAAAAGGAAACTGAAAACTTACAGGGCCGGAGTTTCAAAAGACCGACATCGTTCAGGCCATGGCATACGACGGTTTTGGCCGCGAAAGCATCCACTACCTGCCGTACGTGAATTCAAACAATACGGGGGCTTATACAGCCAACCCGAAACCGGCTGCCGAGGCCTTTTACAGCAGCAATCCCCCGGCAGGCAGAGAAGCGATAGATTCGGCATGGAACCAGACACTTTATGAAGCCTCGCCCTTAAACCGGCAGACGGGAATGAGAGGCCCCGGCGACTGGTACCAGAAACCCACTTCCATTGAATACCTTACCAATACAGAAACGGTAAAGAACTGGAGCGTAACAGGCAATCCTGCAACCTACCCTTCGGCTGACATTGCAGCAAACCAGTTGTATGTAACCCAATATACCGATGAAGACGGCAACCAGACCCGTGAGTACAAGGATAAACTGGGGCGGGTGGTATGTAAAGCTTCACACGACGGGACAACCTGGCTGGAGACCCATTATGTGTACGATGATTTTGGCCTGCTCCGCTGCGTTGTGCCGCCCAAGGCAACCAGTCCTTCTGACACCGAACTCTGTTATTATTACCAGTACGACGGGCGGAAAAGGATGATTGTGAAAGACCTTCCGGGAGCAGCGCCGGTGTACTTGGTGTACGACAATCGCGACCGCCTGGTGATGACCCAGGACGGGGAGCAGAGGCGAGAATGGCGGCACCTGGATTGCCACTATTTACGATGAACTGAACCGTCCGGTAATTACTGCAAAAGTAACGGCAGGAACCGACAGGTCGGTTGTTGAAGGCAACTTTGCAGATTCTGCAGGGGCAGCCGTTCAATCCGTACATCGGGCAGCCTGGGGTATACGCTGACAAATGCCCTTCCGGCAGCATACAGTTTACCGGAAGCCAACATTCAAACAATAACCTGGTACGATAAGTATGATTTTTTACAGGCGCCTGATTTTGCTAGTGAAGACTATGGTTTTGCAGACTATACCTTAACTGGTTTTACAGTGCCGGAAACAACAAAACTCAAGGGACTGGTAACAGGCACCTGGAAAAGGGTTCTGGTGAACACAAACGATGATGTTACCGACAGCCTGCTGTTAAGCGTAAGCTACTACGACGATTTTGGCCGTCCCACACGTATTATTTCAGATAATCACCTGGGTGGAAAGGATGTGGTTTACACCAACTACAACTTCTCGGGGCAGGTAACCCAGACCACCATCCTTCACAACCACGGGCAAGCAACCAGGTAAAACTGGCCACCGCTTATGAATACGACCACCAGGGCAGGCCGGTAAAAGAAACGCTGAAGGTAAACCAGGAGGATGAGATAACTCTTGCAGCTTACAAATACAACGAATTGGGAGAGCAGGTTGCCAAATACCTGCATGGCAGCAGTGGCGGCAGCAACTTTAACCAGCAGGTGGATTATACCTACAATGAGAAAGGCTGGCTGCGCAGGCAAAACAGCATAGCCGACCCGGGCAGGGACCTTTTTGCCCAGGAACTCAGGTACAACGACAGCGGCAACGGCTACTATAACGGCAACATCCGGCAGACCGGCTGGCTCAGTACCGGCAGCATTGCAAAGAATTACACATTTACCTACGACAGCCTCAGCCGCCTGAAAACAGCCGTTTACGCTGACGGAATCAGCGACGGGCATTTTAACACGGGTTACTCGTACGATGCCAACGGAAACCTAAGCGCCCTTTCCCGCAAGGCAGATAATGTTGAAATTGATGCCCTGGGTTATAACTATTTAAACGGGAACAAGTTGCAATCGGTTACCGATGGAGGTAATACCGATGGCTATTTTGCAGTAGCAGAAGATTATACCTACGATGCGAACGGAAACATGAATTCAGATCCCTCCAAAGGAACCACTATTAAATACAATTACCTGAATCTGCCAAAAGAAGTAAGCTTCGGCGCCAACGACAACCAGCGCTACACGTACGATGCCGGTGGCAACAAGCTGGCAAAAATAGTTGACGGTACAAATGCCGAAAACAACACCCGGGTGGATTATTCCGGCAACTTCCTGTATGAAAATAACGAACTAAAAGCTATCTTTACCTCTGCCGGAAGGATAGTGCCTTTTGATAACCACGGCGAAGTTCTTTATAAGTTTGAATATAACTTGCAGGACCATCTTGGAAATACAAGGGTAGTATTCAGCGGCCACAGCAATGGTATGCCGGAAGTGATGCAGGTAACGGATTATTACCCTTTCGGTTTAGTTATGAATCAGGAGAACTACTTTGCTGATGGCGTTTTATTAAACAAGTACCTTTACAACAACAAGGAACTGCAGGACGATGAGCTGGCAGGGAATAGTCTGGGGTGGTATGATTACGGGGCAAGGTTTTATGATGCGGAATTGGGGATGTTTCATACAGTGGACCCATTGGCAGAAGCTTATAGTCATCGGTCTCCGTTTACGTATGCTGCAAATAACCCTATACGCTTCACTGACTTTTTAGGGATGGGCCCCGATGATATGGTTGAAAATGACGAAGAAGAGAAAAAGAAGAAAACAACAATTGATCCTGGACATGGAGACCATCATGATAGTAACTCTCAAATTGATCCAGGAGCAGTTAATGGTGATGACCTAGAAAAGGATTTGTCCTTCCAATTGCAAATGCAGTGAACAACAAATTAGAAGAAGCTGGAATTGATGCCGAATTAACAAGAAATGAAGATGTCGAAGATGCTGGACCAAGATTCACATGGCGGACAAAAAAAGCGAATGAGAATGGTTCTGACATTATTGTAAGTATTCATTTGAATTCAAGCGAGAGTGAAACGTCCGATGGATTTGAGGTGTTATTTAGGACAGGCGATAGTAATAGTAAATCGTTGGCAGAGTCAATTGTTAAAGAAAACACCGTTTTTAAAACAAGAGGTGCAATTCCATTTGCAAATACAGGAGTAGTTTCTGACAGAAGATTTAGTGGACCAGCTGTGATCGTTGAAGCTGGTTTTATCTCAAATAAAATTGATTTATCGAAGATTAAAACCCAGCATCAAAAAATTGGATCTGAAATTGCAACAGGAATTATTAATTATTTTAATAAGTAAAATACGATGAGAGTAACTATGATATATATCTTATTATTATTTTCCTTACAAAATGATTGCTATGCTTCCAATTCAGTCGAAGATCAAATAGAATCATTCGTTTGCAATTTGACTTTAATAAAGGACGATAGCTATCACAAACAAATATCAGACTCAATTGATGCAGATTTTTGTTTGGCATTAAAAAGGTTGGTGAAGAATAATGTAACTCAGCCCAAAGAAAAAAGTATTAATCTAATATTAAGACGCTTCTACAATAATGCAACTCAGGATTATGATGATAGTCGTGATTTAAGGCGAATGAAAAAAAGAAGATCATTAATTTTTGCAACTCTATCTTTTGAAGTTAAAGACTATCCTCTGGCAATGTCCTTCATGGATTATGCAAAAAAAGAGTTATACGTCTGGTACCAGGAAAATAATAAGCCTGAAATAGCTGAATTCTTGGAACCATCATTTTTAGGATTATTATTCTGCGAAATTTTAATTAACAATCACTACGGATACAAGATTGTTGAAAGCGATTTAAATGAATTAAATGCATTTCTATCCTCCTGTGATGGGAAAGATTATATGAGCAAATATATAAAAGAAGCCAATAGTATTATTTTGAATATAAAAGAAAGTGATCTTTATGAATAAAAAATTCTGTTGTGAGTTTTTTTGTTCATATATTCCAAGAAACATAGAACAAACCCGGCAATTTGCCGGGTTAGTTTGATATTGCAGAAATATTTTAATGCCCCAGCTTTTGCTGTAGGTCAGTTCTCAAAAGGAATGGTTCTATAGTGGCAATCCAGGTGCCGCCAAAGTTTTAAGAGAAAAACGAATTCAGGGACATGATTCAAAACGCAATCCTGATGTACAGATTATAGATGAAAACGGTAAAACAAGAAAAGTCTATGAAGCAGAACGGCAGCCTGGTTCAAAGCGAAATGTGCAAAGGGAAGAAGAGTATAAAAGGCTTGAAGTTGAACAGGAGACACATAGATTAGGAGGAAACAAGATGCCTGAGACGAAAATATATTTAGGATATAGTGATAAATTGATGTTAGTAAATTATGTTTTCAAGCAAGGAGCAAAATTAATCATTGATAAGCATTATTCTACACCTGGATACACTTTCATTGACAATATTGAGGAGTTTGCATCATATTTCTTTGAATCTTCTATGTTTTTTATTGTGCATGACGACTTCTTTCGTACCCCTTTAGAAGTGAGAATGCAACAGGAGAAGAAGTTTTTTTATATAATGCAAAGATATGGCGGACCATATATTGATTTTTATGCACCAGGTAATTTTAATAAAAAAGTTATCGGACAAGGTTTCATAGGACACTATAAAAGCTATTACAACATTGATGGAAAAAATGAACAAGTCGTGTCTCCAGAGCTAAAGGCCTTTTATAAGAAAATAAAAAGTTATATCAGAAAAATAAGGCACACGGATATTAAACTGAAAAATACAAATATAATATTAGGTAAGGGGGCTTTTGAAGAAGTTCAAAATGGAGCAATACTTATTGGTTGTTCACCAAATAAAATTAAGGAATTCCAGAAGTAGACTATTGTTCCGTGCATACTAAATAATTGATTACTGAAACTATTGGGGTTTGTAGTTGTCAATTAGCCAAAGCAATATTTTCATTCAAGATTATGAAAAAACACCTATACATTATCCTGTCCATTTTCCAGGCACTGAGTTTAACAGCACAACAGGATACCGTTTACAATGCAGATGTGTACCTGGGAAAGATTGACATCACGGCCAACAGCCGGGTGCGGCTGCAATCAGGATTCCGGGCAGTGGCGGGCAGCAACGTGAAGGTTTATATCGACCCTTCGGCACCGCCATACATTGCCGACAACTATGCTGTTCCCCCCGACAGCGCATTGAAAATACGGTTTCTCCGACGGGTTCGGTAAATTATATCCGGACAACCTTGATGCGGGAGGCAGATTCTCTTGAAGCCAACATTGGAATCAAAAAGCGGATGGAATCGGTGCAGTATTTCGACGGGCTGGGCCGCCCGGTGCAAACGGTTAACGTGCAGGGTTCGCCCGATAAGACCGACATCGTGCAGGCCATGGCGTACGATGGTTTTGGCCGCGAAAGCATTCATTTCCTTCCGTACATGAATTCAAACAACACGGGGGCTTATACAGCCAACCCGAAACCGGCTGCCGAGGCCTTTTACAGCAGCAATCCCCCGGCAGGCAGGGAAGCGATAGATTCGGCCTGGAACCAGACACTTTATGAAGCCTCGCCCTTAAACCGGCAGACGGGTGTGAGAGGCCCCGGCGACTGGTACCAGAAACCCACTTCCATTGAATACCTTACCAATACGGAAACGGTAAAGAACTGGAGCGTAACGGGCAATCCTGTAACCTACCCGCAGAATGATTTTGCTGCCAATCGGTTGTATGTAACCCAGTACACCGATGAAGACGGCAACCAAACCCGTGAATACAAGGACAAGCTGGGGCGTGTGGTATGCAAAGCCTCACATGATGGGACAAACTGGCTGGAGACCCATTACGTGTACGATGATTTTGGTCTGCTCCGCTGCGTGGTGCCGCCAAAGGCAACCAGTCCTTCCGACACAGCTCTCTGCTACTACTACCAGTACGACAAGCGGAAAAGGATGATTGTGAAAGACCTCCCGGGAGCAGACCCGGTGTACATGGTGTACGACAAACGCGACCGCCTGGTGATGACCCAGGACGGGGAGCAGAGAAACGAGGCTGGCGGCACCTGGATTGCCACCCTGTACGATGATCTGAACCGTCCGGTAATTACAGCAAAAGTGGCGGCAGGAACCGACAGGTCGGTTGTTGAAGGCAACTTTGCAGATTTGCAGGAACAGCCGTTCATTCCGGTACATCAGGCAGCCTGGGTTATACTCTGACAAATGCCCTTCCGGCAGCATACAGTTTACCGGAAGCTGGTATTCAAACGGTAACCTGGTATGATACGTATGATTTTTTGCAGGCACCGGATTTTGCAAGTGAAGATTACGGTTTTGCAGACTATCCGTTATCCGGTTTTTCAGTGCCGGAAACAACAAAACTAAAGGGACTGGTAACGGGCACCTGGAAAAGGGTGCTTGTAAACACAAACGATGATGTTACCGACAGCCTGCTGTTAAGCGTGAGCTATTACGACGATTTTGGCCGTCCTACACGTATTATTTCAGATAACCACCTGGGTGGAAAAGATGTGGTTTACACCAACTACAACTTCTCGGGGCAGGTAACCCAGACCACAATCCTTCACAACCACGGGCAGATTAACCAGGTACTTTTAGCCACCACTTTTGAGTACGACCACCAGGGCAGGCCGGTAAAAGAAACGCTGAAGGTAAACCAGGAGAATGACATCACCCTTGCAGCCTAGAAATACAACGAATTGGGAGAGCAGGTTGTTAAATACCTGCATGGCAGCAGTAGCGGCAGTGATTTTAACCAGCAGGTGGATTATACCTATAATGAGAAAGGGTGGCTGCGCAGGCAAAACAGCATTGCCGACCCGGGCAGGGACCTTTTTGCCCAGGAACTGAAGTACAGCGACAGCGGCAGCGGCTACTACAACGGCAACATCCGGCAGACCGGCTGGCTCAGTACCGGCAGCATTGCAAAAAACTACACATTCAGCTACGACAGCCTCAGCCGGCTGAAAACAGCTGTATATGCTAACGGAATAAGTGACGGGCATTATAACACGGGTTACTCCTTCGATGCCAACGGAAACATAAGCACCTTTTCTCGAAAGGCGGATAACGTTGAAATAGATGCCCTGGATTATATTTACCAAAACAATAACATGTTGCAATCGGTTACCGACGGAGGCACCAACGATGGCTATTTTGCAGTAGCAGAAGATTATACCTACGATGCAAACGGGAACATGAATTCAGATCCCTCGAAAGGAACCACTATTAAATACAATTACCTGAATCTGCCAAAAGAAGTGAGCTTTGGCGCCAATGACAACCTACGCTATACATATGATGCCACCGGAAACAAGTTAACAAAGACAGTTGAGCTGGATGGAAATGCTGAAATTGGCAGAACGGATTATTCCGGCAACTTCCTGTATGAAAATAATGATTTAAAGGCTATCTTTACCAGTGAAGGGCGCATTATTCCCTTTGATAACAATGGTGAGGTTGTGTATAAATTCGAGTACAGTCTGAAAGATCATTTGGGTAACAGCAGGGTAGTCTTCAGCGGCCACGGCAACGGTATGCCGGAAGTGATGCAGGTAACGGATTACTACCCGTTTGGGTTAGTTATGAACCAGGAGAATTATTTTGCCGATGGTGTTTTATCCAATAAATATTTGTATAACGGAAAAGAACTGCAGGACGATGAGCTGGCAGGGAATAGTCTGGGGTGGTATGATTACGGGGCACGGTTTTACGACCCAAGTTTAGGCCGTTTTATGGTGCAAGATAAGTATGCCGAAGTTTATTATCCGTTTTCTCCTTATAGCTATTGTGCAGGAAATCCAATAAAAAATGTTGATGTTAATGGAGAGTTCATTGGAACTATTATTGGAACTGTCGTTGGAGCGGCAGCAGGAGCTTATGATTCATATCAAAGTGGTGGCGATATGTGGGCAGGTGCTGCCGAAGGTGCGGTTTCTGGTGCAATAGCTGGTGCTGCAGTTGATTTGGTTGTAGCAGCTACGGTTGCCACAGGAGGTGGAGCATTAGTTGTAATAGGGGCAGGAGCTGCAGCGGGTGCAATTGGAGGTGCAGCAGGTGCGGTTGCTGGAGATGCTACTGGTCAAGTTGTAACAAGTGTAAATAAAGGTAGTAGTGTTTCTGATGCTGTTAGTAATATTTCTACTGAAAACATGGTCGATAAAGCCACGACTGGAGCAATTACAGGTGCAATTGGTGGTGCTGCAGGTGGTGCCGTAGGTAAAGGTTTACAGGTTGCCAAGAATTCGACTAAAGCAGTACAAAGTACAATGTCAAAGAATATTACCCAAACAGCTACGACGTTAACCGAAATGGGAGCTGATACAAAAACTGTAGGAACAGCGGTAAATAAGATAACGACAGGTATGGGTACAGCAGGAAAGAATACTGTAAATTCAGTCAACAAAGTTGCAGCAGGTACAGGAATGGCTACTGAATCTACCATAAAAACAGTTCAACAAGTTAAAAAGGATGAATATTAATGAGAATAATAGCTAAAGTTTTCCTTTTTATAGGACTGTTATTTTGGGGTGTAGGCTTAATTTATAGCCTCTCAAAACTTGTTGCTTTAAATGGATTAGGTAATCTCTTTGAGGTTGAATCTCCGCAGAATATAGATACAAGAATAGAACGAGATTCTTTGGATATTAATATATACTACACCTATCAAGTTGCAGAAAAAGAGTATAATGGCGAATATAAAATGTTTGCAGAATATTTTGATAGATGTGGTGTTGATACGATTATTGTTAGATACAATACAACTTTTCCAATGGTCAGTTATATTGAAGGCGTACCTTTAAAAATTAGAAAACAAAAAACAGGAATTTTTATATCTTCTTTTTTCATACTATTCCTTTTATTGCTGTGGAAGCTTAGTAGCAAAAATAAAACAGCTAAAGTGTATGAGGAAGTAGGTAATCGTCCTTGGTTATATCCAGATGATAAAACGATTAAAAATCCTTGGAAAAGATTAATGAATAGATTATTTCAGAAATAAGAAAAAAATCCTGACGTTTGCATGACAATCTATTGTTTACTGGATATGTAAAATAACATTGTGCAACAAGCCTAAAATCACGACTATGAAAAAACACATATACATTATCCTGTCCATTTTCCAGGCATTCTGTTTAACAGCACAACAGGACACCGTTTACAATGCCGATGTGTACCTGGGAAAGATTGACATAACGGCCAACAGCCGGGTGCGGCTGCAGCCAGGATTCCGGGCAGTGGCGGGCAGCAACGTGAAGGTGTATATCGACCCTGCGGCACCGCCATACATTGCCGACAACTATGCTGTTCCCCCGGACAGTGCATTGGAAAATACGGTTTCTCCGACCGGTTCGGTAAATTATATCCTCACAACCGTATTGCGCGAAGCAGAATCAGAACCAGCAACATCAGCAGCAAAAAGCGGATGGAATCGGTGCAGTATTTCGATGGACTGGGCCGCCCGGTGCAAACGGTTAACGTGCAGGGTTCGCCCGATAAGACCGACATCGTGCAGGCCATGGCGTACGATGGTTTTGGCCGCGAAAGCATTCATTACCTTCCGTACGTGAATTCAAACAATACAGGGGCTTATACAGCCAACCCGAAACCGGCTGCCGAGGCCTTTTACAGCAGCAATCCCCCGGCAGGCAGGGAAGCGATAGATTCGGCATGGAACCAGACACTTTATGAAGCCTCGCCCTTAAACCGGCAGACGGGAATGAGAGGCCCCGGCGACTGGTACCAGAAACCCACTTCCATTGAATACCTTACCAATACAGAAACGGTAAAGAACTGGAGCGTAACGGGCAATCCTGCAACCTACCCTCCGGCTGATATTGCAGCAAACCAGTTGTATGTAACCCAATATACCGATGAAGACGGCAACCAGACCCGTGAGTACAAGGATAAGCTGGGGCGTGTGGTATGCAAAGCCTCGCTCGACGGGACAAACTGGCTGGAGACCCATTATGTGTACGATGATTTTGGCCTGCTCCGCTGCGTGGTGCCGCCCAAGGCAACCAATCCCAATACCGATACCGAACTTTGCTACTATTACCAGTACGACGGGCGGAAAAGGATGATTGTGAAAGACCTTCCGGGAGCGGAACCGGTGTACATGGTGTACGACAAACGCGACCGCCTGGTGATGACCCAGGACGGGGAGCAGAGGGAGAATGGCGGCACCTGGATTGCCACTATTTACGATGAACTGAACCGTCCGGTAATTACTGCAAAAGTGGCGGCAGGAACCGACAGGTCAGTCGTTGAAGGCAACTTTGCAGATTTTGCAGGGGCAGCCGTTCAATCCATTTCATCTGATACGCTGGGATATACTCTTACAAATGCATTGCCCGGAACATACAGCTTGTCGGAAACTGATATTCAAACGGTAACCTGGTATGATAAATACGATTTTTTGCAGGCACCGGATTTTGCAAGTGAAGACTATGGTTTTGCAGACTATCCCTTAACCGGTTTTACAGTGCCGGAAACAACAAAACTAAAGGGACTGGTAACGGGTACCTGGAAAAGGGTTCTTGTAAACACAAACGATGATGTTACCGACAGCCTGCTGCTGAGCGTAAGCTACTACGACGATTTTGGCCGTCCCACACGTATTATATCGGATAATCATCTGGGTGGAAAGGATGTGGTTTACACCAACTACAACTTTACGGGGCAGGTAATCCAGACCACCATCCTTCACAACCACGGGCAGTTTAACCAGGTACTTCTGGCCTCCACTTTTGATTACGACCACCAGGGCAGGCCGGTAAAAGAAACGCTGAAGGTAAACCAGGAGGATGAAATTACCCTTGCAGCCTGGAAGTACAACCAGTTGGGAGAGCAGGTTGTCAAATACCTGCATGGCAGCAGCAGCGGCAGCAACTTTAACCAGCAGGTGGATTATACCTATAATGAGAAAGGATGGCTGCGCAGGCAAAACAGCATTGCCGACCCGGGCAGGGACCTTTTTGCCCAGGAACTGAAGTACAGCGACAGCGGCAGCGGCTACTACAACGGCAACATCCGGCAGACCGGCTGGCTCAGTACCGGCAGCATTGCCAAAAACTACACCTTCAGCTACGACAGCCTCAGCCGGTTAAAAACAGCATGTATATGCAGACGGAATCAGTGATGGTCATTTTAATACCGGTTATTCCTACGATGCCAATGGGAACATAAGAAACCTTTCCCGCAAAGCGGATAACGTTGAAATTGATGCCCTGGCTTATTATTACTTGAATAATGGAAACAAGTTGCAATCGGTTACCGACGGAGGCACCAACGATGGCTATTTTGCAGTAGCAGAAGATTATACCTACGATGCAAACGGAAACATGAATTCAGATCCCTCCAAAGGAACCACTATTAAATACAATTACCTGAATCTGCCAAAAGAAGTGAGCTTTGGCGCCAACGACAACCTGCGTTACACGTATGATGCCACCGGAAGTAAGCTGGCAAAAGTAGTTGATGGCATCAATGCTGAAAACAACACCCGGGTGGATTATTCCGGCAACTTCCTGTATGAAAATAATGATTTAAAAGCTATCTTTACCTCTGCCGGAAGGATAGTGCCATTTAACAACAACGGCGAAGTTCTTTATAAGTTTGAATATAACTTGCAGGACCATTTGGGAAACAGCAGGGTAGTCTTCAGCGGCCACAGCAACGGTATGCCGGAAGTAATGCAGGTAACGGATTACTATCCCTTCGGGCTGGTCATGAACCAGGAAAACTATTTTGCCGATGGTGTTTTGTCCAACAAGTACCTTTATAATGGCAAGGAGTTGCAGGACGATGAACTTGCTGGGAATAGTTTAGGGTGGTATGATTATGGAGCTAGGTTTTATGATGCGGAACTGGCCCGTTTCCACAGCATTGATCCAATTTCTGAAAATTATTATTTCCAATCACCTTATGCCTATGCTGTAAATAATCCGTTAAGGTATATTGATTGGTTGGGAATGGGTCCAGGGGATCCTTTTAAATCAAAAGTCGAAGCTGCCAATGATTTTGGAATTACTTATAATGGAAGTTCAATTGTAAGAAACATAGAATTTGGGTCAGCTATATTTAAAAATGAAAATGGAACATATTCTTATACTATAGCCTACATTGGAAGTGAACAAAACACGTATATCAATGAAAATATCCCTGAAGGAACTAATAGAGAAGGAGCAATCCATTCGCATGGAGGCGTAGATCCTAAATATGACAGTGAAAATTTTTCACCTGGAGACAAAAGAGCGGCAGAAGCAGAAAGGCAGAACGAATATATAGTAACACCATCTGGTAAATTATTGGAATATGATGTATCAACAAAAAACCAATCTGAGGCAGATGGTGCATCGAAAGATATACCGAGTGACCCTAAAGCTGGCGAAAGCAGGGCTACATCTGTAGATGCAAAAGAAACATATCCAGTATATATAGACCCTGAAACGGGAAAAACTCACAATGGGAAATAACATTTATGAATATGAGAAATTTTAAGTACTTCACATTAATTGTATTTTCAACTATTATATTTAGTTGTAGTGTCACAAAATTAAATAAGAATAATATGCAATCAATAGATTATGTTCCAAATGAAGAAACTGCAATTAGAATTGCAGAAGCAATTTGGTATCCAATTTATGGTGAGAATATTTATAATCAAAAACCTTATGTCGTATCCCTTATTGATAATAATATTTGGGTAGTTAATGGCACTCTTCCTGAAAAAATGAGAGGAGGGGTTGCCTATATTGAAATTCAAAAAAGTGATTGTAAGATTTTGAAAGTAACACATGGTAGATAGAAACGTGCGTTACACGTACGATGCCACCGGCAACAAGCTGGGAAAAATAGTTGAAGGTACAAATGCTGAAAACAACACCAGGATTGATTATTCCGGCAATTTCCTGTATGAGAATAACGATTTAAAAGCTATCTTTACCTCTGCCGGAAGGATAGTTCCTTTTAACAACAACGGCGAAGTTCTTTATAAGTTTGAATATAATTTGCAGGACCACCTTGGAAATACAAGGGTAGTCTTCAGCGGCCACAGCAACGGGTTGCCTGAAGTTATGCAGGTAACGGACTACTATCCCTTCGGGCTGGTCATGAACCAGGAAAATTATTTTGCCGATGGTGTTTTGGACAACAAATACCTGTATAACGGTAAGGAGCTGCAGGACGATGAATTGGCAGGGAATAGTTTAGGGTGGTATGATTACGGGGCGAGGATGTACGACCCAAGTTTGGGGAGATTCCATACACAAGACAGGTTCAGTGAGAAGTACTTTGATTTTACTCCTTATCAATATGCAGCAAACAGTCCAATTAGTAATATTGATGTTAATGGTGATAGTATTGCTGGCAATACTGCAGCTGTTAATAATCTGGAAAATCAGGCAAGTAGTAATGTTGCCAAAGAGCAAGAGCGACAAAGTAGAATGCAAGCTAGGGCTGATAAACGAGCAACTAATGGGAAAAGCACAAATGGGCTTGAAAGAAGAATTTCAAGGTCTGAATTTAGGGAAGGACAATATCAAAGTACAATTAATGAAATTGGAGCGATGCGTAGCTCCAGTACTGTCTATAATGTAAGTACTAACTATTCATCTGCATATAGCGATGGAAACACGGAGTATGCAGGAACAAATGCTGATGGAAATTATGTCATTAATATAAATGTTTCTCAATCCTATTTAAATTCAGGAGGGCTTGCTCATGAATTAGGGCATGGGTACCAGTTTGAGACTGGTCAAATAGATTTTCAGTCAAATGGGTCTCCTGGTTTATTGTATGATATAACTGATGAAGTCAGTGCGTTTACACGTCAATTTGCATTTACAAACAATTCAAGAATGTACGGACTTACAGCAGGATATGTAAGAGGACTTACTAATCAGGCAGGAACTTCTATTTATAGCAAGCTGCCAAGTGGGCCGTTGAATGTTAATTCAACGAGAGCTCAAATTGAATTACGTCATACAGGAAAATTTAATTTGTTGTACAACGCACCATATATAAGCCTCAATCTCGGTTACACTCCAATTTATAAGTAGTATGAAACGAAATATATTAATCTATTTTTTATTCCTATTAATAGCTGGATGCGCTTCTGTAAAAAGCAATGTTTCAAAGATACAGCATTCGACTTATGTATGCAATAAGGGAGAAATGGTAGGAAATACGACAATTATATTTAAGGATAGTACTTTTTTGTATGCAGAAAGAGGATATTTATTTCAAGGGGAAGGAAAGTGGAAATTGTTGCCTGGAGGTAAAGTATTAGCATTAAAAGGCGTAATGGTAGCAGGAGAAGGAGATTTAAGATTGAAGCAGGAAATAAATTTTAATCTACAAGTTATGGGAAAGGAGAAGCTTGTAGGAGATGGTTGTGTTTTTCTAAAAAAAGCAAAATAGAATGAATCTAGCCCGGCAAGTCCGGGCTTTTTTAGTGTGCCGTGCATGGTAAATAACTTGGTGGTGAAAGTCCACTATGGGGGTTTGTAGTTGCCAATTATTAGCCAATAGCAATATTTTCATTTAAAGGCTATGAAAAAATACTTATACTTTTTCCTGTTCATAATTCAGACGCTGAGTTTAACAGCACAACAGGATACCGTTTACAATGCAGATGTGTACCTGGGAAAGATTGACATCACGGCCAACAGCCGAGTGCGGCTGCAATCAGGATTCCGGGCAGTGGCGGGCAGCAACGTGAAGGTTTATATCGACCCTTCGGCACCGCCATACATTGCCGACAACTATGCTGTTCCCCCGGACAGTGCACTGGATAATACGGTTTCGCCGACAGGCTTGGTAAATTATATCCGGACAACCGTGATGCGCGAGGCAGAAACAGATACCAGCATCATCAGCAGCAAAAAGCGGATGGAATCGGTGCAGTATTTCGACGGGCTGGGCCGCCCGGTGCAAACGGTTAACGTGCAGGGTTCGCCCGATAAGACCGACATCGTGCAGGCCATGGCGTACGATGGTTTTGGCCGCAAAAGCATTCATTACCTGCTGTACGTGAATTCAAACAATACAGGTGCTTATACAGCCAACCCGAAACCGGCTGCCGAGGCCTTTTACAGCAGCTCTCCTCCTGCAGGCAGGGAAGCGATAGATTCGGCATGGAACCAGACACTTTATGAAGCCTCGCCCTTAAACCGGCAGACAGGCATGAGAGGCCCCGGCGACTGGTACCAGAAACCCACTTCCATTGAATACCTGACCAATACAGCCACAGTAGCTAACTGGAGCGTAACGGGCAATCCTGCAACCTACCCGGAGAATAATTTTGCTGCCAGTCAGTTGTATGTAACCCAGTATACAGATGAAGACGGCAACCAGACCCGTGAGTATACAGATAAACTGGGGCGTGTGGTATGCAAAGCTTCACACGACGGGACAACCTGGCTGGAGACCCATTACGTGTACGATGATTTTGGCCTGCTCCGCTGCGTTGTGCCGCCAAAAGCAACCAGTCCTGCAGATACCGAACTCTGCTACTATTACCAGTACGATAAGCGGAAAAGGATGATTGTGAAAGACCTTCCGGGAGCAGACCCGGTGTACATGGTGTACGACAATCGCGACCGCCTGGTGATGACCCAGGACGGGGAGCAGAGAAACGAGGCTGGCGGCACCTGGATTGCCACCCTGTACGATGAACTGAACCGCCCGGTAATTACTGCAAAAGTGACGGCAGGAACCGACAGGTCAGTTGTTGAAAGCAACTTTGCAGATTTTGCAGCGGCAGCCGTTCAATCCAGTTCATCTGATACGCTGGGATATACTCTTGCAAATGCATTGCCCGGAACATACAGCTTGGAGGAAACTGATATTCAAACGGTAACCTGGTATGATAAATACGATTTTTTGCAGGCGCCTGATTTTGCAAGTGAAGACTATGGTTTTGCGGATTATCCCTTAACCGGTTTTACAGTGCCGGAAACCACAAAACTCAAGGGACTGGTAACGGGCACCTGGAAAAGGGTGCTGGTAAACATGAACGATGATGTTACCGACAGCCTGCTGCTGAGCGTAAGCTATTACGACGATTTTGGCCGTCCCACACGTGTTATATCGGATAACCACCTGGGTGGAAAAGATGTGGTTTACACCAACTACAACTTTTCGGGGCAGGTAACCCAAACCACCATCCTTCACAACCACGGGCAGTTTAACCAGGTACTTCTGGCCTCCACTTTTGATTACGACCACCAGGGCAGGTTGCTGAAAGAAAAGCTAAGTATTGATGAAGAGGATGAAATCACCCTTGCTGCATACAAGTACAACGAACTGGGAGAGCAGGTTGTCAAATACCTGCATGGCAGCAGTGGCGGCAGTGATTTTAACCAGCAGGTGGATTATACCTATAATGAAAAAGGGTGGGTACGCAGGATGAACACGGTCAGTAACCTTGGCCGCGATTTGTTTGCCCTCGATTTAAGGTACAATACCCCCGGCAGCAGCGATGCCCTTACAGCCGGTGCGCGCTACAACGGCAACATTTCAGAAATGCGTTGGGATGCCGGACTTCCCAAAGGCTATGGTTTTACCTACGATAACCTGAACCGGTTAACCGAAGCTGATTATGCTGAAGGAAGTTCATTTAACAGTAATCAGGATTATTTCAATACCGGATATGCATACGATAAAAATGGAAATATTGAAATACTAAACAGATATAAGGGAGATAAGATTGACGGGTTAAATTATGAATATGATAATAATAATTTGAGTAACCGGCTGCTTTCTGTTACAGATGCAGAAAATAATCCGGAAGGTTATCATGCCATTGGAGGTACTTACCTGTATGATTCAAACGGAAATATGAACAGTGACCCTTCAAAATTAACTATTATTGATTACAACTATTTGAATTTACCTGAAAAAGTGAATTTTGGCGCTAACGACAACCTGCGCTACACCTATGATGCCACCGGGAACAAGTTAACAAAGACCGTTGAATTGGATGGAAATGCTGAAATTGGCAGAACGGATTATTCCGGCAACTTCCTGTATGAAAATAATGATTTAAAATCTATCTTTACCTCTGCCGGAAGGATTGTTCCTTTTAAGAACAACGGAGAAATAGTATATAAATTTGAATACAACTTGCAGGACCATCTTGGGAATACAAGGGTTGTTTTTGGTGGCCACAGTAACGGCATGCCGGAAATAATGCAGGTAACGGATTATTACCCGTTTGGATTAGTTATGAACCAGCAAAACTACTTTGCTGATGGGGTTTTGTCTAACAAGTACCTTTATAATAACAAGGAATTGCAGGACGATGAGCTGACTGGGAACAGTCTGGGGTGGTATGATTATGGTTCTCGCTACTACGACCCGGAACTTGCACGTTTTCACACTGTTGACCCACTTTCCGAGAACGAACACAATATTTCTTTATCACCTTACCATTATGTGGCAAATAATCCGATACTATTTATTGACCCTAACGGTGAAGATTGGTACGATATTAACGGAACAATTACCTGGAAAGACCAAGAAGGAGAATTAAAAATTGATGACCAGACGTACCAAAGTTTAGGCAAAAATGTATTAGTTGGTACCCATAATAGGGACAAGGATGGAAATGAGGAAATAAATACAGCTACATTTAGCCTTTATCTTGAGCCAAACACAGAAGGGGCTTCTGCAACTATTAATGGGAATACAGTACCTGCCGATATAGAACAATTTGGGACATTAGCAGAAGGATTGTATGATGCAGAGTATACAACTTACAAAGGAGATGGTGCAATCCTGATAGAGGGCGGTGGAGATGTCCCGACAGTCAGCGGAAATCCCAATAATCCTGATAATTACAATGCAGATGGGTCATTGAAACCAACTTCTGAACATGTGATGGATGAAGTTCTTTTCCATAAGGGAAACTGGGCAAGAGAATCATTATCTACGAATATGTTTAGAAATGGGAAAAGAGTTCAAATATCAGAGGGATGCCAGACAGGTGGTTGTGGTCCAGGAAGCTTACCTAAATACAGAGCATTCATTAAAAATGCTGTTGGATTCAAGGGTAAATATTATCTAAGAGCTAATCCAAATAAAAAATGACATGAAATATATTTTCTTCCTAATATCGTTATTCTCTCTGCTTTCGTGCAATAGCCAAATATCAATGGAAGGTACTACTTGGCAATATGACTATGGCAACGGGAAATTAGATGAAATTAAATTCACTGAACAAAACTATACGCAATATAGTGCAGAGACTGGAGAGCATTATTATGGCACCTATTCTACAAATGGAGACACCATTATTATGCACCAAGAAAAGGGAGAGTTTGACCATGAGTTTAAAGAAGACTCACGCCATCGAGCAGGGGAAAGTACATTTAAGATGCTTTTAAAAAATGGCAAGGAGTTAGGATATAAAGATAACTGGCAAGGAGACCACTGGGGAGATAATTATTTTTTCTCACCTGTTGATTCTAAAACTGAATAACATTAAAAAGCCCGGCATTGACCGGGCTTTTTTAATGTATGATACTCTGTATTTTAGTCCTCTCCAGGAAGGCATCAAGCAGGGCATAAACATGCTTGCGGTCTTCGTCTTTCAGTAACTGGATATCCTTAATGCGGTTCACGGTTTTTCTGTCAAAAGCAGGGGTGGCGGTTTCGTCGACCAGGTAGTCCAGTATCACTTCAAAAACATCTGCAATTTTTTTAGTTGTTTCCACAAATGGTGATGCTCTTCCGAAACATCCATCCGGGAGGAAAAGATGTGGTTTACACCAACTACAACTTTACAGGGCAGGTAACCCAGACTACCATCCTTCACAACCACGGGCAAAGCA
This sequence comes from uncultured Prolixibacteraceae bacterium, assembly GCA_963747515.1. Taxonomy (GTDB): domain Bacteria; phylum Bacteroidota; class Bacteroidia; order Bacteroidales; family Prolixibacteraceae; genus Mariniphaga. The sequence goes on from CAVVFN010000002.1 coordinate 375,251, forward strand.
ACCAGATAAAACTGGCCACCGCTTATGAATACGACCACCAGGGCAGGCCGGTAAAAGAAACGCTGAAGGTAAACCAGGAGGATGACATCACCCTTGCAGCCTGGAAGTACAACCAGTTGGGAGAGCAAGTTGTTAAATACCTGCATGGCAGCAGCAGCGGCAGCAACTTTAACCAGCAGGTGGATTATACCTATAATGAGAAAGGATGGCTGCGCAGGCAAAACAGCATTGCCGACCCGGGCAGGGACCTTTTTACCCAGGAACTCAGGTACAGCGACAGTGGCAGCGGCTACTACAACGGCAACATCCGGCAGACCGGCTGGCTCAGTACCGGCAGCATTGCAAAGAACTACACCTTCAGCTACGACAGCCTCAGCCGGCTGAAAACAGCTTTATATGCTGACGGAATCAGCGACGGGCATTTTAATACCGGTTATTCCTACGATGCCAACGGAAACATCAGCACCCTTTCCCGCAAGGCGGATAACGTTGAAATTGATGCCCTGGGTTATTTTTACTTAAATAATGGGAACAAGTTGCAATCGGTTACCGATGGAGGCACCAACGATGGCTATTTTGCAGTAGCAGAAGATTATACCTACGATGCGAACGGGAACATGAATTCAGATCCCTCCAAAGGAACCACCATTAAATACAATTACCTGAACCTGCCTAAAGAAGTAAGCTTTGGCGCCAACGACAACCTGCGATACACGTATGATGCCACCGGGAACAAGTTAACAAAGACAGTTGAACTGGATGGAAATGCTGAAATTGGCAGAACGGATTATTCCGGCAGCTTCCTGTATGAAAATAATGATTTAAAGGCTATCTTTACCAGTGAAGGGCGCATTATTCCCTTTGATAACAATGGTGAGGTTGTGTATAAATTCGAGTACAGTCTGAAAGATCATTTGGGAAACAGCAGGGTAGTTTTCAGCGGCCACAGCAATGGTATGCCTGAAGTGATGCAGGTAACGGATTACTACCCGTTTGGGCTAATAATGAACCAGCAGAACTACTTTGCCGATGGTGTTTTGGACAACAAATACCTTTATAACGGCAAGGAGCTGCAGGACGATGAGCTGGCGGGGAATAGTTTGGGGTGGTATGATTATGGGGCGAGGTTTTATGACGCGGAATTGGGGAGGTGGCATGTTGTTGACCCGATGGCCAAAGAGCGTTATTGGCTAACTCCTTACAACTACGTTCAGAATAATCCATTATTAAGGATTGATCCTGATGGGAGGTTGGATGATATTATTGATATTGAAAAGTCTTCAGGAAAAATTAATGTTACTCAAGCTGCGGGAGATGATGTTGTAAGGCTAGTGGACAACGGGTCTATAAAGGATAGTTATACATATGGGTCTAATGGGAGTTTCACATCAGAGAATGTTTTAGAAAAAAGTGATAAAGTTACAACAATAACATCTACTAACTCGGACAAAGCTGAGACATTCTATCGATTTGCGGCAGGATCAGATGTTGAATTTGGAAAGTTAGATGTACAATCTCCAACAGGAGAAAACATATCAGTTGTTACCACTTCACACGACAGAACTCAAGTATCTACACTTCCTGGGATAGCTATAGATTTTTCCAATAGGGGATTTACAGGAATTAAGCAATCGCATTCACATCCTAGAGGAGAAAGCATTCCAAGTGGGCATTATGGTTACGAAAAGGGCAACCCATATAGTTTAATGCCATATACTATAAATGGTAAGAAAGTTGATGATGCAGGAAATGCAGTTGGAACTAGATCCCTTAATGGATTTGGTAATACTAAATTTGAAATATACAACCCAGTTAATAAAACAAAATCAATTTATGATGGAGTTCATAGGACACAGATTAATATACCTCTGTAAAACTTTACTGTTTTGTATTGTACTTAGCTCTTGTCAGAGTATCAAATCAGATGCTCAGGGAAATAAGCTACTTGAATGCATTTTAACCAATTTCATTATAGCTGAGGATAATGGTAATCAGCAGGGTTCTTTTCTGGTTGGTCAACACGATCATTGGGGAAAATCTTCTTCGATGATTATTGTTTCATATATACCATACGATAAAAGTGAATTTATTCAAGCTGAAGAAAAAAGTAGGTTTAATCAAATTAATGTTTACTTCTACCGAACTGAAATGTCGGAGGACAATAATGAGAAAATCATTCAAAAAATACCGAATCAATTGAAATGGGAGCCTTTTAAAAGCCGATATTCTATGAATGCAGTGCCGCCACCATTTGACCCGATAACCGTACAATTTATCTTCAATTATGCAAGTAATTGTGTGGAAAAAATTCTCATCGGAGAAAATCACTTGCAAAAGGGTTGGGAAACAAAATGCAAATCTTGCCTCAATTAATAGCAAGGATGTATCACCCGTTAAGCCAAGTCAATCATAACGGAAACAAGTTGCAATCGATTACCGACGGAGGCACCAATGATGGCTATTTTGCAGTAGCAGGAGATTATACCTACGATGCGAACGGGAACATGGATTCAGACCCCTCGAAAGGAACCACTATTAAATACAATTACCTGAATCTGCCAAAAGAAGTGAGCTTTGGCGCCAACGACAACCTGCGTTACACCTATGATGCCACCGGCAACAAGTTAACAAAGACGGTTGAACTGGATGGAAATGCTGAAATTGGCAGAACGGATTATTCAGGTAACTTCCTGTATGAAAATAATGATTTAAAAGCAATCTTTACCTCTGCCGGTAGGATTGTTCCTTTTGATAACAACGGCGAAGTTCTTTACAAATATGAATATAACTTGCAGGACCACCTTGGGAATACAAGAGTAGTCTTCAGCGGCCACAGCAACGGCATGCCGGAAGTGATGCAGGTAACGGATTATTATCCGTTTGGCTTAGTAATGAACCAGGAGAATTATTTTGCCGATGGGGTTTTGTTTAACAAATACCTGTATAATGGAAAGGAGCTGCAGGACGATGAACTGGCAGGGAATAGTCTGGGGTGGTATGATTACGGGAACAGATAAAAAGAAGTATTGTAAAATTTCCTGTTTTGGTTGATACTGGTCTTCTTATTCTAATAACCCAGCCAACCTAAGCAGTTCATCAAGTTCCTTATCCGAAATACTTTCCTTATCGCCTTTATCATAGATGGAGAGCAGGAACACAGACCCGGCCACAATTTTTACACAGGTAATTACACGGCTGCCGCCACTTTTGCCTTTTCCTTTTGAGGTAATGGACATTCGGATTTTATAACAATCCTTGCCTAGTGGTTGTCCTTGTTTTGGTTCTTTTTTAAGGGAATCAACTAAAGCCTTGTAATCGTTTTTTACAGACGGGTATTTTTTCGAAAGCTTTTTCAGTTCCTTATCGAAAAAATCGGTAGTATAAATATTAAAGCTCATCGAGCAACTGGTCTGCGGTTTTTAAATTAATTTCCCCTTTAAGGTGCTGTTTCACCTGTTCAAGCGAATTTTTAGTCCCTTCCACAAACTCCAATTGCTTTTTGTTCAGTTTCGGTTTGTCAGAGATTTTAACAAAACCAAGGCTTTTGACCAGTTCCATAAAGAATGGATATTTTTTATCAGGGATATTTAAAGTTACTTGCTTCATAAACCTTTATTTTTGTGCTAAAACGGCCTGAATCTCCGGCATGCGAATACCAGAAATTCATTTGACAAAAATAACAAAAAGAAAAGTTCCATGCAAGCGGGCAATGCAACCAGCTGTTACTTGCGACCGCTTATGAATACGACCACCAGGGCAGGCCGGTAAAAGAAATGCTGAAGGTAAACCAGGAGGACGACATCACCCTTGCAGCCTGGAAGTACAACCAGTTGGGAGAGCAGGTTGTCAAATACCTGCATGGCAGCAGCAGCGGCAGCAACTTTAACCAGCAGGTGGATTATACCTATAATGAGAAAGGATGGCTGCGCAGGCAAAACAGCATTGCCGACCCTGGCAGGGACCTTTTTGCCCAGGAATTGTATATCTCGTTTATTATAAAGTTTTTAAGTATTTTTTTGTAATCATTCTGTTTGTAGGGTTGTTTAATGTAATCCACTTCACATTCAATATAACGACGATAAGTTTCTATTTAGGAATCTTCAAAGCAATAAATATCAGTACAGTCGACGTGCAACTGTTATCTCTCTTATTGCTCTTGATACATGTGGGCCTTTTAGCAGGTCTTTGGCATCGCGGGCTTTTAACTTACCTTGTTTAATCAGGTTCATTTCTTCAACAGCCTGTTTCAAGCCTGAGAGAATCTCTTCTTTCGATTGTTCCCCGAGCTCTACCTCTTCCAGTCCTCTGAATTTTTCTTTAAGCCCTTCCCATTCCTGGATGGGAATGAATACGCCGGCTGTCTGCCCTTTGCTGTCTGAAATATATTGAATATTCATAAACTATCATGTTTTCCTTATAAGGTACAAATATACAAAATGTAAAATTACATAGAATGCATTTAATAAGGTGGATACAATATACGAAGGCTATTGACGGATTGAAATCATTTTCTGCGCAAATGATGGGCATAAGACCGGCTGGCTCAGTACCGGCAGCATTGCCAAGAACACACGTTCAGCTACGACAGCCTCAGCCGCCTGAGAACTGCTATATACGCTGATGGAATCAGTGATGGTCATTTTAATACGGCTTATTCCTACGATGCCAACGGAAACATCAGCACCCTTTCCCGCAAGGCGGATAATGTTGAAATTGATGCCCTGATTTATACCTACTTAAGCGGGAACAAGTTGCAATCGGTTATGCGACGGAGGAATCCGGAAGGTTATTATGCGGTGGCAGAACATATATATATGATGCGAACGGGAACATGAACAGACCCTTCAAAATGAACTCCATTGATTACAACTATTTGAATTTACCTGAAAAAGTGAATTTTGGCGCCAACGACAACCTGCGCTACACCTATGATGCCACCGGAAACAAGTTAACAAAGACGGTTGAACTGGATGGAAATGATGAAATTGGCAATACAGATTATTCAGGCAATTTCCTGTATGAAAATAATGAATTAAAAGCTATATTTACCTCTGCCGGAAGGATAGTTCCTTTTGATAACAACTGCGAAGTTCTAAAAAACCTTAATGTTTTACTACTTAAACAGTTCAATAATTTTTTTAATCACAGAATCAAGGAATCCTGTATCAACTGCTGTATTTTTCGAAATAATAAGATTTTCATTCAACAGGAATATCTTGTGTAACCGGATGCAACTTTGCAAAGGGAGTTCTTTATCGTTAATGTAATTATTTTTATTTATCAGGAGCGAAAGGTTATCGTAACGAATTTTGGAAGTAATTTGTACCATCAGGTAATCCCCGGTATTATTAACCGAGTCGTTGGATATAATAAGTGCCGGCCTTTTTTTTGTGCTGGATAAATCCGAAAACGGAAATCTTATAATAACAATATCACCTTTTTTGTACCGCATCTTTTACAGAACTTCGTCCCATCTGTTATCATCATCTGCCAACCAGTCTTCGGAAAGACTTTTTTCTGACAATAGTGTGGTCTCTAAGGTGCTGAAATCTTCAGCTACTTCCTTTTTTATTTTTTTTTCTTTTATCTCTATATCCGAAAATTTACTTTTCAGATGGCTGATAAAAGTATGGTATTTTTTATCCGGTATATTTAAAACCACTTGTTTCATAATTTTTATTGTTGCGTTATCCCTATTTTTAATACTTCACAAATATACAAACCTTAAATGAGAATATCATATCTGCAAAATCACCTATATAACCACTTTTTACAAGTGCATTTTTCTGTAAACAACAAGACAACAACCTAAGCAATGTTAACAACCAGATGGATTACATAAATAAAAAGAAAAATGGGTAGGGAAGGAAAATAATACTAAGGGTACTGCAGGGACCTTTTTATCGTGTTTATTTTCTTGCGCTGATAAAATAAGAGAATGTTTATTTAATGTTCGTTCATCCAAAAACCGGTACTTACGGAGCATCTAATATTAAAGACAGCTCTAAGGCTATGCTCTACAAAGACATATTGGAGAAAATTAAGACTAAGAATTTGTTTTAATGCAGGTTAAAAACAATAAACTATTGTTTTTAGAAGAAGGGCGAACATCTTCTGGTGAAATAGTGAATAATGTAAAGTAAGAGTTACTGCAGTTGTTCTCAGTTTTCTAAGCTAAATTGATTGAATTTATTTTGGATGGTAACGCTCATCCTGCAGCATCTGGTCAGGTTGATAACTGTAATAATTGAACAGGTACAACAAATTGAGAGAGCAGGTTGCCAAATACCTGCATGGAAGCAGGAGCGGTAATGATTTCAATCAACAGGTGGATTACACTTACAATGAGAAAGGATGGCTGCGCAGGCAAAACAGCATTGCTAACCCGGACAGGGACCTTTTTGCCCGGGAACTAAAGTACAACGACAGCGGCAACGGCTACTACAACGGCAACATCCGGCAGTCCGGCTGGCTCAGTACCGGCAGCATTGCCAAAAACTACACGTTCAGCTACGACAGCCTCAGCCGGCTGAAAACAGCTGTAAATGCAGACGGAATAAGTGACGGATATTTTAATACAGCCCCTATTCCTAAGATGCCAACGGAAACATCAGCGCCCTTTCCCGGAAGGCGAATAATGTTGAAATTGATGTGTTGATTTATAACTATTTAAATGGGAACAAGTTGCAATCGGTTGAAGACGCGACGGAGACACCAACGGATGGCTATTTTGACGGTGGCAGAAGATATATACCTACGATGCAAACGGGAATATGAATTCAGGACCCCCCGAAAGGAACCTACCATTGATTACAATCACCTGAATTTACCTAAAAAAGTGAATTTTGGCGGCGACGGCAACCTGCGCTACACCTATGATGCCACCGGCAACAAGTTAACAAAGACGGTTGAACTGGATGGAAATGCTGAAATTGGCAGATACAGATTATTCAGGCAATTTCCTGTATGAAAATAATGAATTAAAAGCTATATTTACCTCTGCCGGAAGGATAATTCCTTGTAATGGTATGCCTGAAGAGATGCAGGTAAAAACCCATATTTAGTGAGCCATAAATTAAGTATCTTTGGATAAAAATCAATTATTATTTATTTTTGCTATAGGCAGATTAAAAATTATAATTTGCGACACATTAATTTTATGGCATGAAGGAGAATTTTGTAGTAGATAATCAGGGTAAGAAAATAGCGGTACAGATTCCTATAAAGGCTTATGAAAAGCTTAAAGCTAATTCAGAAGAACTTGAGGACATAAAAGAATACCGAAAGGCTAAAACATATAAAAGCGATCCAATTCCTTTTGACCAGGCATTCGATGAAATTGAAGATGCAAATAAATGAATCAAGCTACGATAATTTTTAAAAGTGCCGGTTAATAAAGCCATATAGTATAATCAAGCGGCAGTTTAGGAGCATCTGATTAGACAGGCTATACTTTCATAAAAAAGCCGCACACTAATGCACGGCTTTTAATCTTCATATTTTTAAACGGAAATCATTTCCCGGGTTTAATTTCCAGCATCAGGAATTTTTTGGGTATGATTTCATCTTTTGATACATGAATTTTAACAATTTCACCATCGAAAGGCATGCGTACCTGGTTTTGCATCTTCATGGCTTCAAGCAGCAGAAGTGTTTCCCCTTCCTTTACTTTTTGTTTTGGTTTTACAAAAATATCGATGATTGTACCCGGTATAAACGAATAAATAAGGTTAGGATTGGGAGCTTCCCAGTTTACCCTGTTTTCAAATTTCCAGGTAAAGGTAGTTTTATATACAGCGCCCTGAATGACGAGATTTTTGAATTCTTTTTCTTCTGCCATAATTGATTTTTCTTTTAAAATGGAGGAATTCCATGTTTTTTAGTGGGAAGAAAAACACTTTTATTCTGCGAAACCTGCAGGGCATGAAGAATGCGACCGCGGGTTTCTTTGGGTTCAATCACTTCATCGATATAGCCTTGTGCTGCAGCAACGTATGGATTGGCAAATTTTTCCTTGTACTCCTGAATTTTTTGCTGTCTCATTTCTTCCGGATTTTCAGCTTCCGAAATTTCTTTTCTGAACACGATGTTTGCAGCTCCTTCCGGACCCATTACTGCAATTTCGGCAGTGGGCCAGGCAAATACAAAATCGGCACGCAGGTGGCGCGAGTTCATAGCAATGTAACCTCCGCCATAAGCTTTTCTAAGAATAACGGTAACTTTTGGAACAGTTGCTTCACTGTATGCATATAGTATTTTAGCACCATGGCGTATCACACCTGCATGTTCCTGGTCAACTCCCGGCAGGTATCCCGGCAGGTCTTCGAGCGTTACAATAGGAATATTGAAGGCATCGCAGTAACGAATAAAACGGCCTGCCTTATCGGAGCTGTCGGTATCGAGCACACCGGCCAGTACCATCGGCTGGTTGGCTACAAAACCTACCGTATCGCCTTCCATTCTGCCAAAACCAATGATAATGTTGGGAGCAAAATATTCCATCACCTCGAAAAATTCCGAGCTGTCGGTAATGGTCCTTATAATATCGCGCATATCGTAAGGAATCCGGGCATCGGCAGGCACAATGTCTTCAATTTTCTTACCCTTTTTTGGAGGTTTTGGAGGAAAAGGCATAGCTTTCATTCCATTGTTTCTGGGAATGTAGCTGATAAGTTTTTTTATCTGCTCAAAACATTCCAGCTCACTTACGGCAAAAAAATGGGCATTTCCGGTGAGTTCAGCATGAACACGTGCACCTCCAAGTTCTTCCATCGAAATTTCTTCTCCCAATACCGACTTGATGACGCTGGGTCCTGTAATGAACATTTTGGAAATGTTTTCAACCACGAATACAAAATCGGTAAGTGCAGGAGAATATACTGCGCCGCCGGCACAAGGTCCCAGAATTACTGAAATTTGGGGAATGACCCCTGAAGCCAGCGTATTGCGAAAAAATATTTCACCATATCCGGCGAGTGAATTAACCCCTTCCTGAATACGTGCACCGCCTGAATCGTTGATGCCGATGAGTGGCACTCTCATTTTCAGGGCGTGGTCCATTATTTTGGTAATTTTTCGGGCATGCATTAAACCGAGGGAACCTCCGGCTACAGTAAAATCCTGGGCAAATATACAAATGGGTTTGCTGTAAATAGTTCCCGTTCCGATGATTACTCCATCGCCATGCAGCACTTTTGAGTCCATCCCGAAATCTTTGGCACTGTGTTCCACAAATAAATCGTATTCATGAAAGGAATTCTTGTCCAGAAGAGCCAGAATGCGCTCGCGGGCAGTAAGTTTACCCATCTTTGCCTGTTTCTCTATGGCTTTGTCTCCTCCTCCTTTTTGTACTTCCCTTTTCCTTTTTCGAAGGTCGAGAACATTACTTCTTAATGACATATAGCTTTTTTTTAATTATAAACTGCCTTCATCGAAGGGCATTCTTTTTTTAGTAAAACCGGGGCAAAATTATAAATTTTTTTAACTGACCTTTCTTTTTCAGTTTTCTTGTACCATTTTTCACATGTTAATGATTCCAATGGATCGAATTATAACATTAATTGGTTGAAAGGTGGAACTCTTCCTTGTTTCCTGCGGCAACTTTCTATTTTGCTGCCCATCGAAAAACAAAAAAGGCAATCGCACTGTAACCAAGATTAGGAATCCAAACAGCCATTAAGGGTGGTGTATTCCCACTAATTGCAAAAACTGTGGATATTTGCTGAAACAGAATATAGGAGAAGCTTAAAAGAAGTCCAAGTCCCAGGTGCAGCCCAAGGCCTCCTTTTATTTTTCGTGAAGCGAGTCCTGCTCCAATAATGGTTAAAATAAATGCTGAGAAAGGACCCGCAATCCGCTTGTGCCGTTCAATCTCCCATTCGACCGAATTAACTCCCCGCATTTTCATCTGCCTGATCTCTTTTTTTAATTCAGGGGTTGTAAAGCTTTCCATTTGGTTTTTTACCAGCTTAAATTCATTTGGCAACATGTTGAGGGTGGTATCCATCCGGTACCCCTTCTCAAATTCCTCATGTGAATCATAGATCTTTCGCTTCCACCAATTGTTCAGAATCCATTTACCGTTCTCTTCATCCCATCTTATGTTATCGGCGGTTAACTTTTCTTTTAACTCATGGCCCTCAAATTTTTCAAGAGTAAACTTTTGTCCTACATTCCCCGCACTGAATCTTTGCATATAAATAAACACACCCGGTTCAATCTGCCGGTGAATATTGAATTCGCTGGAAAACATCTGCCTGTTGTTCTCAATATATACCTGCCTGAACTTGTTCATTGTCTCGTTGGCCGGCGGAATAACATAGTTACCCAGCATAAATGAAAACAATGCAATAACAAAGGCTGAACCCAGGTATGGGCGCATAAGCCGCGTGTAGGATACCCCGCTGCTGAGAATGGCAATAATTTCAGTGTTGTACGCCATTTTTGATGTGAAATAAATAACGGCAATAAACGTGAAAAGCGGACTGAACAAATTGGCAAAATAGGGTATGAAGTTCAGGTAATATTCTGAAAGAATGGTTCCCCAGGTAACATCCTTCGATAAAAATTCATCGAGGTTTTCCGACATGTCGAATACTACAGCAATGCTAAGAATTAAGGCAATGGCATAGAAAAAAGTACCCAAAAACTTTTTGGTTATATAGAAATCTATGGTTTTATACAACTTCATGTTTATCTATAACCTTATTTTTAGTTGTTTAACCATATCTTCTTTCCAAGACTTAAAATTTCCTTCAATAATTTTCTTCCGGGCCGTGTTAACAAGCCAAAGGTAAAATGCAAGGTTATGCTGGCTGGCAATTTGAGCTCCCAGCATTTCGTTCGATATTATCAGATGCCTAAGATAGGCGAGCGAATACCGATCGACAAAAGAGGTCCCATTCCTGTCGATTGGGTTGTGGTTATTTTCCCATTTTTTGTTCCGGATATTGATTATTCCTTCCGAGGTAAACAACATGCCATTTCGTCCATTTCGTGTAGGCATCACACAATCGAACATATCAACTCCTCTCTCTATCGATTCCAGAATATTTACCGGGGTTCCCACTCCCATCAGATAACGAGGTTTATTTTCCGGAAGGTCAGCTGTTACTACTTCTGTCATTTCATACATCACCTGTTCAGGTTCACCCACTGACAACCCCCCGATTGCGTATCCATCAGCATCATATGTTTTTACATTTTCTGTGGCAAGCTTTCTCAGATTTACATACGAGCTTCCCTGAATAATTGGAAACAGCGATTGAGCATGTCCATATTTTGGTTCGGTGCTGTTAAATTGCTTGAAGCACCTCTGCAGCCATCGTTGCGTAAGTTCAAGCGATTTTTTTGCATAATCTGCTTCGGCATCGCCGGGTGTGCATTCATCAAATGCCATTAGGATATCAGCTCCTATGGTGCGTTGAATATCAATTACTTTTTCGGGAGAGAATAAATGGTACGACCCATCGATGTGTGACTGGAACTGCACTCCTTCTTCGGTCAGCTTTCGGATATCACCAAGAGAAAAAACCTGGTATCCACCGCTGTCGGTAAGAATTGGCCCTTCCCACCGGTTGAATTTATGCAGGCCGCCTGCTGCTTCAAGAATTTCCATTCCCGGGCGAAGGTACAGGTGGTAAGTATTTCCCAGAATGATACGGGCACCAACATCTTCTTTCAAATCACGAGTATGAACTCCTTTTACGGTGCCTGCGGTTCCTACAGGCATAAAAACAGGTGTTTCAATTATCCCGTGGCTGGTATAAAGAACACCGGCCCGGGCCCTTGTCCCACTTTCTGTTTCTGTTAATTTAAATTCCATATGCCCGTATTTAAGGGGGCAAATATAGCCATTTAACTTGAATTCAGCGGAGAATCAGCTACTTCATGCCTGTTAATAAATTCTAATTTCCATGCCTGTTTTTTCCGTTTAAAAATTTTGTTATTGAACCGAATGTTTCCATTTTTGAACCTATTATTTTTAAACCATCTGTATCGTGGAATCTATTCAAAATGCTATCCTCCGGGGGCAACCTGTAGATTGGGCTTTGATGATTTTTTTTCTTCTGCTTTTCGTTTTTTATACAATTTATTTATTGTTTTTTATTCTGCGTGTGACTGTTTATAAAATCCCTCCGGCAGGAAAGGAAAATTCGTTGTCACTTTTAATTACCTTCAGAAATGAAGAAATGAAATTGAGAGACAATCTGTCCTCAATACTTGCCAATGGGCACAATGGATATGAAGTGGTAGCAGTGGATAATTGTTCTCAGGACGATTCATTGGTTGTGCTGAATGCGTTTAAAAATGAACATCCAAATCTTCGGATTTCTTCATTGAAACAACACACCTTTCACTCGGGGAAAATGGCTCAGAATATTGCCCTGAAAGCAGCAAGTAACGATTGGGTAACTGTTATTCCTTCTTCAGTAAATTTGGGGGGAAAAGAGTGGCTCAGGGAAATCACTTCCCGTTTGCACATGGGTAACCAAATTCTTATAGGTTATTCCAATGTTGTTCCAGGTGGTTCCTTTTTCAATTTGCTGTTCAGGTGTGAATTCTTTTTTCAGCAATTAAAAAGTTTTGGGTTTATTGTAAATGGATTTCCTTTTGTGCTTTCCCAGGAAAATGTGGCATTTAAAAAACAACTTTACTTTGATGAGGGGGGATATCGCGGAAAAATTAATGAACCGTTTGCCAACCTTGAACTTGTAATAAATTCTTTTATTCAGAAAGCTCCTGTTTCGTTGGTTTTGACCAGGGAGGCGACCATTCATCGAAAAGAAGATATTACCTGTAAAGATTATGTGGAATTACTGAAGAAAGAGGTGAATGTCAGAAAATTTCTGTCACCTGGAATCCGAACTTTATTGATATTTTACGAATGGATATTTCTGCTTTTTGTTCCGTTTGCTGTTGCTGTACTTGTGAGAATTCCTTTGGTTTGGCCGATTGTAACAGCAATGGTCATTTGTTTGGTTTTCTGCTATTTGCTTATCATAAAAAAACTTCTTTTTCGGCTGCAGGAATTTAAATTATTCTTACCTTCGTTTCTGATGGCATTGATGTTGCCATATTTTAAATTGGTGTTTCGAATTCGGTATTTCAGGTATGGGCGGAAAAAGGAATGGAAGATAGGCGAATAAACTTGTCAGAAAAAGCGCTCTATGATTATGAACTGGTGCAAAATGCATTGGAAGGAGACGAAAAGGCTTTTTCCCGGTTGCTCTCACGATATCGGGATGCTATCTTTTTTATGTTGCTCAAAATGGTGAACAATCGGAACGATGCAGAGGATTTAACCCTTGAAGCATTTGGAAAAGCATTTAATAACCTGCATCAATATTCACCTACTTATGCTTTCAGTACCTGGTTGTTCAAAATTGCTTCCAATAATTGCATTGACTTTCTGCGACGTAAAAAGGGTTCCTACATAGCAATAGAAAGTGAGGAAACGGGAGAGAATAATGAAGCCATTAAATTAAAATCAAAAGATCCTGATCCGGAAGAGAAACTTATAAGGCAACAAAAAGCGATTTTGCTTCACCATGTAGTGAGAAAACTGAAGCCACGTTACCGTATTCTTGTGGAATTACGATATTTCAGAGAGTTTTCATACGAAGAAATTGCCAAAGAATTAAACCTGCCCCTGGGTACTGTTAAGGCACAACTTTTCAGGGCAAGAGAAATGCTTTTTAAATTAATTGAGAATACTGAGATGGGCAGAGAAGATATACCTTCAGAATGGAAATAATTCTTAAATATTTTTCAGGGCTGACTGAAATTCAGATAGAAGCCTTTAAAAAGCTGAAATACCTTTACAGCGATTGGAATTCAAAAATAAATGTGATTTCGAGAAAGGACATCGATGAACTTTATGAACGTCATGTATTGCACTCTATGGCCCTTGGCAGGTTTATAAGGTTTACTGCCGGCACTAAAATTCTGGATGTAGGTACAGGAGGAGGATTTCCGGGAATTCCACTTGCTATTTTATTCCCTGATGTGAAGTTTCATCTTGTAGATTCGATAGGTAAGAAAATAAAAGTTGTGAAGGCAGTGGCTGAAAGTTTGGAATTGAGCAATGTAGTTGCCGAACAGATAAGAGCCGAACAGCTCAAAGGCAGGTATGATTTTGTGGTGAGCCGTGCAGTCACCAAATTGCCTGAGTTTGTAGGATGGGTACAAAAGAATATTTCAACGGAACAACAGAATGCTGTTCCAAATGGAATTCTGTATCTGAAAGGAGGTAATCTGGATTCAGAAATTCATAAATACCGCAACAAAACCTTTGTTCAGGAACTTTCAGAATGGTTTGAGGAGGATTTTTTTGAAACAAAAAAAATGATTTATCTGCCTTTATCTTAATTAAGGTATTCATCACCAAAAGATACACCCATTTTTCTTGCCTTCAATATAAGCGAGTGATCGGTATCCACCAGTCGCAGCTTTCCCCCTACTTCTTCCAGTGGGATTGAAGTTAGCTCGCTTTTTTTCATGGCTACCATTGTTCCAAAATTACCTTCCGCTATGGATTGTGCCGCAAATGCTCCATAACGGGTTGCCAGAATGCGGTCCATTGGTGTGGGGCTGCCACCGCGCTGAATGTAGCCCAGTACGGTTTTGCGTGTTTCTATTTCGGTGTAGGTTTCAATGGCTTCAGCAATATAGGAAGCCGCAGTATGGTTTTTTGGATGTTCTATTCCTTCGGCAACAACTACTATGGAATAGGGCTTATTATCCTCATAACGATTCTCAATTTTTTTGCAAACCGAACGAATATTATAAGGCAGCTCGGGTAAGAGAATAATATCGCCTCCGCCCGCCATTCCGGAATAAAGTGCCAGCCAGCCGGCATTATGTCCCATCACTTCAATAATCATTACCCGTTGGTGTGAATTGGCTGTTGTGTGCAACCTGTCGATGGCCTCAGTTGCAATCTGAACTGCCGAATCAAAACCAAAAGTAACCTCTGTACCCCACACATCATTGTCTATGGTTTTTGGAATGCCAATAATATTTAATCCTTCTTTTGAAAGCATATGTGCAGTTTTCATTGTTCCGTTTCCACCTATACAAACCACACAGTCAAGCCCCAGATTTTTATAGGTGCGCTTAATCATTTCGGGCTTATCTTCATCATTGTTGTTTCCGTTTTTAACAATCTTATAGGGCTTTTCACGAGAGGCTCCAAGAATAGTCCCTCCTACAGTAAGAATTCCCGAAAGTTGGGATTCTTTTAGTACAATATAATCACTGTTTATTAAGCCTAAAAAACCTGCATTAAAGCCTAAAACTTCCATGTTATATTCAACAATGGCCGTTTTCCCAACTCCTCGTATTGCAGCATTTAATCCGGGACAATCTCCACCCGCAGTAAGTATTCCAATTTTTTTTGGTTTCACGGAAATGCTCATATTCTTCGGATTTATGTACAATTCAGAACATTAAATTAATTAAGAAGTATTAAATTTACAAAACAATATTGGGAAAACAGAAAAATAGTTGTTGCAATACCCTAAATGTTTTCAATAAATTAAGGATTGATTCCAAATGTTTGACATATTCTGTTTTTCACTTATTTTTGTAGGGATGAAGCTTTTCGTAAAATATTTAACCAATTAAAAATATAAAAAATGAAAAATCTAGTTTCTTTATCTTTTGCAGGTATCCTGCTTTTTGTGGTTGCATGTACTGGTGGGCAAAAGCAGGCAAAGGATGATGCAGATGAGAAGTCTACTGAACGGGTTGAAAATAATGAATTAACTGAACAGGAAAAAAAACAGGATTGGATGTTGCTTTTTAATGGCAAAAGTACTGAGGGATGGCGTGGTGTTAATATGGACCATTTCCCTTCCGGATGGGAAATTGTTGATGGAACTTTACATTGTAAAGGTTCAGGTATGGGTGAAGCCGGCGCTGAAGATGGAGGAGATATCCTTTATGATGAAAAGTTTTCAGATTTCCACTTAAAGCTGGAATGGAAAATCAGTGAAGGAGGTAATTCAGGTATATTTTATCTTGGGGAGGAGCGGGAAGATTGGCCAATATGGAGAACTGCCCCCGAAATGCAAATTCTTGATAATGAAAGGCATCTTGATGCTAATCTTGGAAAAGATGGAAACCGCCAGGCTGGTTCTTTATATGATCTGATTCCTGCAAAACCTCAGAATGCCAAACCTGCAGGAGAATGGAATTCAGCTGAAATTATGGTTTATAAAGGTACTGTAGTTCATAAACAAAATGGAGTAGTTGTGCTTGAATATCACTTATGGACCGATGATTGGAATGAATTGGTAAAAGACTCAAAATTTCCGGAATTAAATCCCGACTGGGCTAATGTTCCGAAGGAAGGATATATCGCTTTACAGGATCATGGAGACGATGTATGGTTCCGAAATATAAAATTGAAAAGGCTTTAAGTAAGGGGAACTTTTTAACTTATTCAGCAGGAGGCGAAGATAAAATTTGCCTCCTGTTTTTTCTCCTGGTAAGTATTGGAATTAATCAGGAAAATAACCTGAATCGTTAAGAATTTGTTGATAATTCCTGTTTCCCATTAATTCGTTAACCGTTACTTCTTTATGTTCCTGCATGTATTTTCTTATAATTTGCCATCCAATCCAAATGCCACTCCTTGCAGGGGATTCAATTGGGAATCCCGTAGTATAGGGGCCATCGTTAATGAACCGAAGAATGTCCATCCTTTTGTTTGAAAATAATAACCGGTTTTCCACCAGGTGATTCCACATTTGGGATTCATTATTTTGACACCATTTTAACTGCTTTGCAGTGAATCCGATTTTTAAACTGTCGTGCATTTCGGGTAGCATGGCATCAACAAAATACATCAATTTTCCCTGGTAAATGATATGATCGAGAAGGGTAGTCGTATATTTTGTTTCATTAAATTCTGTCAAGCCCCATGCATAAGCTACATCCGGAACCAGTTTCTGGGGATGCATGTTTTTTATCTTATACATGGGAACATTGCTAAGTTTCTGGTAATAAATGAAATTGCGACCTAAATATTTATCAAGGCTAACGCCAATTATATTTTCAGCTGTTACCACCGACTGATTAAATCCTGATATCATGGTGTAAATCACCGGCAACTCCTTATATGGAAAATGATACTGATAATATTTAAAAGCTTTTACCAGTTCCTTTCTGATGGTGGTAAAATCTGAAAACTCTTTTTCTGCAATATCCTTTACATGTAGTATCATGGTATCTGTAAGAAATTCTCCCATGGCATGAGGGAAAAAATCCTGACTTAGGCCTCCAGCATTGATAACCTTCCAGGTAAAAAGATCGAAAAATTCAGGATATCTTTCATGCAAGGCAGTAAACTCTTCGAGGGTATCCTTCAGAGGCAAAGAAAAAAGTTCTTTATCAAACCGCACAATTTCAACTTCTTCTTCTATATTGGAAATATCCACCTTGAGCGGATTTCTTTCACATGAAAGGACAACAGCAATTAAAATTATCGGGAGAATATATTTATTTAAAATCATTCGTTTATTTATGTTTTGATGTTTGCAGAAATAAATTTTTGAAATCAGCTATTTATTATATTTTTAGACAAATAAAGAGAGCAGCCACCATTTTTTTATAAATTTACTATTTCAATACGCAGCTTATCGGTTTTTATTGCGAATTTGCCTCGAAAATATGACATTTGCTACCTAAACCAAATGCAGACAGCAAAGATGCAGGCCTATTTATTCTGTCTCATTTTAAGTTATTTATGTTTAATTTCAAGTTTTATGAAAATTGCACTGGCACAATTAAACTACATTATTGGTGATTTTGAAGGGAATTCACGGAAAATAATCGGATACATCAGGGAAGCAAAACATGCAGGAGCCGATCTAATTATATTTTCAGAATTATCCGTTACAGGTTATTATCCACACGACTTACTTGAGAAGAAGGAATTTATACAAAAGGCAGAAGAGAGCGTTCTGAATATTGCCAGTCATTGTAATGGAATTGCAGCAATAGTGGGAGCACCACGAATCAATAAAAACGAACGTGGAAAAACACTTTACAATTCTGCATTCTTCCTTGCTGATGGAGCAATTCAATCGGTACATAATAAAACTCTGCTGCCTACTTATGATATTTTTGACGAATACCGTCATTTTGAACCTAACCATGAATTTCAGGTTGTTGAATATAAAGGAGAGCGTCTGGTTGTTACAATTTGTGAAGATTTATGGGATGAGCAACCCACAGCAAATGAATATGGGAAAAATAAACTTTACCAACTATCTCCAATGGAGAAGTATTCAGGACTAAATCCTGATGTTGTTATAAATATTTCAGCCTCGCCTTTTTCCTATAACCAGGAAAGCTGGCGGAAAGATGTTCTGGTTTCAAAGGCCAAAAGATTTCAGGTCCCCATTGTGTATGTTAACCAGGTAGGTGCGCAGACAGAGCTAATGTTTGACGGGGGATCGGTATTTATTGACAAGTATGGAACAATATTAAAAGAACTGAACTACTTTAAGGAAGATTTTTTAATAGTGGACACAAAAAATCCAGGAGAGAAAATGCTTCAGCCAAAAGTTGAAACCATTGAAAAAATTCATGATGCCCTGGTTATGGGGATAGGAGATTATTTTAAAAAAATGAATTTTAAGCAGGCCGTCCTGGGGCTTTCGGGAGGCATAGATTCGGCGGTTACACTGGTGTTGGCAGTTGAAGCCCTGGGTCGTGAAAATGTAAGGACTCTGCTCCTTCCTTCAAAATATTCATCGGAACATAGTGTGGATGACGCGCGAAAATTGGCTTGTAATCTAAACATTCAATACGATATTGTGCCTATTCAACCGGCAGTTGATCAATTTGAAGAAACCCTTTCTCCCCTTTTTAAAGATACCTTACCAGGGATTGCTGAAGAAAATATACAGGCAAGGGTACGGGGTATTTATCTTATGGCCATCTCAAATAAATTCGGACATATATTGCTGAATACGACAAATAAAAGTGAATGTGCTGTAGGCTACGGTACCTTATACGGAGATATGAATGGTGGATTGGCAGTGCTGGGCGATGTTTACAAAACCGATGTATTTAATCTGGCCCGGTTTATTAACCGTAATGGGGAAATCATTCCTGAAAACAGCATTGTTAAACCTCCGTCAGCGGAGCTGCGTCCAAACCAGAAGGATACCGATTCATTGCCTGAGTATGCAGTACTTGATGGAATTTTGTTCAACTTTATCGAGCAGAATTTATCTCCTGCTGAGATTGTAGCCAAAGGTTTTGATTTAAATACAGTAGAAAAGGTAATAAGAATGGTAAATATTAATGAATATAAACGATTTCAGGCTGCACCCATTTTACGTGTGAGTTCAAAAGCTTTTGGATTTGGCAGGAAAATGCCCCTGGTGGCAAAATATTAGTGGATAATTGGAAATTTGATACCCATAGAATAGTGGAATGATGAATCTGTAAAATGCGGTAAAAGAAGAAAAAAGTATACACTTCTTTTTACATGTTTTTTTGCAATTCCGGTTAAAACCCAGGTAGTCATAAACTCCATGTAACTGCTTTACTTACTTAGTTTTGATGTTTGCCTTTGTTCTTTTCTCCCTTTCAGTACCTTATGGCCTGGAATTTTTACCATCGGATGGAATTTCACCTGCTTTTTTCAAAGTATACTGGGCAAAAATGGGGCCTGTCAGTCCATTAATAATTGTAGCTCCTATTATTATCATTAAGAGCAAATCTGATATTTCTCTAAACCCTCTCTCTTCATATATGCTCAATACCAACCCAATAGCAACGCCTGCCTGAGGCAATAACCCTCCGAAAGTGTATTTTCGTACATTGGGATCGGCATGAACCAGACGTGCTCCAAAATTCACACCCAGATATTTACCCAGGAATCGTATTAAAACAAATAACAAAATGAGAGGAGCCACCTTAGGCATTACGGTGACATCTAAATGCAAACCACTGAGCAAAAAGAATATTAGAAATATTAAATTCTCGGTGTATCTTTTCATAATGCCGAATACTTTTTTTTGTTGTATACAGGTATTCGAAACAACCAATCCCATGGTCATCATAGCCAAAAGCTCATCTGCATCTAATACCACGGAAATACCTGAGCCCAGCAAGATCAAAGAAAAAATAACTACTATCCATTGCCCATCTTTTTTGATATTTAAATATTGGCTGATTGGGTTGAATAAAAAACCCAGAACTGCTCCTGGAATAATGGCATAGAAAATCCTGTAAAAAGGATGGACTAAAGTTCCTGTATCTGAAAATATTTCTGTTCCTTCTGCAATAAATGGCAGCCCTGCTATGGTAAGACTAAATAAAAGTATTCCCAAAACATCGTCAAGAGCTACTACTTCCAATATTGTTTCGGTTACTTTTCCCTGAGCCCTGTACTGATGAATTACAGCAAAAACAGAAGCAGGAGCAGTTGGTGCTGCCAAGGCTCCCAAAAGCAACACCAATATCAGCAGATTATTCTTCCCTAAAGTAATCATGCCTGGAAACAACAACAAAAAAAAATACATGCCCACAGAAATAAGCAGGTATGGAATAAGGCTTGCCAGAATGGTAATACTGAGAATTTTCTTTTTATGGGTTTTAACCTTTGACCACCTTAGTTCTCCTCCGACTTCAAAAGCAATAAATGCCAGACTTACCTGCATTATTGGTTCCATTGCCTCTAAAAATTCGGTGCCGATAAAATTAATGGTATCGGGACTGAAAATTATACCAACAAATATATATCCAATCGTTTTTGGCATATTCACTTTCTCCAGCAGCAGTCCTGTCATGTATGCTGTTATAATTAATAACCCAAAAACCAAAAGGATATTCATCACTGTTTATTCCTTTTTCTTAAGCATCATTTTATTAATCGAAACAACCATCAGAAATAAAGATTTTTTATTTGTATGCTTTCATTCCTGTTGGTTCTGAGGTTTCTTATTGAACCCCCTGAATATTTCAGAAAGTATTTATGAAATAAAGACACATTTTAAATGATTTCTGTTCAATTTTCCTGTAAATAGTTTTTATAATTGGATTATTTTTTCTTATTATATCGGGAAACAGGCAAATCTGCCTGAACTGTGAAAATAGTTAAGATGCAGGCATATATCCTGAATTTATTTTTTTTTCATCCGTACAAAATTTATTTTCAAAGGTCGGATGGAACTCACAATGAATTTTGTTCATGCGTTTTTGTGAATATCGCATTCCAAAATTCATGTTCGTTTCATAAGGTTTAACAACAATCATGAAAGGTTTCTACTGCATGTATAATTTGTGCTTCAGGTGAAAAATAGAACGACCAGCTTTTTTTAAATTCTTGTCCTTTAGATTTTAAAAAATATCATTAGTGTCCGGTAAAAGAATATTAATCATCCGCGCGGTACTTTTTCAAAACCACCCGGAATGTCTGCTTTTGAGTAACTACACAAAAAAGTCAGACATGGGTAAAAATACAAATTTTAAAAAATAACCGACAAAGTTATACCCCATCTGCTGTTCCGGCAGAAAACCCGATAACCAAAATTTTACGAAACAGTTATCACCCCTAAAAACGGAGTACTTAGCGGTTCATCAGTAAAAACAGGAAACCTCGCAGGAAATTCCTGGAGAGGCATCAGTTATTTACGGACAAGGTCGGCGCGTTACAAGGTATATTTTTCCCATTACCAGAAAATTTAAAAGTGAATTGAATATAAATGGTTATTTCCAAAGTAAGTTCAAAGCTAGTATAAAGCTAGTATAAAGCTAGTATAAAGATAGTCGTATACTAGCTTTATACTAACTTATTACTATCTTTATATATTGATTTTACTAGAATTAATAGGGTAAAAAATAGTATTCATCCGGCGGTACTTTTCGATACCATCCGGAATGTCTGCTTTTGAGTTAATGCTTGCCAATCTTTTAATAAATCTGGTGAAAAGCCGGGTAAAACGCAATCGGGCTTTTTTCAATCCAGTTTCAATAATCGGGCAACAGTTGATGAAATGCAATATCAAAATCCGTTATTTCCGGAAATAGAGGGAGCTTACTTTTGAACATGAAAAACACATTTACTGATTAACTGCATGTTAAAAATAAAGAATTATAAATATTCCGGTTTACCGGAAAACAATGAAAAAATATAAGGATATTGTTGAATTTTAATTTTAATTTTAAAGAGGAGTAGTTTTATCTTTTTAATTTTTACATAAAATAATAATTAACCGGCAGATGAAAATTGTAATATTTTATGCATTGCTGTTTTTAATGATTTCAGCCTGCAACAGAAAAGAACAATATGATTTAATAATTAGAAATGGAACCATTTACAACGGAAGTGGTAAAAAACCCTTTATTGCGGATGTTGCTGTAAACGGTGATAAAATAGTTTTTATGGGGGACCTGAAAAATTCCAGGGGCATACAGGAAACAGATGCCAGCGGGATGGCTGTATCTCCCGGTTTCATAAATATGCTGAGCTGGGCTCATGAATCCCTTATTGAAGATGGCCGTTCACAAAGCAACATAAGGCAGGGTGTAACCCTTGAAGTAATGGGTGAAGGATGGTCGGCCGGACCTTTAACTGAACCGATGAAAAAGGATAATAAAGAAAAACAGGGCAATATAAAATACGATATTCAATGGACTACTCTTGGAGAAAACCTGGAATACCTGGAGAGAAAAGGGGTTGCTTCAAATGTTGCATCATTTATTGGTGCAACTACAGTCCGAATTCATGAAATAGGATTTGAAAACCGTACTCCCGGTAAGCAGGAAATGGAAGCTATGAAAAACCTTGTAAGGCAGGCCATGGAAGAAGGGGCTATAGGTTTGAGTTCATCATTGATTTATGCCCCTGCATCATTTGCCGGTACCGATGAACTTGTTGAACTCTGCAAAGCAGCAGCGGAATATAATGGGATGTACATTTCACATATAAGAAGTGAAGGTGATCAACTGATTGAAGCGCTCGATGAATTTCTGCAGATTGCCGATCAGGCGGGAATCCGATCGGAGTTATACCACATAAAAGCTGCCGGGCAGGAAAACTGGCATAAGATGGATTCTGTCATCGGGCGAATAAATTCTGCCCGATCAAAGGGTTTACAAGTAACGGCAAACATGTATAATTATACAGCAGCGGGAACCGGATTGTATGCCACCATGCCGCAATGGGTGCAGGAAGGAGGACATGATGCATGGGTAGAACGGTTGAAAAATCCTTCCATTAGAGCCAGAGTCATACAGGAAATGGTTGCTCCGGGAAAAAATTGGGAGAATTTTTATTATATGGTGGGTTCTCCTGATAAGATTATCCTTAATGGTTTTGTTACCGACTCCTTAAAATATTTAACCGGTAAAACTGTAGCGGAAATTGCAAAATTAAGAAATGTAACTCCCCCTGAAGTTATTATTGATATGGTAGTTCAGGATAATAGCCGGGTGAATGCCGTTTACTTTCTTATGACTGAAGAAAATATCGAAAAGCAAATTAAACAACCATGGGTGAGCTTTGGATCAGATGAAGCATCCCAGTCTCCGGAAGGGATTTTTTTGAAATCGAATCCTCACCCCAGGGCATATGGCAACTTTAGCCGTTTACTTGGAAAATATGTCAGAGAGCAAAAAATAATTTCTCTGGAAGAAGCTATCCGAAGGCTGACTGCATTACCGGCCAGTAATATGAAAATAAAAAACAGGGGAATGCTGAAGGAAGGATACTTTGCTGATATTGTTGTTTTTGATCCCGATGTTATTGGCGACCATGCTTCCTATACAAATCCACACCAGTATGCAACAGGTGTAAAGGATGTATTTGTTAATGGCACCCAGGTTTTGGAAAATGGTGAACATACAGGAGCATTACCCGGACGTGTGGTGAGAGGACCGGGGTACAATCAGGAAAAATGAACATGTTAACATTGGCTGCATATCAATAATCACTCAATCAGTAATATAAGCCGGTTCTTATATCGCACCTCAAAATAAATATTAAAATAAGGTACATGTTTGCCAAAATTTATAACTTTGGTGCTGTATAACACGCTGTTGGATGTATATGTTAAATTCAGTGATGAGAATAAAAGACATTCTTGAAAATCCGAATTCCGTTTTTTATTTGCTGAACCGGGAAGAGAAGGATGAATTAGAAAGACATATCTCTTTGGCTCATCATAAAAAGAATGAGTTTGTTTTCAAGGAAGGAGATAAGCCCAATGGTTTAATGATGCTGGTTAATGGGAAAGTTAAAATCTACAAGGAAGGTGTGGCCGGCAGAGAGCAAATTATACGAATGGCCAGGCCTCTTGGAATGATAGGTTACCGTGCCTTATTTGCCGGAGAAAATCATATTGCTACCGCTGTCACTATCGAAGAATCACTCATTTGTACAATTAGTTCAGAATTTATATTCAGCAGAGCATTAAAAAACAATCAGTTCTGCCAGAGTATCATTTTAAACCTTGCAAGAGAGCTCGGATTTGCCACTTCACGAACAGTGGCTCTCACTCAAAAGCACATCAGGGGCAGGCTTGCCGAGTCGCTTATGCTTCTTAAAAATAAGTATGGCTTTGAGAATGACGGAACAACTTTAAAAGTGTACCTCTCGCGGGAAGACATTGCAAATTTATCGAACATGACTACCTCGAATGCCATTCGGACTCTTTCAACATTTGCCAATGAAAAAATTATTTCTATCGATGGCAGAAAGATTAAAGTGATTGATGCCCAAAAGCTTGAAAGAGTAAGTAAACTCGGTTAAGAGGATTTCAAAATACCTTATCACACGATTTCAATACCTGATTGATAAAAAACAGGTATTTTTCTTTTTGGAAAATCAGCTTTCTGCAAGTGAGATTCTGCTAAATATACCTTTCTGAAAATTCTTCAACAGCAATTCTTCTGCTATTTTAAAAGAAGTTATTTGCCCGCTTCAACCTGCGTATCAGCTCTTCTGTCTTCCCGGAAAACATCGATCCGGTTATGGTTTCAATGCTTCCTTGTCTTTTATGACTGTTTACATCCTTCTCAATAAACATGTAACCTGCGAATATATAAGAAATTAAATTCGTATTTTTACAAAAATAATCTTTAAAACATTAGCCGGTAAAGAATGGAAAATAAAAAACTCGTAAAAATTCTTACAAAAGATATGGCAGAACTCGAGGAGCTTATTTCTGAAGTGAAACTGCAACAAAAATTCGATGCTCTCGAAATGGAGTTTATTCATACACGGGCTAAAGGAGTTTTACAACTGCTTCAACTGCTCAATTCCAGTGAGGAACCTGTTATACTGCAAACAGACGAAAAAAATAATCTTATAAAAAAACTGAAGGATAAAGTAGAAAATGTTTCAAAATTAGCCTCAGAAATTGCTCCTGAACAAGAGGATGAAGAAATGGATAAGGAAGAGCCTGAAGAAAAACCTCTTCCGGGTGTTGTCCCTGAACCTCCCGAAAAAGAAGAGGTAGATGTAATTGCAGAAGAATTAGCTAAAGAACCTTTAAAAAAAGAAGAAGAGAAGGGAGATGAGGAAATGCTGCAGGAAGAAGCCCCTAAATCGGAAGCAACATCACGCCTTGGAGACAGCTTTCTTAAGGGAAAATCGGTGAACGATGTGATTAATGAACAGGTTAAGCTGGAATATAAATTGTCAAACAGGCCGGTAAGCAGCATTCAGTCTGCCATTGGTATAAACGACCGTTTCCAGTATATCAGGGAACTGTTCGACGGGGACAGTAAAAAATTCGTGGAGGCAGTTAAAACACTCGATTCCATGAGCAACATAAGGGAGGCAATTGATTTCCTGCGTGCCCATTATAAATGGAACAGGAATGAAACCAGCCTGAAATTCGTTAACCTCGTAAAGCGCAGGTTTCAATCTGCAGCAGCCGGTTCCTGAAATACGGTTTTTCTTTTTGTGTTTTTTTTGATTCTTTTACAAGCTACTGAGAATGGATAATTCCGGAAAATTAATATTGGTTCCAACTCCCATCGGAAATCTTGATGACATTACCCTGCGGGCTATCGATGCTTTAAAAAAAGCCGATGTTCTTTTGGCTGAGGATACTCGTGTTTCATCAAAACTGATGAGGCATCTTATGATCGACAAAAAACTTACACCCCATCATAAATTCAATGAACATAAAAAACTGGAAAGCATTGCAGCAAAACTGCAGGAAGGAAAAACAGTGGCATTAATATCGGATGCAGGTACACCAGGAATTTCCGATCCGGGTTATTTGCTGGTAAGAACCTGCGCCGAAAGAAACATTACCGTGGAATGCCTTCCCGGAGCCACTGCCCTGATTCCTGCCCTGGCTGTTTCGGGGCTGCCAACCGACCGTTTTGTTTTTGAAGGATTTCTTCCACAAAAAAAAGGACGGCAAAAACGATTGCAACACTTATCTGATGAAACCCGCACTTTGATTTTTTATGAATCACCTTTCCGTTTGGTGAAAACACTTACGCAATTTTGTGAAATATTCGGTGAATCACGACGGGCTTGTGTTTGCCGGGAGCTCTCCAAGATGTTTGAAGAAATTAAACGGGGAGCTTTGGTTCAGCTCAAAGATTATTATACCCAGAATGCACCCAAAGGGGAAATTGTTATTGTGGTGGATGGAAAACCAAAAAAACGATCCGTTTCGGAGGAAGGTGATGACCCGGATGAATGAACCAAATTTCCTTGTTCATCTTTCTGTCTGTAATTCAATATTTTTGTTCTTCCATTTATACGTTTTATTTTGGTGAATCAAAAAAAAAGATATACCCATTTATTTTTCGACCTCGACAATACGTTGTGGGATTTTAATACCAATTCGTTTTATGCTCTGAAGAAGGCATTTGCATTTTATCATTTGCAGTGTGGCAATACCTCTTTTCAGCGGTTTTATGATGCTTTTGCAGAGAACAATTCTTTCCTGTGGGAAGAATACAGAAAAAACAAAGTGGTTAAAAAGGAATTGATTCGTCTGCGTTTTCAGCATACATTCCATGATTTAAATATATCAGGCATCAATCCTGAAGAAATGAATGAAATTTACCTCACCGGGATGCCAAAACAAAAAAAATTGATGAACGGGGCAAAACAACTGCTGGATTACCTGAAATTGAAAGGTTATGTGCTGTCAATCATTACCAATGGTTTTACCTGTGTACAGATTGGCAAACTGCATGCAACAGGAATAAAGTCTTATTTCAGAAAAGTCGTAATTTCGGAAGAGATAAAATCGCCCAAACCATCCCCAAAAATATTTGAACATGCCTTGAAGTCGACAAATGCCCCTAAAAGGTCAAGCCTGATGATAGGTGACGACATGGAGGCGGATGTTAAAGGTGCACTTAATTTTGGCATGGATGCCGTCCTTTTTGATCCCCTTAAAAAATATCCCGACATCCTGCAGGAGGAAATTTGCTGCTTCAAAAACTCTCTGTATATTATAAATGAACTGTCTGATCTTTGTAGGATAGTTTAAGGGATATTAAAGTAAATATAGAATTACCCCAGGCGTTGCTTAAAAAAAATGCTTCTGCGGAACCTCGACTGAATTAAATTCAAAATGAATTGGAAATATTCCATTTTAAAAAACTTTTAAAACAGGTAAATAAAAATTGATCAACCAGGCGGCAGGGATTTGGATCTTTAAGAAATTATAACTTTTAAAAATAATAAAGGATATTTTTATTTTGATTGTTTTCCTATGTTTTTATCATTTTTTTTTTCATTTCTTTTTGCAAAATTTGCATTTAGTATTTTTTAACAATTATATTTGAAGTTTGAAAATTTTAAAGAGGAGAAGTAGGAAACACAGTGTTTAAATAATGGGTTTGATACTTTCTTTTGAATTTAATTTATAAAAAAGACAATAAAATCATGTTTCAACCGATAGAAAAGCAATTAATCGAGACAGATGAGAAGTAAATAACCAAAAATTTAACCTTTTAATATGAAGTTTCATGCTAAAAATTGCCGAAAGGGGGTTCTTCCTTTTCTTTGTTGATTTGCTTTTTTCAAATGATTTATCATTAAGATTTCTGGTAAAATATTGGGAATTACTGAATGCTGTTTTACTTGAAAAGTCTTAGCTATATATTTAATTAATAATGATTAAGCTGTTTAATTAATAAATTTTAAAAACTATTCTATGAAAAAGATTGCGTATTTTTTCTCGATTCTCCTTTTCATGGGAACTTTGGTTGCCAACGGGCAGACGAGGGTGATTACCGGAACGGTAACCTCGGCTGAAGATGGTCAATCGATCCCGGGAGTATCGATTATTGTGCCAGGGACAACGCTTGGAACAGTTACTGACATGAGTGGTAGCTATTCCCTGCAAGTTCCTGAAAGTGCTCAGGCCCTTAGTTTTTCCTTTGTAGGGATGGTAAGGCAGGAAGTACCCATTGAAGGCAGGTCTGTAATCAATGTGAAAATGGAAACAGAATCAATTGGTGTAAATGAGGTAGTTGTAACGGCCTTTGGTATCTCAAGAGCAAAAAAAGCACTGGGCTATTCAGCAACAGAAGTTTCTTCAGATGCTGTACTTCAAAAATCCGAGCCCGATTTATTGCGTTCCCTGGAGGGAAAAATAGCCGGGGTTGAAATCCGATCTACAGGAGGTTCACCGGGTTCAGCAACACGTATGACAATCAGGGGAAATACTTCTTTCTCAGGAGATAACCAACCTCTTTTCGTTGTTGATGGTATTCCTTACAGCAACGAACAGTATGAAACTACCGACTTTAGTACCAGTGGAGGTGCGTACGGAAGCGGTCTGGCTACGCTTGACCCGAATGATATTGCATCAACTACCGTTTTGAAAGGTGCAGCTGCCGCTGCATTATATGGTTCACGCGCTAAAAACGGAGTAGTATTGATTACAACAAAATCAGGTTCGGCAAATGCCAAAGAAGTTTCTGTTACCGTGAACAGCTCTGCAAGTTTTGAGAATATTGCCAGTATTCCGGAGTATCAGAATACATATGGTGCCGGCGCTAATTTCCAGTATTCCAATTCCAATGGTTCGTGGGGACCTCGTTTTGATTCACGAGATTCCATAAAAACCTGGGATGGCTATTCTTCAGCTTTCGGATGGGGTGATAGCATTGCTTATGTAGCTCAACCAAATAATGTAAAAAATTTATTTGACACGGGTCTGGTTCTGGAAAATTCGGTTAACGTACAGGGTGGACAAGGAAACACTTCCTATAATGTTACCATATCCGATTTGCGGAACGATGGTTACATTCCTCATTCACTTTTCAACAGAACAAGTATAAGTGTGGGGGGAAATACAAGAGTATTGAATGTTCTTACAGTAACCGGTTCTTCAAGTTATTCATCCAGTACACAGGAAGGCGCCATTTTTGGTAACAACCAGGCTGACGACGGTTACGGGGCTTCTGGTTTTGCACGGGCATTATGGCCGGCAAGGAACTGGATACTGGATCCTTTTGAACATCCGGTAACCGGTTTCCCTATGCAGCCTAATGGCGATCAGTTTGATAATCCCTACTGGTCGTGGAAATACAATAAAACGATTACCGATATGGATCGTGTTGTGGGTAACCTGTCATTCGATTTAAAAATTACCGACTGGATGAGTGCTTCTTACAGAATGGGCGCCAATGCATTCTACCAACGTCGCGATGAAGTTATAGAGATAGGTTCAAGAGCTTCCGAATTTGGTAAGAAAGGTGGTATAACCACCGATGATGTTACTATGTTCGAATTTGATACCCAATTATTTTTAAATTTTAACCGCGACATTACAGATAAAATAGGTGTCAGCGGCTTGTTGGGCTACAATACAAACCAAAGAGAAGAAGACAGGCAGCTGTACAGAGGATATGAATTTATTAACAGAGGTATTCATGATGTCGATAATACAAACAGTGTAATACCCCTTGGCGGAGATTATATGAAAAGAAGGCTGATAGGAGCCTTGGGTGAAATCACCTTTGATTACAATAACGTACTGTATCTGACGGCAAGGGGAAGAAATGACTGGTCGTCCACATTACCCAAAGGGAATAATTCCTATTTCTATCCGGCAGTGGATGCTTCGTTCATTTTTACTGATGCCCTGGAAATTGACTCTGAAATATTAAGTTACGGCAAGTTACGTGCCAGCTGGGGTAAAGTGGGTATGGATGCACCGGCTTATGTAGTCAATCCTGTGTATTATGTAAAAGGTATTGATCAAAATGCATTAAGAAGTGGTAATTTCCCGTTCCTGGGGCAGCCTGCATTATATGTGCCAAATACAGCATACGATATCAATCTGAAACCTGAATTCAAGGAAGATATTGAAGTGGGAGCAGAACTTAATTTCTTTGATAACCGGCTTAATCTGGATGTCGCCTTGTATCAGAGTAAATCCACCGATATGATTTATCCTGTTTTTGTTGCACCTTCATCGGGATATTCCCAGAATTATACCAATGTTGGGGAAATGACCAACAAGGGTATCGAGCTGGCAGTTGATTTAAGACCTGTTGTTACCCAGAATTTTAATTGGAACATGAAGGTTACCTATACCAAAAACATAAATGAAGTAAACGATATTAATGGAGTTGATTCGCTTGCCTATATTAGCCTGCTTTTTGGTGACCCGGCTTCAGCTATTATCGTAGGGCAACCTTATGGAGTATTCTATGGAAATGTTTCACAACGCGATGAAGAAGGAAATGTTTTGATTGATCCTTCCACAGGGTTAATGATCGACGCACTTGAACAGGAAGTTTATGGCGATCCCAATCCTGATTACATTATGGGGGTATCTAATAATTTCTCCTATAAAGGTTTATCGCTGTCGTTTTTGCTTGATTACAAAAAAGGCGGGGATATATTTTCAAATTCTGTAGTTTCAATGTTGGGCCGTGGTGTTACAAAAGATACCGAAGATCGTGAAAAAACAGTAATTCTTCCTGGAGTTTATGGTGATGCAAACTCAAAACAACCGATCCTGGATGCCCAGGGAAATAAAATTCCCAATATTACCCAGGTTTCAGTAAACGATTTGTACTTCTCTTCAGGTTTTAGTTCCTATGCAATTAATTCCTATGGAGAGTGGCAGGTTTATGATGCAACTACCCTCAGGTTAAGGGAAGTATCGCTGGGATACAATCTTCCCAAACAATGGTTAAGCAACGGACCAATTGAAACTATCTTCCTGAGTGTTACCGGCCGGAATTTATGGTATTGGGCTATGAATATGCCAAAATATACGAATTTCGATCCGGAAGTAAGTACTTATGGCTCTTCAAATGTATTGGGTGTGGAATACAGTGGTGCACCCTCAACCAGAAGGATTGGGTTTAACCTTAAATTGATATTCTAATTTATTTAATTTTGATTCATATGAAAAAATTATTTTTAATCTTTATAGTATTCTCGCTGATTCTGACCTCATGTTCCGATTGGTTAGATATCAACGAAGATCCGAATAATCCAACGGAAATGCAGATCAATAAGATTCTTCCGGGGGTATATTTTGACATTGCTGCCGATTTTGGATTGGATTATGGCAACCTGGGTTATGTGGCTGCTGTTTACACGCATCAGCTTACAACACGCGAAAGCTACGACCAATATGGGGTATTGGGCTCGTCTTATGCAGTTGAAACTTTTTGGGACGATTTATATACCGGGCCGCTCCAGGATTTGGAGGTACTGATTGATTTGGCTGAAGATGAAGAAATACAAAATACCTATTATGCAGGCATAGCAAAAGTGATGAAGGTATATATCTACAGCCAGATGGTTGATTTATGGGGAGATATACCTTATACTGAAGCAAACGAAGTAGATAATTTTAATCCTAAATTTGACGATCAGAAAGCCATTTATACTTCTCTGTTTGCTCTGCTGGAAGAGGCGATTGCAGATTTACAAAACGAGGAAGCTGTGAATTTTAATGTTCCGGGGAGCGATGACCTTATTTATGGGGGAAATATGGATAAATGGGTAAAGGCCGCAAAATCGCTTCAGTTGGTAATGTATAATAAAGTTCAGTTTACCGATTTGTATGATCAAAGCAAAGTTAATGCACTGTTGGAGGATGAGCTGATTGGACCGGATGATAATTTTATGGTTCCGTTTGGCACGTCGGTGGCTCCCGATAACAGGAACCCAGCTTTTGTGTCGGAATATGCAGGAGGTCAGATAAGTAATTACATCAGCCCCTGGTTTTATGAAATATTAAAGGGAGAGAATGATAATATTTTTGTTGGGATTGAAGATCCCCGTATTCCTTATTATTTTGCGGAACAACTGGATGAAGATAATCCGGAAACAGAAACATTACCGGAATACAGGAATGGATATTTTGTTTCCATTTATTTTGGTTCAGTAGGCTCCCACCGTGATGGTTCAGGACGGAAAACCTTCACCATGATGGGGCTTTACCCGGTTGGAGGTGCATTTAACAATGATCCTACCCTCGATCGTTCAGCAGCATTGGGAATTTCTGCCGGTACTGGCGCTGCGCCTTTCCGGATGATTACCAATGCGGATATTCTTTATGTGAAAGCAGAACTGGCATTAAAAGGAAAAAATCCGGGAGCCGATGCAGGAGCACTTCTTGAAGATGCGATTAACGCTTCTTTCAGTTTGGTTGACCGCGTTACTGAAATGGCAGGAGCTGATGCACCTGCAATTAAAGGTTCAGGAGCAGATACAACTTATGTTAATTCTGTAATGACACTTTATAATAATGCCAGTGATGAAAGAAAGTTGGAAATTATTATGACTCAAAAATGGATTTCCCTGTTTGGTACGCCTATTGAAACCTATAATGATTACAGGCGGACAGGGTATCCGGTGTTGTTTGATCCGAATACTATGGGAGCGATTGCTGATGGCGGGCCTGATGGAAGCGGACAGGTTCCGGTACAGTCGAGCCGTGCCTATGCCCTTTCTTTCCCATACAGTGCAGATGAATTGTCCCTGAATAGTAATGCGCCGGCTCAAAAAAATATCTCTCAGTATAAAATCTTCTGGGATAATTAGTAAACTTTAAAATTTTAACGATATGAAGTCGATTTATTATATAATCATGCTTTTGGTTGGTGTCATTATTCTGAATGGATGTGAGACCGACGAGAATGGACCTATGCCTGACACTTTCGAAGAAGGGGGAGTGGCTTATATGGTTATGGATACTACAACATCTACAATTATTTTACCGGGAAACCTTGATGCTTTTGTTGTAGAAGGAAAGATTGATGTGCTTTTTGAGCCTCAGTTTGATAAGCTTATGCTGATGGTAGCTTATAATGGAGATCATACCAATGCGGGTTTATTAATTGATGATATTACTTCGCTGCCATTCTCTTTTTCTGTTAATATGGATGATGTTATTGAAGCTGTACCTCAGTTAAATTCCAGAGAAGATATTGACTACAGTGATTACCTGACGTTTTATGTCAATATGGTAATCGGAGACAAGGTGTATCCGATATATCAAAACATTGGGGGTAAAGAAATCAGAACTGTTGGTTCAGGTTTGATTACTGCCCTTCAGAATTTTGAAAACGAAGAGGCAATTACTGATATCAGAATTGATGTTCCATGTCAATATGATGTGGAGGCAGTAACAGGTAGTTACAGGGCAGTTTCTCCTCCTTCCGACTGGAATGCATCAGGTAGTGTAACTATTACTGCCGATGAAAACGATCCCTATATTGTTTATGTTGCAGGACTGGCAGCTATGGAAGGTCTGGTTGAAGATCAAGGACCACTAAAAATGATTATAAATCCGGTTGATTTTAGTGTAACTGCTGAAGAAACTGTTCTTGCTTCAGATGTTGCACCTTGGGATTTACCTTATACTGGATATAAATATGAAGGAACAGGAAGACTTAATACCTGTAATGGAACGTATACTATGGTTTTTACGATTGGTATAGATCAGGGATCCTGGGGAGCTTATAATTTTACGCTTACTAAACAATAAAGCTTTAGTAAAATTAAAATGATTCATAAACAGAGGCTGTCTATAAAGGCAGCCTCTGTTTTTATTGCTGCATATGAGTAAAGTAATGAAATTCCATTAAAAGGATAATCAATTTCACCAGCTTTAGTGGACTAACTTAACTGTTTTTAGGGACGATTTTTAAGAATAAATGTGCAGGTTTAAATTGGTAGGGGAATCTCCTAAAAGAGGTATTCTTTTAGTTAAACTGGAATTTGTATTCAGGTTTCTCTTTTCTTCTTTTTAGCAGCAGGAAACAGGACATTGTTAAGTATCAGACGGTACCCCGGGGAATTGGGGTGCAGGTTTAAATCGGTAGGCGGGTCTCCCACCAGGTGGCGGTAATCTTCAGGGTCGTGCCCTCCGTAAAAGGTCCAGAACCCTTTTCCTCTTTCACCATGTATATACCGTGCTTCCCCTGCCGGCTTGTTTTCTCCCATGATAAGTACATTCGGTTTTATGACTTCTTTATGGAATGCCGTAGTCTGGCCCATAAATCCTTTTATCATTTTCTGGTGGTTTTGGCACAACATGGTGGGTATGGGATCCCATTTGGCAGAAAATTCAAAAAGGGTAAAAAAATCGTTTTCCCTAATTACCCGACGGCTTTCCGTTACATCGATATTTGAAAATTCATATACATTTGGATCCATTTCCAGCCGGAAGTTTTCAAAGGCAAAAGTTTTGGAATAATCCAGCCTATCCTGTGCCTGCGGGTCGGCAGGATCGCCATCGAACATGGGGCCTGCAATATCGATTCCGGTAGCTGCCCTGGCTATATCGTAGGTGTCGGTAGCGGCACACATGGCAAACAAAAATCCACCGTTTAAAACATATTTATCCATTTCACGGGTGACAAATGATTTCATTTCGGAGACCTTCAGAAACCCAAGCTTTGCTGCCAGTTCTTTATTAATGCTTACTTCCTGCTGATACCAGGGCATATGCTGATAAGTTCTCCAGAATTTACCAAACTGCCCTGTGAAATCTTCGTGATGGAGGTGGAGCCAGTCGTATTCAGAAAGTTTACCGTTCAGAATTTCTTCATCATATATAACATCATATTCAATTTCGGCATAGGTAAGTACCAGGGTTACCGCATCATCCCAGGGTAACTTATTGGGAGGAGTATATACTGCTATTTTTGGCGCTTTATTCATACTTACAGCATCCTGATTGACTTCGGGCCGGGCAATTTCATTTAACAGGGCAGAAGCCTGTGCATCAGTTAAGGTTTCAAAGGATACTCCTCTGACTACACACTCATTCTCTATTTCGGGATGATGTTGCATAAGAAAACTTCCTCCTCGGTAATTCAGCAACCATTTTACTTCCATATCCTGTTGAAGAACCCAATATGCCAACCCATACGATTTAAGATGGTCATGTTGCTTCTCGTCCATTGGTATCAGTAAAGAGATAGCCTGTGTCTGAATTACAAACAGCAGGATGATTATCGTAAATAAAATCTTTGTTTTCATCCGTATAAATTTTAATTTTTTAATGGTCGGATGGAATCCCTATGTTTTAGAGGGTTTAGTTTAAATGGATGAGTATCTGAAAAACATCTGGATTTCATAATTGCTTTATTCCAATAATTAACAAAGATGAAACATTTCCGGGGCTTTTTCAAAGGCAATTCAGTTAAATTTTGTTTTATTGATTTAGTTGTTGTTATCAATCGGGTAAGGGTCAGGAATTACCGGAGAATTTTACCCGGTAACCGGATTGCCGTTTTTAAAAAGGAACATCCTGATTCTGACCTTTATCGAAATGATGGTTGCCTGAAATACCGGCACCTGATGCATTTTCTTCTTCTTCCTGGTTCATTTTTGAACTAAATGTCTTGGACGAGTTAAAGCCATCACTAAAGCTTGTTCCCATGTCGCTGAATTTAGCCAGTTCTTTTTTAAATGAAAGATGAACATCGCCGGTTGCACCATTTCGGTGCTTGGCTATAATAATTTCTGCTACTCCCATCAGCGAATTTCCTGAATCGTCTTCAGTAATTCCATAATATTCCGGCCGGTGAATAAAGGTAACAATATCGGCATCTTGTTCAATGGCTCCCGATTCACGAAGGTCGGAAAGCTGGGGACGCTTTCCTTCCCGTGATTCAACCGATCGGTTAAGCTGGGAAAGAGCCAGAATGGGTATGTTCAGTTCTTTGGCAATAGCCTTAAGTGAGCGGGAAATGGAGCTTACTTCCTGTTCGCGGCTTCCGCGGTTATCGGAACCGGCGGTCATCAATTGCAGGTAATCCACAATTACTACCTGTACATCGTGCTGCATTTTAAGCCGGCGGCATTTTGCCCTGAATTCAAATATAGAAAGGGCGGGTGTGTCGTCAATAAAAATTGGCGCTTTTTCAAGGTTGGATATTTTACGGTTTAAATGTTCCCATTCGTAGTTTTCGAGTCTTCCTGTTTTTAGCTTATCATTTCCAAGTTCCGTTTCAGAGGAAATGAGTCGGTTTACAAGCTGCAGAGAAGACATCTCCAGTGAAAAAATGGCAACTGTACGGTTATGGTCTACTGCCATATTGCGTGCCATACTGAGTACAAAAGCAGTTTTTCCCATTGAAGGACGTGCAGCAACAATTATTAAATCGGTTTTTTGCCAACCTGAGGTTATACGGTCGAGGGCAGTAAATCCGGAAGGCACACCGCTAAGCCCGTCTTTTTGATGCCTGGCTTTTTCTATTTGCAGAATGGCTTCATTTAATACAGGCTTAATGGGAACAGTTTCTTTTTTAATGTTTCTTTCAGCGACCTGGAATAGAGATGATTCCGAAAAGTCAATCAAATCATCCACGTCAAGAGTATCATCATACGACCTGGTTTGTATTTCAGAAGAAACTCTGATCAGCTCACGCTGAATAAATTTTTGGGCAATTATCCGGGCATGGAATTCAATATGGGCAGCTGAAGCCACTCGACGGGTAAGTTGGGTAATATAACCCGGGCCTCCCACTACCTCCAACTGTTCACGGTCTTTTAATTCCTGTGTAACCATAAGGAGGTCAACAGGTTTTTCATGTGTAGAAAGTTCTTTTATTGCTTCAAATATTTTCTGATGTTCTTCTTTATAAAAGCTGGAAGTATCAATAATATCGGCTACAGTCACATAGGCATCACGCTCCAGCATAAGGGCACCCAAAACAGCTTCTTCTACCTCTATGGCCTGAGGAGGCAGCTTTCCGTACTGAGCATTGATATCGTCAATCGACATCCCGGATTGATGTTTGGGGGAGTTGAAATTTCTTGTTTTTTTATCGGTTCCCATGATACTTATTTTGTTTTACAGCCCCGGTACTTCAGCGTATGATTTTTGTTTTCCGGGGCCTAAAATTACAAAATAACCTCAGGGGTGAGCCAATTTAAAAAGTTTAGTTGTTAACTGATTTTATCCACAAATGTTTATTGTTTTTTCATAAGTTTTTCTTCAATGATTTGCGAAAGAATATCGGTTAATGAAAGTCCCATGGCTTTTATTTGCTGAGGAATGAAACTGGTGGCAGTCATACCGGGTGTAGTATTGACTTCAAGGAAGTAGAATTCTTCTTTGTTTAAAATGAAATCTACCCGCGCAATACCTGAACACTGACAGAGGTTATAAATTCGGGCACTTAGTTGCCGGCATTTATCGTACAGATGCTTTGGCAGTCGTGCAGGTGTAATTTCAGCAGTTGCTCCGGGAGTATATTTTGCTTCAAAATCAAAAAATTCATTTTTTGGGATGATTTCTGTAACCGGGAAAATAAGCGTGTCATTTTGAAATTGCACCAGGCCACATGTAAATTCAGCACCTTGAACAAATTCTTCTATCAGGGCATCGTTGCTTTCGTTCCATGCTTTATCCAATGCTGAAAGCAGATCGTCTTCATTTTTCACCTTGGTAACACCAAAGCTGGAGCCACCGGAATTGGGTTTCACAAATAAAGGAAGCCCCAGGTCTTTAACGATATGGGCAACATCTACGTGTTCTTTTCTGTTAACCTTTACAGATTTGGCCATTTTAATGCCAAAATTCCTAAGATAATTGTTACAAAACCATTTATTGAAAGTGAGAGATGAAGCGTGAACATTGCTGGTAGAA
Source organism: uncultured Prolixibacteraceae bacterium (assembly GCA_963747515.1). Taxonomy (GTDB): domain Bacteria; phylum Bacteroidota; class Bacteroidia; order Bacteroidales; family Prolixibacteraceae; genus Mariniphaga. The sequence goes on from CAVVFN010000002.1 coordinate 413,338, forward strand.
TAAGGAATTCCAAGCAGTTCGAAATACCCCTGCAGGATACCGTCTTCTCCTGGTGTCCCATGGATTGTAATATAAACAAAATCGAACCGGTGCTTTATTCCGTTAAGGCTGAAGCTGAAGTCGTTTTTATCAATAACGGTCAACTTTTCTTCATTAGTGGTTACCATCCATTCATTGCCCTTCATATGCACAAGCCATGGAGTAAATTTTTGTTTATCAATTGCGGCAAAAACATTGGCGCCGCTTTTAACCGATACAATATATTCCGATGAATCGCCACCGGCTAAAACTGCTACATTTGGTTTACTGTTCATTTCTGTTTGCAATATAATTTTCCCATTTAATAATTACTGTTGACATATCCTCCGGCAGCTCCGAATTAAATATCATGTTTTCGCCTGTTTCGGGATGTTTAAAACCCAGTGTTTTGGCATGCAGCGCCTGACGCGGCAGTATTTTGAAGCAATTATGCACAAATTGTTTGTATTTGGTAAAAGTAGTTCCACGAAGGATTTGGTCGCCACCATAAGTGGAATCGTTGAACAAGGGGTGGTTGATGTATTTCATGTGAACCCTTATCTGATGAGTTCTGCCAGTTTCCAGGCGGCATTCCACCATGCTGACGTAACCAATCGTTTTTAAAACAGAATAATGTGTAACTGCATGTTTACCATACTCGCCCTCAGGAAAAACAGTAAATACCTGTCTGTTTTTAAGACTGCGGCCAATGTTTCCTGTAATGGTACCTTCCTGCTCTTTTGGAATTCCCCAAACCAGGGCATGGTAACGGCGTTCGGTTGATTTTTCAAAAAACTGAAGTGCCAGATTTATCTTTGCCTTTTCTGTTTTTGCCACAACCATTAATCCCGATGTATCCTTGTCAATTCGGTGTACCAGACCAGGGCGGGGATCTTCGCTTTTAAATAAGGATAAATCCTTATAATACCAGGCAAGAGCATTTACAAGTGTCCCGGTATAATTCCCGTGACCTGGATGTACAACCAGTCCGGCAGGTTTATTTAATACAATTAGATGCTGGTCTTCAAAAACTATATTTAATGGAATATCTTCGGGAATGATCTTCAGCTCACGCCGGGGGTATTCCATCACTATCCGGATTTCATCATTTGGTTTAACAGTGTAATTCACCTTTACCGGTTTGTTATTAACCAGGATATTTCCGGCTTCAGCAGCAGCCTGAATTTTACTGCGCGATACATTATTGATTCGGTTCGAAAGAAATTTATCAATGCGTAATTGTGATTGCCCCGGATCTACAGTGAATCGGTAATGCTCAAATAAACCATCATCCTCCGGTTCGCCTTTATTGTCCTTATCTTCCAGATAAATAGTCATAATTAGAAATTAGTTTCTTATTCATCGGGAATTTTTAGTGAATCAACTGTCACCCATAAATCGATGAATGAACCCAACAGTACAGATGAGTTATTATCAGGACTGGGTCTTTGTCGCCAAACTCTGGCCTCCAGTGAATCAGTTCCTGTAACAACGGAGTTGTCGAAAATTACTACTCCGGTATTTAGCATGGCATTTGTAATGGTTTCTTCAGCATCGGTTAAAATGAGGCCCTTTAAATCAGGAAGTGGAGTGAATATATTTCCCTGGGCACGTCCAATCACCAAATCGATGTTGGAACCTTTCGGTAGAATCTGGCCTGGTTTTACAATTTGTGAATCGAGCTGGACCTCCAAAACAAGGTTGTTGAACTGAGAAGGTCTGTACATAATTTGACCAACCTGAAGGCCGCTGTTTTCTATTAAAACCTGTGCCTGGCGGAATGATATATCTGTAAGTTGCGGAACAGTAACCATTTCGGGTTGAGTAGAATTTATGGAAACAAAAATAATGCGGTCCTGCTTGATGCCGTGTCCTGCTTCAGGCAATTGATCTACAATCACCCCGGGTGGGGTATCCTCTACAAACACAGAATCAATAACTTCAATTCTCATGTTGTTGTTTAGTGCGATTTTCTTTGCTTCCTGCTGACTCATACCTGAAAAATCAGGAACTGGATGTGACTGGCCATGGCGGGTATAAATTTCCAGCCCCTTTAGAGTTAGAAAAATAAGCACCAGTACAATTGCTATAGCTATAGCAAGTTGAATCAGGAAAGTACGGCTGGTAAGAAACCTCGATGAACGCATACTCTTATTTGTTTCCAATGATTTGATTGGTAAAACAACGAAAAACAAAGAAATTATGTTGCATATAAACACGAAAAGGTAAAGAATTGTAACTCTTTACCTTCTCCCTATACACAGATATTAGGATAAATTATTTTTTATGCCTTGGTTCGTCGGAAACTGTCAGTTTTTTGCGCCCTTTTGCGCGGCGTGCTTTCAAAACTTTCCTGCCGTTTGCTGTAGCCATTCTTTCCCTGAAGCCGTGTTTGTTTTTTCTTTTTCTGTTCGATGGCTGAAATGTTCTCTTCATCGTTGCTTATTTTTCTAATTATTACTGACTTAAATTTTAGGACTGCAAAAATAGCTGTTTTTTTAATTCTTCCAAGTGACTCCCTGTTTTTCTTTTTATGAGGATTGTTAATTTTCTTCTTTTTTTACTGAAAAACGAAATCCTATTCCATGTAAATTTACTATTTTAATGTTTGGGTCGGGTTTAAAGTACTTTCTTAAGCGTGAAATGAATACATCGAGGCTACGTCCAAGAAAATAATCGTTTGATCCCCATACTTTATCAAGAATTTCATTTCTGTTCAGAACTTTATTGGGATATTCAGAAAAATATTTTATCAATTCCATTTCCTTAACTGTTAGTTTTCGTGTTTGATCATCTATTGACAGGATGAGCTCATCAGGATAAAAGGAAAATCTTCCAATTTGTTTTGGAATATCGGGTTTGTATACTTCAGGAGGCAATAAGTTACTTCTTTTCAGAAATATTTTGATCTTCAGCAACAACTCCTCCATACTGAATGGCTTGGGAATATAGTCATCACCACCGATAGTTAACCCGGTAATTTTATCTTCAGTCATTGATCGGGCCGTAAGAAAAATAATAGGAATATTATCGTTCACTTTCCGGATATACTCTGCTACTTTGAATCCATCAATTTTTGGAAGCATGACATCGAGTATAATCAGATGATATTCTTTTTTTTCAAAAAGTTCAATCGCCTCCTGCCCATTTTCTGCAATATCGACCAGGTAATCATTTTGCTCCAGATTGTCTTTTACAATAAACCGAAGGGCATCATCGTCTTCCACTAATAAAAGCTTAATCATGCTGTTCATTTTTTTACAGGTATTTTTAATGTAAATATACTTCCTCCTTTAGGATTTTCATCAACGTTTATTTCCCATTGATGTGCTTTTATAATTTTTCTGACGTAATCAAGGCCCAGTCCAAAACCTTTCACATTATGCACATTTCCTGTAGGAATCCGGTAAAAACGTTTAAATATTTTTTTGCGGTATTTTTTTGAAATTCCAATTCCATTATCTGTAAAGCGTATAAAAATATTCACTTTTATTTTAAATGCTTCTATATTTATAACAGGTGGTTTTTCACTATATTTTACGCTGTTCTCGAGAATATTTAACGCCAGGTTTGTGAAATGAAATTTATCGGCAATTATGTAAATTGGAGTCGAAGCCTTTTTTAGGTGAATTAAGGCTTTCCGGCCTGAATCCGATTGTTTGAAGTATTCTACAACAGTAACAAGAAATTCATTGAGTTCAATTTTTTCCTTATTAAGGTGAAGTTTGGTTTTTTCAAGCAAGGCCAGATTCAGCACTTTTTCTACGTTTTTCGATAACCGGTTGTTTTGTTCCAGAATTATCTGAGCATATTTAAATAACCGATCTGGATTTTGCAGTATCTTTTCTTCATTAAGGACTTTTGCCGAAAGAGCAATGGAAGAGATGGGTGTTTTTAGTTCATGTGTCAGATTATTTATAAAATCTTTTTGAGTTTGTGACAGCTGTCGTTGACGGATAATAACCGAAAGCGTATAGCCAAAAAACAGAATAATTACAAGTAAAAGAATAGTAAAAAGATACCAGATTGATAAACTGGATTGAAGATAAGAGGAGCGATCGGGGAAATGAACGGCAAAATAGTAACTGTTGTTATCATCAGGTTGAGGGAAACTAAAATTTGATACTTCTTCTTCTTTTTTGGATGTAACTAACGTTTTCTGCTCCAATCTTCCGGTTTCAGGATTGTTTACTGCGAATTCAAAATCGATATAAATTTGATGCTTATGTAATTCTTCTGTAAGGTGAAATTTAAGCAATTCATAATCAATGGGTGCATTTACATTTACCAGATAATAGCTTTTCGATACAATTTCTACCGGAGCAATGCTGTCGAAGCTGGCCAGATACCCGCTGGATGACAGCAACTGCCATGATACTTCTTTCAATGCTATAGTTACACTTTCTTTAAATTGCTTTTCCGAAAAATTGTATGAATGCCGGAGAAACAGAAACTGGAGAAATAAAGCACCGGCAACAGTAATGGTTGCAAGTATGACAACATATGTTAAGGTTTTTCTCTTCATACTATCTGTTTCTGGTCAGAATAACGATAACTGGTTCTATTTAAGCAATAACACTTTATTAACAAAATATAAAGCAATGATTAACACCAATTGAAAAAACACTGCGTAATTTTGTTTAAACAAAGAAAGCTAATAAATCTAAATTTTTAAAACAATAAGCATATGAAACAATTAATCTATTTTTTGGCTGTTGTGGGGCTTGTGCATATGGCTTTTACGACTTCTGCCCAGAAGCCTCAAATCGTGTTTGAGAATCTCGAGCATGATTTTGGAGCATTTAAAGAATCGGATGGTGTTCAAACTACTTCATTTAAATTTACGAATAAAGGGGCGGTGCCTCTGGTATTGAACAATGTTAAGGCCTCATGCGGATGTACAACACCAAAATGGACGCGTGAGCCTGTTGTTCCGGATGGTACTGGAGAAATTCAGGTAAGTTACGATCCAAAAAACAGACCCGGTTCTTTTAATAAAACCATTATGGTAAGTTCCAATGCCGAAAACGGAACAACCGTTTTGCGTATTACCGGGAGTGTTGATGAACGTGAAAAAACAGTAGAAGAACTCTACCCCCGTGAAATAGGTTCACTCAGGGTGAAAACAAATCATATTTCTTTCGGCAGATTGACTGAAAACGATATTCAGACAAAAGATATTGAATTGGTTAATGATTCCGATAAACCCATAAAAGTTGAATTCCGTACGGTTCCAAAACACCTGGTCGCCAAACTTGAACCTCAGGTTATACCTGCAAAAGCAAAAGCAAAACTGGAAGTTACCTATAATGCAAAAGAAGCAAATACCTATGGATTTGCATCTCATCGCATTTACCTTTCACTTGACGGAAGTAATGATTATCGTGCATCTTTAGGTGTAAGTGCTACAATTGAAGAAGATTTTTCTAAACTTACGTCTGAAGAGTTGGAAAGGGCTCCTGTTGCTGCATTTTCAGAAACCACACACGATTTTGGGGACATGAAACAAGGAGACAAAAAAGAGCATATTTTTTCCCTTACCAATAATGGCAAGTCAGAATTGATAATTCGCAATATCCGTTCATCATGCGGATGTACTGCAGTTGCACCTTCCAAAAATGTTATAGCACCAGGAGAATCCGCACCCATAAAAGTTACTTTCGATTCAAGGGGTAAACGCGGACGGCAGAGTAAGTCAATAACAGTGATTACAAATGATCCGAAAACTCCAACCAACATGTTGCGGATTTCTTGTAACATTACAACATGAAAAATTAGATTTAACATGTTCAGGATCACATAATATTGGTGCTGCCAGGTTTTGCCTGCAGCACTTTTTTTATTTCTAATGTGAATAAGTTACTTTTGTTGGCAATTGTTCTTAAGAATTGTAATGTCAGAAGATAATAAGCATATTAGAAGCATTTCTGAAAATAAGTTTTTAAACGTTAACCGGGGAATTGAACAGCCTTCTTCGGTTGATACCCATTCTGTAAAACGGTTTCTTGAAAAAAAAAGAAATCTACTGCCGATAGAAGAGTATGTGGAAGGGATTCTTAATTCAAATATTGCTCTTTTAAGTAAAGCAGTTACTTTAATTGAAAGTTCCCGGCCGGAACATCAGCGAATAGCACAGGAAATAATAGTAAAATGTCTGCCCTATAGCGGGAATTCAATTCGAGTTGGTATTACCGGAATACCTGGAGTGGGGAAGAGTACATTTATTGAAGCTTTGGGAAAATTAATAACAAGTAAGGGAGAAAAACTTGCTGTTTTGGCTATTGATCCTAGCAGTGAACGATCGAAGGGTAGTATACTTGGTGACAAAACCCGCATGGAAGAATTGGCGGTTGATAAAAATGCCTATATCAGACCCAGTCCGTCGGCTGGTTCTTTGGGTGGGGTAGCCAGAAAAACACGTGAAACTATAGTTCTTTGTGAAGCAGCAGGATTTAATCATATTTTTATTGAAACGGTGGGAGTGGGGCAAAGTGAAACGGCTGTTCATTCTATGTCCGACTTTTTTCTTTTACTGATGCTTACCGGTGCTGGTGATGAACTGCAGGGAATTAAACGGGGCATTATGGAAATGGCTGATTTAATAGCCATAAATAAAGCCGATGGCATTAATAAGGAAAAGGCTTCAATTGCAAAAAGACAATTTCAAAATGCCTTACATCTTTTTCCCAAAAAGGAATCGGAATGGATTCCACAGGTTCTTACATGTTCATCTCTTGTAAGATCAGGAATTGATGATGTGTGGAAGATTATAGAAGCTTATAGAAATTTAACTGTTAAAAATGGATATTTTGCACGGAAAAGAAATGCTCAGTCATCTTTCTGGATGCACGAAACTATTGAGGAACAAATCAAGCAAAGCTTTTATCTGCATCCCCTGATGAAAGAAAAGATTAAAGAGTATGAGCAAAGGGTAATTAACAATGAATTAAGTTCATTTGCTGCTGCCGGAGAACTTTATACTTATTTTTTGAACCTGAGTAAGTCCACTTTCTGATTCCTTACACATTTTATGAGACAGATTTGGTATTATTAGATAGTTTTTGGACATTTGATTACTGTTGAAGATTTAACTTAAAGCACCCGATGAATTAAAAAATGAAGCAGCATTTGTTTAAGTAAGAAAATATTTTATTCAAAACCATTTCAGCAATAACAATGTTGTAATAATTAAAATCAATAATAAATAATTTAAATATGGATTACGATGTAATTATTATCGGAAGCGGCCCGGGAGGATATGTCACTGCTATCCGAACTGCTCAACTAGGACTTAAGGTAGCAGTGGTTGAACGTGAAAAACTGGGGGGAATTTGCCTTAACTGGGGATGCATACCAACCAAATCGTTGCTGAAGAGTGCTCAGGCTTATGAATATGCTGTTCATGCAGCTGATTATGGAGTGGCTATATCAGGAGAAGTAAAACCTGATTTTACAGGGATGATAAAACGCAGCCGGAATGTAGCCGATGGGATGAGCAACGGAATTCAGTTTCTGTTCAAAAAAAATAAAATAGAAACCATTTATGGCACAGCCAAGCTGACTGCAAAGAACACAATGGAAGTTACTGATGAATCGGGAAAACAAAAAAAAGTATCTGCAAAACATATTATTCTGGCTACCGGTGCACGCTCGCGCGAGCTGCCAAATTTAAAGATGGATGGAACAAAAATAATTGGATACCGTAAAGGAATGTCGCTTGAAAAACAACCTGAAAGTATGGTAGTTGTGGGCTCAGGAGCTATTGGCAGCGAGTTTGCCTGGTTTTACCAGTCAATCGGTACTCAGGTAACTTTGGTAGAATTTATGCCAACTTTGGTGCCCAATGAAGACGAAGAAGTGGCAAAGCAGCTTGAGCGATCATTTAAGAAGATGAAAATGAAAGTAATGACCAATTCAACGGTTGAAGTGGTTGATACTTCGGGTGAAAAATGCAAAGTAACGGTTAAAACTAAAAAAGGAGAAGAGATAATTGAAGCCGATATTGTTTTATCAGCTGTGGGCATTACTCCCAATACAGAAAATATCGGACTTGATGATTTGGGGGTAGAAACCCTTAACGGAAGAGTAAAAGTGGATGAATTTTATCGTACCAATGTTGAAGGCATTTATGCCATTGGCGATATTCTGGAAGGTCCTGCACTTGCTCATGTAGCTTCAGCTGAAGGAATTGTGTGTATCGAAAAAATTGCAGGATTAAATCCTGACCCTATTGATTATAAGAATATTCCTGCTTGTACTTATACCAATCCTGAAATCTCATCGGTTGGGCTTACTGAAGCCAAAGCGAAAGAACAGGGATATGAGGTGAAGGTGGGTAAATTTCCATATACAGCCAGTGGAAAAGCCAGTGCAGCAGGACAGAAAGAGGGCTTTGTGAAATTGATTTTTGATGCAAAATATGGAGAATTGCTTGGTGCTCATATGATCGGTGGAAATGTTACCGAAATAATTGCTGAACTTGTTGTAGCTAAAAAACTGGAGATAACGGGTCATGAACTCATTAAAACCATCCATCCACATCCTACAATGAGCGAAGCTGTTATGGAAGCTGCTGCCGCTGCTTACGATGAAGTGATACATATTTAATTTAAATATATGAAAGTCAGAACCCGGAATAGGATTCCGGGTTTTTTATTTTGTAATCGAAGCCTTACTGGTCATTTTTCTGCAATTCTTACACGGTATTATTCATTCAAGAAATTTGAAGCCTCCGCCTCTTCTTTGGTACAAAGCCTGAAAGGTATTCCTGTATTTGCTGGCACTTATTTTTTCATTGGAACATTTCCCTTTCCGCATTAACCGGCCGGAAGAGTTCATTCCCTTACCGGGAGTGCTGCTTATGACTTGGAATGCGCCAGATTTCCGAACAACAGCTGGATTAAATTTTGTAATTGAAATTATTAGACGACTAAAAAATTGAAAAACAATATTAATGGTTATAAGGAACTAATTCTTTAAAGCAAAAAAAGCCATCCTTTTAAAGGATAGCTTTTTTCTAAATTACATTATGAACAAGATTAGTCGCCCAATCCAAAACGTTCAAATCCCGTAACTTTTAATTCTTTATCGTAATTTGACACGTATTCTTTTACAGTAATTTTTCCATCCTTAATAAAAGCCTGATTCAGCAGGGTGACTTCTTTGTACCATTTTTGGAGGGCTCCCTGGGCAATTTTATCAAGCATGGCTTCCGGCTTACCTTCCTGACGGAATTTCTCTCTGGCTATTTCCAGTTCCTTGTCTATTACATTCTGGGGGATGGTATCGGTATCAACCGATACAGGCGACATTGCAGCTACCTGCATGGCGATGTCTTTAGATACCTGTTCATCTACACCGGCTTTACTAAAGCCAACAAGAGTAGCCAATTTATTTCCCGGATGAATATATCCTGCTACATGTTCAGCCTCAATTTTGCCATAATAGGAAAGATTAATTTTTTCTCCGATTACACCTGTTTGTTCTGTAACCTGTGTATCAATACTTCTTCCCTCAAGCTGAAGGTTTTTAAGTTCCTCCAGATTTGCAGGTTTGTGCTGTAGTGCCAGATCCAGTATATTCCTTGTGAATGCAACAAAATTTTCATTTTTTGCTACAAAGTCAGTTTCGCAGTTTAAAACCACCAGTGCGCCGAATTTTTTATCGTCGGTTACTTTTGCAAGTACAGCACCTTCGGTTGCTTCCCTGTCGGCACGCTTACTGGCCACCAGTTTCCCTCTTTCCCGAATGATTTCGAGAGCTCTGTCGAAATTACCATCGGCTTCTGCAAGGGCATTTTTACAATCCATCATCCCTGCGCCTGTAACTTTTCTCAGTTTTACTACGTCGGTTGTTGTAAATGACATAAAACGTATTTTTAAAATGTGTTTATACAGCAAATAACTGCTCGCTATTCTTCTTCGTCTTCACTAACGTTTGATTCTTCAACATCTTCACCAGCTTCATCATCTTCAACCAGCTCCGGTTCAGGTGTTTTTTCCCTTTTTAGCTTTTTACGGCTTTTTTTACGTGGAGCTTCATCTTCGTCTTTTCTTTCAGCTTTACGTTCATTCAAGCCTTCAGCAACAGCTTCTACCATGGCTCCCACAATGAGTTTTATCGACTGTGAGGCATCATCATTGGCGGGAATCACAAAATCGATTCCGTTGGGATTGGAATTGGTATCTACAATTGCAAAAACAGGAATCCCAAGCCTTTGCGCTTCACGTACAGCAATTTTTTCTTTCAACACGTCAACAATAAATAAAGCCGACGGCAATCGGTTAAGATCAGCAATACTGCCCAATACTTTTTCAAGTTTTGCACGCTGGCGTCCAATCTGAAGTTTCTCCCTCTTTGAAAGGTTATCCCAGCTAGGATCTTTAGCCAGCTTGTCGATTGACATCATTTTTTTCACTGCTTTCCGGATGGTTGGAAAGTTGGTTAGCATACCACCTGGCCAACGCTCGGTTACATAAGGCATACCAACGCTTTTTACCTGTTCGGAAACCAATTCTTTTGCCTGCTTTTTTGTGGCAACAAAAAGTACTTTTCGACCTGATTTGGCAATCTGCTTTATTGCAGCAGCTGCTTCATCGATCTTTACTATTGTTTTTTGCAGATCAATGATATGAATCCCATTTTTTTCCATGAAGATATACGGCTCCATGCTGGGGTTCCACTTTCTTTTAAGGTGCCCAAAATGTGCACCTGCATCCAATAAATCCTGAAATGATACTTTTGGCATCTGTTTACTTTTTTATGATTCTAAAAGCAACCGTTGAGTAGTCCCGATTGATCGGAAGTCTCAACCGTTTTAGATCCATATGATTATACAATGTAATAACTATTAACGTTTTGAGAACTGGAACCGTTTTCTTGCTTTCGGGCGACCAGGTTTTTTACGTTCCACTTCACGTGGATCTCTCGTCACAAGACCTGCTGCTTTTAACTCCTTTCTGATTTCAGGGTCAATTTTCATCAGTGCCCGCGAAATAGCGAGCCGTAAGGCTTCAGCTTGTCCCTTTATTCCTCCGCCATCAAGATTTACCTGAATGTCGTATTTCTCGACTGCTTCAGCAATATTCAGCGGCTGGGTAACAATGTACTGAAGGGTAGTGGTAGGAAAATATTCTTTAAACTCACGTTTATTAATGGTAATATTTCCTTTGCCTTCATTTAAATAAATGCGCGCAACGGCTGTTTTTCTGCGACCTATTGTATTAACTACTTCCATTTGTCTTTAATTATTCGTACTTAAATCAATAACTTTGGGTTTTTGAGCCTCATATTTGTGCTCAGTACCTACAACAACGTGCAGGTTTCGAAACAACTGCCGTCCCAGTTTATTTTTTGGCAACATACCTTTTACAGCTTTTTCCAATAGCCGTCCGGGATATTTAGCCAAAATATCTTTGGGTGATTGCGCCCGCTGACCTCCAGGGTAGCCACTGTGACTTAGATGTACTCTGTCGCTAAGTTTATTCCCGGTTAGCTGCACTTTCTCTGCATTAATAACAATAACATTATCTCCGCAGTCAACATGTGGCGTAAACTCGGGCTTGTGTTTGCCCCTGAGGATTCTTGCGACCTCACTGGCCAAACGGCCCAGAACCATGTTTTCAGCATCAACAAGTACCCACTCCTTGTTAACGGTGGCTTTGTTGGCCGAAACGGTTTTATAACTTAATGTATCCACTAAAACTAATTTTTTGTTCAACATTTAACTTCTTCCTGTGGTATTTTCATGGCATTTCGCCCGGCCCTGAAATCTGTTACCCTAAGGAAATCAATATTTTAAACTATCTCTAAGTACGGACAATAATCGGGACTGCAAAAGTATTTTCTTTTTTTATATTTCCAAAGAATACTTTCTCTTTTTTTTGTAAATAACAGGATACCAAAGGACAGCCAAAATGAAACAGATTTGTTATTTTGCAGTACAATTAATGGTTAAAGGAAATTATGCAAGCTCAACACATTTTTAATGGTTTTCCTGATACAAGATCATTGCTTGATTGGTATAGAAGTCAGAATAAAACAGAAGTTCCAGCAATAAACGGACACATTCATACTCCTCATTCGTTCAGTGCATTTCCCGATATTAGACTGGCATTCCAAATGGCCCGGAAAGAGGGAATCAGTATTCTTGGAATAAATGATTTTTATACCACTGAGGGTTATCCTGAATTTGCTTTGCTGGCAAAGCAGTTTAAAATATTTCCTTTATTTAATATCGAATTCATGGCGCTTCAATCTGATTTGCAGCAGGCAGAAATTCGGGTGAATGATCCAAATAACCCCGGGCGAACCTACTTTAGCGGAAAAGGTCTCTGTTACCCTGTTCAAATGAATGAAGTTTCAGAAAAAAAGATAAAAAACCTGCAAAAAGAGAGTAACCGGCAAACATACCAGATGGTGGAGAAGCTAAATGCTTTTTTTGCAGAAAATAAGATTGACCTTCATTTTAATCCGGTTACCATTCATACGCAGTTGGCCAAGGAACTTTTTCGTGAAAGACACCTGGCTCAGGCTATTCGAATAGCCGTTTTTGAAAAGGAGCGTTCGGCTGAGGGCAGAAAAAAATTGTTTGAAAGAATTTTTTCCGGAAAGGATTTAAAATCACCTCTGGAAAATATTGCGCTTATTGAAAATGAAATAAGAAATAAACTCCTGAAAGCCGGTGGTACAGCATTTGTCCCTGAAGATCCAAAAGCTTTTCTTTCTTTGCAGGAAGTAGTAGAAATCATTACAGATGCAGGAGGTATCCCTTGTTATCCTGTGTTGCTCGATGATGAAAAGGGTGGTTTTACAGACTATGAATCCAACAAAGAAAGTTTGCTTCAGGAATTAATAAGAAATAATATTTTTTCAATTGAATTGATACCGGGACGGAATAATTGTGAAATTTTAAAAGATTTTGTCTCTTTTTTTCATCAAAATGGCTTTATTATTACATTGGGCACCGAACATAATACGCCTCAGCTTGATCCTTTAAAGGTTTCTTGCCGGGAAGGCGTCTCACTGGATCGGGAACTGAGCGAAATCAATTACCAAGGAGCTGCCGTCATCGCCGCACATCAATACCTGATTGCCTTTGGAGAAGAAGGATATTTAAAAGGTAAAAAAGCAAAGGTTGATGAAAAGGGAAAATTTATAGAATTGGGAAAAGCAGTGGTTGCCTATTTCCGATTCGCTGACATAAAATAGTTTCAGCATTGAATTTAATGAATTAGAAACCATGGAACAGCAAATACAGGATTTGATTGAGTTATCGAGGTTTTACGGGAAGAAAAAGGAATTTGTAATTGCCGGAGGAGGAAATACATCTTATAAAAATGAGAATCAATATTTGGATAAAGGCCAGCGGTTTAAATCTTAGGGATGTTGATGAATATCGGATTCTGTGTTCTTGACAGGCAAAAACTTGATGAAATTTCAACTCAGAAGTTTTCAAGCGATCCTTTACTGCGGGAGGAAGAGGTTAAAAATGCCTTGCTCAACAGCCGGATAAACCCAGGCTCCGGTTTACGGCCTTCGGTAGAAACCTCTTTACATAATCTATTTAGTTATCCGTATGTAGTGCATACGCATTCTACTTTAGGAAACGGTTTATTGTGCAGCAATTTTGCTGAAGAAAAATCTGTTGATATTTTTGGTGAAGAGGTGTTGTTTATTCCTTATTGCGATCCGGGATATACTCTTTTTAAAGTCGTTGAGGATAAAATTCAAGATTATAACCGAAAATTTCAATCCCATCCACATGTTGTTTTAATTCAAAATCATGGAATTTTTGTGGCAGCCGGTTCTGCCGATGAAATAAAAAGTATTTATGCTGGTATTGAATCCAGGCTAAAAGATTCATTTAATGCATTGCCCGAGGCAGAAGAACTGAAAATGTCCGATAAAATCTTCAGATTATTGCCTGCTGTCAGGATGCTGCTGTCAGAGCAGGAATTAAAGATAGCCACTGCTTTTCACAATTCGGCTATCAGTGAATTTATTGCAGATAAAAAAGCATTTGAAAGGAATATTTCTCAGCCGTTTAATCCGGACCAGGTGGTATATTGTGGTTCTGAATATGTGTTTATCGAAGATAATGACAATGAAGAAGAATTAATTCAAATTATCCGTAAAAAAATTGATGACTTCAGAAACCGCAGGGAAATGATGCCAAAAGTGATTTTTCTTCAAAATATGGGGGTGGTTGTTGCCGGTAATTCTGCTGCTTCGGTGGAAATTTTAAAAGATATGGTGAATGATTTTTGTCAAATCAGCAAATTTTCACAAAACTATGGTGGTCCGCACCCGCTCAATCCTCAGCAAGTTGCATTTATTGAAAGCTGGGAAGTGGAAAATTATCGGAAGCAGGTGTCTTTGGGAGTCAGAGAAAGAAGGCGTCTTGAAAATAGAACTATTGTTGTAACCGGAGCGGCACAGGGATTCGGTGCCGGTATCGCACAAATTCTTTTTAATGAAGGTGCCAATATAGTTGTTGCCGATTTAAATCTGGAAAAGGGGCAGGAATTTACACATCAGTTCAATGAGGCTGGCTTGGCAAACAAAGCTCTTTTTGTTCAGGTGAATGTTGCTGAAGCGGAATCAGTGGAAGCTATGGTTCGGCAATCGGTTCTTAAATTTGGTGGAGTTGATGTAATGATTTCCAATGCCGGTATTTTGCATGCCGGCAGCCTCGATGAAATGGATCCGGCTACCTTCGATGTGATGACTAAAGTGAACTATACAGGATATTTCCTGTGTGCAAAATATGCCCAGAAGGTGATGAAAACACAACACCAGTTTAAACCTGAACATTTTATGGATATCATCCAGATTAATTCCAAATCAGGATTGAAAGGAAGCAATAAAAATTTTGCCTATGCAGGGGGAAAATTTGGAGGAATAGGTCTTACCCAATCTTTTGCACTTGAATTAATGCCTTATAACATTAAGGTAAATTCAATCTGTCCGGGTAACTTTTTTGATGGACCGCTGTGGAGCCATCCTGAAAAAGGATTGTTTGTCCAGTATTTAAATGCAGGGAAAGTGCCAGGGGCCAAAACCATCGATGAAGTGAAAGCGTTTTATGAAGCACAGGTCCCTGCCGGCCGGGGTTGTACCGCTGAAGACGTTGCCAAAGCTATTTTTTATGTTATCGACCAGCAGTATGAAACCGGACAGGCAGTTCCGGTAACGGGCGGACAGAATATGCTGAGGTAAAAATTTCTTTATTTCATTCTTTCAGGTACTTGATTTCAAATTAAAATTAATGAAAAAAATGAATAGAAAAGATAATGCTGCTAAAACTAATACCATTAGAAAAAAGGGTAAAGGCATTTCTGCAAAAGCAGTCCGTTTATACGGAAAGGATGATTTAAGGCTTGAAGAATTTGAACTTCCTGAAATTGAAGAAGATGAAATTCTGGCAAAGGTAGTTTCCGACAGCATTTGCATGTCGAGCTACAAAGCAGCTAAACAAGGTGCTGACCATAAACGTGTACCTGATAATATTAATGAAAATCCTGTGATTATAGGACACGAATTCGCCGGTGAAATAGTGGAAGTAGGTGCCAAATGGAAACATAAATTCAAGCCTGGACAGAAATATTCCATTCAACCTGCCATTTATTATGAAAAAGGACCATTGGGAGTTTTAAGTGCACCAGGTTATTCTTATCCATATATTGGAGGTGACGCTACTTATGTTGTTATTCCCAAAGATGTTCTGGAGCAGGATTGCCTCCTTGCATATAATGGTCCTGGATACTATCCTGCTTCGCTGTCCGAACCATTGAGCTGCGTAATTGGTGCTATGCATGCAAATTACCATACCAGGCCAGGTTCATACGTACACCAGATGGAAATTATTAATGGTGGAAAAATGGCCATTCTGGCAGGTGTTGGTCCTATGGGACTTGCGGCAATCAATTATGTGGTGAACCGAAAAGACAGAAAACCATCATTGTTGGTTATTACTGATATTGACCAGTCACGACTGAATCGTGCTGCTGAAATTTTTCCGGTAAAATGGGCCAGGGAAAATGGCATTGAACTGGTGTATCTGAATACAGGAAATGTGGATAATCCGGTAGAAAAACTAAAAGAAGTCTCGGGCGGAAATGGATATAACGATGTATTTGTCTTTGCTCCTGTTGCTCCCATTATTGAACAGGCGGATGCCATCCTCGATTTCGACGGCTGCCTCAATTTTTTTGCGGGTCCTTCTAATCCTGAATTTTCAGCAAAAATGAATTTCTATAATGTACATTATGCGGCCACACATATTACCGGCACTTCGGGCGGGAATAACGACGATATGGTGGAAGCCCTGGAATGTATGGCCAATGGCCTTGATCCGGCAGGACTGGTAACCCATATTGGAGGCTTGAATGCAGTCATTGAAACCACTTTAAATTTACCCCAGATACCAGGAGGGAAAAAGCTTATTTACACCCATAAAAGTTTTCCGCTTATGGCCATTAAAGATTTTGAAGAGGCAGGACAAAATGATCCTTTATTTAAAGAACTGGCCAACCTGGTTTCAAATACCAAAGGTCTTTGGAACGTGGAGGCAGAGCAGTTTCTACTGAACCATGCTCCTGAAATCTAACGAACTGGCCTTATATGCCGGATATTGAAATGAGGGTTGTTGTGTAGTAACTCTATTCCTACTGGTTGCAGGAAACTTGATACTACTTCGCTTGAACTCTGTTTTGTGGCAGCCGGTTTATTCGATGGATTTATTTGTTCGGACGATCAACCAATTGAATTTTCTGCAGGAGCCTTTATCGCATCTGAAGCAGGTTGTGTTTTCAGCGACTGGAAAGGACATAAATAGGGCCTGCTGAAGAATGTATTAATTATTGATAATGAATGAAATAAATGATTGTTTTAAAGAATAATGTGCAAACATGTTTAGTGCACGGCATAAAAAAGCCTGCATTTAATTTATTCTGGTCTAAAATTATCCCAGAGGGATAACATGTTTACAGTAAATAGTTGATGCGGATTATGCGACCCTGCCAGGTCAAACTTTTCAATCATATGTTTATATAAGCAATGACCTCTTAGGTAAAACCGAACATCCATGAGTTTTTCAGCAGGCCCTAAATGGGATGGCAAGGGAAATTTTATCCTGATGGTTCTTCTGAATTACAGGGCCGGTTAATTGCCGAAATTTCTCATCTGCAATAATCCCTGTACCCGAGGAAGTGGGAGTGAATCCGTGGAAATTTTCCACATCGGGATTTTGCAAAAGTATTAGTATCCAATTCTTTATTTTTTGGAACAATTATTTCCTGTCAAGAAAAAGTTTTAAAACAAAGTATGGATTTAATTTAGGAATGTTTTGTATTACACTCCTGGTTGAAAGAGTTTAAATGCTTCATCCTGCTGGATAACATGTATGTGATTATTCAGACAGAAAAGGAACCAGGTGTGTATTCAGAAATAAGTTATTCACTAAAAGAATGAAAATGAAAATAGCACAAATTTCTCCACTATATGAAAGTGTGCCTCCAAAATTTTACGGAGGAACCGAACGCGTGGTTCATTATCTCACTGAGGAACTGGTAGCACAGGGTCATGATGTTACATTATATGCCAGTGGGGATTCGGAAACCAATGCAAAATTGGTGGCATGTTGCGACTCTGCATTAAGACTTAATGCAAATACAGTTGATAGCCTTGCACCTCATTTTACCATGATGGAAAAAATTGAAAGGGACGCTCATCAGTATGATGTTATTCATTCTCATATTGATTATCTGTTTTATCCGATTATCAGAAGGAACAATTATCCTTTTCTTACAACATTGCACGGAAGACTTGATATTCCTGAACTTCAGGCACTTTATAATGAGTATTTTCAGGTTCCTGTAGTTTCTATTTCCGATTCTCAGCGAGAACCTCTTCCAGGTGCCAACTGGCAAAAGACAATTTATCATGGGCTGCCATTAAGCCTTTATAATTTTAGCGCTTACAGTGGTAACTATCTTGCTTTTGTTGGCCGGATTTCACCTGAAAAAAGAATTGACAGGGCAATCGATATTGCCATCAGAGCGGGAATTCAATTACGTATTGCAGCTAAAGTTGATAAGGCCGACCGTGAATATTTTCAAACAAAGATTAAAAAATTACTCAACCATCCTCTGATTGAAATGGTGGGAGAAGTAAATGATAATGAAAAACAGGAACTTCTGGGAAATGCTTTGGGTCTTATTTTTCCAATCGACTGGCCTGAACCTTTCGGACTTGCAATGATTGAAGCGATGGCTTGCGGTACTCCTGTTATTACATACAGGTGCGGCAGTGTGCCCGAAGTTGTCGATGAGGGTATCACAGGTTATATCGTCAGTTCCAGAGAGGAGGCTGTGAATGCGGTGGAAAAACTTTCACTCTTAAACAGGGGAAAAATCAGGGAAACTTTTGAAAGACGTTTTTCTGTTCAAAGAATGACAAAAGATTACCTGGAAGTTTATAAATTATTGAACAAAAATGATAGGAAAGATATTTTAAAAATTATTGCTGAGCATTCTGAAAATGTTGAATATGGAAAAAAAACAGAATAAGGATACCATTCTTACACTGGCCACATCTTCACTTACCGAAGAAAAAACTTATGTGCTGAAACATGATGATACCTTTGCCATTCTTAATAAATATGGTGATATACATCAGTTTAAACAAAGTGCTCAGGGTATTTATCATGAAGGAACCCGGTTCATTTCCGATTTTCAACTGAAAGTAGAAGGAAAACTTCCTTTATTTCTTAGTTCAAATCTCAGGGAACGTAATGAAATGTTTCTTGTTGATCTTGCAAATCCCGATATTATGGAGGATCAGCGTGTGAGACTTGAAAAAGATCTTGTTCATATTATGCGGCAGAAAGTGTTGTGGCAATCGGTATATTATGAGCAGATATATTTTCATAATTTTGCACTTGAAGAGGTTGAATTTAATATCGAACTTTTGTTTGATGCGGATTTTAAAGATATTTTTGAAGTTCGTGGTGCTGAAAGGCTAAAAAGAGGTATAAAATTACCGGGAAAAATTGAAAAGAATTGCATGTTTCTGGCATATATGGGTGTTGATGGGCTTGAAAGAACCACTTCCATCTATTTAAAGCCCGAGCCTTCTTATATTGAAAACAACCGGGCTATTTATTCCATTCATCTCTTACCCGGGCAAAGTTTTATTGTTTCTCCAACCCTGTCGTTCGAGATAGATGAAAGACCGAAGCCCAAAATTTTGAATTTCAGAAAAGCGGTTAAAAAGCACAAACGTTTTTTGGATTACGTCGATCAATCGACCTGTAAAATTACTACATCCAATGAACAGTTTAACCACTGGATAGACCGTTCGTTCACCGATATGGTAACTATGATAACAGAAACATCATATGGGCCATATCCCTATGCCGGTATTCCCTGGTATGCTACTCCCTTCGGGAGGGATGGTATTATTACTGCTCTCGAGTGCCTGTGGGTTAGTCCCGAAGTAGCCAAAGGTGTCTTAAATTACCTGGCTGCTACCCAGGCAACAGAAAGCGATAGCTTCAGAGATGCAGAGCCTGGAAAAATTCTTCATGAAACACGAGATGGGGAAATGGCCCTCCTGAATGAAATTCCGTTTAAAAAATATTATGGAACCATTGATGCCACACCGCTTTTCATTGTGTTGGCAGGTGAATATTACAAACGCACCGGTAATTTGAAATTCATTGAAGAACTGTGGCCTAATATTGAAAAGGCCCTTTATTGGATCGACAATTATGGCGATATCGACGGGGATATTTTTGTGGAATATGAACGAAAAGAGGATTCCGGACTTTTTAACCAGGGATGGAAAGATTCACACGACTCCATTTCGCATGAGAATGGCGTTGTTGCCAATCTTCCAATAGCACTTTGTGAAGTGCAGGGATATGTTTTTAATGCCTGGAAAAAATCTTCAATGCTTGCCCGTGCACTTGGTTTTTACGATAAAGCCGATACTTTGGATAACCGGGCCGAAGAGCTGAAGCAAAAATTTTCAAAGCAGTTCTGGTCAGCGAAAAATTCAACTTTTTATCTGGCCCTTGCTGAAAATAAAAAACCTTGCGACGTGGTTTCATCAAATGCCGGCCATTGCCTCTTTTCAAAAATTGCAACTCCCGAACAGGCAAAATTGGTTGCACAGAGCCTGCTCTCGGAAGAAATGTTTACCGGTTGGGGGATTCGTACTTTAAGTTCTAAAGAATTAAGATTTAATCCCATGTCGTATCATAACGGTTCCGTATGGCCTCACGACAATGCCCTTATTGCAAGTGGATTATCGAAGTATGGACTGAAAGAGGAGGTAGCAAAAATAGCAACAGCATTATTTGATGCCAGTCTGTTTTACGAAGGTCAGCGATTGCCCGAATTATTTTGTGGTTTTAAAAGAAAACCACGTGAGGCACCTACAAGTTATCCTGTGGCATGCTCTCCCCAGGCATGGTCAGTGGCAACTGTATTTATGCTTATTCAGGCTTTGCTTGGAATCGATATCAATGAAAATGAAAACCGGATACGCTTCCATAAACCTTATCTGCCTGAATACCTGCATTCGCTGAACATTAAAAACCTGCGGTTCAAAAACCTGCAGTTAAGCTTTGAGTTTATCAGGACTGGCAACGGGGTAAGTGTTTTTATGCAAAACAAAAATGTTCCGGTTAAACTGGAGGTGATTTACTGAAAGGTGCGTTGTCCCCTTTACCTGTTTTTTTTTTGACTGTTGAAAGTTCAATATCTTAGAATTACAGGGGTCAAATTCCGGTAATTTTTTTTAAATTAGTAAAAATTGAATATTCATGCAGCCGGAGAAAAAACAACTCGAAGTTTTGATGATGCACTATTTTAGGGAATGTCATCCTGAATTTCCCAAAGGACAATTAATAGCTTCAGAATCTCCCGATTTTATTTTAAAGCTGAAAACAAAACAACGTATCGGTATTGAAATCACCCGGCTCAATCCGCTGAATAGCAGAGTGCCTGATATGAGTCTATTGGAACAGCAAAAAATACAGGATCGCATTATTGAATCGGCCAGGTTATTGTTTCTGCAATCTTCTTCCTTAAAATTGTTTGTGAAATTTCTGTTTGCAGATGCAATTCCATTAGAAGAAGAAAGAGAAATTTCTGTTACCGTTAGTTTGGCAGATGCTATCCGAAAGACGGTTCAGCTCAGGAAAACAAACGGATTTTTTTATTTGTCGGTTGTTGATAATCTCTTGCCACACGGCATCGAAGGCATTTTAATTGTTTATCACCCGTCTATGAAGGTTTCTATATGGGAACGTTCAAATAACCTTGGAATTTCTGAAGATGTAATCGGTGATCTGCACCAGTCGATATTAAAAAAAGATGAGAAATTACTGCTGTATCGGCGTCAGAACCTTAATTCTTATTGGCTGATTATTATTACCGACAGGCTGCGGGGAGTAAAAAAATACAATATCCACGATAAAATGAGGAATCACATTTTTAAATCACGTTTTCAGCATGTTTTTCTATTCGATTTGGCAAAATCAACCGTTCTCAGTCTGGTATAATTTTTTGACGGGTGACCGAATTTCAGGAATCGAGGAAGCATTTTTGAGAATTCAGCAGTAAGTTTTTCGGAATGAAATCAATGGCGTAATTTTTCTGCTTTTTCTTTAACCTGTTCTGCTTCTTTTATTAAAGGTTCGAGCTGCTCTACTTTCTTATCAAGCTCAACAACAGGTTCTTTAAGGCGGTGTTCGGTTTCCATGAACAGCTTTTCAAATATGCTTCCAATTTCAGCATTCAGGCGATGGCGAAATTCCTCACGCGAGCGTTTCATTTTTCGTTTAAAATCGCGCAAAATACCTGCTCGTTTCCAAATCAGCGTAACGGCTATCATTCCGGCTCCTGCCAATGCCAGTACCCCTCCGGTAATGTCAAAAATCATCATGTGTGAGGCCAGTGCAATTACAGCTCCCAGTGCGGTAAGGCCTCCTCCGGTGAGCGATAACCTTCCGATACCTGTTCCTTCTATGCCTTTGGTTCCCGCAATATCAGCAATCCGCAAATCCTTTAGTTGCTGTTGCAGCCGTTTGAGAATTTCAGCACGGTCAGGGTCCCTGATTAAAAATCGTTCACGGGTGAAGGCATGGTGGTGATCGATTGATTCCGACAGCTCACCAAACATCGACATCATCTCTTCAGCAATATCTTTTGATACACGCGACGATTCGGTTTCTATCTCCTTTTTTGCCGAAGTTTCAAAATTTACCTGCAGTTCCTTTAGCCAGGTTTTAACATCCTTGTCACGCAGAAAAGGCACCGATCTGCGCAGAACAGCGCCAGCCCCCAATCCTTCCGCAAAATCCTCCTCCAGCCCCGTTGCCAGGCGGTCGTAGGAAACACTGAGACTGTCAACTGCAAGCCTGCGGAGTGCATCTGCCTTTTCACGGCGATTTTTCACTTTAGCCAGCAATCCCGTGTAAAAAATTTTATCTTCTTCAATCAAAACCTGCTCTCCTTTCAGCCTGGCAATAAGCCTCCCGGCAATTTTTGCTGCCGTATCACGGGCTCCTTCCACTTTCATGCGCCACACTTCACCCGATTGAATGGCATTGCCCAGATACTTCCGGAATGCTGCAAAACCACTCTCCGGATTCCGTTCCTCTTCAAGTTTTGCCGATACAGAAAAAACCACCGGGTTCTGCACATTCCGTTCCCTTGCATATTGGTGAACGCGTTCTTCATTAATGGAAAGCTCGCGGGGTGTAGCCAAATCGGATTGCTGTAATATAAATACCATCTTGCGGTGCCAGTCTTTTCGGATGAGTGAAAGAAAATCCCACGCCGACCCGGTGTGCGGGTTCTTGGCGGAAAAAACAAACACCACCAGATCACTCTGGGGAATGTATTTTTCAGTAATGGTCTGGTGATTGCGAATAATTGAATTGGTACCGGGAGTATCCACAATTGTAATTTTTTTTAAAACATCTTTTGGCAGAGTCAGCTTCTCCCAGTTTTCACCCAGGTTAACTTTGGTACGCCTTTCACCGTATACCAGTTCCTGTATCCCGGCTGTGCAGGGATCGGGTGCCACCTCACACACTTCTTCACCTAAAAGAGCGTTCACAAAACTGCTCTTCCCCGATTTAACCTCCCCCACAATTACCAGCAAAGCTGCCGATTGAAGGTGCGACAGCCTGTCTTTTACTATTTGCGATGCCTCTGCATCGGAACACCTCTCTGTAAGTGCCAAACAGGCTAAAAGCAGTTCGTGCAGGGCTTCATACTGCTCTCTTTGTTCGTGACTTAATACTTGCTGTGCCATTTTCTTTTTTCTTGTTGTGCTGATGCCGGCTCATATTCTCCTGAACCAGCCGGTTTACCAGTTAATTGCTGATTTTTATCTGCATTAAACAAATATACTACATATATAACAGGAACAGGTTCGACTGGTTGATTTAAAATCTTTTTTATCAGGTTATCAGTGAGTTGAAAATTGCTGATTGCCTGTTTTTAATTTTCCGTATCGTGAAGCCCGAGTGATGTTCCGTATCAGGAGTGAAGAGATCCGGCTGAATCTGACCGGGTAGATTTGTATTTACCTGCACCTGTGCGAAATTTTAAAAAATAGCAGGAATTTTTTCAGTTGCCGGTTTCTGAAAAATAAACAAAGGTTATTTCTCAATCCTGCTTTGATAGATTAAGAATGGCGCTCCTGATTTACCCCAATCCATCAGCCGCCGGATGTCAGGAGAAAAATCTGACGGTTTCCTTTAGGGTTCAGGGTAAAAACAGACAGATTCTTCGAATGTGTTAAAGAAGAATCAACTAACCTGAACTATTTGAAGAGCTGCAATAAAAATACCAGGGTGTATCTAATGTGTTTATTAAATTTTAATGAATTCGCTATAAATTCGCTTTAAATTCGCAAAATAGCGAGTTTATAGCGAAAAAATAGCGAGTTTATCTTGAATAGTTATAAAATTTTTTCTACCTTTGGTAGGTGTTCTTTAGATAACTGATATTTTTTTTTGTAGTAATTAAAAATCACTGACATGTCAACAATTGATAACCTTTTCGACGCTGGCAGCGGCAGGCTGGGTAACCTGGTGTTTTACCGCAGGTATGGTAAAAGTTACGTGAGGGTAAGGCCTGCGCATTACAAAGACCGGAAATCGCCGGCACAGCTGGCGCAGCGGCAACGCCTGCAGGTGATGACCAGCTTTTTAAAACCTTTCAGTAATGCACTGCGCGTAACATTTGCCTCTGAGGCCGTTGGGCGTTCGGCGCTGCAGGCGGCACAGTCGTACAACATGCGGAATGCGTTGGCTGGTGAATACCCCGACATTCGTATCGATAAGAGCAAGGTACTGCTGAGCAGGGGAGCTCTTCCGTTACCGCTGAGCGCCCGGGTGGAAGTACGGCCCGACGGGCTGCTCATAAGCTGGGAAAACGGTGAAGAAGTCAAAAGCAGCACAGCAACCGATACCCTGGTAGTGCTGGCATACCTTGAAAGTGCCGGAAGCGCTGGTTACAGCTTCACCGAAGCACGGCGTTCACTGGGTCAGTACCTGTGGAAGCCGGAACTGCCCTATGAGGAAGACGATCTGCCTGATGTGTGGATAGCCTTCCGCAATGAAAAAATGACGGCGGTGAGTGATAGTTTGTATGTGGGTTAATGTTTCAGTGTTTCAGTGTTTCACTGTTTCAGTGTTTTACTGTTTCAGTGTTTATATTGTTTGGTTCGAAGGGTTCGAAGTGTTCGAAAAGTTTGAAATACTTCACCTGCTGACTTAAGTTCAGCTGGTGAATGAGCAGTTGGAAGAGTGAAGACCGGAATTTGAAGAGGTTTTTTTGGTTCATGTTGTTTATGTTGTTCATGTTGTTTGGTTCGAAGGGTTCGAAAAGTTCGAAGAGTAGGAAGAATGGTTTATTGGGTTCATGTTGTTTATGTTGTTTGGTTCGAAGGTTTCGAATCTGTGTTCACCTGCTGAATTTGAAAGGAGAGGTGGGGTGGCGCGATTTCCGAGTCGCGCATTTGTATATTTTTATAATAAAAGTAGACGTTTTAACTTATACAATGTAAATAAAAAGCAATTAAAAAGCTTTTCTAATATTGTTAATGACATTAATAACATACCTTTTGACAAATATTCTTTTAATTATTTAGATGGTAATAAATTGATAATATCTGTGCCAGCCATAGTTTTTCTGAAAAATAAAGTGGTATTAAATAATCCATTAAAAATTGAAAACGTAAATGAAGCCGACAATCCAATATTACTAGTAGTAGAATTTAAAAAAAATATATAGTGATAAACTACTTTAATTGGAACTGTCCCATGTAATTACAACCTGTTATGAACAAGAATAAAGCCCTATTTAATCCTTTAGCCTAAGCAAAAGGGTTATAATGGCACGAAACATTGAAGCCAATGAATGCCTTTATCTCCCGAAATCACAATCCCTGATCATTACCTTTAAAAATCCATCCCATCGTGCCGGGAAAACTGTTGCGAAAAGGGTGCCAAGGGCAAGCTGTTCAAACTACTACACTATAAAATGTAACCTTATTTAGATTTATTAGATAGAACCCCATTTCGCTGACAGCGGAACACCACTCCTTCAAGAGTTAAAAGGAGGGAAAGTTCGTAGTCCATTGATTGAATATTACATGAAAACGGGATTGCATGTTATTCATGTTGTTTGGTTCGAAAGGTTTGAAAGGGAAGGAGGGTGGCGCGGTTTCCTTATCACACATTTTAAAGGCAATACTCCCCGATGTGGAAATTAGCTGAATTCAAATCAGTAATGAGAATAGCAGGAAATGATTACTATCGAGGTTTCGGTTACTTTATAAACTAACCGGTGTTCCCGGTCTATTCTTCTGCTCCAGTAGCCTTTAAACTGATGTTTTAACGCTTCCGGTTTTCCGATTCCTTCAAACGGATTTCTCAGGATATCCCGTATGAGGTCACCAATACGTAATGCTGTCTTCCTGTCGGTTTCAATCCATTGCTGGTATTCTTTGAAGGCTGCCGGTACAAATTCAACCGTTTTCATAACAACTCATCAGCTTTTAAAGAAATAACCTGTTTCTTTGCTTCATATGCTGCAATACGCTCTTCCAGTACCCGGGCATAAGAAGGGCTGCTTAAAATATATTCTGTTTCATCGGCCGGCTGTATGGTGATTTCTACTGTCTGATGAGGAAACAGCTTTTTTATACCTTCAATTAATTCAGGGGTAATTGCGTCTGTATTTATTTTAATTGTTGTTTCCATTTGCATCTTATTTTCTACAAAGTTAAGAAAGTTTATCGTTGCGGACAGAGATCAAATTTTTTGTTGAATACTATTTAAGCGAGAGGTTTTTGTTGTTCATGTTGTTGTGTTTGATGTATTTGATATCTTTTTGAAAATATGTGTTAACCACCCCGTTCCGCTGACAGCGGAACACCCCTTCCTGATGAGGGGTAATTGCCGTTGGATTTATCCAACGGTTTTGAAAGCAGTAGTTGCTTTTGCCTCATTTTCACGTTCGTGTTTTGAAATGGATAAGAGATTGGACGCAGATTGTTATGAAGATTATGATTGAATATGATTTTTTCGCAGATTGCCCAAACCCTGTCAGGCAATCACTGAAAGGCAGGCGCTGTCAGATCTGTTGATGCTGACAGATTGGACGCAGATTTTTATGATAATACGATGATTGAATATGATTTTTTCCAGGTATTCTGCTTGTGATGGATACAGATTAGACGCAGATTTTTATGATTAAATTTAAGATTGCTTTATGATTTTTTTTCATGTAGCTAAATTGAAATGGATACAGATAGAGGCAGATTTTAATATTAAGATTGAATATGATTATTTTTTCCAGGTATTCTGCTTGTTATGGATACAGATTAGACGCAGATTTTTATGATTAAATTTAAGATTGCTTTATGATTTTTTTTCATGTAGCTAAATTGAAATGGATACAGATAGAGGCAGATTTTAATATTAAGATTGAATATGATTCTTTTTTATGAAAATCATTATGTTCATTTAGGTGTTGTCCGTGACTCATTTTTTGAAGGTATTGCCGTTGGATTTATCCAATGGTTTTGAAAACAAATTGTAATCAATAAAAGCTTCTAACACACTGTTTAAAAACTCCTTTGGTTATTTTATTCATTGTTAGAGGTATTTTTTTTGCCACCAAGGCTCAAAGACACAAGGAAGAATCACTAAGCCTTTGTGAACCTTTGTGTCTTTCTGTTTTTGTGGCATTTCTTGTCGATTTGTCTGTTTAAGGTTATCGTTGATTGCAATATATCAAATTAGTAATCTGCAATCTCAGGATGTCCCGTGGATATATGGTGCCAATGTTTTTCTGTCAGCCGAACAGGTACTTTATTTATTGAAACTGCGAAATCCATTAATTAACCTTTAAAGCAAAGGCAGCAAATAATTCTTACGGGAAGTATCTGTCCTGCAATCACTATTGCTGATAAAAAATTGGTGCTATTGGCTCAATCTGCGAAGGCGTGCATATGTTTAGTTTTAAAGGTCTTTGGTCTTTGTGTTTTATTGTCTTGGTGAAAATTTTGGTTTTTGGGGTTCATTGGGTTCCATGGGAAAAGTAGGTTTGAGAAAATCTTACAGTATCAAGAGTATTAATAGCAGGTATCAAGACCAGGAAAACTATTCAGAAAACCAGAAAATATAATGCCAGCGAACAACAGGAGCAACAGGCAATACTGTTTATTTTGTATATTTGTGGTAGCAGGAATTAAGACTTTAAGCTGTAACAAATGAATAGTCCGGAAATTAAAGCATTTATAAAAAAACATAGCGATCTTTTTTGGTATACTCCCGAAGATAAAAAAGAAGAAATCAGTAAAGAATTCCTCGTGGAAACCATATTGAATTATGGTGATAAGAATGCGGTAATGCAACTATTTAATTTAATGGGAATTGAAAAAGTAGCTGATGTGTTTTTCAATACGATAAACCGCAGTGACCGAAGGAAAGGAAATTACCATGAAATCACAGTAAATTATTTTACCCTTGTTTTTAATCGATATGCAAAGGCAAATAATTAATCATCAGCAATCCGTCTTAATCCCTTACCTGAAAAATTTTAAACGCTCTTTCTATTTGGCAGGAGGAACTGCAGTTGCATTGCACATCGGACATCGCCGATCGATAGACTTTGATCTGTTTTCACCTTTTGATCTCAACAAATCAAGGATTAAAGCAAAACTCAGGACAATTCCTTTTGAACAGGAACCTGTTTTTGAAGATTACGATCAATTGCACTTACTGATCAACAAAGTGAAGGTGACTTTTCTTAATTACCCTTATCCTGTTGAACACCCGGTACGATTTGACATGTTCCTAACTTTGCCAACATTGCTGACACTTGCTGCAATGAAAGCATTTACCCTTGGACGAAGAGCAAAATGGAAGGATTATGTAGATTTATTTTTTATTCTGCGTGATTATTACAGTATAAAAGAAATTGCATCGCAGGCACAAAAGATTTTTAGGCAGCTATTTTCCGAAAAATTGTTTCGCGAGCAATTGGCTTTTCATAAGGACATCGATTATTCTGAACCTTTGGAATACCTTATTCCTCCTGTCTCCGAAAATGAAATTAAAGACTTTCTTATTAATAAAGCGACTGATTTATTTGATTAGGTTTAAGAAGGAAGAGGGGTAAGAATAAATTTTTGTTATGCCCTTCCGGCCTTTGTTCCTGCATTTTTTGGAAGCCTGAGCGATTTTTTTTTTGAAAATAATTCACCAACAGTTGTTTTTTTTTTTAAGAATTTATTATCATTGTTCAAGCTATTAACAAACAAATAACGAAACCGTAACCTTAAATTAAAATGAAAACCTTAGCCCATGAACTTAAACCTCCCAAATATTTCCATATCAAAATACGGTTCTAACATTTTTTACTTACCGCTGATGCTCCTCCTGACCGGTGTATTTCTTTCCCCACTGGTTACAGGCACCGGTGTGCACGATGGCCTGCGGATGGGAAAAATCTTCTTTTTCGCGCAGTGGATGTTGCTTGTTATCCCGGTGGGAATGGTGGTTTTTATCCGGGAGTGGAAACAACCGGTCGGGTTGCTTTCGCTTTTGGTGTTGCTGTGGTTTGGGTGGATTATTGTACGAGGCAAAATTGGCGGCATCATGTATGATGAAAAATTCTTCTGGCTTGCCGGCTGTGTTGTGTTTTTCTTTGTGGCAGGAAGTATCTTTTCAGTTGCAGTACAAATGGGACAACTGTGGATGTTGCAGATACCCGGAGTGGCAATTGTCCTGATAGCGGCCACAGAGGCTGTTATGGGGCTGCTGCAGTTGTATGGCGGGTATACGGTGCACCACCATCTGTTTAAAGTTACCGGCACGTTTTTTAATCCGGCCCCCTATGCCGGATTTCTGCTGGCTTCCCTGCCATGGGCACTGCATTTGACAGGTTTAAAAAGAAATTCCATAGTTAATCGTATTGTATACTGGGTTGGTTTTCTGACACTGATACTAATCATTGTAGTGCTGCCTTCCACCCAAAGCAGGGCGGGTTACCTGGGGGCTGCGGCAGTAGTAGCCGTATGGGCATTTTACAGGTATGAGCCGCTTTTATACCTCAAATCCACTTTGAATTCACGGTTTAAAAAAATAGTAGCCTTTGGCGTGGTGCCTGTGTTGGCACTGGCGTTGTTAACCGGTCTCTACCTGTTTAAAAAAGATTCTGCCGATGGCCGGCTGCTCATCTGGAAGGTTGCAGTACAAACCATAAAAGAAAAACCAATAACCGGCCACGGGTTTAATACGGCACAGGCTACTCTGGCCCCGGCACAGGCGGCTTATTTTGCAGCAGGCAAGGGCAGCGAAAGCGAACAGATGCTGGCCGGCAGTGTGCGGTGGGCATTCAACGAACCGCTGCAGGCTGCCTCAGAGACAGGCTTGCCGGGGGCATTGCTTTTATTGGTAGTAGCCGGCTATGCGTTTTTCTATAAAATGCCCAAACACGTTTCGCGGCAGCAGTACCTTTATATGGGTGCCGCCCGTGCTTCGCTTGCCGGAATTATGGTGTTTGGCCTCTTCTCGTACCCGTTATACTCCCTGCCCGTTACCCTGCTGTTCTTTTATGCCCTGGAGGTGCTGGCAGCTTTTGACAAAAACAATCCATTAAAGCATATTCTGTTCCATACAGGATTTAAACTAACCGTACTTACCGGAACCCTCTTTTTGGGCATTTACTACCTGGTACAAACTCCCAAATGGAAGCAGGCTTACTGGCTGTGGGACGAGGCAACCAGCCTCTACCGGATAAAAGCATACCCCGAGGCCAATGAAAGTTTTGCCGAAGCTTACCCCATTTTAAAATACAACGGTCTTTTTTTGCAGCAATACGGCAAGAGCCTTACCATTGAAGAACGAAACCGGGAAGCTGTTGCCTGTTTAACTGAAGCTGAGCAGTATTACAAAGACGAATTTGGATACATTACCCTGGGTGACTGCTACAAAGCCCTGGGGGAATACCCTAAGGCAGAAGAGCAGTACCAGCTGGCAGCCCACATGGTGCCGCATAAATTTTACCCGCTGTACCTGCTTGCCCGGCTCTATGATGATACCGGAGAAAAGAGCAAGGCAATTGCCCTTGCTGGCCGCCTGCTGGAGAAGGAAGTGAAGGTGGAATCGGCGGCTGTAGAGGAGATAAAAGCAGAAATGCAGAAAATGCTGGAACACTAACCCGGGAATACAAACCGGCATAAATACAATATAAATTCTTTTGGAAAAACCACGGCATGTAACTGAGGAAAGCGAAGCTGTGTAAAAGTAAGAAAAAATGAAAGGAGATAACCACATGTACCAAAGTAAAATAGGCATTAAACATCAGTTTTGGTAGCTCCCCTTTCGGGAGCAAAGATATAAAAAGGAAAAGATTGGATTAATATTCTAAGCATGCAATTACAATTAAAAATTATTAAAAATTATAAATGTTAAAATAGTATTTTATGAAAAAAATAATTTCATTTTTAGCTTTTGCTTTATTTGCTATATCAATTTACACTAGCTTATTAAGTCCAAATGCGAACAAAACAGCAAATCTTTTTGAATTTATCCTTTTATCATCGGCACAAGCAGAGTATGAAGATGATTTAAAGGAAACTATATATCAAGGAACTGAATGTTGCACTAATGATGAAGGATGTGAAGAATGTGTGACGACAGTTACAACTAGATGCTGGTTGCCCGGGGGTGGATGTACTCCAGATTGGCATCAAGATGTTTATATAGTTTGTCCATAAAATTTTAATTATAAGAGGATGTTTTTTTGGTAATAATTATATCATGGAAACATCCTCATCATATTATTTCCAATGAGAGCACTATTAATTTTTATGTTTATCTGTTTTATCTTTATAGTTTTTTCATGCACAAAAAAACTACAATCAAAAGATGATACTTTAGTAATAATTGAACATGATAAAATTGAGGATTCAGGAAAAGATTCTACCTTGATTTTCAATGTTGAATATGTACCTCTATCCACAACAAATGAAAGCCTAATAGGAAAAGCTTGTCGGGTAATTTTCAGAAATGAAAATTTTTATGTTTTTGATTTTATAATAAACAATTCAGTACTTGTTTTTGACAGATATGGAGACTTTTCATACAAAATAGAAAATATAGGCAAGGGTCCGGGAGAATATATCAGCGCCAGTGATTTTGATGTTGATTCAGATGGTAATGTCTTTTTGTTTGATGCTGGAGGTTCCAGAAGCATTTTACACTATACCAATGAAGGAAAGGAATGGACATACATTAAACCTTCCAAAGGTTTTATTGAATTTAAATTTGTTGATAAGAATAATATTTTAGCCTATTTGCCATTTTCAGGAAAAGGAATAGAAGATTGCTATGGCCTTATAAATTTAAAATCTGATGGTTACAGAACTATTATCGGAAAAAGGGAGATGATTGATGAAGATCAAAATTTTTATGAACTGTCACATATCTTTCGATCGGATAATGCTATATATTTTTCTCCACGGTATACAAATACAATATTTAAATTTGAAAATAATTTTATCTCTGAAAAATACAGATTCAGCAAAGATGTGTTACCACCGGAAGAATATATTGATGACTTGATAAATGGCAAAGTTTTGTTCAGGGAAAATCAAAAATACATTTTATCGATATCGGGCATTTATGAAACTGAAAATGTAGTGGCCATAACTTACAAATTAAAAACAACGAAACAAATACTTATTTCAAAGCACACCAATAAAATATATTCGTTGGATAATGTTCAAAATTGTCATTTCTGGAATAATAATTATATAATATGCGGGTCAACAGGTGACAGTTTTATTGCAATAGTTTCTGATTTATATATGGAAGATATTATGAACTCTTGTTTGGAAGTTGAGGAAAAGGCGGAATTAGCCATAAGAACACAAAATTCAAATCCTGCCTTAGTATTGTTTAAAGTTAAAGATTTTTAATATGAAAAAGTTAATAAATTTATTTTCTCAAAATAATTATATTCTCATTTTGTTTTTAATTGTAGTCTGGTCAGTTATTTTAAATGGGATTGTTTTTTATAAATTCAGAATTTTACAGAAAGATAATAAAGCTTATATAGAATTTTCAAAAAAAATATTTGCAAAGTTTTCAGATAATTTAAGGTTAAGAATTGATGGATCTATGTTTGTTTATTTTAATAAGCTGGATTCTATACAATTTAATAGATTTGTTGATGTTTCGAACAACTATGTTTATTTAGAAGAATCACAATGTTCAACATGTATTGTTGAACTAAAGGAAATTAAAGATTCTAACTTAATATATTTGGTTTTTTTTGAACATGAAAAATGGTATAAATGGCTTAAATCTAACATTTTAATTAATCAGGAGGTTTATTATTTTAAAAAGCCTTTAGTAAAAGATTTAAAATCAGTAAACCCATTGATTTTAAAAATTGAAGACTCTATTATAACAAAAGTTGCTCCATTAAATGAAACAACTGCCCAATTAGCAATATATTTTTTCCATAATAATTCCTTTTGAAAAATCAATTTATTTATATCTCCTTTCCCCTCATCATGGCCTTCTTTGCCCTGATGATCCTGGGGCTGGCGCTGTCGCCGCTGCTGAAGGTAAAGCTGCTGCCCGACCGCACGCTGCCTTCGGTAACGTTGTACTACAGCTATGGGGGTGCCAATGCGGTGGTGGTTGACAGCGAGGTGACCTCGCTGCTGGAAGGCATCTTTTCTACTCTGGAAGGATTGGTAAAGATGACCTCCCGCACGGGCGACGGCAACGGCAGCATTACCCTTGAAATGGAGAAGGATGCAGATATGGATGCCATACGTTTCGGTGTGTCCACGCTTATAAGGCAGGTATATCCAGAACTGCCGCCGGGTGTGGCTTATCCGCAGATTCGGGTCTCACGCCCCGATGAGGAGCAGCGAGTAGAGCAGCTTCTGAGCCTGGTGCTGAACGGCCCCGGCAACCGGTGGGAGCTGGGCCGCCTGGCCGAAGCGGAAGTAAAGCCTGTCCTTTCACTGATAGAAGGGGTGTACGAGGTGCAGGTTTCAGGTTTCAACCCCCTGCGCCGCGAACTGGTGTACGATGCAATGAAACTGAAGTCACTGGGGCTAAGCCCCGGAGACATTGCCCGGCAAATACGGGACTGCTTTAAAACGGCAGGACTGGGAATGGTGAAACAACCGGGAGGCAGTCCCGGCGGGTTAAACATACCTGTACTTTTTGCAGGCGACAATAAAGCTGCCCCCGACTGGCAAAATATTCAGATTAAATCCGGGGGGCGCCTGTTCCGGCTGACCGAACTGGCAGATGTCAGGCAGGCCGAAGCGCCACCAACAGGTTACTACCGCATCAACGGGCTGAATACTATTACTATTGGCATACTGGCCACCAAAAGCGCCAACCAGCTGATGGCAGCCGCAAAGGTGAAGGAGCAGGTTAGCTTCCTGAACGAAACCCTGCCCTCCGGGTGTACGCTTGACATCGTGTACGACTCCACGGTTTTCCTGAAGGATGAACTTACCAAAACGGCTGTCCGCATCGGGCTTTCCCTGCTGCTGTTATTGCTGTTTGTGTGGCTGGTAAGTCGCAGCCGGCGCTACCTGCTGGTAATCTTCGTGAGCATGGCGGCCAACATTGCCATCGCCTTCATCTTTTACTACCTGGCGGGCATAGAAATCCACCTGTATTCACTGGCGGGCATCATCGTATCGCTGGGCATCATTATCGACAACACCATTGTGATGGCCGACCACCTGCGCATCGGCAAAGGCATCTCCATTATCAGGGGCATACTGGCAGCCACCCTGACTACCGGCGGGGCTTTGGTGGTAGTTTTCTTCCTGGACGATGAACAGCAGCTCCTGCTGCTCGATTTCGCTTACGTCATCCTGATAAACCTGGGGGTTTCGCTGCTGGTTTCCTTTTTCTTCGTGCCGGCACTGCTGCACCGGTTGCCGTTGCCGCGCCCCAACGATAACCGGTCGCACCGTACCAAACGACGCCTGGTAAGGCTGTACAACCGGTATGGCTTCGGCATCCGGTTCACCGCCCGCTACCGGTGGGCTGTTTTTACCGTTGCCGTGCTGGGATTCGGGATGCCCGTATTCCTGCTTCCCGTCAACATGGAAGGCGACCGGTGGTACAATAAGTTCTACAACTCAACCATCGGCAGTGAGCTGTACAACGAGCACATCCGCAAGGTAGCTGATAAGGTGCTTGGAGGCTCCCTGCGTCTGTTTATCGGGGAGACCCATCATGAATACCTCGGAAGCACCGACAGAAGGACCATGTTGTCGGTGCGCGGGAACATGTACGAGGGCACCAAGCTGGAAAACACCAATTCAATTGTTATGCGGCTGGAAAACATGCTGACGAAATACAACGAGGTGGAGCAGTTCCAGACCCGCGTGTACGGGACGGGCAGTGTTTCCATGCAGGTGTATTTTAAAAAGGAAGATGAGTACACGGCATTTCCGGCTACCCTGAAATCGGAACTGGAGTCGAAGGTAATTGAAATGGGAGCGGGCGACTGGAGCATAACGGGTGTGGGCCGCGGGTTCGATAATTCGCTGCGCGAAGGGGCACGGAATTCCAGGGTTACCTTTTACGGGTATAACCTGGAGGCGCTGAAAGGGTATGCCGAAAAGTTCAAAGGATACCTGCAGGAAATACAGCGGGTGGAGGCCAGTTCCATCTTCATCAACGGACGTGCAACCCACAACGACCGGGTGCACACCGAACACCTGGTGGATTTCAACGACGAACGGCTGGCCGGGGCCGGTATCTCAAAGGGGCGCCTGTTGTACGAACTGCGGCGGATGTCGGAGGTGGAGACTCCTGTGCTCGACCTCTACAACAACGGTAGCCGCGAACCGGTGGTGCTGGTGGCGGGGCGAACACAACTGCCCGATTACTGGCAGTTCTACAACCAGCCCATCGCTATGGGGAACGACCGGTTTACCCGCATGAACGATTACGGGGCACTGAAAAAAGAACGGGTAACCGATTTGATCAACAAGGAGAACATGGAATACACCATGGTGGTGGAGTTCGATTTTATCGGGTCGTACGGGCAAAAAGAGTTTATTGTGGGAAAGGTGATAAAAAAAATGGCCGATGAACTGCCCATAGGTTTCCGCTTAAAGCAGCAAACGTTTTATGGGGGTATGTGGGGCGATAAAAGCGAAAAAGATAACCGCCTGTTCATTATCCTGCTGGTGCTGGCCATTATTTACGGCATTTGTGCCGTGGTGTTCGAATCGCTGGTGCAGCCATTGGCGGTGCTGTCGATGATTCCGCTGTCGTTCATCGGGGTGTTTCTTACCTTTTACCTGTTTGACCTTGCCTTCGGACAGGGAGGCTACGCTGCCCTGCTGCTGTTGAGCGGACTGACAGTAAATTCGGCCCTGTACATCATCAACGATTTGAACAACGTACGGCAATCCATGCCCGGCATGAAGGCCATCAGCCAGTATATCCATGCCTTCCGGCAAAAGATTGTCCCGGTAATGCTGACAGTGTTTTCTACTGTGCTGGGGCTGATACCTTTTCTTTATGGTGGAAAGAAGGAGGTTTTCTGGTTCAGCATGGCCGCCGGCACCATTGGCGGGCTTGTGTTTTCGCTGGTGGCGCTGCTGGTGGTGTTGCCGTTGTTGATGAGGGAGGGGGAAGACCGGAGACCGAAGACGGAAGACGGAAGTTGGAAGACCGAAGTAGGGAGACGGAAGACGGAAGTTGGAAGACCGAAGACGGAAGTTGGAAGACCGAAGTAGGGAGACGGAAGACGGAAGTTGGAAGACCGAAGACGGAAGTTGGAAGACCGAAGTAGGGAGACGGAAGACGGAAGTATGTAACTGAAGAAGAAAAAATTATGAACTGAATATTTACGTTATGAAATTTAAATTTGAAAATTTAATTATCTGGCAAAAATCAATGGAGTTTGGAGAAGAAATTAACAACCTTGCCCATAAGTTTCCGAAAACTGAAATGTACAATCTCTCATCACAGATTAGAAGAGCTGCTGATTTAATTGCTCTTAATATATCGGAAGGTTCAATAGGTCAGTCAAATCTGGAGTTTAAAAAGTTTTTAAGCTACTCAATACGTTCACTGGCCGAGGTGGTAACTTGTTTATATAAAGCAAAAAACAGAACTTACATGACGGGTGAAGAATTTATGAAACAATATGAATTTTGCTTATAATTTTATGAATATGATGATTGCTTTTAGGCAAAATGTGAAGTAGGAGGAAGACGGAAGTGGGAAAACAGAAGTAGGAAGACGGAAGTGGGAAGCGGGAAGATGGAAGACGGAAGTCGGATGTCACTTCGGTCTTCGGTCTTCGGTCTTCAAGCTTCTTCGTAGTTTTTATAGAATCAAATAAATATAGTATGAAATTCAAAATTACAAATTTAGTTCTCTGGCAGAAATTAATAGAATTAGGGACAGAAATCAATATACTTACCCAAATGTTTCCAAAAAAAGAAGGCAGAAAATTTGAAGTTTCCCGCTACTTCGGTCTTCGGTCTTCGGTCTTCAAGCCTCTCCGGTCTCCGGTCTTCGGTCTTCGGTCTTCAAGCCTCTTAGTCCTAATTTTTAGTATAGGCATATTGGCCGGCTGCAAAAACCAGGCGGCGGAGCAAAGGGAGTTAGGAAGAATGAACCGTTTCGAAGATCAAAACATTGTGGTGACTGAAAAGGCATACAAAGGTACCTTTTACCGGGAGTTTGAAAGCAACGGCAAACTGGAGGCGGTACGGCGGGCAATTCTGCAGTATGAGCTGGACGAGGAAATCCTGACCGTGGATATAAGAAACGGGCAGCGCGTGGAGAAAGGACAAATGTTATCCACCCTTGACGGTACGAACCAGTGTTACAGCTACGATAAAGCCTGCAGGATGGTGGAGAAAAACCTGCTGGAGCTGGAAAATTCGCTCATCGGGATGGGTTACCAGATTAAAGATACCCTAAGTGTGCCATCCCATCTGATGAATGTGGCATTGATTCGCTCGGGGTACAGTGAAGCTATCAGTGAAAAGAAAATGGCACAACTGAACCTGAAGAAACTTACGGTTACGGCCCCGTTTGCAGGTATAGTTGCCGGGTTAAAGGCAAAACCTTTTAACCGTTCCGGGCAGTACAAGGAATTTTGTACCCTCATCGACGATTCCTCTTTCGAAGTGGAGTTTCCGGTGCTGGAAAGCGAGGCGGTAAAGCTGTCAGCCGGTATGCCGGTGGCTGTAATTCCGTATGCATTCGACGGCGATACCATAAGCGGTTACCTGTCGGCCATTAATCCTGCAGTCAGCGAGTCGGGAATGGTACTGGCAACGGCGCTGGTAGAAAACAAAACCGGAAAGCTTACCGACGGCATGAATGCAAAGGTGATTGTCAGGGAAGCAGTCCCCGACCAACTTATCATTCCCAAAAGCGCCATAACCCTTCGCCAGGAACGGAAAGTGGTGTTTGTATGCAAAAACGACACCGCCCATTGGAGGTACGTGAATGTGGGTGAAGAAAACGCGCATTATTGCACTATCCGGGGAAATGAAATTCAGCCGGGGGAAGAGGTGGTGGTGGATGGCAATTTTAATCTGAGCCATCTGGCAAAGGTGACAAAGATGGAGTGAGGGGGAAGACGTGAGACAGAAGACGGAAGACAGAAGACGGAAGTGGGAAGATGGAAGTGGGAAGACCGAAGATGGAAGACGGAAGTAGGAAGACCGGACTTCAAGCTTCTTCGGTCTTCAGACTTCAAGCTTCTTCAGCCTTCAAACTTTAAACTAAAAATATCATTTTATGAAATTTAAATTTGAAAATTTAATTATCTGGCAAAAATCAATGGAGTTTGGAGAAGAAATTAACAGCCTTGCCCATAAGTTTCCGAAAACTGAAATGTACAATCTCTCATCACAGATTAGAAGAGCTGCTGATTTAATTGCTCTTAATATATCGGAAGGTTCAATAGGTCAGTCGAACCTGGAGTTTAAAAAGTTTTTAAGCTACTCAATACGTTCACTGGCCGAGGTAGTAACTTGTTTGTATAAAGCAAAAAACAGAACTTACATTTCAAATGAGGAATTTATGAAACACTATGAATTTTCATATAATCTGATGAATATGATGATTGCTTTCAGGAAGAATGTGAAGTAGAGGGAAGACGGGAGAAGGAGTTGGAAGACGGAAGACGGAAGACGGAAGTTGGAGGACGGGAGTCGGAAGTCGGAAGTCGGAAGAGGGAAGGACTTCCAACTTCCTCACACTTCGGACTTCGGTCATCAAGCTTCATACTTCGGTCTTCGGACTTCGATCTTCCAACTTAATATTTAAACTATGGTAAAATTTTTAATAAAACGTCCCATTGCTGTTACGGTTACGCTGATAGCTTTTATTGTGATGAGCATGGTAGCTGCGGGGCTGATACCGGTGTCGCTGATGCCGGAAATTGCTATTCCTGAAATTGTGGTGAACATGAATGTGCAGGGAAAACCGGCAAAGGAGATGGAGGAACAGTTTGTGAGCAAGGTACGCCGGCAACTGCTGCAGGTGTCACACCTGAACGACATTGAAAGCACCTCGTCAAACGGGCAGGGGAACATCCGCCTGGTGTTTAACTACGGCACCAACATCAACTATGCGTTTATCGAGGTGAATGAAAAAATCGATGCCCTGATGCATTCCCTTCCGGCTGAGTTTACACGGCCGCGTGTGATAAAAACCTCTGCCACCGATATTCCGGTATTTTACCTGAACGTGAGCCTGAAAGATTCGCTCGATGAGAACCGATTCATGGAGTTGAGCGAGTTCTGCGAACAGGTAATCAAAAAGCGGGTGGAACAACTGCCGGAGGCTGCAATGGCCGACATCAGCGGACTGGAGTTTCCGGAAATTGTATTGCAGGCCGATATGGACCGCTTAACCCACCTGGGCATCGACCGTTCTACCTTTACCGATGCACTTGAAACCAACAACTATTCGGTGGGGAATATAAAGGTGCGCAACGGCCTGTATGAATTTAATGTGCGGTATGCCTCTTTGCTTAAAAACCGCACCGACATAGAAAACATATTTGTGGAAATAAACAACCGGGTGTTCAGGCTGAAAGATTTGGCCGACATTGCCATCCGCCCTGAACCCGATAAGGGCATTTACCTTTCCGACAACACCCGTTCGGTAGTGATGGCGGTGATTAAGAAATCGGATGCCCGTGTTGCTTCCCTGAAGGAGAATACCGAAAAGCTGTTAACCCAGCTCCGTGATGATTATCCCAGGCTCAACTTTACCATTGAGCGCAACCAGACCGAACTGCTCGATTATTCATTGGGCAACCTGAAATCGGGACTGCTGGCTGGCGGCTTACTGGCATTCTTTATCATGTTCCTGTTTCTGAAAGATTTGAAATCGCCGCTTCTGATTGGCATATCCGTACCCGTGAGTCTGGCCATCAGCCTGCTGTTTTTCTACCTGCTGGGCATCTCCATCAACATCATCTCCCTCTCCGGCCTTATCCTGGGCGTAGGCATGATGATCGACAACTCCATCATCGTCATCGACAACATCATCCAGCATTACGACAGACAGACTTTTAGACACAAGACGGATAGACACAAGACACAAGACAATGAGACACAAGATAATCCGGCTTCCGACTCCGGTCTTCCGTCTTCCGTCCCTTCTTCTCCCACTTCGGTCTCCGGTCTTCCGTCTTCTTCCCAACATTCAAACATTCAAACGATCTCAAACGATTTCAAACTCTTAGATCTTGCCTGCATCTCCGGCACCAACGAAGTCATCCGTCCGCTCATCAGTTCGGTGCTGACTACCTGTGCGGTATTTGTTCCGCTAGTATTTCTGAGCGGTATTTCCGGAGCGCTGTTTTACGATCAGGCCATGGCGGTAGCCATCGGACTGGGGGTTTCGCTACTGGTGTCTTTTACCCTGATACCGGTCTACTTCCGTATATTGTACCGGGGGAAGAACGAAAATAAAACCTCCCTCACTTCGAAGAAAAAATGGTTTGAAAAGCTGCACCTTTACAGTCATCTTGAGGACTCCTATTCCAGGGGGTTTGATTTTGTTTTTCGCAATCATACCTCATTTTTCATACTGGCTGTGTTGCTTATTGTTTCAGGCTTTTTTGTTTTCAATGGCATGAAAAAGGAAAAATTCCCTGCATTCAAACAGACCGAAGGCATCTTTACCATCGACTGGAACCGCAACATTACCGTTGCCGAGAACCACAGGCGCATGAATGAATTTTTAAGGCAGAACGATGCCCTCATACAAACTTCCTCGTGCATGATAGGCGGGCAGGACTTCCTGCTGGATGCCTCCTCGAAACAGGGGTCTTCCGAAACGCAGCTTTACATAAAGGCAAAATC
The DNA here is from genome assembly GCA_963747515.1 of uncultured Prolixibacteraceae bacterium. GTDB lineage: Bacteria > Bacteroidota > Bacteroidia > Bacteroidales > Prolixibacteraceae > Mariniphaga. The sequence continues at coordinate 454,303 of CAVVFN010000002.1, forward strand.
GGAGGAGGCATTGCCTGAAGTGGCAGAACGGTTCAGGGACTATTGCAACGCCGGCTATCCGGAGGCAGTTGCTGCTGTAATGCCTCCTCCAACGCTTTTCGAGAAAGTATTTAGCAGCCGGTCGTCGCCGCTTGAGATCAGGCTTATAAACCGGAATGGAGAGGAAGTCCCGTCGCCTGAAACCATTCGGGAAATCACCTCACAGGTAGCCCAGGCAACAGGTATCCGGGAAAACAACCGGTTGCGGCTGCAGGATTATTTTTTAATCGTGCCCGACTACGAGCGCATGCTGCTTTACGATGTACCGGTTGATGAAATGATTTCTGAGCTCAGGAAGGCATTCAGCCAGTTGCAGGTATTCACCCTGAAGCAGGGGCAAAACCAGGTTCCGGTTTTTTTGGCCGGACACGAAAAGTCGCTTCACCAGGTCATACAATCCACCAGGGTGCAAAGCGGAAACCGGCAGCAGGTTCCCCTGGCCTCACTGGTGAGTATCCGGGAAGACATCGGTTACAAGGATCTGCACGGAGGCAAGTCTGACAATTACGTTTCCCTTGGGTACGATGTTTCTGCAGGGGAATCGAAAGAGGTGGTTTCGGCATATAACCTATTGCTGCAATCGAGGCCTGACCTTGAAATGGAAATCCGGGGCAGCCTCTCGGAAAATATCCATTTGTTTAAGGAAATGGCTATTATTTTGCTGGTGTCGCTGCTGCTGCTCTATTTCATCCTGGCAGCACAGTTCGAGTCGTTGCTGCAGCCGCTTATCGTGCTGATTGAAATCCCCATCGATATTGCAGGGGCGCTCATCCTGCTGTATGTGACAGGAAACAGCCTGAACCTGATGGCTTTTATAGGAATCATTGTAATGACCGGCATCATCATCAACGATTCCATTTTAAAAATCGACACCATCAACCGACTGGTGAAAACCAACCTGCCTGTACTTGAAGCAATACATTTGGGGGGCAAACGCCGCTTAAAACCCATTATCATGACCAGCGCCACCACCATTCTGGCCATGATTCCATTTTTGTTTGGCAACGATATGGGCTCCCGGCTGCAACAGCCTCTGGCCATAACTGTTATCGGAGGCATGTTCATCGGCACGCTGGTGAGTTTGTATTTTATTCCGCTGTGTTATTATTACCTGTATAAGGCAAAAAAGAATCTCAATCCCGTACTTGTCTCAAACGATAATAAGTTTTAAATAACGCAGTAATTGTAAAAATGATTAATACCTATGAAGAAGAAAACTTATGTAATTAAAATGCTGGCACTTCAATTTATAATATGCATGTTACCGGCCTGTTTTTCCACGCCACCTGCACCTGGCACGGAAGCAGTTATTCAATTTGATGAATATGAGCACAGTTTTGGTACGCTCTCGTTTAAAAAGGAAACCGGATACAGTTTTCAGTTCTCCAATCCCGGGAAAGTACCTCTGGTAATAAATGATGTAAAGACATCCTGTGGCTGCACGGTTCCCGAATGGCCGCGGAAACCGGTTAAACCGGGTTCAACAGGTGAAATTAAGATTAAATACGATGCCGCCTCACCAGGTGCTTTCAGCAAGGAAATAACGGTACATTACAACGGAACCGGTTCCCCGGCGGTGTTAAGAATAAAAGGACAGGTGGAGTATCCCGATTTGTAATACCTCATACGTAGCCCTCTCCGCATGGAGAGGGAAGACATCCGCAGGATGTCAGGGTGAGGGACAGGTACATCAATAAAAGAATGAAAGAAAATCATGCAACTCAAACGGTTTAAAACAGCAGGTATCTTCGCCGGTATATTTATTGCCGCCATTGTAGTGCGGGTATTTTTTATTGAAATCTACGCCATACCCAGCGGTTCGATGGAGGATACCGTTCTGCCGGGCGACAAGGTGTTGGTAAACAAGCTGGTCTACGGACCAAAGCTGCCTGCCTCGCCTTACGACATCCCGTGGGTAAACCTGGTATGGTTTTTAAGGGCAGGCGCTGCTGCCAATCCCGACTCGGTATACTGGGACTACCACCGGCTGTGGGGGTTATCCACCATAAAGCAGTCCGACATAATGGTGTTCTCCCATCCGCTGTGGGGTGGCCGCAACAATTTTTACATCAAACGGTGCATGGCCCTGCCGGGTGATACATTGAAGATTGAAAACGGCAGGGTGAAAATAAACGGGCAGTACGCTGCTGAAAGCGACGGGGTAAAGCGGAAGTACACGATCTGGTCAAATAACCCGCAGGAGTTTACTCTTCTGGCCGACAGCCTTGGAGTTAGATTGCATGGTGGTTATTCCCGACACAACGGTAAAGAACCACTGGAAGCTGTGCTGTCTGAAACTCAGAAAAAAGAGATTTCCCTTACCGATCTTGCCGATTCGCTGAAAATAAAAACCTGTACCGCCGATTCCGTTAACCGGGTATTTCCGGTAAACCGGCAGTTTGTGTGGACCATCGACAACTACGGGCCGCTGGTAATCCCTTACGAGGGTATGGTGCTTGAGCTGAACCTTGAGAATTTTCTGCTCCACCGCCGCACCATTAACCGTCTGGAAAAGGTAAAGCTGGAATTCAGGGATGACGGCTGTTATGTAGACGGGAAACCGGCAACTCATTATGTGTTTAAACAAAACTACTACTTCATGCTGGGCGACAACCGCCACTTTTCCAACGACTCGCGCTACTGGGGTGTCGTTCCCGAAGAAAACATTGTTGGCAAAGCGTCAATGGTACTGTTTAATTACCGGAACAGGGAGTTTGCGTGGAAACGGACGGGGAAAAGAATTAGGTAGAGTTTGTGGTTTGTGGTTTGAAGGTTTACAGGTTTGAAGGTTTATAGGGTTCATATTGTTCATATTGTTTATGTTGTTGGAAGACCGGAGACCGAAGACGGAAGAAGGAGGAGTTGAAGGTTTGTATGTTTGGTGAAATTTGGTGTTTTTGTGGCAAAGAGTTTAGGCCTGAACGAAATTATATGGTTCATGTGGTTTATTTTGTTCATGTTGTTGGAAGACCGAAGACCGAAGACCGGAGACCGGAGACTGAAGACGGAAGAAGGAGGAGTTGAAGGTTTGTATGTTTGGTGAAATTTGGTGTTTTTGTGTTTTTGTGGCAAAGAGTTTAGGCCCGAACGAAATTATATGGTTCATGTGGTTCATGTTGTTGGAAGACAGAAGACCGGAGACCGAAGAAGGAGGAGTTGAAGGTTTGTATGTTTGTTGAAATTTGGTGGTTTTGGTGGCAAAGAGTTTAGGCCCGAACGAAATTATATGGTTCATGTGGTTTATGTTGTTGGAAGACCAAATGTGGAAGATGGAAGACCGAAAACCGAAAAATGAAAAAATCATAATCTAAATTTATCATGATGCTAATGAAATTAAATCAAAAACTATTTGTGCTGATTATTTTGTTTCTTGCCCTATCATGCAGCAGGAACAGCAAACTGGAAACGGCGCTTGAACTGGCGGGTGACAACAGGGCAGAGCTGGAAAAAGTGCTGGAACATTACAGGAAAGACCCTGCCGGTGAGTTAAAGTACAAGGCTGCATGTTATCTGATTGAAAACATGCAGTGGCATTATGGAAAACAGGTACAGCTTTCGGAGGATTTCTGGGAACTGTTCGTTCGTGAAGATTCGGTGGTTACATTAATGCTTCAGGACAATGAAAATGAGGAACACCGGATACTACATTCCGTGTATAAAAGAGGAAAAAAAGAGGCCACTGTAAATGAAGCCATCGCCCAATCGGTTACCGGTGGAAATTACCGGCCGGACCTGTTGGTGATTGATGCTGATTTTTTAATTCAGAACATCGATGCAGCCTTTGCTGTAAAGGAGAGTGATTTATGCAAGGAACTATCCTTTTCCGATTTTTGTGAATACATCCTTCCTTACCGGGTAAACAGCGAACCGGTTTATCCGGTACGTAAAAAACTGCAGGAGCATTTTTTTAAATCGGGAATCATTGACAGTTTACAACAGAACCAGTCTGCTGCAGTTGATTTATTCACTTCTTATGCATATCATTTTTACTGGGAATGGAGCGATAAGCTTTCAAATCCTGATTTGGGGTTTTACAACTTTTTTTACTGGAATCACATTTCCTGCGGTGAAGTTACAGCCTCATTCAATACCCTTTTGCGTTCAGCAGGACTGCCCGTAAGTGAATCGTTTACCCCCAAGTGGCGGGATGCCAACGGCGGGCATAGCTGGACAATTCTTTTAAAACCGGATGGTGACCTGGACCTTTTTACACCCATCTATCAAAGACCTGGTGGCCCAACTGCCTTGTCGCCGCTGCGGGCAACAAAAATATTCCGGAATACTTTTTCTGCGCAATCCGAAAGTCCTTATTTCATTAAGGCATCCGGAGAAAAGTTGCCGCTGTTGTTCAATTCCCCCTGCATTGAAGACATCACCTCACAGTTTTTGCCTGTAATGGATGTTAAGGTTAAACTGAAAACTAAACCAAAGGAAAACAACCTATGCTGGTTTGCAGTATTTAAAACCGGCGACTGGATGCCGGTAGGTTGGGGTAAGCTCAATTGGGCAAAGAATAAAGTTACTTTTAAGGATATTTCAATAGGTTTAACAGGCGTTGCCTGCTATTACGACGGATACAGCCTCATTCCCTGCAGCAAGCTTATAACGGTTCAACCGGATGGAATGAAATACATAGAGCCCGGAAAAGAGAATATTAACCTGAATCTTACCCGTAAATATCCGGTTAATACCCGGTTGCAGAACATGAGGAAAGAGATAGCCGGTACAAAAATAAAAGGGGCAAACCGCCCTGATTTTTCGGATTCGGTAACTGTTCATGTTATCAGAGATACCCTGCACCCTTATTTTCAGGATATATTGTTTGATAAACCGGGTAGTTACAGGTACTACAGGATAGAGTCGCCTGAATGGCACATGAACATTGCCGAACTGGAATTTATAGCAAGCACACAATCACCCGGCCTGGCTGAAGCTTCACCGCTGCCCGTTTTTGAAAAGAACCTTCCGGCACAGGAAGTAATGTATAAGATACCCTATTCCACGCTTCCTGAAGCATCCGATTCTACCTTGTATGATGGCGATATACTCACTTTTTGCAATAGGAAATGGATTGGGCTGGATGTTTTCAGACCACAAGTCATTGACCGGATTCGCATCGTCCCCAGAACGGCCCATAATGGAATCGTTGCAGGTGACAACTACCAGCTCTTTTACTGGGACAATGAATGGATTTCAGCCGGAACGCAGCAGGCAGTATATAATTTTCTGGAGTTTAATGATGTGCCTGTCCATACGCTTTACTGGCTCCGTAGCCTGGACCACGGCAAGGAAGAACAGCCGTTCTTCTATGAAGACGGTAAGCAGGTTTTTATAAATCAGCCGTTGTAAGAAATCAATGAATGCAAAGTACATCAGCAAAGAATGCCGCCAGGGTTCCAGGTACAACCAACTTAAACCTGCTTGCTTTCAGGATGTTTTCCAAACCGCGAAGAAATAATCAGAAAAATGAACTTTTTTAAACGTAAAACCAAATGCGAACATCTATTCTGCTGCTTTCAGCAGCTCTGCTGACTGCAACATCAAGCCGCGCACAGGAAATCCTCACCCTGGATAAGGCACTGCAGTTTGCCGAAACAGGCAGTCCCGACCTGCAGCGTTCACGATTAAACCTTCAGCGCTTTTCAAAAACACTGGAGGCACAGCGGGCAGCGCTTAAATCACGCTTCTCGCTGGATGTAACACCTGTGGCATACAATAAAAGCCGGAGTTTTGACGACTGGGCATCGGAATGGTACACCAGTGAGAATTTCAACACCAATGCCCTGTTTCGCGTGGTGCAGCCGATATTGCCTACCGGTGGAACCCTTTCGCTTACCAATGAATTTGGCTGGCAAAGCAATTATTCGGGTGCAAGGAATGTTGAGACTGAGGTTTATTACAACAACCTTTACCTCAACCTCAATCAACCGCTGTTTACCTATAACAGGCAGAAGCTGGAACTGAAGGAACTTGAACTGAATTTTGAAAATGCAAACATCAGTTATGCCCTGCAGCGGCTAAACCTGGAACGGAACGTCACTCAATTTTTTTACAATGTATACATGGCTCAGATGAACCTGAATATTGCCAAAGAAGAATTAAAGAACACAGAAAACAGTTTTACCATTATACGGAATAAGGCAGATGCCGGGCTGGCCGCCCTGGAAGAACTGTACCAGGCAGAACTGAACCTGGCTACGGCAAAATCGTCGCTGCAGAATGCAGAAGTCAGTTTTGAAAATGCAAAAGACCAGCTCAAATTGTACCTGGGCATGGATCTGTACAAGGATTTTTCTATCCTGGCCAATGTGGCAGTTAACCCGGTTCAGGTGGATTTGGAGAAAGCAGTTGAATCCGGACTGGAGTCAAGAATGGAACTGCGCCAGCGGGAAATAGATATTGAATCCAGTCAGTTTGATCTGATTCGTACCCGGTCAGTTAATGAATTCAGGGGCGATGTAAATCTTCGTTTGGGAATATCGGGAGATCATCCCAACCTTGAGCAGATATTTGATACGCCAACAAACAGCCCTTCGGTAGCTGTCCGGTTTAATATTCCGCTCTTCGACTGGGGCGAAAAGAAGGCGCGGATAGCTGCCCAGGAAGCAGCACTTGAGGTGCAAAAGCTTAACTTCACAGACGAACAGAATCAGATTATAACCCGAATCAGGCAAACTTACCGTAACCTGCAAAACCAGTTAACCCAGATTCAAATTGCGGAGCAAAGCCAGACCAATGCGCAACTTACCTATGAAATCAATCTGGAAAGGTATGAAAACGGTGAACTTACGGGCATGGATCTTAACCTTTTTCAGACACAATTATCGGAAAGGAAAATGGCTTATGCCCAGGCACTTATTAATTACAAACTTGAACTGCTGAACCTGAAAATACAAAGTCTGTACGATTTTGAGACCAACCGGGCAATTGTTCCGAGGGAGCTGTATAAATAGCAACAGATGCCTGGATTAATTAAAGTTCAAAACAACGAGTGTACCTTGTAATAACACAGAAATATGGAAATCAAATGCATTGAAACTTACAACCGGCTGAAAGAGATGCTGATTAAGGGTGAAAAGGGAAGTGCCTGTTACTTTTCTGCGAAACTGAACATCAGCCGGCGCACATTCTTCCGGCACAAAAAGTACATGGAAAGCATGGATGGCCTGAATATCAGGTACAACAAAGCAATTGGCATGTATTACTTAGAATGACTATAAATTACTGAGTGCCACGATATGTCGCTCATCTGTTTTAATTTTGATAGCATACATACGAATCAAACTTAACAGCATGTACAGAGCAACAGGTCAGGAATACAAAAAACCATTAACCGGAATTTTATTTCAGGAGAACAGTAGGTTCTTTTTAATTCTGCTTGCTGGTTGTTTGCATTTTATTTTCTGTTGCATAAAACCGGAGCGTTTATTTTATTATAAACAAACCGAAGAAAGAAAATTACTGAATAAAAGGGAGACATACCGCTCCGTAGTCCTAACCGGAAAGTTTTTACTCCAGAAGTGGTAGCTCCCCTTGGGGAGTAAAGATATAATGAATTTAAAATTAGATTGCTTATATTATATTTAAAATAAAAAATTTAAAAATATGAATAGAAAATTCTTCTATGGTGCTATTCTAGCACTGTTTGTTGGTATAAACTTATTCCAAGCAAACCAAATTAATCTTGGAAATTTATCAATACAGCAATTAACAGCAATAAATTCCGCTAATGCTGAAGATGAAGATGTTTATATAATTGATGTTGATGTTGAATATGGATATTGTGATGCGTGTTGTGATGGGACCAAATGTACTTGTAAATGTACACGTATCCAATGGAATTGTCTTTCAAATGGATGGGAATATTGTGTGCCAAACTATACCATTTATATTGATCCAGATGATTGTGTTAAAGACGGAGGAGCTTGTTGAAGTCTTTTTTAATAAACTTTAATTAGGCAACCTTAAATTCATTGAAACTGAATAAAGGTTGCCTTTTAACAAATTAATGTCATGACAATAAAGAATCTAGTAATACTTGTTTTTATCGGCTTTTTGTTATTTACATGTAACCAAGGAAAAGACGATACGAATAGTGAAAAAATTTTACAGTATAATGTTTGTGATTGGGAAGTAGAATCAGTAATTCCAATAAAAATTATTAAAGAAATAAGATTTTTGGCTTTAGAGACGAATAAGGATAATTTAATCGGAAATATAGATAAAATTGTTGCTTTTAAAGAAAATATCTATATTCTGGATACCAAATATAGAAAGGATATATTAGTTTTTGACCGCCAAGGAAAATATATCAAAAAGATAGGGAATTTTGGAAGAGGTTTTGGGGAATTTATAAGGTTAACTGATTTTAACATTGACGGAGAAAAAAACAATCTCGTGGTTTTGGATAGTCAAATGCATAAATTATTATTTTATGATTTAACTTCTGGATTTTGTGTGCAAGAATTTAAGTTGGATTTCTGGGCACATAATTTTATAATTCAGGATGAAAAAACTTTCATATTTTATTCCAAAGCACAGCGCTCAAAAGAGAACTATTTAATAGCAAAATTAAATTTAAATAATAAAAATTGTAAATGGTTTATTGAACAAGATGAGTATGATACAAGAATTAGTCCTCGCTTTTCAATGTTTCAATCAGAGAACAATTATTTTACATCTTATTTTAAAGATATAGTATATCGAATAACAGATAATGGGATTGAACCCTTTGTGAAATTTGATTTTGGACAACAAAAAATACCAAGTGACCGGCTAAAAAAAATTGAAAAACATAATGTGGATGAATATTTGAAATTAATGAATGAAAAAGATTGGACATATAACATTGAGAATTTTTTAGAAAGTGGTGATTTCCTTACTTTTAATTTTATACTGAAAGGTTCTTTAACTTTTGCCGTTTATTCAAAAAAATCAAAGGAATTCAATCATGGTATTCATTTTGAAGCGCCTTTTGAAAGGTTAAAACCTCTAAAATTTATTGCTATCAATCAAAATGAATTTATTACAGTTATGGATGCTGTTTCAATTCTAAAGATGAAGGAATCAGTGCAGAATAGAAAAAAATTATTGGATTTTAATTTTCCATCAGATAAACAATTATCCCAAGGGTCAAATCCAGTTTTAATTTTTCTAAAATTTAATTCCTTCTGACAATGAAGTATTATTATCCACTTTTAATATTAGTTGCTGCACTTTCCCTGTTGTTTAGTTTTATGAAATTAAAAACTGCAAATAACAGAATTGAGGAGTTTAGTGGAGTTAATAAGATTTTATCTTTAGAATCAGAGAATTATTTAAAATCATTGGCAAGTGGTTTTCCTATTAAGGAAGATTTTATTATTAATTCATTAACAGGTGAAACTATGTTTTTGTCTGAAACTAAGAGGCCTTGTCTTTGTTACTTTTTCTCCTCAGCCGATTGTATGTCTTGTGTAGAAGAAAATATTTTCTTTTTGATTAAATTAGTTAAAAACAAGAATCTTTTAAATGTTTTGGTTATAACTACTATGGAAAAATCAGAATATCTAAAAAGTATGTCAAATATACAAGATGCCAGTTTTATCAATTTTGGAATATGCTCTAATGAAATAAATTTAGATTCATCTTTTTATTTTATGATTTTTGGTAGTGGTGATATTTCCAATATTTATTTTCCAAGAAAAGGTGAAATGGAATCTACTTTAAGGTATCTGGATAAAGTTTGTAAAGTTTTAAAAAATTAGAGATTCCCTTTTGAGAAAATCAATAAATTAAAACGATTTAGGAAACTTTTCTACTTTCTGGGTTACTATTGATGTGTCAAGTTTCGATTCATTTGGATTATATTTTATTATATCAAAATTTTAATAACAAATAAATATGGAAATCAAATGCATTGAAACTTACAACCGGCTGAAAAAGATGCTGGTTAACGGAGAAAAAGGAAGTGCCGGTTATTTTTCTGCTTAACTGAGCATCAGCACCCGCACATTTTTCCGACATAAAAAGTACATGATTCTTTTTTATCTCAGGGCACCGATGCTCTTTTTAATGCATAATATTGATTGTCGGGATTCAGGTAGTTATTACTGTAACCCTCCTCACAACCAGTTAAATGATATATTACTATTAGATTCAAAAGTTAATCTGGAACTAAATAATTATTTTGATAAAGTTTATTCTTCCTATTTTTTTTAAAATGAAATTTACATGAAACACCTTCCAACTTTAATCTTTATCATTTTCTTCTGCCTGACAGGAAGCGGCCAGGTGGTGCAAAATCAGGAAGAAAAATCTGACACAGTTCTTTACGAAAAACTGTACCTGCACATCGACAGGGAAATGTATGCTCCCGGCGACGATGTGTGGTTCAAGGCATACCTTGTCAGCGGAATTAATAACCAGCCCATCCCCGGGTTCAAAAACGTGTATGTTGAACTGATTTCGGAAGACGGAAGGGTAATTGACCGGCGGCTGATGCTTGCCATGAATGGGGTTTGCAATAATGATTTCCACCTGCCGGATACCCTTACCTCAGGTCAATACACCTTCAGGGGTTACACCAGATACCTGCTGAACTTCGGGGAAGAAAGCCTGTTTCACCAAAAAATAGCCGTATCGCGCACAACCGATTTGCCCGAATACAAGGAGAAGACTGAGGAACAAAAACCCATTGACGTTTCGTTTTTACCCGAGGGTGGCAATCTTGTTTTAAACAATGCCAATTATGTAGCCTTTAAAGCCATCGACGAAACGGGCAAGGGAATACAGGTAACCGGACAAATAACGGATGAAACAGGACAGGAAGTTGCCTCCTTCGAAAGCAGGTACAAAGGTATGGGTACGTTTGTGTTCATGCCTCAGGAAGGAAAGAAATATTTTGCCCGTATTGAGGGGTACCCAGATTATAAGTACCCATTTGAAGATGCCCTGCATGACGGTGTTGCCATCCATTACCGGCCAAACGGCACGAACCTGCAGTTCATACTCAGCCGCAGCTTCAAATCGGAGGGTATCCGCAATCTGACATTACGGGCTTCACATAAGGGACAGGAACTGTTTAAGGAGGAGGTTGAAATGACCGGCTTTCAGCAATCGGTTAATATTTACAAAGGTTCTTTCCCGCATGGAATATCGAAAATCACCCTTCACGACGAACAAAACAACATTCTTGCGGAACGGCTTGTATTTGTTCGGAATCCGGATGAAAAAACCTTGCAGATAACTTCTGACAAAAAAGAATACCAGCCCCGTGATATAATAGCACTGGAAATCGAATCCCTTCTGAAAACAGGAGAAGACAGTATTGTCACCGGACTGTCGGTTGCAGTGGTAAACGAGGCTTATTTCAGCGAAGGAGGCAGAACACAGACTATGGAAAGTTACCTGCTGCTGGATTCGGAACTGAAGGGGCCGCTCGAATCGCCTGCTTCCTTTTTCACTGATGAGGAGAACCTGTCAGCGGATGAAAAGCTGGACCTGGTAATGATGGTAAACGGCTGGCGCAGGTATTATTGGGATGAATTGTTATACCAGTTTAGAAAAGCCACTGCCCGGCTGGAGTTGATACCGGGCTTGCGATTTCCGGAAAATTAAAAACTTATGGGGGCAAAAAGCCGGTGGAGGAGGGACAGTTGAACTGGGACCATTTTCCGGGGAATTTCTGATATTAAAAGATACTACCGCATGAAGCGGGCAATTTTAACTTTAACCGGCTTTACCTGAAAGATTCGGCAGAGGTCATGATTAATGCCTTCAATGAAAAAGGACGACGAAGCGTGGAAATTTTTTATGAACCCGTTGCTCTTTTTGATACGGTTGTTCCTTATGAAGAAATCAACCGGGCTGCCCGAAACATGCAATTGCATGAAAGACTTAACCGCACCAGTTTTAACCGCCACCTGACCGAACGGGAGTTTGAACTTGAGAAAGGCAGTATTCTGCTCGGGGAGGTGGAAGTGATTGAGGAGTATAAATCAGGCTCTGTTAGTTACAGCGAAACATGGATTCAGAGATCGGGAATTGATTCTTTCCGGAAGGATAAGGAGGAATATTCTACCATTGTGAAGTATCTGGAATTTGAAGCGCTTGGAATATTCGCTGGATGAAGAAGATAATATTAGAATAGGTCTTGCAGAAAGAACCTCCGAAATTTTATATAGATGATGTTGGAAGTACCATTTGAAGATATTATAAAAATCATGCCGGTAGACGAAATAGTAAAAGTGGAGATTTTTAATCCTGAGAATTAAATCAGGAGTCATTGGCAGCACAGGCACTATGGAATACCAAGAGATGGTGGAGCAATTTCTATTTTAACTAAAAACAGATACGAAGCTATTTCACCAAAAGTTTGTCCGCAACGTAAATGGACGAATAACTCCCCGCATCAGAGGGTTCAGCCAGGCACGTGAGTTTTATGCTCCGGCATATCCTTTACAGGAGCAGGATGCAACCGAGAAAAGCCCGATTACCGGCCCACGCTCTTTTGGCAACCGTATGCTACAACCTGGAAAACAATAAGGCGAACATTGAATTTCATGCATCCGATATGCCGGGTCAGTATGTGATCGTTGCAGAAGGAATCAGTGCAAAAGGGAAAATTGTTAGCAGCAGTACGGTGGTGCAGGTTGTGGAGGGGAAGGAGTAGGAGCAGGTTTTCATTTAATACAAAAAGCCAAACAACCAGATGGGAGCTCTATTCCCAACACCATGTTTCAATATCATCTGATACAATCAGGTATTTATCTATATGTTTCACCTGTGTTGTTGTTTTATTCTTTCCACCAATTTCCAGAGTATAACTTTCGAAAACAAAATCACCGGCTTTAGGTGAAAACACTTCCAGTCCGGCATTGTGTAATTGATTGAATACAAAGGTTTCACGAATGTTCCCAATATCTGATTTATTTCTCAATGCATGTGCGAGATTCGTATTTTCCAGATAAATTTTATCAGGCTTTTGCAATGTAGAAACACCTTTTCCTTCGGAACTCAACGTGTTTAGTAACCGTGCATCATTTAACTGGTAAATGTATTGATAAACACTATCGCGGCTTAAATTCAGCTTTCTGGCCAGAGCAGCAATATTAGGTTTAAAGGGTACTGATTCAGCGATTACAGCCAATAACTTCTTCACCTTATTGGCCGTGCCTGAATTGTATGAGGCGATATAAGCCAGGTCTGTATCAACAATTGTATTTATTATTTGATTTAGTTTCAACAGATAGGTATCTTCTCCCTCCATAAAAATTGGCAGGTAACCCACTTCTGTATATTTCCGGAATGCCGGTAAAGGTCTTATTTTCTCACTTATTGCCCGGCTAATACTCCGATGACTGGTATAGATATCATTAACAGTTACCGGATCAAAATTGACATTGTAAGAGAATTGCAAATATTCCCTGAATGATAATCCTGCCAGGGTATAACTTACAACTCTCCTGCTTAAATCTGCTTCCCCCCTGTAGATATCAAGAGCTGAGGAGGCAGAAAAAATAATTTTTAAACCAGGTAGCCCATCATAGATATTTTTCAATTCAACCGACCAATTTTTATAATTATGAACTTCATCAATTATCAGAATATTTCCTCCCTGTTTGTACCAGTCACTTGCGGTGTCGAGCAAAGTACGATTATAAAACCAGGTATGATCGGCAGTGATATATAAAGCTGTATCAGGTAATCCCAAATCAAATTTTAAGTGTTGCAACAATAAGGTGGTTTTACCTGCTCCACGAGGTCCTTTAATTGCAATCATTCTTTGATCCCAGTTTATCTGTTTATGCAGATATCGTCTGAAATCGTTATTTACTTTACGTAAAATGTTCTCCTGAAATTCAAATAATGCTTCCATTTTGTCGTATTGTTTCGACAAATTTATATAATTTTTGTCGAATGACATCGACATTCTTATTAAACTCTGGCAGAACATATTTGCAAATCCGGATTACTGCCCAACAAAACACTTTGCAAAACGACAGGGCAGTTCTTTAATTTTCATCAGATATTCCGGGTCAGTATTTTATAACAGCAAAAGGGATTAGTGCAAAAGGAAAAATGAATAGTTACAGCACATGTTGTAGATTGTTGAAGGGAGAGGGAATAGGCTAAATCATGCGGTACAATAACTCAGGAACTGTGGAAGGTTACAGATAATAAGGTATACAGAGTTATATTCAAGTTTTGAGAATGGCATATTGTCCCAGCCAAAATCATTTTTCAGCACATCAAAATTCTTTTTCTGCTGCTCCCCTTTGATTGTAAAACTGTATAATTTCAAAATTTGACATTTCAAAAAGTTTTACTGCTTTTATTAACCGATTCCTGCGGATTTAAGGTGCAAACGAGGGGCAGAGAAGGTTCGAAGTTGTGTTCACCTGCTTACCAGGGTTTACCTGGTTTGCATAGGGCATACTCATAGATTTCGAATTACAGATAAGCAGTGGAAGAGGCGTTAAAAGAGATAAAAAATAAACACGGGCCGTTGATGAAACTTGTTTTTACAGAACAGTCGCTTGTGTAAGAAAATTTTTTAACTCCATTCCTCCTGGGGTTTTCTATTGATTCCAGATGTCAAAATAATAATCTGCAATCTCAGGATGTCCCGTTGATATATGGTGCCAACGTTCCTCTGTCAATCGGACAGGAACTTTATTTATTGAGATTGCGAAATCCATTAAAGAACTTTTTAAACAAAGATAGCAAATAAATTTGCTGAAAGCATCTGTCCCGCAATCATGAGGGCCGTCTAAAGAATTCTTTTCTTGCCCCCTCGCTTCCGCGCGATTGCATCGCGTGGATTTCAGTATGTTTTAACGGGATTGTGATTGGAATCTATTTTTCCCTTTATTGCTTTATTACTTCTTAATTCTACCGGTTGGTTGTCGTGCCTCCGAAATTGATATTGGTTTACATTCTACGGAATTTTAAAAAATTCAGAAATTATTTCTTAATCCACGCGATGTAATCGTGCGGCAACAGAGGGATTTGGTGATTTTTGCCTATGGGGCATTTCTTTTAAGAAGTTTATTCTTTAATTAGTTTCCCGCTTTGCAATGCTCCGTCAACAATTATGTTGTACAGGTAAAGGCCTGGGATTATTCCATTCAGACTTATTGTTTTGCCGGCTGGGTTTTCTATGTGTAATACTTTACGCCCCTGCATATCAAATAATTTAAAGATTATTTTTTCAGTGTTTTTATCCGTTTGTATAGTAATATATTCTTTTGCGGGGTTAGGGTAAACCAGCAAATTATTGGCTGCTATTTCGTTTATTGCCGTATTGATTTTGCGATAATAATAGTACTGTTTTTCACCCAATTTCCAGGTATTGATAGTGGAATCCCAACGATAAATAACTTGTAAAGTTAAGTTGTCGTTGTTATCATAGCTGTTCTTCAACTTATAATCACCAACCCAGTTGTTGATGTCGGAGTTCCAATCATAATTCACCGTTAAAGTTTTGTGGCCATTGGCATCATAGCTGTACTCATCCTTCGAGCCAGCCACCCAGTCATTAACCTCTGAACTCCAACTATAATTCACCGTTAAAGTTCGGTGGCCGTATGCATCATAGCTGTACTCATTCTTATAATCACCTACCCAGCCGTTGATATTTGAATCCCAATTATAAAATATAGATGAAGTTTGGTTATCGTTATCATCGTAGCTTAATTCATTCTTTCTAACACCTTTCCAGTCATTGGTGCCTGAATCCCAGTCATACGTTGCATAAAGGGTTTGGTTGCCGCTGGCATCATAGCTCTGCTCAACCTTGGAATCATTTTCCCAGTCGTTGATGTCGGAACTCCAATCATAACTCAATTCTAAAGTTTGTTTGCCGTTGGCATCATAGCTGTACTCATCTTTCCAGGAAACACCCCAATCGTTGAGGTCGGAATCCCAATCATATCCTACCCTCAAAGTTCGGTTGTCGTTGGCATTATAGCGGTGCTCAACCTTAAAGTCAACTACCCAGTCGTTGAAGCCGGAATCCCAATTATATCCTACCCGTAAAATTTCGTTTCTGTTGGCATCATAGCTTTGCTCAACCTTAATACGACCAATCCAGTCTTTGATGGCGGAATTCCAATTATAATTTGTTTGTATAGCTGGTTTGCCGTTGGCATTCGAATTGTACTCCCATTTACTAAGAACAACCCAGTCGTTGATGACAGAATTCCAATTATAAGTTGTTACTTAAAGTTGGATAACCGTTTGCATCATAGCTGGACTCAAATTTCCAGGAGCCAACCCAATCATTTAGGTCGTTATTCCAATCATATTCTTCTCTTAATGTTTGGTTTCCGTTTGCATCATAAACATTTATTTTTCTGCTATAAAATAAGGAATCGTTATCACTATTTAAAGAATAACCAATTACGGAATCCAGCAGGAAAACAGATTCTTCTGTTGCTAACCATTCAGAATTGAGCATCGGTTTTTTGTATGATGCGTTTTGCAAAAAATTGTTGTTGCATTCCGATTTCTCCTGATGTAACAAAAGGTCATGGTCAATTACTTTAAACTTGTTTCCCGGCACAACTATTTCCTGTGCAGATACACATACTATGATTAACATGAAAGCAATTAGTAATGTAAATTTTTGTTTCATAGTTATTATTAGTAAGTAATTCTCAATTATGATTTCTTTAAAATTTAACGATGTAAATATTTGGCCCTTAAAGCCTGATCTTCATGCCTCCCCGGCCGGGGAACGCCGGGGAGGCTTCGAAATCAGCCTTGCTGGCTTTTTATAAATAAGAGATTCCATTTTAAGGAACTTTTGGCGGCCTGCATCTTTGGTTTAATGCAGGGGCTTGATTAATGATTCATTGCTGAACAAGTTACATAAATATAATAGAAAAAAACAAGTATTTTTTATGTTGTCTTCCCGTTTTTTTTTTTTTTTTTGAATTAGACAAAATATTGCAAATCAATTATTTAAAATACTAAACATTTTATATGTTTTTCAACATGATTCGGTTTAAATACAGGATAGTTAAGCCATTCACCTGCTGACTTGAGTTCAGCTGGTGAATGGTGGGAGCCGGAAGCTTTGGTTTGTTTATGTTGTTTGGTTCGAAAGGTTCGAAGCTGTATTCACTTGCTGAACTTGAAAGGTGATGTCGGGTGGCGTGATTTCCGAACGAATCATAGCAGATTACTCCTGTGCCAAAGCAATCAGGTGAAATGGCTAAGATTAAGGGAGATAGTACATGAAAGGTTTTGGATTATGAGTAAATTGAACCTATACGGGAACCATTTGTTATCGTTGAATGTGTTTATCAAGTCGTTATTTTTAATTTAAGCTATTAACAAGCTATGAATAAATCAAAAACAGTATTAATATGTTTGGTTTTCTTTGGTTTGACTTATTCTCTTTTTGCACAAACCACAGGAAAACTCAGTTTTACCTGCACTACTTCAGCACCAACAGGCGATTGGGGCAATAAACATGTTGCTGCTGTGTGGATACAGAATAACGAAAACCCATCAGTTTTTATTAAAACAAATGCAAAATATGGACATGAAGACGATCATTTGACGTCCTGGATTGCCATATCAGGTAAAAATTTAGTGGATGCAGTTACAGGTGCAACACTCACTTCATATGGAATTTTATCAATAGAATGGGATGGCACCGATGCTTCTCATAACGTTGTTATGGATGGCGAATATTCTGTATATATAGAAATGGGATGGGGAAAGAATAAAGTTAGTGATCATGCTGTTAAACTATTTACCTTTACCAAAGGTTCTTCCGGGCAGATTCTTACTCCTGATGGAAACGCTAACTATTCTGCTGTAACTTTAAGCTGGCAGCCTACTACCACCTTACTTTATACTGTTGAAGATATAAATGGTGTTAATGTGTTTCCAAATCCATCACAAGGTGCAGTTAAAATAAATTTTCAAAAAGTATTTTTTAATACTAAACTGGAAATTATTGATTTATCAGGAAATAAACTTTACGATGAAAAATTCCAACAGATCACCCCTGGAATAAAAACTTTAGATTTAAAAGATATCCCATCAGGATTGTACTTGCTTGTTATCACTTCAGAAGACAGCTATTTTACGTACAAAATTCTAGTTGAGTAAAAAAGAAGAAGCGTTTATGTTTTTTGGATTTTTAAACGTAAATGATAAAATTCACGCTTATTATTTTATGGTTTATTATAGTCTAGTCTAATGTATATCCTTTTTCAATGGATTAATTAGACACGGATTAACGTTGCCTTTTCTCCATTACACTATAAAAAGTGAGTTTAATTATGCGAAACAAACGCGAATTGATGAACAGATGATTAATCCTGTGGATAAGGAATCAGATCAAACGATATAAGCTCATTATAAAACAAGCGTTTCAAGCAATTTATAAGTGTATGGGAGTAAATTCAGGTTTTTTTTATTATGGGCTTATTGGATAATATCAATAAAGCATTTAGATTTGTATAATAAGAACCTTATGAATTGACACTTTTATAGGGTTTGAGAGGGAAGGAGTGTAATTCTTTATTCTGTTCAATTCTATAATTTACTGTCATGTGCTATCCTGCCCTGTTCTGATTAAAACTGTGAGATTGGGGGTATTGTTTCGTTTGGTTTTTTATTGAAGACCTGGTGAAAGTTAATGTTTATAAGCTGTTGGAAGAAAAAAGAAAATACAATTGGAGAAGATTATTTTAATTTATTCATATAAATAAAGCAGTAATGGAAGACAGTATTAATAAACTTATAAATGATCTAAAAAGCAAAGACGGAATTAAGAGACAGAAGGCTAGAGTTGAATTGGTTGAAATAGGAGACTCTGCAATCGATGATCTTAAGGAATTACTTGAGTCGAAAAAACACCGTACCCGGTGGGAAGCTATAAAAGCCATCGGAGAAATTGGCTCCACCAATTCTATACCGGTACTTATCAATTTTCTGGAAAATGAAAAGTTTGATATCAGATGGCTTGCTGCCGAAGGATTAATAAAAATTGGCCAACCTAGTATAAAACCATTAGTTTCTGCTTTGCTTAAGGATTTTCGTTCCACATATCTTAGAGAAGCCACGCATCATGTTTTGAAGGATTTGAAAGTTAAAAATAAATACACCGACACCAGCGGAGTTATCCCCGCACTTGAAAGGTATAACAAACTCGATATATTGCAAGCGGCTCAGAATTTAGTTAATGAAGATTAACATGAAGAATACAGAAAGAATGCGTAATTGATTTATTAATTTTCAGCCATGCCCAGATTTGAAAAATGGACAGAGATTTATGTACAGCTATTAAAGGCTGATCGGGAGAAGGCTCTGGAACCAAAAGAACTGGAAAAACTAGCACTTTCTGCTTACCTGATTGGCAGGGATGCTGACAGTTTTCAGATTCTGGAACGGGTTCACCAGGGGTATCTTAATAGGGAAATGACGGAAGAAGCTGTACGTTGTGCTTTTTGGTTAGGATTAATGCTTATAAATGCAGGAGAAAGAGCACGGGGTGGCGGTTGGTTTGCCAGAGGGGAAAGGCTTCTCAATGATATACAAATTCAAGACTGCCCGGAGAAAGGATTGTTTATAATCCCGCAGGCATTAAGTGAGCTCTCTGCAGGACATGGAGCCAAATCACAACAGATGTTTGAGCTGGTTGCATTGGAAGGGGAAAAGTTTCAAAATTTTGATTTGATTGCACTCGGAAGGCTGGGGTTGGGGCAGGCAATGATCCAGCAAGGCAAAACAGCCAAAGGGATAAAGCTTCTGGATGAAACAATGATAATTATAGAAACGGAAGAAGTCTTTCCACTTGTAAACGGGATTGTATATTGCGCGGTTATTGAAACTTGCCGTAAGGTCTGGGACCTGGAAAGAGCAAAAGAATGGACAGCAGCCCTGACCCGGTGGTGCGAATCTCAACCGGACATTGTGCCTTTTAGGGGAGAGTGCCTGGTGCGCAGGGCGGAGATCTTTCAGTTTCACGGGGAATGGTATAAAGCATTGGATGAAACAATGGATGCTTGTAACTTGATGATTCAAACCCAAGGAAAATCGGCGGCCGGAGAGGCATATTACCGCCAGGCCGAGCTGCACCGCTTGCTGGGAAATTTCAGCAAGGCGGAAAGCGGCTATCAGGAAGCTGCTAAAAGAGGCAGAAATCCACAACCTGGTCTTGCATTACTTCGCCTTGCCCTGTTTCAGAATGATGCGGCAGAAACTTCTATTAGAAATACTTTATTGGTGACAAAAGATCCCAAAAAACGTGCGGAACTTCTCCCTGCAGTGGTAACCATTATGACAGCAGTTAAACAAAACGAAGAAGCCCTGCAAGCTGCTAAAGAATTATGTGGTATTGCCAGAGACTTAAATGTACCGTATCTTCTTGCAATGTGCGCTTATTGCCTGGGTAAAGTTTTTCTTGTAAAAGGGAATATCCGGCCCGCCCTTGAACAACTTATAAAGGCATTGAAATTCTGGAATACCCTGAATCTCCCTTATGAATCTGCATATACCAGGGAATTAAAAGGAATCATTTATTCAGAACTGAATGACAAAGATAACTCAGAGGCCGATCTGATGGCTGCCAAATGGGTATATGAACAACTTGGAGCCATGCCGGATTTGAAACGGGTTAATCGTTTGCTGAACAATGAACTAAATCAGGAAACTCATGGCCTTTCACTTCGGGAACTTCAGGTATTGCGTCTTGTGGCATCAGGAAAAACCAACAAGTCTATTGCCGATGAATTATTTATCAGTGAGCGGACTGTAGACCGCCATGTGAGTAATATTTTTAATAAACTTGACGTATCGTCCCGAGTGGAAGCAACCACTTTTGCCCTTAAAAATCAAATGCTGGAGACCCTTCTTTAATAAAAAGCGGCCAGCAGCCTTCCACCATAAACCATGTTTGCATTTTTGGGTACTATTACCCATTTTTTATTTTTCTTATAATTAGGCGATCACACCGATGCAATATGTCTTTCATCGCTTTAATTTTGTAGAGTGTTCTTTTAAAGAATTGTGCTGATTGTACCGGATCATAAAATTCAGATTTACCTGATTCGGGGGCATGATGATTCACGCACATAACTGAGAAAGGGGTACGGCCAGCTTAGAACCCCTTGAATGAATAAGTCATATAAAAAAATAAATATTATGAGTGACAGACAATACGAAACGGTGATTATTGGAGGTGGTCAGTCAGGTCTGGCAACAGCCTGGCACCTTACCCACCTAAATATACCATGTGTCATTCTGGATGAGAATGACAAAGTTGGAGCTTCCTGGAGGAAAAGGTGGAATTCTCTTCACCTGTTTACTCCCGGTCGCTATGATAATTTACCCGGCATGTCATACCCAGGGCCTCCTGGGTCGCATCCGGGCAAGGACGATATCGCTAACTATTTGGAATCATATGCTTACCGGTTCGGATTTCCTGTAAGAACTGGTGTGAAAGTAGTTCAGCTTAGCGCTGAAGGTGATCATTATATTATTGAAACCAATAATGAAAAGATCATTGCTCACAATGTGGTAGTGGCAACCGGACCTTTTCATCATCCTTGTATCCCCAAATTTGCTAAAGAACTGGACCCGCAAATTGTCCAGTTCCATTCCTCAGAATACCAAACTCCGTCACAGGTTCAGGATGGCCCGGTTCTCGTTGTAGGGGCAGGACAATCGGGTGCCGAGATTGCCCTGGATATGGCCCGGGACCATAAGGTATGGCTTTCGGGCAGGGATGTTGGGGAAGAACCTGCTTTCCGGGATAATTTTTCCGGTCGAATTATCTCAGCAATCATGGTTTTTGCCGCAACAAAGGTATTGAACGTAGCCAACCCTCTTGGTCGAATGATGCGTAAGCACTTTTTTTATCCACGACGTGGAATCCCCCGGGCTGGTGGAACTAAGAAACGTTTAAAAAAAGCCGGAGTTGTATGGGGTGTTCGTACAAGCGGAACATTTGACGGATACCCGATGCTGGAAGACGGAAGAGTCATGAAAGTGAATAACGTCATTTGGTGTACAGGATTCAGAACAGATTTCAGTTGGATAAATCTTCCCATTTTCAATGACTTTGGTTTTCCTGTACATAAAAAGGGAGTTGTACCTGATCAACCGGGTTTGTATTTCATTGGAATGCCCTTTCAACAGACCTTGAGTTCCTCGCTACTTTTAGGTGTAGGAAGGGATGCCGGATGTATCGCCAACCATATCGCTTCCAATAGAGCTGTGTGAAAAATAAACGTCATCTCCAAAATGTCAGGTAAAAATGGGATATAGTGAAAACAGCAATCGAATAATTTATTCGATCGGGAAACAACATCAGTCAATTGTACTGACGAATAAAATTAAATTTTAGCTTTATGAAGTATGTATATGCTGCTCATTGCTTTAGCAACGACTTCAAATGAATGCAATCAGGAGATAAGAATCTGCTGGCTGTTATAATTGAAGTGTATTTTTTTTAATTTTTATCCTAGTGCAACATCAAGCAGCATCATGGTGGCAAAACCAAACATTGTTCCGACTGTTGATAAATCGGTTTCATTTCCGTTCTGAGATTCAGGTATTAATTCCTCAACAACAACAAATATCATGGCTCCGGCAGCAAACGAAAGTGCATAGGGCAACAAAGGAGTTATTTTTAATACCATGAATGCACCCAGTACTCCGGCTATCGGCTCAACAATACCTGAAAGCTGACCATAGTTAAATGCCTTTAGCCGTGAAAATTTCTCCCGTCGAAGGGGAATCGATACAGCTGCTCCTTCCGGAAAATTTTGTAACCCGATTCCAATGGCAAGTGCGACTGCACCTGTTAGTAATCCAATATCCGGGTTATGTGCCAGTGCTCCAAACGCTACTCCAACAGCCAACCCTTCAGGGATATTATGAAGCGTTATTGCAAGAACCAGTAAAATACTGCGTTGCCATGAAGTTTTTATGCCTTCTGCCTTATCAACCGAAAGTCCTAAGTGCAGGTGAGGCAGAATTTTATCTATCAGAAATAAAAAAGCACCCCCGGCAAGAAAACCAACTACTGCCGGCACCCATGGCCGGTTACCATTTGCCTCGGCCATATCGATTGCCGGGCTCAGCAACGACCAGAAGCTTGCAGCAATCATTACTCCTGCTGCAAATCCCAGCATTGAATTAAGTATTTTTTTATTGATGGATTTAAAAAAAAATACCATGGATGCTCCTGCAGCAGTGAGGAACCAGGTAAATAAGGTGGCAAAAAGTGCCAATATTATCGGATTGTATTCCAACAGCCATTCAACTTGCATGTTATAATTGCATTCTTTATAATGATTAATAAAAATTTATAGCCAGTACATTATCCAAAAGGACCTGCTGAATTTGTTATTATTCAATTTTATTTATTGAACAACAAAAGAAAAAAATCGGACGACAGGAACTGCAATACTGCATAATATACAGGTGATTTAATTTAAACATAAAATTAGAAATTTTTGTTTACTCTAAAAACATTTCAAATAATAACAGTTATTGGTACAAATTCTGATTTCCTATTTTTTTAGTTGTGAATGGGATTATCGGGGAACAGATTGAAGGGTTTATTTCCAGATAATGAATTTTCACGAATAATTCCTATTTTTGTTTAAAGCGTCGGTTCAGGGTTATGGTTCAGAATATCGGTAATAAATTGTTGCAGACCATGTTGCGGCAAGCCGCTAAAGCAGGTTATTTTTGTACCGCTGAAAATATATCGGTAAATCAAAAAGTGCATGAGTTACGCCGGGGATTTAAGCGGTCAAGGGCATTGCTCTGGCTGTTCATTGAGATTCCTGAAAGTTCTGCTTTACAACTTAGTGAGAATATCCGGAATTTCAGCAGGCTGCTGGCTCCGTTGCGGGAGTCGGCTGTAAACCTGGAACTGGTTGATCGTGAAATTGCTGCCAATACCCTTCTGCCTGAGAAGAAAATAAAGGTTGCCCATGAATTGTTCAGCGATAAGAATAAATTGCTGCTGGAAAGGGGTTTTTGGGAAAATAACCTGTACAACACCATTCGCACTTTCTTTGACGGGTTTGAGGAAGTACTTAAAGTGAATAACGGCGAGTTGCCGGGTAAAATTCACATCTGCCGTGAAATTAGCAGGTCGTACATCACCAGCTATCACCTTTTCCGGCAGATGCCCGAAAATCCACATCCGGAAGAGTGGCATAATTTGCGTAAGAAGCTCAAGCGGCTTTGGTATCAGCTCGATTTTATCCGGTTTCTGCATCCTCGTTACCTTAAATTAAAGACCGACCAGTTAAATAAAATAACCGACCAATTGGGGGAGGATCATGACCTGCATGTTTTTTCCCAAGAAATGCGTAATGAAAAATATGGATTTGATGAAGAAGAACTGCGTATTATAAACAACCAGGTGGAGAATCTTCGTGATCTGAATCAGTTAAAACTTCAACCCCGTTTGAAACAGTTTTTTTCATCATCGCCAGCTGAATTTGCCCAAAAGCTGGAACGAATTTTAAAAGTTGACCTTAAAAACTGACAAACGGTTTTTATATAAAGCTGCAGTATCCATCCGTTCATTTTTTATATGCAGCTATTTCATCTGTAGAAACTGCACTTCTTTGTGCGAAAGGAACCGCCATTTTCCACGGGGCAGGTTTTTCTTTGTCAGTCCCGCAAAATAGACCCGGTCCAGTTTTCGCACCCGATAGCCAAGATGCTCAAAGATACGGCGTACAACACGGTTGCGTCCTGAATGAATCTCGATGCCCACATCGTTTTTTACATTTTGATCGATATAGCTGATGGCATCGGCGGCAATAGGACCATCTTCCAGTTCAATGCCTTCAGCAATCTGGATCAGATGATTTTTTATAAGAGGTTTATCGAGCGTTACCTGGTATATTTTCTTAATGCGGTGGCTGGGATGGGTCAGGCGGTCGGAAAGCTCTCCGTCGTTTGTAAAAAGCAGCACACCAGTGGTTGATTTATCCAGCCTTCCTACCGGGTAAATTCTTTCCTGACAGGCATCCTGTATCAAATCCATTACGGTATGTTCTGCGTGTGGATCTTCAGTGGTGGTAACCACATCCTTTGGCTTGTTCAGCAACAGGTAAACCTTTTTTTCCGCATTTAATTTTCTGCCGTCAAACCTTATGTCATCGGTCATTTTAACTTTTACACCAAGCTCGGTTACTGTCTTTCCGTTAACGGTGACCAATCCTGCGGCAATATATTTATCGGCTTCGCGGCGTGAGCAGATACCTGCATTGGCAATGAACCGGTTCAGCCGCATTTCTCCTGTGGTGGCTGTTTTTTCAGGTCGGTTACGGACAAAAGGAATCCTTTTTGTGGAAGCCGGTTCCGATTTTTTATTCAGGTTGATAACCTTTTTTTTGCCGGCTAAACTTCCTTCCTTGCGGGCAACACCTGATCTGCCTTCTGATCGATGGGTATTTCCTTTCTTTTCAGGCCTTTCAGCTCTTCTTCCTTGTTTAGGGGCAGATTTGTTTATGCGATTCCTGTTCATTTATAAAATCAAATTTCAGCAAAGGTCGGAAAAATTATGTATTAATTATTGGTTTCCAAAAATCAATTGTGTTAATTTTAGCGGAATTTAAACAGGTACAGATATGCAATCGCACGAAATTGATTATAAAATTATAGGACATGATGTCCAGTTGGTGGAAGTAGAACTTGATCCGGGAGAAACGGTTATTGCCGAAGCTGGAACCATGTTGTATATGGAGGACGGAATAGAATTTTCTGCCCGTATGGGCGACGGCTCCAATGTGAATGCCGGCTTTTTTGATAAGCTGCTTTCGGCAGGTTCACGTCTGATAACCGGAGAATCGCTGTTTTTAACGCACTTTACCAATCAGGGATGGGGTAAAAAGCATGTGGCTTTTGCAGCACCCTATCCCGGGACCATCATTCCCCTGAACCTTTCATTACTGGGCGGGCGTATTATTGTTCAGCGTGATGCCTTTTTATGTGCCGCTCTTGGGACAAAAATCTCAGTAACCTTCAACCGCCGGCTCGGCTCCGGCTTCTTTGGCGGAGAAGGTTTTGTACTGCAGCAGCTGCAGGGCGACGGAAATGCCTTCATTCATGCCGGCGGAACGGTTATCGAAAGACAATTGAACAACGAGGTGCTCAAAGTAGATACTGGCTGCATAGTGGCGTTTGAACCTGGTATCGATTACAATATTCAACAGGCCGGCAACCTGCGTTCCATGATGTTTGGCGGAGAAGGAATTTTTTTGGCAACCTTACGGGGAACCGGTAAAGTATGGCTGCAAAGCATGCCCATTCGCAAGCTGATAAAGGAACTTTCACCTGCCGGCGGCAATACCCGCAAGGAAGCACGCGGAGGTTTGCTTGATAACTTGCTGGAAAGATAAAGCAGGAATAAAGCAAAGCCGAAATTATAATAATATGTTCTGCATAACTTAATGAATTTATCCGGTTTTTTTTTCGAAGCAGAAGAGAAAATTGATAATGATTAACCAGATGCACCCATCCCTGAATTTAATTCTCCTTGAAATTTAGTGCAGCCTTGCATAATATTCCGGCTAAAATTCTTTCTTGTAATTCTTTTTCAACATGCTGTTATCAAAGGATACATCAGTAAGAAACATTCGGGATAAACTTATTTTTACTGATTCTTTTCCTATTTCAAAGGCATGAATTAAGCAGGGTTTAAAAAAATCCTTGCTATTCATTCATTTCCTGTATTAAACACGTTTTTCTCTGCCGGAGCTGTATGTAAAGGAATTATTACACGAAATTAGGATAAATTTATGATTTTGTGACAGTTCTGTGATAAACTGTACCTACCTTTCAACTGTTTTAGTTAGAAATAAAGGTTATGGAAAAAGCATTGATAATAGAAGACGACAGGGATATTTCCGAATTGATTTCCATTCATTTAATGGACATGAACCTGGAAGTTGATAAATCATATGACGGCAAAGATGGTTTATTGAAAGCGCTAAACAACAATTACCGGTTTATTTTATTGGACATACGCTTGCCTCAGCTTGATGGTTTTGAAGTTTGCCGGCGAATTCGTATGGAAAAGATGAATACTCCGGTATTGATGCTGACGTCCAAATCGGAAGAGGTAGACAAAGTGGTCGGGCTTGAAATCGGAGCGGATGATTATATCTCCAAGCCATTTGGAATTAGGGAATTGATCGCCAGAATAAAGGCAGTTCTTCGTCGTTATGATGTGAGTTTACAGAGTGTTGATGAAAATGAAAAGGAAATTCGTTGTCATAACCTGTATATAAATGTGGGGATGAGAATTGTGGAAATCGATGGGCAGCGGATTGAGCTGTCACCTAAAGAATTCGATTTGTTGGTACATTTGGCTTCCAATCCGGGGAAAACCTATTCACGGATGCATTTGCTCAACAAAATCTGGGGATATGAATTCGAAGGTTTTGAGCATACCGTTAATTCCCATATCAACAGGTTGCGATCGAAAATCGAGAAAGATATGAGCCAGCCAGAATACATCCTGACTACCTGGGGAGTTGGCTATAAATTCAGAGAGATGTAAATTTTAAAAGATGAAAAATGAAAAAACCGGGAGTATTTAACAGCCTGTACGTACAGATATCCGCAATTTTCCTTTTTGTGCTGATCTTTTTTGCTGCAATTACTTTATATATATCCGTAAGGTCTGCTGCAAGGTACAGCATTGAAGTAAACCAGCGGCTAAATAATGAGCTGGCACCCAATATGGTGGATGTAATTCAGCCGTTGATGAAAAACGGCATTGTCAGCGATGAGGGTATGGCCGATATTATGCATTCCATGATGGTAATAAATCCTATTGTAGAAGTGTATGTGCTTGATCCGGAAGGAAATATATTGAAATATGTAGCTCCTGATAAAGTGGTTAAACTTAAAAAGGTGAACCTGGTTCCCATTCAAACTTTTCTGAACGATCCGGAACATGGTATCATTTATGGTGACGATCCAAGAAATCCTGGTGAATACAAAACCTTTTCAGCGGTAAAAGTTGTTGAAAATGATTTGATTACCGGATATATCTACATTGTTTTAGCCAGTCAGGAATATGTGTCAGCATCTCATGCAGTATTGGGAAGTTACATTCTTGGTCTTTCTATCCGTACCATTATTGTCGTACTTATTATTTCGGCACTGGTTGGGCTGCTGGCTATCTGGTTCATTACCCGGAAGCTGGATCCTGTATTGAAAGGAATTAATGAGTTCAGGGATGGCAATTTGTCGGCCAGGATTCCCGTGGAAAAAGACAATGAAATCGATCGTATAGGGTTGGTTTTTAACCAGATGGCTGATACCCTTGAGCACAATATACAGGAACTGAAAGGGGTGGATAATTTGCGACGGGAATTAATCAGCAATGTTTCGCACGATTTGCGCACACCTGTTGCCTCTATTCAGGGATATGCAGAAACCCTGATGCTGAAAAAAGATACCGTTGCCAAAGAAGAGCAGCAAAAGTATCTTGAAATAATATACAATAGCTGCGGGAAGCTTAAGAAACTTGTGGAAGAGCTTTTTGAACTTTCGAAACTGGAAGCCAATCAAACCAGTCCCAACCCTGAACCTTTTTCTATTTCTGAACTGGTTTACGATGTCGCCATTAAATACCGTATTTTGTCACAAAAAAAAGGCATAAGTATTAATACCGTTACCGATAAAAATGTTCCATTGGTGAAAGCCGACATTTCCATGATTAACCGGGTCTTGCAAAATTTGATTGACAATGCATTGAAATTCTGTAATGAAGGCGATACCATTAATATAGAAATTGATCCCAAAAAAGCAGATTGGGTGGAAGTACGTATAGCAGATTCAGGCCAGGGAATTAAACAGGAAGACCTTCCACATGTATTTCAGCGGTATTATAAAGGACGAGACGATCAACAGAGTGCAGGGCTTGGTCTGGCTATTGTCAAAAAAATTATCGACCTGCACAATTCCCGCATTGACGTTATTAGTCGTTATGGTAAAGGAACCACTTTTATTTTTGAATTACCCGTTGCATAAAGAGGATAATATAAAAAAAATGTAACTGTAGTTTCTGTTATACCTGATAACACCAATTTCAGAAAAAAGGGAAGTGGCAACAGGAAGAAAGCTTTAACGCCGAATCAGATCTTTTAGGCATGGGAGTTGCATGAAATGAATGAAAAAAATGAGAAATATGAACCAGATACAGGAAGGTAGTATGGTGTAGCTGAAATAAGAAAAGCAGGAAATCCACATGTTTTGCAAACTCCAGTACAGATGAACGAAACCCCGCTAAAACATTTGGATTCCATCGGACCATTTAAAAATTTAAATTTTATACGGATGAATTGCAAACATTATATTTCAACATGGATATTAGTCCTGGCAACACTTACAGGTTGCGCTCAGAATTCAGGACAGGAAAAACATCAGAAGGATTATAAAGAACTGACGCCGGCCGAAGAAAGGGTTATTCTTCATAAAGGCACCGAACGCGCGTTTACCGGCAAGTACGATAAATTTTTTGAAGAAGGAACCTATGCATGTAAACAATGCGGAGCCCTTTTGTACCGGTCGGATGACAAGTTCGACAGCGGTTGCGGCTGGCCAAGTTTTGACGATGAAATACCCGGTGCAGTTACCCGGGTATCCGATGGGTTTCGTACTGAAATAACCTGCACGAATTGCGGAGGACACCTTGGACATGTGTTTCTTGGGGAAGAGTTCACAGATAAAAATACGCGGCATTGCGTGAATTCTGTTTCAATAGAATTTATTCCTGCAGCAAAAACAACCGCATCCGATACAGCTTATTTTGCAGGAGGCTGCTTCTGGGGAGTGGAATATTATATGGAAAAGGCAGAAGGAGTGGTTTCCGTGGTTTCCGGATATATGGGAGGAGACAAAAAAAATCCAACTTATCGTGAGGTCAGCAATCATTCCACAGGCCATGCTGAAGTGGTAAGGGTGATTTTTTACCCCTCGGAAATATCATACAGGCAACTGGCTATGCTGTTTTTTGAAATTCATGATCCCACCCAGGTAAACCGGCAGGGACCCGATGTTGGAGAGCAGTACCGATCGGAAGTATTTTTCAATAATAAAGAACAAAAGCAAATCGCTGAAAATCTAATCTCTGTATTGCAAAACAAAGGATATAAAGTGGCTACAAAGGTAACTCCTGCAGATGTCTTTTGGAAAGCCGAAAATTACCACCAGGATTATTACGAAAAGAAAAAGGACACTCCCTACTGTCATACTTACATCAAAAGGTTTTAGTTTTTGCAACAATCATTTTATAATATGTTTTCAGGGCTTGCATTAGCAAGCCTTTTTTCTTCTGCTTTGATGGTGACCGGTTAAAATTCCAGATGAAGGTAACCGCTAATAATGGTTTTTATAAATCGGCTACTTAAAGTCGGGTATATAATTTAATATGAATATGTTATAAAAACTTTTTTTTGTTGTGACCTGTCTGTGATACTTAATCCGGAACTTGTATCCAGTTACAATTATTTAATTTTAATGTCATGAAAAGAATAAAACTTATTTTGGTATTGGCACTGGTTACAGCAATGTTCACCCGGTGCAGCGAAGACAGAATGCCGGATGTATACCCGGCTGATGGTTCAAATCTGAAAAGCGGGGAGAAACCCCAAACTCCAAATGAGGGAATGTTTACTGTGGTTGTAGAGAATGTTTCGGTTCCCTACGACTATTTTGAAGCAGGAGCTCAGTTTATTCCCGATGGTGAAAATTCACCGGGACCTGCATTTCCAGGTCAGTCATTTACGATCCGTTTCCATGCAGGGAAAGGGCACAGATTATCCTTTGCATCAATGTACGGGGCATCAAACGACCTTTTTTATGCTCCTTCTGATGATGGCATTGCTTTATTCACAGGAAGTACCCCTTTAACCGGTGACATAACTTCAATGATTAGTTTATGGGATGCCGGAACCGAAGAAAATCATGCACCGGCATCGGGAGAACCGGGAGATGAAGAGAATGAACCAATCCAAAGTGTCAGGAATACGGATAATGTGATGGATGGTTTTAACTACAACAATGTTGAAGAAAACATCAGGGTGTCGCTGGATTACGATGGTGTCAGCATGTTCACACTGACGGTTGGTGTACTTGAAACCTCAGGTACTCCTTTATCTCCTGTAGCCTGGGTTGTTCATTACGATAACCAGATGCCTGTTTTTAATGAAGGAGAGTTCGACTATGGGCACGGACTGGAAGATCTCGCCGAAACGGGTAATGCTGCACCGTTAAGCGAATATCTTAAAATGCACAGCGGATATGTTTCCCCTATCGCACCAGGAATATGGGTTGTACATAAAAAAGGACAGCGACCAATATTTACCGAAGGCAACCCTGATTATGGCATTGGCCTGGAGGCGCTTGCAGAAACGGGAAATCCGGCTGATTTGTTTCATACATTAATGCAGAATTATGTTTCAGGAGTATACAACACTGTTGAAGGAACTGATGAAATGAGACCTATTTTCCCTGGAGAATCTTATACCTTTACTTTTGAAGCCAAACAGGGGGAATATTTAAGTTTTGCCTCTATGCTAGGCAAATCAAATGATTTATTTTTTGCCCCGGGTGATATGGGCATTAAACTTTTTGAAGGGAATAAACCTGTAGAAGGTGTAGTAACAGCTCATGTCTATCTGTGGGATGCAGGAACTGAGCCAAATGAATACCCGGGCGCCGGCATTCATCAGGGACCTGGCGGAACGGAGGAAAACGGTGTAGTTGAAATGGTTGACGACCAGTTCACTTATCCCCATGTTAATCAGATGATAAAGGTAAGTATCTCAAAAAATTAATATCAATGAAGCCACAGGGTTTTTTTCCTGTGGCTTATTTTTATTGAAAATTCTGACTTGAAAAATGTTGCCCCGGTTAACTACTCACCTTCTAGGGATGATCTCCTTTTTGAAGTACAATTGAAATCGTTTTCTGCAAAAAAATGTTATTGGCAATTGATATTTTTTCCTTATCGGCTGTTTTTATATGTACAAAAAAGAAAGTGATGTCATTTATTGTTCCTTCAATAACAAAATCCTTTTCAATAATTTTTATATGATCCCCTAATTTGAGCGGGTGATTAAAAAACAGGATAAGCCCGGCTGTAATGTTTGATAACAACGACCATTGGGCTACAAAAGCAATTCCCAATACTGCCATTACCGATGAGATAAATACCGCCATTTGTGATTGCTTTACCCCCCAGATTGCCGAAATAAAAACTATGGCTGTAATAGAAAGCAGGAGATTAATAATTCGGATAGTCAATTTTCTACGCTGGGAAGAAAACCTGAACTTTTTGAGAAAACTTTTTACCACATTTCGGGTAAAAATGTGAGCCGCAACCAGTAGTGCCAGCACCACAACCGTCTGGATGATTTGAATCGTTTGAATGTTCATTATGAAAATTATTTCACAAAGATAATTTCTTCTTTGGTAATTTCCATCCGTAGTTGCAGGCTACGCTGGACAGCAGTGATAATTACAGCAACAGAAACAACAGGGACAATAAAACAACAGAAACAACATCAAACTTTCCGACAATTTCCCAACATTCAAACAACTTCAACTATTCAACCCTCTGGTTCCTATACCACTCCCGGCAGGCTGATGCCTTTTATTTTTCTGTATAAATCAAGGGCAAATACATCGGTCATACCCGAGATAAAATCAACTGCCGATTGTATTTTATGGTAGAGGCTTTCACTTTGTGGCTTGTATTGTTCCGGCAGCAATGAAAGAATTTTTTTGTTATACCGGTCTTCGGAATTAACAGCTGCTCCTACAAATTCTTCCAGCAAGGTACCGATAATTTTGAAACCTGCTATCTCAATTTCAACTACAGAGCGGTGGGCATATACTTCGGTGAAGGAAACTTCTTTCACAAGTTTCATGGCCTTTGCCTGCCTGTCTTGCAGCGATCCTAAAAGGCTCCTGTTAAAATCACCGGCAAGAATAAATTCATAATTATTTTTAAAAATAAGTATACTTTCATGAATCAGTTTACCAATGATACCTGCCCGCAGATAGCTGATTTGTTCATTTTTATCGGTAACCCTGTCAAGCGTTTGCTCAATACTTTGTAAGGTACCTTTATCAGTACGGGGATCATAAAAATTCAGGTACAGATTTTTTACCCTTTCGTAACTCAGGATACCGAGCTTACAGGCATCTTCCAGATCCATTACCTGATAGCATATATCATCGGCTGCCTCCACAAGATATACCAGAGGGTAGCGTTTAAAAGAAAGAGGACTTTCACCGGAACAGGGGATTTCCAGTTCTCCGGTTATTTGCCGGATATCTTCAGTTTCCGACTGAAAGAAACCAAACTTCTGCCCGGTTGCAAGTAGCGATTCATAGGGATACTTTATTATGCTGGCAAGTGTAGGATAAGTCAGGGCAAAACCTCCGGTTCGTTTTCCGTTAAATTGGTGGGTGAGAACACGAAATGCATTGGCATTGCCATCGAACTTTATAAAGTCGTTCCATTCAGCAGGTGAGAGCTTATCCTGAAATTCTTTTCCTGCTCCCATCATAAAAAAATTGGAAATGGCCGATTCACCGGAATGTCCAAACGGAGGATTTCCCATATCATGTGCCAGGCATGCTGACGAAACTATGGTGCCAATTTCCTGTACCAATAGATTGCCTGGATTTTCAGCCAATACTTTTTCAGCCAGTAGGTTTCCAAGTGAACGCCCTACACTGGCTACCTCCAGGCTGTGAGTGAGCCGGTTATGTACAAATACATGTTCGGGCAGGGGAAAAACCTGGGTTTTATTTTGCATTCTTCGAAAGGGTGAAGAGAAAACTATCCGGTCATAGTCGCGCTGAAATTGTGTTCTGTCTTCAGGTTGGATTGTTGTCTTCCCTTCTTTTATTCCCAACCTTTTTGTCGAAAGTAGTTTATCCCAGTTCATTTGTTTTTTATTAGAAACTTCAGACTCTAAAATTTACAACGTATATGTTGAGTATTTTTTAACCTGACCTGCCAGTTCGCGTGCCCGGTTTTGGGTTAATTGGTCAAGCCGTTTCCAGAACCGTTCGCTGTGATCCTTTATTTCAGTATGCACCAGTTCGTGCAGTAAAATGTAATCAATAAGTTCGTCGGGGAGTTTCATCATCTGCAGGTTCAGGCTGATGTTGTTTTTGAAAGAACAGCTTCCCCAGTTTCGTTTGTTGTTGCGTATGGAAACTTTTGCATAGCAGAATCCATGTGTCTGTGCCAGTTCTTTTAACCGGGGAGGCAACAAGATATGTGCTTCCGCACGATAAATTTTTGTTAATAGTCCCTCAATGGCTGACTGCACCTTTTCATTTTCGAAGGCAGGTGAATAAAATTTAATGATTGACCCTTTCGATTCAATTTTATGAATGAGGTTGCTGCACAGTTCAATGGAATGGAGTTTGGTCTTCAGGAGAGCACCTTCAGTTAATACTTTTCTCCCGGTACTTATTTTTTCCTGTTGTTTTCTGATCCATGCTTCATGTTTTGCCAAAAACGACAATATTTCCTTTTCCGAAACAAAAAAAGGAAAAGAAATTAGCACCGATTTGTCGGGCTTAACACTAATTTTCATACTTTTCGATCTCCGGTTGCGAAAAAAAGTAACCGGACCTATGCTTTTAAAATGAACTACTTTGTTTGGCATTCGTTTAACTAAAAATAAAACCAAAGATACCATATTATGGAACAGAACAAAAAAATGGAAGTTTTTGCCAACCTTACCAAACTGGTAACCATCGTTTCAGTTGAAGATAAGGTTTTATCGGGAAGTCTGGTTTTTGAGGCACTTAATCAATTCCCGGGATATTACCATGAAGCGCCTATGCTTGCGCAGCCCATTTACATATACCTTGTGCTCGACCGGCAATATCCGCTTGAAGAAGTTCTGAGGGCAACGCAAAGTATAGAAAAAGAGTATATTAACTGGAGTTTTGATTCCGGGAAAGGTTACATGCTTATTGGTTCACAACTGCTTAATGTTATCCGCTTACGGCATTTACCGGAGATTGAGCTGGTGGAAAAAATTCAGGAAGCTTATAATAATCATGGAATTAATTTTCTTATGAATAAGAAGCTACAGGGAAAGCTTGAAGCTGAAGTAAAAATCGTGAAGTTCCTGGATTTGGAGAAGCTGGATGAAGGAATTTATGTGGAAGCCCAGGATCATAATTTTGGGTATATTGAAATTCCCAAATACCTGAAGTATGATGCATTTACCAAAGTAACCATGGACGTTAAGTACAATTGGGAAGGTCACGAATTCGATGCTGCCTCAGGATCTTTCTATAAAAATGGAAAGTTAACGGAATTTGTCAGGATTCTTAGCAGTAAAAATGATAAGGATTACCTGACCAATTTAAGAAACCTTTACCTGGGCAAAATCAGGTAAGGGTTTATGCTTCTGTTAAATCAATTTTTCCTAATTTTGACCCTCAAATGGCAGATTGCGTTTCAGTACAGAAGGGTTTTCTGTTCATTTTTTCCTTAACCAACATGTAAATGACCATGAGAAAAAATAAACAACTACAGGTTTTTCTTATTGCCTCATTGGTGCTTGTAATAGCTGGTGCAGCATATTTTACCGGCCTGCTTGTACCTTCTGCAGTAAGAACAACAAATATAGACACCGAAATGGTGGATAAAGGTCCGGTAATTTTGTCGATAAACGCTACTGGTGTTGTTGATTCAGAAAATGAAGTGCTGGTTCTCAGCCCCGGTCCGGGAATCATCCAAAACATTTATGCCGAACCCGGAAGCAGGGTGAAGAAAGGAGATCTGATTATGCAGCTTAATGACGAAAGTGTGCAGGACGAAATAGAGAAAATTAAGGATCAGCTTGAAGTCATTCGAAACAACCTGGAAAGAACCCGTTTGAATGCACAAAGTACAAGGCTCGATTTGGAATACAATGAGGAAGTTAAAAAACTAAAAATTGCATCATTGAAATCGCAGTTGGCCGACCAGGAGCAATTGCTTGAAGTTGGCGGAATTTCGCCTGCAAAAATAGATCAGACCAAACAGGAGATCGTTTTGGCTGAAAAAGATTTGCAAACCATGGTGGAGAAAAATTCCATCCGCCTCAAGCAGCTTGATTCGGAGGAAAAAGGATTGCTTCTGCAGATTCGGATGCAGGAAAAGGTGTTGGAGGAAAAGGAGAAACTGGTTGAAAAAATGACTATTCGTGCACCATCTGACGGAATCATTTTGTCGATATCCGGCCGTACCGGCGAAAAAGTGGGCAACGACAACCTGCTTGTAAGAATGTCGGATTTGACATCATTTAAAGTAATCGGTTCCATTGAGGAGCAACATGCAAGCATGTTGAAAACCGGCACCAAGGTACTGGTAAATGTCGAATACGAACAACTGGAAGGCACTGTAGGAAATATTACCCCTATGGTTGAAAACAATAAAATTCAGTTTAACGTTCACTTAAAAGAAAGCAGCCATCCGAAATTGCTGGCAAATCAAAGGGTGGAAATCCAGATCATAAGTGATTTTATTGAAAATACCTTGCGGTTGAAAAAATATCCCGAATGTGAAGAAAGTGCTGCTCAAAAACTTTTTGTAATAAATGGCAATAAAGCAATTAAAAGAGAATTTACTCTCGGAATTATAGGAAATGAATATTGTGAAATTCTCTCAGGATTAAAAGAGGGTGATGTGGTTGTTACCGACGGGTTGAGTGCCTTCAGGCATCTTGATGAAATTGAAATTGAAAATGAAAAGTTTGCATCACAATAAATCTTCTTCGTTATTTTTTATAAACATGATCTTTGAAACTAATTTAAATAAGTTTTTATTCACTGCCCTTTGTAAATTTATGCTGATAAAAAGAAATGCATTTATACCGGTATTCATTCTTCTCTTTATATCCCATTCTGTTTCAGGACAGGAGGATAAAAGGGAAATAACTCTGACTCTTGATGATGTAATTGATTTGGCAATGACGAAATCTTCTTCAGCCAAATATGCACAAAATCAGAATGTTAACTATTACTGGCGTTACCGGAATTTTAAAACCCGTTTCAGGCCTCAGTTAACCCTTAGTGGCGATATTCCCAATTACTCTCATACAACCCAACCCATTACCCAACCCGATGGGAGCATTGAATTTAAACAGGTTTCCAATCTGGCTGCTTCAGGTAACCTGTCGTTGAACCAGTCGATTCCGCAGTTGGGAACAAATATATGGGCAAGTACCTCAGCGCATGGAATTCACAACCTCAATAAAGATGAAATCAGTTATTCGGGTAGTCCTTATGTTATTGGCTTTAGTCAGCCTCTGTTTTCCTATAACTGGATGAAATGGTACCGCAAAACAGAACCCATGATTTATGATGAGGCGCAGAAACGTTTCGTTGAGGAAATCGAGCAAATAGCATTAAACACAACCCACAGGTATTTTAATTACTTATCTGTACAGACAGATTATAAGCTTGCTGAAAACAACCTTAAAAACAGCAGGGTTAACCTGAAAATATCACAGACCAAAAAAGAACTTGGGCAGATTTCCGATAACGATTACTCCCGTATAGAACTTTCGGTGTTAAATGCCCAAAAAGCCTTGAATCAGGCACGAATGGATTTAAAGAATGCTGATTTTGAATTAAAAAGATATGTAGGCCTGGATCAGTCACTGAATATCGATCTGGAAATACCGCTGGATTTTACCCTCTTTGAAATTGATCCTCAGGTTGCTCTTCAGAAAGCAAAAGAAAACAGAAGAGAAACATCTTTATTTCAGCGCCAGCTCATTAATGCTGACAGGGAACTTGCCGAGGCCAAAAGCAGCACCGGTTTAAGCGCTACTTTACGGGGAAGCTTTGGGGTGAGCAACAGCGCCGAAACTTTTACCGGAATTTATGAACAACCGGAAAAGGACAGGATGGTGCGGGTTTCAGTGAGTATACCCATCCTTGATTGGGGAAGGTCGGCATCAACAGTTAAACTTGCCGAATCGGAAAGGGAACTGACCATCTATAATGTAAATAAAGATATTGAAGAATTTGATCGCCAGGTGGTTGTTCAGGTTGAACAGTTCAGCCTTTTGCGCGACCAGTTAAGAACAGCCGAAGAAGCAGATAAAGTGGCTGAAAACGGTTACCAGATTGCCCTTAGAAAATTCCAGAACGGAGAACTGAGTATAACGGATTTAAACATTGCCCTGCAGGAACGGGAACAGGCTAAAAGAGATTATATCCGCTCAATTGAAAGTTATTGGGTTACCTATTACAGACTTAGGGAACTTACACTCTATGACTTTGAAAATGGCCACAATATTACTTATGGAAACCCTATGCTTGAAGAAAAAGTTGACCGGCTGGTGTTCTGAAAAAGGTTCTCGCAGACAATGATAAATAAATTGTTCCTCTGAATTGGGAACAGGTTTTATAGGAAATATTTAAGGCCTGCTGAGAAATTATCTTTCTTTGGTTTATAGAAACTTATCGACATTCTTATAGAAACAAGTGCACGAATTTATGAATAGAGCAAGAAAAAAGCGTGCACATGCCCCGGTTTATGACTCTCCGAAACAACTTTCCCTTGAATGTTTTCACACCCCCATATGACCAGCATCTGAGCAAAAAAAACCCGATGAGTAGTCTTAGCTGAATTGATTCCATGGGATGAGATTTTCAATAGTTATTTTTATTCAACTACATTCACATGTTATGGGAACCAACAAGGTGCAAAAGTTGGTTTTAATCCAAAGAAGTCCGTCAGAAAAACAAATCAGGGATAAATTCATAAGACACTAAATTTATCTGAATTCGGTGTACCCATTTACTTTTCGGAAAATAGTAAAATGGATCTTATTCAAACAATTCATACTTTCTTTTACATTACCATAGCCTTACTAACTTCTGTATATTTTATCACTATCTTCACACTAACTTCACACCAAGGTCACACATGTGTGATAATGATGTGTATTTAGTGTTACAATAGTGATAAAATAATGTGTCAATTTTAGGGAGAAGGTAAAGAATCATTTGTCTGTTTGGTATCGTATTTTCAATCTGAAAAATAAAAAAATAGGACAAGAATTGAAAACTTACCCGATGGCGGGTGGCACTCCCGTGCCTTTTAATCAGGCGGGCAGAAAATTTTTCAGCAGGAATGAAGGAGATCTTTTTTAAAGAATTTGCAACTCATAAAGAGATATACTGCAAATGTATTGTCCACAGGAATACCTGACAGAGGTAATATAAAATCGTAGAAGGAGATTTTTAACAGGCCCTATGTAGTTTTTATTCCAGTAAATTCACTTTTTAAAGGCTTCAATAAGTCGTTTTTAGACGGCAAATTTAGGCTGCAGTTTATAAACTGTATTATATTTGTTGCTTTTTAAAAAAATCTCAGAGTTTGATTCCAACATTATAAATTGCTTTTTTCAATGATGAAGTTTCTTATTGTTCAATTATTTATTCTTTCATGTCTGCCCGTTTTTAGGGTAAAGGCTCAGTATACTGCAAAAGAGACCGGAAGTGCTGAAATGAATGCAATACCGGTTAATCAGCCAGGAAATTATGGTGTTGAGGGGGCAGTTTATGTTCTGGAAAAGGATATTTCCAGTCCCGGGAGTGCCATTTTTTTAGGAAAGGATGTAACTTTTGATTTAAATGGTCATACCATTACATTTGCCGATACGACTTATGAGCACGTTCCGAATTTTAATTTTGAAGAAGGACTTGAACACTGGGAAATGTCAAAAGCACCCGGAGCTAAAATAGAAGATACCAAAGTGCACGTTTTTGAGGGAGATAAAATTCTGAGATTGCCCAAAGGAGAAGAAATCATTTCCCGTTACATTCACCTGCCCGTTGCCGAAAGATCCTATATGGCCATGTGTGGAGTAATAAAACCTGATATGAAGGTGAGTGTTTATGTTGAAGATGAATTGGGGCAGTCTGTTTTTTGCAATACAGCTTATGGAGATAAATCGTTGCAAAGTTGCCCGGTTGAAAATCGTTCCCCCCGGTTGGGAGGAGGGTTTGTTTTGGCTCATTTAAATGGGCTAAAAGTCGGAAAATACAGGGTCAGGATAAAGGCTGAGACCGATTGCCTGATCGATTTTGTTGATATACGGCCGGCTTTTGATGCAGGAATCGGAATCGTGGATCATACCATTCCAATGGGACATAACGATCACATGTTTGAAGGTTTGCGTACCGCTTTTTTTGATTACACAGCCGATGTATCAACTTCGGTGCCTGTCGGTGATATTCCTCGGGTAAAGGGTAAAGGTACCGTTACCATAAAAAACGGGATTATAAGAAACGGAACTCCGGGGGTTATTTCATGGG
The DNA here is from genome assembly GCA_963747515.1 of uncultured Prolixibacteraceae bacterium. Classification (GTDB taxonomy): domain Bacteria; phylum Bacteroidota; class Bacteroidia; order Bacteroidales; family Prolixibacteraceae; genus Mariniphaga. The sequence continues at coordinate 494,692 of CAVVFN010000002.1, forward strand.
GAATCCAATCTACAGCCGAAGATGTTACCCTTATTCTTGAGAATGTAAAAATCATCAATTCGGGCATAAATGCCATCGCTGTTGAGGCCCCCCAGTCAGTTATTACCCGCAGCACTTTTGATGTGCAAAATCCTTTTATAATAAACCGGCATGGCTCTGCTTTTTACGCGGTGGATTTATATGGAAAAGCTTCGTCGGAAGTATCGTACAGCGAGTTTTACGGCGGGCAGGGATGCCTTGTCTTTAAAGGGGATCATTCTAAAATACATCATAATTTTTTTGCCAACCGTCAAACCGTTACCAATCATTACAGCATAATGGCCATGGGAGACAGTTCCCTGATATTCGATAACCTGATAAAACCTGAAACCGGTTCCGGAATTGAGATTTTTGTGCACCGGGGAATGGAAATATACAACAATGAGATTCATATAAAAGCTGCACCCCCAACCTGCGAATACGGACATGAGGATTATAGTGTAACCGCCATAAGAATTGCCGATTACAATGCAAAACCGGGTTCTCCCAAAGGAACTTTCGGTAATAAGGTATACAGGAACAAAATCTATGTCACCGGTAAGGATTATCCGGAATATAAAGATTACATTCCTATGGCCTGGGCTGTATTTTACAGTTCCAGTGCCGGTGAAAATATGATATTTGGGAACGATATTTGGATTAATGATCTGACTCCTGGATTGAAAAACGAAACTTCGGCATTCTATATCGGAGGAGGTACAATCGGAGGACTTTTTTACAACAACAATATCACCACAAATGTACCTGCAGCATGGATTGGTTCCCGTTATGGGGGTGCCAAAAGCACTCAGTTGTATTCCAACAGGATTATAAAAATGAACAATTCAGTTGAACAACTGAACCCATTCCGCATGGGATGGGCTCCTCGTAAGGATTGCATAGCCCGGGATATTGAATTTCGATCGAATGAGCTGGAAGGATTTGACTTTGGTCTGGACATTACAGAACAACTGCACAGCTATTCTGTCTGGTGGACGCTCAGGGTTAAGGTAACCGATAAAAAGGGCAATGCCCTGGAAGGTACAGAGGTCACAATTGCCGATAAAAATGGAATGGAAGTTGTCCGGCTTCAGACAAACCCGGAAGGTTGTATTCAGACAGAATTAAAAGAATTTATGTTGAACGATAAGGAGAAAATCAGTTTCTCTCCCTATACAGTAACTGCCGGAAGGAAAAAGGAGCAAATTCACCTGAATAAGAATGCAGAAATATCCATCAGGTATTAATAAACAGGAAACTAATTCGTTTATATAAATAAAACAGGAAATAAACATATTTCCTGTACATGTTGATGATAAAATAGTAAAGAAAAATTACTCAGGTAGTTTCCATCAAACCGTGCAATAATATGATGGATTTAGTGATAAATAGAATTGTAGAACAATATTAAATAAGATTTATAACAATGAAAAGATTAAGTTCTGTTTTGCTCATTTTTGGTGTTATTCTGCTGGGAATAAATATGATTGGTTTCTTTAAAACGATGAGAAATCCGGAAGTTCATAATGAAGAATATATTATACACAACAGGATTAACGATGTAACCATACCATGGCCTGAGATTAAGGATATGCTGAAAAGAAAGGAAGGTGAATCAAAAGTTGATTTTGCCGTAAGGATAAATAAGGTTGTTAATGATGGTTTTGCCCATTACTGGAAAGCAGAAGGAATTGAAAAATACCATCTGAGGGTTCCTGTTTGGGAAAATTACCTCCTCTATGCCGCTTCCTACATCAATCCCAAAAAATACAAACGGTATGAATTTATAAATTATAAAAAGAACCTGGAAAGGGGAGTAGGATTATGTTCCACCCATTCCACGATAGTGAAAGGGGTGCTGCTTGATAATGGAATAAAGGCCGAGTTGCTTGATGTAGGTGGTCACCATGTTGTGGTCCGGGCAGAACTCAATGATACTGCTACTTATCTGTTGGATCCTGATTTTGGGGTTGTGGTCCCTCACGATACTGCAGCTCTTACTTTAAATCCCGAACTGGCAAGAGCGCCTTTTGAAAATATGGCTGCTTTATACTATCCCGATGCCAAAGATCCTTATACCACCGATTATGTTGTGAAAATTTTTGGAGATAAGAAGCATACCTATACCATCAGCAACTGGTTTGAATCTTTTTCATACGTGGCTATATGGATTATACCTATTTTGTTAATGTTACCTTATTTCTTAAGGCTGTATAAGAAAAGGTAACCGGTTCTTTTCAGGCAACAGCATGCTTTTTTTCTTCTGTTCTTTATTAATTGCCATATTCCTTTTGAAAAACAGATCTCTCTGTAAGTGAGGTAATTTCGTATACGTTTTGTTCGAACAGCGGCTATCCTCTCTTTTGCCGCTTTTTTGAATCAGGTAAAAATTCCTAACTGAATCTTGCTGAAATAAGATGCATTTTCACCTGGTTCAATTTCTTTATTAGGGGAAAAAGATGCTACGGAGAATGCACCTGTTTCGCTGTTGCTAATGAAATGGCCATTTTGTGATATCCGTCCTGGCAAAAGGTACCCTCATTGGTTTGCAAATAACTTTTAGAACCTTTAGGCAACAACAATGGGCCTACCCTGTACCTGCCTTCTTTATTTTCTGACAAAATGTATTTTTCTAAAGGAAATATTTGGCTGATAACGTTTTCTTGAATGAACATTCCGGGATTTGGCTTAGGGAAATATACAGCCCAGTAAATTTTTTGTGAATAATTTTGTTTTATATATAAAAATGTATTATTATTGTTGAATGATTTATATATAATAATGTATAGGTATTAAAGTTAAAGTTCCTTTTTTCCTGTTGAACCGGCATGATTTATATGAAATGAAAAGCATATATGGTGTCAGTGCATTCTGTTGTCCTCAGGTTTATCCCGCAATTTATTTTAAGTGGTTGGACACTGTATATGGGAATCTTGTTAAAGTTTCCTGAAGGATTGCCTGTTTCAGGAAGTCGTCTTTTTTGATGGATTTGCAAGGTCGTGGGGCAGTCTTTGCAGGCAAAAGTATCCTGCCTTCACGCCTTGTGGAAAACAATAGTTGGGAGTGCTGGTTTTTATATCTTCTTGTCTTTGTGGCAAAAATTTACCGGAACTGGAAGAGAGGGGCAGAGGTTTGGGTAGATTATTACAGGTAAGAGGTTATATGATTTTGATGAATAAAAATGATGAAACATTATCATTTCAATGCATATTTTTATAATTATTTTTCTAAAAACAAGTTAAAATGAAAGGTATATCAAAAGAACTGGTTGGAGCTTCAGCCATGGCCATAGTATTGTCTGTTTTGCACAACGGCGACAGTTACGGTTACGAACTTCTGCAGCGGATAAAGGATTTTACCGATGGCAAGGTTATCTGGCAGGAGGCAAGCATGTATCCGTTATTGAAAAAAATGGAAACCAAGGGTCTTATTAAATCGTACTGGCTAATGAGTGAAAGTGAACGGCCCCGAAAATATTACAGGCTTCTGGAGCCTGGTAAAAAACAGCTTGAATTCAACAAACAGGAGTGGCAGCGGTTGAACGAGGCGCTTGAAGGGTTGTGGGAGAAGGGATAGGGGTTAAGGGTTTCAATGTTTTCGTGTTTAGGTTTGAAATGTTCGAGAAGTTCGAAACGGTTTGAATATAGTTCATGGGGTTCATGTTGTTTATATTGTTTATGTTGCTTTTTTTGGCGTTGCTGCCAAAGGGGGACTGGCTTTGTTCATGGTTTCCGGAGAATTTGAGCGGAGTTCGTCCCCCTTTGGCCGGTAAGTTTTAATAAGCGAGCAAAAATTACAACCAAAGGGGGATCAAGGGGGATTGGTAAGGAAAAGTTTGAAATGGTTTAAAGGTTTCAATGTTACAGTTAATTTTTGAGAAGTTTTTATTGCCGTTGTGCTTTAGCCAACGGATGAAAATGAACCACACAAATACCTGAGCCTTGATAATTGTCTGAATATTTTAATGTTTCAATATTTTAGTGTTTTTCTGTTTTTCTGCCTTCGGTCTTTGATTTGCTTTTTTTTGTTTTCATTGTTTTCAGTATTTAATGTTGCAGGTGTTGTGAAATTTATTTAACTATGGCAAAAAATGACCAGGTTGGTTACTGAATGGAACAAAAAAGCAGTTTTAATATTGAAGAAGAGGTAAACAGCTGGGCAGGCAGCCTTAAAGACAAACCCGTCTTAACAGAATCGGATGTTGAGGAAATGAAAAATCATTTGTACGACAGCTGCGAAGCATTAATGGAAAAAGGGTTGAGCGAAGAGGAGGCATTTATGGTGGCCAAAATGCGCATGGGCGACAGTCCCGAGCTGGATGAAGCCTTCAGGGAAGCCAACCAGCCGGTAATACAGATGCGCCGTTCAATGTATATCCTGGCCGGTGTGCTTGTTTATTTTGCATCCTACTTTTTTATTCTTTCTACCTCAATGCTTTTGCTGATTCTGCTGCTGCAGGGGGAAACGGAAGTAACTGGAGCTGTGAACTGGATCTCGCGTTACCTGGTAACCTGGCACTTTATTTTACTGATATTTCTGGTAAGTATTTATTTTCTTGAAGCCAAAACGGTTGCTTTTCTGGAACGGTTCAAACTTCCTCCAAAAATTACAGTAATCCTTCTTGTTTTTGTAGTTGTGATGGCTCTCGCTGATCATTCCTTACTTCCTGTTGTAAAGAACATGATGAAAGATGATCCGGCATTAATGAGTAATATTATACATTATTATGGATATTTTGAGCTTACTTTTCCATTTCTAATGTGTTTGGGTTTTATCTTCATTTATTCAAAGTATTATAAAAAGACGAAAGTGTAATTTCGTAAGCAGTGACGGAAAATAGTTGCAGATTTGATTTTTAGATTTTTAGATTCTCAGATTCATGGATTCTTAGAGTTCCGGATAACTGGTTTTCCAGACATTCTGATTCTCAGATTTTAGAAATCTATCCATCCAGATATCCAGTCATCCTGACATTTTAACTTACGAACAACGGAACAACTGGCAGACCTCTTTGTATATCCTGGGGTAATGAGCATTCAATACTTTTAAAAGCAGTTTCAAAACAGACCGGGAATCAACAATTAATCTTTCAATACTGAGATTTATTAATTTTTTGAGTATTTTTGATTTAGGTAACAGTTATAAAATGATTAATAATAATTCAAATACATTAATTATTATCAAAGACATAGTAAGTAAGTACCTTCCTGGCTGCAGAGTTCTGCTTTTCGGTTCCCGGGCAAGAAGAGACAGCAACACTGATAGCGATTATGATTTTCTTGTTATTACTAAAAGTACAATAGATGTACAACAAAAAAGAACTTTAAAATCCGCAATCAGAAAAGAGTTGGCAAAATATAAAGTTCCGGCTGATATCTTAATTCAAAGCGAAGAAGAGGTAAACTCGAAAAAGGAAATTACTGGTCATATTATCAAACACGTTCTTAAAGAAGGAGTAGTGTTATGAATGACGCTACAAAAAATTTTATTAAACAGTGGCTTGAGAAAGCTAATGAGGATTTGTTTGTTGTAGAAAGACTTATAGAATATGAAATTGTAGCAACATCCTCTGTATGTTTTCATTGCCAACAAGCTGTTGAGAAATTTTTAAAAGCATTTTTAATAGCAAACGGTATTGACATTAAAAAAACTCATAATATTGAATTCTTGCTTTCCGAATGCTCAGATATTGACAAAGATTTTTCAGGTATTGAACCGAAAGAAACAATTGAATACAAAAACCTTGCATTTGAAATCAAGGATTTTGTTGAATATAAAATTGAAAAAATTCTTAACTCAAAATAATTACATCTTGTTACACTTTCCTTCAAAAGATTTTTAGGCAGCTATTTTCCGAAAAATTATTTCGCGAGCAATTGGTTTTTCATAAGGACATCGATTATTCTGAACCTTTAGAATACCTTATTACTCCTGTCTCCGATAATGAAATTAAAGACTTTCTTATCAATAAAGCGACTGATTTATTTGATTAGGTTTTAAGAAGGAAGAGGGGTCTCAGTCTTCGGTTTTTTCTTTTTAAATTGAATCTCCCATCAAAAAAAAATAACTTTTTTCTTTCATTTTTTTTATTTTTATTTAAATTTTATTAATACTATTGTATGAGTTTGGCGTATGTGATATTAATTATGCATATATACAATTAGGTAAAAAACGAAATAAATACAAACCACTATGAAGAAACTATTTTTTATCCTGCTTTTCCCTTTGATTCTTTTTTCATGTCAGCAAACAGAACTGCAGTTTTCCTGCGATCCGGCTATTGATGCTTATGTAGCTGGTAACCTGAAGTCCCTTTCACTGCTCACTTTTTCCGAACTTGCTGATTATGAACTCCCGTTGCAAAGGGCAATATTTAACAGCTGGGATGCCGAAAAGAAGCGCAATGCATGGATTGATAAGCTGTACTTCGTTCTGGAAAATGAATCGTTTGCAGAAGATGAAGTCATCCGCATTTGCGGTAAGATCCCCGCGGCCTCCTGGTGTAGAACCCAACCGGCAACTCCTGCCCCATGGCAGGGCAGCATGAAAAAGCAGTAACCGCATTGCAGGATGCAGGAAAACATTATCCCAACACGGTAGTATTTACTTCCATTGGCGACAGTTATAAGTCACTGGGTCAGATTAAACAGGCAGAAGGAGCCTATCTTCATGCCTGGCACATGAATCCCGGGCGGTTTTACCCGAAATACCTGTTGGCAAAGCTGTACGATGAAAGCGGCCAGAGGGAGAAGGCCATGGTGGTTGCCCGGGAGTTGCTGGCAAAGGAGGTTAAAGTAGAGTCAACTGCCATTGAGGAGATAAAGCAAGAGATGCAGGAAATACTGGAAAAGGACCAGAACTGAATTTATGAATTGGAAATTGACTGAAAAAATTGGAGTTGGAACCACCGGATGGGACTGACAGGGGCGAAGCTGTGAAAAGAAAAATGCTTTAACTCTAAATATTAAAGTAATGAGTTACCTTGAACATTTTGACCGATTATTTTACCTGGTTAAACTAATAAAACAGGAAAAGACTGGCAATGCCGCTAACCTGTCGAAGAAGCTTGGTATTAAAAGAAGAACTTTATTCAGATATCTGGAAGAACTACGAATGATTGGTGCAGATATCTGCTACTGTAAAATCAGAAAAACCTACTTTTTGAAAAATAATTTTGATTTAAGTGATTTTTTTTCATAGAGTGCTTGGAAATGGCACTGTAAGTGATTTAACTTTCGATGGAAAACGTTAAAAAACCAATAATATGAAAAGGGAAAACTACAACGTCCAATATTCAACTGCGAGTGAACATCAGTTTTGGTAGCTCCCCTTTAGGGGAGTAAAGATAAAAATATAGTTATGAATATCTAATATTTTCATTTCATAGAAATATAGAATTAGTATTTACAAGTTTTTTTAATTAAATGAATTCGTATGAAAAAGAAAATTTTAAGTGTAGGAATGGTTGGTATAGTTACTTTGACCATGATATTTAATTTTAATATTGCCAATACAAATGATAAGGAAGGTATTTCTCTATTGCATATAAAAGCTATGACTTTTGCTGCTTCAGAATGTACACATCTTTATGCCTGGTTTTGCACAGAAGGATCAACTGGAACAGAGTTTTGTATGGAAGGAAGTGATGATTATTGGTGCGATGCTAAGTAACAATATTCAATGATTATTTTAAGAGGTAGCTTGAATGTATTTGGCATACATAATATAGCACCTCTTATTTGATAGTTTTAATTTAAAGATTTTTATGATGAGAAATAAAGGTAAATTTGTAATTATATTAATATTGGTCTTTTATGTTTGGACCTGTTCAAATAATAAAGAAAATATTATAGAATTAAAAGCAACAGAGAATGATAGTTTAAAATTGCATTATACTTCAAAGATTGTTCAACTTGAAACAATTAAAGAATCTATGCTTGGAAATATTTTTAAAATAAACATTGATTTCTATAGTGATCGAATATTTGTTTTATCAGATTTCAATATTTTCTTTTTTGATATAAATGGAAATTTTTTAAATAAATTAAAAGTAGGAAATGGCCCCAGTGAAATAAATAGAGCAGTAGCATTTACATTAAATACAAATAAAAAATTGATTTATGTCATTGATAATCCTGCTAAATTATGTGTTTATGATTATAATGGCAATATAATTAATAAATATAATATTGCTAATTTTTCTTGCTGCGATATTTCTTTTTTGGATGATGACAATGTTTTCCTTTTAAGAAATTACGTTGGTGAAAGTGAAAAGTTTTTTGTTGGTTTATATAATATTCCAAATCAAAATATAATCAAAAAGTTTATTTCGGCTGCACAGAGCTTGTATTCTAAGAACACAATCTATACTGCCAATAATTTTTCATATAATAATGGTAAAATTTACTTAAATCTAACAAATATATTTGGGCTATTTGAATATGAAAATTCGAATTTTAAACAAAAGTTATATATAGATTTAGGAAATAAAACTATACCAAAAAAATTTATAAAAAATTATCAAAAAAGGCAACCTTGCGATTTTGGTAAGGATGCAAAATCTAAACATTACATACCATTTATGCTTCTAGGATTTGAGTTTAAACAATATTATTTTTTTGTAGTAGATGATGATAATCGAAATTGTTTTGTAATAAATTCTGAGAATAATAAAGTATATCAAAATGGAGACTTATCATCTTACTTTAATCTGCCGGACATAAGAATCAGTTAAATTAGTTAGTGGAATTCAAAATAATGTTATTATTTTTCATGGAAATCCTTCAGAATTTTTTAATTCCAAAAGTGACATAGATGTAAAAAAGATTCAGATTCATAATCATATGTTTGAAATAAAACAAAACAGTAATCCTTTTCTAATAATTATTACGTGACAAAATAATTTAAACCTATCAATAGCTATGAGAAACATCATTTTAGTAATACTTATTTTCATTTCTGGGTCCTGTAAAAATAATAAGGTTTTTGAACAAAATATAGTTAACAATTTGAATAAGGAAATTGACTTAAAAATGATTGATGTTGTCTACAAAAATAATCAAGAATTTTGTTTTGAATACTTGTATGATGATATTAAGTATATCTATTTGGTTTATTTGCAAAGTAATTGTTCGTCTTGTTATTTTAACTTCATTGACATTCAGGAAAAATTTCATTCTTTGAATAGCTTTGATTTTGTTACAGTTCTTTTTGTTATTAAAGGAGATTCCTATCATGAATTTATTAAAAAGGTTCGTCTAACAGGATTGGTTAAAGAGAGATATTATATTTTTATGGATCAAAATGATTTATTCAAAAAAAGAAATGAAAGTATTCCTGAATGGATAATTGAGAATTCTATACTTATAAATGCACAGAGAAAAATTGTTATGATTGGAAGTCCATTTAGTACTCCGGAAATGAGTCAAATTTTTTATGATATATGTTCAAAATAAAAAACATAAGGCTGCATTGGCAATTTCATTATTGGGTTGTATTAGTTATTATGGGTAAAGCATCGGGAGAAAAAAATAGAAAAATAATAAATTATTCAGAAATGCAAATATATTATTATAGATTAAAACTACTGATCCTTCTTGCCTGCATTTGTTTTCTTTTGGCTTGTTCTTCTGCATCATATTCAAAGGAAGCCGATATCTGTTTCACAAATCCTGAGCACAATAAATAGGACTGTGAGCGGCGCGCAGCGCCCAGCGATGAGTCCATGTTGAACTACACCCGCCGGGTTCATTGCTATGTACTTATTGAAGGTTTTAAGGTTTTGCGAAGAAAAATAATTGAAGTGTTCATTGACTTATTGCAAGTATTTATGCTAACATTTGGATTTAAACCATCCGGAATACTTTCCAGACACCTGTTTCTGTCAGTTTTTGTTCATTGTCGGGCATACCTTTCCCGGTTGTGCCAGTTGCACAAAGAGAGCGGATTGTTATGGGTTTGGCAGCGATTTTAAAAGAAACTTTGCCGGGGAGCGTATCCGGGGCAATTCACTTACAATAACCATTCGTCCGGTTTTGCATACCGGGCAAAGGCACGGGTTTATACCTGTCAGCCTTTCGAAGCGTTCTACATTGGTTTCCGGCAGTTGTTGCTTTTTGATGATTGTATCAATGTCCGGCTTTTTTTCCTCTACAAATTGCAGGGCGAGGTTTCGTTTGGTGGTGTGGTTGTAAATACCAAACCTTCGGATTTTGACAAACCTTCGAGGTAAAATATGCTGGACAAAACGGCGCAGGAATTCTGAGCCATCGAGGGTAATCGGCTTTTTAATTGCCCTGTCGCGGTAATCTTTGGCGATGAACGTGACTTTTCCTTCGGCAATATTTAAAATACGCTGGTTGGTAATGGCCACGCGGTGTGTGTATTGGCCCAGGTATTTTATTACGTGCTCTGCACCCGCCAGCGAAGGTTCGCAGTGTACCACCCATTTGGTTTTATAAGCCTGTTGAATAGCATCGTAAAACAACGACAATTCGTTTTGTTTTCTTAAGACACGTTTCAGGCTGTCGAGAAACTTTCCTTTAAAGGCATTGCTGAGCTGGTGAACCGGATAAATGTACCTGCCGGAATGCCCAATGTTTTTCCACCGCCCGTCGAGAGTATAACCGGCAGCCGGAACAATGCAATGGATGTGCGGGTGCAAACTCAGGTTCTGTCCCCACGTATGCAGTACTGCTACTGCACCGCTTTCAACACCGTAATGCGAGTACCCGAATGAACGGAGCGTGTGCCAGACTGCAGCAAACAGCAGGTCGTAATACATTCTTTGGTTGTGCAGGCAAACGGCATTCAATTGGTGAGGAACTGTGAACACAATGTGGTAATGCTTTATGGGCAGGGTGCCATTCACCAGATCGTCAATCCAGAACGCCTGTTTTGAAACCTGGCATTTAGGGCAGTGCCTATCGCCGCAACTGTTATAGCTATAGCTCATGGTTCCGCAGTTCTCACAGGCTTCTTCATGCCCACCCAAAATGGGAGTGCGGCAGGCAGCGATTTTACCAAGAACTTTTGTTTGCAGCGGGGTAAGCTTTGTTTTATTTGCCAGACCGGAGTAAAACCGGTTAACCACATCGGCCAGCTCAAAATTTGTCCGCATTTTTGGGAAAGTTATAAAGCGTGTCGAGCGGACTGTGGGGTTTTATCAGCGGGCATTGCGCCACATGAAGATAAATCATGGTAGTGGTGATCTCTGCATGTCCCAGCAATTCTTTCAGGGTTACAATATTGACTCCCTGTTCCAGGAGATGTGTGGCATAAGAGTGGCGCAAAGAATGCAGGTTTACACTTTTGGTAATGGATGTTTTTTTTAGGTTTTCGCGTATCACCCAAGACAGGCCGCGCACGCTGTAACGGCCATCGGGCTCCTTCCCGTTAAACAGCCAGATGTGAGGGTTTTCAGCTTTCAGGTATTTTTTCAGACCAACAGCCATGCTGTCGGCAAGCGGAACAATACGGTCTTTTTTATATTTACTTTGCCTTATGTGAATGGTTTTTCGCTGAAAGTCCACATCGGAGATTTTCAGGTTAATCACTTCTTGTCCGCGTAACCCAGCTGAATAAATGAGGGTGAGTACTACCCGCTGTTTCAGGAGTATTGGAGCGTTGAAAAGCTCTTTCAGTTCAAGTTGGTTGAGGATTACGGGGAGTTTGGTATTTCCTTTTAGCGATGGCAAAGCGATAGCATTTTTATTCATTCCCAGCAGACGGTAATAATAACGAAGCCCGTAAACCATGTGCTTGAAACTGCTACGTGAAGGAGATTTGGGGTCGCGGGCCAATGCGGCCAGGTACTCATTGATTTCATCCGGGTCAATCTGCTCGGGCAACTTGCCAAAATTGACTACAAACAGAGCGATACGCCGGATGTAATTATTTAATGTACTTTTGCTCTGTCCACGTAAGGTAACCTGTTGTTCCAGTTTACGGACAACTTTTTCAAACTCAGGAACAAGCACTATGGCCTGCTCTACAATAGTAAAACCCGATTTCTTTCTCATAATTAGAAATTTTTGTTGTTAATAATCTCGAATTATAGTAAGAATCGGGTATTTTTGGAATAGCTACCCGCGAAGGCGGGTTTAGTTCAACAGAAACTATCTTCAAACAATCTCTTCTTCGGATATCTTCCATCAAAAATATTTTCATTTTTTCTTCCATTTTTTTTTTTTTTATTTAAATTTTATTAATAATATTGTATGAGTTTAGTGTAGTGATATTAATTATGCATATATACAATTAGGTAAAAAACGAAATAAATACAAACCGCTATGAAGAAACTATTTTTTATCCTGCTTTTTCCTTTGATTCTTTTTTCATGTCAGCAAACAGAACTGCAGTTTTCCTGCGATCCGGCTATTGATGCTTTTGTAGCTGGTAACCTGAAGTCCCTTTCACTGCTCACTTTTTCCGAACTTGCTGATTATGAACTCCCGTTGCAAAGGGCAATATTTAACAGCTGGGATGCCGAAAAGAAGCGCAATGCATGGATTGATAAGCTGTACTTCGTTCTGGAAAATGAATCGTTTGCAGAAGATGAAGTCATGCATGTGCAGGAACTCATCGATCACATTTACCCCGGATATTTTTTGGAAGAAACCCTGCAGCAGGAAAAAGAAAACCGTTCCCGGTTTGCGGCTGACTGGATAGCCGTTGCGTCGGATAAGCTGGGATGGCCGGAGCAGTATATTGCCTTTATGGTTTACAGGCTGTACGGCTCATTTTCTGAAATGGAGACCGAATTGTCAATGCTCCATGATTTACAGGAAAATGTAACCACAAATTCTGAAACCGGAGGTTGCGATTGCAGTACCTCATCTGATTATTGCGGTTTTTCTATGTGTGATTCGGGTGAATGCAGTTCATCAACTGGCGGCTGCGGATGGCTGTTCGGCAGTCCGTGTGATGGCCTTTGTTACTGATGTCTGATGTACCGCACCCATAACATATCATCCTCTATCTTGCTGGTTTTACTGGCTGTTCTTGTAATGGTACTGCCGGTTGTTGTTTCTGAGCGGTTGATGAATCCCACACAGTCAGGCAAAACGATATTTTTCCTGTGGGGAATATTGGTCATCCTGCCGGTCTGGGTAATTGTGTTTCTATCGGGTACGTTTACCGGCAAAAGTGGTTTGTCCTGGTTGGGTCTGGCTGCTGCGGCATGGTTTAGCTATATCCTGGCAAACAGTTTTTTAAAGGGCGCTTCCTTATCGCTTTCTATAATGGAATTTACCGGTCTTGCCTTGATGTATGTTGTCCTCAGGTTTATCCCCGCAAAACGGTTTAACGGACTGTTCCTTGCACTTATGGCCGGTGGTTTAATCCAGGCGGTTTACGGTAACCTGCAGCTTTGGGGAAATTATCCCTCGCATCACAGCCTGTTTAAACTTACCGGCAGCTTTTTTAATCCCGGCCCGTATGCAGGATTCCTGTCGGTGGTTTTTCCAGTTGCTTTTGGCTTTTGGTTATTTGGGTGGAAAACAGTTACCACGCTGAACGTGGATAAAAAACATAATGAAAGAATTGCAAAGGTATGGAAACCTTTTTTGGATAGGGTGGAACGGTGGCTGCACAAATTAAGGATAAAAACCGGAATGGTCCTCACTGGGGAGTTTTTTGCCGGCATAAAAAACCAGGCCGTGTACTATTTTTCAGCAGCCGTGTTATTAAGCATTCTTCTTGTGCTCCCGGCTTCACAATCTAGGGCTGCATGGCTTGCGGTGCTGGCATCTTCCGGTTTTCTTCTGGCTGTTAAATATAAGGATTCAGTTAAAAATTGGTCAAATAAACCGGTATTAAAAAAGAAAATTCTTGTTTTGCTTATAGCCGGTACAATGGTTTCCGGACTGGCAGGGATGTATTTTATGAAAAAAGATTCGGCCGACGGGCGGGCCCTGATATGGAAAGTCACCCTGAACATCATTGGCGATTACCCGTTAACCGGTGCCGGTTTTGGTGGTTTTAAGACAAACTACATGAATTACCAGGCTGCCTGGTTTAAGCAGCACCCGCAATCAGGCGAAGCAATGGTAGCAGGTGATGTAAATTATGCCTTTAACGAACTGTTGCAGCAGACAGCAGAACATGGTGTTGCAGGCACTTTTTTACTTGCGCTGGTATTTTTATCCGCATTTACGATAAGATATCCGCGGCCTTCTGGTGTAGAACCCAACCGGCAACTCCTGCCCGATAATAAAACCCGGTTTATCCTGATTTCAAAAGCCCTTCTTGTGGCGTTTGTTGTTTTTTCCATGTTTTCCTACCCGGTTCAGGTATTGCCTGTAAAGGTTGGCCTGGCGCTGGCGCTGGCCTGCCTTGCAGCGTATTCGCCAAAAGTAAATATTAAACTAGCGGCTGGGAAAGTCCCTGTTACCGGATTTATAATACTGGTTTCAGGAGTTGCTGTATTCCTGATATATTTTGGCGCTGCATTTCTGAAGCAGCGCACAGAGGCATTAAAAGACTGGAAATATGCCTTCACCCTGTACAGTATGGGCGCTTACGGGCAAAGCGTGGAGGAATATGAAAAAGCATTGCCGGTAATGAAACAGAATGGCGATTTTCTGACCAACTATGGAAAGGCCCTTTCCATGGCAGGGCAGCATGAAAAAGCAGTTATCGCCTTGCAGGATGCAGGAAAACATTATCCCAACACGGTAGTATTTACTTCCATTGGCGACAGTTATAAGTCACTGGGTCAGATTAAACAGGCAGAAGGAGCCTATCTTCATGCCTGGCACATGAACCCCGGGCGGTTTTACCCGAAATACCTGTTGGCAAAGCTGTACGATGAAAGCGGCCAGAGGGAGAAGGCCATGGTGGTTGCCCGGGAGTTGCTGGCAAAGGAGGTTAAAGTAGAGTCAACTGCCATTGAGGAGATAAAGCAAGAGATGCAGGAAATACTGGAACACTAACCAGGTAATACAAACCGGTATAAATAGGATATAAATTCTTTTTGGAAAAACCACGGCATGTAACTGAGGAAAGCGAAGCTGTGTAAAAGCAAAAAAAATGAAAGGAGATAACCACATGTACCAAAGTAAAATATGTATTAAACATCAGTTTTGGTAGCTCCCCTTTCGGGAGCAAAATACAATAAATTGAATTTCTATGAAATTAATTTTATGGAAAAAGAAAATGATTAATATATAGTTTAATTTTTAAAAAAAAAATCATGAAAAAGAAAAAAGCATATATTGGAATTATTAGTATTGTCTTATTGACAATGATAATGAATTTAAATACTTACAAATCAAGTCATAATAACCATATTTCCTTATCAAACATTGAAGTTATGACTAATGCAGCAGCTGAAAATTATTGTGCACCAATAATAGGTTACTTCTGCTATAAATTTGAAAGTGGAGATTCTTATTGTACATCTGGAACAGATGGGAAATGTGTACCTGATTAAATGTGTTTAGGAGGTTGCCTTCATCGAAGGCACCTCTTAAAAGCAAATAAATAAAACAAAATTATGAAATCCTATTTCTATTTATTATTTGCATGTATCATGTTGTGGAATTGCGAGGGTAAAAAAGTAGATATTATAGAATTGAAAGAAGATAAGAATGAAAAAATAGCTTTAGAGACGTCTTCTGAGATCGTTCAGCTTGAAACCAGCTCTGAATCAACACTTCAATACATATTTAAAACGTTTGTTGACCTACCAAATGATCGAATTTTTGTATTATCAAGTTTCAATATTTATTTTTTTGATGCCAGTGGTAAGTACCTTAATAAATTAAAAATTGGCAAAGGTCCTGGTGAAATTTTACAAATCGTGGCTTTTACCGTTGATGTTGAAAGAAAATTAATTTATGCCATAGACAATTCAATAAGCTTGTGTTTGTTCGATTATTTTGGTCATATGATTAACAGGTATGATATATCTAATTTTGCCAGTACGGATCTTTGCATTTTAGATGATGAAAATGTTTTCTTGTTGCGCAATTTTGTAGGTGCAGAGGAAGACAAATTTGTAGGAATTTACAATACTTCTACTCAAAAAATAGTTAAAAAGTTTATCGACTCAAAAAAAAGTCCATATTCAAAATGTTCTTTAGGTACTTTAAAAAATTTTTCACAGAATAATGGAAATTTTTTTTTAAATATACCGAATGTCTTTAGTTTATTTGAATTTAAAAATGAAAAATTAGGTTTTCAACCAATATTATCCTTTGATATTGGAAAATTAGCTGTGCCTAAAAAATTTTCTAACAAATTTGAAAAGGGGAAATATTGTGATTTTAGGGATGAAGCAAAATTATTAAATTTAGCACCTTTTTTGCTCTCTGGATTTAAATTCAAAGAATTTTTTTTTATTGTAGTAGATGATGAAAATTTAAATTGTTATGCTATTAACAGCAAGAATAAAAAAGTATATCATAATGGTACTTTACCCTCCTATTTTAATTTACCTGACAAAAATACATTTAGATTAGTAGCGGGTATTCAGAATAACATGGTTATTTTTAAAGGTAACCCTTTCGAATTTTTTGATTCAAAATCACAAGTGGATACAATGGAAATAAACATTGATTTAAATAAATTCATTATTAATCGAACGGATAATCCTTTTCTGGTAATAGTTAAATAATTAAAAAATGAAAAAAGTTGGCTATATTTTATTGTTTTTTGCTTATACTTTTTGTACAAATAAAGGATCTACTGAAAAAGATATTCTGGGTAATATAAATAAAGAGATAAATTTGAGTATGATTACCACTGTGAATTACAAAACTGAAAATATTAGATTTGATATATTTAGAAATAAATATGAATATTGGTATTTGGTTTATCTTAAGCAAAATTGTTTACCTTGTTATCCAAAATATGTAGAGTGGCAAAATAAAATGAATTCAATTAATAAATTTGACTTTGTAACAGTGCTCTTTATTATCAAAGGGAAATCGTATGATGAATTTATTAATGGGGCAATAATAGAAGGATTAGAGGAAGATAGATATTATACTCTATTAGACCCAAAAGATTCATTTATTAAAGGGAATGAAAATATTCCTGAATGGATAATTGACACTGGGATACTAATTAATGGACAAAACGAAATTATTATGATCGGAAGCCCATTTAGTACTCCTGAAATGACTAAAGTTTTTTATGATTTATGTTCAAAATAAAAGATTAGTTGCAATGGATATTATAAAAGTCATATCTACAGAAAGTTCTGGAATATCATGCCCAGAACAAAAATCCCAGAAGAAAATACGACAAAAAATAAACGAAAAGCTCAAAAGGATATGTAAAATCGTTTTACATCTGTTATTAGTAAGCTTTTTGGCAGGAAGTTGTACCAGCAAAAAGATTGATACTATTGAACTGAAATTAAATAAATATGAGAAGTTGAATTTAAACAGCACGTCTCAGATTATAAAACTTGAAACAAATCCGGAATCATTAATCCAATATATTTTTAAAACTCAAATTGATTTGTCAAACGACCGGATATTTGTATTGTCCAATTTCAATATATACTTTTTTGATGCCAGTGGTAAGTACCTTAGTAAATTAAAAATTGGCAAAGGTCCTAGTGAAATTTTACAAATCGTGGCTTTTACAGTTGATGTTGAAAGAAAATTAATTTATGCCATAGACAATTCACGTTACTTGTGTACATTTAACTATTTGGGGAACATGATTAACAGATACAATATTGAAAATTTTGCCAGTACAGATGTTTCCATCCTGGATGACGAAAATGTTTTATTATTGCGAAATTTCGTTGGTGCTGAAGAAAACTATTTTGTAGGTATTTATAATTTGGCTGCTCAAGAAGTGGTTAAAAAATTTGTCGCCTCAGATGAAAGTCCTTATTCAAAATGTTCTATAGCAACTTTAAAAAACTTTTCACAGAACAATGGAAAACATTATTTAAACATCCCCAATATTTTTAGTTTATTTGAATTTAAAGATAAGGAGTCAGGATTTCAGCCTGTTTTTGCTTTTGATATCGGAGAATTGGCTGTACCCAAAAACTTGTCAAGTAAATTTGAAAATGGGAATTTTTGGAAACTGAGGGACGAAGCTAAATCCTTAAATTATGCTCCTTATCAGTTGTTTAGTTTTAAGTTTAAAGAGTATTTTTTTATTGGCATTGATGATGAGAATATCAATTGTTATGCAATAAACAGTAGAAACCAAAAAATATATCATAATGGTGCTTTATCCTTATATTATAATCTGCCGGATAAACAATCACTTAAATTACCGGCGGGAATTCAAAATAATCAGATAATATTTCAATGTAGTCCTTCTGATTTTTTTAATATAAAAACACAGATGGAAACAATGGAAATAAACATTGATTCAAATAAATTCATTATTAATCGAATGGATAATCCTTTTTTGATAGTCATTGAATGAAAGGATATGCTCATGAGCTGGTTTTAATCAATTACGACATTTTATTGTTTTATGAAATTTATTCCTGAAGTCTGTATTTTTTTTTGCGTTTTCTTGCACCACACCTGTTCAACAGGAGCCGTTAGTCATCGATTTTGAGCACAACATTAAAAACTTCCTGCCTTTTAAGCTTAGTGAAATAGCGCTGGATGTGGAATACATTGTATTGGAAACACAAGATTCTGTGAGGCTGAATAATATCAGGTTCCTGGATGTATCATCGGGATATATTGCTGTTGCCGATGAAAACCAGTGTCTTCTGTTCAATACCGATGGCAAACTAATTTCTAAAATCGGACGAAAGGGGAGAGGACCGAAAGAGTACCGCTTCACTTCACAAATGAAAATAGTTAAGGATAAAGTTCTTCTGCCCGATCCAGTTACCCATAAAATTAAATTTTATTCATCAATGGGTAATTTTATTACTGAGATAATAACTCTCGGTGAGTTTTCCCCCAATATTTACTCAAGAAACTGGATGCCGCTGACCGATACAACTTTTTTGGTTCGTATTCCAAGCAAAACAGGTAAAGAACCTTTCAGGATTGCCCTTATTGATGATTGGGGTGAAACCATCAGGAGGTACCGAAATACCTCTTTTTTTAACCGCGTAGAGGAAGGTTATGGTACAACAGACGTTGCAGCACAGTTTTACCGGTTGGACGATTCGGTTTATTACAAGGAGATGCTTAATCGATACAATATGGCAGGTTGCTGGTGAAGAGCTTCGTACAGCTTATATTATCAATCGTGGCAAGTATGGGTTTTCTCTCCAAGATAAAGAACTCCCTGCCACGGTATGGCAAAAAAAGTTTAAAGGCTGTGTCTCCATCAGCTATGTTTTTGAATGCAACAGGTTCATTTACCTGATTTTTAATTTCATGGCCCATTATCCTTTTTCTTTTTACAGAAAAAGTAATTCCTCACCCGATAAAACGCCTTATGAAATAATTGGAATGTATGACAAAAAAGCCAGGGATTTTTTCCTGGTAAAACCTGCAAACCAGAATGGGCAGAATCAACCCACCGGTATCGAAAACGATATGGATGGCGGCATTCATTTTATGCCAAGATATTACTTTGATTCAAAACTGATAGGCTGGGTTGCTGCAGAAGATGTGAAATGGTTTGCAGCCTCAGAAGTCTTTAAAACCTCCTTTGCCAAATTCCCTGAAAAGAAAAAGGAACTGGAACAACTAGCAAACAGCCTTGATGAAAACGACAACCCGGTGCTGATGGTGGTGAAACTTAAATAATGAATCACTAATATGAATCACAAGAATCATTCTTACTTCATAAAAACGCATGAAAAAAATTTATTGTGAGTTCCTTTCGACCATTAAAAAAGTTTTTGTACGGATAAAATACATGCACATACGCATATCAACGATATTAATTTCTTGTTGAATTCTAAGTTGATGCAAGAGAATAATCGTTTAAATGCAATCAATGAAAGCTTAAAAGGAGCATTTCTGGAGAGTCAATTCAATAATAATGCAAAAGTATCATTTCCCGATGAATGAGACATACCTGATTTTACTTTATGCCTGTTTATTTCAGAAAATCAGGTCAGGCAATGCCGGCAGATGTTACATGGATAAGCCTAGCATGGTATCTAAAGGCAAAAGCAAAAAAGGCAACAAGCTTTAAAACAATTACAGATTAATACCAATTCCATGAAAAGGAAAACCGATATAATTAAAATGCTGGCACTTCAATTTATAATATGCATGTTACCGGCCTGTTTTTCCACGCCACCATCACCTTCCAAGAATGCAGTCATACAGTTTGATGAATATGAGCACAGTTTTGGTACGCTCTCGTATAAAAAGGAAACCGGATACAGTTTTCAGTTTTCCAATCCCGGAGAGGTGCCTTTGGTAATAAGTGATGTAAAAACTTCGTGTGGCTGTACGGTTCCCGAGTGGCCGCGTAAACCTGTTAAACCAAGTTCAACAGGTGAAATCAAAATTAAATACGATGCCGCTTCACCGGGCGCATTCAGCAAGGAAATAACGGTACATTACAACGGAGCCGGTTCACCGGCAGTGTTAAGAATAAAAGGACAGGTGGAGTATCCCGACATGTAATTAAGATAACATGCAACTTAAACGATTTAAAACAGCAGGTATTTTCGCCGGTATATTTATTGCCGCCATCGTGGTACGGGTATTTTTTATTGAAATCTACGCCATACCAAGCGGCTCGATGGAAGACACCATTGTGCCGGGCGATAAGGTGCTGGTAAATAAAATGGCTTATGGGCCAAAGCTGCCTGCCTCGCCTTACGACATCCCGTGGGTAAACCTGGTGTGGTTCTTAAAGGCAGGCGCTGCAGCCAATCCCGATTCGGTGTACTGGGACTACCACCGGCTGTGGGGGGTATCCACCATAAAAAGGAGCGATGTGATGGTCTTTTCACACCCGCTGTGGGGAGGCCGCAATAATTTTTACATCAAACGGTGCATGGCGTTGCCGGGAGATACCCTGGAGATTGAAAACGGCAGAGTAAAAATTAACGGGAAGTACGCTGCTGAAAGCAACGGGGTAAAACGGAAGTACACCATCTGGTCAAATAACCCGCAGGAGTTTACTCATCTGGCCGACAGCCTTGGAATAAGATTGCATGGTGGTTATTCCCGGCACAACGGTAAAGAACCACTGGAAACCGTGCTGTCTGAAACTCAGAAAAAAGAGTTTTCCTCCACCGGCCTTGCCGATTCGCTGAAAATAAAAACCTGCAACGCCGATTCCGCCAAACAGGGTATTCCCGGTAAACCCGCAATTTGTATGGACCATTGATAATTACGGGCCACTGGTTATCCCATACGAAGGGATGGTGCTTGAACTGAACCTTGAAAACTTCCTGCTCCACCGCCGCACCATTAACCGGCTGGAAAAGGTAAAGCTGGAATTCAGGGATGACGGCTGTTACGTAGACGGGAAACCGGCAACCCATTATATGTTTAAACAAAACTACTACTTCATGATGGGCGACAACCGCCACTTCTCCAACGACTCGCGCTACTGGGGAGTGGTTCCGGAAGAAAATATTGTTGGCAAAGCGTCAATGGTATTGTTTAATTACCAGAACAGGGAGTTTGCGTGGAAACGGACGGGGAAAAGAATTAGGTAGAGTTTGTGGTTTGTAGTTCGTTGTGTCACTAACCAACTTTGGTCTTCTGACTTATTCATGTTTACTGTTTTTGTGTTCATTGTTTTCAGTATTTAATGTTGCAGGTGTTGTGAAATTTATGTAACTATGGCAAAAAATGACCAGGTTGGTTACTGAATGGAACAAAAAAGCAGTTTTAATATTGAAGAAGAGGTAAACAGCTGGGCAGGAAGCCTTAAAGACAAACCCGTCTTAACAGAATCGGATGTTGAGGAAATGAAAAATCATTTGTACGACAGCTGCGAAGCATTAATGGAAAAAGGGTTGAGCGAAGAGGAGGCTTTTATCCTGGCAAAAATGCGTATGGGCGACAGCCCCGAGCTGGATGAAGCCTTCAGGGAAGCCAACCAGCCGGTAATACAGATGCGCCGCTCATTGTATATCCTTGCCGGGGTGCTTGTTTATTTTGCATCTTACTTTTTTATTCTTTCTACCTCAATGCTGTTGCTGATTGTGCTGCTCGAGGGAGGAACGGGAGCGAATGAAGCTGTGAACTGGGTCTCGCGTTACCTGATTACCTGGCACTTTATTTTCCTGATATTCCTGGTTAGCATTTATTTTCTTGAAGCCATAACGGTTTCTTTTTTGGAACGGTTCAGGTTTCCTCCAAAAATTACAGTAGTCCTTCTTGTTTTTGTAGTTGTGATGGCTCTCGCTGACCATTCTTTACTTCCTGTTGTAAAAAACATGATGAAAGAAGTTTCGGCATTGAGGAGTAATATTCTGCAATATTACAATTATTTTGAGCTTACTTTTCCATTTCTGATGTGTCTGGGGTTTATCTTCATTTATTCAAAGTATTATAAAAAGACGAAAGTGTAATTTCGTAAGCAGTGACGGAAAATAGTTGCAGATTTGATTTTTTGATTTTTAGATTTTTAGATTCCCGGATTCCTGGATTCTTAGAGTTCCGGATAACTGGTTTTCCAGACATTCTGATTCTCGGATTTTAGAAATCTATCCATCCAGATATCCAGTCATCCTGACATTTTAACTTACGAACAACGGAACAACTGGCAGACCTCTTTGTATATCCTGGGGTAATGAGCATTCAATACTTTTAAAAGCAGTTTCAAAACAGACCGGGAATCAACAATTAATCTTTCAATACTGAGATTTCTTAAATTTTTGAGTATTTTTGATTTAGGTAACAATTATTAAATGATTAATAATAATTCAAATACATTAATTATTATCAAAGCCATAGTCAGTAAGTACTTTCCTTGCTGCAGAGTACTGCTTTTCGGTTCCCGGGCAAGAAGAGACAGCAACACTGATAGCGATTATGATTTTCTTGTTATTACTAAAAGTACAATAGATGTACAACAAAAAAGAACTTTAAAATCCACAATCAGAAAAGAGTTGGCAAAATATAAAGTTCCGGCTGATATCTTAATTCAAAGCGAAGAAGAGGTAAACTCGAAAAAGGAAATTACTGGTCATATTATCAAACACGTTCTTAAAGAAGGAGTAGTGTTATGAATGACGCTACAAAAAATTTTATTAAACAGTGGCTTGAGAAAGCTAATGAGGATTTGTTTGTTGTAGAAAGACTTATAGAATATGAAATTGTAGCAACATCCTCTGTATGTTTTCATTGCCAACAAGCTGTTGAGAAATTTTTAAAAGCATTTTTAATAGCAAACGATATTGACATTAAAAAAACTCATAATATTGAATTCTTGCTTTCCGAATGCTCAGATATTGACAAAGATTTTTCAGGTATTGAACCGAAAGAAACAATTGAATACAAAAACCTTGCATTTGAAATCAAGGATTTTGTTGAATACAAAATTGAAAAAATTCTTAACTCAAAATAATTACATCTTGTTACACTTTCCTTCAAAAGATTTTTAGGCAGCTATTTTCCGAAAAATTATTTCGAGAGCAATTGGTTTTTCATAAGGACATCGATTATTCTGAACCTTTAGAATACCTTATTACTCCTGTCTCCGATAATGAAATTAAAGACTTTCTGATCAATAATGCGACTGATTTATTTGATTAGGTTTTAAGAAGGAGGAGGGGTCTCAGTCTTCGGTTTTTTCTTTTTTAATTGCATCTCCCATCAAAAAAAAATAACTTTTTTCTTTCATTTTTTTTTTTTTATTTAAATTTTATTAATAATATTGTATGAGTTTAGTGTAGTGATATTAATTATGCATATATACAATTAGGTAAAAAACGAAATAAATACAAACCACTATGAAGAAACTATTTTTTATCCTGCTTTTCCCTTTGATTCTTTTTTCATGTCAGCAAACAGAACTGCAGTTTTCCTGCGATCCGGCTATTGATGCTTATGTAGCTGGTAACCTGAAGTCCCTTTCACTGCTCACTTTTTCCGAACTTGCTGATTATGAACTCCCGTTGCAAAGGGCAATATTTAACAGCTGGGATGCCGAAAAGAAGCGCAATGCATGGATTGATAAGCTGTACTTCGTTCTGGAAAATGAATCGTTTGCAGAAGATGAAGTTATGCATGTGCAGGAACTCATCGATCACATTTACCCCGGATATTTTTTGGAAGAAACCCTGCAGCAGGAAAAAGAAAACCGTTCCCGGTATGCTGCTGACTGGATAGCCGTTGCGTCGGATAAGCTGGGATGGCCGGAGCAGTATATTGCCTTTATGGTTTACAGGCTGTACGGCTCATTTTCTGAAATGGAGACCGAATTGTCAATGCTCCATGATTTACAGGAAAATGTAACCACAAATTCTGAAACCGGAGGTTGCGATTGCAGTACCTCATCTGATTATTGCGGTTTTTCTATGTGTGATTCGGGTGAATGCAGTTCATCAACTGGCGGCTGCGGATGGCTGTTCGGCAGTCCGTGTGATGGCCTTTGTTACTGATTTCAGATGCACCGGATCCATAACATATCATCCTCTATCTTGCTGGTTTTACTGGCTGTGCTTGTAATGGTACTGCCGGCTGTTGTTTCTGAGTCGTTGATGTATCCCACACAGTCAGGCAAAACGATATTTTTCCTGTGGGGAATATTGGTCATCCTGCCGGTCTGGGTAATTGTGTTTCTATCGGGTACGTTTACCGGCAAAAGTGGTTTGTCCTGGTTGGATCTGGCTGCTGCGGCATGGTTTAGCTATATCCTGGCAAACAGTTTTTTAAAGGGCGCTTCCTTATCGCTTTCAATAATGGAATTTACCGGTCTTGCCTTGATGTATGTTGTCCTCAGGTTTATCCCCGCAGAACGGTTTAACGGACTGTTCCTTGCACTTATGGCCGGTGGTTTAATCCAGGCGGTTCACGGCAACCTGCAGCTTTGGGGGTATTATCCCTCGCATCACAGCCTGTTTAAACTTACCGGCAGTTTTTTTAATCCCGGCCCGTATGCAGGATTCCTGTCGGTAGTTTTTCCAGTTGCTTTTGGCTTTTGGTTATTTGGGTGGAAAACAGTTACCACGCTGAATGTGGATAAAAAACACAATGAAAGAATTGCAAAGTTGTGGAAACCTTTTTTGGATAGGGTGGATCGGTGGCTGCACAAATTAAGGATAAAAACCGGAATGGTCCTCACCGGGGAGTTTTTTGCCGGCATAAAAAACCAGGCCGTGTACTATTTTTCGGCAGCCGTGTTATTAAGCATTCTTCTTGTGCTCCCGGCTTCACAATCTAGGGCTGCATGGCTTGCGGTGCTGGCATCTTCCGGTTTTCTTCTGGCTGTTAAATATAAGGATTCAGTTAAAAATTGGTCAAATAAACCGGTATTAAAAAAGAAAATTCTTGTTTTGCTTATAGCCGGTACAATGGTTTCCGGGCTGGCAGGGATGTATTTTATGAAAAAAGATTCGGCCGACGGGCGGACACTCATATGGAAAGTCACCCTGAAGATAATTGGCGATTACCCGTTAACCGGTGCCGGTTTTGGTGGTTTTAAGACAAACTACATGAATTACCAGGCTGCCTGGTTTAAGCAGCACCCGCAATCAGGCGAAGCAATGGTAGCAGGTGATGTAAATTATGCCTTTAACGAATTGTTGCAGCAGACAGCAGAGCAGGGTGCTGCAGGCACTTTTTTACTTGCGCTGGTATTTTTATCTGCATTTACGATAAGATATCCGCGGCCTCCTGGTGTAAAATCCAACCGGCAACATCTGCCCGATAATAAAACCCGGTTTATCCTGATTTCAAAAGCCCTTCTTGTGGCGTTTGTTGTTTTTTCCATGTTTTCCTACCCGGTTCAGGTATTGGCTGTAAAGGTTGGCCTGGCGATGGCGCTGGCGTGCCTTGCAGCGTATTCGCCAAAAGTAAATATTAAAGTAGCGGCTGGGAAAGTCCCTGTTACCGGATTTATAATACTGGTTTCAGGAGTTGCTGTATTCCTGATATATTTTGGCGCTGCATTTCTGAAGCAGCGCACAGAGGCATTAAAAGACTGGAAATATGCCTTCACCCTCTACAGTATGGGCGCTTACGGGCAAAGCGTGGAGGAATATGAAAAAGCATTGCCGGTAATGAAACAGAATGGCGATTTTCTGACCAACTATGGAAAGGCCCTTTCCATGGCAGGGCAGCATGAAAAAGCAGTTATCGCCTTGCAGGATGCAGGAAAACATTATCCCAACACGGTAGTATTTACTTCCATTGGCGACAGCTATAAGTCACTGGGTCAGATTAAACAGGCAGAAGGAGCTTATCTTCATGCCTGGCACATGAACCCCGGGCGGTTTTACCCGAAATACCTGTTGGCAAAGCTGTACGATGAAAGCGGCCAGAGGGAGAAGGCCATGGAGGTTGCCCGGGAGTTGCTGGCAAAGGAGGTAAAGGTGGAATCAACTGCCATTGAGGAGATAAAGCAAGAGATGCAGAAAATACTGGAAAAGGACCAGAACTGATTTTATGAATTGGAAATTGACTGAAAAAATTGGAGTTGGAACCACGGGATGGGACTGACAGGGGCGAAGCTGTGAAAAGATAAAAATGTTTTAACTCTAAAATCTTAGTACATGACAAAAAATAAATAACTATTTGATTGTTAATAACTTGCAGTCAAATTGTTGATAATAAATCGTTCAAATATTTGGATAAAACCTTGACATTCAGTTAGTTGAAATTGTAAACTAAAACAATTATCGACTATGAATATCAAGGCTAAAAACAAAAGTACAATTTTATCAGAAAACTTGGCTGGATTCTTTGGAAGTAAAATGAATCTTGCCCGAATCAAGTTCTTTGGCTTATTTATTAGTGCTTTATGCAAAGTTCAAACCGTTAATTTTGAGAAACTTGCCTGCAGTTTTGAATCTGATTCAAAAATAGAATCTTCACTTCGAAGAATTCAGCGTTTTATATCAGAATATGTTCTGGATACTGACCTAATTGCTCGCCTAATTTTTTCATTGCTTCCGCATAAACCACCTTATCGTCTTGCAATGGATAGAACAAATTGGAAGTTTGGTTCAAAAAATATTAACATTTTGGCGTTAGCTGTTGTTTATAAAGGCGTCGCATTTCCTGTTCTTTATAAAATAATGCCAAAGTTTGGTAATTCCTCCACTCAGGAACGGATTAATCTGATACAGCATTTTATCCATCTTTTTGGTTCTGACGGCATCGAATGCTTGTTGGCCGACAGAGAATTTATCGGACAAAACTGGATATCCTGGCTTAACGAATCAAGCATACGGTATCACATCAGAATCAGGGAAAACTTTTGGGTAGATATTCCACGAAACGGTCACCGTGTTAAGGCATTTTGGCTTTTTAACTATTTGAAAATAAATCAGCAAGTATTTTATCCCCGGATTGTAAAAGTAAATGGACAGCTGTGTTATTTATCCGCTTCGAAAGTATTGAACAAGAAAGGTATTGCTGAGTTTCAAATCATTATTTCTTTTAACAAACCGCAAGATGCACAGGAATTGTATAAAGAACGCTGGCAAATTGAATCAGCTTTTAAAGCACTGAAAACAAGTGGATTTAACATTGAAGATACCCATCTTACGGATGTGGATAGAATTGAAAAGCTTTTTGCATTAGTACTTGTAGCATTTACCTGGGTATATATTGCCGGTATATATCTCGACAGTTTGTCTCCAGTTAAAATAAAAAGGCATGGCAGAAAAGCAAAGAGTTTATTCAAATATGGATTAACTTATATTGCTAATTTGCTTTATAACAATAATATAGATGAATTTAAAAAATACTGTAAATTTTTGTCATGTACTTAGCTCTAAAATAATAAAGGGATGAGTTACTTCGACCATTTTGAACAACAACAATTCCTGGTTAAACTTATAAAACAGGAAAAGACAGGCACTTCCACTAACCTGGCGAAGAAGCTAGGTATTGCAAGAAGAACATTATTCAGACATCTGGAAGAATTACGAATGATTGGCGCAGATATCTGCTACTGTAAAATCAGAAAAACCTACTTTTTGAAAAATAATTTTGATTTCAGGGATTTTTTTTCATAGGGTGCTTGGAAATGGCACTGTAAGTGATTTAACTTTAGCTAAAAATAGCTGATTAAAAATATGAAAGGAAAGAACTGCAAAATAAAAATAATGAGCAGTGAACATCAGTTCTGGTAAAGTTTTTTTAAGCTAAAAGAAAATTAATAAACTTACTTTATTGTACATTTAAAAATATACTGTATGAAAAAAATGTTATTTCTTATCATGATTCTTGGGATTATTTTTTATAATCTTAACCTGAGCATTAGCCACAATAATAAACAAGCATTAACCTTGGTAGAATTAAAGGCAAAAGCTTGTGACGATGTTGAAGGACTTAGTGGTTATATCCTTTTAATGGAACATTGTACTTACTTCAAAATTTTTTCTACTTTTCCATATGCAGCGGGTTGGGTTGGAGGTTGCAGAGACGCTGATGATACTTGTTCTCTTCCTTAAATTTTTGAAATTATGTAGTTATAGAAATGGGAACAAAGGAATGTTATGCAATATTCAGACATTTATCTTTGTTTATTCATTCCTATAGCTGCATTTTATAGTATAATATGAAATTCAATTTTGTTTTTTTAATTGTTCTATTTTCTTGTTCATCAAATCTGGAAAATGAAAAGAAAACTGAAAGTCTGCATATAGAGTTCTCAACTCAAATGGTAAATTACTCCGATGTTTTTTCAAAAACAATTTTAATCCCTCTTGAAACTCATCAGAATTGCCTTATCAGCGAAGTATCACAACTGGAATCTAATGATAGCCTGTTTTTTATCTTGGATTGAATATCGAAAAACTTTTATTGTTTTAGTTTAAATGGAACGTATAAATTTCAAATTGGAAGACAGGGCAAAGGACCAGGTGAATATGTAAGACCTCAAAATTTTATTCTTAGTGAAAAATTTGTAAAAATTTATGATTCTGCTTTAAGCAAAATCATTAATTATAATTATGAGGGTAAATTTATCAATGAGATTCGAATTGATAAATATTTAATCTCATTTGGAGAATATAAAAGCAGTTATTGGGGCTATTGTTCTAATGTAGCAAATGAGACCACTGAAAATGAACGTAGTATTTTGAAGTTTGTTTTATTCAATAATAAGGGTGAAACAATAAAAAAAATTTATGGGGCAGAAGTAAAAGATAAGATGTTGCTGGCAAATACGTATATTACAGCGAACTGGGCTGACACGATAACATTCGTCGAACCATACTCCAATACTATTAATTATGTCGTTGATGAAAAAATAATTCCTCATTATAAATTAAACGCAACAAAATATTTCATACCCAAAGAATTTCTTAAAAAATGCCAAAATATTACTCCTCCTCTATCTCCAAATTCTGCAAACCTACTTGATTATATAACTAAAAACTTCTTCTTCTGTTTGGTTCGTTTTTATGAAAACCGGAAATTCTTGTATGCTTTTACGCCATTTAAAGCAACATCCGTATTATATAATAAAAGTGAAAAAAAAATAACAACATTTTCTCAACTAAATCAGGAAAACAGTTGGCAAACTTTTTTCCCTCCAAATCATTTACGGGAAAGCACCTTATATTCTGCTATTGATCCTATGCAATTATTTCAGTTAATCGGGGAAACCTCTGATAACTGCTCTGAGATGAGAGCAGATAGTATTAAATTTATCCTTAAAAACGTAAAACCAACAGATAATCCATTGATTCTTGGGTATGAGATTAATAAAAAATAAAGTATTAAAGACAACTTCTTCTTATGTTTATTTTGGGGTAGTTCTATTATCAATTTCTTTATTCGGTCTTAAAGGGATTTTTCTAAAAATAAATAGTAGTAACACAAATCCATCATATACTGTTGAAGCAATTAAAGAAATAGAAAATCAACATATTGATTCAATTTTTGGCAAACTTGAAAGGCAGAATATTAAGGTTTTTTTTAGGTATAATAAATTTAGCTGCCGGGCATGTTTGGAAAGTACCATTTCTATTTTGAAAGACGCCATAAAGGACCATAATAATGAATTCGCCATAATTGGAGATTTTAATAATTTTAATGAACGAGAATATATAAATAAAAAGCTGAATAGAAAAATTAAAATTTTTGAAGTTAAAATATCAGAAGATTTGTTAATTGATAAGTTTCAATTCTCTTATTTTTTTACGATTAATGAGAACGAAATGATAAAAAAGATTTTAATTCCTGAAAAGAATTTTCCTAATATAACAATAGATTACTTATATGATGAATTCTAAAACATTAGTTTTTTTGTTAATTAGTGGATTATTTATTTTTAGCGATTGTTTGAACCATAATCCTAATAATGCTGAACTTTTCTTCCCAAAAAAAGATGTTCATTTTGATTCAGTTATTTACAAAAGTGAAATTAGTCAAAAGTTTTTGTATTATAATATATCCAATCATTCATTGTATATTAAAACTATTATTTCAACTTGTGGATGCACAAAACCTATTTGGTCTGATAAAGGTATAACACCAGGAAAATCTGGGGAAATATTAATTAAAGTTATAACCGATAGATTAGGGCCTTTTAAACAATCAGTTGTCGTTTATTATAATGGTCAAAATTCTCCAGATACCTTATCAATAGAAGGTTTCATCTATTATCCAGTCTCTGTCAAATAGTAATTATTTTATTTTATTTGCTGGAGTAATCTTACCTTTTTCCCTGAACGTTTTTTTTATCTATGTATAAAAAGAGTTAAGTATACAGCAATAACAAAATCCAACCGCTATGAAGAAACTATTTTTTATCCTGCTTTTCCCTTTCATTCTTTTTTCGTGTCAGCAAACAGAACTGCAGTTTTCGTGCGATCCGACTATCGATGCGTATGTTGCCGGCAACCTGAAATCCCTTTCTCTCCTGACCTTTTCCGAACTTGCTGATTACAAACTCCCGTTGCAACGGGCCATATTTAACAGTTGGGATGCCGAAAAGAAACGCAATGCATGGATTGATAAGCTGTACTTCGTTCTGGAGAATGAATCGTTTACCGAAGATGAAGTCATGCATGTGCAGGAACTCATCGATCACATTTACCCCGGATATTTTTTGGAAGAAATCCTGCAGCAGGAAAAAGAAAACCGTTCCCGGTTTGCTGCTGACTGGATAGCCGTTGCGTCGGATAAGCTGGGATGGCCGGAGCAGTATATTGCCTTTATGGTTTACAGGCTGTATGCTTCATTCTCTGAAATGGAAGCCGAACTGTCAATGCTCAATGATTTACAGGGAAATGTTACCACAAATTCAGAAACCGGAAGTTGCGGTTGCAGTACCTCTACTGATTATTGCGGTTTTTCCATGATGTGTGAGTCGGGAGAATGCACTGCATCCACTACCGGCTGCGGATGGCTTTTCGGCAGTCCGTGCGATGGCCTTTGTTACTGATGCCTTATGCATCGGATCAATTCCATATCATCCATTATTTTGCTGATTTTATTGGCAGCACTGTTTATTGTTCTGCCCTCTGTGGTTCAGGAATCATATATGTCGCCAACCCAATCTGGTAAGACAATCTTTTTTCTGACGGGAATCATGGTCATCCTGCCGGTAGGTGTAGTTGTGTTTCTATCAGGTACGTTTACCGGCAAAAGTGGTTTGTCATGGTTGGATTTGGCTGCTACGGCATGGTTTAGCTATATCCTTGCAAACAGTTTTTTAAAGGGCGCTTCCTTATCGCTTTCTATAATGGAATTTACCGGTCTTGCCTTGATGTATGTTGTCCTCAGGTTTATCCCCGCAGAACGGTTTAACGGACTGTTCCTTGCACTTATGGCCGGTGGTTTAATCCAGGCAGGCGGTTCACGGCAACCTCCAGCTTTGGGGGTATTATCCGTCGCATCACAGCCTGTTTAAACTTACCGGCAGTTTTTTTAATCCCGGCCCGTATGCAGGATTCCTGTCGGTAGTTTTTACGGTTGCCCTTGGCTTTTATTTGTTTGGGATGAAAAAAAACTCTGCACTTAACGCAGATAATAGAAACCCTAAAATCCCAACGGTATGGAATGCTGTTTATAAATGGAAAGGCAGGTGGTTTCATAAGATACGTTTAAAAACCGGAAAGGCCACTGCAGGGGAATTGCTTGCCGGGATAAAGACCTGGGTCGCGGGTTTTTTCCTGACCGCCGTACTGTTAAGCATCCTGCTTGTACTCCCCGCTTCTCAATCGAGGGCTGCATGGCTTGCGGTGCTGGCTTCTGCCGGTTTTCTTCTGGCTTTTAAATATAAGGATTCATTTATAGATTGGTCAAATAAACCAGTATTTAAAAATAACATTCTTGTTTTGCTTATAGCCGGCATAATGGTTTCCGGGCTGGCAGGGATGTATTTTTTAAAAAAGGATTCAGCCAATGGTCGGTTGTTTATCTGGAAAGTTACATTAAAAATGATAGGTGATTACCCGTTAACCGGAACCGGGTTTGGTGGCTTTAAGGCCAGATATACGGACTACCAGGCAGCATGGTTTAAGTAGCACCCGCAGGCAGATGAGGCAGTGGTTGCCGGCGATGTGAATTATGCCTTCAACGAATTGTTGCAGCAGACAGCAGAGCAGGGTGTTGCAGGCACTTTTTTACTTGCGCTGGTATTTTTATCCGCATTTACGATAAGATATCCGCGGCCTTCTGGTGTAAAACCCAACCGGCAACTCCTGCCCGATAATAAAACCCGGTTTATCCTGATTTCAAAAGCCCTTCTTGTGGCGTTTGTTGTTTTTTCCATGTTTTCCTACCCGGTTCAGGTATTGCCTGTAAAGGTGGGCCTGGCGCTGGCGCTGGCCTGCCTTGCAGCGTATTCGCCAAAAGTAAATATTAAACTAGCGGCTGGGAAAGTCCCTGTTACCGGATTTATAATACTGGTTTCAGGAGTTGCTGTATTCCTGATATATTTTGGCGCTGCATTTCTGAAGCAGCGCACAGAGGCATTAAAAGACTGGAAATATGCCTTCACCCTCTACAGTATGGGCGCTTACGGGCAAAGCGTGGAGGAATATGAAAAAGCATTGCCGGTAATGAAACAGAATGGCGATTTTCTGACCAACTATTGAAAGGCCCTTTCCATGGCAGGGCAGCATGAAAAAGCAGTTATCGCCTTGCAGGATGCAGGAAAACATTATCCCAACACGGTAGTATTTACTTCCATTGGCGACAGTTATAAGTCACTGGGTCAGATTAAACAGGCAGAAGGAGCCTATCTTCATGCCTGGCACATGAACCCCGGGCGGTTTTACCCGAAATACCTGTTGGCAAAGCTGTACGATGAAAGCGGCCAGAGGGAGAAGGCCATGGTGGTTGCCCGGGAGTTGTTGGCAAAGGAGGTTAAAGTAGAGTCAACTGCCATTGAGGAGATAAAGCAAGAGATGCAGGAAATACTGGAAAAGGACCAGAACTGAATTTATGAATTGGAAATTGACTGAAAAAATTGGAGTTGGAACCACCGGATGGGACTGACAGGGGCGAAGCTGTGAAAAGAAAAATGCTTTAACTCTAAATATTAAAGTAATGAGTTACCTTGAACATTTTGACCGATTATTTTACCTGGTTAAACTAATAAAACAGGAAAAGACTGGCAATGCCGCTAACCTGTCGAAGAAGCTTGGTATTAAAAGAAGAACTTTATTCAGATATCTGGAAGAACTACGAATGATTGGTGCAGATATCTGCTACTGTAAAATCAGAAAAACCTACTTTTTGAAAAATAATTTTGATTTAAGTGATTTTTTTTCATAGAGTGCTTGGAAATGGCACTGTAAGTGATTTAACTTTAGCTAAAAATCAAAATGATGAAAAGGAAATAAAAAAAAATATCTAATGTCAGCGATCACCAGTAATGATTGCTCAACTTTTATTAGCAAAGATAGAGATACACTTTTTATTTAAAAATTTCTTTAAGTATTAACTAAAATAGTGAGATTATGAAAAAAATTTCTTTACTTATTGTTGTTATTAGTCTTCTAATAACTGTGAATGTTATAAGTTCATTAAATGAAGTTCATAACAATTTAAATTTATTAAAACTTCTACAGACAGCGAATGCTCAATCAGAATTACCTATAGTACATAATGCTATTGGTGAATCAAAATCTTGTTTAAAATCAATATGTATAGAATATTCACCTCCACCTATAACTTGCATTAGATTGGAACTTAAATGGGGAACTAAAATAGATTGTGATCCAGGTGGTACATTAGATTGTCAACCTACTGTTTGTATATAGATAGTTATTTTTGATAAAGGTTGTTCGGAATATAAAGAACAACCTTTATTTTTCATTTTTATAATTTTATTAAATGATGAAAAAAATAATTTCCGGTTTAGTTTTTACCTATATTTTCTTACTTGGATGCGGTAGTGACTATGGTTCTTCTCATAATAGATCAACTCTAACACAAATATTAACTGTTTCTCTTCAGAATATGGAAGATATTATAAATCTGGATGACTATGCAAGCAAGATTACATATATAAAAATTAAAGAAAATGATGATTATCTAATTGGTAGTATTGATGATATAATTCCTACAAAAGATAATTTTGTTATAGTTGATTCTGAGGTAGGTAAATCTATTTTTATTTCCGATTTGAGAGGTGAAATTATAAATTCAATAGAAAAAAATGGAAGAGGACCAGGAGAATATTTATCTATACAAGAGGTAGCCCTAAATGAAAATGAAAACATTATTTATATTTTAGAATCATCAGGAAAGATACATGAGTACTCGTTTAATGGGAATTATTTGAAAACATTAGAATTGAATCAATTATATCCTAAATCATTTTTGCCATTAAATAATGGAGAATTCTTAATCCATCCACATCCCATTAAAGCAAAAAAATCTGATTCTTTTTTTTATGGACTATTAAAAATTAACCAGAGTGGAAAGATAATCAATCGGATGCTTAAAAATAATGTTGTCAATAATTGCATTAACCATGGATTCCCTCATTGTATTTGGAAAAATGAAGAAGAAGTTTATTTAAGCACATCATTCACAAATGATATTTTTCAAATTTCATCTGATAACGCTAAAATAGCCTATTCTATAAAATTTAAAGGTGCAGCCTCAAATATAAATCCTTTTTTATTGCCACAAAATGAGATGTTTAAATTGAGTGAAGTTAATAGCGCATATTACCTTGAAAGGTTTATGAAATCAGATTCATTAATTTCGTTTCGGTTTATAAATGAAACTAGAATGGGGTTTTATATTAAAATTAATGAAAAAGTGTTGATTAGTAATTCCTTCTTAGATAAATATCATTCTTTGGTTTTGCCAATTAAAATTTTTGACAATAAATTAATATGTATTATTGAACCACGAAATACCTATAAAATGGAAGATACTATCACAATGGAAAGAGATTCCATTTATGAAATAGATGATGTTGAAGACAGATATTATAATCCTATTTTAGCTGTTTATGAATTTTAATTATCTTTTTAAATACATCATAATATTAATGTTTATCTTTTCTTTTTCTTTATTATGCTTTTCATTATTTGTTATTAAAAACTTTCAAAAAAAGCATAATAATATTTTGCAAAAAATTGAAGTTCTTAGTGATCTTAATACTACCTACGATAATTTATTATTTAATACTATTAAAATGGATGGGTGTAAGTTGTCAGATACACTGACAGTTGTAGACGAAAATAGTAAAATAATAAATTTTAAGGATTTGATTTTAACTGATAATGTCATTATTTTTAGATTTTTCGAAAATAGTTGTAGTAGTTGTGTTGATGAAATTTTTACCCAACTAGTGGAATATATCAAAAAGAGCGATAAAGAAATAATTATTTTATGCACCTATAGGAATACAAAACATTTTCTATTTATTAAAAGAAAATTTGACATATCGGAAGCTAGGTATTACTTTGTGTCTGAATCTTGGTCTAATTGTACTTTAAAATTTAATGATAGTTATTCTCCTTATATATTCATGGTAGACAAAGAGCTTTGTATTTCAAAGTTTATTAGCATGAATTATAAGAATACCTTTTTATTAATAAAATATTTTGATAATTTATTCAATTCTAAATCTACATTTTGACAATCATTTTTTTTTTGATTAGTTCTACTTTGACAGATTAAAAATCTTCAATTTTAATGTATGTTTATTTTGTTAAATCCATTGAATAATAGTATATTAGATGCATAAAATAACAAAAAAAACGTTTACAATGGGTAACGGGCAAATACAAATCGAATAAAGAAAAATCAAAATTATGGTAAAACACTGACCGAGGCATCAGATCGCCTATCTGCTTATGTGTCAGGCTATAATAATTTTTTCAAAAACAAAACCAAGTCGAATTTCGATAAAGTACATCTATACATTGAAGGAAAAGTGACCAGTGAATTAAACAACATAGAACGGATAAGCGAGACCCTTGATACGGAATATCATGCTATGCACCATTTTATCAGCGATTCCAACTGGAATGCCAGTGCGGTGATGGACCAAGTGGCAAAAGATGTTTCCCAATCGTTGCCCAAACAAACGCTCACAGGGTTGCTGATCGATGAAAGCGGATGGGTAAAAAAGGGTGATAAAAGCGTGGGGGTTGGTCATCAATACTGCGGCAATGTGGGCAAAACGGCCAACTCGCAAGTAGCTGTTTATGGTTGCCTGTGCAATGGGAAACATGCTTCGCTGGTGGACTGCCGTTTGTACCTGCCCGCTTCGTGGACAAGCGACAGCGAACGGTGCAAGAAAGCAGACATACCCGTTGAAGAAAGGACTTTTAAGACAAAACAAGAACTGGCAGCCGACATCATAAAGCACCAACTGGCGATGGGCATAACCTTTGATTATGTCGGGGCCGACGGGCTATATGGCAACGATGCCGCCTTTGCCCGTGAAATCAACAACATGGGGCTGGTCTATATGCTCGATATCCACTCCGACCAGCAGATATTCCTGGAGGAGCCGGAATTATACCTCCCCGAACGGAAATCGGCCAAAGGCCCTTCGCCCAAGAAGCTAAAGGCCAGCACGGTCCACACCACGGCATTCAAATATATTGGCTCGTTGGAACCTGCCGACTGGAAAGCGATCGACATCAGGCATTCAGCCAAAGGGGTATTGAAAGGGCTCTTCCATTTCAGGACGGTGTACATTTGGGACAAAAACACGAATACAGTGGAAAACAGGCTACTGGTGGTGTCAAAACGAAAAACCAAGAACGGGGAAGAAATCAAATACTCCTTCACCAATGCGTCATTGGGGCAGTACACCGAACAGGCCGTTGCCTACATGCAGGCACAGCGGTTCTTTGTAGAGCACAGTTTCAAGGAGCAGAAGCAAATCCTGGGGATGGACCAGTTCCAGACACGCAAATGGCTGCCGTGGCATCACCAAATTGCGCTAAACATGATGGTTGGGTGCTTCATGCTCAAAGAAAAGCTTTTGAACCAAGACGAAATACCCATCCTCTCGGCAAGGGACATAATGGATTTTCTGTTCTTCAAGTTTTACAAAGAATTGACAGAAGATCGCTTGCTTAGGCAACTAAAGGAACGCCACATAAAACGGCAATACGATATAGACCTCTGTTATTCAAAACAATAAATGTGTCAAAGTAGAATTAGAAAGTATGTAAATTAATAAATAAGTAAATTAATAACCAATTTGTTGCTATGGAAATGAATTTCCACGGATTTAACCTACTGATATTTCAGATCTGCGTTTATTGGTTGTTGGCTTGCTCCCCAACACCACCTTTGCGGGAAGCAGTAATTCAGTTTAATTATATGGAGCATAATTTTGGTAAAATCTCCTTTAGAAAAGAAGCAGTCTACCGTTTTCAGTTTTCCAACCCCGGAAAGGTGCCTTTGGTGGTAAGTAATGTAAAAACTTCGTGTGGTTGTACTGTTCCCGAGTGGCCGCGCAAGCCTGTAAAACCTGGTTCAAAGGGGGAAATTAAAATCAAATACGATTCCGCTTCTCCGGGTACCTTCAACAAGGAAATAAAGGTGCATTTTAACGGTTCTGGTTCACCTGCTGTTCTAAGAATAAAAGGGCAGGTGGAGTATCCCGATAGGTAACTAAGAAAATCATGCAACTCAAACGGTTTAAAACAGCAGGTATCTTCGCCGGTATATTTACAGCGGCCATCTTGGTGCGGGTATTCTTTATTGAAATCTACGCCATACCCAGCGGTTCTATGGAGGAAACCATTCTGTCGGGCGACAAGGTATTGATAAACAAACTAGCTTATGGGCCAAAACTGCCTGCATCGCCTTATGACATCCCGTGGGTTAACCTGGTTTGGTTCTTAAAGGCAGGCGCTGCAGCCAGACCCGATTCGGTGTACTGGGACTACCACCGGCTGTGGGGGTTATCCACCATAAAAAGGAGCGACGTGATGGTGTTTTCACACCCGCTGTGGGGTGGCCGCAATAATTTTTTCATCAAACGGTGTATGGCCCTGCCGGGTGATACACTGGAGATTGAAAACGGCAGGGTAAAAATTAACGGGCAATACTCCCCTGAACCCGGTGGGGTTAAACGGAGGTACAGAATCTGGACCAACAACCCGCAGGAGTTTACTCTTTTGGCCGACAGCCTTGGAGTAAGGTTGCATGGTGGGTATTCCAGGCAGCACGGTAAAGAACCTCTGGAAATCGTGCTCTCTGAAATTCAGAAAAAGATTTTTTCCTCCACCGGCCTTACCGATTCGCTGAAAATAAAAACCTGTACCGCCGACTCCGCCAACCGGGTGTTCCCGGTAAACCCGCAGTTTGTATGGACCATCGACAACTACGGACCACTGGTAATCCCTTACGAAGGGATGGTGCTTGAACTGAACCTGGAGAATTTTCTGCTCCACCGCCGTACCATTAACCGGCTGGAAAAGGTAAAGCTGGAATTCAGGGACGATGGCTGTTATGTGGACGGGAAACCTGCAACTCATTATGTGTTTAAACAAAACTACTACTTCATGCTGGGCGACAACCGCCACTACTCCAACGATTCCCGCTACTGGGGAGTGGTGCCCGAAGAAAACATAGTGGGCAAGGCAGCCGTAGTGCTGTTTAATTACCGGAACGGGGAGTTTGCGTGGAAACGGACGGGGAAAAGAATTAGGTAGAGTTTGAAGTTTGTTGTTTGAAGTTTGTTGTTTGTGGTTTTAGGAGTTTGAAGGTTCCTATGTTTATATTGTTGGAAGACCGAAGACCGGAGACCGAAGTAGAAGGAGGTTGAATGTTTGGTGAAATTTGGTGTTTTTGTGGCAAAAAGTTTAGCCCGAACGAATTTATATGGTTCATGTGGTCTATGTTGTTCATGTTGTTGGAAGACCGGAGATCGAAGACGGAAGAAGGAGTTGAAGGTTTGTATGTATGGTGAAATTTGGTGTTTTTGTGTTTTTGTGGCAAAAAGTTTAGCCCGAACGAAATTATATGGTTCATGTGGTTTAATTTGTTCATGTTGTTGGAAGACTGAAGATCGAAGACGGAAGAAGGAGACCGAAGACCGAAGATGGAAGCTGAAGGGTACCGCCTGGCACGACGACCGAAACAATCTCTGCCAATGGTTTTTTTTTGTCTTGATACTTGATACTCATAGTCTTGATACCATGAATTAATGATTTTAAATCTAACTAATATGTTAATTTCAAATAAACTATTTGTGCTGATTTCCTTGTTTCTTGCCCTTTCGTGCAACAGGAACAGCAGGTTGGAAACAGCGCTTGAACTGGCAGGGGACAACAAGAATGAATTAAAAAAAGTTCTCGACTATTATAAAAAAGATCCAGCCGACAGCCTGAAATATAAAGCAGCCTGTTTTCTCATCGAAAATTTGCCGGGCAAAGTTCATAATAAAGGCAAGTACTTTGAAGAAATACAACATTTTTTCGATTATGCCGGTAACCTGCCTGCGGAAAAAAAGACCGTTAACATGAAGGGAAATTTATTCCGGATGTTCGATTCCACTGCAAATATAGCAAAGCCTCATCTTTCGTCCATAAAGACAGAGTACGATATTAATGTATTAACAAGTAAGTACCTCATTGAAAATATCGAAGCTTCATTTAATGTATGGAATAAGGCAAAGTGGAAAGGAAAAGTGCCATTCAGTGATTTTTGTGAGTATATCCTGCCTTACAAAATTCTAAATGAGACCCCTGAAAATTGGCGAAAGCAGTTTATGGAAACCTACAAGGATTTTTATGAAGAAAGCCTACTGATTAATAATGTTGATAGCGCATTCAGGTTTTTAACCGATACATTAAAACTGTATTATCTTTCATTAGGTTCCATGATAGACGGGACATTTTCAAATTTTATAAAAATGCCTTTTGGCGATTGCATAGAAGGATCAAATTACCAGATTTTTGTTTTGCGTGCATCAGGTATCCCATGTGCTCTCAATTTTTTACTGGCCTGGGGGAACAGGAAATATGCCCAACACTATTTTAAAAGCCTTGTTTCTTCTGACAGAATTTCGGATTCTTTATTATTTAGGAATATTGAAGGCAGAAACAATACAGATTTAATCGGTACGTATCTGGATTTTAAAATAACACCTGTTTTAGAAAAAGGGGAAGTACTGTTCATTAAAAAAGTTCCGAAAGTGTATCGGAAAATGTATTCATTACAGGAAAAAATGAAGATGTTGAATAAAGAATATCCAGACGAAATTCATCCGTCATTTCGGGATTTATGTATGAAAGATGTATCGGAGGAATTTATCGAATCATGCAACGTAAATGTGAAAGTACCAGAGAACCTTAGCAAATTTAATATTGCTTACCTGTGTGTTTTTGATATACAGGGATGGAAACCGGTAGCCATCAAACAGGTAGAGAATAATAATGTTACATTTGAAGGCATGGGGAAAAACATTCTTTATCAGCCGGCATACTACAGCAATGGAGAACTTTATCCATTTGACAAACCTTTTATTCTTACTCTTGACAATAAAAAACGATATATTGAAACGGATGATTTAAAAACCAGGACAATATTAATTGGAAGGAAATACCCTGTTTTTTCTCAAATAGCTTACTATGGAAACCAGATGTACCTTGGGCGCTTTTATGTCTCGAATGATAAGAATTTTACCAATCCGACTATTATCCATACCATTAAAACAATACCTCTAAAACCAACTGAATTTACAGTAAAAAATAAGCAGTCGTTTACTTATTTAAAATATTCCGCACATAAGGATTATTTTGTATCCGTTGGTGAGTTGGAATTTTTTTATGAGGAAAAAGGAGAATTATGTAAATTCCCAAATACAGATTTCGAGGTAATTGGTTTACGTGACGGAGGAGAAGGGAGATTATTTGACAATGATTACCTGACTCATTACGAAAGCAAAAATAGAAAGGACAATAGTATAATCATAAAATTTTTTGATACGGATAAAAAAATTGTAAAAATAAGGTATTGTCCAAAAACAGATGCAAATTTTATTGAACCGGGAGATTACTATGAATTGTTTTATTATAACAATAATAATGAATGGCATTTACTATGGGGGAAAACGGCAAAGGATTTTAATATCAGTTTTGATGACGTCCCGGAGAATTGCCTGTTCTGGCTTCGAAACCGTTCTAAAGGTGTTGAAGAACGGCCATTCATTTATGAAAATGGGAAGCAGATTTTTTGGTAAAGTATAATTCTACTTTTATTATAAATCTCCATTTTTATCAACCGGTCTTTTATGAAGAGTGTGAGCAGGTTTTTATAAAAAAAAATAAGGGATTTTTCCAATCAGTTAAAAAGCTGATCATTGAAAACAGATGAAGAATTTTAGGACTAACAGGGCGGAGCTGTGAAAAAAAAAAAAGATTCTGATTATACAATGCGAAATATGTTATCAACCTGAAATGTTTGTCATGACTGGAATAAAATGTATTGAAAACATGCAACGATTAAAGGAGTTGC
The DNA here is from genome assembly GCA_963747515.1 of uncultured Prolixibacteraceae bacterium. Lineage (GTDB taxonomy): Bacteria > Bacteroidota > Bacteroidia > Bacteroidales > Prolixibacteraceae > Mariniphaga. Next base: position 536,658 of record CAVVFN010000002.1, read on the forward strand.
TGTTGAAAGGAGAAAAGGGAGATGCAGCTTGTTTTTCCGCAAAACTTGACGTCGATGAAAGGACATTTTACAGGCTCAAAAAATACCTTAATTTTAATAATGGCCTGAGTATCAAATTTGACAGAACAAAAAAGGTATATTATTTAGAATAATTTTAAATTTCAAACTGACACCATGTGTCAGAGTGGGTTATTAACTTTAGAATGTGAAAAGTAATTTATTATGAAAGGGAAAAGCTACAACCAATATTCAACTGCGAGCGAACATCAGTTTTGGTAGCTCCCCTTTCGGGAGTAAAGATAAAAAATAATAGTAAAGGGACTATGAGTTTCTTAATTATCGGGGAGAATAAAACGGGTGAAGTATTGTGAATTATTAATAAAAATTTTTGAAAATGAAAAAGAAAAGTATTCGATTAATAGGTATTTCAATGTTTGCATTAATGCTTATTTTTAATCTTAGTTTAAGTTTCGATTCAAATAGCAAAACAAAAACAGAACTAAAAAATATAGAAGCATTAGCATGTTATTCAGTAGAATCTGGTGGTACGTACATGTGGGATTGTTGTTATCCCTGGATTCCATATTGTTATGTTGAATTTGGTCAAAATTTCCAGGGAACTATTACATTCTAAAAAAATGGCTTTGTCCTGACAATTTTAATGAAAATTAGGACAAAGCCTTTAAATAAACTATTTGGGACTTTATGATACGTACTTTATGTATTTTTGTTTTAGTTTGTATTGGAATTAGTTGCTCAATCGATTCGAGTCAATCAGTACTGAGCGATTTTGATAATACAATCAATTTAGAACTCAATGTTTCTCCAATTGAAAGTGTTGAATTAGGAGAACTTCTGGATATGGTTTCTTTTGATTCTATTCTAATTGTTAATGAGGTTTTTAAAGAAAAATTATTTAACTGTTTTAATGTAAATAACGGTCATTTAGTCTCAAATTTTGTAAATAAGGGGAAAGGACCTAATGAACTTATGTTTCCAGGATTAATGTGTGCACTAAATGATAGTGTTTTCTCTACATATAGTGCAAATAAAAAACAATTAATTTATTTTAATGTTTTTGATATAATTAATGGATTCTACCAATTTGGAAAAGTTATAAATACTGACTTGCCAAACCTAATTATTTTTCAGAGTTATCCGTTAAATGATTCTTTAATCATTTTTACGGGTATATTTGAGAATGGAAAATATTGTCTTTTCAATTCTATATCAGGGAATACAATAATTGAGGTGGAATTCCCAATCGATGAGGAACACCAGACAGATAATAATTATATCAAATCAATGGCACATCAAGGAGAAATAGCCATAAAACCTGATAAAAGAAAATTTGTATTTGTATGCCGTAATGGATATTTTGACATTTGTTCTATCTCTCAAGATGGGTTATTTTTAGAAAAGAGAAAATTGTATTATTTGTCAGACTATAAGGTCGTTGGTAATAGCACAGTAGCTCATTCGTCAAAATCTGCTTATGCATTCCATTCTGTTGAGGTAACCGATAATTTTATTTATATGATTTATTCAGGAAGGATGCAGGATGAATTTGGATCCGAATATGTTGCAGGAAATAATATTTTAGTTTATGACTGGAATGGAAATCCTGTTGTGAATTTTAAAACCGACAAATATCTTCATCGTATGACACTAGACAAGAACAATTTAATTGTCTACGGATATTGTATCAATTCTGTTACTGGTGAACCTGAAATCGTTACCTGCCAACTTCCAAAACATTAATAGATTTCAAGATGAAAAAGACTATTGGATTTTTTGGTCTATTGATATTGACGTTTTGTTGTAGTGTAAAATCAGAAAAAACAGAATATGAATCAATTATTGATGAATGGATAGGAAAAAAGATCATTCTGCCAAGATTATCCGATCGTTTTAAGTATAATGAAAAAGTCAAAATAGTTACTAAAATAAATGGAAATTGTTTCCAATGTGTTTCTCGACTAGAACTTTGGTCGAGCTTTATTAGTAAAGTTGAGGAAACATGCGAAAATTGCAATATTCAATACTATTTTTATATTAGCGGTACTGATACAACCGCCTTTAAAACAATTAATGATTCATTAATCCAATTTAGTTATCCTGTTATATTTGATCAAAATAATAGCTTTTATAAGCTGAATAAACTCCCTGAAAACAGTTTGTATCACACAATGCTTTTAGATTCATTGGATAAGGTATTGTTAATAGGAACCCCAATTATGAACAAAAAGCTTCAAGCACTTTATATTGGCGAAGTTGCCCGAAATAACTCTAAATAAGGATATTATATATTTACTTAAAATAAATGAGTATGAAAAGAAAACTTAAATTAGTTGTTTTTTTCTGTATATTTTTTGCATTAACATTAAATGCACAGGAAAAAATAGTTGTTGCAGTAGATGGGTTCTTTACAAATAAGGATAGTAGTGATGTTGTAACCCATCTAGGTGAAGGTTTTATTAAAGAGATAATAAATATTCCTTCTGATTCTGCACAAGTCTTGATAGGTGAAATCGGAAAATCAGGAATTATAAATATCATTACGATTGCTCCTGCAAGTAAAGAATCAAGGTATTTTCGGTTAGAAGATAATTCATTATTTGAAAACAATCCGAGTTGTTTTATAAATAACAAGGAAGTTGACATATCCGAAATTTCATTGCTCAATCCATCTAAAATAGTTTCAGTTAAAATTATTCCTCAACTGGAATCAGCCCGGTTGTATGGGAAAGAAAAAAAATTTGGGGTAATATCAGTTACCTCGAAAGAGGAATGAAAATTTAGAATTGAATTTGTAAAATGGATATATTTAAACCATTAAGTCTTTTATTTCCGTTTCTTATGTGTCTTAATTTTCTTTTCATTTATTTAAAAGACGAAGGGATGATTCAAGAGTGAGCGGTGAACAAAATTGCCGTAGGATTCATCCAATGGTTTGAAAGCATTGGCTTGAATTGGCTATGAGCCACATCTGTTTAATTTTGAAAGGAACGTACATCAATTAAGTGATTTTATTACCGGGATAAATACTCGCGACAAATTTTCCCCGAATGCCTGGTTGAGGAACTGGATTTCTGTCCCGGAAACTACTTTACAGGTACGTATTCCAACAACCGCATCCGCATGGCTGCCCGCACAGCCCACAACGTTTTAGTGCCGGGCGACAACTACCAGCTCTTTTACTGGGCCAACGAGTGGGTTTCGGCAGGGATACAAAATGCACAGTACAACTTCCTGGAGTTTAGTGACATTCCGGCTATTACCCTCTACTGGCTCCGCAACCTGGACCATGGTGAGCAGGAACAATTCAAAAGACCTGAAACGGTTTGCAGCTTCAGAAGTCTAAAACCTCCTTTGCCAAATTCCCTGAAAAGAAAAAGGAACTGGAACAACTGGCAAACAGCCTTGATGAAAACGACAACCCGGTGCTTGTGGTGGTACGCTTGAAATAAACACAAAAGTTCTATATATTAGATTCTAAAACCAAAATATTAATTACAATACCGGTGAAACCATCAAATTATAAACAACTACCTATCTTATTTGTATTCTTATTCCTCTTGTATAGCTGTTTCAATACGGATGATGATCAAAAGAAAGCATTTTCTGAGCCAGGAAAAATAACAGTTGATTTGGATAGGGCAAAGCAGTACAGTTTCAATGAACTGGTTGATACGTCAAGCCTTGACTATGTCCGTTTGGAATCAACACCGGAGAGCTTATTGGGAGAAATTAAAAGGTTTTATGTAATGGACAGCAGTTTTATTTTTATTTCAAACAGAAAACTGCTTGTTTTTAACCCGAACGGAAAGTTTTTGTATTCAATAGATAAAAGAGGAAAAGGCCCGGGGGAATATCTTTCATTGGCTGATGTATGTGTTAAGAAGAATACGGTTTATCTTTTAGACAGAATAGGGAAGAAAATTATCAAATACAATACAACGGGTGAGTTTTTGGGTGAAATATCTACAGGTTTGAATGCTGAGTCCTTTGCAAATGTAGATGAAAACAATTTCTGTCTGTATATCGGCTCAAATAAGAACGAAGTATCATCAGGCAGAATAAACTATTATTCTGAAAGTCAAAAGAAAATTGTGTATAAAGCAATTCCGGTTACTGAACAGGAGCATGAATGGATGTATTACCTTGATTTTAATAATTTTACAGCTAATAGTAATGATTTGTTGTTCAAATATTCCTTTAACGATACCATCTACAACTTAAAGAGTAACGGGTTAAATCCCTGTTTGGTAATAGATTGGGGTCAATATAAACTACCTAAGAAAATTTTAAAAGAAAGACACAGTGACCTGTTTGAGTTCAACAATAAGACAAATGGCAATTACATTTTTTCTACTCCGTGTTTTTTTAGTAACAGCACCCATCTTAGTTTTGGTTTTAAGCTAAAGGATGTAATGTATCAGGTATTGTATACCTGGAGTGACAGCACGTTAAAAGTCATAAACCATATTTCTGATCCATATGGTGTTACAGGTAAACTCGCGGTTGACTTTTCCGTTTTACCCCAGTCCAGTGACACAGAATATTTTTATACCCTTGTTGAGAATCATTTTGTTAATGAACATGCGGAAGCAGGTATTATTTTACCCGCTCCATTTCAAAAATCAGATGCGAATAAAAATCCAACAGTTGTTAAATTCAAATACCGCTAAGGGGTATATGATGGCCTACTAAAAAATGAGCTGTTAACCCGGCAGATAATTTACTTATCTTTTTATAAAAGGTCAGGTTATGAGAGCGATAGTATTATACTCAAAGAGTATGATATCAAATGGAACAAAAAGATATAATACCGGCTTAAAGATTAAATTTGAATTATGAAATCGAATTTCGAAATAGAAAATAAATTAAAAGAACTCAAACCGGTTCTTTCCCGAAAATATTTTGTCGACAAAATCGGATATTTTGGATCTTACTCAAGAAATGAACAGAAGGAAGGCTCAGACATTGATATTTTAGTATCATTTAAGAAACCATTGGGTTGGGAATTTTTTGACCTTCAGGAGTTATTGGAAAATGAATTAAAGCTTAAAGTCGACCTGGTTTCAGAAAAAGCCCTTAAAAAACAATTAAAAGAAATTATTTTGAATAATGTAAAATACATATGAGCCCTGCAAACAGAGAATACATTTTATACCTGGAGGATATGCTTGAATCAATGATGAGAATTGAGGAGTATCTTGGCGAACTTGACTTCGGAAAATTTAAAATGAATTATCTGGTAGTTGACGCAACCATTAGGTTCCCCGCACTAACGATATGAATATGTTTCTGTTTTTTTCAAATCAGCAAGAAACAGGTTTAGTCGGGAATGTCCTTTGCCATCTATCCTTCAACCGACAGATAAGGTGTTCCCTGACACTTTTTATCAGAAACACCTGGCATATCAAACCATAATTGCTTTTATATTAGAATTCCGGAAAAAAAAATTACTTATCTTTGGATAAAGAAGCAGGTGTTGTATTCAAAAAATATAACAATCACATGGAGCATAAAGAAATCATAAACAAGATCAGGTCTGGAATAAAAAAAAAGGATCCCCTGGCTGAAATCTTTTTATATGGTTCCCGTGCCCGTGGAGATAATCGCCCCGATTCGGATTGGGATATTCTTGTTATCACCCCCAGAGATAAAATTACCTTCGATTATGAATCAGAATTAAGAGACCCGATATTAGATATAGAACTTGAAACCGGCCAAATCATTTCACTAATTGCATATACCAGAACTGACTGGACTAAGAAGATGATGTTTTCTCCTTTATTTTCAAACGTTAAAAAAGAAGGCATTAAAATATAAAATATTGAAAAGTGAATACATTAATTACAGACTAAAACGAGCCAGAGAGACATACATCGATGCTGATTATCTGTTGCAAAGAGGCAGTACAAACTCAAGTGTTAACCGACTTTATTATGCAGCATTTTATGCAACCCTAGCCAAACTTCCTCCGCATCCGAAGCCTTCAATACGCCACCCCAAAATTCAAAAAGGTGAACAACTGGCAAACTGCCTTGATGAAAACGACAACCCGTTGCTGGTGATGGTAAAACAAATGAATAAAAAATATGAATCAAATGAATAATCCTTACCCTCAAACACTGAAACAATAAAACTATTGTAAATTCACCAGCTGAACCTTAGTCAGCAGGTGAACATCATAAGTCTCCAAACCTTTCGTATACAATCCCTTTAACATTAAAACACTAAAACGGTGAAACATTCAAACTCTTTGCAAAAACCACATAAACCATATGAACCACATAAACCTTTTCGAACTTTTCGAACTTCTTCAAACTCTTCAAACAATTTCAAACCTTTTTACTACCTTTATTCCCGTAACCTATTAACCGCTTTTTATGAACAACATTAAAACCAATAAAGAACGGACAGCCAACATCCTGATAACCGCACTGGCTGTTATTGCAATATATTCCTGCGCCCTTAAATCAGAGGAACAAACCGATGGTGGCAACCAGCCCCTTCCGGCAGAACCCAACCGTGTGGAGGTGATCGTACTGGAGCAGGGCGATTTTCTGCGGGAGATTGTTAGCAATGGCAAACTGGCTGCCATAGAGAAAGCAGGGCTTTATTTTAAGAATTCGGGCATTATAGAGGCGGTAGGTGTTAGAAACGGAGAACTCGTGCAGGCCGGTACCGAACTGGCACGGCTGCAAAACGAGGAGTTTCTGTTTACCATGAAAAAGGCTGAAGTGGCACTTGAACGGGCCACCATCGACCGGCTGGATGCATTGCTCAGCATGGGGTATAAAAGCATCGATGCCAAAATACCGGACGAACATCTGAACATAGCCACCATCCGTTCGGGCTACAACCAGGCAAAAATACAACACGAAGAAGCCGTATATCAACTGGAAAATGCAGTACTGAAAGCACCCTTTGCAGGGAAGGTGGAAGGGATTACCCAGAAAGCATGGGAGAAGCCCGACCTTTCAAAACCTTTCTGCACCCTGATTAACGACAGTCGGTTTACAATTGAATTCCCCCTGCTGGAAACCGAGGTGCACGAGGTGTCGAACGGTCAGGAAATCACCGTCACACCCCTTGCCGGACTCAAACCTGCCAGGGGAGTTGTAGCGGAAATAAATCCCCGCATCGATGAGAACGGGCTGGCATGGGTAAAGGCACGGGTTACCAATCCCGGCGGCTACATGGAAGGAATGAACATGAAGGTGAGCATCAAAAAAGCCATACCCAGCCAGCTGGTCGTACCGCGTCAGGCAGTTGTTTTGCGACAAAACCGCGAAGTGCTGTTCCGCTACACCCGCGGCACCGCCTACTGGACTTACATTGAAGTGCTCGATGAAAATGAATCCCAGTATGCCGTCGCCCCCGCCGAAGGCGCCACCCTCAGCCCCGGCGATACCATTATTGTGACAAACAATCTGAATCTGGCGCATGAATCAAGTGTTGAAGTGGAATAATCGTTCGGAGGTTTATATGGTTTATTTAGTTTATATGGTTCATATTGTTTAAGGTTCATGTTGTTTAAGGTTCATGTTGTTCATTAAGATTATTATAAAAATTAATTCCATGAATGAAATAAAGCGATTTGAGGATCTGGATATATGGAAGATGGCAAGAGATATTTCGAAAGAAATTAATGACCTTACCAGGAGAAAAGACTTTTCAAAAGATTTTGAATTGATAAAACAAATAAAATCATCAAGCGGTTCTGCTATGGATAATATTGCTGAAGGCTTCGAACGAAACGGGAATCATGAGTTTCACCAGTTTCTTTCCATCGCAAAAGGTTCCAGTGGGGAAACCCGCTCCCAATTCTATAGGGCATACGATTTTGGTTATATAACAGAAAAAGAATTGGAAGTATACATAAACAAATGCCTTACGCTTAGCAGAAAAACAGGTAACCTAATGGAATATCTCCGCAAAACTGAATACAAAGGCATAAAATTCCGGAAATAAAACAATATAAACCAAATGAACCATATAAACCATATAAACTAAATAAACTAAATAAACCAAATGAACAAAATAAACCACATAAACCACTTCTCATGGTAAACTTTCTCATCCATCGCCCCGTCGCTGTAACAATGACCTTCCTGGCACTGTTGCTGATAGGTCTGGCCACTACAACCCGGTTGCCGGTTTCGCTGATGCCTGCAATTGACATTCCGGTAGTATCCATACGTGTATCCCTGGCTGATTTGCCTGCACGGCAGCTGGAGAATACAGTGGTGAAGCCGCTGCGCAATGTGCTGAAGGAGGTAAACAATGTGGAGACGATGAAAAGCGAGGCCCGCGACGGAACTGCCTGGGTGGAGTTGCGTTTCCGTCACCGTACATCCATCGACCTGGCCTCGGTGGAGGTAAATGAAAAGGTGGATAAGGCGATGAACTACCTGCCCCGCGATATGCGCCGCCCGGAAGTTATCCGTGCCAGCGCTTCCGACATCCCTGTCTTTTACCTCATGGTTACCCAAAAAGGAACAGAGGCTTCGCCTTCACAATTTGCATCAACTCAACCCTCTGCCAATCATCGCCACTGGGGGATCGAGGGGGGTCATCCCGCCCTGCAGCGGGACCGCGGGGGGCTTCGTTTCTCTCAGCAACTTCGCCTCCCAGGTTATCCGCAAGCGGCTGGAGCAGCTTCCGGAAGTGGCGCTGGTTGATATGAGCGGACTGCAGTATCCGGGAATAAAAATCACTCCCCGGCAGGAATACCTGCAAAGCGGAACGTTCTCCATTGCCCAACTGGAGCAGGTATTGCGCGACAACAACATCGATTTGGGCAACCTGCTTATCCGCGACGGGCAGTACCAGTTCAACATCCGTTTCAATACCCGCCTGCGCGATGCAGCCGATATCGAAAACATTCCGGTTAACCTGAGGGGGAAAGTGGTAAAACTGAAAGAGCTGGCTGCTGTTGACCTGCTGGCACTAAACCCGCAGGGCAACATACGGTTTAATGCACAGGATGCTGTGAGCATGGCCATCATCAAGCAGTCGGATGCCCGTATGGCCGGGTTAAAAAAGGAACTCGACTTTATGGTCTCACGCTTCCGCAATGATTATCCTGAACTGGAATTCACCGTTACCCGCGACCAGACCCGCCTGCTGGAGTATTCCATCAGCAACCTGGGGCAAAGCCTGCTCATCGGAGGACTGCTGGCTTTCCTTTCCATGTTCCTGTTCCTGCGCGAACGCCGGGCACCCTGGCTCATTGGCATCAGCATTCCCGTCTCCCTGATCATTTCCCTGCTGTTTTTCTATCTTGCCGGCCTCTCCATCAACATCATCTCCCTCTCAGGCCTCATTCTCGGCGTCGGCATGATGATCGACAACTCCATCATCGTCATCGACAACATCACCCAACACAGGCAAAGGATTTTTAGACACAGGACTGATAGACACAAGACACAAGACCTGAGAACAGAACAATATGAACCAAATGAACCATATAAACCATATAAACCAAATGAACCACATGAACAAAATAAACCATTCCATCTGAAACTCCTATCCCAGTCCTGCGAAGCCGGCACCAACGAAGTCATCCGCCCCCTTATCAGCTCAGTGCTCACCACCTGTGCCGTATTCATTCCCCTCATTTTCATGAAAGGAATGGCCGGCGCCCTGTTCTTCGACCAGGCAGTGGCCGTATCCATCGGGCTGGTGGTATCGCTGATTGTTTCCATTACGCTGCTTCCCACCTTATACAGGCTGTTTTACCAAAGCAGCAAAAAAGAACCGGAACGAAAAGAGAAGTTGCCCCGTTACTTTCATTGGTACGAGCAGGGGTTAAAGTTTGTATTGCGCCACAGGGCTGCTTCCATTTCTTTATTTCTGCTGATGCCTGTTCTGGCTGCCGGATTGTGGTACCTGCTTCCGGTAACGCAGTTTCCGGAGGTAAGCCACGATGAAGTCCTTCTGGAAATTGACTGGAACGAGCCGGTAACACTCGAAGAAAATACGGTACGTACTTCCATATTGTTGTCGGGACTTACAACAACAGCGGTATATATCATTGAAGAAGCAGGCAGTCAGCAGTACCTGCTGGGCAGCGGGGGAGAGGCAGGCCTCTCAGAGAACCGGCTGTTCCTGAAGGCAGCATCGCCCCGGGAGCTGGAGAAACTGACCGGTGAACTTGATTCCCGGTTAAAAAGCAGGTTTCCGGAAGCAGGATACCGCTTCACCGAGTCGGAAAACCTCTTCAACCTGGCCTTTGGTAAACCCGAAGCGCCGCTGATAGCCCGGTTCATTCATTTCAATCCCGGCAGTACCAATTACCTCACTGATCTGAACTCCCTGCAGGAAGCCTCCCTGTCGGAGTTTGGAAACCGGGTACAGTCACAGCTCATCGCACGACGACTGGTGCTGCTGGAAACCGACCCGGAAAAGCTGTTGTTTTACCAGATTGACAATGCCAGTTTGTACCGGGTGGTAAAGAGTGCCTTTAATGTGAACACCGTGTTTACAATCAACGACAACAACATGTACGTGCCGGTCAGCATTGGCAACCGGTTTCAGTCGGTTTACGATATCGTGCAGCAGGTAACCGTGCGGAATACCAACGGAGAACAGATACCTTTATCGGGGCTGGTAAAGGTAAGCTCAGGAACAGGCTTAAAAGTGATTACAGCGGGAAAAGAAGGGGAGTATTTCCCGGTGATGCTTGATATACCCTCAACCGAATTTCAAAACAGCACAGAAAAGATGAAGGAAATTGCAGCCCGTCATGCCGGGTTTGATGTTACCTTTGGGGGATCTGTTCTGTCGAACCGGGCCATGCTGAGGGAGTTGCTGCTGATAATAGCCGTGAGTTTGCTGTTGCTCTACTTTATCCTGGCAGCGCAGTTTGAGTCGTTTGTACTCCCGCTGATTGTGCTTGTTGAAGTTCCCCTCGACCTGTTTGGAGTGTTTTTATTGCTGATGCTGTTCGGCTCAGGCATCAACATCATGTCGGCTATCGGGATCATCGTCATGGCCGGGATAGTCATCAACGACTCCATATTAAAAATCGACACCATCAACAAGCTGATGGACAGCGGGCATTCGTTGCTGCGTGCCATCTTCGAAGGAGGCCGCCGGAGGTTAAAACCCATCCTCATGACCAGCCTCACCACCATTCTTGCCATGCTGCCGTTCCTTTTCCAGAAAGGCATGGGTGCCGAGCTGCAAAAACCGCTGGGCCTGGCCATCATCGGGGGGATGATGACCGGAACTGTGGTGAGTTTGTATTTGATACCGCTGATGTATTATTTGCTGAAAAGGAAGAGAGTTTGAGGAGTTTGAAGGAGTTCGAAGGTTTGAAAGAGTTTGAATGTTTGAAGAGTTTATGTTGTTCATGTGGTTCATGTTGTTCATGTGGTTTTATATTGTTTTTGGGGCCGGTGGTGTTATCCTGTCCCGGTAATCCTGATGTAAATCTGGAGGTTTATTAACTAATTTCTTAGGTATGATAGTTATTAATGAACAAAAAACCAAAATAATTTAACCATGAAAAAGGTATCTTATCCTTTCGTTCTAATCTGCACCATCATTTTCCTTAGCCTTATATGGAATAACCATTACAGATGACTGGCAGATTGTTAAGTTTCAGGTAGATTTAGGTGCATTATAAAAGTTTCCAACATGAAAACCAGGTTAGTATTTATCCTATTTTGTTTGTGTGGTATAGCCTTTAGTTGTAAGGAAAAGGTACAACCTGCTGATACGGCAGAAATTATAAATGTCAATCCCAATGAAGCAACGGAAGAAGTTAAATTATCTGAGATTGCAGATTCTGTAAAATGCATCAAATTAGAAACCGGACCTGAATGTGTGATGGGAAAGCTCCATAGCATTATAATCAAGCGAAAATACATCTATGCCTGGGATGCAAGCCAGCAGACGGTTTTTGTTTTTAACAGGAATGGTAAATTTGTAGCAAAGCTTGATAAGCAAGGCAGGGGGCCGGATGAATATCTTCATATCGGCGCTGTATTTATTGATGAAGATGAAGAATATGTTGATATTATTAATTCTGTTAGTGACAACACCAGTATAATGAGGTATTCGAATTTAACCTTCAACCTGTTGGAGAAACAACCTATGCCAAAAATATCAGCCAATACCTGCAGACGAATGGGAGATACCTATTATTTTGCCACACAGCAGATTGAAAACAGAGTAGATGGAAATAATACCAATGCCGGAATATTAGTTGTAAAGGATGGTAAGGTAGAGGGGGCCTTGTTTGATAAACAGATAGTAACTCATAATTCTTCGTTTTCTCCAAACAGTGAAAGTTTTACAATAAATAACAATAATGAGTTGTTTGTTTCGGTCATGTATGATAACACCTTCTATCAATTGGACGATATGAATGCATATCCCAGATTCACAATTGATTTTGGAAAACACGGTATCGATAATTTAATTGGCCTTAAACCACTTGGAGAACAAATAGAGTACATAAAAAAAATAAACGGACTGGCTTCTTTTCCTGTGCTCACTGTTAACAATACTGAAATAATGGCATTTTCCTATTATTTCAAACAGGAAAATAAAGACCGGATGTTTAGAGAATCTGACTTTCGCCAGTACATTCGGTTAAAGAAGAACAGTAAAATTTTTCATACAAAAAGAATTAAAAATGACATCACACCTTTTCCTGAAAAAATATACTTAAGCTCTTATTTTTTCCAGGTCGCACATGAAGTTTGGGAAAAGGATTATTTAGTGGATATTATTTTACCTCAATATTATTTCTCTCCAAATGGTAAAACCCAAATAAATGTAGAAGGCATCGGGCTTTTTTCTATAGAAGATAATCCAATCATTGTTCTGATGAAACTTAAGAAGGAATTAAGGCTATAAAACGAAAATCAATTTGCTATTCCTAATTTTTAATACTTTGAATTTCTAACAGTTGTAAAATGAGCATGAAGCCTAATAAAATTCAGTTAAAATCTGGCAGATATAATTTCAGCATATTTAGATACCAGAAGTACTGATTGTTCTCCTGGCACTTGTGAAATTGTGTTTTCAAAAAATTGTACATATATTTGTACATCTTATTTGTACGACTAAAATTAATAAAATATGCTGACTACAACACTTTCAGATTTTAGAAAGAATATTAAGAAATATCTTGATAATGTAACTTCAGATTTCGAAACCTTAATTATCAATAGAGGAAAGGATTCCGGAGTGGTTGTTATGTCTCTTGATGAATACAATTCATTAAATGCGACACAACATGAATTATCTTCAAAGACGAATGAAATGAGACTCGATTCTGCAATAGAAAAATTAAAAGCTGGTGATTCATTTCAAAAAGACTTTTAGATCCAATGAAATATACATTTGTTGATGAGTCCTGGGAAGATTATCTTTATTGGCAAAGAACCGACAAGAAAATGCTCAAAAGGATAAATGATTTGTTAAAAGATATCTCACGAAATCCTTTTTCGGGAATAGGAAAACCCGAACCTTTAAAATTTAAATATAAAGGATTTTGGTCACGAAGAATAAATGATGAACACAGATTAATATATCAGGTAAAAGAGAATGAAATTTTGATTGCAAAATGCAGATTTCATTATGATTAAAAACTAAAATCATGTAAAAAGAGCTATATATAATAGTGGTACAGCGGCTAATTTAACCGCTGTTCTTCGCAGCAACACCGCAAATTCGTTTTCCCGAATCGTTTTTTTTACCGATTCAGGCATCTTGAAAGCTTTTGAACCGACTTTACAAAAAGCCTGGAGTATTCCACTTTCATAGCCCCAACCACTTTTCAAATTCTTCTTTTTCCTTGCCTTTTACTATTTCTTTTCTCCGCTGCCGCGCGATTAAATCGCATGGCAAATCAATTATGTATATGTTTTTAGATTTCAGGAAAGAACGTTTAATGAGGAGCAGAATTTCATAATCCTGATGGCATTGTAATTTCAGTCATAAAGTATTGCCGCGCGATGCAATCGCGAGGCAGCAGTGTCCGTCATGGTTTATTTCAGTTCTTCAATGAAATCCGTCCAAGTAATAATTTTTGTTTTCTTGATTTTCTTAATAACAAGTAAGTCTGAATCACCTGTAATTAAATAATCAGCCTTGCCGTCAATAGCCAGATTTAATATAAAATTGTCTTTTAAATCTCTACACTCCTCAGTTTTGGAAGATACTTCTATCAATTTACCATACTTGTCAAAAAGTCTTAACAGGTCTGATATTTTTTCATCAGTAAAATAGTTCTCAAATTTTGGTCTTTTGGCTACCGTTAAGAATTCTTCAATCAGTTCTTTTGAAAAAATCAATTTGACCTTTCCGTCAAATAATAATTCATCAATAAAATCAAGTCGTTTTGAAATAAGAAAACTAATCCAAAGGTTAGTATCTAAGAATTAATTTCTTACTTCTCATATCGAGCTTTTCTAACAGACTCAACCTCTGCGGTAATTTCTTCCAGAGATGGAGCATTATCAGAATTTATCCTGAATTTATCTAATAATTCTTTAAAATCAGATTTTACTTTATCTTTTCTGATTCTAATCAAGTCTAAATCGGCCAAGTCTTTAAGTAGTGATTTAGCTTTTGGATTTAATATGTCAATTCTTACTGTTTCCATTATTATCCATTTTTATCAAAGATACAAAATTTATCATTTAAGCACGAATGTTCTGTCAGCATGCGGCACAACAAGACGATCTATTGCACTTCGTTTTATCCTTGTCATTAACAATCATGTTTGGAATACAATTAAAGTACGATATCATAAATAACATCCAACAACTAAATAATGATAAAAGTAAATTGAATCATCGACCAATAACTATTGATCTTTCTTCTTCAGGTTTTCCATTACCCGTTTATCGTATGCCTGACCTCGTGGAACCAAATATTCAAAAACTACTGTATTTTCTTCATTTTCAATTCGAAGAAAAATAAATGCACGTAAATGACCAATTCTTAAACGATAAATATTTTTATAACCGGTTAATCTTTTACCATCGCTTAGCTGCTCCGGTTTATCAGCCTTAAGGGTTTTCCTAATCGTTTTTCTAAGCGAATCAGGCATCTTGCCTGAAAGCTTTTAAACCGACTTTACAAATAGCCTAGAGTATTCCGCTTTCATAGCCCCAGCCACTTTTCAAATTCCTCTTTTTCCTTGCCTTTTACTATTTCTTTTCCTTCTGGAAAGGTTTTTACCAGGTAGGAGTAGAGTCCGGAATCCTGGATATCTTCAGCCAGTTTATCCAGGGAACTTTCGATTAGCGCTTTTAGGATTGTTTCTTTTTTTTTTAAGCGAGAAATTAAATTCGCTCCCAATCCGGATTTTTTAATTTCGTATAATTAATTCTGAATACCGTTCATTTGTGGCGACCCACTCGCGGAGTCGGTTATCTGCTTTTTCACATCTTCTATAGACATGTGACATCATTCCGGGGTCATTTCACGTGCAGCATTTCAATTATACTGCTTTGTCTTTTAATGTGGATTCCAACAGGCACTGAGGTATAAAAGCAGCTGGAATAAATTGATTACAAATCTTGACCAGTTGCCGAAAAGGAAAGGGTTACAAAAAAAAGTACAGAGTGTACCTGATGTGTAATATTAAATGGTAATGAATTCGTTATAATTTCTATGAACTATAAATTCGCAAAATAGCGAGTTTATAGCGAAAAAATAGCGAGTTAATCATGAAAAAATATAAAATTTTTTATACCTTTGGTAGGTGTCCTTTAGATAACTGATATTTTTTTTGTAGAAATAAAAAATCACTTACATGTCAACAATTGATAACCTTTTCGACGCTGGCAGCGGCAGGCTGGGTAACCTGGTGTTTTACCGCAGGTATGGTAAAAGTTACGTGAGGGTAAGGCCTGCGCATTACAAAGACCGGAAATCGCCGGCACAGCTGGCGCAGCGGCAACGCCTGCAGGTGGTGACCAGCTTTTTAAAACCTTTCAGTAATGCACTGCGTGTAACTTTTGCCGCTGAGGCCGTTGGGCGTTCGGCACTGCAGGCAGCACAGTCGTACAACATGCGGAATGCGCTGGCAGGTGAATACCCCGACATTCGTATCGATAAGAGCAAGGTGCTGCTGAGCAGGGGAGCTCTTCCGCTTCCGCTAAGGGCCGGGGTGGAAGTCCGGCCCGACGGGTTGCTCATAAGCTGGGAAAACGGTAAAGAAGTCAATAGAAGCACAGCAACCGATACCCTGGTAGTGCTGGCATACCTGGAAAGCGCCGGAAGCACCGGTTACAGCTTCACCGAAGTACGTCGCTCTCTGGGTCAGTACCTGTGGAAGCCGGAGCTTCCCTATAGGGAAGACGATCTGCCAGATGTGTGGATAGCCTTCCGCAATGAAAAAATGACGGCGGTGAGTGATAGTTTGTATGTTGTTTAATGTTTTAATGTTTCAATGTTTTATTGTTTCAGAGTTTATATTGTTTATTTTGTTTATGTTGTTCATGTTGTTTGGTTCGATGGGTTCGAAAAGTTTGAAGGGTAGGAGGAATGGTTTATTTGGTTCATGTTGTTTATTTTGTTTATGTTGTTTATGTTGTTTGGGTCGAAGGGCTCGAAGCTGTGTTCAGCTGCTGAACTTGAGAGGAGAGGTCGGGTGGCGTGATTTCCGAATCGCGCATTACGGAATTTAATTCCGGTTGCTGCATTTTCGGGGTTTGTATATGTTGATTTGGCTTTGGTGGCTGGTCTTTTTTTTACCACCAGAACATGAAAATAAGAAGTTTCACTAAAGAGATTTGGTGTTTCTTTTTTGGTGCTTTCGAGTTTTGGTGGCTGGTTTTTTTTACCACCAATAAGAAAATTCTTACATCATCAGGATCATAAAAATTTGCGTCTGGTTTTTTTTCAATCCAAAAGTATTAATTCAAATCGTGGACATGCTTTTTTTAATATATCTTGCATAATATCAGATTTATACAAATATTAATTTTGAATTTTAGTGGACACTAATGACCAATAAAAATAAAAAGAGGGAATTCCACACCAGAGAATTTGATGAAAATAATTTGACAGGTGTATCTAATTAGGTACATTTGTTGAAACAGAACAATATGCCCACAATAGATTTCTTTGACGGAATAAAAATTTGCATTTATGGAGGAGAACACAGACCTCCACATTTTCATGCAATCTATAACGAATTTGAAGTCGTTATTGAAATCGAAAGCAATAACATCTATGCAGGAGATTTGCCAAACAAACAACTTAAAAAAGTATTTGACTGGCTATCAGGAAATTCGGATTGGGCAACTGAAGTATTTTATGAATTAAATCCGGAATTATTATGAGAAAAACAATTAAAATGCCAAGGATATTAAAAATAAACTGGATAAAAGATTTATCCATTTCAGTTGTTTTTAATAACGGAGAATCAAGAATTATTGATTTTAGAAAAACTTTGAACAAAATTAATTTGGTTGAAAATTCCCCTGCACGAATTCTTTATGATTCAAAAGAATTTAAAAAAGTGGAATTGGAGAATCATACCTTATCCTGGAGTAATGTTGAGCAATACATTACAATGAGGAATAAAGAAAAAATGAGAGTTCCATACCAAATTGGTGCTGACGTATTGTTAAAATACAGTCGTCCTGAAAAATCGGAATTAGGCCTGCAGGTTGGTCGGCAAATCAAAGAATCAAGAATGTCATTGGGGTTAACTCAGCAAGAATTAGCGTTGATGAGTGGCACTTCAAGAACTTATATTTCCCGGATTGAAAATGACAAATCTGATGTTGAATTGAGTACATTAAGAAAAATTATTGAAACCGGGCTTGGTAAAAATTTAGAAATTATTATTAAATAGTTCGAAGGGTAGGAAGAGTGGTTTATTTGGTTCATGTTGTTCATGTTGTTTGGTTCGAAGGGTTCGAAGGGTTCGAAGAGTTTGAAGTACTTCACCTGCTGAATTAAGTTCAGCTGGTGAATGAGCAGTTGGAAGAGTGAAGACCGGAATTTGAAGAGGTTTATTTGGTTCATGTTGTTTATGTTGTTTGGTTCGAAGGGCTTGAAGCTGTGTCAGTTGCTGAACATGAGAGGAGAGGTCAGGTGGTGTGATTTCAGAAACGCACATTATAGAATATAATTTCAATTGCTGCATTTTCGGGGTTTGTATATGTTGATTTGGTTTTGGTGGCTGGTCTTTTTTTTACCACCAGTACATGAAAATAAGAAGTTTCACTAAAGGGATTTGGTGTTTCTTTTTTGGTGTTTTGGAGTTTTGGTGGCTGATTTTTTTTACCACCAATTCACCAATGACACCAAAAAGAAAAATGGATGATGTTTATGTTGTTTATGTAGTTCATATTGTTTATGTTGTTTGGTTCGATGCTGTGTTCACCTGCTGAACATGAGAGGAGAGGTCAGGTGGCGTGATTTCAGAATCGCGCATTACGGATCATAATTTCGGTTGCTGCATTTTCGGGATTTTTATATTGATTTGGTTTTGGTGGCTGGTCTATTTTTTTACCACCAGAACATGAAAGCAAGAATTTTCACTAAAGGGATTTGGTGTTTCTTTTTGGTGTTTTGGAGTTTTGGTGGCTGGTTTTTTTAACCATCAAACCACCAATACACCAATAAGAAAATTCTTACATCATCAGGATCATAAAAATCTGCGTCTGGTTTTTCCCTCTTTGGTACGTTTTACTCTTGTTTTTTCTGTTTTATTGTTGTACCTTTTTTCTAATTATTTAAACCATAATGAACTGACAAATGAATCAAATCATTAAAAAGCACAGGGAGCATTTGCTATTTCAGATTAAACCCGAAAAGGTGCATATTGCTTAACCCACGAATTGCCTCTATTGGAAGCAATATTCTAAAAAGACCAGACCAATGAAGAATACTTATTTTTTTATTATCCTTTTCTTTATTTTAGGTTCTTGTACCTCTGAAAAAAGAGGAACTGATTTGACAAAATGTACAATTATTAAAGCTTCAATAAATTCAGAAGATAGATTGCCATTAGATAAGTATTCGATTGATGTCAAATTAATACCATTGGAAACTTCTAAAGAATGTTTTATTGGCTCAGTGCAGTCAATAATTTACAAAAATGCCCGATTTTATATAAAATCATTCTTAGTACATGACAAAAAATAAATAACAATTTGATTGTTAATAACTTGCAGTCAAATTGTTGATAATAAATCGTTCAAATATTTGGATAAAACCTTGACATTCAGTTAGTTGAAATTGTAAACTAAAACAATTATCGACTATGAATATCAAGGCTAAAAACAAAAGTACAATTTTATCAGAAAACTTGGCTGGATTCTTTGGAAGTAAAATGAATCTTGCCCGAATCAAGTTCTTTGGCTTATTTATTAGTGCTTTATGCAAAGTTCAAACCGTTAATTTTGAGAAACTTGCCTGCAGTTTTGAATCTGATTCAAAAATAGAATCTTCACTTCGAAGAATTCAGCGTTTTATATCAGAATATGTTCTGGATACTGACCTAATTGCTCGCCTAATTTTTTCATTGCTTCCGCATAAACCACCTTATCGTCTTGCAATGGATAGAACAAATTGGAAGTTTGGTTCAAAAAATATTAACATTTTGGCGTTAGCTGTTGTTTATAAAGGCGTCGCATTTCCTGTTCTTTATAAAATAATGCCAAAGTTTGGTAATTCCTCCACTCAGGAACGGATTAATCTGATACAGCATTTTATCCATCTTTTTGGTTCTGACGGCATCGAATGCTTGTTGGCCGACAGAGAATTTATCGGACAAAACTGGATATCCTGGCTTAACGAATCAAGCATACGGTATCACATCAGAATCAGGGAAAACTTTTGGGTAGATATTCCACGAAACGGTCACCGTGTTAAGGCATTTTGGCTTTTTAACTATTTGAAAATAAATCAGCAAATATTTTATCCCCGGATTGTAAAAGTAAATGGACAGCTGTGTTATTTATCCGCTTCGAAAGTATTGAACAAGAAAGGTATTGCTGAGTTTCAAATCATTATTTCTTTTAACAAACCGCAAGATGCACAGGAATTGTATAAAGAACGCTGGCAAATTGAATCAGCTTTT
Source organism: uncultured Prolixibacteraceae bacterium (assembly GCA_963747515.1). Lineage (GTDB taxonomy): Bacteria > Bacteroidota > Bacteroidia > Bacteroidales > Prolixibacteraceae > Mariniphaga. The sequence continues at coordinate 556,741 of CAVVFN010000002.1, forward strand.
AAAGCACTGAAAACAAGTGGATTTAACATTGAAGATACCCATCTTACGGATGTGGATAGAATTGAAAAGCTTTTTGCATTAGTACTTGTAGCATTTACCTGGGTATATATTGCCGGTATATATCTCGACAGTTTGTCTCCAGTTAAAATAAAAAGGCATGGCAGAAAAGCAAAGAGTTTATTCAAATATGGATTAACTTATATTGCTAATTTGCTTTATAACAATAATATAGATGAATTTAAAAAATACTGTAAATTTTTGTCATGTACTTAGAAAATCATTAGTGATAATAGAATATTAGTTTTTGATATGATGGGAAGATTTGTTGGGAAATTGGATTTAGCAGGTCGTGGCCCGGGCGAGTATTTTAGAATATCAGATTTTATGGTTGACTCTGAGAACAACATATATATCCTTGATATGTTTGAAATTAAAAAATATAATGATAGTTGCAATTTTTAGAAAGTTATAAAATAAAGCTCGATAAAGAATTACTTCCTGTAAGTTTTTATATGACACAAGGCAGGAATATTTATTTCTGGAATCATGCATATTCCGATCAGAACAGAAATGATAAAAAATATTGGTTATATGTCTATGATAGTTATGAGCTTCATGGAAAATATTTAAACATTAACTGTAAAGACTATGCTGGAAAACATTTTTATGATTATTCAAATAAAATATTGGTTTCACCATTGAAATTTGATAATAAAATCCATAGACTGGATGGAACGGAACTGACTGATGAATATTTAATCGACTTTGGGAAATATGCTGTTCCCCAAAAATATCAATCTGAGACATTTAGTTCAACTAATAGAATAAACTTATCAGAAGAGGTAAACAACCAATCAGTTATATGGAATATTTTATATCCGATTGAAACAAAAAGATTTTTTTCATTTACGGCTTCTAAAGAGATGTGGAGATATCAGTTTATATATGATAAAAAATTAAACAAATGTTTCAATATACCTTACTCAAAGGATAATACTCTAATATTTTATAATATTCAAGGTGCAATTGATTCGAGTTATTTTTCAATAATTGAAGCTTATCGATTAAAATCTCTCAAAACAAAAATTTACAGTGCTGGATTTAATAAGTTAGATTATTCAGAAAATAGTAATCCGGTTGTAGTTGTATGGACAATAAATGACAAGGAAAATAAATGATTAAAATAATAATGTTAAAGGATTAAAAATATCTGATTTTAATGAATTTAAAAGTCTCGGCTTATATTGTTCTTTTTATTGGTTTTAATATTTGGTTTAAAACTTATGGACAGATTGCAACTATACATTTAAATGATGCATTTAAGGAGAAACAAAATAATAACTTGTCCGAAATAGCTTATTCGGTTGAATACGTAAAATTAGAAACAAGTCCAAATTGCAGGTGCGGGCCTCAGGTACGGGTATATTGCAATGAAAAATACATTATTACGGTATCTGTAAATAACATATTTGTATTTGACCGGAAAACAGGAGCTTTTATCAACGAGATTGGGAAATCAGATCAAATCTATTCAACCTATTATGTCATTCCGTTTGACGAACATCGTAATATACTTACATTCAAGTCTGCGCCAAGTACCATTGCTGAATTTTCACTAATGAATAATTTTTTGCAGGAGATACAGTTGCCGGTGGACCATGGAACCAGTGTATACTGGAAGAATGAAAATTACATTCAGTTTGTGGCTAATATAACCGGAAATGATAACAGGCGGCTAATTGTTTTCACAAAGGATAATGCTGTTGTAAAAGTTTATTCAAATAAAAACAGGTATGTAAAAACCGTTAAAGCAAACTATTACAGCAACAAAGAAGGTGGTTTTTACTGGTTTAACCGCAACCTGTATTTCAAAGAAACTTTTGTTGATACGATATACCAGATTCATGAGAAAAAGTTGATTCCTAAGTATTGTTTTGAAGGAGGATATCGTGGCCTGGATTATTCAATGAAGGGAACATTTGACTTGAGAAACAAACAAAATTATTTTTTTATCAGCAACATTTATGAAACAGAACAGTATTTGTTTTTTAATGTTGAATACGAACTAAAAGCCTATTCCGGAATTTATCTCAAAAAAAAGGATAGTTGTCAAATAAGTGATTTCTGTTTGGTAAACAGGACCGGATTTATTAATGACATCGATGACTTTATACCGCTGCACTTTTCATCGGTAAACAATGCCAATGAACTGGTTGGGTTTTGTATTCCAGGTGAAATAGAAAAGTGGAAAAAGGAAAATACTACAACAGTATCTGACAAGGAGAGACTTCGCATATTAGAAGTTCATGAGGATGATAATCCAGTTGTAACCATTGCAAAATTGAAATAGGAGGAGAGGCAAAATGAAATTATCTTTCTTATAAACGCTTCAGAACAAATTCCGGTTGCTGTTGATTTACCTTTTATTATTTCAATGTTCATGTTGTTTATGTTGTTCATGTTGTTTGGTTCGAAGGGCTCGAAGCTGTATTCACCTGCTGAACTTGAGAGGAGAGGTCGGGTGGCGTGATTTCCGAATCTTTTCAAAAATCAAAAAATAAAAACCGATGAAAAGAAATCAACAATAAGTCACTGGTGTTAAATCAGTTTATTATGATTGCCTGTTTTATAATGAAAAAAAACTGCTTTGTTTTGATGACTTGCCCTTGCTTTCCGCACTCGAAATCAGAAAATGGATTTGCTTCAAACTATCGCAAACAATAACTGATGAAAGAAATGATTGAGTTAATATTTTTCAGACATATTGTGGGTCAAAGTAAAAGTAGAATTAGGTATATTTGTTGAAAAAGAATAGTATGCCCACAATAGATTTCTTTGACGGAATAAAAATTTGCATTTATGGAGGAGAACAAAGACCTGCATGTTTTGTGAGAGGCTGGAGGGGAAGTTCATCCAGCCTGCTCGACCACTGAACCGTTGTGTGTAAAGCCTCCAGATCATTCATGTATAAAGCTCTTTGATTTTTTGTATATTTGGGTATGACAAAAAGAGACATTTATAAACTTTCATTTTAGCGGAGACTTAATGGTTATTGATACGCTTGCAGCAAAAAATCTAGTTGATAAATATTTTAAACCGAAATAACATGGGATTTATAAGAGAACCAGAAGGAGTGGATTTTGTAATTCAAAGTAAACCCTTGACAGAGAATCAGGAGAAAGAACTTAGTGAATTTATAGCTAAGAGAAAACTTGAGATTAAAAAGAAATCTAAAAAGGCACATACACACAACACGCGGTAAAAAAACAGTGCGCGGTTAGTGCCAATTATGATTTCAAAATAGGCAGAGGTACCATGGTCAGAAATGTATTTGCTGAGAAACAATGCACTCCGCAATAAATACCAAACTTTGGCGGTCAGCCTGAGAAAGACACAGCACTAATGGATATTGAAGCTTCCGGCTTTTTTTAAGTTCATAGTCAACACAGTACCTAACTAAATATTAATACTGCAATGAAAAATCAAATTACAACTATGACAATCACCCTGTTTATTTTGGCAGGTATTGAAGGGTGCATGGAATCCGGCACAAACGATAGCCTTATCACAATTGACGTAAAGGCAAGTTATCCTGAAAAGGAGCTGATTCTTCAGGATTTTATGGATGTTGAATACATCCCGTTGGAAACGAAACCTGAATTTGTTACCCAGGGGGTTGTTATGGCAATGGGCAACAAATACATAGTGGTAAAAAACTGGAGCCACGATGGGGATATCTTTGTCTTTGACAGAAAAACCGGTAAAGCAGTTAGAAAGATAAACAGAAAGGGGAAAGGTCCCGAAGAATATAGTCATTTAACTGAGATTGTCCTGGAAGAGGATAGAAATGAACTATTTATCAATTGCTATTACAATGAAAAAGATATTCGTATATGATTTATCCGGCAACTTCAAACGTAGTTTAAACCATGCAGAAGACGCAAATATACAGATGTATTCAATTATGATACGGACAATTTGATTTTTTACAATGAGTCGGTAACATACAAAGATAGGTGAAAACAGAGGGAGCGAATCATTCCATGCAATTATATCGAAACAAGATGGGAAGATTACCCGGAATATTACAATTCCTTTTGACGTAATTAAAGCACTAGTTCGTGCAGGAAGGAGAATGGAACTGCTACTGCTGAAATGTCGCTCAATAATTCCATATCATAATACCTGGCTGCTTGTTGAGATATCTTCTGATACAATGTACAACTATATTCCCAGGGAGAATAAATTAATTCCGTTTCTTTTAAGAAGCCCACAGAAGATCCTGAAATAATTCTTACTATGGGAACGCCTGACTGACCGTTATTATTTCATGATAAGCCATAAAAGAGATATTTGATTTTTCAACAGGAAGAGGATTTCCATATAATGTATTAATGTACGACAGGGAGGAAAATGCAATATTCAAACCTGTCGTAATCAATAGTGACTATGTAAAAAGAAAAATGGCAGATATGATTTCGTATCCGGTAAATGGTGAAATTGCGGCCTTCCAGAATATAGAAGCCTACCAGCTTGTTGAGGCATATAAAAATGACGAATTGAAGGGTAATCTGAAAGAAATTGCAGCCGGATTGAATGAAGAATCAAATCCGGTGATTATGGTGATGAAGAATAAGAAATAGTATAGGAATAAATGAATGGGTTCAGTGCAGTAAATGCTCCAAAAACCTGCATTACACATGTCCAAATCGTTACCGGCATTTAAATTTTATGTGATGCAAAAAAAAGCAGTATTCCGGAATAATGGGGAAAATACTTCCTGGTGCAAATCTATTCAAATCTTTACTTTAGTTGCATTAATTCTGTTTATACTGTCTGTCAAAAGTCCGGCGCAAAACAATAACCACATTCATTCAAATGCTTCACTTGCGGAAAAGATATACCTGCAACTCGACGGGAAAGTTTACACAACAGGAAATATAGTCTGGTTTAAGAGCATTGTCACCAACGCATATACACATATTCCTTCTTCAATGAGCAGGGTGTTGTATGTTGAACTTATTGCTCCTGATGAAAGAATTCTTGAAAAGAAACTTATTAAGTTGGAAAATGGTATTGGTGAAGGCTTTTTCTATCTGGATAATAATCTGGAAAAAGGTCAATATCTTATAAGAGCTTACACGGAATGGGATAAAAATTTTGGCCTGGATTTTTTCTTTGAAGAGTACATTCATGTATTTACACCGAAATTGGAAGGAGAATCGGCGGTAATTAACGTGACATTAAATAAGGAGAAAGGAAATGAAGGTCGCATGCAAGCATGCTTCGACCCATTTAAGATTGACAGCCTGCACAAAAATGATCTGACTGTAATTCTTGCCTTTGACGACAAAAAAGATACACTAAATGTAAAGCAGGGAAAAGATAAATTGTACCGGATTGATTATGAAATTGTCAACAAAAGTCAATTTGCCACGTTGCAATTAAAAACTTTAAATTATCAAAGCTATTCCAAAACCATTGTATTAGACCGGGAATTTCTTGATTTACAGTTTTTCCCGGAGAGCGGGGAACTGGTTCACGGGCTGACATCAAAAGTTGGATTTAAGGCTACAGGTGCAAATGGGCAGGGAAAAATGGTGCAGGGAGAAATTGTCGACGACCGGGACTCTGTTGTTGCCTCATTCAAAAGTAATTCTCCCGGAATGGGGAGTTTTTTATTACACAGTGCCGATACTTCAAAAACATATTTTGCAAGATTAAAATCGCAACTAAGCGACAATCAATTGTTTTTGTATCCGCTTCCTGCAGTTGCTGTATTGGGTAATGTGTTGGCAGTTACAAATAAGGAAGGAGATATTGAGCTGAGCATCCGGTCAAATTACCTCAGTAATGACAGTATCTGGCTGCGATTTTCCCGGCGTGGAATAAGTTTTTATGAAAAGAAGTACGCTTTATTAAATGGGGAACTGAATTTAATCTTATCCGGGCAACAACTGCCTGATGGAATTATTGCAATTACAATGCTTGATTACAATAAACAACCTGTGGCAGAAAGAATCTATTTTAATGAAAAACCGGAGAGCCGGATAAACATAGAGCTTTCAACGAATAAAACTGTTTACACAAAACGCGAATTGACTGAACTGTCAATAAAAACCAGTGACGCCACTGATAGCCTCGTAAAAGCAAACCTGTCGCTGCTTGTAGTCAACAAAAAACAGCTTGGACAGATGCAGAAAATGAGGCAGAATATACTTTCGTGGTTTTTACTGGATTCGGAGCTGAGAGGGGAAATAGAAAATCCCGGATTTTATTTCAATTCCGACAGTTGTATGCATGAATACCTGGATGCGCTGATGCTGACCCAGGGATGGAGAAAATACCATTATGCAAAACCTTTTGATGACCTTAATTTTAAACCTGAAAAGTCGCTTACTGTAAGCGGACACATCAGTGGGCTTTTATCCGAAAAAAAGAGAAAGGAAGCCAGTTTGGTTATGTTCACGTATGGCACCAGCAAAAACGCCTACAGCCTGGAAACGGACAGCCTTGGGAATTTTGAGTTTATTCTGGATGATGAATATGGACAGAAAATGAACGTGCTCATTCACAGTACCGATGTAAAAGGAAATACCAGGAATTTTACTGTTTCACTTGATAAGAATGTTTCTCCTCCTGTCAATTATAACCGGGCAAAAGCTATTGAAGAGGTGGACAGCTTTATACATGAATACATAGAAAAAAATGAGGAACGCCAAAAAGTTGATGAAGCATTTCCTTTGGATTCCGGAAATATTCTTATAGAAGAAGTTGAGGTTAAAGCCTACAGACTCACTCCGGCCAGAAAGCTTGTAATGAAGCATTATGGCGACCCGGACGTAATAATAGATGGTAAAGATATTCTGGAAAAAGAACAAAAATGGTCTTCCGGACTATACAGCGTACTTCTGTTTAATTTTCCGGGACAGATAAGAATATACGATGGAATCCTGGGCGATAAGTATGCCCATGTTATAGGTTCAATTTAACATTGGTACTTGTAGATGGAATCCCGGCCAAATTATACGATTATATGAGTCTTCCATATATCCCGCCCAGCGAAGTCAGCAGTTTTGAAATAATCAGATGTGCCCCTGGTTTTGAAGGTCTCTTTTTCGAGGTATTTGGTTACGCTGCTAAGGATCCTCCAATCTAAATGTGGAAGCATAATTGCCATTTACACCAAAGCGGGGAAAGGAATTCTGGGCTCTGAAAAACCAAAAGGTTTTGTGAAGACGACCGTGCCGGTTTTCTCAGCGTCCCGCGAGTTTTATGCTCCCAAATACAAGAATCTCCAAAATGATGACTGGAACAGACCTGATTTAAGGGCATTAATAGACTGGAAACCTGTACTTAAAACGGATAGCCTTGGAATTGCAACAATATCCTTTTATAATACCGACATTGGGGGTGAGGTGATGGTAGTTGTTGAAGCAATTACCGATAATGGAGAAATTGGTTACAAGGAAATGGAATATAAAGTTGAAGGAGATGGAAAGGAAATTATTATAATTGATAAATAAAACAGACGGTAGTAAAGTGGCCAAAGTTGTTGTAAAGCTTGGAAACAAAGTTTTTTCTATATTTTGAGTAATTTTACTCAGAATATTGAGTAATTTTATTAAATATGTTTGAACGTCCTTATTAAAAATCAGTTAGAGCCAGAATTGAAGAGTCCAGGAAGTTTATCCAGGTTATTTACGGACCACGCCAAATAGGTAAAACTACTATGGTTAGCCAGCTTTTATCACAACTGTCGATTGCCAGTTTGTATGAATCGGCGGATGCTGTTTCAGTGGTGAATTCATCGTGGCTGATGCAGGTATGGGAGACGGCAAGGCTGCGAATGAAAAAAAATAATAAACGCACTTCTGAATTTACTTCCGGGTGGATTGAAAAAATAAAAACATTACGAATATGGATAAAGGAGAGGCTTTAAATATAGCATACCGGTATATTGATTCCATTAGCAACAAATATGTGATTATAAAGGCATTTTTGTTTGGTTCTTTTGCAAAAGGAACCAATCATAATGATAGTGATATTGATATAGCAATTGTAATTCAAAATGTTTCAGACATCATTGATACCCAAATTGAAATGATGAAACTGAGAAGGAAGATAGATTTAAGAATTGAACCTCATCCTTTTACAGTTAATGATTTTACTAAGGAGAATCCAGTCGTCAATGAAATACTTAATTCAGGAATTCAAATAATGAACAAAGGAGCATAAATACCTTTTTTGGCAAAGAGTGCCTATAGCCATTTTCTTTCAGACCTTTACCTTCTGCTTTGACAGTTTTCATTTATACACAACTTCGTTTATATTTATATAGAAATATTAGATATGAATAATTGATTGTGGCCGTAAAACTTCAATATCAAACAATAAGTTCACTTCTAAAGTCAAAATGTTGCTGTTGCGGCTTTTTAGAATATAGAAGCCTACCAGCTTGTTGAGGCATATAAAAATGACGGTTTGAAGGGTCAGCTGAAAGAAATTGCATCCGGATTGAACGAAGAATCAAATCCTGTGCTTATGGTGATGAAGTAAAAGAAATAATACAGGAATAAATGGTTTGGTCAGTACAGTAAGCGCTCCGCCTGATTTTAATGGCCTCTTTTCCGTAGTTCTTCAACAGAATAATACTTGATAGATATACTAAAAATGTATACTTTTGTGATATAAAAATTTAATATAATGAAAACAGTATCTTTAAAAATAGATGATTCAATATTCGGAGAGACTGAAAAGATTCTTTCAACGGTAAAAAAACCAAGAAACAGATATATTAATGAGGCTATTGATTATTACAATAAGCATCAGCAGCGAATGATTCTGGAAAAAAAAATGATAAAAGAATCTAACCTGGTGAAAAAAGATTCCATGTCTGTTTTAAAAGATTTTGAGGAGGCAGATTATGTCGATTAAACAATATGAGATCTGGATTGCTGATTTAAATCCTCAAATTGGAACTGAACCTGGCAAGACCAGACCTGTTTTGGTACTTCAAACAAATCTGTTAAACAGGATACCACATCCATCCACGATTATTTGTCCGGTTACAACGAATGTGAAGAAAGAATCAGAGATTTTGCGTGTGCACATAAAGAAAGGCACCAGCAACCTGATGCAAGATTGCGATATAATGATTGACCAAATCAGGACAATTGATAATAAAAGATTGATTAAAAAAATTGGTGATTTACCGGGTGATTTAATTAAAGAGGTTAAAGAAAATATTAAAATAGTTATAGATATATAAAAAGCACGACGGCACAACTTTGTGCACAGGGTATTAGGCAGGTTCAAATACGCAAACAACAAACCACATAAAATTACTCGTTCAGGTTAAAATTCTTTTGTATTTTTACTGTTATCCGATACATCCCGTTGCATCGGTACAACATGAACTATATAAACAACATGAACTAAGAACAACAAACCAATGAACCCTGTCAACCGGCCCGCCTTTTCCCCCTTCTCCATCATCGTGGTGTTCCTGGCACTGATGGTTATAGGTGCGGCATTTGTTCCGCTGCTGGATGTGCGGTTCAAGCCCGACAGCAATCTGCCCCGGCTTTCTATCCGATTCTCGTGGCCCAATGCCTCGCCCCAGGTGATCGAGCAGGAGACTTCAAAGATTGAGGGCGTTCTGGGAAAAGTAAACCAGGTAAATGCGATTGAATCCACCTCGTCGGTGGGCAGTGGTGTTATTACCCTAAGCTTCGATAAAACCGCCAATTTGGATCAGAAACGGTATGAGGTTTCCATGCTCATTCGTCAGTTGCGGAGCAACCTGCCCCCGCAGATGAGTTATCCCGAGATTTCAACCAACGCATCGCAAAACGACGACCAGGCTTCTTTTATGGTGCTTACCCTGAATGCCGTTACCACTACCTTCCAGATTGGCAAGGTTGCCGAACAGTTTTTAATGCCGGAGCTGATGAAGATAAAAGGCTTAGGCGATGTAAACCTTTACGGCATTACCCCCCACCAGTGGGAGATTACCTTCAATCCCCAACTGCTTGATAATTTTAAATTAACCCCTGCCGAAATCAGCACCGTCATTAACCGTCTGGGGGCTACCGAATTTTTGGGCAACCAGCAGGATGGATTCGGTTCCTTGCTGCCGGTTCTTGCCTCAGAGAAGCACATTCCGCCCGACAGATGGGAAAGATTACCGGTGGCAAATAAATACGGGCGCATTGTCACCCTTGGCGATGTGGCCTCCGTAAGGCTGAAGGAGAAGCCGCCTTCATCGTACTACCGCATTAACGGAAAGAATACCGTTAACCTGGTTCTTTATTCTGCACCGGGCGAAAACCAGTTAAAGCTGTCGTCGGAAGTCAGAAAGCAACTGCAGGAGGTGGTCCCAAGTCTCCCCCCGGGGTATTCGGTACAGGTGGCCGGCGATAGTACCCTTTTTATCAAAGAAGAGCTGACAAAAATTGGCTGGCGTACATTTTTCTCTTTGCTCATCCTGCTTTTGTTTGTGCTTGTTGTAAGCCGTTCGTTCCGCATACTGGGAATCCTGTTCATTGCCCTGATGGCCAATCTTCTTATAGCCTGTGTGTTTTATTACCTGTTTAAGGTTGAAATTCACATCTATTCGCTGGCGGGGATTACCGTTTCGTTTGGCATCATCATCGACAACAGCATCATTATGGTTACCCATCTTCAGAAACAGAAGGGACTGCGTGTGTTTATCGCGCTGCTTGCTGCCACTCTTACCACACTGGGGGCGCTGTCGGTGGTCTTTTTCCTGAAGGAAAACCAGAAAATTCTGTTGATCGACTTTACCTGGGTGATGCTTATCAACCTTTCCGTTTCACTGCTGGTTTCCCTGTTCCTGGTTCCCGCCCTCATGGCAAACCTGTATCATAAAATCCCGAAGCCGGTTGGTTTCAGGAAAAGAAAAAGAATAGTTCGGCTGACAAAAGGGTACGGTCGCTTTATCGGGTTTGAAAAGCGCTTTAAATGGGCATTTGCAGCACTGATAGTTTTGGCCTTTGGATTGCCGCTGGGGTTATTGCCCGATAAGCTGGAAGAGAAAACCAGATTCTCTGCCATTTATAACAAAACCCTGGGAAACGAAACCTTCAAATCCGACATAAAGCCTGCACTTGAAAAGATATTGGGAGGCTCTCTGCGCCTGTTCTCAGAGCATGTGTATGAGGGAGGTTTTTATACCGACCCGGGAAGGACAACCCTGTATGTAAGGGGCAGCATGCCTGAAGGGTGTACCATTCATCAGCTGAACGAGGCGGTCAGGAAAATGGAGCAGTACATCAGCCGGTTTAAGGAAATACAACAGTTTGAAACCCGGGTTACCGGGTACAACAGCGCTTCCATCACCATACAGTTTACTCCGGAAGCCGAACAAACTTCTTTCCCATATCTGCTGAAAAGCCAGGTGGAGGGGAAAGCCATTTCACTGGGGGGTATGGACTGGGGGGTATATGGAGTAGGGAGGGGGTTCTCCAATGCCCTGAACATGGACTATAAAAACAGCCACATCCTGCTCACTGGCTATAACTACAACCAGTTGTTTGCTTATGCAGAACAACTGGAAGATAAGCTGAAAACCTACGATCGGGTGCAGGATACGGAAATTACCAGCTCGCAGTCGTGGTTTTCTGCCACCCGTTACGAATACAACCTGGAAGTGGACAAGGAGATGCTGGCCGCTCAGGACCTGGTCTATTCCGATTATACCGGTTCGCTTTTCACCCAGCTGTACGAACGGAACCTTCAGCCGTATTACAACCAGGCTGAGCTTCAGCCTGTTGTTTTATTGTCGGAAAGAAACAGGGACTACAACCGGTGGGATTTTTACCACCAGCCTGTTGCCACCCAAAAGGGAGGGAAAAAGCTTTCGGTGGGGGGTGAAATTGAAAAACGGTTAACAGGAAAGTCGATTTACAAGAAAAACCAGGTATACCAGCTCTACCTGAACTACAACTTTATTGGCCCCGGGCCGCTTGCAAGCATGGTGCAGGAGCGGGAAGTTGAAGCCATTAACCAAGTGCTGCCGCTGGGGTATAAAGCTCAAAAACCTGAATCGAGGTATTACTGGTCGGCCAAAGAAAAGAAACAGTACGGGCTCCTGTTGCTCATTATGGTCATTATTTATTTCATTACTGCCATATTGTTTGGTTCGCTGCTTAAACCGCTGGCCGTAATGAGTCTTATTCCCATTTCGTTTATTGGCGTGTTTCTTACCTTTTACCTGTTCGGCTTCAATTTCGACCAGGGGGGCTTTGCTTCCTTTATCCTGCTGAGCGGTCTGGTGGTAAATGCCGCTATCTACATCATCAACGATTTTAATAACCTGGTGGAACGAAAAAATAAAACCATCTCTGTAACAACATACCTGAAGGCATTCAATCAGAAAATTGTTGCCATAGCGCTGACCATCCTGTCCACTGTGCTTGGGCTGGTTCCTTTCGTGTGGGGCGGGCAGAACGAAGTTTTCTGGTTCGCCTTTGCGGCAGGAGCTATAGGTGGACTGATGTTTAGTTTAGTGGCTATAGTGATGTATCTGCCGTTGTTTTTGAAATTGAAATAAGAAAATTCACCATTTGTAAAAGCAAAATGGACAGATTAGATTGATTTTTTTTATCCTGTAACTGGCCTTTCATCAGGAAATCGATTATTCCGAACCTTTAGGATATCATATTTCTCCTGTCAAGATAATAAAATTATTAACTTTCCGGATTGATTTTTCTTATTTGTCTGCACTAAAAATCAACAACTGGCTTAGAGCTTCGTCTTCGCCCATCACAATATACTTTCCATCCTCAGATGCAGCGATGCTTCCAAGCTGAAATCCTCTCCACTGAATACCTTGTTCGATTCCAGGAGCTGCCATTGTGAATTCGGGGTTGCCCAGGTCTTGGTATCCACCGTTTTCTGCATCATAACTAAACAGATGGGCATATCCAGGGAGTGATCCGGCGATTCCATATAACCTGCCATTTTTTCCGAACACCAATCCTTTCAGTCTGTTCATCATAATTGGCTTGCCCAGGTTTGTTATTTCCCGGGAAACAGGATCAAGGGCAAAAAGCTGACCATCGCCTGAATTGCCTCCATATAAGGTTCCATCCTTGGCCTTTGCCCAGGATTCTATGCGTCCCAAAGTACGGCGGCCCCATACTTCCGGCAATTCAGCATCCACTATTTCAAAGGTTTCCTTCTGCGGGTCAAAGCAAAAGAGCTTATTAACAGGCAAGCTTCCATAGATAAATCCTTTTTCATCACAGATAAGTGATTTTCCCAAATAGTCTTCCGGGCTTAATGCGTATTCTGCCTCCAGAATTTTCAGATTCTCTTGTGTTGGAACAATATCATCGTATACTTTCGTTTGTTGATTTTCAATAGTATAACTAAAAAATTTCCCCGAAGGAAAGGATATCCCGTACAGCATTGTTCCTTCGTCATTGCATAATAGAGAAAATACCCCTTCTCCCTTAACAGGAATGCCCAAATCTTCAACAGAAATGTTACCTTCTGCATCAACAGAAATTGCGATTAGGTGGCCATCTCCCTGTATATTATCAGCGTTTTTGTTGGCAATGGTGCCGGCAAACAACTGGTTATCCTTCCCCCAGCAAAAGCCGGATTGAATACTTTGTTGTCCTTCGATCGTCTGATTTAGATCCTCCAGGGAGATCATTACCTGTTGACTCAGAGATGCAGTAAAAATGAAAGGTGTTAACCCTTCTTTAGCTTTTGTTCCACCAATGATATAATCCCCTTTTACAGCCAACGATGCGATGGAATTGCGGTACATAGGCATCCTTGTCAGGTTTGTATTGGGCAAGGAAGCTTCTATGGCAAACGCTCCAACGGGATTAAAAAATGTATACTGGGAGAATAATGGGTTAGACCATAATGATATCATGATCAGTATTAAAAGATGCAGGTTCGGTTTTTTCATTTTTTAACTTCTTTTTCAGGGTTAAACAGTATCATAAACGGTGAAGACGTGCCATCTTCCGAAGCGGAAGCGTTGGTGCTTTTTGCAACACGCTTTCGGGCTGCAAAATAAAGATTTCCTTCTTTGTCTTTAACGTCTGAACCGGTAACTTCTGTCAGTTCATCAAGCGGATATTCGTAAATGATGGTACGGTGCCCTGAACCGGGATCGAGTTCTACCAATACCGTTTTCTCATTTCGTATGTAATTGCCGTGGCCGCCAATGAAATAATAGAGCTTTCCATTATTGCCAAAATTCAGGTTGGGTACATAGGGGCGCCAGGGTTCAGAACTACCCGTATCATAAACACCTCCAAGGTCTTTAACTTCTCCGATGCCATTTTCACGAGGTTGGAATGCCAATACTTTCGCCCCATAAGTGATGAGATAAATAATGCCATTTTCATCATCTTTGGCAAAGCTGGTTATTCCTGTAATGATTTTTGAGCCCGGAGTGCCTTCAAATGCAGGCAGGCTTTCACGGGCAAATACCAGTTTCCTGGTATTTTTTTCATATTTTACCAATCTTTGTCTCCAGTCTACATAATAACAATTTCCCCACCAATCGGTAAACAAAATCCTGGGTACATGCGCGCTCGCCAGTCGACCCAAATCGTTCAAAACATTTTTATCCGGATCATAGACTAAAAAATGGGCCTGCGGATAAGACACCGCATAGATTATCCCTGTTTCTGTGTCTATTTCAATGTCTTTTAGACTTTCGTACTGCAGGCCCATACCCAGATTTGTAAAAATGTCTGTTTTTGGATTCCATTTCATGAAAAAGCCCCCGGCATACCCATTGGGATTGTTCATCAGGTATTCTTGTCTTGACTCACCTCCATCTGTTGTAAAATAAATATTACCTTTCGGATCTGAGATTATTTTTGAATGTATCTTTCCCTGCCACTGAAACGGGCGCAAATGGGCCATATCGTTAATAAATCCATTGAGTTTTACAGAACCGTCAGCAACATCGTATTCATACAAAGCTACTTTATCTTTATGGTTTGTCACACCGATATGTACACTGTTATTCGCGTCGTTATAACCTATAGAACCCCATGAGGAGTGAGCCTCCGGGAAACCCGGATATTCAATGAATTTTATATTTTTCCCGGTAATTTTATTATTTTGACAAACAGAAAACATCGGAACCATCATCAGGCCAGAGAAAACAGCACAGATAAAAAAGGATGATTTTCTATTTATGGGATAGTTGCAATTTAGCATTTTAGAATTATTCATGTGCATCTGTTTTTAAAACATTTGTATATTATAACAGGTTATTTAAGGATTTGAATTTTTCCCAATGGATACCAACCATCAGAAGTTTGCCCTTCAATGGCCAGTTTAATTGCAGGTTTATTCCTTTTTCTGTCAATAAGTCCAATAAGAAGGGTGTAATCTTCCGGAGGCATATTCTCCGGAATTTTTATTTTGACTTTCCCCTGGGATATTCCCGGCATCCATTTGGTAATGTCCTCATTTGTTTCAATACTGTATGTTTTGGAGGAATCCCTGACCGACTGAAAAAGAAATGCCAGAGGGTAGTGCTGATAGATAGGTGCGACGCCTTTATTTTCCCAGGTCATTGAGCAGTCTATACTATCGCCAGGATATGCGGAAGAAGGATACTGTAATTGATTAAGGACGAACCGGTAACCCAGTTTTTTTTCAAACTCCCGGACCTTTGGCCACCATTCTTCCGGAATCTGTTCGGTGCCATTATTCACTTCGGTGGCATGCCATTCCAATGCTTTGGATAAAATATAGTCGATGTCCCAACCTTGCTTGTACCATTCCTGCATTGTCCAGCATGTTTCCAGTGCAACAGGTGCATTTTTCCAGGCATCATAGGCATTTGATGTTTCCAGGGCTTCGGGATAATAATCTTCCATATGGCGCCAATTGTCGCCCATGTCACCCCAGCAGTCGGCACGCCAGCCGGCACCTTTTTCAATGGCATATTTCAGTCCGGGACCTCTCGATGCCCCGATAAGCATAACCAGTGGGGTTTCTTTAAAATTATCTAAATAAAAATCGATTATTTTAATTACATTTTCATCCGAGGGCATTTCTGCATCCGAACTGCTGGTATGCCATTCCCCCCATTGTCCTACAGTTCCTATATCGAAAAAAGCAATATTGCTGTCGCCATCGTAACGGTCAGCAAACGCCTTAATCAGGTTCTGTTGTTTTTCCAAAAAAACAGGATTATCATAAAAAGGGGGCTTGATTCCCTGTGCCATTGCCCATTCCGGAATACGCATTTCCACATTCTGACACATGATCCGAAGGTTTAACTGCTGTCCATTTTTAGCAGCCTTTGAAATTACACTGTCAATCATCGAAAACCGGATCTCTCCTTCAACGGGTTCCAACACATCCCAATACCATCTTTTTTGGATCACACCACTCAGGGGATGCAACCTGTCGTGTATATCCTCATTATAAAGGCCTGTGGTTGCAAAACCTCTCCCCGGATTTACCAAAGGGTCATCTATTTCCTTCGGAGTAACTATTACCTGGCTGCTATTCGGACTGCAGCTCCATAAAACCAAAATGAGGACGAAAAGCTTCGTAATTTTTGTTTTAATAAAATACATCATAGGTTTGAAATATGAATTAATTTGCAACTATCCAGTTCATATTGATTAAATACTCCCTCGAACTTCTTTCTTACCGATAGTTTATTCAAAGATCGAAAAAATAAATGAATGCCACTCTTTATAAAAAAAAAAATGCATGTTATTTGCAAAATTCAGCCCGTATGAGGGATTTTTTAATTAAATATTCCTGAGAATGGCTTCTGTTAAATCAAAATCCGAAGGTAAAAACAAAAAAGTACGATTCTAATTATGTGTAATTTTATTCCATAACAAAACCATAATTTTCTTTTATAAAGGCTAAATCCTTTCTCCTTAACCTTGCTCATTCATGGTTTTTTAATACATTTGATTATGGATTGGTATTTCTGATTTAAAATTTAAACGAATGCGTTTACATAGTATTTCTTTTTTATACATACTGCTGATAGTTTGTACTTTGGTAAATGGAACTGTTTATGCAACGGATAATAATTCTGTGAACATTGTACTTATAGTTGCCGATGATCATGGTAAAGATGCTGTGGGTTGTTATGGTAATCCGGTAATACAAACACCGGCACTCGATCGGCTGGCAGCAGAGGGAATCCGGTTTAACAATGCCTATTGCACTACAGCGAGTTGCACGGCCAGCAGGTCGGTAATTTTAACCGGATTACATAATCATGCCAACGGGTTATATGGCCATATACACAGTTTTCATCATTTCAGGGCATTTGACACCATACAATCGTTACCTGTACTCTTAAGCAGGGCAGGTTATGTAACGGCACGTGTAGGAAAATACCATGTTGCTCCAGAAGAAGTTTTCAAATTTGACAAGACCCTGCAAGATGCCGGCCGGAATAATGTGCAGATGTCGGAAAACTGCAGAACCTTTATTGAAAATACAAAACAGCCTTTTTTTCTGTATTACTGTACATACGATCCGCACAGAAGTGGTGTGAAAGTTGAAGGGCCACATAATCCGGATGCATTTGGAAACATTCCCGGCGGCCATCCCGGCTGCGAAGAAAAGGAATATTCAGCCGAAGAAGTTCTGGTGCCACGGCATCTTCCCGATTCTCCTGAAACAAGGGCCGAGCTTGCTGAATATTACCAGTCGGTAACACGGGTAGACAGAGGGGTTGAACGGCTTATGCAAATATTGAAAGAGAACAACAAATTTGAAAACACCCTGATTGTTTATATTTCGGACAATGGCATGGCATTCCCGGGGGCTAAAACAACTGTTTATGAACCGGGAATTCAGCTCCCGTGCATCATCCGGCTGCCCGGCGGGCAAAATGGCAATACCGATAGAAACGCATTTGTTTCCTGGGCCGATTTAACTCCCACGATTCTGGATTTTGCAAACACTTCCTATCTGCCCGGAAATTTTCATGGCCGGTCGTTTAAACCGATACTGCTTGAAGGAGATGACGATAGCAGGAATGAAGTATATGCATCACATACTTTTCATGAAATCACCATGTATTATCCTATGCGCGTTGTACGTAAAGGAAACTACAAGCTCATTTTTAATATTGCCCATGGACTGGAATATCCCAATGCATCGGACCTGTGGAGTTCAGCCACCTGGCAGGGGCAGCTGGATGCCGGGAGTGAATTTTTTGGGAAACGAAAGATTCAGGATTATTTACACCGCGACCGCTTTGAACTTTACAACCTGAAAGAGGATCCTGATGAAATTGTGAACCTGGCCAACGATCCTCAATATGCCGAAATTCTAAAAGAATTAAAGGAAAAACTAAGAACATTTCAGGAGGAAACGGATGATCCCTGGGCCATAAAGTGGACACATGAATAAATGCCATTCCTGCTGATGGCATCTGTTCCAACTTTTTTTGATTGTCAGGAAACTAAAGCTACCTGCAATTAGTATACTGGTATATCAAGCTATTTAAGAAAAACATTTTCTTTGACGAGTACCTCCTGAGGAATAATAATTCCATACAGGATCCGGCCTTTATTACCAACAACTGCCTCCGAACCAGGCAGGGCGGGTTCGCAATGAGGACAATAATATTGTGAACTTTTGAGTTCAACCATTTCCTGAGATCCTGAGATCCTAAGATCCTTAAAACCCCTAAATCTCAGGATCTATAAAAGACATTTAAGAGAATTTTATAAAAAATAATAATACCCTCCCCCTACAACCTAATATAACTGATTGTACAATTGATTGTTATAAATCTTGTGTGTTTTTCGTTCGTTTTTTAATTCCTAAGTTTTACTATAAACTCAGGACACTCAGGATCTCAGGATCTCAGGATCTCAGAAAACAGTGATCCTTAGGCTTCTTTCATATTGTCGTAACCTAATTTATTTAGGGCCTGCTGAAGAATGTATTAATTATTGATAATGAATGAAATAAATGATTGTTTTAAAGAATAATGTGCAAACATGTTTAATGCACGGCATAAAAAAGCCTGCACTTAAATTTATTCTGGTCTAAAATTATCCCAGAGGGATAACATGTTTATAGTAAATAGTTGATGCGGATTATGCGACCCTGGCCAGGGTCGAACATCTTTCTAATCATCATGTTTCTATAAGCATATGACCTCTCTGAGGTCAAACCGAACATCCATGAGTTTTTCAGCAG
Source organism: uncultured Prolixibacteraceae bacterium (assembly GCA_963747515.1). Classification (GTDB taxonomy): domain Bacteria; phylum Bacteroidota; class Bacteroidia; order Bacteroidales; family Prolixibacteraceae; genus Mariniphaga. Next base: position 575,947 of record CAVVFN010000002.1, read on the forward strand.
GCCCTATTTAAAAGTTTTGGACTCTCCATAATTTGCTTGATTTCAAGGGTACTTTGCAGCAATAATTTGATCAGGACTTCCATTTTAATTTTTTATAAAGTATTTAGAACCCTGGCGCCAGTAATCGGGTTAAAATTACAGCGACAAAAAATAAAAAAGTGTAAGGTATTCAGGTAGTGTAAGAACACTGACACTTCTTACACTTTTTACACTTTGCCACTATGAAAAACAGCCGGGGACAACTTTGCATCCTGGTGGTGTATGAGATAAACGAAACTGATTAGCAGAGTTTGTTTTCTATTGATTGTTATCTGTTTTACTATCAGTCCTATATAGTTTTATATAAATCATACTTTATCTCCCTTTTACTAAATTCTGGCAGATTATCTGGCAGAAAATGTTTATCCTCTTCTTTACATGAAGAACCGGTCTTTCCGTCCGTCACCGTCGGTGTCTTCGTTGCGTGCGAGCCAGAGTGGATTCGTGGGATCCATGATAACCTGCCCGACAAGCGGCACACCATCCGCTGCGACGCCATTTTCCGGAGTTTGGGAATGAATGTTTCCATAACGGGAATGTGAAGAGTTCAGAAACTTTTCTGCAATCCGGGTTCCTGTTTCCAGTGGGGATTCCCCTTCTGGCCCGTGTTTCAGATCGTAATCTTTTGTTTTAGCATTTACCCGATAACAATCAGTGTCAATAAAATCAGTGAAAGAAGTCGTTTCATAAGGCTATTATTTAAATTTTCATGTTCGATTTACAGTTAATATTCAGATGATTAATGCCTGTAAATTAGTGAATAAAGTCAATACGATCAACCGAATGCATAAGTTAGAAGAATATTGATAAATATTTACTTTTCATTATTTAAATCCTACTTACAGGGCATTGTAATAGCCCATTGTTGCATCAGCAACTGCCATCCGGTACAAATTATTTCTCATTCACTGTTATTTAAGTATCTCGATGATTTTAATTTCCAAAGATTCCAGGTCCATGCTCTCATTTATTCTTTGATTTTTAATTTTCACATCTGATTCAGTAGTGTTTCTAAGGTCATAAGTTCTTTTATATACTGAACCATCAGGAGTATAATCGGATAAAGTCAAATCAACAGGGAAAGATACAGCCTCTTCACTGAAGTTCGCAATAACAAGAGCCAAAGACCCGTCTTCAGCAATCCATAAAGTACTCATCTGCAATGGGATGTTTGTTTCCTTACATTTTTGATCCGACTCAAATTGTTTTAGAAACTCTCCATAGACAAAATATTTTCGCCCCGAATAATGTGCCTGACCGAGCGTTTTGAAATAGTTTAGTTTTTTCTTATTCGCTGGTTTGAATAATGCATCATAACTAAACCGGCCCGGTTTACAGCCCCACAGGACATCCCGGCCCAACGTGGAAATAAACTTGATGTCTGATCCCATCCCGCCCGGGCTGGCAAAATAGATTGTATAACCTGAATAGACTGCAGGCAGCAGTGGTATAGATTTATCACTTCTGGGATTGACCATCAGGAATCCGTCAAGGCCATCCATATATGGCTCAGCCGAACATTCAGATGTAATGCTAATATTTCGACCATCACCATGCGCAATGTCCTGGACTTTTCCCAGCATTTGCCTGTACCCCTCTATCCAGAAGCTTCCTCCACCAAGAGGGTGCCCGTGCGATGTGTCAAAGCAGAGATTTGATAGTGATGCGGCTATTTGGTCAATATACACCGAGTTTACACCTATTTCATCTGCCAGGGTTCTTATTGCTGATACTATCGTATCCTGGTAAGGTTCACTTGTAGGGCACATTACCATCTGCGGCTTTCCGTTACCGTATTTTTCCTGATAGGTAGTATTATCATGCTTCTTTGCAGCATAAGGAATAAATTCTCCAATATCTTTATTTGACTTATCAACTATCCTCCCATTTATGTAGGGCATCACCAGAACTCCCATATCAGTAAGCTCATGTGTAAATTCTTTTACCCCTTTCTTCGCAGGGAAAAAATGTGGGTAGTGGGTGTCAAATGGGTAAATATTCCAGTTATACCAGTGAAATCCAAGAGGAACACCAAAAAAATCAACTAAAGTTTTCCATTCTGCAAGTCTCTTCTGATAATCCCTTTTATCTGAAACAGAATATTCCCCTTCTCTCATCCAGAGTGCTACGTCCTTAAAAGACTGGGGTGTTGATTTTGCTTCAGAAACTTTTCCTTTTGCTGCCCAAGGAGCCGTTATAGCAAATTTACGGTATATCTTTGCTGCCGAAAGCCAGTCTCCCTGAAATACACCGAACATAAAAGGGAAGGGGTCATTAAAGTCAGACCCCGGAACTCCCATATCTTCAGCATATACTTTTACATAGTACTCATTACCCGGTTCAATAACAAATTTCTTTTTCCATGCCAGGGGATCATGGGTAGCCATATAGATGCCATTTCTTCCATTATTTGCTCCTATAAACTGCATAGACATATCACCATATCCGCCCGGATAGTTTATGTCCTGTCTTCCATTATAGTTTTTGTAAAGAGCTCCCCATGATTCTGAACTTCCACCATGGTTTCCAAATGTACCGTAAATATCATAATTAATGGAGTCTAGAAAACCTGTGATTTTGGGGAATGATAAATCCCATAGTCCCCATTCTTTCGATTCATTGTTAACATTTATATGCCAGTCGGCGATTCCCGTTTTGTCAGGAAGATTAATCACCACCTCCACTTTTACATCTTTTAATTCAGGAAACCCCAGATCGTCCCATAATATCTTGACTGTCTGTCCTGCATTTTTGTTTTTTATTATGGTCCCTTTTCCCGGTTGAGATAATTTATTTGTGGTTGTAATAATCTTCTCATCCCTGGCAAAAGAAAGCTGCCACAGTTCTTTGGAAGGAGTGCGGGTAGAGATATGCTCTTTTGCCGTTTTAAGATCAGTAAGCCCAATTAGTGAATAACTCCCTTCCTCAAAGGTAAAAGCAACATTTTGATTCTTCAAAACCACATTACCACTATCATTGCAGGATTCGAATACTATCACAAAGAGTAGTAAAATGAATACTGTTTTTTTCATAATAAGTGAATAAAGTGTTATTGAATCGATGAAATAGTTGTTGTCAATATATTCATTTGTCGGTATCTATTTTAAGCTAGCAAGTGCAATTGAAGAAAGCAGTTAGTTAGACATACTCTGAATTTTCAAAAGGTTCCGTTAATCATCGAATCAACAATACCCAATCACTATTATCAGGTGCCTGAATCTGGTACAGCGAACTTGCATCGATTGCACCGATGGGTCTATGTTCCCCTGTCCGTGGATCCAGCCATTCAGCCTTAAGACCTGCGTTTGCGCCCGGCAGGTTCATTCGTATGATTCCCCCATTTGGAGCATATACGATATATTGCTTTCCATATTCAGCCAGACAATACGCTTCATCGCTACCCCTGACGAGTTCGTTGGCCGGATTCATTTTCCAATATTCAAATTGCTGTAAGGCGTCAACAGCAATTTTTAACTGCCTTTGGCCTACACAATCAGCGCCAAGCTGATCTGGCTTAAACAAATGCTGGTCAAGTGGTTTGATTGGCACCCATCCCCGGCCAATGGATCCATAGGTATGGTTTTCCGGATTTTCGTAGCTCCAGTCGGCCCACATCACATGTCCTCCTGCACACAAAAATCCCCAAATGATGCGTAACGGTTTTTTTGCGCGTCCCTGGCCTTCCCATAGCCCTTCTGTAGTCAATCATGGGGAAATCCGCCGTACGAATCCAATACCAGTTCGTTGTTCGGCCCGGCTTCCTGCCATTGGGGCTGAGTGTATCCAACCGCCTTCATTACTGGCATCGCCCCATAACGGCCGGGTTGGATTTTCGATAGAGGTTTGGAGAGCGTTGAGTTTCCGGCTTATGGGAATATTGAGTTTAGACAACCAATGCCGGTTCTCGCCGTGCCATTGTTCACAATCCTGGGCTGTTATCATTCGTCCCCAAGGAGTAATGGAGGCGAAATATTCGCCATATTCTATAAATTCCTGCTCATCCTTAACGCCATAATAATACACCTCGGTTCCGCCGAGAGACCAATAAGCCAGGTTCCAGAAAGCTCCCTGGCGGGCCACGAAATATCGGATGATCCTGAGATTGCGCTCTGTATTGAACCGATCCTTGATACCCGGGTTCATGACCAGTTCAGTTGGCGGATATTTACCCCGCTCCTGACCGCCATATTTCCCGCTAGGACCTTCAAAGGGACCAATGTAAACTCCTGCGTCACCTGCCGCTAGAAGCATTTGATCCCATTCGTGCCACATCCGTAGGTTCATGCGATCATAATCCACTTCCTTTTTGGATTCGTCGGCAGTGGCAAATGCTGTAACGTTATGATAACCATCAGGCCAGTTGGAACGATTCATAGTGCGGGTGACAATGGTATTGTATTCGTGCACCCTGCACCACTCAATGGCGTCCTGCCAGTCGATGGGTGTGAGTGCACAGCTGGCATGCATGGACAACGGCATAAAACGCTCGCCGCGAATGGTTTTAAACCAATGTGGGTTTTGTGGATCAAGGGTCCAAAAGCCCGGTTTGGCATCTTTTTCCACGCACTCGAAATCGCCGGATGCACCGGGCGTGCCGTCAGAAAATGTGATTTCGTACGACCATTTTCCTGACTCGTCCGGCATAAAGCGCTGTTTCCAGATATGACCTTCCTGCCCGCCCTTGCTGTCGCCGTCATAAAACCCAAAAAAATTGACCTTCCGGCCTTTGGGCGAAGTAAAAATCGAATTTAACTCAACTTCGATAAAAGGATTAACATATTCCGATTTGTTTTCGATTTGGATTTCAAACAACCCGTAAAGTGGAATTTTCACTGTTTTCGAATGCGTCGGACCATCTGTTCCAGTTTCGGGAAGTGAAAAGGAATACCCGCTAAAACTACAAATAGAAATTGTCATTGTTAAGACAAACAATACTATGATTCTTTTCATTTTATTCATTTTAAATTGATATAATTTAATACGCTGACTCTGTTTAATTAATTCTTTTTTCTAAAATTCAAACATTCATATAGAATCATTGCTAACCGGATAAAAATATAAGTTTCATAATCTGCCCGGACAACCAGCTATCCTAAAATTTTGTTGGCCACAAATGATTCATAATATCTTTTTCGCAAACAAATCTGTTTCAAAATTATTATTAAAAAGGGGTTACATCCCTTTTTATAAATAACAATTTCATCCATTATTAAACGCCAACCACTATAATAGACAAGTCGTAATGACCCTATTTTGCTAACAGCAAGTACATTGGTTCGGTTGTAGTTGCTTAGCAGTATATTTCGGATTTCAATTTAAAACCGCTTCATTTGAGGCGGTTTTCTTTTTGTAGCCTTTTCTTTCCCATAACCAGCTGTTTCGGTATGTATCTGGTATGTATTAAAAGAAAAAGAGTTGTAGTATATACTACAACTCCTTGATTTTCAGGTGGAGCATATCGGAGTCGAACCGATGACCTCTTGACTGCCAGTCAAGCACTCTAGCCAACTGAGCTAATGCCCCATTTCATGATGCATGTAAATCGGAATGCTTGTTTAAAGATGCGAGGCAAATATATAAAATTATTTTTTTGGATTTGTATGTTGTGGTAAAGTTTTTGTAGTAATTTTACTGATAAGGAACTGGATAAAACAGAACATGAACAGTGTTCATTGCAGGGATTTGTACTGCCTTTTTAAATATAAAAAAAATTGATTTGCAAATAATAATTATTTTTTATCTTTAGCCCCTCGCAATTGGGGTGGATTAGTAAAAAGAAATAATAAAAATAAAAACAATGGAAGTTAAAAAATCACCGAAAGCAGACCTTGAAAGTAAAAGAAATGTTTTTCTTTTAATGGGTTTGGTAATTGCATTAGGCTTAACTCTGGCGGCTTTTGAGTATAATACTTCACCCAAAAAAACAGAATCTCTGGGGCAGATGCAAATGCAGGAAATTGAAGAAGAAATCATTCCGATTACCCGGGAACAGGAAATAAAACCTCCGCCACCGCCACCGCCACAGGTTGTTGAAGTACTGAATATTGTTGACGATGAGGTGGAAATTGAAGATGAGCTTAAAATTGAAGATACCGAAGTTACTGACGATATGATTATTGATGTGGCACCGGTTGTTCAAACCAAAGAAGAAGTAGAAGAGGAAGACACCCAGGTATTTTTTATAGTTGAAGAAATGCCGGAATTTCCGGGAGGAGAACTTGCTTTGAGACAATTTATTGCCAATTCCATTAAGTATCCGGTGATAGCGCAGGAGAACGGCATTCAGGGAAGGGTTTATGTAACTTTTGTTGTTGATGCCGACGGCAGCGTTTCTGAACCGCGTATTGCCAGGGGAGTAGACCCTTCACTCGATAAGGAAGCCCTTCGGGTAGTTAGCATGCTTCCAAAATGGAAACCTGGAAAACAAAGAGGAAAACCGGTACGTGTATCTTATACTGTGCCGATTAATTTTCAACTGCAATAAACCAAAATAAAGATATTTATACTCCTGATCCCAACAGGGTCAGGAGTTTTTTATGCTTAGCACCCACAATATGATTGAAACGAGAATGCCTGCAGAGAAAGCTGTAATTGTAGGGTTAATCTATAAAAACCAGGAAGAAAAACAAGCGATAGAATACCTCGAAGAATTGGAATTTTTAGCTGATACTGCCGGTGCCGTAGTCTTAAAGAAGTTCACTCAGAAAATTGATGTTCCCAATTTTTCAACATTTGTTGGGCCAGGTAAGCTGGAGGAGGTAGGGATATACATTAAAGAAATGGAGGTTGATACCGTCATTTTTGATGATGAACTGTCTCCCACACAATTGAGAAACATTGAACGAAAGCTGGAATGCAAGATTCTTGACCGCACAAATCTCATCCTTGATATTTTTGCCCGACGGGCAAAAACAGCTCATGCCAAGACACAGGTTGAACTTGCGCAGTATCAGTATCTGCTCCCAAGGCTTACCCGAATGTGGACTCACCTTGAGCGGCAAAGGGGGGGGATTGGATTACGTGGCCCCGGAGAAACACAAATTGAAACCGACCGCAGGATTATTCTTGATAAAATCGCCCATTTGAAGGATAAACTGAAGAAAATTGACAAACAGAAAGCCACACAAAGAAAAAACAGGGGAAAAATGGTACGGGTGGCTTTAGTAGGTTATACAAATGTTGGGAAATCAACCCTCATGAACCTGTTGTCGAAATCGGAAGTTTTTGCCGAGAATAAATTGTTTGCCACTCTCGATACTACTGTAAGGAAGGTAGTTGTGGGAAATATACCGTTTTTGCTTGCAGATACAGTTGGATTTATCCGTAAACTGCCTCATGATTTGGTGGAATCGTTTAAATCAACCCTCGATGAAGTACGGGAGGCTGATGTTCTTATGCATGTTGTGGATATTTCACATCCGGGTTTTGAAGAACAAATCGATACAGTAAATCATACATTAAAAGATATTGATGCCGGCGATAAGAAAACTATTTTTGTTTTTAATAAAATTGATGCTTTTCATTCCATCGAAAAAGATCCAGACGATTTAACCCCTAAAACCCAGGAAAACATTACACTTGAAGAGTGGAAAAATTCATGGATGGCAAAAAAGAATGTACCTGCTCTGTTTATTTCTGCAACTCAGAAAGATAATATTGAAGAACTGAAAAAAACCCTATACGACTTGGTAAAGTCGATACATTCCCAGCGATTTCCTTACAACGATTATCTTTATGACATTACATGGGAAGAAGAGGAATAAAAGTTGGGACAAATGTCAGACATACATTTAACTTTTTATTACCTGTCCTTTCTGCTTTGAGCTTGTTGTTTCAGGTGTTAAACACACTGAATATAAATCGTTACGGCGGTCTTTCAGGTTGCGTACTGAACCAAAATTATGCAATTCCTTCAGAAGATCCAGATCAACATCTGCAACCAGAATCATTTCAGTATTAGGTGTTGCTTCGGCTTTTATACCTGTAGTTGGAAATGAAAAATCGCAGGGCGTAAAAACCACGGATTGGGCAAACTGAATGTCCATGTTTTCTACTTTTGGTAAATTTCCTACTGAACCGGCAATGGCAACATAACATTCATTTTCAATGGCCCGTGCCCTGGCACAATAGCGAACTCTGGAGTATCCGTTTTGTGTATCTGTAAGAAAGGGTACAAATAATATTTTCATTCCCTGCTGAGCCAGCAATCGCGATAATTCCGGGAATTCTACATCATAACAGATTAAAATACCTACCGGCCCGCAATCGGTTTCGAAAACTTTAATTTCATTTCCACCCGATAAACCCCAGGTGTTTATCTCATCGGGGGTAATATGGATTTTTTCATAGGTTTCATAGGTGCCGTTACGGCGGCATAAATAACCCGTATTGTAAAGGTTGTTGTTACGTACCAGCGGAAAGCTTCCGGTGACAATATTTATGTTGTAGGTAACTGCCAGATTCATGAATCTTTCCCTTATTTCTTCAGTATATTCCGCCAGTTTACGAATGGCTTCAGCATAGCTGAGATGATTGTAATCGGCCATCAAGGGTGCATTAAAATATTCGGGAAATAAAATAAAATCGCTTTTATAACTCGCAACAGCATCTACAAAATACTCCACCTGTGTAAACAATTCATTTATATCTTTATATAAACGCATTTGCCATTGTATTAGCCCTAACCTGACCACCGATTTATAGGCGATGGCTTTATCTGTCATTTTTTGGTAATAAATATTATCCCATTGCAGAAGTACAGCATATTCTTCTGACTCTTTGTCTCCTGGCATATAGCCCTTTAAAATTTTTTTTGCATGGAAATCATTTGATAACTGAAAAGTAAGGGTTGGATCAAATATTTCTCTGTACTTAACTTTGTAGATATATTCTTTTGGCGATAATTTATCAGAATACAGATGGTAGTTTGGAATTCTTCCTCCAAAAATAATGGCTTTAAGGTTAAGCCGTTCACACAGTTCTTTTCGGGCATCATATAATCTCCGTCCCAATCTCATTCCCCTGTATTCCGGCCGTATAAAAACATCTATTCCATAAAGTGTATTTCCTTTTGGAGTATGGGTATTGAATGTATATTTACCAGTTATTTCCTCGTAAGTATGATCATCTCCAAAGAGTTCATATTTTAAAATAATGGATAATGCTGAACCAACAACAATACCGTCTACTGCAATAGCTAATTGTCCTTCAGGAAAAATCTGAATCAACTTTCTTATATCGTTTTCTTTCCAGTAATCTTCAGGCCAGGCAGCGTATGCCTGGAGCAATGATTCCTTTAATTCTTCATAATCGGTAATACTCAGTTGTCTTAATTCAATCTTTCCAATATTTTCCATGTTGAGAGGTGTTAGTGTTGTAAAAAAATAATAAATGCCCGGTTTGCCAGGCATTTTATTTTATCAAATATGAAATTCTGCCTGTTTTATTTGACTTCCCCTTCTTTAATCAGCCATTCGGCAATCTGCACTGCATTTAATGCTGCACCCTTTTTGATTTGGTCACCTACACACCAAAAAGTGATGCACCGGGGGTCGGTTATATCTTTTCTGATTCGTCCGACATAAACATCGTCCTTGCCCGAAACAAACAGTGGCATCGGATACTGTTTTTCTGCCGGATTATCTACAACCGACAGTCCGTCGGTATGGGAGAAAGCATCTTTTACCTGTTGCACTGAGAGAGACTCTTCCGTTTCTACCCAAATGGCTTCGGAATGAGCCCTGGCAACAGGTATACGCACACAGGTTGCGCTCACTTCTGCTTCAGTGTGCATAATTTTTTTTGTTTCCCAGTTCATTTTCATCTCCTCCTTTGTGTAATCGTTATCGAGGAAGACATCTATATGGGGTATGATATTCATAGCCAGCTGATAGGGAAACTTACTTACGGTAGGTTCTTTCCCTTCAGCTACTTCTTTTACCTGCTGTTCGAGCTCTGCAATTCCCTGAGCTCCTGCACCACTGGCTGCCTGATAGGTAGCAACCCTTATGCGTTTAATTTTTGACAGGTTATCGATGGGTTTAAGTGCCACTACCATTTGAATGGTAGAACAATTTGGATTGGCAATAATATTTCGTGGACGGTTTCTGGAATCTTCGGCATTTACTTCAGGTACAACAAGCGGCACATCTTTTTCATAACGAAAGGCACTGGAATTATCAATCATTATCGCTCCATGTTTTGTAATGGTGGATGCAAATTCCTTTGAAATTCCTGCCCCGGCTGAGGTTAAAGCAATATCAATGTCTTTAAAATCATCGTTATGTTTTAATTCCTTTACCGTTAATTGTTTCCCTCTGAATTCATAATTTGTTCCTGCACTCCTGGCCGAACCAAACAATACCAATTCATCCAAAGGGAAATTTCGCTCATCCAGAACACGCAGAAACTCCTGACCTACTGCTCCGCTCACTCCTACAATTGCAACTTTCATTATAAATCTTTTTCTGTATTAAAAACTCTTTAATTGATTGAAATTATTTTCCGTAAAATTACTAATTTGCCATTAATTGTATCAAAATGGCCCAGAATTATCTAAAATCCTTAACAATCTGTTTGCTGTGGATGTTTAATCCGGCTCAGGCACAGGAAATTTGGCATGAAAGCTTTTCAATTCCCGGGAAAGGAGTTCATGGCAATAATGATGGAAGTGTCCATTCCGATATGTCGGACATCACTTCATGGACGCTTGAATTCTCAGGGGTTGAGCTTTTTGATTCCACCGATTATGCCAAAACCGTTTCTACGTCAGGCGGAAGATTTGAAGTACATGATGTTAATGGAGAGGTGATTTGGCGTTCGGAATGGATTAATATTGCAAAGCGGGAAAATATATCGGTTAAATTAATTTCTGCTGAAACAGGCAGCGGTGCAAATACCAGTTCAAAATACATGAAGTCTTTCTATGTTCTTGATGGTGGTGAAGAAATTCTTTTTCATGAAAATGGGGAAAATGCAGGAAATTGGGGAACAGTAAATGCCATCAGCAAAGGACTATCAGGTGATTCTATTCAAATCGTTTGTTATTTATCAACTCATTATTCAGTGGATAAAGTAATTCTGGATGAGGTAGTGGTTTCTGCTGAAGAAAAAATTTATCCTCCGGCCCGGCCCGGTGAATTGTTATTGAGTGAAATTCTTTTTAATCCCTTTCCCGATGGAGAAGATTATGTTGAGATATATAATGCTTCGGAAAGAGAAATTCCTGTCGGAAGGCTATTTCTTGCCTCACGTGATAAAGAGTTGAAACTTACCCAGATTCATAATCTGGCGGGAAGAAATTATGTAATTCCACCGGAGAGATATATGGTAATTACAAAAGATACATGTAAAGTTTTTCGTTACTTCCGGATAAAATGTTTCGATTGTTTTCAACAGGTTTCAGATATGCCCTCATTTAATAACGATGACGATTATGTTGTTTTATTGAACGAGAACCTTGAGATTCTGGATGAATTGAAGTATCGGGAAGAAATGCATTCTCTTTTTCTGGCCGATAAAGAAGGTGTATCGTTGGAAAGAATTTCCTTTACTGAATCAACAAGTTCTCCTGATAATTGGCATTCTGCCTCGGGTGATGCAGGTTATGGAACGCCTGGTTATGAGAACTCGCAGGCTCAGAGTACGCTTCAGGGAAAGCCTGTAGTGACTTTTGAGCCTGAAGCATTTTCACCAAACTATGATGGGTACAATGATGAATACATCATTCGGTATCAACTGGTTAAACCAGGTTATGCAGCCAATATTTCCATATTTGATTCAGCTGGACGTTTTGTGCAACATATTGCAAAAAATGAAATACTGGGAACCTCTGGTGAATTTATCTGGAAGGGGAAAAATGAAAATGGTCAGCGGCAACCAATTGGTGTTTATGTGGTGGTGGTTGAACTGTTTAATACCGCAGGAGAGGTGTTTTATTATAAAGACGGGGTGGTACTTACCGATATTCTCAATTAGGTACAACCCGGTTTCTTATTCAGCTGATAAGAAACGCTGCCAAACACGGGACTGTTTTGAATAAAACAGGCGTTTTTTATGATCCGGATTAGAAGTTAAGATTCATTGAAGGATTATTTTATAAATTTAACCATTAAAATAGTTTAAATCATGGATGATAAAGAAAAAACAGTACAGGAAATTTATAATAATTTGGCAAAGCAATGCAGCCGAACGGAAAAGTGTTCATACGACATTCGTCAAAAAATATCGACAGCAGGTTTATTAAATGATGAAGCTGATGTGATTATTGAACAGTTGAAAAAGGAAAAATTCATCGACGATGAAAGATTTGCAAAGTCTTATGTTTCCGATAGATTCAGATTTAACAAATGGGGAAAGGTAAAAATGCATCACTCCCTTAAGCTAAAGGGATTACCGGATGATTTGATTCAAAAAGCTCTGAATAGCCTGGATGAAACAAAATACCGGCTGGCATTGCTTAAAACGATGAAGGAAAAAGCACGAACAGTGAAAAAGAAAAGTAAGTTTGAGCAGATGGGAATGATTATCCGTTTTGCTCAAAACAGAGGATTTGAACCTGAATTAATACACAGGTATCTAAATGAAGTAGTGGAATAAGAACGATTCTTGTTAACTTTGCAATTCACATAAAGTTGAAACCATGATTTTAAAAGACCAGATAAAAGACCTTCTGGAGCGCCGGGATGCGCTGAGGAGGCATCTTTGACTACGATGTAAAAAAACTTCAGTTAAAAGAAGAAGAATTAAAAACACAAGATCCTGAATTTTGGTCAAATCCTCAAAAGGCAGAAATCCAGATGAAGACTATTAAGTCAATAAAAGATTGGACCAGTGGATTTGAAAGAGCCAATCAGGCTGTTGAAGATTTTGGTGTTATCTGTGAGTTCTACGAAACCGGTGAGGCCGCAGAGGAGGAGGTAGATAAGTTATATCTCGAAGCAGCAGGAAAAGTTGAGCAGTTGGAAACAAAAAATATGTTGCGAAACGAAGAGGATCATCTGGGCGCGGTATTAAAAATAAATGCCGGAGCCGGTGGAACCGAAAGCAACGATTGGGCAGAAATGCTTTTCAGGATGTATACCCGGTGGTGTGAAGTTAAAGGATACCGGATTAAAGTGGCTGATATGCAGCCGGGAGATGAGACTGGAATAAAAAGCTGTACGGTGGAAGTAGAAGGAGATTTTGCATACGGTTATCTGAAAAGTGAAAATGGAGTGCACCGGTTGGTAAGGTTATCACCCTTTAATGCCCAAAATAAAAGAATGACTTCGTTTACTTCTGTTTATGTAGCTCCACTGGTTGATGATACCATCCAAATTGAGATTAACCCTGCAGATATCAGCTGGGAAACATTCCGCAGTGGTGGAGCAGGAGGTCAGAATGTGAACAAAGTGGAAACAGGTGTACGCTTAAGGCATGCTCCGTCAGGAATTGTAATTGAAAATACGGAGAGCCGGACACAGGGAGGAAATAAGGAGAATGCACTCCGGCTGTTAAAGTCACAGCTCTATGAAATGGAATTGCGCAAACAACGGGAAAAAGAGATGGAAATTGAATCCCAAAAAAAGAAGATTGAATGGGGATCTCAGATTCGTTCTTATGTGCTTCAACCTTATAAAATGGTGAAAGACCTGCGGACAAATTATGAAACCGGAAATGCAAATGCTGTTCTGGATGGGGATCTTGATGGTTTAATGAAAGCCTACCTGATGGAATTTGGAGGCCAATGACCGGGAACTTAATCATCTCGCTTTAATGGGATTTTTTTCATACTTTTAAGAAATGATTTAATTAAGCAGCAATACGGGGCATTTTTTTTAATTTTCATTGTATGTATTCAAACAATCATTTTTTTAACAGGGAAATTAGCTGGCTGTCTTTTAACGAAAGAGTATTACAGGAAGCTGAGGATCCAAATACACCTTTGTTTGAGCGCATACGTTTCATAGGCATTTTTTCAAATAACCTCGATGAATTTTTCCGGGTACGGGTGGCTACAGTCAGACGGATGGTTGACCTGGGAAAAGATGAAGAAAACTTGCTTGGAAACTTTACTCCCCGTGAATTGCACGATAAGATTCTTGATAATGTTTACGGGCAGCAGTTAAAGGTTCAGCAAATACTAAAAGATATTCTTGTTGAGCTGAATCAAAATAATATTTTCATAATCAATGAAAAGGAACTCAATCATAAACAGGGAATTTTTGTAAAGAAGTATTTCTATGAAATAGTTTTGCCAAACCTGGTTCCTATTATGTTGAGCAAAAAAAATAAGTTTCCCTATTTACGTGACAGGTCGGTTTATCTTGCTGTAAAGCTGATGAAATTTTCAGATCCGAAGGAAATTGCCTATTCCCTGATTCGGATTCCAGGCCGGACAGTTCCACGTTTCCTTGTTCTTCCAAAAGAAAAAAAGAAAACATACGTAATGCTGTTGGATGATGTTATCAGGTATTGTTTTGATGATCTCTTTTTTTATTTTGATTACGACCTGTATGAAGCCTACACCATTAAAATAACCCGCGACGCAGAGCTGGATATTGATGACGATATATCGAAAAGCTTTATCGAAAAAATGAGTAGTAGCCTCAAAAAACGTAAAAAAGGAAAACTCGTCCGGCTAATCTATGATAGGGAAATTCCGCAGGATCTGCTGGATTTCATATTGAAGAAAATGAAGCTGGATAATGAAGAAAATGCAGTTCCGGGAGGCAAATACCACAACCATAAAGATTTTATGGATTTTCCTGAAATTGGAAAGAAAAGGCATTATTATACCAAACTTCCTCCCTTCAGACATAAGGATTTGCCACCACATACCAGCATTTTACGCGTATTGCGAAATAAAGATGTCATGCTGCATTTTCCGTATCAGACATTTAATCACCTAATCGATTTTTTAAGGGAGGCAGCAATTGATCCGCAGGTGAAGGAAATTGGAATTACAATTTATCGGGTAGCGCCTGCTTCAAGGGTTGTTAATGCCCTATTAAATGCTGTCAGAAACGGGAAAAAAGTTACTGTGGTAATTGAATTGCAAGCCAGATTTGATGAGGAAGCAAATATTATGTGGTCGAACAAGCTTCAGGAAGAAGGTGCCAATGTAATTAACGGCATTCCTGGAATGAAAATTCATTGCAAGCTCGCCTGGGTGAAAAGAAAAGAGGAAAATGGAGACAGAAACTATGCTTACATAGGTACCGGAAATTTCCATGAAGGGACTGCCAGGGTTTATGCTGATGATGGAATTCTTACAGCCGATCAGCGAATTGCCAATGAAGTGGAAATGGTTTTTAGTTTTTTTAAGCAAAATTACCGCCACAATCATTATGAGCACCTGGTAATTAGCCCCTTCTATATGCGGGATGTATTTCTGAAGCATGTCAATAATGAAATTGAACTCGCCAAACAGGGTAAGCAAGCCTGGATGATTCTGAAGATGAACAGCCTTATCGATCCGGAAATGATGTCCCAACTCTATAAGGCTGCTAAAGCTGGAGTAAAAATGCACCTTATTGTCAGAGGAATTTTTGGTTTGCGAATTGACAAAAAGTGCAGAGACAATGTAAAAGCTGTAAGCATTGTGGATAAATACCTCGAACATTCACGTATCTTTTTGTTTGGAAATGGTGGGGAAGAAAAAATCTTTATTTCCTCAGCTGACTGGATGCCCCGAAATTTTAACCGTCGGTTGGAAGTTGCCTGTCCGGTTTATGATACCGAAATTAAAAAGGAGTTGAAAGAAATGTTGAACATTCAGCTTCGTGACAATACCAAAGCACGAATTCTGGACCCATTGCTGCAAAACAATTACAACAAAAATAATTTTGATGCAACTTACAGAGCCCAGGAAGATTTTTACAACTTTATTAAAAAACAGCATCAAATAGTTATGAAAATCTATCATTACCCCCGGTGCTCTAAAAGCCGTGCAGGTTTGAAATATCTTGAGGAAAAAGGATTCACACTTGAAGTTAAAAAGTACATTACTGAAGGCATTTCTGATAGTGAAATAAGAGAAGTTGTTGAAAAAACCGGTAAAAAACCGTTTGAACTCATCCGTATCCAGGAAAAGCAGTTCAAAGATCACTATATGGGGCTTGTACTGTCGGATGATGAGTGGATTAAAGTCCTGACTGAAAATCCACGTCTGCTTCACCGGCCAATTGTTATAAATCAAAACAGGGCTGTTCTTGCAGATCCTCCTGATGCAGTGGAAAAGATTATGTAAGGTTTAGTTTCTTTTTAAGGGATTGAATTTCATCCTCCACTTTTCTTTTTTGCAGCAGAGCCTTCGAAAGTGCCAGTGCGTCGATAACTGCTTGTTTATCGTAACTTTCCAGGATAATGTAGTAATATTCTTTTCCTAAAAACACCGCCTTCAGGTTCCGGTTTGAGTTTTTTGCTATAAATTCCATTACTCCGTTATCTTTCCCCTTTCGGTAACTTACCTTTTCCCATTTTGCTTCCATAAAATCGCTGTGGTGATTGTCGGTGCTGCCAATCGGAATTTCTTCTGTTCTGGCATCAATCTTTTGGTCGTAAACACGAAGGGCTGTATGATTCAGCCAATTCTTACCATAATAGTTGCTGCTAAGATATATTTCACCACGCTCATCAAGATGAACCTTAATAAAGGAACGATCCCATGCCCGCTCAAAATTTTGACGTTTATGAATGTATTGAGTATATCTGTCAAATTCTGTTTTTTCCTTTTGAAAGGGTTTCTCGAGAATTCCAATTTTTAATTTAAGAGAATCCAGTTGCGCCTCTTTTTGGTGGAGCAGGTCAAACTGAATTTCCTTAATTAGGTTAGTGGAAGCATTGACCGCATAATCTGCTTTGGGATATAACCCCGATATGCTGTCGAGTTGACGAAGGGCAGAAAGGGTATCGTGTTTTTCCAGCAGAGCCTTTGCCTGCCGCAGCTTAGCACTAGCTTTCTCCTCATCGGAGGGACCGCATGATGAAGCAATCAACATCAAAAGCATCAGGATTATATATGTTGTTTTCATTGTAAAAAATTTGTGAAAATCTTATTGTTATTAATCACCTGAAATAACCGACGAACTTAATTCATGTTGGTTAAACGAACAAATCCATTTTAAATTTTAACGCAATTTTTCGATTATCACACTCTATTTTTTTTTACCATAGATAATTTCTATTTTTGCCGCTAAATTCATACGCTAATGATTACACTTACTCAACTGGAGTATATAGTTGCGGTTGATACTTACCGTCATTTTGGTAAAGCTGCTGAATCCTGCTTTATTACGCAACCTACGCTTTCAATGCAAATCAAAAAGCTGGAGGAAGATTTAGAGGTTATTATCTTTGATCGAAGCAAACAACCCCTTATCCCAACCGATGTAGGCCAACGTATTCTCGAACAGGCACGGGCTGTTCTAAAACAGTCGGAAGAAATAAATAATATAATTAAAGAACATAAGCATGAGGTTTCCGGAATGTTGCGCATAGGCATTATTCCTACGCTTGCACCATATTTGTTGCCAATATTTATTGGGCGTTACAAAAAAAAATATCCAAATATCCATATAAAAGTGGTTGAGAAAACTACCGGAGAAATTGTGAATCTTTTGCAGAAAGATCTTATTGATGTAGGTGTGCTGGTAACCCCCCTTAAAGAAGAAAAGATAATTGAAAAGCCATTGTTTTATGAAGAAATGCTTGTGTACATACATCCTGAAAATATCTTGCACAGAAAAGAAACCATTACCTTAAAAGATATTGCTATTCCTGAAGTCTGGCTGCTTAGCGATGGTCATTGTTTCCGCGATCAGGTTATTAATCTTTGTTCATTTTTAGGGACACTGGACAGTGAATTGCCCTTTCATTTTGAGGCAGGTTCTCTTGAAACGCTTATGAATATTATAGACAGAGAGGGTGGTATAACCTTAATTCCTGAACTTGCTAAACTGGGTATGTCTGAAAGCAGGTTGAATAATGTCCGCTCATTCAGCAATCTGAAGCCGTTACGCGAAGTAAGCCTTGCATACTCAAGACATTTTTCAAAGCATAAGTTGATAAACCTTCTTTGGAGGGAAATAAAGGAAGCTCTTCCTCTCGAACTTCAAAATGAAAGCAGGGGAACCGTTGTTGAATGGAGGTAAACGTTCTTTTTTTATAAAAAAATTAATTACATTTGCGCCCTGTTTCGCGGACGTGGCGGAATTGGTAGACGCGCCAGACTTAGGATCTGGTGCCATATGGCGTGGGGGTTCGAGTCCCTTCGTCCGCACAGCACCGCCGGCCCTTTCCGTAGGGAATAACCGGCGGTGGCTTTAAGTAATAAGTTCAAATATGTGACAGCACTGTCAATCCTGATCTTTAAAAATAGTTTTGCGGATTGAATAACAGTTAAAATAATGAGTTCTCCTTCTCAGATATCAGATACCTAAAAAAAATAATTAGTTAGATAAAAATGAATATTACCAAAGAAAATTTCGGCAACATAAATGCTGTAATCAAACTTCTGATTGAAAAATCGGATTACGAAAAAACAGTGGAAGAAACACTGAAAGATTACCGTCAGAAATCTTCTGTCCCAGGATTCAGACCTGGAAAAGCACCAATGGGGTTAATTAAGAAACGATTTGGGAAAGCTGTACTTGCTGATGAAATCAACAAAATGCTTTCTCAAAATCTTACGCGCTATCTTGTGGAGGAAAAAATCCGGATTTTGGGCGAACCGCTTTCAAGTAATGTACATCAGAAACCTATTGATTGGGAAAAAGATGAAAATTTTGAATTTGCTTTTGATGTTGCTTTGGCTCCTGATGTTGATGTTGCAGTGGATGAAAACGATAAAGTGGAATATTATACTATAAAAGTTTCAAATGAAATGATTGACCAGCAGGTGGAAATGATTGTTTCTCAGATGGGTCAAAGTGTGGATGTTGAAGAAGTAAAAGAAGATTCTCTGGTTCGGGGCGATTTTAGGGAAATTGATGAAAATGGTCAGGAAACTGAAAATGGAATTCAGGCTGAAGGCGTTCTTCTGTCGGTAAATCTGATTAAAGATGAGGAAATTAAAAATCAATTTATTGAAACTAAAAAAGACGATATCCTTAGTTTCAACCCGGTTACCGCATATCAGGATCGCCATGAAGTAGGGCATTTGCTGAAAATTAGCCATGAACAGGCTGATAATTTAAACAGTTCTTTTAATTTTACCGTAAAAGAAATTACACGATTCGATAAGGCAGAATTGAATGAGGAGTTGTTTAAGAAAATTTACGGTGAAGATACCGAAATAAAAACCGAGGAAGATCTAAGGGAAAAACTGAAGAATGAAATTGCTGCAAGCCTGAAACAGGCTTCCGACAGAAGATTTGCAACCGATATTCGCGATATGCTCCTGAAAAAACTCAATTTTGAACTTCCCGAAGAATTCCTGAAGCGTTGGCTTAAAGAAACCAATCAGGAAGTAACCGATGAACAAATTGAAAAAGACTTTAATGGTTTTATGAAAGACCTGCGCTGGCAACTTATTAAAGATGATGTAATAAAGAAAAATGAATTAAAGGTGGAAGAACCTGAAGCTTATGATTTTGCAAAAGTAATGGCGCAGGCGCAATACAGTCAGTATGGCATTTACAATGCTCCCGAGGAACAACTTGAATCTTTTGCTAAAATGATATTGGAGAAACCTGAGGAAAAAGAGCGGATTTATAATAAACTTTTAGAGGATAAAACAGTTGAAGTTATCAAAGAAAAAGTTACTGTAGAAAATAAGGAAGTTACACGAGAAGAATTTGAAGAAATGGCAAAATAATTTTCCGGTGCCATTCAGAAGGTTTTTTGTAACTTTACACATTATTGGTAAAAAAATAATATGATGGAAAAAAACAATGAATTTAAAAAATATGCGGTTAAACATACCGGAATCAGTAGCCTGACACTTGAAAGTTACAGTTCAACCTATGGAAATTACATTTCTCCTACCATTATTGAGGAGAGACAGCTTAATATTGCATCAATGGATGTATTTTCCCGGTTAATGATGGATCGTATAATATTCCTTGGTGTCCCTATTGACGATACCGTTGCTAACATCATTCAGGCACAGTTGCTGTTTCTTGAATCCACCGATCCTTCAAAAGACATTCAGATCTATCTTAATTCACCAGGTGGACATGTTCATGCCGGATTGGGTATTTACGACACCATGCAGTATATTTCGGCCGATGTTGCCACTATCTGTACCGGGATGGCTGCGTCAATGGGAGCAGTATTGCTTACTGCCGGGGCCACTGGTAAACGCTCTGCATTAAGGCATTCACGCATTATGATCCACCAGCCAATGGGCGGAGCACAGGGGCAGGCATCCGACATTGAAATTACAGCACGTGAAATTTTGAAAATTAAAAAGGAACTTTACGATATAATTTCCGATCATTCCGGCCGGCCAGTTAAACAGGTAGAAAAAGATGCTGATCGCGATTACTGGATGACTTCCGATGAGGCTGTAAAATACGGAATGATCGATGAGATCCTGTTTAGACCAAAGACAAAATAAATAGGAATGGCTAATAAAATCAGAATGGATAAATGCTCTTTTTGTGGTCGCGAGAAAAAGGAAGTAACCCTTTTAATTGCTGGAATAGAAGGTCATATTTGTGATCGCTGTGCCGAACAGGCATATTCAATTATCCAGGAAGAAACAAAAAAAGATAATGTTTTTGATTTGGCAGGTGTACAGCTTCTTAAACCCAAACAAATTAAGGAATTTGTTGATCAGTATGTAGTTGGACAGGATGAAGCCAAAAAAATAATTTCGGTAGCTGTATATAATCATTACAAAAGATTAACTCAGCCATTCGATAAAGACGAAACGGAAATTGAAAAATCAAACATCATTTTGGTTGGTGAAACCGGCACAGGAAAAACTCTTCTGGCACGGACAATCGCCAAAATGCTTCATGTGCCCTTTACTATAGTTGATGCAACCGTTCTTACCGAAGCAGGATACGTAGGTGAAGATATCGAAAGTATACTGACTCGCCTGTTACAGGCTGCTGATTATGTGGTTGAGGCTGCTGAACGTGGAATTGTTTTTATTGATGAAATCGATAAAATTGCCCGTAAAAGCGATAATCCATCTATTACCCGCGACGTATCGGGGGAGGGTGTGCAGCAGGGTTTGCTTAAACTTTTGGAAGGTTCTGTTGTAAATGTTCCACCCCAGGGAGGAAGAAAACATCCGGAACAAAAACTGATACCGGTTGATACTAAAAATATCTTGTTTATTTGCGGAGGAGCTTTCGATGGTATTGAGCGTAAAATTGCCAACAGGCTTAATACTAAAGTTATAGGGTATAGTGCCGCCAAGGAAGTTGAACGCATTGAGCGGGAAAACCTGTTGCAGTATATTGCACCGCAAGATCTGAAATCTTTTGGATTAATTCCGGAAATTATAGGACGCTTACCCGTATTGGTTCATCTTGATCCTCTGGATAAAGATGCCCTGCGAAGTATTCTTACTGAACCAAAAAATTCAGTGATAAAACAATATAAAAAGCTTTTCAAAATTGATAAAATAAGTCTTGAATTCGAAGAAGAAGCACTTGAATATATCGTAGAAAAAGCAATTGAATTTAAGTTGGGAGCCCGCGGGTTACGTTCTATCTGTGAAAGTATTATGAATGACGCAATGTATGAAATGCCTTCAGAGAAAACAGATAGTCTCCTTATTACCCATGAATATGCACAAATGAGAATGGACAGATCGAGCATACGCCGGCTAAAGGCTAGTTAGAAGTCTTTTTTAAATGAAATAGTTTTATTAAACCGTGTCGCTTGCAACACGGTTTTTTTCAATTCCAGTAGTTTCTTCTAAAAAAAACAGATTCGCAGAAGAATGCCAGGCAAACAAAAACCGCATCAGAGTTCATTTTGAGGCGGCTTTTGTTTAAATATCAACTAATTAACTGAAACATCATAAGGCATCCGGGCAATGATGCCGTTCATGTGAGAAAGTTTTTTCAGCTGTTCGTAATATGTGTAGCTTTCTCCCAGTTCATTTTTGAGGAATCGGGCTCGCAGGTTTTCAGTACCTGATTTAAAAAATTGCTCCAAAGGATCGGGCTGAGAAGGAAGTGCTATGGTCCGGTAGTTTTCGATACCGGCAATCTCAGCAGCCAGTACAATCGCGTCCTGAAGTCCCCCATATTGGTCAATTAAACCTATTTCCAAAGCATTTTCGCCGCTCCAGACACGGCCTTGTCCTATTTCATCGACCTGCTCTTTTGTCAAATTACGTCCATTGGCAACATGGCTGACAAACAAGTCGTAACCATCTTCGATGCTTTTCTGGAGCAGATGCCTTTCGTAATCAGTTAAGGGACGGGTTAATGACATAAAATTAGAATGTTCATTGGTTTCTACAACATCAGTAGTAATTCCCAGCTTATCGTTTAATAACTCTCCAATATTGGGGATCATTCCAAAAATTCCGATTGAACCTGTTATTGTATTCGGATGAGCAACAATCCGATCGGCGGGACAGGCAATATAATAGCCGCCTGAAGCTGCAACATCGCCAAAAGAGACCACCATTGTTTTTTCTTCAGCAGCAAGTTTTACTTCATGCCAGATGATTTCTGAATCGAAAACACTTCCTCCGGGAGAATTTATCCTAAGAACTATTGCTTTATATGAGCTGTCATTGCGTACTTTTCTTATTTCCCTGCCCAGATCTTCCCCAATAATCGCATCACCTCCCATTGATAACCCGATATCGCCGCTGGCATATATAACTGCTATTTTGTTTCTGCTGAAGGATTTCCCTTTTTCTTTACCGGGTGCTTTGACATATCGGGCAACACCAACCACCGGAATTTCTTTTGCATTTTCATTCCCGATAATTATACGTAAATCATCCAGAACTTCATCTTTATATTTTGCAGCATCAACCAGCCCTGCTTCTACAGCTTCGGTTCCAAGATTAAAAGTTTGTACCTCGTCGGCCATCTCGTTTAATCGGTCAACTGAAATTGAGCGTGTGGCAGATATCCCCCGGAGCATGTGATTCCAAAGGCTTCCCATATAAACAAGCTGTTGTTCACGGTTTTCTTCACTCATTTGTTCAAGCATAAAAGGCTCAACAGCAGCTTTGAATTTCCCATGCCTTATTATTTGCATATCAATGCCAAGTTTATCGAGAGCATTGGTAAAAAACATCATTTCTCCGCCCAACCCACGGAAATCAACTGAACCCATAGGATGAACAACAATTTGGTCGGCAACCGAAGCAAGATAATAGGATTTTTGATCGTAAAAACTTCCGTATGCATAAACGGGCTTATCGCAGCTGTCTTTGAAGGCAATTAAAGCATTGCGGATTTCTTCTACCGAAGCCATTCCTCCATTTACTACAGAAAGTTTGAGGTATATTCCTTTTATACGCTCATCATGAACTGCTTTTTCCAATGCATGTGAAATTTGATCCAGTCCTATTGTTCTGGTTTGAGGTATTCCAGGAATCGATAAATCCTGAAAGGGATCATTGGGCGCACGATCTACTATTTGTTGTTCCAGATCAATTACCAGTATGGAATTTTCTGCAACCGAAACCGGTTTTTCGGTAGAGGAAATTAAAATTCCGATTACCATAAAAAACAGGAAAATACCTATAATGGAAACTGCAATAAAACCAACCACTGTGGCAAGTACGTACTTAAAAAAATCTTTCATTTTATAATTCTTTATAAACAATAATAACTACAACTCCGGCCTTTAATTTTTCATAATAAAGGCAAAAATTTTTAATAATGACCAGGTCCTCTTTTTATTTTATCTTTTCATTGCCTTTATATGACAAATGATGGGTAAATTTATATCTTAAATAATTACAAATATACAGTTCAATGCATCATGTTTTTTTAGGAATTGGTGGAAATATTGGCAATAAACAGCAAAATCTGGAAAAAGCAAAGCTGTTCATCGAAAAAATGATTGGAGAAATCAGTGTGCAATCTTCGGTATATGAGTCACCGCCATGGGGATTTTTGGCTGAAGAAGATTTTTGGAATCAAGTGTTGCTTGTTAAAACTACACTTGAACCGGATGAACTGCTTTCTGAAGTGCAAAAAATAGAGAATCTGTTTGGCAGGACACGTAATTCCGGCTATTATGTTTCACGGGAAATGGATATAGATATTTTGTATTTTGATGATTTATCAGTCTCAACCGATAATCTGATCGTTCCACACCCACGTATTGCCCAGAGGCTTTTTGTTTTAATTCCTCTTGCAGAAATAGCCCCCGGATATGAACATCCTGTACTTAAAGAGACCAACCGTCAGTTGCTGGATAAATGTACCGACAACCCGGTAATTACCCGGATAGAGTTATAGGGGGGCAGTGGATCTGAAATTCCTCCCGGAGTCAAAAAGCTCAAACGGATTACCTGAAGCATACTACCCGCATTCAGGTGTATTTTTCAACGTATTACAGGTTATTTAGGTTATTGCTGCTTTTGTAAAAAATGTGGAAATAAGAATTCTACAGCACATTATGCTTTATTTTGGAGCCAACTCTGAAAAAGGGAAAAAGGGAAGGTTTCGAAGTACCCAAAAAATTAATATTATGCTGAAGATAACCCAGGGAGTATTTTTCATGTAAAAAATATTAAGAAGGTTTATATGCAGCTGTTTATTTATAATTCGATGAATATAATGGTATCCAATGGCTAAAAGTGCCGGAAAAAAAAGAAGATTATAACTGAATGCATCCAATAAGTTTAAATGCAACAAGCTGTGGATTGCTCGTTGTGACCCACATCCGGGACAATATAAATGGGTTGCCGAATAAAATATACAAGGAGGAAACAATTTATTTTCTGCCGGATTGTATAAATAAAAAAAAACAGCCAGTAAAGGAACAACCAGAAGAAATCCCTTATGGATATAACGCTCCATAAATCTAACTCCAGGTATCAAGTCCGTTAATTCCTATTCCTCCAATTACTCCAAAAATAGCCAGCAACGACCACAGTAATGCCCCCAAAAGCCCGACACTTAAGGCAATTATAGCCCATAGCCTTGCATTCTTACTGGAAAGCCGGGCTCCTTCGTAATCTCCTGCCACCCACTTTGAATTTACTTGTGCTGCATAAACTATTGAAACAATTCCAAATGGAAGGCAGCACAAAATTGTGGTGAGAATGGACCAAACCAGATAATTCGGAGGTGGTGCCTGATGAGGTGTTGGTGGATTCTGTTCCGGATAATCATTCATTTTACATTGACTTTAAAGTAATTCTACACAAAATAGCGATCATAAATCAAATTTAATGATATAAGTTTTATTTTGAAAAGCATTTGATGTAAAATTTTGAAGAATTACCCGGACATTTATACCTTTTAGGTTCAGTTATGCAATCAACTGCAGATTGGGAGCAGAATATGGATCTGAATTATCGTTATCAAGCCTTCAATTAACAAGTCGTTAACAAAACAGCAGTTAAACTAACAAAAGATATGTTTGTCTTATTAACAGACAAAATGGTTGAAAGGACACATAAATAATGAAACAATTTAATTTTTTTATACTTGGTATTTTTTCATTGGGCATGATTTTATTATCCATAAAAGGTTATGGTATGCCATCTGAGGATGATTCAAAACCAACCAAAATTTCCGGAATTATAATAGATGAAGCAACACAATCCCCCCTTGAATTTGCAAATGTTGCTGTTTATAGTGAAAGCGATTCTTCATTGATCTCGGGAGGAATAACCAATGAGAAGGGAAGATTTGAAATTACAGGGACAGGTTATGGTGCGTTTTACCTGGAGGCTAATTTTATTGGATATGAAAAGTCGGATGTAAAGAATATCGTAATTGAGCAGGGAAATTCAGTGGTAGATGTGGGAAGAATAGCTGTCAGACCTTCTTCTGTTGAGATAGGCGATGTGAATGTGGTAGCTGATAAGGCTCAGGTTGAATTTAAACTCGACAAGAAAGTGGTGAATGTAAGCCAGGTAATTAGTGCAATCGGGGGTACAGCTGTTGATGTACTGGAAAACACCCCTTCGGTCCAGGTGGATATTGAAGGAAATGTCAGCGTCCGTGGTTCTTCCAATTTTACAGTTTTAATTGACGGCAGGCCAACGGTACTCGATGGGAGTGATGCATTGCGTCAGATTCCTTCTTCAGCCCTGGAATCTATTGAAATCATAACCAATCCTTCAGCAAAATATGAGCCCGATGGTATGGCAGGTATAATAAATCTGGTTACCAAAAAAAACTCCCTGAACGGGTTTAGCGGTATTGTAAATGGATCTGTTGGTACACGTGACAAATACAGGGGGGACATTACCCTGAATTACCGAACCGAAAAATTCAAATTCACTGTCGGAGCCGACTGGCGCGATGAAACCAGGTATGGAAGCATGTCGTCAAGACGTGAAACCATGGAAAACGATACCACTTCCTTTTTATACATCGACGGCTCACGCAACTACACCCGGAGCGGTCATAATTTTAAGTCAGGAATTGATTGGTATCTTACGGATAATTCCACCCTTTCGTTATCCGGTGAATTGGGGAAAAGCAAAAGCTTCAGGAGTGGGAACGGACAAACCCGGCGATTTACTTCTCCACAAAGTACCCGGTTGTTTTCCGTTACTGAGGAAGTTTCCGACAGGTTTAATGATTTTTATGAAACGAATCTGAATTTCCAGCATAACTTCAACAATGATGGACATAAAATTGAAGCTATGGCTTATTATTCAAAAGAGGAAGGCAGTGATGCTGAAAAAGAGAGTGAAATTGTTGCCGATGAAAATTTTCTTAAAACAGATGAATTTATTGAACGTGTTTCTGCAGTTGAAACTGATGATGAAAAAGAGTTCAGGTTTAAACTCGATTATACCTTTCCTTTCAGTGAAACCGGAAGAATAGAAGCAGGTGCATTAAGCAGGTTAAACAGGGAGAAAGAAGGACTTTCTTTTAAAATTTTTGATCCGGAAACAAACTCCTGGGAAATTAACGAAAAATTTACCAGCGTTACCGATTTCCTTCGCGATATTCATGCGGTATATGCAACCTACAGCAATGCTTTCGGAAATTTTGAATATATGGCAGGTCTGCGGGGGGAACTGACAATTCGTGAAATTGGAAATACCAATCAGGACAGTTTATCGCAACTGAACCGGTTCGATTTGTTTCCAACCTTTCACAGCTCCTATAAGTTGGGGAAGAACAATGAAATAATGGCAAGTTACAGCCGTAGAATTAACCGTCCGGGAGGTCGCGAATTGGATCCCAATCCCAATTATTATAACCGTTACACCATTCGCATCGGAAATCCCAATCTTGAACCTGAATATACCAATTCCTATGAATTGGGTGTTTTAAGGCGCTTTGGCCGTTCATACATTTCACTCGATGGATTTCATCGGGTGACCAACAATAAAATTGACCGGTATCAAACATTTGAAGATGGTATCTTTTATCTGAGAGCCGATAATTTTCATAAAGATTATGCAACGGGTGGTGAATTAACGGGAAACGTCAATATTACCGATTGGCTGCTGGTAAATGCAAGTGCATCAATTTACAACTACCGGTTAACAGGCGAGATTAACGGGAATTCCGTTGACAGGGAAAGCACCAACTGGAATAGCCGGATGAATACTACCCTGAAATTTTCCGATAATTCAAGGTTACAGGTAAACGGTTTTTATCGGGGGCCTTCTGTTTCAGTACAGGGAGAATCCAAAGCCTTTTTTTATTCCAATGTTTCCTACCGTCATGAATTTTTTAACAGGAAATTATCGGCAACTTTAAGTGTACGCGATCCCTTGGGAACTGCCAGGTTTGAGAGGGAATCATACGGACCCGATTTTAACAGCTGGTTTCAGTGGAAACGTGAACCCAGAGTGTTCATGCTTACCCTCAGTTACAGGATAAATAATTTTAAATCCGATTCAAGAAATGGCAACAATGGTGGAGAAGGTGGTATAGATATGGATGGCGGGGAGTTTTAAAAAGGTTTGAGTATGACGGATAATCTAATCTTCAGCTTTCCAGCTTATGGTTACTTTTTTGATACCCCATTCCAGAGCTTCCTTTATATTGGTTCCCATGTAAATGTCAATCTTTTTTTCCCACCTGCTGTTCATTTTATCCAAAACAACATACTCACCAGGCAACCCATCAATCACAACCTTACTGTACTTGGTAAGTCCCATTTCCAGTAAATCTTTCGATACGGCTATGCATTTTACTTCAGGAGTGAGAATATCGCCCCAGGCTGCCTCAAAAGGAGTATCATCGGTTTGTTCGGGTACAGAATTATAGGCAGTAGCCAAAACCTCCATCGTTTTTATTTCTTCCTTTGCATCGCCTGAAGTGAGCACCAATTGAAGTGATATTAATACTAATAAAAGGCTCAGACTTTTTATTTTTA
Organism: uncultured Prolixibacteraceae bacterium; assembly: GCA_963747515.1. GTDB lineage: Bacteria > Bacteroidota > Bacteroidia > Bacteroidales > Prolixibacteraceae > Mariniphaga. The sequence goes on from CAVVFN010000002.1 coordinate 604,426, forward strand.
AGTAGATACTTTTCATCTTAAAAATGAATATTAAATTCTGTTTTGGGTGCCGGATAGTCAGGAGGCTGAAGAGAAGTATTTAACAATCCAATCAAACAAGTTGTTTAAGTTTCATCCTGGGAATGAAATTTCAGGCTACAAATCAACATAAAGAAAAGAAATGAACAGGAACTCAAAAGTTCCGTCAATCCGGTTCATTACGGCTGAAAGGGGAGATAAAAGGGGATCGAGGAAAATGAAAATTGATAAATTATGCTTTTGTATTGTTGAGGTATTCAGCAGCTAACTCCACTTCACGATACCATTCTTCCCCATATTTTCGTACCAGGGGTTCCTTAAGAAACCGGTACAAGGGCATCTTCATTGATTTGCCACATTCACGACCGGGCTTGCAAACATCAAGCTCTTCATAATTTAGAGCATCGAAGCGTTTATATTCTGTAACCCGAATGGGAAACAAATGGCACGACATTGGCTTTCGGAAAGAAGTCCTACCTTCATTAAATGCTTTTTCAATGCTGCATTTTAAACTGCCATTCTCATCGTAAAACGAATAGGCACACTGGCGGTTATTTACCAGAGGAGTTACCAGGTCTTTATCTTCATCAATAACGGAATAGCCCTGTTTTACAATTTCCTTCTTATGTTCTTCAGGAAGGTATACTTCAAACTCCGGATAATTTTTCCGAATAATTTCAGCTTCTTCAGGAGTTAATGGGGCACCTGAATCACCCTCAACACAACATGCTCCCTTACATTTAAGCAAATCACATATAAATTGCTGCTCAAAAATGTCTCTGCTTATTATAGTACGTCCTATTTCAATCATAATGGTGCAAAGGCACACAAAAAGGATGCCTTTTTAAAAAATGTAAAAAAAAAGCCTGAAAGGATAAAGAAGTATTTTCAGGCAGTTTTTAAAATTTATAAAATCAAATTCTTTCCTGTCATTGCTTTTGGAACTTCAAGACCCATAATATTCAGCAGGGTAGGAGCAACATCGGCAAGAACCCCATCCTGCAGTTTAACATCTTGGCGGTGATTGCTTACATAAATGCAGGGAACAGGATTAAGAGAGTGGGCTGTATTTTCTGAACCGTCCTCATTGACCGCATTATCTGCGTTTCCGTGATCGGCAATAATCAGCACATCATAATCACCTTCCAGGGCAGCTTCCACTACTTCTTTTGCACATTGATCCACAGCCTCTATTGCTTTTTTTATTGCCTCATAATTTCCCGTATGACCAACCATATCTCCGTTGGCAAAATTAAGACAAACAAAATGAGCGTCCTGATTTTTTAATTTAGGAACAATGGCATTTTTTACTTCCGGAGCTGACATCTCAGGTTGAAGGTCGTAAGTTGGTACCCTGGGCGACTGAATCAATATCCGGCTTTCTCCCTTATACTTTTCTTCACGGCCCCCGCTAAAGAAAAAGGTTACATGTGCATATTTTTCAGTTTCAGCTATTCGTATTTGTTTCAAGCCTGCCTTTGAGACCATTTCTCCCAAAGTTTCTGAGACGTTATCCTTATCAAATATTACATGAACATCCTTGAACCCGGAATTGTAGTTGGTCATGGTGTACCATTCCAAATCCATGGTCTGCATTCCATATTTGGGTAATTCTTCCTGAGTAAATGCAATGGTTGTCTGGCGGAGACGGTCCGTACGGAAATTGAAACAGATGACAACATCACCATTTTCAATAACGGCAACCGGCTCATTTTTTTCATCAACAACAACAATAGGTTTCATGAATTCATCGGTGATATCATTGTCGTATGATTCGTTTACCGCTGCAAGTAAATCGGTGGTCTTTTTCCCTTTACCTTCTGTATATAGGTCGTAAGCAAGTTTCAACCGGTCGTAATTTTTATCACGGTCCATTCCGTAATACCTTCCTATAATGGAAGCAAACCTTGCGTTGGTACTTTCAAGGGCTTCCATGTCTTCCTTAATAAATCCGTAACCCGAACGGGGATCGGTATCGCGGCCGTCGGTGAGCCCATGAACAAAAATCTTTTCCAGACCTTTATCAGTGGCTATCTGGCAGAGGGCTCTCATATGTGAGCTTAAAGCATGCACTCCACCGGAACCTATAAGGCCGATAAGATGAACTTGTTTATTATATTCCCTGGCATAACCAAACGCACTTACCAACTGCGGATTTTCCCATAATGATTTATCTTTAACAGCGCGTGTTATTTTTACCATATCCTGGTAAAGAACTCTTCCGGCGCCTATGTTCAGGTGCCCAACCTCGGAATTACCCATCTGTCCTTCGGGTAATCCTACATTTTCACCGGCAGCAAGCAGTTGTGAATGCGGATATTTTTCCAGAAGTGAATCCATAAATGGAGTTGAAGCCCGGGAAATTATATCTGCTTTCGATCCGTCCCCGATTCCCCAGCCATCAAGGATCATCAGAAGTGTTTTTTGTATATCAGCCATTGTATTTGCTTTTTCGTTTTTATAAGAACAGGCAAACTTATTCCTTTTTTACCCATTTAAAAAATAACAACCAATTTGTTGAAAATGATTTAACAAATTGTTCTTTCGAATAGCCATTTATACGAAAAAAAAAGCTGCCTGTAACAAACAGGCAGCTTTTTATAACAAAAACTATTTTTTAATAAAACTTAGCCCGCTGATCCTCAATTTCAGCTTTTTCTTTATGAACGACATAGGCCTGAGACGTAGCCCTGAAATTCATATTCTGTGCCAGCCTTGATTTTTCATTTTCCACATCAATACCCGCTTCCGTAGTGCCGGTAACTTCCACCACAAAAACTCCGTTATTTCCTGCTACCGGACTGGAAATTTCATTGGGCGAAAGAGCTGTTGCCGTGCCAATAACCTTAGGTTCTATACCCGCTCCTGGTATCTGAACGGAATTAAAGTTGATGTTGGCTGCATTTTTTACAGTAACTCCGAGCCTGCTGGCTATTTCATCCAATTTCGTATTGCCGGTAATTGCTGATTTGGCTTTTTCTACCAAAACTTCTTTTTTCTTTTCATTCAGCACTGCAAGTTCAACCCGTTCTTTTACATCTTCGAAATCAGCAACTCCCTTTTCTGTTGCAGAAACCAATGTGGCAACAACGAACGTGTTACCCAAATCGAAAATGGTTGATCCTTGCTGGTCTTCAATAAGATTTCCCGTTTTTGTATCGTAAGCTGCCCGAATCAAAGGGCGCGAATTTTCAAGACCTGCTACCTGACGATCGGTTTCTTTTACAGTAGCCGTTTGTTTGTTTAATTTTTGCTCCTCTACCGCTTTATCAAAACTTTCCTTTGAGTAATTTTTACCTGCAAATTCACTTGCCTTTGCAAATGTATTTTGATAGGTCTGGGTGCTTGGGGTAACATTACGCACGAGATAAGCAACCTGTACCTGTCTGCTTTCTTTACCCCGGGCAGTTGTTTGAACAAGATGGATTCCAAATTGTGTCTGTACGATGGTGACCTCGTTTCCCTTGTTATTAAAAGCCGCCTCTTCAAATGGCTTAACCATCTGGCCACGGCCAAACCATCCAAGATCCCCTCCCTGCACTGCAGAACCTTGATCGGATGAATATTGTATGGCAAGCTCACTGAAATTGCTTCCGTTTTCAATGGCAGTTTTGAGGCTGTCGGCTAGTGCCTGCTTAACGGCAAGTTCTTCCTGTGTATTCACCGGTAATAAAATATGACGCGCTTTTACAGAGTCAGGCATCATAGCCGAAGCGTGCAGTTTTGCCAGCTTATAGGCATCATTTTCAAAATAAGGGCCAAAAATATCATTTACATCGGCACCTTCTTCATATATCCAAAGAGCAATATCTTCGGGAAGTTCTTCCCTGTTGTACCACTTGTCATTAAAACTTTCGTCTGAATTTGAATTCACAAATGCAACATTATTTTCAGCTGCTGCAAAATCTGAAACTATATCGTTTATCCAGGATTCAGCCTGCTGATAATCCAGCTTTGAGGGAGATACAGGAAACGATACGTATTCAATTGTCCGGACTTTTTCCTGTTGATATTTATCCTCATTGTTGTTGTAATAATCTCTTAATTCTTTATCGGTAACTACCACCTGGCTGTCTGCTACAGTATTGTTGTTAAGCACGATGTAATTAAAATTTACCTGCTTGTTTCTTGCTTCCATGCTTCGTTGTGCCTCAAGATCGGTAACATACAATCCTTTGCTTACAAGATTATTGTATTTTGTTTGAATTCGTTCATCAACAATTTGATTCTCAATAAACAGCCAGTACTGCCGTTGTTCCGGAGCCACCCCTGTATCGAGATTTCTCAGAAACTGTACAACAGCATTACGATCGACCTGACCGGTATTGGGATTGCGAAACAATTGCTGTATGATAGGATGAAGATTTGTTCCCTGAAGCATATCAAAAAGCTCTTCCGAACTTACACTGATGCCCAGATTTTCATATACACCCTCCATAACCTGGTCCCGGACAATATTTTGCCAGGTTTGTTCTCTTACCTGTACCCATGTTTGTTCATCCAGTTGGTTTTGCTGGGAATTCATCCGGTATATATCTCCCAATTTTTCGACTTCTTTTTGAAATTCAGGATACTGAATGGTTTCGCCATCTATTTCCCCAATCTTCATACGGTTTCCCCTTAAAAGAGAGGAACCGCTCTTAAACATGTCTCCCAACACAAAAGCAGCAAGTGAAATTCCAATTACAATTGCTACCAGTAATCCTGCTCTTGTTCTAATCGTTTGTAACGTTGCCATTGATTTACAGTTCTTTTATTGCAATTTTAACTTAATTTTTTTCGAGCTACGAAGATAGTAATTTTCAAAAGAATCCATACGTTTTTAATGTTTTTTGGACACATCCCTTTATGTGCCTATATGGGTGATATTCAGTTAAAACATAAAAAATCCGGTGCGCTTTTTATTTTTTCAGTGTTAAAATTTTTCCGGTTTTGGCCTGAATGTAAAAAACCAACCGCCAAATCAAAGATGCTATTGCCTGAAAGACCCTGATTCCTGTTGCTGCATATCGTTGGGTACATTCTCAGGGGAAGTTTGGGGAGAATTTTCCACATCAAAATAAATGGTTCCTTTGGGATTTTTTATTTTCCAGTTTATCATCGATTGATCCGACTCGAATCCGATGCCTGTAATCACCTGATCGCGGCGAATGATCCGCACAAATTCTTCAGTATATATTTTTTCTTCTTTCTCTTCCCAAATCAAATGTTCGGTTTTGAGCGTATCGCCCAGAGCATTGGTTGCAACAACATTATTTTTTGCCTCCCATTTTTTTTCTTTCTCAAAATTCTTTGCATAGTCGGCAGTAATGCTTGAAATAATATTTTGGTTTTCGTCGTATTTTATCAATTCAATTCCCTGGGGAAATTCAACATAAGATTTACCGTCAACTTCAAACTGTAAAAGTTTTGGGGCTTTCAGGAAAAACCGGACCTCTCCGCTGTCGGTATAAAGGGTTTCAAAGTTTGTAGCTTCCACAACGGGCAAATCTTCAGGAGAGGCAAAGGCCTTAATCTTTTCGAGATCGTTTTCGCAAGACGATAAAACAATTGCAGTCCCCATAACAAGGACTGCAATTTGTATCTTATGTATTTTCTTCAGGAAGTTAAAACCTGATTTTTGTTGTTTCATTTATCCAACCTCCTACTTTGTAGGTTTGTCCTTCCTGCAGGCCAAGAAAGAAAGCTTCCTCTTTGCTTGGAAAATATTTCCGGTAGTCATTGGCTTTTTTTGATGCATCTACAGCACAGTCCCCATACGACCGGGCACGTTCGTAATAATCTACTGCCAGCCAGAAAACACTTGCCTTTTCAAAGTCATTTTCACCAAAATTCCGGCTTGCTGCGGCATAAATATCACCAATAAGCATAATGGCTTCGCAATAATCAGGATTTATTTCAAGTGCCTGCCGGGCATATTTCCTCGCTCCCTGCAGATCGTTTTCTTTAGCAAAAATGAGGACTGCATATTCATAATAATATTTGGAGAGCAGTTCCTTGTTTGTTTCCTGATTCATTGCCTCCTGGTAATACTCTTTGGCTTTTTCCGTTTCATTTCTTTTAAGATGACGGCGAGCCATATTAAATGCTGCTTCAGCTGAAGGTTCCAACTGATAAAGTTGCTGAGTGGCTTGGGCAAACAAATCCGTTTCATCACAATTGGCTGCCCTCAGGCGGCGAAGCATATTTTTAACAAAATCAGCATCATTTTTATTGTCTTCAAACTGCGGGGCAAAGATATTTACCAAGGCTTCACAGTCTGCAGCTCCCGATGAACCAAATATTTCTTCAACAAATGCCTGCACTTCTACGGCATTTTTTAACCGTTCCTTATCTGTTTCCTCAGTCTTTATACTTTCCAGGATTTTATTGCTGGTGTTGTAATTTTTTACTACGGTTTCTTTTGGTATTTCATTCATCAAAAACAGAGAGCGTGTTGTTTGCATGAGCAAAACCAAAACCGGCAATTCGGTTTCTTTCCCTCTTTGTTCAATGGATTTTTGTATCCAGTCGTATCCCTTTTGCAGGGTTTGTTTCAATTCTTCGGTACTAAGATCCCTGTCACTGCCCAATTTATATTTAAGCCAATGCGTTGCTTTTCTACCCAACACATATCCTTCTTCCCCAAAATACTTTATCCTTTTATCGTAAATCTTCATCATTTCATCAATGAACTTTTCCTTTTCTTCCGGAGAATTTGCCTGCTCAATAAATTTTTCATACATGTTAACTCCACGTATGTATATGTTCACTGATGCTTTTGGATATTTATTGAATAACTGCTTCCAATAAGGAAGAGCCGATTCATAATTGTTTTGTTTGTAGAACCCGTCAAACAACGACCACTGGCTCATGAATTCCCTGTTCTGATCTTTTATAAGATCTTCAGCCGATTTCAAAACCACATCCGCTCCTTCTTCCTCCACATTATCTCCAGGTATTTTTCCATCGAAGGCAAAATCAAAATGATCCCCCTGTTTATCTGAAATATCGAGTCTTTCAGATTGTGTTACTGAAGTAAACCGGATCCATTTGGTTTTTTCATGTGCTTCAACCTTATACTTCCCATCAAAGCTGGTCATCATTGATCCGCCCCTATTAGCTTCAACTGTAACTCCTGCAGCAGGTTCCCCATTATTGTAAACAGTACCTGTAATTATTCTTTGAGCCTGAATATTGGCAGCAGAAATCATTGCAATCGAAGCAACGAAAAGCATTATGCGTAAGACAGATTTCATATTATAATAAATTAATTGTTTTTTTATTCAAATCTCCTTTGTATAAACCACAGTTCGAATAAATTAACGCTAAGATTTAACTTTGCATAATTTTCCAGAACCAGGTTGTTCTGTTTTGTTCCTCTTCTCCCTATTTCAGCTGAAACATTAATGGTAGAATTGGAACGGTACACCGGTAATCCAACACCAAAACTTATGCCAAAATCATTAATCTGTTGTCCGCCAAGCATAAGATACGATTTCTCATATTTTACTCCGGCGCGGTAAGCAACCTTGCTTAAGTAACTTCGTATTGAAAACCGATCGGGAACCCATTCAGCTCCAAAGGCAAATTTATCTAAATCTGTTAATAATCCACCACTGCTGCCCGGTAAATTTGTTTCGGACCATTGTTGATGATAATAATCTGCATTAACTTCGAGGATGTTTTCCTTAACATAGGAAATTCCAACCCCATATGTCAACGGAAATTCAACAGAAATTTTATTTTCCAGACCAATGGTATCAACCTTGGAATCGGTGATACTTGAACTTCCCTGCGGGATGGTTACATATTTACTCCTGACTTCTGAATAAAATCCCGTATATTTCGGGCTTTCGAAAACAGCTGCCAATGTAAGGCTATTCTTTTCTTTTAAGGGAATAGTAACCTGTGTTCCCAGGGTTACGCTGAAATCCCGCAGCCGCAGCGTTTCATATTTCTGGTTGTTATAGAAACTCCCCGAACTTAAAAAAATAGTTTCCGAATTTCTGTTCAGCATTCCAAACAGGTAATTAAAATTGGCTCCTACAGAAAAGTTTTTAAACGGTTCCATGCCGAATCCCAGGAAGGCCTTTGATAATGAACCTTCTCCATAATAACGGTTCATAATATTTCCTGCGTTCGGAACCTCTTCCTGAACTTCCACATGGTAACCTACATCGGAATAGGGGGTTAAACCAAGTGATGTCCCCAGCCAGTTGGTAATCTGAAAATTCATGGTAAAATAGCTGAAGTTTATATCATTCACCTGCATGCTGGTCAACTCATTACTGAAATTTGAAAATCTGCCGAATACGCCAAATTCAAACATAAATACAAGTGAATCAACAGTAGAATAGGAAGCCGGATTCGCAATGTTTATCTGCTGCTTATTTCTGCTGGCAAGCGATGCCCCTCCCATGGCCGATGAACGTCCAAAACTGTAGGGCTGAAGATCGCCCAGTCCGTACCTTGAATAGGGTGAACTTGTATTGTTGTTAAATTGAGCAAATAATAAAAACGGCAGAAAAGATAATCCTGCCAGTATACTTACGCTTCTAAATCTCCCCATTATGTTCTAATATGCGGTTTAACCCGATGGCTATTAAATTGTAATGTACAAAGAAAGAATTTTTTAATTTCTTATCAAAGAAATTCGTATTGCCACCTGTAATAATAACGTATAAATTTTTATAAAATTCTTTAAATGCATTTATTGTGCTGTCGACCTCGAAGAGGACACTTTGTTGAACGCCCGTCTGTATCGCATCAATTGTTGTCCGGCCAAATAGCTTATGATTTTCTTCAAACTGAACAAATGGCAGCCTGTCTGTAAACTGGTTAAGAGCTTTATACCGCATGTCGAGTCCCGGAGAAATTTTTCCGCCAAGAAATTGGTTCCTTTCATTAACAACATCATAGGTAATGGCTGTTCCTGCATCAATTACAAGAACATTGGCCCCGGGATAAATATGTGCCGCACCAACAACCGCTGCCATACGGTCCTTTCCCAGTGTCTCCCTGGTTTCGTAGAGGTTCTCAACAGGCAAGGGTGTTGTTTCATCAAGCTCAACAAAGGTGGTGAATTTTTGCTGAAGGCAGGATTTTAATTCGGCAGAATAGTTTTTAACGGAGCAAACAATTGCTTTATTTATGTCAGGATGTTCCTTAAGAAGCACATCAATATCTGATGGCAGCATTTCAGTCAAAGGGACTGCGATCATTTCTTCCCCATGATTAAACACTGAAAATTTTGTACGTGTATTGCCTATGTCAATTACAAGATTCATCTCAGTCAGTTATCCTCTGGCTGATATCTAAAGCCTTTACCGAATGGGTTAAAGCACCAATGGAAATGTAGTTTACACCGGTGGCGGCTACTTTTCTTATTCGTTTCAGGGTCATATTCCCTGAAGCTTCAATTTTGGCCCTGTTGTTTATCAGATCTACTGCTTCCTTCATGAGTTTCGAACTCATATTGTCGAGCATAATGATATCCACTTCGGCATCCAGCGCCTGCTGAACCTGATCAAGATTCGCGGTCTCCACTTCAATTTTAATGCTCTTGGGTATTCTGGATCGGATGGCTTCAACTGCCTTTTTTATGCCGCCTGCTACCTGAATGTGGTTGTCTTTGATCATTACCATATCGTACAACCCAAACCGGTGATTTGAAGCACCCCCCATACGGACAGCATATTTATCAAGATGCCTGTACCCGGGAAGGGTTTTTCGGGTATCCAGAATTTCTACCCTATGGCCCGACACCTCTTTCATGCACTTATTGGCATAGGTAGCAATTCCCGACAGCCGCTGCAAAAAGTTTAAAGCTTTACGTTCGCCGGTGAGCAGTGCCCTGTAATTTCCCCTGAATTCCACAAGAACATCGCCCGGTTTAACCTTGCTGCCATCCGGCAGCAAAACTTTCCATTCAATGTGTGGGTCAAATTTTTTGAATACCATTTCTGCTACCGGTAATCCTGCAATAACGCCATCTTCCTTTACTACAAGAACAGCAGTTTTATTTGAATCGGGTGGCACCAGATTATTGGTGGTAATGTCTCCGTCACCAATATCTTCGGCATAGGCCAGTTCAAATAATACTTCAGCCGATTTTAATGTTTTCTGATCCATCATTTTTTTCTCTCCTGACAGGTTCCAATTCTATCTCCTTGTTTTTTTGCTGAAGGGTATGTGCCGAAAAGACTGCCCTCTCCCCGGGAAAGTCTGTCCGGATATGCCCACCCCTGCTTTCTTCCCTTTTCAGAGCTCCTTGTGCAATCAGTTGACAAACTGTTGCACTGCTTCTTGTTTTTAGAAGATTATAGTCGTTTGTGTCATCACCGGAACCGATGATGATTTCATTAAAAGTTTCAAGCGCTTCTTCAAGGCCTGATTTAGTTCTTACTACACCCAGGTTCTTCATCATTTGTTTTGAAATGATGTTTCGGTTCTCAAGGTAAACTTTTTCATTTTCGGGGTTGAGCTCAACGGGTTGAACCGGGGGAAGATTTTCCTGTGGCCAGGGAATTACTGCAGCTGACTGGCTGGCCCTTTTCCCGAAAACGAGGCATTCGAGCAGTGAATTGCTGGCAAGCCGGTTGGCTCCCATTACTCCTGTCGAAGCTGCTTCCCCGCATACAAACAACCCCTTTATGTTTGTTTCGGCATCCAGATTCGTACGTATTCCACCCACCATGTAGTGAGCTGCCGGAGCAATCGGTATAAGATCACGGGTTAAATCAATGCCAAGATTTTTTAAGTGCAGGTAAATGTTTTTAAACCGTGCCTTCATTTTTTCTGCGTCAAGATGTTTAAGCGAAAGGTAGATGTATTCTTTTCCGGAATTTTGTATTTCCTTATAGATGTTAAAGGCAACGACATCACGCGGTGCCAGTTCACCAAGAGGATGTATTTCCTTCATAAACCGTTTCCCCTGATGGTTGAGCAGCCAGGCTCCTTCCCCCCGCACAGCTTCACTAATCAGGTAAGCTTCTTCTCCAGGAACATACAGTGCCGAAGGATGAAATTGTATAAATTCAATATCAGCTACCTGTGCTCCTGCTTCCCATGCCAGGGCAATCCCATCACCGGTAGCGGTATGCGGATTGGTAGAACGTTCGAAAATACGCGACAATCCCCCTGTAGCCAGAATAACCGCTTTCGTTTTAAAAAGCATGTTCTTTCCTGTCTTAAAATCCAGGGTCTGCACCCCGGCAACATTGCCGTTACTTTTTAAAATTTTTACAGCAGTAGTGTATTCAAACGCTTTTATGGATTTTTGTTCCTTTACCTTCTGCAGGATAAAACAGGTCAGTTTTTTTCCTGTGGCATCTCCTCCCGCATGCAAAATACGCCGTTTGCTGTGGGCACCTTCCAGGCCGAGAACAAGTTTGCCGTCTTTTGAATCAAACTGCATTCCCATCCCTATGAATTCCAAAACCCGGTCTTTACCTTCATTCACCATAACCCTCACAGCATCTTCATCACACAAACCCCTTCCTGCTGATAGCGTGTCTTTCATATGCTGTTCCGGTGAATCATCATCGGCAATGGCAGCGGCGATTCCTCCCTGTGCATAATATGAATTGCTGGTGTCCAGTTCCGACTTGGTAACTATACCCACTGAACCCAATTTTGAAGAATAATAGGCCGATGTAAGCCCGGCAAGACCACTCCCTATTATAACGGTATCAAATTCAAGTACTTGCATTAATTCATTCTTTCTAAATGCGCGGCAAAGTTACTATTTCTTTTATGGAAATGTACTTTTTTATTCAAACCTTTTTTTAATCAGGAAGATAATCGGGCAGGACAGGGGAAAAACATTCCGGTACAGCGGAATCTTCCGGTACCTCCAATTCAGGTTTGTGCTCACTGAAATGCTCCTGTTGTTAATGGGTTCTGATGAATGCCTGAAGGCCTCTGTTCTGAATTTTCATTTGCCCGCCGGAAGTTTTTATACATATTCCATAATTCTGCCGGATATCTGCATCAGGGAAATCTCTGCCAGCTTGGTTTGAAACTTAATGGATATAAGTCGTTCTTCAGCATCGAGCAGGCTCTTTTGTACCTCACGCAGTTCCAGGCCTGAAAGTGCTCCCAGGCGGTAGCGTTCCAGTGCTATTTCCAGATTTTCCCGGGCAACATTCAGATTTTGTTCTTCCATAGCTACCAGTTTTAAGTTGTTCTCATAGGCATAATAAATGGTCAGCAGCTCCGCTTTTACATCCTGCTCAATCTCCTTCAGCTGGTAAACCCGGTTTTCAACTTCAATAAAAGCGTTTGTTTTTTCTCTGCGGTGGCTAAAACCGCTGAATATATCCATGCCCAGCGAAACTCCGTAATTGAAGGTTCGTGTTTGTTGATTGCTCAATGCCAGTTCTCCGTAATCGCTTATCGTCCCCGATCCGTACCCGCGGTAATTGTAGTTGTATCCTGAAAACAGGTTCAGGTAAGGGTATGCCCGCGAAGCAATTATTTTATAATCGAGCTCCGATACAACCTGATTCTTTCGGGCAATCTGCAGGCTGGTGTTGTATTCAAGTGTCGACTCCAGCAAATCATTGTATTCCAGACTGGAGTTGTAGGTAATGGAAGAATCTTCCAGGAGGATGTATTCTTCGAGGTTTTCCAGTGACATCAGCGTTTTTAACCGTACAGCCGATTCCAGAATGGCCTCATTCTGCCTTGCCAGCCTTGAGCTGTCGGCATTCAGATAAACAATTGACTGCAGCAGTTCGAGTTTCGAGGAAGAGCCCAGGAGGTAACGTTCTTCGTCGATGCGTGCCCGTTCCCTTGAAAGAGATACTGCATAATTCATATTATCGGAAAGGTTTAACTGCTGGATGTGGTAATAGTATTCCGAAACAATTTGTGCCACTAAATTTTCCATCGACATTTGGGTGCTGAGCTCGCCCATTTGTTTCAACTCATTCAACCGTTGCCAGGTAGTCTGAATATTAAAACCCCTGAACAACGGCATATCAAGGTTAAGGGCAGCAGCACCTGTGGTGTTGTGAATGCCGTTGGTATTCCTTTGCGAACCGTCGTTCATATTTTGTGTTGTCGATGTTATGTTGCCTCCAATTCTGTTGGTGGTAGTAATGGTGGGTAAAAATCCGGCATTCCCCCGTGTAAAGTTATTGTCTGCAATTTCTTCACGGTTTCTCGCTACCTTCACCGAAAAATTCTGCTCCAGACCGGTTACAATAGCCCGTGTCAGGTCATAAACCTCCACCTCCTGAGCTGCTGCAGGTCTGTTCAGAAAAAGGGCCGGTAAGAGGAGGGTTATTTTAAGCAGGGATTTTAGATTCTTCAATGCTGTCAGTATTATCATTAATATTTTTTGTTTCGCTTGATATGAGCAGGTAAATACCAGGCACAACATAAAGGGTAAGAACCGTTGCAATAACCAGTCCTCCGACCACTGCAGTACCCATCGCCACGCGGCTCTTGGCCCCTTCTCCAAATCCTAATGCCAGGGGCAGAATGCCCAGTATGGTGGAAAGGCTGGTCATCAGAATCGGGCGAAAACGTGCTGCCGAAGCATATTTTATAGCTTCCTGCTTGTTCATCCCTGCCAGCTTGCGCTGGTTGGCAAACTCCACTATCAGGATTCCGTTTTTCGATACCAGGCCGATAAGCATGATGATGCCAATCTGGCTGAAAATGTTCATGGTAATGTTAAAATACCACATAAACAACAACGCTCCGGTTAAAGCCAGAGGAACGGTCATCATTACAATTATCGGGTCCTTGAAACTTTCAAACTGCGCCGACAGTACAAGAAAAATAAGTACAACAGCCAGCACAAAGGCAAACATAAGGCTCGATGAACTTTCCATAAAATCCTTGGAGTCACCGTCCAGAGCAGTGCGGAAGGTATCATCAAGTACCTTTGCTGAAATCTTATCCATTTCTTCAATTCCCTGGCTGATGGTATACCCGTCGGCGAGATTCGATGAAACGGTGGCTGCCACAAACCGGTTGTACCGGTAAAGCTGAGGAGGAGCTGTTGATTCCTTCAGGGTTACAAAGTTATCGAGCTGAACCATCTGGCCTTTATCGTTCCTTACGTAAAGCGATTTCAAATCGAGCGGCTTGTTGCGATCCTGCCTGCTTAATTCGCCCAAAATCTCATACTGCTTGCCATTCATAATAAAGTAGCCGAACCGTTGTCCGCTAAGGGCCAGCTGTAGGGTCTGCCCGATGTTCTGGGTAGAAACGCCCAAAAGGTTCGACTTGTCGCGGTTGATTTCTATCTGTAGTTCCGGTTTTGTAAATTTTAAATCCACGTCAGGATTCACAAATGCGGGATTGGCGTTCACTTCGGCCATAAATTCCGGCAATATTTCTCTTAATTTATCAATGGTGGGCGCCTGCAGCACATACTGAACCGGCTGACGTGCCCTTCTTCCCCCAAAGGTGGATTGCTGAACAACACTGGCCCTGGCTTTGGTTTTTTTCCTGAGTTCAGCTGTCAGTTGACTTGCTATTTCCTGCTGCGAACGGTCCCTTTGCGAAGGATCGGTTAACGTTACCCGAACAAAAGCATAGGTTCCCCTAACCATTGTTGTTACTTTATCTCTTTCCGGTATTATTTCATCCACAAGTTTCCCCACATCCTCCACATAATCGTAGGTATATTCATAAGTGGCTCCTTCTGCGGTGGTAACCCGCGCATTCATCTGTGAACGGTCTTCCAGCGGGGCCATTTCGGCAGGAATAACTTTCCATAATCCGTATATCAGGAAAAGAGAGCCAGCAAGAATGGCTACTGTAATGAATTTATGATTTAAAAAGCGATCAAGCGAATTTTTGTATCCACGGTTTAGCCTCACGAAGAACTTTTCCGACCAGTTGTAAAACCGGTTGTGTTTTTGCCTCGATTTTAAAAGCTTGGTAGAAAGCATCGGGGTAAAGGTAAGGGCTACAAACGAGGAAATGGAAACAGCACCGGCAATTACAATACTGAATTCCCGGAACAGCCTGCCGGTCATTCCTTCCAGAAACACAATCGGAAAGAATACTGCAACCAGCGTTACGGTGGTGGCAATAATGGCAAAGAAAATCTCATTCGACCCCTCAAGACCTGCCTGCAGGGGGTTCATGCCCTGCTCAATTTTAACATAGATGTTTTCCATCATCACAATGGCATCATCTACCACCAGCCCTATGGAGAGTACAATGGCCAGCAGGGTCAGCACATTAATGGTAAATCCTGCCAGATACATGATGAAAAAAGAACCGATCAGCGAAACCGGGATAACCAGAATCGGAATGATGGTCGTGCGCCAGTCGCGTAAAAAGAAAAAGATGATAACCACTACCAGAAAAAATGCCATGTAAATGGTCGTTTTTACTTCGTTGATTGATGAACGGATGTATTTTGTATTATCAAACCCAAATTCTATTCCCACATCCTCGGGTAAATCTCTTTTTATGAATTCCAGCCGTTCGTAAACATCATCCACAATTTCAATGTGATTCGCTCCCGGCTGAGGTATAATTACAACAGCAATCATAGGTATGCCATTCATTTTTATGATTCCCCTCAGGTCCTCGGGACTTAACTCTGCCCGACCGATGTCGCGTACCCTGATGAGCTGATCTCCCGACTGTTTCAGTATCAGATTGTTGAACTCCTGAGGAGTGGTCATTAACCCAAGGGTACGGATGGTAAGTTCTGTTGTGTTTCCTTCTATACTTCCGGCCGGAAGTTCCACATTTTCGCGGTTGATGGCATTTCGCACATCGAGCGGTGTCATCTGGTAACCGGCAAGTTTGGCCGGATCGAGCCAGATACGCATGGCATATCTTTTTTCTCCCCAGATGTTTACTGCACTAACCCCCGATATGGTTTGCAACTGTTCCTTAAACGTCAGTTCAGCAATTTCCGACAATTCAAGCAACGAACGTTTCGGACTCTTAACAGCAATCATCAAAATAGGTTCCGCATCGGCATCGGCTTTCGAAACCGTGGGGGGGTCGGCATCACGGGGCAGGTAACGTTGTGCCTGCGATACCTTATCGCGCACGTCATTGGCAGCTGTTTCCAAATCAACGGACAGCTCAAATTCAACGGTAATCCTGCTTCTCCCCTGGCTGCTGCTGCTGGTAAGTGTGCGGATACCGGGAATGCCGTTGATCGATTGTTCCAGGGGTTCGGTAATCTGGCTTTCAATTACATCGGAATTGGCTCCCGGATAGGAAGTGCTTACTGAAATAACGGGAGGGTCAACACTGGGAAATTCCCGCACTCCCAGAAATGTCATCCCGATTCCCCCGAAAAGTAAAATAACAAGTGAGAAAACAGTGGCCAGAACAGGACGTTTTATGCTTACTGACGAAAGACTCATAATTCACTTAATAAATGTTGGTTGGTTACCAGTGTATCCAGATGTATCGAAAGCCCTTCCCTGAGCTGCAGGATTGCTGTGGTTAACAAGGTATCCCCAAATTCCAGGCCTTTGGTAATCTGAATGTGTGATTCGGTGCGCAGCCCTGTCGATACTTTTCTTTCAACAGCTTTCCCGTTTTTTACGATGTAAACTTTTTCTCCTTCCATTTCAGGGATTAATGCTTCGGTTGGAATGGAAATGGCACTGTCGATTTGCGACAGCATGGCCCTGACACTTGCAAAACGGCCGGGTTTAAGCTCTTCATTGGTGTTCGGATAAATTGCCCGCACAACTATTGTCCGTGTGTTGATATCTACCTTCGGGTCGATGGCATATACTTTTGCCCCAAACGTTTCGGAATATCCGTCAATGGCAAACTGAATGGCAAAACCGGTAGTAACCTCACCGGCATAACGCTCGGGAATCGAAAATTCTATTTTCAGCGGACGGTTCTTTACCAGCCGCACAATCCGTGTCTGGGTGGAGGCATATGCTCCTTCGCTGATTAACCGCAAACCTACAATGCCATCAAAAGGAGCCCGCAATTCTGTTTCGGCAATACGCGCTTCCAGCAGCATGATATCGGCCTGTGTCGATTGCAGTTCGGTAGCTACCTGATCGTAGCTTTCACGGCTGATGGCATCGCGGTCGAGCAACTGCCGCTGCCTGAATTCCCGCTCCTCTACAAGCTTTTTCTGGGCCTGCAATTTCATTAACTGAGCCTGAAGCGGCTTATCGTTTATTTTTGCCAGCAACTCTCCTTTTCGTACACGGGTACCTTCTTCAAAAAATATCCCTACAACTTTCCCTGAAGTCTCAAAAGCCAAATCAACTTCTTCATCGGGCAGGAGCGACGCCGTGCTGTAAATCATTTCATTCATCTGGGTAGGAACCAGCACATAACCGCTGGCAAACAAGGCCTGCTGCCCTCCGCCCGTGCCCGATCCCATCGATCCCGCACCGGCATCCTTACCAAACATCGGCTCTAATTTGGGATAAAAAATAATAGCTGCCAGTACCAGTATCAATACCAGGGTTGTCGATACTCTGAAAATGCTTTTTGTTGCCACGTATTTTAATGTTTTAGTATATCCCCGGTTATATTCTCCGGGTTAAACTGATTAATCCATGCTTTTTTTGACTCATGAAGTCGGAAAAGGTTAAAATAAAAATACAAAATTAGTGCCTTTTACCGGTTTTTTTCATTCTAAAATAAGTTGTTTTGTTTCAAAAAATCCTGTCCCTTATCAGCAAGGGCAAATATAATCATTGTTGTCCGGTAAATTTAATCCCTGCCGGTGAAAAAGAGGGAAAGAACTGCTCATGCACGGAAAATAGCCGTATAGATCTGCGCTAAATGCCTGATAATCTGAATGAATAATTAATAAAAAACCTGAGCGCGGGTTGGAGAAAATAACAGGATGGAAGACGGAAGCAGGAAGACCGAAGACGGAAGTCGGGAGACGGAAGTAGGAAGACGAACGAAGACCGAAGTAAAGAGATGTATGTTTGGTGAAATTTGGTGTTTTTGAGTTTTGGTGGCAAAAGGTTTAGGCCCGAACGAATTTATAGGGTTCATGTGGTTTATGTTGTTGGGAGACCGGAGACGGAAGACGGAAGTAGGAAGACGGAAGTCGGGAGACCGAAGACCGAAGTAAAGAGATGTATTTTTGGTGAAATTTGGTGTTTTTGAGTTTTGGTGGCAAAAGGTTTAGACCCGAACGAATTTATAGGATTCATGTGGTTTATGTTGTTGGAAGACGGAAGTCGGGAGACCGAAGACCGAAGACCGGAGACCGAAGTTGGGAGACAGGAGACTGGGAGACGGGAGACTGGGAGACTGGGAGACTGGGAGACCGAAGACGGAAGACCGAAGTTCAAACCTTCAAACCGACTCCCGCTTCCCCGATTATCTCCGTCAAAACATGCCCTGCCGTTTCTACATTCGGCACATGGGCAAAGGTGAGGGTGAGCTTGTGGTTGCGTTCCTTCATCTGCCCCCTGAACTTGCCTTTCTGCACAAACTGTACAATATTCATAAACAACGGCGAGCGGTAAAACGGCGAATGCTGGTCGGAGATGAAGTAACAGATCATTTTTCCTTCCTTCAGGATTATTTTTTCCATACCCAGCTCAATGGCCTTCCACCTCAGCCTTACCACTTCAAGCAGCTCCCGGGTTTCAGCAGGCAGTTTGCCGAAGCGGTCTTCCAGTCCGTGACGGAACTTTGCCAGCTGCTTTTCATCTTCTATGTTATCAAGCTCCCGGTATAAAAGCATCCGTTCCGAACTGCCCGGGATGTAATCCTGCGGCAACAGCAGCTCCATATCGGTATCAATCTGGCAGTCCTGGGTAAACTTAATATTCAGGAAGGCCTGTGCCTGCTTCTGGTCTTTCTCCTTAAACACCCCGCTGAATTCTTCCTGCCTCAGTTCCTGAATGGCTTCATTCAGAATGCGCTGATAGGTCTCGAAGCCAATGTCGGCAATAAACCCGCTCTGCTCGGCGCCCAACAGGTTGCCGGCACCGCGGATATCCAGATCCTGCATGGCAATATTAAACCCGCTGCCCAGGTCTGAAAACTCTTCAATGGCCTTCAGCCTGCGCCGCGCCTCGGAGCTTACCGTTGCCAGCGGAGGGGTGATGAGGTAACAGAAGGCTTTTTTGTTCGACCGTCCTACCCGGCCCCGTAACTGGTGCATGTCGCTCAGCCCGTAGTTTTCAGCATGGTTTATAATGATGGTATTGGCATTGGGGATGTCGAGCCCCGACTCAATGATGGTGGTCGCCACCAGTACATCGTAATCGCCGTTGATGAACCCCAGCATCACCTTTTCCAGTTTCGGGCCTTCCATCTGCCCGTGGCCGACTGCCGTGGAAACCCCGGGCACAATGCGTTTGATGGTGGCTTCCACGTCGTATATGTTCTGCACACGGTTGTGAATAAAAAACACCTGACCGTTGCGCGCCACCTCGTACAGTATTGCCTCGCGGATAAGCTGCTCGTTGAAACCGTGTACTTCGGTGATGATGGGGTAGCGGTTGGGTGGGGGTGTCTGTATTACCGAAAGGTCCCTGGCACCCATCAGCGAAAATTGCAGGGTGCGCGGGATTGGCGTGGCGGTAAGGGTAAGGGTATCTACATTCACCCTCAGCTGCTTCAGCTTTTCCTTCACCGACACCCCAAACTTCTGCTCTTCATCGATAACCAGCAGGCCCAGGTCCTTAAATTTTACATCCTTGCTTACCAGCCGGTGGGTGCCAATGAGGATGTCGGTTTTACCCGCTGCCAGATCGGCCAGGGTTTCTTTTATTTCAGCGGCCGTTTTAAACCGGCTGATGTATTCCACCCGTACCGGAAAATCACTTAACCGGTCGGAGAAGGTTTTATAATGCTGCAGGGCCAAAATGGTGGTGGGAACCAGCACGGCCACCTGCTTGCTGTCGGTAACCGCCTTAAACGCTGCCCTTATGGCTACTTCTGTTTTGCCGAAACCCACATCCCCGCATACCAGCCGGTCCATGGGAATGGATTTTTCCATGTCTTCCTTCACCGCTGCCGTGGTTTTTTCCTGGTCGGGGGTGTCTTCATAAATAAACGACGCCTCCAGCTCTGTCTGCAAATAAGAATCGGGCGAAAAGGCAAAACCCTTTTCGGTAATGCGTTCGGCATACAGGGCAATCAGCTCTTTGGCAATGTCTTTTACCTTGGCCTTGGTGCGGTTCTTCATCTTCTGCCAGGCCCCGGTGCCCAGCTTGTTCAGCGAAGGTTCGCTGCCGTCTTTTCCTTTATATTTGGTTATGCGGTGCAGCGAATGAATGTTTACCAGCAGCGAATCGTTGTTCTGATAAGTCAGCCGGATAGCCTCCTGCATCTTTCCGTTGATTTCCGTACGAACCAGGCCCGCAAACTTCCCAACCCCATGATCGATATGCACCACGTAATCGCCGGGGTGCAGCTTGCTCAGCTCCTTCATCGAAACCGCTACCGTCTGCTCTTGCGGGATTTTAGCTTAAACCGGTGGTAGCGCTCAAAAATCTGGTGGTCGGTATAGCAGCATACCTTTAAATCGTGATCCACAAACCCCTCATGCAAGGTGAAATTTACCGGCGTAAACTGTACAGTTGCCTTAATGTCTTTAAAGATAGCCTGCAGCCGCTCCATCTGCTTGTCCTGGTTCGACAGGATAAATACCTCTAAACCCGTTGTTCTGATGCACTTCAAGGTTTTCTCCCAGCATGTCGAATTTTTTATTGAATACCGGCTGACGGGAGTTGGTGAAACGAAAGACAGCATCTGGTTTAAAGGCCAGATCATTTCCCCAGTCACAAACGGTTCTCTGTTCTATCTGCTTCCGCAGCATTGCGCCCGAAACAATCCTGTCGGGCAGGTTCTCTTCTTCAGCTTTATCTAAAATGGTTTGCCGGTGCACATCGTCAACCTGGTGAAAAAACCGGTTCAGGTCCTGGCCGAAATAAACCGTTCTGTCCTCAAAAAACTCCGGAAGGGAAATCCGGCTGCCTTCCATTGTTTCTCCCTGTATGTTGGGAACAAGGATTATTTTTTTAAAGATTTCCTTCGATAGCTGGTCATCGATGTTAAAACTCCGGATCGATTCCACTTCGTCGCCAAAGAAGTCGAGCCGGTAGGGATCCTCATTGGAATACGAAAAAACATCGACAATGCTGCCCCTTACCGAAAACTGACCCGGTTCGTAAACAAAATCGACCCGTTCAAAGCCGTATTCATACAGAAATTCATTGATAAAGCCGGTGGAAATTTTATCCCCTGCTGCTACCTGCAGGGTATTTTGTTCGAGATTGCTTTGCGATATTACCGTTTCCACCAGCGCCTCCGGATAGGATACTACCAGGCATGCCCGTTCACTTCCCCGCACCCGGTTCAGAGTTTCCGTCCGCTGAACGATATTCTCCTGCTCGGGCTGACCATACTGGATGGAGCGCTTGTACGATGAGGGAAAAAACACGACAGACTCCCCCAACCCCAGGTTATTCAGATCGTCGTAAAAATAGGCGGCTTCCTCACGGTCGTTGAGCAAAAGCACCATGTTTTGATTCAGCTTTTTAAACAGGGTGGCTGCCTGTATGGTTTTGGCAGAGCCAACAAGCCCCTGCAGGTGAAGTTTTCCACCCGGGGGGGCATTCAGCTTTTTTACAATGCTGTCCAGGTGTTCATGCCCCCTGAAGCAGCTCAGAAATGTTTCCGGTTCCAAATTTCTCGGAATGTTTTTGCAAAATTAGAAATAACTGCCGAATTCTCCTCTAACAGGAATGAATTTCGCATCTTATGAAAAAGGAAGGGAAATTGCAATATTAGCGGATTAAATTGAATTGGTTTAGATGTATCTCTTTGGATTGTTTACTGTTAATAAAGGAAAATTAATTATTTTTGAATAAAAGTGAATGGTAAATACGTTAATACCTGGTGTAATCCATGGATAAAGAGAAAAAAGAGAGCAATCCACTAATTACTCGAATTACACGAATAGTAAAGAAGAATATAAGAGCAATCCACTAATTACTCGAATTACACGAATAGTAAAGAAGAGATATAAACAACTAAGAGCAATCCACTAATTACTCGAATTACACGAATAGTAAAGAAGAATATAAGAGCAATCCACTAATTACTCGAATTACACGAATAGTAAAGAAGAATATAAAAAGAAATCAAAAATGGATTTACTGGTTCAACAAGAAACTTTAATTTATAAAAATGAAAGTTTTAAAATAATTGGAGCTTGCATGGAGGTGCATAAAGTACTGGGGTGCGGATTTCTGGAAGCTGTTTATCAGGAGGCTTTGGCCATAGAGTTTGAAAAGCGTAAAATCCCGTTTGAACAGGAAAAAATTTTACAGATTCAATACAAGGAGCATTTGCTAAAAAAGACATACGATGCCGATTATGTTTGTTTTAATAAGATAATTATAGAAATCAAAGCTATTAGTGAGTTACATACTGAAAATATTGCCCAAACACTGAATTATTTGAAAGCAACTGGTTTTAAACTAGGATTGCTGGTAAATTTTGGTGCACCCAACCTTCAATTTAGAAGGGTTGTTCGCTGAAAGAGATTAATCCACTAATTACACCAATTACACGAATAAGGAAGAAAGAGAAAAATTATTCATTCGTGTAATCCGTGTAATCCGTGGATAAAAAGAAGATCGTGTATTCCGTGTAAATTTCCTCTCCGTAGATCAGTTAAGGTACTTGCGAACCTTTCGAACCCTTCGAACAATTAACAACAGGACCGAAGACGGAAGTAGGAAGAGGGAAGACCGGAGACCGAAGACGGAAGAGGGAAGTTGGAAGAGGGAGAGTGAAAAGGGAAAAGTGGAGGGAAGACGGATGCAGAAAGACCGATACTACCCTCAAATCATAATCAATCATACTTTATCATAACCCTCTGCGTCCATTTTCTTAGCCATTTAACAATTTCCCAATTTCCCAATTTCCCAATTTAACAGTTTCCCAGTTTCACAATTTCCCAGTTTATCAATTTCACAATTTAACAGTTTCCCAATTTATCAATTTCCCAATTTAACAGTTTCCCAATTTAACAGTTTCCCAATTTCCCAATTTCCCAATTTAACAGTTTCCCAATTTCACAGTTTCCCAATTTATCAATTTCACAGTTTCCCAATTTAACAATTTAACAGTTTCCCAATTTCACAATTTCCCAATTTAACAATTTCACAGTTTCCCAATTTAACAGTTTCCCAATTTCCCAATTTAACAGTTTAACAATTTCACAATTTCACAGTTTGGCAAACATTAGTACGCTATCATCACCGTTCCGGTCCTTACCTCGCCTGTTCCCAGTTCCAGAACATACAGGTAGGTACCTGCAGGCAGCGTACCGCGGCCAAGGGTGAGCTTGTGTTCCGAGTTGCCCCACCACCAGGCGTTTTCATCCGATCCCCAGAAATTGAGGTTGCCGTAGTGTTGTTTCTGGAACAGCTTGTTGCCCGCACGGTCGAAAATACGCAGGGTGGCATCCGGATATTTGTCGATGCAGTAAATCTGGAAGAAGTCGTGAACATCGTCTCCGTTGGGTGAGAAGCCATCGGGTATCATCAGTGCGCATTCCGTCGGATCTTCTTCATCCTCTCCCGGAAGGTTGTCGCAGTCGACTTCAGGCAGTACGTTGATCCATACCATCGCTTCATCCCACATTTCCGGGTATCCGTCATCGTAAATGCGGTAAACAAAGGTATCGATTCCCACAAATCCTTCATCAGGCATGTAAATAAAGGCCCCGTCCCGTTCAATGGTCACCGTACCGTACCGTACATCTACCATCGGGAACTGAACAATACGGATGTTGTCGCCATCGGGATCGTAATCGTTCGGCAGCAGGTATTCAATCAGCGGATAGCACATTACGGTAAAGGAATCGTTTCGGGCCACCGGCGGATTGTTGGGTTCTTTTACAAGAATGATGACAGTAGCCGTGTCACACAACGGGCCGCACGGGATTCCGTCATCGCAGACGGAATAAACCAGGCTGTCGGTGCCGAAGAAACCTGCATCCGGTTTATAGGTTATCCTGCCGGTAACCGGATGCACATTTACTTTACCGTTTACAGGCTGCGTTACCACTGCAACCGAGGTGGCATCTATGGCGCCGTTGCTGTCGGTATCGTTATCCAGGACATTTACCTGTACGGGCTCATCCCGGAGGGTAATCGCATTGTCGTCCTCAGCCACAGGCGGTGTGTTGCCGATGACTTCCACGGTAATGCTTTCCCCGATGGCGCAGTCGGTTGAACCGTCGGGAGTAAATTCATAGCTGAAGGTTCCGGTGGCACCGGTTTGGATAACTGCCGGTTCCCAGGTTCCGGTAACCCCGTTGACACTGGTCAGCGGCAATGCGGGCGGAACGGCATCGAGGCATAAAGGCCCGATGGGGTCAAAGACCGGTACAACCGTAGGCAGGATTTCTATCCATAAGGTATCGCGTTCTGCACAGCCTAAGTTTTCATCGGGTACAAACACATACGGATGAATCCCCGGTTCACCGGTTGCTATTACTGCCGGAATCCAGGTTCCGGTTACCCCGTTGAAGTTGGCTTCGGGTAACGCCGGTGCTTCGCTGTCCTGACAGAACGGCCCCATGGCTGCAAACTGCGGAATAATGAGCGTATTCACCGTTACAGCCAGTACATACGGCTCGGAACAGGCATAGGTGGCTTCCGGGGTAAAGGTATACGTAAAGGTGCCGGCTACAAGGGTATTGATTTCAGCAGGCGTCCATGTTCCCCTGATGCCGTTCCTGTCGGTGGACGGAAGGGCAGGCGGTGTTTCAAACTGGCAGATTTCGCTGATAAGGTCAAATTCAGGAACAATTTTTTCATAAATAATCACCTGAACCGAATCGGTTACCGAACACCTGTCCTGATCGGGTGTGAACACGAACCACAGGGTATCGGGAACATCGGTTGATACAACGGCCGGTGACCAGGTTCCCGGTACGCCGTTCCGGTCGGTGGCAGGCAATACCTGGGCAGGATCAAACTGGCAAAGCGGTCCAACAGGATCGAGTTCCGGCTGGATGAATTCGTAGACCTCTACATTTAATACCGTTGGCACGGCACAGGCATACAACGATGCATCGGGCGTAAATACAAACGTTTGTGGCCCCGGGTTATTCGTGTTGATGGTATCGGGCAACCAGGTACCTTTCACTCCGTTCAGATCGGCCGGCGGCAATGCAGGGGGTATTTCAAACTGGCAGATTTCACTTATGAGGTCAAATTCAGGAACTACTTTTTCGTAGATGATTACCTCAATGGAATCGGATACCGAACAGGTATCGTTATCGGGTGTAAACACGAACCACAGGGTGTCGGGCACATCGGTGGATATCACCGCCGGCGACCAGGTTCCGGGTTCTCCGTTCCGGTCGGTATCCTTCAGCAGCGGAGCAGTATCAAACTGGCAAAGCGGTCCTAAAGGATCCAGCTCAGGCTGGATGAACCTGTAGACCTGTACCTTGAATTCCGCAGTAAGGGCACAGGCATAGAGTGACGGATCGGGCGTAAACACAAAGGTTTGTGATCCCGGATTGTTCGTATTGATGGTATCGGGTGACCAGGTACCTTTCACTCCGTTCATATCGGTTGCCGGTAAAGCAGGCGGCGTATCAAACTGGCAGAATTCACCGGCGAGGTCGAAATCAGGAACAATTTCCCGATAAATGATCACTTCAATGGAATCGGATACCGAACACCTGTCCTCATCGGGTGTGAAGACGAACCACAGGGTATCGGGCACATCGGTTGATATCACAGCCGGTGCCCAGGTTCCCGCTACTCCGTTCAGGTCGGCGGGCGGCAACAGCGGAGCGGTATCAAACTGGCAGAATGGACCGATGGGTGCCAAATCCGGCTGAATGAATTCATGAATTTCCAGGGTGATCCTTGTGGTATCGGCACATGGATATTCCAGCGAATCGGGTGTAAATACAAAGGTCAGGATTTCCGCATTGCGGGTATCGATGGTATCGGGCGACCAGGTTCCGGTTACGCCATGTATATCGGTTGCCGGCAATGCAGGCGGCACATCAAACTGGCAGATTTCCGGGTTGAAGGCAAAGGCCGGTTCAACGTGTTCAAGAATGGTTATTGCCATTGAATCGGTTGCAGCACACAATCCGGTGCCGGGAGTGAATACATACATTACTGTGCCTGTTACTCCGGTATCGATAACAGCAGGTGACCAGCTTCCGCTGACCCCGTTCAGGCTGGTATCGGGCAGGGCAGGAGCTGCATCAAACTGGCACAGCGGTCCGATTGGATCAAATTCAGGCACCACTTCGCGGAACAGGGTAATGGTAAAGGTGCAGGTGTCGGTGTTTCCGCATCCGTCATAGGCCACGATGGTGCGGGTGATGACCTGCAGGCAGGTTCCAACGGCTTCATCCCTGTAGGTGATTTCCTTTACTTCGCAGTTGTCGGCAGCCGAGATGCCCAATGCAGTTGTATCCGCAAAGGCAATGGGCTGTTCGGTGTCTGAGAACGGCAGTCCGCTGAGTACTTCCACTGTTTCCCCATCTTCTTCGGAATAGAAGTCACCGGGGCAGGTCAGCAACTGCGGCGGCACGGTATCGTTTACGGTGATGATTTCCTGTGCTTCGTTCCAGTTGCCGCATTCATCGGCGATGGCATACGTCCGGGTGAGGGTTACCGGACAGCCATTGCCGTCGCTGGTTTCCCCGAGGTACCTGAAGCTCATGGTATCGAGGGCACATTCATCGGAAGCGGTACCTCCGTTGAGCATGAATTCTTCAAAGGTGGCATAAACCGGAGGTACTTCGTCCACACAGATCACCTGTTTCGCATCGATGGCGATGAGCGGTTTGATGGTATCGATAATGATGATAAGCTGTTCGCAATACAGCGTATCTCCCCGCTTATCCCGTATCATATAGGTGCGGGTGATGGTTTCCGGGCAGCTGTTGTTATCCGATACATCCGATACCCATTTAAAGGAATTGTTTCGGTATGAATCGGCCTTGCCGCCATTATTAAACCAGGCCTGCAATCCGACAAGCGGATCGGGTATTTCACCAATGTTGCATTCCAGTGTAATCGTGGGCGGACATGAAAAGAGGGGTGCTCCCAAAGTTATCACTATCACATTGGAGGGTGCCGGATCGCTGTCTGCACAATCCAGACTGGAAGTCAGGGTTACATATACTTCATCACCATCATTCGGCTTATAAGCGAAGGTTTCTGATGTTTCTCCCGTTTGTTCCGCACCGTTTACGTACCACACGTAAACCGGATCGTCACCACCGTTTACAGGAACAGCAGTGAAGGTGACGGATTCACCGGGCAGCACTTCAGTATTGTCGGCTGTGATGGTGACTTCTACCTCCAGTAATGGTACTGTTTCAATTTCCATTTTAAATTCTCCGGCACACTGCCCGGCATCAGGCGTGAAGGTATAGGTCAATATGCCAACTGCATCGGTGCTGATGGTTGCCGGATTCCAGGTTCCGGTAATGCCGTTTTCAGAAGTGAGCGGCAAAATATCTGGTACTGCATTCAGACAGTATGGCCCTAACTGTGAAAATACCGGTTCCACTTCATCATCCACCACGATGGTCATCGTGGTTGTTGTGGCACACGCCTCATCCGCATCCGGTGTGAAGGTATAGGTAAACGAACCGGCTACGTTGGTGGCAATGGTTGCCGGGTTCCAGGTACCGTCGATTCCGTTGTTGAAGTTAACGGCAGGGCATCCGGGGTTGCATCCAGGCAGTAGGCCCGAGCTGTGCAAATACCGGTTCCACTTCATCGTCTATTACGATGGTCATCGTAGTTGTTGTGGCACACGCCTCATCCGCATCCGGGGTGAAGGTATAGGTAAACGAACCTGCTACGTTGGTGGCAATGGTTGCCGGGTTCCAGGTACCGTCGATTCCGTTTGTTGAAGTTAACGGAAGGGCATCCGGGGTTGCATCCAGGCAGTAAGGACCAAGCTGAACAAATACCGGAGTAACTTCATCGTCCACCACGATGGTCATCGTGGTTGTTGTGGCACACGCCTCATCCGCATCCGGGGTGAAGGTATAGGTAAACGAACCGGCCACGTTGGTGGCGATGGTTGCCGGATTCCAGGTACCGTCGATTCCGTTTGTTGAAGTTAACGGCAGGGCATCCGGTGTTGCATCCAGGCAGTATGGCCCGAGCTGTGCAAATACCGGTTCCACTTCATCGTCTATTACGATGGTCATTGTAGTTGTTGTGGCACACGCCTCATCCGCATCCGGGGTGAAGGTATAGGTAAACGAACCGGCCACGTTGGTGGCAATGGTTGCCGGGTTCCAGGTACCGTCGATTCCGTTTGTTGAAGTTAACGGCAGGGCATCCGGTGTTGCATCCAGGCAGTATGGCCCGAGCTGAACAAATACCGGTTCACTTCATCGTCTATTACGATGGTCATCGTGGTTGTTGTGGCACACGCCTCATCCGCAGCCGGGGTGAAGGTATAGGTAAACGAACCTGCCACGTTGGTGGCTATAGTTGCCGGATTCCAGGTACCGTCGATTCCGTTTGTTGAAGTTAACGGCAGGGCATCCGGTGTTGCATCCAGGCAGTAAGGCCCGAGCTGTGCAAATACCGGTTCCACTTCATCGTCTATCACGATGGTCATCGTGGTTGTTGTGGCACACGCCTCATCCGCATCCGGGGTGAAGGTATAGGTAAACGAACCGGCCACGTTGGTGGCAATGGTTGCCGGATTCCAGGTACCGTCGATTCCGTTTGTTGAAGTTAACGGCAGGGCATCCGGTGTTGCATCCAGGCAGTATGGCCCGAGCTGTGCAAATACCGGTTCCACTTCATCGTCTATCACGATGGTCATCGTGGTTGTTGTGGCACACGCCTCATCCGCATCCGGGGTGAAGGTATAGGTAAACGAACCTGCCACGTTGGTGGCGATGGTTGCCGGATTCCAGGTACCGTCGATTCCGTTTGTTGAAGTTAACGGAAGGGCATCCGGGGTTGCATCCAGGCAGTATGGCCCGAGCTGTGCAAATACCGGTTCCACTTCATCGTCTGTTACGATGGTCATTGTGGTTGTTGTGGCACACGCCTCATCCGCATCCGGGGTGAAGGTATAGGTAAACGAACCGGCTACGTTGGTGGCAATGGTTGCCGGGTTCCAGGTACCGTCGATTCCGTTTGTTGAAGTTAACGGCAGGGCATCCGGGGTTGCATCCAGGCAGTATGGCCCGAGCTGCACAAATACCGGAGTAACTTCATCATCTATCACGATGGTCATCGTAGTTGTTGTGGCACACGCCTCATCCGCATCGGGGGTGAAGGTATAGGTAAACGAACCGGCCACGTTGGTGGCAATGGTTGCCGGGTTCCAGGTACCGTCGATTCCGTTTGTTGAAGTTAACGGCAGGGCATCCGGGGTTGCATCCAGGCAGTATGGCCCGAGCTGAACAAATACCGGTTCCACTTCATCGTCTATCACGATGGTCATCGTGGTTGTTGTGGCACACGCCTCATCCGCATCCGGGGTGAAGGTATAGGTAAACGAACCGGCCACGTTGGTGGCGATGGTTGCCGGGTTCCAGGTACCGTCGATTCCGTTTGTTGAAGTTAACGGCAGGGCATCCGGTGTTGCATCCAGGCAGTATGGCCCGAGCTGTGCAAATACCGGTTCCACTTCATCGTCTATCACGATGGTCATCGTGGTTGTTGTGGCACACGCCTCATCCGCATCCGGGGTGAAGGTATAGGTAAACGAACCGGCCACGTTGGTGGCAATGGTTGCCGGATTCCAGGTACCGTCGATTCCGTTTGTTGAAGTTAACGGCAGGGCATCCGGGGTTGCATCCAGGCAGTATGGCCCGAGCTGTGCAAATACCGGTTCCACTTCATCGTCTATCACGATGGTCATCGTGGTTGTTGTGGCACACGCCTCATCCGCATCCGGGGTGAAGGTATAGGTAAACGACCCTGCCACGTTGGTGGCTATGGTTGCCGGATTCCAGGTACCGTCGATTCCGTTTGTTGAAGTTAACGGAAGGGCATCCGGTGTTGCATCCAGGCAGTAAGGACCGAGCTGTGCAAATACCGGTTCCACTTCATCGTCTATCACGATGGTCATCGTGGTTGTTGTGGCACACGCCTCATCCGCATCCGGGGTGAAGGTATAGGTAAACGAACCGGCCACGTTGGTGGCAATGGTTGCCGGATTCCAGGTACCGTCGATTCCGTTTGTTGAAGTTAACGGCAGGGCATCCGGGGTTGCATCCAGGCAGTATGGACCAAGCTGAGCAAATACCGGTTCCACTTCATCGTCTATCACGATGGTCATCGTGGTTGTTGTGGCACACGCCTCATCCGCATCCGGGGTGAAGGTATAGGTAAACGAACCGGCCACGTTGGTGGCAATGGTTGCCGGATTCCAGGTACCGTCGATTCCGTTTGTTGAAGTTAACGGAA
This sequence comes from uncultured Prolixibacteraceae bacterium, assembly GCA_963747515.1. Taxonomy (GTDB): domain Bacteria; phylum Bacteroidota; class Bacteroidia; order Bacteroidales; family Prolixibacteraceae; genus Mariniphaga. The sequence continues at coordinate 634,821 of CAVVFN010000002.1, forward strand.
GGGCATCCGGGGTTGCATCCAGGCAGTATGGCCCGAGCTGTGCAAATACCGGTTCCACTTCATCGTCTATCACGATGGTCATCGTGGTTGTTGTGGCACACGCCTCATCCGCATCCGGGGTGAAGGTATAGGTAAACGAACCGGCCACGTTGGTGGCGATGGTTGCCGGATTCCAGGTACCGTCGATTCCGTTTGTTGAAGTTAACGGAAGGGCATCCGGTGTTGCATCCAGGCAGTAAGGACCGAGCTGAGCGAATACCGGTTCCACTTCATCGTCTATCACGATGGTCATCGTGGTTGTTGTGGCACACGCCTCATCCGCATCCGGGGTGAAGGTATAGGTAAACGAACCGGCCACGTTGGTGGCAATGGTTGCCGGATTCCAGGTACCGTCGATTCCGTTGTGTTGAAGTTAACGGAAGGGCATCCGGGGTTGCATCCAGGCAGTAAGGACCAAGCTGGGCAAATATCGGTGTAACCTCTTCCTCAATTTCAATGTCCATGGTAAACTGCAACGGCACACTGACCGGCATCCGGGGTGAAGGTATATGTTGTTGTTCCGGTGGTGGCTGTACTGATTGCAGCAGGAGACCACGTACCGGTGATTCCGTTGTCGGAAGTTAGCGGCAATGCCGGTGCTGCTATTCTGACAGAACGGCCCGAGCTGTGCAAACACCGGTACCAGTTCATCTGTAATCTCGATGTCCATGGTAAACTCGACGGCACACTGATCCGGCATCCGGGGTGAAGGTATAAGTTGCTGTTCCGGCTGCGTGCAGTAGCAATGGTTGCCGGACTCCATGTACCGGTGATTCCGTTGTCGGAAGTAAGCGGCAAAGCATCCGGTGTTGCTATTCAGGCAGTAATGGCCCGAGCTGTGCAAATACCGGTACCAGTTCATCGTGTAATCTCAATGTCCATGGTAAACGTGAACGGCACACTGATCCGGCATCCGGTGTGAAGGTATAGGTTGCTGTACCCGGTGCGTCGGTTGTAATGATTGCAGCAGGAGTACCAGGTACCGGTGATTCCGTTGTCGGAAGTAAGCGGAAAATCATCCGGTGTTGCATTCAGGCAGTACGGCCCAAGCTGTGCAAATACCGGTACCAGTTCATCGGTAATTTCAATGTCCATGGTAAACTCGACGGCACACTGTCCAGCATCCGGGGTGAAGGTATAGGTTGTTGTTCCGGTGGCATCTGTAGCTGATTGTTGCCAGGTCACCACGTACCGGTGATCCCGTTGTCGGAAGTAAGCGGCAATGATCCGGTGTTGCAGTATTCAGACAGAACGGCCCGAGCTGTGCAAACACCGGTACCAGTTCATCGGTAATCTCGATGTCCATGGTAAACTCAACGGCACACTGTCCAGCATCCGGTGTGAAGGTATAGGTTGTTGTTCCGGTTGCGTCTGTAGCTGATAGTTGCAGGAAACCACGTACCGGTAATCCCGTTGTCGGAAGTAAGCGGCAATGCATCGGGGCTGTTGCATTCAGACAGTAACGGCCCGAGCTGTGCAAACACAGGTACCAGTTCATCTGTAATTTCGATGTCCATGGTAAACTCAACGGCACACTGTCCGGCATCCGGCGTGAAGGTATAGGTTGTTGTTCCGGTTGCGGCTGTAGCTGATTGTTGCAGGTAACCACGTTCCGGTGATCCCGTTGTCGGAAGTTAGCGGCAATGCCGGTGCTGCGTATTCTGACAGAACGGCCCGAGCTGTGCAAACACAGGTACCAGTTCATCGGTAATCTCGATGTCCATGGTAAACTCAACGGCACACTGACCGGCATCCGGGGTGAAGGTATAGGTTGTTGTTCCGGTGGCGGCTGTACTGATTGTTGCAGGTAACCACGTTCCGGTGATCCCGTTGTCGGAAGTTAACGGCAATGCCGGTGCTGCAATTCTGACAGAACGGCCCGAGCTGTGCAAACACAGGTACCAGTTCATCGGTAATCTCGATGTCCATGGTAAACTCAACGGCACACTGACCGGCATCCGGGGTGAAGGTATAGGTTGTTGTTCCGGTGGCGGCTGTACTGATTGTTGCAGGTAACCACGTTCCGGTGATCCCGTTGTCGGAAGTTAACGGCAATGCCGGTGCTGCAGTATTCTGACAGAACGGCCCGAGCTGTGCAAACACAGGTACCAGTTCATCGGTAATCTCGATGTCCATGGTAAACTCAACGGCACACTGCCCGGCATCCGGCGTGAAGGTATAGGTGGTTGTTCCGGTGGCGGCTGTACTGATTGTTGCAGGTAACCACGTACCGGTGATCCCGTTGTCGGAAGTTAACGGCAATGCCGGTGCTGCAATATTCTGACAGAACGGTCCGAGCTGTGCAAACACAGGCACCAGTTCATCGGTAATCTCGATGTCCATGGTAAACTCAACGGCACACTGACCGGCATCCGGTGTGAAGGTATATGTTGTTGTTCCGGTGGCGGCTGTACTGATTGTTGCAGGTAACCACGTTCCGGTGATCCCGTTGTCGGAAGTTAACGGCAATGCCGGTGCTGCGGTATTCTGACAGAACGGCCCGAGCTGTGCAAACACAGGTACCAGTTCATCGGTAATCTCGATGTCCATGGTAAACTCAACGGCACATTGCCCGGCATCCGGGGTGAAGGTATAGGTTGTTGTTCCGGTGGCGGCTGTACTGATTGTTGCAGGTAACCACGTTCCGGTGATCCCGTTGTCGGAAGTTAACGGCAATGCCGGGGCTGCTGTATTCTGACAGAACGGACCGAGCTGTGCAAACACAGGTACCAGTTCATCGGTAATTTCGATGTCCATGGTAAACTCAACGGCACACTGCCCGGCATCCGGGGTGAAGGTATAGGTTGTTGTTCCGGTGGCGGCTGTACTGATTGTTGCAGGTAACCACGTTCCGGTGATCCCGTTGTCGGAAGTTAACGGCAATGCCGGTGCTGCAGTATTCTGACAGAACGGCCCGAGCTGTGCAAACACAGGTACCAGTTCATCGGTAATCTCGATGTCCATGGTAAACTCAACGGCACACTGACCGGCATCCGGGGTGAAGGTATAGGTTGTTGTTCCGGTGGCGGCTGTACTGATTGTTGCAGGTAACCACGTCCGGTGATCCCGTTGTCGGAAGTTAACGGCAATGCCGGTGCTGTTGTATTCTGACAGAACGGCCCGAGCTGTGCAAACACAGGTACCAGTTCATCGGTAATTTCGATGTCCATGGTAAACTCAACGGCACACTGCCCGGCATCCGGGGTGAAGGTATAGGTTGTTGTTCCGGTGGCGGCTGTACTGATTGTTGCAGGTAACCACGTTCCGGTGATCCCGTTGTCGGAAGTTAACGGCAATGCCGGTGCTGCAGTATTCTGACAGAACGGCCCGAGCTGTGCAAACACAGGTACCAGTTCATCGGTAATCTCGATGTCCATGGTAAACTCAACGGCACACTGACCGGCATCCGGGGTGAAGGTATAGGTTGTTGTTCCGGTGGCGGCTGTACTGATTGTTGCAGGAGACCACGTACCGGTGATCCCGTTGTCGGAAGTTAACGGCAATGCCGGTGCTGCAGTATTCTGACAGAACGGCCCGAGCTGTGCAAACACAGGTACCAGTTCATCGGTAATCTCGATGTCCATGGTAAACTCAACGGCACACTGACCGGCATCCGGGGTGAAGGTATAGGTTGTTGTTCCGGTGGCGGCTGTACTGATTGTTGCAGGTAACCACGTTCCGGTGATCCCGTTGTCGGAAGTTAACGGCAATGCCGGTGCTGCAGTATTCTGACAGAACGGCCCGAGCTGTGCAAACACAGGTACCAGTTCATCGGTAATCTCGATGTCCATGGTAAACTCAACGGCACACTGCCCGGCATCCGGGGTGAAGGTATAGGTTGTTGTTCCGGTGGCGGCTGTACTGATTGTTGCAGGTAACCACGTACCGGTGATCCCGTTGTCGGAAGTTAACGGCAATGCCGGTGCTGCAGTATTCTGACAGAACGGCCCGAGCTGTGCAAACACAGGTACCAGTTCATCGGTAATCTCGATGTCCATGGTAAACTCAACGGCACACTGCCCTGCATCCGGTGTGAAGGTATAGGTTGTTGTTCCGGTGGCGGCTGTACTGATTGTTGCAGGTAACCACGTTCCGGTGATCCCGTTGTCGGAAGTTAGCGGCAATGCCGGTGCTGCAGTATTCTGACAGAACGGCCCGAGCTGTGCAAACACAGGTACCAGTTCATCGGTAATTTCGATGTCCATGGTAAACTCAACGGCACACTGACCGGCATCCGGGGTGAAGGTATAGGTTGTTGTTCCGGTTGCGGCTGTACTGATTGTTGCAGGTAGACCACGTACCGGTGATCCCGTTGTCGGAAGTTAACGGCAATGCCGGTGCTGCCGTATTCTGGCAGAACGGTCCGAGCTGTGCAAACACAGGTACCAGTTCATCGGTAATCTCGATGTCCATGGTAAACTCAACGGCACACTGACCGGCATCCGGGGTGAAGGTATAGGTTGTTGTTCCGGTGGCGGCTGTACTGATTGTTGCAGGTAACCACGTACCGGTGATCCCGTTGTCGGAAGTTAACGGCAATGCCGGTGCTGCAGTATTCTGACAGAACGGCCCGAGCTGTGCAAACACAGGTACCAGTTCATCGGTAATCTCGATGTCCATGGTAAACTCAACGGCACACTGACCGGCATCCGGTGTGAAGGTATATGTTGTTGTTCCGGTGGCGGCTGTACTGATTGTTGCAGGTAACCACGTTCCGGTGATCCCGTTGTCGGAAGTTAACGGCAATGCCGGTGCTGCAGTATTCTGACAGAACGGCCCGAGCTGTGCAAACACAGGTACCAGTTCATCGGTAATCTCGATGTCCATGGTAAACTCAACGGCACACTGACCGGCATCCGGGGTGAAGGTATAGGTTGTTGTTCCGGTGGCGGCTGTACTGATTGTTGCAGGTAACCACGTTCCGGTGATCCCGTTGTCGGAAGTTAACGGCAATGCCGGTGCTGCGGTATTCTGACAGAACGGCCCGAGCTGTGCAAACACAGGTACCAGTTCATCGGTAATCTCGATGTCCATGGTAAACTCAACGGCACACTGCCCGGCATCCGGGGTGAAGGTATAGGTTGTTGTTCCGGTGGCGGCTGTACTGATTGTTGCAGGTAACCACGTTCCGGTGATCCCGTTGTCGGAAGTTAACGGCAATGCCGGTGCTGCAGTATTCTGACAGAACGGCCCGAGCTGTGCAAACACAGGTACCAGTTCATCGGTAATCTCGATGTCCATGGTAAACTCAACGGCACACTGACCGGCATCCGGGGTGAAGGTATAGGTTGTTGTTCCGGTGGCGGCTGTACTGATTGTTGCAGGTAACCACGTACCGGTGATCCCGTTGTCGGAAGTTAACGGCAATGCCGGTGCTGCAGTATTCTGACAGAACGGCCCCAGCTGTGCAAACACAGGTACCAGTTCATCGGTAATTTCGATGTCCATGGTAAACTCAACGGCACACTGCCCGGCATCCGGGGTGAAGGTATAGGTTGTTGTTCCGGTGGCGGCTGTACTGATTGTTGCAGGTAACCACGTTCCGGTGATCCCGTTGTCGGAAGTTAACGGCAATGCCGGTGCTGCAGTATTCTGACAGAACGGCCCGAGCTGTGCAAACACAGGTACCAGTTCATCGGTAATTTCGATGTCCATGGTAAACTCAACGGCACACTGCCCTGCATCCGGGGTGAAGGTATAGGTTGTTGTTCCGGTGGCGGCTGTACTGATTGTTGCAGGTAACCACGTACCGGTGATCCCGTTGTCGGAAGTTAACGGCAATGCCGGTGCTGCAGTATTCTGACAGAACGGCCCGAGCTGTGCAAACACAGGTACCAGTTCATCGGTAATCTCGATGTCCATGGTAAACTCAACGGCACACTGCCCGGCATCCGGGGTGAAGGTATAGGTTGTTGTTCCGGTGGCGGCTGTACTGATTGTTGCAGGTAACCACGTTCCGGTGATCCCGTTGTCGGAAGTTAACGGCAATGCCGGTGCTGCAGTATTCTGACAGAACGGCCCCAGCTGTGCAAACACAGGTACCAGTTCATCGGTAATCTCGATGTCCATGGTAAACTCAACGGCACACTGACCGGCATCCGGGGTGAAGGTATAGGTTGTTGTTCCGGTGGCGGCTGTACTGATTGCAGCAGGTAACCACGTACCGGTGATCCCGTTGTCGGAAGTTAACGGCAATGCCGGTGCTGCAGTATTCTGACAGAACGGCCCCAGCTGTGCAAACACAGGTACCAGTTCATCGGTAATTTCGATGTCCATGGTAAACTCAACGGCACACTGACCGGCATCCGGGGTGAAGGTATAGGTTGTTGTTCCGGTGGCGGCTGTACTGATTGTTGCAGGTAACCACGTTCCGGTGATCCCGTTGTCGGAAGTTAACGGCAATGCCGGTGCTGCAGTATTCTGGCAGAACGGCCCGAGCTGTGCAAACACAGGTACCAGTTCATCGGTAATCTCGATGTCCATGGTAAACTCAACGGCACACTGCCCTGCATCCGGTGTGAAGGTATAGGTTGTTGTTCCGGTGGCGGCTGTACTGATTGTTGCAGGTAACCACGTTCCGGTGATCCCGTTGTCGGAAGTTAACGGCAATGCCGGTGCTGCAGTATTCTGACAGAACGGCCCGAGCTGTGCAAACACAGGTACCAGTTCATCGGTAATTTCGATGTCCATGGTAAACTCAACGGCACACTGACCGGCATCCGGGGTGAAGGTATAGGTTGTTGTTCCGGTGGCGGCTGTACTGATTGTTGCAGGTAACCACGTACCGGTGATCCCGTTGTCGGAAGTTAACGGCAATGCCGGTGCTGCAGTATTCTGGCAGAACGGTCCGAGCTGTGCAAACACAGGTACCAGTTCATCGGTAATCTCGATGTCCATGGTAAACTCAACGGCACACTGACCGGCATCCGGGGTGAAGGTATAGGTTGTTGTTCCGGTGGCGGCTGTACTGATTGTTGCAGGTAACCACGTACCGGTGATCCCGTTGTCGGAAGTTAACGGCAATGCCGGTGCTGCAGTATTCTGACAGAACGGCCCGAGCTGTGCAAACACAGGTACCAGTTCATCGGTAATCTCGATGTCCATGGTAAACTCAACGGCACACTGACCGGCATCCGGGGTGAAGGTATAGGTTGTTGTTCCGGTGGCGGCTGTACTGATTGTTGCAGGTAACCACGTTCCGGTGATCCCGTTGTCGGAAGTTAACGGCAATGCCGGTGCTGCAGTATTCTGGCAGAATGGCCCGAGCTGTGCAAACACAGGTACCAGTTCATCGGTAATCTCGATGTCCATGGTAAACTCAACGGCACACTGACCGGCATCCGGTGTGAAGGTATATGTTGTTGTTCCGGTGGTGGCTGTACTGATTGCAGCAGGAGACCACGTACCGGTGATTCCGTTGTCGGAAGTTAGCGGCAATGCCGGTGCTGCGGTATTCTGACAGAACGGCCCGAGCTGTGCAAACACAGGTACCAGTTCATCGGTAATCTCGATGTCCATGGTAAACTCAACAGCACACTGACCGGCATCCGGGGTGAAGGTATATGTTGTTGTTCCGGTGGTGGCTGTACTGATTGCAGCAGGAGACCACGTACCGGTGATCCCGTTGTCGGAAGTTAGCGGCAATGCCGGTGCTGCGGTATTCTGGCAGAACGGCCCGAGCTGTGCAAACACAGGTACCAGTTCATCGGTAATCTCGATGTCCATGGTAAACTCAACGGCACACTGACCGGCATCCGGGGTGAAGGTATAGGTTGTTGTTCCGGTGGCGGCTGTACTGATTGTTGCAGGTAACCACGTACCGGTGATCCCGTTGTCGGAAGTTAACGGCAATGCCGGTGCTGCGGTATTCTGACAGAACGGCCCGAGCTGTGCAAACACAGGTACCAGTTCATCGGTAATCTCGATGTCCATGGTAAACTCAACGGCACACTGACCTGCATCCGGGGTGAAGGTATAGGTTGTTGTTCCGGTGGCGGCTGTACTGATTGTTGCAGGTAACCACGTACCGGTGATCCCGTTGTCGGAAGTTAGCGGCAATGCCGGTGCTGCAGTATTCTGACAGAACGGCCCCAGCTGTGCAAACACAGGCACCAGTTCATCGGTAATTTCGATGTCCATGGTAAACTCAACGGCACACTGACCTGCATCCGGGGTGAAGGTATATGTTGTTGTTCCGGTGGCGGCTGTGCTGATTGTTGCAGGAAACCACGTACCGGTGATCCCGTTGTCGGAAGTTAACGGCAATGCCGGTGCTGCAGTATTCTGGCAGAACGGTCCAAGCTGTGCAAACACAGGTACCAGTTCATCGGTAATCTCGATGTCCATGGTAAACTCAACGGCACACTGACCTGCATCCGGGGTGAAGGTATAGGTTGTTGTTCCGGTGGCGGCTGTACTGATTGTTGCAGGAGACCACGTTCCGGTGATCCCGTTGTCGGAAGTTAGCGGCAATGCCGGTGCTGCAGTATTCTGACAGAACGGCCCGAGCTGTGCAAACACAGGTACCAGTTCATCGGTAATCTCGATGTCCATGGTAAACTCAACGGCACACTGACCTGCATCCGGTGTGAAGGTATAGGTTGTTGTTCCGGTGGCGGCTGTGCTGATTGTTGCAGGGACCACGTTCCGGTGATCCCGTTGTCGGAAGTTAACGGCAATGCCGGTGCTGCAGTATTCTGACAGAACGGCCCGAGCTGTGCAAACACAGGTACCAGTTCATCGGTAATCTCGATGTCCATGGTAAACTCAACGGCACACTGACCGGCATCCGGGGTGAAGGTATATGTTGTTGTTCCGGTGGCGGCTGTACTGATTGTTGCAGGTAACCACGTTCCGGTGATCCCGTTGTCGGAAGTTAACGGCAATGCCGGTGCTGCAGTATTCTGACAGAACGGCCCGAGCTGTGCAAACACAGGTACCAGTTCATCGGTAATCTCGATGTCCATGGTAAACTCAACGGCACACTGACCGGCATCCGGTGTGAAGGTATAGGTTGTTGTTCCGGTTGCGGCTGTACTGATTGTTGCAGGTAACCACGTTCCGGTGATCCCGTTGTCGGAAGTTAACGGCAATGCCGGTGCTGCAGTATTCTGACAGAACGGCCCCAGCTGTGCAAACACAGGCACCAGTTCATCGGTAATCTCGATGTCCATGGTAAACTCAACGGCACACTGACCTGCATCCGGGGTGAAGGTATATGTTGTTGTTCCGGTGGCGGCTGTACTGATTGTTGCAGGTAACCACGTTCCGGTGATCCCGTTGTCGGAAGTTAACGGCAATGCCGGTGCTGCAGTATTCTGACAGAACGGCCCGAGCTGTGCAAACACAGGTACCAGTTCATCGGTAATCTCGATGTCCATGGTAAACTCAACGGCACATTGCCCGGCATCCGGGGTGAAGGTATATGTGGTTGTTCCGGTTGCGGCTGTACTGATTGTTGCAGGAACCACGTTCCGGTGATTCCGTTGTCAGAA
>CAVVFN010000003.1:0-1169918 GCA_963747515.1 uncultured Prolixibacteraceae bacterium
TTTTTTAAACAAAATCTTATCCCCGGGGCGAAAACCTAAAACCATTTACCTTAGATAAACTGGCCCAGGGTGTACTTTCAGTGGTTCCCGGATTGGAATCATTCCCCGAATTGCTAACATAATAATTGGTGGCATTTACCGATGTAAAACTTATAACTAAAATTAATGAAAATAAAATGGAATAAATTTTCTTCTTTAAATGTAAGGGATTGGGATGGTGAAATTTAGTTTCTGATTTCAATTTTGAATTGAAATCAGCAAAAAGCATACGTATCATTTTTAAGCGAATTAATGGTTAGTAAATTCGCTGTAAAACTATAGTGTATTTATGCTTTTATTATCTGATTACATGCTGAAAACGGAGGGTGAAAATGCTGATTATTTATAATCCTTTAGGCTGATTGGTGGGTTAAATTGCGGAGGAATAATAAATTAAGTTTCAACTGTAAAATATTATCCTACCTGCACTTTCAGATGCCTTTCTAAATGATTTTCGTGATTGTTATTCTGAAGCAGAATTGTTTTTTGTTCCTTTTTTTGGTACTCTCTCAAAAATTTACCCACTTCCAGACGGCTGGATTCGTAACGTTTGGTTCTAAAAATACCAGAAGACATCTTTTCCAACTCCCGATGAATATTTTCCAGAGAATTAAGAATTGTTGACCGAAGAAATTCAGCAAATTTAATATTAGAGGGTTCTTTTATTTCCAATGTTTTATAATAAGCCTTTTTTAAGGTCTCAATTGAATTATGGAAATCTTTATTACGTTGAAACTTTTCCGATTCATGGTAACTGTTATTAACTTTAAAGAGATGTTCAGTACACCTTAAATCCAAACTTCCACGTACATATTCAATTTTATCCACCTTATCGTTAAAATATTCAGTATCGGTTTCAGTCAATAAAAACAGTCTTCTTATTTTATCATTCATCTTTTACTATTTTTGAATCAATTATTATAAACAGGCTGTTGTACTATGATTTAATGTCTGTTAATTTCTGAATCAAATATAACCAGCCTCATTTTGGTGCTGATGGAATAGATGCTGAAAAGAAACGTTCAGATTGCTGATTTCTGTATAAGCAATTTGCTGATACGGGTTTCTGTTTGCCATGAAAGCCGGCACTATTTTATAATTGACCACTGATGATTTAATCTCCATACATCCTGTTTCTTTCCAACAATCTTCTTCGCCAATACCGTTTTAACCTGGTTCGTATGGTATTATCGCTCATTTTATGAATTGGAAGCGTTAAACAAGGAATTCTGATTAACAACGGAAAGACCCACTTTTCATTTTGTCTTTCAATTTAATTTTTGTAGGCGCGCTTTGGGTTTTTATGCAGGATTAAAAGATACTTAATGAACAGTAATCGGAAGGTGATAGAGATTACCGGTGTATTTACTTTTGGAGAAGTTTTACACAGCTTCTTAATCCAGGAATTTTGTCTGTCATTTTGCCAGATCGGTTACCAATGAAACCCCTGTCAGCCGATACTGACAATTCAGCATTTGTGCAAGGATGTCATAAGTAGTCACCGGTACCGCCTGGAAAGTTTTGCCCGGAATTTGGATTAAATGGGATAGGGATGCAGAAGGATTGCACTCTGAGTTCTTTGACATGTTGTTTTTAGAGGTTCAATTTAATATTACTATACATTCAGATGCAGGGAGAACGAACAGGGACATGGGTTGGTGGGTTTGGGAGTTCCTGTTGGGATGCCGGTTTTTTTCCATCTTCCCTATGAAGGAACTCATCCCTCAATTAGTCAGATGAAAGGCAGCCTGAAAATTAAAGTTAAACATTTATGTCTTATAATAAGGAAGAGGTTTTTGCTGCTCCTGAAGGTTATTATGCCTGTCTTGATTACGGTCATGTTGTTTTCCCAATTCATTACCCGTAATTCAGATATTGTTATTATTATACCCCAGGCAGCCGGAGTATTCGAAATAAATGTAATCGATTTTGAAGAAAATGCATCCCGTTGTTACTTAAATTCACCTTTTCTAATTCGAATAAACAAGGCTGCAGCACTTCAGATTAAGAAATTATACCTTTCGATGGTTTATCGGGAAAAGAAATAATGTATCTTTCACCATTTGAAACCAGACAACTTATTGAAAGGATGAAAAGAGCAATAATAATTTTTAGTCTTGCATGGCTTCTCGTTTCGTGCATTTCGCAAAAAAATAAAAAGGAAGATGAAGAAAAACCTGTTATTACTGTAAGTATATTACCATTAAAAACTTTTGTTGAAAAAATAGCAGGTAACGATTTTGAGATAAATGTGTTATTGCCACCTGGAGCCAGTCCCGCAGCTTTTTCATTGGTACCATCTCAATTAAAAAAAATTACCCGTTCAGCATATTGGCTTCGCATTGGACATATAGGTTTTGAGTATTCCTGGAAAGATAAAATTCAGCAAGTAAATTTAAAAATGAAAGTTGTGGATTTATCAGAAGGGTTAAATCTGATAGAAAGTGAGGTTCAGCCCGACAGTGAACAAAACAGTACCGGCGGTATTAATCCACACACTTGGCTTTCACCAACTTTAGTTAAACAAATGGCTGGCAGGATTACTGAAGAACTTTCTCTACTCAATCCTGAGAAAAAAGAAGTGTATCGTAAAAACTATAGTCAATTTGCACAGGAAATCAATCAGCTGGATGCAGAAATTAAAAATGCCCTGAACGATTTTGGAGGTCGTGAGTTTATCATGTTCCATCCCAGTCTTGCTTATTATGCACGTGAGTATAATTTGGTTCAGCATTCGCTTGAACCGGGTGGCAAAGAACCCACTCCTCAGCGAATGGCCAGGTTGGTCGATTTTGCAAAAAAGGAGAATATTCGCGTAATTTATATTCAAAGCGATCTTGACCTGGAGCAGGCGCGGGTTTTTGCTGAAGAAATTGATGGAGAAATTGTTCAAATGTGGCCGCTTAACCCCGCCTGGGCAGAGAACCTGCAGGATATAACTAAAATGCTTGTCAGGCACTTCAGACGTCAATAATCCATAATTTTATGCCCTGGATTACTCCATATATACATCTCTGCCTTTCAATTTTGATTGGGCTGAGGAAATCTGGCATGGCTTTCATTTAATAATTTGGAAAGATGCTCTTTTAATTCTGCCACTATTTTGGGATTTTGTATGGCAACATCGGTTGTTTCTGAAGGATCATTTTGTAAATTGAATAATTCTGTCCGGTTATCCTCATAAAAAGTCACCAGCTTCCAGTTCCCTTTTCTTATGGCAGAGCCAGGTTTCCAGGCGCTGCCGTGATAATGTGGATAATGCCAAAAAAGAACGTTCCGGTTAAGGCTTTTCTGCCTGGTTAAAACAGGTAAAAGATTTTGTCCATCATTTTTGTTATGCTTTATTTTAGCTATGGATAAAAGCGTAGTGAAAAAGTCCATGCTTACCACAGGTTGAATTTCCGTGTGACCCGGATTCACGATCTCTGGTCCCGCAATTATCAATGGAACCCGGATTCCTCCTTCGTAACACCAACCTTTTCCGGCACGAAGCGGCATATTTGATGTTTCTGCATTTTTTTGAAAAAGAGTGGATCTTCCACCGTTATCGCTTGTAAATATTATCCAGGTATTTTTATTCAGCCCATTTTTCTGCAACGCATTTATTATACGTCCAACATTTTCATCCATTGCAGCAACCATTGATGCATAAGCTGCATTATCCTGTATCAGTTTAGTCCATCCTTCACCCTCTTTTTTATAGGGAATTGCACCTGAGGCTAATTGTTCCCTTTTCTCTGTAAATTTTTCAATATGTTTTTTTGATGCCTGAGTGGGTGTATGGACTGTGTAATAAGAAAGATACAGGAAAAATGGATTCTTTTTATTTTTCGAAATAAAACGGATACTTTCATCGGTTAACCTATCAGTCAGATATTCTCCTTCCGGTCCGTCTTTCAACCTTGGATTTCCATAAGGAGAATAATATCCGTTGGCTACTTTGGGAATTATTCTTGGCTGCCCGGCTGCCCAGCCACCAATGTTGATGTCGAATCCTTGAAATTCGGGCCAGAATTGTTCTTCATTTCCTAAATGCCATTTGCCAACGAAACATGTTTTATATCCTTTTTCCTTTAACTTTTCTGCTACGGTAATTTCTTCTAAAGCCAATTCATTCCTGTCTTGCGGACCAACTAAAGGTTTGTTTAGTGGATTGCTGCCAGGAATCCAATCCGTAATATTTAGCCGGTTGGGGTGTTTTCCGGTCATTAGTGCAGCTCTGGTAGGGCTGCATACAGGGTGAGCAGAATAAGCCTGTGTAAAACGAACTCCGTTTTCAGCCAACTTATCGATGTTTGGCGTTTCATAAAAGCTTTCCGGATTGTTGCATTTTACATCTGCCCATCCCAAATCATCAACTAAAATGAAAACTATATTTGGAAGCGTAGATTTTTTGGAAAAGGGTATAAAAACAACAGAAATAATGAAAAGAATAACTGATTTCAGGTACATTTTAAATGCAAGTTAAAAATATATTCTTTATCGGCTTAATCTTAAATTTTTGTACCTGTTAAACGTATAAAAAATTTTACAGGACTCTTTGTTGTAACAGCTACTGGTTCCTTTTATTGTTGATTGTAACCTGGTTATTTGTTTCGATATTTTCAAAATTTTCGGGCAGAGAATATAGAATCTTATCTTTTTCCATCAATCCCGATTCAATAATTACTTCTGTTTCATTTTCCAATCCGGCAGTAACCGGTTGTTTGTATATTTTTCCTGACTTTCTGATGTAAACAAAATGATCCTCGTTTTCTGAGAAAAGGCATTCCCTTGGAATGGTTAATACGTTTTTCTGGCTGTTAATAATAATGTTATTATTTGAGGTCATGGCAGGTTTAAGGTTGGAGTCGGAATCATGTATTTCAATTAACACGTTAAATACTTTCGATTCAAAATTAGACAACTCCTGACCTATATTTGCGATTCTGTAAATTGTTCCTGAATAATTCCTTCCAGGTATTGCATCTACTGTCACTGTAACACTGTCACCAATCTGGAGTTTTGTAATATGTATTTCTTCCACATAAGTCTCCGAAATAAGTGAAGACAGATCAGGCAATGTTGCAATTGCAGGATTCCATTGACTCACATTGTCACCCACTCTTATTTTTCGACCGCCGTGGGTACGTGCATACATTACCATACCATTTTTAGGTGCCACTATTGTTGCTGCTTCAACTGCCTTATGCAGCAGTGAATCGCGGTACAGCGAAAAATTATATCTGTCTTCGCTGCGTCTGGTTCTCATTCCAAGATGTATTCTGCGGAGTTCATAATCGCGACGTTTTTTATCTATCTGTCTTAAGGTTTTATTGTAGGCAACCTGCATTTTTCTTTGATAGGCTGGAGATTCGTATTTGGACTGCTCCAGATCCAGTTCCCTGTATTCCAGATCGAACCTCAATTCTTTTAGTTCTTCCCTGTACCTGGTCAATTCAATTGTGGAATCAATTTTTTGGTCGTTGAAATCAGCAAGGCATCTTTCCAATTCGTCATTATTTTGCTGAATTTGTTGGTTTAAATTATTCACATCAAGGGTAGCTATCCAGTCCCCTTTCTTAACCAATTTGCCTTCCTGTATCAGATCTTTTATCTGGAAATCCCTGACCCATAAATCCCGTTGCTTTAAATCATCAGGAAAGGAAATAAATACAGCACTTTTACCTTGTATCTCCCCTTTAGCCGTAATTACAGATTGAAAATTAGTTTTTTTAACTGTGAACGTTTTATTTCCCGTAATTGTATTTCGCCCAAGTAATGCAATTATAAGAACTGCACCTGCTGCAACAGCAATCCAGATAAACCTCTTTTTCATGTTTAACTTCATCATTTCTTTTAATTTACCAGCCGGTCGAAATCTTCCGATAGCGTTATATTTCTTTCAAAGTCATAGAGGGTAAGCTGCCTGATAGTGAAATAATAATTCCAGTATAAACGCAAAGCATTGATGTATGCTCGTCGTGCCGATTCCTGATCGTTTCTGGCCAGATTCAGCTTGGTAACGTCTACTTTTCCGATAAGAAACCGTTGTTGGGTAACATCGTAACCCATCTGTGCAACGGTATCGGCCTTTGCCCTGCTTAACACCTGCTCAGCCTGCAAATTAAACTCCATAACGTTCATTACTACATTCTGCTCAAAATCAATTTTTTCCTGGTTTATACTTATACGCACAACTTCACGATTAGATTCAGCCATGGAAAGCCTTCCTTTTCTTCGCCCCCAGTCGAGTACAGGGATATTCATTCCAACTTGCAACCGTTGTCGGTCAAGGGGGTCGCGGTATACCATATCAAGTTCCTGTGCATTTTGGTTTAATCCATAAAGGGCATAGACATCTCCGCTAATACCGGCCTGGGATTTTGCCTGCTTTACTTTTCTGTCTTCTTCAACCAGCCGCTGCTGCTGTTGAATGATCTCCGGGTTGTTTTGAAAAGCCAGGGCTATTGCTTCATCAGAATTTATCTGCACTTCAGGAAGTTCGGTAGGTACAATACATTCCACTTTTATATTTTTATCAAAACTAAGAAAGGAATTCAGTTGTGCTTGTGCGCGTTCAAGTCCTATAATGGCCCGGGTAAGTGCCAGTTTAGCATTCATAAAACCCAGCTCGAGGTTTAGAAGCTCATCCTGTGTTACTGTACCCACTTTAAACCTGCCGGTTCCAATTTTGTAGAGTGTATCGGCATTGGCCAGATTGGTGGTGGCTATATTTACCTCAATTTGTGCATCAACCAGGTCAAAGAATCGCCGGTTTGCTTTAATAGCCAATTCTTCCTTGCTTTGTATAAAACCTTTTTTTGCCCTTTCAAATTTGAGCGGTTCTATTTTTGACGTCCATTTCAAGCTGTTGTATCCGTTAATGTTTTGTGAATAACCGATACTGAAAGGAGTTGATGAATAGGATGAAACGCGATCTTCACCCAGCTTTTCAGACAAATTCAACTCAGAGCGGGCAAAAATTCGGCCACCCGTGAGACCGATATTCTGGTTTAAAAGCAAGGCTACTTCTGAACTTAAATCTTCACGTAATTTATATTCATCACGGTTTTCATCGTAGTTGTAAACTTTCTGCATCGAACGGTTATAATCGAAAGGCGTAGTTTCGAAACCTAATGTTGGCAGGCGGTCGGCTTTATAATATCTGAATTCCCAATAGCTGGACAAATACATGTTTTTGTTTCTGAACGCATCAAGCGATTGATGGGATGCAATTTCGATAACATCTTCGAGTGTCAGAAATTTTTTTTCCTGGGCTGTGGAATTTAAGAAAAACAGGAAGCTGAAGATTATTGACAATAAAGTAAAACAGGATTTCATTTTTTAAATCTGGTTATTTATTAAGGTTACAGGTAAAACATGCCGCTGCAACAGTTTAATTTGCGGGCAGGTTTAATATTACTTATTTTTATGTGATTTATTATCTGGTTCATTTTAATAACGAAGTGATTCTACGGGGTCCTGGTCGGATGCGCGTTTAGCTGGAAGATATCCAAAAGTAACACCAATCAAAACAGAAACACCGAAAGATATAACAATGGAGAAAACTGAAATAACTGTTCGTATATCGAACACAGCCATAATCATTTGCGACAGCCCTACTCCAAGTATTATTCCCAAAATGCCACCGGTGACACTTATTAAGGTAGATTCGGAAAGAAACTGAGCGATAATATCCTTTCGCGATGCCCCTACAGCCTGGCGGAGTCCGATTTCACGTATGCGTTCCATAACCGATGCCAGCATAATGTTCATAATGCCAATTCCTCCTACAATAAGTGAAATTCCTGCAATAACACCCAGAACGATATTGAAAATATTTTTTGTTCTTTGCTGTTGTTTCAGTAGAAGTTCTGGAATGGTTACCTCAAAATCGTATAGATTGTTATGCCTCCGGTACAGCATACGTTTTATAACTTCTGCCGAAGAATTCAGATATTCGGTTTCTTCTACCTGAACAATGATTTTATCCAGTTGATTGAGGTTTTCTTTTGCTGTACTATAGCCTGCAGATGCAGCTTCAATTTCATCGGCACGAAGAAGAGCACGATTTTTAAACCGCATCATCATACTTTTTGCAGGAATAAATATTTTATTATCGGTACTGCTGATCCCCATTTCGTCGGAAGCTGAAGCCGTAAAATCTCTTCGTTCAACAACACCTATAACCTGTAACCAGATCTGGCCACATTTAATGTATTTCCCCAGAGCATCTTCATGATTAAAGAAAATATTGCTGATATTGTCGCCTATAATGCATACCGGCAGTCCTCCTTCCAGTTGATTCGGGGCAAAATGAGTGCCTTGCTGTAAGGATATGTTGAACAGATCGAAATAGTTATTGTTGATACCTTCCAATACTACAGGTTTACTTTTTCCATCAAGAATGGCAGAGTAATTAAAAGTGATTACCGGGCAAACTTTAGTTACAGTTGGTATGATTTCCATAATGGCATCCGCGTCGAGAAGAGTTAACCCACGTGAATATTTTTTCGAACTTATTTGTGGTTCCTCATTTGAGGCTGATTGCTTTTCAGCATCTACTATATTTTCAGTTGGAGAAATAATGATGTTGTTTACCCCAACCATTTTTATTTGCTCCAGAATCTCCTGTTCGGCACCATTTCCGATTGCCAGCATGCTTATGACTGCTGCCACACCGAAAATTATTCCCAGAGCAGTAAGAAATGATTTTATGCGGTTGGCAAATATGGCTTCAACACCGCTGGAAATATTGTATTTATATCGTTCTAAAGCATTACTCATCCTGCATTTATTGTTTTATTTTCAGAACTCTGTTTTAATTCATCCCTATTCTTTAATGATTTGTCTTTACTCCTGGCAACATTGTTCTTTTTTTCATTTTCTTCCTTCAATTTTCGTTCTTTTATTTCCTGGAATATTTCCATTCCTGCAAAGGGTAAATCATCATAATTTTCAGGCATGCTTAGTAAAATCCTATCGTTTTCCTCAAGTCCTTTTTTAACTATTACAAAATTTTCATTTTCATCTCCCTTATCAATAATTTGTTTTATCAAAGAACCATTTTTTTCAAGAAAAACATATTGAAGGGAATCATTACTGAAAACAGTTTCTGAGGGTATAAAGAGTGCATTTTCCCAGTTGCCGGTTTGAATAATATTACTTGTAGTCATTGCTGGTTTTAGATCGTTTACATCGCCAAGCACACGTACTCTTACTTCAAATACTTTTGCATCACTTTTGGGCATAGGCTGTCCGATATTTGCTACAGAAATTACTTCGCCAGTCAATTGTTTTCCGGGCAGGGCATCAATACCAATCGTTACTTTTTGGCCAACCTGAACTTTCGAAATATCGATTTCATTTACCCAGGTGAGTGAAAGCATAGACGACAGATCAGGCAGAGTGGCAATAACAGGCCTCCATGCACTTACATTGGAGCCTACCTGTATCTTTTCACGTGTCCGATCTCTGCCATATACCAACATTCCTTGTTTGGGAGCATGTATCCGCATGGATTGAAGAACCTCCAACAACAAATTGACCCGGTTCTGCCGGCGACGTAATTCAATGGCAAATCGCTCAACTCTTGTAATCGCTTGTCGTTGTCGTAGTTCATAACTTTTCTTTTCCTGTTCAAGCATACGTCTGGCTTTATCCAAATTCATCTCAGCTTTGCGTATAATGGCCGGGGATTCATATACCGATTCGTCAAGTATAATCTGCATTTCTTCAACATCTTCACGAGCATTTATAATCAAATCACGTTGATTACTTAATGTAAGGTTCGAATCCATTTTAGCATCTTCATAACTGTTTAATGCCTGTTCCAGTTCTTCCTGCGCTCCTACAAGCACTTCTTCTACTGCTTTATTGTCGAGTAAAGCCACATAATCGCCTGAATCAACTACCGTACCTTCTTCTATTAAATCGATGATTTTAATTTCATAAATACCAACGTTCCGGTCACGTAAAATTTGAGGGACCTCTATGTTCTCTGAACTTTGCGCTTCCAGTTGCCCGGTAGAATAAACCAAAGTCTCAAATGGTCCGCGTTTTACTGTTGTTGTAATATATTCATTTTCATTATTTGACCCGGTGAAAATAAAGAAAGCAGCAACGGAAATCAGGATTAAAATAATTGTTGTTGAAATGATTTTTTTTCTCATAATGGTTTATAATATATCTCAAAAAGTGGTAATCCTAAATTTATAGACTCCAGAATGAATGTTAGGTTTAATAATTTTCTTTAATAATATCTTCATTTTATATATTGTTTTAATGAAAAAATGCAAATTTACGAAATTAAACAATTAAGGGTATCCCTTTTTTTTATCAAATTAATCAAAAAATCAAAACAAATGGAGTTTGAGTCAAACAGCTGGTTCTTCCGGTTTTTGCAGCCATCAGAATATTTGAGCAGGATTTCTCAAAGTTAAAAAGGAAGTGCCTGTTGCTCATTTGATCCCGTAAATTTTTGCATGAATATTTATCAATTGTTTTGACAGGTTAAAAAATGCCTGTTTTTTTTGTAAAAATATACACACTGCTTCAGAACAAAGCCTTCTCATTTTTTTTACAACATCACTCCTAAACAGGTAGCAGAACCCCTTAAGTTTTATATCAGATCAGCTAACCATTCAATAAGTTTCCACATCAGGAAGATGATAAGTGCCGTTAGCAGAAACAACACGATTATAATCAGTACAATCACATCTTTTCCATTTCCTTTGTACTTTCCCTGATGATAATATTTTTGGAGCAACCGGGCATTCCGGTTATTTGCCTTAAAAAAGAAGTCGAAAATTTGACCAACAATTGGAATTGTTCCTATAACAGCATCAAATAACACATTCAATGCCATTAATATCAACAGTTTCCTGCTTGCCCCGTGCTTTGCTGCCAGGGCCAGAAAGCCACCGGATATCGTGAGAGAGATGAAATCACCAACACCAGGTATTAATCCCAGCAATGGGTCAAGGCCAAACCTGAAATTGCCTATGCTGAATTGGCTATCAAGCAGTCGGGCCAGCCGCTGCAAATTTTTTGGAACTTCCCGGGGTACTTCTTTATTCATGTTGCTATTGCGTAATTGGTTAACAATTTCTAAGTAAAATAGTTTCTTCAGGTCACCAATGAATGATAATCATGTGAATTGCTGCTTCTTGTTTTGGTTGGTTACCAGCTCTCCATAACCCTCATTAAAGTCATTCTTTTGTTAAAGACCGGGCGTCAGCATGTTTAAACGTAAATTTTTGTAAATGAAAATTTCTGTACAAGTTCTGGTTGCCTTCTGTTTAAAAGGGAAAGGGAATTTTTACAATAAAATTTTATTTTAGATATCGATTCTCCGACAGAGAGAGGATTTGCCTAATAATAAAAGCTGCCCAATTATGAATTGGACAGCTCTTTGCTGTTTAATTATTGAAATGCTTTAGTTATTCCTTAATTGTTTTTTTAAACCACAATTTATCTCCTACACTGTAAAATTCATTTTTAATGTCAGGATTTGCAGTAACTTGTTCTGCAGTATAAGGGAAATAGGGTACAAGCAGATCGTCGCCTGTTTGCCAATCGGCAGGAGTAAGATATTTACCTTTTTCTGTAGTTTTTAATGCTACAATCAACCTTTTTATTTCTTCAATACTGCGTCCAACTTCCATTGGATAAAAATTTACAGAGCGAATAATATTATTTGAATCAATAATAAAAACACCCCGTATATCGCGGCTTGTGCTTACCGGCTCTTGAAGCATTCCATACTGCTTTGAAACAGTGGCTTTCAAATCTTCCAGTATAGGAAAATTAATTTTTTGTTTTCCACGTTGTTTATAGTCAAGACTCTCGAGGTGTCGTTTCCAGTCTTGATGGATTTTAAGTTCATCGGTAGAAATAACTGCAATTTTTACTCCCAAATCATCAAAATCCTTTTGATAATAAGCCAGTTCAAGAAGTTCTGAAGTACATACAGGCGTGAAATCCTGAGGGTGACTGAATAAAATTTTCCAATTGTCGCCAAATTCTTCCGGAAATGTAATCTTTCCATTTGTTGATTGAAGTGTAAAGGAAGGTGCCTTTGAATTAATCAAAGGAATTTTATTTCCTTCAGCTGCAACATTTCCTATAACAAGCAGTGTTGCAATAACAGTTGTGAATACTAATCCTAATTTTTTCATGTTTGTAAAATTTTTAGATTTTATTTTTTTCATTACAAAGTTCGGTTAAGTGTACAAGTGATTTTCATAAAAATTAAATCTAAAATAAAATGATGATTTTACTTGATTTTTTGATTTCCTTAATATTTTCATACAATTTTGACATAGTGACATTTTTGCCTGTTTAAAATCAGGATATAACGGAAATTTTTAACATTCTGACACTTCAAGGGTATGCATGGAGGATAAAGATAAAAAGACTTATTAAGATTTTTTAACTAAAAAAGGATAATTAATTTGAATGAAAAGTTTTAATATTTTGATTTTATAATTATTCAAGTACGATAAATGCCTTTAAAAGAAAAAAATATTGTAAATTGTATTAATTAAGTAGCTAAAGAAATTGATATCTTCTTCGAAAGAAAGCAGTAGGGAATAAGATATAATTTTTTTGGTTTTTTCAGTAGGTAATATGCCGGATATGTATCTCTCATCCGCGTCAAATGGTAAACGGCTTGTTTACTAATTTAGAAGTGAATATTTGCCACCTTAGAGTTCTGAAGTTTTTTTTAGATCGGTAACAATCAAATGCAATTTTGAGCCCGGAATCGAGTATCGAATATTTTTTTTAATGGATAATCAGATTATTATTATTTTAGGCATTTTTCTTTTATTTCTTTTTCTTTGGTTTCTCCGGAGGTACGAATTGAATAAGATTAAACAAAAATACCATTCTGCCTCTAATTTTACCAAATCCGAAATTGTAAAGGTTCAAGAATTTTCTGATCTGCATCAATCAATTGAAGCAAAAGAAATTGGTAATGGTTGTCTTACCGGTCATTTTGAAAAAAGAAATTGTTTTTTTTCAACAGAAGGAGGAATACCGGATGGTAGGGGAGTAGAGGATAAATTTGATCCTTTAGCAAAGGATATACTGCTGCCAAAAATAGAAGGCAGTATTTTTTGTGATCATGCCTGTAAAGTAAAAGCTTATCAGCTTCAGAATAGTAATAGCAAGTCTACAATTACTTTTAACAAGAATTCGTTTAAGCTGGAATCTGTTTGGGACTATTTTCTTAAAGTGCCGGAAAACGAAGATGAATTGATAAATGGTAAAAGCGTAATTGAAAACACAACTTATGCTACCCATTCCCAATCCATTGTTCGGCCATTTGGCAAAATTATTTCAATTAAAGATGAGGAATTTCTGAAGCAGGCGTTCAGATTAATAGAGGGTAATTATTCTGATTATCATTATTCTGTTGAAAAATTGGGTGAAGGATTAAATATGAGTGTTTCGCAGGTTAATCGCAGGTTGAATTCATTAACAGGTTATCCTGCTGGTTATTATATTCGTTCATTCCGTCTTCGGAACGCAGCTTTAATGTTGATAGAAAAGGCTGGAAGTGTTACTGATATCTGCTTTACATCAGGGTTTAATGAATTGGGTTACTTTTCACGTGCTTTTAAAAAGCAATTTGGGTGCAGCCCTACTGTTTATAAAAAGTTAATGGTTAAAAAGTCCTGTTATATGCGGACATAATATAAAAATATTTTTTTTTTCTATTCTAATTTTGTGACGAATCAAATAAAATCAGGTGAAAACAGCAGGAATCATAGGAGGTCTGGATTTTTTAGGTTGTGATATTACTTTGAAGTTTCTTGCTGAGAATTACAGGGTAAAAGTGTTGGTGCCCTTGTGGACAAAAAATTATAAACCTGTTATTAATACCGGATTAAAAGCTGGTGACAACCTTGAGATCTTTTGCATGGATATGGATAATCATGTGCAATTAACCAGTTTCATAAAAGATTGCGATTGTCTTATACATTGTGGCAGACCTTATGAACTGGAGGTTAAAACAAAAGTCGGCCCGGTTTACGTTCCCCTGATAACCGATACCGGGAACATTTTAAAAGCTGTAGCAAAGGCTCCTGTAAGGGGCAAAATAGTTTTTCTTACTTCTGTGGGTATTTTTAATAATTCCAGTTCTGATTTTTCATCAGATATTCATAAGATATCTTCCGAATCAAAAAATGATACCTGGAAACAAGCTTTTTATCATTCTGAAATGGTTATTGATAATGCATTGGGTAAGTTTTCAAATAACCGGTTTGAAGTCATTATAGTTTCACCTGTTGTTGTTATCAAAAACATGTTGATGAATACTCAAGACTCTACTCTGGCCGGACTCCAGTTTCTGTTCAAAAACAAAATCGACAACGATAAGGTATTCAAAAAACTGGTTAAAAGAAATTTAATGGAAACGATGCTGGAAGTTAATGAATTACCCGATAAAGTTTTTACCTGTATTCAAAGTTTCAAAGAGGTTGCTGATTATTCTGCCTTATAGGACCTGCAACTTTATTACTGCCTGTTTATTATGAGAATTCTTAACTGATGTTCTAAATAATGACTGAGAATAAAATTCGGCAATTTATTAAATAAACTACGTCAAAAATCATAAATTGATTGAACAAATAGCAGAAGGTAAAAGTTAGAAGTATCAAACAGGTATAATGACAATTAGGAAAGTTTGGATTGAAGAAGGTTGCATTGCAGCGGGGTATTGTAATGAAGCATGTCCTGAAGTTTTTGGGCTCAATGATTTTGGTGAAGCTTTTATAGAAGATGATGCAGTTTTTGAATCTAATGAAAGCGGAATCCGTAAGGCGGCAAGAGATTGCCCGGTAAAGGTTATAAAGTTTAAGGAGGAATAGGCAGCTTTTGTGGAACATCTTTTTTCTGGATTTTTTTATTGAAAAATAGGAAAAAAGATTTAACTTATATTTTTTCCTTTCTGTTTTACTTATGATGTATATTGGGTTAACAATTAACAATTTTTACTATGGAAAAATCTTTTGCATTTTGTTGTTACCGTAACTCGATTAATCCAATGTGCAGCAAGGTAAATTTTGCTGTAGCCGTAGGATTCTTATTTGTTACATTGTCTTTGTCAAGTCAGGCGCAGAAGAGGGATGTTCCCTTTGTTCCCACACCGAATGAAGTGGTTGAGAAAATGCTTGATGCTGCTAATGTAGGTCCTGGTGATTATGTTATTGATTTGGGTTCAGGTGATGGCCGCATTGTAATAGCTGCAGCAAAACGAGGTGCTTTTGCACATGGGGTCGATATTGACCCGCAGCGTATACGCGAAGCAAAAGCCAATGCAAAAGAAGCGGGCGTAGAGGATAATGTGGTTTTTGTTGAAGGCAATATCTTTGAAACTGATTTCAGTCCTGCAAGCGTTGTAACCATGTACCTGCTAAACAGTGTTAATTTAAAACTGCGTCCAAGGATTCTGGAAACCCTTCAGCCAGGAACCCGCGTTGTTTCCCACAGCTTTAATATGAATGAATGGAAGCCAGACGATCAGTTTAATGTTAACCACAGCAATATATATTATTGGGAAATACCGGCAGAGGTTAATGGCAAATGGAGCTGGGAGACCGACGGGAAGCGGTTTAATATGAATGTAGACCAGAAATTTCAGGAGGTTGAACTTGATTTAAAATCAGGTAATTCATCGCTTAATGTTGAAGAAAGCAGACTCTCGGGTAACCGTATAAGCTTTAGGGCAGAAAATCCTTCAAACGGAGATAAATTGAATTTCAGCGGGCGCATCGAAGGAAACACCATTGACGGTATTGTTCAGATTCATAACGGGGAGAAAAGCCTGGTTGAGAAATGGACTGCCACAAATGGAAAATAAAGGCAAAACTTTTTGTTCAAATAAAAGAATTTGATCATAATTCAGTTGAAATACAGCCGGGTATGTTTTCTGCATGCTTTGGTTGAGCTAAAGGGTATTTGTTATATACAGCTGCTGCTTCATTTATTTCGACAAATCCATTTGGTTATGTACAAGTTGATGGTGTGATTCGGATGATCTTCTTTTGATCAGCCGGAAATTCCTTTAAAGTATGGGGAATTACCTTTACCAGACTATGGAGTAATTATTCTATAATACCTTCTGGGAATTTTAATTGCAGCTAATTCCCTGCAATACCTTTTACCCGCAAAGGGGAATTTACCAATAAAGCTTTGTTCACTCTGGTATTAATTGCCGGAGCAGCCTTCAAATGGGGTTTTAATGCAGTTTCCATTGATTTCCGGTTGGCAAACAGTTTAATCTGCAGAAAATCGATAACCGGAATTTCTGTCTGGTAAAAATAAACTGTTTATTTTTTCTGCTTTAAAGTAAGCAGATAAACAGGAATTCCCAGAGCCAGAAATCCTGCACCCACCAATGCACCTTCTCCGGTAAAGGCGAGGCTTGAGTACAGCATAAATAAGCATGCGGCAATGAACAGCAGGGGAGTTGCCGGGTACAGAGGAACTTTGTAGGGAATATTCCTTGTATTGTTTTTTCGCCGCAAAATAAATAGACTAACCGTGGTTAACAACAGGAATAGCCAAAAAACAGGTGCAGTATAATCGACCATAGTTTCAACTGCTTTTTTCGACCAGGCACCAAAAAAAATAAGCAGCAGTGCAATGGCTGCTTGAACCATTAAAGCATTTACTGGTGTATTTCTTTTAGAATTCCAGCTCCCCATAAAACGAAGAAGTTTAAAATCTCTTCCAAGAGCATAATTTGTGCGTGCCCCTGTAATGATGGTGGCATTAGCCGTTGAAACAGCAGCGAAAACAATAATGATTCCAACAATATAAGAACCTGCAGTTCCAAAAACAGGTTCTGTTATATCGGCACCAACTGTTTCAGATTTCTGCAGACGGTCTAGACCCAGAACATGTAGATAAGCAGTATTAATTAAAAGATAAAGGACTGTAATTACTACTATTCCTGCAACGAGTACACGGATCATGTTTTTCCTGACATTTATTAATTCTCCGGAAAGATATGCTGCCTCATTCCAACCTCCATAAGTAAGTAGAACAAAAATCATGGCCGAACCAGCCATCCCGCCTGAAAAGCCAGTCTGCGATTCATCTACAAAACCTGCTTCTTTTGCTGAGGGAATAAAAATTAATGCGGATAGAGAGATAATCACGATAATAAAAACAATTACTGAGGTGAGCACCATTTGTGCTTTTCTTGAGTGTCCTGTTCCTGATATATTTATGCCGGTTAAAAGAATTACATTCAGAGCAGCATAAATAGCCGGACTGAACCTGCCAAAGTTAAAAATAAGTGTAGCATAATCACCAAGGATGAAAGAGACAAGAGCAAGTGAGCCTGTTTGGATAACAGTCATTCTTCCCCATGAAAATAAAAATCCGATTGGCTGGCCAAATGCTTTGCTCAGGAAATGATACTCACCTCCTGAATCAGGATTGGAGGAAGCCAGTTCAGCATAACATAAAGCCCCCAAAAGAGAAAGTACACCTCCTGCTATCCAAAAAAAGATAAACTGTAAGGCGCTTCCCGAATTTGCAGCAACTATAGGAGGAAGCCGAAAAATGCCAATTCCCACCACCACGCCAACAATGACAGCAACTGAATTCAGTGCAGTGAATGAAGGAATCGGGCTGCTCCCGGAAATAGTTAATTTTTCGTTTATCATTATTTTAGGTCAGAAGTTGTAGTGAAAAATTCCTACTGTTTATTCAATGTTGCCGACCAGCTTTCAACAAAACTGTTTTCTTCATTCCGTATTTGAACGATACCTGAAATGGTATTCCCATCTACTCGTCCATGGAAAACATATCGTGAATTGTCTGATGGATTATCAGCAGTAAACCAGATTTTATCTCCTTCGAGCGATGGATTTTGAACGACTAAATCCACATTTCCGGATTTAAGTTTAAGTTGAATTTTTTGGAATTTCTGATCAACAATCATTGTGAAATCTTTATTCCCGTTTTGCCAGATCCAGTTTCCATTCACCTTTGCAGGAATAATCCAATAATAGACGTCGCTGTTATTAATAAGAATTTGTTTGTCAGGTTCCCATTCATTCATGTTGAAATAATAAGAAACCACACGTGTCCCTGGTCTTAACTTTTCAAGCATGCGTGGACGAAGCTTCATGTTAACTGAATTTAAAAGATACATCGTAACTACTGTTGCCTTGCTGAAGTCGGTTTCAAATAAGTTTCCCTCAACAAAGAGAACCCTATCATCTACACCTGCCTTTGCAGCATTTTTTACAGCTTCATTTATACGTTTAGGGTCAATGTCTACACCATGCCCATATGCACCTCGCTTCCCGGCTGCAATAACAATTCGTCCGTCGCCCGAGCCAAGGTCAATGACATAATCACCGGGCCCTACATTTGCAAGCTTCAGCATTTCATCGACGGTTTCATATGGCGTAGGCACAAAAGGAACATCACGGTGTTGGGCAGTAACTTCAGCGGCCAGTATAAAAAACAACACAAAACCTGTATAATGTAATTTCATCAGAGAGGCCAATCTGCAATGGGTTTTCCGGAAGACGAATCTTTTCATTGTAATCTGTATTTCGAAAGTAAATGTATTTAACTGCCTCACAATTTACTAAAAATAAGAAAGGTTGAAAAACATTTACTTTAAAATCTGTATATGGAAATACAAATGATTACTGACCGACAGTTTAAAAGGAGGGTACAAAAATTAAGGAGGTTGCATTGCAGAGATACAACCACCTATTCCTTCATGCTGAATATGAGAGTTACCTGTAAATATGATGACCGTAGTTTTGCCATTCTTTCTCAAAATATTGTGCATCATCTTCGTTGCGGATATCTACAGCAAGAACAATTTCACCACTTTTAATTCCTTGTTCGTAGCTGGTTGCTCTTTCTTTTGGTACTCCTGCACCTACCAGAGCTCCAACAATACCACCAGTTATTCCGCCTGCGCCTGCGCCTGCCAATCCGGCTGCAATAGGCCCAGCAATAATAACTCCAATCCCCGGTATGAGTATACTGGTGCCAATAGCTGCTACAATACCTGCAGTGGCACCAATTACTCCACCTACAGTTGCTCCGGTGCCTGCCCCTTGTTTTGCTTTATTTCCAAACCCTGATTCTTTGTTCTTATCTTCTTTGAAGTATTTTTTCATACTGTCTTCCGACATGATGATGTTTATCTCTTCATTTTTATATCCCCTGTCGCGCAATTTGTTGTATGCCTGTTCGGCACTCTGAAGGTCACTAAACGAACCGGTTAAATATACTGATTGTATTTTCATTTTAATGTTTTTTGTGCAATCGTAATTTATCTGTTTTATATAACAATTTTACTGTCGATAAGATGGCAATACATTTCATTATTTTTATACAATTTCATAATTGGGAATTTCTATTAAAAAATTAGTTAATGAATCGAAAATGAATGTTTACAAAAGTTTAATATAAACAGGTTTTTATTTTTTAAGTTTATTGTTATTGGGCTTAGTTGAGAAAAGAAGTTTTAAATTAAAAAATATCGCTTGATTCAAACTTTCTGAAAATATGAATGTTTGAATTTAAAAAAGCAGAATAATGACTAAGGAAGGTTTCTGCATTGAAACAGGAGTTTAAACAATTTTTTCTAAAGGAGCACCAACAGGAAATTAATTCGTTGTGAAACATGAAGCAGATTGAAACCGATATTTTAATTCAGGCACCCCCAGAAAATGTGTGGCAGGTGCTTACCACATTTGAAAACCATTCCGGATGGAATCCCTTTATAAAAACCTTATCAGGAGGGAAAAAAGCTGGAAAAAGGTTAAAGGTTATTATTAACCGATCTAAAGGTAAAACAATAACCATCTATCCTTTAGTTTTAAAGTATGAACCCAATCGGGAGTTTCGGTGGAAAGGTAAATTGGGAATGAATGGCATCTTCGACGGGGAACATTATTTCATTCTTGAGGAAAAGAATAAAAACCATACAAAATTTATTCATGGAGAAATATTTAGCGGGATACTTGTATTTATGATGGGAAGCACTATCGATAATCTCCGAAGAAATTTTGAAAAGATGAATACAGCCATTAAAAAGGAAAGTGAACGGAAATGGAAAGAGGCGGAGAAAGACATTTCGGTAGGCTGAAAGCATTCCCTTTACAGCATCAGAGGGAATGAGAAAAAAAAATTCTTTTGGTAAACTGCCATGGAATTCACTTTCTTTTCAGAACGAATTTATAGGAATAAACCTCCATTATCGATACCCTGTTTAAGCATATACAAATGAATGTTTTTCCTTATAAAAGTCTTTCAGAGGCTTTATCGGGATGTTTGTTTTTCCTGTATCGGTCCAATATATTTTTTTGCCATTACCACATGGTCCAATTGCATGAAACTATCAGGAGCTTTAGAATCGTCGTGGTAAAATTCCAGCCAAATCCAATTAACATTTAAATCATCGCTTGTTCTCCAGCGAAACCCTTCAAAAGGTTCACCATCGGGGGTAATAAAAAAGTTGCCCCAAGTCCAGCTGCCTTTAGGAAATCCAGGTCCCCAGTAGCCGGTTTCCTTGCCATTTACCCATGTTCGGAGTTCACCATTATATGCCGTCACAGGATTGTTAAGTTTTATCATTATTTCTACACAAGTCCACTTATCATATGCGGCTTCCGCGGGCGGATTATAATCACCACACTGCATCAGGTTTCCATAACAGACATCGTTTGGAAAATTTCGCATATCGCCCCAGTAGATATAAGTTCCTATATGCGGATAATTATGCAAACGGTTGCTGTCCATCATTTCATATGCTATACTTATACGTTTATCACCCAGTCCACATATACCGGCCTGTGGATTGGCATATTTAGTGGCAGGATTGTACCCGCCAAACCATACTCCTTCATGATGAAAAAATCCCTTTGACGTTTTTGGATATTTTATGTAATATCGAAGATAAACCACGCTATCGAAACCGGGAGAGAAGCTTTTGTATAAATGACCTCCATTCGTTTTACCCCGGATACTGGTCATTTTCAGAGAAAATCCATCTTTACTGCCCTGAGGAATGTCTTTTACCAAAGCCATTCCCTTTTCATTGTGAACATCATTATAACGGGAAACAATATTGGACATTCCATCATCAAATTTCTCTACAAACAAAACGTCAGGGTCGTTTTCAATACCCTCATCATTCATGTATTTACCGGCAATTTGTGTGAAAGCATTGAATGCAATGGTCAGCAAAGTCAGGCTAAAAATTATTTTTTTTATCATAGCTGTTGGAATGAAAATATTTTTGCAGAAAAATAACTAAATTTTGCTTCTCAGCATAGGTTAGCAGCATTTTTTCTCCTGTAAATCCTTCAAACAATCGTTTTTTTTTGATTTTCAAAACAGATTTATTCATGTATATTTAAGTTTGTAATTTTTTTTATTTAATCTTAAAGCTGATTTGTATAACTTTATCAGTATTAAGTGCATCATTAAACCAATAAATAAAGAATCATGCATAGAAGACATTTTATAAATGTTGCCGGCTCAACTGCATCGGGTATTGTAATATTGCAGGAGTCATTAATTCAAACCTTTCGTGAAGGTAAAATGACAGCAACCGATCTTCAAAACTTTCTGCGTTCGCTGGTTAATGTGGATGAACCATCGGTTGATAAAATAATTACAGGAAACCCTGATACAAAAATCACCAAAATCGGAACCGCCTGGATGCCTTATTGGAAAACGCTCAGAGATGCTAAAGAAAAGGGAGTAAATACAATGGTTGTTCACGAGCCTACTTTTTATACACATCTGGATTTAAATGCTGTAAGGGGTGATTATCTTTCAGCACCTGCACCTGCAAAAGAAGAATACCTGGAGCTGGTAAGGACAAAGAAAAAATGGATTGAAGACAATGGGATGGTAATAATCCGTTGTCATGATGTGCTTGATAAAATTAAAGGTTATGGGATTCCATTTGCCTTTGGAAGAGCTCTTGGCTTTCGGGATAAAGATATTGTCAGATCCAGAACGTATTTCAATGTCTACAGAATGAATCCACAACCGGCAATAGAAGTTGCCAGAGCAATTGCAGCTAAACTTAAATCTGTCGGTCAACCGGGTGTTGCATTTTACGGAGATGAAAGTGTTAAAGTAGAAACGGTTGGATTAGGAACCGGATGCATTTGCAATCCGCTGGAATTTAGGGATATGAATCCGGATTTATATATTGCAATTGATGATTCCATAAATACCTGGACTCAAACAACATTTGCAGAAGATACGGGTAAACCTCTGCTGGTTATTAATCATGGCACAGCAGAAGAATTTGGAATGCAGGAGCTTTCCGTTCACTTAAAAAAATCCTTGCGTGGATACGATATCTTCCATTTTAATCAGGGTTGCAGTTACAAGTGGGTTACCTAAAATAATTTTGTAATAAAAATTGGTTGTAAAACATGCAGTATGAACAGATTATTCATTTTTTTTCTTGCATTTGGAACAGGATTTTTTAACTCTTCGGGTAGTATATCTGCTCAAAATTTTACCGGCTTTTTTAATTTTACTTACAATGAGAAGGAAGACAAGGTAGTTTTGGAAGTAGATAAGCTGGATAAAGAGTTTCTTTATGTCGCTTCACTGGCCTCGGGCGTTGGTTCAAATGATTTGGGACTTGACAGAGGAAAATTAAACGGGGCAAAGGTGGTTAAATTTATAAAAGCAGGAAATAAAATTCTTTTCATACAACCTAACTTCCGATTCAGGGCAGGTGGCAGCAAAAATAGAGACGAGATTAAAGCAGTGGAAGATGCATTTGCCCAATCGGTTTTATGGGGATTTAAAATTGAAAAGGAAGAAGAAGGAAAATATTTTATTGATTTAAAACCTTTCTTAATTCAGGATGCTTCCAATATAGAAGATATTTTGCCCGGAAGTTACAAACTGGATGAATCCCGGTCGGCTTTATTCCTTCCGGGAATAAAAAGTTTTCCAAAAAACTGTGAGTTTGAATCCTTGCTGACTTTTACTGGAAAACCATCCGGCAGATTAATTGGAAGTGTGGTCCCAACTGCCGGGGCAGTGACCTTGCGACAGCATCATTCGTTTATTGAACTTCCGGATGAGAATTATAAGTTACGCGAATTTGATCCCCGTGCGGGTTATTTTGGAATTACCTATCAGGATTATTCGGTTCCCATTGATCAATCTATTGTAAAAAGATTTATCAGCAGACATAGGCTTGAAAAAAAGAATCCGGAAGCAAAATTAAGCGAACCGGTTGAACCCATTGTCTATTATGTCGACAGAGGAGTACCTGAGCCCATTAAATCTGCATTAATAGAAGGTGCAGGCTGGTGGGATCAGGCATTTAAAGCAGCTGGTTATAAAAATGCCTTTATTGTAAAAGAAATGCCAAAGGGTGCCGATATGCTGGATGTACGTTACAATGTAATCCAGTGGGTGCATCGGTCAACGCGCGGCTGGTCGTATGGTTCAACCATTATGGACCCACGGACGGGAGAGATTATAAAAGGTCATGTATCATTAGGCTCGTTGCGTATCCGCCAGGATTTCATGATTGCACAAGGTTTGCTTTCTCCTTACGGAAATGATAAAAGCAAGCTTGAAAAGGCAAAGGAGATGGCCCTTGCACGCATCAGGCAATTATCAGCACATGAAGTGGGCCATACCCTTGGATTATCGCATGCATACAGTTCCAGTTCCGAGGGTAGAACATCTGTTATGGATTATCCACACCCGCTTGTGCAATTGAAGAACGGAGAAATAGATTTATCGGAAGCTTATGATGATAAAATCGGAAAATGGGATGTTGTTTCAATCCTTTACGGTTACCAGGATTTTCCAAAAGGAATTAATGAGAAGGAGGCAATGAATGCTATTCTGCAAAAAAGCATTGAAGAAGGCATGTCGTTTTTGTCAGATGCCACTGCTGCAGGCGATGTTCAACCTTATACCAGCCAATGGGATAATGCACAAAAGCCACATGAAGAGCTGAAGCGGGTAATGGAAATAAGAAAAACTGCTTTGGAAAATTTTGGTGAAAATACAATTCCTGAAGGTGAACCCTATGCAACATTGGAAGATGTGTTTGTACCCATATATTTTTTCCACAGATATCAGATTGAGGCTGCATCAAAAATTATTGGAGGACTAAACTACCGATATGCTGTTAAAGGAGACGGACAATTAATTACACAACTGATTCCAGCTGCTGAACAATGGGATGCCCTGGAGGTATTACTTGAAACGTTATCTCCTGATGCACTTGCAATACCTGAAGAACTGATTAAAATGATACCCCCCAAACCAATGGGTTACAGCAGAGATTTGTCGGAAGACATTTCATCCAAAACCGGCGTGACATTTGATCCCTTCAGTGCTGCAGAGGCCTTGGCAAACCTGGTATTTAGTCATCTTACAGATTCCAGACGGGCACAACGGCTGTATGAATATCATAACCGAAATGCAGAACAGCCTGGCCTGGAAAGGGTATTAACCAGAATTATTGAAGCAACATGGAAAAATAAAAAGCAAAGTGGCTATCCCGGTGCACTTGCTTTAGTAGCCGATAATTCATTTTTACTGCACCTGTTGAATTTAGCTGCAAATACTGAAACCTCTGATGAAGTCAAAGCAATAGCGTGGATGAAAATCCAGCATTTGAAACAATATGCAACTCAGCAGCATACAACCTCGCCCGATTCTGAAACAAAAGCGCATTATGAATATGCCGTGCATCAAATAGAGCAATTCGAGAAATATCCTGATAAGTTTGGCCAGATAATAAAAACCTTACCACCGCAAGGTGCTCCGATTGGCGAATTCCATTAGGCCATGGACAGGCAAAATAAATGAATTAATAAGAAATATTGAATTATGAAAAAATCAGATGAAAATTCTTTTATAAACAGGCGGAACTTTATCAGGTTGACTGGGCTTGGAGTTGGGGCAGGAATATTGGGAATGCAACAAAATGGTTGCAGCAGTGGCAGTAAAGAAAAACAAGAGGTGATCCAGGGGTTTGATGAAATGGGGAAAGAGGCAGCAACATCCCAAGAATGGGTTCCGGTTTCCGATCGCAAAATACGTGTAGGTCTGGTGGGTTATGGTGTATGTAATTTTGGTGCAGCTTTTGGATTTCAAAACCATCCAAATGTTGAAGTAGTAGCAGTCAGCGATCTATTCCCGGAACGATGTGCCAAACTGGCAGAAGAAACCAAATGCAGAAAAACCTATCCGTCGCTGGAAGAACTTGTGAAAGATGACGATATTGATGCCGTTTTTGTTGCCACCGATGCACCAAGTCATGCGCGGCATTGTATCGAGGTGTTAAAACATGGCAAGCATGTGGCTTCCGCTGTACCTGCTGTTTTTGGTTCGCTTGAAGATGCGGAGGAATTGTTTGAAGCAGTTAAACAAAGCGGGTTGAAGTACATGATGTTCGAAACCTCATGTTTTAGAGAAAACCTGTATGCCATGCGACAGATTTACAAGGCTGGTGGTTTTGGTAAGCTGGTTTATGCTGAAGGTGAATATTGGCATTATTCGGAAAATGGTATAGCCTCCTACAACAATTGGCGGCATGGTATGCCACCACAATGGTATCCAACTCATTCCGATGCCTATTACATAGGTGTAACTGACGGAACCTTTACAGAGGTATCCTGTTTGGGAATGCCCAGTGCCATGAAGCGTTACCAGACAGGTAACAATCGCTATAACAATCCGTTTGCCACTGAGATTTCTCTTTACCGCACGAGTGAGGGTGGAATGGCACGAATGGGAAGAAGCAGTGATTCACCCGGGGAGGGGTATAGTTCTGAAACAGGAAGAGTTAGAGGTACGAAAGGTTCCTATTATGAGAAATATGAAGGATTTGAAAAGAATCTTCCCGAACTTAAGCGTCCTCCACTTCCTCCCGGAGTTCCCGCAGGTGGTCATGGTGGTTCCCACGGACGGCTCACCGACGAATTTATATCAGCAATCCTGCAGGATCGAAAACCACTCGTTGATATTGCAACAGCTTTAAATTTGACAGTTGGAGGAATTGTTGCCCATCAATCGGCTTTGAAGAATGGAGAATGGCTGAAAATTCCACAGTTTAAACTGTGAATGCAAACCAGTGGTTTATACTTCATCTTCATAGGAAAAAGAGGAGTGCAGGTTGGAAGTTTTAATTTATTCCAGCCGTACTTTTACCACAATTTTTTTTACCTTGGTGCTGTCGTTGGCAATTCTTGCCGAAGGGCGGTGCGCATCGTCGGGGAAAAATACAAAAAACTTTTCGGGAGTGGCTATACGGTCTTTTGGTTCGATAGCCGACAAAAACATAACGTCTTTTTCTTCATCGTAGGGTTTGACTATGATGGTTTCATCAATAGGGATTATACTTATTTTTTCCTTCCCTGATGCTACATATTGTATGTCGGCATAATTCCTGTGAGCTTCAAATTTAAGCGAATCTACCTCTTTTGGGATGTATTCATTGACCATCACATATAAATCCGAACCTTCCAATTCGTGCCTTCCGGTATCGAGAGATTCAAGGTTTTGTTCGGCTAAAAATGCAAAAGCTTTTTCCCAGCGTTTGGGATTTCTGTAGTAACGAATAGCCATCTCCGTTTGATTTACTGATTCGTCGGGAGTGGGATTAAACCCATGCTGCCATTCTCCTTTTGAGTACCATTCGGCAACTTCTTTTTCACTCCACTCTGCTGGCGATTCATTTTTTTTATTGTTACATGCTGTCATCATAAATAAGATTACCGGAATAAATAGAATATCAATTTTCATCTTTGTAGAATTTATATTTGTTGTAGATAACTGATTTTTATTGTTTTCAACAGACAAAGAATCAGAAGAGTTCAATACCCGACGGTTTATTTATATGTCTTTGTTTAAATTAACATTCCCTGCATTTATCTTTAAAGAAACAATCGTTTGTTGCTATAAAGGATATTAAGTTACTGAACATGGATTTTATTCAATGAATTGTAAGGCAATAAATTCCTGAATAATAAAAAGGGGACCTCAATCTGTTGAGTGTAAGGTATTATTTTACAAAAGCCATCACAACTTTTACTTCGATTCCCGATTCACTGATGATTTTATAGGAAATGGCGGCAGCCGGAACTACGAAGGTTTCAGCATAATGAAACCGCCTTTTATTTCCGTTGTGGGTTATCACTAAAATGCTTGTTCCTTCCACAAGGCTTAACACATGACATTTTTTTTTGGTGTAAATTTCCATTTCAGTTTTAATATGCATCCGGTGTATATCGTAGAGATGATCTTCGTGAGTTGCAAGATGAAACAATTGCCAGCCGCTTTCAGCATCAATAAGTTCAGGCCGCGCGATCAATTTTTCGGGTACATAATATCCTTTGCGGTCAAACCGGAGGTTTTCCATACCACGTCTGATATTGAGCGGTCGTTGTTTTCCGTTTAACCCAGGCCGCAGCCAGTCGTACATTTTAAATGTGAAGATGTAAGGTGTTGAACTGATTTCAAGAACAAGGTTGTTGATTCCCGATCCGTGAATGGTTCCTGGTGGTATCAGGAATAAATCGTGTTTATGCGCCGGAAGCTTTTGCACAAACTTTTCAATATCAACCTCGGATTTATCTTCAAAGCTTTGGGTTAATGTCTTTTCAAATTCTTTCCCATTAGTATTTTCCTGGAATCCCAGATAAACACAGGCATTTTTTTTTGTGTCCAAAATGTAATAGGTTTCTTCCTGTGTAATACGTTCATTGAAGTGTTTTTGTATGTATTCCTTTGTCGGATGGCATTGTATAGAAAGGTTACCTCCGTTGAAAGTATCCAGAAAGTCGAAGCGTATTGGGAACTCTGTTCCGAAACGATCGAAAGCATCACCCAGAACAGCTTCACCTTCACCGAACATCAGGCAATCGAACGATACTTCCAGCATGTTTCCGGAGCTTTCGAAAATCAGTCCGTTTTCGGGTACAATAAGCTCAAATGACCATGCATAGTTTGGAACATTCTTATTCAGCTTTTCTATTTTTTGCAACATCCAGTTTCCGCCCCATACACCAGGTTCGAACCAAGGCCTGACACGAAACATATTCCGGCTGATTTCTTTCAGCCCCTGCATCAAATCTTTACCTTTTATCCATGTAATTTCCTCCGGGCGCTGGCTGTCAGCCATAATGTTTATTGCAGGAAAGATGTTTTTCTTGTGCAGGTTCAAAACCGGCCAGTCTACAAAATAGTATCTTTTATACATGGATTCTATTTCCTCAGCCGTAACTGCACCCAAATTTGTTACTGCTTTTGCCCTTGCCCTGAACTGCAGTTCATTTTTTGGTAAATCAATATAGATAAGAATGCCATCAGCATTCGTGAGGCTGGCACCGGCACCATAAATAACATTCAAATCAAAGGATTCATCCAAACAGAAATTATTGATTTCATATGGTTGAAAGAAATCAATCAGCTCCAGAGTGCAACGGGTACCAAATAAAGGATCGTCTCCTCCCAGAAAAGGTGCAATCATATTATTAATCTCAACTTCAGGTTTTAAGAAAGCAGATACGTCATTCCATTTTACCTTCAGGTTCATTCTTCTGAAATATTTCTGCAGATAGTTTTTAATGTCTTCAAAAAATACTCCAATGTACCCATCAATCATGATGGTCTTATGTTTTATTATTTCTTTTGCAAGAGATTCATATCCGGTAAAAATTAATCCTTTTTCGAGAATATGAGTAGGATATATGTCATACTTTCCCTGCGTCGGTGATTTTTTAATAACCGGCATCAGATATTGGGACGATTTTCTGTAGTTGTTTTTTTTCTCCATTGCTGTTTCTTTCAATAAAATTTCAGGAA
Organism: uncultured Prolixibacteraceae bacterium; assembly: GCA_963747515.1. Lineage (GTDB taxonomy): Bacteria > Bacteroidota > Bacteroidia > Bacteroidales > Prolixibacteraceae > Mariniphaga. The sequence continues at coordinate 28,891 of CAVVFN010000003.1, forward strand.
GTATTTCTGCCTTTCCTTCTCTTTAAATTTAAGACTTCTACCCTCAGGAAACATTTCCTTTGAGGATTTACCGGATTTCATCCACACACGGTTCTTCAAGTTACCTTTGATATAACTTTATAAATTTTTCAGTAAGTATGAATAATCAAAATTAGACTGTTAATCAGGAATTCCGGTTCCTTCATTTTCTGCTCTTTTTATCGTAAAGATTAAAACGATCAGCAAATATACAGCACAAAAACCAAATTCAAATTTTACCGATATTGAATTGAAAAGAATCGTTCTGATTACCAGAAGCGGATGGAACAGACGTACTTCAGGGAGTAAATTTCTGCCCGGGTTATTTGCAAGGCAAAGCTATTTCCTGCAGCATATAAAACTTCCGAATTTGGTTACTATACATGAATGCTTTCATGAGTAAATGGTTATAACATCCGGGAATAGAATTCATTGTCGCATAATCTGGCACTGCCAATTAATGCTGCATCCTCTTCCATCTTTGAAATGTAAATGAGTAGATGTATATTGTTTTTTTTAAATTGCACCTCCATTTCAGATTTAAAGAACGATATGCTTTTAGCAATATTTCCACCAAAAATAAGACATCCGGCATTGAATTTTTTTATCCATGGAACCAGAAATTCTCCCAGGTTTTTCCCAAATTCCTTAAACAGACTTTCAACTAAAGGTTCTGAATGTGCCAGAATGAAAAGTTCCTTTACACCATTTGCCTGTTTTCCAGTTCTTTTATAATATTCTTTTAAAAACCAGCGTGTTGAGAAATAATCATCGGCAATTGAATCTTTAAAAGAGCAATGATATAAGAATCCATCGTCCGGTATTCCTTCAGATCCAGCTAACGGAAGTCCATCTTTAATAAAGGTGGTTCCAAATCCGGTACCTAATGTAAGGGCAATTATTTTTTTATAGCCTGACGCTTCACCCAGTGAGGATTCGCCTAGGGCAAAACAGGAGGCATCATTCAGGAAACGAATAGGAACTTCATCCGGAAGATTTAACCTATTCTGAATTTCCTCCCGAATATTAATTCCATATAAAGCTTCATATTTTTGTACCCCTTTAAATCGTGCAATCCCATTTGGATAATCGAAAGGTCCGGGCATAGCAAAGCCCATTCCAGAGAGAGAGGAGAGAGAATAACCTTTAACAGTGGCACGAATGGTAAAAATCCATTTGTTTAGGATTTCATCTTTTGAAGCTTTATTGTTTAGTTCAATTCTGCACCTGGATTCAGACAGGGGTTTAAGAGCTGAGAGGTTAAAAAGCTGGCAGGTGATGTGACTGCCGCCGATATCGGCACCTAATGCTATTTGTTCCATTGCGTTATCATTTAGAAAACGACCTTCTGTAAACCGGTGAGAAGATTCATTTGAAGTGACATGTATTTATTTTTATTATCAGCCCGACTAAAATGTATGGTGAAATTTGGTTCCTCCTGTTGATATGCACCAATTAAAAGACAGTGCAACAGGAAAATAGCATGGCATATATACATCAAATTTAAATTTCATTTTTCATTCTTTCTAAACCTGTCATATCTGTTTTACTCTGTAGGCTGAAGTTATACTAATTTTTAAATATTTCTATTATTTTATTGAAATTGTAATGACAGAAGGATTTAAGCATTCTCTGATTTAATAAACACACAATATGGATTCGGACCAGTTTATATTCAATTTTAACTCAGTATAAATACAATATCAATTCAGTGTAAATTCAATAAAAACTGAATTTACACTGAATTGATATTGAGAATACATTGAATTAACATTGAATTTAATCCGTACAAAGTATAGAGACAATATGAACCTAATTTCGGGTAAAAATGGATTTTCTAAATGTATGGGAGTAAAAGGTTATTTAAATGTTTTATAGGAACTAAAAATGCACAGACAACCATTTTTCTCCTGGATAAATGCTGAATTCAGAGTTAAGCTTAATTAATGAATGCCAATTACAGGAAAATTGAATTTGAATGAATAACAATAAAAAAACCTGCTTCAGGAATATGAAACAGGTTTTTAAACTGATATTTTATCCACAGGTTATTTTCCTGGACGAAGTTTTCTTACGGCAGCACCCGCTTGCCATAATTCCGAATCGCGCATTTCTTTCAGCTCAGCATTAAGGCTGGTTTTATAGTCGGGGCTGCTGGTAGAATCGAGGACGCGTTTGGTTTCGATGCCTGATTTTACGCTTTCGTAAAGATCGTTGAATACCGGAAGGGTTGCCTCACGGAATTTATGCCGCCAGTCGAGAGCTCCACGCTGAGCAGTAGCACTGCAGTTGGCATACATCCAGTCCATACCGTTCTGGTCTACCAGGCGGATAAGACTTTGGGTAAGTTCTTCAACGGTTTCATTGAAAGCTTCCGAGGGGCTGTGTCCGTTATCGCGAAGTACTTTATACTGTGCTTCAATGATTCCGGCCAGGGCTCCCATTAATACCCCACGTTCTCCGGTTAAATCTGAATAGACTTCATTTTCGAAAGTAGTTGGGAAGAGGTACCCCGAACCGATGGCAATTCCAAGTGCAAGGGCACGTTCTTCTGCATTTCCTGTAAAATCCTGAAAAACTGCATAGCTGGAATTAATTCCATTTCCGGCCAGAAAATTAGTACGTACACTGGTACCAGAACCTTTGGGAGCTACAAGAATAACATCTACATTTTTTGGAGGAACAACACCAGTTTGTTCCTTGTAGGTGATTGAAAATCCATGAGAAAAATAAAGGGCATCGCCTTCGTTCAGGCAGGGTTCAATTTTTGGCCACAGGAGGCGTTGTGCAGCATCAGATACCAGGTACTGGATTACAGTACCTAACCGGGCTGCTTCCTCCACAGGGAATAAAGTTTCTCCGGGGACAAATCCGTCTCGGACTGCTTTGTCCCAGTCTTCCTTAAATTCAGGAGCCTGGCCTATTATTACTTTAAATCCGTTGTCTTTCATGTTCAAAGCCTGTGCCGGCCCCTGAACCCCGTAGCCAATAATGGCTATGATTTCATCTTTTAAAACTTCACGTGCTTTTTCTACTGAAAATTCTTCACGGAGGACTACTTTTTCTGTTTCTCCGCCAAAGTTAATTTGTGCCATAATTACTAATTATTGTTTTGAATTTTATTTGTTCTTTGGAATAATTACAAATTTATTACTTTTTCTTTTGTTTTTAATTAAAACTGAAATGCAATATTTTTTGCTCAGCTACAATTTAATCCAGACTTTCCAGCAATGCATCCCGTTCCTTCAGGAATTCGGAAAGCCGTTCAATTGGATCCCTGCTCAGGGCAACACGTCCGGAGCGGATAAACTGCATTACTTTGAATTTGTTCAGTTCTTCGAAAAGTGCCTGCGTTTCTTCTTTATGGCCAGTTTTTTCAATAACCGTATATTCCCTGGTAATTTCCAGAATACGGGCTCCTGAGTTGCGTACTACTTTTTCAATGGTATCGTTTTCATAAAGCGCTTCAGTAGCTACTTTATATAAAGCTATTTCCTGGTAAATCATCTCATCATTGGTATGATAAAATGCCTTCAGCACATCCAGTATTTTTTCTATTTGCGACACAATTTTAACAACCTGCTCCGGTGTAGATTTTATTACAATTGTAAATTTATATACCCCCTGGATTGCTGATTCCGAAACGGTCAGGCTTTCAATGTTTACTTTCCTGCGTGTAAAAACAATGGTAATACGTGCGAGAAGACCAATGTGATTTTCGGAATAAACCGATATTATATATTCCTTTTTCATCTTTTACTTACTTTTAAATTTTTATTTGTTAACTTTTAATTATACCCATTAGTCGTCAGATTTCGAGCATCATATCGGATACCGACGCACCTGTGGGTATCATTGGAAACACATTGTCTTCCTTTTCTATTACAACTTCGAGCAGGTATGGGCCCTGGTGGGCAATCATTTTTTCGATGCCGCTTTCAAGATCTTCGCGTGCTTCGACTTTATGTCCGGTTATTCCGAACCCCTTGCCGATGGCAATAAAGTCGGGGTTTTGCAGTTCTGTAAACGAGTATCTTTTTTCGAAAAACATTTGCTGCCACTGGCGCACCATACCGAGAAAATTATTATTAAGAATGATAATTTTTACAGGCAGTTTATTTTGTGCAATGGTACCCAGTTCCTGAATAGTCATTTGAAAACCTCCATCGCCAATAACAGCAATAACTGTTCTTTCGGGGGCACCTAATTGTGCGCCCATACTTGCCGGAAGCCCGAATCCCATTGTTCCAAGACCTCCAGAAGTGACATTGCTTTTTGGAAGCCTGAATTTAAAATAGCGTGAGGCAACCATCTGGTGCTGGCCTACATCGGTTACCAAAATGGCTTCATGATTGGTTTTGTCGCCTGCAATGCGGATTACTTCTCCCATTGTTAGTCCGGGTTTTTCGGGAAACAGATCTTTATGAATAATTTTTTCATTTTCAATCTTGTCGCATTCCCTGAATTGGGCAACCCATTCCTTGTGAGCGTTTTGCTTTACATTTCCGGTAAGCATTTTCAGCGTTTTCTTTGCATTCCCCAACACCGCTACGTCGGTTTTAATGATTTTATCGACTTCTGAAGGATCGATTTCAAGATGAATTATTTTAGCACTGGTGGCATAACTTGCAACTTTGCCGGTAACCCGGTCATCGAACCGCATACCAACAGCTATAATAACATCGGCCTGATTTGTTAACAGATTAGGGCCATAATTTCCATGCATCCCCAGCATTCCTACATTGAGCGGGTGATCGGTAGGTAGGGCTGACAGGCCCAGAAGGGTCCATGCAGCAGGGATACCTGTTTTTTCAACAAATTCTTTTAACTCCTCCTCAGCATGGCTTATAATAACACCATGGCCAAAAAGAACCAGTGGCTGTTCGGCTGCATCAATAATTTCAGCTGCTTCCTTTACTTTAAAAGGATCGATTCGAGGTTCTGGTATATAGCTTCTGATTTTACGGCATTTTTTGTAATCGAATTCCAATTCGCCAAACTGGGCATCTTTGGTAATATCGAGCAGTACCGGTCCCGGACGCCCTGTCTGAGCTATATAAAAGGCCTGTGCAATAGCTTCCGGAATTTCATCAGGACTGGTTATCTGATAGCTCCATTTTGTAATGGGCATAGATATACTCAGTACATCCGATTCCTGGAAGGCATCGGTGCCCAGCAGCGGTGAAGCGACCTGTCCTGTAATGCATACCAAAGGTGTGGAGTCAATCATTGCATCAGCTATCCCTGTAATCAGGTTTGTTGCACCCGGTCCGGAAGTGGCAAAGCAAATACCAGCTTTCCCGGTAACGCGGGCATATCCTTCAGCAGCATGCACCGCTCCCTGTTCATGTCGGGTAAGGATATGCCTGACATTTTTATCGTGATCGTACAATGCATCATATATGGGCATAATAGCCCCTCCGGGATATCCGAAAATGGTATCTACTCCCTCTTCCAGCAGGGAAAGAATCACAGCATGCGACCCGGTAACTTTTTTCTTTGTCATATTTCCAGATTTTAGTTATTTACAATTCTATTTTAATCGATTATGCGAACTGCGCCCATATCAGCTGATGAAACAAGGCTTGCATAGGCTTTTAATGCTTTAGAAATTTTTCTTTTCCGCGCCAAAGGTTTGAAAGCATCATTTCCTTTTGCTTCTTCCATTTGCCTTCTTTGTTCCAGTTCGCTTTCCGAAACCTTCAGGTTTATTGAGCGGTTTATTATATCAATTTCAATTAAATCGTTTTCTTTAATTAACCCAATGGCCCCACCGGCAGCTGCTTCAGGTGAAACATGGCCTATTGACAAACCGGATGTCCCTCCCGAAAAACGTCCATCGGTTATCAACGCACAATGTTTATCCATTTTCATGGATTTTAGATAGGATGTGGGGTAAAGCATTTCCTGCATTCCTGGCCCTCCTTTAGGACCTTCGTAACGTATAACCACAACATCTCCTTTTTGCACTTTATCGCCCAGGATTCCGTTTACTGCATCTTCCTGCGAATTAAAAACTCTGGCAGTTCCGGTAAATTTAAAAACAGAAGCATCTACTCCGGCAGTTTTAACGATGCATCCTTTTTCGGCAATATTGCCATAAAGAATAGCCAGACCTCCGTCTTTATTATACGCATTCTCTGCATTACGAATACAGCCGTTAACCCGATTGGTGTCAAGTTCAGGATAGTAATTTTCCTGGGAAGCCAGGACAAGATTTCTTGAACCATCGCCGGGCGAAGATAAAAAGCGTTTCATGGCATCAGCCGAAATGGAATGAGCTGTGATATCGTATATTTCAATGGCTTCTTTCAGGGTATGCCCATCGATGCGGTTTACCGTTGTTTCCATAAGACCTGCACGATCAAGTTCGGCCATAATGGAAAGGATACCACCAGCACGGTTTACGTCCTGAACATGGTAATGAGAGCTGGGAGCGACTTTACAAAGATTAGGGGTAATTCGTGAAAGCCGGTCAATATCGCTCATGGAAAATTCAACATCTGCTTCGTGAGCAATAGCCAGCAAATGAAGCACTGTATTGGTAGAACCACCCATTGCTATATCCAGTTTCATTGCATTTAGAAAAGCATCACGGGTGCAAATGTTACGTGGTAAGACCCGCTTATCTCCTTCGAAATAATATTTTTTTGTAGCAGAAATAATTTTCTGCACTGCTTCTTCAAACAGTTTTTTGCGGTTTGCATGTGTAGCCACAATCGTTCCGTTTCCTGGCAAAGCAAGGCCAATGGCTTCTGCAAGGCAATTCATAGAGTTGGCAGTAAACATTCCTGAGCAGGAACCGCAGGTAGGACATGCGTTTTGCTCAATTACAGCCAGTTGTTGGTCGGAAACCGACTGGTCGGCAGCCATAACCATTGCATCGACCAAATCGTAATGTTTGTTGTCGATTTCGCCTGCTTCCATTGGGCCACCAGATACAAATACAGCAGGTATATTGAGTCTCATGGCTGCCATAAGCATGCCGGGGGTAATCTTATCGCAGTTTGAGATGCAAATCATTGCGTCTGCCTTATGCCCATTGCACATGTATTCAACGCTGTCGGCAATCACATCGCGAGAAGGCAGGGAATAGAGCATTCCATCGTGTCCCATGGCAATACCATCATCGATGGCGATGGTGTTGAATTCAGCCCCGAAATAACCTTCTTTTTCTATAAGGCTTTTCAGGTATTGACCAATTGTATGAAGGTGTGCATGGCCTGGTACAAATTGGGTAAATGAATTGACTATGGCAATTACAGGCCGGCCAAAATGTTCTTCTTTCATGCCGTTTGCTCTCCAAAGGCTTCTGGCGCCTGCCATTCTGCGTCCTTGTGTGGTGGTATCGCTACGTAATGGAATCTTCATACTTTTTACTCTTTTTTTTGCTGTTTTTTTATTAAAAAAGCCTTCCCCGTTTTCGGGAAAGGCCTGTAAATATTTTTTAATTACATATAATTCTATCCTTTCCCGGTATTTTCGGAAATGACCACAAGAACGACTAGAATAATATATGTAGCAAATGATTTCATTAACATTATTTCATTTATATTGGCAAATGTATAAACTATATTTAAAAATCAAAATGAATTGAAAGTAAATTTGATTTTTTTCTGTCAGATTTAAATTTTGAGGTAATATTTTAACCTAAACAGAAATCCAAATTTAATTGATGTTTCATTTTTATTGCCCTTTATGGAACGCTTTTTCTTTCATTCCTATTTTAAAGTTTACTCACAATGGCGGCTTAATATCAGCATTACGATGTTTTTAATTGAAATTAAAGATTTGGATTGCATATATATTTGCCATAATTGCTTATTAATCTAAAACATCGGTTGCAAGCACTGATTTTTTTAATGTTACTGCATTTTCTTTGAATAAAAGGGCAAAACTTGCCAGCAGAACCAATGAAACAATTGTTGTAATACCCCAGATGTAGTCCCAGTAATAACCTTCAGGTGATTTGTACAACTCAATGAGCTTTGCGCTTAAGAAATTTCCCACAAGCAATCCTGCACCGAATGTAATTAAGAATATGAAACCCTGAGCCTGGGATTTTAATTGAGCAGGTGCTTTTTGATCGATGTAGATTTGTCCGCCTACATAGAAAAAGCCGAAAATTAACCCGTGGATTAAAATGCCAATATAATATATCCAGGGTTGAAAAATGACACCACCGGCATAAAAAGAAAAGTATCTGACAGTTAAAGCAAATAATCCCATTATCATAGTTTTGCGCAGCCCAAACTTTTTAATTGCCACTGGAACTAAAAGCATAAATCCCATTTCGGCAAGAACACCCCAATTGATGGTAATGGAAATGTACTTGATATTGATTGCCTGCAGGAACTGGGAAAAGTAGGAAAAATACATTGCAAAGGGAATCATTGACAGAAAGGAAAGAATAATAAATATTGCAAAATTGCGGTCTTTCATTAGTTTTATGGTTCCTAGCCCGAAGGCATCAACGAGAGTCGCTTTCTGGCCTTTTGCCAACGGCGGTGTGTCGGGGAGTGAGAAATTAAAAAAAGCTGCAAAAAGACTAACTCCTGCACCACAATAGAATGGGATGTGGGTTCCGTCAAAATCTACATTTAAAAAGCGAATAAAAACAATACTAAAAATTCCGGATGCAACCCAACCTATGGAGCCAAAAACTCTTACTTTTGGAAAATCTGCAGAAGGCAGATGAGCCATTGCGATTGCACTGGTAAGGCTCCATGAAGGCATATAAGCAAGCATCCCCAGGAGCAGGCTGATAAAAAGTATGTCAGGATTATTGGTTGTGCCTGCCCAAAGCAGCATAAAGGCATGAATAAAATTCAAGAAGGCCAAAACTTTCTGAGCAGGCCAGAATCGATCGGCCAGCATTCCTACGAGAGGAGAGGCCATACATCCTATTGCCATTGAACTTAAAATTAATGCTTTTTGGGTACTTCCCACATTGAGATTGGTTAAATAGGCAGCAAGAGGTACCCACCATACGGCATACATCATGTATTGGAGAAGCATCATCATCGAAAGCTTAAATTTGATCATAACATTCTGGTTTTATGTGAATAACTCTTTTGTTTTATTGGTAAAAGAAATTTCTGATTGTATTGTGACAATCAGATGTTATAAATATACTAAAAAGTGTGAGTCCTCAAAATATTTTAATATCTCTTTTTGGCATATAAAGTTCTAATGTTGATGAGGTTTGGTATTGCAATAACAATACCTTTAAGAACAGCTAAATTAAAGCCCCAAAGTTTCATCAATTTCCTTCATGGCATTAAGTGCCAGTTCAACAAATTCATTTAAAGGGATTCCTATTAATTCACATTCCATTATGGTCTCCCGGTTTACTGATGCGGCGAAAGCTTTTTGCTTCATTCGTTTGGTAACCGATTTAGGCTGAACCGATTTAATTTTCTTGTCGGGATAAACAAGAGCAGTTGCGGTTATCAGACCAGTGAGGGTTTCTCCCGCTGCCAGAGCATGCTGAAATTTAGTCGTTCGTTCTTTTCCTGTTGCCATTTCATTATGCATGGCAATAGCATCGATAACTGGTTCGGATACTTTTTCCCTTAACATTTCCCGGGCATGGAGGCCATGAGTTGCCGGATTAGCCTTTGTGATTTCCACATCAATATCATGGAGTAGCCCGGACATACCCCATTCCTCATCATTCTCACCCAGCCTCAAAGCCAGGGAACGCATAACTGCTTCGGAAGCATAACAATGTCTGCGCATGCTTTCTGATTGAATGTTTTCTTTTAAAAAACGTAAGGCATTATTTCGGGTAATCATATTTTATGCTTTTTAAATCTTGAGCAATATAAAAAAAATCGGTTGTTTTTTAGTTTTGGATTCCATATTTACCTAAAATCAAGGATTTAATCCTATTAACACTTATTTTTTCGTCTCAGAATAACATAAACATTAAATTTGCGTTTTGAAAAAAAGCTATAAAAACAATAAACTATGTTATCAGGAAAAGGTAAAATATTCGTTTTGCTCTTATTGTTATTTTTTACCTCCCATACACTGCATGCTCAAAAGAATGAAGTTGATGAAAACAGCAACGTACTGGAATCGAGCCTGAATTTTTTAAAAAGGTACTTCGAAAAAGATTCCCTGTGGCATGTTACCCATCCTGAAACCGAACGCTCGGTAAGAAACCTGATTCAGTTTATTGAAAGGCAGCCTCTTGATTCCATTCAGCTGGTAATTGAAGATAAACTTGAAAAGGAAGATTACCGATTTGTTTACCGCTTACCTGAACATGTTGCCGATAGTTTGAGTGTGCCTGGCTATTATCCTTATTCTGAAGTAAAAAAAGAAATGGAAAAGGTGAGCAGGTATTTAAGAAAAAAGTATTTTGAAGATGAATTGGCTGTTCCTGTTAGCCTGTTGTCGGATATGGAAGAAAAAGCCGGGGTTATTCCTGCAGGTGAAGGGAAAATTTTATTTGAAAGAGGAATATATGAATTGCCTGACAGTCTTCAACTTCCGGAAGTTATTCCTGATTCATTAATGCAATCGCCGGGTGATTTCAGGCGTTTTTTGAGGCTTGATAGTATTCGGGCCAAAATAATTGAACAGAAAAGGGTGGAATATAACGATTCGTTATTGATTGCCTACCGGGCAGAAGTTATCGATAAATACCGCCGCCGGATGTATGAGCATGAACGGGAACGAATACGGCAAAGGCTTCGAGATTCTATAATGGTGAATAATTTTCAGGTGCTCAGGCAGTATAACGATTCTATGGTAACTGTCGTTAACGATTCCATTGCAGTGGTAATAAAGGAATTGGCTGAATATGCTGATTTTATTGATACTGTTCGTATTACCATGACCAACTTGTCAGGTGAAAAATCATCGGTTTTTTTACAGGAAAATAATCCCTATTATTCAAAGGTGTGGCTGAAAAATCAACAAAATGATTCCTTGCGGATGATGGTAAAAAGTACCGGAAAACGATCGATGCAGCTGCTGATTGACGATGGAGTGACTTTCAGCAGATTCAAGCCACGGCAGACAAAAGAATTTGATTTTAGTACCCTTACCCAAAGATCCGCAGGATTAACAGGCGTTCATGAGAAATATCTGGTACTTACTCCCTGGCGCATAGGTGGCGACGGGAATGTAGGTTTTACTCAAACGTATTTAGAGAACTGGAAAAAAGGAGGACAAAGTGCACTTTCACTGCAGATTGTACTTAAAGGCTACGCCAATTACTCCCGTTATGACGGTAAAGTGAAATGGGAAAATTCTGCGGAAATCAGGAACGGCTACATTAGGCCCGGTGGGGAAGGAGCGGAATTACAGAAAAACGATGATAAATTTGAAGTTACTTCCAGGTTTGGAGTGAGTGCATTTAAAAAATGGTATTATAGTACGGAGTTAAATTTCGAAACTCAATTTTTTAATGGGTACAGGTATCCAAAATCCTCTCATCCAGATCCCATATCGGCATTTTTATCACCAGCCCGTACTTTTTTTAAAATTGGCCTTGATTACAAACCAAATGATAACTTTTCCCTGCTGCTTTCTCCAATTACGGCAAAGAATGTGTATGTAAGTGATACAGTAAAAATTGATCAAACCAAATTTGGAATTGAACCCGGGGAAAAAAGCATGTGGGAACCCGGGCTGAATACAGATATAAAATTTAAAAAAAGTCTGACTCCGGAGATTACCTATGAAACCAAATATAAGATGTTTTTCAATTATCTTGATCCTTTTAATAATCTCGATATTAATTGGGAAAATCTTGTAGTGATGCAGTTAACTGAAAATATTAACATGCGATTACTGATTCATATGATTTATGATCAAAATGTCACGTTTCCGGTTGAGGATGCTAACGGGATTAAGATTGGAGAAAAACCGAAACTTCAGTTAAAAGAATTTTTCACAGTTGGCTTTGCCTATAGAATAAATAAGCAGGTGACCCGGACACGCAGAAAATAGAACGGTACAATAAGTCATCATTTATAATGCTGAAAATTAAAAATTGAGTTACTGTTGAAACTGTTAATTTTCTTGAAAAAGGGATTTTGCTGACATTAATTATTTCAGCTTTGGTATGAAGGGATTTTAATATTCATTTAACAGATTATGTTCCCATTTTTCTGCATGAGGAAGTTTTTTGCCTTCGAGTAAAGCAACAAAATTTACAAGTGATTTATATGCATCACCCAACGGATAATAGAAAGCCTCCCAGTTTTCACTGTCTTCTCCGTCATGATTGGGAATGACATATTGAAAATGGTGAGCCTCCAGCAGTTCATTATAGGCACTTGATGCACGTATTTCAATATTTTCCAGGTCCTTCAGGGAAAGTTCTCCCTTTTGCTTCCGGGTACGGCGAAGCAGTTTTCGGCGCATAATATCGGTAGTAAAATCAGGAAGTGAAACAGCTGGTTTTGCGTTTTTCAAAAATTGAATTTCTTCTTTTGAAACAGGTGACATGAATATACTGATGCGTTTGATGCTCTTAAGTGCTTCATGCGTTTGCAATATTCTTCCAACAGCAGGATTTCCTTCAAAAAATACATCTCCATGGTTAAGATTATTCATCAGCTCTTTCAGATTGAGTGCCTGCAAGTCGCCTCTGACATTCATAACCACAAAATCATTGTTGTTTTTTAGCATCTCTATTTTATTGCGGCTGCGGAAATAATAATCTTTACCGTCTGTTTCACCCGGTCGTGCAGATCGGCTATTATATAAAACAAGAGAATTCATGGTTTTGGAAAGGTCAGGATAAAGACGTGTTAATGCCTTTAAAAGAGGACTTTTCCCCACACATGAAGGGCCGGATAATATAATCAGGCGGTATTTATGAATATTCATTTCATGTTGGATTTTGTTTAGAATAACTGAGGCAAATTAAACGGATCTTTTTTATTTGCGTTTATCTAAATACCAGTCATATAACATTTTCACTCCTTTTTCAATTTCAATTTTATGTTCCCAACCAAGTTCATGCAATTTCGTTACATCAGTAAGCTTACGGTGGGTTCCATCGGGTTTGGATTCATTGAAATCAAGTTCTCCTTCGAACCCAACAGTTTCACAAATTAGTTTTGCCAGGTTTTTAATGGAAATATCTTTTCCGGTTCCAATATTGATATGTGTATTTCGGGTTTCATTAAGTTGCTTTTCTTCTTTTGATTTAGATTCCTCTATTGTGGAAACAACATCTTCAAAATCAACATTCTCCATAATATAAACACAGGCATCTGCCATATCTTCGCTCCAGAGAAACTCTCTGAGAGGCCTTCCTGTTCCCCATATTTCCACGGTAGTGGTTTCTTCTTCTGTTGCAGGAGTAATGCCATAATTTTTTAGAATCTTCATAATTTCTTCCTTTGAAGCTTTTCCGTTGATTCCTTTTACTGGAAGAAAATTAAGATCAGCTTTAATTGCCTCCCAATTATTTTGGTGCAGGCATTTTCCGAGGTATATCTTTCGTATAAGGGCAGGCAGAACATGTGATTTTTCCAGGTCGAAATTATCGTTTGGGCCATAAAGATTTGTTGGCATAACAGAAATAAAATTGGTTCCAAACTGCAGGTTATAACTTTCACACAATTTTATTCCGGCTATTTTAGCCACGGCATAGGGTTCGTTTGTATATTCCAGGGGAGATGTCAACAGGTAACTTTCTTTCATCGGTTGAGGTGCCTGCTTTGGGTAAATGCATGTGCTTCCAAGGAAAAGCAGCTTTTTCACTCCATTTTTCCAGGCACTATGAATAATGTTATTTTGAATGGTCAGGTTTTCATAAATAAATTCACCCCTATACGTATTGTTGGCAATAATTCCGCCTACTTTAGCTGCAGCCAGAAAAACATACTCAGGTTTCTCTTGTTCAAAAAAGTCTTCAGTAGCCTTTTGGTTAAGAAGATTCAATTCACCCGATGACTTTCCAATCAAATTGGAATATCCCTTTTTCTCTAAATTCTTCCAAATTGCTGAACCTACCAGTCCGAGGTGTCCTGCCACATAAATCTTACTACTTTTTTCCATTTCCTTGTATTTACAACTTAACAGCAATTTTGTTTAATTCAATCAAATTACAATGAAATTACCTGGCAGTTTTCAGGTTGCTGTTTCCATGCTTCATTCATGGGTTAAATGCCTCCTGAATCTTTTCTTCTTATTTTAATACGCATTGCTCCCCGAATTGGTTTTTCAGCAACCAGAATAAGGTACCCGCCACCACCGGCACCTGCCAGTTTCCATGCAAGAGCTTCAGGTTTATAACTATCGATAACTTTTTTTATTTCATTATTTATCATAGCTGGGAATAATGTTGTTTGTGCAATAAAGGAATTGAGAAAGGCTCCGGCAAAAGCTTGAAGGTTTTTATCAAGAATGGCCTTCCAGGCAAGTTCTGCTGCTTGTGAAAGTTTTTGAACATTTGGAGATGTTATATTCGTATTTCCAAGCAGGTCGAGAACCTTTGGCCGGGGCCAAAGCATCACCATATAAATATGTTGCTCAAGCCAGTCCAGGATATCATTATCGTGTACCGATTCAATTTTCAGAGGCCAGTATTCTTTGTCGTAATAATGGCGCACCAATCCAGGCATGCAGATTCCAATGGCATCCTGAGCTCCTGAAACAATTTCAGCACCCGGTTCGTTTTCGAACTTAAAGAGCATTTCTGCCAGTTTTTCAGGTTTTCCCATAGGAAGGGTATGAGGCCATATTCGCTTTGCTGCGTTGCGTGTGGAAGTACTCATGCCACATCGTTCATTATATTCAACAATGGGTTCGAGCGAAAGCGTGATTGCCCACCCTGGCCAATATTTCGATACATAAGGCTGATCGATCCAAGTGCCTGCAAGATCAATACGGTAAGGAAGCATGCAAACTCCGGAGGATCTGATGGCAGTGGTGGAACGAGCCGGAAGTCCGGCATCAGGTATACGCTCCAGTACCTTCAGTTCAATTCCCAGTTGTTTGCAAAGGCCAAGTTTGGAAGGAGAATATCCGTCTTCATTTACAACAAACACATCAGGTTTAAGGTTATGAAGTTCCTTCTCAAAATCCATAATTCCACTACCCGAATTGATAAATGCATCTTTTACATACCTTACTGCTTTTACCATATAAAGCCGTTCCTGTTCGCTGTTTACTGTCGGGCGACCTTTCAGCTCATCAATTGTTTTATCGGAACCAATGCCAACATAGAGCTCACCATATTTTGAAGCTTCCTTAAAAAATGCAACATGGCCGCTGTGCAGCAAATCATAACAGCCAGATACAAATACTTTTTTGGTCATTTTATTGAGTATCTTTAAATGGAATTCACAATATTAATGAGGAAGAATGAAAAACTGTCGAAATGAAATTTTTATTCAAAATAATTTAAGGTACGGTAGCCTCCATCGTTTAAATAACGATCTTTTTTAATAAGGTTAATATCTGATTTTATCATTTCGGCAATCAATGCCTGCAGGTTGTATTTTGGTTCCCATCCCAGTTTTGTACGGGCTTTTGAACTGTCACCAATAAGAAGATCCACTTCACTAGGACGAAAATAGGCAGGATCAACAGCAATAATAATATCCTTTTCATTAGGAGAAGATAATGAGGAAGAAATTCTTGATTTTATTTGTTCAAGGTATTCTTTTCCTGCTTTTTCTGCAAAAAGTTTTTCATCAACTGCAGTAAGGTATCCTTTTTCATCTATTCCTTCGCCGGAAAAGGAAATTTCAAGTCCCGTTTCAGCAGCAGCTGATTTAATGAAATTACGGATAGTTGTAGTAATTCCTGTAGCAATAACATAATCATCTGGTTGATCTTGCTGTAAAATAAGGTACATGGCACGGATATAATCCTTTGCATGCCCCCAGTCACGCTGTGAGGATAGGTTACCCAGGAATAAAGTCTGCTGCATGCCAAGAGCAATACGTGCAATGGCAAGAGTTATTTTACGGGTAACGAATGTTTCTCCCCTTATTGGCGACTCATGATTGAACAGTATTCCATTGCTGGCATGCAATCCATAAGCTTCACGATAATTAACAGTAATCCAGTATCCGTAAAGTTTTGCTACACCATATGGTGATCGCGGATAAAAGGGAGTTTTTTCTGTTTGAGGAACTTCCTGAACCAATCCATATAATTCAGAGGTTGATGCCTGGTAAATGCGTGTCTTATTTATCAATCCCAATAACCGCACTGCTTCAAGTATTCGTAAAGTTCCTATTCCATCAGCGTTTGCCGTATATTCAGGAGTGTCAAAGCTTACTTTTACATGGCTCATGGCAGCAAGATTATAAATTTCATCGGGCTGTACTTCCTGAATGATTCGTGTCAGGTTCATCGAATCTGTCAGATCTCCATAATGTAAAATGAGTTTTCTGTCCGTTTCATGTGGGTCCTGGTAAAGATGATCAATCCGATTGGTATTGAACAGAGAAGCACGGCGTTTAATACCATGAACTGTATACCCCTTCTTTATTAAATATTCAGCTAAGTAAGCCCCGTCTTGTCCCGTGACTCCTGTCAGTAGAGCGGTTTTCTGCATGGTAAATTTATTTAAAACTGTTAATGTGTAAAGTTAAAAATTTATATGAAAAATAATCTGGATGTTAAATAGAACATTGCAAACAAATTAAAGTTCAATGGATCTTTTCCCCCTAATTTTTTTAATCAGAGCTCTTTTGTTTTTTGTTAAAAACCCTTTTGAACCTTTAATGCAGTGCAAATAAGGTTTTAAATTCTGAGGCAGGAATGTATCTGACTTTAGGCATAAAATCTTCCACCACAACGATAAGTTCAAATCTAAAACGGATTTTACAGCAAAGCCTGGTTTGCACTTAAGTTTGATATTTGAGGCTGTTGTGTTTTATAAAATCTAAGCGTTTAAAAAGAAGGTTACTAATTTTAACAGGTTTCCTGTATTTACTCATTTTTAGAATTATCAAATAAGGAAAGGGATGCCTGCTGAATGTCAGATTGTTATTTGTACCGGATAATCTCCCTTGTTAGAATTTCCCTCCTTTAAGTGCCTAAATGAAAGACTGGTGGAAAAACTGGTTATTTTGCGGCAGTTTGTTTTACCTCAGGCACCTAAAAAACTGGCAGTATACTATTACCGATTGAAAGGTGATGGGATGTCCGACAGGTTGCTTCTTTTTAACAAGTTACTTTCTTTGTTGTAATTCTTCCAGTAGTTTTCGGCTGGTGGTTCCATTTTCATCTTTATCGTTTACTTTTCCGGAATTCCCATAGCCGTATCCGTATCCATAACCATAGCCGTACCCATATCCATATCCGTAACCTCCTGCAAAATTGTAACTTTTTTTATCGAGCCGGATATCGTTTACAATTAGTCCCACTCCCTTTAGCTGGTGTTTGCCGACTTCTTCCAATGCTGCCTTAAGCGCCATTTTATGTGTTTGCTTATGACGTACAATAAACAGATTTGAATCTACAAAATCCTGGATATGAAATAGGTCGGCCACATAACCTACCGGTGCAGTATCAATTACAATTACATCATATTTATCTTTTAAAAGTTCAAGTAGATGTAAAAGTTTTTCATCGGTAAGCATTTCTCCCGGGTTTGGTGGAATAGGTCCTGCAGGAATAAAGTCGAACCACGGATGTTTTGTTTTGAACGTAATTTCCTCCAGAGAGGCCTTCCCTATGATGAAGTTGACTACACCCAGGTCAGATTTTAAATCAAACTCTTCCTTCAATTTTGAATTCCGAAGGTCAAGATCCAGCATCACGGTTTTCTTGTGCATTAAGGCAAAGGAAGATGCAATATTAACGGCGTTGAAGGTTTTTCCTTCTTTTGGAAAAGTTGAAGTAACAGAGATTACAGGATTTGGATTTCCTTTTGTAATCAGATTAAGTTTAGAACGCAAAGCTCGGTATGTTTCACTGGCAGGTGAATTCGGTTTGTCGAGCACCAATGTTCGCTTTTTTCTGTCGTTCTCCGAATGGAATACATGCCCGATAATGGGGAAATTTGTAATTTGTTCAATATCCTCCTGGGAAACTATTTTGGTATTGAAGAAATCTGCCAGAAGAATAATACCAGCAGGTAAACCTAGCCCCAATAAAAGTGCAATTGCATATATCATCATGCTTTTGGGTTCTACGGGACCTTCTCCGACCATACGGGGTTCTTCAACCACCTGGCAGTCGGGAATGTTGGAAGCTTTGGCTATCTGAGCTTCTGAAAGTTTCTGCAGCAGAAATGTATAGATCTCGTTATTTAACTTGTATTTTCGTTCAATATTCACATAATTTCTCTCGGTGGCAGGCAACCTGCGCACCTGTGCTTCAAACCTGCGAATGCGGATATTCAGGTTTTCAAGTGCCATATCCGATTGGGAAATAATGTTATTCACATTTTCCTTTAAAGAATTGGCTACTGTTTCAATCTGTGCGTTCAGTTTCAAAATGATGGGGTGCTGCGAATCCCTGCGAATGGAAGTCTGACTTGATTTCTGTGTTATCAGGTCGTTTAGTTGCAATATGAGACTGTTAAGCAAAGGGTCCTGAATTCCCATAGCCGAGGGAGCAATTACTGTTTCCATTTTCATGGTATTGCCGTTGTGAATGTAATCATGCAGGTAATGATAATATTTGTTTTGGGTTTCCAGTTCTACCCGCTCCTTATCCAAATCCCGCATTTGTTCTAAAAGCTGTTGCGACTGTAATGAAATATCAAGTACCTGGTGTTCACTTTGAAACGACTCCATCCGGGTTTCCGAAATATTCAGGGAATCGGAAATATTTTCCAGCTGCATGGATATAAAGCCAATAGTACGGTTGGCATTTTCATTTTTTTTCTCCAGGTTATCGAGCTGATAAACTTCAATGAGTTTGTTGAGAAAGGCGGATGCTTTATTTACATTAAAATCGCGCAGGGTCAAATTAATAATTGAAGTTTCCTTGTCATTAAGAGCTACCTGAAGCTGGTTGCGGTAATGTTTGATCAGTGAACCCTCAGCGTTAAATTTAAATTTGTAGCTGAGTTCAGCATTGGGTTTAAAATGATCATTGAGCAGGATAGTGAAGGCAAATTCATCTGAAGATACCCGGGTTCCTGCACTAAACGATTTTGAGAAGGAATAATTAATGTGGTGGCTGGTGATTTCCTGCTTGTTGTAACTGTAAACTTTAGCTTCCTGTTCATTCATGCTCAGATGCATTAAACCATCAGGTTCTATTTTCAGGTAAAAGTCGGCATCAATGATTTGAGGATGAGACTGATCCCACACAACCTGAAAAGGCACATCCTCGTAACGCTCCGAAGCTTTTACCCTGCCAAGGGAGAAATAGCTGACTTCAAAATCGAGTTCATTTAGTGTTCTCGCTATTATGGGAGTGGAATTGAGAATTACCATCTGGTTATATATATTCTGCATACTGTTCATACCCCCCATTCCCTGAAAGATATTTTGCGACATTCCGGCCATACCCCCTGAGAACGGGGCATTGGGTTTTTCTTCCTCCACCAGGATTGTTGAATTAACTTCATAAACCGGAACAAAATACCGGTTATAAATCCAGCCCAATGCGACAGCAAGAACCAGAGTAAGAACAAACCAGTACCAGTTACGTAAAAACTTAAAAACTATTTTTTTGATGTCAATACTGTCATCATCCTGATGAGGAGCATGGTTGGCTGAGTGAATTTGGCTTCCACTATATTTGTTAGTTTCCATATTTTATTTTAAAAAAAGGTTTGCCACCAGAAGGCCAATTGAAATGACGGAGGCGGTAATGCTTATCGGTGTTGCATAAGAGAGATTTTTAGCACCATAAACTTTGGTGCTGTACTCCACGTAAATAACATCGTGAGGAAGCACATAATAGTAAGGGGAAGACAATAAATCTGAATCCGTAAGGTCAAGCTCTGCGATAAACTTTCCTTCAGGTAATTCGCGTATCAGCTTTATATTCCTGCGGTTGCCGTAATCGGTAATATCACCGGCAGTGCCCAGAGCTTCAAAGATTGTTAACTGGTTCTTCAGCATCAGCTTCTGTCCTGGATTTCGCACCTCACCCAGAACAGTGATGTTTCGATTTACCAGTTTTACAAAAACAGATGCATTTTCAAGGTAACTGTTTACTTTCTTTTGAATAATATCCCGCACCTGAGCAGTGGTCAAATCTTCTATATTTATTTCGCCCAACTGGGGATAAGAAATTGTACCCTGCTTATCCACCAGAAAAGTAATTAACTCAAGACTGTTTGCTGAATTTCCAAGATTGCCGCTGTTGCCCTGGGTATTTACCAGGTTTAGAAATGCAGCATTTAACGGGTCATCACTTATAACCTGAATGAAAAGCTGATCGCCTGACCGTATTTTATATTCTTCAGGAATTGGCCCGTTTTTATAGGATTGTCCTGTTCGTATATCGTTCAGATAAGTTACTTCCCTTAAGGGGGTACTGCATGAAACAGCCAATAGGGCAAGAACAGCAGTAGTTATAATCAATATCCTGTTGTGAATTAGGATTAAATTTTGGTTGAAATTCATTTGGCAAGAATAATATTTAAAATGATTGTTTTAAGAAATGCGTTTAATCCAGCTTGATTTTTTTTCCATCGTGCCTTCTTCGAGATCAATTTTATTTACTTTAAAATTTTTAATTGCAATAACCAGCGTGTTTTTAGGTGAGTGTTTAATTTCCGCGCTTTTTTGTCCGTTCCTCCATCTTATCAACTGCGATGGCAGGAAAGAAAGAATCAAACTGGCAAGAAAAAGTATAAGGAATTGAGTGGTACTGTTTTTTATTTGATTATTTAACAGCAAAGCAAAAACGACCATAACAAGATTGGAAGCAACCATTATTAGTGTTACTGTCAAGTGATTGGGTAACAGTTTAAGTAACCGGTGGTGAATGTGGTTTTTGTCGGGCGAAAATGGTGACCTGCCTGAAAAGATGCGAATTGTCATTACCCTTAAGGTATCAACTAATGGCAACAGTACTATTGCAAAAGAAACTGACGGAGCTGCTCCAATGGCATATAGAGCCAACTTGTTAATATTAAATTCATTGAACCTTACAACCAAAACTGCAATAATCATTCCCACTACAAGAGATCCTGTATCGCCCATGAAAAGTTTGTTTTTATTTCCAAATACATTGAAAAGGAAAAAACCTGCCAGACTTCCTGTAAGAGCAAATGAAACAATGGAATGATGAACATGTCCTGCCAGAAAAAACCATGATCCTAAAATAAAGGAAGACATCATTGCCAGTCCTGATGCAAGTCCGTCAATACCATCAATCAGATTATATGCATTTATAATGGCAACCATCACAAATATCGTAATAAAAAAGCCTGCAGCAGGATGAATCGATTGAATGCCAAACATTCCATGCAGATGCGTTATTTGTAAATTTCCCAAGGTGATAAGCAATATCACAGCAACAATTTGTACTGCAAATTTTTTTCGTGCTGAGATGGTTATCAGATCATCTTTTAATCCAATAAAAAACATCAGGATATTGGCCGCAATCATATATCTTAGGGGAAAAAAGCTCAACCCATGGGAAGAAAGAATAACACTTAAATTAAAGGCAATAAAAATAGCAATGCCACCCAGCGGAGGAATAGCCTGAATATGCAATTTCCGCTCATCGGGAGGATCAAATAAACGTTTTTCTTTTGCAACTTTTAATATAGGAGGAATTACAGCTACTGCAAACAAAAAGCCCAAAGCAGGTGCCAGGATAATATGAATAAGGTCAGTGAGTAACATTGAAACAGGATTTGATTTAATATAGGTTTGTAAAGACGGCAAAATTAACCTAAATATATTACCTGCCAAATTTCCTTTTTTATTTTTTTAAATTGTTTATATCTTTTTAACCATCTGGATTTATTGAGAAAGATAATTGCTGACATATGTTTTGAAAGTAGGTTGGTAAAGAATTAAAGTTAAGGTGCATTATATTCAGAATTTCCAGAACCAGGGAATGAGCAATACACTCAAAATAAATGCAATGATTTGCATAGGAGCTCCAATACGTAAAAAATCTAATCCTGAGTATTTTCCAACAGCCTTTATTACCAGGTTGGCCCGGTATCCTCGGGCAGTCATAAAACTGGAAGCTCCGGCAATGGCAATGGCTACAAAAAATGGTCGAGAATCAACACCAAGCAACTGTGCAGCCATAGCTGCAATGGGAAAAACCAATGCAACGGCAGCATTATTAGTTATTATTTCAGTAAAAACTGAAGTAATTACCCAAATAAAGGCAAGCACACCAACAGGACCTATCGATCGCACTATACTTATCGCATCTGCAGCTAAAAGATTGGCAACCCCGGAATTTTGTATAGCTTTACTGATGGCAAATGCCGAGGCTATGGCTATTATTGTATCCCAGCTTACAGCTTTGGTATAATTTTGCTGAGGAAGAATCTTCAGCCAAACCAGTAAAAGGGCTGCAATTGAAACATAGATGAAGATGTTCAGGCGCATACCAAAACTATAACTTACCAGTTCGTTGGTTATAATGGCTCCGACCATCAATAAAAGAATAATTAATGCGGTCCATTTTATCCGTGTCCCCTTATCGCGTTGAAAAGTACTGACATAATTGACCAGGTAAAACATCTGGGAAGATTCCCAGGTTTTTTGAAATTCTTCTGTAGCAAGAAGAACTACATTGTCACCCACTTTTAGTTTCAGGTGCGAAAGATTTTGAGTAATACGTTCTCCGTTCCTGTGGATAGCAAGTACCACTGCATTGAACTGATCAAAAAAACTGAACTCGGTAACTGTTTGTCCCAGCCAAGGAAAACGTGGTGATAAAACTACTTCGTACTGTTTCAACCTTTCCGGATTCTCATGTTTTAGGTATTCCACACCTTTAAGTTTTACATCTTTGTGCAATAAAATGTAGTTTAGTCGTTCAGAATTGCCGGTAACGAGCAATTCATCATTGTGGTAAAGCCGGAGACTTGAGCTCTTAGGATGAATAATTTTATTTTTTCTTGCCAGAGAATGAATTTCAAGCCCCGTCAAACCTTCAATTCGTTTGTTTTTAATTTCCTGACCTGCAAAGCGGCTGTTTTGTGTAAGTTTTAAATTAAAATAATAGTCTTTTCCATTGTTGGAGTTTGGAATCAGTTTAATTTTTTCACCCGGCAGTAGCCAGTTGCCAAATACCGACATATAAATAAATCCGAAAATTGAAATGAAAATGCCTATTTTCCCCAGTTCGAAAAGATGAAAACCTTCTTGTCCGCTGTCAAGAAGCAATCCATGAACTACAAGGTTCGATGAGGTCCCGATAAGGGTACACATACCCCCGAAAATTGCAGCATATGAAAGAGGGATTAGAAATTTTTTCCAGGAAATTTTCATGGCATCGGCCCAACGTATCAGAATGGGAGAGAAATTTACGACAATGGGCAGGTTATTCAAAAAGGCAGAAAAAAATGCAACTGGAATCATTACGCGTGGCAGCATAAAAGTCATGCGGTTACGTTTTCGTGGAAGATAAGCCTGTGAAAGTCTTGTCATTAATCCCGATTGCTTAATTCCTTCATTTACTAAAAAAAGTACGGCAATGGTAATAAGGCCATTATTGGAAAAACCTTCTAATAACTCCTGATCGGTAATAATCCCTGTAGACATAAAAAATACAGCTGCACTGAGCAGAATAAGGCCCGGGCGCATGGCTTCAAGTATGAAAGCCACGGCCATGAATAACAGTACAGCGATTACTATCCAGGATTCGATTGTCATTCTTTCTCAGTACAAAGATTAGGCAAAACGGGCAGCCTTACTTATTGAATTATGGTTATTTAAAATTTCTCCATAATTCAGGCAAATATAGAAAGGAATTCTTATTAGGATTGAAATTATTTCCTGGAAATAGATTTTCATTAAAAGATCCCTGCCGATTTTTAAAAGCTTGTTATATAAATGAATTAAAAAAGAAACCAAAAAACTTCATACAGGAATGCAGTACAACATGCTGTTTCATAAAAGATGGATTACAGAAGAAGACGTATGGAATGAGAAAGGAGGCAGGAAGAAATATGAGTCAGATTAATCATGAGCAATACTGGTAAATGAATTGTTTTCAACAATTGAACATTAAGAAGAATGTCCCTGTTAATCAGGTATGGCTTCAGTTAGAAGTAAGATCAACAATGCAGAAAAAAGAATCGATCAGGCAAAACTGAAGATAAAGGATGCACTTAAACTGTTCGATCCGGTGATAATTTATCCTTATAGAGGTTATGGTACCGGCAAAAAATTCTTTATTGATGGTCGAATTCTGGAAAGGGAGCGTATGATTCATGGAGATGAAGAATACAGCAATACAATTTGGAATAATCTACGAAAAATATGGAAAAGATATGAAAGTGATGAAATCCCCGGAGTGGGTATTGAAGCTGAGATTCAGGGAATAAAAGCAAAGACTTTCAGTAATGATGAAGGGTTTTTTAAGTTGATATTTAAAGTTCCATCTGATAAAATTCTACCGGATGGCTGGCATGAAGTCAACTTAAAGATATGTCATATGCCTTTTGATCTGAAATTTGAAAAAACGGCTGTTGCTTCTGTCTGTATATGCAATCAGAAAAATAGTTTCGGAATAGTTTCAGATGTAGATGATACCATTATTAAATCATCGGCAATGAACACGTTAAAAAAATTACATATAATGCTTACCCTGAATGCCCGAAACAGAGCTTCATTTCCCGGAGTTGAAACACTTTATCAAAGGCTTAATAACAATAGTAAAAATCCTTTATTTTTTGTTTCAGGCAGTTCATGGAACCTCTACGATATGCTTATTGAATTTTGCCAACATCAAAATATTCCAAAGGCGCCATTTTTCCTCAGGAATCTTGGACTGAATCCGAAACAGTGGATTAAACAGGATACAAGCCCATATAAAAAAGAGCATATTATTCACATTTTAAATGTTTTCAGCCACATGTCCTTCATTCTTATTGGCGACAGTGGCCAGGAAGATCCTGAGATTTATACAGAAATTTATAAGGAATACCCCCGGCAGGTGAAAAGTATTTACATAAGGCATTTACAGAACGATAGCAGAAAGAAAGAACTGGAGCAAATGGCAAAATCATTGGATGTGCCTTTTTTATTGATTAACGATTCAAATCATGCAATTGAACATGCAGTATCTATGAATTGGATTTGATACTTTTAGGTTCTGTAACTGTTTTTACCAGATAATCTCAGTCCTGTTTATTTTTGCCTTTTATTTTGTTTTTCTCTGCTACATGATCTGCATAATAGGCTCCTCTTTTTCCCATGGGTTTTTTTACTCCTACAGTAAAGTCGATATTAGTCTGATGTTCAATTTCCGAATTCAACTCAGCACCAAGAATAATAATAAATCCTGTCAGAAAGAACCACAGCATTAGAATAATTACTGCTGCAATGCTGCCGTATGTTTTATCGTATGTACCAAAATTATTGATATAAAAAGTAAAAAGCATTGAACCTGTCAGCCATACCAGTGCAGCAAAGATGGCCCCTGGATTAACCCAAATGAACTTTGGAGTTGAGCGATCGGGGGCAAATTTATATACCATGGTAAATAAAAAATATACAATTCCGGCAAGTATTGCCCATCGCAGAAAAGCCAGCCCATTCTGAAGCAGTGAAGAGAGCCCGAGCTTATCAATCAGGGCAGGAAATGCAATAACAAATGCAACGGCAATTATTCCTGCAATAATGGATCCGAGGGTAAAAAGCAGGGTAAGGGACAGCTTTTTTAAAAAGTTACGGTTGTCCAGTTCGTGATAGGCAATGTTAACACCTGCAAAAACAGCGTTGGTCGCTTTATTGGCACTCCATAAACTAATCAGAATACTTATTATCAGACTCCAGCTTAAAGCCTTGGTCGATTTTTCAGCAGTTTGTGTTAGAATATCTGAAACCATCTGATATGCCTGATCGGGCAACACATCTGCTGCCTGATGCAATTGTTGGGTTACTTGTCCGGCATCAACCACCAGACCATAAATAGAAACAGCTGCTGCTACAGCCGGAAACAAAGCAAGGAAAAAATAAAAGGCAACTCCTGCAGATACAATTGAAACATTATCTTCCTTTATTTGATCTTTTGTCCGCATCAAAATCTCTTTCCAGTTGTTTTTGAGAACTGTTCCCGGATTTGAATTTTTGCTGTAATTTACAGTAGAATTATCTGAGTTCATAGCTTTGTGTGTTAAATATGAATACCTTTCTCAGATTACTTTTAGTAATCCTGTTCAACATTTACCTTTGCCGGCTAACGGATCAAAATTTCCAGCATTCTTTCAAAATCAACATACATCATAAAAGAAAAGTTCGGGTTTTGCAGTAAAAATAAGAAACAGAAAAAAGATGAATTGCTGTAAAAAACTATTTTGCTATATTTTTTATCATTCCTTTAAAAATAAATAAATGAAAAGGAAGCATCATAAACCAGTACATTCTTCCCGGTAATCCCAATGGACGAAAAGTTGCTGTTTGATAAAGTTTGTTATTATGGATTTTAAATTCGAGCCATGCTTCTCCCGGCAGTTTCATTTCAGCGTAAAGCAGGAGGTGTTTTTCTTTGCGGCTGGCATATAAAACCCGCCAAAAGTCGAGCGATTCTCCAGGAAAAATTGTTGAAGAGCTTTTTCGGCCTCTTTGCAGGCCTACACCTCCAGATAATTTGTCGAGGAAACCTCTGATGCCCCATAACCAGTCGGCATAATACCAGCCTTTATCACCCCCGATTGACCAAATATTTTCCAGTGTCTGGCTTACATCAGTAACATTTCTGATTTTTATATCTTTATAGCATCCATAATTGGGAACCTCCAGCAGATTTGAAATTCCCTTCTCTAATAACTTTCCCGAACGCGCATCCGTCCAACTGGAGACTACCTCCTTTCTGTCAATTCGGTTCAGTGCATCTACAACTGCCTGTTTATAAGAAATGCGCTGAATATCAAGCAACTGGTGTAAATTATTCTCACTGCAAATCACCTCCACCTTCATGCTGTTTACCAGGTTGACGGCCAATTTGTAAGAAGTGGATGTTACAAAATAGAGCCAGTAGGATGATAATCTGGGTGTCATAAGAGGAATATTAATTATGATTCGTCTCAGTCCCCGAACCTTTGCATATATGCGGAGCATTTCATTATAGGTTAATATGTCGGGACCACCTATATCGTAGGTTTTATCATAAGTTTCAGAAAGTTGTAAAACACCCGATAGATATTCAGTAACATTGTGGATTGACAAAGGTTGTGATCTGGTTTTAAGCCATTTGGGAGCAATCATTAAGGGTAGTTTCTCTACCAAATCGCGAATTATTTCAAAGGATGCACTTCCTGAACCTACAATTATTGCAGCTCTGAGGGTGGTTAAATGATAAGTATCCGATTTCAGTATTTCCTCCACCCGCTTTCTCGATTTCAAATGTTTCGACAAATTATCTTTATTTACAATGCCACCTAGATAAATCACTTGTTTAACTTTTGTGTCCCGGAGCCGGTTTTTAAAGTTCTCAGCCGCTGCTGCTTCCATATCTTCGAATTTATCGATTGCTGCAGACATCGAATGAATAAGATAATAGGCCGCATCAATATCATAGGGTATCGTTGATAAAGTTTCTTTCTTTAGAAAATCAACCTCTATGGTTTTCATTCTATTTGGATTAAATCTTGAAGCTTCGAAACGCTTTTCATCCCGGACACAACATACAACTTCATGTCCTGCATTAAGCAAAATGGGAAGCAACCTTTGTCCTATATAACCTGTTGTACCAGTTAAAAGTATTTTCATCTATAACAATTCAATGACTTTATCATTTTTTTTAAATGACCGGTTGTGTAAAGGAACATTGTTCTGATGTAAAAAGTTTTGCAACCTAATGGAAAGGTTTCTATACAAAAACCATTGAATTTACCGATATACCTTTAATAGGAGAGAAAGGTTTTTATTCAAAATTAATAAAACAGAGTTTCTTGAAGTTTTTTAAAAATCTGCTGTAGATGTTATTCTCTTCAAGAAATAAAGAGAAATAAAAAAAGGTTGTTTTATTTTAATTTTGATCAGGTAAATATTTTGCAACATTAAACGGAAAAACCATACCTTCTGTTAATTCAATTAATTCTGATTTGGCAATTTCAGAATATATTCAATCAAGGCAATATCTAACTCTATATGTTCCTGATTTTATTTTACAATATAGCTTAATGTATACTAACTAGGGGTTTAATAAAGTATAGATGTTTTTATCAATTTCCTCGGCTTTTTGTTGCGCTATTTTCATAGAAAGTCCTTTAATCATTCCAGGTCTTTGGTGCCCGGTGTAAGTTAACGATGCGTCTTTCATAATTTCCTGACGTTTCTCGACAAGTTTAAGAATGGAATCACCATTTTGGCAGGTTGCCAATGCGGCGTTCATATTTTTAGCGTTGGTAAGTTCTTTTTCACCTAGAGATATAAGTATTTGCTTTGCCATAATAAAATGTCCGGTTTCGTTAGGATGTATGCCGTCTTTTGCTAGCCTATAGGTGGAATCAGCCAGACGCTGATCTTCGAGATACTTTTTCATAGGCCAATGAATATCTATTACTTTCCAATTTGATGAATAACGTAAACTAACCAACCAGTCCGAATAAATATCCAGAACATTTGCATATACTTTTCCTTTTTTTCCATCGTATACCGGTGGAGTTATAAGAATAACAGAAGCTCCGGTTTGAGTTATTTGTTCGTGCATCCAGTTTATTCCTTCTTTGAATTTTTCAAAACGCTCATCATCAAATGGCAGATAAATGCCATCGTTCATACCATAGCAGGCAAACACCATATCGGGTTTAATTAAGCTTAGAACACGCTCAAGTCGCTCATGCAAATCAGGTCGGGGAAATTTTCCATCTGCATGTCCTGGTTCAGAAAGACCCGAGACGGTTTCGCTAGGCAAGCCAACATTAATAATTTCTAAATGTTTTTCAGGATATTTAATGGTCAAAAATGCATCTATATCGGAAATATATAGTCCTTTATAAGTAATACTGTTACCCAAAAATACAATTCGCTTAACATTATCGGGAACTTTATAAGGTTGGGAATAATTTTGAAATGGAAATCCAATTAAAGTAATTAATATAAAAGTTATCCTTTTCATGTTGCTAAAATATGATTTTTTCTTACTTTTTCTTTAGAGTAGAACTTCTACCAGATTACCGAAAAAAAATCCAGCAACAGGCGACTACTGTCGCTTAAATTTTTGTGCCCAGAACAAGACTCGAACTTGCACAGCCAAAAACGGCCACCAGGCCCTCAACCTGGCGTGTCTACCAATTCCACCATCTGGGCAAAATTAATGAACGCATACTTCAGAAGCAAATTCTTTGAATTGCATGGTGAAGCATCTATGAAAATTGCGAGTGCAAAATTAAAAAAAAACTTCAAATACAATTGGTTTAAGTAAATTTCTTATTCAATTACCGTTCATATCCTTCGGCGTACCGGACATTGGAAATTATTCCTTTTTTAACAGTAAAATAATACCGTTTAGTTTTCACTGCTGAAGGAGTAATAATGGGATCGAGCGTAAGTTTTCCCTGGCTGATTTCTGTACTTTGCAGTTTTTGTTTTTTTTCATAGACATAAACTGAATCCGCCTGATTACGGACGACTTTTAAAGGAATTCCAAATTCTTTTTTCAGGGTTTCAACCGGTTTTCCTGAATATGATTTCTGCAACCGATACTGAGTACCACAGGAAACCAGAAAAAGTATGTTAATAAATAATAATGTTCTTTTCATGAGTAAACTTTCCGCAAAATAACCAGAAATAATCCATATAAAAGAATGTTTCATTTATTTTAAGTTTTGTGTGTTAAATCGTATACGTTTCAATTTATATAAAAATCTATTACCTTCGATAATTTTCTATCTTTGAAGCGTGTTAAATGACACGTTTATTGTCAATAAAAACAACTGTTACATGATCCATTTTTTCAAGACTCATAAAAAATCAATCATTGCGGTAGATGCTGTGCAAGGGCTGAGTCAATCCAGTATCAATAAATTGATTTGGTTGTTTTCTGATGCCCGGTATATCGAAGAGGAAGAAATAAAAGGATGGTTTATTGGTCCTCGCCGGGAAATGCTGACACCATGGAGTACCAATGCAGTAGAAATTACTCAGAACATGGGCATTGGCGGAATCAGCCGGATTGAGGAGTTTCTTGAAATTGAAAATGAAGATGCAGATTTTGACTCCATGCTGCAGCGGAAATATAATGGTTTGACGCAAGCAATTTTTACTATTGCAAAAAAGCCTGATCCAATAATGTATATCGATGACATTGCTCAATATAATCAGCTTGAAGGGCTTGCATTAAGCAATGATGAAATGGATTATCTGGATTCAGTGGCCAAAAAAATTGGAAGGCCGCTTACCGATAGCGAGGTTTATGGTTTCGCACAGGTAAATTCGGAACATTGCAGACATAAAATATTCAACGGTACATTTATTATCGACGGGAAAGAAATGGGATTGTCTCTTTTTCAACTTATAAAAAAAACATCGAAAGAGAATCCCAATAAAATAGTATCGGCTTATAAGGACAACTGTTCTTTTGTGCAGGGGCCGGTTGCCAAACAATTTGCCCCTTTAACTCAGGATAAACCTGACTTTTTTAGATTAAAAGAGATAAAAACAGTGCTTTCACTAAAAGCTGAAACTCATAATTTTCCAACAACTGTAGAGCCATTTAACGGTGCATCAACTGGAACAGGAGGTGAAATTCGTGATCGGATGGCTGGGGGTAAAGGCAGTTTCCCTTTAGCAGGAACAGCTGTTTATATGACTTCCTATCCACGGATAATTAAAAACCGGCCATGGGAACAGGCTACTGAAGAGCGTAACTGGCTGTATCATACACCTGAAGAAATTTTAATAAAAGCCTCGAATGGTGCCAGCGATTTTGGAAATAAGTTCGGGCAACCTATTATTTGTGGTTCGTTATTAACATTTGAGCATTTTGAAAAGTTTAAGAAGTATGGATATGATAAGGTGGTAATGCTTGCGGGTGGAATAGGTTTTGCCAATAAACGTGACAGCTTAAAAAGCAGTCCAAAAAAAGGGAATTCTATAGTATTACTTGGTGGAGATAATTACCGTATTGGTATGGGCGGTGGAGCTGTGTCTTCAGTTGCAACCGGTCAGTTTGATAATGCCATTGAACTCAATGCAGTTCAGCGTGCCAATCCTGAAATGCAAAAAAGGATTTATAATGCCATACGAGCCTTAAGTGAATCGGATGAAAATCCTGTTATATCCATTCATGATCATGGAGCCGGGGGCCATTTAAACTGTCTTTCAGAGTTGGTGGAAACTACTGGTGGAAAAATAGATACTGCAAAACTGCCTGTTGGTGATCCTACCTTATCGCAGAAGGAAATTATTGGCAATGAATCACAGGAACGGATGGGCCTTGTAATGGAGCCCCAGCATTTAAACTTATTGCGAAAAATTGCTGAACGTGAGCGGGCACCTTTTTATGTCATTGGTGAAACTACAGGTGATATGCAATTCACTTTTGAAAACTCCAAGACAGGAGAAAAGCCTATTGACTGGCAGCTGGGATATATGTTTGGGAACTCACCGAAAATGGTTCTTGAGGATAATACGGAAATTGCGGATTTTGATGCAGTTGTTTATAATGTGGAAGACATTGACACTTATCTCGAATGGGTACTTCAGTTAGAGTCGGTAGCTTGCAAAGATTGGTTAATAAATAAGGTTGACCGTTCAGTAAGCGGAAGAATAGCCAAACAACAAAGTGCCGGAGTGTTTCAGCTACCTCTTAATAATATTGGGGTGGTTGCCCTTGACTACGAGGGGAGAGCAGGAATTGCCACTTCAGTTGGTCATGCGCCCATTGCAGGTTTGATTGATCCGGCCAGTGGATCTATCCTGTCTATTGCCGAAGCTCTTACTAATATTATTTGGGCCCCGCTTACCGATGGTATTCGAAGTGTTTCACTTAGTGCAAACTGGATGTGGCCGGCAAAAAATCCTGGAGAGGATTCCAGAATTTATCATGCTGTTGAAGCGGCAAGTGAATTTGCCTGTGCCCTAGGAATAAATATTCCAACTGGAAAGGATTCCATGTCGATGGTCCAGAAGTATAGCAATGATGTGGTTTTTGCACCTGGAACAGTTATTATTTCTGCCTCAGGAGAGGTATCTGATGTACGGAAAGTGGTTGAACCTGTACTGGTTAATGACGAAACCAAAGAAATACTTTTCATCGATTTTTCATTTGGTGACAGGGAATTGGGAGGAAGTGCCTTTGCCCAGGTATTGAATAAAATTGGCAGGATATCCCCTGAAGTAATGGATGCCCAAAAGTTTGTAAATGCTTTCAATGCCGTTCAGGAATTAATTGGAAAGGGATTGATTTCTGCAGGGCATGATGTAGGTTCGGGAGGTTTAATTACCACGTTACTTGAAATGTGCTTTAGCAATATAGAAGGTGGAATGAAAGTGGATTTATCCGCAATAGGAGAGGGAGACCTGGTAAAAATTCTTTTCAGTGAAAATCCAGGTGTTGTTATTCAATGTGCTGATAACGATCGGGTTAAAAAGCATCTTAAAGAACGGGGGATTGAATTTACAACACTTGGAAACCCTATATCTGAAAGGAAGTTAATTGCTTCCTATTACGACTCAGTAAAAATTTTCGATATAGAATCATCACGTGATTTATGGTTTAAAACGTCCTATCTTCTCGATCGAAAGCAAAGTGGTACGGAACTGGCACTTGAACGTTTTAAAAACTACAAGAAGGAAGGGTTAAGATTTAACTTTGGCAATTTTACGGGAAGAGCTTCCGATTACAATATTAGCATGGATCGCAGAATTTCATCAGGAATTAAAGCTGCTATTATTAGGGAGAAGGGTGTAAACGGTGATCGCGAAATGGCCTATGCAATGTTTCTTGCTGGTATGGATGTTAAAGATGTGCATATGACCGATTTAATTTCCGGAAGAGAGACATTGGAAGATATTCAAATGATAGTTTTTGTTGGTGGCTTTTCCAACTCTGATGTTCTTGGTTCAGCCAAAGGATGGGCCGGAGCTTTTAAATATAATGAAAAAGCGCGCAAGACACTTGAAAATTTCTACAGTAGGGAAAATACGCTTAGTCTCGGGGTTTGCAACGGATGTCAACTTATGGTTGAGCTTGGGTTAGTTTATCCTGAGCATGAGAGGCATCCAAAAATGCTGCATAATGATTCGGGTAAGTTTGAATCCACGTTTTTAAATGTAAGTGTTCAGGATAATAATTCTGTGATGTTGGGGAACATGAGTGGAATGAGGTTGGGAATTTGGGTTGCTCATGGGGAAGGCAAGTTTTCCCTGCCTTATGATGAAAATGCTTATCATATTCCCTTAAAATATAGCCGGGATGAATACCCAGCAAATCCGAATGGGTCAAAATATGCAGCAGCGGCAATTTGTTCAGCCAATGGCCGGCACCTGGCCATGATGCCTCATCTGGAACGCTCTTTTGCTCCATGGCAATGGGGATTTTATCCTGCTGAACGGAAGATGGAGGATATTGCTCCCTGGATTCAGGCATTTATAAACTCACGGAACTGGATGGCAAAAAGAAAAAATTATTCGTTTATTTAAGTATAGGAAGAAACGGGAAAAACCATTTTTTTAGCAAGTTCATCTGCCAGAGGTTTGCCTTTCAACATTTCAACAATACGCAAAGAAAATTGAATGGCCACACCAGCTCCTTTCCCGGTTATTATTTTATCGGTTAGTTCCACATTGTTACCTGTGACTTCAGCTCCTGAAAGCTGATCTTCATAGCCTGGATAGCAGGTAGCTTTTTTATTTTTCAGTAACTTTAGATTTCCCAAAACAAGAGGAGCTGCACATATTGCTCCCAATGGTTTGCCTTCATTATAAAAACGAACTATTTCTCTGCCCAGGTTTTTATGATTTTTAAGATTCTCGGCACCCGGCATTCCTCCCGGTAGTACAATCATTTTTACCTGCTCGTAATTAACTTCATCAAATAACTTGTCGCTGCTGATAATTATCCCATGCGAGCCGGTAACTTCCTTTTTTCCTGTTACCGATACTATTAGTGTTTCTATATCTGCCCTTCGCAAAACATCGATAATACTTACTGCTTCAATTTCTTCATAACCTTCTGCCATATGAACTGCAACAATTTCTTTCATAACAGATATTTTTTGATGGAAAATAAAAAAAGATCTACGTATGCACGAAGATCTTTTAAAAGACGAGATTATTCAAAATTAATTGTTCGAAAATTCATTTAACGACTTTTCAAGTTTTTTTCTTGTGAAGAAAATTCGGCTTTTAACAGTACCTAAGGGTAAATCCAGTTCTTCGGCAATTTCTTTATATTTATATCCTTCAAGAAACATAGTAAATGGAATCCTGTATTCATCATCAAGTGAATTTATGCTTTTGTGAATTTCCTGAGTGCTGTAAAATGAATCCGGAGCAGGATAAACTTTATCTCTCGAAAACAAGAGATGAAAATCATTATTTGAATCATCAAATGTATTCCTTGTTTTTACATTTCTACGATAATCATTTATAAAAGTATTTTTCATGATGGTGTAAATCCAAGCTTTAAAATTCGTGTTCTGTGTAAATTTGTCACGATAGGTCAATGCTTTAAGCATAGTTTCCTGTAAAAGGTCGTCAGCCCGTTCCGAATCGGAAGTTAAACTTAGTGCATAGTAATGCAACTTGTCCTTTAAACTTAGAAGTGCGTTGTTAAATTGAATCTGAGTCATGGCGCTTATTATTTTTAGTTTGTTATTAATTTCTGTTTTTTTCTGAAACAAATATAGAATTGATGGTACATATAAAAAAGATTTTAATCTCTTTTTATAGTTGTTTTTATCTATCGATTATAAATTAATCCTATATTCATTCGCTATTATTCTATTTCTTATGTTTTACATTATAACTTTTCTAGTATGGTTAGCTTTATTTAAAATACTGTGCCGAAAATTTTTACATTCCTGTAACCTGCTGATATATATATTTAATAGCTCAATTTCAAATGAAGATTTTAACTATAATTATTTTATTTCTGTGGGAAGAATTACACACTTGTGTCCCCATATTCCACAATACTATCTAAAACAACCATCTGTTCCATGAGTAGGGATTCCTGTTATCTTTGCAATAAAAAATAGAAAACATGAAATTTCAATTTCAAAAGTTTAAGAATAATAATGCATTGATTTTTCGAAAATGGGGCAGGAAAAATTATTCCCTTTTTTCAACTTTAAAAAAAGTAGTAAAAATTTCAGTTCTATCGGTTACTTATTTTTTAACAGCTCCTGTACCTGTTGTTTCAGTACCCCGTGATACTACAGAAATAAAAATGCAATACGATTTGGATGAAGTTGAAGTTACAGCTTCAAGGGTACCAGTGCTTTATTCCAAGGTTTCCAGGATACTTTCTGTAATAGGGGCAAAGGAAATAGAACAGATGCCGGCCGAAAGTGTGCAGGACCTGCTTGAATATATTGCAGGTGTTGATATCAGGCAAAGGGGGGCTGAAGGGGTTCAGGCGGATATAAATATCCGAGGCGGCACTTTTGATCAGATATTAATTCTCCTGAATGGCATTAACATCACCGATCCCCAAACCGGGCACCATAATTTAAATCTTCCGGTAAGTTTATCTCAGATTGAACGCATTGAAGTTCTGGAAGGACCTGCTGCAAGAATATATGGTCCGAATGCTTTTTCAGGAGCTATCAATATTGTTACACGGAAGCCAGAATATAAAACGCTTTCAGCACAATTAACCACTGGTAGTTTCGGTTATTTTAATACTGACTTCTCGGGAAGTTTTCGCACCGGAAAGCTAAATCATCTATTGGCTGCAAACCGAAAATTCTCCAAAGGGTATATAGATAACACAGATTTTGAGGCTTCAAATATTTTCTATTCCGGTAAATTATCATCCTGTGTTGGAAAATTATTTCTTCAGGGGGGCATAGCTGGAAAAGCTTTTGGTGCCAACAGTTTTTATACCCCTGTTTATCCAAACCAGTTTGAAGAAGTTGATACCTATTTCGGTTCAGTAAAATTTGAATCACGTACCATATTTAATTTAATACCTTCAGTTTATTGGCGGAGACACACCGATAAATTTATGCTGTTTCGAAATAATGCACCCGATTGGTATTCTAATCCTAATTTTCACCGAACCGATGTTTGGGGTGTGGATATTAATTCCTGGTTTATATGGAAATGGGGTAAAACATCATTTGGAACCAGTTATCGTTCGGAAGCTATTGTGAGTAATGTGCTGGGTGAACCGATGGAAAATAGAATAGAATTCTCGGGTAAAGATATTTTTTATACACATTCACAAGAACGGAGAATTTTATCGCTCTTTACTGAACAGGTACTATCCCTCAATAAATGGAGGATCACTACCGGAATAATGGCAAATCATATTTCAGACAATAAAAGCGGAGTGAATTTCTTTCCTGGTTTTGATCTGAGTTACCAGATGTTTCATTCATTTATGATGGTGGCATCCTGGAATACTTCTCTTCGAATGCCTACTTTTACTGACCTTTATTATTCTGGTCCTACGAATAGGGGTAATCCGGAATTAAAACCAGAGAAATCGGCTGCTTTGGAAGGAGGAATAAAATTTAATGCAAAAATTCTTAAAGGGCATCTTGTGGTTTTCCAAAGAAAAGGAACCAACTTAATTGACTGGATAAAAGCTGAAGATGAAGAGATTTGGACATCAATGAATTATACTGAAATTACCAGTCGCGGAATGGAATTTAACCTTTTGTATTTTCCTTCGATACATTTAATCAGGGATTTGCCAGGTCATGTTGAAGTAAGTTATCTGTATAACAAGCAAAAAAAAGAAAACAGTCCGCTTTTATCTTATTATGTGATGGATAATCTCCGGCATAAAATGGTGGCTGGCTTTAGTCAATCAATTACGAAACAAATATTGCTGAATATCAGGACACTTTACCAAGACAGAGATGGTACCTTTACTTTTTACGGAGGAGAAGATTTTGCGGAAGAAAGAGAATATAAACCGTTTTGGACAGTTGATATAAAAGCCACATGCCGGCTATACGATTTATTTTTTTTTATTTCAACAAATAATCTTTTTGATCATAAATATTTTGATGTGGGCAATGTTATTCAACCAGGTAGATGGATAAAGACAGGAGTTATTTACCGGTTTAATCAACCGAAGGAATAGTTATTCTCAAAATAACTTTGGGTGATATATGAAATTTTGCTGAACTTTGAAATCTCTTTCTTACCGGTTTTATAAATATTGTATCTTCGCAAGTAAGAAACGGTCAGAGCGGTCTCAAAAATTATTATATTACTCTTTCGTTTGTCTTTTTTGAAATCATTTGGAGAATATAGTATTAATTTAAAAATAAAAATTATAATGAAAGGAATATTAGCGATATCGGGAAATCAGGGTTTGTTTAAACATATAGCTGAATCAAAAAACAATATCATTGTTGAATCATTGGAAAATGGTAAGCGAATGCCAGTTTATTCCTCCACAAAAGTTTCTGCACTTGAAGATATAGCAATATATACCAACACAGCAGATGTGCCTCTTAAGGAAGTTTTTAAAGCAATTTCTGAAAAGGAAAATAGGGGTAAGGCCTTAAGCCATAAATCTTCCGGAAATGAGTTGAAAAATTACTTCAGTGAGATTCTTCCTGAATATGATAGGGAAAGGGTATATGTATCAGATATCAGGAAAGTACTGTTGTGGTATAATATTCTGCAGGAAAAAGACATGATTAATTTTTTAGAGGAAGAAGTGTCTGAAAAAAAAAACAGGAGGAAAAGAAACAGGAGGATAAAAATGAGGATAAAAATTTAAAATAGCTTCAGATTACTAGCTGTTCCTTCAAAGTTTCTTCTGTCATTTTCTCTGATTAACAAATCGAATAGCTTAGCTGTTGCCAAAGCATCTCCTGCTGCACGATGACGTCCGTTTATATTAATACCCATAGCGTTACATAAACGGTCAAGGGAATAAGATTGATGTCCGGGAAAGAGTTTTCTGGAAAGTTTTACGGTGCAGAGTGTTTGACGGTAATAATTATATCCCAGACGTTTAAATTCCTCTTTAGTGAACCTGTAATCAAATTGAACATTATGTGCTACAAAAATTCTTCCTGTTGTAAGTTCCACAACTTTTTTTGCTATTTCATAAAACTTTGGAGCATCTTGAACCATTTCATTTGATATTCCAGTAAGGCGGGTAATAAATCGGGGGATATCCATTTCAGGCTTGACCAGAGTGGAAAAAGAACCTGTTATCTCATTCCCATTGTGCTGAAAAATGGCAATTTCCGTAATTTGACCAAAATTATAACGGATTCCTGTGGTTTCTATATCGATTATCGCAAACAAAATTTCAATTTTTTAATAATATTTTAAAGAAATGTATATTTTTGTTAAGAAAAATGATGTTAACTAAATTTAGTATGAAAAAACTCTTATAAAGTGGATGAATAAAAAATTAAAATAATTGCCGATAAAAATCTAAAAAATTAATGATTATGAAAAAATTTACAATGATTTTTCTTTCCATCATTTTTGTGGGAAGTGTATTTGCTCAGAATGCCGATAAAAAATGGGCCATTGGATTAGGCCCTGGAGCATATTACAATCTTGAAAAAGAGGATTTGGGATTCCTGGGGGAATTTTATTTTAGCAGGTATCTTAGTCCAACTTTTGATTTGATGTTAAAATCAGAAGCCGGACATGGCAAGTGGCGGTAGTCGATTTTGCCAATCCTTCGTTAAATTTACGGTTTAAGTTTTTTAACGGACAGATGATGGCGGTAAACAGTGCTGTTCAGCCTTATCTGTATGGTGGGGTAGGATATATGTTAGATAATAATAAAGAAGGCGTCAATTTTAAAGGAGGAGTTGGAACCAAATTTCCTATAAGTCCGAGTACTTCTTTATATCTGGAAGCAGGATATATTCATGGAATAGAAGGTGAGAGATATGTTGATGACGTTTTAGCAACTGTAAATGACAATTTTGTAAAATTATCGGGTATCATTGAGTTCTCATTAGGAGCAGCTAAAGATTCTGACGGTGATGGCATTCCTGACAAAAAAGATAAATGTCCAAACACTCCTCCCGGAGTTGCCGTTGATGAAGATGGATGCCCCATTGACAGCGATGGTGATGGTGTACCGGATTACCAGGATGAATGTCCGAATGAAGCAGGTGATCCTAAATTAAAAGGTTGCCCCGATAGGGATGGTGATGGTATTGCAGATAAAAACGATGATTGTCCCGATACCCCAGGATTGGCTAAATTTAAAGGTTGCCCCGATAGCGACGGTGATGGCGTTCCGGATAACAGGGACAAATGTCCTGATACACCAAGAGGTTGTCCGGTTGATGGTGATGGTTGTCCACTGGATTCCGACGGTGACGGTGTAATTGATTGTGAAGATAAATGCCCAAATGAAAAAGGACCCGCATCAAATCAAGGATGTCCTGATTGGGTGGAACTGGATATTTCAGATATTCATTTCGATTTTGATAAATCAGAATTAAAACCTGAAGAAAAAGCAAAACTTGATGAGCTGGTTAAAGACTTAAGCGGTAGCAAAGAATACGATATCGTTGTAGGCGGCCATGCCGATAGTATTGGTACTGACGAATACAATATGAAGCTTTCTGAAAGAAGAGCACAATCTGTGGTAAAATACTTATTGTCTAAAGGAATCAGTAATGCTTATGTAGGGGCCAATTATTATGGAGAAGAAAAACCTAAAGTACCCAATACTTCTATTCAAAACCGGAGATTGAACCGCAGAGTTGAATTTGAAGAATTACGGCTCAGAAAATAAACTTAGTGTTTAACAGGATATAATTAAAAGTCTTGCCTTTTGGCAAGACTTTTTTTATTATTTTGCAGTGCCTGGTAAATATACTGGTGGTGAAAGCCAACTATTGGGGTTTTTAGTTGCCAACCATTAGCCTATATCAACGGTATATATCGCGAGGTAAATTTGAACCCTGCCAGCAAGGTATACCAAAGGAAGGACCACGTCAAATAGCATCATGCTCAATGAACTGGAGAAGGAACTTGAGGGGGCTTAAATTTGTATGCTATGCAGATGAAATGGTTATTTAACCTGTCACAATCGTTGTTTCACAAGTGGAACCGCATTTTTAATGAACAGGGAGCCATGGGGCTTGAACCGCAGTATTCAAAAGTTGATCCTGAGAAACGAAAGATGGAACAGGAAATCAAACGGCTTCGGGAACTGGTAGGGGGAACTTAGTCTGGAGCTACAGTTTAGGGATGAGCTATTAAAAAAAACCGGTACTAAAAAGCGATGCCATGCAAGTTATCGAAGCTTTTTAGGGACAGGTATCTATTATAAGGCGGTTGCAGTGGAGTAGTATCAATCCAAGCAACTTTTACTATACTGCAAAAAATGGGAAGCCAGAATGTAAACCTAGTATAGTAAATTTAAAAACAGATGGCAGGACTGCCACCAATCATGAAGTTGTGGAAGAGAGCAGGAAAACTACTTTATTTTCCTTCTCCTCATTATTTCCCCCTGCCTAAAATTGGAAAGTGTTATCTTTGCCGGTCGAAGAATCAGATATCAGGTAAGCAATTTTAGGTTTAATTTAAATTGAGAAACTATTTTACTACAGGTAGATATGAGAATTGAAGAAAAAATACATGGAGCAGTGGCAGAAGCTTTGCAAAAATTATACAATTATGATGCTTCAGAGAATTTCATCCAGATACAAAGCACCCGTAAGGAATTTGTGGGCGATATTACATTAGTGGTATTTCCCTTTACAAAAGTTTCAAGAAGAAGCCCGGAAATTACTGCAACTGAAATAGGAGAATATTTGAAAAAAAAGTTAGATGAAGTGAATTCATATAATGTTGTAAAAGGATTTCTGAACATTGAGATAAATAGTAGCTATTGGTTTGGAAAACTTTTGGATGCATGGTCAAATGAGATGTATGGAATTACTGCTGCAGGTGATGACGCTGAACAGGTAATGGTAGAGTATTCATCCCCAAATACTAATAAGCCGCTTCACCTGGGTCACATTAGGAATAATCTCCTGGGGTATTCCATTTCCGAAATTTTAAAAGCAAATGGTTGCAAAGTAATAAAAACAAATATTGTAAATGATCGGGGAATTCATATCTGCAAATCGATGCTCGCCTGGCAAAAATGGGGAAACAAACAAACTCCCTATACATCTGGTAAAAAGGGAGATCATTTTGTAGGTGAGCTCTATGTTCAATTTAATAACCATTATAAAAATGAGGTTGCTGAATTAATTGCAAAGGGATTCTCGCAAAAGGAGGCAGAAGAGCAGGCACCTTCCATACGTGAAGCAAGACAATTGCTTCTTCGGTGGGAAGCTGGTGATAAGGAAGTGGTGGAATTGTGGCAGACAATGAACAATTGGGTTTATGAGGGGTTCGATGCTACCTATAAAAGGATGGGTGTTGATTTTGATAAAATTTATTACGAATCGGAAACCTATCTTATAGGTAAGCAAGAAGTAATGCGGGGACTTAAGGAGGGAATTTTTCAGCAAAAGGAAGATGGTTCAGTTTGGGCCGATTTAACCAGTGAGCGACTGGATAATAAATTATTATTACGAAGCGATGGTACCTCCGTTTATATTACTCAGGATATAGGAACAGCAAAATTGCGGTTTAAGGATTATGAAATAGACAGAATGATTTATGTAGTAGGAAATGAGCAAAATTATCATTTTCAGGTATTGGCTGAATTGCTCGATAAATTAGGATACAAATGGGGAAAAGGGTTACATCATTTTTCATATGGTATGGTTGAGCTTCCAGGTGGAAAAATGAAATCAAGAGAGGGCACAGTCGTTGATGCTGATGATTTAATGGAAGAGATGGTTCAGGTGGCTAAAAATATGGCGCAGGAATTGGGCAAGCTTGATTCCTTAACTCTTGATGAGGCTGAAAAAACTTATAATATGATAGCTCTTGGAGCGTTGAAATATTTTATTCTTAAGGTGGACCCTCAAAAAAATATGCTTTTTAACCCGGAAGAATCCATCGACTTCAATGGCAATACAGGACCTTTTATTCAATATACTCATGCTCGAATACAATCAGTATTAAGAAAAGCCGCCGAAAAAGGTTTATCGGTAAATACTAATATAAATCATATCCCTTCCGAAATATCATTTAAAGAGAAAGAATTGCTGAAACGGGTTGCTCAGTTTCCCGATATCATTAAAGAAGCTGGAAATCAATACAGCCCGGCTGTAATAGCCAACTATTGCTATGAACTGGGAAAGGAATATAATCAGTTTTATCATGATCATCCGATACTTGCCGAAACTGAGAACTTAAAAAGGGATTTAAGATTGTTGCTTTCATCAACTATTGGAAGGATAATCAGGTCTGGAATGAAATTGCTGGGAATTGATGTTCCCGACAGGATGTAAAAAAGGGGACAATAATCCCCCTTTCAATTTTTTCTTGATTTAATGGTGAAGGAAAAAGCACCTTCCATATATATATTCTATTAAACGGGAAAAGGTAACCCTTAAAAATAAAAAAAAGTAAATAAAGCATCATTTGTCAGGACATGAATCGGGAACTTGACATTATGACAGTTTGATTTGTAGAAAATTCAGACTATCATTTTAAGCTAAATTATTTTGAAAAAGATTCAAATCGTTTTCAATTGCAACATTATTTGAACAGGTAGCTGCAATCGGACCATTTGGTTTGCTTTTTTTGCTGCTTCAAGAAAAAAAATATTTTTTATTCCTTTTTTTTTAATCAAGGTTAAAAAAAATCATGAGTTATTTGTTCATTCGCTAATTTTTTCTCATTTTGGCGCAACTGTTTGTTTTTAAAGGGTTTTTAAACTTTTTAAAAATTTCTGCTCAATTATTTTTTACTTTTTTTAAAAAAGAGGGTTACCTTTTCTTAATTTAACGGATTATATAATAGACGAACATGAAGAATTACAGTGATGAGCAAATCCTGAGAGGGATATTAAGACATGATAATTTAATTTTGCAATACATCTACAAGCAGTTCTATTATAGGGTGAATATGTTCATCAAAAAGAACAGCGGAACAGAAGATGATGCAAACGATGTGTTTCAGGAGGCGATAATTATCATCTACAGAAAGTTGAAAGAAAGTGATTTGGTGTTCGAAACGAGTTCTTTTCAGGGATATCTTTTTTCTGTGTGTCGGTTTTTATGGCTCAAGCAACTTGAGCAACGTAGAATTGAGCAAGAAAAAATAAACGATACCTTACCATTTCAGGAAGATATTTATGATGACAACCTGGTGGATTTGGTAGAAAAAAATGAAAAGTATGGTTTATACCAGAAACATTTTAGGTCCCTGAGTACCGATTGTCAAAAGTTATTGCAGCTATTTTTTGAAAAAGTTCCGTTAAGTGAAATTGCCCGTATCATGGGATATAAAGGCGACAAATATGCAAAGAAACGGAAATTTAAATGCAAAGAACTTCTGATTAGCCGGATAAAGCAGGATACAGAATTTAAAAAAATACTTGAAGATGATACCTAAAACAAAACTCCTTGAATGGATTGAAGATTATTGCCTGGACAGCCTTAATCAATCTCAGAAAAATGATTTTGAAACTGAACTGAAAAGCGACAGCGAATTAAGGGACGAAGTAAAATTTGAAAAAACGCTTCAAACAGCG
This sequence comes from uncultured Prolixibacteraceae bacterium, assembly GCA_963747515.1. Classification (GTDB taxonomy): domain Bacteria; phylum Bacteroidota; class Bacteroidia; order Bacteroidales; family Prolixibacteraceae; genus Mariniphaga. The sequence goes on from CAVVFN010000003.1 coordinate 72,733, forward strand.
GTTACTGAAAAAGATGTTTTAACCCTGCGGGACAAGTTACAAACAGTTGCTAAACAAATCGAAAATGAATCAGCTCCATTTACACTCATGGAAGGATTTGAGAATTTTCAGCAACTTTCTGATACCCTTTCACAAGAAGAATTACTGAATTTTTACGATTCACTTCCCAAAGCTCATATTTACCAGCATGAGTTGGTTTCGAATGAAAACATACATGAATTTTTCCGAGAACAAAATTTATCGGATATCGATGAGGAAATATTCTCTGAGGAATCTGATGAAATTGAATTCGATACAAAAGGACTGGAAGAAGCCATTCTTGAAAAGGATATCCTGAATCTGAGGGAAACACTCTCAAAAGTTTCTGCATCGGTTCGAGAACAATGTTCAGCAGAAGAAGTAGATGCATATGTCAACCATGAACTGACCGGTCGTGAACTGGAACGATTCGAGCAGGAGCTGGCTGTGAATAATATTTTGCAGCGGGAAGTGAAACTTCATCAGGAGCTTGAAAAAGCAATTCTTGAGCCGGATGTCATGAGTCTTAGAAGTGAACTCAACCGATTAACCGGTACGCAAACTTCCTGGAATGTATCCGAACTTCAGATTGAGGAGTTTATAAATGATGAACTCGAAGGTAAAGAGTTGAATACTTTTCTTGCTGAATTAAATGAAAATTCCGATTTAAAATCGGAAGTTGCATTACGAAAAAATGTTGATAGTTCGATAGGTGAAAAAGATATTTTTAAGCTAAGGGATAGCCTTGAACAGATAAAACTGGACTTGGAAAGCCGGGAAATCAGATCTATTGTTCCTGACTCAAACATACGTTACGCCACTTGGTGGAGGGCAGGGGTTGCTGTAGCGGTTATATTAATAGCATCTGCCGGTTTCTTTAGTAATCAAATAGGGAATGGAGGTCGTTCTTATGAAGAATACTTTAATGCACCTCAATGGGCTCCGCAAAGGGCTGTAGCTTCTGACTTGAACATTCTTCAGAAAGCGAATAATTTCTTTGTTGATGGAGAATATGAAAAGGCTATTCTGTTATACGATCAGGCGATAAAGGAAAAGGATGAAAAATTTGTATTTCAGTTTTATAAAGCCTCAACGTTACAAAATCTCGGAAAATATGAAGAAGCAATTCCTGAATATACTCAGGTAGTTAATCATGGGGATAACATTTTTGTTGAAGAGGCTGAATGGTATAAAGCTTTATGCTTTATAAAACTTGGAAATAAAGAAGAAGCAAGAACTCAGCTGTTGGCAATCATCAATCGAAATGGATTCTATGCTGTTGATGCAAAAGCGGTACTAAGAAAAACAAGGTATTCATTAAAATAGAGACAGTTCATTAAACTTGATACATACATTCACAACGTTCTTTAAAGTATTGGAGGTTTATTCGCACGAGATCAGTTATTTCGTTAAATTTAAAATTACACATTAATAGAGTAAGGGCAAAAAACCTGATTCAGGCAAGTCGTTAATGAAAACCACACATTCTAATTATTTTTATTGCGTCTTTTTCCTGATTTTCTGAAATAAATTAATTGATCTGCGGTAAATGCAGCCATCGCTAGAATAAGAAGACCAAAGAAGTAAAAATCATAACTTCTGAATAGTGGCTTTGTACTGCCTATACTGACATAGCCTAACCAATAATGTGGATGTGCCAGTCGTGGATTGGCCTTCTCAAGGTATTGAAGTTTTGCCTGTCGAAGGGCATCGTCGGTATTACGTCCTTTTTTTAGAATTTTATAAAAAGAATGCATTATTTCCGTACCAGCATCATCTTCAACCTCCCATAAAGACATAACTATTGAAGGGCATCCTGCATAAATAAATCCTCTTGCAAGGCTCATCACGCCTTCTCCCTTTTTTAAATTGCCGCTTCCTGTATTGCATGCACTTAATACAGTCAGCCTTGCATTAAGGTCGAGATTGTAAATGTCGGCGGTATTGAGCCAGCCATCATTTTCGGCAAGAGTATCTTTGGTTTGTGTGAAGGCGAACCTTGAAAATGCAGGTACTGAATCATTTATAAAAGCATGCATAGCCAGGTGAAGGATATCGTGATTTTTACACTCTTTCCTGAAATTTTGTTCAGTGGCTTCTTTCCCATTATATAGACGGGCATTTATTTCTTTTGCAATTAAACTAATTTCCCGATGTATGCCGGGTAAAGGTATTAACACAAGTTTTTCTTTATCAAAATTTACTGTATCTGAATTGTATTCAGGAGCAAATGCAAGTAATCTGTTTTTTGCACGTCTATTCTGCTTTTCGAACTTGAAAAGCAGGTTTGCTGAATAGGAGTAACTGACAGTATGATCGCGAATTAGGTAAGGCAAATTATTGAACTGCACCATACCAGAAGTATCTGGCATTTCTGTTAGTAAGGCTTCAAATGGAAGGTAATTAAGCTTGCCATCGGGAATGATGGTTATTTTCTTTTCCTGTATCAGTTCGGAAAAAGGCTGCAGCAATATCTGATAAAGATAATGCGCCTTTGTACAATAATTTTTTGAATTGGTATTACGAGTGAACAGATATGCAGGATTTGAAACAAACCTGAATGTTTCCTCAAGCCAAGAAATAAATGAAGGGTTTGTATCTAATTTTTTAAAAATGATTTGGCTATTCGTAAATACAAAAGCATAAATCTCTGGAATAGTATCGGTTTCATTTAAAACATACTCAATCATCATTTCATTATCGTTCAGGTTTCGCTGAACATCTTTAACACCAATCATTGCGCTGGAATATTTCATGTCATAATAATCTAAGTAGTTGCTTTCCAGATATTGATTTAATTCATCACGTTGTTTTTTTAACTGAAAAAGAATAGAGTCGGTTTTATATATTTCAGAATCATCCGCATTTGATTTATGACGAAGGTTAAATAGACGCTCATTTGCACTTGTAATACTGTAATTTAATGAGCGTTCCAGTTCACTAAGGCTATCGGGAACCAAACTGTTTTCTCGTGCAAGCTGATCGGATAAACGGTCAAAAACTGTAGTTGCCTTCATCCTTTCTGCAGTGGCAAAGGCAAAATTGGTTATTTCAGAATCTTGTTCTATAGTGTTGGCCTTCCAGGCAGTCTGAATAATTTTTAAGAAGGTGGCTGCTTCCAGCTCGTTGAGTTGAATTTTATTCTCATCGGAATAAATTTCTTTTCGTGCCCTTTGAATTAATGCAGTAACAATTTTGTAATAATCAAGTGCATGAATAATGGCGTTTTTTTCGTTTTCATCTTTCATGTTGGAAAATAAATCTGAAATTTGGGTATAGGTATCGGCAATAAGTTTTAACAACTCAATGCTTTGCGCCAATGAAACAGTATTTGTTAATAATCCGGTAGCATCAGAAAGACTGTTTACATTTAACCCAAGAGATTCCAAACTTTTTTTGTAACAGTTGATGGCTTCAGTAAGGTTATATGTCTTTTGAATTCTGAAGGCCTTCCAATCTTTTGTTTCCACAATTTTATTTTCTTGTAAGTAACCTGCTGTTTTCAGATAGAGAGAATAATTTAAACCCTTATTTATTTCATTTTTAATAAAAATGCTGTTTGCATCATTTAAAACATTTTGAGCTTCTTTAATTTTGTTGTTTTTAATTAAAAAGTCAGCATAGTTAATGTATTCAAATACCAGATTTATATCTGAATCCGAAAAAAAGTCTCTGGCATACCGGATGGCATCCTGATAACTTTTATATGCTTCATTAAATTGATTTAACTCCTGATAAATCACTGCTTTGAGACTGAGAAAATATAACTTTGTTTCGGGAAAAGCCTTTTTATTATAGTTTTCTATAATCTTTAGTGCGTCTTGGTAATTTCTTAATTCAAAATATGTGTTTGCCAGGCTGTAATAAATATCGGCTACTCCAGGCTCATCTGTTTCTATTTGGTTTTCATAAATATCAATTGCATTTTGATGATATTCAGCTGCAGTCGCATAATTAAGTTTATTAAAATATACATTTCCAATATTATTATATAGCCTGGCAATAGCTAAATTATTTTTATCCAATTCATGTAAATATGCTTTTTCTGCAATTAGAAAGAATTCCAGTGCCTTATTTAAATTTCCAAGGTTTCTATATGAAATACCAAGAGCATTTTGTACCAACCCAAATGCATAGCTTTTATCGGAATATAATTTTTTCCGCAGTTCTGCAGAAAATTTTAAAGTATCAATCGCTTTTAAATAATCCCCGCTTTGGATTAGATTTCTGGCATTCTGATAGCTTTCAGTTGCCCGAATACTGTCTTTAGTGTGTTGATTATCAGAATAACTGTGAAGGTAAAGGAACAGCGATAAGATAAAGGTCAGAGATATTTTCATCATTGCCTATTGCTAGCTTTCATGGGGCCAAATTAAAATAATTTAAAGTTTTTTCCAATTTGAGGGTTACCTTTTCCCTGTTTTCGGAATATATATATAGAATGTGTGTTTTTTCAAGTTTAACGAACTAAATTTATTTACGATGAAAAGGTTTTTTTCTAATACCCAAAAAAGAGTTAATTTAAAAAGTTTTGAAGTATTAACTTCCAATGAAATGTTGAAAGTACGTGGTGGTGGTGATACCAGACCTGCAACAAGACAAAAAGACATTTTGGAAGAAGAAGGAAACTAGTTCCTTTATATTTTTTCCAGTACTTCATTTTAAATTCTTTAAAATTCAGTACATTTTTTAAGGATTTCGTTTGCCGCTAAAAAGAGGGTAGGATGTAAAGGTACATTCGAGCGATCCGTTATATAAAACTATTTTAGTTGAGGGTTTTAATCCCACATTTTTAAGGTATTCTTTTGATGAAGAGAGAATCCATGCAGTATTACCCGTATAATGGTATTTTAACTGTTGCCCTATCATAGCATATAATTCATTTAAATTTTCCTGAACGATTCTTTCTCCATAGGGAGGATTTATCATAATGATGGCGTTACTTGTTGATATTTTCAGGTTTTTTATGTCCGATTGCTGGAATTGAATGCTTGAAAAAACCCGCGCTCTTCTTGCATTCGTTTGAGCAGTCAGTACATTTTCACGTGATATATCGGAAGCATATATTTTATTTACAAATGGTTTTCCCTTCTGAATTGACTTTACCCCTTCAAAAAGCTCATGGTTATAACCAATCCAATTTTCAAATGCATAGGATTTTCTAAATCTGCCAGGAGCAATATTTTGTGCAATCATAGCAGCTTCAATGGGCAAGGTACCCGATCCACACATTGGATCTATAAAATCGGTAGATCCATTCCATCCCGAAATCAGTAACATGCCTGCAGCCAATACTTCACTTAATGGTGCCTTTCCCTGACTTGTCCGGTATCCTCTTTTGTGGAGCGATTCTCCGGAGCTGTCGAGTGAAAGCGAACAATTGTTCCTGTTGATGTGCACATGAATAAAGATTTCAGGATTAGCAGTATCTACATCAGGCCTTTTTCCTGTTTTACTCCTGAAGTAATCAGCAAGTGCATCTTTTACTTTTAATGATGCAAACATTGAATTTCTAAATTCCCTGGAATCGGAAACTGTGCTGTTAATTATAAAACTTTGATTGACCGACATATATTTTATCCAGTTTATTTCCCTGCACCTCAAATAAAACTGATCAATGTCTTTAAATTGAAATACGGCTATTTCTTTGAGGACTCTCAGTGCTGTTCTCAGAAGATAATTAGATTTATAAATCATCTCCAGATCTCCTTCATAAAAAACAATACGTCGGCCTTCCTGTACATTTGAGCCTCCAATAGATTTGATTTCGCTGGATAATACCAGCTCTAGTCCTGCAAACGTTTTTGCGGCAAGTTTAAATTTTTCCAATTTCAATAAAATTAATTTGGTTTCAATCAGATACCTGAACCTTCGGCAAACATTGTTTCTCTGGGCCGCGACTGAGCTACTTTTGAATTGGGGGCCAAATTACGGGTTACCCAAACATTTCCACCAATAACTGAACCTTTTCCGATAGTTATTCTGCCAAGTATAGTTGCACCTGAATAAATTACTACATCATCTTCAACAATTGGATGACGTGGAATACCTTTTATTGGATTTCCATTTTCATCGATCGGGAAACTTTTTGCGCCAAGTGTTACTCCCTGATATATTTTTACATTATTGCCAATAATACAAGTGGATCCGATAACCACGCCAGTACCATGATCGATAGTGAAATTTTCACCTATTTGTGCTCTGGGATGAATGTCTATACCTGTTTCACTATGGGCCATCTCTGCAATGAACCTTGGAATGAGCGGCACTTCAAGTTGAAGTAGTTTATGTGCCATGCGATAATTGGTTATTGCCCGTATGGCCGGATAACAAAATATGACTTCCCCTAAATTTCTTGCTGCCGGATCATTTAGGTAAGTGGCCCTTACATCTTCTACAAGTTTTCTTCTTATTTCAGGCAGGTATTCAATAAATTCGATGGCATTCTTTTTTGCCCTGAGTGTATGTTTTTCCACTTTATCTGTATTCTCATCCTGACATTCAAAACACATTCCCGCTAAAATTTCCTGACTTAAAAGTTCGTAAAGTTCATCTACATACACGCCCATATAGTGACGGATTGTATTTGGCCTCAATGAGGTACTTCCAAAATAACCCGGGAAAAGAATCTCACGTACCATTTCTATAATCTTTTGCAAGTTAATTATGGATGGCAAAGGTTCTCCAAGCCTGTGTTCATGGCAAACTACATCATAGGTTTCCGGATCGCTTAAACTCTCGATTGTTTGGGATAATTTGCTGTCAAATTCGTGGGAAGTCATTAGCAGTTGTTTTTATGTTGTTGTACAAAAGTAATTAAATCAACCTAGAAAAATGTTTGCATTCTTAACAAGTCATACACGCTTTGGTTTAATTATTCCGTGCTGTTCCAAATGTCTTGTTGCATTCCAATACCGTTCGTTGTTCTTTCCCCTGACAATTTCATATTGGAACCCGTAGTATTTAATGGTGTCAATATACCGCGACTGAAGATAGTTTCTTCTATCACCACCGTTTTCACGTACTTTGTCAGGTATCCAGGGGAGATCAACATCACAGATCAGGAAAAGACTAATTTCCTCTTTTTTAATGACAGGTTCCAGCCATTCAGGGACCTGGTTGAATACTTCTTCGAACCAAATTTTTGTAATTATAAGCCAGGTATCGGCAATCAGCAGGGGATATTCCGGATTCTTAGGAATAGTAAATTGCTGCACCTGCCTCCGGGCAATGGCTTCCACATCGAAATAATTATAATGCCTGCCTAAATTTTCTATGTATACTCGTGCAAACTCTGGTATATATGGTACATTGCAATAGCTTGAAAGCCATTCGCACAATGCACTCTTCCCGGTAGATTCTGCACCAGTTATTACTACTTTTCTAAACATTTTTTTCGATTTGAACCGATAAATCCTTTTTCCATTCAAAATACCCTAAAACTGCCATTACTGTATAAACCAAAAAGAGGATAACGGTTGGCCAAAGTTCTTTGTAAAAGTATAATCCAGCAGAAAAGAAATCAACAAAAATCCAGATTAGCCAATGCTCAATGTATTTCTTTGCAAGCATCCAGGTAGCCGTAATACTTAGTGCAGTTGTTAATGAATCCATATAAGGTACCGTAGAATCGGTAAAATTAAGTAGAATGGCCACAAGCAGGATATAGATAAAAACAGTGGTTGCCATGCTTACCACAAATACTTTTTGTGATGTTTTTCTTACTGGAACCTGTAGGGTTGTACCTTTTCCTTGTTTTCCTCCTTTTTTCCAATAATACCAACCATAAAAACTTATGCCTGCGTAGTAAATCTGCAGGCCCATGTCTGCATAAAATCCCGATCTGAAGAAAACAACAGTATAAATCAGGGATGTAAGTAAACCTGTTGGCCAGGTAAAAATGTGCTGTCTGATTGAAAAAAATATATATAACACACCAAGAAGGGCTCCGGTCAGTTCAACTACATTTCCCCACAACCAGTTGGTTAAAGCCTCAGGCATCATTTATTATTCAACCAATACAAGTAAGTTGTTGTATTGTTCTTTATTTTCAATTACTTCCAGGGCTTTCAATACAGCATCATCATCTTCAAATATTATCTGGTAAAACTCATTTCTGGAAAAAATGTCACGGGCAATTAAAGCTTTGATTTCCTTTTTCATTGTATTTAAGGTGAAATTAAGGCTTTCCTCATCACGTTCAATATTCTCCTTTTCTCCATCAGCAACAATCTCCTCGATCATTTCGTCAGTTACATAAAAATCTCTGTTAAAATCGGTAAAATTATTGTATTTTTTTTGAAGCATACTTCTGTTGTTGTCCACATAATCGAGCACAAAATTATATACTATATTATTTCTTCGAAGCCTGTTGTAATATTGATTATAGGATGAAGTATCCATTGGAATAAAAATATCGGGCATAATACCACCGCCGCCATATACATTTCTGCCACTAATTAATGTTTTGTATTTTAAAGAATCGGGAAATGAAATGCTATCGGCACTGAACAATTGACCGCTGTTGAAACGTTCCATGTAATCGCGCCGGTATTCTTCTATTCCATTTTCATAAGGTTTTTGAATGCCTCTGCCGCTAGGAGTATAATAATGGGCTGTGGTTAACCGCACCATAGAACCATCGTTAAGAAAGTAAGGTTTTTGCACCAGTCCCTTTCCGAACGACCGTCTTCCTATAATTAATCCGCGGTCCCAGTCCTGCACTGCTCCTGAAACAATTTCACTTGCAGATGCAGAGGATTCATCAACTAAAATTATCAGGTTACCATTCTCATAATTTCCACTGGAAGTTGCCTTATATTCCCTTTTGGGATCATTATTGCCGTTGGTATAAACTATTAACCTGTTGTTTTCAAGAAACTGATCGGAAATTTCAATTGCCGTTTTTAAATAACCTCCGCCATTTCCACGTAAATCGAGGATTAAATTGCGCATGTTTTTATCCTTCAGTTCATTTACAGCCTGAGAGAATTCATCGGTTGTGGTAGCAGAAAATTTGTTCAACTTGATGAACCCGGTTTCATCATCCAGCATATAAGAAGCATCAAGGCTATAGATAGGAATTTTGTCCCTGACAATGGTAAAATCCACCAACTTTTTCTCATTTCTGCGGAGTACCTTAATTTCAACAGTAGTTCCTTTTTCGCCACGCAAGAGATCAAAAACATCGCTGTTTTTAATTCCTGTTCCGGCAATATTTTTTCCATCTACATTAACGATGCGATCCCCGGCACGAATTCCGACTTTTTCAGAAGGACCGCCGGGAATTATTGCAGTTACAAGCAAAGTATCTCTGAAGATATTAAATGTTATTCCTATTCCTTCAAAATTTCCCTGGAGCGGCTCATTCATTTTGTCTACTTCTTCTTTCGAAATATAAACTGAATGTGGATCCAATTCGGCAAGCATATAAACAATTGCTTTTTCTGTAAGCTTGTCAATATTGGTTGAATCAACATAATATCCATCGATAAGACGCAGAAGCCTTCCAAGTTTCTCCCGATTTTTCAGAACAGCCTCCTGAGCTGTTACAGGACCAGCAGAAAGAAGAAGCATGATAAATGCCAAAACTGACAGGATTCCCAGGGATTTATTATTTGTACTAAAACTCATAGTAACACTCGTTTTTAAAATATATTATTAATTTGAGAACGCTTATTCCCACTCAATTGTTGCAGGTGGCTTTGAACTAATATCGTAAACCACACGATTTATGCCAGGAACTTTGTTAATTATCTCATTCGACATTTTTGCCAAAAAATCATAGGGCAGGTGCACCCAATCGGCTGTCATACCATCAGTGGAGGCTACTGCACGCAAAGCAACAGTATTCTCGTAGGTCCGCTCATCGCCCATTACACCTACCGACTGAATTGGAAGCAACATAACACCAGCCTGCCAAACTTTATCATAAAGCCCCCACTGATTTAACCCGTTAATAAAAATAGCGTCTGCTTCCTGGAGCATTCTTACCTTCTCAGGAGTTATTTCCCCTAAAATTCGAATTCCCAGCCCCGGCCCCGGGAAAGGATGCCGCCCAAGCAATTCCTGCTTAATGCCAAGAGTCTTTCCAACCCGTCGCACCTCGTCCTTGAAAAGCAGGCGAAGGGGTTCCACTACTTTCAGGTGCATTATATCCGGCAGTCCTCCTACATTGTGATGCGATTTAATTGTAGCTGAGGGACCGTTTACTGAAACCGACTCTATAACATCAGGATAAATTGTTCCCTGTGCAAGCCAGTTTACTCCTGGAATTTTATGTGCCTCCAGATCAAATACCTCAATAAAATTCCTTCCTATTATCTTTCGCTTTTGTTCCGGATCGGTTATCCCTTTTAAATCATCCCAGAATTTCTGCCTGGCATTAATCCCGATTACATTCAATCCCATATCCTGGTATGAATGAAGTACATTTTCAAATTCATTCTTCCGCAACAATCCATTATCAACAAATATACAGGTAAGATTGCTTCCAATAGCCTTATTCAGCAACACAGCAGTAACCGAAGAATCTACACCTCCTGAAAGACCCAGCACCACCTTTTCGCTTCCAAGTTTCTGCTTAAGTTCAAACACTGTGCTATCCACAAAAGATGCCGGTGTCCAATTTTGTTCACAACGGCAAATATCAATAATAAAATTTTTAAGCAGTTGCTGCCCTTCTGTAGTATGGTATACCTCGGGATGAAACTGAATGCCATAGGTGGCCTCATTATCAATCTTATAGGCAGCGAAATTGACATCTTCAGTTGACGCAACCACCTTGTAGTTTTTCGGTAATTTTATTATGGTATCTCCATGCGACATCCAAACCTGTGTGTGTGGTTTCATCTCTTTGAACAAGTCACAGTCCTGATCAATAAATCCCAGTTTCGCTCTTCCATATTCACGGGAATCAGAAGGAGCCACTTCACCCCCAAAAAAATGAGCCATATATTGTGCACCGTAGCAAATACCCAGTATCGGCACCCTCTGCTTTATTCCCTCAAGATCAATTTGAGGAGCTTTTGGATCACGTACCGAGAAGGGGCTTCCTGAAAGAATTACCCCTTTTACTGTTTCGTCAGGTTTCTGAAAATGATTGTAAGGATGGATTTCACAATACACATTCAATTCGCGAATTTTTCTTCCAATTAACTGCGTGTACTGCGATCCAAAATCGAGAATTAAAATTTTATCCTGCATGAAATTAAACTATTAATATAGATGCCATGAATTTATTGACAAAAGTAAAAATAACCGGGTAAAAACCACCGAATGGTTTTCTTAAGAAACTAAAATTAATTTTAATTAATAACGTTTAAAAGAAAGGGATGGTCAATAATTGTTATTTTTGAAAAAATTTTAATAAGGTTTTTCGATGAGGTTTTCATATTATTTTCTTATGCTTTTGTTGGTTGCCGGTTCTTTCAAAAACGCGGATGCGCAAATACTCAGAGAAAATGAAATGGTAGTTATCAAAGGAGAAAAATTCATTCTGCACCAGGTTCATACCGGTGAAACTGTTTATTCTATTAGCAGGCAATATGATATCGATGATAAAACCCTTACTGAATACAATCCAAAAATTGCAGATGGTTTAAAAATAGGCGATATGTTGAAAATCCCTTACAGGGAAGGAGTTGAATGGCAAAAACCAATCAGTACCCAGAAAAATGATCCGGATTCATTTGAATACTATACCATTTCATCACGTACAGAAACGCCTTATTTTATTGCAAAGGAGTTTGGAATTACAGTGGAACAACTTTATGCCTACAACCCTGAGGTTACACGATTCAGAAAAGGTACCCGTTTGAGAATTCCCATTTGGGGAGCATCGCCGGCTTCCATTGCTTCCGGTGTTTTAGGGGAACAACAAAAAAACATTACTGAACGAAACTTAATTTTATACGAAGTTCGGCCTGGAGAATCAATAAAATCAATTGCACGCCAATTCAAAATTTCTGAAAGTGAAATTCTTTTTTTTAATCCAGGAGCACGCGATCTAACACCTGGAAGTGTAATTCATTTGCCACGTCCTGTTGACGAAGATGGCATTGAAGAACTTGCCGAGCGGCGAAAACAAATGGAGGAAGCATATGCCGGCGGGAACACTTTTTTTGAACATACTATTGTTTCAGGAGAAACCTTATGGTCGATAACCCAAAAGTACAATGTCACTGAGTTTGAATTGAAACAAATGAACCCATTGCTTGAAAACGGGTTTCCGGCAGGTATAACCATTAAAATTCCGGTTAAGGAGTCGGAATTGAGCAGCCCTGAACCGTTAAATGAAGATGCTTTTATCAGACATGAAGTACAGGCGGGTGAAACCTTGTTCAGGTTATCTTCCAGATACAATCTTTCCATTCCGGATATACGCAGGTTCAATCCACAATTGGAAAAGCGAAATCTGGTGCAGGGGGAAACACTTCTGATTCCAAAAAATCAAAAGAAAGAATTAGTTAAAACGGAATCAGAAACAGAGGATTCCCTGCAGTTTAAACTGCCTCGTTTTGAAGGCAGATATTATGAAGTAGAGCTGCCGGTAGTTGTGCCGGAAAATTGTAGGCCCGATGAATCAGGACTGACAATTGCAGCCAGATATGAAGTGGCACTTTTCCTGCCATTATTTATTTATGCTAACGATACCTTAAATAAGGATCTGGCAAATGATGATATGCCGGTTGATACCCTTTTATTTGAGGAGGAGGTAATGGAGGAGGATACACTTATTGAAAGAGATGAGCCGGAAGAACTTTTTTATAGTTTTTATCATGAAAGTGAAAATTACCTGAAATTTTATGAAGGTGTGCTTCTGGCTGTTGATTCACTGCAGCGTGCAGGTATGCATATCGTATTGAATGTTTACGATACCCAAATAAATGCTGATTCTGTAAGGAGGTATATCCATTCCAGCCAATTTTTGGAAACCGACCTCATCATCGGACCTGTTTATCCTCAGGTGCAGAATGAAGTAGCTGCAATCGCAGCAAAAAACCGGATACCTATTGTATCGCCCCTGTCGGCTCAGTCAAGAGTTATAGACAGCAATTCCTATTACTACCAGGTTAACCCTTCCCGAGATTTTCTTATAACAAGAACAGCGGAACTTGTTTCTGAAGAATATTTTAACAGCAACTTCGTGGTAATTAAAACATCCCATTCAGCAAATACAGCAGAAGAAAAGGTGGTGGATATGGTACGTGAAAAACTGACTCCTTCAGGTTATTGGAACGATCCGGCAGGTATGTTGTACAATGAAGTTAATTTTAACCGCGACGGTGTCAGTGGCTTGAAACGTGCTCTTTCAAAGGAAAAGGAAAATGTTGTTTTTGTTTCATCAATGAATGAAGGAGACATAAGCATTGTTCTTTCCAATTTGAACAATCTGAAAAAAAATTATTCTATTACACTGATCGGTTTTAACCGTTATGAGCAGTTTCACAGTGTGCAGGAGGAATTTTTCCATAACCTTAATTTACAATATATTGCCCCCTACTGGGTTGACTATTCCCATCCGGGTACCGTCAGGTTCGTAGAAGAATTCAGAAAAAACTTCCATACCGATCCTGAAAATTTTGGAATGCAGGGGTACGATGTGGCATTCTATTTTTTGAATGCGTTAAAAAATTTTGGAAAAGATTTTAATGAATGTCTTCCTTATCAACAAGTTCATCTTGCACAGGGAAGTTACAGTTTTGAAAAGCAATCGCCTTTCGGAGGGTATATGAACCAGGGAGTTTCGGTTATCAGTTACCAGCCAAACTATGAAGTGGTGAGGAAACGGGTTATAGGGCCTTATCGCTTTGCTCAGAAATAATAACCGGGATATATTTGGCAGGCAGATTATCGTTTTTAAATTCGATAAATAACATAAGCGGCTTTTTATTCATCTGAATTTTTAAGAAGCCGCTTATGTTGAATTTTTTAAAGGGAGTGTTTTATGCTCATCGGGAGATGATTAATACCCAAATTCCTCAAATGTTTTTTTAATTATCCCTGTTGCCTCCATCAGTTGCTGCTCATTTATTATAAGTGGAGGAGTGAACCGGATTATATGTTCATGGGTAGGTTTGGCAATCAGACCGTTCTTCTTCATGGCCATGCATACATCCCAGGCTTTTATTCCATTGGCAGGTACAATGGAAACCGCATTGAGTAACCCTTTGCCACGGACTGATTCTATCAACTTCGAAGGAATTGCCTTCATTTCATTTCTGAAAATCTCACCAAGTATTAGTGCGTTATCTGCCAGATTTTCTTCCAGGATCACATCCAATGCTGCAATGGAAACCTTCGCAGCAACAGGATTTCCTCCATAGGTGGAGCCATGTTCTCCTGGTTTAATGGTAAGCATTACTTCATCGTCGGCCAAGACACAGGATACTGGATATGTCCCTCCTGAAAGTGCTTTTCCCAGAACCAGAATATCGGGTCGGACGCCTTCATGGTCGCAGGCAAGCATTTTTCCTGTTCGTGCCAGACCCGTCTGAACTTCATCGGCCACAAACAGTACATTGTACTTTTTACACAATCCGGCAGCATGTTTCAGATAACCGTTTTCAGGAACATATACTCCTGCCTCTGCCTGTATGGGTTCTACAAGAAAACCTGCAACATTGGGATTTTTCAGCTCCTGTTCGAGTCGATCGGTATCGTTGTAGGGAATATTAATAAAACCTGGTGTATAAGGTCCGTAATGGTTATAGGAATCAGGGTCCGACGACATGGATATAATGGTGATGGTCCGCCCGTGAAAATTACCATCACAAACTACTATTTTTGCCTGATCTTTGGGAATGCCCTTTATTTTATAAGCCCATTTTCGTATTAATTTCAAGGCCGTTTCATCAGCTTCGGCACCTGAATTCATTGCTAGCATTTTATCGTAGCCAAACAGCTTCGTCATGTATTCTTCCCATTCTCCCAGAACGTTGTTGTAAAAAGCTCGTGATGTGAGTGCAAGTGTTTTTGCCTGTTCAGTTAAGGCATTTACAATCTTTGGATGACAATGTCCTTGATTTACAGCGGAGTAGGCAGCCAGGAAATCGAAATATCGCTTTCCTTCAACATCCCACACAAAAATACCTTCGCCTTTGGCCAATACAACAGGAAGCGGATGGTAATTATGAGCGCCATACTTTTCTTCTCTGGTTATATAATCTTCTGATGCATAATGTATCATAACTTCTCAATTTAAATTTAATTGCATAAATACAATTTTCAGTTAATTTTTCAAAGGACATTTGTTGGTGAAATCGAAGAATAAAAAACATTTTAAAACATGTTTTCTTTTCTACACACTTAAAATGGCTTCTGTATTTTTGTGCTGAAGAATTTTGGTAGCAGGCGGATTTCTTAAGAGCAGCATTCACAGGTATAAAATTTTCCATCTTTTCCGGATCGGAAAACCTTCCTGTTGGGTAAAAGCTATTGGAAGAAGGAGAGTATTAGCGGTTAATACTGTCCTTTAAATAAAGGTTTTTAACCCGTTCAATGTTTCCAGAAACGTGCTATTAATACTTCAGTTAAAATAAAGAACAGGGCCAGGGAAATGCACCATTTCCAAAGTTGCTTTCCTTTTTGGATTTCCTTTAACACTTCGGAAATGCCGGAAGCTACATTTTCAATAACCGTTGCATTTTGCAGGTCATTTATGCTTATTTGTTCTTTCAGTTCATCGGGTGAAAAATACCTGAAATCCGATTCCTTGCGATCGTAATTAAAAGCAAGCGATGCAAGTGTTTCATTGTCCTGCATTACCAGGTAATGCCCGGCATTTTCTATCCTATTACCAAAACCGATAAGTGTGCCTCTGCTGGATATGGTTATCCCGGGGATGAATCTGCTACCCGTCTCTGCATTTACCATTTCAAGTGAAGATTCCCTGTTGGTATTAATCGTTCGCGGCAGGAGCCAGGCCTGCTCACTTCCCAAGGTATGGGAAAGCTTCTGCTCGGGAAGGCTGTTCAGTACAATATTGTAAATGGAGGGAATAAACAAAATATCTTTTGTAAAGGATTCATTCTTTTTATTCAGGGCAAAGGAAAACACCCAAACCTTTCCGCTTTCAAAAGGCACAACCGACAGAGCTTTATCCCCATTTTGAAACCAAAGTAAATTGATTTCATTGGACTTAATATTTTGACTGAACCTTAGGTGCGAACTGACTTTAGGAAGCATGGCATTTTCTTTCCTTTCGCTAAAAACATTGGCAAAAAAGCGATTATCAAAGTCAATTCCCGAGATTTCCAGTGTGGTGGTATCGATTCCTGAAACGTTGCTTGCTCCAAAAGCGGAGAGAAACCGATTATTAATCCCCGGTGCCAATGTTTCATCCGGAAATAATACAACAGAAGTTCCATTTTTAACTGCCGACGAGATTTCATTCAAAAAACCTGTTGAAAAGTCAGACAGGTTAAGTAGAAAGATGGCATTGCTTTCAGAAAACTTGCTGATTTGCATGCTTTTAACATTCATGGTTTCCAGTTCCACATAATCGTCGTTTTCCAACAGGGCCGAAAGGTATTTCAGGCCTTCAAGTGACTCAGGATTATCTTCAAAAACAGCCAGAGCTTTGAGACGGGGCTCTACAAAATAGCTTATATACCAGGTATTATCGTGCGTGAATGGATAATCCGTAATTTCAATTCTGCCGTGTTGAATTCCTGCTGAAACATTTTTATATCTTAAAGTGGCAACAATTTCATTTTGTGCATTAATTGAGAAATTGGTTATCGATTTCAAAGAATCATTCAGGTAGAGCCGCAGGGGCAGGTTTTGATAGTCTTCGCCGGAGCTGTTTTTAATTCTCACAAAAACCGATTCTTCCTGTTTTAGTCCATGGGCAGGTACTTCAACCCAGCATGAATCGATGTACAGATTGTTCACCTGATTAGGAATAAGGGGCATAAAATAATTATAATCGGGGCTCTGCGAAAAATTGCTTAAGTTGGTTGCCGATCGCTGAAAATCGGAAACCAGGAAAAGAGTTCCTTCTGTTTCCTGAATTTGATTTAGGGTGCTAAAGCGATTGCTTATTAAGGATACCTCTACTGAAGAAGGTGAAGGTTTGATGTCTGACAGCAAGCTGAAAAACTGCTCTTTATTCAGCAACTGCTGGTGACCGGCCTCCAGGTCGTTTGTGAAAAGTCTGAAACGGGTACCTGCAGGATAAGCCTGTCCGATCTCAGCTGCTTTATTACGTGCCTGCTCAATCAACTGGCCTCTTTCCGACAGGGCGTTCATACTGAATGAATTATCAATATAAACTCCAATAACCTCTCTGCCTCCTGCCTGTGCTTTATTTTCAGCAGGAATATAAGGCTGGGAAAAGGCAAAAACCAGGAAAACTATGGCAAGAATGCGGGCCAGCAGCATTAAAAGTTGCCTTAATCGAGATTTCTTTTGCGATTCTTTTTTTACATCCTTTAAAAATCCAACGTGGCTAAAATAAATGGTTTGAAACCTGCGAAAGCTAAACAGGTGAATAATTACCGGTATGGCAACAGCAAAAAGTGCGAATAAAAAAGTTGGATATAAAAAATTCATGTATAATAAACGGTATAACGGTTTCTATTCATGTGCAAATATGGCAATTTCTTTTTCACCGGTCCACTTTATGTATCCTCTGAACATGCCATTTGTATTAAATTCCATGGCAAACTCACCAAGTGAATCAAGGGCAATTACGCCGCCGGTCCCGCCGAGTTCATCCAGTTTCCGGATTTCTTCCCGACAGGCTTCTTTGATATTCAGGCCCTTATATTCCATAAGCGCAGAAACATCCTTTGCAAACGCAAGGCGGATGTAATATTCTCCGTGACCTGTACACGATACGGCACAGGTATTGTTATTTGCATAGTTACCGGCACCAATGACAGGAGAATCGCCAATCCGGCCAAATCTTTTATTGGTCATTCCCCCGGTTGATGTGCCCGCACATAAATTTCCATACACATCCAGGGCAACACATCCTACTGTGCCGGTATTATCGGAAGAAGTACGTTTCCTTTCTTGCTTTTGCAATTGCTTTAGCGATTCGTAACGTTTTTTTGTGAAGAAATATTTGTTTGGAACCATTTCAAGTTTCTGTTGCCGGGCAAATTCCGAAGCTCCCTTCCCACTTAAAAACACATGCTCTGAATTATCCATAACTTCACGTGCAGCCTGTATTGGGTTCTTTATGTCCTTTACTCCAGCTATTGCACCAGCCTTTAGTTTTTCTCCCTCCATTATAGAGGCATCGAGCTCGTTCTCACCCGCACTGGTGAAAACGGCTCCTTTACCGGCATTAAAAAGGGGAGAATCTTCAAGTATTTTAATTACCGCAACCACAGCATCGGTTGAGGTTGCTCCTTTCTTCAACATCGCTTCACCCACAACCAAAGCTTCATCTAATTTTTTCCTGTATTCTGCCTGCAGGGCTTCATCCATTTCTGTTTTGGACATTACACCTGCACCCCCATGGAGAACTAACGCATATTTTTTCTGGCTAAATGCTGTATCCAAAAAAAGAACGGAAACGGCAACGATTAAAAAAAATTTTGATGTCATTTGTTTTTTAGTTGCAAATTAATAATCCCTGAAAAATTGAACAATGCAAAATAACTTAATTGTACTGAAAATAACAGGATTAATTTGATTTAAAATTTATTTTTAGCCGGGAATACAATTTTTTTTATCCCGGAACATAACCTTAATGCAAAAAGTTCGGGTAAGATTTCCATGAATCTCTTTATTTGCAGTCTGGAAATACTGATATTTTATTGTAGATTCATCCTCATTATTCAATACCTTAAAATGAAATTGCCTGTTGTTAACAATACCAACGTGAGCCGGCTGTTGGATCATGCCGACATAGTCCGCGATACTGCTTCCCAAATTATGAAAGATTTCGGAATGTTTGGAGTGGATATAACTTTTTCGGGCAATGTTGCCAATGCTTACCAAGAGCTTCATAGTCAGCTTGTAACCCAAATATCGGGTCTCATTCGCATGAACTACGATAAGCTGCTATCTGTTTTATACCAGGTTGATATAACCGAGCGTGAAATTGAACAGGCCCATTCCGACCTGCCCCATTACAATCATCTGGAAATAGTCGCACATCAGGTGATTGCACGTGAACTGAAAAAAGTTTTATGGCGCAGGTACTTTAAAATGAAAAAGTAACTTCTTATTTTGAATCCTGCTGTTTAATACCGGAATTGAAGCAGATATGCAAAATGGTTGACAAAATCCATCTTTGTAAAGTTGCTTTTTTAAAGTAGGATTTCCACTCCCGACAAATCCAACTGCAGGTTATGCTTTCTTGTCTTGTTTTCTCTATTTCTCCTTCCTTATCTTGCTCATGTTATATCCGGTATAAATTAAGTGTTAAGTCAAATTTAATTCAATACAAATTCGCTTTTGATTGAATCTACATTGAATTTACATTGAATTATAATTGAGTTAATATCGAATTTAATATGGCCCAGGTATGCTGCAATAGTGGGGAATAGAATATTCTTAAATTGTTGAAGATTTCATTTTGTTTAAAAATTTATTCATAACTATAAACAATTTATTCTTGTTTACTGTTACAATATTAATATTGAACAAAAAAATTATATGTTATGAAAAATTCTACGCTTTTTTTATTTCTTTTATTGTTTTTAATGTCTGCAGGTTTCGCTGCAAAAGCTGAAACAGTTGTGGATATTATTGCCGGCAGTGAGAGCCACCAGACACTTGAGGCAGCAGTTGTAGCTGCTGGTCTTTCGGAAACGCTTCAGGGGGAAGGGCCCTTTACTGTTTTTGCTCCCTCTGATGCAGCTTTTAATGCATTGCCTGAAGGAACACTTGATTCATTGCTCAAGGATCCTATGGGTGATTTAAAAGACATTCTTCTTTATCATGTAGTTTCAGGAAAATTTTTAAGTAATGGTCTTGTTGATGGACAGGTTATTCCTACTGTTCTGGGACAGAATCTGTCAGTTACTGTTTCCGAGGAGGGAGTTTTTATTAATGGCTCCAAGGTAACCGCTGCCAATATTGAAGCAGACAATGGTGTGGTGCATGTAGTAAGTACGGTAATTCTTCCTGATCTGCGTCCGGCAACTGTGGTTGACATTGCCACCGGCAACGACGACTTCAGTTCACTTGTTGCTGCACTGACACGAGAAGACCTTACCATTGATTTTGTTACTGCATTAAGTGGTGAAGGACCTTTTACGGTATTTGCCCCGACCAATGCAGCTTTTGCAGCCTTGCTTGCAGAATTGGGTGCTTCTTCGCTCAGCGATATCGATGTGGCCACTTTGCAGGCTGTTTTGCAGATGCATGTTCTTCCTGTAAAAGTAATGTCTTCCGGTTTGAGCGAAGGACTGATGGCCGAAACTCTGCTTGGGCAGGAGCTGACTTTCAGTCTTGCAGGTGGTGCTTCATTAACCGATCCTAATGGCCGTGTGAGCAACATCACAGGTGTGGATATTGAAGCACAGAATGGTGTGGTGCATGTTGTCGATACGGTAATTCTTCCTGATCTGCGCCCGGCAACTGTGGTTGACATTGCCACCGGCAACGACGACTTCAGTTCACTTGTTGCTGCACTGACACGAGAAGACCTTACCATTGATTTTGTTACTGCATTAAGTGGTGAAGGACCTTTTACGGTATTTGCCCCGACCAATGCAGCTTTTGCAGCCTTGCTTGCAGAATTGGGTGCTTCTTCGCTCAGCGATATCGATGTGGCCACTTTGCAGGCTGTTTTGCAGATGCATGTTCTTCCTGTAAAAGTAATGTCTTCCGGTTTGAGCGAAGGACTGATGGCCGAAACTCTGCTTGGGCAGGAGCTGACTTTCAGTCTTGCAGGTGGTGCTTCATTAACCGATCCTAATGGGCGTATGAGCAACATCACAGGTGTGGATATTGAAGCACAGAATGGTGTGGTGCATGTTGTCGATACGGTAATTCTTCCTGATCTGCGTCCGGCAACCGTGGTTGACATTGCCACCGGCAACGATGACTTCAGTTCACTTGTTGCTGCGCTGACACGAGAAGACCTTACCATTGATTTTGTTACTGCATTAAGTGGTGAAGGACCTTTTACGGTATTTGCCCCGACCAATGCAGCTTTTGCAGCCTTGCTTGCAGAATTGGGTGCTTCTTCGCTCAGCGATATCGATGTGGCCACTTTGCAGGCTGTTTTGCAGATGCATGTTCTTCCTGTAAAAGTAATGTCTTCCGGTTTGAGCGAAGGACTGATGGCCGAAACTCTGCTTGGGCAGGAGCTGACTTTCAGTCTTGCAGGTGGTGCTTCATTAACCGATCCTAATGGCCGTGTGAGCAACATCACAGGTGTGGATATTGAAGCACAGAATGGTGTGGTGCATGTTGTCGATACGGTAATTCTTCCTGATCTGCGTCCGGCAACCGTGGTTGACATTGCCACCGGCAACGATGACTTCAGTTCACTTGTTGCTGCGCTGACACGAGAAGACCTTACCATTGATTTTGTTACTGCATTAAGTGGTGAAGGACCTTTTACGGTATTTGCCCCGACCAATGCAGCTTTTGCAGCCTTGCTTGCAGAATTGGGTGCTTCTTCGCTCAGCGATATCGATGTGGCCACTTTGCAGGCTGTTTTGCAGATGCATGTTCTTCCTGTAAAAGTAATGTCTTCCGGTTTGAGCGAAGGACTGATGGCCGAAACTCTGCTTGGGCAGGAGCTGACTTTCAGTCTTGCAGGTGGTGCTTCATTAACCGATCCTAATGGGCGTATGAGCAACATCACAGGTGTGGATATTGAAGCACAGAATGGTGTGGTGCATGTTGTCGATACGGTAATTCTTCCTGATCTGCGTCCGGCAACCGTGGTTGACATTGCCACCGGCAACGATGACTTCAGTTCACTTGTTGCTGCGCTGACACGAGAAGACCTTACCATTGATTTTGTTACTGCATTAAGTGGTGAAGGACCTTTTACGGTATTTGCCCCGACCAATGCAGCTTTTGCAGCCTTGCTTGCAGAATTGGGTGCTTCTTCGCTCAGCGATATCGATGTGGCCACTTTGCAGGCTGTTTTGCAGATGCATGTTCTTCCTGTAAAAGTAATGTCTTCCGGTTTGAGCGAAGGACTGATAGCCGAAACTCTGCTTGGGCAGGAGCTGACTTTCAGTCTTGCAGGTGGTGCTTCATTAACCGATCCTAATGGCCGTATGAGCAACATCACAGGTGTGGATATTGAAGCACAGAATGGTGTGGTGCATGTTGTCGATACGGTAATCCTTCCTGATCTGCGTCCGGCAACCGTGGTTGACATTGCCACCGGCAACGATGACTTCAGTTCACTTGTTGCTGCGCTGACACGAGAAGACCTTACCATTGATTTTGTTACTGCATTAAGTGGTGAAGGACCTTTTACGGTATTTGCCCCGACCAATGCAGCTTTTGCAGCCTTGCTTGCAGAATTGGGTGCTTCTTCGCTCAGCGATATCGATGTGGCCACTTTGCAGGCTGTTTTGCAGATGCATGTTCTTCCTGTAAAAGTAATGTCTTCCGGTTTGAGCGAAGGACTGATGGCCGAAACTCTGCTTGGGCAGGAGCTGACTTTCAGTCTTGCAGGTGGTGCTTCATTAACCGATCCTAATGGCCGTGTGAGCAACATCACAGGTGTGGATATTGAAGCACAGAATGGTGTGGTGCATGTTGTCGATACGGTAATTCTTCCTGATCTGACTACAACCAGCGTTTTGGATACATACAAGAGTGGGTTTAATTTTTACCCTAACCCTGCCAGCAGTTATGTAACTGTTCAGGTACAGAATGAAGGAAGCATTTTGCACATTGCTGATATTTCAGGGAGAATTTTATACACTGAAAAAATGATACATCATTCTCAGAAGATTGACCTTACAGGAATAAAAGAAGGCATTTATTTCATTATTCTTGAAGGTGCAAATTCAAAGATTGCTCAAAAATTAATTGTCAGGTAATTAAAGAAAATTTGTTCACAATAAAAAAAGAGGCAAAAAGGCCTCTTTTTTTATTGTGAACAATTAAGATAAATTAGTTTGAAGACAATGTATTGTTATTCATTGTAATTAATAATTTTCAGGCCTTATTTTTTTTCTCGTTTTTTCTTTTTTTTGCCTTCTTTTTTCTGAGATTTTTGATACCATAAATATGCGATAATGAGTCCAACTGGCATTAGAATGTATAATATCAAATTGAACAGATTGATATCAACTCTTTCGGGAACAGGGGGCGGGTACATATCGGGTGATTGGGCAAATGAAACTACCGGTAAAAGGAGAATTGAAATGCTGGATAATATTTTTAGGAACATCACTTGAAAGTTTTGATTTTGTCTCATCATTATGAAGCAAATGGCAGACAACTTTGTTCAAAAAAAGCATCCGAAAATTGTAGAACAGGTAACATGGATCATTGCAGGTTCACGCTTTCTCCCTTTATCCACAAATACCATTGATCTGCTTTTATTTCATGCTTCAGGATGTATATTTTCCCGTCTGATGTCCGCACTTTAAAATAATTGACAGCGGGAAAAAATAAACTTCCATCTTCACCGGGAGGAGGCGCAGGTAATTGATACCAGCGATCCAAAACTTCGGCTACATCGTACCGAATGCTATTGAAATAAAATCGCCGGGGATATTCATTGGTCTTATATCCTGAATAACATTCAACTTTTACGGGAAATAAATCTTTCATTTGCAGGATTTTCCTTTTTTTTCATGTAACTTCTCGTTGGATTTCCTTATTTATAATTCATGATATTGAATACAATTCAGTGAAGAGGGGGTTCATAATTAAGATCGGTTTATTTTATGAAAGCATGGATAATTGACCATATAACCAATCTGGAAGAAAATGATCATCCGTTAAAACAGGTAGAAATTCCCATACCTGTTCCGAGGGAAGGAGAGTTGCTGATAAGGGTAAAGGCATGTGGTGTTTGCCACACAGAAATCGATGAGATTGAAGGGAGGACACCTCCACCTGTATTTCCTGTAATTCCGGGGCACCAGGTGGTGGGCATTGTGGAAGAAGTTAAAGACAGAGCTTTATCGGCATCGGTTGGAAAAAGGGTAGGGGTGGCCTGGATATATTCTTCCTGCGGGAATTGTGAATATTGTATTTCGGGAAGAGAAAATCTTTGTGCTGAATTTTTGGCAACCGGCAGGGATGTAAATGGAGGTTATGCCGAATATATGGTTGTACCGGAAAAATTTGTTTATCCCATTCCTGAAGTGTTTTCTGATACAGAAGCTGCTCCGTTATTATGTGCCGGAGCCATTGGTTACCGTTCCCTAAAGTTGAGCAGAATACATGATGGACAGAATATAGGTCTCACAGGATTTGGTGCTTCTGCACACCTGGTGTTAAAGCTTATTAAGTACAGGTATTCTTCTTCCGGTATTTATGTGTTTGCACGTAATCCCAATGAAAGGGAGTTTGCCCTCAGGATGGGTGCTGACTGGGCAGGGGAACCCAACGAAAAGCCACCTGTATTGCTGGATTCAATTATTGATACTACACCGGCATGGAAACCCGTAATTTCGGCCCTGGAGTTTTTAAAACCAGGCGGCAGGTTAGTAATTAATGCCATCCGAAAAGAACATGGAGATCAGGAACAATTGCTTCATCTTGATTATTCACGACATTTATGGATGGAAAAAGAAATAAAAAGCGTTGCCAATATTACCGGCAGTGATATAAATGAATTTCTGCAAACTGCTGGTACTATTTCCTTAAAGCCTGAGGTGGAAGTATATCCATTTAATAATGCCAACATGGCAATTATGGATATCTACCAACGAAAGATTAAAGGAGCAAAGGTCTTGGTTATTTAATAATCATCCTGCCATCGTTCAGATGTATCTCCAGGCACGGCTACTTCTTTCATTGAGAAAATCAGCACCTGCGGGTTTACCAGACGTTGAAAATCCTTATAGTTCATTTTAATTATTTCGGTATGGGAGCCGGCATTAAAGGCTATTTCATCATTTTGGGCAAGTATTTCGGCCACATATACATCCATATCGTAAAGGTTACCGAAAGGGGGCATGGCCCCTACTTCACAATCGGGAAATATATATTTAAATTCGGCCTCTGTTGCCAGAGTGATGTCATCGCTACCCAGGTTTTCTTTTAACTGTTCAAAATTAACTTTATACGATGCAGGCAGCACACACATTATATGATTTCCTTCTCTGTTGATGATTACAGTTTTTGCAAATTCTTTACCCGAAACATGAGCAGTTGCTGCCACCTCTTGTGCTGTGAATGCATTTGAATGCCTCACCGACACGTACTTGATGCCGTTCTCATCAAGATATTTGTTTAGTTTTTGTACTGTCATAGCATTGAATTTATAAACGAGGTTAAAAATTATTTTTTTCAAATATGATGTATTCATTTATGAATTAATTTTACTTTTTCTGTGAATAAAAGTTTCAAAAATAAGATGACTTTTTCAGAGATTTTATTAGGCTTCGAATATTAAACAAATACTAATCAGGAATTTCAGTCAATTCTACTGCTAAATATTTCCTGTCTGGTTCTGATGTTGGGAATATTTGGGAGCGTGTGATTGAACCTTCCCCTCATTTCGACTGACCCCAAAAAAATGAGAATTCTCAATGTAATTCTCAGCTTGTTTTTAAGTAAAAATTACTCCTCCTGAAATATGTATGTGCAAAATATTTTCATTTATTGCCATTCTTTATTCTCACTTGGAAAATGGAAACAGAGACATGTAAAATTCTAATTGTTTTAGACCGGGGGCATGACAGTTCCTGTTATTTTGTAAATAAAAATTCACAAAATGCTATAAATAAAGGAAGTAAGAAGGATATTTTAATAAGAAAATGATTATTATTGTATATAAAAAACGGAAATTAATTATGGACCGTATAATGAAAAAGCATTCAGTTTATGTCCTGACGGCATTAAGAATTTTGGTAGGCTGGCATTTTTTGTATGAAGGAATATCAAAGCTGGCTACGCCCGGATGGACGGCAGGGAATTACCTGGCGGGGACGACTTGGATTTTTTCCGATATTTTTCACAAAATTGCAAACTCTCCCGGATTGATGGAAGTTGTTGATTTTTTAAATGTATGGGGATTAATACTGATAGGACTTTCATTGTTTACCGGTTTACTTGTCCGGTGGGCATCTGTCGCTGGTGCACTGCTGCTGCTTCTATATTTTGTGGCTTATCCTCCTGTAACCGGATATACTTTTGGTACTGTTAATGAAGGCAGTTATCTGTGGGTAAATAAAACACTCATCGAGGCTTTTATCCTGTTAGTTTTTAGCATTCTGCCAGTTGATTTTTTCTATGGAATGGATCGGTTAATAAAGCACTGGAAGGAAGAAAAGGCACATGTACCTGTTCCTGATGCCAAGGAAGAAAAGACAATACTGCAGCGCCGTGAGTTGCTGCGTGATTTAATAAGTATTCCATTTCTTGGGGCATTTGCTTATGCTGTATATAAAAAACGCAAATGGGACAGCTATGAAGAAAAATTTCTGTCAGATACTCCTGATGCCAATACAGAGGCTACATTAAAAAGTTTTCAGTTTGCAGCACTGGATGATTTGAAAGGGCAGGTGCCGAAAGGGAAGATTGGGAATTTGGAGATAAGCCGTGTGGTTATGGGTGGTAATCTTATAGGAGGCTGGGCTCATGCACGCGACATGATATATGCTTCCAAACTTGTAAAGGCTTATCACACTGACGAAAGGGTAATGATGACTTTGCAGCTTGCTGAAAAATGTGGAATTAATTCTATCATTACAAACCCTGCAATGATACGAATTATTAATAAATATTGGCATGAAACAGGAGGAAAGATAAAGTTTATATCCGATTGCGGCTATCAGGGAGATCTGTTGGAAGGGGCACGTATATCAGAAGAGGCAGGCGCTGCTGCTATGTATTGTCATGGAGGATATTCCGACAGATTGGTACAAAATGGGGAATATGAGAAGATTGGAAAAGCACTTGAGTTAATCCGCAGTTATGGAAAACCTGCAGGTATCGGAGCTCACCTTCTCGATACAGTACAAGGATGTGTTAGCCAGGGAATCAAACCTGATTTTTGGGTTAAAACCTTGCATCACCACAATTACTGGTCAGCCCAAGTCGATCCCGGACGGCAGTTAAGTGATGATCTGAAGTTGCAGTTTAGTGATAAGAATTACAATCCCGAGATAAAGCCTGGTATCCGTAAAGTAGCGAATATGTACTGCTATAATCCAATGGAAACTGTAGAATTTATGAACAGTTTAGAGGAACCCTGGATTGCTTTTAAAATATTGGCTGCAGGAGCTATTCATCCTAATGAGGCATTCCGGTATGCTTTTGAAAATGGTGCTGATTTTATCTGTGTTGGCATGTACGATTTCCAGATAGTAGAGGATGTAAATATTGCACTGGAAACTTTACATTCAGGATTTTTGAACAGCAGGAAAAGGCGATGGAAGGCTTAAATAACTTAGGGGTAACAAAACTAAAGCGCTAATATTTAAAATATAGCGCTTTAATACATTTTGTTTATTTTCATGTGCCCAGAACAGGACTCGAACCTGCACATCCAAGCGGATACTAGTCCCTGAAACTAGCGCGTCTACCAATTCCGCCATCTGGGCATTCAGATAAAGAACATTTTGAAGCTGTTCTGCTTCAAAATAGCGGTGCAAATATATAAAAAAACGATTCTGAAGGTGATTATTTTTCCTGTTTTTTTTATTGCATGCGTATTTGTTCTCCCACAGTATGCTTCTCACAATAATTACACCGGAGTGCAATGGGAGAATTGTCTACAACTTTAAATCGTGTGGTAATGGTTTCATTATTGGTAATGCATTTGGGATTAAAACATTTAACGATACCAATTATTTCCTCGGGAATTTCCACTACCTTTTTTTCAATCACTTCATAATCCCGGATAATATTGAGTTTGGCATGAGGAGCAACAAGAGCGATTTTATTGATTTCATCGTTTTCAAAAAATTTATCGGAAACCTTGATAATAGCTTTGCTTCCAAGTTTTTCGCTTTCAAGGTTGGTGCCAAAGGTTATTTGATTTTCTATATTATCAAGTCCCAGAATTTTTATAACCTTGAATAAGTATTGTGCCGGAATATGGTCGATAACGGTTCCATCCTTAATGGCACTTACTTTTAGCTTCAGTTTTTTCTTGATATTGTCATTCATGATGCTATTATTTGAGGTTCATAATATGTGAAATGATAGCTTCCCGGGCAAAAATTCCATTTCGTGCCTGATCGAAGTAATACGCTTTTTTATTTTTATCAACATCGGTATGAATTTCATTTACACGAGGAAGGGGATGAAGAATCTTCAGATTTGATTTGGTTTTAGCCAGCATATTATTTCGAAGGATGTAAACATTTTTTACCTGTTCATATTCCATTGGATCGGAAAAACGTTCTTTTTGAACCCTGGTCATATAAATGATATCGGCTTCACTTATAATTTCTGTGAATTCCCTGTGTTCGAAGTACCGGATGTTTTTTTTACGGAGGAAAATTTTGTATTCATTAGGCATTTGCAGTTCTGGTGGGGCAATGAAATTAAAAATCGGATTTTCAAATTCCGACATAGCCATGAGTAGTGAATGAACGGTGCGCCCGTACTTCAAATCGCCAACTAAAAAGATGTTTAGATTGTTAAGGGAACCCTGGGTTTTTAATATGGAATACATATCAAGCAGGGTTTGTGAAGGATGTTGGTTGGCTCCGTCACCGGCATTTATAACAGGTACGGGTGATACTTCTGCTGCATATCTTGCTGCCCCTTCCATCGGGTGACGCATTACAATTAAGTCAGCATAATTGCTTACCATTTTAATGGTATCGTGTAAGGTTTCACCCTTGGAGGTGCTGGAGCTTCCCGGATCGGCAATGCCAATGATTCTTCCTCCAAGTCTGCTAATCGCCGTTTCGAAACTTAATCGGGTACGGGTGGAGGGTTCAAAAAAAAGCGATGCAACTACTTTTCCCTGCAATAAATCCTGGTTGGGATTTGCCTCAAACTCTGCAGCTAACTGCATAATCTTCAGGTAATCATCCTTGGAATAATCGGTAATTGAAATTAAATCTCGTTTCATTGCTGTATATATTGAAATCTATTTTTAATGAAATCAAAAAAAAACCAATATTTTTATTAAAAAAATATTGGTTTCTAAGGCTTGTTATTGCCTGATCCGGCATGGCCAATAAATCTTTATATGTTCTTTCGGAGATTTGTTGTAATGACCCCATTGGAAACCGGGATAGAAGAATGTTACTGCAGCAGCAGGTCATTTTGTGGGAATCAGATAGATATTTAATAAGTTGACATCCAATCATAATTCAAATGTAACAGGATTAATGAAAAGTAAAATTACAACATAAAGTAATTTATCACCTTTTTATTAACAGCTGAATTTATTCTATCTTTTTCTTCTTAAGTTGAATTCCTTGAAAGGTGTTAAACAATCTGATGATTCGTTCTTCTTCGGACCTTCGAATTGAGAATTCCAATTCGCAGTCCTGTTCAAAACGGGTAGAAATTAAATTCAGATTTTCCTGTTTTACTATTAGCATCACATTGTTCATTTCGGTATATGTATATTTCAACAAGAAGTTTTCTTCTATTATCTTAGTTTCTACATTTGCATTTTGAAGGGCATTGGCTGCTGCAGTCCTGTAGGCATTTATTAATCCACCTGTACCTAGAAGTGTGCCTCCGAAATAGCGAACTACAATCAGAAATACATTGGTGACATCGAAATTCAACAACTGACCAAGGATAGGTTTGCCTGCAGTGGAAGAAGGTTCGCCGTCATCATATGTGCGTGTTAATGGTTCTTCTGTCCCCAGGCGCCAGGCATAGCAATGATGCCTGGCACTATGGTGTTCCTTTTTTATCCGGTTCAGAATTTTTTTGATTTCTTCTTCTGACGTAACAGGGAAAGCATAAGCGATAAATTTACTTCCTTTATCTTTAAAAAATCCTTCACTGCCTGAAGATAAAGTTTTGTAGGTGTCTCTCATTTTTATAATGTTTTTCCAGCCCAAATATAGGAGAAGGAACTGCATGTATTTATAAACTTCCTGAGAATATTTCTACATCCTGACAATATTATAATAAAATGAACAGACTGATAAAAGCTAAAAATAATCCCAAAAGATTAATCCTGTTTATTTGTTCCCGGAATATGAATTTACCGGCCAATGCGGAAAAGATTACAATGAGCACATTATTTAAAGCAAATACAAGGGAACTGTCAATTGAGCTGTTATTTAATGCCTTAATAAAATAGTAAAGCGAACCAAAATTAGCTATACCTAATAAAGTTCCTAGTGCCAGAGTTTTTATTTCAAACTGAACGTTCAGTTTAATTCGTTGTATCGCAGTGGCGATTAAACCGCAGGTAAAAGCAGTAATAAAAACAGAAGTAGTAAAGGCAGAAACATCGCTGTTGTGAAGGTAAATTGCCTGAATATATTTAATTAACAAATCGGTGAATCCACCTCCTACAAAAATCAATATGGGCAGGAAAAACGAAATTCTGTTGATTTTTTTTACATCTTTCTTATAAACAGTGAACAATACAGCAATGAAGGCAGTGAATAAACCCACGTATTTAATAAATGAGACTGTTTCATTAAACCAGAAAAGGGAAAAGAAAACCGGAAAAACCAGTGACAGCTTGCTTGCCAGTGTGGTAATGGTTATTCCTGTTGTTTTGACAGATATTCCTATGAGATAAAACATCAGGATAAATAAAATGCCAAGACTTATGGAATAAATAATCCAGTTGTTTTCATAGAAGATGGGCTGAAGGTCCCGGTTCATAAGAAAAATTAGTCCAAGAATGCTGGCTGTGAGGTAATTAATAGTAATCAGTGGAGTGAGTTTAACAGAAAATTTTTCTGCAAGTTTAAAGACAATAAAAAGAGCAGTTGAAGAAAAAATGCTGGCAAGAAGAAAAATCATCTGGAAAATGAAATGAAGTGGCACAGAAAAATAAAACCAGGTTTTTGCCTGGTTCAAAAAGGTTACATGGTTAATTTTTTTTCAATATCTTCCATATATTGTCTGAAATTTTTATCTGTATCTTTCAGGTTCGTTACTGTTTTGCAAGCATGAAGAACAGTAGCATGATCTTTATTCCCAATTTGTGCTCCAATACTGGCAAGTGAATATTTTGTCAGTGTTTTGGAGAAATACATGGTAATTTGCCTTGCCTGTACAATTTCTCGTTTTCGGGTTTTAGTCTGTATTGATTCAACAGGCATATTAAAATAATCGCAAACCACTTTTGAAATGTATTCAATTGAAAGTTCCCTTCTTGAGTTTTGTACAAGTTTATTGATAAGTTTTGCAGTCAGATCAAGTGTAATTTCGCGTTTGTTGAGCATCGATTGTGCCAGTAAAGAAACCAGAGCACCTTCAAGTTCACGGACATTATTTGTAACATGCGAAGCAATGTATTCAATTACCTCATCGGAGAGAATGATTCCATCGGTATATACCTTACGGCGCAGAATCTCCATTCTGGTTTCAAAGTCGGGAGTCTGAAGATCAGCTGTCAAGCCCCACTTAAATCTTGAAAGCAGCCTTTGTTCCATGCCCTTTAGTTCAATGGGAGGTTTGTCAGAGGTTAAAATCAGCTGTTTTCCAGTTTGGTGGAGGTGATTAAATATATGAAAAAAGGTCTCCTGGGTTTTTTCCTTACCCGCAAATTCATGCACATCGTCAAGAATAAGGACATCTATCATTTGATAAAAGTGAAGAAAGTCATTCCGGTTGTTGTTGCGTGTCGCTTCCGTAAATTGAGTCTGGAACTTATTGGCATTTACATAAAGCACTACTTTATTGGGTAAATGTTCTTTTACTTCAATACCGATTGCTTGGGCAAGATGTGTTTTTCCAAGTCCTGAGTTGCCATAAATCATTAGTGGATTAAATGCAGTACCTCCCGGATTACGGGCTACTGCATACCCGGCACTTCGGGCCAGCCGGTTGCAGTCACCTTCAACAAAGTTCTCAAAAGAATTATCCGGTTTAAGTTGGGGATCTACCTGTAGCTTTTGAATTCCAGGGATAATAAATGGATTTTTAATTGAATTCTTTTCATCTGTTTTTAAAGGAATGGTCAAGGGCTGATTGATTATTTTAGTACCGCTGTTGGTAGGATAGCTTACAGTATAGGGTGAACCGTTAGGGTCCTGGTGTCCACTGTTAACCGGCCCCATAACTACATTGTATTCAAGCTTTGCTCCGGGGCCCAATACCATACGAAGTGTTTTTCGAAGAATATCAATAAATTGTTCCTCCAGATATTCGTAAAAAAAAGCACTGGGTACCTGAATAGTTAATACTTTATTGGCCATTTTTACCGGGACTATAGGTTCAAACCAGGTTTTAAAGCTACTACCTGGCACATTATCCCTGATAATGTCGAGGCATTTTTCCCATGCAGTCAGATGTTCGCTGTTCATTTAATCTCGTCGGATTTTGAGGTTTTACAAAATTCCCTTTTTAATTCCCGAAAGCAAAAATTGCGAAAAAAAAGTTTAAAAAAAAATAGATTCCCTGTTGTTGAATTTGAAAATCGTTTATTGGTTTCTTTATGAGGGGGTTAAAATTTATTATTTTTTTTATTTTTTTAACACATTGGGTATCAATGGTGTAATCTTAACTTTTTGATTAATAACAGGCTATCTGGTAGGTAGTGATAGGTTTTCTATTTGGATAACTAAAAATTATTAACAATGACAGGTTAATTACCTGATTAATTTGAGTGCCCTTTCCAATTTAATCAAACGTCCATTTTTGAATGCAACAATAGAGGCATCGGGAAACTTTACCTGTGCTTTTTTCTGAAGAACCTGAATTTCTTCAAATGAATTGGTGGAGCCATAAAGATACGTATAGGCACCATTGACCTCGTATTCTTCTATTGGCTCAAGCCCTTCAAACTGCCCGGATTCGAGAGGTACTTTTTTTTGGCTTGAAACCAGGTGTACTTTGAAAACAACATTGCCTGAAGAGCCCTCAAGGGCATTAACATATACTTTTCTTCCTAAATCAAGAGCCGAGAAGTTCAGGTAGCGTTCCGGATTAATCCGGATATCGCTCATAAGTAAGTTCAGGTTTTCCGATAACTTTTCAACGGAATTGTATAACTGATCGTCATTTAACAGGCTACCAAGAGTATTATCGGTTGTTTCCAGTTGAGTGAATAAGGTATTTAATTGTTCTGCTGCTGTATTAATATTTCTCACTAAAGGAGCTACCTGAACCTGTGTCAGGCTGTCGCTGAATGCTGAAAGGTTTTGAATTGCGTTTTCCATGGAAGGACTGTTCTGGCTAAACGTACTGGTTATATTTTCCAGGTTATTGATAATTCCCCTCATATTATTTTTTTCAAGGGAAACCACTTCCTGCAGGTCGGCAGTAGTTTTCTCGATATGAGAAACTGTCCGGTTAATATTTTCAAAGCTCTCAGCAAAGTTTCGTTGTGCGTTCTCATCAAAAAGAAAGGCAAGGCCGGTAATGGCAGAATCGAGTGTACTCAGAAGTTCTTCTGCTTTATTTTTAAGAGGGAGTACCTGCATACTTACCTGTTCCTTCAGGTCCGCCTCCACGGTACCACTGATGGTATCATTTTCATCGTAATAAACATTTAAATCACTTAATATGATTTTAATGGAACGTGTTCCCATGATATCACTACTCACTATCTGAGCAATTGAATTTATTGGTATATTTACAGATGCATCAACAGTAATTGATACAAGGAGCCGTCCGGAATTATCAGGCATAAAACGAATGTTGGTTACTTGTCCGATTTTATATCCGCTTATTAAAACGTCGTTCGATTGAGATAATCCATCAACCGATTCATATATAACATGATATTCATTATTCCGGCTAAAAATATCATTGCCTTTGAGAAAACTTAATCCCCAAATCAGAATAAGAGATGATACAAGAATTAAAATTCCCAGTCGTATAAATTTTGACTTCATTCGTTGTTTTTTTTTAATAAACAAAAGCAAGGTATAAGTTAGGAACTTTAAAAGAATATATGCAAAAATAGCATAAAAACATTACAATTTTTGTATTGCCTCTTCATATGGAATGAGCTCATTGTTTTCAAAGGCAACTACAAAAGCGTCTTTAAATTTTTTTCTTAGTCGTTTTTGTTCTTCACGTGCATTTACTGCTGAAGTAAAATTTCCTGAAAAATACCTGTAGATGTTGTTTGATTTCTGCATGAAAACAGATTTCTCTCCTTTAAAATTGGCAGGAATAACATCAACAGGATGGGAGAGTGAGGCAATCTGTATTGAAAAATATACAGTTGTCTTTTTTTTATCATTTGCAGAAGCAGGTTTTTGTAATTCTGTTGGATCTGTTTGAGTTGTAACGAGATGAAAATTACTTTTGGCTTCAATTTTCTTTTTATAATCTCTAAATGCTCTGAAAACGGCTGATGCCAGATAATCACGTCCGGTTTCGCTCTGCAAAAAACTGCGTTCAGCGGGATGGCTTAAAAAGCCTGCTTCTACTAAAACTCCAGGCATTGCAATTTCCCGGAGAACCAGAAAACCTGCCTGTTTAACGCTTCTGTCAATGCGATTTACACGTTCTCTAAACTGTTTCTGAATTGCCGATGCCAGCATGGCACTTTGTTCGAGATATTCATCCTGGACGAGTTCAAACATAATATAGGATTCAGGCAAATTGGGATCAAATCCTTCATAGGTTGTTTTATAATCTGGTTCAAGCAAAATTACAGCATTTTCTTTTTTTGCTACTTCCAAATTTTCACTTGTCCGGTGCTGGCCTAAAACATATGTTTCGGTTCCTTGTGCAGATCCCCGGGTTACGGCATTAACATGAATTGAAATGAATAAATCAGCTTTGTTTTTATTTGCAATGAGTGCCCTTTGATATAATGGTACAAAAACATCTTTATCGCGTGTGTATATTACGTTAATATTAGAAAATGCTGCTTTAATGTAATTCCCAAGTTTTAGTGAAATATCCAGCACAACGTCCTTTTCACGTACATTTCCATATGCAGCACCTGCGTCTTTGCCTCCATGTCCCGGATCGATAACCACTGTCAAGATGCGGGAATCTTTATATTGTTGATTTTCACTGAAATCAGCAGCCGTCTGATTGCTGATAAGAAAACCGGGAAAGATTAGAAAACAAAAAAGAAACAATTTATTCATAAGTATTCTATGTTTACATGGTATACAACGTATTTGTATTAAATTAATTTGATGAACGAAAAAAAAGATTTTATTCGGTTAGGCAGGATCTATTATAGGGAAATACTTTTTTTATTTTTGACATATTTTCTTGAAATTCCTGAATAGGTTCCATTACTTTTAACTTTCACAACAAAAAATGAAATATTAGGTTTATTTTACAATTATTACGTCTCTGGTATAGCCCTTATTTTTATTTTTGCACGTCGGGCCTTCTGTCCCGGTTTTTAATGCAGAATCAATTTGTACCGAATAGTAGTTACATACGTTTTCGTTTTTTCTTATCTGATGGTTTTCAGCCAGGAAACAAAACCAGGAGTAATGGAAACCATTATTCCACCCGATACTGTTGTGTCACGTCCAGCAGGTCGTGATTCAATTCCTGAGTTGCCTCAGTATGCCGATACGACAGTTGTTGATACGGTGGCGGGTACAACTGAAACCCCAACAACTGTTATTGAGGCACCTATAAATTATACCGCTGATGATTCTATCATTGGTTCTTTCGACGGGCAAAAGGTTTACCTTTATAATAATGCAAAGGTAACTTATCAGAAAATTGAACTGACAGCCTATTTTATTGAAATCAACCTTGAAACAAAAGAGGTATATGCTGAAGGGATTCAGGATTCAACCGGAACACTTGTGCAGAAACCCATATTTAAAGATGGCAGAGAAGAATTTGAATCGGAGACCCTCCGTTATAATTTCGATACCGAAAAGGGAATTATTACTGAAGTAGTTACAGAACAGGGTGAAGGTTTTGTTCACAGTCGCCGGACCAAAAAAATATCGGCAGAAGCATTTGTGCTGAAAGATGGAAAATATACTACCTGTGATGCCGATCATCCACATTACTATTTGCATTTAACCAAAGCAAAAGTAATATCGAACAACAAAATTATAACTGGTCCTGCTTATATGGTACTCGAAGATTTTCCCATCTATTTCCCTATTTTACCGTTTGGCTATTTTCCAAATACGCCCACCTATTCTTCGGGCATCATTGTTCCAGCGTATGGTGAAGAAAACAACCGGGGATTTTTCCTGAGGGATGGGGGGTATTATTGGGCAGCCAATGAATATTTTGATTTGTCGTTGATGGGGGATTTATATTCAAAAGGTTCCTGGGCAACAAAATTTCATACCAACTATCGTTTACGCTACAAATTCAGCGGAGGGTTTGATTTTCGATATAATGTGAATGTTTATGGAGAACGTGGACTTGATACCTATACCCGATCACCTCAATTTGCTGTTACCTGGAACCACAGCCAGGATCCCAAGGCAAATCCCTCCCGGACTTTTTCGGCCAGTGTGAATTTTTCAACCAGCGGGTACGACAGGCAAAATGCCGTTACGGCAGAAAATTATCTTCGGAGTCAAAAGTCATCGAGCATTTCTTATTCCAAGAAATTTGAAAACACACCTTATAATCTTTCTGTAAACCTCAGGCATTCACAAAATTCAGTAGACTCATCATTAACGCTTACCTTTCCTGAAATGACCTTCAGCATGGCCAAGGTATATCCTTTCAGGGCAAAAGTCAGAAGTGGGAGATTAAAGTGGTATGAGAAGTTTGGCATCAACTATACCGGAAACCTGCGGAATACGGTAACTGCGCATGAAAAGGAGATATTGCATCAATCGTTTACCCGCGACTGGAAAAATGGGATACGGCACAATATTCCTATATCATTACCGAGTTTTAACTTGTTTAATCAAATTAATGTTACTCCGGGGTTTAACTATAATGAACGGTGGTACTTTAAAAAATACGATTACACCTATGTGGAGAATGGAAATTTTAATATTCCGGGATTTCCTGAAACTGTTTATGTTGATACGATTACCGGCCTGAACAGGGTTTACGATTATTCATACAACGTCAGTTCCTCAACAAATATATACGGTATGTTCCTTCCCCGGAACCCGAATTCCAAGATCAGAGGCATCAGGCATAAAATGACTCCCTCCCTGAGTTTTAGTTACAGACCCGATTTTGGTGCAGAAAGGTTTGGGTATTGGCAGCCTGTTCAAATCGACACACTTGGAACTATCCGGTATTATGATGTAAATACCGGAGGGATTTATGGTGGATCGCCCGGCAGGGGTGCCCAGGGAAATGTTTCATTTTCATTAAACAATAATCTTGAAGCTAAAGTAGTTGACACCCGTGACACCACAAAAACTCAGGATACAGAGTCATTCCGTAAAGTTAAGATTATTGATAACCTCAGTTTTGGTACTTCCTATAATTTGATTGCCGATTCTCTTAACCTGGCACCTGTCAGTATCAGGGCAAGGACTACAGTAGCGGGTATAAGCATCAACATGGGAGGTACAGTAGACCCATATATGACGGATGAATCAGGAACAAAAATTCATAAATATGCATGGAATGAACGTTCAGGACTTGGTAAACTAGGCAGATTAACCCGTGCCAATCTTGCCTTTGGTTTAAATTTCAGGTCGAAAGAAGGCCAACGTCAGGCAGCCAGAAATGAGGAACTGATTGAAGAGGAAAAGGTGTTGCCCGGAGAATACGAAGATTATTATGATTTTAATGTTCCTTGGGATTTCGGCCTCGATTATAATTTTAATTATTCCGGGCCAAGACGCCCTTCCGAAAAAGGAAGATTTACACAGACAGTAGGTTTCAGGGGCAACATGAACCTCACTCAGAAATGGCGGCTTTCCATGAATACCAACTATGATATTATGGCCCGCGAATTTTCTTTTACTACCTTCAATGTCAGTCGCGATTTACATTGTTGGGCAATGTCTTTTAATTTCGTTCCCTTTGGTTATATGAAGCAGTACAGCTTCACGATTAATGCAAAGTCATCAATGTTGCAGGATCTGAAAATACAGAAACGGCAAAGTCATTACGATAATTTTTAAAATCTATTTTATGAAACGAATTATTTATACCGAAAAGGCTCCTAAAGCCATTGGACCATACAGCCAGGCTGTGGAAGTAAACAATACCCTATATATTTCGGGACAAATTCCATTGGATCCTGTTACCATGAGCGTAGTTGAAGGCGGTATAGCTGAACAAACCCTGCAGGTAATGAAAAATATTGAAGCCATTCTTAATGCTGCAGGTTACAGTTTCAGCGATGTGGTGAAATCAACCTGCCTTCTTAGCGATATGACAAATTTTAAGACTATGAATGAGGTTTACGGAAAATTTTATTCAGAAAATTCACCTGCCAGGGCTGCATTTGCCGTGAAGGAACTTCCATTGGGTATGCTCATAGAAATTGAAACCATTGCAGCCCGCTAATAAGTTTTTCTGGCAATAAAGGTTTTTCCATTCTGAGAATTCCAAACTTCTGCACGAGTCCAGCAGTATGAATAAAACTGCAAATTTATAATGTAAATTTGTTGTTTTATGTGGAAGGATTTGTTGCCCGTCTGAGTTTCTTTCCATATTCCTCAGATGTTTACCTGAAATGAAATATAATTAATAAAGTGCAATATAATTGCTACTAAATAGGATCTGCTGAGAAATTATCTTTCTTTGGTTTATAGAAACTTATCGCCATTCTTATAGAAACAAGTTCAAGGATTTATGAATAGAGCAAGAAAAAAGCTGCACATGCCCCGGTTTATGTCTCTCCGAATCAACTTTCCCTGGAATGTTTTCACACCCCATCTCACCAGTATCTGAGCAAAAAAAACCCGATGAGTAGTCTTAGCTGAATTAATTCCATGGGATGAGATTTTCAATATTTATTTTGATTCAACTACATTCACACGTTATGGGAACCAACAAGGTGCAAAAGTTGGTTTTAATCCAAAGAAGCCCGTCAGAAAAACAAATCAGGGATAAATTCATGAGACACTAAATTTATCTGAATTTGGTGTACCCATTTACTTTTCGGAAAATAGTAAAATGAATCTTTTTCAAACAATTCATACTTCCTTTTACATTACCATAGCCTTCCTAACTTCTGTATATTTTATCACTAACTTCACACTAACTTCACACTAAGGTCACAAATGTGTGATAATGATGTGTATTTAGTGTTAAAATAGTGATAAAATAATGTGTCAATTTTAGGGAGAAGGTAAAGATCATTTGTCTGTTTGGTATTGTATTTTTAATCTGAAAAATAAAAAAATAGGACAAGGATTGAAAACTTACCCAATGGCGGATGGCACTCCCGTGCCTTTTAATCAGGCGGGCAGAAAATTTTTCAGCAGGAATGAAGGAGATCTTTTTTAAAAAATTTGCAACTCATAAAGAGATATACTGCAAATGTATTGTCCAACAGGAGTACCTGAAGGAGGTAATATAAAATCATAGAAGGAGTTTTTCAGCAGGCATTAAATAAGGAGAAGGAA
The DNA here is from genome assembly GCA_963747515.1 of uncultured Prolixibacteraceae bacterium. GTDB lineage: Bacteria > Bacteroidota > Bacteroidia > Bacteroidales > Prolixibacteraceae > Mariniphaga. Next base: position 112,428 of record CAVVFN010000003.1, read on the forward strand.
TATTGGTTATACCCATTCAATAAGAAAATAAAAACAGGAATGAGGATTAAAGGTAAACCGGCAGGAAATAGGATTAACAGGTTATCTTTAAAAAAAAGAGGTTGTCCTGTTGAAACAACCTCTTTTCGATTTTTTTACAGTGAGTGTTTATTCTCCAACTACTTCAAATTCAAGGTCAACCACAACATCCTTAAAGAGTTTTATTTTGGCTGTGTATGTACCAACTTCTTTAATGCTGTCCTCGGGAAGTGAAATTTGTTTACGGTCGATTTCAAATCCTTTTTTATTGATGGCTTCAGCAACCTGAATGGTATTTACCGAACCAAAAATTTTACCGGAAGAGCTGATTTTTGCACCGATCTTCACGTGTTTATTTGCAAGTTTATCAGCAATTGCCTGGGCTTCCTGCCTCATTCGTGTTTCTTTATGGGCACGTTGTTTAATGTTTTCACTCAGTATTTTTTTTGCAGAACTGGTAGCCATAACTGCTTTCTTTTGCGGAATGAGGAAGTTGCGGGCAAAACCATCCTTTACGTTTACCACATCGTCTTTGCTTCCCAGCCGCTCTACATCTTGTGTTAATATAATTTCCATTTCAAAAGTCTCCTTTTTATTTCAACATATCGGTTACATAAGGCAGCAAAGCTATCTGGCGGGCACGTTTTATTGCCTTGCCCACTTTGCGCTGGAATTTTAGAGAGGTACCGGTAAGGCGGCGGGGTAAGATTTTACCCTGTTCGTTGAGAAACTTTTTCAAGAATTCCGGATCTTTATAATCAACATATTTGATTCCGCTTTTTTTGAAACGGCAATATTTTTTTTTCTTAACCTCTACCGACGGGGGAGTCAGGTACCTGATTTCACTTGTATTTTGTGCCATTTGTTATGCCTCCTTTTTTTCTGTTTTTTCTTTTTGAAGTCTTCTTCTTTTCTCACTGTATTCAACAGCATATTTATCAAGGACCACTGTCATGAACCGGATAACCCGTTCATCACGGCGAAATTCAATTTCCAGTTTGGAAATGAAATCTGTGGGAGCTTTAAATTCAAAAAGATGATAAAAGCCGCTTGATTTTTTCTGAATGGGGTAAGCCAGTTTTTTCATTCCCCAGTCTTCCTCATGGATCATCTCACCACCATTGCTGACAATGATGTCCATGAATTTTTTTACCGTTTCCTTTACCTGTGGCTCAGATAAAACGGGAGTACAAATGAAAACGGTTTCATACTGATTCGACATAATCATTAATTTTTTAATTAAACACTTTTAATTTTGGAGGCGCAAAAATAGAAATAAATTGTTACTATTCAAATTATTGTATAAAGGATCTTTTTATAATTTGTTCTTTTTTTTAACTGCAGTTTTTTTTTGCAAATAAATTTGTTTTTTATTTTATTAAGTGATTTATTAAAAAAAACTTTACCGATGAATATTCTTCTGGTAAGCAACAGCAAAATTCCGGCGTTAAAATATGGAGGCACAGAACGTGTAGTCTGGAATCTGGGACTGGAATTGAAGAAACTTGGCCATGATATTACATTTCTGGCAGCAGAAGGCTCCAGTTGTTCGTTTGCCAATGTTCTGGTTCTTAATCCTCGTTTGCCTTACAATGAACAGGTTCCAAAGGATACCGATATTATTAATTTTCATTTTTTACCCGACGAAGAAATTCAATTTCCTTATCTTGTTACGGTTCATGGAAATTTACCTCAGGGAGTACGTTTTTTTCATAACACCATTTTTGTATCCGCAAATCATGCTATGAGATATGGTTCGGAGGCATATGTATATAATGGATTAGACTGGAATGAATATGGGCAGCCTGTTTTCAGAACGAAAGCAAATTATGTTCATTTTTTGGGGAAAGCTGCCTGGAAGGTAAAGAATGTAAGGGGGGCAATTAAAATTGCACATCAGAACAAAACGGAAATTAAAATATTGGGTGGATCCCGGATTAACTTAAAGATGGGGCTCAGATTTACTTCATCAAGGTGGGCTACATTTTACGGTATGGTTGGAGGAGAGGAAAAAAATGGACTAATCAGGCATTCAAAAGCCCTTATTTTTCCTGTTTTATGGCATGAGCCTTTTGGCCTGGCAGTAATTGAAAGTTTATATCTTGGTTGTCCTGTACTTGGCACCAACTATGGTTCACTTCCTGAATTGGTTGCATCCGATATGGGATTTCTTTCCGACTCAATGGAAGAATTAGCCCTTGCTTTTAAAGAAATTGGTTCTTTCAACCGAAAGCTTTGCCATGAATATGCGCAGGAAAATTTCAATTCAAGAGTAATGGCAAAAAACTACCTGATTTATTATGAGAAAGTTTTGAATGGACAGTTAATCAATACAAATCCTCCTGCATTAATCTCTGAAACTGTTTAAAAAAATCCCTGCAGCAAATGCAGCAAGGATATAATCAGGGTCATTATTTAAAGCGGAATGTTACCGTGTTTTTTAGGAGGATTTGATTTTCGTTTATTTCGTGTCATTTCCAAAGCGCCAATGATTTTTTTACGCGTATCTTTCGGATGAATAATTTCATCGATATAACCTAATGAAGCAGCTTTATAAGGGTTTGCAAATTTTTCGCGGTATTCGTTGACTGCATTCACCCTTTCCTCATCAGAAAACTTGTTACGATAGAGAATATTAATGGCGCCTTCAGGTCCCATAACTGCAATTTCAGCTGTGGGATAGGCAAAGTTCAGATCGCCGCCGATGTGTTTGCTCGACATTACATCGTAGGCCCCGCCATAAGCTTTGCGAGTAATAATGGTTATTTTAGGGACTGTTGCTTCTGAAAAGGCATATAGCAACTTTGCGCCATGTTTTATGATTCCCCCAAATTCCTGAGCAGTACCGGGTAAAAAACCAGGAACATCAACAAAAGTGATTAGCGGCAGGTTAAAGGCATCGCAGAATCTGACAAAGCGTGCAGCTTTGGTCGAGGAATTTATATCGAGCACACCTGCCAGATGAGCTGGCTGATTGGCTACAATTCCAACCGGATGGCCAGCAAAACGAGCGAATCCGCAGATAATGTTTTGAGCATATCTTGGCTGTACTTCCAGAAAATGTTTGTTGTCAATTACTATCTGGATGATTTCATGCATATCGTATGGTTTGTTCGGATCGGCAGGAACCATGTTCTGAAGGTTTTCATCAGTTCTGTCGGATGGATCGATAGTGGATTTTACCGGTGGATCTTCCATATTATTTGAAGGAAGAAAGCTGATGAGCTCTCGTATCATTACCAGGGTCTGCTCTTCATCGGAGCCCGTGAAATGGGCTACACCGCTTTTTGTGCTGTGTGTTTTTGCACCACCTAGTTCTTCCTTGGTCACATCTTCGTGTGTAACCGTTCGAATAACATCGGGGCCGGTAACAAACATATGGCTTTTCTCGTCCACCATAAAAATGAAATCGGTAAGAGCAGGTGAGTATACAGCACCTCCGGCACAGGCACCCAATATGGCAGAGATTTGTGGAATGACACCAGATGAGATTACATTATTGTAAAAGATATCGGCATATCCGGCCAGACTTTCCACACCTTCCTGAATACGGGCGCCTCCCGAATCGTTAAGACCAATAACAGGTGCTCCCATTTGCAGGGCCATGTTTTGTATTTTTACTATTTTATCGGCATTAGCCCGGCTTAGTGATCCACCAAATACGGTAAAATCCTGTGCAAAAACATAAATCAATCTTCCGCTGATTTTTCCATAACCGGCAATCAATCCATCACCCGGAATTTTTTTATTCTGCATGTCAAAATCATGACTGCGGTGAGTTACCAGTTTGTCAACTTCATTGAACGTTCCGGGGTCGAGCAATTGAAGAATGCGTTCGCGCGCAGTTTTTTTACCTGCACTATGTTGCTTCTGAATACGTTCAATTCCTCCACCCAGCTCTGCTTTTTTATTTAATTCTTCGAGCTGATTGTATTTTTCATTTAAATCCATATAATAAACAGGTTTATTCTATTTCAACTAGTATTTGATTGCCTTCGATGGTTTCGCCTTCTTTTACATTGACTTTTTTAATGATACCACTTGCAGGTGATTTGTACTCACTTTCCATTTTCATGGCAGAGATAATAACGACAGTTTCACCTTTTTGCACAACATCACCTTCTTTTAAAAGAACTTTTACCACTTTACCCGGCATGGGAGAAATGATTATTTTTTCGAGGCTTACAGCTCCGTTTGAACTCCGGTTAATGAGATACCGGGCTTCTGCATCAATAATTTCAATATTATAGGAATTGTAAAGGGTATGTGCCGTATATTTTTTTGGCTGCATTTTCGGAACCAGTTCTATATTGTATGATTTTCCATTTTCAATAATTGAAAATGTTCCGTCAGGAGTATGCAGCAAATCAACATGATGTATTTTTCCATCCACTTCAATTTCAAGAATATTTCCATTCTGGCTAATCATTTTCACCAACGATGTACGATCATTAATCTTTATTTCAAGTGACATAAATTTCTTTAAAAATGATTAAAATAGGATGTTTTTTTCCATTTGCTTTGTGCGGGAGCAAATTCTTTATTGTTTTCCTGAATCCGGTTGATCTTAGAAAAGTAGTCGATATAAGCTGCAATGACCACCATGTCGTCACAGGCAGAGCAGCTTTCTTCGGCCATTAAATGGGCCTGGTTTTTTTCTATGAAATGGGTATTGTAATTACCGGCAATAAAATCCGGAGTACTCATTATCCGCTCCAGGAATTTAATGGATGTTTTCACACCTGTAATTTTATATTCATACAGCGCACGTCTCATTCTTCTGATTGCTTCATCCCTTGAACTTCCCCAAACAATCAGTTTCGAAATCATGGGGTCGTAATAAATGGGGATTTCATATCCTTCATAGACATATCCATCGGTGCGCACTCCCAGTCCATGTGGTTCTGAGATTTTAAAGATTTTTCCGGGGCTAGGCATAAAGTTATTATCCGGATCTTCTGCATAAATCCGGCATTCGATGGAATGGCCTCTTTGGATGAGTTGTTGCTGTTTAAAATCCAGGATATTTCCTTCTGCAATTTTTATCTGCTGCTTGACAAGATCAATGCCTGTTACTCTTTCAGTAATTGGATGTTCTACCTGCAGCCTGGTATTCATTTCGAGGAAATAATAATTCAGGTTGTCGTCAACCAGAAATTCAATAGTCCCTGCTCCTGAATAATTTACTGCTCTGGCTGCTTCAACGGCGGCATTGCCCATTTCTTCCCTAAGTTTGGGTGTCATAAGCGGGGATGGTGTCTCTTCTATCATTTTTTGGTGACGCCGCTGAACGGAACATTCCCTTTCGAAAAGATGAATGGCATTCCCATGATTATCACCCAGAATCTGGAATTCAATGTGATGCGGGGAAGAAATGTATTTTTCAATATATACAGCATCGTCACCAAAGGCTGTTTTTGCTTCAGAACGGGCTGCACGTACTGCTGAAATGATTTCATTTTCGCTATGTACCAGCCTCATGCCTTTTCCGCCGCCACCTGCCGATGCTTTTATCATTACAGGCAATCCTATTTTTCGTATTGCAGCCAGCACTTCCTCTTCGGATTCAACACTTCCTTCTGTTCCAGGCACAACCGGAATTCCGGCTTTGATCATTTTTTCGCGTGCTTTAATTTTATCTCCCATCTGCTCAATAACTTCAGGGGAAGGGCCTATAAAAATTATTTTTTCCTGTTGACATCTTCTTGCAAAATGGGCATTTTCCGATAAAAATCCATATCCCGGATGAATGGCAACTGCCCCACTTTTTTTTGCAGTATCCAATATCTTTTCAATGTTAAGGTAGCTTTCCGATGAAGGAGCACTTCCGATGTACCAGGCTTCATCGGCATAGCGAACGTGTTGGGAGGTCCTGTCGGCATCAGAAAAAACAGCCACAGTAGCTATATCCATTTCCCTGCAGGTTCGCATAATACGCACAGCTATTTCTCCACGATTGGCAACCAGGATTTTTGTTATATCATGCATTAACTTTGTCTTTTTTTTAAAATACACCAATTATTAACCTTGTTGTATTCAAAATGTTTAAAATTCCTATTTTTGGTTATTTTATGAGGCTCTAAAATTAAATCTCAGTCATTCTCCACCAAATAATGTAATGTTAATATTTGTAAATCTGCCATTTTTACCACAGATTTATCAAATTCTTTTTGAATCGTGGAAATGCATGTTCAAAAAATACAACTCAAATCAGGTTTAAAGTTTTTTTGTTTCAGCAATCCTATTATTTTTGATACTCCAAAAAAACTTTAACCTAAATGAATTTTAAACAAATTCTTTTTGTGTTTTTTAATTTAATTTCACTGAATTCACAATCACAGGATTTCAATTATTCACTTTCCGATGATTCTATGGTTAATCGGTATGCCAGTGAGAAGAAAATTTATTATGCCACTCGTACAACTTCAAAACCTAAGATAGACGGATATATTGATGATGATTGCTGGCAGAAGGAAGGTAAATGGGAAGGAAATTTTATCCAACAGCAGCCTTTGCAGGCAAAAGCTGCATCACAAAAAACAAAGTTTAAAATTTTATTCGACGATACCCATTTGTTTGTTGCAATAGTTTGTTACGATAATGAACCTGATAAAATCAGGAATGTACTTGGCCGCAGGGATGAGATTATGGGTGATATAGCTGGTATTGCCCTGGATTCCTATTTCGATAAACAATCAGCATTTGAATTTGATGTTACCGCAGCAGGGCAAAAGATTGATTTTATGCATTTAGGTGAACAGGGTTGGGACTATAACTGGGATGCTGTGTGGGATGGGAAAGCTACAAAAAGTGATAGTGCCTGGTTTGTTGAAATGCGTATTCCATTTAATCAACTGAGATATGCAAATAACAGGAATCATGTATGGGGAATGCATATAATGAGATGGATTGACAGATTAAATGAAGAAGATCACTGGAAATTGATACCGGTAGATGCTCCGGCTATGGTCTATATTTTTGGCGAATTAAAAGGGATAGAAAATATACCCAACAAACGAAATTTTGAATTGCTACCTTATATAAAAACAAAATATTTACCTGCTCAGGGGAATCCGGATCATTATGCACTCTCTTCAGGTGCAGGTCTGGATGGGAAAATTGGTGTTACATCCAATTTTACGCTTGATTATACCATTAATCCCGATTTTGGTCAGGTAGAGGCAGATCCTTCTGAGTTAAACCTTACATCATACGAAGTTTTTTACAATGAAAAGCGGCCATTTTTTCTGGAAGGGAATAGTATTCTCGATTATGAAACAGGTGGTGATCTTCTTTTTTATTCAAGAAGAATAGGGGCAGCTCCAGTTTATTATCCTGTTGCAGGCGATAATGAAGAACTGGAAATGCCCGATCGTTCGTCCATACTAAATGCCGTTAAACTAACTGGTAAAAATTATTCAGGTTTGTCACTTGGCCTTATTAATAGTATGACTTCACGTGAATATGCTGTAATTACTTCCGAAAGGCACAGGAGAAAAGAAGCAGTTGAACCATTTACAAATTATTTTATTGGAAGAATCAAACAGGATTTTAATCATGGTAAAACTGTTCTGGGGGCAATGGGCACGTCTACATTTCGGGATATAAAGGATGAACAGCTCGATCGTCTTCCTAAAAGTTCACAGGTAGGAGGAATCGATTTTCAGCATAATTGGTTGAATCGTAAATACTTTGTTGATTTTAAGAGCTTCTTTTCACAGGTGAACGGGAGCGAAGAAGCAATTGCTTCTCTGCAACTCGACTCACGGCATTTGTACCAAAGAGAAGATGCCGGACATATTGATTTTAATCCATCATTGAAGAGTATGGAAGGATGGGGGGGAGAACTGAAGGGTGGAAAACGTAGCGGAAAGTTGAGAATGACAGGATCATTTGATTGGAGATCACCTGGAGTTGAACTAAACGATGTAGGCTATTTGTGGCAGGCTGATTATTTAAATCAGGGTGTGAATATGCGTTATTGGATAAATAAGCCTAAAGGTATTCTGAACAGCTATTATATCGAACTGGAGCAAATTCACAAGCGAAGTTTTGGAGGGGAAAAACTGGGAGATGAAATTTCAGGACGAATCCGGCTGCAGTTAAAAAATCTGTGGAAAGTGGATTTTATTGGTGGAAGGGAGATGTATCAGGTTGATACTCGTCAGTTGCGAGGAGGTCCTGCTTTACGAATCGACGGCAACAATTCAGCTCGGATTTTTTTCCAGTCCAACAGCAGTAAAAATCTTTTTCTGGGTGGCGGCCCACAATTTAAATGGAATGATGATAATATATCCTACACAGAGCAATACAGTATTTATGCCCAATTGTTAATCAATAACCAATTTAGTCTAATATCCAATACAAGCGTTTCCTTTATGTCCAACAACAGTCAGTATGTAATGCAAAAATTAATTGCTGATAAACGGGAGTATATTGTAGGAACTATTGACAGAAAAACTATCTCCACCACAATAAGGGCTGAATTATTTGTCACACCAGAGCTTTCATTTCAATATTATGGGAATCCATATGCTTCAGTCGGAAAATATAACAACTTCAGAAAGGTTGCCGATTCAAAATCACCAGAAATTACAAACCGGTTTTCCCCGCTAATAATTGAAACCGTGAATGGAGAGAGGATGCTGGTCGATGAAAACTTGAACTTGATACGAAACCTTTCGAGAGATAATCCTGATTTCAATTTCCAGGAATTCCGTTCCAATTTTGTTTTTCGTTGGGAGTATCAAACAGGTTCAACTTTTTATTTTGTTTGGACAAACAACCGTTTTAGACAAGAAAATTTTTATCAACCTTCTCTTTTTGAAAGCTTTAAAGGAATAAATAAGGTAAAAGCTGAAAATGCATTTATGCTGAAACTCATTTTTTGGTTTTCCATTTAATCACTAGTGACTTGTGGAATGGGGAGTTATATATTCTCTTTTTTGCTTCTTTCGGTCCTTTGGGTATATGGGATAGTTATCCTGCCTGATTGCGCCTGACAGGTATACTTTTCCTTTTCCGTTTTAAGGAATATTATTTCAGAAATTGCATAAAAAAAGGGTTATCATTAACATTGATAACCCGGTAGCTCATAGTTCCAGCTTAGTTAGACCTGTAATAAATATTGGCTTAACAGAGAAAAGGTAGTGTTTCAAATAACATTAATTTAACATGGTGTTAAAACTTTGCTAATATAATATAAATATGGCTCTAAAATAAAATATATTAAAAAAAATATTAATAAGTGTTAATAACAAACGTTGTTATATTTGTAAAAAGCTGATTTGTAATAAATCGGGTATTAATAAAAAAAGGCAATTTGACGGAGAAAAATGAAAAAAATGAAAAAGATAGTATTGACAGGTATACGGAAAATGGAAGTGATTTCAGTAGCTGAACCCATGGTAGCCAGGAATGATGATGTTAAAATCAGAATTTTGTCAATTGGAGTCTGTGGTTCTGATATTCATTATTACAGTGAAGGAAAAATTGGAACCCAGGTAGTAGAATATCCGTTTGCTGTTGGGCATGAATGTTCCGGAATAGTTGCTGATGTGGGTATTGATGTTGAAAATGTTAAGGTAGGTGATTTAGTAGTTGTAGATCCGGCAGTGCATTGCAGGCATTGCGATCAATGTCTTAACGGCAGACCGCATACCTGTCGTAACAACAACTTTCTGGGGTGCCCAGGCCAGCTTGAAGGATGCTTGTCGGAATTTATTGTCATGCCTTCATATACTTGTTTTGCTGTTTCGGGTAAACTCAATCCGATACAGGCAGCCTTGATTGAACCCTTTTCCATTGGTATATATTCAGTAAAGCAGGCACATATTGAAGATGTCAATAGTTCTGTTCTGATATTTGGGGCAGGTCCAATTGGGTTAAGTATTTTAATAAAGCTGATGGCTGATGGAATTTCCAATGCCGGAATAGTTGAACCTTTGGAGTACCGACTTAAAAAAGCTTCCCAAATTGGCGCCCGGTATTGTATTAATCCGGTAGTTGATGATGTAGGTGAAAAAGTAAAAGAGTTTGAAGAACTGTTGGTTGATGTAGTATTCGAAGCCAGTGGGGAACAGGATGCTGTTTCTAATGGAGTAATGGCACTTAAACCGGGAGGTAAATTGGTGCTGGTAGGAATTCCATCCTCGGCACAATATACATTTGATATGGATCTGATGCGCCGGAAGGAGTTGACGGTTATAAATATTCGCAGACAAAACCATTGTGTGCAGGAAGCTATTGATTTAGTGGTAGATGGAAAGGTAAATCTGGAAATAATGGTTACTCATTTGTTCCCATTTGAAGAATCTGCGACTGCATTTGAAATGGTGGCAGGTTATAAAAATGGAGCCATTAAGGCAGTGATCAATTTGTAGTTATTAGTCGTGTTTAAAAATAGTAGCTGAAAGATGTTTTGGTACGATTGTTTGGCTAAAAGCATAAATTTCAAATAGAGAGCTTGATTTACATGCAAGATACAGTATCAAAATTTTAATTTATCCAGGATAAACTTCTGTTATTTTACCAGGCAACGATTTATGTAAATTATTTGTTATTAAATTTCTGGTTTTTTTTTGACTGGAGATAAATTAAACAGCAATGAAGCTGGTCTTTTAAATTTCTATATTTACCTATAGTGATTTAAAATAATATTTCCACAATATCAGCAAATTTCAATGAGCTTATCAGCAAAATATACCTTTCCATTCAGTATCCTTTATAAAAAGAATTTGTTGAACTTTTGATAATTTTGAATTTTAATATCGACTGTTTAAATTCAAAACCAAAAGATGAAAAACAAGACTTATTTTAATGAACTAATTTTGGAATGTCCGCTCAATGATACGATAGAGGAATGTATTTTTAACCCTTTTCGGAAAATGTCGCTTATTGAACTTATTAAAAACAGTCAAAATTTAAATTCTGAGGAACTAATTGATTTGCTGACGCAGCACAATGAGTGTTATAAAAAATATCAACGTAAAATTGCAGGCTGAGATTGTTGCTAAAGACTCCATAAGTAAACACTTTATTAGATTCAATAAGTTTCTATAAAAGTTTGGAAAAAAGAAAACATCTGATGACAAATCCAGACAGTAATTTTCATTAACTGTTTCATTCCTTATTCAGGTATGATATATTGATAATTAAGCTGCCATTATTGCTGGATTTTGCCCAGCATCTATTTATTTATGACCTGCATTTTAAAAGGCCAATATATCCTTTATTCCACTAAAAAGAGATTTCCACCAGTAGTTGAAAATGGATTTCTTTTTATCTCGTTCAAATGATATGGAACCTTTTTGGTAGGAATTTTCCTGCTTAAGGTTATCATTTTGCAGAATGAAGGTTTCGGTAATAAAAGTCTTAATTTTTTTTTGTGATCCATCTTCTTTATCAAGTAAGCTGATGTCAAGATTTTCATATTCCAAAACCAGGTTTCCCTCAGATTTGTTATTATTATAGGTGAAATCGAATTCCATCCGTTTAATCTGGCCCTCATTTACTCTGACAAAGGCGGTGGGAACAATCATCGGATTGAATTTTGCAATATTAATGGGCTTCAGGCTTCCTGATACCTTATACTTATTAGAATATATTTTATTTGGAAAAATAAATTCAGCCTTCAGCAACGATTCATTCATTACCATTGCTCTGGCAGACATGGCCGTCGGGCCACCAATTAAATCGCCCATAGTGCTTAAATTATAAATGGTTGCATAAAGTTGATTGAAAGATACTGTTCCCGGTTCAATACTTTTTTCTGCATGTTCTTCATAAATAATGTTTGAGTTTTTAATTTCTATAGAATCGGAGTGAAAATCAAAAGGCAGGTTATTCAGCATTTCCATGGGCAATTTTGAATCCGGTTTTTCAGGAAAGGGAGGACGTTTATCCCTGAAAACAACTGCATCCAGATTTTCCAGTAAAGCTTTTTGGAAAACAACAGCAGTGTCTTGTAACAGTGCATTCATATCTATACGCTTTATTTCAAATAATTGCAGGGAAAAGTTGTACCAGTCGGTTTCTACACCCGTTTGTTTTGCAATTTCATACTTCTGGTAAATGGATGAAAAATATAAATTTTCCAGCCTTAGAACTTCCTGTTCAGAATTGAATGTCAGCTTATCAAACTGCAGGCGATATAATTTTCCGGGAAGGTTATATTTACCATTGTTTAACTGCAGCTGAAACTTTTCAGCTGAATAATTTTCAAAATTTAATGTTTCCGTGTTGCTATTTGTAAGGTTCCATAGGTTGAACTCTGCCTTAAAGGAAAATATAGTATCCGATTTATCCGATGTCTGCTTTTTCAATGCCAATACTGCATCCAATACTTTCAGTTTGTTAATCCGAATCTGCTTTATATCTCCTTCCTTTTTATTGTCAGCTTTATTGAGTTTTTTCTCATTAGATTCGTTTTGAATTAATGATATTCTTGAATTTTTAATGAGCAGACTATTGATAATTATGTTATTGTTAAAAATATATGGGAAGATGTGAATTCCGGTTGCTTTAATTTCTGAAATGCTAGATTTTTGATGAGTTACAGAATCTTCAGCAATTGCATTTTTAATCTTCACCTGACGCAAAAGAAGGTTAACGTTTGTTCCCCCACTATGAATAATATACGACCCAACCTGACGGTTTTGCAGTTCATTTTCAATGTAATTTTCTATAAATAGTGCTGCCAGGATTATCACGATTGCCAAAGTAGATAGAATGATGCTTACAGTTATAACCGGTTTGCTTGTTTTCATGAAAGTGTATTAGAAATAAATCTGCCAAATATTTAAAGAGTATGCTGATTAAATGGGAAAATTATGCCATAATTTTTTTTAATAGTACTATAAATTTCATATTTGGTGAATTTCGCCAGTAGTTTAAGGATAAAAATGAAAAATACTTTGATTCTTTTTGGATTGAAAAGGAAGAAATGGATTGATGCTTTGGAAAAAGAATATTGGATTTTGTTGATTAATTCCCCATTTTTTGAGAATAATCATCACATCCGGTAAATTTATAATTGAATGTTTGGCATAATATTTCAGGTTTTGAGCAGAAATAACATATGGATGTTATTTGTTTTTGAAAAACTTAACGAACAACTTGATTATTTATTAAAAAAGTATTTTCTTTGCAAGCCGTTAAAAAACGTGTTGATTTGTACATCAAGAAATTAAATAAGAAATGTCACGAGTTTGTCAAATAACAGGAAAGAGTGCGATGGTGGGTAATAATGTTTCCCATTCAAAACGCCGTGTGAAAAGGAAATTCAACGTAAATTTATTCCGAAAGAAGTTTTATATTCCGAATGAAAATCGTTGGGTACAATTAGTAGTTTCAGCAGCAGGGTTACGCACCATCAACAAAAAAGGCATAGTAGCGGCCATAAAGGATGCAACTGAAAAAGGATTTATAGAAAAAAATTAAAGAAAATCTGTAATGGCAAAAAAAGGAAAAGGCGCGAGAATTCAGGTAATTCTGGAATGTACTGAGCATAAAAATAGTGGCATGCCAGGCACTTCAAGGTATATTACTACTAAAAACCGTAAGAATACACCTGACCGGTTGGAAATTAAAAAATACAACCCGATTTTAAAGAAAGTTACTGTTCATAAAGAAATTAAATAAATACTTTTAACTATGGCAAAGAAGACGGTTGCAACTTTACAAAAAGGAGCAGGAAAAGGTCATTCAAAAGTAATTAGAATGGTCAAATCACCTGAAACAGGTGCATATATTTTTAAGGAAGAAGTTATCATTAATGATGAGGTTAAAGATTATTTTTCAAAACAATAATATAGGACTGTGAGTGCGGAAGAAGCTTTCATCAAACAGGGTGGAAGCTTTTTTTGTTTTGGTACCTGCCTTTCTTCAGAGGAAAAATGATTATTTTTAACCACTTCAAATAAAGAATCAATGGGAATATTCGGTAGTTTCACAAGAAGCAAAAAGGAAAACCTCGATAAAGGTCTTTTGAAAACAAAGGAAAGTGTATTTAAGAAACTGGGACGTGCAGTTGCAGGTAAATCGAAAGTTGACGAAGAATTGCTGGATAACCTTGAAGAAATTTTAATTTCATCCGATGTAGGGGTTGACACCACTCTTAAAATAATCAGAAGAATAGAAGAACGTGTTGCACGCGACAGATATCTTGGAGTTGAGGAGTTGAATAATATACTTAAGGAAGAAATTGTTGCCTTGCTTGAAGAAAATAACACAGGAGATGCTTCTGAGTTTGATCTTCCTGATACAGAAAAACCTTATGTAATTATGGTGGTTGGTGTAAATGGTGTTGGGAAAACAACCACTATTGGAAAACTGGCTTATCAGTTTAAGGATGCAGGTAAAAAAGTATATTTGGGTGCTGCTGATACGTTCAGAGCTGCAGCTATTGAACAGCTTGAGATTTGGGCGAAGCGGGTAGATGTTCCCATTGTTAAGCAAAAGATGGGTGCAGATCCTGCTTCGGTTGCTTTCGATGCGCTTTCCTCAGGTCAAAAAAATAACGCCGACGTAGTTATCATTGATACAGCGGGGCGTTTGCACAATAAGGTAAGCCTGATGAACGAACTTTCAAAGATTAAAAAAGTAATGGCACGAATTGTGCCTGGAGCTCCTCATGAAGTATTACTTATTCTTGATGGTTCTACCGGACAAAATGCTTTTGAACAGGCGAAGCAGTTTACCAAGGCAACAGAAGTAACTGCTTTGGCACTCACAAAATTAGATGGAACAGCCAAAGGGGGAGTAGTGATTGGCATTTCCGATCAGTTTAAAATTCCGGTTAAATATATTGGAATTGGTGAAAAAATGGAAAATTTGCAAGTTTTCAGAAGAAGAGAATTTGTAGAATCACTTTTTTCTGAAGTCTAGGTGAATCCGATATTTTTTAATGCGAATCTTGGGTTTTAGTTTCCTGTTTTCGATCCGGAAGATTATCAAGTAAAAATTGGTTGGCTATTTCAAAAACAGGTATATCATCTTCCGAAAGTGAACTCAGGTTAGTTGCACAAGCAACCACCAGTTCTTCTTTCGGGTAAATTAAAACAGCTGCACTTCCTCCGGTTATATTTCCACTCTTTCCATATACCACCCGATTATTTTTATCTTTTAGCACAACCCAGCCATTTACCATTTTTATCCTGTTGCCATTTTCAAGCACCAGGGGTTCAAAAAGCCTTTTTCTCATTTCTTTTGAAATATATTCTGAAAAAAGCAAAGCATTTCCAAACTTCACAAGATCTTCGGCATTTGACAGTAATCCCTCGGAAGGAGCCCTGTATCTCATATCCCGAAATGTGGAAGGTACTACCTGAGCAACTACATTATGATCAAAATAATCTGAACGGCCTTTAATTGTTTTAAAAGGACTGTCGACCATAGTGTTTTCCAATCCCAAAGTGTCGGTTACATATTTTTTAAGCAGGCTGCTGAAATGGATTCCTGTAACTTTTTCCATCACCGCACCCAACAAATTGTAATTAAATATACTGGGCAAAAAGTATGATCCCGGAGGAGCAATAAGTGAATCATTCATAAAATTTTCAATACCTCGTTGAATGGACATATGCAGTCCTATCCAATCATCTTCATTTGAGCCCGGCTCTCTGATTCCTGAAGTATGTTGTGCCAGATGGCGAATGGGTATTTTATATTTTTTTTCGGGAAATTCCGGATAATAAAAGTGAACAGTGGAGTCGGGGATTAAGATATGCTCTTCTATCAGTTTTTGATAAATCAATGAAGTGAAGTTCTCGGAAAGTTCACCAATTCTGAATTTTGTGGTACGGGTAACTGGCACCTCCAAATCTTTGGAGGCCAAACCCATTCCTTCAGAATAAACAATTTTTCCTCCTTTCGCAACGGCGAAAGTTGCCCCTGGGACAGAATTTCTTGCCATGTAAAAAATAATTTCTTTACGGGCAGCTTTAATCTCCTTCAGATAGCTGCGTACATACAAAACATCTGGATTATTTTTTCTGCAATTTGTGAGGTTAAATATAAGAACAGACAAAACAAAAAATTTAAGAACTATATGTTTCATATTATTCTGATTATTTGTTTTATTATCAATTTTAATCAAAAAATCGCTTATGCTTCCAGTAACGTTTTTTCATTTTCTGTTCTTGCAATGATTACTGCACCGCAGCTATCGCTCCACACATTTACAGCAGTTCGAAGCATGTCAAGAAGCAAGTCTACAGCAATTATTAATCCAATTCCTTCAAGTGGTAACCCGGCAGCCGTTAAAATTACAGTCAGCATTACCAGCCCTGCCATTGGAATGCCAGCAGCTCCGATTGATGCCATTAAAGCAGTTACTACTACAATCATTTGTTCTGCAAAAGTCATATCAATCCCATATACCTGGGCAATGAACATTGCTGCTACACATTCATATAAGGCTGTTCCATCCATATTGATGGTAGCTCCAAGAGGTAAGGTGAAACTTGAAATTTTATTTGATACTCCGCTTTTATGCTCAACTGCTTCCATGGTTAGAGGTAATGTTGCACTCGATGAGGCTGTTGAAAAGGCTGTAATCAAAGGAGTCAGCATGTTGTTTAAATGTTTATAGGGATTCACCTTGGCAAAAAAGCGTAGAATTAAAGGAAGGCTTATAAAGGCATGTATCATGAGTGCAAGAAAAACAGTAAGCATATAAATGGCCATACTACCGGCTAAATTGGCCAGCTGTTCGGAATTCCTTTGCACCTCATATGCAACAATGCCAAAAATTCCCAGGGGTGTGAATCTGACGATAAACATTGTCATTTTCATCATTACTTCAAAGAAGGCTTCAAAAAAAGTTGTCAGATGTATCCTGTATTTATCTGCAGTTTGTGATATGAAAACTCCAAAAACCAGGGCAAAAAATATTATAGGTAAGATGTCGCCATTAACCATTGCTTCAAAAATATTGGCCGGAACAATGCGCATCATAATATCGGAAAGCGAACCAACATTTTCGGTAAGTCCTTCTACTTTTTGAGTAAATCCCATTTCTACACCTACTCCCGGACGAATAATATTTACCAAAACCAATCCGGTTACAATAGCAATAATGCTGGTGCTTAGATAATAGATAATTGTTTTAAGTCCTAAACGACCAAGATTTTTACCGCTACCCATGCCGGTAACTCCTGAAATAATGGAACTCAGGATAAGCGGGATAATTACCATTTTTAGGCCTGTAAGGAAAATTTCACCCATCCAATGGATGTATTTCACTCCCTGTGGTAAAAATATACCATATAAAACAGCAAGTACAAGAGCAATCAGGATTTGCCAGTGCAATTTGATTTTTAAAATTTTCACACTTTTGGTTTTAAACAGTTACTGTAATGGGCTGCTAAATTAGTTTTTTTATAATATTTCCCAAACTAAGTTTGAAATCTTAAACATCAATAATTTCAGGAAAAAGTAAATTAATTTGAGGGGCAGAAAATTTAAGTTTTCTGATGTACAATAAACTTTTTTTACTATGGAATATCTATGCCTTAAGCAGTATCTTAAAATCAGCAACTTCCCTCAAAAATATAGTATGGATTTTTTTTTTGTGAAAAAGCTGTAATCCTTTCATTCCTTTCATTATATGCAGAAATTGTTATTATTGCAATAAAATACAAATTAAATTTCAGAAGAATAAGAGAAAAGAGTCCTCCTGTTTTATGAACAGGAGGGAGAATTGCAGTTTCTGTTATTCGTTTTGTTTTGAAGCATTAATCCATGCTGCCTCGGAAGACAAATCAGACAAGGGCAAAATTCTCCGGAAATAAGGTTCGTGAAGGTTGCTCCTGTGAAAGCGATCAGGAAATGAAAAATACGTTCAACAATAAACAAAAAGAACAGCTGAAGCAGATGATGATGCAACAATAAATACGATAGGGGGACAAGGTTTCTCATAAAGTTTTTCTGTTGGTTTATCTGTTCCCATTCCTGATGCATGTTTCCTGAAAAATGCGTAATTTCAGCGATTCTAATTTATTGCAGATGGATATCAATGACATAACATTGGCAAGCATATATAAAAGAAAAAAGACCGATCGCGATATTTTTCAGGAATTGATGCCCACCAAGGTGAAGGAGGTTTTGCTTGTGGCCACCCTATACGACTCCTATACCATCGTTCGGGAGGGGCAGTTCAGTGACAAGATATTTGGAGAGTACCTACAGTTGAATTTATATGCGGCTCCACGTTTTACCAGTGTAAATTCTACTGAAGATGCTTTACTGACTTTGGAGCATCAGGATTTTGATCTAATAATAGTAATGGCAGGACTCGATAAGGATGCGGCTGTTGGAATTGCCCGCGCACTTGGGGAATTACGTCCCCGTATTCCTTTACTTCTTCTGGTAAACAATAATTCCGACCTGCGATACTTTCAGGCTGAGGGACGAAAGCTTAATTTTATTGACCGCATTTTTGTATGGAACGGCAATTCTAACGTTTTTCTGGCCATGATTAAATACATTGAGGACAAAAAAAATGTAGCCCTGGATACTCAAAACGGGAATGTGCGCGTGGTTTTGCTTGTAGAAGACAGTATCCAGTATTATTCTCGTTACCTGCCGATGCTTTACACCACAATAATGACCCAAACTCAGATTCTGGTGCAGGAAGATGCCAAGGATGAACTGCATAAGATTTTGAAAATGCGTGCCCGTCCGAAAGTAATTCTTGTGGATACTTACGAAGATGCAGTGCAGTTTATCAATAGTTATCGCAGGTATATACTTTGTGTAATTTCGGATGTAAAATTCGAAAAAGATGGGGTGGAAGATGGGGATGCCGGTATTGAATTATTAAAATATGCAAAAACAACTTTAAAATATCCCATTCCGGTTTTACTTCAATCGCAGGATATCTCCAATGCCAGCAGGGCTAAAGCTATTCATGCCGATTTTATTAATAAGAATTCAGAAAGTCTGTCGATGGATATACTTAATTTTTTATATCGTCGTTTAGGATTTGGGAATTTTATTTTCAAAGGGAAGGATGGCAAACCCATTACTGAAGCAGAAAATTTGATTGAATTTCAGGAAAAATTCAGGGATATTCCCGCTGAGGCGATGTTGTATCATGGGAAGCGCAATTCTTTTTCTACCTGGTTAATGGCGCGAGGTGAGATAAATATGGCTGAGCTTCTCAGGCCTGTGAAAACGGAAGATTTTAAATCGGCAGAAGATCTCAGGCAATTTTGTCTTAATGTATTTAAAGCCGCTCGGTTTGAGAAACTTAAAGGGACTATTGTTAATTTTGATCCGGTATTGGTAAATTCCAACCGGATGATACTTCGAATGGCAAAAGGTTCTTTGGGGGGTAAGGGCCGTGGAATTGCTTTCATAAGCAACTTTATTGAAAACATCGATTTTCATAAACTGCTTCCCGGAATAAATATACATATTCCGGCAACTGCAATTATTGGTGCACTCGAATTCGACAAATTTATTGAAAACAATAATCTGTACGATGATATCTATTCATTAAATGATTATGAATCCATCAGGCAGCACTTTCTGGACTCTGAAATCGATGTGAAGATCAGGGAGCGACTTATGGAATATATTAAACATATGAATAAACCACTGGCAGTGCGTTCATCGGGATTATTTGAAGATTCATTGCTTCAGCCGTTTTCAGGAGTATATGCAACCTATTTGCTTCCAAATAACCATCCCGACATCCAGGTGCGCTATAATCAACTTGAGACTGCTGTAAAACTGGTATATTCAAGCATTTTTACCGAATCGGCCCAATCATACTTCGATGCCATTCACTATAAAATAGAAGAAGAAAAGATGGCAGTGGTCATTCAGGAAGTTGTGGGACAAAATTATAATGGGAGGTACTATCCTACTATTTCGGGGGTGGCACAATCGTATAATTATTATCCAATTGCCTACATGCAACCCGAGGATGGATTTTCTGTAGCAGCTGTGGGATTGGGAATGTATGTAGTGGGAGGGGAAAGTGCCTATCGGTTCTGTCCCCGATATCCCTCGATTAATCCAACTACTGTAAAGGATATATTGCGAAATTCTCAAAAACAATTTTATGCTATTGATCTTTCCGGTTCTGATGTCGATCTAATAGAGAAAGGTGAAAATGCGTTTATAAAAAAATACCACATCAGGGAAGCTGAAAAAGATGGAACACTTGATTATTCTGCATCAACCTATTTAATGGAGAATGATTATCTGGTTCCAGGGGTTCAGGGAAGTGGACCAAAGGTAATTGATTTTGCCAATATTTTAAAATATGGTTATATCCCTCTGGCAGAAACACTTCAATTGCTTTTAAAACTTTTCAAGGAGGCAATGGGATCTCCTGTGGAAATTGAATATGCTATCGATTTGGATTCAAAAGAAAATGGGTTGCCAGGTTTATACTTATTGCAGATTAAGCCTCTCATCCGGGTTGAACAACAGATCGACATCGATTTAGGAGAAATTAATGAAGAGAATATCTTTTTATATGCTGAGAGAGGCATGGGCAATGGGAAGGTTGAAACAATAAAGGATATTGTATATGTTGATCCCGAAAAATTCGATAAGATAAAGACTCGCCAGATGGCTTCCGAAATCACGGAGATTAACAGGTATTTTGAAACTAATGAATTAGAGTATTTGTTAATAGGACCAGGTCGGTGGGGATCACAAGATCCATATACCGGAATCCCTGTCTTATGGTCAAACATTTCAAAAGCACGAGTAATTGTTGAAATGGGATTGTCAAATTTCCCGTTGGATGCTTCTCTGGGATCACATTTTTTTCATAATGTAACCTCTATGAATGTTGGATATTTTTCCGTTCCACATAATTCAGCAGATGCCAGGTTGAATCTTGACGCTTTGAAAAACAGGAATATTGTACATCAAACGGAATTTATCAAACATGTGGAACTAGAAAATCCGCTTACGGTATTAATGAATGGAAAGCATAGAAAGGCACTTATTCATTTTTAAGATTTTCTTTTGTGTTAATTTTATTAGAAACCTTTTCTAATTCATTGACAGAGGGATTTGGCATTTCATTTTAAAATTTATCTTTGTGCTCTGGGAAATTTTTTGTGACTAATATCAAGCATGTAATTCATGTAATTATTAAATATAAAAACCGGAAATATTAATTCTAAACCGTAACATCTGTTACATAAAAAATTTTCATTTATGAGTACTATGTTTTTACTTATTCCCTTTGCCTCCATTCTGGCATTGGTTTTTGCCTGGTTTTTCTTCAAATCGATGATGAAGAATTCGGAAGGTACCGACCGGATGAAAGAAATCGCTCAATATGTGCGGGAAGGAGCAATGGCCTATCTGAAGAGACAATATAAGGTAGTGGCCATTGTTTTTGTAATTCTTTTTGTATTGTTAACCATCATGGCTTACTTTGGGGTACAGAATCCTTTCGTCCCTATCGCATTTCTCTCGGGAGGTTTTTTTTCAGGGTTATGTGGGTTTTTAGGTATGAAAACAGCAACCTATGCTTCAGCACGTACAGCTCATGGAGCCTCACAATCGCTTAATAAAGGACTGCAGGTGGCTTTCCGAAGTGGTGCAGTTATGGGGTTGGTTGTGGTAGGCTTTGCCTTGCTCGACATTGCAGCATGGTTTTGGATACTGAATGATTGGGTATATACACCCGATAATATGGCAACAGGGCTTCATTTTCTGGGGTTGGATCTGGTGCATGCCCATCCTGAATATGTGATTAATGGAACAATTACCGATGAAGGTACCCGGGCAAAGCTTATTGAAATTACCGTTACCATGCTGACCTTCGGTATGGGTGCTTCCACTCAGGCTTTATTTGCGCGTGTAGGAGGTGGTATTTATACAAAAGCTGCCGATGTAGGTGCCGACCTCGTTGGTAAAGTAGAAGCAGGTATTCCTGAAGACGATCCGCGTAATCCTGCCACAATTGCCGATAATGTAGGTGATAATGTAGGTGATGTGGCCGGTATGGGAGCTGACCTGTATGAATCGTATGCAGGTTCTATACTGGCAACTGCAGCTCTTGGGGCTGCACTGCCTGCACTGGTAATTCAGGATCTTGTCATTGATGTTTATCAGGCGGTACTTGCTCCTATGATTGTTGCTGCCATTGGTATTATCTTGTCAATAGTTGGCATATTCATGGTTCGCACCAAAGAATCAGCTACACAAAAAACATTATTGAATGCTCTGTTAATTGGAACAGGAGGAAGCTCTGTTCTTATTCTTGTTGCTATGGTTGTATTGGCCATGGTAGGTTGGGTAACCTGGGGAATTTTCTGGGCAGTGGTAATAGGTTTGGCTGCCGGTGTAATTATTGGACAGGCAACCGAATATTTTACCTCTGATGAATACGCACCCACCAAAGGGATTGCCAAACAAGCGAATCAGGGACCTGCAACAACCATTATTGATGGACTTGCAGTTGGTATGTATTCAACCTGGATTCCGGTAGTTACTATTGTTTTAGGTATTATGGGAGCTTTTTGGGCATCGGGCGGTGCACAGCATTTTGCAATGGGTGTATATGGTATAGGTTTTGCTGCTGTAGGAATGCTTTCAACACTTGGTATTACTCTTGCTACTGATGCTTTCGGCCCCATTGCCGATAATGCAGGAGGTAATGCTGAAATGTCGGAATTACCCCCACAGGTGCGCGAACGTACCGATGCTCTTGATATGCTGGGAAATACTACTGCAGCAACAGGGAAGGGATTTGCAATCGGTTCGGCTGCATTAACGGCAATGGCCTTAATTTCGGCATATATGGAAGAGGTTCGTTTATGGTTTACAAAAATAGCACGGGCAGGTGAAGGATTTGTTTCTAAGGGAGGATATGATTTTTACATTACTCCTCCGGAAGGATCGAATGCAATTGAAATTTCTACTGCTTCTGTGAAACAATTCTCTGCAGCTTATGACATAACTCTGTTTAATCCACTTTTTTTAGGAGGATTATTCCTGGGGGCCATGATGGCTTTTGTTTTTAGTGCCATGACCATGAAAGCCGTAGGTCGTGCTGCCGGTGCCATGGTTGAGGAAGTACGTCGTCAATTCCGTGAAATTAAGGGTATTCTTGAAGGAACAGGTGTACCTGAATATGCTAAATGCGTAGAAATTTCAACCAAGGGCGCTCAACGTGAAATGCTTCTTCCATCACTTGTTGCTATTGCTGTACCGGTAATTGTGGGTGCAACCATGGGAGTTGCAGGTGTAGTTGGATTGCTAGCCGGTGGGTTAACTACCGGTTTTACCCTGGCTGTTTTTATGAATAATGCCGGTGGTGCCTGGGATAATGCCAAGAAGTTTATTGAAAAAGGAAATTATGGCGGCAAAGGAAGCGAAGCTCACCATGCAGGTATTGTGGGCGACACTGTTGGTGATCCATTCAAAGATACTTCAGGTCCCTCATTGAATATTCTTATAAAACTTATGACAATGGTTTCTGTTGTTATGGCTGGATTAACCGTTACACTGAGCCTTTTGTAATAATTTTAACAAAACAACATATAAAGTCATTTGTCTTTTCGACGGATGGCTTTTTTTTATTCCAAAACTTCCTTAAATTGGCAGATGTAAATTAAAAATTATGAGCGAGTTTTTTTAGGTTTATAAAAATCAAGCTTTTTGAGAAAACCATCTGTTATTCCAATTGTTCTTTAGTAAAGTAATTAAAATAAACAAAAATCATTAAAAAATGGCAAATCTATCAACTACCTATATGGGTATAAAACTGAAAAGTCCTCTTATTCTTGGTTCATGTAATCTGGTGATGAAACCTGATGTGGCGGAACAGCTTGAACAAGCCGGCATCGGCGCAATCGTATATAAATCATTATTCGAAGAACAGATACAACTTGAGAACCTTCAGCTATCAGAAGATTTGGGCGAGTATGAATATCGTAATGCAGAAATGGAACGCCTCTTCCCAAATATTGAACATGCCGGCCCACGCGAACACTTATACAATATTGAAAAGCTTAAAAAGAAAGTAAATATTCCGGTAATAGCAAGTCTAAATGCGATTTATGAATCAACATGGATTGAATATGCAAAGCAACTGGAAAAAACGGGTGTTGATGGATTGGAACTAAATTTGTACTCTTCACCGGGATATTTTGAAGAGCCGGGGCACCTGATGGAGGAAAGGCAGGTGCAAATAGTTGAATCTGTTAAACAAGCTGTAAAAATTCCGGTCAGTGTGAAAATAAGTTTGTATTATACAAACCCACTGAATTTTATTAAACGAATTGATGAAGCAGGAGCTGATGCTTATGTTTTATTTAATCGTTTTTTTTATCCCGATATTGATGTGGAAAATGAAACATTCCATTTTCCATGGAATTTGAGCAACCGAAAGGATCATCTTTTGGCACTCCGCTTTGCCGGTATTCTTTACGGAAACCTCGATGGAAGCATTTGCTCCTCACGAGGAATATATAATGCCAAGGATGTAATTAAAATGATACTTGCCGGCGCCGATACTGTACAAATTGTTAGCACCGTTTATAAAAATAAACCTGAGGTGGTTTCCGATATATTGATTGATTTGAATAAATGGATGGATGAACACGAATATAAGTCTCTCGATGATTTCAGGGGTAAATTATCCAGAAAAAATCTTAAAGATCCTTTTATATATCAGCGAGGACAGTATGTCGATATTCTAATGAAATCAGAAGAAGTTTTTAAAAAGTACCCAATGATTTAAATGAGTTTTTGGTAAAGGGGCTAAAAATCGGCTCCTTTTTCTTTGATGGTAAGTTTTACATTAGCAGAATTAAAAAATTGATGATAAATACTGATCTTATCAGTAAAAAAGTTGGGTGAAATAGGTAAATATAACCTTGGTATTCAGTTTTATGATTAGCTGCTATATCCTTTTTTATATATTTCTTTGTTACATTAATTTTTGCTGATGTAAACGAGTGGGAATTAAACCTTTTTTCAATTAAAATTTAGATTAGAACCAGAAATGGTGGATCATGGGCGCTTTAAAAAACTACCGCATTATTGCGGTAGTTTTTTTTGGTGTTCGGTGGTGAAAGTCTACTATGGAAGTTTGTATTCAGCAGTGATCTATATTATATTGTCAGCTGCAGTGGCATTCCTTTAAATTTTGTGAGCATTAGTCCTTCGACCATCAATTCCTTGTAAAATTTGAATATCAAAAAATCCATAATGTCTCTTGTTGATAAAAAAGGATTTCATTCTGATTTAATAGCTGCTCTTTAGACATTAAGCATCGTAAAAGCATAGTAAGTGCAATTTGATGGTACCACAACTATCATTTCCTTTCAAAGACTCGCTGCGCCTGGTTATTGCCTGTTAAATGTATTGTGCCCCGGGACAATTCTTTATATTTTTTGTATTTATTTTGAACTTTCGATGAGGCAGATAGTTTAATAATCAATTAAGGGAAAAGTCAAACACCAATAAAATAAAAGTGCAATCGTCTAAAAAAAAGCAGGCTGCTTATCATCGAAGCTATCTTTGGTCATATTATTCAATAATTGCTATTGGGTTTTGGCTAATAACCGGCACTTATCCTTTAGGATACGAAACGAAAGGAATGATTATAAGTGATATTTTAAGCGGATTTCTACTGGTTGTTTTTGGATTTTTATCGCTTAATCCTTTTCGTTATTGGGCTATGTTTGCCGCTGGTTTAGTTGGAGGTTGGTTATTAGTGGCGCCGTTAATTTTTTCAGCCGATTCGGCAGTGGAATATACAAACGGAACAATAATGGGAACCCTGGTGATGTTATTTTCATTTGTAATTCCTAATATTCCGGGAATTGTTCAAATTATGAAAAAAGGACCAACTAAACCAGGAGGATGGAGTTATAATCCTTCTGCCTGGGAGGAACGGATTCCCGTGGTAATATTAGGCTTACTTGGTTTCTTCACTGCCCGCTATCTTGCGGGATACCAGTTGGAATATTTAAAAGAAATCTGGGATCCATTTTTTGATGATGGAACCAAACAAATATTAACTTCTAAAGTATCGGAATCGTTTCCTGTTTCGGATGCCGGATTGGGAGCTTTTGCTTACATATTGGATGTAGTAACCGGATTGGCTGGTCGTACTGCCCGTTGGAGAACCATGCCCTGGATTGTTTTAATTTTTGGATTTTTGGTAATTCCTTTGGGTATTGTAAGCCTGACTTTGGTTATTCTTCAACCCGTTGTTGTAGGAGCGTGGTGTACTGCTTGCCTTATTTCGGCATTTATAACTGTAGCTATGATACCCTTTACTTTTGATGAAGTTTTGGCGTCGGTGCAATTTTTAAGGAAGAAAAAAAAACTGGGAGAAAGCTTGTGGAAAACATTCTGGTATGGAGGAGCCGACAATGAAGGTGAAGTAATTGAAAATAAAAAAACTGGTAATGTTCAATTCATATATAATATGAAATCATTATGGAGCGACTTTAAACAACGCCCATGGAATCTCTTTGTTTCTGTTGGAGTGGGTATCTGGTTTATGGTATCTCCAGGAATCTTTCAGTTCAGTGGCAGGTTGGCCGACAGTAATCATCTGACAGGGGCAATAATAGTTTCCTTTTCAATTATTGCTATGTCGGAGGTGGCGCGTTCTCTTCGTTTTGTCAATATCCTGCTGGTATTGTGGCTGATTGCTAGTTGCTGGATGTTTGACATTAGCGGAAGCATCATAGTATGGAGTCAGCTAATAATGGCAGCCCTTCTTTTGGGAGTGAGTTTCCGTAAAGGTTTAATTAAGGAAAATCATGGAGGTTTTAATAAATACATTAAATAATTTTTTATATTAAACAGCTTATTTAATAAACACCGGCTGGTAAGCATTAAAAACAGCAAAAATTTAAGGTGCATATTACAGGTATTCCATTTCTACATGTTTAAAAAACTTATTTACCAGGATCTTTACTATTCGTTTTACCACAATTTTTCGTAACTCCAGTTCCAGAGGCTGCTCTGGATCCTGGTGTGCCCAATTGATGCGGGTACCCAGGATAATTTCAATGCTGTCATGCTGAAGCAGCAGACGTGCTACTCTTTCAGCCGGGCTATCCTGAAGGCGGGTATCGCTGTTGTAATTTTCCAGAATCTCCTCTACTTTCCCCAAGGTAAGGATTCCTTCGGTTACCATTTCAAATCCTTCCATTTGGGCAGCAGGAGGCAAGATCCCTGGCATTTTTGCACGATGCTGGATTTCCACCACAATTTCCAATTCTCTGGCAATGATTTCAGCAGTAGTACCCCCGCAAATAATTTTTTTTCCTTTGAAATTTCGAATACGATCTGCAAAATCATAATCTTTTATTTTATAAAAAGGTGGACCTGTAATAAGCATAAACCTCCTTGGTTCTCTGAAATAAATTACACCGCAGGTAGAGTCATCTTTGACTTCAAAATCGTCGTTCATGGCTGCTTGATTAATAATTTTTCGGGCCAGTTTGGCTGCTGATATATCGGGCATCCGGGATACCTGGTTTAATGCAAAATCATAAATGTTTTCTATGCCCCAGCCTAATGGTAAGCGTTTATTTCCCAGTCCGGCCTGCACAACCCCATCCGTAAGAAATACCATTCGGTCTTCTTTACGGGCAACAAATTCCCGACAGCGCAATACTTTACCCACATTTTCGCGTCCACGCACTTCCAGCTCAAATTCCCTGGGCTGAAACAAATTTCCATTTCGAATAATCAGTACAGGAGGGTTGTCGTAGTTAATTATCCTTACTTGTCCGTCTTCCTCCAGTTCAATGATTGTAAAAGTTGCATAACTTTCTTTGCCGTCGCTGCTTTTAGGAAGTGCCTCCATAATAATGCGGGAAAAGATTTCCGGTTTCGTATGGAACCGGGCGTATTTAAGTGCCATAGTAGCTGTAAGCTGTGCCAGCACACTAGCCTTAATTCCATGACCTATTCCGTCACTCAAAACAAGCACGGTGCGCCCCTCCTCCCTGAATATATCAGACATAAACACATCGCCGCATGCTATTTCTCCATGAGGCCGTTTCTGCTGAACATCTATCTCTATGTGATAGCTTTGATTATTTGTCGTTACCATACCTGTACGATTCAATTATGGAATTGAGTAATTCCTCTGTTTCAGCAGCATTTTCTCCCAATAAGTGCGCAATTTTTTGAACCGTATCAATATTTTGTTCTTTGATCCGGTAAGCTCTGTTGATGATTTCATCTCTTACCAGCAAGGGTGCAGACATATCGCGGAATACTGCTCCCACTACTTTCTGACGGTATAATGTTACTACAGAGACATGGAGCAGCTTGTCTTTATATTTAATATCCCGTTCAAGTAATTCTTCTCCTGAAGAAAGGATGCCCGAAAGCATTTTGAAGACAACCTCAGGCACCAGTTCTTTTACTTCTGCACCTTTAAGACCCGGTATAGTATCAAACAATTCAACTGTTTCTTCCCCCATGAGCCGTGCAAAGCTTTCATTGGAATCCACCACCTTATGGTTTTCATCCATCATCAGAATTCCAACATTTATTTTGTGCATCATGTGTGAAGAAATCTCCATTGATTCCTGTGCTTTTTCAAGCCGTTTTTCAGTTTTCTTTAACGTAGTGACATCATTTATTGATCCCACTATTCCCATAATTTCTCCTTCATTGTTGCGGATTACAGCCTTATTAATGACCACATTCATACGGGAGCCATCCATTTGCTTCACCTGGGTCTCGTATATCTGGATGTTAGGTTTTGCCAACAGCTCCTGATCTCTTTGATAATAGATTTCTGCCATATGGTGGGTATGTACATCAAATACCGATTGGCCAATTATCTGTGATTTCATTTTGCCTGAAAACTCTTCATGTGCTTTATTACACATCTGGTAAACTCCCTGCAAGTTTCTATAAAAAATAGGGATGGGTAAGGCATCAAATATTTTTTGATAAAATTCCGGATCTTCAATATTCCCGGGCAAAAAGGATTTCTTGTCGTAGATCATATTCCATTTTATTAAGATGGTTGCTTTTAAATTCAGCCGGTAAATTAGTGAAATAAAAACTTATGACACCTGATTTTTATTCTATTTAAGACATTTGACAGCATTCTGAATTGAGACTTCCGGTATCTTTGCTGAAAAAGTTGTGTGAAAACTTTTAACCTACTATCAAAATTAGAGAAATTTTACAATTAGTTGATTCAAGAATAGTTGCCGGGAATATGAATTTCGATGAAAATCTTGATAAAGCCTTCAGTTCAGATTCAATGAGTGATGTTTTAACGCTTGATGAAAACAACATACTTCTGATAACTGGTCTTGCTAACTTACAACTGATACGTACAGCTGAAATGGCGGATATTAACCCAGTATTGCTTGCCCGCGAGAAACAGGCTACCCCTGATAATGATAGAGCTGTTAAAAGAAAACGGGCTTGTTCTGATGAAAACTCCATTCTCTATTTATAAAGCCAGCGGCATAATTTATTCAAATGGATTAAAGGAAGTATATTAATGGCAGTTGAAATCTTTTTTTTCCAATTATTGGAGGCGACTTTTCCAATGCTGGAAAGGCTTCATCCCACCTGGTTTAAAATTTGACGCACTGGGGATTTCTAAGCAAGCTTCTGAAATACATGTTATAAAACATTATGTTTTACAATATAAAATGACCTTAATTCGCACTTCTGATGCACATTCTTTGAAACAAATTGGCGAAATTTGCACCATCTTTAAAATGGATGGAATTCGTATTTCTGAAATTAGAGAAAAGCATTGAACCAGAGGGAACACAGATAATGTAAACTAACATGAAAACCATTTCGGATCATGTGCTGGATATTGTTGAAAATTTAGTAAAGGCAAAGGCAACTTGTGAAATCAATGTTGTTGAAGATAATGTTTCTGATTTTTATGCCCTTCATTTTAATGATAATGGCTGTGGAATGAGCAAGAATATTGTCCAACAGGCAACCAATCTGTTCTTTACATCAAGGGTAACACGAAAAGTAGGCTTGGGGCTGTCGTTGCTTAAATACAATGCACTGGCATCAAACGGCTCTTTTACAATAGATTCGGAAATTGGTAAAGGCACCCGGGTGAAGGCACTGTTTCAGCATACACATCTCGACCGCCCACCAGCAGGTGATCTTTGGGATGTTGTGTATCTGATTCTGCAGAGCAATCCTGAAATCCAGGTGTTGTATCGACACCAGACACCTGAAGGAGCTTTTAGTATAGACTCTGATGAATTAAAACAGATATTAGGCGGTGTTTCATTCCAGCAGAAAGAAATAAAAAAGGGAATTATTGATTTGATTAAAAATAATTTGGAAGAAATTAAGGCTGGGAAATAAAACAATTCGATTATGACTAAAATAAAGACGTTGGCTGACCTTCTGAAAATAAAGGAAGAAGTTCAGTCGAAAATAAAATTAAGAGAAAGAAGTGATCATCCGGAACAAGTGGTTCAGGTTAAGGTGGGAATGGCTACCTGCGGAATAGCTTCAGGAGCTAAAGAAACCATGAAATATTTTATTGATGAACTGGAACAGCAGGCCATTGATGCCGTGGTAACACAAACCGGTTGCATGGGATACTGTTATGCCGAACCAACAGTTGAAGTTATTCTTGCCGGCCATGACCCGGTGGTCTTTGGCTACGTTAATAAGGAAAAAGCTGAACAAATAATTGATGTTTATATAAAACGGGGAGAACTTTTGGATGGAATTATTCCAATAAGCTTTAAAACCATTGATGAATAAATGATTTTTTAAGAAAAAAATATGACCGAATATAAAATGCAATTGCTTATTTGTGGCGGAACGGGATGCAATGCTGCAGAAAGTGATGAATTAAAAAGATCATTAAAATATTGGATTGATGAGGTAGCAATGGAAGATGATGCACAGGTGGTTCTTACCGGTTGCTTCGGATTCTGTGAAAAAGGACCAATCGTGAAGGTTCTGCCTGATAATACTTTTTATGTTGGAGTTTCACCTGCTGACGCGGAAGAAATTGTAAAGGAGCATCTTGTTAAAGGCAGGCAGGTAACCAGGTTACTTTATGTAGATCCGGTCACAAAAAAGCAAATCAGTGAATCCAAACACATGGATTTTTATAAAAAACAATTACGCATTGCATTGCGCAATTGCGGTTTTATAAATCCGGAAAGCATCAGTGAATACATTTCGCGTGACGGCTATATGGCATTGGGCAAATGTTTGACCGGACACACACCTGAAGAAGTTATCAGGGAAGTTAAAGATTCAGGACTTCGTGGCCGTGGCGGCGGTGGTTTCCCAACAGGTCAGAAATGGGAAATTACCCGCGAATCAGTTTCAGATCAGAAATATGTGGTCTGTAATGCCGATGAAGGAGACCCTGGAGCTTTTATGGATCGTTCCATACTGGAAGGTGATCCACATTCGGTGATTGAAGCCATGGCTATTTGCGGATATTGTATAGGGGCTGATAAAGGACTGGTTTATATTCGGGCTGAATATCCTTTAGCCATTGAGCGACTTAAAATAGCTCTTAACCAGGCAAAGGAATACGGACTGCTTGGAGAAAATATTCTGAGCACAGGATTTAATTTTGAGATCGATATTCGTTTGGGGGCCGGTGCTTTTGTGTGTGGCGAGGAAACTGCTCTTATTCATTCTATGGAAGGATTACGAGGTGAACCTACATTTAAGCCTCCTTTTCCATCGGTTTCAGGTTATCTTGGAAAGCCTACCAATGTAAACAATGTTGAAACTTTTGCCAACATTCCTGTAATTATTAACAAAGGTGCTGCCTGGTTTGCCCAGATAGGTACTGAGAAATCAAAAGGAACCAAAGTTTTTGCGCTGGCAGGAAAAATTAATAACGTTGGACTTATTGAAGTGCCCATGGGAACAACCTTGCGCGAGGTTATATACGATATTGGCGGTGGAATAAAGGATGGTAAGGAATTTAAATCAGTTCAAACGGGCGGCCCTTCGGGGGGATGCCTCACCAAAGAATTCCTTGATGTCCCCATTGATTACGATAATTTGATTGCCGCGGGATCTATGATGGGTTCCGGTGGAATGATTGTTATGGATGAAGATGATTGTATGGTGGCTATTGCCCGGTTCTACCTAGAATTTACGCTCGAAGAATCGTGTGGGAAATGTTCCCCTTGCCGTATTGGAAATAAAAGGTTACATGAAATTCTAGAGAAAATAACCAATGGAAATGGAGAAGTGGTGGATTTAGAACGATTGAAGTTGCTGAGTAATGTGATAAAAGATACTTCACTATGTGGCCTTGGACAAACATCACCCAACCCTGTATTGTCAACTATTTTAAATTTTGAAGATGAATATCTGGCTCATGTTACAGATAAAAAATGTCCTTCTGGTCAATGTAAAGCGTTACTTCAGTATGACATAATTGAAGATTTATGTACCGGTTGCACATTGTGTTTCCGGAACTGTCCGGTTGGAGCAATAACAGGGGAAAGAAGGCAACCGCATTACATAGACCAGACGCTTTGCATAAAGTGCGGGGTATGCTACGAAAAGTGCAAATTTAATGCAATAAAACTTTCATAGAAAAGGATAAAAATGGATACAGTACAGTTAACCATAGATAATAAGCCGGTAGTTGTTCAAAAAGGAATTACCATTTTGGAAGCAGCCAAGGGGATGGGAGTTCATATCCCTACGCTGTGCCATATGAAACTTGATGATTTGAATATTGAAAACAGGCCGGGCGGCTGCCGCATATGTGTAGTGGAAGTGATTGGACGTAAAAATCTTGCCCCTGCGTGTTGTACAGAAGTAGCTGAAGGTATGGTGGTCAATTCTCACTCCATCAGAGTAATTAATGCCCGCCAGACAGTTTTGGAATTAATCCTTTCCGATCACCCGGCCGATTGTCTCATCTGTGTGAAATCAGGTAAGTGTGAACTGCAGGATATGGCTCACCACCTGGGAATAAGGGAAATTCATTATAAAGGCGAGCAATCCACCTATCGTGAGGATACCTCTCCTGCCATTATAAGGGATGTGGATAAATGCATCATGTGCCGCCGTTGCGAAATGATGTGCAATGAGGTACAAACAGTGGGAGTACTTTCTGCTATCAACCGTGGTTTCAATGCAGTGGTTTCCCCTGCTTTTGAAATGAACCTCGACCATTCAGTTTGCACCTACTGCGGACAATGTGTGGCAGTATGTCCCACAGGTGCCTTAACGGAAGTTGACCAGACAAGTCATGTGGTTCGGGCACTCTCCGATCCGACAAAAACAGTGATTGTACAAACAGCACCTGCAGTACGCGCCGCATTGGGTGAAGAATTCGGCATGGAACCTGGAACACTGGTTACCGGAAAACTGGCTGCAGCTCTTCGTCGACTGGGATTCGATTATGTTTTTGATACCGATTTTGCTGCCGATCTTACCATCATGGAAGAAGGCACTGAAATGCTCAACAGGCTGTCTCGTTTTTTGGAAGGAGATGAAGATGTGAATTTGCCAATCCTGACTTCCTGCTGCCCTGCATGGGTGAAGTTTTTTGAACATCAGTTCCCGCAATTGAAGGACATTCCTTCAACTGCACGTTCACCCCAGCAGATGTTTGGCAGTATTGCCAAAACATATTTCGCTGATAAAATGGGAATCAGACGGGAGGATTTGGTTGTGGTTTCCATTATGCCATGCGTGGCTAAAAAATACGAATGCGGGCGTGATGAATTTAAAGTGAACAATAATCCTGATGTGGATTACGCCATCACTACCCGCGAACTGGCGGGCTTGATAAAACTGGCCAACATAAATTTCAACCGATTACCCAACGAAAATTTTGATCTTCCGATGGGAGAATCAACCGGAGCTGGAGTTATCTTCGGAACTACGGGTGGGGTAATTGAAGCTGCTGTTCGCACTGCTTATGAGTTGTATACTAAAAAACCACTTCCGAAGCTTGACTTTCACGAGCTGCGCGGAATGGAAGGTATTCGTCAGGCAACCATCGATTTTGCAGGTTTCCCACTGAAGATTGGCATTGCACATGGATTGGGTAATGCGCGCCGGTTACTTGAAAAAATTGAATCGGGAGAAAGTGAATTTCATGCCATTGAAATTATGAGTTGTCCGGGTGGATGCATTGGTGGAGGTGGTCAACCTTACCATCATGGAAATGCAGAAATACTAAAGAAACGACAGATAGCTATTTACCAGGAAGACGGCAACAAAAAGATTCGTAAATCGCATGAGAATCCTTACATTATTCAACTGTATGAAGAATTCCTG
This sequence comes from uncultured Prolixibacteraceae bacterium, assembly GCA_963747515.1. Lineage (GTDB taxonomy): Bacteria > Bacteroidota > Bacteroidia > Bacteroidales > Prolixibacteraceae > Mariniphaga. Next base: position 146,697 of record CAVVFN010000003.1, read on the forward strand.
GAAAAACCCATGAGCGAAAAAGCACATCATCTGTTGCATACACAGTATTTCGACAGAACATGAAAAATAGTAGTCATTAGTTTTTCAATCATTAGCCGATGGCAGAAGCAGTTCTCAATGAGTAATAAAACATGAAATGTATAAAAAATGATGGTCATGCCAAAAATAAAACTAGCAGAAAATACAATTGAGATAATCAGGGATATTTGTTCAGAATTTAACAACAGTGAAGGCGAATTAATAAACGTTTTGCACAAAGTTCAGCATAAACTTGGATACCTTCCTGCTGAGGTACAGGAAGTTATTGCAAAGGAACTTAAAGTTTCGGTGGCTAAGGTATATGGAGTGGTAACATTCTACAGCTTTTTCACCATGATTCCCATGGGGGAATTTCCAATTTCCATCTGCATGGGTACTGCATGCTATGTGCGTGGAGCAGAGCAGGTACTGAGTGAATTTAAACGTCAGCTAAAGGTCGAAGTGGGCGAATCCACCGGCGATGGCAAGTTCTCTTTAAATTGTCTGCGTTGTGTGGGTGCCTGTGGGCTGGCCCCGGTGGTTATGGTTGGAGAAAAAGTTTATGGGCGTGTTGCACCGACACAAGTAAAGAAGATTATTGCCGAATACAGTGAAGGTTGTGTTCAAGAACAGGTAAAATCGGCCTGAATATTAAATTCAAAAAGTAGTGACACAAGAAATTTCTTTGATGCAGTTTGCTCTGTTGAATGTCACTTAAGGTTTAGTCAGAGAAAAGATCTAGTTAATTCTTTCCAGCGCTTCAACAAATCCTTTCTGCAGCTTTCGGCAAGGAAGGGATTGTCGATAGCCATTGAAAGATCATCTTTATTATAATCTGACGAATAGAGCAACTCAAATACTTTTTTTACTGTAATTGACTTTTTCTTTTCAATCCGGACCATTTCATCATTGGACTGAACGGATCCTGATTTAAGAACCCTGACATACATCCCGGAGTACCCCGACGCTACAAATTGTTTTACCATCCCTGAATCACCAAACCGGATTCCCAGCTTAAAACAGGGCTGACGGGGCTGGGTTACCTGAACGATAGTTTTACCTATTTGGAAGATTTCTCCAATATAAATATCTTTTTCCTGAAATCCCTCCACCGTAAGGTTTTCTCCAAACATTCCCCAGGTCATTTCAAGTTCAGGAAAAGAACGATGCCAGAAGGGGTAATGATCTGCCGAATATAAATAACAAGCCTTATCAACTCCTCCATGATGTTTTCGATCGATTACCGTATCCTGATCAACATTCTCAATTCCAAGATAAATCGGTTGTAGCACCGGGTATTTAAAGATTCCCGTTTGTATTCGTTTCCCATTCCACATTATGGATTTTGAATTACCCGTATTTGTTGATACGATTTTCATAGCAGAATTTTGTTGTCAGCTTCTGACATTTATGTAATCTTCCTTTCTTTTTTAATATTTTCGTAAGCTTTATTTACCATTTGAAATTTTTCTTTGGCAGCTTTTTGAAAATCTTCTCCCAGATGGCTAACTTTATCGGGATGATATTTCATAGCCATACGTCGGAAAGCTTTTTTTAATTCTTCATTCGAAGCTGAGGGCTCAATTTCGAGTATTTTGTAATCGGCATTTACGTTGCGGATGAACATTGCCTGGATGGATTCGAAATCACGTTGGCCAATCCCCATTTCCAGAGCTATATGTGCAATCAGAAGGCGCTCCTGTTCTTCCACACTGCCATCGGCATGAGCAATGCCAAAAAGAAAGTGAAGTAATTGCAGGCGTGCAGAATAATTCATATTTTGCCTGATTTGCCTGCACACTTCATTCACCGGGATGTTTTGTTTCAGCAGATCGCGCAACAACTTTACCGCTTCCTTTGCTGAACCCTCACCAAAATTATGCACCATGAATTTTTTTACGTAGTCCAGCTCCGATTTCAACACTTTGCCGTCGGCTTTCATTACTGCTGCCGCCAGCACCAGGAGGCTCATGATATAACCGCCCGCTGTAGTGCGGCCCGAATAACCCGTTGTTCCACCCAATTTGAGCTGCTCTGTTCCGCCATCAATTAGAGATCCGATAACAAATCCAACGATTGCCCCGATAGGTCCGCCAACTGCCCATCCCAGACCACCTCCAATCCATTTACCAAATTGTCCCATTTGTTTTCAAATTTTTATCTATTCGGATGATATCAGGAAGAATCATATTTTTATTATCATTCTCCAGACATAAATCAGCAACTTTCTTTTTTTTCTCCTCCGGCCACTGACTTTTCATGCGCTCTCTTACCTTTGGTTCTGTAATTCCATTTCTTTGCATTATCCTGGAAATTCGTTGTTTCTCAGGCGCAGTTACCAATATTGAATAATCCATTTCTTCATAAAACCCTGTTTCAAATAATATGGCAGCTTCATAAATTACATAAGGATAATGTTTTTTCCATTCCAGCCATTTATGAAATTCTTTTCTTACCCAAGGATGCACCAGTTCATTTACCTTTGTACGGATTTTGTTATTTTGAAATATTACAGAAGCAACCAGTTGTCGGTTTAATTGGCCTCCTGCAGTGTATGCTTTTTCACCGAAGAGTCCGAGCAGTGCCTTTTTTATTTTATTATTCGAATTCATAAGGCGTCTGGCTTCACCATCCGCTTCAAATACAGGAATACCAAGCAGGCTAAAAACGTTGCAAACAGTTGTTTTTCCACTTCCTATGCCTCCAGTAATTCCAATAACTATTGCCATGCAAATAACTTTCTAATTTATTCAGCTTCAATTAAAAATTCAACCGATGCTGGAGTAACTTTAACCAACTGAATATACAATGGTTTTGATTCAACCTGAACTTCAAGAGTTTCTCTTTCTCCTGAAATTTGGTTGTAATCTACTGTTGCTGTGAATTCGGCTGATGAAATACTTTCATAATTGCTTAGCCCCACCATAAATGAAATTGTAACCTGCGGTGGGAACAACTTAATTTGAACATCTTCAGGCATATTTATTATTTGAACGGGTAGTGTGATTTTTTTTTCAGTAAACTTTTCAACCGGCACCTGAAGGATGACTCTTTCAGGATAAAGACTTGTTTTTTCAGGATGTCTGATGCGAATTGCCTGTTCTATACTAGTTTCTAAATCGTTGTAAGTAACGGGAACAGTGGTCAATGCCTTTACAGTATCAATTAATCCGGCAGGACCTGAAATTTCCACACTATCGGGTTTTAACATCACTATTCCGTTGAGGTTATACTGGGGTTTGTAATTCAATGTTATATCTGGTTTAACCGGCACCAGTTTTGTTTCAAGGCTGTCGAACCTGAGGGAAAAATTTCCTGGCGAAACATCGGAAATAGATAGTTCATTGCTTACCTGTTTGCCTATTTCCCGTATCAGAATTTCACTGTTTATCTGAACCCTGTTTTTTGTGCTGTCCATATTCTGACTAAAAGCGGTCAAATCAAGCAGTATTGGGGAAAAAGAAAATGCCAGTTTATGCCGAAGTAATGTAAAACCATGTGCCTGCACCCTCAAGTCCAGTTTTGAAGGGGGAGAATTTGACAAAAATAAATTATCCGGCGGATTTACATACTTTATATTATATGAGAGGGTAGTAATATAATCTTTACTCAAAGCATCCAGAAACCAAAGTGAAGTAGCAATCAGTAAACATACAGAAAATACAAAAATGCGCCTGTCATTTTTAATTTTATCCAGCCGCAGATAACTTATTATTTTCGAAATTCTACTGTTCATTTTCATTATAAAGCCACAAAATTAATCATTCATTTTTCATGAAGGCTTTTTTCAATTTGAAATAAGTTGCACAATCTCTTTTATTACATCTCAAAAACCTGAATGGTAAATTTTTTATAATTTCTGAAGATGAAAATACGGATAAATACTATGCTATCTAATTTTTCTGGTATCTCCTTTAAGCAACTTTCAGTGTTTGAAGTTAAGAAAAATATACCATTTTCTGTACATTTTATGAAGATATCCTTTCAGGCGTTCAGTCTCTAATTTCATAGTATATCCCGGTTGCAGGTTTCTGGTTAAATTCAATTTAACAGGAAAATAATCTAAATAAAAAGTTCTGACAGCAAAAACCTGAAATTTTAATTTTTACAGCAGTGATTTTTAAGAACTGAAAATTGCTGCCCCTGAACAAAAAATGGTATTTTTGCTTTTATACCTTACAAAAAGCATTATATGAAGATTTCTGTAGTAGGTACAGGGTACGTGGGATTGGTATCAGGTACGTGTTTTGCCGAAACGGGTGTTGATGTTGTTTGTGTTGATGTAGATGAACATAAAATTAAATTGCTCAACAGCAGGAAAATCCCTATTTATGAACCCGGACTGGAAGATATATTCAATCAAAACATCGATAAAGGCAGACTGACTTTCACAACCGATTTAAGAAGTAGCCTTGAAAATACAGTGGCAGTTTTTATTGCCGTTGGCACACCACCTGACGAAGATGGCAGTGCAGATTTAAAATACGTACTGGCTGTTGCACATGAGATCGGTCGGCATATGGACCATTACATGGTTATTGCGACTAAAAGTACGGTTCCGGTCGGGACATCGGAAAAAGTAAAAGATGCAATTCAATCGGAACTTAAAAACAGAGATGTTGATATTCCCTTTGATGTTGCTTCCAATCCTGAATTCCTTAAGGAAGGGAGTGCGGTTCAGGACTTTCTTAAACCCGACAGGATTGTTATTGGCACAGAATCGGAAAGAGCACAGAAAGTGATGAGGCGTTTGTATAAACCCTTTATTCTGAATGGCCATCCCATTCTATTCATGGACATTACTTCTGCCGAGATGACTAAATATGCAGCCAATTCAATGCTGGCTACCCGAATCAGCTTTATCAATGAAATGGCCAACTTGTGCGAATTACTTGGAGCAGACATTGATGCTGTAAGGCAGGGTATAGGTTCCGACCCCCGCATTGGCAATAAATTTCTCTATCCGGGTACAGGATACGGAGGTTCATGCTTTCCCAAAGATGTCAAGGCACTCATTCGTATTGCCAACAGCCACGGGTACATACCCGGAATTTTAAATGCTGTGGAAGAGGTGAACAACCGGCAGAAGTCGGTTTTGTTTCAAAAAGTAAAAACACATTTCAAGGGCAATCTTAAAGGGTTGCAGTTTGCTCTGTGGGGACTGGCCTTTAAACCCAAAACCGACGATATGCGTGAAGCCCCAGCATTGGTGCTGATTGAGAAACTGCTGGAGGCAGGTGCATCTGTTGTGGCCTACGACCCGGTGGCAATGAAAGAGGCACAAAGAATTTTAGGAAATAAAATTTCACTTGCAAAAGACCAGTACGATGCCTGTATCGATGCCGATGCCCTTCTGTTGGTTACCGAATGGTCTGAATTCAGATTGCCCAATTTTAAAGTCCTGGAAAGGCTGTTAAAGAACAAACTGATATTCGATGGCCGGAATATTTATGATAAAACTGAACTCGAAGAACTTTCTTTTACGTATTATTCAATAGGACGAAAATCAATTTAATTTTTTTTTATGAAGCGGATTCTTGTAACCGGAGGAGCAGGTTTTGTAGGCTCCCATCTTTGTGAATACCTGTTGAATCAGGGAAATGAAGTTATTTGTCTGGATAACTATTTCACCGGGAAAAAACAAAAAATCCTTCATCTCCTCGATAACCCTTTCTTTGAACTGGTAAGGCACGACGTAACAATGCCTTACTATATTGAGGTGGATGAGATTTACAACCTGGCATGTCCGGCATCTCCGGTTCATTACCAGTACAATCCGATAAAAACAATTAAAACTTCGGTTATGGGAGCCATTAACATGCTCGGACTGGCAAAACGTATTCATGCCAAAATCCTGCAGGCTTCTACCAGCGAGGTTTATGGAGATCCTGAATTACATCCCCAGCCGGAACGCTATTGGGGACATGTCAATCCTATTGGAATCCGTTCCTGTTACGACGAAGGAAAGCGATGTGCTGAATCGCTTTTTGTGAACTATCATCAGCAAAACAATGTAAAAATAAAAATTATAAGAATATTCAATACTTACGGGCCAAAAATGGAACCCGACGACGGAAGGGTGGTTTCTAATTTTATTGTGCAGGCTTTGAAAAATAAAGACATTACCATTTTTGGCGACGGGAGGCAAACCCGCAGCTTTCAATACGTAAGCGATTTGGTTACCGGAATGGTACGTATGATGAATACGGAAAACTCCTTTACCGGTCCTGTTAATATTGGAAATCCCGGTGAATTTACAATGCTGGAACTGGCAGAGGAAATAATCAAGATTACCGGTTCAAAATCAAAACTGGTATTCCTTCCCCTGCCTCAGGACGATCCGGCACAGCGTAAACCTGATATTACGCTTGCTCGGGAAAAATTAAACGGTTGGGAACCGGTTGTTCCTTTAACTGAAGGACTAAAAAAAACAGTAGTGTATTTCGATCAATTGCTGTCGAGACAGCTAATCTGAAATGAAGCTTTTCTGTCGTTTTTCCTTTTGAAATAACCTAAGGAGTTTTTTCCATGAAGCTCTGATGTTTTAATTTTTTATAATTTTAATTTATTTCTGCAATATTGTCTCAAATGTGGAAATTTTTTGTAACTTGAATCAAATTAGGAATGGATATGCCAATTTATTGTTTACTACGGAATTGCTGCTTATTTTTTTGGAATGAAATTTTATTAATGGAGGCTACAAAGGTATTATCTTTTACTAACAAATGTTTTTTATTTGGAAGATATAAATTAGCGGTTACCCGTATTTAATAATCTAGTCAAGGCAAAAGAAATGGAAAGGAATCGGAGATTTGTAAAGAGGGTAGATTGAATTTTCCCCCAGTTAAAAAACTAAAACAGCCGGTAAAAAGTATTGAGCTTGAAATCAACTTGTAAAATAGCTATTCTCGAAAATTATGCTCTGTTCAGTTCAGGCATAAAATCATTGTTGCATGCTGCCGATGACCTTGAGGTTATTGCCGAGGGAATTAATCCGGAATCACTTTCACTGCACCTTTTCCATAAAATTCCCGATATCATCCTGATCGATATGATGCATTGTACCAATGCCGGATTAAGTACAGTAAAAAAAACAAAAAATTATTTTCCCAAAATTCCCTTGCTTTTAATAACCAATCATGATTATTCCGAATGTTTTAAAGATTACCTGAAATATGGTACCAAAGGCTTTATATTTACGGATGATAAACCCGAAGAATTGGTTTCAGCCATTAAAAACATATGTCTGGGAAAAGTACATTTTGGGAAAAAGGTGTATAAAAAACTGGCGGTTATAAAATTGCCTAAAAAACTCAGGGGACGTCCCCCGGGAGATGCTTCGTTGACAAACCGGGAGATTGATGTGCTGAAGCTTTTTTGCGACGGATTGACCTATAAAGAAATCGGCAAAAAATTATACATCAGTGCCCGGACAGTGGAAACACACAAAAATAACATCATGAACAAACTAAAAGTATCAACCCGCGCCGAAATGATAAAATACGCCACCCGGAATCATTTTACTACCAGTTAAGATTTTATTTCACGATTATATTATTTTTGAGATAGTTCCTAAATACAGTGTATCAGTAATATCAGTAAAAATACGGATAGATTTTCTTGTTTTTCTTAAGTAAATTACATTATATTTTAGTTGACGCTGAAATTGAAACACTGTTTTCCATATTTCTACCCCGGATAAGGAAAATTACACCAATCGTAAAGGGAAGGTAACCTGAATCGCTGATTTTGTTGATGATTTGAGGATATAAGGAAAAAATTAGAAAAAAATTATTCCTTAAATCATTATTTATGAAAAAACCATTTTTTAGTAACCTTGCTAAAAAGAACGTAACTGCCTGGGGGCCATATGTTCTTATGTTGCTTATTTTTTACTCCGGGCGTGTCTTTTCGCAAACATCACTTCAAAAAACAACTGCTTATAGCTTTAAAGATTTTTCAACGTAAGTGCTTACGCTGTTGCAGATACCGTTAATCCAATTCCTTGAATTTTATAATAAAAAATTAATAACATGAAAAAAAATTATACCTTTTTAAGAATAACCCGAATGGCGCTGGTGGCGCTGATGATGGGGGTTATGATGCTGACAACAGCAGAAATGACTTTTGGACAAGTATTTGTCCCAGATGGAAATTACAGTGCAACTGAATATGACGGGGCTCAAAGTGAATCCTATACCAATGTTAACGGTTCATGCGGGGTTTACAAGGCATTAGCAATTATTCATGAAGAAACCGATGGCAGTCCTTATTTACTTTTAGGTATGCAAAATGGGAATGGTGAATCGCCATTTTTAGATTTTACCTCGATTCTGATGGAAATCCCAATACTGGTGTTTTAACAGAAACATACAAAGGTACCGTTTACCAGGTTGGAGGTGCAAAATTGTATTTCAAATTGAGGTAGGGGCTAGTACTTTTAATTTTATTGTTTATAAATACATTGGGTTTTCACTTGTTCTCCAGTCATCCACTACCATCTGCTTGCAATTGGAAATTACATCAATACAGACAGGCAATTCTTCGAAATTAAGATTCCTCTTTCAGAATTTAATGTTTTATGTGAGCAACAAACGAATGTTAGTTCTATAAATCTTGCAAAATATATTTCGTTCTCAGGTGGAAGTATTACTTCTCAAGTCTGCAGTGCCGTTGATATTAATTTTGAGATCGGACTTGGAGGTCAAGTTGGTAAAGATCAAACAATTTGTGATGGAGACGAAACAACACTTGATGACCTCTTGTTGACATCTTACTCCGGTGACATTGACCATTGGGAAAAATCGACAGATGCTGATTTTCCCGCAGCAGAAACTGATATTATAGATTCGCAAAATGATATTTTATATGTTTCTGAATTTGGTGAACTTCAAACAGGCAATACATATTTTAGAGCTGTTGTTATTGGCCAGGGAATATGCAGTACCGGTGATGTAAATCTTTATTCTACTCCTGCAACAATAACTGTTAATCCGGCTCCTGTTATAAATAGTGGTCCGGAAACGTTTAATCTTGAATATAATACTGACGGCACATATAAAACTACCACGGCTACTTTTACTGTGGATGCAACCGCAGATTGTGTACCCGTTTATCAATGGCAGGTACAGGCAACAGTTGAATCAGGAGATCCTGTTTGGGAAGATTTGAGTGGCGCAGTTTCTGCTTCACTTATTATCGAAAGTGCTCCTAATTTTATTGGCTATGGTTATCGCTGTATTATTAGTTGTTTGGATTGCAGTATTACAAGCGAACCTGCATATATTGAACCACCTGCAAGTTGTCCGCAACCTGCAATTACTTCGGACCCGGCAAATATCAACAATGTATGTATTGGTACCGAAGTAAGCTTTTCAGTAATTGTTCAAGGTAGTGAAGCTTCGCATACTTTCCAGTGGTATAAAGGAACCCCTGGAACAGGTGCTTTAATTGTTGGTGCCATAAATGCCTCGTATACTATTTCACAAGTAACCCTTGATGATGCCGGAAGTTATTATGTTATAGCTACAAATGCCTGTGGTGAATCGGTGACTTCTGCAACAGCAATTTTAACTATAGAAACTACACCTCCTGAAATCACATGTGCAGTAACTATTACTCAAACGGTGGATGCCAATTCGGGGGACCCACTAACACAATATCTTAAATCAGGAACAGACTGGGATGCTACTGCAAACGACAATTGTGATCAAAATCCAATTCTTACCTGGGCATTAACCGGTGCAACAAATAATTCTAATTCAGCCGAATCATCTACCTTAAATGGTGTAACTTTTAACGAAGGCACAACAACAGTTACCTGGACAGCTACTGATGATGCAGGCAATACCGATGAATGTAGTTTCGATGTTATCGTAAATGCAAAAGCCGACTTATCCATACAAAAAGAGGCTATTACAACTGAGGTTGTTATCGGAGGCGAATTAAAATACTTAATTATAGTTACCAACAATGGTCCTTCAATTGCAAGGAATATAACCATTACCGATGATGTTTCAGGATTTTTAAGCTCTCCTCAATATTCGCTGGATGATGGAACATATGCCGCATGGACAGGTTCTTATGATGTACCTGCTCCTGGGAATATTCCTAATAGAGGCACTGTTACTTTATATATTAAAGGTACATTAAGCGAAAATCAGTGTACATCGGTTAGTAATACCGCTTCGGTTAGCAGTGATAATGATGCTAATTTGGCAAATAATTCACATACTATTGAAACTGCCAACACCAGATGCATCTTACACTGCTGATGAAGGTGACTGCGATGCAACACTGACTTTTGCTGCTGAACCAACAGACAACTGCGGGATACTAAGCACAGTATACAGCGTGGATGGAACGCAGATTGCCTTCCCGTACGACTTTCCGGTTGGAACAACCACTGTGAATGTACTGGTTACCGATGTCAATACAAACACCGCTGAGTGTAGCTTTGATGTCGTCGTTGATCCAATTCCGGTTTGCGGCGATTACACAGGAACATTGTTTGCCAATACTTCTCTGACAAGGATGAAAATGAATTAGAACCAGCACTGATTAAACTGAGTGTTTCATTTCCAAAGCAACTCTGCTTGGATCATGTGATCTTGAATTCAAACTAACTCCGGATGGAAAAGCAACTTTAACATCTGACGTCGGTAATGAAGGAAATGGTTGGAATCTTGAAGAAGGTATTTGGACATATACTGAATATTGGAAAGTAAGTTTAGCTGATGTTGAATACTCTGATGTAATTCAACTGGAGTGGCAGTTTGCCGAAGGCTGCAGTTATACCATTAATACAGATGAATGTGATAACTTAATGTTAATCACTGTATCAAAACCTTCCGATCATTTTGTTACCGGTGGCGGATACCTGTTGCTGGAAAATCCGGATAAGGATGGTACATTGGCAGGCACTATCGGAACAAAAAACAATTTCGGATTTAACGTAAAATGGGCCAAAAACTACTCAAGGTTAAAAGGGAATATTAATACCATCTGGAGGGTTACCAATGAATACGAAGAAATTATTCATATGTACCAGGCCAGGTCAAATAAACCTCCCAGATGGTTATCGCTGCTCATACTGATCCAGATGTACCCGGCAAATTAACAGGTTATCGGGTAGATTTAATATTCAGCAATGTCAATATTATTGAACTTAAAGGTATCTATGGAGGTGGAGCCGGATACATTATCATGACCTTCTATGACTGGGGAGAACCGGGTTCATTGAATCCGGCACAACCGGAACCGGATGAATTTGGATTTGCTGTTCTGGATAATAAGGATAATCTTCTTTATGCTACGAATGATTTTGATTACGACAGAATTATTAATGGTGAAAGATTCCCTGTGTTATTGCAGGATTTAACAAAGGGCAATACACAGGTACATGCCGGACCAACCAACCAGGAAAACAAATCGGCTGAAATCTATCCATTGGTTGAAGCTACACCAATCAAGGTCTACCCGAATCCCTTCAGCGATAAGGTAGCCTTTGAATTTACTTCTGCTGAGGATACCCATGCGGTGCTTGAAATCACCAACATCCTCGGCCAAAAGGTGACCATTAAGTGGAGCGGAAGAGAGCCAGGGCTGACCGGAACAGGGAAAACCAAGCCGCATGTAGCCGAAGGTATTCTAACTTGTAATCTGGTATTGAAAAACAGCGTTGATCAGGAAGAATTGTCTACCAAAGATAAGCTGTTAAAACAGATGTCTCAGCTGAAATGCAGTTGCAGACATCCATGCTGGTTTACTTTTATAACTTTAATTGCACGGAGAGGTTGGCTTGAAAAAGCCAGCCTCTCTTGCTTTTATCTGCCTGGTTGGGGTTAATCCTAATGATTTCTCTTTCAAAAAAATACGGATTTTTACGGATAGCATTCAATAAAATACATTCGTATCTTTATTTATTTAAAGGAATACTTAAAGAGGAATATATCCGGAAGTTTAATCCTGTTGCCTCAGCCTTCTGAATCATCAACAACAGCAAGGGATAGAAGTACTTAAACAAAATAAAGTTATCCTGAAACTTATTTCAAAATTTAATTCAGAAAGGAGGAAAAAGTTGAAACGGCGAAACACACAAAACAAATCTGACAGCTTTTTGTAAAACGCATTCCTGTGAAAGTAAACCAGACAGATTTAATTTTTAAACAAAAAACAGTTATTATGAAAACATCTTACTTAATATTTGCAGCATTATATCTTCCTGTTGTAATATTATCAAACGAAAAAACAGCTACTTTATGTGGATTGTGCTGTTTATGTTATTTGCCGGCACGGTATACGCACAACCACCAAGTGCTTCTCTTGAACAGGCAAGGAATGGTAAAGCCACCACTCCCAATAATCCTATTGAATGGGTTACTGGTAATGCAGGCGAACAAAATGCCCATTACCGTGAGAATTATTCCATACCTTATCGGGTGGTGATGAAAAATCTTCCTGTAGGCGACCCTGTCTGGATTCGATATTGAGTACGACACCAAGCAAAGTAATCGCCACGCGATTGATTTTCTTACCCAGTACCAGCACATGTACCCGCATGATATCTTTAATCACCCGGAAGAACAGGTTCAGCCCTGGGATGATGTCTTTCCCGGCAAACCTGCCGATGCAGATATTCATACATACCTGATTCCGCAACCCGGAACTTTAGGTACACCTGTTCCAGGAGAACCGGCAAATGAATGGCAAAATCATTATGACCACAGTAACGGTGGAGAACATTTATTAATGACCGGGTTTTATGCTGATATTAACAGTATTGTATATTTAAATCAGGAATCTCTTGCCGATGCCCAGACTTCATCTTCCCTGCGGATTTCTTTTACACCTACAAACTCTACCGCCGTTCTTGCCTGGGGTGGGCATATCGCTGCAGTTTATTACTGGGGCACCGACGGAAGTGGTGTTCCCTATTCAGCAGGAGGCATAAGCGGTTCTCCCTACCACATGAGATTACTCGACTGGAACCTGAAAAACCTGGGCAACAAGGACCGTTCGCTTTCTGCGGCCGCCATATTTGTGGAATGCGTGGAGATATTGGTTGATGTGCCGGACGAAGAAATTTGTGATGGTGAAAGTGTTGAACTTACCGCTACTGCTTCCGGCGGAGAAGCACCTATGACTTTGAATGGTATGCTTCCGATGGTGTTAACTTATTATTCAGTGAAACAGTGGATGCCGAAACTGCTGTAAGCACTTACACGGTAAGTCCCTCTGCTACTACTGATTATATAGTAAGGGTTACTGATACCCAGGTACCTACTGAGGGCGATGATTGTATGGGTGAAAGCACGGTTACGGTTACCGTTAACGACAACCCGGTTTGCGAAATTACCGGCGTGGATGAAGTATGCCCCGGCTCGGTGGATGTGTTTTCAGGCCCCGTCGGGGAAGAATTGTCTTACAGCTGGAGCATTTCCGGTGATGGAACCATAACCGGCCCAAACGACGCTCAAACAGTTACCGTGGAGGCAGCAGTTGCCTGTGATGGAGGCTATACCCTTATGCTTACCGTTACCAATGCCAATGAATGTAGTTCGGACTGTAAAAAATTTGTTTCAGTGGTTGATGATACTGCCCCGACACTTGTTGGAACATTCCCACAGGGGCAACAGGCATGAATATTTGTTATGCAGACATACCTTCAGGTCCATCTGAAGCAGACATCGCAGAATTATATACTGACAACTGCGGCAGCGTGAATGTAACAAAGAGCGGTACACCCACAGGCACCGATTGCGACTGGAGTGTAACATACAACTATACGGTCGAGGATGATTGTGAAAACTTCGCAACTGAAGTAAACATCACCTACTCAGGTGGTGACAATGAAGCCCCGACACTTGTTGGAACACTTCCCACAGGGGGAACAGGTCTGAATCTTTGTTATGCAGACATACCTGCAGGTCCATACTGAAGCAGACATCGCAGAATTGTATACCGACAACTGCGGCAGTGTGAATGTGACAAAAAGCGGTACACCCACAGGCACCGATTGCGACTGGAGTGTAACCTACAACTATACGGTTGAGGATGATTGTGAGAACTTCGCAACTGAAGTAAACATCACCTACTCAGGTGGCGACAATGAAGCCCCGACACTTGTTGGAACACTTCCCACAGGGGGAACAGGTCTGAATCTTTGTTATGCAGATATACCTTCAGGTCCAACTGAAGCAGACATCGCAACATTGTATACCGACAACTGCGGCAGTGTGAATGTGACAAAAAGCGGTACACCCACAGGCACCGATTGCGACTGGAGTGTAACCTACAACTATACGGTCGAGGATGATTGTGAAAACTTCGCAACTGAAGTAAACATCACCTACTCAGGTGGTGACAATGAAGCCCCGACACTTGTTGGAACACTTCCCACAGGGGGAACAGGTCTGAATCTTTGTTATGCAGATATACCTTCAGGTCCAACTGAAGCAGACATCGCAGCATTGTATACTGACAACTGCGGCAGTGTGAATGTGACAAAAAGCGGTACACCCACAGGCACCGATTGCGACTGGAGTGTAACCTACAACTATACGGTTGAGGATGATTGTGAGAACTTCGCAACTGAAGTAAACATCACCTACTCAGGTGGCGACAATGAAGCCCCGACACTTGTTGGAACACTTCCCACAGGGGGAACAGGTCTGAATCTTTGTTATGCAGATATACCTTCAGGTCCAACTGAAGCAGACATCGCAGCATTGTATACCGACAACTGCGGCAGCGTGAATTTAACAAAGAGCGGTACACCCACAGGCACCGATTGCGACTGGAGTGTAACTTACAACTATACGGTTGAGGATGATTGTGAAAACTTCGCAACTGAAGTGAACATCACCTACTCAGGTGGCGACAATGAAGCCCCGACACTTGTTGGAACGCTTCCCACAGGGGGAACAGGTCTGAATCTTTGTTATGCAGACATACCTTCAGGTCCATCTGAAGCAGACATCGCAGCATTGTATACCGACAACTGCGGCAGCGTGAATGTAACAAAGAGCGGTACACCCACAGGCACCGATTGCGACTGGAGTGTAACCTACAACTATACGGTTGAGGATGATTGTGAAAACTTCGCAACTGAAGTGAACATCACCTACTCAGGTGGTGACAATGAATCCCCGACACTTGTTGGAACACTTCCCACAGGGGGAACAGGCCTGAATCTTTGTTATGCAGACATACCTTCAGGTCCATCTGAAGCAGACATCGTAGCATTGTATACCGACAACTGCGGCAGCGTGAATGTAACAAAGAGCGGTACTCCCACAGGCACCGATTGCGACTGGAGTGTAACCTACAACTATACGGTCGAGGATGATTGTGAAAACTTCGCAACTGAAGTAAACATCACTTACTCAGGTGGTGACAATGAAGCCCCGACACTTGTTGGAACACTTCCCACAGGGGGAACAGGTCTGAATCTTTGTTATGCAGACATACCTTCAGGTCCATCTGAAGCAGACATCGCAGCATTGTATACTGACAACTGCGGCAGCGTGAATGTAACAAAGAGCGGTACACCCACAGGCACCGATTGCGACTGGAGTGTAACCTACAACTATACGGTCGAGGATGATTGTGAAAACTTTGCAACTGAAGTGAACATCACCTACTCAGGTGGCGATATCGAAGATCCGGTAATCACTTGTCCCGCCGACATCTATGTAGCCGCATGTGATTTGGGTGTTCCGTTTATTGAAATTCCAACCGCAACCGACAACTGCGATGCTGATGTTGAAGTCACAGCAACTCGTTCTGATGGATTGGCATTGAATGATCCGTTTGAACCGGGAATGACAACGACGGTAACCTTTACCGCTGTGGACGAGTGTGGAAATTCTGCTTCCTGTGATATCACAGTAACCGTTGAAGCTTGTGTCTGTGAAACAGCTTATGGTAAACTGGCCGGTGCCGACTGCTTCGATCCGACACTGTTTAGCAGGTGGGGATGGAGTAACTATATTTCCGGAGGTGATTATACCATGGAACTTTGGGCTGCTGCCGGACAATGCGACACCAGCAAGGGAGACCTGGTTGGCTCGGTTGAAGTATCCTACTCGGGTGGTTCACTTACTGTGGAATACATCATGGATGCCGGTTATTCATTGACAGAGGCTCATGTTTATGTAGGTTGCAGCGAGTATCCTATTGTCGATGGAAAACAAACTGTTGCTCCGGGACAATATACCCACAATGCAGGTGAACTCGATGAACTGGAATCATATACCGTTACCTTTATCAATGTTGAAGGTCCGGTTTACGTGATTGTCCATGCAGTAACCTGCGAAGGTTCAGGATCAGGCTCTCTTTCCGCTACGGATAATACAGTTGTTTCCTGCCTGTCCTCTGCACAGATTAAGTCTGGGCTGACTCCCGATGCAGGTGCATTCAGTGTGAAGGCAGATGAACTGAATGTTTACCCGAACCCATTCGACGATAAGGTAATCTTTGAGTTTACCTCCGCGAAAGATGCCCGTGCCGTACTCGAAATTTCCAATATGCTTGGTCAGAGAATAGCTACAGTATTCGATAACCAGGTGAGGGAAGGTGTACTCAACAGAGTTGAATTTGCACCAGTGGGTGTTAATCCTGGTGTGCTGATCTACAAATTAATACTGGATGATCATATCCGGACAGGAAGGTTGATCTATAAGGAATAGCATTTTTGGATTAGTCACTTCTGAATGATTATGAAGAGGTTGGTTCTGACAGAACCAGCCTCTTTTGTTATTAATTATGTTCTGCCCATAAAATGAATTCTGTTATGAACAGTCATTGGGAAATTATTGTCCTTTTGCTTCCGTTTATTTGGATTGGAAAGATAAAATTTATTTGCCCCGATTGATAAAATGCAACGCACTGAAAATCGGCGAATTTCTAATTTTTATTCAAAAAAGTTGTTAATTCCTGAAACATTTATGACGAAAATCAGGTATTAAAGGATACTGTATGTTTTAATAGATTCTCCTTAAATCACAATGCTCATAAAGCTATCGTCTAAAACAGGTAACCTGGAATGAAAGTAACCATACTTATTGTAAGAACCATTTAAATACAGGAGGGTAGTATGTCACTAATTAAATGTCCGGGATGCAGCAACTTGATTAGCGAACTGGAAGCAAATTGTCCGAGTTGTGGGTTTCCCTTGAATGAAGATCTTGTTTTAAAAATTAGAGCAGAAGAAAAAAAAGAACTGGAAAGAAAGCTGAAATTTAAAAACACCTACGAAGGAATTAGTTCCCGGATGGCTTACTGGTAGAAGGTTGAAATGGGAATGTAATTTAGAAAAGCGGACAGGGAGCTTTGAGTAAACAGCAAATTGAGAGGTTAACAGGAAGTATTTATCAGCAACGGTCCTGCATCGGTGGCCACATAAAAGGTTCACAAGCAGGTCCGTTACTGATTGCTTTGTTTTTTCTATGTATTCAATTCTAAGAACGCAATATATACAATTCATCTGGGTATCATTTAAGAATGTTATTTTTTAGAATATTGCTGTAATTGCAATTAACCCAACTTATGAAGCGGCTGCTTACTTGCTTCAGCCGCATTCGTATTGCTGTCAGGTAGTTATTCAAATCAAACATCTGGCTATAAAGCAGGTTGTTTTCCTGCATAATCTTAAGCCTTTTCACCTGATTCCTGTTATTTTGGATATCGTTGAAAATGATCTCCATAACCTTATATATTTTATTCTTTAAAATTTTATTTTTACATTGTAAAACCAGTACCTTTTTTTGCCTTTATTAGGCGTATTTATTTATTATTAGAGAAGGAATTTAGAAAAACCATTTCATTTTTAATTGCCTTAGTTATATTAAATAAAAAATAACCTGGAGTTGGTTGTAGGAGATGATACCATCTGTGTTTGAAGAAAAGGAAAGGGTTGAGCCATAAGTTAGATACAGAATAGTAAAAACAGCATATGGCCTCAGAAGGGAAATAAAAAACAACTGCATAGGATATGGATTATAAAAATCAGATTTTGGAAAAAATAGCTGCTAATAACGAAGTGGTCGGTATCATTGGACTGGGGTATGTTGGCCTGCCGCTGGCCGTTAATTTTGCTGAGGCCGGGGTGAAGACCATCGGGTTCGATAAAAACCCAGTCAAGGTCGACAGCATTAACCACGGGAACAATTACATCGAAGACATCCGCGATGCAGTCCTCAAGGAGGTGGTCGACAATGTAGCACTCAGCGCCACCACCGATTTCTCCCGTATGGCCGAATGCGATGCCCTGCTCATTTGTGTACCGACACCCCTCGACCGTTTTAAGAAGCCCGACATGAGCTACATCGAAAGTGCCTGCACCGAAATCGGCCGCCACATGAAACCCGGTACATTTATTAGCCTGGAAAGCACGACTTATCCTACAACTACCGAAGATTTTATGCTGCCCATCATCGAAGCAGAATCAATACACAACCCGCTGAACCGGAAGCAACATGAACAACATAAACCAAATAAACCTGAAACAACAAACACTGAAACATTTAAACATTCAAACACTAAAACATTCAAACACGGTCTCGACTTCTGGCTTGCCTACAGCCCTGAGCGCGTCGATCCTGGCAACAAACAATTCCATACCCGCAACACCCCTAAAGTGCTGGGTGCAATAACACCCGACGGTATGCAAATAGGGGAAGTACTGTATAAAAAAGCCATCGACCACATCTACCCGGTAAGTTCACCGCGCGTAGCCGAAATGGTGAAGATTCTTGAAAATACATACAGGCTGATAAACATCAGTCTCATTAACGAACTGGCTTTACTTGCCGGAAAAATGGACATCAACATTTGGGAAGTCATCGATGCGGCTAAAACCAAACCGTTCGGGTTCCAGGCTTTCTATCCGGGGCCCGGAATTGGCGGGCACTGCATACCACTCGATCCGTTTTACCTCGAGCACATTGCCAAACGCTACAACTTCGACCTCTCCATGATTCATGCTGCCGGCCACATCAACATGCGCATGCCGCACTATATGTACATCAAGATAGCTACTGCCCTCAACCGCCACAGGAAAGCAGTTAACGGCAGTACCATTTTATTCCTGGGTGTGGCCTACAAGCCCGACATCAACGACGAACGTGAGTCGCCCGCGCTTGAAATTATGGATATTACCGCCCATAAGGGGGGAATAGTGCAATATCACGATCCTTTCATTCCTGTCGTGCAGATGAATAAGGATGCAACTGCTGACAATAAAGGAACATTGAAATCGGTAGATCTTACCGCCGAAGCTCTGGAGAATGCCGATGTGGTGGTACTCACAACCAATCATGCTGCATTCGATGTGGAATTTATCCGGCAACATGCAAAACTGATTGTGGACATGCGAAATATGATAAAAGAGAGTTCCGATAAAGTATACAAACTTTAAAAACTTGTTTTCTTCATTCCTGAGAAAGACGGAAGTTGTCAGCAGCTGTTTTCTCTTCTCCGGGTGTTATACCTGGCAGAGTTCTCTTCCGGCTAACTTCTGTAGAATAAAGAACCAATGCCATCCTTTTGGAAACAAAATACAGATGGCATCTTTCTAAAATCCTCTTATTTTTTATTATATACCACTTTGCCGTTATAGATGTTGTTTCCTAGAATTAATTTGTAAAAATATACATTAGGTATCAGGTTTTCAGGATAAAAACAGGCCTTGTAAATCATTCCGTCTTCAACATCACAGTTAAAAATATTTTTTATCAACTGGCCGTTCATGTCAAAGATTTCCAAACATGCGTGGGTTGTTTCTGGAGAAAAGAATTCAATTTTCAGTTGTTCTGAAAATGGATTCGGGTAAACCTTTAAATTTCCCTTAAACTTCTCCGCCTCTATGATTTGGGTTGGAATAACGGGTATATATATTGGCATAGAAATGGCACTGCACCCGTTTTTATAGGTTACCTCTACCGAATAATAACCTGTGGTTGTTGCAACGATGCTTTGAGTTGTTTCGCCCGTCGACCACAAATAACATTCTCCTGCACTTGCAGTCAGCATTACACCTTCACATTCATTACATCCGGAATTATCCGTTGAAGTAATTGTCGGTTCAGGAGCTTCCATAATAGCTTCAACCGTGAAAGTTTCTGAAGTCAGGCTCTCACACCCTGCACTTCCTGCCGTAACGGTATAGGATTGCCCGGTTCTAAAACCGGTGATGTTGCCACCGGTGCCTGCAACCGGACCTTCAGGAGTAAAGGTATAGGTATAAGCTGCATTGAAATTGGATATGAATGCACTTCCCGGAGCCTCACAGGTTGCTGCACCAACTTCCACTACCGGCTGCTCTGGTGCTTCTCCGGCATCTTCTATGGTGAAAGATCCGGAAGCTATGCTCTTACATCCACCGGAGCTGACTGCTTTTACGGTATAGGATTGACCTGCAATAAAACCGGTGATGTTGCCACCTGTACCTGCAACAGGACCTTCAGGAGTGAAGGTATAGGTATAAGCTGCATTGAAATTCTTGATGAATGCACTTCCCGGAGCCTCACAGGTTGCTGCACCAACTTCCACTACCGGCTGCTCTGGTGCTTCTCCGGCATCTTCTATGGTGAAAGATCCGGAAGCCATGCTCTTACATCCACCGGAACTGACTGCTTTTACGGTATAGAATTGACCTGCAATAAAACCGGTGATGTTGCCACCTGTACCTGCAACAGGACCTTCGGGAGTGAAGGTATAGGTATAAGCTGCATTGAAATTCTTGATGAATGCACTTCCCGGAGCCTCACAGGTTGCTGTACCAACCTCCACTACCGGCTGCTCTGGTGCTTCTCCGGCATCTTCTATGGTGAAAGATCCGGAAGCCATGCTCTTACATCCACCGGAGCTGACTGCTTTTACGGTGTAGGATTGCCCTGCAATAAAACCTATGATGTTGCCACCGGTGCCTGCAGCCGGACCTTCAGGAGTGAAGGTATAGGTATAAGCCGCATTGAAATTGGATATGAATGCACTTCCCGGAGCCTCACAGGTTGCTGCACCAACTTCCACTACCGGCTGCTCTGGTGCCTCCGGCGCATCTTCTATGGTGAAAGATCCGGAAGCTATGCTCATACATCCACCGGAGCTGACTGCTTTTACGGTGTAGGATTGCCCTGAAATAAAACAGGTGATGTTGCCACCGGTGCCTGCAGCCGGACCTTCAGGAGTGAAGGAATAGGTGTAAGCCGCATTGAAATTTTTTATGAATGCACTTCCCGGAGCCTCACAGGTTGCTGCACCAACTTCCACTACCGGCTGCTCTGGTGCTTCTCCGGCATCTTCTATGGTGAAAGATCCGGAAGCTATGCTCATACATCCACCGGAGCTGACTGCTTTTACGGTGTAGGATTGTCCTGCAATAATACCGGTGATGTTGCCACCGGTGCCTGCAGCCGGACCTTCAGGAGTGAAGGTATAGGTATAAGCCGCATTGAAATTGGATATGAATGCACTTCCCGGAGCCTCACAGGTTGCTGTACCAACCTCCACTACCGGCTGCTCTGGTGCTTCTCCGGCATCTTCTATGGTGAAAGATCCGGAAGCTATGCTCATACATCCACCGGAGCTGACTGCTTTTACGGTATAGGATTGCCCTGCAATAATACCGGTGATGTTGCCACCGGTGTCTGCAACCGGACCTTCAGGAGTAAAGGTATAGGTATAAGCCGCATTGAAATTTTTTATGAATGCACTTCTCTTGGCCTCACAGGTTGCTGCACCAACTTCCACTACCGGCTGCTCTGGTGCTTCTCCGGCATCTTCTATGGTGAAAGAGCCGGAAGCCATGCTCTTACATCCACCGGAGTTAACTGCTTTTGCCGTATAGGATTGCCCTGCAATAATACCGGTGATGTTGCCACCGGTGCCTGCAGCCGGACCTTCAGGAGTAAAGGTATAGGTATAAGCCGCATTGAAATTTTTTATGAATGCACTTCCCGGAGCCTCACAGGTTGCTGCACCAACTTCCACTACCGGCTGCTCTGGTGCCTCCGGCGCATCTTCTATGGTGAAAGATCCGGAAGCCATGCTCTTACATCCACCGGAGTTAACTGCTTTTGCCGTATAGGATTGCCCTGCAATAATACCGGTGATGTTGCCACCGGTGCCTGCAGCCGGACCTTCGGGAGTAAAAGTATAGGTGTAAGCCGCATTGAAATTTTTTATGAATGCACTTCCCGGGGCCTCACAGGTTGCTGCACCAACTTCCACTACCGGCTGCTCTGGTGCCTCCGGCGCATCTTCTATGGTGAAAGATCCGGAAGCCATGCTCTTACATCCACCGGAGTTAACTGCTTTTGCCGTATAGGATTGCCCTGCAATAATACCGGTGATGTTGCCACCGGTGCCTGCAGCCGGACCTTCAGGAGTAAAGGTATAGGTATAAGCCGCATTGAAATTTTTTATGAATGCACTTCCCGGGGCCTCACAGGTTGCTGCACCAACTTCCACTACCGGCTGCTCTGGTGCCTCCGGCGCATCTTCTATGGTGAAAGATCCGGAAGCCATGCTCTTACATCCACCGGAGTTAACTGCTTTTGCCGTATAGGATTGCCCTGCAATAATACCGGTGATGTTGCCACCGGTGCCTGCAGCCGGACCTTCAGGAGTGAAGGTATAGGTATAAGCCGCATTGAAATTTTTTATGAATGCACTTCCCGGAGCCTCACAGGTTGCTGCACCAACTTCCACTACCGGCTGCTCTGGTGCTTCCCCGGCATCTTCTATGGTGAAAGATCCGGAAGCTATGCTCTTACATCCACCGGAGCTGACTGCTTTTACGGTATAGGATTGCCCTGCAATAATACCGGTGATGTTGCCACCGGTGCCTGCAGCCGGACCTTCAGGAGTAAAGGTATAGGTATAAGCTGCATTGAAATTTTTTATGAATGCACTTCCCGGAGCCTCACAGGTTGCTGCACCAACTTCCACTACCGGCTTCTCTGGTGCTTCTCCGGCATCTTCTATGGTGAAAGATCCGGAAGCTATGCTCATACATCCACCGGAGCTGACTGCTTTTACGGTGTAGGATTGCCCTGCAATAAAACCTATGATGTTGCCACCGATACCTGCAACAGGACCTTCGGGAGTAAAAGTATAGGTGTAAGCCGCATTGAAATTGGATATGAATGCACTTCCCGGGGCATCACAGGTTGCTGCACCAACTTCCACTACCGGCTGCTCTGGTGCCTCCGGCGCATCTTCTATGGTGAAAGATCCGGAAGCTATGCTCATACATCCACCGGAGCTGACTGCTTTTACGGTATAGGATTGCCCTGCAATAATACCGATGATGTTGCCACCGGCACCTGCAGCCGGACCTTCAGGAGTAAAGGTATAGGTATAAGCTGCATTGAAATTGGAGATAGATGCACTTCCCGGGGCATCACATGTCGGATGAACCAGGTTTACAGCCGGAGCATCAGGTTCAGGGCATTGTCCTATTAAGCCGTTAATGTAATATTCCGATTGGGGTATATCATCATAAACAAAGGCCGATTGAGGACCTGCATATTCACATGACCTGTCCTCATCAGCCCAGCTTAAATCAGTTGTACCTCCCAAATAGGTGAAGTTCATTGTAAAAAAAACAGTTCCATCCGTCAAAGTGTACCCAGCCGGGTCATTCGAGGTTCCGCTGACTGTAATGGTGCCAGGTAAGGGATTGAAGATTACAATGCCCGGAAAACCACCTGTGTTTTCAGCCGATTTAAATTCCAGTACTGCCGGATCATAGTTCAATATTAAAGAAACAGCGCCTACTTTATTGAATCCGTTTACTGTAATTGGTACAACAACGTTTTCATTTAAAACTGCTGTGAGATCAGGAGCTGTGGTAACGGGAGCTGTATTTTCGTTAAAAAAAGTAAGTGAACCGGGGAGAAAATAGGTATCAAAGGGTATATCGTTTAACTTTAGGTGTGAACCGTTATAAAACTGGCAATCCATATCACTGGCTTTTCCGTCAAAACTTATAACGGATGTACCGGCACCTACTTTATTAAATTTAATGTTAAACAATATCGATCCATCATTTAATGATACCGCAGGAAAAGTGAACCATCCAATTCGTATTATTCCAGGTTCTGAAATGTTGTAATCAAAGGTACCTGCCAGTTCAGGTTCCTTTAAAACTGCTGTTGGAATTGCCACTGCAGGATCATATATTAATTTCAGATTGCCGCTGGTAATGTTGCTGAAGCCGGTTGCTGTTATTGGTACGGCAGTTGTTGAAGCTGTCGTTGAGATAGTCCCCGTAGAAAATACTGGTGAATCCTGTGCCTTTAAGATGAGAGTGAAATGAATGAAAAGCAGGATTATAAATGCAGAAATTAATTTCATGATTTTAAATTTTAGTATGATCGTATCAAAAAAGAGAACAGGAACATAACTTCCTGTTCTCTGAATTAAATCATTCATTGTTTGATTATCCGGGTAGTATTCACTATTGACTGACCATTTTTGTCTGTTAGCCTTAGGACTAGTTGATAAACTCCCGGAATCAGATTTTTCCCATTAATATCTGTGAAATATTCTCCTGCTGATTGTTGATGATTTGCCAGTATGCTTATCCTGTCGCCGTGCATTTCCACTACTTCCAGGTTCACACGTCCATCCTTTGGAAGGATATACCTGATTGTTGCGCGGGCACCAAATGGATTGGGATAGCAGGTCATTTGCATTGATGAACGAGGATCAGGTAAATTTATGCCGGTGGTACTGTCTTTCATCTTTAACCCATCCATAGTCAATGATGCACTATAAATGGTACCCATCTTTTCATCAGCCAGTTCGTTGAGCGAATTGGCTTCCATCTCGAAGTAAACCGGCAAACCTTTGTCGTCACCAATCATTTTCAATCTCACCGTAAGCAGGGGTTCCCCGGCTTCTACAGAAATGGGTTTTACTGAGTTCCAGCCAATAATTAACCTGTTGTCCATTATATTGAATCCGGCAGCCATTTCGGGGTCACCTTTCAGGAATACATCCATTACCTGTAGCTGATTAACAGGAAAATTCAGTATCATGGAGATTGCGCCTATCTGCATCGACGACTGGGCGAGAATCGGGAGTTCGGCTGATTCATTAGCACCTGCCATCAATATTTTCCCCTTCAGCAGGGTAACTAAACTTTCCTCAGCCCGGGCAGATTTCAAATTGAGAGAATTTAGATTGCTTTCCGATGATGGTAAATTGCTTCTGTTAAAATCTCCGCATACCAATCCGTAAAAGTCCTGTATTAATTCACTGCTTTCTGCAGGTACTTCCAGCTGAATCTCATTTTCCATTTGAGGTTGTGTTGCAACGGGATGATTGGTTTTCCAAAACACCCACGACTTATTGAAGGTTACTCCGGTCCCAAGTGTCAGGAAATAATTTTGAATCATGCCGGCATCTCCTGCAGTGGCAAAAGAGTCTCCGTTCACATCTCCGGCAAGAAAACGAACCTTTTCAATAGATGGCCAGACTTCTTCGGATTGCATTACATTCCATGCATTCACCTGGCCCGCATCGGTTGAGTTGATGCTGAATGCCGGCTTATTGGTAATCATATTTACCTGGTATATGCCCGGGCAAATGTTGGCAAACGAATACTCACCGCTGTAATTAGTAAGGGTTGTTGCCATAACGGTGCCGGTTTCAGGTTCCAGTAGGGTTACAGTTGTATTATCCATTGGTGTTCCTGAAAAATTGTAATACCTGATGGTGCCGGTTAAGTTAATGCCCGATACCACAACTGAACAGGAATATTGATTCTCATGGCCTGCAGCATCCGTTGCATTCCATGTTATTGTTGTGGTTCCCTGGTTAAGTGCAATGCCATTCAGGCTGGTACCTGTTCCTGTAGTCGCTCCCGATAATGTATAATGGAAATCCTCCACTCCACAATTATCTGTAGCCGATGCATCCCAGTCTGTTCCGTGGTGCACGTAATTACATGCATCATTCATTAAAACATCCATAGTTCCGGTTAAAGGGCAGGAAATTTGGGGTGCTTCATTATCAGTTACCGTTACATTAAATAAACAGGTAACTGTTTTACAGTCATTTTTCGCTGTTGCTGTTACCATAGTTGTGCCTGCAGGAAAGAAGTAACCTGCTGCAATCAGAGTACCATCAGGCAAGGAGTAATCAATCTCCGGCGCAGGGTTGCCTGTGGCTGTGACTGCAAACCATACCTCAGCCCCACATTTTCCAACCTCATTATTTACTGTAATATCGCCAGGACAAATTAAAACTGGTGCTGAGTTCAAATTCAGCGTTACAGCAAATACCTCAGAAACACAACCGTTCACATCGGTAACAGTTCCATTAAAGATATAGTTTCCTGAAGGATAATCACCTGAGAAATGCAGGTTGCCGGCAATATTATCCTTCTGGTACTGCAAACCATCAATAATCTTATAATTGGCATCATTATAACTGATATAGAACATTGGTGCTTCACCGGTTATGATATTCCACATAACAATCTGCCAGTCTTCGGTTGCTGCAGCACTCACGCCAATGTTGTTCCAGTATTCATAAAAACCTGTTGGTACTGAGTTTATATCCAGATAGAATGCATTCTGTTCAAAGTCATTGCTTAATTCTACTGAACTGTTTAATTCATCAATATCAAAATAAAGGAAATCTTCTGCCGGGTCAGCACACATTTCATATCCGGCAGAAAGTGTACCGTTTACTGCTGTCCAGTTGCTTTCATCTGATGAAGTCATAAGACTAACTTCTGTAATCTCGGGAATCGGGTTAACTGTCAAAATAATACGATCTTCAGAATGAATATAGTATTCACCGTATAGCTGAGCAACAGCTTTAATGGTTACTTCATTGCCTGCCATCAGGCCTGCATGGCTGATGTTAAAAGTCCACACATCTGTTCCTGAATGTCCCTGCAGCGGAGTGGGTAATGTGCCAATCATTGTCGACAACATTATCTCAGAAGTGGTGGCAGGAAGGATGTAGCTCCCATTGGTGCTGTTGTTGTAATCCCATTCAATGACTGTTCCTTCCGGAAGAGCATGTGCTGCGCTAATTTTAGTATCAGCTTTAATATCTGTATGAAGGTTGCTGATTTGCGGATATCCGATTTCAGTTGTAAATACCAGGGATTCGTTATCACAAACAGTAGCGGACTCTGTCACTGAAAGTGCAGCATCGTCAAATGTTGCATTGAATGATTCCGTATCTAAAACAACTGCACATTCATTCAGATCAGTATAAGCAAGCGCCTCAACATTCACAGGTACATTTGCAGGAGATGTTATCCCGTCAATATAGAATTCCCATTTGACTGTTTGACTGCTGTGATTCAACAATTGTGCGGGAGATGTTCCCAGAATTTCACTCAATAATACATTATTTTTTCCACCAATTATAAACGGAGATGCAAGTACAGAAATACCGTTGTATGTAATCTTAAATATGCGGGTTCCTGCAGGGAATATACCTGTTTCGTTGCAACTTATTCGTGCATCAGTAAATACATCATTACCTGTCTGCTGTGCCGCCAGATCGGGATAAGAAATTGTTAGCGGAATAATAACCGGAGTATTGGTTATTGTACTTATGTTTGCAATTGGGTTCACTTCAATTCCGGAAACATTTAATTGTGTTACCGAACCATTAAAATAATATGCTTCTGTGGGCACATCACAGAAATCTTCTGTTTCGAATCCTGTTTCATCCAGCTCGCTCAGATAACTGTAACTGCACCAGGAATTATCCGGTGAATCGATCCATTCCAGTGAGGTATTCCCACCCACAAAATTAAACTTCAGCCGGAGCAATACTGCCTCATCTTCCAGTGTTGGTAAATTCTCCCCTGAGATTTTTGAAATTCGGATTAAACGGGAACCGCCATAGGGAACATCATCTACTTCGTCTGAACTAAATACGATTTCACCATTCTCAAAACCAGCATAGGTCATTACGGCTGGATTGTACTTTAAAGAAAGTGAAACATCACGTACGTCACTAAATGATTTAACACTGATGGGTACTTCAATCGTAGTATTTGGACATGCAGTAATTTTCGGAACCATTGTAACTGGTCCAAAGTAAACCTTAGCCTCACCGCTTACAGCATTTGCATTTCCGCTGCCGTCAGTCACCTGGCCTGTAAGACTATAAGTTGTATTCTTTGTGGGAAATACGGTGATTGTATGATTCGTGTCATATGTTTCTGAAACCGTATGCTCTTGAACACCGTCAGTCCAGGTAAAAGTCCAGGGTGCCTCTCCGGTTAATCTAATAACCAATTGGGCACTGTTACCGGCACAAACTGATTGCGTGCCGGTAAGGGTAGCGGTGGGAAGCACAACCGGTTGTACAATATTAATTTCTTTACTGCAGCTGCTGGTACAGCTATTATTATCCCCGACAGTTAAATTCAGCATATAGGAACGGCCAACTTCTGACCAGGCTTCTACTGTTACTGTCTGTTCGGTACTGCTGCCAATAATAGTCCCGTCACCTTCCAGAAGCCAGTTGTAGGAGGCTAACCCAGCGGGGGCTGAATAGGTTTCACTATTGGAAGGATAAACAGTATTGGTGCCGCTGATGCTGCAAGCAGGCGAAGCATTTACTGTGATTTCTGCTGTTGCGGTAAATTCAGGAGGGGTTGCCGTTTCCGGAAGGGTATAGTTTACGGTATAGGTTGCCGATGAGCTTTCAGCCAGATTAACGGCTCCGGTCTGTGCATCAATTACTAGTCCTGGCGATGATGAAAAAGTACCTCCGGTTTCACCTGTTATGGTTACTTCGGCGGTTCCTTCATCCTTACACCAGTTGCTTTTAGTGTAACTGATGGAAGCAGGAGGTGATGTTAATATGGTATAGCCTGAGGCTAGGACTTCCCGAATTCGAAGGTAAGCTTCATTTGCACTTTGACGGTAGGGATATACTCTTATGTACCCGGTTTCTCCATCAGGAACTAAAATATCCAGATTCGTAAATGAATAATCAGTTGCTACATCTCTAACCGCCATATCGGATCCAAGAATTGTATAGGTTGAAAAATCAACCGATGTGGAAAAATGAACCTGGATTAAAGCAGATGTGTTACTTGTTATTAACATGATAAATGACAATGAACTCAGATGCAGATCGTAACCGGATACCGGTGCCAGGCTAAACTGAATATAAAAATTGGGATTTAAATTTGTTGTTTTCAATCCTGTACCGTAGAAACTTTCTGAATATCCATAACTTGTAAATCCTGAATGAATTATGTTTTCTGCTGTAATGTTCCCTGTGGTAGTTACCGGGTAAAGTTGTCCCGTGGAATAGTTTTTATTTAATGGCCAGAATGCTGTAGCTTCCTGTCCATGGATAATTGCAGAATGCAGAACAAGAAGTATTATGTTGAAAAGATAAATTCGATACTGTTTTTTTAGTGTTTTCATAAATCAAAATTTAATATTTATACATCGTGATTTATGGAAGGATTATTTCAGATTGACGGGGCAGCAGGTTAGCTGCAGAGGCTTTTAATATCAGCTGGTGTTCATGGTTCCAATTTTAAGTTTGTATTTAAGCCATAGTGGCACGTAATTTCTTTCTTCATGAAAGAACTTCCTGTAAAATACCGGATAAGATCTGGAAAATACTTTTCCTGTGTAATGGAAGATATTCATAAACTATGTAATCATATATTCACAAATCCAGAACAAAAGTTCAGCAAAAATTTTTAAAAAATCAAGAATAATTTGTCCTGTTTTAGGAATTTTGTTTTCATTAGGGGAATATATTTATTAAATATAGCTTGCATTATTCTCCTGAATAGAAATACATGATAAAAATCATTACTTACATATGGCCTGTTTGAAAAATGATTATTAAGGTTCTCAAAATCTTTAAACACACTTTTAATTTTAAGAAATAAATTACAAATTATTTCTAAGGAAGTGTCATTTTATCCGTGTAAGTTGGAGGCAGAAGGTGAAGCATGCGATATAGCCCATCACCCTCAGTTTGAATTATATTATTGAAGTAAGAATACAGGAAATGCAGAAAGTGCAGTCAATATTATTAACTTATTGAATGACCGGCGTGGTAAAACCCGGGTATCATCCCTGTCTGATGAGGCTGTTTATCAGCATTTTGAAACAGAATTGGCAAAAGAAGGAAGTATGTTTATTACCTTAAAGCGGTTTGGCAATGCGCTGAGTATTGTGCCAGGTCCGCAGCAGTTGATTCTTCCTGTCCCGTTGCCCCTTTTATTAACCAATCCTTATATGTCTCATAATCACGGGTATTAAATCTTTTTTTTGATGGCCGGATGGTGTGAAAACAAGTTTTTAATTTAAAGGTCAGGCTAAGCCTGCATCAATTCTTCTTCCGCCTGGTGCTGCAAATAAGGCCGCTCCTTTTTTTTCAGTTTTTCCTTTTTCAGATACCGCGCATACAAAAGGGCTATTGCCAGGGCAACAAGCCCTTCAATCAGAACAGTGGTCTGTACTCCAATATAATGTGAAGCAGCGCTTATCAGTAAGCTGCCAACAGGAATTGTCATCGTCATGGCTAGCAAATAGATACTTATTACCCTGCCGCGAAAACGGTTGGGTACATGAATCTGAACAATGGTATTGCTTATGGTTCTGACCGACATCATTCCGAAAGCGCCGACTGCAACAAACAGCAGGGCCAGATGAATGGCAGATACCTGGGAAAACAACGAAAGCCCCACGCCAAAAACCAGGGTGTTTATTGCCAGCACTTTGCTCAGGTTGGTGCCCTGTTTCAATGAAGCTAAAAATAAGGCACCAATAAGCGCGCCCAGACCAATAATTCCGTCAATTAATCCAAGGGTGGAAGCTGACCCGTTGTAAATGTCTTTAGCAAATACGGGGGTAAGGGTGGTAAAAGGCAACACCAGCAAACTCATGGCTGCAACAAAAACAATAACAGAACTTACTTCAGGTGTGCTTTTAATATAGGTAATGGCTTCGGTGAATTCCTCTTTCAGTTTCATTTCTTTTCGTGGTTTCAAAGCAGGTTTGGGTAGTTTCATTAAGAGCAACGACAGAATGACGGGGATAAAACTGGCGGCATTAATGCTGAAACAGGCTAAGTCGCTGAATTTTTCGAGTACAAAACCAGCTATGGCAGGGCCAATCAGTTTTGCTAAATTGACCATGGAGGAGTTTAACGCCAGGGCATTGGGCAAATTGGCCTTGTCGGTGATTAAATCCTTCATCAGTGCCTGGCGTGCAGGCATGTCAAATCCATTTATGACTCCCAGTACGGCACTTAAAATGATGATTCCCCATACTGTGTATTCCTGGAAAAACGCCACTGCCATGGTCAGCATGACTGCCTGAAACAATGAGATCACCTGTGTCGACAACAAAATAGTATACCGGCTGTACCGGTCAGCTACAATGCCCCCGTACAACGAAAACAGGGCTGTTGGAAAAAGGGTGGCAAAAACCGAAATGCCCAGCATAAATTTCGATTGGGTCAGTGTATAAATTACCCAGCTCACAGCTGTTTTCTGCATCCAGGTTCCCATCAGGGAAACCGACTGACCCATAAAAAACAGCCGGAAGTTCCGGTTTTTTAATGAACTGAATGTATTGTTGATCATTGCAACTTTATGTACTTGTTTTGAAACTGGCCGGAATAGCTGCTGCCGCGAGCTAAAGCCGGTTTAAGGTTAAAAACGCTGTTCTTCTTTTTTTTCCGGGAACAAACAGCATCGGGTATATGTAACGTATAGAAATTTATATTGTTGGGAACTGAAACAGTTAGCATAACTTAAAATTTAAGGAAAGGATATCTGCTTTCTTTACCGGAAATGATTTTCTGGAAGCTCAACCGGTTCAGTTAACGCCCTCTACTTCTTTTTGTCATTTCTGTTGAATCATCCAGTCAGCACGTTCCTGAAATTCAGACTGAAAATCAGTTTTTTTTCAGCTACCCTGTCAAATGTTGCTGCTGAAGCAATTAATCCGTCATTGTCAAACTCATTGGAATAAAGCAGAAACCTCACCATCGGCTGTATGTCATCCGGATTACTTTTGGTAACAAGGAAGGGCGGAAAACCGGAAGACACAATCACACGGTAATGCCCCCGGGTAGCTTTGTTAACGATCAATATCAGAAAAATCACAATAACAAACTTTATTTTCTTCGTCAGTTTCTATAGAATGATTATTTCTTCAGCGCCTCAAACAGCACCTCCACCGGGTGCAGCGCCTTTTTCCCCGTACCGTCTTTTATCTGGTGGCGGCAGGATGTGCCGGGAGCGGCAAAGAGGGTATCTACTACGGCTCCGCGCACGGCCGGGAACAGCACCATTTCGCCAATTTTCATCGACAAATCATAATGTTCCTTTTCGTACCCGAAGGAGCCGGCCATGCCGCAGCAGCCCGAAGGAATTTCCTTAACCGTATAGTTTTCGGGCAGCGAAAGCATCTGGATTGTGGGCATAGTGCTGGCAACCGCCTTTTGCTGGCAGTGCCCGTGCAGCAGGATTTGTTTTTCTTCTTTGGTGAACTGCCCCGGGGTGATGTTTCCTTTTGACATTTCGGCTACAAAAAATTCCTCAAACAGCAATGCATGCTCACCCAGTTTGTGAGCTGCCGGCTGCAGCTCCTTTTCCACCAGTTCGGGGTATTCGTCGCGGAAGGCAAGGATGGCCGACGGCTCGATGCCCACCAGCGGCGTCTGTTCCGAAATGATGTCCTTCAGCCGGTTTATGTTTTCGATGGCTATTTTTTTGGAAGCACGTACCAGCCCCTTGGAAAGATACGTGCGCCCGCTTTCCCGGTGCACCGGGATTTTTACCTCATAGCCCAGGCGGGTGAGCAGCAGTATGGCCTTTATGCCGATGTCACTTTCGTTGTAGTTGGTGAACTCGTCGTTGAACAGGTAAACTTTTCCTTTGGGCGCCTCATTGGGCATGGGAATGCCATTTCCTGTCCATTTATTAAGTGTCAGTTTCGACAGTGAAGGTAGTTTCCTTTGTGGGGCAATGCCAATATAATTTTTTACCAGCGATGTTTCCATCATGAAGTTGGAGAACGACCGCATCAGTACAGCCAGCCTGTTCAGGCGGGGGAGGTAGGCCACCAGTTTCGACCGCAGCGGGATGCCGTGTATGTCGTAGTAATGCTGCAGGAACTCGGCTTTTAGCTTGGCCATATCTACATTGGAGGGACACTCGGCCTTGCAGGCTTTGCACGAGATGCAGAGATCGAGGATATCATAAACCTCGCGGTGGCTGAAAGGGCTTTTCCCGTTGCCGGCATACATGAACTCGCGCAGTACGTTGGCCCGGCCGCGGGTGGTTTTGTATTCGTCGCGGGTGGCCATGAACGTGGGGCACATGGTACCGCCCACGATTTCGCTCTTGCGGCAGTCGCCCGAGCCGTTGCACTTCTCAATGCTGCGCAGGTAACCTTTATACCTCGAAAAATCGAATTCCGTACCGACATCAGGGGTAGGCTCACCAGGCACCACGCGCAGGCTTTCGGTAATGAGTGGCGTATCGGTTATCTTTCCGGGGTTAAATACATTAACAGGGTCCCAGGCTTTTTTTAAACTTTTAAGAAGGTTGTAGTTGTGCTCGCCAAGCATAAAGGGGATAAATTTACCGCGTACACGCCCGTCGCCATGCTCGCCGCTCATAGATCCACCGTATTTTTTAACCAGTTTTGCAGTTTCGTTCATCAGCTGGTCGAACAGCTTCACATCGGCCGGGTCTTTGAAGTTGATGAGCGGGCGGAAATGAATTTCGCCGGTGGCAATGTGCGCATAATATACACTGCTGAGGCCCAGCTTTGAAAGCACCTTTTTTATTTCGGCCACATAGGCAGGCAGGTGGATGGGCGGCACTGCAGTGTCTTCTATTCCCGGTACCCCTTTGCGGTCGCCGGGTATGTTGGCCAGCAGTCCCAGCCCGGCCGAGCGCAGCGCCCATACCTTTTTAATGTTGGCGGCACCGGTAACCAGCGGAAAATAGTATCCCAGTCCGGCTCTTCGCAGATCTCTTTCCACAGCTTCTGCTTTATCCAGGAGTTCCTTTTCGGTTTCACATGCGAACTCTATCATCAGTATGGCACCCGGATCGCCCTTTACAAAGAAGCGGTTTTTGCGCTGCTCGATGTTTTCTTTAGTGCATTGCAAAATGATGTCGTCCATCAGTTCAATGGCACCCGGATTGTGCTTCAATGCCACCAGGTTCCCTTCCAGCGATTCCTCCAGCGTTTCGAAATGGGCACATACCAACCCTTTATGTTTAGGAGGCAGCGGAAGCAGGTTCAGCTTGATGCGGTGCGAAAAGGCCAGTGTTCCTTCCGATCCGGCAAGCAGCTTGCAGAAATTGAAGGGTTCTCCACCATTGGTGAATACTTCCGAACCGAGTAAGGCATCGATGGCATAACCCATATTTCGGCGGGTGAGGGAAGGGTGGGGGAAGTTATTGCGGATTTCTTCCTGGTTTTTCGTATCCGACAGGATATCGTAAATGTTCTGATAAATAGCTCTCTCAAGCCGATTGGGGTTGCCGTTAAGTTTTGTTTTGAATTCTTCTTTCGACAGCGGCCTGAATGTAGCTTCGGAACCATCAGCAAGAACAGCATCCACCTCCAGGATATGTTCACGTACGCTGCCGTAGATGAGTGAATGCAATCCACAGGAGTTGTTGCCCAGCATGCCGCCGATAACACACCGGCTGGCAGTGGATGTTTCAGGGCCGAACTGCAGTCCGTGAGGCGCCAGTGCCAGGTTCAGCTCCGTCAGTACCACTCCGGGCTCTACAATCACATACCGCTCTTCCACATTCAGCTCCAGGATTTTGTTCATATACCGGGAAATATCCACAACTATGCCCCGCCCCACCACCTGGCCTGCCAGTGAGGTGCCCCCTCCCCTCGGAATGATCGACGTTCCGTTTTTACGGGCAAACAGAATAAGTTTTTGAATATCATCCTTGTTTTTCGGACGGGATACTGCCAGCGGCATCTCTTTATACTGGGATGCATCGGTGGAATATAGAACACGCTGGACATGGTCGGTGAACAAATCGCCCTGAAGCTGGGAGAAAAGTTGATTGAAGTTGATTTGCATCAAATGGTATTTAAAAGATGTAAAAATAGAGGATAATTGATATTACTGCAAAATTGAAGATGATTTATTGAAATTTTTCATCCATTCTGTTTTTATTCGTAATCGAACTGGATTTTAGGTTAGCTTTAAATTCAGGTAATTCTATCGGGTGTTTGGCAAAACAAATGCTTTCTGTAAACAACTGGACCCAGAAACATGCAGGTGAATTTTCGTTTCCGCTTCTTTTATTGCACAGGAAAGCCGACAAAATGCTTTTCTTTCAGTAAGGACTGATTTTGCTGAACGGAAAGGTGAAAAA
Source organism: uncultured Prolixibacteraceae bacterium (assembly GCA_963747515.1). GTDB lineage: Bacteria > Bacteroidota > Bacteroidia > Bacteroidales > Prolixibacteraceae > Mariniphaga. Next base: position 182,110 of record CAVVFN010000003.1, read on the forward strand.
TGAACCCTGGTTTTATGGGATAATACATTTCATGAACTGCATATTGAGACAGAGCAGGATTAAATTTCTGAAACAATAGGAAGCTAAATGAAGATGGCTTTTATCAGGCAGTTTTAATCGCAACAATAGTACTTTCTGATCCAAGAAACAGGTCTCTGGAAGGTTTCATTAGATTATTTCAGGAACATAGAAGGACTTTAATTGGTATTAAACTCGTATTAAACTCGTATTAAACTTGTGTTATACTCGTTGTTTTGTGAATTTAGTTCGAATTTAACATGAATTAAAGAAGAATTTAATTATAGGTTGATCTATGGAAGGAGGGACAAAATCATAAGAAAATGTTTGTTGTGAAGGTTCCGGTATTTTATCTTGTTCAGGGTATGATCATGAATGGAGAAACCCGAATTTATTTTTTAATTTTTTCCTGCAGGGAATGGATTGGCCTGGCTGAAAGGCAAACGATTGAAATAAAAACAAGTGAAAATAAACTTTTTGCTTTTCTGATGTTTTAGAGTCAGAACTCAGATTTCTTTCAACAGTGCATGAAAAAAAAGGATTTTCTATTTAAATCCAACCCCTTACTTTATAATAACCTATTGCCATCATTTCCCGGATGAACTGGATCTCATACTTCAGGTGATTCCACAGTTGGTAGCGAACGGGAATGTTTTCACCTACATCGGGAGCAATGGTTTTTCTTCCCCCCAGTTCATTGTCTTCGTAGGTCAAATCTGCCTCTGTTGCATTCTCAAAGGCCGGTAAAGCATATACAGTTTTAAACCCTGTTTTTTTAAAGCACATTACTGCACGTCGGGCATGGTCGGGAGAAGTTACCAATAATACCGGTCCGGCCGGTTTCAGCAGTTCCGAAGAATACAGGGCCTGGGAACGTGTGTTGGTGCCTTTGTTTTCATATTGTATTCTTTGAGCATCCAGACCATGAATAACAAGTTCTTTTTTGATGAGGCGGGGTGTGCTCAGGCTATCGGCAGGATCGCCGGGCATGGCAATAAGAATTCCGGCTTCCGGAAAACTACGGGCTGCCTTTACTGTAAACCAGATTCGAATCAGGTTGCTTTCGCTGGGCATTCCTCCTCCGCCTAAAAGAACAATGGAAGCAGGGTTACCTTTTATTTCACCTTTGCTGGTTCCCAGCCAGTGGATGCCCCAAAAGGGTAATGTTGTAAAGGCAACAATAACAGCTGCTGTAAAGAAAATACCCGCTGTAATAAAAAAAAAGCGAAGTATCCTTAAAAAATGAATATTTTTGGAATTATTTTTTGCCATTTGTTTTGTTAAAGGCATAAAAATACATTTAATCTTTTAACTTTCATGCATTGAAAACTAAAGTAAAAAATGAGATAGAACAGTTGTTTGAGTTGCATTTTGGAGAAAAAGCCACAAAAATGACCTTGCTGCCCCCTTCGGGCTCTTACCGTGAATACTGCAGGTTAAAAAACAATACCCGTTCGGTGATTGGTGCATATAATGCCGATGTAAAGGAGAATACAGCCTTTCTTTCGTTTACCGCTCAATTCAGGAAAAACAACATCCCTGTTCCTGAGGTGTATGCTGTTAGTGCCGACCGACAAAAATACCTGGTGGAAGATTTGGGCAACACTACTCTTTTTGACTTTCTTACCTCTACACGAGAAGCGGAAGGTTTTTCAGAATCCATTATCGGGCAATACAGGAAAGTACTGAAAGAACTTCCACGCATCCAGATTGCTGCCGGAAAAGATATGGATTATTCTGTGTGTTATCCGCGTGATGCATTTGACAAACAGTCGATGATGTGGGATTTGAATTACTTTAAATATTATTTTCTGAAACTGGCTAAAATTCCTTTTGATGAGCAGGCGCTGGAAGACGATTTTCAGGCATTCAGCGATTTCCTGTTATCGGCTCCTTCCGGGTTTTTCCTGTTCCGCGATTTTCAGTCGAGGAATGTGATGCTGAAAGGAGATAAAGTTTATTTTATCGATTACCAGGGAGGGCGTCGTGGTGCCTTGCAATACGATTTAGCCTCTCTTTTGTACGATGGCAAGGCCGATATTCCCCCTGAAATTCGTACCCTGCTTTTTAATTATTATCTCGATGAGTTACGAAATTACCTGCCGGTGAATGAGCACGAATTTACTTCTTATTTCAACGGATTTGTACTGATTCGGATAATGCAGGCAATGGGAGCTTATGGCTTCAGGGGGTTTTACGAAAAGAAGGAGCATTTTCTTAAAAGTATTCCTTTTGCCATTCGTAACCTTCAAAATTTGTTGCCTGAGTTGAACCTGCCGGTTGGTTTGCCTGAACTCAGGAATGTTTTATTCCTCCTTACCCGCTCAGAAGCATTGAAAGATATTGGGCAGGCAGGCAATAAATTAACGGTCAGAATTACCAGCTTTTCCTACAAGAGAGGAATACCTGAAGACATGTCGGGAAACGGGGGTGGATTTGTTTTCGACTGCCGCGCTCTTAACAACCCTGGAAGGTATACGGAATTTAAATTTCTTACAGGAAAAGATGAGAAAGTACAAAAGTTTCTAAAGGAAAATTCAGAAATGAAAGGATTTCTGAAGCCTGTAAAAACACTTGTTGAGCAGTCGGTGAAAAACTATCTTGAAAGGGGGTTTACTCATCTGTCGGTCAGTTTTGGATGTACCGGTGGTCAGCACCGTTCGGTATATGCAGCAGAAAAACTGGCTGCCTGGCTTCGGAACAATTTCAATGTAAATGTTGTTGTTGTACACCGCGAACAACAAATCTAAATGAAGAATGGGGAAAACCGCATGTAAGACAAAAGATTTTAAAGATCATGAGAATCCAAAGTACGAATGCAAACGCTGCGGTGCAAAGGTGAGAAAGGAAGGCAGGGTGTGCAAGCCTAAAAAAATTAAAAGCTGAAGATTTTTTGATTTCGGGATAAAGGGGTTTTGGTTTCAAGTTTTATTTTCATGAAAAATTTCATTCCACAACATACTGAACAATAGGAAGTGTAATTAAATAATTGCAGCCTTGCGTAATGCTATTTACAATAGATAAGGTGGAATGAGTTATTGACAATTCAACTTCTGTCGTTGCTAATGTAAAGAGTTATTTTAATAAAGCCGGTGATGAATTGTTCACCCTCTGATTATAGTACCGGATGGATTATGTATTTGACACAGTTAAGAACCGAAAAATTCCTGTTTATTTTTGAACATAGGAAGAATTGCTTTTCATAATTCAATTTTTTTTACGATTTAAACATTGTTTTTACTAATTGCACATCATTTTTGGTTTTCAATTTTTAATTTTATAGCATAAACATTAAAATTAACTAACGATGAAACCAAAAACCGGATTCTGTTTTGCAGCATTTCTGCTTGCTTTTTTATTGCTTGCTATGAATGGAATTTCCATTAATCCCGATCTCTCCAGCTTTCTCATTAATTTGTCTGAAGGGACAGAAGGAGTAGGTTATGATGATAAAGTGCCTGAAATAGTTATTTCTGGCAATACGGTTCATGTGATTTGGACTCAAGGCCCTCCGTCGTATGTAGGTGAATCAAGTCTGTTTTACTGCCGTTCAACCGATTTGGGCGAAACATGGGAGGCCCCCAGGCTAGTTAAAACATTCAAGAACAGAGACTATGCAATTCAGGTTGATAGCAGGCGATTGGCAGTAGATGGTGAAATGGTCCATATTGGATTAGCTGATTATGATTACGATGACAATGGTACAGGCCGGATTCATTATTTCAGATCGCAAAACGGGGGTGCCTCATTTGAAAGTGAGCGTATATTAGCATCCACTTCAGGCGGATATAAAGCAATCGACAATTGCTTTATAAAAGCTTCAAATGGAAAAGTAGCCGTTGCTTATCAGGGAACAGGAAATAAAGCCGGCACATGGATTCTCTTTTCTTCAAACAATGGGACTTCTTTTTCTGATACAAAGATATCTGAGGAAAGTACTTATGTGGCCGATTTGCACTATGATGGTGTACAAATGATCGTACTTTATGGGTATTCATATTATTTGTATGGTTTAAACACAGGAAAAATATGGGTATCTGTTTCTCAAAATGGTAAAGACTTTACTTCCAATAAAATATCTGTTACATATCCCACCGATTCCGGGGAAAGGGAACGCTGTCAGGCAGTGCACAGCAATCACTATTCATCAAAAATTGCTCGTTCTGGTAATAATATTCATGTTGTTTACACTGGTTATAAAGATGGAATTGTTTACACTACTTTTTATGTCCATTCTGTTAATAATGGAAATTCATTTGAATCTGCAGTTGACATTGGTGCAATTTCACCTGAAAATCTGCAGGAAGGCAGTGAGACAGTGGCTGCCAAAAACGGAAATGTATATTGGCTTGCAGCTACCACCTATCCCACAAACAATAACATGGGCAACCGTTTTTACTTTGCATATTCTAATGATAACGGCGTCAATTTTTCAGAACCCCGCAGAATAATGAATCCCGATGTTTCCCATGTTGGAAAATCTTCTTTACCTGCCATTGTCATAGATCCAACGGACGAAAGTGGTAAAACACTTTATTTAACAGGCAATTGGCTTTTCTCAACTCAATCGGCTGACGGGGGTGAAACCTTTTCGGGGAGTATGTCGTTGGCGCCATTCCTGAAAAGTAATATTATAAATATGTCTCACGGTTATATGAATTCATACATGCAAATAGATGCCAATGGGGGAATGCACTGGATTACGCAAGCGCGATGGAAGGATGGATCGGACCAGGATATATTTTATAGGAATGTGAAAGCGCAGCCAGAACCCGGAACGGAAAATAAAGCCTTTTTTGTTGAAAATCCGGAAAAAAAATATGAAACTGATTTGGTTGTTGTACCTTCTTCAAAAAGCATACAGTTCGACTCTGCCATGACAGCTGAGGTGTGGGTGAAATTTAACCCGGAAACGAAAGCGAACTTTAGTATTCTGGCAAAAACTGATGGTTATGATGGTACCGATAGTAGTCCCCAAGGGTATCATCTTGGATTCAGGCAAAATAACGGTGCTGTTTACATTAACGCAGGATTACAAACAGACGTGGAAAGTCCAGTGAATTGGGGAGAAATTGATCTAAATGACAATTTGTGGCATCACATTGCATTTACTTACGATGCAAAATCAGGGCTGAACAACTTTAAGCTCTATATAAATGGGATATTACACCAGCAAACATCCCTTATAGGAGAAATTGTAAATGAAGACGGGATGTTGATGCTGGGAGCACGGAATATGGGTAATGGCTGGTATTACGACGCCAAATATTATATGGATGATGTTCGCCTTTGGAACCGGGCTTTATCTCAGGAAGAATTGCTGGAGAACCAAACGAAAAAACTGACAGGTGAAGAAGAAGGCTTAATGTTGTTTTTGAATTTTAATGATACATATAAAGATTTGTCAGGAAACGGTAATGATGGCATTCCTGTATATAATGGAAAATTACTGGACTCGGATTTTGGTCCGCCGATTACTGATTTTGACATGTACACGACGGGAAATGAGGCTGCTTTTAATAATAAAACAAAAAATGCTACTTCCTGGCTTTGGAATTTTGGTGATGAAAATACTTCGGAACAGGGATATCCTAAACATGCTTATTCCACACCAGGTGAATACCAGGTTGCATTACTAGGCAAAAATGCAACTACTGTTACTTCGGCTCTGGGGCATTTAACTATAAAGGGATTAGACAGAGTTGAACCGGCAGAAGCAGGAAACATCGGCGACTGTCTGCTTAAAATTTTTGGCGGAGGTTTAAATAAAACCATGAATATCCTGCTGCGTTATGAAGACAATACTGAGATTGCAGCAGACACAATTGTAGGATCGGGAGAGGATGGGTCTTTGCAGGCACTTTTTTCCCTGGACAATGCTTACACTGGGCTTTGGGATGTTGTGGTAACTGACCAGGAAAATGAAATGGTTCTGTCTAAATCTTTCAAAATTAAACAGGCAGAGGGGATTGCCCAGCCATGGGTTAATGTTTCAGGAAGAGGATTGGTATTAATTAACCGCTGGACGAAATTCACTCTTACTTACGGAAATAACGGAGACATGGATGCTTTGATGGTGCCGGTATCATTTGCCGTTCCCGACATAGAGGGACTTGAGGTTAAATTTGCTGATTTTGAATTTGTTCTTCCACCTGAAGCTTATTCCTATGATCTGGCTAATGAACTGATGCCCTATAAAGATTATTACCTTACGGATAACTTATTTGGGAAACCGCAAAAATCAAAAGTTTATTCATTGATGATTCCCAGAATAATGGCCAATAGCAGCGAATCCCTTCATTTTCTTATCAAATCTCCTGAAGATTATAAAATTACTTCATGGACAGGTGAAGGATGGCTTCAATATTCCAGCGAATCAAAAAACGCTCTTACTGGTCAGGAACTAAAGTCCGTTACAGGAATAGAGGAAAATGATGCCGGAAATGGAACAAACTTAGCGGTTGGGTCTTGTATAATGGAAGCCCTGGCTGTAACAACCATTGAAACCTCAATCAGCGTAATACCTGTTGCAGGGGCTGTTTATAACAGTTTCAAAACAGGTTACACTGTTGGGCAGTTTGATACAAAGGACGTAAAAAAGTCGGTAGTTAATTCAAGTCTTCAGGCTGCAACAACATTTTTCAGCTACGCATCGGTAGTTCCTGTAGTTGGGTGGGTCACCGGAACGATAGGAGGATTGATATGCGGTGGCATTAGTGCTTATTTAGCTGTTAGTGATTGTCTCAGTATTGCTGAAAAGGAAAAAGGAGTTGATACAGCCGCTTCATTAGACCCTAATGAAATGATTGGTCCGGATGGATTTGGCGATAAAGGCTGGATACCAAAACTAAATGAGATGCCTTACACCATATTATTTGAAAATAAAGCAGAAGCTACTGCACCGGCTCATGATGTCTTCATTACCGATACTCTCGATCTGTCGGTATTCAACATCTCTAAATTTGGCTTTGGTGCATTTGGGTGGGGAGATAGTATTTTTCTTCCTCCGGGCAATGAGCTGAAAGAATTCTCAATGGATATAGATATGCGCCCGGAGCTGGAACTGATTACCCGCGTTTCAGCCAGGCTTGATACTTTAACTGGAATTATAAAATGGGAATTTCTTTCCTTGAATCCCGAAACTATGGATTTGGAAGAAGACCCGCTCCTAGGTTTTCTGCCGTCAAACATCAATTCTCCTGAGGGCGAAGGATTTGTGAGTTTCTCTGTTGGATTGAAAGAGGAAACGGGAACAAACGATGAAATACGCAACCAGGCAACTATTGTATTCGATGCCAACGCACCCATCATTACCAATGAATACTTAAACACACTCGATTTAGATGAACCCCAGAGCCAGGTTTATCCGCTCGAAGCAATCATTGACAGCCGTTTTCGGGTCGACTGGACCGGCTCTGACGTAGGCTCGGGAATTAATAGCTACACCATTTATGTGCTTGAAAACGACACATTGCTTTACCCGTGGCTGGATAATACACAGGAAATTACTGCTGAATTTATTGGGGAATTGGGCTCCACATACAAGTTTTACAGTATTGCCAACGATAATGTGGGACATAAAGAAGCCACACCTGACGAATATGACGCACGGACAACTATTACAGTTGATGTGGAAGAGTTTGAACTCATGAAAAAAAACATAGGCATTTGGCCTAACCCCGTAAAAGATGAACTTAAGATGAACTTCAACAATGCACCCTGTGGCATGTATGTAGTTGAACTTATTGGCACCAATGGCTCTGTAAAACATTCGCAATTATACGATGACCGCCAACTGCAAAGTGGGATTACCATCAATGTGTCGGGTTACGTGCCGGGGAATTATGTATTACGTCTGGTATTTGGAAGCAAAACTGAAACCCGGAAGGTGTTGGTGCAGTAAAAATTCCTCGAACAAAAAATGATAAAGGCAGAATGATTTTTAATAAACTTTTCCATTGGGTTTTGTTTTTTTTCTGTTTTTAGTGTTGAGATACCTGTAAGAGGGGCTAATATCTTGGGATACTCTAAGATAATAAATGTACCCTGATTTGGAATACCTTAAAAGGGTGATCCCAAAAAGGAAGGCAGGGTGTGCAAGCCTAAATAAATTAAAAGCTGAAGATTTTTTGATTCCGGGATAGGGGATTTCAATTTCATGTTTTATTTTCGCAGAAAAATTCATTCCACAAAATACTGAACTATGGGAAGAGCATTTGAATATCGCAGGGCGGCCAAGGAAAAACGCTGGGATAAAATGTCGCGGATATTTCCTAAACTGGCAAAGAAAATTACCATTGCAGCCAAGGCCGGCGGTGCTGATCCGGACTTAAATTCTGCCCTGCGTACTGCTATTCTGAATGCCAAGGCACAGAATATGCCCAAAACCAACATCGATGCTGCCATTAAAAGAGCCAGTGGAAAAGATGCTGCTGAATTTACCGAGGTTAATTACGAAGGGAAAGGACCTCATGGCGTATTGGTTTTTGTGGAATGTGCCACTGACAATACGACCCGTACTGTTGCCAATGTAAAGAGTTATTTTAATAAAGCCGGCGGGGGTTTGGTCCCAACAGGTTCGCTCGAATTTATGTTTTCGCGCAAGGCCGTTTTTGAATTTGAAAAAATAGAAGGAATGGATCTTGATGAACTTGAACTTTCTCTTATTGATGCAGGTCTGGAAGAAATTGAAGAAAATGAAGGGGTATTTTATGCTTATGCTGATTACACGAGCTTTGGCGATTTGGCGCATGCCCTGGAGGAATTGGATATCGATGTTCAAAAGGCTTTATTAAAACGTTTTCCCAACGATCCGGTGGAGTTTTCCGAAGAGCAGCTCGATGATATTGAAAAGATGCTCGATAAGCTGGACGACGACGATGACGTGCAGGCAGTATATACAAATATTGCCTGAAAGAGAAGGATAATTTTTAGAAGATAACCATACCCATTTAGTGATTTTATATTCTGATTCTTCAGCAGGGAGTCAAAGCTGTATGTAGATTTAATTGCTCTGCTTAATTCGGTTGTTCGGCTGATAAATGCATCAGGTTGCCTAAAAAAGCTGCGATATCCGCATATCATGCGTATTTTTATCATTGAAAAAAAGAAAGGGATTATGCCTGCTGTAAATTTTTTTATTAATCATTTCTTAAATATGTGGGACGAAAGCAATACCGGATTCCCCGTATTTTACCGTCAATATTCTGAAGAGGAGCAGGCAATGAGAGAAATCCGGTTCGACGGGTTCCAGAAAAAAATGAAAAAATTACAGTCGAAGAAAAACCGGGATGTCCTGATGGCAGACGATCCGGGAAAGACTTTATTTCCGGCTTTCACAGATTTTATGGAAAATGTCTTTGATTTTGAACCGGAACACCTGGAAATCATTCTTTCCGATAGTTTTAAAAATGTTTCCAAAGAATTTTTCTGCCAGGCACGGGTATTCGGTCCCGAACTTTCTCCGGAAAACATATACCAGGGGCTTCGGAATGTTTGGATAATGAACGGGCTGCAGGTCTTAATGGATTTGCCGGTGGAAATTACACCTGCCATATTTGCCTACAGTATGATCTATCCTTACAGCGATAATTTTCTTGATGATCATACTGTTTCGGATACAGAGAAGAGGGACTTCAGCAGTAGGTTTAACCAACGGCTGAATGGAAAGGAAGTGGAACCGGAGAATTTTACTGAAAAGCAGTTGTTCCGTCTGATTTCGTTGATTGAATTGCAATTTTCCAGGAATGAATTTCCGGAGGTTTATGAAAGCCTGTATGCTATTCAGCGGGGGCAAACCCGCAGCCTTGAATTGATTAATTGCAATGGAACTGAAGATGCCGTGATTCGTGAAATCTGCTTTGAAAAAGGGGGCGCTTCAGTATTGGCTGACGGTTATCTGGTGACTGGCAGATTATCCCCGGAACAGGAACAGGCATTGTTCGGGTATGGTGTCTATCTGCAACTGCTTGATGATATTCAGGATGCTGAGGAGGATGCAAAGGCAAATACAAAAACGATGTTTTCCTGCCTGAGGAATCCGGTTAAAAAGGATGCCTACATTAACCGGACAGTTGATTTTGGACGAAAGGCATTGGGTGAACTCAGGTGTTTCAGCAGCACCAAAACTATCCCGATGCTCCGGCTTATGGACAGAAGCATCGGGGCTATGCTGATTGAGTCTGTTGGTTTGAACCCTGAAGGTTATTCTTTTTTATGGTTAAATCAACTTGAAAGGTATTCTCCTTTAAGGTTTAAGTTCATCAGGGAGAAGAAGTCGAAGTCAAAATCGCAGCGATTCGATGTGTTCAGAAAATTCATCGAACAGGTACCAACAGATTTCATTCCTGCGAAAAGCAATACAACGAAGCAAACCCGCGCAGGATAAGATCGTTACCAACAATTACGGGCGATGCATGAAAGTTGTCATCCAATTGATTGGAAGCCAGAACTTCATATTCTTTTCCTTCTTTAATTACCATCACTACTTTATTGGCAGCAATATAAATCCGGTCGTTGACTCCGGAAGGGGAGGAGTAAATGGTGCTTATATCAGCAAGTTTTTGTTTGGTATAATAGGGTTCGCCGGTTTTAGCATCGATGCACGACAGGAATCCGTTGTTCACTCTCAGGAAGTAAAGCCTTTCGTTCATTAGCAACGGCTGGGGAGTGTAAGGTGTTTCCTGGTTATAGGTCCATAGAACAGCATCAGTTCCGGTAATGTCACCTTTGGCCTTTTTTAAATCGATTGCCTGAATGATACTGCCTCTGAAGCCACTCATGACATATACTATGCCTTCATTATAAACAGGATTTGGAATGACATTGCGGGTAAGACCTGTTGAGGTCCAGACGATTTCTCCAGTTTCATATTCATATGCCCTTATTTGATTGGTTGCGCTTGTAATAACCTGTACTTGTCCGTTTACTTCTGCCACTAAAGGAGTTGCCCATGATGTTCCCTCATCACGTAACATTTGCCATACAGTTTCTCCTGTATTTTTATCCAGAGCATAGATATACGATTCCCCTTCATGATCCCACTGAATGAATAATTTGTTACCATAAAGGTAGGGAGAACTTCCTTCACCAAAACTCATGCTTTTTTCCATCTGCCCAAAATCACGCTGCCACAGAATATTACCCTCAAAATCGAGGCAATATACTCCCCGCGAACCAAAATAGGCGTAAATCTTTTCACCATCGGTGCAGGGAGAGTTGGAAGCCCAGCTTCCCAGTTCATGCGTATTTTCCTGCGGCCATTCACGGGTTACGGTTTTCTCCCACACAATACTGCCGTTCTGTCTGTTGATTAACAATACCTTAAACTCATGAATTTTATCGCTCTGACTGGGAGCCATGCGACTTCCTTCACCCGATACTTCCGCTGCCTGGGGTGCAGGCTCACCTGTTGCCACTGTTGTTTGAACGATGACATTATTTCCCCATACAATAGGTGTTGCATGACCTTTTCCCGGAATGGGTGTTTTCCACTTCAGATTTTGGTTTTCATTAAATATAACAGGTGGATTGCCTTTTATTGCTGCTCCGGTATTATTAGCTCCTCTCCATTGTGGCCAGATTTCTGTTGTTAATTCCTGCGGAAAAGAAACCTGGGCTCTGATAAGAAAAAGGAAGGTAATAAGAACTGAAAGCGAAAGATGATTTTTCATATGATTAAAATTGGTTACTTTCAAAGGAATCATATGGAATTCGCATGAGAGGTAAAATAATTAACAGTTGATGTGGCCAATTACTCATGCTCATTTCATGTTGATGTTGTTTTAATGGTTTTGACACTAAAATAAAGTAAGGGTTTAATTTCTCATTTTTAATATTTTTCTTCTAATAGCCAAACAAAAAATTTCTTGACAATATTCAGCACAAAAACAACATGGATGATATTTGCTGTTTTGGGTAGCAGTATTTGTTTCAGGATTTATTACTTTTACCGTCCGGGATTATATAAGGAGACCGTTTTTTTTTATCCATACTTATAAACTGTTATTCAATGAAGGGAAAAGTTATTCACCTGGAAAAAATTACAAAGAATTATAAAGTAGGTACTCAGGTAGTGCATGCATTGCGTTCGGTTTCGCTCGATATTTACAGAGGAGAATATGTTGCCATTATGGGAGCTTCCGGTTCAGGGAAATCTACACTGATGAACATTATTGGCTGTCTGGATACCCCCACGGGGGGAACTTATATTCTTAATAAAAAAGATGTAAGCCGGATGTCGGATGATGATCTGGCGGAAATCAGAAATACGGAAATTGGTTTTGTATTCCAGGTTTTTAATCTGTTGCCCCGTAGCTCTGCCCTGGAAAATGTGATGTTGCCATTGGTATATGCAGGAATTACAAAAAATGAACGAAGAGGCAGGTCTGTTGAGGTGCTTACAGAGGTTGGTCTTGCCGACAGGATGCACCACAGGCCCAATGAACTTTCGGGCGGGCAGCGCCAGCGGGTTGCCATTGCCAGAGCGTTGGTTAATAATCCTTCCATCCTGCTGGCAGATGAACCTACCGGCAACCTCGATTCCAAAATATCGGAAGAAATCATGAAGCTATTTGCCGAAATACACCGAAAGGGAAATACCCTTGTGATGGTAACTCATGAGGAATCTATTGCAAAGCATGCACACCGGATTGTAAGGCTTAAAGATGGTGAAGTTGAATCCGATATCATCAATCCTGAACCCATTTATGGAGCAGCTCAGTTAACTTTTTAAATTCTCAGGTGTTATCAAATCCTAATGTCGAAACGGAAAAGATAAAACCGGATGACCAAAAAAAATAAAATATATACCAGGTCAGGCGATGACGGTACAACGGGCCTGGTGGGGGGAACACGTCTAAATAAATACAACATACGTCTGGAAGCATACGGTACTGTCGACGAGCTAAATACAGCCCTGGGTGTTGTGAGATCATGTGAAATACCATCCGATCTGAAAGAAAAGATTAAAGAGGTTCAGAATAAACTTTTTAATATAGGTTCCAGGCTGGCTTCCGATGAAAAAGGAGATGCTTTTACCTCTCAGCTGTCGATTACAGCAAAACACCTCGAATTTTTAGAAAACAGCATCGATGAACTGGAAGAGGAACTTCCTGAACTTACCCGGTTTATTTTACCCGGGGGCAATTTGGCATCAGCCCACTGTCAGGTGGCCAGAACCATTTGCAGGCGGGCTGAACGACGTATTTTAGAATTTTCGGTGCATCAGCCTGTGCAATCTGAGATTATTTATTACATGAACCGTTTATCCGATTTTTTATTTGTACTTGCCCGCAAACTCAGCGTCATTGGCGGAATTGAAGACGAGCCCTGGAAACAATTTTAAAAATAAATTGACAGGGTGTTTTTGGTAATCTTTTTTTATTATATTCGCGGCATTGTAAAAAACGAGTAGAACCACTTAAATCCATAGAGATGTATTGGACTCTAGAATTGGCTTCAAAATTGGAAGATGCGCCCTGGCCTGCAAGCAAGGACGAATTAATTGATTATGCAATACGTTCCGGTGCTCCGCTGGAAGTTATTGAAAATTTGCAGGAGATTGAAGATGAAGGGGAAATTTATGAAAGTATAGAGGACATTTGGCCGGACTACCCAAGTAAGGATGATTTCTTTTTTAATGAAGATGAATACTGAATTCAAAAAAAAATAAAAAAAGCAGGTTTTTTGACCTGCTTTTTTTATTATACGCTTGCCAGTATTCCTCCGTCTACATAAAGAATATGCCCGTTCACATAATTACTGGCTTCCGATGATAAATAAACGGCAGCTCCTATTAGTTCCTTTGGTTGACCCCACCTGCGGGCTGGAGTACGGTTGCATAACCACTTATCAAATTCCGGATTATTTTTCAGGGGTTTTGTGAGCTCGGTTTCAAAATAACCCGGCCCAATTCCGTTTACCTGAATGTTGTATTTTGCCCATTCGGTGCATAAAGCTTTTGTCAGCATTTTAATGCCACCCTTGGAAACAGTATAGGGAACAATACTGTCTCTGCCCAATTCACTTTGCATGGAACAAATGTTAATAATTTTCCCCTTATTCCGGCTAATCATATAACTGCCGGCAATCTGCGACACTACCATAGCTCCCCGGATGTTGATGTCGAGTATTTGATTCCAGTTCTGTTCGTTAAAATCTTTAAATGATCCGCGAATATTAATACCTGCATTGTTAATGAGAATGTCAACAGGTCCTGTTTCTGCTTCATAGCCTGAAACCGCCTTCTTTACAGCTATTGAATCGGTAACGTCAAATACAAGGCGGGAAACTTCAAATCCCTGTTGTTGCAAGGAATTCATTGCCTCTTCTAATTTTTTTTCATTTCTTCCGTTCAATATGATCTTTGCCCCTGCACCAGCCAGCCCTGCTGCAAGAGCATATCCAATTCCGCTTCCTGATCCAGTTATCAAAGCCGTTTTTCCTGAAAGGCTAAATAAAGATAAAGTATCCATTATATTGTTGTTTTTTAGATTAATTCTGCCACTTTTTTTAAAGATATCCGTTCAAATTCGCTGTACTTTTTTTCTTTGAACTCAGCTATGAAATTCCTGTTCAGCATAAACAACCTGCTGTTAATCTTATCCTGAGGGAAAGTATTGTCAGGTGTAAAATCCAGATAATCAAACTGAGTAAAGTTGAGTTCGCAGGTTGAAAGCTCCCATTCGTAGTCATCGTTGGTGTAAAGCAGAGGTAACCCATGGGTCCGGCAAATTATCGGTCTGTGGTCATATATTAAGCAGGTATGATCTTTTAAAAAGATGCAGCCATCACTTTTTTCCATGTTTCCTGTAATTTCTTTCGGGTTTTTATTTTTTTCCAGCTCCTTTTGAATAAAATAGAACTCAACGGGAAGTATAGTGTAATTCATACAACATACATCACACCCGCTCCGGCATTTCAGGTGGAACTGGTATTTTTCTGAAAGAGAGTCAGAAAGACTGTCGATCGTATTTCTTAATTTTTTATAGGCAGAATAGTGTTTGTTATATGCTTCCATTCCTTTGTTTTTTTCATGTAACGGTAAAATTCGTAAAAATTATGAGAGGGGACAGGAAGAAATCCTTTTTAATTTGGAAAACAAAGCCATAAATGTTTTTTTAGTCAGATTCGGCAGTTTTCGGACGTAAATGAATCCTGCAGATGATTAAAACAGCTGCTATTCATGAAACTGTTTTCGAAGGTCAGAGTTCGCTCCACCTGATTAAAACCGATACAAAATAATTTCTCGGATTTCCAGGATAATAATATCGGGGCTGGGCAGAACCAAACGCAGGAGCATTTACAGCAAGCATACCTGCATAATGGACATCCAGCACATTTTGAATTCCTGCTTTCAGTTCCATGTGTAATGCATTAAAATTTCGGTTATATCTGAATTCAATGTTTGTTATCCCGTATGGATTGGTAAAATCTGTGTTGGCGTCATTTACCGGCATTTTCCCTGTAAACCTGTGCCATGCCCTGATGCCGTAGCCCGGTGCAGGTTGAAAATCACCCGACAGATGCCATACAGTACGCGCTGTTCCGGGCAGAAGATTACCTGAATAATCATTGTCTTCATCCACAAAGTCCCTGAAATGATAATTGGCCAGTGTTGCATTTCCATCGAGAACAAGCGAGGGGAAGGAACCGGGATTTAAAGCCAGCCAGCGGAATTCAGCTTCAAGTCCCGGATGTAATGACTCCCCTGCATTCACCCCTACATAAGCATCTTCACCCGTACGTCGGGCAACCAGCAGGTTTTTTATATATATCCGGTAATAGCTCAGGGTAGCTCTGATGCGGTTGTTGAATCCTGTCCGTATACCAGCTTCCAGATTCCAACCTGTTTCGGGTTTGATATCAGAATTTATCTGTCCTTCGGGCAGAAGGGTTTCTTCAAACGATGGAGTAGAAAAACCATGGCTTACATTCCCGAATATAGAAAGATCATCCACAATTCTGTAATTGGCTCCTATCCTGGGTGAAAGTACCGGATCGTAGGAACGTTGCCCCGATTCATCTCCATCTTCCGGAAATTTGTCGGTATAATGAAAACGTGTCAGGTTGCCATTAATCCCGGCGGAGAGATGGAGCTTGTCCTGGAAGTTGGATTCCGCCTGTATAAACAGGTTCTCATACGATCTTTTTTCCCGGTTTTCGGAGAGTACCTGATCCGTATACTCATTCGACCATGTCGACCAGTAGTAATTTTCACGAAAGAGTTCAAATCCTGCCGTCAGAGTTGCGTTTACATTTCCGCCGGTAATAATTTTCTGGTAATATCCCCTGCCTCCTGCATATTCTGAATTCTCCACGAGCAGGTTAAACGGTCGGGGTTCATCGGCCTCGCGGAAGCTTCCAAAAGCAGCCAGCGATATTTTGTTCCCGATGTCTGGGTTTATATTCAGTGAAATACCCAGTTGTCCTTTTGTATAGGCTTCATATCCTTCAATTGCTGCCCAATTCTGAGCAGCCTGTTCAGGATTGTTCCTGAAGGTATGCAAATCGAGTGAGCTGGGTATAAATGCCTTCATTTTTGTAACCTTTACCAAGGCTCCCATGGAAACTTTATCAGAAAAAACATATTCCGAATGAAGCAGTACGTTTACCCGGTTGGTGGAATTGTTCTCCCGGTATCCCTGACTGTTCAGAATGGCCCCCAGTAAATAAACATACATATTTTGCTTTTGTACACCTGCCGACAAAGTGTTTTTATAGGTATTAAACGATGCAAAGGTTGACTGATGCTGAATGAAATCGTTTTTTACTGCTTTTGGATGAAAGAGTATAGTGCCTCCCAGCCCTGCTCCATAAAGACTGGAAGAAGGACCCTTAATAATTTCCACACGTTGAATGGAAGGATTTTCCAGATCTTCAAGGGTGGTTTCTCCATCACCGCTGGTAAGTGGGATTTCTCCGAAATAGGCTTTTATTTTATTGGTGGCATAGGGTGTGCGTGTACCAATTCCCCGAATAGTAAGTCTGTTTGTAGAAAGGGTAGCATGATGCATCAGCACTCCGGGAACCTGATTCAACGCTTCAACCGGCGTTAGGGCGTCGCCTGTATTCAACTGCACCGGCAGAATGAGATTGACGGGTGCTGGTATATTAAAAAGATTATAAGGTGTACGAAAGGCGGTTACAGTAACTTCAGTTATTTCTCCCGAAAGAGCTGTGGTATCCTGTTTTGCTGCAAAAGGTCTGCTTTCCTGGGAAATACCTGTTGATGCAATGCTTATTCCGGTAAACAGCAGCAGAATAAAAAACAAATTCTGAGAATTCATACTATTGATAAAAGGTTTTTAATGATGGTTAATTGAAGTTTTTTCTTAAATTAACTATTTTAATCGCTTAATACAATGAATATATCAGCTGTTTTGTTCGCATTTTTTTTCTTTTCATGTTTTTGCCCCGGAGCAACTTGTCCCTGAACAGTGCAAAAGCAATCGGATTAATCTGAATGGGGGAGATGGAAAATTAGATTCACCTGAATCGTTCAGGGACGCTAAAATTCTTGCTATTGTATTCGCATGATGTTTAAAAAAGCATGACTCCTGCGGATGAATGTACTTCTTTACTTTCGGAATCGGGCAGCCGATGGAATCGAATGGATTTATGAATCAAAAACCTTATAGCATATCCTGTTGCTCATTCTCATCTCTTCTGTTTGGATCTAATTTTCATTTTCCAATGCTTCAAGTATTCGTTCCACAACCTTAAGGGCAAGGGCTCTGCTGCCTTTTTCATTGAAATGCACATTAGCAGGTAGCTGCAATTCAGCCATTCGGGGAACAACAAAATCATGAAGGTTATTGATCATTATCCCGTTTTTATTCATAATACGAACAGCTATCCGGTTGTATTTTTTAGACATACCAGGTTTTCGTAGCGGACCATTTGTTACATCGGGATAAGGAGTCGTTGTGGCAAAAATAAGCTTTGCTCCGGTAGCTAAAAGTTTTTCTGTAATATAAATCAGGTTCTTTTTGTATTGCTTCAATCCGGCTTGCTGCGGATGTTTTGGATTCTGGCTGCTGGCACCGGTTTCCGGATCAACCTGTTTTAGGTCGTGCAGTCCGAAATTGAAATGAACCACGTCCCATTTTCTGTTGCCGATCCAGCGGTCGATGTTTTTAACCCCGTTCATCGTGCCCTGGCAGTTTTCCGGGTTACCGTCCTCCAGCAAAGGACGGTAAATATTGGCTCTTCCTTTTAAAAATTTCTGTACAAACGGAGTATATCCGATGGAAATGGAATCTCCAAGAATGAGCACATTCGGTAATTCATTTTGGAAAAATGCGAAAATGGTATCGGGCCAGGCCATAACGGGTGCTGCAAAAAATGCTTTTAGTAAAAAATTCCTTCTTGAGTTCATTTGATGAATGATTAGTTATAAAAATAAAAATTTTATAATTCTTCCTGCTAAACTAATAAATCCCGTCTGCAAATTCATAAATAAGAACAACTATATAGTTTTTAATCAAAAATAGCTGAATTCCTGTTTGGTTTTTTAATTACAGGATGAAAATACTATGAAAATAAAAGCACAAGCCTTATTGTCTATCACTTTTCATTGCCTTCGGCAGGGTGGTTGGGGAGGCTGGACAGGCGGGAAAGGTGAAGAATAAGGGTATATGATCTCCGAAGCAGGAATATTAAATACAATATTAAATAATAATTTTTCCCTTTGAATCCGTAAGATGTCGGGTCTGCGATGTAGACAAGGCTTGTGATTGGTGCAGCTTGTAAGTTTTCTTTTTTTCAAAATTCACTGTTTACATTTAACTTCTCCCTTTTGGATTCCAATTATACTAATGGTCTTTAACAGCTTTCACCACCTTTTTTCCACCTTTTTTCAACAGGTAGGCACAGGTTACTTCGATATGATTATTTTTACACCTTTAACCGGTAAAAAACTGATTAAGCTTGTAAGAACATGAAAAAATCGAATATTCCTGTTGTCTCAAAAAAGGTGCTGGTTCCATTTATACTGATTACCAGTTTATTCTCATTATGGGGTTTTGCCAATGACATTACCAACCCTTTGGTGGCTGCCTTTCAGACCGTGATGGAAATCTCGAACATAAAAGCTGCGCTGGTGCAGTTTGCTTTTTATGGCGGATATGCCACAATGGCCATTCCTGCCGCTTTATTCGTGAAAAAATACAGTTATAAAAAGGCAATATTAATGGGACTGGCACTTTATGCTGTGGGCGCATTGTTGTTTTTTCCTGCTGCCCAGTTCGAAGTTTTTGGATTTTTTCTTGTTTCACTTTACATACTTACGTTTGGCCTTGCATTTTTGGAAACCACAGCAAATCCGTATATTCTTTCCATGGGGGCTACTGAAACTGCTACCCGGAGGCTTAATCTTGCTCAGGCATTTAACCCGATGGGTTCCTTGCTCGGCATGTTTGTGGCATCCAATTTCATCCTTTCGCGACTTGAGTCGGACAGGCGGGATGCTGCAGGGGATTTAATTTTCCCGACATTGGATGAAGTCCAGAAAGCTGCTATCCGCTCACACGACGTGATGATAATCCGCGATCCATATCTTATACTGGGTGGTGTGGTCATTATCATGTTTTTCATTATCTATTTTTCCAGAATGCCCAAAAGGAAGGATCCAGATCATACCATCCGCACCGGTGATATTTTTAAACGGCTGTTTAAAAATGTGAAGTACCGTGAAGGGGTAATTGCCCAGATGTTTTATGTAGGTGCTCAGATTATGTGCTGGACGTTCATCATCCATTATGCCGGGAATCTGGGAATTCCAAAAGCGACAGCACAGAATTACAACATTTTGGCCATGATAATCTTTCTTTCGAGCCGTTTTATCAGTACTATGCTGATGAAATACCTGAATTCACGCTTGTTGTTAACCCTTTTTGCCCTTGGGGGGATGATTACTACCACCGGAGTGATACTCATCCAGGGAATGCCGGGTTTATACCTGCTGGTGGCAACATCGGCATTTATGTCACTGATGTTTCCTACAATCTATGGTATTGCACTCGAGGGGTTGGGCGATGATGCCACCATAGGTGCTGCAGGTCTGGTAATGGCCATTGTGGGAGGTGCATTGATGCCGCCACTCCAGGGGGCTCTCATCGATCTGGGCAGGATAGGCTCATTGCCTGCGGTGAATTTTTCGTTTATACTTCCTTTTATCTGTTTTGTCGTGATAGCAATTTATGGTTACCGTACCCTGAAAGTACATCCTAAACTGGAATTGCAATAAAATAAAGTAAAAGGAGTATGGTTATGGACATTTTATCCCTGAAAAAGCAAATACCCAAAAAATAATTATTTAATTTTGTTTGGCTAAACAGGCAGTTGCTTGCTGCCACTAATCAATAAAAAAGAATTGTTAAATGAAACTTGTTACTGTAAAACAATCACGCTATGCTGCCGACCTGGCAATATTAAAAAGCCGGCTCGAATCAGAAGGAATACCCTGCTGGCTAAAAAATGAACTGACTTCACAGGTAATCAACTATGTGCCTTCTATTTATGCCGAACTTCAGGTGGATGCAGCTGATGTGGAACGGGTAAAAAAGGTGTTGATTGAAACAGGCGAGATACCTTCGGAACAAAAAGAATAATCCCCTTTTTTTACGATTTTTTCTTTCAGCCGCGGTTATACATAAAAGTTGTATCCGGCAGGAGTTCTGTGTGCCCTATAAATCCGCTTATGAATAAAAAAACCAATATAACCATAACAATGAGAACTGAAATTATAAAACGGTTTAAACCTGCCCTATTTTTTGTTATAGGCTTAACCGTATGTCAAACATTAGTTTCCCAGGAAAATTTCATTCCGGGCTATGTTATTAAAAACTATAACGATACCTTGCATGGTCGCATTGATTACAGAAACTGGAGAAAAAATCCTGATTTGGTTTTATTTAAAAAAGAAGGTGAATCCTTTCCGGCTATTTTTGATCCGACGGAAATAACTGAATTCCATGTTGAAGATGATATTTATGTGAGCGCAGTTGTTGAACTTGAAGTTTCACCCACACAACTTAATAAACTTTCAACCAATCCTTCACCTGATCTTATTACCGACACCACTTTTCTTCAGGTGTTGTACAGGGGGGAGAAAAGTTTGTATTTCCACAAAAATAAGGAGGGGCAGGAAAATTTTTTTATTAAAAATGATTCAGAATTTGAATTGTTGGTATATAAAAAATATGCAGCACAGGTTAACTATAAGAATGTAATGGTTGAGTACAATAAATATAAAGGTCAGCTGTCTTTGTACCTGAATGAATGTGAAGGTATAGCCTCCAGACTTAAATCTACCTCCTACAACCCGAAAAGCCTGATGAATCTGTTTCATGAATACTATGAATGTGCTCCATCTGAACTGTCTTTTAAAAAACAGATTGACCGTCTAAAAGCAGAAACCGGTATTTTGGCAGGTGCTTCTTTAACAATTTTAAATTTTAGTGGCAGGGGTGCTCTGGCAAATTCTGAATACGATCCGTCGGCCAATTTTTCTGCCGGATTGTTTCTTGATGTCATCTTTCCAAGAAATTTCGGTAAATGGTCGGTCTACAACGAATTGTTGCTCGTAAGTTATAAAGTTAGCGACAGCTTTAAGGAGGTATTTAATGAAGACCGTTATACAGTTACAACTACAGAGTTAGGTTATTCTTATTTGAAATTAAATAACCTGTTACGTTATAAACATCCGGTTGGCAAATGGTACCTGTTTGTAAACGGTGGTGTTTCAAATGGCTATGCAGTAAGCGAAACAAACTATAAAAAAATAGAAACAAAACTCTATACGTCAGAAAAAGTTGAAGAAGAAAAGGCCCTGGATGATCCCAGGAAATACATACAAAACCTTTTGCTTGGCGCGGGAGTAAAGTCAGGTAAATTGTCGTTTGAGTTGAGGCATGAAAAAGGAGCTGGAATGTCAAAAAATTCCTATTTATCATCCAAAATAAACAGGTACTATTTTTTGATTGGCTTCATTTTTTAATGACATATTGAAAAAAACATGGTGATGAAAAGAGAAAATTCACATGTTTTTGGCTTGCCTTTAAATATGAAAATAGATACAGGAGAATGTTTTTTGCCTCGAGTGATGTAGAAGAAAGTAATAAAAGACCAAAACTCGATATTTATTATACTTTATTATACTGTGGAAGAATAACCATTCATCCGTAAAGGCGACTCTATGATTTTTTTGCCGGTTTTATTTTTTAGATTATCTTTCGTATTGATTTATATATAGGTATGGCAGGTTTAAAAAGGGAAAAAAGGAATTTGTAGGGTTATTAATTTAAAAGGAGAGGGAAAACCATGAAGGAAGAACAGTTACCCGACAGGCTGGATGATAATATTTTTGGCGTCCTTGAGTTAACGCGGCGTGACTTCCTGAGAGTTGCCGGAGGTGGAATGTTTGTTTGTTTCATTCCCGGGAGAGTGGATGCGATTCCCCTGCCGCAACCCGGAAGAGGTTATCCCGGCAACCTGAATGCCTACCTTAAAATTGGGGAAGATGGACGGGTGGCGGTATACTGCAGTAAAATTGAGATGGGGCAGGGGCTCATTACCTCAATGGCGCAGATGATGGCCGAAGAGCTGGATGTATCACTCGGTTCGATTGATATGGTGATGGGTGATACCTTGTTTTGTCCGTGGGACAGCGGCACTACCGGTTCGCGTAGCACAAAATACTACGGTCCGCCTCTCCGAAGGGCCGGAGCCGAAGCGAGGGCAGTATTGCTGCAAATGGCATCTGAACACCTGAAGATAGCGCCTGAACAGTTGGTTGTAAAAGATGGAGTTATCAGCGATAAAACTGATGCTGCAAAAAAGGTGACTTATGCTGATCTGGTGAAGGGAAGGCAAATCATCCGGAACATTGCCGATGTGCCCATTAAAGCTGTTGCCGATCACAGGATTTCCGGAAAACCATTAAGGCGGTTGGATGCCAGGCTGAAAGTAACAGGTGATGCCAAATTTACTTCCGACCTGGTTCTTCCGGATATGCTTTATGCAAAAGTTCTCCGGCCACCGTCACATGATGCTTCTTTGGTTTCAGCCGATGTTTCGGAGGTAGAAAAGGTTAGCGGAGTAGTTGTGATCCGGGAAGAGAACCTGATTGCTGTATTGCATGAACAGCCGGAGGTGGCAGAAAAGGCGCTGGCATTGATTGCTGCCAAATGGAAGCTGCCTGAGCCAAAAGTCGACAATGATACTATCTTCAGTTATCTGAAGCAGGCTGCTCCGAATGGCCGCATCTATGTTGAAAACGGAAACCTGCCGGATGGACAGGCGGCTGCCATAAAAAGCATAAAATCTGAATTTTATACTCATTATGTTGCACATGCACCAATGGAGCCTTATGCAGTGCTGGCGCATGTGAAAGAGGAAAAAGCAGATGTATGGGCCTCGACACAGGCTCCCTTTCGCGTAAGGCAAACGGTAGCAGAGACATTGAAAATTCCTGAAGAGAAGGTTTATGTCAGAGTACCTTTTGTCGGCGGAGGCTTTGGGGGTAAAAAATCAGGACAGCAAATCAGCGAAGCGGTAAAGTTATCGAAAATAAGTGGTCATCCTGTATTGCTTGCCTGGTCAAGAGAAGAGGAATTTTTTTATGATGCATTCCGGCCGGCAGCTGTGGTTCAGCTGGAATCAGGGTTAAATGAGGAAGGAAAGATTACTTTTTGGGACTGCAATATTTTGTTTGCCGGTACACGAAGCTCAGAACCAATCTATGCTATTCCGCATTTCAGGGTTCGGTCATTTGGTTCGGGCAATGTACATCCATTTAATACAGGAGCGTGGCGTGGACCCGGCAGCAATACAAATGTATTTGCCATGGAATCGCATATCGATTTGCTCGCACTGGCAGCAGGAATTGATCCACTTTCATTTCGCGTGAAAAACCTTAATGATAAACGCATGATTCGTGTTCTTCATGCTGCTGTTGACAGATTTGGTCGTGATTTAAGTAAAAGTCCGGTAGGAATCGGTTACGGCATTTCATGCACGAACTATTTGAATACCTATGTGGCTACCATTGCACAGGTAGCAGTTGATAAATCCACCGGGAAGGTGAAAGCAGAACGGGTGATATGTGCTCAGGATATGGGGGAGATCATAAATCCGCAGGGAGCACAATTGCAGATTGAAAGCGGAATATTAATGGGCATCAGTGCAGCGCTTTACGAGGAGATTAAGTTCAGCGGGGGAAAAATAAATACAAAAAATTTTGGAACTTACTCAATTACCCGCTTTTCCGATGCCCCTGTTATTGAAGCGGTGTTGATCGATAATCCGGATTTGCCACCCCAGGGATGTGGCGAGCCGGCAATAACTACAATTGGTGCAGCACTTGCAAATGCAATTTGCGATGCGACTGGAGCCCGATTATATTCTTTGCCTATGACACCGGAAAAGATTCTGGAAGCTATGAACAGGAAGAAGGAAAGAGCAGGCAATTAAAGCTGATTAAGATCAAAAGATTAGTCTGTTATAGTTTTCATAAATCTTGTACTTCTCTGTAATTTTTTTTTGGGAATATTTTTATACCCGACATCTAAGTACATGACAAAAATTTACAGTATTTTTTAAATTCATCTATATTATTGTTATAAAGCAAATTAGCAATATAAGTTAATCCATATTTGAATAAACTCTTTGCTTTTCTGCCATGCCTTTTTATTTTAACTGGAGACAAACTGTCGAGATATATACCGGCAATATATACCCAGGTAAATGCTACAAGTACTAATGCAAAAAGCTTTTCAATTCTATCCACATCCGTAAGATGGGTATCTTCAATGTTAAATCCACTTGTTTTCAGTGCTTTAAAAGCTGATTCAATTTGCCAGCGTTCTTTATACAATTCCTGTGCATCTTGCGGTTTGTTAAAAGAAATAATGATTTGAAACTCAGCAATACCTTTCTTGTTCAATACTTTCGAAGCGGATAAATAACACAGCTGTCCATTTACTTTTACAATCCGGGGATAAAATACTTGCTGATTTATTTTCAAATAGTTAAAAAGCCAAAATGCCTTAACACGGTGACCGTTTCGTGGAATATCTACCCAAAAGTTTTCCCTGATTCTGATGTGATACCGTATGCTTGATTCGTTAAGCCAGGATATCCAGTTTTGTCCGATAAATTCTCTGTCGGCCAACAAGCATTCGATGCCGTCAGAACCAAAAAGATGGATAAAATGCTGTATCAGATTAATCCGTTCCTGAGTGGAGGAATTACCAAACTTTGGCATTATTTTATAAAGAACAGGAAATGCGACGCCTTTATAAACAACAGCTAACGCCAAAATGTTAATATTTTTTGAACCAAACTTCCAATTTGTTCTATCCATTGCAAGACGATAAGGTGGTTTATGCGGAAGCAATGAAAAAATTAGGCGAGCAATTAGGTCAGTATCCAGAACATATTCTGATATAAAACGCTGAATTCTTCGAAGTGAAGATTCTATTTTTGAATCAGATTCAAAACTGCAGGCAAGTTTCTCAAAATTAACGGTTTGAACTTTGCATAAAGCACTAATAAATAAGCCAAAGAACTTGATTCGGGCAAGATTCATTTTACTTCCAAAGAATCCAGCCAAGTTTTCTGATAAAATTGTACTTTTGTTTTTAGCCTTGATATTCATAGTCGATAATTGTTTTGGTTTACAATTTCAACTAACTGAATGTCAAGGTTTTATCCAAATATTTGAACGATTTATTATCAACAATTTGACTGCAAGTTATTAACAATCAAATTGTTATTTATTTTTTGTCATGTACTAAGACCCGACATTTAAACCTTTTTCTGTTCAGCTATCAAAAGAGAAGTTTATTAACCTAAATGGAATGATAAAAATTATATTTGTAAGTTTAAGTATTGCCTTTTTTGTTCTAACGACTACGGCTCAGCCTGATTGCAGCAAGATTTCAACAGGATTTATTCCAATCAATGACATAGGCACAGGTACCTATAATGGATGGACTGGCGGACTTTATCCAAATGGTTCCAACAATATACCAGAAGTTCATAAACGTGCAGGGCTGGCTTTGTCCTCTCAAATCAAGCCGCTTGATTCAGGTGGTGAATTGAATTCCGACGGTAAAATTGTATGGTTAAGTATAGGTATGTCAAATGCTTCTCTTGAAACTCAGGCATTCATTAAGTTAACTGATACATTAAGTAATAAAAACCCTCATCTTAAAATAGTTGATGGGGCTGTTGGGGGGAAAACTGCCAGAATAATCTCAAGTCCCGGCTCCGCTGAATATATTCAATATTGGGATAAAGTTTATCAACGTTTGAGCAATGCAGGAGTTTCACCAAAGCAGGTTCAGATAATATGGTATAAGCAGGATAATCCTGCTGGAAGCCCTGTCCCAAATCCCCTTCGCGAACATTTTGATAGTTTACTTATCCAGTCTAAGCGAATAATGAATGAAATAAAAATCCGTTTTCCAAATGCAAAACTCGCATACATAGCCAGCAGGATTTATGCTGGTTATGCCACGACCTTATTAAATCCGGAACCTTATGCCTATCAAAACGGGTGGACAATGAAAAAGTTAATTGAAGATCAGATAAATGGTGATCCTCAACTGCAGTATAATGGATCCATGGCAAATTCTCCCTGGTTGTCATGGGGAGTATATTTATGGGCGGATGGTACAATTCCCAGAAGTGATGGTTTAACCTGGATATGCCCTGATGATTATCAAAATGATGGCACACATCCTTCACCTAATGGAAGTCAGAAGGTTGCAAAGATGTTATTGCAGTTTTTTAAAACCGACTCAACAACTTTTTCATGGTTTTTGAGTAACAATAATGTAACTACAGGATTTGAATCAACAGGGATGGATTTTGATATTTATCCGAATCCATTTTCTTCAATGGTTTCAATAAAGTCTGATAAGCCTTTGAAAAATGCGTCAGTAATTGTCTATAATGGAATCGGACAGGAAGTAAAAAAGCTTAATGGAATTTGGGGAAATGGTATTACGATTGACTTTTCGGGAATGACAGGAAAATTATTTTTTGTTACCATAACGTCAGGAAATAGAAACATTATCAGGAAATTAATTAAAGAATAAGTCCGGCAACAATTTTGACGTGGGCTATTAATTGAGCATGTGAAATTAAGATTGACTCTCCTAAAACAAAAAGGGAACCCTAAATTTCAACAAATAAACCAGTTTCCTTAAAAAAAGAAATCTTTATACAAAAAAATTAATTTTGCTGCATCAGAAGAGAAAATATTGGAAAACAATCGTAAAATTATCCACATCGATATGGATGCTTTTTATGCATCAGTAGAGCAGCTTGATAATCCGGAGCTGAAAGGGAAGCCTGTGGCGGTTGGCGGATCGCGGGAGCGGGGTGTGGTGGCTGCCGCCAGTTATGAGGCCCGAAAATATGGTGTACATTCGGCGATGGCTTCTCAGGTGGCTAAGCGAAAATGCAGGGATCTGATATTCGTAAAACCCCGTTTTTCGCGTTACAAAGAGGTTTCGGAGCAGATTCGTTCCATCTTCTTCGAATATACAGATCTGGTGGAACCGCTCTCGCTCGATGAGGCTTATCTTGATGTTACATTCACAAAAAAAGGAAAGCCTTCCGCTACATTGATTGCACAGGATATCCGGCACCGGATTTTTGAGGAAACCATGCTGACTGCTTCTGCCGGGGTTTCCTATAATAAGTTTCTGGCTAAAGTTGCTTCGGATGTGAATAAACCCAATGGTATTTTTGTAGTGACTCCAGCAAAGGCACAGAATTTTATAGATAATATGGAAATCAGGAAATTTCATGGAATAGGAAAGGTTACTGCTGAGAAGTTGAATAAAATGGGGATTTGGAATGGCCGTGATTTAAGGCAAATCGACCGGTTTGAACTGGTGCGTCTGTTCGGGAAGTCGGGTGGATACTATTATGAAATCAGTCATGGAGAAGATAACCGCCCGGTGGAGCCTTCCCGTGAGCGGAAATCGGTTGGTGCTGAAGAAACTTTCAGTAATGATATATTTTTGTTAAATGAGCTTGAAAATGAATTGCTAAAAATTGCGGATTGTTTATGGGATAGATATCAACGTTCGGGTGCTAAAGCAAAAACGTTGACGCTGAAATATAAATATGTCGATTTTGAACAGCATACCCGCAGCAAAACCATAATCGGATGGTATACCCTGAAGGTTGAACTGTTGAAAAGTGCAAGAGATTTATTGTGTGCAGAAAAATATACCAAGGGAATCCGCTTGCTGGGCCTGACGCTGTCCAATTTCAAAATGGAAGAAAGAAATGAGCCTGTTCAGCTGACCATTGAATTTTAACAGAATATGTTAACTCGCAGAAACAAAATAAACTCAATTTGTATTTCATTCTTTTCGAATCCGGGATTGGAAGACTTTAATAAAGTTCATCGGGCTATCCGATTTGTCCTGTTTCTTGTGGATAAAAATGAAGAGAGGAAACTCATACCTTCTTATAAAAAACGTTTATTTTGTGGAGATTTAGAATGAAAGGCAAATTAAAAAAAAATAAAAATCGGCTTTTATGAAAAATGTCAAACGCTTTCTTTTTTTTCTGCCGTTGGTTCTGGTAATCATTTATTATATGGGACCAAAACCTCCGCCAGCAGAATTGAATAATAACCTTCCTTCTCTGCCAACAGGTGCGAGAAACATGGAAAGCTATATAGAACAGAAAGAATCGAGCTTTAATATAAAACCCAATAATGAATCACATATAATTTGGGCGCGCGATTCAGTGAAAGAGCGTACCTCTTATTGCCTGCTTTATTTGCACGGTTTTTCTGCATCCTGGATGGAAGGTTATCCGGCCAATGCTTCATTTGCAAAACATTTTGGAATGAATGCTTATTTTCCACGATTAGCATCCCATGGTTTGATTACAGAAGA
This sequence comes from uncultured Prolixibacteraceae bacterium, assembly GCA_963747515.1. Classification (GTDB taxonomy): domain Bacteria; phylum Bacteroidota; class Bacteroidia; order Bacteroidales; family Prolixibacteraceae; genus Mariniphaga. Next base: position 211,059 of record CAVVFN010000003.1, read on the forward strand.
TCCATTAATTGATATGACTCCCGATAATATCTGGGAGTCGGCAAAGGAAGCCCTTATTGTTGCCAATCGCTTGGGAGAAAGAGTTGTAATTATGGGCACTTCTACAGGAGGAACACTTGCATTAAAACTTGCAGCTGAATTTCCTGAATATGTTGACGGACTGATTATATATTCTCCCAACATACGGATTAACAACACTACGGCTTTTTTACTCTCAAAGCCATGGGGTTTGCAGTTGGCGCGACAGGTAGCCGATGGTAAGTTCCGGGTTACAAATGAGAACATTAATTCGGAAGAGTGTCAGTACTGGTATTGTAAATACAGGCTTGAAGGTGTTGTTTATCTTCAACAACTGATTGATGCTACGATGAATGAAGATACCTACAGCCGGGTTACAGTGCCCCTGTTTTTGGGATATTATTATCGTGATGAGGCCAATCAGGATAAGACTGTAAGGGTAGATGCCATGCTAAAGATGTTTAAGCAATTGGGAACTTCTCAGGATGATAAGGTGAAACATGCATTTCCCTATGCGGGTGATCATGTCATAGCGAGCCAGCTTACCTCAGGTTCAGTAGACGAGGTAATCAGGGAAACGGTAAAGTTCGGGGAAGAGGTATTGAATTTAAAAGCCATCCGGTAATAAGAAATGTCAGCTGATTTGTGAGGCAGCAGGTTCATCGATAAACCATGTAAGCAAGCCATGGACTGGTTCAACATAATATGCCGGATGCTGACGAGCTTCTTTCTCGTTATTCATGATTTCTGAAACCCGCTTTGCTTTGCTTTCTCCGGTTACCATAAAGAAAATGTTTCTGGCATTGTTGATAACTTTGCCTGTGATGGATATTCTCCTTTGACCTGTTTCAGGATGTTCAGTAACACAATATAAGTTATCGCTCTGGAATAAATCGAGCCGGTTTGGAAATATAGATGCAGTATGACCGTCTTCACCCAGGCCCAACAGGATTAGATCTAACACAGGAATATGGTTTTTTCTTTCCAAATGGGTTGCCAATTCTTCAGAATATCGTTCAGCTTCATTTTCGGGGGAGTATTCTCCTTTTATCCGGTGAATGTTTTTTGCAGGGATGGGAATTTTTAAGAACAGGTTTTCATTTGCCATTCTAAAATTGCTGTCATTGCTGTCGGGGGAAACGCAACGTTCATCGCTCCACCAAAAATGTATGCGTTCCCAGGGAATGATATCCTGGTATTTTTTTGCAAGTATTTTAAAAAGTTTCCTTGGTGTATTCCCTCCCGATAAAGCAATGTCGAAACGTTTTCGTTTCGAATTCAGGATCAATTTTTTTATTTCCCTTGCCACTTTTTTGGATACTTTCTTCGGTTTTGAAAAGATTTTTACCTCTATTGAAGCTGCCATTGTTTCCTATGTTGATTTAAAACTAAAGATATGGATTTATTTATATTCAGAGTTCACACCAGGTACCATCATTTGTAAGGTTTTTGCATGGGTAACGCCACTGTCCGCCTTCAATGAGCTTATTTGCCTTTTCCGGACCCCAGGTTCCTGCAGGATACCCATAAACAGGAATATCTGAATTATTTTTCCAGGCATTCAATACAGGTTGAACAAAGCGCCATGCTTCCTCTGCAGCATCGCCGCGTGAATACAACGTAGTATCACCCTGCATGCAGTCGAGCAGCAGTCGCTCATATGCCGAAGGTAATCTGACATCGGTAAGATTGGAATAGTGAAAATCCATATTTACCGTTTGTGTTTTAAATCCCGCGCCTGGCGTTTTCATTTTAAATTTTAAAAGGATTCCTTCGTCGGGTTGAATACGTATTACCAGTTGGTTGTTGTTTGGACCAGGCAGTCCTTCATTGTTAAACAAATGATGAGGTACCTGCCTGAAGTGAATGACGATCTCGGTAACCGAGGCAGGGAGTTTCTTGCCTGTCCGGACGCAGAAAGGCACTCCACCCCAACGCCAGTTATCAATATAAAATTTCATGGCAACAAAAGTTTCGGTTCTCGATTGGGGATGGATCCTGGCTTCATTACGATAACCTTTCACTGTTTCGCCCTTGATGGTGGAAGAAATGTACTGTCCCCGCACTACATTTTCAGGTACGTCTTCTTCTGAAATAGGGCGTATCGACTGGAACACCTTTACAATTTCATTACGTATGGCATCGGCTTTCATAACTACAGGTGGCTCCATAGCTACAAATCCAACCAACTGCAGTAGATGGTTTTGTAACATATCACGAAGAGCCCCTGACTGTTCATAATAACCCCCGCGATTTTCCACACCCAGGCTTTCGGCTGAAGTTATTTCTATACGTTCTATAAAGTTCCTGTTCCATACAGGTTCAAAAATACCATTTGCAAAACGTGTCACAAGCATGTTTTGTACACTCTCTTTTCCCAGGTAATGATCGATTCGATAAATCTGGCTTTCCTTGAAATGTTTCAGCAGGTTTTCATTAAGTCTTAGTGCAGATTCCAAATCAGTGCCAAAGGGTTTTTCCACTATTAATCTTCTGAAATTTGAGGTAGAATTGACTAATCCATACTTTGAAAGATTTTCTGCAATTGTTTCATAAACACTAGGTGGAGTAGAGAGATAGAACAGGTAGTTGGCATCTATATTTAATTCCACTCCCTGCTTTTCCAGTCGCAGTTTGAGATTTATGAATCCGGCAGTCTCAGTGGGCGAAACCGTCTCATAGTAAAGCAGGTTTTTAAATTGCTCAACTTCTTTCCCTGAGGGAAGGAACTGTCCTGCCTGATTTCTGAAATCTGCATCGGTTAATTTGGTTCGTGAAGCACCCAGCACTATAAATCGATCGGGCAATAGGTTATGGCGGTATAAATCATAAAGTGCAGGTATCAGTTTTCTTTTAGTTAAATCTCCCGATGCACCGAAAATAATAAGAATTTGATTATCCGGTTTTTTCATAAATGTTTAATCTAAATCAGTTAATACATTATTTAATCCATTCATATTTTTTTTGATTATTTCCATATATCCTGAAAATCTTTTTTTTCCATGCAGTAAACAACAGCATTTTTTTTCAGTATAAAATAATGAAACACAAAGATCGTCTGGTTGTTTTTACTAAGAAGTTCTCCATAAAATTTGCCAGCGTCAGGAGCGGGAATAAAAGGTCTGATTAAAATCTGGCTATTAAATTCAATACCTGTCAGTGGAGTGCATTTATACAATGCTTCCTTTGCACACCAATATAATATGCGGGTAAATTCAGGTCGAGGCGAATTAATCACATGTTGCATTTCCGTTTCGGAAAGAAATCGGGAGGCTATTTTTTCAGTAGTCCGGTTAAGGTTTTCTACATCAATCCCTGCTGGTTTATCTGCCAAGAGGATGACCACCAGATCAGATGAATGGGATATGCTGATGTTCCGGTTGTCTTCCAGAAGTGGCTTTCCTAAACTATCGTAAAACAATTCAATTTTAGATTGAACCATTTCTTGCAGCAGCAATCTCACGCTAAGGAATTCGCATTTTCTTTTTTCATGGGTAATTGACATAAAATTCCTTTTTTCATTTTTCGTGAAATGGAATTTATCAACAAGGGAATCACAGGGTTCATTCAATTCCCAAATGCCAAGTCTACCCCCCGGATATTCTTTTAAATCAGTAACTTTCACTACTCCCATTGAGTGGTTTCAATAAGATGAATAACATCACGGTCAAGAAATTCAATTACGGGTCTAAGCGAATCAATATCAGGTGTGGCCCTGATATATAATGCTCCCCTCAAGAAATGTCGTGTGCTGTCGGTAAGGTAAAATTGCATGGGAGATGCAGCATTTCCTTCAATACGATAAAGGGTTCCATAAACATTATTTTCGGAATTCATATAAAGTTGTTCTTCAATGGCATTGGCCTTTATCGAATGTTTATAAGCCAGTTCATGGCTTTCTTCCATTAGTTCTGCAAGAAATTTACGCGGATTGTTATTATCTGTTTGAAGTTTAAAATAGGAAATATGCACTTCGGCCTTATTTTCAGGAAATTCAATGTTAATCCAACCGGGTTTTCCTGGATTGCGGCTGTCGGTTAAAACTTCTGAATATTCTGGTATCTCAAAACGGTAAGGAAAATTAGAACTGATAGAATCGTAACTTTTTTCAGGAAATCCTATCCTGAAAAATCCACGGGGCTTCGGGGTGTACTTTTCATTACACCCAAAAACAAGACTCATTCCAATAAAAATATACAACTTAATCCTCATACTGCACGTCAAAAGTAATTTTATAACGTAAAAGTACGCGCTTTATGAGGTAAAACGAAATGCGGAGGCATAAAAAATCTCCCCGGCCATCAGACGAGAGGCCAGGCGAGATTTTAATTCTTAAATGTTGTTGATTTTCAGCTTCAGAAAGGAAGATCGTCGTCTCCGCCCTGTTCGTTGATGTCGGGGCTCTCTAATGCTGATGATTCCTGCTGTGTTCCCCCGCCGTTATTACTTTGGCCTTGTGAATCGGTCCGGTTCCCAAGCATTTGCATCACATCTGCAACAATTTCAGTAGTGTACCTTTTGTTGCCGTCTTTATCGTCCCAGGTACGAGTCCTTATTTTGCCTTCAATGTACAATTGACGGCCTTTGGTTACATACTTCTCGGCCACATCGGCCAGGCCTCTCCAAAGTACAATGTTGTGCCATTCGGTGGTGGTGACTTTATCGCCATTTCTGGCAATATAACTTTCTGATGTGGCCAGGGTAAAATTGGCAACGGCAACACCTGAATCCAGATGTCTGATTTCAGGGTCTTTTCCTACATTTCCTACAAGAATAACTTTATTAATCGACATATTTTTTAAATTATAGGTTAACGTTATAAATATAGAAATTTTGATTTAAAATATTTCTGATTTTTGATCTAAAATTTAACAAAACCGGAATTTTCCAAAAGTTTTTCAATCAATCGTGGAACAGCATATTTATGAAAATCTTTTTTTTCAATTTGAAGGTAACAATCATCAAGCTCATACTTGTCGCTTACTTCCAAATTAATAAGTCGGGCATAAAGCGTTTGGTGACTGAGAATATGTTTTTGAAAATCAGATATTGATTTGATATTAAAATGGCAATTCCTAAGAAAAGAAGGATGTAAACTTGCTACTGCTTCCACACTTGCCTTTTGGGGTGTTTCAACTAACGGAAATTGGTACAGGTTTTTCCAGATGTCATTGGAGGTCCGTTTTTCCAGCCATATTGAACTGCCACTTTCAATTAAATAATAGTAAAGGTAGCGCATCCGTTTCTTACTGTTTTTTTTCTTTAACGGCAGTTGTTCTACTTTTTTTTGATTAAATGCAAAACAGGATGATGAAAGCGGACAACTGCAACAACCGGGGGAACGGGGGGTACATTGCAAGGCACCAAATTCCATAAGTGCCTCATTGTGAAACCCTGGATTATTCTTAGGCATAATTTCAAAGGCAGTCTTATAAAATTCTTTTTTACCCTTTTCTGAATCAACAGGAAACAGGATACCAAAGTACCTGGCCAAAAGTCGGAAAACATTACCATCGAGCACAGGATGAGGCAGACCAAAGGCAATTGAAGCAACAGCAGCAGCAGTGTATGGTCCTACACCTTTCAACGAAAGAATTTCGCTATAGGAACTAGGAAATTTACCCTGATGATTCGTGTTGATGATTTTTGCCGATTCATGCAGGTTACGAGCGCGTGAATAATAACCAAGTCCCTGCCAAAGCTTCAATACCTGGTCTTCACTTGCTAAAGCAAGGGTCTCAATATCTGGAAAGGTTTCAATAAACTTTAGGTAGTAATGCAAACCCTGCTCAATACGGGTTTGCTGTAAAATAATTTCTGAAATCCAAATCTTGTATGGATCCTCTGTTTTACGCCATGGCAAATTTCTCTTGTTAATCGTATACCACGCATATATTAGTTGTTTAAAATCACTCACTTTTTGTAAAATCCTTAAAATCTTTTAGAAAAACAAAAATAATTTATTTGAAAAGCTTTTCGGTTATTAAATAATTTATATTTTTGCACACCGTATTAATCCGATTAATTTATTGATATTTAAATATTTTAAGACATGACAAAGGCAGATATTGTAAATGAAATCTCAAAAAACACAGGAATAGAAAAAGTAACTGTTCAAAAAACAGTTGAAGCTTTTATGGAATCAGTAAAGGATTCTTTGGAAGATGGTAAGAACGTTTATCTTAGAGGTTTCGGTAGCTTCGTGGTAAAGAAAAGGGCAGAAAAAACTGCTCGAAATATTTCTAAAAATACCACCATTATTATTCCGGCACATAATATTCCGTCATTTAAACCGGCGAAAACATTTGTGTCGAAAGTTAAAAATAATATAAAGTAACAGGTATGCCAAGCGGAAAAAAAAGGAAAAGACATAAAATGGCCACACATAAGCGCAAAAAAAGATTGCGTAAAAACAGGCACAAAAAGAAAAAATAGTTTTTCAGATTACTAACTGAAACAACAGATTAAACCTAAGGCAACAACTGTCTTAGGTTTAATCTGTTATTAAAATACATATTATTTATTTAACAGTACTAATATTTAGGTTGTGAGTAGTGATTTAATTATAGATGTCACTCCTTCCGAAATTGTTATAGCATTACAGGAAAATAAAAGACTTGTTGAATTAACCCGGGAAAAGAGCGGCGCAAAATTTGCGGTTGGTGATATTTACCTTGGAAAGGTAAAGAAAATTATGCCAAGCCTGAATGCTGCGTTCATTGATGTAGGCTACGAGAAAGATGCTTTTTTGCATTACCTCGATATGGGCCCTCAGTTTGCAACATTAAATAAATTTTTACGAATAGTTTCTTCAAGGAAAAACAAAATTACCTCCATTTCAAAGGTTCAGCCTGAACCTGATATTAACAAAGAAGGTAGGATTACAGAATTATTGAAAGTGGGACAGAAAATCCTTGTGCAGGTTGCCAAGGAACCAATTTCCACCAAAGGTCCGCGATTAACTTCCGAAATTTCAATTGCCGGCAGGTATATGGTTTTAATGCCGTTTAGCGATAAGATTTCCATCTCACAAAAAATCAAATCGAATGAAGAAAAAAGTCGGTTGAAAAAATTAATTCAAAGTATTAAGCCCCGGCAATATGGAGTAATAGTAAGAACGGCAGCTGAAGGTAAAAAGGTTGCTGAACTTGACCAGGAATTGAGGAGTCTTGTTGATAAATGGGAAACAACTTTTAATAAACTCAGGCGGGCACAAATGCCTTCTTTAATTATTGGTGAAATCGACCGTGCCACAGCCCTGTTGCGTGATATCTATACCCCTAATTTTAATAGTATTATTATTAATGATCAGTCGGTATGCGATGAGATATCAAATTATATTGGCAGTATTCAGGCCGATAAAAGAAAAATTGTCAAATTGTATAAAGGACGTCGTCCTATTTTCGAGCATTATTCCATTGAAAAGCAAATTAAATCTTCATTTGGAAAAACAGTTTCTTTTAAAAATGGCGCGTATTTAATTGTTGAACATACTGAAGCGTTTCATGTAATTGATGTAAATAGCGGAAACAGAGCAAAAACAGCTGGAAGCCAGGAAGCTAGTGCTCTTGATGTTAATCTGGCAGCTTGTGATGAAATTGCCCGGCAGCTGAGGCTTAGGGATATGGGCGGAATAATTGTAATCGATTTTATTGATATGCACATGCAGGCCAATCGCCAGAAAGTGTATGAGCATATGAGGGAAGTGATGGCTGATGACCGTACGAAACATAACATCCTTCCTCTTAGTAAATTTTGCCTCATGCAGATTACCAGGCAGCGAGTGCGTCCTGAAGAAATTATTGAAACGGCAGAAAAATGCCCAACATGCAACGGAAGCGGGAAAATCATGCCTTCTGTTCTGCTGGTCGATGACCTCGACAGTAAAGTAAATTATATATTAAACGATCTGAACAAAAAGAAACTTGTGTTGCAGGTACATCCATATATTGCTGCTTTCCTTACCAAAGGGCTTAAAAGTTCAAGAAACAGGTGGTTTTTTAAACATTTTAAGTGGGTGAAGGTTAAACCAAATAATTCCCTGGCATTTCTTGAATATCATTTTTTCGATGAAAATGAGGAGGAAATTATATTATAAGTACAGGCCGGTTTAGTGATTAACCGGCTTTTTTCATCTGGGTTATCCAAATGAAACAACACATATGGTTGTTGTATATAATATTGAAATATTTACATTTGTATATGTTTTTTAGAGATTAAATGTAAAAAGATATGAAAAGGATTCCATTGGTGTTGCTGCTTGCATTAACTTTTTTCTCTGTTGCTGCTCAAATTATTGAACCTATTAAATGGAATTTTGAATCAATTCAGGATGGACGTATTGTTGAACTTGTTTTTAAAGCCGATATTGAAACGAATTGGCATTTATACGATACCAATCTTCCTGAGGGAGGTCCTATTGCCACTCAAATAGTATATGAAGATTCCGCCAGTTTCGAATTCTTAGGCGGATTGGAAAAGGAACCTGATCCGTTTGAAAAGTATGATGAAATTTTTATGATGAACCTGCGCTTTTTTAGCGATGAGGCAATATTAACACAAAAAATAAGATTGAAAAGCGATGAGCCGGTTGAAATATCAGGTTTTGTGCTTTTTATGGGGTGCAACGACGAAATGTGTCTGCCTCCCAATGAGGCGGAATTTACTTTTCAGTTTAATCAAAATGGCGGGAACCATGAAATTAATGCCCCTGCAGTCGGTTCAGAGGATTTGACAAGCGGAACTTCATCGGGTTCTGCCAGCGGACAATCAATTTGGCTGTTTATTTTGATTTCGGCGCTGGCTGGATTTGCAGCAATTTTAACCCCATGTGTGTTCCCAATGATTCCAATGACTGTTTCATTTTTTATGCGCGGAAGCGAAAACAGGGGAAAGGCTATCCGAAACGGACTGTTCTTTGGTTTATCTATTCTTCTTATTTTTACTTTCCTGGGAGCATTATTTACATTTGGGTTATTTGGACCAAATATAGGGAGTATTCTTAGTACCCACTGGATTCCAAACCTGCTGTTTTTTATTATGTTTTTTGTTTTTGCGGTCTCCTTTTTTGGTGCATTTGAAATGGTACTGCCGGGTAGTCTGGTAAATAAAACCGATTCAAGAGCCGAGCAAGGGGGTATGATTGGGGGTTTTTTCATGGCACTTACAACTGTTATTGTTTCTTTTTCGTGTACGGGTCCGTTTATTGGTGCCCTCATTATTGAAGCAGTGCAGGATGGTGGAATGCGACCCCTTATAGGCATGTCGTTTTTCGGACTGGCGTTTGCTGCTCCTTTTACATTACTGGCAATTTTTCCTTCTGCTCTGAATAAGCTGCCACGATCAGGTGCCTGGCTGAATTCTGTTAAAGTGGTTTTCGCCTTCATTTTATTGGCTTTTGGTTTAAAGTTCTTAAGCAACATCGATCAGGTTTATGGTTTGGATATTATCAGCAGGGATATTTACCTGGCAATCTGGATTGTTTTGTTTTTCTTTCTTGGAATGTATTTTCTTGGAAAAATTAAATTTGCCCATGATTCCGATATGCCTTATATTGGCGTAAGCCGGTTATTTCTTTCCATTATCACTTTTACCTTTGTGGTTTATTTGTTTACTGGATTATTTGGAGCCCCTTTAAAATCCATTTCTGCTTTGCTTCCTCCTCAAAGTGCAGGGCTTACATACGGACCTGCAGGTGGATATATAAACTCTGTTCAAACAGGACAACAGGAATTATGCGGTCCGGCAAAATATGCCGATAAACTGCATTTGCCCTATGGATTGAATGGTTATTTCGACTATGAACAGGGAATGGCTTGTGCTGAAGAGCAGAATAAGCCTGTTTTTCTTGTTTTTAAAGGACATGCCTGTGCCAATTGCAAGAAAATGGAAAACGGAGTATGGGCAGATCCGCGTGCCTTAAAAATGTTGTCGGAAGATTATGTCATAATTGCTCTTTATACCGACGATCGTACGGCTTTACCTGAAGACGAATGGGTGAAATCGGAGGTAGATGGAAAAGTAAAAAAATCAATGGGGAAAAAAAATCTCAATTTTCAGATTGAAGAATATGCCACAAACAGTATCCCCTTCCATGTAATAATTGAACCCGATGGCAGCGAATACAAACTGGGAGTTACTTTTGACGATAATGAGTTTGTTTCCTTTCTTGAGAAAGGCCTACAATAGATTGCTTATTCCGGATTGGTAGCTCCTGCTTAACCCGGTTATCATTTTTTAACAATTACAAGACCTCCCTCACCATTCATAATGAATATCTTTAAATGATATTTAAATATAAATTGTGTGGTTTATTTGCGCACTGATTTATGTAAAAGCATGAAAATGAATTCGCTTAACTGCTTGTTCTGGAATGTAGATACTCAAATCGATTTTGTGTATCCCCGCGGAAAATTATATGTAGAGGGGGCAGAAGATCTGCGACCTCAGTGGAAAGAACTTACAAAGCTTGCAAAGGAGAAATCAATACGGGTAGTGAATACTGCCGATTATCATTTCCCGAACTCAGCGGAAATCGATGCATCGCCTGATTTTATAACTACATTTCCCGAACATTGTATGGTAAATACACGAGGAGCAGATTTTATTAAAGAAACTGATCCTGAGGATGCGGTTTTCTTCGACTGGAACAAAAAATACCTGATAACACCTGATTTCTTTGACCAAAAGATGCACCGGAATTTTATAATCCGGAAAGATGCATTTGATGTTTTTGCAGGTAATCCCTATTCCAAAACAATATTAAAACAGTTGAATCCCAAATCGGTTGTGGTTTATGGTGTACCTACCAATGTAGGTGTTGATGCAGCGGTCAGAGGCCTGGTAAGAAAAGTAAAAAAAGTTTATGTGGTTGAAAATGCCATTAAGGAAGTTCCCAACAAACCTTTGCCTTTTGAATTATGGAAGAAAAAAAAGGTGGAATTGATATCGCTTGAAAAACTTAAAGAGTTGCTCGATTAAACGGTATTTCTTCTGCTTTTATTTTGACTCAATTCGGTTGTTAAATTCATGTGTCCTTTTTTTCGATGAAGAGCTTCGTTTGAGTTTAGTCTTATAAACAACTGTTCTTCGGATATAATGGGTCTGGTATGGAATTATTTTTTTTGTTTTTTAATAGCCGGGTAAAATTCCCTGTAAAATCTTTTTTCCAGCAGTGTACTTTTTTTAATGGTGTTTCTAAGCCAATGCAATTTGATATCATCGTTTTCCTCTTGTGATAAGTGCCACTTTATTCCGGGAAGCAGTTTAAGTTTTTCTGTTAAATGGGAAAGGATAATGGCTGCAGAAACCGATATATTGAAGCTTTCAGTAAAGCCAGCCATTGGTATCTTCAGGAACTCATCAGCTTCATTTTGTATGACCTCAGAGATTCCAGGCAATTCGGATCCAAAAACCAGGGCGATTTTTCCTTTTTCAACGTCAAAACCGGGAAGGAGCAAGTCGTTTTTATGTGGTGTGGTTGCAACAATACGGTATCCTTCATCTTTTAATCTTTTGATGGCTTTCAGGCTGTTGTTTTCACTAGAGTTATATTTGTGAATGCTCAGCCATTTTGATGCTCCCATTGCCACTTCTGTATCTACGGTAAAGGTATTTCTGTTTTCAATTATATGCACATTTTGAATACCAAAGCAATCGCATGTACGTAATACTGCGCTTGCATTTTGTGGTTGAAAAATATCTTCGAGCACTACGGTAATATAAGTTGTACGTTGTGCCAGTACCTTTGTAAACAGTTGGTTTCTTTCAGGTGTAATATAAGTCGAAAGGAATTCGATAAGTTCTTTTTGCATTATTGTAAAGAGAATAAAAAAAAGGGAGCAGTCAGCCCCCTTTAAACTTTTTCTATAAATCATTCAGCTACGAAACTGAATCAGCCAGGTCGGCACCTGCTTTGAATTTAACTACTTTTTTAGCAGGAATTTTAATTTCTTTTCCTGTCTGTGGATTTCTTCCTGTACGAGCACCACGTTCACTCACCGATAAAGTACCAAATCCTATAAGTGCAACCCTGTCGCCACTCTTCAGAGTGTCGGTTGTTGTGCTGATAAACGCATCGAGCGCCTTTTTTGCATCAGCTTTTGTCAGGCCTGCTTTTGCGGCCATCGCATCAATCAATTGTGCTTTGTTCATAAGCTAAAAATTTAAATGAAAAACTAAATTATTAAATATAAGCGAGTTATAGAATTATTTTAGTGTTTTATTTGTTTATCTTTTTACTGGTGAGAGACTGAAAAGCCAGTAAATTCAATAGTTTCAGAGAACTCAATTTAAATTGTAGCTAAATTCAGAAATAAGTTTTAAAAAAACAACCCCAGAACCCTTTTTTTTTCAGCATTTTAAAATATTTTCATGAGAGGGTTTCTTAAAAACAAAAAATGTTCTACTTTTGTCGCGCCCGGAGAGATGGCAGAGTGGTCGATTGCGGCGGTCTTGAAAACCGTTGAACCGAGAGGTTCCGGGGGTTCGAATCCCTCTCTCTCCGCATTAAAAAGACATCGGTGTTTACCGGGGTCTTTTTTTTTAATGATTTTGTTCTTAAACTTTTTTGGCTAAAAATAATTGCACCAGTTAATGCTGTAATTGTTGAACCGGTCTTCGGTAAGGTTTTTTTTGTTTAATCTAAAGTCCGACAGTCTATAATGAGAAATATTCCTTTGCCGGAATTCTGCTTGAATTTTTATATCCTGAAAAGAAGAGTATAAGAGTTGAAGCCGTTAATGGAAAGAAAACCAGCTAAGAAAAGAGAAGAACAGGAGGCATTTAGGCTTGGGCATGCCGCATGTATTTTTTTTAAAAAGCAATATCAAATTTGTAAAGTACTGTGGATGCAAGGAATAATGCATTCGAAAATGCCGTCCTGTAAATTCCGGGATTTTCTTCTTTTCAGCTTAAAGAAGGGTACACGACAATTAAACAATGCTCTGTCTGCATCTTATTTCATAGCTGGAAATATACCTTCTGTTTTCTTATTTTGCAGATATTCGGTGTCTTCTTTTTCTATTCCATTAGGATTCGATGGAGTCTTCCGGTTGATTTGAAGTCCTGATCGAGTGATCAAGTCCGGTATAAACTCAATTTAAATTCAATATTAACTCAGACTAAATTCAATTTTCTACGAGTTTAATACGAGTTTAATACGAAGTTGATACGAATTTGATACGAATTTATCCTGATTGTTTATTAAGGCGATAGGTTCTTTTGAGGGGCAATCCCACATCATTTTAGCCGGGAGGAATTTTTCCAGGAATGAATAAATACATCTTCAGTGTATTCTTTTAATTCATTTCGATAATGAATTTATTATAAAAGTCTTATCTATATTAAATATAAAGGCATGAGCTCCTTATTTTTATTTTTTTAGAGTTGGAAATGAAAAATATGCTGAATTTGTGATAATACCTGCTTTATATATTTTCAATAAAGTGCCTGCAACACCAAAAAAAGTTTTAGGTAATATCACTTGAATTACTATATTTGCAGTCGCAAAAATTAAAAACGGGTGTAGCTCAGTTGGTAGAGCACTGGTCTCCAAAACCAGGTGTCGGGAGTTCGAGTCTCTCCTCCCGTGCAAAAAAGCTGCAGAAATGCAGCTTTTTATATTAAAATACCTGCATATTGTGGAGTTTGGTATAGCGGCCTTCAGCCTTTAACAGTTCTTCGTGTGTTCCCGTTTCTACTATATGTCCTTTATGTAATACGCAAATTAGGTCGGCATTTTTAATGGTTGAAAGACGGTGTGCAATTACCAGTGAGGTGCGGTTTTCCATTAATTTTTCCAGTGCATCCTGTACCAGCCTTTCCGATTCTGTATCAAGCGAAGAAGTTGCTTCATCAAGAATAAGTATAGGCGGATTTTTCAGCACGGCACGGGCGATGGATAGTCGCTGTTTCTGACCTCCCGAAAGTTTGTCACCTCTGTCGCCAATTGAAGTATGATAACCATTCTCAGTGGCCATTATAAAATCATGGGCGTTAGCTATCCGGGCTGCCTTCAGTACCTCATCTTCAGTGGCATTTTCCATTCCAAAAGCTATGTTGTTGTAAAATGAGTCGTTAAAAAGAATGGGTTCCTGATTCACATACCCGATTAAGTTACGAAGATCTTTAATTTTTAACTCACGAAGATCAAACCCGTTAATAGTTATACGACCTTCAGTAACATCATAAAAGCGGGGCAATAAATCTACCAGGGTAGTTTTTCCACTTCCTGAACGTCCGACAAGAGCAACAGTTTTCCCTTTTTTAATTTCAATTGATATATTTTTTAACACCGGCAGTGAATTGTAGGCAAAAGATACCTGGTCGAAAATAATGCTGGATTCGAAATCAGCAATAGGTATTGCATCTTTTTTTTCTTTAATCCCCGAAGGAGTGCTTAGAATTTTATCGACACGTTCCATCGATGCCAGTCCTTTTTCAACACTATAAAGTGCCGTTGAAAAAGCTTTGGCCGGATTGATGATGTTATAGAAAAAAACAAGATAGCCAATGAATCCGGCAGCTTCAAGCGAGCTTTTTTCGTTCAGAATCAGCTGTCCGCCATACCACAGCACAACAATAATAATTACAGTTCCCATAAACTCGCTCATTGGGTGGGCCAGAAATCGTCTCCACATGAGCTGGTTCATGATGTGGAAATAATTATCATTCTCCTTTTCAAAACGTCCGATTGCCCTGGGTTCAGCATTGAAAGCTTTTATTATGCGCAGACCCGACAAATCTTCTTCGATAATGGATAAAATTTCGCCCATTTTATGCTGACCTCTGCGGCTTTCCTTCTTAAGGCTCTTTCCAATACGGCCGATAATATATCCTGCAATTGGGAACATGATAAAAACGAAAAGGGTAAGGCTCCAGCTCATATAAATCATTACAGCAACGGACACCAGAATTATAATTGGATTTTTTATCATCATGTCCAGCGAATTCATTATGGAATTTTCCACTTCAGCAACATCGCCTGTCATGCGGGCCATTATATCACCCTTGCGTTCATCGGAAAAGAATCCCAGCTGAAGCCGCAGGATCTTCCGGTAAATCCTGGAACGGATATCCCGAACAACACCATTGCGAATTACCACAATCATGTAATTGGCCAGGTAATAAAAACCAACCTTCAGAAAAACAGTAATTATTATAAAGATACCGATAAAAACAAGCGCCTTTTCATGACTGAATTCTAGAATAACCTGACTTATGTAATAGTTGAAATAACCTTCGAACGATGAAATACTGAAACCGGTTGCAGGTTTTGAAACAACAAGTTCCTGCGTGCCAAATAAAATTTTAAGTGAAGGTATTAAAAGTAAAAATGAAAAGGCACCAAAAATGGCACTTAGAAAATTAAAGATAATGTTCCATATAAGTTTCCATTTATAAGGAGGAATAAACCTGCGCAACAGAAGAAAAAAATCTTTCATTCGAAATAACTACAGTTAATATTTATACATTCAATCAGGTATGGTGCTGAAAAAATATCTGTTTTTTGATTCCCATGGAATTCGCATGTGGAATAACACATTTATTCTGATAACTATGGAACAGGTATAAGGATTCATTCATCTCCTTTTTTGTTCTTTCAACCATACTTGTTTTATTTATTAAATTCCGGTATAATTTTGAGGTGTTATTTTTTTTAGCTCCTCTTTTACATTAGAATTAATATCCAGTCCGTTAATAAAAGTATGGATGGCCAGTTTATCTATTGTTTCATTTTTTCGAGTTAAATCCTTTAATGCCTCGTAAGGATTTGGAAAAAATTCACGTCGCAGAATGGTTTGAATGGCTTCGGCAACTACAGCCCAGTTATTTTCCAAATCTTTTTCAATTGATGGCGCATTTAGCAACAATTTGTCTAATCCTTTTAAGGTTGATTTAATGGCAATTATTGTATGGCCAAAGGGTACGCCAATGAAGCGGGTAACGGTTGAATCTGTCAAGTCGCGTTGCAGCCTTGAAACAGGCAGTTTGGATGAAAGTTGTTCGAAACCGGCATTTGCAATACCAATATTGCCTTCCGAATTTTCAAAGTCGATAGGGTTCACTTTGTGTGGCATGGTTGACGAACCTACTTCACCTTTTTTTATTTTTTGTTTGAAATAGTTCATTGATATATAGCTCCAAATATCCCGATCGAGGTCAAGTATTATGGTATTAATACGTTTTAATGCATCAAAAATAGCTGCATAATTATCATAATGGGCTATTTGGGTCGTAAACTGAGAACGCTCCAAGCCCAGTTTTTCCTTGCAAAACGTATTGGCAAAGAGTTGCCAGTCAATATTTGGGTAGGCAACATGGTGGGCATTAAAATTTCCGGTGGCACCGCCAAATTTGGCGTGGCAAGGCAGATTCTGTAACTGCTCAAGCTGAATTTGTAACCTTTCTGTAAAAACCCGTAGTTCTTTTCCCAGCCTGGTGGGAGAAGCCGGCTGGCCATGTGTTTTTGCAAGCATAGGAATATGATCCCATTGAACAGCCATTTTTTCAAGTGTGACAATCAGTTGCTGAATAAGAGGATAATACTCGTTTTTCAATGCATCTATAATGGATAAGGGCAAGGCTGTATTGTTTGCATCCTGAGAGGTAAGCCCAAAATGAATAAATTCTTTGTATTTACTCAACCCGGTATTATCAAACTTTTCTTTCATGAAATATTCTACAGCTTTAACATCATGATTGGTTATTGTTTCAATTTCTTTAACCCGCATTGCATCTTCAGTTGAAAAATGTTGATGAATGTCTTTTAATGCTTTCAGTCGGGTGTTTGGTATATTTTTCAATTGTGGCAACGGAAGCTCATAAAGAGCAACAAAATATTCGATTTCAACAAAAACCCGGTATTTAATTAAAGCAAACTCGCTAAAGTACTTCCAAAGGTTTTCAACTTTGTTGTGGTACCTGCCATCTACAGGCGAAATGGCCAATAAAGTATTCCGATTCATTACCTTCATATTAAATGAAGGCAAAGTTAGCAAATTCACCGAATTAGGATTTTTTTGCCTGTAGCATAATTTTTAATTCATTCTGAGGGATTATTTATAACTTCGCCGCAAAACCTGAGTATCAATATGAATAATATGAAAGAAGGTAAAATGACGAAAGGAATATGTGCAATACTATCGGTACTGTTATTTTTCTTTTCAGCGTTTGAAACACAAGCACAGGATAACCAAAAGAAACTGGTGTATAAGTTGAATGTTATGCAGGAAATAAGTCCGGGCATGTGGAGGCAAACCCGTCAGGCTTTTCAGGCTGCCGACACATTGGGAGCAGATCTTATTCTAATTCATATGAATACTTATGGGGGGACTGTGCTTGATGCCGATTCTATTCGAACCAAAATTCTGCAAAGCAAAATTCCGGTATATGTTTATATTGATAACAATGCAGCATCGGCCGGAGCATTGATTTCGATTGCCTGCGACAGCATCTATATGCGCCCCGGGGGCAGTATGGGTGCTGCAACTGTTGTAAATCAATCTGGTCAGGCTATGCCCGACAAGTATCAGAGTTACATGCGTTCTACGATGCGTGCCACAGCGGAAGCAAAAGGGAAAAAGAGGGTGATTGAAGGAAAAGATACGCTGTATGAGTGGCGTCGGGATCCAAAAATTGCCGAAGCAATGGTTGACCCATCGGTGTATATTGAAGGAATTATTGATACCGGTAAAGTTTTAACTTTCACTGCAGAAGAAGCTGTAAGATATGGTTTTTGCGATGGCCTTGCAGAAAACATTCCGGAATTGCTTCAGCAGGCGGGTATAGAGGAATACGAAATGGTAGTATATGAACCCGGTTGGATAGACCGAATCATTGGGTTTCTTGTTCATCCTGTAGTATCAGGTTTACTGATTATGGCCATTATAGGGGGTATCTATTTTGAAATGCAAACTCCTGGAATAGGTTTTCCAATTGGGGTTGCTATTTTGGCGGCAGTATTATATTTTGCACCTCTTTATCTTGAAGGTCTTGCTGCAAACTGGGAGATATTGGTTTTCTTCGCTGGTGTAATTTTAATAGCGGTTGAAATTTTTGTGATTCCTGGTTTCGGGGTAGCTGGTATTTCAGGCATTCTTTTCGTTTTTACAAGTTTAATCCTTAGTTTAATAAATAATGTGGATTTTGATTTTAGACTTGTGGACATGAAAAATGTTGGAACAGCAATTATAACAGTAACTGTGGGGATATTTGGCGGCTTCTTACTTTCCCTCTATGTTGGTAAAAAAGTTTTTAGTGCCCATTCCGGCCCATTTAAAGATTTTGCCCTTAACACCGTTCAAAATATAAGTGAAGGTTATTTAAATGTTGATGCTTCTTTTTTGGCCTTAAAGGGAAAAACCGGAAAATCACAAACAGTGCTTCGCCCGGGAGGTAAGGTAATTATTGATGGAGAAATTTATGATGCCATGAGCCAAAGCGGATTTATTGACAGGGGCGAAGAAATTGTTGTGGTTAAAGTAGGAACTGCCCAGTTATATGTCGATCGCAGTGAATAATAAAGCAATTTTTAAGCTTCTTTTTAAACCGGATAAAACAAGCATCCTGTTTATTTGTTTATTATCCAGTTCAGATATGAAAATTGGATGATTTAAAATATGGATACTACGAAGGAAATAACAGTAAAAGTTACCGGCATGTCTTGTTCCCATTGTGAAGCAACAGTTAAAAGGAACCTCGAAGCGTTGGAAGGGATAACCAATGTGGAAGCAGATAACCAAAACCAGAAAGTAAAAGTTTCCGGATCGAACATTGACCTGGAAAAAGTGAAGGAAACCATTAATGGTCTTGGATATAAATTCGTCGGGTAGGAAATTCTGATTGTATTATTTCTCTCCAAAATAAAATTCCTCAAAAATTTCAGGTACCTGATTTTTTCGAGGAAGATCATAGCATGTATACGGGTGGTTTCAGTTTATGAAATTAAAATTTTATACAACCGAAGGGAATTTCCACTTAGTTTGTTTAAACAAAGTCACTTCCCTTTTGTTTGGAATAGTGTCTAAAAAGCCCAATTAAATCCAGGCATAAAAAATATTCAATTGGAAACAGATAAATTAAAATTCAGTTGATATGAAAAAAATATACCTGGTGTTCTCTTGTATACTCATTACTGTCTCATTATTTGGTCAGCCGGTAAAAACAAGGTCAAAGCTGATTAACCCTTTGTTTAAAATGGAACCAGATGTGCGAAATGCACATGACTCTTTTTCCGGAAAGCAAATGTTTTCTGCTGATTTATTAAAAAATGCTTCTGCAGATATGCAAAGATTGGATAGCCTGTCCGTTTTGCAATGGGATGAAATAAATGGTCAGTGGCAAGACAGTTACACTTCTTATTATTTTTACAATGAGAGCAATTTATTTTCAGAATTTATTAATTATTCATGGGATGAATCTTCAGAAACCTGGATAGCCGATGACAGGGAGACATCGGAATATGATGAAAATGGGAATCGGATAACTTTAATAGATTATCAATATAATGATTCTGCCGGAGAATGGTACGGTGAATTTAAACTGGAATACTTTTATGATGAGAATGATTTACTGACTGAAATAATTGAATCATGGAATGATGAACTTGAAGAAGCATGGTATCTGGTTTTAAAAACAGTTTATAGTTTTAATGAACAGGGCAGGCTCGATTCTACCCTGGAGTATTTTCATTCCACCGATTGGCAAGAGAGCTGGAAAACGGAATATGAGTACGATGAAAATGGGAACCTTACAAATTTTAGGGAATTCGATAAAAGTGAAACAGAACCGGGCGGATGGATTAATTCATGGGAAGAAACCTATGAATACAATGAAAACAATAACCTGGTTTTTTATAATGAACATGAATGGAACGAATCGGAAAACAGGTGGAATAATTCAGACAGGGAAGAATATACCTATACCAGTAATAATGTTTTGGCTGCTTATTTTGATTACGACTGGATTGAAAGTGAAAATGACTGGGTGATGACCTGGAAAGAAGAATATGAATATAATACAGATTATCCTTTTGAACAATTAATACTTCCTGCTTTTTTTATCGATGAAACTCCTAATTTCTTTGAATACATGTTGCTCAGCTATCAAAGTTTCAATTATGTAGAAAATGAATGGCAGGCTGAAGAAAAAGGAAATTTTTATTATAAATTAGTTGCACCGGTTTCTACTGTTTCTGAACCTGAAATTGCAGGTATAAGTTTTTATCCCAATCCGGCTAAATCGGAAATTACGTTTCGTCTTAAAAATGATTCACAGCCATATGAATTAAAAATGTATGATTTAACAGGGAAAGTAGTTTTAGCTCAAACACTGTTTAACGATTATCCGATATCAATAAGTAGTCTGAAAAACGGAATGTATCTGTTTCGGATATTGGATTCTAAAAATGATTTAATATATAGTAATAAAATTGTAATAAACCATTAGCCTTTTGTTTTTTATTTCTATTCAGAAAGCATCCAATAGCATGAATTTTTATATGGTGGATTTGTTATTGAACATGACTAATCAAAAAATAGGGCATAGTTCGTTTTTTTTGTTGAATATTAATCGGATTTTCAAATCCCAAAAGGCTCAGCTGAAAAATAGGGAGTTAAAAATATGACTGCTTATTTTCTAAATTTCTGTATTAGTTCAAATCAAACTGAGTACTTTTGAATTCTATCAGCAGTTAAAAGTATGCGTGCAGTTTTTTATGAGGAGTTTCAAGGACCTGTGAAGGTCAGGGAAGTAAGAAATCCGGTTGCAAAACCGGGAAGTGTAGTTATAAAAGTGGAGGCAACCGGTCTTTGCCGCAGCGATTGGCATGGGTGGATGGGACATGATGCTGACATTCACTTGCCTCATGTTCCTGGTCATGAATTTGCGGGAATTGTTACAGAAAGAGGCGAAGGTGTGGAAAAATGGAGAGCAGGCGATCGTGTAACGGTTCCATTTGCAGGAGGTTGTGGCCACTGTTCGGAATGTCGTACTGGAAATCACCAGGTGTGCAATAATCAGTTTCAGCCAGGATTTACTGCTTGGGGCTCTTTTGCTGAATATGTTGAAATTCATTATGCCGATATTAATCTGGTTCGACTTCCCGATGATATGGATTTTGTTACAGCTGCCGGGTTGGGGTGCAGATTTGTTACATCTTTCAGGGCCGTTGTTGATCAGGGGAAAGTAAAAGCAGGTGAATGGTTGGCAGTTCATGGCTGCGGTGGTGCCGGATTATCGGCAGTAATGATTGCTGCTGCTATGGGTGCAAGTGTTGTTGCAATTGATATTGATGATAAAAAACTTGAACTTGCACAAAAAGCTGGTGCCCAAGTATTAATAAATGCAAAGAAGGTTGGGGATATTCCTTCTGAGGTGAAAGAAGCAACCAGGGGAGGTGCACATGTTTCAATCGATGCCCTGGGAAGTCAGGAGACTTGTTTTAACTCCGTGGCTTGCCTGAGAAAGCGGGGCAGGCACGTTCAGGTTGGATTGATGACCGGAAAGCACAGACATCCTGTACTGCCTATGGATAAAGTGGTGACAAATGAACTTGAAATTATAGGCAGCCATGGAATGCAGGCATTTCGTTATATGGAACTATTTGAGCTGATCCGCAATAATAAGCTGAATCCAGGATTACTGACAGGTAAAACCATATCGTTGAATGATGCACCCCTGCAACTGGTAAAAATGAATAAGTTTGAGCATAGGGGAATGACTATTATTAATAAATTTTAGGGTTATATAATATATAACATTCACGAATAAATTTCCCTGCAGTTTTTATTTCTGCCAATATTCCAGGTTGTGATCCAAAATCTTTCCTGCAAATCTTTTTCTAAAATCCTATATCCCTGATTGGCATCTGAACAAGCAGCATAAAAGAATTGGGAGTAGTTGCATGTGATTTTTACTTTTTAGCCCAAATGAAGGGTCGTTTTCGCAGGCAGTACAAACCAGTGCTAAATGGCTTATGCTATATTTCAATTAAAAGAAAAAACATCCGTAAGCAGCTGTTGGAAAATTACAACTCTATTTCTACCTCCTTCTGTCCCGAGAAGAGTTTAAGGACTCCACTTGCATGGCGGTAATAATGACCACGAAGATCTTTGGAATAATCATTCAGGATTTGATTTCCTACGCCATTAAAATCGCCACACTTATAGAGCGCTCTTCCCAGAATTAATTCCCGCAAAGAATTGTTTCGGGTACTGACGTCGTTTTTATGAGCAGGAGTCAGTTTACGTGCGGTTTTTATATCGGGCATAACATGTCCGCGAATTCCCGGCATTTGCAGGATTTTAAATAGTGGTTCTGCACTTCTGGCATCACCTATTGTTTCTAAGGCAATGGCTACTGCCCTGAAATGTGAAAAATGGCTTTCCGGTGTTAATTTTTCTGCAAGGCGGATTATTGATGGAATTGTTTCGGCTTTCATGGTTCTTCCTGCAGCAATTATTAAGCTGTCGAGATAACTGATGCTTCGTCCGAATTGTCCCATTCCTGTATAACTCCAGCCTTCATCCCAATCGTCGTAAGTATCAATGGCTTTTATCAGCTCTTTCCATCCGGTTGATTCACCCACCATTCCCAGAATTCGTGCATAAACAAGCTTATTTTCTGAATTATGAGATAAATGAAACTGATCATTAAGTGCAGAAATACCTCTTTCTACATCCCAAAGGATTATCTCCAGGCCATCAAGGTCGTTGACAACTGATTGTGCTGCTTTTTGAATTTTATCATAGGGGGGAGGATAATTATCAACATCGGTCAGAACATGTTCGGGGAGGCTGTCAATTTTAATCAATTCCTTCTGAAGAGCTTTTATGTCGATATACCGGATTTTTTGATTATTGAATTTAGCCCATGCAGCAGCCATTCCCACCGCATACCCCTGGTTTTGAAGGCAAGGCTGCATCCTAATAACGGGCATTGCATCACGGTGAGCACTGGCTCCGAGGCCAGTTACTGCAATTCCTTCCAGTCCTTTAGGAAGAAGGGCTCTGAAAGGAACAAAAGCCAGAACATCTACGCCACTGTGGTCCGGAGGTTTTAATGAGAAGAAAGGATCTTCGGTAAAACCATGGGTGTCGAATGAACTGAAATGAGCAGAAATAATATCAGGATATGTCCGGCCATTGTATATATCGAGCACTCCCACGGTAAAGTCCCCAACCATCCGCCTGCGTTCCCGGGTTTGTGGTATTTTGCCGATGTCATACTGCTCCTTAAATTTATCTTTTGCAATAACAAATGCCCGCCACACGTCCAGCATGTCTGAATCGTTGATAAAAGTCCAGTCGGTGTTGTTGTAAAAATCGTCCGGGTTTTTGAATGGTAAACCTGAACCCTGAACAGCAACAGAAAGCCCGTCGGTATATCTGTAATCACTTCCGGCTGCTATAGCAATATCGGCGCTACCAGTTGAATCAATAACCGTATGTGCAAGTACAACCCCTTTACCTTCCGGAGTAGCAACAACAACCCCCTTAACGTGTCCATTTTCAATATATGCTCCACTTCCCAAAACACCAAACCAGATTTCACCACCTGCATTTCGGATTTCTTTCCTGAAATACTCGGTTTTCCAATCAAACACCCATTCACCCAGAGACTTTTTCTGTCGTGGGTTTTCCGGGTCCATGTTTTTCACACCTAAATCCACAATGTTGGTGTACCCTTTACGATAACCATGGTAATATTTGCCAATCATACCTAAGGTTCCCATACCACCCAGTCCATGCATATAATCAAGAACAAGGGTTTTTGCCCCTTGCTGTGCAGCACCTACTGCAGCCGGAGCACCGGCAGTGCCTCCTCCCATCACTACCACATCGTAGGCTCCTAACACAGGCAAGCTTGTTTCTTCTGCTACAATTTCTCCAATGTTTAGTGAAGGTCGCAGTCCTTCCAGAATTTCACCCACATCACCGGCAATCCGATCTTCGTATAATTGACCTTTTATTTTTACCCCTGTTGGTATATCCCGTTTCATGGCATTAACAGCTGCTTCTTTTCCAATTCTTTCCCCAATCCTGATGAGTTTTCCAGGTTTGAGCAATACTTCTGCTGCCGCCTCACTCAGATTTGCACTTCCGCTAAGGACATATATATTTTCCATTTTTAAGGGCATAAAAACCTTCAGATTAATGGTTTCTAAATTGATGTTGGTATTGTTCCACCTTTTTTGACCAACCAGTTTATCGGGTGGATTCTGATAAAGCAAATCGGCCGATTCCACCTGGTTTGAATCCCAAGTCATATCGCGGGCAATCTGCTCAGCTTCTGCAAAGGAAGCCCAGCTTCCATCTTTCATATTAATCTGAAGAGTATACTCGATGGCATTATACCGGAGGTCGGCTTCTGAAAAGCCACTTCCCTGAGTATTTCCTGTTGATGCATATTTTAGCTGTACTTGTTCTTTGTGGATTTTTCCCAAAAGATTGGGTGATGCTTTTAAATTATTGCCCATTACGGTAAATCTGAAGGTTTGTTTTCCGGAAGGATATGTGCCAAACCGGACACCCGTCATACGTGTAACGGAGGCACGTGGCGTAGCATCAATAATGGTTTTGGCCAGAATTGCCTGTCTGCCTGAACGATTGGAAATGATAACCCCGGCAGGTTGTCCGTTTTCCTGACTCAGGATGTCAGTAACGTAGCTGGAATAAAGAAAATCAATGTTGTTTTCAATCAATTCATTGTCGAGGGTTCGTTTTATATGCATAGGAGTGGGCAATCCGTTTCCGAATATTTTTTCTCCAAGGCTTGTGGTGGTAATAGTGTCATCGTCTGTCCACATCCTGAAAGTACCGCAAACGTCTTCACCAAGATAGGGCTCCTGTGCTGCAAGAAAAACCCGTGCCCCTGATTGTGCTGCTTTCACTGATGCTGCAACGGCGGCCAAAGAACCACCAATTACAACAACATCGACACTGTATGCTACCGGTATTTTTCTTTCTGACTGGTAGCAATACTTTTTTTCACTGGATGTATTGCCAAAAGCAAATGCACCCGAAGTCACCAATAATGCTGAACCAGCAGCCGTAGTTTTAATAAAGTTCCGTCGTTTCATTTTTTCCGATTTATTTGAACTGACACTAGATTTTAAGTTGTTAATCTGAAATTTAGTTGTAAGGAATTTCAAAATAAAATAAAATATTTAATAATTGTGTTAACCTTTTTTAAATACCTTTCATATTAAGCAACTGGTTGAAAATAGTAAAATATACTGAAATGATAATCCTCACCTGTGTATTTTATTTTTTTATGATGAAATTTCAAAAACTAAAAACTTATTTCTAAATTGCAGCACAGTTCAGCACAGCATAGAAATGGTGTAAATTTTTAATATTTAGTTAAATGATGCTTGTTGTTCTTAAAAAAATTAATGATGTTAATATAAAATAAGCAAAAGATGACAAGCAGATTAATTGGAAGATTACCTAAGGTAGGTATCCGGCCTGTGATTGACGGGCGTGAACGTGGTGTGCGTGAGTCACTTGAAGTTCAGACAATGAATATGGCAAAAGCTGCTGCACAACTTATTGAAGATAATCTTCGTTTTCCGGGAGGTGAAAATGTTGAATGTATTATTTCGGAAAATACCATTGGTGGTGTTGCGGAAGCCGCTATGTGTGCCGATCAATTTGAAAGAGAAGGTGTAGGTGTATCATTAACTGTTACACCTTGCTGGTGTTATGGCACTGAAGTAATGGATTCTAATTGTATGGTTCCAAAAGCTGTCTGGGGATTTAACGGAACGGAACGTCCTGGAGCAGTATATCTTGCAGCAGCTCTGGCAGGTTATTCTCAAAAAGGCTTACCTGCTTTCGGGATATATGGTCATGATGTACAGGATGCAGGTGATGAAACTATACCCGAAGATGTAAAAGAAAAAATTTTGAGATTTGTAAAGGCAGGGCTTGCTGTAGCACAGATGAAAGGTAAATCCTATTTGTCATTGGGTTATACTTCTATGGGTATTGCAGGGTCAATGGTAAATCCGGATTTTTTCCAGGATTACCTTGGTATGCGTACTGAATTTGTAGATATGATTGAAGTAAAACGTCGTCTGGATGAGGAAATCTACGATAAGACAGAATTTAAAAAGGCAATAGGCTGGACACGGGAGAACTGTCAGGAAGGAGAAGACAGGAATGCATCAGAAAAACAAAGTGACCGGACCAGAAAAGATTGGGAATGGGAAACGGTTGTGAAAATGACACTTATTTTCCGGGATCTGATGATTGGCAATCCAAATTTGAAGGAAGCCGGTTATGGGGAAGAGTCCCTTGGTAAAAATGCAATAGCTGGTGGTTTTCAGGGTCAACGGCAATGGACCGATTACTATCCAAATGGAGACTTTCCGGAAGTTATTCTGAATACTTCTTTCGATTGGAATGGCATTCGTGAAGCATTTGTGTTTGCTACAGAAAACGACAGCCTTAATGCAGTAGCAATGTTATTTGGCCATTTATTAACCGGTACAGCACAGATTTTTTCTGATGTACGCACCTATTGGAGTCCTGAGGCAGTAAATCGTGTTACAGGGAAAAGACTTAGTGGTATTGCAGAAGGAGGAATTATCCACCTTATAAATTCCGGAGCCACCACCCTCGATGCCACTGCCCAACAGTTGGATGCCGAAGGCAAACCCTTAATGAAACCTTACTGGAATATTACGGAAGATGATGTGGAAAGATGTTTGAAAAGCACGTGGTTTTGTCCTGCAAATAAAGGATATTTCAGAGGTGGAGGCTATTCCAGTCAGTTTAAAACAGCAGGTCAGATGCCGGTAACCATGTCACGGATAAATCTTGTAAAAGGTATGGGACCAGTGCTTCAAATTGCTGAAGGATTTACGGTTGATATTGAAGATGATATTCATCGAGTGCTTGATAAACGTACCGATCCAACATGGCCTACCACCTGGTTTGTACCTAAGCTGACAGGCAGGGGAGCCTTTAAGGATGTTTATTCTGTAATGGCCAACTGGGGAGCAAACCATGGTGCTGTCAGCTATGGACATATTGGTGCTGATTTAATTACTCTGGCATCTATGCTCCGAATCCCGGTTTGCATGCATAATGTCGAAGATAAACTTATCTTTCGGCCCAGTTCCTGGAATGCATTCGGAGATGAAAAGGAAGGATCAGATTATCGTGCCTGCAATAATTACGGACCACTTTACAAATAGAAGAAAAAAGATTGCCCGGAAAGGAAACAATCCTTCCGGGCTCTTTAAGATGTTGGAGAAATTTTTTCGAAAAAAGGATCTTAAAAAACTGGAAATAGATTTTTATTCTTTTATTATTATTCTTGTAATCCATTAAATATTTTTGATGAACAGGAAGAAATTTGAATTTAGCTGTAGGGAAAGAATAATATTATTTTTATCCTAACCTTTTATGAAAAAGTGGAGTGACAAAACCAATTTTTATTATTCCGAAAAAAGCTGGGCAAACAAAAATCCAGCAGCTGGTTTTTGCCATTAGCGGAGCAATAACAAATGGTCAGCTGAAGGAGGGCGACATGCTTCCATCAGTAAACCAGCTAAGCAGAAGTTTGAATTTCTCCCGCGATACGATTTTTAAGGCCTATAAAATTCTTAAGAAGCGAAACTTAATTGAGTCGGCACCAGCCCGTGGGTATTATGTTACGGGAGGTTCTTTCAGAATTTTAATGCTGCTAGATGATTTCAGTGCATTTAAAGAACAACTGTACCAGTCATTTCGAAATAATTTGCCTGAATCTTATTCGGTTGATTTACTTTTTCATCATTACAACCATGATGTCTTTACACAACTTGTTCAGAAAAGCTTAGGCAGGTACAGTTTTTATATTATCATGAATATGGATTATAAAGGTATGGACCCGGTGTTAAAAAATGTAGATCCTGAAAAACTGCTTATTCTGGATATGGGAATGCCCTCATCTGATGCTATCAGTTATATAATTCAGGATTTTAATAATGCTGTTGAAAAGTGTTTGGATGAAGGACTTGAACTCTTGAAGAAGTATTCAGAGCTTGTTTTAGTTTACGATGAGAAAGAAACGCCACATCCATTTGAAACATCCTTGGCAGTGCAAAGATTTTGTGCTAGAAATTTCATTGAATTCAGGCTGGTGAAAAATGCGGCTGATGAAAAAGTAAAAAGAGGGCAATGCTGGTTTACCATTCGAGATTCTGATTTAGTGGAGATAATTAAAAATTGCCGGGAAAAGGGTTTTGAAAACGGTAAAGACGTTGGTATACTTTCCTATAATGACACTCCTATGAAACAAATTGTAGGAGGAGGGATTTCGGTAATTACAATCAATTTTGAAGAGATGGGTTTATTGGCCGCCGATTTTGTTAAAAGCAGGCAGAAAATATCCAAAGTTCTATCAACCTCATTAATAATAAGGGAGTCGATATGAAAAATATGCATTAATTAATATGCAAAAAATATGTGACAGTTGATATAATAAGTATTTTCAGAAATGATGTGGATCTTTATGAAATTTCTCTCGTTGTGGGTTGTAGATATAAATCAGGTTCTTTTGCGGGTAAATTTACTTTTGAGCTTTAGCAGCGAACTTTTATAGTCTATTTTATGTTTTCCCAGGCCTTTGCTACTGAGTAGGTAAGCATAAGGTTCTAAAACTTCAATATTTTTCATTATAATTTTTAGAATGGCAATGAAAGGTATGATTACCACCATACCAGGTAAACCCCAAATCAAATTGCCTAATAAAAGACCAATAATAACCGTTAAAGCATTTAATCTTACATTTCCTCCTACAATATTTGGTGTAATTATATTATTTTCCATAAACTGAACAATAATAAACATAACTACAACCTTTAACGCTGTGCTGAAAGGATCTTCCATTGATATTATTACATAAAATATGGGTATTAAGGCACCGATTAATGTTCCGAAATAAGGAATAAGATTTAAAATAGCTGCAGCTACTCCCAATACAATAGCATGAGGCACACCGATTATCATCAGACCTGATGTGTTTAATACAGCTAAAATTGCTACCACACCCAGCAAACCTCCAAGGTACTTTGTGGTAACGGTTGTTATATCCCGCAATATTCTCACTGCTTTTTTCTTCCTGCGGCGGCCTACCACCCGAAAAATAAAAAATGCTGTTTTTGTTCGGTAAAATAAAAGAAAGAAAACAAAAACCGGTAAAATTCCTATCTGGAATAAAGTAGTTGTGGTAGCTGAAAAAATACTTGTTTCACCATCTTCTCCGGAGATGAGGTTATTGAACATAGAATCGACGTAGTAGTCCATAGTTCTCATGTTTACTCCAAACTTTTCTTCAATTTTTTCTTCAGGTGAACCTGTTTCTTCAACTAATCTATTTTTTATTGCATTTAAATCTATTTGAATATTTGAAATCTGAACGGCAAAGAAAAAAGCAACAATGGCTACCACAACCAGGGATAGTAAAATCACTATTAATATGGAAAATGAACGATGTATGCCTAACTTTTCAAGCCTCCATGCAAAGGGATACAGGAGGTATGCAAAAAGTGTCCCGAATGCCAAAGGAATTAAAATGTTTTTAGCTACAATTATAAAGAAGATAAAAGCAGCAATTATAAAAATCACACTGGCAGTCTTTATTAAACTATCTTTATTCATAAGTAAGAGAATGAATTAATTAAATGAAAATATTATGCCACTTGTTCATGTTGATAATTAGTTTAAAGGAAAATGTTTTATTACTGTTAATAATACATCATAAACACTGAACAGTACACTTTTGATTTTGTACATTATAATTTATGTTGAAAAAAGTTTTGGAATGTGGAGTTTTCTGAAATCTGAGGAATTCTTTGCCCAAATTCCCCACACAGTATTTGGAAGAATAGAAAGTAAATGGAATTATATATTACGTATTTGGTGCAATAAATAATTTTATATCAGATAAGTAGGCACTTCTATTCGGTTTTTCTAATTTCTGGCAGGATTTTTAAATAGGAAAAGGATAAAATTTTAATTGAAAAAATAATAATAAGATGGAGAAATCGAAACTAAGAAGTGCTTTGCAAGATATTATTGATACTTGCAATGATGGTGTAGAAGGATATGAAACAGCTGCTGATGAAATTGAGGATGAAAGTATAAAAACGTTGTTTCTCAGACTTGCCCAACAACGTAAAGGGTTTATCGAAGAGATTAAAAATGAAGCTCTAAAATTAGGGATTGAATTAGAAAGTACAGGAACGGCAAAGGGTTTCTTTCATCGTACATGGTTAGCTACCAAGTCTGCTTTTAGCAGTGATTCAAAAGAAAAGGTTATTGAGGAAGCTATGGATGGTGAGAAAAGAGCAGTGGCAATTTATTCAAATGTTTATGCAAATCAGGAAGTTCCCCAATATATTGAGGATATTTTAAAAGAACAGGAACATTTGATAAAAGTTGCTATACATCAGTTAAATGGACTTCTTGCTGAATAAATTTTTTACTTATTGGCATAATAACGAATAGTTCAAAAATGAAAAATCTGGAAGGAATTAAAGTCGCTGTTTTGGCTACCAATGGATTTGAGGAATCAGAATTGTTTGAACCTAAAAATGCATTGGAGGAAAATGGTGCAGTTGTTCATATTGTCTCGCCTGAAAAGGGAAGAATAAAAGCATGGAACCACGGCAACTGGAGCAAAGAAATTGAAGTAAATATTACTGTGGATGATGCTGAAGCGGAAGATTATGATGCATTAATCATTCCTGGTGGGGTAATAAATCCCGATAAGCTTCGGAGAAACAAAAAGGCAGTGGAATTTGTTTCTGCGTTTTTTATACAACAAAAACCAGTCGGTTCAATTTGTCATGGGCCCCAAATATTAATCGAAGCTGAAGTAGTTAATGGCCGTACATTAACTTCTTTCTTTTCAATAAAAAAAGATTTACTGAATGCGGGAGCCAATTGGGTTGATAAGGAGGTAGTAGTTGATGTTAAGCTTATAACATCCAGAAATCCTGGCGATTTGAAAGCTTTTAACAAAACTCTTATCGAAAAATTTTCACAAATAGAACAGGGCAAGAAAAATAACATAAAAGGCTAGCTCCTGTTCTCAATGAAATGGAAAGGGTTATTGTAGAGATGGAAAAAGGACAGGCCCCCGGTTCACTGGTTTATGTGAACGACAGCATGGAAGGATTTTACCGTTCCGGAGAAAATCCAGAATTTATTTATACCGATAAGCAAGGAATTGTAATTACCGAGGAAAAAATTCTTGAGCGAATAAAAAATTTAGTTATACCACCCGATTGGAATGATGTCTGGATTTGCAAAAAGCCATTTGGGCATATTCAGGCTACAGGACGTGACTCCAAAAGCCGAAAGCAATACATATACCATAAGAGGTGGGGTGAACATCTTAATAAACGGAAATTTGAAAACCTGAAGGAATTTGGCGAAAAACTTCCTTTCATCAGGCTACAGGTTAATGCAGATCTTCGTAAAAGAAAATGGAACAAAAAGAAGATTACTGCTCTTGCCATCAAGCTAATGGAAGAGTCTTATCTGCGGGTTGGAAATAAACTATATCAGAAAAAAAACCATACTTATGGACTTACTACTTTACGAAGAAAGCACCTAATAGAGGATGAAAACAATCTGATGTTGCATTTTAAAGCCAAGAGCGGTAAGATGATGAAGGTGAAAATCAGCCATCCTACGTTGAAAAAACAACTTAAACAATGTTCGGAATTGCCTGGGCATGAATTATTCAGATATCAGGATGAGAAAAAATTTGTACCTCTTAATTCTTCCGATATAAACGAATATCTTAGGGAAGTATCCGGAATAAATATCTCTTCAAAAGATTTCAGAACCTGGGGAGGTACTGTTCTTACAGTGAAATTCGAGCAGGTGGCGCGCCAAATTTGTTTGGATAATCCAAGAAAAAAATTGGAAACTACTTTGGTAAAACTAGTTGCTCGTGAGTTAAATAATACCGTAACAGTTTGCCGGAAATATTATATTCATCCAAAAGTTTTAAAAGTAGTGGTAAGCGGAAATATTCAAGATTATCTACCTCAGAAAGAAATTGATAAAAGCAATGAATACAGCAGGGAAGAACTTATAGTCATGAATATTATTAATGAATAAGTTTTTCTGTCGGTACATAGCCTGAAACTCTTACTGCCTCAGAATTATACTAAATCTGCAATAATCTAATACCCAAATGCCGTTCCTATAAAAGAACGGCATTTGAAATTAGATTTTAATACAGAAGATAAAATTTTGCTTTACAACAGGAGTAACAACAATAAGATAATTATTATTGCACTACCTGAAATATAAATACCGGTTTGCGATCCTTGTGCAGTGGCTTCAGCATTTGATCTGGCTTCGGAATCAGACTTGCTGTAAGCCTTCAGTTCCTTATGTATCGAACGTACTTCTTTACGTAGTTCCTTTTTTTCTGAAGCGCTTAATTCAGAAAACTCCATTGCTTTTATTTCCCCCAACCTGTTAAAAAGGGTTTTTACTTCCAGTGCCATTTCAGCCGTTGCTTCAGTTGTTTCCGTTTCGTTTGTTTTTTCTTCTGCTGCCAATTGTGCAGGTAATGCAAACAATAGCAAAGAAGCTACCATTAAACTAAAAATCGATTTTTTCATTTTAATTCATTTTAATTTATTAATAATTGAAGTTGTGAATGTTTCTTTTATTTAATTCATTTTTCTCCTTCATTTTCCTGTAATGGAAAATCAATAGCATCTTCAGTTTGTTTACTTAACGCTTTTACAAAAGCATTTTTAAAAAGGCCCCATATAGTTGGCCATATGCCTGCATTCAGATTCATTTTATTTAAATTGCCTTCAATAGGTATTTGCGTTGCAATTTGATCTTTCGATGAATTTTCAAAAATCTGTTTAACTCCGGCAACCATTGCTTCCCATGCTTTTTTTAAAAAGCCTCCTTTTTCTTCGTCCCAGTTCAATAGTTTAACATTTTCCAATACGGGCTTAATGTATCCTTTAAGGTTGCCTTCGTCAATTACGATTTCAGTATATAAATTAAATGTACCTTTTTCTACATCGGTATTGGAATACGCTCTGATAAAGTCATTTAGTGCTAGAAGATTTACCTGTTCAATATTCATGGTGAGGTCCAAATTGGGAATTTCCTGAAGGGCATTGAACCTGGCATTCAAATTAAATTCACCATTTCCGGTAGTATAACCTGATGCTGCAATTGATGAAGGAAGCTTTTGCCCCTGCTGCTCGATATTTGTGAGATTTTTAATGAGTAAATCCAGATTTTCAATGTGAACATCAATTTCGGGTTCTGTAGTAAAATCATAATAAGAAATAACTCCATCAACTATTTCAAACCGGTTAATTGTTATGGGAAATAAACCTTTAATAACTTTCGGCCAGTCTGTTTCAGTTCCATCCTGACTAGCCTCTTCGTCAACGGCAAAATTAATTACTGGTTGCTCTAAAACTATTTCGCCTACAAATGCTCCATTAAATAATGCGCTCCACTGCACCGATAAATCGATTTCTGAAATGCTGATGAAGGGTACCGGGAGTGAATCTGTTACAGAATTAACGATAAGATTGTCAATCTGATAGGCTCCACGAAACAGATTAAGATCAATATCATCTATAGACCCTTCATAACCTTCCATTTGTTGAAGTGCTTTGTTTGCATAATTTTCTACAATGAACGGAAGTGCAATGCGGATAATAATTAATAATCCCACAATTATAAGCACCCAGGTCCATGTTTTTTTCATAAAATGCCACTTTTTCTTTATAAAGCATCGGGAACAACCAAAAGGAGGCCATTCTGGATTTTCATATAAAATACAGAAAAAACAAAAAATGAACAAAAATTAATGAATATGATAAAGGTAGCGGATATTTCTTTGTAATATACTTGTGATCAATATTGTATAATGAAAATATAAGAGTAGTAATTTTATTTGTAAATACAGTACAATGGGGAAAATTTTACACATTTGTGGAGAATTTCCAGCAATATCTGATTTTTTTGATCCGGTTTATACTGCTGGTGTACGTTGGTCGGGTGTATAGATTTTCGTTATATGCTTTGCCATGTTTGCCAGGCAAAACGAGTATTAAATAAGCTGCATCAACTTCAATTTACCTGTCCAATATAGGCTGAAAGAGTGGTTGAATCGGGTTTTATTTCAATATAGTACTTATTTTCAGCGCAATATAAAAAATGAATTACTGTTTACTCCCCAAGTTGTAAAAGAGGAGGGTAACAAATTCAAATTTAAATAAAAAGGGAAAGTACTTTTTTTCCCTTTTTATCAGTTACGAAAGTCAAAGAATGCTCCAAACTTCAAACCATTTTAACGATTTGTAAACTTAAAAAACCTGCTTTCTTTGTTTTCTGCAGTTTTATCCTGGTAAAGAAAAGCCAGCTTTTTTTCTTCAAAGGTTTTAAAAAATTTCTCCCAGTCAATAACTTTCAAATTATCGGAACTCTCGTCTGAAAACCGGATACGTAACATTCCTTCAGAACTTTCATTGTCTTCGGTACCTTTTACGATAGCCGGCTTGCCACCACGTTTTTCAATCCAGCTTTGTATCTCTTGGTGATTTGTTGTTGTTTTCGATTCTGACATAACTATTAATTTTAATTTTTATGTATTTGAAAGATTAATATATTTTCAAAAATCATTCCATCCAAGTTCATGGTGCATGAAACCCATCAGCAAATTGGAAAAGAATTTGTACAAATAGAATTTATATAAAACTTAGTGATATGAAAAATCTGCCATTGGCTGTGGTTACAGGAGGAAGTTCGGGTATTGGTGAATCAGTTTGCCAACGCCTGATAAACGAGGATTACTTTGTAATAAATGCCGATGTGCAATATCCTGAAAGAGTGCCTTCACAAAATTATCAGTATCTTTCTTGTGATATCACCCAACGGGACGATATCCGGAAATTAAGCCAGTCAGTACAGCAGAAAGGGGTGCCTGAGGTACTGGTGCTAAATGCAGGGTTAGGTGTTCATGAGCGAATAAGGGAGGGCGATCCGGAGAAATGGATAAAAGTAATTAATATAAATGTTTGCGGTTCGCTTCGTGTTTTAAGAAGTATACTGCCATTCATGAAAGCCGGTCATATTATTTTCATGTCATCTGTTTCTTCCTCTAAACCACACCCTTATGAGGGAATTTATGCATCTACCAAAAGCGCGATTGATACCATTGCTGAAACGTTACGGTTGGAAGAACTTCCTTTAATTGGAGTGACTGTAATAGCTCCGGGTGTTGTTAATACCCCTTTCTTTAACAATGTCATTTCAGGTAATCATACTATTGAAAGTATTGGCTGGGGAGCCGTCGAACCGGATGAAATTGCCGATGCCGTGGTATTTGTTCTTAGACAAAAAAAAGGTACTGTTGTAAATAACATAACAATTCGGCCCTCGGGTCAATCTCTTTAATTAATAAATTTCAGTAAATTTTGAGGAGCAGCTTCCCATCTTGTGGTAATTTTCCCCATTCTTTCATCTTTTTATATATTCCGGTATATAGTTCAGATTTAAGAACTTATAAACTACGGGTAGCTCTAAAATTTTATGGTATGGTTATGGTAAATCTGGTTTCCCTGAAACATAACCTTTAGAATATGCAGAAAAAAATGTTAATCACCGGAGGTGCTGGATTTATTGGTTCTCATCTTTGTGACAAACTTCTCGAAAAAGGACATACGGTAAGAGTTATTGATAACTTAACTGAACAGGTACATGGGAAAAACTGTACCCGTCCAATTTATTTACATTCGGATGTTGAATTGATAAAAGGTGATGTCAGGAATGCCGCTGATGTAAAAAAAGCGCTGAAAGGGATTGACCAGGTGTTTCACCTGGCTGCAAGTGTGGGAGTAGGACAAAGTATGTATGAAATTTCTCGCTATACCGATATAAATAATATGGGTACAGCTAATTTGCTGGAAGCATTGACGGAAAATCCGGTTGAAAAATTGGTGGTAGCCTCTAGTATGAGCATTTATGGAGAAGGATTATACAAAAATAAAAACGATGAAATTGTATCTGGACATGAAAGAAACCTCTCGGATATCAGAAAGGGAAATTGGGAATTGTTTGACCAGAATCATCAGGTGTTAAAACCTATACCCACCAATGAGAAAAAACCACCTGTTCTTGGTTCGATTTATGCTCTTTCAAAATACGATCAGGAACACATGTGTCTGTTGATTGGAAGAGCATACAACATACCGGTTATAGCATTACGGTTTTTTAATGTTTACGGTACCAGGCAAGCCCTTTCAAATCCATACACTGGTGTGCTGGCAATATTTGCCTCACGATTTATGAATGATAAACCTCCTGTCATTTTTGAAGATGGCGAACAGAAAAGAGATTTTGTGCATGTAAATGATGTGGTAAATGGATTGTTGTTGGCTGGAGAAACTCAAAACGGATCTGGTCAAGTATTCAATATTGGCAGCGGTAATTCCTATTCTGTTAACTTCATTGCTCATCGTCTTGCTGAGGTAATGGGTAAAGCACATATACACCCTTCTGTGACTGGAAAATATCGGGCAGGAGATATTCGGCATTGTTATGCAGATATATCGCAGGCAGAGAAAGTATTGGATTATCATCCGAAAGTAGATTTGAAAGATGGATTGGCCGAACTGGCTCAATGGCTTGAAAGTCAGGAAGCATACGATAAAGTTGATTTTGCCGGAAGAGAACTTGAAAAAAGAGGGTTGGCAATTTAGTAACACGGATGAAAATTATTAGGTCATGAAGAATTACTACAAAAATGGCAACAGCAATCTACAAAACAATTCGCAGAACTCAACTCCTGAAATTGGTGTGCTGGAATGGTTTCATTTAAATGATTTTGAACATGTTAAGTCAGCTGTCAGTTCTCTTCAAGAGTTGGGAGTGAAGCATCTTAGAACGGGCATTTCATGGGCAGATTATTTTACAAAAGATGGTGAAAAATGGTACAATTGGCTGATTCCATACCTCTCAGCTCATTTTACCCTGCTGCCGTGTTTCTTATATACACCTCCTTCCATAGCAATAGCAGAAAAAGCTTCTGCTCCACCTAAAAATCCAAAAGATTTTGCTGATTTTTTGGATACTATCCTAAAAAAATTTGGACACCATTTCCATTATGTGGAACTGTGGAATGAACCAAATAACCAAAGTGAATACGATTATATGCTTGATGAATCGTGGGATAATTATGTGAAAATGATTCGAATGGCTTCCTATTGGTCTAAACAACTTGGAAAGAAAACTGTCTTGGGAGGAATGAGTCCTATCGATCCAATCTGGCTGAAACATATAGCCGATAAAGGTGCACTTGAATATATTGATGTTGTTGGTATTCATGGTTTTCCTGATGTGTTTGATTCTCATTGGACAGGATGGGAAAAAAACATTTCTGAACTAAAGAAAATTCTAAAGGAACGACATCTTTCTGAAGAAATATGGATTACAGAAACCGGATATTCTACCTGGAGATATGATGAGAAAAAGCAGCTGGAAAAATTTCTTAATTTGCTAAAGGTTCCTGTAAACAGGGTATATTGGTATTCATTGAACGATTTGTCAGGAAAAATTTCAACTATTGATGGGTTTCATTCCGACGAGAGGGAATATCATTTCGGATTAATTACTGAAAAAGGACAGAGCAAATTGCTCTGCCGCCTTTGGGCTGATGGTGGTATTAATAATATAAGACAAAAAGCCTGGATGGCATCCAGTCAAAAGCCAGTTCAAAACAGGGAAAAAGATCGAATCCTTATTACAGGAGGTGCAGGCTTCATAGGTACAAATCTTGCCAACAGGCTTCTTGAAAAGGGACATGAAGTGACAGTTTACGATAATCTTTCACGGCCTGGGGTGGAAAAAAACCTGGAATGGCTTAAATCCCGGCATACAAATCTGAAAATAGCTGTTGCAGATGTCCGGGATTATATGGCGCTGGAAACCGAAGTAAGAGAAGCATCTCATATTTTTCATCTTGCTGCTCAGGTGGCTGTAACAACCAGCCTTAAATTTCCGGTATTCGACTTTGAAATCAACCTTAAAGGAACAATTAACCTGCTTGAAGCTATCCGGAAATCGGAAAATAAACCTTCTCTTGTTTTCACCTCAACAAATAAAGTATATGGAAATCTTAATGATATAAAAATCAAGAAGAATTTTTCCAGATATTATCTGGAGGATGCAAAATTGGAAAAAAAAGGAATTGCTGAAAGCCGGAATCTCGATTTTCATAGCCCTTATGGCAGTTCAAAAGGAGCCGCCGATCAATATATTCTTGATTATGCCCGATCGTTTGGCTTGAAAAATGTGGTTTTTAGAATGAGTTGTATTTATGGTCCACACCAGTTTGGCACGGAAGATCAGGGATGGGTTGCCCATTTTATTCTAAAAGCTCTTCGCAATGAGAAAATCACGCTTTATGGTGATGGAATGCAGGTGCGTGATATTTTATATGTTGAGGATCTTATCAATGCCTTTGAACTGGCGTGGAATAATGTTGATCAGTTAAAAGGCGAAGTTTTTAATATGGGAGGAGGCCCCGGGAATGTAATCAGCCTGTTGGAGTTGATTGAAATGCTCGAAACATTTCAGGATAAAAAGATTAAGGTATCATTCCAAGACTGGCGCAAAGGGGACCAGAAATATTACGTTTCAGATTTTGGTAAATTTAATGATTTTACCGGCTGGTCACCTCAGGTTTCCTATAAAGAGGGAGTGGAAAAATTGTATAACTGGTTGAGGAAAAATGAACTGAAGCATAATGAGTTTCCGGTTGAAATCAGGAAGTCACAACCAATACTAAAATAGAAGAACTTATGAAAGCATCTGTAATTACCATTCCAGGGCAAATTAATATTATTGATACACCAATACCAGAACCACAGAAGGATGAGGTCTTAATCAGATTGGAAGGCTCTGGTGTTTGTATCTCAAATTTACCGGTTTGGGAAGGAAGGCCCTGGTTTAATTATCCCTTTGAACCCGGTGCCCCCGGACATGAAGGTTATGGTGTGGTTGAAGCTTTCGACACCGGTGTGGAAGGGTTCTCAAAAGGTGACAGGGTTGCCGTACTGTCTTTTCATGCCTATGCAGAATTCGATAAAATTAATAAATCAAATGTTGTTAAACTTCCTTCTTCATTAGGCGATAATCCGTTTCCTGGAGAACCTCTTGCCTGTGCAGTGAACATATTTAAGCGTTCAAATATTGAAAAAGGCCAGACTGTCGTTGTTATTGGCAGCGGATTTATCGGATGCCTCCTTATTCAGCTGATTACTGATGCCGGAGCAAAAGTGATAGCCGTATCACAACGAAATTCTTCGCTAATGTTTGCTGAAAAATCCGGGGCACACCATGTGGTAAAGTTTGGTGAAATTTGGGAAACTGCAAAAAAAATAAATGAATTGGCCCCGGAGGGCGTTCACCGGGTGGTTGAAGCAACAGGTGCCCAGCGGGCAATTGATCTGTCAACCGAAATT
The DNA here is from genome assembly GCA_963747515.1 of uncultured Prolixibacteraceae bacterium. Lineage (GTDB taxonomy): Bacteria > Bacteroidota > Bacteroidia > Bacteroidales > Prolixibacteraceae > Mariniphaga. The sequence goes on from CAVVFN010000003.1 coordinate 250,600, forward strand.
ATTTCAGAATACGGCAGGTTAATGATTGCCGGATATCACCAGGACGGAAACAGGAACATCAATATGCAGCAGTGGAATTGGAAAGGTATTGATGTCATTAATGCACACGAACGGGATCCAAATGTTTATATTGACGGTCTGAGAAGTGCCATTCAAAAAACTGAAGAGGGCATCATTCGTCCCTATGAACTGATAACACATCAATTTGATTTAAAGGATATTAATAAAGCATTTCAGATTCTTTCCCAAAAACCGGAAGGTTTTCTGAAAGGATTAATCCTCTATTCTTAAATACATCAAAAATGACAGATGCAATTATAAAAGTTGGAACCAAACCAAGGCTCGCTTTTTTAGGTACCGGCTGGATAGGATTGAATCGTATGAAAGCCTTGCTCGATAAAGATATATGTATTCCAGCAGGAATTTGTGATCTGATTGCAGAAAATGCGAAAAAAGCAAGAGAAGCTGCTGCCGGAGCAATCGTATATGAGTCGCTTGATGAATTGATTGCTGATAAACCTGATGGTATCGTAATAGCCACACCAAATGCTTTGCATTACAGTCAATGCTTGCATGCTTTAAATAATGGAATTTCTGTTTTTTGTCAGAAGCCTCTTGCAAGGAACGTAGCTGAAAGTTATGAAATTATAAATGTGGCCCAACAGGTGAATAAACTTTTAGGTGTTGATATGTCTTACCGGTTGACCAATGGGATGCAAAAAATAGCCGAACTGGTAAACGGCAATGAATTGGGAGAAATTTTTGCCGCCGACCTGGTCTTTCATAATGCATACGGACCCGATAAAAACTGGTTCTACAACCCACAGCTTTCTGGAGGAGGATGTGTTATTGATTTAGGTATTCACCTGGTAGATTTGGCTCTGTGGATAATGAACTTTCCCAAAGTCAGCAGGGTAAACTCAACCCTTTATTCAGGAGGAAAAAAAATTCAGCATACTTCGGTGATTAGCGAAGATTTTGCTTCTGTACAGATGGAGACAATTTCGGGAGCAACTATCCGGTTAACCTGCAGCTGGAATTTAGCAGCCGGAAAAGATGCTGAAATAAAAGCTTCATTTTATGGAACTAAAGCTTCAGCTGTTTTTGAAAATACCAACGGCTCATTTTACGATTTTGAAGCCTTTTTATGCCAGGGAACTTCAAGAAAAACCATTAGTTCTCAACCAGACGACTGGGGTGGAAAAGCGTTAATTTCCTGGGCAAATGAACTGCAAAAATCATCAGAATTTAAAGATGAGATTTTTAATTACGGAACTGTAGCTGAAATTATCGATAAAATTTACGGGAGGATTCCGAAAGAATGAAAATATTAATGACAACCGATAACATAGGAGGCGTTTGGACTTTTGCTCTCGATATGGCAAGAGGATTGAAAAAATACAATATTGAGGTTGTTCTTGCTGTTATTGGAGAGCCGTTAACTGAGAGCCAGAAATTAGAATTAGACGGAATTTCGTACCGTCACTTTAAAGCCAAACAGGAATGGATGGACAATCCATGGAACAATGTTTATGCTTCAGGGAAATGGCTGCTGTGGCTTAAAGAACTGGAAAACCCCGATATAATGCATTTGAATTCCTATACATTGGGTTGTCTTGAATGGAATATACCGGTTATTGTTACATTACATTCCTGTGTGCTTTCATGGTGGGAAGCTGTTAAGAATGAACAGGCTCCAGCTTCATGGAACCTTTATCGTGAACATGTTAAAGCAGGAATTCAATCAGCCGATATGTTAACTGCCCCCAGTAATTTTATGATGGAGGCTGCAGAAAAAAATTACGGAACTTTTAGAAATAAAAAGATTATATACAATGGAAGAAATGCCCACCAGTTTATAAGGGGCAAAAAAGAAAAAATAGTATTCAGCATGGGTAGAACATGGGATGAAGCCAAAAATATAAAGTTACTTGTAAAAGCTGCGGAAACCATTGATTACCCGGTTATTATTGCCGGAAAAATAAGTTCGGATGAGGTGAAAAATCTTCCCTCAAATGTTTCTTTGCCGGGGCAGTTGAATCAGCGGCAGGTGGCCGGATGGTTGTCAAAGGCTTGGGTGTATGCACTCCCGGCAAAATACGAACCTTTTGGATATTCATTTCTCGAAGCAGCCTTTTCGGGATGTGCTCTCGTTGGTGGCAACATTCCTTCTTTAAATGAAATCTGGAGTACTTCCATGACCTATACCCACACCAATGATGCGGGGCAGCTGGCGCAAATCATTAATGACCTTATGTCAAACGACTGGCAGCTTAACCATTTGAGTAACCTTGCGCACAGGCATGCAACCGATAATTATTCGGATGAAAGAATGCTCATGGAGTATATCAATTTGTATAACGTTATTAAAAACTATAAAATTAAATTGTTGCATCATTAAGATTTCATTAGTTTTTTAAAATCAATATTTTAATTTGAATTAAAAACTCATGAAATAAAGCTAAACAGGTTTAAAGAATAAAAAAAAAAATTAAATGAAAATTTACATGTTCTATCACTCTATTGTTTCTGACTGGAACCACGGAAATGCTCATTTCCTTCGGGGAATGGTTAGTGCTTTTAGCCGGCAGGGGCATGCAGTTTCAGTTTTTGAGCCTTCACTGGGCTGGAGTCTTAGAAATTTATTGAATCAACAGGGTGTAGGTATTCTATATGAGTTTACTCAAAAGTTTCCAGTGCATTTCCCAACCTTTTATACATTGGATGAATTTGAACCTGAAGAAGTTTTACATGATGCCGATATTGTTATTGTTCATGAATGGAACGAACCTCAACTCATAAAAAAATTGGGAGAATATCGTGCCGTAAATGATCATTTTCTGCTGTTTTTTCACGATACCCATCACCGGGCGGTAACAAAATCAGAGGAAATGGAAAAATTTGATTTGCAGTTTTACGATGGAGTACTGGTTTTTGGAGAAGTTCTTAAAGCTGTTTATGAAAAGAAAAAATGGGCGAAGAATGTAATTACCTGGCATGAAGCAGCTGACAGTATTATTTTTCATCCTGTAAGTTGTAGTGAAAAAGAAGGCGATGTTGTCTGGATTGGAAATTGGGGAGACAATGAGCGGACAAATGAATTACTGGAATACATCATTGAACCGGTGGAGGAACTGAACCTGAAAGCCGTTTTTTATGGTGTCAGGTACCCCAAATATGCCAGAAAATTGCTTGAAAAGGCCAATATTGAATACAGGGACTGGCTTCCAAATCATGAAGTACCTGAAGTTTTTTCCAGGTTCCGTTTAACGGTTCATGTGCCTCGTCGCCCTTATGTTATGAATTTACCCGGAATTCCCACCATTCGTCCCTTTGAGGCTATGGCATCCGGAATTCCCCTTATTTGTTCCACCTGGTACGACACTGAAAAATTGTTTACTCCGGGAAAGGATTACCTGCTTGCCAACAATGGGGAAGAGATGAAGCAGCATATGAAAACTATACTGAATCATCCTGAAAATGCCATTGAAATGGTAAATCATGCGCTTGAAACTATAAATTCCAGGCATACCTGTAACCACAGGGCTCAGGAATTATTTTCAATTATCGAAAAAATCAGCAAAAAGAAAAGAAAATCGGCATAGAATATATGTTGATGTTTTAATTTGAAAAGTAAATAAATGAATAACTTATTATATGAGAGAATTAAAACCCAAAATTGCATTTTTTGGCTCTAGCCTGATTTCAGCTTATTGGAATGGAGCTGCTACTTATTACAGGGGCATTATTAAATACCTTTCTCGGTTGGGGTACGATATAACATTTTATGAACCTGACGCTTTTGACCGACAGCAGCATATCGATTTGCCTAATCCCGTTTGGGCAAATTCCGTTGTTTACCGCAACATTCAGCAGGATGTGGAACAGGTGCTGGAGGATGCTGAAAAAGCTGATATCCTTGTTAAAGCCAGCGGCGTGGGAGTTTTTGATGCATTTCTGGAAAAAGCGTTGCCTGAAATAAAAAAATCTCACCATACACTAATTTTTTGGGATGTTGATGCACCGGCTACACTCGATTCAGTGTTCTCCAATCCACAAAATAATTTCAGGAAGTTAATACCACTCTACGATTTTATATTTACATATGGAGGTGGTGATCCGGTTGTGAATGCTTATAAATCACTAAACGCTAATAAATGCATTCCCATTTATAATGCGTTGGATCCCGAAACGCACTTTGAAGTACCTTCAGAAAAACAGTTTACGTGCGATCTTGCTTTCCTGGGCAATAGATTACCCGACAGGGAAGAACGTGTATGGGAGTTTTTTATTCATGTTGCTGAAAAAATGCCCGAAAAATTGTTTCTCTTAGGCGGCAGTGGCTGGGATTCGGTTTCCCTGCCCCGTAATGTTGTGTATGCAGGTCATGTATATACGCATCAGCACAATGCTTTTAATTCTTCGCCGCGGGCAGTGTTGAATATAAGCCGGCAAAGCATGGCCGACTATGGCTACTCTCCTGCAACAAGGGTTTTTGAAGCTGCAGGAGCAGGAGCATGCATCATTACAGATTTTTGGGAAGGAATCGAATCTTTTTTTAATCCCGGTTCCGAAATTTGGGTGGCACATGACGGGGATGATGTGGTGTCACTTTTAAAGTTGCTCGATGGTGAAGTAGCGGAAAAAACAGGTCACGCAGCCTTGAAAAAAGTACTTGCAAAACATACGTACGAAATACGGGCGCAACAAATAGACCAGATACTTGCTCAGACAAAGAAGTTTGCTGTGAATCAACAATTCATATAAAGAAGCAGATTATGAAAATTGTAATATTGGGACTTTCTATTACCTCGTCTTGGGGTAATGGACATGCAACTACATACAGGAGCCTCATTAAAGGTTTGCATGAAAGGGGGCATTCTGTTCATTTTATCGAGAGAGATGTTCCGTGGTATGCCAACCAGAGAGATGGCAAAAGGTTTAATTTTTGCCATATTTCCTTATATTCCTCCCTTTCTGGGCTGAAGATTGATTATAAAACAGAAGTGCAAAATGCCGATTTAGTTATAGTGGGCTCTTATGTTCCGCAAGGTGTGGAAGTAGGGAAATGGGTGCTGGAAATAGCTGGTGGTATAACAGCTTTTTACGATATTGATACTCCGGTTACGATTTCAAAACTTGAAAAAGATGATTACGAGTATATACATCCCGATTTGATACCTCAGTACGATTTGTATTTGTCTTTTTCGGGAGGTCCCGTGCTTGATGTTTTTACTGCAAAATATGGTTCTCCGGGAGCAGTTCCTCTTTATTGTTCTGTGGATCCCGATTTGTATTATCCCGAAAAACTTCCTGTGAAATGGGATCTGGGTTATCTGGGTACTTACAGTTTTGATCGTCAGCCTCCCCTGAAAAAGTTACTTGTTGATGCAGCATCCAGATACCCCGAAGGTAAATTTGTTGTTGCCGGACCTCAATATCCTGAATCCATTGTTTGGCCCGAAAATGTTGAGCGTTTCGAACATCTGCCTCCGGCAAAACACCGCAGATTCTATAATGAACAGCGATTTACCCTGAATATTACCCGGCACGACATGATTAAAATGGGATACTCTCCCAGTGTGAGGCTTTTTGAAGCTGCTGCTTGTGGTGTGCCTGTAATAAGTGATTCTTGGGAAGGTCTTGATAATTTCTTTCAGATTGGCAGAGAGATTTTAATTGCTAACTCTCCAGGGGAAACTCTTCATTACTTGCAAAACATTTCAGAAGCAGATCGGAGCGCAATGGGCGAAAGGGCAAGACAAAGAATAAGTATTGCACATACCGGAAGCAAGCGGGCGGAAGAACTGGAACAGTATGTCATGCAATTGAAAATGAAAGGACTGGTAATTTAAAAACAGGTAAAGCTGTAAATTGAAGTTTGTTGGGAATGGCTGAAAATAAAATTACTAAAAAAATACGGAAACTGGCACCCTGGTTTCACAATATACACCTGCCGGATGGAGAAATGACGGCGCCCAATCATATTTTGGGTGATTTTCCTTCCTATAAATGGGAGGTTATTTCTCCTCACCTGCCAAAGGATATGTCCGGGTTTAAAGTTCTTGATATAGGATGCAATGCAGGGTTTTATTCTATAGAATGTGCTTTGCGGGGAGCCAGAGTTACGGCTATTGATATTGATCCTCATTATCTCAGACAGGCAAAATGGGTGGCTGAAGTTTTTGATGTGAGCGACCGTATTGATTTTTACCGCCTGCAGGTGTATGATCTAGCCCGAAAAAACTGGCAGTTCGATGTTGTTCTTTTTCTTGGTGTGTTTTATCACCTTCGTTACCCGCTTTTTGCTCTTGATATTATTGCCCGGAAAGTTTCTGAATTGCTGGTTTTTCAGTCGCTAAGTCTTCAGGGAAATGATGAACACCAGCCAGTTGATGATTTTAATTTCGAAAACCGGGATATAATGCTCAGGCATGACTGGCCCTCAATGGCATTTATTGAAAAGAGGTTCATGGGTGATCCCACAAACTGGTGGGTACCTAATGCTTCTGCCATAAAAGCGATGCATCGGACTGCAGGTCTGGAATTTCTGCATAGTCCCGGGCAGGAAGTATATTTTTTCAGGCCCCAAACGATTGATTTACCGGTAGCAGATGGATGGAATAAATCGGAATACCTATCGGCTTCCGGAAAACCTTGGGTAAAGGCTGCAGATTTGAAAACAGGTTCAAAAATTAAATAAGGCAATTATTTTTGAACTGATAATTGCTTATCCTGTTTTGTTGATGATTATTTCAATTTTCAAAGTAAGAAAACTATTTTTAAAATTCTGGTTCCTGTGGCATGCCAGTTTGAGCCGACTTATAAACCGATTCCTGCACAGAAAAGCTTTTAAGGTAATCGTGCCCACTGGTTTCAAACTCTTTTCCGGTTTTCAGACAATCGATAAAATGCCGTTGTGTATTGAATACGCAATCACCGGCAAAATTTTCAGATTTCCATTCATAAATATGTTCCTTTTCTTTTTGCCCCAGTTTCTGAATTGTAATTCTTCCGTTAGAATAAAGCCGGATGGTTCCGCGTGTTCCATCAATATGAAATTCGCCGAATGTCAGACGGGGATTTTCATAGTTGGGTTCATTGTATCGGTTGGCATCCCATATGGCAAGTAGCCCAGGTGCTGCAAACTCAAAATTAATAAGGGCAAAATCTTCACCGGCAATTTCAGGGTTCAGCTTTTTTAAATAAGCAAATACCCTTTTTATTTCCCCACCCAGAAAACGAAAGGTATCGATGAAGTGAATGCCGTTTTCATAAATCAGTAACCGCGGATACTTCCGGAAGTAGGGTTGCCGCGAAATATAGGCATCCCGTCTCCAGCCGTCACCCATTCGGTTACGCCAGTTCATGAAATGGATTCCACCGACTTCTTCGTTGAGCATGAGTTTTTTTATTTCACGATGCCATGGCTGAAAACGCCAGTTTTCGTGCACCATAAAACGGATGCCTGCACGGGTTGCATAGTTTATAATTTCTTTTCCCTCTTCAAATGTTGGTGCCAGGGGTTTTTGGCAAATGACATTGATTCCATGATCCGCTGCATACCGTACCATATCGAAATGGGTTTCGGGCGGTGTGATGATGTCGATGAAGTCGGGCTTCTCCTTTTTAATCATTTCGCGGTAATCGGCGTATTGGCGGGAAATTCCGAAAGATTTCATATTATTTCTGGCCTCAGCCGGTTCAAGGCTGCACAATGCAATGATTTTCACTTCCCCAATCCGATTCCAGGCTTCATAGTGAAAAGGACTGAAATAGCCGGCACCAATGCCCACTCCTTTCAGTTTTTTCATTAATTTTCTTCTTTACGGGTGAATTTGGAAATAGGTGTTAATGCCAGTTTCCGGAATTCTACTTCTGAGCCTTCGGCCTGTATGGCTATTTTTCCTTTGCTGGCAGTACAATCGTAACCATAATTTACCAGGTCATTATTTACCCATACTTTAATTTCGTCGTCAACACATTCAATGGTCATGGTGTTCCATTCGCCTGCAGGATGTTCCGATCCATCGGTCAGGTTTTTAATCCTGCGGTTCTTTCCTTCTGTAATACCCCAATCTTCTTTTGGGCCCCGGCGTTCCTCCATATTTGGTACGGTAATGTCTTCCACAATACACCAGAAATCACCTGCATTTTCATGCATCATTTGCACTTCAATCGATTTGGGAAACATATCGTATAAAGCTCTTGGAGCAGATGCATGGACAAGAATGCCACAGTTGCCCGGTTCGCCTGCAAAGCGGTATTCTGCTATCAAACGGTAATTTTGATAAACCGAATCGGTAATCAAATGTCCCGGGGGGGTGCCCAGACTTACCAGCATTCCATCGCGCACTATAAATGGATTAATAGTATCTGGATTATTATCCATGGCAGGAACATCTACATACCAGCCGGTAAGATCTTTTCCATTAAACAAACTTCGGGTTTCCGTATCGTTGTTTTTGCAGGAATAAACAGCAACAAAAACAATAAGAATAAGCAGATTGATTTTCATGATTCTGTTTTTTAGTGTTAATAATTTTTCTGTTAATAATACAGTCTTCACCAACTTTTTCTTTATTTCTTGCAGAAGGTTTTTCTGCAATTGTTAAGTTAGGTTATTTCACTCGTATTCCGTACATAAAACCTTAAAAAAAATAAAAATTCCTTTTTATGAATTTTCCCTTTACGGATGATTTTTTTCTTTTAATTTGCTGTCTTCATCCCGATAATCCGAATTTATGATGTTCAATTCACAGGTTCATTAACGCGTACATTAACATAAAAATATGAATTTTAACCGGATGAACACTGGTTCCCGTTTTTTTTGCAAACGATGGATTTAAAAGTAACAATATTGGTCTCATTAAGAATCCTGTATCTGATGAATGTTTCTTACTGAAAAGGCAATCAGGAAGTTTCCAGACCTTTATTTAAGGTAAATTCCCTGCCGGTTTTATATGCCTGCACGTTCAGTTCAACAACCTTTTTGCCTTTATCCCTGAAAATGGTTTCAATTCCTTTGATGATTATGTTGTCATGAATGGCAATAAAAGGTGAAGCGGCTCCCAGCATTACCATATTGGAAGCTTTGGGATTACCGGTTTCTTTTGCTATACGGTCAGCATCAATGCGAATGATGTTGACTTCCTGCGCAATGTATTCGAAGGTTGCCTGCAGTTGCGGATAATTTTTAATGTTTTTGAACTCGGCGGTGTTGGTCACCAGACTACCTTTTAGAGAAAGATAGGGAAGGTAGCGCAGTGATTCCATAGGTTCAACTGAAAGAATAATGTCGGCATTACGTAAAGGTATTAAATCAGACCAGATGGGATGATCAGCAATGCGCAGGTGTGAAACAACCGCACCTCCGCGTTGGCTCATGCCATGAGTTTCGGCCTGTTTTAGGTAATAATTTTCATTGAGGGCTGCTGCACCCAGAGTAGCAGCAATGGAAAGGATTCCTTGTCCGCCTACACCAGCCAGAATAATATCGGTTTTCATTTTATGCCTGTTTTATTGCTTTGTTCATTTTTTTTGTTTTTGCTATCCGCTGCACGCATTCCCTTCTCCCAATGATGACAGATACCCCCTCAAATGCCAATTCTTCCCGGATGATTTGCACGATTTCATCGTGGTTCTTTTTTAGAGGTACAAACAGACGTATATGCTCCGGAATGACACCTATCCCTTCGCAAATTTTTTCGATCCTTCCATTTGCAGAAGAATTTTGCCCACCCGTCATGGCAACTGTTTCATTATCTACAACCAAAATATTGACATTCGATTTTTCATTTACACAATCGAGCAACCCCGTTATTCCTGAATGGGTAAAGGTGGAGTCACCAATTACTGCAAATACAGGCGAAAGTCCTGCATCGGCGGCTCCTTTGGCCATAGTAATGGACGCACCCATGTCAACGCAGGTGTTGATGGTATTGTAGGGTGGTAATGCTCCCAGGGTATAACATCCTATGTCGGAAAATACTCTGCCATGGCCCACTTCAGCAACCACTTCATTTAATGCTTCATAGGTATCCTGATGTCCGCACCCGGAACACAGCGAAGGTGGCCTGCCTGCAAGTGATTCAGGAATATTTAAATGTTCAGCCGGTTCTTTTCCCAATGCTTTTGCCAGATGATCGGGATTGAGCTCTCCCCGCCGTGGCAGCGCTCCGTTCAATCTTCCCGACACTCTCGTTCCCTTTCTGAAAAAATCACTGATAAGCTCTTCTACAAGTGGGTACCCTTCTTCTGCTACAAGCAGCTCCTCACATTCCTGTTCCAGCTTAAGCAACATGTTTGTTGGTAAAGGATAATGGGTGATTTTCAACACAGGATAAGGACAATGTTCATCGGGATAATTTTCCATCAAATAATTAAAGGCAATACCGCAGCATATAATTCCCAGGCTTTTGTCATTTCCTTCAATGTACTTATTGTACCCGGAAGTTTCCGATAGTTCGGTTAGCATGCCCTGTTTATCGAGCAGGTTTTGGTAGTATTTTCGCCCATATGCCGGAAGAAGCATAAATTGCATCAGGTTTTCAGGTAACCGCATATGATTTTCATCCTGAACAGGTTTTTGAATCACCCCCGCACGCGAATGGGCAAGTCGTGTAGGAATACGCAGCATTACAGGTAAGCCTGTTTTCTCTGAAAATGCAAAGGCCTCATAAGTCATGTCATATGCTTCCTGCTGATTTGAAGGTTCAAAAAAAGGAATCATGGCAAACTTTCCGTAAAACCTGGAATCCTGTTCGTTTTGTGAAGAATGCTGCGAAGGATCATCAGCAACGACAACCACCAGTCCACCATTAATACCGGTAATGGCCATATTCATAAATACATCGGCTGCAACATTCAATCCAACATGTTTCATGCAGGCAATGCTTCGTTTACCTGCGTATGACATACCCAGTGCTGTTTCGAGTGCTGTTTTTTCATTTACCGACCACTCGCGGTGTATGCCACGTTCCTGAGCCAGCTTATTGTGTTGAATATATTCTGTTATTTCCGTGGAAGGTGTTCCGGGATAGGCATAAACTCCTGAAATTCCGCCATCAATGGCTGCCTGTCCTATAGCTTCAACTCCCAGCAATAATTTTCTGTGCATAATTTCTTTTGATTTTTTCGGGCGGCAAAATAAGATTTTTATCGGACTGAAGAAACAACATGTCTCAGTTAATTTCCAGTTATCAAAAATTTTTGGTATTCATGTTCATTTTTATAATCTTCATTTTCAGTTTGCAGTCAGGGTTCAATCCATTTCCTAAGACTTTATCCCAAAATGAGATGCGATATATCTTTAAAGATCGGATCAGGATTGTTCTTTAGGAATATAGGGTAATCACCAGTTTCCTGCTGCCACCGAAATTTCGGAATTCACAAAAGTAAATACCCTGCCACGTACCCAGATTCAACCGGTGGTTTGTTACCGGAACGGTTATCTGGTTTCCGATAACAGATGATTTCAGATGCCCCGGCATATCGTCGCTTCCTTCATAGGTATGCATGTATACAGGATCGTCTTCAGGTATCATCTTGTTAATGAACGATTCAAAATCGATGCGCACAGAAGGATCTGCATTCTCATTTAATGTTATTCCAGCTGATGTATGTTTTACCAGAATATGTAACAGCCCTTTCTCCGGTAAAGACGGCAGCTGTTTTTCGATATGGGATGTAATGAGGTGGTAACCTCTTCTGAATTGCGGCAAAGTAATTTCAATTTGTTGTATCATATCCTGATTTTAAATGCAAATGTGTAGATAATAATGAGCAAATTAAGAAATTTGCCTGTTTGTTTGTATAACCAATTTGACTGCAACATCGTTCATTTTCCCCCAAATCGTTTTCCCCACCACTTTTGCAACCGCTCCAGAATTTTTAATTCCTGTTGGTTTTTACCCGGTTGGTAGAACCTTTGATTTTTTATTTCCTCAGGGAGAAAATCTTGTTCTGCAAAATTTCCTTCGAAGGCATGAGCGTATTTGTAATCTTTTCCGTAGCCGATCTCTTTCATCAATTTGGTTGGAGCATTCCGGATGTGCAGCGGAACAGGGAGATTTCCTGTTTTTCGTACCAATGACAGTGCTTCGTCAATGGCCATATATGCTGAATTGCTTTTAGGTGAAGTAGCCAGGTAAATAGTACATTCAGAAAGGATTATCCGGGCTTCGGGATAACCTGTCTGATGCACTGCATTAAAAGTACTTTGTGCGAGCAACAGGGCATTGGGATTGGCTAATCCGATATCTTCGGCTGCCAGAATAAGCAATCTACGGGCAATGAATTTTACATCTTCGCCACCTTCAATCATTCGTGCCAGCCAGTAAATTGCCGCATCAGGATCACTTCCGCGCACACTTTTAATAAAGGCTGAAATGATGTCGTAATGCATTTCCCCTTGCTTATCGTACATTGCCAGGTTTTTTTGCAGGCAGGCGGTTACCTTGTCGTCAGTAACTTCAATGCTGGTTTGATTCTCTGAAAGAACTGCCAACTCCAGTACATTCAGGAGTTTTCGTGCATCACCGCCTGAGAAACGGAGCATTGCAGTATGTTCCCGAATGCTTATTTCCCTGGTTTTTAATTCTGGATCTTTTGTAATTGCATTTGTTACCAGTTGTAACAGATTTTCTTTTGAAAGCGGTTCCAGAATGTACACCTGGCAACGGGAAAGGAGAGGGGAGATGACTTCGAATGAGGGGTTCTCGGTTGTGGCACCAATTAAGGTAATGGTTCCATTTTCCACCGCACCCAGCAGAGAATCCTGCTGTGATTTGCTGAACCGGTGTATTTCGTCGATGAACAGGATGGGGTTGGGTTTATTGAAGAACTGCTGCTTCTTTGCTTTCTCAATTACCTCTCGTACATCTTTTACCCCGGAACTTACGGCACTAAGGGTATAAAAAGGCCGTTCAAGGGTGTTGGAAATAATTTTTGCAAGGGTAGTTTTTCCCACTCCCGGTGGTCCCCAAAGGATAAGCGATGAAAGGTTGCCCGATTCAATCATCCTTCTCAGTACAGCATTTTTTCCTACAAGGTGCTCCTGTCCTATATAATCGTCGAGTATTCTGGGGCGCAGTCGTTCAGCCAACGGTTGGTTTGAGGCCATATTCTTTTCCCTCTAATCTTTTTATTCATTCAAAAATATAAATTCAAAGGTAGGACTATTTTTTCTTTTGAAATCTGATTTCAATGAAGAGTCCATGGATTGAAAAGCTAAAAACAAGTTTTTCCCTTTAGTTTGTATTTTAAGATTTAAAGCATGAACTGCAGAACTGCTTGTATTGAAGTTCTATTCCTTTATCATTGCCTCTTTACGCATTTCCACAGGTAGTTTTTCAATGGCATAACGCAAAGCGGTCCGGGGCATTTTCTTTTTATTTTTAATTACATAGTTATATACTTCCTTTTGATGAGCCTGACTTGCTGCTTTTAACATCCAGCCATAGCCTTTCTGTACCAAATCATCTTTATCGGTTAACAAGGCATCGGCAATATTGAATATGCAGTCCAGGAACTTTCCCTTACGTGCAGGTACTATTAAGGTTACAGCCGCTCCGCGGCGGACCCATCGGTTCTCTGAAGCAGTCCATTTCTTAAGTTTTGCAAGAAATTCGGGATACATTATAACAAAATCGCCGATGGTATGGTTGCAAAGTGTATCGCAGGAAGCCCAGTTGTTCACATAGTGGTGCAGCCAACCTTCAAATACTGTAAAATCATCTGGTGTATAAAACTTCTGCAAAAAATACGACCATTGGCAGGAAATGAATGATTCTTCCAGGTAACCCGATTTCCAGAGTTCCTCACATAAAATGAATATTTCCTTTTTGGGTAAATTCTGAAAAGATTTAAAATGTTTCCTGGCAATATTGCTTACCAATGCTGTTTTGATACCGTATGCTTTTATTTCTTCTTTAAAAAAACGCCTGCCCGAATGCTGTATTTTTTCATCGGCAAGGCTATCCAGTTCATTTCTTAATGAGGTGAGGTATTTTGCCATGGCTGACTTTCATTTTAATAACTAAAATGACTGTTTGATTTATAGTTTATAGCAGTTAAAAATATGGATTTCAATGTATATTATCAACCTTTTCTTACAACTATTCATAACCTATCTCACCGCTGACGAGATTTGTGCCTGAAATCTGAAGCGATAAAAAGGGAGCTGTAATAATTTGTAAAATTATACAGAAGAAGGCTTTTCATACTTTTTGTTTGCCGCTGAATTTCCTGCAAGCCAGCCTGTAGAAAAGGCAATCTGAAGATTATATCCTCCTGTTTCTGCATCGAGATCAATTAACTCTCCGGCAAAATACAATCCTTTTACCAGTTTAGATTCCAACGTTTTAGGCGAAATTTCCTTAGTGGAGATACCACCTGCGGTAATAATAGCTTCCTTAAAAGTACGATGGTTAGTTATCTGGAAAGGTAAATTTTTCATCAGAAATCTTATTTGTTTTCGTTCCTTAGATGAAACCTGGTGACACAACTTTTCATGATCAAGTTTCAGTTCTTCAATGAAAACAGGGATCATAGATGCCGGGAGCCAATTTCGAAATACATTCGACAGCTGCTTTTTACCATGTTCATTTAAATCACGAAGCAAACGTTTATCCAGCTTCTGCTCATCGAGTGCAGGTTTTAAATCAACTGTAATACCAACGGCTCGGTTATTTTGTAACGCTGATGCTGCAATCCGGCTTAAGGTAAGAATAATTGGCCCTGATAAACCGAAATGGGTAAACAACATCTCTCCGAAAGCTTCCCCTTCTTTTTTTGAATCCACCCAAATAACTGCTTTAACATTTTTAAGATTTAACCCCTGCAGTCGCTGGGCAAGATTCCCTTGGGTTTCGAGGGGCACTAATGCAGGTATTGGCTTAACAACAGTATGGCCTGCTGTTTTTGCCAATTCATAACCATCTCCGGTGGAGCCTGTTGCCGGATATGATTTTCCTCCGGTGGCTATTATTACATTTGGTGCATAAAAAGTGGCATTTACAGCTTCTACACCCTGGATTCTTCCCTCCTGAATAATGAGCTTTTCTACCCGCTGTCCACAACTGATCTCTGCATTTTGTTCATGTACCCATTTCAGCAGCGCTTTCAGTACATCCTGTGATTTATTGCTTGCAGGAAAATAACGGCCTCCGCGCTCAAGTGTTACTTCAACACCATATTTCTGAAGCAGTACAATTATGTCTTTGGCGTAAAAATTGGAAAAAATATTCCTTAGAAATCGGCCATCAGGAAAGACATGCTTGATAAATTCTCCGGGAGAAGCATCATTGGTTATATTACAACGGCCTTTACCAGTAATTAAAAGTTTACGTCCTTCGGATCGCATTTTTTCCAAAACCAGCACCTTTGCACCCAGAGCGGCAGCACGCCCTGCTGCGAGTAATCCAGAAGGACCTGCTCCCACAACAATAACATCAAATTTGTTCATGAAAGGCAAAGGTACGTTATATGGTTGATTTTTAAAACCAGCATACAATACAGCCCTGTTAACAGCTTACTTTATTCTTCTTTATTTCCCCTATCTTTGCGGAAAAATTGTTTACATGATCCGATTTTTTGAAAATCATTCTTTATTACCATACAATACATTTGGTGTGAAAGCTTCCTCCCGCTATTTTTTTGAATTTACGGAAATGGATGATTTAAATAGATATGTCCAAGATAACAAATCGTGGCACGATCATCCGTTACTTGTGCTGGGAGGTGGCAGTAATATTTTATTTTTGAATGATTTTAATGGACTGATATTGCATCCGAATGTGCCGGGAATATGGAAAGTTAAGGAAGACCGTCAGAATGTGTGGCTGGAAGCAGGTGCCGGAGAAGTGTGGGATGATTTTGTCAGCTATTGCGTTAATTTCAACCTTGGAGGGGTGGAGAATCTTTCATTAATACCTGGTCTTGTGGGGGCGGCACCTGTGCAGAATATAGGTGCCTACGGGCAGGAGGTGAGTCATGTAATTGAGCTGGTAAAAGGATATGACCTTAATCAGAAGTTACAAGTAGAATTCCCGTCTGCGGCGTGTGAATTCGGATACCGTGACAGCCTTTTTAAACGGGAATTGATAAATCGGCTTGTCATTACTTCTGTAGTTTTCAGACTGGAAAAATTTCCCGATTTTAATTTGAGATACGGACAAGTAGAGGAAAAGGTAAATGAATTAGGGGAAATTAACCTGCAAAACATCAGGCAGGCTGTCATTGGCATTCGTTCATCTAAATTGCCCGATGTAAAAGAGTTGGGCAATGCCGGAAGCTTTTTTAAGAATCCTGTAGTTGATGTAGAATTGGCAGAAAAGATAAGAGAAATGTATCCTGATGTTCCTGTTTACCCTGTCGATGCAAAAAGAGTTAAGCTGCCTGCCGGTTGGCTCATAGAAAAAGCAGAATGGAAAGGGCGTCGCGAAGGAAAAGTTGGCGTGCATGAGAACCAGGCACTGGTGTTGGTAAATTACGGTGGTGCAACGGGTAAAGAAATTTTTAACCTGTCTGATAAAATCAGACAGGATATCTTTCAAACCTTTGGAGTAGAACTGGAGCGGGAAGTAAACTGTATTACCTAAGCCTCAAAATTTGAAGAGCAGTTCATTTTCTTTCACCGGAGACGGAAGAAATATTGTTATTGTGGAAGAGATTAATATATTGTCCTGTTTTCAGAACGACTATCTTTTATCGTTTCTCCACTGTTAAGTTTTCCATTCATAGCATCTGAACGAAAAGGCCTGCTTGCATCGTAAAACTTTTCAGAAATGTCGATTTCTGAGATCAAAATTCCCGGTTTATTTAACTTTAATTTAGATTTAATCAAACCATCGGGGGTAATAAAATGACATGGCCAGCTGTGCTTTGCCGACGAATTTGTCAATGAAACATAAAAGTAATTTGAAGCTGCACTTCCCTGCACAGTTACCGGCATTATTTTAGGATGGATGAAGTTTTTATTAGCGCGGGCATTATAAAATGAATGAAAAATTACATCAACATCCAATTTACGATACTCTCTGAATAATTCCGGAAACCGTAAGTCATAGCAAATTAACAGGCCACATTTTACATTATTTACATCAAATACCACAAAATGATTTCCGGGAGTATAATATTTCAAATCTCCGGATGTGCAAAATCTTTTATCGTACCTGTCAATAATTTGTCCTTCGTCATTTATCACATATAATGAATTATGAGGTTTATTTCCGTTACTTAATCTGTGGGAAGTACCCAATATAACCCAAAGCTTTAATTCTTTTGCCAGGCTTAAAATTTTTTCTGTCTGGAGCTTAATTTCTTCCCAGTTAAAATCATTTATATCCTTAACATCTACGCCACCATAGCCGGATAGAGCACATTCAGGAAAATGTACGATTTGAGCACCACTTTTCTTTGCTGATTTCATCTGTTTTTGAATCCATTCCGCATTTTCAGTTACATTCTCCGAAACGGGGAACTGGCAGGAGGCAATAACTACTTTTCCTGCACCTGGCTCCTCCTTTGAGGGCACATTACATTGAACATTTTGTGCAAAAAATGCCAACAGCATTATTGCCAGTAAAATTTTGCCGATTGAATTTTTCATTTTGAATCAATTTATTTGTTATTTATATATTTTCAGTTTATTCAACGCTGCCTGGTATTTAGCTGCAAAGCGGTTGTGTTCTTTTAGTGTAGAGGAAAAGTGATGATATCCCGAGAAATCATCGCGCGCAACCATGAAGAGATAATTATGGTCTTCGTAATTCAATACGGCTTCGATGGCTGAAACTTCAGGAAAATTAACAGGTCCGGGAGGTAATCCCTGATATTTATATGTATTATAAGGAGAATCAATTTCAAGGTGCGCATTTAATATTCTGCGCAATGAAAAATCACCAACAGCAAATTTTACTGTGGGATCTGCCTGCAGGGGTATGCCTTTATTTAATCGGTTTATATATAGCCCTGCCACGCGATTAAGTTCTTCTTTTTTCGATGTTTCTTCCTGAACGATAGAAGCAAGTGTAGTTACTTCCACGGGGGATAATCCAATGGCTTCCGCTTTTTTTCGACGGGATTCATTCCAGAACCTGTCAAATTCCTTCTTCATTCTTCCGGCAAATTCGTTGGCATCGGTTGTCCAGTAAAACTCGTAGGTATTGGGAATGAACATTGCCTTAAAGGTTTCGGGAGTAAATCCCCATTCCCGGATTTGAACAGTATCATTAAACAAGTTCAGAATGGATAAGGAATCTGCCTGTATATACCGGCTCACCTTTCCTGCCATATCTTCTTTGAACCGGGCATTACTGAACGTAACATTTACGGGATCCTGCTCTCCTGCTCTGAGCTTGTTTACAATTTGGTTTGTATTCATTTCCTTTTTAAGGAGATATCGTCCTGCTTTAACCGATTCTGTATAGTTCTTCTTTTTAGAAACCCAATGAAAAGCTTTGTAATTTAGCAGTGCATCATTGGTATGCAATGAATCCACCACCTGGGTGTAGGTGGCACCTTCCGGAATTATTACAGCCGTTTCGGTTTTAACATTTTCATTGAAAACGTACATGTAGAGCTGATACCCACGCAGGGCAGCTAAAATAAAAGCAACGGCAAAAAATATGATGATAAACTTTCCTATACGAGGAAAAGTCATGACTCTGCTATTTTTATTGATTGCCATTAATTAATTTTCAATAAGTATTTATAATGAAACTTTTTTTAATTCTCTTGTTAGAGCATTCAATATAAATTTGTATATAATTTTTTACGTCCATAAGTTTCTCAGCCACATCCTGAACCACTTCCCATCAATCTTTGATTAAACTTCAAATATAAAACATTTCTGATTATGGTATGGAATGGATTTCTTTTGCTGTATCATTACACGCAAAATTCCTTAAATTCGCAATCTGAATGTAAAATAGAAGAATTATGCAATACGTAAATCTGTCAGAGGATGTTTATTTTTTGGGATACAATGACCGGCGTACTCACTTGTTTGAAAACATCTGGCCAATTCCTCATGGTATTTCCTATAATTCCTATCTGATTGTTGATAAAAAGGTAGCTCTTATTGATACTGTTGAACGGTCGTTTATTGATGAATATCTGGATAGCCTTGAGGAAATTATAGGTAACCGGAAAATAGATTACCTGGTAATAAATCACATGGAACCTGATCATTCAGGAGCGTTAAAGGCCATTGTTCAGAAATATCCGGAAATTGTACTGGTTGGAAATAAGAAGACTTTTGCTTTTGTTGAATCTTTTTATAAAGAACCTGATAATGTTCATGTGGTGCATGATGGTTCTGTTTTAGAGCTGGGAAAGCATCGCCTTCAGTTTCAGACCATTCCTATGGTACACTGGCCGGAAACAATGGTAACTTATGAAGAGACCAATAAAATTTTATTCTCGGGGGATGCTTTTGGAAGTTACGGTACACTGGACGGAGGAGTATTCGACGATGAAATTAATCTCGATTTTTATGAAGTGGAGGTAATGCGCTATTTTACCAATATCGTTGGAAAGTATTGTGCCCACACGCAGCGCGCTATTAAAAAACTTGCGCCTCTCGATATTAAAATGATAGCTGCAACGCATGGCCCGGTTTGGCGTACGAATTTAGACTGGGTGCTTACCCGTTACAACAAGTGGAGTTCTTATGACCTCGATTTGGGAGTGGTAATTGTTTACGGTTCAATGTATGGAAACACCCAAAAAATGGCAGAAGTAATTGCACGGCGTCTGGCTGAACGGGGTATTAAAAACATAAGGGTGTACGATGCATCCAAAACCCATGCATCCTATATTATAAATGATGTTTTTAAATACAAGGGGTTCATTGTAGGAAGTCCAGCCTATAACAATTCCATGTTTCCCAATGTAGAGATACTGCTGTCAACCATTGAACATATGGCACCGAAAGATCATTATCTTGGCATCTTTGGAAACTTTTTATGGAATGGAGGGGGTGTGAAGAATTTGAAAGTTTTTGCTGAGAACATCAAATGGGAGATGGTTTACGACCCGATTGAGGAAAAGGGTGCCTTAAGAACAGAGAACAAACAGCATCTGTTAAATCTGGCCAACGCCATGGCCGATAAGCTTTTGGCAGGTCCGGCAGTTTCTGAACCTGCGGTTTAAGGCTTTCATACCTATAAAATAGTATGAAAATCATACTTCTTTTCATATTCTGACATGAACCAGATCCATTCATTATCCCCGGGTGAATACCGGTGATTTCGGATTTGAAAGCCTTGGATTAAAATGGTATCCTCCGGCATCGAATGCCTGCAAATCTTCAGGATTCTTAATGTTGTTTTCGATTATAAATCGAGCCATCATTCCTCGAGCTTTTTTTGTAAAGATGGTAATAAATTTATATTCTCCATTTTTCATTTCTTTAAAGGAGGGAGTTATGATTTCAGCATCCAACCTGTTTACATGTATGCTTTTGTAGTATTCATTGGATGCCAGATTTACCACTAATTTACTGCCTGATTCATCAAGTGCTTTTTGAATTATTGAGGTTAACTTATTACCCCAGAAAGCATATAAATCTTTGGAGCGACCAATTTTTAATTTGGTGCCCATCTCGAGCCTGTATGGCTGAATAAGATCCAGTGGACGCAGTACCCCATAAAGTCCCGATAAAATTCTAAGTTTCTTTTGTGATAACAATAACTTTTTCTTCGGCAGGGAAGGAGCATCCAATCCTATATATACTTCTCCATTGAAAGCCAGAACTGCCTGTTTTGCATTTTCGGGAGCAAATGGTTGGTGCCAGAGTTGGTATCGGTCGTAGTTTAATTCTGCCAGCGAAGAAGAAATGTTCATCAGTTCCGATAGCTTTTTGGGCTTCATTATTCGAAGCTTATCAACCAGTTTTTGTGAATCATCGAGCAATTCAGGAATAGAAAATTCCGGGACAGGAGGTTTCGATTCGAAATCCAGGGTTTTAGCAGGTGAAATGATTGTCAGCATGATTTTATATGTTTCCGGGAAAAACGAATGGAATACATAAATGTTCAGAAAAAATTCTTTCAGCCAGAAGTTCTGATTGCATTTAAAGCTTGTTGAATTGCTCTTCTCTCATTTTCAGGAATTTCTTTTATTTTCAAGGTTTGTATATAGAGATCTTCCAGTTGTTTTGTTTTTCCTTCCTTCAAATACAAATCGGCAAGAAAACTTACAGCATTCAGGTAAAGCGGATGATCAGCAATAAGTTTTTTCAGAGTTATTTCCGCTTCTTTCTTCTGATTGTTTTGCAACTGGTAATAAGCCAGGGTATAGGCATATTTTGGTTCTGCCGGACTAGCACCGGCAGCAATACGGGCATATTTTACAGCCTCCTCTATGTTCCGCTGTGATGCTATTACACTTAGGTTGTAGGCTGCCACAGATTGTTTGGGATTTGCATTTAAAGCTGCTTTCAATGCGTTTTCTGCTTCCTGCATTTTTCCCTGTTCGGCAAGCAGTAAGCCCAGATTCAGATTGGCTGCTTCATTTCCAGGATCTATGGCAACAGCTTTCTTCAGGTTCTCCTCTGCTTTTGATTGGTTTCCTGTATAAGAGTAAAGCACGCTGCTGTTTATGAGCGGCATTAGTGCTTCGGGATATAATCTTGCTGCAATTTCATAAGAAGTGAGCGCTTTATTTGCATCACCTCGGTTTTGATAAAATATCCCTTTATTGTAATGAGAACTCCAGTCGTCGGGACGGGTAACCAGGGAGTTCATATACTCATTTGTTGCTGTGGCAATAGCATTGGCTTCATCTGCCTCAAATGAGGTGTTTGCAAAACCTGCCAGTGAGTTAGCGGCTGAAATACGCACGAGCCTGAGGTCATCACTTGCAGCAGCTATCAGCGCCTGTTTTGTCTTTTCCGATGTGTTTCCCAGGAGTGAAGCAGCGGCCGAAGCCCTGACCAATGGTGAATTATTTTTAGTGGCCCTAATGAACGTATCCCATTTTTTTTCATCGGGGCAATTGGCCAAAAGGCGGATAAAAGATGTGATGATCACTTCATTCAGTTCATTTTTATCGATTATCTCAAGCATCTCGTCCAGCCGGTTCCAGTCTCCCGCACGTGCTTCCCTGATAAGCTGGGCCCAATAGAGGGTGGGGATCTGGTATTTGTTATTTACACGTTTTTTTACGATTTGATTGGCCCATTCAGCCGATTTATCGGTATGGCAACTGTTGCATGCATTTGGTGACCCGAACTTTAAAGTTGCCTCAGGCATAGGAGGTCTGAAGGAATGATCGCTGCGAACCATTCTGCCAAATTCTGTTTTTGGCATATGGCAATTAACGCATATGGCACCTTCACTGTCTGCCGGGTGCATCGAATGCTCAGCAACATTTTTCACCTTGCTGCTGTGACATGACATACAGGCATCATTAGGATTATCTGCAAACCTGTTTCGCCCGCTTGATGTATGGCAGGTAACACAATGAAGGTTACTT
The DNA here is from genome assembly GCA_963747515.1 of uncultured Prolixibacteraceae bacterium. Classification (GTDB taxonomy): domain Bacteria; phylum Bacteroidota; class Bacteroidia; order Bacteroidales; family Prolixibacteraceae; genus Mariniphaga. The sequence goes on from CAVVFN010000003.1 coordinate 273,082, forward strand.
TTTTGGACACATTCATTCATCATCCAGTTGGTGTAGGTGTAATTTTCTCCCAAATCGCGGCCATCGGGATAAAAATCAGCATTCTCAAGTGTTGTCAGATCGTAATTGTCGAAATACCGATCCCCTGGCATGAAGCTGGGGGTAATGGGTTGCATTTTGGCATGGCAGGGGGCACATGATTCATTATGCTGTTCGGGGGTAAAAGTACGTGTAACAATGATTTTTAAATCTTCGGGTACATTGCCTTCACCGGCTTCCCTGCAAACGCGCACATGTTCAGCGCTGGGGCCGTGGCAGGTTTCACAATTGATTCCCGGTTCTTTCCAGGTGGTTTGATATGAATCGGAAGCAAGATCGAAATTGGTAGCCAGCTGGCTTACATGACAGCTGTAACATGAAGTATTAAATGTATACATTCTGTCGCGCCAGGCAAGGGCTTCGTCGGGATTACCATCAGGAAAATGTCTTACTGCCGATTCGGGATTATTGTACCACGTTTTTTTTCGTATATCATAAGCAAGCGGTATGGTTTGCAGTTTCCCCTTCTCCATAGGAATCAGAAAATAAAAAACATTTTTACCACCCAATGCCCATGTTACATCATAAGTTTTGGTTACTCCCGCTTCTGTTTCTTTCATAACCATTGATGTATCCTTCCATGCGATCCGGTAGATTTTACCTTCAATTGAGAAATCTCCGCTTGAAGGTACCTGCTCTTCATTAAAGAAAACGGCATTTACCGGTTGCATGGCTTTCCCGTGATGCGAACCCGACCACAGTTCATAAAACCGTTCGTGGCATTGCATGCAGCTTCCTGAGCCGGAAAAGCTATCAACCTGAGCCTGATTGTTTTTCTTTTGAATACATGAAACAGTTGCCAATAAAAACAATATTCCGGTAATCCCTATAATCTTTTGAGTTGCCATGTTCTTCTGTTACAACTTTACAAAGATTGAGATTATTTTGTAAAGAATGAATTTAATTTATTTACATAACAGCCTGGTCATTTAAGGTTCCAGGTAATTTTTCTCCATAGGCTTTCTCCATTTTTGCATCAGTTCCTGGTTTAAATCAAGCGGAGGAGTAGCTTCGTCAGGAAGAAAAAGTTTGTATGGTGTTTTTTCCGAATACGCGCTAAATTCATCTTTTAATTTTTTCAGTTCATCTTCCTTTACCAACAGGTCGATGGCAGAGGCAGCCATAGCCTTTGCTCCTGCATTCAATCCTTTCCATGCTGTTGAACCGTAGTTGCATGCCACCGATGACCAGTGGTGTCCGATGCTGTTGGGTGCATTTCCCGGAAACTGAATTGTTGCTGTTGGAGCAATTAATGTTACATCGCCAACGTCTGACGAGCCACCTCCGGTAAAAACATCGGAAGGAGCTTTAAGAGAATCAATCTTTTCCGGCATTCCCTCTTCTTCCACCCCCAAATTCTTCTGAAGTGCGCGTGCAAAATTCTGTTCCTCTTCCGTCCATTCCGGCATTCCCACCAGTTCAATATTTTTCTGGAACAATTCTGCTGCGGATTTACTGGCGTGCCTCTGATGTATTGCTGTCAGGCAACGTACTTCCGAAAGTTCGGTACCGGTAGCCAGGGCGGCAGCTTTAGCACAATTGATTACTTTTTCATACATTCCCTCAACTTTTTCATCGCTGTTTCGAACAAAATACCACACACTGGCTTTATCGGGCACCACATTTGGTGCTTCACCTCCATCAACGATGACATAGTGCATCCTGTAGCCGAAATGCAGATGTTCACGCAAATAATTGGTAGCAACATTCATCAGTTCAACTGCATCAAGAGCGCTGTTCCCGTTCCATGCCGAAGCTCCATGTGCGGTTTTTCCCCTGAAGGTAAAAATCGTTGAAAACATGGCACTGCCATAAACACCGTATTGTGTGGCAAACTTACTGCTGCTGTGGTTATCTATCACTGCATCCACATCATTAAACAAGCCAGCTCTTATCATATACGGCCTGCTTATTAATGTTTCCTCGGCAGGAGATCCAAATACCTTTATTGTTCCTTTGATTTTGTATTCTTTCATCGCCTGCTTAACCGCAATTGCAGCAGCTACAGCTGCTGTTCCCATGGTATTGTGGCCGCACCCATGGCCAGGTGCACCATTAACAAGAGGATCCTGATCAGGGCTCCTTCCTTTCTGTGACAGCATAGGCAATGCATCAAATTCTCCTAAAATGCCGATTACCGGTTTTCCTGATCCGTAGGTGGCAACAAAGCAGGTAGGCATACCGGCCAAACCTGTTTCTAGTGTGAAACCTGCTTCTTTTAACGTATTTGTTAAAAGCGCAGAAGATTTGAATTCCTGCAGTCCAAGTTCAGCATATGACCAGATGGCATCTGAAATTTTTCCATATTTCTCTACAACTTCAGGTTGTCCCAAATAGTTCAGGACATGCTCTTTTTCAGGATAAATTTTTACAGATTCTGATGAACGCTGAGGATATACCATCGCAGGAACAGACATTATCAGCAGAAACAAAAACTGAAATTTGAATGATTTTTTCATAAGATTTAAATTATTAGTTTTCTATTGTTTCAAATAAGATTCCCATGATTTCTGAATTCATCGACAAATGGTTTGAACCCATTTTTATGCTCATTTCATACTGCCCGGATTTAATAATGACAATAAAGTCTCCGGAACCTATTTATATTTATAGCTTTACTAATTCCAGGTATATACAAATATTGTAATTATTTTGTAAAAAACCGGAATTTTATTTAAAGAAGAAAACAACAGAATTTAATACAATGAAAAATTTGCGGTGAAAATAAAGATCCTGTTGAGGTATTTGCGGTGACCAGAATAGGAATTGTCTTTTTTCCAGGTGAAAAGAGTTCCTGTTTTTTTTAGAATACTAAAATTTCATCCATCTGATAAACAAAAAAGTAACCATTGCCTTATATAAATATATAATAATCATTTTACTCATCGTTTATTAAATAATTGTGAAACTAGGAATCTTACGTGAAGAAAAATTTCCCCCTGATAAACGGACACCTTTAACTCCGGAACAATGCCTGGAAACACAGGAGAAATTCCCTGGAGTACGGGTAGTGGTGCAGTCCAGCAGAGTTCGTTGCTACAGCGATGAAGCCTATCAGCGAAAGGGAATTCCGGTTCAGGAAGATTTAAGCCCATGTGATGTTTTGCTTGGCGTTAAAGAAGCTTCAGAAAAAAAACTGATTCCTGGGAAAACCTACTTTTTCTTTTCACATACCATCAAGATGCAGGAATACAACAGAGAGCTGCTTCGCTCTGTTCTCAGGAAAAATATTCAGTTGATTGATTACGAAGTACTGACCGACAAAGACGGCTTCCGTATTATCGGATTTGGCCGGTATGCCGGACTGGTAGGCACCTACAATGGATTACGGGCATTAGGACTGCGATACCGGATTTTTAATCTGAAACCTGCACATCGATGTGATGGACTTACAGAAATGCTGCAGCAGCTTTACCAGGTTAATTTGCCAGCTGTTAAAATAGCTTTGACTGGTAATGGCCGAGTGGCAGGAGGGGCAGTGGAACTGCTGGAATTTGGGAAAATTCAGAGAGTTTCATCCGAACAGTATTTAAACATTGAGAAGCCATCCATTCCCGTATATACCCAACTTTTGCCACAGCATTATGTGAAAAGAACAGATGGAGGCGAGTTCGGGCTCATGAATTTCTTCAATCAACCTTGGATGTATGAAAATTCCTTCCTTCCTTATGCCCGGTTAACCGATGTACTTATAGCTGCCGCCTACTGGGATCCTAAAGCTCCCATGTTATTTTCGGCTGAAGACATGCAGCAGGAAGATTTCGGAATACAAATTGTTTCCGACATCACCTGCGACATTGAAGGTTCAATTCCATCAACAAAAAGGGCTGCTACTATCAATGAACCGTTCTATGATTACAATCCAGAAACCGGAAAAGTAGAACCTCCTTTTTCATCTGCGAAAAACATCACCGTGCAGGCAGTGGACAATCTGCCAAATGAGCTTCCAAAAGATGCTTCGGAAGATTTTGGCCGAAATCTTATTGAAAAAGTTTTTCCCGGCTTGTTTGGACCGGATACAGACGGTATTATTGAACGGGCTACCATTGCAAAAAGGGGAAAACTGACCGAAAAGTTTATGTATCTTGAAGAGTTTGTTAATGTAAGCTAATGAATTAATGTGCTTCAATTTAAAGTCTCCTCTATTAAAAAAGATTTCGGAAAATAACTTTCCCTCGGGTATGCCTGTTTAAACAGCATAGAAAGAAAGGAAAAATGTGTTGAAAATATGAAGGTTGCTAAATGTAATTTTTCTTCACATGGGGAAGAAATACAAATATTTAGTTGCTACCACAGAGAGATCAAATTCAGTATAAATTCATTGTTAATTCAATGTTAATTCAATTTAAAACGAATTTATATTGAGTTTATATTGAGTTTACATTGAGTTTACATTGAATTTAATCCGGAGAAGGTTGCTTTTTGTTAAGCTAATTATAAAGGTTTAAATAGGTATCTTCTTCAGAAAATTAATGCTCGGTTTAATAATTTATTTATTTCAAGTTCACTATTGTGGATAAAATCCACACCATTTCCACAGTAAAACATTATAAGCTATATGCAAATTGCTGGAATATAGTCATATATAAAGATTAATTCACCTCATGTTTCTGGCGTGATTTTTTCAGGATAACGATCAGATATTAAAATTTTCAAATAACTGCAAAGATGAACAATCAGTACAACACATTATCAGAAGCCATAGAACTTCTTAAGAGAAAAGGTTTTTCACACGATTTCAGGGTGAACGACCAGGGAGAGTTAATCGAAACAGGCGAAGAGAGTTTTGAACCGTCTCAGGTGAAGCTGGTTGAGTTTCATCGTTTTGAAGGAACTTCCGATCCGGCAGACATGAGCATTGTTTATGTGCTGGAGACCGATTCAGGCATTAAAGGCACTGTGGTTGATTCCTTTGGAGTTGACGGCTCGGAATTGATTTCAGAGTTCATGAATAAAGTAGAACAGGGCCAGTACGAAGATTAAGCATAATTTAAATTACACAAATGTTAATATAATACCACAAGTTATGCCAGGTAAAAATACATCATCGCGTATTAAAAATGAAGATCAGTATGAGAAACTGCGGGAAAAAGGTTACAGTAAGCAAAAATCGGCACGTATAGCCAATACCGACAAGGCAGGAAAGAAGGGTGGTCACAGTAAAAGTTACGAGGAAAGGACCAAAAAAGAGCTTTTAGATAAAGCAAGGCAGGTAGGGATTAAAGGACGGAGCAAAATGTCGAAAGATGATTTAATTCATGCATTGAGAAATAATTAGTCTCTGATTGCAGGAAAAGGCACCTGTTTAAATAATTCTCGGGAATGAACTCTCCGTAAAGTTATTTCATTGTGTAAAATTCAGCCGGGTTTTTTGCTATTTTGCTGTTGAAAACAATCCTGGGATTAGTAATATGAGATTTTTTATTGTAGATGGAAAAATAGTTGAACGGAAAGATATTCATTTATCGGAACATTTTACCGAAATGAAATTTAGGCTGTCGCAGAAAATGTGGTACGGCTATGGAGGCATACCACTTTTCGCGGAAAATATAAATCAGTTGGAGGATCAGGCAGATTTTCTAAAAATTCAGTTTCCTAAGGAATTTAAAAATAAAAGAGAGCTTTTCAGGTTGGTGAAAAGAATGCTTAACAAGAACAAATTTTACCGTTCGGGTTATGTGCATCTTCAAATATTTGCAGGAATTCATTCCACTCATACAGTAGCAACCTGTACTACTTTTATGGAATTCATTTTTCCCTTTGCCGAAGAGGGGCTTCTTGTAAATGTTTCCAAGCAAAATAAATATTCATTAAATGCAATTAGCCGGATGCAATTTTACAGTGAATGGCTTTGGCAATCGGCTCTCGCTGAAATTTACAACACGCAATTTCAACATTCGGTTATTCTGAATGAAAAGGACATGGTTTGTGAAGGGACATTTAACCATATATTCCTGATTTCAGAAAATGAACTGATAACTCCATCGTTTCAATCGGGTTGCTACAAAAATGCACTTCGTACTTTTGTAATTGAATCTGCAACCCGCCTGGGATTAAAGGTCTCAGAAAAAGCAGATGTTTCGGTAGAAAAGCTATTGAATGCCGATGAATTGTTTTTTGCCTCGGAAGAAATGGGCATGCAGTGGATTTTAGGCATCGAAAATCAGAGGTTTATTCACTTTTATTCAAAAAAAATACATGAGGAATTAAATGTTCTTCTTAAAAGCAAGGCCGTACTAAATTCATTTTAAAGTTATCAGAAAAATAAATAACTGTTAATTCATAGCAGGGTTTTCAGGAAAATTTTCCCATAAGGAATAACGTTGACCTACCTTTTTAACAAATTCACTCCATGAGGCAGGATTCAAATTTTGCATAACCATATCCTCATCGGTATCGTTTACCAGCCATGAATCTTCTTTAATTTCCCGTTCCAACTGGCCCGAATCCCAACCTGAATAGCCTACAAAAAAACGAATATCAGATGCACTAATCCGGCCTTCCACAATAAGTTGCTTCAGTACTTCAAAATCTCCTCCCCAGAAAAGATTATCCATTACCCGAATGCTTCCTGGAAGCAGCTCTCCGAGTTTATGAATGAAATAAACCGAATCGGTAGAAACAGGCCCTCCGAGGTTTACATTCCCTTCAAACACAGGAAATCCCGGAAGTACATCATGAATTGCCAAATCAACCTTTTTATTCAGAATAAAACCAACTGCACCCTTATCGCTGTAAGCCACAAGTAAAATTACAGCACGGTTGAAATAACTGCCGGGCAAAAACGGTTCAGCAATCAATACCCTTCCTTTTTGAGGTGAAATGTTATTGGTTTGTATTTTGAATATATCTAAATTATCATTCATAGTTAAGCAATATATAAAATTTCAATCAGCAATCAAACTGTTAAAATAGGTTATTACAAAAACTATGCGATTTTTTTTTGGAGACAAAAATTATTCTTCTACAACAATAAAAACATCCTCATCGGGCTTGCTCATAAAGTAATGCTCCCGGGCAAATTTTTCAAGTTCATTCTTACCTGCATTTAAATCTTCAAATTTTTCCTTATCCGATTTAATTCGTTCGATGTAATAATTTTTCTGACGTGTAAGTTCATTAAGTCGTCGATTATTTTCAGCCTGGGAAATAAAGCTATTTTCATCAAAAAAGACAATCCAGATAATAAACAATAACCCTGCAATGAAATATTTATTTTTCAAAATACCAACCAGGCTCTTTTTTATGTTCGAATTGCCTTCCATATCCATTTATTTTGGGATAAAAGTACGATATAAAAAACAGATAAAAAAGAGGAATAAATGAATTCACTCCTCTTTTTATGAACATCAATAAGTTAACTTATTAATCCTTGTCAGGAAAAAAATTTGGATATAAATAGCTGGCAGGAGGTACCAGATTTTCCTTTATGGTCCGGACTGAAACCCAACGCAGGAAATTGAACACTGAACCCGCTTTATCGTTGGTGCCGGAACCCCGGGCTCCCCCGAAAGGCTGCTGTCCGACTACAGCACCCGTGGGTTTGTCGTTAATGTAGAAATTTCCTGCTGAATTTTCCAGACGTTTGGTAATTTTTTCTATATTATACCTGTCTTCTGAAAATATTGCACCGGTAAGTGCATAAACAGATGTTTTATCCAGCACTTCGAGGGTTTCATCCAACTTTTCATCGTCATACACAAAAACAGTAAGAACCGGACCGAATAATTCTTCCCGCATCGTAATGTAATCGGGAACTTTCGCCAGAATTACTGTTGGCTCAATAAAATAACCTTTCGATTTGTCACAGTTTCCACCAAAAATTACATCGGCATTCTTATCTTTCCTCGCCTGCTCAACAGCTGCTTTTAATTTATCGAAGGCTTCTTCGTCAATTACAGCATTTATAAAACTGGTAAAATCTTCGGGAGGCCCCATTTTAATGGTTTTTAAAACTTTGCCCAACTCCTTTTTCAGCTTTTCCCAAATGCTTCCAGGCACATATACTCTGGAGACAGCAGAACATTTTTGTCCCTGATATTCAAATGCTCCTCTCACAATAGCTGTTACCAGTTCGGGTATTTTCGCTGTATTATCTGCAAATATGAAATCTTTTCCACCGGTTTCACCTACAATACGCGGATAAGATTTGTATATATGAATGTTGTTGCCGATGGTTTTCCAGATACTCCGGAAAACGCCGGTTGAGCCGGTAAAATGAATACCTGCAAAATTGGGATGAGTTAATACTACATCAGCTACCACTGGCCCTGAAGCAAACACCAGATTAATAACACCATCGGGCAAACCTGCCTCACGCAATATGTCCATTATAACTCCGGCAGAATAAACAGCAGATTTTGATGGTTTCCAGACTGCAACATTTCCCATTATAGCCGGAGCTACAGGCAGATTGCCTGCAATGGAAGTGAAATTGAAGGGAGTAAGGGCAAAAACAAACCCTTCCAGCGGACGATACTCATTGTAGTTCCAGACTCCCGGAGACGATTCAGGCTGCATCCTGTAGATATCGGTCATGGCTTTCACTCCAAACCGGTAAAAATCAGCCAACTCGCATGCTGCATCAATTTCGGCCTGGTAAATATTTTTTGATTGGCCAAGCATGGAAGCTGCATTAATTTTTGCACGATAAGGACCGGAAATCAAATCAGCTGCTTTCAGAAAAATTGAAGCCCGATGCTGCCACGACAGGTTGGCCCATCTTTCCCATGCCCCAAGAGCAGCGTCAATTGCCATCTCTACATGATTTGAATCACCCTGATTGTAATAACCCAGGGTATGTTCTATTTCATGAGGCGGAAACATCCTTACTTTTCGGCTGGTGAATACATTTTTACCTCCAATCACCATTGGAATATCAACTTCATTTGAACGAAGCTTCCTAAGCATTTCCTGCACTTCAGTTCTTTCCTTGCTACCGGGAGCATAACTCAGAACCGGCTCATTTTTAGCAAGGGGTACATTAAAGAATCCTTTTGGCATCTTACCTAAATTAAAATTCATTTATTACAAAGCTATATAATCAGGCTCATGAAAATCATAACAAAAATCAGCAAGACAAATAATTACCCCAAAATAATATTACTTCAACCAGATGCTTATATTTGTATTGACAAAAACATTTTATAATATTTACAAAACCGATTTGGAAATTAAAAGAATCTGGCAACTTCAATTTTAATTAAAAACTCGCATTAATTAAGTCATAATCTATATTTTTATAGCCTTGAACAAGCCTATATACCATACTGTCTCAGAAAAGCTGTGGCCGGGCCAAAATCAGGAGGAAAAACAAAAGCTTTTTGAATTACTGGTTCCATTGGCGTTTATTTTCCTGGGGGCACTTCTTCATTTTTTGTTCCGGCTGTTTGTAAGCAGCACCGTTTCATGTATCATATGTGATGCAGGTCTGGTACTTGTATCTTTTTTGGCGCTCATCTGTCTCCTGAATAATAAAATAGATTGTACTTTGAACACCATCTATTCCATTCCCCTGTTTGTATATTCCTATTATATTTCCGATTTCTCTATACACCCACAGCTCACCAATACAATTTATCAATCGGTTGCCCTGCTGTTGATTGGTACTTTCTTTCTTCTCTATTTTTCACAGTCGGAAACTAAAATCATTTTGTATTCCATCTTATCTGTATTCACCATTATTTTTCAGCTTGTAAAAGGCGGCCAGTTTTTTGGATTTTTTGCAGGCCCCAGTTTTGTTATTCCTCATCCTCTTATTACCTACTTGTTTGTTTTTACCGGAGGTTTTTTTGTTCGCCGGAAATTCAGGCGTAATGCAGAGCAACTGAACGAGTCAGTTTTATCTATTAAACAGAATATTTCCAAAGTTCTTCGTGATACTCCTTTTCCGATTGCCGAAATACTTTCCATCCGCGACGAGCAAGGCAATGTTTTAAGCCTGCGAATTGAAAGAGTGAATAATTCATTTGAATCCGTTTTTAATATACAGCTTCACGAAGTAAAGGGACAGGAAGCAAATTACATTTTTGATCTTGTGTTGCGCGATCATTTGGATCTAAATAAAATCCTGCTGTTTGACAATACCAAAGTAAAAGAGTTTCATGCTACCAAACTGGAACTGTGGTTCAAAATTCACATCCTGAAATCTGGGGTAAACACTTCTTATATAATTCTTGAAGATATAACAAGGATAAAGAAAAAACTTGAGGAACTGGAAAACAATAAACGACGGTACAAGGTTTTGCTGGAAGCCATTCCCGACATGTTTTTCGTTATTGGGAAAGACGGAACCTATGAAGATTTTGTAATTAAGGAGAATGACTTATTCAAGGTAGAAGATGCCAATATAATAGGCAGCACTATTTTTGATGTGGGGTTTCCCGAAAATATGGCAGAGAAAATATTGCAATGCATTCACAACTGTTTAAAAAGGAACAGCATTGAAACAATAGAATATTCACTGAATACACCAAATGGCACGTATCTTTTCGAAATGCGGCTTGCCAGGCTAACCGCCCGATCGGTAATTTCTGTTTCACGGGATATTACACGACGTAAAACGGCTGAGTTTAATCTGGAAAAAGCAAAATTGAAAGCCGAAGAGAGCGACCGGCTCAAATCTGCGTTTCTGGCGAATCTATCACACGAAATACGCACACCACTTAATATCATTACCAACTTCACCCGTATGCTGGCTGAAGGTGGTTTAAACAGTGCAGAACGCAATGAGCTTTCTGATGCCATTTCACAAAACGGCACCCAATTGCTTAATATGATCGACAATACTATTCATTTGTCGAAAATAGAAACCAATGCCATTGATATTGATATGAAATTTTGCCCGGTTAATGTGTTGATAAGGGATGTCTATAATCGTTTCAGACCTTTAATTCCGGAAGGCAGACAGGTAAAAATGAACCTTAATATTGATGTTCCCAATTCCGAGTTTGGATTTGTTACCGACCGGCGACTGCTTATGGAATCGCTTCACATTCTGGTTGATAATGCCATTAAATATACAACCAGGGGGGAAATCTATCTGGGCTATGAAATGATGCGGAACGAAAGTGTAAAATTCATGATTTCCGATACAGGAATCGGAATCCCACAGGAAGAAATGATGAACATTTTTAGTCGTTTCTACCGGATTAAAAACGAAATAAATGAAATAACTTCAGGGTCAGGTATCGGACTGCCCATTGCCCAGCATTATATTCATTTACTTGGGGGTGAACTTCAGCTTGAATCGGCACCTGGGAAAGGCACTGCTTTTTGGTTTTTGCTTCCATTCAGGGAAGGGAAAGGCTACCTAAGGGTGGTGAGTTAATATTCATACGTATTTCCTTCCTTCTCAAACCTTCGAATACAAATCAAAAACAGGATACAACTTTGAAGGATGCATTTTTATGTATAGTTTTGACCATAATAAAACAGCAGATTAGAGAATGAAAAGCTACCTTAATTTAAATCTGGATTGCTAAGCCTGGAAGGATATATTGTATTGGCAGTGGTGCTGTTAACCATTGTAGCGCTTGCCAAGGAAATAATGCGCCCGGGACTGGTGTTTTTTTCTTCGGCAATCATCCTGATGTCAACCGGTATTATTTCCGACAAGGAGTTACTTGCAGGATTTTCAAATAAGGGGATGATAACTGTCGGGGTACTGTTTTTGGTCAGCGAAGGGGTTCGCCAATCGGGGGTTCTCAACCGGTTAGCTCAAACATACCTTCCGCACAAAAGAGGAAAATTAATGACCTTAATCCCGCGTATAATGTTTCCTGTGTCATTACTTTCAGCTTTTTTAAACAATACTCCGGTAGTAATTATTTTTGCCCCTATAATTAAAAAATGGTCGGAAAAACTGAATCTGTCACACAAAAAGTTTCTGATTCCTCTGTCATATGCTACCATTTTAGGTGGGATGTGCACGCTGATTGGAACCTCAACGAATCTGGTAGTTCATGGATTAATCCTTGAAAACGGTTACCCGGGATTTAGCATGTTTGAGCTCGGGAAAGTAGGTATTTTTATAGCAGTTGCCGGGATTATTTATGTATCGTTAGCCGGAAACAAGCTACTGCCAGGAAAGAAGATTCTTTTGAATACAAAAACCTCGGCCGCATTGAAAGATTACTACTATGATGTTAAAGTACCGGCAAACAGCAATCTGGTAGGACTGGAAGTTAAAAACGGAAGACTAAAGGAACTTAATAAATTACTGGTTCGATGCATCCAGCGCGGAGGGAACATAATAGAAACAAAAAAAGGTATGTTCCAGATTTTGCCGGAAGATAAATTACTGCTGGCAGGAAAATCGGACAGACTGAACTACATTCTTACCAATGATAATATTCGTTTGAGGGGGATGGATCTGATAAAAAATATTGCAAAGGAACATCTAAAACAATATGAAGCAGTAATATCTCCCCGTTTTCCAGGAGTTGGAAAAACCATTCCTGAATTTAACTTCTATCAGCATTATCAGGCAGTGGTGCTTGCCATTCATCGTAATGGAGAACGCATAACATCAAATATTGACAAATTAAAACTTAAACCAGGCGATAACCTGGTGCTGCTCACTTCCGACAGTTTTATTCAAAATTGGGGTGATTCAAAAATATTTTATCTTACTTCGTATATACGAGATTATAAAACCACAGGTACCTTCTGGAAAAAATGGCTGACATTTATAATTTTATTGGCAATGATTACAGGGGCTACCATTGGTCGTTATTTTGATTCTCCAGCCGGACTCAATTTCGACATGTTTTTCTTTTCAATACTTGCTGCCATCTTGTTAATCTGGTTGAAGATAATGCCCCATCAAAAATACACCAAAGCCATTAGTTGGGATGTATTAATTACCATTGCCTGTGCATTTGCAATAAGTAAAGCCATGCAAAATTCAGGAGCTGCAGAAGCTTTGGCACGTACTACGATAAATTTTTCACGTGGATTTGGTCCCATTGGTATTATGGCTGCCCTATATATTGTTACGGCTCTCTCAACTGAAGTTATTACCAATAATGCAGCAGCAGCTATAGTTTTTCCCATTGCTTTGGCAACAGCACAGCAACTCAATCTTGATCCGAAACCATTCTTTGTAACCGTTACTATTGCAGCTTCTGCAAGCTTTGCCACTCCCATAGGATATCAAACCAATCTAATCGTTCAGGCAATTGGAAACTATAAATTTACTGATTATATAAAAATAGGCCTACCTCTGAATTTCATAGCTTTTATTCTTTCCCTGATACTTATCCCCTACTTTTGGAGCTTTTAATATTTTCAAATTACGGGCAATACAAAATAAATAGCCAGTAAAAATAGTAATTCAACTATAGTACCGGCAAAGGCATTTCGGATTCCTCAATGTAAATGTATTATATTTGCCTTTTTTATGTAAGAAACCTTATTTAGAAGTAAAAAACAATAATAATCTGAATATAAATATATTGATGATGGATTACAGTTTATCAAACCTGCGTGAGCTGGAAGCCGAAGCCATTCATATAATCAGGGAAGTAGCAGCCGAATTTGAAAATCCGGTTATGCTCTATTCCATTGGAAAAGACTCATCGGTGATGGTGCGATTGGCAGAGAAGGCTTTTTATCCTGGCAAAGTACCATTCCCGCTCATGCACATTGATTCCAAATGGAAATTCAGGGAAATGGTTGAATTTCGCGATAAATATGCAAAAGAAAAAGGATGGAACCTGATAGTTCATTTTAATAAACAAGGTTATGAAAGTGGAATAGGTCCATTTACCCATGGGAGTAAAGTGCATACCGATGTTATGAAAACACAGGCCTTACTTGAAGGACTAAGTAAATATAAATTCGATGCTGCATTTGGAGGTGCTCGGCGCGATGAAGAAAAATCAAGAGCCAAGGAACGTATTTTTTCTTTCCGTGACCGGTTTCATCAATGGGATCCTAAAAACCAGCGACCCGAACTTTGGGATATATATAATGCAAAGGTACATAAAGGTGAATCCATAAGAGTTTTCCCTCTAAGCAACTGGACTGAACTGGATATTTGGCAATACATTCGCTTAGAAAACATTCCAATTGTTCCCTTATATTTTGCAAAAGAACGCTCTATTGTTGACATGGATGGAAATCTCATTATGGTAGATGACAACCGTATGCCAAAAGAACTTGCAGCTAAAGCACAGTTGCGAAAGGTAAGATTTCGCACTCTTGGATGTTACCCTCTTACAGGAGCAGTGGAATCGGAAGCCGATACCATAGAAAAAATTGTGGAAGAGATGATGACGGTAAAAGTCTCGGAACGTACTACAAGGATAATCGATTTTGACCAGGAGGGCAGTATGGAACAAAAGAAAAGAGAAGGGTATTTTTAATAACTTTTCAGACTTCCGAAAAAAAACAATGAAAAAAAAACAACATTGGAAATGACAGAATTCAATAAGAATAACAACGATCAAAATACAAAACCTTTATCCTTGGAAAATAATGAAAAAGATATAGATATTCGTGCATTTCTCGACCAGGACCAGAAAAAGGACCTGCTAAGGTTACTTACTGCAGGCTCGGTCGATGATGGAAAATCAACCCTGATTGGAAGGCTGATGTTTGACAGTAAAATGATATATGAAGATCATCTGGCAGCATTGGAAAGGGACAGCAAACGCATAGGTCATGCAGGTGAAGAAATTGATTATGCTTTGCTGCTTGATGGACTCAAAGCCGAACGGGAACAGGGAATCACTATTGATGTCGCCTATCGCTATTTTTCAACAGCAAACCGAAAATTTATTATTGCCGACACCCCAGGGCACGAGCAATATACACGTAATATGATAACTGGAGGTTCAACTGCAAATCTGGCAATTATCCTGATTGATTCCACCAAAGGTGTAATCACTCAGACCAGACGACATACTTTTCTGGTTTCGCTGTTGGGTATAAAACATGTTGTGTTGGCTGTTAACAAAATGGATCTGGTAAGTTATAGCAAAAAAGTATTCAATACCATTTGCGATGATTACAAGAACTTTATTACACAACTTGATATTCCCGATGTGGAATTCATTCCATTATCGGCATTAAAAGGTGACAATATAGTTGAAATTTCACCAAATACTCCGTGGTATCATGGCAAAAGCCTGCTTGAATTTCTGGAAACAGTTCATGTAAGCAGTGACCGAAATTACACTGATTTTCGTTTTCCTGTACAATATGTACTTCGCCCTGATTTTGATTTCAGGGGCTTTTCCGGAAAAATAGTTTCAGGAATTATTAAGACGGGCGAAACGGTAATGGCACTTCCTTCCAGAAAACAGTCGAGAATTAAAAGTATCCCAACATACGGTTCTAATCTAAAACAAGCCTTCCCCCCTCAATCGGTTACCTTGATGCTTGAGGATGAAATTGATATCTCACGTGGTGAAATGATTGTTAAACCCGATAATCTGCCCAGAATGGAGCGGCATTTTGAAGCAATGCTTGTTTGGATGGATGAAAACCCTATGGATCTTTCTGTTCAATATTATTTGAAGCATACTTCCAATACCACCCGCACCAGGGTTGACCTAATGAGATATAAAGTTGATGTAAATACGCTTGAGAAATCGGAAGTGGATAAACTGACCCTTAACGAAATCGGACGCGCAGTTTTAACTACAGCCAAAACTTTGTTTTTCGACCCCTATAAAAAGAACAAAAATACCGGTTCCTTTGTATTAATTCATCCTGTTACCAATAATACAGTTGCAGTTGGAATGATTCTCGATCAACTGGAAAGCAAAGATCTTCCTTCAAGAATTACCGATATCGACAAAGAAAACATTCGGCAGGGTAAATCATTAATTGAAACATCAAGACGAAATGAAAAATACAATCAGAAGGGAGAAACCATCTGGTTTACCGGACTTCACGGATCGGGTAAAAATGAGCTTGCCTTCAGCCTTGAAAGAAGATTATTTGATCTTGGTGCCACTGTTGTATTATTAGAAGGAAGTTCCATACGATATGGCCTCAATCGCGAGCTCGATTACTCTCCTGCCGACAGAGCTGAAAACCTGCGTAGGGTTGCACATATTTGCAAAATCCTGAATGCCCAGGGAGTTATGGTTATTGCATCTTTTATTTCGAGAAACGATTCATTGCGAAAACAAATTGCTGAAATTGTCGGAAATGACCGATTCCACCTTTTTTACATGAATGCTTCGCTGGAATATTGCCGCACCAATAAACCTGAGTTATATGAAAAAGCCGATAAGGGTGAAATAAAAAATCTTCCAGGATTTGATTTGGAATACGAGAAACCAAAAAATGCCAAACTTATTTTTAATCCTGCCGAAAATGAACTGAATCTTGGGCATATTGTTGAATACCTCAAAGAAAATCATATTTTCCCTTTAAAAGAAACTTTATGAAGATATTGGTCACAGGCTCAGCCGGATTCATTGGATTCCATCTTGCACAAAGACTTATTGAGCAGGGACATGAAGTTATAGGAATAGATAATATCAACAATTATTATTCGACGGAGCTTAAATTTGCTCGTTTAGGTGAAGCAGGAATTTCAAAAGATGCAACCATATGGAATCAAAAAATTACAAGTTCAGTTAATAAAAATTATGCTTTTATCAGGATGAACCTGGAAGACAAGAACGAACTCTACCAGCTATTCAAAACTGAAAACTTTGATTCTGTCTGCAATCTGGCAGCACAGGCCGGAGTGCGATACAGCATCGAAAATCCTCATGCTTATATTAACAGCAATATTGTGGGATTTATGAATATCTTGGAAGCCTGCAGGTATAATAAAGTTAAGCACCTGGTTTATGCCAGTTCATCGAGTGTGTATGGCAACAGTAAAAAAATGCCGCTGTCAACATCAGATTCAGTAGATAATCCAATCAGCCTTTATGCCGCTTCAAAAAAAAGCAATGAGCTGATGGCACATACATACAGCCATTTATTTGGCTTACCAACAACCGGATTACGATTTTTTACCGTATATGGTCCTTGGGGAAGACCCGATATGGCATATTTTCTCTTCACAAAGTCCATCGAAGAAGGTAAAAAACTAAATGTTTTTAATCACGGAGACTTATATCGTGATTTCACCTTCATTGATGATATTGTTGAAGGAATCATTAATGTCTTATTTGGAACTCCCAAAAATCAACCTCCATATAAAATATACAACATTGGGAATTCTTCTCCGGTAAAACTTCTGGATTTTATAGAAACCATTGAAAAGACATTGGGAAAAAAAGCAATAAAGGAATTTAAGGAAATGCAACCTGGCGATGTATATAAAACCTTTGCCGATGTTAGTGACCTGGAAAAAGATTTTGCATATCATCCTGATACTCCGCTTGAAATTGGGATCAGTAAATTTGTTGAATGGTATAAAAGTTTCTATATGTTAAAGTAAATGTCATTCGGTTAAAATGTTAAAACCTGCAAAACAAAAGCAGTTCCCTGAATATTGTGTTTATCCTGTAAAACAAATAAAAAAAGGCTGTCTCTTTTCTGAGACAACCTTCTCAAGATATTTTTTTAAAAAAAAAGGCAGGCCTGTAAGCCGGGTTCTGTAATACTCATTTTCGTCATCAGACGTATGAAGTATCCCTTATCATTTATCTTGTTCCTTCATCACTGAAGAAATCGCTGCAGCCTACCCCTCCTGACATCCGGTGTGCATCCGGAAACAAAGCGGACAACTTTGCTGCGCTGCAACAGCCGCGCAATCAGGATATATTTGGCTTTGCAACCCATGAGACGTACGGCTGGCTGTGTTGCCACAACCACCGGTGGGCTTTTACCCCACCTTTTCACCCGTTCCTGTTTCCTGATAGCAAACAGGTGGTTATTTTCTGTTACGCTCCTATTCCCTTGCGGAGATCTTCCAGTTAGGAAGCATGGTGCCCTACGTTGCCCGGACTTTCCTCCCCGATTGCTATCGGGGCGATAAAGCAGCCTGCCTGTGCAAAAATAATATAAATAATTTCAACCAGATAATAATAATTATAAGAAACATGCTTCTTAGAACCGATCCAAAACATTTCAGTCTAAATCCAGATTCTTACTCTTATTTGTTTTTTCTCAGTATAACCATAGTTGCCCCAAATCCATACTCCTTAAACGATGCATCCTGGAACTCAAATTTTGGAAATTTAAATTTAAGTACCTTTGCTACTTCCTGTTTCAGAACACCCTGTCCCACGCCATGAATAAATACTATTCTTTTTGTCTTTGATTGGATGGCTGAATGCATTTCATTTTCCACCTTCTCCAATTGTATATCAAGAATTTCCTTATTGCTTAAACCTGTAAAGTCATCAATCAATTCATGAATGTGTAAATCCACCTCTAATATTTCCGGTTGCACAAGCTTTACGGGTTTCTGCTCCGTTACCAGATTTTCTTTTACTTTAAGAACCTTTTTGATATCGTCTTCCGTAAGTTTATCCAGCCCGGTATCCAATATATTTTCTTTAATTTGATATATTAGAGCGTTCTTTTTAAAAAAACAGTTAGACTGAAAGCTTTTTTCCTTGTAAAATTTAACAGGATTTACCCTGAACTTCTTTGAAATAGCAGGATGCCATTTTTTATCCTCATCGCGAAAATACAATAAGTGGAAAAAATAATCAGGCAATTCAGCAATATCCTTTTGTTCAATCGTCTCAATTTCCTCTTTCGAATTAGGAGGTATGGTTCCATGTAATACAGTATGGTAGATATTCTCTTTGTAGTGTGAAAAATGATACATTACCGTAAAGTTACTATCGTTAACTATAAAAAAATCTATATCACCGCCTACAGGATTTGTTGAATCAAATGGTACAATGCAGAAATAGAATTCAGGCGAATCCTTTCCCTCCATAATCTTTCCTTTTGGTTTTTCTTCCTCTTTTGTCTGCAGAACAATTAATGCAGCAGGTTTTTCAGTTACAGCATCTCCTTTGTTAAGTGTCGGATCGTCAATATTTAGCAGCTCAGACACCGGATAAGGAACCTCAAATCCATCTTCATTTTCCACATTTACCATGCTTTTCCCAATAAAACCAGTAACAACCCCTCCTCCAACATCATTTAAGAATTTAACCTTATCTCCTACTTTTATCATTTTTCTTATGTTTTTTGCAAAAGTACTATTTTTTTACCCAATCATTTTTTGGGTTACATTTGCAGCTATAATAAATACAAATGCTTTGACAGAGATTCATAAAACAAAAATAAGCGATTACACATATGAACTACCCGCCAACCGGATAGCCAAATATCCTTTACCCGACCGCGATGAATCCAATCTGTTGATATGGGAAAAGGGAACACTAAAAAAAGATGTATTTAAGAACATTCCAAGTTATCTTAGAAGTGATTCTTTACTAGTTTTTAATAATACCCGGGTTATTCATGCCCGTCTGCATTTTATTAAAAAAACAGGTGCAAAAATTGAGATCTTTTGTTTGGAACCGGTTCAACCTTCAGATTACCAGCTGGCTTTTCAGCAAACAAAAAAGGTAGTATGGAAATGCATGGTCGGAAATGCAAAAAAATGGAAAGATGAAATATTAACCAGAAAAATTGAAATTAAAGGAACCTCTATTGAACTCAAAGCAAAAATTAAGAACAGAGAGAACAATGAATTTATCGTTGAATTTAACTGGACTGCCGGAGTTTCATATGCTGCGGTTATAGAAAAGGCAGGTGTTTTGCCCATTCCACCATACCTGAACAGAGAAACAGAACCAGCTGATGAAACTGCCTACCAAACAATATATGCAAAAACCGATGGTTCTGTTGCAGCACCTACCGCCGGCCTGCATTTTACTGAAAAAGTCCTGTCTGACCTTTCTGAAAAGAAAATCGCCTTACGGGAAATTACTCTGCATGTGGGAGCAGGTACTTTCAGGCCGGTAAAAAGCCAAATCATTGGTGAACATGATATGCACCGGGAAACAGTTATCATTTCTAAAAAATTCATTGAAGAATTGCTGTCGGGTCAAAAAAAAACAATTGCTGTAGGTACTACTTCGGTAAGATCTCTTGAAAGCCTGTATTGGCTGGGACTAAAATTTCAGAACATGAAAGTGACTCCGGAAAAAATAGAGGTTACCCAATGGGAACCCTATTTAAATGAAGCTTCCATAAGTGTCAGTGCAGCATTATTAAATATCCTTAATTTTCTTGCTTCAAATAACTTGAATTCTCTACAGTTTACCACCCAAATCATAATAGTACCGGGATACCGGTTTCAGTTGACTGAAGGAATGATTACCAATTTTCACCAACCACAAAGCACTCTTTTACTACTGATTGGTGCATTTCTGGGTAACGACTGGAGGGAAGTATATTCATATGCAATGAAAAATAATTTCCGCTTTTTAAGCTATGGCGACAGCAACTTGTACCTTAAATAACGGTCAGAATTATGCTTCTCTGACAACCTCTTTCAGGCTGTGGTTTTTATTTAAGGCTGCCGATATTTTTTCCAGAAGTAACTGCCTGTTAATAGGTTTTGTAATATAATCGGTAAATGAATTTTTCAGACGTTCAATATCTGAAGGCAATGCATAAGCTGTTTGAGCGATTACCGGCAGAGTAGGTTTAAACCGCCTGATTTCCTTCAGCGCATCATATCCATTCATTTCAGGCATCTTTATATCCATCAGTACCAAATCAATATTGTCAATTTCTTTGCACAATTCAATTGCCTCCCTGCCATTAACTGCTCTGATTAAGTTATAACTATTTGATGCGAGTATCTGTTCAAGAAGAAACCAATTAACATCTTCATCTTCTGCAACCAGTATAAAACTTTCTTTTATATTCATAATTTGTGCCGTTGTCTCTGCTTTAATTTCTAAATTTAATTCTTTAGGCAAATTTAAAGGAAGCGTCACAGTAAAAACCGAACCCTTTCCAGATTCCGATTCCACCTGAATGCTGCCTCCCATTAAATCGGCATATGCCTTTACAATAGCCAACCCAAGACCGGAACCACCACCGCCCGGATTATGTCTTTTATCTACCTGCCTGAAACGTTCAAAAATAAATGTCTGATTTTTTGCTTCGATTCCAAATCCGGTGTCCTTAACAAAAAAAGAAAGCTGTGATTTTTCCTTCAAGTAACAGCCAAAACAAATTTCACCCTCATCCGTAAATTTGAATGCATTATTAAGCAGATTAATAAGAATTTGTTTTAGCTTCACTTCATCAATAAATATTTTAACGGGTACTTCACCCGATAATTTTTCCAGTTTAAATGTCACATTATTGTTTACAGGTCTGGTGAACTTTAATGTATTGTAAATTTCCTGTAAAAAGTTTTCAGTATCTATTGCTGTTGCTTTTAATTTCACCTGCCCCGATTCAATCTGCGAGATTTCAATTATATCATTTATAATAGAAAGAAGGTAATCTCCGCTCCTTCTTATGATTTGGGTATACTGCTCACGCTCAGTACCCGGTAATTCCTTCATTTCAAGCAAATCAGCAAAACCAACAATGGCATTCATGGGAGTTCTTATTTCGTGAGAAAGATTTGCCAAAAATGAGGATTTCAACCGATCGCTTTCTTCAGCTTTTTCCTTTGCCTTTTTCAACTCATTATTCTGGGACTTAAATTTCCGGGTAAGCTTTGAATACTTTTTAATATGTTTTTGTAACTGTTTTTGCTTAACTAATAAATCCTGACTATACCTCATTTCTGCTTCATACAGATGCTCCTTTGCCAACCGGTTTTCAACGTTACGTTTCTGTGCATACATGAGTAAACCAAGCAGTAAAGTGCCAGTAGTGTGTATAAGCATTACGGGTAAGGCAACTGCTGAAAGAGTAGAAAGAACTTGTGCCGTTGGCAGCAGAAAAGTAGCCAAAAGCATGGCTATATGCACCACTACTCCCAGCATCAGCAATTCAACTACGATGTTTTTTTGTTGCCAGTTCCTCCGCAATTTTCCCCATAAAATCCCAATAGTTCCCGATATTATTATTACCGTTACACCCATCAACAAACCATCACCACCCATAAAAAATCGGACGGTACCCACAACAACCATAGCAATTATGGTAGGAATCGCTCCAAAATACAACCCCGATATTGCCAACATAACCGACCGGGTGTCAAATACCAGACCAGGCATCATTTCCCATGTGGTATACATAATCACAATGCCAATACCCCCCAACACGACACCGGAAAATATTTTTGACAACAAACTCCTGGGTTGGTCATTTCTCAACCAGAAATTTTCATACAACATGGCAAAGGCCAGAAGGATTGCTATATTCTGAATCAGGCCGATTCCTATGGATTCATTCATGACTTAACGGTAGATAATCAAAAAATCAGTCGTGCAATATACATTATTTTTATGACCCGGTAAATCGTAATCCGGAATATCGAAAAAAAATAGGAAAACCTTAAACCCGTTCAAAATAATCATTTAATTATTTAATCATTTTTACCATCTTTACAATTCAGGAAAAAGTAATTTTTATGAGTAAATTGAAAGAGCTTAACCCGCAGCCACTTTTTAATTATTTTGAAGGCGTCTGCCAGGTTCCCCGACCTTCAAAAAAAGAGGATAAAATAAGAAAATACCTCCTTGGTTTTGCAAAGGAAAATAACCTCAAATCAAAAACCGATGAGGCAGGCAATGTACTTATTTCCAAATCTGCTTCTCCTGGAAAAGAAAATGTACCAACAGTTATTTTGCAGACTCATATGGATATGGTTTGTGAAAAAAACAGCGATAAAGTATTCGACTTTGATAATGATCCTATTGAACCTGTTATTTCAGATGGGTGGGTAAAAGCAGATGGAACAACCCTGGGGGCCGATTGCGGAATTGGCATAGCAGCTCAAATGGCAATTTTAACTTCTGCCAAAATAAATCACGGACCCATTGAATGCTTAATCACTGTGGATGAAGAAACAGGACTGACAGGTGCATTTGCCCTGAAGCCAAAATTCCTGACAGGTTCTATCCTGCTTAATCTCGACTCGGAGGATGAGGGAGAGTTATTCATCGGATGTGCCGGAGGTATCGATACTACCGCAACGTTTTCATTTAAAAAAGAAAAAGTGCGAAAAAATTCGATTTCTGTGAAGCTTTCTGTATCGGGTCTACTAGGTGGTCATTCAGGGGATGATATTGATAAAAACAGGGGGAATGCAATAAAAATCCTGACACGTTTTTTATGGAAGGCAAATCGTGACTTTACAATTCAGTTAACCGGATTTAATGGAGGAAATCTTCGAAATGCCATTGCCAGGGAAGCATCGGTTGTTATCGTTATTCCTGATAACCAAAAGAATGATCTGTTAAATGCGTTTAGTAAATTTGCTGATGAGATGGCATTTGAATTTAAAAAAAATGAACCTCTCCTGAAATTAAATGCGGAAAAAACCAATCTGCCTGAATCCGTAATAGACAATATAACTCAAAAAAACCTGCTTAATGCTTTATATGCATGCCCTCATGGGGTTTTGGAAATGAGCACCCGGATGGATAACATGGTGGAAACTTCAACCAATCTGGCTTCAGTGAAATTCGAAGAAGAGAATAATTTAGTAATTACGACAAGCCAACGCAGCGAAATTAAAAGCAGGAAAAAATATGCAGCTGATATGGTACATGCCGTGTTCGAATTATCTGGAGCCAAAGTGTCACATTCGGGAGGATATCCTGGCTGGACTCCAAATCCCGATTCAAAAATTCTGGAAACTGCCGTTCAATCATATCAAAGATTATTCGGAAAAAAACCTGTTGTTCGATCCATCCATGCCGGATTGGAATGTGGATTATTTCTAGAAAAATATCCTCATCTGGATATGGTATCTTTTGGACCGACCATAAAAGGAGCCCATTCGCCTGATGAAAGACTGAATATTGAATCCACCGAAAAATTCTGGAAACATTTGGTGGATTTACTGGAGCATATAGAATAAAGAAATTTAATCAATAAAATACAAAATTGACTCTGCGTCGCGGGTCATTAAATTTTACTACAATGAAACACAATCAAGTTAAATTAATCCTTTTCTTCCTCTTCCTGTCTTTTTTTGCAGCATCGCAACAAACAGAGAAATCGGTTTTTTATACAACCTCCGGAAGAAACAATCAGTGGATTACCTTTCAGGATAATCACAGGGCTCTCTATAAGATAATTACCAATGAGGCATTCCGTCAACTGGATGAGCGTGTTGCCCGGGTATCAAAATTAAGTTCTAAAGCAGATTGGACCGCCCATAAGGCTGAAGTAAAAGCTGTTCTCTGCGAATCGCTTGATAAATTTACAAAAACACCACTCAATGCCCGCACTACCGGAATACTTGAAAGGGATGCTTTTACTGTCGAAAAAGTTATTTTTGAATCGCAACCGGGTTTTTATGTCACTGCAGGATTATTCCTTCCAAAAAAAAGACAGAATCCGGCACCGGCTGTTATTTACTGCTGTGGGCATACTGATCTGGGTTTTCGCAGTGATACCTATCAACAAGTTATTTTAAATCTTGTAAATAAAGGATTTATAGTTTTAGCTTTTGATCCACTTGGGCAGGGTGAGCGGTTGCAATATCCCGATCCTCAAACTGGCACTTCAAAAATGGGAGGACCTACTGCTGAACATTCGTATGCCGGAATCCAAACTTTACTTACCGGTAACTCACTTAGCGATTATTTCATCTGGGATGGCATAAGGGTAATCGATTATCTTGAAACCCGTCCGGAAGTAGATATAAAACGCCTTGGCATCACTGGCCGCTCAGGTGGCGGCACTCAAACAGCTCTTATAGCTGCCTGCGATGACCGCATTTATGCTGCAGCACCTGAAAATTACATCACCAACTTTAAGCGATTGCTGCAGTCAATTGGCCCGCAGGATGCCGAACAGAATCCTTATAAAGCAATTGCCAAAGGATTTGACCACCCCGACTTCCTGCATATCAGGGCACCCCGACCCACCTTAATGATAACCACAACTCACGACTTCTTCAGCATTCAGGGAGCAAGGGAAACTTATGCCGAAGCCATGAAATCATATAAGGCACTTGGTAAACCCGAGAATCTTACTATGGTCGAAGATTTTGGCAATCATCAATCTACAAAATCAAACAGGGAATCATTATATGCCTTTTTCCAAAAACACCTGAATAATTCAGGGGATCCAACTGACTTACCTACCACACCTTTTACACTAAAAGAGTTGCAGGTAACTCCCACAGGGCAGGTTGGGACTTCATATGAATGTCAGACAGTCTTCGATTTAAATCAAAAATTTTTCCCGGGAAAAACTGTACCTGAAAACAACCTCTTAAAAACAGTTCAACAAACTTCCGGAACTGAGTTTAACAGAGATATTGTTTCTTCTGTATATACCGGCAAATTTTTCGAAAATGGTATCGTGGCAGAAAAATATTTTCTGGAGAATGACCAAAAGGATTATGCCCTGCCTGTGTATGTTTTGAATAAAGAAAATACAGTTTCAAAAAACCTTGTGGTTTGGATACATCCCGAAGGGAAAGAAAAAATATTAAGCGAGCCGCTGTTGGAAAAAATACTTGAACAGGGATATACAGTTATATCTGCCGACTTGCCGGGTACAGGAGAATTGCAGGATCCGGAATTCAGTGGTGACGGGGTTATCCAAAAAGTACCTTTCAACTATACCTTTGGGGCAAACCTTGCCGGAAAAAGTATTCCAGGTATTCAGGCAGAAGCTATTGATTTGCTGATGCAATATGTAGAACAGGATGACAGATACAAGGAATTATCCAAAACAGCATTGGTTCAGGGGCTCGCAGCTTCTTCATTCCTCAATTTTGCGGTTATAAAAAACAGTTTTAAAAAAGCTGCTTTTTTAAATTTCCCTGAACCGGTAAAAAATTTAATAGAAGAGGAGTATTACGATCCTAAAAAGGCCTTTTTAGCAGACCCCGGAGGGTTACTTCACTATGACTTATCCGACTTGGTGAAACAACTTTCGGTATCGGGTACAAAAATTTATATGCATAAAAAGGAGGACATGCAACCTTCGAATGAAAAAAAGATATATTCCGAAGTAATTAATTTTCTCAAGAACTCATTTTAGCCTTTACTGTTTTTAAATTTTCATGTTCAGAAATAAAGTTTGGTCTAATCCCGGGCTGGATGAAATTAATCTCCTGGAAATAAAATCCGCAAAACCTATGTCTTATCCATAAAGTGGGATTATTTGGAAATGTCCGGATCAAAAAGGCAATTCTTTATTTTTCATGGAATTGTATCCCAGTTCAAATTGTTCGTTGGCGTGACTCAGACCAAGAATATCATAATTATCAATCCCTTCAGGCTCAATATAAACAGAAGAATATTTATGCACTTCAGTCATATTGGCATTCACTCCCATATAAAATGCACGGGAGGCAATCTGGATGAGGTTTTTAAATTTATTTCGTGGGTTGAGAGGCGTAATATTAACGCTGATAATATGTTCGCAATCATTCTTTATAGGCTCAACCGGCAGGTTATCCATTAACCCTCCATCCACATAAAATTGTCCGTTAAGCTTTACCGGTGAGAACAATACAGGTATGGAAGCCGATGCGAGCAGAATTGTTCCCAATGGACCATCATTCAAATATTCTGCTTTGCCGGTATTCAGATTTGCTACCGAAACAAAAAAAGGCAGCGGTAAATCCTGGATGTTTTCGTATGGAATATTTCTTTTAATAACCTCTTTTAACCCGTTAAGTTTCAGCAAACCATCATCAGGAAAGTGGAGGTTTGTATATTTAAAAAACCACCCCTTTTTAAATATACTCAGTATTTCTTCGGGCAATTTTCCACCGGCAATAAAAGCTCCGGCAATAGCACCGGCACTGGTTCCGGATATGACATCAGGAGTAATCCCCTTTTCATACAAAGCTGTAACTACTCCTAAATGAGCGAAACCCCTTGTTCCTCCGCCACTTAAAACTAACCCGATTTTATATTTTTTCATTATAATTTCTTACTTTTATAATCGCTTAACCTATAAGCAACATGTTTCTCACCCAATGAAGCATTAACCTGTTCTTGTTCTGTTAGCTTCAATAAATTTCTGAACTGCAATCCTACTTCAGTTCAACCAGGTATTTTTTAAGTATCCAACAGACACCCAACCTGTCGGTAAATTTAATCAAAAGAAGCCGCTTTTTTTTAAAATTAAAAAATCAGTTATCCACATATAAAAATACCATAAAGTTAAGAGGATAAAAAATGTTTAAACTAAATTAACTAGTGCCGCGCCCTGGCCACATTCTTCTGCTTCATCCAGTAAAAACCACCGATTCAGCAACTCTTCATTACCGGATCATTCCTATGATAAAAGATATTTTTACGTTTATTGTAGTTATATTCGTTTTTATACTTCTTCGCATTAATTACAACATCTCTGAGTGCGGTTATTACCATTTCAACCTCTGTGCCGGTCATTGTTGGGTGCAGCGACCATCGAACCCAACCTGGTTTTTCCGAAAGATCGCCGTGATTAATCCTGTCGGTTATTTCCAATGATTTTTCATAAGACACCTCCAGCAGAAAATGGCCATAGGTACCTGCACAGGCACACCCTCCCCGTGTCTGAATTCCATATTTATCATTCAAAATCTGAACTACAAGGTTGTAGTGAATGCCTTCAATAAAAAAAGAAATAACGCCAAGTCTGTCACGGACGTTATCTGCAAGAATTTTTACGCCCGGAACCGTATCCAACCCGCTAAATGCCAGTTCAAGTAACTCCTTTTCGCGATGCTTAATGTTATCAATTCCCATTTGTTCTTTAAGCTGAAATGCCAGGGCAGCTTTAACCGACTGCAGGAAACCGGGCGTTCCACCGTCCTCACGTGCTTCAATATCATCAACATATTTATATTTCCCCCAACGGTTAGTCCAGTCAACAGTGCCTCCTCCCGGGTTATCAGGCGCCTGATTTTTATACATCGAAGTATCAAAAATTAAGACTCCCGGAGAGCCAGGCCCACCTAAAAATTTATGAGGTGACAATAAAACCGCATCCAGTTTTTCCAGCGGATCTTCCGGATGCATGTTAATTTCTTCGTATGGAGCAGACGCAGCAAAATCAATGAAACAAACACCCCCATATTCGTGCATTATCCGCGCCATGGTTCTATAAGGTGTGCGAACCCCTGTAACATTGGAACAAGCAGTAAATGATCCCATTTTAAAAGGCCTGTCCCTATATTCTTCAAGTGCCTTGCGTAAGTTTTCCGGTTCAACTAAGAGATTTTCTCCAGGGTCTACTATTACCACTTCAGCATTGGTTTCATACCATGAGGTTTGATTGGAATGATGTTCCATATGAGTTATGAAAACAACCGGGCGCTCGCGTTCCTGCATGCATTTCGAATGGGAAAGTTTACAGCAGTACTTCAAACCAAGGATACGCTGAAATTTATTGATAACGGAAGTCATTCCAAAACCGGCAGTAATTATTACATCTCGTGGGCCTGCATTTGCATGTTTCTTAATGATTTCATGTGAACGCTTATACGCTTGAGTCATGAGCAAACCTGTTTTACTGGTCTCGGTATGTGTGTTTCCTACAAACGGGCCAAATTCCCGGTTTAACTTCTCTTCAATGGGTTGATACAACCGGCCGCTTGCTATCCAGTCGGCATAGATTATCTTTTGCCTTCCAAAGGCAGACTCAAATTCCTGATCTATTCCCGTAATATTTCTTCGGAAATATCTGAAATAATCTTCAAGGCAGCTCATACTCCCGGGTTTAATTATACACCTGCAAATAAAGCTGCTTTTGGAACACCAGCATGTATAATTTATCAGTTTTTTGTGACAATTCGTCATAAAAGCCGGTTGGCACAAGGTTTGACTTTTGTTGGCAAATACTTAATTAAATATCATTTAAAACCAGAAAAATATGCAAACAGGAAAAATTGGCGTAACCAGTGAAAATCTGTTCCCTATCATTAAAAAATTTCTTTATTCCGATCACGATATTTTCCTACGTGAGATTGTTTCGAATGCTGTAGATGCCACGCAAAAGCTAAAAACCCTGGCATCAAAAGGAGAATTCAAAGGAAATGTTACCGATTTGAAAGTGAAGGTAAAGCTGGATAAGAAGTCTAAAACCATAACTGTTTCCGATAATGGAATCGGAATGACGGAAGAAGAAATCGAAAAATACATCAACCAGATTGCATTTTCAGGAGCCAACGAATTTTTGGAAAAATACAAAAAAGATGCAAATGCTATAATTGGTCATTTCGGGCTGGGTTTTTACAGTTCGTTTATGGTTTCTAAAACAGTTGAAATCTTCACCAAATCATACAAGGAAGGTGCAAAAGCTGTAAAATGGAGCTGCGATGGCACACCTGAATTCAGCATCAATGAAGCTGAAAAGGAAGATGTAGGAACCGACATCGTTATGCATATTAACAGCGATTCAGAGGAATTTCTGGATGAAAATAAAATTGGCGAAATCCTCGAGAAATATTGCAGGTTCCTTCCTGTTCCGGTTCTGTTCGGAAAGAAAAAAGAGTGGAAGGAAGGAAAGGAGATAGAAACAGAAGAAGATAATCAGATTAACGACACAGAACCAACCTGGACAAAGACGCCTGCCGATTTAAAAGATGAAGATTACCGGAGTTTTTACCGCAGGCTTTATCCAATGGCTGATGAACCTCTGTTTAACATTCACCTCAACGTGGATTACCCATTCAATCTGACGGGTATTTTATACTTCCCGAAAATCAAAAATAATTTCGAGGTTCAAAAAAATAAAATCCAGCTCTACAGCAATCAGGTGTTTGTTACCGATTCGGTAGAGGGAATTGTCCCTGAATTTTTAACATTGCTCCACGGAGTTATCGATTCACCCGACATCCCGCTTAACGTATCACGTTCCTACCTGCAAAGCGATTCTAATGTAAAAAAGATCAGCAGTCACATTTCAAAAAAAGTGGCCGATCGGTTAACGGATATATTTAAAGACAAACGTGAAGAATTTGAGAAAAAATGGGATGACCTTAAAATATTTATCGAATATGGCATGCTTACCGATGATAAATTTTACGACCGTGCCATGAAGTTTTTCCTCTTTAAAAACGCGGAAGATAAATATTTTACCGTTGAAGAGTACGAAAAACTGATTACCGATACCCAAACAGATAAGGATAAAAAACGGATACATCTTTATACCACAAATAAGGAAGAACAATATACTTTTGTTGAAGATGCCAGGAGTAAAGGATACGATATACTGGTTTTGGACGATGTATTGGCACCACATCTTATCAGCCGGTTCGAGCAAAAGCACACTGAAAAACATTTTGTCAGAGTAGATTCCGATGTGGTTGAAAACCTGATAAAAAAAGAGGAATCGGATCAAAAAGAACTTAACTGGGAAGAAAAACAGGAATTGTCTCCCCTGTTCCAGGCAGTATGCCCTGAAAGCAAAAACCATTCTTTTATCATCGATTTCAAGGATTTGGGTGAACAGGCTTCTCCTATGGTAATTACCCGCAGCGAATGGATGCGCCGCATGAAGGATATGAGCCAGATGCAAGGGGGAATGAGCTTTTATGGCGATATGCCCGAAAGCCTGAACCTGGTAGTCAATACCACTCACCCGCTTGTAAAAAAGGTGTTGGATGCAAAGGATAAAAAACTGGGTCCGGTGATTGAAAAATTGTCAGCCGATATAAAAGAAAAGAAAAATGAAATCAGCAGTGCTGAAAAATCAAAAGAAGGTAAAAAAGAAGAGGAAGTACTCCAGGCTGATAAGGAAAAGCTGGAAAGTCTGAATAATGAATTGGTCAAGCTGGAAGAAAACAAACGGGAAAAACTTACCAGCTTCGGAAAGAAAAATAAACTTGCTAAACAGCTGGTTGACCTGGCTTTGTTGGCCAACGGAATGCTCAAAGGTGCCGACTTGGATAAATTTGTAAAAAGAAGTGTTGAACTTATAAAATAAATCTGTTCAATATTCTTTGATTCCTGTTTTGAAAAAGTGTATACTTTCCTAACAGGTTAAGAAAACCGTATCAAAATAAATTTTGATACGGTTTTTTTTGTGCCTTCTTTCTTGATAAAACGTAATGATTTTGACTCGTGGAAATGTTTTAGGCAAAGAAAACTCATGGATTTGTGCTTTTGGATTTATCTGAAAAATAGCAGACTTCTATTATTTTGAGATTGTTTCTGTTGCAAACTTGAATTTATTGCAAATGAAAATGCAATATAAATGGTTCAAATGCACATGCATAAAACTCAGCTGTTCAGCCATTTCTTAAAACCGGCTGAACGATCGATGCTGACAATAGTATCGAATTCATTATCCGCTTTGGGTTTCAACTCCAGCTTTACCCGGCCCCTGGAATAAGCCACCATATGGGCTATGGCTTCCATATTTATCAGGTATTTACGGTTTATACGGAAGAATACTGAGGGATCAATCACCGTTTCCAGTTTATCGAGGGTGAATTCAACCGGATAATTATATCCCTGGTATGTCCTTAAAAAACAAGCTTTATCGAGCACATAAAAATAGGCTATTTCTTTCACTTCTACTTTTTTGATTTTTTCGCCGATCTGTATTAAAAACCGTTTTCGGAAATCGGGTTGTTGGCCCTGCATTTGAGCCAGTAACCTATTATAATCGATGGCAAAGGCTGTTTTAAGGTTTTTGTATTTTTGCAAACTGTCGGACAGATCGCTTCTCCGTATAGGTTTCAACAGGTAGGAGATGCTGTTCAGCTGAAATGCCTTGATGGCATATTGATCATAGGCTGTAGTAAAAATTACAGGAGCTGAAACTGCAACCTGTTCAAAAATGCTGAAACTGATTCCGTCGGAAAGCTGGATGTCGAGAAAAATCAGGTCGGCACTATTTTGAATCAACCATTTCACCGATTCTTTTATGGAACCTAATTTGGCAAGAATCCTGATTTCCGGATCTGTTTCCCGCAGCATTGATTCCAGTTTTTCTGCAGCCAGCTTTTCATCTTCGATAATGAGTACGTTCAACATTTTCAACATCAATTAAAGGAAGTTTTGCAAGGTAATGATTTGTTTCCACCGAAAAAACCGGTTTTTCAGAGCTTATAAGTGTATACCTTTTTGAAAGGTTTTTCAGGCCTAATCCAGTAGAGGTTCCCATCGAAATTTTAGGTTGGATGTTGTTCTTTACCATCAGATAATGGTTTTCGCTGAGTAGTTCAATTTTTAAGGGTTTTGATTCATTGATGATGTTGTGCTTGATGGCATTTTCGAGCACAACCTGGAGGGAGAGGGGAGGCAAAACCAACTTCATGAATTGTGCCGGAATATTTACTGAATATGACAGGGCATTGCCATAGCGGATTTGCTGAAGGAAAAGGTACGAACGCATAAAATCAAGCTCTTTTTCGAGGGTTGTCACCGGTTGTTCAATGGTTTCCAGGACATATCGGTAAATGTGCGAAAATTCGTCGATAAACTGTTGTGCCTTACTCACATCTTTGTTAATGAGCCCCGACAATACGTTCAGGCTGTTGAACATAAAGTGAGGGTTAATCTGGCTTTTGAGTACTTCGAATTTTATCTGCGAAAGCTCCTCCTGCAGGCTTCTTGCCCGTTGTTCAGCCTGCCTGCTTTCGCCAAAGAACATCCATCCTTCAAGAATGGCCATAATGAACAGGTTTGCTATAGCGTAGATTAAGGCATTGCTGACGAGGACACCTGAAAAGGTTTCCCGGTAAGGCTGAACCCAATTGACCAGAGTAGTAATGGCAATTGATAAAACCACTGAATAAGAAACAGCAAATAACAACTGAGCAACAATACGTATAATGTTTTTCTTTCCCCAGGGCGCGGTTTTGTTCAGGTGGTAAATCATGAACATATCTGGATAGGCAAGTACAAAAGCGGCTATCAGGCTTATTGTTATTCCCCTCAGCAACCGCCACATGAAATACCTGAAATCAGGCAGTACATGATATCCGCTGTAATGGTTGTAAAGTAAGATACCCAACTGAATGAGCACTGCAAGTACTATAAGTACTTTTAATAACCTCTTGAATGAGAACAACCCATGTATATTTTTGAAACTTGTTTTCATATGCCTATTCATTTTCAAAGATAATTTTATATTCCAAAAATTAACCGGATTAATTCTTTGTTAAAGTGCGTCGGGTCATTTCATTTCCAAAAGAAATTCCATAATCAAAGGTTCATAAAAGCACTTTTACGAAAACTAACTTCAACAAAAAAGCCTGTGAAACCAAAAAAAACAGGAAGGGATAAAATTCCTTCCTGTTAGGTGAAACAGTTCCCTTTTCTAAAATTTTTTGAGAATTCCAAATCTTACAGATGCGTAATTGTGTTTAAATTCTTTGTTTGCTCCGTTAAAATCGGTGTCGCGTGTAACCGCATTGAATTTTATACCCGGAGTAAGGCTCCAGTTTTTTCCCAATCCGATGTCCATTCCTCCGGCAAGTTGCCAACCCAGTCCATGGCCGGTGTCATTAAAAACAACGCCATCATTGCTTTCGGTTTCAATATGGGCATATAATGCACCGGCTCTCAGGTACCATGAGAGGTTTGAATTATTAAAAGGCCGTTTATATTGAAGTCCCAGCACATAACCTGTTTCTTCGAAACTGACATCGTTGCCTGCGAATGATTCTTCAGCACCGAAACGGTTCCAGCCCCAGCCACCATAAGCTCCTAGGTGTGGCATGAACCGGTAATGGAAAATCCCTTCAAACCCAAAACCGGGATTTAGGGTGGTGCCGCCCAATTTTTGTGTGGCTATCGAAATTCCGGGGCTGAATTCAAAGCCGAAACGTTTTTCATTTTCCTGCCCGAGGGTGCTTAAGGTGATAAATGCTGCCAAAACGATTGTAATAAATGCTTTTGTTTTCATGACTTTACTTTTTAAATGCGGTTATTAATTTATTTTCATGATTCAAAAGTATTGCGGTTATACCGGGCATGAAACTAAAAAATGATGAGCCTGTAGTTTTGGGTACTGAATGCGTATTTTGCAAGGTTGAATATTTCAGATTAGATCATTCAGCTGCTTTTCATATATCCTTATTCCATTACTTTCCCATAATCCGGTAAGATTTCCCCAATGGATAATTATTCTTTTTCCGCTGCAGTTTTCAATAAATCGATGACAGATTAACTCTTTCCCTTTGCGGGTATGATGACAATAGCGGCATTCCAGGGGTTGAAAACCTGTATCAAAGAATTTACCCAAGTTGTCTTTATAAGAAAGTGCATCTGTTGTTTGCTTATGGCTGAAATGCAAAATTTAATCGACTACCTTTAAAAGCAGGCGACTAAATGTTTTATCCGGTGAAACTTTCAGCTTCATTCTTCCTGCATAGCCGGCAATCATTATATTTTCAGCCTCTTTATTTAGTTCAGTTATGATAATTACTTACTGATGTAACTTTGAGAAAGGTTTTTACAGAGTTCCAGTATTTTTTCCTGAACAGTCTTGTTTTCAGCATAAACAGGATAGTATTTATTTCCCAAAGAATACATGAATCCCCGTTTATCAGTGCCTGCTTTCATTATTTCAAGTCTATGGTTCAGGTGGATACCTGAAAAGTGGTTAAATCTTTCTTCGGTACAGATTGAAAAATAATTTGAAGCCACATCTTCAGGAGGTGGAAAAAATGCATTTTGAATACGCGCAAGAAAGCGCCAGCCAGGGGTAAATTTTTTTAAGGTGGCATCCGACATTCGGGCGCCACTGATCTGAATTGAATAAAATTTTATACCCGAAGAATTTAATAATTCTGCCATCTGAAAAGTAAGCATTAAAAGAGCCATTTTTGAGTCGCAGTAACTTCTGTAAACGCTGTGCCTGTAATTCTTATCAGAAATCCCTGCAAGATTGTTCAGATCGAGCGTTTTTTTTGGTGAAAAAAAGTGTTTGATGATGTTGCTGGATGCATTTAGAACCCTGGCGTCACCAGATTTTGTCAGATGGCCGGATAATAAAGTTGTGAGTAAAAATGGTCCTGCCACATTAGTTGCAAAAGTAATTTCCAGATTGTCGTCAGATAAACGGTAGTTTTCACCATGGTTAAAATAGGCGGCATTGTTTATCAGGATATCAAGTTTAGGGAAACGGAGTTTAAATCGATCGGAAAAGGCTTTTATGGAAGCAAATGATGCCATATCCAGTATTTCCAAATGAACTCTGTTATTATTTGTTACCTTTTTGATTTCATCCCGAACAGGTATGCTTTTGTCCGGATTTCTGCAGGCTAAAACAACAAAATACCCGGCCCCAGCAAATTTTAATGCGGCTTTTTGACCAATTCCTGAATTTGCTCCTGTAATAACGACTATTTTATCCGGCATTTTTTAATTCCCTCTGATTTTTTTTAATTCGATGGAAATATAGAAAAATTTGAAACTGTCGGTTAAAGTGAAAGAAGAATTATTACAATATTTTTTCATGCAGTTGCAATTCTTTAGGGTTGTATGGGATTGTTTTCAACCGGTGCACCTCCCGAATTAATGATTTGTATCTGATGCCGCGGGTAAACCGGCAAAATTTTCCCTTTATATTCAGGCTTACTGATTTCAGCATTGGTTTTCAGCAGCAGTTCTGTCTTCCATTTTCGTCTTTCACGTGCTCCAACAAGGTAACGAATAATGACATCAGTCCATGAATCACTGGCAGCAAGATAAACCTCCGGCTCAGCAACTATTTTTTCTGTAAAGCCGGCTCTTTGAAGGATTGCAGAATAATGTTCGGCAGGTTTTTGCATATAATCCCCAATTACCTCAGCAGCAACTTTTTTAAGCACTT
Organism: uncultured Prolixibacteraceae bacterium; assembly: GCA_963747515.1. GTDB lineage: Bacteria > Bacteroidota > Bacteroidia > Bacteroidales > Prolixibacteraceae > Mariniphaga. The sequence continues at coordinate 308,974 of CAVVFN010000003.1, forward strand.
TCATTGTTAAAGGGATGTCAGATTCATTAGCCACCACCACATCCAGTTCGTCCCAAACGTAAGGGAAATCACCGGTGAGGTTAATTACTGTTCCTGTCAGGATTTCATTATTCGGGAATGTAACAAGTCGGCCGGTAGGTTGTTCGGCATTAACAAATCCAGGTTGGTACGGAGAACCAATTTCCCATACTGTGGTAGAAAGAAAATCGATACGGTAAACATCACCAAACACTTCGCCTACCAGAATCCGGTCGCCTACTTTATAATATCTGCGGAAGGTGTTCATCAGCCATCCGGTGAAGCTTTCAATAGGTGTTTGAAGAGCCCATGAGAGTGCAAGTCCTATAAGGCCGAAAGAGCCAACCAAAGCCCTGATATCGCCAACAACGACACTGAATGCAATGCCTATAGCCAGTAACCACAATACGATGGAGGTAAGGGTAACTACTCCTGCGCGGCTTTTCATCTTTCCGAAAGCGGCATAGATTATAATCTTTATCAGCCTGACCAACAGCCAGGTTAAAACCAGCATCCCTATTGCAATTAAAACTTTGGGATAGTTCATTCTAAAGTTGTTCCAAATGTTATGTAATGCGCTAATGGCTTCACCGGTAGCCTGTTCCGTTCCCTGAACTGGTGAAATGGAATCAGATACTGCTTCAATGGGTGTAGAATCCAGTTGTGAACCAGTAACTTGTTCATTTGAAGACAATGTTTCATCGGCCGAAAATACCAAAAGCATAAAGCCCGTGAGTGCAACAGCAAGAATGGAAGCCTGCCTGAATCCTTTTAGTCTGTTTTCGGCTCCTTTCACGACCGAACTTTTTTGTACCCTCTGCGTTTGCTTTTTTCTGATGATACGATTCTTCGGACTTGACTCTGAACCTTGTTTTTTCCCGGCAGGAGTTCTGCGCTTGCTGTATTTTTTTTTACTATTCATTAAAACAACATCTGGTGCGAATTTACTTAAAGAACATATGCAGTTTTTAAAGGTTCAGGAGAGATGAAAATAATACCTGTGATGAGGTATTGCGAAGAAACAAGAAATAAAAAAAACCGGTATGAAAACCGGCTTATATTCTTCCTTTATGAAAAGGTTAACACTTTTTATTGCCATCACCACCTACTTTATCACGATACCACTGGAGGGGGTGGGAGGTAGGCCGTTCTATAGGCATTCCATATACGCGATCATTTGTAAGAGAAGCCAGTACGCCCAAAGCTCTTGACACTCCAAATAACACGGTATAAAAAGTATATTCTTTAATTCCGTAGTGATAAAGAAGTGAACCACTGAAAGCATCTACATTTGGCCATGGATTCTGAATTTTGCCAATATTGGAAAGTATCGGTGGCACTACTCTGTAAAGCTGGTTTACCAGGTTTACCAAAGGATCATCTTTTATGTATTTTTCTGCAAATTCCTGCTGAGCTGTAAATCTGGGGTCGGTTTTCCGCAGAACGGCATGTCCGTACCCTGGGATGACACGTCCTTCTTCGAGGGTTTGCTTAATATGGGCTGCTACCTGTTCATCGGAAGGTGTATCCGTATCCAAATCTTCCATCATCTGGAACATCCAATGAATAACATCTTGGTTCGCAAAGCCATGCAGAGGTCCTGCCAGGCCTGTCATGGCAGCAGCATAAGAATAATAAGGATTACTAAGTGCTGAACCAACAAGGTGAGCAGCATGTGCGGAAACATTACCACCTTCATGATCGGCATGAATCACCATATACAATCGAAACAACCTGCGAATATCTTCCGAGTCGAATCCCATCATATGTGCCAGATTCCCTGCCCAGTCGAGCCGTGGGTTGGGTTCAATATGTTTGTCGTTATGGAAATTCCGACGATATATATAGGCAGCGATATGCGGCAACCTTGCAATCAGGTTCATTACGTCTTCATAGGTTGAATCCCAGTAATATTTTTTATTGACTCCTGCACGGTAGGCTTTCTGAAATATTGATTCGGTGGCCATTGCAATAATGGCAGCACTGAACTGAGTCATGGGACGTGAATTCTTTGGCAAGGCATCAATTACATCAAAAACATGTTGCGGGACATGTGCCCTTGTGGCAAAATCTTTTGACAGGTTTGTTACATCATCTGGTGTTGGTATTTCACCAATCAGCATGAGATAAAAAAGACCTTCAGGAAGCGGTTCTCCTTCGGGTGAAATTTTGGGAAGTTTTTCACGAAGCTCAGGTATTGAATACCCTTTAAACCGGATGCCCTCATTGGGGTCCAGTTTGGAGGTATCGGTAACCAGCAGCGGAATGCCTTTCATTCCGGAAAACACCTGGCCTAAAGTTACCTGGGCAATTACGTCATCGGCATGTTCTTTTTTGATTCGTTGAAACTCTTTTGAGCATTGACTTGCTTTTTGAAAAAAACGATACTTAATGTATTCCATCTGTTTATTTTTTTTGATTTATTTATTTCTGTCAATGGATATTATGAATAATTTCATCGGCAAAAGCATTGGTAGATAATAATTTTGCTCCTTCCATCTGCACGAAGAGATCGGAAGTTACCGTGCGTTTGGCAAACACATGTTCCATGGCATCATAAACATGTTCGGCAGCTTCAAACCATTGCATGTATTCCAGCATCATTACTGCTGAAAGTATTAGTGATGAAGGGTTGGCTTTTCCCTGACCTGCGATATCGGGGGCTGTTCCATGAGTAGCTTCAAAAATAGCATAGCCACTCATAGAATTTATGTTTGCCCCCGGAGCAATACCGATACCTCCTACCATAGCTGCCAGTTGATCGGAGATGTAATCTCCGTTCAGATTCATAGTGGCTATTACAGAATAGTTGTATGGTTTCAACAACGATTCCTGTAAAAATGCATCAGTTATTACATCCTTTATAACTACCCTACCTTTTTTTTGAGCTTCTTCCATTTTTTTCTCTGCCTCTGATGTGTTTTTTTGATTTTTGATTTTTTCAAATTCACGCCAGGAAAAAACAGCATCTCCAAATTCTCTTTCTGCCAAATCATATCCCCATTGCTTAAAGGATCCTTCTGTAAATTTCATAATGTTTCCTTTGTGAACGAAAGTCACAGAGGGCAGCTTTCTTTGAATGGCATAGGAAATAGCTGCTCTTATAAGTCGTTCAGATCCTTCTTTTGATATGGGTTTAATTCCAAAAGATGAAGATTCAGGGAAACGGATTTTATCTACTCCCATTTCCTGAACCAGAAAATCTTTAAGTTTTTTTGCCTCTTCACCACCCGTCATATATTCAATTCCTGCATAAATGTCTTCGGTATTTTCGCGGAAAATATGCACATCAACAAGAGAAGGGTAGCGAATGGGAGAAGGTACTCCTTTGAACCACCTTACCGGCCGCAAGCATACATATAGGTCGAGAGTCTGCCTTAAAGCAACATTGAGCGATCGGATTCCTTCACCAACAGGAGTTTGAAGAGGGCCTTTGATTCCCACCAGGAATTCCCTGAAAGCACCGATTGTTTCATCGGGAAGATAACTTCCTGTTTTTTGAAATGCCTTCTTTCCGGCCAATACCTCTTTCCAGATGATTTTTCTATTTTCACCATAAGCTTTTTTAACAGCAGCATCAATAACTCTTTGGGCAGGAGCAGTGATGTCAATACCAATACCATCCCCCTCAATAAAAGGTATTACCGGCTTATCGGGAACCTGAAGCAATCCATCTATGATTTGAATTTTATTCATTACTTAGTTGCCCAACTTTTTTTTCAGGTTTTCATCCAGGGACCCCAGAAATTCTTCGGTGGAGAGATAATGTTCCTGTTTCAGGTCTTTTTCATGAATAATAAGTGCCAGATCTTTTGTCATTTTACCTGATTCTACGGTTTCAATACATACTTCTTCAAGTGCGTTGGCAAAATGAATTAATTCCTTATTATTATCAAGTCTTCCCCTGAATTCAAGGCCCCTAGTCCAGGCAAAAATGGATGCAATTGGATTTGTAGAAGTTGGATTTCCTTTTTGGTGTTGTCGGAAGTGTCGGGTTACAGTTCCATGAGCAGCTTCTGCTTCCATCGTTTTCCCGTCAGGGGTTACAAGTGTTGATGTCATTAGTCCGAGAGATCCAAATCCTTGTGCAACCGTATCACTCTGCACGTCGCCATCATAATTTTTGCAGGCCCATACAAAACCCCCTTCCCATTTGATAGTGGCAGCGACCATATCATCAATCAGACGGTGTTCATAGGTAATTCCTGCTTCTTCAAATTTTTGCTTATATTCATTGTTGAAGATTTCCTGGAAAATATCTTTAAAACGTCCATCATATTTTTTTAGAATCGTATTTTTTGTGGACATGTACAGAGGCCATTTTTTAAGAAGAGCCTGATTCATACAGGAACGGGCAAATCCTGAAATGGATTCATCAGTATTATACATCGATAATGCTACTCCGTCGCCTTCAAAATGATATACTTCATGAGAAACAGGTTCACTTCCATTGTCAGGAGTAAAGGTTATGGTTAATTTCCCTGGTCCTTTAGTAACAAAATCAGTTGCACGGTATTGATCGCCAAAGGCATGACGACCAATGCAGATGGGTTTTTTCCAACCGGGTACGAGGCGTGGAATATTTTTTATCAGGATGGGTTCCCGAAAAACAGTTCCCCCTAAAATATTACGAATGGTTCCATTGGGGGATTTCCACATATGTTTCAGTCCAAATTCATCAACACGGACTTCATCGGGAGTAATGGTTGCACATTTTACTCCCACGCCATACTTTCTAATAGCATATGCTGCGTCAACCGTTATTTGGTCATCAGTAGCATCGCGGCTTTCAATTCCTAAATCGTAATATTTCAGATCAATGTCGAGATATGGCAGAATAAGTTTTTCTTTAATAAAATTCCAGATAACTCTTGTCATTTCGTCGCCATTGAGTTCAACAACAGGATTTTGCACTTTGATTTTTTGCATTCTCAATTATTTTTTGTTAAAATTTAGTTTTTGTTCTGGCTCATTAATAAACGGAGCAAACTTGTGTTTAAACGGTTTGCTTTCTGATCATATTCAATGCAGATCCTGCTTTAAACCACTCAATTTGTTGCTGGTTATACGTATGGTTCAGTTTTACATAGTCTTTTGAACCATCGGCATGAACTACCTCCAATAAAAGCTGTTTACCTTCTGTAAATTCATCCAAATCAAGAAAATTAAAGGTATCATCTTCCTGAATGATATCGTACTGGTTTTCATTGTCGAAAGTAAACCCCAGCATTCCTTGCTTTTTCAGGTTGGTTTCATGGATTCGTGCAAAGGATTTTACAATAACTGCAACTACACCAAGATGCCTGGGTTCCATGGCAGCATGTTCACGTGATGAGCCTTCTCCGTAATTATGATCCCCTACAATAATTGTAGGGATTCGTTGTGCCTTATATTCTCGTTGTACTTTAGGCACTTCTCCATACTCACCAGTAAGCTGGCTTTTTACATTATTCGAATCATTGTTAAAAGCATTTATAGCCCCAATAAGCAGGTTATTTGAAATATTGTCGAGATGACCGCGGAACCTAAGCCAAGGGCCTGCCATTGATATATGGTCGGTGGTACATTTTCCCAGGGCTTTTATAAGAAGTTTGGCACCGGTAATATTTCTTCCATCCCAGGGTTCAAATGGCTCAAGTAACTGCAATCGGTTTGAAGTTGGTTCAACCTTTATTTTTATTTTAGAGCCATCAGTGGCAGGAGCCTGATAACCGGAATCCTTAACGTCAAAACCTTTGACAGGTAATTCAAAACCGGTTGGAGGGTCCAGTTTAACAGGTTCACCGTTTTTTCCTGAAATAGTATCCTGGAGTGGGTTGAAATCAAGTCGTCCTGATATGGCTATGGCTGTAACCAATTCGGGTGAAGTGACAAATGCATGAGTATTGGGATTGCCATCGTTTCTTTTTGAGAAATTTCTGTTAAATGAATGAACTATGGTATTTTTTTCCTTTTTGTCAGCACCGGCGCGAGCCCATTGACCGATACAAGGACCGCAGGCATTGGCAAAAACTTTTCCTCCCATTTGTTCGAAAATATCAATGTATCCATCCCGTTCGATGGTATATCTCACTTGTTCTGAACCCGGAGTGATGGTGAACTCTGACCGTACTTTCAATCCTTTATCAACAGCCTGTTTTGCAATGGATGCAGCCCGTGAGATGTCTTCATAGGATGAATTTGTGCAGCTTCCAATAAGCCCAACTGACACCTCCAGCGGCCATCCATGTTCTTTTGCCGTTTGTTTCATCTCAGAAACCGGTGTTGCAAGGTCAGGAGTAAAAGGTCCATTCACATACGGCTCGAGTTCAGAAAGATTGATTTCGATGAGCTGATCGTAATATTGTTCTGGATTTTTATGTACTTCTGGATCTGAGGTCAGGAAATCTTTCATCTCGCCGGCCATTTCTGCAACTTCCTTTCTTCCGGTGGCCTTCAGGTATCGATGCATGCTATTGTCGAAGGCAAAAATACTTGTTGTTGCCCCTACTTCTGCTCCCATATTACATATGGTTCCCTTTCCTGTTGATGAAATGGATTCCGCTCCTTCGCCAAAATATTCTATAATAGCTCCGGTTCCTCCTTTTACTGTTAAAATTCCGGCTACTTTCAAAATGATGTCTTTTGGAGCTGCCCAACCATTCAATTTTCCTGTTAGTTTTATCCCAATCAGTTTGGGCATTTTCAGTTCCCAGGGCATACCGGCCATAACATCCACTGCATCGGCACCTCCTACACCAATTGCAACCATACCAAGACCTCCTGCATTTGGTGTATGTGAATCTGTTCCAATCATCATACCTCCGGGAAATGCGTAGTTTTCGAGAACGACCTGGTGAATAATTCCGGCTCCGGGTTTCCAGAACCCAATACCGTATTTATTTGATACCGATTCAAGAAAGTTAAAAACCTCCTTATTGACATTAAAAGAAACTCCCAAATCAGTTTTTCCATCAACCTGGGCCTGAATAAGATGATCACAATGAACAGTGGAAGGCACGGCTGTTGTTTCCTTTCCCGAATTCATAAACTGTAACAACGCCATTTGCGCAGTAGCATCTTGCATGGCGACACGGTCGGGAGCAAAATCGACATAATTCTTCCCCCGATTGAATATTTCCAGTTTCTCATGGTTGTACAAATGAGAATACAGAATTTTTTCGGCGTAGGTCATTGGCCGGTTAAGTTTTTCCCGTGCCCTTTTTACTTTTTCAGGTAATTCTGAATATATTTTTTTAATCAGGTCTAAATCAAACATGCTGTATTATTTTTGTTTGTTGAATTTTCTCTAAAATGTCACAAAAATTAACAAAAATCCACATTAAAAGTTGTGGTATGAATAACTATTTTCCTTTTAATAGCGCTAAATATATAGATTATTGAATGCGTAAAGTGTGATTATCTCTAATTTAGAATGAATTTAAAGTAATCTATCTCATTTTACATTCTTTTTCATTGTTGTCCGTAAACCGGAATATTTATAATTCTTTATTTTTAACATGCAGTTAATCAGTAATTGTGTTTTTCATGTTCAAAAGTAAGCCCCCTCTATTTCCGGAAATAGCGGATTTTGATATTTCAATTATTTTCTTTTATAATCCTCCAACTGCCTTCCGGTTTCTCTAAGAAGCCATATAAATAGATGTAGTTCATCAACTGTTGCCCGATTATTGAAACTGGATTGGAAAAAGCCCAATTGCGTTTTACCCGGCTTTTCACCAGGGTTATTAAAAGATTGGCAAGCATTAACTCAAAAGCAGACATTCCGGATGGTATTGAAAAGTACCGCTGGATTGATACTATTTTTTACCCTACGAGAATGAGTTTTAATATAGTAAATTCTATATATAAATATAGTCCAAAGTTAGTCATTAACTATCTTTATACTATCTTTATACTAGCTCTATACTAACTTTGAACTAACTTTGGTAGCTCGCAGGAAGTTCCTGGAAAGGCATCAGTTATTTACGGAGCAGACATTCCGGGTGGTATTGAAAAAGTACCGCCCGGATTAATACTATTTTTTACCGGACACTAATGATTGTTTTTCATAAAAAACCTCAGGTTATTTTTTTTTACTGAATCCTCAATAGCAAATGGAACAGACATTATGAAAGAAAAAGTTTCTGAATTTAAGGTATTTCAGGAAAACCTATCAGGAAAGGGTTTACGTTATTTGAAAATAATTATGAGAAAGGATTTGCTTTAACAGGTAGAATAAAATAAGAAGGATGGGTTCAACAACCCATCCTTTTCTCATTAAACTAACTAACCTAACTAAACCTAAACTTATGAAAATAAACGTAATACAAATATAGAATTTTTGGAGTATATTTACAACAAATGTGTGTTAAATCATGTTAAAGATCAATGAATTATATATTTACATTACTGTGGTACAAATGTATAATGGATTGTTCCGTGTTGGGGGTCGGGAGCATTGGAGCTGGTATTGAAAAGTGTACGTGAAGCAGCTGCCTTTGCATACATATACAGCTGTTCGTCGTGCACTCCTGAAGTTTTTTGCGGTTCTGCTTCAATAACCTTTCCCTGACGGTTTACTGTAATATTTACTACTACTTTTCCTCCTTTTTTTGTTAGGTATACTGGTATTGGCAGGCTTCGGTGATATCTGTTTTCAAGGTAGTAAACAATATTACTCTCTCCTGTATATACTTTATTGCCTATTGAGTCAGGATTCATGCCATCCGTTGTACGAACGGGCATTTTAATATCATCAAGGTTTACTTTTTCTTTGGAAAGCTGGTTGTTAACATCAGAAACCAGTTTTTTTGCATTTTCCAGTTCTTTCCTGTAATCCTCGTCAAAAAATTTATCATTTTGTGCCAATCTGTTTGAAGCTATGTTGGTTCGACTGCTTTGGGTCTCCGAAAGAGGGGATGAAGCTTCATTGGGAACAGGTTCACTTTCCTGCTGTTCCAAGGTTTCTAATTCTTCCTCGGGAATTTCAGGCTCAGCTGTTAACTCCGGAAATTCAATCAATAACTCTTCCTCTTGCAGGTCACCTTTCCGTTCAACATCGGCTAGCAGAAAAATGGAAAAAAGCAGAATATGAAATACAAGAGTACCTATTATTCCATAGATATTTTTTCTATATATTTTATAAAGTTTTCCCACTCGGCAAAAGTATAAAATTAACGGGTGATTTCCTGAACAAGGAAAACGAATCACTACAGGGCGGTATTGCTGAAATTACAGATGCTTTAGGTTTTTTTTCAGGAGCTTTAACTTAAATTAACAGCAGCATGTTTGATTTGAACTTCTGAAAATCATTATTTTTCGGGTAATTTAAAAACCATCCGTTAAAAGTTGGAAAAGAAAGAAAATTTGAGGAAAGGAAATATAATTTTATTCAAATCTGCATTAGTTATATTCATTATAGCTTTGTTGCTCCCATGGCATTCTGTATTGGCGCAGAGTGATAGAAGCGATACAATTATTTCAGGCAATATAAAAGAAGAAAAATACGAATTGTTTTATGACAGCCTGGAGCATAAAGCCAGAAAGAACTCTTTTACCGGCCTGATATATGATTTTTTAATTTCCAAGCCAAGAGCTTCAGAAGGGGGCGATACCGCTGCCTATAATTATTATGCAAGAATGGAAGGAAAAATCATTTCGGAAATTTCTATAAATACCTTGAAAGCATTTGGACCTAGCTTAGAAGATACAACCCGGCAGGCAAAATCATGGGTTGAGAAAACTTCCAATGCTATATATACTACATCGGGTAAAAGTACCATAGCTAAGATGCTTCTTTTTGAGGTAGGTGATTTTCTCGATCCGGATATAATGTACGAAAACGAACGATTAATCCGCTCACTCCGATATATTCAGGATGTTAAATTTATTCTGGAGCAGGATTCAATTTATAAAGGTCTTGTAAAAGTGCATGTATTGACAAAGGATAGATTTCCTTTTGGAATTACAGGAGATGCGAATGGTATAAAATCGGCCGCCCTGGAAATATACAATCAAAATATTTTTGGTATAGGGCATGAAATTTCTTTTCGGTTTGTTGGACATTTGAGGAGTCAACCTTATGCCGGGCTGGAAACTTTTTATAAAATAAATAATATAAATGGAAAATTCCTGGATATTACTGCGGGTTATATGAACACCTATAAAAGAGAAGGTTTTAGCCTTGTTGTGGATAAACCTTTTTTTACTCCTTCTGTTATCTGGGGGTATGGTGGTTCAGCATTAAGAATGTACAGGACAGAAAGGATAGAAGAACACCATCCTATTCAGACTGATATACCTATGAACCTGTCTTTTTTTAGTGCATGGGGAGGAAGAAGTTTTCCCGTTAAACCAAATTACATTCAGAATTCTCAAATGGTAATAACGGCAGGAATCTATAATCACAGATTCTTTAAAAGACCTGAACCTGTGCATGAAAATAATCAATACTTTTCTAACAGCACCTTGTACCTTGCCGGAATTACTTTTTCCCAACGGTATTATACCCAGGACCAACTAATTTATAGTTATGGAATTACTGAAGACATTCCTGAAGGATTTAAAAACGAACTTATTTATGGGTTCGATGTCAATGAATTTGGGAACCGACATTATGCCCATTTATTTTTATCAAATGGTAATCTGCTAGTAAAACAGCAAGGATATCTTTATCTTGCCGGAGGTATTGGCGGATACTTTAGAAATAATGAATATGAGCAGGGACAGATTCAGGTGGGGGTTAATTATATTTCACGACAGATAAGCGCAGGAAAAAAACGGCTTAGATTATTTGTCCGGTCGAATTACTTGTTAGGTATCAGACGATTTGAAATAGAGAATCTGAATCTAAACCGAGATGATCATATCCGGGGGTTTAAAAGTGAGAATGCAATAGGTAAACAGCGCTTAAGTCTTGATCTGGAATATGTTATGTTTCTGCCTCAACAATTTTACAGATTCAGAATGGCTGCATTTGGTTTTGCTGATTTGGGTATTATTGGTTCCAATAAATCACTCATTTTTACACAGAACTACTATAGTGGACTTGGATTTGGTATGCGTTTTCACAACGAACATCTTGTATTTAGAACATTTCAGATACGTTTTGCATTCTACCCATTTTCTCCTTCCGATGTAAGTTTTGCCGGAGTATTGATAGAAGAACAAGTTAAGCAGGATTTTTATAATTTTCGTCCGTCAGCTCCCATGCCTTTGCGATTTGAATGATTGCCTTCGGTAACGAATTGATTTTCCTTAATGCGACAGATAGTTTCTATTTAGGGTCTGCTTAGAAACAATTTTTATTTGATTTATAGAAACTTATCGCCATTTTTGTAGTAATAAGTACAAGGATATATGAATAAGGCAAGAAAAAAGCATGCACCTGCTCCGGTGTATGTTAGTCCGAATCAACTTTCCCTGGAATGTTTTCACACTCCCTTTGAGCAGCATCTGAACAAGAAAAACCGATGGGTAGTTTTAGCTGAATTGATTCCATGGGATGAGATTTGCAATCTTTACCTGAAGCATGTTGGAGTTGCCACAACTGGCAGGCCAGCTATAAGCCCCAGAGTTGTAATAGCCTCCCTGATCATAAAGCATATGTGTAATCTGGATGACCGTGAGACAGTTGACCAGATTTCAGAAAACATGTACATGCAATACTTCTTAGGCTACTCATCCTTTACACCAGAAGCACCTTTTGATGCTTCGTTATTTGTTGAGTTCCGCAAGCGATTAGGAATGGATAGCTTAAATGCCATTAATGAAAAAATAATTGCACTGAAAACTAAAATGACTGACTCCAAAGACGTTACAGTCATAGATAAAGATTCAGATAATGATAAAAAAGATGATTCTGAAGCTAACAATAACATTAGCAACAAAGGGAGGGTCATCTTCGATGCGACTGCATGCCCTCAGAACATTGCTTATCCAACAGATCTGGATTTATTATCAACTGCCAGAAAGAAGTCTGAGGAGTTGATAGATGTACTTTATAACCCCTCGCTGCACGAAAAGAAACCCAGAACCTATCGTCAGGTTGCCCGCAAACGCTATTTGAAAACAGCTCAAAAAAAGAATAAACGGCGCCAGGAAACCCGCAAAGCAATAGCAAGTCAACTTCGTTTTTTAAAGCGTAATTTCAATTCCATTAACCGTCTTCTCAATTCATACTCTACGATACCTCTGAACCCTAAAAATTATAAATACCTGTTGGTAATCACTATGCTTTATCAGCAGCAGAAAAAGATGTATGATGATAAAACACATTCTGTCGAGGACAGGATTGTCAGCATTCACCAGCCACATGTGAGACCAATTGTAAGAGGCAAGGCACAGGCAAAGGTTGAGTTTGGTTCAAAGATTCATGTTTCTATTGTTGATGGCATCTCATTTCTGGACCAGATAAGCTGGGATGCTTTTAATGAAGGAAGCCAGATGATGGAATATGTTGAAAAGTACCATCAGCGTTTTGGATTTTATCCGCGCGAGTTACTTGCTGACCAGATCTATTGTACCCGCGCCAATCGGGCAGCATTGAAAGAAAAGGGCATCAGGCTAATAGCCAAGCCTCTTGGACGTCCCTCGGCAGTGCAGATTCACGTAAGACCGGGAGAGCGTAATCCAATCGAAGGTAAATTTGGTCAGGCTAAAACAGCATATGGATTAAACCGTATAAAAGCCAGGCTGATGAATACCAGTGAATCATGGATTGCCAGCATCATTTTGGTGCTTAACCTGGTCAAATTGGCCGGGGTGGCACTCCCGTGCCTTTTAATCAGGCGGGTAGAAAGTTTTTCAGCAAGAATGAATGAGATCTTTTTAAAAGAAATTGCAACTCCTAAAGAGATATACTACAAAATGTATAGTCAAATAGGAAAACCTAACAGAATTAATTATAGAATCATGGCCTGAGTTTTTCAGCAGGCCCTATTTATTATTCCATACATTAGTAACTAGTAGTTGTTCATAAAAGTTTATTGTTTGATAAATAAAAGCTGTAATTGATTTATCCTTCATGTTTTTGAAAAAAGATATCTGAACCTTTCCCTAATTAGATTTTTTGAATGATCCATTATAAATAGAGCCTCCTGCTAATTTCTTCCATAGCTACTGTAGCCTTTGCTTCTATGAATACATCTGTAACTGTTTGAGTAAACGGTGAGGGTTTAATATTGATTTCAATGATTTTTGCACCGGTTTTTTTTGCAATTTCTGGTATTTCAGCAGCTGGAAGTACTTCGGCATTTGTTCCAATTATTAGCAGAAGGTCTGTTTTTTTTGCTTCATCTAGTGAACGTTTTTTGGCAAATTGAGGAATGGGTTCATTAAAAAAAACCATGTCAGGTTTTAAAATCCCTTTGCAGATAAAGCAGGTAGGGGGTAGAAAATCAAAATCGGCAAAGCTTAAATCATATTCTGAGCCGCACTCGATGCAGATAAGTTGCCTGTAATTTCCATGCAGTTCATAAACATATTTACTTCCTGCTTTCTGGTGAAGGTGATCGATGTTTTGGGTAATCACAGATTCAATGAAACTACGTTTTTCCATTTTGGCCAGAATTTCGTGAGCTTCATTTGGTTCAGCATCCCCCAGCTTGTCGTAAAATATCTCCTTGATTTTTTTCCATGACTGAAGAGGTTTCTTTTTGAAATACTCTATTTCCAGGAAAATAGGATGGGTTGTATTCCATAATCCTCCGGCACCCCGGAAGGGTGGAATGCCACTTTCAACGGAAATTCCGGCACCTGTAAAGGCAACCATATATTTTGATTTCCGGATTAGCTTAACTGCTTCATTAATTTTGTTTATATCCATTTACCTGGGTTGCAAAACTCCCGGATGAGAATTACTTCTGCCGGGAGTTTAACGTTCAGAAAAGATTATTATTCTTCAGTTAGGTCTTTACGCACAGAGACTGTGGAGTCTTCATTGAACCTGATTTTAAAGTTCAATTTCCTGAACACTGAAATCATAGGTTTATTATCACGGGTAGTTTCAGCAACCAGTGTTTTGATTTCCCTGTTTTTAGCTATTTCCATACAATAGTTGGTCAGGATATAGCCAAGTTCCTTTTTTTGCCAGGCATCTGTTATTAATATTGCATACTCCATTATTTCCACATCGGGATCGGCAATAAGCCTTCCAACGCCAATTATTTTTTTCTTTCCCTCTTCTTCAATTTCAGCGACAATGGCAATTTCACGGTCGTAATCAATGAAGCAGAACTGTGTGGCTACTTCGTGCGAATCAAAATAGAAATCATATCTGAAACGATGATAAATCGATTCCTTGGAACAACTTGCCAAAAGCTCCAACCACATAGGTTCATCTTCAGGTTTAATAGGCCGCAAGATAACAGGTGAACCATCTTTAAGGCTTGTGGTGTTAATAAGGCTTTCGGGATAAGGTCTAAGTATCAGGTGTGAATATTCTTTCACCGGTCGTTGCATTACTTCCTCGTCGACCACAATACGGGCATCTAATGCAATTACATCAGTAGGTGTAACAATTAATGGATTTATATCCAACTCCTTTATTTCGGGATAATCGGCTGCCAGATACGACATGCGGATAAGTACCTCTACTAATTTTTCAATATTTTTTCTTGAAGCTCCACGATATCCTTCAAGCAGTGGATAAATCTGGAGAGATTCCAGCATTTGCTGTGCCAGGCTTTCGTTCAATGGCGGGAACTCCAGACGCTTATCCTTAAAGAGTTCAGCACTTGTTCCTCCCATTCCAACCAACATTACTGTACCGAAGGATGGGTCTTTTTTAGTACCGAGTATAAGTTCCACTGCATCCTTCGTATCAACCATTCGCTGAACGGTAACACCCTCAATTGTTGCATCGGGTCTTTTTGCGGAAGCAGTTTTCACCATATTTTTAAAAGTTGCCCGCACCATTTCATCGGTTTTAATGTTCAATGCAACGCCTCCAACATCCGATTTATGAGTAATATCGGGAGAATAAATTTTCAGAACTACCGGATACCCTTTTTTCTTTGCTATATCAACCGCTTCATCTTCATTGTATGCGGGAGTTGGATGAGTAGTATCGATTCCATAATCGTTTACCAGCATTTTAGAATCGTCTTCATTCAGGATTTTTGCCTTTGGAAATACATTTTTCAGGTACTTTTTTCTTAGTTCGTAACGGTCGTACTGAAAAGAAACTGGTACTTCCTTAGGTGTTTCAAACAACATGGTCAGATTCTTGGCATAATGAGATAATGTCATAAATGCTCTTATAGCCTGTTCTGGAGTGGAGTAATTTGATATTCCGGAACGATTGAATACTTGTATGCCGTCGCGCATGCTGGCTCCTCCAAGCCATGCAGCCATAATCGTTTTTGACGTTGCTGAAGCCATTTGTGCAATGGCTTCAGCAGTTTCGGTAGGCGCTGTCATTGCCTGGGGAGTTAACAGCACAAGCACGGCATCTACCTCCTTGTCTTCAAGAACAATTTCTGTAGCCCTTGCGAAACGCTCAGGTGTGGCATCTCCCAGCACATCAACCGGATTACCGTGAGACCAGAATGGAGGAAGGTATTCGTTTAGTTTTTTCATGGTTTCATCAGAAAGCTTAACCAGTTTTCCACCCCATGAAATAAGCGAGTCGGTAGCCATTACCCCAGGTCCGCCTGCATTTGTTACTATGGCTAATCGATTTCCTTTTGGTATGCGTTTACGTCCAACCAAATCGGTGAAATCAAATATATTTCCAAAATCATATACACGAGCCAATCCTGCTCTGCGAAAAACGGCATCATAAATGGAATCTTCCGATGCCAGTGCACCTGTGTGGGATGCTGCCGCTGCTGCTGATTCAGGAAATCTTCCCGATTTGTAAACGATAATTGGCTTTTCGCGGGAAAATGCACGGGCAGCTGACATAAAGGTGCGTGCGTTTGAAAGGGATTCAACATAGAGTACAATCGATTTGGTGCTGGGATCTTGTCCGAAATAATCAATTAAATCCCCAAAATTTACATCCATGGAATTTCCTATGGATACAAAGTAGGAAAAACCTATACGTGACTCATATGCCCAATCAAGCACAGAGGTACATAGGGCACCCGACTGAGATATAAATGCCACATGTCCTTTTTCAGGCATTCCATTGGCAAAGCTGACGTTCATACTGAGTCCCGGAACTAAAATTCCCAGGCAATTAGGGCCAATAACCCTCATGTCGGGGAATTTTGCCTTTTCGGCTTTTACCTGTTCTTCCAGTAATTTTCCTTCTTCTCCAGCTTCTTTAAAACCTGCCGACATAATAATAATGCCGTGGATACCCACCTCCCCACATTCCCGCACAAGTTGAGGGACAAATTTGGCAGATGTCATAATTACTGCCAGATCGGGTATTTTTGGTAAACTTTTTACATCGGGGTAACAGGGTATTCCAAATACTGCCTCCCTTTTAGGATTAACAGGATATACCACTCCGTTATATCCTCCTCCAACAAGATTTCTTAGAGTTATTCCTCCAACGCTGTTTGGATTATTTGATACTCCAATAAGTGCTATTCGCTTCGGTTTAAAAATGCTGTCTAACTTTTTTATGGCCATTGTTATGTTTTTATTATAAATGTTATTAACCTGATATCAAAGATGAAAGAATTCGTCCATAAAAATCAGTAAAAAAAATCACGTTAGGAAATTTTTTAAATGTTTGATGCATTTATTCAAATTTATAGTAAAGTCGCTAACAGCCAACTCTGTAAAGTTAATTCCAGGCTATAAATTTGTAATTCTATGTTTAAAAACAACTTTTAAAATACCTGTTTAAAAACATAAAATCAGATAAAAATGCTTAAAAGTAGCTTTGTCTTTCTAATTTTTAATTGATATCAGGGATATATAGAGGCAATAAGATTCTAACTCCAAAAGGATTTAAAAAGTGGGGATTCACAGATAAAACCTCTACCCGAAAAAATGCTGTTTAATTAATACTTGGCTGTTTTACTCCCATTCCTGACCCAACGGTTTCTTTTCCCATCGATTGCCTTGCCGGAACTACCATGCCTATTGTAATCACTGCTATAAAACAAAGGATGCCGCAAATAGTAAATGCAAGTGGAAAATTATTTAAATCACCTAACTTGCCACCCATTACCGGTCCGACAATGCCACCTGCCGCATATGCCAGAAAAACCCATCCGTAATTCTGTCCAACATATTTTGTTCCAAAAGTATCTGCAGTTATAGTTGGAAACAGGGCAAAATTGCCACCAAAATTAAATCCAATGAAGACTGCAAATAAATAAAGGGTATAGATATTGCCTGCCATCCACTGAAAAAGAATCACAAACACTCCTTGTGTCGCCATCATAATTATGATAGAACGTTTTCTCCCAATATTGTCACTTATCATTCCCCACAAGATGCGGCCCAGACCATTTGATAAGGCAAAAAATACGGCCATTGCCATAGTCGCTGCCGCACCGGCAGCTTCTGGTGTTAGCCCTGCCTGCGTGAGGGCTTCCTGCGGCCACAGGCGCATCAACCCAATGCTCATTAATCCTGCGGCAGCACTGAAAGTAAATGTCAACAGGATAAGATAATATTGAGGTGTTTGCAACATTTCATTACTTCTGAAATTGAGCGTTCCTGCCGAATTTGTTTTTGTTGCCTCAGGTGGAACCCATCCTTTTGGTGCCCATCCATCAGGTGGAAATTTCATCCAGATACTTCCTACTGATACAATGACAAGATATGCTATTCCATAAACAATAAATGTAGATGAAAGTCCTATCCGGGAAAGAAGTTCTCCTCCGCCAAGTGTCCCCAAACGGTCGGCAACCGCCATCCATAAGGTAGCTCCAAAACCGAATCCTGCAACTGCCAGGCCGGTTATCATTCCTTTTTTATCGGGAAACCATCTCATTCCAACCGCGATTGGAACAACATAGCCCAGGCCAATACCAATGCCTCCCATTACTCCGACAAAAAATAAAGTAGGAATAAAATTCTCCGCTCCAAAGATGCCCGATAAAATATATCCTAATCCAAGTATGATTCCACCTGCAAATGCCAGTTTCCTGGGACCTGTTTTTGGCAACATACGTCCTGCTAATACCATCACTATGGCAAATACTGCCAACCCTGTTGAAAATACAAGTTGAGTTTGTGTTCTTGTCCAACCTTCTTCAACAAGCAGCTTGGTATATACCGACCATGCATAAATTGCTCCCAAGGCAAGTTGAATCAGAATGGCACCAAGAATTACAAATCCACGGTTAAATGCTTTTTGGTTCTTCATCATTGCTGTTATTTATGAATTAAAAAAAAAAGGCATCTTCCTTCAGAAGATGCCAAAATTTATAGTATCAGCGTTTTACTTCTACTTTTGCTCCACTGATTATCTCATCAACGACACCGGGATCAAGAAGGGTAGAGGTGTCTCCTAAGTTGGTGGCATCACCTTCACCAATTTTCCTTAAAATGCGTCGCATTATTTTTCCTGAACGGGTTTTTGGCAAACCGCTTACAATTTGTATTTTATCGGGTTTTGCTATTGGACCGATAAATTTATTGACAGTGTCTTTTATTTCATTTTCAATGGTTGCCATTTCCCTGTCCGATAAATCTTCACAGATAACATAGGCATAGATACCCGAACCTTTAATTTCGTGAGGAAATCCAACAACTGCTGATTCCACTACTTTAGGATGCTGATTGATAGCATCTTCTACTTCTGCGGTTCCAATTCTATGTCCCGATACATTAATTACATCATCAATACGTCCAATAATTCGGTAATATCCTTCTTCATCACGTTTGGCCCCATCACCCGTAAGATAAAGGCCCCTGAATGCTGAGAAATAAGTGGTAAAACAGCGTTGGTGATCTCCGTAAGTTGTACGTAGCATTCCAGGCCATGGATATTTAATGCAAAGGATTCCTTCCACACTGTTCCCCTTCATTTCATTTCCTTCCGGATCTACCAGAATAGGTTGTATACCAGGCAGGGGCAGGGTGGCATGTGAGGGTTTAGTTGGTGTTATTCCTGCCAATGGACTAATCATAATGCCTCCTGTTTCAGTTTGCCACCAGGTATCTACAATGGGGCAGCGCGATTTTCCTATCATATCATGGTACCATCGCCAGGCTTCCTCATTGATGGGTTCTCCAACGGTACCAAGAACCTTAAGTGAACTTAAATCATGTTTCAATACCCAGTTATCACCTTGTGCAATCAGCGCACGGATGGCTGTGGGAGCAGTATAAAACTGCGTTATCTTGTATTTATCCACCACGTCCCAGAATCTCCCTGCATCCGGCCAGGTAGGTACGCCTTCAAACATTACAGAGGTGGCGCCTGCAAGCAGCGGGCCATAAACAATATAGGAATGACCGGTTACCCATCCTATATCAGCTGTGCACCAATAAATATCTCCATCATTATACTGAAAAACATTTCTGAAGGTATATTCAGAGAATATCATGTACCCTGCAGTTGTATGCACTACTCCTTTTGGCTTTCCGGTTGATCCTGAAGTGTAGAGAATGAATAGAATATCTTCGGAATCCATTGCTTCGGCATCGTTTTCCGAATCTACACCATTGATAATATCATGCCACCATACATCCCGACCCTCTACCCATTGAACTTTCTCTTCAGTCCTTTTAAGGACCACTGAAAATTCAATGGAAGGACAATTATTTAATGCTTCATCGGCAATGTTTTTAAGATGAATGGATTTTGCTCCTCTGAATCCTCCGTCTGAAGTAATCAGAATTTTAGCCTGGGCATCAATTATCCTATCAGCAAGTGCAGATGCAGAAAAACCTGCAAATATTATGGAATGAATGGCTCCAATCCGAGCACAGGCCAACATGGCTATAGCAAGTTCAGGTACCATCGGAAGATAAATGGCCACCCGGTCCCCTTTCTTTACACCAATTTTTTTCAATGCATTGGCAAATTGTTTTACTTTTTCAAATAATTCACCATAAGTTATTTTCAATTCCTGTTCCTTTGGATCATTTGGTTCCCAGATTATAGCCACCTGATCTTTTCGCGCAGGTATATTTCGCTCAAAAATGTTTTCTGTAATATTCAATTTGCCGTTTACAAACCAATTCACATCGGGTGCACCCTTTCCTTCAAACTTCCAGTCGAGCACCTTTTCCCATTTTTTTTGCCAGTTGTAATTTTCAGCTATACCTGACCAAAAGGCTTGGGGATCGTCAACACTTTCCTGATACCTCTTAAAATATTCGGAAAGACTGGTGATTTTATTTACCATAACTTAGAATTTAAATAATTTAATGAATAAAAATTTTAATTTATACAGTTCATACCAAGCTGTTTGAGCAAAAAACTCCCCTTGATCTTTTTTTTCCTGTGGAAAATCGATCAAATTGGTTCGTATTTATTAAAGCTTCGCATGAATATTCGAAGATGAAACAGAAAAAAAAATATTGTACATGAACCCCTGACATGTTACTTAATCTGGAACTTTTAATTAACCCAATCTCTTTATGCAGTAATATACATAAAAAAAATGTTTTGTAAAAAATAATTTTCAATTATCTGTTACAAATTTGATTTAAGTTTGAATTTTTGTATTGAGTGTGTTCAATACAAAGTGTTTTAGTATATTTCAAAAAAATCGTGCTTCAAATGAATATTCTTGTAATAAACAGTGGGAGTTCATCTGTTAAATTTCAGGTGTTTGAAATGCCCGGTGAGAAACTGCTGATGAAAGGCAAAGCAATGATAAATGAGCATGGAGATACAGATTTTTATTTTAATACTGATGGCTGGAATTCCACTGTTTTGATAAAGCAGTTTTCATATCCGGTAATATTCCAGACAATATTTGATAAAATGGTACTTCCTGAATCCAAATGCCTTTCATCGCTCAATGAGTTGGATGTTGTTGGACACAGGTTGATTCACGGAGGAGAGAAGAGTGGGGGTTGTGAATTGATTTCTGAAAAGCTGATATCCTGGATGAAGGGCTCTTTATGGCTAGCGCCGCTGCATTATCCGGCAAATCTGGAGGGCATCCGGGCTGTTCAGAAGTATCTGCCTGATATTCTGCAGGCGGGTGTATTTGATACATCCTTTCACTCCTCAATGCCGCCAAGGGCCTTCCTTTACGGGATTTCCCCCGCCTGGAATAAGAAACACCGCATAAGGCGGTATGGTTTTCATGGAATCTCTCATAAATATGCTTCCCATAAAGCTTGCAATTTGACAGGCTTATCAATTGAAAAAAGCAGAATTATTTCCTGTCATTTGGGAAACGGTGCTTCTATGGCAGCTGTGAAAAATGGAAAGTCAATTGATACCTCTATGGGATTAACGCCGGTTGAAGGGCTGGTTATGGGCAGCCGATGCGGAGATATCGATGCAGGAATCCTCACGTATTTGATGAAAAATTACAAGTTTTCAGCTGCCAGAATTCAGAACCTGATAAATAATGAAGGTGGCCTGCTCGGTCTGTCGGGAGTTTCATCCGATTACAGAGCTGTAGAAGAGGCCGCAGATAAAGGGAATATGTGGGCACATACAGCTCTCGATGTTTACCATTACCGTGTCAGGAAATACATAGGTGCTTATGCCGCTGCGCTGGAAGGAATTGATGCACTTGTATTTACTGGAGGTATAGGAGAAAACAGCAGCAGGGCAAGAGCTGAAATTTGCAAAGGATTGCAGTTTTTGGGAATAAATCCGGATGCCGGTAAAAATGAAAATCCGGGTGCACAAGATGCAGTAATCAGTCAATTAAATTCACCAGTTGCTGTGGCAGTAGTGGCGGCAAACGAGGAGCTGGAAATCGCTAGGGAAGTGGCTGCTTTTGTTAACTTTGATGATTACAGACAATGATTTGGATAACATCAACACCAAAAACAGGTGAAATGTATAATTTAAACTGAGAAATGTTATCTAATAGTAGAAGTGAATGTTCTAATTTCGTAGAAAACAGAATCAATGGAAATAAAAAGTTTTAATGATTTACTTGAAGTCGTAAAGAAACAGCCTGAAAAAAGGCTTGTTACGGTAAATGGGGTGGATATAAACACCCTTGAAGCCCTGAATGATGCTGTGGAACTGGGACTGGTTTCTGCTATACTTACCGGTGATAAGGGGAAGATTGAAGAAACCTTAAGTGAATTGAATATCGATATTTGCAACTATGATGTCATTCATACCCGATCAGAACGAGAAGCTGCTGAAAAGGCAATAGAACTGATAAATGAAGGTAAGGCGGAATTGATTATGAAAGGGATGGTTTCCACGGATAAATTCATGAAGGTTTTGCTAAAGAAGGAATATGGACTTGTTCCCTCAAAGGGAGTATTAAGTCATGTCGCCTTGATGGAAAATCCGAATTATCCAAAGCTCTTGCTTTTTTCCGATGCCGGTGTCATTCCCTATCCCGATTTGCAGCAAAAAATTTTAATGACAGAGTTTCTGATCGATACAGCACATAAACTGGGAATTAAATTACCCAAAGTGGCAGTTATAGCGCCAACTGAACAAATTATTATCTCCATTCAGTCGTGCATGGACGGAGCTACCATTGCAAAAATGGCCGAACATAAACAGATTGAAGGAGGTCTGGTTGATGGCCCAATGGCTCTTGATGTTGCCATTAGTATGGAATCAGCTTCAATAAAAGGTTTTACATCACCTGTGGCAGGCGATGCCGATTGTTTGCTGTTTCCTAATATCGATGCAGCCAATGTTTTTTACAAAACCAATTCAAAACTTTGCAAGGCTCAAATGGCTGGAATTATAGTGGGAGCCAAAGTGCCCGCCATTGTTTCTTCAAGGGGAGATAGTGAGAAAACAAAGTTGAATTCCATTGCACTGGCCTCCCTTATTAGCTAAGCAGATGAAAATATGCATCGGATTCTTGCTATAAACCCGGGTTCTACTTCAACCAAATTTGCTGTTTACTTCGACAGTGAATGTATATTGAATAAAACCATCCGTCATTCGATGGATGAACTGATGCGCTACAACAATGTGGTGGATCAGTTCGATTTCCGCAAAGGGTTGATAATTGAAACATTGGTTGAAGAGGGAATTGAAGTGGATTCTATAAAAATAATCATTGGCAGGGGAGGGTTGACTTTCCCGTTACAGTCGGGCGTTTACAGGGTAAATAATCTCATGCTCGAGCATGTCCGCCGTGGAGTTCTGGGGAATCATGCCAGTAATCTGGGTCCACTGCTGGCCGATTATATTGCTTTGCAAATACCCAATGCCTCTGCTTATATTGCCGACCCTGTAGTTACCGATGAGCTGTCCGAAGTTGCCCGAATTGCCGGTCATCCTGCATTTGAGCGGCATTCCATTTTTCATGCATTGAATCAAAAAGCTACAGCACGTGCACATGCTAAAATAACAGGCTGCACATATGAAGAATTGAACCTTATTGTGGCCCATTTGGGTGGAGGCATATCAGTAGGGGCACATCTGAAAGGCAGAGTGGTGGATGTGAATAATGCTTTCGATGGCGAAGGTTCTTTCAGTCCCGAGCGTGCAGGTACCTTGCCTGTAGGGCAGTTAATCGGCTTATGTTTCAGCGGCAGGTATACCGAAGATCAAGTAAGGCGCATGGTGGTTGGAGAAGGGGGATATGTCGGATATCTTGGAACCAATAACGCCAGTGAGGTTGAAAAATTAGCTGCATCCGGAAATATGAAAGCCCGGCTGATACAGGATGCGCTTTGCTATCAAGTGTCAAAAATGATTGGTGAAATGGCTGTTGTGCTTGAAGGAAATGTGGATGCGATCCTGCTCACTGGGGGAATGGCTTATAGTCACTGTCTTGTCCATGCAATCCGGGTAAAAGTCGATTTTATTGGTCCTGTATTCGAATACCCTGGTGAAGACGAGTTGCAGGCACTGGCAATGAACGCCTTGCTGGTAGCCAATAACGAAGTAGAAGTGAAGGAATACAGTTAGGAGGTCATGTAACCTTCTTGAAAAAAGAGCCTAAAAGAGTAAATGGCTTTTCATAAATGATTATTATTGTATAGAAACATAATATCAATAGAAATGAAAACAGGATTTCATAATTTAACCTCTCCTTTTTTTTTGGTTATTTTGTTATTAATATATTCATCAGCATCTGCTTTACCACCGGAGGAGAAAAAAATTCCCGTACTTGAAAACCCAATTTCGGTCCAATACTTAAAAAAGAACCTGCTGAAAAATCAGCCGAGGCTGGTTCTTAATGCAGCTGCAGAACGTAATTTGAAAAATAAATTGAAGTCGGATCCGGTAATTCAAAACATGTACAGAGCTATTGAATTAAATGTCCGGGAAATAAAAAAACAACCTTTTCTTGAAAGGGAACTGGAAGGTCGTCGGTTGCTTGCGGTCAGTCGTGAAATGTTGTATCGTATGAACATGCTGGGAATGGTGTACCGGATTGAAAAAGATGCTGAAACGTTAAAGCGAATTAATGATGAAGTAGTGGCTGTGTGTAGTTTTTCTGACTGGAATCCTTCGCATTATCTCGATGTTGCTGAAATGGCTATGGCTGTGGCATTTGCTCTCGACTGGACTGCCGGTAAACTGCCCAAGGAAACCATTGAATTGGCTCAAAATGCACTGATTGAAAAAGGCATTAAACCCAGCTGGCCTGAAAATGGTGAAAGTCCGGGATGGGTAAATGGCACCAACAACTGGAACCAGGTGTGTAATGGCGGGATGATTGCTGCCTCCATTGCTGTTGCTGAAAAAGATTATGAACTGGCGGCAAAAACCATTCATCGCGCCCTTGAAGGCCTGCCTTATTCCCTTGCGGAATATATGCCTGACGGAGTCTATCCTGAAGGTTCAACATACTGGAGCTATGGGACTAGCTTTTCAGTTGTTACGGCTGCTATACTCGAAAGCGCTTTTGGTACCGACTTTGGGCACTTCAGTTATCCGGGTTTTAAAGAAAGTGCCATCTTCAGGGTGCTGTGCAATGCACCTTCAGATTGGTATTATAATTTTGCCGATTGTGGTGACAAGAGAAGCAAACAGGGAGATATTACTCTTGCCTGGTTTGCAGCAAAAACAGGTAACCGTTCTTTTTTTGAGGAAGAACGCTTTTTGCTTCCTTCCGCAGAAATGGGCAAACTTTCGAGGCTTGCAGGCGCTGCCATGGTCTGGATGGCTCAATATGAAGAAAAGGGGGAAGAGGAAATTCCCACTGAATGGATGGGTGGTGGTGCCAATCCTATCGTTATTTTTAAAGGGGGCGAAAATGATACGCATCAGTATTTTTTTGGGGGTAAAGGAGGAAGGGGAATGGTAAATCATGGCAATATGGACAGCGGTTCCTTTATTTTTGAATTAAATGGTGTCAGGTGGGTTATTGATCCCGGAAACCAAAGCTATTACGAACTGGAACGTGAGGGGTTTGACCTTTGGGGAAGGTGCCAGGAATGTGATCGCTGGACTTTGCTTACCAAAAATAATTTTGGCCACAGCACCCTTACCGTTAATAACCGTTTGCATGAGGTAGAGGGACTGGCCACCATTACCGGCTTTAAAAAAGGAGAACAACCTGAAGCTACTGTTGATTTGACTTCCACTTTTAAGGGACAACTGAAAAGTGCTAAAAGAACTTTCATGAAAGACAGCGAAAATTCTCTGGTAATACAAGATGAAATTGAGATTTCCGGTGAAACAAAAGAGATTATCTGGCAACTGATGACACTGGCTGATGTTGAACTGGTAAAAGGAGGAGCAGTTTTAAAACAGGAAGGGAGAATATTAAAACTTGAAAATATTTCCCATCCTGAACTGATGATTTCTGTTGTTTCACTTTATCCTGCACCTCTAAAACTCGACCGTCAGATTGAAAATCTTAAACGGCTTGAAATCAGAATACCGGCATGGATTATCCGAAATGGGAAAGAAACAATAACAGTCCGACTTTCAGGTAACTGATTTTTGATAAACAACTGAAAGATAAAGAGAAATTGCAGAATATGAATAGGAGTCTGGTGAAGGGTTGTGTTCGGCAAAAACTTCCCTAACAGACTAATTCAAGGATGAATTAGGTCAAAAGTGTAAATTATATGGAAACAAGTATTGTTTATACCGCTAAACATATTCCAGTTACAGTTGAATCAACGGAAACAGATAAGATTTTCTTTGTGTTTGGCGGAGCAATTACATATATCAACCGATATTTGTTCTGCATGATTGGAGAACACAATCAAAAATCAGGCAGGGTTGCGCTGGGAGTAAGCGTTTTCCCCTATAAAAGCTCTGGTTAATTTTCTGAATGTAAATCAGCGAACTGAAATGATTAAAAATATTAGAAATTGCGCGTAAAAGAACATGGTGTTATGAAAAAGTTATTGTTGTATATATTGTTGTTAGGTTTTTCATTGCAAGGATATTCCTATGAAAAAAGGGATTTGCTTCAAAAAGAAGCCCAGGAAAAAAAACTCTCTCAGGTGCTTGTAAATAATTTTAAAGATATTGGATTTCCCGGATACGATGACCGTAATTTCTGGGATAATCTGCCGGAAAATCTGCGTTCCATTTATATTGAAAGGGCAGGAAATTATTTTGATTTTGAATGGCCTGCAATTAAAGCCACAGATTACCTCGAAATTATACGATCGGGTGAAAGAAGGCAGGAAGTATATGCCCGGCCAGAAGCTGCTCTGGTGGCACTTGTTATGGGTGAACTGGCTGAAGGAAAGGGGCGCTTTATCGATCAGATTGTCAACGGTGCATGGTATTACAGTGAACAAACCTGGTGGGGCTGGTCAGCTCACCTTACGGCCCAAAAAGCACCTCACGGACTGCCCGACGCCGATGAGCCCACCATCGATCTTGGGGTAGGTGAAATTGCCAATATACTTTCATGGACCTGGTTTTTATTCAGGGATGAATTTGATAAGATACACCCGCTGATTGCCAAACGATTGAAAGATGAAATAATGAAAAAAGCAGTCATCCCCTACTATGAACGCAATGATTTCTGGTGGCAGGGGCTCGATGGATCCAGGGAAGTGAACAACTGGAACCCCTGGACCAACCATAATATACTGACGGCTATTCTGATTTTGGAAAATGATCCGCAGCAAAAAATAAAGGGCGTACAAAAAGTCGTCCGTTCACTCGATGAATTTGTAAATGTTTATCCATCTGATGGCGGCTGCGATGAAGGACCTTCATATTGGGGAAGGGCAGGGGCTTCCCTATACCAGTGCCTCGACTTGCTAAAGCGCGCTACGGGCGGGGAATTTGATGTTTATGAAAATCCGCTTATAAAAAATATGGGGAACTATATTTACAAAGCTTACATCAGCTACCCCTACTTTATCAACTTTGCAGATGCCGATGCCATTACCGGCAGCCGGCCGCAAATCATATACAGTTTCGGAAAAGATATTGGCGATTCCGTTATGCAAAAATTCGGCGCTTTTCTGGCCAAAAAACAAAATTGGGGAAGCAACATCCCTGAAGGAAAAGTGGATGAACAGATCATGCAGTTGATGCATTTGGAAGAAATTAAAAAAGCCGAAGTTGCAGATGCCCTTACAGGTGATTTTTGGCTTCCAGAGACCCAAATCGCAGGTGCCCGCGACAATGCCGGTTCGTCAGATGGTTTCTTCTTTGCCGCGAAGGGTGGTCATAACGCCGAAAGTCATAACCATAATGACTTGGGGTCATGTATACTTTACTTCAATGGCAAACCAGCACTTATCGATGTTGGCCGTGAAACTTATACGGCTAAAACCTTCAGCAGTAGACGTTACGAAATCTGGACAATGCAGAGCATGTATCACAACCTACCCAAAATTAACGGTATGGACCAAAAGGAGGGCAGGAATTATATAGCTTCCAATACCAACTTTACTGCCGATGAAAAAAAAGCAACCTTTTCTAGTAACATTTGTAAAGCTTATCCGGAGCAGGCAGCTGTAAAAAGATGGATACGTTCTTACCGGCTCGAACGTGGAAAACAGTTCATTATTGAGGATGATTATGAGCTGAAACATATATCGGAAAAACAAACAACCCTGAATTTTATAACCTATTGCAAAATTTCGGAACTAAAACCCGGTATATTACTCTTGCAGGGTGAAGGTTTTAATCTCCAAATGAAATACAACCCTGCAGCGCTGAAATCCCAGGTTGAATTCATTAAAATTACCGATAATAGTCTGCGGCGCTATTGGCCAGATGGCGTTTCAAGGATTGTTTTTACTTTAAACAATCCAAAAATAAAAGGGAAAAATAAAGTCGTAGTTACTAAAGTAGAATAGTCTGGAAAATTTATAGTTTTAAAATTACAACCTTCATTTGTGGGAATCTTTGCATATGAAAATTCCTGATTTTGGAGATGAATAGAAGCAAAATTTACCACAGGCTGAAGAAATATTGCGAACTAAACTAATTTTCAATATTATACCTCAATTGGTCAAGCATTATGGGAATATCCTCCTTTTCAATGTCCTGGTTAAGGAGATGAGGAAGATCTTCTTCAAAAACTTCCAGAAATTCCTGTTCTGAAAAACCATCTTTTGAAATTGACTTCTGATAAAACTCAAGAGCTTCTTTTCTGTTTCCTAAGCTCCACTGCACATGCCCCATATTCATAAGATCATGTTTGCCGGGTCCATCCTGGATGAGTTTCCGGAAGTATTTTTCTGCCTGTTCTTTTTTTCCTGTAAGGAAAGAACACCAAGCAATAGGGCGCCATACCTTCTTATTATCCGGCGACAGATATTCCACCTTAAAATATCCTTTTAAAGCTTCTTCATACTCATTCAATTCAAGAAGACAATGTCCAATATTAAGCTGATTGTTCAGACTATTGGGATCAATTTTTTCTGCAGCTTTATAATATTCAAGAGCTTTATCGGGTTGTTTCAAATTACGATAGCAAAGGGCAATTTTCTTCAGGTTCCATAGCCTGTTTATATCGTAAAGTTCTGCCTTCAAATAACCTTCCAGTGCTTTTTCAAAATTTCCTGTATTTTGGTGGCAAAAAGCAATTTTCTGATACAGCTCCCCTGTCTTCTCCTGTTTCAGTAGATTACTGAAAATTTCGGCAGCTTCTTTAAAATGATTTTTAGCAAAATAATATTCAGCTATATTCCGCAGAACTTTAGCGTCTTCACTTAAAATATCCCCCAAAATAAACTTGTTATGAAAGTCGAAACGCCAACTGAATATATCCTCAAAATCACCTTTTCGTGGATATAATTTATAAAAACGGTACAAATCCTGAATGAATTGATTGGATATAAATTCTGCTTTCCTGCCCGGATCCAGGAGAGCTTCATCGTCTTCCAACTCCTTTAGCTGTTCCATTTCAGCATTTATACCCTGAGTCAAAAATTCCCGGTTCTCCTTAGGGAGACTCTGGATACTATAGCAGAAAGAATATTTATCGGAATTACAAAGAACAGGAGCTTTACTAATAATCTCCATCAGGTGCCTGTTAACTTCATCCTTCATATCGATTGAACCGGCAATTTCCGGATTTTCAGAAAAAAAAGGAAGAAACCAGTTGCTTATTTCATTATAAAAAGGAAAGGACTTCAACAAGGAAAATGAGCCCATAAAAACATCGGCTCCTTCCATCTGCAGTTCCGAAAATTCTTCCATTTTATTTAAAAGACCGGGTGAGTCCTTAAATATTTCCTCCCAATCAGGATTTTTATCTTCAGAATGACCTTCCTCCATCAAGCTGTCGAGATTGATTTTATTTTTCAGGTTTGGGCTAATCTTTATCATTTCGGGTAAAATTTCATCCCTTATGCGTTGTTGCAATTTTTCAGTTTCCTTGCTTCTGATAAATTGGATTATAATCCGTTCAACGTTAATCTTAAATTGAGGATTCTCATTAAGTAGCTTCAGCCTTCCGGAAATGAAAGGATGTAAAGGCATTCGATAATCGTACTTAAAAAGATTAACAAGCAGACTTACAATTATCCGCTGATTAATTTCAACCTCCTGAGAGTCGTACAGATCGAACAGAATATTGAATTTCTCATTATCAAAGTATCGCTGAAGGCTCAACATTACAGCAGTAACAATGAAAGACTTGTATGGAATCAGAATTGCAGGACTTAATAAAAATGTTCGGAGTGCTTCTGACTCTTCAGGTGTCAATTTGTCGCGAAACCAAACATGATAAAACAACCTGCGTATTTGTTCCTGATGATCTTCAGCTGTTATTAAAGATGCATTCACATTGGGTGAGTGATCGTCATCCTGAAGGTAAAAATCTTCCAATCCTGAAATATAATGACCGATTTCCTGTATGTAATTATTTTTGAATAAACGCTTTTTCTCATATTCTACTGAGGATGAGGATTTCAACCTGATTGCTTCATTTACTTTATCTGCTAAATCAAAAACTGAGATAACCAGTTTACGATATATCTTTTGTCTTTCCGGATCCCGGATTCCCTCCACAGTATATTTCAGCATAAAATGATAGGTCTCCTCCAGGTTACGGTATTCATCGGCATAACTGCCAAGGCTGTTCTTTGAAATTAAGGTTCCAATCAAATCGAATGCCGGCTTCAACCTTCGTTTGGCCAGATTGCTGCAAATTTCTTGATAATATTTATTAATTTCCTGTAATGTCATATTTAATTCCCCTTTTTAAACATACATAAAATATAAGCTCCATCAAAAAGTAAACCAATGAAATTGTGGTGCGAAATTGGCAGTAATCTTTCCGTTATCAAATTCGAAAAATGCTGTCTTGCCCTTTAGGGTGTTGTTTAAATTTTAAAAATTTGCATCTGCCTTGTCAATTTTTTCTTCTGCCTGTTGGAGTTCATCTCTATCTGACTCAGGTTCATCTTGCAGGCTCATCTCATCGGGTTTATAATGAAGCTTGACATAAATTGGAAAATGATCGGACCCAATGTTTTTTAAACGCTTTAACTTAATCAATTGGAAATGGGATGAATGAAAAACATGATCAAGTGACCAGCGGAATAAGGGATAACTTGCATGAAAAGTATTGAAAAATCCCCTTCCAATTCTTGGGTCAAGCAGTTTACTTACCTTTTGAAAAAGGCGGGTTGTATTTGACCATGCGACATCATTAAAATCTCCAAATATTAAAACGGGTACATCAATCTTCAATACCTCTTTTCCAACAATAAGAAGCTCAGCATCCCTTTTGGCCGATGTTTTGCTTTCAGAGGGGAAAGGTGGTTTTGGATGGAGACAGAAAATTTTAAATTCATCTGCCTTACTCAATTTTACCCAGGCTTCAAATGAAGGAATATCCTCCTTAAACAAAAAATTAATTTTTGGCTCATTTAATTTGAACTTTGAATAAAGAAGCATTCCGTAGAGGTTATCCTGGGGTTTTTTAATAGTATATGGGTATTCTTTTTCAATACTCCGCAATTGTTGCTCCCACCAATTATTGGTTTCCAGGCACAGCAGCAAATCGGGCTTCATCTTATGAACAAGTTGCAGCAGTTTTTCAATATTGCGGTTTGGCTGGTAGACATTACTTACCATTAAGGAAAAGGTGTTCAGGTTTTCATCTCCGTTATACGAAATAACCTGTTTGGGTGTAAAAATAGAATATCGGTATACTTTGCGAACCTGGTAAAAAAGGCTGACCAACAAAAAGGTGACTAAAAGATAATGCCAATTTTCACTGAAATCATAAACGATAAAACAAGCCAGTATCAACAGAATCAGAAAAAAGCTTATCTGAAGCCTTGGGAAATCAAAAATTCGAATCCACCAATATTCCCATCGAATAAAAGAAACAAAAGTAGCATAAATAAAAAACAAAGAAAGTGATAACACAATTACGCTTAAAATATCCACGATCCAAAGGCTTTAATTATTTAAATAATTTAGTTCACCGGTATGAATAACATTCCCGATGTTGTGAATTTACAGGAAAATATATATTCTGCTTTCAAAAATCAAGTTAATCAAATCCCCCGAAATTATCATTTTATTTTTCTGTATCCTTTGAAAACTAAACAAAATCATTTCAATTTATGTTTTAAATTTTCACACACAGAACATGATTTTTAAAAAAAAGATTGAATATATTAAACGCTACAAGGATCTGGCAGAGCTTTTATATAAATATGGCCAAGACGATATTGTAAAAAAGATGAATATGCCTGAACTTGAGCCTGAAGAAAATATCGGGAAAAATTCAAAAGCAGAAGATTTGCCGGATGATTTGGAAAAGCTCGGCCCTACCTATGTAAAACTTGGACAGTTTTTATCCACCCGTGCCGACTTTTTACCGCCTGCCTATTTGAAGGAACTGGCACGACTTCAGGATAAGGTAAAGCCTATTCCTGGAAATGAAATGGAAAAAATTCTGACCGATGAATTGGGTACCCGAATATCAAAAGCATTTGAATATTTTGATTATACGCCTGTTGCATCTGCCTCTCTCGGACAAGTACATTTTGCAAGATTACACGGGGGAAAACCTGTTGCTGTTAAAATTCAAAGACCCGATATCCGAAACCAAATACTTGATGATTTGGATGCCTTTCAGGATATTACTGACTTTCTTGAAAAACATACCGATTTAGGAAAGCAACTAATGGTTCATGCCACTCTCGATGAATTTCGAAAAGCCGTTGTTCAGGAAATGGATTACCTCCAGGAAGCTCAAAACCTCATAACATTAAAAACTAATTTAAAGGATTTCAAACGAATAATAATTCCGCTGCCTGTGATGGATTATACTACTTCCCGTATTCTTACTATGGATTATATAACCGGGAAAAATATAAATAAAATTACCTCCCTGGGTAAAACTGAACTTCAAGGAGAAGAACTGGCAGAAGAACTTTTCAGGGCTTACCTTCAACAGATTTTAATAGATGGATTCTTTCATGCCGATCCTCATCCGGGAAATATATTTATCACC
The DNA here is from genome assembly GCA_963747515.1 of uncultured Prolixibacteraceae bacterium. Taxonomy (GTDB): domain Bacteria; phylum Bacteroidota; class Bacteroidia; order Bacteroidales; family Prolixibacteraceae; genus Mariniphaga. Next base: position 341,868 of record CAVVFN010000003.1, read on the forward strand.
GATTCCCGCGATTTGGCTTTACTTGACCTGGGAATGATTGCTCATATTTCTGAAAAATTGAGAGAAAAACTCATACGGATACTCATTGCAGTAAGCCATGGCGACGGTGAAAAAGCAGCAAAGGTAACACTGTCTATCGGAGAGAAGAAAGAAAACGCAGATGAAGGCAGATTTATTCAGGAAGTTAAAGATCTAATTTCTGTAACAAATAAATACAACTTGCAGCAGATTGAATTACACCGATTGATACTTGAGGTAACTCGCATTTCTGCAACCAACAATATTCGGCTTCCAAATGAAATGATAATGCTTGGAAAAGCATTTATGAATCTGGAAAAAGCGGGACAAAAACTTAATCCTAATTTCAATCCAAACCAATCTTTGCGGCAAAATGCGCCAATGCTTATAAAAAAAGTAATTGCCAAAAGTTTTAACCGTGGCAATATTTTCGAAGTACTGCTTGACACAAAAAATATATTGGAAAACTTACCAGCGCGATTCAATGACATACTCAATGCAATGGCTGGAAATAAATTCACGATACAAAACAAAATCGTCAACGAGCATGAATTTATTTCCGGATTAAAGGAGTCGGCAAATCGATTAGTTATAGGAATAGTATTAGCTGCTTTAATAGTCGGAGCATCTTTGCTCATGCGGGTGGAAACTTCTTTCATGATCTTGGGTTATCCCGGAATTGCAATACTGTTTTTTTTGCTTGCAGCAGTCGGAGGTTTAATACTTATTTTTCGAACACTCTATAAAAACTGAGAAAAGTTCTTTTTCTTTCTATGCATTTACTTTTCGGTGTCGAGCCTTTATTAGCATAAATATTCCATACAAAATCAATCCTAATGCAACTACTCCTAATATTAAAGTGCCAAATTCATTTTGAAGAAAATCAAATGCTTCTTTGGTTCCTCCACTTTTACCGGAATTTGAAGTAAAAGCAGCTCTGAAAGTGAGATAAGCTATGATTCCGATTACAATTCCACGGGCAGTATAACCAGCTGTTCCTGAAATTATCAATAATTTTTGTGTCTTCTTATCAATATGCTGTTCCTGAATTTTTTTCTTGAAGTTCCCTGAATAAGCCCTGTACCCTTGGTAAATGGCTTTTCCCAAATAAATACAGGCAATGAAACCAACAATCAATTGTCCGTAAGTCTGACCCAGTGCTTTGGATATCATTAAATTACTTCCTCCTCCGGAACCCGATTCTGAACCAGAGCCTGTACTCCAACCAAAAAGTATGTCAAGTGCGCTAAAAGCCAGAAAAGCGTAAATAATACCACTTGAAAAATATCCTAGCCGTCTTGCAATACCTTTCGTTCCGGTTCCTTTATTTTCCGGATCAGCAAATGTTTGGTAAAACCTCCAAAATACATAAGCCACTAAACCAGCGGCAGTAATCGCCAGTAAAATTTGTCCGATTGTGCTGCCGGCTAAATAGCCAAATACACCTTTGCTGCTCGATTTCTTGCCTCCCATTCCTGATGCAGCTAAAACTGTAAGACCTCCCAATAAAACATAAACAAACCCCTTGGTTCCAATACCAAAACGTATAACAGTTTCTTTATCCATTTTTTATGCCGTTTTACATATAACAGTTAAAATACGAATATTTGTTCATTGAATTTTAGGGAGAAACCGGGTTTCTTATCCTTGCTGCTTTGGGTACAAAATCTGAAACTACTGGAAATACAAATAAAGTATGTTGCCAATCGTATATGGTTTAGACATAAAAAATTTTTGATATTTTTTTAATTCTGCAGAACGACAGAATACAATACAATTCAAAAAAAAATCATTTAAAAGGATTATTATTGTTTTATTATTCAAACTTAAACTAAGACGATTGATTTTTTTTTTGTACTAACCTTTAGTATTATTTGCCATGAAAAAGCATGAAAAATTTTCAGTAAAAAAGAGGATAAAAAGTTTCAGTTATGCGTACAACGGAATCCGAAACATGCTTCAAAATGAGCACAATGCAAAAATTCATGTTACAGCAACAATTTTCATCGTAGTTTTAGGAGCTTTCTTTAAAATAGAGCCAGCACAATGGGCATTAATTGCGGTAGTGGCAGGGCTTGTATTTATTTCTGAATTGTTTAATACCGCCATTGAACAACTTGCTGACATTGCTTATCCGGAATTGAGTTCAAAAATAGGGTTGGTTAAGGATTATGCGGCGGGTGCAGTATTGATTTCTGCAACTGTTTCTGTAATTGTGGCCGGATTTATTTTTATTCCCGTTATAATAGAATGGATTAAAAAGTAATTCAATCTTATTCCTGTTTTAATAATCAACTAATATGCATTATATTTTTAGGGGTTGATTTTTTCATTTTTTTATTCTCCAAAACGGTACCCAATTCCGGATTCGGTAATAAGTAGAGTGGGCTTGGATGGATTATCTTCAATTTTTTTTCTTAATTGAGCAACATATACTCTTAAATATTGTGTTTGTTCGGTATATCTATAGCCCCATATCTCTTTTAGAATGTACTGATGAGTAAGCACACGTCCGCTGTTCTTTGCCAGTAACAGGAGCAACGAATATTCAGTAGCAGTAAGTTTCAGAATTTCATTATTTTTCCGCACAATATGGCTGACCCTGTCGATATTAAGTGTTCCGAAAATCATTTCTGAAGTTTCTGAAATATCATTTCCTGTTCGTAAGGCAGCCCTGATTCGCGCGAGCAATTCCCCCGTCCTGAATGGCTTTGTAAGATAATCATTTGCACCATTATCAAGAGCCCGGATTATATCCTCCTCGGAATCCCTGACGGAGAGAATGATGATGGGTTTCTGATACCATTCCCGTATTTTCTTTAAAATTTCCTGGCCGTCGATATCGGGTAAACCCAAATCAAGCAAAACGAGCGAAGGATGATGTGTTGCTGCATCCATCATACCTTCTTTACCATTTACCGACGACAAAACCTTATATCCATTTGCTGAAAGCGTCAGCTCAAGCAGCCTTCGGATTTGTTTTTCATCATCAACAACCAATATTGTATCACCTTCATTCATAAGCTGCATCCTTTAGATTTTGTATATCAGGCATTTCTGTGGGAATCTGCACGATAAAACATGCTCCTCCATTTTTTCTGTTCACAACAGCAATGGTTCCGCTGTGAGCTTCCACAAATCCTTTTGCTATGGATAGCCCCAGTCCCAGTCCTCCTGTTTTATTTTCATCAACTCTGAAGAATTTTTTAAACGCATGCTTAATTTCATTCTCCGGAAATCCAGGACCATTATCGGTTACTTCTATATTCATCTTTTCATTCACATAACCTACTGATAGTTTAATCTCTGAAGCAGGAGGTGCATATTGTGTGCAATTTATCAGAAGGTTGTATAATACTTGCTCCAGGAGACCAAAATCAATTTTTACGAGTGGCATATCTTCCTGCACAAATATTTTAAGGTTAAAAGGTTTCAGCTCATCATTTAAATCATTAGCTACCTTATTTATAAGATCATTTATGTCACACCAGTCAAGTCTTGCCGATATATGGCCGCTTTCAAGCCGTGAAATGTTCAGTAGATTCTCTATGAGCCTGTTTAACCGAAGCGAAGCTGTAAATATTTCATTGCTTAAGGCCAAATGTATGTTCTCCTGACTGGAAGAATTTAGCATGGAATCTGCTGCTCCCATAATGGTTGCAACAGGTATCCGCAGTTCATGAGAAATGGAATTAAACAGAGTTTTGTACAAACGGTCTGATTCATCCAGAAAACGAACCCTTTGTGCCATTTCACCAAGAAATTCTCTCTCCAGTGCATTGGATATCTGAACCAAAAAAGTATCCCAATAGGATATCTGATCTCCGGTAAAAAATTCTTTCTGTTTTACAGCCACAACTCCCGGACTGATTTTTGTTCCCGGTAATGGGTAAAAGGTAAATTCAACATGTGACAGCACAGGGGTATATGCTCCTGCTTTCTGTAAATTCTTGAAAACCCACCCTGCCACCTGATATTCTTCAGAAGTCAGCTTTTTATCACGTTGCAGTCGGCCACTGCTGCTAAGAATGTTTTCTCCATCTTGCAGGATAAAAAAAGAATTGAGGTGAAAATGTCCTTTGATTTCCTCGATTGCAACTTTTAGTACTTCTTCAATTCCACTGGCTTTAGACAGTTGGCGGGTTAGCTGAAACAGATCGTAGGTGCGGTGTTCCCGATCACGTACCAGCTTTTCCTGGTTTCGTACCCGTGTTGTTAATACACCATTAACCAGTGCTATAATGAAAAAAAGACCAAATATCAGAATATCTTCCGTTTTATCTATGCTGAAGGTATGATGTGGTGGTATAAAGTAGTAATTCCACAACAAAGCACTAAGGGTGGAGGCAAGCAAAACAGGACCGGTGCCCATAACAGTTGCAAGTATGGAAACAATAAACAACAACAAAAATGAAACAACATGGTAATTTTCTGTTTCAGCGAGAGGTCCGCTTAATGCGACAGCAATTGCTATTATGAATGAGGAAAATAAATACTGGACTGCCTTGTATTTTATTATTTTTTTTAATCCAAGGTTTCTTTTCATAAATGGTAAACTAATATTTATGCTTCAGCAAATGTAAATATAACCTGTTCTCATTCAGTTATTCCTTCCAAAAACTTCGGGTAAAAAGAATCGTTACAGTAAAAATTTCCAATCTTCCCAATACCATCAGCAATGACATAACCAGTTTTGCAAAATTGCTAAGATGTGCAAAATTTGCCGCAGGTCCAGTGGTTCCTAATCCAGGTCCTATTCCAGCCATTGCTGTAGCTGCAGCACCGGCAGATGTTTTACCGTCAAGTCCTGTTGAAATTAAAACCATGGTACCAATAAAATAAACAATCATGTACATGGTTACGAATGACAATATCGATTTATTAGTTGGTTCACTAATAACATTTCCATTCAATTTCAGAGGCAGAATGGCAAGTGGATGAAACGATTCCCTGAAAATACGCTTCAGATTTTTGAAAATGAGCAAATGCCTGGCCATCTTTATTCCTCCTGCAGTAGAACCAGTGCTGCCTCCGAAAAACATCAGAAAAAAGATAATCATCCATGCAAAGGAAGGCCAGACCAAATAGTCGGCTGTTGCAAACCCTGTACATGTTATGGTTGATATTACCTGAAAAAAAGATTCCCGGAATGCTTCCTCAATTGGTTTTCCTAAATTAAAATAAAGTATCACAGTGATGATGAAACCAAAAAGAAAAATTATGGAAAGGTAAAATTTTACTTCTTCGTTTTCTTTTATTTTGAAAAATGTTCTTTTAATAAGATAATAATGTATGATAAAATTCATACCGCTGAATAACATAAAAACCATAACAACATATTGGATATAAGGAGAATAACCACCAATGCTGCTGTTTTTAGGGGAAAATCCTCCTGTAGCTATGGTTCCGAATGCATGACACGTACTTTCAAATAGATCCATACCGCCGGCAAGCAATAAAACAATCTCCAGTATTGTAAGAGTAATGTATATAAATGCAAGCCTTTGTCCAACCGATTTAATCCGCGGTTGCATTTTTTCCTGAAATGACGACTCAAGAGTAAACAACTGATAACCTCCTTCGTGCAAGGAGGGCATTATAATAAGAAACAATACAACAATACCTATACCACCAATCCAGTGAGTCAGGCTCCGCCAAAATAAAATAGATTTGGGAAGAACTTCAATATCGGTAAGTATGGAAGAACCTGTAGTAGTAAATCCGGAAACCGACTCGAAAAAGGCATTGATAAAAGATGGAATTGCACCTGAAAAAATAAAGGGTAAACTGCCGATCAGGCTGATTAAAACCCAGGAGAATGTCACCAGAAAAAACGCTTCTTTTCGCTTAATTTCAACATCCTCGTCCTGATTCCTGGAAAAAAAATGAAATACTGCTCCGGTTAAGAGAGCTGTAAACGATGAATAAATAAACGGTGTAATATCTTCAGAATAGATTATACTAACCAGGGCGCAAAATAACAAGGCAACCGATATAATAAATAAATTTCTGCTGGTAAGCTTTAAAACTATTTTAAAATTTATTGCCTGAAACATCTTTACTTTAATGTGGATTCTTACAAAATTTACAAGCAGCTTTGATTTAATTTATTATCAGCTCTATTTTTAAATGCCTGAAAAGCAATTTTATGTTGCTGAATAAAAAGAAATAAAAAAGGAACCCGAATGATTCTGCCTGATTTTTTCATCTTGCCCAGTTGATGTTTACAAAGGTGACGGTGATTTTATTAATACAATATAAAATTGTGCTGTGGTTACATAAAGATTTTATAAAGATGCAGATATTTATTCATTCCAGCGACATTTAATCCAATGTCAATATGTAATAGATTTTTTCAACAATAACTGAAATTACAGAAAATTGTTTCAGGTTTCCTTCTTTTCATTCTAATTTTTACAAATAAGAAATAAAGAATTTTAGGGGCAATATAGAAATCAAAGGTTTAGAAAATAATAAAAACGTTAATGTGTGATAATTCTGTTGACCTGTGCCAGCAATCACATGTTTATAAAAACAACAATGGGAATAATTGTATATTTGTCTTCAAAAGAACCAAAATATTAAAAGAGATGGCAGAATTCAGGTACCAAAAACTTTTTCCCGTTACACAAGATAATACTTCATACAGGTTGCTTACCCGCGAGCATATTTCCATTACAGAATGCTGCGGAAAGGAAATTTTGAATGTGGCTCCGGAAGGGCTGAAAATGTTGGCAAGAGAAGCATTTACCGATGTTTCATTTTACCTGCGGGCTGCTCACCTCGAGAAACTGGTTAAAATTCTTCAGGATCCTGAGGCAACCGATAATGATCGTTTTGTTGCATATACCATGTTGTTGAATCAGGTAGTTTCAGCTGAAGGAGAATTACCTACGTGTCAGGATACAGGTACTGCCATTGTTCTAGGGAAAAAAGGTGAAAATGTATTTACCGGAGTAAATGATGCCAGGTACCTTTCAGAAGGAATATATGATACCTATAAAAACGAAAACCTGAGATATTCGCAGGTTGTGCCGCTCTCAATGTTTGAAGAAAGAAATACCGGAACGAATTTACCTGCTCAAATTGATATTTATGCAGAGGAGGGTGATGTATATGAGTTTTTATTTATTACCAAAGGTGGTGGCTCTGCCAATAAAAGCTATCTGTATCAGCAAACCAAATCGCTTTTAACTGATGAAAACCTGACAAAATTTATAAAAGAAAAGATTAACGATCTGGGTACTTCGGCTTGTCCGCCCTATCATTTGGCACTGGTTATAGGAGGAACATCTGCGGAATCTACATTATCGGCAGTAAAAAAAGCTTCTGCAGGGTATTACGATCATTTGCCTACGGAAGGTAACGAAGGTGGACAGGCTTTCAGAGATTTGGAGTGGGAAAAAAGGGTAGAACAAATTTGCCGCGAGAGTGGAATTGGCGCTCAATTTGGAGGTAAATATTTTGTACACGATGTGCGTGTTATCCGCCTGCCTCGTCATGCAGCCTCATGTCCTGTTGGGTTAGGTGTTAGCTGCAGTGCAGATCGTAACATAAAGGCAAAAATTACAAGCGAGGGCATTTTTCTTGAGGAACTGGAGAAGAATCCGGCTCGTTTTCTGCCTGAAGCAGCGCCTCATCTGCAACCTGCTGTTGATATTAATCTCGACCTGCCTATGGAGGAAATCCTTAAGGAACTGGATAAACATCCGGTAAAGACCAGACTTAATCTAAATGGAACATTAATAGTTGCCCGCGATATTGCTCATGCACAAATTAAAAAAATGATTGATGATGGCAAACCTATGCCCGATTATTTAAAAAACCATCCGGTTTATTATGCCGGTCCGGCAAAAACTCCCAGAGGTATGGCTTCGGGAAGTTTTGGCCCCACAACCGCCGGAAGAATGGATCCTTATGTAAATGATTTTATGAATCAGGGAGGTTCTTTAATTATGGTAGCAAAAGGAAATCGGACACAACAGGTTACTGATGCATGTAAGAAACATGGAGGATTTTACCTTGGATCAATTGGCGGGCCGGCGGCTATTCTTGCACGCGACAGCATCAAATCTGTTGAAGTACTTGATTTTCCGGAACTGGGAATGGAAGCTGTAAGGAAAATTAAAGTTGAAAATTTCCCTGCCTTTATCATCGTTGACAATAAGGGGAACGATTTTTTTAAGCAGTTATAAGAGTTTGAGCTGAGGTTTTTTAAGATTCCACTTTTTAGTTCCGGTAAAGGTGTAATTCTTTTAATATCTATTCTCCGTTTAACCCTAACTTGTTTCCTTCAGAATCAATAAAAAGGACAAAATATCCCCCACCTTCGGTTTCAATTTTTGTTTTACCTTTAACAATTGAACCTCCTTTTTCCTTTATTTTCTGAATCGTTTCGTCCAGTTTTTTCCCGATATCCAGATTTATTATAACTCCGTCTTTTGAAGGTTTGAATCCTGGAGTACTGAATATTACCCCTTCACCAGTCGGGAGAAATGCCTTTCTATCTTTTCCCGACTCTTTAGTTTTTAGATTCAGATTTAGGATATGGTTATAAAAATCAACTGCTCTGTTAAAATCTTCAGCTGGTATTTCCACCCAGGAAATTAATTTTTTCATCTTGATAATTTTTTAATTTCAATGTATATTTATTTTTATAATGCAGGTGTCAGGAAAAGAAACCATGAATTTACAACAATTTACATTAAAATTCGATAACCTGTTGATTTAGAAAAGATGAATTCTTGATGAAAACTACCCTAAAGCGAAAATTGAGGTATATAATTTAAAGCAATTCAAAATTCTCATCTGCATTATATTGAATCTGATTAATTTCTATGCGGCACCAGGTCCATTTTCCTGTTTCCAAAATCCAGGTGGCTTCCAGTTTTGAAGGAACAAAAATACCATTCCATTCGGAATGATTTAAGGTGGTAATTATCCATTCATATCGTTTGGCTTCAGGCGAATTTTCCATATAACGAAACGCAATATATTTTTCAAACATGCCATCTTTATTGAAATAAAACATACCGGAACCAACTGTCCCCTGATAATTTAAAGTAGCTTTAGCTGAAAAAGCATCTTTTTCCTCCCATTTGATGTGCGGACTTAACGCTGCAGAAGGAAACCAGACTATTTCTCCGAGATAGCGCTGAAGGGTACCTTCATTTATTTTGCTGCCCTTTTCTTTCCCCAAATTAAAAAGTCCATTCAATGTCATTTGTATTTCTCCTTTTGCTTCAAAAAATTTGTCGCGTCCTAAAATCGAAATAAATGGTGCCATCTTCAATTTTACCACCCATATAAAAGCCGGATTTTGTGTTGTAAAAAATTGCCGGGCAGTAGCATGATACCACTTCTTTTGATTCGGCTTTAATTTCATCCGGAATGTTTGCTTCAGTGAAACTGTATCTGCTTTTAACTTTCCAACTGCACCTGAAACCTTCAGCCACTTTTTTACTGGGGCGGGTAATTGCATAATTTCAGTTTCATTTAACACTTCCTTCCCTGATACTTTTGATTGGAAAAGGATTTGAAGGAATTCTTCCTGAATTTTCTGCTTAAAAGAATTCATGTTATTTATGTTGTTTTAAACCATTCTGTACCAAACTATTTAGGTATGGTAACCCTGAAAAATAGTAACATTAGTTTAGTAAAGGGCCTTAAGGTTTTTTTGCGATGCAATATTTATAAATGGTATCGGAAGTGAAGGGTTAGCATGGTAACCATAAGGATAAATTGATTTAGGTACCACATATCCAATCATTCCTTAAACTAATCATACTCATTTTATGGTTTAAAAATTTGGTAAAAGTTCAATAAATCTGCTAAAAAGTTCAGGTTTTAATATAATAGGAAAAATAAAACCAAAAACTGCTCCCAAAAAATGGGCATCATGGGCAACATTATCTGCTTTTCGCTTGCCCATTTGATAGGAATAGATAAGATAGCCTACCCCAAATATAATACCCGGAATGGGAATAATGGCAAAAAGATAGAGCTTCTCCCAGGGATCGAGGAAGATAAAGGCAAATAAAACTGCAGATACCGCTCCAGAGGCGCCTACTGCATTGTAATAATAATCGTTCTTGTGCTTAATGAGACTCCATGCGTTGGATACAAGAATGCCACCAATATAAAGAACTAAGAAGTATAAAGCAGCTTTATTGCCAAAGAAATAGCCAAAATAGCTCTCCACATTTCGCCCAAAGAAATACAGAACCAGCATATTGACCGCCAGGTGCATCCATCCAATATGAATAAAGGCATGGGAAACTACCCGGTAATATTGTTTCCGGTGAACAATAATTGCTGCGTTAAACTGAAGCTTATCCATCAATGCCGGGTTCTGAAATGCCAGATACGACACCACGGCTGTAATTCCAATTATTATCCAGGTTATCATGTATGTATAATTTTATATATCATTTCTTTCTGCAATTCGGCCGGATTTGTAAGGGCCGATATTCCCATTCCTTTGCTTTTCAAATCGAATTCACGAAGGATTCCAATTATCTGATACAATTGGGTAGGATTATATTTTTTTGATGCTGCCAGTAATTTTCTGATGAAGAAAGAACCTCCGCCTATTTTACTCATAACCCCATGTTCTGTTTTGTCGCTCATAAAATGAATGGCAAACAATTTGGAATAGAAACCAAATAATACCGCTATTGTCATTTGTAATGGGTGCTGTTGCAGGTTTGCACCAAAATAGTTGATAATTTGATTGGCTTTGTATACATTCTTTGAGGTAAGGGCATCCTGCAATTCAAAAAGATTATAATCTTTACTGATACCGATGTTTTTTTCAATATGGACAGGAGTTATATGTGATGTGTCTTTTACAGCAATTACCAGTTTATTTAATTCATTTGCAACTTTTCCAAGTTCTGTTCCTAACGAATCGGTTAAGATTTGGCTTGCCTGCGGTGCAATTGTATAATTAAACTGCTTTAGGTAATTTCCTATCCACGAGGGAATTTGGTTTTCATACAATTTTTTTGAGGAAAACACTACACCTTTTGATGCAATTTCTTTATAAAGTTTTGTTCTTTTATCCAGATTTTTGTATTTGTAATTCAGTACCAGAATAGTGGATGGCATTGGTTTTGAGGCATAAGGTGCCAGATCTTCTATTTTTTTCAGGTTTTGAGCTTCTTTTACAATTATAACCTGTCTTTCGCTCATCATAGGATAGCGCAGCGCAGCATGAGCAATGGTTCTTTCTTCCGTATCCTTGCCATAAAAGATGGTTTGATTAAATCCTTTTTCTGTTTCCTGGAGTACATTCTTTTCAATGTAGTTTGAGATTTGGTCAATAAAATAAGGTTCCTCACCCTGCAACAGATATATTGGATAGTAAATTTTATTTTTCAGGTTTTGCAAAATAACTTCAGAATCCATATTAAAACTTTAAGTGCTTTACAGAAAGGCCATTATTTTTAATTTCAAGCAAAGCATCAATGCCTGCCTGTATATGAACGTCAACAAATTCCATGGTAACAAGTTTGTCGCTGTCGCTGGTTTTAACACCTGCCGAAATCATAGGCTGATCTGAAACCAGCAGAAGCGCTCCGGTAGGTATTTTATTTGCAAATCCTACCGTAAATAAAGTTGCAGTCTCCATATCTATTGCCATTGCCCTTGTTTTAGTAAGGTATTTCTTAAACCTGTCGTCGTATTCCCACACTCTGCGGTTGGTAGTATATACGACACCTGTCCAGTAATCAAAACCGCTGTTTCTCAAAACATGCGATACTGCCCGTTGAATATTAAACGCCGGTAATGCAGGTACCTCAGGGGGCAGGTAATCTGCCGAAGTTCCTTCGTTTCGAATTGCTGCAATGGGAAGAATAAAATCGCCCAGTTTATTTTTCTTTTTTAATCCGCCACACTTCCCCAGAAACAATACTCCTTTAGGTTTAATTGAACTGAGTAAATCCATTACGGTAGCTGCATTTGGGCTTCCCATTCCGAAATTGATGATTGTAATTCCTTCAGCTGTTGCATTGGGCATGTTTTTATCGCTTCCAGTAATTGGAACTTCAAACCTTAATGAAAACTTTTCAACATATCCCATAAAATTTGTAAGCAGAATGTATTCGCCAAAATCTTCCAGCTTCCTGCCGGTATATCTTGGCAACCAGTTTTCAACAATTTCTTTTTTAGTCTTCATCCATCAATAATTACAGAAGATTGGTTTAATTTGTTCCAAATAAACAGATCTTCACAAAAATACATTTTTCCAGTTGGCTTGCCAATTATTGTTAACAAGATAAATTAAAAACGAAAACCGGGAATGCAACAGCTAAATTTACCCTATTATGATTTCAAATTTAACCGAAGAGGAAATAAGAATTATATTTTTGATAGGGTGCGTAAACGGTATGTTTTGCTGACACCGGAAGAGTGGGTACGACAGAACTTCATGCTTTACCTGATACGGGAAAAAAACTATCCTGAATCGCTTCTCTCTGTTGAAAGGCAGTTTTCGCTGAACGATTTGCTGTTTAGATTCGATTTGGTTGCTTATAATCGATCAGGTAGTCCTCTATTAATTGCTGAATTTAAGGCTCCCGATGTAAAAATATCGCAGAAAGCATTCGACCAGGTAGTACGGTATAATATGGCACTAAAAGTGGAACGGGTGGTGGTTTCAAATGGAATCCAACATTTTGCGTGTGAAGTTGATTATAAAAATAACAGCTATAAATTTCTTAAAGACGTGCCGGAGTTTTAGGTTCAGGCCATAATTTTCTGATAGAAGAACTCGTCTTTCCAGCCTGAAGCCGTTTTTAACCAATATTTTTTTACTCCGTTCTTTACAAATCCCTTTTTTTCAAACAAAACGATGCTGGTTTCATTATCAGCCCCAATATTTGCATATAATTGTTTAATGCCTAATGTGTTAAGTGCGTAATATGCAAGAACTTCCAAAGCATCGGAGGCATATCCCCTATGGCGATCTTCAAAATTATGAATTAAAATTCCTACCCCGGCACGCATATGATAAGGATCAAAATCAAACAAATCAATTGCTCCTACCGCATGTTTTTCCCAATTCTCAATTATGAAACGTAACTGCTTGGTTTCATATATATCCTTTGCTGAATTTTTAATGTATTCATTTAAAACATATCTTGAAAAAGGAGCACGTGTATTGCTTAATTCCCACAGCTCCATATTATTTTCCCATCGGTAAAGCAAATCAACATCCTCAGGTTCGAGAGGCCTGAGAATGATTTTCCCGTACGTTAGCTTCTGATTCATTTTTTAAAATTTAATATTGGTCACAAACCTGTAAATTCATCTTATTCTTGTTAAAGCTAAATAATATAGTACCTAAGTCTTATGCCGTTTGTTCAAGAGATGCGTTTTTATTATCAAGTTTCTGCCATCCCCTTAGTATAATTTCAATATCCGTTAAAATTGTGTAGTTTCTGGCATAAAGGATGTTTAAACGAGTATACGACTTCTCATCAGCCTTGTTATATGTTTTTTTATCAAACATATCTGCCGGAGAAAGTATTCCTGGTTTTATAGCCGGAAGTTCGGGATTCTGTCCTGGTTTGCCGTAGTAGCCTACCCACGATTTTTTTCCAGCTAAAACGTAAAACACATTTTCGAAGAAATCCTTTTTTTTCTCTATAATCCAGATGATAACCGGGCTTAGCAAAAAGATAAAAACTGCAGCTGATAAATCGAATGCTCTTTTTTTTCTGCGGTTTGATGGTTTCGATATGGAATTGATGTGTATCACATATAGATCTCCTGCCGTATTAATGGAATTGCTTCCGATAATACTGATACTTTCCGGTGGAGCAATCTTAAAATCTACATTGAGGGTTGTTAACTCAAGCATGGTTTGAATTATATCGGCCGAACGAATATTCTCTGCACAGAATATGATTTCGTCAATCCGGTAAATCCTGACAATTTCGCTCAATTGGCTTATAGAACCAATGTAGTCCGTTCCCTTAAAGGCAGAATCGACGGATATAAATCCTGCAAATTCAGATTGAATCTTTGTTTGATTTAAAATATTTTTTACCCTGTTGGCTTCTTCAATATGACCTGCTATGGCAATTCTTTTTGTCCGCTTAATATCGAGTCCAAAAGCTTTCCATCTCATCTGGTAAAAGACTAATCTGTAAATGGTGAGTGCAAAGCCAGCCCAAAGTGTACCGAAAAGTATGAGAGCCCGGGAAAACCGATACTCTTCATCTACAAGTGAGTAAACCAACAAGATTGCTATTGTGCCCCAAAGAATTCCACGAACGAACTGAAGCAGACTCACTGGCTTTTTATAACCTCCCAAAAAATAAATGGATACCAGCCAAATCAGAATATAAACAGGTACAACTACGTGCATGAAAAATGGAGGATAATACGAAGGCTCATATCGGTAATGTTCCCATAAAGGTGTCAGAAAAAGATATCCTGCATAAATAAATAATGCATCCAGGGCAGGCAGGAAGATTCGAGCGGTGAAACGTCGTATAACAGATAGAAATGCACGAAACCCGATTGCCATGTGAAGCAGAAAGGAAAACGTGCTGGCATTACCCGAAGAAAAGTGTTTTTGGGCAAAAATAATCATTGCAGTATAAAACACTTTTACATAATTGAGCGATCCTTTTTTTGTGCTTTCTCCCTTATAATGAATGATGGTGGTTTCCGGGAAATAATAATTTTTATATCCACCTTTTGAGATGCGGTAGGATAGATCTATATCCTCACCATACATAAAGAAAGTTTCATCCAACAATCCTGTTTTTTCAAGTGTTTCCTTGCGCAACAACATGAATGCCCCGGCCAGTACGTCTACCTCATGAATTTCATTTTGGCTGAGATAGGAGAGATGGTACTGACCAAATTTTTTTGATTTGGGAAATAAGGCCGATAATCCAAACATTTTACAGAATGCAACCCATGGTGTTGGCAACCCTCTCTTTGATTCAGGCAAGAAGTTTCCTTTTCCATCTATCATTTTTACACCCAGACCGCCCGCTTCAGGGTGGTGATTCATAAAGTGAATGATTTTTGAAAAGGTATTTTCTTCTACAACTGTATCGGGATTCAGCAACAAAATGTATTTGCCGGCTGATTTACGGATTGCCTGGTTATTGGCCTTTGAAAATCCGACATTTATTGGATTCTCAATAAGATGTACTTCGGGAAACTTTTCACGTATCAGTTCAGAGGAGCCATCCACTGAATTATTGTCAACAACAAATATTTCTGTACGAATATTTTTCGATGCTTTCAGCACAGAATGAAGGCACTGCTCAAGAAAATGCTTTACATTATAGTTGACAATAATTACCGAAAGTTCCATTATCCAGTCTGGCATTAAGGGTTCAAATGTAACGATTCCCTCGAATAAAGGAAAATAGAGCGGTTTAGTTTTTTACAGATTCTACTTGCCAACAGAGTTTTCATAAAGCACCCTGTTTACAAGCGAACGTCCAAGTGTGATTTCATCAGTATATTCCAGGTCGTCTCCTACAGCTACTCCACGAGACAAAGTGGTAATCTTTATCGGTTTATCTTTCAATTTTCTGAAAATATAAAAATTTGTAGTGTCTCCTTCCATGGTGGTGGATAAGGCAAGGATTATCTCTGCTACTTCTTTTTGTCCGGCACGTTCAATAAGTGAATCAACTTCAAGTTCATTGGGACCAATACCATCCATAGGAGAAATAATACCTCCCAGTACATGATATAACCCGTTATATTGATGCGTATTCTCCACCAGCATAACGTCCCGGATATTTTCCACAACACAAATTACGGAATTATTACGGGCCGGATTGGTACATATCGGACAAACATCAGTATCGGAAATGTTGTGACAAATCCGGCAATGTTTTATTTCATTCCGTAGCTGGATGAGAGTTTGTCCGAACATGGTAACAGCCTCCTTGTTTTGTCGCAGCAGATGCAAAACCATCCGCAGTGCACTTTTTCTCCCAATACCTGGAAGTTTGGAGAATTCATTTACTGCAGATTCCAGCAATTTTGAAGGGAATTTTTCAATATTCATTTCATTTTATTTCGAAATTCAAAATTAAGTTGAAAATTTTAAAAGAAAGAAGAAAACTGGAAGAATACCGCTTTAATTACATATACCTTTACAGTTAATGAATAATTAATCCTTAACGATGAGGATTTTTAACATACTATTCATTAGCTGTGTACCATTAGCGAGAATTTTCTGCCCCAATTAATCCTGCCTGAAAGATTTTTTAGAGAAAGCAGATAAAAAATTCTAAAAGGTGGTTTTTCGGCAATAGCATTGCGGAATTTATATTCCCCAGCTTTAAAAGTTTATTTTCGTTGTATATTCATTTTATATTCGTAGTATATTCGTATTTAACTCGTACAATCGCGAAGTTAATGCGAATTTAATGCGAATTTAATTAGAAGTTAACTCCAATAAAATATATTCAGTTATTGTTCTTGAGGATATACGTTTAATTTCTTCCATAGATGCAGGAATGACAAGAGATGAGGTAATTTTTCTCCTGTAATTGCGTGCCGAAAATGATTCGCTGGTTTAAAATGGTGTCATTCAAAAACAAAATAAGGGTTAAATGTTGAAATAGCAGAAATTTTAAGAGGTTAAATTCGAAGTTGCTTGTTAATTTATTTTGTAATAAATTTACAACATTCACAAAAAAAAGTTCAAATCATGAATCAGAAAGAAAAAACAGGATTTTCCCGACGTAATTTTATAGGAACAACTGCTTCAGTTGTTGCCGGGTTTACAATTATTCCAAGCCATGCTGTTGCCGGCTTAGGACATGTTGCCCCAAGCGATAAACTCAATATAGCAGGAATTGGTATAGGAGGGAAAGGGAAAGTTAATCTTCGAAACATGCCGGGGCAAAATATAGTGGCCTTATGTGATGTTGATTGGGATTATGCCGATGGAGTATTTAAAACTTATCCTGATGCCAGGAAATGGAAGGATTTCCGAGAGATGCTTGATAAGCAAAAAGATATTGAAGCAGTGGTTATTGCAACTCCTGATCATACACATGCTGTGCAGGCAATGATGGCCATGCAGCTGGGGAAACATGTTTATTGCCAGAAGCCGTTAACACATACTATCTGGGAAGCGCGGCAGCTTACGCAGGCAGCAGAGAGATATAAAGTTGCCACGCAAATGGGCAATGAAGGTCATTCAAACGATGAAGTCCGATCGGTTACAGAGTTGATTCATGCCGGTGTCATTGGTGATGTATATGAAGTTCATGCGAGTACCAATCGTCCGATTTGGCCTCAGGGACTGCATCGCCCTGAAGAAGAACAAAAAATACCAAAAACACTTGATTGGGATTTATTTCTTGGCACCGCTCCTTACAGACCTTATAATGAAGCCTATCATCCCTGGAGTTGGAGGGCATGGTGGGATTACGGTACCGGAGCACTTGGCGATATGGGATGCCATGTCCTTGATGTTCCTTTTTATGCAATGAACCTGAAATATCCAATAACGGTTCAATCAAGCTCAACCCTTGTTAATACAGAAAGTGCACCACAGGCTTCACGCGTAGAATATACTTTCCCTGCCCGAAAAAATCTTCCTTATACCGCGATGCCTGAATTAAAACTTGTTTGGTATGATGGAGGGATTACTCCGCATCGGTTTGCCGATTTGCCAGAAAATGTTTCACTCGACCAGATAAATATATTTGTGGGTACAAAAGGTAAAATTATAAGTACAAATTATGGGGCAGGATATAAAGTAATCGTAAATGACTATCAAAAACCACCGCAGACCCTTGATCGGATACCTGATCATTCACTTGGTGGCGGACGTCATGAAATGGATTGGGTGAGGGCATGTAAAGAAGATGCTTCTTCACGCAAAGAAGCATGTTCAAATTTCAGCTATGCCGGCCCTCTTACCGAAATGGTATTAATGGGCAATCTGGCCATCCGGTTGCAGGATTTGCAACGTGAACTGGAATGGAATAGTGAAAAAATGGAATTTAGTAACATTGGAGGCAATGAAAAAATGAATCTCATTACTTCACATACATATAAAAAAGTAAACAAACAACCTCAGTTTAAAACCGACAGGGAAAAAGTGAATGCATCGGAATTTGCCAATGAAATGATAAAACACACATATCGAAAAGGTTGGGGATGGTAATGCTTTTTAGCATAACCCTTGTTTAAATGAATAAAATAAAGCCTGCGGTTTTCCATTTATTGTGGATTTCCGCAGGCATTTTATAATTCCGGTACTGACTGTGCATCGATAACAGCTATTGCTACCATATTTATGATTTCCCGGACAGAGCTGTCCCGCTGAAGTATATGTACCGGTTTTTTCATTCCCATAAGAATGGGGCCGATAGCTTCTGCTGCCCCAAGCGTTTGCAATACTTTATAAATGATATTACCTGAGCTTAAATTGGGAAATATTAATGTATTTGCATCTTCATCACCCAATTTGTTGAACGGAAAACGAGTATACCGCAATTTTCCGTTCAGGGCATAATTTGCCTGCATCTCTCCATCAACCATCAGATCAGGGTATTTTTCATGCAGCATACTAACTGCTTCCTTAACTCTGACAGGACTTCCCAGGCCTTTAAAAGCTCCGAAATTGGAGTAGGAGAGCAAGGCAATTTTAGGCTCGACATTGAATTTTTTTACCTCATTGGCCGTAAGCAGGGTGGTGTCGAAAAGCGTTTGAGCTGAGGGATTCATATTTACTGTTGTATCGGCCAAAAATATTGGTCCTCGCCTGGTAATCATCACATACATACCTGCAATGTGGTTAAATTCCTCCTTTACTCCTATCACTTGTAAGGTAGGCCTGATGGTATCAGCATATTTTCTTGAGAACCCGGATATAAACGCATCGACCTCGCCCTCCTCAACCATGAGGGCTCCAAAATAATCGTGGTTGTAGGTGTTCTCAACTGCTTCATTATAGGTCATTCCTTTACGTTTTCTTTTTTCATAAAGAATTTTTGCAAAACGATGCCTCTTTTCTTCACTGACAGCAAATGGATCAATGACAGGCAAATGCTCTATTTCGAGCTGGTTTTCTCTAATAATAGCCTTGATTTTTGCTTCATTTCCCAATAAAACCGGATACGCTAATTTTTCTTTGTAAACAAATTGGGCAGCTTTTAATATCTTGAAGTTATTTCCTTCAGCAAACACTACGCGTTTGGGATTCTGTCTGGCTTTATTCCGGATGCTCATGACGAGTTTGCTGTTTATATTCATTCGGCTGATAAGCTCCTGTGTGTAGACAGACCAGTTTTGAACAGGTTTTCTTGCCACACCCGAATCCATAGCTGCCTTGGCCACTGCAATTGAAACAGTAGTTATAAGTCGCGGATCAAGTGGCTTTGGAATGATGTACTCGCGTCCAAAAACTATATTCTGTTTATTATAAGCTTTTGCAACCATTTCAGGGACATAATCTTTTGCTAATTTTGCCAGTGCTCTGGCGGCAGCAATTTTCATTTCTTCGTTGATGTGGGTTGCCCTTACATCGAGAGCGCCCCTAAATATATAGGGAAATCCAAGAACATTATTAATCTGGTTAGGGTAATCGCTTCGACCTGTGGCCATTATGATATCATCCCGTGCTTCTGTAGCCTCTTCAAAAGATATTTCCGGTGTTGGATTTGCCATGGCAAAAACAATGGGATTTTTAGCCATTGATTGAACCATTTCTTTAGAAATAACATTTCCGGTTGATAGCCCCATGAAAACATCGGCTCCAACCATTGCTTCCTTAAGGGTATTAAGTTTTCTTTTAGTAACAAAATCTTTTTTGTAGGAGTTTAAATCATTTCTCGATTCATTTATAACTCCTTTACTGTCGCACATAATTACATTTTCAGGACTTACCCCCAGACTTATAAACAGCCGGGCACAGGAGATTGCTGCTGCTCCTGCACCGTTAAAAACTACCCGGACATTTTCTATTGATTTGCTGCTTAATTCAAGTGCATTAAGCAAACCTGCAGCTGAAATTATCGCTGTACCATGTTGGTCGTCATGAAAAACCGGTATGTCCAGTTCTCTTTTTAAGGTTTCCTCGATCTCAAAACATTCGGGTGATTTTATATCCTCCAGGTTAATGCCGCCAAAGGTAGGGGCAATAGCCTTAACCACTTCAATAAACTCGGCAGGATTCTTTTTATTTACTTCAATATCAAATACATCCACATCGGCAAAAATCTTGAACAAAACTCCCTTTCCTTCCATTACCGGTTTTCCTGCCTCCGGACCAATATCACCTAATCCAAGAACTGCGGTACCATTTGTTATTACAGCTACAAGATTCCCCTTTGCTGTATAACGGTAAACATCATCAGGGTTATTTTTAATTTCAATGCAGGGATGGGCAACACCGGGTGTATAGGCAAGCGATAAGTCGTGTTGGGTGTTGTATGGCTTTGTAGGCACTACTTCTATTTTCCCGGGACGATTTTGCTCATGATAATTCAGGGATTCCATCTGACTGATATTTGGCATAACTTTCTTTTTTTTGTTTTGCCTAAAGTTAAAAAAAATATAGAACATCTTTGGTGAAAACTACCCTGATTTGTATTTAACGAATAATACTCTGCCATTAAAAAAAAGGAATGCAATTGAAATCAATATGAAATCTAATAAATAATATTGCATGATTTTTTTACCAAAGATTCTATGAAATCGGCATTGACTATTCTTTTGCTGGTATTGTCAAATAGTTTTATGACAATTGCCTGGTACGGACATTTAAAGTTAAGGGACTTTAAGTGGTTTGAAGCGCTTCCGTTGGTTGCTGTTATACTTATTAGTTGGGCTGTTGCCTTATTTGAATACTTCTTTCAGGTACCTGCAAACCGGATTGGATATAAAGGTACCGGAGGACCATTTTCCCTTGTGGAGTTGAAGGTAATTCAGGAAGTAATTACCCTGGTGGTTTTTATGATATTTACTTTGTTATTTTTTAAGAATGAGACTTTCAAAATAAATCATTTAATTGGTTTTGTATTTTTAGTTTTGGCAGTTTATTTTATTTTTAAGAATTAGCATCTCGTTTATTTTTTCTCCCATATACCAAAAATTCTTTCAATTGCCTGAGAGCGAAATTCAAAGATCTCATTCAGTTTTTTTCTGATAAGAATAAAATTTGCTGCCGTCCCTATAAGTCCATATGGAGGTTTATAAGAAATAATATCGTTCATTTGAACACCACCAGCAACAGGTTTCAAATGGTGCTCATGGTGCCAGATGGAATAGGGGCCATCCCTTTGTTCATCAACAAAATATTCATAATCCTTTACCTGGGTGATTTCAGTTATCCAACTCATTGGTATCCCCCATATTGGACTTACCTTATACTGAATTATCATACCCGGATAGATTTTCTCCGGAATATTTTTCATTATTATATCGAAACCCATGTATATCGGAGTAATTTTTTTTAAATTTTCAGGAGAAGATATAAAATCCCACACGGTTTCTTTTGGAGCAGGTATTTTCTGTTGTTTTAGTAATTGATAAAACCCCATCTGTTTATGAGAATTTACTTTTTAATTGAATGTCTTTCGAAAACATCATAGCCGTTTCAATCAGGGCAAGATGTGAATATGCCTGAGGAAAATTACCCAAAAGCCGTTTCGATTCGAAATCAATGTCTTCACTGAAAAGCCCAAGGTGATTGCTACAGGAAAGAATCTGGTCGAAAAGCTCTTTTGCCTGGTCATGTTCATCAATCTTTTCGAGTGCCTGAATCAACCAAAAGGTACATATGGTGAATGAAGAGGTAGGCAAACCAAAATCATCGCGATTCTTGTAACGGTACATAAGGCCGTTACGGCTTAAATCACGCTGGGTTGCCTTTACTGTACTTATAAATTTTGGATCTTTGGCATCAATTAAGCCATATGCTTCCATTAAAAGGGTTGATGCGTCCAGATCGTCCGATCCATATGACTGGGTGAAAGACTGAACTGTTTCACTCCAGCCTTTATTAAATATATCTTCTTTTATTTTGTCACGTAAAAGTTCCCATTTTCTGGCATATTCATCCCGCTTAATAAGTTCTGCAACTTTTATAGCCCTGTCTATTGCTACCCAGCATAAAAGTTTGGAAAATACAAAATGCCGCTGTTCTGTTCTTATTTCCCATATTCCACGATCCGGTTTTTTCCAGTTTTTTCTTACTGTACGAACAATACTGCGGGTAATGGTCCATAATTCTTCACTATTCTGCAATGAAACTTCAAACAGTTTAAATTGCTGATAAATTACATCCATCAGGATTCCATAGATATCGTGTTGTTTTTGCTTGTATGCAGCATTGCCAATCCTTACAGGTGCACTGTTTTCATAACCAGATAAGTGAGTAAGAATATGTTCCTTCAGGTTTTTTTCCTTATTTATGCCGTACATAATCTGAATCTTTTCATCCTTATCCGAAACCACATCTATAATAAAACTCAAAAAATGCTCGGCACTTTTCCAGTGACCAATCTTTGTCATTATTTTAATAACCATGGAAGCATCACGCAGCCAGCAGAATCGATAATCCCAATTTCTGATTTCTCCAAGTGTTTCGGGAAGTGAAGTAGTTGCAGCCGCAAGCACAGCACCCGTTTTTTCGTACATCAGCAATTTTAAAACCAGGGCACTTCGCACAATTTCCTTATTGTAGCTGCTGAAGCGATGTGTTTCTTCTGTCCAGTTAAGCCAATAAACTTTCGTTCTCTGAAGTTTAAGGTATGCACGTTCTACGTCTTGTTTCATTAACTTCTGATTGTAACTGATGAGAAAAAACTCATTATTTTCGAGTTCTATTTCTTCGCCGTTGATAACCTTCTTCTTGTCGATACTTGTATATAAATAAAGCGAATCGTATGAGGCGGTTGTTGTAAAGCTTTTAATGAAATCTTTTCGTTCCTCGGTTACCGTTTTTGCTACTGCATATTCAAGTTTGGGGTTGTAAAGAACTCTGAACCGTGGCTTACCTGATTTATATTTTATGTAACGAATGATATCGGGGGGGGAATAAGTTGATTGCCTGCCATTATGAAAATAGTAACGGGGCATAAAGTCAATTACCTCAAATGCATCATTTCCATTTGAAAATCGAGTAGACAGGATATTTGTTTTTGGTAAATATTTTTGCGAAATCGTATATTCATCGTCCGTTACAATTTCAAAACTTCCACCTTCTTTATTATCTAATAATTTGGCAAATACAGAGGCTGAATCAAAAATAGGCAAACACAGCCATTCCATTGCTCCTGATTTTGAGATAAGCGCTGCACTGCTGCAATTGCCAATGATTCCATAATCCAGGTTTATCATTTGTAGATGTTTTTCCGTACCTTTGAAAGATAGTTAATATAATTTTTGGCGAACAAATATAAAAAAACTATGAGTCGATTTCTAATAATTTCAAATAGATTACCTGTTCAACTTAATTTATCCGAAAACAACATTGATGTTACTCCCAGTGTAGGAGGGTTGGCCACTGGTATGATGTCGGTGAGTAAATCGTTCAATAGCTTGTGGATTGGTTGGTCAGGCATCGACAACGATAAACTTTCAGGCAAACAGCAAGATTTGGTAAGTCGGGCTCTTGAGAATGAAAAATGTGTAGACGTGCATCTTACCCAGCAAGAAGTAGAACTTTATTATGAAGGTTTCAGCAATAAAACCATTTGGCCGCTGTTCCATTATTTTAATCAGTTTGTTCATTATGACGATGATCAATGGCAGGCATATAAAAAAGTAAATCAAAAATTTGCTGATGTAATTGCTGAAAATATGGAAGGAGTGGATAAAATCTGGATTCACGACTACCATCTTCTTTTATTACCTCAAATGGTGAAACAACGTTTTCCCAATACCACAATTGGTTTTTTTCTTCATATCCCTTTCCCTTCATACGAGTTGTTTCGCATATTACCATGGAGAACTGAAATTATAAATGGAATGTTGGGAGCAGATTTGCTTGGTTTTCATGCTTTTGATTACGAACGGCATTTTATGAGTGCTGTGCGCCGCCTTCTGGGTTACGATATAAATATTAATGAAATTAACCTTCCGCGACGGATTGTAAAAGTAGATAATTTCCCAATGGGTATAGATTACGATAAATTTCACAATTCAGCAATCGAATCGCAAGGGCGGTCGGTTCGTGAAAAATCGGAAGTTCGGAAACAACTTGAAAGATATTACCTGCTTTACCCTGAAACCAAATTTATTCTTTCCATCGATCGGCTTGATTATACCAAGGGGTTAATTAACAGATTGGATGCTTTTGAATATTTTCTTAAGGAATATCCTGAATACCGGGACAAAGTGATACTGGTGTTATTGGCTGTGCCTTCCCGAATCGGGGTGGAACAATACCAGCAAATGAAGAGTGAAGTAGATGAGACTGTGGGAAGAATAAATGGAGAATTTTCATCAATTAACCGTACTCCTATCTGGTATTTCTATCGTTCAATGCCTTTCGAAAACCTGGTTGATTTATATAATTATTGCGAAATCGCCTTGATTACTCCAATACGTGATGGGATGAATCTTGTTGCCAAAGAATTTGTTGCATCAAAAACTGATGGCAGAGGTGTTCTCATTTTAAGTGAAATGGCCGGAGCTTCCAAAGAGATGAGTGAAGCAATAATAATTAACCCTAACAATAAAGCTCAGATTGCTCAGGCAATCAAAAGGGCCATAGAAATGCCACTTGAAGAGCAGATGGAAAGAAATACGGTCCTTCAAAAAAGATTAAAACGCTACAACATTGAAAAATGGGCAACCGATTTTTTAAATGCTTTAGACAAAGTTCGCCAAAATGAACAGAAATACCTTGCTAAAAAAATTACAGAAACAAATAAGAACAGGATTATTGAGGATTTAAATTTATCGAGAAACCGTATCTTTTTTCTCGACTACGATGGAACACTCATTGGTTTCGAGGATAATCCGCAACATGCCAAACCTGATGATGAGTTATATTCCTTGCTTGATAAGTTGGCTGAAAATCCTGATAACAGGGTAGTGCTCATCAGTGGTCGTGACAGAAAAACTTTTGAAGAGTGGTTTGGAGATAAACCATATACCTTGATAGTTGAGCATGGGGTGTGGATTCGTTCTGCAGGCAGTGAATGGGAAATGATAGAACCATTAGATGATTCGTGGAAAGAAAGCATTCGATCTTCACTTGAATTTTATGTCGATCGTACTCCGGGGTCATTTGTGGAAGAAAAAAACTACAGCCTTGTTTGGCATTATCGGAAAGCCGATCCCGAGCTTGGTTTGAACCGTGCAATTGAACTAAAGGATGAATTAACCAGTCTTGTAGCAAACCTGAATCTTGAAATTCTGGAAGGAAATAAAGTGATAGAAATAAAAAACAGGGGAATTAATAAAGGCAGAGCAGCTCAAAGATTGCTTCAGTTAAATCCTGCCGAAAAAATTATTGCTATCGGAGACGACTGGACCGATGAATTTTTATTCTCGGCAATCCCTTCCAATGCCATCACTATAAAAGTTGGTATGGCCAATACGCTCGCAGGTTATAAAGTGGAAAACCATGAGGAGGTTCGTGATTTTTTGAAAAAAATTGCAGGCTATAAATAGAAATATAAAAGGCAGGAAGAGTTAATTGTTTTTTGCACTGTAAATTTTATTTTCTCTTTAATAGAATTGCTACAACCCGGTTGCTCTTGAATTTGGCATTGAAAATTCTGGTAACAAAAGATTAATGCTTGGTTGTGAAAAATAAAATACTATGATATCATAATGAATTGCAACAAAAAGAGCGCAACTGATTTTTTTCAAGCTTTCAAAACTGAAAATATATGAATTGTTGCTCCTGCCCGCCAGCCCATAAAATCACAATTATTATTGAATAGTAGAGTGCATAACGATAGGGTTTTTTTAATCTTACATTTAATTCTGCAATAGCATAGGGTTGTTCTCGTCCCATCCATTCCACGATGAGAAAAATAATGATAAGAATTAAGACTGTTAAAGCTTTTTTGCTGTCATGGAATACAGGAACAGTAAATAAGGATTTTGAAAAAATTCCGCCAAGGTAATCTATTGCATGACTTAAATTTTGAGCCCTAAAAAAAATCCAGGCCAAAACAACAAGACCAAAGGTTACCATCATGTTAAAAGCCTCTTTTAGCGATGGCAGGTATTTACCTTTTGCCACAACGTCAAGATTTTTCCGGTTGTTGTTTGTCAGGAGAAGAGGTAAAAAGAAGAGCGCATTTAAGGCTCCCCAGATAATGAATGTCCAGTTTGCACCGTGCCAAAAACCGCTGACAACAAAAATAATAAACGTATTTCTGATCTTCATTCCTGTTCCCCCACGACTTCCTCCCAAGGGGATATATAAATAATCTCTGAACCAGGTTGAAAGGGAAATGTGCCATCGTCTCCAGAATTCAGCGATATCTCTTGAAAAATAGGGATAGGCAAAATTTTGCATCAGATTAAAACCAAATAACCTTGCAGTCCCTATGGCAATATCTGAATACCCGGAAAAATCACCATAAATCTGTAAAGCAAAAAACAGGGCGCCAAACAAGAGTACACTGCCTGAGTAAGAGTCGGAATTGTTGAAGATTTCATTGGCAAATAAGGCGCAGTTATCTGCTATTACTATTTTCTTAAATAACCCCCATAATATCTGCCGCATTCCATTAACTGCACTGGCGTAATTGAATGAATGTTTTATCATGAACTGTGGCAGTAAATTTTTAGCACGTTCTATTGGTCCCGCAACTAATTGCGGAAAAAAACTTACAAATGCAGCAAATGCTAAAAAATCGCGGGTTGGTTTGAATTTTCTGTTGTATACATCAATGGTGTAACTTAACGTCTGAAATGTGTAGAAACTAATTCCCACAGGGAGAATAATATCCAGGGTATTAAAACCCAGCACTACCTGAAGACCAGGAGCAACATCATAGAGGGAATCCAAAAAAAAGTTGAAATACTTAAAAACACCTAAAAGCCCAATATTTATAAAAATGCTGGTCCATAACAGCATTTTTCTTTTAGTGGAATTGTTTTGATTTGATAAAGTAATACCTATGGTATAATCAACTAATGTGCTAAAAAGTATAAGAGATAAAAAACGCCAGTCCCACCAACCATAAAAGAAATAGCTTGCAATTACAAGAAACAGATTTCTGGTCTTGATGCTTTTATTAGCAATAAACCAATAAAGAAAAAATACGATTGGCAAAAAGATGGCAAATTCGATTGAATTAAAAAGCATTTTTTATTTTGAATTATGATTTGTATTAATTTTATATAACAGCATTTACATTTTACTTGTGTATTTTCATTTTTACATTGGATAATCTGGTGTATTGTGAAATATTAACCTTTCAGGAAGAAAAAAAGTTCACATTCATTCGATGAATCAATCCTAAATTTACAGTTAAAAAAAGGAAAGAATACAATTGATCTACGACCTTTTAATTTTTGAAAATAGGATTCTACAGGGACTTATAAACAAATGCATAGCTCTTCATAGTTGCTACCCGACAGTTTATAAACTGGGCAGATATTAATCGGGAATCATAAAGCAAAAGAGACTTTTTCTTGAAAAATTATAGGGTTAAGCCCTTACAATTGATTACATTTGCAGGTGTTTTTATAAAAAGATAAATATGGCATTTGTAACAAAAATACTTGGGAAAATTCTTGGAAATAAATCGGAACGTGATATTAAGGAAACAGCTCCATTAATAGAGCTGATTAAACTTGAATATAAGCGTCTGACGGTAATGTCAAATGATGAATTACGTGATGAAACCGACAAGCTGAGAGTAATTATAAAAGAACGGATTAAACCGGAAGAAGAAAATATTGCAGAACTGAAAGAAGCAGTTGAAGAAGCCGAGATACAGGATAGTGAAAAGATATATGAGCAAATTGATAAACTGGAAGAAGTTATTCTTCAAAAAATAGAGGATGTATTAAATGAAGTACTTCCTGTAGCTTTTGCCATTGTTAAAGATACTGCCCGTCGTTTTCTGGAAAATGAAACTTTGGAAGTTACAGCCAGGCAATACGATCGTGATTTGGCTTCAACCCGCGCAAGTATATCCATCAAAGATGATAAGGCTTTCTGGAAGAACAGTTGGATTGCCGGAGGAAATGAGATTACCTGGGATATGATACATTACGATGTTCAGCTTATTGGAGGGGTTGTTCTTCATCAGGGTAAAATTGCTGAAATGGCAACAGGGGAGGGAAAAACACTTGTGGCTACGCTGCCTGTTTTTCTGAATGCCCTGGGGGGCAGGGGAGTGCACCTGGTAACTGTGAACGATTATCTTTCAAAACGTGATGCTGAGTGGATGGGACCCATTTATGAATTTCATGGACTTACTGTAGATTGCATCGATAAACACCAACCAAATTCTGAAGCCCGTCGGAAAGCTTATAATGCAGATATCACCTATGGAACCAATAACGAATTTGGTTTTGATTACCTTCGTGATAATATGTCGATTAATCCGGAAGACCTTGTTCAGCGTAAGCATCATTATGCCATTGTGGATGAGGTAGACTCTGTGCTCATTGACGATGCCCGGACACCGCTTATTATATCAGGGCCTGTTCCAAAAGGTGATCACCAGCAGTTTGAAGAACTTAAGTCTTATGTGGAAAAACTTTATAAGGCTCAGAGGGATGAAGTGAACCGTATTTTTATTGAAGCAAAACGCTTGCTGACAAAAGAAAATATGACGGATGATGAACGAAAGGAAGGTGGTTTGTTGTTGCTAAGGGCCTATAAGGGATTGCCAAAAAATAAGTCAATCATTAAGTTCCTGAGTGAGGAAGGAATGAAAAACCTCATGACCAAAACAGAGAATTATTACATGCAGGATAACAATAAGAATATGTATATTGTTACCGATCCGCTCTATTTTGTAATCGAGGAGAAACAAAATTCTGTAGAACTTACCGACAAGGGAATTGATTTAATTTCAGAAGGTTTTGATGATCCTGATTTTTTTATATTACCCGATATGGGAGCAGTACTGGCGGAAATCGAAAATGCAGGACTTTCACCGGAGGAGCTTCAGCAAAAGAAAGATAGTCTGCTTCAGGATTATGCTGTAAAATCAGAGCGCGTACATACCATTAATCAATTGCTTAAAGCATATACCATGTTTGAAAAAGATGTGGAATACGTGGTAATTGACAATAAGGTTAAAATTGTAGATGAGCAAACCGGGCGAATTATGGAAGGACGTCGCTATTCCGATGGATTACATCAGGCAATTGAAGCCAAGGAACGTGTTAAAGTGGAAGCAGCTACTCAAACCTTTGCAACCGTTACCCTTCAGAATTACTTCCGTATGTATCATAAGCTGGCCGGAATGACCGGAACTGCCGAAACCGAAGCCGGTGAGTTCTGGGATATATATAAGCAAGAGGTGGTTGTTATTCCCACCAACAAACCTGTAGTTCGGGACGATCGTGAGGACTTTGTATTTAAAACCAAGCGCGAAAAATATAATTCAGTTATTGACGAAATTGTTGAATTAAATAAATTAGGGAGGCCTGTTCTGGTAGGTACCACGTCTGTTGAAATATCAGAGTTGTTGAGCAGGATGCTTAAAATCAGAGGGATAAAACATAACGTGTTGAATGCGAAAATGCACGCACGTGAAGCCGAAATTGTTGCTGAGGCAGGTCGATCAGGTGCCGTTACCATTGCTACCAACATGGCCGGCCGTGGTACCGACATAAAATTATCGCCTGAAGTTAAAAAAGCCGGTGGGCTTGCAATTATTGGTACCGAAAGGCACGATTCACGAAGAGTCGACCGGCAGTTGAGGGGCCGTGCAGGAAGACAGGGAGACCCCGGCTCATCTCAGTTTTATGTGTCTCTTGAAGATGATCTGATGCGTTTGTTTGGTTCCGACCGCATATCGGGAATTATGGATAAACTGGGATTGAAAGAAGGTGAAGTTATTCAGCATTCAATGATTTCAAAATCGATAGAACGAGCCCAAAGAAAAGTGGAAGAAAATAATTTTGGCATTCGAAAACGACTGCTGGAATATGATGATGTAATGAATTCTCAACGTGAAGTTATCTATAAGAAAAGAAAACATGCCTTATTCGGTGAACGACTGGATGCGGATTTATTGAATATGATGTATGATTCTGTGGAAGATCTTGTTACTGAATATTATGGAACCGATCAGTTTGAAGATTTCAATATGGAACTGATGCGTCTGTTGTCAATGGAGTCGCCTGTCGCGGAGGAGGATTTTAAAAAACTCATACCTTCGGAAATATCGCAGCGTATTTATGACAAAATGATCGACGGATACAAACGAAAAGTGCAAACCATATCAAAACAGGCTTACCCGGTTATAAAAAATGTGTATGAAACAAAATCACAGGTATATAAAAATATCGTAGTTCCTATTTCCGATGGAAAACGTGTTTTTCAAATAATTTGTAACCTCGAGTATGCGTATCAGAATAAAGGAAAGGAACTGGTTAAATCCTACCAAAAGCAAATAATGCTGAATACTATTGACAATGCATGGAAGGAACAGCTTAGAGAAATGGATGATTTAAAACAATCGGTTCAAAATGCCACCTACGAGCAGAAAGATCCCTTACTGATATACAAGTTCGAATCCTTTAATTTGTTTAAAATATTGATAAATAAAGTGAATAAGGATGTGGTGGGTACCTTAATGAAAGGACACATACCTATTCAGAACTCCGACCAGATAAGGCAGGCAGAAGAAAGAAAACGGACCGATATGAGTAAGTATAAAACCCAGAAATCGGATATGCCTGGAGTTGAAAACCCCATGCAGGGAGCTACTGCCCAATCCTCAGAACGCGCCAAACCCCAGCCGGTAAGGGTTGAGAAAAAGGTAGGACGGAACGATCCTTGTCCCTGCGGCAGTGGTAAAAAATTTAAACATTGTCATGGAAGAGGTGCTTAAATAAAGCGGATTGCATTACTTATATAAAAATAAGCCAAAATGATACATTTTCTGAATTACATCCAATGGAATGTAAGCCCCGAAATCTTTAATCTGGGTCCCCTGTCAATTCGTTGGTATGGGTTGTTGTTTGCAACAGGATTTCTTATTGCCTATTATATTGGCGAAAAAATGCTAAAGTCGGAAAATGTACCACAGAAATGGATCGATTCCCTTTTCTTTTACATTATAATTGCAACTATCCTCGGTGCCCGGCTGGGTCATGTTTTTTTCTACGGTTGGGATTATTATTCACAAAATCCGGGGGAAATACTGAAAGTCTGGCATGGCGGTCTTGCCAGTCATGGTGGTGCTTTGGGTATTTTTATTGCCCTATTGATTTATTCAAAACTCATTACCAAACGAAATGTATTCTGGACTATCGACAGGGTAGTAGTGCCCACAGCGTTGGTGGCAGCTTTTATCCGGCTGGGGAATCTTATGAATTCTGAGATATACGGAATACAAACTTCCCTTCCCTGGGGTTTCATTTTTGAACGAAATAATGAGGTGGTTCCAAAACATCCCACCCAAATTTATGAGGCTCTGGCTTATCTGTTAACTTTTGGAATTCTTATGCACCTTTATTGGCGCACACGGGCAAAATATAAACAAGGTTTCCTTACAGGTGTGCTGTTTATTTTTGTTTTCACTGCCCGTTTTCTAATCGAATTTATTAAGGAAGATCAGGAAGGATTTGAGGCCACTATGACACTAAACATGGGACAATGGTTAAGTATTCCTTTTATTTTGACAGGAATTTATCTTGTGGTGAGGGCAAAAAAACAACCCGAAAAACATTATAAGAATAAAGGTTGATGATATAATAAAACGGCTGTTGAAAATTCATGTGGTGTTACAACCTGCCGGATGGATTTCTTATATGGTTTGTCTGGCAATTCAGTGAAGTAAAGCTTACATTTTATCTATAAAATTACAGACAGGTAAAAATTTCTGACTCTTTTAAGAAAGTACGGGGTATAGCCGGAACTTAAAGATAATTGCTGTCGCGAAATCTGATGGAATTGTAAGATGATCATTCAGCTATTTTCCTGGATCTGCATTCTGCGAAAATCCCGCCTCAGCGCAATAACCAGTCGGAGCGAAACGGAGATATCCCCTGGCGCGACTATCCTCAACATAAACTGCCATACTCCTCACCCACAGCCTGTGTCACTTCCATCTCTTCGCTATCCCTTCCCTATCTCTGTGCGATAAAGGATGGAAATGGAAGTGAAATAACCCTTCACTTGAAAGAAGACGGTGCCGTGAATTATATCCCTGTAATACTTCCTTTGTACATTTAGTCAGCATAAATAACTTAAAAATAAACACTATGGCAGAAATCAAAAAAACATCTTCGATGGAGGAGTTGGTAATTCCGAGCCCCTTCGCGTGACCTTTAACTTCCGCAACAGCAAAATGATCAGGTGCAGCAACCGCATGTGGGTCCAGAAATAACAGGTATCAGGGTTCAGGAACCAGAACCGTCCGGCTTATAAGGCTGAACTCCCGGGCTTTTTTCCAGTTATGGGCTATTGACTAATCTGGGTTTATTCATGTTTATAACAATTTCTTCTGCCGTTAAGGGATTAATTCTATTTAGAAATATTCTAAATAGGAAATTGGTTTGGAATTATTAATTTTGTGACGGAAATGGTTAAAAAGGGAATCCGGTGACCTGAATATCCTACAGCAGGAAATCCGGAGCTGTACCCGCAGCTGTAAGCCCGTCATGTTAGCGGCAACCTCTGCCACTGTTCAAATTCGATAGTAATCGGAATCGGGACGGGAAGGCCGTCGCTAACCGGGGCAAGCCAGAAGACCTGCCATTTTCAAAAAATGCTTTCGGGAATAAAAGCGACGGTTTTATTACCTGACGTTTTATTTCCCCATGTTCAATTAAACAAAGGGGAATGAAAGAAATTTTATTATCAGTACTCTTAATTTTTTTAACGCTGTATATTTTTGCTCAAAATACAGCCGGGCGGTTATTTGAATACTTTCCGGCTCCCGGTCAGCATATAAATATCGATAAGATAGGGACACCCCGGGCTGCCCAAAACATGGTGTCAAACTTCAGCAGCCTTATTTCATTAGGAAGTTTTGGCGGATACGTTGTAATGGGTTTTGAAAACGCCTGTATTAATCATCCCGATAACCCATACGGAATCGATTTTACGATTTTTGGCAATGCATTTACCGGGTCATCGGAACCCGGTGTGGTTTGGGTAATGCAGGATGAAAACGAAAATGGATTTCCCGATGATACCTGGTATGAAATTGCTGGAAGCAGTCATTTTTTTTCTGGAACCAAAAGAAACTTTTCGGTTAAGTATTTTAAAACGCCTGAACGCGATGTTTTATGGAAAGATAATCGGGGAATAACAGGACAGATTACCGGCAATGAGTTCAATCTTCAGGAGTATTACCCGTTACCAGAATATTTTCCTTTCTATCCAAAGGATTCCGTAACTTTTTTTGGTACGTTACTGGAAAATAAATTTGTTGCCACCAATTCACAAGTAATAAAGCTGGCTGCGCCATCGTTCGGTTATGCCGATTGTCGTCCGCCCGTTCAAGGGGTCGATTTATCATTGCCGGATAATCCTTATACTAGCGAGAATGAAGGTGCCGGAGGAGATCCTATCGATATTTCATGGGCCACCGATAGCCTGGGTAATTATATAGACCTTGATTCCATTCATTTTGTCAAAATTGTATCTGCTGGTTTAAACGATGCAGGATGGCTCGGAGAAATAT
Organism: uncultured Prolixibacteraceae bacterium; assembly: GCA_963747515.1. Lineage (GTDB taxonomy): Bacteria > Bacteroidota > Bacteroidia > Bacteroidales > Prolixibacteraceae > Mariniphaga. The sequence continues at coordinate 375,689 of CAVVFN010000003.1, forward strand.
CAACCGATGTAGCCTGGTTGGAAGCTGTGCGTTTGCAGCCCGGAATATCTGGAAAAGAAAACCTGCTTGTTTTTCAAAATCATTTATCTAAAATAATAGCAGGGGATTCCATTAAACCTGAAGCATTTTATTTTGAGAAAGGCAGAAAAATAAATACTCCTGTAAATATTTATTCCCTTGATGAAACGGTGGCAAAGGTCGGTGATTCCGGTTTTCTGGTGGCCAAATCAATGGGAGAAGTTCAAATTCGTTTTTCAGCTCATGATGAAACAGCGTTTTCATCAATAAATGTGGTGGTGCCGGAATCAATAAGATTTATTACCGACTTTTCATCTGTTTATCAGGGCGAAACAATTGAACTGGTAGCCGAAATTTTCGATAATGAGCAGGAGTTGGTATATCTGTATCCTGTTTTTACCTCTTCAAATCCTTTAGCCTTAAAAATTATGCAGGCAGAAGGCAAATTTTATCTTACAGCACAACAACCGGGTGAATATTTATTAATCGCTTCTGTTGACGGTTTTCAGGTTGAAAAACAGGTAAAGGTAAAGATTCATGAGCCTCAGGATAAAATTAAAGTTCTTTTTTCTGCTAAAACAAGTGATGAAAACCTGTTTCCACTGCAATGGATAGAAACTGAGATGGCTGATTTGAATTATTTGGTTGATAACAGGCAAAAGAATTATTCAACACTGGAAACGATGACCTTGTTTCATGCCCTGGCTTCAGGGCTTAACAAAGCAGGTCTTTCTTATAAATTCAGAGATGATGGGGCAGCAGGGGAAAAGCTCTATTTATATATGGTGGAAAATGATGGATTCTTTCAATACGGCTGGGGCGGTAAAACCTCTCTGCAGCCGTATGCCCGTGCTTGGATTGTACGACTGAATGACAAGCAGTTTCTGAATGGTTTCGATGATATTTTTGTTTCTGATGGAGATACTGTAGTGTTATATCATGTTCCCGATATCATTAACTCCTGGAACTATACCCGATTGCTTCCATTTTACAGTTATGATAATTCAGATGGTGACGCTGAGGTGGTAGTTGAACAAACCTCCTGCCGGTTGATCGGCGGAGAAATATCGGAATCGGGTTTTGTGCCTTTATCCGGAATGGCTGTTTTTGCGGATAAATATTATTTTACCAACGATCAGGGAAGAGTAAAAATTGAAATCAATGGGGAATTTCCTGTGATTGTTTCCTCAGGAAATGATGATCTGTTAATTACTGAACAGCGGACAACAAATGTCACAGATGTAGCTAATGTCTTTCGGATTTATCCCAATCCGGCTGAGAATTACTTGTTCATTTATGGAAACCCCTGTGGAAATCTTCAGGAGTCCCGTCTTAAGGTAAAACTTTATCATTCAACAGGTACTCTTCTTCTAAAAAAGGAGTTTTTTTCCTGTCCGGTTAATTTAAACCTGTCATTCCTTGCGCCCGGAATGTATCATCTTGTCATTGTTAGGGGTAACCAGCCAGAAATCCATAAATTCATAAAGCTGTGAAGGAATTTAATACTTTTTGGCTCATGGTGTTTATGTTGGTTGCAGGATTTGCCAACGGGCAATTAATACCCGATACCGTTCATATTGGTGAAGTGGAAGTTCTGGCAAAAAGAAGGATAGAGGAGGCCGGACTGAAAATTACCCGACCTGATTCGGTGCAGAAGGCTTCTATGATAACAGCCGATCTTTCGGAGTTGATATCCGATTATTCTCCGGTATTTATTAAATCCTATGGGAGGGGCTCGGTGGCAACGGCCAGTTTTCGAGGTACAGCAGCTACGCATACACAGATTTACTGGAACGGCATGAGCCTGAATTCCCCAATGCGGGGACTGGCCGATATATCTTTGATACCGGTATTTTTTACCGATGATGTTTACCTTCTCCATGGGGGAAGTTCAATGACCAAAGGCAGCGGTGCTTTGGGGGGCAGCATTCATCTGGAGAACATACCCGATTGGAATACTTCATTTGGTTTGGAAGGTCTTGCAGAAACCGCTTCTTTCAATTCCCGGAAATTTTTTTTTAAACTGTCACTGGGAGGAAAAAATATACACTCTTCCACACGTTTTTTTTATGAAACTGCTGACAATAATTTCCCATATTTTAACTCTGGCGTTATTCCCCATAAAACCGATACATTACAAAATGCCGGTTATTTTAAAACAGGTATTCTCCAGGAATTTTATATCAGGCATTTTAATGACAACTTATCAACCCTGCGCATGTGGTATCAATACGGAAACCGGGACCTGCCCCAGCTAATGTCGTATCAGGGCAATGAACGTGAAGAATTTCAAAAAGATAATCAGTTCAGGGCTCAGTACGATTGGAAAAGGTATACCGATGGGGTGAACTATCATTTTTTTTCCGGAATAAATTCCACCCGGTTGAATTATTACAGGGCAACACCTGCTTTTGGATTTGTAAACGAAGATTCGAATAGCAAAGAAACCGGGTTCCTGAACTACCTGCGAATTTTTAGGCAGTTCGATGAGAAAACATATGCAACAGTAACTTTTAATGCCAATTATTACCAGGTAAAAGCTTTTGATAATATTACCACGGGTGGATATTCAGAAAACCGGATGGAAACCAGCCTGATGTTAAATATGCATTTGAAACCTTCCGACCTGCTTGCGTTGTTCATTCTTTTGCGCTCTGAAACCTACGATGAAAAAACAGTACCTTTCATCCCTTCAGCTGGAATTGAATGGCAATTTTCAAGAAGACTTCCCTTGATTTTACGGGCAAATGTGGCACGTAATTATCATAAACCCGCTCTCAATGATTTGTACTGGATTCCCGGAGGCAATCCTGAGCTTTTGGCTGAAGATGGTTTTACAGGCGATGTATCTTTTTCAACAGCAGTTAAAGGCAGTAAAATAAGTTTCAGCAATGAATTAACCGGATTTGTTTCAAAAATAGAAAACTGGATTGCATGGCAGCCTGCTTCAAACGGTGCCTTCTATTGGGAGGCCGGTAATATTCAAAATGTATTATCCAGGGGTGCCGAATATCAGTTTACGGGAATGCTCAAAAGCGACGGATTCCTTTTTCGTTCGGGTGGAAATTATTCCTTTACCAGTACTTCAAATCTTAATGCTGTGTATTCAGCCGATGAATCACGCGGGAAACAACTTATTTATATCCCGAGGCATAAAGGAGGTGCTTATTTGAGTACAACATGGCAGAAATTTACTTTTAAATTCGATATAAATGGAGTTGGAAAACGCTACACCAAATCAAGTAATCGGGAATCGGATTCCGAACAAGTGCTGAACCCTTATTTTTTAGGTAAGGTATCGGTTGGAAAACAATTACCGGTTAATGACTTGAGGCTTAACCTGAAATTCAGCGTAGATAATTTATTCGATAAAACCTATCAAAGTATCCTTTGGAGACCGATGCCGGGAAGGTTTTACTCATTTTCTGTTGCATTTAAATACATTAGAGAAAAATGAAAATAATAATTCAGACTTTATTCTTGCTCCTCTTTGCCTGGGCATGTACCGATGAACCAGTGGAAACAAAATATTTTGACCTGGATACTGATCGGGGAGTTTTTATTGCCTGCGAAGGTAATTTTATGTATGGTAATGGTTCCCTTTCTTTTTATCATACTGGAACTAAAAAAGTAACCAATCATCTTTTTTATGCCAGAAACAATGCTCCCCTTGGTGATGTTGTGCAATCACTGGCACGTATAAATCAAGATATTTTCATTGTAGTAAATAATTCGGGTAAAGTTGTGATAGCCGATGCAGAAACTATGGAATACAAAGGCAGTATTACGGATTTGGTTTCCCCCCGGAATATTCATTTTATATCCGAAAGAAAAGCATACCTGTCCGATTTGTATGCAAATCATTTGACCATATTCGACCCGAAAACTTTTGAGAAAACAGGAGAAATCGATTTAGAGGATCATACTTCGGAGCAAATGGTTCAGATTGGAAAATATGTATATATTTCCGACTGGTCTTATGGCCGGCACATATTGGTTGTTGATACTGAAACTGATGAAATGACTGACGAAATTGAGGTTCCGCTTCAGCCAAAAAATCTGACAGTCGATAGGAACGGGAAAATCTGGATATTGTCGGATGGTGGGTACGAAAATTCCCCTTCAGGTAATGATGTGCCTGCCATCAGCAGAATCGATCCTGAAACCCGAACCATAGAACAAATATACCGCTTTAAAGCGGATGAAATTCCTGCTGGTCTGGAAATCAACGGAACCGGCGACACGCTGTACTTTCTGAACAGAGATGTGTATAAAATGGCTGTAGAGAGCCGCAGGTTGCCCGATTCTGCATTTATAAAAAGCAATCAGAAAGTATTTTACCATCTTGCTGTTGACTCACATACCAATGATATTTACATTGCCGATGCCATCGATTACACACAGGATGCCGCAGTTTACAGGTATTCACAGGCTGGTATTGTTATAGATACCTTTAAAACGGGTATTAATCCGTCGGATTTTATGTTCAGATAAAAAATAAAAACTTATTTTTACAACGGAATGGTTCCATAACAAGATTTAAGGGAATCCGGTGACCTGCCTGTCTGCATGCAGGAATTCCGGAGCTGTACCCGCAGCTGTAATCCTTTCATGTTGGCAGCAATTCAGCCACTGTCTTAATCCGGTAAAAATCGGAATTGGGATGGGAAGGCCGCTGCCAATCGGGGTAAGCCAGAAGACCTGCCATTTCTTATTTTACAAACAATATCGTAAGCTTTCGGGGACAAAGGCTTGAGGTAATTAACCTTATTTTTCCCATAGTTTCTGGTATTGTAAAATCACTTGTTTATTAACAAAAAATTTTACAATGAGAAAAATTTACCTGATTGCGGGCATGTGGGTAGCCCTGTTTTCTGCAAAAGCCCAACAAACTGCAACATTTGAGGAGATTGAGTTGCAAAGCGGTACATATTATAACGGTTCCGACGGAGTCGGCGGATTTTTCAGCGGCGGGATTTGGTTTCCCAACAGTTTTAGTGCTCAGTTAAATTACTGGAACGGATTTGCAGTGTCAAACATGAAGGATACCACAACTGCAGGATATGAAAACCAGTGCAGCGCCATTGTAGCTGGTGGTGCCGATAGCTCCGAAAATTTTGCAGTTGTTTACTGCCCCCAGGAATTGAAACTTCCCTTTGATATTCCGGTTAAAGTTGAAGGTTTTTATATTACCAATTCGGTTTATACATACCTATCGATGCGCGATGGCGACAATTTTACAAAAAAGTTTGGAGGGCCTGACGGTACCGAACCCGACTATTTTTTGCTGATGGTTTCCGGAACCGATGCCGAAGGAAATTCCACCGATACAGTGAAATTTTATTTAGCCGATTACCAATCTGAGGATTCTGAAAATGATTATATAATTGACGATTGGCAATGGCTGGATTTAAAATCGCTTGGTGTGGTAAGCGAACTGAATTTTTCTGTGGAATCGACTGACATGGGAGACTGGGGGATGAATACTCCTGCTTATTTTTGTATCGATAACCTTAGAGTTTCAGAAATTTCATCTTTTGCCGGCCAATATCAGGTGGGTAAATCAGAACCAAAAATATTTCCAAATCCAGTAATAGATGTATTTCAGGTGGAAGTTGCCGAAGATTTCCAAAAGATAATTTTAACTGATGAAACAGGCAAAATCATTTACCAAACATTGGTGGCAGGAAAAGGCGAAATCACCATTTCTGTGCTCAATAATAAGCCTGCAGGTCTCTATTTTTTATACATAAAATCCCAAAATGGTGCGTACTTAAAAAAAATAATGAAATATTAACGATTAGGAAAGCATCCAAATAGGGTCCCTGTTACTGAAAAGTTAAAAAAAATACACTGCTAATGTATTGATGAGTAGTAAATAATATCTTTTTTTATAAATTTATGATTCGCTTTGGAACACAATAAATTGTTTCTTTGTTAATTTTAGTATTAATAGACTAAAAGGTATTTTGTTCTGTGCGGTAAAATAAGTTACTTTGCAATTTAAAATAAATATATAGTTATGCTGGAAATTTCAAAAAATTCAATGGTTACGCTAAGCTATGATTTGCACATTGAAGATGAAAAGGGGGAACTGATAGAAAAAGCAACAGAAGAACAGCCGTTGCAGTTTCTGTATGGTTCGGGGTTAATGCTTCCGAAGTTCGAATCGCATCTGGCAGGTTTAAAAGAAGGAGAGCCATTTACCATTCGTTTATCGAAAAACGAGGCTTATGGAGAAGTGAATGAGGATGCCATTGTTGAATTGCCAAAAGATGTATTTTTGGTTGACGGTCAGTTTGATGATGAATTGATTGCCGTTGGAAATGTGGTTCCTATGATGAGCAGCAATGGACAACGTTTGAACGGGCAGGTACTGGATATTGATGACGAAACCGTAAAGATGGATTTTAATCACCCGTTGGCAGGAGAAGATCTTTTCTTTACAGGCAAAGTTCTTGGAGTACGGGAACCATCAGATGAAGAAATGGCAGAGATGCTCTCGGGAGGTGGTTGTGGCTGCGGAAGTGGTGGCTGTGGTGATGGAGATTGTGATTCCGGCGACCATGATCATAATCATGGATGCGGTTGCGGATGCTAAACAGAATTTTGATAGTTATATTAATTTAATTAATTTAACCCCGTTTTCTTTCTGTAAATCAGAGAAAACGGGGTTTTTGTATTCCTGAAGTTCAATAGAATGAAATGCCATTTTTGTAATTATTGAAAAGTTTCATGTAAGTTCCACGTGGTTGAAAACCAACAAAAAAGGAAAACATTTGTTACCATAATAATTAAACGTAAATTGTGAATACATTTGGAAACATATTTCGCCTGACCTCTTTTGGCGAGTCACATGGTCGGGGAATTGGCGGCATTATCGATGGATGTCCTGCAGGACTTGAGTTGGATGTGGAGCTTATTCAACATGATTTGGCGAGACGTAAACCCGGACAGTCGAAAATAACAACTCAACGCAATGAATCTGATCAGGTGGAATTTTTATCGGGTGTTTTTGAAGGAAAAACTCAAGGGACTCCTATTGCTTTCATAATTTGGAATAAAGATCAGCACTCTCAGGATTACAACAATCTAAAAGATGTATACAGGCCTTCGCACGCCGATTATACCTACATTCAAAAATATGGTACACGCGATCATAGAGGTGGAGGCAGATCGTCGGCGCGTGAAACCATTGCCAGGGTGGTGGCAGGATCTGTTGCCCGGCAAATTCTATCCCGGCAGGAGATATCCATACAGGCTTTTGTATCCCGCGTTGGGAATGTTGAATTGCAAAAACCGTATCTTGAATTGGATCTTTCAAATACCGATGAATCCATTGTACGTTGTCCCGATCCCGAAACAGCCGAAGAAATGATTGCACGGATTGAAGCTGCCGCTCACGATCAGGATACTGTGGGTGGGGTTATTACCTGTGTGGTGAAAGGAGTTCCGCCCGGATGGGGTGAACCTGTGTTTAATAAATTACATGCCGATCTTGGTTTTGCCATGCTTGGAATCAATGCAGTGAAGGGGTTTGAATACGGCTCAGGGTTTGAAGGAACCAGGCTGAGCGGCTCAGAACATAATGATGTGTTTTATGCCACCAGGGAAGGTGTGCGTACAAAAACAAACAATTCCGGCGGAATACAGGGAGGTATCTCTAATGGAGAAGATATTTATTTTAAAGTGGCATTTAAACCCATTGCAACTTTATTAAAAGAGCAACGTACCGTTGATAAAAACAGCAATGAAACTACCATTCATCCTAAGGGAAGGCACGATCCTTGTGTCTTACCCCGGGCAGTTCCTATTGTTGAAGCAATGGCTGCATTGGTAATGGCCGATCATTTTTTATTAAGTAAATTAAATTCAATATAATATGCCCAGAAAAAAAAGAAACAGAAGGATTCAGGTCCCCCCGGTAATTAAGGGAATGTCGGTTTATGGAGTTCGTGGCCGTAAATCAAACGAAGTTGTGCTTCGGCTTGAAGAATACGAAGCCATTCGTTTGCTCGATTACCAAAATCTGACACAGGAACAGGCTGCTGTTCATATGGATGTGTCACGGCCTACTCTTACCCGCATTTATGAAGAAGCCCGTAATAAAGTGGCTACTGCGTTTGTGGAAGGTCGCGATATCATTTTCAGGGGCGGTGATATTTATTTCGATGATAATTGGCACAAATGCCAGAATTGTCAGGCAAGTTTTAACAGTTATGAAGAGGGCCAGGCCAAATGTCCGGTTTGCAGCTCGGAAGATGTTATTTCCCTGAATGAGTTTTATTCGAAATAGAATTCCGGGAGGCCTACCTTCTATATCCAGACGTATTTCCTGCGGTAGCATAATTGTACCGCAGGATTATTCATTTTTTTATTTAATGGTTAATGTATAGGAAATAACCTGTATTCATCTTCCATCTTTACTCCTTATTTGTGAAAGACTTAATCCGATTCCGGAACAAAGTCGAGCGAAACCGAATTGACACAATGCCTTGTATTTTTCTCAGTGAACCGTTCACCAAAAAATACATGTCCCAGGTGACCTCCGCAATTGTTGCATGTAATTTCCGTGCGTCGCCCGTCGGCATCAGTGGTTTTATTAACCGCTCCTTCAATTTCATCATCAAAACTAGGCCAGCCGCAGTTGGATTCAAACTTATCGGATGACCTGAACAATGGTGCTCCGCACTGTTTGCAAACGTAGGTTCCTTTTTCCTTATGTTTGTTGTATTTTCCGGTAAATGGGCGTTCGGTCCCTTTATGAATTATAACATATTCTTCAAATTCTGTTAATGGCTTTAATTCTTTCATAATTATTTTCTCTTCTGTCTGATTTTCTTTTTTTCTCTTTTCATTGGCTTTTTCCCGGGCCTTTACATTTTCCTGCATTTGTAACCCGTGCTTGTTGTTGTTCTTTCCATCAGATTTCCCGCAGGAAGGAATGGTAACAATTAAAAGCAACATCATTAAAAAGAATTTTATAGGATGTAAATTAGTATTTTTAAATGATATCATATGTAATTCGTATGAGGGTTTCATTCATAAATGGTTGGTGCGACTTATTGCTCATGCTCATTCTAATATTAAGTAAATGACAATTGTCAAAGCGTAAGGTTCAAAATTCATACAGTTAGTTCAGTTGCCTGCATTGATTAATGACTTTAATCCATACAAGAACAGCATTTGAAATATCCTGGATAATAAAAGATGAAACAGCATTTACAAAAATTGCATGTGCAGGAATGAAATTTGCATGCAGAAGAGCATTTTATTGATGTATATTTGTTATCAGCTTTACTTTGGTTTAAATTCATTCAAAAGACCTTCAGACGGAATTCACGCCCTTTCTTAATTTCCTAATTTAAATGTGAATGACGTGAAAAGTGCATATTATTTCGTATCTATTAAGAACAGTCTAAATTTGGAATTTAACCGCATATTTTTGCTGTCAGCTGATCCAGAAATGGAATTTGACCTTTATGAATTTTATGCCTGGCATCATTCAGCAGAAACCATTCAGCTTTATCTACTTCAGGCACCTCAATCCGCTTTCCCGAGCGCGGGGGCCATTCCATGCTGAATGTATTGCTTGAAACATCCAAAGGATTAAAATCCGCTTCCGTTATCCACAGGTAGATGTATTTTCCGCCGGGTTGTTTCACTGGCTCAAGTTCAACAAGTTGTGCGGCGGCAACAAATCCTGTTTCCTCATGAAACTCTCTTATGGCTGCCTCTTTTGGGTTTTCATTCTCATTAAATTCACCTTTGGGGACCGACCATGCGTGTTCGTCTTTATTCTTCCAGTAAGGTCCACCAGGATGTACCAGGAAAACCTCTAATCCATTTTTCGTATTCCGCCAGGCTAATATTCCCGCACTTTTCTTCATGCTTTCCCCTATTCAGTCAATCGCCCTTAGCAAACATAACCACACTCAGTGGGGGCAACAAAATATTTATCGACTGTTCTTCTCCATGATAAGGCACAGGGGTTGAAACAACTTCACCAAAATTACCCATTCCACTTCCACCGTATTGTTTGGCATCGCTGTTAAGAATTTCATACCATACTGCGTCATCGGGGACTCCTATTCTATAGTTATGCCTTGGAATAGGTGTAAAGTTAACAACAACCAAAACAGGTCTGCTTCGGTTATTCCCGTACCGCATAAAACTAAGGATGGAATTTGCCGAATCATTTGCATCTATCCACCTGAATCCTTCTTCTGCAAAATCAATTTCATACAAAGCGGGAAAGCGTTTATAAACGCTGTTTAAGTCTTTAATATAGAACTGCAGACCATGGTGGTTGCCATTTTCGAGTAAATGCCAGTCGAGACTGGAATCGTGATTCCATTCATTCCATTGACCAAATTCCATTCCCATGAAGTGCAGTTTTTTACCGGGATGGGCAAACATGAATCCAAACAGAGTACGCAAATTGGCAAACTTTTGCCAATCGTCACCAGGCATTTTATTAATTAAGCTTCCCTTGCCATGCACCACCTCATCATGTGAAAGGGAAAGCATAAAATTTTCATTGAAAGCATACATTATACTAAAAGTAATCTGATTGTGGTGATAACTCCGGTGGATAGGTTCATGTGAAAAATACTTCAGGGTATCGTGCATCCATCCCATATTCCACTTCATGCCAAATCCAAGTCCTCCTGTATATACAGGGCGGGTCACCATGGGCCAGGCTGTAGATTCTTCCGCAATGGTTTGCACATCGGGAAATTTGGCATAAATCGATTCGTTTAAATCGCGCATAAAAAGAATGGCATCAAGGTTTTCTCTGCCGCCGAATTCATTAGGTATCCATTCTCCTTCTTTACGTGAATAATCGAGATAAAGCATAGAAGCCACGGCATCAACACGAATGCCATCAATATGAAATCGTTCCATCCAGCAATGGGCGCTGCTTATTAAAAAGTTTCTGATTTCGTTTCTCCCGTAGTTAAAAATGTAACTGTTCCAGTCGGGGTGATATCCTTTTCGGGGATCCTGATGTTCGTATAAATAGGTGCCGTCAAAAAAATGCAGGCCGTGCTGATCTCCCGGGAAATGTGAAGGTACCCAGTCGATGATGATGCCAATATCGTTCTGATGCAGGTAATCCACAAAGTACATAAACTCATCGGGGTTTCCAAACCGGCTGGTAGGAGCAAAATATCCGGTAACCTGGTAACCCCAGGAACCGGAGAAGGGGTATTCACTCACCGGCATGAGTTCGATGTGCGTATATCCCATTTTTTTGACATAAGTAGCCAGTTCCTCAGCCAGTTCAGGGTAATACAACGAACGAGAACCTTCCTCAGGTTTGCGCCTCCAGGATTCAAGGTGCACCTCATATACCGAAAATGGACTATCAAGCGAATTGTAGTTTTTACGCTTGTTCATCCATTTTGAGTCGTTCCAGGGATAATTATGTTGCCAAACAACAGAAGCAGTTTTTGGAGGCGGTTCATTGAAGTTGGCTGCTGGATCGGCTTTTTCAACGGCATAGTTATTATGTTGTGAAACAATGTAATATTTATAGGCTTCACCTTTCCCGACATTTGGAATAAACCCTTGCCAGATTCCCGATCCATCTCCACGGACTTTGAGGTGGTTGGCATCTTTTTTCCAGCCGTTAAAATTTCCGATAACCGCTACTGTTCTGGCATTCGGTGCCCAAACAGCAAAATAAGTCCCTTTCGTATGGTTATGCTCCATTACATGAGCGCCCAGTTTTTCATGAAGACTAAAATGCTTTCCTTCGCGAAATAAATAAATATCGTATTCCGAAATAAGGTTCGGCCCGTTATTCTCCAAACCATCATTATGCTGAAGGTGTTCTTTTTCTTTCCCGGAATTTCTTTCCTCTTCTGCTGATATAGTTTGATTATCACTCATGATCTCAACTTTTATTGTATTCAGAACTTCTAACCTTTTTCAATTAAATCCCCCATTATCATTTTCAGACCAGAAAGGGGAATATGAAGCCAATCGGGCCTGTTATTAAATTCATAATCCAATTCATATATTGCCTTTTCAATGGTATAAACCGCCATTAAATCGTGAATCTGATTTTTTTCTTCGGGTATAAACGATGCATTCCCTGCTGTTTCGAGATAACTTTCTATAAACATATCCTGCACGGTAACATACCAGGCTTCCAGCCAAGGCTTAAAGAATTCGGTACTTTCCGGCATTTTCGATTCATTTGCAACTTTCCCCATGTATATTGAATAATGGAATGAACGTAACATACCTGCAACATCTTTAAAAGGGCAATGCTTTAGTTTTCGGGCAGTCATCGAACGCGTAGGTTCCCCCTCAAAATCAATAATTACAAAATCTTTTCCGGTAAAAAGCACCTGCCCAAGATGGTAATCGCCATGTACCCGTATTTTGGAAGTATGAATTTTCTTTCGTTCCAGAGTACTTTTAATGGTAGACAGTAACAGGTTTTCTTTTTTAATAATTTCATCCATTAAGATCACCTGATCTTCCTTCAATCTTTTGTTTGATGATTTCATCTGGCTGATGGTCCGCTTAATAAGAGTGCGGAAAGATTGATACAGTGATTTCTGATACAGCAAAGAAAAAGGTTCCTGTGTAAATTCCTTCTTATTTTTAACAGAAGCAAGTGCCAGGTGCATTTCGGCCGTTCGTTTTCCCAGAAGGGTAACCATTTCGGTAAAAAATGATCCAAGCAACTCTTTCATTTTTTCCCTTCCTGCTGTCTCGGCTACATTACTGCCGTAATTGGCAGCCAGCAATACTTCCTTTTCCTCAATTATCCGGTCGAAATAATGATCAATGGCCGATTGCGTATACTCCCATGCATTCCCCTCATTAGGAATGTAATCGACCAATATGCCAAGGCCTGTATTTTCTGCAATGTCTGACTGGTATTCAATCGCACCTGCAAAAAGGGGAAAGTTTCTGAATCCTGTATTTTCTGTAAGTGTGCGAATTATTTCCAGCTCAGGGTTATTCCCTTCTTCAGGGCTCCGGTACAGTTTAAAGAAGAAACGGTTGTTGTAAAGTATAGAAGTATTGGATTGCTCAGCCAACAAAACCCTGGAAGGCAGGGGAAGCTCCCCCTTCGATATTTTTTTGCTGAAGTTTTTTCCCGGGATGCCGGCAATAGCTCCCTTTTTATGTCTCAGCTTTCCTTTTTGGAAAATGAGTTTCAGAAGCAGATCCCTTACATGCTGGTCGTATGAACCATCAATTAGCAAACCGTTATGACCATCGATTTCAACAAATGCCACCAAGGCCTCGGGATGTTTGTATTTTTTCTCTGATACATCCTCACCGGTATTCAATGACAGGGGAATAACGTATTGTTCATTTCTGCCCTCAATATAAACAATTTCAATAAATAAAATGAATGAATTCAATTTCCCGGTTGAAAGGGGGATTGAATCCTTTACCTGTATGCTTTTGATCTTTTTTGCTTTTCCCCTGAACCACCTGCTTTTCTGGACATAACCAAACATGATTTCTTTAAGTGCATTTTGAGCCGAAACACTCATCTGATTCCATTCTTTTGAAGTCAGAGTAAGGCGAGAATCAGGAGACAGGTAGTTGGGTCTTTCTTCTTCCTCCTGTTTTTTAAGTTCAAACCAAAAGTAATTCTTAAACTGAAGCGGAAAAATATAGGGATCGCTTTCGATAGTGGGAAATTTATTGCGACCAAACACTTCCACTGGCACATATCCGGCAAATTTTGAAAGATTAAGTTCAGCCAGCTGCGAATAACGTGACAGATTAACAATTATTAAAATTATTTCATCTTTATAGCTTCGGGTAAAAGCCAGTATTTTGCTGTTGTTGGAATCGATAAACTGAATATCGCCCCGGCTAAATGCCTTATAATCTTTTCTTTTGGCTATAATCCTGCGCATCCACCAAAGCAGAGAAGTAGGATTTTGTTCGTGGTTATCTACATTGATAGATTCATAATGATAATCGTGATTATAAATTACCGGCAAAAACAGCCGTTGAGGTTCAGCTGTTGAAAATCCTGCATTGCGGTCGGACGACCACTGCATTGGTGTCCGCACCCCATCGCGGTCGCCCAGGTAATAATTGTCGCCCATGCCAATTTCATCGCCATAATAAACAATAGGAGTTCCTGGCAATGAAAATAACAGGATGTTCATCAATTCAATATTTTTCCTGTCGTTGTCGAGCAAAGGAGCCAGTCGGCGGCGGATTCCCAGGTTTATGCGCTGCTTGGTGTCTTTTGCAAACGATTTGTACATATAATCCCGTTCCTCGTCAGTCACCATTTCAAGGGTAAGTTCATCGTGATTACGAAGAAAAATAGCCCACTGGCAAATCTCAGGTATAGCAGGAGTCTGGTCAAGAATATCAACCAAAGGGAAGCGATCTTCCATACGCATCGACATGTACAGGCGTGGCATCAGAGGGAAGTGAAACGACATGTGGCATTCATCACCTGAACCAAAATAGGCAGATGCATCATCAGGCCACTGATTGGCCTCGGCAAGCAGCATCTTATTCTGATGTTTCTCATCTATATGTTTACGTAATTTTTTCAAAAACTGGTGAGTTTCGGGAAGGTTTTCGCAATTGGTTCCTTCTCTTTCATATAAATACGGGACCGCATCGAGTCTTAATCCATCAACGCCTATCTGGAACCAGAAATCCAAAACTTTAATTACAGCATCGTGAACCCTTGGATTATCGAAATTTAAATCGGGTTGATGTGAATAAAAACGATGCCAGTAGTAAGCTTTGGCTATAGGATCCCACGACCAGTTTGAGATTTCAAAATCCTGAAAAATAATACGTGCATCTGTATATTTATCGGGAGTATCGTTCCACACGTAAAAATCACGATAGGCACTTCCCGACTTTGCATGTCGCGCCCTTTCAAACCACTTATGCTCATTGGAGGTATGATTTAAAACAAGTTCTGTAATAACCCTCAGGCCTTTATTATGTGCCTCCCTGATGAACCGTTTGAAATCGGCCATGGTGCCATAGTCTTCGTTGATACTTGTAAAATCTGAAATATCATATCCACCGTCCTTTAGGGGAGATTTATAAAAGGGTAAAATCCATATTGCAGTAACTCCCAATGATTTCAGATATCCAAGTTTTTGAATTAACCCCCTGAAATCACCAATACCATCACCATTACTGTCTTTAAAAGATCGTACATGGGCCTGGTAAATAACTGCATCCTTGTACCAATTTTTCGTATCATTTTTATTCATACAATCAACTGTTTTACATGAAATAATCAAAATCTTTTTCGGAGCGGATTTTTCTTCTCACATTAAAAACATGCACCGGCATTACACCCGGATTTAGTTCTACGTAGTTGTGTTCACCACTCCATAAAAAATATGCTCCGCCAATTAAATCGTGTACCTGATAGGGTGTATCAACTTCCATTTCAAAATCATGAACCGGAAATCTCAGCCAACCCGAATGTGTATGATAAGGATCGAGATTAACCACTACAAGAATGATGTTGTTGAAATCATCGGTTGCTTTGCTGTAACAAATGAGTGCTTCATTGTTAATTTCGTGAAATCTAAGCGAATGGGTATTTTGAAGCGCCTTGTTCTCCTTTCGTATCCGATTAATAGAAGTAATTATTTTTTTCAGGCTGCGTGGATCATTAATATTCCAGTCTTTCAATTCGTACTTTTCAGAATTCAGGTATTCTTCTTTACCTGGGGACACTGGCGTATTATCCATCAGTTCGAAGGCAGGACCGTAGATTCCATAATTGGAACTTAAAGTTGCAGCCAATACCAAACGTTGAATAAATCCAGCCCTGTTGGTAACCTGTAAAAATTCGGGTAAGATATCGGGGGTATTTGGCCAAAAATTGGGCCTGAAGTATTCTTTAGCATTAGTTTGTACCAATTTATTGCAGTAAGTAGTAATTTCATACTTTGTATTCCGCCAGGTAAAGTAGGTGTAGGATTGGGTAAATCCTTTTTTAGCCAGGCTATTCATCAATTTAGGCCGGGTAAAAGCCTCTGCGAGGAATATAATGTCGGGATGTTCCTGATTAATTTCATCGATAACCCATTCCCAGAAATTAAGGGACTTAGTATGGGGATTATCGACTCTGAATATTTTCACTCCTTTGTTTATCCAGAAAAGAAAAACACTTTTTAGCTCTTCCCACATATTTTTCCAATCTTCGGTTTCGAAATTGAGTGGGTAAATATCTTCATATTTTTTAGGAGGGTTTTCGGCATATTGAAGCGAACCATCGGGGCGGTGTCTGAACCATTCCGGATGTTCGGTTACGTAAGGGTGATCGGGTGAGCACTGAAAGGCAACATCAAGAGCAATTTCCATTTTCAGCTCATAGGCTTTATGCACCAAACGCTGAAAATCCTCCATAGTTCCAAAATCAGGATGAATGGCTTTATGCCCTCCTTCCCTTCTACCAATAGCCCAGGGCGAACCGGGTTCACCCGGCTGAGCCGATACATTGTTGTTTCGCCCTTTTCTCCGGGTTTCACCGACAGGATGAATGGGGGGAAGATACAATACATCGAAACCCATCTCAGCCACATAGGGAAGAAAATTTATACAATCGTTGAATGTTCCATGTTTGTCAGTACCCACACCAAGTGATCGTGGAAATACTTCATACCAACTACTGAAATTAGCCTTTGCCCGTTCAACTTTTACGAGGTATTCCCTTTCTGTTGCTGTGATATGATTTTTTACCGGATATTTAGTCATGGTCTGATACAAACGATTGGTAAGAATATACCCTGTTTTGTCATATGGCGTTTCATCTTCAGCTTTAAATTCGCTGATCACTTTCCAAAGAAATTTACTGTCTTTTTCCGGCATATCTTCATAAACATCCAGAGTATGTTGTATGAGGTCAGCTCCAATCAAAAGATCAATGCCAAATTCTACATCTGCTTCAATTTTCTTCAGCATATCACGGTGCCACGATTTAAAATGATCAACCCAGGCATTAATTTTAAAAAAATAAAAACCAAGTGTGGGTAAAAGAAATGTGGACATCCATTTATCGTTTATTACATATTCCATTTCCATTCTGCTCCATTCAGGTTCATCTTTATAGCGGTAAACAACTTCAGCACTCAATGCATCATGTCCGTCGCAAAATATATCTGCTTCGATTTTTATATAGTCGTTTATTACCCTTTTGACAGGGAACCTTCCGCAATCGACCTGCGGCCTGATATTTTCAATAATAACTCGCTGCTGACCTTTCATGCTTTCTGATTAAATTATTTGTAATGAGTTATTGAGCGAAAAGGAAAAAAAAATTCGGGTATAAAAAATGATAAACCAGGTATTCTGTTTCCGTTTAACACAATTTTTCTTACAGGATTATAAAAGGTAATGAGGGATTCTTCACTACGAATGAGAGACAGATACCTTTCACCCGTAATAAAATGGAATGGGAAAAAATGAATAAAAGGTAGGCAAACATCTCCCTTACACTTTTTTCTGCTTCTTATCATGCTTCCTATTACCCAATTTTTCTGCCAACTCCTGATTTCTTACATATGCAGATTATAAAAACCCTCTAATCATTATCCGGGATAAGCCTTCATTCGAATGAGAATCACCCCATAGCAAGGATCTGTTATTAGGCATATAAATAACTTCAACAAAATAGCTGCATAGCAAAAAAGCAATTATTTACCAATATTGTGGAATATTTTCCCAAAACAAAGTGGTAAATATTCCACACATAATTCTTAAACAGGAAAAAAATCAGAGTTCAGGTTCCATAAATTTTACTGAGGAATAGGAAACAGAAGGTTCTGAATTTTCATTTAGCTGGCAGAATTAAATTTCAAAAGGATATGTTTCCGGAGTTGTAAATCATTTTTTGTTTCAACTGGATGCAAGCCACTGGATTCATCAAAAAAACGAAGACTTCGTAACGTTTAGGCAAAAAAGATGGTACAGCAATCGGGACAGTCCCCTTCCATGTAGTTCATCAACTGTTGCCCGATTATTGAAACTGGATTGAAAAAAGCCCAATTGCGTTTTTCCCGGCTTTTCACCAGGGTTATTAAAAGATTGGCAAGCATTAACTCAAAAGCAGACATTCCGGATGGTATCGAAAAGTACCGCCGGATGAATACTATTTTTTACCCTACACGAGAGATTCAATTCTAGTAAAATCAAAGTATAAAGATAGTCATAAGTTAGTATAAAGCTAGTATACGATTATCTTTATACTAGCTTTATACTAGCTTTATACTAGCTTTGAACTTACTTTGGTATTACAATTTATATTCAATTCACTTTAAAATTTTCTGGTAATGGGAAAAACAGCGTATTGGCATCCTTGCAACGTGCCGGCCTTGTCCGTAAATAACTGATGCCTCTCCAGAAATTTCCTGCGAGGTTTCCTGTTTTTCCTGATGAACCGCTAAGTACTCCGTTTTTAGGGGTGATAACTGTTTTGTAAATTTTTGGTTATCGGGTTTTCTGCCGGTACAGCAGAACGGGTATAAATTTGTCGGTTATTTTTTAAAATTTGTATTTTTACCCATGGCTGACTTTTTTGTGTAGTTACTCAAAAGCAGACATTCCGGGTGGTATTGAAAAGTACCGCGCGGATGATTAACATTCTTTTACCGGACTCTAATGATTTGCATTGCAAAAATAAAACCGTTTTATTTAATTGAGGATATATAAATTTTAAACCCTAACTTTGAATTACCAGAAATAAATAATTAAATCTTAAAGATGAAAACCACCAGGGAAAAACAAATAAAAAAAGTACCTACAGGAATTAAAGGCCTGGATGACGTTACCTTTGGGGGCTTACCCTATGGAAGATCAACACTTGTTTCCGGTTATGCAGGAAGTGGTAAAACAGTTATGGCCATGCAGTTTATTTTAAATGGGATTACGATGTACAAGGAACCAGGAGTTTTCATCTCCCTTGAAGAAACAGAAGAGGATCTGAGAAAAAATATGGCTTCATTGGGATATGACCTGGTTGAAATGGAACAAAATAATTTATTGTGCATAGAAAACATCACCCTGCAGCATTCTTTTATTCACCATTCAGGACCTTTCGATTTGAGCCCTTTATTTATCCGCATAGAGGAAGCCATTAAAAAAGTCGGGGCCAAAAGAATAACCATCGATACTTTTGAGCTGATTTTTAATGACATTAAAGATGAAAATATTTTCAGACAGGAGTTGATGCGGCTTATTTTATGGCTTAAAAAACAAGAAATTACAACTGTATTTACTGCTGAAAACCGAAACATTAAAATTAATGCAGGAATTGAAGAATTTGTTACCGACTGCGTTATTTCTTTAAAGCATAACATGACTGATAATATCTACACACGTAGATTTCATATACTTAAATACAGAGGAAGCCGGCATGGTACAAATGAATATCCTTTCCTGATAGATCAAAATGGCATATCTGTTTTACCTATTACAACAGTGGAAGAACATCATGTTTCATCCAATACGATTTCAACAGGGGTGGAAGGTCTTGACGAATTAATTGCAGAAAAAGGGATATTTATTGGCAGCACAACTTTGATATCAGGGGAATCAGGAGTTGGCAAAACAACCTTTGCCGTTTCATTTTGTATTAATGCCATGAAACTAAATAAAAGATGTCTTTTTTTTACCTTCGAAGAATCGGTACTTCAATTGAAGAGAAACATGAAATCGGTAGGATTTGATTTGGAATTTTATGAAAACAAGAACCTCATGAGAATTGTTTCTTCACGACCCACACTGAATGGAATTGAAGCTCATCTGGTAGATATTTACAGAAAGGTAGAAGAATTTAAACCTGAAATTGTAGTTTTTGATCCTTATACGGATCTGATGCAAATTGGCACTAAATCTGAAGTGCGGAATATGCTGCTTCGGATAATAGATTTTTTAAAGAATAATTTGATTTCGATATTTTTTACCGCATTATTAAATCTTGATCATTCAAGTGATGACCTGAGAGTATCGTCTCTTATGGATAACTGGATAAGACTGGAAATTGTTAATACAGGCAGGGATTTTGATATTGGCATTGCAATAGTAAAGATACGTGGAATGAAACATTCCCGTTCAAAATTCTTATTGGAATTTACACACGAGGGTTTAAAAATTAAAGCACTGGAAAATTATATTACATAAAAGCTGACAAACAAAATTCAGAATATTTGAGAGAGATAAAAAATGAATTCATCAGAATATCCGGAGTATAAATTAAAGTTATTTATTGCAGGGATTACACCTGGATCAATACGTGCCATTGAAAATGTGAAAGATCTTTGCAATAAATATATTGACGGTAAATATGATCTTGAGGTTATAGATATTTTTCAGCAGCGAAGTAAAGTAAAAGATATGGACATAATTGCAGTGCCTACTCTTATCAGAACATCGCCTGAACCTGAGCGTAGGATAATTGGAGACATGACCGATATAAAAGAAATTATCTCTGTAATGGATTTCAGGGAAAATCCTTAAATAAAAACAGGAAATGATTGCAGATAAAGAATATGTAGAAAATCTTAAAAAGGATAATGAGCATCTGAAATACAGATTGAAGACACTTGAAAATATTGTTGCTACTTCTAAAAGTGATGATGATGACCCTGCTGTTAAAAGGCTGCTAACAAGAGAATATTTTGATTTGGTAAGCAGAGATCATATGTACAGATTGCTGATTGAAAATATGAGTGAAGGAGCAGTAGTCGTTAATTCGAAACTTACGATTGTATATTCAAATAAATTATTTGCTGAATTCACAGGTTATCCGCTCCAGAAGGTCATTGGTGCTGATTTCTGCAAACTCCTTAAGGAAGAAGATGTTCAAAAGTTTATAATTTGTATGACTGAATCTAAAACTGAAAAATCATATTGTGAA
Organism: uncultured Prolixibacteraceae bacterium; assembly: GCA_963747515.1. Lineage (GTDB taxonomy): Bacteria > Bacteroidota > Bacteroidia > Bacteroidales > Prolixibacteraceae > Mariniphaga. The sequence goes on from CAVVFN010000003.1 coordinate 396,606, forward strand.
GTTGCTCTAAAAAAAATGGATTCAGAAACCTCAGCATTTCTACTTTCAGTTACATCTTTCTTAATGGAAAGTGAATACTATCATATAATTATACCTACCGATATAAATTTTCATAAAAAGATAAAAGAAGGTCTTGAAATTAAACTTGAAGAGTTTACTGCAAAATTGGCAAATGTTAATAAGAGATTGAATGAAAAAAATCGAAAGCTAAAAGAAGTAAATAAATACCTTGATAATTTCGTACATAGTATTGCACATGATTTGAGAGCCCCTGTTTCAAATATAAAAATGATAGAGGAGTTATTTAATCTGGCTCCCGAAAAAGATAAATCTTTGTTGTTGCTGTCACTTTTTGGAAATATAAAAAAACTTGATAATACTTTATATGGACTAGTGGAAATAATTGAAGCCCGGGGAATGCTTGATAAAAAAGCTGAAAATATTAATGTTTTGGAGGTGATTGAAGAAATTCTGGAAGAGAAGGAAGATATTATAAAAGCACTAAATGCCAACATCGTTATAAATAAAAAAACTAACAGGAATATTTTTTACGTTAAAGAATTTATTTACAGCATTATCAGAAATATCATAAGCAATGCATTAAAATTTTCTGATACTGAAAGACCCTTGGAGTTAACAATCATTCTGAAAAAATCTAAAAAATATTATTCACTTAATTTCAAGGATAATGGTATTGGAATCGATCTAAACAAATATGGCAAATATCTTTTTACTCCTTTCAGCCGGTTCTCATCTCAAACTGAAGGATTGGGTATTGGATTGCATATAATAAATACAATGGTGGAAAGAAATGGTGGATATATTGAAGTTAACAGCTTACCTGGGGAAGGTACAATCTTTTCAGTTTATTTAAGGGAATATTTAATACAAAATGATATTTAAATAGTGAAATTTAATTTATTTTGCGAACTTTACCGCTGCAGATATTTTATTAGATACTGGGAAACAGCCATATAAATCAAATTATAAAAAACATGAAGAGATATAATGTAATGATGATAGATGATGACACATTTACAAATGAACTTGCCAGTATGGTAATTAATTGGTCATCTTTTTCATCCCATTTCAGCGTAAGGGAACATGCTGATGAAGCATTAAAAGAACTTCGGGAATTATATGAATTAAATTCAGATAAATTTCCGGATTACATTCTACTCGATTTAAAAATGCCCGAAATACATGGTTTTGATTTTATTAGGGTATTCGAAAGCAATTTTCCTGAAAGAAAAGACAAAACGCATTTTATAATTACTACAAGCTCTATTCTGAAAAAGGATAAAAAAGAAGCCTATAGCTTTAGTTGTGTTATCGACTATATTGTAAAACCTATTCCTGGAGATTATATTGAAAATTTGATTTCAAAAGGATATCAGCCGGAAAGGCAAATGAACAATTATAATCTCTGATTTTTAAATCTTGCTCTTCATCACCTCATAAAAAAAATTGCATCTTTGTTTTATTTAAAGTTACCTTTTGCCTTTATGTACATTATAATGGAATTAAACGCAGATGAAAAATAAAGATGTATTCGTATTGAAAGCCTCTGGTGAAACAGAACCTTTTTCTATTCAAAAATTGCAAAACTCGCTCATCAATAGTGGTGCAGAGCGCAGTGAAACCGATCAGATAACTGATGAAATAACAAAATGGATATTTAACGGAATCACTACTCGTGAAATTTATTCCAGGGCATATAACCTGCTTCAGCAAAAAAGATATCATCTGGCATCACGTTATAAGTTAAAAAAGGCCATTATGGAATTAGGCCCTACCGGATTTCCTTTCGAACACTTCGTAGCAAAAATTTTTGAATCTCAGGGATTCTCAACTGAAACAGGACAGATAATGGAAGGATGCTGTGTTACACATGAAATAGATGTTGTTGCAATAAAAGAAAAAGAGGAACATTTAGTGGAATGCAAATACAGTCAAAGTCCTGGTAAAACTGTAAGTGTGCAGGTTCCTCTCTACGTGCATTCCAGAATGGATGATATTTTTAAAAAGCAGAAAGATTCTAATGGATATGATAAATTTTCTTTTCATGGCTGGGTAGTTACCAATACCCGTTTCACTCTGGATGCCATCAGTTATGGAAATTGCTGCGGCTTGCACTTGCTTAGTTGGGATTATCCAGCCGGAAATGGGATGAAAGATATTATAGACAGAAAGAAAATTTACCCGATTACTATATTAACATACCTGACACCAAAACAAAAACAATACCTATTGGAACATAATGCAGTCATTTGCCATCAAATAGTATCAGAACCTGAATTGCTTAACCCTTTACAGATTGAGACAAGCCAATACAACTTCTTAATGAATGAATTAAAAGAAGTTACCTGAATTTTCGACTTTTTTTTGCATAATTCATTTAACCTTCTTAAATTCGGGAGTGAATATAAACAAATGACCAATGCCATTGACATACTTTGAGAATAACTCCCAACTTCAACTGGCCTTTAATTTTGTTCATTACACGAATCAAAATATTTTTCTCACAGGAAAAGCCGGTACAGGAAAAACAACATTTCTTAAAACCCTTAAAAAATTGTCGCCAAAGCGAATGGTGGTGGTGGCACCAACCGGCGTTGCAGCTATCAATGCAGGAGGTGTAACAATCCACTCATTCTTTCAGCTGCCGTTTGGACCTCAAATTCCACAAATTGCCGGTAATCATTCTTTTTCCAGTTTCAGACCAGGTTTAGCAACACCTGAACGGATCAACCGATTTAGCAAAAATAAGATCAATCTTATCCGAAGTCTCGATTTACTGGTAATTGATGAAATCAGCATGGTCAGAGCCGATTTGATGGATGCCATCGATGCAACGCTTCGAAGATTTAAAAACCGTTACCTGCCATTTGGAGGTATGCAACTGCTCATGATAGGAGATTTACAGCAACTGGCTCCTGTTGTTAAAGAAGATGAATGGGAAATTCTAAAAAAATATTACGACACCTGCTTTTTCTTTAGCAGCAGTGCGCTGCAGAAATCACAGTTTACAGGAATTGAATTAAAACATATTTACCGCCAAAGTGAGCAGTCGTTTATTGACCTGCTGAATAAGGTACGTGATAATCAAATGACGGCAACTGACCTGGAATTACTGAACAGCAGGTTTAGGCCCGGGTTCTTGCCTGAAGAAGAGGAGGGATATATAACCCTTACCACTCATAATTATCAGGCGAAACATATCAATGAAAACCGCCTTCGAAAACTTCCGTCAAAATTGCACCGGTTCCATTGCACCATTGAAGGTGATTTCCCCCCAATTGCATATCCTGCCGAAGAAATTCTGGAAATAAAAACTGGTGCTCAGGTTATGTTCCTAAAAAATGATAACTCTGAAGATAAAAGGTACTATAATGGAAAAATCGGAAAAGTAACTAACATTCTAGAGGATCAAATAGAGGTGATTTGTCCAGGTGAAACTGAACCGATAAATGTCGAACCCGATTTTTGGGAGAATACCAAATACAGGTTAAATGAAGCTACATCAGAAATAGAAGAAGAAGTAGCAGGAAAGTTTATTCAGTATCCTCTGAAACTAGCCTGGGCCATTACAATTCATAAGAGTCAGGGACTTACCTTTGAGAAAGCAGTTATTGATGCAAGGCAATCCTTTGCACACGGTCAGGTATATGTGGCATTGAGCCGTTGTAAAAATCTTGAAGGAATGATTCTAAGTACACCACTTAGTAAGGAAAGTGTAATAAATGATAATACAGTGACAGGATTTATCAAACAGGTGGAGCAAAATCAACCGAATGAAGAAGACCTGAAGATACTGCGAAAAAAATATGAGATGCATCTGCTTTATGAGCTGTTTGATTTTAAACCCATTCTTAATACAATTGCTTATATACTAAAAATCTGGAATGAAAATAATTCTGTACTGATAGGGAACCTTTGTCTGAATTTTCAGGAAATGACGAAGAACATCCAGGAGGAAATGATTGAAGTGGCTGAAAAATTCAGGCCACAAATGGAAAAGCTGGCAAACCAAAGTAGTTATGCAGAAGAGAATGTACTTTTACAGGAAAGGCTTCAGAAAGCTTCGGATTATTTTTTATCAAAATTAAAAGCACAAATAGAAATACCCCTTGCGGATGCCGGATTTGAAACCGACAACAGGACACTGCGAAAACGAATAGCAGAATTAATAGGTTCACTTGAAAACAATACAGTCCTAAAAAAAGCCTGTATGAAAGCTGTTTCCCAGGGATTCTCAATTAAACAATATTTAAATGCAAAAGCTGTTTCCGCTATTGAAAAGCCAGAAGTAAATGCCCGTGTAAAATCTTCAACTGTAAAATCAAAACATCCTGAGTTTTACAGAATGCTTTTGGAGTGGCGAAGTAACAAATCACTGGAAACAAATTTAAACGAGCCCAAAATCCTGTTGCAAAAAGTAATGATGGAAATTACAGAAATACTTCCTTCCACTGCAATGGAATTGAAAGCAATAAAAGGAATGGGAGGTAAAAAAATGGAACAGTTTGGTCAGGAAATTCTGGCGCTTATTCTTACTTACCGTCATGAAAAAGGCATGGAAATTCCTTCCAATGCACAGCAGGAAGTGCAGTTGGCTGGTCTCGACACGAAAGAAATGAGCCTTGTTTTCTTTAAACAGGGCCTTAAACCGGATGAAATTGCAAAAAAGCGCAATCTGGCTTTTTCAACCATTGAAAGTCACCTGTCTCATTTTGTAGCTAACGGGAAATTAAATGTATTTGAACTTATTGATACAAACAAATACAATACTATCGCCCAATTCTTAATGGGAAAAGATGATTCACTCACAATTACCCAAATAAAAAACAATTTTGGTGATGAAGTTTCTTACGGAGAGATCAGGCTTGTTATGGCAGATTTAAAACGGCAAACTACATAATCCACACCTGTTGAGAAAACGAATAGAAAGTAAAAATAATCAGTTCTGCCAGCATAGGAATTTATTATGTACTCCCTAATAATCAAATCCGATAACACCTCCGGTTTTATCTTTCCTTTAATTGAACAATTATATTATCGTCTCCACCAATCAATATGAGCAGTTCATCAATTGTCTTTTCATCCTCTTTAACAAATAGTGTTACCTGCTCCTCATCAGACCTGACAGCTAAATAATCCTCCTTCTGGGGGTTATGGGAATTCAACTGGTAAAACTCTCTGTGGAAATTATTGCGTTCATTCAAATTAGGATCCTCAATTGTTAAAACCCTCACCTACCTGATTTTTTTGTTTACATCAGAACCTGGTAATTAATAACCCAGGTTTATCTCTTTCTCTATAGCAGGTACTCCTTTTTCCATCCATTCGGGCATTGGCTGGTTCTTCAGAGAATGATTAAAAAACTGGAACATGCGTTTGCTTAGATCAATACAGTTGGCCCAACTGGAAGCTCTCAGGTTGTGGGGCACCATTATAGTTCAACATCCATACCGGTTTATCGAGACGGCGAAGGGCTCATAGATATAAGATTCCGTTTTTTTTTGCTACTTTTTAACCCTGAGTAAAGCACTCTCAGCTTACAAATCTGCCTCCAGAAGCTGTTGAAATTCTTCTGGCACAGGCGAAATAAAGGTTTCAGGGGCACTTGCTCCGGGAGGTACAAACGCCAGGGAAGAAGCATGAAGCAGCAATCGGTTGATTCCGGTTTTTTCAGAAACAATTTTATTTAATGTAAAATCACCATGATGCGAATCCCCTACAATGTCGAAATGGTTTTTGGCAAAATGCTGGCGAATCTGGTGCCACCGTCCGGTTTCGGGAGTAATTTCTACCAGGCTAAGAACAACGTTGGATTTTTCTTTATATGAAATCCCTGTTTTAACAGAATTGAGGGTTTTAAAATGAGTAACAGCGGCTTTTTTAAATTTCGTCTTCTTTTTCACCAAAACACTATCACTAAAGGTTCCATTTCCAGGATTTCCCTGTACCACTGCAAGATAATTTTTCCGAACTTCTTTCCGTTCAAACTGAAGGGTTAATTCATGGGCTGTTTCAGAAGAAAATGCCAAAACCATAACACCTGAAGTTTTGGAATCAAGCCGGTGAACATTGTATATCCATTTACCGGTTATATCTCCGAGAAGCTTGGTCAGATAAGGTGCATCGTGAGGCATAAAATCATTTATATGCACCGGCAGTCCAGGTGGTTTTTCCACAACCAAAAACTGTTCATCCTGATACAATACAGGAATATTAAAAATTTCTTTCACAGTTAATCAATAAAATAGGTGTCCAGCAATGTTTTTTATCTTTGTTGTTATGCTTGTAAACTAAAAACCATCAAAGATTAAAAATAATTATCATACTGCTGCTATTCCATGTGCTGTTTATAAATTTAGCCGGAATAATTAACCCTTGGCAGACAGTAAAGATGAACTGGTGATATAATTAGAGTGGATTTCATGGAATTTCGGATTTGGTTCTGAATTAATTTTAAGGCTTTTATGGAATAGAAAAATAATCAGGACTAATATCTTGCAACTAAAAAAGTTAATAGGAAATGGAAAACAGCAGATGGAACTATTTTAAAAACACTAAAGTTATTTCAGCAAATAATATAAACTTATCCTGCAAATCGATAAAGAAATGAAAAGAGCATTGCTTAAAAAAGGTCTGAGATTGACATACGAACCCTTGAATTTACAGTTGAAACATGTTTTCACCCTTGCCAACAGTTCAAGGACCACTACTCCGGTAATGCTGACCAGAATTGAATACGACGGGATTTTTGGTTATGGTGAAGCTTCCATGCCACCATATCTGGGCGAGTCACATGAATCGGTTACCCGGTTCCTTCAATTAATTAATCTCAGGCAGTTTGCTGACCCGTTTTCCATGGATGAAATCCTTGAATATATCGATGAAGCAGCACCGGGTAATACCGCCGCAAAAGCATCGGTTGACATAGCTCTGCATGATTTAACGGGTAAAATTTTGCAGCAACCATGGCATAAATTATGGGGCTTTACTTCGCATGATACCCCCGTCACCTCCTTCACCATTGGCATCGATCAGCCAGAAGTAGTCAGGCAGAAAGTGGAAAAAGCAGAATCTTACAAAATCCTAAAAGTGAAATTAGGGGGTGCAAACGATAAAGTAATGATTGAAGCCATACGATCAATAACCGACAAGCCTTTATACGCTGATGCAAACCAAGGGTGGAAGAATAAAGAGAAAGCACTGGAAATGATTCATTGGCTGAAGGAAAAAAATGTTGTATTGGTGGAGCAACCCTTGCCTAAAAATAATAAAGAAGACCATGCCTGGCTTACGGAGCTTTCTCCATTACCCATTATCGCCGATGAAGCCGTTCAGCGGTTATCCGATGTTCCCAAAGCTGTAGGTGTGTATTCGGGCATTAATATAAAGCTTATGAAATGCACCGGCATGAGAGAAGCACATAAAATGGCTTTGCTGGCTCAGGCTTTAGGATTGAAAATCATGATTGGTTGTATGACAGAAACTTCATGCGCTGTATCGGCAGCAGCACAACTATCACCCAAAGCCACATGGGCAGATCTGGATGGGAACCTGCTTATATCCAACGATCCATTTGAAGGTGTGAAAATTGAAAACGGAAAAATCCTATTAAATGACAGACCGGGAATAGGTATTCAAAACAGATGAAGCACCTGAAATAAAATTTTATTGGGCCCTTACTTTTTAGTTTTTTCATTACACTGACCCCAAAGAGGTATAACCTCCTGCAGGATACCCGCAGGTACTTTTTGTTAAAAGATTTTCATTTCAGGACCAATATTTATTCGGGGATTTTAATCGGAATTATTAGCCTGTGATATGTAAAGAGGCTTCCTGCAAAGGGCTTATATTTATTAAAGCGATCCTTGCGGATATCTCTTACCTGTATGGTTTTTCCGGAAGTGGATAACTGGAATTGTCACCAACACTAATGGTTTTGATGAATCTCCATGAAGCTGTCACTAAAAGTATTCATTCTATCTTCTTTTCTATCCAGCCTGATCTGTCGGGTGGGACAGGTGCGTTTACCTTTTTAACAGGATTCTCTTTCAGTTGTTTCAGTAGAATTTCCACAGCTTTTTCTATGGAGGGATCTTTACCTTCTGCCAATTGTTCCGGACGATCCATCACCTGGATATCGGGATATACACCGATGCCTTCGATGAGCCATTCCCCGTTTTCATCATAAATACCAAACTGAGGTACAGAAATGCTTCCTCCATCTGCCAGTGTGGCATTTCCGGAAATACCCACAAGTCCTCCCCAGGTGCGGGTTCCAATGAGTGTTCCCAATCCTTTTTTCTTGAAGTAGTAGGGAAAAGCATCGCCTCCTGAAGAAGAATAGCCGTTTATTAACATTACCTTAGGACCATCGTGGGCTATTCCGGGAGTGCGCATGGGATCCAACCCGTTGCGCTGCCAGTAGCTCAATGTTTTGCGTTCGAGCAGGCTTGCCATGATATCGGGGATGAAACCTCCGCCATTGTACCTGTCGTCTATAATGAGTGCTTCTTTATCGTGGTAAGCATACATACCCCTGAAAAGTTCCCGGTTGCCTTCAACTGAAGTATTGGGTACATGAATATAGCCAATTCTGCCGTTGGAAAGTTTTTCCACCAGTGCGCGGCGTTCATTAACCCATGTAAGGTACATAAGATCCAGTTCACTGGTAATGGGTTCAATTACCGATGTCCGCGGATTGGTGCCGTTTGCTTTGTCGGAAACAGTAATTTCGGTACGTTTTCCTCCCTTGTTTTCTAAAAAGAAATAGGGATTATCGCGGGTTGAAATTTCTTTGCCATTAATTGCCAGCAGGTATTCGCCTTCTTTTACATCCACTCCCGAAGCAGTTAAAGGCGAGCGGCGAGCAGGATCCCAGTTTTCACTGTCGTAGATTTTTTTGATGATGTATTTTTCTGCTTTTTTATCCGGTTCCAGGACAGCCCCTGGCAATCCACCGTCAATTCGTTTCACGTTTTCGAAGTCGCCCCAGTTTACATAGGTATGTCCGACATTCGATTCAGAAACCATTTCATTAAGGATAAAGTCGAGATCGGCCCTGTGCCCCACATAGGGTACCCATTTACCATAATTTTCCCTTATTTTTTTCCAGTCGACGCCATGCAGGTTTTCCACGTAAAAATAATCCCTGAAGATACGCCAGCCGTCATTAAATATTTGTACCCACTCTTTTTCCGGATCAATTTTCATCTCAAGATTGCTGAGATTCAGTTTGTAATCCTCCTGCTTTGCATCCGGGTTTATACTCCTGATGTTGTATTGTTCCTTCGAAAAGTAAAGCATCATTTTTTTATCGGCCGAAACCTGAAATTGTGAAACGTCGTCTTTTATTTCCTTGCTTTTTTCTTCTGCAATATCATACATTTCAAGTATATTTTTATTAAGGTAAATTAGTCCGCCATCAATAGGTTCAAGGTTGCTGTATTCGCCTGCTTTTGGAGGCAATGCCACAATGCGGTTGGTTATTCCTTCAAAATCGATTTGTACCTGTACCGCATCCTTCTTCTTTTTTGTTATTGCCTCCTCCTCATTTTTCTTTTCGCCAGAATTTTCTTCCTTAACAGGTTCCACATCATTTTTATCCTTGAAAATCCTGGGACCCCCGTCTTTAAGTATTACTGCATATATGCGGGTAGCATTATTATAGATGTAGTTAAATTCGTAACTCGACATGTCGAGGTTAAAACTACGGTCCGACAGGAAGAAAATATAATTTCCATCTGCAGAAAACACCGGATTATAATCGCTGAACACATCATCGGTAAGCTGATATATTTTAGCTTCAGAAATAGAATACACCCATACCGAGGGTTGTCCGTTTGATGATTCTTTTGAATAAACGATCCATTTTGAATCGGGTGAAAATGAATAATCGCTTATTTCTGAATGGGTTGCCCGGTCGACAACAATTTCATTTTTTGTGTTTGTATCCACTAATTTCAGGTTCATTGTACGATCAAAGTAAATGAGGAATTTGCTGTCGGGCGACCAGAGGTTCCGGTATTTCCATGCCGACGAACCTGAGGTGAGCTGTTCCGGCTTTGCTTCCTTTTTATTCTCCAGCAGATAAATTTCATATTCACCTGTGGCGTCGGAATTATAGGCAATAAATCTTCCGTCGGGCGACCAGCTGGGATATATTTCACGAATACCCTGAGTTTGTGTGAGGTTAATTGTGGAACCGTTTTCGGCAGGTACAGAAAAAATATCTCCCCGTGCATCAAAGAGGGCTCGTTTTCCGGTGGGGGAGAGGGTATAACTGTGAATGTTATCTTTTACATTTTTGAAGTAGGAAACCCTGTTGGGATTGTCGAAATAAATGTTTACAGTTATTTTTTCGGTTTCACCCGTTTCCAGGTTCAGTTTATAGAGGTATCCATCATTTTCAAAAACCAGTTGTCCATTTTGACCTGAAGGCCACAGTACGTCCATTTTGCTGAATTTAGTTACTTGTTCCGTTTCTTTTGTCTGGATATCGTAACTGTAAAGATTCATTTTTAATTCCCGGTCGGATGCAAAGTAGATTTTGTTGTTGAACCATACCGGCCACTGGTCGGAGCCGGCAAAATCGGTAATTTGTTGCGAAGTATTATTTTCAAGATCATAAATCCATAGGTCGGTTGCCCGGCCACCTTTATAGCGTTTCCAGGTGCGGAATTCGCGATCGACAGGAGTGAAGCAGATTTTTTTTGCATCGGGAGAAAATGCAGCCATTCCTCCATTTACAATGGATAGTGGTTTTTCCATACCACCTTCCATACTAACTGTAAAGTATTTCCCGTTTCGTTCACCAAATTCAGTCCGGTTTGAGCGAAACAGGATGTTGTTGCTGTCGGGGGTCCATCCCAGAATAACATTATCGTAACCACCGCGCGGGGGCATTATCCCTACTGAATTGTACCAGGTAAGTTGCCGGGGCTCTCCACCTTCTGCAGGCATGACAAATACCTGCCGGTTGCCTCCATATTCACCCGAAAAGGCTATCCATTTGCCATCGGGCGATATTTTGGGGAAAAGTTCCATTCCATAGTGCGAAGTGAGCCTTCGGGCATTACCCCCTCCTGAATCAACGGTCCATATATCACCGGCGTATACAAATGCAATAAGATTGCCATTGATGTCGGGAAATCGCATAAGTCTGGAGTCAGCTGCTGCATTGGAAATAAAAGTCATTCCGGTAATCAGAAAACTTATTGATACCAGCAGTCTTATTTTTTTCATAACTTAAATTTTATTTTAAATATTTTAGACGCTGAATTTATAAATTAGCCTTAGGAATGAAAAATATCTTTGTCAGGAACATAAAAAAAAAAGGAAGAAATTTTTCTTCCTTTTTTAATATTACAAGCAGCTGTTTACACATTATAAGTTGATGAGGCAGTAGAACCGCCCCGTCCGGTCCAGTTGGTATGGTAAAATTCTCCGCGTGGTTTATCGATCCGTTCGTAGGTATGAGCTCCGAAATAATCGCGCTGTGCCTGCAGCAGGTTTGCCGGAAGGCGTTCCGTCCGGAAACCGTCGAAATAACAAAGGGCAGTGGTGAGAGCAGGTACCGGAATTCCATTAGAGAGAGCAGTAGCGCAAACCCTGCGCCACCCTTCCTGTGCCGATTCTATTTTCTCTTTAAAGAAGGGGTCGAGCAGTAGATTAGGCAAACCGGGGTTATTCTCAAAAGCAGTTTTAATATCGGCCAGAAATATGGAGCGGATGATACAACCGCCGCGCCACATAAGGGCTATACCGCCATAGTTCAGGTTCCACCCGTATTCTTTGGCTGCTTCCATCATAAGATTATACCCCTGGGCATAGGAGATAATTTTTGCCCCATAAAGAGCCATCTTTAAATCATCGAGAAACTGGTTGCGATTTCCTTCAAATTTAGCTTTCGGCCCCTCAATAACTTTCGATGCCTGCACACGCAAGTCTTTCTGTGATGACAAACAGCGTGCAAACACGGATTCACCTATGAGGGTAAGCGGTATTCCCAGGTCGAGGGCAGAAATCCCTGTCCATTTGCCTGTTCCTTTTTGCCCGGCCGTATCAAGAATAAAATCAACGGTTTCTTCCCCGTTTTCATCCTTAAATCCTAAAATATCGCGGGTAATTTCAATCAGGTAGCTGTCAAGTTCTTCCTGATTCCATTTTTTTAATACATCGTGCATTTCGTCGTTACTCATTCCCAAAAGATCTTTCATGATTTGGTATGCTTCGGTTATGATTTGCATATCGCCGTACTCGATGCCGTTATGTACCATTTTTACAAAATGACCGGCACCTCCTTCGCCAACCCATTCGCAACAGGCCTCCCCATTTTCCACTTTTGCAGCTATTGACTGGAAAATATTTTTTACATGAGGCCATGCCTGGGGCGAACCTCCGGGCATAATTGAAGGGCCTTTTAATGCTCCTTCTTCACCACCTGAAACACCTGTTCCGATATATAGGAATCCTTTGCTTTCAACATATTTTGTCCGGCGGATAGTATCCGGGAAATGTGAATTCCCGCCATCGATAATAATATCACCCGGTTCAAGATGGGGCATAACCAACTCAATGAAATCGTCTACGGGCTTGCCTGCCTTTACAAGCATCATTACTTTCCGCGGCCGTTCAAGCGAGGCTACCAGTTCTTCAATAGAACGTGCTCCAATGAAATTCTTTCCTGCACCCCGGCCTTTCATAAAGGCATCTACTTTCTCCACTGTACGGTTAAATACAGCTACCGTATAACCTTTACTTTCCATGTTTAACACAAGGTTTTCGCCCATAACGGCCAACCCAATCAATCCTATGTCAGCTAATTTTTTCATTTTTATTATTTCTTTATTGTATATTTAAATTTTTGATTTCCACCTAACCTCCTTGTTCTAATCTTTGGTCCAGCTCTTAGTTTCTGTTTACTTTGAACCCCATGTTTTTAAGTTTTTCAATTGTTTTTTCTTCAACATTCCCTACATTAACCATGTAGGTTGCAAACTCTCTACGTACCGGATAATCACCTCTCAATTGTTCGAACAAATGAGGGTTAGACCGGAGTGCTTCGTCATCTGTTTCAATATTGTATGTTGTAAGAATGGCTTCTGCAAGAACCGAATTCTCCCTGCGTTGGTTACCCTCTATATTTATTTCGGTGTTTTCTGGAAGCTCCACATTGTCTGGTTTCCAGTTGTCGATTCCCAGGTTGAAAAAACGGCTGATGGCACGGACACTCATAGTTGTTCCGTTGGCCTTTCCGTCTTTTGAATATCCAGCAATATGCGGAGTGCCATACTCAGCCAGTTTTAGCAATGCCAGGTCAATATCGGGTTCATTTTCCCAGCAATCGGCTATGAATCCTGCCACCTTGCCTTTTTTAACTGCTTCTTTTACTGCCTGTGTTTCTGTTACTTCTCCTCTGCAGGAATTAATGAGTAAAGGTTTTTTAACGAGATGATTAAGGAAAAATAAATCAATGAGGTGATGTGTTGCATTTTCTCCTTTGGAAATTAGTGGCACATGCAATGTTATGATATCGGCTTCTTGCTTAATTTTTTCAAGCGGAACAAACATCCTGCTTCCCTCCAGCTTTTCGCGGGGCGGGTCATTTAAAAGCACATTCATACCTATGATTCTGCAAAGTTTTTCGATACGGGAACCTACCTCTCCAACTCCAACAATTCCGATGGTTTTTTCCTTAAGCTCTATTCTCATCTTCATCGACCATGAAAAAAGTGCAGAGGCAATATATTGATTAACACTTTCAGCATTGCAACCTTTGGCATTTATCCATTCAATACCTGCTTTCCGGCAATAATCGGTATCGATATGGTCGTATCCGATGGTAGCAGTGGCAATAAAACGCACCTTTGAGCCTTCCAGAAGTTCTCTGTCACAGTTAGTCCGTGTGCGGGTAATCAATGCATCCGCATCTTTTACTTCCTTAGCTGTTGTTTTGCTTCCCGGCAAATAAACCACTTCGGCATAAGGTTCAAGAGCTCCCCTGAGGTAGGGTATTTTATCGTCAGCAACTATTTTCATGTTTTTATTGAAATTATGATTTTATTGCATATTAACGGATTTTATACTGTGAATAACAATGATAAAGCCGGATCTTAAAAAGAGATTTTGATTGATATGGGTTGAAGCTAACTTCCATTTCATTTTATCATTTAACTACCGCCTAATCTTATCTCACCATTATTTAAACACCATTAAATCAAGCTCCGGCTACCATTTCATTACCAATTAAATTCCTGCAGTATACTTTTTATTTTTCTCTGGGTAATAATCCTTCACCATTTCATCCAGTACCCAACCGGTTCTGGCAGCTGAAATGCCGGTGCTGACACATTTCCCTTTTCCCAACAATTCATTCACAACCTGTTGTACCAGATTATGAGAGATATGTTCAGGATTATTAAAGGCCATTTTTACAATTCCTTCGGAAGTTTTAACCTCTACCGGACCATGGGTAAACGAAGGTATTCTTATTTCACCCTTGTCGCCTGTAATAATAATCTCATCGGCTTCGGAATTCTTGTCGCCTGCAAAGCACCAGCTGCCAGTACCAATAATCCCCGATTCATGTTTCCATGTTCCTGCAACAGTATCTTCTGCAGGGTAAAGTCCGGCCATGTTTGAAGCAAATCCCGAAACTTCCTTTACCGGGCCAAAAAGAAAATCGAGGTAATCGAACTGGTGCGAACCCAGGTCGAAAAAATAACCTCCACCGCTAATTTCAGGAAAAACATGCCAGTGCATTTCTTCCGGTTTTTGTATTTTCTCCGGGCGCGGTTTATACAACCTTACTGTAATCAGCATTGGCTTACCAATAGCCCCCGCTTCAATCAGCTCCTTTACTTTCAGGAAAGCAGGCAGGGTTCGGCGGTAGTATGCTACCCATAAAGGCATACCCGTTTCTTTTGAAACCTGTAATATTTCCTTACACTCTTTAAAATTCCGTGCCATTGGTTTTTCTACATAAACAGGTTTTCCTGCCTTCATTGCCTCAATAGCATAATGTGCGTGCGAATCGGGTGGGGTAGCGATGTATACTGCATTCACCTCCGGATCGTTAATTAAATCACTGGAGTTGGTATACCATTTAGGCACATTGTGTCTTTTGGCATAATCAGCAGCTTTTTCAGCATTTCGTCTCATAACAGCCACCAGTTTCGAATGAGCGGTTTTGTAAAATGCAGGGCCACTCTTTTTTTCAGTGACATTGCCTACTCCAATTATACCCCATTGAACAGTATTAAATTGTTTCATAATGAATACTTATTTTTATCAGTTATTCATGAATAAAATTTTAAGTGCTGAATCTGTTATAGCTAGCGGAATCCAATATGGATAAATCACTAATATTCAAATCTGTCTTTATAAGCCCACAATCCTATGGCAGGATTGGAGATATAAAATACTTCTTCCCCATCAGGAAGAATATTAAATCCATCTTTCATTTGTGCAGGATTATATCGTGCAGTTATTTTTTCAATATCGTCAAATTTAAATCCTACATTTTCAATTTCTTTTCTGGTAAGGTTGTTTTTCCCCTTTCCAGGACAGTATGTGATATTGAACCGCCCTTCTGAGGAACCATGAATAAGATGTGCGGCTGCTCCCAGATTGGAACGTAAATCTTCATTTTCCTCCACCATCTTTAAGGTATGAGGAGTTCCAAAATAGCCGTATTTTCTTATAAGCAAATCAATTTGTTTATCTTCTCCAAATTCAACAAGGGCAGGTGCCAGCACAATTAATTCTCCCTCGTCAGCAAGGGCCATGCGTGTACGGTAAATACTTTTATTTCCGAGCCAGGTGCTTTTGAATTCTGTAGGGTCGAGCCAGACAATAACCTTTTTTAAAGGCTTATCGACCATTCGAAAGTTTACCTGGAGGGAGAGTTTTGCCGCTTTGTCAAACACGCTGAAATCATCTCCGATATAAAGTCCATAGGTTTGTAACTTGCCTGATTCATTTAGACCGACTACTGTTTGTACATAAACCACAGGCAAATGCGAAGCAAATTTTTCCGATGCATAATTAAAGATTTTTCGCACAGGTGTGTCAGCTCGTCCCATCATTTTTTCCATCCCGTATGCAGCACCGATGAAATGGCTTTTATTGATTCCTTCAGCGCCGCCGGTTCCAACAAAAATATTTTTATTGTAATTGGCCATTCCAACCACCTCGTGGGGCACAACCTGCCCGATGGAAAGTATGAGATCAAAGCCGCCCTCTGCCAACAACTTGTTCACCTGGGCTGGCCAGGTATAGTCAACCGCTCCGCCCGATACCTCTTTTATAAAATCAGAGGGAACTGTTCCCAGGGTAACCACATCGTTCCGCCAGTCATGATCTCTAAACAGGTTTCGTGGTGTATTGCCGAACATATGGCTGATTTGAGTGTCGGTCATGGGTGTGTGGGTTCCAAGAGCCGGCAAAATATCAGTAAGTTTCTCTCCATAATACTGCCAGGCAAATTCGGTAAGTTCACCCGAACGCGAAGGCAGCCGGGTATAATCGGGCGGAACTGCCAGTACTTTCTTTTTAGTTCCCAATTTCTCCAATGCCTGAAACAAGCCTAATTTGAGATCATCGGCCGTTAAAATCGTATTTTTTGATCCAATTTCGTAGTAAATCATATCATTTGATGCTAAGGCAAAGGATTTGGCAAAAATTCATCAATACACATTTACCTTCCTTTACCACAAATTTCGTTCTAAATATCAAATTGCAACGCATTACATAATAATCCCTTTTCCACTGGCGTAATCTGAACCTCAGTTGTAACTATCTTTTAACCCTTGCATTTCCTTTCCAGATGCTCCATACCATATCTTCGTCGGCTGGTTGTGCATAATCGGTAATAAAAGTTGCCGCCATTGCACCGGTGGCCCACCCAAATTGCGGCCATTTTTCAGGGCTCCAGTCTTTAAGAATTCCGTAAAGCATTCCTCCAACAAATCCGTCGCCACCACCAATCCGATCGAGTACATGTATTGTTCGTGGCTCGATAATATGCCAGTTTTGCCCTTCAAGCATAATAGCACCCCACAGGTGTTCATTTACACTGACTACTTCACGCAATGTGGTTGCAAATACAGATGCATTTGGGAATGTTTCCTTTACACGCATAATTAATCCTTTAAATCCATCAATTTTTGCTTTAATTCCTTCACCTCCTGCAGGAGGCCCTTCAATCCCAAAGCAAAGCTGGAAGTCTTCCTCATTCCCGATGAGAATATCGGCGACCGAAGCAATTTCGGTAAAATCTTGTCGTAGTTCCTCTTCACGGCCTTTCCAGAAAGACGCACGGTAATTGAGATCAAAAGAAATACGTGTGCCGTTTTTCTTTGCTGACCTGGCAATTTCAAGGCAAAACCGGCTTGTGTCGGGAGAAAGAGCAGCAATTAATCCTGAAAGGTGAACAATCTGAACGCCTTCGATCCCGAATATACGTTCCAGGTCAAAATCCTTTACATTTAAAGTCCGTCCCACTTCCCCGGCACGGTCATTATGCACACGAGGACCGCGGGAACCATATCCGCTGTCAGCAATATTGAACTGGTGCCGGAATCCCCAGGGATCGCCCTGTTCTACTTCTGGTCCTTCATAATCCATTTGTCTGGACTTCAAATTACTTTTTATAAACTGAGCTACCGGACTTCCTTTTACAAAGGTTGTTAAAACTTTTACCGGTAATCCAAGATAGGAAGAGATGCTGGCAACATTGGTTTCAGCGCTTGTAGCCTGCATCATGTAAATGTTGCTGCTGTGCACCGGCTGTCCGTTTACAGGCGTAATTCGAACACCCATACTTGTAGGAACCAGCATCGCGTATTTGGCGTCTTTGTTTAATTTTAAACTCATGATATCCATTTTAAAAAGTGTTGTTTCTCAAAATAAAACTGCTTCATACAAATTTAACCATGTTCATTGAAATATTTACATTTTTCTGAACGCTCCTCTTTTGCAAAAAGATATTTTTTCTTCCAGGGAAATATTTTAAGAAAAAGGGGAAGCAAATTCCTTTCACCCTTTTCAGTACTCCCTTTGTTGCATAAGGATTAATATCTGTTAGTTCTTCAATTTATACCCAAAATTGTTGCTCAATTGATTTTTTTTGGTCCATTCCAATAAAATATGAAATCGCATCGTCGCCGTTACCTGCGGAAAGAGAAATACACCTGCAGCTGCAGTTGCCGTAATTGTTAAAAAATCTCTTTGTTTCATGAATATATAATTTAATGGCGACAATAATGAAAAATATTAAATTCCTCCAAATGCACTATAGCCTCCATCAACCGGAATAACTATACCAGTTATAAAGTTAGAAATATCGGAAAGGAGGAAAAGTGTAGCACCCTGAAGATCTTCCGGTTGACCAAACTTGCCCATTGGTGTATTGTTAACTATCTTTTGCCCCCGAGGCGACCAGTTTCCTGTTTTTTCATCCATTACCAAAAACCGGTTCTGATGGGTAATGAAAAATCCAGGGGCGATAGCATTTACTCTTATTCCCATTTTTGCCAGATGCACAGCCAGCCATTCCGTAAAATTATTAATGGAAGCTTTTGCAGCTGAATAGGCAGGTATTTTTGTGAGTGGTTTATAAGAATTCATAGAAGAGATATTTAGTACCACTCCTTTTTTCTTTTTAAGCATATCGGTTGTAAAAATCATTGTAGGTAGAACTGTTCCTTTAAAGTTAAGCGCAAAGACCTTATCGAAACCTTCAATTTGAAGACCATAGAACGTATCGGCCAATTCATCGTATTCCTGCATTTGTTCCAGTTTAGTGGTTGCCTGAGGGCTATTTCCTCCTGCTCCATTAACAAGTACATCTATATCGCCCAATTGCCTATTGATTTCTGCTTTGGCCTGTTCCAGTGATTCCCTGTCGAGTACGTTGGCTGCCACACCTATTACCGTTGAGCCGGTTTCTGCAGAAATTTCTTCTGCAACTTTACCTGCAGTTTCCAGATTAATATCGGCAATTGCTATTTTCATTCCCACTGAAGCCATAGCCCTTACCATTGCACTTCCCAATACTCCAGCTCCTCCGGTAAAAACAGCTACTTTTCCTCTTAAATCTTTAAATGACATTTGCTCCATCATATATCTTTTTTAAATTCTTTATAATAATCAACATTTTCTTTAGTTATGATATCAATAGATGTATAGTTTTCCCTTGCAATTAATCTTTTCTGCACAACATATCTGAAGAGTTTGTTAATTGCATTGTATCCCTGTTCTTCCGGACGCTGACAGATTAAAAACTGCACAATGTCGTTTTTTAAAAAGATTATATTTTCCTTTAACAAATCATGACCAATTATTTTTAATCCTTTTATGTTGTATTTTTTTACCAACCTACCCAAATAGAAAACTTTTGAGTTTGTTACAAAGATTCCCCTGATACTTTCTTTATGAATTTTCTCCTGGACAGGTTCCATCCATTTATCAGAAGTGGTATTGGGAACTTCTATTGTATATAATTCGTGATAGTTTTTGTTATTTGTGGAAAACCAATTGTAAAAACCTTTTTCACGTTGCACCAGATGATTTTGATTGTCCATTTCCTTGGCAAAATGAATAATCAGGATGTTACCTTCAGGAAGAATCATGTCGAGCAATTTACCTGAAACCAGTCCGCTTTGGTAAGAATTCTGACCAATGTATCCTATTTGTCCGGTGTTTTTTATTTCAGAATCAATGAAAACAAAAGGAATATGTTGCTCTTTTAATAATTTGATAAATTCGGCTGCTTCCTTTTTGTAAAAAGGCGCAAAAACTACTCCTTCAGGCTTTAACTGAAGAATTTTTTTTGCATTTATCACAAAACTTTCAGGTTCAGTCTGGCTGAATGTGAAAGGCTGAACCCTCACCCCATACGGTCGGAGCTCAGATATTCGCTTATTAACTCCCAATACCGGCTTGGTCCAATATCCTTCCGGGGATGGAGGTTCAGGGAAAAGGGTAGCAAACAATGAAGATTTTTTTGATGCCAGAGTACTTGCAAGGATATTAGGCTTGTAATTCATTTCCCTGACAATCTGAAGAATTTTAGCTTTGGTTCCTTCCGCTACTTCTCCCCGATTGTGTAATACTCTATCAACAGTTCCAATTGATACCTTCGCTTTTTCTGCAATATCTTTTATTCTTATTTGTTTCTTTGTTTCTATAACAATTTAATTTTTAGAGATTTATGTATTAATTTTAAACTTGTAAATGCAAAACTATATAAAATTTCTTGTTTATCGTGTTCGTACACGGAAATTCCCTTTAAATTTTTTACCCGGAACGTAAACGGTTAATATTTATTAAGATTCTGTTGAATTTAATGATTTTCAGTTTTAGGTGATTTTCCTTACTTTTAAAATTAATTTCTTTCAGAGAGCGACAGACTATCAAGGACGGTATGCAAAAATAAAAGAAAGCGTATGTATTAAGCCTTGGCTGAGGACAACAGATTAATTGATCTGCATAAGGTCAAGGTTTTATAAATTTAAAAAATAATGATGATATTGCAGGTTATTTAAGAAGTATAAAACTACTATTAAAACGAACTATGAAACGAAGGGATTTTTTATACATTTCAGCAAGATTTAGAGCTGCTGGATTCCCGTTGTTTGTTTGAGATTATTCCAACTGTTCTGAAGTCAGATATCCTATAAATAAGAAGATAATCGGAATCAGAGAGTGGGAAAATTTTACTTTTATGATTGCTAAATGAAATATAGAATTGAGATACAGTTATTTATATTTTTACTTATAAAACTTTAAAATGATGAAAACTTTTGTATGCTTTTTAATGATTATTGGAATATATTCATTTTCACCGTTTTGTTTTTCTTCAGTACAGGCCGCACATATACCTTCCCAAAAGCAAAAGGATAAATGGGAAGTATTATTTGATGGAACCGGAGTTGAAAAATGGAGGGGTATATCAGAAAAAGGATTTCCTGAGAGGGGTTGGAAAGTAGAAGATGGAATGTTATTTATTGCTCAAAAAGGAGGAGGAGATATTATTACCAAAGAAAAATACCACGATTTTGAATTGGTATTTCAGTTTAAATTAACAGAAAGTGCGAATAGTGGAATAAAATATTTTGTAGATACTTTAATTAACCAGGAAACAGGAAATATAGTATTTAATGGACCTGAATATCAAATTATTGATGATTACAACAATCCTCATGTTAAAGACGATCCCAATGGATTAATCTCAACGGCATCTGCTTATCTGCTTTATGCGCCAAAAAATAAAAAGCTGAATCCCTCAGGACAATGGAATAGTGGAAAAATAGTTGCCAAAAAAGGGAAAGTCGAACATTGGTTAAATGGAGTGAAAGTATTAACATATACCCGTGGCAGTAAAGATTTTCTTAAAAGGAAAGCACAAACCAAATTTAAAGACGATATAAATTATGGTGAATTGGAAAACGGTCATATTCTAATAACTGATCACAACGATAAAGTATATTTTAAGGAGATAAAAATTAAAAGATTGTAAAGAAGAACAACATATAGCAATGTAATAGGCTGAGTTTACGATTAGGATCCCCCTTTGATTAAGAATAATTTATATTGAAATATAAATTCAATTGTATATGAAAATGCTTGAATGACAAAATTTAATGATTATTGAATTGCAATTTTGGTGAATAAATACGTTTACCTGAAAAAAAATCCATTTTCTTTTTTTTGAACAAATTCAGTATTTCATTGGTATTCTAAATACTAATATCTACTCCATGAAGTTATTTTTATTCTTTAAATTTTTTTTGGTGTTAAAAGCTTTTCAACTGGATAGGGGCAAATACTATATAAAAGCTTTAATTGAAAAACATTTAAATATTGAATATTTTAGAATATTTGTTATTGTTTTACTCATTTTATCAAACTTTACATTTGCCAGTGCCAACTCAAGCCTGAAATTTTTTTATACCAGGAACGAATTATTTTCAAGCATTGCTAAGGATGAATACTTATTAAATAGTAATGAATCTTTTGTTAAAGCTTATCAAATGCCTGCTTTAACTGTTACAAAAATCCAAAGCACTGGTCCAAATCCCGTTACTTCTTCCGGACAGGTGATTCAATATACAATTACAGTTGAGAATACCGGAAGCCAAACTCTCACGGGTATAATTATCAGTGATGAACTTAACGGCACAGCACTTGCACTGAGTGCTCCTTCCGGTGACGCCAACTCAGACGGGAACCTTGATGTAGGGGAAACCTGGACTTATACTGCAAGCTACACCGTTACCCAGGCAGACATTGACGCAGGCAATGACCTGGTAAACCAGGTTTCAGTAATCACAACCGAAGTTCCCGGCCCGACTGCCAATAGCGCAACCACACCGTTAAGCTCCACTGCAGGGCTGACTGTTGAAAAAAACCAGACCAGTGGCCCAAATCCTGTAACCGCAGCCGGAGATGTACCGGAATATACAATTACAGTTGAGAATACCGGAAGCCAAACTCTCACGGGTATAATTATCAGTGATGAACTTAACGGCACAGCACTTGCACTGAGTGCTCCTTCCGGTGACGCCAACTCAGACGGGAACCTTGATGTAGGGGAAACCTGGACTTATACTGCAAGCTACACCGTTACCCAGGCAGACATTGACGCAGGCAATGACCTGGTAAACCAGGTTTCAGTAATCACAACCGAAGTTCCCGGCCCGACTGCCAATAGCGCAACCACACCGTTAAGCTCCACTGCAGGGCTGACTGTTGAAAAAAACCAGACCAGTGGCCCAAATCCTGTAACCGCAGCCGGAGATGTGCCGAAATATACAATTACAGTTGAGAATACCGGAAGCCAAACTCTCACGGGTTTAATTATCAGTGATGAACTTAACGGCACAGCACTTGCACTGAGTGCTCCTTCCGGTGACGCCAACTCAGACGGGAACCTTGATGTAGGGGAAACCTGGACTTATACTGCAAGCTACACCGTTACCCAGGCAGACATTGACGCAGGCAATGACCTGGTAAACCAGGTTTCAGTAATCACAACCGAAGTTCCCGGCCCGACTGCCAATAGCGCAACCACACCGTTAAGCTCCACTGCAGGGCTGACTGTTGAAAAAAACCAGACCAGTGGCCCAAATCCTGTAACCGCAGCCGGAGATGTGCCGAAATATACAATTACAGTTGAGAATACCGGAAGCCAAACTCTCACGGGTTTAATTATCAGTGATGAACTTAACGGCACAGCACTTGCACTGAGTGCTCCTTCCGGTGACGCCAACTCAGACGGGAACCTTGATGTAGGGGAAACCTGGACTTATACTGCAAGCTACACCGTTACCCAGGCAGACATTGACGCAGGCAATGACCTGGTAAACCAGGTTTCAGTAATCACAACCGAAGTTCCCGGCCCGACTGCCAATAGCGCAACCACACCGTTAAGCTCCACTGCAGGGCTGACTGTTGAAAAAAACCAGACCGGTGGCCCAAATCCTGTAACCGCAGCCGGAGATGTGCCGGAATATACAATTACAGTTGAGAATACCGGAAGCCAAACTCTCACGGGTATAATTATCAGTGATGAACTTAACGGCACAGCACTTGTACTGAGTGCTCCTTCCGGTGACGCCAACTCAGACGGGAACCTTGATGTAGGGGAAACCTGGACTTATACTGCAAGCTACACCGTTACCCAGGCAGACATTGACGCAGGCAATGACCTGGTAAACCAGGTTTCAGTAATCACAACCGAAGTTCCCGGCCCGACTGCCAATAGCGCAACCACACCGTTAAGCTCCACTGCAGGGCTGACTGTTGAAAAAAACCAGACCGGTGGCCCAAATCCTGTAACCGCAGCCGGAGATGTGCCGGAATATACAATTACAGTTGAGAATACCGGAAGCCAAACTCTCACGGGTAGTAATTATCAGTGATGAACTTAACGGCACAGCACTTGCACTGAGTGCTCCTTCCGGTGACGCCAACTCAGACGGGAACCTTGATGTAGGGGAAACCTGGACTTATACTGCAAGCTACACCGTTACCCAGGCAGACATTGACGCAGGCAATGACCTGGTAAACCAGGTTTCAGTAATCACAACCGAAGTTCCCGGCCCGACTGCCAATAGCGCAACCACACCGTTAAGCTCCACTGCAGGGCTGACTGTTGAAAAAAACCAGACCGGTGGCCCAAATCCTGTAACCGCAGCCGGAGATGTGCCGGAATATACAATTACAGTTGAGAATACCGGAAGCCAAACTCTCACGGGTATAATTATCAGTGATGAACTTAACGGCACAGCACTTGCACTGAGTGCTCCTTCCGGTGACGCCAACTCAGACGGGAACCTTGATGTAGGGGAAACCTGGACTTATACTGCAAGCTACACCGTTACCCAGGCAGACATTGACGCAGGCAATGACCTGGTAAACCAGGTTTCAGTAATCACAACCGAAGTTCCCGGCCCGACTGCCAATAGCGCAACCACACCGTTAAGCTCCACTGCAGGGCTGACTGTTGAAAAAAACCAGACCGGTGGCCCAAATCCTGTAACCGCAGCCGGAGATGTGCCGGAATATACAATTACAGTTGAGAATACCGGAAGCCAAACTCTCACGGGTATAATTATCAGTGATGAACTTAACGGCACAGCACTTGCACTGAGTGCTCCTTCCGGTGACGCCAACTCAGACGGGAACCTTGATGTAGGGGAAACCTGGACTTATACTGCAAGCTACACCGTTACCCAGGCAGACATTGACGCAGGCAATGACCTGGTAAACCAGGTTTCAGTAATCACAACCGAAGTTCCCGGCCCGACTGCCAATAGCGCAACCACACCGTTAAGCTCCACTGCAGGGCTGACTGTTGAAAAAAACCAGACCAGTGGCCCAAATCCTGTAACCGCAGCCGGAGATGTGCCGGAATATACAATTACAGTTGAGAATACCGGAAGCCAAACTCTCACGGGTATAATTATCAGTGATGAACTTAACGGCACAGCACTTGCACTGAGTGCTCCTTCCGGTGACGCCAACTCAGACGGGAACCTTGATGTAGGGGAAACCTGGACTTATACTGCAAGCTACACCGTTACCCAGGCAGACATTGACGCAGGCAATGACCTGGTAAACCAGGTTTCAGTAATCACAACCGAAGTTCCCGGCCCGACTGCCAATAGCGCAACCACACCGTTAAGCTCCACTGCAGGGCTGACTGTTAAAAAAAACCAGACCGGTGGCCCAAATCCTGTAACCGCAGCCGGAGATGTGCTGGAATATACAATTACAGTTGAGAATACCGGAAGCCAAACTCTCACCGGAGTAATTATCAGCGATGAACTTAACGGCACAGCACTTGCACTGAGTGCTCCTTCCGGTGACGCCAACTCAGACGGGAATCTTGATGTAGGGGAAACCTGGACTTATACGATCAGCTATATTGTTACCCAGCAAGATATAAACAGTGAAAATAATCTTTTGAATAGTGCAATAGTTACTACATCTGAAGGAGCCACCGGTACCGATAACGAAACGGTGACTGTAAGCCGGAATTCAGAACTTAAAATTAATAAAACAGCTTCTCCAACAACCTACAATGCCGTGGGAGAAGAAATAACCTACAACATAGTTGTAGGAAACACAGGGAATGTAACCCTTTCCAATGTTTCTGTAACCGATCCACTTACAGGACTCAGCAGCACTATTGCCACCCTTGCTCCCGGGGGAAGTGAAACTTTAACAGAAACCTATGCGGTTACTCAGACAGATATCAATTCGGGCAGCATAACCAACACCGTTTCGGTTTCAGGCAGCGACCCTGGAGGAGAAACTGTAACCGGCAGCGCAGAAGCCGTTGTAACCGGCAGCCAGAATGCGGGACTCTCAGTCACAAAAACAGCTTCTCCTACAACCTACAATACCGTGGGAGAAGAAATAACCTACACCATAGTTGTAGGAAACACAGGGAATGTATCCCTTTCCAATGTTTCTGTAACCGATCCACTTACAGGACTCAGCAGCACTATTGCCACCCTTGCTCCCGGGGGAAGTGAAACTTTAACAGAAACCTATGCGGTTACTCAGACAGATATCAATTCGGGCAGCATAACCAACACCGTTTCGGTTTCAGGCAGCGACCCTGGAGGAGAAACTGTAACCGGCAGCGCAGAAGCCGTTGTAACCGGCAGCCAGAATGCGGGACTCTCAGTCACAAAAACAGCTTCTCCAACAACCTACAATACCGTGGGAGAAGAAATAACCTACACCATAGTTGTAGGAAACACAGGGAATGTAACCCTTTCCAATGTTTCTGTAACCGATCCACTTACAGGACTCAGCAGCACTATTGCCACCCTTGCTCCCGGGGGAAGTGAAACTTTAACAGAAACCTATGCGGTTACGCAGGCTGATATCAATTCGGGCAGCATAACCAACACCGTTTCGGTTTCAGGCAGCAACCCTGGTGGAGAAACTGTAACCGGCAGCGCAGAAGCCGTTGTAACCGGCAGCCAGAATGCGGGACTCTCAGTCACAAAAACAGCTTCTCCAACAACCTACAATACCGTGGGAGAAGAAATAACCTACACCATAGTTGTAGGAAACACAGGGAATGTATCCCTTTCCAATGTTTCAGTAATCGATCCACTTACAGGACTCAGCAGCACTATTGCCACCCTTGCTCCCGGCGGAAGTGAAACTTTAACAGAAACCTATGCGGTTACGCAGGCTGATATCAATTCGGGCAGCATAACCAACACCGTTTCGGTTTCAGGCAGCGACCCCGGTGGAGAAACTGTAACCGGCAGCGCAGAAGCCGTTGTAACCGGCAGCCAGAATGCGGGACTCTCAGTCACAAAAACAGCTTCTCCAACAACCTACAGTAATGTGGGAGATGAAATAACTTATACAATAGTTGTAGAAAATACAGGGAATGTTACCCTCACAGATATTGAAGTAGTCGATCCTCTTACTGGAATGAATGAAACAGTCGGAAGTATAAATCCCGGAGCCTCAAGAAATTTCTCATCATCATATGCTGTAACCCTTCAAGATTTAAATGAAAGAAGTGTGAGCAATTACGTTACGGTTTCGGGTAGTTATAATAACACAACCATAAATGACAATGCTGTAGCCACAGTTACCGCATTATTGCCTCCAATAGCCAATGATGACAGCAGTGAAGATAATGTTTCGGGAAATAGTGTAGTTGTACCTGTTCTTGAAAACGATATATTGAATGATGGTTCTCAGGCGTTACCAGGATTGGTTTCTGTTGATTTAAATTTTTCAGCAGAAGGTATTCAGTCGGAATTGATTGTAGTGGGTGAAGGCAGATGGAACTACAGTACGCAAAGGGGACAGTTAACTTTTACTCCTGAAATAGGTTTTACTGCCGATCCGTTACCTTTTCCCTATCAGTTAACAGAGATCTCTACAGGATTGAAAGATACTGCTTTTGTTAAAATTGGTTACAACCAGGGAGAACCGTTTGCTTTTAATGACATCATTACAGGTGTTGCACCAGGTGATGCCGCTAACATCAATGTTCTTGTGAATGACAAGTTAAGCGATGGTTCTCAGGCGTTGATAAATCTGGTAACACTCGATCTTGATCCTGTTCTGCCTGGGGTTCAGTTGGAAATTATTGTTCCGGGAGAAGGAAGCTGGGTACTTAATCCTGTAACAGGTGATGTACTGTTTACCCCACTGACTGGTTTTACCACCGATCCTACACCCCTGGTTTATTCCCTGACAGAAATACTTACCGGCATTAGTGACAACGGCACCATTATAGTTGGATATGAAGAAGTTCCTCCGCTGGCATTGGATGATATCAGTTATGAAAATACACCAGGCGATACCGTTATTGTTAATATTCTTGAAAATGATGAACTAAGTGATGGAACTCAGGCAATGACAGATTGGGTCTCCATTGATTTAAATCCCTCTTTGCCAGGCGTACAGGAAGAACTTGTAGTTTCCGGAGTAGGAAAATGGAATTTAAATTCTTCAACAGCCGAAGTGACTTTTATTCCCTGGCCTGGATTTACCGGCACTACCGAACCGGCAACTTACAAATTAACAGAAAATCTTACAGGGCTTAGCAACAATGCCCATATTATAATCGGTTATGGAGCCGAACCTCCTTTTGCTGCAGAAGATAGCAGCGGAGGTTTTTCCCCTGGAACAGCAGCAGAAATTAATATCCTGGAAAATGACAGGTTGAGTGATGGAACATCTGCAACTCCCCAACAGGTAAATATCGACCTTAATTTAACTGAGGCAGGAGTGCAGTCGGGTTTTGTTGCAGAAGGACAGGGAAGTTGGTTATATGTAAAGGAAAATGGGATATTGTCATTCACTCCACAGCCCGGTTTTTTTGACGATCCAACTCCTCTTACCTACAGGTTATGCAGTGTCTGGAATCCTTCTGTATGTGATGATGCTGATGTCATAATAGATTATGATCAGGAACTGACAGCCATCTCCATAGGTCTTGTGAAAACGGGATTATACAACCCGGCTGATACTGCCATTACCTACACGTTTGAAGTAACCAATACCGGTAATACTCCCGTGTGGGATATAGTAATAGTTGATGAACTCATTGGAATTAGTAATTTCTCTATAATGCCCGATACTTTAAATCCGGGTGCTTCAGGAACAACTGCTGCAACTTATAAGGTTACTCAGGATGACAGGGACAGGGGAAGTGTCACCAATACAGCTCAGGCTTTGGCAAAAACCTACAATGGTGAATCAGTGGAAGATGTTTCAGGAATTACTGTACAAGATGATGAACCAACCATAACTCTTCTTAATCAGGTTGCTTCAATTGCAGTGGAAAAGGAAGCTGTTCTGTTTTCATTTAAAGCTGTTTTAAATGAGGAAGTAGATTTTCGTATAAATGTTACCAACGATGGCAATGTGATTTTAACGGAGGTATTGATTGAAGATCCGCTTACTGGTTTTGAACAAAATCTAGGTCAGCTTTTGCCGGGGGAGTCGGTAAGTTATTTAACGAGTTATGTTGTTCAACCTGATGATGAGTTGAACGGTATATTTGAGAATTCTGCAGTTGCAAGAGGTACTGCCCCTGATGAAAGTGGAGTAAAAGACAGCAGTACTGTAGTTGTTGAGGTTGAGCAATGTGAAATGGTAATTCCAACCGGATTCTCCCCAAATGATGACGGAATACAGGATACCTGGCGTATTAAATGCCTGGAAAAATATCCTGATGCAAGAATTGAAATTTTCAATCGATGGGGCAATCGTGTATTTGAAATGAAAAACTACGGGAATTCTGATGTACATGGAACATCGGATCTCTGGTGGGACGGTTACTCATCAAATAAAGGTACATTCGGCAGCAGCAGGCTTCCTGCCGGAACTTATTATTACATCCTTTATTTGCAGGAGGGCCGGGAACCGGTAAATGGTTTTATTTACCTGAACAGGTAAAAAAGAATTTTAGATGGAAATGAAGAAACGAATCATAATCAAAGGACTGGGAATGTTGGCATTATTGCTTACAAGTACTATGGGATACGCACAACAGGAACCTATATTTACGCAATATAATTTTAATACTCAGGTTATCAATCCTGCATATGCAGGTACATGGGATAATTTGGGATTTCTTGTTTTAGGAAGGCATCAGTGGGCAGGTATGGAAGGAGCCCCTAAAACATACACATTATCTATACAATCACCCACACGATTTAAAAACGTGTCGGTGGGACTAAATATCATATCGGATAAAGCAGGTTTTGAAAAACGAACCTCAGCAAATGCTGATTATTCATACAGGTTAATATTAAATAACCAAAATTTTTTACGTCTGGGTTTAAAAGGCGGGATTACCAGTTATAGCGTAAATTTTTCTGAATATGTCGGATATCCCGGAGATCCGGCTGATCCGATGTTTATGGGTGAAATCGATAAAAAAATAATGCCTAACTTCGGCGTTGGAGCCTATTTGTATAGCAATGACTATTACCTGGGGTTCTCGGTTCCGAAAATATTGCAAAATGATTTTAAAACAAACTACACCAATTATTCAACTTCAGCAGAATTACGGCATATGTATTTGTCAGGCGGTTATTTGTACAATTTTTCAGATGATGTTCAATTTAAGCCTACATTTCTAACACGTTTTGTTTGGGGGGCACCTGTTGTTTTTGATTTATCGGCAAATTTTTTGTTAAAGGAGATGGTATGGCTGGGTGCAAATTATCGGGTTAGTAATTCATTTGGTTTTGTAGCTCAATGGATTTTCGATCATCAGTTAAGAATTGGTTACGCTGTGGAATTTACTACTGCACGACTTCAATCATTTCACAGCGGAACTCATGAAGTTATGATCTCATTCGAACTAAGTGAAAGGAGAAAATGGAGTTCACCCCGTATGTTTTAATTCAATGAATCAACAGGATTTGTTATGATGAAAAATGCTGTCAATCTATTTTTTTTATTGATAATGTTCACCAACACACTGGTGGGACAGAACTTTTTTGAAAGGGTTGAATATTCCACTCAGATGTTGCCTTTAATTAATACTGCTGAAAGTGAATTTTCACCTGCAATTGTAATCAATAAATTGTTTTTTACATCTGTGCAGGATAAAGAGTCTGATCAATCCTTTTATAATGTTTATTCTACTGAAACAGACAGCAAAGGATACCCGCAGGTACTAAAAAAACTGGTGCCTGGATTTGGAAATCCATTTCATGAAGGTCCGGTTTCCTGGTGCGAAACTACTGGAGAGCTTTTTGTAACAGTAAGTAACATTTCTGGTGGAGATACTCTAAGGCGCGTATTTAAAAAGGAAAACATCCGGTTACGAATTGTTATTATGAAAAAAGTAGATGAAAGGTGGTTAATTGTTGAAGAATTTCCATTTAACCGCGATGAATTTAATTTTGCCCATCCTGCCATCAACAAAACCGGCGATACTTTAGTTTTTTCAAGCGATATGAGTAACGGTTTTGGAAATTCCGATCTTTATATGTCTGTAAGAACTGAAGGACAGTGGAGTGAACCGGTGAATTTAGGCGAATCTGTTAATACAACGGGAAATGAAATGTTCCCAACTTTCGGTCCTGGAGGTTTATTGCTTTTTTCTTCTGATGGATTTTTGGAAGGTTTAGGTCAAATGGATATTTATTATACAAATCTTTCCGGTGATTCCCCTGTTATAAACCTTGGAGATAAAATAAATTCCGAATACGATGATTTTGGACTGGTTGTTCATTCATCGGGTGATTATGGATATTTTTCATCTAATCGTCCGGGTAAAGGAAGCGACGATATTTATCGTGTTGAGTTTATTTCGTTGTATCAAAATATCGGAGGTGTTGTAATCAATAGTAAGGGTGCACCTGTAGCAGGAGCTGCAGTAACCCTTCAGGATTGTAACGGAACTGATTTACAATCTGCCCTTTCTGGAGAAAACGGGAGGTTTCGGTTTGAAGTGTTAAAAGAAGGATGTTATCAGGCTGTGGCTGCAAAATCGGGCTATCTTTCTGATTTAAAGCCTTTCCATTTAGATGAAACAATTACCTTAATCATTACCCAGGTAATCAGATACAGAATTTATGTTCTTGATATTGAAAGCGAAGAACCACTTACGAATGCCGAAGTTTATTGCAACGACAAGCAGTGGTTAACAAACGGGAACGGATATGCTGAAATTGACGCCGACAGCATTGGTAATTGTAATTTAAGGGTTACAGGGAAGGAACATTTTAATTACATCATTGAGGTAGATCCCTATCGATTAGTTCCGGGAGTTGATATTGTTGATACTGTGAGACTTTTTAAGAAGGAATTGAATCATTCATATGTGCTTAAGGATATCCGTTTTTTTCTCGATAAATGGCGGTTGCTGCCAGAATCGGAACTAGAATTACAGAAGCTGATAAAACTAATGGAAGATAACCCATCTTTAAAAATTGAACTGGCATCGCATACCGACAGTAGAGGGAAAGCTCCGTACAACCAGTGGTTAAGTCAAAAACGAGCCGAATCGGCAGCCGATTTTCTGATAGAAAATGGAATAACTAAGGATCGAATTGTATCGAAAGGATACGGAGAGAGCAGGCTCCTGAATCATTGTGCCAATGGAGTTCCCTGTACTGAAGAAGAACATCTTGTAAACAGGAGAACGGAATTTAAAGTGCTGGATTATTAGCAACTGCAGGGTTAAATACCGGCACTTGATCAACCACCTGTTTTTATTACATATTCATTTGCTATATGAATGCCCCCGAGACAGCAATATTAAGATTATCTTTTTCATCTGCCGATTGCGGTTAATTTGCTGTCTGCTTTCGCCAGATTTCGACAGGTAATTCCTCTCCGTAATTACAATTCCGGGTGGGCCGGAGATATCCTGGAGTTACTGAAGATGATCGATCTGTATAAAATCTGATTATTTAAGGGAGGACATTTTTATGCCATCTTATAATTAAACTCGTACTTAACTCGTACTAAACTCCCACTTAACTTATATTAAATTCGTAATTTTGCAAATTTAGTACGAATTTGATGCGAATTTGATGCGAATTTGATGCGAATTTAGTCCGAATTTAAAAAGCAGATGGAAATACCCCATTAAAGGAATGCTATTTCTGCAGGTATCAAAAAATATACCCAGGCAAATAAATTGTTCAGCCCAATGTTCCCTTGTTCGTTAATTGGTGGTTGTAGGTGGTTTATTTTGAATTTAAACCTGCAGCAGTGATTATAAGAGATTGGAATAACCTTTAAAATTGGTGTCTCTCATCATTTCCCAAACGGTTTGATAAATAAGCTCAACATTGGGTTTGGAAAAATATTCACCATCGATGCCGTAAGCCGGCCGATGTTCTTTAGCGGGCAAGGTCCGAGGAGCGGTATCCAGATAGTCGAATGCTTTTTGCTCTTCCAATACTTTTTGCATCATAAAAGCTGTAGCACCACCCGGCACATCTTCATCAATAAAAAGTATTTTGTTTGTTTTTTTGACCGAATCAAGGATGATATGATTTACGTCGAATGGCAATAGAGTACGTACATCTATGACTTCTGCAGATATACCTTTTGTTTGTAAAAGGGTTGCAGCTTTTACCGCATGATGAACATTCCATGCATAGGTGACAAATGTAATGTCGGAACCTTCCCTTACTATTTCCGGAATCCCTATTGGGACTTTAAATTCACCAATATTTTCAGGAAGTTTTTCCTTAACATTATAACCTTTCAAAGGTTCAACCACTAATGCTGGTTCATTAGCTTCCATCAAT
This sequence comes from uncultured Prolixibacteraceae bacterium, assembly GCA_963747515.1. Classification (GTDB taxonomy): domain Bacteria; phylum Bacteroidota; class Bacteroidia; order Bacteroidales; family Prolixibacteraceae; genus Mariniphaga. Next base: position 429,905 of record CAVVFN010000003.1, read on the forward strand.
GTATTGTACATTCCTGCAGCTTCTGTCATATTTCTGGGCAAACAAATATGGATTCCCCGGAGAGAACCAAGAAGCATTTGCATAGGGGAGCCGGCATGCCACATGCCTTGTAACTGATGTCCACGGGTACGTATAATCAAAGGTGCCATCTGTTTTCCTTTAGTGCGGTATTGCATGCTGGCCAAATCGTCACTTAAAGGAGAATGGGCATAAATAAGATAATCAAGGTATTGGATTTCTGCAATTGGACGAAATCCACGCAATGCCATACCAATACCCTGCCCAATAATTGTTGCCTCCCTAATTCCGGCATCTGAAACACGGTGTTCTCCATATTTTTCCTGAATTCCCTTCATTCCCTGGTTAACGTCGCCAAGCTTACCCGTATCTTGTCCGAAAGTCACCAGTGTTGGATACTTTTTAAATAAAACATCGAAATTCCTGCTCAGGATTTCTGCCCCGCTTAATTCGATGCTATCATTATTGTACCTGACAGGAGAGGCTTTAACATTAAGTGCAGAACCCGATCCTTCCAGATAAAGTTGTTTATTATAAAAATTTCTGCTTCTGTTCTCAAATGAATTAATCCATTCTTTTAACAGATTTACACCCTCGTTTTCCCTCTTCATTGAATGAAGTTCAAAATAAAGTCGCTTGGCAAATGTCAAATATTTTCTTCTTGTGGGGAAAATTCGTTGCTCAATTTCTTTTAATTCATTTATTTTATCGTATTTCTCAGTGAAACTGTCTTTAATATTATGAATGATATCTTCCAATTCATGAATTTCCTGTTGAAAACTATCGGTGTAATTTTTCCATGCTTTGTTTTTAGCTTCTCTGGCTCTTTTTGATGCTTTGATTTCAATTTGAGTAATCGTTTCTACATCGGCCCTGCCGGTTTCAAGTAACCATTTTTTGAATTGATGAAGACCATCAAATTCTTTTTCCCATTTTAAACGCTCCACACTTTTATAACGCTCATGAGAACCTGAAGTGGAATGTCCCAACGGTTGGGTAAGTTCCTGAATGTGAAAAAGTACAGGTACCTGAGTTTTCCGGCATAAAGAAATTCCTTCGGAAAATACGTGCAAAAGTGAAGGGTAATCCCATCCTTTACAGGTCAATATTTCAATGCCATTGGTATTTCGTTCCTTTTTAAAACCATTTAAAGCCTTTGAAATGCTGGCCTTTGCAGTTTGGATTTCCACCGGAACGCTGATTCCGTAACCATCGTCATATACAGTCACAGCCATGGGTACCTGCATCACTGCTGCCGCATTAATGGTTTCAAAAAACATACCTTCGGAAGTACTTGCATCTCCGATTGTGCCATATGCTACCTCATTGCCAGTAACATTATTGTTAAGGTGTTTCTTCAGATAAGGATTTTCGCGTACCATTTTTGATGCCTGTGCCAGGCCCAGCAATCGAGGCATTTGGCCACCTGTGGAAGAGATATCTGCAGCCGAATTAAACTTTTGGGAGAGGTTTTTAATTTTTCCGTTTTCGTCGACATTCGAAGTGGTAAAATGATTGTTAAAATTTCTTCCACCTGTTGATGGATTCATTTCATCATCGGTATCCCCATAAATCATGGCGAAGAATTCTTCAGGCTGAAGCAATCCAAGAGCCAGCATTAATGTTTGATCCCTATAATACCCTGAGCGCCAATCTCCCTTTTGAAAGGTTTTTGCCAATGCCAATTGTACTATTTCTTTACCATCGCCGAAAATTCCAAAATGAGCCCTTCCGTTATGTACTTCCCGCCGGCCAAGGATGCTCAGTTGACGGCTTAAAAATGCCAGGAAGTAATCATTAAGAAAATTTTCGGTTGTCATTTGGAGAGGTGCAGTTATTTCCGGTTTTTCTAAATACATGTGCAATTAATTTAAGACCTTTATGTCTTATGCCCGGCAAAATAACGTTTTTTTAACAGGAATTGTTTAACTGGGAAAGAAAGTTATTATTAACAGGTTAATCAAATATAACCGATAACAAAAAGAGTTTTGCTTCAGCAAAGCAAAACTCTTTTTAGCTAGATACCCGACTTCTCATTTTTCTCGGGTGCTTCAATATGACCATAAAATGAAATAGCCTGCCGGTTGGTACTGGTAATATTTAATGTTGCATAACCCAATTCCGAAATTTGAAAGTTATAGGTAAGATAATCCATTTTGTTTTTAACTTCAAGGTTTATCTGATAACCCTTTTTATCTTTTTCAAATTCATATTCTTCAATAGGTTGGGTAAAGTCGAAACCACCATCTCTACCCCCATATTCAACATGATAAGCTACACCATAAAATGGCAGATAAGATATAAGTGTATCCCCATTTACTTCAGCATCGAAAGTATGGCTTAAATAGATACTGCCACCTCCCAATGGTAAGGCATGAGTGGGTTTAAAAACAAAGTTTTTTTCCTTAAGAAGGTTTTTAATTTCTTCTTTTTTTTGTTCCTGTTTTTCCTCACGACGATCTTTACGATCTTCCTTTTGTTGTGCAATTGCTGAAGAAATAAATACCGCCAGTAATAAACTCGTTAATGTTATATATTTCATATTTTTGAATTTTTATTATTATATGTTGATTTATTTTCTTTTATCTTTCAGACAATTTTAAATTAGAAAATACTCACTCAACATATTTACAAAAACTGTTCCGACGTTTTTTTAAGCAAAATAATACTTTATGATATGAATGAAAAATTCGTTGGTCCGCATGTAAGTATAAGCGGAGGAGTTGAAAATGCTCCTTCGAATGCCTATAAAACAGGAGCAACTGCTTTTGGTCTTTTCACGAAAAACCAAAGGCAGTGGCAGGCAAAAGCCTTATCGCCTGAATCAATTAGAGCATTCAAACTGAATTGTGAGAAATACGGTTATCAGCCCTGGCAAATTTTGCCTCACGACAGTTACCTGATAAATTTAGGGCACCCTGAAAAGGAGGCTCTTCAAAAATCACGCAATGCATTTTTAGATGAAATGCAGCGATGCGAGAAATTGGGACTGGATCGTCTGAATTTTCATCCGGGAAGTCATTTAAACCAATCCGGTGAAGAAGAATGTCTGGCAACTATTTCAGAATCAATAAATTTTGCATTGAGACAAACAAAAGAGGTGACTGCCGTTATTGAAAATACTGCCGGGCAGGGAACAAATCTTGGATACTCATTTTACCAGATAAAAAAAATCATTGATCAAGTGGACGATAAAAGCAGGGTAGGAGTGTGCCTCGATACCTGTCATATGTTCTCAGCCGGGTACAACATTAAAACCAAAGATGGGTTTGAAAAGATATTCCTTGAGTTTAATGAAGTTATAGGTTTTGATTTTTTAAAAGGAATGCATCTGAATGATTCAAAAAAGGCAATGGGCAGCAGAGTTGACAGGCACGACAGCATAGGGAAAGGAACCCTGGGGCTCGAGGTTTTTGAATGCATTATGAACGATAACCGGTTCAATGGCATTCCCCTTATTTTGGAAACGCCCGAAGAGGAACTTTGGCCTGAAGAAATTTTATTACTAAAAAGCCTTATTAAATGAAAGAACTGGTTTACCTGAACGGAGAATTTGTTTCGAAGGAAAATGCCCTTATTTCACCAAACGATCGCGGTTTTATATTTGGTGATGGGGTTTATGAAGTAATAAAATATTATAACGGAAAACCTCTCCGGTATTTGGATCATATGGAAAGGTTTAAAAGAAGCCTTTTTGAAATTCAGATTGAAACGGGCAGTTTGGATAAGTTTGAGGCCATTTTTATGCAGCTGCTTAAGGCAAATGAATTGCTTCATGATAATGCCGCTGTTTATCTTCAAGTCACCAGAGGAGTGCATAAAAGGATACATTATTTTCCGGCTGGGATTGAACCGTCGGTTTATGCTTTTGCTTCGGCAATGCCATCATCTGCAGAGAAGTTGGAAAAGGGAATAAAGGTTATTACCCATGATGATATCCGATGGCTTCGTTGTGATATAAAATCCACATCACTTCTGGCCAATACAATGCTTTACAATAAGGCGGTGGAATCCGGTGCCGGTGAGTGTATTCTGATTCGCAACGGATGGATAACAGAAGCCACACATTCGAGTGTAATAGCAGTAAAAAACAAAAAAGTAATTACCCATCCGCTTTCAAACCTGATTTTACCGGGTATTACCCGAAAAGTGGTATTGGAAATATGTGCTAAAAATGATATTCCGGTTGAAGAGCGTGCTTTTTCTGAACAAGAATTGTACGAAATGGACGAATTAATAATTGCCGGTACAGGCAGTGAGCTTACACCGGTTGTTCAGGTAAATGATAACTTTTTGGGAAATAAAGAACCGGGCGAAATTACCCGGTTTTTGCAGCATGAATTTTTTGAACTAACTTAACAATTCTTTGACCTGCCTGTATACATTATCACCGGTAAATCCCAGTTTTTCATCAAGAACCTGATAGGGAGCTGAAAATCCAAATGATGCCATTCCCCAGATTCTTCCATTTTCACCGACAAGTCCTGCAAGGGTATCGGGCAATCCTGCAGTAAGACCAAAGCGCGGGATACCTTCCGGTAGAACACTTTCCTGGTAATCAGCAGGCTGATTGCGGAACAATCCTTCTGAAGGGACAGAAACAATTTGTACCTGTAATCCATCTTCCCTAAGCTTTTCGGCTCCGGCTACAAGAGTAGCTACTTCAGAACCACTAGCCAAAAGCACAACATCAGGGGTCCCTACAGGTTTCATTACAATATAAGCCCCTTTTACTGTTTGTCGGGCCGATTCATAGGCATTTCCTTTTGCAGGCAGATTTGGAATATTCTGCCTGGAAAGAATCAAGGCAGTTGGCGTAGATGTATTTTTTATTGCCATTTCCCATGCCACAGTAGTTTCGTTGGCATCGGCCGGACGAAGCACCAGCATGCTGTTTTCCGATTTATGGTTTTTAAGTTTTTCCATCAATCGGATTTGAGCTTCCTGTTCCACCGGTTGATGGGTAGGACCGTCTTCCCCCACACGGAAAGCATCGTGAGTCCAGACATATTTAACCGGAAGCTCCATAAGTGCTGCAAGTCGAACTGCAGGTTTCATATAATCGGAAAAAACGAAGAATGTACCGCATACCGGAATAACTCCTCCATGCAATGCCATACCGTTTGCCATGCAGGCCATCGTAAGTTCACTCACTCCAACCTGAAGAAAGGAACCACTAAAATCTCCTTTTGTGAAGGCTTTCGTTTTTTTAAGAAAGCCATCTGTTTTATCTGAATTGGATAAATCAGCAGAAGCAACAATCAGATTTTCCACTTTTCCTGCCATAGCACCTAAAACTGCCCCCGATGCAGCCCGGGAGGCAATGTTTGATTTTTGTTCTACGGATGAAAAGTTAAAACTGTTCTCCTCATTGGAGAAAAAGGTGTTCCATTTTTCAGCCAGTTCAGGATTCGCTTGCTCCCATTCAGTTTGTTTTGCTTTTTTTGCAGCGGCGTCTTTAATAAGTTGTTCTTTTCTTTTTTTGGAAAGTTCCTTTACATCATCAAAAATAACAAACGGATTCTCGGGATTCCCTCCAAGCTTTTGGATTGTTTTTTCGAATGAAGCTCCTGCTTCACCAAGAGGCATACCATGAGTCGAAACTTTTCTTTCAAATAATTCATCGGAATCAGTAACTGCTCCTTTTCCCATTATGGTTTTGCCAATAATGATTGTTGGCTTTTCAGTTTCAGCAACCGCATTTTTCAATGCACCTCTTATCTGGTCAGGATCATTTCCATCAATTATTTTAACATTCCAGCCCCATGCTTCGTATTTTTTTGCTGTATCTTCATGTGAGACCTTATCGGTTTCTGTAGAAAGCTGAATGTCATTTGAATCATAAAACATGATGAGATTGCTTAATCCCAGGAATCCGGCAATACGTCCGGCACCCTGAGATACTTCTTCCTGTACTCCTCCGTCAGAAATATAAGTAAAAGTTTTATGAGCCATCCATTCTCCGAAGCGGGCCGCAAGAAAACGTTCGGTAATAGCTGCACCAACTGCCATCGTATGTCCCTGTCCCAAAGGGCCGGAAGTATTCTCTATCCCGCGGTCCAGATCCCTTTCAGGGTGACCTGGAGTCACACTTCCCCATTGTCTGAAATTGGACAGATCATCCATATTGTAAAATCCGGCTAATGCCAATGCAGAATAAAGCATTGGAGACATATGACCCGGATCAAGAAAAAAACGGTCCCTGTTGGGCCATGCCATATCTGAGGGATCATAATTTAAAAATTCAGAGTAAAGGATACTAATGAAATCAGCACCCCCCATGGCTCCTCCAGGATGGCCTGATTTGGCTTTCTCAACCATTGAGGCCGATAATATTCGAACATTATCGGCTGCTCTGGTTTCAATTCTTTTATTCATATTTCTGTTCTTAAAATTTTTTTAGTTTTTTACCTGTTGCCGTTGAAATCAAAAATAACAAAAATTGGAGGCAGTGGTTGGATTCTTAATTTTATTAAATAGGAATTAATTCTGAATTATACGTACCATGAAAACCCCTTTAATTGTCTGTAATTTTTTAATTAATGACGCATCGATTCGGGTTTGTGCAATATCAATGATGTTATAGGCTATATTTTCATGTTTTTTATTTAACATGTTATCGATATTTAACCCTTCCGCAGCCAAAACACTTGAAATTTGGCTTACCATGTTTGGAATGTTTTGATTGGCAATGAGAATGCGAATTCCACCATTCCGATCCATTTGTGCCTCAGGGAAATTAACAGAATTTTTAATATTTCCATCTTCAAGAAAATCTTTCAACTGATTGACTGCCATAACAGCACAGTTGGTTTCCGATTCTTTTGTTGAAGCACCCAGATGCGGGATAGAAATTACATTCTTCATATTTAACGTTTTATCGTTTGGAAAATCGGTGACATAGCGTGCCACTTTTCCCGACATAACAGCTGTTTCAAGAGCATTCAGATCAACTAAACCACCGCGGGCGAAATTTAATATTCTGACACCTGCTTTCATCATCCCGAACTTTTCTTTATTTATATATCCTTTTGTTTCAGGTGTTAGCGGAATGTTCAGTGTTAAATAGTCGGCCTGGCTTAATAAAGATTGTATGCCTTTCACAAATTTTACCTGATTGCTAAGTTGTAAGGCTTGTTTTACCGACATGTAGGGGTCGAAACCAACTACCTTCATGCCAAGTGCATGTGCAGCATTTGCCACAAGTACACCAATGGCACCCAATCCTACAACAGCAAGAGTTTTTCCCTGAATCTCCTGACCTGCATAATTTTTTTTACCCTGTTCTATCAGACCCGGAACTTCCTCTCCTTTGCCCAAAAGCGTTTTTGCCCAGGCTACAGCATCGGTAATATCTCTGGAAGCCAGCAACAAACCTGCAATTACAAGTTCTTTAACACCATTTGCATTGGCCCCTGGGGTATTAAATACTACAATTCCATTTTCGGTGCATTTTTCAATTGGGATATTGTTTACCCCGGCACCTGCCCGTGCTACCGCTTTTATCGATGTGGGCAATGATGAATCATGCATGTTGAAACTGCGCAGGATAATGGCATCAGGCGATGGTATATCACTTGCGATCTCATATTTGTCCAAAGGGAACAGGTTCAATCCTTCGGTATCAATTTTGTTTAATGTTTGAATTTTAAACATCCGGTTTATTTTAATTGATTTGAACTTGTTGTGTTCTGAAGACAAATATCTTGAATTTATGCGAAGAATTATTCCTTCCCCTGCTTAAGTTTTCAACATGAAATTAATATTAAGGAAATGAGCATATTTTATTCTGTGAAGCTTTCCTTTATTTTGGGTAACTAATCAGAATATACTTGAGGTATTTTTTAGCATAAACCGGTAGATAGTCAGATATAAATTTTTGATTTTTAATTTCAAAAAAGGGCTGCATATTTTAATACTTCAACTTCACAATATAAGAAAAGGTAATTAATCAGGTTACTGCTTAATTAGGAATGTTTTCATCATTCGAAAAAGTAAAATTCGTTATTCCAGGAAGATGTGGTGAAGATAAAAAAAAATCCGGCATCCTCTGATTGCCGGATTTTCTGCAATAATTAAAACCGTTCGCGCCTGGTATATTTAGTATGTAACAAATGGTGTGACAATTCTCCCAGTGGAGCTATCAGGAAATCTTTATAAAGTTTTTGTACCTCCGGGTTTTCATGTGATTTTCTTATAGTCAGATCTGCATCTTCGGCATAAATTGCCTCTGATCGTTTTTTTCTGATTTCAGGATTTGTAGGTATAGGTTGTCCTCCACCACCAAGGCATCCGCCAGGACAAGCCATTATTTCGATAAAATGAAAGTCAGCTTCTCCTGCTTTAACTGCCTCCATAATTTTTTTGGCATTTATCAGACCATGAGCAACAGCACATTTTAATTCTATACCGTCGAGAAATGCCCATTCTTCTATTGGTTTTTCAATTTTTAATGAGGCTTTACGAACACCTTCGATTCCCCTCACCGGCATAATATTCAAATTTTCAAAAGGTATCTCTCTTCCGGTTACCAGTTCATAGGCAGTGCGTAAAGCCGCTTCCATAACACCCCCTGTTGCACCAAATATTACACCTGCTCCTGTAGAATCACCCATTAACCTGTCAAATTTTGCCGGTTCCAGTTTTTCGAAATCAAGACCAGCCTGTTTGATTAGGATAGCCAATTCACGGGTAGTAAGTACATAATCTACATCCCTATATCCGCTGTCATGCATTTCAGGTCTGTGGGCTTCAAATTTTTTGGCCGTACATGGCATAATGGAAACGGAAACAATATTCTCAGGTTCCAGGCTACGTGCTTTAGCATAGTAGGTTTTTGCCAGAGCCCCAAACATTTGTTGCGGTGATTTGCATGTTGATAAATTCTCCAGGTTATCGGGATATAAATGTTCAATATACTTAATCCAGCCTGGTGAACAAGAAGTAATCATAGGAAGTTTGACATCTTTATTTTTCTCAACAAGGACTTTCTTCAGACGGGTAAGTAATTCTGTGCCCTCCTCCACAATTGTGAGATCTGCCGTGAAGTCGGTATCCAGCACCGAGTCGAAGCCTAATCGTTTAAGAGCTGCCACCATTTTGCCTGTAACGCGTTCTCCGGGTTTCATGCCCATTTCTTCACCAAGTCCAACACGCACGGCAGGGGCAGTTTGCACAATTACATGTTTGGAAGGATCTGATATGGCTTCCCAAACTTCCTCAATATAATTTTTCTCAACAAGTGCTCCAGTAGGGCAGTGGTTGACACATTGCCCGCAGTTTGTACATACCACATCGTTCATTGCTTTTTCAAAGAAGGTTGTAATTTTCATCCGGTCACCTTTATAAGCAACTGTAAGGGCATGCACCCCCTGCAATTCGGAGCAGGTTCTAACACAACGCTGGCATCTGATGCATTTGCTGTCATCTTTTATAATGGAAGGAGAGAACATATCGATGGTGTAATTTTTTAAAGGCGACAGTTCAATAAAATCCTGGGTCATAATTTTATATTCTGAAGCGAGGTCCTGTAATTCGCAGTTTCCATTCCTGTAGCATTTGGTGCAGTCGGCATTATGTTCGGCAAGAAGCAACTCAATAATGTGCTTTCTTGAATTTCTTACCTTTAAGCTGTTGGTTAATATTTCCATTCCTTCTTCGCAGGGAGTGGCGCAGGCAGCCGAAAGTCTTTTCTGCCCAACCACTTCAACCACACAAACGCGACAATTACCTGCAACGCAGAGATCTTTATGATAGCAAAGTGTAGGAATTTTTATTCCAGTTTTTCCGGCAGCCTCCAAAATGGTTTTTCCTTTTTCCAGTTGTACAGGAAAACCATTTATTGTGATGTTTATTTTTTTATCCATTGTTTTTCTTTTAGGTTTTATTAATAGATCATTTCTTCCCTGAAGTTTTCCACAATTGAAGAAAAGGAATTTGCTACTGATTGACCTAATCCGCATTTGGCAGTAAGTTGCATTGTTTCAGTAAGCTTTAACAACTTGTTCAGGTATGTAGCTGGCTTTTCACCTCTTTTTACCGCTTTTATTCCCAGGAGAAGTTGTTGACATCCTACCCGGCAGGGAGTACATTGTCCGCACGACTCCTCTCTAAAGAATTCCAGGTAATTGTCAAGAACATTGAACATAGAGCGGGAACTGTTAAAGAGCATCATTGAGCCTCCGGTAGGAAGTGAAATTCCAACCAGCTTGCCTTCATATCCAATGGCTGTATCCTTAAATTTTTTTCTTGGTACCAGGAAACCGGAGGCACCACCTACCTGCACAGCCTTGCTGTCACCGTCACCAAATTCATACACAAAATCCTGGAGGCTCATGCCCAGTTCAAGTTCATATATGCCCGGTTTTGGAGTGTCACCCGAAACAGAAAATAGTTTTGTTCCCCTTGAATATTGAACACCAAGATCATAAAACTTTTTTGCGCCATATTTAAAGATCGTCCACGTGTGCACTAAAGTTTCCACATTATTTATAACCGTAGGAACACCCATATATCCGGCCTGCGTTGGAAAAGGAGGCTTGTTTCGAGGCTCTCCCCTGCGACCCTCCATTGATTCCATAAGGGCAGTTTCTTCGCCGCAAATGTAAGCTCCGCTACCCATAAAAATTTTTATTTTGAAATCAAGGTTGATTTCCTTGCAGTAATATTCAAACTCATCGATGGCTTTTTTTAATTCCTCTTCAAGAAATTTATATTCACCGCGTAAATAAATAAATCCTTCCTTTGCCCCGGTAACATAACCACAAACAGCCATTGCTGTGAGAACTTTATACGGAACTTTGGTAAGGATCTCGCGATCCTTAAATGTGCCCGGTTCTCCTTCATCGGCATTACAAATAACATATTTATACGGTGCTTTTGATTCGGCTGTTAATTTCCATTTTAATCCGGTTGGAAATCCTGCTCCACCGCGTCCTTTTAATTCAGAACTTATTAATTCGTTGATAAGTTCATCCGAGCTTTTTTTAATGGTAGCGGAAAGTACTTTTTCCCAGTCGTTTTCATTTCTGAAAATGAAATCAACCCTTTTTAATTGATATGAATATGCCATTTTATTCTGTTTAAATGTTTTCTTTCATGTATTTTGTAAGAATTTCCCTTACTTTTTCGGGGCTTACTTCTGTATAAACCTCATCGTTTATCAGCATGGCCGGAGCTTTATGGCACCAGCCAAGGCAGTTGGTTTCCAATAAAGTGAACCGCTTGTCGGGGGTAGTCTCTCCTATTTTAACTTTTAGCATGTCCTGAATGGCAAACAATAACTGGTTTTTTCCTTTCATCGCGCAGGTAATGGTTTTACAAACACGAATAATGTATTTGCCTGATGGTTTAGTCTCCAGAAACGAATAGAAAGTGGCCGTTCCGAAAACTTCCGAAGAAGGAATATCCATTTCACGTGCAATTTCAATCATGGAATATTCTGAAAGAAACTTCTCTTGCTGAACAACCCCCTGCATCACCGGCAAAAGGTTTTCCCGATTCCTGCCGTATTGTTCGACAAGATTCCTGATTAATGATTGTATGGGATTCATAGATAAAATTTAAGTTATAAAACTGATTATTTTTCTTATTTAAAACACCTTTATCAGGTATTTATCGTTTTAAAATTTCAATCGATAATTTTGCAAAACTATCGAGTATAAAAATAAGCACATGATTGATAAAAAACGAATAGAGTGTTGTGTAACATGCCTGTTCTTCAGCATATTTTTAGCCTGTCAACATAGACCAATTATAAATAAGTTAAATTTTATGATTTATATCAATTTATGAACCCGGTTTTGCAGGAAATTTGTACCTGAGAACGCAACTTATTGATTCTGCAATTCATCTTTAATGTTAAATTCAGATATTTTACAGAAGCTATGAAAGCACGTTTAGTTGGAATTCTTACACATATTCTTCTTTTTCTCTCCCTATATTCACAGGCTCAGATGGTCTCTGTTTCCGGTTATGTAAAAAATCAATTAACCGGGGAAGCAATAAGAGATGTCTCAGTGTTTGAATCGATTTCCGGAGTTGGGACCATAACAAATAAAGATGGCTTTTACAGGCTTTTGTTGAACCCTGAGCAGCAAAAACTTGAAATATCGAGCCCGGATTTTAATTTATATGAATCTACTTTTAAACTTGTTACAGATACAATCATCGTCGTAGAACTAACTCCCTGTAATTTATCCGATTCCGAATCAAATCCAGGAAACGGATTTCGGATTGAGTTGTTTACATCAACCAGTATTGATAAAGCAGATACTCAAACAAAATAAGCGCCTATTTTCTGTTAATAACAGGAGTAATTGGCCTTCCCTGGCTTTTATCGGGTTGGGGTATATGAATAAGCTCACATAAAGTGGAGACAATATCAACAGCATTATATTTATCTCTGATAATTTGGGATTGAATATCGGCACCGTAAAAAACGAGTGGAATATGTGACTGATCGGTGTAGTTAACCTTTTTGAATTTATATGAAGGCTGCCATCCTTCTTTTAGTATATATAGAAAGTCGCCTGAACGGTTTTTGGCATACGATTTATTTAATATGGAAAGCAATCCCTCGTTTGAATGACCTTGTTCAAGTTGATTTGAAGTCATTGAGAGCTGAACTGCTTCAAACTGATTAATAAATTCGGATGCTGATTCCCTCATTTCATTTAAATCGATTTTATTTTTCTTTAACAAGTCATGATTCAGATAAACCTGGAAATCAGTATAATGTTCAATCCAATTTTCCTGACCATAGCTAACATTCAGAAAGGATGTCAATAATGCTATAGCACTTTCAGTTGAGAAATAATCAACAGGAAGATGAAATTCCTCTTTCAGATAATCAACCGGATAGGATGCCGATGTATTTGCAGTAAGGAAAAAAAGTACATTTTGGATTCCATATTTCTTTTCAGCATAGGTAATCACTTCTGCGATGTACTTATCGAGATATAGATAGCTATCCTGCATTTCAAGCGATGGAGGCCCGAACGTATTGTTTTCATAATCCATGGAAGAGAACACTACAGATAAGAAATCGGGAAACTCATCCAGACCAATGGGTTCTTGTTCCATCAACTGTAGGGCGAAATCTTTGATGATTTCGTTAGCATAGGGAGTTGTTTTTACAGGTGCAAGATTTCCAGCCTGTTTTGAATAACGGCCTATCGTATGCGGGAATGTATTCCATTTCTCAAAGTACCCTTTTTCAAATAAATACCCATCAGAAATGCTTTCGGTATATTCGTTTTCAGGAAGAAGTGTAACCCAATTTTGATAGCTGTAACGTTCAGGGTAATTTTCGCTGTTAAAATTCTGAACCCAATCAGGAAACGAATTTAAATAAAATGTGCTTGATACCATCCGACCAGATTCGGGATCATACCAGTAGGCACCATCAGCAGCATGTCCAGCAGAAAAAATAGCCGATTCACGATTCATGGCAGCACTAAAAACATAAGCTTCCCCTCCTGAAAAGATTTTAAGGTTATCGGTAATCGTATTTGAAAGAAGTTTCTTTGGAGATGCATTCCCATATTTGGAATCTGCACCTACAGTAAAGTAAAAATCATCCTGAGTGCATTCCATTTCTTTTTTTCGCAGCCTGTCGTACCAGTACTTCCCTATAATTCCATGAGTAGAAGGTGAAACCCCAGTATAGATTGTGGCAGTACCGGAGGCATAGCATTGTTCGTGTTGTGTAAGGTTCACATTGGAACATACTGCTCCGTATGTATATAGCTTTTTAAATCCATCGGGTGAAAATTTATTCCAATAGCGTTGTATGTAGTCGGGGCGCATGTTTTCAACCACCAGGCCTATAACCACTTTGGGTTTCTCCGATTTGGAAAAAGGTTGACTCTTTACTGAACCTGAAACAATAATCAACAAAAAAAACAGCAAGATTGATAACTTACTCATAAATGTAAAGATTTGGCTGCCAAATTTAAAAAAGTATCGTGCTTAAATCAAATAAACGGTGAGCTTTGAGAAATATTTTTACATGCTTATAAGCGTAATTTCAAATAAAAAAGAAAATCTTCGGATAACCTTTAGGAGAAGGTTGGGTTCAACGTTTTTGCCAAAACAGGTAAATCCTGCATTTGCCTGACTTTTAAAAGGCTGCATTAATGCTCAATTTGAATCCTGATTTATTGCTAATTGCCCCGCAGATGCAGTGAATGAAGAAAATTTTAAAATTGCCGGTTTTCTTTGGTGAAAGGAAATAGGATTCTCTTTTTTAATTTAAGACAAAAAAATCTTTTCTTTGTGCCAAATTGTTTTCGGAATGGAAAAGAAGCGAGTGAATGTAGTGACGATGGGATGTTCAAAAAACCTGGTCGATTCGGAAGTTTTACTCAATCAACTGGAGAGAGGAAATTATGAGGTGGTTCATGATTCTTCTGAAACAGGTTTTGATGCTGTTTTTGTAAATACCTGTGGTTTCATTCATGATGCCAAGCAGGAATCGATTGATATGATTCTTGATTATGCTGAAGCTAAGAAAAGAGGAGATATCGGAAAACTCTTTGTAATGGGCTGCCTTTCGGAACGTTATCAAAAAGAGCTGGAACAGGAAATACCTGAGGTTGACCGGTATTTTGGAAAATTCGACCTGAAAGCCATGGTCGATGAATTGAAAGTAACCTATCAGCCCGAATACATTTATGAGCGGAAAATTACCACACCTTCTCATTTTGCTTATCTTAAAATTGCGGAAGGATGCAATCGTTCCTGTGCATTTTGTGCTATACCCTTGATGACCGGAAGGCATAAATCACGGACACTGGAAAGTCTCGTACAGGAGGCTCGTTACCTTGCTAAAAAGGGAGTACGTGAAATCCTGTTGATTGCACAGGAACTTTCTTATTATGGAACCGATATTTATGGTAAAAGCCAGCTGACTGAACTTATAAACAGAATTTCCAAAATTGAAGGAATTGAATGGATTCGACTGCATTATCTCTACCCTACAAAATTTCCGTATGAGATTTTGCCTGTTATGCGTGAAAATCCAAAAGTATGTAAATACCTTGATATGCCTTTGCAACATATTGCCAACCCGGTTCTGAAAAACATGCTGCGCCATGTTACACGTGAAGAAACAGAGGCATTAATAAAAAGAATAAAAGTTGAAGTTCCGGGTGTCGTAATACGGACTACAATGCTTGTTGGATTTCCAGGTGAAACAGAAAGGGATTTTGAAGAACTGAAACAGTTTGTTGCCGCTGCTAAATTTGAACGGCTGGGGGTATTTACCTATTCCCATGAAGAAAAAACCTATGCAGCCAAAAGGTTTCAGGATGATATTCCGGATTGTGTCAAACAATCGAGGATGGATGAGATTATGGAACTTCAGCAGGAAATCTCTGCTGAATTGAACCGTCAAAAGATTGGGCAGAAATTCAGGGTAATCATCGACCGAAAGGAACAAAACTATTTTGTCGGACGAACAGAATACGATTCACCGGAAGTGGATGGTGAGGTATTGATTACTTCTCCGTTGGAATTGAAGACCGGCAATTTCTATTGGATAAGAATTACAGGAGCCGGGGATTTTGATTTATTTGGTGAGGTAGTTGCCTGATGATCTAATTGCCGAAAATGTACACGATGGAAAGTTGCTGCTGCTGGTCTAAATCGCTCCAGTCAATTAAATGAAACGACAGGTTAAATTTCCCTGACACATTTTTATGGTTGATGAAATACCATATGACATCGGTGCGCCAGTAATCATCGAGCCGATAAAAGCGATCGCCATAAGCAAACCGATGACCGGCCCCTGAATGCAGCACCGATTTCAACCCAAAATTATTCCAGCGCCCATTGGTTTCAGTAAAGAAGCTCATGGCATTTATAAATCCCCCGGTAACGCTTCTTTCACGGAAAGAAGAACCCAAAATACCAGCTTTAATGTTTCCATATTTGGAAGCGTTTTTAATTGTCTGTATTCCCCCTTGAAAGGCATACCCCATGTAATCATTTATATGATCATCAGGGGAATCAACTGCAGGGCCGGCATCGTGAAACAACAGCAGGTAATTTTCAATAAACAGACGTCCATAATGGATTTCACCTGAAAATCCAGCCATAAAATTTTCGCGTTTAACATTCGTCTGCCGGCTTACCCAATCAACAAATCCATTTTGCCATCCCCAGTCCCACCTTACTTCGCCTAACATTCCTTCAATGTTCGGGCGGTAGTACAATAATGTATCGGTAAGCATTGCCAAAGGAAAATTTATAAGGTCCCGTCGGGGAAAAGCACCAAAGAAAAAATCTTTTTGCTCATCGGAGTAGTGATAATAGAGCGTTAACTTAGGCAGGTGGTAGTTCAGGTTGCTTCCGAATTCGAATAACTGACTTAACCCGCCGCGGATTCTGTGATTGCCTGTTACTACACCTGCTTCAAATGCACCCCTGCTTCCCAGAATGGTTTGCGATTTAGCTTTCCCGCTGAAAAATTCACGATTGTCTCCAATACCTTCAAACAATACCTGGTACTCAAATTTTTGTGCAT
This sequence comes from uncultured Prolixibacteraceae bacterium, assembly GCA_963747515.1. Lineage (GTDB taxonomy): Bacteria > Bacteroidota > Bacteroidia > Bacteroidales > Prolixibacteraceae > Mariniphaga. The sequence goes on from CAVVFN010000003.1 coordinate 446,451, forward strand.
TCCCATATAAGGTAAGAACGATAAAGAGTAAATAAAGCAATATTTTCATTCGAATAAATTACAGTTAAGATTTAATATTTTGCTGAAAAAATTTCTGTTCTCCTATACCCCTGGAAACTTGTATGGGTAATAACGTTTGTTCTCTGGCACCTGTGAAACTTGTATGGGAAATTATTTATACCCTTTTTGTGTTTGTCAAAACATGCTCGTTTCATTGGTTTTGTTTTTCAGCACGAAAATAATAAATCATTTCTTAAGCCGGTACAATAGTGGCATTCAATTTATTTTTTAATTTGGCAGAAATTAAATAACAAGCGACTTATGGCTGTTTTAAAATTTGATGAAACCCAATACGAAGAAGTAAAAGAAGGTCTTCGACGGAAGATTATCCATACCGAAAATCTAATGTGTGTGCTTATAGATTTCAGTAATGGGCCTTGGAAAGAACCTGAACCGCCTCATTCACATCCACATGAACAAACCTCATATGTTGCCGAAGGTGAAGTAATGTTTTACTGTGAAGATGAACCGGCCCAGCATTTGAAAACCGGTGATATGTATGCCGCACCGCCAAACAAAAAACATACAGTAAAGCTGCTTACCCAAAAAGTACGGTTAATTGATAGCTTTACACCACTTCGGGAAGACTTTTTGAGGTAAACCGGCAGGAACTGATGTCGGGAAAATGAAAATCATGTAGCGGAATTGAAAAACAGACTCCTGCAGGATTAAGTGGTATGCCTCTGACAGATAAGAAAGACTGATGCTAGAACCTGTATATCATTGTTATACCATTCTGTTTGCCTATCTGGAAAGGAAAGATATCCAGTCTCTTTATATGCTCGTTGTCCCATTTATACTGGTGCGTGAGGTAAACCAGTTCGGTGGAAAATATTCCAATGCCGGCCCCTGCAAGAACATCGGGAAGCCAGTGAGCGTTTTTGGCCATTCGCATCACTCCTACAATGGCTGCGCCGGAATAGGCACCAAAGCTGTACCAGGGGCTCCGGTCACCGTATTCTTTGTGCATAAAATGAGCAAAGGTAAAAGCTGTGGAGGTATGGCCTGAAGGAAAAGAATGTTTAGCCAAATTGGGACGTGGAGCATTAACCCAAACTTTGAGCCGGTAAGTTATAAAACTGTTCAGCATTATGCTTTTTAAGGCCAGAGCTGTAATATTACCAAAATTATTTTTACTCTGTATACCTGTCAGATTAAGTATATATACAGCTGCAAGTGGCGCAAAAAGTGCATAATTATCAATACCGCCGTGGTACGAGAGGTTGGCCTGAAAAAAATCACGAACTTCATTTTTAACTTCCGGCATAAAATGCAGTGTTGTTCCACTTACAACAAGCAGTGTCGGGGCAATCCATGGTTTTAATCCTCTTTCTTTATCGGAATACCTGAAGTTGAACTGATGTATGGAATCTTTATGAAACTCAATTTTGCTTTTTTTCTTATCAAAAGTAAGCCAGGTTGAATTAACTTTTTCTGAGGGGAAAAGTGCCGGTGTAGAACTGTATACTGAATTTGTAAACAGAAAAATTAATCCGGTTATGTAAATCAATTTCTGCATCTTGCGTTGTTTTATCCCGATATGCTTTTAATGAACTGAATAGAATGATCATTAAATACATTGGGTTGGTCGATATTGCACACATGGCCGCTGTTGCTTATTACTTCCAGTTTTGAATTAAAATGAGTTTTAACAAGATCGATAACCATGGGCAGAAACATGTAGTCACGTTCGCCCATAAGGTAAAGTACCGGAGCAGATGCCTCCTTTACAATGAATTCTTTAAGGCTATTCCTTATTTCATCCGACATGCGCAACCATTTTCTGAATTCCTTCTCACCAAGTTGAATGGCTTCCCTTATAAAAAGCCTTCGCGATTGCGCATGCTTCCCTGATGGAATAAGTATCCATGCATTCAGCCTGTATAACCACATGTACGGGAGGATGAAACTTAACAGCTTGGCCATACTTACCAATACATTGATTCTTTTGTTGAACTGTACGATTGCACCTCCCAGAATAATGGATGCAGCTCTTTCCGGTGCAAGCTTATCGATTGTCCTGATTACAATACAACCAAGGGAGATACCCACAAAATGTGCTTTTTGGATGTGAAGGTGGTCCATTGTCTTTACCACATCAAGGGCTATTTCCTCGAGCCGGTACATTTCTTCCTTTGAATAATAGGATTTCGACTTTCCATGTCCCCGGAGATCAATGAGCAATACGTTAAAGTGTTTTTTGAAATCGCGTAATTGCTTAAACCATACTGTATTGCTTCCTCCTGCACCATGAACAAACACTACCCATATCCTGGATGTTTTATGATTGAATATTCTGTGATACAACATTGAGTTAAAATTTACCAATTAAAATATAACTGCAAATGAGCAGTTTTGTTGAATGCACACAGAACAATTCCTGTACCGGAACTTTTAAGTTATCCGTTACAAAATGACTAATTTTAACAATTATAAGCAATTATAAATCGGAATATTCTGCAGGACGCAGCAATTGAATGGTAGAACCCGATACGGTATTCTTATATTTTTCCAAAGCCGATAACGCTTTCCAGTCGGGATGGTTTCGAAAAGCATTCCAGTGGTCATCATGCGATTTCATATCCGAAAAGGTAGTCATGTACATCAAATTGGGCATGGCATTACCAGAAATGACTTCTCCATAAAATACCGATTGAAAATCGAGGGTTTTAAATAATTCAACTTCACCCCCTTCATTGAACATTTCTACCTTTTTTCGGTAAAATCTTTCAGTTGGGCCTTCATAGCTGCGCAATTCATACACCCTTTCCGATTTGGGAGTTGAATGTTCAGGAATTCCATAGGAAGGCATTTTTTCAAATGCTTTTAACAGCACCGATTCCATTCTTTGATAGGGTGGATTATTCCATGGTGCATTAATGTAATCAGCTCCATCGGCCTGGTATTTATCATCTTTATCCAGTTTAGCTTCAATGGTTTCCAACTGGCTGAGCTTTTTTACCGGAATAAATACAATTATTTTTCTGCTTTCTGTTTCCTTTACTTCAATGGGTTTAAATACGCCCACCTTTTTTATTCCGGCTCTGTGTAAGCCAGGTAAATAAGCATTTTTAAGATAACTTTCAACAGCTGTTTCCTGAGTTTTGTCCTTCAGGTTGTAAATTTTAAGCTGATAATAATCGCGTGCTGATAGATGAGCTGAAAGGCTTAAAAACACTATGAACACAAAAAAAAATAAACCGGAATGGATACAACTGTCAGATGATTTCATTTGATCTAGTATTAATAATGAAATTGCAATTAATGAATTAAATAAGGAAACGAAGATGTGAAAAAAATCAGAACTAATCCGAATTTTGAGCAGTAAAAAATTAAAATAAATGGATGTTGCATTCGAAGTAATGAGATTTTAATTTTTAAATCGTAGTATAAAGCTTGCTGTTCGTCGATTGACAAAAATACATCGAATGGCCATGTAAGTTTCATCAGATGCTGTTAATTAACGTTTTTATTGGGTAGGTACTGTTCTGTAATTCGCTGTATTATCCTATTGAAAAAGTAACCCACTCTGTTTTTAATTAGTCATGAAAGCCGGTTCTTCTCCATATTAAATTTACAGGATTATATATAGGGAAATACAGATATTCCTATTAAAAATTTACATTATTCACCTGATAAATTATTCAAATTATCGAATGTGCTGAGTAAAAATGAAAAGGGCTGCCCTTAAAACTGGACAGCCTTTTAAAATATCTCCTATGGGGCAATATTATTTATCAATAATTTGTGTAATCCCATTTCCCGCGATAGGGTCGGCCTACCATAAGGTTTGCAAAGTCATCGCCTTCGAATTTTTCTTTCTGCGGATTCCACAATAACGGACGTCCAAGTTCATAGGCAATATTGGTAATGTTACATACCGAAGCAGTACGGTGACCTGTTTCCACATCTGAAATTGGTTTTGTCCGGTTTTTAATAGCATCCACCCAGTCCTGGTAATGATTGTCGCTGTAATACACCCTTTTGTCGCCAGGTTTTAATTCGGCTTTTGCCAGGTTTTCGTTGGGAAAAGTACGCAGAAAACTCCGGCTTACTTCAATTCGGCCTTCTGTTCCAATAAACTGCACTGCATTTGAATCGTCTTTTGTCCCCCATAGTTTGTGATTCATACGAACACCATTTTCGTAAACCATGGTAAGTCCGGTTATTGGATTTTCTCCTGTTGGAGGAATAAAATTCACTGGTCCCGAGTTATCCATTCCCAAAGCCCACTGTCCTATATCGAACATATGAGCTCCCCAGTCGGTGATCAACCCACCGCCAAAATTACGATAACCACGCCACCAGGCCCAGGGACCTTTTATATCAACCGGGGCCAAATCCTGGTGGTACCCGCGATAAAGGGAAGGGCCTACCCACTCGTTCCAGTCGAGACCTTCAGGTACCGGTTGAGTTGGCAGGTTGCACTGTTTAACAGGTTCTCCCACACTCACATTAATTTCCTTTATATCACCAATGTACCCATTGCGCACCAACTCCACTGCATGGCGAAAATCACGCCACGAGCGCTGCATGTTGCCGGTCTGGAAAACACGATCGTATTTTCGGGTAGCATTTACCATGGCTCGTCCTTCGGCAACTGTGAGGGCCATTGGTTTTTCGCAGTAAATATCTTTTCCGGCCTTTGCGGCATCTACTGCAATCTGGGCATGCCAATGATCGGGTGTAACAATAACAACTGCATCAATATCGTTCCGGTCAAGCAATTCACGGTAAAAATGATAGGGTTCAACTTTTAGGTTTAATCCCTTGTCCGAATTTTTTTTAGTGGCAGCTTCCACAAAGTTGTCAAGTTTGCTTTTAAATACATCACAGGCAGCAACCACCGCTGTTTCATTGCATTTACCGATGCCATTCAGCAAAGTATAGACCTGCTTTCCGGTACCGATAAAACCCAGGTTGATACGATCATTTGCGGCAATAAAGCCGTTTCCACCCATTACATGGCGGGGAATAATGGTAACAGCAGCTGCACTTGCGGCTGCCTTGCCGATAAATTTTCTACGGTTCATTTTGTTCATTTTAAACAAATTCAATTGATTTTTATTAAGATACTATGTACTTCACCTTATTGTTATTTTTATTTAGAGACGGCATCTTTGGCGCATCTGAATCCTGTGTTAAAGAGGGATGTTTCATGTGAATTCATGGAACGCCCGCTTACAGAAAAACTATCTTCTCCGTTTTGGTCAAAGAAGAAGGATCCCCCGCGAATAACCTTCACGTTCGGATCGGGGCGATAGGGTTCGCTGCTGCCGGGGTAAGGTTTGTATACATCGGAACACCACTGCCAGACATTACCACCCATATCGGTTAAACCGGCTTCATTTTCACCGAAAATTCCTACCGGTGAAGTAAACAGATATCCGTCGGCTGTTTCAGGTGCATTGATTTTTCCCTGCCACGTATTTGCCAGATATTTACCATTTACAGGAATCTCATTTCCCCAGCTGAACTTATTGCCCGAATTTTTTCCGCTTCGGGCAGCAAATTCCCACTCTGCCTCGGTGGGTAATCTTTTGTCTGCCCATTCAGCATAGGCAACAGCATCATTCCAGCTCACATGAGTTACCGGATGATCATCCTCGGCATCAGGTCCTGATGGTCCGAAAGGTTTACGCCAGGTAGTACCGGGTACGAGTTCCCAGGTTTGTTTTTCAAGGCTAAAAATGCCCGAATCACCAAATTTTTCTGCCTCGGTTTTGAATTGGGTTGCTTCGGCAAATTTCCGGAACTGTGAAACAGTTACCGGATGCTTGTCGATATAAAAAGGGCCAACTTTTTCCTGGTGCACAGGGCGTTCATTGGGCAGGCCATTTTCTGAACCCATAAAAAAGGTGCCTCCTTCGAAATAGATCATTTCACTTATATTACCTTTTGAGCTTTGTGTTTCTAAAGGTAATGTTACTTGATTTTCAGGACGAACGGGATTAATTTGATAAAGGTCAGGTTTTCCTGCAGCTTCTTTTTGTGGTTTGTTCCCATCGCAGGTTATAAGAAAGGGAAGAAAAAGAAACAATATAAAGACAGATTTATTCATTGTATGGAATTAATAGGGTAAAAATGGGTGTTTTTATTTTTTGATCAAAATAAAAACAATATTTGATAATAAAATTCAGCCCGAATTGAAAAATTCTGACTTTATTTAGTTTTTGGATAAAATCTCAGATGATGGACTCAGCACTTGTTGTTTTTCTAATTTAAGTTGCTGATATTTCTTTATTATCATTTTATGTATAAATTCAGAATAAAAATCCAAGCCCCCAATTTTTTATTTTATTTATTTCCGGTTATCTTGCTTTACATTTAGTACCTTTTCTATAAACTATGAAAAAACATTTTCTTTTAATTTTAGGAAATTTATTGATTCTGGTGTTTCTTTCACAGGCACAATCATTTAATTTGCAGATTGATATTAAAAACCAGCCTTTAGATGTTGTTGTTTTAGGTATGGTAAGAGGTGACAATTTTATAGCTTCCGACAGCATTGCACTCTACAATGAAAATACCGGCAGTAACTATTCAAAAACTATGAACTGGACTTTTCCGGCTGATGCATCCAGGGGCATATACCGGGTTGTGTTTGGACAAACCACCTATGCGCGGGTGATGAATGAGCCCCCTCAGCGACTTGATTTTATTTTTAATGAGGAAGATATCCATTTTAAAACCGATTTTGAGGCACCTGCCGATAGTCTGAAAGTCATTCATTCAAAGGAAAATCTGGTATGGTATGCTTTTTTAAAAAAAGAGAGGGAGTACAGGCAGAAACTGAATGAACTGGAAATGGAGGTAAATTATTATCAGAATAAGCTGAATGAGGTATCCTCAAAATCCAATGCAGAAGAAAGGACAAACATTGAAGAAAAAGCAGCGAAAGTGGCAAATGAATTTAATCAGTTGCAAATGGAAAAGGAGATGTTCATTGTCCAAACTATAAATGAAAATGAGAATTTATTTGTAGCCGGGTTAGTTAATGAAACCCGCGAGCCATTTCGCGATGGCTATCTCACAGAAGAAGAGCGGAACCAATCATTCAGGAAAGAGTACCTCCGGTACATAAATTTTTCGGATGAAGCATTTATGCATTCTTCTGTTTTGACAGATAAAATATTTAATTACCTGATAACTTTCAATAAACCTGGATATAGCCAGGAGCAACGGGAGAATGCATATATAGAAGCTGTGGATGCCGTTTTGCAGAAAGTTGAATCGGATGCAGGCAGGGGAGGCGAGATGTATGAGTTTGTGTTGAGTTATCTGGTAGATGGATTTGAAGGGTTAAAAATGGAAAAAGTATTGGATTGGATTTCAGATCATCATTCCGAATCGGTATGTAAAACTGAAGAAAAAACAACCCTCCGTCGTAAATTGGAGTCCCGGAAGATGACAGTTGGGAGCCAGGCCCCAGATTTTACAATGAATGATTTATCTGGCCGACAGGTTGTTTTTTCGCAGATGCTAAAGAATCATAACCTTCTCATATTCTGGGCAAGCTGGTGTCCGCATTGCACTGCTATAATGCCCCATATTGTATTGTTATGCAGCAAGATATCAACTATGCAGGTTATTGCTGTTTCTCTTGACAACTCAGCCGATGAATGGAATAAAGCTGTATATAAATTAGGAACGCAAGAATTTGTAAATTTGTCGGATTTCATGAAATGGGAAGGACCAGTCGCTGAGGATTATAATGTTTATGCTACTCCTACCATGTTTCTGATGGATAATAATCGAAAAATACTTGCAAAGCCATCCTCACTTCAGGAACTTTCGGCAGCTCTGGAAAAATATTGCTTTCAGTAAGAGGATTTATGATCGGCAAAAAGTGTTCAAAAGTTTGCCTGCATTTTGCACTGCTGGTTTTGGATAATTTCATAAAACTTATCTCCTGTAATTAATATAAAATCAAAAGAAGAAACAAGCATGGGTATACATCAACACCAGTCGTGGATGAACTATCCCAGTCACTTTATCAAAATTATAAATATTTTAAAATAATACGTTTAATCATATGGAAAAGACATATAACTGGGCAGTGTTGGGTTGTGGAAAAATTGCAAAGAAGTTTTCCAACGATTTAAAATTACTTCCCAATGCAAAATTATATGCAGCTGCTTCACGCGATTTTAGCCGTGCAACTGGATTTGCATCAGAATTTGGCTATGAAAAAGCATACGGCAGTTACGAAGGAATGGTGAATGATCCCTTGGTGGATGTAGTATATATAGCCACACCACATTCGTTTCACCGGGAACATACCCTTCTTTGCCTGAATCGGGGAAAGGCCGTATTGTGCGAGAAAGCTTTTTCCATCAATAAAAAGGAGGCAGAGGAAATGGTGAATTGCGCCAGAGAGAATAATGTATTTTTAATGGAAGCTTTTTGGACCATGTTTCAGCCAAGCTTTCGCAAGGCACTGGAAATTCTTCAATCAGGCGAACTGGGTAAATTGAAAATGGTTCGTTCCGATTTTGCCTTTAATGGACTTTACGATCCTCAAAAACGATTATACAATATAGCCCTTGGAGGTGGTTCTCTGCTTGATATTGGTATTTATCCTGTATTTGCCGCACTTTCCACTTTGGGAAAGCCGGAATCTATAAAGACAATGGCTGATTTTAGTCCTACCGGCTCAGAAGAAACCATTGGAATGCTGTTTAAATATCCGGAAGGTGAAATGGCTTCCCTCTTTTCAAGTTTTGCTTCCTGTTCGCCGGTTCAAACGGAATATTGGTGTGAAAATGGTTACCTGGTACTGAATACCAGGTGGCAGGCTCCTACAAGTATCACAGTGAGCAAGACGGGAGAATCAATTCAGTCCTGGCCTTCGGTTCATAAGGATGGATTTGGTTACCAATATGAAGCGGAACATGTAATGAAATGTCTTGATGAAGGTAAAATTGAAAGCGACATGATGCCCTGGCAGTTAAGTATTGATATTATGGAGACTCTTGATCGCATAAGGCTTGATGCAGGAATATTTTTCCCTGCTCATGATGTATAAGATTGAATTGACTTCAATGTAAAAAATAAGGAATTCATTGAATGGTAAATGAAAACGATGAATATGGACACAAGAAGATTTGTTCCCCGATTCGGCATATTTTATGTGGATGTTAAGTAAAATATTTAATCGGATGGATTTTTTTTCGCTCATCATTAAATGAAATAAGACAATGAAAATTTGTTGGAAAGTTTTCAGAATACTCATTGTATGCTCTGTTTTCTTTGTTTTTGCAGGAATAGGATGTAGAACCATTAAATCGGATGATATGGATTATTCAACAATACAAGATCTTGATTTAAAAAAATATATGGGAATGTGGTATGAAATTGCACGCTTTGATCACCGTTTTGAGCATAACCTGGTAGGAGTAACCGCAACCTATGAATTACGATCAGACGGTAAGATAAATGTAATCAATGCAGGATATAAAAATAGTTTCGATGGAAAATATAAAACAGCCAAAGGCAAAGCAAAACAACCTAATCCAAATGATCCGGGAAAACTAAAGGTATCTTTTTTTCTTTTCTTCTATTCTGATTATTATATTTTTGAATTGGATAAGGATTACGAATGGGCATTGGTTGGCAGTTCTTCTGACAAGTACCTTTGGATATTAAGCCGCACACTTTCACTTAAAAAGGAAGTAAAGGATTCCATTCTGTCGAATGCCCGCCGGAGAGGATTTGATGTAAGCAGACTAATATGGGTTGAACATAAGTAATAAGCAGTGTATGAATATTTTTCAATCTGTAAAAGTAACATCAAATAGCAAACGCTTTAATATCAATTTCTTTTGCATTTGTCTTATAAATATATAGAAGTATACATCCTTTTAAAAACCTCATCAATAAATCTATGTGAGGAAAAAAATCCCTTTTGCTGTGGATAATTTTCCTCATGTTTATTCATAAGTAGCTGTAAATCAAATTTCGGAGTTTTGGTTCAATTATTTCTTACCTCTGCAGAAAGACTTTTAAAAGAAATTAAGAACAGGCAGAAAAATTTGCAGAATGGAACCTCTAAAAGAACAGTTTAAAATAAGCCAGAGTGATGAATGGAAAATAGTTTACAACAACTGGAATCCGGAGGAACATTCTTTGCGCGAAGCCTTATGCACATTAGGAAATGGTTATTTTGCGGCACGCGGAGCAATGGAAGAGCTCAGGAGAAATAATTTAAATTACCCGGGTACATATCTGGCAGGCGGATATGACCGTGCAGTTTCTAAGATCAAAGACCGGGAAATTGAAAATGAAGATTTGGTTAACTGGCCAAACTGGTTATATCTGACTTATAAAGTAAACGATTCTGACTGGTTTAATATATCGGATACAGATGTACTTGAATACAATCTTGCTCTGAATTTGAAGGAAGGGGTGCTACAACGTAAAATCAGGTTCAGAGATAAAAAGTCAAGGGAGACTACCCTGATAAGCCGGAGAATTGTAAGTATGCACAATCCGCATGTAGCTGCTATCGAATGGGTTTTGATTCCTGAAAACTGGACCGGGAAAATTACCGTACGTTCGGGTATAGACGGTAATGTAGTGAATCAAGGTGTAGAACGATACAAGGAGTTGGAAAGCAATCATGTAGATATTCTTGAAAGGGGGGAACTTTATAATAACGGAATATATTTGATAAGTCAGGCAAAGCAGTCAAAAATACGTGTGGCACAGGCTTCTTTACTGAAAATTTATGCAAACGATCAGGAATTGAAAGCTATTCCTGAAATAACAACCGAAGAGAAAGCAGTTCATCAGGATTTGCAGATTGACTGTTCCAAACTGCAACCCATCCGGATAGAAAAATTTCTTACTCTGTATTCCTCGAAAGACACAGCCATTAGTGATCCCTTTTTGGAAGCTGGAATTAAGTTACGCCAGTTGGGTTCATTTAGTCAGATTTATCAGGAACATCGAGTTGCATGGTCATACATCTGGGGCCTGAGCAATTTGGAATTGCAAACTTCAGGAAATGAAATTCTAATCCTGAGATTACATATCTTTCATCTTCATCAAACTGTATCGGATAACAGCATAGGTCTTGACATTGGAGTGCCATCAAGAGGCTGGCACGGAGAGGCCTATAGAGGACATATCTTTTGGGACGAGTTGTATATATTTCCATTTATTATTTTTCATTCACCTCAGTTGGCTCGTTCGCTGCTTATGTATCGTTATCATCGTCTTACCAAGGCTCAACAGGCGGCCAAAGACAAAGGATATAAAGGAGCCATGTTTCCCTGGCAAAGCGGCAGTAATGGAAGAGAAGAAAGCCAGGAAATTCATTTAAATCCAAAATCAGGCAGATGGATAGCTGATCATTCCCGCTTTCAAAGGCATATTAATGCAGCCATTGCCTATAACGTATGGCAGTATTACCAGGGGACTAATGACAAAGATTTTTTGGCAACATTTGGAGCTGAGCTAATCTTGAACACAGCCCTTTTCTGGTCGGACATTGCTGAATTCAATCAAAAAAAGGATAAGTATGAAATTAAGGAAGTGATGGGTCCGGATGAATATCATACCAATTATCCCGGCTCCGACAGACCTGGCCTTAACAACAATGCTTACACTAACTTTATGGCTGTTTGGAATATACAATATGCCCTTAACCTGCTGAACCTGTTTAAAGGAGAACATGCCCGTATGCTTAGCCGAAAAGTAGGTTTTGATGAAAAAACCCTTTCCCGTTGGAAAGATATAGTAAAAAAAATGTACATACCGTTCATTGAAAATGATATAATATTACAGTTCGATGGTTTTGATAAGCTAAAAGAGCTAGACTGGGAAAGGTATAAGAAGAAGTATGGAGAAGTTCTTCGACTCGACAGAATTCTTGAAAAAGAAGGTGATTCCCCCAATAATTATAAGGCATCAAAACAGGCAGATGTTTTAATGCTGTTTTATCTTTTTTCAGCTGATGAAATTGTTTCCTTGTTTAAGCAGCTTGGATACAATTTTAACCCTGAAAGTATCCCTAAAAATATTGAATATTACAGGAAGATTACATCACATGGCTCTACTTTAAGTCAGGTTATTTATTCATGGGTTTTTTCCCGTTCTAACCGAAAGTGGTCGTGGCATGGTTTTAAAAAAGCTCTCTTGAGTGATTTTCAGGATATTCAGGGAGGAACTACTCCGGAAGGGATTCATTTGGGTGCAATGGCCGGAACAGTCGATATCATTCAAAGATGTTATACGGGAATGGAAATCAGAGATGATGTGTTATGGTTTAATCCACGGTTACCTGATGAAATTGAAAAGTTGAAGTTTCAGATTCGTTACCGGAGCCATTGGATTACCATAAGTCTTGACCAAAAAAAAATAAAGCTTGACTTTGATAAAGGATGGGCGGATCCGGTGAAAGTAAATATCCGTGGGAAAACAAAAATTTTCGACAGAAAAGATTCAGCGGAATTTGATTTTACGTAAATTGGATCGTTTTTATTTATCAGAAACCGATTGTTATTAGCATACAAAACTTTAATGAATTGAAAAAAATTCTATTAGTAATAAATTTTAAATCAGGCGTGGGTTCTGCAAAATCTTTTTATGCAAGAATTACGGATATTGCCCAAGAAAATAAATTGGATATAAGAATGTATGAAACTACCGGAAAAGACGATCGCCTTGCAATCCGACGCAGCATAAAAGAATTTAATCCTGAAATTGTTTATGCTGTTGGAGGCGACGGGACAGTTAATGCGGTAGCTTCCGAATTAATAAATACAGATATTACCCTTGGAATTTTTCCTGCCGGTTCGGCAAACGGATTGGCTTATAATCTTGGTATTTCTGATGATGTGGAGGCAGCATTAATCAAAAATCTGAAGGATTTTTCAAGAACAATGGATGTAATTAAAATCAATCAGAAATATTTTTGCTTCCATCTTGGCGATGTTGGAGTAAATGCACGAATAGTTAGCCGGTTTGAAAAGGAGGGTTCAAAGGGGATGCTTGGTTATGGAAAGCAACTGATAAAAGAAATGTTTGAAAAAAAAACATGGTTTACTTTCTATATTAAAATTCCCGGTCAACCCAGAAGAAAAATGAAGGCCGAAATGCTTGTCTTTGCGAATGCAAAAAGTTATGGTACGGGAGCAATGATAAATTCCACAGGAAAACTAAATGATGGAAAATTTGAGATTATTGTTCTCAGGCCCTACCCGTGGTGGTTTGTTTTTACATTTATGGTTGCGGTTTTTACGGGAAAGCTGCATCGCATGAAATACATTAAAGTATTCTCTGCCACTCGTGCAAGAATTGATCTTGTTGGTCAGCAGGAACTTCAGATTGATGGCGAATTGATACCAAAAGTTAAAGTTATTGAAGCTGAAATTCTTCCCGGAGCGTTAAAAGTTTTACCGGGAATTTCAAACAAGTCGGAATTATAGGGTGTTGTTTTATTTAAATAAATCTTCATAAATATGTTTTAAAGATTAAGATCAAATCAGGAAAAAAGAACTTCTTTTTGTAATTTGCAGCCTTTTTATTATAGATGAAACTCGGTTGAAATTAAAAAAGAAGAAGATATGCCTATTCTTAAAAAACCATATTCAAAAAATAATATTAAAACTTTTTTTTACAAATACCTAAGGTTTAAATCATCTATATATGCCCGTGTTATATATATTATAGCCATTCTTTCGTTTGTTTTGTTCATCGCCTTTGGAGCTATTTTTAGTTCTGTTTATGGGGAATATCTCGATACAGTAATTCGTCAAAGGGGAAATGATGTTGGTTCAATTATAGAAGGATCATTGTATTATTCCATGCTGAAGAACGATAATGAAGCGCTTGAAAGAACGCTTGACATTATTAATACCATTTCAGGAGTTGATGAAGTGAATTTATACAATGACGACAATGAATTGGTTTATTCATCGCTTTTTGCCGACACTGTTAATTACAGCAATCCCAACTGTATAAGTTGTCATATCGATTTTGACTCCATGTTTTCACAGCACGAAAAGGCATATAGGATCATTGATTTTAAAAGTGCCTGTAATATGAGAGGAGACAATAAGGGGCACCGACAGTTGCTGATTCGCTCACCCATTTTAAATGAAAGCTCATGCTACATCAGTTCTTGCCATGCACATAGCTCAGATGAGGAGGTATTGGGTTCACTTATCATTAAAGTGCCTCTCGAATCGCTCGATGAAGCAGTGGCAAAATCATCTGCGGAATTTTTCCTGATGGCTGCCCTGATTACTTTTATTCTTGTTTCGTTTTTAATATTTTTTACAAATCGAAAGATTAGAAAACCCTTGAATGCCATTGTTACTGCCAGTGAAGCAGTTTCCAGTGGTGACAGAAATCGCCGTCTGGATATTAAATCTAATCTACTCGATGATATGAGGATGGTTTCTTTGGCTTTTAATAACATGCTCGATAATCTTGATGCTGCCAACAAGGAACTGGAAAATTGGTCGCATCAGCTGGAATATAAAGTTCAAAAAAAATCGGAGGAGCTTTCTGACATTCAAAATGAGCTGATTCATATTGAACGTATTGCTTCTCTTGGGAAATTATCTTCATCAGTAGCCCATGAGCTAAATAATCCACTGTCAAGTATTCTTACCTATTCGAAGCTGGTATTAAAAAAAATTAACCGCCTCGATTTGGATCCTGCTCTTTCTCATTCCCTGACAAAACACTTAAATGTGATTGAATCTGAAACCAAAAGATGCGGGGATATTGTCCGTGGTCTTATGGATTTCTCAAGAAAAGATCAGGAAAATTTCAAAGCCATTAAGCTTAATGCATTGCTAACAAAAACTTATGAGCTGGTTGAACATCAGATGGAAATGCACAATATTAATTTTTATATCGAGCTAAATGCAGGTAAAGATTTGGTTAATTGCAACGAAAACCAGATAAAACAAGTTTGTGTTGCTTTGCTGGTTAATGCTTCCGAAGCAGTGACCGAAAATGGTGAAATCCTGATTAAAAGCAAAAATCCGGATGACGAGCATATTACTTTTGAAATTGCAGATAATGGTGTGGGAATTTCACCGGAAGATATGCCTCACATTTTTCAGCCATTTTTTTCTGCCAAACGAAAAGCAAGTGGCATCGGGTTAGGACTTGCCATTGTTCATGGTATCGTGCAAAGCCATAAAGGAAAAGTTGATGTGAATTCCGAACCTGGAAAAGGAACTGTTATGTCGGTCACACTGCCCCTGATTAAAGCTCAAAATACAGAATCTTCTGAATCGGTGCAAGAAAATAAAACATAACATCTTTTCTACATAAACTAAATTGGAAATGATAAATAATATTTCGCTTTTGATTGTCGATGATGAAGAATCTGTCAGGGATTCTCTTTACAACTGGTTCATCGAAGACGGGTTTCAGGTAAAATGTGCAGAAAATGCCAAGGAGGCACTTATCATGCTGGAGTCGGGTAAGTTTGATATTATTTTGGCGGATATAAAAATGCCTGGCATGAATGGTTTAGAAATGCACCGACGGATTAAACAACTAAATTCTGAAGCAATAGTAATTATAATGACAGCTTTTGCCTCGGTAGAAACAGCTGTTCAGGCTTTGAAAGACGGTGCTTTTGATTATATAACAAAGCCATTTGATCCCGATGACCTCTCACATTTAATTCGTAATGCAGCGAAACAGATTGAAATGAAGGCAGAAAACCAGGTACTTAAAGATCGGATTGTTTCACTCGAAAATATCGAAGATATAATAGGGACAAGTGAGGCAATGATGAAAGTGCTGAAAGATGTGGAAAGTGTGTCGCAGTCAAATTCTTCAGTTATCATTAATGGAGAAAGCGGTACCGGAAAGGAACTTATTGCCAGGGCTATTCATTCAAATTCCTCCCGAAAATTTTTTCCTATGGTTACTGTGCATTGTGGTGCTTTATCGGAAGATTTGCTTGAGAGTGAACTTTTTGGACATGAGAAAGGTGCTTTTACCGGTGCTATGTTCAACAGGAAAGGACGGTTTGAAATTGCTGATGGCGGAACAATTTTTTTAGATGAAATAGCTACTATTTCAGGAAAAATGCAGATTGAATTGTTGCGTGTGCTGGAATCAAAAAAATTTGTACGTGTAGGTGGAAATAAAGAAATTCAATCCGATTTCAGGGTAATTTGTGCAACTAACCGCAACTTAAAGAAAATGGTGGATGAAGGTTCATTTCGTGAAGATTTGTATTACCGTTTAAATGTAGTTAATATTTTAATTCCTCCGTTGCGTGAACGTATTGAGGATATTCCTATGCTCGTAAATCATTTTATCAGGAAGTACTGTACTTCTATGAGCCGTGACGTCGTAAACATTGAACCTGCTGCCTTAAAGCGCCTGGAACAGTACGATTTTCCGGGAAATGTACGTGAGCTGGAAAATATGGTGGAAAGAGCTATAGTTATCGGAAATGGCAAAGAAATCAGAATGAAGGATTTACCTTTTACAACAGCTGGCTCAAACAATACAACCGACAGCCTGCACGATCTGGAAAAAAAGCATATATTACAGATTCTTGATAAATTCGACTGGAATATAAGTCGTTCGGCAAAAGTGCTGAAAGTTGATAGAGTGACGCTTTATAATAAAATTAAAAAATACAACCTGAAGAAAATAATCGGGAAAAAATAATTCTTTTTGTTCGAACTCGCTGTTAAAAATTAAACTTGAAGTTGAATAAGCAACGTATTTTAATAATTTCCTTCGGGCAGTTTGAAAAAGATTTTCTTGATAAAATTGCTTCCTCTGTTAAAGATCGCTTTGGTTTTGATGTTGATGTTGCTAATAGTTACAACGACCTTTCAAAGTTTTATGATCCTGCCCGGCGACAATATGATGGCAATCAGCTGCTAAAGTATATCAACTCCGAATATTCTTCAGATAACATAAAAGCCATTGGTCTGTTCCGTGTCGATTTGTTTATTCCAATTCTAACATACATCATTGGGCAGGCTGTTTATAATGGCAATGCAGGTGTAGTTTCCCTTTTCAGGCTTAAAAATGAACTTTATGGCATGAAAAAGGATGATGCATTATTGTTTGAGCGATTTACAAAGGAAATTATCCATGAATTGGGACATATTTTTGGATTAACGCATTGTATTTCTACATCATGTGTTATGAGATCAAGCACCTATATAGAAGATGTTGATCAGAAGAATTCAGTCTTTTGCTTTAAATGTTATGAAAAATTACATTTAGGTTAACCTGATGAATTAAGTTAGAATCTTTTCCCTGAAAATTAGGTTTTGATTGTTTTAACTTAAGCTTTGTAAACACAATTGATTTACTGTTGTTATAAAATGTAACTTAAATCTGTTTATAATGGAATCTGATCTTTCTGCTATACAAAAAAAAACCACAGGAAAAAACGTAAGCTCGTTTTCAGAAGAAATTGTGAAAACGGTATTTAATAATGTACAGGAAGGAATATTGCTCATTAACAAGCAAAGTTATCTGCTTGCAATTAACCCGGAGGGAATGAGAGTTCATGGGTTGAACCCTTCAGATGAAGATGGGTTCATAAATTCTCCATTTTCATTGCATTGTGTATATAATATCGAGCATCAGGAATTGCCTGAGTACAGGAATCCAATAGCTCGTCTGATAAATTGTGAATCATTCAGTGATGAAAAATACATAGTGAAGATGACTCCGTATGATTCTGAACGATATATCAGTTATACTGGATTTCCTCAATGTGATAATGAAGGAAATTTAATAACGGGAGTTTTATTTGCACGGAACCTTCCGGACCTTGATGTGAAGACAAAATTAACGAATGATGTTTTTATTAAAGATGAGCAATTCCATGAGCTGGAAAAGTACCAGCAACAGTTAAAAGACGATCGGGAACTTTTAAAAGTTATCATTGATACCATTCCTGTAATGATAACCATCTATGATAAACGAATTCATTCTTTCACTATAAATCGTGCAGTTGAAAATATTACCGGTTGGACAAATGAAGATATTGACCGCACAAGCATAATGGAACTGGCTTACCCCGATCCTTTATATCGTCAGAAGGTACTGGAATACATGAAATCGCTGTCTCCGGGATTTAAGGATATTGTGATGCGAACACGTGATGGCCGTGATATTGATACAAGCTGGGCAAACGTGGAAATTTTGGATGGAAGGCAGGTTGGAGTTGGAATTGATATATCGGAAAGGAAAAATCTTGAAAAAGAACTTGTAAAAGCAAGGGAGAGAGCTGAAAAGGAAAATCAGGTTCAATATGCTTTTATTCAAAATATTTCTCATGAGGTGCGTACTCCTATGAATTCCATCCTGGGCTTTACGGAACTTTTACAAAAAGAGATTACGAGGAAAAAAGATGCTGAATTTCTTAATGCCATTTCTCATAATGGGAAGCAATTGCTGCGGTTAATCGATGACATTATTGATTTTTCACAGCTCGATAACCATCAGATTTCCATACAAAGTGAGAAAATTGAACTTAACAGTTTCATGCAACAGATTAAGCTGCAGATGGAAGGAATGAAAAATATTTATAAAAAAAGGCATCTTAATCTAGTTCTTGAAAGCCCTAATAAAAATGTGCAGGTAACCATTGATACCGATCGTTTTAGACTTCAGCAAGTACTTATGAATCTCATAGGAAATGCCATTAAATATACAGAAGAAGGTATGGTTGAAGTGGGCTATAATATCCGTGAAGCACAGCGGGATGTGCTTTTTTTTGTAAGAGATACTGGAATTGGAATTAATGTTGACGACAAGGATAATGTCTTTAAACGTTTTAAACGGTTGCACAATTCCAATAGCCATGAATTTCGGGGAACCGGCTTAGGTCTTGCAATATGTAAACATCTGGTTAATTTGCTTGGCGGAGAAATATGGTTTGAATCGGAAGCCGGTCAAGGTACAGTATTTTATTTCACGCACCCTTTTCTAAAAATGGAAGAGTTGATATCAAAACCCATACCTGTTATAAATGAAAAAGGTAGTCAAAACAATGAGGCCAGTTTACCGGATTTAAAGGATAAGGTATTACTTATAGCTGAAGATGATAGCTTCAGTTATATGATGATGTACCATATGCTTGAGGAAACAAAAGCTTTGATTCTCCATGCTGATACAGGGCTTAAGGCAGTAGAAATCTTTGATAAATACAAAATCGATTTGATTTTTCTTGATATCCGTCTTCCGGAAATGGATGGATATCAGGTTATCCAACACATCCATGAAGCTGATAAAAACATTCCGGTAGTTGCCCAAACAGCTAATGCCTTACCTGAAGACAGGAAAAGGATAGCTGAGGCAGGTTTTGATTACCATATTACCAAACCTATGTCCAGAAACAGCCTCTTCAATGTGCTAAATAAATTTCTTGCGGTAAAATAATTAATTGAATTGTATTTCCTGTTTTATATAGAAACTGTGGGTGTTTCTTCTAATTTTCGCACGAAATTTACTGTTGATCTTTCATGCGTCCAATCATTGAATCCAGGGCTTTTTTTATTTTGCCGATGGCTCCGGCAGCGGCTTCAATATACGATTCTGCCTGATCGGTAACTGCAACAGGCTGCCTGCCTTCCATACGTGCTTCTATAAGGCACCGCTTATCGTCAGGGCCGCTTTTGGCACTGTTTTCGTCTGAAAGATGAACTTCAAGGCGTGTAACGTATTTATTAAACCTGCTGAGTTTCTCAGATATCAAAAAGGTTAATTTTTCCCGCAATTCTTCTCCTGCGTTAACATTGTTTTCAGTATTGAATTGTATCTTCATATGGTTATGGTGTAAATGTTATACTAAATTTTTAAGTAATACTTTATATATAAAACAGTAAAGCAGTCTTTTTGTTAAAATTCAATGAGCAGGAAAAATACCATAATCCGTTTCGTAACTCTATTCTTCAATTAATATTCTATAGTCGGTTAAGAAGGATGCTGAAATAAGGTTTATTTTTTATTCACTGTTGAATTCGCTTGCGCAATAACATCTGCACCCCGAAACTTATGGGACTTGTATGGGGAATTATTCATTCCTGTTTTTGTTTTCAGGGCAATGGCCTTGTGTTAACGCTTAATTTTTAATTGCTGGCTGGTTTGCTGCTGTTGGTATTGGAATTTTGCAGAAATCGCCATGAAAAGAATATTATTTTAGCTCAATTTGGTTAGTTTTGGGGGCTAAAAAATTAAAACAGCAAAGTCAAACAATGACACCTGTTATTATATCAGACGTTTTGAAAGCGCGAATTCCCCAATTAATGCTCTCCTGCATTGAATGTGATGTTATTGTAAAAGAAGATGCCAATACACTATGGGAACAAATAGAGAAAAAAGTGGTGGAGATAGCCGGTTCGCTTCAGGTGGAGGATATCAGCCGCATGCCTGCTGTGGCAGCGTCACGCAAAGGATACAGGCTATGCGGAAAGGACCCTTCGCGGTACAGGTTGTCGGCCGAGGCATTGTTGCGAAGAACGGTTCAGGGGAAAGGGCTCTACCGGGTAAATAATGTGGTAGATCTGCTCAATCTTGTATCTGTATCGACGGGATTTTCCATTGGCGGATACGACGCTGAAAAAATCGAAGGCGAAGTGGAATTCGGCATCGGCCGGCAACATGAACCCTACGAAGGAATTGGCCGCGGGGAGCTGAACATCGGGTCGCTTCCTGTATTTCGTGACTGGAAGGGAGCTTTTGGTACACCTACAAGCGACTCAGTAAGAACTTCGGTTACGTCCGGAACTCATCGGTTTCTTATGATTCTTATTGATTTTGGTACACAAGGTCTGCTGGAGGAAGCTACAGCCAGCGCAACTGAGCTTCTCAGAAAGTATGCAGGAGCAGGAAATCTTGAAACCAGAAAGATTGGTTAGTAAGGATTAGGAGTAGCAGTGGATTAAAGAAGGGAAAATATTTATTTAAAAAAAGAAACTAAATTGTAGAAAAGATATGAAGTACATCTGTAAATTTCTATTGAAGATTATGGGATGGAAAGCACACGGTTCATTGGTATCTGAGCCAAAGTGTATTTTAGTTGGAGTTCCTCATACCAGTGGCTGGGATTTTTTAATATCCTGGATTTTTTACACTTCTCTTGGCGGAACAGCCAGTATTGTTATAAAAAAAGAATTCTTTTTTTGGCCGGTAGGTTGGTTTTTGAAAAAGATGGGGGGGATACCTACCGATCGTTCAAAAGGGTCGAATGTGGTCAGGCAAATTATTCACCAGTTTAATACACGGGATTATATGCATCTGGCCATTACTCCCGAAGGTACCCGTAAGCTTACCAAAAATTGGAAAGCAGGTTTTCATATCATTGCACGGTCGGCGAATATCCCGGTTTACCTTGTTAGTTTCGACTGGGGCAGGAAAACAATAACCATTTGGGGAAAGCTTGAAATAACAGATAATGAAAAGGATGATATCAAACGGATGAAAGACTTTTATCGGGAAAAGGGAGTTAAGGGAAAGCATCCCGAACAATTTACCACGGAATACTGATTCCTTTGCTTTATTGCCGGCATCTTCTATTGTTTCATTATATGTTGTTTTTCCGGCTTTTTGTTACCGAATCATTTACCAATAAACCTGCAGGTTTCAACTTTTCTATAAGAGCAGAAATAATTTAAAACCTGGCAAATATAGGAACAGCCAGGATTATCGGGTACGCAGCCCTAACCAATTCACCAACAATAATCATAATGATTTAACCCAATGGGTTCAGTTTTATTTGGTTTTCAAAAAATAGGGTGGCAAATAAAATGAGTGATGTTCCTCTTATAAACAGCCTCAGGTAAGGAATTATCGTAATCGGTTCACCTGATAATGTAAACAAAAAGGCAAAAGGCAACTGGAAGAGCAGAGAAATACATGCACGGCAAAGGAAAACCGTGTTTGCTTAAACAAAGACTACTAAATAATAACCTGGAATAAAGAAGGCTCATTATTAAGGTATTCATATACAAACCCATTATCCTGCATTCGCTGAATTAATCCATTAAAATCTTCCTTTTTTCTTATTTCTATCCCAATAACAGCAGGTCCTTTTTCACGGCTGGTTTTTTTTGAATATTCAAAATGAGTGATATCATCATCCGGTCCAAGCACCTGGTCAACAAAAGTACGCAAAGCACCGGCCCTTTGAGGAAACCTGACAATGAAGTAATGCTTCAGGCCTTCGTACAAAAGCGAACGTTCCTTTATTTCCTCCATTCGGGTAATGTCGTTATTGCTTCCGCTGACAATGCAAACCACTGTTTTTCCTTTAATTTCCCGGCGGAACAGGTCGAGTGCAGCTATGGAAAGTGCTCCGGCCGGTTCCATAACTATGGCATCGCGATTGTAAAGGTCCAGGATTTTAGTACAGATTCTGCCTTCGGGAATGGTTACCATTCGATCAATTACTTTTCTGCAGATTTTAAATGACAGTTCACCTACTCGCTTCACTGCTGCTCCATCCACAAACTTATCGATTTCCTCCAGTTCAATTACTTTGCCTGCCGCTATTGATTTTTGCATTGAAGGCGCTCCCTCAGGCTCCACTCCAATAATACGGGTATTTGGGCTCATTTGTTTAAAATATGCCCCTACACCGGCTGCCAATCCTCCACCTCCAACAGGAAGGAAAAGAAAATCAACTGGCTTTTGAGTATCCTGCAGTATCTCAGGGGCAACTGTTGCCTGTCCTTCAATAATCTGCCTATCATCGAATGGATGAATGAAAGTCAATCCCTCCTGCCTGCACTGTTCTCTGGCGGCCAATTCGGCTGCATCATAAGTATCACCTGTGAGGATTACCTCAACTTTATCCTTTCCAAACATTTCCACCTGCCTTATTTTCTGCTTTGAGGTAGTGGCAGGCATAAATATTTTTCCTTGTATGTTCAGTTTATGACAGGCGTAAGCAACTCCCTGTGCATGATTTCCCGCGCTCGCACATACGATACCTTTGCTGGTTTCACTTGAAGGTAACCCCGATATTTTGTTGTAGGCTCCCCTGATCTTGTAGGACCTAACAACCTGTAAATCTTCCCTTTTAAGAAAAATGTTTGCGTTAAACTCTTCAGAGAGATTAAGGTTATTCTGCAGCGGTGTATGAACCGATACCTCTTTAATATTTATTTGTGCCCGGGATATATCCTGAAGCCTGGGAAAATATTCATCTGTCAGGGCTGTACTCATTTTTAATTAAATTTTTTTGCTGTAAAGAAAGGTAAATGTGATCAAATACTGTTGCTGCTTCCTCCTTGAATTTTATTTTTTTACCTGATGGTATTAACAAATTTAAGAAATCATTGTTTTTTCCGAAGCGTGTATGTTTCTTAACTTTATAACTACTGAACTAATATGGCAACCACAGGGCAATTTTGGAATTATTTTTTCACCGCATTTTTCCAGTAGTGTTCCGGTTCTGGGACGTAGTAAATTCAGTATAAACTCAATTTTATCTCAATGTTAACTCAATGTAAATTCAATTTTTATTGAATTTACATTGAGTTATTACTGAATTAATATTGAATTTATACCGGACTTGATCATGCCAAATCAACATTGATTTTAAAAGAATCTGCTTTAATGGGAACACTTAAAAAACGATGGAGGGCTTTACTTTTACATTGCTGCAGTTATTTGATAATTACAACGGAGGACATAATTATGAAAAGCAAGTTATTTTTTTACATTTCTGATGGGATCAATTGCTATGGGATGTAACGATGACGAAGATGATGATTTACAACGCTCCTATGAGGTTCAAATAAGTTCCGGTATTTTTTTAGTTTTAGAATACATTTTGGAGAAAAAGAGATGCACTGCAGGAAATATTCAGCAGAAATAACCGTGGGCAGTTGGTTGGTTTAATCAATTTAACCGGTAACAGGAAATGAAGAAGAATTTACAACAGGAATTAAACAGAAAAGCTGCTGATAATTTTACAGCCTTTTTCAGTAAGCTCTTTTTTTATGTTTTCAAAATTTTTCGGGTTTATAGGTTTTGTGGCATCTTCAATCAGAGTTACAGAGAATCCTTCTTTAAGAGCATCTTTAATTGAGAAGTAAACGCAAAAATCGGCTGCCAGGCCACAAAAATAGAGTTCAACTGCCTTGCGTTCACGTAAATATCCTGCAAGTCCTGTGTTTTTTTTATGGCCGTTATCATAGAACCCACTGTAGCTGTCAATTTTCCAATTCATGCCTTTTCTGAAAATAGCCTCCACTTTTTTCATCTCCAATTGAGGATGGAAATCAGCGCCAGATGTATTCTGTACACAATGGTCGGGCCATAGCACCTGTTCCATTTCCTGCCAATCAATTGTATCAAACGGATTCTTGTTTTCATGATTGGAAGCAAAACTGACGTGATTTTCAGGATGCCAGTCCTGGGTGGCTATTACCAAATCAAATTTTTCCTGGAGGTTGTTAATTACAGGTATTATTTCATTCCCTTCAGGAACAGCCAGGGCTCCCCCGGGCATGAAATCGACCTGCATGTCGGTTATTATAAGTATATGCATTGCTGTAGGATATCGGTATTATATAAATCTGCAGTTAACAGATTCTATTTTCTCCAAAAGATACACAAAAATTTAATTGATGCAAAAGAAACCATGGAATCAACCTGGCAGTTCAGGTTTTTCAAGGAAATAAAAAGCCGGCAACAGTCTGCATATTTTTTACAGTTTGCTGTTTCCGGCCATTCCCTTGAATATTAAATTACGAATTCAAAACATGCAATTCAATCTAAGCTTCGTCGTTGGAATTACTATTTATATTAATTAGAATGTAAAAGCCAATATACCTCCCAGAGCAGACGCTCCACCTGAAACCACTGCTGCAATAAAAAGCCACCAGGCTGCTGAAGCAGCAGTTTTTCTTGTGGCTTCCGCTTGTTTAAGAGTCTCTTGTTTCAGTTCGTTCACTTTCAGAGTTACTTTCCGTTCAATCTCCTCAATTTGACGGATAACAGTATCTCTAGCTTCCTCTATTTTAGTTACCACTTTTTCTGCCTGTTCCCGTGTTATTTTTTTGTTGTTGCTTAAAAGTGCAATCAGCGATTCACGGTCGAGACGTTTTAAACGGTTTTTTAAAATACCGGGTGCAGCTTTGGGATCGTTCATCATATATACCACATCCTGCTTCAGGCGTTCATATTCAAGTTCAGGCTGGTTCATCCGGTCAAACCAGTTTCTTATAGCTTGTTCTGCCTTTCCTTGTTTTTCCATAAATTGCTCACGAGCATCCTGCTGTGTTCCTTTTGCCCTGGCGCTTGCTTTTACCTTGCTTTCGCGTGTGGTTGTTTTTATTTGTGTCAGTACTTCTTCAGCTTTCGACAGGTATTTCTCGGCTGTTTCTTCTTCAATTCCATTTGAACTTAGAGCGGCTTTTATGGTTGATCGATCAATCTGGCTTGCTCTTGCCTGCACTACTGCCGGTGCAGCTTTAGGATTGTTCAGAATTCTGTTCAAATCTTCTTTCAGGCGGTCAGGGTTCAATTCCTCACTGTTTGTTCTGCGAAGGTATTGTTCAACTTTTTCAAGATATTGTCTTCCCTGTTCTTCACCTCCCGGAGCCAGTTTTTCGATCAAAATACCTGCCTTATCAGCCCTTGTTCCTTCACTTGGATTGCACTCATGCTTTTTAAATACACATTCTGTGAAAACGATTGCATGGAATGGCTTCCTGATTTCAACAGGTATGATGTTCTCATTTTATGCATGAAAACGTTAGCCTTAGCTTTTTCAATTCTTTCCTGCAGGACTTGATGCTTGAAAGAATTTGGTACACACAAATGGTTAAAGATTAATGAGTACAGCTATTATTACTACATCTGAACAACTTAGTTATTCCGCTGCCGGCATCTTAAATGAACCCAGATTAGTAACCTGATAGTCTGCCATAGAAAACCTGACATTTGAATTTATGTCTACATTTGTAACCTGCATAAATGATTTTTCTTTAGTGTTTTTATCAACAGTTGTGGCTTCCATCATATATCCCCAGGGAATCCCATGAGAATAAAGGCTGGTTTTAAAAAGCGTGCTGAAAAAATCCTGAGTATTCATTTTCAGGTTAGTAGTAATCCAAACTTCCGATTCAGAGGTTTCATCATTGTAGCGATATTCATCACACTTGTATCCTGCAATGGTTTTAGATCGTCCTGTTTTGGTAACATTAGGATTTAACAGGTACGATTCCGGAGTTTCTTCTAAAGATTCTTCTTCATATGCATCACCAATAGAAGAGAAGAAAGCCCCCATACCGTAAACAATTCCCGTTTTTTCCCCATTTTCATCATTTAAAATGATGGTTGCGCCATTTTCAGCATCAATGATGAACATGCCCTGGCCTGGCTGACTCATATCGCCTGAAACCATTTGGTAGGCCATACACTTAGAGTCTGGATTTAAATGCGTGATAAATTCACCTTCATTTTCTTTTTTGCCTTTTCCATCATAAGATTCAATGTGCATTTGTATCAAATGATTGAAACTGTAACTGTCAGCAAAAGGTACGGGTTCTCCTGAAATCCCGACTCCCTTAAGCAATCTTTGCATTCTTTCCTGTCTTCTGTCATCTTCCGTGGCTGAGCCTTCCGGCGTTTCTTCTGCATCTTTTTCAAGTGAATCTTCAATTTTATCAAGTTGATTATCGATGGCTTTATCAACTTTCTTCTCTGCTCTTTCCTCAACCTTTTCTTCCACTTTATCCTGTACTTTTTCCTGAATTTTTTTTAAAAATCGCTGGCTAAATACCGGTTGAATCATTAATGCAGAGAAAAATACTGCTAGTGTAACTCTAATTAATGTTTTCATACTCTTTTTCTATGTTTGAACAAGTTTATCAAAACAAAATTCGGTTAAAATTTTGAAATAAACAAGTCGTTTATATTAGGGCAAAAAAAAAGGTTTCAATGCATTTATTTTTTATGTTTGTTTTGAATCATGACAGTGCAGGATAAAAGTCTCTGTAAAGAAACATTATTTTGTATGAATTAAAATTCTGAAGAAAAATGAGCAAAGAAAATTTCCTGGCGTTTGACATAGGGGCATCAAGCGGGAGGGCCATTTTGGGTACCCTTGAGGGAAAAAATTTGAACCTTACTGAAGTTCACCGGTTTAAAAATGAAATGACCTGTATACATGGCAGTTATTTCTGGAACATATACAATTTATTTGATGAATTAAAAACAGGTCTTAAAAAATGTATTTCAGAATTAAAAATAAAACCTCAGTCAATTGGAGTAGATACCTGGGGAGTTGACTATGCTCTTGTTTTTTCCAACGGCAGGTTTTCAGGTTTACCTTTTGCTTATCGCGATCATCGAACTGATTGTGCCATGGATGATTTTTTCCGGATTTTGTCAAAAAAAGAAACTTATCTGTTGTCGGGGATACAGTTCATGCAATTCAACACCTTATTTCAGTTATTTTCATCGGCCAGGTTAAATGATGCTGCTCTGAAAATTGCCGAGAGTTTACTATTTACCCCCGATGCCTTAAATTATCTGTTTACCGGAATCAGGAAGAATGAGTATACTATTGCAAGTACATCACAACTTCTGAAGCCAGGAAAACCCGAATGGGAGTATCAGCTTTTTAAAGCTGCCGGAATACCAGATAATCTGGCTGGTGAAATTTTATTACCCGGCACTGTATTAGGAAATGTATTGGCTGAAATAGATGAGCAGACCGGTTGCGGAAATATTCCATGTGTTGCAGTTGCCTCCCACGATACGGCATCTGCAGTTGTTTCTGTTCCTGCAGGAGGTGAAAATTGGGCATTTCTTAGTTCGGGTACATGGTCACTTCTTGGAATTGAGAGCCAAACTCCGATAGTTTCGGAGAAAACTCTTGAGATGAATTTTACCAATGAGGGAGGGGCTGATTTGACAACCCGATTTCTGAAAAACATTATGGGAATGTGGCTTATTCAGGAATGCAAACGCATTTGGGACCGGGAAAAAGTATTTTCCTGGGAGGAAATAGTTAATATGAGCAATGCTGCAGAACCCTTTAAATGCTTTATTAACCCTGATTCCCGGGAGTTCCTGAATCCTGGAAATATGCCTGAAGCCATCAGATTGTATTGCCGAAAGACTAATCAGCCAGTACCTGTTACAAAAGGTGAAATTGCCAGATGCATTTACGATAGCCTTGTTCTTAAATATAAACATACAATTAAACAAATAGAAGATATTACAGGTAGGAAAATTGAAAAGTTGCACGTTATTGGTGGTGGAGCTAAAAATGCTATGTTGAACCAATTGACAGCCGATGCAACCGGAATTCCAGTTTTTTCGGGACCCATTGAGGCAACTGCCATTGGTAATGTTTTGATGCAGGCAAAAGCTTTGGGTGTAATTAATTCACTGGCTGAATTAAGAGAGGTAGTGAGAAATTCATTTGAAGTGATTCAATTTTACCCTGTTCAGAATTCTGGATGGGAAGAAGCATATGAAAAAATGAAGAATTTATTGAAGTAATGAATAACCCTGCTTTTTTTTATTTGTTTAGAACTTTTATTTTTAACTTTAAACAAATATGCTTTGCTTTCTGTTTTTTACCAAAGCTTGGTTGAATGTTAAATAAAAAAATTTAAGCCAAATGAAAAATACGGGCTATTCTATTAAAGATCTTGAAGTATTATCGGGTGTTAAAGCTCATACAATTAGGATATGGGAAAAAAGATATAACCTGCTTGTGCCTGAACGAACCAATACAAATATTCGTTATTACAGCGATAATGACCTGCGGCGAATGTTGAATATCACATTGTTGGTTCGCAACGGCTATAAAATATCAAAAGTTGCCAAATGGAATGATGAGTCTGTAAACAATGCTGTTCTGGAGGTTTCCAAGAGTAAAACTTCTGAATCGGATTTTATTGACAGGCTCATTCTTTATATGATAAATTTTGATAATGAGAATTTTTATAACCTTACCAGTGAAATAATTGCAGAGAAAGGATTGGAAGAAGCTACTTTAAAGGTTTTTTTTGAATTTTTTGTAAAGGTAGGAGTTTACTGGCAGGTTGGTTCTATTTTTCCTGCACAGGAACATTATGTAACAAATATATTCCGGCAGAAAATGATTTCTGAAACAGATAAGCTGGGAATGACCAATCAAAAGGATTCTACTATATTATTTTTTCTACCTGATAAGGAGATGCATGAACTTAGTCTGCTGTTTTATAATTACCTGGCACAAAAGATGGGTTACCATACCATATATCTTGGACAATTTGTTCCCTGGGATGACTTGATAAAGATTCAAAAGCAGGTAAAAATTGATTTTGTATTCACTGCATTTATTAATTCCCTTTCAAAAGATAAACTTGAAAATTACCTCGAATCTCTGAAGGAATTGTTTGGAAGCCAAAAAGTCTTTATTACCGGATGGCAATTACAGGTTCATCAGCCTATAGTTCCGCGAAATGTAAAAATAATTAAAGATTACCGGGAGTTTAAAAAGTATCTGAAATAAGGAAGTTCGCAGTTGTATTTCACTGGCTGTTTCCCTGCAAGAAATACAGATTTCAGAAAAATCAATGGGAGCTGCACCTGAGTAATATGGCAGTCGTTTAGTACACTGATTGGAAATTTGGCAACTCCTGTTAGTTGGTTTTTCGGTAGCGCCAAATTGCCATGCTTAAAAAAACAATACTTAAAATCGACAGCCCTGCTATTTCTTTCAGCATATCGAATATGCCGGAGCCTTTCAAAATGACTTGCCGCATGATGCGCATGAAATAATATACCGGATTTATATGATTTATGGTTTGAGCCCACCCGGGCATACTTTCAACAGGAGTGAATATTCCTCCCATAAGGATAAAAATAAGCATAAAGAAGAAGTTCATAAACATTACCTGCTGCTGGGTATGGGTAATTGTTGAAATAAACAATCCTAGACCCAAAACGCTGACAAGGTACAGCCCTGCCAAAGCAAACAACAGAACCAGGCTTCCTTCAATCGGTAGGCTAAATACCAACCGTGCAATGATTAATCCAAATGCCAGTTCTAAAAGCCCTATAATCCAGAAAGGTACCAGCTTGCCAATTATCAGCTGGTGCTTTTTTATAGGGGTTACATTCAGTTGTTCAATGTTTCCCAGTTCTTTTTCGCGTACAAGGTTCATTCCCGACATAAACATCCCGATGATGGTTACAAGCACGGATAGAATACCGGGTGCCATGTACCACTTGTAATCCAGCTTTTCATTGTACCAGTAGCTTTCGTTAATATTAACGCGTGCAGGCGGCTCAAATTCAGTTATCCCCATATGTTCTGCAATCAGTTTTCTGTTGAAATCGCTGATGATTTGTGCTGAATAGGAGTAGATAAGCTGTGCCGAATTACTTTCTATTGCATTGACCAGGAGCTGCAGGCCGGCTTCATTTTCCCTAATCAGTTTTTTTTCCATACCCGAAGGAATAACGAGTACCACATCGGTTGAACCACTTAACAGGAGTTCTTCTCCGGAAGTAACTTCCAGAAAGGCATGTTCAACATTATAGAAGGGAATTCCATCAAATTTGGCTATGAGCTGGCGTGAAGTTTCCGACAGGTCATTATCCACCACGGTCATGTCTATTTTTTTCATATCGTAGGTGGCGGCAAAAACAAGGATAAGCATCTGCATCAGCGGCACCCAGAAAATCATTGGAAGCAGCGTCTTATTCCTGAATATCTGAAGGAACTCTTTCTGAAGTATATATTGGATTGTTTTCATTTTTAAGCTGCAAGTTTTAAGCTTCAATCTGCAAGTTGAATAACAGTATAGAAGTTGCGTTCAGATTATAGTATTTGATCTTTATTCATCGGATTCTTTTTTGTAACCCTGTTATCATTTTTTGTTCTTCAGTAACTTTATCAGTCAGAATAGTGAAATCCTGATCCGTCAGGAAATTCAGTTTCTGAGCAATAATAATTTGAGTCTCCAACTCAAAAGAAGACCCTAATGCAATTTCAAGAAAGCGATTAAAATCTTTGTCTGAATTTCTTCCGGAACCTTCAGCAATATTTGATGGTATTGAAATGGCAGAGCGTCTCATTTGGCTTGTTAAGCCATAAAGTTCTTCAGGGGGAAACCTTTTTGATGCATTATAGACATCTAATACAATACTAATTCCCTGTTGCCAAATTATTAAATTTTTAAAATCTTTCACGATTGATAAATTTTATTTGTTTTATATTTTTTCTGATCATTTGCTTTTAATATTACTTATTTCCAATTGATTACAGTATTTTTGTCTTTTTCCCTATCTTGCAGCTTGCAGCTAATTTCTTGTAGCTTATTACTCCAGTCTCACCTTGAATTTTTTCACACTTACTAAAATAAATACCAAAGTCATTCCCATCAGGATTAAAGTTTCTTTCCAGATGAACAGTATGCCTACTCCTTTAAGCATAATTCCACGGATAATTGTAATAAAATACCTTGCGGGCATGATTTGGCTGAGCCATTGAAGCACCTTGGGCATATTTTCAATGGGAAAAATAAAGCCTGATAGGATTATGGTGGGCAACATCAACGCAACCAGGGAAATAAACATGGCTACCAATTGGGTTTTTGCGATAGTAGAAATGAATATTCCGAGGCAGAGTGCCATTGTAATAAATAAAATTGTTTCCAGCATCAGCAGAATAAAACTGCCTGTAACAGGCACTCCAAAGACTAATCTGCCGATAAAGACAATAACAAACGCATTAGCTACAGAAAGCAGCAGGTAAGGCAATACCTTACCCACAATAATCTGCACCGGTCTCAGAGGAGAGGCAAGCAATACCTCCATAGTACCGGTTTCCTTTTCACGGGTGATGGAAATGGAGGTCATCAGGGCCGAAACAAGCATCAATATGAGAGCCATGGTTCCGGGGACAAACTGGTAGGCACTTTTCATTTCCTCGTTAAAATACATCCTTAATTCAGGTTTTATCTGCAAAGGCATTTGAAGGTTGGGATGCATTTTCGTAATGTAATCGTTGATAATACCTTTTGTATAAGTCGTTACCAGTCGCGCCATATTGGGATCTGACGCATCAGCAATGAGCTGGACACCGGAAACACCTTCTCTTTTAAGATTTTCCCCGAAATCGTTTTCAAAAATAATCACCTGCTTAACATGACCTTTCCTGAAGATTTTGTCGATATCGGCAGTGCTTTCCAGGTTCTTGTCCAGCAAGAAAAAACCTGAAGAAAGAATCTTGGAGCTCAGTTCCATGCTTATTTCATCTTTCGTCTGGTCATATATGGCAATGGGTACATTGCTGATTTCGTTTTTAATTACCGTACCAAATATCAACAATTGCGTGATTGGTATTCCAAAAAGAATTATCATAGTTCGCACATCTCTGAAGATGTGGTAGAATTCCTTTTTTATGAATGATTTGAGTTGCTTCATTACTTTTTCACTTCCGTCTTTCGTGCAATTTGTATAAATACCTCATCCATATTGGCAGCTTTGTATTTTTGTTTCAACGCTCGTGGGGTGTCAAGAGCCTCAATTTTGCCTTCATCCATAATAGACACCCGGTTGCAGTATTCTGCTTCATCCATGTAATGGGTGGTGACAAAAACGGTGATTCCATCGTCGGCAGCTTCATAAATCATGTCCCAGAACCGTCGCCTGGTAATGGGATCAACACCTCCGGTAGGTTCATCGAGGAATACTATTTTTGGCTGGTGAAGAACAGCCACCGAGAAAGCCAGTTTTTGTTTCCAGCCCAATGGGATCCCTGCAATGAGTTTATTGCGCGCCTCTTCCATTTCCAGCTTTTGCAACAGTTCCGTTTCTTTTATTTTCTGCTCCTTCCGTGGAATGCCATAAATGCCGCCATAAAAGCGAATGTTCTCAGCAACAGTTAAATCCTCATATAGCGAAAACTTCTGGCTCATGTACCCAATATTTTTTTTAATTTTCTCTGTTTCCCGGTAAATATCGAATCCTGCTACATTTACATCACCTGAAGTAGGGGCCGAGAGACCGCATAAAATACGTATAGCCGTAGTTTTTCCAGCCCCATTGGCCCCAAGAAAGCCAAATATCTCCCCCTTATAAACATCGAAAGTAAGGCGATCGTTAGCAGTAAATGAACCAAAACGTTTAACCAATTCTTTTACTTCGATTATTTTTTCCATCATTTTTTCTTTTTTATTTTGCTTTTATGGCACTGTCAGCCATGATTTGTCGCTTCAGGTTTTATTCTTATTTCTTAATCCTCATCCTTGCTTTTTTTCAGGCCTGTGTCCTCTCTATGGTCTGTCGCCATCAGTTTAATAAACACATCCTCTATACCTGGTTCAATGTGCTCTGCTACTATATTTTTATGATTGCAGTTTTCCAGGTAGTTTACCAGTTCGGATGGTTCAATATGAGTATCCCTTCCGGTGAAATGCACATACTGCCCAAAAGCAAAAGCCGATTCAGTCTCTTCAAACCTGCGCAGGTCTTTTATAAGTTTGTACATTTCATCCGATCTTACTTTTATAATTTTTCCCGGAAACCTGGAGGTGATATTGGCCGGAGAATCTACCTCAAGTATTTTTCCATTTTGAATGAGAGCTACACGGTCGCACAGGTTTGCTTCATCCATATACGGTGTGGATACCAGGATGGTAATTTCCTTTTTCTGCAGCTCCTTCAGTATTTCCCAGAACTCCTGTCGTGAAACGGCATCAACGCCTGTGGTTGGCTCATCAAGTATCAATATTTGAGGTTGGTGTATTAATGCACACGACAAAGCAAGTTTTTGTTTCATACCTCCTGAGAGATCGCCGGCACGTCGTTTTTTATAAGGTTCAATCTGGTGGTATATGTCACGTATCAGATCCATATTTTCATCCGGAGTAGTTCCAAATACAGAGGCAAAGAACCGGAGGTTTTCCTCAACGCTTAAATCCTGATAGAGGGAAAAGCGGCCGGGCATATAGCCCGTTATTCTTCGTATTTTTCTGTAATCTTTTACTACATCAAGTCCGTTCATCTGAGCATTGCCTGAGTCGGGCAGCAGAAGTGTCATAAGGATACGCATCAGAGTGGTTTTTCCTGCTCCATCGGGGCCAATCAGACCTTGGAGCTCACCCTTTTTAATTTCAAATGAAATTTCCTTCAACGCCTGTGTTCCCGAATAGGATTTTGATATGTTATTAATTGTTATCATTTTACATTAACCCAAAATTTCTTAAAATAACAGGAGTTTAACCCATAAACAGTAAAAGCAGCATTTCCTGCTGGAAGCTTCTGCTGTCTATTGCCACCTGATTTCTCCCGGCATGCCAATCTTTAGAGTGCCGTCATTTTTAACCTCTACTTTAACGGCATAAACCAGCTTTACGCGTTCTTCCTTGGTTTGAATGATTTTTGGTGTAAATTCCGCTTCCGGCGAAATCCATGCGACAGTACCTGTGAAGGATTGATTTTCGGTCTCCGATTCATCAACCAAAACCTGCACTTCCTGCCCAATTTCCAGGTGAGGCAATTGCGCGCCGCTAATGTATACCTTCAAGGTAAGCTTATTAATATTTGCAATTTTAAATAAGGGTTTACCTGGGGTTGCCAGTTCACCTTCTTCGATATAAGTTTCGAGAACAATACCTGTAACCGGTGATGTTACACTGCAGCGCTGCAACCGGTCTGCAGCAGCAGCATGTTGTGCCTCCAGAACTGCCAGCTCGCTGTTGATTTGGGTGAATTGGGTTCTCACACTGGCAATCTGCCTGTCTAAAACATTCATTTCTCCTGACACATCGTCCATCTGTTTTTGTGTTGCAGCACCGTCTTTTAACATAGCTTCAATGCGCTTTTTGTTTGTTTGTATATTTTTTTTCTGCTCTTCAAGAACATCTACCTGTGCTGCAACAGAGTTTCTTCTTGCTCTTACTGCTGCTTTCTGTGCTTCAATCTGTTCAATGTTCAATGTAATTTGTGTAGTATCAATTAAAGCAGCCAGAGTTCCAGCTTTAATTTTTTTTCCCCGTTCAGCATTCAGTTGCAGGACTTTCCCCTGTGCTTCAGCAGCCACTATCACAGCATCGGTTTCAAATATTCCGTAAGCATCCGATTTGTCGTTTTCCTTATTGCATCCGGCAATCAGGATGATGATAAGGATAATCATGGATTTGAATTTCATCTGTATAAAATTTAAATTTGTAAAGGATCGGATGGAATCCACATGTTTTAGCGGGTTTTGTTCATCAGTTTTTATGCTTGTAAAACCTATGGATTTCATAATGGGAAATTTTAATTGTGTGATTTTCATTTTAATCTCTTCTTTTATTTATGTGATAACCCTCCGTTTCAATATGTAATTCTTTTACAGGAGATGTGAAGCCGGTTACTCTTTCCCCTTTATAAGGCGATATGCTTCGCGAGCTTCATTCATCTGTATTTTATGCAGTTCATAGTTTAGTTTTGCAATGGTTTCAGCCTGCACCTCCCTTATGTACTCAGAGGTTGTATAGGCTTCATTATTCAATTTTGAAGTAGCGGCTGCTGTAATTTCAATTCGGATGGCAACTATTTTTTTATCGGCTTCAAGCATTTTTTTTAGTTTGTTTATCTCTTCCTGCTGTCGTGCAAGTAACAGGTGAATGTTCTGAAGGAAAGTTTGTTCCTGTTTATTTATTCTTTCCTGTTGAAACTGCAATACCTGCTTCTTCCGTGAGGTTACTTTCCAGTCGAATGGATTCCATGAAATTCCGGCTCCTGCCAGGTAATAAGTATCGAACCGATTACTGAGCATATTTAAACCCGGTTTACCATATCCGGCCTGCCCAAATCCAAATATTTTCGGGTTGCGGCTTTTATCGAGAAGGTCCATTTGGTTTTCCAACTGCATTCGCTGACTTTCAAATAATAGTCTTTCCGGTCGGGAAACGGGTTCTTCTGCATAGGATCGCAATTCGCTGAAACTGAAATTTGAATCATCGCTGATGGTTCTGCCGGTAAGAATTAAAAGCATCCCGATGGCCGCTGATTCAACCGATTCCAACTGTATCTCATGTTGTTTCAGGTTCAGTATTTCGGCATTGATAAGTAACTCCGATGTTTTTTCAGCAGTGCCATACCTGACAGCTGAACTGGCGGCTTTTAACCGTTCTTCAAGTATGGTTTTCTGCGCATGCAATACTTCTTTTTGTTTATTAGAAACCAGTACCGTGAAGAAAGCCTGCGCCACCTGTTCGTTCAGCTTGTAAAGTTCCACTTCCAGCTCATTAAGGTGATTTCGTAACAGGACATCCTCCAGCCTGGTATTGGCTTCCGATATCCCGCCATCCCATATCGACTGGCGAATTTCGGTATAAGCTTTATACTGATCTTTTGAGGGGTGGGGAATTGCAATGCCTGTCAGGGGTAGGTTAATTCCCGTTACATCCGACTGGTAAGTGGCTTGTCCGTTTAAGCTTATCCGGGGCAGCGAATTTGTCTGAATGTTTTCC
Source organism: uncultured Prolixibacteraceae bacterium (assembly GCA_963747515.1). Classification (GTDB taxonomy): domain Bacteria; phylum Bacteroidota; class Bacteroidia; order Bacteroidales; family Prolixibacteraceae; genus Mariniphaga. The sequence continues at coordinate 482,951 of CAVVFN010000003.1, forward strand.
TTTTGCAGTGAGGTAATTTCATTCCAAATACCAGCCTGCTTCAGGTTAGGGTAATTATACTTTGCCCATGCATAGCAGCTGTCGAGAGATATTTCCTCCTGTGCGTAAAGTATCCGAAAGGGCAGTATAAAAAGCAGTATGAGAAGTGTGTGTTTCATTTTAACAGGATGGAGTTTAATACAAATGTTTTGACGGTTTCCTTTCTTTTCACCAGGAACTCCTTATATGCTTTTTTGTCGTCATTAAAGAACATGATTTGCATGAGAGGTTTGGAGGCAAATGGGAAAATGCTTAGACTAAGAATGTTTATCATCAGATCGCGCGGATTCATTTTACGGATATTTCCATTTTCCATTTCCTTTTCCAGTAACTGAAGTATGTCGGCCGGATTAATGCCTTGCTTTTTAATTACAGAGGCCAAAAAATCAGGATCACGATGAACTTCCTTTAGGATAAATGTTGGCAGGAAGGGATTTCTCATCAGCAGGTCGATGTACTTTTCAATAAAAATACCCAGCTTTTCACCAATGTGTTTTTCGGAATAAATAAGGCTTTTAATGTCTGGAAAAATCTGACTGAATACTTTACTGAAGATCGCTTCAAAAAGCTTCTGTTTGCTCCGGAAGTAATAGTGCAGTAATGCTTTGTTAATACCAGCTTCGTTCGCTATTTCCTGCATCCGTGTGCCGTCCATTCCTTTTTGTGTAAAAACAGACTGGGCTGCATGAAGGATTTTTTCTTCAGTATTGTCTTTTTTGGCTTCATTCATTTTACAAAAAATTAACTGTTCTGTTTAACCAATTGGTCAAAGGTAATTGGTTTTATGAATGTAAACAAGCTATTTAATCAAAAAGTTTAACCAATTGGTTAATTTCAGGAAAATTATAATGATTCTAATTTTATGCCTGATGGAATAAACAGATAATCAGTGCTTTCTCTCAGTTGTTTTATTTCAGAGAAAACTATTGGAAAAGGAGGAAATGCCTTTGTTTTCAGCACGTTCTCATTTTGGATTTATATGAATCCGGTATAATAAATGATGTATTTTCTGCTACTTCGGATTCTGCAAAAGGTTATTTTTTTGCGGTTAAAGTAATGCTGAAAATTCCGGTACCTGATTTTTTAAAATGAACAGCTTCTTCTTCTGAAAGGTATGCTTCCAAAACATTATCCCGAATTGTAATGGCTTTTTCTTTTTGTACTTTAATGTTTTTAAATCCCTGCCGTTCAATTATTTTCAAATAATCGTCTTTTGGAAGGGCGCCGGAAACACATCCTGCGTATAATTCGGCAGCATTTTTTATTCCGGATGGAAGATCACCTAAAAGCACCACATCGGAGATGCAAAAATGACCGTCGGGTTTCAGCACCCTTGAAATCTCTGAGAACGCCTTTTGCTTATCGGGTACGAGGTTAAGTACGCAGTTGCTGATAACCACATCGAAAGCAGAGGAGGGCAGGGGTAATGCTTCAATGTCGGCCTGTAAGAATTCCATATTTGTGTAGCCCGTTTTTTCAAGGTTTTGCCGGGCTTTTAAAATCATGTCATAAGAGAAGTCGATACCGGTTACGCTGCCTTCCCTGCCTGTCATCCGGCGTGCCACAAAACAGTCGTTTCCGGCACCACTTCCCAGATCAAGCACGGCATCTCCTTTTTTGATGCCTGACATTTCGGTAGGCAAACCACAACCCAGGCCTAAGTCGGCTTCGGGAATATATCCTTCAATGTGAAGGTATTCATCCCCAATCATGCTAAATTCAGGCTCTCCGCAACAGGATGAACTATTGCAGCACCCTTGCGGGTCTGAGCTTTGGCGGGCAATGAGACTGTACTTTTCCCTTACGGTATTTTTAATATCTTTTGTTTTCATTTTATTGCGGGTTTCAATTTTTCCTGATATAATTTAAAAAAAGCTTCTTTTATCTCATCCCTTACCCGGTAATACTCACTTTCTATGAATTCGGGAGTTCCGGTTGCATGCGAGGGATCATCAAAACCGATGTGCAGACGGTTCTTTACCTTACCCATGAAAGCGGGGCAGTTTTTGTTGGCACCACCGCAAACGGTAATTACATATTCCCATTCATCGTTCAGGTATTTATCAACCGAATCGGAGGTATGGTAGCTGATGTCGATACCGGCTTCCTTCATCACTTCAACAGCTTTGTGGTTTAAAACTCCTGAAGCTTTGGTGCCAGCCGACTCTACCTCCAACCTGTTGTCGAACGATTGCAGAAAACCGTGGGCCATCTGGCTTCGGCAACTGTTTCCGGTACATAAAATCAGTACTTTCATTTTTTTATTTGTTATCGAATTTCTAATAAAAACATGTATGGGTTTTAATATTTTCTTTTATTGGCAAAGGCTACCAATGACAACATAACAGGCACTTCAACCAGCACACCGACTACAGTTACCAGAGCAGCCGGTGATTGCAACCCGAAAAGTGCAATGGCAACAGCAACTGCCAGTTCAAAGAAATTACTGGCTCCAATCATGGCTGCCGGGGCACATACCTGGTAATTTAGCTTCAGTTTTTTACCGCCATACCAGGCCAGTAAAAAAATGAAATAGGTTTGTATTACCAGCGGTACGGCAGCCAGGAGTATTATCAGCGGGTTTCTTATGATGTTTTGTCCCTGGAAAGCAAACAAAAGAACCAGTGTTACCAGAAGAGCAACAATACTCACCGGTTTAAGTCCCGAAAGAAACTCCTGTTTAAACCAGGCTTCTCCTTTCGATTTTATTAAAAACTTCTGAGTGAATACTCCGGCAACAAGAGGCACCACAACAAAAATGAGCACGCTGGCAGCAAGTGTGCCGTAAGGAATAACCACATCGGTAATTCCCAGCAGCAGTCCAACTAAGGGGATAAATGCCAGCAGAATAAGTAAATCATTTACAGAAACCTGCACCAGTGTATAATTGGGATCTCCGTCGCACAGATAGGACCAGACAAAAACCATGGCTGTGCAGGGGGCAGCTCCCAGAAGAATGGCGCCTGCAATGTATTCGTCGGCCAGACCAGGGTCAATCCATGCAGCATAAATTTTAGAGAAAAATATCCAGGCAAAAAATGCCATAGTGAATGGTTTAATGAGCCAGTTTATGATCACTGTCCAAACTATACCCCGGGGCTTTTTACTTATTTGTTTTATACTGCTGAAATCAATCTGAAGCATCATCGGATAAATCATCAGCCAGATAAGTATTGCGACAGGAATATTGACACCGGCAATTTCAAGGCTACTTATGATATCAATAGTTTCACCTGCAATGAGCCCCAGCCCTATGCCGGCCAATATTCCCAAAGCAACCCAAAGGGTAAGATACTTTTCAAAAAGACCAATGGTCTTTATGGGTTTATCAGGTATGGTAATTTTACGAACAGGATCCTTCATAATCTTACTCCGGATATTCTGGTTACCATTATTTCCTGTACGATTACATCCCCTTATTGCGTTTGCGCAACATTTCCTTTGATATGCAGAATTACTACCGAATTGTCGGCATTTGAATTTACGGTAACAGACTTGTTAAAATTCCCAATGATGTTGGTGTTGTATTTTACCTTTATTTCACCTGATTCACCAGGAGCCACAGGCTGCCGCGGCCACTCAGGGACGGTGCAGCCGCAAGATGCCCTTACATTATTTAACACTAAAGGTTTTAGACCTTTATTTGTGAAAGTAAATACGGAAGTACCGTTGCTTCCTCTATCGATGGTCCCATAATCGTGGATGGTTTTGTCAAAAATTATGGAGTCATTTTTTACTGCTGTGGCATCCTGTGCTCGGAGTGTTAAGGAAATGAAGGTAAAAACAGCTAAACTTAAAATTAATTTTTTCATGATTCAAATTTTGTTAAAATGTAAATTGTTTATAATGAATTTTTATTTGTAAACATGCACAACTAAGGAAGCGGATTTCCCACAGGAATATTGCAACGATGCCAAGGCTGACCGTGGGGAGGGTTATTGGCTGGCTTTGCTCCTGTGGCGGGTGCTGCAGTAGTGCGCTTTTGCGAAGGGTTTAATCGATTTGCATTTGCAATGGTTGGTGCGGCAGGATTATTCAGGATTGTCTTTGCCGGTAAAGATGATGGGGCATTCACATTTTGAGCAGCATCTGCAGGTGAGGCATTAACAGGACTTCCAACCGGTATTTCGCACCTGTGACCCGGTTGTCCGTGCGGAGGATTTAGCATCACTTTTTCGTCGGTTGCACCGGAAAGGGGTTGAGCGGGGACTGCCGGAGGTACTGCAGATTTTGATACTTCCTTAACGGGAAATTGCTGAAGTTGCTTTTGTTGCCGGGCAGATTGATTGGATGAATGCCCTGAATTATTTGATGCCTGGATACAGGAACCTTCAACAAACAAGGCAAAAACAGCAACAAGAATAAAGACCGTTTGCAACTTGTTTAAATGGGATGCTGAAAATTTCATTGTATAAATATTAATTAATGATTTGCAAACTGAACGTTTATATTTTTTCTGTCTTGATCCAGGAACAATAAGTTGTCTCAGAAGAACAAACGGAGCCGAAAAAGGCATTCAGCGTGTCAAGGGACGATTCAATTGCCGGATTACAAAGGCAATAGTTGACTTTAAGTCCATCGATATTTCCCTGAATCAATCCCAAATCCCTGAGTTCTTTCAGGTGCTGGGAAACAGTAGTCCTGCTGAGGGGAAGGTTATCGGATATATCTCCGGTAACGCATGATTTGGTTTCTGCCAGATATTGCAATATGGCGAGCCGTGCGGGATGGGAAATAGCCCTTGCAAAACGCGCCATTTCCTGAAGATTATTGCTGAATTTTTCTGATTTATTCATTATACCGTTTCCTGAAAATGTTCTGCCCTGGAAATTTATTCTCCTGTTATAACTAATAACGCAAACATACGACATTAAAAAATAATTACCAACAATTTATTTATAAAAATTATTAGATGAGTATAAACATGCAGTATAACCGGCAGGTTTTCTTGGGTGCTTAAAGGCTGCATAAGGGAGTTTCCTGTTTTTCCATGCATTTATACCTCCATTTATTTTGGCAACATTGGGAAATTCCTCCATCAGAAAATTTGCAACAAACATATTTTGATACCTTTATTGCACAAAATATTGAATTTTGTTTTTTTGAAAAAGAGGCTAACCATTCTGAAATTTTCCACCTTGAATAATAGGCTTCCATGGCATCATCCGGAAGAATATGTTTAACGTTTTTTAAATCAAATTTCTGGATGACAGGTTTATTTGTTGTTTTCCTATTTTCTAATCGTGGTATATTTGCGCTTTTTTAATCAATATGCATAAAAATACATATATTATAATTTGTTTTTCCTAATTCTGAAATGTACAATGTATTAATCAGGAGAAAAGATTAATCCTTATGAATATTTTATCAGTATATTAAAATCTGATTTTCTGCATTCCGTCAATAAATGAAGTACTTTTGTAGCCCGATTAAAATCTATTTTCAATTGATGGGAAGAAAATACAAAAATACAAATCAAGCAGCACCGGGGAATCAAAAGAGCGTTATTTTTACGGTTACGGAGAGCAGCGTACTGATGGAATTTTTAATAAAGCAACTGCCTGGCAAGAGCCGGAATAATATTAAATCATTGCTGGTGCATAAACAGGTATTTGTGGAAGGAAAGCCCGTTTCTCAATTTAATCATCAGCTTGCTCAGGGCCAGAAAGTAGAAATAGGCAGCAATCGTGTAGCTCCTGAACAAAAGTTTAAGGAGTATGCTATTGTTTATGAAGATCAGCATTTAATAGTAATAGACAAAGCAGCAGGTTTATTGTCTATGGCTACTGTAAATGAAAAACAGTCCACAGCTTTCAGTTTGTTAAGCAGGCATGTTAAAAAACAGGATCGGGACAACAAAATTTTCATTGTGCACCGGCTCGATAGGGATACTTCAGGTCTGATGCTGTTCGCAAAAAACGAAGAGGTAAAAAAACAGCTGCAGGAACATTGGAATGAAACAGTTCTGGAAAGGACTTATATTGCTGTTGTGGAGGGCAGGGTAGATCAGCAGGAAGATACTATTACATCCTATCTTTCCGAAGATAAAGTTTACAAGATGCATTCTTCTTCTGATTCTACAAAAGGACAGAAAGCAATTTCCCATTATTCGGTAATCAGGATGAACGATAGATATTCCCTGTTGAAGATCAATCTGGAAACCGGCAGGAAAAATCAAATAAGAATACACATGCAGGAAATAGGTCATTGTGTTGTTGGTGATAAAAAATATGGAGCTTCAACTAATCCTATTAAACGGCTGGGACTCCATGCACAGCAGCTTTCTTTTATTCATCCCGCATCGGGTAAGGAAATGAGATTTGAAACTAAAATACCCAGAGTTTTTATGAGCGTGTTTTCGGTTTAGAACCTTTTCAATGGAAATTTTGTACGAGTTTTTCTGCTGAAATAAAACCATATTTTCTGAATTTTTCGTTACCGTTTTTGTCAAGGATCAAGTGGGTGGGTACGGCCGAAATTCCAAAGTAATTCATTACATTCAAACTATTGGGATTCATCACATTCAGCACAGCTACATTTACTTTCAGACCGGGAATTCTTTTTACCATTTCAAGTTCCGGTTCCATTTGCTTACAAATATTACATCCGGTGGATTTAAACTGGAGCAGTGTGAATTCAAAATCTTTTTTGTTATTGGTGTAATTGAAGAGCGAATCAACCCAATGCTTTCCTGAAAGCACATATTCTGATCTTGCCGATTCCTGTAATTTTTCTGAGATTAAATTGTTCAGATTTTCTTTTAAAAAATAGGCAAGCAGCAACATTGCCACCAAAAGCGACAAAAGAATAACCGGGAGATTTTGCCTGCTCATTGTTTACAATTTTTGTACAAAGATAGCATTTTATGATTTGGAATAGCTGATGTCGGTTTTTCTATCTTTCCTGCTGAATTAACAAACAGATAAGATATAACAGGTGCAATTACCCTCAGTTATAACTTGCCGAAATTAGTGTGAAGAGATACATTTTCTCCATTTTTATAAAATCCGGTTTCTTCGAGTTGGCATGTTTATTCTTCTTACAGCTGGATTAATTAAATTTCCTTTCATTCAGGGTTCGAATTCAATTTTCCACAGGCCTCTTAATTCATTCATTTCATAGCCTGTAGCCTTATCTTCCGGATACAGCTTCCGGATTTTACTGTAAGTTTCCTTCCCGATCTGTTCTTTTTGTCCGTGACACTGAAGGCATGCCTGCATGGCTGTTAAAATAGGCTTGTAATAAACCGCATTCTGCCCTGAGGCTACTACTGTATCGTGAATCATCCGATTTTCATGAACCTTAAGAAAGTAATCCCATAACTGCTTCTCCTTGTCGGTTGTGAGTTCATTATGGGGATTCCTGTTTTTATCCGATATTCTGGAAATGTTGCAGTTGTATTCATTGTTCAGGCTGTCGGTAATACCTGATGCTTTCAGGTTGCAAAACTCAACAGCATAGGAACTGCCACCTTGTTTCATGGCTTCGGAAACCTGCGACAGTAAGGCAGACTGTGCCTGCCCCGAAATTTTATTTCCCTTCTCAAGGTACCGGAAATAGCTTTCCTCATCGATAATGCTTTGAGACCGATTACTGCTGCAAGAGAAAGTTAAGAAAACCGGTATCAGCAGGAATAAGTAATTCAAAGTCATAGCTACATGATTTAAAATAAAGATACAACAACCATTTGATTGTATTAGTTTTAAACGGAAAAATTTTCATTAAAAAAAGGATGATACGATATTGGCTTGTATGGAGCACCAGTTTATGTTAATGATAAAATTACTGCCTATTTCATACATAAAAATTCTTCCCTGTATTATTTCATAAGCCCAGATACCAAATAGCAATGGAAAAATAAATAAACACACCTGAAATATCAGCCAGTGATGTAATCAGAGGCGCGCTGGCTGTTGCCGGGTCCAGTTTCAAAATGGTGAATATAAATGGAAGGGACAAACCCAATATACTTCCGACCATCACTGTAATGATCATAGACAATCCAACTACCACAATTATTTCCGGTGCACGAAAACTGGCTACGAGCCCTACTGCCACTGCCATTGTTATGCCAAGCAACAAAGCAACAAGCAGTTCTTTACCCATAAGCCTTAGCCAGTCTGAAAGTTCCACATCGCCTGTAGCCAGAGCACGTATCATCAGGGTAGCCGACTGTGCCCCGGCATTTCCTCCGCTGCCAATAAGCAGAGGCAGAAAAAATATGAGTGATACCATTGATTCAATAACGTTTGCAAAATTGGCAAGTGCGGCCCCGGAAAATACATTCATAAAAACCAGTACTACAAGCCAGAGGATCCGTTTTCTGTATAACAGGGTTATTTTGGCCTTTATCGGATTAAAAATAAGATCCTGAATGGATCCGAATTTATGAAAGTCTTCTGTAGCTTCTTCTTCTTCAACATCCATAACGTCGTCGAAGGTTACAATACCTAAAAGTATACCTTCGCTATTTATTACAGGCAGCGCTGTACGGTCGTAATCATGGAACACACTGATGGCTGTTTCCTGATCGTTTAGAACATTCAATGAAACAAAACGGTTATCCATCAGATCGGCAATGGTTTGATTGGGGCGGGCAAGCAGAATTTCACGCAATCTGACTTCATCAATAAGTTTCCAGCTTTGATTAACTACATAAACTACGTTCAGCGTTTCAGAATCTTTGCCAAATTGCCGGATGTGGTCGAGTGCCTGTTCGATAGACATTCCCGGTTTAACGGCAACATAGTCGGGGGTCATTAATCGTCCTATACTGCTTTCAGGGTAACCTAATAATTGAATAGAAATACGGCGCTCTTCGGGAGACAGTAACTGGATAAGTCTTTGAGTTACCGGGCCAGGCAGTTCCTCAAACAGAGCCGTTCGGTCATCAGGTGCCAAATCATTCAGCAATTCAGACAGCAGGTGCTTTCTGTCGGCAAGGCCTTCCAGAAGTTCTTCCTGTTTGTCGTACTCCAGTCTGAAAAAGGTTTCACGGGCGGTTTCCCGGGGCAGAAGCCTGAACAGGATGATGTCATCGCCTTCCCGTTTTAAGGTTTCAATAACTTCTGCTATTTCAGCAGGATCCAGCTTTTTAAGTTCCTCTCTTAGCTTTTTCCATTCGCGGTGATTTATCAGTTCCTGAAAATTTTGTACCGGTACCATTACGTCTTCCATGTTTTAATTTTTTTTTCGGTTGTTAAAAATTGAAAATTAAACACAAGGCAAATCATTTCATTTGACTTGTATGCCATGAGAAGTACAAACTCAGTTATAGGTACGTCGCCTTAACAAAAACAAATATATAGGTACGCAGGTAATCCGGTGGGATGAGTAACGTTTAAGCATATTTTTGCCTCCTGTATTAAATTCCAGAAGGCAACAGACGAGCCTCCTAGAAAAGGTTTAGAACTAATTTCTTTCTATAACACGGGCCTTCGTCCATGAGTGGTTATTATTTATATTTGCTGCACAAAGGTATTATTTTTTCTTTAAGTCAAAATGTTCAAAATTGTTGTACCAACTGATTTTTCTATTTTTTTACAGTTTTTAAAACAGTTAAAATAAATTACCGGAATTATTAATTAACTGTATTTAATAAATAAATGTTCAAATCCTCCGGAATTTTCTGCAGGCACATTAAAAATAATGAACACAGACTAAAAAGAAGAGCAGGAAAATTTGTTGGGAGTAAAGAAGAAGTTGGTTAAAACCCTAATGGAATAGATAAAAAGTTCCGGTGTAATAGATCTGAAGTAGCAGTCAATCAAAGTTTCTTTTTTTATGAGGGGCGGAATGCAAAGCAAGTATCTTTTATGGCAAAAAGTTGCAATTGGAAATCTCTTTGGTTCGATAGCCTTTATTTTCTGGAGATCAATCACTACATGATAGGCAAAGAGGAATTTTACTGCGGATTTCAGAAGTTATGCAAAAAAGCCGACAGATTAGGTCTGAGGTTTTATTTTTTGGTATAGCCCCATCAGTTTATTGTTTAAGGTGTTTTTAATTTCTTCTTCATTTTCACTTATTGGTTTTACGGGGATTAAATCCATTACCTCTGATGGGGTTAAGCCTGAATTATAATAAAGATCGACAGCTTTTTTAATTGTTATTTTAATGGCTTTTTGGGCTTCTTCCTGCGATAACCCGGTTTTTTGGGCAATACTTTCCAATTCCTGCCACTGGAACCAGAAATACGTGGGAAGCATTCCTGATGAAATGGCGTATCCTTCGAGCTTATACTCTTCCGTTTTAAATATTTTGCCAAGAGGACTAAAGAGTTTTTTTATAAACTTCCGTTCTTTTTTTAGCATGGCTTCATGATAGGTAACCGGATTATATCCTCTGTTAATAAAGGAAGTGGCGTTTGGTATCATTCGTACCACATTGGCAATATTCAGTTTATCGGTAATCTGTCCGATGGTTATTTTTGGAGCCAGCGACACCACATAGGTTTTATCGTTAACAGTGCCTGCAATTTTATCAAGTATTTCCATAACAACCGGTGGATGTACAGCAATTATAACAACTTCTGCTTTTGCAGCGTCAGAAGGGTTTTCTACCCTTTCAATTTCATGAAAACTGGACTTTAAATCTTCCACTGTTTCTGGATTATGATCGTATACTTTTATCGATTTGAATTGTACCGATTTATTTTGGAATCCCTGAAGGAAAATCCGGGTTATCCTGCCTCCACCAATAAATCCTATTGTTGTTGGTTTCATATTACACGATTTATATTAAAAATAGATTATGCTGTTCAAATGCTCTGCTTTTCTTCTTAAAATAAACAAACAAGTTACATAAAAAATATCGATATTAAAATCATTTCCTGCATAATGAGTCAACAAGGGATTATTGAAAAAAACTTCATTTCTATACTTGAATTGCATTAATTCAGGTTTTTTTTCCACATTTGCACCTTTCGAATAAAAGGTAATGGATAAATACATACGACTGCTAAAATCATTAATATCAACTCCTTCTTTCAGCAAGGAGGAAGAGCAGGCAGCGGGAATTATACGTCAGTTTTTAAAGGAAGCAGGTGTTCCGGTAAATACAAAAAAGAACAATACCTGGGCATTAAATAAGCATTATGTAAAAGGCAGACCGGTTCTTTTGCTGAATTCACATATAGATACGGTTAAGCCTGCAAAAGGATATACCAATAATCCCTATTCACCCCTTGAGGACGGGGATAAATTGTTTGGACTGGGAAGTAATGATGCAGGGGGACCATTGGTAGCACTTTTGGCCGTTTTTTTGCATTATTATGAAAGGGAAGATTTGCCATGGAACCTTATTTTTGCTGCCACTGCTGAAGAAGAAATATCGGGCAGGCAAGGATTGGAAATTGTATTGCCTGAAATAATGCCGGTGGCATTTGCCATTGTAGGAGAACCTACACGTATGGAATTGGCTGTTGCCGAAAAAGGATTGCTTGTACTCGATTGCTATGCTTACGGGAAGTCGGGTCATGCTGCCCGCAATGAGGGTATTAACGCTCTGTATAAAGCTTTGGATGATATTCATACATTAAGAGAATATAAATTTAAACGACATTCGAAGTTGCTGGGGGAAGTAAAAATAACGGTGACACAGATTGAAGCAGGAATCCAGCACAATATAATTCCAGATGGTTGCCATTTTGTTGTGGATGTGCGCACCAATGAATTTTATCCGAACAAAGAGGCCGCACGGATTATTTCAGAATTAATTGATTCAGAGGTAAAGCCACGTTCTTTTCGATTGAATTCCTCAGGTGTAAGTACCGATCATCCTTTTGTTCGTAAAGCGGCGGATTCAGGCATTAAAATTTACGGTTCTCCTACCACCTCCGATCAGGCTATTATGCCTTTCCCTTCGGTTAAAATAGGTCCGGGAGATTCTGCGCGCTCGCATTCAGCAAATGAGTATATATTCAAAAGTGAAATTTTTACAGGTATTCAGCGATACATTTATCTGCTGGAAGGATTAAAAATATAAAATGGATTCTACAAAATTACAGCCAAATAATCCGTTGCATGGGAAAACTCTTGAAGCCATTATGGTACACCTGGTGAGTTATTACGGCTGGATTGAACTGTGTGAACGCATCCGGATCAATTGTTTCTGTAAAGACCCCAGTATTCAGTCAAGTTTAAAGTTCCTTCGTCGTACTCCATGGGCACGTAGGCACGTGGAATCGCTTTACCTGCATACCTTTTATGAAAAGAAGTAGCAAAGATTCTTTTTTTCAGATAAGGTAACCCATTATCTCATTTTGCAGAAATTATTACCAACTTTGGTATCGCATTTGAATTTAACTCCGGAAATGAACCTGTTGTTTTCAACAAGGGCTTAAAGAGCTAAATTAACCACTGTTATTCCCGCACCTCCAAAATCAACATGCTCGTCCTTAAAACTATGTATCGCAGGTTCTGATCGCAGGTAGTTGCGTATGGTATCTTTCAGAATACCGTGTCCTTTTCCGTGCAGGATACGCAGTTGTGTCACTTCAAACATAATGGCTTCATCGATGAACTCCTGAATTTTGGGTATGGCTTCTTCAGCTCTGTTTCCCCGTACATCAATTTCCGATTTGAAGTTTAATTTTCTTTCAGAATAATTGCTTAGCAACCGAGTGCCGCTTTGGCGATAGGTTTTTTCTGCTTTTTTTGCTTCATTGTTACTTAACTTTTCTACCTGATTCAGAGGCATGGTTGTAATAAGCTGTCCGAATGCCACTACGACATTTTTTTCATTGAGTTCAATAAGTTCGCCAATAGTATTTTGACCCTTAATTCTGACTTTATCACCCGACTTCAATACTTCCTTTTTTTCCGGTTGTTTTTTTACAACTTCTTTTTTCGAATCTTCAGGCCTTCGTTGGTTTCGTTTTTCCTCCTGCTGGCGCAGTTTATCTATTTTATTATCGAGCTGCCTGTCATGGTCTCCTGAAGTATTTTTAACCTCTTTTTTTAAATTATCCAATTTCTGCCGGGCCAGCTTGGTTTTTTCCTTTTCAGCCTGAGATTTTTTTATTTCAAGAATGGTATTTTCAATGCGCTTATTTACTCCCGCCAATAAAGCATCTGCATCTTCGCGAGCCTTCTTCATAATTTCCTTTCGCAGCTTTTTTGTTTCCTCCAGTTCCGTTTGATAATTGGCGGCCATCTCATCGAGCGATTTTTCAACTTTTCGAATTTTCTGCCTTTTTATTTCCCAGTATCTCTGGTCGCGGTTTATTTTTCGCAGGTTACGGTCGAAATCAATATGTTTTTTACCTACTTTGAGGGTGGCTTTTTCAAGCAATTCTTCCGGCAGGCCAATTTTCCGTGCAATTTCGAAAGCAAAGGAGCTTCCGGGCTTGCCAATTTCAAGTTGAAACAATGGGTTCATATGCTTTGCGTCATAAAGCATGGCGCCATTTATAATGCCTTGAGCAGAAGAGGCAAAATGTTTCAGATTTGTGTAGTGTGTGGTAATTACGCCAAAACACTTTTGGGTATTCAGGCTGTCGAGAATAGCTTCAGCAATGGCACCCCCCAGCATGGGTTCAGTTCCGGTGCCAAATTCATCGATCAGGATTAGTGTGTTTGCATTGCTATTTTTTACAAAATGCTTCATGTTAAGCAGGTGTGAGCTGTATGTGCTGAGATCATTTTCCAGCGATTGTTCATCGCCTATGTCAATAAAAATTTGTTCAAATATTCCGGTTTTGCTTCCTTCTGCCAAAGGAATCAGCAGTCCGCACTGTTGCATATATTGCAGTAACCCTACTGTTTTCAGGCACACCGATTTTCCGCCGGCATTTGGACCCGAAATAAGCAGGATATGATTATCCCGATCGAGAATGATATCGAGAGGAACTATATTGCGTTTTTCCCGTTTCAGTGCCTGTTGCAATAGCGGATGTACTGCCTTTTTCCATTGTAACAGCGGTATTTTCTGCATTTCGGGGAGGATGGCGTTGAATTCTGCAGCCAGTAAAGCTTTCGAACGTATAAAATCAATTTCACCAAGAAAATCATAGGAATAAAGCAAATCCGTGAGGTAAGGACGTATATCGTTTGAAAAGGAGGTAAGTATACGTACAATCTCACGCCGCTCCGCATATTCCAGTTCACGGATTTCATTATTCATCTCCACAATTTCGTTGGGCTCCACATAAGAAGTTTTTCCCGTACCCGATTCATCGTAAACAATACCTTTTATTTTACGCTTATTGGAAGCCGGAATGGGAATTACAGCCCTTCCATCACGAATGGAGACGGAAGCATCTTCCTCTACAAGCCCATCTTTTTGAGCTTGTTTTAATATGGCTTGCAACCGCTTAGATAAATTTGATTGCAGCAACAAAATGTTTTTGTGGATTTGTGCCAGCTCTGGGGAGGCATTGTCTCGTATCTTCCCGAATTTATTAATGATGGCATCTATTCTATCGTAGATGTACGGAAAAATCTGTACCCGTTCGGTTTTCTTTTTTAACAATGGAAAAACAGTATCCTCCTGTTTTTTGAAAAATTGCACGATTGCCCGCGCTGACTCCAGTGAGCGTTTTAAATCGAATAATTCTTCCGGCTCCAGGAAACGTCCCTCGGTCTTAATTTGGTTAAGTGCGCTGCGTAAATCAAAATAGTGACTTGCAGGGAAATTTTCCACTTCCCTCACAATTCGCAGGAATTCATTTACTTCACCAAGCTGGTCTGAAATTACTTCAAACTGATGACTGAAATGCATTTCCTCCACCCATTCTTTACCCATTGTACTCAGACATTTGTCGAAAAGAATGGCACGAATGCGATCAAATCCTATTTTCTCTTCAAAATGATCGGGATAAATATTTTGCATTGTATTTTCATAATTCCTTTACAAAAGTAGGGAAAGATGTTCAGAGTGTAAAAGATATAAACATGTCGTTGATATACCAAGGCAATATTAAATTCTGGTTTTTGTCAGGGATTTGCTTTAAATAAACTGCAGTTTGGCAACTTGAGTTAATTAAATAAAAGAGAGTCTGAGATTGCAGAATATTATTTGAATGTTTCAGCCGGTTACTTCATTCTAATAAGCAGTTTTTTCATAGAGGCAATCACTCTAAACATTATTCCTGCTTCAAAATCTTTATTACTTTTGCATCATATTTCAGATTAAGAAGATTATGAGTGGTTCGGATTTATATTCGATAGTTTATTCTAAAAATGTGGTGGAGTTTGTTACTGTCGCCAATGAATTTTGTAATCTGATAGAGAAAGGGCAACATTATCCGGCAGGTCAGAATTTACAGAATCTGAGAAAAATTCTTCCGCTGCTTTATTTGAAGGCAACGCTTCTTCCTGAGAATGAAAAGGTGTTGGATGATGAATTAGAGAAGTATATAAGTGAGTTTGAATATAACCTGCTGCATCAGCGGTGGCTGACATTATTAGGCGAACACGATAGTTTTTATGAAGTGTTTGATCCTGAAATTCAATTTGGAGAAGAAACAATGACCTCCAGCATTTCAGAAAATCTACTGGATATATACCAGGATTTAAAGGATTTTTTAACCTCCTATAGTCTGGGTGACGAAAGTGTTATGAATGATTCACTAAGTGATTGTGTGCTGCATTTTGATGGTTTTTGGGGGCAACGGCTGGTGAATGTACTTAGGGCTATACACAAACTGGTAGCCGACAGGGTTGAATTTGATGATAAAGGCAGGGCAGGAGGCACAGACAAAATACAACCAGGAACTGGGAATCCCGAATGGCTCGACAATTTTTGGGGGAACCAATCTGATGATGAGGATTAATATAATGTTTAAAGAAAGCATAACAAGAGAGGAATTAACAGATTTACCATTACGTTGGTTTGAAGGTGAAATTCAAATTATTGAAGAGCAGGCGCAGATGAATGGGGTGATTGATTATCTGGCTTCACAGAAGGTTATTGGTTTTGATACGGAAACCCGGCCGGCGTTTAAAAAAGGTGTCGTAAATAAAGTGGCACTTCTGCAGTTATCTACAAGCGAAAAGGCATTTCTGTTTAGGATGAATAAAATGGGACTCCCTACTGAAATTATAAAAATACTATCAAATCCCCGGATTATAAAGCCCGGGGTAGCCATTCGCGATGATATTAAGGGTATTCAATCACTTTCGATGTTCAAGCCACAGGGATTTATTGAGTTACAGGATCATGCTAAAGATATGGGAATTCAAAATTTTAGCCTGAAGAAACTGACTGCAATTGTACTTGGATTTCGTATCTCCAAATCGCAGCAGTTATCGAACTGGGAAGCACCAACCCTGTCGGAGGCACAACAAATTTATGCAGCTACCGATGCATGGGCAGCACTTGAGATTTATAAAATCCTTTTCAACAACTAAAAATGGATATAAAAGATGTGAAGATAATTCTGAAGTCAGGAAAAGATCAGTCGTTGAAACGGTTTCATCCCTGGGTGTTTTCCGGTGCAATTAAGAAAATTAATGGACAGGTTACTGAGGGGGATCTGGTTTCTGTGTTTTCCAATAAAGATGAATTTCTTGGAACAGGACATTACCAAATTGGCTCCATTGCTGTACGGATGGTTTCATTCAATGAAATTGTTCCCGATTATAGTTTTTGGAAGGAAAAAATACAAAGAGCCTGGGACTTCAGACAGCAGGTTGGATTTAATAACACTCAAAAAACGAATGTATTCAGGCTCATTCATGCTGAAGGTGATGGTTTACCTGGGTTAATAGTTGATTTTTATAATGGAACAGCTGTCATGCAGATGCATTCTGTCGGTATTTTCCTGATTCGTGAGTTACTTGTAAGGGCCTTACAGGAGGTTCTGGGAGATAATTTGAAGGCTGTTTACGACAGAAGCGAAAAAACATTACCTGAAAAAGCCCATATACAGCCCAAAGATGAGCTGGTTTTTGGTAACCCCGAAACTAATTTGGTGACGGAAAACGATTTGAAATTTAAAATAGATTGGGAATCGGGTCAGAAAACAGGATTTTTTATTGATCAGCGGGAAAACCGTTTACTGGTGCAGCATTATGCAGGGGGAAGAGATGTATTGAATATGTTTAGCTATACAGGTGGTTTTTCCATATATGCTCTTAAGGGTGGAGCCCAGATGGTTCATTCCGTGGATGCATCGGCGAGGGCAATTGATTTAGCGAATGAAAACGTTGATCTTAATTTTCCAAATGAACTCAGGCATAAAGCCATTATTGCTGATGGATTTGAATTTTTGAAAGATATTTCGAATAAATACGACTTGATTATTCTGGACCCGCCGGCTTTTGCCAAACACCGTAATACCTTGCCACAGGCATTGCAGGGATATAAACGAATCAATACCAGGGCTTTTGAACAAATAAGGCCAGGAGGCGTTTTATTTACTTTTTCGTGCTCACAGGTGGTTTCGAAAGATCGTTTCAGGGAAGCCGTTTTCTCCGCCGCAGCAATTTCAGGCCGTTCGGTAAGAATATTACGACAGCTTACCCAACCGGAAGATCATCCTGTAAATATTTATCATCCCGAAGGAGAATACCTTAAAGGCCTGATGCTTTATGTCGAATAATTTTCTCAAGGAAAGGTTAAAAAGTATGATAAGCAAGAAAAGGAGTTGATGATGGACTTAAAAGAAACTGTACTGGAACTGAATATCAGTCTTAAAGGAAAGACAATAACTGAAAAACTTCGGTATCTTGCCGATAGATATCAGGGAAAAATAATATTTACAACGAGTTTTGGTTACGAAGACCAGGTAATAACCGACATCCTTTTCAGCAATAATATATCGGTGCAGGTCGTAACCCTGGATACTGGACGTATTTTTGAAGAAACCTACAAAGTTTTTCGCAGTACAAAAGAGAAGTATGGAAAAGAAATACGGGTTTATTTTCCTTCTGCCGAAAAGGTTGAAAAACTTATATCAGAAAAGGGTCCCTTTAGTTTTTATGAATCGGTTGAGAACAGAAAAGAATGTTGTTTTATACGTAAGGTATTACCTTTAAGACGAGCCCTGGAGGGACATATAATCTGGATAACTGGTTTACGTGCAAATCAATCGCTTAATCGCAGCGGGCTTCATGAATTTGAATGGGATGAGGGTAATCAGAAGATAAAGTTTAATCCCTTAATCGACTGGACATTAGAGCAGGTAAAAGAATATGTGAAAAAAAATCATGTTCCCTATAATATTCTACATGATAAAGGTTTTGTAAGTATAGGATGTGAACCCTGTACGCGGGCTGTTAAACCTGGTGAAGATTTCCGTGCCGGACGTTGGTGGTGGGAGCAAAATACCGGGAAAGAATGCGGTCTTCATGAAAAGTAGAACCTACCATTTTGACACACTATCCGGCTTTACATCCGATAATTCTTCCGTTTCCTGCATGTATTGATTTAATTCCATGGAGGCATTCTCCAATGCTTTTTCCACAAATTTCAAAAGTAACGGGATTTGTTCCGTCTGATTATTTTCCGCCAAAAGCTGAATCTGCTTTAAGGTTTTTCCGGTTTCTTCCATCATGAAAATTAAAACAGACGATTTTGCTGTGTGTGCTTCTTTCGCCAGATTATCAATTTCCTTTCTTGACAGGAATTTATACAAGTTGAATATAAATTCCGGAATCTGATTCAGAAAAATTCCGATCAGTTCTTTTTGAAAACGTACATCACCTCCCGATATTTCTTCCAGGTAGCTAAGGTTAATGGTTTTAAATCGGTTGTTCATTATTCTTTCGAAAATAGAGGTGCAAGTTAATGAATTATTTGAATTTGCAAATTGTTTAAACGATGATAAAATTCATATACATAAAAATGTTGAATTTATTAGCTTTGCATGTTTAAAATATTCAAATAATGAAGTTAACTGCGTTAAATAAGGTACATAAAGCTGGCGGAGCCAAAATGGTTGAGTTTGCCGGTTATGAAATGCCAGTTGAATACAGTGGTATTAAAAATGAACATCTTACAGTGCGGAAGGCTGTAGGAGTTTTTGATGTTTCACATATGGGAGAGTTTTGGATTAAGGGGCCAAATGCGCTTGACCTGGTAAAAAAAGTTTCATCAAATGATCCAACTATCTTAAAGCCGGGGCAGGCTCAATACACGTGTTTTCCAAACGGAAGGGGAGGGATTGTGGATGATTTGCTCGTTTATTGTTTCGATCCCGAAAAGTACCTACTGGTAGTAAATGCTTCTAATATTCAAAAAGATTGGGAATGGTTAACCATAAACAATACCATGGAGGCTGAGCTTGAAAATGTTTCTGATAACATCAGTCAGCTTGCTGTACAGGGTCCTGATGCAGTTAAGGCTTTGCAAAAATTGACGGATATAATTCTGGGGGAAATAAAGTTTTACAACTTTACAACAGATACGATGGCAGGCATACCTGATGTCATTATTTCTGCAACAGGTTATACCGGTGCAGGAGGATTTGAATTGTACTGCAAAAATGAAGATGCCGTTAGATTATGGGATGCTGTGTTTGAGGCCGGAGCAGAATTTGGTATTAAGCCTGTAGGGTTGGGAGCACGCGATACCCTTCGTCTTGAAATGGGCTACTGCCTTTACGGAAACGATATTGATGACACCACTTCGCCTATTGAAGCCGGTTTAGGTTGGATAACCAAATTTAATAACGGACGAAAATTTATTGATCGTGATTTTTTGATAATGCAGAAAAATGAAGGTATCAGACGCCGGCTAAGAGGATTTGTCCTGTTGGAAAAAGGTATCCCCAGGCATGGCTATGAACTGACTGATTCTAATGGAAATGTTATTGGAGAAGTTACCTCAGGGACTATGTCGCCTGTTCTTGAAAAAGGCATAGGGCTCGGATATATAGCCCGCGAATATGCAGCTACAGGGACTCCTGTTTTTGTGAAAGTAAGAAATAAAAATATTGTTGCTGAAATTGTAAAACTGCCTTTTATTTAATAATTCTTTTTGTTTTTTTATTTATAAATGAAAATTTTTTTAAGATTCAAATAATTTATGAATATGAATTTAGTGGCGAAGAACAACAAAATGGGCAGGTTTTAATTTCATTTTCTGTATTTTTGGTATTACGTATTTTATTAATTTTCTCCTGTTTACTCTTATGCAAATATTCTTGATTTAAATATGGAGTTACATTAAAATGATTTTTAAATTCACCTTAAAAAATATTTTGAATGAAGAAACACAATTTCTACGCGGGGCCTTCAATAATGCCCGAGTTTACAAAAGAAAAAACGGCTGAAGCGGTAATTAATTTTGCTGGTACCGGTCTTTCAGTTATGGAAATATCACACCGGAGCAAGGAATTTGTTGCAGTGATGGAAGAAGCCAGAGCGTTGGTGAAAGAGTTACTTCACGTGCCCGATGGTTATTCTGTGCTTTTTTTACAGGGGGGTGCCAGCCTGCAGTTTTTAATGGCTCCTTACAATCTGATGGGAAAGAAGGCAGCATATCTGAATACAGGTTCATGGGCTTCAAAGGCTATAAAAGAAGCGAAATTATTTGGTGAAGTGATAGAGGTCGCTTCTTCAAAAGATGCTAATTTCAACTATATTCCCAGAAATTACGAGGTCCCGGTTGATGCCGATTATTTCCATATTACTACCAATAACACCATTTTTGGAACAGAATTACTTTCCGATCCTGATGCAGGAATCCCTTTGATAGCGGATATGTCGTCGGATGTATTCAGCAGACCGGTTGATGTATCAAAGTACAATTTGATTTATGCCGGTGCACAGAAAAATTTAGGACCATCGGGTGCTACTCTTGTAATTGTGAAGGAAGAGGCGCTGGGAAAAATAAACAGGCCTATTCCAACCATGCTCGATTATAAAATACATATAGGGCAGGATTCTATGTTTAATACTCCATCAACACTAGCAGTCTTTGGTTGCCTTCAAACGCTGAAGTGGCTTAAGAATGCTGGGGGGGTTGAATTTATTGAGAAAGTGAATATTGAAAAGGCCAATTTGCTTTACACTGAACTGGAGCGGAATAAGCTGTTTGTTCCAACTGTCTCCAATCCGGAAGATCGTTCCCGGATGAATGTTACATTTGTTATGGCACCGGAGTATACCGGACTGGAAAAGGATTTTCTTGATTTTGCCACCTCCAAAGGAATGATGGGTATAAAAGGTCATCGTTCTGTAGGTGGTTTTAGAGCTTCCATATATAATGCCATGTCTGTTGAAAGTATAAAGGCATTGATAGAAGCCATGCAGGACTTTGAAAAGAATAAATAAAAGAAGTGCAGGTGAAAGTCCTGCCTTTTTTTGAACCAAAACTATTAATGATGAGAAAAATTTTAGTTGCTACCGAAAAACCGTTTGCCCCCGCAGCAATTAAGAAGATCAGGAAAATTTTTGAAAAAGTTGGCAAGGAATACCAGATTGTGTTGCTTGAAGATTATACGGGGAAAGATGATTTACTTCAGGCAGTTTCTGATGCTGATGCCTTAATTATACGAAGTGATATTATCGATACCGAAGTTTTTGAATCTGCATCCAGGTTAAAAATAGTAGTAAGGGCAGGAGCCGGATACGATAATGTTGATTTAAAAGCTGCTACAGCCAAAGGTATTGTGGTAATGAATACACCAGGGCAGAATTCTAATGCTGTGGCAGAATTAGCAATTGGTCTGGCTATTTTTGGGTTAAGGGAACAGTTCAGCGGAAAACCTGGTGGGGAACTGCGTGGTCGTACACTAGGATTGCATGGTTTCGGTTATGTTGCCCGAAATGTATTTCGCATTGCACGTGCTTTTGGGATGAAGGTATTGGTATATACAAGATACAGTAAAGCTGCTGCAGCAGCTATTGGATTGAAAGTAACCGACTCTCTGGAACAGTTATATGAAAAGAGTGACGTTGTTTCCATTCATGTTCCTGCACGCGGAGAGCACCTTAAGTCGGTAAGTTATGAAGTGCTGAATCATCTTAAGGATGGGGCTGTGATAATAAATACTGCCCGTAAGGAAGTAATAAATGAGCCCGACCTGGTTCAGATAATGGAAGAAAAACCACATGTAAAATACATGTCGGACATTACTCCCGACTGCGAATCTGTTTTTATTGAAAAATTTTCAGACCGGTATTTCTTTACTCCTAAAAAAGCAGGTGCTCAGACAGCAGAAGCAAATATTAATGCAGGAGTTGGAGCAGCTGAACAAATTGTGGCTTTTTTTGAGAAAGGTGATGTGACTTATCAGGTAAATAAGTGGTAGCTAATATAAAGATCATAGTTGAAATTGGTTAATCAACTTATTTTATAAAATAAAAGAGTTTATGGCAATTATAAAACCTTTCAGGGGTTTGCGCCCTCCTAAAGAGATAGTAACTGAACTCGCATGTCTACCATATGATGTAATGAACATGCAGGAAGCAGCAAAAATGGCAGAAGGAAAAGAAAAGTCGCTGTTGCGTATTACCCGTGCTGAAATCGAATGTCCTGATGCAGCAGATATTCATTCTGATGAAGTTTATAAAAAAGCAGTAGAGAATTTTCGAATGTTTAATCAAAAGAAATGGCTTGTTCAGGATGATGAACCCCATTATTATATCTATGCACAGACGATGAATGGACGAACCCAATACGGAGTTGTGGGAGGAGCCTCTTGTTCTGATTACGAGAAGGGTCAGATTAAAAAGCATGAGCTTACCCGGCCGGAAAAAGAGGAAGATCGCATGGTTCTTACTCGATATTTAAATGCCAATATTGAACCTGTTTTTTTTGCCTATAAGGCTGTTCCTGAAATTGATTCCATCGTAATGAAAATTACAACAAACGAGCCGGATTATAATTTTACCGCTGAAGATGGTTTTGGCCACCATTTTTGGGTGGTGAGAGACAGGAAAACCAATGAAGCCATTGAAAAGCATTTTGCTGAAAAAGTACCATTAACCTATGTGGCCGATGGTCATCATCGTACTGCCGCTGCAGCAAGGATTGGCCTGGAAAGAAAAAATCAAAATCCTCATCATACTGGGAATGAAGAATATAATTTTTTTATGGCTGTTCATTTTCCTGATAACCAGTTACAAATTATTGATTATAACAGACTGGTAACCGATTTAAATGGTTTTTCTGATGAAACTTTTCTAAAAAGGTTAGAGGATTCATTTGAAGTTGAAAAAAAGGGACAGGAAACATTTAAGCCAGGAAACTTACACGAATTAAGTATGTATTTGTCAGATAACTGGTATAAGCTTACTGCACATGAAGAAACATATGATGATAATGATCCCATTGGAATTCTTGACGTTACCATTTTATCGGAACAGGTATTAAAGCCGTTGTTGAATATAACTGATTTACGTATGTCAAAACGCATCGACTTTGTTGGAGGAATTCGTGGACTGGGAGAGTTGAAGAAAAGAGTTGATTCAGGAGAAATGAAGGTTGCTTTTGCATTGTACCCGGTATCTATGAAGCAACTGATTAAAATTGCCGATACGGGAAATATTATGCCACCTAAAACCACCTGGTTTGAACCCAAACTTCGCTCAGGGCTAGTGATTCATATTCTTTAATAATTTCTAAATTTTCTTATTCATTTTTACGATATTGATTTTTATATTTCCAAACTGTTGTAGCAGATTTGAAAATAAACAAGTTTTAAATCTTATATTCGTAAGAGAAACAGAAAACGATGAATTATATGTTTGAAAAAGAAGTATATATTATCCGAAGGAATAAGCTTAAGCAAAAAATAAAGAGTGGGATTGCTTTATTTCCTGGAAATGTTGAGTCGCCTATGAATTATTCAGGCAACACATTCCGCTTCAGACAAGACAGTTCTTTTTTATATTTTTTCGGACTTGATTTCCCTGGTCTTGCAGGTGTTATGGATTGTGACAGCGGGGAGGACCATATTTTTGGCAATGATGCAGACATGGACGACATCATATGGATGGGGGCTCAGGTTTCTGTTCAGGAAAATGCTGCAAAGGTGGGAGTTGTTAAAACAGCACCTCTTTTAAAACTAAATGATTTTATTGCTGATAAAATTAAACAGGGTGTAAAAGTACATATCCTGCCTCCCTACAGGGCAGAGAATAAGCTCTGGCTTGAGCAACTGCTTGAAATGCCGGCTGCCCGGATTAGGGACCATGCATCGACAGAACTTATAAAGGCGGTAGTGGATTTGAGATCTATAAAAGAACCAGTAGAAATTGATGAGATTAAAAGAGCTTGTATTACCGGATATCATATGCATGTGACTGCTATGAAGATGGCTAAACCAGGTGTTTGGGAGCAGGATATCGCAGGAAAAATAGAAGGTATTGCAATAGCTGGAGGAGGGATGGTTTCGTTTCCCATTATTTTATCTCAGAATGGAGAAACCTTGCATAATCATGATCATTCACAGTTGCTGGAAAAGGGGAGGCTCATGCTTGTTGATGCCGGAGCAGAATCATTAATGCACTATGCATCTGATTTTACACGTACAGTTCCTGTGGGAGGAAAATTTTCTCAGAAGCAGCGTGAGATATATGAAATAGTATTGGCTGCAAATAATCGGGCAACTGAACTTATAAAACCTGGAGTGACTTATTTATCTGTGCATTTGGCGGTAAGTGAAGTCATTGCTTCAGGATTAAAAGAGATTGGCATTATGAAGGGTGACATTAAGGAGGCAGTACAATGTGGAGCTCATGCCCTGTTCTTTCCTCATGGATTGGGGCACATGATGGGGCTTGATGTGCATGATATGGAAGATTTAGGACAAAATTATGTTGGTTTTGACGAAAACACACGACCATCAGCTCAATTTGGAACTGCTGCTCTTCGCCTGGGCCGAAATTTACAGGAAGGTTTCGTTCTTACCAATGAACCCGGTATCTATTTTATTCCTGCACTTATCGATCAGTGGCAGAATGATAAAATTAATGCGGAGTTTATTAATTTCAATGAAGTAAATAAATTCCATGATTTTGGAGGAATACGGCTGGAAGATGATATCCTGGTTACTAAAACAGGCAGTGAAATATTAGGACCCCGTATTCCGATAAATCCGGAGGAAGTGGAAAAAACTGTAATGGGTTAACTTGTTATTTCCTTTTGTCGGTTTAAAATACGATGGTAGAAATAGTCCATTTCAGTAAAAATTTCATCTCTTATTTCACGACATTTTTGTCGGATTTCCTCCTTATCTTTAGCATTTTTATATGGATTATGAAAGCCCAGATGCATTTTCCGTTTACAATTAATGCGAGGAATTTTTAATTCTTCTGCCGTTCCATCGCCCACAGTAATTAAATAATCGAATTCCATATCCATAAATTTTGAATAGTGCTGAGGAATTTGTGGTTCCAGGTTTATTCCTTTTTCAGCCATAATCTCAATAGCAATCGGACTGACATGTCCCGAAGGTTTAATTCCTGCTGAATATATTTCAAGGTTATTATCATAACTTCTGAGAATGGCTTCCGCCATCTGACTCCTGCACGAATTCTGGTTGCTCAAGAAAAAAATTTTCATTCGTAAAAAATTGGTAATTCTTTTTAGCTAATATCTATTGTGGGTCTTAATTTAGAATATTTTTTCCGAATAATCAAATGAATTAAGTTATGACAAAGTTGAAAGTTAATCTTTTACAGATGTTTTTCAACATAAAAGTGAATACTTAATTATCTCCTGGGATTGGAGCATGGAGCACATTTTTCATTCTGCTGAAATCCTCTCATTTAAAATGATTTCAATTTCTTTGAGTATTAATCTGTAATTACCTATTTTCGTAGTCTGATTGTACACCATTGTGAATGGTATTTAAATAATTATAGATGAAACCTGAAGATCTGAAAAACCCAAAAGGGTTGAAAAGCATGCAGAATGATGAGGGAAATGCGGAAAAAGCTGCTGCAAATGAGGAAATAAAAAAAGAAACACCTTCTGAAAAGCCTGTAAAAGAAGAAAATGAAGTTACTTCTGAATCTGGTGTAGAAAAAATGGATGAAGAATCTGAGTCTGGAAAAAATACATCACTGACCAATGAAGTTATCAGCCCTGAAGAGGATAACAATCTGGATGATAACATTTCAGATAATCAGGAGTTACAAGAACCTGAAAATGGAAATTCAGGTAACCGGATGCCTGAAGAAGAAGCCCACGAGAGTAACAGTTTTAAAGCTGAAAAAGAAGAACCTGAAGAATCTGAATACCAAATTGAACAAGAAGATAGTAATGAACCAGAAGATGGTCAAACTCATGATGAATCTTCGGGAGAAATAAAATTGGATGCCGATACTGAAGCCTCTTTGAAATCTGTTTCAGATGAGAAAGAGGATGAGGAAAAGATATCATCAGATAACGCTGATTTTGTAACAAATCCCGAAGCAGCTAAAAAGCCATCTTTAAAAAAAGAATCAAAAGAAATTCAGGAAAAAGCAGAACCCTTTCAGGAGGATGAGAATTTGGATTATTTATCTTTATCGCTCTTAGAACTTATTAATGAACTTAATAATCTTTTGGATAAGAGGGGAGATCAGGACATTAAAGATGAGGTGGAAGCTATAAAGGCTGCATTTTACAAGAAAGTAACCGAAGAATTAGAAGAACAAAAAAAGCAATTTCTGGAAGAAGGGGGTGAAGAAGAAGAATTTCAGGAGCAGGAGAATCCTTATGAGCAGGATATAAAAGAGCTACTTAAGCGTTACCGGCAGGTGCGCCATGATTTTAACAGGAAGATGGAACAGGAAAAGGAAATCAACCTGCAATTGAAATATGATATCATTGAAGAAATTAAAGGATTGATCCATAAAGAAGAATCGATTAATAAGACATTTCAGGAATTCAGGGATCTTCAGCAACGCTGGCGTGAGATAGGGCTAGTCCCACAGGTGAAAATGAAGGATTTGTGGGATACGTATCATTTTCATGTGGAAAGTTTTTACGATTATATAAAAATAAACCAGGAACTTCGTGACCTCGATTTAAAGAAGAACCTGGAAGTAAAAATACGTCTTTGTGAGCAGGCAGAGGAACTGTTGCTGGAATCAAATATCATTAAAGCATTTAATCAGCTTCAGAAACTTCATGATCGCTGGCGTGAAGTGGGACCTGTACCTCGCGATAACAAAGATGATATCTGGGAAAGGTTTAAGTCTGCTACAGCAAAAATCAACAAAAAGTATCAGGATTTCTTTGAAAACCGTAAACTGGAACAAAAAAAGAATCTTGAAGCCAAAAAAGCCCTTTGCGAAAAGGTGGAAGAGATAAATGAAATGGAGATTGACAATCACAAAGAGTGGAGTGATAAATCGAAAGAAGTGGTCAATCTGCAAAAGATTTGGAGAACGATTGGTTTTGCACCCCGCAAAGACAACAATAAAATTTACAGCCGTTTTAGAGAAGCCTGTGATAGGTTTTTTGATGAAAAGCGGGAATTTTATTCTAAAAATAAAGAACTTCAACAAAATAACCTGCAAATAAAAATCGATTTGTGTATCCAGGCTGAAGCTTTAAAAGAAAGTACTGACTGGCGTAAAGCTACACAGGATTTGATAAATATTCAGAAGGAGTGGAAAGAAGTAGGTCCGGTTCCACGTAAGCATTCTGATGCTATATGGAAACGATTCAGGGCAGCATGTGATTATTTCTTTGAAAAGAAATCAGAGCATTTCTCTGATATTGATACCGAACAGTTAGATAACCTGAATAAGAAGCTGGAGCTTATTAAAGAGGTTGAGACTTTTAAATCGACCGGTGACGTGGATGAAAATCTGAATCGATTAAAGGATTTTCAGCGCAGGTGGACAGAAATAGGACATGTTCCGATTAAAAAGAAAGATGATGTTCAGAAAAAATTCAGGGATTCTATTAACAAATTATTTGATGAGCTTAAACTTGATGGTTCAAAGCGAAATTTGTTAAAGTTCCGGACAAAAATGGTTTCTTTCTCCGAATCCTCACGCGGTCAGAATAAGATGCGTTTGGAAAGGGATAAATACATGTCAAAACTGAAACAAATGGAAAACGATTTGGTACTACTTGATAACAACATAGGATTCTTTGCCAAATCAAAAAATGCCGAATCATTGATCGAGGATGTTCAGCGGAAAATTGAGCAAACCAAGGAGAAAATCGAATTTCTAAAAAATAAAATCAGAGTAATTGATGAAATGGATACATCGGAAGAATGATTAAATATTCTGAAAACAGTTGAAGCCGGATTTTTAATTTAGGGCAGCTATCTTGCTAAATCACAAACATATTGTTTATACCGGTAAGCACCATGTTAATTCCAATTGCGCCAATAAAAAATCCATTCAGACGTAATAGAACTTCCATATTTTTATCGAAGGCAGTTTTAAATTTCTTTCCTTCAATGGAATCTCTGAATTTTTTTAAAACAAAGAGAACCAGAAAATTGATGGTGAAAATGATCACTAAGGACAATGTTCCTATCCAGAGCGTATGACGTTGAGAAAGAAGAATGCTCAGTGATATTGTTCCTGCACCAACCATAAATGGCAGGGCAATTTCAGAAGCCAAATCGTCCAGATTTTCTTTTATCATGATCAAAGCTTTCTGCCCCTTTACAATAAATAGATATGCATAAGAAAATATAATTATACCACCGAATATTCTGAAGGATTCAAATTCTATTCGAAATACCTGGGTGAAAATTAAGTCACCAAAAAAGAAAAATATCAGGCAGATGAAAAAAGAAATAATAGTAGCCTTAAAAATTACGAGCATAAAATTCCTGTGTGTTAAATCTTTTCTTATGGGGTCAAGATAAAGAAACAATGCAAAAGGATTTAGCATAACCAGGATTTCTGTTATGGATGAAAGCATAGTTGACGGTTTTTTATTAAGAATTTTCCAAATTTACCATCTTAATTGAAGTTTGCCAAGAATGAAGGGTTTCATTTTTTCTCTCTGCAAAAAATAATATAAATTCCAACTTAACAAACCCGAAATGATAAAACAGAAATAGCCATCCTCCGGATTAAGGATGGCTATATAAAGAATGCCAATTAAAATCTGTGTTTCCTTTAATATAGAAATGTTATTTTTTATATACTTTTTTGTATCCGTAGATAGCACTTTCGCCCAGTTCTTCTTCAATACGAAGCAGCTGATTGTATTTTGCCATTCGGTCGGAACGACTCAGGGAACCGGTTTTAATTTGACCACTGTTGGTGGCCACAGCTATATCAGCAATTGTTGAATCTTCTGTTTCACCCGAGCGATGTGAAGTAACGGATGTATAACCTGCACGATGAGCCATTTCAATAGCATCAAGTGTTTCTGTCAGCGTTCCAATCTGATTCACTTTTATCAGGATGGAATTGGCGGCGCCAAGCTCAATTCCTTTTTTCAGGTACTCAACATTGGTTACATACAGATCGTCTCCTACCAGCTGGCACTTATGTCCAATGGCTTCATTTAATTTTACCCATCCGTCCCAGTCACCTTCATGACAGCCATCTTCAATCGAATCAATAGGGAATTTTTCGAACAGTTCGGCAAGGTATTCCACCTGTTCTTCACGTGTACGTTTTGCTCCGTTTTTTCCCTCAAACTTGCTGTAGTCGTAAATGCCATCATTGTAAAATTCTGATGCAGCGCAGTCGAGAGCGATGGAAACATCGCCATTATCTTCAACGCGGCCAGGTTTATAACCGGCTTTTTTGATGGCTTCAATAATGACATTTAGTGCATCTTCAGTACCATCGAGGGCAGGGGCAAAACCACCCTCGTCACCTACTGCGGTGCTCAGACCTCTGTCGTGCAATACTTTTTTCAGGTTGTGAAAGACTTCAGCACCCATTCGCAATCCTTCACTGAATGAAGTAGCTCCAATAGGACGGATCATAAATTCCTGGAAAGCAATTGGGGCATCGGAGTGTGAGCCGCCATTTATGATGTTCATCATGGGAACAGGCAATGTTTTGGCATTGGCCCCACCAATATACCTATAGAGTGGTAACCCTGCAAATTCTGCAGCTGCTTTGGCGACGGCAAGTGAAACGCCTAAAATGGCATTTGCACCTAGGTTTGATTTGGTATTTGTACCGTCTAATACAATAAGCTTGTTATCGATGGCTACCTGATCGGTTGAATCCATGCCAATAAGTTCTTTGGCAATTATATCATTGACATTTTTAACAGCCTTTAATACACCTTTGCCAAGGTAACGGCCTTTGTCTCCGTCACGTAGTTCAAGTGCTTCATTTTCTCCTGTTGATGCTCCTGAAGGTACAGCAGCACGACCAAATGCACCGCTTTCGAGCAGTACTTCCACTTCAATGGTTGGATTACCACGGGAATCCAGAATTTCTCTTGCTTTAATGTCGCTAATTAACATGATAAACTGTTTTTTTTTATTGTTTGACTTCTATTTGTTTTTGACAGAAAATCAGCTTGTTGCTCTGATTTGCCAAATGCAGCTCAAAGATAATAAAAATGTTCGGTTCCATTATGTTGAATTTATATACCGAAAAGCTATTTCATATACGTTTAACCTTTATTGGAATGCCACGAAATTTCAATCCGCTGATATAAAAGCTCAATAATGCATCGATAGAGATATCGGCTTTAATTTTGGTCTACTTTTTATATTTTTCTCCAACTTCGTACCGCAAAACATCTGCTTCCTGAAAGATGACTAGTCCTCCTTTTTTTGTTATATCCATCAATGCGTTTACTTTTAAAGCGAAAACATCAAGTTTCTCTATCGAATCTATAATTTCAATGACAACCGGCATATCAGCAGAAAGAGCAAAGATTTTCATCGTATGTACTGAATGGCTTGCACCAAATGACATCATACCCTTGTATGCTGTTGCACCAGCCATACCGTCTTTCCGTGCTTCAAAAACTATTTCCTCATACAGTGGACGTCCATGTACTTTGTCAGCCTCACCCACAAATATCTTTAGAATTCCTGCTTTCCCTGATATTTTCATTTTTTTTCATTTTTTAACATTTTTTTAAAAAACCAGGCGTATGAATATCATACCTAAATAAACAGCCAAAACCCCCAGAAATAAATTACCTCCAACATTCAGAAATAAGGATGCAAGTGCATCTTCTTTTATCATAGTTAAATTGTTGTATGCAAAGGATGAGAAGGTAGTGAATCCACCACAGAATCCAACAGCTAAAAAAATCCGCCATTCTGCGCTCAAAAGATTACTCTTTTCGGCAAGCGCAAAGATTATCCCGATTAGGAAACTTCCCGAAATATTTGCAATCAGTGTTCCCCATGGGAATGTAGATGTTAGACTTTTTTCCATGTAATACTGAACCAGGTAACGCATTATACTTCCTATAAATCCACCACTGCCGACAAGTAAAATAGTTCGTAGCATTAAAATCTTTTAAAAATCCAACTTTCTGTTACTTTTGAAAGGTAAAAATAAGAATTATGAAGGTACGGTTTTTAATTATTGCCGTTATTCTTTTTTGGGGAGAATATTTGCAGGCACAATCAGAGTATGATAAAGTTCTGGAAAATATATTGGCACTACCCGAATATAAAAATGCTCAGGTGGGCGTTGCAATTTCTGATGTTAAAACCAGCAGGATTCTTTATGAATCGAACGGTGAAAAGTTGATGATACCTGCTTCTGTTTTAAAACTGGTAACTTCAGCTGCTGCTTTGGAAATTCTTGGATCCGATTTCCGGTTTAAAACCCGGATTGGTTACTCGGGTAATATAGAAAACGGAGTTTTGAAAGGTGATTTGATTATACTAGGCGGTGGTGATCCTGCTCTTGGTTCAGAATATTTCCACAATCATTATTTTGTCCCTCACTTTATGGATACGTGGATTCAGAGTATAAAAGCTGCCGGCATCAGGAGCGTTGAAGGACGTCTGGTAACAGATAATTCATTATATGGGAATGAACGAATACCCACTACCTGGATATGGGAGGATATGGGCAATTATTATGGTACAGTTTCAAGCGCCTTAAGCATTTACGATAATCTTTCGCGCATCACCTTTCAATCACCTGCCGCGGCTGGTATGCCCACCAAAATCCTTTCGGTGTATCCTGAAATTAAAGAGATACAATGGAATAATGAGGTTCTTTCATCGGATATTAACAGAGATAAGGCTTATGTTTTTGGCAGTCCTGTCGACAATCAGAGAATCATCAGGGGGACCATTCCACGGAACCGGAATTTATTTACCATTAAAGCCTCCAATCCGTTTCCTGAACATCTTTTAACTGATGAGTTCCTTTCCCGTCTGTCTTCGGAGGGGATTTTTGTTACAGGACCTGTTGTTGTCGGGAAAATCATCATGAAGGAGTTTCAGATGCTTCTCTCATATGAATCACCTGTTTTATCAGAAATTGTAAAAATTTTAAATCACGAAAGTGTGAATCTTTTTGCTGAGCACCTAGTTAAACAAATTGCTGCGGAGTTAACGGGAGTTGGCGACAGAGAAGCTGGGTTGAAAATTATTTCTGAATTTTGGAGCAGCAAAGGGTTGGATGTCCGACAGCTTTTTATGGAGGATGGTAGTGGATTGTCTCATTTTAATGCAGTTTCTCCTTCTTTTTTGTCAGCATGTATTGCAGTATATGAAAAATTGCAGCCCGGTTTCTTCTGCTTTTTATGATTCATTACCGACAGCAGGGACGGGAACACTTGAATTTTTCAACGTACACCATTTTCCGGATAATTCACTCCGCCTTAAGAGTGGTTCAATGACAAGGGTCCGGTGCTATGCAGGTTATTTGAAATTAAAATCCGGAGACACTGTGGCTATTTCAATCATGTTTAACCACTTTTCGGGATCGCATTCAATGTTAATATCCAATATTCAAGATTTGTTGTTATCATTGAGCACTTCTTTTTAATTTATTTCGTCTAATTTTTTATTGCAATCTTAAATAAAGTTAAAATTGTCTTTTTTGTTTTTTTTTAAATAAATATCAATCAAATAATTAAGGCTTTAATGATTTTAGGCTTTATAGGTTACCTCTTGATTTGAATTGTTTAAAAGCGTAACTTGATAAAGCATATATTTTTATTGGATTGTATTTTAATGAAGAATCCAATAATCATTGCAAATTATTAAATCAAAAAATACAGGAGAACTTAATTATGTACCAAAAGCCCAATCTTAGAAATTTTTCATAAGCTACTTATTTCAATGATGCATTGAACTAAAAATTGTGCAGGAGTATTTAAACTTACAAATGTATTCACACCTCTTCAAATGGTGATTTATTTGACAACATTATTCAGATAAAAACCTAATTTTTATTGAAATGTTGCATACTACTTTGGCGTTTATTACCAGTGAATTGAACGACTATCTGAAGCTAAGAACCGGAGCTCCGTCGGTTGACCGCGTTTACCTGACGAGTGTGGCTACCGAAAGTGCAGGTATAGTTATTCCTGATAAATCACTTGGGGTTTCGCTTATAAACATTGAAGAGGAGAGGGTTTATAAAGAGCAGCGTTCATCGGTTATTAACGGCCAGGGCAATGTGGAATATATGAATCCGGAAATAAAACTCAACTTATATGTGCTGATTTCAGCTAATTTCCAGGATACGGTTGAGAATGATTCATCGGATGATTATGTTGAAGGTTTAAAGCAGCTTTCCATGGTCATTTCTTTTTTTCAGGCAAAAAATGTTTTTACACCTGATAATTCCCCGAAACTGGCAACTTTTGATACGAACTTAAAAAAGCTTGTAGTTGAACTCTATTCTTACTCATTCGAGCAGCTGTTTAATTTTTGGTCGGTGGTAGGAGCAAAATATTTGCCATCAGTTTTGTACAAAATACGAATGGTAACTTTTCAGGAAAGTGAATTTTTTGATTCCGCAATTCCTATTGAAAAAATTGCAATCGACAGCAAAACAAAAACCGGATGAATATCATTTACAATCGTCTTCTTAACCTCATTACCGGTCACGATTATTTCGCAGATGGTTTCAACCGTTTCGTTACTTTGCATCCTTCCACCAGAACAGAGAAATTGTTCAGAAACGGAAAAATGTTGTTCAAAAAACTGCCCCATGGAATAGCAGTTTTATATCGTACGCTCGATGATGGAACTACTCCTTTCATTGCCCTTGAAAAAGACCAGATTTTTACTTTTGTTTTAAAATCTGAAAACAAGGCAATTTTGCAAACGATTACTGATTTGGATGAATCGCCATCCAGACAATTCAAAACAGGGAATATTGTCTATTTCAACAACAATCCTGCAAATGCTTCAGACAGAAAAAACAATCCCGAAATTCTTTCTAAAAAAATAATAGATTCATTACGAAGCCCGCTTTTTACATATCAGTTTAGTTTACCCGGTAATCCTTCTTCGGTTAAAATAATTGTTGCAGATGCTTCAGGAAATCCTGTTTCTGTCGGAAAGGACGCTGCCGGAAACCCTCTGCCGAAGACCCTTGAATTATCTGCTGATGGAAATAATGTATACAGGCAGCAAATTGATTTACGGAATCTGCCACGAGGACGTTTTCAAATTACCATTAAAAGTGAGGACGAATCGGTTATCCTAAAAGATGAAGCTATTTATGTAGATGAACAACTGGAAAAAGATAACATCCTGGGAATTGTTGAATTATTTTATGATTCAGCCAGTGGAAAATTGTACGACGATACGGAGGAGTATAAACTCCTGTTCCGTAAATCCGATACATTCTGGAAATATTATATTGTAAACAAAAGCGGGAATATTGATTTTGAAACCAATTCGTTGATAATTGCTGATGCAGCTTTACCAAATGGGTTGCCTTACGAAATTAATGAATTTTTTCGTTCTTATGCCAGCGTTGAAATAACAGCTAAAAATATTGGGGAATCAGGCAATTCAATTGCACTTGAATATTCAGGTGGCGGGGTTTTTCCGGCAGTTGGTTTATCAGGCAAAACACTGTCAGGAGGCTCTGGTAGTGTGGCAGCCAGAGGAATAGTAACTGTTATAAATAATGATGTTACCGGATATTCCGTGCACATTAACGGAACAGAATTTAAGGAAGGAGCAGATTTCTCCAACGGGGAAACTTCTGCAGAAACTGCAACCAATCTGGTGGAAGCTATTAATGGGAATGGTTCAGTTCCGGTTTCAGCGGCAAAACTGAGTTATGATATCCTTATCAACGGTCATAAAGTACTGGTGTTTAATTCAGCACAAAAGATACCTTTTTATGAAAAGCCAAAGCTTAAAATTGAATTAAGGCAAGCTTCCGACAATGAAACATTAGTTTCAGATTTAGCCAATCCTTCGCCAGCAGGAATTATAAAGTCTTTTGCAGGCAGAAAGGAATCTGAGGTTTTCGTATTTATATAAGTGAATAAAGAATAAATTAGTTCAAAAACAAAATTAAACTAAAGTGTTATGGCGAATTACAAAACTCCCGGTGTTTATGTCGAGGAAATATCGAAGTTACCTGCCTCGGTAGCTCCGGTTGCCACAGCAATTCCTGCATTCATCGGTTACACGGAAAAAAGGGAAAGGAACGGGGAAATTATTGATCCTGCTACACCTGTAAGAATCACCTCTTTGCTGGAATACCAGGAAATATTTGGCGGATCTTTTGGCGAAAAACTATCGGTTACACTCACCGGAACGAGCATTACAGAAGAGGAAACCCATATTGCTGTGGCCGCTGTAACCAGTTTGTCGCCATATACATTGTATTATAATTTAGTAATGTATTTTGGGAATGGAGGAGGCCCATGTTATGTGGTTTCGGTTGGTACTACCTACAAGGATATTGCAGCTGTCCCTGCAGATCCATTCACTCTTTTAAGTGTTACTGATTTGCAGATGGGCCTGGCCGCAGTTGAAAAGGAAGATGAAGTAACACTGCTGGTCGTCCCGGAAGCCATTTTATTAGGGGCAATAAACCGCAAAACGATTAACGACGACATGCTTGCCCAGTGTAACAAACTGCAGGATCGTTTTGCGATTATGGATGTATTTTACGATTCTGCGGGAACTGTAAACCAGGATGCAGTAAATTTCAGGGATGATGTAGGCACCGATTATCTGAAATATGGTGCTTGTTATTACCCCTCATTGAGGACTACCCTAAAACTTAATTTTAAACATGGTGATGCTACAATCACCGACAACCGGACCGGGGCAATTTACAACAACTCCACTCTGGCTGTTATCGGTGAAGGTATCTCAGATGTGGCAGCCTCAGGAACGGTTACTATTGTTGATTTTGGAGCAGTCGGAGGGGCAACAGTAACTGTTGATGGAAATGCCCTGGTTGAAGGTTCTGAATGGACAGCTGCAACTGACAATGCCACTACTGCCGGCAATTTGGCGGCAGCAATTGATGGACTTGGAAATGTAAGCGCTGCAAGTTCGGGAAATGTAATTACAATTGTTGCCAATGTTGCCGGCACTGCCGGTAATAGTATTACGCTTTCCACATCACATTCTGCCAATGCTGCTGTTTCCGGAACAACCCTCGAAGGTGGAATTGATAAAGTTCTGGCAGACAAAACGCTTTTAAACAATATAATTCGCGAAATCAATAAAACCTTTGAAGTTGAACTTTATCCCTCTGCTACCATGTCGGGTGTTTATGCCCGTGTTGATTTTTCAAGGGGAGTTTGGAAGGCACCTGCAAATGTTAGCCTGAGGCTGGTAAAGGAACCATCGGAACTGGTTACCAGTGAACAGCAAATGAATTTTAATGTAGATGCCACATCGGGTAAATCCATTAATGTAATTCGAAAATTTGCAGGTAAGGGGACAATAGTTTGGGGGGCCCGTACGCTGGCTGGCAATGATAATGAATGGCGGTATATTCCTGTTAGGAGATTGTTCATTTTTGTTGAGGAATCCGTCAAAAAAGCTACTGAATTTGTGGTATTTGAGCCAAATAATGCTAAAACGTGGCTGCGGACAAAAGCCATGATTGAAAATTTTCTCACCGGATTATGGAGAGATGGTGCATTAGCCGGGGCAAAACCAGAGCAGGCATTTTTTGTAAAAGTAGGCCTTGGCGAAACAATGACTGCCCTGGATATTTTGGAAGGCAGGATGAACATAGAAATTGGAATGGCAGCAGTCAGGCCAGCTGAATTCATTATCCTGAAATTCTCCCATAAATTGCAGGAATCATAATATTACAGCGAATATAAACCATAAAAATTGATTAAATGGCAAATTATAAAACACCGGGAGTCTATATTGAAGAGATTTCGAAATTGCCTGCTTCGGTAGCAGGTGTTGAAACAGCCATACCCGCTTTTATTGGGTATACCGAACGTGCTACTGAAAGCGGTGATGATGCAAAACTCCTGTTTAAAGCTACAAGAATCAGCTCTCTTTTGGAGTTTGAAGAGATTTTTGGCGGTCCAAACAATGAAGACATTTCAGTTACTG
Organism: uncultured Prolixibacteraceae bacterium; assembly: GCA_963747515.1. Lineage (GTDB taxonomy): Bacteria > Bacteroidota > Bacteroidia > Bacteroidales > Prolixibacteraceae > Mariniphaga. The sequence continues at coordinate 520,311 of CAVVFN010000003.1, forward strand.
TTGCCGACACTCTCGATGCCGGCAATGTTATAACCAACAGGCAAATAACAGCTACATTAGCGTCACCTTCCGATTATAAAATGTACTATCAGGTGCAAATGTATTTCAACAATGGGGGTGGACCTTGTTATATTCAGTCAGTTGGAACTTATACTGATGCAGTTGCAGCACCTGCCGATAATTCCACTGGTATTACAAAGGGAATCCAGGAGCTTGAAAAAGTAGATGAGCCGACATTGCTGGTTTTTCCTGATGCACCTTCCCTGGATACTGTCGATGAATATGGATCCGTTATTAGTGCTTCGCTGGCACATTGTGCAAAGCTGCAGGACAGGTTTACAATTTCTGATGTGTTTGGAACTGATATTGGTGCCTTTCGCACAGCTGTTGGTTCCGATAACATGAAGTATGGCGCAGCGTATTATCCCGCGCTGAAAACAATACTTAATTATGGTTTCGATGAGTCGGCGGTTGATGTGGACATACACACAGAAAATGGCGCTATTGCTACTGTTGATGATGTAGCTGGTGACACCCTCAGCGATTTAAGTGCAAGCCATCCAAGTTTATACCGTTCTATTCTGGCAGAAATTAGAAAAATTTATGTAGAACTGACTCCCTGCGGCACAATTGCCGGAATCTATGCTCGGGTGGATCGGGAACGTGGTGTCTGGAAAGCTCCAGCAAATGTAGGTTTAAGATCTGTTGTTGGCCCTGTTGTTAAAATCACGCATGAAGAGCAGGAATCATTAAATGTTGATGCATCAACTGGAAAATCCATCAATGCCATTAGGGTATTTGCCGGGAAGGGCACACTGGTTTGGGGAGCACGTACATTGGCAGGAAACGATAACGAATGGCGCTATGTATCCGTCCGACGACTTTATATTTATATTGAGGAATCGGTTAAAAAGGCTACTGAATTTGTGGTGTTCGAACCAAATAATGCCAATACCTGGTTGCGTGCCAAATCTATGATTGAGAACTTTCTTTCCATTTTGTGGAGGGATGGGGCACTGGCCGGTGCAAAAACAGATGACGCCTATTATGTAAAAGTCGGACTTGGAGAAACAATGACTTCCCAGGATATCCTTGAAGGAAGGATGAACATTGAAATTGGACTGGCAGCCGTTCGTCCGGCTGAATTTATCGTATTAAAATTCTCCCATAAGTTACAGGAATCATAAATAACTATTCAAATAAATAAAATTTTAAAACAATAAAGTTATGGCAATTAATTATCCGGTTACAGTTTTCCATTTCCAGGCAGAATGGGGTGGACAAAGAATTGGCTTTACTGAAGTTTCGGGGCTGACTGTTGAATTGCAAAACATCGATTACAGGGAAGGCAGCTCTCCTGAATACCAGGTGACTAAAATGCCCGGCATTCCTCAGTATTCAAACATAACCCTTAAACGGGGAATGGTAAAAAGCGACAATGAATTTTTTCAATGGCTCAATACAGTTAAACTGAATAGCATTGAACGAAGGGATTTGACAATATCGTTGCTGAATGAAGAACATGAACCGGTTGTTTCCTGGAAAGTAAAAAATGCATATCCGTGTAAAGTGGAAGGACCCACTTTAAATTCTACAGGAAATGAAGTGGCAATTGAAAGTATTGAATTGTGTCACGAAGGTTTAAATATTGAATTTTCGTAGCCCTTAACAATTATTAAATTTCATGGCACTTTTTTATCCACCGGTTGGTTTCCATTTTCTTGTTCGGTTTGAAGGATTGTTGCTCAAATATCCGGGCATTCCCGACATAGGCTTTCAGTCCGTGTCGGGCATAAATGCCGATATAAGTATTGAAGAATACCACGAAGGAGGCGAAAACAGGTTTAAACATAAACTGCCCAATCCGGTGACTTATCAAAACCTGATATTAAAAAGAGGCATGCTAGTGGGTTCTCAATTGATGCAGTGGTTTAAAGATTCAGTGGAAAATTATGCATTCGAAGCAAATGACATTACAGTTATCCTGTTGAATGGCGATCATATTCCAATACAGGGTTGGAATTTTATAAAGGCATGGCCCGTAAAATGGGACATTTCTGAATTCAATGCTGAACAGGGTTCCATTGTAATTGAAAGCATCGAATTTGCATATCAGTATTTTAGAAGACTTGATGTGACTTCATTATTATAATAAAAGTAAAATGATTGAAATAAGGGAATTGGTTATCAGGGCCACTATTGAGGATTCTCATCGGAATAACAGGAAAATCGATACAGGAAACAGGAATTCTACCGGAGTCGAAAAAAAGGATTGCTGCTCTGAAAACATAGAATTGCTGCTTCAAATCATCAAAGATAAAAAAGAACGCTGATGGGACTAAAAAATTTATTTGACGGACTTGCAGAAGTTGCCAAATTAACGATCGAAGCTTTTGAAGATGTGGATTTTACTACTAAAACAGGCGATAAATTTACAGTTATGTACAATCCTAACACTTTTAGTCAAAATTACCGGTCGGTTTGGATTGATGAAACACCGCAGGGTGGAACTGCTGAAACTCAGTCGTACCGGCGATTAAAATCGGACAGTGTTTCCTTTGATTTTCTTTTAGACGGAACCGGAGTTTCGGGTGTTGGCAGCACTTCAGTAGATTTAAACCCTGCAGTTGGTGAAGTTGGGTACGTACAGGAAAAAATTGACAGTTTCTTTTTCATCACCCAGGAATTAAATGGCTCGACACATGAGCCAAACTTTCTTCAGCTCAGCTGGGGGACGTTTATCTTTAATGGTGTGATGGAATCCGCAACAGTAACTTATAAACTTTTCCACTCTTCGGGGGCTCCTCTAAGGGCTAATATTAATGCCACATTCAAACAATCTGTATCGCGCACAGAACAGGCAGCCCAGGCGCGGCTGACATCTCCCGATCTCACTCATTACAAAATTGTAAAAGAAGGGGAAACTCTACCACTTATTTCAAAAAAAACATATGGCGATTCCAGATATTACCTGGAAATAGCACGGGTGAACAACATTAATAATTTCAGAAAATTACAGGCAGGACAGCAACTTGTACTTCCACCAATAGATAAAAAAGAAAATGGCTGATTCAAGAATAATACCAACACAAGCAGAGACCGATCTTGCAACTTTTACTGTATTGTCAAACGGAAACGAAATAAGCAGTGTAATTGGTATTGAAAGCATTTTTGTTATTAAATCGGTAAATAAAATTCCTGTCGCCCGTATTGCAATAGTGGATGGAAGTGTGCCAAAAGAAGATTTTGAAGTGAGTTCAGGCGATCTGTTTATTCCGGGAAATGAACTGGAAATTAAGGCCGGTTATCATTCCGATGAAAGCACCATTTTTAAGGGGATCATTACAAAACATAGCATTCAGTCTAAAAAAGATAAACCCTCTTTTTTAACTGTTGAGCTGAAAGATGAAAGTATAAAAATGACCATCGGAAGGAAAAATAAATATTTTGAAGAAGTGAAAGACAGTGATGTGTTTGAAGAAATTATTGGCAGTTACGGTCTTAATGCTGAAGTTGAAGCCACATCGGTAACACATTTGGAAATGGTTCAACATCATGTCACCGATTGGGATTTTCTTGTGACACGCGCCGAAGTAAACGGCAAGCTTGTTTTTGTTGATGACGGAAAGATTACGGTGAAAGCTCCTGATCTTTCCGCTGAACCTTTATTAGAATTGGCCTATGGACATAATGTTTACGATTTTGAAGCCGGTATGGATGCAAGGGATCAGTTTGTTTCTGTAAAAAGCAACTCATGGGATTCCGCAAGCCAGAAAATCATTGAAGGTGAGGCCGATGAACCTTCATTTACTGAACATGGAAATATAAGCAGTTCAGATCTGGCAAATGTTATAGGATTGCAGGAATTGCCCATGCAACACACAGGAAAAGTAGCTGATGATGAATTGAAAGCCTGGTCTGATGCCAAACTTCTGCGAAGCCGGTTGTCAAAAATTAAAGGAAAAGTAAGAATTCAGGGGTTCAGTGGAATTAAACCCGGTAATATAATTGAACTGGCCGGATTTGGCAATCGCTTTAATGGAGTTGCATTTGTTTCTTCAGTAGCACATCGTTTGTCAGCTGAAACATCCTGGTTTACAGAAATTGAGTTTGGTCTGGATAAGGATTGGTTTATTGATAGTTATGATGGTATAACCGATAAGCCGGCAGCGGGACTTGTTCCTGCTGTTCAGGGATTACAAATTGGTATTGTTACAAATATACATGATGATCCGGAAGGGGAAGAAAGAATTCGGGTAAGATTACCCATTATTGATAATGAAAATGATGGCGTATGGGCGAGACTTATTTCAACTGATGCTGCCAGTTCACGTGGCTGGGTATTCCGGCCTGAAATTGATGATGAAGTAATTGTCGGATTCCTGAATGGCGACCCGCGCGACCCTGTCATCCTTGGCTCTGTGTTCAGCAGTGCAAAACCATCTCCCATTTCACCAGAAGAAGAAAACAACGAAAAAGGGTACATCAGCCGGAGCGGGATGAAATTTGTTTTCGACGATGATAAAGTCAGCATCACTTCTGAAACCCCCAATGGCAATAAAATAATTTTAAGTGAAGACGAAGGCAGCATCCTCATTGAAGATGAAAACAGCAACAAACTGGAATTAACATCCGGAGGAATCACAATGGAAAGTCCGGGAGACATCAATATAAAAGCTTCGGGCGATGTAAATGTGGAAGGCGTAAATATAAATCTAAAAGCACAGGCACAATATAAGGCCGAAGGCGGTGCAGGTGCAAAAATGTCGACCAGCGGCCAGGCAGTAGTAAAAGGATCGGTAGTAATGATAAATTAAAACGATATGCCACCAGCAGCAAGGGTAACAGATACAACTACACATGGCGGCGTGATTGTGGGGCCGGGGGATCCAACAGTGTTGATTGGCGGAATGCCTGCAGCAGTAATGGGTGACAATCATATTTGTGCTTTACCTCCCAACGTGCACCAGCCAACTACCAGTCCGTTTCCATTGGGGAGTACAACTGTTTTTGTGGGTGGAAAGCCGGCAGTCCGGGTAGGAGATGTAGCCATTTGCGGAGCAACAGCCGCCGTTGGTGAACCAACTGTAATAATTGGATAAAATGGGAAAGATTAAAATTGACGAAAATTCATTTCTTGGTCGTGGATGGTCATTTCCACCGATTTTTAAACGTGGCGACCATGGCGTGATAATGGCAGATGAAGAAGAAGATATAAAGCAGAGCCTGATTATCCTGCTCTCAACAATAAAAGGTGAAAGGATTATGCAACCCGATTATGGTGCAAATATGGAAGATCTTTTATTTGAGCCCTTAAATGTCTCATTTGCCAAAAGAATGAGCGAAACCATTGAACGGGCCATCCTTTTTTTCGAACCCAGAATAAAAACAGAGGATATAAATTTCAACCAGGATTATGAAAATGGCTTGGTGGAAATAAGAATTGAATATCTTATAATTGCCACCAACAACAGGCGAAACATAGTATATCCATATTACATAAACGAAGGAACCGATATATCTCAATAAAAAGAGGAACATGACAGTAAATTGCAACTCCAAAAATCCGCTTCAACGTGATGGCACCAATCAGGAACAAAGAATTCTTAAAACTTTGTTACCCGGATATGTTGCTGTTGATGAACGGAATATTGAAAATCTCAAAACTTTTGTTGTTGAATATGCTAAAGAAATTGTTTATTACGATTTAAATAACCTGAATGATGGCCACTGGAAAGAGTTTTTTGATAAACAACTAATCAGTGACAGCCAGTATAATTCTCCTCATTTTGCTCTGTTTATGGCTTTCCTGAAGATCTTCAGACATGCACAGGATGAGATGAATAAAATTACTAAAAAACATTTGGATTTTTACTATCGTGATGTGCTTCACCTGGTTGAAGAACCGGCAGTTCCGGATCAGGTTTACCTGATATTTGAACTGGCGAAAAATGTATCGTCGCACCTGCTTGAAAAGGATACAAGGTTTAATGCCGGAAAAGATGAACTTGGCAATAATGTGGTGTATACAACAATTGAGGAAACAGCATTAAACAAAGCAGTAGTTGCTGAAATGAAAGCTGTTTTTACCAATAAGCACAACATTTTTTCCGGTCTCTCAGCCAATCCTGAAAATGATTATCGCATTTATCATTCCCCGGTTGCCAATTCTGCAGATGGAAATGGAGCAAAATTGCAAAATGAAGAAAAAAGCTGGCAGACTTTTGGAGGTATAACTTTTCCAACTGCAAAATCAGTTACAGGTGATTCACTTGTTGCAGATCGACCATTATCTGATGTTGGTTTTGCTGTTGCATCTCCAATCTTTTTTCTGGCCGAAGGTGAACGGATTATTACCATTTATCTGAATTTCTCAAAAACCACAGTTCTCGATGATATTACAAATGACAAATTATATGATGCTTTTCGTTTAAAATTCAGCGGAAAAGAAAAATGGATTGAACCGGTTTGGGAAAAAACTTATTCTGCAGGTTATGACGATGTGGATCCCATTATTGAAAAACGAATTCTCGACTTTGTAAATTCAGCAGAAAAAGCAGCAGATATTGCTGGAATCGAACCGGCAGAAGGACCCGTTTTTGATGATCCAACAACTGGATATGGCGATCAATCAAAGGATTATGATATTGGTTTAACTGTTGCTGCCCGCATTATTTCGGAAAGGAAAAAGCTGGGAACCTCTGGTTTTACCAGTCTGGATCAATTATACGCAATTAAATATGTGGGCACCGATAAAATAAACGACCTGGTTTACAGCTTTGGAGATCCGGTCCATTTCACCAAAGTTGACAAGTTGAACAATCGAATTATTATAAGACGCACCATTACCCGCGATCAGGATGCCATTGTAGCTTATAACAGGAAAAAATTGCTGGATCCGTTAGATACAAACTGGCCGGTAGCAAAAATCCTGCTCAATATCAAAAGCAAACAAAATCCTTTCATTTATAAGTACCTGAAAGATTTAAAACTGGAAAGTGTGGATGTGGCAGTGGATGTCCGTGAAGCAAAAAACCTGATTGTCCAGAACGATCAATCGGTGCTTGATCCTGGTAAACCATTCCAGCCTTTTGGTAACCGCCCTATTATAACGTCCAATTTTTATATCGGAAGTTGGGAAATTTTCCAAAAATCACTCCATCAATTAAAAGTAAACCTGAAATGGTTTGGCCTTCCCGATGATCCCAAAGGATTTGGGGATTACTATAAAAATTATTATCCTGATTCAGTGGTTCGGAACAATAACTCGTTTAAAGCCAAAATCAGCCTGCTTGACAAAAAAAGCTGGAAATTTTTAACTCCCGGCAAAAATACGCTTTTTGAAGCCGATGTCAGCGGTAAATTGCTTGCTAATGCTGTATTCGCTTTTTCAGGGACTGCTTCGGTTGAACCACCAAAGACTTTGCTGGGTAATGTTAATCGTGATTACGAACTGAATACTTTTATTGAATATGACCAGAAGAGCCAAAAGGGGTTTCTGAAAATTTCTTTGGATGGAACAGACTTTGGACATAAAGATTACCAATTATCCTACACAAAAGCAGTTCTTAATGGAATTGATCCACCGTCTGATTATACCGGTGATTTGCCTAAAGAGCCATATACCCCTGAATTAGAGTCAGTTTCAATTGATTATATTTCAGTTGTTAACATTGACGCTGTAAATGTTAGTTCAAATGATTTTAACACACGTGTTGAACAACTCTTTGCGGTGCATCCAATGGGAGTGAGGGAAATAAAAACCACCACTACCGAAAATTATTTTCTGCCCCAATATACGAATGAAGGAGAATTATACATCGGAATAAAAAACCTTGTTCCACCTCAAAATTTATCTGTATTATTTCAGGTTTCTGAAGGGTCTTCCAATCCTGATTTGAAGCCACCAAAAATTCAGTGGAGTTACCTGTCAGATAATAAATGGGAAAAATTTTCAGATGAGAATATCTTGTCCGATTCCACCAAAGGATTGATTACCACCGGTGTAGTTTTGTTTGACATCCCTTCAAAAGCATCAAATAACAATAACATTCTTACCAATGAACTTTACTGGCTCAGGGCATCGGCAGAAAAAAATTCGGAAGGTATTCCTCAACTGATTGATATCAAATGCCAGGTAGCAAAAGTTGAGTTTCAGGATAAAAATAATGATTCGGATTATCAGGCTAAACCATTACCTGAAAAAACGATTTCAAAAATGGTCGTGGCCAATTCAGCTGTCAAAAAAATTGAACAACCTTTTTCTTCATTTGGGGGCAGGACCAAAGAAGAAAGTAACGATTTTTATACCAGGGTAAGTGAGCGCCTCCGGCACAAAAACCGGGCAATTGCCATATGGGATTATGAACGGATAATTCTGCAAAATTTTCCTTCGATTTATAAAGTCAAATGCCTGAATCATACCCGGTACGAAGGAACAGCGATGAGTGTAAACGAAGCTGCTCCAGGCAATGTGAGTTTAATTGTGATTTCCAACATCCGCAATAAGAATGCGGTTGATCCATTAAAACCGAGAACCAGCCTTGTGGTACTGGATGACATTAAGGAATTTATAGGAAAAATCAGGTCGCCCTATGTAAATCTTTACGTGTATAATCCATTATTTGAGGAAGTTAAAGTGAAGTTCAATGTTCGGTTCCATGCTGGTGCCGATAGGGGAATTTACCAGGTAAAACTGGAAGAAGCAATCATTAAATTTCTATCGCCCTGGGCATATGAAACCGGATCAGATATCGTTTTTGGGGGTAATATACATAAATCGGTTATCCTTAATTTTGTGGAAGAACAAGAGTATGTCGATTACATTACCTGCTTCGAAATGTTCCATATTGTACCGGGGGATCCCGATAATGATCCGGAAAAAGATGTTGATGAAGCAGTTGCCTCCACTTCAGCCTCAGTCCTTGGCTCATCAGCTTCTCATTTAATTGCTGTATTGGAAACAGAAGGAGAATGTGCCTGCGAAGATAATGTTGTTGAAATTGTTGAATTAGCGTCGGCGGATGAATGTCCGTGCGATTAAAACCAATTATCGAATGTCAGAATCAGTTACCATATCAAAAAAAACACCGGGATCAAAAAGCCAGCAATACGAGTTTTTGAGGGAAGAGGCGATAAAATACGTTCAAAGAGTTGCCGGCAAAATATGGACAGATTATAACATTCACGATCCGGGCGTTACCATACTGGAGGTACTTGCTTATGCGATTACTGAGCTGGGATACCGTGCTGATTACATCATGGAAGATCTGCTGGAAAATAATCCCAATGATGAAAATTCAGCTGATATCCGGAATTTTTTTACTGCACGACAGATACTTCCCAATTGCCCGGTAACAATCAACGATTACCGGAAACTCCTGATTGATGTGGACATTTATAATCTCACCGATACCAGCTGCAAACATATTGGGGTGAAGAATGCCTGGATTGAAAAATCAAAAATGAATGAAATTCCCGTTTACGTCCATAAAAAAGAAAGTAAACTGGATTTTATGCCCGATCCTGAAATTACAAATCAGCTCCCACTTGAAATTGGCATTTTGTACGATATTTTGCTTGAGTTTGAAAAATGCGAAAAATATGGCGATCTCAATGAAAATTCAATCACCAAAAGCCTGGTTATACAGGAACATCTTCCCGATTCTAATGTAGAAGGGCTTACCATAAAAATAGCAGTTGAATTTCCTCGGTGGGACAGCGAAAACACCGACTGGAATGAGCTGGGCAGCATTAAATCGGGCATCCAAAAAATCGTCATCCGTTTTTCCAATATCCCGGGGAATTATGAATTTTATTATGAACTGGTCAATAACATTGTAAAGTTGAAAGGAACGGTAACAACAGCTTCCGATGTTGTTCCTGTTCCGGGTCTGGCTGATATTGAAAACCAAATCAACGATTTTATTTACTACGGAGAGGACAGTCTGCTGGCTTTATATCTTCAGAAAATTGACAAAATAAATGCAATTATAAAAGAGGTAAAAGCTCGTTTAAACGCCAACCGGAATATGTGCGAGGATTTTTATCATTTAAACGCCCTGAAGGTAGAGAAAATAGCTGTTTGTGCAGATATTGAACTGGAACAGGATGCTGATGTGGAGAAAGTACAGGCGGAAATTCATCATGAAATTGCTAAATTCCTTTCACCCACAGTCTTTTTTTATTCGCTGGATGAGATGCTTGACAAATGCAGGAAATTGCACGAACTGAACATTCTGAAAACAGATGTCAGGAACAGCTGTTTTGAAGTTGGCAAAAATCTTTCCGAACTTCTGAAAAAGGACGATACCATTTCCATTACAGGTTCGAGAAGCAATGATGGAGATTATACCGTTGAATCAGTTGCTGTTGATCCGGATTCTTCAGCAACAAAAATTTATGTGACTGAAGAAATTTCTTCGGAATTGCTGACGGAGGGCGAGATTTTGTCTTTTTACGTTACAAATGAAAATGAATGCCTTTCGGTTGATGAGATTTTTGAAGGGCCGGCGCTCGAACATGGTTTTATCGACAACGATGAACTTGAAAAAGCAGATCGGAAGAAATTTATCCATGTTTCTGATCTTATTCAGATTATCATGGACGTGGAAGATGTAGTATCAGTGAAAACCATCCAAATAGCAAATATACCGCAGGACAACGAGGATGGAGCAATTGAATCGGTAAGCGTGAAATGGTGCCTGCAACTGGCTTTCGAACAAAATTATGTTCCCCGGCTCAGCATGCTCGATTCAAAAATAACTTTTTTCAAAGATCAGTTGCCATTCAGGGCTGCTTCCTCTAAGGTTGAAACATTGATCAATGAGCTTGAAGCTGATGAACGTTCCCCAAAATTATACAATCCTGTTCTCGATTTTGAAATCCCAAAAGGTACTTACAGGGATTTGGAAAGTTACCAAAGTATACAAAATGAATTTCCATTAACATATGGGATTGGTGATGAAGGCCTTCCTTTAGTTGGAAAAAATGAAGCGGACAATATCCGCAGGGAAGCCAGTGCCAGACAAATAAAAGGTTACCTGATGCATTTCGACCAGTTGCTTGCTAATTTCTTCTCTCAACTTGCACACGTAAAAGATCTTTTTTCCATGAACGCGGAAAAGGTTCAGTTCGGTAATTATAAAATCGGAAGGACTTACTACACTCAGCCTCTATTTGAAATTGTGCCGGATGCAGATGAATTGTATGTTGATAAAAACGGCCACGCTGCAACATTAAATGCCATTGCCGAAAATGACTCAGAATTTTTTGTAAGGAAGAATAAATTCCTTGACCATCTAACGGGCAGATTTGCCGAGCAATTTACCGATTATGCCTTGCTGACTTTTAAAATATCGGGTGAATTAATAGCTCCCGAAGAACTTGTGGCCGATAAACTGGCTTTCCTGAATTCTTATCCCGCCATCAGTTCGTCCAGGGGTAAAGGTTTTAATCACCAGGCCCCATGCAAACTCTGGCACGTCGATAACATTTCAGGCCTCAGAAGAAGGACATCGTTTCTTGTAGGAATTGATGAACCAAAAGTTGAAAACATTCATTTTTCATCTGGTTTTGAAATCTTCCGGTTGGGCGATAGTTTCGTGGTCCGGGTTACCAATGCCGTGCCCGAACTACTTTTAAACAGCTACGAAGGATATGAATCTGAAAATGAAGCAAAGCTTTTGCTTGAAAAAATGATCCTAAATGGACTGGACAAGGACAATTACAAGGTACTCAGCGAAGACGGTGGCATTAATTATTATTTTACGCTTGATTGCGGAGGCTATGATGTTTTGGGAATCAGCGAAAAGGAAGATTACCCTGACAACATGCAAGGCGGTGAGCTGGACCAGGATATTGATGAATTGGTGCAGCTATTCGCCAACGAATTTTATCAGAATATGGAATCGAACCGCAATAACCTGGCTTGTGCAGTCCTTAATTATCTTCAGTTCAATATCAGCGTCAACCTGGAATCAAACCCTCCTGAAGCCGTTGTAAGTTTTGATCTTTTTGCTGTACCGTTCAGTACTGATGCGGAGGATAAATTACTGACCGGGCAATACATAGTTGAAGGAATCCCGAAATCGGAGGTGGATATCATTTCAGTGGACACCGGCCTGAAACAGCTGATAATAGATGGCAATATTGCAGAAAAGCTGGAACCCGGTGCTGTTTTGGTTATTGAAGATTCTGAGGAAAACGATGGCATTTATACGGTAGTTTCGGCAGCTGATACCGGCGGGAATACAGAAATAATTGTAAATGAAACCATTGCATCTGATGCAACGCCACTGGGCGAAATGCTTTACAATAATGAAACTGAACAATCCCTGCTGGAGAAGGCAGAAAACCAGCTTTCCGAAATTTTTTGGCAGCTGATTAAAAATGCATCTCAGGAAGGCAAATATTACTTTTCTGCTGACAGCGGTGCCTACCGGTTCATCCTTTTCAACAACTATGGAATAGATTTGGCTGAAAGTGTGGAATCCGATTTTAACGAACCTCTGTCCAATGAAATTGAAAACCTTTCCTCAGGAAAGGTGAAAATCTCTGAATCTTCCGGAAATGATGGAGAATATGTTGTCAGTTCTGCCTTTGCTAACGGGGAAGATGTTACAGTTACTTTAACGGGAAATTTACCTTCTGCAACAAATGATGGTAAAATAAATTTTTCTGAAACTTTTACATATTCCGTTAATAAGGAAAACAACACCTTTACAATTCAAACAGATATCACGGGCAAAATCTTTGAAGGGAACAGCATGCAGGTTTCCAATTCTGTCAGCATCGATGGCGATTACACCATTATATCAATCCAGCCAATTGCATCCGAAACAGTCATTACTGTAAAAGAGCCAATTCCGGCTGAGGATAATTCAGGGAATCTTACCTATTTCAAATCCTTTTCAATTAACAAAGTAACGGCAAATACAATTACTTTTAAAGGAGGGTACGAATTAAAAGCAGTTCAGCTTTTTATCCGGTTTATTACTGAAAAGTTTTTCAGTCATGAAGGATTGCATATTGTTGAGCATATTTTATTACGCCCTAAAGTTAAAGGAGAACATTTTACAGATGCTGATGAGGAAACTTTAACTGATGGTTTGGCTGAAAAGGGATCGCTCTGTTTTTTTAATACCATATCACTGTTTTCAGCAAGCAGTACAACAAATCTTTTTAGGGTAGAAGGAAACCTCACAAACGATCTCGGAGCATTGGAATCCAGCAAAGCCTCAAATAAAATTTTAATTTCAGGAACAGGAGTCAACGATGCGGATTACCAGGTGAAAAGTGTTCAGTATGACGCAGGCACAAATCGTTCTTCCATTAAAATAACAGAAAATATTCCGTCGGATATTCCTTTTTCCGATGCCTTTGGAACACTTTCCTATATGAAATGTACTCCTATTGAAAATCTTTCAGCCGCCGGTTTAACCATCACTGTTTCCGAACCTCTGTTGTTGCAGGTACTTCCGGGAGAAGTGGTGGAGATTAGGGGGTCAACCGACAATATAAACGACAGAAGATATATGGTTAAGGAGATTATTGATCATGGTTCAACTCAGGAAATTATTATTAACCGTGTGGAGACGAAAGTGGAAGATTCGCTTCTCAGTATTGTTTTGGATGAAGATGATTGTGACGCCTGCCAGATAAAGGATCCGTATTCCTTTGTTGCCAGCGTAATTTTACCACATTGGCAGGGACGTTTTGACAATATGGATTTCAGGCGCTTTTTTGAACGGCAACTCAGGCTGGAAGCACCTGCACATGTTTTTCTGGTAATTTGCTGGATTAGCTGTGAACACATGGCTGAATTTGAACTAAAATATAAAGCCTGGCTAGTGGAAAATGCGAAAAAGCAAAAAGATTATGGTTCGCTATCGGGACGCCTGAAAGAGCTTGTTGATGTTATTAGCCGGCTGCGCAACGTATATCCTTCAGGTACCCTTCACGATTGTGAAGAGGATGAAACTTTGGAAAATGCCATTATACTTAATAATTCGGTTTTAGGAAATGCTTAAAAATAAATACGATGAGTGAAATTCTAAATACCTACCCGATTTTTGAACGCAATCAGGTACTTACCAGCACTCAGCTCAATAATCTGGTTAGTTATCTCGACCAGCAAAACAGGCTGACAAGGGCCAGATTAATCGGGATGGGTGTGGTTTGCGGTTTGGAAATCAAATATGATGCCGGCAATAATAAAATCACGATCTCAAAGGGAACAGGGATAACATCTGAAGGTTATCTTGTAAATCTGGGTGAATGTGTAACCGTGAAATACCGGCCTTATACCTTACCCCCAGGAACAATTTATGCTCCTTTTGTTGGTTCTGACAACAAGCAGGACATCGCATTGTATGAATTGCTCACCGATAAGGCAGGAAAAAAACCGGATGATGAATTGCTTGATGATGAAGCTTTTCTGAATGATAAAGTGGTGTTGCTTTTTATTGAAAGTTTTGATAAGGATTTGAAATCGTGTCTTGGCAAAAACTGTGATGAACTGGGTAAAGACAGGATATTGACTCTTCGTAAATTGCTTGTAGGTAAAGCAGATTTGCAAACTGTTTGGGATCGCACCAATACCGGCAAACTTGATGCTGTATTTCCTGAAAAATTCGATCTTCCGGTTGTCAACCTGCTGCGGGTTTTGTTCAATCCCAACGAAACCAATTCTACCGGATATACTGATTTTTCAACAAATTATGCATCAGCAGTTCTGGCTGTTTTCGACAAATTGGTGGAAGCACTATCAGAAACATACGATATATACAGGCCACTGTTGCATCAGTCGTACGGTGAAAAAAATCCTTTCGAAAATGAACCGCTGACTACAAAACTGGCCACTTTGCAGAATTTCCTTAACGATTCGGATGCAACATTCACCTCATATCTTGGCATTCAGTACGTTTATGATTTGTTTCAGGATTTGATTCTTGCTTACAATGAATTCAAAAATACAGCTTTTGATCTGATGTCGGAATGTGTTCCGGAAATGAGTCGGTTTCCGCGCCACCTGATGCTTGGCGAGGCCATTCCTCCGTCACTCTCTCTTTGTGAAAAATCAGAATACAGGCATTACTTTATCCAGCCGCCCATTTACAACTTGCAAAAACTGCTGGTACAGCGTACAATAGCTTTGCACAACCGCCTGGTTTTAATGCTTGAAAGTTTTGATCTGAAGCGCATTAATGGAGAGACTGATGATGAAGCCGGGCTTCCAATCCGGATTACCCCAAGCCTTGAAAAAACAACGCCGCTGAGCAGCCGCTCAATTCCCTGGTATTACAATGTCCTTCTGGAAAGTAGTTTTTCCAATTTGGGCAAATTAAAAGATTTCTGGAACTTTGATATTGCCCGGAAATGCCTGCCGGAACAGGAAGGGCTGATTTTGAATTATGATGGCCAGGCAACTGACCAGTCAACTGCAAAGGATAAACTTTCTACACCCCTGTTTTTTGATATCCAGGATTATGACTTTTTGAGAATTGAAGGTCAGACAGGGAAGGATTTTGGCCTTGCCTTAAGTCAAATCAACATCCTCAAAACTAAATTTAATTTACCATTCAATATTGGGGCTTTACAGCTTGATACAAATTCCGAAACACTGGCACTGGATTACAACTGTAGTTTTGAAGATATTCAGGAAGAATATGTTTTTTTGAAATCGGACTTTTGCGGATTTACCAAAGATATTGTAAGGTTATATTCTTTT
This sequence comes from uncultured Prolixibacteraceae bacterium, assembly GCA_963747515.1. Lineage (GTDB taxonomy): Bacteria > Bacteroidota > Bacteroidia > Bacteroidales > Prolixibacteraceae > Mariniphaga. The sequence continues at coordinate 536,041 of CAVVFN010000003.1, forward strand.
GTGGAAAAAAACCAGGATTTGCTGTTTGATGGTGAAAACAATGACAATAATCCTGCTCAACATCTCGAAAAAATAAAAGCGATAGTTGATGTTTTAAATGAAATTTGTGAAGCATTGCCGGATTGTTTTCATGAATTTGACATTGCAGGTTTCCAGAGAAAATACAAATCCCTGTTGGATGAAAGCATTGGTTTTTTTCTGATTGATTTGGAATTGCTGCAAAAAATAAATATACGTAAAGAGGATGCAGTAGATGAAATACCTTTAATTAACGGACTCATCCAAAGATTGTCGCCATTGGCTTATAAAATAGTTGATCTCCTGTTTTATAAACGCTTTCTGCGGCTTTATTATTCTTTCAAACGAAGGGAATTTTACTTGATAAAAGATACAGGTGTGTTTTCAGCATTTATACGAAAGCACCCGGGAATCGACCATCAGGCAGGTGTGCCAAAAGGAGGTACTTTTATTTTGGTATATGTAAGCAGTGAAGAAAAGACAGTAATTGCCGATTTTAACCTGCCTTACCTATGTTGTGGTGCCGATAACTGTGTACCCATGTGCGAAAAAGATGGAGGATTTAAATTTGAATGGACGCCGTTTGCCCGTCCTGATTATGCTGTTACATTGATTGATACCGCAGTTGAAATTGATGTGCTAAGAAACGATATTAATATGTTTGGCGCCAATTTAATAATTCAGTCGAACGAAACTTCAGAATTTGGAGGTGGCATTCAGCAAACATCCGAAACCGGTCCCCTTATCTACAAACCAAAAAGTGAATTTACAGGAACTGATACTTTTGTTTATGAGCTGATTAACAAGGACACCGGAGCTAGCGATAAAGCTACTGTTACTGTGGTAGTAAAGCAACCCGGCCAGGAAAGCCAGGGATGCTACAGCATTGAAATATTGCAGTGCTGGGGTGAAAAAGAGGTAATGGAAACACTCAGGTTCCGGAAAATTCCTACGCCTCAGGGTGCTGATATTTTTGAACTGTTGCTTAGTGATTTGCGAAAAACAGGTGGGTTCACCAATGAAGAAATCCGATCTGAAGTGCTTGAAAACCCTGACCGGCGTCGCAGATTGTTAAACTGCCTGAATATACCCAATGATGATAATACAAGTTACGAGCAGTTGGAACAGCTGATTCTTGATTACCAGAAAGAAAACTGTGGTGTTGTAGTTGCTTCCGAATGTTATAACCGTGAAATACTTAGCTGCTGGGGCAACCAAAGTATCATTTTGTTTCTCCGCACAGTTGGCCTGAATCCTGGGAACGATCCAACTGCAATATTGCTGGATTACCTGCGAAAAAACCGAGGATTTTCTAGTCAGGAAGTTAATTTTTTACTCGAAAACGGAACACTCTTCGGCTTATTGAAATGTATTTTTTCTGATATCTCAGAAGATATGAGTGGTGATGAAATGAGTAAAATGCTGTCGGATTACCAGTTCCGCAATTGCAGTCGCAGTTTCGATGATGCTATCAGGGTTAAAGTAGATTTAGAATCCCTGCCGCTTGGCGATATGCGAAGAATTCTGGAATCCCGTGAAATTACCGTTAGCGATTCTGATCCCAGGGACCGGGTTGAAAGTGCCTTGAATTCAAGTCGCGATGGTGCTTCTTTATCAGAATCAGAATTGACAGTTTTGTCAAAAAATACGATAACGAGCATTTTGGACAGCAGAAATATACAACATACAACCCGGGAAAATAAAACACAGCTGATACGGAAATTATTTAATACAGCATAATTATTTACAATACAATTTCTGAATGAACGGATTAAAACATATCGTTAACCGACAGGTTGTGGAAGTAGCTGTTCCCGAACGGAGCAGGTCTGTTTTCATTCAGAATAAAATTTCCGAAGTGATTAGGCGAAAGTTGAACCCTGCACTGGATGGTATTTTTTCAGAAATCAGCGGCAATGGGGAGATTGTCAGGATTGACAGACTAATAATCGACCTGGGTACTGTTTCAGAATATGATTTGGATAAAGTGTTTGTTGAAAAAGCGTTAAAGGAAATAGAAGAAACAATCAATAAGGTTCTGAAAAGTAAAGCAGAAATAAAACTGCCGATTTCTGATAGCGGTGGCAGTGCTGCTTTAAAAAGTATGGTTACAATTGCTTCCAAACCTGATGATGCTTTGGTGCGGTTTGCATTTTTTCTGGAAACAGGCCATATGCCCTGGTGGCATAGTTTCTCAGGAACAAATCTGTTATCCGGTTCTGATGCCCTGGGAGAAATTTTTGCTGAAGTTTTAATATCCGATGCTGAGAAACTGAAAAATATATTGTTGCCGGTGTTTGGAAAACCTGCTGTCAGGCAACGGCTGGTTTTTCAGTATAGCAATTCACAACTGGATGCTTTGATAAAAAAGATAGACAACCGGCAGTTTGACATTTTCCACAGCCAGTATAAAATTTTGATTAGTTGTTTCAGTTCAAAAAATTCCAGCACATTTAAACCATTAATTTCTGAGCATTTCTACAAAACAGCATTCCGCTACCTTCATAAAAGTTTGGAATTGAACAGTGAAACCCGGAAGGTTAATTTTTTAAAAGAAATTTTTGATTCCGTATCAGTCCAATTTTCCATAAGCGGAGCAGAAATTAGAAGGCAAAATCCAACTGTATCTGAAAAATTTAAAAGTGAATCTTTTAAGGAAAACATTTCCGGAAGCGATAAAAATTGGGTTGCAGTAAAAATATTGGTTGAACAGTTTTTTGAAAAGCTGAAAGAGAATCCTCCTGCATTCAAGGAAACAAAAAAAGCCGGATTTTCGGAAGAAATGTCGAAATCAAATGAAAAAAAAGACATCAAAAGCAGTAGGAATAAGATGTCCCCTTTTATTCCAAAATCTTCAACAGATGAAGAAAATATTTTTATATACAATGCAGGCCTGATACTTCTCCATCCTTTTTTACGGTATTTTTTCGAAGGTTTGGATTTGCTGGATCATAATCTTGATTTTAAAAGCCTTCACCATGCATATAAGGCCGTTCACCTGTTGCAGTTTATTGTAACCGGCAATGAAGTTGCAATGGAACCAGACCTTGTGCTGAATAAAATTTTATGCGGTATTGATGTAACTGAGCCGTTACCGAAAAATATGCAGCTTTCGGAAGTAGAAAAGGAGGAGTGTGTTCATTTAATTATAACGGTTCTGGTAAGATGGGAGGCACTAAAAACCAGTAATCCGAATGCTCTCAGGGAGACATTTCTTCAGCGCGAAGGCATTTTAAAATCAGCAGGGGAGTCGTGGAATCTGACAATCGAAAGAAACACTTTCGACATAATGCTGGAAAAATTACCATGGTCGGTTAACCTTGTGAAGCTGCCATGGAGCAATCAATTAATTTATGTGGAATGGTAGATCAAAAAAAAATAAAAGCAAATGCAGCCGATATTGGACGGGAAATTGCCTGGTTCAGGGAAATCTTGAAAATACGTTCGTTGCTGAACGCAAAAAAAGAGACGAAATATAAAAGTGTTTCAGATATTCCCCCACCACAACTAAATGGAAGCACGTCGGAATTTGCCAGTTTTGTTAAAAAGCATGAGCTTGATTTTGAAGAACGTTTTCTGCTGGCGCTGGCTTTGGTGCCCTATGTGAAACCGGAATTGCTCGATATGTTCCTGGTGAAAAATGAAGCCACTCAGCAAATTTATACTGAATTTGGCGGAAAACATGGAAAAAATCATTCGGGTTTTATCCCAACCGGCGAAACAGCCATGTTTATTTTGGCTGGTAACGATCTGCAGAAAAGGTTTTCGTTACAACGGTGTTTTGATGGGTTCCACAAATTCAATAAAGAAAATATACTGAGCCTTGAAGAGTTGGATAAAACAGAACCTTTACTGAGTGGTGCTTTAAGTGTTTCTCAGGAAATATTGGACTTATTTACGATAGGTGAATCACGAAAGCCAAATTTCAGCGCTGAATTCCCGGCAAGACATCTTTCCACAAAAATGGAATGGACCGACCTTGTTTTAAGCAACCATGTAACTGCCCAATTAAATGAAATTGAAACCTGGATAACCCATCACCACACTTTGATGAAAGACTGGGGAATGGAAAAGATATTGAAACCCGGGTACAAGTCACTTTTTTACGGTCCGCCCGGAACCGGAAAAACAACCACTGCAGCTTTACTCGGAAAAAAAACAAAGAAAGATGTTTACCGGATAGATTTGTCGCAAATGGTTTCAAAATACATTGGCGAGACAGAAAAAAACCTGGCCAAATTGTTCGATCGGGCAGAAAACAAGGAGTGGATTTTATTTTTCGATGAGGCCGATGCCTTGTTCGGCAAACGTACCAGCACGCGCGATGCGCACGACCGGTTTGCCAACCAGCAGGTTTCCTATTTATTGCAGCGAATTGAAGACTATGATGGATTGGTAATTCTGGCAACCAATCTGAAAGGAAACATTGATGAAGCATTTATGAGGAGGTTTCAATCCATAATTCATTTCCCGATGCCTACGCACCTGGAACGTTTCAGAATCTGGAAGAACGGGTTTTCTTCGTCTGTTGAACTGGAAAAAAATATCGACCTTGATGAAATTGCCAAAAAATACGAAATCTCCGGGGGGGCTATAATCAATATTATTCAGCATTGTTCGCTAAGGGCGCTGGGCAGGGAAAGCAATCTGATTAATCAAAATGATATAATTGAAGGGATTAGAAGAGAGTATCATAAAAACAGAAGGACACTTTAAAAAATAAGATCATGTTCAGTTATCAGACAAAAGAAAAAGAGAGAGCAGGAAAAACTGTTCAACCAAAACTAAAAATTGGCCAATCCGGTGATAAATATGAGCAGGAGGCAGACGCTGTTGCTGACAGAGTGATGAGAATGAGTCAATGTGAAACCATTCGAATGCAGCCCATTGAGGAAGAGGAAGAGATGATGCAAACAAAACTACGGATGCAACCTTTGGAAGAGGAAGAAGAATTACTTCAAATGAAATCAGGAGATAAAGGTAATTTTAAATCTTTCGAAATTGAACAGCAGGTAAATTCAACAAAAGGCAATGGAAAACCTTTGTCCGGAAGCATCAAAGAAGTTATGCGGCCGTTTTTTCAATCTGAATTCAGCCAGGTAAGGCTACATACCGACCCAAAATCTCAGGACATGAATCAACGCCTCCATTCAAAAGCTTTTACACATGGTTCTGATATTTATTTCAACAAAGGGCAGTACAATCCACAGTCAAACTCCGGCAAACAATTGCTGGCGCATGAACTTACTCATGTTGTGCAGCAAAAAGAAGGTCTGCAATCCAAAAATATCCAGCGCGAAGTACAGCTGCGGCCTCCGGGCAGGGGCGAAGCATCAGCCTTTGACAGGGTCGATGAATTCATTCAGCGCCTGAATGCCGTGGCATCCGCCGGAGCTACGTATCGCCTGGATGGACAGGTTTTGAGAATGGATATATCAGACGAAGCCGCATTGAGCCATTTCGACAGGCAAATGAGGGGGTATATTGAAAGGGCAGAGATTGTGCCCATGCGTTTGATTACAGGTGAAGGATATGTTGGCGGAGGTCCCTTGTTGGTCGACAGCCTTCAGTTGGGTTATGTTGATCTGGATGACATGTTGGCCAGTGATGATCTGGGTTTTCAATCAAACATTATGCACGTGCTGGGAGAAAGGTTTGCCGTGCGGGATTATAACCGCCGTTTGGGAACAGCCGGTGTGGGCGCTGAATGGAACAGGGCACATCCTGTTGGCTTAAGGGCAGAAGCTGAATTTTTTCAAAATATATTTAACGATCCAAGCATCCGGTTCAGTTGGGACAGAACATCTCCAAACGGAAACTACATTGCTGTTTTCAGGAGCCGTGATCAAAATTATCGTGTAATGCTTCAAATAACAGGCGGCCGCAACGAAGTAAGGGGTACACATATTACGGTAAGAACAGCCGACGGGCGTACTCTTTCCGTACAGGATTTCCAGGCAGAAAGGGCCGCCGCTGTCGCACCTTAATGGATAAACCCGTGGTATCTAACCTACTGGAACTTCCGGGGAGTGCTATACCTTATTGAAAACTCTCCGAAAAAAATTGAAAAACCATCTCAACTGAAGATATTTTGTAAAAGTATTCAGAAGAGTATATAAAAGAAATGAAAATGTTACGGCAATGTTGAAAAACAGAAGGTTTTTACCTACTTTTAAGATTTAAATACTCTGGCTATGACTAAAACCGAACAATTCCACCATCTTCTTAAAAACGGGGCTTTGCCCGATAAGGTTTTGTTTCGTCCCATACTGATGTACTTTGCGGCTAATTTTATCGGAAAAACCTACGGGGAATTTGCATCCGACTACAACGTACTGGTTGAAGCGAACCTTCGCTGCATGGATGAGTTTGGACTCGATATGCTGGGTCTTATTTCCGATCCCTACCGGGAAACCAGCGCATTTGGCGCAAAAATAAAATATGTACCCGATGGTGTTCCACAGGTGCCTTAATTACGTGGTTCAAAATATTGATGATGTTATTGCCCTTCAGGCTCCGGATGTCTATAAATCGGAAAGAACCCTGGACAGGATAAAGGCAGGGGAGGTGCTTGCAAAAAAAACACAGGGAAACATCCCAATCATTGGCTGGATTGAAGGTCCGTTGGCGGAGGCATGCGATTTGGCAGGTGTGCAGAATATGATGATGCAGCTCATGATGGACCCTGATTTTGCCAACCGCCTGATGGATAAATGCATGGTGACTGCCAAAGATTTTGCCAGGGCACAGATAGAAGCCGGATGTGATATTATTGGTATGGGCGATGCCGTATGTTCACAAATAGATACCGATACCTACAATTTATTTATAAAAGACAGACACAGGGAACTTATTGAATACATCCACAGTCTTGGTGGTAAAATAAAGCTTCATATATGCGGCGACACCAATCACCTGCTGTCATCCTATCGCGATTTGAATCTCGATATCCTGGACCTCGACTGGCAGGTGGATATTCAGCATGCACGCTCTGTTGTTGGAGATGAGGTTATTCTCGCAGGAAATATTAATCCCGTTCTGGTTCAGGACAGTTCCCGCGAAGAAGTCTTTAACATGGGCCAAAACCTGGTTGAAAAATACCGGAATGAACGGTTTATCCTTTCCGCGGGATGCGAAATTACCGTTTTGACACCGCAGGAAAATCTGATGGCAATGGATAAGTCAAGATATTCTATATCAAAGAAAATCAGGCCATTGTAGCCACCATTACAGCCTTAATTGTATGCATTCTGTTCTCGGCCTGGTCGAATACTACTGATGCTTTACTTTCGAATACCTCTTCGGTAACCTCCATCGATTCCAGCCCGAATTTCCGGTAAATTTCTTCCCCGAGTCTGGTGGCACGATTATGAAATGCAGGCAGGCAATGCATGAATTTCACATTTGGATTTCCTGTATGTTCCATTAGATGCTTATTTACCTGAAACGGCTTAAGCAACTCAATACGTTCGGTCCATACTTCCTGGGGTTCGCCCATCGACACCCACACATCGGTATACAGGAAATCGCAGTTACGGACGGCTTCCTGTACATTTTCGGTAATCCTTATTTTTGCCCCCGACTCACCTGCAATCTGCCTGCACTGTTCCATCAATTGATCTGAAGGATGGCACTGCCTTGGTGCGGCAGCTCTGAAATCCATGCCCAGTTTGGCGGCTCCCACCATCAGCGAGTTCCCCATGTTGTTGCGGGCGTCACCCAGGTAACAAAACTTGATTTGCGACAGCGGCTTATGTGAATGTTCTTTCATGGTTAAAAAGTCGGCCAGGATTTGTGTGGGATGAAACTCATCAGTCAATCCGTTCCATACCGGTACCCCGCTATATTGTCCAAGCTCTTCCACGATTTCCTGTCCAAACCCCCGGTATTCAATCCCGTCATACATGCGGCCAAGCACCCGTGCGGTATCTTTCATGGATTCCTTATGCCCGATTTGTGAACCCGAAGGTCCCAGACAGGTAACATGTGCCCCCTGGTCGAATGCTGCTACTTCAAACGCACATCGTGTTCGTGTAGATGTTTTTTCAAAAATGAGGGCAATATTTTTTCCCTTTAGCATCTGCTTCTCGGTCCCTGTATACTTTGCCTGTTTGAGAGACCCTGACAATTTAAGCAGATATTCTATCTCCTTTGCTGTAAAATCAAGTAGTTTTAAAAAATTCCGGTTCTTTAAGTTAAATGACATTATAATTCTTTTTAATTATTAGAATCTTCTATTTGTCATGAGTTTCTTTTTATTTTTTTTGTAAATAGTTAAAAAAATTATTCATATCCTCTCAATTCCCTATCAATAAATTCTACTGAGGTATCTTTTTTTAAATACTCTGGAATTTCATTAATTGAAGGACGGAAGATATAAATTTTGCTTTTTTTGCTTTTTAAATCATTATATTGTACTTGCGTTGGTATAAAGTTATATGCGGGTTTCCCGGTATAAAACATGGCTTCAATGAAATGTCTGCCTTTAACGTTAAACAGAACAGCGTTTTCAGGCAATTCTAGAGAAGCAAATATTTTTTTATTATGCAATAACATATTGTTGTATGAATTTTCAGTATTCCATGCCATATGACGTTCTTTTAAAAGAGCAAAATCAAATCTAGATAGAATCAGTATAATGAGAGAAATGTGTATAATAGAACGAATTATTTTATTAAATATTAAATTTTTAGTTAACAACAGGAAAGAATCAAATAATGAAGCCAAACAAAATAAGATGATTACCAATACGACAATTGGGAATGATAACATTTTTGTTGTAGCAATTGTAAAGAAAGTATATACAATCAAAACCATGCCCGTTAATACATAAAATAATTTTTTATCATTTATTCTGATATACATTATCATGAAAGCTGGTATGATTAAAACAGAAGCTAATCTGCCATAAATCGTATCAAAATTTTTAAAATAAAACACTAATGTTCCGGCATGCCCATCTAAGGCTTTTATAAAATGTAAAACATTAATTTCATAGGCTTGAGCCGCTTCATCAGGATAGGCAATAAAAGTAAAGACCTGCCAAGGTGCCGCAATTAATAAAGTTACTAAAAGGGAAATTAACAAATCTTTGTACATAGGCAATTTAAATTTCTTTTGCAGAAGTTTCAAAACAAACCATCCAAAATAAATCAGCATACCAACCAGCCATTTGCATAAAATGGCCATTCCCGAAAATAAACCAATTAAAAAAATCCAGTACTTCTTCTTAGAATAATAATACTCAATAAATGCCCAGATACTTAAAGAAACATAAAATAGAAAAGATATATCATTGTGATCGATGGCCTGTCTACCTGATATTAGTTCAAAAATGTAGTAAGTTGAAATAAGGAAAATTCCTGTTATATAACCCACATTACTATTAATCAATAACGTGCCTATGCGGTAGGCGATATAAATCAAAATGACTCCAGATATGATGCTTGGTATTCTTAAGCTAAATTCTGAAATACCAAAAATTTTAAAACTTAAGGCAATTTGCCAAAGGAATAATGGTTGTTTATGTAACCAGATATGGTAACGGTCCCACCAGTTATAATCCATTTTAACAATTGGATTATCATATAAAGTTGGTTTTAATGGATGACTCATCAAGTTTTTTGCAACCAAGGCATGAAACCTTTCATCCCAAATGTTGAGAAATGGATCCAGTAAAGCCGCAAAACAATAAAAGCAAAAGCCAGCCATTAGCAGGAACAATAAGGCCGGCTTTTCTTTCTGCGCAGTATAAAAGCCTAAACTTATTATCAAAAATAAGAATGTTGAAATTAGGAAAAGGTTGAGTTTGATGTTACCATAGGTTAAAAGTAAATTCATTTTAAAGCTGAAATTTTTTAAACAATTTATGTTAAGCCAAGGTAATATTATTTCCAATATTTTCTGAACTATCAATTCTCATTGTTCTCTGTTCACTGTTTACTATTCATAGCTCACTGCTCATCATATTCCATCGTAATTTTTGAGCCGTACGATTTATCTTCCAGTTTTTTTGCTTCGGTAATCACACTTTTTTTCCCTCCGTTTTTTAAAAATTCGAGGCATGCCTGTATTTTTGGTTCCATCGTTCCCTCAGCAAAGGTGCCTTTTTCGAGGTAGTGCATTGCATCGGCATAATTTAAAAACTCCAGTTTCTCCTGTGTTGGAAGGCCATAATCCTTATAAATAAACGAGACATCGGTCAGAATGTACAATTCATCGGCACCAATATTCTGTGCAAGCAAACCTGAAGCAAGGTCTTTATCGATTACGGCATCCACCGTGCGCACATTTCCCTCCTCGTCATAGTAAACCGGAATGCCGCCACCACCTGCAGCAATGACAATATTGCCATTTCTTACCAGTAAACCGATGATTTCCTTATTGATAATATCATGTGGGGCAGGCGAGGGGACTACTCTTCTGGAGCCTTCCCTGATTTTAGATGAAGGCTTGAATATCCAGTTTTTTTCATCATGTAGCCTGTGGGCTTCTTCCTTGCTGTAGGTTTTGCCAATACGTTTCGAGGGGTTAATAAAAGCAGGGTCGTTTTGGTTAATTTCCACCAGTGTGACCATAGTAATTACATTTTTCCGGATGCCGTGTTTGTTCAGAACATTCCGGATGATGCGTTCAATCATGTATCCGATACCTCCCTGTGAATCGGCCACACAAATATCGAGAGGCATAGGGGCAATCGAATACATTTTTTCTCCTGCATCATTCCGCATTAAGATATTTCCCACCTGTGGTCCATTCCCATGTGTTATCACCAGTTCATACCCGTCTTTTATCAGGTGAATCAGGTTTTCCACAGTTTCCTTAGCATTCTGTTCCTGTTGTTCAATGGTTCCTTCTTCATTATCGCGCAACAGTGCATTTCCTCCCAGAGCTACTACTGCCAGTTTTTTCATAATCCTACTTTTGCTGTGCAACAAACTTAAATAAAAGGCAGAAATCAGGAAGTGGAATAAAATCAGCTTTTGGAATGGTGAAACTGATTTAATTTTCCTTTTTCAGCTATTGATGTCCTGATGGGTGAAAATTCTTCTATCTGGTTATATTTAGACAGACAGAAACTTTAAAGATGATAAATAAAGAACATAAAAGGCTAAAAATATTTTTTCTATATTTGAGTATCAGGAAATAAAAATGATATTTTATTCAGGTAATAATAAATTAAAATGAAAAATGAGTTTATGTAAGACCGGTACAATAATCAGAAATGGCTTAATCATATTTTGTATGGTTTTTTTTACTTTCAGCAGATATGCTAATGCTCAGCCAATGAATTCCGATTTTTCAAAAGAAAAATTTAAAGCCGCAAATGAAAGGAAGGAAACATTGATTTATGAAAATAAATTCAATAAAAGCCAGAAAGCTTGGGATAAAGAGATGCATGAAGAATGGGTTTTGGAAGGAAAGGGAATTGCCGAAAGTGGCAAAGGGTATCTTTCCTTGCGCTCTGAGCTGTTTACCGTTCCCCGGAACAAATATGGGCATTTCAATTTGTGGTTAAAAAAGGATTTTCCGGCAAACGTGGCCTATGAATGGGAATTTCGTTATACCGAGCCGGGGGAACAGGGGCTCGCAATCATTATATGGGCAGCCAAAGGACGAAACGGTGAGGATATTTTTGATCCCACTATGCCGGAACGCAGAGGGGAAGTCATGAGTGATTTTCATTCCGGTGCCATGAACTGTTATCATACTTCCTATATTGCACGGGGACGAAAGGCGGCCAATTTAAGAAAGAACCATGGATTTCATTTGCTGACCAATGGGCCTGATATTTCAACAGTTAGTAAGCCCAATGAATGGCATGTTGTTCGGCTGGAACAATGTCACAATACCATCAGGTTGCTTTTCGACGGAAAGGAATCCTACAAGTTTGTGGACGATGGCAGCATGGGGGGTCCTCCCATTCTGACAGGAGGCAAGTTTGCTTTCCGGCAGCAAAATAATTTGCACCAGGGGCACTACAGAAACCTTCGGGTTTACCGGCTCGAAGATTGCGATTGCACTGGCACTACTAAATAAGATTCCAGCCGGGAATGGAAATCATTTATATCAAAAGGATCATTCCCGGTCTGAAGGTATTACTGGTGAACACCAACCCCCAGTGGAAGGGCAGGAGATTCAGGCAGTAATTTGAAATCGTAGCTCTTTGAATCGGCAAACAGCGGGTTTTGTTCAATAATGTCATTTCCCTGTTTGGTGCCCACCTCATAGAACAGGTTGTGTTTCCAGTTGATATGAGGCGGTTTAAGATCCATCTCGTGAGGGCCGAAGGCAAATATATTATTGGAAATAACCGACCCTGTTGCACCGCTGCCCGATTCCGTTACTGCTACTTCATTGCCATAGAAGGTATTGTTAAGGATTTGTACATTATCAACCGGACCTGCAAACCAAACAACTGTCTCATTATTATAGATGAAATTGTTGCGGATGATGTATCCCCGGGTAGGCTGCCGGAGCCGGAAGGTCATCCGGTTGTCGTATATCCGGTTTCCCTCCACCAGGATACCTTCAACCCCTTCTTTCAGGTTCAGTACAGCGCCATGAAGAATCCGGCTGTAACGGGTGCCGTGGAGTGTATTATTCCGCCAGGTTACCCCCTTGTTGAATTTGGCACCGTTCTGGCCCCTTTCCGGAGTTTTTGTATCGTATATATCTTCTCCAAACCAGGTGCCTGCCGGTAAACCGAGAATAGGCACATCAAGGGGTTTCATTTCAAAATTACAGTTTTCGATGGTTAAATCACTCCAAACCGACCGACCCGACTGAACACAGTCACCAGAAACATATCCGATATAGGTATTTCTAATGGTTAGGCCGTTTGCACTGCTGGATTCAATACCATGAGCATCCCGGAAATTATCGTTCATTGTTACTATTCCCGGAAGTGGTGCAGGAGAATTGACAGTTCTGGATATGGCGCTATGAATACGGGCATTGTCTATCAGGATGTTGTTGCCATGTGCACGTAACAGATGCAACTGGTTGTTTTTTATTTCCATATTTCGCAGTACTGTAGCTTCTGTTCCTTTGTTAATTCGTACAATTCCCCCGGTACCGGAAGGGAAAAGACCGGTTACCGTTGAGTCCCGAAAAATTCCGTTTTCATCGATATAGGAATTGGAATGCCAAAGGCCGTCAACATTGATGCCATCCACCACGATATGGGAATGTAAAATATCAAGCCCTCTGCCTTCGTATCGAATCCATACACGTTTGGTGTCATCTTCCGGAACCCATCCCGGTTCTGCCCCTTCGGACGCCTCAGCCGATACTGTGGAACGTATGGTAATGGGTTGTCCGGGTAATCCGTCTCTTTGTGTACTCACTTCCTCATTGTATTTTCCCGGGTATACCCATACCGTTTCACCGGGCAGGGCAGCTTTAACACCTTCCATAATGGTGCGGAATGGCGATTTTTCACTGCCAGTACCTCCGGCTTCTGCCGACGCATCTACATAATATACACCCGACTGTTTTGCAGGTTTACACATCCACAGTAACGATAGAATTACAGTCATTATCACTACAATGGGGGTTAATTGTATTATTTTTTCTCTCATAATTTTTCTTTTTCGAATTTTGAACAACCTTAACGTTTCTTGCTTAACGTAAAAAAGTATAATTTCCGTGGGTCCCTTCAAAATAAAGAGTACCCTCTTCACTTTTAACCAATACAGAAGGCATTATTACTTTATTATCTTTTTTAACCTGCCAGTTTCCCGGTAATAAATCAGTAAGTAGAATTTTAAATTTTCCTTCAGGAACAGAAAGAGTAAAACAGCTGTTAATTAAATCAGATGATTTGCTTAACACGACAATTCGATCCGCAATTCTGACTCCAATTACCTTTTCTCCATCCATTCGTTCAACTGAGAGTTCCTGATTGTTACTTTTATCCATCACCTGCATAACATTAAGGAAATAATCTTCTGCGGCTGCAGTTTTAGGTTGCAGTTCAACACGCCATTCCCCGATTTCAAAATCATCGGGATTGCCTCTTAAAGGTTCATGTTCGTAATTTTTACCAAACACCCAAAATTCTTTTCCCGGCCCACCCACAGGAATCAATGCCCTATTTTCAGGTTCAGGTATAAGTGTTGTATTTACCAATTTACCTGTCCAGCCACGCTGATTTAGTGTAACGGTTGTAACAGCACCATTTATTTGCGGTTCTTCCATACTGTGAAGCAACCAGTATTTCTTAAAATCGGGATTTGTGGAAACCACCTTGTCGAATACGATGAGCGCAGCTGGTATTTCATCATTTTTCAAATTTAGAAATGTAAACGTACGTTTTACTTCACTCACTTTTGAACTATAGGCTTTGGTAAGATCTCCCTTAAGATAAGAATAATCGGGTGTGTGATTATCGGGTCCAAAACCCTGGGCCAGCACTTCTCCTGTCATGTATTCATTTTTCGGATCAAGCAGTATTGAGAGGTCATTGGGTTCTCTTCTGTTATTGGGCAACCGCTGACCACCATCATTAACAAATTCAGGCCGGGCGTTGAAATTTTCATCGGGATTATATATTAACAGGGAATTATGTGCAATAGTCCTCTGATTATAAGCTCTGTTATGATCGCTGGAATAGTTTCTATATAAACCTGCATCCATAGCCAATGGACCTTTATAATATATTTGAAAAGCCCCGGCATCATGATGCTGGTGATTTCCAAAATGATAAATATTTACTTTCATTTCAGCAACTACTGAGCTTTCATTCCATCCTGTCCGGGCTACCATCCATCCATATGGAAAACCCATATAACGGGTGAGAGGAAGCTCGGAAATGGGTTGAGGTTTAAGATCGGGATCGCTCCACAGCAACTCAAAAAGTTGATTCATGGTAGAATTCCCCGGATTCTGGAGGTAATCGCTTAATACATAACCATCTTTATAATAACTTGCACATAGTTGAGATCGCAGTTTGGGAACACGGTTCTGACCATCGCCGGCCCGCAACAATTGCCCATCTCCTCTCCTCATGTATATCCACTGATAGGGAACAAATTGCTGTGATGGATGGTATACATTTCCTGCTCCCATGCGATCAAAAATCCAAAGGGGATACAATTCAGAACTGAAACGGGTCTCTGAATATGCTGTTCCCTGGTGAAATGCATGCCCCTGATACCAAAAATTACGTGCAGGTAAGTGTCCTGTGAAAAAAGCAGTTGCTGCATAGTTGTACATTTCAGGATTCTCATCGTAAATGGCAAGTCCAGCTGACAACATATCCCGCATTATCATCCATTCTGAACCGTGACCGGTAACACAGCCAATTGAGCGGGGAGGATAACCGCATTCCAGTTGTTGTGCAAGACGTAAAAATTCATCCTGAAATTCCTTTTTCTGAGTTCCAGTCAGCAGTGAATGACACCAGTCATATGCAACAGCACCTGTTACCATCATACGACCAATGGGTCGTGTTACATCCTGCTGTGACTCATCATAGGTTGCATTTTTTAAAGTTTCCAGTGCAAGTTTAAGTACCTGTTTTCCCAGCTTTTCGTTTCCTGTTATCAGGTACCTTATTGCATCAACTTCAATACGTACCTGAACATTTTTTTCAGCTTCCTTCTGAAGTTCATCCCATACCGGTTTCAGAACAGGATGATTGATCCTGTTCTTTAGATCATCAATGTCATGATCCATTAAATAAAGCCTTGGATGAACTGAAGGAGGTATGGGGGTGGATATGCTGTCATTCAGCTTTTTCCATTTAATTTCTGATTTGGTCTGGGCTGAAATACTGCCTGCAAAGAGCAAAATCATAATGCTAAAACAAGCTCCGGTAAGGAAAAATTTTGTTTTAAATATTTTCATAGGAATAAAAATTTAAAATGATTTAGTTATCAATTTTGAGATGCATAAAATTAATATTTTTCTGACGCCTTAATTTGTTTTATCGAGTTTTACTTTATTGCCACTATCCTGGCTGCTAAATTTTATTTTTATAGACTATAATTTCAGTCTGACCGTTTGAAGAAACGTCAGTACGCAGAACCAATCTTGTATATAATTTACAGTCACTGACAATTGCACCTTCAATCCGACCATTCTGACAGATATATTCGCCGGAGGGCATTAAAACGGTTGCACGACAATGTGGAAATGATTCCAGGAGGTCGTTTGTAATGGTTTACAGTTATTTTTTCGTTTAAAGTTTGTATTTGTTTATTTGCCTTATCTTAAAAAGGTATAATTTCCGCGGGTCCCTTCAAAATAAAGAGTACCCTCTTCACTTTTAACCAATACAGAAGGCATTATTACTTTATTATCTTTTTTAACCTGCCAGTTTCCCGGTAATAAATCAGTAAGTAGAATTTTAAATTTTCCTTCAGGAACAGAAAGAGTAAAACAGCTGTTAATTAAATCAGATGATTTGCTTAACACGACAATTCGATCCGCAATTCTGACTCCAATTACCTTTTCTCCATCCATTCGTTCAACTGAGAGTTCCTGATTGTTACTTTTATCCATCACCTGCATAACATTAAGGAAATAATCTTCTGCGGCTGCAGTTTTAGGTTGCAGTTCAACACGCCATTCCCCGATTTCAAAATCATCGGGATTGCCTCTTAAAGGTTCATGTTCGTAATTTTTACCAAACACCCAAAATTCTTTTCCCGGCCCACCCACAGGAATCAATGCCCTATTTTCAGGTTCAGGTATAAGTGTTGTATTTACCAATTTACCTGTCCAGCCACGCTGATTTAGTGTAACGGTTGTAACAGCACCATTTATTTGCGGTTCTTCCATACTGTGAAGCAACCAGTATTTCTTAAAATCGGGATTTGTGGAAACCACCTTGTCGAATACGATGAGCGCAGCTGGTATTTCATCATTTTTCAAATTTAGAAATGTAAACGTACGTTTTACTTCACTCACTTTTGAACTATAGGCTTTGGTAAGATCTCCCTTAAGATAAGAATAATCGGGTGTGTGATTATCGGGTCCAAAACCCTGGGCCAGCACTTCTCCTGTCATGTATTCATTTTTCGGATCAAGCAGTATTGAGAGGTCATTGGGTTCTCTTCTGTTATTGGGCAACCGCTGACCGCCATCATTTACAAATTCAGGCCTGGTATTGAATTTTTCATCCGGATTATAGATTAACAGTGAATTATGTGCAATTGTCCTCTGATTATAAGCTCTGTTATGATCGCTGGAATAAACTCTATATAAACCTGCATCCATAGCCAATGGACCTTTATAATATATTTGAAAAGCCCCGGCATCATGATGCTGGTGATTTCCAAAATGATAAATATTTACTTTCATTTCAGCAACTACTGAGCTTTCATTCCATCCTGTCCGCGCTACCATCCATCCATATGGAAAACCCATATAACGGGTGAGAGGAAGCTCGGAAATGGGTTGAGGTTTAAGATCGGGATCGCTCCACAGCAACTCAAAAAGTTGATTCATGGTAGAATTCCCCGGATTTTGAAGGTAATCGCTTAATACATAACCATCTTTATAATAACTTGCACATAGTTGAGACCGCAGTTTGGGAACACGGTTCTGACCATCGCCGGCGCGTAACAATTGCCCATCTCCTCTCCTCATGTATATCCACTGATAGGGCACAAATTGCTGTGATGGATTGTAGACATTTCCTGCACCCATGCGATCGAAAATCCAAAGTGGATACAATTCAGAACTGAAACGGGTCTCAGAATATGCTGTTCCCTGGTGAAATGCATGCCCCTGATACCAAAAGTTACGTGCAGGTAAGTGTCCTGTGAAAAAAGCAGTTGCTGCATAGTTGTACATTTCAGGATTCTCATCGTAAATGGCGAGACCTGCTGATAACATATCCCGCATTATCATCCATTCTGAACCGTGACCGGTAACACAGCCAATTGAGCGGGGAGGATAACCGCATTCCAGCTGCTGTGCCAGACGAAAAAATTCTTTCTGGAATTCGGTCTTTTGATCGGAAGTCAGCAGAGGATAGCACCAGTCGTAAGCCACAGCACCTGTAACCATCATACGTCCAACTGGGCGTGTCACCCCTTTTTGCGACTCGTCATAGATGGCATTTTGTAAGGTGTTAAGTGCAAGTGCAAGAGTCTTTTTTCCCAGTTCTTTGTTTCCGGTTATGAGGTACCTGACAGCATCCACCTCAATACGTACCTGAACATTTTTTACTGCTTCCTCCTGAAGTTCGTCCCATACAGGCTTAAGAACAGGATGATTGATCCTGCGCTTTAGATCATCAATGTCATGATCCATTAAATAAAGCCTTGGATGAACCGATGGGGGAACCGGAATGGAAACTCCATTTTCTGATTTTTCCCATACAATTTCTGATTTGGTCTGGGCTGAAATGTTGCCGGTACAAATCCAAACAAGTATGACGATACCTGCGAGTATAGGCAGAAACCTGGATTCATAGATTTTCATAGGATAAAGATTTAAACGTTAATTATAACAAGGATAAAATTAATATAAATTTATATTGTTGTCCGGTAAACCGGATTATTTATAATTTTTTGTTATTAACATGCAGTTAATCAGTAAATGTGTTTTTCATGTTCAAAAGTAAGCCCCCTCTATTTCTGGAAATATCGGATTTTGATACTCTAGTTCATCAACTGTTGCCCGATTATTGAAACTGGATTGGAAAAAGCTCAATTGCGTTTTACCCGGCTTTTCACCAAAAGATTGGCAAGCATTAACTCAAATGCAGACATTCCGGATGGTATTAAAGTACCGCCGGATGAATACTATTTTTTACCCTACTAATTCTAGTAAAATCAATATATAAAGCTAGTAATAAGTTAGTATAAAGCTAGTATATGATTATTACTTTATACTAGCTTTATACTAGCTTTATACTAGCTTTGAACTTACTTTGGTAATAACAATTTATATTCAATTCACTTTAAAATTTTCTGGTAATGGGAAAAACAGTGTATTGGCAACCTTGCAACTCGCCCGGCCTTGTCCGTAAATAACTGATGCCTCTCCAGGAATTTCCTGCGAGGTTTCCTGTTTTTCCTGATAGACCGCTAAATACTCCGATTTTAGGGGTGATAACTGTTTCGTAAAATTTTGGTTATCGGGTTTTCTGCCGGTACAGCAGATCGGGTATAACTTTGTTGGTTATTTTTTAAAATTTGTATTTTTGCCCATGTCTGACTTTTTTGTGCAGTTACTCAAAAGCAGACATTCCGGGTGGTATTGAAAAAGTACCGCGCGGATGATTAACATTCTTTTACCGGACACTAATGATTCTTTTTTTAATTTATTGCCGGTATTCTCAGGCTCTTCTACAATTCTTTATTCACTTTAATAACTGTCAGACTATTGGAAGGAACATCAGTACGAAGAATCAGTTTTGTATATTGTTTACAGTCACTTTCAGTAGAATTTTCAATAAAACCTGTACTGCAGACATACCTGCCGGCCGGCATCAAAAGGGTTATCCTGCAGTTTGGAAATGGTTCCAGGAGGTCATTTGTGATTGTTACCGTTAGTTCCCGGTTTAATCCATCTGCAGGAGGATTTATGTCCGTTCTTAAAGGTTTAACTGTACCTCGGGGAAAGGGTACCGGGGCAACTTCATCATTCAGATAGGTACAAGACACTACACGTCCATCTTCAAAATGAATCATACGGAAACTTTCTGAACTGATTTTGCCGACCCGCTGGGTAGGCGTATTCCCCATTCTCATGACTCTTTTGTCAGTGCCATGTCCATCATGTATCAAAGCGATTTTATGGTTGTCTAATAATTCCGGTGGAGCGTTATGTTCGAAAGCATTAATTACTTTTATCTGAGCATTGGGTCTTTTTGAAAGCAGCGCGTCGGCCTGGGCAGTACTTTCATGCCATGGCAGAGATCTGTTCAGAATGCATAACCCCGGACCATAGTCAATCATGCTTTCCTGTGGCCCATACCATTGCTCAAAGCCAGCAAACTGATGATTGCCAAAATTAATGACGTAAGGGATTTCCAATACAGAAAGGGCACCGGCAATATACCCAGGATTGCATGAACAGGCCATTAATACCATATCGGCTCCGGAAAGATTGGCTATTTCAGCCAGATCCCTCAGGTATTCAGCCTGATATTGTCCCTGCGTATCCAGATGTCCCCAGGATATGAACACCGGATTTTTAGGGTATTCCTTTACCACCATAACAGAGCTGAACGAAATCATTTCATACTCTTTCTTCGGTTCATTTCTGATAATCCGAATCACCAGATCATAAAGCCCGGGAGGAGTGCCATTGGGAATTGATAATATAATTTCCCTGTCATAGTAATATGCTGCTTCTGTATCCTCTTCAAAATTCAGCTTCCGGGAAAATTTTGCAGCTCCCGACAAAGATCTGATGTGGGTTTCGATGATTTCATCTGTACGACACTGAAACCGGGCCCTGAAATGTTCACCGGGGGTTAGTATGGCCTGACGTCCTATGTGTGGGAAAAGCCATCCTTTTGATATTTCGGGAGGGGCAGCTTTCAGGTATACAGGCTTGAGGTTTGTTTCAGTTCCTGCTTTGATGTTGATATTGGTTGCAATATAAGGTATCCAGCCCAGGGCATGTAATTCCAGCCGATATCCTTTTCCAGGAGGTAACCCGGTAAGTCTGCATTTTCCTGTCAGCCAGTTACGAACCAACCGGTTTGCAACTACCTCATCCCCCAGATAAAGAATTGCCCTTGCATCTGTAAGATAGGCATTGTTCTGCCCCGAAAGTGAAAATGAGAGCTCACCAGAAGGCTCAGTGCTGCAGCCAAATGCTTCTATACAGTTCAATGAACCGGTATCGCCATTTTTATTTATAAGCAGAAGCGTATGCTTCGAGGATGACAGCTTACGTGCAATTACTGTTTCACGTGGCTCATTCAAAGGGTACAGCTTTATTTCTTCTCCATCGTCAACCTTTATGGACAGCATTCCTGAATTTGGATTCCCATAAGCGGGGACTCCATGTTGACCGAGCCGTATCATTACATCAGCCCCTTCAAAGTGAAAAAGCAGAGAAGAACCATTTGTATCAGTTTGAAGATGTGCCTGCTCAGCATATCTGAATGTAGCTTCTCTCCAATTCCCATCACGTTTTACACGACTAACATCTGCTGCCTTTATCCATTCTGTTGCTGTACCTGGTTCCTGAGCAGGATAATCCTGGGCATCATTAAAGCCTGTTCCAAGTTCACCCAAAGTTATGCCTGCAACTCCCAAAACAGACTTTTTTAAGAATAACCTTCTTTGATTTTCCATAAATGGTTTTTATAAAATGCAGCAACAAAAATTTCAGTTTACCATTAGTCTGCAGGAATATTTTTTGTTCCCTGTATTCAAGCTGACCAGGTAAATTCCCTTATTCAGCGATGTTGTATTAACCCTCATCTGATGTGTGCCTGCATCTTTAACCTGGAGATTGAACCTTCTTATGCACTGTCCTTTTAAAGTATAAACTTCCAGAAATACTCTTTCCTGTTTAGGAAGTTTATATTGAATCACGACGAAAGGACTTGAGGATTCAGAATAAATACAATTTAGCGTACTGTTTTTAGCTGTTTCCTTAATTTCCGGAATATCCGTTAGTAAAACGCTGTATTCAAAGCGGTATGCGTCATCATTGCTTTTTACAAATACTTCTTTGTTACTGACTGCATTATTTCCTGAATCCCATTTAAATGTTAAGAACTGGCTTTCCCCGCTTTTAAGAGTAACATTTTCGAACGATGCAATTTGTATATTTTCAGCATCGGTTAATTCCAAAGTCTGGGTTCCGGTTTCTCCTCCAAAATTTACTACTTCAATACTTAGTTCCAATAACTCGCCGGCCACAACCGGTGCATTTGTGCTAATATGCCACAGTGTAAAAAATGGAACATCCCATGGACGGGCACCGATTCCCCATGCAAGTGCAGGAGATTGCGGTTGCAGGTTAAAATTATCCTGCAGGGGATTAATAAAGAGGGGATTTTCTACGCTCCGGTTATCTCCCTGCGGAGAGGAAACATTGTAAAAAATATTATTGTTCCAAACAATGTGAGGTGCCTTTAACGTTGTTGAATGCTGGCCATCGGCAAAAATGTTTTTCGAGAAAAATGCATTTGTGGCGCCTCCATCAATTTCATGAACGCCGGTTATGTTGTTGTAAAATGTATTATTCAGAACCTGTACATCATCAACCGGACCTTCAATCCGGAATGCCGTTTCATTATTAAAAATAAAATTGTTGCGGATTATATAACTTCTGGTTGGCTGCCGAAGCCTGAATGTCATTCGGTTATCGTATATTTTATTTCCTTCCACCAGAATATCTTCCACCCCTTCCTTGAGATTTAATACTGCTCCGTGCAGAATACGGCTGTATTTTGTTCCGTTCAGGCTATTGTTCCGGAAAATCACTCCTTTGTTAAATGCTGCTCCATTTTGTCCGTTATCCGGGGTTTTTGTATCAAAGATGTCTTCGCTAAACCAGGTCCCCTCCTGCAGTCCCAGGATGGGTTCATCGATGGGTTTAATTTCAAAATGACTGTTTTCAACGGTTAATTTATTCCATGCCGACCTGCCCGACTGGATGCAGTCGCCGGATACATACCCGATATACGTATGGGTAATAGTAAGTCCTTTCGCATCGCTGGCTTCTATTCCATGGGCATCCCGAAAAAACTCATCACCTGAGATAATTCCGGGTTGCGGGACAGATGAGTTGACAGTTCTTGATATACCCCTGTGGATTTTTGCATTGTCTATTAACACATTGGTTCCATGGACACGTACCAGGTGCAGTTGGTTATTTTTGATTTCAATGTTGCGAAGTTTTACGGATGCAGTGCCTGAATTGACCCTTACAATGCCATTGGTTCCTGAAGGGTAGGTGCTTGTGGAAGTAGAATCACGAAAAACGCCATCCTGATCGATATAGGAATCAGAGTGCCAAAGACCATCAACATTTATGCCGTCAATCGTGATGTAAGAATGATTGATATCAATACCCCTTCCTTTATACAGAATCCATACCCGCTTTGATTCATCTTCGGGTACCCATCCCGGAGCTGCTCCATCAGGCGCTTCCGCTGAAATATAGGAACGGATTGTAACCGGCGCACCAGGCAACCCGTTACGTTGGGTGCTTACCTGTTCCTGATATTTGCCAGGATAAACCCATACGGTTTCACCAGGCTGAGCTGCTGCCAATCCTTCCTGTATGGTTTGGAAAGGAAATTCCTGACTGCCATTTCCTCCAACCTCAGCCGATCCATTTACATAATACGACTGAGCCTGTCCCTCCTGGGGAAGGATAGTAATTAAAGCCATTATCAAATGAAAAATAACCGGGGGCAGCAACCTTTTTTGCATTTCAGACATCTTCAGAATTTTAACGATAACTATTGGTACTAGCTCTCTTCAAAAAATTAAGGTTGCTACACTCAGGTTATTTGCAACCAAACTCATTATTTAATCTTCAAGGCGCTCTTCTTCCAATCCGCTAACAGGAACCTTATGTTTGGAAGCATATTCCTTTATCTGCTCATTTAAGCGTAAATGCCAGGCAGGCATATCCATGCGTTGAAAGGGCGCAATCATATATTCCAATCCCTTTCGGCGGTCAGCCCAATGGTCTTTAACATCATCCATAATGAACAGGTAATCGCGTCCATTCACACTTCTGTTTTTTTCATAACGGCTCTTTTCCCAAGTTTCCGTAAGGTTTTTCCACATCCAGGTGCCCCAATCCAAATGGTTTTTGATCTGGTTGCTGGCTTCAACCATATGAGCTACTGCAGTTGAATGATTTCCCTCCTCAGAAGCAGATTTTGCGAGCATGAGATTTTTTTCAGCATCATCCAGTATAAGTATTGTATTAATTAAATAACGTTGTAAAAACGCAATTGACAAATATACTTCAAGGTTATACCGGTTTCGTTCAACCTGTCCGATATACCGATTAAGTTTATTCACAAGGTCATCATTTTTAACTTTCATGTTTTTGGCGTTGGCAATCAATTCCCCATAGCTTTCACTGAATGCAGGTGATATGTCCAAGGTGCCGTTTTGAGGGATCTCCGGCAACCCAAGCACCTCATCGGCCCGCCCGGTACCAATCCCTTTTCCTCTACTGTTTCCGTAACTTGAGTCCCGTTCCTTGCTTTTTACCCTGTCCCAGCT
Organism: uncultured Prolixibacteraceae bacterium; assembly: GCA_963747515.1. Taxonomy (GTDB): domain Bacteria; phylum Bacteroidota; class Bacteroidia; order Bacteroidales; family Prolixibacteraceae; genus Mariniphaga. The sequence continues at coordinate 560,235 of CAVVFN010000003.1, forward strand.
GGTTTTATAAAATTGACCACCTTCCATCAAAGAATTATAAACCGGAACCATATCGGGGCTGTTTTGGCCATAGAAAACATCCATAAAGTCTGCAACATTTTGTTCGACTGTTACTCCCTGAGGGTTCCATCCATATTGTGTAACCGTTGCCCAGCCCAGATGAAATACTTCTTCATGCAGTCCACTGTCGTCCCATGCAGCAGCAAAGCTTCCAATCAAATCGGCACCGTCTGATGCACGCTGAACCGCGGTAGTTGAAATGTTTGCCAGTTTGGAAGGAAACAAGTTTGAAAACAGATACTCCGAACCCTGAATGGAGCTGTACGACAACTGTTTCATCCCAATCTGGTTCTGCTTCTCGAAAAATTCCTTATCGCTCCCGATTGCATTGATGATATCACCCGGTAAGAGGGGAATATCTTTTGCCAGTAACGGGTACTCCACCCAGGCAATCATCCGGCGGTTCCGCTCTGCCAGCCAGTCGTGAGCTTTTTTAGCAAAGTCGACCCAGGCACGACTTCTGTTTTCCACGTTATAGGGATTTTCACACTTATCACAAATTCCGGCATAATAAACCTCGTCGGTAGAAACAAAAAAATAATCGACCCCTGGTGTGGCATCTATCATATCCTGATACATGTCGAAGATTAAATCGATAGCCTCAGGATTGCACATACATACCTGGTAATTGGAAACAGGATCAGCCCTAAGATGGTCAAATTCCCGGTGTTTTAATACGAAAGCCATATGAGCAGGGGCCTGTACATTGGGAACAATCTGTATATAACGGTCCAGGGCATAACGTGTCAATTCCTGCATTTCTGCTTTTGTATATGCACCGGGTGCACCAATTACAGGATGCCGCGGATATTCATATTTGTCTTCAATCTCAAGGGCAATCATGTTCACCTTAAAAAAGGCATGCCAGTCAATCAGGCGCTTCATTGTTTCCATACGTTTCTGATGATGCTTGGTATCCCAGTGTACAAATCTCAGTTGAAGGGTCGGCCAATCTTTTATTTCGCATTCAGGAACTACAAGCTGACCTGCAGGATTCCGCCGCAAGAGTTGAAGAAGGCTCTGCACACCATAAAAAAGTCCTTCATCGGCATTTCCTGTTATTTCAATTTTTCCCGGTGCAACTTTTAACAGATATCCTTGCCTGTTTAGGGCAGGATCGTCAGTGCCTTTAACGGTTCCGGATTTAACAGAAAGTATAATTTTTTTTTCTCCCTTACTGCTTAATGTCAGGTTGTGCAAATCTGATGCACCCTGAATCAGTCGTTTTGTTGCCATATTGTCCTTACCTGGTTCTGACACCAGCATCCAGGAATTATCGACATTTATATTTTGTTTGCCAAGTTTCACCTGTTGGGGAGCCGGAATTAAACTGAATCCCCGGGACCGAAGCGGCGTTAAAAAAGGTGGCGCTGGTTCTGAAGCATTGATTGTCAGAACAAAAGTCAGAATAAACAGGATGGATACAGCTGGTTTAAGTTGTTGAATAATGAATGGGGTTTCTTTACAGTTAAATTTATTTTTCATGTATAACAAGTTTATTGGTATTAAATTTTTTTTTTCGATTCTCATAAATCAAGGTTGTCCTTATGGTCTCCCAAATCCGGAATGAGCTTTTCCGGTTTGGTTCTATTTTTAACTGCTAACACGGTACAGGTTAATTTCTGTTGGTAATTTTTCCAAACTTATTAAAAATATTTTAACATTTTAAAAATACATTAATTTATTGAAGTTTGCCTGAAGTTTTTTATGCTTATTAAAGTCCGGTTTTTTATTAAATCAATTCCGGAGAAGTATACGTACAGTTAAATCTTCCTTTTCCGATAAGATTGGGTTCCATTTTAATTTCCTTTCCTGTCAAATTCTAAAATTAACAAACTGGATGAGCGGATATTTAACCGGCTGCGGTATTGCACCTGGCATCGCTGCAAGAAACCTGAAATGAGAAGGCGTACCCTAAACCTCTGGATGGAACCGATTCTTTTATGGGCCGATGGTATTGATTGTGTAAAGGGCTGGTTAAAGCACCAGGCTTAAACCTATATCTTTCCCTTAATTTTTTATTTCACTTCCTTGTAAACTTCGATGAAGGTTTAGGCAAAAGGAAGTTCATTTATCGGCATACAAAAAAATGCATCGCTTTTATCACCTGATATTTGGTATTATTCCTGATAGGTGATATCGAAAAATAATTTTATATCATCATCAGTTTGCATCCCCATCAATGAAGGAGGTTCAATATTAAATTGCGTCATTCTTATGGAAAAATTACCAGATACCTCAATTTTGTTTTTATTTAGCATTTTTTTTATGGCTTCAAATGTTACCACCTGCTTAACTCCATGAAAAACCAAAGTGCCAGTTACTTCCAATTTTTCATCAATTTGTTCAATACTTGTACTTTCGAAAGTTATGGTTGGATAAAGTAAAGCTTCGGTGACTTCAATCATATGTGAATCTCTGTTTGCATTATTGCTGTTAAAAGATGCGACTTTTACGCTTACAGCCACTTGTTTTATTATGTTGCTGTTTTCATCCATTATGATTAATGATGTAACGTCTTTATTCTCACCCTTCCATGAATGTAAAGGGTGGCTCATTGAATAGGTGATGGCAGAATGCTTTTTATCACAGTGCAATCTCACTTGTGATTTTACATGATTTGTTGAAAAAAAGAATGATACTATAAATACATAAACATATGCTTTCCCCATATTGGTATAACTTTAAAATTTAATCACTATCATGGAAGCAGCAAATGAGCCAAAAGCTGTAAATGCTGCAGCTCTGTGGTACGGACGTAAGTCGGGATTAGATTCCAGTGCTGACGCCAATATGTTTGTTGTTATCATAGCTGATAAATGGACCAGGGCTAAGGCTTTATGTAACTTGATGCTGCTATAACCTTTTCTTTCATTGAGCATTTTAGGCGGTGCAAAAAGCGACAATGATGCCGTTGTAAAATATCCAGTATTTACCAATACAGCCAAACTTTCATGTACCCCCTTAAGGTCTGTATTGCCATTGTATAAATTAGAACCGACTATTCCCTGGGCTACCATTCCTCCTAAAGTAGCAAAGCCAAAAACTTGATGTAAAACCAACATTGTTCTTCTGATTTTTAGTTCATTTTGTCTTTTGGCAGGAGATAATTTGAAATAATCAAAATTTCTCATAAGTCCATTTTCACCCCAAAAAATACGTTGTGTAAATAAAAACTTGCTTGGTAACAAATCTATAGTATCATTTAAATCTACTGAAATTTCCGAAAGAAGATCAACCCTTTGTGTTGAATCAATTTGAGCATTTGTGTTTAATGCAAAGGTTATTGTCAGAATAAAAAAGTAAATTTTTGCTTTCATATTTAAAATTTAATCAAATGAACTATTTTTTATTGATATTATTTTTAAAAATCTACAGATTTTCAAAATTTTTATCGCATTTGTTCTATTTGTTTTTTAAGTACCTTGGGTCAGCATCATTTATGAATTTAATCATTTTCTTTACAAATACATTCTGATTATTATATACAGAAAATATCTGCAAATTATGGCATTAAATAAATTTTAACTTTTTATACTGTTAAGCCATTCGTTACAAATGCTCACTGCTCAGTTTATGGCGCCAGTTGAAGAGCCTAATGAATTAGCGTGCTTGATATAAAGGGTTTCGGATATTTTGTGAAATTCCTGTCCTAATCGGATGTTAATAAATTGCTGATAAACAGGCCCTTTACGGAACCAAATATATAATAAAAATAGAATTAACTCAACAAACCGGCAATTTGGAGCATGACCTCGAATACTTCATTATCATGCTGCCGCTGAGCCATTTCGTTTATTTATATTTTTTCTGGCAGGAATAAATTAGCTGTAGATAAGTCAATTTTTTATAAATTTGAGTGGTTATAATATTAAACCGGTAATTAAAAAAACTATCTATGAGCATTAATCTTACAACAATAAAGTACGCTCTTATTCTGATTTCAGTGTTTTTAACGGGATTTATTTCAGGGTGTAAGGAAAAAACAAGTGAAGATAAAACAGCGATCATCTCGCAGCTCGATATCCTGCCTGATGAAAATCAGGTAGCCTATTCTCCTGAAGATGGAAGTACCGTAAAAATAAATCCACCTGCATTTACCTGGTTGCCGGTAAAGAAGAATATGGAATATCCTCCTGACTATGTAAAATACAGTGGAGCTGAATTCCAGGGTAAAATTTGGACGCCCGTAAAAGAAGATTATAACTATACACTTCAAATTTCAAAAGACAGAGATTTTAAAAAAGGAGTAATTGCCAGAAAACAAATTGAAATCAGTACGTATGCATTTGAAGAAACTTTGGAACCGGGAGAATGGTATTGGAGATACGGGGTGAAGAAAGGGAAAACCTTCTTCAGCAAAACCCGAAAATTTATTGTTCCGCAGGATGCAAGGAAATGGCCCTTCCCGAAAGATATAAATCAGGTAATTCAATCCATTCCCTTTGGCCATCCCCGGTTGTATATTTCCAAAGATGAGATTGAGAAATACAGGAACAGGGCTGTTCAGGGTGACTTGAAAGAAAACCTGACGGAAATAAAAAACAGTATCGAAAAAAACATTGGGGAAGAACTTCCCAGGGAACCCGATTTCTCTATGAGCAGTGAATCGTGGTGGGAAATCTACAATACGGTAGTTCCTCCCTGCGATATGATGGAAACGTTCGCATTGGTATATCTGCTTTCAGGGGATAAACAATTTGGTGAGGAAGCAAGGCGCCGGTTGCTTCACTTTTTCAGGTGGAATCCTGATGGCTCAACTGCCGACAGGGGACATAATGAGGCGAATTACAGAATTGTTACCCAGGGGGTCAGAGCATATGACTGGATCTATGATCTTTTAACTCAAGGAGAGAGGGCAGAAATTGAAGCATCCATGAAAAGAAGGGCTGAGCAGCTTTATCACCGGCTTAAGTACAGGCCCGGATCCGAATACCATGTTTATAACCGGGGGAGCCATGAGGAAAGAATTACCGGCTTTTTGGGAGAGGTGGCCATTTGTTTTGCGGATGAATGGGAGGAAGCGGCAGACTGGCTGAAATATGTATTAACCATTCACTGGAATCTGTATCCGGCATGGGCGAAAGAAGATGGTGCCTGGCACCAGGGGCCTTCCTACTGGACCTTTTATCAGTTCAGGGCGCTACATTTTCTTACTGCACTCGAAAGAGCAACCGGCATTGATCTGATGAATAAAGATTTTTTCCGGAATACCCCTTATTATATTTTATACACCAACCCACCTTATGCAAAGCTTTCTCCCTTTGGCGACGGACAACACAATCCGCCTTCAGCTATGAGAGCGGAAAATATGTATGTTTATTCTTCCATATTAAAAGATCCCTATTTAAGGTGGTATGCTGATTATTTGAATGCGGGACCTCCTGGAAATATTTTAGGAATATTATTAAAAAATGAGGATATCCGGAGCAAACCTCCTGTGGATCTTCCTCCCTCACGTTACTTTCCTGGTGTTGGCCTCATTTCGATCCATACCGGTTTTGGCAATGAAAAAGATGATGTTCATTTTTTATTTCACAGTGACCCTTATGGAGGTGTAAGCCACGGCCATCCCGATCAAAATGCATTTACCCTGGAAGCCTTTGGTGAAGCCCTGGCAATTGCTTCGGGATATTATCCGGCTTATGGTTCTGACCACCACAGACTCTGGTCACGACAAACAAAGTCGTCGAATTCTGTTACTTTTAATGATGGAACCGGTCAGGAAGGTGCTGCTGCAGCAAAGGGTAAAGTGGTTCGTTTTGAGAACAACGAACTTTTTGATTACATTCTGGGTGATGCTACCGAAGCTTATATGGGAAAATTAAATAAATTTTACCGTCATGTTGTTCATATCCGCCCTGGAGTATTTGTGATATACGACGAACTTGAAGCTCCCCAACCTGTTACTTTTGAATGGTGGCTTCATGCACTATCGGAAATGCATGTGGATAAAGCGGATAAATCAGTAGTCTTACAGCAAGGGAATGCCCGGCTTAAAATTCATTTTCTGCAATCGGGAGAATTGAAATTTAATCAATCTGCCGGATTTCCTCATCCTCCTGTTTTAATTGATTATAAGGATACCACAATGCCACAATTTACACGACACATAAAAGACCAGTATCATTTAACCGCATCCTTTTCCTCTAAAAAATCAAATGCAAAATTTATTACTGTTCTGGTTCCCTATAAAAAACAAAGCGAACCGGAGATAGCATTCAGTAAACTTATTGAAGATCCCAATGAAGTATCGTTTGAGCTTAAGATAAATGATGCCGAATATTTCGTAAGATTTTATCCGGAAGTGGTTGTTAAAAAACTTTCTGCTGAACAGGCAAAATCTGGAGCCATAATACACAAGGGTATTTAATGTACAACTCTTACCAAAATATAATTCAGGATGGAATTTGTTTGCTTTAGTGAGTTTAATTTGTTTTTTATTTATTAATTTTTTTATCCATTTAGCTGCTTTTAATACAATACCAAAATGTTGAACGATACCTGTTTCATTTCAATTTTTCTGTCATTTTTTCTTTTCTTTTCATGCAGTGAGAAATCATCAACTGATTTCCAGCCAAATACCTGGGTTAAAATTTCCTCAGATCCTGTCGGCGCCCGGCGATCAAGTGCGATTCGCTATGCAGAAAGTGAAGATATTATGCTTCTCTGGGGCTTTCATGGTTATGATTCCTCTGATTACGGCAGTCCGGAAGAACCCTGGGGCGGCAATAATGAATATGATGTTGTGGCTTTTGATCTTGATCGAGGCACCTGGGAGTCCCATCTGCCTCATGAGAAACAGGACACCTGGGACGGTAATCCTCCGCCGATGCATATGTGCTCTTATTACCAGGGAATCACCATTGGCAGTCATCGGCCTCAGCTGAAAATGCGTGAAGGTATCCTTCGCCCCGATTTGAATATTGTTTTCGATCAGGTTACCTGGGACAGCAAAAGAAAACGGATGGTTTATTTTACGGGAGGCAGGACCTTTGCTTATCAACCCGGATTGCGTGAATGGTCCGATATCTGTCAGGGGCAGGCTGCACCGCCGGTGCTGGGTGGAAGCCTCTGCTATGATCCGGCTGGTGACCAGATTATCCTGGCCGGTGGCGGGCATGTGGCTGAAGTGGATTCCAAAGGCAATCCTGCTGGAGATGCCGGAACCTGGATATTCGACTGCAAACAGGGCAGCTGGACACCAGCAGAAGGAAAAAAGGAATTGCCGCCGCGCATTGCCAGCCGAATGGTATATGACAGCAAAAATAAGGTCATGGTCATCTTTGGAGGTGACAGCCATACCCACTACCTTGCGGATACCTGGATTTTCGATCCGAAGACCCGGGAGTGGAAAAAGTCAGAGGCCACAAAAGGACCTGCAGCGCGTGCCGGTCATTTTACCGTATATGATCCAAAAACCGGGTTAATTATCGCAGGAGGAGGATACAATCGGAATGATCTCTCTGACATGTGGGGTTATGATGTGGCTACCGACAGCTGGCTAAAACTGCAGGGGACTGTTCCCGCCGGATGGTATACCACTGCTGATATTATCCCGGATAAAAGCACAATTGTTCTGATGACCGCTACAAAGCGTCCTGGGGATACAAAAGGCTGCAACGAGATATATCCGGTCCGGACAACCTATGGCTACCGCATAAAAAAGAAAAACCTGTGGAATAATGATGCGCCGCTCCCGAAGCAGGAAAACCTTCTTAAGCGGCCGGTGGAAGAAGCGCTTGCCGGCACACGTCCTGATCGGGCACGGTATGAGGCACAGATGGAAAAGATAAACAACATGCCTGTGAACCAGTGGGTGAAATTTGATAATCCCGGACGTTATGCTCCTTTACGAACCTGGGGTTCCTGCTCATTTGATGTGAACAGCAGTCGTATCCTGTACTGGGGGGGCGGTCACTGCGGATATGGCGGGAATGACTATGACTTTTATGATGTTGAACAAAATACCTGGACTCCCAGTCCAGTAGTTGCACCTTATCCTGAGCGGAACTGGGATAAAAGTGGTGGAGTATATCCGGCAGGCCTTATGCTCGACGGTACTCCTTTTATGCGTCATGGCCGGAAGGCATATGCCTGGGACCCTCTGAGTAATCTGGCAATTAATATGAAGTATGTTTATCTGACCGCAGGTTACGAACCGGAATGGCTGAATGATTACCCTCCTGTTGATCCTGATTTTGGCTCCGGTGAAGATTTCAACTTCTCCGGTTACTCAAAATGGACTACCTGGACGTATGATGAACAGAAAGAAAATTGGGAAATTCTGTGTCCGGCACTTCCGGGGTTAGATCTTCTTGTTTCTACTCCTTATGGTGTAATGGGTGTGAATTATTTCTGGCGAATGGCAAACAGCAGCGAACGGCCTGATATGACGGTATGGAATGACAAACCGATGGTGGATAATTCAGTTTTTTTGCTTGACGTTCCGGGCAAGGAATGGAAAAAGCTTACAAAAGCAGGTCCCTGGCCACAAAATTTATACGAGTATACCTCCTTAGTTTATGATTCAAAAAGAGATCAGTTGATCCTGCATGGTGGTGGCCTCAATCGGGATGAGCTCTGGCGGTTTCCCCTCAATACAGGCAGATGGGAAAAACTCGAACCGCTTTTTTCTGCAGGAACAGATGGATACCCCGTTATTGGATGCAGCCGGGAGGCTGTCTATCTGCCAGATGATGATGTTTTTTTTACAGTGGGTAAACCTTCTGACGATACTACAGAACCTGGATTTTGGGCCTTCCGGATAGAAAACAATACCTGGTACAAGTTAGATTTAATGCCACCCGAGGGATGGACTTTAGATGATATGAAAAGGGCAAACCGCGCCTGGGCCTATGATCCCAAACATGATATCGTCTTTATGGTTCTGGGTGAAAGCAACACAAGCACTGCCGCTTTATATGGATTGCGATTCGATTTCCGGCTCTTAAAATAAATGCTATCCCAACAAGAAGATTCCGATTTCAGCCCAATTAATGGCAATCCGGATATTCTGCCGAACATTTTCATTTATGAAGGCTTAAGGGGAACAGAATTACAGCAACTGTGGATTAATAAATCAATTTTTTATACATTTGAGTAACTTTAACAAAAAACTGATAACAAAAAAATCTATACCATGAGCATTCATTTATTCACAAAAAGGTGCGCTATTATCCTTTTTTTAGTATTCTCTGCGGGATTTTTTTCAGGATGCAAAGAGAAAACAAGAGAAGACAGTTCAGCGATATTATCTCAGTTAGATGTCCCGCCTGATGAAAATCAGGTAGCTTATTCTCCTGAAGATGGTAGTACCGTAAATGTAAATCCACCTCCTTTCACCTGGTTGCCGGTTAAGAAAACCATCGTATATCCGCCAGATTACGTTCCCTATGAAGGCAACGAATTCCAGGAAAAAATCTGGAACCCTCTAAAGGAAGATTACAATTACACCTTTCAGGTTTCGAAGGATAAAGACTTTAAATCGAAAGTAATTACCCGAAAAGGGATAGGTATCAGTACTTTTGCCCTTGATGAAACATTGGAAGCAGGAGAGTGGTACTGGCGCTATGGTGTGGAAAACGGGAAAACCATTTATAGCAAACCCCGAAAATTTAGTGTACCTGAAGATGTTAAAGAATGGCCTTTCCCAAAAGACATGAAGCAGGTAATTAATTCTATCCCTGATGGTCACCCCCGGTTGTTTATCCTTAAAGAGGAACTGAATGATTACCGAAACAGGGCATCGCAAGGCGATTTAAAAGAAACTCTTTCGGAATTGAAAAATGAAGTTGAAGAATATTTTGGAGAAGAACTTCCCCGGGAACCTAAGTTTACTCAAGGTATAGGGCCGGAATTCGGAGAACATTCATGGAGATTAATTTACGATAAGGTAATCCCCCCTTGTGACCGTATGGAATCATTTGCTCTGGTGTATCTTTTAAGCGGAGAGGAGAAATACGGGCAGGAGGCAAGGCGTCGGTTGCTTCACTTTGCAAAGTGGAACCCTGACGGTTCAACTGCCGACAGGGTACACAATGAATCCAATTACCGGATTGTGGATCAGGGCAGCCGGGCCTACGACTGGTCATATGAATTGTTTACATCCGAAGAAAAGGAATTAATTAACAACTCTCTTAACCGAAGAGTTGAACAGTTATACCAGCGGTTAAAATTCAGGCCTGGTTCAGAATATCATGTTTATAACCGGGGCAGCCATGAGGAAAGAATTACCGGCTTTATGGCGCAGGCTGCCATTTGCTTTGCGGATGAATGGGAAGAAGCAGCCGATTGGTTAAAATATGCCTTAACGATCCATTGGAATCTTTACCCGGCCTGGGCTAAAGAAGACGGAGGCTGGCACCAGGGGCCATCATACTGGACTGCTTACCAAAGCAGGGTCCTTCATTTTATTACTGCACTGAAAAAAGCAACCGGAATTGATCTGATGCAAAAGGAATTTTTTCAAAACACGCCTTATTTTATTTTATATACAAATCCTCCATATGCCCATTTTTCCCCTTTTGGGGATGGAGAACACGGTTCGCCCAACAAAAGCAGAGGAGAAATGCTTTATAATTATTCCTCCCTGTTAAATGACCCTTACCTTCGCTGGTATGCCGATTATTTAAATGCCGGTCATCCAAATAATATATTAGGAGTGTTATTAAAAAACGATGATGTTGGAAGTAAACCTCCTGTTAACCTTCCTCAGGCTCGTTACTTTCCCGGTGTGGGTCTTGTCTCTTTGCATACAGCTTTGGGTAATGCAGAAGAAGATGTTCATTTCCTGTTCCACAGCGATCCCTATGGAGGTGTAAGTCATGGCCACCCGGATGAGAATGCATTTACAATTGAAGCATTTGGTGAAGCCCTTGCACTAGCCACCGGATATTATCCCTGGTACGGTTCCGACCACCACAGATTCTGGCAGAGGCAGTCTAAATCATCAAACACCATTACAATCAATGGCGGAACAGGGCAGGAGGGGGTAGCTGCAGCAAAAGGGAAAATTGCTCATTTTGAAAACAACGACATCTACGACTATATTATGGGAGATGCAACTGAAGCCTATATGGGACTTTTAAAGAAATTTCACCGTCATGTAGTCCATATTCGCCCAGGTGTTTTTATCCTGTTCGATGATTTGGAAGCACCTGAACCGGTTACTTTTGAATGGTGGCTTCATGCTCTTTCGGAAATGAAGATTGATGAAAAGAAAAAATCACTTTTAATTTCTGAAGGAGATGTCCGTCTTAAGGTTCAATTTTTGCAATCCGGTGAATTGAACTTTAATCAGGTTACCGGGTTCAATCCGCCTCCTGAAGTCCGGGGGGAATCCACCCCCGATTATAAAAACAACTGGCACCTTACTGCATCAACGGCTTCGAAGGAGTTAAAAACACGATTTATTACATGTCTTATACCCTATAAAACTGAAAAACAACCTGATATTTTAATTGAAAAAGTAGTGGATACTAACGATGAAGTTTCTCTTGAACTTACTGTAAACAGCAAACTATTTCATATAGAATTTCTGCCTGAAGTTAACGTGAAAGAGGTTTCTTCCAGATAATAATCAGGAAGTTTTATCAATCCATTTACAGAAAAGTGTGCCTCAGGCAGGAAAGCCTGAGGCAAAATCGGATTCCTGTTTTTCAGATTTAACAGGTAGCTTTAAAAGGCACGCCCATTTTTCAACAGGAACCGAAAGAAGGCATACTGCTCTCTTTAGATTGACATTTCTCTTTTACATTTTAACCGTTTGGCACTTTCAGTAATATGAAGGATTTCCTGCAGAAATTTTCCCGGTTTAGATTGAGAGTTGCGATAGGGGAGTCCCATTTGTCAAATCTACCCTTTACGCCTGTCCGTATTATTGGATTATACTGCAACAGGCTGCCTTTTTGTTTTTAGAAAGAACCTGTCGATTCCAGTGATGCGACTTGTGGGAAAAAATACCAGAATCAAAAGTGCAGATATCTCTATCAGATTTTTATTGACAATCCAGTAGGTTCCCTCCACATGTTCATTAATGCCTAATCCTGCAAAAGGTGGATAAGAAAGGTAATAAAACGACAAAAGCAGGATTCCGAAAATTTTGGCAGGTTTGGCAAGAAGTCCAACGAAAAGGCCAAACCCTATTAAGATCAATCCCCATACATTCAGGACATCGGCAACACGAAGAAGTGCTTCATTACTTGCCATACTTTTAAAAACGGGTGCAAATGGGCCAATGGCTCCCGACAGATAAGGCTTTGACGACCAAACTGGGTCGTAAAGCTTTGCGAGTCCTTCATACAGGAAGTGCCACCCTATTAAAACTCTCAGAAATGTAAGGGATATAAGTTGTCCGCTGGAATAATATGGTTTCATAGTAAAAAATTGGATTTATTAATTGTATTGATTAAACCGACTGCCGCATTTGTTTTTGTTCTTTTTACCCAATCACTGCTTTTTCATTTTCTTTATCCCATCGCACTGTTTTCTGATGTTTAAAAGCAAGGTTTGCCAGATTAAAAGTAACTGCTTCTTCAAAACCCAGGTCAATATTGCAACTTGGCTGGTTCAGTCCCCGGATGGAATCAATCCATTCTTTCAGATGCAGGTAAGTGGTATCAATTGCCCTTCCATCGATATAGGTTGGCCCATAACCCCCTCTTATATATTGCTTGGCTGTTGCTGAAGTTGTGGCATCTACATCTTTTCCCGGAGCGTAATAATAGAAAGGTTCGTCATTTTTAAATTTATACTCCTTATACCGTTTCGACTGGCTGTCTTTATATAGCAATATTGCTTTGTCAACATCCATGGTTGCTTCAGAACCTGATATTCGGGACGACCTGTAAATTTCATTTTTCAGCGAGCAATTGTAGGTTAGTGTAAGTTTCTTATCGGGATAATTGAATACAGCATTCATTACATCGGGCATATCGCCATGATTTTTGTAATAGTATTGTCCCCCGGTAGCAACTACAGATTCAGGTATCCCCAGCTCTAAAATCTGGTTTATGCAATCATATACATGTGAAAACTGGTTGCCGGTCACCCCCGTACCGTAATCGCTGTAACGGTGCCAGTTAAAATACCGTTTTGGATCGAATTCCTGCCAGGGAGCACTTCCAAGGAATTCCTGCCAGTTAATGGTGCCGGTGTTTCCAAGATGGTCAAATTTCCGGGTTCTGATCCATGCACCATCTTCACTGTTCCTGTTCGTAAATGTCTCGACCATTGAAACGTCACCCATCACACCTTTCTGAACCATTTCCCGGGCAATTTTAAAACTCATTTGCTGACGGTTTTCATGGCCTAACTGGAATACAACTCCGGTTGATTTTATTGTATTTCTTAATTCAACAGCTTCTTCAATGGTATGCGTCATCGGTTTTTCAAGGAAAACATGAATACCAGCTTTGGCAGCTTCTGTTGCAATGGCGGCATGCGTGTGATCGGGTGTGGAAATTACGATGGCGTCGATGTTTCTGCCGGCTATCATATCACGATAATTTGGAAAAATTTGTATCGCTTTGCTGATTTTATTGCCATTGTCTCTGCTGTTTAAGATTTCTTCCCTTGAGACACATTCACTGCCGCGTTTTGCATGAATTGCAAAAGTGTCGCAAATACCCGTTAATTCAATATTTAGATCGTCCCACATCCTGGAAGTTAAAAACCGTTCGGTTAACATGCCGTTTACCTTATTTTGCTCAATGAAATCCGGATGATAATAACCCAGTCTTTGCAGCAGGGTTTCTCCACGCCATCCATTTCCAACCAGCCCTATGCGTAACCGGTTATTGCTGCTGCCAGTTGGAGGAAGTAACTTTTCTTTTGGTGCCTTAAGTTCATCGATTCCCAATCTTTTCAAATAATCGATGTTTTTTTCGTCGAATGTTTTATCCAGATTGTCTTTAACTCCAACAGCAAACAAACCCAAAAACGGTACTGTTGCCAGACCTTTTAAAAAATCCCTTCGAAGGATATTGTTCGCAGATTTTTCAACAGTGCTTTTCATAGTTTTGTAATTTTTACTTCATTCTTTTCCATAGGGACAACATCAACCCGGACATCAACCACAGAGAGGCTTCCGGATGCAATGACCTGATAAATTTCACCATTATTTACCCTGTAATTTCCCTTTTTCATTATAAAACGGATATGGCAGTCGGGTAACCCGATATTCAGATCATTTTTAATAATAGCCGTATTGCCTGTGGCAGAACCATCATTTGGCCTGGAAAAATCCAGTGTGAGATTTAACTCCATTTCATTATAGGGAGCAAGAGGATTTTTGATAAATCGTATTGGTTCAGAAAACTCAAATGATGAACCATTTATCCTGAAAATGCGAAAGAATCCCAACTCATTTTCATAATCCCGGATACCGCTTTTACAAACTGTTCCCGGCCGTGTTCCCAATGTGGGAGTGGCACCTATGTATTCATAAAAGGGTTCGTGGTTATGTCCGTGGAGCAGCATGTTTATTTTATAATTATCCAAAAATGCCGTATCGATCAATAAACCCTCGTCGGACTTGTCATGGTAACGGTGTTGTCCCAATATATTAATTCCACCAACACCATTTTCTATAAAAAATGATTTAAAGACTTCTCCCTGCAATCCCGACATTGTAGCTCCCAGTGGATAATCTTCGTCAGGATCACCAATGCAGTTGTCCGACATGATTATTCTGGTTCCTCCGTAACAGAATCCATAAACCCTTAATCCGCACATGCTGTTCCATTGCATTACCTTTAATTTTGATTCACTTTTGGGCATGCCGTAATAATCGTGATTTCCCGGTAATGAAAATACCGGTGCATTCAGGCCATGTATGCCTAAAAATCCATTAGAGCCTTCATAGAAATTCTTCCATTTTTCCTCAGGCAGAGGCCTTTGATAAGCTTCCGAATTTAAATCACCTCCCCACCCGGTGGAATCGGGATTAAAACGGGTTGTTTCATGAATATTGTCGCCTGTGTTCAGAATGAAATCAGGGGCAATTATATTGGCAACCTTTACAAAACTATCAAACAATTCCAGTTCTTTTGCATACCCGCAATCTACAGTTCCCTCCCAGTTTCTGGAGATATGCAAATCGCTGATGTGAATAAAACTGTGATTTTCTTTAAATTCCTTTACAACTTTTACCGACTTATTGGATGTGTGTATTTCTCCATTGCTTTTAATTATCAGATTATAAAGCTCTTCTGGTGTACCTTTCGGTACATGGGCATAGATTTTATTATTCACTGATGCATGAGAATAATTGTCGTATTCAAACCTGCCATAAACTACTGAATCAATTTGAAGTGCAACCCGGTTAAAGGGCCCTTCCAGCGCTACCGAGTCAACATAGGCGGCTTTGATATTATTGAAAAGAATAATAAAACCACCTCCCTCCTGAATGATGGATTTAGCAGCTCGCCAGGGATATACAATATTTCCGGCCGATACCTGAATAACTGAAGCAAAAGCTACAGTTACAATGAATGCAATAACCTGATGAATTTTACTTTTCATAAATTTTAAGCTGAAGCAGTAAAAAGAAAATTGATTAAAACTCCCGACTATTGAAACTCCTTATAAAAATCATATCTTTCAGGTTTCACATCAGCTTCCCAATCTTCCACCAGCTTCCTGAGGCGGGTTAATTCATCTGTGTTTTTATCAGCTAAATTATTTTTTTCTCCAATATCGGATTGAAGGTTGAAGACGTATTCTGTTGTTCCCTTTTTATTCGTTTCAATAAGGTATTTCATGTTGTTATCCCTAACTGCCTTAATCATTCCATTGCCTCTTTTGAATCTCCAGAATAAGGTCCGGGGAAAGTCATTATTGCCTGAAACGATGTGCCCCACGATATCGATGCCATCAAATTTTTTAGTTGGTTCGGCTCCAACTATTTTAGCAATAGATGCAGTAATGTCCATACCAATAGCCATCTGGTCAGAAACCTGCGAAGGTTTTATTTTACCCGGCCATTTTATTATACAGGGAACCCGGATACCCCCTTCAAGTAATTCACTTTTATTCCCGGACAGTAACCCGGTAGTTCCCAATTTAGTGGGGCCGTTATCTGAAGTAAAAATAACCAGTGTATTATTTGTGAATCCTTTCTCATCAAGTTTGTCAAGTATTGCTCCTATAGCCTTGTCAAGTGATTCAATCATTTTAACATAAGTTTCGCGGGTGCCTTTCCCAAATTCCTCAGAAGTAAGCTGGACGGGCCTGTAATCATCAGGTCCCTGATAAGGATTATGCGGGGCAGTAAAGGGCAGATAAAGAAAAAAAGGTTTCGATTTATTCTGGATGTTAAGCCATTCCATGGATTCGTCACGAATCAGGTGTGTCATGTAATAATTTTCACGGCTGTGAGGTATTCCATTCCTGTAGAAATCAGGATTACCTGCCATTTCAATGCCTATGAACATTCCTTTGGGTTCGGTGTGATGAAAATAATCAATCCCGCCACCTAAAGGGCCAATGGAATAATCAAATCCATGGACATTGGGTCTGAATTTTTCCTTTCCTCCCAAGTGCCATTTCCCTATTATTGCTGTATTGTAATCATTTGCGTTTAATATAGATGGCAGGACATTGAATTCTACCGGTAATCCAATCTCATTCCGGTTCGACAGCTCAAGGGCTTCGGGATACCTGCCCACATCATTCAGTCCAATTGCACATTCAAGTCCGCCAACCCGTTGCTGATACCTTCCCGTTAACAAAGCAGTTCTTGAAGGTGAGCATTCGGGAGCATTTGCATAATAATTTGTAAACCTTACTCCTTCAGCAGCCAGTTTATCGAGGTTGGGTGTTTTTATATCTTTTGCGCCGTAGGAGCCTATATCGCCATAACCTAAATCATCGGCTACAATTAAAACAATATTGGTTTTTTCCTGAGAATATGTTAAGTTAGCAAGTGACAGAAAAGTAACTGTTAAAAGTTTTTTCATAAAATTTAATTTTTAAAAAGGCTGTTCGGTTTTAAATTTTCTTTTTCTTATCTGATTCACAATGGAATGGAATTTTATTACTGTTGCATGTTGCAGGCAATGATGCATTTCAATATTTTATAAGCCAGCTCCAATACCCAACGGGAGGGCCGGAGAATCGGGCAATAAATTGAAATCGTTGTTATTCGAATCGGCAAACAGGGGATTTTTCTCAATGATATCTTCACCCTGTTTGGCAGCCACATCATAGAACAGGTTATGCTTCCATTTGATATGGGGGGGTTTAAGATTCATATTATGAGGGCCATTGGCAAATATATTGTTCGATATAACCGAACCGGTGGCGCCGCTGCCCGATTCCGTTACTGCTACTTCATTCCCAAAGAAAGTGTTGTTAAGGATTTGTACGTTATCTACCGGACCGGCAAACCAAACTGCTGTTTCATTATTATAGATGAAATTGTTGCGGATGATGTATCCCCGGGTAGGCTGCCGGAGCCGGAAGGTCATCCGGTTGTCGTATATCCGGTTTCCTTCCACCAGGATTCCTTCAACACCTTCCTTCAGGTTCAAAACTGCACCATGCTGGTAGCGGCTGTATCGGGTACCGTGGAGTACATTGTTCCGCCAGGTTACTCCCTTGTTAAATTTGGCACCATTCTGACCTTTATCCGGAGTTTTGGTATCGTAAATATCTTCGCTAAACCAGGTGCCGACCTGCAGCCCGAGGATTGGTTCTGCCAGGGGTTTTATCTCAAAATGACAGTTTTCAATGGTTATTCTACTCCACTCTGATCGGCCCGATTGAACACAGTCACCTGAAACATACCCGATGTAGGTATTTATTATTGTTAATCCGTTGGCATTACTTGATTCTATGCCATGTGAATCCCGGAAATATTCGTCCCCTGATGCGATTGCTGGCGGTGGAGCTGGGGAATTTACCGTTCTGGAAATTGCACGGTGGATGCGTGCATTGTCAATAAGAATGTTGTTGCCATGGGCACGAACCAGGTGCAACTGGTTGTTTTTTACTTCGATATTACGAAATGTTGTTTCGTTGGTTCCTGAATTGATCCGCAAAATTCCAGTGGTTCCTGAGGGGAATGTGCCGGTTACAGTTGAGTCACGAAAAATTCCATTTTCATCAATATAGGAGTTGGAATGCCAGAGGCCGTCTATATTGATGCCATCGATTACAATATAGGAATGCAGAATATCAATGCCTCTGCCTTCGCGGCGAATCCAGACACGTTTGGAATCATCTTCAGGAATCCATCCCGGTTCTGAACCTTCAGGGGCTTCTGCAGAAATAAAGGAGCGGATGGTAATGGGTTGTCCGGGTAATCCATCTCTTTGTGTTATCACCTCCTCATTATACTCTCCGGGAAGTACCCATACTGTTTCACCGGGCCGGGCAACATGAACTCCTTCCATAATAGTGCAGAAAGGCGAATTTTTGCTGCCGTTTCCACCGGCTTCTGCCGAAGCATCAACATAATAGGCACCCGACTGCTCTGCAGGCTTGCACATCCAGAACATTAATACCAGTGTTGTAAAAACTAAGAAATGCCAACTATTGAGTGGCAAAAAATTTGAAATAAAAGTTTTCATTGATTAAGTTTATTTATGGTAAAGTTTAATATTAATTGAATTTAAGAATTTTTATTCTGTGCTGTATAAAAAATCAATCAAAAATCGATTATCGATTTTTTTTTTAAATGATAAAATATATTAAATTTGAAATTTGCTAAATTAATAAATTCTAATACTATGAAAAAATTATTACTTCTTTTTTTGTTATTTGCCGGTATCCTGAATGCTCAGGAACCATACAGGCAATTATTGATTTCTGAAATCTTTAATCAGGGTGCATATGGGTATACCTATTATGAGTTTACCAATATGGGTGATCGTGCTGTTAATTTAAAGGAATTTAAATTATCCTCAAATTACTCAGCTAGTGTTCTTCAGACTCCCGAACTTCCCTGGCAACCAAACGGAGCAGCAAGATCAATGTGGTTACCTGACTATGTTCTGAATCCGGGAGAATCGTTTTTAATGACTGAAGCTTATGATTTTGGTCCGGCAACTTATAAACGTGATCCCTATGCACAGGGAGCAAATGAACAACCCATGAACCCGAAATGGTACGACCTGGCAGATGCCCTGGTACATATGCCAGAGGTGGCAGGCGATGAAACCGACAGCGTTACCTGGGGGAGCGATCTTTTTAGTTTATGGGGAAGTACCAACTTTGTTTGGCTGCAACATAATTTTGCAGAAGGTGATTCTGCTGTTATAGACCAATTTGGTGGAGTAGTTGATGAACTTACCCCTGAGACAGGAAGGGATATATCCGGTGTTTCGCAGGGAACCAGAAGAGGTCCCAGCATGAGGAAATTTAAAGTAAAATACGGGAACCTGGACTTTGCCAATGCAAGAGGTGTAGGCTACGATGATTCAGAGTGGATTAACATACCTTATCTTATTAAAAATACATGGCGTGATCCATGGTGGACAGCAGGTAACCATGGGAATTATGTGCTTGATGCAAATACCCTGGAATCGGATGTAATTGAAGTTGATTATGCCGGGAAAAAGCTAACTGTTCCATGGGGTATCCGCAGGCTTGATGATATCATGAATTATATGAAAAGAAAACCTGGTGTAGCCTGGCGTTATTATTTAAACGACAGCAGGGAAGATTCCCTTTACAGGTCAGTGAGAACAGGCGATAAACTGGAAATCATTGTCTGTGGCAATGAAATGACAACAGCCACCTTTGATATTGTAGTAAATCCTCCTACATCAGCCGACAACATTGTTGTTCCAAAAGATGTTGCAAACACCGTACTGCCAGGTAGTGTTCAGGGACCCATTACCACCCGCACTCAACAGGGTATTCTTAGCTGGCCCAGGATAACAAGGAATGAAAATAACATAGACACCATTACAGGAGTTAATTTTGGAATGTCTTATGCGCTGCGGACAGATTCCTTGTTAAAACGCCTTGAAAAACCTGCCAATGCAACCTGGGAATTTGTGTGGGTTGATGGTGTTGAACGTCCTGATCTGAAAAACGGGGACAAACTTAAAGTAACTTCACAAAACGGAAGTACAAAAGAATATTTTATTCAGTTGCAACCTTTTATACCCAGTACAAATGCAAACCTGGCTGCTATTACCTGGCCCGATATCCCTGTTGATTTAAAAGGAATTTACGGTTGGACAGGTGATACCATTCCCGGGTTTAGTGCCGGGCGAACAAATTACACGATGGAGGTTCCGCTTGGATACGAAGGCATTCCTCAACTGGTGGTTAAAACAGGTGATTTGAACGCGAATGTTAAAGTTAAAAGGGCTGCCTCCCTTTCCGGAAGCAAGGAAGATCGTACCATATTGTTTGAAGTTACTGCAGAGGATGGCATTACGGTAAATACTTACAGTGTAGAATTAACCAAGGAAAAAAGTCCCGATAAAATTCAGCCTTTCTTTGCCGAACCGTTTATTTCGGAATGGATTTTCGACTGGAACAACCGGTTTAATTTTATTGAAATCTACAACCCGGGAAATCAGCCTATCGATTTAAGTCACTATTTAATTACGTATACCAGGGGCGACAGGGCCGGGCAGATAACCAGAGACACCGATTGGTCGGTGAGGTGGCAAAAATACGTTCCCGGGTTTAAATGGCAAAGTGAATCTGAATGGCAGGTTAATCCCCGGATTCTTGTGCCTGATTTCGCTGTAAATCCAATTGTGCAGCCTAAAGAAATGTTTATTATTGCAAATATGCCGCTGGACAGAAACATTGATGAGTCGGGACCATGGCTCGATGCAGGCGTCAGCTGGCAGGAAATACTTCCAAAAATAGTGGATGTTCAGTTTATCCAGCGCCATGATGCTCCCCAGGGAATAAATAATCCCTGGGATGAATTTACTTCAACCCGGAACGAACTGGTTGTAGCACGGCAAACAAACCGGGCATGGTACCTGTTTAAAATCCTGAATGATTCGGTCAGACAAGGTCTGAAGCCTGTTGCTGATCCGAACGACTTTGAAGAAGTTGAAGCTTTCGGTATGGCCGATCTTTCCAATTGGGTTATTGCCGGAGAATCGGGTATTGCAGCATGGGATCATATTATCAGAAAGCCCGAAATTTATAAACCTAATCCGGTAATTCAGGCTTCATTTGGAACAGGTCCGGAAGACAGTGAATGGCTGTTTTATGACGAAAAGTATTACGAATTAAATGGAGGGCCTTATCCGGGATTGAGAGCCAGGAACAACAGCATCAATAACATCGGACAGCATTACATGATTGAACCGACTCATTATAAATCAACTGTCAGTTCAGTGGTTTATAAAGTCAGTGATGGTTATTCCATGAATGAGCAAATCAGGGGTTTGGTAACAGGAACTACTGCAGCAGAGTTTTTAAATAACATTCAAAAGGATGATCCCGATCAGACACTGAAAGTAAAAGCAACCGCAAGTGGTTCTGAAATTACAGGCAATACCGTGGTAAATCTTAATGATACCCTGGTTGTATTATCTGCCGACAGTACCAATACAACAAAATATATTCTGGAAGTTTCAGATGAAGGCTTGAATTCTGACGCACTCCTCACTTCAAGTTTGTATGATGTTACAATTGAAAGTCAACCCGTAACCGGAGGAGAATCTGTTGTGGCAGGTGTTGGTTCTGTTTCAGGGTTTGAATATGGAACCAGGCTTAAAACCATACTTAACAATATTTCCATACCTATGGGAGCATTAATGGATGTAGTTGACAGTGAAGGAGCTTATGTTTCTACAAAAATTATGAATTATGATACAACTTATATCGATGTAACTGTAAATTCCAATACTTATCTTGATGTAGTTGCAGAAGATGGGGTTACACGAATTGTTTACCAACTGCTTCCCTCTTCATCAGAAAACGATGCATTTATTCTCTCTGATGTTTATACGGTAACTCAAAGTACCAATTTAATCCAGTTTGTTCCCCGCGGAACAAATGTTCAGAAATTACTTTCCTACCTGGTTCCTTCCACCGGTTCAACAGTTAAACTGGTTGATAAAATTGGAATTGAAAGAACTGATGGAAATATTGCTCAGGATGACAAGGTGATTGTTACATCCGCAAACGGGTTGGTTACAAGGGTATATCATTTATCCATGTTGAGAACAGAGTATTTGCTTGAATCAAGCTACCTGGCTTACATCCTGTCGAACACCTATTCGGTAGATCAGGTTAATTATTCCGTTGAAGGACCAACCGGAAGCACATTGGTCTCTGAATTCAACTCAAACATTACACCGGTCTCAGGTGCAACAGCTGTGGTGGTGGATGCCGATGGAAACGAAAAAACGTCAGGAGATCTTAATGACGGTGATAGGGTAAAGGTAGTTTCAGCCGACGGAAGAATGATTGTGATGTATGAAATTGATTTTGCAACTTCTGCCAATAATCCTGAAGCAGGTGCAATTCAGGTATATCCTAATCCAACTTCAGGAAATGTTACCATCCGGGGGATACAACAAAATACCCGAATCCAGGTTTTTAACCAGGCAGGTGCTTTGCTAAAAGATATCAGAACCGGTAGTACACTTGAAATGGTGTCACTGCAAAATCAACCATCGGGATTGTATCTTTTAGTGCTTACAAAGGATTCCCGTTTGATTGGACAGTATAAAATCATCAGAAAATAAAAGGTTGGAATTCATCTTTAATTTAATTTTTACAGGTAAGAGGCTGTCCTTGGAGCAGCCTCTTACTTATTTATAAATTTCAACAGTTCCTTTTTTTGAATTTGTTTTTTCTGTTTCCTGATTTAAGCTGACATTGGAGTAAACAAGGGAAGAAGAGGTGAATACAATTTTTGCTTTGTGTGTTCATCAAATGATGGAAAGAAAAGGTTACATCTGCATTAATGTTCAAAATCGGTACCTTAGGGCAAAACCATATACCAGTTGTTGGATAACCGGTTATTTATTCCTGATGAATCGTTTAACCGGAATTTCCAAGAAAGATAAGGGCAAGTTCAGCAGGAAAAACATGGAATAAAAAGTTTGCATACCTGAATACCTGCCTAAGAGATAACTTTTCACTACCGGGTTAGGTTTCATTTTGGAAAATTTTATCCTGCTTAACGACCGGTACTTTTTCGTTTCAGTACAGTTGTAGCTTTTTCAAGATACATCAAAGCCTCCTGTTTTTTTTCATTTCCTGAAAAGTTTGAATGGTTCAGTATCCAGTTTCGGCCCGATTCCAGAAAGTCTGACAGGTAATTAACGGATGCTTCTCTGAAAACCGGATTTCCATCTTTCAGAAAATAGATGGGATTTGTATGAGCAAAAACCGTCAGGCCTCTTGGAAGTATTCCGGATGTATTATAGGAGGTGACTCTTGCTGCAATCCAGGTGCTTTCGTCAAGTTGAATATCTGTTTCCAGTTCAGCCGAATAAATAGTTGTATCCTTATTGGTACCTCTCAGCGATTTGTATGCTACCGGAATGCCATTGGCCATAATCTCCAGCCTTGAAAAAGGGAGAAGTGATTCAGCCCTTACTTTTGCCCTGACCGTTTTTTTTCCCTTAAATTGAATATTCTCACCCGCCTGGTTTCCATCAACGGTAAACATCAGAAGAGGACCGTTGGTAATGAAACCATTTCCTTTTTTCATCCCTTCAATCCATTTGTCGTAGCTAATATCCCCACCTGTATATACATAGCTTCGGTTGCTCCCGACAGGTATATCGTTTCCCATTTTATCGGTACCGGAGGTTATGGGAACATTAAATCCTGCATTCAGCCACTGGTAATACAAATCCATTCCTCTCATGGGAGGAAACTGTTCCGGCGGCATTGTCGTATATTCCCAGGGCGCCCAGTGACTGGGAAGGCGGGTAGGATCATCATAGGTCATCAACTCCACGGCATGAATCAGTCCCAGGGTAAAAGCAACAGCAGATTCCAGTCCGGGAAGGTTTGAGAAATGCGCCCAGACATTGGCAGCCCCTTGGTTCATTGATTCTTCCAGCCTGGGAGAAAGAATCAGGTTCGGGTTACTCTCCGACAGAAAAATGCCTCCAAAAGGTTTAAGCGGTTCTACAATATGCTTAAGATCCAGGAGATTGGCATGACCTAACTGCCAGTCCCGGATTTCCTGCCCTACATACAGGTAATGCTCATGCGTGGAATGGTCGTCCAGTGACCCGGTAAACAATTCCACATCGTTTGTAAAGTCACTTGTTAAAAGATTTACCACGTGAAGATCTTCCGCCTGCATCTGGAGAATGGCAGATTCAGGCCTGATGAAATGGACATGTGAATCTCCGCTGACATATCCCTTGCCGGCCATATCTGTCCATCGGTGCAGCCGGAATTCCTTTTCTTCCCCATCATTTGAAGGAAGAAGGGTTGTGATAATGGGAAGCGTTTCCAGTCCCCGGCGTATTTCAATATTCAGCTTCTCTTTATGGCCTGAAATACTGAACTGTCCATCTACATACCAACGCTTTTTTCCCAGGTATATGGCGTATTCAGTTGATTCATCCAGATCAATTTCCTTTCCTTCCTGGTTCCACACAGCTACTGTAGCTTTTAGAGGTTTTCCGGAGACTGCATCTGTAATCCTGCCGCGAAAAACAGATTGCCCCATAGTAAATAACTGTAGAATGAAGGTAAAGGTAAAAAATAGAAATAGGTGAAGTTTCATAATAATGAATTTTGAATGAATTCGTTCAGTTTTAAAAGGTTGATTCTGTTCCTGTCAATCCTGTCTTTAAATCCATTTTATTCCTGTAAGATTTGCATTGAATTTATTTAATCTGTTAAATTTTCAGTCAATCAATGAATGAATTGTTTTCAAATTTACATAAAAATTATTTACACACGCACGAATAAAAATCAAGTCTGATACCGTATACTAATGACGAGCTCTTTAGCACCTTAGCAACAACGCAAATACAAATACACCTGAACCTTACTGACTGATTGGGAAAAATGTTGAGAACTTTTGGGTTCAACCATTTCCTGTAATTACTATTTTACTATTATTCGGAGTGAATTAAAAACCTTCTAACTGCAACAGCATTAACAGGCTGGGCAGGTTACGTCCCAGATTCTGTTTTGAAGAAAAAAAATGAAGGTTCTTATCCTTGAAACAGAAAGAGGTTATAAAGAAGAATCTGTTGAAATCATCAGTGTCTTGCGGTAAAATTATGTACACAAAATGATGGAAAAAGGCTTTCTCTTTTAATAAGGTCGGATTAATTCTAGAAAGTTAAAAAATGAAGATTACTTTATTCGCATCTCTTGGGTTGTTTTCAGTACTGTTTTCTTATGGGCAATCTTTCGAATTTGAAGTACATAAGCTGGGAGATTTTGGTTATAACTTTGGTGCCACTTCACTTGTGGACGTAAACAAGGATGGCAAGCTCGATTATGTTTACGGACAGCGGGGAACTATGTACTGGATGGAGTATAAATCACCATCTGAATGGAAGTTGCATGATATTGGTACAGGTGCCCGGACAGATGTAGGTGGTACTGCCCATGATGTTAATAACGATGGCTGGATTGACTTTGTTGTAGGTGACTCCTGGTTTGAAAATACAGGAAAACCTGAAAAGGAGAAGTTTATCCTTCATCGTAAAAATATGATTGCTGCCCATGATAATGTTATTGCAGATATTGACGGGGATGGGATTGAAGACATAGTTTCCGTTTCCAATAGTTTGGAGCATCCGGTAACTGCATGGTATAAAATACCAGAAGATTATAAAGAAAACTGGAATTATACTAAAATTGGCACAGGTATACATGGAGGAATAGGGCCAAAGGGATATGGCGATTTGAACAATGACGGAAATATGGATATTGTAAGAGGGGATATATGGTTTGAAAACGTAGAAGGAGATGGCAAAACATGGAAAGAGCATAAACTTGTACCAGAAGGAGGAAGCCGTCCCGATCGTTTTGGACTTGCTTTAAAAACATGGGTAGTTGATATGAACAATGATGGTATGTTGGATATTGTGCAGGCAGAGGCTGATACCCCAAATGGCAGGGTTTACTGGTGGAAGAATGTAAATAATGGAGACAATTTTACTTTCCATCTTATTTCGGAGGATTCTACGGATCAGGATTTTCACTCTCTCGCTGTTGCTGATTTTAATGGCAATGGTTTTTTGGATGTAGCATCAGGTGGTGGTCCGCTTACTCCAGGAGTGAAAAAATTCTTTATCTGGGAAAATGTGAAAGGAGATGCAAGCTTATGGAAAGAACACCTGATTCTGGAAGGATTTGAAGTACATGAAATAGTTGCCGCTGATGTGGATAAAGATGGTGATGTGGATATTTTTTCAAAACCATGGAAGCCAGGGCAGCATATATATTTTGAAAACAAACAGGTAAAATAGGAGATGTGATTATTATATTTGCCAAAGATTACAGATATGTTTAAAACAGCTGGTTTACCAGCCAACAGAATTCAATAAACCAAAACCAAATTTCTTGTCCTTTTTAATAGAAAGATGATTAAAAAACCACTTGTTCCTGTAAGATTTAAAATGGTATTGGGAACATTTATTCTTGCGATGAATGTATTGATAGATCGCATTTTTATATCTGTTGCCAAAGAACCTATTTCAGAATCCTTATCATTCAGTGAAGGACAAATGGGGTGGGTATTATCGATTTTTGCACTGGGGTATGCCCTGTTTCAAACACCTTCCGGAATAATGGCAGATCGGTTTGGTCCCAGGAAAATATTGACAGCAGTTGTAACCCTCTGGTCGGTTTTTGCTGCCTTATCGGGTGCAGCATGGAATTTTCTTTCCATGATGGTTGTGCGTTTTCTGTTCGGTGCCGGAGAAGCGGGTGCATTTCCAGCCATGTCGAGAGCTGTTTATTCATGGATACCTCTGAAGGAAAGGGGAATTGTTAATGGAATCAACTTTTCGGGAGGTCGTGTCGGAGCAGCGCTTTCCATGTTATTTATGCCCTGGTTGCTGCATGCTGCCGGTTGGCGAATGGGCTTTGTATACCTCAGTCTGATTGGGATTTTTTGGGCGGTTATATGGTTTTGGTGGTTCAGGGACGATCCTACTCAACATCCAACCATTGGAGAAGAAGAAAAGGCCTATATTCTTAAAAACAGACAACGTGATGAGGTTAAAAAGACAATTGAAAAGAAAAGCATTTCAATGCAGACTTTATTCGGCTCGAAGAACATGTGGCTTTTAATGGTTCAGTATTTTGCCAGTAATTTTACGTTCTTTTTTGCCCTGAGCTGGATGTTTCCGTATATTCAGACAAAATATAACCTAACGCCGGCTGAAGCAGGAATGTATTCTGCCTTTCCACTGATTTTCGGTGCTCTTGGAAACTGGTTTTCAGGATGGATGGTTGATTTTCTTTACAAGAAGGTTAACTGGACGTTTTCGCGTAAATTCACCGGGATTGTTGGGTTTATCTTAGCTGCTGCTGGATTACTTGCCAGTGGCTATATGGCAACACCTTTTTATGCCGTGGTGTTTCTTTCACTGGCTACCTTTGGTGCAGATATGACGCTTAGTCCCTCTTGGTCGGTGTGCAACGATACAGGCAAGGAAAACTCAGGAGCAGTCTCGGGGACAATGAATATGGCTGGAAACCTGGGCTCGTTTTTAACTGCCCTGGCATTCCCTTATTTGAAAGTATGGTCGGGATCGGTAATGCCTTTCTTCTTTATTGGAGCAGGGTTGAACCTGCTTGCAATTTTATTATGGACAAGAATAAAGCCTGAAAAATCGATTGAAGAATACTAAATGAAATTAAATAACGATGCATCAAAATTGATATTAAATTAGAAATGATTACACGGAAACTTTATACTGAGGTTCAAAAAAAGGCGCTTGAGTTGATTGATAAGGCCGGTATTTATATTACATCTGCCGAACGGAAGAAAATAGCGGTTGCTGATTTTGGGCTTAGCGATATATATAATGAAGGGATTCAGGTGCTTACTTTTTTCGAAACCGATCGGATAGCAGGTAAAATCCTGGTGCTTTTGCCAAATCAGACGGAACCCGAACATTGGCATCCTCCCGTTGGCAGTGATCCTGGAAAGCAGGAGATAATCCGTGCATTGTGGGGTGACCTTCGCTTTTATGTAGAAGGATTAAATAACATGAAGGAAGGGTTTATCCCGAGGGGCAGGGAAGATTCATATCGGTTACGCCACGAGATAATTCTTCATCCGGGCGACCAGTTGATTTTCCAACCCGGAGAAAAGCATTGGTTCCAGGCAGGTTCTCAGGGTGCGGTGATGTATTCTTTTTCCACTACCGTACGCGATGTTCTTGATGGTTTTACCAATCCGGACATTATACGTGAAACTAAAATTACAGAAGATTAGCCCCTGTTATTAAAAATTATTACTATGAAGCAAAGTATTATTATATCTTTTTTAGGAAAAACACAGGATCGTTTTTCCGAATACCATTCACCTACTACTACCCGTGAACGGCTTGAATTAACAAAAAAGGTTAATGGAGTTACCGGGGTAGAAATGGTTTATCCTTATGAAACCGGAGAACCAAAGGAAACAAAAGCATGGATGGATGAACTGGGATTGGAATTTGCTGCAATTAATGCAAATATTAAGAAAGACATTGATCTTGTTCCGGGATCATTGTCGAGGCCAGACAAGGCAGTACGCAATAAAGCCATTTCAATTATAAAAGGAGCAAAAGATTATGCAAAAAAAGTTGGTGCTCCGCTGGTTACCTGCTGTCCACTGGCCGATGGATACGATAACCTCTTCCAGGTAAATTACGGTCAGGCATGGAAAAACCTTGTTGACGGCATTGCAGAAGCTGCAGATTATCTCCCTGAAATCCCATTATTTGTCGAATATAAATACAACGAAACCAGGGTACATTGCCACATTGATTCATGCGCCAAAACACTTCTCCTGCTTAAACAGGTTAATAACCCCGCAATGGGGGTTACCCTCGATTTTGGCCATTCCCTTCTGGCGCACGAAAATCCTGCTCAGGCTATAGCTTTGTGTGTTGAGAATAATGTTGATTATTATCTGCATACAAACGATAACGACTGGAATTTTGACTGGGATTTGATTGGTGGTTCCCGTAATTTCTTGCATTATGTGGAATTTATGTTTTATGCACATGAATACGGATACGACAAATATTTTACTACCGATGCTTCGCCTAGAATTTTTGATATTTTTGAATTTTTCAATGTTCATGGTTCCTTATCGGAGGGCATATGGAATCTTGCCGGACAACTTGACCGTAAGAAGTATTTTAAGCTGATGAAGGAAGAAAAGGCAATGGAATTAATGAAGCTGGTGAAAGAGGAAATATACAGGTTAAAATAAAAAAAAGTATCAGTAGGGAGTTGGTTTTTTAAAGAAAAAATATTTAGATATGAGAGTTGTATTTTCTTTTTTATGGATAATTCTGATGCTATCTTCGTTCTTTCCTTTTGCACGGGTTAATGCTCAAGAAACAGAAAAGGAGATAAAGCGGACCCTTCCGTTTTCATTTTCATTATTGAATTTTACCGATCCTCAACAGCGATTTGAAAGCGGTAATGGAAAAGTAGAATTATCGGGAGAAATGAAACAATGGCATAAGGTAACGCTTACATTGAATGGCCCCTTTGCACATGAGCTGGATGATGAGCCTAATCCCTTTACCGATTACCGCATGACTGTCCGATTTGTTCATGAATCGGGTGAACCCATATATGAAGTTCCGGGATATTTTGCCGCCGACGGAAATGCGGCAAATACAGGAGCCGACAGTGGAATAAAATGGAGGGCTCATCTTTCTCCCGATAAAGCCGGCAAATGGAACTATGAGATTTCATTTCTAAAAGGGGAACTGGTAGCGGTAATTGATGTGCCTTATTCAAAAGAACTTGCACCCTATAATGGCATAAAAGGAAATTTTACCATATTTCCCACCGATAAAACCGGACAGGATTTTAGGAGCAAGGGGAGACTGGAATACGTGGGGAAGCATCACCTGCAATTTCAGGAAAATGGTGAATACTTTCTGAAAGCTGGTGTCGATTCACCTGAAACTTTTCTTGCCTATGCCGATTTCGATGCCACCTACAGCGGATACAGCGATGTATGGAGCACCCGTGTTCCCTTAAAACATTACAGGGAACATCTTGCCGACTGGAAGGAAGGAGATCCGGTATGGCAGGAAAAGAAAGGTAAAGGAATGATTGGCGCCTTAAATTATCTTTCTGCCAAAGGAATAAATGCTTTTTCTTTTTTAACCTATAATGCCGGAGGCGACGGCGACAATGTTTGGCCTTTTATTGAAAGGAATGAAAAATACAAATACGACTGTTCAAAACTTGACCAGTGGCAGATAGTTTTCGACCATGCCCAATCAAAAGGATTATATGCGCATTTTAAGACACAGGAAACAGAGATTGACGATGACGACTATCAAAGGACCAATGAAATCAGAGGAGTACCATATATTATCGAATCACTTGATGGTGGGGATCTGGGACCACAACGCAGATTGTATATCAGGGAACTCGTTGCCCGCTTTGGATATTTGCTTGCCCTGAACTGGAACCTGGGGGAGGAAAATATGCAAACTACACAGCAACGAAAAGATATGGCCTGGTACTTTTATGAAATGGATCCATACAGAAGAAATATTGTGATGCATACATTTCCTACTGATGGGGTTAATACCAGTTATCGCAGAGAAGGACAGGATAAGGCATATACACCTTTATTGGGTGATAATTCTCATCTGACAGGTGTATCCTTGCAGAATGAATGGGATGAAGTGCACAGGCGGACCTTAAAATGGGTAGAAGAATCGGAGAAAGCCGGAAAACCATGGGTAGTGGCAAGCGATGAGCAAAGTCCTTCCGGAACAGGCGTTCCACCCGATCCGGGTTTCGGAAATTATGAGGAACTTAAATATACTATCCATGATATACGCAAGCAAACTTTGTGGGGTAACATTATGGCCGGGGGCGCCGGTGTAGAATATTATTTCGGAAATCGTCATCCTGACAGTGACATGCAGGCTGAAAATTACCGCAGCCGCAACAAATCGTGGGATTATTGTGCCATTGCTCTTACTTTCTTTGAAGAATACAAGATTCCATTCTGGGAAATGGATAACAGAAATTCCCTGATTTTTAATCCTGATAACAATAAAGACAAATATTGTTTTGGAAAAGACGGAGAGATGTATCTGGTTTATCTGGGATATACAACTACATCGCAACTTGATCTAAAAAACAGTAAAGGTTCATATTCTGTAAAATGGTTTAATCCCCGTGAAGGAGGATCATTACAGGATGGAAGTGTTTCCCGTGTTAATGGTGGAGGAGTTGTTGATTTAGGTAAACCTCCAGTCAGTTCAGAGGAAGACTGGTTGGTTGTAATAAAAAAAATATAGAATTTTAAAATTTTCAGAATTATGTCTGACATGTTTTTAAAAAGCGGCCGGATAAACCTTAAAGGGGCAAAGCTGTTGGCTGACGCAGCCCGAAAAGAAGCAGAAAAAAGAAATGTACCTGGCGCGGTTGCCATTGTTGACGAAGGCTGCAATCTTGTATATTTGGAACGCTGGGACGGAAGTATGCCCTATGCTCCTAAAATTGCCATAAATAAAGCCAGTTCTGCAGTTGGATTTGGGCGGCCTACAATCAGACTGGAAGATGTAATACTTGAAGGACGAACGCCTATGCTCAGCCTTACCCATACAGTTGATTATGCTCCCCTTAAAGGTGGTTACCCTATTGAGACAGATGGTATTATTGTAGGGGGTATTGCAGTTGCGGGAGCATTGACTGCTGAAAACGATGAGCTAATAGCACTGGCTGCATTGAAAATATTGGAAAAATAGATAAAAATGAATATTGGGTCCAAAATAATTTTTTTGATACTGATGGTGGCCCTTATAAAGGCAGGTTTTAGCCAGGAACGACTGCCGGCAGCTTTAAAAAATAAAACCGTTGAGACTTATACTGCTGTTGATTTGGTGTTTAACAATAAAATAATAGCAGGGGTAAATCCTTTTGATCTGACATTTGGTGCTGTGTTTACTGCACCCGATAACAGCATGCTGACCGTGAATGGATTTTATAATGGAAAGGATGAATTTGTAATTCGTTTTTCTCCAACAATGGCTGGAATATGGTCATATCTGACTTTTTCCTCAATACCCGGAATGTCGGGTAAGAATGGGGAGTTAACGTCAATCAAAAATGACAATCCAGATATTCATGGTCCGGTAGTGATAAATTCCAATTTGCCACAAAAGTTTGTTTATCATGATGGGACAACTTACTTTGCTCTGGCATTTGAGATGGACTGGTTGTTTGCACTGGATTATGAAAATTCTGAAGATATACCAAAGACTTCTCAGATAGTCCATGAGATAAAAAAGAATGGGTTTAATCAGGTGGTTATGAATCTGTATGCATACGACGTAAAGTGGACAGTTGATAATGATATTCCACAAAAGTATGATTTTAAGGAACCTGATATTTTCCCTTTTGGAGGAACGAATAAAAATCCGGATTATACAACATTAAATGTTGATTTCTTCAAACATTTCGACCGGGTTATCAGCCATCTCGATAAAAATGGAATTGTTGCCCATTTAATGATATACGTCTGGAATAAAGAAGTAAACTGGCCTCCAATGTATTCCCCGGAAGATAACCGGTTCTTTGATTATGTGATAAAGCGGTATCAGGCATTTTCAAATATAATCTGGGATGTTTCAAAGGAGGCTCTGGATTACGGACGGTGCGATATTCCTTATATTACTGAACGTATTGAGCGTATAAGGACGGGAGATGCCTATAATCGGTTAATCACCGTACACGATTATGAATACTGCTCGAGGGAGCCGGGAAAGGTGGATTTTATCTCTATTCAAAACTGGCGATCGGATATATATTCATATTCCCTTGATGCTTATTTGCTGCACAATGATAAGCCTGTTATGAATATTGAAAACGGAGGCTATGAAGAGGGACCTTACTTGTCGTATCAGGGGAATTATATTAATCCGAAAGTTTGTCTGATAAGAAATTATCAAATAGCCTTTGCCGGAGTTTATTCCACTTACTACTGGCAAAATACGGCCTGGAACATTATCATATATGATCCGATGGATTCGGAACAAGTTATTAATAAACCGCGGTTTGATTTTTATAAGCATTTTCATGATTTCTTTCTAAAGTATAATTACAATTCCCTTTTGCCAGCTAAACAGAAACTTACCACCAACAGCATCAGGGGGATGGATAATTTATCCTCGGGCGGTTACCCGCTGACGAATGGAAAGGATTTGTATCTGTACCTGATACCTCCGGAGAATTATCAGGTGGCAGCTGTTGTTCCTGAACCCCGGAAGGGTGTTCTGAAAGTCTCCTGGTTCAATCCTTTTACGGGAGAATATTCACAGGAACATACACAGACGTGGGGGAGATGGAATACATTTAAAAGTCCCTGGCAGGATCAATACAGCATATTAATATTAACAACTAAATAAATTAAACAGTTATGTCTATAAATTTACAGGCTATAAAACAAGTAGCAACCATTTTTCTGATAGTGTTTTCCATGAACAGTATGGCTGCCGTTTATTATGTGAGTGAGGATGGAAATGATGAAAACTCCGGTACCAGTCCCGGTCAGGCCTGGAGAACACTTGACAAGGTGAACTCCTATCAGTTCTGGGCCGGTGATCAAATACTTTTTAAAAGAGGAAATATATGGAGAGGCACAATTACATGCAACTATTCAGGTTCCAAAGGAAAACCAATAATTTATGGGGCTTTTGGAGAAGGTGCCAATCCAATCATTTATGGTTCTGAGGTAATAACCGGATGGACATTGCATGAGGGAAATATTTATAAAGCCACCGTAACCTCTGTTCCAGGGCAAATATTTGTTGACGGAATACGTTTTCGGATAGCCAGATATCCGGATGAGGGATATTTTAATGTTAATTCGGTATCCGGAACTACAACTTTCACTTCCAATGCGCTTAATTCAGAGATAAATTATGCCGGTGCTACCTGGTATGGCCGAACACGATATTGGTATGGCGTTATAAGGAAGGTTGCTTCTTCATCTTCCAAAACCATTACATTAGATTCTGCACCAAATGGTGAAATTGCAGTTGGTCAGGGGTTTGTTTTAATGAACAAGATGGAATTTCTGAGTCAGCCGGGAGAATGGTTCCTGGATAAAGAATCAAATGAGCTTTATCTTTGGACTCCTGAAGGTGATTCTCCGGATAATTATACAGTTACCGCATCGGTTTATTCAAATGGTATATACAATAACCGTAAAAATTATCTTCGGTTTACTGACCTGGACTTAAGGGAACAGAGTGAAAACGGAATTTTTCTTTATGGGTGCTCCAATGTTGAGGTGGAGAATAATAATATACTTTACCCGGAACAATATGGGATATCGGCAGAGGGAGGAAATTCTCTGACGATAAGGAACAATGTAATAAACAGGGCAAATGGAGGAGGCATGTGGTTGTGGACCAAAGATTCTCGTATTTCAGATAACCGAATTGACCATACTGGAGTTTTTGCTGAAATCGGGTTAAAGGGAACTACTGCTCCAAACGGCGGTTCAGGAGCTGAAATATCGGGTGAAAACAACCGGATAGAGTACAACATCATTGAAAATTCAAATTACAACGGGTTGTTTTTCCGGGGTGCCGGAACCGCTGTTCAGTATAATTTCTTCAACAACAGTTGTCTGGTAAAGGATGATGGAGGTGGTATTTATACCGGCACCAGCGGGTCGGGTGCATTTGTGCGGTATAATATAGTAGTGAATTCAGTGGGAAACCCTGAAGGATATACTTCAATCCGAAGTATGGCTGAAGGCATTTATATTGATGAAATAGCGCAAAATGTAGTAGTGGAGCATAACACAATACTAAATACAGGGGATGCTGCCATCAAACTGCACAATGTTGGAAATATCCAAGTGGACAGCAACAAAGTTATGGTTGCCCGCTATGGCATTTGGTGTCATAATTATGTTGGTTCACCATCCCCCATCACAAACAATACGGTATATATGACTTCAAATACAAATGATTATGAACCTAGACCATTGTTTGTGAGGGTAGGAACATACAATACCCAATTTGATCACAATAAATATTTTAATCCAAAAGTTTCAGTTTCAACACAGGTTTTTAAAGAGAGCAGCTATTTAACATTTACTCAATGGAAGTCAACAATTCAGCAGGATGTACATTCTGAATTTAACAGCACTCCACTGGCAGCCGGGGAATCTGCTGACCTTATATACAATGCATCAAAAACAGTAAAAAAGTACAATCTGAACGGAGCTGTTGTAAAAGACACCGATGGAAATACTCTTTCCGGTTCATTTACGCTTGAACCCTATACCTCAGTTATTCTCATTGGCCGAAACATTGACCGGATCAGTGAAGTTGCCGATACTATACCTCCTGCAATCACCTCCTTTTCAGTTCCATCCTCAGCAACATCGTTAACTGTTGATGTACTCTCTTATACAGCCACCGACGATATAGCTGTTACCGGATATATGGTGACTGAAACATCCACGCCTCCTTTGGCAGATGAGACAGGATGGACAGTACAGGTGCCTGCCAGTTATAAGTTTCCGGAAGCCGGCACCTATACTCTTTATGCCTGGGCAAAAGATGCCGCAGGCAATGTGTCGGAACCTGCTTCTGTGTCAGTAAATGTTCATATTCCGGATTATAGTTCGGCTTATCTTGAGTACCTGTTTGAAGAAACATCGGATACAACAGTGACAGATACCCAAGGCTTTAATGATGGAACAATAATAAATGAAGCCACAAGAAAAGAGGGAGTTAAGGGAAACGGACTTGAGCTTTCAGGAATGGGCTATATTGATGCAGGCCAGGGTTTTGCCGATAGGGTTCTGGATGAAGTTACCCTGAGTGCATGGGTAAAACCTTCAGCAGGCTCAGGCGGCTATCAGGGATTAATTGTTCATGGCGGACAGGATTCCATAACATTTGGACTTTTCTTGAATCGGGATTTAAATAGCATTGCTTTTAAAACAAGCGGTACTTCATCATGGTGGGTTGCTGCGAATGATGCAACAGAGCTGTGGGATGGTGGATGGCATCATGTTACGGTATCCTATAACGGCTCTGAAAAGACCATATATCTTGATAATGTTGCTTTGAAAACTGTTGCTGCAACGGGAGCAGTTAATTCAGGATACGGAAACAATTTGCTTGTTGGTGCCGGAACGGATGAAGATTCTCCCGGTCTATTCTATTATGGATTGATTGATGAAGTGAGGGTATTCAATTATGGGCTGACAGCTTCGGATGTCAGCGATTATTATTACAGTGTGGTTGATACCACAACATCTGTCGCAAGATACAGAAATGAAAAGTACCTGCATTTTTATCCGAATCCGTTTAAAAACCATTTAACAATTAATACCCTGGAAACCGGTAAAGATATCACGATTGATATTTTTAATGCTTCAGGGTCATTGATTAGAAGCTTTACCGATTCCGGGAAAAATATGAAGCCGGTTATATGGGATGGAAGAAACGAAAATGGGGTTGAAGTTGCATCCGGCTTTTATTTCATCCGGCTCTTAATGGGAAATATAGTTGAAACAGGTAAAGTGTATAAGGACAGGTAGAACCAGTGAAACATTTATAGAAAAAGATAAATGAATCAATTACAAAAACAATTAATTCTTATCAAGCTTTGTGTTTTTTGTTTGTCATTTACCTGTTACAGCACCACTTATTATGTAAGTTCAGAAGGAAATGATGATAACCCGGGAACCAGCGAAAGCATGCCATGGCTTAGCTTATCCAGAGTAAACAGTTTCTATCCACAACCAGGAGATAATATTTTGTTTCGAAGAGGAGATGAATGGTTTGGTACCATTAATTTAATTGGTTCAGGAAGATCTGATAAACAGGTTGTTTATGGGGCATACGGTACTGGGGCAAAACCTAAAATCTATGGATCAGAAATAATTACCGGCTGGACACTATATTCCGGTAATATTTATAAAGCTACATTTAAAACCCCTGTAACTCAATTGTTTGTTGATGATCAACGAATACGTGTTGCACGATATCCGGATGAAGGATATCACAGAGTTACTAAAGCGCAGACCAGTAATTCTTTTTTATGTGAAAGCTTGACTGATTCTATTGATTATTCAGGTGCAGTTTGGCTTGGAAGGACAAATTATTGGCTGATTGAAAACATTAAAGTAGCGGCATCAAGTAATAAAACAATAACACTTGTTTCTTCCCCTTCAAGTTCGGCAGATATAGGTGAAGGATTTATACTTTTGGGTAAACTTGAATTTTTGACACAGCCAGGAGAATGGTATTATAATTCATCAACAAGTACTGTTTTTCTTTGGACACCTAATGGTGACTCTCCTGAAAATTATACAGTGAGGGGTTCAACATTAGCAAATGGATTTAGTGGAAGTAATAAGAGCTATATAACTATAAAAGATTTGGAAATCCTTCAGCAAAAAGAAAATGGTACGAGGATTGTAAATTCTGATTTTGTTACTATAGAAAATTGTCATATTCATGACCAGGAGAGAATTGGAATAAGCAATGATACCCGTTCGCGTAATCAGATTATACGAAATAATGTGATTGAAAAAACCAATTGCATGGGAATATGGTTATGGGATGCCAATGGTTTATTGTTGGAAGACAATACAATACAACACATTGCACAATGGAATGCGTTAGGTTTGGACGGGCTTTTCAGAATAAACGCGGGCAGCGGAATGGAGGTATCGGGAGATAATCTTCTTGCTGAACCCAATGGAATAATTCAATACAACAGGATTGATGATGTAGGTGGCTGCGGAATGTTCTTCCGCCGGATGAAATATGTCCAATACAATCATATCACCTACACAGGAATGATTAAAGATGATGGAGGTGCGATTTATACCAATACATCGGGTAAAGGTTCTACAATAAGGTATAACATATGTCAATACAGCATAGGGGAAAAAGAAGGATATACAGCATCAAAGGCGCTGCAGGAAGGTATTTATATTGATGAAATTGCACAGGATGTAATTGTTGAGCATAATACTATTCAAAATGTAACCGATGCAGCAATAAAACTACATAATGTGGGAAATATAAAGGTTAACCACAATACAATTATGACTGCCAGGTATGGCATCTGGTGCAATAAATATGTGGGTTCACCTTCCCCTATTACAAACAATACGGTATATATGACTTCAAATACAAATAGTTATGAACCAAGGCCAATGTTTACGATGGTAGGTACTTACAATACCCTATTTGATTATAATAAATATTTTAATCCCACAGTTTTGGCTTCAACACCGGTGTTTAAATCAAATTACTATTTAAACTTTTCTCAATGGAAAACGGCAACCAAACAGGATGTACATTCTGAATTTAACAGCACTCCATTGGTAACCGGGGAATCTGCTGACCTTATATACAATGCATCAAAAACAGTAAAAAAGTACAATCTGAACGGAGCTGTTGTAAAAGACACCGATGGAAATACTCTTTCCGGTTCATTTACGCTTGAACCCTATACCTCAGTTATTCTCATTGGCCGAAACATTGACCGGATCAGTGAAGTTGCCGATACTATACCTCCTGCAATCACCTCCTTTTCAGTTCCATCCTCAGCAACATCGTTAACTGTTGATGTACTCTCTTATACAGCCACCGACGATATAGCTGTTACCGGATATATGGTGACTGAAACATCCACGCCTCCTTTGGCAGATGAGACAGGATGGACAGTACAGGTGCCTGCCAGTTATAAGTTTCCGGAAGCCGGCACCTATACTCTTTATGCCTGGGCAAAAGATGCCGCAGGCAATGTGTCGGAACCTGCTTCTGTGTCAGTAAATGTTCATATTCCGGATTATAGTTCGGCTTATCTTGAGTACCTGTTTGAAGAAACATCGGATACAACAGTGACAGATACCCAAGGCTTTAATGATGGAACAATAATAAATGAAGCCACAAGAAAAGAGGGAGTTAAGGGAAACGGACTTGAGCTTTCAGGAATGGGCTATATTGATGCAGGCCAGGGTTTTGCCGATAGGGTTCTGGATGAAGTTACCCTGAGTGCATGGGTAAAACCTTCAGCAGGCTCAGGCGGCTATCAGGGATTAATTGTTCATGGCGGACAGGATTCCATAACATTTGGACTTTTCTTGAATCGGGATTTAAATAGCATTGCTTTTAAAACAAGCGGTACTTCATCATGGTGGGTTGCTGCGAATGATGCAACAGAGCTGTGGGATGGTGGATGGCATCATGTTACGGTATCCTATAACGGCTCTGAAAAGACCATATATCTTGATAATGTTGCTTTGAAAACTGTTGCTGCAACGGGAGCAGTTAATTCAGGATACGGAAACAATTTGCTTGTTGGTGCCGGAACGGATGAAGATTCTCCCGGTCTATTCTATTATGGATTGATTGATGAAGTGAGGGTATTCAATTATGGGCTGACAGCTTCGGATGTCAGCGATTATTATTACAGTGTGGTTGATACCACAACATCTGTCGCAAGATACAGAAATGAAAAGTACCTGCATTTTTATCCGAATCCGTTTAAAAACCATTTAACAATTAATACCCTGGAAACCGGTAAAGATATCACGATTGATATTTTTAATGCTTCAGGGTCATTGATTAGAAGCTTTACCGATTCCGGGAAAAATATGAAGCCGGTTATATGGGATGGAAGAAACGAAAATGGGGTTGAAGTTGCATCCGGCTTTTATTTCATCCGGCTCTTAATGGGAAATATAGTTGAAACAGGTAAAGTGTATAAGGACAGGTAGAACCAGTGAAACATTTATAGAAAAAGATAAATGAATCAATTACAAAAACAATTAATTCTTATCAAGTTAGTCTTTTGTTTGTCATTTACCTGTTACAGCACCTCTATTATATAAGTTAAGAAGGAAATGATGATAATCAGGGAACCAGCTAAGCATACTGAAATAGCAAGTTATTAAATTTACAAAAAAGATCTAATGAATGGAAATACATTTTTTACCTGTGACGGAAGATATAAAAAGGACAATAATGACAATATGAAAAATCGAATCTATAAATTAATTATTAAACTATTCCTTATCCAGTTTAGTTTTCTTTGTTTTGTATTTTCCGGATACGGCACAACTTATTATGTAAGTGCAGAAGGTAATGATAAAAATACAGGAAAAAGTTTTGATGAGACCTGGCGGTCGATTGACAGAGTTAATAGTTTGGTGCCGGTTGCTGGGGATAGTATTTTATTCAGAAGAGGAGATACCTGGAGCGGATCTGTTGTTGTCAAAGCATCGGGGAAAGAAGACGCTCCAATTTTTTATGGTGCCTACGGTACAGGTGCCAAACCCATAATTACAGGTTCAAATGAAATAAAAGGCTGGAATAAATATTCAGGGAATATTTATAAAGCTTCTTTGGATTTCCCGGTTGAGCAATTATTTTTAGATGGTTCAAGGGCAACAGTCGCAAGATTTCCCGATCGGGGGTATTTATACATTGATTCTGTTGCAGATGATACCCGTTTTGTTTCAAATGGATTAGACCCTTCGACGGATTATTCCGGTGCAACTTGGTATGGAAGGACCAGGTATTGGTTTGGAGTAATACGCAATATTGCTTCATCATCATCCCAATTGTTAAGAATAGATTCTGAACCTAATGGGAATCTGGCTGTTCAGCAAGGTTTTATATTAATGAATAAGCTGGAGTTCCTTACTCAGCCGGGGGAGTGGTATTATGATGAAATACAAAAAGTTGTTTATTTATGGACAACCGGCAACGATTCACCTGCAAATTATAAAGTAACAGCATCGGTTCATTCAGACGGTATTGTTCTGCAGAAAGTAAGTTATGTTGTAGTTGATAACCTGATGTTTACGGAACAGGATAGAAATGGTATCCGGTTGGTTTCCACAAATAAATGCACACTTTCAAATAATGATATAAGCAATATCGAAAGTTATGGGATTTATGAAGAAAACAGACCAGGATCAACCTATCTTTCTGTTATAAACAACACAATAGACAGGGTGAACGGAGGGGGAATTTTGATAGGAGTTCAGAACTCCTATATTGCCAATAATGTAATTCACAATACAGGCATATTGAAAGAAATTGGATTAAAGGGAACTACTGCTCCCAATGGTGGTTCAGGTGCAGAAATTTCTGGTATAAACAATATTATTGAATATAACGTCATTGAAAATTCCAATTACAACGGATTATTCTACAGGGGAGCAGGCACCGATATCAGATATAACTTTTTTAAAAACAGTTGCTTATATAAAGATGATGGAGGTGCCATTTATACCAATACAAGCGGTTCGGGGGCTTTGATCCGTTACAATATTATAGTTAATTCAGTTGGCAATCCCGAAGGATATGTATCATCCCGCAGCATGGCAGAAGGTATTTATATCGACGAAATAGCTCAAAATGTAACTGTAGAACATAATACTGTTTTAAATACAGGTGATTCAGGAATTAAGCTGCATCATGTTGGAAACATTCAAGTTCATGATAATCATGTTATGACTGCCAGATATGGAATTTTTTGCGATAAGTTTGTTGGCGAGCCATCAAAAATTACCAATAATGTAATTTGTGTAACTTCTAGTTCCGACGATTATGAGCCACGATCGCTGTTGGTAAGAGTGGTTAAATACAATGCTCAGTTTGACAACAATCTATATGTGAATCCTTTTGCATCAGAAGGTATTTTCCGGAAGGATAAGTATTACAGCTTTGAAGAATGGAAAAGCAGCACTGATCATGATACCCATTCAACGTTTATTGGAAAAAAACTGGCTAAGGATGAATCGCTTAAAATGTTTTACAATACATCTAAAATGGCCAAAATATATCATCTCAATGGAGCTACAGCCCGAGTCCTTAATGGAACTGCAGTTTCAGAATCATTTGAATTAAAGCCTTTCACATCAATTATACTAATTGGAGAAAACTTTCATAAAATTAAAGATTAGAAGGGAGTATGAAATTGTCCTTGATAAAATGTAGAATAACTAAATTTTGCTATATATTTAATCTGGTTAATAAGAAAAAAGGTACGGAGTGGCAGCTTCATGCGGAAGATTATTCAAGGATTATAAGATGCAGTGACGAGGTATTCTGGTATTTTTATTGAAGCATGCCTGCAAGGAAATGAACAAAATCTGACAAAAATAAAAATAAATAAATGGTTTTCCCCATGCGGATATAATGAATTAGATGAGTTGGATATATTTATTTGGTTAGTAAGAATTAAAATCTATATGGAGGGAATAAGATGAAAAAGAATTTGGTTTTTATCTTGACGTTTTTAAGAATATTGGTGGGATGGCATTTTTTGTATGAAGGAATCTCAAAACTATTTACCCCAGGATGGAGTGCGGAATTTTATTTGATGGGCTCCAGGTGGATATTTGCTGATTTCTTTCATATGATTGCTTTGTCTCCTGAACTTTTAGGGATAGTAGATTTTATTAATACCTGGGGATTGATATTGATAGGTCTGTCGTTGATGGTTGGGATGTTAATCCGGATTTCTGCTGCATTTGGTGCATTTATGCTGTTGCTCTATTTTGTTGCCTATCCTCCAATACCAGGTTATATGTTGGGTGTAGTGGTGGAAGGAAGTTATTTATGGGTAAATAAAACATTAATTGAACTTTTGATTTTGGGGGTGTTTATACTTTTACCCAAAGCATACTCATTCAGTATTGACCGGCTTATAGAAAAGTGGAAAGAAGAAAAAGCCAGAACGCCGGTGCCTTCCGTTAAAGAAGGAACTTCCCTTAAGCGTCGTGAAATGCTGAGAGATATGATAGGACTTCCTTTTTTAGGCGCCTTTGCCTATGCTGCCTATAAAAAGAGAAAATGGGAAAGCTTTGAAGAAAAATATCTGGCTCCGGGAACTGATGCTACAACCAGTGCCACCCTAAAGAGCTTTAATTTCGCAACTTTAAATGATTTTAAAGGCCCTGCACCGAAAGGTAAAATTGGAAATATGGAATTGTGCAGGTTAATTATGGGTGGAAATCTAATAGGGGGGTGGGCACATTCCAGAGATTTGATTTATGTTTCAAAACTTGTGAAAGCATACCATACCGATGAAAGGGTGATGATGACCATGCAACTGGCTGAGCAATGCGGAATAGATGCTATTTTGACGAATCCCCAGTTGGCAAGGATTGTTATGAAATATCGACATGAGACAGGTGGTAAGATGAAGTTTATCTCAGATTGTGGAGTAAAAGCTGGTTTTATTGAAGGTGTTAAACAATCGTTGGAAAGTGATGTCGATGCTCTTTATTGCCAGGGAGAAATTGCTGATCGGTTGGTTAAAGCAGGAAACTACGATGAGCTTGTCAAAGGACTGGAAATGATCAAAAATGCAGGAAAACCGGCTGGTATTGGTGCCCATCGGATAGAAACCATTAAAGGATGCGTGCAACAGGGGATAAAACCTGATTTTTGGGTAAAAACACTGCATCATCATAATTATTGGTCAGCACATCCTGATGCAGAATGGAAAGATAATATGTACTGTTTTAAGCCACAGGAGACTATTGATTTCATGAACAGCCTGGAAGAACCTTGGATAGCATTTAAAGTCTTAGCCGCAGGAGCTATACGACCCCAGGAAGGTTTTCAATATGCTTTTGATCAGGGTGCCGATTTTATTTGTGTAGGTA
Organism: uncultured Prolixibacteraceae bacterium; assembly: GCA_963747515.1. Classification (GTDB taxonomy): domain Bacteria; phylum Bacteroidota; class Bacteroidia; order Bacteroidales; family Prolixibacteraceae; genus Mariniphaga. Next base: position 604,096 of record CAVVFN010000003.1, read on the forward strand.
TGTATGATTTTCAAATTGTGGAGGATGTAAATCTGGTAAACGATACTCTGGCAAAAGTAAACAGATCAAGACCGTGGAGGGCATAATGTTTTTAAAAGCCATCATGACAACTTTTGTGTGAATTGGTTGAATTATAGAGAAGCTGTCGGTTCCGGAAATTTTCTTTTTTAGGATATAGCTTCAGGTAAACACCGAAAGGAGAACCTTTTAAAAAGAAACTGTTGTATTAAAATCGAATAAAAAAAAAGAATCACATATTTGAACGGATAACGCAAGAGAATAAAAATACCAAACCCGGTAACCGGAGCTTACCGGGTTCGATTTTTATTTTGGAAGCTATAATTTCATCTGACTTTCAACCTTCACATTATCTTTTATTTTTGTAGTTCCTCCTTTTGACAGGCTGATGTCAACAGGCTTATTGGTTTTCCATGAACCATTAGTAAAATCAGGAACATCAATGGAATTGGAACGATTGGCTACCGACCATTCGCTCAGCGGAACCACAACGCTCCAAAGAGCAGCATCGTAAACATCTTCATCGAGCGGAATACCATTGTGTAAACAATCAATAAGTCTCCAGTCCATCAGGAAATCCATGCCACCATGTCCCCCAACTTTTTTAGCCATTTCGCCTACCAATTCTACAATTGGAGGAGTATATTTTTCTTCCAGCACTTTCATTTCATCCTCATCGAACCAGCTGTGTCCTTTGGCTATTCTGCCGGGAAGTGGATATTTTTGAGCAATGCCTTCTGTTCCGCTTACAAGGTGAATCCTTGAATAAGGTCTTGGACTGGTAATATCGTGCTGGACCATAATGGTTTTCCCTTTATTGGTGCGGATAAGTGTTGAGTTCATGTTACCCCGATATTCATCTGTGGCGAATTCTTCGTAGAAATCATCTTTTGCAGCCAGTTTAGCAGCCATTTTCGCCATCTGAAAATCATTGGAAGACATGGAAGTGAGGTATTCCATTTTATCCCCCCGGTTTATATTCAATACCTGGCAAACAGGTCCCAGTCCATGTGTTGGATAAAGGTTTCCGTTACGGTGCTGATTTTCTTTCAGGCGCCACATATCGGAATAGTATTCTTTGTCGAAATTTTGCGACAGCAGGTCATGGAGGTAAGCTCCTTCAGTGTGAACAATTTCACCAAAAAAGCCCTGTCGTGCCATATTCAGTGTTAGCAGTTCAAAGAAATCGTAACAGGTATTTTCCAGCATCATACAATGTTTCCTGGTGCGTTCCGAGGTTTCAACCAGCTGCCACGCCTGATCTACGGTTAATGCCGCAGGAACTTCTGTGGCTGCATGTTTTTCATTTTCCATTGCATAAACAGCCATTGGGGTATGCAATGACCAGGGAGTGCAAATATATACAAGATCTACATTATTGCTTTCAACAAGTTCTTTCCAGATGGTTTCGCTTCCGCTATATTCTTTTGCCTTAGGCATACCATGCTTTTCAAGAATCTGCTGACTAAATTTTACCCTTTCAGGATCTTTATCACATAAAGCGGTGATCTTAACACCTTCAATATTTGACATCCGCTCAACAGCACCAGGTCCTCTGTCTCCTAATCCAATGAAACCTATTCTGACTGTTTCAAGTTTCGGTGCTGCATAACCGCTCATATTAAAATTTTGCTGGTGCTGTCTTTCAACAGCTTCCTTAACTGATGCAAGTGCCGATTGGCTTGAATCGGCTGCTTTGCTTTTGCATGATGTTAATCCTCCCGATAAAACACCGGCGCTTGCTGCACCTGCAATTTGAAAAAACTTTCTTCTGTTGGTTTTCATTCCTGTGTTGGTATTTTTATTCAATTATTATTAATATATTTTGAGCCTTAAAAATATAAAGATATTTTTTATTTTCTTTAAAATGAAATCTTTCTTATTTCTTTTTTTTATCTTGTCTCTTTAAAAACAGACCATTATTCTCTAAATCTGCTATTACAATTCAACTACTCTAAATGAAATTAAACTATGAAAAGGCTATTTTTTTCTTTGTTTCTGATAATGCTATTCCTTGTTGTGCAAGCGCAAGACGATGTTGTAAAAACCGGCTGGAACTTCGGTGCATTACCAAGCATTTCATTTGACACTGACCTTGGGTTCCAATACGGAGCTCTCGTGAATCTTTACCATTATGGTGATGGCAGCCGTTATCCTGTCTATAACCATTCCCTTTATTTTGAGGTTTCGCGTTTCACCAAAGGCAGTGGCATAAACAGATTTTATTACGATTCCGACAGGTTAATCAGAGGATTGCAAACTTCAGTCGACCTTAGCTATTTATCCGATCAGGCATATGATTTTTATGGATTTAATGGTTATGAAGCAGTGGTTAATTCAAACTGGTTTGATGAAGAGAGTGAAGCTTATAAAACCAGGATGTTTTATAAATACGACAGGAAGCTATTCAGATTTAAAGTTGATTTGCAAGGCCCTTATTTTGGCAAGAACATCAAGTGGCTTGCAGGAATTAACCTGCTTAATTTTCAGATAAATCCTGTCGATATAGATAAGCTGAATAAAGGTAAATCAGGAGATGAATTACTTCCGGAAATAGATGGATTATATTCATTATACCAGCAATGGGGAATTATATCGGAAGATGAATCCGATGGTGGTTTTATTCCTGAAATTAAGGCAGGTTTGGTGTACGATTCCCGGGATAACCGTCCCAACCCAATGAAAGGAATATGGACCGAAGCAGCCTTTGTGGGAGTGCCTGAATTTTTAGGAGCAGAAAGCAGCTTTGCAAAGTTCAGCATTACACATCGCCAGTATTTCACTGTTATTCCGAAAGATTTGTCCCTGGCTTATCGTCTTGCCTGGCAGTCGACAATTGCCGGACAGGCTCCGTTTTACTATCAAACCCAGATTATTGTTTCTGAAATGAGAGGAGCCACTTCTGAAGGCCTGGGCGGTTCAAAAACGTTGAGGGGAATTCGGCGTAACCGGATTGTAGGAGACGGAATTTTTTATGGAAATGTTGAAGCCCGTTGGAAATTTGCCCGGTTTAGGTTGTTTAACAACAACTTTTACCTTGGACTAAATGGATTTACCGACTTTGGTCGGGTCATTGAAAAAACAGAATTGAACTCCATATTCGCACAATTACCTGAGGAGTACTTTAATCCAGGAGCTGAAAGTATGCATTTCTCCTATGGCGCCGGATTGCGTATTGCCATGAACCAGAACTTTATTATTGCCGTTGACTATGGCATTGCGGCCGATGAAAGGGATGGCGACAGCGGTCTGTATATAGGGCTCAATTACCTGTTTTAAAAAGTTTATTTTTTGACCCGTTTAAAACGGAACATTTTCAGCAACCATTCAGGCAACGGATGACTGCCTCTCTTGCGGAAGTCAATAGTCCAGCCTATCTTTTCAAGGATAGGTATCTTATGCGTCTCCACAAATTCAATTAAAGTTCCTTCGGGAGCCTGTATGTATGCAAAATTGCCGGCAGTCTCTCCCATGTCGAAAGTTTCAAGGTTGCGGGCACTGTCTACAGTAAATGGATAACCCATCTGCTTAACCTTTTCACGGATAGCATCCATGCCATTAATGTCGAAGCACAGGTGAATAAAACCGGGGTCTCCCCAAATTCTGCCTTCGTAAATATCACGGGGCTGATGATCGTACGTCTGAATCAATTCAATGCATGTGGAGCCAAAAAGAGGGCTGAATGCTCCGTTTCGAATACCGGAATGTTCGAGTAATACTCTTCTATATTTTCCTTTACCTCCTGGAAGTCCGGCTAAATCATCAAAGCTGTTGGTAATGTCGAAAACAATTTTATCGTATTGAAGTAAATCTCTGTAAACCTTGAGGCTTTCCTCCATGTTTTTTACGCCAATAACAGCTCCCAGAACGCCACCTGTTACCGATTTCTCCCGCCTGAATACTTCCGGGTGGTTTACTACTTCCCATAAATTTCCCAAATAGTCTTTGATGAAGAAGTGCTCTGTTCCTGAAGGATTACCGCAAATTTCTCCGAGCACATTCAGGCCTTCCGATTTAAATTTAGTGTAAGCTTTTTTTACATTATCCGCTTTAAGTTTTCCTATATTTATGCCCAAATCTCCAAGTTGTATTTCAAACTTAGGAAGCTCAGGAGTTTTTCCTTTATGCTGCCAGATTTCAAATCCACCTCCTCCTCGCATATTTAAGGCAAGTACTGCATGCCTTTGACGGGGTTCTCCTCCTGTATGCGGCAGCATAAGTTCTGCAACGGCTTCTTCTTCAAAAATACGAATGTCCATTGCAAAATGTTGACGATACCATTTCCATGCCTCCTTAAGGTTAATAACACCAACCCCCAGTTGCTGTATGCCGTTTATTTTTGCTGACATTTTTTTCATTAAACTGTTATTAAACTACAAAGGTTTAAGTTTTGACGACAAAAAGTAGTACAATTTTGGAATAAAACGACGGATGTATACCATTAGAATTTCCTTCCCGCCAACAAGAATTTCTTTTTGTTCTTTTTTTAATCTGCGAACTATTATTCCGGCACTCCTTTCCGGTGTCATTCCATGCGCCTGTCCTTCATCCATTTTTCCGTGAGATGTGCCATCACCGCTGATGGCATTAACTGAAATGGCCGTTCGTATACGTCCGGGAACGATGAGTGAAATGCGGATGTTTTTACCGTTGCTTTCAGCCCTCAGGCTTTCAAAAAATCCATGAAGGGCATGCTTTGATGCTGAATAGGCTGAGCGGTAAGGAAAACCAAATTTTCCCACCACACTTGATGTGACGGCAATATGTCCACCTCCATTTTTAATCATATCAGGTAGTATCGCCTTTGTAAGTATGATGGTTCCAAAAAAATTTACCTCAAAAATTTTTCGGTCAACATTCAGTGAGGTTTCGTGTGCTAATGAACGCTGACTTATTCCTCCAAAATGAAACAGGCAATCGGGTATAATCCCTTTCGAAAGGACAGCATTTGACGCTGCAATAACGGAATCTTCAAGAGCTAAATCAAAGGGCACAATCACAACCGAACTGCCGTTTTTTTTACAGCGTTCAGCAGTCTCTTTAAGTGATGATTCATTCCGACCTGATAGAATCAGGTGAGTATCTTCTTTCGATAATTCAATGGCTACAGCTTGTCCAATACCGGAAGATGCACCGGTAATCCATATGTTTTTGCCTGAATAATTCATCCCATCTGCTTTTGAAGCCTACGAAGATAACAGAATTTTTTTCCTGAATAACTGAATATGGATAATCTATATTTCTATGTGCAATCGTTTTGTCATATGAAACATTTAGTATGTATAGGATATTGTAATGGAAATATGTTAAAATCAGGCCTTTGAATTTGATGGTACTCTAATTGGCAAATGGAATCTCATAATTACAAAAACAAACATTAGGGAATGTCAGCTTTTACTGAATCAATTAACTCTTTCAGTCGCATCTGGGTTAAAGGTTTATTCCAGAAACCATATACCGATTCAAGTTGTCCTGCCTTCTTTTTTTCATTGGAAAGTACTGAGTTGGTAAGCAAGATTACCCGGGTTTCTGGACTGAACCCGATGTATTGTTTTTCATATTGTTTTACAAACTCAAATCCATCCATACCCGGCATATTAATGTCAATAAAAATAATGTCCGGAAAGTTATTTTCTTTTTTGCAACTGCTTAGCCAGGCTAAAGCATCTTCACCGTTTGTAAAAATGTTGTAATCTGTTATTCCTGCAAATTCAAGAATAAACACCACCAGCTCGTTTGCCAGTTCATCGTCATCAAGCAACAATACTTTTATCATCCCAGTCAATCTTTATATGGAACCATGAATAGCTTAAACGTAGTTCCTTCAGATTTCTTGCTTTCTGTTTGAATATCTCCACCATTTTTTGTGACAATGCTTTTCACAAGATGAAGGCCCAGTCCACTTCCTTTCACTTTGGATGAAAAACGTCTGAACGGTTTAAACAGATCATTCCCATATCGTTTCAGGTCGATACCGGTGCCATTGTCGGAAAAAGAAAGCCATACGAATGTTTTTTCACAACCCGACCGGATATCGATAACCAGTTGCTTATCTGGTGATCGGAATTTCATTGCATTACTGAGCATGTTTCTGAAAATACTAAAAACATACGATTCAATGTAGACAATGGATTTACATTCCGAAAAATGGGTATGAATTACCGGTTTTATTCTCTTGATGTCTTCGCTTAACTCGGCAGCAACTTTAGAAAATATTTTTTGAAAATGAATCCTTTTTGTTCCTGAATCAAGATCCTTTTCTAAAGCCAGTACTTTTACCAGACCAGATATTGTAAGGTCAAGAGTCTCTATAATTTCTGAATACCTTTCTTGCAGCATAAGTTTCTTTTCAGTATTATTTGTATTCCCGATAACCTGCGTAAGCATTTTAAGATTCGAAACAGGTGCTTTCAGATCATGAGCGGCTGCAAATACAAATGTATCCATTAGCTCGTTCATCCGTTTAAGTTCCTTACTGCGGCTTTTTTCTTTCCGGTATGCATTAATGACTTCTATTTTTTCGGTAACATCCTGACATATGCTTAACACCTGGCTGGTTTTTCCGTTACTATCTGCTTTAAAAAATAAATCGCGCACATTTAACCAGTATGTTTTTCCTTTCCTGTCTTTTATCCTGAATTCTGAATTACGCACTTCTCCTGGCTTTAAATTAACCATCTTTGCCATTTCATTTATTCGTTGTTTTAAATCATCGGGGTGCAGCATCTGTTCAAAGCCTTTTCTGTCTGAAGAATAAACATCTTCGGGTAAATAACCAAGAATTGGTACGATTCCTTTATTAACGTAAATTATCTTCCATTTTTTTATATCGTAAACAAATAATATATCAGGTATTGAGTCTGTAATCAATTGTGTAAATTGTTTATTTTCCTGGAGCTCTGCAGTCCGTTTTTCAACCTCGTTTTCGAGCTTGTTCCGGTAACTCTCTTCCGCTTTTTTAAGGTTTTCTTCTGTACGGGCCCATTCAACAGCAGCCCATATCCGCTCTGCAGTTTCTTCAATCAGAATAATTTCTTCGCTGGTCCAGCGATGTTTTTCTTTAAAATGAATGAACAGAATAGCTGAGAGCCTGTCGTTTTTAATCAAAGGTTTGTTAATTGTTGCTCCAAGCTGGAGAACAGAATGTTTTTCCTTTTCTTTAGCTGTAATCGAAGGATCACCGGCAATATCATTTCTTATGACCGTATTGCCTTTATGTAATTCCTGCATAAGAAACGTGCCGTAATCTTCATAGGTATAAACACCTTCAATTCCGGGAACGCCATTGGTATAATTTTTTGTAACCGTAAGGGTTTGTCCATCGCCATTATCCTCTGCATAACCTGCCCTGTTTGCCCCTAAATATTCTCCAAGCATATGTAAAGCCTTATACTGAATTCGAAAGGGTTTATCAAGGAAACGTAATGCATCTGATAATTTTAATAAATAAGCTTTTACTGCTTCGGCAGATCTAAGCTTCTGTTCTGTTTTTTTCCTTTCAGTAATATCCTGCTCCACAGTAACTCCGCCAACAATTTCTCCCGATTCATTACGTACAGGAGCTGCATTATTCAGAATATAAGCCTTTCTTCCATCAAATCGCTCAATTTCTACTTCTTCCTCCGTTATTATTTCTCCTTTAGTGAGGGCACGTGCCATAGCCCACTCTTCAGCTTTTAATGGTTTTCCCGATTCGGGCCACCATCCCCTGAACCTTTCATAATCATCGATGGCTGAAGCATAATTTCCCTTCTTACCCCAAATTATTTCTGTTTGTTTGTTGCTTTGAATAACTTGTCCGTTCTTATCAGCAATCCATACTGCTATGGGCAAGGAATCAAGTGTGGCAGTCAATACAGCCTTCTCTCTGTTAATTCTATGAAACAACTCTTCTTTTTCTTCTTCTTCCTTTTTTTGCGCAGTAATATCATAAAATAAAACACCTACATGTTTCAGTTCCGGATCATCAATAGGGAAGGCATATACACTCCACCAACGTTTTAGTGGAGTGGAAAAATATTCAAACCTCTCTGAATTTCGGGTGTGGGCAACGGAGCCATATTTTTGAAACCATAATTCATCCTGGTTGGCAGCAATATCCCGCATCCATTTTCCTTTTCCATCTTTAATGCCTGTTTGATGTTCAAATGAAGGGCTCACTTCAAGGAATTGATAATCGATGGGTTTATCGTTGTTGTCGAATTTTACTTTTATTGTACAAAATCCCTGGTCGATTGAATTAAATAATGCATTGTAGCGGTCAATGGCTTTATTCTTTATGTCTTCCTTTAACTGAAGCAACTCCTGTTCCTTTTTTTTCTGTTCGGAAATATCAATAATTGTTGCAGCAACTCCGTCGCCAAGTTTTACAACCGACTGATAAAAAAAGTTGTTGATTTTTTCATGCTGATATTTAAGTTCAGCCTGCTCAGGAATGCCCGATTCGGTTACACGAATATACCTTTCAAATATACCGGTTTCAAGAGCTCCCGGATTATTTTTCAGCAAACTTATACCTGTTAGATTACCTAATGTTTTTATGGAAAGATGATTTTGCAGCCGCCATTTAAAGTCAGTAATTTTTCCCTGCTCATTTCTGACTGCTTCAAATACCTGTATGTAATTGGGTGAACTATCAAGGGTAGCCTGCAGCAGTTCTTTTTGATAGGCTGACTGAGAGTCTGCTTTTTTTTGTTCGGTAATATCAGAATAGGTAACCATGCAACCCTCATCCAATCTGATGGCTTTAACAGATGTCCAGTATTCATACCCTTCATAATTATAGAAAATTTCATCCTCCCATGGTTCGCCGCTTTCAGCAACTTTCACATAATGATTAAATAATCCTGATTGTATTTTACCGGGAAATTCTCTGAGTAAACTTTTCCCGGAAAGATTTTTGCGCACCAGCGTATTTTCAATTTTTTTGTTTACAAAAAGAATTTTAAAATCAACTATTTCGCCGCTATTATCCCGAATTGATTTTAGGATCATAATACCCAACAAGGTATTTTCAAGTATTGCCTTTAACCATAATTCATAATTTACATTTTCATCAGTCAATCCTGGCCCTTGTATTTTTTCCTGCATTTTTTATTTATGATTGAATTATGCGACAGGTAATTTACAAAAAATAATTAAGTGTCGTTTAGCTAAAGCCAGTTAAAGGAACAATTTAGATCGTATAAAAGGTTTAGCAGAAAAATTTTATTTCTATCCGCACTCGGAAAATGCATCCGGCTATTTATTATTTGCAGTGATTTAGGTTGAGGAATGAATATTTATACCATTATTTTTTTTGGATCGATTTCAATCCTTTAATATTCTCATTAAGTATTTTTTTTACATCAGCATTTTCCACATGACCCAAAATTCCGTATGGACCATGAAAGCCATTTTTTTCCAAAACAGCAATCATGTCTGCTTCCTTTGTCCCCTTACCTATCGGCAGTATTTGAGGTCCATCCGGATTCATGCCATTTAAATTAACTGCCCAAAGATAGGGTTTCATTATTTTTACCAGTTCAGGGAATTCATTTATCCTATCGTGAGCGTGGTGAAAATTGAAAACAATGCCAATATCCAGCCTGGGCATTGTTTCTATTATACTTACCATATTTTCTGGCCGGCCAAACCAGCCGCCATGGTTATATAATCCTACCTTGCAGCCAAGATCTTCTGCTTCCAGACTAACATAGGATATCATTTCAGCAGCTTTCTCGATATTTTGCTCTTCATCCGGTTCATTGAAATAATCCTCCGGAAAGCTTACCCATATCTGGGTTTTAAGCTGGGTTTCTGCCAAAGCCTTCAAAACCTTTTGGTTGTTTTCGGAAAGATTTCCCGGTGCATCATGTTGGTCAATCCACATCCAGACGGCAACTACATCAATGTTGTTTTTTTTTGCAAGTTGTATTTCCCTGGCCATATCAGGCAGATGTCTTTCCCTCCAATCGTAAGCATAAGCTTCGAAACCAAGCTCCTTCAACATTTCAATTCGCTGTTCAGGATCACGATTCTGGTTGTCGAAGGGTACAATGCACCATGCATAAATGTTATCCATATTTATTTCACTGGTATCGGTGCTCCGGCAGTTGGGAAACATAAGCATTACAATTGCTGCAATAAATGTAAGAATGATTCTGTGCATAATTTTTAGATAAATGTTTAATTTAAACATCAAATTTTATGTGTCGGAATAAATCAAATGAACATGAGATTATGCCCGATTTCATAAATTAGCTGAAATAGTTGTAATTTAAAAAAATTTTGCATGCCAATTTACCAAATAATCATGAAATTTTGCTAAATTGGATAACCAGTAAATCAACAATAAAAAACCCCGCCAAAATAATGAAATTATGCACAAAATCATTTCTATTCTTGGTTGTGGGTGGTTAGGTACTCAGCTTGGGAAAAACCTGCTGCTTGAAGGTTATCAGGTAAAAGGATCAACCGTTACCGCTTCACGTGTTTTTGAGCTTGCAGAAGCAGAAATAAAGCCTTTCTACCTGAAAATCGAACCCGGAATGGTTAAAATGGGTTCAGGAGATTTTTTCAATGCTGATGTTCTGATAATTTCTCTGCCACCTGGACGCGATATTTCCGTAGAATCAGTTTTCCCGGAACAAATTACAGAAATCATTAAGCTAATCAGGCAGTTTAATATCACAAAGGTGCTTTTTATTTCTTCCACATCGGTTTATGAAGAGACTAACGGAGAGGTTTATGAAGGAGAGGAAGGAAATCCCGAAAAACCTTCGGGACGGGCATTGCTAAAAGCTGAAAATTTGTTGTTTAATGAAACGGACTTTCAAACTACTGCTATTCGTTTTGGAGGGCTTATAGGTCCCGGACGTAATCCTGCCAGGTTTTTTACAGGCAGAAATAACATACCCGGAAACGTTCCGGTTAATTTGATTCATAGCGTTGATTGTGTTAATATTATTTTAAATATTATCGAAAAAGAAATATGGGGTGAAGTTTTCAATGCCTGCTGTCCGGAACATCCAAACAAGAAAGAATTTTACCTGATGGCATGTGCCATCAGCAGGTTACCTGCTCCTCATTTTATAGAAGCTGCAGGAAAGTATAAAATCGTAAACAGCGATAAGCTCCGTAAAAGATTAAACTATTCGTTTCAATATGCCAATCCGATCGATTATCTGAACGAATTGTCTTCTTAAATTTTAGATTCTTTCTCTGATAATACAGCCGTCATTATTTGAGATTTTAACATATTTTGTGCATACCTGCTGAAATTATTAATAAAATTGCTGTTGTAGTTTTGTTAATAAATTATTACCAAAATTATCTTTCTTTTGCTGCATCGACTTTTTTTTATTTTTGTGATGCATAACAAAAAAGAATTTTTAATGATAAAAGTAAGATTTCTCGCTTTTTTGCTGATTATTGCCATCGGACATCTTTCAGCCAAAGAGGGAATGTGGATTCCGCTGCTTCTGGAAAAGTACAATCTGGTTGATATGCAGGAAATGGGTTTTGAACTTACAGCCCGGGATATATACGATATCAATAATGCCAGTATGAAAGATGCGGTAGTAGTATTCGGAGGGGGTTGTACCGGAGAATTGATTTCAGATGAAGGACTCTTGATTACAAATCATCATTGCGGTTACCGTCAGATCCAGTCGCACAGTTCCATTGAAAAGGATTACCTGACAAATGGATTCTGGGCCATGAGCAGGGAAGAGGAGCTGCCTAACCCGGGGCTGAGCGTTCGTTTTCTGGAATATATGGATGATGTTACCGAAGAGGTGCTGGAGGGTTCTGAAACATTAAAAACAGAGGAAAGGGAAGAACGAATTAAAGCAAATACCAGCAAAATTGAACAGGAAGCCTCTGAGAAAGGTAGGTATTTTACTCAGGTTAAACCCTTGTTCTATGGCAACCAGTATTTTTTATATGTGTATAAAATCTATCGCGATGTTCGACTGGTGGGAGCGCCACCATCAGCAATAGGAAAATTTGGGGGCGATACCGACAACTGGATGTGGCCGCGACATACCGGCGATTTTTCTATTTTTAGGATCTATGCCGGAAAAGATAATGAACCGGCAGCTTATTCGCCCAATAATGTACCTTATAAACCAAAGAAATTTTTCCCCATTTCGTTTGAAGGAATTAAACCCGGCGATTTCACCATGCTTTTAGGAAACCCGGGAATTACCATGCAGTATATTCCTTCTCATGAAGTGGATATTATTTTGAACCAGCGCAACCCCGATCGTGTGGCCATCAGGGATAAAAAGCTTGAAATTATTGGAGCTGATATGGAGTCAAATCCATTGGTCAGGATTCAGTATTCTGCAAAATATGCATCCATCAGTAATGCCTGGAAAAAGTGGCAGGGGGAAATTCTTGGTTTGAAGCGGCTCAATGCGGTGGAAAAGAAAAAGGCTTTTGAAAATGAATTTCAGGATTGGGCAGTGGCAAATGGAACCTGGGAAGGGAAATACCAGCCGGTATTCGAAAATTTTGATTCGCTCTATAATGGTTATCAGGATATTGTAAAAGCAGCGGATTACTATCTGGAGATAGTTTATAAAGGGGTGGAACTGTTTAATTTGGCATCACGGCTCAATATCATTATCAGCAGTATTGAAAACAGTCAATTCAAAAAAGCTGAAGCCCAAATACTGGCTGCTGAAAAACAGGTGCCTTTGTTTTTTAAAGATTATAACCAGTCAACCGATGAAAAACTCTTTGAAGCCTTGCTGCCAATGCTGTTTAATGACTTGCAGCCTGCCCAACTGCCGGAATATATTCCTGAAATTCTTAACAAATTTGGCACTGAAAATTTGGTTCACAAAATTTATCGTAAATCGGTATTGACAGATATGCAAAAGCTGGAATCTCTCCTGAAGGAGGGAAATCGACGGGAGTTGCTTAAACTGAGGAATGATCCAATGATCGTTCTTTATAACCGTCTCAATTTCCATTACGAAGAAAAAATAAGGCCTGTGCTCGACGGTGTAAACAGTCGCATTGATCAAAATATGAAAAAATATATTGTCGGAATAATGCAGATGAAAGAGGGAAGTCCTTTATATCCCGATGCAAACCTTACCCTTCGTGTGGCCTATGGTAAAGTGGAAGGTTACCAGCCCCGTGATGGCATAAAATATACCTACTACACCACACTTGAAGGTATTATGGAAAAGGATAACCCTGTGGTTTACGATTACAATGTTCCTGAGCGATTACGTGATTTATTTGAAAATAAAGATTATGGAATTTATAAATCAGAAAAAGGGTTCTTACCTGTTTGCTTTTTAGCTTCAAATCATTCAACAGGAGGAAACTCCGGCAGTCCTGTAATCAATGCCAAAGGTCATCTGATCGGTATAAATTTCGACAGAACATGGGAGAGCACCATGAGTGACATTATGTATGATCCGGATAAGAGCCGCAACATTGCTCTTGATATCCGCTATGCCTTATTCATTATCGATAAGTTTGCAGGTGCAGGATATCTGCTTGAAGAGATGGAGATTGTTGGTGTTGAAAAAGAAGTAGCCGATAGTTTTCATTAACAACAGCCGGAAGTAGTTTCATAGCATTCAACCTTACTCTTCCCCCACTTTCAATATCGGAACTCTTTTGATTGGAAACAACTCGTTGTTGCTGAATTGAACCAAACTGCAGATTTTAATAAAAACCTGTCATTCTGTTTCTGTTGCCGGCTTTGCTTGCGCAATAAGTACAACTTTGTCTTTAGATATTATGTTCCTTTAGTGCCGGCATAAAGTTATCGGCTACAACGGCCATGCTATGGACAGCAACTTTAGAATAGCTTTTGAGCATCTGAAAAAGCCTGCCGGCAAAGTTCTACCTTCCTGAGATCAATACAAGGTAAACGCCAGATTTAATTCGTATTAAATTCGTATCAAATTCGAATTAAATTCGTAAAATTACGAGTATAGTACGAGTATAGTACGAGTTCAGTACGAAGATAGTCTGAATAAATTCAGTCTTGGTTTTCCGGGGAGTAAAGTGAAAGAAGTTTTACAGAAAGTTTTTTTTATTACAAACAGAATTGCCGGGTGTTGGAATTTCTGTCATAAATACAATGCCTTGATTATTTTTTGATTGTTGTAGGTGATTTCAAAAGTTCAAATGTAAATTTAAAGGAAGTAGAATTATCTAACGGATGGCAAACCGTTAATAATCCCGGAGTCCTTTTTCTATGTACTCCATTTGCCAGATTCGGAAAAGAAAATCCTCGGCAGGAATATGTTCCGGTTCTTTTTTTAGCAACTCATCCACCTGTTTTTTCATCTCATCATCAAGTTGCTGAGCCGGCATTGCTGTTTCGGTTTTAACAAAACAGGTTTTATGAGGCAGGTCAAGTTTTATGCAGTTGTTGGTTTTTGATTCGCTGTCAGAAATCACCAGGGCCTTGTAACCAATGGAATTTCCGTTATATTCCCTGATAAATCCCTTTTCTGTAATGACCTGACCGGGAGTGCTAAGGGCTTCTGCCAGTATTTTTCGAAATCCGGCAGGTTGGTAACGGTTTTTGAAATAAAATGAACAGTAATTAATTCCCATTTCAAGGTCACTCATCCGGGCATAATCCAGGATATCAAGGGCAGCAAGTTCCGAACCCAAAACCACAGGCTGTTCGGCCGGTATAAAAGTATATTTATGCTGGAGCAATTTTGGTGCATTGTATATTGTCAGACGCAGTTGGTGAAGGTTCAGATTGGAAACTCCGGCAGCTGCCATTTCAGGCAGCAGTTGTTTCAGTTTTGCTAATTTCTCAGGCACGGAAGGAATTTCAATGGTGATGTTCGGAATAATTCCTTTTGCCAATCTCACTTTATCGAGCCGATAGCCAGTAGCGCCAATATCGAACCTTACCTCATTGAGTCCGGATTCAGCCAATAACCGGAACTTCTCTTCAGAAGCCAAAATACCATTGGTATACATCCATATGTATAGCCCGGGGGAGCATATTTTTCGGATGGTTTTCAGATAATGCAGCGTTCGCTCGAAAAAAAGCAAGGGTTCCCCTCCGCTGAAGCTGACTCCTTTGAAACCAAAGCGGTTGAGATAGCTGGCATAGCTTTCTGCAGTTTCAAAAGTTAAACTTTGTGTAGCCGGGGTTTCATCTTTCAGCTGAGATGAAGGGCAGTAAAAACATTTTGCATTGCATTTGTTGGTAATAAAAAGACAGCTCCAAAGTCCCTTTCCGCATAAACAGCATCCTTCAGATATTTGACGATGGTAGGGCTTGGTTTGCTTGAACAGCCATTTTTGCTGAGGGTTGGAAGTCAGTTTATCTTTTTCTTCCTGCGCTTTCATCGCCTGAAGATTATTGAGCCACTGAATATCGGAAAACTCTAAAAACTGTACCCTGTTTTTGTTTATCAGGTTATTTAAATACTTATGATAGGATTCCATCAGTGAAGGCAGGCATTATATAATTTTGAAAGAAGGTAAAAAGGTAAGGATAAGGAATCAGTATAAAAATGGTCCCGGCACGTTTTCCTGGAATGACTTTTCATGACTTGTAAACTATCAGACGGTAACGAACTGGGCAATGTTTCGGTTAATTTCAATCCTGTTGAATATTGACTTCATGATGCGGTTGTACAATTCATCTTTCAATACCTTGTCTTCAATTCCCTCATCAATATTGGGGTTATCATTTACTTCAATGACATACACCTCGTCATTAATCATTTTAAGGTCGACACCATATAATCCGTCGCCAATAAGAGAGGCTGCCTTAACAGCTGTTTTCACTACAACCTCCGGCACGTTTTCCATGGCAATGGTTTCCGACTTCCCAAAGTTTTCATTATTTTGGCTGTTCCAGTCGTAAATCTGCCAGTGATCTTTAGCCATATAATACTTACAGGCATAAAGTGGTGCCTGGTCAAGAACACCAATACGCCAGTCGAATTCGGAAGGCATAAATTCCTGCACTATTACCAGATCCGACAAACGAAAGAGCTTTTTAAGGGAGATATCCAATTCTTCCTGGTTATGAACCTTTTCCACACCTAACGAAAAGGCACTGTCGGGTTGTTTCAGTACCAGGGGAAAGTTCAGGTAAAGTGGTTTCGAGTCGCTGTAATTCTGTTTTGAGAGTACCAGAGTGGAGGGTGTTTTAATTTTGTTTTGTTTCATTCGTTCATTTTGAAAAATCTTGTTCGAACAGCGCAGAATAGACCATGGATCGTCAATCACAACCAGCCCTTCGGCATATGCTGTTCTGGAAAAATGGTAGGTGTGGTTGTTTACACTGGTAGTTTCTCTGATAAACAAAGCATCGAATTCCGTTAGCTGGCTAAAATCCTCCTTTGTAATGAACTCAACATAAAAACCGTATTTTTCGGCAGCCTTTTTAAAATTCTGAAGCGCATCGGGGCAGGAGGGAGGATTTTTTTCTTTTGGATTTACCAGTATTGCCAAATCGTATTTGTAATTTTTAAACCGGGGACGGGTAAAACGTTTTTTCGAAAAATAGTCTCTGGCAAATTCCTGAACTTTTTCCAGGTGTTCAGGATTTACTTTTTTCAGGCTGAGCGGGGTCACCTTCTGGATCATCCATTTTTCAGTAGTCTTCACAAAATCGATTTGAAGTAATGGGGCTTCGAACAGGTGATACAGTTTCTGAGCCAGCAGCCTGAACTTTGGATTTACCGATTGGCTGAAATAAACATAGATGCTTAATTTATTGCCTTCCATATTTTTGAAGGTTTTTTGGATATCGTCATCAATATATCCCGAAAGAGAACGTATCAGCGACTGGCTGCTAAAGTCGCGCAGCGTAGTTACATTAGGTATTACCCTATGGTCGCGTGCCGATGCCAGCAGCGATACATAATACCCCATTTTCTGATATTGATAAGAGTTGCTCAGGTTGAATATCCGCACATTTTTCAGTGATTGGAACTCATCGCCGGTGATGTAATTGCGGGAAGATACCACTTTAACACCTTCTATCTGCAGGTTCCAGTTTTTTGGGTTCCGGACAATTATAACATTCGATATATTCTGTTTTTCAAGAGTATCGTCGAGATGCAGCACCATACGGTAACCATGTTCATCCTTCGTGTAATATTCCGGAAGTTCTTCGGTAATTTTAAATCCTGCTTGTTTGTAAAACTGAATCAGTTTAGGATCCGACTTGCGAACTTCGAGTGAAATGCGACCCGCTTTTTTTGAGCGGGCAAGTACCATTACATATTCCAACAGTTGCTTTCCTATTCCCTGTCCCTGCATTTCAGGCAGGACTGCAATGGAAAAAATACGGAGAGTTTTGGAATATAGATATAAGGTTGCTGAACCTACGGGTTTCTTTTCTTTTGAATCATTTACTTCGGCAATGACCACCTGCTGAAAAGGGCTGGACATGCTGTATCGTATAGCCCGGCGTGTACTTTTCTGGAATTTCGGGAAGCATTGATTTTCCAGATTTTCTAAAAAATCAAGGTCTTTGGGGGTTGTTTTTCGTACGCTTGTCTTCACTTGTTAAATAACTGTATTATGTATTTAAAAACGTATCAAAAATATGTTTTTTTTGAATTGATATGATCTTTATAAAAAAAAAGATTGACAATTTATATTATCCTTATTATGCTGATAATATATTGGCAAACTTTCTTAAATCAAGCGTGTTTTTAAGGCTTAAATAAGAATAAAGACCGGAAAGGAGTGTTAACCTGCAGGGTTCTGACCTGGAAAGACTATTTTTTAATCATGCTGATTATCTGCTCATCGTCGGGTTTAACTTTAGGTTCAAACATTTTCACCAACCGGCCTTCTTCATCAATCAGGTACTTTTGAAAATTCCATGCTACTTCTGAATCCATTACTCCATTTTTTGATTTTTGAGTCAGCCATTGGTATAACGGGTGCATGTTGTCCCCTTTAACCGAAATTTTTGACATTATTGGAAAGGTAACTCCATAGTTTCTTTCACAGAACAAGGCAATTTCTTCGTTGTTTCCAGGTTCCTGTTCATTGAAATTATTTGCAGGAAATCCTATAACGATGAAATTCTTGCCTCCAAACCTGTCGTATATCTTTTGCAATTGCTCATATTGAGGTGTAAGGCCACATTTTGATGCCGTATTTACAACCAACACCATTTTACCTTTCAGGCTTCCAAAATCAAATTTATTTCCCTCAATATCTTCCACTGTAAAATCGTGAAAAGACTTTTGAGCAAAGGCAACAATCGTCATAAAAATCAAGATTAAAATTAAAATCCGGCTTTTCATTTATTTATTTATAAAAGTTGAATAATAATAACTAAACTTAAAACATAATTGAATGGAAAAAGTTTTAGCCGGAAGCTGTGTTGAATTTAATCGTAAAATTCAATTTCAATTTAAACATTTCGAATGGAATTCATGTCATATAATTTAAATTTGATGGAATAAATGTCTTTAAATGTGCGGAAGGTTTGTTCAGATTATTGATATAGAATTGTTTGTGAAGCGATTTGGTGTAAAGGCACCTGCACAGATAACAATCAGGGATAACTTCAATGTTTCTCCCGGTGATTTTGCATATGTTATTACAAATGATAAACCTGATGAATTACAGGCTTTTAAATTTGGATTGACACCTTATTGGGCAAAGAAGCAGATGTATCTTATTAATGCCCGGGCTGAAGGTGATCACAATAAGGAAGATAGTATCAATTATATAGGAGAGGCCGGCATAACAAAAAAGCCGGCATTTCGTACTGCAATAAAATCGAGAAGATGCCTTGTTATTGCAAACGGTTATTATGAAGGGCCGGCAAAGGAACGGCTAAGCAAACCGTATCATCTGCATAAAAACAATGGAGAGGTATTCACTTTTGCCGGGATATGGGATACCTGGGCCGACAACACAACAGGTGAGGTGGTACATTCATTTTCTATAATCACCGCAGTAGCGAATGCGTTAACTAATGAAATCGGACATCATCGTTCGCCAGTTATTCTGGAGAAAAAAGATGAGCAAAAGTGGCTTGATGAATCGCTGTCGCCGGAAGAAGTGGTTAAATTCCTGAAGCCCTATTCCGGAAATGATTTTAAAGCCGATCCTGTTTCCATTAAAGTCAAGGACCCAAAAAATAAGGGAAGAGACCTTTTGATTCCTGTTGATCATGCCGGATCTACCCAATATGACTCTTCTGTAAAAAAGGATCTGAAACTGGAAGGAATGGGCCGCAATCGTCGCAAGGAAGATCCCCTGGGTAAACAGGGAAAGTTATTTTAGAATAAAATCCGATCTTTCTTGTTTATGAAAGACTGGCGCCAGAATTTACAGCTTAATCATTGACGGGTACCAGAATTACTTTATTTAATTCCGGTAATTTATTGTAAAGTCTGTTAAACCAGACAGCACCCTCCGAAAGTGGTGCAACGGCCGAAATCATTGGAGAAACATTCACTTTTTTTGATTGCAGCAGGCTTAATACCAGCTCGTATTCTCCGTTGATGGCACAACTTCCCTGTACTGTAATCTCTCTTGTAACAACCTGTTGCAGGGGGAACTTAATTTCAGGCGAAAGGTTACCGATCAGAATCACTTTGCCTCCTTTACGGGTATTGGCAATGCAGGAATTGACGGTTTCAGTAATACCTACTGCTTCAAATGAATAATCAGCACCCCTGTTTCCTGTTAATTTTAAAATTGTGTCATTCAGGTTACCCAATTCTGAGTTAACGGTAAAATCAGCTCCATACTTATGGGCAAGCTCCAGCTTTTTATCGTTAATGTCAACAGCAATCACCCTGTCAGTCCGAAAATGTTTAAGCAATTGTACCACAAAAACGCCTACCATTCCGGAGCCGTTAACCAGGGCGCTGCTTCCCTGTTGTATTCCCGATATATTAATAGCATGTGCAGCAACTGCAATGGGTTCCACCATGGCGGCTTCAATGAATGATACGTTATCGGGTACCCGGTAAAGGATATGCTGAGGCACGGCCACTTTCTCGGCAAATGCTCCGTGACGCCGGTAGTCTCCGGGCGAAACACCCAATACCTGCCGGTTATCGCTAAGGTTATAATGACCTTTTAAAGTATACCAGTCATCGAGAGCGTAAATGGTTGAGTCAAAAGTAACTCTGTCGCCAGGTTTCCAAATGTTGACATCCCGGCCTTTTTCAATAATCACTCCCGATGCTTCGTGGCCCATTATCAGGGGAGGCTTTCTGCGTCCGGTGCTGCCATCTATGCCATGCACATCGCTTCCGCATATTCCACAAGCTTTCACCTGGATCACTACTTCATCAGGACCAGGCACCGGATCCGGAAAATCCCGATAATTTAACTGATTGTAAGCATCAAGAACGAGGGCTTTCATTCCGCTAAAGTTTTATGGAAGTCTTGGCATTTTTGGCTTTTTGAGATTCGAATTCAAAGGAAATTTCTCCTTTTCCTTCTATCAGGAACTGGTATTCTTCAACAGCATATCCAGGTAATGCCAGAAACTGAACTTCAGGTTTATATTCCTTATAGGTAACTTTTTCTAAATACTTATCGGTAATTTTGCCTCCTGCAACAACCTTTCCACCTGTTACCTTTAGAAAATCCTGCCGGTAAAGTTTTTGATTAAATGCTTCAGCAGTCATTGAGGGCAGCCCGTTTTTATTTTGCAACCTTACCTTTATTCTGTAAAGATTTCCCTCCAGCTTTTGCACATCGTATACTTCAATATGTATTTCGGGGGTGCTGTTTGCCGAATGCAGCACTACCGAGGCATTACGATGAACAAGGTCATGAAGCATAAAAGGGTGGGGAAGCCGTGAACTCATTTTTACCCATCCCCCAATTTCTACCTCTCCAAATTGGGGATGATCAAATTTCTCCCATTCTTTATATAGTTCTCCCTGTGCCAGATAGTCGTTAAAATTAAGCAATTCGCGGTTCCTTTCATTTGATGAATTCCGGCTGCCTGTTTTTTCAGCTGCTGTTTTCTCCTTTTTCCCAATGAAGGTTTCCTGATCGCGAATAAACAATTCCCCCACAAAACCAAGTATACCATGAATGAAATACAGATGCGTGGTAAAATCGCCATAAGTTGGGTATAAATCGTATGAAGCATGATAAACATAGCCTGGAGTAATTTTCACAGCTTCATTTCCCACAACATCGAATGCAGCAATATCGGATGCAGGGATGCGTTCCGATTTGTCGGCCGGTGCTCTTAGCCACATCCCTCCATAATTGTGGAAAGCATAGCCAATAATAATGTTTGGCCGGGCAGCTATATATTCGGCAATTGATTTTAATCCTACACCTGACAATGGGAAATTACCAGCTCCACTCTGTACATAGGGAGGCTTCCAGTTACTTCCCCAGTTGCGATTTGCATCGAGATATCCTTCTGCATCTTCATTTAACTTCCCATCGCCATCGTTGTCGATTCCTTCATATCCCAATAATGAGTATTCTCCTTTTTCGCCCGGTTTCACCCTCACAAGCAGCCGTGGGTCTTCAGAATCTTCTTTATACTGACCGAAGGCATCTTTGATTCTCATCTGGACAATATTTCCATCCCCGTCCAGATCGTCAGGGCCGTCTTCATCAAATAACCCATCACCATCATCATCTCTTGGCACTCTTATGCTGCGGTTTGTACTGGGTGTATTTCCATCTTCAAAGAAATGATAGCGTCCGTCAACATTAACCACGGGTATAATGTAATGGGCATTATTATCGACAGCACTGGTTATTTTTTCAATTTCTCCATACTTTGTCAACAGCATATTTGCATAGTAAAGGCAAACTTCACCGGCCTGAATTTCATTTCCATGGATGTTGCCGTCTACATAAACACCGGGTTTATCCAATTCACTCCCTGTTTTGGGATTATTTATGGTGAGTGCATAAATTTCTCTTCCTTCCTCACTTTTCCCTACAACATCAAGTTTTGTGAATTCCGGAAAGGCTTTATGCAATGCCTGCAATGCTTCTTTCACTTCAGCAAGATTATAGTACCTGTCGAATCGAAGAGGAACTTCAATTTTACCATCATTTGCCAATATGTTTGAAGTAACCCATGATATCAGCAGAAAAATAAAAATCGTATGTTTCATAACCGGTCTCCTGTTTTTATATGTTTCACTTGTTCAGGGAAGACTGCAGATTCGATCTTTGCAGTTATTACATCTTTGCTGCCGGCTTTTATTAACCAGGAAATTTTTCTTACCTGGTTGGCACCAATGTGCTTTAAAGGTGTTCGCTGCAGCCCATCCAGCAATTCAAAATTTCCATCCAGCACAACGACCAGCGGGGCTGGTTGGCTGTTGCGCTGGCCCATAGCAATAGGATAGGGCAGTTGCCCCGTATTTTCGATGTACAGATTGACTCTATAAATTTCGGCTCCCATTTCCACCAGTTCCTCACCGGCAAATGAAATCTGAGGCATTTTTTTAGTAAGCTGCAACAGCCATGGAAGCTGAATATTCAGCAATGAATCGATATCTTCGGCTTTTGGTGTAGATGTTATATAAGGAAGGAATCCTCCTATTTCCATTTCCCCTAGTTGAGGATGATTGAACGATTGCCATTTGGCAAAGCCATTCCCGTTTAAATTCTTATCCGACCACGCCAGCAATGCCTTTTCTTTTTCCATTAATTTATTTTCCTGCCTGGGTTGCGGTATGTTTCTTAATTTTTCAACCAGCTGTTCGGGTGTTAATTCTCCCGATTTTATAATTTCCATCAATTTGAAAGCAGAAAAATAATCTGTTGCATTGTAGGTTTTAATCAATCCAATGATTTTTGCTTTGTCCAGGGCAAGAAATTCATCAGCAGTCATTTTTTCCACTTCTTCAACAGACGGAACATTTTCCTCATTTGTTTTTTCTTCCGTTTCCAGTGGAACGGAGAATAAGTTCATGCTGAATGAAGGAACCCCCAGGTGGTAATATGCCCACAGCTCAAATGAACCGTCTTTGGCTGGTTCTGGGGAAAGGTTATCGGTGCTGAAATCCCTGGAGTGAAGGTACTTCTTGTATTCATCTGAAAACTCAGAATAGAATTTCAGATCTTCATCCAATGGATTAACCGCTGCCCCAAGCTCGAGCATTCCTGCAACTATCTGCGGGGTTACTTCCGTACCGGCAGGTACATAATCCTTCATCATTTTAACAACTTCATCCAATGTATAGGTTTGGTTTTCATCGGCACTGAGGCTACGGGCTAACTGTCCGGGAAGTTTAATCCTGTTGAAATCGGGATCGCCCTTCCGGCCTTTCTTTGGAGGTGAAAGGCAAAAGTCGGAACTTCCCAGTGTAAATACCATAGCTATCTCCGGATGGTTGTATATAAATCGAAGGGTGTTGTAAACTTCGGGTGTTTGTCCTGGCCATAAACCTGCTTCCTTCTTCTTTTCAGGAAAAAGATGGGGAAATGAAATTCCTGGATTTATACCTCCCTCGCCATCTTCATTATAATTACCATCATTGTCATTATCTATTCCTTCCGAATACATTTTATATTCTCCGCGTTCACCCCGGGCAGCATCGGCCTTTACCATAATCCGTGGATCAGCTTTTGAGATGTAATGTGTACCATCCAAGCTTTTTATCCTCATCCGGGTAATAAAACCATCACCGTTTAAATCATCAAATCCGTCTTCATTTACAGCTTCATCGGCGTCATTATTAATTTCAAAATCATTAGCTGTACGGCCGTATTTAACCTCCGAGAAAAAATTATTGGCTACATCAGGATTCGGCAGCGGAAGAATATACCATTTAAGCGCTGAGGTATATTCTGTTGAATCCATCAGCATTTCAACTAACCTTAATGCACCTTCAGTTGCCAGCGGTACATTCCCTTCAAAGTTTGCTCCCACAAATATTGCAGGTACATCTTCCAGGTTGCTTCCTATTTCCAGCACCGACACGGGTTTCCCACCCGGGCTGCTGGCGATTATATGAAGGCGGATTTTTTCCTGATGTTCCTGTTGCATCTCCTTCAGAAACTGCTGAATTTCTTTTTCGTTGTGGTAGTGTGTAACAGAGTAAACACTTTGGGCAAATATATTCCCACAAGATAATATCAGCATACCCAAAACCACGCAAGTCATTTTTCTTACAATCATGTTTTTTATTGTAAACTTCAAATTATATCTGGCTAAAGTCTAAAGGAATTAAGAAGATTCTTCGCACTTTACTTACAGTATCGGCATATTCTTCTTTTACACGTATTGCATTCCATTTATCGCTTTTTCCGAATTTTTTCCAATTTTCATCTCTTTCTTCCATATCCTGAAACCACAACATGTATACAAGTGCCGGCATATAGCTTCCGGCAATCAATTCGCCAAAGAACAGCGGATGAAGGCCCACTTGTTCAAATACCGGCAATTCATCTTCGTTAAACATTTTTACTTTTCGGATAAAAGCATCTTCATTATAACTTTCATAAATCCGCAATTCAAATAAGCTTCTGTTTTTAGAAGGCATTTTTAAATGAGGAAGGCCTGCAAATGCTTCCATTAACAAAGTTTCGTACCTTTCGAAAACTGGTTGACTGGCAGGTAAATCGGTATAGCTTTTTGCTGCCTGAAGGAATATGGGGTCTGTTTTCATTTCGTGAATGGATTTCCAGTAATCTTCAGGACTTTTATGCGCATGTAAAATATAAATCTTTGGCGGTTCCTGTTTACTGTACTCGCTGAAAGCTCCTACTTTGGCTCCCCTTTTTTCAAGAAAAGGTATTACAGCCTCTTTGTAGTAATTTCTTAATTGGTTAACTCCTCCGCCTCCGGAAAGTTGGTAAATTCTTAATTCATAAACATCTCTTAATGATGATTGAACACGGGCGGCTGTTAATGTTCCGGCAGTAATTGCTGTACCTGCTGCAGCAGCTGATTTTTTTAAAAATGATCTTCTTTCCATTTTGTTGGCTTTTTTACTGCAGCCAATATACAAATTTTTGTTGGCAAACCTGCTGCCCGATAGAGCTGCTCATTACAAGTAAGAAGAAAGAATGGGGGTTGGCATAAAAATTGGGTAAAGAGTAACGGTTAATTTTCAGAATTTACTCAATCAGTTCTTTAGGTAAATAATACTTATTTAATTGTATTAACGTTTTATTATTTAAATTATACTGCCATGAAAAAAACATTCATTTTAATGCTCGCAATCCTTTTTTCCGGAGTATTGGCTGCCCAACCCATATTTGATTTGGGTTTAAAAGCAGGTCTTAATAATTCAAAAGTTACTTTTGACACTCATGATTATTCATCGGAGTCGGTGGTAAAAGCCCATATTGGTGCATTTGCACGAATTGGATGGTCGAGAATGTATCTTCAGCCGGAAGTTTATTACAGCGCAAAAGGAGGAGAAGTAATCGAACAAAATGTAAATCCGATCCAACGTGCTTCCCGTTTTGACCTTAGCACGGTAGATGTTCCGCTGCTTGTAGGGGCAAAAGTATTAAAAGGTGGCTTTGGTAACCTGAGGGTAATGGCTGGACCGGTATTTTGCTATATGACATCAAAAAAGCTGGATGCCGAAAACCTGTTGGATAAGCAGTACTATAATGATCACTACTTAGGTTATCAGTACGGTGTTGGTGTTGATTTTTTAAGTTTCTTTCTTGATGCGAGAATGGAACATTCCATCAACAGATTTTATTACCAACCTCCTGAAGGATTAGATGGTAAGGTTCGCACCTTCATGTTAACATTTGGTATAAAAATCCTTTAGTGTAATTTATATATTCCGGTATTTTTTTGCTTTAATTAATTGAAATCACACATCTGAATCCAAGGTGTGACATGCCTGTATCTTCAGTACTTTTCATCCGGGCAGCTGCCCTGTAGCCGGAGCAGTAAGAGTCGTTGCATAAAAAAGACCCGCCTCTTATCACACGTTTACGTGCGTTCGGTTCCATGGGATCAAAACTCACATCCGGCCCGGTTGGATTATCTGCCACTGTGCCTGGTTGAAAAGTTTTGTAATAGTCAAAATGATATAAATCAGCACACCATTCCCATACATTGCCAGCCATATCGAATAATTTAAATCCATTGGGAGGGAATTGCCCTACCGGAGCGAGTAATTCGTATCCGTCGCGAAGCGAATTCGCATCAGGGAAATGTCCTTCCCAGCTGTTCGCCTTTGCAGGCCCCTGGCTGATAAGTTCATTTCCCCAGGGATAAATAAAATCATCACATCCTCCGCGTGCAGCATATTCCCATTCTGCCTCGGTAGGTAGCCTTTTTCCTGCCCATGAGGCATATGCATTGGCATCTTCCCAGCTAACATGTACAACGGGATAATTTTCCATACCTGAAATGGAGCTTCCGGGCCCATGCGGCTGTTTCCAGTTTGCTCCTGAAACCCAACTCCACCACTGGGATACATCGTTTAACTCTACCTGGTATGCCGGAGGTGTAAAGACCAGCGATGAAGGCACAAGAAGGCTATCATCGGGTTTCGGAGTTTCAGGGGGCAATTGTTTTTTTAATTCATCCCAATCCACCTTCTTTTCTGCTGTTGTTATATAACCGGTCTTATCTACAAATTTTTGAAACTGTGCATTGGTAACGGAATGAGTGTCCATGTAAAAGGCATCAACTTTTACCCGGTGCACAGGGTATTCATCAGCACGGGCAAACCTGCTATCGCGGGCTCCCATATTAAAAACACCTCCAGGGATTAAAACCATGTTTTGAAATTCAGAAAGTGTATTGTTTACTGTTTCAGCCTCCAAAGCCTTCACGATTATACCTTCAGGGACATCCCGATAGGTATGTATTTCAGGAACAGGCGAAGCACAACAACTGGTTGCTCCATTTTCTGGTTCATTGGCTTTCGGCTGATTTTTTTGGCCGGATGAACTGCAGGAAAAAGCAGTTATTACAATTCCTGCAGCAACCAATAATTCTTTTATCATCTGAAATTTGAATTTTTGTTATTAAAATTTGAGATAAAGATGTTTTATTCCTTTTTATTAACCAAAAAATTAGAAGAATTTGTGTGCATTTATTTCTTATTATCATCTTTGGCAGACGAGGATTTTCTAAACCAGGTTACAGGATTTAACTTTTTTTTATAGCGGGTAAAAAGCTCTTTGCCAACCAATATTCCTCCTGACCAGAATACGATTTCCATGAGCACCAGGCTGAGGGTTGATGCAATTATTTTTGTTCTGACCGGAAGTTGTGTTAGCGGAAATAAAAGTGTTGCGACAAAGAACACACCGGAAAAGATCATCAGAAAAATTCCCAGTCTTATTCTCCGGTTCCTATGCTTCATTTTTTTCCCCATACCCATAAAATCCCCAATTCCGGAAATAAATTTGGTTTACCCGGTTATAAAGACCCCGCTTTCGGTGCCTGTTTTTTCAATTCAGTCGTTTCGCTGCCCAGTTTATGGCATTTTTAATGTGCTCAATAATTTTTTCATCCTGAAATGCCTCATTTGTATGGCCAAACCCCGAATAAAATGAACGCATACCTTCTATTTCCTGCCACCATATTATGGGATGATCTTTCATCCTCCAGTCGTCATTGTTGTACTTTTTAATACTGTTTTCATCTATTGTTGCCAACACATTTACTTCAGGTCGCGGATTGTTTTTGAAGGAATACCATTCATCAAAAGTGGAATAGGTTTTCATTCCTTTAAATGGAGCCATCGCCGGATGATCGAAATTTTCAAAAACAACTGTACCTTGT
Source organism: uncultured Prolixibacteraceae bacterium (assembly GCA_963747515.1). Lineage (GTDB taxonomy): Bacteria > Bacteroidota > Bacteroidia > Bacteroidales > Prolixibacteraceae > Mariniphaga. The sequence goes on from CAVVFN010000003.1 coordinate 631,796, forward strand.
TGGGCTGGGGGGTGATTTTTAAACCAGGCACCAAGTAATTTTCCGTAAAATGGCCAGTCGTACTCGAAATCAGCAGCAGCATGAATGCCTACCATTCCTTTGCCGGTTTTCATAAACTTTTCAAAAGAAGCCTGCTCATCATCGGTTAACGCATCACCTGTTGGATTTAAAAATACAACCACATCAATGGTTTTAAGGAATTCGTCGTTAAATACAGAAGCATCTTCAGTAGTTGTTAATATCCAGTTTTGCGAAGGACTTAAATTGTAAAGCATTTTTATACCTGTTGAAATCGACTGGTGTCGATAACCTGAAGTTTTTGAAAATACCAGTATATGCGATTGAGTATCAAATTCGGGCTTATTTCCCTGTCCATATACCAAATGAGAAAATAACATGGTAAGAATTAAAGTAACAGATAAATTTTTCATGATAAAATTTCTAACGAGTGATAAGCAAATATAGTAGTAAATTTATCAGAATAAAGCAGTTTTTTTAATCTTATCCAAAATCAATGAAAAAAGTGCTGTTTATCATTCACAATTGTGGATTATTTACACAATAACATCCTTTCCTGATATCTGTTATCAAGATTTTCCGGAGCCTGTATTTCCAGCCAGAATGAAGTATACCTCAGATGATAACAAGGTAAGGCTACTTTCTTTCAGAATAAATGTACCTGTTTTGGCATGAACATGGATTTGGCTTTTTAAAAAATAGCTTATTATGAAAACGTACAATAAATTACCAACAGTTTTTTTGAGTGGCATATTTGTGATGTTCCTGCTCGTCTCATGCGGTTCTTCTACCACAATTACCGGAACATGGGAAAGAGAGGATATTCAGCAGAATTTTGACAACATACTTGTTGCGGCTCTTACTCCCAATACCGGTTTGAAATCGACAATAGAAAGCCATATGGAACAGAATTTACAGAATGCAGGAATAGAAGCTTCCCAAAGCATTAATGTTTTACCTCCAAAATTTTCGGATGATGATAATCAGAAACAAAAAATTCTGAATGCCATCCAAACAAATGGAGCTGATGCCATTCTTACAATTTCCATTCTTGATAAAGATACTGAAAACAGATATGTACCGGGGATAACTTCTTATGCACCCTATCCTTATTACGGATATTACGGCAATTTCTGGGGATATTACAGCCATTGGTATCCGCAGTTTTATTCACCTGGGTATTACAAAGAGGAGAAGGTTTATTTTATTGAAACAAATCTTTATAATGCACAAACAGAAGATTTGGTTTGGTCAGCACAAAGTCAAACCTATAATCCCAGAAATCTTAAAGCTTTTTCGGAAGATTTTGCAGAAGAAGTTGTTGAACAGTTAAAAGAAGATGGGATATTGTGAAAAGCTTGTAAGTGGTCTGGATTGAATATCGGCCACATTTTTTACCTTTGCATTTCATTTAAAATATAGAAATGCATCAGCTTATTTTTTGGATAATCATTGCCATTATTGTGGGTAATTTTCTGTTTGAGAATTATCTGGAATATTTGAATATCAAAAATATGGGAAAAAGGCTTCCCCCGGAGCTTGAAGGTATATACAACAAGGAAAAGTATAAAAAACAACAGGCATATCAGAAGGAGAATCACAGTTTTGGAATGATTTCGGGAATTGTTAGTTTTTTATTGATTCTGGGTATGTTCCTTTTTTATGGTTTTGCGTTTGTTGATTCCCTGGTTTGGAAAATAACCTCCAGTTCCATTTTGGCTGCCCTGCTTTTCTTTGGAATAATTCTTTTTGCATCACATCTTATTCATCTTCCTTTTTCTGTTTACGATACTTTTGTTATTGAAGAAAAATACGGATTCAACAAAACCACCCTCAAAACCTTTATTCTTGACGAAATAAAGGGACTCTTTCTGGGAGCCATTATAGGTGGAGGTTTATTGGCACTGATCGTATTTATATATCAGAAAACGCAAAATATGTTCTGGATATATGCCTGGGCAGTGGTTGCCTTCTTCAGTATTTTTATGACATTGTTTTATTCCAGTCTTATTGTGCCGCTGTTTAATAAGCAAACTCCTCTTGAAGAAGGTGAACTGCGGAATGCCATTCAGAAATTTGCAGAGAAAGCTGAATTTAAGCTTGATAATATATTTGTCATTAATGGTTCGAAGCGATCTTCCAAGGCCAATGCCTATTTTACCGGCTTTGGTGGTAAAAAAAGGATAGTTCTCTACGATACGCTTATTGAGGAAATGCAAAAAGAAGAAATTGTGGCCGTGCTTGCACACGAAATCGGTCATTATAAAAAGAAGCACGTATTGCAGGGATTGATTATCTCACTACTGCAAACAGGAATTGTGTTTTTTATTTTTTCGTTGCTTATTGATAACCCATACCTGAGCCGGGCGTTGGGGGTTGAAGAACCAAATTTTCACATCGGATTAATTGCATTCGGCATTCTGTATTCACCGGTTTCATTTGTTTTGGGGATATTTATGAACCGGCTCTCCAGGAAAAATGAATATCAGGCCGATGGTTTTGCTGCACAGGAATACAATCCCAATTCATTGGCAACAGCATTGAAGAAACTTTCCCAAAAAAACCTGAGCAATCTTACTCCCCATCCGCTATATGTCTTTTTCAACTATTCGCATCCACCGTTGTTACACCGGTTGAAACATCTGGAAAAATTTAAAAAAGGTGAAAGCTGAAATTATTACTATTGGTGATGAAATCCTGATCGGTCAGATAATTGATACAAATTCGGCATGGATAGCAGAACAGTTCAATTTGAATGGAATCGAGATTTATCAGATAACATCGGTACATGATGATGTTGCTCATATTACAGAGGCGCTTTGCAGGGCAGAGGAAAAAGTTGATTTGGTTATTCTGACAGGAGGTTTGGGGCCCACAAAAGATGATATTACGAAAGAAGCATTGTGCAGGTATTTCAAAACCAGACTGGTGTTTCATGAGACAACATTTAATTGGATACGTGAACGGTTTAAAAACAGGAACATTGATTTAAACAGGTTAAATCGTGACCAGGCTCTGGTACCTGAAACATGCCGGGTTTTGCACAATAAGGCAGGTACTGCTCCTGGAATGTGGTTCGAAAAAAATGATACGGTATTCGTTTCTGTTCCGGGAGTGCCTTTTGAAATGATGTACCTTATTGAACATGAATTATTGCCCCGCCTGCAACAGAAAGGAATTACCCAGGCAATTTTTCATAAAACCATTCAAACACAGGGTCTTGCCGAATCGATGCTGGCCGATAAGCTTGAAAACTGGGAATCTTCGCTTCCAGAAAACATTAAGCTTGCCTATCTTCCAAACCCGATGTCGGTAAGATTACGGTTATCTGCCAAGGGTTCCAGTCTTGATGACTTAAAACTTCAGGTACAGAAGGAAATAGAATGTTTGAAGCAGATTATTCCTGAGTATATTTTTGGTTTCGATAATGAAACTCTGGCTCAGGTTACAGGCAAAATGTTGATTGAAAAAGGAAATACACTTTCGGTAGCAGAAAGTTGCACAGGAGGATATATTTCGCACCTGATAACACTGATTCCCGGAAGTTCAGGTTTTTTTAAGGGTGGAATCATAGCCTATTCAAATGAATTGAAAGAAAACCTGTTGCAGGTGTCTCCTTTAATCCTAAAAGAGTATGGAGCTGTTAGTGAACAGGTTGTGCGGCAAATGGCCGACGGAGTCCGCCATGTATCAGGAACCGATTATGCAATTGCAACCTCCGGAATTGCAGGACCAGACGGAGGAACTGAAGAAAAACCTGTGGGAACTGTCTGGATGGCTGTTGCAGGTCCCAAACAAACAATTGCCGGGAAATATGTTTTTGGAGATAACCGTGAGCGGAATATTATCCGCTCAAGCCAGTCTGCTTTGCAAATGCTCAGGGGGATGATAGCAAATGAGCAAAGTTGAATTAATTTTTTTTTTAATAGATTCGAGCCGGTTTCTAAATGGCACTATTTTATCTCTTTAACAATTATTGTCATAAGAATTCTTCTGTTTTCCTTAACTTTGAATATTATTATTAGTGGGTTATTCACTTTTGGCTGAGATTAATGAAAAAGAAAAATAAAGAAATAAACAGATGAAGAAAATACTTACCATTACAGGTGTAATTTTGCTTGTGCTTATAGCTGCTTTGGCTCTTTTACCATTGATTTTCAAGGATACTCTTATAGAGAAGACAAAATCGGCTATAAACCAAAATATAAATGCAGAAGTAGAATTTGCTGATTTGAAGCTTTCCTTTCTTCGTAATTTCCCAAAAATAACACTCGAACTGACTCAAGTAAATGTAACAGGAAGGGGTGAATTTCGTTCCGATACACTATTGGCAGTACCATCAATCAGAACCAAAACATCACTTGGTCAGTTGTTGAGCAAGGAGGGAACCGGTATTGAGGAAATTATTCTTGAAAGGCCCTGGCTGAACCTTGTTGTCGGGCAGTCGGGAAATGCCAACTGGGATATTGTTCCTGAGGGCGAATCGGAAGCAGAGCCTTCGCAGGGTGATGTGGAACTGAAACTGGAAAAAATTGAAATCATAGATGGAGGTTTTGTTTATAACGACAGGGAAGCAAATATGCTGCTTAAACTGGCAAATCTTAATTTTAATGTTTCAGGCGAAATGTACGGAACTTCAGCTCAGCTTTTGGCGGAGGGAGGTGCCGAACGTTTTTCGCTGAATTATGAAGGGACTTATTTTATTTCGAATGTTTCGGTTGCTACCCGCACCATGTTAAATGTTGATTATGAGAAAATGAATATTGCCATACAGGAAAATGAATTGCTGGTTAACCGGCTGCCGCTTGAAGTCACCGGGTTCATTCAAATGCCCAACGACAGCATGTTTTTTGATCTAAAGCTGAAAACAAAGCAATCGGGGTTTGATAATTTTCTGGCATTGGTTCCCCCATCCTATGAGGAATATCTGGAAGGAATTGAAACCAGCGGAACGGCTTCCATTGCAGGAACGGTAAATGGGTTTTATTTTGAAGAAGAATATCCTGCATTTAATTTGAAGATTGAGGTTGCAGATGGAAACCTGCATTACGCCAGTTTACCTGAAGAAGTAAAAAATATATCAGCAGATGTGTCGGTAGTAAAACCGCAGGGAATTCTCGATTCAACCAAAGTAGATATTACCAGGGCTCATGCCGAAGTGAAAAATAGTCCTGTTGATTTAACCTTAAAATTGAGAAACCTGATGTCGGATCCCTGGTTCGACGGAAGGTTTGTTGGAAATGTAAACCTGAACCACTTAAAAGATGCACTTCCGCTCGATAGTGTAAATATGTCGGGAGCAATTGATGCCAACCTGATTTTCAGGGGAAATTATTCAGCAATAGAGAAGGAGGATTACAGCAATATTAAAGCTGAAGGAAAGGTAAATCTTGCGGATTTTGTTTACGAATCGGTTTCCCTGACTCAACAAATAAAGATTCCTGACGGTAAACTAAATTTCAGTCCTGAAGCAATTACCCTGAATGAACTGATGATGAATATCGGAAAAAGTGACTTTCAGCTAACAGGGAAAATTACCAATTACCTTAATTACATTTTTAAGGAAGGGATACTTTCAGGAAAAATGCAGTTGAATTCTTCACTGGTTAACATGAATGAACTGATGCGATTACAGGCTGGTATTGAACAACCAGATGAATCAACCGGTAAAGCAATGGCCTTTGACGTTCCTGAAAACATCAGCTTTATTTTTCAATCCGACATAAAGCAAGTTATCTTCGACCGTTTGCCCCTAACCAATGTGAAGGGGCTGATAACTGCGCAAGATGAAAAGCTGGTGCTTGATAATCTGAGTATGCAAACACTGGGAGGGACAGTAACAATGACCGGTTCCTATCAAAACACTTCGGAATACCAGCCAATCTTTGATTTTGGTTTCAATGTGAAGGAAGTTGAGATACCCAAAGCTTTCCAGACTTTTACAGGATTACAGCGAATAATGCCCATTGCAGGTCAAAGTAAAGGAAATCTGAGTTCCGATCTGAAAATGAAGGGCCAACTAACTTCAGATTTTAGCCTCATTCCCAAAACTGTTAACGGTAAAGGAACGGTTTCTACTGAAAATGTACAAATTGTAGATTCTCCGTTATTTAGCCAGTTAAAAGGGCTGCTTAAGGCGGAGAAACTCCAGAATGTTAAAGTGAATGATTTTACTGCTTCCATTGTAATAACAAACGGCTCAGTGCTGCTTAACCCTTTTCAAACAGAAATTGCCAATCAGGAAGTGACCATTAGCGGCAACATTAATACTGAAAATTTGTTGGATATGCGTCTCGATTTCATTCTGGAAAAAGAAGCTTTTGGTCCCGAAGTTCAAAATATTTTGAATGTTTTACCTGGTCAGGAACGCATTCAGACAATACCTGCCTCTGTAGTTTTAAGTGGGCCTGTCGGGAAACCTGAAGTCAATATCGATATGAAAGAGGCTCAAAATAAGATTATTGAGGAAGTGAAGAAGTCTTCAAAAGAAGACCTTCAGAAATCGATAAATAAATTAGGAGAGGGTTTAAAAAATATCTTTAAGTAACAGGAAGTTGTTTTTCGGTTTTAAAAATATCTCCGCCCGTTGATATCCTGGAACTTCTGTCTTATTTTCTATTGCTCTTGATAAATTAAAGACTTTAAAGAAATAAGTTGGTTTTATACCTGTTCTTTTTTACATTATAAAAAAGATGTTGTTAATTAACAATTCAGCTTAAATTTTTAGAGTAAAACATATTAAAGATAAAGAACCCGAAGGGTAAGTGGTAATGGAAAATTAAAAAGATCAGCCTTTTCTTTTATTACCTGAACATTTTTAGCAGATTAAATTTCCAATGGATTGGAATGAGTGAGAATTTCTGAGGGGACTATATGGAAATTCATCTAAGCGAGCTGTTCATAATATTAAGATCCGGCTGATCTCTTTGCTATTTGTTTAAAAAATATTTCAGAATTTATGCCATAGCTTCAGCATTGACTTCTTCCGCAATTTTAGTGAGTTTTTTGTCAGCTTCTTTTTCTTCATTCAAAGTATCAGACATAAGCCTTGCCGCATCCTTCATATTCAACATTTGCAGGTAGCGGATAACTGTTCCGTAACCGGCCATTTCATAATGTTCAACACGCTGTGCTGCTGCAATTATACCTGCATCGTGAACTGCATCGGACGAATCTTCCTTCATTATTTCTTCTCCTTCTTTTACAAGGCCTTTCATTGCTTCGCAATCTTCTCCTTTAATGTCTGCTTTTATCTCCGAAGCAACTTTTTCAAGGCGCTCAATCTGGTGCCTGGTTTCTTCGAGATGAGTTTCGAAAGCATCGCGCAGCTTATTGTTTCTGGCTGATTTTGCCATTTTGGGAAGTGCTTTTGTCAGCTGATTCTCAGCACTGTACAGGTCCTTTAATTCGTACTTTAATAAATCTTTTAAATCATTTAATTTACTAGCCATAATCTTCAATTTTACTATTTATAATTGTTGTGTCGAAGGGAAAGATTATACAAATCTATGCCGAATATTTTAATATAAGCAGAAGCAGGGAATTCCTGCCGAAACTATCCTCTAATCCTGCTTCTTATTTAGTTTTTCATATAATCTCAGAAAATTAAACTGTTGCATTTTTTCAATATATTTGAGAATATTTTCCCCAAAATGTGCAAGTTGTTTCACACAAAAAAGAGTAAATCGGGTGAAATAAATATTGGCATTTCTGTGTTAATGAAAAAAAAAGATTTTCGAATAATTTTTAGGAAAATTCGTGGTTTCGTATTATAAATGTAAATTATCAGGGAAATGGAAAAATTATTTAATAAGTTGCTCGAAGCCTATTCCGATGAGAACCTGAACCGGATAACCGGAAAATTAATTGATTTATATAAAAACCGGAATTATCCGGAAATAAGAAACATTGTCAACAAGATATCGAAATATGTTATCATTGATGAAGAAAAAGATGCCAAATGCTTTTCAAAATTGATTATGCTGTATCACCCCGACAAGGGAGAATATTACAGGAATTCAATCCGGGATTCCTACCGTAAAAGAGACGGGGAAAATCTTGAACAGCATTCACATATCCTCATAGCCGCTGAAATAGAAAACATACGGGTTGAGCCGCTGGGGGTGGATGATGATATTGATTATCATCCGGAATACGTTTGGGATGAGGTATATGATGGAGACTCCGGCTTTTACAATTCAGAACGATTTGAAACGGACACAGATGAAGAAACCGAAGAAATAGAAAGATCGTTTTACAATGCAGTAAAACTGAGGGAATATGGTCATCTGGAGGTTTACTTTCCCGATTGGTATCTTCGGGACCTGGAAGAATTTGAAATGGAATACAGTGGAATCACAACCCTGTTTGGGGTGGAATACCTAAAACATGTTGTCATTCTTGATTTATCGAACAACGAAATTTCGGATATCAACGATTTATGGGCTTTGTCGCGGATTGAAGAACTTTACCTGGCCAACAATGAAATCGGCTACATCGATGTACTCAGCAATTTGCAGAAGTTGCGTGTAATTGATTTATCGGGAAACCAAATCGATGATATTTCTCCACTTTTTGAGTTAAAACAGTTGGAATACATCAATTTGCTGGATAATAAAATTCCAAAGCATCAGATAGAAGTCCTAAAAAAAAGGGATATTCTGTTAATGTATTAAAAACCGGAGTAAATTTGCGGTTCAACAACCTGTATCAATTTTATAAAGGGCATTATAATGCGAATACGCTAAAACAATGATATGAAAGCAGCAGTTCTCGAATCGTACAATCATTTTTCATGGAAAGAGGTACCTGATCCGGTAGTTAAACCGGATGAAGTTCTGGTGCGGATACAATTCGCCAGTATATGCGGCACTGATATGCACATTTTTTCCGGTGATTTTCATCCACGGACATCTGTACCCTTTATTCCGGGTCACGAAATGGGAGGTGTGGTGGCTGATGTTGGAAGAGAAGTATCCGGGTTTGCAGTGGGCGATAAAGTAGCTGTTGATCCCATAATCTGGTGCGGTGAATGCCCTGCCTGCATGAATAAGCATTTTCCGGCCTGCACCGGATTAAAGCTGCTGGGAGTAGATATGGATGGTGGATTTGCCGAATATGTTGCCGTACAACCTCATATGCTGTTTAAAGCTGCTCCCGATTTACCCGATGAATATGTTGCACTTACCGAAATTTACAGCATCGGTTTTCATGCCAATAACCGGGCAGGTACAAAAAAAGAGAATATCGTTGCCATATGGGGAGCCGGTAGGGTAGGACAGGTAATTTTACAGGCGGCTCGTACACGGACCCAGGGACCCATTTTTATGGTTGATCCCATTGACAGCAGGTTACAGATAGCTGTTGAAAATTATGAAAATGTAATTCCGGTAAATCCTCAAAATGGGAATCCTGTGGAAACCATTCAAAAACTAACAGATGGCAAAGGTGTTGATATTGCTTTTGAAGCAGTTGGGCATGCCGTTAAATTTAAAGAAGTGAACAATCCGGTGCGTAGTTGCATTCAAAGTTTGAGGGGAGGCGGAACTGTATGTGTGCTGGGACTTAGCGATGAATCTTCACCCATCGTATTTAAAGAATTAATATGGAAGGAAGCACGGATTGTGACTTCAAGGGTAAGCGATGGTGAATTCACTGAAGTTCTTGAACATCTGAACTCCGGTAGTTTGAAACCTCAGGTTCTTATTTCTGCGTCGATGCCAGGTTCAGAAATTCAAAAGGCTTTTGAAATGATTAAAAATGAAAAGGAAAAATACCTGAAAGTATTGCTGGATTTCCGTTAGTATTAATTTTTGCTGTGATAATTTATCATAGTACTTTTTCAATTCCGATATCGTCCGAATTTTTTTGATAGTCCAAAATATATCCATATTTTCGTGTTCGCACACGGAACTTTGTTGGATATTGACACGAATATTAAATTAAATATCAATATGAAATTTGGAAAATTCAGTTTTGGGGTAGGAGATCGTTTCAACCATGAAGGAGAAGCGCAGCTAAAGGCCATCATGAAAGCAGCCGGAAAGGGTGTGGAAATATCCCCTGTTTGGAACAAATCGAACAGAGAGCATAATATTGTTCATTCGGAGCCTGAAGGTACGCGCATTGAAGCCGATACGGCAGTCAGTGAACTGGGGTGGCCAAACCCTTATTTTGTAGATGCCGATCACATCAATCTTTCAAACGTAGATCGTTTTATAAGATTTTCCGATTTTTTTACTTTAGATGTTGCCATGTATATTGGGAACAGTTCTTCATCTGAAGAAGTGGCTGCATTCAAACGTGCCTGTTCCGCACTGGGAAATGAAGTAACCATACCCGGTATCCCGGAACCTATAAGAATAACGGATAACCTGCTTGAGGAAGTTGCCAAGAAATATTTGGCTGCAATAAAAGAGGCAGGGAGAATTTATCAACACATTGAACAAGTCAAAGGGAAAGGGAATTTCATAACAGAAATATCTATGGACGAGGTAGAATCACCTCAAACACCTGTCGATATGTTTTTTATCCTGAAAATGATTTCCGAAGCTGGAATCCCGGCACAAACGATTGCTCCTAAATTTACCGGCAGGTTTAATAAAGGTGTGGATTATAAAGGCGATGTTGTTCAGTTTGCGAAAGAATTTGAGCAGGATGTACTGGTCATTGATTATGCTGTAAAACATTTTGGATTGCCTGCGGATCTTAAACTAAGTGTTCATTCAGGGTCCGACAAGTTCACCATTTATCCGGTAATGGCCGGGATTATTAAGAAATACAATAAGGGGTTACATGTAAAAACTGCGGGGACCACCTGGTTGGAAGAGGTTATAGGACTGGCAATTTCGGGGGTTGAAGGCCTTGCAGTTGCAAAAGAGATTTATGCCAAAGCCCTGGAAAGAAAACATGAATTATGTGAGCCTTATGCTGATGTTATTGAAATTGATGATAGCCAGTTACCCGGGATTGAAGAGGTAAACGATTGGACAGGAGAAAAATTTGCCAATACACTCCGGCATATTCCAGAACATCCAGATTACAATCCGAATTTCAGACAACTTATTCATGTGGGCTATAAAGTTGCAGCTGAAATGGGTTCCGGTTTTACCATGCTGCTCGAGAGGTATTCAGACGTTATTGGAGCATGTGTTGAAGAGAACATTTATAAGCGCCACCTGAAAAGATTGTTCCAACTGTAAAAACTTTAAGATGAAAGCATTTATGGATAAGAATTTCCTGCTACGGACACAAACTGCACAGGAATTGTATCATCAACATGCGGCTAAAATGCCTGTTTTCGATTATCACTGCCATATATCTCCAAAAGACATAGCCGAAGACCGGATGTTTGAAAACATTACACGAATCTGGCTCAATGGTGATCATTACAAATGGCGGGCTATGCGTACTAATGGCATTGATGAACGCTATATCACAGGAGATGCCTCTGATTGGGAAAAATTTGAAAAATGGGCTGAAACTGTGCCTTGTACCTTGCGAAACCCGCTGTTTCACTGGACGCATTTAGAGTTGAAACGTTTTTTTGGAATAGAAAAATTACTGAGTCCGGAAACTGCCAGGGAAATCTGGAAGAAATGCAATGAAAAGCTGCAGACTCCGGAATACTCTGCCCGAAACATTATCAGAATGGCTAATGTGCATACTATATGTACCACCGATGATCCCGTTGATTCACTGGAGTACCACCGGCAAATAAAAGAAGGCGGATTTGAGGTAAATGTGCTGCCTGCCTGGCGTCCCGATAAAGCAATGGCTGTTGAACATCCAAAAGTATATAATGATTATATCGATAAGCTGTCCAATGTTGCTGGGATAAAAATCCAGACATTTGCCGATTTTATGGATGCCCTTCAGAAAAGGCACGATTTCTTTCATGAAAATGGGTGCAGGTTATCGGATCATGGTCTTGAAACACTTGTTGCAGAAGACTATACTGAGAAGGAAATAAGAGATATATTTGAAAAAATAAGAGGGAACTATGATTTAAAGGAAATAGAGATTCAGAAATTTAAATCCCGAATGTTATATGAATTTGGAATTATGGATCATTCCCGCGGATGGACACAACAATTTCATGCAGGTGCTATTCGGAATAACAACAGCCGCTATTATAGCCAACTGGGACCCGATACAGGTTTTGATTCAATAGGTGATTTTGAAATTGCAAGGCCACTTTCTAAATTTCTGGACAGCCTGGATAAAACAAACCAGCTTGCCAAAACCATACTTTACAACCTCAATCCTCGTGATAATGAATTAATAGCCACCATGATCGGCAATTTTCAGGACGGTACGGTACCGGGAAAACTGCAGTTCGGATCGGGATGGTGGTTTCTCGATCAAAAGGATGGAATGGAAAAACAAATAAATGCACTTTCAAATCTTGGACTTTTGAGCCGTTTTGTGGGGATGCTTACCGATTCGAGGAGTTTTCTTTCCTATATTCGTCATGAATATTTCAGGCGCATTTTGTGCAATTTACTCGGGAATGACATAGAAAATGGTGAGCTGCCAAACGACATGAACTTAATAGGCAAAATGGTTGAAGATATAAGTTTCAACAACGCCAAAACATATTTTGATTTTTAATAATTTTCGCATACCCGTTTTTATCGATTGATATCCATAATAAATACCAATGCAAAAGAAAGTTGTCACATTTGGAGAAATTATGTTACGCCTGGCCACACCTGGTTATCTCAGATTTTCCCAAACCAGGGAATTTACTGCCACATTTGGAGGGGGAGAGGCCAATGTTGCGGTTTCTCTTTCCAATTTTGGAATTCCGGTGGATTACATAACCCGGTTGCCGGAAAATGACATAGGCCGTGCTTGTTTGATGGATTTGCGAAAACAGGGAGTAGGTACGGAAAATATTTTATGGGGGGGAAAACGCCTGGGGATATATTTTCTGGAAACTGGTGCTGTAAGTCGCGGAAGTAAAGTTATTTACGACAGGGAAAATTCCTCTGTATCGGAAATAAAGCCCGATATGGTAAACTGGGTCAAGGTTTTTGAAAATGCCTGTTGGTTTCATTGGACAGGTATAACACCTGCTATCTCACAAAATGCTGCCGATACTTGCCTCGAAGCTGTGAAAAAGGCCAATGAACTGGGTATAACGGTTTCATGTGATTTGAACTACCGTAAGAACCTCTGGAAATATGGGAAAAATGCCGATGAAGTGATGCCGGACCTGGTAGCTGCTACCGATATTGTATTGGGAAATGAAGAAGATGCTGAAAAAGTGTTGGGAATTAAACCTAAAGGAGTTGATGTAACAGCCGGTTATGTGGAAGGGACTGCCTATGAATCGGTTTCCAGACAAATTATGGAACGTTTTCCGCGTTGCAGGAAGGTAATAACCACCTTGCGCGGATCGGTCAATGCCAATCATAATTCATGGTCAGGGGTGCTGTGGGATGGCAAAAAATTATACGAAGCTCCCACCTACCAGATTACTCATATTGTTGATAGAGTAGGAGGTGGTGATTCTTTTATGGGAGGGTTGATATATGGTCTGTTAACGTTTGACGGAGATGATCAGAGAGCATTAAATTTTGCTGTTGCTGCATCCTGTTTAAAACATACTGTTTATGGAGATTACAATCAGGTTACTCTCGAAGAAGTAGAAAAACTAATGGGGGGTGATGCATCAGGTCGTGTAGCACGTTAGTCAGTTGAACAGTAAAGGAGCAGGTTTTCTATTGCAAAAGGATAAGCACTCCCTGATTTTTCAAAAGGGAAAGCAAAAGAAACGGATTAGTTATGTTGATGGGGTGTCGGAACTAAAAGATAATGTAAGTTAAAGTACCTTTTTAATCGTAAGAATCAGGAATACGATATCATCAAACCTTACTGTGTTTATTTAAAATTTTTCAATTATAATTCTAAATTTTAACCGGATTATGGCTCGATTTACAAGAATTGAAGTGGCACTAAAGATGAAGGAAACAGGTATGGTTCCTGTGTTTTACAATGCCGATGCTGAAGTGTGTAAAAAAGTGGTACAGGCTTGCTATGATGGAGGTGTGCGTGTTTTTGAATTTACCAACAGGGGCGATTTTGCCACACTTGTTTTTGCCGAACTGAATAAATGGGCAGTCGGGCAGTGTCCTGAAATGATATTAGGAGTGGGTTCTGTGGTTGATGAGGGTACGGCCTCCATGTATATCGCCTTAGGGTCCAATTTTATTGTTTCTCCCCTTATTGATAAGGCAACAGCGAAAGTATGTAATAAACGAAAGATTTTATGGAGTCCGGGATGCGGTTCTGTAACTGAAGTAGGAAAGGCTCATGAGCTGGGAGCGGAAATTATAAAAGTTTTTCCGGGATCAGAGGTTGGAGGGCCTGGTTTTATTAAAGCGGTAAAAGGTCCGATGCCCTGGACCAGCATGATGCCAACAGGAGGCGTTTCTCCAACAGAGGAAAATCTCAAAGCATGGTTTGAAGCCGGAGCTACTTGTGTGGGCATGGGATCAAAATTATTTCCGGATGAAGTTTTGGCAAAAGAAAATTATTCCTACATTTCGCAAAAATGCCGGGAAGCACTGGCAATTATTCAAAAATATAAAAGAAAATAAATATCATTCTGATGATTATCAATAAATACTGCAAATTTTTTTCTCTTATTCTGTATGTTGTCTTCACTTCTTGTGCTGGTATTGTTGAGCAAAAAGAACTGAAGCTTGCACACGGTTTGCCAACAGATCATCCTGTTCATCAGGCCATGGAATTTATGGGGCAGCGGGTCAGGGAACTTTCAGAAGGAAAACTTTCTGTTAAAGTTTATCCTTCAGAACAGCTGGGATCGGAGCAGCAGTGTGTGGAGTTGGTGCAAATTGGCAGCCTGGCTATTACGAAAGTTTCGGCTGCAGTAATGGAAAGTTTTACTGAAGATTACAAAGTACTTGGCCTGCCTTACATTTTTAAGTCGAAAGAACATGCATTTAAAGTTTTTGATGGAGAGATCGGCGATGACTTGCTGATGAGTTCCACCGACCAATGGATACGTGGCCTTACATTTTACGATGCGGGTTCACGCAGTTTTTATACAAAAACTAAACCCATAGAGCATCCTGATGATTTGATTGGAATGAAAATCAGGGTAATGCCAAGTATTACCGCTGTAGGGATGATACGTGCCCTTGGAGGCTCACCTACCCCTATATCCTGGGGTGAATTGTATACAGCTTTGCAAAGTGGAGTTGTTGACGGTGCTGAAAATAATCCTCCAAGCCTGTATACCTCACGACATTATGAAGTTTGTAAATTTTATTCCCTCGATGAGCATACAACCATTCCCGATGTATTGGTAATCAGTCAGATTGTTTGGGATAAACTTTCAGAGCAGGAAAGGGAATGGGTTCAGCAGGCTGCCGATGAGTCGGCTGTACTGCAGCGAAAACTATGGGCTGCATCGGAAGAAAAATCACTGATTGAAGTACAGAAGGCAGGGGTTAAGATAAATAAACCCGACAAAGAACCATTTATTCAGAAAGTGCAGCCTTTCCTGGATAATTACAGAGATAATGAGATCATTTACTCCTATCTTAAAAGAATTAAAGCTGTACAATAAAAAAACAACTGGATTATGCGTAAAACTATTGAAAAATTGCTGGAATGGTTTCTTGTTTTCTTGATGAGCATTCTGGTGCTGGATGTGCTTTGGCAGGTATTCAGCCGTTATGTTCTGAATGCTCCCAGCAGTTACACCGATGAACTTGCAGGTTATCTGCTGATTTGGGTAGGCGTTCTGGGAGCTGCCTATGTTGCAGCAAACCGCGAGCATCTTGCCATCGATCTGCTGCTTCAACGCAGTTCACCTAAAAGAAAATTCAAACTTGAGGTGATAATTGCTGTTTGTATTATCCTATTTTCAGTAATGGTATTAGTAGTTGGGGGTTCTTGGCTGGCTTATACACGATTTTATCTTTCTGTGAAATCTTCGGCCCTGGGTCTTCCTCTTGGAATTGTTTACATGGTGCTTCCCATAAGTGGCCTATTGATTACATATTTCGATATTGATAACATCCTTAAAATGATTAAGGCAAACCGGAAAAAATAAGATTATGGAATTTCTTGAAATATTTGTGCTCGTATTCAGTTTTATTATCCTGCTGGTTATTGGGGTTCCCATTGCTTTTAGTATTGGCATTTCCGGTATTTTAACCATGCTCGTCAGCATTGATTTTTTGCCGGCTTTAACAACATTTTCGCACCGTATGGCCACCGGCCTTAACAGTTTTGCCCTGCTTGCAATCCCTTTTTTTATATTAGCCGGAAACTTAATGAACAGTGGTGGCATTGCCATCCGGCTGATTGATTTTGCCAGGGTATTGGTTGGACCAATACCTGGAGGTGTAGCCATGGTAAATGTTTTGGCAAATATGCTTTTTGGTGCCATTTCGGGATCGGCTGCTGCTTCTGCATCTGCTATTGGAAGCATTATGCAGCCTGAAATGAAAAAAGAAGGATATCCTGAAAATTTCAGTGCAGCTGTAAATATTACTTCTGCTACCACGGGACTTTCCATTCCGCCCAGTAATATTCTCATTGTATATTCTCTTGCAAGTGGCGGAGTATCTATTACAGCATTATTTCTTGCAGGGTACCTGCCAGGCATTTTTACCGGTCTGGCAATTATGTTAACGGCTGTAACTATGCTTATTTACCGGCGAAAGGGAAATAAGGCAGTATTAAAGGCAATGGGTGTGGTTGCAGCAATTGCAGTTGTTGTTTATTTGGTTTATCAAGCTGTTGCTTATTCCAGTCAAACCTTTTCACCAGCAGTGAATAAGATATTTCTTTTTCTGGTATTAGCGGCTATTTTAGGTTGGGTGGTATATAAAACAATAAATAACAAACAAAAGGCTTTAGCGGGAACGAAAAAATTTCTTGATGCCATTCCCAGCCTGCTGATGCTGGTAATAGTGATTGGTGGTATTGTTGCCGGTTTTTTTACGGCCACTGAGGCTTCGGCCATTGCAGTTCTTTATTCACTTATTCTTGCATTTATTTATGGTGAAGTATCGCTTAAGCATCTTCCGGATATTATTCTTCGTTCAGTGAAGACAACTGGAATAGTAATGCTTCTTGTAGCTACGTCAATTGGGTTATCGTGGATTATGGCTTATGAAAACATTCCTCAGAATGTTAGTGAAGGACTATTGTCGGTAAGCAATAATCCGGTTATTATATTGTTGATGATTAATTTGATATTGCTGTTTGTTGGTGTTTTTATGGACATGACTCCTGCTGTTTTGATTTTTACGCCTATATTTTTGCCCATAGTGACTGCCATGGGAGTTGATCCGATACATTTCGGAATCATAATGGTTTTAAATCTTAGCGTGGGGCTCTGTACCCCGCCTGTTGGTTCAGTGCTGTTTATTGGATGCAGTGTAGCAGGATTAAGTATTGACAAGGTGGTTAAACCACTGTTGCCAATGTTTGTGGCTATGGTGATAGTGTTGCTTCTGGTAACCTATTTTCCGCAAATCAGTTTATGGCTGCCGGCAAAATTTGGATTTTAAATTGTAGACTAATGATCTTTTGAAGCCGGAAATTTTTTTGAAAAATTACCGGCTTCTCAGCTTTACTGGATAATGGTGAGTCCGAAAGATTTGCCTATATCCGTATGATAAACAGCTAATTTAAAAATACAGATTACTGTTTTACATGTTTTCAATCATTCAGTAAAGTTTGCATTGGTAAAGATGAGTTAATTTCAATGAAGATTTTCAGTGTTTCAAATTCCTGACAAATGGGTTTGATTTAATATTTATGAATTTCGGTGCAGAAAACTATAATGAAATGGACTGCAGGCTACAGAAGCATGTCTAAATTTTGGAAGGATGGCAAATAACATAAAATTTTTTCGCCAAGTCGAATTTAAAGGGAAAATTAAAGAAGATTCTCAAAACGACTAAATAAAAAATTTGCCATTGAAGCTTGATTGGTAAAAAGCAATAACTCAAAAATATTTAACATTTCAATGGCAATGCAAAGACGGTGAATGGTTCAGGGTATAAAAAGGCCCCAAATGAAAGAATTGAGAAGATGATAACTTAATTAGCTTAATCAGAATGTATAAATTCTTGATTAGGACTGTCCACATAAGTTAATTAAGCTTCTTTATTATATTATATTACAAATTCATGAGTTAATTTAAACCAAAACTAACTGGAAAAGGAGGTGTTAATCAAGTATTTATTAAATCATTGTATGCGCCTGATGATCATTTGGAAATGAACAGGCGAAGAGAATTGTAAAACAGGGATTTACATGTTATTGAATTTAAATTAAAAAATTTCATTTAACACAGTTTTAATATTTTAAATGGTTTCAAACCCACCTTCCATGAACAAAAAAACTGTTTTACAAAATCATAAATTTATATTTAAAATGTGAAAGTTAATCAAATAGTTTTTTTAAAAATGAAAAGCCATTGTTTGATTACCTGATCATTAACCTTAAACTATTTATTATGAAATTTAAAACTTTACTTTTCTTTTTTTTAATTTCGTTTGGGGCATTAAATGCCCAGGATACTATCCGTTCGCTGATAATTTCAGAGGCCCGTTTAGATAATCCCACAGATTCCTACATTGAGATTACCAATGTAGGTGATGAAGCAATAGATCTCAGTCAATTTAAGTTAGGAGAACTGGGAGCATACCAGGTTAGTCGTGTGTATGATCCATATACGGATCCCATTACACCCAGGGCAGGATATTATCTTTGGTTGCCTGATGTTGATCTGGCTGCAGGCGAAAGTTTCGTTGTTAAAAACGATTATGATTTTGGTCCGCGTCAGTATCGGAAAAAAGTTCCCGGATTTGAAAGCAAGGAACGGGAAATACATCCAAAGTGGCGTGATTTGGCTGATATACTGATTCAAATGCCGGAAACTGGTGGTGATTCAACCGACCAGGTATCTCCTTTATGGCAGTTAATGTCTGATAACTACAGTGGTCGCCAGGGTTTTTACATTGAACAGCATTTAAATGAAAGCGATTCGGTTACCATCGACCAGGTGAATGGTGTTTTTGATAATGATGGGAAAAACTTTTCAACAGGAAGATATGATGTTGCCGGTGTCGCAGCCGCCAGTGCTACACATGTTTTAGTACGTAAATACAGTATTAAAAAAGGAAATCCGGATTATGCCAATGCCCGTGGAAATGCCATGGAAGATTCAGAATGGATGCCTGTTCCCCTTGAACCGGAAAGAGGTTCAAAATATCGTGAAATATATTGGACAGTTGGGAATCATGGCGATTATAACCTGGATGAAAACACACTGGTTTCCGTTAATAATGACATAACTATTGATTTTACTGGTAAAAAAATCACTGTACCTTATTATATCCGCAGAGGAGATGGAATCATTCAGAACCTTGAAGAAAAACCTGGAGTAGCATGGAGGTATCTTATTTCACCTGCTACTGAGGATACTCTCGCTTTTGCATCACGTTCGGGTGATAAACTTGTTGTGTTTGTATGTGGAAATGATCTGGATGTTGATACTTTTGATATTGTAGTTTCAGAACCCGCTACAGATGCAAACATTGTGGTTCCCGTTATAGACAAGGATGCCGCCGGCAACTGGAGAAGGTATTACCCACTTAAAAATTTAATTTATGACTGGCCTTGGGTAACTGAACATGCTTCAGGACCAGATACAATTACCGGAGTATGGTATGGGTTGCCATATGCAACTCGTGTTGACAGCTTACTCGAACGTTTGGAAAAGCCTGCCAACGCAAGCTGGGAAATTGTTTGGGTTGACGAAATTGAACGACCTGATCTTAAAGATGGGGATGTACTTAAGGTTACTGCTGAAAATGGTTCTGTTAAGAAATATTATATACAGTTACAAGCTTACCAACCAGATGATGATGCCGGTCTTGTAGCCATAACCTGGCCTGATATCCCGGTGGAACTTAAAGGTATTTTTGGCTGGAAAGGCGATACGATACCGAATTTTAGTTCTTCTTCATACAATTACCGTATTTCTGTTCCGGCTGAATATGAAGGTATTCCTGCTTTGGTTCCTAAAAAATCAGACCTGAATTCTACAATAGTAACCGAACGTGCTACAAATCTTACAGGTTCAGTTGAGGAAAGTACGGTTAAGTTTATTGTGACTGCTGAGAATGGTATTGACACACGTACATACATAGTGGAACTTGCAAAAGAACAGTCACAGGATAATATTCAGCCATATCATGCCGATCCGTTTGTTTCAGAACTGGTGAATAATGCGCAATTTCGTAATCGTTATATGGAAATAGTAAATCCTGGCAATCAGCCTCTCGATATGAGTGATTATATGATTGCATCAGATTGGGGAGTGGATCCAACAACTGTTATTACCAATGAAAATACCTGGATGCGTCGTTACAATAAATACGTTCCCGGCTACAAATGGGTGGATGAAACCACTTGGGGTGCAACACCTGCCCGACTGGAACCGGATTTAAACGTATCTACTATTGTACAGCCTGGAGAAGTCTTTGTTTTAGGTACAATTCGTGAAGATAATGTTGCTTATGGAACTGGCGGAAAAAATCTTGCTGCAAATGAAGGATGGCACTGGCAGGTACCCGACGTAATGAATGTTCAGTTTGCTACATTTACAAGCCCGGTTTCAGGAATTGAATATAATAATCCGTGGAATGAAGATTTGGAAGTAACCTATACTCCGGCAAAAATGGGATCAAATGGCATCTGGATTTTTAAGATATTAAATGATTCTGTTAAGAACGGGAAGAAACCAGCTACCGATCCAAAAGATTTCGAATTGGTTGAATCAATTTGGAATAACGGAACCACAATGATGTTTGGGGGCCGCTCAATGCCTTCCATCAGCACAGCAATAAGGAAACCTCACATTTATATGGGCAACCCTGTTCATGGCGCTACATTTGGTGAAACACCAGAAGATTCTGAGTGGACATTAACATCAGCTGATGACTTAAAAAACTTGGGTATTTCTCCTACCTCAAAAAGGCAATTGTATATTGAAAATGATATAGGCATGCATTACATGATTCCGCCCACACATTACATGTCAACTGTAAAATCATCGGTATATAAAGTAAGCGAAGGGTATTCCCTCGAGGAGGAAATCAGGGGACCACGTACAAGTGAAACTGTTGATCAGTTTCTAAATAACATTATCAAAGTGAATGAAGGACAAACACTTAAAGTAATGAGAGCTGATTCGCCACTGGCAAACGACGCCCAGCTTAATATGGGAGATGTGTTGGAGGTTCTTTCCGCTGACAGTGTTAACACTACGAAATATACTCTTGAAGTTACCGAAGAAGGATTGAGTTCAGATGCAGTTTTAACTTCTACGCTTTATGAAATAACGGTTAACGATGAAGCTGGTGCCGTTTCAGGATTTGAATATGGAACACTGTTAAGTACAGTTGTTGGAAATGTTGCATTGCCTGATGGAGCTACAATGACAGTTATTGATGGCAATAATGCTTATGTACCATTCAAGAAATTGAATTTTGATACAACTTATGTTGATATTTCAGTAAATCAGGATATCTATTTTGAAGTAGTGGCTGAAGATGGCGTTACAACTATTGTATATCAGTTGCAGCCAAATACTTCAGAAGAAGATGCATTTATTCTTTCCGATGTATATATGGTAAGTCAGGAAAAAAACCTGGTTGAGTTTGTACCAAGGGGTACAATTGTCCAGTCATTTATGGACAATATTGTTCCCGCACTTGGTGCATCTGTGAAAATTGTCAATAAAATGGGGCAGGAAAGGACAGACGGAGCTTTATACCAGGACGATAAAGTTGTTGTAGTCTCAGCAAATGGAGAAGTGACAAGAGTGTATCATCTATCAATGTTGAGAACACAATATATACTTGATTCCAATTACCTGGCTTATATATTGTCAAATACGTATTCAGTCGATCAGCTGGATTTAGTCGTTTCAGGTCCTACCGGGAACACATTGGTAACTGAGTTCACTTCAAATATTACAGCTGCACCAGGAGCAACGGCAGTTGTAGTTGATGCCAGCGGTAATACAAAAACCTCAGATGACCTCAATCAGGGGGATATGGTTAAAGTAACTTCAGCCGACGGCAGAGTGATTGTCATGTATGAAATTGATTTTGCAACTTCCACCGACAAATTTGCTGAGAGTGATATTAAAGTTTATCCGAATCCAACTTCCGGAAAAGTAAACATTCAGGGACTGGAACAAGGTACCCGAATACAGGTGTTTAACCAGACAGGTGCTTTGCTTAAGGATATAAGAACCAGTCGCAGTATGGAAACTATATCGTTGGATAACCAACCATCAGGAATGTACCTTTTGGTCCTTACTAAAAATTCAAGCCTTGTAGGGCAGTATAAAGTAATTCGCAGATAATAGTAGAAGTTTTTAAATTGATGTAAAGAGGCTGCCTGTTTTAGGCAGCCTTTTTTCGGAAGGGTGCCATATACTGAAGGCTCTTGAAAACTATAAATTAACTAACTCAGAAATAAAAAAAATCAATTGTTACCGATAAGTAGGTTTCAGTTTTCTGACAGATGGATTTGATTTTAGCGGTATGACCAAAACATCTTCTAAAAATGATTTTTAGATAAATTTAATAAATTTTAATGTCCACATAAATTTGTTTAGCATCTTTATTCTTATATTGTTAATAGAATTTATAAATTAAATAAAACTGGATAAGGAGGTGTTAATCAGGTAATAATCAAATTAGTCAATGTTTCCGTCTGGTGCTCATTCCTATGGATAAGCAGGCGAAGAGAATTGTAAAACAACAATTAGCGTATTGATAAATTTAAATTAAGTGAATTCATCAAGAGTTTTGTTATTAATAATGGTGTTTAATGCTTTCTTTTATGCTTGAAAAGTTTGTTTTACAAAGTTTTAAAATTATTTTTAAGATATGAAAGGTTAATCAAAATTGTTTTTTATAGAATTAGCGACCAATTTTTGATTATTCTGATCATTAACTTTAAACTTTATATTATGAAATTTAAAACTTTACTTTTTCTTTTTTTAATTTCTTTTGGGGCATTAAGTGCCCAGGATACCATCCGTTCGTTGATAATTTCAGAGACACGGTTAGACGGTCCGTCAGATTCATACATTGAGATTACCAATGTAGGTGATGAAGCTATTGATCTCAGTCAGTTTAAGGTAGGAGAACTGGGAGCTTACCAGATTAGCCGCGTGTATAATCCTTATACTGATCCTATTACACCCAGGGTTGGATTTTATCTTTGGTTACCAGAAGTTGATCTGGCTGCAGGTGAAAGTTACGTTATCAAAAACGATTATGATTTTGGTCCGCGTCAGTACCGGAATAAAGTACCGGGATATGAAAATAAAGAGCGGGAAATAAATCCCAAATGGTACGACCTTGCTGATTATCTGATTCAAATGCCGGAAGTGGGTGGCGATTCAACCGACCAGGTATCTCCTTTGTGGCGGTTAATGTCTGACAACTATAGTGCCCGCTCGGGTTACTATATTGAGCAACATTTAAATGAAAGCGATTCGGTTGTCGTTGACCAGGTAAATGGTGTTTTCGATAATGACGGGAAAAATTTCTCAACCGGAAGATACGATATTGCCGGTGTTTCTCAAGGTACTACAACACATGTGCTGGTTCGTAAATTCAGTATTAAAAAAGGGAATCCCGACTTTGCCAATGCTCGTGGAAATGCTCCGGAAGATTCAGAATGGATACCGGTTCCAATGGAACCTATCAGAGGTTCACAATATCGTGAAATATTCTGGACGGTCGGTAATCATGGGGATTACAACCTGGATGCAAATACACTGATTCCGGTTAACACTGACATTACTGTTGATTTTGCCGGTAAAAAAATCACCGTACCCTATTATATAAGAAGAGGTGATGGTATTATGCAAAATCTGGAGGAAAAGCCAGGTATAGCATGGAAATATATTAATTCACCTGCCTACGAAGATTCATTATCTTTTGCATCGCAAACAGGCGATAAACTTGTTGTGTTTGTATGTGGAAATGATTTGGATGTTGATACCTTCGACATCATAGTTTCTGAGCCTGCTGCAGATGCGAACATTGTGGTTCCGGTTATAAACAAGGATGCCGCCGGCAACTGGCGCAACAATTATCCTCTTCAAAACTTAATCTATGATTGGCCATGGGTAACTGAACATGCTTCAGGACCAGATACAATTACAGGAGTATGGTATGGTTTACCATATGCCACAAGAGTTGACAGCTTGCTCGACCGTCTGGAAAAACCTGAAAATGCCAATTGGGAATTTGTTTGGGTTGACGGAGTTGAAAGGCCTGATCTCAAAGACGGGGATGCACTTAAGGTTACCGCTGAAGATGGTTCTGTGAAGGAATACCATATCCAGTTACAGCCCTATCAGCCAAGTAAAAATGCCGGGTTGACAGCCATTACCTGGCCAGATATTCCAGAGCAACTAAAAGGAATTTTTGGATGGAAAGGCGATACCATTCCAAGTTTTGGTACATCTACTACAAATTATCGTATTTCTGTCCCTGTTGAATATGATGGTATTCCGGCCCTGGTTGCTAAAAAAGCAGATCTGAACTCTACAATCGTAACCGAACGTGCTACAAATCTTACAGGTTCAACTGAGGAAAGTACTGTTAAGTTTATTGTGACTGCTGAGAATGGTATTGACACACGTACATACACAGTGGAACTTGTAAAAGAACAGGCACCTGATAATATTCAGCCATATCATGCCGATCCGTTTGTTTCAGAGCTGGTGAATAATGCACAGTTTGGCAACCGCTATATGGAAATAGTGAATCCTGGCAATCAACCACTCGATTTGAGCGATTACATGATTGCTTCAGATTGGGGAGTGAATGCTACCACTGTGATTACTAATGAGAATACATGGTTGCGTCGTTATAATAAATATGTACCTGGTTACAAATGGGTTGATGAAAGTACCTGGGCAGCAACACCGGCTCGCCTTGTACCGGATTTAAATGTGGATTATATCTTGCAACCTGGTGAAGTTTTTGTCTTGGGCTCCATAAGGCAGGATAATGTTGCTTATTCAAGCGGAGGAATATATCTTGCCGAAACTGAAGGGTGGCACTGGCAGGTACCTGAGGTTATGAATGTACAGTTTGCAACATTTACAAGTTCTGCTTCAGGCATTGAATATGATAATCCCTGGCATGAGGCTACAGAAACATATTATTGGCCGGTAAAAATCGGCACGAATGGTATCTGGATATATAAGATATTAAACGATTCGGTTAAAAATGGAACGAAACCGGCTACCGATCCAAATGATTTTGAGTTGGTTGAAACCATTTGGAATAATGGCACAAACATGTTGTTTGGTGGCAGATCAATGCCTTCAGTCAGTCATGTAGTCCGGAAGCCTGAAATTTATCGTGGAAATATTGTTCCTGGTGGATCATTTGGTGAGACACCTGAAGATTCTGAATGGACATTAACATCGGATTTAGATTTAAGAAATCAGGGAGTTACACCTTATTCAAAAAGCCAGTTATATATTGAGAATGATATAGGCACCCATTACATGATTCAGCCCACACATTACATGTCAACTGTAAAATCATCGGTATATAAAGTAAGCGAAGGGTATTCCCTCGAGGAGGAAATCAGGGGACCACGTACAAGTGAAACTGTTGATCAGTTTCTAAATAACATTATCAAAGCGAATGAAGGACAAACACTTAAAGTAATGAGAGCTGATTCGCCACTGGCAAACAGCGCCCAGCTTAATATGGGAGATGTGTTGGAGGTTCTTTCCGCTGACAGTGTTAACACTACGAAATATACTCTTGAAGTTACCGAAGAAGGATTGAGTTCAGATGCAGTTTTAACTTCTACGCTTTATGAAATAACGGTTAACGATGAAGCTGGTGCCGTTTCAGGATTTGAATATGGAACACTGTTAAGTACAGTTGTTGGAAATGTTGCATTGCCTGATGGAGCTACAATGACAGTTATTGATGGCAATAATGCTTATGTACCATTCAAGAAATTGAATTTTGATACAACTTATGTTGATATTTCAGTAAATCAGGATATCTATTTTGAAGTAGTGGCTGAAGATGGCGTTACAACTATTGTATATCAGTTGCAGCCAAATACTTCAGAAGAAGATGCATTTATTCTTTCCGATGTATATATGGTAAGTCAGGAAAAAAACCTGGTTGAGTTTGTACCAAGGGGTACAATTGTCCAGTCATTTATGGACAATATTGTTCCCGCACTTGGTGCATCTGTGAAAATTGTCAATAAAATGGGGCAGGAAAGGACAGACGGAGCTTTATACCAGGACGATAAAGTTGTTGTAGTCTCAGCAAATGGAGAAGTGACAAGAGTGTATCATCTATCAATGTTGAGAACACAATATATACTTGATTCCAATTACCTGGCTTATATATTGTCAAATACGTATTCAGTCGATCAGCTGGATTTAGTCGTTTCAGGTCCTACCGGGAACACATTGGTAACTGAGTTCACTTCAAATATTACAGCTGCACCAGGAGCAACGGCAGTTGTAGTTGATGCCAGCGGTAATACAAAAACCTCAGATGACCTCAATCAGGGGGATATGGTTAAAGTAACTTCAGCCGACGGCAGAGTGATTGTCATGTATGAAATTGATTTTGCAACTTCCACCGACAAATTTGCTGAGAGTGATATTAAAGTTTATCCGAATCCAACTTCCGGAAAAGTAAACATTCAGGGACTGGAACAAGGTACCCGAATACAGGTGTTTAACCAGACAGGTGCTTTGCTTAAGGATATAAGAACCAGTCGCAGTATGGAAACTATATCGTTGGATAACCAACCATCAGGAATGTACCTTTTGGTCCTTACTAAAAATTCAAGCCTTGTAGGGCAGTATAAAGTAATTCGCAGATAATAGTAGAAGTTTTTAAATTGATAGTAAAGGGGCTGCCTGTTTTAGGCAGCCTTTTTTCGTGTGCCGTGCATGATAAATAATTTGGTGGTGAAAGTCCATTATGGTGGTTTTTAGTTGCCATCAATATCCGTCAGCTTTCATTATGAAAACCAGCAGGTAATCGTCCGGATTGTTTCCCTTCATTTCGGGATCATTTTCCCATTGCAACAGGAATCCATCGGGATGGCAGCTCACAGAAGCGCTTACCGGCAGTGGGAGAGTCCCCTGGCTCAGAAGTACCTATGTCTCGGCAAAGAAATGGGATACTCACCTGTTTTATGCTGATTACATATACAGAGGAATTATTACAGGCGTGTAATTCGCGTCACCGTTTTCCTTCAATTGCCGGATTATTCCACTTCCGTCTCCATCCTTAATCGCACAGAGATAGCGGAGGGATGGCAGAGAGATGGAAGCGACACAGGCTGTGGGTGAAGCGTATGGCAGTTTATGTTGAGGATTGTCGCGTCAGGGCGGGATCTCCGCTTCGCTCCGACTGGTTGTTGCGCTGATGCGGGATTTTCGCAGGATGCAGATCCAGGAGAATGGCTGAATGATCTTCTTACCATTGTCAATTACTTGCTAATTGTTTCTAAAAGTTATGTAGTGAGGTGGAATCTGATTGACGCCTTGCTACATTTGTTCAGAAGGAAATAAGAAGATTAAGAAGAAAAGCGAGGAGGAAATTGAAAATAATTTCCTCCTCGCTTTATGATAAGTTACATGTAGTTAATAATCCATTATCACATTGACTTTATTTCGGATACCAGTTTTTGAATAGAACTTTTGGCATCACCAAACAACATCCTTGTTTTATCGTTAAAAAACAATTCATTTTCAATTCCGGCATAACCTTTACCCATTCCACGTTTCATGATAATAATATTTTTGGCAAGATGTGCATCAATAATTGGCATTCCATAAATGGGGCTTCCGGGATCATTATAGGCAGCAGGGTTAACTACATCATTAGCCCCCACAACAATTGCCACATCCACATTAGGCATATCGGGATTAATATCATCCATCTCCACCAGTTTTTCATAGGGAACATCGGCTTCAGCGAGTAAAACATTCATATGACCTGGCATACGTCCGGCTACCGGGTGAATGGCATATTTAACTTCCACGCCCTTTTTTTCAAGCAGTTCATCCAGTTCCTGTGTAATATGCTGCGCCTGGGCAACAGCAAGCCCATATCCTGGAATAATTACAATCTTTTGCGAGTAACTCATCAATACTGCTGCGTCACTCAATGCAATCTCCTTAATGGTGCCCTGTTCACCTCCGGCTGCTGATACACCTCCACCAAATGCGCCTATGATTACATTTATAAGCGAACGGTTCATTGCCTTACACATAAGCAGGGTGAGTATCATTCCGGCAGCTCCCACCAATATACCTCCTAATATCATAGCCATATTGTTGTAAATAAAACCGGCCATGGCAGCGGCAATACCGGTAAAGGAATTCAGTAAGGATATAACCACCGGCATATCGGCCCCACCAATTGGCATTACAAACATTACTCCATAAACCAGCGAAAGGGCAAACAGAATATAAATAGCCCAACCCATTTCAGCTGGTGGGTTGGGCGAGAGAATTATAAAAACTCCCAAACCAACCGTGATTACCAACAATACAAGGTTAATATATGTCATAAACGGTTTTATGATGTCGCCTACTTTTCCATCGAGTTTACCATAGGCAATCATACTTCCGCTAAAAGCAACAGCACCTATTACTAATCCTAAAACGGTAACCAGTATTGAGCCCACATCGCCTGTTACTGCCTTAGGATATTCGAGTAATGCAACCAAGGCGGAGGCTGCACCTCCGGTGGCATTGTAAAGAGAAACCAACTGAGGCATGGCAGTCATCTTTACTTTACGGGCGACTATCCAACCAATTACAGATCCAATGCCGATTGCTGCCAGTATAATCCATATATTGATAACCGATATGGCATTACCTTCTGCATTTCTGTGCAACAAGAGGGTAGTGAACATTGCCAAAGCCATACCACCAAATGCCCACAGGTTACCTTTACGGGCGGTTCTGGGATGCGAAAGCATTTTTAATCCTACTACAAATAAAAGAGCAGCTATCAGATAGCTTAGTTCTAATAAGGAGTCGCCAACAGTATATTGAATTCCATTTAATGTTCCTAATACTTTATCCATGATTTCCTACTTTTTTTTCTTTTTAAACATTTCAAGCATCCTGTCGGTAACGGCAAAACCGCCAACCACATTTAGGGTTCCGAATATCAGTGCCAGTATACCCAACACCAATTCAACCGATAAAGTGGAAAGATCGGCATGACCAACAAGGATGATACCTCCGATAATGATAACGCCGCTTATGGCATTTGCGCCAGACATAAGCGGAGTATGTAACACGGCAGGTACATTGGAAATCACTTCAATTCCCAGGAAAACCGATAGTGATATTATAAAAATGGCTTCCTTGTATTCGAAAAAATATTGTAAAATTTGTTCCATATCCTGTTTTATTTAGTATTATCAATTACAGATTTTACCCGTTGGTTATAAACCTCCCCCTGATGCGTAATGCAGGCTCCTTTTATAATATCGTCTTCGAAATTGAGATTCAGATTACCATTCTCATCAATTATCAGTTTTATAAAATTTAATACATTCTTACCAAACATCCGGCTTGCATCAATCGGCATTTGAGCAGGATAATTTGATTGACCAATTATGGTAACACCCTTATGGAAAATGGTTTCATTGTTTTTAGTCAGTTCACAATTTCCGCCTGTTGAGGCTGCCAGATCAATGATTACAGAACCGGGATTCATTTTATCCACAGTTTCCTCTGAAACCAATAAAGGGGCTTTTCTTCCAGGAATTTGTGCAGTACAAATGATAACATTTGATTTCACCGCCTGGGCATTAATGGCCTGCTGCTGTTTTTCCTTAAATTCTTCCGTTTGTTCTACAGCATAACCTCCGGCAGCCTGGTCTTCGACTGCTCCTTCTACTTCAACAAATTTACCACCCAAACTTTGAACTTCCTCCTTAACTGCAGATCGAACATCAAAAACATAAACCTGTGCTCCGAGTTTTCGTGCAGTGGCTACAGCCTGTAACCCGGCAACACCGGCTCCCAAAATCAGAACGTTGGCCGGTCGAATAGTTCCGGCAGCTGTCATGAACATGGGAAAAAAGGTAGGCAAGTGTAAAGCAGCTTCCAATACTGCTTTATAACCGGCAACTGTAGCCATTGATGAAAGAATATCCATCGCTTGCGCACGTGAGGTGCGGGGTATGGAATCAAGACTGAAAGTTGTCACATCTTTTTTGAGAAAAGTTTTTACCAGAGCAGTTTCCCAAAGTGGATTAAAGGCACTTATCCACACCTGACTTTTTTTAAGTCCGGATAAATCATCCGCCGAAGGAGGATGTATTTGCAGCAACACATCTGCTTTCTGGAAAATTTCCTGACGTGTAACTGTTTTTGCCCCAACTTCATTATATGCAGCATCAGTTGCAAACGCTTCTTTCCCTGCTTGTTTCTCAACCAGAACATCAGCTTTTAACCCAACAAGGTTCTGAACTGCTTCGGGTAACAAAGCTACACGCGTTTCCGGTACATGTTCCTTTAATAAACCAAGAATCATAAAAATTTGATTAGATGAATTTGGGTACAAAATTAATAAAAAAAATAACCGTTAACGTTAACGGCGTATGTTTTTATCATCTTTTATTCAGAAGTTTTTAACAATAATAGTTCTTTACTGCCTCAATTAACTGCGCTTTGCTGAAAGGCTTTGCAAGATAAAAATCGCATCCGCTGGCAAAGGCTTTTTCGCGATCCCCTGAAAGTGCATATGCTGTTTGTGCTATTATAAACACCTTTTTATTTATCTCCTTCATCTTTCGTGTAGTCTGATACCCATTCATTCCAGGCATCTTTATATCCATCAGTACAATGTCGATTTTCTCAGGATTATTTTTAAATACCTGTAGTGCCTCTAAGCCATCGGAGGCAAACATCAGGTTTTTACAGCTTCCATTTAATATTTCTGAAAGATAAAGCTTTCCTATTGCATCGTCTTCTGCAATTAAAACAGAAAGGTTTTTAAGCAATTCATTTTCAGCAGTATCATTTTGAAGAGGAATACCTTCAGCAAGCTTTACCGGCTTTGCAAGGTATGGGATAGTAAAATAGAATTGTGTTCCTACTGAAGGCTCCGATGCCAGCCAAATCTCACCATCAAGCATCCCAACATAAGCTTTGGCGATTGATAATCCTAAGCCGGCTCCTTCATAGGGTTTGGTGAGAC
This sequence comes from uncultured Prolixibacteraceae bacterium, assembly GCA_963747515.1. Classification (GTDB taxonomy): domain Bacteria; phylum Bacteroidota; class Bacteroidia; order Bacteroidales; family Prolixibacteraceae; genus Mariniphaga. The sequence continues at coordinate 663,136 of CAVVFN010000003.1, forward strand.
TCATATCAGCTTGCACAAAGCGGTCGAATATAATTTTATGACGATTAGGTTCGATTCCTATGCCTGTATCTTTGACGAAAAACTCAATCTTATTGTCTTTCACTTGATATCCATATTCAATGCTACCAGTGAAGGTATATTTTATAGCATTTTTTAATAGATTTGAAAAGATAGAATTTAATTTTTTTCCATCAGATTCTATTAGCGCATCAGAATCGGGCAGAGATTTATGGCAGGTAAGTTTAATTCCTTTACTTTCAGCTTCAGCAAAATATTGATGATAAAAAGTTTCCAACTGATCATTAATATTAATGTCTCCCATTTCAACTTCCATAGTTCCTGATTCAATTTGCGAAATCTCTATCAGGTCATTTATGGTATTCAGCATTCGTTCCCCGCTTTTCTTTATAATGTTTATGTATTTAATCTTCTCTTTCCCGGTGAGTTTCTGTTCTTTCAATAAATCAGTAAAACCAATTATACCATTCATAGGAGTCCGGATTTCATGGCTCATATTTGCCAGAAAAGCTGATTTAAGTCGATCACTCTCTTCTGCTTTTTCCTTTGCCAAAACCAAATCCTCTATCATTCTCTTTTTTTCAGTAATGTCTTCCAAAACTGCCACATAATGTGTAATTATTCCTTTATCATTAAGGATCGGAGATATACTGGATTCCTGCCAGTAAAGTTCACCATTCTTCTTTTTATTTCTAAATTCGCCTTCCCACGACTCTCCGGAACTGATCGTATACCAGAGTTTTTTATAAAACTCTTCCGACTGTTCACCTGACTTTAAAATTCGAGGATACTTCCCAATTACCTCGTCTAAGGAATAACCGGTCATCGATGTAAATTCCGGATTTACATATTCTATTCTTCCTTCCGGATTGGTTATTACTATAGAAACCGGATTCTGCTCAACAGCATGATTGAGAAGATGCAGTTTTTGTTCTGCCTTTATCCGGGCCGTAACATCATGAACTATAAAATGAAGGACTTCTTTTCCTTTATAATTTACCTTGCTGCTAAAAATCTCGACGTCTACTACTTCTCCATTGGCATTTATATGTCGTAATTCAGATAAATTACTAATCTGGGAATTTAAAAGTTCCATTTTATTGTAAACATTATGGGGAGGTAAAAAATTGATTTCGGAAACATTCATGTGCTGAAGTTTTTCTATCGGCCAACCATAAAACCCGGCGGCCGAACGGTTTGCTTCAAGAATATTCCCTGTGTCTGGATCAATTATAAGTTTTACTGCCGAATGATTTAGAAAAAGAGTACGAAATTTTTCTTCGCTCTCATGTAAACTCTTTTCTATATGTTTACCATAGGTATTGTCGCGTATTATTCCCTGGATAACAATTTCATCTTTAATAATATTATATGTAATCGATGCATCTACTTCCTTTCGAATACCTGTTTTTGTAATGGCTGTAAATTCCAAAGTTTGCCTTATGTTTGTTCCTTCAGCCATTTTATTGTACATTTCTTCAACAACTATTTTAGATTCAGGTGCTGCAAGATCAAGAAAATTAAATTCCGGAAGCGAAACATCCTCAACGGTATATTCAAACATGCGCTCAAACATGGAATTTATCAGCTCAAATTTCTTGTTTTTTATCAGAAATACAGCATTGGTTGAATTTTCTGCTATACATCTGTATATTTCCATGTTTTTTTCAAGATTATCTCCAATTTTATGCACCTGAAGCCGATAGTTTTGTTTTTCTAAAGCATTCAGAACAGAAAAAGGCAAACGTTTAATTTGTTCTTTTAGGATATAATCATATGCACCGGCTTTTAAACATTCAATGGCTATATTCTCATCTTCTGAATTTGTAAGAAGAATAACAGGAATATCCAAGGAATTTGATTTTATGGCGCCTAACCGGGAGTGAGAACATTCTGCAATAATGATATTTGGCTTAAAATCAGAGAGTACCTTATTTAATTCGGATTCAGAATTTTGTACTATATAAGAAAAATCAACAGCTTCTTTGCTGAGTTCCCGCACAGCAAGTGCCATATCTTCCTGCATATTTACTGAAAACAGGATTCTGATGGTTTGACTTTCCGTATTCATATAGTAAAACAATTTAAGTAAGGCAAATGTATCAATTTATCCCATTTATATTTTCTAATGGATTGTTGTTGGAAAACGGGATATAGAGTATAATTTACAAATTCAGAGGAGTATCTTATCTGTTTTAGGTATTTCTTTTACCTTTATATGCTGTTATTAACCAATATTTTGGATTACATAACAGGATTTTATCCCATTTGATGTTAATAAACAAATGAAGAATTCGATGAATTATTGCCTTTTGTTTTTTTTGGACTTTTTAACATTTTGACCTTTCCATTGGGAAAATTTTTAACTGGGTAATACTTAATTCTGCGGAACTTGTTTTAACGATAGTTGTATGCGTTTTCGTGCAATGTCAATTTCTTTTATCCGTACTTTAACATGTTGATGAAGTTTTACAACTTCGTTGGGATTGGATATAAATTTGTCAGCAAGCTCTGAGATGTGAATTAATCCGGATTGTTTAATACCAATGTCTACAAATGCACCGAATTTGGTTATATTATTGACAATTCCAGGCAGAATCATATCTTCCTTCAGGTCTTCCATTGAAAAAATACCATCAGCAAATTCAAATATCTTTATTGGTTTTCGTGGATCGCGTCCCGGTTTAATCAACTCGGCTTTGATATCATAAAGGGTAGGCAATCCAATTTCATTAGTTGCATATTTGGTCAGTTCAATCTGTTCTGCAAGTTTTTCATTATGAATCAGATCGCTTACCTGGCAGTTCAAATCGGCTGCCATTTTCTGTACAATATGATAAGATTCGGGATGCACTGCAGAATTATCGAGTGGATTACTTGTTCCGGGTATCCGAAGAAAACCTGCTGCCTGTTCAAAAGCTTTTGGACCCATTCGCTGAATTTTCTTTAATTCTTCCCGTGATTGAAAGGTTCCATGTTCCTTACGATAATCAACGATATTCTGAGCCAGTTGTGGCCCTAAACCTGAAATGTAAGTTAGCAGGTGTTTACTCGCTGTATTTAGGTTAACACCCACAGAATTAACACAAATTTCCACTACGGTATCGAGTGTGGTCTTTAATTTTTTCTGATCCACATCATGTTGATATTGTCCCACCCCAATGCTCTTGGGATCAATCTTTACCAGTTCGGCAAGCGGATCCATCAATCTTCTGCCAATAGAAACTGCTCCTCGAACGGTAACATCAAACTGGGGGAATTCCTGCCTTGCAACCGTAGATGCAGAATAAACCGAAGCCCCATCTTCGTTAACTACATATACTCTTATTTCACGATGATACCGAAGATTTTTTACAAAAGCTTCTGTTTCCCGACCAGCAGTTCCGTTCCCAATAGCTATTGCATCAATCTGGTACATTTCTACCATGGAAGACAGTTTTTTTGCAGCCATTTTCTTATTATCCTGGGGCTTATGCGGATAAATAGTATCATTGTGCAAAAGGTTTCCCTGTTCGTCAAGACATACTACTTTGCACCCTGTGCGGTATCCTGGATCTATGGCAAGTATCCGTTTTTGTCCCAGAGGTGGTGCCAAAAGTAACTGCCGCAGATTTTCAGCAAAAACTCCTATGGCTTCATCATCAGCTTTTTTCTTTGCCTGAGCAACAAATTCTGTTTCTATTGATGGTTCTATTAATCGTTTATAACTATCAATTATTGCACCTTCTACAAGTTTTGAACTGCCATTATTACCCTTCACAAAATGTTGCAATAAACTTTCCAGTGGCTGGTCATTGTCAGGTTTAACCGATATGCGCAGGAAACCCTCTTTTTCTGCGCGACGCATGGCCAGAAACCTATGTGAAGGACATTTTTTCAGCGGTTCATTCCAATCAAAATAATCCCGGTATTTTTCAGCTTCCTCTTCTTTTCCTTTCACTACTTTTGAAAAAATGAATGCCCCTTTTTCGAATTTCCGCCTCACAATGTTCCGGGCTTTTTCATTTTCGCTGATCCATTCGGCAATAATATCACATGCCCCTCCCAGGGCATCTTCCGCGCTCCTTACTTCATCGTTTAGAAATTGATCGGTTCTCTTTTCCGGGAAATGTTCTTCCTGTTTCATAACAATTTTTGCAAGCGGCTCCAAACCACGTTCACGGGCAATGGTCGCTTTTGTTCTTCGCTTAGGCTTATAGGGCAGGTAAATGTCTTCGAGTTCAACCGGGTCGTAACAGTTTACGATCCGCAATTTTAATTCAGGTGTCAGGTTTTCCTGCTCATGTATAGTTTTAAGAATGGTTTCTTTCCGTTTCTCAAGTTCATTAAACTTTTCGGTTTGCTCCATAATTTGCAACACCTGAACTTCATTGAGACTTCCGGTACGTTCTTTTCTGTAACGGGAAATAAAAGGTACGGTAGCTCCTGAGATTAGTAATTCTGTTGTATTTTTTACCTGCTTTTCATTTATACCCAACTGCAGGGCAATAATTTCAAGGATTTTTAAATTCATGTAATTCTAATTTTTCCAAAACAAAGGTAGAAAGATAATTTTAAGAAGGAATTGGTGAAACAAGGCTTTTTAAGGCTTAAACACCAAAGAATAAAACCGAAACAACCTGTTTTGCCCTTTCACTTTTTCCTTGTATTTTTGAGGTTTGTTTCCAAATTAATAAATATGATGTTTGAAAATTTATCGGATAGGCTGGAGCGGTCATTTAAACTTCTGAAAGGGCAAGGTAAAATAACGGAGATAAATGTAGCCGAGACTCTTAAGGAAATTCGCCGTGCACTGCTCGATGCTGATGTTAATTTTAAAATAGCCAAAAATTTTACCGACGATGTAAAGACGAAAGCCCTGGGGCAAAATGTACTGACAGCAGTTAAGCCGGGTGAATTAATGGTAAAAATTGTAAAGGATGAACTTATTGAACTTATGGGCGGTGAATCTGCCGGTGTAGATTTAAGTGGTTCCCCTTCGGTAATATTAATGGCCGGATTACAGGGTTCTGGAAAGACAACCTTTTCAGGGAAACTGGCAAATATGCTCAAACGCAAAAAAGGACGTCATCCTTTACTTGTGGCATGCGATGTTTACAGACCGGCTGCAATAGAACAACTTAAAGTTCTTGGAGGCCAGATTAATGTTCCTGTTTATACTGAGGAAGGCAATATCGACCCGGTTAAAATTGCACAATCGGCTATAAAAGAAGCAAAAAGAAATGGCAATGATGTGGTGATTATAGATACTGCCGGACGGCTGGCCATTGATGAACTGATGATGAAGGAAATTTCTGCAATCAAAAAATCAGTAAATCCCAATGAGATCCTTTTTGTAGTGGATTCAATGACAGGTCAGGATGCTGTTAACACTGCCAAAGAATTTAACGATACACTCGATTTCGATGGTGTGGTTCTTACTAAGCTTGATGGTGATACAAGAGGCGGAGCTGCACTTTCCATACGTTCGGTTGTTGAAAAACCAATCAAATTTGTAGGTACCGGCGAAAAACTTGATGCCATTGATGTTTTCTATCCCGACAGAATGGCCGATCGTATCTTAGGCATGGGTGATATTGTTTCCCTGGTAGAAAAGGCTCAGGAGCAATACGATGAAGAAGAAGCCCGAAGGTTACAAAAGAAACTGGCTAAAAATACATTCAATTTTAATGATTTCCTGAAGCAAATCAATCAGATAAAGAAAATGGGTGATTTGAAAGATGTAGTTTCCATGATTCCGGGAATGGGTAAAGCCATGAAAAATCTGGATCTTGATGACGATGCTTTTAAACATATTGAAGCAATCATTCATTCTATGACTCCTGCTGAACGGGAGGATCCGGCTCTTATAAACGGCAGCAGGCGCAAAAGAATAGCAAGTGGTTCGGGGACAAACATACAGGAAGTCAATAGATTGCTGAAACAGTTCTCCGAAACCCGCAAGATGATGAGAATGGTTTCACAGGGTAAAAATATCCAAAGAATGATGGGAAGTATGAAACAACCCGGTGGGAAATTCTGATGGGTACTGAACGAGCAGATAATTCGGAAGTATAAGAAAAAAGGGGCAAAATTCACTTGCAGCTAATAAAACAGAATGATTTTAATTGATGGAAAAAAAGTGGCAGCAGAAATGAAACAGGAAATTGCTGCCAAAGTTGCTGAACTGAAAAAAAATGGCGGCAAAGCACCTCACCTGGCGGCAGTCCTGGTTGGTCATGATGGTGGCAGCGAAACGTACGTTTCATATAAAATCAGGGATTGCGAAGAGGTAGGTTTCAAATCCTCACTGGTCCGGTATGAAGATGATGTTACGGAAGAAGTACTTCTGGCAAAAGTGCATGAATTAAATGAAGATGATGATCTGGATGGATTCATTGTACAGTTGCCCTTGCCACCTCACATTTCAGAGCAAAAAGTTATTGAGGCTATTTCTCCTTCCAAAGATGTGGATGGTTTTCATCCTCAAAATGTGGGACGGATGGTAATTGGCCTTCCTTCACTTATTTCAGCTACTCCTTTTGGTATTGTGGAGTTATTGAAACGATACAACATCAACATGAGCGGTAAAAATTGTGTGATAATTGGTCGCAGTAACATTGTGGGACGACCCCTGAGTGTGCTTTTATCCCAAAAAGCAGCAAATGCTACAGTGACTGTAGCACACAGCCGCACAAAAAATTTGGAAGAGGTGTGTCGGAATGCCGATATATTAATAGCTGCAATCGGAGTTCCGGAATTCGTAAAAGGAAATATGGTAAAGGAAGGTGCTGTAGTTATAGATGTAGGAACTACAAGGGTGAGATCGGAACTAACAAAATCGGGATGGAAACTCAAAGGAGATGTACTCTTTGATGAAGTTGCTCCAAAATGCTCATATATCACACCTGTACCTGGAGGGGTAGGGCCAATGACCCGCGTTTCTCTTCTTTACAATACCTTTATGGCTGCAACTAAAGAAATTTATTAAAACCTATAACTGGCAAAATAAAACAACTTTATTTTGAAACTCTATTCAAATTATAATTTATTTTCTATTTTTGGATTTTAGCTGACTTAAAAAAAACCAGGATATTCATGGAAAGCATAGATCACAAGGAGGAAAGCAGGGTTCCCGAAATTTTTTCCAAAACAATAAGGGCAGGAAAAAGAACTTATTTTTTTGATGTAAAATCTACACGAAATAATGAGTATTATTTGACGATAACTGAAAGCAAGAAGAAATTTGGCACCGATGGGACCTTTCGTTACGAAAAGCATAAATTATTCCTCTATCCCGAAGATTTTGAGAAATTTACGGAAACCTTCACTGAAGTAATTGATTTTATCAATGAAAATCAACCGGTAGAAAATCCACAGGGAAAGAATCAACCGGAGGAAAAATCAACCGGAGTGAAAATAGAGCAGGAAGTGGCAGGCAATGAATTTAGTAAAATTGATTTTGACGATATATAACCGTTAATTCATTTCACTCAATTCCAGCCAGCGCAATTCCTTTTCATCAATAAGTTTTTTAATCTGCACCAACTCTTCCGATTTCCGGTGCAGTTGTTCGTGATCCAATTTTCCCGAACTCAGCTCATTTTCAAGTGTTTTTATTTTATTTCCCATTTCCTCAAGTTCCTCTTCAAGGAGTTCCATTTCCCGTTTTTCCTTGAAAGATAATTTCTTTTTGAAATCAGCCGAAGGTTTTTTACGATTGGTTTCTTTAACCGTATTTGATAGTTCTTTCGTATCAGGCTGCGTTTTATTTTCCATCTGCTCGCGATAGATGGAATAATTCCCCGGAAAATCTGTCACCACTCCTTCGCCTTCAAAAACAAACAGATGGTCAACTATTTTATCCATAAAAAACCGATCGTGAGAAACAACCAGCACGCATCCTTCAAATGCTTTTAAATATTCTTCCAGCACATTCAAGGTTAATATATCCAGATCGTTGGTCGGTTCATCCAGAATAAGGAAGTTTGGATTTTGCATCAGAACGGTGCAGAGGTAAAGCCTTCGTTGCTCGCCTCCACTAAGTTTCTCAATAAAATTATATTGTGATTCGGGTGGAAATAAAAACCTGCTGAGCAGCTGTGAACTGGTCATACGGGTGCCATCTTCAAAAACTACAAATTCGGCAATTTTGTTAACTGCCTCAATAACCCGTTCCTGCGGATCAAATTCAATACCTTCCTGCCGGTAGAAACCAAATTTTACAGTCTGTCCAATTTCAATCCTTCCTTCATCAGGCGGCAAGTTACCGGTAAGAAGTCTTAAAAATGTGGTTTTTCCTGTTCCATTTTTACCAATAATGCCTGCTTTTTCAAACCGGGAAAATTTATACGTAAAATCAGAAATCAGGTTGATTCCAGGAAATGATTTAAAAACACCCTCTATTTCCACAATTTTTTTTCCCAATCGGGCAGATTTTACATTTAATCCGATGGTTTCCCCGCTGAATTTTTGACGGGCTTTTTCTTCAGTTTCATAAAATGAATCTACCCGATACTTGGCTTTATGGCTTCTGGCCTTTGGCATGCGCCTCATCCACTCCAGTTCTTTACGTAAAAGGTTTTTTGCTTTATCCACAGTTGCCTGCTGCATTTCAAGCCGTTCGCTGCGCTTTTGTAAAAAATAAGGATAGCTGCCCAGGTAACGGTATATCTGGTTATCTTCCATTTCAATGATTTCGGAACAAACCCTGTCCAGAAAAAATCGATCGTGAGTGACCATTAAAAGCGTCGATTTTGATTTACTTAAAAAATTTTCAAGCCATTCAATCATTTCAAGGTCCAGATGGTTGGTGGGTTCATCCAATATTAGAAAATCAGGATTTTGTATCAATACCTTGGCCAGTGCAAGCCGTTTCTGCTGCCCTCCTGATAGAAATTTAACCTGTTGTTCCAGATTCTCAATCTTCAATTGTGAGAGTACCTGCTTAATCTCAACTTCAGCATCCCATGCACCAAGTTCATCCATTCTGACTGAAATTTCCGTGATTCTTTGTTGATCGTTATGTGCTACTGCCAGTTCAAATTCTTTAACCGTTTTCAACTTCTCACTATTACTCTCAAATATCTCTTCTATAACCGAATGTTCCGGATTCAACCAGGGAATTTGTTCAAAATAACCGGTTTTGATATCATTCGATACCGTTACTGTTCCTTCATCCTGTTTTTCCTTTCCTGCAAGAATGTCGAGTAAAGTAGATTTGCCGGCACCGTTTCGGGCAATTAATGCAACCTTTTGTCCTTCCGTAACTGTAAATGAAATGTTTTCGAATAGCATTGAATCGCCCCATCGCTTGGATAGACTTTCAACCTGTATATATGGTTTCATACGTATGAAATTACTTTCTTATTAATGGTAACAAACAGATTCCAAATGTTCGGTGAGCCGGAGGAAAATTATTCCCGTTAATTGAATTCCATTATCCTGCTCGTTTTATTCCAAAACTTTGGCAAAACTAATAATTAAACAAGAAAGGCCTTCAGCAATACAGAAGCCTTTCAAAATAAAAAGGTAAAAACATTATCACCCGGCTGTATCAGGTAAAGAAGCATCCTGTATTCCACTAAATTCTAAAAATTCAGTTATTTTTGAAAAAACGTGTATTTGATGCGAAAAAGTGATTTGTTCTCAACAGTAATTGAATATTTTCAGAAAACGATGCCGGCAGCAGAAACTGAACTGCATTATGATAATCCTTTTCAGCTGATTGTAGCTGTAATATTGTCTGCCCAATGTACCGACAAGCGCGTGAATCAAATTACCCCGGAATTACTTAAACGGTATCCCACACCTCAAAAAATGGCTGAAGCTGAGCCCGCAGAAATATTTGATTATATAAAAAGCTGCTCGTATCCAAACAACAAATCGAAACATCTTGCAGGTATGGCCCGGAAGCTTATGGAACTTTTTGACGGTCAGATTCCTGATAATGTGGAAGATTTGCAAAAGCTTCCGGGAGTAGGACGTAAAACTGCAAATGTAATTGCTTCTGTAGTATACAATAAACCTGCACTGGCAGTAGATACTCACGTTTTTAGAGTGGCTGCACGGATTGGACTTACAAAAAATGCCAAAACACCACTAGCGGCTGAGGTTCAACTCATGAAGTACATTCCGCAGGAATTAATCCCCAAAGCACACCACTGGCTTATATTACATGGACGTTACATTTGTCTTGCCCGAAAACCATTATGCGAAAAATGCGGATTAACATCATTTTGCAGGTATTATCAGAATATCCGGAAGCCGGAATAACAAATAAATTAAACGGTAAAAGACTCTCCGCCATAATTACAACCTTCATTGCAATACCTGCAATCCATCAATAAATTCTTCAATAATGTTCTTCCATTTGCTCCAGTCATAGGTAAAGGTCTGTTAAGGGATATATTACGTATAATCAAAGATAAGCAGCTGATATGTTGAGTTCGGGACAACAACAGAATTAACCACTGCTATAACAGGCACCAGTAAATAATAAGTTTGTATAGCATCCTGCCACCAACCGATATTTTGATTTATTCGGTTCCTCTGTTTACAGAGTCTCGGCCGGAATGTTAAGTTCTTAATAAATGATTATCAGAAGCAGCTAATTTTATTACCCCTTAACTTTGAAGATTTGTTAATCTTTTTACTTTTGTAGCCTTCATGTTAAACTTAAAAGCTCAAATTATGGCATATAAAATTTCTGATGAGTGCATTGCATGTGGTACATGTATTGATGAATGTCCGGTTGATGCAATCGCCGAAGGCGATATCTATGTAATTGACCCGGATTTATGCACCGATTGTGGTTCTTGTGCTGAAGTGTGCCCGGTAGAAGCTATTTCCATAGAGGAATAATCGGGACAATATAAAAATCTGAAGTGCCTGGTTCCAATGGGGACCAGGCACTTTTAACTAAAACCCGCTAAGCTGCATTAAAACAGTGGGTAACAACAGCAGAAATCCCAGGAAAAACAAAATCACGATAAACGGTGCCATCCATTTGAACCATTTGTCGAAGGGTATTCGTGCTACTCCCAAAACACCAATTAAAACACCTGAAGTAGGTGTAATCATATTTGTAAAACCATCTCCCAGTTGAAAGGCAATCACCGTTGCCTGCCTGGATATACCAATCAGATCAGAAAACTGAGACATCATAGGCATGGTAAGTGCTGCCTTTCCCGATCCGGAGGGTATAAATATATTTAAAAAGGTTTGCACAACATACATTACACTCACTGAGCCTACCTTTCCCAAATCTTCCATTGACTGAGAAATATAATAGAGCAAGGTGTCAATGATGCGGCCATCTTCAAGAATAACTACAATACCTCCGGCAAGCCCTACTACCAGGGCTGCCGGCATTATATCCCCGGCTCCTGCAATAAACGATTTGGTTATTTCATTGGCTGTTTTTCCGGCAGCAATTCCCGAAAAAATACCCAATGCCAGAAACAATGTAGCAATTTCCATTACATACCATGCATATCCCATTACACCAATTATCAAAAAAACGATGGTGAATAAAAGAAGAATCAGAATGAAGTAATGAAAAGATTTTTTTAGCGAAAGAAAACCACTGACAATAAAAAGAACTGTCGATATGGGAACTGCCGGCATTAGGATCTCGCTGTTGCCTATCTTAAGGTGGCTTATGGGATAATACAGAGAGAAAAGAATAAGAAAAACCGTAAGCGAACCAAATGAAATCCATGCTCCCCGCGGTACTGAAGGGACAAAATCTTCACCTGTATTTTTATTGCGCTGGCGCCAGTAAGCATCATCATGATATACAGGAGACTTTTCAGGATTTTTATAAATTTTTGCTGCATAGCGTAAAACGAATGTAAAGCCAACAAGGTTGATAATCATCCACATGATGAGCCGGTACTCTATTCCTGAAAATAAAGGAATGTCGGAAAGCCCCTGAGCGATCCCTACAGTAAACGGATTTAAAAAAGCACCGGCAAAACCCAATGCAGCAGCAACAAAGCAAAGCGATACTCCTACTATCGAATCATATCCCATTGAAATGGCAAGAGGGACAAAAATAACGGTGAATGCAATGGTTTCTTCACTCATCCCAAATACAGCTCCAAATAAACTGAATACAAACATGATACAGGTAAGAATGATGTTATTGGCTCCCACTATCCGCACCAGATTTGAACGTTCCAGTTTTTTGGAAAAATTAAGGAAGGAAAAAATTCCTAAATCAATCGACTTGCTTTCATTCAAAATCCAAAATGCCCCGCCAATCATTAATATGAATGCTATTATGTGGGCTGTATTTATAAAACCATTGAAAAAAGCAGAAAAAACCTGCCAGGTCTGTGCATGGCTATCTGTAAATTGAAAGGATCCGGTTTTAATAACTTCCCTTTCAACATTATTCACCACAATTCGCTCGCGTTCAAATTCCCCTCCTGGAACAAACCAGGTGAAAACTGCACAAATTATTATCAAAAGAAAAATAATTACATAGGTATGCGGAATTTTTTTAAGCATAATGTGGATTTATTTTGAACAACGAAAATAACAAAACTCACTGGTTGGCATCTTTTTTTCTTAATTTCCTTTCTTTCCATAGAATTCTGCGAATTTACCGGCTGGACCTGTTGTCTTTGTCATTAGGTAAAAAATAAACCCCATTCCCCTCCGATTATTTTAGTTAAAAAAAAGCGCACATATTTATTTTTTTTTCAATTCAAAGTTGTAACTTAAAACAAATTAAAACATTTAAATTGTGTAATGATCATCTTTAAATTTTATCAGAAAGATCAATTTTAGGCTTTTATTAATGAAATTGTTACTCGAAAATATAAAGGAATTGGTGCAGGTAGAAGAAAATCCTGTATTATTTAAATCGGGGCATCATATGGCGGATGTAAAAACCATAAAAAATGCTTTCCTGATAATAAGAGATGAACTGATCCAGGATTTTGGACCAATGAACCAGTTGAAAGATGTATATAAAGACGATGATTTCCTGGTTGAGGTTGATTGTTCCGGCCGGTTGGTTTATCCATCATATTGCGACTCACATACGCATCTTGTTTTTCCAGGGTGGCGTGAAAAGGAGTTTGCCAACTTTCTCCGGGAATCTGCATATGGAGTTTCTTCACTACATCAAAATGAAATTCTCAATACATCGAATCAGCTTCAGTATGTTTCCGATGAGCAACTTTATGAAAGCACAATGAACCGTATTTCAGATATAATAAAAACAGGTACGGGTGCTGTGGAAATAAAAAGCGGATTCGGTTTGAATGCAGAGGATGAAATCAGAATGCTGCAGATCATCAAAAAGATTAGGAAAACAACACCGATGTGCGTGCGATCCACCTTTTTAGGAGCAAATGCTGTGCCGGAGGAATACCGAAAAAATCTATCCTATTATGTTGATTTAATAATAAATGAAATGTTTCCGCGTATTGCCTCCGATGAGCTTTCCGATTTTTTTGATGTTTCATGCGATAAAGGTTTGTTTTCAATTGAAGATACTGAAAAGATAATTTCAGAGGGTATAAGGTATGGCCTGCGCCCTAAGCTGCATGGCAGTGAGTTTGGCCTGGATGGGGGAGTAGAGGTAGGAGTAAAATACGATGCACTTTCAGTAGGCTACCTGGAACACATTGGCATAAAGGAAATTGAAAGTCTTTTAAACAGTAAAACCATGCCTACTGTGATTCCGGGTATTTCATTTTTCCTGGGAGCACATAATGCCCCGGTCCGTGAAATGATAAAAGCCGGTTTGCCGATTGCTCTTGCCTCTGGTTTTAATCCCTTATCGTCTCCAAGCGGAAATATGAACTTGATTTCTTCACTCGGCTGCATCAATTACAGGATGACTCCAGAGGAAGTAATTAATGCCACAACATTAAATGGAGCTTATGCTATGGGAGTCAGTGACCGGCTGGGGAGCATTGCCCGGGGAAAAATAGCCAACCTCTTTGTTACTTCCGAAATTTCAAATATCGATTACCTGCCTTATGCTTATGGTTCCAACCCTGTGGAAACTGTAATTCTTAACGGAGAAATTCAATTGCTTTAAATAACTTTGTTCTTGCTAAAGAACAAATTACTTTATGGACCGGATCATAGAATGTATACCCAACTTTTCGGAAGGAAGAAATCCTGCCCGGATAAAAGAAATTTCCGATGCAATTGCAGCAGTAGCTGGAGTTAAGTTGCTGGATGTATCCTCAGGGAAAGCAACGAACCGCTCGGTGATTACTTTTGCCGGTGATCCGGAATCGGTAGTGGAAGCAGCATTCAGGGGTATTAAAAAAGCTGCACAGGTAATTGATATGTCTAAACATTCGGGGGTACATCCCCGCTTTGGGGCCACTGATGTATGTCCGCTGGTACCTGTATCAAATATTTCAATGGAGGAAACAGTGGAGTTTGCGCGGAACCTTGCCGAAAGAGTAGGGAATAATCTGGGAATTCCGGTGTATTGTTATGAACATGCTGCCTTCACAGAGGAACGTCGCAACCTGGCCAATTGCCGGTGGGGCGGCTATGAAGGCTTAAAAAAAAGGCTGGAGTCAGAGAAATGGAAGCCTGATTTCTGCAGCAATATAAAATCGCCCGAAATAGCAAAAACAGGCGCTGTTGCCATTGGAGCCCGTAATTTTCTGGTGGCTTACAACATCAATCTGAATACCGTTTCCACCCGCATAGCCAATTCCATTGCACTCGATATAAGGGAGTCGGGCCGGATTAAACGGGATAAGATAACTGGTGAAGCGGTCGCCGGTAAAAACGGCGAAACTGTGCGCGTACCTGGCACATTAAAGGAAACCCGGGCCATTGGCTGGTTTATTGATGAATTTGGTGTTGCCCAGGTTTCCATGAACCTTACCAATCTCTCGGTTACGCCTGTTCATATTGCGTTTGAGGAAGTAATCAAAAAAGCCACAGAACGGGGGGTAAGAGTAACCGGATCGGAGCTGGTAGGGCTGATTCCCCTGCATTCACTGCTCGATGCCGGTAAACATTTCCTGCGAAAACAGAAACGTTCAACAGGCGTTTCCGACGAGGAGCTGTTAAAAATTGCCATACGGTCGCTCGGTCTCGATGAGCTTCAGCCTTTTAACCCGCGGGAAAAGGTTATTGAATACCTGCTCGATGATAATGCCGGCAAACGGCTTACCGATAAGCCGGTATCCATATTTGTATCCGATACTGCTTCAGAATCGCCTGGGCCAGGCGGAGGGGCTGTATGTGCAGCAGTTGGTGCCCTGGGGGCAGCACTTGCGGGAATGGTAGCCAACCTCTCGGCACAAAAAAGCGGCTGGGAGCACCGGTGGGAAGAATTCAGCGACTGGGCTGAAAAGGGAAAACAATACCATAAGGCTTTGCTCGAATGTGTTGATGATGATGCAAATGCATTTAATCAGCTATACAATGCCCTCAAGTTGCCGGCTACCGATAGAGAAGAAGCAGCCAGACGTGACCAGGCGGTATTGGCAGCCTCTAAAAATGCCATGGATGTTCCGTTAAAGGTCATGCAGAATGCCCTTCAGTCGATGGATGTGTTGCTTGAAATGGCTTTAAACGGAAACCCCAATACCATCTCTGATGCAGGTGTTGGGGCATACTGTGCAAGGGCCGCCGTGGAAAGTGCCTTGCTGAATGTAAGGATCAATGCAGTGCATTGTGCCGACAGGCAATATGTACAGGAAACCTTCGAAAAAACTAAAACCTTTGTTGAATCAGCAATTCAAAAGCACACTGAAATGCAAAAGATTATGAATGAAAAAATAGAGAATCTGAAATAAACCATCAGATAATCAGTAAATACCGGTAGCTTTAATACCTTTCCAGTTTTGAGAAAAAGAAATCCGATTCAAGTTCTGCATTTTCATCACTGTCTGACCCATGAACAGCATTCTGCTGAAGATTGGTTCCATATAGTTTCCGGATGGTTCCTTCTGCAGCTTGTTCAGGATTTGTTGCTCCTATAAATTTCCGAAAGGCTTCTACTGCATTATCCTTTTCAAGAATAAGGGCAACTACCGGTCCTGAACTCATAAATTCCACCAACGATTCATAAAAGGGTTTCCCCTTGTGAACTCCATAAAAAGCACCAGCTTGTTCTTTTGTTAAGCGAATAAGTTTCATTGCCCTGATCTGAAATCCTTCCTCTACTATCATTTTTAGAATTGCACCGGTATAATTCATGCGGAAAGCTGTGGGCTTTATCATTGTGAAAGTTTGGTTACCTGCCATTTTCTTTTGATTTTACAAGAATTAAACAAGTTGCAATATTAACAAAATTTGAGCAATTAAGGCTTTGCACACCTGTCAGAATTCTTATCTTTGTGCTTTCAAATTTTTATGGCATTTAAAAATACTGACAATGAGATTTTTAGCTCACTGAAGAGCTTGCTTGCAGAAAAGCATAAGAAGATAGTACTGGTAACTCATGAAAATCCTGATGGTGATGCCATTGGTTCGGCTATCGGATTAGGGGAGGTGCTTAAAATGTTTGGACATAATGTGAAGATAATTGTTCCCAATGCCTATCCCGATTTTTTAAAATGGTTTTCCAGCGAAATTGAAATAGTTGTTTATGAGCGAAAACGTTCATTGGCAACAAACATTATGGCAGAATCAGAGATTCTGATTTGTGTTGATTTTAATGAGCCAAAACGTGCTGCCCGGATGAGAAAAAAACTCCTGGAGTTTTCAAAGCCAAAGGTGCTCATCGACCACCATCCGAATCCTTCCGATTTTTGCGACTATATGATATCGGAGCCGGATTACAGCTCAACCGCAGAATTAATTTTTGATGCAGTTCATCTCCTTGGTCTGGAGGATTGCCTGAATCATGATGCAGCTGAAGCTCTGTTCACTGGTATTATGACCGACACCGGCTCATTCAGCCATAATATTGCGAGTTCAAATACATTCTTGGTTGTGGCCCGACTTATGGAATGTGGCATTAATACCGAAAAAATACATGCTGCTGTTTATCATACCTTTTCAGTCCACCGGATGAAGTTGCTGGGACATTCGCTCGATAAAATGAAAGTTTTTCCCGAATACCGGTCAGCTGTTATCTGGCTTTCTCAGGAAGAATTGAAGAAATACAATTTCCAGCCAGGCGATATTGAAGGTTTTGTCAATTATCCGCTTTCGGTAAATAATATTGTTTTTTGTGCGTTATTTATGGAAAAGAAAGACCATGTAAAAGTTTCTTTTCGCTCCAAAGGCAACTTTCCTTCAAATGAATTTGCCCGGAAGCATTTTTCCGGAGGAGGGCATCATAAGGCTGCCGGTGGAGAAATTAAACTGTCGTTGGAGGATTCTGTGGAAAAATTTACGCAACTATTAAAAGAGTATAAGCATCTGTTAACAGAAACAAAAATTTAAAATAAAGAAAAAAATGAATGGAAAGTTTAAAATTCTAAGAAATATTACCCTGTTTGCAAGTATATTATTTTTAATTTCTTCATGTTTAAAAACGGAGGAAAATGATAATCGTTATAGCGCTGACTTAGAACAGGCATTGCTTAATATCTATATCGACTCCCTGGTTACTCAGGGATATGATGTTGACACTACAGCAAATGGAATATATTATGTGGTAATAAAAGAAGGAGAAGGTGATTTTGCTGAAGAAGGAGATACTTTAACCGTTGGATATGCAGGTTATTTTATCGATGGCGCACTGTTTGATTCATCCTCAAAACTAGAAGATGGAAAGTTTAAATTTGTATATGGGGAAAAACCGCTGATCGAAGGTTGGGACGAAAGTATGACAGTTATGAATGAAGGAGCTAAAATTCAGTTTATTATTCCTTCTGAATTTGCCTATGGAAGTACAGGTGATTATTATGTTATACCTCCTTACCAAACCCTGGTTTTTGTTATTGAAATGTTTGAAATTCAACCTTCCTGAGTTCTAATTAATAAAGCATCGGATGAAACGTGTATTTATAATTTTTACAATAGGTGTTATTGCTTTAGCTTTTTTTTCCTGTAAGGAAAACACCTTTGAAAAGCAACGCCGGAATGAATTGAAATATCTGGAAGAATTCATGCGTACCCATTACTCCGGAAAAGATCCCAGGCCATCGGGATTGTTTTATTTTCCGGTTGAAGAAGGGACAGGTGATTCAATAAAAATCGGCGATCGAGTCCAGATTTTTTACGATATTATGTCACTCGACAGTGTAAGTCTTTTATCCAGCGGCCGGTTTGAACCCGTGGAAATGGTTGTAAGTCCACCTGCTCAATTAAGTTCTTCTCCCAAATCTATAAGCGGATTAAGAAGTTTAAATGAAGCACTTACTTACATGAAGAAAGGTTCAAAATCTCTTTTGATTTTTGACTCAGCATTAGGTTTTGGCCAAAGTGGAACTACAAATGTGAACGGTTTTATGCCGCTGATGATGGAGGTGGAAGTACATAAAGTATATCCGGCCCCGGCTCAGTAAGATTAAAAAAGAAATCAGTTATTTATCATTCTTCAAAGATGTCCAGGATTGAACTCCTGAAAAAACTGCTGCCCGGTTTTATTCCTCTGTTCGTTTTCATTGCAGCCGACGAAATATGGGGGACTAAAATCGGGTTGTATGTTGCTGTTGGTGCTGGTGTTACTGAAATGATCTGGGTAGCTGCTGGAGAAAAACGCTTCGACAGGTTTATTTTATTCGATACTTTATTGTTGGTTGGCCTTGGCGCAATATCTATATTGCTGCATAACGATTTGTTTTTTAAGTTAAAGCCCGGTCTCATTGAACTAATCCTTGTGGCGGTGCTGGCAGTTTCTGTTTTCTCAGGTGTTGACATTATCAGCCTTATGGGAAAACGTTACCTGAAAGATGTGTCGTTTAATCAGGGGCAACTGATTCAAATGCGTAAAAGCCTGAAAATATTATTTTATATTTTTCTGGCACATACACTGCTGGTTTTTTATGCAACCTTTTTTATGAGTAAGGAGGCATGGGCATTTATCAGCGGAGGATTATTTTACATTATTTTTGGTGTCTATTTCCTGTTTGAATTTTTCAGGCAAAGAAAAAAACAGAAGGTCTTATCAGTAGAGGAGTGGGTCCCGCTGGTCGATAAAAATGGAAAGGTTACCGGCCGGATGCCGCGCAGCCAGGTTCACAACGGCAGCAAATTGCTTCATCCTGTGGTACACATGCAGGTTCTGAACCGGAATAAAGCGGTTCTTCTTCAAAAACGTCCGGAATCAAAATTGATACAACCCGGGAAATGGGATACAGCAGTGGGAGGCCATATCTCGGCCGGTGAAACAATTGAACAGGCCTTATTTAAAGAAGCATTTGAAGAAATTGGCCTTAAGGATTTCAATGCCCGGCTTCTTCATATGTATAATTGGGAATCGGATGTGGAAGCTGAATTGGTGTACCTGTTTGTTACCTATGATTTCAAAAACTTCTGTGTGCATTCTGATGAGGTTGCAGAAGTCCGGTTCTGGACTAAAAATCAAATTGAAAAACATCTGAATCAGGCTGTTTTTACTCCTAATTTTGAACACGAATATCGCTTCATGAAAGAAAGGGGTTTACTGATATAAGAATTATTCGTGCTTTCCCGTTCCTTTTTCATTAAGTTCCCAAAAGAAAAATTGCAGGTTGCTTATGAAGGTCCGGAACCTGATTTTTCCATTGACCAACAGGCTTTGTGGAAATAAATTCATTTTCTCCGGTAATATTGGCGGCAATGCAAAGAAGGGTAGCAGGGGAGCATACTTTCAACAGGTCTGCAATCAGGGAATTGTTCCGGTAAGGGGTTTCTATGAATATTTGAGTTTGATTATCCGCAACTGCTTTTTTTTCCAGAGCCGATACAGCACGTGATCGTTCTGAAGGTTTAACAGGTAAATAACCATTAAAGGCAAAGTTCTGTCCGTTCAGACCAGATGCCATAACAGCCAGCAAAATGGAAGAAGGTCCCACCACGGGCACTACCTTTAATCCTTTTTGATGAGCCATCTTTACAACACTTGCACCGGGATCGGCAACCCCCGGACAGCCGGCTTCCGACACAACAGCCATATGCTCTCCACGTTCCAGCGGTTTTAAATACCCTGATAGTGCAGATGCATCAGTATGTTTGTTCAATTCATAAAAGGTAAGGTTGTCGATGTCTATATTTCTGTCTACCTGCTTCAGGAACCTCCGGGTTGTTCTTATGTTTTCAACAATGTAATACCTGGTTTTTCCAATTACTTTTGCTACAATAGCCGGTAAAACATTTTGCCAGTCACCTTCATTCAATACATTGGGTAATAAATACAACGCTGCCATTCCCTTTTTTCGGTAAAATTAAAGAAACTCTCGGTTTACCATAAGCTTTTATTAATTTTGTAACATGTCGAATAGCAAAAATCCGGAAATTGAAGCTGTTTTTTTAGGTACCGGCACCTCACAAGGTGTACCTGTAATTGGTTGTAATTGTAAAGTATGCCGTTCTCCCGATTCAAAAGATAAACGGTTGCGCTCGTCGTTGTTATTAAAAATCAACGGGCAAAATATTGTTATTGATGCAGGTCCGGATTTCCGGCAACAAATGTTAAAAGAACAGGTCAAAACCCTGAAGGCTATCTTAATTACACACGAGCATGTCGATCATATTTTCGGCCTCGATGATATCCGATCGTTCAACTGGTTACAAAAGCATCCGTCCGATATTTATGCAGAAGAGAGGGTGCAAAATGCCATCAAACGCATCTTTTATTATGTTTTTGATAATCAGGATTACCCGGGAATACCCAAAATGAAGTTGCACAATATTGATGATAACCCTTTCAAGGTCGATGAAATCCAGATCATTCCCATCAGGTGTTACCACCATAAGTTGCCGGTATATGCCTTTAGGGTGGGGGAGTTGAGTTATATTACCGATACCAACCATATTCCTGAAGAGGAGATGATGAAACTGCTGGGGACAAAATATTTGATCATCAATGCACTGAGAAAAGAAAAACACATTTCGCATTTTAACATGGACGAAGCACTTGAAGTCATTAAAAAGATAAATCCCGAGAAAGCCTTTTTAACCCACATCAGTCATGGATTTGGAAAACACAGCGAAATCCAGGCGTTGCTGCCTTCAAATGTTTTTGCAGCATACGACGGACTAAAGGTTAGGCTATGAAAGAGATTTAATACATACCTTCTCCGTATTAAATTCAATGTAAACTCAATATTAATTCAATCATAATTCAGTGTAAATTCAATATTGATCGAATTTACACTGAGATAACTCTGAGTTTACATTGAATTATCACTGGAATTAGTTCGGCGAATGTGACAGAAATCTCAGGAATGTTTTGTTGGAAACAGCCATGGCAGGACAATGATGAGGGCAGAAAATAAATACAGTATACCTGCGGCTATAAAAGCAGTACTGAGATTTATATTATCAATAACCCATCCCAGAATTGGGCCAACAACTGCAAAAATTACCCGGATAACCATGTTTCTCACGGAAAGTATTGTTGCCCGCATCTGATCTGGAGAATAGATGTTGATGTAATTTTTAAAAATAGGTGTCGCCAATCCGCGAACAAGATAAAATAATAATAAAAAAATAAGACCTTCGCTCATTAAAGTCAATCCGGAAAAAAAATATCCGGCTGAAAGACATGTAATTATCAGGAGTAGTTCCTGCCGCTTTTTTAGCTTTCCCTCAACAACAAATGCAAATGCCGACGATATGCCTACGCTCAGATTGAGAAGGGTCCATGCAATCCCAAAAAATTCTACCGGTAATCCTATCTCCTTAAAAAATGGCTGTACCAGCCAGGCAAAGGCCAATGTGGCTGAGCCGGTTACAGCTGACAGCAATATGGAAATGCGCAGATCCATATTTTTTATGAGGGCATTACCGATATCATGCGTCATTTTTTTTACAGAATGCACATGAGTAGCAAAATGAATTACAGGCTCCTTCAGTGTTAAGGCAGCGGGTATGGCCATGGAGGCAATAAAAAACTGAAAGTAAAAGGGATACCTTAAGCTTATGGCAGCCAGAAAACCTGCTGCAATACCTGCAATTGCTTCAGCAAAGTTGCCCGCCGAAGTAATCCTGCCCTCATGCTTTACATATTCCAAGGGTTTTTTATCAGCCTTTAGACTTTCATAAAGCATGGCAGAATCGGCTCCCGATACAAATGAGTGACCTATACCCAGGACAATTTCAGCTGCAACAAAAGCAAAAAATCCATAGGAAAAGCTGTAAATTAAAAATCCGGCACTTCCAAACATTGTGCCCATAATGAGTGTTTTTTTTCGGCCCCAAACATCTGCCATCCAGCCCGAAGGAACCTCCAATGCAACAATGGAAAGGGAATAAATTGATTTTAGCAGAAAAATATCTTGCATTCCCATCCCGTTGTCCTGGTAGAACAATACCACAACGGGCATTACCAGGTTAAACCATTTTGAAATTTTTACGACATAGAGCCGGCTGATATTTTTATTGTACTGGGCCATTTTTATTTTGCTGTGACAAAAATATAAATCAAAAAGAAAATAAGAGTAGCAGGATTAAAACATTAATTTATTATTTTGATGAAAAATTGAATAATTTGAGCGTTATTTTTAAATTTATCTTTCATATTGAAATTTCAATTGTATTTTTGTAAACAGAAGCAAAAAAAACACCATTAACCGGCTTTGAAATGAGTTGGTGTGTTATTGGAAATAACATCCGATTATTTATAAGGTTAATGAAGACAAAAACGAAAAATATTTGTTGCTGGTAAAAATGAAAAAATAGTAAATTTATGAAATTATTTATTCCAAAAGATTACCGTTCGATTCTGGATGTGAACCAAACCGAACAGGCCATTAAGCTGATAAAGGATTTTTTTCAGATGAATCTTGCTGCTGAACTTAGGTTACGAAGAGTCACTGCTCCATTATTTGTGAAGCAGGGGACAGGTATAAACGACGATTTGAACGGCATTGAACGGCCGGTATCGTTTCCGATAAAGGAGATGAACGACCAGGTGGCAGAAATCGTGCAATCGCTTGCAAAATGGAAACGTCTGGCCCTGGCTGATCTCGGCATTAAGGAAGGCAACGGCATCTATACCGATATGAATGCCATCAGGCCTGATGAGGAACTCACCAACATTCATTCGCTTTACGTCGACCAGTGGGACTGGGAAAGGGTGATTTCACAAAAGGAACGGAATCTTGATTTTCTGAAAAAAGTGGTTCGGAAAATTTATTCGGTACTGGTGAATACTGAATTCTGTGTTACGGAAAATTATCCTGAAATCAAGCCTCAATTGCCCGAAGAGATTACCTTTTTTCATTCGGAAGAATTGGCTGAGATGTATCCCGATAAGACTCCTTTTGAGCGGGAAACAGAGGTAGCCCGGAAACATGGTGCTATTTTCGTTATTGGTATAGGTGGGGAATTGCCGACGGGGGGAATCCACGACGGCCGTGCACCCGATTACGACGACTGGACATCACAGTCGGAAAACGGTTTCAAAGGCCTGAACGGCGATATTATTCTTTGGAATGAAACTCTTGAACGTGCATTTGAAATTTCATCGATGGGAATTCGGGTCGACCAGGATGCCCTGTTGCGCCAACTTAGAATCAGGGGACTGGAAGAGCGAAAAAACCTGATGTGGCATAAAATGCTGCTCAATGGAGAACTTCCTCTTACAATTGGAGGCGGGATTGGACAATCGAGGCTTTGCATGTATTTCCTGCGCAAGGCACACATCGGAGAAATACAATCCAGTATTTGGCCAGGTGAAATGATTGACAAATGCAAATCGAACGACATCCACCTTCTGTAACAGATTAGAAAGGGCAATTGCGGGGAAATTTTTAAATCCACAGGCCAAAACAGCAGCAAAATTTATATATTTGCACCGCTAAAACAACAGGCTGCCCCGATAGCTCAGTTGGATAGAGCAACTGCCTTCTAAGCAGTAGGTCGTGGGTTCGAGTCCCGCTCGGGGTACTTGATAATTGTAAAACCGCTGAAATCAGCGGTTTTTTTATTTTTTATCCCATGAGGTGGCAAATCCTGAATAAATTGAAACCTCTGCCCGTTTCAGGTACCTTTTATTGTGTATATATAACAATGCAGTTGAATCGAAGGTAACTATATATTTTACTATCAATGTGTTGGTTTAGAGTTTGGTAATCAATTCTGTTATAGCAATAGTTTTCATGTTGTTTGCTTACAAACAAAAAAAAATAATTTACAATAATTGTTGGTGCAGGATAAACTGACTGTTCGGAGGATTAACGGCGAATTACAGTAATAGGTTGTATTAAGAAATATGTTTTCATTCTTTATGTATCGATTATTAGAGAATAATTTCATTTGAATGTTTAAATGTATTGATTTTTATTTTTCTTTTGAATAGCTTATTTTAATTAAAAAATACACAACATTTTTTCATTATAACTTGATTTTTAATAAAATATATTTTTTATCTTTAGGAATAAATACAAATATGATTTTAGATTATGTAGTAAATAAAATGCTGACTATCAAATCATATGTTTATTTATAAATTGAATTAAAAAAATATGTTGCTTTGCTTTTTAGCAGAAAGGGGGTCTAAAAGCAATTAACCTCTACAACCAAAATAAACGAATAAAATGAAAAAATCTATGGCCAGTTATAAACTGTTTTTATTACCTGCAGTATTTGTTTATACGTTAACATGTTTCGCCCAGATTCCGGAAGATTATTATAATTCTGCACAAAACCTATCGGGTGAAAGTTTAAAAGCTGCTTTGCATGAAATTATAAAGAATCATACTGAATTCCCTTATACTTCAGCAGGTACTGATGTTTGGGATATCTTAAAAGAAACTGACAGGGATCCGGTAAACCAGCTTAGTGTATTACTGCTATATAGTGGCAGAAGTGTTAATGCAGCTCAGGAATATAATAACGGAAACGGATGGACTCGAGAGCAGGTATGGGCAATCTCACATGGTGATTTCGGAACTGGTAAAGGAGCCGGAACCGATGTGCATCACATACGCCCTGTTGACCTTTCGGTAAACAGCGCCCGCAACAATAAAGACTTTGATTGGGGGGGAAACCGATATATTGATGGTGACGGTGAGACGGATTGCTACAGCGATGCTGATTCCTGGGAACCCCGTGATGCCGTGAAAGGTGATGTAGCACGTATGCTTTTCTATATGGCTGTCAGGTATGAAGGTGAAAATAACGAACCTGATCTGGAACTTGTTGATGATGTAAATAGTGATGCTTTAAATGAACCTGGCAAAGGATATCACGGCAGGCTGTCTTCTTTGCTGGAATGGCATAAAATTGATCCTGTTGATTCATTTGAAATCAGGCGGAATGAAGTTATTTATTCCTATCAAAACAACAGAAATCCATTTATTGATCATCCGGTGTTTGTTGATAAAATATGGACCATTACGGGTATTGATGAAATTGAAGCAAGACCATTCAGGATTTTTCCTAATCCGGCCAGTAGTTGTATTTATATTGAATGGTTTTCAAATAAGCCTGCACAGGGAATGCTGTTCTCTGCAGACGGGAATATTATCATGGATTTTACGGTTTCAGGGACAACCAGATTATTGATTCCCATAAAAGCTTCAGGTATTTATTTTGTAAAAATAAAGGCACAAAACAGTATTTATATGGAGAAGGTGATTATCAGAGTATAATTAGAATGTAATGGGCAAATCACACCACTGATACCTATTTCTGTATGATTTGGGATTTTTCGGTTATATCCATTCATTTTTATTTTTTAGGAAAAATCTGTTGCCATAGCCGGTTGATGGTAATAAACTACAGGATTATATCTAAAGAAAGCTATTTATATAAAAATAAAATGCAGGAAGGGTAGGGTAGACTTTCTGTAGTGGATATTTATAGAAAATGAAAGATAAAATCATTATTTGTAAACTCTTAACGGAAGGATAATAACAGCCAAAAGGAATGGGCAGTTGCCTGTTCCTTTTTATGTTTAATTTTCCTCAAATTGCCGCATCAACGTTAATATTTCACTTTTTTTTATCCTAAATGAATCAACTATATTTGCTGGATAAAAAAATAATAATAATCTACAAAAATGAAATTACTGGAAGGAAAAACGGCAATCGTTACAGGTGCTTCTCGTGGCATAGGCAAGGCAATAGCTGTAAAATTTGCAGAGGAAGGCTGTAATGTGGCTTTTACCGATTTATTCGAGGATGAAAACATGAAAACTACAGAGGCTGAATTAGTTGCGCTGGGAGTAAAAGCCAAAGGCTATGCTTCGGATGCCAGTAAATTTGAGGATACCGATAAAGTGGTTGCTAAAATTGCCGCTGATTTCGAAAGGATAGATGTTCTGGTAAATAATGCAGGAATAACCAAAGATACCTTGCTGATGCGTATGACCGAAGAACAGTGGGATGCCGTAATCAATGTAAATCTGAAGTCGGTATTTAACTTTACTAAGGCTGTACAGAAAACTATGCTGAAACAACGTTCCGGTGCCATTGTAAATTTGAGTTCAGTGGTAGGGGTTAGCGGAAATGCAGGACAATCGAATTATTCAGCATCAAAGGCAGGAATCATTGGCTTCACCAAATCTATAGCGCGCGAACTGGGATCAAGAGGGATTCGTTCCAATGCCATCGCGCCCGGATTTATTATAACTGAGATGACAGCTAGGATTCCGGAAGATGCACGCAAGGCTTGGGAAGAAACCATTCCTATGAAAAGGGGAGGAACACCTGAAGAAGTAGCAGGAGTAGCTGCTTTCCTTGCTTCTGACTTATCATCCTATGTCAGCGGACAGGTTATCCAGGTTTGTGGAGCGATGAATACCTGATACTTTTTTCTCAGATAAGTTTCCGGATGCCGAAAAAAAAGATACTTACTCTTATAATCATCCTGTTTGCGTTGGTTGGAGTTGCAGCCTATGTAGCAGGATTATTTATAGATGTTACAAGGGATGCAGGATTATACGCCACAATTTCAAAAGAAGTCTTTGAAAAGGGCAATTTAATAAACCTGACTGTTCTTGGTGAACCTTACGATCAAAAACCACCGCTTTTGTTTTGGCTGGGAGCCATCGGTTTTACAGTAGGGGGAGTGTCTAATTTTTGGTTCAAGTTTCCGGTATTCATTTTGATTTTAGCAGGTTTTTACTGGGCTTTTCGCCTGGGTGAAAGTTTATATAACAGGAAGACCGGGATAATAACGGCGGTTTTCCTTTTTTCCTCGTTTATATATTCGCTGTACAGTATGGATATTCATACAGACACACCTTTGCAGGCATTTGTAACACTGGCATTATGGCAGCTGTTTGATTTTTTAAAAACAGGTAAAAATAAAAACTGGATACTGGGTTTTGTAGCAATAGGCCTGGCAATGTTAAGTAAAGGGCCTATCGGGGCAGCAATACCTGCATTTGCCGTAGGTGGGCATATTTTATTAAAAAAGGAGTATAAAAGGCTGCTCGACTATCGCTGGTACCTGGGAATTGTTATTGCACTAGTTGTTTCCAGTCCGGCAATTTTAGGATTAATGAACCAGTTTGGCTGGGATGGACTCCGGTTTTATTTCTGGGAAAATATGATTGGAAGGGTTACAGGTACCTATGTTAAAGCGATTAATGATCCGGTGTTTTATGTCCATAATTTGCTGCACCAGCTGTTCCCATGGAGCATATTGTTTTTTGTTGCTGTTTTTTATGAATTCAGGACCATAATAAGTAACCGGTTCAAGTCTCATGAATTTTTTACCTTCACCGGCATCTGGATATACTTTATTATAATTAATTCTGCCAGCAGCCAGCTCCCAAATTATGTTTTTGCAATTGTGCCTTTAATGGCTGTTCTCGCATCGAAATGGATGGTAATTTCCGCAGAAAAGCCATCCAGCCTGTTCAATATTTTTTTCTACGTTCAGGTTTTTATGGTGATATTAACATGGTTAACCGTCTTTATTATTACTTTTTACCTGTTTCCAGCCCCTGAAGGCTGGTTCTGGATTATTCCGGTGCTCGGAATAGCTTCAACATGCTACATATATACAACAAATCAGAAGCGACTCGTAAAACTTATTGTTCCTTCAGTAATTGCTGCATTTAGTATAATGTTTTTGATGAATATGCATGTTTTTCCGTATCTATTCAGCTTTCAGACAACAGGAAAAGCAGCCCGATACATTAACGAAAATGCTAAAAAAGGTGACAAATTGTTCGAATACAAACACGGACAATATGAAATCTTTTTTTACAGTGAAATTGAAGCAGAACAAATTAATGAACTAGAAGAAATTAAACCGGTTGCAGGAAAGAATGGCCATTGGATATATACGAATGCAGAAGGATTTGCTGATCTAAGCAACCTCTCGGCAGAACCCGACACGATTATTAAATACAGGCACCTTGATTTAAGCAGGCCTGCTAAATTTATGAATCCCCGAACAAGAGAGGAAGCATTACAACCCATGTATCTTGTAAAATATTGAATAATTCAAATGAAAAGTTATGGAAATATCCGCATTTACAGCTTTTATTATAAAGAAACAGTAGTACCGGTAGAGAATGAATTGTATGTACCGGTTATTGTTGGAAGTGCTTTCAGAAAGTTAAATGCTAAAATGACAGGTGATGATTCAGGAATATCAATTTCTGAAAAGAACAACTTTTTTAGTGAGCTAACAGGCATTTACTGGGTATGGAAAAATACTACGCAGGATGTTACAGGTTGTTGTCATTACAGACGTTATTTTTATGAAGATGATGTAGAACCGTTCGATTTAAGAGTTAAACGTGCTTTTTATTATTTACTTGGTCTTCATAAAAAAAGATACGGATTGATTTACACCAGCAATCTCAGGAGATTTACTCAGAAAATATTGGGAGAAAAAAAAATTTCTGAGATACTGGATGTCTACGATGCTATTTTACCACAAAAAAGAAAATTAAAATATACCGTAGAGGAGCATTACCGCAGATATCACAATTCTGGAGATATGGAAATAATTGCACAGATTTTGAGAAAAAAATACCCTGCTTATATTCCTGCTTTTAAAAAGATGCTTAAAACTAAGAGTTTATATGCGAATAATATGTTCATACTTCCATCCTCCCGGTTTGACAGTTTTATGAAATGGTGGTTTTCTGTTCTGTTTGAATTTGAAAATACTGTTGATTTGAATAGTTACCAGGGATACCAGCAACGGGTAATTGGTTTCATAGCCGAACGGTTGCTTACAGCCTGGTTTATTCATGAAAACCTGAAAGTAAAGGAGCTGCCTGTTATCTATTTTAAAAATATAAAATTTACTTCTGAAACCATAATATGAGATTCTCAGGGCTCTTTGCAGGTTTAACAACAATTGATATTCAGTATTTTGTTGAAGAATTTCCTGTTTCAAATAAAAAAATAAAAACGGATGTCCCTAAACTATTAGTTGGAGGACCGGCCACCAATGCGGCTGTTGCCTTTGCCTACCTTAATGGTGGGGTAAACCTGGCATCTGCCACCGGAATAAATTCGTTTTCAACTATTATTAAGCATGATTTTAAAAAAAACAAGGTGCAGCATTTTAATTTAACCGGATCAGTCAGTTGCAATCCGGTTTTGGCATTGGTTATAACTTCAGAAATTAACGGCGATCGCAATATTTTCACACATCATCCCGGAGAAATAGCATCGGAATATACTTCTGCCGAATTGTTTCAAAAGGTGAATCCTCAGATCATTTTGCTGGATGGCTTTTATCCCGAAATAACTGTGGAAATTGCCCACAATTCAAATAGGAAAAATATACCCGTAATACTCGATTGCGGAAGCTGGAAGCCCCAATACAAACAATTGATTCCCTTGGCCGACGTAGCCATCTGTTCTGAAGATTTTTTTCCTCCCGGGTGTAAAAACCAAAATTCTGTTGTTGATTTTTTACACGATAATGGCGTGCAGAAGATAGCAATCAGCAGGGGTGAAAAGAATGTTGTTTTCTGCGATTACGGAAAAATGGGAATAGTACCTGTTGAAAAAGTTAAAGTTAAAGATTCACTGGGAGCAGGCGATTTCCTGCACGGCGCCTTTTGTTATTATTACCTTCAAAACAACCTTCAGTTTGAGGAAGGTTTAAAACAAGCTGTCAAATTTGCTACCTTTACCTGCAAGTTTAATGGTACCCGAAGCTGGATTAATAGTTTATAAAGATTAATGTATTTTGTAAAATAATTCTTAAATTGAGGATCAACAAAAGAGGAATGAGAGAGAATGGTTAACAAATCAATTGCCTACAGGTTAAGCTTTTTTGTATCAATAGCTGTGATTCTTGTTTTTATTGCCTTCATTTTTGCTTATTTTACATTTAATCAGCAGCTGTTAAGGGAAAATATAGAAAATAAAGCTATCGGCCTAAGTGCAGAGGTAAGTGCATTAATAAACAGAGAAGTTAATTCCATTGTTGAAGTAACAGCAAATCTGGCAGAACAGGTTGATTATTATCATCAACATGGTGATGTTAATAAATTAATAACACCAGTGGTTACACAATATCCTTACCTGTTGTCGGTCCAGGTATATCTTGATACATCCTATAGTTTACCATATCATTTTTTTTCTGTCACAAAAAATGGCAATCGAATTGAATATAAACAGCAAGAATCACCACATTTTGGCAGCATTACAGAGAAGAGAACATTTGATAAAGCTCTAAATTCCAATTCTCCGATATGGAGTGATCCATTTCTAGCTCAGGGAAATAATGAAGCATTTATTACCTATTATCGTCCATTTAACATTGATTCTGCTGGCGGCGCATTTTTAAGAGGGCTGATAAGTGGAAAGTTATCCTTAACACTGCTGAGTGATACAATTAATCGTGTAAAAGTAGGTAAACGAGGTTATGCTTTTCTTGCTGATAAGAATGGAAAATTTATGACTCATCCTGAGAATAGAAAAATATTCAATTCCAATTTCTTAATCTCTTCTAAAAAAGCGCGGAATTCTAACAGTCAAATTACCGAAAAATTCTTTTCAGAAAGAGAAAGAGGTTCTGCAATAATTTATCCTGAATTACTGGATTATGAAAAAAGCTGGGTTTATTTTTCTTTCATTCCAAATACCCGGTGGTATCTTGTATATGTTATGCCTTACCATGAACTTTATCGCGAATTGTATGCAGTAACATTTCGTATGTCGGTGTTTGCTTTAATAGGAATTGTTTTAATTTATTTTTTAGTTTCCTATATTATAAAAAGACAGATAAAGCCTTTAAGTACAATTACTTCAAAATTAACCTCATTTAGCAGCCCATTCAAGTTAAATACAAAAAATGAAGTAAAACAGGTTGCCAATAGTCTGGAATACCTGAAGGTATGGTTTGAACAATATCAGGTTGCCCGGCAAAAGGAGGAATTGAATAATTTTCAGCACAACCGGGATTTACACCAGGCATCGGAAATTCAGCAAAGTCTGATTAAGACTTCTTTTCCAGCTTTTCCAAACCGCACCGATATTGATCTGTATGCGATTTATAAGCCCGCTCAAATTGTAAGCGGCGATTTGTTTGATTATTATTTTATTGATGATGATAACTTGATGTTTACTATTGGCGATGTTTCAGGAAAAGGAATTCCTGCCGCAATATTTATGAGTGTCTGTCAAACTGTTATAAGAAATAATGCACATTTCAGATATCCAAACAAGATTGTTGAGATTACCAATTCTGAATTATGTACAAGCAACAACCATCAATATTTTTTGACACTTTTTCTAGGAGTATTAAATGTTAAAACGGGAATTTTAACTTATTGCAACGCAGCGCATACCTTCCCATATATTTTGAAATCATCCGGTAAGTTAAATGAAATCCAATCAACGCATGGATTACCACTCGGTTTATATTCAAAAAAAGAGTATGGTGAAGAAAAAATTCATCTTGAATCAGGAGATTCAATTATTCTTTATACCGACGGCGTTTTTGTTGCCCTAAATGAAAAGAATATGCTTTTGGGTAGCCAGTTTTTTAAAGAAAGTTTAAAAAATAAAAAAAATCTGTCACCTAAAAAGATAATCGATCTACTTGACAATGATTTAGCAAAAAAAGAAATTTTATATAAAGATGATATATGCATTTTGGCTATAAAACTATTATCCTAAAAAAAGAGCCTGGGGAAACCAGGCTCTTTTTTTAATTGTTGCTAACTTCTTTATTTGATAATATTCGAATTGACAGTTTTTCATTCTTTTTATCAAGCCCCACTGATATAGTGTCACCTTCGGTAATGGAAGCTTTAATAATGATTTCAGCCATCTCATCTTCCAGATATTTTTGTATGGCTCTTTTTAAAGGGCGTGCTCCAAATTGTGGATCGTATCCTTTTTCTGCGATGAAATCTTTAGCAGCTGGAGAAATCTTCAGTTTGTAATTTAAAGCTTCTACGCGGTCATATAAATCTTTAATTTCAATGTCAATAATTTTAAAGATATGTTCTTTTTCCAGTTGATTGAACATAACAACATCATCTATTCTGTTCAGAAATTCAGGGGCAAAGGCTTTCTTCAGTGCTTTTTGAATTACATATTTTGCATGTTCATTATCTGAAATACTGGATTGATTCACTGCGAAGCCAACTCCTCGGCCAAAATCTTTTAACTGACGGGTTCCAATATTGGAAGTCATAATGATGATGGTATTTTTAAAGTCAACACTTCTGCCTAAACTATCTGTAAGACGTCCTTCATCAAGTAACTGAAGTAAAATATGGAATACATCAGGGTGTGCCTTTTCAATTTCATCAAGCAATACAACTGAGTAAGGTTTTCTTCTAACTTTTTCAGTCAATTGTCCACCCTCTTCATAACCAACATATCCTGGAGGCGCACCTACAAGCCTTGAAACAGAGAACTTCTCCATATACTCACTCATATCAATCCGGATTAGAGAATCAATGCTGTCGAATAAATATAAGGTAAGAATTTTAGCCAGTTGTGTTTTGCCAACGCCTGTTGGCCCCAGAAAGATAAAGGAACCGATTGGTCGGTTTGGATCTTTCAATCCAGCACGATTACGCTGAATTGCTTTTACAATTTTTTGAATGGCCTCTTCCTGACCAATAACTTTTGATTTCAAATCGTGCTCCATGTTCATCAGGCGTTTACCTTCTGCCTGTGCTATCCTCTGCACCGGAACACCCGACATCATGGCAACAACTTCAGCCACTTTTTCTTCATCCACAATTTCCCGATGATTAATCATTTCTTTTTCCCAATTCTCCTTTTCCTTTTCAAGAAGTAACAGCAGATTTTTCTCTTTATCCCTGAAATTGGCAGCCAGCTCAAAGTTCTGACTTTTAACTGCTGATATCTTTTCCTCCTTGGTCTGTTCGATTTTATCTTCCAGTTTAACGATCCTGTCGGGAACATTTATATTGGAGATATGAACTCTTGAACCTACTTCGTCAAGTGCATCAATTGCTTTATCAGGCAAATATCGGTCTGAAATATATCTGGTGGTAAGTTTCACACATGCTTCAATGGCCTTGGGTGTATAACTTACGTTATGATGATCTTCATACCGGCTTTTAATATTGGTCAGAATTTCAATTGTTTCATCTACAGATGTAGGTTCAATCATTACCTTCTGAAAACGTCTTTCCAATGCACCATCTTTTTCGATATGCTGACGGTACTCGTCGAGAGTTGTTGCTCCAATACATTGGATATCACCCCGTGCGAGAGCCGGTTTAAGCATATTGGCTGCATCAAGAGAGCCTGTAGCTCCTCCGGCACCAACTATGGTATGAATTTCATCGATAAACAAAATAACATTGTTTACTTTTGTAAGCTCGTTTAGTATGGCTTTCATACGTTCTTCAAACTGCCCCCGGTATTTAGTGCCGGCAACAATGGAAGCAATATCAAGGCTGACCACTCGCTTATCAAATAAGATCCGAGAAACTTTTTTACTTATAATACGCAGAGCAAGTCCTTCAGCAATGGCTGATTTTCCAACTCCCGGTTCTCCAATCAGAATGGGGTTGTTCTTTTTTCTCCGACTAAGAATCTGTGCAAGACGTTCAATCTCCCGTTCCCTGCCAACAATGGGATCCAGGTTGTTTTCTTCTGCCAATTTTGTAATATCAATTCCAAAATTGTCAAGAACAGGAGTATCTGATTTGGGAGTTGCACCTTTTTTTGCTCCTCCCTGACTTCCACCTGGTCCTCTGGAAAAAGCACCTCCCGGTTCATCGTCCTCACTTTCAGGAAAGTCCGATCGGGCTTCAGGCCCCTTGTAATCCTTCAGTTGCGACTTGACTATATAATAGTTTACTCCAAATTCAACAAGCATTTGAGTAACTATATTGTCATTATCTTTCAATATTGCCAATAAAAGATGGCCACTATTGGCTGTTGAACTTTTAAACCACCGTGCTTCCAAATAAACAAGTTTAAGGGTTTTCTCTGTAGATTTAAGCATCATCAGATCCAATTTGGTATCCAATGGTTTTTCATTTCTGACTTTATTTTCAATGAGCAGCTTGATATCTGCCAAATTAACACCCATATTCTCCAGTATATCGGTGGCAATACCTTCTCCATCTCTTAAAATACCCAGGAAAAGGTGTTCTTGCCCTATATAGTCGTTGCCAAGTCTAATGGCTTCTTCGCGGCTATAACCTATAATATCTTTTATTCTTGGTGAAAATTGAGAATCCATAATTATATTTTTTTCTATTTCTAAACAAAAACTATTCCTAACAGTTCGAAGTACTAAATTACTTAAAATACCAGCGCGAAATCAATAATTTTGATGAAGTTTTCATGATTCACTCTTTCAGACCTTTCCTATGGAGGTTAATTTGTTGATATCTTCTTTAACAGACTTTTAATATTCAATTTAGAAATATGCCCTTTTGACAGAGTTATTTTACTATTTTTGTGATCCTTTTTTAGGATTAGAAAATTATTATAAACGAATGAAATAGTAATGAGTGAAGGAGAAAGAATAATTCGAATCAACATCGAGGAGCAAATGAAATCATCTTACATTGACTACTCGATGTCGGTTATTGTTTCGCGTGCATTGCCTGATGTACGTGATGGTTTTAAACCCGTACACAGAAGAGTGCTTTACGGTATGTACGATTTAGGTATTTTATCTAACCGGGGATATAAAAAATCAGCAAGAATTGTGGGTGAAGTGCTGGGAAAATACCATCCGCACGGAGACTCTTCGGTCTACTTTACAATGGTCAGAATGGCCCAGACCTGGTCGTTACGTTATCCATTAATAGACGGACAGGGCAATTTTGGTTCTGTTGATGGCGACAGTCCTGCGGCAATGCGTTATACCGAAGCACGTATGTCTAAAATCGCAGAAGAGACACTTGCCGATTTGGATAAAAATACGGTAGATTTTCAACCCAATTTTGATGAATCACTGACTGAACCTTCAGTTTTGCCAACACGCATTCCTCAACTTCTTATTAATGGATCCTCTGGAATTGCTGTTGGTATGGCTACAAATATGGCTCCGCATAATTTAACAGATGCAATAGACGCCATTGTGGCATACATCGATGACAACGATATCGAAATTGAAAGGCTCATCGAAATTATTAAAGCCCCGGATTTTCCTACTGGCGGAATTATTTATGGCTATCAGGGCGTAAGGGAAGCTTACGAAACAGGTAGAGGAAGAATAGTTTTAAGAGGTAAGGCCCATATAGAAAATGAAGGTAACCGGGAAAAAATAGTCGTAACCGAAATTCCTTACCTGGTTAATCGTGCTGAAATGATACAAAAAACAGCCGATCTGGTAATAGATAAAAAAATTGAAGGAATTTCAAATGTCAACGATGAATCGGGTAGAGACGGCATGCGCGTGGTATATGATTTGAAAAGGGACGCCATGAGTAATGTGGTTCTTAATAAACTTTACAAATATACTGCCCTCCAGACTGCTTTCAATGTTAACAACATTGCATTGGTGAACGGAAGGCCAAAAATGCTGAATCTTAAAGATATTATTAGGCATTTTGTAGAACATCGGCATGAAGTAGTTACCCGACGGACTCAATATGAACTTGATCAGGCAGAAAAGAGAGCACACATCCTTGAAGGCTTAATTATTGCTAGCGATAATATAGACGAAGTAATTGCTATTATAAGGGGTTCATCAACACCGGAAGAAGCTAGAGAAAAGCTGGTTGAACGCTTTAACCTGTCAGAAATACAATCGCGTGCAATTGTAGATATGCGGCTTAGGCAGTTAACCGGCCTTGAACAGGATAAACTCCGAAAAGAATTCGATGAAATTATGCAGCAAATTGAATATTATAAGAACATTCTTTCCGATATCAATCTGCGTATGGAAATAATTAAAAATGAATTGCTCGAAATAAAAAATAAGTTTGGTGACGAACGACGCACAGAAATTGTACCGAATGCTGAAGAATTTAATCCTGAAGATTTTTATGCCGATGAAGATATGGTAATCACAATATCTCACCTTGGTTATATTAAAAGAACTCCTTTGACAGAATTCCGTACTCAGGGCAGGGGAGGCATTGGCTCAAAAGGAGGTTCTACCCGTGAAGAAGATTTTCTTGAGCATATTTTTATTGCTTCCATGCATAATACGTTATTACTTTTTACCGAACAAGGAAGGTGTTATTGGTTGAAAGTTTATCAGATTCCTGAAGGAACAAGAGCTTCAAAAGGAAGAGCTATTCAAAATATTCTCAATATCGGGGCAGATGATAAAGTACTTACCTTTATGAAAGTGAAAACTTTATCTGACGAAGATTTTATTCATAATAACTATATCCTTTTTGTAACTAAACAAGGAATGATAAAAAAGACTTCTCTGGAAGCATATTCACGTCCACGCCAAAATGGAGTTAACGCTATTTTAATCAGGGAAGGTGATGAATTACTTGAAGCCCGGCTAACAAACGGGCAAAGTGAAATAATGCTGGCTGTTCGTTCTGGAAAAGCTATTCGCTTTAATGAATCCAAAGTGCGGCCAATGGGGAGGAGTACTTCAGGTGTAAAAGGTGTTACTCTTGCAAATGATAAGGATGAAGTAATAGGCATGATATGTCTTCAAAATGAAAATGAAGATATTCTGGTTATTTCTGAAAATGGATACGGAAAGCGTTCTAAATTAGATGATTATAGAGTGACCAACAGAGGAGGGAAAGGTGTTAAAACATTGAACATAACAAATAAAACGGGTAATCTCATCTCTATAAAAAGTGTCTCAGATAAAAACGATTTAATGATAATTACTCAATACGGACTTACAATCCGGCTTGCTGTCAGCTCTATATCTCTGCTGGGAAGAGCAACCCAAGGGGTTAGGTTAATTAATTTAAAAGAAGAAGATAGTATTGCCTCTGTAGCACGTGTTGTAAATGAAATTATTGAAAATGAAGTGATAGACAGTTTAGAAGATGATACTGATATCCCGCAAAGTGAAGATGAAAATGAACGATATAATGACAAAGATGTAAATGAAGATAATAATACGGAACAGGAATAATTATTGATAAAGTATTTGATTAAACTATTATTCATATATTTTTGTTGAAAAATTAAAAATTAAATTTTATAAAGATGAAAAAGATAATTATTTCTCTGAACGTGGCGCTATTGGTTCTATTGGTGGCTTGTTCCCCCAGAACTAAAGTTTCCAGTTCACAAAGTCTGAAAGATACTGGGAAGCTCAATGAAGCACTTCAAACTATTAATGAAGCTGTTGATCCCACGGCAGAAAATGCTGAAAAAACCATTAATTGGCCACGTACCTGGGAAGTAAGGGGTGAAATTTATCAGGCAATCTTCCAGTCGAAAGACTCAGAAGTCAAAAAACTGGCTGAAGATCCGCTTACTGAAGCATTCGAATCTTATAAAAAAGCGCTGGAGCTTGATGAAGAAGGAAAATTTGAAAACAGTGTAAAAGTTAAGCTTACATTATTAACAAATGATTTAACCAATCAGGCCGTTGAAGCTTTTAATAAAGAGAATTATGAAAAAGCGCTTCGCTCTTTTGAACAAATACTTGCAATACAGGATTTGCCTGTAATTGAGAAGGATAACCCTAATGCAATTGATACAGTAATTATATTTAATGCCGGTTTGGCAGCCTATAATGCTGAAAAATATGATAAGGCAATAGAATATTATAAGAAAGCTGCTGAAACTGGTTATAATGAGGCAAGAACATACAATCTGATAGCCAATTCTTATCAGCTAAAAAAAGATACATTAGGAGCACTGAAAGCTTTGCAGGAAGGATTTGAGAAATATCCTGAAGATAATACAGTATTAACCAGTATGATACAGATATATCTGGATATGGATAAAACTGAAGATGCAATGAAATATTTGGATTTGGCAATACAGCGTGATCCTGGAAATGCTACTTATTCTTTTGCTAAAGGAACCTTGCATGAAAAACTTGGAGAAATTGATGAAGCTATAGAGTCCTATAAAAAGGCCATTGAAGCTGATAATAATTTTTTCAATGCTTTTTATAATTTAGGTGCTCTGTATTACAATCAGGGAGTAAAGCAAATTGAAGTTGCGAATGCTGTTCCTACAAATAAGAATGAAGAATATGAAGCTGAGTTGAAAAAAGCTGATGAGTGGTTTAAAAAAGCCTTGCCTTATATGGAAAGGTGTTATCAACTCAAACCTGATGATACTATGACTAAAGAGTCATTGAAGAATTTATACTACAGGTTACAAGATATGGAAAAATACAACAAAATGCTGGAAGAGTTAGGGCAATAACGATTACTAAAAGAGGAGTAAATTTTACTCCTCTTTTAATAATAATTTTATTTATCATAATATCAATTATAGGACAAAAAGATTATACTGAATTTTAATTTATTTACAATTCTATACATTATAAATAAATGTCTGTTAATAACTTGTTCTACACTGTTTGAAGCTATCAACCGGTTGAAGAAAATAATAGTTATTTTTGCACTTATAATATTTAATGCTAAGCTTCGTTTTGTTTTTAAAATTAAAGAATTAAAAATCCATGTTTAAACTATTAATGTTTCAGGCCGATATTGCCAACGGAATGGATACACTGGCCGCAGAACCTGAAGGAATTTCAACAAAATTTATTGACCTTGCCATAAAAGGTGGCTGGATTATGATTCCAATTTTACTTTTATCGGTTATTGGAGTTTATATTTTCTTCGATCGTTATTTTGCAATAAAAAAAGCTGGAAAATTTGATGCCGGTTTTCTGGAAAAAATAAGAATTTACATTACCAGCGGAAAAATTGATGAAGCCATTATGCTTTGCAGAAATAATTCCAATCCTGCTTCCCGGATGATTGAAAAAGGAATCAGCCGAATTGGAAGACCCTTGAACGATGTAAATGCAGCCATTGAAAACATTGGCAATCTCGAAATTTCAAAGCTTGAAAAAGGACTTCCTGTACTTGCTTCTGTAGCCGGCGGAGCCCCTATGCTTGGATTCCTGGGTACAGTTATGGGTATGATTCAGGCATTCTATGATATGGCCAATGCCGGCAATAATATTGATGTAACTCTTTTATCTACAGGTATTTATCAGGCAATGGTGACAACAGTAGCCGGTTTGATTGTTGGGATTATCGCTTATTTTGCATATAACATATTGGTTGCAAATGTTGAAAAAGTGGTTTTTAAAATGGAAGCCACAACTTCAGAATTTATGGATTTGCTTAATGAACCTGTTTAATAAATTAAAATGGCATTAAAACGTAGAAATAAAATAAATGCAGCTTTTAGTATGTCTTCTATGACAGATATTGTTTTCCTTTTGCTGATATTTTTTATGGTGACATCTACATTGGTTGCCCCCAATGCCTTAAAGTTATTGCTTCCACAGAGCAACAATCAAACAGCAGCCAAACCCATTACTACAATATCGGTTACTAAAGACCTTAAGTATTATATCAATGACGAAGGAAATCTAAAAAGAGTAGAATTTAGAGAAATTGAGCCTTTTTTACAAAACCGGTACGGTATTGGTAATGATGAAGTATTCATTTCGTTACATGCTGAAAAATCGGTACCATGGGATGAAGTGGTTAAAATTATGAACATTGCCCGTAAAAATAAATATAAATTGATAGCAGCTACAGCACCCGAAAAATAATGGATTTTTACAAAAAACATAAAAAAGGTATTGTTGGTACATTGATTTTTCATGTAGTTATATTGCTGTTGCTTATATTTATGGGGTTTTTCACGCCGCTTCCACTTCCTGAAGAAGAAGGAATACTCGTGAATTTCGGCACCAGCAATCAGGGACAGGGAGCCGCAGAGCCCAGGCCTCAGCAGCGGCAGCCTGAACCGCCTCCGCCAACCCGGCAGGAAGAAGAACAGGCTACCCCACCTCCACAAACAAATGTTACACCTCCTGTGAGTCGACCCGAGCCGGCAAAAGAAGAACTGATGACGCAGGATTTTGAAGAAACTGCTGCCGTAGATGCAGCTGAAAAGAAAAGACAGGAAGAAGCTGAACGCAAACGTCTGCAGGAAGAGCAACGTCGCCGGCAGGAACAGTTGGAAAAACAAAAACAGGCTGAGGCTGAAAAGCAGCGTCTGGCTCAGATTGAAAAACAACATCAGGCAGAATTAGAAAAGCAGCGACAGGCACAACTCGAAAAACAGAGGCAGGCAGAAGCTGAGCGAAAAAAACGTGAAGAAGAACAACGCCGAATAGCAGAAATAAATTCACGTGCCCAGGGAGCATTTGGAGGCAATACCCAAGGTTCTGGCGGACAGGGTACATCCGACAGCCAAAGCCAGGGAGCAACTTTTCCGGGAGGCAACCAGGGTGTTTCTACCGGTGATGTCAATGCAGGAACCTACGGACCTGGTGGCAGTGGCTCTGGAAATCAGGGAGGTGGCATTTCCTATGACCTTTCAGGACGTTCTGCACGTGCATTGCCTAAACCCAATTATCCGGGTGACGACGAAGGCCTTGTTGTTGTAAAAGTAACAGTTGATAAAAACGGAAATGTTACGGCTGCCGAAGCCGGCGCCCGGGGAACAACCATTATGGATCAACGGTTCTGGAATGAAGCCCGTCAGGCTGCTTTAAAAGCAAAATTCAATGATGCCACAAATGCTCCGGCCTTTCAGCAGGGAACCATCTCCTATCGGTTCCGTCTAAATTAATAACATTTTTTTCACCTTCTTTTTGGCACAACTCCTTTTTCAGTTTTCAGAAATTTCGTTTTCGAAAAATTACCGTATTGAAATCAATTCTGATTCCTTTCATGAGGGTAAAGTCGTCATCCGATTACATTTAGTTAACTAAATGCTATATCAGGAAATAATCCTTTGGTTTTCTTCTGTTGCGAAAAAAATATATAAATCATTTAATTCCTAATACATCTGCACCTTGTTCAAAAACAATATCCACAGGAATTCCTGCTTCACCGATACGGTCAAGGTCATTTTGCAATTCATCACGGATGAAACCTTTTTCTTCTATCATCTTTTCAGCCCTTTCATAATCTCCGTCTCCCTGTATTTTTAGAATGAGTTCAGAAAGGCCCAACATTGCATTCTTCATTTTCTTGTAATCAATCCGGTATGTGCCTGTGGAAGGATCCCGTTCAAATGCCTCTGCTTCCCGGAAATAATAAAACCGCATCATATTGGCTTTTCCATGAGCACTGGCAGCACCAAAACGAACTGAGCGAAATATGCCTGCCATAAAAGTGACAAAGTTGTCCATCATCTTCTTTTCTCCCAGTTCACCCAATTCACCCATTTCATTGAGCTGGTATACGCACCACAATCCAAGAATATCGGCCTTACTTTCTTCCATAGAAGTATAGGTATTTTTCAATGCTTCACGTACGGTGGTGCTTTTATCAACAGTATTTCCCAGGCCCAGACCATGTGCCACTTCATGAAACATCGTATTTTCAAAAAAGGCATCAAACTTCACATGCTTTCGCTGGTCTTCAGCAATAAGTATATCGGAAATCGGAACAAGTATCTTTTCGAACTTTGCCTGCATTGAATTTTTAAGTTGCAATTTTCTGCTGCCTTTGTTTTCGCGCACTTTTTCATCGTTTGGGAGGTTAATTGCAATGGTTTTACTTCCTGCGTTGCAATCGCCCGCATAGTATATGGCATCGTATACATTCATATCGGAATCCATTCCCGGGGTTTCATTTTTATACTCCTGAGAAACTGGCAATGCTTTTTGCAAACCGGGAAGCAGTGAGGCGTATTTTTCCAGTCGGGCGCTCCATTCCTTATCCTTAATAAGAATGAAGGATTCATGTGCTGTTTTATAACCAAACAGCTGATCTTCGTAATTTTCAATCGGCCCCACAATGAATTCAATGGTGTTGTTTTTCATTTCCATCCAGGCTACATCGCTTTCGTAGTATTCATCGGTTAACAAAGCATCAGCACGTTTCTCCAGATAATTCTTCAAACCCGGGTCTTCGGCCAGTTCTGCTGCCCGACGCATAAGCCCTGCTGCTTTTTCGATTTGATCAGCAAAGGCAAAATGATAGGGTGTCGAAATAAGATTACCACTGTTGTCACGACTGATTAATGTGTATTGGCTTGTTTTAGATTCGTCGTTCCAATTTTCAAATTCTTCTTTGGTCATATTTGCCGGATAAAAATTAGCACCTTCCGGTTTCGGTCCATATTCTTCCAAAAATGGTTTATTGCTGTTCAAACGTTCCCAGGGCCCGTAATTTATTTTTACAAATTTCAGTTCATAATCACTTAAATCTTTGGAAAATAGTTCACTCTTATCTCCGAACGCCTCTATCCAGAAGAGGTCATCCATTATTTTTGCTGTTTCGAATAACAACGGCAGCATTTGCCTTTCCTTTTCAGTAAGTACACTTAAGTCGGTTTTCAGTTCAACCGGAATAAACTCTTCTACTTTTTGCTGAATGGTTGTTTCTTCTTTCATTGATTTCTCTTCTTTAACAGTTGAGGTACAGCTGAAAACTGCAGCTGCTGTCAATATTGCTGTTATTAATTTTTTCATTTAACAGAAATTTAAACTGATGTCAGAGTTACAAAATGTAACTTACTACAAAAATACTTAAATTCTATTTGCTGACTATTAATCCTGATTTGTTCGTCAGCTTTTTTTCGACAGAACATCCGGCAGGATTTAATTCTGTTCTTTATTTTAGTTTTATCCGTGCACGAAATGCATATTGCAGATAGCGCATGTCGCCAATAAAATTAAAGGTCAACAAGGCAAAAAGGTAATAAAAAGGACTCTTGGTTGGCCGGATGCCTTTTGCTTTTTCTATTTCAAATCCCCAATCGTTAATCGAACGAACCATGCTCTTTTTTGTAAAAAAACGCAGGTGCGTATAATCCAGAATTCCGCTTTTTTTATATTTCCAATCTTTTAAAAAAAGGTAACGGTTCACATGTTTCCAATGCCTTACATTAGGCAGCGAACAAATTAAAACTGCATCATCAGTAAGACATCTTCGCACTTTATTAAAGAACAATTCGGGTGAATGTACATGTTCAATAAAATCGTTGCAGATGATGTAATCAAAGTAGTCAACGGGTAAATGCTCTATCTGTTCAAAGGCGTTTCCCATAAATACTTTATCCATTTTAGTGCGGGCAATATCAACCGATTGCTGATCTATATCGATACCCCAGGTTTCACAGTTGTATTTTTTTTTCAGTATTTCGGAGAACCCTCCGCTGGAGCATCCAAATTCGATGCTTCTTTTTGGAGGCCGGGCAATAAATTGCTCCATTTCTGACCTGGAGCTTTCATAGTATTCCCTGTTGGCTTTTCGTCGCTTTTTAAACATAAATTAACTTTCAAATAAATACTGTTCAAGCTGAGTCAAGACATTACTTGCACTGCCCTGCAAATGAATATCGGTAACCGAATCGGTGAACAGCGATTCCCGGGGATTGATTTCAATTATAGTCGCTCCATTTTGTTTTGCAGCACGAGGAACAAAAGATGCAGGTGTTACTTCACCGGTTGACCCCACAATTATGCAAACCTGGCACTTTTCGGCATC
This sequence comes from uncultured Prolixibacteraceae bacterium, assembly GCA_963747515.1. Classification (GTDB taxonomy): domain Bacteria; phylum Bacteroidota; class Bacteroidia; order Bacteroidales; family Prolixibacteraceae; genus Mariniphaga. The sequence goes on from CAVVFN010000003.1 coordinate 707,192, forward strand.
GGCAAAAGAATTTTCAAAAGCCGAAGGAGAAATACCTTCTCCAAAAAATATAAAATCAGGCTTCAGAACAGTATTATCTGCTGCACATCGCGGGGGTATATTTTTTAAATTTATTTCCTTTACATCATAAAATTCACCGCACTTCCGGCAGATCAGGCGCTTGGAATTTCCATGAAACTCATGTACAATATGGCTTCCTGCTTCCTGGTGCAGATTATCAATGTTTTGGGTTACAAGCGACTGAAGCAATCCTTCCTGTTCCATTCTTGCTAAAACTTTATGTGCTTTATTAGGTTTTGCATCGGCAAAGAAATCATAAAATATTTCCCTGATGTATACCCAGCACTCTTCAGGATCGTTCTGGAAATATCTCAAATCAAGCACTTCCGGATTGTACTTGTTCCACAAACCGTCCTCTCCACGAAAGGGAGGAATGCCACTTTCCACCGATATTCCTGCACCGGTAAATGCCAGGGTAAATTTCGATTCCTTTATAATCTCAGCTGTTTCTTTTATAAGTAAATCCATATAACCGTTAACAAATTGCTTTAGTGTTATGCTTAAACCCAATCAAAAATAAATGGTATATCTTTGTATAAATTTAAGCGAACATGCTTGACCAGTCAACAATATGTGCCATATCAACCTCTCCCGGAACCGGTGCTCTTGCGGTAGTCCGGTTATCGGGCACCAAGGCGGTTGCCATTGCCGACAGAATATTTCAAAGTCCAAAGGAAGGTAAAAAACTTGAAGGACAGGCAGCTAATAGCCTCCATTTTGGTAAAATAGTTGCAAACGGGCAGGTAATCGATGAAGTGGTGGTTGGGTTATTCCGTGCCCCCCATTCTTTCACAGGCGAAGACATTGTAGAAATTTCGTGTCATGGCTCTGTATATATTCAGCAAAAGTTGCTGGAAGTTCTGGTAGTACAGGGAGCCCGTCTCGCCCGACCGGGAGAATTCACTCAGCGGGCATTCCTGAACGGGAAGATGGACCTGTCGCAGGCAGAAGCCGTTGCCGATGTCATTGCATCTTCCAATGCTGCTGCCCATAAGCTGGCACTGAACCAGATGCGGGGAGGATTTTCTGCAGAAATAGGCGAACTGCGTAACCAGTTGCTCCATTTTACGGCAATGGTGGAACTGGAACTTGATTTTGCTGAAGAAGATGTTGAGTTTGCCGACCGAACCGAGCTGCGGAAACTGGCCGATAAAGTAGAAAAACTTCTCCGAAAACTAAAGGATTCATTTCAACTGGGAAATGCCATCAAAAACGGAATTCCGGCAGCCATTGTAGGTGAAACAAATGTGGGGAAATCAACTTTGCTGAACGCACTGCTAAATGAAGACAAGGCCATCGTATCTGAAATCCACGGAACCACCCGCGATGTAATTGAAGATGTAGTTAACCTTCACGGCACAGCATTTCGTTTTTTCGATACAGCAGGACTGCGTGAGACCATCGACCATATCGAATCGCTGGGTATTGAGCGTACCTGGAATAAACTCAGTGAAGCTACAGTGGTGTTGCTGGTTGTGGATACTCAAAATCCCTACCCTGTTGTAAAAAGCCGGATTGAAATGATACGCAAACGGCTGATTGAAGACCAGCAACTAATTCTTGTGGCCAATAAAATTGATACAGGCAATCCCGAAACCATTGTTGAACTGGAATCCCTGAAACTGAAGAATAATGAAAAACGAGTTTTTATGGCAGCCAGGGAAAAGCGAAACCTCAATGAGCTGATTGACCTGATGATTCATACGGTCAGCACAGATATGATAAGCCATGAAGATGTCATTGTGACTAATGCCCGTCATTACCAGGCTCTAAAAAGCGCACATGAGGCCATAGAGCGTGTGCTGCAGGGAATAGATTCAGGCCTCACCGGTGATTTCCTTGCTCAGGATATTCGCGAATGCCTGTATTACCTGGGCAATATTACAGGTGAAGTGTCAACGCATGAGGTGTTGGGGCATATATTTAAAAATTTCTGCATCGGAAAGTAACCATCCCAAAAAATAAACCACCTAAAATCACAAGAAATTTGACTTTTTTCTTTAACTGTATTATTAAAACTTCAATCCGGAAATTCCAGGAAATAAGGTTTTCAAATCAAAATAATTAGAATACTTCATTTTTTTATTAGGATTTTTTTTTCAATACCATTAAAAATTAAGCTACCCGTGGGCAACCTGCGGCTTGCTTTTTCTATATCCTTTCTGTTTGAAATCTGTTTCCGCTTCGTTTCAACTCCGATCACGATCGGCCATGAAACCGTTCTGAATCGAAAATGAACCGGCAGAAAGATGATCGAAGCAAGAAAAAGTTAGCATAAAAAGTACCCGATATTTTATAAAATAAAGTTAACTTTTAAAAATGAAACCAGATCCCCGGCAGGATATGAAATTCCTTTGATTGAGGAGACCAAGCCAGATAATTTCCTGTTTCTGGATAAAACCGGGTTTATAGATGTATATTCTACTTCTCTTTATGAAGTTATCTCTGGTCTGATTTCTCAGGTAGGTTTGGATAGAATCCGGAAACCATTGTTGCTTAATCTGGTAGCTATTAGAATTGTAAAACCAGCTTCAAAACGGAATGCAAAAAGGTAACAGATGTGATTTAGCTGGTTTCGACCAGCGTTCGATAAACAAAGTAACCGATAAAAGGCTTAATTATATCTTAATTCAGGCATTATCGGGCTACAACCCGAATTTGTTTATCTTCCACCCTGAATTGGTAATAACCCTTATCCTTTCCAAGAAAAACAGCCAACTGATTTTTCAATTCCTTATTATCCCAGATAAGTTGTTCATTCAACATTATTTTTTTATAAAAATCCGGAATACAGACAATGGCCTTACTTTTTTCCGGAATGGTTGCATTAATCTTGTATTCCTCATTATTAGAACTGACTTCAACTGAAAATTTTCCATTAACAGTACTATTTTCAGTGGCTGCATAGGAAAGATTCCCAAGTTGTGGTTTAATGCGAATGGTCTTCCATGCTGCCTCAATCGGAGATACTCCGCATACATATTGTGAGAGGATAGTTAATCCTCCACCGCTCCAGGCATGATTGGCCGTACCTCTGCCAAATTCATCTATTCCAACGCCCCACCCTTCGTAAAGGGTGGTTAGTTCCGGATCACGAACCATTTTATAAAACCGTTCTTTTAATCTTTGGAGTCCATATTCTTCATACCCCATCAGGAATAATGCTTCGATGACATATTTCTCCATATATGGACTTGCATAAAACCGGGTTTGAAGAATCCGGTATATTTCAGCATAGTTATCCGGATCGGCTAACCCTGCTACTACCGTCAGGGCCTGGGTACGATCATCTGTATCACCTTCATAACCTTCCGAGCGGTATTCTTTGCCATTCCACAATTCTTTGTTAAAAGCTTCCTTAAATTCAGCCATCATTTTTTCAACTCTTACAGCTTCTGAATTATTGCCCAATAGTTCCGACATGTTGCGATATCCTTTTAATGCCAAATAGTACCAGGCATTGAACAGACCTTGTTTGTCAATATTGGTACCCCAATCGCCCCAATACCAGTCTCCTTCCCTGTGCTCCAAAATCCCTGATGCATTAAGCTGCCATACATCCAGGTATCGTTTAACTCCATCGTATACATTTTCAATGGTTTCTTTATCGCCTGTATTGAGGTAATAATTCCAAAATCCATAGTATCCAATGCTCGCCAGCATTTGTCCGGGTAGTTCTCTGTTGTAGTTACCTGAAGGCACAGGAGAAAAGATAGTTCCATCTTCGCGTTGCCAGTTTATCAGTTCCAACATACCCTTTTTTGTAAGATGTGCTGCCGAAGGAGACAATGCATAAAAAGCTTCTCCACTTTCATTTACCAAATCTCCCCACCATTGTGCTCTTTCACGGTCGGGGCAATCCATATAGGTATCACGCATGGTTACATATAACGTTCGCAATGCTTTTTGCCACAATTCATTGTAAAATGAGTCGTTGCAATCAAAACTCCCTGTAAAGGCAGCATCATAACCTGTTTCCCTGAATTTGAGCTCCAGAATTTCAACACCTTCAGGGAAATAATACCTGACATGATGTCCGTTCATCCAGCCTAAAGACTCGTATTCCTGGATACCGGAAGAAGTAACATATTCAGCTCTCACATTAGGGGGGCCTCCTCCATAATATTGATCAGCCCTGATTTCAATCACTTTTCCCGGCTCTGATTTGATCTTGAAATATGGAGTTATGTGGGCATTATATGGAAGCTTGCAAATCAACGTGTCTCCTTTACTTTTGTATGGAAGTTCAACCGTTTTTTCATATTCTTTCATGCCGTAATCCTTCCATTGCGGAACAGGTCTTTCTATAAGATTGTTCCATGGTTCTGATTCTGCATCGCCTGATATTTTTACTTTTCTGAAATCACGATTCTCAGAACCAGGTTTCACCCAGTCGGAATTGCCCCTTCTTGCATCGTACCGGATGTTAGATTCAGGTAAACGATAATTGGGGTAAGGGCGGGAAGTATATTCGTAAGCCCTGTCAATTCTTCCATCCCATGTGGCATCACTTACTATATCAATCGCATCACATTGAAAAACAAGTCCTGCCTGCCCACTGTTGTTGTGCGAGAATCCTTCTTTCCCAAAATACCACAGTAAAATGGCTATCTTGTTTGGTCCGTTTTTTAAATAACTGGTAATATCAACTTTATCGAAATAAGTATCTTCAGGTGTCGGACCTCTTTTTAACTGGCCCTCAAATACAACCAGTTCTCCATTAATCCACATCCAGTACTTTGAATCACAGGCAACAGAAGCGATTGCTTTTTCAGGAACACCATCCAATTCGAATGTTTTAATAAAATCAATCCAGGAATTTGATTCATTTTGGTTTTCTTGTGCTGTTATTCTTTTTGCCGACCATATTTCATCAGCAGAAAGATGGCTCAAACATAAGGCGACTAACAATGAAAGGATAATTAGTTTTTTCATAGCATTTATTCGTTTGTAAGATGAATATTTCCTTCAATACAAACAGGAATATCTTCTTCACGACCACACATTTTATATAATGCCTCATTATTGAATCCCATTTCCTTTGTTTTATTTGAGAATCTTTCACCAGCTTTTTTGAATAATATAGAACCACCGTCATGGTTCCACGGGATATGTACCCCCGCAAATCCGTCTTTTTTTACCTCTCCCCTGCAAATAATCCAATGCTTTTCGGGCTTCACCAACGCTGCTACATGATAATTACTTTGGGAAGAGCTATCCGGTATTTTATTTTGGTTTTGAGCTTGCGAATCAAAAAAAATTAAAATAAAAACAAGCACCCTTCCTTGTATTTTGTTGTGATTTAATAACATTGTAGTAGCTACTCATAAATAAATGGTTTTTCCCAAGATGAAACCCCCTCTTTCGATTAAATTGACTCACTCTGAAAATTAACTGCCTGTCTTAGCTTCTGCCAGCTCATTTATAATACTGTCGGTTTTCATTCTCAAATTTTCCAGCACTTTTTGAAAAGCTGCAGAATCTTTTAAATTGACAACTTCAAATTTATCGTTTTCTAAATCATAGAATTCCTCGTGTTCCATATCATTCCTATACCGAAAATATTTCCATTTTTTTGTTCGGATTCCTTCACTGGGAGGAATCATCGGCGTGTCCCATAAATGTTCACAAATAAAGTACTTCCGATTCTTTAATGGATTCTCTCCTTGAAGAAAACCAACAAGACTTTTTCCCTGCATGCTCTCAGGTCTATCTATTCCTGCAAGATCAAGCATAGTAGCAGGTATATCAATGTTTAAAGCCATTTCATCAATATCCTTGTGCTCATTGCTTCGGGGATCGTAAATCATCATAGGTACACGCAGGGAATTATCATACATTAGCCATTTTCCGGCCAATTGTCGCTCCCCCTCAAAATAACCATTGTCTCCCATGAAAATGATTACCGTATTGTCAGCTATATCTTTATCTGCAAGTGCTTTTCTGATTTTACCAATTTCGGCATCTACACCTGAAATCATACGGTAATATCCCTTCATGCTGTGTTGATATTTTTCTGGTGTATTATAGCGCCAGGTCCAGCGTGTGCGGTTAATCCCTTCTTTCACATATTCAGGTTGCTCTTCAAAATAGTTATCCTCGCTCAAAACGGGACCAGGAATTGCAAAATCCTGATACAAATGATCATTGATTTGTTGCCAAAAGTATTGATCTTCTGCCGGATCATGAGCATGAGGTGCACTGAAACTTAAAGAAAGACAGAAAGGGCGGTCACCGGGTGCTTCCTGAATAAAATCAATAGCCTGTTGTCCTGTATAACGGGTTAAATGAACTGTATCTTTTCCCAGGGTTTTGTAGAAATATCCTCTGTAATCATTAAATCTGTCGTTCCGATCATAAATTTCACTAACATCGAATAATGATGTGATACTGTCGTACCTAACTCCAAACTTTCCAAAAAAGCCTGTATAATAACCGGCTTGTTTCATGATGACGGGATAAGATTTTTTAATGTAATGCCCGTTTATATTTCCCTGACCAAAAGTGTATCCATGTGTACGTTCGAACAACCCGGTAAATATACTAGCCCTGCTGGCTGCACAGATGGGAGTAGTAACAAAAGCATTTTTAAAATAAACACCTTCTTTTGCCAGCAAGTCCATTTCGGGCGTTTGAATAATGTTGTTTCCTGCATATCCAAGAGCATCCCATCGCTGATCATCGGTAAGAATAAAAATTATATTTGGATTCTCTGCTTTTTTTACTGAGCAAGATACCAGTAAGATAGTTTCCACTAGTAATAAAATATGAATAATTCTTACTGTCATTAATTTTATAATGTTAAAATTATTGTGAAAATGATTCGAATATTATTACTTATTCCTGACATGTAATTCTTCTTTTTAGACCAATAAAAATATTATTTTTCGTTTAAGGCCGGGTTAAAGTTGAATTGTAATTATTTACCTCTGCCACTAATGGGGCTGATTTATTTGTAAAACATTATTTCTGTTACTCTGATTTTCTTCTAATTTATAAAAAATTTCCTGATTTCAATTTACATGGGTTCTGTTTTTTTTATATGATAATTTTGAGACTTTAAGTAAATGAAACAAAAAGGATTGATCAGATGAAGATTCATTTCATAAAAACCGGCTTTTGTTATCGGTTTACGCTCCGTCCATTAAAGCCTGTACTAAAAATCAGGAACAAACAACAGGATTCAGACAAAAGGGTATGTTATTTGCCTGATGGTCTTATCAATAGAGACATATAAAATATCCGCCTGAACAGATAGGCGGAATTGCTGTTAATGTTACTGGCAACTGTGAGTTATTTTAAATAATTATAATCAGACTAAAATGAAATATTTAAAAAGAAGTTTGCTGCAAATTGCATTTGCAATTTTTGTATCAACTTTATCCACTGCAGCTTTTGCAGGAACCATAGAAGATAATTTTATCCCAACACAAAAAGATACTACTCATAATAAAGAAATTGTTTATGAAGTATTCGGAATGGATTGTCCCGGCTGCCAGTCAGGGCTTGAGAAACAAGTAAAAAAGATTGAAGGGGTTGCTGATGCTAAGGCCAGCTTTAAAGCAAAAGAAGTGAAAATCGAACTGAAACCAGGCGCAAAAGTTTCAGATAAAGAAATCGAAGAACGAATTAAAAAAGCCAATTTTACCCCCGGAAAAAGAGTTGAACCTTCTAAGCATGAAAAATAAAAGTTACCGTATCCTTTTGCTGATTGCCCTTTTTTTTTCGTTTCTGCTAAATTCAAGAGCTGAAGGAATTAGTGTGGATGCCGGGCTTACGCCAGGGCAAGACCGAATTATTGTGCGGCTTCAGTACAGAACTATTTTTAACCAAATGGGGAGCAATGATCTTATTATGCATATGTTCCCTGTGGTGGTGGCGTATGGATTGACCCCCGATATCACAATAATGATGCGAAATATGTATCGTAAAGCGGGCACAAACGAAACGATGATGGAAATGAACAATCGATGGTTAGATCCATTTCTTATGGGAAAAGTTAAATTGTACCGATACAATGCACCAACTTACACTATTGGATTTGCCGGCTTTGCAGGGACAACTTTCCCGATTTTGGGAAGTTCAGCCTCAAAAACCTATAGTCCGGTAATTGGCCTGAATGCTTCCTACCGGCCCGGACTCTGGTCATTCGATTTAAACAATGCCTATGAATGGATGAATTACAATACACAGGAAAGCCGGTCAACTGCAAAACAATTACAGGTAAACCTGGCCGTCTCCCGAAACATTCTCTTGCCTGGAACTGATAAATGGGTGCTGGCACCGGTACAGGAATTTTCTTACTTAAATTATAATTCCACTTCAGGAGAAGATTCAAATTCATATATATTTATTTCCCCTGGTTTTCAGATTGTATCGCCAAATGTAAAAATTGAGGGGTTGTATCAGATAGCAGTCAATTCATCAAAAAATATTGGAATAACAAACGGTAACCGAATAATTGCAGGGATAAGGTTCATGTTTTAAGATTTGCCAAATTGCCATTTTTTTGATTCTACGATTTTATACTTTCTTTTATGGCCTTGTTCAAGATTTCTGCTTTTACGGGTTTGTTCAAGATCATATCGCAGCCAACTTCCTTCATCCTTTTTTTTTGCTTTTCCATGTTTAAGGAAGTTAGTGCAATAACAGGTATTTCCTTTTTTATTGATTTGATAATTTTAGTTGCTTCAAAGCCATCCATTACCGGCATACTCATATCCATCAGAATAACATCAATTTCGTGTCCTGCTTTTACCGTCTCCACTGCCTCAAGTCCATTGTTTGCTTTTAATATATTGACTCCGGTTTTCTTCACCATCAGTTCTACAAACAACCGGCTTGTTTTATCATCATCTACAATTAATATTGCTTTCATCATTCTATTATTCACAGTATTTCCAAAAAAAACCATGCCAATGATTTAAATATCTGAGAGAAAGCATCTTCGCCAATATCCGTTTCTGAGTATTCTACTATCTTATTGTAGTATAATTCCTCATATCGAAAAACCTTTAAATGCAAAATATCAATAAATGTTTACGTCAGTTAAATTTTATGCAAAACCGAACCTGCACTCTCTGGTTATTGTTTATACCTCTTTAAAATTAAAGAAAAACACATGATTGTTGAAATGCACTGTCACACATCGGAACATTCGGCCTGTAGTCAGGTTTCAGCTGTCGATATGGTTAAAAAGGCGATTCTTGTAGGAATTCAGGCTATAGTTTTTACCGATCATCACTATCAGTGGAAGGAGAAGGAGCTGGCATTACTAAGAAAAGAAGCAGGTGTACCGGAAACTTTTAAAATCTTCTCGGGGCAGGAAGTCACCACTTATGACTATGGTGATGTTCTTTTGTACGGCGCAGAGAAAACTTACACGAAACAAAAAATATCACTGGAGGATATCAGAGCTGAAAATCCGAATGCGGCCATTGTATGGGCGCACCCCTATCGGAATAAACAAATTCCATCACAGGAAAAGTTGCTTAGCCCGCTAATTAACGGGGTAGAAATCTTCAACTCAAATTATACCATACTGGAAGCCAATTATGCCTTGAAAGCATGGCATACGCTATAAGTTCACTGCAATTGGCGGGACAGATACCCATGCCCTGAGCTACACAGGCTCCTACCCTACTATTTTTGACCATCCTATTAACACCACAGATGATCTTGTGGAAGAATTAAAAGCAGGGAGATGCAGGCCATTCTACAAGGAAATACAAAGAGCCGGAACCACCAATACCAAGGTAACTGAGATTACCATAGGTCCTAAGAACGGAGAAGAAAGAAGAAAACTGATAGTTAAAACCTTCGATGATGTTGAAGCCTGGAAGTCGGGTGAACGTTCACACTTAATAATAGAAGAACTCATACAGCAAGGCTTTGACAAAGGCCCCTACCGAATACCAAAACCTCTCGATAAAGACAAGAATAACCTTTTGCTTGTCGAAGAACGTATTGGAGGTAAGAACTTATACGATTCGCTATTGGCGGCTAAACCGGCTGAGGCATCAAAATATCTTCAAATGACAGCAAAATGGTTGAGCAAGCTTCATAACATGAAATTGAAAATTCCTCCTTCAGATGAATACCTGCAAATTGAACCGGGGCGGATTGAATACTATTTAAAAAGCCTGGTAGAAAAAAACAACAAACATTTGCAGCGGGTACGCGAAATAAAAGATCTGGTGTTGGAAAAAGAAATAGATTTAATCACCCAACGACCTGAAGTTCTGATTCAGGGTCATGGAGACTATCATCCAAAAAATATATTTATCAATACCGAGGATCACGATGCCTATGTTGCTGTTATCGATTTTGACAGCTCCTATCAACTGCCACGAGCCTTTGATGTGGGAACTTTTTTGGCACAATACCTCAATATGTTTTTTAATAACATCGATGTTCAGAAAAAAGCTCCATCAGATATATTTTTGGAAACTTATCTTGCAACAGCAAATAATCCGGAGGATGACTTTCTAAACCAGGTGAACCTGTATAAAGCACGTACATGTTTAAGTATTTTGTACTACCTGGCTAAAGTGGAACTGGGAGAAAGTGAAAACTTCTTCCGCATAATGGTGGAGGCAGAGAAAAGTCTGGTTTCGATTATTTAAATGTGAAGCAGGAAAAAAAATACAGATAATTTAATTCACAGGACTTTCTCATGGTTGATTGCATTTGCATAGGATTGATCTCCTTCATGAGAGAATTTTAACCCATTACAGGTATCAATACTGTTTTCTAATGCTATTCCCATCCATAAACTCAAAACTATTGGTAAAGCAGTATGAGATGTTAAATATAGCAAAGCGCTCCTCTTTAGCCTAAACAAAAACGCTCTTATCTGCGATGATAAGAGCTTTTAATAATAAAATGGAATGGGAGTTTAAAATGTTAATTCCAAAGTTCTGCAGTATGTTTTTCATGTGTGGTTTTTTCTTTGTTCTTGTTTCTTGCATGGTTTGAAAAAACTTCCAGCAAAACATCGGCATGCATGTCGGAATACTTATCGTAGCAGTACTTCAGCACATCAAATATTTCGTGATCTGTTGTCCGGCTGACCAGTTTTTCAAGCTCTTTTCTGAATAAAGGCTTATTTAAACAAACCTCCCATAGTTGCATTTTGGCGTATTCTTTCATTTTAGCAAATTTTATTATTGTATATTTTTAAGTTCAATTATTCCATTCATAAGCGAAATGCTGTCATCATCCATTCAACCCTTGTGCCACTGGAACAAAAAATTGTTAGAAGGCTGTTTTACCAAATCATTAAAATACAGGCTGCCCCTGTACTTCTCTTATATGTAGCGATATCTCTACATAAAATGTAGAGAATTTACCTCGAATGGAAATATCGTCAAAAGCAGTTTATAAAGCTATCTGTTCCGGGTAAAATTCTTTACTTATTACTTTTGCGACACAAATGCTTACCTTTATGAAAATTACGAATACAAAAATTTGAAGATATTTATAAAAAACATGGTCTGTAAACGCTGCCAAATGGTGGTTGCTTCCGAACTGGAAAAGTTTGGATTACATTGTATTAACGTAAAAATAGGAGAAGCGGAATTTGATGAAGGTTTATTGCCGGAACAACTGAATCAACTTAATGATGAATTGAAAAAGGCAGGATTGATTTTGATGGACGACAAAAAAAGTATCCTTATTGAGAAAGTTAAAAGTGCAGTAATCGAACTGGTGCATTTTTCGGAAGAACAAATTAAAATGAACCTTTCGGATTACCTCAGTGAAAAATTGGAATACGATTACACCTATCTGGCAAATCTTTTTTCCGAAAGAAATGATATGACCATTGAAAAATTTTACCTGACCCATAAAATCGAAAGGGTAAAAGAACTGATTATTTATGATGAGCTGAATCTTTCTGAAATTGCTTACAGAATGCATTACAGCAGTGTAGCCCACTTATCCAATCAGTTTAAAAAGTTCACCGGCCTCACCCCCACAGGGTTCAAGCTGCTCAAAAATAAATCGCACAGCTTACTCGACGAAATGTAGATTCAAGATTACAAAGAGGCTGAACCTGTTGTCACTGGTTATAGAAAAAGCCCTGCTTTAGGCGGGGCTTAATCATTGAAATCAGGGGTATCTATTTTTAATTACCTGAATGCTCATTCAAAGATATTTCCAACTTTTTCCGTGTAAAAAAGATCCGGCTCTTAACTGTTCCAAGAGGTAAAGCAAGCTGTTCTGCAATTTCTTTATACTTGTAGCCTTCCAGGAAAAAAGTGAAAGGAACCCTGAGTTCATCTTTAAGTGCATTGATAGTCTGGTGAATTTCATTGGTAATGTAAAAGGAATCGGGAGCCGGATATACTTTATCTGTTGAAAAAAGAAGGTGCAAATCATCGCTCGTATCATCAAACGTATTTCGTTCCATTGCCTTTCTGCGGTAATTGTTAATAAAGGTATTTTTCATTATCGTATATACCCATGCTTTGAAATTTGTGTCTTCCCTGAATTTATCCCGGAAAGTGAGTGCCTTTAAAAGGGTATCCTGTAAAAGGTCATCGGCCCGGTCGGGAGCCAGGGTTAAGCTCAACGCATAATATTGCAGGCTGTTTTTTAAACCAAGAAGTTGATTGTTAAATTGAATCTGATTCATGTAGACTTTATTTTTTTCTAATATTAGTAGTTTTAAGACAACCAGTATGCTTTAACCAGACTGTCTGAATACCTTGTGATCCGAATTATACCATAAGAAAATCAAACACATTTTTGGCTGGCAGAATAATAAAACCATTCCTTTACAAAGAGCCGGAAATGGTTTTTAATTAAATAATGTTCAATCTAAAATAGCTGGGTATATACGTTTTAATTAAACTTATTTGTTTTTAAAATTTCAACAGAGTCGGGGTATCTGACATCGATACCATTTTCAGCGGTAATAAAAAACCTGACCGGTTTAAACGAGGATACCGTCTCTAACGATGCAACATGTTGTTTAGAAAAAAAGCTGGTTGAACTTTTTAGTTGCCCCATGTTTTCATTCTTTCCTCTTTCTGTTTCCATCCAGAGTACATAGGTGTCTTTTGATGATTGCACCCGTTGAACATCAGCCAGATCATTAATCTGTACTTTTATGACATAATTCTGATTTCCGTCTTTTTTTACTTTAACCTTACCTGTGGCTGCCGGAACAACTGATGAGTTTAAGAAAGATTCAGTGCTTGAACATGAGGCCATAAGCAGCATCATCGATATCATTAAAATCCCTGAAAAGATATTTTTTCCTGTTCGAATAATTTGTACTTTCATGACTTTTATTTTTAATAATAATGAATAATATTTCATTAATGTAAAGGTAGTTGCAATTTTATCCCCGCATGTTACACTATTCATAATTTGAATTACATGATTCACACATTTGACTGAATGAAAAACGATGATTACCCGGCTTGTTTTAACTTTGAAAGATTTACTACCGACAATAAACAGTTTTGTTCACCTTCAGTAACTATGCCTTCCATGTAAACCATGCAAAGCGGATTTCCGTCATAACCCAGCATTATTTTGCACGACTCCTTAGTATTGGTTGCATATGTCTTCTCAAAGAAGCTATTAAATTCCAGTTTTGATTCATCGGATACAAACAGTTTATAATTGCTTCCTTTTAAGGTAAAGCGTCTTTCACGCAGCATATCAGCCCCGGTAAAATTCAACTCACATATTGTCCCGTCAGGTTCGAGCAAGAAGAATCCCATTGCCGCCAAATCAAACAACATTGTATATTTTTTCAATGCAACTTCTGCTGTTTCATTAGCCTGACGTAATGCTTCATTTTGCAATTCCAGCTCTGTTTGTTGTACCTTTAATTCATATAGTAGTTTCTTATAATCAATAATTCTTTCAGGAATAGCAATAGGTTCTTTCTTTTTTTCGACTAATTGCTCCGCCCTTTCCCGTAACTTCCTTGAGTCTGTAAAATCCATTTCTTCTATTGTCATAACTTTTCTTTTATTTACGCCCTCATTTGCTGATATTCTCTATCCAATATTTTTAAGAATGAATGATGTAAAAGTGAGACTTTGATTGTATTTACCTATTACATAATTTCTTAAATATGTTGTATAATTCCCACATTGGAAGGAGTAAAAAAAAATATGCTAAAAAACAGGAACAATTCATAGCTCCCTTTACCTTGAATCAAAAGTTGCTGCTAATACGATAAAAACAAATAAATACATTTCTTCAAACCATCACCTAAAAATAAACTGCTGATGGCTGTTAATTGGCAGATGAACCTTCAGGTGGTTAAGTTTTGCAAAAAGCTGGTTATCATGTGAACTTGGGTTATCCTATTTTTGTTTAAAATGGAGGTTAAGCTTTTAAAACACACGCTAATGAGTGAAAAAAATTTCAAAATTCTGCTTATTGTTTTCTTAGTAACAGGCAGCCTTTATTTTGTTTTTATTGGCTTAACCAGTGGTAAAGACTTTCTAATTCCTATAGTTACAGCTGTTATTCTTGCTATGGTAATGGCTCCTGTTTCAGCAAAATTCCGGGAGTGGGGAGTAAAAAAGGTTTGGGCTGTTTTTTTTTCCGATCTTGTTGTAGTGGCATTTATTGCCTTTATGATCTTTCTGTTTGCTGATCAGGCCAACCAGGTTGCCGATAACTGGTCACAAATAGAAAACCGGATAAAACCAAAAGTGGAACAGGCACAAAACTATTTTCGAAGCAAGTTAAGTATAGCCAGTTCTGTGGGAGGGGAGCAACAATACAATAATAATCAGCAACAAGAACAACAGCCCAATCAAAATCAAGATCACACGGGAGAACAACAGCAACAAAACAACCAGCAGGAACAACTGCCCCGGAATCGAAACCACAACCAGAAGAACCAGTCCGACCAGCAACTAAATCAGCAAAAGCATTCACAGCAACAGCAATCTTATATTCCGGAAGATTCGCAGCAAGCAGGAAAAAATAATCAAAATGGTTCATTCTTTTCATTTAGTCCGCAAAGCATCAAAAGCAAGTTTACTGATTTCGTCAAAAACATTTTTTCTATTCTTAGTAAGCTTCTGTTGGTTCTTATATATATTTTCTTTTTTCTATACTACAGCAAAAAATTCCGCGACACATTAATAGGAATGGTAAAAGAAGAAAAACGAGAAAAAGCAAATAAAATTCTCGACAAAATAACGAAAACTGCTCAGCAATATCTGTTTGGCAGGTTTATTTTGATATTTATTCTTGCGGTACTTTATGCCATTGGCTGGAGCATTTTAGGGCTTAAATATGCCCTGTTTATATCAGTAATTGCTGCCGTTTTTTCCCTGATTCCTTATATAGGCAATCTGGTGGGATTGGTATTGGCAATTTCCATGTCATTTTTAACGGGGGACAATGGAGGCGGTGCAGGACAAATTATAGCTATAGTTGCCATTTTTAGTGTTGTGCAGTTTATTGAAAGTTACATACTCGAACCTTTTGTGGTTGGCCATGAAGTAGATGTTAATCCGGTTGTTATTATTGTGGGGGTAGTATTAGGGGGTATAGTATGGGGAATTATGGGTATGGTATTATCTATTCCTATATTGGGTATTATTAAAGTAGTGTTTGATAACATTGCAAGCCTCAGGCCTCTTGGATATGCTCTTGATGAAAGAGGTGTCTCTTCAGGCGGCGGGAAACAGGATAAAATAAAGAAATGGTTTAAGAAAAAAGCAAAGCAGGCCGGAATTATTGAGTAACTCCCGGCAGCCAATCCTAAAACTTTCTCTTATTTTTTTTGAATGATGAGGTAAAATTATTACCTGCTTTCAATTTCAGGAATATTATTCGTTACTCCTATTCTGGACCTGTCATCTCCTTATCAAATTCAATTTAAACTCATATTAAATTCAGTGTAAACTCAATTAAAATTGAATTTATACTGAATTAATATTGAATAAACACTGAATTAACATTGAGTTTGATCTGGAGATGATAGCAGGAAGTTGTGTTGTGAAAAAGGCAAACTATGCCTTCCCCTGTTGTTGGGGTAAATACAACAGAAGCACTAATGTTTTTATATTTTACTGATTTATAGCCGATTATATGTAGTCCAAGGGTACTGAAGACAAAACAACAGAATGGATAAGAAGAACCTGAAGATGAAAAATTTTATCAGCCATTAAAGCAGCCATGTAAACACGTCCAATAATTTACTGCACCTTTTCCAAAGTGCATTAAAAAAAATCAGTAGAAGAATGAGACGACAGCTAACAAATGCTTTTGGCCAAAACACCCGTGACATAATGCAATGCTCCCTTTTATTCAGTAATGAAAGAGAATTCCGGATCGGTAAAATGCAACAGTTGGGCAATACAGAACGGGGTTGTATATGCTACTTCTGCCGATAGGTTATTTAGATTGCCCCTCCTTAGAATCTGTACGTATGTTTTTATTAAAAATCAGGAATACCTTATTCTACGGCAACAGCTAAATGCTTTTGCAGAACACGGTACAATAATTCTTTGGCAATGGGTTTAACCAGGTAATCGTTAAATCCAAGACTCGAAAAATTAAGCACCTCCTTTCGCATGGCATGCGCCGTTTCGGCAATTACAGGAACAACAGGATTTTGCTGCCGTATGAACTGCAGCACTTCGTAGCCGTTTTTTTTCGGAAGCCGGATGTCGAGTAACACCAAATCCACCTGATTCTTTGTAAAAAGAGTAATGGCTTTTTCTCCATCGGGTGCAACCAAAATTTCGGACCCGGTTTTTTCAACCAGGTATTTAAGCATTTCTCTACTGAAATCATCGTCTTCAACAATTAAAATCTTCTTTCCCGATAAATCCGGAATAGAATCCTCAAGTTGTTCATTTTTGTCTTGTGGTTCACCTATTCCTTTTAGATAAGGGATCGTAAAAAAGAGCGATGTTCCCTTCTTTACATCCGATTCCAGCCAGATGCGGCCACCCATGTTTTCCACGATTCCTTTGCAGATGGTAAGTCCAAGTCCGGTACCTTTGTGTGCATCTTCAGGATTAAGTTCCCCCTGGCTGAACCGCTCGAACAGTACCTGCTGGTTTTCCTTGCTGATACCTGTTCCGGTATCTTTCACAAAAAACAACACATTGTCGCCATCTATTTCGTATCCGAATTCCACTTTCCCTTTTGAAGTAAATTTGAATGCATTGCTTATCAGATTCTGAAGCACCTGCTGCAAGCGGTAATGATCGGTTTGTATAACATGTTCTTTTGCGGGAATTATAACCCTGAACTTAACATCATGTTTTTGCTGAGTATGGATTACTCCTTTGAACTGCTCCTCGGTGTGTTTCATGAATTCATTTAAAGCAACATTTTCCATAATCAGCTTTAATTCACCGGCTTCAATGCGCGAAACATCCATAATATCGTTAATCAGGTTGAGCAAATGGCTTCCCGATTCGGAAATGGTATCCAGGATTTGTCTGTGTTTGGCATCGCCCGTCAGGTCTTTCAGTATTCCGGTGAAACCCAGGATGGAATTTAACGGTGTACGGATTTCGTGCGACATGTTTGATAAAAAGGCAGATTTGGCACGAGCGGCTCTTTCCGTTTCGGCGCGCGCTCTTATAAGCTCCTGCTCCCGTTGTCTGATGGCTGAAATATCCTGTACAATATTTGATACTGCACTTACTTCATCTTTTTCATCTTTTATGGCCGACATGGTAATGGCTACCGGAATTGATTTGCCCGATTTTTGCATGTGAACCGTTTCAAACCCTTTTATTTTTTTACCATCCAGCACCATTGAAATCAGCTGTGAAAATTCCTCCCGTTCAGGAAAGGATATTAGATCATCTGCTTTTTTATTTATTGCTTCGCTTTTACTGTATCCATACAATGCCTCTGCACCATTATTCCACCAAAGTATATTGCCATTGGGTGAGGTACTGAATATGGCATCTTCCGATGCTTCCACAATAGAAGCCAGGTGCCTCCGGTACTTTATTACCTCTTTTTTATCCTGGGTTAAATCCTGAACAAGCGTTGCCACCTGTCCGGGTTCCGAAGAAAATGAATGAACATGAAAATATTTATTCAGTAATTTACAATAATACTCCTTATGGAGGGTCTTACCTTCTAAAACCTTGGGGGCAAACTGTAAAAAATCGGCAACCATATCGCTGTCGGGGATTGTTTCTGAAACCTCTTTATTAAGAATTTTTTTCAGCGGTAACTCCATCATTTGGGCAAATGCCGGATTAGCCTCTACAAGCTGGGTCGACTTAATTTCTCCTGTACTGTCGGTTTCTACTTCATAAATAGCCAAACCGTTATCCATAAAACTGAAAAGGTTCCTGAATTTTTCATCCTTGGCCTTAATTAGTTTCTGAATTTTGTTTTTTTCTGTAATATCGGTAAATGTAACGACCACTCCTCTAACAACATTTTCAACAGTTCTGTAAGGTTTTATCCGCATCCAGTACTGCCTTCCGTTTGAGGTTTCAACTTCCCGCTGGATAGATGAAAGTTGTTCAAGCACTTCGGTAGCTTCTGATTCAAGCGCCTTTTCATCAAACTTTATTCTGAAATCCCTGATGCTTCTTCCTTCATCTGACTTGTTTAGGTTAATTATTTCCTTCAACTGCGGGGTAAATCTTTGAATGTTAAGATTTTTGTCGAGAAACAGAGTGCCAATTTGTGTATTGCGCATAAAGTTGGCTAAATCATTGTTTACTTCGGCATATTCCTTAATTTTTCGTTGCAGTTCAGAATTTGAAGTTTCCAGTTCTTCATTCAGCGACTGCATCTCTTCCTTTGAAGTTTCCAATTCTTCATTGGCACTCTGCAACTCTTCGTTCGACGATTGAGCCTCCTCGTTAGCTGATTTCAGTTCCTCGTTGGCAATTTCCAGTTCTTCGATTACACTATTCAGGTAATCCCGTGTTTCCTCCAGCTCTTTTTCTATTTCCCCGATGTATTCATCGGAAGCTATTTTTGCTTTTGTTTTACGCTCTTTTTCTGTTTCATTTTCAGAGGTTACCTGCGGGTAAATTATTACAGTAAAGAGGTTGTTGAATGCATCGGGCTTTTTTATCGGGCTGATGTGAATGTTTATGATCCGATTTGTTTTTCTGTCCCTGATATTGCTCATGATGGTTTCTTTACCATCCTCTTTTAATTTTCGCAAGGCATTCGACAATGGGATTTTAATGTTCTCGCGGGCTGCATGTATTATGTTATTTTCCGGATCACCCACCTGAAATTTAAAATAGTCTTCACATTTTCCAATGGAGTGCAGTATTTCCCCATTCTTTCCCATTATCAAAAAAGGGAATGGGTATTCCTTTAAGGCACGCCGTTCGGCAAATTCCTTTAATGTGATTTTTTGTTTATAGGAACCAGAAAAGCCGATATTATACCGGCCTTTCTCATGCGAAAAATTAACAAAATCCCGCATGGCCTGACGGCTTTCTCTTTTTTTAAAAATCTTGTACTTTGAGTCAACTATTTCAAACAGGTTGGGTTTTTCATTTATCGATTCCGAGTTTCCTAAAAACAGAAATCTTCCGGATTTAAGTCCATAATGCAGCGTATTGATAACTTTTTTCTGAATATCCCCGTTCAGGTATATCAGAAAGTTGCGACAGGTAATCAGGTCGAGGTTTGAATAAGGCGGGTCATTTATCATGCTGTGTTCGGCAAATACAATCCTATCTCTGATGTCGGTCCGAATGGAATAAGTTGATTCATGTTTATCAAAGTATTCTTCCAGTAAGTCGGGTGGAATATCGGCTTCAATATTTAGAGGATAAACACCTTTTCTGGCTTTTTCAAGAGCAACCCTATCAATATCGGTGGCAAAAATGCGGATGGGATTGCGGGCATTTTTCTTTTTAAGAAGCTCCAACAGAATAATGGCAATGGAATAGGCCTCCTCACCTGTGGAGCAGGCTGTAACCCACACCCTTATGATATTACCCGGAGATGCAGAATCGACAAGTTCAGCAAGTACTTTATTTTCCAATGCCTCGTAAGCCTTTTTATCGCGCAAAAAGGAGGTAACGCCGATTAACAATTCATTTAACAGATTGCGAACTTCTTTTTCATCCTTTTTTATGATTTCGTAATACCTTTTTAATGACATCAGCGAAAGCACCATCATCCGTTTTTTAATGCGGCGCAGAACAGTTGAGCGTTTATAATTTGAAAAATCGTGACCGGTGATCTCTTTTAACCTTAGCAGTATCGCTGTAACAATTTTTTCTGTCTCATCATCTTCAGGCAATTTTTTAAGTCCGTCGTGTTTGGTGGGAAGTTCTACCAGTTTATCGGGTATTGCTTCTATATCACAAATAATATCTACAACACCCGTTTCAATGGCATTGCGCGGCATTGAATCAAACCCGGCGCTAATGGGATTCTGTACAATAATCCAACCGCTGTTTTCTTTTATCTCTTTAATGCCCTGGCTTCCATCCGATCCGCTCCCGGTAAGCACCACCCCCACGGCCATCTCCTTATAGCTGTTAGCCAGTGAACGAAAAAAATGATCGATGGGCAGGTTCAGTCTTTTTTCTTCAGATTTATATTTTGTAACCTCAAACTTATTATTCTCAATACCCAGATAATGCCCCACCGGTGGAATGTAGACACAATTGGGCTCCAATTTCATGTGGTGGGTTATTTTTTGAACCTTCATGCCGGTTTTCCGCTGAAGAATCTGATCCAGTATGCTTTCATGATTAGGTGACAGATGCTGAATAACAATAAACGACATGTTGGTATTGGCCGGTAACTGCTCAAACAGCTTTTCCAGCGTAGGAATTCCATCCGCCGAAGCGCCTATGCCAACAACAAAATTTACCGGACCGGGAGTTTTTTCAATTACACTCATTTGCTTGGTTTGTTTTATTCCTGCAAGATAATAAAAATGTATTTTCCTTTCTAATAATTAACAGTTTGCAGGAAAAATTGTTGGTTGAATTGGTGGAATTAATAAACAGGCATAGGATATGCAGCCGAAGGTTTGATTTGTGCAAAAGGGATATTTATGACACCGGGGACTTTTCCACTGAAGTGCCCCGGTATAAAATTTATATTCTAAGCAGCTTATGATTTAAAAGGTTACCACTTTATCGCTGTCGACTATCCATTGGGATAATTCAGCCATGGTGCTGATTTCTGTACCTTCAATGAGCGGGGCGTTTTTCAGGCCACGGGCTTCGGCACACGAGCCGCAGATTTTTACTTTTGCGCCTTTGTTTATGGAAAACGTCATCATCCGTTCGATGTTGTAATACCCATTGGGCGTAGTTTGTCCTGCTAATGCGCATGAAGCCGCATCGGCCATTAAAAAGATACGAACTTCCACTTCTTCGTGGGCTTTGTTCAACTGGTTGGCCAGGCGCAATCCATTATAAGCCTTCTCTGTTCCGTATGGTCCGTCGTTGATTAAAATCAGAATTTTTTGCATTTTTTTATTTTATATGTTAAGAATTTAGTTGTTTATGAAATGGAATCCATTAATGTTTTTAATGTACCAAAAAGTATGTTTGTGTCATTATAAAGCTCTGGATTGGAGCTGATGGCATTCAGCATCATTTCCATATTCATGGTTGAGATAACGGTTTTTCCTTTGTCTTCGTAAATGGCCAGTTTGCAAGGCAGAAAAATGGAAAAATGCGGAAATTCAGTCAATAAGCAGCCACCGGTGTAACAATATCTTCTGCCGCATTAGGGTCACCTTTTGCCGGGCCGTGCCAGGTTCCTCCGCCGAAGGTGATAACAAATACCTTATCAGGGTCCCGGGGATCAAGGTCTACCCTTTTCCCCCATTTAAAATTAAACCCCTTTATGCGTTTCCAGGATTCTCCCCGATCCTCCGAACGATATGCCGAGCTCCCAAATCCGCAGGCATAATATGTTTTAATCCGTGCATCGTATGTAATATCATGTATGTGCTGGTCGTGCTCTAACACCTGTTTCCAGGAGTTGCCATCATCCTCCGAGAGAAAAATGCCGCCGCCTGCATCGGGGGCAAAGGGTTCGCGCGACGCTCTGCCCCATGCCGACAAGATAAACCTTTCAGGTTCATCAGGATCGATAACCAGGCTCATCGGACCGTTTGTTCCTTCAGGAAGGGACATCGGGGTCCAGGTTTCTGCTCCGTCGGTTGATCGGTAAAGAGCGCCATCCCGGTCATCGCCGATGCTTCCATCTTCGCTTCTGCGGCAGACTACCAAATATAAAGTACCATCGGAATCGCGGCGGGTAATTCTCCACGCAAAAGGTTCATTGCCCGGTATGCCGTTGTTTTTTTGTACCCATGATTTGCCGCCGTCGACGGATTTGTAGACACCTTTTCCAAAAGCACAGGCATATAGGGTCCTTGATGCTTTATCGCTTGCCGGGTCGATAAGGATGTGGGTAAAGGCAGCTTCCCCGATATCGTTGCTTAACGGCTGCCAGTTATCGCTGCCGGCAGTTTTCATCAGGATGCCGCCCCGGAATCCTGCGGTGCCGTTTCTTCTGAACATTTTAGGCCTTGGCAGATCGTGGTTGGTACTCATCACTGCCCATACCGTTCCCCTGACCTCCGGATCAAACGTTAACCAATAGGTGCTGTTTGACCACTGCCGCGGAATGCCGTATCCTCTGCTGACGGGATTCCAGCTCTCAGCGCCGTCAAAACTTTCCATCAGCCCCACATCGGTAAGTGCCAGATAAACATGGTTGCTTTCGAAGGGGTCAAAAACAATACAATACCCTGTATTGACATCCAGTCCGCGAGACATCCAGCCTAATCCTTCTTTTTCTCTTGTATAAACCTGTTGCCAGCTTTTTCCTCCATCTGTTGTTTTAATGGTGCGGCCAAAATCGGTACCGTAGCAAACATCCGGATTAACGGGCGAAACACCAAGGGCAAAAGGGTTTTCCCCCCAGGAAGGCCCGTAAATTTTCGCCAGCCATCCTGCCTGCAGGTTTGGTGATACAAAATCGCCTTTCCCGGTTAAAGCATCTTTCCAGGCCAGTACCCATGTTTTTCCGTAATCTTCACTTTTGGCCACTCCTATACAGGTAGTATCGCTGTGAATTTTTAAACGGTTATAGGATACATAAACCACTCCGGGATGATTTGCACTGGTTCCGATGCTTCGCCACTCGGGCAATGGTGCGTCTGGCATTGCATATTGCAAAAGTCCGTCCTGCATGTTTTCCCAGTTTTTGCCACCATCTTCAGAATAATAGATACCCGACTGTTCATCTGATGGATTAAAATACGATTTTCCCGATGTGGCGTAGAGAATGAACCGGTTTCTTTGCCGGTCAAAACCACCGGCATATTGAGTAAGCAGGGCAACACCCTCGGGCCCTTGACGGGTTTCCCAGTTTCCGTTTTCAAGGCTGGTTACCGAATTTCTCCCGGTAAGGTATATTGTCCGGTTGTTTTTAGGTGAAGAGGGTACTACAAAAATATTTTTAGCCGCTTCATCCAGCTCTTTTTTATTGGTCCATGTGGCGCCGGAGTCATGCGAAACATACAGGGCAGCAGATCCGCCAACCGATATGGAGGCGTACAGTATTTGAGAATCATCAGGATCCACTGCAAGGGCATTTACAGTTCTTCGGATGCGGTCGCGGGGTACCACAACCTGACTGGCATGATCACCCATAGAAACAACACCTGTTAACTCAGCAGGATCGGGATATATAATGTTCCATGTTTTTCCGCGATCGGTACTTCGGTACAAAGCAATGGAATTTGCATAAATAACATCTTCGTTTTGGGGATCAAATACATACCAGCGAACAGTACTGCGCAGGTTAAACATCCTCCATGAATCACCGCCGTTGTAAGTTACATAAGCACCCGTCATATCGCAACTTACATAAGCATAATCCGGATCAAAAGGACTTACAGCAGGATTAAACATTGCGCCTCCTCCACCCGGGCCGGTAATGCTCCACGCATCATTCCGGGCAGTTGGAAAATTAGTCTGATTATTTTTAGCCTGCGGCAAAGTACAATTATTCAATATAATTCCGGCCAATAACAACAGGCCAATCATTAGAAAACATCTGGTTTTTATTTGATTTTTCATGCGTTCATATTTTAAAAGAATATTGGTTTCCATGTAATATACAACAACATTACCGACGACCGTCTTCCTGCAAATGCCGGAATGGAGATAGCCCGGAAATTTAAGAACAGCAGGTCCTTTGCCAGAAACAAAGTGCTTGCATTACAGAAAGAAGTGCCTGTTTCCTTAATAGTAGTTTTCTTCATTTACAGATAAAGCTAATTTTTCAGTTTGTTATTTTGACGGGAAGGTAAATAAAAAAGTTTAAAGGAAAATCAGCCTTGAACAAAATTTCTTGCCGGATATAAGAAACGGAGGGGAAGATAATTTATTAATAACTATTTAACAGGTTTGAAACTCCTGTTTTGGTTACCTGCAGAATTAAAAACCTTACAGTTAAACCAGCGTGAATAAATATAAAAGTGATTAATCCATTTAAGCCATTACCTTTATAAAAATTTTAAAACGGATAGTAAATGCAGGTTTCAGTTAACAGAAAGAACATAAAATTTCGCCCCGACACTTCAAGGGTAATCGCCCGGTTTCTTTATACCAGTGAAGAAAGAGCGCTAAATACCATACGTTCGGTCTTAAATATGACCGGGGATTTGCCATCGAAGGCATTGAATCCGATTTTGAGGGATTTCTCATGGCGACACAGGAATATTTCACAAATTTTTGAAAAACATTACAATAAAATTTCCCATTTATTAAAGTTGCTGGATGTTGATCCCGATTCACTCAGCATTTCACAAAAAACCCTTATAGGGTCCTATTTTACCATGGAGTATTCCATAGAATCGGCTGCTTTTTTTAATCCTTCAATTGTAGAACACCCCGATCAGTCGGAGACCGGTCCGGATGAACAAAGGGTAATACTTAGTTTCAGGGCAACCGGTGAAGGGCATATTTCGTCGATAGTTTTCCGCACCGGAGTGCTCGATAAAAACAACAACCTAACCATTGAACCGGTGGGTAAAATGCTTGAAGAAGCTAAGCACATAAGAAAACACATATACGATAAAGCATCGTTTAAAGAAAAACTCGAAGAAATGAAGGAATTTCATACCTTAATTCCTTCGAATTTAATACTCAATAATTTAAACGACAAATTTTCCTATGGTGAACTCCGGGATTGTATAAGAGATGCACGGAAATCACTACACCTGGCAGCCGATAAAGAGATTCTTTTCAATCAAATTATCTGGCTGGCCTCCTCTCATTACGAGCTTGATTTTTCGCTCGATACCAATATTTCAGAAAGGGTGATTTTTCCGGTTTCGATAAATGAAAGGAACGGGATTGAAGATGCCCGTTTTGTAAAATTTACTGAAGACAATGGCGAAATCATTTATTATGCGACCTATACCGCATACGACGGAATAACCATATTACCAAAAATGCTTGACACCAGGGATTTTTATCATTTTAAGATACTGCCGCTGCATGGTGAAATTGCACAAAACAAGGGCATGGCGCTTTTTCCCCGTAAAGTGAACGGAAAATATGCCATGCTTTGCCGGTTGGATGGTTTTAACAATTACATTGCCTATTCCGACAACATCAACATCTGGCGTAAGGCTAAATTACTGCAACAGCCTAAATTTCCCTGGGAATTTATCCAGATTGGAAACGGAGGTTCGCCAATAGAAACTCCTGAAGGCTGGCTTGTAATAACACATGGCGTTGGCCCCATGCGCGAATACACCTTGGGAGCCTCTCTGTTCGACCTGGAAAACCCTGAGAAAGAAATAGGGAGGTTAACCTCTCCTCTGCTGGTTCCAAGTGCCGAAGAACGTGAAGGGTATGTTCCCAATGTGGTTTATTCCTGCGGATCGATGATTCATAACGAAGAACTGATTATACCTTATGCCATGTCGGATTATGCATCAACGTATGCGACAGTTGATTTACAGGAGCTTTTATATGAGTTGAAAAACTCATATAAAAAATGAGAAAATCCAAAGAAACTATACAAATTACCTCGCTGTAAAATACGCCTGTAGTTGCAATAAATTTACCAATATAATTTGGAGTTGCCTGTAACTCCTGGTTGGTATGTATTTACATCTTCCGGATGAATCTTTGGTTCAAAAGTTTTCCTGCTTGTTGTTTATATTTATAAATTGCCAATAAACCGTGTAGTGCTCTGCATGAAAGAAAAACGTATGAATGTATGAGTGTGTAAAATGTGTGAATAATGTAACTCTAATTTTTAATTGTGTAATACTTTCGAGTAAGAATGGAAGAACTTTGACACAACAAAAAAGTTAAAAATAAATTAATTTAAATTAAAAAAATCAAAAAATGAAAAGGACTATTTTTTTTGTAATCTTAATGATTTTCGCATTAAGTTCGACAATAACATTTGCAAATAAACCGGATTCTAACTCCGAAGCAGAAAAATCTGCAGTTTCCTTAAAAACGGAAAATAAACTAACCGATAAAGAGATTGAAAAGATTACAGAACGTGTTGATGAAATCCGTAAAATGGATAAAAGTGACTTGACAGGTGAAGAGAAGAATGAACTTAAAAAAGAACTAAGGGAGATAAAAAAGGATATGAAGAAATCAAATGGAACCATTTATATTGGAGGTACGACACTGATTTTAATTATTATCTTAATTATCCTTTTAACTTGACCCATTTGAAATTTCCCTTCAGATTTCATTGAAAAAATAAAAACGAAGTCCGTTTGTATAAAAAAATTATGATTTACCTCATCACAAAAAAACATATCAGGCAGATGATTTTCATCTGCCTGTTTGTTTTTGGAGCATTCCCCCTTGCTTTCTCCCAGGAATATTTTCAGCAGGAAGTCAATTTTAATATCCGGGTTTCGCTTAACGATACACTTCATGAACTTCATGCATTCGGAACAATGGAATACATCAACCATTCACCGGATACGCTTCATTTTCTGTATTTTCATTTGTGGCCCAATGCCTATTCAAACAACAACACCCATTTGGCCAAACAGGTTTTCCGGGTAAACGGAAAATCAAAGTTATTCAATGATCCGGAATTGAGTGGATTTATTGATTCACTGGATTTTAAAGCAAACAGCAGACAGGTTCAATGGAACTTATTACCCGGCCAGCCCGACGTTTGCAGGATTGACCTGAACGAACCCCTGAAAACCGGAGACACAATAATTATTACTACCCCTTTCCGTGTAAAAATACCACAAGGCGTAACATCCAGGTTAGGCCATATCGGGGAGTCCTATCAAATTTCGCAGTGGTATCCCAAACCGGCAGTTTATGATAAGGATGGATGGCACCAAATGTCTTATCTTGACCAGGGTGAATTTTATTCTGAATTTGGTCGTTTTGAGGTATATATCACGCTGCCTGAGAATTATATGGTGGGAGCAACAGGGAACCTGCAAAACACCATAGAAGCTGAAAGACTTGAAAAGATTGCTGCCGATACTTCATGGTTAAATGCATCGCATATTGGGAAAGTCGATTTTCCGGCTTCATCAAAACAATTTAAGACACTTCGTTACACAGCTGGCAATGTACACGATTTTGCCTGGTTTGCCGATAAAAGGTTTAATGTAAAGAAGGGGAAAATAAAACTTCCCGGTTCGGGCAGGGAAGTAACCATCTGGGTGATGTTTACCAACAGGCAGGCAAACCTCTGGAAAGATGCCCTGGATTATGTGAATGGTGCGGTTTTATGGTTATCAGATAAAACAGGCGATTATCCGTACGATAATTTTACAGCAGTTCAAAGCGCCCTGAGTGCCGGCTTCGGGATGGAATATCCGGGCATTACAGTGATAGGCCTTGCTGAAGATGCTTACTCGCTTGACGAAGTGCTTTCCCACGAAATTTTTCACAACTGGTTTTATGGGGCACTTGGCATCCAATGAGCGAAGGTTCCGTTTATGGACGAAGGTATAACAAGCGCATATACGGATCGGTATATGAAAGAAAAATACCCTTTGAAAAAGCTTTGGCAGATTTATCTTTAAAAACTGGAAACTGGCCCGCTTTTTAAATATCGACCAAATGCCTGTGGAGCGGATGCAGGAACTGGAATGGCTTATACAGGCACGCAGCAATCTGGAACAACCCATAAACCTGCCGGCAAAGGAATACAGCGATTCAAATTATGGCATCATCCTTTATAATAAAGCCGCTATGTCCTTTAATTATCTGCGGGCTTATCTTGGCGATTCACTATTTGATGTCGCCATGAGTGAATATTACAAACAATGGAAATTCAGGCACCCCCACCCCATTGATTTGCGCGCCGTATTTGAAAACCATTCAGACAAAGATTTAGCCTGGTTTTTTGACGATTTACTGGGAACGACCAAACGGCTGGACTATAAAATGGTTCGGCTGGAGAACCAAAAACTGCTTGTAAAAAACAAGGGGGAACTGGTTTCTCCTCTTTTCATTTCGGGCATGACCGGGGATTCCATCTATTTTGAAAAATGGGTTGATGGTTTTGAGGGCCGTCAATGGATTGAATTGCCCTCCGGTGATTATTCTGAAATAAAAATTGACCCCGGGCATGTTACACCCGAAATATACAGAATGAACAATACTATTCAAAAAACAGGATATTTTCCCAGGGCAAATCCCATCCAAACCCAACTCTCTTTTTACCGTTGAGGACCCCGAAAAACGATACCCTGATGTATATTCCTGCAGTAAACTGGACCCGCGAAAATGGATTTATGGCAGGTGTGGCATTTCATAACGGATTCATCATTCCAAAACCAGTTGAATATTTTGTGATGCCATTTTATGCATTCGGCAATAACGATTTGGCAGGATTTGGCAGGATAAAATACAACATTACACCATATGATAAATTCATCAGGCTGGCGGCAATCTCTATAGAAGGAACCCAATTTGGCGCACCGGGCAACCAAAACTACAAAAAGGTAAAAACCGGTATTGATTTGTATCTCAGAAACCATGACATGACTTCCCCGTTAACCCATAAATTATTTGGGAATTACATCGCAGCTTCCAGCCTTTATCAGATTAAACTTCAGGAGAAGGCAGAAATGAACTCCTACTTGCAATTTGGTTACCAGATGGAAAGGTACAGCAGGAGCAATCCTTTGTCTTTGCTGGCTTCTTTTGAATCGGGGAAATCATATCAAAAAACTTCGGTTGAACTCAATTATAAGTTGAGCTACGATGGGCAGGATAATGGATTGGATATCCGGTTATTTGCAGGAACCATGCTGAATGAGGATTCAACTGTTCCTTTTTACGCTTTTTCAGCAAGTGGACGAAGTGGCCGCGAACTTTATCTTTACCAGGGAACCTACCCCGACCGCTTTGCGGTTTTTCCTTCAAATTTCTGGTCCCGGCAAATGACCATTTCCGAAGGCGGTTTGGTGTCGCCTGTAAACGACAGCCTGGCATACAGCCGCAGGCTTTTTTCCCTTTCATTTACAAGCAGTTTGCCCGGTATAACCAGCCGATTGCCTGTGAAACCTTTTGTTAATTTTCTCCTGAACGATAAAGTTTTCGGCAGCGGAATCGATTCGCCCATTTTCTTTGAGGCTGGCTTTAAAACGGGTATTCGAAATATTTTCGAAATCTATATTCCATTGCTTGTTTCCAATAATATTGAATCAGCCAGCGGATCGTTTAAAAACAGAATTCGCTTTGTTTTTTCACTCGATTCAGTCAGGAGGTTAAACTTGAATTGAAACAATTTAATTTTTATTCCTGCCAAATGGGTGAATGATTTAACTTCTTAAATATAAAGATGTAACACATTTAAATGGGCTGATGGTCACCTTTGTGCAGTAGTATAAAAAACAAATTAAATTAATTATTATGCCCATCTTAACAGTTCTTATCGTCATTTTAGTTGCAGGAGTGATACTTTGACTGGGAAACAGCTATATTCTAT
The DNA here is from genome assembly GCA_963747515.1 of uncultured Prolixibacteraceae bacterium. Taxonomy (GTDB): domain Bacteria; phylum Bacteroidota; class Bacteroidia; order Bacteroidales; family Prolixibacteraceae; genus Mariniphaga. The sequence continues at coordinate 737,189 of CAVVFN010000003.1, forward strand.
CATTTAACTTCGCTTCTGGTTTGCAGGAGCGGAAGAAGAGCCAGGGTTGACCGGAATAGCAGCAGGTAGTGAAAGCCATTCTCATTTTTTTTGGTTTGAGATAACTTCATGCTCTTTGCTGTTTAAAAGTTTACTAATTTGCGGGAATGTTGGGAAAGCAGATAACTGCCGGATTGCAGTTGTAGCTTGACTGAGCAACGGCAATTTTGCATCGATGGTCGATGTCCGGTTGTACCTTTCCCGTAATTGGTATGATGACAAAGTATGTTGCAATCAGGTAAAGTTCCCTTATGCCCAAAGAACATTCCAGAGCAAGACCGAAATTGCCCATGGAATGGTAATGCACCAATTAGAACCGGGGACACATGAAGCTGTATAAGGGAACTTCAACTTATGCAGAACCATGAATATAATATCAATTCATCGGGCGTCCGGGCGGTTTAAATTGGTTTTGATTTTTAAATCATTGTCAAGACTTTCTGCTGATAACAATTTTTGGTTTTACCTGAGGTATATTAATTATCTGCCTTAACCTATTTTTGGATTTATATACAAATGCTTCGGTCAGTTCATTAACAACAGGTAACTTGCGTTTATTTTTCATGAGTGCCTTAAACAGGAAAGGGATTTTATCGTAATAAGGAAAAATCCTTTTATTCCGGTTTAAACCATCAATTTCAGCAACATCTTCATCGGTCAGTTCAAAATCAAAGAGTTGGGCATTTTCAATAATTTCTTTGGGTTTTCCGGAACGGGGAATGGTAATTACCCCTTTTTGAAGGTCCCATCGAAGAACGATCTGTACGGGTGTTTTTCCATGTTTTTTGGCAATTTTCTTTAAGGTTGGAATCCTCAAAACTTTTCCCTGCATGATTGGGCTCCACGCCTCAACCTGGATGTTGTGCATTCTGCAATATTCCAGTAAATGCGGTTGAGTCAATTCAGGATGAAATTCAACCTGATTGACAGCAGGAACAATATTAATTTTCGGGAGAAAATACTCCAGATGATGCAGCCAGAAATTACTTACTCCTATAGCACGTACCTTCCCCTTTTCGTAGAGTTCTTCCATGGCTTTCCATGTTTCCAGTGAAATTTCATCTTGTGGCCAATGAATCAGATACAAATCAAGATAATCTGTTTGCAGCCAGTCAAGACTCCTTTGAAACGCTTTAAATGTATTGTGGTATCCCTGCTGGTCATTGGCAATTTTAGAGCTGATAAAAATTTCTTCGCGGTATATGCCGCTGGCCCTGATTCCTCTTCCCACTCCTTTTTCATTGTGGTAAATGGCGGCATTATCAATTAACCGATACCCATTTTCAAGCGCAACCTGAACGGCTTTTTCAACTTCTCCACCTTCCTTTAACCGTAGAACTCCAAGACCCAGCAGGGGCATTTCAATGCCATTATTTAACTTAACTTTTTCTGAAATAGTGTTAATCATAAGTAAATTGATATGTGTATTTGTTTAACAGAATTATTGAAGCCAATTCTTGTGCCATTTAATTTATGGGTAACATTAAGGTTTTAAACTTTAGTAGTTTAACAAGAAACAGGCGTGATTGTTGTGTAGCTAAAATTCAACAATCTTTGTAGATAATATCCTCAAAACCCGCTGATTTTTCAATTAATTTAATTCGGTTACCTGTTGCAGAAAGACACTCTTGATGCAGCGGTAACTGGCGCATTTTCGTTGCACCTGTTAAAACAATATTTCTTCAACACTCTCCGGATGGGCCGCCTTTGAAGGAACCTTTTTGCTGTTTCCTTTTTAGCATTTTTTTGAACTAATGATGGCTTTCATACCTCAAATGTGAGAATGATGTAACTCTTTAACGAAATGATGTAACACATTTTAGCAGTTTGTTCCTCACTTTTGTGTGTTACTTGAAAAAACAATAAATTTAAATTAATAATTATGCCCATCTTAACAATTCTTATCGTCATTCTGGTTGCAGGAGTGATACTATGGCTGGTGAACAGCTACATTCCAATGCAACGCACAATTAAAGGAATTCTGAATGCTGTTGTAGTAATCATCCTTGTGGTTTGGCTGCTGAATGTATTCGGACTTCTGGAAAGCTTGCAAAACATAAGAATCTAGTGTGTTTTGTAATGTTATTATTTGTAAACAAAACTGACCCGCCAGTTGCGGGAAATAAACTAATGCAAAAAAAATGATTAAAAGAAAAAGAAATTATGTATTACTCTCACTCTTTGTCGCAATAATTTTTCTGATGTTAGGCAGCGGGTGCAAAAAAGATGAAGAACCCGGAAGGGAAATAAGTTACAATCTGAAGGTTCAGGATGTACTTGGTGTTACTGGCATTGTGACCTTTGTTGAAACCAGCACTACCGCATCAACCATCACATTAAAGCTGTTTGGCGCTCCTTCAGGATCACATCCGGCAGCACTCTACATGAATACAGTAGCCGAAGGAGGTACGGTGGTTGTTGAGCTGAATCCGGCAGATGAATCCGGGACCAGCTCTACAGTTGTAAAATCATTAACATACAGTCAGTTAATTACGTACGATGGTTTTATAAAAGTACTTAAAAGCAGCAGTGAACTCAATGTAATTCTGGCGCAGGGGGACATTGGCGGGAATGTAATTACCGACAACAGTGTTTCCTTTACACTCCAGACTGTGGACGATTTTGGCGTATCGGGGACTGCCCTGTTTGAAGAAAGGGAAAACGGAAATACGCTGGTAACTATAGACCTTGATGGAACAATTGCAGGAGATGTATATCCTGCAACAATTAACCTGAGTTCGGTTGCTACCATAGGTGGCGGACCGGTAACTAAAACCCTGAGCAGCGTTAACGGAACTTCAGGTAAAAGTTATACGACAATCCGGAATCTGGACGGTGGCCTTAAAATCACTTATGAAAACTGGTTGCTTTATAATGGGTACATAAACATTTATCAGACAGCAGCAGACTTTAACAATATCATAAGCCAGGGAAATATTGGTTCAAATGTGAATTAAAAAACCTTTTGCAATAGCATTTACCAGGCCTGGGGTGAGCTCTTATAAAAACCTGCAAGCATATGCCGGATAGTAAATTTGACCAGCTGTACCTCAGGCTCTGCTTTTTTTCATTTCTGCATTTGTACGGCTGTTAAAGCGATACATATTAGAACAAAAAACAAAAAAATAATCAAACATCAGAATACTAAAGCGATAATTTATTTCATTCATGCTAGAAAAATCAAAAAAATCAGCAAGTATACTTTTCAAGTTGCGTCAGGAGGCAGAAATGTTGCTTGACAAAAATGAAAAGAGTTTGGAAAAATCATTACCCGAATCCGATAATCTGCAACTCATTCATGAGCTTGAAGTGCACCAGATAGAACTGGAATTGCAAAATGAAGAACTGAAACTGGCTAAAGAAAAAGCAGAACTTGCAGAAAAAAAATACACTGAATTGTATGATTTTGCTCCTTCAGGATACTTAACAATTAATAAGGAAGGCGAAATACTGGATTTGAATAAAAGCGCTGAAGGTTTGTTGGAAAAGGAGCGTTCACTTTTGATTAAAAGCAGTTTTGGTTTTTTTGTATCTCCTGATACAAGAGCCGTATATAATCATTTTCTGCAAAATATATTCGAAAACAAATTGAAAGAAACCTGCGAACTAAAACTTGAAACAGGAAACAATTCAATGAAATACATTCATGTTAACGGCATAATAAGCAATATTGACGAAAAATGCCTGGTTACCCTGATCGATATTACCAAGCGCAAGCAAGTCGAGAACGAACTGATAAAAGCTAAAGAAAGAGCCGAGGAAAACGAAAGACTGGAATCAGCCTTTCTGGCCAATATGAGTCATGAAATCAGAACCCCCATGAACGGAATCCTGGGTTTTACCGAATTGCTTAAAACATTGAATTTAAATATAGAAGAACAGCAAAGCTATATTGGCATTATTGAAAAAAGCGGTGCCCGCATGCTCAATATAATAAACGATATTATCAGCATTTCCAAAATAGAATCCCATCAAGTTGAGGTTTCAGTTTCAGATACAAATGTAAACGAACAGGTGGAATATATTCATTCCTTTTTTAGGCAGGAGGCAGCGCAAAAGAAACTGCAACTTTCCTTTAAAAATGAATTACCGGGGATTGAAGCATTTATAAGAACAGATCGGGAAAAGTTATTTGCAGTGCTTACAAACCTCGTAAAAAATGCAATTAAATTTACACAAACCGGCTCCGTTGAATTGGGCTATGAAGTAAAGGGCGACTACATTGAATTTTATGTAAAAGATAGTGGTCCGGGAATTCCTGATGAACAGAAAGAAATCATTTTCGAACGGTTCAGACAAGGCAGGGAATCAAACAAAGGTAATTACGAAGGGGCCGGACTTGGATTATCCATCTCAAAAGCTTATGTTGAAATGCTGGGAGGAAAAATTTGGGTGGAAAACAATGCCGCCAAAAAGGGTATTGCTTCAGGAGCCAAATTTTTATTCACCATACCTGTTCATCAGGTTGAGGATGTTAATCGCGTTGCTGTGATTGCGCCACCTGTTAAATCAACAAAAACCTTAACCAGGAAACTAACTGTTTTAATTGCTGAAGATGATGTATTTTCGGAAATGCTTTTTAGCAAACTGGTTGAAGAAATTACCGGAAAGTTATACAAAGCAAAAACCGGTACTGAAGCAGTTAGAGCCTGCCGGGAAAATCCTGACATCGATTTGGTCCTGATGGATATTAACATGCCCGAAATGGATGGCTATGAAGCCACTCGCAAAATCAGGAAGTTTAATAAAGATGTGGTAATAATAGCACAAAGCGGTCATGCATTGAATGGCGACAGAGAGAAAGCAATTGCTGCAGGATGCAATGATTCTATTACAAAACCAATAAACAACAACGAATTGATACAAATGATAACCGATTTTTTTGGCTCCATTGAATGTGTGAATGATGTAAGCAATTATCAAAATTATGCAACAAAATAAGAGGCGAACAGAAATACCTTTGGGAGTACTATTTAAAAAATTAAATACACATGATACAACGCTTTTTTTTAAACAGTAGAATTACAGGAACACCTAAGATGTTTGTATCTGCAAAGGTTTGGAAGATTCAGTTAACAATCCCTTATGAATGTTCATGGGAGGATAAAAATGGAACCCTGAATTGGAAAATTTGCCAGATACTTAATTAGGACAAGCAGCATATCTGTTATAAAAACGGTTTTGATACATTACATGCTGCAAAGTAAGCAACTATGAGATATCTGACTTACATCATCGCCATATTGCTTATTATCGCCTGGGCAGTTGGCTATATAGGTTATAATACTGGTGGAATTACACACATTTTACTGATAATTGCGGTGATTATCTTCATAATTCGGTTTTTCCGGGAAGAAGGATTTTTTAAAATCACTAAAAAATGAAAAAAACAAGTGTTGATAAATCACTATTTATATACGAATTGCCGGCAGTATCCGAGGGTTCGAATTAAAACGTTATGTGGATTAAGCAACAAAATACAATTAGTAAAATATTAAATAATAAAATGTAATGAGCATGAGCAGTCATACAGACCAACCGGAAATTAATTAACCCGCTCATGCAAATTCCATATGATACCTTTGAAAAATAAACATTTTAATCATATGAAATCAATCCGATATTCAACAGTTATTAAAAACAGGACAACAAAGATAAGTCGTCATATTATAAAATCCCTGTTCGTGGTACTTGTTTCAGCTTTGTTGACAGCATGTGTGATGAATTTGGTGACAGGACGCAACCAGTTGAGTTTAGTCCCCGAATCGGAATTGCAATTAATGGCTACCAGCCAGTACGGTACTTTTTTAGCTGAACACAAGGTATTAAGTCCGGGCAATAAAGAGGCTGCCATGGTAGACCGCGTAGGAGCGCGTATTTCAAATGCAATTACGAAATATTACAATGGCCAGGGTCAACAATCGGTAATAGCGGGCTACAAGTGGGAGTTTAATACTGTTGACGACAAGTCGGTAAATGCCTGGTGCATGCCCGGTGGTAAGGTGGTTGTTTATACCGGCTTATTGCCAATTACGCAGACTGAAACAGCTCTTGCCATTGTTGTTGGCCACGAAATTGCCCATGCCATTGCAAAGCATGGCAGTGAACGAATGAGTCAGGCAATGATGCAACAATTGGGAGGTGTGGCCTTACAGGTTGCTCTGTCGCAGAAGCCACAGGAAACCCAGAATTTGTTTATGCAATCGTATGCCATAGGGAGCCAGGTCGGGGCTATGCTGCCCTGGTCGAGGCAACAGGAAACGGAAGCCGACCAGTATGGGTTAATATTTGCAGCCATGGCCGGTTATAATCCGCAGGAAGCAATTCCTTTCTGGGAAAGGATGTCAAGTGCAGGAGGAGGAAGCCCTCCGGAATTCTTAAGCACCCACCCTTCCGACGAAACAAGGATAAGAAAGCTGAAACAATTTATGCCCGAAGCCATGAAATATTACAGTCAGGCAAAATAAAATCTGTGAATAATGTAAAACATTACCAGATTTGTGTAACACCTTTCATCGCAGAATGGGTGACTTTTGTATCCGGAAGTTATTTAATAATTTAAACAGTAAAATAGAATGAGTTCAGGAAAAGTTTTGGTGGGTGTATTGGCCGGGTTAGCCGCCGGCGCATTGGCAGGGATTTTATTTTCTCCTGCAAAAGGATCAAAAACACGTAAAAGAATAATAAAAAAAGGTGCAACCTATTCCGACGTACTAAAGGAAAAATTCAACGAATTGCTTGAATTGGTCGTCGTGAAATTTGAAGAGGTGATGGATGAGGTTTCTTTTGCTGACAAAAAACAGGGTCAGCCCGAAGATGAAGTATTACAGGATTCGCAAATCATATAATCTCAAATCAGGCACGATGAATGAAACGGATTCTTCTTCTTCTTCTTCTATTTTTTACGGTATTATTAGCATCGTCATTGGTTTGGCAGCAGGCTATCTTTCTAAAAAACGAGTTCATTTCCGTTCAATCAATAGTAAATTGAAATTGCCGGGCGTATTTTTACATTCAGGGATAACCATTTTTCTTGCTGATTTTCTGACAGTAGACAAGTATAGTTTAAGTGGAGTCAAATTGGAATTAAACCCGATAACCTGTGATAACTAAAGAGTTTGTGTTACCTCTTTACATGAAGAGTGTACTGGTAATTATTGGATTACTGGCAATCGTTTTCATATTGTACACTGCTCAAAGCATACTGATACCAATAGTTTTTTCAACAATTCTTGCCGTAGTGCTTCATCCGGCTGTGAACCTGTTAGTCAGATATAAAATTCACCGGATTATCGCCATTATAATTGTTATGTTCCTGTCCTTTATATTGATTGCTTCAATTGGCACACTATTATTTTCACAGGCAAGCCGGTTTACGGAATCGCTACCCAGGCTGGTTGATAAATTCACTGAAATAATTAACCAGATTATCTTCTGGACATCAGGCTATTTTAAAATTAGTGCCAATGAAATTACCGACTGGATTACCACAACAAAAAACGAACTCATTGGAGGAGCTGAAATAGGGCAAACACTTGTTAATGTTGGCAGTATGCTGGCCTTATTGTTTTTAATTCCTGTGTATGTATTTATGATTTTATTTTATCAACCTCTGCTGATTGAGTTTTTCCACAAATTATTTGGGAAAAACAACAGAGACAAAGTGAGTGAAATCATAAACCAGATAAAAACGCTCATTCAGCGTTATCTCATCGGACTGCTGATTGAGGTTGTTATCATTGCTTTTTTATATACTGCCGGCCTTCTGATTTTGGGAATTGAATATGCTCTGGTACTTGGTATATTGGGAGCGCTTCTTAATCTGATCCCTTATCTTGGTTCAATAATAGCTGCATCCATGCCCATGATAATTGCAATTGTAACCAAACCATCGCCCTGGGTTGCATTGCTGGTTTTGGCACTATACATAGTTATTCAATTTTTTGACAACAACTATATAGTTCCCAAAATAGTTGCTTCAAAGGTAAAAATCAATGCACTTGCTTCCATCATTGCAGTTATTTCATTTGGTGCATTATGGGGTATCCCGGGAATGTTGGTTGCCATTCCACTGATAGCCATTGCAAAGCTTATTTTCGATCACATTGAATCATTAAAACCCTGGGGATTTTTATTGGGCGACACCATGCCAACACCAATGAGAATTAAGCCAATTCTGAATAAATTAAAACTGAAGTGAAATACTGTTGCATCACCAGAATTTAATGAAATGCCGCAATAGTCGCCGCAATAAGTGTGAATGATGTAATTCTTCTTTGGAATTATGTAATGTATAATTGGTTAAATCCAATAACCTTTGTATAGTGATAATTCAGTCACAGTTAAAACTTTAAAAAATGAATAAAACAGAATTGGACGGAAACTGGAATGTGCAGAAAGGCATTCTCAAACAAAAGTTTGCCACATTAACTGAAAATGACCTGATGTTTGCAGAAGGTAAAAAAGAGGAGATGATGGGAAGGCTTCAAAAAAAGCCAGGTAAAACTAAAGAAGAAATGAAAGATATTTTATCAGATCTTTAGTAGCCAATGTAATAAGGCACGAACGCCGAAACTATCCATAAGTTAATTGTAAAATATTGATAGAAATATTCAACATTATATAGTGAAAATTATTGATCCTGTAATAAAAAAGGTTAGAAAACTACCTGATGTAAAAAAGCAAGTCATTAAGCTTGGAGAAAAAACGTATAAGAAAACGCAGGAAGCGAATGTTTTCTTTTCAGGGATAGGTGATTTCTTTTTGTTTCTTTGGCAAACGATAAAAGAGACCTTTTCCTTTGATTTTGAGTTTAACGAATTCCTGCGCCAGTGCTTTCAAATTGGGTATAAAACATTCCCGCTTATTTCGGTTACAGGTTTAATAATGGGATTGGTGCTTACCATCCAGTCGCGGCCTGTTTTGGCAGATTTTGGAGCCGAGTCCATGCTGCCCGGAATGGTTGCCTTATCCATCATCAGGGAAATGGGACCTGTTATAACAGCATTGATCTGTGCGGGCAAAATTGGTTCGGGCATGGGAGCAGAACTGGGTTCAATGAAGGTATCGGAACAAATTGATGCCATGGAAGTTTCTTCCACCCATCCCATACGTTTCCTGGTGGTGCCAAGGGTATTGGCTGCCACGCTGATGATACCTCTTTTAGTTTTGTATGCCGATGCTCTTGGAATTTTAGGAAGCTGGGCCGGTGCAAACATAAAGGGAAGTGTAACTTTTGTGTTGTTCTTCAACCAGGCATTCAGAGTCGTTGATTTTATGGATTTATTACCCGCCGTAGCTAAAACATTCTTTTTTGGTGCCGTCATCGGACTCGTAGGTTGCTACAAAGGATATAGCGCAGGGCGCGGCACTGAAAGCGTTGGAAAGGCAACCAATTCGGCCGTTGTTCTTGCTTCGCTGCTCGTGATAATTGTTGACCTGATTGCAGTCCAGGTAACCGATATGCTTCTATAGTAAAAAATAAGAAATGATTAAAAATGATAATGCTTTACTCGAAAGCCCAAAAACTTCCAAATACGTTATTGAGATCAGCAACCTCAGTAAAGGTTTTGCTGATCTGCAGGTATTAAAAAACTTATCGTTTAATCTTGCCGATGGTGAAAACCTGGTAGTACTTGGAAAATCAGGCTCCGGAAAATCAGTTCTTATAAAATGCATTGTCCGTTTGCTTAGATCCGACAGGGGAACAATTATGGTTTTGGGCGAAAATGTAAATAAACTAAAAAGCAGGCGATTGGCAGTTCTGAGAGAAAAAGTTGGATTTCTTTTTCAAAGTGGTGCATTATACGACTCCATGACCATCAAACAAAATCTTGAATTTCCTTTAATCCGATTAAAAAAGAAACTTACCAAAAAGGAAAGGGATGAAAAAATTGAAGAAGTTTTGGAAAATGTAGGACTGGCCGACACCTTACACAAGATGCCCTCCGAGCTTTCCGGAGGGATGAGGAAACGGGCAAGCCTGGCACGTACCATCATTGTCGACCCGATGATTATGCTCTATGATGAGCCAACCACCGGACTCGACCCAGTAACTTCCGACGGCATAAGCATGTTGATAAATGATGTTCAAAAGAAATACAAAACATCATCAATCATCATCACCCACGATATTGAGTGTGCACGCGCCACTGCCGACAGGATTATCATGTTGCAGAACGGCGAAGTTTATATGGAAGGAAAAATTGATGAGTTTGAAAATTCAACCGATGAGCTGATTCAGTCATTTTTCAAGCAAAAAACATAAAATAATGGAAAATCATACATCAAGTTTTAAGGCAAGGTTAGGTATTTTTATTGCAGTAGGAATTGCAATTTTTGTAGTTGCCATTTTTATTATAGGCAAACAACAGAATTTATTTAATCCTGTTTTTAAAATTACAACCAATTTTTATAATGTTAGCGGCCTGCAGGTAGGGAATAACATCCGCTTTTCGGGAATCGATGTTGGGATTGTCGATAACATTAAGATAATAAATGATTCAACGGTACAGGTCGACATGCTGATAAGAAAAGGTGTCCAACAGTTTATAAAAGCTGACAGTTATGCAAGTATTGGTTCTGCAGGAATTATCGGCGACCGGATAATAATTATTACACAGGGAAGCAATGAGGCACCATTGGCAGAAGACGGACAATTTATTATGTCAAAAGAACCGGTTGAAACCGATGACATTATGAAAAGTTTAAAAACCACCGCAGAGAGTGCAGAAGTGATTACGAAGCAACTTGCTGAAATCATGATGAACATAAATTCCGGAAATGGAATGCTGGGCAGATTGATACAGGATTCGACCATTGCCGAAAATGTAAATCTTACCATCAAAAACTTCAGGAAGAGTTCCGAAGGGCTGGATGAAACCATAGAACTTACCAAAGAAAATGTTTTTGCTTTTATGGTTAGCTTGCAGAAAACTGCTGCAAAAACGGAAGTTGCTTCCAACCAGCTTGGCGAAATTATGACAAAAATAAACAATGGTGAAGGAGCTATTGGAATGTTGATTCAGGATACTACTATCGTAAATAACATAGATGAAACCATAATGAATCTTAAGAAAAGCAGCATTGGGCTAAATGAAAATATGGAAGCCCTCAAACACAATTTTCTTTTCAGGGGGTATTACAGACGACAGGTTAAAAAAGAGGAAAAAGAGCGATTGGAACAAGATACGGTTATGTCGGTAGAGCAATTTGAGCAAGATACGGTAATGCCGGTGGAAACTAAATGAGAGAGCAAAGGGCAAAAGGAAGGAGATGCATTTTTTTTAAACTTAAGAATTAGGTGCTTAACAGACACAAACCAAAATGGGCTAATGGCAAATTCAAAATCAACTTATAAAACCGTCTGCTAAAGCAGACGGCAATAAAGGAGAAAAATGTGGATAAAGAAGGTGGCAATATTATGTATTGTTTTACTAACAACAAATGCTTCCGCATTTGCACAGGATACTATAGCCCAAAAAGATTCAACACAACTATATGAGAACATCGAAACGTATTCTGAAAAAAGCAGGTTTACCAAATTCATGTTCCGGTTATTCTTCAAGCCAGTATCACCAGCCCCGGCACAAAAAATACGAAATAAACAACTGATACAAAAACCATACAGCACTTTTGAAGGAAAAATCATCCGGCAAATCAATATCGTAACGCTCGATCCATTTGGATATTCAATTGGCGACACCATTGCGGCCTCGCTCAACTTTTTATCCAAAACCGGAAACAAATTTCATGTAAAAACCCATCCCGGTACAATTCGAAACCTGTTGCTGGTGCGCAAAAATCAAATCTTCGATGCATTGCTGGTAAAAGAATCGGAACGGCTGGTGCGCAGCATGAATTATATAACTGATGTATCATTTTTTGTTCAGGTTGCACCTGAAAGCTCCGACTCTGTCGATATTTTCATCCGGGAGCTGGATAGTTGGAGTCTCATTCCCGGCGGTTCGTTTTCTGTTGCACGACTTAACTTTAAACTGCGTGAAAACAATTTCATAGGCCTGGGCCATACATTCCAGAACGGAATCATGTGGAAGCCTTCTACCGGCGATTTTGCTTACCGTACAAAGTACTTCATCCCCAATATCCGCAACACCTATATTAATTCTACCGTGCAATATGGTACCGACGAATACGGAAACTTTATAAAAAGTTTCGCGGTGGATCGCCCATTTTTTTCCCCTTTGGCGAAATGGGCGGCAGGTGTAAATATTTCGCAACACCAACACAAAGATTCAATCTGGACAATCAATACGATGCGTTATAAGTACAATGCACAAGATTTCTGGGCAGGTAATTCCATGCCGGTTTTCAGGGGAACTTCTGAATACAGCCGCACCACCCGGTATATTTCTGCCGCGCGTTTTATCCGAATCCGTTTTATTGAAAAGCCTCCTGAAACTGTTGATACATTAAGATTTTACAGCGATGAGAATTTTTACCTCGCCAGCATAGGTGTTACAACCAGATTGTATGTAAAAGACAAGTATATTTTCAAGTTTGGGATTACCGAAGATGTTCCTGTTGGAAAAGTAATAGGTCTGACCGGCGGTTACCATGAGAAAAACAATTTGGGACGTTTCTATGTTGGAGCTCGGTTTTCTTCGGGGAATTATAATTCTTATGGGTATCTGAGTTCCAATGTTGAGTTTGGCACCTATCTCCGATCGGCGCAGACCGAGCAGGGTGTTTTCATGGCCGGTGCAAATTATTTTACAAACCTGATTTCCATCGGTCAATGGAAATTCAGGCAGTTTATTAAACCACAGGTGCTTATTGGCATCCACCGCACCGGTTACGACAGTTTAACCATTAACAACGAATACGGACTGAAAGGTTTTAACAGCCAGATATTATCGGGCACCAGCCGTTTGTTGTTTACCTCGCAAACACAATCATATGCTCCATGGGATTTTATCGGGTTTCACTTTGGCCCCTTCCTGAACTTCTCGCTGGGGATGCTTGGCGATGCAGCAAAGGGTTTCCGGGAAAGTAAGGTATATTCACAAATAGGATTGGGTGTTTTAATAAAAAATGACAACCTGGTGATGAATGCTTTTCAATTGTCCATTTCTTTCTATCCGGTAATTCCCGGCAAAGGGAATAATATTTTAAAAATAAATTCCTTCCAAACCACCGATTTCGGTTTCCGCGATTTCGAGATAGGAAAACCAGCAATAATTGGTTTCCGGTGATGGAAAATTCACCAATTTTTAGTATCTTAAATACTAATACTAGCATGAATAATCTAATTTTTATTCTGCTTTTAATGTGTGAATCATACAACTCTTTACAGAAGTTTTGTAACATGAATTCTGGTAAAAGTGCTCATCTTCGATTTTTACCGGATACAATTTATTCGTATTAATTTTTTTTATATGCTATTTTCAAGATGAGTAAGTTCGATATAATCAAACAAATAGTCAGGGTGGCCTTATGGGTGACCTTGGGTTTTGTTATGCTGTTTATCCTCATTGCTCTGCTTGTCCAAATCCCTTCCGTTCAAAATAAAGTTGTCGGTTTTGCTGCTTCCTGGCTAAGTAGTAAAACCCATACTCGGGTGGACATTAGAAATGTAAGCATCTCATTCCCCAAAGCCATAATTTTGGAGGGCATTTACCTGGAAGATACACAAACCGACACTTTAATTTATGCCGGAATGGTGAAAATAAATATAACATTGTACGACTTATTTTCAAGAAAAATAAATATAAATTCCTTAACTCTCCAAGACGCTGCCATCTTTCTGCACAGCACGCAAACCGATCCGTTGTTCAATTATAATTTTCTGATAACAACATTCAGTGATACCACCAAAAAGGTAGATATAAAAACACCTGCCCCTGCCAAATGGACGTTCAGCCTTGATAAAGTAAAACTTGAAAACGTGAAATTCTCCTACAATGATGTATTTGGTGGCATAAATGTATTCGCAGCAATATCAAATTCAGATATCAGAGTTTTGGATATCGTTCCCGGGAAATCACTATACTCATTTAATGAAGCATTAATTAATGGATTAGCCCTGGATATTCAGAGGAATGCTCCGGCAAATACAAAAACAAATAATCAGGAAAAAATTCTGCCAGGAATATTCGCAACAAAAATTCAGCTAATCAATTCTTCAGTAACTTATACCGATTCAGTTAATTATTTGTCGGTTAAATCGGTTATAGATCAATTAGGACTTAAAGATGCTTCGGCTGACATACAAAAAGAATTGCTGGATTTTGAACATTTAACCTTAGCGAAAAGCGAAATACGTTACCACAACTTCAAACCGGAAAGTACATCCCGGACTACAGATTCCTTTTCGTCTTCCGGAAATAATTGGAAAGTTACAGGTAACCAAATAAACATGGCCGACAATGGTTTTATTTACCAGGTTGGCGATGTTGCTGAGGCGAAAAAAGAATTTAACCCTCAATTTTTGGAATTCGAACACATGTCGTTTGCTGCAAATGATTTCTATTATGACAAGGACCTTGTCAAAATGGCGGTTGAAGGATTTAGCGCAACTGATCAGAATGGTTTTATAATAAACAACCTGGAAACCGATTTCAGTATGGATGCAGCCTCCATCACTGCTGATAAACTAAAGCTAAAAACCCCATACTCAACCATTGATGCCGATTTTTACATTCAATATTCCTCAATCGAATCGTTTACTCAGGATTATGAGTTCAGCAACCTGAACCTGGTCATGCGAAATGTGAGCTTTAAAAATCCCGATGCACTCTATTTTAGTAATGACCTGAGCAATCTGCCATTTTTTACAAACCTTACGAACTCCACTACTCTGAGCGGAACCGTAAGCGGACCGTTTAACAACCTTGCCGGCAGGGGCCTGGTTATAAGAACTGGTGAAAATACAGTACTGGAAACCGATTTCAATATTGCCGGATTACCCAATGTTAAAGAAGCTTCATACAATTTTCCAAACCTTAAAGTAATTTCAGGAAAAAATGATATTGAAATGCTGGCAGGTACATCAATTCCAGAAAATATTGAGCTACCTGAAAATATTAGTTCAGAGGTTGTTTTCAAAGGAGAAATCACAGCATTTAAATCAACTATTAGCTTGAACAGCAGTTTTGGAACCATAAACCTTGATGCATTGGTTGACAAGAATGAGAATTTCAGTGGTAATATAAGTGTAAACAGTTTTGATGCAGGCAGACTTCTCAAAGATACTGTCCTTTATGGCCCTGTTTCCTTAACTGCCGAAGCAACGGGACAAGGGCTGGACAGAGAAACAGTAATGGCCGATATCAAAGGCGAAGTAACACAGTTATACCTCAATAGATATACATACCAGAAACTGACACTGGATGGAACCCTCGCAGGACAGAATTTTTCGGGAAAAATAAATCTGAATGATGAGAATGCAGTATTCAATTTTGAAGGTTTTGTGGGTTTGAAGCCCGGACAGGAATTCTATCAGTTCAGGTTGGATGTGCCAGGGGCCGACCTTCAGAAACTTAATATTACGAAAGAAGATATAAGAGTCGGGTTGGTTGTATCGGCAAATTTTGAAGGCAGAACTGTGGATAAGCTTTACGGAAAAGTGGGAATTACCAATCTTACGGTGGCTCAGGGTGAACGGATTTATGTACTCGATTCACTGCTTTTTTCTTCTGTCAATGAGCCGGGTAAAAGTGAATTTATTATCAGCAGTCCCCTGGCAGATGCAAAATACATGGGTACCATATCTCCGATAGATTTTTCATCGGAACTTACGCGTTTTATCAGTCATTATTTTCCAATTACCGACGATGTTGAAGTGGACATAGACAGTAAGCCATCTGATTTTAGTTTCGAAATTCAGCTTCATAACCACCCCATCCTTTCACGAATTCTTGTACCACAGTTAAATGTGTTTCAGCCTGGAATAATTCAGGGAAGCTATTCCAGTGAAAATAATGACCTGAGGCTACATGCAATCATGAACAGGATTGTATATGGTACAACAGAAATTGCCGGTCTGGTCATAGATGTAAAGTCTGATGCTTCTGAATTGGTCTGGTCAATGTCGAGCAATTTGGTTTCAAATGACCAGGTAAAACTGGAGAACTTCCTTATTGATGGCAAACTGGCAAACAATACCCTGCTTGTCGGCCTTTCGTCGATTGATGATGACTAAAGAAAAAAGTTTGTAATCCGTTCGCAAATAACGAAAACGGAAGGTAATTATAAGCTGGCGTTTAACCCTGAAGATTTTTACCTGATGTATAATCGCTGGGACATGGACCCGGAAAACTATATTGAATTCGGAGACGAAGGATTTTTAATCCATAACCTGTTTATTAAAAATGCGGTAAGCCAGGTAAAAGTCGCTTCTGTAAATCAGCATTTCAATGATGACCTGAATATTGAACTAAATAATTTCAAGCTGGATGATATTTCCCGGGTTATCGAAAAAGATACCAGTTTCATAAAAGGAACGATTGATGGAAATGTATTGCTAAAAATGGCAAACAATACCTATGGCTTAATTGGTGATGTAAAAATCAGCAACCTGATGGTCAGAGAAGTTCCTGTGGGTGATGTAACTGTAAAGGCAATCAATCCCGAAACCGGAAGATTTGACCTGGATGTAAATTTATCGGGCCCTGATAACAATCTTTCGGCTACAGGTTTTTTAATGACCGATGATAACGACATTTCAGTAAATGTAAAAACAGACGTCCAGTCGCTTTCGATGAAAACCATTGAGTTATTTTCAATGGGTCAATTATCCGAATCTTCGGGTATATTATCTGGTGAATTTAATGTTCAGGGATCTTTCAGTTCCCCTGATATTACCGGCGACCTGGTTTTCAATGATGTGTTTGTAAAGCCGGCAGTACTGAATAACCGGCTGCACTTGAGTAATGAAACCATCCGGTTTAACGCCGGAGGCATCTGGTTTAATTCGTTTACCCTAACCGATGCAGATCAGAATAAAGCAACCATCGATGGTTCTGTTCAGATGAAAAGCTTCAGCGATTTTGTTTTTGACCTGCGGGTAGATGCAACCGACTTTTTGTTGCTCAACACCAATTCGGGCGACAATGAAAATTATTACGGGCGCATGATCATCGACAGCAGGATCAATATCAACGGGCCTGTTGCCTTGCCGGTTATAAACGGCAGAGTACGAATCAAACGGGGATCGAATTTCACTTTTGTTGCCCCCGAAGAAAGGATTACCAGCGACAGGGGTGAAGATGTAGTTGAATTCAATAATCCTAAAACCATAAATCCGATTCTTTACCGCGATGAGAAACCGGAATTGCCGGCAACAGGTTTTTCGGGATTTGACCTATCCACAATAGTCGAAATTGACAAACAGGCAACTTTACGGCTATTAATAGATCCAACGTCAACCGATTCTTTAGTGGTAAGAGGTGAAGCTGCTTTAAGTTTTTCGATAGACAGAAGTGGAAAAATGAGTCTTACCGGAGCTTATAATTTAAACGAAGGCAGTTATCTGGTGTCGCTCGAATCGGTGGTTAAACGAAGATTTGATATTTTGCCCGAAAGTACCATCATCTGGAATGGCGATCCTTTGGATGCTGTAATATCTGTCAATGCAAGGTATGCTGTCAGAGCTGCACCATACGATCTTGTAGCTTATCAGATGTCGGGACTGACTGCAGCGGAAAGCGGGGGCTATAAACAGCAATATCCGTTCTGGGTGTTGTTAAAACTGGAAGGCGGGATTTTGCAACCTGTCATCAGTTTCGAAATACAACTGCCGCCTGATGAAAAGGGAATACTGGGAGGTGCGGTGGCCCAAAAACTGAACTTGCTTAACGAAGATGAATCGGCGCTGAATAAACAGGTTTTTGCCCTTTTGGTTCTGGGGCGCTTTATTCAGGAAAATCCGTTACAGACCTCAACGGGTGGTGCTTCAACCCTGGTACGTTCAACTGTAGGGAAATTTTTATCTGCGCAGTTAAATCAGTTGACTTCGATAATAGTGCCCGGGGTAGAGTTGAATTTCGATATTCAATCGTTCGAAGAGTATCAGTCAGGCCAGGCTGAAGGACGGACACAGGTGGAAATTGGGATAAAGAAGCAACTTTTTGATGAACGGCTATCGGTTCAGTTCGGAAGCTCCATTGATGTGGAAGGGAAAAGGGTCAGGCAAAACCAGGCAACCGAGATTGCAAGCGATGTCAAGATAGAATACCGGTTGACAAAAGATGGCCGCTACCGGATGAAAGGGTTCCGGCACAATCAGTACGAAGGGGTAATCGAGGGACAATTAGTAGAAACCGGTATAGGGTTCGTATATGTCAGAGATTTCAACTGGTGGAACAATTTGTTCAGCAGGCAAAGAAAAAAAGTGATCCGATGAAAATTAAAAAACAGCCATGATACAAGGAATCCGGAATATCTTTATTTTTACTTTTGCCTGTTTGTTAATTACGGCCTGCAGCGGGATAGGGCATTTACCTCCCGGCGAAAAGCTTTATACCGGTGCCAGTGTTAAACTGGAAAACGACGAAAATCTTAAAAAAAAGAAAAAAAGACTTGTTGAGAAGGTAGTTGAAACCAGCGTTCGCCCGCAGCCGAATAAAAGTTTTCTTGGAATGCGCCCCCGGTTGTGGTTGTATTTGGCAACCAGCGATAACCCCCATACCTGGTTGGGGAAATGGCTCAGGAAAAGGGGGCGAACCCCGGTATATCTTAGCAGTGTAAAACCTGGGGCAATTGCCGCTATCATGGATGCCCGGTTATTTAATGTTGGTATATTTAATGGAATTATAAGTTACGAGGTTGTTGAAAAAGATCACACGGCCAAAATAATCTATACCAGTTCTATCCACAAACCTTATGCTTTTGGTGAACTTACTTATGCAATTGCTGATGATAATTTGCAACAGGAGATACTTTCAGAAAAAGAAAAAACCCTGATAAATCCAGGTAAAGATTATAACCTCGATCTTATGCGCAGCGAGAGAAACCGCATTGATGCCATGCTGAAAAACAAAGGGTACTTTTATTTTAATCCCGATTATTTGCTTTTCAAAGCCGATACGTCTTCAACCGATCGCATTGTGTCGTTCCAGCTTACATTAAAGGACAGCATCCCGGATGAGGCACTTACAGTTTACAGCATCAATCGTGTTTTTATTGATCAGGATTACACGTTAACGAAGGAATTTTCAGACAAGAATGCAGACACCCTGCATTATCGCAAATTCATATTTCGTGGCTCAAAATCAAATCAGAACATCAGGCCACGGGTAATACTCAGCTCGGTATATCTCCGTAGTGGCGATATCTATTCGAGGCAGAACCATAAAATTACCCTAAACCGGTTGATGTCGATGGGGAATTTCAAATTTGTGCAGGTGAAATTTGCCGATAGCGATACTATCGTTAAGGGTTTGCTGGACGTGGATATCTTAATGACCACCATGCCAGGCAGCACTTTCAGGGCAGAAATGGATATTGTTTCAAAATCAAATAACTTTGCAGGACCAAGGATAAACCTAAGCCTGCTGAACAGGAATACATTCAGAGGAGCAGAATTGTTAAACCTGAACCTGGGGGGATCATTTGAAGCACAACTGAGCGGGAAATCCGAAAATTTATACTCTTATTCCTTTAATCCACAACTCGAAATAACTTTTCCTAAACTGATTGCTTTTTTTAATCCCGGCACCAAAAACAACGTTTTTATATCTACTACACGGTTTTCTCTTTCCTACAACTATTTGAAAAGGGTCAACTATTTCGATATGCAAACGTTTCAATTGGGTTTCGGCTACCGGTGGCAGGAAAATATCAGGAAACAACATGATTTTAGTCCTGTTGGTGTAAGCTTTACTTCACTTGCCAATAAATCTGAAGCTTTTAAAGAATTGCTGGCAGCCAATCCGTTTCTGAAGAAAAGCTATGAAGAACAGTTTATAGCCGGGACTAATTATTCGTTTACATACAACGAGCAGGTTATGCTGTTGAAAAAAATGCAGTTCTTTTTTCAGGGTACAGCCGAAACGGCAGGAAATGCATTTTCGTTGGTAAAGATAATCGGCGGTGCAAAACCCTCTTCCGAAAATCCGTCTACTATAGCAGGTTCAATATATTCTCAATTTGCCAAATTGAGTATCGATACACGAGGTTATTATACTTTTAATGATAAAAATAAACTGGCTATGCGTTTTTTTACCGGTGTGGCCAAACCATACGGGAACTCTTCCATATTGCCCTATTCAAAGCAATTTTTCAGTGGTGGTGCCAATAGCCTCCGTGCGTTTCAGATCAATTCGGTGGGTCCGGGCACTCATTTCCAGGATGGAAGCACAAGGGGTTTTCTTCAATTGGGAGGCGATATTAAGCTCGAACTAAATGGAGAATATCGTTTTTCCATTTACCGGTTTTTCAAAGGAGCCCTTTTTGCCGATGCCGGAAATGTGTGGTTGCATAAGTCGAGCCCAGCAAGCATAGGAAGCCCGTTTGTGTTTTCTCAGTTTATAAATGAAATTGCTGTAGGTGCAGGAGCAGGTGTCCGGTTCGATGTTTCCTTCTTTCTTTTACGCTTCGACCTGGCCTTTCCATTGAGAAAACCGTGGCTCGAAGATAACCACCGCTGGGTTACCAATCAGATAGACTTTGGCAGTTCTGCCTGGCGAAAAGATAACCTGATACTTAATGTGGCAATCGGATATCCTTTTTAGTTGTGAATTAACATTGTGCATTTATACTCCTGTAACGGCTTGCTTAAACCTATTCTAGTGCCTGCTGAAAGTAAAAGGGTATCTCGGAATTTGACATTATCGTTCTAATTGAACTTTTAGGATAATCCTGAAGTAAATCCAGCGAATCATGGTTCACGCATTCACATACCAGAATACCAAATTTTTCCAGGGATGCCCTGATATCCTGACATACAATATATATCCTAAATTCAAAAAGGCCATCGTTAAATAAATAACGACAGCCTTTTTTCTGTGATTGTGAGATATATTTAATTAAAACCTGTACCCCAGCGAAACGCCGTAACCTGTATTTTTAAGTGATGATTTATTCTCACCGGTAATCCTGTTATCTTCAGGATTGATATCAAGCAATCCCAGTTGTGTATTCAGTTGCAGAAACAATCCGGCAGGAAATTCATAACCAAAAAAGAGATTAGCGCCGGAATCGAACGGCTTAACATATTTTATGTCATCAGAATCTCCTGATTCTACAGTTTTTTTGAATTCGATTTCCTTGCCACCTATACCGTAAGCTACATAGGGTCCAAATCCCAGCATAAAATATCCATTGCCAACCAAGGTTTTATAAACAAAATTCAGAGGCAATTCAATGTATGAAAGTTTATATGAAGTTTCAGAAATTTTTGCCCCTTTTGTACTGAAAATTAAACCCGGTTGAAAGTAAAACTCCGGGACAATTGGAACCTGGGCATTCAATCCGGCATGAAGCCCGATGAGCATATCGTTTTCAAGTTTGCTTCCGCTCATATCTTTTCCGTTCAAATTTTGCAGATTAACGCCACCCAGAATAGCAAAGGATGTTTTTGAACCAGCTGGCCCCTGTGCAAATGCCATAGAACCGGAAATTGTAAAAATTAAAATCAAAGAAAATAGCTTTTTTTTCATCATTAACATATTTTTAAAGTATTAGAAAAATTAATTTATCGCCTCTTTTTCAGCCTCTGCCTTCATTTTTTCATTGGCTGATATTAAAAATTCAACCCTTCTGTTTTGTGACTGTCCATCTGATGTTTCGTTGGAGTATTTTGGTACATTTTCGCCAAAACCTTTAATAGTTAATCTGTTGTATGTTATACCTTTACCCGACAAATATCCTGAAACGGTTCCGGCCCGCTGTTCAGACAACGACTGGTTGTATGCTTCACTTCCTTTGCTGTCAGTATGTCCCTGAATTTCAATATTGGTATCGGGATAACTATCCAAAACCACAACCAGTTTATCCAGGTTGGTTTTAGCATCTTCTGAAAGGTTTGATTTATCAAAACCAAACAAAATATTGCTGCTGAATTCTACGACAATACCCTCCCCTATTCGCTCAACTTTTGCGTCGGGTACAGTTTTTGCAATTTCCTCAGCCTGTTTATCCATTTGCCGGCCAATAACCGCCCCGGTAGCACCACCGGCAGCTGCACCAATAATTGCTCCAAGGGCTGTGTTGCCCGATGCTCTGCCTATTATAGCACCGGCTGCGCCTCCTGCTGCAGTTCCAACAACCGCTCCTTTCTGTGTTTTATTCCATGAGGCACAGCCTGTAAAAAGAAAGGCTGCACTTAAAACTACGACTAAACCCAATTTTGACTTTTTCATTTTTGAATATTTTTTATTTTTAATACGTGTTCAACTAATTTGTTGTTAAATAACCGGATGGTTACCTTTTATTTTCAAGGCAAGTGAATTCTAATAGTAATCGGGCATTTTTCTTTCAGACGAACATTAAATGATTTTAAGATGATTTCTGAATTTCAACCACTTTTTTTCAAACAACAATCTGCTACACATCGTTTTATCCTCTTGTGTTTATTTATTTATGGGTAATCATCTTAAAATATTATAAATTTCATTCCTGTTCATTCATTTTTCATATAAAGGTATGCTCATTACAAAAAGGAAACGTTACATAATTATAATTTACAGTTACATGATTCACACATCCTGTGGGCAAATGGCAAAAGTGGGAATCATATAAACTTTTAAAAAAATTATATAACATGAAAAAATATGTTTTTATTAAATTTCGGAAGTTTATAAAGAATCGGATGAGTACAAGAATTTCATTATTATGGACTGCATTATATATTATTAATGTATATTTTTGATTTTGACTGGTAATTTTTTAAAATGAAGATTTGAATACAAAAAATATAAAACAGACATTTGCAGCAAAAGAACAAACTATTGAGGAAAAACCGGTCGTGTTGCCAATAGTTGGCATTGGTGCATCAGCCGGGGGACTGGAAGCATTGGAACAATTTCTGAAAAATGTACCTGACAAAAGCGGAATGGCTTATGTTGTTATTCAGCATTTGGACCCGACCCAAAAAGGAATGCTTCCCGAATTGCTGCAGCGGATTTCCGGCATGAGGGTTTTTCAGGTTGAAGACCTCATGAAGGTGGAGCCTGACTGTGTTTATGTAATTCCTCCAAACAATAGCATGTCCATATTCAAAGGAGTGCTTCACCTGTTTGAACCTGTTGAGCCAAGGGGACTTCGTCTTCCTATCGATTTTTTTCTGCGATCCCTGGCCGACGATCAGAAGGAATATGCTGTTGGAGTTATTCTCTCCGGGATGGGCTCCGATGGAAGCAGTGGAATCCGGGCAATAAAGGAAAAAAATGGAATTGTACTGGTACAGAAACCTGAAACTGCCCGTTTTGACAGTATGCCGCGAAATGCCATCGACTCCGGATTGGTTGACATAGTGGCTTCGCCAGAAAATTTGCCTTCAGAACTTATTAATTTCTTTAAGCATATACCTGTAGTTAAATCAAAACTAAATGTTGAAACAAAAGGGAACAGCGCCTTAGAAAAGATTATAATTTTACTGCGGACACATACAGGCAATGATTTTTCACTCTATAAAAAAAACACGATTCATCGGCGCATCGAAAGAAGAATGGGCATACATAAAATTGATGAATTGTTTTCATATGTCCGCTTTTTGCAGGAAAATCCAAAAGAGGTGCACATCCTGTTTAAGGAATTAATGATTGGTGTTACTAATTTCTTCCGCGATTCACTGGTTTGGGAAAAACTAAAAGAGAAGGTAATTCCTGTGTTGATTGAAAAAGCGAAACCCAATTCACAAATACGGGCATGGATACCTGGCTGCTCTACGGGAGAAGAAGCCTATTCCCTGGCCATTGTATTTAAGGAAGTACTGGAAAAAATCAATCCGAACCTGGGCATATCCTTACAAATATTTGCTTCCGATATTGATATCGATGCTGTTAACATTGCCCGTAAAGGATTGTTTGCCGATAATATTACTGCCGATGTGTCGCCTAATAGGCTGAGCCGGTTCTTTATCAAAACAGATGATGTGTACCGCATTAATACGGAGATAAGGGAAATGATTGTGTTTGCGCAACATAATATCATCATGCATCCGCCTTTTACAAATATTGATATACTTTCTTGCCGGAACCTGCTGATATATATGGAAGCTGAATTGCAGCGAAAACTGCTCGGCTTATTTTACTACAGCCTTAATCCGGAAGGAATTATGATGCTTGGAACATCAGAAACTCTTGGTGTGCAGAGCCATCTTTATACTCCGGTAGATTCGGCCCTGAAAATTTATAAACGTTCTTTTGCCAACCTAAACCCGCAACTGTTCGATTTTCCATCTTCATTTACACGGTTCAAAATGGGCAATGTAGAAAACACTGAATATGAAAGACCAATTGTAAACATACAATCACTTGCCGATCAACTGCTGCTGCAGCAATTTTCTCCTGCCGGTGTGTTGGTAAATGAAAACGGCGATATAATATATATCAGCGGACGAACGGGGAAATACCTGGAGCCCGCTGTGGGAAAGGCAAACCTGAATATATTTGCAATGCTGCGGCCAGGATTTCAGAACGATTTTGCCATTGGATTTCGCAAAGCGATAGTGAATAAAGAAGCTGTGGTGTTGCACCATGTAAAAATGGGTACAAACGGAGGCTCATTAACCTTAAATGTAACCATTCAGTGGATTCACAAGCCGGAACCTTTATATGGTAAGATAATGATCATTTTTACAGATGTTCCGCAACCTGCTGAAACAAAACCACCGGAAAAAAAAGGAGAAGAAACAACAACCAGTGTAAGGGAGGCAGAACTTGAGCAAGAGTTGCAACATTCCCGTGAAGAGATGCAAAACATTATGGAAGAGATGCAATCTTCGCAGGAAGAACTGAAATCAACCAATGAAGAACTGCAATCGACCAACGAAGAACTGCAATCAACCAATGAAGAGCTTACCACCTCGAAAGAAGAAATGCAAAGCCTGAACGAAGAACTTCAGACGGTCAATGCCGAACTGATGGCGAAGGTAGATGATTATTCTCGTGTAAACAACGATATGAAAAACCTGCTCAACAGCACCGATATTGCTACTTTGTTCCTCGATAAGGAACTCAATATCCGCCGTTTCACCAATCAGGCAACTAAAATATTCAAACTGATTAAAAGCGATATAGGCAGGCATTTTACCGATCAGGTTTCACAACTCATTTATCCGGAACTTGAAGAAGATGCACTGGAAGTTTTAAAAACACTTATTTTTATTGAAAAGCAAATCCCTGCTAAAGACGGCAGATGGTTTTCTATTCGTATCATGCCCTACCGCACATTCGACGACCGAATCGACGG
This sequence comes from uncultured Prolixibacteraceae bacterium, assembly GCA_963747515.1. Taxonomy (GTDB): domain Bacteria; phylum Bacteroidota; class Bacteroidia; order Bacteroidales; family Prolixibacteraceae; genus Mariniphaga. The sequence continues at coordinate 762,602 of CAVVFN010000003.1, forward strand.
GCTGGTTATTACCTTTATCGACATTTCGGAACTCATACTGGTAGCAGAAAGGTTGCAGAAAACGAAAATGGAGAACCGGATGCTTTCCGATTTATCTTCCAACCCAATTATAAAGTTATCAGCCGATTGGAAAATTCTGGAATTTAATTCAGCAGCCGAAATCTTTTTTGACAAAAAGCGTGAAGATGCAACTGGCAGAAATTATTTGGAATTATTTATACCTGAAAGGCTGCGACAAAAGACGGAACAACAAATGAACATGCTTTTGAAAAAAACAGGAAATAAAAATATTAAATTGAAAGTAATTGCAGCCGGTGCAAATGAATCGGATGTTGACTGGACTTTAAAGGTATATGTAAACTACCAGCAAATACCTTCAGAAATACTAATTATAGCTAAAAACAGATAAGTTATTATGGAACAGGAAAATGATTTTACCAATGCACGTAGTTTGCGGAAAAAAGCTGAAAGGTTGCTCAATGAAAAGCAAAGGAAAAAAGCAGATGATTTAAGGGATGCCGACGTGAAGAAACTAGTTCACGAATTGCAGGTACACCAGATTGAACTGGAAATGCAGAACGAAGAGCTGCATCAGGCTAACGTTACAGCGGAAACAGCTCTGAAAAAATACACCACGTTGTTCGATTTTGCCCCATTGGGTTATTTCTTGCTTGATTCCGACGGAACCATCTGTGACCTGAATTTTACAGGTGCCGATATGTTGGGTGAAAGGCGCTTTAGCTTGATTAACAGTAATTTTAAACTCTTTATCGTAGAAGATTCTATTCCGGTATTTATCAACTTTTTCAAAAAAGTATATAATAGTAATGCAAAAGAATCGTGCAAAATTATACTTGGATACGACAATAATCAACTGGGAAATGTATACCTGGAAGGCGTAGTAACCAAGGATGAACAAAAATGCCTGTTGTCGGTGGTCGATATATCAAAGTTTGCAAAAGTGTGATGAAGCAACTTCTTTTCTGAACCCACGAAATTTATCAGGAGTTGCTTTCACGGCAAGACATTTAGCAATAATAACATAATCCTTCCCAAAGGCCTGAAACATGTTTCTTTAGAATGAATAATTGCTAAATTATTCGAGCCATTCTTTCTGTAATGGTGCTGCAGCAATGAATCCTTTCAAAAATTCCCCTTTGAACAATAACGGGCAGTTGATGGATATAGCTGCATCTTTTAGTATAGCTCCCTGTTATATGCCCAAATTATACGATAATGTATTTCCTGCCATGCATTAATGTGTGAATCATGTAATTCTTAATTTGAATTGTGTAACATTTCCCATCTTAGATAATGTAATTTTATACCGATAATTGAATTTTCATCCGTACAGAATTTAAGTTTTTAAAAAGGCAGATGTAATCCACATGTTTTAGAGGGTTTTATCAAACTGTGGTTCTGTTTGCAAAACATGAGAAATTCATTATAACTTTATTAAATGAAGAATTCACTTTACATTATTGCAGAATTTCAATTGTTTCTATGATTTATAGGAATCATTGGATTTCAAGGCTTCAGATAGGTCAGTAAAGAGTTTCTGACATCTGAATGTTTTGTATTTCTAAGAATTTTATTTTTAAATTTCACTAAATAATAAAAATGATTACATTTATGAAAAGACGAGTTTTAACTTTTATCCTGGTTATAGCTACCAGTGCTGCTATTGCACAAACCCCTGTTTCAAAAGGGGAAACGCAGGTTAACTTTGGTGTTGGTTTATCTTCATGGGGAGTTCCAGTTTACCTGGGATTCGATTATGGAGTACACCCCGATATTACCCTTGGGGCTGAAGCATCTTACCGTTCATACAACGACAACTGGCGCGATAACAAATACAATCATTCCGTTATCGGTATATTAGGAAATGCAAATTACCATTTTAACAGGGTATTGAATATCCCTTCTCCCTGGGATTTCTATGCAGGACTTAACCTGGGATTCTACAGCTGGAACTCTCCGCGCGATTATGAAGGTTCACATACATCAGGAATTGGACTTGGCGGGCAAATTGGTGGCCGGTACTATTTTAGCAACAAGGTAGGCGTTAATTTAGAATTTGGCGGTGGTAATGCCTTTTCAGGTGGAAAATTTGGAATCACTATAAAATTATAATATTATGGAATCGACATTTGATTTGGATTATTGGGACCGGCTAAAGCCGATACTTAAAAAAGAGTTTCCGCAACTTACGAATGCTGATTTATTTTGGCGGCATGAAACAAAAAATGATTTGTTTAAGATGATTGCTACTAAACTGAGAAAAACACAGAAACAATTTGAAGAGGCAATTGATACCCTGACCCACTTCAATTAATATAATAATTCACTAAAATAAAGATTCCAAAATGAGCTATTTGTAATCAATTATTCCAGTAGTAAATTTTTTGCTGCTGGAAATTAGAATTGTGAGGCTTACACACCGGAGTTTTATTGAGCGGCCTGTTTAAAAAAGCAAGTTATATCCTATATGACAACAATAATGTTCTTCTGCTTTGACCAATAAATGCCAAAACTGTATAATTAATCATTAGTGTCCGGTAAAAGAATGTTAATCATCCGCGCGGTACTTTTTCAATACCACAAGGAATGTCTGCTTTTGAGTAACTACACAAAAAAGTCAGACTTGGGTAAAAATATAAATTTTAAAAAATAACCGACAAAGTTATACCTGATCTGATGAACAATCGTATTGGCATTTTTGTAACGCGCCGGCCTTGTCCGTAATTAACTGATGCCTCTCCAGGAACTTCCTTTGAGCGTTAAAAGTAAGTATGAAGCTAGTATGAAGCTAGTATGAAGCTAGTATAAAGATAGTATAAAGATAGCTAAAGACTAACTTTGGACTATATTTATATATAGAATTTACTAGAATTAAACTCATTAGTGTAGGGTAAAAAACAGTATGAATCCGGCGGTATTTTTCACTACCATACATTCCCAATTTAAACAGGTTGTTCTAAGTGCAATCTGAATTATTGAAACATGATGGTTTTTGATGTACTCACCAAAATTAACCTTCAGTAAAGATTGAAGGAGATTTAAAAGGCCTGATGAATAGCATAAAGATGATGAAGAAAGATTACGATGTATGACACCTGATAACACACTGATGAAAAATGTCCTAATGAGGCACGACACTACTTCCATGAAGTTGAATCGGAAGAAAAAGAAGTAACAATCGAATTATATTTGAAATTTTAAAATAAATATTATGATGGACGGAATGAATACTGGTTGGGGAATGGGTTATGGATATGGCTGGATTATTGGCCTTTTAGTGATTGTTGTTGTGGTTTGGCTTGTAGTTAAACTTGTAAATCAAAGCAACAAACGAAAATCCAAAAATTAAAAATTCGTCTCCGGCTATTGCCTGGTTTGTAGAAAACATCCTAACAAGGAGGAAATTGTTTCAGTTTCAAGAACCAATTTTCACCAGTCCTATGTACCCGGAAGTAAAATGTAACCATTAGAAATTTTACCCCAAATGTGGGAATAATGTAATTGCTTTCAAAAATTCTGTAACACTAAAGTCTTCCTCTCATCTTAACTTAGTATTCTTAAAATCAACATATAAAGATGAAAGTGAAAAGCAATATATTGAATCCATCTGACAGTCAGTCATACAATATTGATGAATACGATCTTCAGGAAAATCTGAAAGTATGACCACAAAAAACAGTACAAAAAATTTCCCCGTAGTTTGTGTGGGCGGATCAGCCGGTGGGCTTGATGCTTATATTAGGTTACTGAAAATTTTGCCAGCCAATACGGATGCTGCGTTTGTAATTGTCAACCACCTGAGAAAAGTGGCTACTTTTCTCCACGAGATTCTTCCAAAATATACCGGGATGCCGGTTGAACTGATTACTGAAAAGTTAGAAATCAAGCCCAACCATGTTTTCATCATCCCTGAAAAGCGGGATTTGCATATTTTAAATGGTGAGTTCCGTTTAAAACCAATATCAAAACCCTGGGGATGGCCCGATGTGATTACAGTTTTTATGCGTTCAATGACAAAAAACTGGGATGGCAAACTTATCGCAGTAATTGTTTCCGGTTATGATGGTGATGGAGCAGCAGCGCTATGTGGCATAAAAGAAGTCGGGGGGATTACTATTGCACAGAAACCCGAAACAGCCGGGCAGCCGGATATGCCTGAAAGCGCAATAAATAGCGGATGTATCGATTTTGTTCTTTCACCTGAGCAGATTGCAAATAAAATTATAAAAATTGCACATGGGGAATAAGTGGCTTAAAAGCTAAAATGAAGCAATGGAAAAATATATAAGACGAAAACATTCTTAGAATGGCTAATGTGTGAATGATGTAAACTTTCAAACAATTTGTATAACACTCTTATGTAACTCCTTTTTCAAGCCGCCTCAAGAAGGGCAATTTTCCTTTTTAACTGACTTAGTTTCTTTTCCTTATATTTTTGCTGGTACTCTTCTAAAGCTTGAGGGTTAAAAGCTTCTTTATTGGATACCATTTTATAATAAATGATTGCTAGTTTACGAGCTGTTGCTACCGTTGCTTTGCCTGCTCCAACTTTTGCTCGTAGTCTTCGATAATGCTCTCCCAAGGGGCTTTTAGCATGATATAGACTATTTGCTGCTATACGGAATGCCTGACCTGCATAATGCTTTTTCTTCTTTATTTTGCTGCTAATTTCTTTCCCTCCAGATATTTTGGTGTTTGGGGCTAATCCTAACCATGAAGTGAAGTGATGTTCAGTTTTCCATTTAGACATATCTGTCCCACATTCAGCTAATATTGATAATGCACTCAATTCACTTATTCCGGCCACTTCTGTGACATTAGTGCCTAAAATTTCATTCAAATAAGCAGTTAGATTGTAGGGTACTCTACTTTTTTTTCCTGATATTTTTCTTTTCATTTTTGGAATTTCAGGTATGACACCATCATTTTTAAATGCAACCTGCTCGTTTAATTGAGTTTCAATTTCTTTATCACATTCGTTTATCATTTGGCGATGGGTGCAGTATAGTTGGTAGCACTGTTTAACCTCAAACAAATGTTCGGTAGTCCAATAACCTTCCAATGATTTAACAATTTCTTCTTTGCTCGCCTTTATGCGCTTATCTCTCATATCGGCAAGTATTTCTGGATTTCTTTCTCCTGCTAAAATGGCTTCAATAATAAGTAGTCCAGTTTTTCCATCAATATCGCTTATGACAGTATGCAGTTTAATATTCATTAGTTCTAATGCTTTTTGCATTCTATTCAAATAAGTTGTGGATGTTTGTACTAAATTCTTTAGGTGGAGTAAAAACTGAGTAAAGTGAGGGTGATATAATAGGCTGGAAGATAGCTTTTAATAAAAAAAGCTATGTAAATATAGTATAGATTATGCAAAGCTTAAAAGTGTATTATAAAGGTTACATTAAAAAAGAGAAGGAAAAGAAAAAAAAAAAAAAAAAAAAAAAAAGTAAGAAAAAGAAAAAAGAGAGAGAAAAAAAGAGAGTAAAAGAAAGATAAAGAGGAAAAAAAGAGATAAAGAAAGTGAATGAGAAAAAAAGAAAGAAGATAGTAAAAAAAAGAAAAGAGAGAAATAAAAATAGATATGAATGAAAAGGAAATGAAAAGAAAAATTATATATAAGAGAGAAAAATAAATGATGCTGTATGATAGATAAAAACTAACTGTGTGATAATTTTAATGTGCTATTTTTGTCTAAATTTTGCTAAGACTATAATAAAAAAGCGTTTAAAATAGCAAAGACTGTTGGCTATTGAAAGTTAATTCTCTAATACGGCACTACTGCGAATTGGGACTTTAAAACCAAACAGTACCAGACTAATCAGAGATGTTAACACAGGATGGACGGTACACACTGCAAGGGGCTAGCACAAATATAACTACACACTACCCGTTACTCTTTTTGGGGAAATATTTTTAAAATAAAAATAAGTAGTTAGATTGTAAAGTAATCTACTTTTTTTTACTGATATTTTCTTTTCATTTGAATAGTATGACTATAAATGCATGTTAAGAGTATATTATGTTATTGTAAATTAATGAAAGGGTAAGTGGAAAAGCAAATAAGTAGTCCAGTTTTTCCATCAATATCGCTTATGACAGTATGCAGTTTAATATTCATTAGTTCTAATGCTTTTTGCTTCTATCAAATAAGTTGTGGATGTTTGTACTAAATTCTTTCGGTGGCGTACTAAACTGCGTAAAGTGCGGGTCATATTATCCGGCTGGAAGCTTGCTTTTAATAATCCACAGCTATGTAACTTTTGTATCCATTCTGCATCGCTTTCATCGTCTTTTCTTCCGGTTACATTTTTAACGTGCTTGGCATTGACTAAATAAACCTCAAAACCATATTCCTGTAATAATAAGAACAAAGAGACCCAATAAACTCCTGTACTTTCCATAGCTACAGTGGTAATCCCGTTCTTCTTTAATGTTTCTGCCAATAAATGCAAGTCGCTTGTAAAACATCCAAATGCCCGAACTTCCAATTGCTTTGAATTAATAGGATATGCAACCATCATTTCTTTATCAGAGACATCAATCCCTGCTGCTGTTTGATTGATTACAACTAACTGTGTAATCCTTTTTACCTGTTCTTTTTTTGTCTTAATTTTGCTCATGACTTTAATAATTTAAGCGTTTAAAATAGCCCCATGCCTGTTGGCTTTTGAAAGTTTAATTCTCTTATACGGCATCCTACTGCCAATTGGGACTTTTAAAACCAAACAGTACCAGACTTATTAGTGATGTTTTATACATCATGGTATGGACGGTATACACTGCATGGGGCTAGCTTAAATTTAACTATTTTCTTCCCGTTATTCTTTTTGGGGCAATATTTTTTCAATACTGAGGGACTTATTACTTTAAAACTCCTGAACTTTGTCTTTTCAATATTCACATTATTAAACATAAATTATTATGGCAGAAATTAAAATTGAACAGAAAAAACAGATTTGGCCATGGATGATCGTAGGCCTTGTCATTGCAGCACTGCTTATTTATTTTGTTGTGTTTCGTAACAGCGATAATGTCAACAAAACAGAGGTAGTAACTGAAGAAAATTATAATTCCGGCACGAATGACACCAACCTTTTAGATGTAAAAGAAAATAACAGCACCGTGGTTGCATTTGTAAGTTTTGTGGAAAACGATACCAACCGAACCAGCCTGAATCATGCTTACACAAATGAAGCGCTTGTAAAATTAACCGCAGCAACAAATGCCATGGCCGGTGAAATTGGTTATGATATTCGGGCAGATTTGGTTCGGGTTAAAGAATCGGCCATACTGATTGCCGATGAACCATTCGAAACCTCACATGCCAAAAACATCAAAAATGCGGCTGATAAATCTACCACGGCACTGCAAAATATGCAACAAGCTAAATATCCAGGGTTAACAGCTGAGGTGGATGGATTAAAAAGTGCATCAGAATCAATTAATCCGGAAGCACTTACACTTGAACAGAAAGATGCAGTGAAAAATTACTTTGCAAAAGCTTCTGACCTGCTTAAAAAAATGAATTAATTATTCTTTAAAAATTAAAATAATGACTGATACAAATAAAAATCTTTTTAACCTCGATGATTTATCAGGTTATAAAGTGGCCGAAAAATACAACGATGTAAGGGGCTGGGATGTGAAAGATGCAAATAACCGTACCATTGGAAAAGTGGATCAGTTGCTGGTAAATAAAATAGCTGAACGCGTAGTTTACCTTGATGTTGAAGTTGATGAAACATTAATAGAGGAGGGATTTAACACATATCAAGATCGTGTAAGCGACGGTGTGCACGAGTTTTTAAACAAGGATGGGGAAAATCACCTGATTATTCCCATTGGAATGGCAAATTTAGATGAGGAAAACAAACTGGTGAATACCAACCAGATTGATAGTTCAACTTTTGCAAAAGCCAAACGGTTCAAAAAGGGAGATGTTATTGATTTTGATTACGAATTAGATGCAGTGCGCCATTACAAAGGAGATAATACAATTCACAGTTCGAATACTGTTGACGGGTTTTATAATCGTGAAGAGTTCAAGAACACATTTCATAAAAGAGATTTGGAATAATTGAAAGAAAAAAAACATATGCGCAACTCGGGTAAACACATCAGAATTACAGCAAAAAATATAACAGTAAGCTACACCGACGAAGGGCCGGAAAATGCTCCCGTAATCATTTTTATTCATGGCTTCCCTTTTAATAAAGGAATATGGAACCAGCAAATGAAAGCGCTCAATGAAAATTTTCGTGTGATAGCTTACGATGTCCGCGGACATGGAAACTCTGATTCCGGGATAGATGATTTCTCCGTAGAAATGTTTGTAAAGGATTTGATCTCACTGATGGATACTCTTGAGATAAAAAAAACCGCACTGTGTGGTTTATCCATGGGTGGTTACATTGCATTAAATGCGATTGAAAACCATCCAATTCGTTTTGATGCTCTTATATTATGTGATACAAGTTGCAAAGCAGATTCGCCTGAAGCAAAGCAAAAACGAATCAATGACATTAAAGTCATCCGGGAATACGGAGTTGAAAGGTTTGCTGACGATAACATAAAGAATTTTTTTGCTCAGGAATCCTATATTACAAAGAAAGAGGTCGTTGCTGAAGTTAGGGAAATAATGATCAACACCACCGAAGAATCGATCATCAAAACACTGATTGCATTGTCAGGGCGAAAGGAAACCTGTGGCAAACTTTCCGAAATAAAAGTGCCTGTCCTGATTCTGGTAGGTGAAAAGGATAAAATCACACCTCCCGAAGCAGCGCAGTTTATGCATGAAAAAATAAGCGGTTCGGTGATGTTCATCATAAAAAATGCAGGCCATTTAAGCAATCTGGAAAATCCGTACCAATTCAATGAACAATTAAAGAAGTTTTTGAAAAAATAATAAAAACAATGGAATTACTTAAAAAAGAATTGATTCAGGAGCTCCTGTCGGCAGATCAGGCGCCATGTCTTTCTCTATATATGCCTACGCATCAAAAACATCCTGAAAATCTTCAGGATATCATCCTGTTTAAAAATCTTGTCAGGCAAATGGAGGAATCGCTGATGCAGAAATATTCAGCTGCCGAAGTGCAAAAACATCTTGAACCTGTAAATGCCCTTGTTAACGACAATGATGTTTGGGATCACACATTAGAAGGCCTGGCTGTTTTTAGTGCAAAAGGAACGTTTAAAGTTGTCGGATTGCATAAATCGGTTGAGGAATTGGCAATGGTAGCCGACAGTTTCCATACCAAGCCTCTGCGGCAATATTTACAATCGGTTGACAACTATCACGTTTTGTGCTTAACCCTTCATGACATCCGTCTTTTTGAAGGCAACCGTCACTCACTTACTAAGGTTAAACTCACTGCTGATATTCCAAAAACCATAACTGAAGCGCTTGGTGATGAATTGAGCGACAGTCATTCAACTGTTGCATCTTATGGTGGTTCCGGAGGAGAAAGTTCGCCTATGCACCACGGTCAGGGCGGTAATAAAGAGGAAACTGAAAAAGACGCTGAACGGTTTTTCCGTATGGTTGCGGATGCAATTTACGAACACTATTCGAAACCTTCAGGCTGGCCTCTTATACTGGCCGCATTGCCCGAACACCATAGCCTTTTTCAAAAGGTAAACAAAAATCCCTTGTTGTTACCGAAAGGAATTTCTATAAATCCTTCGTCCGTTTCGCCGGATAAACTGGCAAGTATGGCCTGGAATATAATGGAGCCCGAATATAACCTGAAACTTGACAGCCTGGTTGCCAGGTTTGAACAGGCAAGGGCAAATGGCAAAGGCAGCGACGACTACAAGGAAATAGCTGTAGCTGCAGTTGAGGGACGGGTTGATATGCTTATTGTTGAAGCCGACCGGATTATTGCAGTCAGGGTAACAAATCTGGTAACGGGAAATACTCAGAGAAAAGATATGAATAATCCTAAAGTAGATGATCTGCTCGATGATATGGGAGAATTGGTAATAAAAATGGGCGGACAGGTGATGGTTCTTCCAACCGGGAAGATGCCTTCCGAAACCGGACTGGCAGCAATATTTCGTTATTAAATTTGAAGAAAAATGACAGCAAAATTTGAAATAATAAATATTGGGGCGGCAAGGGCTGAATATCATTCCTGTTGACAAATTAAACCTGGAAAACCTGCTGGTATTATTGACTTCACGCAAAAGTAAAACACTGATAATATCCTTAATCAACTCAACCTGGCTAAAACTATCTGTTCGATTATTGCCGGCTTACCTGCATGGCGAAAATTATATTGTAATAGCTACCGACATTACATCATTGAAACAAAAAGAAATTGAACTTCTTAAATTACACCAGCAATTAAAGCAGCAGTTGGTTCATTTACAGGATTTGCGCTTCGATATAATTAATGCAAAAATTGAAACCGATGTTGTAAATAAAAAATTAGAGAAAATTATTGAAAAACTGGTTATAGAAAACAGCTAACTAAAGTTGGGCAAGGAAGAATTGAAGCTTCGGTTAAAGCAAAAGAAGGTATCAGAGAGGATGAAGCAGAATTTGCAGGAAGGAAAAAAGAATTAGTGAATGTTTAAACTGGTTTAGTTTAAAACTTTACATACAGCTATAATTTTGTCCCGCTTATAGCAGGATTTTTTTTTATACTATTTTCAAATCCGATTTATGAAATTCTTCGTAAGCCTGTAAAACCGTCAGGTGAGAAATTAAATAGGCCAGCGAACTTTCAGCACCCTGGTTCCGGTTTACACCATAACTTTCAAAGCCGTCGCAGCATCCTTTGGTTTCAAAATCATACAAACTCATGCGCAAATCGTTTTCACCCAAAAACCATAAAAAAGATGTATACAGTTTATTCAGGTACTCTTTGTCGTTTGTTACATGAAACGCCTGGTGATACATTAAAACCATGGCCATGGCATCAATGGGTTGCTGCGCAAAAACAGAACGCTCGCCCTCTTTTTTATACCATTTTTCATTGCCAATTATCGATAAATAATTATCCTTTAAGGTATGCTCTGTCAGAAAATTCATGGAGTCGATGGCAGTTTTCGTAATTTTATCATCGTTCAATATTTCTGCTGAATGCAACAGTGCAAGGGGCAGCATTCCATTGTCGTAGGCCAGCAGGCTTTCAAACCAATTCCAGTCTGCCGTACTGTTATCCTGATAATGTTTCATCAAAACATATGCAAGGTTTCTCAGCCTTTCAGTCATTGCATCGTCTGATGGATTGCTTTTCAGGTAATAGCTGATACCTATCATGGTATTGGCGATTCCACGGATGGAGTTTAAATTCTCAAAGTTGGGGGCCGCATTGAAGAACAACAATCTGCCTGTCTGGTAATAGGCATCATTCGGTGCATTGCCCAGCAAATACCCCAAAGCCCAGATTGTCCGTCCGAATGAATCCTCAGAGCCTTTTTGGTCAAGAAAGTTCCGGCTGAAACTCAGAAAGTTTCTGAAAGTACCGTCGGGGTTTTGCAGGTAATGGATATAGCTCAGATAAATGGGTGACAATTCAAGCGCCCTCACGTCCTTCATCTGCCGGTAAGCCATCAATACCATCAGCAAGGCCCTTGAGTTGTCGTCGAGGCAATATCCTTCCTTCAGGTTTGGTATACCGAATTTGGCATGTTGAATGATGCCGGTATCGTCGGTCAAGCGGTTGATGTGTGCAAGGGAAAACGGGGGGAGAATAAGCAAATCAAGTGCCGATTCTTGCTGGTCAACTTCAAAATGTTCTTCCTTCACAACGTTTTCGGCCAGTGAAACATATTTTTCGCCCGTTTTTGGCCAGGTAATTTTCTTCCCGTATTCAGTTGCTTTCTTTTTGAGTTTATTCATCTCCGACGGGTTATCAAGCAATGTGGTTAGCATTTTTGCCAGTCCGTCTGAATCGCTAAAATTAAAAAGCATTCCTCTTCCTTCATCAAGCAATTCTTCGGCATGCCAGTAAGGAGTTGAAAGAACGGCTGCCCCCACTCCCACCGCGTACGATAGCGTCCCGCTGGTAATCTGGGCTTCATTTAAATAGGGCGTTATGTATATGTCGCAGGCATAAAGGTATTTGAACAAATCCTGCTCATCGATAAACTGATTCAGAAAAAGAACATGTTTTTCGAGGTGAAGTTTTTTAACAAGGCGCAGGAGAGAAATACGGTATTCTTCGCCGGAATGCCGCAACACATTGGGATGGGTTTTCCCTAAAATTATATAGATAACATCCGGGTGTTTCTTAACCACTCCTGGCAATGCTTTTATTACAGTTTCAATGCCTTTGTTGCGACCCACAAAACCGAATGTAAGCAATACTTTCTTGTTTTCCAGCTTAAATTCTTTTTTCGATTTTTCAGGACTAAAATGTATATCGGGCACACCATGTTCAAACAAAGCAATTTTTTCTACGGGAACATCATAAATGGTGGTCAGAAACTCTATTGCCTTATGGCTCATCACCACAATTTTTTGGGCCATTTTGCAGATTTCTTTCAATATTGCCTTTTCATTGTAGGAAGGCGATCTCAGAATGGTATGCAGGGTCACAATTAGAGGAACCTCAAGGCGGTGCAGCAATGGAAGGATGTAAACCCCGCTTCCTCCGCCAAATATGCCAAATTCATGCTGGAGAATACAAACATCGGCGCCACTCAGGTTAATGTACTTTACTGCCTTCAGATAATCTTCCTGGTGATCCTGTCTGATCGTCAGTTTAACTTCTTCAGGATATTTATAGGTGAGGTCATTATCGTTTAAGGCAACAACAAAACCTTCGTGCTGGCTTGTCTTGCTATCCAGCATCGACTTGAAAAGGTTGTTCGTAAAGGTTCCGATACCACATTCACGGGGCGGATAAGTAGCGATATAAGTAATTTTCATTTAAATTATATATTAATTTCATTTCGATGAAAATCGTTTTATACGGATTCATCTATCTGGCACCCTGTTGCCATGCTTCATTATAATTGTTATTTTATTTTGAGAGACAATTCTTCCGCTCCGCACTGAAGTGTGACCAGAAAAATCGGGCTGTTTCTTTCCTGTTCAGGAATAACCATTCCCATTTCTGCAAAAAATGTCGACACCAAAATATTCAGGAATCAAATTAACCCTGAATCATTTTTACCCGCTTTTTTAGCAGATTTATCGGCTCTTTTTTCTTTAAGACTTTTTAAAGCTTCCTTTTTTACATTTTTTTGCACTTTACCTTCTTTCAATTTTACCATTATATTTAATTTAGTGCTGACTTCATATACCTCTTATCTGCCTCCAAAACCAGGAGCTTATTTTTATTGCTTTTTCTGAGGTATTTGAAATTCAATTTTCAAATTATCTTTGTTGACCAAACGTTATATTCCAACTTATAAAGGTACTCCCCCCTGCGCTGATTTTATTACACTTTTGATGTTAAAATTTACATCATTCACACATTTGGCAGAATTAAGGGAATAAAGACAATGCCTCCTTTGAATCCTCTACACGAAAACCTTGAAATACTGAAACATAAGACATAAAACAGTATAGAAATTATTAAGTAGGATTGTATGAATTAATGGGAGGATAAATAGGATGGTGTAATTTTTTTCAGAAACCCTCTCATAATCATTCAAGCTGCCCTTAAAAGCTTAAACACTCAATCACCTCAACTTTTATTTCTTTTATTTAATCCCGGTTATTGCCAACCCCATCTAAATAGTGTATTTTTAATCAAACTAAAAGCTTAAGTTTATGTACTCTTTATATGATCCGCTTCCTCTTCCTGTTGCTTCGGAAATAAGTATTCTTAATGCCTGCCTTGAAAATGAAATTCCGGAAAAGAAGGATAACAACCTGCTGATAGCAACGTGGAATATCCGATGTTTTGGTAGTCTGACTGAGAAATGGAAGGCAGCAACAAAAGACAGCCCCCAGCGGGATCTCCATTCGCTTTTGTGCATAATTCAAATCATCAAACAGTTTGATGTAATTGCCGTACAGGAAGTAAAAGGTAATATAAAATGCCTGCGGGAAACGATGAATTACCTGGGCGACAACTGGAGCTTTTTAATGACTGATGTTACAAAAGGAGATCCCGGGAACAGCGAACGCCTGGCATTTATATTCAACAACCAGAGAGTAAAACTTTCGGGGCTGGCATGTGAAATTGTTGTTCCGGATGAACAACTTAAAAAGAACATCGGCATCCATGCACTCGACCGGCAGTTTGCCCGAACACCTTATGCCGTTGGTTTTAAACGCGGAGAAAAAACCTTTGTTCTGCTTACCCTTCATGTTTTGTACGGGGTGAATTACCAGTCAAGAATCCCCGAACTAAAAACCATAGCCGAATGGATGTATGACTGGGCAAAGCAACTGAACCGCTGGGGACAAAGTTTAATTATCCTCGGCGATTTTAACATCGAACGCGAAGGAGATGAAGCCTATGAAGCCTTTGTTTCAAAAAACCTTTTCATTCCGGAAGATATCCGTTCGTTGCCCAGTACCATTTTTAAAAAAGTTAAACATTACGACCAGATTGGATGGTTCAAAAATACCCATTCAAAATCACAAATTAATCTGGATTATAAAACAGGCGGCATATTTGATTTTCGCAATAAAGTTCTTGTAAGCAGAAAATTATCTATGACAAAACTCTCTCACCGGATTTCTGATCATTTTCCGCTTTGGGTAGAATTTAGTATCTGATGCAGTTTATCCATTTCTTATATATGGGAATATCCTCCCTCTGGATAAAAAAAAGTCAATTTATGCTGCACATAGTTTGCCTGTCTCTCAATAAGCATTTTATTTGTAATAAACAATCAAGAAACCATTAACTTAATTCAACATGATGATTAAACCTGTATTTCTTTTAGGGCTGTTTAACTTGCTTTTTGTGGTACCTTCTTCATTTGCACAACCATCTGCTGATGTTAGGTCCAGCGAACCTGTTCCTGTTCCGGAACGGAAAAAATGGGAAGAAAATATGATAATTTATGGGATAAAACACAGTAAGGAGCAGGAACTGAACATTCTTAAAGACCCCAGGCCGGAGACATTCGTGTGGTATTACGATGGACCCCGCGTTTTTTATCAGATTGCTGATTATACCGGTGATAAAAAATGGAATTCTTATGCTTCTAAAGCAATTACAACATACCGGGATTATGTGTTTGCACTAAAAGGAAAAGTTCCAGGCTGGCGGATATTCCCGCACGGACTGTATCTTCATTATAAGCTTACGGGCGACGAGAAATCGAAAGAAGCCGCTCTGCTGCTTTCCCAAAAATCAGCCTTCGCACAGGCAGGCGGAGGTCCACATGAAAAGTTGAGCCGGGAGACAGCTTATTGCATCAATGCCTATTTAACTGACGAAAACCTAGGGGAACAGAGGCACCCCATGCTGAAGCAGGCAGTAGAATATGCTCTGGGACACATTCAGCAGTGGTTCGTACAGAATGCTTCACCAAACTGGGCTCCTTTTATGTTTGGACTTACATGTGAGGCTCTTATTGATTATTATGATCAGGTAGAAAAAGATCCAAGGATTCCCGAGGCCATTCGACTGGGGCTTGATGAATGCTGGAAACGAGCATGGATAGAAGATAAGCAGGCTTTTTTCTACCGCGCGGATAATCCATCCAATGCAGCACCAACTCTCAACCCTCTGTTAGCCCCTGCATTTGCATGGATGTATCTTCAAACCGGAGATATTATTTATCGCGAACGCGGCGATAAAATCTTCGCCGGAGGTGTTCGTAATGCTTACCTTGAGGGAGGCAAACAATACAGCCAGAACTACCGCTGGAGTTTCGAATATATAAATTGGCGCAACAAAGCCGAACGTATCCGCATTGAAAAAGATAAATAATCGGAAGTTTAGTGATTCATGAAACTTCTGTTAAAGCAATAGCTGTTATGTGCAGCATCTCCTCTTTACTGTATTCATGAAAAAAGCCACCTGAAAAAACAGATGGCCAGATTACTGAGAAATCGTATTTTATTTATACTTTATCAGGAACAACATAAGGATGACGATAGTTCCTGGTGAGGTAAGTATTGGCATCATCATCGTTAATGAATTTTTCAGCATGCGGATTAAAGGTAAGCTTCCGTCCGGTGCGGTAAGAGATATTACCCAGATGTGCAAATGCGGTTGACATATGGCCTTCCAGTATATCCGCATTTAATTCCTCCAGGTTTCTTGAACGCACACATCGAATAAAATTTCCATAATGCGATTCATCCACACCACCCGTTAATACAGTTGTTTTGCCATCGGCTACTACTTCCTTTAAATCCTTGTTCGACATGCTTGGTCCCGGTTCATCTTTCGTGCCAAAGAAGGTTTGGAATCCACCACCTCCAAGGTGCATCCAACCTTTGGAACCATAGAAAAAACATCCGCTTTTACTGTCAAATTCCGGATTGGTATACAGACTCCGGACTTCCTGTTCAATAATTGATCCGTCGTCGTATTCATAAGTAGCAGTCTGCAGGTTTGGTATTTCCTGAGGGGAATCCCATACGTAATACCCCCCTGCGCTGTGAATTTTTGTTGGATGTATACGTTTTTTCATGCCCCAGCGGATAAGATCCATGTAATGTGTTCCATTGTTACCAAATTCAGAGGTGCTGGTATCCCAGAACCAATGCCAGTTGTAATGGAACCTGTTTTTATTGAACGGACGATAGGGTGCCGGTCCCAGGTATTTATCCCAATGAACTCCTTCGGGGATAGGGCTGTCATCGACATATCCGATATTGCCCCTGTGACCGTAAACAATGGCCCTTCCCATATAAACATCACCCAGGTTTCCATCATGGATAAATTTTATAGCCTCTTTAACCACGGCATTGCTCCGGTTTTGGGTACCTACCTGAACAATACGATCGTATTTTCTTGCAGCATCAACCATTTTGCGGCCCTCAAAAATATTATGGGATGCCGGTTTTTCAACATAAACATCTTTACCAGCCTGACAGGCCCAAATTGTAAGTAATGCATGCCAGTGATCGGGTGTAGCAATAGAAATAACATCTATATCTTTATCATCCAGAAGTTCCCGAAAATCTACAACTGCCTTAGGTTTATTACCTCCCAATTCTTCCACATATTTCATGGCTTCAGGAAATTCCCTCTCATCAACATCGCAAATTGCTGTAACACGTACATTGGGCATTTTGCTAAAGCTTGCAGCATGTCCTCCGCCGCCGTAATATCCTCCGCGGCTCCTGATTCCGGCCACAGCAACATTGATAATGTCGTTGGGGCTTTTATTTGCAAATCCGGGTTTGAGTACAGGCACACTTAACATTAATCCTGCAGCTGATGCTGAAGTGCTTTTAATAAAGTCTCTCCGATTTTGTGATTTCATAATTTCTTGTATATATTAAATCTAAACGTATGAATTTAAATTTTTATTTTTCGACTTTCCTTTAATGCTTTATTCATGACTTCTTCAATAGCAACTGGTTTGCCATCCCGTTTTTTGCTTTCTTCTCCTGCAGCCATAAAGGCAAACAAATTTAATGTCTCTTCAGGTTTAATTGGGATAACACCTGTATTGTAGAATTTAATTACCTCTTCCCACATGGGGGCATATCCCCTGCTTTTACTGATGATTTCTATGTCATTTTCACCAAAAACGGTTGCACCGTAATCTCGTTTTCCTGTACGGCCTCCCCTGAATGAACCTATCCGACCGTCATTCCATGTGCCCACTACAACGTCCATATCGTCCTGGTGAACCCTGACTACACTTTTGCATCCGGTACCCATAAGGGCAAATAAAAGTTCAATTCCATGAATACAGTAATAGAAGAGATCAGGATGGTTGGGCTCTATATAACCATCCCCGTAGGTGTTAGCTCCAAGCACCTTTCCTACTTTGCCTTCATTTACTTCCTTTACCCCCTCCATATACCTCAGGGATGAAGTTGACCATACCGGATTGTTATATTTCTCAGCGGCATTAAATATTGCAATTGCGTCAGCCAGCGATGCCGCCAGTGGTTTGTCGATGTAAAACCGTTTACCCGATTTTATTACAGGAAGTGCTTCCTTCAAATGCCGCCGCCCATCAACCGATTCCAGCATCACAACATCCACTTTTTCCAGGAGTTCATCAATTGAGCCGACCAGCTCTACTCCCATTTCTTTTACACTTTTAGTAAAACCTTCCAACCGGTCGATACTGGCAGGCATATCCGGACTCCCTTCTGTAGGATATGCTGCTGTAATCCTGTATCCATTCCAGTCATCACCTTCCCTGGGATTGTTAAAAGCTTTTGTAATGGCCGTAACATGTGATGTATCAAGACCAATCAGTCCGATTCTTTTGCCCTGACTGCTGCCAAAGTTTGCTAAAGGTGAAATACCGCTTAACATACTTAACCCGGCACCAGCAACTAATGAACTCTGCACAAATTCTCTGCGGTTATAACTCTTCATAATAATATTTAGTTTTGATTAAGCAGTCTAAATTACAAAAAAAATATTTACTCACGTGGTAAATGAAAGTATAATATTTATTTCTACCTGAATTGCTTTTGTTTCTAACAACCGACTCCTTTCGACAAGATAGCATCAAATTCCATCATGCCTGTTTCATCAATCCCTGTACTTCCCTTTTTCCTAATTTATTGAAGGACGTTTTTTATTTTTCTCACAAAATGAATATTATCTTGCTTTTGCTTCTTTTGGCCTGATTACTAATTTATCATAAATAATTAAAGCTAAAATAGTAATAACTCCAATGCCTGTAATTACATACCAAATCTTATTTGGATTATAGCTGTCCCAAATAAATTGTGTCATCTGAGTTTCTGTCATTCCTAGTTTTTCAGAAGCAGTAGCGAAGTAATCGTTTTTTGTAAACGATTGAGTAATTTCAGGCATATTAATCCCCCTGCCTGACATTTCTATCTGTAGCAGACTTAACTTATCAGACCAGGCCTCGTAAAGATTACCTGAAACAAATGTTGTTAAGAAATTCGCTATGAAAATCGGCAAGAAATACGTTCCCATATACAAGGCTTCTTTTCCTTTTGGAGATATTAATGCTATAAAGGAAGAGAAAGTTGGATTTGTCATCATTTCACCTATTGCAAAAATAATTATCCCAAGGATTGTATAAAAACCATTTCCAGTATAGAACGTAATTCCAATACCTATTGCCGCAACAATAAATCCCGATATCATTGCGCTTACATGACGCATTCTTAATACAAAATACGATACGATTAACTGGAATAATATGATAGAACCTGCATCAAGATTAATTAACATCTCCGGATTAACAGAGTCGCCTCCACCACTCATGGCACTTGCAATCCATGGAGAAACCTGAGCAATGGAGTCATGCAATGCTTTGGTATTAACCCAGTCTTCAATAAAGGTTGGAAGGGTGTAGAAAAGTTGATTAAACATCGTCCAGAAACCAATCATTATAATTAGCAATACCGATAGACGACTATCTTTAACTGCTTCCCAAATATTAATTACAGAGCTTTTTATGGCTTCTGAGGTTGTTTCTGTAATTTTCTCTCTTTCCTTTTCTTTATAAAAAAGTAAAAGTATTACCAGGTTTATCGCAATCACAACAGCTGCCTGAACAAATATTATTTTCCAACCAAACTGAGTACGCAACGTTGATGAAAAAGCGGGTCCAATAAAACCCCCAATATTTACCATCATGTAAAAAATTCCGAAACCTAAAGTGGAATTAGACTCATTGGTGTTTTTGGTAACAATGGCAGAAGCAACCGGTTTAAACATAGCTGCACCTAAAGCTACCCACAAAAACACAATAAAAACCATGGGATAAGATTGCACATTTCCCATTAGGTAATATCCTGAAATTAACAGCATATATGCTATTATTAAAGACAACTTATAGCCAATTTTATCTGCTATAACTCCAGTAAACAATGGTAATAAATAGAGAATTGCAGTTACAATTCCCATGATTTGACCTTTTTCCGTATGTGAAAATCCAAGTCCACCTTCGTCAGTAGATCCGGTTAAATAAAGGGCTAAAACTGCAAATAGTCCATACCAGGCCCAACGCTCAAAAAGTTCCATAATACTGGCAACCCAAAATCCTTTATTATAAGATTTCATGATGCCAAAAAAAGATTTCTTACTCATTTTTTATTATTTTTCCTTATATATTAATTCTTTACTACAAAGCTTTTTTTAAGCAATTCTTTAAATCCCGGCATTCTTGCTTTTTATCGCCTTTATTTTTTTTCCGTCGCTGTTTTTTATTCTTACCATTCATGTCTCAAAGTTACCGATAAATGTGTGCGTTCGCATTTTTTGCATTCTTTCTATTAGCATTAAACACAAACGGTAAATTCGTTGAGCAGATAAAGGACGTTTCACCCTTAAGCCTCTCACAGAACTGTGCTTGATAGTCCTCCCATTACACGGCTTTTGTTGTACAAATCTAAATGCTTTATCAACATAATCAAATCTGCCAACGAAAAAATAAACATGAAAAGGGTTCACAGACTTTTACAAACCAATGAAAAACTCTTTTTATACTGGTTTTACAGCCGGATTAATCGCTTATTCATGCATTAAAAGATGGAATTCATGGCACTTTTCCTAAATTTACTGCAGCAGTCAATCCATCCACATGTACAGGGATTTAAATTATTGGGCAGTGGCTATGATATATGGATCAGACCTGCAATGTTCAATTCTTCCTTCTATCGGCAATTTTACAGAATCCTTTTGCAATACATGCATCATGAACCTATTGTTTGTAGTTTTTGTGTGCTTTTATAAATTTATTTACAGGTTCAACAAAATAACTTTTAACCAACATTGAACCAATTTCACTCCTCGATGTTAAGTTGTTTATAAAAAAAATCAATCTTCACCGATGAAATATGCTGCATTTTACGGGAATATTTACAAGTGTCCGTTTGACCGGAGGTTAACAACATGCCCATTTTATCCCATGAAACAACTTCCTTTTAAAGATAAATTTAAGTGGTTTGAAGATCTAAGAGTAGAAGAAAAAGATGTCATTGTGGAACAACATAATCATTGTGCGACGGAACGGGCAAAAAAATCTTATTGTATAGCCTGAATTAAATTTTAACTGTATTCCCGGTGTAATTGTAAAACACCCGGTCACCGACTTCTTTAGCCATTTCCGGAAAATGCTCTACGCCTGTGCAGTGGCAGATGCCAATATTTTCTGGTTTCAGTTCCCTTAGGTAGCTCAGCACCGAACGGTACTGCTCCTGCGGGGCATTCTTCAGGTGAAAGCCTCCGGTAATCAGGTTTACCGGAAGTTGAAATAACCTGCGTGCTTCTTCTACAATGTTGCTGATGCCCCGGTGCGAACAACTGCTGAATACCGACAGTTTACCATCGTTCACAACAACCATAAACAACTCATCATCGAATTCATCGTTTACCATCCCTTCCCCCTTTTCGGTGTAAAAGTAATCGAAGCTGGTATCTTCAGCATGAATAAGGGGGATATGAGGGACAATAAACACACCTTCATCAATTTTAGTAACTTCCTCCACATGGTGGAAGCGGTTTTTAAATTCTTCAGGCACGGCAGGTGTTCCTATAAAATTGCGGCTGCTGTTATACTTTTTATTGAATACCTCCTTTTTCAGGTAAACCGGAGCAAATTTATTTTCCTGAAGAAAGGCAACCAGTCCTCCCGTATGGTCGTAATGGCCGTGACTGATAACCAAAGCATCCACTTTGCTGATGTCGATACCAAGAGCGTTGGCATTCGCTAAAAAAGCAGCACTCTGTCCTGTATCGAAAAGTATCCTCCGGCGACCGGTATCGAGGTACAACGATAATCCATGCTCTGAAACCAGACCCGGCTGGTAGACCAGGTTCTCAATAAGGGTTGTTAATTTCACAGGTAAAAAAATTAATGCTTTTAAAGGTAACAATTATCAAATGTTAAAGGACACCATTTTCAGCAAAATTCTTCTGAAAAATGAACTCCTTATCCGCATCTTAACAGGTCATTTGGGGAAATCCTTTTATTTGTTCCGCCAGAAATTAATATTTCATTTTCTCCTTATACTGAAAAATGGAATATGGCTGCGACTCTCCTGTTATTTTTAAAACTACCACTCCGTGAGGAGGTACTTTTTTTGATAGTTTACTTTCAAATGAGGTGGTCATTATTTCTTTGGTCCATAAATCTTTGACTGAATATCCTTTTGATGGATCAATCCCAACAGAATCCAGTTCAAAAGTTATTGTTTGATGTTCATTTGTTCGGTTCAACAGAGCTACAGCAATCTGACCACTTATTGCAGAGACCAAAGGTTTCCCCCAAATTTCCAAATCTCCGTAATCGATCAACCGCCTTGCCTGGTATACAAACCTGCTTTGATTCAAATTGATAATCTCCCTGTTGGTAACGATCTCTTTTGTCTGTTCCGACATAGTGGATAAATCGTTGCCCAACAGCAGTGGAGAATTCATCATGCACCACATTGTAAAATGTGTTTTATCTTCTTCATATGTCATTCCCCGGCCTACCTGCAGCATGTCCATATCGTTGTAATGACCCTGGGAACAATATATCCATAGATCTGCATTCAGATCAATTATTTTAAGTATCGATTCAAATGTATTCGCAATATCACCGGAAATTCTCCATGAATCTGCAACTCCGGTTACCCATTTTCCCGGAAATTCCCAACGGCAGACATTATAAATAACTGATGGTTTAATTGCCCTGGCTATTTCCCCTATCTCAGAATAACGGATCTGTTCATCGAGACCTAACCATTGCCCGCCACACCAGTCAACTTTTATAAAATCAAAATCCCATTCTTTCAGAAATAGGTTTAAATCCTGCTCATCGTGCCCATATAATCCCATTCCTACACCTATTGTATCCTTATCCCACCATGAAGCACAGGTATTAATTCCGGCATCGGAATAGATACCCGCTTTCAAACCTTTAGAATGAATGTAATCCGAAATGCTTTTCATCCCTGAGGGAAATCTTTCTTTATGTGCTAAAATCTGACCTTTTGAATCTCTCCCCCCAAAATAACCGTCATCAATATTTATAAACCGGTAGCCCACATCCGTCAGATTACGTTCAACCATAGCATCGGCCTGAGCTTTTATTATATCTTCATTAATATTAACCCGGAAATTATTCCAGCTCGCCCAACCCATTAAAGGGGTTTTGAATGAAGATTCTTCCTGTTTAGCAGGCATTTCTTTCGACTTTACAGTACAGGCTGCTATTGAAAACAAAATCAGCGCAAAACTCAGTATTTTAATCATGACGAATTGGTTTTTATATTCTTTTATTTATAGTTACGGTGCTTAAAACTTGTCCCTTAAAATCTGAAGTTTGAAAATGTGAAAATACTAAAACATTTCTAGATGCTCAATCCCATAAACATTTAAAATAATCGGTTTCCGGTATCAAGAGCAGGAAAAAAAACGACTTTAGCCTCATTTAAACTCTTAAGGCTAAAGCCGGTTATAAAAAATTTTGTAATCTGTTAAACTACTCCTGCAACACGTATCGCTATAACATTTTCAAAGTTTCACAAATTATCCATTTATGGGATTTCCATTTCCTACCAGATATCCGCCCTTTTTTCTTTTGGCAGGTACATATAATCTCCCTCGCTCACTTCGAAGGCGGCATGGAACTGGGGAATATTTCTCAGCGGCCCCAGCACACGGTAACGCCCCAATGAATGGACATCTTCCTTTGTAAGGCGCAGGATTTCCTTGTCACGCACGTTTCCTGCCCACACATGTGCATAGGAAAGGAAGAACCGCTGGTCGGGGGTAAACCCGTCGATGGAATCTTTCTGGTTGCTGGCATTTTGAAATGCCTGGTAGGCTATGTTCAGGCCACCCAAATCGGCAATGTTTTCACCCAGAGTAAGCTGGCCATCGGCTCGAACTGTATCGAGAACCAAAAATTCGTTGTACTGGTCAACCAGCACTTGTGCCCTTTCGTCGAAACGGCGGGCATCTTCTTCTGTCCACCAGTCGTTCAGGTTGCCTTCCTTATCGTACTTACGCCCCTGGTCGTCGAATCCATGCGTGATTTCATGCCCGATAACCACCCCGATAGCACCGTAGTTCACGGCATCGTCGGCATTGAGGTAGAAGAACGGAGGCTGCAAAATTGCTGCAGGGAATGCAATTTCATTCATTTCCGGGCTGTAATAGGCATTTACCATCTGTGGTGGCATATACCATTCCGATTTATCGACCGGCTTATTTATTTTACTACGAAAATACGCAGCATTGAATAAATCTGAGCGCAGTGCGTTTTCGAAATAGCTGTCGCGTTTCACTTCCAGTCCGGAATAATCGCGCCATTTATCGGGATAACCAATCTTCACATTAATCGAAGCCAGCTTCTCGTGTGCCTTCTGTTTAGTTGAGTCACCCATCCATTCCAGTTTATCGATGCGCTGCCCCAGGGCAATCCTGAGGTTTTCAACCAGGTCGATCATCCTTTCCTTTGCTTCAGGCGGAAAGTATTCGGCAACATAAAGCTGGCCAATGGCTTCACTTAAAGCGCTGCTGGTATTCCCCTGAACTCTTTTCCATCTGGCCCGGTTTTCTTCCTGTCCGCTCATTATTTTCCCGTAGAAATAAAAGTTCTGATCAACAAAACCGGACGAAAGATAAGGTGCTGCCCTGTTAATCATGTTCCAGCTCAGATAAGCTTTCCAGTCATCAACCGGAATTTCATTCATCATGGCACTCACTTCCTTAAAAAAATCAGGCATTCCCACGTTAATTTCCTCCTGGTCAGGAAAACCCAGTGTAGCAAAAAAGCCATTCCAGTTGAACCCGGGCGAAAGCTCCGCCAGGGCTTCAAGGTTCATTTTATTATAAGTGGCATGAGGATCCCGGCGCTCAAGCCGGGTCATTGAAGCCTCAGCCAATCGGGTTTCAATATCCATTATTGTAAGAGCCTTTTCTTTTGCAAGGTTTTCGCTGTCGCCAACCAACATAAACATTTTGGTCATATGATCCACATATTCTTTCCGGATCTCCTTGGAGCGTTCATCCTGGCTCACATAATAATCGCGGTCGCTCAGCCCCAGCCCACCCTGATATAACTGTGCAATCACCCAGTCGCTGTTCTGCTTGTCGGCCGCACCAAAAAACGAGAACAACGTACCGTTACCCGTAAGATGGTATTTTATTATCAGGTCCTGGATATCTTTCATGTTTTCAGCAGAGGCTATCTCTTCAAGGTAAGGCACCAGAGGTGCCGCTCCCAACTCCTCAATTTTCACGGTGTCCATCCCCTCGTTATAGTAATCGGCTATTTTTTGACCAATAGTGCCGGGTTGGTGTTCAGCTGTTGTAATTTCATTAAACAGCGTTTGCAACTGTTTCTCTGCTTCATCACGCAGCTTATCGAAGGTTCCGTAACGACTTTTATCTCCAGGAAGCGGATTATGGAGTTTCCATCCTCCGTTTGCATATTGGTCGAAATCGTATGCCGGATCAACAGTTGTATCAAGATCATCAGGATTAATTCCTGCAGATTTCTCGGGATTATTGCAGGCATGAAACAAACCTGTCACTAATAATAACATCATAATTAAATTAAGTTTTTTTCTCATTTCATTAAAATTTCAATATGATTTCTTAAAATTTTCTTTCATTTTTCAACCCGGTCAAAAGCAATTTGCTTAAAAAAAATGCTGCTGCCGGGAAAATTTTTTATGCAACCTGATTGGTTTCTAATCCTTCGTAAGAATTACAAATTTACCCTTATTTCAGGAATAAAAAATGCTAACCGGTTCGGGTATAATCAAATATCAGGCCATTTATCCGGCCGACCAATGCATCTTCTTAGGGGGAATTGCCAGTTTCGTGTGGAAAAAACAACATCCAGGTTCTATCCGCAATTGCATTCATGGGTCCGGATTTCCATCATCACCTGCCTGGTTCATCTCCCCTTCAATCTCAATATTAATTCAAACCAAACTCAATTATAACTCAATGTAAATTCAATTATAATTGAATTTACATTGAGTTAATACTGAATTTATATTGAATTTATATTGAATTTAATCCGTAGAGGGTAACCTGCAGGTACTTTCGGTAAATTTAACGGATGGCAGAATGGATGAGATTTCCTTTTGTCATTTAGGGATTAAACAGAGAAAAGGCAGGAATGGGAAATTCATTCAACTGTTCCAAAAACTAGCGCCACTGCCTGCTTTTTCCGTTCTCCATTAATCGGAAATTTGAATTTACTTTCCTCCTTTTAATTGGAATATACGTCCAATCAATTTTCTATTCAGGAATAACGATATCACTGGTACTAACGGACCAGGCAGAGAAATAGCCCAAAGCTCCGGAGGAAAGATTTGATGAAGGATTAGCAGGCGATGGAGAGCCAGGGTTCAGGTTGGCTACTTCGCTCAACGTAGAAAAATATTCCCAGGCATTTTTATCAATCGACAGCAGTTCCACCCTTGCAGTATCGCCTTCTTCAAAAAGCTGGCCCCGCAGGGTGACCTGAACGTTCTTTCCGTCCAGACTGCTGTCGTCGAAAACGATGATATCATCGGTATCGTCAAATCGCTCACCATTCCTGTAAACTTTTACCCTATAGTAATTTTCCACTTCCGGGGGATCTGTAAAATAAAGCAGAATCCGGTATCCGCTATCGAAAAAAGTTTGTTCGCGCTGGTACTCGTATCCCAATGAATCGATTTCAATTAAGGGAGGCAGGAAAGATAATGCGGTAAATTCTTCTTCTTCAACTACTACAGTTAGGCGGTAAAGCGAATTTACATTGAGAGGTAAATTAATCAGCTTATAAACTCCCGGTTCCATTTTCGCGGCTTTCAAATTAAATCCCTGGTCATTTTCCAGGTAAACAACGGCATTTTCCACTTTTTTTACTGGCTCATTGTTAAAATAGCTGGAGGTTCTTGATACTTTTACCTCCAGGAGACCCTGTTTATGGGAGAGGTTTCCTTCGATTACTATGGCCGGTTCCGAATCGTTCAAATCCACATCGATTACTTTTTCGCAACCGGAGAGGAAAAGAAACAGAAGGGGAATTGCCAACAGAAAAAGGGAGAATAATGAGATATCAGGAAAAGATTGGCGGTAATTATTTGGAAATTGGTAATGATTAAATAATGATTTGCTATGATTAAATTGGAATTGGTTGTAATTAAGCAGCAATTGGTTGTCATAAAACTGTGATTGCGGGTGCTTTTCTTGCAGGGGCCCCTGTATTGGTTGAGAATTATTGTTTTTCATAACATCACGATCCTACTTTCTGATAAATAAACAAAATTAAATAAAAACTCCTGAATTGTCCTGAATTCTGCAGGAAAGCATCCTGCTTAGAACTTAAACCTGTAACTTACAGAAGGTATAGCCCTGAAAAGCGAAACCTGCACGGCTTCGGTCACTGAAGGGTTATCTTCCTTAACCCGAAAATCAATGAAATACGCATTTTCACGGGAATAAGCGTTGTAAACAGAGAAATTCCAGCTTGATTCAAACTTATCGGATTTTTTACGCAGCCACAAAAGGCCTATGTCCATACGATGATAATTAGGCATGCGGTAACCATTTCGTTCGGTATAGTAAGGTATTATTTGTCCGTCGATTTCATACCGGCCACCAGGAAAAGTGACGGCATTGCCGGTATAGTATACCCATGTGGCCGACAGCTTCAGCTTCCGGTTCAGGCTGTACATGGCAACTACCGATACATCGTGTGTGCGGTCGTACCTTGCCGGGTAAGGGTTCCCGTAATTTATATCATCGAATTGCCTCATGGTTTTCGACCAGGTATACCCTACCCATCCATTCAACCTTCCTGTGTTTCGCTTTAGCATTAATTCTGCACCGTAAGCCCATCCCCTTCCAAACACCAGTTCGGCCTCCACAGTGGAGTTAAAAACAAGGTCGGCACCATTTTTATAATCAATCTGATTTTTCAGGTTTTTATAATAAGTTTCAAGCGACAATTCGAATTCGTTATTCTTAAAATTCCGAAACCATCCCAGCGAAACCTGGTCGGCAATCTGAGGCTTTACATTGTTGCTGCTTGGCAGCCACAAATCGGTTGGTGTGGTGGTAGTGGTATTGGTCAACAGATGCAGGAACTGGTAAATGCGGTTGTAAGAAGCCTTAACTGCGCTTTGATCGTTCACAAGAAAGTTTACTGCCAGGCGAGGCTCAAGGCCTCCCTGTGTTCTGAAAAATTCTCCCCTACCAGCCTGAAATGTATGAACCAGTTCGCCGTTATCATTAAAATCATAAAACTCGCCGGGGCCAATATTGCTGAACAATGCAAGGCGAAGGCCATAATAAAGCTTTAATCGACGCAACAATCGCTGCTCATTGGAAAAATAAGCTGCCCATTCGATGGCCTTCCTCCGCGAAATATTGTCGGGAGGGTCGAAGGTCCGGTATTCTTCATTAACAGTTATTTCGCCAGGCAAAATATTATGGCTTATAACATTTACTCCGAACTTCAGGGTATTGTTTGAACCGGCATACCAGGAAAAATCCTGTTTAAGGTTTACATCCCTGATTTCTGAACGAATGATCACATCCAGGTTTGTCAGGATATTTATGTTGTAGGAATAGTTGCTGAAAATTAAGGAAGTGTTGGCAAACAACCGTTCGCTGAAAATATGGTTCCAGCGAAATGTTCCGGTAATGCTTCCCCAGTCGAAACCAAACTCTTTCTTATATCCAAAATCATCGCGGCCAAGATACCCCGAAAGATAAATACGATTTCTGTTATTGAGCTTATAGTTGGTTTTCAGATTAATATCGTAAAAATAGAGGTAGGTATTGCGGATATCGTCATCACCTGATAATTTCAGGAACAGGTCGGCATAAGTGCGTCTGCCGCTCAGCATAAATGAACTTTTTTCCTTCACCAGTGGGCCTTCCAAGGATAAATTTGATGAAATCAGGCCAAGGTTTCCCGATACTCCCAAATTCTTCAGGTTGCCTTCCTTCATCTGTATATCGAAAACAGAAGAAGCACGGCCACCATATTCTGCCGGAACAAAACCTTTCAGGAGCGTTGCGCTTTTAATTGCTTCGGAGTTAAATACCGAAAAAAAACCAAGAAGATGAGATGCGCTGTAAACCGGTGCCTCGTCAAGCAAAATCAGGTTCTGATCAATGCCGCCCCCGCGCACATGAAAACCCGAGTTGCCTTCCCCTGCCGATTTTACCCCGGGGGTGAGCTGGATAGTTTTCAAAACATCTGCTTCACCAAAAATTACCGGGATACTTTCGATGCGTTTGGGGACCATTTGAACAGAGCCCATATCCACTGAAGTCACATTTTTATCGGCTTGTTTACCTGTTACTTCCACATTTCCGAGGATGTAGGTTGCCGATTCCAGTTCCATGTCCAGTTTCAGGTTATTTGCAAGGTTCACCTCCATTACTTCTGTTTGGTACCCAATGTACTGATACCTTATACGGTATTCACCTGCAGGCAGCGAAAGCGAATAAAACCCATAGTTGTTGGTTATGGTTCCACCTGCACGAATGCCTTCCACCACCACCGATGCACCTGGCAAATCCTCACCTGTAGCTGCATCGCTGATGTTTCCGCTGAGCACGAATATGCCTTGGGCATTGGTCTGCTGTAGAAATATAAAAAACAGTAAAACTATAATGGTGTACCTATGCATCTCACATTGTTCATT
Organism: uncultured Prolixibacteraceae bacterium; assembly: GCA_963747515.1. GTDB lineage: Bacteria > Bacteroidota > Bacteroidia > Bacteroidales > Prolixibacteraceae > Mariniphaga. Next base: position 792,330 of record CAVVFN010000003.1, read on the forward strand.
GGCCAAAAATAACAATAAACTTGATCGTTAATAAATATTTGCTAATTTTGGTGACCTTTTTTCCGGCAACATGAAGAGAGGACGAAAATGAATTAAAAACGACTATAAAATGAAATGAGCATGAGTAATAATACACACCAACCGGGAATTATTAAAATCCTCATGCGAATTCCATATTATACCATTAAAAACTTACAATTATAATAATATGAAAGTTTACAAAACCGAACAAATTCGTAACATTGCTTTAATAGGTAATGCCGGCAGTGGAAAAACCACCCTCGCAGAAGCCATGCTGTTTGAGGGTGGAGTAATTAACCGGAGAGGTGAGGTCACCGCCAAAAACACGGTATCTGACCATAACTTTATCGAACAGGAATATGGCAACTCCGTTTTGTCCACACTTTTATATACCGAATGCAACGGGGCTAAGATTAATGTGCTCGATACTCCGGGCATGGATGATTTGGCCGGCGGAGTAGTCTCATCATTAAATGTAACCGATTTGGGACTAATGCTGGTGAATGCCACCAACGGTGTTGAATCGGGAACAGTTGCTGCAGGGCGTCATGCCGAGAATGCAAATATCCCGCTGATGTTTGTTCTTAATCAGTTGGATCACGATACGTCAAATTTTGATGCTGCACTTGACCAGTGCAAGTCGGTATTTGGAAATAAGGTAACCATTGTGCAATATCCTGCAGATGCAGGTCCCGGCTTTTCTTCTATAATCGATGTACTTAAAATGAAAATGTACAAGTATCCGGCAAATGGAGGAGCTCCTGAAGTGGTGGATATTCCGGATTCAGAAAAAAATAAAGCGGAAGAGCTTCACAATGAGCTGGTGGAAATGGCCGCTGAAAATGAGGAAGCTCTTATGGAACTTTATTTTGAACAAGGTTCACTCACAGAAGATGAAATGCGCAAAGGAATGAAAATGGGAATGCTGCAACGCGATCTTTACCCGGTGTTCTGTACGTGCGCAAAAAAAAGTATTGGCATTGGGCGTATGATGGAATTTATTGTAAATATTGCACCATCACCTGTTGAACGCCCGATGAGGGCGGTTGTCGGAGGAAAGGAGCTAAAAATGGAAGCACCTGCCGAGCCCAGTCTGTTTGTCTTTAAAACTGCAGTTGAATCACATGTAGGTGAAATCACCTTCTTTAAGGTAATGTCGGGAAAAATAACCGAAGGACTCGATCTTATCAACACCAAAACAGGCAATAAGGAACGACTTTCGCAGGTATTTGTTGCAGCAGGTAAAATGCGTGAGAAGGTAGAAGAACTGTATGCCGGTGATTTAGGCTGCACCGTTAAGCTTAAAGATACCAAATACAACCAGACGCTTGCTACCAAGGAAGCCGATACCAAATATGAACCCATAAAATTCCCGCCTTCGAAACACACCATAGCAGTAAAAGCAGAGAATGAAGCCGATGACGAAAAAATAGGTGAAATCTTAAATAAACTTAAATTTGAAGATCCTACTTTCGTTATTGAGTATTCAAAAGAATTAAAACAGTTGCTGGTTCATGGTCAGGGCGAATACCACCTGAACGTGTTAAAATGGTATTTCGACAATATTCATAAGATTGAAGTCAGTTACATCCAGCCCAAAATTCCTTACCGGGAAACCATCACCAGGCCTTCACAGGCCGATTACCGGCATAAAAAACAATCGGGTGGAGCCGGTCAGTTTGGTGAGGTACATATGATTATTGAACCTTATGAGGAAGGTGCTTCTCCCAAAACTTCCTTTAAATTTGGTGACAAGGAACAAAAAATAGCTGTCCGCGACGTTCAGGAACATCCCCTGCCATGGGGAGGTAAGCTTGTTTACATTAACAGTATTGTGGGGGGATCAATCGATGCCCGATTCCTGCCGGCCATTCTGAAAGGGATAATGGAAAAAATGGAAGAAGGACCGCTTACCGGTTCCTATGCCCGTGATATTATGGTGTACGTTTACGATGGAAAGATGCACCCGGTTGATTCCAATGAAATCTCATTCAAACTTGCCGGCCGGAATGCATTCAGCAAGGCTTTTAAAAATGCAGGGGCAAAAATTCTCGAACCCATTTATAACCTGGAAGTTTGGGTACAATCAGATCGAATGGGCGATGTAATGAGCGATCTTCAGGGACGGCGTGCTATGATAATGGGAATGGGTTCGGAAAAGGGAATGGAAAAAATCAGCGCCAAAGTACCGCAAAAAGAAATGTTCAGGTACTCCACTTCATTAAGTTCAATTACCGGAGGACGCGGAGTTTTCAGCATCTCGTTCGACGGGTATGAAAAAGTACCTGCCGAAGTACAGGATGAACTGTTGAAGGCATATACTGAGCAGGAAGAAGAATAGACCATTTCTAATCTATTTTACTATAACTAAAAGCCCCGGTTCGAAAGAATTGGGGCTTTATCCTTTTTTAAATAGTATTCCTTCTTTCCTTGTACTTGAGAAATATACCGGCAACTGTTTATGGTACAGTTACGACAATATTACCATTGCCCTTTCAGGTGATATTCTCCGGCAGAAAGATGAAGCTCCTGGCAGAAACATCCAGTACCCTGGAAAATTTTCATTACCCTGCATTTGATATTAATCAAGATCATGAACAGGTAAGGTTTAGGACTGGCATATTTTAATTCTATAGAGATAATTACCCGCAAGAAAAAGATTTGATTTTGATGTATCGAACGACCACACCTTCTCCCGAAAACAAACACCATAAAAGACAATTTTATGATGGAAGGCTAATTGAGCAGAAGATAATTGCTTAATTTATTTAAACACTATTTTTTCCACCATCTCCTCCCCTGCCTGTTCATTAAGGCGTTCCCGTATCTTTTCCCTCATCATAAGCAGTTCATTTTTAACAACAGAGGAGCTGAGTTCTACATATAATATTTTTTTTGAGAGGTAGATGTTGCGGGTGTAATGTGCAATGGTTTTTCCAAGTAACAACTCCCAGGAAGCCACCATATCCACTTCCTTAAGTTTTCGTTCCATATTTCTGGAGCGGATGTATTCACGAAGGACATCGCCCAGAGGCTGTGTATTGCTTTTTCTCATACAAACGGTTCAATAGTACCCGAATCGACGTGAAAGATACGAAAATCGGTGTTCATTTTTTTAATAATGGCATCAAGATGTTGCCTATTGGTGTCGGTAATGAAAATTTGGCCAAATGTTTCACCAGACACCACTTTCACAATTTGTTCCACACGGTGCCGGTCGAGCTTGTCGAAAATATCATCGAGCAGCAGTATGGGTTTCATTCCCGAAATTTCTTTAATGAAATCGTATTGTGCCAGCTTTAAAGCCACCAGGTAAGTTTTATTCTGTCCCTGAGAACCCAGCCTCTTAATTGGGTATTTATCGATATTGAAAACCAGCTCATCTTTATGAATCCCTACGGTGGTATATTGCACTGCACGGTCTTTATACAACACCTCCTGCAGCAATTCGTCAAGGTTTCTGTCGTACAAATCCGACTGATGAATAAGACCTACCTGCTCATTTCCCTGAGATATAAAGGTGTAGTATTTTTGAAAAACGGGTATCAGCTTCTCAATAAATTCCTTGCGTTCGATGTGAATGCGGTTACCGTATTCAACGAGGCGGTTATCCCATACCGAAAGCAGCTCATTATCGAAATTTTGATCTGCATTAAACTGTTTAAGCAAATTGTTCCGCTGCATCAGAGCCCTGTTGTATTTCAGCAAATCGTCGAGGTAATTCTGATTGAACTGCGATATCACCCCATCCATAAACTTACGCCGTTCATCGCTGCCACCCAGAATTAAACTGTTATCTGACGGAGAAATCATAACCAGGGGAAGCAATCCGATGTGCTTCATCAGCTTTTTATAAACTTTTGAGTTGCGCTTAAACTGTTTTTTTTGGCCGGAATGCAATCCGCAGGTAACATTTTCGGAAGAGTCGAGCCTGTGGTAACTTCCATTAAGCATGAAATAATTCTCGTCGTGGTTTATATTGAGTTGATCCACCGAATTAAAAAAACTCTTGCAAAAGGAAAGGTAATAAATCGCATCCATCAGGTTTGTTTTACCGGCACCATTATTACCAATCAGGCAATTAAGGCTGGATGAAAAATCCACCTTCACATTCTTCAGGTTTTTATAATTTACAATGGAAATATTTTCAATATGCATGAAACTAAATTGCATGGTTAGGCCACAAAACTAACTAAAAATCATGGTGAGCCGATCTCTTTGTATGAAAATAAGGATAATAACCATTCACTGTTGATTAAACACAAAATTTAAACCCATCAATGCAATACTGTTTCTAAAAAAAAGCTATTTTTGCGGCACAATTTTGAAAACGAACGACATGGCAAAGAAGAATGCTCAACAGCCCGATAATTTACAGGAACTTGAGAGCGCACTAACAAAAACAGAACGTTTAATAGAGGAAAATCAAAAGCCAATAACTTATGCAGTTGTTGCAGTAATAGTTGTAGTAATTGCATTTCTTGGCATAACCAGGTTTTACCTGCAGCCCCGACAGGATGAAGCATTGTCGCAAATGTTTATGGCTGAAAATTATTTTGAACGCGATTCGTTCAATCTGGCCATTAATGGTGACGGCAATTACCTGGGATTTCTTGATATCATTGACGATTATGGAATGACCAAGGCTGCCAATCTTGCAGAATATTATACAGGGATTTCCTATCTGCACCTTGGACAATATGAAACCGCAATTGAGTACCTTGAAGATTTTAAAACAAAAGATTTATTGCTGGGTCCTATTTCTGAGGGAGCCAAAGGTGATGCGCAACTGGAGTTGGGAAATACTGAAGCTGCATTAAAGCATTATCGGAAAGCCTACCGGATGAATGACAACGAACTGACGAGTCCCATATACATGATGAAAGCTGCCAAAGTTCTTGAAACGCAGGAGAACCTGAAGGATGCCCTTGCGCTGTATCAGGAAATTAAGGAAAAGTATCCTGAAACAACTGAAGGACAGGAAGCAGATAAATACATTGCACGTTTGCAAATAAAACTGGGATAATTACCAAAACAAAGATATACCCCTCCCTGTGAGGGGTTTTTTATTTAATAAAATGGCAACAAAAGATCTTTCAAAGTACAACATTGAATCGGTACCCTCTGCTGAAAACATGCGGTTTGGCATTGTCGTAGCCGAATGGAATTTTGAATTCACTTCTGCCCTTGCAAAAGGTGCAGTTAACACTTTACAAAAACATGGAGCAAAAGAGGAAAACGTGCTTATAAAATATGTACCGGGCACTTTTGAACTTCCATTGGGCGGTCAATATTTTGCCGAAATGGAAAATGTTGATGCCGTGCTGTTGCTGGGTTGTGTAATTCAGGGAGAAACCCGCCATTTCGACTATATATGTGATGGCGTAACTAAAGGCACAGTAGATTTAAATTTAAAGTACAATAAGCCCTTTATTTTTGGGGTGCTAACCACGGAAAATGTTCAGCAGGCATTGGAACGGGCGGGAGGCAGATATGGAAATAAAGGCGATGAAGCAGCTGTTACAGCGATAAAAATGGTCCACCTGAAACAAAATTTTTCATTTTAATAAAGAGGGTCTGATACACCAGACCCTCCTTTTAATTGTAACAATATCCGAATTGATTTACAGGTTATCTTTGTCTTCCCTGCCGGTTGTTCATTCTTTCCCGTCTTTCTTCCTGATATTTTTCATATTTTTTCCACTGATCGTCGGTTAGAATGGTTTTCATTTTCTTGTTCTGTTCAGTCCTTAATTCATTCATCTTTTCACGCATTCCTTCAAAACCACCACCCTGAGAATTATCGCGCATAGCGCGCATCTTTTTGCTGGATTCAAGATTCAGTTCGTAAACCTGCTTTTCCTGCTTTTCATTCAGTCCAACAGCTTCTTTTATCTGCTCTGTCTGACGTTTGGCCATATCTTCAGGGTTCATGTTGCGTTCCCTTGGTTGCGTCATTCCAACCAGTGCTGTTAACATCAGCGACATAAATAAAATTCCAATTCTTTTCATCGTGATTATTTTTATAGTTAATGAGTTTTCGACACTTTTCAGTGAATAAAGTTTAATCCATCGAAAACAAAATTAAACAAGCTAAAAATCTACGTTCAGGTTTAGACCCAGAATATCTGAAGTATTCCAGAAAAGAGGTTTTCTGCTTTTTTCCATCACGTAGTACATTTTCATTTCTATAGTACGGCTGTATCTGATTTTCGTGCCTGAATGTAAACGAACAAGATGAAACTGTTTATCATTGAACCGAAAAAAACTTTCTTCTGCCAGATAAACCTTAAACCAGGAAATTTTCAGGCAGAGGTGGCATTTCAAGTAAAAACATTTGCCGGTACCTGAAATAATTGTCCATCTCTTTAAATATTCTGTATTCCAACCGACTGGCAAAATCAAAATCAAGGCATCCCCACCCTGCCGTAAGTTTACTGAACAGAATAGGACGTTTTTCAAGCAGCCATCCATTTTCTTGTTTTGACCAGACCATCCGACCCGAGATTCCCATTTCAAACCAATCGGAAACGTTTCTTTTTACAAAAATATCTCCGGATTTCTGACTTAAACTTCCGGCCTCGGGTAAATAACTCATCTTTTCAGTAAATCCGAGTGAAACTTTTTCATTTATTTTTACTTCAAGATTGTTAACATTCCAAATCTGGGTATTTCGTTCCTGAGACCATGCTGCCAAAACAGTAAGCATCATTAATAAAGATACTGATAATCTAATTTCCATAAAAATTATTTAATTATCGCCAACAACTTAATTAATAAAGGAAGGTATCAGATATTCTGCTCATGCTAAATTTCTATTCTTCACGCAACTTTTTTCTGTATTGAAAAAGCCGGAAATATTTTCCGGCTTTTAATTATTTTTTCGGTAACTTAACACCTCTTTGCTTGGCTACTTCTTCCAATCTTTTCTGAAACTTCGATTTCTTAACAGGTTTTTTCTTATTCACCTGCAACTGGGCACGTATTTTATCTTCATCGATGTATGAACGGATAATATAGGTCTGTCCGATAGTAATCACATTAGCAAGAAAATAATAGTAGCTTAATCCCGCTGAATAATTGTTCAGAATAAACAGGAACATTATTGGCATAATATACATCATGGTCTTCATACCCGGCATTCCCTGGGTGGAAGTGGACTGCTGATTCATTCGGGTGGAAATAATCGTGGTTAAGGTCATCAGCAGAACAAATAAACTAACATGATTGCCATAAAAAGGTATGTTAAAAGGAAGGTTGAAAATGGAATCATAGGTTGATAAGTCGTGTGCCCATAAAAAGCCTTCCTGCCTGAGTTCGATAGATGTGGGAAAGAAAAAGAACATAGCAATCAGAATAGGAAACTGCAAGAGCATAGGCAGGCATCCGCCCATAGGATTCACTCCGGCTTTTTTATAAAGCGCCATAGTAGCCTGCTGCTTTTCAAGGGGCTTGTCACTTCCATATTTTTTACCTAATTCATCAATTTCAGGTTTTAGTGCCCGCATTTTTGCCTGTGAAATGTATGACTTGTAAGTAAATGGGAAAAGCAATGTTTTAATAAATAATGTCAGAAGTAAAATAATGATTCCGAAATTATCGATGTATTTTCTCAGGAAATTAAATGTAGGAATTATCAGGTACTTATTTACCGGCCTCACAATTGCATATCCCAAATCTACCAGTCTTTCAAGATCAATACCATACTGCCTGAGGGTCTGATAATGGTTGGGGCCAAAATAAAACTGCATATCTATTTGCTCACCTGGAGTGCCTTCATAAGGAATGGAAATTTCGGTATAAAAATTTGCCAGATACTCCGGATTTTCCTCATATCTTTCGGAACGAACTAAGGCATTGGGAAAAGCTTCACTGGCAATAATGGTAGAATTAAAAAACAATTGTTTGAAACTAATCCATTTTACACGGGTATTTAAATTTTCTTCATCCGATTTACTTTGAGAGAGTTTATCCACTTCATCTTCATAAAATTTATAAACGATATTGGTATATCTATCCTCACCGAAGCGGGAAGGGCGTTCCTGCCGGGGGACATCAAATCCCCAGGTAAAATTCAGGTAATTTTGATTTGAAGCAATATATTGATCCAACCCCTGAAGATTTATGTCGAATTCAACGAGATAAGAGTTATACGCCAAAGTGTAGGTGTAATCCATATAACTGCCCGGAGCTACTTCCATTCGAAAAGTCATCGTTTCGGATTCCCCTGGGTTACTTTCATTAAATTTAATGCGGCCTTCACTACCGGTTCTTACTTTCGGTCCATCAACAACAATTGAATCTTGTTCAAAGGTTGGAGTAAAAAACAACTGATCGGTTTGAATGCTCCGGTTTTGTGCAAAAAAATTCATTCCAAACTTTGTATCGTCTCCTTTAAAGAGAATTAACGGCAACGAATCGTGAGTCTGGTAATTTTTTAATTCTACAGAATAAATCCTTCCACCTTTATTGGTGAAAGTTATTTTCATGAGGTTGTTTTCGAGAGTATAAAATTCCTGCGTTCCGGCAGCAGCGTTACCAAAAACTCCTAACTGGTCAATTTTTTCCTGCAGACTTCTGCTGGTTCCAATAGAATCGGCCAGTTTCAGGTCTTCCTGTTGTTCGTTTTCAATTTTCTGTTTTTGCTGTTCAAGTTGCAAAGACTTCTGCGCTTCAACCTGTGCAATGGAATCCTGACGTTTTCTGGCTGCTTCAATCTGATCTTGAGAAGGCCGGTTAAATATTGAAAAAGCAATCAGGATGGTAAATATTAAAAGAATTCCAACTATAGAATTTCTGTCCATTTTTTTATTTTACTAATGAATTTTTTATGAAATCGATAAACAATGGGTGAGGATTAAGCACGGTACTCCGGTATTCGGGATGAAACTGAACACCAACAAACCATTTATGCGATTTGATTTCCATAATTTCTACCAGGTCGGTTTCAGGATTAATTCCCACCGGCACCATGCCTGCCTGAATAAATTGTTCTCTGAAAGAATCGTTAAACTCATAGCGGTGTCTGTGACGTTCAAAAACAGTTAACTTATGATATGCCTTGCAAACATTAGATTCTTTTTGTGTAATTCTGCACTCATAAGCACCAAGTCTCATAGTCCCTCCGTAATCGGTTATTCCTTTTTGATGCTCCATGAGGTCGATAACCGGATAGGAAGTTTTCGGATTCATTTCGGTAGAATCAGCTCCCTGCAGATCCAAAACGTTACGGGCAAATTCAATAACTGCAACCTGCATACCAAGACATATTCCCAGGTAGGGAATATTATTTTCGCGAGCATATTTTGCTGCTAGAATTTTACCGTTCATTCCACGGTGCCCAAATCCGGGAGCAACAATGATGCCGTTCAGTCCGGAAAGCATTTCAATATGGTTATCCTGCTCTAATGATTCAGAATGGATCCACTCCACATCAACGTCGCACTGGTTTTCAGCCCCTGCATGGACCAAAGCTTCAGCAATTGATTTGTATGCATCCCTGAGCTCCACATATTTACCGATAAGGCCTATTTTTACAGAATATTTTGGATTATTCAATCTTTCAAGAAATTCATTCCACGCCCCAAGCTTAATATCTTCACTGATTTCCAGCCCCAATTTTTTAAGCACTGTTAAATCTAGTTTTTCTGCCAACATTTTATTAGGAACTTCATATATGGTAGGAACATTTACCGATTGCACAACCGCATCGAGATCCACATTGCAAAACAGGGCTACTTTTTCACGTATAGAAGTATCAATTTCATGCTCAGTTCTCAAAACAAGAATATCAGGCTGAACCCCTGCTTCAAGCAAAAGTTTAACTGAATGCTGGGTTGGTTTAGTTTTTAATTCCCCGGTTGCAGCAAGATAAGGTACCAGAGTTAAGTGAATTACCAATGCCCTTGAACCTAACTCACGTTTAAGCTGTCTTACCGATTCAATATATGGCAACGACTCAATATCGCCCACTGTGCCACCAATCTCGGTAATCACAATGTCATATTTACCCTTCGAACCAAGGATTTTAATTCTTCGTTTTATTTCATCAGTGATATGCGGGATAATTTGAACAGTTTTGCCCAAATAATCGCCATGGCGTTCTTTACTTATAACCGACTGATATATACGGCCGGTAGTAACGTTATTTGCCTGTGAGGTAGGTTCATTTAAAAACCGTTCATAATGCCCCAAATCCAGATCGGTTTCGGCTCCATCCTCAGTAACATAGCATTCTCCATGCTCATATGGGTTTAAAGTTCCCGGATCAACATTGAGATAAGGATCCAGCTTCTGAATGGTTACGGTATAACCTCTTAACTGAAGTAACTTAGCCAGGGAAGATGCCAAAATTCCTTTACCCAAAGATGATGTAACTCCACCTGTGACAAATATGTATCTTGTTTCAGACACGATTGATATGTTTTAGTTTTTAAAAGCCACAAAATTAATTAATAAAATGTATAAGAAAACTAATGCCTGCTTAAATTGAACGAACAACAATAAAATAATACGGAAAATTTATTGTGCTTAACAATATGAAATGCATTTTGCTTAATCAGTTTTAATATCAGATGTCATATATGACATGTAACTACTTCCTGTTATAGAGCATTGCATGTTACATAAGTAAAAATAATATTACATATGCGTGCAGAAAATTCATAAAACCAAAATCATTAATACACATTTGTAATTTATATTAATGTACAATTGTGCAACTTATTGAATATAACAGACTTTAATGTCAAAATTTTAGGCTTCACGGATATGTATTTTTGGTATATCCTAAAAATACTGCAATTTATTCTGCAAAAAGATGTGTCAGATTAACGGATTATGAAGTATAGATTTACCTGGTTTAGACAATTCCATGTACTTCCGCTTCAATTCTCCACTGCAATTACATTCCTGTGTACAGATAGTCTTTGATCCTCGATTTGTTTTGCATTCTTATCCTGCCGGAAATAGCTGATGTGGTTTGTGTTCCCATGGGTGGAGTTTTGTTCTTCGGATTTCCTTCAGATTCCACCTCACAATGGCAGGGTACACTAAAAAAGATGCCTGCATTTCTGCAGGCATTTATTCCGCTTTAATTTCAGATACCTATTAATTAAACTCTATTTTCAATTTTTCGACCCAGTTTTTTACTCTTTCAGAGGTTAATCTTGCCTGATTTTCCTGGTCAAGAGGCAAACCTACAAATTCATTGCCCCTTTGAGCCCTTGATGATTCGTATGTATAACCTTCAACCGGAACATGTCCAGCAATTGCACCCCCACATTGTTCAATAATTTCAACTAAAATTCCAATAGCATCGCAAAAGTTTTCAGAATATTCCTTTTGATCTCCCAATCCAAAAACTGCAAACTTTTTACCTGAAAGATCCATTTCTTCCAGATCAGGTACAAACTCATCCCAATAGTTGGGCAGTTCCCCATCAAACCAGGTTGGGGCACTTAAAATAAAGTTATCGTATTTTTCAAAAATCTCTTTTCCAAGGTCTTCAGCATTCACTGGTTCGATATCCTCTTTTCCCCACACATCGATTACTTTTTCGGCAACTTTTTTCGATTTGCGTGTATGAAAACTATAAATTATAGCTGTTTTGCTGCTCATTCTGATAATCATTTATTAATAAGTAATTAATTCTTTTGCTGCATCATAAATTTTCTGCGCGTTAGGTAGAATAGCTTTTTCTAGAATGGTATTAAACCCCACCGGGGTATATGTTGATCCCACCCGTTTTACAGGAGCATCAAGAAACTCAAAAGCCTTCTCTGTAATAATGGAACTTAATTCCCCGCCAAATCCTCCAAACACTTTATCTTCATGAGTGATAAGAACTTTATTGGTTTTTTTAACAGAATTCAGAATAGTTTCTTCATCAAGCGGGATTAGGGAACGCAAATCAATCACTTCCACGTTAAATCCTTCCTCTTGCAGTTTTTGAGCAGCTTCCAGACTTAAATGAGTTGCATTCCCATATGTAACAATAGTTAAATCATTTCCTTCTCTCCGAATTCTCGCTTTTCCAAACGGCACCTCAAAATCATCGGGAACCGCAGTTGCAGCCTTTGGGCTTTGGTAAAGGGTTTTTGGTTCCATGAACATAGTTACACCCCTTGATCGGATAGAAGTACGAAGTAATCCGGCAGCATCATCTGCAAAGGAAGGATAAACTATACGTATTCCCGGTATGGAAACCAACGAACCTTCAATAGTTTGGGAATGGTATAATCCACCACCTATGTATCCTCCCGAAGCAAGGCGAATGGTCATATTGGAAACAAATTTTCCATTCGATCGCCAATAATCATGACTGGCTTCAACATATTGTTCCATAGCTGGCCAGAAGTAGTCGGCAAATTCAGCTCCCTCAATAACAATTCTAATTTTATCATTATAACGTGACATTCCATTTGCAGTACCGACAATAAAATCTTCAGCAATAGGGGCATTAAAAACTCGTTTTAGACCAAATTCCTGTTGCAAACCTTTGGAAACGTTAAAAATTCCTCCTTTATCTTTATTTGCCATATCCTGTCCCCACATAAATGTATCAGGATTTCGGCGGAATTCTGCCTTTAGTGTTTCATTTAATGCAGTAATAAGTTTTTTCTTATTACCCTGCTCCTGATGCAATCCATCGGGATATTTTTCTGAAACATAAGGATCTGGAGTAACAAAATCGTATATTGATTTAGGATCAGGATCAGGAGCTTTAAGTGCTGCTTTATGTGCAGTTTTTAATTCCAGTTTCAGTTCCTCTTCAATGGCCTGAATTTCTTCTTCTGAAAACCGCTCATACCTTATGAGCATTCTTCTGAATTTGGATAATGGATCGTACTGTTCTGCATAATTACGTTCCGATTCACTTCTGTAAAGTAAATGATCGTCGGAGTTTGAATGGGAATGAATGCGGATACAATTTGCCTGCACAATTACAGGGATACTTTCTTCAATTGCAATTCGTTTGGCTTCTATCATCGCATTCATCGAATCAAAAACATCTTTACCGTTACAGTGGATGATTTTGAGATTTTTAAAGCTGATAAAATTATTTGCTACTTTCCGCTGAGCAGTCTGATCCTTTTTAGGCACAGAAATACCATATCCATTATCCTGAATAACAAATATCACCGGAAGTTTTTCTTTATCAGCGCCATTAAATGCTTCATATACAAATCCTTCACTAACAGATGATTCACCTTGATTACTTATTGCAACCGATTTTTCACCATAATATTTAATAGCTCTTGCCACCCCCACGGCATGTAATGTATGATTACCGGTAAGGGACGACACACTGTGAATATTCCATTCAGGTTTGGCAAAATGATTCGACATGTGCCGTCCGCCACTGGAAGGATCGGTTGCTTTTGATATCCCGTTGAGAATAATTTCTTCGGGAGTTAATCCGCAAGACAAGGCAGTCAGCATGTCGCGATAGTACAAAAACATATGATCTTTCTTCTTTTCAAATATCTGGCCAACGGCCAGTTGAATTCCATCGTGACCAGCATAGGGAGCATGATAAGACCAGCCAATAGCCTGCTTCAGGTAATTTGGTGCTTTATCGTCAATAGCTCTGCCAATAGTCATCAGCCGAAACCATTTTTCAAGTGTATTTTTGTCGGTTATTTTTATTGTATGAATTTTTGGTACTTTTAAATCTTTCATAAATTGAATCAAATTGAACGATTAATATCAAACTGCTCCAGGATATCGGCAATCCTTCTTAAAAAAGCACCTCCCAGGGCACCGTCGACCACCCGGTGGTCGTATGACAAAGAGAGGAACATTTTATACCTGACAGCTATTGCATCTCCGGTGGGAGTTTCCACAACGGCAGGTTTCTTTTCAATGCTTCCTGTTGCAAGGATTCCTACCTGAGGCTGGTTAATAATGGGTGTTCCGATTATGTTTCGGAATGAACCGAAATTGGTTATAGTAAAGGTACCTCCCAAAATTTCCTCGGGAGAAAGTTTATTATCTCGGGCAGCATTTGCGAGTCGGTTTAAATCTTTTGCCAGCCCCACGAGGTTCTTCTGTTCCGCATTTCTTACTACCGGCACAATAAGATTTCCGTCGTTTTTGGCAACAGCAATACCAATATTTATGTTTTTTCGATAGATTATTTTATCGCCATCGACCGAAGAATTAACCAAAGGAAATTCTGCCAGAGCTTTGGCAGTGGCTTCAATGAAAAAAGGCATAAAAGTAATTTTCTCCCCATACTTTTTCAGAAATGCTTCCTTGTTTTTATTTCGCCAAAATACAAGTTCAGTTACATCTGCTTCAACAACTGAGGTAACATGGGGAGAAACCTGTTTAGACATTACCATATGGTCGGCAATGATCTTTCTTACCCTGTCCATTTCTACAACTTTATCTCCTTCACCGGCTGTAACAGGAGGTACCGCTTTCCGCTTAATGCTGTCATCAGATTTTGTTTCTGGTATGTCTTCTCTAGCAGTGGCAGAAGATTTTGCCTTATTTCTGTTTTCAATGTAATCCAGCAAATCCTTTTTCTGAACTCTTCCATTGGTCCCTGATCCTTCAATCGACTCAAGTTCTGCTGCCGAAATACCTTCTTCTTTGGCAATGGTTCGGACCAAAGGTGAATAAAAGCGATTGGACTTCTCCTTTGAAGGCTGAGAAACTTCAATGTCGGCTTTTTGTGTTTTAAATTCTTCTGTATTGTTTGAGGTTTTTTCTGCTTCTGAAAATTCTTTTGAAGAATCTACATCCTGCGTTTCTTCAACAGTTTCTACTTCTTCTTCTGTTTCAACAACTGCAACAATTTCTCCCACTGGTACAAGTGTACCTTCAGGATGAAAAATTTTGAAAATAATACCGTCAACAGGGGAAGGGATTTCAGAATCCACTTTATCGGTAGCTACCTCAAAAAGCATAGCATCCTCTTCAATGGTATCTCCCTCTTTTACAAACCATTTTGTTATTGTGCCTTCCAGAATACTTTCACCCAGCTTGGGCATAATGATGTTAAATTTTGACATACAAATGAGAATAAATGATTTTTGCTATTTTAAGATTCTTAAACACGAATAAAATTGAAATGTTCACATTGCAATTTTAATAATTTTTTGAGTGGATTAAAGAAATAAAAGATGAAACAGGATTCTTTGTGCATAAAATTAACATTTATGCTTGTAACCCGCCCGTTAATTCTTCAGCGGAGCTTATCATGTGTCTGTCAAGATATTCATTAATTCCATCAATAATTTGTAACGGAATGAAAGGATTTTTAAACAAAGCTGTACCTATTTGCACAGCAGCAGCACCTGCAAGCATGAATTCTATTACATCAGTGGCATTCATTATTCCTCCCATGGCAATCACAGGAATATTTACTGCCCTGGCAACCTGCCAGACCATCCGCAATGCTATGGGTTTAATTGCAGGGCCTGACAAGCCGCCTGTAATGGTCGACAATAATGGTTTTCTTTTTTCTGCATCAATAGCCATGCCTACAAATGTATTTACTAAAGAAACACTATCGGCTCCCTGTCCTTCCACTGCTTTTGCAATCTCAGATATATCTGTAACATTAGGAGAAAGCTTAACTATAAGCGTTTTATCGTATGCTTCACGTACGGCTCGGGTAACGGCCTCAGCCCCAGGACAAGTTATTCCGAAAGCCATACCACCTTCCTTTACGTTCGGACAAGAAATGTTTAGTTCAATGGCAGGAATATTTTCCAGTTCATTTACTTTTTCAGTTAATTCAATATAATCTTCCACGGTAGAGCCATTCACATTCACAATTAAATGTGTATCATAACTTTTAATACGAGGGTAAATGTTTTTAATGAAATAATCAATGCCTTTATTTTGCAAACCCACAGCATTAAGCATTCCGGAGGGTGTTTCAGCCATTCGTGGATAAAGGTTGCCATCGCGGTTGTGCAATGTTAATCCTTTCAAAAAGATACCTCCAAGTTTTGAAACATCAAAAAATTCATTTATTTCTTCGGCATAACCACAAGTTCCCGAAGCAAGCATCACAGGGTTCTTCATCTGAAGGTTATGTACTTTTACTCTTAAATCTGCCATTTCAGTTCATTTATATTAAAAACAGGACCTTCCGTGCATATGCACAGATTTCCTCTAACAGTAGGTTCAATGCAGCAAAGGCAAACACCAAACCCACATGCCATTAGGTTTTCCAATGAAACTTCGCACGATACTCCTACTTTTTTAGCTTCTCTTGCCACTGCTTTCATCATTCCTTCCGGTCCACAGGCGTATATTTTATTGTAGCTGAATAAATTATCCAAGAATACAGGATGATGGATAACAAGTCCTTTAGTACCCATAGATCCGTCTTCTGTTGTAAAATATAAATTTCCAAATTTTTTATATGCATTTAAATCTATATGATCGTCAACACTTCGTGCTCCAACTAAAATATCAACATTTTCGGCTGGAAGACCTGATTCTTTTACAAGAAACAACAAAGGAGCTAAACCGCTGCCTCCTCCAACTGTTAGAATTTTATCATCCTTATCGGGAAAGGTAAAATGACGGCCTAAAGGATACACCAGACTAAGAATAGTTCCCGGTTTTGTCTCCGTCAGTTTTTTTGATCCCCTGCCTAAAATTTTAACAAGTATTGATAGTATATTATTCTCATAATCCATTTCAAATACAGAAAAGGGACGACGAAGAAATATTTCAGAAGAATCTTTAACTTCAACATTTACGAACTGCCCTGGTTTGATAACAGGAAGGGTGTCAAATGCTTTTAGCCGGAGAAGATAATTGGTCTCGTTTAGTTTAATGTTATCTTTTAAGATAAAATCGCTGACAGCTTTTTTTCCCATACCCATAAATTTACCGGCAAAGATAAATATAATTTTATTTCCATTTAAATTCGACTTGTCGAGCTACAGCAATAAAAAACCGCCAGGAGTTCCTGACGGTTTATGGTTTTGCCTCTCAACGTGAAAAATTTAATTCCGGGTTTGTAAATCAGAAAGTATAATTAAAATTATCATCCTGTCATAAATAATATAAATACGTTACAAATGTAAAACATATTTTTTTATTTACCAAAACATTTGTAAAAATAATTTACATGTTGTACAACATAAGAGATGGATATTTTCTATTTATTGTTGTAATATGTGAATGTTCCGTCAGAATAAAGCAGAACAATTTTTTCAATGATCTTATTCTTTCCAGATGAATCAGTTGTTCTAAAAGAAAGATCGGATGAATGAGATACTTGATTACCTCTTATATTGTCCTTAGACGGTTTTGTTATATTCTGCAACTCATGTTCTGTATTCTCAATCACCATTCTTCCTTCACCAGTAAGCAGCCATCTGGCATTGATATCTGGAAATGCCTGAAGAAACTTTTCAATTAACACAGCACCGGGTTTATTCCTGCCATTCAATATATGTGAAATATTAGAACGTTGAACATCGAGAATCTCAGCCAAATCTCCTGGTGAAATTCCTTTATACTCAATAATTTGTTGGATGCGGTCCTTCATTTATGTTTATACTTTTGGTTTGTATGCACAAATGTAATTCATTGGATTCACATTTCCTACATATTATTTCAGAATTTTAAACACACACCTTTTCAGACTTACTTTTAGAATTTATACCTAATAAATTGATTTACAGTATTTAAATTAATTTTTAATCGATCTGTAAAACACTTTATATATTAACAGTTTACTTACTGGATTTTAGTTTATTATGAATTAAAAATATAATAATTTTCTAACTTAATGGTCATTAGGTTCTCCATAGGCTATATTTAAGTTTATATTCTTATATATAACTATCATATTCAATGAATTTTATGATGATTAAATTTATTGGTGTTACTGTTTTGGACATTCATTCTTTTTCTCATTTTATTAGTAAAAATGAAACCTGTTTTATATCACATAAATGAACTTTATAATTATTTACGTAAATCAATTTCGATAATAAATTACAATTTATCAACTCTCTTTTCTATCTGAATGATACTTTTGTAATAATAATCGTTTTTGCTTTCATTTACATATTTGTAAACTGATTTGAGTGTTCGAGTATATTTGTAAATAATGTTTCAGTAATATCTGTTTTAATGTATAATTATTTTTAATAATGTTTACAAAATTGCAGTTGTGAACAGAAAAGAAAATTTTTTATGCATTTTGTCCTCAATAAAACCGATTACACAAATTACCACTTTTAACTCCTCTGTTAAAAACCTTGATTGTTTCTTCTTATCACATTATCTGACAGAAGTTAAAATTCATGATTATTACCTATTAGAAGTATTATTTTCATTCTGGAAAAAAAAACCTCCGGGGTGCGGATATTTATATATGGACATGCAGAGGTTAAATTGCAAAAATCAAGTCTATTTGATGAGCTTCAATTAAAATGGAATAAGATAAAACCCTTTATAAAATTTTAATCCTGCTTTTTTTATAATTCAATTCGATAGCAAATTTCTTTCTAATGAATACTTACATTTGCCAGTATAAGATGTAATACGAAAACCTCAGTGGCTTAAAACAACTGATTTTTATTACATGTTACTGATATTAAATTATTTAAAAGATTAAAAGTGAATTTATATACAAAATATTTATCATTAAAATAATAAAGCATGCGATCATTTCCACTAATATATACGGTGATATTTTTAGTATTCTTTTTACTGGTAATTATTGGAGCAGGAAAAAATATTCATACAATTGCTTCAAAACAATCAAGAAAAATAATAAACATCGGTTTTATTATAGTTCACATCCTAATACTGCTCCTTTTCGTTTTTCTGTATATCTATCCCAATAATCCCAGAGAAGCAACCAACTACTCCTTTTATTTAATCTATAATTCGCTATTATTTACCATTCTTTTATATAATTTGCCTAATGCTCTTTCATACCTTCTGCACATCATATTTATGAAAAAGAAGTCAAAGGTTATTCCTTTTACTGGAATGATAATCTCCATTGGTATTGCAGCTTCTATGGTATTTGGAATTGTTGCAGGATCGCGACAGACGAAAACAGTTCACCATGAGTTATCTTTCAATAATCTTCCTGTACAATTTGACGGATATAAAATATTTGTTTTTACAGATGCGCATTTAGGTGGGTTAATTTACAGCGACAGACTTTTAAGAAAGGCAAAATTGGTCGTTGAAAAAAATAAACCTGATTTAATATTGTTTATTGGTGACCTGGTAAATAATTTTGCATACGAAACAAATGGATTCGAATCCTCTTTTCAACAAATTAACAAAAATGGAAACAATTTCTCGATATTGGGCAATCACGATTATGGCAATTACACCGATTGGGAAAGTATGAATAAAAAACAAGCCAATTTCAAAGCCATACTCGATGCAAACCGGCATTTGGGTTTCCGCTTATTGAGAAATGAACATGTTGTAATAAAAAATGGTCAAGATTCTATTTTTTTGACAGGTGTTGAGAACTGGGGTCATCCTCCCTTTCCTCAATACGCCGATTTGGATTCTGCAATGCTGGGTATCCCTCCCGAAGCTTTTACTATACTGCTTACACACGATCCGGCACATTGGGAAAGTAAGGTTGAAAATCAGAGAGACATTGAACTCACTTTTTCAGGCCATACCCACGGCATGCAATGGGGAATAAAAGTAGCAGGAATTCCTTTCAGCATGGCTTATTTTTCCAGGAAAAACTGGGGTGGTTTATACAATAGCAGAACATCCTTTTTGTATGTGAATACAGGATTTGGAACAGTTGGTGTTCCATGGCGACTCGATATGCCTGCTGAATTCACTGTCGTTACTTTAAAAAGAGGTGAAGTCAATTGAAAAAAGAAAATTAAAATAGACACCTTCCAATTCAGGAAGGTATGAAGCTCTAAACCCTACCACAGAGGGAGCATAAAATCTTAAAATGTTTGTATTGGCAGTGATTTCAGTTCCAAGAGAAGTAATATCTTTGGTAAATTTGCCCGTTACCTTTCCACTATTGTAGAAGTTCCCTTTCAAACGGGTATAGTCTGAAAAAAGCGACATGTTTATCCTGCGTATGTATAGAAGTCCCCAAAAATCCCAGTCGGGATATAACAATGGCAATTTATAATCGATTCCCCCTGTAGAAATAGAAGTAGTATTAATTCGCCCCCATCCCCGTGCATATCTAACAACATCGTTGAATCCCATTGTTCCTTCCGCTTCTTTATGTTGAGCGCCAGCATAAATTTTTATACCATGATTATTCATTACTCCCGGTAAATAAATCACCGACTGCAGGGCTTTTATTCTGCCGGCTCTGATTGCTCCTAAAGGAGAATGCCGGTAAACTCCATCGAGAATAATTCCAAAATTGGGGTACATATCCAAATAACTGGTTCTTAGCAACTGGTACAGATAAAGACGATAAGTTAGTGAATGAAAACTTCCCTTTTGAAACTGGTGTGGTGTCAATTCCTGATGTCTGAAATAATTGAACCCATACTGCACTTCTGGCTGTATGATTCTGTTAAAAGGACCTTTATCAAACATCAAAGGTAGCCTTGCTTTTAATCCTGCAGTTGTTTCTCCCCAGGTAAATCGCTGTTGTATTGTATCCCGGCTGACCATACCATTTTCATTGGAAGTCTGCTGGATCAAACTGTAATGGGATGCCCTTTTACCATGAGAAACATCGATATCGAAAATTGGATACCAGCCTTTATAGGAATATCTGGCCAATATTCTTCCGGTGTTTTCTGCCAGATCCCATCTGTAACCCAAAATGGTTTCGCTGGTTCCCAATACATTTTGCGACATAAGGCTCACACCCGGTGAAAATTCATAAGCTTCCGGATTAATATACAAGGGTCCCCAGCTGTGAAAATTAAAAAGATGACCAGCCTTGCTATAATTTTCAATAGTATAAGCATTTGCTATTGTATCGGAAAAAACAGGAAATCCTGCTTCCTGGCTTGCTAATATATCGGCAAGTAAATAATTGTGAGGGGATATGTCTTCAATTTTCCTGATGGATTCATTTAATGCTGAAACTTCAATCAGTCGATATCCGTTAGCAGTATAATCGCTTAATACTATTCTCCGACCGTCTGCCGAGATGGCAGGAGATTCGACTCCAAAACGTGGCTCATAAACCAGCTCAACCAATTTTGTTTTCAAATCCAGCCGGTACAAACTGTTTTTTCCCGAATAGGATCCAATAAAATACAGGTAATTTCCTGAAAGACGTAAATGTTTAATATCTCCCAGATCATAATCAAGAAGCTGCTCAATACTATCTGATTTAAAATGAATGCGAATCAGCTTCTTACCCGTTTGGGTGAGCATAACTGCAGCAACTTCATCATTATTCAGCCATTCGGGGGAGAAAAAATAGTTGTTTTCAGGGGATTGAAATCTTTGTAAAAGCTTTCCATCAGGTAATCGATATACTGTCAGATAATGTTCGTTTGAAAAATTTGTTTCCACTACAGCTAATTTATTTCTATCGGGGGAGATTGATGGACTTAGACTTTTATGTTCCGGAGATATCTCTATCTTCTTTTTTGAAATTACATTTTGAACATGTAAAAGTGAGTATCCGCTGTGCTGCCAGCGAATATCATCAATCTGTTCCGACCACACCACCCAGTTGTCTCTGTACCCCACAGATTCATTAAAAACAGAACCCGGAAAAAATAACTTCGATTCTTTATTTTTGTTCCGATATAAAATCACGAATGAAGGAATTTCATTATAAGCAGTTTTATATGAAATTATTACCGAATCATTCAACCAGTGGTTATGGTTGTAATTTGTATAGAATTTTGCATCATTTGAAACAACATCAAAAGGCACTGAATGGTATTGCCGATCTGAATCCTTCCAAACAGCTTGCAAACTGTCGAAAACTGAATAATAATTTTGTACGACATTCCTACCTGTTTTTCTTTTCAATACCTGGTTCATAGGAAAAATGGATAACGGCTTTTTTCCTGCCCGGGTAATAACCTCCTCCCAAATATCAATGCCATGCCTAGCCCTCAGATTTCCAGCCAGGTAATATCCTAATTTATAATGATTTGGCACATAATCAATATAAGATCGAAACAAAGCTTTGTCATATACAAATATGCCCTTTTCCACCAACTGAGCCTGGTGTTCCATCAAAAATGAAGGAAGCCGTCCACGGCCATAATTACTCAGCGCCGTTTCGGTAATTACAGCATCACCTTCGATAAACCACCAGGGCAGATAAGCTCCAAATGCCAGGGCCGTTCCTTGTTCTCCAAGTAAATATCTTGCCCACCTGGGCAGGTTACTGTTTATTTTATCAACCTGAACAACATGACGGAATTCATGTAACGCAAGCTGTTCAAGCCATTCCTGTGGATACATCGATTGATGTGGTGTAGTATAAAATTCAGCCCGTTTGGGTGCCCATGCAACCATTCCATTCGACTGCACCGTCTGGGTATGTAATACAACCGGTATTTTTCCCGGATTGTGCTTCAGTGAAAAACTTGTATAAGGATAGGCAACATCAAGATTTCCCGCCAGTTTTTTAGCTTGTTCCTCATAATAATCGGGAAAAATAAGCTGGAAATTTCGTGTGTTTATTTGTCTCCATTTTATGTATGCAGGATCCTGACCGGTCTGATAATATTGGGCATGTACAAAAAATGAAGTTAAAAAAATGACAAGAAATAAAACTGGCTTCTTCATATACCAAAAATAATCAATCTCAGAAGAACACCGCAAACTGCCGAGAAAAAAAGCTGCAAGAGAAAATGAATACAGCTTTTGCTCTTTACATTCATTTAAACTTCGTTTACTCCTAATATAGGAATCGGATTTTCTTCGTCACTTTGATAAATTACCGACTGATATAGGGTTGCAAAAGCAGCATTTATCCACATAAATGAAACAATAACCCCAACAATAAATACCATTACTCCTGCTATAATAATAAAGAAGGAAATGATTGCCATCCAAAAAATTTTCCATCCGTGCCCCCGGGTTAACTGCCAGCTTTTCTCCACAGCCAGCATGGGTTCCATTTCTTTGTCCATCACAAGGTAGGGTACAAAAGCCAGCCTTACAAGAATTATAACACCTGGAATGATTAACAGAATAAAACCAATTACAGCCAATGCAATTACTATCAAATTTGCCAAAATGATTTTTAAATATTTGCTTCTAAATCCTTCGAAAAGAAGCCTCAAATCAGTTTCTTCCTCCCGCATAGCCTTTAAAAAAAGATATCTTTCACCATAACTTATTACGGGTTTGAAAAGAAATCCATAGGCCAAACCAATCAAAGCTACTGGAACCCCCCAGAACAAATTAAACCAGTTAATATTATCGGTTTTCCATGTTATACCCAATGGTCCATTCAGCAATCCCATAATAATAACAGCCAGCAATAAAGTTACAAATGCCTTGTCAAATATTTTTCTCCAGCCATAACTGAAGCTTCCTCCTATGGAAGGATGCAGATTGTAATATTTTTCCATTTAATCTGAATTTGATTTACTTTCCTGATTACCTTCTCAAAGGTAACACTTAGAATAAATTCCTACCAGCTACTTTGGTAGGAATATTAATTTTTGCTACTTTGGTAGTCCTTATAGAATCCAGCCATTTGTTAAAAGGATGGAATAAGAAATTGAAAAAAGAATTTTTTTTTTATAATCAGCTAAACTAAGAACATTAAAAATGGTTGCCGAAAAAATACTTTTTCTGGCTGTCTTCATTTCTTCCTCCGGATTAGCTTTAATTGGAATTTTAGTTTCATACCAGCAATTTAAAGAAAATAAAAATGATGCCTTTCAACTGTTGCTGTACCAGCAAATTTTCATATTTTCATTTTTTATTTACAGTATATGGGGGAACCTCGCACTTAGGGAATTTGTTGCAGAGGTAAATCCGAAAATTGAAATTACAGAAAGACTTGCTTTTTTTGTCCCGCTTTTAGGTCTTCCATTCCTTATCATCAGCTGGTTTATGCTTCTTAAGTTTGGTTTTAAATTAAATGGACGAAAAATAACCAGGTACTGGATGTCAATTTATTATGTGGGATCCCTTTTTATTTTGTTGGCAGCAGTATACTTTTATCAAATCGATTTATTAACTGCTCCACCAAACCCCGATGGTTTTTTATTAAGGTTGTTTGTTGCATTCAACGTTTTTATTCACCTGGTTTTTCTGTTTTCTTTTTTTATGCCAAATACAAAAAAAACGCTCTATTTTACAAAGAAAAAAATAATTAAGTGCCTTGTACTCTATTTTGGTGCAACTTTTATATATTCTGCTCTTCTTTGGTTTTCAGCCCATTTGGGAAATGCCGGTATTTCAGTATCATTTTTACTCATGTTTTTTACCAGTGCCCTTCTTCCGGTATGCCTGAGGGTTATAACTCCTGTGGCCAGCAGAGAAACGCATAAATCCCCCGAATCATTTGAAGTATTTTGTTCTGAATATAACATTTCGAAACGGGAGGCAGAAATCGTTCTTGAAATTTGTGCCGGTAAAACCAATAAGGCTATAGCTGAAAAATTATTCATTACATTGCAGACAGTAAAAGATCATACCCACCGCATATACACCAAAACTAATGTTAAAAGCAGGGTACAACTGGCCAATCTGGTCCGGGAAAAAAAAGGAAAATTTATTAATATCCGCTGATTATATGTATTGGCTTATATAGGAAAGAATGCAAACCGACGGCAGCCTTTATTTTTCAAAAAATAATTCTTCTTTTATTCTAGTCATTCGGTCGAGTGCATAACTGGCATTGTGGGCCAATTCACCAGCTTCCTTCAAATAGATGTTGTAGTAATTCAATGCAAGTGTTTTATTTGAATTAAACTCTTCATAGGTGGTTGCAATTTCAAACAACACCTCATGGTTTGTTGGATCCAGTTCATTAGCCTTTTTTAAGGCAGCTACCGATTCTTCAAATTTCCGTTGTTGGCCGTAAATTTGTCCCAGGTGATGATACATATCAGAAACATATGATGGAGTAGCCGATTCAATAGCTGCATTCATATAGGCTTCGGCAACTTCATATTGTGTCTGTTTTTTATGACACAAGGCAAGGTAAAACAAAACAAAGGGGTCATTGGCAACCAGGTCGGCGCAGAATTCCAATACCGGAATGGCATTTTCTTCTTCTTTTACAAAATAGAGACTTACTCCGTAGTTCAGCATGGTTTTATATAACGAATCACCCCCAGCAACAAAATAATTCTCATAACATTTTCTTGCAGCTCCATAATTTTTAACACTAAAATAGTGGTTCGCCTGCACGTGAAAAAGTTCTGCGTCGCCAGAAAATTGTTTCAGTCCCTGTTCAATAACCCTGAGCTTTTCATTTAGTTGCTCCGACTGCTGATAAAGCTTAATAAGATTCATATAGGAAGAATAATCACCCGGATTCAATAAGATTACCTGCTCATATAAGTTAATAGCCTGCTTAATTTCCCCAATCTGGTAGGCGCTGTATGCCAGCTGCTTGTTCCAGTAAACGATTGTTGAATCTTTAAGGTAAATATCCAAAAAAACAGAATAGGCTTTTTTGAAATCACCCAACTGAATGTAATTTCTTCCTAATTTTCCGGCAAGGGAAAGGTTTTCGGGATCCATTTCAACTGCCTTTTGATAATATGGATTTGCCTCATGATTGTTCCCCAATGCTGCATACGAATCAGCAATTTCTGCCGGAATTTCCCTGTTCCCCGGGTCAAGTTCCATTCCGGCAGAAAAAGCTTTTATAGCCTGCTGGTAATCCTGAAGCATATTTAATACCTGTCCCTTCTTAAATAGCAGTTCAGCCTCAGGCTGTTTCTGGATGCCATAATCAATCCATTGCAATGCTTCTTCGTATTTCCGGTCCAAAATCAGTAAATCAATTTTTTCCTGTGGATAAATTGCCGGTGTTAAAAACAGAAACAGTAAAATAAAGACTAAAAGCATTCTGTTCATGTTTGTATAACTTTTAATATTCTGTTCATGAAAAGTTTAATCAGACATAGAGTTCATGTATGAATGGAGGTTATTGTGCATTCATCTGTTTTTAATTATTGCAGGGCAAAATTAATAGGAACCGTATAGCTGACATTCACCGGCATTCCTTTTTGAACTCCCGGTTTCCATGCCGGCAGACTGTTAACAACTCTCAAAGCTTCAAGGTCGAGTAAAGGATCAACACCTCGTGCAATTTTTGCATTGGCAACATTTCCTTCTTTATCAACTACAAAACTAACATATACCTTTCCTTGAGTACCTTCCTTTTGCGCTGCTTCAGGATATTCGATATTATTTGCAATGAACAGCCTGAGCGCTAATTCTCCTCCGGGATACTCGGGCATAGATTCCACTATAAAAAAAATCTGTTCATTCTCATCCAATAATTTTGGTTCGGAAGTAATATTCTGTTCATTTTCATCCGGTACCTCTTCCATTTCCTTTTGTTCGCATGCAAATACAACAATCAAAGCGACAGCTGATATTAATCCCAATACAATTTTTGCTGCAGCAGTTTTCGAAGATTTTATTTTTGACATCATTTTAATTCGATTTTTTATTAAAGAATAATTGAAATTGTTGGCAATAACCAGTTGCCCGCCGGCAATCTGGTTTAACAACAGTTTTTTATAATATCCACGGCTTATACCCGAAGCCAGTACAGCACGGTCGGCAAGGAATTCATGGTTCTCGCGTACAGCACGACGAAGCATCCAGATAAAAGGATTAAACCATTGAAAAGCTGTAAGTAACTCGAGAATCAGCACATCGTATGTATGTCCCTGCTTTATATGTTCCATCTCATGAGCCATCATCCGATCGTATCCCTCGGAATTCTGCAGCGACCTGCTGACAAACATGTAATTTAAAAATGAATATGGACTGCATTTCTTTTCAAGAAAAACAAGCTTCACCCCATTGGATTTCTGAACCGGAGTTTTGTGGACTATTCTCCCGACTTGTATAACCCTGAAAAGAAATCTTCCAAGGAAAAAAACAAGACCAGCCGAGTAAATCCAAATAAGAAGTGAAGCAGAAAGTACAGCCTGCTCAACCGAAACCGTTATATCCTGTCCGTATACTGTCACTGCCTCCAATAAATTACGATAGGGAGTTACGGTAACTTCAGAAAGCATTACCGACTCTGGCTCATAAATTCTGAACTTTATAAAAGGTAGAATTACAGAAAAGAAAAGCGATCCCAGCAAAAACATGCGGTTCAGTTTAAAGAAAGTTTCCTTTCGCAGAAAAACCACATAAATGGCAGCCATCAACGACAAGCTGATAGCCGACTCAAACATAAAATTTACTGTTTCGTTCATTTGATTCTGATTTTATGAATTAAATCCGATTATTGCTCTCATCTTCATTTTCAATATCACGCTTTACGTCCTGAATGAGTTCATCCAGATCGGTAAGGCTCATATTGTCATCTTTTGCAAAAAAGGAAACCATGTCCTTAAACGAACCACTGAAGTAATTGCGCATAAAATTCCGCATATACGACCGTGTATACTCTCCCTTTGAAACTATGGGAAAATATTCATGGGTTTTTCCATATGCAATATGATCGACAAATCCTTTTTTTTCAAGTATGCGCACAATTGTGGAAACGGTATTGTAAGCAGGCTTTGGTTCAGGCATTTCATCAATAAAATCTTTCACAAATCCTTTCTCCAGTTTCCAGAGAATCTGCATAACCTGTTCTTCAGCTTTCGTTAATTCTTTCATTTTTCGCTTAATTAAATAATTTATTTATAGAAAACACTGTTGAATATGAGTACAATAACTACAAAAATCATGCCTTTAACTATCATTATAGTTAAAAAACGATTGCTTTAGTTGATTATTCTTTTGGCGCAGAATCAAGGTTGAATTGAACAGGAAGGGTAATCCTTACATTAACCGGATTTCCATCTTTCCTTCCGGGATTCCAGACAGGCATTGATTCAATAATACGCAATGCCTCTTCATCAAGAATTGCATGAACCCCTTGGGCAACTTCGGCATCAACTACTTCTCCATTTTTGTTCACCGTAAAGGAAATAATTACCTTACCCTGGATTCCTTCTTTTTTTGCTTCTCCAGGATAAAAAACATTTTCAGTAATTAATTGCTTTAGCTTTTCAATTCCACCAGGAAACTCCGGCACCTGATCCACTTTAAAAAACTCCTTCTTTTCAAAGTTTTCCTGCCCCATTACAGGCCTGTAAGGTATTAGAAATAATACCAAAACCGAAAAAAATCCATTCAATGCTTTCATTTTTTAGTTCTTTAAATTATTAAATTTGGATACCCTATACAAACATACAACTAATAATTTAGTTTATAAACTAAACTGTTAGTTAATTAGAAGATTTTTTTTAAAGACCTGATTTTATGAATGATGAAAAACTATATATTTAGTTATTTCAGAAGAATTCAAGTAAATCGGAAAACCAACAGAGATTAATAATCCCTTATTTAGCCGAAAAAGTATATTTTCCACTACTTATATGGAATACTTGGTAATCCTCTTCATATCTGGCTGATTTTACAAATTCTGAATCGGAAATTTCTTTTCCATTTTCCAGGACTTCCTGGTTTTTTGCAGCTGGTACATAAACTGTGGCACTGCATCCTACCGGTACGACAACATCCATCAGAAACGAATCATCTTCTTTTCTCCAGTGGATTCCTGCCTCTCCATAGGCAGTGTGGTTGTAATACTTTACAAATGAAAGTTCATCGGGTGGCTGTGGTTTAAAAATAATATGCCGGTATCCCGGGTTTTCAGGGTCGGCATTCATGCCTGCCAGTTTGCGGTAATACCATGCCAGACCGCCTCCGAACATCGGATGATTATGCGAACCATCCGTGTTCCAGTTCTCCCGGGTAGTGGTTGCCCCCAGTTCCAGCCAGCGCCCATAGCCGGGTTCTTCTTTCTTATTCATAGCTTCATAGGCCAGTTCATGCATGCCATTTTCCGAAAGAGTTTCAAAAAAGAACTGCGTTCCAAATATCCCTGTATCCAAATGTCCATTATTGGTTTTAATGTTTGACTTAAGCGACTTGATTACCTGTAGGTATTGATTTTCCGGAACTCCCATTTTAAGGGCAAAAATATTTGCACCGGCATCCCCGTAAGTCCCCTTTTCATAGTTATAAAATCGTTTATAAAATGCCTTTTTTGTTGATTCCGCAAGCTCCAGGTACTTTTTGGCTTCACCCTTTTTTCCCAAAACGGCAGCTGACTTAGCAGTTAAATCTGCACACCGCCAGAAATAAAACGTATGCACCAGATCCTGGGGCGGCAAATCTCCCGGTGCAACCCAGTCACCCAGGTTGAACCACTTCAATACTTTGCCGTCACGTCCGGTGCGCTGGCTAAACATGATTCCATCATTATCCACCCAGGATTGCATATAACGGATGTATTCTTTCATGGCAGGGTAAGCATCTTCCAGAATATCTTTTGATCCGTAATGCAGGTAAAATTCCCAGGGCATGATGCTGATGGCAGCCCCCCAGGCCACTCCCCCTCCGCAACCAGGCTGCCAGGGAGCGGCATTGGGTACATATCCTGTTTCCTTTATTTGTGCATCAATGATGTCGTGAATCCATTTATGATAAAAGTTTCGGGTATCAAAATTATGCATCACTGTAACACAGGCCACCTGGCCGTCGCCGGTATATGCCGAACGTTCGCGGTGCGGGCAGTCACTGGCAATGCCTCCATGCATGTTATCGGTCTGACTGCGTTTCCATATTTTATTTATGTCATTAAAAAGCGGATTGGATGTTTCAAATGTTGCCGATTCTTCAACATATGTATGTACCACCTCGGCTGTAATCTGCTCAGGATTCAATACCCCGGGCCAGTTTTTTATTTCCACCTCCCTGAAAATAAACCAGTTGAAACGTGCAGCATAATTTTCCTTCTCTTTACCACTAAACGTATATGAGTTATCGCCTGAATGGTAATTGCTGAGGTATTTAATTTCAATTTTATGACCTTCAGGACCTTTCACATCCGAAAGTTTCACCCAACCCGAAACCTCCACACCAAAATCAATACAATACGTTCCGTCATACATTTTTTCAATCCTGACGGGCTTTAACTGTTCAACCACCTTGTCGGGATGGGCAGTATGGGCAACCAGATCACCTTCAGGGGCTTTTCGCAACGCCACACTTTCCCATTTGGAATCGTCAAATCCTGAAGTACACCATCCCGGTTGTTCCATGCGAGCATCATATTGTTCGCCATAATATACCATATCCATCAGGATGGGGCTTTTGGAAGCCTTCCAGCTTTCATCGGTAATCACCATTTCTTCCGAACCATCGGTATAGGTAATATGCATCTGGGCAATGAACCTGGGGGTACCGTATCCTTCTGCCCAGGATTTGGCCGGATTATAAAAGCCATTTCCAACCAGACTGCCGATTACATTTTGGCCTTCCTTCAGCTTGTCCTTTACATTGTAAGCCAGGTACATTACCTTATAATTCCTGAAATCATCGGGCAACGGGATACCCAGGTTTATTAATTCCGGGCGTTTGCCATAGTTGGTCTGATTGGGTACCAAAACATCGTCACCTACTTTTTCTCCGTTGAGCCATAATTCAAAATATCCCAATCCGGTAACATAAACCACTGCCTTTTCAATATTTTTAATTACACTGAATTCTTTCCGGAACATTGGTGCAGGCGGCGGAAGTTCTTCAGGAAGCGGGACAGAAGGATTCGCAGGTTTGGGAAGAGCCTCCTCTCCCTGCCACGGTGCTCCAATCCATTTTGCAAGCCATTCAGAAGGATTCAATATACCCATACGCCAATAAGCCGGTTCACTCCATTCGGAAACAACACCATTCCTGTCCCATACCCTGACCTGCCACCAGCAATCCTGTCGCGACATTAAAGGTTGGCCTTCATAGCGAACACGGGAAGATTGATTTCCTGTTGTTTTTCCGCTGTCCCACAAATCGGGAGTGCTTAATTTTTCTTTTGAACCGGCAACCCTTATTTGCCAGGCTGTCTGACTCTGGCCACGTTCCTTTTTTTTCGCAATGTTTATCCAACCTAAACGCGGATTCTTCTCGTCAACTACCGCCGGATTTGCCAGATACTCACATGTCAGTTCAGTGGGATTTATTTCTGCAACCGTGAAAAACGGAACCAAAAGAACCAGGGAAAACAAGAAAAAATAGTGCTTCATTCTATCTGTTTTTATGACCACTAAAACTAATAAAAATGAGATTTATAAAATAAATTTAATCTGCCAATTATTCCAGTTATTCCCTGAACAGCATTTACTTTTTCCCTGCCTTCAGAATTTAACGTCATTTCCCTTTTCAAATGCCGGATATTTGTATTTTTGCCGAATAGTAAATAAAATTATTTTAATGATTCCGAAAATAAAGAATCTGGCACATTATTCTTCTGAAAACTTCTTTTTAATGGCAGGTCCCTGCATTATTGAGGGAGAAAAAACAGCCATGGAAATTGCAGAAAAAATAGTCAGCATTACGGAAGCACTTCAAATTCCTTTTATTTTTAAGGGTTCCTATCGCAAAGCAAACCGATCGCGCCTCGATTCCTTTACCGGTATAGGAGATGAAAAAGCCCTCCGGATTCTGAAAAAAGTAAGTGAAACATTCGATATTCCGGTAGTAACTGATTTTCATTCGGCCGAAGAGGCTGAAATGGCTGCTGAATATGTTGATGTGTTGCAAGTTCCGGCATTTCTATGCCGCCAGACCGATATTTTACTTGCTGCAGCCAAAACAGGCAAAGCTGTAAACATTAAAAAGGGCCAGTTCCTATCGGCCGATGCCATGCGTTTTGCTGTTGAAAAAATAAGAGAGGTGGGAAATCATAATGTCTTCCTAACTGAACGGGGAACTTTCTTTGGGTACCAGGATTTGGTGGTAGATTACCGGGGGATTCCGGCCATGCAGGAATTCAGCGTACCCGTTGTTCTTGATGTCACCCATTCCCTTCAGCAGCCCAATCAGGCCAGCGGGGTTACCGGAGGAAAACCCGGATTAATAGAAACCATTGCACGTGCAGGTATTGCTGTGGGTGTTGATGGCATTTTTCTGGAAACACATCCAAATCCTGCTGTTGCAAAATCGGATGGTGCCAACATGCTGAAACTCGACCTGCTGAAGCCTCTGCTGGAGAGACTTTCAACAATAAAAAGAGCGGTAAACAACCTGGACAACTGAATGTAACCAAAATTAGTTCCCTTCTCACCTTCTCTTAATCAGCCCTGCTGCCATTTCTTACAATTTCCTCCTATCCCCGGGTTAAAGGATTCATCCCGGGGAATGGAATGTTTCAAAATTTTACATTTACAGTACCATTTTCTTATTAAATGTGTATTCAAATCGTAATAAATTCAAATACAATTTGCACTAAATTCATAAAATCGCAAATTTATTACGAGTTTATCACGAATTTATAGCAAATTTATAACGAATTTCATCCAGAAAAAATACCTTTAAGGATAACCTTTAAAAGGGATTTCAAGCCGTCCCATAAAGAACATAACCCATGGTAGCCAAGAACACTGACTTTTGCCGCAGTTGTCAACTCTCCTATCAACTTTCAGCGCTTTTTCATATCTTTACATGGTTCCGGTTTTAAATGCCTTCCTGTTACATGGAATCATCGAAAAGGATAAAATTAATCTGTTCCAGGATGCTCGCTAAAGATTCCTGCCGGCTATTGCGTTTGAAATATCAATTCAACATTTTTAAAGAATACAGTACAATGAAAAACAGACGATCATTCCTTAAAAAACTGGCTGCGGGAATCTTTACTGCCGGTTTTCTCCCTGTTACAAAAAAAGCAGCAGCCGGTGAGGTAAAACTGACCGGTGCCCTTATCCATCATGTATTTTTCTGGCTTAAGGAACCCGACAATGAAAAGCATAAAAAACAGCTTTTAAAGGCACTTGATGATTTACTAAAAGTAGAAACCATTAAAATGAGCCATATTGGGTTACCTGCCGGAACCGAAAGCCGCGATGTTGTTGATCATTCCTACTCCGTTTCCTACATGGTACTTTTCGACGATCAGGCAGGACAGGATACATACCAGGTGCATCCCCTTCATGTAAAATTCGTGGAAGAAAATTCCCATTTATGGGAGAAAGTTGTGGTTTACGACTCGGTTAACTAGTGGAAGAAAAGGTACGCCATCAGAATGGCAGCAACGATACCTGTAAAATCGGCGATGAGCCCGCAGACAACAGCATAGCGGGTATTTTTTATTCCTACGGAACCAAAATAAACTGCCAGGATATAAAAAGTGGTATCGGTAGCTCCCTGAACGGTGCTGGCTACCCTGCCGACAAATGAATCGGCACCGTGGGTGGTCATTGCATCCACCATCATACCGCGTGCACCGCTGCCACTCAATGGTTTCATGAGTGCCGTAGGCAAGGCAGGAGTAAAATCGGTATTGATTCCTGCCTGTTTAAATGTCCATGAAAATCCTTCAACCAGCCATTCCATGGCACCTGATGCCCTGAATACACCGATGGCAACCAATATTGCCACCAGATAGGGTATAATTTTAACGGCAGTTTTAAATCCATCCTTCGCCCCGTCAATAAAGGTTTCATACACGTTCACCTTTTTCAAAAATGCCATTGTTATAAATGCAATAATAACCGAAAAAAGAATAAAATTACTGGCAAGACTTGAAACCTGTGTCACTTCCTCTTTGTTAAGGGTGGAAAAATACCAGATTATACCGGCAATTATAAGGGAAAGACCTCCCAGGTAGGCAAGAATTACTTTATCGAGCAAATTGATTTTCTGATAAACGGCAACGGCAATCAAACCTGCAATGGTTGAAAAATAAGTAGCAAGAAGAATGGGTATAAAAATATCGGATGGGTTTACCGCTCCCAGCTGGGCACGGTAAACCATAATACTTATAGGGAGAAGAGTAAGCCCTGAGGTGTTTAACACAAGGAACATGATTTGAGCATTGGAAGCCGTTTTTTTATCCGGATTGGTTTCCTGCATTTCCTTCATGGCCTGCAGGCCTGTTGGCGTAGCTGCATTATCGAGGTTCAGCATATTGGCGGCAATATTCATCATTATGGAACCGTATGCCGGATGCGACTTTCCCAGTTCTGGAAATAACCTGTTAAAAAACGGCCCGATCAGCCTGGAAAAAACATTCACAATTCCACCCCGTTCTCCTATGCGCATAATGCCCATCCACAGCGTCAACACCCCGGTTAAACCCAACGAAATTTCAAAACCCGATTTGGCCATTTCAAATGTTGAATTTACCATGTTCGGGAAAACTTCTGCATCACCAAATACCAGAAGTCTTACAAGTCCGATTGCAAATGCCGAAATGAAAAAGAATATCCAGATGTAGTTTAATGCCATATATCAGTGAAATGTCGAAAGACAGAATCCCAAAACCTGTCTGTGAAAAGTACCGTTTTAACAGCAATTACTTATTTACAAATTCCGTTGCCATTTTTTCAATTTCTTTCACTGATGGGTTGCCTGAAAATACAGCCAGCCGGTAACGAAAAGTTGCTGACTTACCGTTGTCGATTGAAAAGTTCATTTCCTCCTTGCCATTAGAAAAGATTTTTTGACCCAGGTTATTGGCAGCAAAGAGCCCATAACCTCTTGCATGCCAGTAAGTAGGATATCCGGGATTGGAAGGATGGTCAAAAATAACAATTGCAACGACTTCACCATTTATTACCCCTGACAGTTTCACCCAGCGGCCACGGGTTGACCACACATCGTCGTCGGTTATTCCTTCGCTGCTGAGATAACTTCCTGTGGCTGTCTTGTCGTTTGATGCATCCACCTCCGTGACGTTTCCATGTGAATCGGTTAACTGCACCTTGCCAGTTGAGGGCAACTCCAACTCCCGGGTAACCCTTATGGCAAACATTCCTTCCTTGTTATCGGTGATATTTACTTTACCATTTACTGCCTTCAATACCGAACTCCGGTCAATTATCCTGGTTTTGCCTTCTACAGAAAAAACATATTCCGTTACTTCATTTAAAAGAACCTTTCCTTTGTTGTCCTTCCATTTTGCAGTAGTTACCAGCAGACCCTGCCCTTTCCCACTCTTTGTTTTCTTTATCGATTCATGATAGATGGTTCCATAACTATCAGCTTTTTCCTTTGGGATAGCTTCCGAATTGTTCCAGAAATCCAATCCGTTTACATCACCGTAGTTTAGCCAAACGCCAATATGATGCGGATGGTCGGCCCTCTCCCCTGCCTTCTGTTTTAAGGGGAATTGCCGTGTTACCTCATTTCCTCCCGCAGTAATGACCGGCCACAGTACCGGCTTTTTAATGGTTTCAGGCCAAATGTAAGAGGTGAATAATTCTCCGCCTATTAAAACATTGACTATTTTCTCTCCCGGTACAGGATCCACCGATACTCTTGGTTGTGCCCATACCATTGCAGCACATGCTACTACTAAACCTGTCGAAATAACAAATTTTTTCATTTGAATATTTTATTTTTTTATTTGTGTTATAACTATCTGGTTTGCCTGACATAAAAATTTTTACCCTTTTTGGGATTGTCAGATAATCCTTTTTTCAATTTGTTTATTTTATAAAAAAGTGGCTCCAAGATATAAAAAATATGAGAACCGTCACCCGGATCTTATTTCATTACGTCTTTTTCCCATTAAATCAACAAAATTAATAATGTTTTCATTTAATGATGAACAGACCGGGAAACAGAAAGATTTTAAACCCCGAAATTTTCTAAACCTGCAACCCATAAATAGGTCCAAAAATAACTTAGCACTTTCGCTGCATCAATACAGGAAAAAACCGGACGCCGGAGAAGGTGAATTTTTACTATGTATAAAACTGCAATTCAAACAGTTGGCCAAGTTGCCCATATTTTTCATAAAGTTTTTCATACCTTTCCACATTAACCG
The DNA here is from genome assembly GCA_963747515.1 of uncultured Prolixibacteraceae bacterium. Lineage (GTDB taxonomy): Bacteria > Bacteroidota > Bacteroidia > Bacteroidales > Prolixibacteraceae > Mariniphaga. The sequence goes on from CAVVFN010000003.1 coordinate 828,313, forward strand.
GAGAGGGAAGATATTCCCTTTCAATTCCACCCCCCATATGTTTTTGAGCTTCGGCAATATTTGGATAGATACCAGAAGCAACAGCAGCTGCCATTGCTGAGCCCAAAGCGCATGCCTGCTCGGGACGTGCCACCTTAACAGGCATATTCAGCACATCTGCCATTATTTGCATTACAAACGGCGATTTTTTGGCCACACCGCCCAGAGCAATGATACCATCAATACGAATGCCTTCTTCCTTAAACCTGTCGTTAATGGCTTTTGAGCCAAAAGCAGTGGCTTCAACCAGTGCACGGAAAATACGGGGAGCATCCATTCCCAGAGTCAATCCGGTAATGGCTCCTTTCAGGTTTGGATTGGCATCAGGAGTACGGCGTCCATTCATCCAATCAAGGGCTATTAAGCTGCTTTCCTCCGGAGGAATATTTTCAGCTGCTTTACTGAGCCGGTCAATTAATTTACCCGAAATTTCATCAATCAGTTTCTGACTTGTTTCCCCATCCACAAGATGGGTTTCTGTCAAAATAGTTACAAGAGGGAATTCCAATAATTGCTTAAACCAGTTGTAAACATCACCAAAAGCCGATTGTCCGGCTTCCAGTCCGATCATTCCCGGAACAATTGAACCATCTACCTGCCCGCAAATTCCCTTAATGAGCCTGTCGCCTACCTCTTCAACTGGTACAATAAGCATATCGCAGGTGGAAGTTCCCATCACTTTTGAAATATAATAAGGTTTTATTTCAGAGCCAACAGCTCCCAGGTGGGCATCGAAAGCGCCAGTTCCCACAACTACATTTGTGGAAAGACCAAGCCGTTCTGCCCATTCAGAACTAAGATTTCCGGCAGCCACATCACAGGGAAAAGTTTCCCGGTAAAGCCTTTCCCGCAGTCCCGATAACAGAGGATCGAGTGCTGTAAGAAAACCTTCAGAAGGAAGACCACTGAAAGTCTCATGCCACATGGCTTTATGTCCCGCCGCGCAGCGGCTTCGTTTAATTATTTTGGGATGAATATTCCCGGTCAGCACAGCCGGTATCCAGTCGCAATGTTCCACCCATGAATAAGCAGCACGAAGTATACCTGCATCATTGCGAAGAATGTGAAGAATTTTAGCCCAAAACCATTCCGGTGAATAAATGCCTCCTTCATATTGAGTATAATTAACTTTCCACTTTCGGGCAAGTGCATTAATCTCCTCTGCCTCTTTTATTGCGGTATGATCTTTCCACAATACAAACATGGCATTCGGATTCTCTTCAAAACCTCCGGTTAACGATAAGGGCATTCCTTTTTCATCAACAGCAACCGGGGTAGAACCCGTAGTATCTGTTGAAATACCAACTGTGTTTCGTGCTACAGAATCAGGAGCCTGTTTTAGTGCCTCCCTGATAATGTACTCCAGGCCATTGAGATAATCTTTGGGATGCTGCCTGTACTGATTTATAACAGGGTTACAATACAACCCCTTTTTCCATCCCGGATAATAATAAACTGCACTTGAAATTTCTTCACCCGTTAATGCATTCACTATAAGCGAACGAACAGAATCTGTTCCGAAATCAATACCAATGGTATATTTATGAGTCATACATAGAAGTTGTTTTATTTTATCAAAGATAATGTTGCCAAAGTTTATATAAAAATGTTTGACAGTCAGAATCTGTTATAACCGGTATCCTAAAGGATAAGCAATCTATTTTGCAACTGGAAACTTTATCTTTTGTATTTTCTTCAGCATCTACAGTAAATTTAATCCTTCAAAGAAAAAAAAATTCTGTTTAAGATTCTCTTCCTTTGCCAAAAGTAATAGCTTTGATAGGTTCTTAAATACCACGTCATGAAACAAATTAAACGTCTTTGGTTACTTTTCATCTTTACCGGTTTAGCTTTTACCGCACATCCTGAAGTTAAACTGCCAAAAATTTTCAGTTCGAATATGGTACTTCAGCAGGGTCTTGAAATTCCTGTTTGGGGCTGGGCCGAAAAGGGCGAACAGGTGATTGTGTCGTTCAACGGAAAAACGCTTCGCACTAAGGCAGGAAAGGATGGAAAGTGGCAGGTAAGGCTTCCTGTACAGAAAGCAGGCGGACCTTTTACAATGGTCATAAATGGAAACAATACCATTAAGCTTGAGAATGTATTGGTTGGTGAAGTTTGGGTTTGTTCGGGACAATCGAACATGGAGTGGCGCCTGGATAAAAGCAACAATTCGAAAAAAGAATTGGCTGCCGCTGATTATCCAAATATCCGGTTGTTCTCGGTACCCAAAGCAGTGGCACAATTTCCACAGGAGGATGTTAATAAAGGGGAATGGGTGGAATGTACACCTGAAACAGCAGCAGGCTTTTCGGCTGCAGGATATTTTTTTGGCAGAGATTTGCACCAGGATTTAAATGTTCCCGTTGGCCTCATTCATACCTCATGGGGAGGTACTGCGGCTGAAACCTGGATTAGCGCCGATGTCATCAGTCAGGATCCGGATTTTAAAAATAAACTCACTGATTTGCAGCAACAGGATCTTAAAAGCTATTGGGAAACAAGATGGAAAGAAATCCGGCAGCTATTTGGAGAAGAATTGCCATCAGAAGACATTGGAATGAGAGGAGATGATCCGGTGTGGGCCGGAATTGACTACGACGACAACAACTGGGGAAGTATTAAAACTCCAGGCTATTGGGAAAACCAGGGATACATGGATATTGACGGTATTGGCTGGTATCGGAAAGAAATAATCCTGAATGAGAAACAAACAAATGCCGATATTACTCTTCATCTGGGTAAAATCGATGATTCAGATATCACTTTTTTCAATGGATTTGAAATAGGAAGAACGGAAAGAAAAATAGACGAGGAGCGTTTATATACCATCGATAAGAAGTACCTGAAACGGGGTAAAAATGTAATTGCGGTGCGTGTGCAGGATATTGGCGGTAATGGAGGTATCTGGGGCGACCTGGAAAATCTGTTTCTTACGATTGGAAATAAAAAGGAAGATATTTCGGGTGAATGGAAGTTCCGCATATCAAAACCCATCGTTGCCTCAATTGATGTAAGACCTAATGCCTATCCCACCCTTCTTTTTAATGCCATGATTCATCCGCTGATACCCTATGGGATCAAAGGAGTTATTTGGTACCAGGGAGAATCAAATGCCAAAAGGGCAAAACAATACCGAAGAATTTTCCCAAATCTGATAACCGATTGGAGAAACCATTGGAATCAGGGGGATTTCCCCTTCCTGTTTGTTTCCCTTGCCAATTATACCCAGGCTCCTGATCAACCCGGAGAAAGTGAATGGGCGGAACTACGTGAGGCACAAACAAAAACGCTCTCGCTGCCCAATACAGGGATGGCAGTAACAATTGACATAGGAGAAGCCGGCGACATTCATCCGCGCAACAAACAAGATGTGGGGAAAAGACTATCGTTAAATGCACTAAAAATTGCCTACGGAAAAGATATTGTCTATTCGGGACCAATGTACAGGAAGGTAGAATTTAAAGATGGAAGGGCCTTCATTACATTCTCGGAAACAGGTTCAGGTTTAAAAATAAAAGACAAACATGGAAATCTTAAAGGATTCTCAATAGCCGGTACCGACAGGAAATTCTACTGGGCTAAAGCAGAACTTGTAAATGAAAACACGGTAGCAGTATATTCAGATGATGTACCTGTCCCTGCAGCTGTTCGTTATGGCTGGGCAAATAATCCTGATGATGTTAACCTGTACAATGAGGAGGGTTTGCCGGCAAATCCATTCCGTACAGATGACTGGCCCGGAATTACAAAATAATTGCAGAATTTTATTAAAGCTATGTTACCACTGGCCTTTACCTGCTGTTGGATGTTGTACCAATTTCCGATATTGTCAAATCCGAACATGACCCGATTTTTTTATTAACCTTCTGATTCTTAATTTTCCTGCCATTTTGTTACTCCTGCTTAAGCGCAAATGCCACATAACTTTTCCCGGAAGGAGTACCCATTTTACCCCCGCCACAAGCAATTACAACATACTGATGCCCATTCAGCTGATAAACGGATGGAGTTGCATACCCTCCGGCCGGCAACTTATATTTCCACAATTCCTCACCGGTTTTCTTATCAAAAGCACGAAAATATTCATCCTTTGAAGCAGCTATAAAGACAAGCCCACCCGCAGTTACCGCAGGACCGCCATAGTTTTCGGTACCCGTTTTTGGAATACCCCTTGCAGTTAATTCATGAAATTCACCCAGAGGTACCTGCCAAACAATTTTTCCCTTATTCAAATCAATGGCCGATAGCGTACCCCAGGGTGGTTTTACAGCCGGAAAGCCTTCCTGATCTGTAAACCGGTTGTATCCTGTATGGGTATAAGGAATGGTTTCCAAATTGTTTTTAATGCCCTTCATATGTATGTCCTCATTCGGTTCATCATACAAATAGGCCATCAGCATTTCTTTATCTTCCGCAGTCAAGTGCCGGAAGGAGGGCATAAATCCTTTTCCTGAATTAATTATATCCAGTGCATCCTCATACGGCATCTGGCTGCTGATGGTTTTCAGCGATGGATAATTCGCACCAGGGGTTCCTTCACGATTTTGTCCATGGCACATTGCACAATTTAATTTATAAATTCTTTCGCCGGGATCTACCGGCACATCTGTTTTTTCATCTGTTTCTACCATAGTCAGAATCCAGGGCATGATATTGCTGTTTACATACAATAGGGAAGTTTCAGGATCGTAGGCTGCTCCACCCCACTCGCCACCACCATCGAAACCGGGAAAAATGATTGTGCCTTCAAGGGAAGGAGGGATAAACGGTTCACCTGTACGTACTTTTTGGAGAATATGGGCTACATATTCCCTCGATTCGGGTGAAATGTCTGTTATGTTATCCACAGTAAATACCTGAGGGGAAAAAGGTTGCGGCAAAACAGGAAATGGCTGCACCGGCCACGATACTTCACCTTTTAACTCCGATGGCTGAACACGACGTTCTTCTACCGGAAAAAGAGGTTCTCCGGTTTCCCTGTCGAGCAGATATACAAATCCCGACTTGGTAATTTGTGCTACTGCATCAACCACGCTGCCATTATGAATCACAGATACAAGGTTTGGAGGTGCGGGTAAATCACGGTCCCATATATCATGATAAACCGTTTGAAAATGCCAGATACGTTTTCCTGTGGCGGCATCAAGGGCCAAAATGCAATTGGCAAACAGGTTTTGTCCTTCACGGTTTCCTCCCCAAAAATCGTAGGCTGCCGATCCTGTTGGTATAAACACAATTCCCCGTTCTTCATCAAGGCTCATTCCTGCCCAGCAGTTAACCGCACCGATATATTTCCAGGCATCTTCTGGCCAGGTTTCATGACCAAATTCCCCCGGTTGGGGAATGGTATGAAATAACCACTCCAGGTCACCGGTTTTAACATTATATGCTCTGATATAGCCTGGAGCCGCACCGGCATTCTCTGAAACGCGTGAGCCCAAAATAATCAGATCCTCATAGATAACTCCCGGAGACGTTGCTACAACATATTTATCCTCTGAATCAGCCCCCAATCCTTTTTTTAGAGAAATTTTTCCGTTATTTCCAAATGAAAGAACAGGATTACCCGTTTCAGCATCCAGTGCATACAATGAAGGTCCGGCAGAAAAATAAATACGGTTGCTTTCTCCATCGCTCCAGTAAGTTACACCGCGGTTAACATTTACTGCAAAATCAGGTTCTCCGGCAGGGTCGTACTCCCATATTTGTTTACCGGTAGCTGCATTAAGCGCAAACACCTTAAGCTTCGGAGAGGTTCCATATAACACCCCATCAATTATTAACGGATTACACTGAATCTGTGTCCTGTCGTCCTTTTGAAGTGTATCAGCCTTGTATTCCCATACAGGTTTCAGCAAATGTACGTTTTCACGGGTTATCTGGTTAAGCGGAGAATACTGACTGCTGGCATTGTCACCAAGATAAACCGGCCAGCCGGTTTTCAGTTCCTGTGCAGATTGCTTGTCTATTTTACTGCAACCAATAGCTGAAATAAGACAAAATACGTATAGAAAACAGATAACATTGACGGAATTAGAACGAATTAAAATCATAATTTAAATCAAAGACTTAGGAAATTATCACTCAACTTTTCTTCTTAAACATATTCAAAGGCATCTATTATTTAGAAAAGTTCCACATAAGTGATTTGTGGACTCTATTCCTTCATAATTTTAAGAAAACCGTCGGATAAAACAGGTTTTACCTCATGTTTCACCTAAAACTAAACATATAGGAGGTAATGCAGTTCAAATCAAATGAAAGTTCCTGATAAATAACCTGCACCTTTCATAGGCAGCTGAATTTAAATCTCTTTAATCATCCAAAATTATTTTCCAGTATAAAAATCATACAAAGAGTATAATAATATGATGAATCTCTTTCCAGACCTTAAATTAAACGAAAAAGAGTGGAGTCATCAATTTATGATTAAATCGCTTCCAGGCTCCAACCCTTGCGATATTCACGGGTAAGGTATTTATTGGTATCCGGAACATTGATAACCTGCCGCCTTTGTGCATCGTATTTCAAAATTGTACCTGAACGTAAAGCAGCAGAATAAAGGTTAACAGCTTCGGTAATTGGCCATGCATACCTGAAACTTCCATCGGTCTGCTTATTGTTTTTTATTGCGTCAACAAACCGCTGAACACCCGAGGCCTTTTCATACTGCACATTTTTATTGAGATCGCGGGCAAGACTCATATTACCCGAAAGAACATATGGCTTGGTGAGTGTAAAAGAGGAAGACAAAATTTTTCCCTTGTCGCCAACGAACATTAATCCTTCGGCCGGAAATTCAAGATTTTGAGCGTAAAACTCTTCCGGTATGGGGGGACGCATTCCGCCATCGTGCCAGATCAAATCCACAGCAGGACGGTTGCCCTTAGCAGGATATTTAAACCGTACCGAGCTGGCAACCGGAAAAGAGTAATTATTTTGAATCTTATAGGCTGTTGCATTGTCACGCATACCGCACAGGTGAGTCAGGCAAGGCTCCACGACTGCAGGATTTTCAAGTTCAAGTCCCCTGAAAACGGTCCACAGGCTATAATGCCCCATATCGGCCATGGCTCCACCGCCGAAATCGTACCAACCCCTGAATACCATGTTGGTGTAATATGGATGATAAGGCCTTACAGCTTCAGGTCCCAGCCACAGATCCCAGTCAAAGCCATTGGGAAGTGCAGGCTTATCGGCTGGAATTTCAGAATATTGGGGCCACAACGGGCGGTTCGACCAATTATGCACCTCGTGCAGGTTGCCAATTACCCCACCGTTGATCCAGTCAAGCACCTGCTCCATCGAGCCATTGCTTTCCCATGGAATAAAGTGGGTAATGACATCCGACTTTTTAGCCATTTCTATCACCTGATATCCCTCTTCCAACCTGTTGGCAACAGGCTTGTGCATAGTTATATGAATACCACGCTTTATGGCTGCTGCAGCCATAACACCATGCAAATGGTCGGTAGCCATAATCTTAACCGCATCAAGTCCTTTTTCTTTCTCAAACAGTTCCCTGAAATCAGTATAAGCTGCACATTTGTATTTTCCCTCAGGACGATTTTTTGCATAAAAGGCATCGATGATTTCCTTTCCGTTTTTCAGGCCTCCCGGAATGCGATTATCGCCGCCACACTCCCAGTTGGGATTATCAATGGTTTTACGCAGCTCATTTAACAACCCGTTCGGGCTCCAGTCATAATAACCAATAGCCTCTTGCTGCGGATCGCAAACTGCGGTAACCTGTACTTCGGGAAGCTGAAGTAAGGCAGGCAATTCACGAAGCCCCTGGGTGCCCACACCAATATATGCCATATTGATTTTATCGCTCGGAGGTACATGTTTGCTGCCTCCAAGAACATGGGCAGGAACTACAGTTAAGCCTATGGCTGCCGAAGTTACGCCTCCGATAAAGCTTCGGCGGTCAATGGAAGCAGACCGGGAATCTTCTTCTGTAACCTGCAGGGATGATAAACTCTTTTTCATAATTATTTGATTTAGATTTGTATTCACTCCGTTTTATTGGCAACATCTATTCCTGATCGGGTACATGAAGATAATTAATTCATTTAAAAAATTCAATCCCCTGCTCCCGGAAAACAGGTAACAACCCTGCCACTTCTAACCCTGTTGCAGTGTCTTTGGCTAAATTAGACTATAATTTTTTAATTGTCAACAATACATTTACCTATTCTTGTTATTATCGGCATAAAGTGAACCCCGATACTATTTAATGGTATCGGATTTAATTTGTCCGATTTGGGCTTTTATCTGTCCGAGTTCCGTTTTTATGAATTCGATTTGATGGTGTAAATTTTCTTTCAATACAGAGTCAGGAATTTCGGATGATATATAATGTACAAACTTCCAGACTTCACGAATTTCACCCAAAGGCAAATCATAGGGAGCATATTCGGGATTAATTGAAATCATATGTAAAGTACCTTTTTCGTTGAGTTCATTTACTACCTTTTTGAAGACAATCCCCTCGTTCAGGGTAAGAACAACATACAATCCGTTGTCTTTAATGGTGCCCATATCCTGCACGAACTCACCGGTTACCCAGCTTTTATCGGGAATGGGCAGCATGGAATCACCCGATATCTGAAATGTACGGTACTTTTTTTCGGGGGAAAGAAAGGGCAGATGAAAAACTGGTAACCCCGAAATGAATTCCGGATCAAAATATCCGGTGGTATAACCGGCTTTGGCTTTTATTGAAACCAATTCAATATTCTCACGGTTCCGGCTGTCGACGGTAGTAGTGAGCACCCGCAGTTCGTTGCCTTTTACAAATACATCGGAACCGTTTTCAATGGTATACAGTTGGCTCTCCCGAAGGCTTGAAAGGTTAATGCGCAGCAGCGTATCAACAGAGAGATGAAACAGGTCGGAAAGAGCAACCAAAACCTGCACAGGCGGAATGGCCGTACCGTTTTCGTAATTATTCACGTTCGAACGCTTAATGCCCAGTGACTCAGCCAGTGTGCTTTGTGTAAAACGTTTCCTTTTCCGTAAAAACCGGATGTTGGATGACAGGTACATTTTGTTTTATCTATATTATTGACTGATATGTAATCTAAAAATATGATTTTTATACAGTCAAAAATAAACCTTTTTCCTGAATTGTGCAATAGGAACCAGATATGTAATAAATAAAGCGGGAGTGAAATGAATAAGGTTTTGAGATAAAAGGTTGCAGCCTGTTACTAAGGTGTTTTTCGTAAATAAATTTTTTTATTCGGGAAATTTACGGCAGTGGCTGACAGTATTCAGCTTTATTCTAATCAGCAAAAAACCTTATTTTACTTTCTTCACCTTAGTAACCAGGCTAAACCATATAAACCCCAACCTTATCCCCTCTTTCAAAAGACCTTATTAACCAGCAGCTTGCACACTTAAACTTATAAAAACAGAAAATTCATTTTACCCCCGAATGTTTTGCTGTTATCAAAGAAATGACTAAGTTGTAGTCATCATTTTTGATTATTAAAAAGTCAAAACTAAACTGTGTACAATAGAAATCAACAAGATAAAAAGATTTGAAGGGAGGAAAGTAAAATGCAGTTTCAGGACAGAACAATCGTACATATGGATTTGGATACCTTCTTTGTTTCGGTGGAACGGCTGATCGATTCCGGGCTCAACAATAAACCGGTAATTATCGGGAGCTTATCAGACCGGGGTGTGGTTGCCAGCTGCAGCTATGAGGCCCGGCAGTTTGGCGTGCATTCGGCCATGCCTATGAAGATGGCCCTGAACCTTTGCCGCGATGCCACGGTCATCAGGGGCGATATGGACTTATACAGCAAGTATTCCAGGCTGGTAACCGATGTCATTGCAGAAAAGGCCCCGCTTTACGAAAAAGCTTCGGTCGACGAGCACTACCTTGATATTACGGGCATCGATAGGTTCTGGGGGGCACTGAAATGGACCCGCGAACTGCGGCAGGCAATCATCCGCGAAACGGGACTGCCCATCTCCTACGGCCTGTCGGTCAACAAAACGGTATCGAAAATTGCCACCGGAGAGGCCAAGCCCAACGGGGAGAAAGAAGTGGACAAGAACAATGTAAAACCTTTTTTGAACCCGCTCTCCATTCGCAAAATACCTATGATCGGCCCCAAGACCTACCAGCTTTTGCGCTCGATGGGCGTGGCCAACATCGAAACCCTCAGCGCCATTCCTATGGAGATGATGGAAGGGGTGCTGGGAAAGAACGGCATTGAAATATGGCGCCGGGCCAACGGGATTGATTTCACCCCGGTGGTTCCCTACTCCGAAGAAAAATCCATCAGTAAGGAACGGACCTTTGAAAATGACACCATTGATGTGGTTATGCTGGAGCAGTTACTTATTGCCATGACCGAAAAGCTCTGCTTCAAGCTGCGCAAAAAAGAGAAGCTGACATCAGTAGTTACGGTGAAAATACGGTATGCCAATTACGACACCCATACCCTGCAGCAGAAAGTGCCCTACACCTCCTTCGACCACACACTGATTGAGGTGGTTAAAAGCCTCTTCCGGCGGCTTTATCAGCGCCGTATGCTGGTGCGGCTGATTGGGGTGAAGCTGGGGGGACTGGTGCACGGGGTGCAGCAGCTCAACCTGTTCGACAACAACGAAAAGCGGGTAAAACTGTACCTGTCGATGGACAAACTCAGGCTTCGCTACGGCTCAGGAGCCATTCAGCGGGCATCGGGAATAACCTGTAATCAACATTGATTATGTATTTGAACGTACATTCATACTTCAGTCTTCGCTACGGCACGCTAAGCATCGATGAACTGTTGGCGCTTGCCCGCCGGAATAATGTGGAGGTTATGACGCTCACCGATGTAAATACCACCATGGGAATCCCCGAATTTGTTAAGAAAGCAGGCGACGCAGGCATAAAACCCATTGCAGGTGTGGAAATCCGCAACGGCGACGAATTGCTTTTTACAGGGCTGGCAAAGAATAACGCAGGTTTTAAAGAGCTGAACGACTACCTCACATGGCACTACCTCAATAAAAAGGAATTCACCATCAAAGGATGGCCGTTCACCGATGTAACCGTAGTTTATCCCTTTGGGTGCAAAAAGCCGCGGGAACTGAAGGATTATGAATTTACCGGAATAAAGCCTGCACAGATAAACAAACTGATTACCTCCGAATACCGGAACTTTCAGAATAAACTGCTCGTATGGCAACCCGTTACCTTTCGCGATCAAACCGGATGGTTCCTGCACAAGAGCCTGAGGGCCATCGGGCACAATACCCTCATCAGCAAACTGCAGCCCGGCCAGTATTCAGGACACGATGAAGAAATGATTCCGGTAATGCAGTTAAAAAAAATGTATGAATCGTATCCCGGTATTGTGCAAAGTACTGAAAAAGTGTTGAACGAGTGCAGCATCGGCTTTGATTTTTCGACCGTAAAAAACAAAAAAACCTTCAGCCAGTCGGCTTACGACGACAAGCTGCTGCTGGAAAAGCTGGCGCTCGATGGCATGGTTTACCGTTACAGCAGGAACAACCCCCTGGCACAGGAACGGGTAAGGCACGAATTACAGATTATTGATAAGCTTGGCTTTTCTGCTTACTTTCTTATCGCCTGGGACATTATACGCTACAGCATGTCGCGCGGTTTCTATCATGTAGGCCGTGGCAGCGGTGCCAACAGTGTAGTGGCTTACTGCCTGAAGATAACCGACGTGGATCCCATTAAGCTGAACCTTTACTTTGAACGGTTTCTGAACCCCAAACGCACCAGTCCCCCCGATTTTGATATCGACTACTCATGGCGCGACCGCGATGAGGTGCAGGATTATATTTTTAAACGGTACGGTCGCAATCATACTGCTCTGCTGGGTGCCACCTCTACTTTTCAGAACCGGTCGGTTGTACGGGAGTTGGGAAAAGTATTCGGATTGCCCAAAGAAGAAATCGATCTGCTGGTGAATGACCCCGGCAACGACTACAATAAAAACGACATCACCGCACTGATTACCACCCTAAGCAGCCAGATGAACGGGTTTCCCAACCTGCGCACTATACATGCAGGGGGAATCCTTATCTCGGAAGAACCCATCACCTGCTATACGGCTCTCGACCTGCCCCCCAAGGGCTTTCCCACCACCCACTGGGATATGTACATTGCCGAAGATATGGGGTTCGAAAAGCTGGATATCCTGAGTCAGCGTGGTATCGGTCACATTAAAGAGGCTGTGGAGATTATCAGGGAGAACCGGGATGAGGAGGTAGACATTCACCGGGTAAATCGTTTCTTTGAAGACGAAAAGGTGAAGCAGCAACTTAAAACCGGAGAAACCAACGGCTGCTTTTACATTGAGAGCCCTGCCATGCGTGGATTACTGAAAAAGCTTAAGTGCAGTGATTACATTACTCTGGTAGCTGCCAGCTCTATCATCCGACCGGGGGTATCCAAGTCGGGCATGATGAAGGAATACATCAGGCGGTTTCATTATCCCAATAATTTTGAATACATCCACCCGGTGATGAAGGAACAGCTGGCCGAAACCTATGGTGTGATGGTTTACCAGGAAGATGTAATTAAAGTGGCGCACCATTTTGCAGGACTCGATTTGGCCGAGGCCGATGTACTGCGCAGGGCCATGTCGGGAAAGTACCGCTCACTAAAGGAGTTCAGCCGGATTGAGGAGAAATATTTCGTCAACTGCAGGGAAAAAGGATACCCTGAGCACATTGCAAAAGAAGTCTGGCGACAGATTGAATCGTTTGCCGGCTACTCCTTTTCAAAAGCGCATTCAGCATCCTACGCGGTGGAGAGTTTCCAAAGCCTTTACCTCAAAGCCCATTACCCGCTGGAATTCATGGTGGCCGTGATCAATAACTTTGGTGGTTTTTATTCCACCTGGGTTTACATCAATGAAGCTCAACGTATGGGTGCCACTGTTGAGCTACCATGTGTTAACAACAGCAACAGTGCCACATGCATTGCCGGTACAACTGTTTACCTGGGATTTGTGCATGTACAGAACCTCGAGCAGATTACCATCGACCTGATTGTGAGTGAACGCAACTGCCATGGAAATTACCAGTCGCTGTCCAATTTTATGGAACGGGTACCTGTTACCAAAGAGCAGCTTGTATTGCTTATCCGCCTGGGAGCCTTCCGTTTCACCGGCAAAGCCAAGTCGAACCTGCTGTGGGAAGCACATTTACTGCTAAACAAACCGGCAAAAAAAACAACATCTTTTGCGCTCTTTAATACACCTGCAAGAAACTTTACGCTGCCTCAGCTGAAGCACGAAAATCTGGAAGATGCCTGGGATGAAATTGAACTGCTGGGTTATCCGGTAAGCTTAAATATTTTCGATATGCTCCGAACCAATTTCCGGGGTGAGATTCAGGCTAAGGATTTAGGCCGTTGCACCGGTAAAAAAGTACGGATGACAGGACGGCTGGTTACCATCAAATATGTACGTACCATAAAAAAAGAAATCATGCATTTCGGAACATTCCTTGATCATACCGGTGAATTTTTTGATACGGTGCATTTCCCCGATTCATTGAAAAACTACCCTTTCCGTGGCGATGGCATTTATCTTATCTTGGGAAAAGTGGTGGAAGAATTTGGATTCCCCTCGTTGGAGGTAGAAAAGATGGCTAAATTGCCATACAAATCAAATCCCAAGGCATAACCTGCCCCTGTTTGTATTAAGCAGACCATAATACATTAACACGAAACCGCAATCCAGCCTTTCTGTATCTTTATTCTTCAGTTAAAAGATGTTCATCGCTGTTGGCAAAGTTCCAGGTGTTTAAAAAACCTATTTTAATAATATTCACCATTTTCTCCCAGTTTATCTTATCCAGTTCATCGGAAGGCAGATGGTAATCGGGGTGCATGGCTGCCATAAAGTAAAAAACAGGAATTCCTTCCTGTGCAAACGGTGCATGATCACTGCCACCGGAAGGTCTTTCCGAGGCACGGTAACTTAAGTCGAGGTTGATGTTGTATTGTTCGATGTGCTTTTTAGTTATTTCTTCAATGCCTGCTTTGGCTTTGGTATAAACCATCGAAGCCTTGTTCTTCTTAGGATCATTATCCGAATCGCGGGCTATCATATCGTAATTAAGGTTTAAAGTAATGTTCATTTCTTTTTTTATTGCCTCGCGAACAAAGTATCGCGAACCCCACAATCCTTTCTCTTCGCCTGACCAGGCAGAGAAAATTACTGTTTTTTCAGGTTTCTTTCCGGTAGCTTTAAATGCCTTTGCCATAGTCATTACCCCTACTGTCCCTGAAGCATTGTCATCAGCTCCGTTCCAGATCCATCCGTTCCATTTCCCTACATGGTCGTAATGTCCTCCCACTACAATGTATTCATCCTTCTTTTCACCTTCAATCATTCCCAGTACATTACGTGCCTTAACTATTTTTGAATCCACTGTAGTTTTAAAAGAAGCTACTTTTCCTGGCAACAACTGTGAAGAAGGTTTCATTTTTTCACCTACTGAAACTTCAAAGGCATCAATCTGAACATGGGTACCGGAAAAAATTTCCCCGGCCACTCTGGAAGAGACATTAAAGACAGGAATATCAAAAGCAAGCGTATCACCAGGTAAAGTCATTCTGGAATCGTAAAATGTAGGAAAAGGTTCATCTGCTTCGTAAAACTCACCCTTAACCGGATATACTGAATTCTTTGCCCATAAAAGTGTTGGATCAGTTTCTGTATTTACCACAATTACAGCCACCGCTCCTGCTTTGGACAAATGTCCAATTTTATCGCGCTCCAGATAATATTGAGCGTATCGGCCTACAGGAGCAAAATTTTTATAGGCTTGGAAAGATGTATCTTTGTGCCCGGGAAACCCTGTTAATATTACGGCTATTCTTCCATTAACATCTATCTGCTTCAAATCATCGTAATTTTCTTTTTTACTCTTGAATCCATAACCTGCAAAAACCAAAGCTGCTTTGCCTGAACGACCAACTGTTCCCGGATTAACACTAAAATCGGATTTAAAATTAAAATCAGCAGCGCTTTCACGACCTGGGCTTTGCGTAACTACAGATAAATTCTGAATATCTCCAGGGGAATATTCCAACAGACTAAAATTCTGAAAATAGGAAATTTCTGCCATTGGTGTCATTCCTGCTGTACGTTGTGCACGGGTGGGAACTTTTCGTTCCACATCCCCAAATGGTTCAATGCCATAAATTTTAAATATTGAAGCAATATAATCGGCTGCCAGATAAGCTCCCTTCGTTCCTACTGCCCTGCCCTCTGTCCAATCAGAAGCCAAAAATTCAAGTTGTCCTTTTACAGCAGATTCAGTAATTGTTTCCAATCCTTTATCCACTTCATTTTGGGCATGAATAGTGCATGTAGCAAAAATCACCAGTACCAAAAAAAGGTATTGTCTAAACTTTACAATCATTTTATTTTTATGCTTTAACTATGAATTGATTTTTGATTCCACTTTTCGAATGGCGTGTTAATATTACAATTTCTTTTCTAATCAAAAAAGCTACTGCTTGATGAATCTTTTTTAATGTCTTTTTATTAAAGCCTTTAAAATTGAAATTTAGCTTTTTTAAATTGCTTTCTTACGTAACATTTTTTGCTACAATAAGTAAGATCAATTAAACTTTTATCAAAAATTATCCGGCAATTTTTAAAAAGCATATAAAAAACAGAAATCCATTAAAGATCATATGAAAACAGGAAATAAACTTAAAGTTTGTGGTTCCGTTACTAAAAAAGAATCATTGGTATATTTAACAGGAAATATCCTGGAAAATACAACAATAGCGGAAGCCGATCAACCCTATTCAAATTATTATGGTCAAATACCAAAAAAGCCTGATCCCAATTCCCTTTTTTTATTTACGGAAGTGGAATACAGTCTTGAGGAGGCTTTGCGTTTTACTCAAAACATCGACATCTGTGCCAAAAACAAAGTAAATGCGGCAAGTGCATTCATTTATTCCACCAGCTTCAGGATACCTGCAATCCGGATCCGCAATTTTCCGGATTACAAGCATCTTGGAATGTTGCAACAATGTTATCAGGAGCAGGGTGTTGATTTCGTAAAGAGAAACATTCCCGAAAACGAACCTGTTATTAAAGTATATAAATGCTTTTGGTTAGAAGATGCGGGGGATGGATTTTACCTTGATTTAGATGAAAAACATGAGGGATATTTTACGATTCCATATTATCCTGATCTTTCCGAATTTGAAATTCTTTTCCAAAATATCCGTAACAATAGCTCTTGTTCTTTATTTGACGCCGCATATGGAGGCTTAATAATCGATGGAAGAGTGGTAGATATAATCCGGATATATTCATGGCATTTAAATCTTGAACTCCTGAAATGCATCAGAAAGGAAGCATTGAAATGGATGAAACCAAATTCAAACACATCACACCTGCAGGGAATTCCCTAAACAATACAGGGTTAAATCTCTCAAATTAATTTATCTAAACATGCCATGACATCAGGCATATTCATCAGGTGATAATGGATAACCATGAAAAGCAATTCCTAAAAGTTTAAAATTTAATTACTTCTTTAACTTTAAAAATTACTGTTTCAGTGCATTTTGAATTTCAGTTAACCTTTTTGTTGCTTCATTATGCTCCGGCCTCAGTTCCAGTACTTTTTTATACCAGTAACGGGCAACATTGTAATTTTGCTGTTCAAAAGCTTCAGCAGCTTTTTTAAGATGATTTTCAAGTTGTAGTCCTGATTTTCCTGCAATACGTTCAGCAATGAGATCAGCAATTGCCTGCAGTTGTTCTCTGGGATAACTTTCCTCTGGTTTTATAGACAGAGCCCGGTTATACCAACCACGGGAAACAGCAAGCTGGTTTTCACGGAAGGTGGAGTCTGCAATATTAACAAAACCCTGATAATCACGATCGCGTTGGCTCAAAAGCAAACTGCCAACTATCCGGTTAATTTCATCGATACGCTGCTTCGGATACTTTTCATCTTGTTTTATATCCCAGGCTTTATAGTACCAGGCTCTTGACACATTAAACATCTTACTTTCAAAAAATCCATCTGCCATTGAAACATATTCCTGGTAAAGCTGATTAAGTCCGGTTTCATTTATTTCCTGCCGTTCCTGAATTGTCTGCTGGCGAAGTTCTATTTCCTTCCTGCGACGATCCATTTCAGCAGCTGCCTGTTGTTCAGAAAGAGCCTTAATTTCCTGTTGCTTAACCAAGTTATCAATTTTTATTATCTGTCCTTTAAGATAACTTTCATCGGGTTTTAACAGCAGTGCCTTCTCATATTCTGCTTTGGAATCAGCCCATAATTCCTGCTGAAAAAAACCATTGGCAGCTAAAATTATAGATTGGTAATTTTCTTCCAGTTCTAACTGTTTTAGAGCTCGTTCAACTTCAGCAATACGTTGTTTTGCATAGGAATCTTCAGGATTTAAAGCCATTGCCTTTTCATAACCAGTCTTAGCCAGGAGGAACTCCTTTAAATTGAAATTCTTGTCGGCCAAATCAATTGCATCCTGGTAATCCTTTTCAATCTTTTTTTGCTCCAGCCTGGCAGTTTCCATTTCTGCCAATTTTTTATTCACCTCACCAATTTGTTTCTGAGGATAATCTGCCTCTTCATTTATCTGCAGTGCCGTTTGATATGCAGAAAGTGAATTTTCATATTCTTTCAATTCAAACAAACTGTCTGCCCGGGAGACCGCCCGATTATACCGCAGCTCTTTTTCAGCCTCTAAAGCAGCCAGTCGTGCTTTCTCGGCTGCTTCTGCCTCTGCTGCCAGTCGTAATTTTTCAGCTTCTGCTTCTGCTGCAAGACGTTCACGGGTATCAACAATGGAGTCTATTTGTGTCAGCATCTCCCGGGGAAGTGTCTCTTCAGGTTTGGCTTGCTGTGCTTCCATAAATGCTGCTTTTGCCTCTTCAAACGATTCCTGCCTGAAGGCATCATTCCCGCGTTCGACTGCAGCATTGTAAGCTTGCTGTGCAGCAGCCAGCTGACCTATAAGCTCATTTATTTCGTTAACGCGTTGCTCCGGTAACTTCTCTTCCGGTTTTATCTGCAGTGCCGTTTGATATGCAGAAAGTGAATTTTCATATTCTTTTAATTCAAACAAACTGTCGGCACGGGAGACTGCCCGATTATACCGCAGCTCTTTTTCAGCCTCTAAAGCAGCCAGTCGTGCTTTCTCGGCTGCTTCTGCCTCTGCTGCCAGTCGTAATTTTTCAGCTTCTGCTTCTGCTGCAAGACGTTCACGGGTATCAACAATGGAGTCTATTTGTGTCAGCATCTCCCGGGGAAGTGTCTCTTCAGGTTTGGCTTGCTGTGCTTCCATAAATGCTGCTTTTGCCTCTTCAAACGATTCCTGCCTGAAGGCATCATTCCCGCGTTCGACTGCAGCATTGTAAGCTTGCTGTGCAGCAGCCAGCTGACCTATAAGCTCATTTATTTCGTTAACACGTTGCTCCGGTAACTTCTCTTCCGGTTTTATCTGCAGTGCCGTTTGATATGCAGAAAGTGAATTTTCATATTCTTTCAATTTAAACAAGCTATCGGCTAGAGTAACCGATCTGATTGTATTGCCTTTCCTTCTCTGCTTTCAATGCTGCCACACGAGCCTGCTCTGCAGCCTCTGCTTCTGCAGCCAGCCGGAGTTTTTCAGCCTCTGCTTCAGCTACTAGTTTCTCCCGTGCTTCCACTATAGAATCAATCTGTGTAAGCTTCTCCTGGGGGTAAGTTTCTTCAGGTTTGGCTTGCTGTGCTTCCATAAATGCTGCTTTTGCCTCTTCAAACGATTCCTGCCTGAAGGCATCATTCCCGCGTTCGACTGCAGCATTGTAAGCTTGCTGTGCAGCAGCCAGCTGACCTATAAGCTCATTTATTTCGTTAACGCGTTGCTCCGGTAACTTCTCTTCCGGTTTTATCTGCAGTGCCGTTTGATATGCAGAAAGTGAATTTTCATATTCTTTTAATTCAAACAAACTGTCGGCACGGGAGACTGCCCGATTATACCGCAGCTCTTTTTCAGCCTCTAAAGCAGCCAGTCGTGCTTTCTCGGCTGCTTCTGCCTCTGCTGCCAGACGTAATTTTTCAGCTTCAGCTTCCGCGGCCAGGCGTGCTTTTTCAGCTTCAGCTTCGGCAGCCAACCGCTCCTGTTCGGCATAAATTTCATTAATCTGTTTTATTTGTAAAATAGGATACTGCTCTGAAGGCATCAGCTTTGCCGCTTCTTCGTATTCCACCAGTGCTTCATCATATTGTTCTTTTTTATATGCCTTATCTGCTGTTTTTATTCTTTTGTCGTATAAGGTTTGGTTGGCCAGGTTGCTCATTAATGCTTTTATTTCTTCAATTTTCCGGATAGCTGCTTCATCTCCCGGTTTATGCGTCAACGCATTTTCATAAAAAGAAATGGCCTTGTCGTAAAACTGTTTTTCAAAATTCAGCTCCGCCTGGAAAATTGACTCCTTATATCCCTGAAGTTTTTCAGCATTAAGGGTCTGTAACTTCAATATTTCATCAACCTCTCTTATTTTCTGCTGCGGATATTTTTCTCCGCTTTTCAGTTCCAGTGCTTTGATATACAGATTTCGGGCTTCAGCGTAAAGCAACTCATCGAATGAATTATCTGCTGCCACAATCAGTGCTTCATATTCCCTGGAAGTTTGCTGTTCATCAAGAATTTGCTTTATTTCCGACAGGCGTACCTGCGCATGACTGTTACCTGCATCAACAGATAAAGCCCGCTGGTAGGATGCCTTTGCTTCTTCAAATTTATTCTGTTCAAACTGAATATCGCCCTGATTTATAAGAGCCAGCAATCGTGCACTTAATGCCTGTTCCATTTCCTCTGCCACCATCAGCAAACCTAGCAAGTCATTGATTTCCGCGATACGGTCTTTGGGATACTGTTCCTTAGGGAAAATTTTATTAGCTGCCTTATATCCATCAAGAGCCGAAAGAAACTCTTCTCTTTTGTACTCGGTTTCAGCTTCTTTTATCAGTTTATCGTATTCTTTCCTGAGTTCTGCCACTTCTGCTTTTGTAAGTCCAGCCAAATAATCAGCCTCCTTACCAATCTGCTGTGATTGAATAATCGCCTGATCAATAAGATGCTTAATCTGCGCATCGTTATAATACAAATCGGAAATGAAATTATCGACCTTTTCACTGTAATAGATCTTAATGACTGTATTTTCAGAAAAGGTTTTATCAATCCCTGAGATCTCAGTAAACAATTTCACATTTACCGGAAAAGGTGGAAAAATCGGATCAGCCTGAAGTATTCTCAGAGGAACATGCGTATCCACAACGATTTTCTGCGGGAAATTATCCTTCCTGGTAAAAATCAGGAAAAATTCATTATTGTAATTCAATTCTACCCGGTATTGTCCATTGCTTCCGATTCCATAATCATCCAACCTCTGACCGTTACGGTACATTTGTATGACTGCCCCATCAACCGAGCCCTGTTCTACAGTAACAGCCCCTTCTACAGTAAGACCATTACTTCTCTGTGCCAAAGTTTCAGAAGAAAAATTAAAAACAAGTACTAAAAATATCAGGTAAAAACCTTTCATTTCTATATTTTATATCAAAAAAACGAAAATAAGCACAATTAATTATTTGATCGGGAAAAAACATATAAAATGTTTTGGTATAAATAAATTGCTTCATAACATCAATATGAATTTCTACTGTTGTTTTTTCATTTTACCCAATATTCATTAAAATTTTTATTTAGTTTGTTCTTTTTAAAGATCAAGAAAATCAAATGAAACGAGAAGCCGGTTTATTTACCGCACTGATACCTGTATTGGTTCTTATCGGATTATTATCTGTTAATGTATTACTGTTTGAGGACGCATTGGCGGGTGCAAACCAGGTTGCCCTCATGCTCTCAGCTTCCATAGCCGGAATTGTAGCCTGGCGGCTGGGGATAAAATGGATATCTATTCGTGAAAAGATTGTAAGCACTATTGGCTCAGCTATGCCATCAATATTAATTCTCTTGTTGATTGGTTCGCTTGCAGGTACATGGATGTTGAGCGGAGTAGTGCCGGTAATGATTTTCTACGGCCTAGACATTATAAGCCCAAAAATGTTTCTTTTTACGGCAGTTGTTGTGAGTGCTATTGTAAGTGTATCTACCGGGAGTTCCTGGTCTACAATAGCAACGATCGGCATTGCCCTTTTGGGTATTGGAAAGGCATTGGGAATGAATGATGCCATAGTTGCAGGTGCAATAATTAGCGGAGCATACTTTGGCGACAAAATATCTCCTTTAAGCGATACTACAAATTTGGCTCCTGCAATGGCAGGTACTGATTTGTTCACCCACATCCAGTACATGTTTTATACTACTGTGCCTTCCATGATCCTTACTTTAGTCATTTTTCTGGGAATAGGTTTTTCTTCTGATTATACAAGTGCTTTAGATAATGTTGCATCCGTTAAAACAGCCATTGGCGGCACTTTTAATACCAATCCCCTGCTTTTTCTAGTACCTGCCATTCTGCTAACCATCATTATGTTGAAAATTCCTCCCCTGCCGTCTCTGTTTGCAGGAACTATACTTGGGGGTATTTTTGCCGTCATTTTTCAGCCAGAAATTATTAAAACTGTTTCCGGTATAGCTGATAATTATACAACAGCTTCTTATATGTCGGTAATGCAGGCGATGTTTGGTGATATTTCATTAACCACCTCCGATGGAAAAGTAAACGAGTTGCTCAGCACTTACGGCATGAGCGGGATGCTTAACACGGTTTGGCTGATCCTTGCTGCCATGGTTTTTGGTGGTATTATGGAATCGGCAGGATTACTCCGAAGAATCACTTTACCTATTGTAAAACATGCAAAAAGTACCGGCAGCCTGATAACTTCAACTGTTGCTACGTGCATATTTTTTAATACAACAGCATCGGATCAATATCTTGCAATTGTAGTCCCGGGACGTATGTTCCGGAAAGTGTTTGAAGAAAAAGGATTAAAACCCGAAGTATTGAGCAGGACATTGGAAGACAGCGCTACCATGACATCGGTTCTGGTGCCCTGGAATACCTGCGGGGCCACCCAATCCAGAGTTCTGGGAGTAGATACTATGGCCTATCTCCCTTACACGTTCTTTAATATCATCAGTCCGTTAATGACTATTTTGTTTGCTTATCTCAACTTTAAAATACGGCGTATTGATAAAGATAATTTATCCAAATCATCAAAAGAAGTAACCGTTGATTAACCATAAACTCTGTTGAAAAACTAAAACCAGAAATAAAACGGACTTGTAACGGCAAACGCGAATGAGCATGAATAAATTTCTCTCTGGGTTCATTCGGCAACAGAATACAACTATTTTCCCATCCGCACACCATGAATATCGAAGATCTGGTGTTTAACCAGCACCATATTTTGATTGAATACAAAATATAAACTGTAAATTTTTCAAATGAAATTAAACATCTTTCAAATCGATGCCTTTACGGAAAATGTCTTCAGCGGTAACCCTGCTGCTGTAATCCCGCTCCAGGAATGGCTGCCAGATGAAACAATGCAAAAAATAGCATTGGAAAATAACCTTTCGGAAACAGCATTTTACATTCCAACCGATAAAGGATTCCAAATTCGCTGGTTTACTCCTGCCAGCGAAGTAAACCTTTGCGGACATGCTACATTAGCCACCTCACATGTTCTGTTCAATCATCTTGATTATAATAAACCAGAAATAATATTTCAATCAAAAAGCGGAGTATTAAAGGTAAAAAAGGAAAATGACATTATAGTACTTAATTTCCCTGCGTCAAAGGTTTTAGAATTAGAAATGCATGAGCATGCAGTTAAAATATTTGGAATTACCCCTCAAAAATGTTTTAAAGGACGGGAAGATCTTATGTTTGTGTTTAGAACAGAAGAAGAAGTGAAAAACCTGAAACCGGACATTCAATTTATGAAAAAAGTAGAAACACGGGGAATAATAGCAACAGGTCCCTCCATTAAATACGATTTTGTTTCACGATTCTTTGCACCTGCTGAAGGAATTGATGAAGATCCGGTTACCGGCTCTGCACATACCATGCTGATTCCTTACTGGGCAAAAATTCTTGGAAAAAAGAGAATGACTGCAAGGCAAGTATCCAGGCGAGGTGGTATTCTTTATTGTGAAAATTCTGGTGAAAGAGTTGAAATTGGTGGTAAAGCTGTAACTTTTTTGGTGGGTGAAATTATATGTGAAATTTGATTCCGTTCTCAACCTGAAAAAAGGCCGGGAACCAGTACATTTTTCCGGGGAACAATCCAGTAAGGAAAACAGGCAGTTACGTGATGTTATTTGTACAGGAAGTTCTTCGAATTTTAATTTATTTTGATTTGAAAACCCAGTTTAACCTACCCTCCTGAATAACAGGAATCGGGAATTACATTTGGGTTAACTAATTTTTCCTTCATTAACTGTTATTAAGCTATTACCAATTACAGGAATATCCAATGTTGAAATTACAAGGTTTCGAAAACTGCCCGAACTGTTGATCCGTCAGCATTTTCAAAGGGTATCGGAAAGCATGAAAACGTGCCGATAGTTTCTGTCAGATTTTCGGGAAAAACTAAATTCTCAATAATAATGGCTCCTTTATTAAATATAGCCAAATGATTTTCCCAGTTGGTGCTTTCAATCGGGTCGGCTGAAATAACATCAAAACCAATTCCTTTCAGCGAAAAATTAAAAAGCCATTGCACCGCTTCACGTGTTAAAACTGGAAAATTCTGAATATACTGATGAGTCCCCCAGTATTTGCTCCAGCCTGTTTTAAACAGCACAAAATCATTATCCCTAAGTTCGTCTGTAAATTCCAATAAAAACGCCTTCTCAACAATGCGCATTTTATCGGGAACAGAAATAATGATTGCATGGCCAGTAAAAGAAGACAAAGGCATTTGATCCAGGGTTTTCCCATTTAAAAGCATGTGAGCCGGTGCATCAATGTGAGTGCCCAAATGGGAATCGAATTTAATACAGGTCTCTCTGTAGCCATCATTTGGTATTGAAGCAGCAGATTTAAACCGGGGAGATTCCTTTCCCGGGTAAACCGGGCTTTCATTATTGAGAAGGTGCGATAAATCGTAAAGTTTCATCATGTTCTGTTTATGCACATAAAAATAAGCAAAATATTGATCTGTATTATTTCCGACGGAAAAGAAAAAGCTTTTAACCAATTTACCAATCCAAACAGATGAACCCCAATATTACCGGATGCAATGCATTATTTTATTTCTAGCCCAATTCCGCATCAATTTCTTTCATTAAAAACTTTTTCGATTTTACCCCAACGTAACGACGTACTTCCATTCCGTCCCTGAACATGATCAGAGTTGGGATATTGCGGACTTTATACTTCTGTGCCAACTGCTGCTGCTTATCTACATTCACTTTGGCAACGGTAATTCTTTCTTCCGATTCGGCCAGATCATTCAGTATGGGTGCTGCCACTTTGCAGGGGCCGCACCATGGGGCCCAGAAATCGACCAGGGTAATGCCCCGGCGGATAACCGATTTAAAATTTTTATTTCCTAAATTTTTAATCTTTTGGCTGTCGGGTACCGGATTAACATTTTTCATCCGGTAATAAGAATAAGTAATTAATCCTATCAGCAAGACAAGAACAATCAGTATGATCAATAATGCAGTTGACATATCAGTTAGCTTTCAATAATTTTTACTTCGTACGTAACTTCAATTGCTTTACGGTACATGGCACTGACACCGCAATAGCGCTCATCGGAAAGATTAACTGCTTTATGGAGTTTTTCCTCCGGGAGGTTTTTTCCTTTAAACTCATAGGTTATATGCATCTTTGTAAACTGTTTTGGATGATCCTCAGTGATATCGCCATCCACATATATATTTAAATCATCAATATCCACCCGCATTTTTTTCAGAATAGATACTACATCCATTCCGGTGCATCCGGCCAAAGCTGCCATCAGCAAAGGTTTTGGACGTGGCCCGCGGTTTTCACCACCTACTTTGTCCGATGCATCCAACACGATTTTATGTCCGTCAACTTCGGCTGAAAAGGCCATATTTTCCAACCAGTTGATTTTTACCTGTTCTTTTGCCATAATTTAAAGTTAACTTCTTAAATAATCCGCTGCACTAAGGGCAGCAATTGTTCCTTCTGCTACTGCGGTAGTTACCTGCCTGTATTTTTTTGCAATGCAATCTCCCGCCGCAAACACTCCTTCAACATTTGTTTTCATGTTACTATCCACCACAATTTCCTTTCTTTCATTGAGGTGTACCAACTCTGCAAGGTTTTCGGTATTGGGTTGGTAGCCGGCAAATATGAAAGTACCATTTGTTTTCAATTCACTTCTTTTACCTGTAGGCAGATGCTCCAATTCTACTTTTTCAAGTTTGCCATTGCCGTAAAATCCGCGCAGCTCCGATTCCATAATAAATCCTATTTTCGGATTTTTTTGTGCCTCCTCAACTGCATGCCTAAAAGCCTGAAATTCATTAAATTGATGAACAATGGTAACTCTTGTGGCATATTGTGTCAAAGCAACAGCTTCTTCGAGTGCAGAATTTCCTCCACCAACTACTACCACTTCCTTTCCAGTAAAAAAATCACCGTCGCAGGTGGCGCAATACGAAATACCGGAACCTTTAAAACGATCCTCTCCGGGTATATTCAATGAACGTGGCCTTCCCCCTGGGGTCAAAATTACTGATTTTGCCTGAAAAACCCTTCCATCTTCCAGTTCAACTTCTTTTATTTTTCCCCTAAACCTGTATCCGGTAATCTTTATATTCGACTTTATTTTACAGCCAAAGCTTTTTGCCTGCTGCTTCATGGTATTGGCCAGCATGTACCCTTTGGTGGCAGGCACACCCGGATAATTGGCTATCTCCTCAGTTAATACCATTTGACCGCCAACAGCACCTTCATTTACAATCAGAGTTGAAAGTTTGGCGCGCGAGGCATAAATACCCGCTGTTAAGCCGGCTGCCCCAGCGCCAATTATCATTACATCAAACACATTATCCATCGTTTAAACTTTTTCGGCAAATTGCTTATCCAGTATGGCAGTTACCTGCTGCATATTCTGAATGCTGCTGGTAGCATGAGCTACTTTGCCATTTTTATAATACATGGTAAACGGTAATCCCATAAAACCCCGGCATTCGGGAGCATTACGAATAATACCTGCTTCAGGACTGTCAAATGCCATTACTGCGAACTTAACATCGGAACGTTCTTCCTCCAGTTCTTCCATAACATCATAAACCGGCATGCACATAGGTCCCATGCGTCCACAGCATACCATTACATTTTCATTTTCTTCAATCATTTTTTCCAGCTCGGCAGCTGTTTCAATTTCGTGTAAATTTGTCTGCAACAATTTCATAATTCTTTTCTTTTTCGTTAATAAATTAATGTCACACTATTATTTTTCTATAACCATAGTAATTTCTTTAATTATTTTTTCATCCGATTCAAGTTTACCCTGAAGGTATGCATCAATTAGATTCATAGGCAAATCGATTGAAACACCTACAAACAGGTTAACTTTTTTAGATGCAAACAAATGAATAATTTTCGGGTTGATTTTATAAGTAATCACATCTGTTATTCCCAAATCTTTGAGCCATCCGGGTAACTCCGACACAGCCATGCCTGCAGGAAACTTCATTCTGCGATGGCCGGTAACCGCTCCATCAATCTCGAATATCTGGCAATAACTGCATTCTCCAAAATATTCACTCAGTTTTTCATTTTCTATCGGTATGGCAATCCGTTTTATCATGTCCATTTGTTTTGTACAAAAATACCTGGGTTATTTGAATCGGGAAAAAAAAACGTACTGTGATAAGAAAGCCTGCAAACTAAAATATTTCAGTTTTTTTCCTGTCATCAGCCGGTATGAATTGTTTTTGATACTTTTGCATTGGTTTTATAAAAGAAGCAATGAGTAACGATCATTCAAAAAACATACAGCAGCCACAATCATTATCAGGATTAACCGAGCAATTTCCGGAGGCACTGCATTCTTTAACAGAAAATAAAACACGGATAACTTATATGAAAGGGGAAAATCTGTTCAAGCAGGGAGCCTTTGCACCCTACGTGCTGTTTGTGGTAAATGGATTGATTAAAGTATACCTGCAAACCGGTTATGACAAGCAGATTAATCTCAGCCTGGCAAAATCCGGTGAATTTCTTGCATTCTCCTCAATATTCGGAGAAAACATACATACTTACTCAAGCCAGGCATTAAAAGATGCTGAAATTTGTATGATTGAGAAAGAAAGTCTAAAGGAAATTCTGCTCAGCAATCCGAAATTTGCGCTCGAAATAACTTCGAAAAACTACAGAAATGAACGACACCTGCTGGAAATAATAAAAAACTTGTCGTATAAACAGATGCGCGGAAAAATGGCCTCTACCCTTCTTTACCTCTCACAGGAGGAATTTCTCAGGGAAAATGTATTCGAATACCTCACACGACAGGAAATTGCTGATTTTGCATCCGTTTCGACCGAAAGCGCCATTAAATTTCTCAAAGAATTTGAAAAAGAAAAAATCATCCACCTGCACGGCAAAAACATTGAAATTTCAAATTTCAGTAAGCTGGAAATCATAAGCAAAACAAATTAATACACATGATGCTTTCTGAATTCCTGAAAGAAAAGTTGTTAACCGAAATGAAGATTTCTGCCAGCCGGAGCGGAGGCCCGGGAGGTCAAAATGTAAACAAGGTAAATACCAAAATCGAATTGCGTTTTCCGGTTGATTCATCAGAAACTTTAAACGAAAGTGAAAAACAGCTCATTTTTTCGAAACTTAAAAATCGTATAAACACCGAAGGAGAATTGCTGGTGACTTCCTCCTCCGAAAGAAGCCAGTGGAAGAACAGAGAAAAAGCACAAAAGAAGTTCTTCGAGCTGCTGGAAAAAGCACTGACCCTGCAAAAAAGAAGAAAAAAAACCCAGCCAACTGTCTCGTCTAAATTAAAGAGAATAGAAAATAAAAAGAAACAAGCACAAAAGAAAGCGTGGAGAAAACCACCTGATTCCTAAATCTTTGTCTAATTTTTTTTATGCTATATGTTTAATAAGCAATGGATTAACCAATTGAATTAATATCACAAGTTGGATATTTCGAATGAAAATCGTTACTTTGTCCGGAATCCGGAGATGATTTCATTATGAGAAAGCTTTTACACGTTTGCCGTCTCTCAATTGTTCGCACTGTTGATGCTTTTTATTTTCCTTTCCTGAGGTTTATTCCCATTGAGATTTTCAGATACGGAGTTACAGGAGGCATAAATACATTTTTTGACATTCTGCTCTATTATATTTTTTACCAGTTTGTGCTTTCCCGTCAACTTGTAGATCTGGGTATAATAGCCATAAGTCCTCATATTGCAGCATTCCTTATCGTATTTCCCATAACTTTCTTTACAGGTTTTATGCTCGCTAAATACATAACCTTCACTGCTTCCGAGGTAAAAGGCCGGATTCAGCTTTTTCGTTATTGGATAACCGTAATTGCAGCCCTGTTTTTAAATTACCTGTTTCTGAAATTCTTTGTAGAATATGCAGCTTTTGATGCTGTTACAGCAAAAATGCTCACCACAATAGTTGTTGTTGGCTTCAGCTATATATCGCAACGTCATTTTTCATTTAAAACTGCCAGTCTGAATAAAACGGTAACAGTTTCGGAATCGGAAACTGCATAATGAATTTTTTTTCCGTCAAAAAACAGCATCACACTGACTTCTTCATTCTGAAATCAGGAAGAAATTAAAAAATGTTTATCTTGTGTTAAACTTTAAAGCAGGTTGCAAGAAATCAGACGAACATATTATCCTACTATCCTTCAGGCAATTCATATGTTGTTTCTTTACCTGTTTATTCAAACAGTAGTTGACTTTCCCCTTGCTCTTATCGATTATTACAACGGCACCGATTATCTTTACAACCCGGCAAAGAAACTAATTCTGAATGCCGGATCTACCCTTTTTATTCTCATATACGGTGTCAGGCGTTCCAACGCACCTTTAAAGGAGATATTTCCATTAAAGTTATTCAATCCGCTTGTTATCCTGCCCATGGTTACATTTTTCTGGGGAGCTCATAATATACTGGATCAGGTAAACACTGCCATTGAAGCTGTATTGCCTGCCCCACCCTGGTTCTGGGAATTGTTTGGTAAAATTTTTGAAAGTGACTTTGGCTGGTGGGGAGCATTTTTTAAAGTGGTGGTAATTGCTCCCATTATTGAAGAATTGATTTTCAGAGGAATTATTCTAAACGGATTGCGAAAAAATTATTCAACCGGTACGGCTATTTTTATCTCAGCTCTGCTGTTTTCACTTTTCCACCTAAATCCCTGGCAAATGCCCGCAACCCTTGTACTGGGATTACTACTTGGATGGATCTTAATCCGGACCCGAAGTATTTTACTTGCTATTCTGGGCCATGCAATAAATAACTTCCTGGTTTTACTTTCGGTAACCTATTATCAGCAGATTAATTCATATGCTGTTTCCCTTATGGATAATAATGAAAAGCTCCTGATTAGTGGCATGCTGATTCTGCTGTCAATTATTCTTATTTACTTTTCTTCATTATGGCCGGCAAATAAAAACGAAAAAACCAAACTGAATCGAAATTAACTTATGTTTTATTCCTCAAACAAACTCTTCCATAATTTTCATGAACTTTAATTTAGAAAGACTGTTTATTATTCCGAAAAACCATTTTTTACAAATATTAAACAAGATTAGTTTATGGAAGAAAAAATTATCACTAAAATGCCAGCCATAGGTGATATGGCTCCTGATTTTGAAGCCAACACCACACATGGACCACTCCGTTTTTCGGAATACAACAAAGGAAGCTGGGTAGTTTTATTTTCGCATCCTGCCGATTTTACTCCTGTCTGCACTACCGAAATGAGTGGCTTTGCTATTCGCCACAATGAATTCAGGGAATTAAATACCAAATTGCTTGGATTAAGTATCGACAGCATACATTCCCATATGGCATGGGTGAACAATGTTAGAAAAAACACAGGAGTACTGTTCGATTTTCCCATCATTGCCGATATCGACATGAAGGTTTCCAAACTTTATGGAATGCTTCAGCCCAATGAAAGCGAAACAGCTGCAGTAAGGGCTGTGTTTTTTATTGATCCCACTGGAAAAGTGCGGTTAGTTATGTATTATCCGCTTAATGTCGGAAGAAACATGAACGAAATTCTTCGTGTATTAAAAGCCCTCCAGTTGTCTGATGAGCATAAAGTGGCCATGCCGCTCGACTGGCAGCCGGGGGATAAAGTAATTGTGCCTCCGCCAAAAACACTTAAAGAGATGGAAGATCGGGAAAACAGTGATTACGAAATGGTTGATTTTTATTTGGCAAAAAGAAGTTTATAAGCTGAATTTATGTTCCTAAAAATGGCTGTTGCTAAGCAGCCATTTTTTATATATATCTTATGCCCTTTACATCTTTGGCTATTTATTTCCATAACCAAATTAATAAAGGATCTTCTTTATACCTGGTCCATATTAAATTCAATGTTAACTCAATGTTAACTCATACATAACTCAATGTAAATTCAATTAAAACTGACTTTAAATTGAATTAAAATTGAGTTTGTATTGAATTTGCATTGAATTTAATAAGGACCAAATAGGGTGTTCATCATGAAAATTAGATTCCGATGGGAAAATGGAAGGTTTATCAGAAAAATGAAAGTTAGCAGGATATTCCATATGCATTTTATTTGCATGAGTTTCCACATCTCTTACTGGAATGAAAACCGTATTTTTATCCACTGATAATATTTAATTTAATTTCCTATGAAACCAAAATTTTTAACATTTACCGTTGGATTATTACTTTTCACTGCATCATTTGCACAACGGGGGAAGGTATTTGACAACCTTAGTTTTCCAAGCAAAATTTTGGATATGGAGCGTAAATATGCCATATACCTGCCACCCGATTACGATACTTCTGAACGCAGCTATCCGGTTCTCTACCTGCTTCACGGTTCAGGGGACGATCAAAGCGCATGGATTCAGTTTGGGGAAGTGCTGTATATTGCGGATAAAACCATCAGTGAAGGTGCAGCTACTCCAATGATAATAGTAATGCCCGATGCCGATACCGGTCAGCGGGGATATACCAATGATGCCAGCGGCAACTGGCGCTACGAAGATTTCTTTTTTGAGGAACTGATGCCATACATTGAAAACAAGTACCGCATACGAACGGAAAAGCGTTACCGTGCCGTTGCAGGTCTCTCTATGGGCGGAGGCGGTACTTTTTTCTATGCTTTACACAGACCCGACTTGTTTTCAGCAGCCTGTCCGCTGAGTGCCTCGGTGGGTCCCCTTACCCGTGAGGAAGTGGAAAAACAAATGCAACGGCGGGGGATGTCTGAAGCCACAGCTGAAAAAAAAGATGAGTGGTTCCGTAAATATAGTGTATTGGAAATGATTCGGAATTTACCGGAAGATCAAAAAACTGCTGTTCGATGGTATATCGATTGTGGTGATGATGATTTTCTTTATGAAGGAAATTCTTTGGTGCACATTGAAATGCGAAAGAAAGAGATTCCTCATGAATTTCGGATTCGTGACGGCAGGCATAACTGGATATACTGGCGCGAATCGCTTCCTGAAGTACTCAAATTTGTTACAGCCGGATTTCATTAATATTGATATCCTTTTATTTTAAAAGTGTATCATCAGCCGTTTTAATTTTTAATGCCTGAAACCTACGGCAGCCAACATAAATTAAAGTATAAAGACAGGCACCTCTCCTGTTTTTAAACTAAATTTGCAACAACACATTAATAAATTAAACATGCAGCTATTTTACATGCCTGATATTTCGGGAAATGAATTAAATCTGGATGAAACGGAATCAAAACATGCCGTAAAGGTATTACGCCTGGGATTGGGAAGCCGTGTACAAATTACGGATGGGAAAGGTGGCTTGTATATCGCTGAAATTTCGGATCCACATCCCAAAAAATGCAGGTTGGAAATTGTTGAATACAAACCTCAGTATGGCAAAAGAAATTTTAATGTACATATTGCCATAGCACCAACCAAAAACAACGATCGCCTGGAATGGTTTCTTGAAAAGGCCACTGAAATAGGAATCGATGAGGTTACTTTATTGGTGTGTGAAAACAGTGAGCGTAAAACTGTAAAACCAGAGCGGCTTGAAAAAGTACTGATATCGGCGATGAAACAATCTTTGAAAGCCTACCTTCCGAAGTTAAATCAGTTGGTGTCTTTCGAAGAGTTTATCAGGGGAAGCAAATCTTCACAAAAATTTATAGCACACTGTCAGGGTGGAGAAAAACCGCATTTGAAATATAAAGTTGACAAAGAAAACCAGGTTTTAATTTTGATTGGCCCTGAAGGAGATTTCACTTTAGAAGAAGTTACCCGGGCCCACATGCATGGATTCACAGAAATTTCTCTGGGAGATTCACGACTTCGGACTGAAACTGCCGGCTTGGTTGCCTGTCACATTGTTAATCTGGCAAACAGTTAAATCCTGAACCATGGTTTTCACATTTCAGCAAGAAATTGTAATTTTCGCAAAATTTTCATAATGAAACGACCTATCATCTTTATATTATTTTTCATGTTTGCTGCTGTAAGTCAGGGGCAGTCAACCCGAATTGCCTTACTGAAATACAGTGGAGGCGGTGACTGGTATGCCGATCCTACAGCTCTTCCAAATCTGATAGAATTTTCCAACAGCCAGATGAATACCAATATTTATCCTGAGCCATCAACAGTAGAAGTTGGAAGTTCGGAGCTGTTTAATTTTCCTTTTGTGCATATGACAGGGCATGGAAATATTGTTCTCTCGGAAAAAGAAGCATTAAATTTAAAAACGTACCTTGAGGGCGGAGGTTTTCTGCATGTAGATGATAACTACGGACTGGATGAATATTTTAGGCGTGAAATAAAAAAAGTTTTTCCGGATAAGGAACTGGTTGAACTTCCTGCTTCCCACCCGGTTTTTCATCAGAAATACAGCTTTAGCCAGGGATTGCCAAAAATTCATGAACACGACAATAAACCCCCTCAGGCATTTGGTATTTTCATTGAGGACAGGCTGGTATGCCTGTATACCTATGAATCGGATATCAGCGACGGATGGGAAGATGAAGCGGTTCACAACGATTCTCCTGAATTGCGCGAAATAGCGTTAAAAATGGGGGCAAACATTCTTTCCTTTGTTTTCAATCAGTGACAGGTAAGGATTATTTAATCAATTGACTAATGACTTAGGTATAATTTATTAATATTAAACAGAAAAAAAATGAAAAAATTTGCTATTGTAATGATTGTATTTCTTTTTATAACCACAATTGCAGATGCGCAGGATTACAAAACAGGTATTGGCATCAGGGGTGGGTTATCGAATGGTATTACTGTAAAACACTTTATCGATTCCAATAAGGCCATTGAAGGATTGCTTTCAACAAGATGGCAAGGGTTAAACATAACAGGATTGTATGAAATCCACAACCAGGCTTTCGATACTCCCCGCCTCCACTGGTATTACGGTGTTGGAGGTCATATTGGTTTCTGGGACGGTTATAAAAATCACCCGTGGTTTAATGAAGGAACCTATACGGTAATAGGTATTGATGGTATAATCGGCATGGAATACAACATTGAACCCATCCCTTTCAATATCAGTCTCGACTGGAAACCGGCTTTTAATATCATCGGGTATACCGGACTATGGGCCGATAGCTTTGCTCTTTCTATCCGATATATTTTCTGATAAATCGGCATAAAATATTTTACGGCTGTTCAAATGCGAATTTGAGCAGCCTTTTATTTTATA
This sequence comes from uncultured Prolixibacteraceae bacterium, assembly GCA_963747515.1. Classification (GTDB taxonomy): domain Bacteria; phylum Bacteroidota; class Bacteroidia; order Bacteroidales; family Prolixibacteraceae; genus Mariniphaga. The sequence continues at coordinate 862,250 of CAVVFN010000003.1, forward strand.
CAAATAGAAAACGTTAAGATAAATTCACCTCTTTTCAAACCAAGCATAATGTAAAATGTTATAGTATTCAAACCTGCAATGATGAGAAAAATATTTATTTTAATTCTTCTGGCTGGCTTTACATTAATTTATGCAAAGGCACAGGATTATAACACAGGTATTGGGGTAAGGGGTGGTACTTCAAATGGGTTAACCGTTAAGCATTTTATTGGACCTCATTCGGTAGTTGAAGGAATTCTTGCCACACGCTGGGAAGGATATAATGTAACTGGACTTTACCAAATTTATAAACAGGCTTTCAACACAAACCGGCTGAACTGGTTTTATGGCTTTGGAGCACATATCGGTTCATACAGAGGAGAGGAACACCGGCGTTTTGATGACAATGAACATTACTGGCTTTTTGGTATCGATGGCATTATAGGAATGGAGTACAACTTTACAGGTATTCCATTCAACATCAGCCTGGACTGGAAACCTGCAATTGATTTTTCGAAAGGTTTTTATCCATGGGGAGATGAAGTGGCTTTTTCTCTGAGGTATATATTTTAAATGGGAATAAATAACCCTTCTGCAAAACAGAAGGATTATTCCATTCCATTCAGTTTATTCAAGATTTTTCAAGTTTCAATGTTTCGGTAGGCTGATCGCATACTTCAGCCGGACCAAAATATTGTATAGGTCCTGGATACATGTAGAGAGTTCCCGTTGCCCATTCATTGCGTTTAGTAACAAAATATTTATACGGTGCACCATTTAAGTCAACAAGTGCCTTTTGAATCACAGGTTTCATATGTCCATGCCTTTTTTCCATATTCATCATCATGGTAACAGGCACACCACCGGCGATCCATTCCTCAGCCGGTGCGGTAAGATTACGAACAGAAGCCATATAGCCTGTTTTACCAGATGAAACCAGCATAGAAGCAGTATATCCTAAGGAGTAACAATAATCGGCATCAAAATTGGATGGAGCGGCACAGCGTCCCTCATAACCAAAGAAATGGTAGAGCGCGTTAAATTTGCCATTGAACTTTCCTTCTGCTGCCATATCGGAAAGTTTGTTTTTTAACATTTCTCCCAGCAATTTCTCCGTTTCAATAAGTGACACCTGAACATTTCCGTGCGGATCCCGATCGAGAGTAAGCTGGACTGCTATTCCAGCGGGCAGGGATTCAAACAATTCAGCTGAATGTTTCGATAATTGAAGCGCCACCCACTCTCTCTGGTGTGATTTCTTCAGCATTTTAAATTCTTTTTCAGTGTCAGTACCTTCTGCAAGCAAATCGTTCAGTTCTGAAATTAATACTTTCATTTCAGGAACAAATTCAACTAAACCTTCAGGAACAAGAGCAACACCAAAATTTTCATCCTTTTTGGCACGTTTTACCACCACATCAGCTATATAATCAACTATATTATCAAGTGTCTGCTTTTTTTCAGCAACTTCTTCAGAAATAAGGGTAATATTGGGTTGAGTTTTCAAGGCACATTCCAGGCCAATATGAGAAGCTGAGCGTCCCATCAGCTTGATAAAGTGCCAGTATTTTTTGGCAGAGTTGGCATCGCGCTGAATGTTTCCAATCAATTCAGCGTAAACTTTAGTAGCAGTATCAAAACCAAAAGATGTTTCAATCATTACATTCTTTAAATCCCCGTCAATGGTTTTTGGGCAACCAATGACCTGTATCCCTGAATTTTTCTGCAGATAATATTCTGCCAGCACACAGGCATTGGTATTGGAATCGTCGCCACCAATTATTATCAGTGCATTTAATTCCAGTTTTTTGGCGATTTCCAATCCCTTATCAAACTGAGGTTCTTCTTCAAGTTTTGTCCGGCCGGAACCGATGATATCGAAACCTCCTGTGTTTCTGTATTCATCAATTATATCGGCAGTCAGTTCCGTATATTTATGATCGATCAATCCTCCCGGCCCGCCAAGAAAACCATACAGCCGACTTTGAGGATTGATTTTCTTGATCCCATCGAAAATTCCGGAAATAACATTATGACCACCCGGAGCCTGTCCTCCTGATAATATTACCCCTACATTAACCGGCTTGCCAATGTTCGATTCTTTCCCTTCTTCAAAAGAAATTAAAGGCATACCGCAGGTACCTGGAAACAACCTTTCAATATCTTCCTGATTGGCAACCGATTCTGTTTTTTTTCCCTCAACCGGTTGAGGGATACCTCCCCTTAACGACTTTGGCAATTTGGGCTGGTATTTGGCCCTTTCTTTTTGCAATGCACTAATATCCATCATCCTTACTTTTTTAATATTATGATTCCTATGAAGTACCCGTTTCTGATTCCTTCCAATTTCTGCCTGAATACCACAGATCATTTATCTGCTTTTCAAAAGACGCTCAAAAATAATGTAAATTTCGACTGGAACTTTTCCCAAAAATCTTTCTGTAGCCGATTTAAAGTAAAATTAAAAAGATTCCGCACAAAGAATAAATTATTGCTCAGGCCGCCTCCGTTGCTGGTCCATTCTTTTTTTCCATTTCTCCAGAGCCAGTTTCTGCAAATCCTCCACTTTATCCGATTCATCAACGATTTCAAGTCCCAGAAGTGTTTCAAATAAATCCTCCATGGTCACTAAACCCACTACACTTCCAAAATCATCCTCCACCATAGCCAGATGTTCACGGTTCAGGATAAGGTTATCCATGAGCTTTGCAACCGTATAATTATCATTTACAAACAGGATGTCACGTTTAATTTCAGATGCTTTAACCGAATGTTTATCCTGGGCCAGGTTTTCCAGCAGGTTATCTTTTAAAATTACTCCTGTTATATTATCCGGATTTTTATGATAAACCGGAATTCTGGAAAAAACCATAGGTTTCACCTCCTTGTAAATTTCATCCATTCTGAGGTTTTCATCAACTGTCACAATAACTGACCGTGGAGTCATTATATCCCTTACTTTCAGGTTCTCCAGGCGCAGAAGGTTTTGAATAATAGATTTTTCTTCCCGGTCAAGAGCTCCGCTTTGCAAACCCACATCAGCCATGGCGGCAAAATCGGCACGGCTAAAAACACTCCTGCCCTTTTCAGTTTTCACCATCCTGGTAATTCCCTTGCTCATCCAGACAAAAGGAGCAAGCACCACCAGCAGAACCCGCAAAGAATTTACAGTAAAAGGGGTTAATTGCTGCCAAAAAACTGCCCCAATTGTTTTGGGTATAATTTCAGAAAGAATTAGTATAGCAAGAGTCATAACTCCTGCGATCAATGATTCGTAGGAGGCAGTAAAAATTAATAAATCCAATTGCTGCGTACCGAATATTTTCCCAGCCTGAACACCAACTCCTAATGCCCCGACAGTATGTGCAAAGGTATTCAAAGTTAAAATGGCAGAAAGCGGCTTGTCAATGTCTTCTTTCATTTTATTTAGCAGATGCCCTATCAAAGGTTTTTCAGTCTGCATTCGGCTAATAAAGGATGGGGTATTACTTAAAAGAACAGCCTCCAACATAGAACAAAAAAAAGATACAATAATAGATAAGGTAAGAAATAAAAATAATTCTGTCATCTGCTTTTAATATTTATCCCGGAGCACATTTTCCAATATCTGAAATTTTTCATCCCGGCAATCTGTTTTTCAGACACTTTTCCATTTACTAAATTAGATATTTCATACCTGAATAAAAAGGCTGTTTCAATTTATTTACAAAAGAAGCATTATTTTTGTTTTCATTCTTTTAATGCTACTGATTTATTACATTCGTTAAGAACCAAATAATTAAATGTTAACAGGAATTACCTTTTATTTCTGAGTTTATTTAAAATGACACTGTATTTAATGAATGCTCATAACTACAACGACTCTTTCCAATAGCTGTAAAAGATTGAAGATGAGAAAGCATTGAAATGAGTAAAAAGCTGGAATGAAAAGTCATTCCAAATATATTCAACATATCCTGAGTTTTTTTCACAACCTCAACGCAAGACGATAGGGTACATCCAGGTAATGCACAGAAAATGGCCGCAAAAATGTATGATTTTGCATACAAGGAATGTTATTCTGAAAATACCGAAGGAGATCATTCCGGAGCATCAACCAATGAGCAGCGGGCATAGATATATATCATATCATACTTTACATGCAAAGGAAATTAATGAATAACAAAACCAGTCAGAAATTCTGAAGTTGAAATATCAGCTTTTTGCACCTCTACATTCAGCAATTAATCTATCTGAAAGAGAAAGGCTTGTTTTATATTTGTTGTATTACAAACCCGGAATGATAAAACCAAATAAGTAGGCAATTTTTGAAGGTAATTGAATAATCCCGGTACGACGCGCCGGGATTATTATTTTTTTTTAATGCCCTAATTGCTTCAGTGCTTCATCAATATCAGTTACAGGAAGAAGGCATGATCTGTTCCTGCAAACATAAATTAAGGTTTCACCAGGTTTATATCGATTCTTCAGTAATGAAATATTACTCTTTTTTGAAGCAATTGCCCAAAGCACATTTGGGTTATATTCCGACTGCAATTCCAGAAACTTTTCTTCAGCATTTTCACCACATACTGCAACTTCATAAAAGTTCTCAGTCATTTTTAACATTAATTTTCCCCAATTTGCAAATGCATAGGGATATTTGGAAAAATGGGGAACAACCTGATGAAGCATTTTTTCTGCAATCTCTTTATAATCATTTTCACCATACAGGAGATATATTTTAAACAGGTTATCAGCCATTATTGAATTGGCGGCTGGAATAACATTATCTTCAATTTGAAAAAAATTAGGAACTGCCGGATTAACTTCTTTTTTCGAATATAAAAATAAAGCTTTATCTTGATCATAAAACTGTTGTATGGTAAAATCCAGCAGATGTCTGGCAGAGAGCAGCCACTCTTCTTTTCCCGATATTTCGAATAAGGAATTAAATGCCTGAATTACCAATGCATAATCGTCAATAAAACCATATACAGCATTTGTTCCATTTTTCCATGAATGGAAAATTTTACCATTCGATTCCATCATGTTTTGTTTTATGAAACCTGCATTCAGAAATGCGAGTTGTTTAAAATAAGGGTCTTTAAAAGCTTTATATGCATCTGTCAATCCCTGAATCACAAGTGCGTTCCATGAAAGGAGAGTTTTATCATCGAGTTCCGGTCGAATTCTTTTATTTCGCTCCTGCAATAAAAGTTCTTTCCACTTATGGGTTTTCACATGTAACTCCTCTAAAGTTAAATCATTTCTGGTTGCAAAGTCATCATCCGTCATATCTCTCTGTAGAATATAATTTCCTTTTTCCCATGAGCCATTCGCAGATAGGTTGAAATAATTTACGAAAAGTTCAAAATCATCCTTAATAACATCTATTAATTCCTCGCGGGTCCAAACATAAAATTTCCCCTCTTCTCCTTCACTGTCAGCATCGAGTGAAGAAAAAAAGGCATTATTGCGATTCATCATCTCTCTTTCAATAAACCGGACAGTTTCATATACTACTTTTTTATATTCTTCTTGCTTGTACTGCTGATATCCTTTTGAATAAATCCCAATCAACTGACCATTATCATAAAGCATCTTTTCAAAATGAGGTACCTTCCATTTTTCGTCGGTAGCATAACGTGCAAAGCCTCCCCCAATCTGATCATAAATACCACCAAAAGCCATTTTATCAAGAGTCAGCATAACAAAATCAAGGACCCTTGCATCGTTTTTTATGGCTCCAAAATAAAGAAGGAAATCCAGATTAACCGGCATAGGAAACTTGGGATGCCCGTTTCTGCCTCCATTTTCAAAATCAAAGTGTTTTTTCCAGTCTTTCACACTCTGCTCGATCATTTCACTTTGGACAGGTGATGAATGAGAAGGACTAACAGAGAGAAGTGTTTGTTCAATTCCCGATTGAAGATCTTGGGCATATTTAACAACTTTATCCTTATTCTCCTTCCAGAATTGTGCAACAGCAAAAATATTATTCATCCAGGTTTTTTTGGGAAAATAAGTTCCTCCCCAAATCGGTTGACCGTCGGGCAAAGCAACAACATTTAAAGGCCACCCTCCCTGAAGCCCCATCAAGTGCAAGGCAGTCATATAGTAATTATCCACATCAGGACGCTCCTCCCTGTCCACTTTAATGCAGATAAAGTTTTCATTCATTACTTTTGCAACTTCTTTATCCTCAAAACTTTCATGTTCCATCACATGACACCAATGACATGCAGCATAACCAATACTAACCAAAAGCAGTTTTTTATTGTTGTTCTTACCTTTTATCAACTGGTCGTCCCACGGTTGCCAATTTACAGGATTATGTGCATGTTGTAAAAGGTAGGGTGAGGTGGAATGAATCAAAGCATTGGTATTGTGATTACTCATTGTATCTTTTATTAAATGTGTTACAACTCATCATCTCCAACAAAACAAGCTAATGAAGGTTTTACAATCTCATGCAGGCAATCAAACAAGCAAAAGTTATGCATGCAGAAAGATGGATTTTTAACTATTAATTGCTATTTTCAGCCAGAATTTTTATCATTAAAAAACATGAATAAGTTAATAAATCACTTTCTGCTGCTGTTCATTGTTCTGATTATTTTAACGAACAGCTCCTGCAAAAAAGAAGAATCCGGAACCCGTACCTGGGAAATGGAAATGGCTGAAATGGAAAGTTTGCTTAAGAATCTGGAAAGAAAAGGAAACGATATAGATACAACAAATATGTCGGTTTTTTATTTCAATATAAAAAAAGGTGAAGGAGCTTTTCCCAAAGAAGGTGATTCATGTTTTGTATCCTATATTGGTTTTCTGCCAAATGGGAAAAAAATAGAAGACTCCTATGATATTCATCCACCAAAGGGAATCTGGCAATTTATATATAAACCTGCTCATAAAGTAATTGGGTTTACCAACGGAATTGGCTATATGAATAAAGGCTCCGAAATTGAAATGTACATAACATCGGATCATGCTTACGGAAGCAAAGGCTCTGCAATAGTTCCTCCATATACTAGCCTTGTGTACAGGGCAAAAATGGTTGATTTGAAAACTGCAGAGTGAATAAATTGTTCATGTAAATAGTTTTAACATTTTTATTTTTTCCTAAATACTTTTAAAATTTCATGATCTTATCGGTTAGTGATTCTACTTCCCATATAAGAAAAGCATCTGTAAAAAATTTCATAAACAGCACTATATAAAATTTACTGTGGAGTTATTTTTATTTTTCTCCTGTACTGGAAATTCACTTACTTTACATTTGAATCTTAAAAAAAAACAATAAAAAAAACATTGAACACCTATTCTACAACATAATTTGTTTGATTTTTAAGATTTGATTGTAACTTCGACTGAATAATAATAGAAACATTAAATTTTAAAAACCTGGATATGGAAAAGTTTATAAATAGTTTCATGAAAACCATTACCTGTTGTAATCTCGAAACAGGTGATTTTCCTGGGCCGGTTGTTACCATTTCAAGGCAGGCTGGTTGTTCGGCACAGCGTATTGCTATTAAACTATCAAAAATACTAACAGGCTATAGTTATATGTCTGATACGAAAACCGATGCTGAATGGAGATGGGTAGATAAAAATGTTTTTGAACAGGTTGTTACAGATATGATGAAAGATGTTAAATCAGGAGGATATGATGATATGGAAGAAGCCATTAAAATGCTGGACCAGGTAGCTCATGCCTTTTCAAATGAAACAATTTATGATATCTCCGACTCCCGGCTCATTGATACATTTAAAGGAGTTGTATGTAGGCTAGCCTGTAAAGGCAGGGCTATAATTGTTGGACGTTCAGCAGGAGTCATCCTAGGTGAAATTCCCAATAAACTGAATGTAAGACTTGAAGCTCCTATAGAATGGAGAATAAACAGGATTATGCAGATAAAAGATTTCAGCCAGGCAGAAGCTGTTGAATATGTAAAAGAAATGGATTCAAAACGTGATGCCTTTATTGAAAAAATTATAGGACGAAAGGCAAATAACGACGATTTTGATGTAATTTTTAACTATGCCTCACTGCAAGACGATCAGATAATTGATGCCATTGTTAACATCTTAAAGAATAAAAAAATCATTGCACACTACGAGGATTATTAGAGTACAGGATTTATTTTTGTTTTACTTTTAGAATTTACTCAACTTAATGTTCACAAGAAGATCAAAGTTTTTTATACCAGGAATCTGCTTCCTTTAATTCAGATTTATTTGGTGACTTTAAAGTATAACTGAAACCGGATTGAAGACTTGCAGCGCCAGTTTCTCCTGCTTTATTGATTGCTATATAACCTACCTGTTGGATTTTAGATCCAGGATTTTTTTTTACTATTCGTGCAATTGCAGCATTACAGGCTTCTTCAGGTGACATGCCGCTGCGCATAAATTCAACCACCAGAAAAGAGCCCATTGTTTTCATTACCAGCTCACCTGCACCGGTAGCTGCAGCACCGCCAATTTCTCCATCAATAAACAGACCAGCTCCAATCATAGGAGAATCTCCTATCGTGCCGTGCATTTTATGGGCTAAGCCCCTGGCAGTAGATGCTCCGCACAAATGACCATTCTCATCAAGTGCAAGCATGCTTATGGTGCTTTGGAATTTTGCCAACTGTTTTTCATTATTAGAGATGGCATTATGTTCTGGTTCTTCCTTCTTCCATTTCTTCCAACACTTTCGCATTTCTTTTGTCAGCAGTTTTTCCTTATAACCATTTTCGAGAGCAAATTTTAAAGCTTCATCACCACAAAGGATCACATTGGGGGTCTTTTCCATTACCAAACGTGCAACCGAAACCGGATGCTTTATGTTCTGCAAAAAAACTACGCTTCCGGTATCGCCTTTTTCATTCATTATGCTGGCATCCAGCCTCACTTTTCCTATTGTATCAGGAGAATCTCCTTTTCCTGCTGTTGTTACACATGAATCTGATTCTGCTATACGTACACCAACTTCAACAGCATCAAGAGAATATCCTCCCTCCGAAAGAAAGTTCCATACAGCTTCATTGGCTTTTTGCCCGTATTTCCAGTTGGAAATTACCACAGGATTACCCTTTTCTCCGGAATTAACGTTTCCCCATGAAAGTTTGGATAAACCCACTCCAGCTATTCCAATTGCTGTTTTTGTCAGAAAGATACGACGAGTAAATGGTGCCATCTGATGCTTTTTTTATTTGTATAATGTCGAAAATTGAAGGTCGTTCATTGATTTCTGCAATCATTTGCAGAAACTTTATGGAATGTCTGTTCAATTTGTATGCCTTTCTTATTCGTGTGAAAAATCCTGTACAGTCTTTCTGTATTTGGAGAAAGCTACTGCGCGTGAAATAAAACCAAGATATTTTCCATCTTCAATCACAGCCAGATTATATCTTCCCGACGTTTCAAATTTTTGTGCAACAGTTTCCATAGTATCGTCGGGTGAAATAAAAGATTCAGGCATATAGATCAAATCCTTAACCATAATTTTATCGTAAAGCTTGCTTTCAAAAATAAGTGATCGCACATCAGAAAGCTTAACCATTCCTTTTAAAAAGCCCTCTTCATCAACCACAGGATAAAGGTTCCGGTGTGAAAGCGATATGGCTTTCACCAGATCGCGCAATGTGGCATTTGGCGACAGCACCTCAAAATCAGTTTCAATTAGATTTCGAACATTCATCATTCGAAGAACGGTTCTATCTTTGTGATGAGTAAGTAAATCACCGGCAAGTGCCAGTTGTTTTGTATAAACTGAATGAGGCTCAACGCCCATAATTGTAAGATAGGAAACAACGGAAGATATAATTAATGGAATAAATAAATCATATCCTCTTGTCATTTCAGCTGTTAAAAAAATTGCCGTTAAGGGAGCATGCATAACAGCAGCCATCATCCCAGCCATTCCTGCAAGGGCAAAATTATCAACAGGCAAGTTAAATGATCCCAATAAATTTGCCATCAAAGCAAAAAAGTAACCTGCAATGGCTCCAACAAACAATGTAGGAGCAAAAATTCCACCAACACCGCCTGAACTGGTGGTAGCCACCATCGCTATTACTTTAAAAATCAAAATTCCCAATAAAAAAATCAGGAAAACGTAGTCCATGTCTTTAAATCTAAAGAACAACGAATTGTTTAATAATTCAGAACCACGACCATTAAAAATTAACGAAATCTCCTTATAGCCCTCACCCCATAAAGGAGGAAAAATAAAAATCAGCAGACCAATTAAAACGCCACCAATCAGTAACCTTAAGCCCCAGGATGGGATTCGCTTAAATGTTGTTTCCAAGTACATGGTCATTCGGGTAAAATAGATAGCCATTATGCCGGTAAAAATTCCCAGTAAAATATAAAACCATACTGTATCCATTGAAAACGGATGAATCTGCGCAAAACGAAGCAGGACATCTTCTCCCATAAAAAAGTAGGTCAGGGAAGTGGCAGTAACTGCTGAAATAAGCAATGGGATCAGGTAGACCATGGTTAGGTCAAGCATCAAGACTTCCAAAGTAAAAATGATTCCTGCAATGGGCGCATTAAAAATACCGGCAATGGCGCCTGCTGCTCCACACCCAACCATTAAGGTTACATATTTGTACTTCATTTTAAAGAACCTTGCCAGGTTCGAACCAATAGAAGCACCTGTATAAACAATAGGCGCTTCAGCTCCTACTGATCCCCCAAAACCAATGGTAAGCGAACTGGCAACCATGGAAGACCACGTATTGTGTGTTTTAATCCTGCTACTTTGCCGTGAAATGGAATAAAGTATCTTTGAAACTCCATGTCCGATATCTTCATGAATAACATATCTTACAAAAACAACCGTCAGGAATATTCCTACAAAGGGATAGACTAAAAAAAGGTAACTTATAGAATCTACCTCAAACCAGCTGGTAAGTTTATTGGCTACTAAATGAATCAGATTTTTAAGGATAAGACCTGCAAGCCCGCTGAAAATACCTACTACAAAACTTAAAAGGTAAAGAAATTGCCGTTCAGGAATCCTGGCAATTCGCCACAATATCAACTTATGAAGCCATAACCTGTAATATCTTTGCCACAACATATATGAAGATCGAATCATTGAATTTCCTGTTTCGGATTGTAAAAGTACAAAAACACATCCTTACAAGCCTACGATTGCATCTCATCTTTATAAGATGTTGTTAAAATAGTTAACATTGATACCCTGCTGCCCTATAATTCGTCACTCTAATAATTAAGAATAACATTTAACTAAAGATGAAAAACCTGTTTCTAAACGACAGGTACTTTAAGTCTGAAAATTGTACCACTATTTTCATTGCTTTCCACGAAAATACTGCCTCCATGAGCCTCAGCAACTTTTTTCACAAATGAGAGACCTATTCCCCACCCTTTTGTGGATTCATTCAATTTATAGTATCGGTTGAAAATTGTTTCCAACTTGTTTTTTGGAATCAGCCCCTCATTACGGATTGACAACTGAAAGTAACTATTTGACAATTCACAGTTTACAAATATGGTTTTTGAAGAATAACCGTGTTTCAATGCATTGTTCATCAAATTATTAAATGCACGCCTTATCAAATTAATATCTATATTGATGTAAATCTCTTCTTTATTTGAATTTAATTTAATATCACGCTTATAGGAAGTTTTATAAATCTTAACTTGTTGTTCAATATCTTCAAGAACATTAATTAAACTCTTTTGTAATGGCAACTTTTCTTCCGACTCAATATCCCCTACATCCAAAAGATCTTCTATCATTATTTCAGCCTGCTGAGAACTTAGCTTTAAAATTTCCAACAGTTTTCGTGCTTCTCCTACCTCAATATCCCCTTCCAGCATACTAATGCATGCTTTAATATTGTTCAGAGGAGAATTTAAATCGTGCATTATCGAATGAATAAATTCTTCCCTGTTTTCATCCTTTATTTTCAAATTGTCAGCTTTCTTTTCAGCAATTTTTCGTGCTTTAAGCTGAACATTCTGTTTTTGTCTGTAGAAGGTTTCGGCAGATTGCTCAATAGCAAAATCAATGGCATGCATTATAATATCCCTGTCATTTTTTGCAGTAATTTCAGAACTGCTGTCTATAACATGAAATATTTCGGCTTTCAATAAATTGTATTCCTGGATAATATGTTTTAGAGTATAGGATTTAAAATTTGCCCTTTCCAATCCGTGTTGTTCACTATAGGAAACAATTAGATGAGAGTTATTTGTTTTCATAATTTCAACAATCGAATCTATCAAATCCGGAACACTATTTTGAATGGCTGTTTTATCGTAATTATTTACATTAGGAATTTCTTTTCTTACTTTTTCAAGCCAATTTTGCAGCAGCTCTTTCTTTTTGGTTTGTAAAATTCTCCAGAATTCCATTGAGTTATTTTAATCTTTGAATAACTTTTACAACATCTTGCCTTTAATGTTTGTTTAAAGGCGAATAAACCAATTTAAACATGTGATATAAGTTATTTTAGAATGAATTAATTAATTTAGGTATCTTATTAGTGATTAAATCAATCGTCATGATTATAAAAATATCTGGCTCTTCAGGCTATTTGGGCAGAATTATAACAGATGAACTGCAAAAAGGAGGCCATCGTGTTGAAGGGATCAACCGTGAATTGCTATATGGTGACTTAACCCGGCTGGCAAATGAATTATCCGGAACAGATGCTGTCATACATTTGGCAGGAGCTCCTCTTTTAAAGCGTTGGACTAAAAAAAATAAAAAAGTAATTTTAGACAGTCGTGTTGTAACAGCACAACATATTGTAAGAGCCATAAATACATTGAAACCGGAAAAACGGCCCCAAAAAGTTATTTCAGCTTCCGGCATCAGTATATTTGAACCAGGAAAAAACCATACGGAAAAAAGCATGGACTACCATTCCGGCTTTTTGGGTGAGGTAGTCAAAAAATGGGAACAGGTATGGAATGATCTTCCAGATAATGTTGAGCTTACTGTTTTCAGGATGGCCGCAGTACTGGGAAAGAATTCCCATGCCATAGGAAAGATGAAATTGCCTTTTAAAATAGGAGTTGGTGGTAAAATAGGAAATGGTAATCAACCTTTTCCCTTTGTTCATGAATATGATGTAGGCAGGGCTTATAACTGGGCACTGGAAAATTCAGGGAAGAAAGGCCTTTACATATTGGCTGCCCCCACTCAAATAAATAATGCAGAATTTACCCGTGCATTGGCAAATTCATTGAAGCGCCCGGCGTTTTTGACTGTACCGGCCTTTGCTTTAAAATTGATATACGGAAAGGCTTCCAATATGCTCATCCATAGCCCTGCAGTGTATCCTGAAAAATTGCTGAAAGAGGGATTTATTTTTAAGTATGAAACCATTGAACAAACCACAAAACAAATATTTAATTAACACAATCCCCTTCTATCGGGTGTTTCTTACCTCTACAAAAAGAAATGAAAAACAATAAAAGATTAATAAAGGAACCTTATTAAAAAAAACAAAGGGACAAGTTTTTCGTTGTATCCCTATAGGCTATAATCCAAACAGGGTGCTATTAAACCCGTTGTTACTTTTCAATTATGAAAGCTGTATTCGAATGATTTCAAAAATTCAGTTTAAAAAAAGGTACCACTCCCTGGTTGTCTCATTTATCCTGATCCTGGTAATTGGAATAATTGATTATGCAACAGGGTCAGAAATAGCATTATCTATTTTTTATCTGATACCTGTCCTGATGCTTGCCCTGCAAAATAATATAAAAACGTATTACATTATAATAAATGCTGTTCTGGCTGCATTCATATGGTTTCTTGCTGAATTTATTATAAATGATTATCCGACCATTGGATTTGCCATTTGGAATGCATTTGTAAGATTGGTTATTTTTATGCTTGTGAGCCAGTTGGCATACTATCTGAATCAAAAACATCAGAAGCTGATTGAAACGAATAAAAACCTTGAAAAAATAAACAGTGAAAAAAACAAATTTATTGGAATAGCAGCACACGATTTGCGAAATCCGATTGCAAACATATCTGCATTTTCTGAACTGCTTTTAACAGGATATGCTGACAAAGCCGATCCATATGTTTTAAAAATTATTCAGTACATAAAAGACATCAGCAATAATACCCTCGGCATGCTTGAGCAACTTCTGGATATATCGAAGATAGAATCGGGGACAGTAACCCTGTCATTGAATGAGCAGGATTATACAGCATTTCTCAGAAAACATATTGAATTTAACCAAATGCTTGCCAATGAAAAGCAAATAAAAATCAGCTTTATTCCATCAAAAGAAGAAATCTTTTTTTCATTCGATGAACATTACCTGAGTGAGGTCATAAATAACCTTCTGACAAATGCCATTAAATATTCTTATCCAAAAAGTGAAATAAGCGTTACCGTTTCCTTATCGAAAAAACATGTGAAAACAGAAGTAATTGATAAAGGCACTGGTATTCCTAAAGATGAACAGGAAAAACTATTCCAGTATTTCCAAAAAACCAGCGTAAAACCCACTGCAGGTGAAAAAAGCACAGGTTTGGGATTGGCAATTGCAAAAAAAATAGTTCTGGAGCATAATGGAACCATTGGAGTAGAAAGCGAACCGGGAAAAGGTTCAGCCTTCTATTTTAAATTACCCAAAATAAAAACATGAATTAAAGTTCATCCAAAAACAACTCTTAAAAATAAAAAATGAGTAAACTTTACATTAAAAACATGGTATGTAACCGTTGCAAAATGGTTGTAAAATCGGAACTTGAAAAGTTGGGGCACGAGCCTCTTCAAGTTGAATTGGGTGAAGTTATTCTTTCCAAAGAGCTTTCTGATGAAGAAAAAGACAAAGTAGATTTCATATTGCATAGTTTTGGATTTTCAGTTATTGATGATAAAAAAAGCCGGCTTATAGAAAAAATAAAAACATTGATTATTGAACTGGTGCATCAGCAAAACAGCAGGCTGAAAATCAACCTTTCCCATTACCTGAGCAGCCGGTTGAACCACGATTATACATATATTACCAATCTCTTTTCTGAAGTGGAAGGCACCACAATTGAAAAATACTATATTGCCCAAAAAATTGAGAAGGTAAAAGAGTTGCTGGTATATGATGAATTATCACTTAGCGAAATTGCTTACCTGTTAAACTACTCCAGTGTATCGCACCTGAGCAACCAGTTTAAAAAGGTAACCGGCCTCACTCCAAGCCATTTTAAAAACATTCGTATGGAAAAACGAAAACCGCTCGACGAAGTGTAAATCTTGCAATTCTTTCCAAAGATAGTATAAAGGATTCGGGCTTTTTGTTGTGATATTTGCACAGAAAATTATTTTAGCAACTTATGGCTATGGAAAAAAAAATAAAACGTCCGGTTCATATTCCAGTAGAGGGAGTTGATAATGAGCATAATGCCCGCATACTCGAAGAAAAATTAAATAAAATTAAGGGAATAGCTTTCCAAAGAGTGGAAGTCAACAATCGCAGAGCGGTAATTGAACCCGCCAACGGGTTAGCCATTTTGCCCCAAGCAGTTAAAGTAATCCGCAGTCTGGGCTATGAGGTACCTGTAATAAAAAAAACATTTCCTGTATTGCATCTGAGTTGTGCATCATGTGCAGTGAGTGCCCAAAGCATGGTAAAAGCAAAAGAAGGTGTAATTGATGCATCGGTAAATTTTGCCACAACTTCGCTTACAGTGGAATATCTGCCCAATTTAGTTGGCCCTGAAGACATGCAGAAAGCACTTCAATCGGTAGGATATGACTTATTAATTGATACCAAGTCCGATACATCCGACGTACTTGATGAAATCAGGGAGCAAAAGTACAAAAAGCTCAAGCGGCGAACTGCAGGTGCAATTCTGTTATCGGTTCCTGTAGTTATAATTGGTATGTTTTTTATGAACATGCCATTTGCCAATGAAATTATGTGGATTCTCTCCACTCCGGTTATTATGATCTTTGGCCGCGATTTCTATATTAATGCCTGGAAACAGGCAAAACATCGTGCTGCAAATATGGATACCCTGGTGGCATTAAGCACAGGAGTAGCCTATTCTTTCAGTGTTTTCAACACTCTATGGCCCGAATTCTGGTATACCAGGGGGTTACATGCCCATGTTTATTTTGAAGCAGCAACAGTGATTATTGCATTTATAATGCTGGGAAAGCTCCTGGAGGAGAAAGCTAAGGGCAATACTTCGAATGCCATTAAAAATTTAATGGGCCTTCAGCCTAAAAAAGTAACCGTACTGCTGAATGATGGCCATCAGATTCAAATACCGGTTGAAAAAATACAAAAAGGGGATATGGTAATGGTTAAACCGGGTGAGAAAATAGCGGTAGACGGCTCGGTTACCCATGGAAATTCCTATGTTGATGAAAGTATGTTGACCGGTGAACCTGTTCCTGTTCTTAAATCAGAAAATGAAAAGGTTTATGCAGGTACAATAAACCAAAAAGGAAGTTTTAATTTCCGTGCCGAAAAAGTAGGTTCCGAAACCATGCTGGCCCAGATAATAAAAATGGTTCAGGATGCCCAGGGAAGTAAAGCACCTGTTCAGAAACTGGTGGATAAAATTGCAGGAATATTTGTACCGACAGTAATTACTATTGCACTGGTTGCTTTTGCGACCTGGATAATATTTGGCGGTGAAGCAGGATTTACCCAGGGACTGCTTGCATTGATTACCGTGTTGGTTATTGCCTGCCCCTGTGCACTCGGCCTTGCTACCCCAACAGCCATCATGGTTGGTGTTGGCAAAGGCGCTGAAAACGGTATATTAATTAAAGATGCTGAGAGCCTGGAATTGGCCAAAGATATAGATGCCGTTGTGCTCGATAAAACCGGAACAATTACTGAAGGAAAACCTGTTGTATCTGATGAATACTGGCTTGAAAGTGATAATCTGGAAAAGCATGTATTATTCAGTATCGAAAAAAAATCGGAACATCCCCTGGCTGATGCCATAGTAAATTATTACCCGAATTTAAATGAGGACCCGCTTATAAATTTTGAAAGCATCACTGGAAAGGGTGCTACAGCCAAATTAGGCGAAAAAAATTATTTTGTCGGAAACAAAAAGCTGCTTGATGAAAATAACATTTTAATATCAGAAGAATTAGTTAAAAAAGCAGCTTATTGGAGTAGTGAATCCAAAACAATAATCTGGTTTGCAGAAAATAAAAAGGCCCTGGCTGTATTTGCCATAGCCGATAAAATAAAGGCAACCTCTGCGGAAGCTGTCAACCGCCTGCAGAAAGCAGGTATTGAGGTATATATGCTTACAGGTGATAATGAAACTACAGCAAAAGCCATAGCCGCAAAAGTAGGAATCAAAAATTTCAGGGCTGAAGTTATGCCTGCTCAGAAAGCAGAATTTATTAAACAGTTGCAGGATAAAGGGAAAAAGGTAGCCATGGCAGGCGATGGAATAAACGACAGTGCTGCTTTGGCACAGGCTGATGTCAGTATTGCTATGGCAAAAGGCAGCGATATCGCTATGGATGTGGCTAAAATGACCATTATTTCTTCCGACCTGAATAAAATTCCAATGGCAATTAAGTTGTCGAGGCAAACAGTGAGAACCATTCGCCAGAATCTTTTCTGGGCTTTTGTTTACAATTTAATAGGCATACCCATTGCGGCAGGCATTTTGTATCCCATAAATGGTTTTTTGCTAAATCCCATGATTGCAGGAGCAGCAATGGCTTTAAGCAGTGTAAGCGTTGTAAGCAACAGCCTGCGCCTTAAAAGGAAAAAATAACTGCCTGTTTTTTCGGGTTGCTGGAACCTGCAGGACATAAAAATGTTAATAGAATAGGCACTTCTCCTAAAGGGATGTGCCCCAAAACACATATTTCTACTATGAAGCACAATAATTTGATAGCTGGCATTTTGAATTTTTTCATACTCATTTCTGTGTGCAATTCAGTCAGGGCGCAGGAGAAAACCGACGATTTTTCATTGAGAAAGCTGTTTGGCCTGTCGTCAGAAAAAGATGATATCCATATAAACCAGTATGTTAAACTAAATGAACTTTCGGAATGGGCGCAGGAATCTGAACGGTTTTACCGAAACAGAGAATATCGCCCTGTTTGGTTTGATAATGGAAAAATGAATCAAAAGGGGAAGGAACTTACGCAAGAATTAAAACAATCATGGGAAGAAGGATTACCAGAACCAATCGTTTATCTGGCAAAAGTTGAAAAAATAGAAGTGAACATGCGAAAGCGCTCAGCAGAAATCCATTCCTTTGCCCAAATGTTTTCCAAAGCAGATGTGTATCTGACTCAGGCATACTTTGATTATGCATCTAAAATTTCAACAGGAATTCTCAATCCTGAAGATTTAAATATTGTATGGGAAATTTTGCCAAAACCGGTTAATCTTGTCAGTCATTTGGAAAAGGCGCTTGAAAGTAAAAATATAGCCGAATCGTTTGACGACCTGAAACCAAAGCATGAGCAGTACGACCTGCTGCTGAAGGCATTTCATGATTTAATGGCTGTTAAAAACAATGGAGGCTGGCAGCTCCCAGGTTCGTTTCCTCCCCTTAAGGAATATGATTCCCATCAGAATGTGGTGCGTATAAAAGAATATCTGCAGTCCACAGGTGATTTGAAGAATAGCGACTCAATCTATATACATTCTCCTTATTTTGATGATAAGCTGAATCGGTCGGTGAAAATCTTTCAGCAAAGACATGGACTTAAACAAGATGGAATTGTTGGAGAAGCAACCCTGAAACAAATGAATGTTCCCCTTCAATACCGTCTCGATCAACTCAGGATTAATATTGACAGAATTCGTTGGTGGCCCCGGGATTTTGGAGCAGACTATATTGTCGTTAACATTCCCGATTACTCCTTTACATTTTATAAGAGTGGCCATCCGGTTCAGGAAATGAAGGTGGTGGTAGGTAAAAATGAAAATTATACTCCTGTATTGGAAGATACCCTCTATTCCATTGTTTTCAATCCTTCATGGAATGTACCCAACAGCATTGCAACTGAAGAATTGTTCCCTAAAATGTTAAACGATACCACTTTTATGGAACGAAACAATTACTCAATATTACGGAAGTCGTATGTAAGCGAGGATACAATTAATATAAAGGAGTACGACTGGTCGAAAGTTTCACGCGACAGTTTTCCTTTTTTTATAGTACAGCTTCCCGGGGCCTATAATTCCCTTGGACAAATTCAATTTATGCTGCAAAACCAGTACAGCATTTTTATGCACGACACACCAGCCGATTATCTTTTTGATATTGCGCAACGCGATTTCAGCCATGGATGCATTCGCCTTGAAAAGCCCAAACAGCTGGCAATGATATTGCTCAACGAACAACTGCCCTCCGATACTCTTTTGAATTATTTTGCTGATGAGAAAAAACGGGTAGTTAATCTGAAAAAAAAGATACCGGTTCACATCATGTACCAAACAGCCTGGATAGAAGCAAACGAAATAAATTTTCGTGAAGATGTTTATGAATTCGATAAAATTTCGATGGCTTTTTTCAGAAGAAATTTCCCTGAGTTGGCCTGGTCAAAGCCCGCGACAAAATAACCCTCCTTTTTGAAGCCATGGCACGGTTGTTGAATAAGTGTAGCCGTTTGGCAATAAATAACTCAAAACATCGTAATAAATTAAAACAAAAACATGCTTACACACATGAAAAGGGTTACATGGCCGCATTTGTTTTTAACATTACTTTTTGTAATTACAGCAGCCGCAATAAAACCCATCGTGGCAAAGAATACCTTAACAAGTTCATCGCAAAGGTTATATCATGAACTGGAATCCAATCCTTCCTCAGAGCTGCCTTCAGAGGAAGTTTTTGCCATTGCCTTTAAAGGTTACTCAGCATTGAAGGCTGTACCCGGTACAGTTAAAAAAGATATTCTTACAGTTATCGATTTCAGCCTGCCTTCAAAAGAAAAGCGGCTTTGGATTATCAATCTTGAAACAAAAGAAGTACTGTTCCACGATTACGTGGCACATGGCCGGAATTCAGGAGAGGATGTTGCCGGAGTTTTTTCCAATAAATCCGGTTCATATATGAGTTCCATCGGTTTTTATGTAACGGGTCAAACTTACCAGGGAAAACATGGCCTGTCGTTGTTGCTGGAAGGGATGGATAAAGATTTCAACTCGAATGCAAGGAACCGGTCAATTGTAGTGCATGGAGCCGATTATGTGAATGCCGGTTTTATAAAAAAATACGGAAGACTTGGCCGAAGTCTGGGATGCCCTTCCATTCCGATGGAAATTCATAAGGATATTATTAATACCATTAAAGATGGCAGTACCCTTTTCATATATTATCCCGATCCGGCTTTTCTTGAAAAATCAGAAGTTTTGAATATGAAAGTTATTCATCCAGCCTGACATCATGAAATGCCTGTTTCCCCTCTAATTATCTTTAGATTACAGAACAATACAGCAAGTGATGATTCTTAAGTTTCAGGTCAACCAGTAGCTGAAAACAAAGAAAAAAATGCGCCGACAGCCTTAAACAGAGAATATTGCAAATACAGTCAGGGACATGATTTAAATTTAAAAGATGGAATGAGAAGTACCCCCTCAATAAATCTGTCTTCAATAAGGTCACAAATTTGAGACAAACGGTATTGCTCCTCCTGTTACATAGTTAAGGCACATGAGTGAATGTTGCAGAGATTAAAAGCATATAATGAGCTTTTGAAAGGCAATGCAATTGGAAAAACCGGAGCGGGTATTATTCATCCGCCCAAACATTATTTCAACAAAAAGGAAGAAGTTTCCGGTCCGAAAGTGAACTTTTCTGTTCAAAACGGAGTATATTAACTACAATAGAACTCAGGTTATGGAACAAAAGAAAAAAGCAGCCGGCGAAAAAGCGGCCGAATATGTTGAAGATGGAATGGTTATTGGATTGGGAACCGGAACAACTGCATGGTATTTCATAAAAAAACTTGGGGAACTGGTCTCAGAAGGATTGTTTATAAAGGCAGTTACCACCTCAAACGCCGCGGAGAAAATGGCATCTGGTCTTCATATTCCCATGTTTTCTGTTGATGAGGTAGCCGGCATCGATCTTCTTGTTGATGGAGTAGATGAAATTGATGGCGGCTTCAATGCAATAAAGGGAGGCGGAGGTGCCTTATTCAGGGAAAAACTCATTGCAAAAATCTCCAGGCGGATCATCTGGATTATGGACGACAGCAAATACACCGATGCCCTGGGAGGAATCGCCCTTCCCGTGGAAATTCTTCCCTTTGGTTATACGCATACACTTAAAAAACTGACCAGAATGTCCCTCAATCCTACCCTGCGCCTTTTTGATGAGGAACCTTTTGTTACCGATAACGGAAACTACATTCTCGATTTGCACCTGGAAAGACCAGTAAACCCCGAAAACTTGATAAGAAAACTGGACGGTGTAACCGGAGCCCTCGAGCACGGCCTTTTTTTAAATATGTGCGAGCGCATCATCATCGGAAAGGATGAAGGGGTGGACATACTGGAAAATAAATCATTCATTCCAAAATAACCATCAACTCCCGGCAAAAGAAATAATCCCAATTCGTGTATAGCTATAACTTTGTCAAGATCAACTACAAATTAAATTCGTACTATCTTCGTGCTTTATTCGTATTAAATTCGCAACGACATGAATTTAATGCGAAGATAGTGCGAAGGTAATGCGAAGATAATGCGAAGATTCTCTGGAGAAAATATGGTAAAAACAGGTATAAAACATACCTGTTTTACCCGTTTATTTGAAAAAAGAAGGATAGATTATTTTTTAAAATCCGTTTGAAAGGAATGGAAAAATCTCATTGAGGCCTTCCACTATAAATTGTACAGCAATGGCTGCGACAATAATTCCCAGCAGACGCGAAAGAATATTAAAAACTATAGGATCAATCCTTCTTTCAATTGTGCCGGAGAAATAAAAAACCAGAAGCAGAAACCCCAGAACCATTAGAAGGATTATAGATAAAAAAACCAAATCAGTAACTTCGGTTGTTTTATTTCCATACAACAGGACGGTTGTCATGGAACCCGGACCTGACATCATGGGAATGGCCATTGGAACAATAATATCTCTAAACCTGTTTTTTGCAATTTGAAAATCGCCATCGCCCGATATTTTTCTGTTTTCCTGCTTAAATCCGGTGCCGTTCACCATCGAAAGTCCGGTAAACAGCAATAAAATACCTCCGGCAATTTGGAAAACCGGCAGATTGATTGAAAAAAATGATAATATGTATTTCCCTCCAATTAGAAACACCAGTAAAACTGCAGCAGCAGTACCCACAATCATCATTGCTGTTTCACTGCGGGCTTTCGCCTCAAGGTCATCGGTAAGCTGAATCCATATAGGCAAGATACTTAATGGATTGACAATGGCAATCATGGCTGCCAGAAAGTTTAAATACAAGTCCCAATTCATCCGGTTTTCTTTTAGTAAACAAAAGATATGTAAAACTGTTCGTTAGAAAAAGCGGTTACTTCATCAGTTGTCTTTCCGTTAAAACCGTTTGAAAGTTAAATGTCAGATTATAAAAAACACCAATTAACAGAAATATGGAATACAGAATAGAAAAAGACACCATGGGGGAAGTAAAAGTGCCGGCTGATAAATACTGGGGGGCTCAGACTGAACGATCGAGAAATAACTTTCGCATAGGGCCATCCTCCTCTATGCCGCGTGAAATAATTTTAGGTTTTGCCCTGTTGAAGAAGGCTGCAGCAATGGCTAATGCGGAATTGAATGTACTTTCAGCTGAGAAAAGAGATTTGATTGCGGGAGTTTGTGATGAGATAGCAGCGGGAAAGCTATACGACCAATTTCCATTGGTCATCTGGCAAACCGGCTCAGGGACCCAAAGTAATATGAATGTGAACGAAGTGATTGCCAACCGTGCCCATGTGCTTTCAGGTAAAGTTCTGGGCGAAGGGGAAAAACCCATTCATCCGAACGATGATGTAAATAAATCACAATCATCGAACGACACATTTCCAACAGCCATGCATATTGCCTGTTATAAAATGATAAAGGAGGTTACCATTCCGGGTATAGAGCAACTTCGAAATACTTTGCACCGGAAAGCAGAGCAATATAAGGATGTGGTTAAAATTGGAAGGACCCACCTGATGGATGCCACCCCTCTCACTCTTGGACAAGAGTTCTCGGGTTATGTAGCACAACTTGATCATGGACTGAAGGCATTAAACAATACACTCTCCCATTTGGCAGAGCTTGCTCTTGGCGGCACTGCCGTGGGCACGGGAATGAATGCGCCAAAAGGCTATGATGTGCTGGTAGCTAAAAAGATAGCCGAACTGACAGGTTATCCTTTTGTAACCGCACCCAATAAATTTGAAGCCCTGGCAGCCCACGATGCACTGGTAGAATCTCATGGCGCCCTGAAACAATTGGCTGTCTCGCTCAATAAAATTGCCAACGACATTCGACTGATGGCATCAGGCCCGCGCTCAGGAATTGGAGAGTTGATCCTGCCAGCCAATGAACCCGGCTCCTCTATCATGCCCGGAAAGGTTAATCCCACACAAAACGAGGCTCTTACTATGGTATGTTCACAGGTAATGGGAAACGACGTAACCATTTCAGTGGGTGGTACCCAAGGGCATTTCGAACTGAATGTATTTAAACCGGTGATGGCAGCTGCCTTTCTTCAAAGCGCCCGCCTGCTTGGCGATGCATGCGCTTCTTTTGAGGAGCATTGTGCCGCCGGCATGGAACCCAATACCAAAGTTATTGAAATCCTGCTCAATAATTCACTGATGCTGGTTACTGCCCTGAATCCGAAAATTGGTTATTATAAGGCAGCCGAAATCGCCCAGAGGGCTCATACAAATGGCACTACATTAAAAGATGCTGCAATCCAGCTGGGATATCTAACTTCTGAACAATACGATGACTGGGTAAAACCACATGAAATGACCGGTAATTTTAAAAAACATAAATAATAAAAACTCCCTCTTCATTGTAAATGATGGTAAAAATAATGAATTAAAAACTGCATATTCCCCTATTGGTTTGCTAATTCTATCATTCCGATTATTTTTGCCATGCAATAAAAAAAGATGGTAAAAAATATTCTGTTTCTCATTATTTTACTGTTGTCGGTACTAAAGAATCTACCGGCACAGGATATTTCATTTGATTATGAAAAAACACCATTAAACAGTGGTTTTAAAATGGAAGGATATTGGGTATGGGGCGGTACGCTTATTAAAGTAGATTCCGTTTATCATATGTTTGCTTCCAGATGGCCAAAGATTTCTGAATTTCCGGATGGTTACCGGAATTATTCTGAAATTGTGCATGCAACAGCTGACAATGCTTTAGGCCCGTTTCAGTTCGAAAAAGTTGTGATTGGTGAAAGAGACAGCAGTTTTTGGGATTCCAATATGGCACATAATCCAACGATTTATAAAATAGGCGATGAATATGTTTTATTTTATATTGGAAGTGATTTCACTACCAGGTTACCAGGTTCAGATGCAATGCTGCGCAGAACAGGATATGCAAGTGCCAAATCAATTTATGGACCATGGGAGCGTTCCGGGAGTCCATTATTCGAAAATGAATCAAATAATCCGTCATTGCTGATCGAAGATGAGCGGGTTCTGTTAATTTACCGCGACGAGAAACTTCAGGTATATATGGCAGAATCAGATTCATACAAAGGTCCATACAGGGCTGTAAATAATAATCTATGGCCTCATAACAAAATTGAAGATTTTTATCTTTTCAAATCAGGGAAAGGATATCACATGATTTGTGAGGATAATGAAGGAGGTATTAGCGGCCATGTTCGCTGGGGAGTGCACCTTTTTTCAGAAAATGGGTTAAACAACTGGCAAAAATACTCTCCCCTGATTGCATACAATCATGAAGTTGCTTTTGAGAATGACAGCATCTTTCATTGTAAGCGCAGGGAGCGGCCCCAGTTGTTTATCGAAAACAATAAAATTAAATACCTGCTTACAGCTGTTTTAGATGGTAAAAACTCCTGGTGCCAACCGGTTAAATTAAAACAGCAATACCCTTATTTTAAACAAGCAGGATACTGAAATAAATAAATACAGGTAACCGGAAGAACTATAAGAAGGATACGAAATTAATGATGGCAATATTAAATTCCGGAATCATACCTTTCCGAAACACTTGTTCGTTCCTGACAATTTAAACAATTCGGGTTCGAATTTAATCACTTTATTACTTAATGCCAGTTTGCCTGAATTGATAAAAAATGAAGAACCCCCGCTGGTTAAATAAATTGGAGAAAAGGATTTTAGCTTTTAATCAAGTAAATCCTGAACTTATCTCTATTTTTTTTTGGATATCCGACAACAACAGCCCTGTTACACATTAAACCGGAAATGCATAATATCGCCATCCTTCACCACATAATCCTTTCCCTCGATGGCTATTTTACCGGCTTCCCGGCATGCATGTTCAGAACCCAACCGCACATAATCGTTGTAATTAATTACTTCTGCACGTATGAAACCTTTTTCAAAATCGGTATGAATAATTCCGGCAGCCTGAGGAGCCTTAGTCCCTTCCCTGAAGGTCCATGCGCGGCTTTCATCGGCCCCGGTAGTAAAAAAGGTATGCAGTTTCAGCAATCGGTAAGCTGCATGTATAAGTTTATTAACACCCGGCTCATCCAGCCCCAGTTCTTCCAGGAACAACTGTTTTTCTTCATAATCCTCCAATTCGGCAATGTCGGCTTCTGTGGCAGCAGCAACAACAATCATCTCTGAACTTTCGTCCTTCACGGCTTCTTTAACAGCTTCAACATATTTGTTCCCTGATTTTGCAGAGGCTTCATCCACATTACATGCGTACATTACAGGTTTGTTTGTCAGCAGATAAAATTCTTTGGCAAGGCGAGCTTCTTCTTCATGTAAATTCAGGGTACGTGCCGATTTCCCCTGTTCCAACAACACCCTGTACCTAATGGCCAGTTCCAGCATTTTTTTTGCTTTCTGATCACTGCCATGTCGTGCCTGTTTTTCCAGTTTATCGATTCTGTTTGTAATGGTCTCGAGGTCTTTAAGCTGCAGCTCGGTATCAATAATTTCCTTATCGCGAACAGGATTTATTGAACCATCGACATGAGTAATGTTTTCATTTTCAAAACAACGCAACACGTGAATGATGGCATCGGTTTCGCGAATATTTCCAAGGAACTGGTTTCCAAGTCCCTCCCCCTTACTGGCCCCTTTTACCAAACCTGCAATATCGAGAATCTCAACTGTAGTGGGTACGATTCTTTTTGGTTTGTCAATTTCAGCCAGCCTTACAAGGCGTTCGTCGGGCACTGTAATAACTCCCATGTTGGGTTCTATAGTACAAAAAGGAAAATTTGCCGATTGGGCTTTTGCACTCGATAAACAATTAAAAAGGGTTGACTTTCCAACGTTTGGCAATCCAACTATTCCGCACTTCAATGCCATTCTGTTTATTTAAAAATTAGAACGTGCAAAGGTAAATTGTTTATTGATTTATAAATTCCATTTTAATCAAAAAGATGAGAAATCGTACCTTAATCGCAAATAAACGGTATAAGTGATTCAAAATAAAATGCAATGATTAATTTTGATAAAAGTTTTCTGTTTATGTTCGTACTTTATGTCTGAACCGGCTTTATTATTCATTAGGCAGCAGGGGCATATTTTTATAAATGGGAAAGATACACCGGCTATAATATCTTCAGTCAGTTAATAAAGAAGAGAATCAGCTTTCGGTTAAAACCGGTTAAACTTTTATGGAAAATCCATGTCTTACCAGATAAAGCAACGTATATGGAAGATATCAACCGCGATTTAATGTCCAGGCTGAAACAGGATACTACCCGTGATTTTGCTTTTGGACAGCTGGTGACTATGTATCAGGAGCGGTTGTATTGGCATATTCGCAGAATAGTAATGAACCATGATGATACAGACGATGTTCTTCAAAATACATTTATGAAGGTATGGAGAAACATAAAAAATTTCAGGGAAGAATCGTCGCTTTATACCTGGTTGTACCGGATTGCTACCAATGAAGCCATCACCTTTTTGAATGCAAAAAAACGCAGAAGTTTGCTGCCAATAAACGATGTAAGTGAATATCTGATGAATAATCTTGTATCGGATCCCTACTTTAATGGTGATGAGCTTCAATTAAAACTTCAGAAAGCCATCTTACAACTGCCCGAAAAACAACGCATAGTTTTCAACATGAAATATTTCGATGACATAAAGTATGAAGAAATGTCGAAAATACTCAACACATCGGTAGGAGCATTAAAAGCATCTTTCCATCATGCTTCAAAAAAAGTGGAAGAATTCATTAAAAATAATGATGTCTAAATCAATTAAACTTTTAAGCAATTTTATAGTCGAATGAATAAATCAGGAAGAAATGAATAATTTAAAAAGTAGTGCACCAAATAATAGGAAAATAAACAAGGAGCCGCCTTTCGGGTTGCCCGACAATTATTTTAACGATTTTCCTGCACGTCTGCAGTACAGGATGCAGACAAAAAATGAAGCTCTTCCTCTTAAGAAAAGAAGCATTATAAGATACTTAAAGCCGGCCCTGGCTCTGGCAGCAAGTTTTGCATTGATTTTTATTTTGGTATACTGGCCAATAACAACATTTCTACCCCACTATATGGCAAGAACAACCAATATAATTATTGAACAGGAAAACGAAACAGATACTTATTTGCCGTCAATTGAGCGTATTGATGAAAATACTTTTTTTGGACTTGTAATTGAAACCTTTGCAGGGGCAGAAGAAAATAAAGAAGATTTTAACGATGAGGAGTTGTTAAACTATTTAAGTGCCAATGTGTCGGACTACGAACTTTATTTACATACTGAAAATTAGGAGAAGAAAATAAAAAAAAATGAAACGAATATTTATATTTTCGCTGTTTTTGGTAATTTTATCTGCGGCCTTTGCACAGTCAAAGAATGAGGATCATAAAGACCGATGGGAAAAGTACCGAGCGGAAAAAGTTGCTTTTTTAACCTCCAATCTTGAATTGACTCCAGCTGAAGCTCAGCGTTTCTGGCCGGTATACAACCAGCTTGAAAAAGAACGATGGGAAGCTCAGAAACAGCGAAGGGAAATGGAGGAAAGGGTATTGGAAGCTGAAGAATCTATGTCGAATGAAAAGATAAAACAGCTTACCCGCAACTTTGCGGGCACATTGGAAAAAGAAGCTAAGATGGTGGCCAATTATAATGAAAAGTTTCTTGAAATACTGCCACCACGAAAAGTACTAAAGCTATACAAGTCTGAAAACGAATTCAGAATGTATATGATTAAAAAATTCAGAGATAAAAAAAAGAATAGCGAATAGTTATGCATGATAAAACGGAAGTTGTTTCACAGCAGTGAGCCAGCTTCTTTTTTTTCTACAAGCCGCTAAACCATTCCTGGAAATAGGCACCCACAATGGGAGTTTCCTGTTTTTCACCCTGAATGGCTGCAACAAGGCTAAGTATCCACAAAATAAATACCACTATTGAGATTATCCAGCCTATATAGGGGATGAAAGAAAATACCAGTCCTGTCAGGTACAAACCCAACAACTGGCGTATATAAAAACTGGCAAATTCCTCCTTTTCCTGTACATTAATTACGAGGGCAATAATCCATCCTATAAGGGTAATATGAGCAACTATGGCTTTGGTCTTGTCATCCATTATTTTGGTTTTTAATTGGATATAAAAATATTAATTTTTTAAATGCCATTGATCGGAAATAAAAAAAAATAATATTTTAGGTGACTTTAGAAATACAATTCAACAACAACCTCTTAACCAAACCAAAACAACCGGTAATTTTTCCATGAATTTATTATTTTTTAAATATCGTAGTTGAAATTGCGGAGATGGTGCCCCATACGATCGCGTTTTGTTTTCAGGTATTTCTGATTATGAATGTTGGGTTCGATTTCGATAGGAATAATTTCCATGACTTCCAGGCCAAATCCTTCCAGTCCGACCCGTTTCACAGGATTATTCGTTAAAAGGCGCATTTTTGTAATTCCCAGGTTCCGAAGGATTTGGGCACCGACACCATAATCCCGTTCATCGGCTTTAAAACCCAGGTGCAGGTTGGCTTCAATAGTATCGAGGCCCTGGTCCTGCAACTTATAGGCAGCAATTTTATTCAGCAGACCAATTCCGCGGCCTTCCTGCATCATATAAACAATAACCCCTTTTCCTGCTTTTTCGATCATTGCCATTGATTTATGCAGCTGATCGCCACATTCACAACGCAGAGAACCAAAAATATCACCGGTCATGCATGAAGAATGCACTCTCACAAGAATAGGTTCATTAGCCTGCCACTCTCCTTTAATAAGGGCTACATGCTCAGCACCATTTGATTTCTGTCTGAAGGGGATAATTTTAAACCCGCCAAAACGTGTTGGCATATTCACCTCCTCACCACGTTCAATAAGGCTTTCACTCTGAAACAGGAAAGAAATCAGATCTTTTATTGTAACGATCTTTAGATCAAATTTTTTAGCCATTACAGTCAACTGAGGGAGGCGTGCCATCGTACCATCGTCGTTCATGATTTCCACCAATACACCCGAAGGATACAAACCTGCCAGCCTCGCCAAATCAACGGCTGCTTCGGTATGCCCGCTTCTGCGCAACACCCCACGGTTTTTGGCTTTAAGGGGGAATATATGTCCGGGGCGCGCAAGCTGTTCGGGCCGGGTATCCCTATTAACAAGCATTTTTATTGTTTTGGATCTGTCGTGAGCTGAGATACCGGTTGATACATCAGGCCCCAGTGCATCAACCGATACGGTAAATTGTGTCTCATGCTGCGAAGTATTCTGGCCAACCATTAAATCGAGGTTAAGTTCTTCACACCGTTTTTCAGTTAATGCCACACAAATCAATCCTCTTCCGTGGATGGTCATAAAATTGATGATCTCAGGGGTTACGAGTTCTGAAGCCACGATAAAATCTCCCTCATTTTCCCTGTCTTCATCGTCAACAACAATTACAAGTTCTCCTCTTTTTATTGCTGCAATCGCTTCAGGTATCGTGTTCAGCTTTATATCTGTCATTATCCTCTTCCTTTTTTATCAGTCGCAAAATTACAATAAATTATCGATAATGTAATTGATTCTTCTTCATGAAGAGTGGATGGATAACAGTCGCTTCAAGTAATTTAAACAAGTAATTGACTGCGAATTTAATTTATTCCTGCACGTTTTGATTTTTCCCACTGCACCGATTGCTTTCCACTGAAATAACGAAACATGCCTATTACAGATGCATAATTAATTGAAACAAAATAATATGGTGCAAACAGCAATTTCATCCGTAAACGCTGGTTTTCAAAAATCCAGCCTATTAAGGCAAGCAGGTAACAAAATAATTGCAGGAAAAAAAAGAGACGATAAAAAGCAGGAATGTCATTGCTCAAAACAAGCACTCCGTTAATTATGAAAAGCAGGAAAAGAGAGACTGGTGCCAATATCCAGCGCATGACCTTATGCGAAAAAAACTGCCACGACAGAATACCGAAACGAAAAGGATTCAGCAAAGACTTCAAACGAAAGAAACTTTGCATACCTCCTGCAGCAATACGGATTTTTCGTTTCAATTCCTCCTTTACATTCAGGGAAGCCGATTCTTCAGCATAGGCTCGGGGAGTATAAGCAATTTTATATCCCTTTTGTACAATACGCAGTGAAATAATAAAATCATCGAGAATGGTATCGGATTCCACCTCTTCAAACAATTCACGTCGTATGGCAAATAATTCACCCACTGCTCCTACAGCAGAATTCAGTTCAGCATCTAATTTTTTAACCCATGACTCAAGCTTCCAGTACAGCCCCTCTCCTGCTGCCGATGCCACATCGGCAGCATGCTCCACGATTCGTTTTTCACCAGCGACACAACCGATTCGGTCATCACTAAAGCAGGCAACGATTTCGCGAACAGCATTTCGGTTTAGCAATGTATTTGTATCGGAAAAAATAACAACCGGAGCTTTAACAAAATTCATTCCCCGGTTCATCGCATGCATCTTGCCCCTTCGTGCCGTATTATGATGAACCTCGTTATGAGGATACTGGCTCAGGATGTCCGGAGTTTCATCATCTGATCCATCTGTTACCCACAGATACTGTATCTTTTCTTGCGGATAGTCGAGTTGCAGGGAGTTCTCAACCTTTTGCCTTACAAAATCTTTTTCGTTATATGCCGTTACAAACAAGCAAACATCCGGCTCATACTGTCTGTTATAGCTTACTTTTTCAGGAAAAAACAGCTTTTTAAACTGAACGAGCAGCCACAATACTATAGGGTATCCAATGTATGTATAAACCAATGTAATAAATAATATCCAGAATGCAAGAGTCAGAATCATTCAATGTTCTTTTTATAAAAATCGGTTAGCGCACAGGCAAGGGCTAAATTATCAAATTTTTCATGAATGTACTCTATAGCATTGCTGCCAATATCGTGAAATAACTCTTTGTTTGAAATTAAACGTTCCACACCATCAACAAACTGGTATTCACTGTCGGCTATAATTATATTTTTTTCCGATTGTGTTGAAATTCCTTCCGTACCTATTGGAGTCGTTACAATAGGTTTACCAAGTGCCATTCCCTCAATAATTTTTATACGCATTCCACTTCCCGAAAAAAGAGGAACGACCATAACTGCCTTGGAATTCATAAACTGGTAAGCATCTTCTACTTCACCCATATAAACAATATTTGGTGCATCCAGCCTTCTTATGAGCCAATCGGGAGCCTGACGACCGGCAATGTAAAACTTCAGCTTCGGAAATTTTGAATGTAATTTTGGCCAGCATTTCTCTACAAACCATAACAGCCCTTCCTGGTTTGGAGCCCACTCAAGGGAACCAATATGAAAAACCGAAGGATACTCAAGATTTTTGGCATGAGGGATCAGCTGTTTTGTATCAATACCTGTTGGCGACACATGGGTAGGTTTAATATTTCCCATATTATCGAGAATGATACGATCACGTTCGGTGATAGGAACCAGTAAATCGTATTTGTTAATGAGCTCCTTTTCGAAGATTTTTATACGCCTTGATAGGATGTGCAGGTAAATTTTTCTCATCCCTTTGGAAATAGCAGCTGTTCGTTCCCAGATTTCATGTTCTATATTATGAGCCCGGTATACAATTCTTGCATTGGAATATTTACGGATTACCGGAATGTAAGGACATACATACAGTCCTTCAAGCTGGACAATATCAAAATGGTTTTGAATCAGCAGTTCTTTTAATCGGATGGAGAAGGCATTCGAGATGAAGCGGACAGCATTGTAAGGTTTCCCTGAGAACAGCAGGTTAATAATAGCCGAAACAGCCGAAACTGTGGCAGGTACATCTACCAGATGAAAGCTGGCCCAGTCCTTAACAGACTCCGGTATTTCCGATAAATCGGTATGATGCTTTACTGTATTCATGGAAAGTACGGTCACTTCATTTCCCAGTAAAGCAAATCCGCTGATAAGGTTCATGCAGGCTATTGCCCCACCATCATTGGGTGGATAAGGGACTTTATTTGTAACCTGCAGAATTTTCATAAACCGTTGTTTTTCTTATCGATTTTTATGCGTCAGGTTCTTTTAATCTTCATTTTCAGAAATCTCGTTACTTGTTCCAGCCCCAGCTTATCGATAAATTTACGGTAGGTTTCGGCACTCATTAAGGCTGCATCTGTAGCAGCCTTCCAGGTAAGCCAGATGCCTACCGGCAGAAAGATAAGCGTAGAGAACCACATTCCTGTAAACATATCCCACATATCTTCACGTGCCGATTTTTCTCCGGTCATTGAAACAATGTAATAAGCAATAAACAACAATATGGAAATCACCACGGGCATGCCGAGTCCACCCTTTCGAATGATGGCGCCAAGAGGGGCACCTATGAAAAAGAAAATTAAAACTGCGAGGGAAAGAGTGAATTTTCGGTGCAATTCCATTGTATATCTATTCAGATATTTTTTCCGGTTGTAAAGTTCATCGTCGTAAATATTTAGCGTTTGCACGTTGTTGCGCGCATTGGTTAGAGCTGCTTGTGCAATTTCTGCCTTCACCCATTTTTCCTGCCGGTTAAAAAAAGCATCAAAATTAAAGGTGGAATCGGCCTGAATATCTATTTTACGCTTCAGGGAATCGTGTGGAACAGTATAATTATTCATCCTTCTGGAAATAGGTGAGTTAAAACGTAATTGCAACATATAATCTCTCAGCCTGCTCTTGTAGTCCTGTTCCAGAGAATCTTCCATCAGGCGCAGCTGATCGATTTTCAACATACGAAATGTGTTTTTATATATATTTTCATCGCGGCGGTTAAAATCAAACCCTCTCACCTTTACCCGTATGGTTTGTTCCTCGAAGTTATCCCGGCGAAAGGGGTACGTTTCGGGTTGACGTCTGCTCTGGATACCTTCTTCCTCATAATTTACGCCATTAAAAAGGTTAAGCACCATAAACTTCTTATCTTCGGTGATGCGAAGGAATCCTGAATCGGCCACCGTAACACTTTCATTCGATTGATTGCCGGTATGATCATATATAAGTAAATCGTAAAGCATGTTGGTTTTCTTGTCTTTGTTGCCTACCCGTATGCTGTAACCATCTATTTCATTTGTAAAAACACCCTGTTGCAATACCAGTTCGGGTCGCTGCTCCTTCACACTCACCAGAAGGGTTGTAAAACGAAGATTGGTATGTGGTAAAACATAATTCGCAAAATAAAAAGCAATGAAGGTGATGAGAATCGCGATTACCATCAGTGGTTTCATGATTCGGAAAAGGGAAATGCCCGAAGACTTCATGGCAAGCAGCTCGTAATTTTCGCCCAGTGAGCCGAAAGTCATAATGGAAGCCAGCAGCATTGCCAGGGGAAATGCATAGGGGAGCAAACCGAAAGTGGCATAAAACATCATTTCCCCCAGGAGTTTAATATCAAGCCCCTTGCCCACCAAATCGTCGACATATTTCCAAAGGAACTGCATCAACAGCACAAATACAACAATAAAAAAGGTCATAAAAAATGGCCCTAAAAATGATCTTATTATGTACCAATGTAACCTTTTCATTAAAATGTCTTCTTTTACCTGAATAACTGCAAAACTATTTATTTCAAGGGATATATAATCTAAAAAAAGGTTAAGAAGTCACAAGGAAGCTTCAATTTATCATTCAGGAAAAACTTGAACGGAAAATTTGGCTGCAGGTAAATATTATGATCCCAGTATTCGTTTCAGGTCAAGAATTTGGGTGTTCCAAAGCTCATGGGTTTCCTCTATTTCATCCTCTTCTGCAAAGTCAATAATAATAAGAGAGACATCACCAGTCAGTTCATCCTGGGTGATTCTGAATTCAAAATAATTATTTTCATCATCGAGCCAGTTAAAACGCACCAGCTTATTTTCTTTGCGCAGAGCCATTTCAGCTACCTGCCCTGTACCATCCCAAAAAAAGGTATAGCGGTTCCCACGAACACGCACATCATCAGCAAACCATTCTGCGAGACCCGATGCCGAGCTCAGTCGATTATATAAAACTCTTGGGGAACAGTTTATTACGTATTCAAATTGTACTTTGATCTTTTCAGCCATGTTCAGTTTTTTGGCAATATAGCTATTCTGTTTTTAAAAACAATACATTCATCCTGCGGCCTTTTATTTTGAGCCAAAATTTTTATTCTTCGCTATGAGGGAAAAAAATAAATACTATATTTGCACCTCGATTTTTAAGGGTGGTATACCAGTAAAATAAAACCATGCTAAAAAAAAAAAGACCGACATTTTGGCGAGGTAGCTCAGCTGGTTAGAGCGCATGATTCATAATCATGAGGTCGCGAGTTCAAGTCTCGCTCTCGCTACTTAAAATCAAGCAGTTAAGAAAAAAAACTTAGCTGCTTTTTGTTTTTATACATACCAGATACATATAAATTTTCTGAAAATAAGCTGTAAAAAACAAGCAAGAGCAATCAACAAATGAAGTTGCTAACATAAAGGATAATCAGACTTTTGAATCCATTCATCATGTAACTTCTTCCATGTCTAAACTACTCCTTCCCAATGCAGCTGCCTGTCTTGGGTGAACCAATGGAATAATGTTATATGCTTTATCATTGATTTTAATTGGATGGTTCTTGTCATATTCCTCTGATGAAATTCCAAAATCTGATAATCTCTTGTAATTTGAAAAATATGAAATGAAGTGCTTGATTGGAAGGTCAACAAGCATTTCCAGAAGGACCATTGAATTTCTCATCTGCTGGAACAAGTTTTCCTAACGAAACGGAAACAGGCTCAGGTGGCGACCAACCTGCAAGGGATAATCTGACCGACTGGAATGGTCAAAAGGGGCAAATCAGCCCCTCATTCCCATTAACCATTTCAAGAGAAAATTCCTTGGAAAACGCATTGCCTCGATAGAGGTAAAAATTGCTATAATTTCAGATTAAGCCTTAACTTTTACAGCTAAATATTCCAAACAATCTTCATTCATTTTGAAGTGTACAGCAAACTCTATCAGGTTTTGACCTTTAAATAAATCTATGATTCCCTAATTTCTATTGGGTGTAAATATTGCATTTATTCCTTTCCGGAAATGATATTTTGCTTCATGGATTCACCGTTTTTGTTTCTTCAATTCCCATTAAAACGGCCGATAATATGGCTAATAACATCCCTGTAACTATTAATATATGAGGAATAACTGCATAAATTAACAGCGAAAGCACAACAGTAATTACCGGAGAAAGAGCTGTTGTCATTGGAGCGATAATGATTGCTTTGCCATAACGAAATGCATAGACCAGGCAGAGAGCACCAAAAGCATTTAATATTTGTATCATCCCTGCCAGATATGGACCCTTAAAACCCCAGTTGATTGGTTGTGAAAAATCGGTCATCAACCATGCAACAGGTATTAGTGCCACTGAAGTTATTGCCATATAGAAGAAGATACTTTCGGCTTTCATGGTTTCATTTGCAAACCGCATCACAAAACCCTGAGCGCCCCATGCCAACAATGGAATTGCCGTTAATATCAACCAAAAATAGCCACTGATATTTTTTTCTCCAGCTGGCTGAAAAGAGAGTAGTAATATGGCTATGAATGCCAGTCCAATTCCTATCCACCCCATTCGTCCGGTTTTTTCTTTTAGGAATATTACAGCTAATAAAATAGTAACTACCGGTGTTAAAGAGAGTAACGGAAATATGATATATGCAGGGGCGCTTTTTAATGCAAAAAAAAGGACTAATTGCCCTGATGCACCCAAAAATCCTGCCAGGCAGCCCAATAAAACAGCTCTTTTGTTATAGTCCAACTTCCACTTATTCGTGTATAATGCTACAATTGTTGCTGGAAGCATTGTTAACGCCCACACAATATATCCTAAAGTCGCGGGAAATCCATTTTTTTCGGGGATTTCGATTAATGCACCCCAAACACCCATAAAGGTGACATGAATGATTACAAAACTGAGCCAGTTATTCGTTTTTTTCATTTACTATTTCTTTGGATCCTGTTATTATATTGCTTGTAGCTGTTACGTCCGACGATTTTTTACCCACGAAAATTGCAGTTGTCTGCTTGCCTTTGCCGGTTGAGCGGATTGTGTTACTGGTAATGGTAATATCGTGTGTTTCACCACCAATATAGAAACCACTCGACTCATTTATGATTCCGTTATTTTCAATTACATTATTAGTGAAGGTGTTTCGATGACCACTATTTTGTTCGTTTTCATCACGAAAAAAAACACCATGGTTGCCATTTTCGTAAACATGATTGTTTTCGAAAAGGTTGTCGGTATCCTTATGTCCAATTGAAATTCCATTATCGCCGTTTGAATAAATTGTATTGTTTCTGAAAACTCCGTTTTGCACCCTCCAGCATAAAAATATTCCATCGCCTTTATTATGATGACTAATACAGTTTTCGACAATGGATTTATCGGAGCCGGTTCCGGGATGAAATCCAAGTCCATTTCCATTCGAAACCTCGCATCCTTTTACAGTGATATTTTCTGTTATCTGCCAACTGAAAGAATCCCCGTTAAACTCATTCACCTTAACATTTTCAACCAAACAGTTTTTTGATTTGTGGATATAAACTCCCCCGCCTCGGCATCCATTAATATAATCATTAGTGTTTTTATTGCCCTCAACAACGAGATTTGTAATTTTAACATTTTCAACACCAACCGCTTCAATTACCGAACAGCCATTTGAAACCACACCATTCAATGTTGATAAATAATCATGAATCGTATTGTTATCGAAATAAATTACATTGCCGATTATATCGGTAATTATTGCAGTGGTAACATCCCAACCCTGATTATATTCATCATCGTATAGCTGGATACCCATTCCCTTTTTAAAACCACTGACATCTTTTACTACCGCTTTTAACATTCCCCAATCTGCATCAATAATAAAACTTGTTTTAAATCCATCACATTTCTGTAAAATGGTTGTTTTCCCTGACCCGATTAGTGAAGTATTGTTTGGGAGACGAACCGGACTGATGATTTTATATGTACCCGGATTTAGTTTTACAATTCCACCCTTCCTGTTACTGACCGCATCCAAGGCAATCTGGATTGCTTCTGAAGTAAAACCCGAAACATCGGCATTTGGACCACCTACCGTAATTATAGGTTCACTTTTTTTTACATCCACCAGTCCAATGTTCTGACTGTAAAGTTTTGTATTTGCAATCATGCAAATAAGGATTAAACTTAATACCCCAACTGATTTTAATTTCATATATGTTTAATTTATTTAATTTTTAGTTGTCAATTAGAATTTCGCCTATTTTGTAACATCCCTCAGAACTTATACCTTCATTTGCCTTTCCTGTATGTTCAATTCGTTGAGGCGCCGGAATCAAATTATATTCCATTCCCCGAAGATCATTCACAAAACCAAAACAGTGTTGAAGAAAAAAAAATTAAAACGAACATGAAGGTTCCAGTTGCCTGAAAAATGGATTTTTTTACTTTTCATGATAGTAATTGTTACGTAAATAAATTCTTCTTGCATTTTTTGAGTAAATTTTATCAACAACAGTTTTGGGGAGGTGCAACCCTTTAAATTCAGCAGTTATAGATGGACTGGTCATTAACTTGTCGGTGTTAAAGTAAATCCAATCGCGCATCCATAATTCATGCGCTTTTTTACTTTCCTCTTCCTGATTTTGAGTATCGTCAATAATAATATCGGTGCCGTATAGCAAGCGATCCTGATATTTAATGATAAAATTACGGACTTTTTCATAATTTTCAATTGATTGGTACTGAAAGTAGCAAATCCTTTCTGCCATATCAACCGACATCAACGGGTAAGTATCCAATCTTTTTGCCAACTCATCAACACTCCATTCCAGACTTCCAAGATGCGCCCCAATATATACCAACAGTGGATGCTTTTTCAACATTCTATCAGTAGCTTCAATATGCTTTTCATAACCTGGTTCTTCGGGATGCAAATACATATGGTATTCAGGATTTTTACTGAAGTAGTCATAGTCTCCCGACATCCTCATCTGCTCAAGGGGCAACCAACAACTTTTAGGCTCTCCGATATGACCTGTAAGTGGGATTTGATTCTCTTCGAGATAGTTAATTATAGGATCGAAAATAGCATCGTCAACAAAAATATTATGCCCATCAGAAGTCTTTTCGCCCATTCCGATATTTTTCCAAACTTTTACCCCGACCGCTCCTTTTACAAACGACTCTTTTAGGTATTCCAAAGCAAAATCCTTCCAATCGGGCTGTTCAAATCCTTTAACACGAAAAGTTGTCAGATAAAATAACCTTTCAGGAAAATTTTCATGTTGAATTATGGAATATTTTTGTTGCGATTCGATTGGGTCGTTAGGAAATGCATCGACATTGATACTTATAAAAATGAAATTATCCTCAACAGCCTGTTCCAGGATTGTTCGATCAAAAGTATTTATATGGACATGGGCATCAATTTTCTCAACTTCATTAAAGTCTTCGATTGAATAACAATCGTTATTACTATGTCTATCAGATATTTTCATTTTAATATTTATTTTTATTCCTGGATTCTGTTTAATGTCTAAACCTAATGTACAAATTCTCTATAAACTTAAGATATACTTTTTACATTTTAAAATGATTGTTAATGATAATTTTTCTGAACTGTTGAAATATTGCTAACTTTTAGCGAAGCGTTAAGAAAGTTATCACTATTTCACTCGATGAATCATATGAACATTTTTACATCTTGCTGCCTGACCATAAACATAATCTACAACCCTCAAAATACAATAGTTATAAGATTGACGATACCACTGAAATTTTCTGTGAATACACTTCCCTTCTAATTGAAGTTGACAAGCTAAAAGGCCTTAACTGTGCGGATGAGAATTGTATTTTAAAAAGAACTTTTAATATATCAACGCCCCTACACAGGGCACCTAAAAGAACCCCGGC
This sequence comes from uncultured Prolixibacteraceae bacterium, assembly GCA_963747515.1. Taxonomy (GTDB): domain Bacteria; phylum Bacteroidota; class Bacteroidia; order Bacteroidales; family Prolixibacteraceae; genus Mariniphaga. Next base: position 901,752 of record CAVVFN010000003.1, read on the forward strand.
TCGAATGAACCGGGGTAATATCAACTTAAACCTAAACTAAACTAAAAACCAAACCTGATAATAATAACAAACATAATGAAATCTTGTTTGCCAAAAGTATGCCTTTTACGCAAGTTCTTTGAATTGTCTCATTGGTTCAACGTTCCTTTTTGATTATGGGGTAAGAATTGGCCATACTTTCCGAGGTTAAAAAGAATTCATCTCCTGCAATACTACCTCAATACATATTAATCCTTCAACTTTCCGAAAGTAGTTTTGACCAGATATCAGCCTGCAGGATTTTATAAATACCTGAAGCATTTCCTTCCATTTTAAAGCTTTAACGGTTCTTAAAACCAGTTAATCCCATACCCATTCTAGGATCCTTCAGATACCCTTTTCAATGCGCCCGGTATTTGTAACAAATGGAAATCGTGACTATAAATCAAATATCTTTTCTCCCAAGTGGGAAAAAATTTTTCTTTATACTTCCGAAGGCCCTTGAAATGGCCTAAAGGCCTTAGATTCTCATAAGCATATTTGAGGCTTTTTTCAGAAAGAGTTGCACCATCAATGCCTGAAAGAGGAGCCATACCGATATTCGCTGACTGATAACCAAGTTCTTTGAAATACAACAGCGTTTTTGCCAGCAACATATCCAAAACCCCATTTGGGGCTTCAGGCACTTTACGAATTAAATCATAGGTAGCCTCTCCGGGAACATAATCAGGAATTAGATTCAAAAACGCATATACTTTCTCTTCTTTATCTTCAATGGTTATTATGGTATTATTTTTTAAAATATTACGATCAAAGACTCCCTGTGTAAACGCAATTTCTTTTTGGTGCATTTCTTCCAGCCAACTATCCGAAACATGTTCCAGCTTTTGTAAAAGCCCCTCTTTAATGGGAGGAATATACACTTTCATTTCAAAACCTTCTGAGGACAGCCGGTTAATGGCACTTCGTGTGGTTCTTATTTTCTGACCACTGAGGGTAAAAACGGTCAAATCAACAACAGCTTCCTCACCAATAGGGAAACTTTTTTTTCCCAATCTTTTATATACATCCAGGGTATTTCCCGGTATGCGATAAAAGACATTGACAAAACCATTTTCCTCGCAAAATTTTTCAAATTCCGTAATTAATCTTACCATTGCAACTTCGTCTTTACATACTGGATTTTCCAGCACGAATGCAAAATGGCGGGTTACTTTAAAAGATATAAAACCATCTTTGTCATTTGTAAAAAAGAAAAATTTATCAGGATAGATTTTAAAATAATCAAGCGTTGAATTCCCATATTTTTTCACCAGTTCAGAAGCCAGTTCTCTATCTCCGGCTGAATTAAAAGGTTTTCCAAAAATAGGCCGCAACAAACTATAAAATATAAAAACCAAAACCAAACCCCCTGAAACATAAATAGCATGTAGAAACTCAGTGGCAAACCTTGTTTCTGGTTCAAGGCCTGAAGCATTGAGAAGGAAAAATAAGCGCAGAATCGTTTTTACAGACTGCCAAAATTCAAAATCTATCCCAAAATGGCGTCTGTCGATAAAATAAAATGATATGGAACCTATGATTATAAGAGCTAAAACACTATATATTAAAACAGCGAAACTTATTCTGGTAAATTTTGGATGAGGCTTTAATTTGTAAAATTTTCGGGTATAAAATAAAGAAGCAAATGCCACAAAGGAAAGAATAGCTTCTTCATAATCTGCTGATTTTATCAAATGTCCCAATATGGACAATAAAGTAAGCGCAATTCCTAAGCTCCAGGCCCTTTTTGATCCCTGTAAAAGAAAAACACTCAGGATGATCAGCAATAATCCAAAAACCATTATAAAACCGACACTCGTTGAAATCATATTTTCGGGAAATATTTCCTGCATCAGCCGAAGACGTGCAGGAATGGCCGGAGTAAGGGCAGAAACAATATTAACTATTCCCAGAATAAAAATAATAAAAGCAGGTAAAATTCTAAGAATCAGGTTGTCTTTTCTTGTGATAAAACTAAACAGTCCGAAAATAAGCGGAAGCCAAAATTCAAAAAAACGGAATAAAAGTGTAATGGAAGCTGCTGCAAAGACAGGGAATCCAAACTGACGCAGCAAGTAGGTTAAAGAAACTTCTATGGCCCCCAAACCCCGAAGAAAAGGAGAAGCTATCAATATAACAATCATTACCATATAGCCAATGATTGCTGCTGGTAACGATGCTTCAAAACCCAAAGCCAGCATAGCAATATACAGGTGCAAAATTCCACTAAATTCGATTAAAGTGGAAAAAAATAAAATCAGCCAAACTTCTTTTCTATTTATTTTATTGGCTATCATTTCATCCAGAATCAAAATAAATGAAGGCTTTATCCTGGAAATCCACCGATACATTCTTCCTTTTTTTGCCAGGGAGAAAAGCAATAGAACCAGGAAAACAGAAAGCAAAAGGAGAAACAAAAATCCCAAAAGTTCGGTTTTTTGAAAATCAATCATCAGCAAGGCTATTCCCAAAACTGGCACGGCCACCAAAACTACCGACATAATGCTGATAATTCCATAAAGTGTTGATGCCAGATGAATTTGTGATTTGGTAACTTCTTCATTATCGAGATCCCTGGTGAAAAAGGCTAAAGAGGTAAAACCTCCCGCAGGTAAAAAAACACTTATTAAATTTCTTTTCAGGAATAACCGTACTGCAGCGATTTTTGAAATATTTTTCCCGGTAGCCCTAAATGAATGTACGTACATCATAGCCTGAAGAAAAATATAGATTAAGGTAAGGATAATTCCAAGCAATATGTACCATGAATTGCTCTCTGCTAACTGATTTCTTATTTGTATGACTTCAACCTGCTCATGACGAATAAAAAATACTGCAAGTCCAATCATAAAAACCGACAGAATCAACTGCCAAAAAAATTTACTAAAAAAAAGGGTGGAAAGAAATTGCTTTGCCCTTACCATAACTTCATTATTTGATCCTTTACCAGAAGAGAACTTTCGTTGTTAAATTTATTAAAAACAAAATTAAAAACGATATAACATCCATTCATTTTTCATCATTCAAAAACATCTGGTTAATTCATGCAGGGAACTTTTTTAAATTCACCTGAAGACCAATTAATAATCAAAAACCTGTACAGCACAAAAATTGAAATAAAACGAACTGAGCTAAAAAAGAATTCCTTACATTTGAATTGTAGATGAACTAATTTTATATTCATTTCTAATTAAAAAGCATATGCCAGTTATGAGGGATTGCACCGATGAAAAGAAATATGGAACTATTTTTTTTATTAAAAAAAGGCTCTGGAAGTTCTTCCTGTTTATTTTTTCCGCCTTTTTCGCGGGACTAATTTGCACTGCTCAATTGTCAACCCAGAAAAAAAACAAGATTCCATTGATCACAAAACCTGTATTATTCAATACCGCACAGGCCGACGAGATTCTCAAGGCGCTTGAAATATTTCCCCCTGACAGTCCTTATAACCTTGATATTTCCAACCGGCCGGTTGCAGCCAATTCATCCGAAATTATCAATGGAATGACATCCAATAAACGGTTGGGCTATAATTTTGACATGGGCTATGTTATTGTACCACCAAACCAGAGAAAGGTGGATGTAAAAATATATAAATATCCGGGTGAGTCCGACCCAGGTCCTTATCCGATTCCAGATAATGCTCCTATTGAAGGATGGCCGCTCAATTCTTCAGATGACGGATCAAGAGAGAAAGACCCTGTAAAAAGCCTCAATAAAATTCAGCACAAGGGAAAAGGAGATCGCCATGTGTTGGTGGTTGATCCATACAATAAAAAACTTTATGAATTTTATGCAGGTTATAAGACAGATTCAGGTTGGAGAGTTGCTCAAGCAAGCATTTTTGATTTAACTTCTAACAAAATGCGGCCTGAAGGATGGACTTCAACAGACGCAGCAGGATTGTCTGTTTTTGCAGCTACCGTTCGGTATCCTGATGTAGAAAGTGGAATTGTTCCTCATGTAATCAGGGTAACTGTCAGTAGAACCCGCAATGCCTATGTTTATCCTGCCACTCATATGGCCAGCAGACTGGAAGACAGCAATCTCCCAAGAATGGGAGAACGTTTCCGCCTGAAGAAAACGGTTGATATTTCAGGATTCTCTCCTCATGCACAGGCAATAGCTAAAGGAATGAAAAAGTATGGATTAATTGTTGCCGATAACGGAATGGACTGGCTGATATCAGTTGCTCCGGATGAACGCTTCAAAGGGCTTGATGATTTGAGAAAACTGAATCCGGATGATTTTGAAGTAATTGTACCTCCGGGTGAAAAAAATTAGAAGTACAAAAGTATTCTGAAAAAATAGCCAGATAACCCCCTGAAGCTTTAAATACTGCCCTTCATAAATGGGTTATTCCTGCCTCTCTTTATGTAAGAGCTGCACGTAATGTTTATTAAAACCCTTTGATTTAAAAGTTTGTTATATCTGGTGATAATGATTGACATATCTTTTTTAGGCTTTCATGAACTCCAACTGGTAAATAAAAAGCTAAATATAAAATATAAGCAATATTGGTTAACTTCAATTTTGGATTAAAAGCAAAAGAATTATGACTGAACTTACAATTATTATTCCTACCTATAATTGCATGCAAAATAAAAAAAACAGTCTGGAATTGGTACTTAAATCAATTGAAAAACAAAACATTGATAAAAATAAAGTTGAAATTGTTTTTGTTGATAACGGCAGCAGTGACAATACTCTGACTTTTATTGAAGGATGGAGAAAAATTAATTTTAAAAAATATGGAAGTTTACAACTTCTCTTTAATCCTGATTTAAACAGAGCGAAAAGCAGGAATATGGGTGCAGAAAAAGCAGAAGGCGATAAATTACTCTTTATGGATGATGATACCATGATTTATAACCCTGATGCTCTTATAACACTTATATCGGATTTTTATGAAAAACATACATTCTTTTGCGGAGCACAACGATACTGGACTTTAGCAGGGTGGACATTTGAAGAGATAAAGAATGATCTGATGAAAAACAATGTCATAGATTCTTATGCTTTTTTGCCAAAAGGAATATCAAGAGAATCGGGTTTCAGAGATTTACAGGAGTTTTCATTTATTGGAAATTTCGGAGGATTAATAAAGGAGGACTTTATGAACGTGAGAGGTTTTGATTCAAATAGATTTCCTGGCAGACAGGAAGATGTTGATTTAATGTTCCGGTTAGTATTGTATAAATTTCATTGCAGACTTCTTTCTGAAGCGGTGAAGGTAATTCATTTAACACACCCAATAACTGGAAATAAAAAAGACGAAAGAATTTACTGGCTGGAAGAATTTAAAAAGAAAGAACATGAGGAGGGGTTCTATTTTTGCATCAATCATTTATTTGAAATATTTGAAGATAATGATGAATTTCATCCTGTTTTAAAAAGAATAAACTAAAAGGAAAGTGCTTTTCGATATCTTATCCTGACATAACAACAACATTCTCTGAAGAAAATAGCCCTTACATATATATGAATGCTGTTGCTGATTCCACCTCAGGCAAAACCTTTCCGAAATCTTTTAATAACCCGACTTTGTCATCTCACCAATCCCAGGCTCTTCTTCCGCTCCGCAAATGGTTCGAATGCGCAGCGATAGCAACGGGAAGAAACAGTGGAACTGAAAAAATAATCTTTTTCTGAATTCTTAAACAGACTATCTATATTTCATAGTCTATTCTACCTGCAAAATATTCAATTTATCGAATATATTAATCCTCAATTACTTTGTCCTCATGCACATGGCATAACAAGAGGGATGATGAATTATGGACTGATTGTTGCTGATAATTTCTGAATTGGCTGATATAAATTATTCCCGGTGATCGCTTCAAAGGGCCTGATGTTCTGAGAAAGCTAAAACCGGATGATTTAGAGGTAATCTTATTTTCAGGTGTCGGTAAAAAGGACTGCAAAACAGAATTAAATGAGTTACCGGTTTAGAAAGCCTCTAAACGCAACCGATCAGCAGTAATTTATATCTACCTGTTATAAAATGAATGCCATGAAAAAAACACTTATTTTAACTTATGTTATTATAGTCTTTACTGGCTGTTCGAAGAATTACGATCAGGAGAATCCTGACGGCTTAAGTATACGACTGGCAAATAGGAGTCCCTATTATTTTAAGAATATTAAAATGAATACCTCAACAGGAAATGTAAGCTTCGGAAATTTAGATGCAGGTAAATATTCGGAGTATGAAGAATTCGAAAGGGCATACAGGTATGCTTATGTGGAGCTGGAAATCGGCAACAGCACATATACGCTGCAGCCCATTGATTTTGCAGGCGAAACTCCTTTGAAAAATGGAAAATATACTTTTGAGATCAATGCACTTGATTCCGAAGATCGTTCAAAAAGATTAACCCTTAGACTGGTTGAAGATTAACAATCTACAACCGGATGTTTTTCTAATAAGGGTTATCCACTAGTTTTTCGGAGAAACAATTATACGATTCAAGAAGGATTAAACAGCAATGCCAACTTTGCTTTTAAATCAACCATTGAACATTACAACAAAATCTACTGTGGAGAAATAACAGGATGTTCACAATACCTGGCACTCCCATAAGTAAAGGCCAGCAGGTAAACATATCCGGAGACACCAATCCTTTCCAGCAGTATTCACTATTACCAGTGAAAAAGGGTATGCAAAGATTGGCAACAACACGATTGAAGTGAAAGCAAAATAGAAGAGCCCGTTGAATTAATATTGCTGGCATGGGGAAAAGGAGCCTGAAGGCTTATTCATTCTGCAGGTTAACCGAACAAAAAAACAAAAGCCTGAATCAGACGTAATCAATTCGAGGCCGTACTTTCTTATAAAGTGCGTCAGACAATAGCTTTATCAGCCTTTTATCGTATTTTTGATTCCAAAGCATTTCCAGCAGATATTTTATACGATCCCGTTTCTGAATTATTGGTTTATCTCTATTTAACGCATCGATTTTAACCATATCCTTTTCGTATAAAACAAAATCAAATATTTTACTGTTATCGATAATGCGCTTATTGTTTCCCGATCTAGGAATAGTTACAACCTGTTTTTGTAGATTCCAACGCAGAATAATCTGTACAGGTGTTTTATTGTACTTTTTAGCTATTGCATTTATTTCATGAATATTCATTGCTTCCCCCCGCATAAGAGGGCTCCAGGCAACCAGTTGAATGTTCTTACTTCGGCAAAATTCATGTAAAACAGGATTACTGTTTCTTGGATGAAATTCCACCTGATTCACAGCCGGTACTATCTTGCTGTTGGCCAACAGGTATTCCAGGTGATGAATTTTAAAATTGCTAACCCCAATAGCACGAATTAATCCTTCATTATACAAATCTTCCATGACTTTCCAGGTTTCAAGCGTTTTTTTTCCCTGTGGCCAGTGGATATGATACAAATCAAGATAATCCGTTTGTAATGCCTTAAGAGTTTGCTGCAGGGCATTCCTTGTGGATTCATAACCTTGTTGTTCATTCCCAATTTTTGAAGATATAAACAAATCGCTCCTGGGAATACTGCTTATCTTTATTCCTCTTCCTACTCCTTCTTCATTATGATATGCATAAGCTGTGTCTATATGCCGGTAGCCATTTTTAAGCGCAGTTGATACTGCTTTTTCCACACGACCATTCTCCGGTAACTGAAATACTCCCAATCCCATCCAGGGCATCTCAACTCCGTTATTTAACTTTACTCTTGATGATATATCCATTATAAGTTATTAGCGTTCTTTTGCCTATCATTAGGTAAGTAATAAAAACCCAAACATAAAGATATAAAAAATGTTTTCATTCCAATGGAAAAACAGGCTTAATAGTGGAGAAACTACATATGCATTTGCTGTTTTTCCGAAATTTCAGGTAATAAATTCGAGTTAAAATTTCAATCTGCTTTATTTTAAAGTTATAAAAATGTATAATTAATTCATATAAACAACCAACTATCTGAATGAAATACGCAAATCATGCCGATAGGCCTGACGCATTAATTTATCTGCAACAGGTGGTCGGTAATGCGATTTCTCATAATAATTTGAAAAATCTTCAGTAATGGAATTAACTCCGGAAAAATTGCACACATTTGATGAACCAAATAACCTGTTAAGGTAGTCCAAATCCTCTTTTGCAAGGTACTCCTGATTGTACAAAGGGCTTATAATAATCCGGTAATCAGTATTATGTTTTCTTAATATCTGTGCCATTTCTTCGAGCATCACCTTTTGGGGTTGAAAGATGGTTTCCTGCGAATAAATTTTCCCAGGTTTTCTTTCATAAAATTCTTCCATCTTATCATCCAAATAATACCTGTTTTTTTGAATAAGGCTGTCATAATAGTAAAAGGAAAGTTCATTTTCAACCGGATCATAAGTAAAAGGGCGGCTTTCTATCAAACGTTTTCGATACATATAGCGCTTCAGTTTTCCCGATATTTTATAATCAAGGTATCCATACAGAAAAAGAACATTTAGAAAGCCCTTAACATTAGCTACATGAAAATCAAAGTTGTTTTGATAGCCGACCAATTGTGGAGAAATAATTCCTAAATGTCCATTTTTAGGTTCCACCTTGCTAAGAATACTCTGGTCCAGAATAATTAGGGCATTTTTTATTTCAACATCCTTTGTGTCCAGGTAAAGAAATTTTTTATGCATGGCATAGAGGGTTTCTCCAGCTGCATCGAAATGATAGGCCGGCTCATTGCCAATGTATTTCTGCCAGTCAGCGATCCGGTAGAACCAAGCTCTTGAATTACCGAAAATAAATGAATTGTATCCTTCTTCAGGGTATCGGTTATCAAAATTTGCTGTAGCCACATAATCGGTGTTGAGAAAAACAGTACCGTTTACCTTCTTATCAAAATAGGAATCGTATTGATACAATACTTTAAATGGATCAAATACAAAATAAAGAGCGATAATTGCCAAAAATGGCAAAGAAAACAGTACCGCCTTACGAATAAATTTCTCCATTGTCGTCACTATTAATGTTTAAACCTTATCACATAAGATGACCTTGTAAATGCCTGTATGAGCAGAAAATAATTTGCCAGAACAGGCATTTACCGAATTCAGCTTTTTACAGTATTTCCTGCACCGCAAATCGAATTCCGTTGAAAAGATCCAACCTATAATTGATTTAATATCCATTTTTACGAGTATGTTTAGTAAGAATTTTAACATTGCTGAACGGCAATTGTTTGTTGCTAAAAATACAAAAAAGTCTGTTTTTATGAAAGGTTGCCTGAGAAGAAATTGTACTTTAATTACTTATGTGAATTTTTAATCATTCATTGTTTTATACAAATTCTCCCATTCCAGCAAAATGGTAAGTTATTTCTTTTTGAGAACAAAAAACCCTACTTTATAATTGTATCTTATACTCCTTGCTTTTCTTTACAGCTTGTGAAAAAATAATATAGAAGAAGTAAATTTTCCATTTCACAACCTCTTATTCTCTGTTGCTATTTTCAGTTCAATTCATCAGAAATACTGGGATGTGCGGTTTGTAACATAAATTACCTCCGCGTTTTCGTGATAAAGTCCGGCGCTAGAACCGGATGCACCCGGGGTAGTATTAAACGTTCCGGTACCTGTAGAAACGTCCTGTTAGTGCATTTTTCATGTACTGAATACACAAAACTTGCCCTCTTTTACCGATACCTTTACCCTGATAAGCACATCCACTGCTTTTCCTCTTTGGATACCGGAATCCCATTCCCTAAACTTTTCCTTAAATACCTGTAATACCTGACATCCAATGTTGTATATTTCAGCCTCACATTGAATGATTTGAAAATCTCCTGCAATACCCTGGCAGTTTACTACACATTGAAGCCAGATATCATCGGTGATGGTTTTTTCACGATTGGTTAAACGGATAACAGACTCCAGATACCCAGCCATTTCTTCAGCGGAGATTTCCGGTACCGGCATTTTATCAACTAAATAGAAAACCTCCAGGAGTTGTTTCGCTTTACCTGGATTTTCACTGAATGTATAATTGAAGTTAAAATAAGAACAGGTGGCCGTTGAATCTCTAACCGGCAGGAAACCATATTGAGCGGATAAGGATGCAGGGAGCAAAACTGAGAAAAGGAGAAGGATTTTCACATTTACAAAGATGTTCCTGATCAGTTTCATTGCAGTCTGTTAAATTGAAATACCAGATACTACAAATACGTTTTATTTTTCTATAGGTTACTTTTATTGTCCTATTACTCCCAGAGGATTTAAAAAGCAACAGGAATTAGTGAAACTTAAAACACCAAGTTTGAACAACGCTGTATATAAGCACCCATTCCTGTCAACTCCAAATGTACATGCTGTCGCTCATCTGTGTTTCCTGCCTGTTGCGAAAGGCAATCCATACATCGGGTAACGATTCCTCCTGCCCCTGTCGCGATAGCATCCATAAATACCGGCCATCTGAGCGGCTTATGGCAGTAAACTGGTACAGGCAGCTGCTATCCGGTTCAAATAATCCCATCACAACCAGGGTGTCGCCGGCCGCTTTTCCAACTGCTTCCTCACCATTCCCCCACTCAACCAGCAATCCTTCCGGATGGGATTTCACTGAAGCGCTCACCGGCAGCGGTATTGTTCCCCTGCTGAGCAAAGCCTTGCTTTTATCAACGTAAATATCGGGATATTCTCCCACCAGGGCATTCCGCATGATGTGTGATTGCGCCGCCTGAAATGCCGTCCGCCCCAAGGCTTCCCCGGCAAAGGTTATCCTGATGGCCTCCCGGAAAGGTTTCAAAAAACCGTTCACCACCTGAAGCCGTTGCCGCTGTGCCAGCTGTGCCGGCGACTTCCGGTCCCGGAAATGTTCAGCCCGTGTCCTGACTCGTCCTTTGCCTCCCACTTTATAAAACACCAGGTTTCCCAGTTTCCCCTGGCCACTCTCGAAAAGGTTATCAATTTTTGCCATAAGATTGAAACTTAAGTTAATGAATTCATGTTAAAGATATAAAATATTCAGATTAATTTCAGATCAATTTCGGTTTACTTTTGTATCAACTTCGATAAATCGCGAAATTAATGCGAAGTTGATGCGAAAGTGTTACGCAGTTGATCTGAAATTAAAATAACCCAGAGAAGCACTTAAACAGGGTAATAGCATCTGTCTGACCCTCTGAACCCCTACTTTCAGGAATAAAAATATTTTTTGATGTATACCATTGAGTCCAATTCATTAACATAATTGACAGGTTTCCAACTATGGGAGGTATTTATCGAGGAAAAGAAAATGCCCGTAGTTTGTGGCTTTATTCTTCCAGTTCCTGCCTGTTCCATCCGGCTGCTACTGCTCCGGCCCGGTAAGTGCTGTTCAGGAAGCCGGATAACATTTCTTCAGGATTATTTGATTGCTGAACAACATTGTAAGGCAATAAAAATTCATTCAGTGTTTTATGGTAATAAGCTTCTTTCGGCAACACTGTGGCATTCTTGTATCCCTCAGGTTCGGGATACATGTAAGCATAAAATGCCGGTTCGGGAAAAGCCATATTACCGGGCCAAAAACCACAACTGCCCACTTCATGTGAATAAGCCTCCTCAGCAACCCAGTCGGGAAGATTGGGAATGCCCCCCGGATGTTTTGGTGCTTTGCGTCCCGAAAAACGAGATACCCACAACCTGCAACCACATGTGCAGAGTATCAAAGGTGTTTTTTCCCTTTTCGTATGAAATTACCGGCCATTTGTTACTCATACTAATGTTGTTTTAGATTTTCAAGAAATGATTCAACCTTTAAAAACCAAACAATTGAATCCACCTACTTGTTTATTAACCAGTCACAGGAGGAAAAATAACGATCGGAATTACATCAGTGCATCTTCCTATCAGGGAGGAAGGACTTCAATAATGTTAGAAAAAATCCTATGTATGCTGTTATTTACAGATTAATTCCTTATCAGGAAGTTAACTATCTCCTCAGGACTTTTTCGTGGTGAAGCTGCAGAAACAGCGTCAACATTTTTGTCAGTATGGCCAATCCGTAAGGCTGTCACTGCCTTGTAACCCGATGGAATTTGAAAGAGTTCCCTTTTTGAATTTATATTTTCCACCGGTCCTCCATATATTCGCGCACCAAGACCAAGACCATGAGCTGCAACGAATATGCTTTGGGCTGCCAGCCCACAGTCAAAATCAGGAGTGGTTCCATCTGTCTCTTCAATTCCTGAAACAATAATTACAACATTTCCGGGTACAAAGCTGCCGGTGATCGCTTTGATTAAGGGTTCATCCTTAATCACCGTAAACTTCCATGGCTGCCTGTTTTTTGAGCTGGGTGATTTTATTCCGCATTTCAATATCAAATCGAGCTGCGGGTCCGTTACCGGTTCCGGTGTATATGCTTTCTCAGAATAGCCGGTAAGCAGGACATTGATGCAACAGGAGTCCAAATTTTGTCCATAAAATTTCGTAAATGAAAAAAGTGCCAGTGCAACTAATACGGGTTTAATTTTCATGTCATTTGATAAATAAGCTGTAAATCAAAACTACACAAATTTTTTATTCCCCGGTTCTATTTTTTTTGGGTTATTAATAAATGCGTTAAATCCCGGTTACTTTTTCCCAACATCACAGCACGATAACAGTGAATGATGATAACCGCTTCTGGACCAAAGGCTATCCCGATAAAGTGAAAATACTTTTATCGCAGAAATGAAAAAAAAGTATCAGATAGTAAAGCCAGGAGTTAAAATGACAATTTATTCGTTGTTTTGGATTCAATAAAATCAGGATGTTTAATCCCGGCCGATTATGATTTCGAAATTCGAATAACTGAAGTCATCAGCAGTATTGCGGTGACAATCGTTATTCAAAGGCTGAATTCTCAGAAATTCGGACTGAAGGGGAATTTTAACCGGATTCTTTTTTGTGGGTGTTCTGTTAAGCCGGACCTGGGCGGAAAGGACTGCTCTTCCGGTGTTAAACAAATGCTGTTTTATATCTACTACCGAGACATCGGGATTATCCCGGGTGTTAACGGGGACAGTTGGATGCCATGTATTCACATCCAGGGAATCGTATGCTGTCGGAGGTTTAATCCAGATTGAAAAAATCTCACCCATTTCAGGTATGCCATTACCATTTCCCTGGCCTTCAGAAATTATCTCCGATGAGAAAGGGTCTTTCCACTTGCCCCACTTGTATTTAAATAACTGAAGATTTTCTGATTTTCCATCCATAATTATTATTTCAGAATGCTCAAGCCGGGCGGGGCGTTCTATAATATTTATCTGGATGATTTGTTCCCTTTCCTGAACAATTCCACCTATTGACGAGGATATTTTAAGGTAGCCGGTATTTTTATAATCAGGAAAATAGTTTCCTTTACAAATTACCAGTGATTCAATCCGTTTTTTACTTCCTGCAGGTATGTTCACCTGTTTCTTTCCTTCTATTATTTTCAGGATTTGATCATTGTCAGTTGTAACCACAAAATCCACATTTTGAGGCGTTGGTGATAGATTTATCACGTCAAAGGAGAGCGGGGTTTCGACATTATCCTGAAGGTAAATGTTCTCATTAATTGTATCGGTTAAGATAAAAACCGGTGGCTGAAGCCCCTTTCCTGATATTCCAATCTCTTCACCACCGGCTGAAGTTAAAGTAAGCCGGCCTTTTGAATCGGATTGGATTTCTTCATCTGAGAAGGTATCGTTCCTATATGAATAGCGGGAAAGGGTATAACTTTCACCGGAAGTATAAATGGCGGGAGTTAAGACGGATATGTTGAACGGTCGCAGACTGTTGCCCCATGGGAGTCTTTTTCGGGTATATATCCCTACTCCGTTTTTGGTGACATTATTAAGGTATATCCATCCGTTTCCAATTTTAGAACTGGAGATATTATATCCCCGGATTTCAAATTCGGGATAGAGGTTAATATATGAGAAGCATGTGCTGTTGTCTTTCGGAAGCTGGAAATTATGCATGTGAAAGTTGAACTGTAAATCAACTCTTGCTGCATGGTGTTTGCAAAAATCTGCGAGATAAAAGTAGTTTTCAAAACCGGCACCGTTATAGATACAGCTTAGCTCCTCAGTATAATAACGCAAATAATCGCCGGTGTTTGTGGAATGCCGGAAGGGTAAACCTCTTAAATTTCTCCACAGCTGTTTTACGTCAACCGTTGTCATATACGAAGGTTCTCCAACATCAAAATAGGTAGGTGAATGACAGAATTCCGAAGCGCTGCCAAACAGATGCGGATTTGTAGCTGCCACCCATATGGCCATCTGGCCTCCCATCGAAAGCCCTGAAATTGCTCTGTACTGCGGCCCCTTTTTTATATTGTAGCGCGTATCCACAACGTCAATTAACTCGCGGATATAGGCAGAAAAATTATAAAAATTTCCATCCCAGTTTTCTGCCTGCGAAGGAAAATAAACACCGCACCCTGGCAAGCCTTCAATCTTCCCGTCAACACTGATAATTATCACGTCATTTTCATAAACAAAATTTTCGAAATCGGCATTATTGGAAAATTCATAAGCCGGATCAGAGGCATTGCTAAGAACAGCAGGAGCAGACAATCCATAATCGGCATAGCTGTATGAACCGCTTTTTTCGTAACTTCCGCCACACCCGTGGAAATAATAGATTACCGGATATTGCACTGAGCTGTCGCTGGCATTGTAACCAGGTGGAGTAAAGACTCGGAAAAACCGAATCGTTCCAAACGTTTTACTGTAGTGGCTGTCGTCGTTAAACGACCGGGCAGAAAGGGTTATGAGCATGAATAAAGCGATTGATGCGATCGTTTTCATTTTAATTTTTTGCTAAAAATTAAATAACATGAGGAAACCAGCCAAATGAGGTGTGCCTTGTATTCCCATTGAGCCCAAGGTACATATTTTTCTGCAAAGTTTTTTAACTTGCACCATTGTAAAGGCACTTTAACAACTCATCAGAAGCGAACCGGACAAAGAGATTTAGCGTCTTTCGGAAATTATTAAAGATGTGATGAAGCAGGAATTCCTTTAGGTGAAAGGGGTTTTAAAACCAAACAGGAACTTGCCGCGAAAGGCTGATATATACGCGTGTTATTCAAAACAAAAGAATGTGTTAAAGCAGAATTAGATTTAATCCATTAAATTTGAACATGAGTTATCTTAACAATCAGGATACCATCATGCGCTTAAGAAATATTCTAACGATACCCAATATGCTTTCAGCGTACCGGATATTAACCTTTCCATTAATTTTATATTTTGCAATAAATAACCAGGAAAATTTATTTGCTGTTCTTTTAATCGTTAATTTAATAACCGATATACTGGATGGTGCAGTTGCAAGGATATTTCATATGCAAACCGAATTTGGTGCACGACTCGACTCCATCGCAGATATTGGAACGTATGTTTTAGCAATAACTGGAATACTCATTTTTAAAGCCGACGAATTCAGACCTCATTTATTAAGTTTTTATACATTCATATTCTTATTCCTTTTTGCAAATCTATTATCTTTAATTAAATTCAAAAGGCTTCCAAGCCTGCATCTCTTTTCATGGAAGATAGGCGGTTATATTCAGGGATTTTTCTTTTTTCTTTTGTTTGCATTTAAGTTTTATCCGATAGTTTATTATTTCATGATAATATGGGGTATCCTTGCATTTACAGAACATATCTGCATCCAATTACTGATTAAGCAAATGCAGTCCAATCTTAAAGGATTATATTGGGTATTAAAACATTAAGGAACAACTATTCCTACATCCTGCATTCAGAATTTTCCAAATTTTACACCAATAATAAAATTGCTGTTGTTTAATGCATTTTGGGAAGTATGCTGAAGGTTTAATCCTTTAACCCATCGATAGCTGTATCCGGAATACAATCTCATGAAACCCGTTACATTCAATTCGAGATTTACACCCGGTTCGACAACAAAAAATGGAGAAGACGATAATTCATTCCAGTAGCAATCCCACTCCCATTCATTTTCATCAATTTCCATCAGCTGGCTTTTTGAAGAATAAACTGCCCCACCGCCACCAATTATGAACGGAAATGAAAAATGAATAAGTTTGCCGGCGTAGGGAGCTGCCTCCAGGAATAAACCTGCATAACCCCCATTTAAATAAGCCTGTTCTTCAAACAGGTTATCGAAACGGAGGAATGATTCATACCAGCTTAAAGATTTTGCAGCAAGCCCCACACGGAAATTACGATCGACAATAACTCCTCCGGTGAAACCGGGCATATAACCTTGCCTCCCGTTAATGTTGGTAAATGAATTGCTGACATCAATAAACCAGCCTGTAACACGGGTACCACCCGAAAAAAGGGTTTGCGGCACCTGGTTCCCGGATTCATGCTGAGCGTTTACTGTACATGCAAATAAGACAAAAAGAATTGAAGATAAAATTCGTGTTTTCATTGTTTTTATTACTATTTATTGTTTTTATGTTTCCTGTCTGCCAAAGTTGAACAGAAAACAAATTTCCCCAAAAAAGGAAACAGTGAATGGCGGATAGTTGGCATCTGATCCCCCAATATGTACTTTAAATGTTGTTTCGGTAATCTGAGGCTGAAATTTCTGATATCAAAGCTGACTCCCTCGCCCTGGAAAAAAGGACTTCAGACCCGGTCATCAAGGTCCTGTTCCCGCATGAAATTCACAATTTTTAAAATCAATCCGATGCTGTCACTGTTTTTATTCGTAAATTACAGGGTTGAACCCAAAGACATCAACTATGAATAATCGATTGGTTTTGTTCGCCTTGTTTATACAGTTTTCTTTTAATGTATATTCTCAGAAGAACGTAAGTGTTTCACTGGGAATGGGACTTCCAGAACTTTTAAATGCCGGTGTACGATATGAATTGCAGCAAGCAAAGCTGGGCATGAGCATTGGGACGGCATTTACCGGAGCATTCGCCTTTTCGGGTGATGTTTATTATCATTTTTCGGGAAATTCGCGATTAAGCGATTTGCCACCGTGGTACATCCGGGCGAATCTGACCTGGTGGCAGTTTGACAAAATCCTGTTTATTGATTTGGGTGAGGCAGTTTTATTAGGCATTCGTGTTGGCAGAGACTTTAATGTAACTGAAAATTTTGGCATCAGCATGGATGGGGGCATTATCCCATTTTCATTTTTATCGGGAAATAAGATTCCATTTTCCTTTATCCCGTCTGTCGGCATCAGCATTTACAACCGGTTTTAGGACATGAAAGTGTGTCGGGAAAATTAACCCATAAATACAAAGTCGGTTTTTTAGCTTTTAAAGCAATATACGGTTTACTTTTTTCATATATGCCTGATAGTGCTCACCAAAAACCCGGGCAAGGATTTTTTCCTCTTCCCCGATAACTCTCCTAAACGAAATGTACATTGACAGAGCAGCCAGCAGAAAAATCCAGTTGTTACAGAAAACGGCCAGCCCGGGAAGAATAAAAACTATCCAGCCGGTGTATATGGGATTTCTTGACAGCGAGAATACTCCGGTTGTAATCAAGTTTCCCTTAGGAAACCCTATTGCAAACTGAATGATTGCACAAAACCAAAACAGGATTCCTGTTCCAAGCAGAATTCCGCCTGCAATGTTAAACAATTCCATGCCTCTAAAAGGAAAGGCAGCATAAGCGGGAAGAAAAATCCCGACTGCAATTCCTGCTAAAAGGAATGGTAACATTGAACGAAAGATTTTTGGACCAACACCCGTTGCGCTTAAATTGTGCGGTGATTGAAGTTTTGATTTCATGGCTTTCTTTTTTTTAACTTTTTAGAATGAAATTCTTTTTCTCTTTCAGCATCCGGATTCAAATGAATCGCACCTACATCAATCTTTGGATGGACAGACTGGATATTTAACCCGGCAATATGTTCTTTTTCAAAACCAGGTTCACTGATTTCAAGAAAGTATATCCCTGGCGAAAGCATGGAAATGACAAAACTGCCGTCGCTGTTTGTAATGGTACCGGCAACCATCGATGAGTCGGGTGCTGAGAACAGGGTGACAGCAGCATATCCCAATGGCTGACTGGAAACGGTACTACGGATGCATCCGCTGATCTTTCCGATTCCTCCAACTTCAATTTTCATGACTCCTGAGGCATTCATCCATAAAAAAGGAAGTAGTAAAACCCCCGGAATTTTAATAAATCTGATTCTTGTTTTCATTGTTTTCTTTTTTTCATTGCTGAACCAAATTTCGCACAATAATTACCGGTGTAAAAATAGAATGTGGTGAATGACGGATTTTTGCTGATGAACAGGATTTACAGAGAAATGAAAGCAAAACAGGAATTTATCATTCAGTTTACCCTTGTTTTACTACTTTTTATTCATGACAGAAAAATCTGTGAGGTTTTGATTCAACCTGAGAAAATATAAAAACGGGATATCCTTTTATTCCGATTACCAGACGATAACAGCAGGATTTTTATACAATAGTATCAGAAACTATTCTTTCCTGCCGTCAATCCATTTTTTAAATTCCACAACTTTGTCGAGGCTTACAAATACACCTTCCTTCACAGGTGGATTCAGTTCCAGTTTTAACCTGCTTTTCGGAAAAATGTGAATGTTGGTAACTGCCGGCAGCCCCACCAGGTACTGGCGGTTTACCCTGAAAAAGAGGTTAGGGTCAAGTTCCTCCGTAAGTTTATCCAGGCTTTGCTCAAGCGAATACTGACTTTTTGAATGCATGGCCACAAAGGTAATCCCGCTGCTCGAGAAAAAATAAGCGATATCTTTAACATCAACACTTTTCAACTTCTGACCTACTACTACTGAAAATCTCTGGCGATATGATTTTTCCTTCACGCACATGAGATTGTACAATTCCCTGATGTCCACCAGATGGTTCATTTCGCCCCATTCCCTATATTTTGAAATTGCTTTCTGCAAATCTTCCTGAACAATAGGTTTCAGCAAATAATCGATGCTCTTCAGCTTAAATGCCTTAATGGCATATTCATCGAAGGCTGTTGTAAAGATGATGGGAGCATTTACTTTTATCTGATCGAAAATTGAGAAGCTCAGACCATCTTCAAGATGAATATCGAGAAATATCAAATCAGGTTGTGGATTTGATTTCAGCCATGCTACCGATTCTTCCACCGATTCGAGCTTTGCCAGAATTTCAATGGAAGGGTCAATGGCTTTTACCATTGTTTCCAGACGCCGGGCTGCCAGTTGTTCATCTTCAATAATTACCGTCTTCATTTTTATACGTGTTACTTCTTATCCAGAATATCGCTAAAAAAGCCATTCCCAATGGGTTTCCGGTAATCGGTTTCCGATTTCAGGTACTTGTGAAGCATGGCTTCCAGTTCATCCCCTACAATGGGTTTGTGCAAAAAGTCGATGCCTTTTAATGTGAAGGCTTTAATTGCCATTTCATCAGTAGCTGTGGTAAATACAACAGGACTGGAAACGCTTACTTTTTCAAAAATAGCAAAACTCAGATCATCTTCCAGGTGGATGTCAAGAAAAATCAGGTCAGGATCTTCGTTGGAACTAAACCATTCCACCGATTCTTCTACCGACTCCAGCCAGGCTGCAATTTCAATGGCCGGGTCAAATTCTTTTATCATATTTTCCAGCCTTTTTGCAGCATACATTTCATCTTCAATTATCACTACTTTCATTTCTTCAATTTTAATGTTTAAGCAGCCGCTTCAGTTTTTCAATGGAATGCGGGCTATGAATTTTGTTTCTGTTTTAAAGAACTGTGGCACGGGCATTTCCAAAAGATGGTAGCGGTGTTCGATGTTTTTCAGACCAACACCGGTTGAAGCCATATGCGACTCGCGCTCCTGCAGGTTGTTTTCAACAGTCAGGATATTATCGCTGTCGATAAAAATATCAATTTTTAAAGGATTTTTTTTCGACATCGAATTGTGTTTGATGGCATTTTCAATCAGCAACTGCAATGCAAGGGGCAGAATTCTTAACTCCTTTTTTTCATCACCGATTTTTACCTTCACCTCAATTTTGTTCATAAAGCGGATGTTTAACAGGAAAATATAAGCATCCAGAAAATCGAGTTCGGTTTGGAGAGCGACCAGCTCATTATCTTTGTTTTCAAGTACATACCGATAAACCTTGGAAAGGTGTTCGGTGAATTTTTCTGCCAGATTGGGTTCAAGCTTAATTAAGGAAGTAAGTACATTCAGGCTGTTGAACAGGAAATGCGGGTTTACCTGTTGGCGCAAGACTTCAAACTGCGACTGTAAATTCTCCTTTTGCAACCGGATGAGCAGAGTGTTTGCTTCGGTAAGTTTTAAGGTCTTTTCCTGAATGCTGATCTCGAGGTTCTGATTAAGCGTCTCAAGTTTTTCTTTTGCTATGCGCAGTTCCTCTTCAATTTTTAAACGCTCTGTAATATCACGTATGATAATAAAAGCAGCAGGCTGACCATCAAATTCAGAAGTACGGGTATTTAATTCAACATGAAGAACCTTTCCATCTTTTCGTTTAATTTTGCTGCGGTAAATAACTTGAAAATCTTCCCCGGCCATTCTGCGGCGATGATACAAATTCATCATTTCATGATTTTCAGGCTCAACATAATCCATATAAGGATGGCCTATCAGCTCTTCTAATGAATATTGCATCATCTCACAAAAGGCCTGGTTTACAAATCTAAGCTTGCTGTGTTGAGTAATGATAATACCGTCAACTGCTTTTTCAATCAGCAGCCGGTATTTTTCTTCACTTTGTTTCAATGCATTTTCCATGGCTATGTGCGAGCTCATATCCAGTATGATTCCCCTTGTACCAATGACCTCCCCGTACTCGAGCATGGGTGATGCAAATATCATGATGGGAAAGGTAGTACCATCATTTCTGACTGCTGTATAATGAGTTCCCTGGGTATGATAATTCTCAGTAATACTTTTCATCATGTTTTTACGCATGAGCTCGTGCTGATCTGAAGCAATGAAATCGAAAGCCGGCCGGCCATAATCATGCACAGAGATAGCGAATTTTTTTTGTCCGGTTTGGTTCATATAGGTAATTCTGCCGTTTTTGTCCAGTTCATACACCGATTGAGGCAACATTTCAGCAAGCTCGCGATATTTTTTTTCGCTGGCAAGCAGCGCCTGCTGCATTTTTTTACTTTCCGTAACATTATGCAAAGTCATAAAAACAGCGGGTTTTTCTTCGAATTCGACTGTATTTGATAGCACTTCAACTTCAATGATCTGTTTATCTTTTGTAACCATCTGCATGGAATAGTTTCCCGGTGAAAGCTGTCTGTCCATTTGGCCGCTAATGATTTGAAGCATCTTACTGTACATGTGTTCAGGAACAACATCCTGTTCTTTCATATTGTAGAATTCCTCCTGGGTATAGCCAAGAATCCGGCACATAGCGCTATTTACGAATTTAAACTTACCATTTTGAGTTATAATGATTCCATCCTGTGAATTCTCAACAAGGGTTTTGTATTTTGCTTCACTTTCACGGATGGCCCTTTCAAAATTCATTTTTTCGGTGATATCCTGCTGGATGACAAGAAATCCATCCATTTCACCCCTTTCATTTTTAAAAGGAGCTGCAAGCGTATTTGCCCAATATTTTGATCCATTTTTATGATTGGTAAGTAAATTCCCCTGCCAACTTTTACCTTCCCTCAATGTTCTGATGATTTCCATTCGTGATTCCGGAATTTCACGAATTCCTTTATACAGCGTATCGTAAATGTTTTTATTCAGCAAATCCTTTTCCGTGTAGCCTGAGATATTTGTAAAATAGGGATTAATGTACTCAAAGTTTGAATTTTTGTCCATAATGAAAACCGCTCCAGGTGCCTGGTCCAGAACCAACCTGAACTTACGTAGTTCCCTTTCCGTTTTTATACGTGTGGATACGTCGAGTGAAACACCCATATAACCTGTTTTTGCACCGGATTTATTAAAAACAGGGGAAATACGGGTATCGTAGTAAATTCCATCAACCTCTATAATGTCACCTTGAATTTCTTCATTTAACACTTTCCTGAGGAATGATTCTACCTCAGTGCCTTTATACACTTCGAATGCAGACCTTCCGATTCTTTCCTCCGGAGTGGTTGCCACTTTTTCTCTGTATTGCGAGTAGGTAAAATTTCCTTCCAAATCAATACTCCAGATTATAATCGGTGCATTGGAAAGAATATTATCCAAAAACTGCTGGTTTTCCGTAAGACGCTGTGCAGTTAATTTATGGTTTTCAATTTCAGAAGTCAATTGTTTGTTTGATGCAAGAAGTTGCTGGTTTTTGTTTTCAAGCTCTTTTTTGATTTGCACATTCAGGGCATCGAGGTTCTTTCGTATGTAGGTGGCAAAAAAGCTGACAACAAGAGTCACCGAATACAAAAATACAATTTTTGCCATTTCTTGTTCCACCTCATTAAATCCCTGCGCTGCATATTGTCCCGCAACAAAAATAAATACGAAGGCGAGACTGTGGAGAATCATTTCTCTGAATGAAAAAGGGACAAGAATAAACCAGGCTACAATAATGAAGAACAGGCCAAACCAATAGGGGCTTTGGCCGGCTCCAGTAAGCATAACAAGGAGCAGGCAAAAACCGGTGCCCAAATAAAAACCGGAAATGAGGTGTTGCTTAATGGCACGGGAAGTATTTCTTGCCAGGCCGGCAAAAAGATTTAGACAAAAGGTTGCGACAGCAATCCAGCGCAGCCAGGGCAAGCGTGGATCGTACGCTTGAACATAAATATTTTCAAACAATTGCCACAACAAGATAACAGTTATGCCACCTGCGGTTAAAAGGGTGAGAATGTGTTTCTGGCTGCTGAACCATAAATCCGGTGACCCCCGATCGGTGTCAATGGCCCATAATTCATTTAGTTTCATACTGCTGATTTTGGTTGGCACCAATTTAAGAGTTTTCTTCATATTCTTAGTCTTTTAGGCGCACAGATTGAATTATACATTTATAATAATGGTCCATGCAGCTTACTCTCCAAAATAATCGGAAGGCAATACGAAAACCTGAGACGATTGGCAGAAAAAAGAAAAAAGACCACTTCAGGGTTTTGAATATATATTGTTCCATTTTAATTATGGTATCAGCAGCTGATGGTGAAAAATGTGGTTTTAAAATAAGGCTGTACATGGTTTGTTTTTTACATGCATGAATCAAGCTTCCGCATATAATATCCTGTAAAAATTTGTTTGGAATATTCTTTTGCCCACTCATTAACCCCCATCTTCTGAATCATACACAAATTAAAGATCTTAAGAGCATGGGGAACACGTTCAGCACGATCAGCCAACGGCTGTAACCTGGGACAAGGGAATTCATCGCATTCGTAACAAAATTCAACCCTTTTTGACCGGATGCACTGGTACATTTTACAGTGACCATCAATCCCCAGGATTTCGAGGCCCGGGCAGAATCCGTCGTTGTCGCGGCAGCCCTTGCACCTGTACTTTTCATCGGGAATGTTGTTACGTTGCAGGAAAGCCTTTCTGTTTTCGCTGTTTTCTTCTCCTATGTATAACGGGCAGTTGAAACAATCTTTTCCGCAGGGCGCTGTTAAATTCCGATAATCCATAACCTTTTGTTTTTTTGATTAAAGGTATTCTGAAATCGGAGGATGCAGAATCTTTTCTTGCTGAATGACGGATATGCGCTGATGAACATGGAAAATTCCGTAATAAAAGGTTCCTCAAAATAAAGTCGGGGGAAACGTTTATTTTCGATTAAAACATAAATTGATTTTCAACATGGTATCAAAAGGAAACCCTGATTATTCAGGATATACTGCAACTAATTAAATGTTGTCATTACTGCAATACTTTTTCAAACACTAACTGTAAACTGCTTTTTTAAAAAAAAGAATTTAGCTTTTCCAACAGATTGTTGCATCACCTATCCTCTGATTCCAATTCTCCTCTTTTAAATTTCTCAATCATCAGGCCTGCGATGCTTAGATTGGAAGGATGGTCCGGAAGGTTCTCCCTTGTAAACCAGGCTGCTTCGGTGATTTCTTGATTGTCGGTTACGATTGGCTGGTTCTCATCTGCATCGGCAATAAAGCCAATCATCATGGAACCGGACAGGGGCCAGGGCTGGCTTTTGTAATAGCGGATATTCCTTACAACCAGCCCCACCTCTTCCTGCACCTCCCGAACGACCGTTTCTTCGAGCGACTCGCCCACATCTGCATAGCCGGCAATTAAAGAATACCAGCTTTCCCGAAAACCGGAATTGCGTGCAAGCAGAATCTTATCCTTGCTAAGGATGGCTACTATAATGGCCGGTGAAATTTTTGGAAAAACAACCGAACCGCATTCAGTGCATTCGATAGCCCTTTCACTTTGTTTCTCCTGAGTTTGTGATCCACATTTTCCACAAAACTTATTGGATGTATACCAATTTGCAAGCTGGTATCCGACCAGGCTTATCCATGCTGTTTCCTTTTGTGCAAAAGACCTGAAAAAACCTGGGTCCTTATATGCAAAATTCGTCATATCCGGGTTTAAATTATCCCATATAAGGAAACAAGAAATATCATTCAGGGTGAATAAGAATGTGCTTTTTGTTTTTTCTGAGATTTGGGGAAAATCTTTCTTTTTCGGAAGTTCAAACCCATTCCCACTGATTTTAAATAATAATGAATTCCCATTGTAATGAAGGATAATGTCTGTATCTCTAAATGGGGCATTTGAAAGGAATTGATTGCTAAACCTGTGCGGGAAAATTTCCTGAATCATGCTGATAATATGATCAATTTAAAATGATGTTTATTTATACGAAGATAAACAGAACAATATTCTGTTTAAATATTCATAATTAAAACAATTAAAAAAAAATGATATTCGTGTAAATATTCCACAATGACATGAAGTTAAAGGTAGCAACCTTGATTTTTTTTTGAAACTAAGAAATAAAAAATGTATATTACATTAAAATATAAACGGTTCTAATAAATAATTAAGCAAACCAGTAGATTTTCTTAAGTCTTAAGTAAATCATTAATGGTAAAATAAATTTTTAAGACCAATAACAAAATCAAATGAAACTAAACGGAATTTTACTTGGAATTATTTTAATTGCCCATTACGTTTCAGGGCAGGAAAGCGGTTCCAAAATATGGGAAGTTTATCCGGGCGATAACTACCGGGCTATCTATTCACAGCTAAAACCGGGCGACCATTTAGTGTTTCATGAAGGAACATATTCAGGAAGTGCCGGAACAATGCCCACTTCAGGTACAAGAGAAAAACCTATTGTTATCCGCGGTTATGGTAACGGTGAGGAAAGACCTGTATTGTTTCTGGAAAGTTCAGGCTCCAATCTGTTGCAAATCTATGCAAGCCATCTTGTTCTGGAATTCCTGGAATTTCAGTCCAAATATACCTATGCCATACGAATAGGTGCGTCAAGTGCAGGCAGTAAATTTGAAAATATTACCATTAAAAATTGCATGTTTTATGAAAGCGGAGGTGGAGACATCAGTGCCAATGCATCTGTAGAATACGACAGCATTCACATTTTAAACAATTATTTTATTGGTCCCAAGAAAACTCCCATTTATATTGGTCAACATGATGGAAAAGCAAAGGTTACAAACTTTCTTTTTAAAGGAAATGTTATCGACGGGTCTCAAATCTTTGGCGATAATATCATTGGTTACGGAATTCAGCTAAAACTTAATGTAACAGGGGGCATCATCGAAAACAATTATATATCGGGAACAAAAGGTCCGGGGATTATGGTATATGGAGCAGAAGATTCCAGTTCTGTAAATGCAAATATCATCAGAAATAATATTGTTATCGGTTCCAGAGAAAATCCTGGGATAATTGCAGGAGGAGGCCCTGCTGTAATTACAGATAATGTTACTTTTGGATGTAATGGAGGAATTGCAGTACAGAATTATGGTGGCAGAAACTTACTGTATAATATAATTTTAAACAACAATACAGCTGTACTGGATGATAACTATGGCATATCTATGGGAAATATGTCTGCAATTACTTCACAAAACAATATAGTAATCACATCGAACAGTTTGAATGCATACAGGAACAATCCCAATCCAGGTATAAATAATCTGACGGTTGATGCATCAGAGGAATTGAAAAATATTTTACAGGATGAGCTGTTACATTATATGCCAGCAGTTAATAACCTGGAGGAAATTTGGCAATATATAGCTTCAGGTCCTTTAAGTCAGGAAAGTGTAATGGAACTGGCAGAATTAATTCTGGAGTATAAAATTCCTCTGGGGGGGGCAAGGAATCCTGTATATGCACGCTTACAAAATGCCACGGCTAACAACCTCCGCATTTATCCGAATCCCGCCGGAGATCAGGTATCTGTTGAGATTAAGCATGAAAACTCCATTCAGGCTGAGGTATCGGTTTATACAATAACAGGAAAACAGGTGCTTCACAAAACCTTTATCAAGAGTGGTTCTTTCACTTTAAATGTAAATAACTTTAACCGGGGCCTGTACCTTGTAAAAGTGAAACTTGATGAAAGAGAGTATTGTAAAAAGCTAATTTTAAAGTAAATTTGGATTATCATAAACCAATAAATATCAAGATGAAATACACAGCAGTTTTATTCACCCTCCTGCTTGCAGCAATCACATCAATTGGACAAAACATGAAATCGGGTAAGGTATGGGAAGTTGAAAAGGGAGGGGATTACATATCCATTCTGCCGCAGTTAAAGCCAGGTGATGAACTTGTGTTGCATGAAGGAATATATGAAGGGGCAGCCTTGATTAACAATTCAGGCTTGGAGGGAAAAAACATAACCATCAGAGGTTACGGAAAGGGAGAAGAGAGGCCGGTTTTGCTTCTTGAAAGCAGAGGAAATCTAATGCATGTAAACGGGAGCAACATTGTTCTCGATTATTTGGAATTCCGTTCGAAGTTTGGTTATTCCATGCGGATAGGAACATCAAAAGAAAAAGACAATTACAAAAATATCGTCATTAAAAATTGTGTATTTCGCGAATGTGGTGGCGGAGATATCAGCGCCAATTCATCGCTGTTTTATGACAACATACAAATCCTGAACAATTATTTTATAGGTTCAAAGAAAACTCCTGTATATATAGGAATACATGATGGGAAAGCGCAGGTTACCAATTTTCTATTCAAGGGTAATGTAATCGATGGCACTAAAATATTTGGAGAAAATATTACCGGTTATGGGATTCAGCTTAAGCTTAATGTGACAGGAGGCATAATTGAAAACAATTATATAACCGGTACCAAGGGACCGGGAATTATGGTTTACGGTTCGGAAGATGCAGATCCTGCAAATGCAAATATTGTAAGGAATAATATTGTCGTTGGCTCGCGAAACAGTGCAGGAATCGTTGCAGGAGGAGGTCCTTCAATCATTGAAAATAATGTTGCAGTTCAATGCAATGGTGGAATCTCAGTACAAAATTATGCCGGAAGAAACTTACTGCACAACATCACCCTAAACAACAACACTGCCATTTGCAACCGTAATTACGGCATTACTTTTGGAAATGTTCAGAATATAACTGCGCGAAACAATAGCGTGTTCTCAACGAATAATACAACTGCATATACCAACAATCCAAATAAGGGAGTAAACAACACAATTATTCAGCCCTCACCGGAACTTAAAAAAACGACAGAAGAAGAACTGATGAAAGTGATACCCGAAAGAAAGAATCTGGATAAAATTTGGCGACTTATATCTTCGGGGCCTTTGAAAGAAAATAAAGTGAATAAGATGATGGATTTAATCCTTGAATATAAAATTCCCTTATAAACTTTTTACGGATCTGCCAGTCCACTTATTCGGTTAATTAAATTGAGAACATTATTCCTGCATTCTGATCTTATTTCTTGTGACTGGTCGC
Organism: uncultured Prolixibacteraceae bacterium; assembly: GCA_963747515.1. Lineage (GTDB taxonomy): Bacteria > Bacteroidota > Bacteroidia > Bacteroidales > Prolixibacteraceae > Mariniphaga. The sequence continues at coordinate 929,622 of CAVVFN010000003.1, forward strand.
TCCACAACATCAATTCCTGATGCAATTCATTATTTCTGTTAAAAGGTTCTTAACCAAACTGAACCATTTTGATAAAAAGTAAAGCCAGAGTAATTAGCTTAATAAAATTTTTGGAATTTTTACTTTTTTGTTGTATATTAACAAAGATATAACAACAGGTTAATAATAATTTAAATTGAAGGTTTATGAAACAGCTTTTTACTTTACTCTATTTTATGATGCTTTTAGCTTATCTGAATGCACAGGAACCATACAGACAGCTCCTAATTACTGAAGTTGTAGTATTTGATTACAACGACAATTATACCGAAATCACCAATGTGGGCGATTCTGCAATTAACCTTAAGTATTTTAAATATATGGGAGATTACAGAATTACCATTCCGGAAGATTTGGAAAATGGGGCGTGGGTACCACCCAGTCCGGACTATACTTTTTGGCTTCCGGATTATATTCTGGAGCCGGGAGAAAGTTATGTAATAGCACCATGGTACGATTTTGGACCGCGGCAATATAAAATTAGTCCGGATGCTCCCGGAGCCAACGAACGTCCAATGAAAATGGATTTATGGGATATAGCAGATCAATTCATTCATTATCCTGAAGATCTGGGAGACGAAACCGACAGTATTACTGAGGGATACCGCGCAGTGAGGCTTTGGGGAGGAAGCGGAAGAGTTGTTCTTGAGCATCATTTTGCAGAAGGTGATTCGGCCGTGGTTGATGTAGCCAACGCAGTAGAACCTGGTGAACAATTGGGATATGATGTTGCCGGAGTTGAAAGAGCAACAGCCAGAGGGCCGATTATGCGCAAATACACCGTTAAAACGGGGAATCTGGATTTCGCAAATGCCCGGGGAGTGCACCTGGATGATTCGGAGTGGATGGCCATTCCATATCAAACAACCAGCTCCTGGAGAGATACCTGGTGGACTGTTGGCAACCATGGGCCTTATGTTCTTGATGAAAATACACTTGAATCTGATACCGTAACTGTTGATTTTGCGGGTAAAAAGCTTACTGTTCCATGGGGGATCCGCAGGCTTGATGGAATAATGCATGCAATGAAATGGAAACCTGGAATTGCCTGGTATTACCATCTTAATGAAAATAGGGAAGATTCCGTATATCAATCTGTAAAAACAGGGGATAAGCTGGAAATTTTTGTAGTTGGAAATACTCTGTACAATGCAACATTTGATATTGAAGTGAGTCCACCAGCCAACGATGCAAACAGAGTAGTTCCAATTGCTCACAAAAATCTCAGTCTTACAGGAGCCGGGCCGGTTGTAGGCGGCACACAAAATGGTATACTTGACTGGCCAAGGGTAACTGAACATGCAGAGGGGACAGATACCATTACCGGATCAGAAAAAGGATTAGCATTTGAATTAAGAACCGATTCCTTACTGAAGTATTTGGAGAAACCTGCCAATGCCTCATGGGAATTTGTTTGGGTGGATGATGTTGCCAGGGCAAATCTGAAAAATGGGGATAAATTAAAAGTAACGGCACAAAATGGGGAGGTAAAAGAATACTTCATTCAGGTTCAACCCTACCGTCCCAGTATTAATGCTTTCTTAAGCAGCATAACATGGCCCGATGTACCTGAGTACTTAAAAGGAATTTTTGGATGGCAGGGCGATACCATTCCTAATTTTACCAAAGGAGTGTTTGATTACAGAATTAATATTCCTCTTGAAGTAGAAGGTATTCCGGCGTTTGTAGCGAAAACAGAAGATTTAAATGCAACCGTTGAAGTTGTGCGGGCTACTTCTTATTCCGGGACAAAAGAAAACCGTACGATTTCATTTGTAGTAACCGCACCGGATCAGGCTACGCAATCGACTTATAATGTTGAACTGGTTAAGGAAAAAGAAGCTGCCAATGTACAACCCTATTTTGCAGAACCTTATGTATCCGAAATTATTACCGGAGAAAACAACAGAAACGGATTCCTGGAAATATACAATCCCGGCAATCAACCCATTGATTTAAGCAATTACATGTTTAACCGCCAGTCGGGCGTCGATATCGCCGAACGCATTACGTCAACGATGAATGAAGACGACTGGATTCGTCGATTCAGAAAATATGTTCCAGGGTATAAATATGTTTCCCAGACAGAATGGCCTACCCAACCGGGCGTTCTTATTCCCGATCTTTCAGTTAATTCTATTCTTCAGCCGGGTGAAATATTCATTATGGCAGTAATCCCTGATAGGACTGATGCTGCCGATATTAATTCTTACAGAGTTACCTGGCCTCCGGTAGTTCGGCCTCCTGATGTCCAGTTTATGCTGCGGGGTGACCATCCAGGGTTTGAAATGTTAAACAATCCCTGGGGAGAGGAAGTCTCTACCGATAACTACAGGGTTGATAACCCTCCCTTAGGTCAGCCTCGCGCCGAGCCCTTAATGATATTTAAGATATTAAACGATTCTATAAAAAGAGGTCTCAAACCGGTTAACGACCCAGCCGATTTCGAGTTGATTGAAGCCATAGGCATGGCAGATGGAAGCAGTTGGCGGCCCGTTGATCCGGAAACACCTATGGCTCAATGGAGTACGTTGATTCGGAAACCTGAGATATCTGTACCTAACCCTGAAATGCAAGGTTCATTTGGCGCAACACCTGAAGAAAGTGAATGGTTGTATCTGGATACCGATTACTGGACCCGTTGCCAGTGTTCACCCTATCCGGGAATGCAGGCCAGAAGAAATGCCATTAACGACTATGGGAAACATGTTATGCTTGAACCCACACAGTATAAATCAACCGTTGGTTCAGTAGTTTATAAAGTGAGTGAGGGATATTCCATGAGTGAAAATATTATGGGTGTGGTTACCGGTACCACCGTATCGGAATTCCTGGCAAACATTATAAAACATGATGAGAATCAGACTCTGATGGTTAAATCAAAAGCCGATAGTCTTGCTCTCTCAGGTGATGTTGCACTAAATAATGAAGATTTCCTATACGTTATGTCAGCCGACAGTTCCAATGTTTCACAATACACCATAGAGGTATCAGAAGAAGGACTAAATTCAGATGCAGTTTTAACTTCCGATCTATATAGTGTTACCATTGAAAATCAACCCGGAGAAGAAGCAGGAACCGGAAACATTTCCGGTTTTGAGTATGGAACCAGGCTACAAACAGTTCTAAGCAACATCAACGTTCCAACCGGAGCATCAATGGATGTTATTACTGGAGAAGGTGCTTATGTGCCATTAACAATTTTAAATTTTGATACTATTTATGTGGATGTAACAGTAAACGCTGACACTTATCTGGAAGTTACTGCTGAAGATGGCATCACAAAAATCGTATATCAGTTGCTTCCTTCTTCATCAGAAAGCGATGCATTTGTTATGTCGGATGTTTATGTAGTAGATCAAAGTAAAAACCTGATTGAATTTGTTCCCCGCGGAACATACGCCCAGTCTTTACTTTCCAACCTTTTTCCTGCTACTGGTGCAACCATGAAAGTAGTTGATAAACTGGGACAGGAAAGAACAGAAGGTGGACTTTATGAAGATGACAAAGTTGTTGTCACCTCTGCCGATGGACTGGTAACAAGGGTTTATCATTTATCCATGCTGAGAACTCAATACACAATTTTGCCTTTATATCTGGCTTATATTCTTTCCAATGAGTATAAAATAGATCAGGTAGATTATGTAGTTTCAGGTCCTGACGTTAGCACAATGGTCACTGAGTTCAATTCCAATATAACGCCTGCAACAGGTGCTACTGCTGTAGTGGTGGATGCCAGTGGAAATGAAAAAACCTCAGGCGATCTCAATGAGGGAGATATGGTTAAAGTTGTCTCTGCTGACGGAAGAGTAACTGTAATGTATGAAATTGATTTTGCCACTTCTGTTAATAAACTTGCTGACAGTAAGATTAGGATATATCCTAATCCAACATCGGGAAGAGTAAACATTCAGGGGATAGAACAAGGTACACGCATCCAATTATTTAACCAGGTTGGAGCTTTACTTAAGGATGTAAAAAACAGCTCTACTCATGAAATCCTATCATTGAATAGTTATCCCTCGGGGATATACCTTATCGTGCTGACAAAAAACTCACAGTTTGTTGGACAATATAAAGTTATTCAAAAATAAAACCCGAGTAAAGTCTCTGGTATTTCAATTTTAAGTTAATAAAAGAGCCTGTGTAGTATCAGGCTCTTTTTAATATCTAAACCAAAAGAAAATTTAAAAGCTAAAATGAAAAAAATCATAAATCAATTCAGTCTAAAGTGCTTCTTGTTTATAGCATTGGTTATGGGTGGATTTTCGTTTGAATACAATCCAAACACCGATCCATATAATGATTATGCATGGATGGAAAGAATACATAAAGAAAGTCCACGGTTGTTCTTTAATTCAAACACGTTTCAAAAAGTAAAAGAAAGAGCCTTAAATGAAGAAAAGGATATATTAGAAGAAATTAAAAACAGGATCGATAACCTCCTTGACCAAAATATTGAAATTGCTGATCCGCTTGCTTCAAACCGTGGATGGACCTCATCATCGAATGATGCCTTCGGGACCAGAGCAGCAGAAGCAGCTTTTCTTCACCTGGTGTTCGGCGAAAAAAAATATTTAGATTTAAGTAAAAAGATACTGAATGAAGTAATTAACCTTTACCAGATTCGGAATAAAGACACACTGGCTATATCATGGTACAACAACCATAGAATGATGTCGTTGGCCGCATACGACTGGATTTACAACTACCTGACGGAGAGTGAGAAGTATGAAATGGGGTCATCTCTTCTTCATGCCATTAACTTTATGGTCGAAAACAGAACACCCGGAGACAATGATTTACCTATAGTCACAGGATATTATGGAACTCCCGCCTTATCATGGTATGCCGGAGTGGTTTTTTATGAAAAAGGCATTGATGATAGTATGGCAGTTAAATTACTAAAAAAAGGCTATGAAAATCACATAAAACTACTTGAACACAGAAGCAATATTGCCGGTGAATATGGAGGTGCGGCCACGGCTGCAATGAATTATGCCATTACATCCTATCCTGGAGCAGATTTTAATTTTCTTCATACGTTTAATTCAGCTACCGGACTCGATATTTCAAAGGAATGGCCATATATACCATACATATTACACTATGCATTATGGAACTGGTTGCCTGGTGATAAACAATTTGGTTACGGTGATAACTACCATACAACAAATGATCTTTCTCTCAGAGCTTTCAGTCTGCACATCTCTCAAATGATACATTTTTACGGAGATACACATCCCCGATTGATATCCCTGGGAAAGTGGATGCAACAGAAAATCGGAAATTCTGCAACAGGAACCATACCTTTTACCCGTTTTTTGCTCACAAACACCTATGCTGAAATTAAGCCCGAAGGCCCACCTGATAATATGCCCAAAGGAATGCTTTTTAAGAACATGGGCCAGATATTTATGCGTTCAGGATCAGGTCCTGATGATACGTATGCACTCTTTACAGCCGGCGGAGTAATTGGCCAGGGAATGCACCGACACTATGATAATAATAACTTTGTCATTTTCAGACAAGGATTTCTTGCACTTGATTCAGGAAACCGACCGGAACCAGGTACGCATTTGTCTCACTACTACAGCAGAACAGTGGCTCACAACTGCGTACTAATTAAGATGCCGGGAGAAACAATGCCAAGGTATTGGGGAAGGCCAGCTCCTGGTGAAGAACCAGTTCCTCCGGTCCCGAATGATGGCGGACAAAGTAAATTACTGGCTTCTGAAGTGGTTGCATTTGATCCAACTGACCTTTATGTCTATATTGCGAGTGATGCTACAGAATCATATCATGAAGATAAGGCAAACCTGGTTCTTCGTCAGTTTGTTTTTCTTCCTCCCGACCATTTTGTTATATTCGACAGGGTAACTTCAACGAAGCCGGAATATAAAAAAACATGGTTGCTCCATACTGCAGCTGAACCTAATGTCAGCAACAATGAGTTTTTCACAGATCATTGGGAAGGAAGATTGTTTTGCAGAACTTTGTTACCTGCCGATGCTGAATTAACAAAAATTGGAGGTCCCGGAAAACAGTTCTGGTCTGATGGAAGAAACTGGCCAATGCCATCCGGTGCCAGACCGGATACCACTGCCCTTTTTGGGCAATGGCGGGTTGAAGTATCTCCTGGGAGTGCAAATAAAAATGACCTGTTTCTTCATTTTATTCAGGTTGGTGACTCTTCATTGAAGTCGATGGTTGAATCAACTCAGGTTTCAACGGACGATATGACAGGAGTGCGTTTTTCATATGAGAACAAAGAATATGAGGTGCTTTTTAATACGGAAGAAGAAGTTGGAGGTAAAATTATCATAAAGCAAGGCAGCCGGAAAATATTGGAAGAGGAATTTGAGAGGCAGGTTAAACAACCAAAAAGTTTATTTTAACAAGCATCGAACTCATAAAATACAGAAGTAACAATAATGTTTAAAAGCCAGTTAATAATTTCAATCCCGATAACACTAACAGGGATTTTAAGCTGCACAAACACAGAAGTTCAGCAAGAGAAAGCAATTAAACCCAATATCCTGATTTTAATGTCGGATAATCATTCCTGGAATCATTTAGGGTGCTATGGTGATCCGGTTTTAAAAACTCCCATTATTGATAAACTTGCAATAGAAGGTATCCGTTTTACCAATGCCTATTGTTCCGCTCCGTCTTGTGCACCGGCACGAGCAGCTATGCTTGCCGGTCAGGATTTTTTCAGGCTGGAAGAAGCGGCAAATCTCTGGGGAAGTTTTCCTGACAAATTCAGAGTTTATACTGATATTCTTGAAGAATCGGGATACCTTGTTGGTTACGAAGGCAAAGGCTGGGGTCCTGGGGATCATGAATCGGGAGGTTGGAAACGAAATCCTGCAGGAGACAAGTTTTATTCATTCGAAGAGTTTTACAATGAAAAAAAAAGAGGTCAGCCATTTTGTTACTGGTTCAGTTCGCGTGACCCTCACCGGCCTTATAAATCAGATGGATGGAAAGAATTTGGAGAGGATATTGAAAAAATTGTTGTGCCTCCTTATTTGCCTGACCATCCGGAGGTAAAAAAAGATATTGGGGATTATTATGCAGAAATTCAGACCTTCGACCGCGATGTCGGTTCATATATCCAGTTATTAAGGGAAATGGGGGAACTTGAAAAAACTTTAATCATTGTTTGCAGTGATAATGGATGGCAAATGCCAAAGGGACTGGCCAATTTATATGATTTTGGAACACGAATTCCTTTGATTGTACACATGCCTTCCAGGTTCAGGGGAGGAAGAGTTGTCGATGACTTTATCAGCCTGAACGATTTTGCACCGACTTTTTTAGAACTTGCAGGAGTAAGAATTCCTGATGAAATGAACGCCAGAAGTTTTTTAAATATTCTTGATTCAGAAAAAGAAGGTGTTGTTGATGAAACCAGGGATCATATGGTAACCGGAAGAGAAAGACATGCCTTTGTACGGATGAATGGAGCAGGTTATGGCGCCCGTGCCTGTCGAACCAAAGACTTTTTATATATCAGAAATTACGATTATGAAAGCTGGCCTGCCGGCGATCCTCCTTTATATGGGGATGTAGATGCACATATGCTCCAGTATCCATGTGGAACAAAAACGTACATGCTAAAAAATAAAGATGAAGCTGGTGTAAAGGAATTGTTTGAATCAGCTTTTGGGAAGAGACCGGAAGAAGAATTATATGACCTTAATGCTGACCCTTTTCAAATGAACAATGTCGCTTATTCTGAAAGATATAAACATGTAAAAGAGAAACTGGCTGTTAAACTTTCAGCATACCTTAAAGCAAACAGCGATCCAAGAGAACTTGGATTGAAAATGAAATGGCTGGGAACCAGGTATTATGCAGAGAAAGATTTTTATCCGCGCCCCAGCGAAGAAGCAATTAAGGAACTAAAACTTGAAGAAGAGTATTCTTATATTACCCTTGATTGACCTTTTGCTGCGCACCTTTAGCCCACAAACCTTCTTCTTCTTTTTGTTAATCCGCCATTCAGGGTGTCGGTAAGAATATTACAATCTTCCACAATTTGAAAATCGAGCATTCCAACACACACAAAATCAGCTCCGCTTTCAAATGCATAACTGAACCCTGGTTCGGGGTCGATTGCACCTGCAGCCAAAATTTTAAACCCAATCCAGGGTTTATCAACTGCTTCCATCAACCTGGCAGTTTCTTCAGGTTGCCGGCACCAGTAATTATCCCTGTTGTTTTTTACCGTTCTGTCCTTGGGTTCATCAGGCTGGAATGACCAATAATTGCTTTCGTGAATTGTTTTCATATAAAAGTCTATCGGATAGCCCTTTTTCTCCATGGCTTCAATAACATCCAATTCATGTGCTCCAACACCTAACGGAATGCCTTTCCCATGAAAACGATTAAACCACTTATCAAACAAATCGAACCTGCCCTCATGAACCCATTCATCAGCATTATCTCCCTGGATATATATGGCAGATGCCCCGCTGTCCAAAGCAATCTGTGCATTGACTGTAACATCTTCGTCTTTTGAAATGGTTTTAGTTTGTGCCAGCCACTGGATCTTTCCACCCATTTTCCAGTATTGATTTATAAGCCTGACTGTATTTGTATCGGTTCTAACCAAAGCAGAATTAATTCCACATGCTTCACAGAGCCTGAATGTTTCCCAAATCCGTTCTTTTGTTAAATAGTGCCTCATTAAAGAGCTCACATATTTCAAATCGCGGGAGTGGGCTATTCCGGATAATAGATTTCCACCCGAAATTAACCTGCTGACCTCAAGGTTTCCTATTTTGCCAACGGGTACTTTTTCCTTGAGATCTGCCAGTCCTGCATAAGCTTTAAACACTGTTGACGCAGAGGAAACGGCATCAGGTCTTTTTTGCAGTAACGGATGCAGTTCCTCGTCTGCTTCGTAGATGTATTTTTGTATTGAAGCATATACAAAACCACCCATTAAAGGTAATGGAATGAGGTTTTTCAGCAAAGTTCGTCTGTTAAGATTACGATTATCTGTATACGGGTTTTTATCGGGTACTGAAATTTCATCAAATTCTGATTTAATATCTTCCTTCGGTTTTTTCCTGTTTCTTAAAACAGAATCAATTCCAAACATCGAATAAGGCGGAATTACTGCCAAATAAACGAGAAAAAGCATCTCAATAAGGATTTTATTGACCACAAGATAATTTCCTTCCATGGTATCCCCTCCCATTAATCCAATAAAGGGAGGATGTGCTGCATAGTAAAGCAAGAGCAGGATAACTCCCGACCATGCAGCAACACGTGTAAAAAATCCCAGGAATAAACCTAACCCGATTAAAATCAGTCCCCAGATATTAAGAAAATCGACTACAGGTAAATATTGATTTGTGGCCATTGCTTTAAATATTCCGGAGAACCACCAGGTTGATTCCAATAAAAACGAACCTGCGGACCATGAAGGTTGGAAAAGTTTTGCCAATCCTTCATAAAGAAAATGCCACCCGATAATGATGCGGATTAATGTAAGCAAATAAGGTTTATAGACAGACATTTGGTTCATTTTATACTGGTTTAATAGTTATTCAAATGTATAATAAAATTTTCTTATGTGATTGAAATACACACAAAGTTGAACAAATATAGAGAGATTCAGAGAGTAAAATGTTGATATTAAATTTAAAATTCTATTTTTATAACCCGGTAATGAACAACATATTATAATTAAAATAAAATTAAGCTGGTCTAAATTATCTGCCATGAAAAGAATACTTTATCTCTCCATCTTTTTGTTACAATTTATATATTCCGTTGCACAAGTAAATCTCGGCTATTATCTGCCGGAAATAAAATACGATGAAAGCATATCCAGTCCTGAAAAATTCTTCGGCTATCAGGTTGGGGAGTGGCATATTCCCCATAGTTTACTGATACATTATATGACTCATATTGCTGAAAAATCAGAGAGGGCAATTATCCACGAATATGCACGCTCATTATGAAGGAAGACCGCTGGTACATTTGATAATTACATCCGAAAAAAACCATAAAAATCTCGAAGCGATTCAAAAGAATCATCTTGCCCTGACCGACCCTCATGTTTCAGCAAATATGGACATAACACAAATGCCTGCTGTTGTCATGCTAGGCTATGGAATTCATGGAAACGAGCAAAGTGGCCACAATGCAGCTCCGCTGGTTGCCTATTACCTCACTGCCGGTCAGGGTCAGGAAATCGAAAAGATACTCGATAATCTTGTTATAATTATTGATCCCTCATTGAATCCTGACGGACAGGATCGCTTTGCAAGCTGGGTAAACCGGTTTAAAAGCCATACCCTTAATACCGATCCTGCAAATATAGAGTTCAATGAACCCTGGCCAAATTCAAGAACAAACCATTATTGGTTCGATCTTAACCGGGACTGGTTAGCTGTTCAGGATCCGGGAAGTTATGGCAGAGTCAAAGAATTTCACAAATGGAAACCAAATATATTTAATGACCATCATGAAATGGGAACAAATGCTACATTCTTTTTTCAACCTGGTCCACCTGCACGTGTCAACCCGCTTATATCAAAAGAAACAGAAGAACTCGTCTCTGAAATTGCAGATTACCATTCCAAAGCTTTCGATGATATAGGCCAGCTTTATTTTTCCAAAGAAGTATTTGATGATTTTAATTTTGGAATGGGCTATACCTATCCTGATTTAAATGGCAGTATCGGTGTTTTATTTGAACAGGCATCTACAAGAGGACATCGTGTAGAAACTGTTCATGGAATCAAGGATTTTTCAGAAACAATCCGAAACCAGGTAATGGTTTCATTGTCGACTATAAAAGCAGGAACTGACATGCGTGAGAAATTACTGAATCATCTTCGGTCGTTTTATACTACCGCCATGGAACGTGCGAACAAAGAAAATATCAAGGCATGGATCTTTGGTGATCCATTTGACAGAGGTAAAAATTATCATTTTCTTGATATTTTACATGCCCATAACATAGAGGTATTTGAACTTAATCAAACTTTAAATCTTGAAGGAAAAAGTTTTTCACAGGGAAGTTCATGGGTCGTCCCACTGCAACAACCACAAAACAGACTTATTCATACGCTTTTTGAGAAAGTAGTAGAATTCAATGACAGCACTTTTTATGATATTTCTTCCTGGACAAAGCCACTGACATTTAACATGCCTTACAGCACCATCAATTCTGAAAGTATGCTGAATTCTTCATTGGGGAAAAAAATAGAAAAAGTACTAAAACCTGCTGGTGAAGTGCGGGGTGGGTTATCAAAAAATGCATACCTGTTTCAATGGGATGACTATTATGCTCCCATGGCACTGTACTTTTTACAGAACAAAGGGTTAAGAACAAAAGTGGCAACCCTGCCTTTTTCGATGAACAATACACTGGGAGAGCGGGTAGACTTTAACTTTGGAACAATTATGATTCATGCAGGCTCGCAGGAATGCACTGCAGATGAACTGTATGATCTGGTCACACAGGCAGCCAAAGAATCAGGCATCATTGTTCATGCAGTTCAATCAGCAAATTCAATTGAAGGAATAACATTGGGAAGCAACAATTTTGTTTCACTCAAAAAACCCGGAATTTTAATGTTTATCGGACCTGGTGCCAGCTTCCGTGAAACAGGAGAAATCTGGCATCTGCTGGATCAACGTTACCGGGTTCCTGTTACCATGGTGAATATTGCTTCCATTAACACGATGGATATCAGCCGGTACAATACAATAATAATGGCATCATCGGGGTATACCGATATTAATGATGCAGGGAAGGAATCGTTAAACAACTGGGTTAAAAACGGAGGAACAATAGTTGCCATTGGAGGTGCTAACCGCTGGCTTAAAAATAATGAATTCATTAATATTGAATACAATACTCTGCCTGAACGAGATGAACCGGATATTCTTCCATACAGAATTCGTGAACAGTACAGAAGTGCAAGAGGTATTTCAGGTTCAATTTTCCAGGCAAAACTTGACATTACGCATCCTGTAGGTTATGGTTACAGAAATGAGTATGTGCCTGTCTTTATTCTGGGTACCACTACTGTTAAACTTCCCGAAAATCCCTTTGCAAGTCCGCTTGTTTTTACAGCCAATTCATATATGAGCGGTTATGCATGGGACCCATATAAGCAAATAGTTGATAACACAGCTGGTATTTTTATCAATTCAAAAGGTAACGGGAATATTGTTTCTTTTGTACACGATCCAAATTTCAGAGCTTTCTGGTTCGGAACAAATAAGCTTTTTGCCAATTCCATCTTTTTTGGTGCAATAATAGACAGATAACCATTTCATAATAATTTATCAGAACTAGAAAATTTCTGCCCCCATAATTTTGGATGGAAATTCCCCCGTTACAACTTATGGTAAGATTTCCCTCTACAGTTGGCGGACCTCCTCCCACCACAATCTCTGCACTGTCTCTAAAACCGGCTACCTCCGGGGCAGTTTTATTTTTTATGGCACATACGTTTTTACAATTTTTATTACTCCTCCTCTTTTTTCTGTGATTTTTCCGTTCTCAAGAATCATTACAACTTTACCCAGGTAAACCAGGTGGTCATCTGAAACAAAATGCGGATTTCCACCGGCCTGAGCAATTAAAACTGAATTTTCAACTAATGGTTCCTCCAGCAGATTGTGGGAATGTCCTCCTATAATGGCGTCAATAGCAGGAAATTGATCTGCAAGTAAGATGTCATTCTTCAGTCCTAAATGTGACAGTACCACAAAAACATCCGATTCTTTCTTTAGTAAAATGTAATTGTTTACCGTACTATCCAGGTCAAGCTCCCCGACCCCTTCCCTTTTTGTGTTGTCGTTAGTCAGCCCCAGAACTGCAACTTTTCGCATAGTCGACGTTTTCAGCACAATAAAAGGAAGGAGTTGAGGCAACTTATCGGTACTGATTTCAAAATTTGCAGCAAGAAGCGGGAACCGGGCTTCGTCAAGAGCAATCCGGGTATAATCCTTAATCCAGGCCAATTCATGATTTCCTAAAGTCATAAGGTCATATTCAAGCTCATTCATTGACTGAATCATTTGCAATGCCCGTTCTCCGTACCAGGCGGTATCTTTTACCAGGCTGTCGTTTACAATCCATCTGTGCGCATGACGTACAAACAAATCGCCTGCTTCAAACAAAAATACATCATCCTCCTCTGCCCTGATTTTCATGAGTTCTTTAGCCAGCTCATCCTGGTTGTTTAAATCGAAATGCCGGTCATTGGTATGCAGAATCACGATTTTCTCTGTAACGGGATAAGTTACGTCAATTTTGTCCTGCAGGCTTTCAGCAGGCAAAAAAACTCTGCCTGAACCTTTTTCTCCACTAATCTCCAAAATATAGGAACGATTTGACCGTGCCTTGATTTGAAAAGTTCCATCAGACTGAAGCAAAGTTCGTTTATAATACCTGTCAGGATTAATTTCTCTGTTTAAATGAAGTTTCACTTCAATCGCTTCAGCCGTCAACCCGGTTTTGTTGGTAACAGTACCATTCACCATTATTTTTTGATCGACACAGGCCGATGAAAACAACACAAAGGCAACCAGTACCAGTATATTCAAGCCTTTCATATTCATTAATTAAACTTTATAATCATGACAAAATTGAGCTGAAAGCCTTTTTACCTGTTTTCCAGTTCAACCTTAGCCCATAAATTGCTGTGTGAAAGTTCAACGGCTTTATTCAGGTCTTCATTGGCCTGTTTCATTTTTCCCAGGCCTTTATATCCCAAACCGCGCATAGCACGGTATCGGGAATTCCGGATATTTTCAGATTCCCGTTCGCCAAATATAACTCCGGCCTCTGAAATAACCGGTTCACTGAGCTTTTTGTTTGCTTCTGTTATCATCGATTCAAAGATTTTCCCGGCGCTGTTGTTGTCACCCAACCTGGAAAAACCCAATCCTTTATAATAATCCATAACTCCGACTGTTCTGCCCGCTTCCTGCTCAGTAACCTTTTGAAAAAATTCATTCGCACGGTTTTTATCACCTGAAGCATCGTAAGCCAGTCCGATCAAGTAGTTCACCTGCATATCCCTGTCACCCATGCGGGCGCTTCCCGCTTCTTCCTGGGGTACCTGTGCCTTCAGGAAATACTCCAGTGCTTTTTCAGCATTCCCATCATTCAAATACTTTTTCCCCAGCATAAGTTGTGCATCAATCATTATTTCCCTAACCCGGGAAGAGCCTTCACGGTAGGCGAACTTCATCCCGTCGAGGTATTCAACCGCCTTACCGGGCTGCCCGGCCAAAGTAAGCACCTCTATCTGCCTGATAAATGCATCGTCACGTTTTTTAACTACCTCATTGTTTCCGGCAAAAAGTTTTAACCGGGTTTCTATCGGGGTGTTGGTCAATTCGTACAGTTCATCCAGCTCTGTATACCAGATGGCTTCATTTTTATCGAGAGCCATTGCTTTCTCATAATAAGCTATTGCTTTATGCAGCTCCCGGTAATGCCTGTAATACCCCCACCCCAGGTTCCGGTAAGCTATTGCAAGGTCCGGATTTTTTGTCACAGCTTGTCTCCAGCTTTCAATGGCAGATTCCGGCTGTTTATTATAAAGAATATTTCCAATGTAATAATAAGCCTTGCCATCGCCCTGATTATATTTCAGGGCAGTCTTCAGAACCTCTGCTGTTTCAAGCCGGTGGGGAAAAACAGCATCGACCGGTTTCCCGGCAGCTGCAGCAAAAAGCTGTTGTGCCTTTGCAGACTGGCCGTTTTGATTACAGATGTACCCAAGGTAATAATCAACCAGCGGATTGTTTCCCGAAAAGCGGGCCAGTACTTCCTGCGCTTCAGCCAACAGGCCGTCGTTGATGTACCCCACGGCCACATCCAGGTAATTTTCATCGAAGTCTCTCATTTCTTTTTTCAGCGACAACAGCAGCCCTTCTGCCTTCGTCTGATTACCCGACGCTTTTGCAAGCAGGTACTGTTCATTTCGTGCCCTGAAATCCAAAGGGTCTGACTCAATGGTTGCTTCCAGCATTTGCTGTGCTTCTTTTAAGTCTCCCAAACGCCTCTGCAGGGAAGCTTTAAAGGCCACTGCGCGGTTGTTTCGTGTATTGGTTGCCAGCGATTCATTAACCTGATGAAGGGCCTTAAGCATATCGCCCATCCTGGCAGACAGCTGTGCCAGATGATAATAGGCTGCCGAGTGGTAAGCATGATCCCAGGTAGCCCGGTAAAGGGTATCGATGGCCTCATCGTACAGGCCAAGTGCTTTTAATGTCAACCCCTGCAGGTACAATGCTTCACAATCCGGTGGCCGTGTATAATTATCCGTCAGACGGTTTATGGCCCTGGCCAGATAACTTCTTGCTTTCAGGTAATCGCCGTTTTTCAGGTAATGATTTCCAACAGCAGTATTGGTACGGACATCATCCGGATCACGTTTCAGGGCTTCCAGATACCAGTTCATTTCGTTATACTGCGGAGCATAAAACTGCTCCACCCTTTTACCCGTCAGGTAAAGCTCTTCAACCGTTTCAAGTTCTTCGGGAGCAGGATATCCTTCCCATGGTTCAGGCAGTTTTTCCACTTCTTCAAACTTTACAGGTTGATATGCCAGCAGTTCCTGACTTGTAGCGACATCAATAAGCTCAGTGCTCAGATCGGTCAGGATAAAGGCTTCGTCCAGTTGAATCGTTTCAGCAAACGGTTTCTCAGGTGAAATCTCAATGGTTTTTTCCATTACCACTTTATCTTTATTTCTAAGGATAACCCGGGCCTGCTCTGTTCTTCCTGTTGCATAATAACCAAGAAAAACAGCATTCCCTTCCCGTTTTTCCAGGTTTACCGCCCCGTTCAGGTTGGCATGCTTAAATCCGCCAATCCCTCTTACCGGATACCAGTACTGCTCCCACTTTTTTATTTCATACGGACGTATCCATGTATAATCGGGCTGGTTATCGGAAAAGGCACCTACCATAATTTCAACATACGGACCGTCATCTTCAGTTAATCGACCTTCGGTTGCCTGTCCCCTCGGACCTGACCCCCACTCCCACAATTTGGCACCTTTTACAATGTTGTGATCTCCAACATGAACAGTACCCGCATTCTTTCCATGGTCGTAACCACCCATAAAATCTTCCTTCAGGTCGTACACAAAAAAAGAGTTGGAACCTTCCACATTCTTCCACCAGCTGATATCAACCCCTTCAGTAAAATCAGCACCCCGGTAAACCTCCCGTGATACAGGCCAGCGGGTAAAATCGGTTTTGGAGTGGTAGGTAGCAATCTGAGCACTCGGAGGAAAGATGGCCTGGTAGTTCTCGTTTGTATGGGCAGCTACATTTGCCCAGAACAGGAAGCTGTGCGTAAAGGGTGATGCATTGAAGATACGGCCTTCGGTCTTAAAATACGATTTACCGGGAAAGACCGTAACTCCAATGGTCCATCTCATGTCGTGCCGGGGTTCGTATTCACCCACCCATACTGTTTTACTGCCATCGGCATTTTCGGAAGTGGTATAATTAACCGGCAGATAGGTGGATGGTCTGTGGTGGTGCAAAACACACCATTCAATACCACCCGATACCCAGGCACCTGTCATCGCGATATTGGAAGGCTTTACCACATTGTTTTTGTAAACGAAATGGTAGCCGTTGGTTTTATCAGTGGCATAATACAGCTTGCCTCCTATCTCCGGAGCAATTGCCAGCTCAATGTACTCATTTTCAAGCACCAGGTGTTTCCACTCCTTTACCACCTTTTCGTTGGTATACTGGTCGTTCATCTTCAGGGGATAATAATGCCTCGATGCCCCCTGATAGGCCTCACCCCTAAAAAAAACAGGACTATTTTCAGCCGGCGCCACCGTATATGTTGGAAGGGGAACCAGTTTCTCCTGCAGGTGAACTTCATGCTGGGCAATAAGAAACTGGTTAAACAGAAGGCTTAATACAATAAACAGGATAATTTGTTTCTTCATCGGAAGGAATAATAAACGGATAAATAACTTACAATTTCTCACACTTAATGTACTGGTTCTGAAAAAAGTGATATTAAGGGATAAATATAGAAAGAGTTGCTTTAATAGTTATCTTTATATGTCCGATAATAGAGTATCGGGACTAAAAAAGAAGATGTTTCTGCCACGCCTGTACTTAATTCTATGTCCGATAATACAGGTATCGGAACTTCTCCTAACCTCGCCTAAAGGGAAGGAATAAGACCAACCTAACCTGCACTAAGGGAAGGAACAGGATCGTTTTGACAGAACGTTGGCAGTTATATATTCGGGAAACAGATAATTGTATCCTGAATTATTTGTTTACCAGCATGCTGTCGCTCATCTCCGCTGATTTTACATTGCGGAAGACTATCTGCACCTCGGGAAGTTTATCCACTGTTAAAGGAAGGGACGGCTGCCACAAATACTCCCCTGCAGAACGGCGGATATCGGTAAACGTTTAGTCGCTCCTGCCTGCTGCCTCCGATTATGCCATTACCACCAGGGTATCGCTTGCGTTGCTGCTCAATGCTTCCGAACCATTCTCCCACCAGATGAGCAACCCTCCCAGGATGAACTTCCGCCGAAATATTCACCGGCAGCAGCAGGGATCCTTTGCTGAACAGCACCTTGCTCTTATCCACGTACATTTGGGGGATATTCACCCGAAAGAATATTGCGCATGTTGTAAGGCTGTGTCGCCTGCAGTGCCAACCGTCCCACAGCCTCTGCGGCAAGGTTATGCGAATGGGCTCCCGGAATGCCTTCAAAAAGGCGTTCATCACCTGCAGCTGCTATCGCTGCGTCTAACATGCCGGCGATTTCCTATCCCTGTATTGTGGCGGCTTCGAACGGATGTACTTTTTGCCGTTCATCTTATACCGCACCAGGTTTCCAGGGGTATATTTGCCGCTGTCGAACACATCATCAATTGGTGTCCCCTGATTAAGTTTAAATATGTACAAAAGATAGATCAATTCCCTATTATATTTGTAATTAAGTCGTACTTTATTCGTAATTAATTCGTATTAAATTCGTAATTTTTCAACTTAACAACAATTAAAGTACAACTTAATCACACCTTAAATACAGCTTAATACAAAGCCTGGATAGTATCTGATATAGCTTTGAGCCGGAATGGGGTATAGGACTTCCATTTATTATAAATTACTCTGACACGAGCAAAACCGGCTACAGTAATTTTGGAATCCATTGTCTCCACCCCCTTCACTGCTGCTGTTACCAGCAATCAGCTTGCTCCCGGCAGCATTCCGGGTTAATGGTTCGCGGCATTACCACCGCCCGTAGGGGACTTACACCCTATGGAATGAAAACTTAAATTCCACAGGGTGAACCCTCTGGAAATATTTCATGCATCACTTATGTTCATTGCAATGAAAAAATTGTATTTTTCGCAGAGTTTTCATAAAAGTATGCACATTTTCATTCCAGGTACACATGAAGTGCAAATCTGACGGGACAGCCGGGAGCCAATATTAACAGACAAACAATTAAAATGGACGTACTTTTAAAGTGCCCAATGCCACATGTAACCTACCTATGGTGGCAAGCGGTGCACGAATGAACGATAACAGAAAATGGAACAGATTTACATAGAAGAAAAGACTTTTGAAAAACATGATTTCCAAGACAACCCTTTTACAAAGGGAGAATATGAGTATTGCCGTTTTATTAATTGTGATTTTTCAAATGTTGACTTATCGGATTGCAAGTTTATCAACTGTGAGTTTTCAGGTTGTAATATAAGCATGGCAAAAATGACAGAAACTGCATTCCGGGATATAAAATTTGAAGATTGCAAAATGTTAGGTCTGCATTTTAACAATTGCAATAAATTTGGACTTTCGTTCAGTTTTAAAAATTGTATTGTAAATAATAGCACGTTCTACAAGATAAAGATTAAAAAAACTACTTTTCAAAATACACAATTGCGGGAAGCCGATTTTACGGAATGTGACTTAACCGGTTCCATTTTTGATAGTTGCGATTTGTCAAGAGCGACATTTGAAAATACAGTTTTAGAAAAAGTAGATTTTCGCACCTCATATAACTATTCAATAGACCCGGAAACTAACCGAATTAAAAAAGCAAAATTTTCTATTCACGGAATTTCAGGTCTTTTAGACAAGTATGATATAGAAATAGATACTAAAAAATAAAATGCAACAAGAAAAGAGAACAGAAAAGAACAAATGTTAGTAGGCAAAATATAACTTTCAGCACCTTTCAAGGTTTATGTTTATTTCATAAGGTGCAGTGCCTGAACTTTATCCCAACCCGGCAAAAAACAGAATCTACATTGACACAAAAAACCAGTATGCAAACTTAAAAGTATTTAACATTGCAGGAATTATTGTTTTAGAGAAAGATAATTTACAAACGGGATGGTTAAATATAAATTCTTATCCACCGGTGATTTACATTTTCAGATTAAGCGGAAGTTATCAAATAATTAATAAAAAAATTATTTTCAGATAAATTTAATCTTACCAGAGCTTAAGGTTTTCACTTGCTTTAACTTTTAACGGGAATCATTATCTGCAAGACACATTTTGAAACA
This sequence comes from uncultured Prolixibacteraceae bacterium, assembly GCA_963747515.1. Lineage (GTDB taxonomy): Bacteria > Bacteroidota > Bacteroidia > Bacteroidales > Prolixibacteraceae > Mariniphaga. Next base: position 949,236 of record CAVVFN010000003.1, read on the forward strand.
GAGCGCCTTACTCCCCTTGCAGCCTGGAAAGAGCGCACAGATTAGCTGGAAGATAACTTTTTCAGTTTCTCCTGCAATCTCAGTAATTACAAATGCTGAAACTTTTGTACATTTGAACGAAAAGAATAAAAAGCATTTTATGAAACCCACAGAAATACGGGAAATGGCAATGGCTTTTCAGAAAAGCAGAATTATTTTAACGGCCTTCGAACTGGATGTTTTCACAGTAATCAGTGATAAGAAAATGAGTGCAGAAGCGTTAGCAGCAGCTTTAAATCTCCATATAATGGCAACAGAACGCTTGCTTAATGCTTTGGTGGGATTAAACCTCCTGGTAAAGGTAGAAGGAGAATTCAGCAATACCAGAGACAGTTTGATGTTTCTTTCGAAAAGCAGTCCGTATTATCTGGCGGGTTTGGGGCATTCTAATCATTTGTGGGATACCTGGAGCCACTTAACCAATGTTGTAAAAACGGGTAAGGCGGCACATGGTGATGAAATCAATGAAAGGGGAAATGAGTGGCTGGAAGCCTTTATACATGCCATGCACGACAGGGGAAAGAAACAGGCCCCTGCACAACTTGCCCATATTGATTTGCAGGAGGTTAATTCGGTTCTTGATATTGGCGGGGGTTCAGGGTGTTATTCCATGGAATTCCTAAACCGGAAACCGGAATTAAAAACAGTGGTCTTCGATTTGCCCAATGTAGTGCCTATATCAAAAAAAATTATTGAAAAGGAAGGATTTTCCGGGAAAATTGAATACCATTCGGGAGATTATACCACCGATAAATTGCCCAAAGGATTCGATATGGTGTTTCTTTCGGCAATCATTCACAGTAATTCGTTTGAAACTAACCGGGAGCTGGTAATGAAATGTTTTGATGCACTCAATCCGAACGGTAAAATAATAATCCAGGACTGGATTATGAATGACTCCAAAACAGAACCGGTACAGGGTGCCGTTTTTTCCATTAACATGTTGGTTGGAACAGAAGAAGGCGATTGTTTTTCGGATAGCGAGATAAAAAACTGGCTCAGAGAAGCCGGATTTTCTGATTACAAAAAAGTTGAACTTGAATCGGGATTGGGGCAATTAACAGCCACAAAGGAAACCTTCTGAACAGCTGATAAAAATCAAAATACAATTAGGGTTAAAATCCCGGAATTTCTGTTGGCACTATAGAAACCTCAGATTAATAAAATCATTTTTCCGTGAGGGAATAATGCCTGCCATCCGGGATTTTGACCCAACACTAAGAAATCAAATACCGTTCTGTTTCAGTTGTTTGCCAGGTTTTCAATAAAATCGGCATGTGATTTTCCTTTGTTTGAACTTTTTTTCCAGGGTTTCCAGACTTTACTGACCAGATCGAGATCGCCATCGCCATCCACATCACCGGTAATGATATCGTGGCCTCCTATTCCCATATCGAACAAAACCTGCTCTTCCCATCCATTTCCAACATTGGTATAAACGAACCAGCGTGGCGAGTGCAGCAATGTATCTGCTTTCATCATATCTTCCTGATCGACGGTAATTATATCGAGAAAGCCATCCTGATTAAAATCGGCAACCCGGAGCGCATGCAATGAGCATCTGCGGCCTTCGGCTGTTTGTGGTAAAAGGTTCATATTCCATTTTGTCCCATCTCCGTTTACATTTTCTATGATTCCAATTTTGCCATCAATATCATCGCAGGAACTAAATACAATATCGTTGTCGCCATCGTTGTCAATATCAACAATTTCGCTTCTTGTAGATTTTCCCCACGGCAATTTCCCCTGAAAAAGTTCAGGATATTCAAGAGGGTGTTTTATCCATTCAGCTCCATTATTGCTGTTTTCAAACCATGAAATGGCCATAAATATGTCTTTATCGCCATCACCATCCAAATCGCCAATTCCACCGGGAGAGAAACCGCCATGAACTGTTGGCCTGTAACTGGTATGAGCAGTGTCAACAACCGTTTTTTGCCATTTTTCACCCGGAACAGGATTCACATTGTACCAAAAAAAACCAACATATTCGCCTGCAATAAGTACATCGGTTTTTCCGTCATCATTAATATCGGTTGCAGCAATATCATGAATTTCACCCATATCCGAATCGTAAGAATACATGGTAAAATGATTATCGCCTTCATTTAAATACCACACTCCGGCACTAACCACATCCATTTTTCCATCGCCATTTACATCGAGGGGCACTGCTCCCAGACTTGTAAAAGGAACATCTCCGATTTTTTGAGTATCCCATGAACTTCCATTGTTCACCAGCAGATAAAGGCCATTGGGTTTCGATCCGACAGTCATATCCAAATCGCCGTCGTTATCATAATCGGCAAGAGTTTGAACTCCTGTCACTTCAATGGTAGGCAGGTCGTTATTAATGTAATGATGTTTAAATGAAAACTGAGGCTGCGTATCTTTTTGGTTACAGGAAAACTGCAGCACTACAAGAAATACCAGCACGATTTTGATAAAAATACCTGACTTTTTTTTCATTTTTTTAATGTTTTTATATTATTTCGGAAGTCTGTTTCCGGTTTCAAAGAATGAACTGTTTTCTGTTCTGCCTGCTTTGTATAGTTCCCGGGCACGACTGAATTCATTGCCTATAACCGATACACTTTCTGAATTTTCAACTTCAAGAACAGTACCAGTTCCTTCGGGTGCCACGCAATTGTGAATAAATCCACCATCAACATTTTTAAAAGAGATTGCCGGAGCATTTGAATTTAATGATTGACGGCCTTTAAACCCATCAACATCAACATTTTTAGCAGACCAGCAACGGAGTGCACTTCCAAATCGTTGGTCCTCCGATACCGGCCAGGAGATTTGGATGTTTTGAAGTTTAAGATTATCAACATACCGGCAAAAAATATCGTAGGGTGCTACAAAATGACCAAATACAGTAAATGGATCCGAAGGATTATCATGTTCATTAGTATATCGTCCACCCGATATCTTTATTCGGATATTTTCCAGGGTCAACCCATCAATATGCTTTTCCCTTGCTCCCGTTATAAATATTCCGCCTGCAGCAGAAATGGTCATATTTGATATCAGCACATTTTTTATCATCCCAAAGGGAGTATCTTCATTCCTGCGGTGAGACCAAATGTATATTCCCTGTCCATCCAATTGTTTGGGATGCGTAGAATGAACTGCAATATTTTTAACAACTACCCCGTCAATGAGTCCTCCATCTCTCATTATCAATCCAAATCCACTACCTGAATCGAAAACTGTACAATTTGAAAATGTAATGTTCCGGAACTCTCCATGGGTTTCCGTTCCGATTTTCAGTCCGGTTTGAGAAGTTTGCAGTACGCAATTAGTTACAACAATATTGCTGCATATTTTTGTTTGCGATTTTTCAGTGATTTTCAATACGATGCAATCATCGCCACAAAGCAGGCAACAATTGGAAATAAAAACATTGGAGCATCCATCAGGATTTATTCCATCGGTATTGGGACCATCATCCTCATAAATCCCATTTAAAATTGATATTCCGGTTATGGTAACCCTGTCACAATCGATAGGATGAATGGTCCATGCCGGACTGTTCTTTATGGTAAAGTTATGAAGACTTAAATTTTGGCATTGAATAAAAAGGAACAGGCGATTTGGTCTCCATGAACGCACTGCCCATTTTTCCTCCCCGTTGTTCATGCGCTTCTCCCAAAATGACTTACCATTACCATCAATTACTCCAGTTCCCGTAATACTCACGTTCTTTGCATTTTCGGCATACACAAGGCAGCCATTCCGGTAATCAACTTCATTGATACTTCCCCATATTGTTGCTCCAGGAGAAAGATACAGGTTTACATTGTCCTTCAGCTGAAATGTTCCTGAAAGAAAATTTCCAGCAGGAAAAAGAATAGTTCCGCCTCCTCTTTTACTGACTTTATTTATTAATTTTTGAAAAGATTCAGTATTTAAAGTAACACCATCTCCAACAAGATTATGATTGATTACGTTATACACTGGTATTCCGGTGTGGGATAAAGACTGATCCTCGCCTGAGCCCTTAACAACAGGCAGATGAGGATATGCTTCTATGGGTTCCGTTCTTTCCCTGCTCATTTTATTCTTTTGTAATAACTTCATGGATTGTTTCAACCTTTATTCTCGAAATTCTGTCGATGATCTTTATTTAAACAAAAGTTTTCCGGCATTATCCACCTGCCAACTTTCTCCAAGTGTACCTTCCCAGCAGTGCCATTTATTGTACTCATTTACAAAAGAACACATGTTAAAAGCTACTTCCATTCCTTTTGAAGGTTTCAATCCGAGAACATCCAGGGGAATGGCCCACTCTCCTAACCATCCTTTACTTTCCCTGACCGTTGAAACATACTTTACTTTTTCACCTAATTTTTCAGCAGCCGCTGCAGATATTCCCCCATCCTCATTACATTGAATTGTACCATCAGGAAAAGATCGGATAATAAAAGTTACAGGATTTTCATTTTCAAATCCGGCAACAGATATTTCCACCCCATCATCTTTCCCCCATGTATCTCCAAATGAAATGTTGCCATTATCGAACATTGAAATAACCCCTCCTATGTAAAGATATTTATCATCCCACGCATACTTCATCATAACAGGAGCACCGGTATATCTTTGTCTGGAGAGTTCCCTGTCGAGACGGAAATATTTACCGGGCCATTCATCCAGAGCCATCACCCCATCAATTGAGGGGGCCAGACCGGAATGTTCAGCCTCTATACTCCACTTTTTTTTCTCCGGTGTGGGAACATAAGGCATTTCAAAATCAACAACATAAGCTCTTGAATCCTTTTGTTCCTTTTGTCCATTACTTATAATTTTATTGTCTTTCCAGCTGTCAACAGCATTCGATGATTTGACAATAACCTTTCCTGGAGTAATGATGGTATTACCTTCAAAAGAAATTTGGGCAGATGACTGAAAACTTAATGTCAGATCGTATTCATGTATAAACAGATTGTCACGAAAGACTGAATTTCTGGAAATATGACTAAGCACCGGCCGGGAAATTCCAATAGAAACATTTTTCTCTATCAAACAATTATTTGCCCCTTCATCAATATAAAATGCACTGGCTCCAAAACCCTCACCTGCTCCGGCAATATCTCTTACAACATTTCCCCTCATTGTAATTTTTGTTCCTCTGCTTGAATAAATTGCTGCTCCATCATGAACCTCCGTCATAACACGATAAATTAAATTCTCTTCTGCTAATATTTCTCTTCTGCCTATAATCATGCCCGAATAAGGAGCATCATGTATCTCGTTCCGGTAAATCTTAATACCCGATCCGCTTGCTCCCATTGCAGCAGAACTGGGATAATAAAGTCCTGCATTATGAATGTGATTTTGTGCAAACAACAAATCATTCCCCCTGATATTTAAACAGGCAGCTCCAGTGTTAAATATATGGCAACCTTCAATATCAACATCAATCATTCCTGAACCGGAAATTCCCATTCCGCCTACATTTGATATTTCGAGATTTTCGAATGTACATTGTTCAATATTTGATACCGATAATGCGCCATCAAAATCACGTCCACCAAATCCAGCCGATTTAAGAGGTATGGTAGTAGCCTGAAGAGACACTCCACGGACAGTAATATTTCTGGCTTTATTTTGTTCACTACCTTCAATACGGATTACATGTTCCATTCTGGGTGCGATAACCTTGGCATTTGCCATATCTTCCACTTCCAGAGGCCAGTATACCAGCCGGCCTTTGCTCCGGTCAAGATACCACCGTCCAGGTTTGGTCATCCCTTCACGTGTATTAAAAACTACATATTTCTTTATGCCATAAGCACCAGGAGGTTCAACAGTGGGTGAAGAAAAAATTAATTCCTTCCGTTGAATATCGTTTTTTTTCACCCCGACAAACGATTCCTTCCACATATGATAAATCCGGATCTCTGCATTTTTCACATCAAAAGATTCAGGAATATCTTTTGGATCATAAGCCATTACGAGCCTATCCTCCAAAGTAGGTTGTCGTTCCCAGTATCCGGCGACTGCAGGAAGTACCCTTACATCCCAACTCTGCCGATGTGTTAACGTGCCGGTTTCCGGCACCCGTGCCCTTACCGGCAGATTCCCGTTTACGACTAAAGCACGGAAATCCCATTCGCCTTTCTTAACTTCCGGCAAGTCTACATACCAAAATTTATCACCGTCAGGTTTCCATCCAGTAATGAGAGTTCCGCCAAAAAGGACAACTGCACCACTCGTATCGGCTTCAATTGTTAATCCATTATCCCTTTCATCCAGTTCGATAGCCTTTGACAGATAATAATTGCCCGGCATTATAAGAATCCTGTTATTTCCGGATCCAGAAGATCGGGCAGCATCACGGGCAGCTTCTATAGTTGCCTTAGGCAGGGAACGTGTACCCGGATTATTATCTGATCCATCAGTAGATACTACAAAAGTTTTCTCTCCGGATTCTTTTCCATAAATGAAACTGCCTGCTCCCAAAAAGAGAATAGCAAGAAAAATAAATTTGATATTTATATAAATCTTTTTGATTCGCATTTTGTTTCTATTTAATTCATTCGTTTTATTCAAATCACATCAGTGTTCTTTAACCGAATGCATTACATGATTTTATACTTTCCATTTTTAAGCAAACCCACTTTTTCTATATCAATTTGTTTTATTCCGAGATTAAATGCCGGAGAATTACTTTTGAGTTTGAATCCTGCCTCATCAAATCCTTCAAAGAGAGGGTCAGCAACCTCAGAGTCTGTATCCAATCCATTGGCTCTTAATTCCTCCAGCTTCTTCTTATTATTGGGATCCGCACCAGCATCATAATATAGATTTTTCCCTGCCAAAATATCGCTGTAACTGGTCAAATGGGCCAGGGGATAATAAATAGATACACCAAAAAAAGGTTCTGTTTCTCCCTCCGACTGATAGCAAATATTGTTTTCAATTACAGTCCCTTTAATCTCCGGTCCAACTGGAGAAACATTAATAAAATACTGTTTAGGATAATTTAAACCATGAAACCATTGTGCCCACTGCCAATTAATAATGTAATTATTGGTAACAATACATGGATGTTTTATTTTTATTCCCTCATTGGTAAATTTATAAATTATATTTTCAGTTATCGTCACATCCTTTGCCTGGTCGTCAGCCCTGATTATTCCATGAAGAAATACATCTGTATTGTCGTGAAGGTAATTATTACGCGCTGCATTTCCCAATCCAGTTCCTGAAAAATAAATTCCATTTCCATCATCAAGTGTCCTGTCAACATGATGAATTTCGTTATATTCAATCATATTATCACTTGCAAAAAGATATTTTTCAATTATCTCATCCCATTTATCAGCATAAGGTTCAAACCGATACCAGTCATCACGATTAACATCAAATATATTTCCGATATTATTGTGATTAACTGTGCCCGAAAGTTCTCTTCTGCCTTTCATACGAGGATTCATAAATTGCGGTCGCGGTCCGCTTATAACAATTCCTGTATAAGGTGTATTGTAAATCAGGTTATGAGCAATTTGGTTACCACCGCTTTGCCAGATAAAAATACCCGGTGAATGCCAGTACGATTGCCCAATATCATGAATTTCGTTATTAATAATCAAATTATTTTTGTTGACATTTTCTCCCCCGGGACCATATCCAACAAATAAAACGCTGGTTCCTCCAAGATTAGAAAAGGAATTATTTACAACCTTATTTTTTTGGCTAAAAAAGTCGAAACGAATTCCCCCTCCACCACTATTGGTGAAAGTGCATCCATCAACAACACAATTTTCTGAATCGATAAACCTTACCAATGCATCCGATTTGTCGTAAAGTGCCCAATCATGCTGAATTCCAATATCACCATTCTTCCATGTATTCCTGTTGCCGCCAATAAAAGTAATCCCGTGGAATTCAATATTCTGCATTATCCTATCCCTTTTCTGATCACCTTCAACCCTGATAATTTCATTTAACAAGGGATAATAAACATTTCCCGGCTCCTTCTCTTTTGGCCAGTAATAAATTTTTCCTTCCGAAGTATTAATCACCCATTCACCCGGTTCATCTAAAAAATCTATAGCATTTTGCACCCAAAGATTGTATTGTTTTTCATACCAGAAGCCTTTCAGCCTGGATACCCTGTATGTTGCCGGTATAGTTGTATAAGCTATGCTGTCATCCAGATTTATTGATTTAATTGGAAGGATGTTCATTAACCAGCCTTCATGGGGGCGAACAACTGCTTCAATATCCTGAAGATTTTCCCATTTCCTGAATTGCTGCCCTGGAAAAATAAAAAAACTCAACTGATCAACACTGGGAGGTGTGTCTAAATTTTTAAAGGTATCTTCATTTTCTGCAGTGTGTAATCCTGTAGAAACAGCATTTACCAATGGACCTGAATCATTGAAAAGAAAACGTACTGGTCCGCTTATATCCTTTTCAGGAATATCTGTCACCCACACTTTCCCAAATGCATTCTCGGGTAAAAAAGGCATAGGGGTTTCAACTTTTTGCCAACCGGATAACTTCATTCCGGCATTAAAAACCGGTTTTTCATCTTCAAATGCAGAAAAAATTATTTTTACATTTCCACTGCTAAATTCCTCTTGATTAATTAATGCAGGTTCATTAAAGAAATAAGTTCCTCCTCTAAAATAAATTTTAAATTCCTTATTTTCAGATCCTTTGGAAATTGCATTTTGTATTTCTTCTTTGGCTCTTTCAAAGTTGGCAAATGGTTTTCTTATCGTTCCTGAATTATCATTACTTCCTGATGGAGATACGTAAAATATTGAATTATCCTGGGCACAGGAACCTAAAAACAAGAGCAATAAGAACATCATTAAATTCTCAAGCTTCATCCTGATTTCTTTATTAGTTCTCATCTTTTTCAAAAATTATCGACTATTTATTCAAATATTTAAAATTTATTTTCCTGTTTTGGAACATCTCATCTTTCGAGTATGACTTCTTCCAGTTTAAAAGCTTCAGCTGCTTTAATGTCTGTAAACTGCAGGCTGAGGCTATGCCGTCCAGGTGCGAGGTTGGCAAATCCAACCAATTCGATATCGTTGGCATCTATAACTCCTTTCATTTCTTCATTGTCGATGGTTAGGACATATGTACTCCCCACTCCTGGCTCAGATCCAACAAGTTCAACCCTGTACTTCCCACCCTCCAAAGAATTAAACTGCCAACCGATTTTTGTGTAAATTTGTTTCCAATTTACAAAAGCAGTGCGCTTTGTGACTAAATCATGCTCAAGATATCCCTTTACCGTCCCGATGGAATTGATTTCGGCATTGTGTACCGGAAGTTTTATCCGAAACGGGTTTTCAGAAACCACAAAATCCTGTTGTTCCACATCAACCGGTCCTTCAAGTTCCAGTGCCAGTACAGTTGCAGATTCATCGTATGGCCGTTCCGGCAAATGAATTAACACATCGTTTCCTGATCGTTCATAGGTTACCGACTGGTTTTTATCAGCCAAAAAGTATACCTTCCGTATTTTTGATCTTAAACCAGGTAATTTCAATATCTTGTTTTTGGGCCATTCAAAGGTATGAATATAAATGGTATTCTTTTTAACTGTACTTTTCCCATAAAAAGGCAATAAATTAAAACAGCCCGCCCCGGTTCCATAAATTGCTTCACCATTCACCTTCAGCCAGTCACCTATGGCTTTCAAACGGATAATATCTTCTCCCCTTATTGACCCATCAGGTTTAGGTCCAACATTTAAAAGTAAATTTCCACCTTTACTAACCACAGAAACCAGTGTTTGAATTAAATCAGTTACCGTATGAAACTGGGTTTCGTACTGATTGTAGCCCCAGGCATGAAACTGGGTAGCATTGCAGGCTTCCCAGGGAGCAAGCGTACCATCAGGTTTCAACAATTTGGAAGTAGGTGTCGAACGTTCCGGAGTAAGGAAATCTCCGAAAAAAACATCAGGATTCTCCTCCCTGATGTTTTTAGGAAAAATGCGGTTGTTGTGGAGCATTTCCGGTTTCAGACTTTTCAGATAATCTGTAATTTCATAGGAATGCAATTCTTCCAGGGTATGCTGTGAGGTTCCGTCAAACCATATAACATATGGATCGTATTGGGTAACCAGTTCCTTCAGCTGACCTTTAACATATGTTATATACCGGTCAAGATTAGGTGAATCCGCATATTTTGAAGGTGCCTTTTCAAGGCCTTCAAAACGATCGGCCCAGGTGCCGGGCTGTATGTAATCGGGATGATGCCACTCGCGTATAGAATAATACAACCCTAAAGGAATTTCATATTTGTCACTGGAAGCTTTTATCATTCCAATAATATCCTTCCCGTATGTATTATTCATAATGCTATAATCCGTCAGTTCAGTATCAAACATACAGAACCCATCGTGATGTTTTGAAGTAACTACCATATATTTCATTCCTGCGTCCTTTGCCAGCTCGAACCAGTTGTCGGGATTAAATGAAACAGGATTGAAGCGATCGATATATTTCTGGTATTCTTCGATCGACATGTTATAATTTGCTCTTGCCCATTCATTTCTTCCAATTTCGGCATAGGCGCCCCAATGGATAAACATTCCAAATTTAGCATCTCTAAACCACTTCATGGTCTGTTCTTTTGTCTGTGCAACTGCATCGGAAGCTGCATTCAAAATACCAAAGAACAAACCAACACAAATGATAATAATTTTCATATAACCTTTTCTTTTTATTCCACTATACTAATACTTCTTTTTAAAGCAAAATTTGCACCTATTTATTTTCAACAGACAGAATCATACTCCCTATACCATTTAAAATTTGTTTTAATTCTATTTAAGTGCATGTTTTTCTGCTTTTTGTTTTAATGTTGGTGACCCGGTAATTTATTTTAAACTTTTTATAATTGATTCCGCTATACTATTATAAGAATCACCGGCCGACTGGATAATCTTTAAATTTTCATCCTGATTTAAATAATTTTTTGCCTGTGATATTCCCGGTTCACCCAATTCATTTATGGGATTAATCCATAATTGTATTTTCGAAGATGATAATCTGGCCAAATCAGGAATATCAAAATCCTTCAAAGCGCCAGGCACCCAAAAATACCCCCATACATTGTTGTAATATTTGCTTTCCAGAAGAGGCAAATAAGAAGGTAAAGTTCCGATTGTAACAGTTCCTGCTATTCGATTGTCAAAGGCAGCAGCCACAAGGGACCAAACACCGCCGAGTCCTTCTCCTATAGTTAGAATTTGTTTATTATTTAAATCATTGCGGTAATGAAGGTAATCAATTCCTCTTAAAATATCATAGGCACGCATACCCAGGGTAGTCTGGCCAAATTCTAGACAATGAATTGATAAATCATCGAGTATACGCAGATATGGAGTATGTCCGGTATATTTATTTGTTGCAAAAGAAGGTATTGGACTTGTTTCACCTGTTCCCCTGACATCGGCAGCAAAAACAACAAAACCTTCTTTTGCCAGCAGAAACGGCACATTTGAATTCCGATATCCGACAGGTTTTCCTTTTTCTGACACATAAAAAAATACCGGACTATCAGGTTTTATTTTTTTAGGTTTGATTAAGAGGGCAGGAACAATAATGCCCTTCTCACTTTCATAGGTTAATTTTTCAACAGTTAAATCATCAATGTTGAGTAATTCGTACGATTTGTTTACCGGCAGTTCACGATTACCCGATAAGCTTAACTTAATTCTGGAAGCAATATTTTTCCTGAGGATATCTTTATCTTTTGCCGGTTCATAAATATTACCGGCCCGCATTGCATTGACATCCTGACCGGTCCTGCTGCCAAGGGATTGAATAGTATTGCCACTTTTGGTGCACCATAAATCTTCTTCTTTTTCAACGTTAAGCTTAGCCTCTGCTTTTCCTTCCGCCTCCTTGTCAAACCATTTATTCAGCCATTCATAGGCCGATTCACGGTTGGAACGGTTCATCGAGTGCGGACCTGGCACCATATCGATTTGGGCTGTTTGCCTCCCCACATGAAGGCCTTCATAGAAATATTGCATATCTTCCAGATACTCCCTGTGCCGGGGTTCTTCTCCCGATTCAATCCCAACAATTATTCTTAATGGCCGGGGAGGAATCAGGCTGTAAATTTCCTTATCTGATAATTTTTTTCCTGTGAGATAAGCATTTTCCATTGGTCCTCCAGGATGAGAAGCAGCACAGACTTTTATCCGCTGATCCACCGCAGTTATAAGCAATGCCATTTGTCCGCCTCCTGAACATCCCACAGCTGCAAGTTTGGTTGTATCAACTTCAGAACGGGAAACCAGGTAATCCACTGCCCGAATGCCGTCCCAGGTGCGTAACCCCGACAATGTCCAGTTGGCTAAAAAGGCTGGCCTTCCAACATACCAATGCTGGTCAACACCAAGATGAACCAGCCAGTCCCTTGAATCACTGACATATTCAGACCGTTCACCCTGCCCAATCGGATCATAAATCAGGACAACATATCCTTTAAGAACAAGGCCTAAACCCGACATATGGTAATTATCTCTTGACTTGCCGGCATCGCTGTGCCCCAAAGGAAATACTACTGCCGGCAATGGTAATTCTCTTCCTTTGGGTACATATAAATTTGCTGTGATAAAATAGCCGGGCTCGCTTTCAAAGATAATTTTTTCAATCGTATATTTATCGTATTCCAGTTTACCGGTTATTTTTGCATTTAATGGAGTTTTTTCGGGAAATTCCCCAAAGTATTTGTTTAAGTTCTTCCGGACTTCATCCTGTTTCTTTTTCCATCTATCGGTTCCCGAATCTTGCCATCTTGCCCCAACAGGTGCTTCCACTTTTGTGTTTTTGGTATCCATCAATTCCTGGGTTCTCTCTTGATTTGCTTTCTCAACCCGATCCATTATAAAATCATAAAACACTCTCCTTCCTTTTTGCACTTCGCTAAAGGTTTCAAAAATTTTTAGGGTTACCGGCTTCTCTAGGTTGGAAACATTATTGTCAAACCTTCCAACCGGAGTCAGGATAAGTTTTTCAACACGGCATTTAGCATCTTTCTCCCCTTGAAAGTTCAACGTAATCCTGCTCCATTTCTGAACGTTTATGTTTTCAAATGTCTTTTCCTTAAAAGCATAGGAAGAGCCATAATCTACTGTTCCAATCTTCTTGTTGTTTATCAGAAGCGTAACTTTTGAATCGGGCCTTTTACCTTCAACATAATGCAAGGTGATATCATATTTGGCTGAAGGTTCAAAGAAATCAGCCTCAGCGCTTCCACTGGCGGCACCTTCCTTTAACTGAATAACCCTTCTCCTGTCGTAGGAACCATTTATCCACTCATCCCAAAAATTTATATCACCTACTTCGATTCCTCCTAAAAGTTCAAATTCATCAAAAACAACCTTTTCTGCATTCACAGGCAGTGCTGAAGATTCAGAAAATGAAGCAGCAATAAGATAATCCGGATTAATAATTACCTGAAAAAGCAGAATCAACAGGACTGAAATTTTAAAACAATTCATATAATAAATTTTCTCTTTTCAATAAATAATATCAATCACTTATTTCATTTTTTCTCTTTCTTTATAACCACAACATCATAGGTAGTCAAATTGGGTACTACAAATTTAACCTTACCTTCTTCTATAAAATACTCAAGTTCTCGCTGATCAAATTCAGGCGAAAGCAGCAGTACACTGCTCACTTTTCCTCCTTCATTTAGCTGAAGACTTACATCAATATTCTTCACATCATTTTGATTTTCTGAATCAAAATTCACCAAATGAAGTATCATATTCCCGGTTGTACTTTGCATATTTAACTCCATGGTAACTGTAAGAGGAGCATTAATATCAATGCTCAGCTTTCCTTGTGAGGCCCATTGAACAGCTTTAATAAGCTCCCACCAGTTAACCGGCAATTTCCAATATTTACCCAGCATTGCGGCAGTAGGAGGCTTTTCAAAAGATGGCTTAACTTCACTAATATATATAACACGACCTTTACCTATCTGATTTCGAACAGGAGCATTTTCAAGTAATGCATCAGAGGTTGCTCCCCGTTTCCATTCTGGGGGTTCTATCTGAAACAGGGTTTGCAAACCAAATTCTTTTCTTCTTTCACGTGGTTCATTATATAAGGAAGTATGTTCAGTGGCTACTAATCCTCCACCTTCTTTAACAAACTGGTTGATTAAATTTATTTTATTTTGATTTAAAGCTTCTTGATCTGCAAGCACCAATACTTTATATTTGGATAAATCTTCAAGTTGCTGGTCAAAAATAATGTCAAATGGAATTTTAGCCTGAATCAAAGCTTGTTCGAAAAGAAAAGTACTTTGATAAGGCCGATCATTATTATAAGCCATAGTAGAATATGAATGAAGAATGGCGACATCAGCAACATTTTTCACATCCCGATAATGATCAAAGTTATCATGAAAAAACTTTATCCATTGCCTAATCTGTTCTGATGCTTCATATCCTGCTAACCCATTGCCTACCATTCCCATTCCCTGTCGATTATATGCCAGAGCTTCAGCCATCTCCAATATGCTTTCACTGGTATATGTAAAAACCCTTGTATCAAGAGTACGGGCCATTTTAAACGTACGAATTTTTGAAACTAAAGTGCCATCAGCTTCCAGTTTTGTATCTTCTCCTTCCGTCCAAAAGAAGTCCATATGTTTTAATAATCTCGGGAAATCTATACTTTGCTCCCACATTGTATTAATCCCGGTTAAACCATGTGGATTATTTTCTACTGCTACCTCCGGATTTAATTTCCTAATGTAATCAGCCATTTCACCATAATAATCTGCTAGCTGTTGGCATCTAAAATCTGTCCACTCTTGAAACAAAGGGTCCTCAATAGTACTAAGAGGGCTTTCGTAAACAGGTGGTTCAATATATGTTACATCACTCAATCCCATTCTTTCCTTTAACTCATTTGGTGAATATTTATTCCGTAAATATTCTTTAAAATTTTCCACAGCCAATGGATGATGAAAAACCTCCCTTACTCCCTGATTTGCCGGATTGTCAAAATGGATCAAATCTGCTTTAAAATCTTCGATAGCAATCCGTAATACCTTTTTAATGTATTCTCGATATCCCGGATGCATAAAATAAGGTCTTTTTCGAAATAACTGAGAACCATACGTCACAGGTTCGCCGCGATAATCGGGAACAATCCATTCTTTGGCTTCAGGTTTTTCAAGCAAAAAATGTTCATACCCAAACGTACTACCAACATAAACCCCAACTTTAATATCATATTTATGACAAAGTTCTGACAGCTGTTTAGCATATACCATATGTTCTTTTTCAGCTTCAATACCAAATGCTTTGTAAAAATGAATTATAGCCAAAGTAACACCCATTTCTTTCAACTTTCTAACTGACTCTTCAGTATGTTGTTTATAATATTCTTCTTCCTGCCATGGAGGGAAGGAACCCATTCGCCTTTTAAATAATGGGAATGAATCCCAATTACCTATATAAACAAGGGGTGTATCCTTTATCCATTCGGGTTCAACGTCCTGCTGCAGGGTCTGGGATTTGCCTTGGGCGCTTAAATATGAACTTTCTGATATTAATAAAAATATTAAAAACAGTATACTTAGCTTTCGACAAAGCCTTTTTAGATTATTTTGAAACATAATTTACAGATTATAATATGAACTTCAAGTTTAATTTCTACACCATAAATTAACTATTAATACTTCAATTTTCTTTCTACTATAGATTTGACAATACTTTTATTAGAGTCATCGGCCGACTGGATAATCTTTAGGTTTTCATCCTTATTTAAATAATTTTTTGCCTGTAATATTCCCGGTTCGCCCAATTCATTTATGGGATTAATCCATAATTGTATTTTCGAAGATGATAATCTGGCCAAATCAGGGATATCAAAATCCTTCAAAGCGCCAGGCACCCAAAAATACCCCCATACATTGTTGTAATATTTGCTTTCAAGAAGAGGCAAATAAGAAGGCAAAGTTCCGATTGTAACAACTCCTTCTATACGATTATCGAAGGCAGCAGCAGCCAAGGACCAAATACCTCCCAGTCCTTCCCCTGCAGCTACCATAGTATTATTTCTTAAATCTTTCCGTGAATGAAGGTAATCAATTCCTCTTAAAATATCATAAGTACGCATTCCCAATGTAGTTTGTCCCAACTCAGCCGAACGTATTGCCAGGTCATCATGTACACGAAGCATTGGAATATGGCCGGTATATTTATTTGTTGCAAAAGAAGGTGTTGGACTGGTTTCACCTGTTCCCCTGACATCGGCAGCAAAAACAACAAAACCTTCTTTTGCCAGCAGAAACGGCACATTTGAATTCCGATATCCGACAGGTTTTCCTTTTTCTGACACATAAAAAAATACCGGACTATCAGGTTTTATTTTTTTAGGTTTGATTAAGAGGGCAGGAACAATAATGCCCTTCTCACTTTCATAGGTTAATTTTTCAACAGTTAAATCATCAATGTTGAGTAATTCGTACGATTTGTTTACCGGCAGTTCACGATTACCCGATAAGCTTAACTTAATTCTGGAAGCAATATTTTTCCTGAGGATATCTTTATCTTTTGCCGGTTCATAAATATTACCGGCCCGCATTGCATTGACATCCTGACCGGTCCTGCTGCCAAGGGATTGAATAGTATTGCCACTTTTGGTGCACCATAAATCTTCTTCTTTTTCAACGTTAAGCTTAGCCTCTGCTTTTCCTTCCGCCTCCTTGTCAAACCATTTATTCAGCCATTCATAGGCCGATTCACGGTTGGAACGGTTCATCGAGTGCGGACCTGGCACCATATCGATTTGGGCTGTTTGCCTCCCCACATGAAGGCCTTCATAGAAATATTGCATATCTTCCAGATACTCCCTGTGCCTGGGTTCTTCTCCCGATTCAACCCCAACAATTATTCTTAATGGCCGGGGAGGAATCAGGCTGTAAATTTCTTTATCTGTTAATTTTTGCCCTGTAAGGTAGGAATTCTCCAATGGGCCTCCAGGATGAGAAGCAGCACAGACTTTTATGCGCTGATCCACCGCAGTTATAAGCAATGCCATTTGTCCGCCTCCTGAACATCCCACAGCTGCAAGTTTGGTTGTATCAACTTCAGAACGGGAAACCAGGTAATCCACTGCCCGAATGCCGTCCCAGGTGCGTAACCCCGACAATGTCCAGTTGGCTAAAAAGGCTGGCCTTCCAACATACCAATGCTGGTCACCTCCAATATGAACCAGCCAGTCTCCCGAATTATCAGTGAATTCAGATCGTTCCCCTTGCCCTATTGGGTCATAAACCAGGACAACATATCCTTTAAGAACAAGGCCTAAACCCGACATATGGTAATTATCTCTTGACTTGCCGGCACCACTGTGCCCCAAAGGAAATACTACTCCCGGCAACGGGAAATCTCTTCCTTTGGGTACATATAAATTTGCTGTGATAAAATAGCCGGGCTGGCTTTCAAAGATAATCTTTTCAATCGTGTATTTTTCGTATTCCAGTTTACCGGTTATTTTTGCATTTAATGGAGTTCTTTCGGGAAATTCCCCAAAGTATTTGTTTAAGTTCTTCCGGACTTCATCCTGTTTCTTTTTCCATTTATCGGTTCCCGAATCCTGCCATCTTGCCCCAACAGGTGCTTCCACTTTTGTGTTTTTGGTATCCATCAATTCCTGGGTTCTCTCTTGATTTGCTTTCTCAACCCGATCCATTATAAAATCATAAAACACTCTCCTTCCTTTTTGCACTTCGCTATAGGTTTCAAAAATTTTTAGGGTTACCGGCTTCTCTAGGTTGGAAACATTATCGTCAAACCTTCCAACCGGAGTCAGGATAAGTTTTTCAACACGGCATTTAGCATCTTTCTCCCCTTGAAAGTTCAACGTAATCCTGCTCCATTTCTGAACGTTGACGTTTTCAAATGTCTTTTCCTTAAAAGAATAGGAAGAGCCATAATCTACTGTTCCAATCTTCTTGTTGTTTATCAGAAGCGTAACTTTTGAATCGGGCCTTTTACCTTCAACATAATGCAAGCTGATATCATATTTGGCTGAAGGTTCAAAGAAAACAGCTTCAGCGCTTCCATCGGTGGCCCCTTCCTTTAACTGAATCACCCTTCTCCTGTCGTAGGAACCACTAATCAATTCTTTCCAGTAATAAATATCACCTACTTCGATTCCTCCTAAAAGTTCAAATTCATCAAAAACAATCTTTTCTGCATTCACAGGCAGTGCTGAAGATTCAGGAAATGCAGCAGCAATAAGATAATCCGGATTAATGAATACCTGAAAAAGCAGAATCAACAGGACTGAAATTTTAAAACAATTCATATTTTTTATTTTCTATGTTTTTTAATAAAGATCTACAACTGGGCTAATGGATTTCATAAATACCATTTTTCAATAATCCCATTTTATAAAATTCAATTTGTTGTATACCCAAGGTAAATGCAGGTGAATTTTCTTTTAGTTGAAAATTTTCTTTCTCAAAACCTTCAAATAATGGGTTTTCAGCAAGGCTATTTTTCTCAACTCCCTGCTCTCTAAGCTCATTCAGCTGCTCCTGGCTGCTGTGCGGCATTCCTGTTTCAAAATACATGTTGTAATCGATATCGTAATCGGTAATTTTCGGAAATTCAGTCAACGATTCAAGTAAACGGCTGCTGGCACCAAATCTCATAAATGGCATAGCCCCTCCTGCTGACTGAAAACAGATATTATGTTTTGCGATCCCGCCTTTTATAGGCCCCCAAGCTCCAATAAAGATAAAGGCAAGAGGACTGTGTTTTTCTCCATCAACCATTTCAGTTGGAATATAGTCAATAACAAAATTGTTGGTGATGGTGGCATCGTATTTGGCAATAATACCTCCTCTTGCAAATTTATATATGATATTATCAGAAAAAGTAATATCCTTTGCATAATCATCAGAGCGAAGTGAAGCCTGGCGATGCGGGGAAAAATTATGATGCACATAATTTTTTCGTACAACATTATTCCATCCTGTACCCGAAAGATAGATAGCATTTCCATCGTCCATCTCTTCCATTACATGATGGATTTCATTATATTCGATTATATTATCAGCAGCAAATAAATAGGGGAACAGAGTATCCCAATCGTTTAGATGTGCAGAATACCTGTTCCATTCGGGATTTACTACATCTTTCACTTCCTCCCATCGTACAGTACCGGTTAATTCCCTTCTGTTGCCCATCAGCTTGACATTAAAGAACTGTGGACGGGGACCGCTGATTACAATTCCGGTATATGGAATATGATGAATTAAATTATGAGCAATAAGATTGCTTCCACTTTGCCAGACAAAAAGTGCTGGCGAATGCAGATAAGATTCTCCACCATCATGAATTTCATTATTTATAATCTGATTATTTTTATTGACATCTTTTTTTCCTGGGCCATAACCGGCCAGCAGAATTGGGGTGCCTCCTAAATATTTAAATTCACTGTTGATAATTTTATTGTTTTGGCTGTACAAATCAAACCTGACGCCACCTCCTCCGCTGGAAATAAATCTGCATTGGTCAATAATGCAATTTTCTGAACCTACAAACCTTACCAATGCATCCGATTTGTTGTAAAAAGCCCAGTCGTGCTGAATGCCAATGTCCCCTTTTTTCATTGTATCCCTGTCTCCATGAGAAAAGGTGATTCCTCTAAAGGTGATATTTTTAATAAGAATTCCTTCCTCATCGTTACCTTCAAGCCTTATTATTTCCTTACTCAAAGGGTAGTATATATTTAAAGGTTCTTCTTCTTCCGGCCAATAATAAATCTTATTTTCCAGCGAATTTATCACCCATTCTCCTGGTTCATCAAGGTAGTCAACTGCATTTAAAACCCTTAAGTTAGGATTTGCATCATCGCCCGATCCCGATAGCTTTGTAATGAAATAGGTAGCAGGAACAGTTGTATAGGCAGTATTATTTTCATAATCAATTGAATCTAAGGGCAAAATATTAGATACCCATCCATAGTGAGGCCTGACAACAACTTCTATATCTGTTATATTTTCCCAATCCCGAAGTGAATTTTCGGAAAAAATGAATTTGCTGTAGGGTTCAGGAGTATCATAGTTGGCTCCCATAAAATCATCCTTTGAAACATTCATTTCATCTGGTTCTGCGGTAGACATATGACCTGAAATTGAATTCTGCAGAGAAATGGTATCTTTTCCCAGGAATCGTGCTATTGTATTGGGATTTCCTTCAGGAATTTTTGTGACCCAAACTTTTCCCTGAGCCACATCAGGTAAATTCGATATGGAATTTTCTACTTTCTGCCATCCTGTTAAAATTTTACCAGCACTAAAAACAGGAATTTCACTTTCGAAGGCAGAAATAAGGATTGTATTATTTCCTTTACCAAATTCTTCTCCAAAAACTACACTTTTATCAAAAAAGTAGGTGCCTCCCCTTAAATAAACTTTAATTTCCTGATTCTCGAGCCCATCAGCAATTAATTGTCCAATAACCTCTTTTGCTTTTTCCAAACTCTTAAAAGGTTTGGATTCTGTTCCTTCATTTTTATCGTTTCCCGATGGTGACAGATAATATATATTTTTATCCATACTGCAGGAATAAAAAAACAGCATAGTAAGCAAACCTATAAATAATTTCAGTCTCATTTGTTTTTATTTAATTTTTTAAAAAATGCAATTTGAATAATTTAGGGTAATTCAAGAAAATGAGTTATTTCATTAATGGATGGCTCCTTTTCAGTAACAACAATTCTCATATTTTCCTGAATGCCCGAAGCTTTAAATACCTCTTTTAGAAAATTCTGATAACTTCCCAAAACTTCTGGAGAGACCACTTCCCCTTTTGCTGAAACCGGATTAAAAACTATAAGTTTCTGAGGTGCCAGTAAAGCTTGCAGGAAATTCAAATCGTAATGAAGAATAGCCTCCGTAACAGATGTCCATAAATATTTAGGATTATAATACTGTGTAGTGGCTACATCTTCAAAAGAAATCAACGGATTAACCAATATGGTTTTTTGAATTTTCTTACTGAAAACTGCATAATGTAAATAAGAAGAACATGTTTCATCTTTCACAACTGAAGTTATTTTGCCGGGAACAATATCTGTAAGGGTAGCAATATGTTTAAACAAAACATCTAAATCGCTCGCCTGCATACCCGCAATACTTTTTCCTGCTAAATTTGCTGCAATCCAAATATTTAAAGAATAATCCTGTACATATGAATCTCCTTTAAATGTTTTATTTTGCAATTCACCATTTCCGATAAGATCCGGCGCAAAAATGGTAAATCCCATTTCAAGATACCTGGTAATTTCCTGCTCATTATTTAGCAATCCGTCCTTTCCTGAAGCATCAAGATATAAAAGCAGTGGTCTTTTTTCATTGATATATGGTTTTATCAAAATAAAAGGAATTGGATAATCAAAATCTTCTCCCTGTATAAAATATTTTTCAATTTTATAATTTTCTCTTTCTGATTTTCCTGTATAAACCACTGACTTAATTTGTCGGGTAGAATCATAACCCGAGAGTTCGTAAACCTTAGATAAGATTTTATTTCTGTATGTCAGGAGTTCCTTTGGATTTTTTACAACTCTGCTTTTAACGGCAGCAAGGGCTTTTTCTTTATTAAAATCATAAAGAGTTTTACTATTGTAAGAGGTTGATGTTTGTCCGGTTGGGGTAACAATTAATTCTTCTTCCCTGAAGTAGTTTACTTTCAAATCCTTATTACTTCCAGGCAAATCCAGTTCTTTCTGAAAGAAGCTGTACATTCCTTCCCTGTTATCTTTCTTTGAACCATGAACCCCATCTGCTTCAATCATATGAATATTATCAGCATATCCTAAAGTTTTGAATATTTCTTTTGCTTTATGAAAAGTTTCACGCGCACCCTGAATACTAAAAAAATCTTGTGTAGTAGAAATAATCATTGTAGGTTTTGGTGCCCTCATGGCTAAAAAATCAACATGTTCAAAGCCTTTCAATAAACCTTTATAAAGATTCTGCTCTGCATCCTGGGGACCAATGGATTCAAAGAGTCTATGGTAGCTGGTAATATAAGATTCCGGGGCAGCAGCATGAATCCTGTCGTCATAGGCAGATACAAATGCAGTTTGAGTTCCGCCACCAGATACTCCTGTCATACCTATTCTTTGAGCATCTACTTCCTTTCTTGAGAGTAAAAAATCTACAGCTCTAACGCCATCCCAAATAAAATAATCACTGATTGAATTTCCAGTCAACAAACTTTGGGCACCAGCATAGGAATGCTCAAAAGTAGTACCTCCAATAAAGGATTTATTTGATGAAGTATCAAAATATTGAACCCGCTCACCTTGTCCTATTGGATCATAGGTAAAAACAACAAATCCTTTTTTAACCAGATTCAATGTACTGTTCTGGTATACATCTCTTCGAAAAGCAGCCTGTGAATGGCCTGTTGGAACGATTACTGCAGGAAGCTTTTCCTGCATTCTTTTTTTTGGTATCATCAGGCAACCAGTAACATAGAACCCTGGCAGAGATTCGAACACGATCTTTTCAACTGTAAAATCTTCCCGCTCTATAGTTCCTGTGATGATGGGATTGAGTGGAGTCTTTTCAAAACTGCTTAGGCTTTTTGAAAAAGACTTTCTTAAAGATTCAATATATGTAATCCATTCACTTTGTGTCTGCAGCTCAGAAACCTTCTTTTGTCTTTCTTCAAGTAAATCTTCAGCAAAAGTTGCAACTTGATTGTATAGGGCACTTGAATGATTTGAATATTTCATCCAAATATCAGGATTACTTTGATATGTTTCTAACACAGAAAGGTTACTTTCCTGTCCTTTTAATTCATAAGAAAACAACAATATTACCATCCATAATAAGAAAAGAATGTATCTTGCATTTTTTATTCTTAACACCATTTTATTAATTTTTAAAATTCAGCAGCTCCCATATTTTACCATTTGAATGCCCTTTTATTCTATTCCGGCTAATAGTCCAGTTGTTGTTTTTAATAACCATTTCGGCACCAGTCCAATCAGGAGTATTGGGTAATTCCCTGTCAATAACAGAAGCAATGCTGTCTACTTTTTCATAACTCAAAAAACCCGTATTTGGATATCTTCCCATGTGCTGAATGTGGCCATTAATCACTAAAAGATTAACGTCATTTATGAATTTAAAATGGCATTTATAAATTCCACCGCCACTGTATTCCCAATTTTTTAATTCTATCAACCCACTTACAGCTGGTTTATTTCCAGAGCCATATGCTCCAAAAACTAAAGGTTTATCAGGTGTTCCGGAAGAGTTTACCACAATGGAACCAAACCATTCATCACCTCTGTTAAATAATATCCGATCCCCCGGAAGTGGTGAAAAACCATTTACTTTTTCCAACGTCTTCCACGACTGGCCGGGACTGGTGCATGAATTGGCATCATTGCCCGCATTACTCACATAGTAGGTGGCTGCCCGGCTGGAAAAAGTTACAAAAACAGGAAACAGTATTAAAAAACAAATTTTTAAATACATCCTCGTTTAATCTTTCTTAATTAATCAAGCAGTTCAAATTTGAGCACAAATCCCGGAACATTAGATTTATTACCTGAAGGCACTACTACTTCAATTCTATCATCCACCGCTTTCCAGTTTAAGGAATTATTCATTCCCAATAGCTTGACGCTTTTTATTTTATCTTTACTATTATATAATGATTTAATTCTTACCTGATTATTCACCGGTTCAACTAAAGACATTGCATATACAAAATTATCCTTTGCAGTAAACCAAAAATCTTCAGAAGTAAGCCTGGTAGTGAACCCCTGATTTTTTCTTTCTTCTGTGCCTCCTCTCGGAATTAAGGTTTTACCTTCCTTCATAGTAGTCCATCTTTTGGTTCCATAAATTGCCTCTCCATTTATTTTCATCCATTCTCCCACTTGTCTCAATACCTTTACACTTTCCTCAGGAATGACACCTTTCCCGTCCGGGCCCACATTCAACAGGTAATTTCCTCCTTTACTGGCAAGCTCTACGATCCAGATTAAAAGCTCATCGAGCGTTTTCCAGTCCTTATCATAGCTTTTGTAGCCCCATGTATTATTTAAAGTTGCAGGACTCTCCCATGTTCTGTAGGGACCAAAATTTTC
Organism: uncultured Prolixibacteraceae bacterium; assembly: GCA_963747515.1. Classification (GTDB taxonomy): domain Bacteria; phylum Bacteroidota; class Bacteroidia; order Bacteroidales; family Prolixibacteraceae; genus Mariniphaga. Next base: position 973,427 of record CAVVFN010000003.1, read on the forward strand.
TGGCGAAATCTGATTATCCCCACCTGTGGCAAAATCCCCAAAACCATTTCCCACACGGCTATTTATTAAAGCTTGAGGTTGATAATTATAAGCAAGTTTATAAAATTCAAAACTTTGCTGACGGTTCATAAATCTTGGATAATCGTACCATATTTCCACCAGATTCGGAAATTTAGTAAGAATTTCTTTCATTTGAGGTTTTGCTTTTTTCTCAAGATATTCTTCATATGAAACTGGTGCAGGATCCCAAAGATTTGCAGCTCGGGTCTCTTTTGGTTTATCAGGATTAGCCTTATTGTATTGAGCATTCCCCGAATCACCACCATCCAGCCAATCAATTGAATGAGAATAGTACAACCCCAACCGGATATCCTGTTTCTTACAGGCATTGTATAATTCCTCAATAGGATCGCGTTTAAAAGGAGTATAATCGTGGATATTGTATTCAGAAACATCTGAATCATACATAGCAAAACCATCATGGTGTTTTGTCATCGCAACAATATATCTCATTCCCGCATCTTTAGCAACTTTCACCCATTTCTCAGCATCAAAATCAACCGGATTGAAAGTTTTAGCAACTTCCAAATATCTTGCACGGGGAATACGGGCACTGTACATTATCCATTCACCAATGGTAGCCTGATGTCCGGCCCTGTCGGAATCAATATGTTCACCATCCCAGATACCTCCTAATTTTGAATAAACCCCCCAATGAATAAACATCCCAAATTTCAAATCGTTGAATTCTTCAAACATTCGGTCTTTTGATGCTTGCATTTTCGACCATTCTTTTGATATCTCATCGTTTTCCTGTGCGTTAACAACCCCAACTGCTACAAGACCTATCATCAATATTAATATTTTTCTCATGATTTATTAGTTTAATAATCTCTATCTAAATTAAAAGCCATTCATTTTTCTTTCTTTTTAAAAGCTGCCGGCATTCTGTTCCCCGATTCGAAAACATTTTTATCGGAACCTGAAGCTAGTAATTTCTTTGCACGGCTGAATTCATTTCCGATAATTGAAACACCGCTGGTATTTTCATCTACATGAAGGATTGTTCCTGTTCCTTCCGGAGCCTTACAGTTATGAATAAATACATCATTCACATTTTTTAATGAAATTACAGAGGAATCTGAATTTAATGTTTGTCTCCCAATAAAGCCATCAATATCCAAATCATTTACCCACCAGCAACGTAAAGCACTTCCCAGATTTTCACCTTCTGCGTCTCCCCAATTGAATGTGATATTTCGCAATTTTAAATCATCCACATAACGGCAAAAGATGTCAATGGGGGCAGTATGATGTCCGAATGCGAAAAATGGATCTTCCGGCTGTTCATGCGATTTTTCTTTACGTCCTCCGGTAAGTTTTACCCGGATGTTTTCAATAGTAACTCCTTCAATATAGGTTTCTTTATTTCCGCTTATAAAAATACTTCCTCCTGTATTCATGGTTATATTGGAAATAAGTACATTTTTTATATTCCCAAAAGGTGTGTTATTGGTTCGCCGGTGGGACCATAAAAAAATACCCTGACCATGTTTCGTTTTAGTGCTATCGATGGTGATGTTGGTAACGGTAACTCCGTCAATCAAACCACCATCCCGCATAATTAGTCCAAAACCACCACCTGAATCATGAATGGTACAATTGGAAAAGGTAACGTTTCTAAATTCCCCTAAAGTTTCTGTTCCTATTTTCAATGCAGTTTCTGTTGTAATTAACACACAATTTGTAACCACCACATCACGGCAAATTTTAGTAGAAGAACGGTCGGTAATTTTTAAAACAATACAATCATCGCCACACTGAATATAACAGTCTGAAATTACTACACGTTTACAACCGTCAGGATTGATTCCATCGGTATTGGGTCCATCCTTTTCGTATATTCCATTCAGAATTGATATACCTTGAATAAATACCCTGTCACAATCAATCGGATGAATGGTCCATGAAGGACTGTTTTCGATTGTAAAATCCTGAAGTTTAAGATTTTCACATCGAATAAATAAAAACATCCGCTCAGGTCTCCAGTTATTTTCCTTCCACTCCTCAAAATTTATCTTTCCCTTCATGTAATCTTCCCAAAAGGATTCTCCATTCCCGTTTATAGTCCCCGTCCCTGTGATGCTTATATTTTTTGCATCCTCAGCATACACAAGTGATTCATATCCTTTATAATCGTGTTGATTTTTACTGCCCCAGATTTTTGCTCCCGAAGAAAGATAAATATTTACGTTATCCTTTATTGTAAACGCTCCTGTATAGAAATCACCGGGAGGAAAATAAACAATTCCACCCCCATTATTACTGCAAACATCAATTACATTTTGAAATGCTTTTGTATTCATTGTTGTGCCATCACCTGAAACACCATAATCAAAAACATTATATACAGGCAAACCATCTATTGCATTATTAAAATTGCCTGCCTTTGTTTCTTTGACCGGAAACAACGAATAACCAGCAAAAACTGTTGCTGCACCACCTATAAATTTCCGACGGTTGATTTGGTTTTTATTTTTCAAATTCATCATCCAATTGAATTAATTTTTCAACACCCCCATATTTTCAAAATCAATCTGTTTTATTCCCAGTTTAAATGCCGGCGAATTGCTTTTCAGCTTAAAGCCTTCTGCTTCAAGTCCTTCAAACAGAGGATCAGCAACGATGCTTGCCTTGTCCACCCCCTGGCTTCTGTATGATTCAAGTTGTTCTCTGTTGCTATGAGGAACTCCCCTTGCATAATAAATATTTTGATCTATATCATAATCGCTAAGTTTTGGAAACTCATCCAATGTGGCCAAAAGATTGGTGTAATACCCAATGCTCAGAAATGGTATGGATTCTCCAGCCGACTGATAACATATATTATTCTTTATTATGCCACCTTTTAGCGGTCCCCAGGCAGCAATACGAAGAAAGGAAAAAGGACTGAATTTTTCCCCATCCACCTTTTCTGTAGGAACATAGTCAATGATATAATTATTAATTATGTAACAGTCATACTTAGTTGTAATGCCGGCTCTGCCAAATTTGTATATTATATTATCTGAAATCGTTATGTCTCTTGCATAATCATCGGCACGGATTGCCGTCTGCCGATGTGGAGAAATTGTATTGTGAATGTAATTATTTCTTATTGAATTATTATATCCGGTACCTGAAAAATAAATTGCATTTCCGTCATCAAGAACTTGCATAACATCATGAATTTCATTATTCTCAATTATATTATCATTGCAAAATAGATAAGGAAACATTTTGTCCCAGTCGGTTATATGTCCTGAAGGTTTAACCCAATTTTCAACCCCGGCAATATCAATTCCTTTAGGAAATATTGTTCCTGAAATTTCTCTTCTGTTTCCCATCCATTTTTTATTAAAAAACTGGGGACGAGGGCCGCTCACAACAATCCCGGAATAGGGCGTATTGTAAATCAAATTATGTGCAATTCTGTTTCCTCCGGTTTGCCATAAATAAATAGCAGGTGCGTGAAAATAACTTTGTCCGCAATCGTGTATTTCATTGTTGAAAACTTCATTGTTTTGATTAACATCTTGCCGACCAGGCCCATAACCTGCCATGACAACTGGAATTCCTCCCAATTGATTCAGTTTACTGTTGTGAATTTTATTTCCCTTGCTGTGCAAATCAAAACGTACACCACCTCCCCCACTAATAGTAAATGTGCAATTATCAATGACACAATCTTCGGTATTAACAAATCTTACCAGTGCATCTGACTTATTAAAAAAAGCCCAATCATGTTGCAGGCCAATATCATCTTCACCCATAGTATCACGATCACCATAAGCAAAAGTAATTCCCTTAAACACAATATTTTTAATAATTTTATTGTGTTCTTCATCACCTTCCAGTCTTATTAATTCCTTAGTTAATGGATAATATATTTTCCCTGGCTCATTCTCCTTAGGCCAATAGTATATTTTCCTTTCGTATGAATTAATAACCCATTCTCCAGGCTCATCTAAAAAATCTATTGCATTTAGCACCTGCAAATTAGGATTTGCATTGTCACCTGAACCAGATAAACGGGTAATATAATAAGTAGCCGGAATGCTTGTGTGGGCAATATTCTTCTCAAAATCGAGCGACTTTAGAGGCAAAATGTTGGCAACCCATCCGTAATGTGGTCTTACAATTACTTCAATATCATTTATATTGCTCCACTTCCGGAATGATTTTTCGGGAAAGATAAACGAACTGTATTTCTCCGGATCATCATAATTGGCTCCCATGGAATCATCTCCTGGAATTTCTGTTTTTTCATCTTCTGCAGTTGTCAATTTCTGAGAAACAGCGTTTACAAGTGATTCCAGATCGGTACCAAGAAAGCGGGCTGAGGGGTGAGTTATAACAGAGGGAATATCTGCAATCCAAACTTTACCCTTAGCTTTCTCGGGCAGATTGGGAATTTTATCTTCAGCTTTATACCAGTCCGTTAAAAGCATACCGCCACTGAAAACAGGTTTTTCGTCCTGAAATGCTGAAAAAACTATTGTATTATTTCCTGAACCAAATTCATCACTGCTAAATACAACACTCTTATCAAAAAAATAGGTTCCACCTCTAAAATACACCTGAATTTCCTTATTTTCGACACCATCGGCTATAAGCTGGCTTATTGCTTCCTTGGCTCTTTCCATACTTAAAAAGGGATTATTTACAGTCCCGGAGTTTTCATCATTACCCGTGGGCGATATATAAAGAGTATTTGATTCCTTACTACATGAACCAAGTAAAAATACAATTGCCACAACTGCCAATACACATAATTTCATATTTACCAATTAATCTGTTTTTAATTTTTTTTGATGAAATATTAACTGCCATCACTTATCAGAGGTTCAGAAATATCACATTGGTTTAACCCTTTCTATTTTTCTGAGTTCAACTCCAGAAAAAGAAATGAATTTGTCAATCGCTATCAAATGTTCCGGATAATCCACCCCTCTCTAATTATATTAAAGACCAATTTGTCATTGATGTTGACATCTGAACAAATAAATTTTTGAAATTATAATACTTCAAATTCCTGCCGCGCTTTAAATTATCACCATGGATTTAATTTATAACTACAGCATTTTTATTTGCTCCATCTAAAACCAAAACAAGGTTATTTATATTTTTCAAAATATTGTTAAACAAAAATATTTCATTTGTTGATTTTCCGTGTAATGAAATGAACGATTCCATTTTCTTTTGAGGAAAGCTTTCAGAAATAAAACCTCTTTGTGCATTTCTTAGTAAAAAAAATGATGCGCCGCCCAAAGCCAGATCAGACTTGAAATTTTTAATGGAAAAATCTTTAACATTGCAGGCAGCAACAACATATCGTTGATCAGGAATCACTGTTTCAACAGTGACATTTTCTATTCTGACATTTTCCGCATGACGGATGTATGCACCATAGGCAGGAAGCCATTCGCTAAAAAGGCTAAACTCAGGATAATTGGATATATTCTCAGGAACTTCAACGAAACTGTTCTCTTTTTGCCCGCCACCATGAATCCTGATTGAAATATTTTCCATGCTCACATCTCTTACAGGATGCCCTGGAATTCCTGTCACAAATATACCACTCTGATATTTAAGCTTATGACCGTTTGTTCTTCCCGGTGAATTCGTAGATGCAATAACATTTTGGATTTTGATGTTTTCCATTACGCCGGTATCTTTCTGCTTTTCTCCTTCATGAAAAACATTAAGCCTACTGCCAAGGCGAATAAAAACAGGCATTTCCACATTTTGCATTACCATGTCCGATATATTAACATTGCGAACAGTAGAACCATCCATACAAAGAAGTTTAATTCCGCCACCAGCACCTCTGACAGCACAATTTGAAACGGTAACATTCTGAATATCTCCAACCGATTCGGTACCAATCTTAAATGCACCTGTACTTGTATGTAATATACAATTTGAAACTATAACATTGCAGGTGGGTCGGTTTGCAGTTGCTTTCAAAACAACGGCGTCATCTCCGCTACTGATATTGCAGTTAAGAATCCTGACATTTACACTGCAATCAACATCAATTCCATCATTATTTCCATTCGTCCAGGAATCAATATTTATATTGTGTATTAAAACGTCACTACACCCAAAGTAATGTGATACCCATGCTCCGGAGTTTTGCAATGTAACTCCTGAAACCCTGACATTTTCGCAATTGTAAAACTTGACCAGTGTAGGACGTACATCTCCCCTTTCATCTTTATAAATTTTAAACTCAGGTGAATTTCCCTGACCATTAATCGCACCTTCTCCTTCAATACTTATATTTTTGGCATCAGAAGCTCCTACAAAAAATCGGTTTTTTGCATGTCCCAAACCATCCACGAAACTGCCTATTGTTTGATAATTATTTGCCTTTGGGCTTCCAAGCAATATGGCATTAGCATCCAGGTGCAAGGTTACATTGTCTTTTAATATAATGGATCCGGAAAGATATACTCCATTTTTTACCCATACAGTTCCTCCACCAGACTGAGAACATTTATCAATTGTTTCCTGAATGGCTTTTGTATTTAAAAAAAGGCCATCTCCCCTGGCTCCAAAATCTTCTACATCATATCTGTCTTGTCCGATTCCTAAAGATGGAATAACCATCAGAAGCAATATTATTATAAAGTAGGATTTCATTATCATCATTTTTTTAATTTATCTTATTATCTCATCAAAATTTATATCCACTTTCACCTTTCCAAACCAAGAGTCGACAATTTTTCGTAATAAAAATTCATGCATAAAAAAATGCAGAGCATCAGGAATTGCATTATCCGATGCTCTGCATTATTTTAACATCTTTTATAACATCTTATATAACAGGCTACTGATAGCCAGGATTCTGTTTTAAATTCGGATTAATGTCAAGTTCAGTCTGAGGAATGGGCCATAACGTATTATAGTCTTGGTAATCTCTTTCTGAAAAATACAAATATCCTTCATCGTTTACCGGCAAGAGGGTGTAATTTGCAGGATCATTTGTTAACTTCATCCCATAAAACTTTCCACTTATTTCTTCTACTGCGGTACCCCAGCGAAGTAAATCAAAGTAATGGATTCCTTCGAGGGCAAGTTCGGTCACCCTTTCGCGCCGAACGATTTCTCTTAAAGCAGAAGGATCGGTTTCTGTCACAACCGGCATTTTAACTGCCTCCCGGTTCCGTAAAAGATTAATGGTATTATCCAGCAGGTTTTGATCAATGGCTGCCCCAGATTCAATCATGGATTCAAGATATCCCAGAAGCACTTCTGCATATCGCAGGAGAGTAAAATTACCTCCCCAATTATCTCTGTTACCAGGATAATAATTTTCGTCTAAATATTTATTAATTGTATATCCCGTCCAGTTATATAAGTTCACCCTGTCCAATGAATTTGATTCTGGATCTGCAACATATAAATCGCCGGCAAAAGTTGATTCACCTGGAATTAAAACTGTATATTTAAGTCGGGGATCGCGATTATCATAAGGGTTCTGTGGATCATATAAAGTAGATTCTTCCTTAGGAAGACCATCTGTCATTAAATAAGTTTCTACCAAATTATTAAATACATTATACTGATGATATCCTCCGAAAGAGGAAGGACGAAGAAGCTTTTGAAGCTGACTTTTTGTAATATCCGATTGATACTGGACACTTAAGATTATTTCATCACTTGTTTCTCCCATTTCCCAAAAAATTTCCTGGAACCTCGGGTCTATTGAATAAACATCGGAATCAATGATTCTTTTATATGTACTTGCTGCTTCATCCCACTTTTTCAAGTACATTTTTAATCTTCCTAAGAATCCTAATGCAGCTCCTCTGCTAATTCTCCCAAATTCTGATGGTGGTCTGCTGGAAGGTAAATCATCTATAATTGCTTCCAGTTCCTTCTCGGCATAATCAAGAACTTCTGATTGAGTTGACTGGGTAACACTATTGGCCTCTTCCACTGTTAATACTTCAGTGACAATGGGTACATTTCCAAAATAAACGCCAAGATTCAAATAAACGTAGGCTCTCCAAAAGCGAACTTCTGCCAGCATTTCTGATTTCTTTTCTTCATCCATCTCAATAGAGGGCACATTTTCAAGAAAATTATTGCAAAATGCTATCCTTTCGTAAGATGTTTGCCAGAAATGGCCTATCCAGCGATGGGTTGAATTCAGCCCTCCACCCGTAAAAGTCTCGGATTCTAAACCCTTATCGCTTCCCAATCCCGAAATAAAATCAAGATAAAAGAATCCGGTAGGTTGAAAAAATTCAGCCCTCGACCAATACTCAGGCCATACCCAGTAAATTGCTGTTAATGCTCTCATTGCGTCATCCTCGTTTGACCAAAAAGTGGCATCGGATAATTGTGCCAAAGGTTGCCTGTCGAGAAAATCATTATTACAACTTAATACTAATCCCATTATCATTAAGGCAACTCCGAGTTTTGATGGAATTGAAAATATATTTTTCATTTTGTCTTTCATTTAAATTGTTTTACTGGAATTTTTAAAAATTTACCTTAAGGCCAATTGTATAAGTGGCTGTATTGGGATAAAACTGACCATTACCACCTCCTGATCCCATTTCAGGATCCCAACCGGGATAGTAATTATCGAATCGGTAAACATTTTCTCCGTTGATGTAAATCCTTGAACTTTGGATACCAACTGAACTTAACAAATCATCAGGTAAATTATATCCCAACTGAACGTTTTTTACCTGAAGGAAACCGGCATCTCTCAACCAATAGGTAGAAACATACCTCAGTCCGTCGTTACTGCCAACTAACATAACAGGATACTTTGCATTTCTATCCGGATTTTCCTGGGTCCACCTGTTTTCCATCTGCCATCCCTGAGCTGTACCCCCATTTACAAAAGCAGTTTGCTGATATGCTCCCGGAAGATAATTTTCATTGCCTGCCACACCTTGCAATTGAAGTGAAAAATCAAAATTAGCATAAGATGCTCCAAGATTTAATCCATAATTTATATTTGGAAATGCAGAACCTATAACTTTTCGGTCATATTCAGGATCTACCTGACCATCAGGAACTCCATTTGGTCCACTGATATCTTTATACCTGATAAAACCGGGATCCACGCCATAGGGTTGAGAAGGATAAGTATCAATATCATTTTCATCAACAAAAAGTCCGTCGGCAACATAGCCATAAATTGCGCCCAATGGTTCTCCTACAAATAAACCTTGATCTATATCGTTTTGCGCATTTGCAATTTTCATTACCTCATTATGAATAAATGAAACATTCGGTGTAATATTAAATCTAAAATCACCTATTGCCTGATTATAACTCATCAAAACTTCAAATCCGGTGTTTTTAACTTCACCTGCATTTACTTCCGAAGATCCCATCCCAAGTACATTTGAAACAGAAATATTATAGAGAATACCAGATGTGTATTTGTTAAAATAATCAATTACAAAATCAAGTTTGCTGTTAAACAAAGTCAGGTCCAAACCTATGTTTGTCATTTCAGTTTTCTCCCATTCAATCTCCTGGTTAGCGACAGCAGCCATATATGCACCAGGATATCTGACTCCCCCAAATACATAATCTTTGCCTAGTGTAATCAAACGCTGATAAGGATAATTTCCAATATTCTGATTACCAAGTATACCCCATGAAGCTCTTAACTTCATGTTATCAATCCAGGTATAGTTGTCTTTTATAAATGATTCTTCTGAAACTCTCCATCCTGCAGAGAAAGAGGGAAAGACTGCCCAACGACTATCCTCGGGAAACCTTGAAGTTCCATCGTATCTGATATTTCCCTCCAATAAATATTTTCCGTTGTAGGAATAATTTACCCTCCCAAAGTAAGATCTTAATGCCCACTCGGCTGCAGTTCCGCTATTTTTCATATTTGCAGCCGAACCGGCATTCAATTCATATAACAAATCATTGGGGAAATTATCCCGAAAAGCATCCATAAGATCATATCTGAAAGCTTCTTGTGAATAACCTGCAAGAAAATGAAGATTGTTATCACCTAAAGTTACATCATAATTGGCCAGTGCCTGTAATGTTATCAATGAATTTTCAGAAGCCTCAACCGATAAGGAATTGGGTCCATATGTATAAACATTATCGTACCTGATTGTACTTTGATAGGAGTCCCTGTTGCTATTTTCATAATTGTATCCAAACTTTCCTGTAAGGGTGAACCCTTCAAACAATTCCCAGTCAAGATTGATGCTGCCAAGAAAAAAGTTATCATTACCCCGCGTAAAATTATTATTATCCATGATAGCAGCAATCCCGAAATCATGCCAGTAACCGTAATCTCCGTCCGATCTTCGACCCGGAATAATGTTGGGCACTTGCTGTGCATAGGCAATTAAACTGGCTACATTATTGGTGTTTAAATTGCGGATTGGCTCATTTATGAATGATTTATTTCCATTTAAATTCACCGATAACTGTAAGTTCTCTTTTAGTTCACTATCGAAATTAAATAAAAAGTTATAACGTTGGTATTCCGTTTTTGCTACCAATCCATTCTCATCGAGATATCCTATAGAGAATAAATAGGAATTTTTATCTCCACTACTTGAAAAACTTAAATTATGATTCGTTTGAAAACCGGAGCCACTGCTCAATAAATCTTCCAGATGATTAACATTGGGATAATTATCCGGATCAGAACCATTTTTAAATTTTGCAATCTCCTCTTCAGAATAAGTATTTCCCTGCCCTGCATTATTACGGGCTTCATTTGTCAACATAGCATGTTCCCATGAATTTACGTTCTGAGGAAGTTCATTCACTTTTTTCCAACCCGCATACCCATTATAACTGATGTTAAAGCCAGTCCCGGCTCCCCTTTTGGTTTGAATAAGAATAACTCCATTTGCAGCACGTGTTCCATAAATTGCTGCTGATGCCGCATCTTTAAGTACTGAAATACTTTCAATATCGTTTGGATTCACATTATCGATGGAAGATGCCAGCCCATCAACCAGCACCAGAGGCTGGTTGCCTGCACTACTGAAAGTTCCCATCCCTCTGATAATTATGTTGGCTTCGTTTTTTCCCGGTTGTCCGCTTGATTGCAGAACTGTTACACCACTTACTTTTCCTGCCAGCATTTGCGAACTTTGCGTAACCGCCCTGCTTTCCACATTGCTTACATCTACATTAGCTACAGAACCTGTTAAATTAACTTTTTTCTGAGTGCCGTATCCCACTGCAACAATTTCTTCAAGGCCGATAGCATCAATCTGCATAGTAACATTTATCGAGTTTCTGTTTTCTACCGGCACCTCCTGAGTTCGCATTCCAACAAATGAAAATACAATAGTTGCATCTTCGGGAACATTCGATAAAGAATAATTTCCGTCGGGACCTGTTACCGTTCCCTGCCTTGTCCCCTTTATTAAAACAGTAACTCCTGGCATGGGCTGTCCTTCAGTATCGGTGACTCTTCCCCTGACAACTGACTGCTGCTGAATTGAAGATTCTGAATTTTGAACATTAGAAGGAACTTTTGATGTTGCTTCATTCAGAATTACAATTTGCCTGTCATAAATCTTAAAAACATTTTGAGTCCCTTTAAAAACTTGCTCCAGCAGAGTTTCTACAGATTCATTTTTTGCATTGACATCAACTTTGCGATTAACATCCACCCATTTTTCGTTATAGAGCAATATAAACTCACTGTTTTCTTCAATACGATCGAAAACTTCTTTAACTGTCGCATTCTTTAAATAAATATCGAATCTGGCAGACTGGGAATAGCTATCAGCTGCTGAAGAAGCCAATACTATGAACATCATTAAGCTTAACAGTTTCATTCTTAATAAAACTTTAAACAAGTCATTTTGAACGGATAAATTAAGAAAATTTCTCATAGTTTTTACTTGTTTTTAGATTAAAAAATCATTAATAGGAAGATTATATCATTAAAAATTACTTTTCTTCTGAACATAGACATCTTTGCCTTTGATACTGTATTCAATTCCAGCAGCATCAGAGAGTATTATCATTACATTTTGCAGTGATTCTCTTAAATCAAGCTTTCCGCTGATTTTATCATCAGCCGGCAAATTGGGTGGTACGTGAAATATAACGTCATAATGACGTTCAAGTTTGGTGAGAACCGAAGTCAGGCTTTCCCTCCTGTACTCCAGCCAACCAAAGACCCAGGCTGCATATTTTTCGGCATTGGATTCATTCATTACAGTAATTTCATTGGTGTTCTTATTGAAATCAGCCTTTTGATTTGGATGGATCTCTATTTCTTTATTTGTAAAAATTCCTGGTTCTACTATCGATACTCTGCCTTTTATTAAAACAGTTTCGATGGTTTCCTGATCGGGATATGCTGAAACATTAAAAAAGGTTCCAAGTACCCTTATATCGATACTTCCAGTTTTAACAACAAAGGGTTGAACTTCATTTTTTGCAACCTGAAAGCAGGCCTCACCTTCAAGATAAACAATACGTGAATTTTGCGAAAATTTTGAAGGGAAAGCAAGCCGGCTTCCTGCATTTAACCATACAATTGTTCCGTCAGCAAAAACCAATTCCGCTTTTTTACCGAAGGGAACTACCACTTCATTCATATGATGATTGTTCAGCCCGGGGTTTCCAATTTTTTCCAATGGGACTATGCTGTCATTTATAATGAGCTGATCTTCGGTTTCATTAACTTCAATTTTTGAGAAATTTTTCATAACAGCAATTTTCTTACCTGATGGTATAGAAACATAGGTATGATTCGTTTGTGTATCATAGCCGGTAAGAAATACGTAATTTAAAACCCTGTCTTGCCATTTATATAAGGCAATTGTTCCTATAGCTATTATTAAAATAATGGATGCAGCCCAGGTAAATGCTTTTGGAATTCTCAATATATTTGACTTGTTTTTATGCTGCTGATCAAACCGTTCAATTTTCTTCCATAATGCTATTAAAGAAGCTCCATCTAATTCTTCATATTCATCCTGCAAAATAAAAATAACTTCACGTGCTTTCTCAGTTTCTTTTTTAAATTCTGGATGTTCAGCAATGAATTCTTCCCATTTTTCATGATTTTTATTCCTTACAATCCAGGCAATAAAAGAATCTTCTTCAATAAGCTGTTCCCAATTGTATTTAAGAAATTTAGTTTTCATGTTGTATTTATATTTAAGAAAAGAAATCAGTACAGATTTTGTGGACAAAAATTCCCGGACTTTAATGTGAGAATAAACCGGTTGCCTGCAGCGGGAATAGTTATTTAAAATCAGGATGTCTATAAATCAACATTTTCTTCTACCTAACTTCGTATTAAATTCACATCAAATTCAAACTAAACTCGTAATTTATCGAATTTAGTACGAATTAATTACGAATTTAGTACGAATATACTTCGAATTAACCCTAAAGAAAATACTGCAATATATTGATTTCTGATTCCTAATTGAAATAAAAAATATCCTAATGGGAAAAGGTATAGCTTAAGAAGAAGCTTAGAAACAGTGGTATCCTTCAGTTGGTTTTTTACCCGGAGAAAGGCCATTGAACCTGGAGTGGATACATCTGTTTCAGCAAGATGCATTTTGTAGTTTTATTATCTAAAAGTCAATAACAGCAGAAAAGATTCTTTGCTGCCTGAAAGAATGGCACTGAAATTAACCTGTCGATGTAAATCACTGTTATGTCCTGTAAATACTTATAATGCTGAATAAATATTAATTGTCCTTTTAAAATATTCTGCAGTAATTATTTCAAACAGAAAACAATTTCTAAAGGTCGTAATGTCACAAAAAAGTTAAAAATCGTTTTATAAAAATAGAATTCAGCAAAAAAGTTGTTTATTTAAGTTATCAGACTCGCTCAAATTTGTTATTTTTTGAAGAAACTTCATTTATAGATTTTAAAAACAAGTGTATATGCAAAATTTATTCAATAAAGGGTTAACCATTTATTTTATTTCACTTTCTTTAATCGGTTCGGTGTATGGTCAAAACACAGAATCAGTCAAATCAGATGCTGCTTCTTTCCTAAACAGGGTCGATAAGGATACTACCGATTATTATTATGTAGATTTCAATAAGCTAAGCCAGCAGACATCCACTTCTTCCCCCATAGGAGTATTTGACTCAGGAACAGGAGGTTTAACTGTATTAGATGCTATTTTAAACTTTGATAGTTTTGATACAGCTAAAAATAAATACCATCAGAAAGGGGATGGTGAAAAAGATTTTGCAAATGAACAATTCATATATTTCGGAGATCAGGCCAATATGCCCTATGGAAATTACCCTGCAATGGGAAGAACGTCCTTTCTTAAAGAACTGATCCTTCGGGATGCCCTTTTTTTGCTTGGAAATAAAAGCTATAGCGCCGTGTCTGATTCTATCTGGAATACAGAAAAATTACCGGTTAAATTACTTGTAATTGCATGTAATACAGCCACGGCATTTGGTAAGGAAGATATTGAAATGATGCTGACAAAGGCAGGAAGTGATTTAAAAGTAATTGGTGTAATTGATGCCGGTGTACGAGGTGCACTTTCCTCATTCGGTATAAATGAAAGCGGAACTGCTGCTGTTATGGCTACAGCAGGTACTGTTTCATCTGACGGATACCTCAATACCTTTTTTTCCCAACAAACGGAACTTGGGTATACCGGCAACTTTGAATTCATTCAACAATCCGGCATCGGTATTGCTGAAGCAATTGATGAAGAATCAAATTTTATTGACCGGAATGCAAAAAAAATTCGCAACAATTATCAGGGTCCTTCAATGAGCAGCAAAACGTTGACCATTAAGGAAGAGTTGCTGCCTGTTTATAATTTTGATACGACAGGGAATGCACTGCTTTATGAAAAAGAGAATGGGAAATTCTCCAAGATACAACTTAATAGTCCTGAGAATTACATCAGCTACCATCTGGTTAATCTTTGTGAACAACTAAGGCAAAAAAATGTAAAAAAACCTTTAAAAACACTCATATTAGGATGTACTCATTATCCTTTTTATTCCTCCTTTTTCCAGCAAAAACTGAAAGAGCTCTACAATTTAAAGATTGATGGTGATTATATATACAGGAAAGCATTAAATGACAGCATAATTTTAATAGACCCTGCTGTAAATACAGCTCAGGAAGTTCATGAATTCCTGCTTAAAAATAATCTTCTTAATGATAAGAAAGTTCGTGCAAACGAATTTTATATAAGCGTTCCTGACCTTTTGTGTAAAGACATTGATAGTGATTCATCGAAAAATTTCACTTATAAATACAAATACAGCCGCGATGTAAACCATTTTTACGATACGAAACAAGTTCCCATGAGCAGCTTTTCCGTAAATAAAGATATCTTACATCGTCTTCAAAATCAAATGCCTGAAATTTATGAAATGATTGAAAATTTTGAACTAAAAAAAGAAAAGCAATAGAAATCAATTGCTTTTTATTTATTCAACTCTTTGAATTGCATTTTTTTTAAGGATATAAGAAACAGTAACAACTGAGAGTTTGAAAGAATTTTTTTTAACGCCTTTAATGCCCGTGATACCTGTTTACGGGCTGAATCGTATTGCAACGACATAATGTCGCAGATTTGCTCATAATCGAAATCGCAGGTATATCGATAAAAGAGTATTTCCCGCTGTTTAGGACTTAACTCTGCCAGTGCTCTTTTTATTACCATTTCCCGATGGGATAACTCTTCTTTTCCTATGAGTTCATGTTCTGCAGAATAAATGATTTCAGCTTCCATTTCTTTACTATCGGATTGATAAAGCAACAAATTTTTTTTATTCATGCTTTTAGCCAATTTCCTGCGAAAAGAAGCCATTAAATAATAAGAAATATTATTGGTTGTGCCAAGATTTTTCCTGGTGCGAATTAAATCAAAAAACAATTCCTGAATATTATCCTTAATCAGGTCATCATCATGAGAAAATTTTTTTCCATATCTGAAGAGCAACTGAATATATTGATGGTAGATATGAGAAAGGGCGTATTTTTCACCTTTTCTAAAATCATCCCATATTTCTTTATCCGAATTCATTGCACCAGATATAAAATAATTCAACTTGTTCAAGTTTGCAACAGTCTAATCTACCTAAAGATAATTGTTAAAGAATACATTTCTTTTTAAAAATAAAAGGAGATTGGTTATCATCTCAAGTCCTTACCATATCCAAATAATGATTTGATTCCTTCAAAATTCCTCCGCTTTTGGAATAGAAATCATCATCAATTAGAAATACTCCCTTAGAAGTATTTCTCCAGGAGGCATTAGGGAAGGGATGGTAACTTTCCATCAGCTTCCAGTTTTTATAGTTTTGGTGCCCGTTTGTTTCCAATAATCCGGTTCCCAAACCAGGAAATGGATCAAGGCGTGCAGCAATATTTTTGTTCCAGTCAACCAAAATGGGATTTACTGTAAGATCAGCGCAGAAACAGGGAATGTTGTTTAGTTTTGCTGCATTGGCCATTTTGAGAGTCATACTTAAAGTCTTCGCTATAGCTTTTAACGCTATAGCTCTGTATCCCATTTCAATTCGTTTAATTACGTCAGAATCGGTATGGGCACTTTCATCAGCGGCCAACCGAACCGGAATATCCCGAACATCTGATTCCATATTTTCCGGAAATGGTTCCTCAATTAAAACAATCTGATCAAAAGCTCCTATTTTCCTTGCATGTTCAAGAAATTTTAAAAGGGTTTCTTTCTTTTCATACCGGCCATTGGCATCAAAATAATAGGGCAGCCTGCCATTTTCTGTATACGACGTTTGGTAATGGCCAATAGCATCATGAATCCGGGTTAAACGGGATTTATCCTTCTCCAGCATTTCGTCCTGAGTCCCCGGCTGTCCCAATTTAATTTTCATAAAAAAATAACCATCTTCAACAGCCTGTTTTACTTCACTCACAGGCGTTGTATAAGCTATTAAAGGTATGCTGGCAACTACTTTATTTTTCTCAGAAACTGCAGATTTCCATTTTTCCGGGATCATTTCATCAAAAGTTTCCAGGCCATTTTCTTTTGCATACAGCAGCCAAAGTGCATTATCGACTCCAACCAGGGCATTGAGTGCAAATGTTTCCCTCAGGTTTGCATTACCGGTTATTTTTTTACCATATTGAAAAACTTCTTTCCACAGTTCATCAAACAATGTAATGGGATCTGAAAAAGTTTCCCCTTTAAGCAGCTGAAGAGCATAATCAGTCATAGCATACATAACGGCATTTCCGGCACTTTCAGAAAATCGGGTAAAAACATTTGAATCAGACCAAAGTACACTTTGTGAACATAATCCTATTGCTGAATTTCCCTCAGAACTTTTGATTTGTGAAACAGTCTGCCATATTTCAGTAAGATAGCCACCTTTGAACCCAAACGGACGGCACAGGGTCTCTTTTTCAAAATTTGAATTGATTTCGCTGATAAGAATTTTTTTCATGTTTATATAATTCAAATAGGCTCACTAATGTGCCGGTAACAAATTCTAATGGTTTCCAGGGCCGATTCAGGAGTACATATTTCAGGTTGTTCATTGTTGATAATGCAATTCACAAAATAATTAAATTCGCCTGAAAAACCTTCACTGGCATCACCTGCAGGAATGAATTCAGTTCCCGATTCGGTAGCCAAAAGAATATTTGCAGGATCTTTTGATGTATAATGAATACTTGCGTTTTTAAATCTTGCTGCAAAAGAAGCATGAAATGGATATTCCGGGTGAAAAGTATTCCCGCCTTCAATTTTCACATGTAAATTTAAATTACTGTACTTCCAATGCGCCGTAACGTAATCATAATTACTCAATTTTCCAGGCAGGCAAATTGAATTTATTTTTTCAGGAATTCCGCAAACCCATTGAACAAAATCAATATCATGGATAACAAGGTCAAAAAGTGCACCTCCCGATGATCCAAATTCCTTTTGTCTGTCCTTCCATTGTCCCCAGGATGGTAAACCTGAAAAGCGCGACATAGAAAGAAATTCAAGATCGCCATATTCCCCTGAGTCAATCCATTGTTTCAGTATTCGATATGCGGGCATAAATCGAACCACCTGACCTATCATTAATGTTTTATTTTTTTGACGGGAAATTTCGATTAATTCCTGACCTTGTTCTACATCAAGACAAAATGGTTTTTCAAGAAATACATTTATTCCTTCCTCCAATGCCATTTTGGCAAGTGCATAATGAAGGTTGGTATGCACTGCAATAACACATATGTCAGGACTTTCTGCTTTTAGGCAGGCAGCCATATCGCTATATGTATTTATTCGCGAAAAATCTCTGCCATCAATTGCCGCAGTAGTAAAATTACCCGATTCCGAATTCAACCTTTCGTGTATATTAGCCGGGTTTTTATCAACTATCGCCTTTAGCTGAACTTTTGGATTTTTTAAAATATTTGAAGCGTGGGTCATTCCCATAAACCCAAATCCTGCAACTACAACTTTCAGCATTTATTTTACCCCCTTTACTTTCATTTTTTGTGTATATACCGATTTGCGGGCTGTTATAAATAATATATCTCGTTTTTTTCCTCCAAAACATACATTTGAAGGACTTTCAGGTACTTCTATTTCTTCTAATAATTGCCCTTCCGGTGAATATATCCAAACTTTTCCCATTGTAAGGTATATGTTACCCATATTATCGGCTGTCATCCCATCGGAACCGTGTGGTGCAAAATACGTCTTATTTATAAGAGAACCATCGGGTAGTATCCTGTACTTCCAGATTTTTTTGTCATTAATATCAGCAACATATAATATTTTTCCATCGGGAGAGCCTGTTAAACCATTAGGTTGATTAAAGTCTTCAATTACACGGGTTATATTACCCTCAGGGCTCAGGTAATATACTCCCCGAACATCCTGTTCTTCAACACGATCTTCATTCCACCATTTCCTGTGATAATAAGGATCAGAAAAATAAATCCCCCCATCAGGTGTTATCCATAAATCATTTGGGGCATTTAAAGGTTTTCCATTATAGCCTTCATGAATCAGATAAAATTGTTTGTTTTCATCGAAGTATCCTAATTGGTTATATAAATCGGCACAGGCAACCAATTGACCGGCATCATTAAAATACATGCCGTTCGATCTTCTTGTACCTTCAAGCCATAACGATACTCCTTTTTTTTCATCCCACACATAAATCCGGTCGTTAGGCTGATCAGTAAAAAATACCTTACCGTCAGGGGCTACAGCCGGTCCTTCGGTAAATTTAAAACCTGTACCCGCTTTTTTCAAATTAGCAATTCCGGCAATTATGCTTTTTGATTGTGCTCCTGATACTATTGTACAGGAAACCAACAGCAGCAGAAGAAAAATATTCTTTATAAACTTACAATTACCCATTCCAATTTTAAAAATCCATCTTAAGGACAAATTTAACAGCTGTAAATTCATATATAAAAATAGAAACAATTGTTTTCAACCGGGCAACTTCAAATTTTTAAAAGTTCTAATGGTTCTGTTGTTCTGAATAAAGGAATTCTAATTGACAGCCTCCCCAACTTTTTTCAAAAAAGCGTTATATATGGCATCAGTGATCAATATCTCCTTCTGATCGAGCCCTAAGCGAACTATAACCATTCCCCATTCCGGTATAATAAACATATCGTTATTGTTATAACCACTTGAAGCATAAGTACCTGGTGGAGCATCAGGCCATTTTTGGAGACTATCCTCTGCACAATTTATCCACCAACCATATCCATAAACTCCCGGACCCCCATTAACATCTGTCTGAGGATGACCAAAAGGCAAAGAAGCCGGTACTTGAACAGAAGTTGCAGAATCAACCCAGGAAGTACTTAATAACTGTTTCTTACACCATTTACCACGATTCAAAAATAACAAACCATAACGTGCCATTTCCCTGGCAGAAATATAAATGCCTCCTCTGTTACCAGCTCCGCCATCAATTACAAGGTTTCCCTGGTTAAAAGCCTTCCAACTCCACTTTTGATTTTTCATACCAATTTTTTCGGCTATTCTTTTTCGAAACAGTTCTCCTATAGGCTCATCTGCTATTTGTGTCAGTGCATAGGCAAATTCATTTTCGGCGGAATCCCAATAAGCAAATTTTGAGCCGGGTGGGATGAAAAGTGGCTGTTCCGAAGGTGTATATGGAGTACTGCTTTGCCCATGAGAATATTCCGGATTGTCGCCAACTGCCGTATATCCGGATGTCATTGTATTAAAATGTCTGAAAGTAATATCAGGATATGTTTTCATTAATCCGGGTACAAACTCTGAAGCCCGGGTATCAATGGAGACTTTCTCATCATCAATAAGTATACCCAGTACACTACTGGTGAAGGATTTTGTCATAGACCACACACCATGTACTTTGTCAATACTGTCACCCTTCCAAATTAAATATCCGTTCCGGATTATCACCAGTTCTTGTATTCCATCGGAACCTGAATGAGTTTGAAGAAATTGAACAGCAGCCAGTAATTTTAAGGAATTTACACCCTGTTGTTCAGGAGTTGATTCTTTCCATTCCGAGTGGGGAAAAATCAATTGTGCCTGCTGAAGGATTATAAAACCAAAAGAAAAGACAATTATAATCATGCAAAAATAAAAAACAATTTTTCTCCAGGCTCTTCTATTTAAAAAAAAGAAATCTGAATTTGCCATAGTAAATAAATGATATAATTTATATGCTAATATAAGCAGCTTTACCTTAATTATACTTTCTGAGATTGGATTTTCTGAATATCCATTATTTTCTTGATTATAAAAACATCAATTTAACAGTGAGCATGTTGTTTTGTAGGGACTACTGATATATTATAAAAATAATTTCTGCAGCACAAAGTTAATGCATCACTACTATTCCAAATAAACAATTTACTTCTTTACTGGTAATGGATTATTTCTTCTGTTGGATTAAGACCTACTGCGAGAAGAATGTCTTAAAAAAAACTTACAATTATTGAAAATAGTTTTAATGCAGGAATTAATTTTTATTGTGGATGTAATGATTTTTTTTTGGCTACGTCTTAACTTTAAAGAGCTGCCGTAAAAAACAGATTAAAAAAGAAAGTGAATGCTTGTCAGTGATTTTAAAATAAAGGTTTTGCCTGTAAGTAAAAAAATACTCCGATATGCAATATATTATTTAAAAGACGAAAATGAGGCGAGGGATGTGGTACAGGATGTTTTTTTAAAACTCTGGCTGAAAAAAGATGAATTGAATAATATTGAAAATATAGAAGCATTTGCCATGCGTATGACCCGCAACAGATGCCTTGATATAATAAGAGCAAGTAAAACAGTTGCAATTGATGGAGTAACCGATCACCTGATGAAGCAGGTTGCAACTGATGTTCATTCACAAATTGAATTAGGCGAAACTGCAATACAGATAAAAAATCTCATGAGTCAGCTGCCTGAAGTTCAGCGCAAAGTTATGCGAATGCGTGATTTGGAACAAATGGAATATGAGGAAATAGCAGAAATAACCGGGCTTCAGGTAAATGCAGTACGAGTGAATCTTTCCAGAGCAAGAAAAAAAGTACGTGACGGATATTTAAAATTGAATAAAGATGAAAACAACAGAAATAAAACAATTGCTAAAACACTATTTTGACGGGGAAACAACAGTTAAGCAGGAACGGGAACTGGAAGCTTATTTCAAGTCGGACGAAATTGCAGAAGAGCTAAAGAAATATCATGGCTTTTTCAATGGGCTTTCTGAACTGACTGAATCGGTTATAGATAATTCCATTGAAAGTGATGTAATGGATTTCATTCAGAAAAATGCTCCAGATAAAAACAGCAGGCGGATGCCATTATGGTCTACATTATCAGGAATTGCAGCTTCGGTGATACTTGTAATTGGAGGTTCTTTGCTGTTTCAGCAAAAGGAACAGCAATATAACGATTCCTTTGATAATCCTGAAGTTGCTTACGCTTATGCAGAACAAACCCTTGCCTATGTATCTTCAAAATACAACCAGGGTTTTGCAGCACTTGCGAATTTCGAAAAAATTAAGTCAGCATCAGAACCACTGCAAGAAGGGATAAAACCTGTTAATAAATACCTGGATATGATCGAAAACATGAATACCAGGAAAATTAACTGAATTACAATAATTGTTAACTGCAAAAAAAATAATTTATAATAAAAACTATAACATTGTAAAGCCATGAAAAAATTAATTTCAATTCTTATTTTAATGTTGCCAATGGCACTGTTCGCACAAAAATCCTCTATCGACAAAATATTTGATAAGTATGCCAATAAAGAAGGATTTACTACTGTAAATATTTCAGGCAAACTTCTCAGCCTTGCCGGACAATTTGATTCTGAAGATTCAGACACCAGTGAAATGTTGTCCAAACTAACTGGAATCAGGATATTAACGGTTGAAAATTCAGAAATTACTGGTAACCCCGATTTTTATTTGGAACTGGAAAAAGATGGATTTTTTAAAAACAATGATTATGAAGTTTTAATGGAAGTTACCGAAGCCACAGAGGTAGTTCGATTTCTTGCCAAAGAAGGAGGGAAAGGAAAGCTTTCGGAATTGCTTTTGGTAGTTGGAGGCGATAACAGCACGCTAATTAGTATCAGCGGAATTATCGATCCGCAGAATATAGGGAAAATATCTAAATCGTTAAATGTGAATGTGAATGGAGCACCAACATCCACAAAATAAATCCTTTCGGAAGTGCCAGATGTGGTTTGTATTCCTTGGGGCGGAGGTTTGCCTCCGGCTTTCTTCAGATTCCACCTCACGATGGACACTCTTTCCACCAGCTGGCGGATAATGGTTGGCAACTACAAAAACACTATAGCGGACTTTCACCACCAGTATATTTACCATGCACGACACACCACCAAAAAGAGGCTGCCTTTCCAGGCAGCCTCTTTTTAACTCTATACCCAGTTGGATTAAAGAAGCCCTTTCTTTTCAAGATAAGGTTCAATAGAAGGTTCCTTTCCGCGAAAATTTTTATATACTTCCATCCCGTCATCAGCTCCACATTTTTCAAGTAAATACCGGAATTTTGCTGCGACTTCGGGATTAAATAAATCTCCCGTTTTTTTAAAAGCATAAAATGCATCGGTATCGAGCACCCCTGCCCAATAATATACATAATAACCTGCAGAATAGCCACCATTGAAGATATGAGCAAAATAGGTACTCCTGTAACGCGGAATAAATTCCGGAATAAGACCAATTTTTTTCAACGATTCATTTTCAAAGGCTCTCACATCATCAATATCAGAATTTGCAGTTGTATGGAAATCAAGATCGAGAATAGCTGCAGCCACAAATTCACCGGTTTCGAATCCCTGATTAAACGTACCACTTTTTTCAAGTTTTGCAATTAAATCATCGGGGATAGGTTCTCCTGACTGGTAATGGGTAGCGTAAATTTTAAGTACTTCAGGTTCAGCAGCCCAATTTTCCATAATTTGAGAAGGAAGTTCCACGAAATCGCGGGGCACACTTCCTGCCGTGCGGTTATACTGACCATCGGCAAATAATCCATGCAATGCGTGGCCAAATTCGTGAAAAAAAGTAGATACTTCATCAAAGCTTAAAAGTGCAGGCATGTTGCCTGAGGGGCGGGTAAAATTCATTACAATGGAACCAATTGTTGGAATGCGTTTACCATCCCGATAAGTAGCATCACGAAAGCTGGTAGACCATGCCCCTACTCTTTTACCATTGCGAGGATGAAAATCCATATACAAAACTCCCAGAGATGTTCCATCAGCTTCCAACACTTCGTATACTTCTGCTTCCTCATGGTAAGTAGACCAGTCGCGTTTTTCAAATCTTAATCCGTAAAGATTCTCAACCACATAGAAAATACCTTTTTTAGCATTCTCAAGACTAAAATAAGGTTTAATTTCAGCT
This sequence comes from uncultured Prolixibacteraceae bacterium, assembly GCA_963747515.1. GTDB lineage: Bacteria > Bacteroidota > Bacteroidia > Bacteroidales > Prolixibacteraceae > Mariniphaga. The sequence goes on from CAVVFN010000003.1 coordinate 997,337, forward strand.
TCATCCAGATCAAATTTTTGTTTTCTGAGCTTTTCGCTGTAATACCACCAATCCCAGGATGCCAGTTTAAAATTACCTCCTTCTTTATTTATTATTGCCTGCATTTCTTTTACATCCTGTTTTGCCATTACAAGTGCAGGAGTCCAAAGCTGCTTCAGAAAATCATAAACTGCCTCAGGAGTTTTAGCCATATTTACATCTATAATATATTCTGCATGATTATTAAAGCCAAGAAGCCTGGCTTTTTGGTCACGCAGCTTTACCATTTTTTTTATGATTTCCTTATTATCAAATTCATTATCGTTATCTCCCCGCATAAAATAGCCACGATAAAGCTTCTCGCGCAGATCCCTGTTCACGGCATATTGCAGAAAAGGAATCATACTGGGTTTTGCAAGAGTAAACACCCATTTACCTTCTTCGCCTAAAGCTTTAGCATCGTCGGTAGCACGTGCAATCACATCATCAGGTAAACCAGCCAGATCTTCTTCTTTATCTATTATAAGCTTAAAATTCCTGTTGGTTTCAGCCAACAGATTTTCTCCAAATTGTAAACTCAGTTTCGATAATTCCTCATTCCATGCTCTGAGTTTTTCCTGATCATCGGGAGAAAGATTGGCACCACTGCGCACAAAATCCTGGTAATATTTCTCCGTCACACGCAATTGTTCTTTATCCAGATTAAGCTGATTGCGCCTTTCATACACACTTTTTATTCTTTCAAACAAATCCGGATTCATAGAAATATTGTCGCTATGCTGGGTCAACAACGGCGAAATCTCACGTGCCACAGCCTGCATTTTATCGTTTGTGTTGGCTGAATTCAGCGGAAAAAAAACACCTGTTACCTTTGACAGCAATTCTCCTGATTTATCCAAAGCCAGGACAGTATTATCAAAAGTTGGCTCTTCTAAATTTGATACAATGGAATTTACTTCAGCTTCCTTCCGTCTGATGCCTTCCTTTACTGCCGGCAAAAAATGCTCTTCCTTGATTTCATCAAAAGGAGGAATTCCAAATGGTGTATTCCATTCATTAAAAAAAGGATTTTTCATATCTGCATCTTTCACATTTTTTTTATTTTGACAGGAATAAGTCACTGCGGCAAAAACAAAAATTACAAAATAAATACTAATCGTTTTATTCATCATAATGTTACTGTTGATTTTTCGGCAACAAAATTATTATTTTCCAGTTTTAGAAACAGGATACTTATCATTTCTTTGATTAAAATTTCCGAAAAAGATGAATGTAATCTTTATTTATTATTTAAATTCCACTTAAAAAAGAAGAATTCAAATGGATTGAATATTTAGAAGTTTCTTCCAATATAGTTCAGAATTAGGAATCTCAGAAACCATTCATTCTTCTTTTCCATTTTGTTCTGGCAACGGCACAAATGCAGTCGGTATTTTTAAATTTAATTGTATGGACAAAATTATTTGTTTCATTATCTTTATTAGTAAGCATAACTACAGTATCTCCGCTTTTTATCTCTGAAATAAATTTTCCTTCAATAAAATGAAGATTGTTTTTTTCTGCCGTACTTTCAGGAATGGTATCAATTAACCATTGTAAATAACGAATATTGTTTGCATGTTCATATATATCGACATCCGATGAACGTACTGTAATTTCTTCTTTGTAATCAGCCTTTTGCAACGGTTCAATTTTTGGTGGAATTTTAGTTAAAAGAGCGTTTTCATCAAAAAAAGACCATTTATTTATTATTTCATGAAAAACTGGAACAGGTTTTCTTTCCTGAATATTAAAAAATATCCAAAGCCCTTTTGCCTTTCCTATTATGTCTCCCTTTTCATCATAAATATAACTCTCTCTATACCCCCTTATTGTTGAATAACTCGACAACCATGTCCTTATTTTAATTTTTTCTTTGTATCGCGGATAACGGATCATTTCAAGTGCACCAGAAACCAAAACCCAACCTATATTCATTTTTTTTAAATCGTACAGACCAAAACCAATTGACAGACAATGCTCAGCTGCTGCTTCTTCAAGCAGAGCCAGAATAGTGGTTGGAGAGGCTTCTCCATGTTTATTCATTTCAAAATGCCATAAACTAAATTGAATGTCGAAATAGTTTTTCAAATCTTTAAATTTTTTGTTCTAAATTACAAAGATTTATTTAAAAATCCACTTGAAGAAAAAATATTTTTCAAAACAATAACTGTGGTTCGGGATATTAAATTTAAAAACCATCGGAAGGATTACCATCCTGATACTTCCTGGTTGAATTTGCTTTTCTATAAATAAAAGGATAACTGGTTTCATTAAAACCACACACAGTTTTTAAAACTTCTGGTATTCCTTTTTTATATATTTCAATAAAAGCTTCATCGCTAGGATGCAGAAAACCCTGTTCATTCTTCGCCCGAAAACGAAAGGCGACAAATAAAGTATGTAAAATATAATCATAGGGTAGATGAAGAAAAACAGCTAATTTTATTGCCCCGGCAATGCGATCGTTTGAGCCAAGTTTTCGCGGCAAATCACATCCAACCCTGTAAATTGTATCACCCAGAGCTTTATTTTGAAACCGTTCAAGCAAATCTTCAACATGATCAATTAATTCATTTTCTGTAAACTCACCGTGATATTTTTTAACCAACAGGTTCGCTGCCTGAAGCATCGTTTTTTTTACTGTTTCATAAATCCAGTCTACTTCAAGCGCCTGCCAAATATATTCCATTTCCGGATTATAAAAGTAGCCCCAGTATGCTGTTGCTGCATGTCCCAGATTATGAATAAATAATTTTCTGTCTACCCAGGCTTTTATATTGTCTTTAGGTGCCAGACCTTCAATGGGAGGAATGGGATTTTTAAATGCATTTCTATCCAAAATCAATGTATTGTAAGGTTCTGCATATACTTTCAGAATATCTTCCCTTTCAAGCTTTTGAGGTACTTCAGGCACCATTTTGCCTATGCTAGTTTCAACCAATCCTACCAGTTGATTAAGCGGATAATCAACTGGTAAATATTTAATCAAACCCTCTTTGAAATAAGTTGATGCATCTAACATATTTTCTGCCAGTATAATATCAACAGCCAGAGATTTATCTTTTCTGAAGCGTTCAATCAATCCTTCTGCGATCACGGGCAAAACTTCAGGAATGGCATTTCTCCCTACAGAAACGGCAAGAACAGATGCTCTGCTGATCTCAAGGCGCATCTGTTTTTTATTTCTGATATCAACGGCACGGACATTTTCCACCAAAAGAATATCTTCCGTTCCCTGTGCAGACCTTATTACGATTTCATACTTCTTTCTTTTATTCAGCTCAGTTATAACAGGTATAGATATATCGGCAAACACAACATTATATCCTCCCAGGCTAAACAACTGCCCGATAAAAGAGCGACCTATTTTTCCGGCACCAAAGATCAAAATTGATTTATCCTTCCACTCCAATTTGTTTTTTATAGTGTTCATAGTAAGGTTTAATCATCTTTAATTTTTCGCCCGGGAATTTTTCAAAAAAGGTTCCACCAATATAAAAACATGAATAACCACCCGATACAATTCCCCAGATACAAGCTTCAATTATATCCAGAAGTTTTTTTCCAGATTGGATCTGAGATACTATGCTGGCAATTACGCCACCTGCAAAATTATCTCCGCAACCAGTTGTATCTCCTTTGGGTCCATTTTTTAATTCCATTGATATCATTTCAGATACTGGTAATTCAAAATAATTGGTTTTTTCAAAAAGAATACCCTCCGAGGAATATCCCCGAAGAGGTTCAGATCCGTTTGTTATTATTACAGCTTTTAACTCCTTTTTACGAAAGAACCGGATTGCTTCTTCAATATTATTTTTCCCGGTCAGGCGCAATCCTTCTTCAAAATCTGTCATCAAAAGGTCTATATTTCTATAACTTTCATCACTCTGACCCAAAGGCCATCTTCCGCCAGGATTTGCTTTTTCATTTCTGAAGTCATAAACCGTATTGACAATTGTAATACATCCTTTCATTTTTGCCTTTACAAGCAACTTTGTCAGATTGTCATGAATCCCGGGAACAAGAGCAGTACCCCCAAAAACTACAACATCAGATGAAAAAAAATGGTCATCCAACATTTCAGGAGAATAATTCAAGGCTGCACCAAGATTATTGATAAAAATCCGTTCTCCATTTCCATTATCATACCCAGGATCAGAAAGTACAACTGTAGAAGGTGTGTTTTTTTCCGGAAAAAGCTTATAATATTTTATTGAAATTCCTATCTTCAGGAGTGCAGATAAAATAAATTTACCATCAGAATCTAACCCTCCGCTTCCAAAAAAAAGGCATTCGGCATCCGAAGAAAAAAGCATCTGGCTTACATGAATAATGGGAACAATACCCGGACCGCCAATATTCGTTTTATCCGGTCCTTTATTCTTAGCAACCTTCATCAAAAAATCATGAAGTTCCTCCTTGCAAAATTCCTCAAACTCTTCTTTAAATACCAGTTTACCGGGTATTAATCCCCCATCGCCCGTTTCTTTTGAGAGGTATGGCAACAGTATTGGAGAAGAAAAAGAAATATTGTTGTACAGCCTGTCGATAAGACAACATCCGATCATGGAAACCCGGATTTTATTTTTCATGCAATTTCATATCAATGCATTTCTGTACTGCAAGTTCCAATACCACCAGTATAATAATTAAACTGAACATTGGGATGGTCGGCAAGTAAAGACATAGGAACTGCTGAATCCATAATTTTTTTGCCAATCATCAAAGCTGTCAGCCTCTGTCCAAAAGGATTATCATGGGTCCCTGCCTGCCAGATTGAAACTTTTTCAGCCTTCCAGGTTTCTGCCGGACCAACTGTAATGGCTTGTTTTGGTATACCTGTAACAACACCTCCCGCACTTGTTCTTGCATTTTGCATACAGGTAACCGGGTGAAGATCAACAACACGGGTTGTTAACTTTCTAAATTCCTCGGGAGCAGGAGGAGTATCGTTATATTTGCCTTCCCTTTTTACAGGATCGTTAAAAGCCCAGTGCTTAACATCTCCCTGACCTCCCTGCATCACAACACAGCGGATACCATTATCCCAACTGCGAATATATTCAGATGTATCGGCATTTGGGAAATGCAGGTTGCTTTCAGGCATTCTGAGTTTCTTATCAATAAGGTTATAAAACATCTCTCTATCGGCCTTTTCAAATGAAATGGGATTTTTTGGACTTATCTCCTTTCCGTCTACAACCCATTCGTCCATCCCCCAAAAATGGGCATTCGAAAGATCTAATTTAAGTTCATTTACCAATCGGGCAACCAGAGGTAACTGTTCTGTAGGACCAATAGGCCCACAAATTCCTGCTGGGCCCGATTCCGTTGCCTGCTTCCAAGCTGTGATGTATTCCAATGCTTCAGCTAGGTAAAAATCTTCAAGTGTATCGTAAAACACTACGTTAAAACCGGACCTTGAAAGCTGTAAAAGATCTTTAGGGGATAACCGGGCGGCATCATTCAATAATTCATCATCCAGGGTTGTAAAATCCCACCATTCTGGTGCTAACATACTTAATTTTCTTGCCATAATTTTTTCGGTATTTATTAATTTTAGTCGATCTCATCATAATAAAGTATTCCCTTTGCATCCCAGTGTTTTTTTAATACCCAAAGAGAATTTGTGAAACGTCCATAATTCTTATTGTTTCCGTATGTCCACCCAACCTCAGCATAAGCAGCTATCCGGGGGAAAACAACAGGATAAAATCCAGTTGTGCGGACACTGTTTTCACTCCACATTGGACATTCGATGCCTAATATATGCTTTACCATTTCCGGAGCAAGGCCAGCAGGAACCGGATCGGTGCTGTATGCTTTGCTTAATGGAATCTTTTCGTAATTAAAGGTAGTATAGGTATAGGCAATAGCAGAATAAACCACATCATAACCGTCTTCAACAACTTCCTTCAGCAACTCAGGTTTACCCATCCAAAACTGGACAATGGCATCTTTATTGAGCTTTAAATTTGAATCTTCTACAGAAAAGTCATTTTCATTATCTCTGACATTCTTTCCATAAATCTCATTCCAGCCCATCATGCGGAAACCCTTCTGTGAAATAAATTTTGAGATGCGATTAATAAAATCCAGTTGAAGATCAGTGAAATTCTCGATGGAATTGCTTTTCATATAAGCCTTTATAAATTTATTATTTTGCCAGGCTTCATGTTGTACTTCATCACCTCCAATGTGAATTATTTTAGAAGGGAAAAGCTCCATAACTTCCTTTAAAACATTCTCCATAAACTGGTACACTTTTTCATCTGCCACATTAAGTGCCTCCGGTTTATTATTAACAGGAATTTCTTTACCGTTATTATTGGAACCAAGCCAGGGATAAGCTTTAACAGCAGCTTTAATATGCCCCGGCATCTCTATCTCAGGAACTATGATAATATGGCGTCTTGCAGCATATTCTACTATCTCCTTAATATCTTCCTGTGTATAAAAACCACCATAGGGTTTATCGTGATAGACTGAGGGAGGAATATTTTCCCAAACTTTAGCATTCCAATTAATCAGCGGATATGGGAGCAGCCGTGTAGTATTGCGCCAGGCACCTGTTTCTGTGAGTTTGGGATATTTTTTTATTTCAATTCGCCAGCCTTGATCATCTGTGAGGTGCCAGTGAAAAACATTCATCTTGAGCATTGACATTTCATCCAATAATTGTTTAACTGCTGTTTTTTGCCTGAAGGTACGGGCTACATCCAACATAATCCCTCTCCATTGAAAGGCAGGATTATCTTCAATTTTACAAGCAGGTATGTAATACATTCCTGATGGACTGAGGACCATGAGTTGCCTTATCGTTTGAAATGCACGAAAGCATCCTGTTGCTGAAGAAACCTCTGCTTTAATACCATCATTGGTTACATTAACAGTGTATTCTTCATTGTTTAGACGGGGATTAATTTCAAAAACCAGGTTCCCTTTAGATGATTTAACCAGTTGCAAAGAATATTCTTCAGAAAAAATTTCAGCCATAATATCAAATTCTGACATAAATTCTGAAGGAATTCTAACAAACAGGCTTGTTTTGAATTCATACCGCCCTTGCAGGTTTGTCAACTTATTTGGATAAGGTATTAATGCAAATTCATCCTGCTGCGCATTTAACAATAATGAGAAGAATACCGGTAATATTAAAATAAATCTTTTCATTTGCTTTTAATCAATCTTTTCATTCTGCTGTTTCAAATAATTCTTGCCGAGTGCATCTCTGAGAGGATCAGCATCAGGCCCGCAAAATCCCAGATGGGAATGCCGTATCCAGCCTTCTGCGTGCTTATAATTTCCAGACATGGTTCCTGTTTTCATTGACATTTCCTCCATCGTAGAAAGGTAAGAATTTAACCCCTGGCTCACATCCAGCCAATTCTGCTGGCTTTTATGACACCCCAGCGCTTCAAGTTTTCTTTGAAACACACTGCTGGTGTTTACAAATGCACCAGGTGTGACGGGGTTTCCCATTTCATCACATAATCCATATGGCAGGGAATGATAAACCGTTACTTCCTGGTTAACAGCCGGAACCGGAGGTATCGTCTCAAAATTTGGTACTCCCCGGGAAAATGCAGCAGTCACAGCAAGGCGGCAGGCATTCATATGATCTTCCATATAATCCTGCGGAGGATGCGTCAGAACAATAGTTGGACTGACTTCTCTTATAACTGCAGTTAGTTTACGCAACAGATGGGTAGTATAAAGAATCTCCAGATCGTTACATAAGCTTTCATGGAATTGCGCACCCAAAAGTTTAGAAGCCTTCTGAGCTTCCTGTTTGCGAATTCTTGCCGTTTCATCTGCGTCGTATTCCACGCTCCCACAGTTGCCATTAGCAATGTTCATGTAGTGAATTTCATATCCGGCATCCCGGAGTAACATAAGGGTTCCTCCCATCATAAATTCAATGTCATCAGGATGGGCTCCTATTGCTATCGCAACTTTTGAATTGGTAGATTGATTTTCTGTCATATAATAAATTATTACTGTTTATTTAAATTCGAAACATTGTTGCGGGTTAAACTCCCCGAACGATCTGCATCAAAAATTAACCGGTGAGTTTGCAGAGCGGTTTCAAGATTTGTAAGGGGCATTTCTACATTTTGCTCAATAGATTTAAAAAAAGTTTCAAATTGTACCTGATAGGGGTGATCTGAAACATCTCCCGAATCAAGCAGTTTCATTGACAATTCACTCCACCTGCTCTTATCAAGACCGGCAAATTGTGAAGAATAGAACTTATTATCCAACAAACTGCCTTCGCTTCCTACTAAATGAAAGTGAAAGTAATAGGGTTGAAGACAATCGATTACAGAAGCAACTTTACCAACAGCACCATTTTTAAACTGAATTATTGAGACTGATGTGGTGGGATATTCATACTGCCTGAAATCCGCATTATCTGAAAAAGTTGAAAAATTTTGTACAGATTCATATTCACTGCCGATACATAAAAGGAGAGCGTCCATCGCATGGCATCCGGCAGTCAGCAAGCTGCTTCCCGCTGCCTCTTTTCTTATATTCCAGCGGTATTGTCCATACCAGGGCCCAATTCCATGAAAATAATCCACTTCTGCATAATGAATTTTTCCAAGAACTCCCTGGTCAATGATTGATTTAATGGTAATGAGCTGGTTTGAAAAACGGCATTCAAAACATACACAGGTTTTTACACCCGCTATATCTACGGCCTTTTTTACTGCAAGACAATCATCCCAGCTCAGGGCAACAGGTTTTTCAATGATAAGATGCTTACCGGCCTGTGCAGCCAAAATGGCTTGTTTAGCATGCAAATCCGAATAACTACAAACAGATACAATATCAATTTCAGGATCAGCCAGCATCTTATCCAAATCGTTGTAAATCCTGACAGGTACACCATGTTTTGCACTTATTTCTTTTGAATCAAGCTTACGTGATGAACATATGGAGGTAACCCTTGCGAGAGAAGTCTTATTGATTGCATCAATATGCGCTCCTGCAGCCCAACTGTATCCGATGATTCCTACATTATATTTTCCCATTGTTTTTTCTTTAAAATTTATAAAAATCCAATAAAAAGATTTCTGTTGTATTACAAACTTGCTGTTAATTTTCTTTTGAATTAACTTCTAAGCAGCATATTTACCCCCTTAAGGTATCGTAAATCTAATCGTTATTCTTATAAAAATTCTCATCACTCATCCTTAAACAGCTTGTAATTTCTTAATTACCTTTCAAATATATCTTATTGTCTTCAAAATTTATAATACTAATATTTCTATTATTTATACTTTTATACGGAATTAACGGATGATAATTCATTTCTTTGCAATCAAACAGTATATTAGTACAACTTTTTGGTTAGCATTATGGAAGCTGATGTTGTAAGATTAATACAGGATCCCTACAAATCTTTTATTGTTTATCATGAAACCAAACCTTTTACAAAATGGCATCATCATCCTGAATATGAGCTGTGTTATATAAATAAAGGTCGGGGAAAAAGAATGATTGGTGATAACATCGACAGGTTTGAAGAAAAAGATTTAGTACTGGTGGGGCCTCATCTTTCACATGAATGGTTGTGTGATAAAAATTATTATTTACCCCATAATAAATTTATCGGAGAGGGAATTGTTATCCAGTTTAAGTACGATTTTCTGGGACCTTGTTTTTTTGATGTTCCTGAAAATGAATATCTTAAAAAACTTCTTCAGGAATCATCAAGGGGAATTAAATTTCTTGGCAAAACCCGCCAAAGGATTGGTGATTTAATGAAGAAAAGTGTTCAAAAAAACCGGACAGAACAACTTTATACCTTATTTTCAATTTTTAGAATAATGGCATTTAGCAGGGAATATCAATTTCTTTCAAGTCCTGAATTGAAAAATCCGTTCATTAATAGCGACAACCAACCTATGCAAAAAGTACTGGAATTCATTCACCAGAATTTTCAAAACCCCATTAACGTCAACCAAATATTAAATATTACAAACATGTCCAATACTTCCTTTTGCCAGGCATTTAAAACGTGTTACCGGATGACTTTTAAAAAGTATCTGAATAGTATAAGAATCGGATATGCATGCCGGTTGCTGGAACACGACACCATTAACATTGCACAGGTTGCCTATAATTCTGGATTTGAGAATATTTCATTTTTTAATCGCCAGTTTAAAAAAATAAAACAAATGACTCCCCGCGAGTATAAAAAAGCAGTTCTTCTTCGTCAAAATAATCCTTAACCCAAACAAAAAACAGATATATCTAAAAACATAAACAAGTTGTAATACCTGAAGATTTTGCAAAATGCTGATTCCGCTATTTATTCAGGTAAAATCTCTATTTTTGTCACTTCATTAATTTTACCGATTTATTGGCATGAAGATATCCTATACATGGTTGAAAAACTACATTCAGCTGGAAGAATCACCCGAGGAGATATGTAAAATCCTTACACAGACCGGGCTTGAAGTAAGCAGTCTGGAGCAGGTGGAAACAATAAAAGGAGGCATGAAAGGCCTGGTGGTTGGCAGAGTGGAAACATGTGAAAAACATCCCAACTCCGAACATCTGAGCAAAACTACAGTGGATACTGGAACGAACAGCCTGCTCAAAATAATTTGCGGAGCACCAAATGTGGCTGCAGGACAAAAGGTAGTAGTGGCTCCGGTTGGCACCACACTTTACATCAACAATAAGGAACTGACGCTAAAAAAAGTAAAAATAAGGGGCGAAATATCCGAAGGAATGATTTGTGCCGAAGATGAAATAGGTATTGGAAGCAATCATGAGGGAATTATAGTCCTTGATGATTCGGTTGACATAGGTACGCCGGCAAAAGATTATTACAAGATTAAATCGGACTGGATCATTGAAGTAGATTTAACACCCAACCGCATCGATGGTGCTTCACATATTGGTGTAGCCCGTGATTTGGCGGCTTTTTTGAACCAGTCAAGACCTGCTGCATATAAACGTATTTCAGTAGATCAATTCAAGGTCGACAACCACAAACTTGACATACCGGTTGAGGTAAGAAATCCTGATGCATGTCAGCGGTATGCAGGAGTCACCATCTCAGATGTTGAGGTGAAAGAATCCCCGGCATGGTTGCAAAACCACCTTAGAACCATAGGGCACATTCCCATTAACAATGTGGTGGATGTAACCAATTTTGTTCTGTTTGAAACGGGTCAGCCTCTCCATGCATTTGATGCCGGTGAAATCACCGGCAATAAAATAGTCGTACAAACCTTAAAGGAAGGAACTCGGTTTCAAACACTCGACGGAGAGGATCGTGCATTGCATAGTGAAGATTTGATGGTTTGCAATTCAGAAGAACCTATGGCCATTGGTGGTGCTTTTGGAGGCATTAAATCGGGAGTAAAAGAATCAACAAAAAATATTTTCCTTGAAAGTGCATGGTTTAATCCTGTTTCTATTCGTAAGACCGCACGTCGCCATGGCTTAAATACCGATGCCTCCTTCCGGTTTGAACGCGGAACCGATCCAAATGGAGTCATTTATGCACTTAAACGGGCAGCTTTGTTAATAAAAGAGGTTGCAGGAGGTACCATTTCTTCCGAAATAAAAGATGTATATCCGGTACCGGCCGAACCTTTCCAGGTAAAGGTCTGGTTCCACAACATTACCCGGCTTATCGGAAAAAATATAGGAAAAGAAACCATTAAAAAAATTCTTGGTTCGCTTGAAATAGAGATAGAAAATGAAACAGAAAAAAGCTTATTGCTCGCAGTTCCTCCATACAGGGTTGATGTAAAACGCGAAGCTGATGTCATTGAAGAAATCCTTCGGATTTATGGATACAATAATATTGAAATTCCAACGCTGGTAAAATCTTCCCTGCAAATAGCTCACCGTCCCGATCCGGACCAGCTGCGTAATTTAATATCTGAAATGCTGACCGCACAGGGATTTAATGAAATATGGTCGAATTCACTTACAAAAGCCAGCTATTACGATGGACTGGAAACGTATAATGCAGAGAATACCGTATACCTGATGAATCCTCTAAGCACTGATCTTAATGGTATGCGACAAACCCTTTTATTCGGTGGTCTGGAGTGTATTGCATGGAATGCCAACAGACAAAATAAAGATCTGATGCTTTATGAATTTGGAAACTGCTATTTTTCCAAAGGAACGGAATTAAAAGACCAGCCCGTGCGAAATTATAGGGAAGAAGAACATCTGGGATTGTTTATCACTGGCGCCATAGCTCCAGAAAACTGGACTATGGAAAAAAAATCTGCTTCATTTTTTTTCCTGAAATCAGCAGCAGAAAACATTTTGAATCGTTTGGGATTCCTAATTCCCCGGCTTCAGATAAACACTCTTCAGAATGAATTGTATTCAGAAGGCATCAGTTATTCTGATAATAACAAAATTTTACTGGAACTTGGAAATGTTTCACCCTTTTTTTTAAACAAATTTGAAGTTGATAATCCTGTTTATTATGCCGATTTCGATTGGGGTGCTGTATTTTCAAAGTATAACCGGCATCAGGTAGTGTTTGAGGAACTTCCTAAATTTCCCTCTGTTCGCCGCGACCTTGCCATTGTTATCGATAAGCAGGTAAAATTCCGGCAAATTGAAGAACTGGCATTTAAAACGGAAAGAAAAATATTGCGGGAGATAGGCCTTTTCGATGTTTATGAAGGAAAAGGGATCCAGGAGGGAAAAAAATCATACGCAGTAAGTTTTATCCTTCGGGATGATTCACATACCCTGACCGATAAACAAATTGATAAAACCATGCAAAAACTGGTCACTTCCTTTGAACGCGAACTTGGAGCTCAATTACGCAAATAAATAATGTCCGACCAAACAAAAGGAATTGTTTATTCCGCCATTACGGCTTTCTTCTGGGGGCTGCTGGCCATTGCACTTAAGGTAGCAGTGCAGGAAGTGGACCCCAAAACCATTGTGTGGCTTAGGTTTTTTATTGCTTTTTTATTCATTTTAGGCTGGCAGCTTTATCAAAATCCAAAATCAATAAAAATAATGATATCCCCTCCTCTGCTGCTCGTATTGGCAGCCGTTGCACTTTCATGGAATTATCTTGGCTTCATGTTGGGAATTCATTATACTACCCCCAGTAACGCACAGCTTTTCATACAGTTTGGTCCTATGCTGCTGGCGTTATCGGGATTCCTGGTATTCAAAGAAAGATTTACCCGCTTACAGATGGCAGGTTTTATCGTAGCACTCCTTGGCTTTTCCTTTTTCTACGGCGACCAGTTACTGGCTTTTTTTGAGGGTAAAAAACAATATAATCTCGGTGTTTTGCTCACACTTAGTGGTGCGGTAGCCTGGACTGTTTATGCTATTTTGCAGAAAATGCTTGTTAAACGTTTTTCTGCCCCTGCACTTAATCTGTTTCTTTTTGGATTGCCTTCAATACTATATCTGCCATTTATCGATCTTTCTCCTATTTTTCAGTTAAACTGGACCTGGTGGCTGCTCCTGTTTTTTTTGGGTGCCAATACTCTGATTTCTTACAGTACGCTGGCAGAAGCATTGCGGTACATTGAAGCGAGCAAAGTAAGTGTCATCATTTTTCTGAACCCTATAATCACCTTTACCATCATGGGAATCCTTACTTATTTAAATGTAGACTGGATTACACATGAACGGTTTTCACTGATTACCGTTTTAGGTGCAGTACTGGTTATTTCCGGAGCTTTTATGGTAGTCCGGAAAAAGAAAAAAGTTGCCAAAATTACAAACAAACAGGCAGAAACGCTTTATTAATTCATTTCGTTTTTCTGGGTATAACTATCCATGCGATAATATAAACCAATAGTCCCGGAAAACCCGCAGAGAGAATGGATACAAGGGCATATACAAGCCTTACAATGGTTTTGTCTGCATAAATATATTCAGCAAAACCGGCAAGAACTCCCCCAAGAATTCTGTCATCGGATCGATAAAGCTTCTTTGATTTACTTTTTCGTTCCATTATTATTCTTCTTCATCGGCATCTAAAAATTCTTCATTCTCAAACTCTTTTTCCAAAAATTCTTCAGCTTCTTCGATTAATTGTGCAACCAATTCCTGGTCATTGGGTTCATCATCAATCCAATGAATTTCCTGATTGCTTTCAAAATCATCGATGTCGGCTTCAATAATGAAACGTGGAGATTCATTGTGCACCACAAAAATGGTTTCCGGAGTCTCCAGCGAGTTATCAGCTAATAAAAATCTGGGCAACATGTTTTCTGTTTTTAAATTATGTGCTAATTTATGAAATAGATTACTATTTTTAGCGGAAATTTTAAAAAATGAACCTGAAATGAATGAACTGAACAATTTTCTTTCTCTAATCGACAGTTATATTGGTGGATCTCAATGGTTCGTTTTTTTACTTTTAGGTACGGGGTTATTCTTTACAATCTATTTAAAGTTTCCGCAATTCCGTTATCTGAAACATTCCGTTCGTATTGTCCGGGGAAAATTTGATCGATCAGGTGACAAAGGCGATACTTCCCATTTTCAGGCTTTGACAACAGCACTCTCAGGCACAGTGGGTACAGGAAATATAGCCGGAGTAGCTTTAGCTATTCATCTTGGTGGCCCGGCGGCATTATTCTGGATGCTCGTTACTGCTGCCGTTGGTATGACCACTAAGTTTGTAGAGGTAACCCTTTCTCATAAATATCGTGAAACGGCTTCAGATGGCACGATTGCAGGGGGTCCCATGTATTACATGAAAAACAGGCTGAATTTGAGATGGCTTGCTGTTATTTTCGCTGTTGCCACCGTATTGTCATCTTTTGGAACAGGTAATTTGCCGCAAATAAACAGTATTTCCAATTCACTTTTTGAAACCTTTGGCATCAACCACATGCTTACTGGTGGCATTCTGGCGGTTCTGCTGGGTTTCGTAATTATTGGGGGCATAAAACGAATTGCTAAAGTTACTTCCCGTCTTGTCCCTATAATGGCTGTTATTTATTTTATTGGTGCAGCTGCTGTAATTGCATATAACTATGAGAATATTCTTCCCTCGCTCTCTTCAATCATAGTTGATGTATTTACAGGAACCGCAGCAATGGGCGGATTTTTGGGAGGAAGCATTGCTTTTGCTTTCAACCGGGGGGTAAACCGTGGGTTGTTTTCCAATGAGGCAGGTCAGGGCTCTGCTCCTATTGCTCATGCTGCAGCCCGTGCACATGAACCGGTTTCTGAAGGACTGGTTGCCCTGCTTGAACCGTTTATTGATACCATTATTATTTGTACCCTTACAGGATTGGTGCTTTTATCTTCAGGCGTTTGGAAAGAAAAACTGCCCAACCAGTTTCAGGAAACCGATTTATTTGCACTCGAAGGAAATTATTCTGATGATAATCCTACTCACCAGGAAAAGTTATTCCAGTTCCTGGCAGGTAAAAATGAACTTCCGCTTTTTTCCGGAAATGTTACTGTGGAAGAAGGAAAAATAAAGAATAATAATATTACCCTTTTACATGCTCGTTCAGTTGCCGAAGATGTCACCGTAAGGCTAAATAATGAGCCATATACAGGCAGCATAGCTTTCAGTTCAGGCCGGCTGGTAAGCCAGCCCGGTCTGGCACTTATCGGAAACTCCCTGCTCCACAGTGCTCCTCTTACCACCATAGCCTTCACCCGAAGCTGGTTTGGTGATTTCGGAAAATACATTGTGTCAGTTGGGTTACTGCTTTTTGCATTTTCAACAGCTATAAGCTGGTCCTATTATGGCGACCGGGCAATTACCTATCTTTTCGGCTCAGAAAAAGTAATCTACTATCACATCATTTATGTAATCGGTTTTTTCCTGGCATCCTTTACCGATACTACCATTATCTGGACGCTTTCGGGTATCACCATCGCTTTAATGACCATTCCCAATTTAGTAGGAATTCTTTCTCTCTCAAAAGAGATGAAAAAGGAAGTAAAGCTTTTCTGGCAGGAATACAGGGAGCAATTTCCGGATGAAAAATTACCAAAGGATTGAGCTGGATATCATGAAGGGTAAATGTTTCTTTTTTACCCTCCAATCTGCCTGCTTCGTTCCTTTAAATCTTCCAAATCATTTGGTTCTTCAAATGTTTTCTCAGCGGTATTAAGAACCATCTGAACGTGCTTTTTCAGAACATCTTTCTGTTGTCTGTTTTTGGAAAACTTGTCAATTATAATAAAAGCATCCATCAATCTGACAGCCACCGATGGAATGGAATGGCCAAATTGGCGGATCTGATTAAAAGCAGCATCAAATACACCCTCATAGGTAAGAGGCTTGACAATAACTCTCAGATTCCCTTCAGTGTCATACCTGTATTTTGAAGGAAATTTTACACCCGACAGATAACAAATAGCTGAAGTGAGGTTATCAATGCAGGAAATGGCAGTATATGGATCATTTACTCCCGGAGATAAAGCCCTGCAGGCTATTTCAACCATCTGATGAATGGAATATTCGGTATCCTGATGAGGCGTCCTTATCCTGCCGGTCAAAAAGTACGACTTGCACCTATCCATTTGTTCCTCCTCCAATTTCTTATCAGAAAATACTGTACCCAGTTCCAAACCTTCCACAAGGTAGTTGCCCGGCCTGTAATACAATTCAATTAAAGCATTGTTCTTAACCGCAAAATCAATAAAAGACTCACCATCAAGATATTGAAGATAGCCACCCTTACGAATTCCTATCGAGTACCGGTAGACATACATCGATTTTAATAATTCCTCATTTTCCTTTTTATTCTCTTTCCCTATTTCTTGTCCAAATTCATTGGAAAAAAGATTGCGGACACTGCCGGAAAGAGAATCGGATATATTTGAAATCACATTATCCGCCTGAATACTCATTGAAATGTGGTGTATAAATACAATTAAAAGAATTATATTCCCAAAAGAAACAACAAGTGCAAACAATACAGAAAAAAAAGGAACGAAGGTAAAATCCTCATTTCCTCTGATCGAATTTATTACGATCAGACAATATAAAAATGTAGAAATATAGGCCCCTAATACCACCTGATTGATCCTGTCGTACATAAAATTCTTTAACAACCTGGGGCCAAATTGTGATGAAGCAAGGCTTAAAGCTACCAGGGTAATTGAAAAAACGGTTCCCGCCACACCAATCATAGCTCCTGAAATTACAGAAAGTACACTGCGGGCCGAATCGGGGCTTCCGGTAAAGAAATAAATTCCTACTCTTCCGGGATTAAAATCATTAATTCTGTCAAAATATATTAATCCGTAGGCGAATATTAAGGCTGCCACAATTAATAGTACCGGAATAAACCAAAAAGTAGCTTTCAACTCATCCCAGGAAAACAACAGCTTTTTCATAATTCAAGTTTTATTATTGCCTTATGCTAAATTATTTATATAGACAATTTTTCACCTGAAAAAGTTGCAGGTTAGAAGAAATCGAAAATGCAACAGATGAAAAATTGATTAACATTCTTCCCGGTGTGAACCGCCTGGTTAAGCTTCTTTTTCAACTAAAAAAAGGATTCATGAGTACAGCAAAAACGTGCATGTGCTTTTGGAAACAGGAAACAATCCGTCACCACTATAAAACACCTGTGTATTGAAAAACAATTCAGACCGGATGGTGGTACTTCAAAATTTATCTTATTTTGAAGTGATACTAAAAGAACTGTAACATTCATGGAGGATCTATAACCGGTCAATCTTCTTCAAAGCTATAGTAATAACCGTTTAGAATCATATAAAAGCCATAACAAATAGTCCCTATAGCCACAGCAAAAAACATGATATGCCCAAAGGTACCAAAGTCGCCTATAAAGTCAAATGCAGAATCGGTGTCTCCTACTTCCTCAGGGTCAGATTCCAGAGCTGCAGAAATGAAAAAGTAACTTATTATTGATAATATGATTCCCCGGGCAAAATAGCCAACCCATGCAAATGTATGTATCATTTTTTCCATCCAGTTTTGCATGGCATAAAATTTCAGCCTTTTCTTATATTCCCCGGCAGCAACATACTTAAACTGAATCAAACCTGCAAATCCTGTTACTGCACCTGCAAAACCAATAATCCATGCTCCTCCTGAAAGTGCCAGTATTCTTGCCACCAACATCTGCTGCTCTTCCTCACTGTTACCTGCTCCTCCATTAATCAAAATATCTAAGGCTGCATAACCTATAAGGATATACCCCCCGGCACTTAAAGCTATGCCCGCTCTTTTTGCCACACCTGCCAAATGATTTCCAAAATTGTATGGATCTGTAAGTGCTTCAAAAATTCTCCAGAATACATATCCTGCCAGTCCGGCAACAAGAGAAAGGATTATCAGCCATCCCATGGGAATTCTCAAAATAACGCCAACAATCCGCTCTTCATCAGCTTTTGCAACAATAATACCCAGGTACGATAAAATAGCCATAACACCTACCATAATATAAACGGCAGCGATGGAATAACAGCCGATTATGGCCAGCTTTTCGGCGTAGGGTTTATATTTTTCCATATCCGTTCCTTTATAACATTTGCAGAAATAATTTCAGGAAGCCTTGCGCCTGTGTTTTTATATAGACAAACTTAACCTGCAAAAGTTGCAGGTTAAAAGAATTGAAGGAATTGACCAAAATGCAAATTAAATAACTGAAAAATTACTTTTGTTCCGGTTCGTTTTTTATAAGACACTCCTCATAAGTACCTTCAATTCTGAACCCAAGTTTTTCATACATCCGTATGGCATATTCATTATCCGACCGTACATTTAAGCCAATGATATCCACATTTTTTTGCAAATCGCAACACAGAGCAGCCGTTAATTTATATCCTGTTTTTTGATTCCTGTAAGCCGGCAGGATGGCAATATTTCCCAGTGCCGCTACCCGGTAGCGGGCAGAATAAACATGAATGCCGGCTATACCCACCAATTCATCCTTTAAAAAATACCCGAAATACTTGCCGGTTTCAAGCATATAGCTGTCAAACCAGTTGTGAGGATATGCTGAAGAATACAGCTTCCTGATTTCAGCTAAATCATGTTTACCCAATCTTCTGATATTATCATCACCGGGAGGGGCAACTTTTTCATATAATACCATTTTATAATTCAAACCGAAATGCTCCACAATATTTTCACGACCCAAGGCATCGACAAAACCTTCTCCCAGATGTGCATAAAAACGCGCAGGAAGCAAGTGTCTTATTTCCTTAAGCAACAACATGGCAAACTCTTTCCCTTTTTTTTGAAAGCACAACAGTGAAGGACAATTATTTCCTGAATACAATAAAGCTGCTGATTTTAGTTCCCCCATCTCTTTCAGGGCATACCATTGAGTCTTAGGCCAGAAAAATTCGTCCAGATCACCGGTAAGATAAATCTGAAGACCTGCCTCCTTCTGCAAAAATTCAAACAAAACATCTTTAGTGTGTATTATCTCAATAACCATCGAATCGTTTGTAAATCTATTTTTCCTCCAGATATACTGCTTCAATTACCCGCTTTCTTGAATCCGGGTTAAATCCTAAATATTTTTAATTTCTTTTTTTTCCTCCATATAACCACCAGGGATTTTCGTATACTGGTGTTTCAATGATAATTTCATCATCTCCCGATTGGTATTTAGCGCTGGCTTTTACCATATGCCCGTACTCCGGCATTTCTGCAATTTCAAAGCAATACGGAGCATCTGTTCGTTTTTCAACAACCTGATTGTTAACCAGCAGGGTTACTTCTTTTATGGCCGAAAATTTACCGGCATTTTCTACCTTAACCGTTACTTTTCCCGGTTCATCCAACCATTCCATTCCAATTGTTGGTGTGCCCGGATATCCTGTTATTTCTGCAAGCAAATTAAAAAAAGCCTGCTTGCGGTCAGAAGATATTTGCCAGTTTACCGGCACGCTCTGATAACCTTCATTGAACAAAGCATTTTCATTTTCAAGACGAAAGTCGAAGAATCCCCATGAAGCATAATTTTGCACAGCCTCTGCCATGTTGTTCCTGTATTCCCCCCATCCCTGTTCAGCAGCCAGCCAGGGCTGATCGTCCTCGTTAATTATGATGGGCTTGTTGCTGTAAACTTCCATCTGCCGCACCTGTTCAATCATTTCTTCCATCCTCTCCGGGTCACTTACACCGTTGCCGTGCAGCAAAACATAATCGGAAACTTCAACAATACTGGAAGGAGGAAGTGCACCACCACCAAGTGATGTACTTATATAAAGCGATTGACCATTTTTTTCAATACCTTTTGCAATTTCTATGAGTTCGTGAACGCGATCGCATTTTAAAACATCGTGATCGTATGCCCTCACATTGCATTCATTGTTGATTTCAATGATTACGTTAGTGTATTCCTTGTCGAGTATCCACCCGGTGGCATTCACCACAGCTTTTTTAATGGCTTCTTCACCAATAAGGTTTTCATCCTGTCCAAAATAGAAAAATCCCACAACGGGCACCATTCCCAGTTCATCGGCCTTATCGAGAATTAGTCCGAGCCGGTCCATAAATCCTTCTCTCAGCGATCCATCGGGTGCAAATGCCGAGTTGTCCCAGGGCTGATTGCGGCAATAACCATAAGGACACCCTCCTTGCAGGTTCACCGTAAAACTCAGCAGACCGTGTTCGCGCCAGGCAGGCATAGCTTCAATGAATTCCCTTGTATTCCTGTCAGGATCCCATTCTCTGGTGTCGGGATAAGCAAATTGTCCCTTTGTCTGAGGGTTTAAATCATCAAAAATCCCCTGCACCATTCTCGAATTCATAAGGAGTCCCTCAACCGGAAACGACTCACCTTTGGCAGTTGTCCATATGCGATCAGGATATGTTGGCACACCGTTAATGAAAAATTGATCGCCAACTATGGTAACTTTGGTTTTTCTCTCTTTTGCCTGTTCAATAACTTGCTCCTTATTACATCCGAAAAAAATAAATAAGCAAAAAGCAATTAACACTCCATTATTAAACCGCATTTCTTTCAGTTTAAAATTTAAAACCAGGTTTACTGGCCAAATATACTATTTAAAACATTCTGAATTTCCTCAACATCAAAAGCATTCGGGTTCCAGGATTCCTTACTCTCCAGTCCAAGCCACTGCCTGTATTCCATGTATTCAGGGTGAGATTTATCTTCCAATACCTTTTTCATATTCTCATATCCCCAAACACCTCCGCAATCCTCAGGCGGACAGGCGCCTTTTCCATCAAGCAAATGAGGCATACGGGCAACCTCAGGAATTATTTTTTCCAATGTTATCAGGTGTTCCCAGGAGTCACCAAAATCATAGGTGTAGGTATATTTTTGATTTTCCTTGTTAAAAACATCAGAAAGCAGAACATCTTCTGCTTCAATCTGCTGCTCATCACCAACCTCATGATCTTCATAAATGGTGGTAAGAACTTTTTCTGAACCAAAAAACTTTTCCGAAAACTGGTAGAGATGACTGTTTGTCCATCCAAAAACAACCTGAATGATGTAGTGAAACTGGAAGAAGCTGAAATAGGATGGAACCGTTACCCTTCGCCAGACCGGAGGTTTGGAAATATCCTTTATCTGAATTTTGAATTCAAAGGTGCTGCTGTTTTGAACATCTTTTTCATTAAAATCCGGTTTCACATCAAACGGGTCGCCTGAAAATTCCTCCCCATGTCCATGTATCATCATTCTCAAAATCCTCTTCAAAAGTATCATCATCCCATTCTTCATCCCCATCTTCAAACGGCAGTTGATTTGCAAAGCCATAATTTCCCGGGCCGGCTGTTTTTTCAAGCTGAGCAATTATCCTGGCAGTATCCATTTCGCTTTCAAGAGGTCCTCTCATAAAAAATGGCATTCCATTTTCTCCGCATGTAATATCAATGAATTCAATATCTTCAGTATCTTCTTCCAGAATATACTTTGCCACCAAAAAATCCTTATGGGGTTTAAAACCGTAATCTTCGGCGAACTCTATTCCTGCATAAATAATGTTGTGCACCAGAGTGTAATCCACATTTTCCGGTTGATTTGCTTCACCCCTTATACTAAGCAGGTTTTTGTATTCTAAAGGAGAGATATTAAAAAAATATTGCGCATCTTTTACCCCAAGGCATTTCAAATCAACAAGATATAATCCTGCTGTTAAATTGCCATTGGTATGTTTCCGGGAAACCATTATACTGGCAATTCCTGGCTCTTCCCATTCCGGATTTATCCAACATTCATGGATGGGTAATGTGCGTGCCCTCTGCCTGATATAACTTTCAGGAGAGGTCATTTTAACTGTTTTTCCTCTTTTCCGTTTGGTCATAACGCTATAGTTTTTCTAAAGCAAAAATAGTTTTAAAAAGAGAATTAAAAAATATTTAGGTATTTGTTAAATATTGAATGTTG
Source organism: uncultured Prolixibacteraceae bacterium (assembly GCA_963747515.1). Classification (GTDB taxonomy): domain Bacteria; phylum Bacteroidota; class Bacteroidia; order Bacteroidales; family Prolixibacteraceae; genus Mariniphaga. The sequence continues at coordinate 1,019,710 of CAVVFN010000003.1, forward strand.
AAAAAATCCCATGGCTCTAATGGGATAATAAAGGGTTGTTCAATTTTTTCTAAAAGTAACATTTTTTTAAATAATCCCAGATCTGTAAATAGGAATCATTTCTAATGGCGGTCATTAGAGGCTAATTGTGATTTTCTTGCTTGGCAAATGGAACTAAAGATTGATTTTCCAGATAAAGAAATTACTCCATGGCGAGGGATTTCGTTGATGCAGCAATTCCAGAAAAAGCTTCAAAATAGATGAGACATATAATAAACTATCTTTACCGGAACGCATTTCAGAGGTATTTTAGCAGGTTCTCCCAATCAACAAACAAAGAAGTTTTTACCCAGCTCTACCACTGGTTTTTTAACAATTTGCTGTTTGATAATTACACGTTGGATTTTGATTCAACCATATTCACCCGTTATGGGAACCAACAAGGTGCAAAAGTTGATTATAATCCTAAGAAGCCAGGTAGAAAAACAAATCTGGGGATAAATTCATGAGAAACTAACGGACAGCAGATCCACCATGCGTATTAAATCTTCTCAAACATACCACACTCAAAATTTTTTGCATTGCGCTGGTCATTCCGGTTCATCAAGCAAAGCAGATTTTCTTCCTGGTCATCGCACATATGGAGTTTACATATTACACACAGCGACGGCAACGGAATGGAATCAATGTCGACTTTTGTTCCGTCATCATTATAGAGTCCGTCTAATTCTTCGAAATATTCATCTTCGAAGCCTGCTTTGCTTAAATCACAAGGTTCCGTTATTTCTTCAGCCAGATATAAATCCGGATCATCCGGCATGCCGCAGGAGCAGTATGGTCCCCATGGACATGTATCCGGATTGCCGGAGCAGAATTCAACATCCATCCCCGAAGAAGGTAGGTACTGAACCGGATAATCCCAGTTGGAAATAAGCACCTCATAGAGTATTTCCGGCGGAATATCAGACGGAACAGTGTCCAGTGAAAGATTCAGAGACCCGAATACTCTTAGAATAGCCTCATTCAGTTGTTGGCACTGGTCACCATTCAGATAAATCATATCAGGAAACACTTCCTTTTTAATTCCAGTCCATTCTTCAATTGGCTTAAAAGGAACCAGTGCCAACTCTGCGATCACCGGATCATCCTCCAGGTGGGGAGGCGGTTCAATGTGTGGTTTCTGTGGTGGATCTCCAGCCACACGATTTAAATCTTCAATGAGTTGCTTAATGTAGCGATTCATGTTATTTTAGGTATTTACTAAAAAATTAGTATTTAAAGAAGTTACTCCTGAAAAAGATTTGGAATCCTGCCAGAAGTATAAAAGAAATGCAATCGTATTTTCAGGATACATATACGAATGGTTGACGTTTGACTTTTAAAAATATGCAATCAATATAACAGTCATATGTTTTATTCTATATCTAAATATAAGAATAATTTCAGAATAGTCAAGGTATAAGAAAGATAAAAAATGTGTCTTTCCTGACCTGAGTAAAAAGAATGAGAATAATTGTCAGTTCATGAAATTCCTCCTTTTCACATCCTGTCCTGAAGCAATCTTCTACGAATGTGTTCATTAAAAACTCATACAAGGGCAGAATAATGTCCTCAGAAAATTATGACAATGCAAAGTTGGTCAAATAAAAAGCCAGATATTCAGTTATCGGGCCTATACATCAGAAAACCAATAAATAACCCGGCATTTAACCGGGTTATTCATAACTTTCCTCTGTTGATTCGTACTTAATTAAGCTATTTTAATGTCTACCGGTGGTTTCGGCAGTGCTTCTTCTTTTTTGGGAAGTACCAGTTCCAGTATACCATTTTCAAAACGGGCCGCAATGTTATCGGCATTTACAGTATTCGGAACTTTGAATTTGCGTTCGAAGCTGTAGGCTTCAAATTCACGGTGCTCGTATTTATATTCCGGTTCCTGTTCTTCTTCTTGCTGGGGAAGCTCTGCTTTAACAGTAAGAACATTTTCGTGAATCTTCAACTGTACGTCTTCTTTTTTAAATCCGGGAAGCAACATTTCAAGTCTGAATTCCTTTTCGGTTTCAAAAATATTGGTTGCCGGTTTGCTGTTGCAATTGTTCAAATGAGTTTCATGATAATCGTTGTGCAAATAATTGCTGAATACCTGGTCTACCAAATTTTGGTTAACAGTACGGTACGGATTGTGAAATTTTACTAAATTCATTACTTTTCCTCCTATTCATTAAATTTTAAATTTTTTTATTTATTATTTTCTGATGTAGGATTGATCAATTCCTGTTCCAATACAAAATTTGAAGATTTTGAACAATGCGATATGAATTTTTATGACAATATGTCCTGGATTGCTGCATACTTCATGCGCTTATGTCATAATATGCAGTTAATTGAATATGTACAAAAAAGGTGTGGAATTGAATAAAAGGTGCCATTCTCAATGATGGAGGGATATCGTGCATGAGCAGGTTCGCTCAGTTATGCGACAACCATGCCCCAAAAAAAACAGCCGCAGGGTTATATCCTGTGGCTGTTTTTATACCTGTTTGTTTTCTCTGTTACGATTGAAGAACTGCTTCGCTCGCCTCTTTCAATTTTTTGGCATTTTGATTTTCCGGATCCAGTGTAAGCGCTTTATCGAGTACATCTACGGCAGCACTGAATTCTTTTTTTGCCTTATCCACTTCTGCAGTATAGGCATCATCGGCAGTAGATATGGCTCCGCTGCTCACTTTTTGGTTGGCAGCCGTTAAAATGGCTACACCTTTTTTATAAAGTTCATTTCCTTCAGAAACATAAACATTGGCAAGGGCATCTGAAATCCGATCTTCTTTCGGAAATTTCTTTACACCTTCTTCAAGGGTAGCTTTATATTCATTGTCCTTATTTAGTTTACGCAAAGTAACCGCTTTGTAATAAAGAGCCGTTTCTCCCTTATAATTGTTTTCAACACTTTTGCTGAAAAGTTCAACTGCCTTGTCGTACATATCTCCACGGTAAGCAGCAATGGCTGCATTATATATCAGGGGGTCGGTATCCCCGTCAGCTGTGGCAATTGCCTCCTCATAACTGGCTACCGCTTTATCGTATTTCTCATTATCATTATAAGCCAGTGCCTTGTATTCATGGCTTTTCGAAATATTTACACCTGCTTTAATGGCTTTATCGAAATACTCAACAGCCCCCTGCAGGTTGTTTGATTTATAGGCAGCAAAACCTATATTAAAATTAATGGAAGGGTCTACTTCAACTTCGCCAATATTTTTCATTCCCTGATCGTAAAGCTGAAAAGCTTTTTCATAGTTCTCAGCCTTCATCGCTTCATTTCCCTGATTGATTAATTCTGCAGCATCCTGTGCAAATGAAAAAACCGACAGCATGAGAGCAGCCATTACCAAAAATAAATTTTTCATTTTTTTTACTTTTAAGTTATCTAATTAATTTCTTTTTTGCTGTTAAACTTCAAAAATAGCAATATTGTTTAAAAAACCTACAATACATATCAAACTCATACAACAGGTACTTTTTCATGTTGTTAAAACAAATATCCTGCCAGAGGAAGAACTATTGCAATATGTGTTAAAAACTAAACAGTTTAATTTAAAAAAAAGTTTGAACTGTATTAATCACTTTTTGCAAAAACAAAGCAGAAGTTTGGCAAGTTCTGAAGAAAAATCATAAAGATAACTTTTTGCATTGGCCATAGCTGCTGGCAGAGTCACCGGACTGTTAAGGAAGCTAAAAGCACCTCCGTCAAATACAGCCGAAGCTTCCGGCTCCACTGTTCCACCAATTGCCAACACCGGCTTACCTGCTTTTCGGGCAGCATCGGCAACAGCTTTAGGTGCTTTATTATTTAAGGTTTGACTGTCGATTTTTCCTTCCCCGGTAATCACAACATCGGCCCACTTAACCTGCTCATCAAACCCCAGAACTGAAAGGACAAAAGCTGCACCCGGAACAATTTCCGCATTGGCCCAAGCCACCAAAGGAACTGCCAGGCCTCCTGCCGCACCTGCACCTTTCATGTCTTGCAGTTTTCTGCCGCTTTCCGTTTCAAGCAAACGGGACCATGTGGTCAGGCCTTTCTCCAACTGCTCAACCTGCTCCGGAGTGGCTCCTTTCTGGGGACCAAACACTGCTGCTGCTCCCTCTTTCCCAAGCAGGGGATTATCAACATCAGTAATAATCCTGAAGGTAATATCAGATGACAATACAGGTTTTTTAACCGAATTTATTTTTATAAGGTTCTCACCTTTTGCGTCAACAGAATTTCCTTTCACATCGAAAAACTGAAATCCAAGGGCCTGCATCATTCCTGAGCCTCCGTCAACAGTAGCGCTCCCTCCCACTCCCAGTAAAATTTCTGTACAGCCTTTTTCAATTGCTGCTGCAATAAGCTCTCCTGTACCATAAGAAGAGGTTTCCAATGGGTTTAATTCATGGCCTTTCATGAGTTTAATTCCCGAGGCATCGGCCATTTCAATCAAGGCAGTTTTATCCGACAAAGCAAATTTCGACAACACTGGTCGGCCAACAGGATCGTGCACTGTAACTTCCACCAGGCGGGCCTGAAAGGCCGATTGCAATACCTCACCTGTGAAATCACCTCCGTCGGCTACAGGAATTTTTCGAACCGAAAAATTTGGCGAAACCTTCAAAAAAGCTTCCTCCACTACATCTGCAAATTCAAATGCACTCATACTGCCTTTCATGGAATTGGGTGCAATCAATACATTAATCTGGTTTTTATTCATGTTTCTCCTCTGGTTACAGAAATTACCCCCTTCACCTTTTTCATTTTATGAACAAGAAACTCAAGGTGATCGGTATTGTAGACCGACAGCTTTAATAAACCCTCAAACTTGCCGCGGTTCGAATTAATGTTGATTGAACGCAGTTTGGCGCCGGTATCTTTTGCTATAATATGCGATATTTCCGATACAATTCCTGCCTCATCGACACCCGAAATGTGCAGGGTTGTTAAAAACGCACCAGAACTGGTGGTGTCCTTCCACTTTGCCTTTATAATCCGGTAGGGGAAGCGCTCCTTCATCTGCGTGGCATTAGGACAGGTGTTCCGGTGAATTTTTATTCCATTATTAATGGTAACAAATCCAAAAACCGGATCACCAAACACCGGGTTACAGCATCTGGCCAGTTTATGGTTGATGTTTTTAAGGTTATTGTCGATAATCAGATAATCGTCGCCCCCGTCAAAGGTAAATTCTTTTAAAGTTTTCGACGGCAGCAATTCTTCCATCTTTGTCCGTGAATTATCTTCCCCGGGCTTTTCTGCAAAAAGTGATTTTACTTCAAGGGGGTTTATTTTTCCATCGGCCAGTTCACAGTAAAAATCGATAGCCAGTTTAAATTCATACTTTTTCAAAATTTTCCGGATGGCTTCATCATTTAAATCCAACTTCCAGTTTTTAAACTTCCGCACCAATATCTCCCGCCCCTGTGCAGCCCGTTTTTTTTGTTCTTCATTCAGGCTTGCACGCACCCTGCTTTTGGCTTTTGAGGTTACTAGGAAATCAAGCCAGTCCAGTTTCGGCTTTTGGTTGTTGGAAGTTTCAACTGAAACCTGGTCGCCGTTTTTTAACTTGTACTTCAGGGTTACCTTTTTGCCATTCACCAATCCCCCTACACATTTATCGCCCAGATGTGAATGAATTTCATAGGCAAAGTCGAGAATGGTTGAACCAGCCGGCATTTTCTTCAGGTCACCTTTGGGCGTAAAAGCAAAAATTTCCTCCTTATAAATATCCATACTAAAGTGGTCGATAAAATCAACCACATTCAGTTCAGGGTTTTCCAATATTTCGCGTATGCCGGCCAGCCATACATCGAAACCCGAACTGGCTTTTCCTCCTTTATATTTCCAGTGGGCGGCAAGGCCTTTTTCGGCTACATCATCCATACGGCGGGTTCGTATCTGTACTTCCACCCATCGTCCCTGCGGCCCCATAACCGTTGCATGCAGGGATTCATACCCGTTTGATTTTGGTATGGTTATCCAGTCGCGCATACGTTCCGGGTTTGCCTGGTACTGGTCGGTAATAATGGAATATACTGTCCAGCAGTCGGATTTTTCATTTTCAGGCTTCGAATCAAGAATAATACGTATGGCAAACAAATCCATTACTTCATCGTACGAAACCATCTTTTTCTGCATTTTATTCCAGATAGAAAAAATGGATTTTGTACGGGCTTTCATTGAGAACCGGAAGTCTTTCTCCTGTAATTTTTTCTCCAGTGGCTTCACAAATTCAGCCACAAAATTTTCCCGTTCCTTTTCCGTTTCCTTCAGCCGGTGAATAATATAATCGTAGCTTTCCCGGTGCTGATATTTCAGGCAAATGTCCTGCAATTCAGAATTGATCGAGTACAACCCCAGGCGGTGCGCCAGGGGAGCATATAAATAAGAAGTTTCATTTACCAACCTGCCCCGGGCATTGTCGTCGTAAATATCAAGGTTTCGTAAAACCTGAAGCCGGTCGGCAGTTTTAATAAGAATAACCCGAACATCGCCGGCAAGTGCCATCAAAAGGTTTCTGTAATTTTCAGGGTGCAGATCTACCGTATCGGTTCCAAGCGCATTAATTTTTGCCATTCCTTCAAGAATAGTAAAAACCGATTGCCCGAAATGATGCTCAATTTCTTCACGCAGCACTTTTTTTTCAAGGCCTGCATACATAATGTTATGAAGCAAACCCGTTATTACAGAATTGGGTTCCAGACCAATCTCAGCAGCAATAATTGCAGCCACATCAAGTGAATGAAAAAGAATGTATTCACCGGTTTGAAACTTTTGATCCCCAATAGCGTCAGAAACAAGATGAAAGGCTTTATCCAGCCTTGCAAGTGCGGGCTCATCCCAATTCATCCGGCATATCAGCTTCAGGTTTTTATAGCGCGCATGAACAAGTTCGGTAAATTCAGCTGTTGTATTGTTCATCCCTGATTCAACCTGTTTATGACTTAATTCTTCCATGTATTCCTGCTTCCAATCTTTTCAGTATGTAAAGTAATTTATAAGTACAAAGATAAATAATAACCTGCCTGCCTCTTTAATGCTAACGCGAAATTATTGTTCCTGTTACTTTTCGTCAGCACAACAAAGGACAGTATACTGGCCGGAAAAAGAGCAAACAAAACCCTTTACTGGCGTAAGCCCGCAACTGCTTATAAAGGTTCTGATGCAACGCAACCCCGCTGATTCTCCAATGTGCGATTCTTAGCAGCATCTGCCACAAACACGAAAGGCTGCACAACGGCAGCCTTTACAACTTAATAAAAAATTCTTTAAATATTATACTGCCTGTGTCGTATCAACAAATGTGCGCTGGCGCAGTTCCCGGTCGAGCATAAACAATCCGTTTCCCTTGGCTTCACCTTCAATCAGCCTGAGGCTGTCAAGAATTTCCGATACATTGGATTCTTCCTCTACCTGTTCATCAACAAACCACTGCATAAAGCTTTGGGTGGCATGATCACGTTCATCGTTAGCCACATCAACAATATTGTTTATTAACTCCGTTACATGCTGTTCATGTTCAAGTGTTTTTTCCACCACTTCCAGTATGCTGCTGAAATCAACCGGCATCTGCTTTATGGCTTTTAATTCCACTTTTCCGTCACGTTCGACAACAAACTTGAAAATTTTGTTGGCATGGGTTAATTCTTCCTGGTACTGAATATACATCCAGTTGGCAAACCCGGGGAGACCTTTGTCTTCCAGCCAGGCCGACATCGACAGATACATAAGGGCTGAATATTGCTCAGCATTAATCTGGTCGTTCAGTGCTTTAAGTACTTTTTCCTTTAACATACTGCATAGGTTTTTAATTTTTTATAAAAATACGGAAATATGAACATAAAAAAAAAGAAAGGTTCAATATGAACTATTCTTAAGAAAACCTCAACAAAATGAATTTCTGGGGAAAAGGGATAATTTTTTATTCTGTAATCAAATAGAGCAGTAGCTGAAGAATTATTTTGCATCATTTTTACCAAACTAAATGTTGAATTTAATCACATCGTATGGTAGTGATAACCTGAAACCTCCGACCTTATATTTGACTGACAATCAGAAAAGTATTTTTTCGCTGCTGATTCACTTAGGATAGTTTCTTACATACAATTGAATTATAATCTATGGCGAAGGTTAAAATACAGCCGGTTTTGATTATATTCTTCTTGAAAAGTAAACTCAAAGTTAACAGAAAAGTACCATTTTTTGCTGATATAGCAGGAAAAATCGAGTTCACCAATGTTTTGACTGAGTGCAGAACTTAAGCCAACGTATTTAAAATCAACATGCCGGTATTGAATTGTGCTGCTGAGTTTCCCCTTTATAATATCTTTTGAGAGCCGTCCGCCAAAAATCTGGCCGTCGAGATATGCTGTTTGCATCAGGTTTGCCGAAGCAGTTATAGAAGCATCAATCGTTGGAACGTTTGTGTAGGTTGCCAATCCGTTGAATGTGTTTGTTGCACGGGATTCTTCTTTCCGGATACGCGTTCCGGCATGAATACCAAGAATTAACTTGTTGACAGGGCGGTAATTTACCCGAAAACGTAAACCCTGCCTGCTGGCCTGCTGCAGTATTTCTTCGGAATAATTCCTGAACGTTTCGTAATAGATCACATTTTTACGGTTATCGTACGAACCAAACATTGATAATCTCCTTGTAAAACTGTAGCGGGCGGAGAAATATAAACTTATGAGCGTTAATGCATTTTTAGGCTTACCATTTTCAAGCTTATACAAATCAAGTTCAAACGATGAAAAAACATTCATACTCTTTATCGTTGAATTTGAATGCTGAAAATAGATAAACCTCCGGTCGGTTTTGGAATGATTCCGCTGCTCGAAAAAGGCAAGGGTGCTTTGAAGATAGCCATTTTTTGTCTTTACTGAATGTCCGGCATAACCTCCGTATTCAGGTAAATGAACGTTGTACCCATAATCCATGTAATCGGGTCTGGTTCCAGCTGCAACACCTGCAAAAAATCCATCCCAATGCTTTTCAAACTGAAATCCGTCAATTGCCCCAACATTGGCAATGTTGGGATTTATTTTACGTCCGGCCCACAATGAGGTGGTTTCATTAAAATCATATTTCAAAGCAAGGTTGTAAATCTTTAGTGCGTTATTAAAATTTTCCTTCACAACATCCCGGTGATTCAGCTTATGCATGAAGGAAATATAAGATTCCAGGGAGGTTTTTGAATCCATGACGTTTGCTGCCTTCAACGTTAGGGTGTACCTGAACCGATGCAAGTCATCCGATCCCGGATCAGAAAAATTTGAATAGGAAGAAAGTGAAATCCGCCCGGAAATATCTTGTTGGGTAGTGGATTTATTTGATTCCTTTTCGGCAGAGGTTAATACTTGTTCACTCACATCTTTTTCGGGCAATTCTTCATTCTGAGGTTCAGAAAGCACGGCAGTATTTGGTTGTACCATCCGGACATAAATGGTATCGGATACCTGAAATTGGAAATCGTTTAATGGTATACACAGGCAGGAAATGGATGAATGGTTTTGAACAACCAGCGTCGGAACAAGATGTTGATACTGCTTAATAAATAACGTATCACCATTTTCTATTCCTTCAGTACTTCTAAATTTCACATAAACATTTTTCCCTGACAGGTAAGATACCACTCCTTCCCTGATAATCTGGGATTCCTGCGCTGTCACTGAAATAAAAACCAGCTGAAGAAGTGCAGCCAGATAAAAAGAAATTCTATTTGAATTATTTCTATTCATCTTCTGATCCGTTTGGATGACATGCCAGGCAATTCATGCTGTTGTAAACATAGTCATTTACCTCGCGGTGCTCACTATCCGCTTCATTCCGGTTGTGCTCATGACAATGAATACATGAAAAAAGGGAATAATTCGATGATTCCGTATGGCAATCGCTACAAGAACTCCATTCACCGCGATGTTCTCCGCTGTATACAGGAAAATAAAGCGCATCATGCTGAAACGTTGACGGTGTCCAGACAGTTTCTGAATGGCATGTTTCACAGTCAGTAGGGAAAAGTGCAGCAGAATGTACAGGATCATTGGTACTATTGTAATCAGAAGCGTGGCATCCAAAACAGTTGACTGGTGTATTCTGATAATTTCCATTATGGCACAATACACAACTACCTGCAATGGAAGCATGTGCACCATTAAGCGCATAAAAATCCTGATGATTGGGGAACATTGCCGGTTCCCAGCCAATATCAGTGGAATGGCATTCTTCACAATTTACTGAAATTCCAATCGAATTGTGGTTTGGATTTCCTGTTTCATTGTAATCCGGCAGATGACAGGAAAAACAATCCATGGAAGTTCCTGCATATCCATTTGTATGACAGGCTGAACATTCTGTGGCGAGATGACTACCTGTAAGCGGGAAGCTGGTGGCATTGTGATCAAATTCAGCGTCTTCCCAAATGTTGGTGGAATGGCACTGCATACAATCAGTAGGATAATTTAAAGCCGAATGGTTTTCAGCGTCAGTATAATTCTCCCGATGACAGCTGATACACTCAGGACTGGTATTTTTTGTGGATCCCTGGTGACATTCGGAACATTGCCTGATGGAATGGCCGCCGGTAAGTTCAAATCCGCTTATTGAATTATGGTCGAATTGTGAGGGAATCCAGCCATCTTCAGTGTGACATATTTCACATTCGGTAGAAATTCCCGCTGCAGTGTGTCCCGGTTCCTGTGCCTGGTTATATTGATTTGTGTGGCAACTGCTGCAGGCGACTGAAGTACCCGAATAACTTTGTGAATGACAATCGCTGCAACTTGTTTGAACATGCGCTCCTTTCAATGAAAATCCCGTGGTATTGTGATTAAACGACTCCTCTTCCCTGCCGGATGGGTGGCAGGCAAAACAAGCCATACTGTTGAAACTGTATCCGTTTATTCCTCCGTGCTCTTCATCCATATCCGACCGGTTGTGTTCATGGCATTCAATACAACTGAATGAAGAATAATTACCAGGTTGTATATGGCACTCTGTACAATTTTCCCACTCTCCGCGATGTTCACCTGAATATATGGGAAAATAAACAGCATCGTGGTCTTTAAATTCTGCAGGAGTCCAGCCGGGATCAGTAGAATGACACTCCGTACAGCTTGTTGAAAATCCTGAACCCTGATGAGAGGGATTGGAAGCAGTGTTATAATCCTGCTGGTGGCAGCTGATGCACTCACTGGAAACTGGTTCAAAAAATCCGGAAGTATGACAAGCTGCACAATCATTTACCTGATGCCCTTTTGTTAAAGGAAAAAAATCATGGTTTATTCCTGACAATGTCCACTCAAATGCTTCCAATTTGTGACATTCTACACAATTTGTTGAAAATCCGGCCTCCTGATGGTTTGGCTGAGTAGTCGCCAGGTAGTCCTTCCTGTGGCAATCAATGCAATCTGTACCTAAAGGAGGAAATTCAAGACGGGAAACGGAAGTATGGCAGGATGCACAATCAGCATGATTATGCGCACCCAGTAATGGAAATCCAACGTTTTGATGAATCTCGGTTGTGTTGGAAACTATCCATGAGTTTTGTGTATGACATTCAGCACAGTCTGGTCCCACAGTATTACGATGCATATCGGTGTGACAATCCATGCAATTTGTTTTTGCCTCTGAGAATACAAGAGAAGTGTGACAGGTTTTACAATCGGTGTAAACATGCTGCCCTTCAAGCCTGTAATTGGTTGAATCATGACGAAATAAAGCAGTTTCGGCAGAAAATGTCCATCCCTCTGTAGTATGACAATCAGTGCAGCTAAACTGCAAGGTTTCACCATGTGGATTTTGCTGCACACGATTATAGTACGACAGCAAAATCAATCCCAGCATTAATGGCAACTTTGGCATGATATGTCTTCAAATTTATAAACGATATAACCCTTTAATAATTCGTCGTTTGACTTGTGGCAACTGATACAGGCCAAACCCGCATGTTTGCCGTCGAGTTTAAAACGGGCATTATCATGGTCAAATTTATTGGGTTCCCAATCGGTAAATGTGTGACATCGTTCACAATTGGTTTCCCCATTTTTGGTAAATTGACCGAAATGTGCATCCTCATGGCAATTGGTACACAACTCATTATTCCAGGTAAATTGTTGTTTCATTTCCATTTCGCTTTCTGCAAAATGGCATTGCCTGCAAGTTGTCTGCGCGTGTTTCCCCTGAAGTTTAAAACCGGTTTCATCATGATCGAAGGTTACCTTGTTCCAAACCATTACTGAATGGCAATTTTTACAGTCACTTCCGGCAAGAAATTTTTCATCGAAATAACCTTTATGAATATTATCGTGGCAATCGATGCAGCGGCTTCCTAAACCAGAAAATCTCCAATCATCCGTTTTTTTATGGCAGGCGAAGCAGGGTGTTGCAAGATGCGCACCCTCCAGCTTAAAATCAGTTTTATTGTGCTGGGCAATTCCATAAGATGATGGTGCAAATCCATTAACTGAATGGCACTCTTTGCAATTCTGCAAAACTTCATCCTTTCTGAATTGACCCTCATGGTAGTCGTAGTGGCAGTCGGTACAGTACTGATGATTCAATGGTTTGGTATAAACGCCGCTAGTGTGGCACTTTTTACATCCCACAAAAACATGTTTACCACGCAACGGATAATTAGTCTCTTCATGATTAAAGGCGCTCAATTGGGCAACTTCGTGAAATGAAAACTCATTGTGGCATTTCCGGCAATCGTTTCCAAATTTATTCTGATGAACATCCTCATGACATGAAGTGCAGTTTGAATATTCAACACCGGCAAACTGCTGAAATTCCAGTCCGTTTCGTTGTACGGTTTCATGACACTTTTTACAATCAACAAACTGATGTTTTCCAATAAGAGGAAAGTCAGTTTTTGAATGATTAAATCCTGGAGCCGGAGTGAATGCCGTTTGATTATGACAGGAAAGGCAATCATCTGAAAGTATATTCTGGTGAAAATCGGAATGACAATCCAGACACCTGGTACCGAGGCCCAACCATGTGAACCCTTTTTTCTGCGATACATTGTTTTGAATAAGTTCCGGTTTGTGACAGTCAGTACATTCAATTTCAGAATGTTTTCCTTCCAGTTCATATGATGTCAGGCGATGATTAAAGGTATCCTTCTCAAAACGGATAATTTGAAAATCGCGGCCAAAATGTTCGCCATGACAATCATGGCACTCTTTTCCACTGCCGGCTGCAGTTCCATGAAATCCTTTGTGTTGGTCAATTAAGTTATTAATCTCCTTATGGCATTTCAGACATTTTGATGTCGTTTCCTTTTCGCCTAATGTATGACACTTTGTACAGTTGGCCAACCCTGCGATGTGTGCATGAGCCTTAGACAGTTCTCCAGGAGAAAGCTGTGCTGCAGCTATGCCCGACACTGCCAGAAATATAAAAAGCAGAAGACTATTTTTAAAGGTTAGGCCCATTAATTCTGAGCTGATTTTGTTTTTAATCCCACAACCTAACACATACAAATGACCATCACTTTCATCTTTTTTCGTGTTTCATTATTGCTTCTCCAAATTTAGGGATTATTTCAATACCAGCATTTTTTAAAAATCCTGAAGGTAATTCACCTCCTGCAAATATATACACAAAATCGTTTTCCAGCTGGAGAAGATTGTCCTTACCTGCAACTTCAATACTTACAATTTTATCATCTATCGATTTTAATTCAGAATTTAACAATACTTCGAGTCTTCCTGCTATAAGAAATTCTTCCAGAATTTCTCTATTTTTATGTTTAAGTCGTGAAAATGCATCTTTACGGTACGAGAGTGTAACCACATTTTTACGGGCTAAAAGTAATGCCGCTTCAACCGCTGAATCACCTCCACCAACTACCACTATTTTTTTATTGAAAATCAATTCCGGCTCCAACAAGCGATAGGCAACCTTTGTTGATTTTTCACCCGGAACATTCAGTTTTCGGGGAGAACCCCGGCGGCCAATCGCAAGCAAGACTTTTTTTGTGGTATACCCTGTGCCATCAGTTGTCAGTACCCGAAAACCACCATTATCAGGCACTATTCTTTCAACTTTTTTATTTTCTTCAACTTTAATATCATTTTTTGTCAGCACAGTATTCCAAAGTTTCAGCAACTCAATCTTATCTGTTTCAAACAGTTTTACTTTTCCATGCAGCGGCAAATCCATGGGAGAAGTCATTACAATTTTGGAACGTGGAAATGTAAAAACAGCACCACCAAGGGTATCCTGCTCGAGAGTTAATGTTTTTAAATGATGCTTTTTAGCCATCAGAGTGGCTGAGATTCCTGCCGGTCCGGCACCAACAATAATCAGATCATAGGCTTCCCTTCCCTTTCCGTTCAAAGACCGGACAATGTTTTCCACAGCTTGTTTTCCCTGTTCAACCGCATTTTTTATCAACCCCATTCCGCCTATTTCGCCCGCAATAAAAATCCCTTTTACATTCGATTCGAAATACTGATTGACATGCGGCAAATCAATACCCCTTTTTTCTGTACCCATACATAAGGTAATTGCCTGTGTGGGACATGCATGAAAACAGGCCCCGTGACCTACGCAGTGACTGGCATTAATAACCGTCGCCTTTCCGTTACGGATTCCAAGTATGTCTTTTTCGGGACAGGCTTGAATGCAGGCCCCGCTTTGAATGCAGGAATTAACATCGACAACAGGGTGAAGTGAAACCGGTTCATGAAAACCGTATTCTTTTGCTAACTTGATTTTTTCTTCCACAATATGCGATTCGCGATGCAGTTTCCGTATATAAACCCAAAGCACCACCAGCAGAAAGATTCCAACTACGCCGTAAATGATTATTTTTTCAATCAGTGATTCCATTGTTAAAATATCCAGGTATAACCAAATAACACTGCTACAGCAACATGTATCAACATTATTGCCAGCATTATTAACGCAAACGGAAGATGTACCACATGCCAGTACCTCAAATAATTTTGCATCGACGTCAGCCAGTTTATGCGACGGTTCAGTTTAATTTTTAATTTAAACAGCTTTACTACTTTAAGAAAGTTCCCTGAAGAAAGGTGTTTTGATCTCAGCTCCGTTTTTAATTCCTTTATCAACCGGAGCTCGAAACGAAACCTTTTTACAATTCTCGCCAGTAAATTAGCACCTTCATTGGGTTTTCTGCCGGTTAATTTATCGTTCAGTGTGGAAATGATCTCACCATCAATGTTGTATATATTACTGATTTCTATAAATAAATCATTTTCAATCCGATTTAAATCACTCATACTCAATTCCCTTCCCTGGATAGTTCTGGGAATCTGCAGGTATATAAACCGCCCGATTACTCCGCTGAGTACCACAGCCACCATGCTCCAGAAACTAACAGCTACTATACCGCCAAATTTGAATGTGGTATGGTACAGAATCAAAACCGGGCCCAGAATACATAAAAAAATGTGGAATTCCAGCCAATACTTCAACTTACCTATGTTTGACAGTCGCCTGAAACGCTTACGTGCCATATACCAAAAAACACCAATAAGCAGAAATACAGAACCGGCAATTCCTAATCCATGACCAATTGTACCCGTAGGTTTTAATAAATCGTATTGGTGATGAAAGTGGCGTTCGCCAAGTTCAGTTGAGTAATAATCAGCACCAAAAATTCCTATTGAAACAAAAAGGAAAACGGTTATCACTGTTAATGTAGAAATATATATTCGATGCGATAAACGTGTCATTATTTATATGTATTTAATTCCTGACTAACAACAATAGCAGTTAAATGTAATGGATTTATTAAAAAACGAATTATCCACATCAGTTAATTATTTTCAATTATTTATACTATTATCCTTCATCAAATATACTGTTTTTGGATAGGTACAGGCAAATAAATTATCAATAAACAGAAGTAAAGCTGAGAAAATCTTAAGAATGTACATCTGTAAAAAAATTTCAAAAAAGGAATTGCTTTATTTATGCCTATATAAGTTCCGTGAATAATAAAAACAAACCCTCCGCCGATTACTTTTTCAGTCCGGTCGAAATCAAATAAAAAATTTGAGAATTCCCCAAAATTACCTCTACAGATTGAAGCTGTTTTTTTTTGAAGTGGGTTCAGGCATCAGCCATACCTTAAAATCATGCTGTAAAACATATTTTAAGGGATGGAAAAAGCTATAAAATAAGGCTGTTTTAACATTCAGTTTACAAAACCTTTTGAACAACCAAATATGATATTCGAAAGTTTATATGGGGGTTAGATTTTATATATTTGCGGCCTGAATTAAAAGCCCAATTATTTACCGGAAAATAAATTGAAATAAGCCATGGAATTCAATTCCACCAATTATCCCTTTATTATGGGGCCGATTCCATTTACTCCGATGTTTAATTAATAGTATAACATGAAAAACATTAAATTTATCAGTGCAAGCGAAGCAGTCAAAGTAATTAAGTCGAATGACAGGGTTCACCTTCACAGTGTAGCGGTTACACCTCATCCCCTGATTAAGGCAATGTGCGAACGCGGAAAGAACAAAGAATTCAGAAACGTACGCATTCAGCACATCCACACCGAAGGGCCTGCACCATATGCCAGTCCGGAATTTGAAGGCATATTTCAGCTCGAATCCTTTTTTGTAGGGCATAATGTCAGGCAGCAGACACAGGCGGGTTACGCCGATTACATCCCGGTCTTTCTGCAGGAGACCCAGCGTCTTATCCGGGAAGGATACCTGAAGGTGAATGTTGCCATGATCCAGATTTCTGTTCCCGATAAGTTTGGTTATGCGTCGCTCGGAACTTCGGTTGATGCCACCCTTGCTGCTGTTGAAAGGGCCGATACCGTTATCGCCATTGTAAACCCAAATGTTCCGAGAGCTTTTGGTGATGCCATGATTCACACCAACGACATCGATGTGTTTATAGAAGATGACAGTGAACTTATTGCGGCTGAACCTGGCCCGATTTGCGATACCGACCGCAAAATAGGGCGGTATGTTGCCGAACTGGTTGAAGATGGGGCGACCCTTCAAATGGGTATTGGGGCCATACCGAATGCTGTGCTTTCCATGCTTGGAAACCATAAGGATCTGGGGGTACATTCTGAAATGTTTGCCGACGGCATTCTTCCGCTGGTTGACAAGGGAGTGGTAAACGGAAAAAATAAGAAAATCGACAAGGGCAAAATGGTGGCCACCTTCCTGATGGGATCTAAAAAACTGTATGATTTTGTTCACGACAATCCGGGGGTAGCCATGCAGGATGTGAAGTACACCAACCGTGTTGCCGTAATTGCCAAAAACCCGAAGGTAACAGCTATCAATTCAGCTCTGCAGATTGACATTACCGGACAGGTTTGCGCCGACTCCATCGGCACAAAATTCTATTCGGGTGTAGGGGGTCAGATTGACTTCCTGCGGGGAGCTTCGCTAAGCCGGGGGGGGAAACCCATTATTGCCATGCCCTCAATAACCAATAAGGGAATGAGCAAAATAGCGCCTATTCTTACACCAGGGGCAGGTGTGGTAAGTACACGCGCAAATATCCACTGGCTGGTAACCGAATTCGGAGCAGTAAATCTTTACGGCAGAAGCCTCCAGGACAGGGCAAAGCTGATTATTTCCATTGCACACCCCGACCACCAGGAAGAATTGAACAAAGCGGCATTTGAACGTTTTGGACCACACTTCCATTTTGTATGGGATGAAAACAACGATTAATATATAATATAATGAACGTTTCACATATAGAACATATTGGCATTGCAGTGAACAGCCTCGAAGAAGCCATTCCGTTTTATGAAGAAATGCTTGGGCTGAAATGCTATGCCGTTGAAGATGTAATTGACCAGAAAGTTAAAACCGCCTTCTTTTTGGTGGGGCAAACAAAAATTGAGTTGCTGGAATCAACCGACCCCGAAGGGCCAATCGGCAGGTTCATTGAAAAGAAAGGACCTGGAATCCATCACCTTGCTTTTGCCGTTGATCATGTAGACCACTCGCTTTCCGAACTGGAAGAAAAAGGGGTTCGCCTGATCGATAAGAAAGGAAGAAAAGGAGCCGAAGGTTTAACTATTGGATTTTTACATCCTAAATCAACGTTGGGTGTATTAACCGAACTTTGTGGTGAAGAATAGCCATACCAAAAATCAATTAAAATAATGAGTACCCGAGACAAAGTAAAAAAGCTGATTGAACTTCGGGCCGAAGCCAAATTGGGCGGAGGAATCGACCGTATTGAAGCTCAACATCGTAAAGGAAAATTTACCGCCCGTGAACGCATTGAGTTGCTGCTCGATGAAGGAAGTTTTGAGGAGTTTGATATGTTCGTGACACACCGCTGTACCAATTTTGGCATGGAAAAGAAAAAATTCCTGGGCGATGGTGTAGTAACCGGACATGGCACCATCGACGGGCGGGTAGTTTATGTATTCTCACAGGATTTCACCATTTTTGGAGGATCGCTGTCGGAAACTTTTGCCCAGAAAATCTGCAAAATAATGGATATGGCCATGAAAGCAGGGGCACCGGTAATTGGCATTAACGATTCAGGGGGCGCCCGCATACAGGAAGGGGTAACTTCGCTTGCAGGTTACGCCGAAATTTTCGAACGTAACATTCTTGCTTCCGGCGTAATACCTCAAATCTCCGCCATCTTTGGACCTTGTGCCGGCGGTGCGGTTTACTCCCCTGCCCTCACCGACTTCATCATGATGACTGAACAAAACTCCTATATGTTCGTGACTGGTCCGAAAGTAGTGAAAACCGTTACCGGAGAAGACATTTCTACAGAGGATCTTGGAGGAGGTAAAATTCATGCTTCCAAATCGGGTGTTGCCCATTTTCTGGCGGAGGACGAACAGGAGGGAATTATGCTGATTCGTAAATTAATCAGCTTTATTCCACAAAACAACCTGGAAGATCCAATCGCTACTGAAAGTTCAGATCCCATTGAACGTATGGATGATGCCCTGAATGAAATCATTCCTGAAAATCCAAATCAACCATATGATGTTACGGACATTATTACTGCAATTGTTGATTATTCTGAATTTCTGGAAATCCACCGCAATTATGCAAAAAACATCGTGGTAGGCTTTGCCAAATTCGACGGACAGCCTGTTGGTATTGTTGCCAATCAGCCCAACTACCTGGCGGGGGTACTCGATATTGAAGCTTCAAGAAAGGCAGCCCGGTTTGTCAGGTTCTGCGACAGCTTTAATATACCCATAATTACACTGGTTGATGTTCCGGGCTTTCTGCCAGGCAGCAGGCAGGAATACGGCGGGATAATCATCCACGGCGCCAAACTGCTTTTTGCATATGGTGAGGCCACTGTCCCTAAAATTACCGTCACACTGAGAAAATCATACGGCGGAGCACATGATGTGATGTCATGCAAACAACTGCGCGGAGATCTTAATTATGCATGGCCAACGGCAGAAATTGCAGTAATGGGGGCATCAGGAGCTGTAGAAGTTCTTCACGGAAGAAAGCTTTCGGAGATTGAAAACCCGGAAGAACGGGCAAAATTTGTAAATGCACATGAAGAAGAATACAGCGAAAAATTTGCCAATCCATATCAGGCTGCAGCTTTTGGTTACATCGATGATATAATTGAACCCCGAAATACCCGGTTCAGAATAATCCGCGGATTACAAAGCCTTGCCACAAAGAAACTGGTAAATCCACCTAAGAAACACGGAAATATTCCACTTTAAATATTATGGATATGAACCTTCACTTTATTTTAATGAATACTGCAATCGAATTTGGTATTACTGTGGCTATAGTGGGCTTTGGAATTGTTTTATTTGCCTTGTTGCTGCTTTTTATCCTTTTTTCCAGGATACCCAAGCTCATCAACTTGAAAATCAAAAAAAAGAAAGGATCAAATAACAAGAATGAGAAGGCTTTGGCTGAAGAGATGGAAATGGAAGGAAATGTAACGGCTGCCATCAGCCTGGCTCTGCACAGGTATTTTAATGAACTGCACGATGAGGAAAGTAATGTGGTAACCATAAAACAGGTCAGGAAAACCTACTCCCCCTGGAGTTCCAAAATATACAGTGTAACCCATAACTGGCCAAAGAATTAATACTCCCGATGCAGAATCGGATTAAATCAAAAAAGAAAAAAATGAAACGATATAAATTCACCATCAGCGGACACGATTACGATGTGCATATTAAAGACATCGAGGATAATATTGCTGAGGTAGACGTGAACGGTACCCATTATGAAGTAGTTATCCACAATGAAATAAAAACGACTAAAACACCTCGTCTGGTGCGTAAACCGGTTGAAAAACTTCCCGGTGAAGGCCAGATTAAAAAGCAGGCATCTACAGGAAAACACCTGGTTACTTCACCTCTGCCCGGTACTATCCTCAAGGTAAATGTGTCGGTTGGAGATGTGGTTACCGAAGGTCAGAACCTGATGGTAATGGAAGCCATGAAAATGGAAAACCAGGTGCAAACTACCCGGGGAGGAGAAATACTGGCAATAAAGGTCAATGTGGGCGATATCGTTCAGCAGGACGATGTACTTGTTGAAATTGGATAACCGCTAAGCTAAAATCGTTCATAATGAAAAAATCAATTCTACTGTTTTTCCTTTTGGCAGCAGTACTTTCGCTTATCACAGCTGCCGCACAGGGAAAAGATATTTCACAGCGAATTATCAAAGGGAAATGGATTAACCGCAGTGAAGGGTATGTAACCATTCCTACCTACAGCCCCGAAACTGTCGTTCCCGGAGAGGAGCCGGAAACTGTAAAACGTTATAAAACATTAAGTTTTACCGATAACAATTCCTTTACCCTCGACTCGGCCAAAACACGCTATACCGGAATATACCGCCTTTCAGGAGATGATATAATAATGGAATTCAATCCGGTAGTGGTAACCCATCTGCGGAGCAACATGGATCCAAATACATCATCGACCGATTACCGTACCGTTCAGGAAACTGTTGTATTGCCCGACCGCACTTTATATTTAAGTGAAGAGGGCAAGCTGCGGGGCGACGGCTTTGTGTATGATAATTACAGCGGAGCTGTTTCCGGATTGCTTAACTTTTATGAGTTCTCGGGATTTGCCAACGTCTCGTGGAAACACCTGATGATGATGGCGGTTGGGCTGCTGTTTATTTTCCTGGCCATCAGATACGACTTTGAGCCTTTATTGCTGATTCCCATAGGCTTTGGTATATTAATAGGAAACATTCCGATGTTTCAGGCGGTTGACTTCAACCTGAAGCTTGGCATTTATGAACCCGGTTCAGTAATGAATATTCTTTACCAGGGGGTTGTGCAGGGATGGTACCCGCCGCTCATCTTCTTAGGATTGGGTGCAATGACCGACTTCTCATCGCTCATTTCCAATCCAAAACTGATGTTGTTGGGTGCTGCTGCACAAATCGGTATCTTCCTTACATTTCTGGGGGCCATCTGGCTTGGTTTTGCCCCGCCTGAAGCCGGTGCTATAGGTATTATTGGAGGCGCCGACGGGCCCACAGCCATTTTTATTTCTTCGAAGCTGGCAAATGGTATGAACATAATGGCAAACGGACAGGTGGTAAAAAATCTTATCGGCCCAATTGCCATTGCAGCTTATTCTTACATGGCACTGGTGCCGGTAATTCAGCCACCGGTAATAAAACTGCTTACTTCAAAAAAAGAAAGAAGAATAAAAATGAAACCTCCCCGTGCGGTTTCAAAGCTTGAAAAGATTCTGTTTCCGATAATCGGGCTGATTCTAACAGCATATATTGCACCCTCTGCCTTGCCACTTCTGGGTATGCTGTTTTTTGGAAACCTGCTGAAAGAATCGGGGGTCACCAAACGACTGGCCAATACCGCTAGCAACGCCTTGATTGATACAATCACCATTTTGCTGGGAATCACCGTGGGTGCTTCAACCCAGGCCGATGTGTTTCTGACCCCGTCATCCATTAAAATTTTCGGTTTGGGTGCAGCATCATTTGTAATTGCTACTGCCGGAGGTGTGGCCGGTGCCAAGCTCATGAATGTGTTCCTGAAAAAAGGCAATAAGATTAATCCAATGATTGGTGCTGCCGGAGTTTCTGCTGTACCCGACAGTGCAAGGGTATGCCAGATTATGGGACTGAAGGAAGATCCTACAAACCACCTGCTGATGCATGCCATGGCTCCAAACGTTTCAGGAGTTATCGGCTCTGCAGTTGCAGCCGGAATCCTGCTCAGCTTCCTGATGTAACAAAAAAAAAAGGAAAATGATGTCTTCGTCGGATTTGAAGACATCATTTTCTTTATCCCTGTTTTAAAAAAGTGCCTTCTGCCAAATACATAAACCAAATATTATTTCCCCTTTTCATCTCTCTCCACCAGGTTTTATTTGTAAGGCAACAATTTATTTTTATTTACAGCTTCAGGCCCCTGTGCATCAAAATCAAAAAAATAATTATAGTAAAATTCCTGCATTTCAAGGAATGATCTAATCCTATTAGCCCTTCTTGCTTCATATATGAAAATGCCGACCTCTGCCCTGCTTCACACCTGCTATCCGGAAACCAGGTCCTGAATAAATTCAGACCAAATTCGTATCAAATTCGCATTAAATTCGCTAAATCGCGAATTTGGTACGAATTTAATACGAATTTAATACGAAAATAGTACGAATTTGAACAGGATATATTAAAATCAAAACCTGGCTTAGGCACAAATTCGGAGACATCGGGTAATGAAGATGTAAAATAAATAAAGGATGGTATTGGCGGTGTCAAAACCAATTTTTAAATGGCATATCCTTCTGAATGAATACATGCGCGAAGGCGATATGCGCAGCATTAATTATTCCCACTTCGCCCCCCAGGATAAATAGATGAACTACAATTGAGACCTGGCAAACGGCACAACGCTTTGTTCTGCAAATTGATTGTTCAGATACTTATAATAACCGGCAATGGCAATCATGGCCGCATTATCCATGGTGTATTCCAATTTCGGGATGAACAGGTTCCAATGGTGCTTTAATGCATTTTCCCTGAGGGCATTTCTTAATCCCGAATTTGCTGAAACACCACCCGCCACTGCAATTTCATTTATTCCGGTTTGCTTTGAAGCCTTTTTCAGTTTATTAAGCAAGATATCAATGATTGTATGTTGCAGCGATGCACAAAGGTCGGCGGTATTCTCCTCTATAAAATTTTCATTTTCTTTTAGGTTATCGCGCAAAAAATAAAGAAAACTGGTTTTTAAACCGCTAAAGCTGTAGTTTAAACCAGGTATTCGTGGTTTTGCAAAAATAAACCTTGAAGCATTACCCTGTTGTGCCAGGCGGTCGACATGAGGCCCGCCAGGATACGGCAGTCCCATTACCTTGGCGCACTTATCGAAAGCCTCGCCGGCAGCATCGTCAATAGTCTGCCCGATAACTTCCATTTGGAGGTAATCGTGAACATGAATGATCTGGGAATTTCCGCCAGATACCAGCAGGCAAAGAAAAGGGAACTTTGGCGGGTTGTATACTGTTTCCTTTTCCTTTATAAATAGGGCAAGTACATGCCCCTGCAAATGATTCACCTCGATTAACGGAATTCCTGATGCAAGTGCGAAGGCTTTTGCAAATGAAGTTCCCACCAGCAGTGAACCCAGTAAACCGGGACCGCGGGTAAAGGCAACAGCTGAAATTTCAGACTTGTTAATTCCTGCCCGTGTAAAAGCACGATCTACTACCGGTATTATATTTTGCTGATGTGCCCGGGATGCCAGCTCAGGCACAACACCACCAAATTCTTCATGTACTTTCTGGCTGGCCACCACATTTGAAAGAACGATGCCGTCTTTTACTATGGCTGCTGAAGTATCGTCACATGATGATTCAATGCCCAGAATGGTAATATTTTGCACCTTTTTATCAACTATATTAAAATTTCCCATTGTTTCGGTACTATTCTTGTTAATAACCTGCATCCGGAATTAATTAAATTTTATTAAACAGCACCGGTTAATAAAATCCTGTGCCAATTTAAATTATATCTTCGGAAAAGGCTATGTTCGCATAACATTTTTAAAAACACAAAATTATCAAAAAAGGCTGGAAAATAGCAATTTTGGTTCTGTTCATCATCCTGTCGCTGGCAGGAGGTGCATGGTTGGCCCTGCAAAACAGCAGAGTACAAACTTATCTTACCCAAAAACTGGCCACCCATTTTTCTGAGAAGATAGGTTCAACCATTAAAATAGGAAGAGTAGATATTGCTTTTTTTAACAGGGTAATTCTTGAAGATGTTCTGGTTGAAGATCAGCAGGCCGATACCCTGCTGTTTGTCCATTCGGTTACTGCAAAAATCGATACATTAAAAATTTGGAAACGACGGGTAGCTTTAAGCCGTCTGAAACTTGATGACAGTTTTATTCATATCGCAAAAGATACGGCAGGTACTTATAATTTTGGATTCTTAACCGATTCGTTAAAGAATCCTCAAAAAAGCAAAATGGAATGGCAGTACAGCTGTAACCAGTTTGATTTTTTAAATGCTGAATTTATCTTTACAAATCAGATGGAGGAAGGAAATCAAAAGGCAATCACTGTTGAAGATTTCCATTTTAATGTTTCTGATTTTAGGTATGCAAACGATTCACTTCATTGCATCATCAACGGGCTTTCATTAAATGATGGAAAAGATTTCAATATAAAAAATCTCAGTTCCAAATTTAATTTTTCAGGAAAGGTGATTGAGCTGAGCAGCTTTAACCTGAAAACAAATTATTCAGAAATAAGCGACAGCCGCTTTCATATTGAGTTGCCCGGGGAAAAGGAAAATTTTCTTGAATCGGTGCAGTTTGATTTTTTGTTTTCGCCATCCAAAATCAGCTTTTACGATGTTTCCCTTCTTGTTCCGAAATTATCCGGAATGGAACAGGTCGTCGATCTTTCAGGACAGATATATGGTAACCTGAATAACCTGAAAGGAAAAGAGCTAAAGCTTTCAACAGGAAAAAAAACCGAAGCCTATCTCGATTTCTATGTCAACGACATTACCAGCAAAGAAACCATGTATCTTTTTCTCGACCTGAAAAAATCAAAAACCTCTTTCGAGGAATTGAGCAGGATAAAATTTCCGGGAAACGGAGGAGTGCGTTACCTGGAATTTCCCGAAGCCTTATATAAAGCCGGGCAAATAACCTACCAGGGAAATTTTACGGGATTCCTCACTGATTTTGTTGCTTACGGCACCCTTGACAGTAAAATGGGAAGAATAACTACCGACCTTTCGGTTGTGCCCGATGGAGGGAAAAGGGTAACTTACCGCGGAAAAGTAGCTACCCGCGATTTTAAGCTGGGCGATTTAATAAAAACCGGTTATGTGGGAACCATCACTGCAAACGGAAGTGTAGACGGTTATTTTATTCCTGAAAGCCAGTCGGTGGAAGGCAGGTTTAAGGGAGACATTTCAAGGGTAGAGATTAATAATTACCCTTATAAAAACATACGGCTCGACGGAATTTTAAATAACAGGATGTTCGATGGTTTTGTCGCCATGAATGATTCTAATCTCCAGTTCGATTTTCTTGGAAAAGTTAATTTTAACCCCAATGTGCCGGTATTTGATTTTCGGCTTGACCTGAAAAAAGCCCTGCCGGGAAAATTAAATTTTACAACGAAATTTCCAAATTCTGAATTGGCATTCCTGTTGAATGCTAATTTTTCTGGTAACCGTATCGATAACCTTACGGGTTCAATAGATGTTGAAAAAGGAACCTATAAAAACCGCAACGGATCGTTTGATTTGGGAGGAATTAAACTTCAGTCGATTTCCAGCGGATTAAATAATTACCTGTCGTTTACTTCTGATTATTTTGATATTGACATCAACGGCGAATATCATTTCCAGAATCTGCTTGATGCATTTGAAAAAAGTATGCACCGTTACCTTCCAATAGTTGATTACAAATCAAAACTTCAGGAGAAAATAAATAAATTTGGTTACCAGATTGATGTAAAAAATCTGGATGCACTGACCACTGTTTTTGCTCCGGAAATTAAAATCGAGTCGCCTTTTCTTCTCTACGGCCAAATGGATTCAGAACATTCAGTGTTTGAACTGAAGGGAAGTATTCCCGGATTTCATACAGAAAACCTGATGATAAGGAATATTTTTATTGGCAACAATCCGAAGGATAGTGTTTTTGCGTCCAGATTCAGATTTGGTGAAGTCTTATTAAAAAACGGGATGAAGATTGAAAATCTGACTGTAGATTCAGAAATCTCAAACAATACCATAATAAATCTGATTGCCTGGGGACAAGAAGGGAAGAAAAAATACAGGGGTGAAATTTTAACCAAAGCTGTTTTAAGCGACACGAAGAATTCCCCTTATTCCCATGTTGAAATTCAGGGCATGTCGTCACAGATAATTATCGCTGATTCACTGTGGCAAATTCATCCGTTTACTGCCAGCATTGACAGCACAACCATTAGAATCGGGGATTTTTTATTACAGAACGGGGACCAGGCGATTTCAATTGATGGGGAGATTGCTGAAAACGATACCAGCATGTTGTCGATATCGGTTGAGAACCTGAATCTTGCCAATCTAGGGAGTTATCTTGAAAAGGACCTGCCTTTGAAAGGAAAAATTAACGGAGCAGCAGCAATTCAGGATTATTATGGACAGCGGCTCATCTTTTCCGATTTAAAAATCAGGCAGTTTCTATTCCGCGATCAGGAAATTGGAAACCTGGCCCTTTTAAATCAGTGGGATAATGACCGGTCGATGCTGCAGTCGGCAATGGAAATTTCAACCCAACAGGGAAGAAAGTTACTTGTTGAAGGAAATTACATTCCCAAAACAAAGGAACTTCTTTATTTTGCCTATCTTGATGAGCTGTCACTGGTAGCCCTGGAAACATTTATACGAAGCAATATTTCAAATTTCAAGGGCTACGGCACAGGTAAACTGAAGATTCATGGTACAACAGATAAAATATTAATAGACGGAGTTCTTGCAGGAATAGATGCCGGGCTTATGGTTGATTATACAAAGGTGAATTATAATTTTACCGATTCCATCTATTTTAAAGGCGATACTATATTATTCGATCAGATTCCTGTGCGCGATCCATTCGGGAACAGGGGAATATTTAATGGTACACTTGTTCACAGGAACTTTCAGGACATGCAGTACAACCTGTCGGTCACTTCATCCCGGATTCTGGCACTTAATACTTCTGCAGGTGATAATCCTCAGTTCTTTGGACAGGTGGTAGCCAACGGCAGATTTAATATTAACGGCCGGGGAAGAAATGTTTATCTTTCGGGTTCGGCAACCACCCTTCCGGGAACTAATGTAAATATATCTCTGGAAGATGAAAGTGTGTTGGAACGCTACGATTTTATTCAGTTTATTTCCACTGAAAATACCGACAGGGAAAGTTTCCTGCTGTCAAGGAAAAATACAGGCGATTTTAATCTCAACCTTACCATCAAGGTAACCCCTGAAGCCCGTGCCCAACTTATTTACAACTCACAAATAGGTGATGTTATTAAAGCTCAGGGTGAGGGGCTGCTGCGGTTTGGCATGGACAAAGAGGGAAACATCACACTTTCGGGAGACTATACAGTTGAAAGGGGCGATTACCTGTTTACCCTTCAAAATGTCATTAATAAACGATTTACGATAGAACAGGGTGGTACATTTCAATGGTCGGGCGACCCCTATAATGCTATTATAAATATTAGTGCTGTGTACAGGTTAAAAGCCTCGCTTTACGACCTTCTTGTTGATAGCTATAATAATGTTTACCAAAATCAGCGAATCCAGGTCGAGAGTAAAATTTTGCTTACTGAAGAGCTTTCAAATCCAACCATTAATTTTGCGATAAATTTTCCTACTGTCGAAGACAGACTGGTAGAAGAGCTGAAGCAATATTTCAGTACACAGGAAGATCTAAATAAACAAATCCTTTCCCTTGTTGTGTTAGGTAAGTTCTATACCCCGGAATACATCAGAGGTACCTATGAGGCCCAAAATCCAAACCTTATCGGAACTACGGCAAGTGAATTATTTTCAAATCAGTTAAGCAACTGGCTTTCCCAAATTAGCAACAATGTAGATATTGGGCTCAATTACCGCCCCGGTAACCAACTTACCAATGATGAAATTGAACTGGCAATGAGCACTCAGATTTTTAATGACAGGGTAACCCTTAACGGGAACATTGGCAACAACAATAATCCGCACACTACCAGCAACAGCCAGTTGGTCGGCGATTTTGATGTTAACGTTAAACTTATACCCAGCGGAAAGTTGCAGCTAAAAGCCTACAACCGATCGAATAACAACCTGTTATATGAAACTGCACCATATACCCAGGGAGTTGGATTTTCTTTTACCGAAGAGTTCAATAGCCTCAACCATCTGTATGAGAAAATGAAAGCTATTTTTGACCGGAAAAAGAAAGGAAGTAAAACCGAAAACGAAAAGCCTTCTACAGCGTTATCTTCAGAAAAAAAAGATGAATAAAAAAATGAAATTCCCCCCTGGTACTTTCCACCAGACACGATAGTCGGGGAAAGACGGTAACAGACATCAGCATGATTCGTCCTGCTGCACTTTTTTTTTTAGTTTTGCCAAAAAAAATATTCGATGGAATTTTCTTCTTTAAATCTGATACAGGATTGGCTTATCAAGCTGGGGCTGTCTGAAATCTATGTTAAACAATCTGCCTCACTGCTGTCATTTATGCTTGTGCTTTTCTTTGCGTGGGTTGTATACCAGGTCCTTAACCGTATTATTATTTTCAGCTTAAAAAAAGTAGCCGACAGAACCCTTACCAACTGGGACAATATTCTTTTCGAGAAGAAAGTTTTTAAACGGGTATCGCATTTTGTCCCGGCTGTAATTATTTATTTTGGGGTTGCAGCTGCTCTGCAGCCGTTTCCTGAAGCAGTTAAGGTACTCCGATCGGCCACCTATGTATATATGGTTATTTCCGGAATTCTTGTAATTGATGCTTTAATCAGCAGCCTGCACCAGATTTACAACACCTTATCGGTTTCCAGAAACAGGTCGATAAAAGGATATGTGCAGGTGGTAAAAATATTTATTTTTATACTGGGGGCCGGAATTGTATTTTCCATTATTCTTGAAAAAGATTTAACCACTTTTTTTGCAGGACTGGGAGCAATGGCAGCAGTTATCCTGCTCATTTTTAAGGACACCATTCTGGGCCTTGTGGCAGGGGTTCAGCTTTCAGCCAATGATATGGTACGTCTTGGCGACTGGATTCAGATGGACAGTCGGAAAGCCGATGGTACAGTGATTGATATTTCTTTAAATACAGTAAAAGTTCAAAACTGGGACCGAACCATAAGCACCATTCCAACCTATGCTATGGTTTCCGAATCATTTACCAACTGGAGGGGCATGGAGGAATCGGGCGGACGGCGTATAAAACGTTCTGTTTCCATCGACATCAGAAGCATTCACTTTTTGGATAAAACAGAAACAGAACGATTAAAGAAAATCCAGATCATAAAGGATTATATCGCACAGAGGGAACTGGAAATAGAATTGTACAACAGTGAAAATAGTGTTGACAGGACAGTACCCGTAAACGGACGCAGGCTAACCAATATTGGCATCTTCAGAAAATACATTGAAGAATACCTGAAACGCCACCCGAAAATCAATAACGACATGACCTTTCTGGTACGACACCTTCAGCCAACAGAAAAAGGGCTGCCTGTTGAAATCTATGTATTTTGCAACGATCAGCGATGGTCTTTTTACGAGGAAGTACAGGCCGATATTTTCGACCACATACTGGCGGTTGTGCCGCAGTTCGGACTTAAAATTTACCAAAATCCTACGGGCGACGACATTGCTCTACTGGCAGAAAAGTATTTGAATTCTGCACCCGCGAATCTGGTGGATATGCAGTAAAAACCAACCTGCCGATTTTTACATCAGCATTCTGACAATCAACTAATTATCAGTAAATTCAATTAAACACAACCGACTATTCTTCTTCATTTGCAAGCCTCATTATATTATTCGAACATTAAAGACACAACTTTAATTTTTGGGTAGTTTTGTAGAATATAAACTACATGTTTGTAGTATAACTTCCCCATAAAATAACAGGCATTTTTCTACAGTTATTTTTCAACGATTTCATATTGAAATCCTTATTCATTCAGATAGTATGTAAATCATCAATTGGCATGTTGCTTGGTTTCTGAAAAGCAGATACGGAAAACATTAAAAATATTGAGATATGATTGAATATGCAAAAGTCATTTTATGGGGAGTTAGTTTTTGGAAAGTTTTATTCAAAAAAGAACTGGAAAAAATTATTGAATGGTCGGATGTTTCAGAACTTTCTGAAATAAGAAAATACTGTTACGATAAGTACAGCGATATGCACCCCGATGTACTTGATGAGGTTTTTGCTACAAGAAAAGTGAGTGTTCAGGAACTAAACAGGAATCACTTTACAAGAAGAACCATACAGAAGGTTAATTCTTAACACGAGGTAATTATAACATTCACACACTATATATATAAATATCTATTAAAAAAACTCTCTTTTTTCCCGGGAAAAGAAGAGAGTTTTTTATTTTCCCAAATACCTGATTCCATAGCTCTTCTGAAGAGGTAGCTCATGATTAGAAACAACTTCGAATCCCCAACCCTCTCCTGAACATTTAACAACACTTTCCCCTGAGTAAAATCAGAAAAGGGCTCATCATATGAATCTGGATCTCAATGTGAGGTTACTGTATCATTGACAATTTTTCATTCCATTCCAGTTTATTATCAACCCGAAGTAAAATGTTGTCATTATCAATTAACCAGGTAACCACTTCCATCAATTTTTTCCTGTCACCCTTCAATTTAAAAAGAAGCGTTTCACAGGTGCAAGGGGTTTCCAATATATGTTTTATTTGTCTGCTGATCTCACTAAATTCTCCGGAACTTAAGCCACTGCTTTTTTTGGAATGGCAAACATCACATATACCACATTCAGGTGAATCAAATTCACCAAAATATTTTAACAACATCTGACTGCGACAGTTGGCAATATTGGTTGCATAATTAATAACAGAATCGATCCGCTTCAGTGAATCTTTTTTTCTGTAATCATAGTTTTCCTTTGAAATCTTTAACCGGTTCGGGCTTATTCTTTCTTTGCTGAAATAAATAAATGGGGTTTGATTCCGGGGTATGTAGTCTATAATTTTAGATTTCCTAAGGTGCTTTAAAAAACCCAATACCCTATCCTTATCAATGCCTGCACGTTTAGAAAGCATTTCCTCATCGATATTGACATAGTTGTTAAACAAACCTGTATAAGAACGAAGGATCAATTTAATAAATCCATCAAATGCTGCATTTGCAACCTGAAACTTGTATAAATCATCACGCGACACGATAAAATAAATGCGTGAAGGGCTATCTGTCTCCTCGGTAAATTCAAGGTAACCTTCCCGCTGTAATAATTTCAGGCTGCTGTAAACCTGTGCCTGTTGAAATTTAAATCTGCTGGCAAAATCCTGCAGGTTAAAATTGTAAGTCTGTCCTTTTCCAAATCCCTCAGCCACCTGCAAATGGTTACAAAGCGCCTGGTAAATTCTTTTAATGAGTTCCGTTTCAGGGTAAGTAATGGTAACCATTTTTTTTAGTCTGGTTTTATCGGCATTGTTATACAACATTACTGCTGCTGCCTTTTTATCGTCGCGCCCTGCTCTGCCAGCCTCCTGAAAATATGCCTCCAAAGAATCCGGGGGGTCAACATGTATTACAAACCGCACATCCGGCTTATCGATTCCCATCCCAAAAGCATTTGTAGCTACAATAATGCGTGTTTTACCTGATAGCCATTCGTCCTGCTTTGTGCTTCGCACAGTGGTGCTTAATCCTGCATGATAATAATCGGCCCGAATGGCTCTCTTTAAAAGTTCTGCCGCAATTTCTCTTGTCCCTTTACGGCTGCGGACATAAATAATTCCCGATCCCTTAACTTTTTTTATTATTTCTGTAAGATATCCCAATTTATCCTCGCGCAACCTCACCAGATAATTTAAATTTCC
The DNA here is from genome assembly GCA_963747515.1 of uncultured Prolixibacteraceae bacterium. Taxonomy (GTDB): domain Bacteria; phylum Bacteroidota; class Bacteroidia; order Bacteroidales; family Prolixibacteraceae; genus Mariniphaga. The sequence goes on from CAVVFN010000003.1 coordinate 1,051,779, forward strand.
ACGATAAAAAGACTTACTTAATACATTTGGTTTCTTAAAGCCCAGCTTCTGCTGTATGTCTTTAATAACTTCAGGAGTTGCTGTTGCTGTTAAAGCAAGAAATGGAACTTCATGAAACAGTTCACGCAACTGAGAGATATTTAAATAACTTGGCCTGAAATCATATCCCCACTGTGAAATGCAATGAGCTTCGTCAACAGCTATCAAATTTACTTTCATCTTAGCCAGCCGTTCCAGAAAGTACTCCGAATTTAATCGCTCAGGTGAAATGTACAGAAATTTATAATCGCCCCAAACGGCATTATCGAGAGTAAGTTTAATCTCAAACGGAGACATGCCACTGTGAATCTTAAGAGCTTTCACTCCCTTCCTTAGGAGATTCTCCACCTGGTCTTTCATGAGTGCAATAAGGGGAGTGACTACAATGCAAATTCCATCCTGTGAAAGTGCAAACACCTGAAATGTAACAGACTTTCCCCCACCCGTCGGCATCAGACCAAGAGTATCGTTCCCCGCGGCAACCGAATGAATGATATCAAGCTGAAGTGGCCGAAATTCTGAAAACCCCCAATAACGGAATAAAATTTGGTTATAATCTTCCATTTCTTAAAGTATACGAAACTTGGTATTGTCAATGGTAAAATTAATATTTCCTGCCGACATTCCTGTTTAACAATTTTTATTGATAGTAAGAGAGTCATTCTTCTATAAACAAACGGCAATAAGTTTATTTTTTTTAGTTTTGCGCTTTGTATTTAATAATAAAAACATAAGCCCATGTCATTTCTTTCCGATAAAGTTAAATTTGAAGGACTAACGTTTGATGATGTCCTTCTGATTCCCTCGTATTCAGAAGTTTTGCCAGGCGAAGTAGAACTTACCTCCCGTTTTTCCCGCTCCATAATCATAAATGCTCCCATTGTAAGTGCAGCAATGGATACGGTTACTGAGCATAAAATGGCCATTGCCATTGCAAGGGAAGGTGGAATAGGTGTCATTCATAAAAATATGGATATTGAGGATCAGGCACACCAGGTGACTACCGTAAAAAGAGCAGAAAACGGCATGATTTACGACCCAATTACTATCACCCAGGACAAAAATGTTGCCGATGCACTGGAAATTATGGCAACATACAAGATCGGAGGCATCCCTGTTGTTGACAAGCAGGGCTACCTGCTTGGTATTGTTACCAACCGAGACCTGCGTTTCGAAAAAAACATGGCCCGACCTATCAAACAGGTAATGACTAGTGAAAACCTGGTTACAACAACCGAATCTACTGATCTTGAAAGAGCAGCAGAGATACTTCAGGATTATAAAATTGAAAAGCTGCCTGTTGTTGATAAAAACAACAAACTTATTGGGCTGGTTACCTATAAAGATATTACAAAAGCTAAAGATAAACCACTCGCCTGCAAGGATGAAAAAGGCCGTCTAAGGGTCGCTGCAGGTATAGGTATAGCATTCGACACTATGGACCGGGTGGATGAACTGATAAAAGCACAGGTAGATGCTCTTGTAATTGACACTGCTCACGGACATTCAAGAGGGGTAGTTGAAATGCTCAGAAAGATAAAAGCCAAATATCCGGAAAAAGAAATTGTTGCCGGAAATATTGGAACTGCCGAAGCAGCAGAAGCACTGGTAAAAGCAGGTGCTGATGGTGTAAAGGTGGGGATTGGTCCCGGCTCGATATGCACTACGCGTGTAATTGCAGGTGTTGGTATTCCTCAGCTATCGGCAGTTTACAGCGTTTCAAAAGCTATAAGAGGAAGTGGTGTGCCTGTAATTGCAGATGGGGGCATCCGCTATTCAGGTGACATTGTAAAAGCAATTGCTGCCGGTGCTAACTCCGTAATGGCAGGAGGATTGTTTGCCGGCGTGGAAGAATCACCCGGTGAAACTATCCTTTACCAGGGACGTAAATTTAAATCTTACCGCGGAATGGGGTCCATTGAAGCAATGCAAAAAGGTTCAAAGGATCGCTATTTTCAGGACATGGAAGAAGATATTAAAAAACTAGTCCCTGAAGGCATTGCAGCACGAGTGCCTTATAAAGGCACATTGTATGAAGTACTTTACCAGTTGATTGGAGGGTTGCGTGCAGGAATGGGATATTGTGGCGCTAAAAATATTGAAATGCTGCAACAGGCTCTGTTTACCAAAATTACAAATGCCGGTGTACTGGAAAGTCATCCACATGATGTAACCATTACCCGTGAAGCACCAAATTACAGCAGCCGTTAAATTCGGGATATGAAAACACCTTACATCTTTATTGTTCTTATTTTTTTGCTTTCGGGAAGTTTATTTGCACAAAAAAATGACATACTGATTTCAATCGACGAATATCAAATCAGTAAATCGGAATTTGAGCGCATATATAAAAAGAACAACCAGGCCCTGACAGATGATTTGGAAACAAAATCACCAAAGGAATACCTGGAAATGTACATCGATTTTAAACTAAAGGTTATTGAAGCCATGAAGCTTAAAATGGATACAGCAACAGCATTCAAAAAAGAACTTGCAGGCTATCGCACCGAACTGGCAGCTCCTTACCTGACCGACATGAAATACGATGAAGCATTGATAAAGGAGTTGTACAATCGTATGAAAAAGGAAATAAATGCCAGCCATATATTATTCAGAATAAAAGACGGAGCTGGAAATGAAGAGGAACAGGCAGTTCTGCAAAAAGCAGAAAAAGTAAGACTTGAAATTCTTAATGGTAAAGATTTTAATGAGGCAGCATTCGAATACAGTGAAGACCCTTCGGCAAAATCAAATAAAGGAAATCTTGGTTATTTTTCTGCTTTCCAAATGGTTACTCCCTTTGAGAACAAAGCCTTTAATACTCCTGTCGGAAATGTTTCTGAACCGGTACGAACAACTTTCGGCTATCATCTGATTAAAGTTCATGATATCCGTCTCAACCAGGGTGAAATTAAAGTTGCACATATTATGAAAATGTTTCCCCGGGAAGGTGAATTTGACAAAACTGCCATAAAAGCTGAAATCGATTCAGTATATGCGAAATTGTTAAAAGGTGCCAACTTTGAAGAAATGGTGAAACAGCATTCCGATGATAAACGTTCGGCTGCCGATAAAGGTGAAATGCCCTGGTTTTCGTCCAACCAGATGATACCGGAATTTGCAGGACCAGCTTTCAGTTTAAAAAATAATGGTGATTTTACATCTCCGGTTGAAACACCCTACGGATATCATATCATCAAAAGAATCGGACATCGGCCGGTTCCCTCCTTCGATGAAATGCGTGCCAACATTGAAGAACGCATAAAAAAAGACCCCGAACGCAGCAGCAGTACAAAAAAAGTTTTTATTGAGAAACTAAAAAAAGAATATAATTTTTCTGAAGCCAGTAAAAATATTTCAAGAATAAATCCGCTAAATGTGGATAACAAAATCAATGAAAATCCTTTAATGTTCACTATTGATGAAAAACAATTTCTTTTGAATGATTTTAAACAATATCTTTTGAATGAAAATGTTAAGAATGGAACGTTTTCTGATTACTACCATCCCTGGACAGAATATGAAATTATTCAGATGGAAGATGCCCGCCTGGAAGAAAAACACCCTGATTTCAAATATCTGATGCAGGAATATCACGATGGTCTTTTGTTTTTTAATATAATGGAAGAAAAAATATGGAAACATGCAGCCGAAGACAGTATCGGTCTGGAAAAATTTTATGCTGAAAACAAATCAAGGTTTTTATGGGAAGAGAGATTTAAAGGATTAATTATTACATGTAATACTAATGGGGTTCGTGAAGAAGCTGAGAACTATTTCGATGCTCAGCTTTCTCCTGAAGAAGTGGAAGATTTGCTTAATAACGGGCAAAAACAGATAGAAATAAAACAAGGAACATGGGAGAAAGGCGATAACCCGGTGATTGATTACTTCGTTTGGAATGCACAAACAACACCAGGATTTGATCCTGAACTTACTTTTATCAGAGGCAATATAATTGATCCTGAACCAAAATCACTTAATGAAGCAAAAGGATTCTATATTTCAGCCTATCAGGATTATATTGAAAAAACCTGGATAAAATCCTTACGTAAAAAATATAAAGTAAAAATCAATAGGAAGCTACTGAAAACTGTTCCACATGTTTAAATACCTGTTGAAATATAGCTTTATTGCTCTTATTGCAGTTGGACCTGGTGGTTGTGAACCAGCTGTGCAAAACGATGATAAACTGGTGGCAGAAGTTGGCAATAAAAAGTTATTTAATTCTGAAGTTTCCGGTGTCGTTCCAAATAATCTGGATGAAAAGGACAGTACGATAATGGCTGATGAGTATGTACGGAAATGGATTCGACACGAACTCATGCTCCAAAAGGCAGAAGAAAATTTATCGATGGAACTAAAAAATGTTAATCGCGAACTGGAAGAATATCGAAATTCGCTTATTATTTTCAGGTATAAAAACGAATTGATGGCACAGCGCATGGATACTACTGTGAGTGACAGCGAAATTATGGAATACTATTTGGAACATGTTGATAATTTCAAGTTAAATCAAAATATTGTAAAAGCGGTTTTTATAAAAATTCCTGCGGAATTTGCCAATCCGGATTCACTTAAAAGTATGACCAGCAAAACAACGCAGGAGGGTATTAATGAAGTGCGTGAATATTGCCTGCAATATGCCAAAGGGTTCGATGTTTTTTCAGAACAATGGGTAGATCTGGAAAGAGTGTTGAAAAACATTCCAGTTACAATTGAAAATACAGAAGAATTTTTGAAAAAAAACCAATATATTGAATATAATGATTCAAGTTATTATTATTTGGTTACAATTCATGATTACATGTTCAAAAATGAACAGGCACCTGAAGAATATGTAAGAGAAGATATAAAAAGCTTAATTTTAAATCGCAGAAAAATTCGTTTTCTTAGAGATTTGGAAAACAATATTTTTCAGGAAGGAGTAAATAGAAACAGTTTTAAAATATATAATTAAGATAAAGATGAAACATAACAGAGTTGTGCAGATAGCACTTACTGTCGTCGTAATATTTTTTGCCGGTAATGTTGCAGCCCAGGATAAGGTTATTGATCAGATAGTGGCTATAGTGGGCGGCAATATTGTTTTGAAGTCAGATATTGAAAAAATGTATATCGACCAGCAGGCTCAAGGCATTACCTCGGATGGTGATATGAAATGTGAGATACTTGAAAATTTCCTTATCGATAAGCTGCTGATTGCTGAGGCTGAAATGGATACGCTTATAAACATTACCGACAGCCAGGTGAACCAACAAATGGATGGGCAGCTGCAAATGTATATCGCTCATTTTGGCTCTGAAAGGGCTGTTGAGAACTACTTCAAGAAACCTATAGCTGAAATTCGTGCCGATATGAGGCAGGTTGTAAGAGATCAGCTGATGAGTACACAAATGCGAAGCAAAATTATTCAGGATGTAACAGTTACTCCCTCAGAAGTACGCCAGTTTTACCGTAACCTTCCGGAAGAGGATATCCCTGTTATACCTACTCAATATGAATATGCACAAATAACATTACGTCCTGAAATATCGCTGGAAGAAGAAAACAGAGTAAAAGCTGAACTGCGAAACCTGAAAGATAAGATTGAAGCAGGTTCAAGTTTTGCAGCAATGGCAGTATTATATTCCGAAGGTCCTTCGGCAAACGCCGGAGGTGAAATTGGCTACCTCGGCCGTGCTCAGCTCGATCCTGAATATGCAGCTGCAGCCTTTAACCTGAAAGGTGACAGAATTTCGAATGTGGTGAAAAGTGAATTTGGATACCATATCATTCAGCTTATTGACAGGAAAGGGGATAAGATAAATACCCGGCATATACTTATGACACCTAAGGTATCTCCTGAAGCAAAGGAACAGGCAAGGGAACGTTTAGACAGCCTGGCCAACATGGTTCGAAAAGAAAAAATTTCATTCCAGGAAGCTGCTACACGATTCTCCTCCGATAAAAATACAAGAAATAATGGTGGACTGGTTATTAATCCAAACAACCTCACCTCAAAATTTACTGTGGAAGAATTAGACGGGAATGTAAGTAAAGTTCTTTCCGGACTTAAAATTGGAGAAATATCCGATCCTTTTGTAATGATTGATCCGGAAAACAGGCAACAGGTTTATGCCGTTGTAAAACTGGTGGATAAAAGTGAAAGTCATATTGCCAATCTCCAAAGCGACTACCAGCAATTATCGGATCTGTTTTTACAGAAAAAACGTGAAGAGAAGCTGGAGAATTGGATTGCCGATAAACAACAGCAAACATATATTCGAATAGATGACACCTACGCCAACTGCAACTTCGAATTCAGTAACTGGAGAAAATAAAAGAAAAATGATTTAAAAGAACATTCAATGGAGTTTAAAAACGATGTAGAGGCGCTGGATGGATTGCGCAATAAGTTCGAAATATTAAAAAAAGAAATTACAAAAGTAATTTATGGGCAGGATGAGGTGATTACTCAAGTGCTGGTGTCCCTTTTCAGTAAAGGGCATGTCCTGCTCATAGGAGTTCCGGGTCTGGCCAAAACATTATTGGTAACTACTATTGCAAAAATACTGGATCTAAAATACAACCGCATTCAGTTCACTCCCGATCTCATGCCTTCAGACATTATAGGCACGGAGATTCTGGATCAGGATCGGCAGTTTAAATTCATTAAAGGACCACTGTTTGCAAACATTATTCTTGCTGATGAAATAAACCGGACTCCGCCAAAAACGCAATCGGCTCTGTTGGAAGCAATGCAGGAGCGGGCCATCACTGCTGCTGGTCAGCGGTTCGAACTTGAAAACCCCTTCTTTGTTTTGGCTACACAAAATCCCATTGAACAAGAGGGAACTTATCCCTTACCTGAAGCTCAACTCGATCGTTTTATGTTTTCTGTGTGGCTTGATTATCCAAAATATGAGGATGAAATTACAATTGTAAAAAATACGACTTCCAACATTCAGTTTGACCTAAATGCAGTTATTAGCGGAAAGGAAATAATGTTTTATCAGGATCTAATCCGTAAGATACCTATAAACGAAAATGTGTTGAATTATGCCGTTTCCCTGGCTGCCAAAACCCGACCGGGAAATGACAAAGGTGCTGCTGTTACAAACCAGTATCTGAAATGGGGCGCCGGACCACGTGCTTCCCAATACCTGGTTGTCGGAGCTAAGACACATGCCGCACTTCATGGTAAATATTCACCCGACATTGAAGATGTTACAGCAGTAGCCCATTCCATTCTGCAACACAGAATCATCAAGAACTACAAAGCTGAAGCAGAAAACATATCGGTAGGTGATATTATTGAGCAACTTTTGTAATCCTATACATCCAATTAAAAAATTCCCCTTATGATTTCAAGGGTAATCAGATAAAAATAAAATTGAGGTTTGACTGGATAAATATAAATACATTTTATGTCGCAGGTTGGTTGTTAACAGCTATTCAACATGTGCTGAAAATTCGTTTTCTGCTTTTGTCTTTTGTTCCCGTACTAATTATACTTTTTCCCTTAGCTGGTCATTCACAGGAAAAAAAACGTATTGATATCGAACAGGCAGATTATTGGGAGGCAGATGAAAATATTGCGCCAAATGCACAGCGTCTCGTTGGGAATGTACGTATACGGCATAAAGATATCCTGATGTGGGCCGATAGTGCATACACCTATACAGGCAGCAACCGGGTAGATGCATTTGGTAATGTACATATAAACCAGGGAGATACTCTGAACCTCTATGCCAAAAAGATTTTGTACAACGGAGATATCAGTCATGCCCGTGCTTTTCAGAATGTAAGGCTGATAAACAAATCAACCACCCTTTTCACCGATACGCTGGATTACGATTTAAATTCCAAAGCAGGGTATTATGAACACAACGGAAAAATAATAGACAGCCTGAATACCCTTACAAGCCAGATAGGCAGGTATTTTGTTGAAACCAACATTATTCATTTCTATGGCAATGTAATTGCCTTCAATGAGAATTATACCCTGAATAGTGATACCTTAATTTACAATACCAATACAGGCAGAGTATTTATTGTAGGTCCTGCAACTATAAAAGACTCAGCAAATACATTATACGCAGAAGAAGGATGGTACGATACAAAAACCGGTGAGGCAGAATTACTTAAAAACCCTGAAGTTTTAAACGAAACTCAGCATATCAAAGCCAATTATATAAAGTACAATGAATCCGAAGGACAAGGAAGAGCGTTGGGAAATGTAAGAATGGTTGATTTCGAGAACAAAATAATGGTAACCGGGAATACTGCCAGCTACAATGACCAAATAGAAGTTGCAACAGTTACCGATTCAGCTCTACTCATGCTGTATTCAGAAAAAGACACATTATTTTTGCACGCCGATACACTGCGAACAATTCCCGATACTATACCCAATGAAAAGGTTATTAAGGCATATTATGGAACACGCTTCTTCAGAACTGATCTTCAGGGAATATGCGATTCTCTGGTTTATTTTACAAAAGACTCAGTGGTTCAGCTCTACAAAAACCCCGTGATCTGGTCCGAAAATCGTCAGTTATCAGCTGAAAAAATTGAGATGAAACAAAAATATAATGCCCCAGATGAGTTGAATCTGAGCAACAATGGGTTTATTATTTCAAAACTTGATTCAGGACAGTTCGATCAGATAAAGGGAAAGGAAATGGTGGGATATATTGTAAATAATGAGCTAAATAAAATTGATGTAAACGGAAATGGACAAACTTTATATTATGCCCGGCAAAATGAGGAAATAATTGGTCTGAATCGTGTCGAAAGCAGCAAGATTTCCATTCGGTTCAAAGATGGCAACATTTTCCGCATCTCATTTTTAAAGGCACCTGAAGGACTTCTCAAACCTTTAATCAATCTTACTGATGAAGATAAAAAGCTCACTGGATTTGACTGGAAAGTAAGTCAACGTCCGCTTTCCAAATACGATTTATTTCAGGTAAATATCCTGAAAAAAGGACCAGCAATGAATAAACCGGTTCAGGATGCCACTACCAGATTGCCAAAAATAAAGTAAGCAGTTCTTTTTATAAGATATTTCTTTACCTTTAAACTTTTTAGATTAACCTCTTTCATTCCGAAAATATCAGACAATTTTATCTGTTTATTAAATTTATTAATAAAAAATGCATATTTTATTTTCATTTTAAAAAAAATGTATAATATTTGCAGCAAAGCGTAAATGAAATAAATGAATTGCAAAAGCAACATCTCAATTCTTAGCCTTCTTCCCGGCATTATTCTTCTAAATCAGAAGAAGTGAGAATGGTATGTTGTTAAAAATATAAGAATAATTTATAAGCCATTCTCAATTTAGAGAATGGCTTTTTTATTGGAACATAGGTTTAATAGAATATTCGCATTAAAAAATAAATACAAATGAGTGATAAGCTATACATTTTTGACACCACACTTCGGGATGGAGAGCAGGTTCCCGGATGCCAGCTGAACACAGTTGAAAAGATTGAAGTTGCCAAAGCACTGCAGGAATTAGGTGTTGATATTATTGAAGCGGGATTTCCCATTTCCAGCCCCGGCGACTTTGAGTCGGTTGTAGAAATTTCCAAAGCAGTTTCCTGGCCTACCATCTGTGCCCTTACCCGGGCAGTTAAAAAAGATATCGATGTAGCCGCCGAATCGCTGAAATATGCTAAAAAAGGCCGCATACATACCGGAATCGGAACTTCCTATTTTCACATTCACTACAAGCTGAATTCAAATCCTGAAGAGATTATAGAACGTGCAGTAGAAGCTGTTAAATATGCGAAAAAATACGTCGAAGACGTAGAATTTTATGCTGAAGATGCCGGCCGTACCGAGAATGAATATCTTGCACGGGTAATTGAGGCAGTTATAAAAGCCGGTGCCACTGTTGTAAATATCCCTGATACTACAGGATATTGCCTGCCACATGAATTCGGTGAAAAAATAAAATACCTTGTAGATAATGTAAAGGGTATACATAATGCTACCATTGCTACTCATTGTCACAATGATTTGGGAATGGCAACTGCCAATACCATTTCCGGGATTTTAAATGGTGCACGGCAGGCAGAAGTTACCATCAATGGAATTGGAGAACGTGCCGGAAACACCTCTCTCGAGGAAGTGGTAATGATTATGAAGAGCAGATATCAGGTGCTTGGGATTGATACCGGCATTAATACTAAAAATATTTACAGTACCAGCCGGCTTGTTTCAAGATTAATGAATATGCCGGTTCAACCAAATAAAGCAGTAGTGGGTCGGAATGCATTTGCACACTCTTCCGGAATTCATCAGGATGGTGTACTCAAACGCAGGGAAAACTATGAAATCATGGATCCTACAGATGTCGGAATCAACGAATCAGCCATTCTGTTAACAGCCCGAAGCGGACGTGCCGCATTAAAACACAGGCTCGAACTGATGGGATTTGAACTCAGTAAGGAAAAACTGGATGAAATTTATGAACAATTTCTAAGCCTGGCCGATAAGAAAAAAGATATACGTGATGATGATATTGCTCTTCTGGTTGGCGATGCCACCCGCCAGGAGCGCAGAATAAAACTCGATTTCCTGCAAGTGGTTACCGGCAAAAGCCTCACCCCAATGGCAATAGTCAGACTCGATATTGCTGGAGAAAAATTTGATGCTACCTCATCAGGTAACGGCCCTGTTGATGCTGCCATAAAAGCGGTAAAACAAATCATTCACCGTCAGGTTACTATAGAAGAATTCCTTGTACAGGCAATTACCCAGGGCAGCGACGATATTGGAAAAGTACATATGCAAATTGATTATAACGACTCTATCTATCATGGGTTCGGTGCCCATACCGATATTATTACCGCATCGGTGGAAGCTTTTCTGGATGCTGTAAACAAGTTGCCGGTAACTTAATCCGTGTGTATATAGTAAATTATAAGCATAAAACATAAAATGAGTTTATAGGAAATGGAAGCAAAAACACTGTTTGATAAAATTTGGGATGCCCATGCTGTAAAACAAGTTGAAGGAGGCCCCGCTGTTTTATACATCGACCGGCACCTCATTCATGAAGTCACAAGTCCGGTTGCTTTTTTAGGGCTTAAAACCCGAGGGCTGAAAGTATTCAGACCAGAACAAACCACTGCCACTCCCGATCATAATGTTCCCACCGAAAATCAGCACCTGACTATTATGGATGAACTTTCGCGACACCAGGTGGAAATGCTGAAGAAAAACTGTGAGAAACATAAAATCACCTACCATGATCTTCAATCGGATGGACATGGTATTGTCCATATTATCGGACCAGAACTGGGACTCACTCAACCGGGGCTTACTATTGTTTGTGGTGACAGCCATACCTCCACTCATGGAGCATTCGGAACCATTGCCTTCGGAATTGGCACCAGCGAAGTGGAAATGGTTCTTGCAAGCCAGTGTATAATGCAACCAAAACCAAAAAAAATGCGGATTTGGGTAAACGGGGAGTTGAAAAAAGGAGTAACTGCAAAAGACATTGCACTGTACATCATTTCAAAAATCTCTACCAGTGGTGGAACAGGACATTTTATTGAATATGCAGGCTCGGCTATTAAAAGCCTGAGCATGGAAGGCAGGATGACCCTTTGCAATCTGAGTATTGAAAGTGGAGCCCGTGGCGGCATGATTGCACCCGACGAAACAACTTTTAATTACATTAAAGGTCGTCAGTACGCACCTGAAGGTGATGCATGGGAAAAAGCCCTTACCCAGTGGAAAAAATTAAAATCTGACGAAGGAGCAATTTTCGATACAGAATATGTTTTTGATGCCGGAGATATTGAACCCATGATTACCTATGGCACAAATCCCGGCATGGGTATTGGAATTACCCAAAACATCCCACTGGTTGATGGCATGAGTAAAAGCGATAAAAATACTTTTCTGAAATCACTTCAGTACATGGGATATTCGGAAGGTGAAAAGATGCTGGGTAAGAAAATCGATTATGTTTTCTTAGGCAGCTGTACCAACGGACGAATAGAAGATTTCCGGGTATTCGCAAATTTTGTTAAAGGCAGAAAAAAAGCTACAAATGTTACAGCATGGCTTGTTCCCGGTTCACAAAAAGTTGAAAAACAAATTCTGGAGGAAGGATTGGATAAAATATTGGAAGCAGCCGGTTTCCAACTCCGGCAACCCGGATGTTCAGCTTGTCTGGCAATGAATGAAGACAAAATACCTGAAGGAAAATACGCTGTTTCAACATCGAACAGGAATTTTGAGGGCAGACAGGGACCAGGTGCAAGAACAATGCTGGCAAGCCCCCTTACAGCCGCTGCTGCTGCTGTTACAGGTGTAGTTACAGATCCGAGGGAAATGTTATAATCTTATTTTTAATACTAAATGATATCAATATGGCATACGATAAATTTTCTGAAATCACTTCACCGGCAGTACCTCTGCCTGTGGAAAATGTAGATACTGACCAGATAATTCCGGCTCGCTATTTAAAGGCAGTTGAACGAAAAGGATTTGGCGATAACCTGTTTCGCGACTGGCGCTACAACACGGATGGTACCCCTAAAAATGATTTCCCGTTAAACAATCCTGATTATTCAGGGAAAATACTTGTTGCAGGTAAAAATTTTGGCAGTGGCTCAAGCCGCGAACATGCTATCTGGGCTATCTATGATTATGGCTTTCGCGTTGTAGTCTCCAGCTTTTTTGCAGATATCTTCAAAAACAATGCGCTGAATAACGGGTTGCTACCGGTAGTTGTTTCTCCGGAATTTCTTGAGAAAATCTTTCAGTCAATTGAAAAAAATCCATCGGCCCGGTTTCAGGCCGATTTGGAAAGCCAGTCGTTTACGATCCTTTCTACCGGAGAAACAGAAAAATTTGATATCAATCCCTACAAAAAGCACTGCCTGAAAAACGGACTCGATGATATTGACTATCTTGTGGCAATGAAAGCAGAAATTGCCGGTTTTGAATCCGGCAGGTAAATTTGCTTCTTTAAATTTCAATTGTACGAAGTTGACCTCAAGAAGATGATTCTTCCTGTTGGTTAACTATAACAACTAAAAAAATGACAGGAAAACTTGTTGAAATAGAGGGGAAAAAGCTCACTATAATGGATACAACTCTCCGCGACGGTGAGCAGACTACGGGAGTTTCTTTTAGCGAAGGAGAAAAACTTAGTGTGGCCAAGGTGCTGCTGGAAGATGTACGTGTCGATCGTATTGAAATTGCTTCGGCACGGGTTTCAGAAGGTGAATTTAAAGGAGCTCAGCGGGTATTTCGCTGGGCAGCTGAGAAAGGACATCTCGATAAAGTTGAAGTTCTTGGTTTTGTTGATGGTGCTGTTTCGTTGAAATGGATAGCAGATGCCGGAGGAAAAGTTGTAAACCTGCTTTGCAAGGGCTCACTGAAACATCTTATTGGTCAGTTAAACAAAACACCTTCAGAGCACATGGCCGATATTAGGAAAGTTATCGACAATGCCACCCAAATGGGCATCAGGGTGAACGTATACCTGGAAGACTGGTCGAACGGTATGCGTAATGCCAAAGAATATGTGCATTTTATGATTGAAAACCTGAAAGAAGAAAAAGTTAACCGGATAATGCTGCCCGATACGCTGGGAATTCTCGATCCCGATGAAACATATGGCTTTTGCAGGGAAATGATTGAAACCTATCCGGATGTGGAATTTGATTACCATGCCCATAATGATTATGATCTGGCCATTGCAAATGTTTTTCATGCCATAAAAGCAGGAATCCGTTGTGTACACACTACCGTAAATGGTTTGGGAGAAAGGGCCGGAAATGCACCGCTTTCCAGTGTAGTTGCAACCATTAAAGATCACCTGAAAATGAATACCAATGTGAATGAAACACAACTCAATAAGGTATCAAAACTGGTTGAATCCTTTTCAGGCATACGGATCCCTACAAATAAACCCCTCATAGGAGAATTTGTTTTTACCCAGTGCAGCGGCATTCATGCTGATGGAGACAATAAAAACAACCTTTATTTCAACGATTTACTTCCCGAAAGGTTTGGACGTATCAGGCAATATGCACTGGGAAAAACTTCAGGAAAGGCCAATATCAAAAAAAATCTGGAGGATCTGGGAATTGAGCTCGATGCCGAATCGCTGAAAAAAGTTACTCAGCGAATCATTGAACTTGGTGATAAAAAAGAGACGGTAACATTGGATGAACTTCCCTACATTGTTGCCGACGTGCTCGAAAACGAAATCATTGAGCAAAAAATAAAAGTTGTTAATTATTCGGTAAGTCACACCATGGGGCTTCGGCCAGTGGCCAGTGTCAGCCTTGAAATTGAAGGCTCAGTTCATGAAGAAATCAGCGATGGCGATGGGCAATATGATGCTTTTGTGAAAGCCCTGCGTAAAATTTATAAAAATCTGGACAAACCATTTCCTAAACTGATTGATTATGTTGTTACCATTCCCCCCGGAGGAAAAACAGATGCATTGGTGGAAACGGTAATTACCTGGAAAAACAGCAGGGAATTTAAAACAAAAGGACTTGATCCCGATCAAAGTGCTGCAGCCATTAAGGCAACGATACGAATGCTGAACATTATTGAAAATGAATTTAAACCTGGACTCATGGAGAAAATTCTGAATGGATTTTCATAAGTACCTGTTTATAAAAATCAGAAGCAAAAGACCGGTATTGAACCTGTCAACTAATTAATTTGTATTCTCTTAAATCTTCTATCTGAAATCAAATAAATATATGAAGCTCAAAATAGCAATTCTTCCCGGAGACGGGATAGGCCCTGAAATCATCGAACAGGCGATGAAAGCAGTAAAAGCGGTAACAAAAAAATTTAATCACCAACTGGAATATGAATATGCATTGACAGGTGCCACCGCCATCGATAAAGTGGGTGAACCCTATCCTGAACAGACCCACCAGCTTTGCATGAATTCGGATGCCGTGCTTTTTGGCGCTATTGGCGACCCCAAGTATGATAACAACCCCAAGGCACCGGTACGGCCTGAACAGGGCTTACTGGCCATGCGTAAAAAACTGGGGCTGTATGCCAACATCAGGCCGGTGGAAACCTTTAAATCGCTTCTTCATAAATCACCTCTGCGCCGTGAATTGGTAGAAGGTGCAAATTTTGTTTGCATCCGTGAACTTACCGGAGGCATCTATTTCGGGGAAAAAGGACGAAAGGATAATGGCAATACCGCTTTCGACACCAATACCTATACCCGCGAAGAAATAGAACGTATTTTGAAACTGGCCTATGAATTTGCAGCTCAGCGCCGCAAAAAACTTACGGTGGTGGATAAGGCCAATGTTTTGGAAAGCTCCAGGCTTTGGCGGGAAGTGGCACAGGAAATGGCACCAAAACATCCCGACATTCAAACCGAATTTATGTTTGTTGATAATGCTGCCATGCAAATCATTCAATGGCCAAAAAACTTTGATGTAATGGTTACCGAAAATATGTTTGGCGATATTCTGACGGACGAGGCCAGCGTTATCACAGGATCGCTTGGCTTGCTTCCATCGGCATCTATTGGAATCCATACCTCAGTGTTTGAACCCATACATGGCTCCTATCCTCAGGCTGCCGGAAAAAACATTGCCAACCCGGTGGCAACCATTCTTTCAGCAGCTATGATGTTCGAGTATGCTTTTAACCTGCCTCATGAAAGCAAAATCATTCGGGATGCTGTAAATGCTTCTCTGGAAAAAGGAATTGTTACTGAGGATATTTCCAAAGACAAGGCTTTTAAAACTTCGGAAGTAGGCGATTGGATTGCTGCCTGGATTGAAGAAAATTAAAACATAAATAATAAATGAACAGGTGCAGGGAATCATTTCCTGCATCACTCATTTTTATTATTCTTTTCGATACTTCTCAAGATGAGGCTTTTTTACTGTACCTAAAGTTTCGGCATCTGTTACAGGCATTTTCTCAATTACGGTTAAAATACCGGTTGTTTCAAGGATAACCGCATCTATATCTTCAATTTTTGAAATCCCTTTTTGACGCGCCGACAAATACAGCTCTTCAATAGTTATACGTTCATCCTTCATTGCCTTATCTAAAATTTTCCCTTTGTAAACCAACAGTGTTGGTCTTGCTGTTATCAGGCTTTTAAGGCTTTTTACCCTAACCGATAACCAGGTTATCATGTATTGCAACATTACGAGCAGAAACAACAGCAATATCCCATCGGCAAGGGCTATATTTTTATTTAATGCCACCGTTGCAAGCGATGAACCTAAAGCAACCGTGATAAGAAAATCAAATGCATTCATTTTCGAAAGGGTTCGTTTGCCGGTTAACCTAAGGATGAAAATTACTGCTATATAGGCCAAAACCGTTACAATTAACGTGCGAAAAATACTTTGCCAGGAATCGAAAAAAATTATTTCCATGAACTTTCCAATAGGTTAAAACATTTTTATCACAAACAGGCCATAGAAATGTTTGTTTAAAATGAAAGAAAATTTATATCCCTCCACAACATATGAATAACAACTCTGAAGTCAGTAACCGGGGCCAAAGTTATTGGCCACTCATAATCAGCGGATTCATTATTGCCGCTGCTGTGTTATCTTTTTTTATTATACCCGAAGTGAACCGGTTTCTAAAGGAAGCCTATAATATACTTACCAGCGAAAATGAAGAAAGAATATCGGCCTGGGTTGAGAACCTGGGAATCTGGGGACCGCTTTTTGTCATTAGTGCTATGACACTTCAAATGTTTTTTCTGGTCATTCCGTCACCTCTTCTGATACTCATTTCAGTACTTGCCTTTGGTCCGGGCTGGGGATCAATTCTTGCCATACTGGCGATTATTGTGGCGTCAACCATTGGTTATTTTATTGGGAAATACATTGGGCAGGCATTTATAATACGGTTGATTGGGAACAAGAAAGAAAGAAAATTGGCTTTCTATGTCGACCGCTATGGCGTATGGGCTGTGGTGATTACACGTTTAACTCCCCTACTTTCAAACGATGCCATAAGTTTTGTATCCGGAATCCTGCATATGAACTACTGGAAGTTCATTGGAGCTACCATTGCAGGAATTACGCCACTGGTTTTGCTTATGGCATGGTTTGGTGAAAATAACGACCGCCTTAGAAGCGGTCTTATCTGGATTTCAATTATTAGTCTGGGAATATTAATTGGCTACATTATTTTCAATCGAAAAAAGAACCCGATAAATAAAAGCTAAAAATTATGGGGAATTGACCACCACATAAGTGAACAAAATTCCCCAATCTGTATTTTATTCATTTCTCAAATAACCAGTTAAGCCCCTGTTTATTAAACTACTAATATTGCACCCTGATGATTTGGCAGGATATTTAATCTAATATAAAATACAACTGTAACTTTCAGTCTTGAGATTAGGAATTACATTCAATGAAAAATGAAAGAATTAAGCTACTACATTAACCTTGTTGCGAAAGTCATTGAGTCAATGGGAATTGTAATTATAGCTGTAGGAAGCTTCTTTTTTATCCTGCGGCATCTCTTTTTTTACCTTGTGAAAAATAATCTAAAACCATTTGTCAAACTCAGACGGGAGCTTGGTAATGCCATACTGCTCGGTCTTGAAGTGCTGGTAGCCGCTGATATTGTTGCGACAGTTTCTACTGAACCAACTATAGAAAATGTACTTGTTTTAGCAGCAATTGTTGCAATACGTACATTCCTGAGTTTTGCCCTTGAGGTCGAACTTCACGGAAGGTTTCCATGGCAGGCAAGCAAAAGAGAGAAAGAACGTAAATTGAACAGCTAATTATTAATCATTAAAATATCAATTATGGAAAATAGTAAATACAAAGAGGAATTAAAAATATTTGTAACCAACGGAAGCGCCCTCTTCAGTGCTTATATACTTAAAAGGGTGACCGAACTGATACTGGAATCGGTTTTTCATAAGGTGGCCCCTAAAAAACCCGATAAAGATGAAGATATCGGGTGGATTGAAGCCATTGGATGGGCAGCTTTTACAGGTGCCCTGGCCGGAATACTTAAACTTGTTATTAAAAGAGGAACAAAAATTCAACTCGACAAGGTCATATAGACTTTGCGGTTATCTGGTATCAAATTGAAAAATGCCATTTCAGTGGTCATGGCATAATACAACCACTGAAGCTTTTTCTATTAGATATTAAGTTACTGGAGCAAAAAAAAGAAAAATAAATTTGAAAATAACAGATTATGAAAAACTTCAACAGGTATTTAATTTTAAATGCACTTCTGTTTTCCTTATTCTTATTACAAGGATGCGATTTAATAGTTGATATTTTTTCTGCCGGCTTTTGGGTGGGAATTGTTTTGGCTGTGTTGGTACTGGCATTAATTATTTGGCTCGTAATAAAAGGACTGAAAAAGATGGGATAAAAATGGCCAACCACTAAAGACGAAGGTGGGTCAGCAATCCATCTAAAACCGTTGCTAAAATTTGGCCCTTTTTACGAACAGGAAAGAGGAAACACATAACATCATGAAAAAAAAGGCATACCTGGTATTGATGGTTATATTATCTGCCTGCAGCACCGTTCCTTTAACCAACCGCAGACAGTTTACTGCCATACCTTCGCAACAGATGGTTGCATTGGGAGTTCAAAGTTACCAACAGGTTCTGAAACAGGAGGATGTTTCATCGGATCAATCTGATATCAGCGCCATCCGCCGGGTGGGCAAACGCATTACCCAGGCCGTGGAAGATTATTTACGTCAGATTGATCGTGAACGCATTGTAGCGAATTATAATTGGCAGTTCAATCTTCTGGAAGGCAATCAGATTAATGCATGGGCTTTGCCAGGTGGAAAAATTGCCTTTTATGAAGGAATAATGCCAATTTGCAAAAACGACAATGGAATTGCTGTAGTTATGGCCCATGAAATAGCACATGCAATTGCCGATCATGCAAACGAACGCATGTCGCAACAGTTGTCTCTGCAATTGGGTGGAATGGCTTTATCACAAGCACTGAAAGATGAAAATGAAAATACTGTTCAACTGGCAATGACTGCATTTGGATTGGGCTCGCAGTTGGGAGTGCTCCTTCCCTACAGCCGCAAACACGAACAGGAAGCCGATGAACTGGGATTGTATTTTATGGCGATGGCCGGGTACGACCCCAGGGAAGCCCCTCGTCTTTGGGAAAGAATGAAACAAGCAAGCCCTAACCGAACTCCTGAGTTTCTCTCAACACATCCCAATCCCGAAAACCGTATCCGGTTTCTTAAAAGGAAAATGAATAAAGCAATGGAATATTACAACAACAATATATGACCTGAAACAACCGGTCCTGATTAAAATTTTATCTGTTTCATAATGCCCTTCCCGACAAGCAGCTTATCTTTTACCTCTGCAAAGTAAAATTCAGCAGGAAGAAATTACTCCATTTAACATCTGAATATAAACCGCAGCTTAAAATCGTATAGGGGTTTCTCATTTCAAGAACAACCCATTTAAAAGGTTTTTTTCGCCGGGTAATCTGTCTTTTACAGAATCTGTGCTAATTTCCTTCCTGCTCAAATGCCTTTTTTTCGATGTGACTCATGCAATGAGAAAAAATTGCCTGCCCAATTGGGCAGATTTCATTGATTTTTCTCCTGACCCGGTCAATAAATACCTGACAAAGGCTTGGGAATATTAAAACCGCCTGTATACCTCTTTCCATCCTTCTCCTTACCTGGTCCTTATTAAATTCAATGTAAATACAATATAAACTCAATATTAATTCAGTGTAAATTTAATTAAAATTGAATTTACACTGAATTAATATTGAATTAGAATTGAATTAAGATTGAAAATAATAGGGTGAAGGTATCTTCGGATTAAAAGGAATAGGTTGTCCTAAATCCGAATAACGATCAAAAGATCGGTATGGATTCATGTTTTACTCCATCGGGTTTATGCGGTTTATTATTCAGGTACTGTAGATTTTCTTTCCCATTTTGTGGATGCCAATGAACAGCGTTTCATTAGGAAATCTAAAGCTAAAAAGACATAATAAACTGAATTTAAATAAACTACATTAAAGAATAATACATGGCACAGTAATTATAATTCTATATATAATCATAAAATAAAAAAATATGAATTCTTTTAATACACATATTGAAAAATTAAAATACTTCATTCTGATTGCAGTATTGGTATTTCCATTAGGATGTAATACTTCGAAAGTATTCAAAGGAGGAGCAATTGGAGCAGGTGCAGGAGGAGCAGTTGGCGGTGTAATTGGCTCAAGAATCGGACAATACGGCTACGGGAGCCATCATTGGAGCAGCCATTGGCGGTACTGCAGGTGCATTAATCGGAAAATATATGGACAAGCAGGCCGAAGAGCTGGATGAAGATTTGGAAGGAGCTGAAGTGGAACGAGTGGGAGAAGGAATCAAAATAACCTTTGACTCCGGCATACTGTTCAATTTCGATTCAGCGGAATTAACAACACCTGCAAGAGAGAACATCGAAAATCTTGCAACCACACTAAAAAAGTATGAAGATACAAACATACTTATAGAAGGGCATACCGACAGCAAAGGAAGTGACCAATACAACAAGAAGCTTTCAGAGAAAAGAGCTGAATCGGTGGCTGATGCTTTGGCAAAATTAGGAATACGCAATATCCGTATGCATCAAATCGGATATGGTGAAAATCAGCCTGTGGCTGATAACGATACTGAAAGAGGGCGGCAACTGAACCGAAGGGTAGAAGTGGCAATATTTGCAAACGAAGACCTGAAAGAAGCAGCAGAAGAAGGCGATATTCATATTCAGTAACATTCTTAATAATTATAATCATGAAGTTTAAAATTGGTATTTTATTGATATTGGTATTATTCATTTCAGCAAGTGCAAACGCTCAATTTTCCCGTTTCGGGATTAAAGCAGGTGTTAACTTTTCGAACATGAGTGTAGATAATGCCAACGACAAGAATTTAAGAACCGGTTTTCATGCCGGAGTATTCGGAAGAATGGCAATGTCGGAGTTATTCTCACTCCAGCCCGAACTTCTTTATACTACAAAAGGATTTTCAAACTCTTACGACAATCTTATAGCCAAAGGTAAGGCAGATGTAAATCTGAATTATATTGAAGTTCCGATTAACCTGGTTTATCATCTTTCGGAGGATTTTAACTTTCAGCTGGGACCCTATTTTAGTTACCTGGCAAATGTAAATGTAACCACCAATAATGAGTTACTTGGTTTTTTAGATATTAATACCGATGATAATATCGATCGCGACAATTTCAAGAAGTTTGATGTTGGATTGACGGCCGGACTTGGATTTGAAGTAGAAGATTTTATTTTCGGATTTAAATACAACCTGGGGCTAGTAAATGTAGCAGAGAATAATTTTCCTGCCGAACAGCTGCTTGGTGAATCACATCATTCGGTCATACAGGTTTATGCCGGAATTCTTTTTTAATTACTAATATTATAATGTCATGATCAGATTAATTATTATCTTTTTGGTGATTGCCCTCATTGCGGCACTCTTTGGATTTGGAGGCATTGCAGAAGGTGCTGCCGAAATTGCAAAAATTGTTTTTTACATTTTCATTGTACTGCTCTTGCTCTCTCTAATTGCAGGCGGTGTCAGGGGATTCAGATAAAATAATCCCGGCCGTATTAAAAAAATGCCGATTTGAGGCTGTTTGCTTCAGTTTCAAAGGGGAATTTCACGGATTCACCTCAACAGAATCAAAAATGAAAAGCTTTCATTACTGAAGGCTTTTTGTATTTTACAGCCATTTCTCATTTTCATTGGTAACCATTTCAAATAAACAGGATGTAATGATCCTTACTAAAAGAAGATCATTACCTGTATCACCAGAAATCCCAATTAAAATTTATTGAGTATATTTATGTATTGTGTTGGAAAAATGAACCCTTCAACTTATTTTCTATCAAATTTCGCAAACTTTAATTATTTCATGCAGGATTCCTGCAATGGATTATGAAATATTTACTATATTTTCAGTAAGTTCAAAAAAAACCACGAGTCTATGGATTTTCCATTGTTTCACCTCGACTTTATGGGCAACCGTATGCTGGTTGCCATAATAGCAATCGTTCATGTAATAATCAATCATGCACTTGCAGTAGGATTTGCTCCATTGATAACCCTACTTGAATTCACCGGATATTTAAAGTACAAAAGCAATCCTGAAGAAGGCCTGGTTTGGGACAAAATGGCACGAAGGCTGATGTTCATAGCATTTATAATAACAACTACAGCAGGAGCACTCACAGGGGCAGGCATCTGGTTTGCCGCATCACTTGCCAATCCTGCATCTCTGGGCAGCCTCATCCGGGTATTCTATTTTGCATGGTTTTCGGAATGGATCGTATTTGTTCTGGAGGTGGTATTTATTATGGTTTACTTTCTTACGTGGAAAAAATCCAATGAATCGGCCCGGAGCAAGCGAAGGCATATTCGTTTTGGCCTTTTCCTGAGTATTTTCTCATGGCTGACAATGGCAATTATTGTGGCAATTTTAGGTTTTATGATGACTCCGGGCAGCTGGATTGAAAAGCCGTCGCTGTTGACAGGTTTTCTCAATCCCTTATATCTGCCGCAACTTCTATTCCGCACACCGGTGGCAATGATGATGGCAGGAACCGTTGCTTTAATGATTTCGGCTTATGTACTAAAGAAAAGCAACAGGTGGAAGCATGAAATCCTTCGATACATATCTTTTTGGATATTGCTTTGGATGCCAGCAGCCGCAACAGGAAGCTTTCTTTACTACTGGCACATTCCCCGGGCTATGATAGGAAATCTTCCGGTTGCATTAACTACACTGCAGTTTCAGGAATGGTACGGTTCATTATTAACTGTTTTATTTATCGTAATCGGCATAGGTTTTACCATTGGCATTTTAGGAACTGTTTCTCCACGCCGGCTTCCCAAACATTTACTTATTATTTCTGTAATTGCTTCATTTCTTTTTCTGGGGACTTTTGAACGGCTGAGGGAATTTATTCGCAAACCTTATGTTATTGGTAAATATATGTATGCCAACGGATTATTGGTGGATGAATATCCACTTTACCAGCAAAACGGCCTGCTGAAGTATACACCTTACACGAATATCACAGAAGTAACTTCAGAAAATAAATTACAAGCAGGAGAAGCTGTATTTACTATTGCCTGCTCACGTTGCCATACTACCCATGGAATAAGTTCAATCGTGAGAAAATTTGAACGCATGTATGGCACAGAACAACCCCTTAATGAGGAAGCCATGAAGGTTTACATTAAAAACATGCACAACGTAAGGCAATATATGCCACCTTTTCCCGGAAACGATGTTGAACTGGAAGCCCTTACAGCTTTTGTTGCCGAACAACAAAAGAGGCCAAAAAAATTAGATGGTCCGCAGGTAAAAGGAATTAATGTAAAAGAAATACCATACGAAAACCAAAATACTGAAAAATGACAAGTCCATTGTTAAATCAAATTCCCATCCCTAAAGATATTCCGCTCCCGTTGCCATTGCCTGAAGGGTTGCTTGTTTTTATACTTATCCTGTCATTCCTGATACATATTCTTTTCATAAACTTAATGATTGGAGGCAGTATCCTCACGTTCTGGTATGAAGTAAAGGGAAAAGGAAACAGCGATTACGACCATCTGGCGCGGGAAATAGCTTCCACTATAACAGTAAACAAAAGCCTGGCAGTTGTTTTTGGTGTGGCACCTCTCCTGTCGATAAACGTGCTTTATACCTTATATTTCTACTCAGCAAACGCCTTAACAGGCAATATATGGATCTCAATAATACCTTGGGTAACAATTGCTTTTCTGTTGTTTTATCTTCATAAATATACCTGGGACCAATTGTCGGGTAACAAGCCGTTACATCTGAGTATTCTGGGTGCCGGAATCTTTAGCTTTTTATCCATTCCCTTTATATTTCTTACCAATATTAACCTGATGCTTTTTCCTGAAAAATGGGGAGAAATTAAGGGATTCTTTGATGCAATGACACTTCCCAATGTTTTTCCGCGTTATTTCCATTTTCTCACTGCCAGCATGGCCATAACGGGGCTCTTCCTTGCCTGGTGGTTTGGAAGAAAATCATTCGGTGCAGATAAGATCTTTAAAAATCTGACTTCACAACAGCTGAAAATGAAAATGTTAAATCTGGCATTGATAGCCACAGGCCTGCAGTTTATTTTTGGCCCATTGCTGTTTCTCACCCTTCCTTCACAAGGAGTAACATGGAAATTATTCTGGTTAATAACAGGTGGGGTTACCGCAGCTGTTATTGTTATGGTTCAGCTTTGGAAACTGCAAAATGAGGAAAACCATATAACGGGCAAACGTTTTTACACGACAGCCGGATTATTCTTAATAATAATTGGATTTATGGGCACTGGGCGGCATGTGTATCGAGAAGGAGCGCTGGCAACTCATAAAGAAATGACGGCCATTCGAACAGAAGCTCACCGGGAGGCAGTCAGGCTTGCCCAAAAAAACCTTTTGTCACCTAAAGCAGAAACCGCGATAGAAAAAGTTTTGCCTGGTCAAAACCTTTTCCAGACAAATTGTACTGTGTGCCATGCCGCTAATTCGCGTTTGGTGGGACCTGCAATGGCAGAAGTTATACCAGGATACCGAAATAATCCGGAAGGATTAAAAAAATGGATAAAGGAACCTGGACGTAAACGAATGGATTTCCCTGCTATGACGGGATTTCCACATTTTACGCAGAAACAGCTAAACGATATTGCTGAATACCTGCTTCAGGAAACCTGGAGTAATTAACTTATCGGAAAATATAAAATACGGAATTGGGAAAAACTTCTATCATTCGTCAGATATTCAAAATTCCAGACTGAACAGAAACCATTGCATTATAGGAAAACCACATTCAGTGCCAATAAATTGGAAATCATTTAACCTATGAAGAAAAAATTTTGTTGTATTTTGCGCACCGATTTATAACACCTGTAATTACGCTATGAAACTGAGTTCAAGAATACAATTTCTAATAAATAATGGATTAAGAGGTATAGCATGGATGGCTGTATTGTTAATTGCCTACTTCTTTTTTAAAAAAATTGTTATATCACAAGATCCAGATATGTGGATGGAAACCTTTTATGCACGCCCTATAATGGTTTATCTGATTTATCTTGCCTCAGAATTCTTTTTTGGTATCATCCCTCCTGAGTTGTTTATGATTTGGGCAATAAACAAAGCCAACATTGCACATTATTTTTTAAATCTGGCTTTTTTTGCTTCAGCATCGTATTTCCTGGGGTATGTAACTTTTCTGATAGGCAAATTTCTATATAAAAAAGTATCATTCAGATATATACGAATAAAATTTCTAAAGAAATCGTGGCCACAGCTTAAAAAATACGGTATATTTTTAATTGTTGTAGCAGCTCTAACCCCTTTGCCCTGGTCGGCCATTTGCCTGTTGGTTGGCTCTGCAGGTTATCCCGGGGGTCGTTTTTTAAGATATGCTGTCTTCAGGATTATACGGTTTGCCGTCTACGGTTACATAATTTATCAAACACATAATATTTAATTTTAAACAACCCGGCTTTAACTGCGTTTATAAAAAAAAGAAGTGAATGCTCAAATAAATTAAAGACAGGTGGAAGATTGAATATAGTTTGTTTTTCTGATACCGGAAGTGCATCGCCCATTGTTCGAAAAGTTGTTTTTGATTGGATAGGTATAGCCATCGATACAAGTCTCTGGAATAAGAATTCCTCTTTATATTCTTATACAGTTTCCTTCTTACCATATCCTTTTTCTGTTCATTGATACCATTTTTGGATAGTTTAAATTTGCCAGGGAATCAGAGAAAAAGGTTTTTTAGGAATTTAAGTTCCGGAAATATAAATACAATTCATATTAATAACGACACTTACCATGAATGCATTTCAGAAAAATAATAAAGGCTACGAGAAGGCCACTCTTGGAGGTGGATGTTTCTGGTGTACCGAAGCGGTTTATAAAAAAATGAAAGGTGTTGTAGAAGTGGTCCCCGGATTCAGCGGCGGTCATATTAAAAATCCTGCTTACCGGGAAGTTACTTCCGGCCGCACGGGTCATGCCGAAGTGGTGCAGATAACATTTGATACTGAAATTACAAGTTTTGCTGATATTCTTAAAGTATTTTTTATGACACATGATCCCACAACACTCAATAAACAGGGAAATGACGTTGGAACACAATACCGATCGGCAGTTTTTTATCATGATGAACAACAAAAAGCAACTGCAGAGAAAATGATTGAACTGTTTGAACAGAAAAAAGTATATTCCAATCCGATTATAACTGAGATAAAACCATTTGATGCTTTCTATCTGGCCGAAGATTACCACCACAATTATTTTGAGCGAAATAAAAATCAACCTTACTGCAACTTTGTTATCAGGCCTAAGGTTGAAAAATTTAAAAAGGTATTCAAGGAAAAGTTAAGCGAAGATAATCCTTAACCAAATAGTGTGCTATTACTATGGTTATCTGCTCTTGCAATTCAGCTGAATGCAAGGCAAAATCTTTAAACTTTAGTCATTGGATAATGAAAAATCTCCCGGCCTGCTCATCGGGAAACAAGGAAATTCTGAGGGAACAATTGAATTAAAAGGAGAAGTACCGAAAGAATAATCAGCAAAAAGACAATCAGAATAAAGTTCTCCTGCATAATACTTCGGTCATTTATAATTTTAAAAATAAAAAGGCAATCCTCTAAATCCTTTGCCCAAATCCAGGCTAACATGATTTTTATTCAGGTGCTCCTGATACCGGTATCTGGAAAAGCTTCAATGTTGCCAAAAATAAAAGATTTAAAAGACAGCCTCTTTTCAATAAGTGGTTTTGTTTTTTATAATTCCCGAATCCAGATATTCCGGAAGCTTACCGGATTGCCATGATCCTGAAGGATAATACTTCCCGGCCCATGTTCTTTTATTGTATATTCAGGTATACCAATATATTCGGTTGGACCACGTAATGAAACATTGTTCTGAATAAGAACACCATTATGCAATACAGTGACTTTTGGGGGGGTAAAATAAGAACCATCCTCATTGAAACGGGGGGCGGTGTAAATAACATCGTAGATTTGCCACTTTCCAGGTTCCTTGCTGGCATTTACCAGCGGAGCGTACTGCTTATATAAACTTCCTGCCTGACCGTTGCGGTACGTGCGGTTATTGTAGCTATCAAGTACCTGCAGCTCGTAACGTTCCTGAAGAAACACACCACTATTCCCACGTCCCTGACTTGTTCCTGAAACCTCTTCAGGAGAACGCCATTCAAGGTGCAGCTGAAAGTCATCAAACACCCGTTTTGTTTTAATGATACCTGTTCCTTTTTCCACTGTAACAGAACCATTTTCAACTTTCCAGGCTGGTTTACCACCATTCCCATTGGTCCATTCATCAGCCAGATTTACTCCATCAAAAAGGATAATCGCATCAGATGGAGCATCCATAGGAGTGGCTCCAGGAGTAACTATCCGTACTTCAGGATCCCATATTTCGGTCATTTCGGGTTTCATTGGCATTGGCCCTTCGGTTTGGGCAAGCAATACAGATGTTACTGAAAAAAACAGTAAACAAAAAACGATTCCAATCTTTTTCATTTTTGATTTTTAATTAATTGATAGATGATTATTTTTGATATTCATATATAATGAACATACTTTTATGACAAATGATGGAAAAATAAAAGGGTGTCATATTTTCAATTCCTTCATAATTGCTTCAATTTTCATATCAGCCTTATGCTCAACTTCTGCAAACTGCTGACGTGAATTCAGCTCTTCTTTAACCTCAAAATAAAACTTAATTTTGGGTTCCGTACCGGAAGGACGTACGGAAATTTTGGTTCCGTCTTTTGTGAAAAACTGAAGTACATTGGAAGTAATCTTTTGATTTATTTTCACCTCTTCACCAGACAATATATTTTTAGTAACCAAGGATGAATAATCCTTCACCCATTCCATTGGAGAACCACCCAATTCCTGAGGTGGCTGATTTCTGAAATCACTCATCAATTTCTGTATTTCATCAGCTCCTGTCTTACCGGGCCGCACAACGTACTTCATTTTTTCTTTTGAGTATCCATATTCGAGGTAAATGTCCTGAAGCAATTCATAAAGTGTTTTTCCCTGGTCGATTGCCCAAGCCGTTATTTCAGCCATGAGAGCACATGAGGAAACTGCATCTTTGTCACGGACGAAATCGGCAGGCATAAAGCCAAAACTCTCCTCTCCGCCCCCAATGTATTTTTTCTTTCCTTCCAGTTCACGAATGACTTCAGCAATAAATTTAAAGCCGGTATACACATCGTAACATTCAATGTTATTTCTTTTGGCAATTTCTGCAATCAACTCTGTAGAAACAATAGTTTTAACCACATATTCATTGCCTTTCAGGGTGCCCGACTCCTTCATCCGGGTAATGATATAATAGATAAATAACAAAGCCGTCTGATTCCCATTAACAATAATATACCTGCCGTTGCTGTCTTTCACTGCAACACCTATACGATCTGCATCAGGATCGGTAGCCATCACCACGTCGGCATCTATTTCAACGGCTTTGCTTATGGCCATTTCCATAGCAGCCTCTTCCTCTGGATTAGGTGAAATTACAGTAGGAAAATTACCGCTAACTACATCCTGCTCTGGCACATTAAATATATTTGTAAAACCAAACTTCCGCAAAGCTGCCGGCACAAGTTTAACAGCGGTTCCATGAATGGGCGTGAATACAATTTTAATATCGCTGTACTTCTTAACTATATCGGGTGAAATGGAAACGGATTTTACTTTTTCAAGGAATTTCTCATCCATTTCCTCTCCCATAACTTCAATGAGTTCATCTGATCCATCAAACTTAATATCTTCAGGTTTCACCTTCAAAACCTCTTTTACTATATTTTTATCGTGTGGTGCAACAACTTGTGAACCGTCATTCCAATATGCTTTATAACCATTGTACTCCTTTGGGTTATGTGAGGCAGTAATTACAATACCGCTCTGGCATCCCAACTCCCGAATAGCAAAAGAAAGTTCAGGTGTGGGGCGTAAATCCTCAAACAGGTATGCCCTGATTCCATTTGCAGCAAAAACACGGGCACTGCTTTCGGCAAATTTCCGGCTGTTGTTACGACAATCGTGTCCAATTGCCACTTTAATTTCCTGTTTACCTGAAAATTCCTTTTTCAGGTAATTTGCCAGCCCCTGATTTGCAGCACCTATTGTATATTTATTGATACGGTTAGTACCTGCCCCCATTATCCCTCGCAAACCTCCTGTACCAAATTCCAGGTTTTTATAAAAGGAATCGATTAATTCGGCTGGATCTTCAGCTTCAATCATACGCCTGACTTCTTTGCGTGTTTCTTCATCATAGATTTCTGAAAGCCATTCCTTTGCTTTTTCGCGTACTTGCTTTAGTAACTTATTATCTTCCATAGTAGTTCTTATTTTGAATTTTATCAATGCAAACCTTAAGGCTTTCTTTCCAGTATGGAATATTAAGATTAAATGTAGTTTTTATTTTCGATTTATTCAAAACGGTATAATGTGGCCTTTTGGCGGGAGTGGGATAATCTTTGGTCAAAACAGGCAAAACCTTACAATGATTGTCGGTAAGTTCAAAAATGGTTTTTGCAAAATCATACCAACTGGCAACTCCTTCATTGGAATAATGGTAAATTCCAGGAACAGCATCTTCTGGATTCCTTTGATAAACTTCGGCAACAGTAAGTACCGTCTTTGCCAGATCAAGTGCATACGTTGGTGTGCCAATCTGATCATAAACCACGCTGAGCTCTTTACGTTCCTGTCCCAACAGGAGCATGGTTTTTACAAAATTTCTGCCGTGTGCCGAATACAGCCAGGAAGTCCGCAGGATTACTGCATTGGGATATGTAGAACGAACAAGTCGTTCTCCGGCCAGCTTTGTCTTTCCGTAAACACCTTCAGGATTTACAGCATCAAATTCATCATAAGGTTTATATGCCAGACCGTCATATACATAATCGGTTGAAATATGTAAAAATCCGGTATTGTATAATTTAGAAATTCTGGCGAGAATGCCAGGTGCTATTGCATTCAACTGATGGGCAGCCTGTGTATCCGTTTCAGCCTTATCAACTGCAGTATAAGCAGCACAATTTACAAGATATGAAGGTTTGTTTTTTCGAAAGAAAACATCAACTGCTTTTTCGTTTGTAATATCCAGCGAATCCACATCAGTAAACAAAAATTCCCACTCCGGATAATTTTCTGATAATTCCTTCAGTTCGCTACCAAGTTGTCCTTCAGAACCGGTTACAAGTAACTTCATAGCACTTGAAATTTAAAGTTCATTTCTGCATCCTTAAATAATGGCGCATTTTTATCCTTTTCTGAAACAACAGGAACAATCGCATTAAGTTTCCAATCGATGGCAAGCACCGGATCGTTAACATTAATAGCACGTTCTGTATTTGGATTATAACTGTTATCAACTTTATATGAAAATATTGCCGTTTCACTCAATACGGAGAAACCATGAGCAAATCCCCGGGGAACAAGCAACTGCTTTTTTGAAATACCATCCAGTTCAAGGCCAAACCACTTGCCAAAGGTGGGCGAATTTCTTCTCAAATCAATTGCTACATCAAAAACATTTCCTTCTACTACACGAACAAGTTTAGCCTGCGACCAGGGTTCAAGCTGGTAATGCAGACCTCTTACTACCCCCTGCATCGATTTAGATTCATTATCCTGAATAAAATGAGGTTCAATTCCGGCAGATTTATATTGCTCTTCCTGCCACGATTGAAAAAAGTATCCTCTCAAGTCTGACATTACTCTCGGTTCGATAATAAGTAATCCGGGTAAAGGTGTTTCTGTAATCTTCATACCTCTTTAATTCTTATCATACAATTAAAAAGATGAAATTTGTCGATCGGCAATACGCAGCAGGTATTCGCCATACTGGTTTTTACTCATTTCCCTGGCCAGTTCAACCAGTTGTTCACGTGATATAAAACCTTTTTTAAAAGCAATTTCCTCAATACAGGAAACCTTCAAACCCTGTCTTTGTTCAATAGTTGCAATAAAATTGGAAGCCTGAAGTAAGCTGTCATGAGTTCCGGTATCGAGCCAGGCAAAACCTCTTCCAAGCAGTTTCACATTCAACTTGCCTTCTTTCAGATAAATCCGGTTTAAATCCGTAATTTCCAATTCTCCACGTACAGAAGGATTTAAAGTTTTAGCCTTTTCAACCACATCATTCGAATAAAAATACAATCCTGTTACAGCATAATTCGATTTTGGGTACTGAGGTTTTTCTTCAATAGAAATTACTTTCCCATCATCACCAAATTCAACCACTCCGTATCTTTGAGGGTCATTTACGAAATATCCAAAAACAAGGGCTCCCTCTTCAAGTTTTGCAGCCTCTTCAAGTATAGATCGGAAATTATATCCATAGAAAATATTATCGCCCAGAATGAGGCACACATTTTCCCTGCCAATAAACTCTTCCCCCAATAAAAATGCCTGTGCCAGTCCATCTGGTGAAGGCTGTATTTTATAGAATATTTTTAATCCCAGCTGATGACCATCACCAAATAGTTCTTCATACAAACGTATATCAGAAGGGGTTGAAATGATAAGGATTTCACGAATCCCTGCCAGCATGAGTACCGACAATGGATAATAAATCATCGGCTTATCGTAAACCGGAATAATTTGTTTCGAAATTGTTCTTGTAATCGGATAAAGCCTTGTTCCTGCACCGCCAGCAAGTATAATTCCCTTCATGCTATCAGGTTTTGTTAAAAAATGAAGCCAAAATTAATAAATTTAAACTGCCCGACATAATTCCACTCAAATTAAACCGGAATTCCGGGGGAGAGGTCAATAAATTTAAAATAAAAATAGCCTGGGCTGTGAAATAAAATCTCAGATAACCTTTGATGTAAGTGAATTAAGTTATACTTTTGCGCGCGATTAAAGAATAATTATAATGTCTAACTTATTAAGTTATTAAAAATTAGATGGTAGAAAATAAAAATGAAAAAGTTGAACAGGAAGAACAGAATGCATCTGAAAATCCCGTTCAGGATGGAGCATCCCCTGAAGTAAGTAAAAATCCTACAGATCTGCACGGTACAGAAGAAGAGGATGAGGAGATTGCTCAGGCAAAAGAAGAACAAGCTGAAATTGAGCAATCAGTTGAAGTGCCGTTGTCAAATATGGAGAAAACAGAAGTAACAGAGACAGAAGAACAAGAAGAACCCTCAGATGAAAAATCTGAAGAAATACCTGTTGCAACAGAAACAGAAGAAGAGAATGATGATTTTGACTGGAGCAGTTTGGAATCAGGTATTGACACCTACTCCCGGTCGCAAAGAGAAAATCTTGAGCAGATGTATGACAATACCCTCAACACAGTTACCGAAAAAGAGGTGCTGGATGGTACGGTTATCGCATTAAACAAGCGTGAGGTTGTAGTCGATATCGGCTACAAATCAGACGGTATTGTTAGCTTAAATGAATTCCGCTATAATCCCGAACTGAAAGTTGGTGATAAAGTGGAGGTTTACATCGAAAGCCTTGAAGATAAAAAAGGGCAAATGATTCTTTCACATAAAAAGGCACGTGCAACCCGTTCATGGGATCGGGTAAACGAAGCCCTTGAGAAAAATGAAGTCATTAAAGGATATATAAAATGCCGCACCAAAGGAGGTATGATTGTAGATGTATTTGGCATCGAAGCATTCCTTCCGGGGTCACAAATTGATGTTAAGCCAATTCGTGACTATGATGTATTTGTAGGTAAAACCATGGAATTCAAGGTTGTAAAAATTAATCATGAATACCGGAATGTTGTGGTTTCGCACAAGGCACTTATTGAAGCAGAACTGGAACAACAGAAGAAAGAAATTATCGCCAAACTGGAAAAGGGTCAGGTATTGGAAGGAACTGTAAAAAATATTACTTCTTATGGTGTGTTTATGGATCTTGGTGGCGTAGATGGACTGATTCACATTACAGACCTCTCGTGGGGCCGTATTTCGCATCCAACTGAGATTGTAGAACTTGACCAGAAACTTAATGTGGTAATTCTTGATTTTGATGATGATAAAAAACGAATTGCGCTTGGGTTAAAGCAGCTAACTCCTCATCCGTGGGATAAACTGGATGAAAATCTTAAGGTAGGGGATAAGGTAAAAGGGAAAGTGGTAGTATTAGCCGATTATGGTGCTTTTGTGGAAATTGCCCCTGGAGTTGAAGGTCTTATCCATGTTTCTGAAATGTCGTGGAGCCAGCACCTGAGAAGTGCACAGGATTTCCTAAAAGTGGGACAGGAGGTAGAAGCTGTCATTCTTACTCTTGACCGTGAAGAAAGGAAAATGTCGCTGGGAATGAAGCAACTGAAAGAAGATCCATGGGGAAAAATTGAGGCAAATTATGGAGTCGGAACAAAACATACCTCTGTGGTACGGAACTTCACCAATTTTGGAGTTTTTGTAGAAATTACTGAAGGAGTTGATGGTTTAATCCACATTTCAGATTTGAGCTGGACGAAAAAAATCAAACATCCCTCGGAATTTACTTCCATTGGTGATGAAATTGAAGTAGTAGTACTGGATATTGATTCAGAAAACCGCCGACTGAGCCTTGGCCATAAACAACTGGAAGAAAATCCGTGGGATGTATTCGAAACCATTTTCACCACCGATTCCATACATGAAGGAACCGTTGTTGACCTAATGGATAAAGGGGCAGTTGTTGCGCTTCCTTATGGAGTTGAAGGTTTTGCAACACCTAGGCACCTTGTAAAAGAAGATGGGACACAGGCAAAACAGGATGAGAAGCTTGATTTTAAGGTTATTGAATTCAATAAGTCAGCCAAACGAATTATCGTTTCACATTCAAGGGTATTTGAAGATGAAAAACGTGCTGAGGATACATCAAAACGTAAAGCCCAAAGCCGTTCATCTAAAAAAGCTGTTAAAACAGTGAATGAAAATATCGAAAAAACTACCCTGGGTGATATTTCCGATTTGGCTGCCCTGAAAGACCAAATGGAAAAAGATGAAAAGAAAGAGAAAAAAGAGGATAATAAAAAATAATCCAGAAATGGTTGTTTTTAATTAACCGGATTTTTGTAAATTGTAAACATGTCAAATGAAATTGTAAAAAAGGAAGAATTTACACTTGTAAATTTAGATACCGACAGACTTGATACAAACAATGCACCGGATTTAAAAACGGAATTTGTAAAGCTAACCAACAATGGAGAAAGTAACATTGTGCTCGATATGAGTAACTGTAGTTATTGCGACTCATCGGGGTTACGTGCCATTCTTGTAGGAAACCGGTTGTGTGAGGATAATATTGGAACATTTATCCTTTGTGGTTTACAACCCGATGTAGAATATCTAATAAGAATTTCCATGCTTCATACTGTATTGTTAATTACGAAAACAGTTGAGGAAGCTGAAGACTTATTGAACCGGAAAAAGGAGCTTTAAGTGGAATGACTTTCGAATTGACTATATTGGGTAGCAGTTCAGCGATACCAACTTCTGAAAAATATCCTACCGCTCAGGTGCTTAACGCGCTTGAGCGGTTTTTTTTAATCGATTGTGGAGAGGGAACCCAAATTCAACTCAGAAGACAAAAAATTAGTTTTGGTAAAATAAAACACATTTTTATATCTCATTTACATGGAGACCATTACTATGGGTTAATTGGCCTAATCTCAACATTTAACTTAATGGGGCTAAAAAACAACATTCATATTTATTCTCCCTCACAGCTGAAGGATGTTATTCAACCCCAACTTGATTTTCTGAAGGGAGATATGCAGTTCGAAGTCATATTTCATCCTCTGAATTTCAGGAAAATGGAAAGGATTTATGAAGATAAAAAGTTGGAAGTTTATTCATTCCCCGTTAAACACAGCATCAACTGCAGTGGATTTTTGTTCCGGGAGAAACAAAAAGAAGCAAACATAAAAAAAGAGAGCATCAGCAAGTATCACATACCCATTGAGCAAATAAAGAAAATTAAACAAGGGGCGGATTTTAAAACATCTGATGGTGAAACCATATCCCATCATGAACTTACTACTCCTCCTCCCCTGCCACGTTCCTATGCCTATTGCGCAGATACTGCATTTCATCCTCCGCTGGCAGAATTTTTAAAAGGAGTAGATTTACTTTACCATGAAGCTACCTTTGCAGAAGATCTTCGTGAATGGGCCATAAAAACATACCATTCAACAGCAAAAGATGCTGCAAATATCGCCAGATTGGCCGGTGTTGGACAACTGATTATTGGTCATTTTTCATCAAGATACGATAATGATGTGCAACTAATAAATGAAGCCAAATCTGTTTTTCCCAATACAATTGTCGCTGTAGAGGGGGGGAAATATTCAGTACCACTGAAGCATCAGGCAAGATAATTCTCATCATTTTCAAAAAAATTCTTATTAAAATTTAAAAGAAATAATTTTTCCATCGGACGTGTAAACGCAGTATATAACCAACGATAATAATCCTGATCGAGCATATCTTCCACCAGGTATCCATGATCCACAAATACTGCCTTCCACTGCCCACCCTGGGCTTTATGGCAGGTTATAGCATAAGCATATTTTACCTGTAAAGCATTAAAATAGGAATTTTCCCTGATCTTTTTCCAGCGTTCTTTTTTGTTTTTAATATCCGCATAATCTTCTGCGACTAAATCAAAAAGCTGCCTGTTTTGTTCTTGTGAAAAGGAAGCAGATTCAATTGAAAGTGTATCCAGAAAAATCTTACAGTTAATTTCCACATTATCATAATCTACAAACCGGAGGCAAACATCGGCAAAATGGAATCCATAAAGTTCTTCATAACCATAGATGGAAATCACTTCTGCCATTTCACCATTGGCAATAAACTCCATGCCGGTACTCTCATCACTCCAGAAATAATTATTCTTCACTACCATGAGCAAATCCCCCCGTTCAATTTCATTCTCCCTAAAAAGAATAGCCCCTCTGATACCTTTATTATATAAATTGGCTCTTTTATTTGAACGGGTTACAATGGTTGTTTCAAACAAACCATATTTATTATAACAGGAAGTGATATGTTCAATCAATTCCTCACCTGAAATTCGAACTACATCGGTAAAATTTTCATGATGGAGCAACAAAAATCCTTTTTGTTTTGATTGTTCAATCCACTGACGGAGTTGAGTGGCACAGGAAAGGATACCAGAGCTGGCGCTTTGTCTTACCACATCGGTAAGAACATACTCCTTTACATTAAATCCATGCTCCTCTATGCGGTTTGCTTCAAGGGCCGGACTAATACTTAAACCAACCGGTGGTAGTTGTGCAGTATCGCCAGATAAAATTAAACGACAATTTGTACCGGAATAAACATACTCCAGTAAATCCTCTAATAAGTTTCCGCTGCCAAAAACAGAATTCTCAATGCTTGAATTAGAAATCATGGAAGCTTCATCTACAATAAACCAGGTGTTTTTATGAAGATTCTTATCGAGGGCAAAATGCCCGGTACCGTCTGCTGAAGATTTTTGTCTGTATATTTTTTTATGAATAGTGAACGCCGGCATAGAGGTATAACCGGTCATTACTTTGGCTGCTCTGCCGGTAGGAGCAAGTAAAATTGTCCGAATGTTTAAAAAAGACAGGGTTTGAGTCAGTACATTAATCATACTTGTTTTTCCGGTTCCGGCAAAACCTTTCATTACCAGTATAACATCCTGTTCATCGGAAGTAATAAATTCCGAAAATCCGGCAATTATTTTTTGTTGAGATTCCGTTGGATTGAATATCAAATTCTTTTCCAGTAACGACTTTACATGATTTTTTATCATAACTGCTAAAATAACAAAGACCGAAGGAAGCTAATATATTTTTTTTTATAATTTTGCACAAATTCGATTATAATCTTATTAAAATTATAAAGATGAGAACCGTTATTCAAATTTTACTTGTTGTTGTCGCAATTGGTTTAACTTATTTCATTTATAAAGGTATCCAAAAGCCGATTGATTTTGAAAAAGCCAAAGATGCTCGTTATGATGCAACCATTGAAAAACTCAAAGACATTCGAAAAGCTCAGCTGGCTTATAAAGATGTTTATGGTCGCTTTACTGGAAGCTGGGATACATTAATTGATTTCATTCAAAATGATTCTGTCAGAAATGTACGGAAAATCGGCGAATTAACCGACAGCATGATTGAGGCAAAAATTACTGAAAGAAAAGCTGTTCAGATGGGACTTATTATTCGCGATACTGTAAAGGTTAGTGTTAAGGAGGCTCTTTTCTCATCTGACTTTAAACCAGAACAACTGAAGTATATTCCAGTACCTGATACTACAGCTGTGTTTTCTATGGGACAAAATATAGTTACTACCGGCTCAGGAATTAGAGTTCCTGTATTTGAGGCAAAAGCTCATAACAATATAATTCTGAAAGGCCTCGACAGGCAGTATGTTATCAACATGAATGAACAACGCCGCCTGAATGAGAAGTACCCTGGACTTAAAGTTGGCTCATTAACAGAAACCGTAAATAATGCCGGTAATTGGGAATAGTAAATGACTGGCCTGATTACAGATCCAGAATTCAGTCTCAACCGGACTAAAGAATATAAATTATCCATCCTGGTCAGCCAGGATGGATTTTCTTTTTCGGTAACTCATGAAAAAAAGAAAAAACTACTCGTTCTGGAATATTTTCCCCTTTCAATTCGTTCAGATAAATTTCTTGGACGTCATTTCGAAGACTGGATTGAAAATAATGAAATTCTTCATAAAACATACAGCAATTCCAGAATTTATTATCATCCCAGAAAGTTTACTTTAGTACCACCGGCATTTTACGATAGCAATAATCAGGAAATCCCTGCCAACCTTGTTTTAGGAAACCGAACCGACAAAATAATCACTGATAATTATTTACCATATACAAAAGGAAACATTATTTTTCCTGTTTCCCTTCATGTCCTGGAAATTATTAAATCAAGGTTTTCTGAAAAAAAACTGCTGCATCCATTAACCGCTCTGGATAACGAGCTGGTTAATATGACAAATTTGAAAGAAATTTTCATGATGCTTTACTTTGGAAACAAAAGCTTTGATATGTTATTATTTAAAGATTCAATTCCGATAGCAGCAAATTGCTTTGACTATTTTAATGCAGATGATGCAGTCTATTATATTCTCTCGGCATTGAAAAAAGTAAAAGTAGAACCAGAACAAACCCTGGTATATCTGGCAGGTGAAGTTTCTCCTGAAAGCACACTTCAAAAAATCTTAAACAAATTCATAAAGCAAAATCTGTTTTTTACTCCCAGCATCAACTTTAACCCAGTCCTGTTTAAAGAACCATTGCACCAGTATATTGTTTTATTTTGACCTATGCGAATTGTTGGAGGAAAATACAAAGGAAGGGTTTTTAATCCCGATAAAAAATTTACAGCCCGGCCAACAACCGATCTTGCAAAGGAAGGACTGTTTAACATTCTGGCCAACCGATACAATTTTTCAGAAATGAAAATTCTTGATCTTTTCTCAGGATCAGGAAGTATTGGATATGAATTTCTCAGCAGGGATGCCAATGAAGTAACTTTTGTCGATAAAGACCATCACCATATCCGTTTTATTCGCAAAACTATTGGAATACTTAATGCCGAAAATGCGCTGATAATACAGGACGATGTTTTTCGCTTTATCAAGAATTGCCCATTTCAATACAATATTATTTTTGCTGACCCTCCCTATGAATTTAAATTTTCCCATGAACTTCCTCCTGCTATTTTCTCATCGGGTTTACTAAAAGAAAAGGGCTTGTTAATTTTAGAACATTCCAAAAGCCATAATTTCTTAAATTTCCCAGAATTTAAGGAATTACGTGAATACGGCAAGGTGCAATTCAGCTTTTTCATAAAACAATAGATGCTCACCTTGAAAAATTAGACCTCCTGCTGTCAGTTTATTAATCAGGAACTAATGAAACGTTGAACATGTATTGAACGAAAAAGCACCAATAACCCTTTTTTCTCTGGAGCATCAGCAATTGAAACTTTTTCACCTGAAACATCAAGCATTTTATTTTCCGTAAAAAGAACTTAATTCTCAATTCCTGTTATCCTTTTAATTTCCATAGCTGGGATAAATGGATTTTTAACAGCTTGAAGATTAAAGCAACAAAATAAACACCATTAACTCTTAATCTAAAAACATTTCCCTGTTAAAGAATGTTCATACAACTGACAGGAGCAAATAATTTGATAATTAAATGGTTAAATAATAAATGAAGCTCGATTATTTAAGGAATGAATACAGATATTCAGGGATAACCCGAAAAAATGTTGCGTCCAATCCATTTGATCAGTTCAACCTATGGATGAATGACGTTATTGAATCAGAAGAGAAAGAACCAACTGCAATGACATTAAGCACTATAGGCACAGATGGATTTCCTCATTTACGAACTGTTTTACTGAAGTTTGTTGATGAAAAAGGTTTTATTTTTTTTACCAATTACAACGGCAATAAGGCCCAATCTTTGGAAAACAACAATGTTGCAGGGCTTCATTTCTTCTGGTCGCAACTCGAACGTCAGATTAAAATTATAGGGTATGCTGAAAAAACAAGCCGTGAACTTTCTGAGAAATACTTTAGAACGAGGCCTTTCGAAAGTCAGATAAGTGCTTGGGCTTCAAATCAAAGCAAAGAAATTCCTTCAAGAGAATCCTTGGAAAAAAGATTTGAAAAATTTCGGATAAAGTTC
Organism: uncultured Prolixibacteraceae bacterium; assembly: GCA_963747515.1. Taxonomy (GTDB): domain Bacteria; phylum Bacteroidota; class Bacteroidia; order Bacteroidales; family Prolixibacteraceae; genus Mariniphaga. Next base: position 1,091,636 of record CAVVFN010000003.1, read on the forward strand.
AGCAACCAGCCGGTTCCACTCCCGCCATTCTGGGGTGGATACCGCATTATCCCCGAAAAGTTTGAATTCTGGCAGGGAAGAATTAATCGGCTTCACGATCGAATTCTTTACATTAAAACTTCGAAAAGCTGGAATATTAAAAGACTAGCCCCTTAAAATTATTCAAAATCGAGCTTGAATTTATGCTTAAGCAAATCAAGATGAGGATTTTTTTTCAGCATCTCAAGGTACTTTTCCGAATCGGTGTAGATGAGCTTTTCTTTTTCTGTTTCTGCAACTTTGGTTATAAGTTGTACCTTTGAATTTTTCAATTCCTTACGAAGCCATGCAACCAACTCGGGCTTAATGGTATTAATTAAATCAACCTGAACCGAATTATCAATCTCCAATACAAGCTGGAATTCCTCCTCCAGGTGTGGTACCCTTGCAAGCGTAGATTGAAGATTTGGACGATCTTCAAGCCGTTTTAGAAATTCATTCCATTTAAAACTTAGGATGTCGTTTGAAAATTCGTTCACTTCGTTTACACGGGTATATGCTTCATGCTGTTCTTTGGCCGAAAGCTTTTCTTCGTCAAATTTTCCTGCCAGGGCATCTTTTATGGAAGGACTTTTCATTTGTTTGGAAGTCCTTTTCACCGGTTTCCGGCCTTCCTGTTTCAGAGCAGGAGCCAGTTTTTCCGGAGCATGATTTTCTTGAGCAGGTTGTGTTTCATACAAAAAGATTGGAAGCAAAACATCATCAGGCTCTATTACCAACTCCGGTTTTGCTATTTTTTTTTTTGGGTTAGCTGTGCTATCCTTACCAGAGCAAGTTCAACCAACAGGCGCTTATTTTGGCTGGTTTTATACTGCATATCACATTCATTACTTATCCCTAAAGCTTCAAGAAGAAAATTACTGTCACTTTCAGCTGCCTGTGTTTTATATCTTTCCTTAATTTCACCTCCTACTTCCAGCAATTGAACCGTAACAGAATCTTTACATACAAGAAGATTTCTTAAATGACTGCTTAATCCATTTATAAAATGATGACCATCGAAACCGTTATTTAATATTTCATTAAATATCATTAAGGCATCGGCTACCTCATTCTTTAGAAAATGATTTACCAATCTAAAGTAATAATCATAATCCAGCACATTCAAATTTGAAATAACATCCTGATATGTAATATCCCTGCCGCTGAAGCTAACGACCTGATCGAAGATAGACAGGGCATCACGCATGGCACCGTCTGCCTTCTGTGCAATCACATTCAAAGCTTCTGGCTCAGCAACAATATCCTCATTTTTAGCCACATACTTCAAATGATCAGCAATTTCCGATATACCTATCCGGTTAAAATCAAATATTTGGCAACGGGATAAAATTGTTGGAATTATCTTATGCTTCTCAGTAGTAGCCAAAATAAAAATAGCATGTTTGGGTGGCTCTTCCAAAGTTTTAAGAAAGGCATTAAAGGCTTGGGAAGAAAGCATGTGCACCTCATCTATTATATATACACTATACTTGCCCACCTGTGGCGGGATGCGAACCTGATCAATAAGGTTACGAATATCATCGACTGAATTATTGGAAGCAGCATCCAGTTCGTGAATGTTAAACGAACGGTTCAAATTAAAAGCCTTGCATGACTCACATAGGCCACAAGCCTCAACATCAGCCGAAAGATTTGAACAATTGATAGTCTTTGCGAAAATTCGGGCACATGTAGTTTTACCTACACCACGCGGGCCGCAGAATAAATAGGCATGAGCAAGCTGATGGTTCTTTATTGCATTTTTTAATGTAGTGGTTATGGATGCCTGGGCAACCACTGTATCAAACGAATCCGGCCTGTATTTCCGTGCTGAAACAATAAAACTTTCCATTACTATTGTGGTCACATTTCCAATCGCCCAAAGATAAACATTTCTACATTTTTTTACCGCAAAACTTATTAACACCTACTCAAAAAAAATTTTGCAGATAATAAACTTTAACTAATTTTCACCAATCATATATGGATTAAATCATGAAAAGAATTCAACTATTAGTTCTTCATTTACTATTAATAGCCTCACCTATTGCGGCACAGTACAAAACCCTGCACGACTTTACGGCACGCACAATTGAAGGGGAATTATTAAATTTCTCCTCTTTAGAAGGAAAAAAAGTACTTATTGTGAATATCGCCACCGAATGCTCTTTATCACCGCAGCTAAAGAAAATGCAACAGCTGTATGAAGAATATGGAGGTGATGATTTTGAAATTGTAGCATTCCCCTGTAATGACTTTGGAAATCAAGAACCAGGTAATAATGAACAAATTAAAAACTACTGCAAGGAAAAATTCAATCTGTCATTCATTCTTATGGAAAAAATTTCCATTAAAGGAGAAAACATACATCCCATATACAGGTGGCTAATCAATAGTGATGAAAATGGTGTTCTCGATGGTAAGGTCATCTGGAATTTTCAGAAATTTCTTATTGATAAAAATGGTCAACCGGTCGATTTCCTCTCCCCCATTTCTGGTCCGCAAAACCGAAGAATAATGGAATGGTTGCAGGAGTAACTTTCGTTTTCCTCTATCTAAGAGCCGACTTATATACTTGTAGTGCCCGTTCGCGTGCCATTTTATGTTCTACTATTGGCTTGGCATATTGTGAAGTTCCATATTCAGGTACCCATTTTTTGATGTATCCTGCTTTTGAATCAAAATTTTTCTTCTGAATTTCAGGGTTAAAAATGCGGAACCAGGGGGCAGCATCGCAACCAGTTCCTGCTGCCCACTGCCAATTTCCATTGTTTGAGGCCAATTCATAATCGAGCAGTTTCTCTGCAAAATAAGCTTCCCCCCAACGCCAATCAATAAGCAGGTGCTTGGATAAAAAACCAGCAGTTATCATACGTACCCGGTTATGCATAAATCCTGTAGAATTTAATTCCCGCATTCCTGCATCCACCATCGGATAACCGGTTTCACCTTTACACCAGGATTCAAAATCTTTTTCATTATTTAGCCATTGAATACTTTCGAATCTGATCTTGAACGACTGCTGTATTACCCGAGGGAAATGCCACAATATATAAATAAAAAACTCCCTCCAAATTAACTCATTAAGAAAAATATCCGACCATTCTATAGCTTTCAATACAAGCTCCCGAATACTTACTGTTCCAAAACGAAGGTGAACTCCTAATCGTGTAGTACCCACCATAGCAGGAAAATTACGAGTATGGGCATAATTCTTAATCACTTCTTCCGGTATTTCGGCTGAAGGAACTTCAGTAACTTTTCTTTCAAAGCCCAACTCCTTCAGAGACGGTATTGAAAATGTGGACACCTTCAAAAACCTTTCCTTAAGCTTTTCTGATGTAAAAAAAACCACCTGCTCCAAATTAAATAATTTATGCCACTTCCTACAATAGGGAGTAAATACGGTGTATGGCTTTCCATTTTCCTTCAGGATTTCATCTTCTTCAAAAATAACATGATCTTTAAACAGGAGAAAACCGGCCCCGTTCAATTCAACCAAATCCTTTACCTTTTCATCCCGCAACCTTGCATAAGGCTCATAATCTTTATTTGCATAAACAGAGGTAACATCATAATCTTTAAATAATTCCTTAAAAGCACTCTCTGTGTTATTGTGTAAAACCTTAAGCGCACTTCCCATCTTTTCCAACTCCTGATTCAGGGCCTGAATCCGGGTATATATAAATGTCACCCGGATATCCCCTGGTGAAGTCAATTTACCGAGGATGCTGGTATCGAAGATAAAAATTGGAAGAACAGGCAATTTCTGCTTCAGCGCCTGATAAAGCCCGTGGTTATCATGCATTCTGAGATCTCTTCTAAACCAGAACAACACTATTTTTTGTTTCATTCCTTCCTATTAAAATTAAGATCTGAATTATTCTATTCGCAGCTGTATTCTTTCCTCTTCAGTTACATTCAAAAATAAAGGAATTTTTCATTGTAAACGGCAACATATATGTGCTTATATTAATATTATCAAATTACCCACTCAACCTTCTGAATTTGTATTTTTGGAAATGAACTTCAATTTATTGGGATAATAGTAAACTTTTGATTCAATTTTTCTTTATACTTGAATCAGGAAAAAATAAACCAGAAATAAAAATTATGAGAAAAGGATTTGCCAGTGACAATAATTCGGGTGTTCATCCAGCAGTATTTAAGGCAATGATGAACGCTAACCAGGGACATGTTCGTGGATATGGTGATGACCCTTATACAGCCAAAGCAGTTGCAATTTTCAGGGACACATTTGGAACAGATACAGAAGTATTTTTTGTTTTTAATGGAACAGGAGCTAATATTCTGGGGCTATCTTCAGTAACCCGCAGCTTTAATTCAATTATTTGTGCAGAAACAGCTCATATAGAAGAAGATGAATGCGGTGCACCTGAAAAATTTACCGGCTGCAAATTATTACCTGTTAAAACCATCGATGGAAAACTCACTCCTAAACTGATTGAACCCCATTTAAAAGGCTTCGATTTTGAACACCATTCGCAGCCTAAAGTAATATCCATCTCTCAGGTAACGGAAATGGGAACCGTATATCAGCCAAAGGAAATACGCGCAATTGCCGATCTGGCCCATAGTCATAGAATGTATCTGCATATGGATGGTGCCCGTATTGCCAATGCCGCAGTTTCCCTGAACATGGGGTTCAAGGCTATTACAATAGATTGCGGAGTGGATATCCTTTCTTTTGGCGGAACAAAAAACGGAATGATGATGGGTGAGGCTGTATTGTTTTTCAATCCTGAACTTACAAGCTTTACAAAATACCTGCGAAAACAAAGCATGCAGCTCTTCTCAAAAATGCGTTTTATAAGTTCACAGTTTTTGGCCTATTTTGAAGGCGATTTATGGAAAGAAACAGCTTCTCATTCCAATAACATGGCTCAGTATCTTAAGGAAGAAGTATTAAAAATTCCACAGGTAAAACTTACTCACCCTGTAGAAGCCAATGGAGTTTTTGCAAAGATTCCTAAAGAAATAATCGAACCGCTGCAAGAACATTTCTTCTTCTATGTTTGGAATGAAAAAGAATCGGAAGTTCGCTGGATGACTGCATTTGATACTACCGAAACTGAGATACGAGAATTTGTACTTTTCATTAAAACACTTTTAAAATCCAGTTAGCTTAGAAAGACATGGCTACCATCCAAATCTCATCATGTTGTTATAATGAAATTATTCGATTATTATCCCAGCAATCCTAAAAAACTTGACCCGGAGCTTGAAAAGCGAATATTTTTCCACAGCATGATTTTTCCGGGAGCCTTTGTGGTAGTTTTTTGGCTCATTGAACTGACGGAACAATCCCTTGGCCTTAATCTGGTAAAATTTGGCGTATATCCTTTACACCTGAAAGGTTTACCGGGAATTGTTTTTTCGCCCTTTATTCATTCGGGATTTAATCACCTTATGTCGAATTCCATTCCTTTTTTTATCTTGTTTTTCGCTCTGGTATATTTTTACAGACACGTGTCGTACCGCATTTTTTTCCTTCTTTATTTTTTATCGGGATTGACGGTATGGCTAGCCGGACGGGAAGTCTGGCACATTGGAGCAAGTGGTGTTGTGTATGCATTGGCCTCTTTTCATTTTGTAAGTGGAATTATTCGTAACGATGTCCGGTTGCTAACCCTTTCTGTCGCAGTGGTATTTTTGTATGGAGGGCTCATATGGGGAGTCTTCCCCATTGATCCTTCCATTTCCTGGGAAGGACATCTTTGGGGTGCAATATCGGGTATTGTTCTGGCTTTCTATTACAGACGTTATCGTATACGACGCGATAAATTTGATTGGGAAGAGGAGATAGAAGAAGAAGAAACCGAAGGTAAAGCCCTTGACGAAAGCAAAGAAAAAGAAAATAAAGACAACAATAAAAAAACAGAAACTTAAAAAGCGACAACAGAAATGGAACCACTATGATCGAACAAAACGACCAGTTTTCCTGGTTTGGCAGAAGACAAAAACTGGAAATTTTTATGAGTCTTGAAATGCACGAAATTTAACGTTCAGTTTTTTAATCCCCAAAATTCCGGGAATGCTGATGGGTTCAATAAAAAGTACTATTTTTGCGCCACTAAATAAGAAGTTCATTAAAGCATGATTAGCAGAAGGATAATCCGAATAAAGGTATTGCAAATCTTATATGCCTATTACACATCAACTGACAAATCATTAAGCAACACAGAAAAAGAGTTGTTTTTTTGTATCCGGAAATCATACGATTTGTACCATTATCTTCTGGTTCTAATTATTGAGATTGCCGATTATGCCGAACAGAGGATTGAAATCAGAAGAAACAAACATCAACCCACTCATGAAGATCTATATCCAAATACAAAATTTATCACCAATGAGGTCATTCAGCAACTTCGACTAAACCGCCAGCTAAATGCATATCTTAAACAGTCTAAACTGAGCTGGGTAAATAACCCTGAACTGATTAAGGAATTATACCAGTTTCTTATTGAAGCGGATTTTTATAAAAATTATATTGCCGATCCTAACCATTCGTTTCTAGATGATCGGAAATTTGTTGATAAAGTATTCAATAATATCATACTTCTTACTGAAGATCTCCATGAAGTTCTGGAGGAACAAAGCATTTACTGGAACGACGATATCGAATACACTGTTTCTATGATTTCTAAAACGCTTAAGAAATTCCATCCGCATTCTGATTCCGACCAAAACCTTATGCCTTTGTTTAAAGATGAAGACGACAGAGAATTTGCCAAAAATTTATTGCGGAAATCAATTATCAATCACGATGAACTGAGAGATCTTATTAAAGAACATTCAAGCAACTGGGATTTGGACCGCATTGCGTTTATGGACATCCTGATCATGCAATTGGCAATAACCGAATTCCTTTTTTTTCCATCTATCCCTACTAAAGTGACGATGAATGAATACATTGAGTTGTCAAAATTTTACAGCACCGAAAAAAGTCGCAACTTCATCAATGGCATTCTTGACAAAACCTTAAAAGATTTGAAAAAATCAAATAAAGTAAATAAAACCGGACGAGGACTTATAGGTGAAGCATAGCAAAATGCATTTACTTCATGATTAAATCAAAACAAATGGTTATTTTTACCGTAAAAAAATAAAAGCTTTTAAAATTTTAAAAATACGAATACAATGATGTACAATCTTTTGATGATGCAACCCCAGGGGCAGGATGCCAATCCGCTGATGAGTTTTCTTCCATTGCTGCTGATAGTGGTTGTTTTTTACTTCTTTATGATCAGACCACAAATGAAACGGCAGAAAGAGGTTCGTAATTTTCGCGAAAGCCTTGCCAAAGGCGATAAAGTGGTTACCACCGGTGGAATTTATGGCCGCATTGTGGAAGTCAAGGAAAATTATGTAGTTCTTGAAATAGCCAAAGAAGTTCAAATTAAAGTGGATAAGAGCGGAATAGTAAAAGATATGACTGATGTCACTCAAACAAAATAATTTTCTGTTTTACGACAGATAAAACTTGTTTTGAGCAGGATAGTACTCTACTAATATAATCTGAACAATATTAATCAAAAGCAAAATATTTTTTACTGGAATCTTAAAAAGTCCACTGCAAAGAAGCTTAATGATTTTTCAAAAGGATTTTCTAAATAAAAAATGTTCTTAATTTCATAGGGTTATAAACTTGCATTTTAAACACGGATTAAAAGATTCATCTCAATAAAAAATTTAGAGATGCATTTTCAAGTAGGTCTCCTATAGTAGCTGTATTTTTCTTTAAATCCCGATGTTCGTGCCTGTGTATGTTCTCCAAAGGCTTCATTAGGGAAAAGGCGCTTAAATTTTCAAGGCTTCAAACAACTGCGCCTGCCAAATGAACCATACAGAACTTATATAGCAGCTTTTTCCCGACTCATAATTCAGGATTATTTGACGGGTTTTTATATGGATTCTCCAATTGTCCACAATAATTTTTAAAGCATGTAAGAATATAATTCCATCCTTGATCCGAATCCATTAAGTTCCTGTATTCTGCTGCTCCTTCACCATGATTTCCAAAATTAAAATGCTGCAAAACAACGAGCGTTCCCTCATCATCTTCAGTGAACTCAATCATGATGTCACTTGCCTTATCCGGATTAGGTACCGGTTCCCGAGTGGGACCAATCTGCCATTTCATTTCGATAAATGTGCCTTCTTCCAAATCAGTCACCCTACCCCAATCGCACCTGAAGCCATAAGGACCAATCTCACTGCATAAACCATCCTTTTGAGGGTCAATGGAAATCTCATGCAACATATCCTGCGACCATGTGTATTCCTTTGGCCACCATTCATTGAATTCAAGTACAAATTTTTGGTATGCCTCTCTTGCTACCAAATCCACCTTTACTTCTTTTGAAATCCTTCCCATGTATGTTTGAATTTGAAATTATTTATCCTCTGCAGAAATGTCCAAACATTAACTTCTTAACCCGTTTTTTCCAAAACGATCCTTCCAAATCATTTAGTTTTATTATTCTTTTATGGCGTATATCTTTACCAGTTTCTTGTTGCAAGTTTCCCGGATTTTAAAGTTTTTAAATTTAATAAAACCAACAGTTAACTATGGTTTGGCTTATCTTAAACAAAATAATTATTTGCATTTACTGAAAATAAATCTGTTCCATTTCAATTCTTTCCTGAACTTTTTACATTCTCAACCAAAATTTCCTTAATATCAGCCGCCGTAGTGCCTTGTTCCTCGGGAGCCTGAGTGATATATCCCGAAACCTCTCTGCTTATTTTTCCTGCAGTATTTAAAAAAAAATGCTTATCACTGGTATGCAATTTACAAAATGTTAGGTTATCCATAATTAATTTTTTAAAATATTAATCACCTAACGGATTACTATTAAAAAGTAAATAAAATGAAATATTAGAGATACCATTTATTGTTTGAATCCCCTACCTGTTTTGTTGCCACTATAAAAGATTTATTATGAACTCAATGAATAATTATTAAATTGCACTGAAAACATACGAATTATATGGCGACATTTGCAGAGAAAGTAATTGAATTCAATAGTCGGCTTGACTTTTCAGGGTTGCTTCCAAATGGTATAAAAACAATGAACCCATTCAAGGAAAACAAGGAAATTTTAACCATATCGAAGAAATTTTATGAGAAATTCTATAATGATTGCAATAAAAGAAAATTCATTATTGGCATTAATCCCGGAAGATTAGGTGCCGGTATAACGGGAATTCCATTTACCGATACTAAAAGATTAACTGAAAATTGTAAAATACACATTGAATCGGTTACATCACATGAACCATCCTCTGCTTTTATGTACGATGTGATAGAAAAATTTGGAGGACCTGAACAATTCTATAGTCAATTCTATATTACTTCTGTTTGCCCGTTAGGCTTTATTGCAAAAAACAAAAAAGGCAATTGGATAAACTGCAATTATTATGATTATGATGAGCTATATACTACCATGGAATCTTTTATTTTATGGAGCTTAAAAAAACAGATTAATTTTGGTGTGGATAAATTAAAATGCTATGTTCTTGGTAAAAAGAATGCCAAATTTTTAACCATGCTAAATAATAAGGAAAAGCTTTTTGATTCAATAGTTACATTTGAGCATCCAAGATACATCCAGCAATACAAATCAAAATTAAAAAGCACGTACATTTCCGTTTATTTAAGTCATTTACGTTAACAAATAGCAGCATAATTATTCATTATCATTCAGGAATTTTATCAACATCAAATTAAAGTAATTTCATTTCTTTTTGAAAAACCTCAATATAATTTAAAAATCAGTGTATGAAATCGAATTAAAACCTCTGCAGTAAAATTCTGTTTATGTGTCGGTAAACATTACTTTTGTCGTTTCAATCACAGTAAAAAATGAACTGGACAAAAAAACAGGTTTCCATACTTGCCATTGTAGCCATCACCTCTTTTATGGGAACTTTTTTAATTTCATCGGTAAACATTGCCCTCCCGGCGATTGAAAGAAGCTTTGGACTGGATGCAGTAAAGCTTAGTTGGGTAATTACTGCCTTTTTGCTGGCTACAGCCATGTTTTTATTGCCTGTTGGTCGTTGGGGAGATTTAACAGGCATTAAAAGAATCTTTAAAGCAGGAGTTATAATATTCACGCTTGCCTCCATGATATGCGGATTTGCTCCCTCCGGTTTCTGGCTGATTCTTTTTCGATTTGTACAAGGTATAGGGGCTGCATTCACCAGCACAACAGGGCCTGCCATTTTGGTGTCGGCTTTCCTGCCTCAGCAACGTGGAAGAGTATTGGGGTTTTCAGTATCCGCAGTTTACCTTGGCCTGGCATTCGGTCCATTTGCCGGAGGTTTTCTGACGCAATACCTGGGATGGCGTTCCATCTTCTTTATGGCATCAGCATTTGGGTTAATTACAACTGCCGTGGCATTTTTATTTCTGGGAAAAGACCAGCCAAAGGATGATATGGACAAGAAATTCGATTTACAGGGAACTTTGTTTTATATGACAGGATTGATTTTACTCGTATACGGTTCATCATATATACCTGATATTAAAGGATGGCTGATGATGGGCCTTGGGACATATCGGCCTGATAATATTCTGGAAGGTAGAAAACCGATCGGAAAAACCTGTTCTTGAAACCCGGCTGTTTACACGAAACCGGCTGTTCGCCTTTTCCAATCTGGCAGCGCTGATTAACTACAGTGCTACCTTTGCCATTGTTTTTCTGCTCAGCCTGTACCTTCAAAAAATACAGGGAATGTCGCCCCGTCAGGCAGGCATTATTCTTGTAGCACAACCTGCAGTTATGGCCCTGTTTTCGCCTGTTGCAGGCAGGCTCTCCGATCGCTTCCAGCCAAGATATTTAACAACATCAGGCATGACTATGTGCACTATAGGGCTGGTGGTTTTTTCACTCTTTACTAGTCTCACTCCAATTTGGCTGATAATATTGGTATTGACTTGGGTTGGATTGGGCTTTGCCCTTTTTTCATCCCCAAATATGAATACGATTATGAGTTCGGTTAATAAATACCAGTTGGGACTGGCTTCCGGATCTGCTGCCACAATGCGGGTGATTGGCCAGATTACCAGCATGACGATTGCAACTTTATTTTTTGCCGGATTTATTGGCAAACAGGCTATTGAAACAGTCCCTGACAACTTGTTTCTGATGGTTATGAAATATTCCTTCCTGAGCTTTTCAGTAATCAGTGCAACAGGAATTTATTTTTCCTACAACCGGGGAAAGATAAACCGGGTTGAATAATCATAATGCAGCTGTTAATTTATCTTAAATCAAATCCTGTAATTGAGGTACAACAAAAAAATTCAAGTTGTAATTCTGCTGTATTTTTATTTCAATGTTTCTCCTGCCTGATATACGAAATTTGACTTATGATTCGTCTGCAACCGAATAAACTTGCAAAAAAGAAAATTGATTAAACTTTTTGCAGATAATGAAATGAAAAAGAAGAGAAAGAATACGAAAAGCAAGGTAGGGCCATTTTTCCTGACACTAACACCAAAGTAGAACGAAATGAAAAAGCCCCGCTGGTAAAACGAGGCTTTTTATACTTAAAGTTAAATGTTAACTTCTTTTACATCAAGCTGCGGACCAGCAGCAACTAATTCTTGTCCTTCCTCATTATCAGTATATTTTTCGAAGTTTTTAATAAAGCGGTTGGCTAAATCTTTTGCCTTTTCTTTCCAGTCATTCCTGTCCTGATAAGTATCACGCGGGTCAAGAATATCCGGATTTACGTTAGGCAATTCTAAAGGTATTTCCAAGTTAAAAATCGGAATAACTTTTGTTTCAGCTTTCTCGATAGAACCATCAAGAATGGCATCGATAATGGCACGTGTATCTTTAATAGAGATACGCTTGCCAGTTCCATTCCAGCCTGTATTCACCAGGTATGCCTCTGCCCCATGCTCTTCCATTTTCCTGACCAGTTCCTGACCATACTTAGTTGGATGTAGTGAAAGGAATGCAGCACCAAAACAGGCTGAGAAAGTAGGCTGCGGAGTTGTTACACCGCGCTCAGTACCTGCCAGTTTTGCTGTAAATCCGGAAAGAAAATGGTATTTGGTCTGTTCAGGTGTGAGTTTTGATACAGGAGGCATTACCCCAAATGCATCAGCAGTAAGGAAAATTACTTTACTGGCATGGCCTGCCTTTGAAATGGGTCTGACGATGTTTTCAATATGATAAATCGGATATGAAACGCGGGTATTTTGAGTGACAGATCCATCACTGAAATCAATTTGTCCATGTTCATCAACCGTAACATTCTCAAGAAGTGCATTTCTCCTGATAGCATGGTAGATGTCTGGTTCTGCTTCAGGATCCAAATTAATGGTTTTTGCATAACAGCCTCCTTCGAAATTAAATACACCATCATCGTCCCAACCATGCTCATCATCTCCTATGAGTTTACGCTTTGGATCGGTTGACAAAGTGGTTTTTCCTGTTCCCGACAATCCAAAGAAAATTGCTACATCACCTTTTTCTCCCACATTAGCCGAACAATGCATGGATGCCATTCCCTTTAAAGGAAGGTAGTAATTCATCATAGCAAACATTCCTTTTTTCATTTCTCCCCCATACCACGATCCACCAATAACCTGCATCTTGTCTGTCAGATTGAAAACCGTGAATACTTCTGAATTCAAACCATGTTCCTTCCATTTTGGATTACTGGTTTTCGAACCATTCATTACCACAAAATCGGGTTCTCCAAAATTTTCCAGTTCTTCTTCAGTTGGGCGAAGGAACATGTTTTTAACAAAATGTGCCTGCCAGGCCACTTCCATTATGAATCGAACTTTCAATCTTGAATTTTTGTTTGCTCCAAGAAATGCATCCACTACAAATAACCTTTTTTCTGAAAGCTGCCTGGTCACAACCGCTTTTAACTCGGCCCATACCTCAGGAGTGGTAGGTTTATTATCATTCGGCGATTGAGGCGAAGTCCACCAGATGGTATCTTTTGTTGTATCATCCTTAACAATGAATTTATCTTTTGGCGAACGGCCGGTATAAATGCCTGTCATTACATTTACAGCATCCAGCTCTGTCAACTGCCCTTTCTCAAAACCTTCCAAATCTGAACGCATTTCTTCTTCGAAAAGCTGTTCATAGGATGGATTGTGAACAATTTCCTTAATATTTTGAATACCGTACTTAACTAAATTTAAATTTTTCATAACTGCCTAATAATTAACTTTTTAATCTGACAACCGATTCTTATTCATAAATACAAAAATAATTTATTTTTCTACTTTGTTTTAAGAAAGCAATACATTTAGTCCATTTCAAATTTCAATTAAACATTCTCTTAACATATTCAAAACAGAAAAATGTTGTACAACATTTATTTCACTTACAACAAAAAAAAGAGGCCGCTGGCCTCTTTAAAATAAAGAATTTTACTACGATCTCGGATGAAACTGATGAATAGTATCACGTAAATAATCACGGTCGAGATGTGTATATATTTCTGTCGTTAAAATTGATTCATGACCCAGCATTTCCTGAACTGCACGCAAATCGGCTCCACCATTAATCAAATGAGTGGCAAATGAATGCCTGAAGGTGTGTGGGCTGATTTTTTTATTGAGGTTAATTTTCTCTGCCAGATTTTTAATAATAGTAAAAACCATAACGCGGCTAAGCTTCTTACCTCTGCGGTTCAGGAACAGAACATTTTCACTTTCCTTATGTATTTTTAAATTATCACGATAACCTGAAATATATTTTTCTATCTCTTCTACAGCACGGCTGCTAACCGGCACCAACCGTTCCTTTTCGGCTTTACCCTCAATTTTCACATATCCATCATCAAAAAAAAGATTTGTCATTTTTAGATTTACCAGTTCCGACACCCGAAGTCCACAGCTATAGAGTGTTTCAAGCATGGCTTTATTCCGTTGCCCTTCAGGTTTATTTAAATCTACAGCGTCAATGAGCTCATCAATTTCTTCCATCGACAGAACATCTGGAAGCTTTCGACCTATTTTAGGCGATTCAAGTAAAGCCGTTGGATCACTTGTAATCTTTTCCTCGATCAGCAAATATTTATAAAAGGATTTTATTCCTGATATTGTTCTGGCCTGGGTACGGGGACTCACTCCCCGCTCATTTAGCCACTCTACAAATTTTTTCAGGTGATGCAACTTTACTCTGTCTGGTCCTGTTTTATTAAAATTCTTGCTAAGAAATTCTGTTAGCTTATTGATATCATTTATATAGGCTGCAATTGAATTAGAAGACAATGACTTTTCAAGCTTCAGATAATTCTCGTAATTTTTTTTGCTTTCCTCCCATTTCATATCAATTTGTTTTGTTTTATAAACCAGATGATTTAACTAATTTTGATAATTCATAGTGAATAATATCTATTATTATGATATTTACTACGTTTTAGTGACTATAAAGTTACTATAAAAAAAATTAAAAAAGAAATAAGATGAAATTATTGATAATCAATGGTCCGAATTTAAATTTACTCGGAAAAAGAGAACAAAATATTTATGGATCTCAAAGTTTCGATAACTATTATGAGAAACTGAAAACTCTTTTCCCTGATGTGAATTTATCATGGTTTCAATCAAACGTGGAAGGGGAACTGGTAAATAAATTACATGAAGAAGGATTTTCTTCCGATGGCATCATAATAAATGCCGGAGCTTATACTCACACATCGGTAGCTATCAGGGATGCCATTGCCGGTATAAAATCACCTGTGGTGGAAGTGCACATCTCCAATACTTTAACACGGGAGAAATTCAGGCACAAATCGATTATTGGACCAGTATGCCGTGGCTGTATTATGGGTTTTGGGTTAAACTCCTATGCCCTTGCTGTGTATAGTTTTTTGAGGATTTGAACAAAAGTACCGGCGACAACTTTAATAGTATTATCAGGGAATAGTTAAATGCTGAAGCAACAGCCATTAAAACAAAAGTTATGAGACGGACAAAAATAGTTGCAACCCTGTCGGATTTTAAATCCGATAAAAATTTCATCCAGGTTTTATTTGATGCCGGAATGAATGTGGCCCGGTTAAACACAGCACATATGGGACTTGAAGCCGGGAAAAAATTAGTTGAAACGATTCGTGCTGTTTCAGATAAAATTGCCATTCTCATTGATACCAAAGGCCCCGAAATAAGAACCTGCAGTATGCAAAATGACTTTCTTGTGGTTGAAGGTCAGGAGGTAAATTTCTCCTATACATACAAAGCAGGAGAAAAAATTGATGTATGCGTCAACCACTCCCAATTCGTCTCTGAACTGCAGCCGGGTAATCGGGTTTTGATAGATGATGGTGCTGTTGCAGCCACAGTAATCAATAAATTCCCTGAATACTTAACCTGCAGAATTGAAAACAACGGTATTATTAAAAACAATAAAAGTGTCAATATTCCGGGAGTAATAACCGATCTTCCTGCTCTTTCTGAAAAAGATAAATTGTTTATTCGGTTTGCAGCAGAGAATGATGTTGATTTCATTGCCCATTCGTTTGTTCGAAACAAGGAAGATGTTCTAGAAGTGCAAAAGCTTCTGGATGAATACAACAGCCATATAAAAATCATTGCTAAAATTGAAAACATGGATGGGGTTGTAAATATCGATGAAATTCTGGAACATTCTTATGGAATTATGATTGCCCGCGGAGACCTGGGAATAGAAATTCCAACTGAAGAAATCCCTGTCATTCAGCGCAACCTGATACATAAGGCTATATTGCATAAAAAACCTGTAATTGTTGCTACCCAAATGCTGTACAGCATGATTGGCAATCCGCGGCCTACACGTGCTGAAGTGAATGATGTTGCCAGTGCAGTTTATTCAGGGGCCGATGCCGTTATGTTGAGTGGAGAAACAGCCATAGGAAAATATCCGGTTGAAGCAGTAAAAACAATGGTGCGAATTGCAGAAAGGGTTGAACCCGACCGAAGCAAATATTTTGAAACGATACTTCCTCCGATAAAAAATGAAATCCCTGCTTACCTGGCTCAATCGGCCATCCGATCGGCAAGCGATCTCAACCCCAGGGCAATAGTAACTTCCACTACAACCGGAAAAACAGCACGTTATTTGGCAGCATACCGTACAGAAATTCCGGTATACGCCAAATGCCATTTTAAATACGTGGTTCGGGAACTGGCCCTTTCCTACGGGATATTTCCATCTTTTGGAGAAGTAAAAAAAAATCGTCTGAAAATTCAAAAAGCAACCATTCAATCTCTTTTAAAAGAAAAAGTCTTCCAGCTTAACGATCTTATTATATATGTTGGCGGCAGGTTTGGCAATGATTCAGAAGCCTCTTACATGGAAATTTCAACTGCTCTGAAACTGTTTAAGTCGACCATTCAAAAGCCGGGAAAAGAGGAATTCAACGAAAATCAATAACCTCCAGATCTTTGTAATTTTTTGGATTGAATACAAATTGAGAATCGGGTAGCTCCATTCCGGTATCCATATTTTTTACTTCCACGCGATACAGATTACCGTCGGTTCCGTACAACTGTGCCACTTTAATCATCTTATCTGTCTTATCTACCGAAATCAAAATCTTGTTTACTTCATACTCATCTGAATCGGGATACAATTCAATCTGCTGATAAATTCGATTTCCTTCCTTCTTTTCTCCGATATATTTCGATTGGAATCCTTTTTCATAAATAGTAAAAACGGTTGACGGATCCATCAGTTCGCTGCCTCCGTCTTCCAGGGTAGATATGGTTACCTGGTTTCCATCTTCCATATAATTCCATACAGTCTCTCCATCGGAATAAACCTTAACCCCCACATCAGGAAGTTCAACCACATATTTCTGCCCCTTTAGCTGAAGAGTACCTTCATTTTTTTCATGGATATCCATTGCCTCGTTTTCCATGGTGAAAGTGAAATTTACGGTAATGGTTTCC
Organism: uncultured Prolixibacteraceae bacterium; assembly: GCA_963747515.1. Taxonomy (GTDB): domain Bacteria; phylum Bacteroidota; class Bacteroidia; order Bacteroidales; family Prolixibacteraceae; genus Mariniphaga. The sequence goes on from CAVVFN010000003.1 coordinate 1,108,599, forward strand.
AGTGAGCGTGTTTTTGTACTTACCTCATCGAGAATTTGTTTTGCTTTTAAATCCTTCTGCGCTGCTGCAATGAAAGATAAATTTAATGCTATGAAAAATAAAAAAAGAGTTCTCATTATAAAATTTTAGTTGAAGCGATTCAATAATTGTTCCAAACTGTATTCGTCCTGAATCAATACCTGGCGTGATTTGCTGCCTTCACTAGGGCCAACCACACCTGCAGCTTCCAGTTGGTCCATAATACGGCCTGCACGATTGTATCCGATTGAAAATTTACGCTGAATCATTGAAGTGGAACCCATCTGGTTCACCACCACAATTCGTGCTGCATCATCGAACAAATCATCACGGTTATTCAGATCAACATCTCCAGGTAACGGCTCATCCTCCCCAACATATTCGGGAAGCATAAACGCCGATGGAAAACCCTGTTGTTCGGAAATAAATGAACAAAGCTGCTCTACTTCAGGCGTATCGATAAATGCACACTGTACACGTGTCATATTGCTTCCGGAAGAAATGAGCATATCACCTTTCCCAATAAGTTGGTTTGCTCCTGGGGTATCAAGAATAGTACGGGAATCAATCATCGACGCCACTTTAAAGGCAATGCGGGCCGGGAAATTAGCTTTTATTACACCTGTAATAATGTTTGTGGAAGGCCTTTGTGTGGCAATAATCATATGAATGCCTACGGCCCTTGCCAGCTGGGCGATACGTGCTATTGGAAGTTCAATTTCCTTGCCGGCAGTCATAATCAGATCAGCAAATTCATCAATAACGACAACAATGTATGGCATATACCGGTGTCCTTTCTCAGGATTTAATCTTCGGTTAACAAACTTGCTGTTGTATTCCTTTACATTTCTGGCATGTGCTTTTTTAAGCAGATCGTATCGCTGATCCATCTCCACATTCAGCGAATTAAGGGTATATTTAACTTTCTGAATATCGGTGATTACCGGTTCGTCATCGTTTGGCAATTTGGCCAGGTAATGTTTCTCAAGCACTGAATACAGGTTCAACTCCACTTTTTTCGGATCAATGAAAACAAATTTCAACTGAGAGGGATGTTTTTTATAGAGAAGTGAAGTTATAATAACATTTATCCCAACCGATTTTCCTTGTCCGGTAGCACCCGCAACAAGGATATGGGGCATCTTGGCCAAATCGAATAAATAGGTCTCGTTTGAAATGGTTTTTCCCATGGCTATTGGCAAATCGGCTGTGGTTTCAATAAATTTGCGCGAGCTCAGGATTGAACGCATGGAAACAATTTCCGGATTTTGATTGGGTACTTCTATGCCAATAGTACCACGACCTGGAATAGGGGCAATAATACGAATGCCGAGAGCAGCAAGACTTAGTGCTATATCATCCTCCAGGTTTTTAATTTTGGCAATTCGTATTCCCGGTGCAGGAACTATCTCATATAAAGTAATTGTAGGACCTATGGTAGCTCTGATCTTCGTAATTTCAATTTTATAATGGCGAAGTGTTTCTACAATTTTATTCTTATTGGCAATCAGCTCCTCGTTACTTACTTCAGCATTTCCTGAACGATGATCAGCAAGAAACTCGAGAGTTGGAAATTTGAATTTCGATAATTCGAGGGTCGGATCATATTCACCCATTCCTTCTTTTGAAAACTCTTCATCAACATCTTCTTCCTCTTTACGCTCGTGTACCATTAATTCGAGCCCATCCATTTCAGGCTTTTCCTCCATGTCTTTGCCCTTATTAGCCAATGGGGCCCTTATACTTTCCATTTCCAATTGATCGTCATCCTCATTTCCCGAATCAAATAATGCCTGAATCGTATCGTCTCCTTCGATTACTTTGGACAAAGAATTATCCATAACCGGTTCTTTTTGTTGTACCTCATCTTCGGCTTTCTCTTCAACCGGTTCTTCTTTTCTTTTCTTCTTAAATAAACCCGATACCGTAAAATAGGCATTTTCATAGCGAACAACCAGAATAGTAAGTGCAGAAACCAAAAGTAACAGGGCAAGACCTGTTTCTCCTATAAGTGAATTCATCCAGTTGCTAAGAATAAATCCATAACGTCCACCCGGATAAATAAAGGAAGCTGCATCGGTTTTTGGAAAAATAAAACCGGTTGTTATTGAAATCCATATTATCAGCACCAGGCTAAAAATTACCGACTGCCTGTATTTTACCAGCTTAATCTTCATGATTCTGAAACCGGTAATAATGAGCAAATAGATAAATAAAAATGAAGCAAACCCAAAGCCTCTGTTAATAATTACATCGGCAAGCCAGGCACCCGTTTTGCCGGCTTTGTTTCCTACATGAATATCGGAATTAAGAACAAGTTCTTTCCATGGTAAATCGAGCCGGCTCTGATCGGCAGCTCCATAAAATAAAAATGAAATAAACGAAATAAGAAGATACACAGCTATCAATAAAATGAAAAGTCCGATTATAAATCTGGATTTTTCACTTTGAAATGAATTGCTTAATTTTTTCTTCTTCCGTTTGGAATTCACCGGTCTCGTAGTTTTGATAGCCATTTATACTTCCCCTCCTGTAAAATATGTGTGCAAATTTAAGTAAATTATTCAGGTAGTCCCTGTCTGGTTGCAGTAAAAAAAAACCGGCAGAAAAGAAAATACACCATTCGAATAAATTCTGTATCACTCGGATTATCAGACGTAAGTACATATTACTTTAAAATTAAAACTTAGATAAATTATTGGATTTGTGCCGGGTATATTTTTACATTCCAAAATACGGCTTCAGGATAAATGCTTATTGTAATCTCATCTTGAACCCAAACCGTGAATTCAGGAATGAATACTCCTATAATCCTGTTTTGAAATCATGAACGGATGAAAGATGCATCAGACGTAAAAAAAATTCCAATACCTGCATTGAAACTTCTTTTTCTTAATACAACAACGTAATTTGACTGAAGCTTTCCTAATTTTACAAAATTTAAGCTGAACTTATGGAAATATATGTTGTAAAGGAAATTAACCAAGAAATTGCTACTGCATTTACAAAACTGATGCCACAGCTCTCCCCCGGGTCAAGAATACCGGCAATGGCTGAACTGAATGAAATCATAAAATCAGGAAACACACATATTATTATTGCTAAAGAGGAAAAAATTTCAGGGACCTTAACTTTGGTGTTTCAAAAAATTCCTACAGGTGAAAAAGCATGGATTGAAGATGTTGTTGTTGACTTCTCTTCCAGGGGTAAGGGAATAGGAGAAAAATTAATCCGGTATGCAATTGATTATTCCAGAAATAAGGGAATAAGAACAATAGATTTAACATCTTCCCCTGAACGCATAGCAGCTAATAAGCTTTACCAGAAGCTGGGCTTTGAAAAAAGAAATACAAATGTTTACCGACTTAAAAATAAAGCTTCTGATTTTTAGATAAAATGGCAGAAAAACAAACCATACCTGCAAAGTTTTATATTTTAAATCACCAACACCCGTTTTAAAGTGGATTCATTTTGGGGTACAAAATGCACACTGAAGTTTACTTCCATTCTAAAATGATTTATAATTTAAAGACTTCTTCCGCCATTTTTTAAATCCAGTAGGTTTCAATGGCAGTTAAACCGGCTGTTGGCCATACTATCGGTTCCTCTTGAAAATTTCACAATGCATTTTATGGCTTCATCATAAGATTAAAACATACATGGACCGAATTAAACACAGTTATAACTCAGTGTTAACTCAATTTAAATTCAAATTTAATTGAATTTACACTGAGTTTATATTGAGTTTATATTGAATTTACATTGAATTTATACTGTCCCTGGTCTTTACTAAAAGTAGCCGGAATAGCAATCAGAAATAGAAAAACCGGCCTTCTCTTTTATCTGTAAACACAAACGAGCCAAATAATTGATTTTGTAGTGCAATCCGGGGAAAAAACTTTATGAAAACAAAAAACACAGCGAAAAGGGTCAATACCCTTTCCGCTGGTTTTCAATCAATCAATCAATTAAGCAACTAAAGAATGCTTAACATTTTAAATATTTTTATAAAGAGCTGCCTTCATATACAACTGATTCATTAAGAGCAACGATATCTCCGCTGAAGGTAAGATTACCTCGTGACAAGCTGGTTAAACGGGCAGTAGCCATTCCTAATCCAACCGACATGTTCACTTCATACATCCCTATATTAGTCATCACATGCATGGAAAGGTCGAATGATTTCTTTTTTTCATTTTCATTCAATTCCCATTTTGTAATTCTTCCTTTTGCCGTTATACCTCCTACTCCATTATACCCAAGGCCATAGTCTGAACCAATCTGTATGACTGCTTCATCTGCATTAACCATAACAAAATTGATGGTTGAATTCACCGGAATACGGTATCCGTAGCGATTTTGAAGATAATCGGACTCAAGTACAAAATTCCTGTTTTCAAGCATATCCTTATTTATCAGGTATAAATGTTCCCGTTCTAAAGCCCTTTTCTCCTTTCTGCTCATCTTTGAAGAATCCTGCTCTGTCTGAGCATGAACCCCGTTTACACTTACAACAATAATAATTGCCATAAGTAAATGTTTTATAATATGTTTCATTATTTTACTCTCCTGTATTTTCAAATAAAATACAAGTTCCATTCCACTTTTATTAAAAATTCAAAATTTAAATTTTGATAAAGAATTTTAACAAAATTTTCAATTGTCATACGGGCATTACCTATTCCGGTTCCTGTACTTTGTTTAAGAACATCATTAATAATCCTTTATTGGCTAAAGAATTATATTAAAAAAAGAATTTTAAACCCAGGTGGAAGCCATCTGCTTTTATTTCTTAATATATTATAAAACAGATTGTTCAAACTAACTATAGAACACATTTTATTTTTTTGTACATGAAATTTACCTGCCTATATTTTCTTCGACAGCAAAGAATAGAAATGTTATTGATGATACAGTAGTTTCTGTACCGAACGGCTTTCATTATAAATGATATTCACAGCAATAACTTCATTGTTGAAAAAAATATATAAATAAGTCTTCAGGTAAAAGGGTTTCTAATAGAAAAGAAATTATTTTTGACACCGCTTAAACGGTAATGCTGAAATCTATAATTCATATCATTGCGCAATCCCTGCCTATTGAAAGTATAATGGCATATATAGCCATATTGGTAGCTGTCGGCACTATTGCCATTTTGTGGCGGTACAAAAAATCGGGTGAAGTTTCCTTTCTCATTTTAATTGAAGTTTCTGCTGCTGTATGGGCCCTTACCAGTGGGTTGGAATTCATGTCGGATGATCTGGAAGTCAAGAAATTATGGTCACAGGTTTCCTATCTTGGTATTTCTTTTTTACCAGTATTTTATTTTCTTTTTACAACAGCATTTAGCCAAAAGTATCATTTAATAAATCCGCGCAACCTAACCTTGCTATCTGTTCTCCCATTTGTTACCATTATACTTGCCTTAACAAATGAATATCATCTGTTGCTGTGGAAAAATGTAATTTTAAACAGCTCATATAATACTCTATTAATTGAACATGGAATTTGGTTCTGGGTTTTCTGGGCCTATTCCATTACTTTAATTGTAGCCGGTTTATACAACCTGTTTCTTTCCATATATGAATTTACCGCCTATTATAAATCACAGGTAGCAACTCTTCTTATTGCCACTTTAATACCATTGACAGGAAACCTGATGTATGTTACAGGGTTGAATCCAATTCCGGGTTTTGACTGGACACCCATTCTTTTTGTTTTTACAGGTCTTGTAATAACCTTTGGAATTATAAGATACCGCATGTTTGATTTGGTGCCATTTGCCCGAAACAATCTCATTGACACAATGAGCGATGGAGTAATTATAGTTAATTCCGAAGGTTTTATAGAAGATTTTAATCCCGCAGTGAAGAATATTTTCAAACTTAATACAAAACCCATTATCCGAAATAAATTCTCTTTAATTTTTGAACAATACAATAATCTGGTAACAGCTCTCGAAAGTAAGGAAAGTAGCCTGGTTATTATTGAAACCGTTGACAACCAAGATTCTAAAACCTATCAGGCAAGAATTTCTCCGGTGCTTGACCGCAACAGGGAATTTTCAGGACACCTGATACAACTTAATGATATAACTTCACTGAAACAAACCGAAAACCAACTGAAACTTGTCAATAAAAAGCTGGAAGCCGAAGTTGAAGAACGGGGAAGGCTTATAGAAGATTTAGATGCATTTGCTCATACAGTTGCACACGATCTTCGAAATTCTCTGGGGTCTATTTACAATATTTCTGAAATTATTGAAGAATGCATCCGGGATGAAAATCCTGAATTGCTGAATGAATTTTCAGGGCATATTAAATCTTCTGCAAAAAAAGCAATGCACATCACCCACGAACTGCTGCTTTTAGCAACAGTAAATCATCATGAAGTGGAAAAAAAGCCCATAGAAATGAAGCAGGTTTTTTTAAATGCCCAAAACAGGATTAAGGAGATGGTAAAAAGCAGCAATGCCAGGATTTCATTTCCTGAACAATGGCCACAGGCAGTAGGTTATGCACCCTGGGTTGAAGAAATATGGGTAAATTACCTTTCAAATGCGCTCAAATATGGTGGTACGCCACCCATTATTACTGTAGGAGCCGAATCTGAAGATTATTACATCAGATTTTGGATTCAGGATAATGGAAATGGTATACCCCCTGCCGAACAAAACAGGTTGTTTAAAAAGTATTCGAGACTCACTCCGGAAACAGCTGAGGGATACGGCCTCGGGCTCTCCATTGTCAAACGCATTGCCAGAAAGCTTAATGGATTGGTTGGTGTTGATAGCAGCGGAATCAAAGGCGAAGGTGCCTATTTTTGGTTTGAATTACCAGCAGTTCGCCACCACGATTGCGAAAAGAAAACAAAGAAAATAATAAAATAAAAGATTCGGTACTTAAAATCAGAAAACTCTATTCACAATACTGGAGAACCGGGAGTCAACCCTAGGCAACCGCAAGGGAACTTAAATAAGAAAAGTCAGTTGAAAATTCGTACTGTTTCAGCAGTATATCTTCCAGTTAAGCTTTACCTTTTGGTAGTGATTGTTGATCTTTGAAAACTTCATTATCGAATTTGACATCTTAATTCAAAACCTTCAAATAACCCTACTGAAGCAATACCTATGATCTCGATGCGATTATGTTCAGGTTTATGTATAAACTAAACCCTGCCTTCGTATTTCTCCAGGGTTGGAACAGGTTAACGACAGGATACCAGTTTCGGGCTAATTAAAGTTGTTCTTAAAATTTCTGTTGTTTGCTGCCAAAAATAACCATACCGTGTATTTCATAAAAAAATGAATGAAGAACCTAAATTCTTTTTTTAATTACAGATGGTACCTTGTACAATCTAAGGCAGTGCAAAATCATTGCCTGCCATAAACCACTGCCTTGATTGTTGCCTTTTTCAGCAGGAAATACTTAAAGTTCCTTTATTTTAATATTTCTGAACCATACCTTAGAACCATGGTTTTGCAGCGAAATATGACCTTCATCAAACTTTCCATAATCAGGATAATCATTCCATTTGCCGCTTTTTCGTAATTTCTGCCATTCATCGGAATATTTATCATATTCAACCACTACTTTGCCATTCAGCATGTGGGTTACATGATTTCCATTTACAACCAATAAGATATGATTCCATTCACCAACCGGCTTATAAGCTTTTACCTGTGGCGTGTACATCGCATAATTGGCACCACTTATCTGCCAGTCTTCCAGCTTACCATTATAACCTTCCTCATCGATTATCTGAAATTCCGGTCCTGTTTCATAAGGATATTTATATTTGGGATCTTCTTTAACCTGAAAAATAATTCCGCTGTTTGCAGCCTCAGTAAGTTTATATTCAATGTTCAATGCAAAATCATCATAAACTTCACCGGTTATTATATCCTGGCTTTCACCGCCACCTTTAGTAGTCATAGTCATAGCATGATCTTCAATTATCCAGGAATCAGGGACTTCGTCCATGTTGTATCCATGCCAGGAGGAAAAATCCTTGCCATTAAAAAGAAGCTGCCAGCCATTTTCCTTTTCTTCTTCGGTTATTGTATTCGCCGGTGCATCCTTATTCAGCTCATTGTAAAGGGATTTTGGATCAACGTTTTTTTCAGTATTACATGCAAACATCAGTACAGTAAACAGCAACAACAGATTTAGATACAGATTTTTCATTTTATTTATTATTAAATGTTATTATAAATTTGACTGTTTAACCATCAAAATCTAATTATATTTCCATCTCATCTTTACCTCAAATTTACTTCAAACTCCCTGTTATACAAAATAAACAGAATGTAACAATTAAAAAAATTTTACACCGCTATTTCTTTTCTTAATTTAGTGGCTTAATAATATGGGGAACTATTGAATGAATTGTAAAATTACTGCTAACGATATTGTAGTAAATTCATGGAATCAGTTAATTGATGAAGTCTACTACGATTCATGGAAACCCGATATGGGACGATACCGGAGCAATTATGCCTTCAGGGGATTATCCGACTGCAGATATCAATTAAAGAACGGCTTTTTGCGGAACTGCGGGAATCATCCTGAACTCGAATATCATTTGCTGCGTAACTTCAGAAAATATGCCCGTACAAATGAACCACAACATACCAATACCCAATTAAGATCACTTGTGCTGGCGCAACATCACGGACTTACCACCCGGTTGCTTGATTGGACCTACTCACCATTTATAGCAATGCATTTTGCAACAGCAAACACTGATAAGTTCTCGTCCGATGGAGTCATTTGGCAGGTTGATTTTGTAAAAGTAAACCAGTTGACTCCAAATCCTCTCAATGCATTGCTCTGGAAGGAAAAATGCAATGCATTCACAGTGGAAATGCTGGAAACGGAATTTTTATCGCTTCAGAAGTTTGACGAAAAATTCGGAACAGGTCATGTTTTATTTTTTGAGCCGCCATCTCTTGATGAGCGGATTGTAAACCAGTTTGCCCTATTTTCCATTATGACAGGTGCAACTGCCATCTTTGACGACTGGCTAACAAAACATGCTGAAGTTTACCGCCGGATAATAATCCCGGCAAAACTAAAGTGGGAAGTTCGGGATAAACTCGATCAGGCAAATATAACAGAACGTGTTTTATTCCCTGGACTCGACGGATTGGCAAGTTGGCTCAAGAGGCATTACCAGCCAAAAAATAACAAATCGCATTCAACATTCAGATAAAAAAATAAAGATTTTATGAAAGATGCTATCGGACAAGCAATTTCCGATTTTTACTCAAATGATAAAGCAGAAGATATAGTTATCCAAACAAATTATACGGAGGATGAACTTCTTTCTCCGGCATACTTTTTCAGAACAGAAAAGGAAATGCCAGCAATTGAAAAAACGGCATTAAAACTTAGCTTTGGAAAGATACTGGATATAGGGGCAGCTGCAGGAAGTCATTCTCTTTTGTTACAGGAACGGGGTCTGGATGTAACTGCACTCGAGCAATCGGTTTCTGCTTCAGAAGTAATGGTAAACAGGGGAGTTAAAAAAGTAGTATGTGCCGATCTTTTTGATTTTCATGAAAAGGAATTTAATACAATACTCCTGCTGATGAATGGTGCCGGAATTGGTGGTACAATAGAGGGATTAAAAAGAATGCTGGTCCATATAAAAAGCCTGCTTACAAATGATGGTCAAATACTGATTGATTCGTCTGATATAAGCTATCTTTTTGAAGAGGATGACGGTTCGGTGTGGTTTGACCTTGCAAATGACAATTATTTTGGTGAAATGAACTATAAGGTAATTTTTAAAAACACAGAGTCTGATTTTAAATGGCTGTTTGTTGATTATAATAAGCTGAGTGCGATTGCAAAAACAGTAGGATTAAAATGTGAAATGATTGAAGAAGGAATACATTTCGATTACCTTGCCCGGCTTTTTTTCTGAGAGTTTTTATTGACAGATGCTGACGCTTGACTTTCATGCAGAAATCCCTTAAAATTACTCAATAAATTAAAAAAAAAGATGTTCACCGAATAAAACGAGCATCTTACAGAAAAATTTTTACTGTTTACTTAGGATAGTCTAATTTAGTGGAAATTTTTAGATGAAATAGATAAATCATAAAATCACAAGATATAATGAAAGCAACACTTTTCCTTTCTTCCATCTTTTTCCTTCTGGGATTAAAAGTCAGCAGCCTTCTCGATTTAAATGGAAAAGCCAATGCAGTTGACCAGATTATTTCCACAAAGATTATGAATGTGAAACCATTAAATGCTGTTCCCTTTTTTAAAGAAGTTGAAAATAAAGAAACAGCGAAAGATGTCAACTTAGAGAAGGATGATAAAAAAAAGGAAAACGATATTCCAGAAGATATCAAATAACAGGTAAAAATTCTGCTTTAAAAACTTTTATTTAACAGCATCCTCAAATTGAAGAAAGCTTATAATTTTTAAAAATAAAACGAAACACGATTCATGCACATAACAGTAAAATAATCATTTATGCTACTGAAGAATTATTTTACTATTTTAGTATTATTATAACAGAAATCAATCACTTTTTAAAAGTTTTGATTCTCCGCATCAACCAAGTGATTGCATTTTTTGTTAACAAAATAATACGATGATCATGAAAGAGATAGAAATAAAAACAGGACGCAGGAATTTTTTACGTACATTGTCATTGGGAACAGCCCACCTTCTGTTTTCAAATCATTTACATGCGAAAAGATCGAATTATACAGGTACCTATCCGTTGCAGAACATTCACCTTGGCAATTCGGGCATTGAAACCAGGCTTATAGGTTTTGGTACGGGTGTTCATGCCAGTAACCGTGAATCGTTCCTTACCCGCCAGGAGAAAAACAAAAGCATTGACATATTGCTTCATGCCTTGGAAAAAGGAATCCGTTTTTTCGATTGTGCCGATTCTTATGGAACACATGGGTTGGTAGCCGAGGCCATGAAAAACATGGACCGCCATGAAATTACCCTATCGTCAAAAATATGGGTTCGCGGAGGAGGGATTCCCGAACCGGAAAGACCCGATGCCGATGTAGTGGTTGAACGTTTCCGGAAGGAACTGAATACAGACTATATTGATTTAGTTCAGATACACTGCATGGTAGAAGAAAACTGGACAGAAACCCAGAAAAAACAGATGGACATACTGGAAAACCTTAAGGCAAAAGGAATAATCAAAGCTCATGGTGTATCTGTTCATTCACTGGAAGCAATGAAAGACGCTGTTCAAAGCCCCTGGGTCGATGTCATTCATGTCAGAATAAATCCATACGGCATTGCCATGGATAAACCAAATCCCGAAGAGGTAGTTGAAGTAATAAGACAACTGCATGATTCCGGGAAAGGTGTAATTGGCATGAAACTGGTTGGCAATGGCAATTACAGAGATCAAAGTGACAAGATTGATAATGCAATACGGTTTGTACTGGGCCTTGGCACAGTAGATATGGTAATAATTGGATTTGAATCGATTGAACAAATTGACAATTACCTTATTCGAACAGAAAATGCGTTAAAAACACTTCAGGGTTAAATTACCTGAAGGAATTTATGTTGCATTAGTTGCTAAGAAATAGTGTTGAATTTGTACTTTTAAAGCCGGGTTGATTCAAAAAATAACAGATGAATAAAATTTCAGTTTCTTTCCTGTTAATCCTAATATCTTTTCAACTTTTTGGACAGGATCGAATAACAGGTCGTTCCTTCGCCACACGTAGTGAAGTGATAGCTCAAAACGGCATGGCGTGCACAAGCCAACCACTGGCAACACAAGCAGCTCTCGATATTCTGAAATCGGGAGGAAATGCCATTGACGCAGCAATAGCAGCTAATGCAGTATTGGGGCTTACTGAACCTACCGGGAATGGGATTGGGGGTGACTTATTTGCCATTGTATGGGATGCAAAATCGCAGAAACTATATGGACTCAATGCAAGCGGCCGGTCTCCCTATGAACTTAGTCTTGATTATTTCAAAGAGAATGGGTATGAAAAAATTCCTGCGTTGGGACCTCTTCCCGTTTCTGTTCCGGGTTGTGTAGATGGCTGGTTTGAATTGCATAAAAAATTTGGCCAGCTTTCAATGAAAGAGATACTTTCCCCTGCAATCAATTATGCCAAAAATGGTTTTCCTGTTACAGAGCTAATTGCCCATTATTGGGAAACCAACTCACAAATTCTGAAAGAATATGAAGGGTTTAAGGAAATATTCATGCATGGAGGTAAATCTCCTGCAAAAGGTGAAGTTTTTAAAAATCCCTACCTGGCAAACACTTACAATCTGATTGCCGCACAGGGAAGGGATGTCTTCTATAAAGGAGAAATTGCGAAAAAAATAGTTGAATATATGCAGGCTCAGGGGGGGTTCCTAAGCATGAAAGATATGGAGGAGCATTCCTCTGAATGGATTGAACCGATCTCAACCAGTTACAGAGGTTATGATGTTTGGGAATTGCCTCCAAACGGACAAGGTACTGCTGTTTTGGAAATGCTGAATATTCTGGAAAATTATGACCTCAAAAGTATGGGGTTTGGCTCACCGGAATACATGCACCTTTTTATTGAAGCCAAAAAACTTGCATTTGAAGATCGTGCAAAATATTATTCCGATCCCGATTTTAATGAATTACCTATTAAGCAACTTATTTCAAAAGAATATGCAAAGCACCGGACAGCGCTCATAAATCCGAAAAAAGCAGGATTGAGTTATCCGGCTGGTGAGCTTGAATCAGGTAATACAATATATCTGACAACTGCTGATAAAAATGGAAACATGGTGTCACTTATTCAGAGCAACTATCGTGGAATGGGTTCAGGAATGACACCAGGAAAACTTGGTTTCATTTTACAAGACCGGGGTGAACTTTTTTCTCTGGAAGAAGGGCATATGAATGTTTATGAACCCCATAAAAGACCGTTCCATACAATCATTCCTGCATTTGTAACCAAAAATGGAAAGCCGTTAATCAGTTTCGGACTAATGGGAGGAGCCATGCAGCCCCAGGGACATGTACAAATAATATGTAACCTGATTGATTTTGGCATGAACCTTCAGGAAGCAGGCGATGCACCACGAATACAACATTCAGGATCGAGCCAGCCAACAGGTGAAATAATGACTCAGGGTGGCGAAGTATCGCTTGAAACAGGATTCTCTTATGAAACGATACGTACTCTTATGGAAAAAGGGCACAAAATCAGTTTCGCCAATGGTCCCTACGGAGGTTACCAGGCAATAATGAAGGATAGTATTAATCAGGTTTATTATGGAGCTTCTGAATCACGAAAAGATGGGCAGGCAGCAGGATATTAATTGCAATACCAACCGGAACTTAACCTGTTTTCTTAATGTTGTTTAAAGACCTGCAAAATTTTTGATTACCTGATTCCCTTTTATAAATGCATTCTCTGTGATAGTTTATGTAAGTATCAACTTCTGTTTCACTTAAACTATCAATAAACTCCCACCTTTCCAGAGCAGGTAATTTTCGAAATTCTTTGAAAATGCAATCATCAAGAGGATATTTCAACGGACAAGCACTAAATACTCCAAACAGCCAGATTTTTTTTTCTCTTGTTTTCACAGTTGGTCCTACTTTAAATATGTTTCAAAAGTAAGACTAAAACAATTTAACTATAAATTATTTTTGCTGATAATTAACGTAAAAATTGCCGAATCTGAAACCTGAAATCTGATGTTAAATACAAAGTTGCTGATCAGATTCATTCATTATTTTAAACAAACAGATTTTAAATGAATCTGGTTTTTAAAAATATTTATAAATCACTGCGAATCGGAAGCCTTTATTGCTGTCTTTTTTTGTAAATTGGACAATAAAAAGAATGAGCAAATTATCCAGAAATTTCCCGGTTTTGCTTAAAGTAAGCATATTGCTTTCTCTTCTGCTAATTATCTCCTGTTCCAATCAAGATGGGGTAGTAATAACGGTTCAAGGTAAAACAGCTGCAGGGGCTATGGGAAAAACTCTACACCATGAACATCTGCTGGTTGATTTTAGAGGTGCAGACAGTTCCGGATACCTCCAATGGAATAAGGACAGTGTTGCAAAAAAAGTTCTTCCCTATTTAGTTGAGATTAAAAAATTAGGATATAATACCCTTGTTGAATGCACACCTTCCTATTTGGGCCGTGATCCGAAATTGCTGAAGATGCTTTCTGAGAAATCGGGGCTTCAAATTATAACAAATACAGGTTATTACAGTTCCATGGAATGTAAATATCTGCCACCCCAGGCGCTTCAAGAAACAGCAGAGGAAATTGCTCTGCGATGGATTGATGAAGCGCAGAATGGCATAGAAAACACAAGTATTTTTCCTGGATTCATAAAAATTTCCGTTGAAAGCAGACCATTAGAGCCAATACATAAAAAATTAGCAGGAGCAGCAGCTCTTACTCATATAACCACCGGATTGGTCATCATGTCTCATACAGGAAAATCCATTCCTGCATTTCAGCAGCTGGAAATATTAAAAAATTATGGCGTACATCCTTCTGCATTTATATGGACACATGCACAAAATGAACTTGATTATAATACCCATGCAGAAGCAGCCAGACAAGGTGCATGGGTTGCTTTTGACGGATTCTCATCAGAAAAAGTAAGTAAATATGTCGATTTTGCATTATTTATGAAAAAACACGGATTATTAGGTCATGTTCTGTTCTCTCATGATGCCGGCTGGTATAGTCCCGAAAAACCCGAAGGAGGGGAATTTCGTGGTTTTACTGAAATTGAAAATGTGCTGGTTCCGGAACTGCGAAAACATGGTTTGAGCCAGCAAGATCTTTACCAGCTTTTTGTTCTTAATCCAAAAGAGGCATTCCAGGTGAAGTTTCGGTTGCTTTAATTTCAAATATGATGTCGAGTTATTCCAAATTTACATCATCCTTAAATAATCTAGTTACCCTTTATTTCTGTAAATTGCATTAAGAATAAAAAGCAGGTTCGAATAGGTACAGATTCAATAAAATAATGATACTGGTTTCCTCAGGAGAAAAAGGAATCCATGTCATAAAGCAGGCAGTTCCTTTCAGCAATTTTTTGGCATGCAGATGTTTCCATCGAATATTAAGAAATCCCTCTGTAAATTTTCACTCCGGAAAAGTAAAACCGGAGCATAATTTGCTTTTAAACATACTCATTTCAGTGATTTCATTCAAAGGAATGAACTACAAGGATAAGTATTTATAAATTTACATCCTTCAATTCAGTTACTTTTATTCCGTCTTTTCTGACTTCTCTTAGTATTTAATTCAAAAAAGTAAGCCATAGAAATGGTAATCACATTATTAAATAATGTTTCATTTGGCAAATTGGAAACATTTGAAAGCGAACGACTGTAAGCAAACTGAACCTCCAATCCCTCGAACAAATAACCGGTACCTATACTTATTCCTACATCCACTGGTTTTACTTCATCAGATTCAGAATTACCAATTCTCATTTTCTCTACGAAATTATTCTCATCCTCCAGATATTGGTATCTTCCGTTTATTGCAAACCCAATATAAGGCCCGGCAAAAAACTGAAGTAAGCCAGAGCCTGCATGAATTGTCAGCATACCGTTCAATGGAATTTCAAGGTAAGTTATTATGATTTCATCATCATCTTGTTCCGAATATCGAAGCGTTGTTCCTTTCCCTGAAAGCAGCAATCCGTTTTGAAAAGAATAAAATTCATGAATCCTGAAATTTAACATTCCTCCAAAAAAAGCACCTGGCATATACTTCGAATTAGTATAATCACCTCCAAGCTTTGAATAACTTAAACCTATTTTGGGTGCTATAGAAACCTGGGCTTGAATTGTTTCGACGAATAATAACAGGAGTGCTGAAAATATTACTTTCATTCTTATTTTCATGTTATTAAAATTGTAAGTTTTTAATGGTATAACATGGAATTCGCATGAGGATTTTAATACTCATCGGTTGGTGTGTCTTCTTACTCATGCTCATTTCATAAAACCAAAATTAGCTTAGAATGATAACTACTGGAACATTTAAATTGTTCTGTTATCATTAGTTTAAATGGTTTTCCTTACAGGAGCACCTTACTTTTATTTATTTTTCCCACGGCCGGGTTTCTCTTTATCGTGTGATTTTCCTTTATCATCCGGCTTGCCTTTATTGTTTGATTTGCCTTTGCCCGAATTTCCTTTGTTATCATTAACACCGCCATCACTGGTATCTCCTGCACCGTTATTTTCATCAACTGTATCAAGGCCTATATTATCAACCTCATCCTCTGGTTCATTTACTTCCCTGTCTTCATTTACATTTTCTGGCTTGTTTCCCGAATCATTGCTTTCATTGTTATTTTGCTGCTCATTGTTTGTAATATCAGCGGGATTGTCTTCTGAATCAACCTCAGGGTCTTCACTATACTGCCCTTCATCATTTCCAGACCCATTGTTACTATTTGAATCATTCCCATCCTGAAGATTATCAGTATCATTATTACCTGTACCATTATCTTCATATTCCCCACCATCATTATTAACCGGTTTGTCCTTATTATAATATTCATCTTCCCATATTTCGGGAGAGAAATCATCATAAATTAAAAAGCTGCCAAATTCTTTCATATGAGCCATCAGCAAGTTGGTTTCAGGTTTGTCCCAAACCAACAATACACCCCTATCTGTTTTTTCTGCTGAATTTAAATTAATATCTGAAAGTAATTTTGATAAATCAAACAGAATTATCAGTTCTAAAGTTTCACCTTTCCTTACTTCAACACCAGAATTATTTGCTATACTCAATTCATATTCACCATCAGCAATCAGTTCAAATGGAATTTCACCTGACTGATCACCAGACAGGATAGTTCCTTTAATGTTGATGGAATTATGTCCTGGCAGTGCATTACTGGTTTTTATTTTTATTTGCCGGTACAGACCTGGTTTGGCAAATATCCACTTCATACCTGGAGTAACTATTCCATTAACAAGATCAACAGCATATGGGCCTTCATAAATAATTTTTTCGGATATTACAGTATCGGTTTCTCCTTCCGGAATAAAGTCTATTTCCTCAATACCAATAAATGCTTCCTCAATTTGAAGGGTATCGGCTGAAATTTTTAACATTGGGATAACTTTAAAAAATACCTTTACCCCGTTTGGCTCCTGAATATAATCATCATGAGAGCAGCCTGAAAAAAGAAAATTTACGGCAGCAAAAAGAAATATAATATATAAACCGTGTGTTACTTTCATGAAATTAGTTTATGTCAACATCTTTTATTAAAACACAGAATGGGATTTTTTTGTTTGCACAAAATTCCGTTCTATTACTAAACTGGCACCAATATATTAATAACTAAACCCTTTTTTCCAGCCATTCAATTTCATCAATATTATATTCAAATACCCCCTTGTTTTTTTCCGGAGCTATAACTTTCAATAAAAATCTGGCAGGTTCATCATTCTGATAGCGTGCGGGAATCATTGGAATAGCCATATAAACTTGTGGGTCATTTTTTAATTTAACCGAATAAAATTCACCCTTTTGCACGTTTTGAACTAATTTTTCAAAATATTTATCCATTTTACGATCTCCTGTTAAACTCAATTGTTTCCAAAAAACATGCCCTCCCTGAATAACGATAAATAAGTGATTTAATAAAAGAAAATCATGCTTTTTTACCAAAAAAAGCCCCTCTGATGTGGAAATTCTACGCAGCGCATGAATTATTCCACACCTCAGATGAAGTATTGTTTATTCAATTTTAAGGAACTTTCTGTTCATGAGTTTAAAGGTAAAAAGAGAATCCTCTGCATAAAAATACTGTTACCACAAGAATGGAGATTAAAAGGAGGTATTCTGAAAACAAGAATTTCTTAGAAGCCGCAGGAAATAATCATTACTGCACTTCAACAAAATTAAGAAGGTTATTTCTTTTGAAGATGAATTTCCGAATTAAAAAGTTTTTTCATCAATCTGATATTTATTCCTATCAGTGGCACTTCTTGAGATAAGCTCACCCAGAAATCCGGCAAGAAAAAACTGAGCTCCAATAATCATCGAAGTTAAGGCAACATAAAAATAGGGACTGTTGGTTATCAGGTTACCTACAATCCCATGCCTGAGCTGGATAATTTTTTCTATTCCCAACCAAATAGCAGCAGCCATCCCTACAATCACCATCAGGATTCCCAAAACACCGAAAAAGTGCATTGGCCGTTTAACAAAACGGGAAATAAACATTACCGACAGCAAATCGAGCGGACCACGAATAAAACGTTCTACACCAAATTTGGTAACGCCATATTTACGTTCACTGTGAATTACAATTTTTTCACCAATTTTATTAAATCCTGCCCATTTTGCCAAAACCGGGATATACCGGTGCATATCGCCATATACCTCTATACTTTTAACCACAGTTTTTCTATAGGCTTTTAAACCACAATTCATATCGTGAATTTTTATACCTGTAAAGCGACGGGCAGTCCAGTTATAAAATTTACTCGGTAAATTTTTTGTAAAAACCGGGTCGTACCTTTTTCTTTTCCATCCCGATACCAAATCATATCCTTCTTCCTTAATCATCCTGTAAAGTTCAGGAATTTCATCAGGACTATCCTGAAGATCAGCATCCATTGTAATTACTACATCGCCCTGAATAACTTCAAATCCGGAATACAGTGCAGCAGATTTCCCGTAATTGTGTCTGAATTTTATTCCTTTAATTGTTGAAATTTCTTTTTGGAGATTTTTTATAACCTGCCAGGAATTGTCTTTGCTGCCATCATCAATCATAATAATTTCGTAGGAGAAACCCTTTTCTTCCATTACTTTTTTTATCCATGCAACCAGTTCGGGCAAAGATTCTTCTTCATTATATAAAGGGACAACTATGGAAATATCCATTACTGTAATTTAATTTCAGTTAGAATTCGGGTTCCGCTTTCTTTTGGGTAAAAATTGAAGTTAACAAGGAGATCAACAATCCGACTAATGCTCCTCCAATAATATTCATAAAAAACATGATTGCCGGATCTTTAAATTTTGAAGCCATTTTCACAGCCATTTCTATCTGTTCTTCAGGAATGCTTCCCCGTCTTACAATATCATCCTCTATAGAAAGGAGCAATTGGTCCTGCAGGGATGGATCAATTACAGCATAAAGAAGGTATGAAAAGAAACCTGTTATAACTGAAGCAAACAACATGGTCAGAATTCCAATACCTAAAGCCTGTGCATAACTCATATATCCTCCAAGCTGTTTCCGAAACTGAAGTTGTGCAATTACAACTCCAGCTATCATTAACCCATAACCTACCCAGGGGGCAGAACTATGAAATGAATTGCCTGTTGAATAATAAGCACCCGAAACAAGGACCATCGCTATTCCTAAGAATAAACCGTAACTTAATGATGATTTCCAGGCAGATACAGAATTTTGTTCCATAATTCAAATTCACTATTAGGTAATGTTGGTACAAATATATGTTTATTTGACCTGAATTTTGGCGGGAACCTTATTTTTTCTACTTTTGCACCCGGGTAAGTCCTGTGCGACCAGCTCCTGCTGAATTCCCCCAGGGTCGGAAGGCAGCAAGGGTAAGCGGTTGTAGCGGTGCGACACAGGTAGCTTACCCACTTTTTTTTTATAAATTGGCCATTGAAAAGTTTAAAAAAAGTTTTGCAGAATATAAAATTAATTCTTTACTTTGCGCCGCTGTTTTAAAAAGCAAACGTTCTCAAAATACTGAATTATAGGCCGGATTAGCTCAGTTGGCCAGAGCACGTGATTTGTAATCTCGGGGTCGTCAGTTCGAATCTGACATCCGGCTCAAATTTGGGGTGTCAATCTTTTTTTAATGATGGAAACTGACAGCCTCTCAAATCAAAATCGGGGGAGATTCCAGAGCGGTCAAATGGGGCAGACTGTAAATCTGTTGGCGATGCCTTCGGAGGTTCGAATCCTCCTCTCCCCACCAAGACTTGTAACGGGCTCAATATAAGCCCGTTACAAGAAACTGGAACGGTAAAAGAACAAAAATGGAACGGTATGGGACGGTAAATAAAAACAGGGGCAAATTAAATTGCACCGACGTTCAAAAACTGGAAAAGCTGTCATCTTAATCAAAAAGTAACACGCCTGGTATTGGTAATTAGAATAAAAACTAATTATTAAATATCAGATATGAGAAACAAAAGTGAGAGTATTATCAGGTTGCCTGAAATATATGATGCCGGCGGCGACCTGAAAAGCAGATGGTTTGTTTATTATTGGGCTCGCAATCCGAAAACAAAGGAAATGGAGCGTTTTAAAATCGGCAAAGGAATCAACGCCCAAACAACCAAAAAAGGCCGAATGGCCGTCGCGGAAAAAATCAAAAATGAATGGACTGAAAAATTAAGGGCCGGTTGGAGTCCTTTTGTAAATTCGAGTATCATCTATGATGATAACCTCGAATACCAAACCTACATTAAAAATTACAGAACCCTTAAATCAAAAAATGGCACGTTTCGCTTTTTTGCGTCAAAGTATCTTGACAGAATTGAAAGTGAGGTTGCGGATACAACCATTTCTACTTACCGTTCAAAAATGCGTTTATTTGATGCCTGGCTGGAAGGCCACAGATTAAATGATGCAGATGTGTCTGCAATCACACACACAGTAATGGTAGAATTTTTCACATTTATTATAGACGAACGGGAATTATCTAAGGTATCTGT
Organism: uncultured Prolixibacteraceae bacterium; assembly: GCA_963747515.1. Classification (GTDB taxonomy): domain Bacteria; phylum Bacteroidota; class Bacteroidia; order Bacteroidales; family Prolixibacteraceae; genus Mariniphaga. The sequence goes on from CAVVFN010000003.1 coordinate 1,129,337, forward strand.
AGATAATTACCGGATTTTATTGTCTGCGGTTTTTGATTTCGTGCGAAAGGACAGAAAGCAATTTCCTAATCCATGCATAGAGCTTCCGGGGACCAAAAGAATTAATGATTCTGCTGCAGAGCCAATTTATGAGGAAGATATTCCTGTATTTAAGGAAATGATTTTAAAGAATGACCCACAATTATGGCTTGCAATCTGTTTTGAGTATTATTGTTTTCTGAGGCCACGAAAAGAGATTAGATTCTTAAGAATTGGGGATATTGATTTTGGCCGCGGCATGATAAAGGTTCGTGAGGAAAATGCAAAAACAACAGGACGTTTCGTGAATATACCAAAACAATTTATGAAGTTAATGAGGGAAACCTACCAGTTGCACACCTACCACAGGACCTTTTATGTGATAGGAAAAAAAGGTGAGCCGGGGCCGGAATGTGTTTCCATCAACAATTTGAGTGAACGGTTTGTAAAGTACCGGAGAAAATTAAAAATGCCTGAAACATATAAGATGTATAGTTGGAAACACACTGGCAATATCCGGGCGGATGATGCTGGAATTCCACGCCAGGAAATACAGCATCAGGATGGTCATACGACCATAGCGACGACTGAGCGTTATATGCGTAAGCGTAAGGCGGTAGCTGCCCCGAATATTGTAAATAATTTTCCAGAGATATAAAAAAATGGAAGTAAAGATGCAAAGGGATAATGGGTTGTCTGATTTTGCTGAAACTTTAGTTACAGCTTTGAAAAAAATGGGATATCGTAATATCCCAAAGTTTGAGAATTTACAAGAGATAAAAGAACGTTATAAAAATTATTCATCAATGGAAATGGCAAAGAAATATGCAGAAGAGCATGAATTGGAAAAGTCAACGGTATTGTTTAAGATGCTTAAACAAATAGAAAACCAGGAACCGTTTAATATTGCAGAAACGGCAAAGGCGCTTGGAATACGGGACCGGTTGTTATCGTATGCAATAAATAATTTCAATGAATTGGAAGCAGTTGGCACAGCGAGGGCAAAGAAGTTTTTTTATACCAGCAAGGACCCACTGTCCATGAAAACAGCAGAACATTTATTGAGTTTGATTAACAATATGAAGTCGGCGAGATTAAGGCAGGCAGATAAAGATAAGCTGGATGCCTATATTATAGCAGGGAAATCATACTTGGATTACAGGAATGAGAATACTGTTGAAAAAGGATAGGATATATGTAGCGGAGAATTATTTTCATGGAAAGAAAAGCCAATTAAAACTGCAGGATAAAAAAAAGAAGGTTGTGACCGAAGCCAAATTTAACGTACCAAAAAAGCATGAAGCTGAAAATAATGGAAGTGTTCAGCATATGGATATCGTGAAGGAAGTAAAGCCTGTGCAGGAAGTGGAACAGGTAAAGCAAGCGGAACAGGTAAAGGTTGCTGAACCAACGGCTGCAGTAGTGGAAAATAAAAAAGAGCAGCTGCAGGGGGAACAGCTCCTGAATGATGTACTGAAAAAGCAAATGGTATTCTTTGAACAGAAAATAAAGTACCTTGAAACAAAGGTGAAAGGTCAGGAAGAGTTTATAGCTTACCTGATAGAACAATTAAAAATTGAAAATCAGTAAGCGAAAAAATAAAGAAAGTGGTTTATACAGCCACTTTTTTTATTTTATAAACGTTCCAGGCAATCCAATATGGAAGTTTTTAGTTTATAGTCCATTTCTTCCGCCGAAGCAACGGCATCCTCAAAGACAAATCCGTCTTTAGTTTTCCACACCTTTTCTTTGATTAATTCATTTGGAATAAGCATACCTCGACAAACGGATCCGTCTTTGAGGTTAAGGTTATAAAATATGTTCATCATTATTTAGCTAAAAGAAGTCCTGTGGTAAATCCGGTGACAGCCCAGAACCAGGGTTTCTGAAAAAATCTTTTTTTATGGGTAACGGTTATCGAATTGGCAGAAATAATTTCAGCATTTGGGTCGGTTAGCATAACCGACACAACGGTTTTGTTTTTATGAGTAGTCTGAAAAAAATCAAAACCTACATTATATCGGTAGCTGAAATTAAGTTTCTGATTTTGAATGGAAGCATTGAAAATAGAAAGATAACCGTTAGAGGTATTGGCCAGGGATTGGAAGCGGACGGTATCTGTTTTAACAACAGTAAAGGTATCCCTGACAGTGGTTGTTATGGAGCCGATAGCTTCAAGACGGGCTTTCAGGATGGAGTTAATTTTCCGGTATTGAATTTCCCGTTCTTTCAACGATTTAATATCGTAACCCGCCAGTTCCAGGGCATCTTTAAGTTGTTTTTTCTGAATGTCAGCGGAAGCGACCTGAAAGGTCAGCTGGCCGACTTTGTTTCTGACAGTTTTAACGGAGTCCCGGAGGGTGGAAATTTCAACCGCCTGCAGGTTCGAAAGATTCCTTTCATTGTTCAATTTATGGGACAATGAAAAATAAGAATACAACAGAAACAGGACAAATCCTGCTATTAAAAAATTAATTTTTTTCATGTTCCGGTTTTTTGTATTTATCGATGTATTTAGCTTTTGTAAATCCTTCCGAAGCCTGGTAGCCACCGATAATAAACGTGATGCCACCAAGAGCGTAGCCGGCCAGTTCTTCCATATTTTTAAATATGGCAACGAACACAGTGAGGGCAAAAACAATGGCCCCGAACCAGGTAATTTTTATTCTTGTTTGCTGAATTCTGCTCATAAGAATTCGGCTTTAACTTCAAAACAGGGGCATTGTTTCAGCCATTCGTTAGGGGTTATTACACCGTCCTTATTTGCATCAGGAGAAAGGTCGCGGTGTCCTACCCAACTGGTGACATTGTAAATGCGTTCAATAAACAGGCGGCATGTAATCAGGGCCTGTTTTTGGTCATCAGTACGGGTATCTTTAGGGTTCCCCTGTGCGTCCAGTCCTCCTTCATAGCAGATAGCCAGGAAATCTTTGTTGTGTCCCCACGCGTGAGCAAGCGTGGCGCCAAAGGGTCTTCCCAGATGAATGGAACCATCCCTTTCAATGTAGATATTGTAACCGATATCGGAATATTTCCGGGAGGGGTGGTTCATGTGGAAATCTTTGCATTGCTGGAAAGAAAATCTTTGATTTTCACGGGTTGCGCTGCAGTGAATGCAGACATTAATTTTTTGTTTCATCTGTAAAGTTTTTATCAGGAAAAAATTTGGACCAAATGACAGAGCATAATTTACGGGCAAGGAAAGCAGCTATTCCACCAATAAAGGCCACTAAAAATGAGAGCACGAAATTTTGCCAAACCTCCCATGATATAAGGCTGGTAAGCATACCAAATATTGGAGTTAAAAATTTTTCATCGTTCATGTCTGGTATTTTAGTCGAATGTAGTTACCTGGGGGAAAAATGTAAAGGACAAAAAAAATGCATCAGGGATAGAAACGGCATCCATTTATGAAGTGAAACCGGAATAAAAGATATAGTGGATAGCCCGCCAGGATGCCCAAAAAATGACAAAAAAAAGGGACAGCCAACGCTACCCCTTTGCTAAACTTAAACCTAAACCAAACCAAAAACCTACATTCCCCGGACGGGGTAATGAATTGTAAAGTTAAAAAAAATCACAGTTAAATATTTTAAAAACAGTTTAAATAACCAATAAAAAAGTTAGGATAGATAACCATGATATAAAATATTAAACTTCTTTCCATCCATTATACCCATCCTGACTGCCCGGCTCTATCCACGCATAAGCAGTATTGACACATTGATAAGTATTCCCATTCCAGGTTACTTTCGTGCCTATTTCATAACTTGCATAATCGTCTGTATTCCATTCAACGATAGTTCCCGGAGGAACGATTTCAGTATAAAGACTCACTGCCGTATCGGGTGTCCAATCGGCTTGTGAGGTATGCCTTGCACCAATGACCTTATACAGCTTATTGTCCCAAATAAACCTCCGTTCATCAATGTTGTCAGAATCCTTATCATAAATAACTCCTACCCTGTAATGCTTGTAAAGCATCTTTGCATCCTCTATATCCTGAGAAGATAGTTCCGCTTCATTATTGATTACTGGTTCAATCAGTTTTTTTATGAGGTTTTTTGCTGCCTGTTCATCAAAGTGATGGTCAGCTATTAAAAGCCTTTCCTCTTCTTTTGAATCGATTTGCTCCTGAGTGTATGCAATAACCGGATAAGTAAATACACTATTCACATCATCAAAATAAATTTCACCCAAATAGTGGGTTTCCGTATTGTATGCGGGTTTTACCACATCAAAAAACCCTTCCTGTTGTTGCAGTTCAAAACTTGCCTGCTGAAAAATTTGTGTAATTTTTCCAGATTTTCGGAAGTTCATTGAATACCTTAATTTGTCCGTTTATTTCTATTGCTTTCATAATCTTACCAATTTGCGTATGCTATTCCATTTCCGTTATTCCATAAAAACGCCCTTTCAGCATCAGTCAAAGGGCTATTAAAATATGAGGATTGGTCGAAATATCCTTCATATCTTGTTGGTGCTCCCGGTCCAAACTTCCAGGCATAATTCTGAGGGGTTGATGGATGGTAACTAAATGGGGCATTACTTTCTGTATACTCCAAATTATTATCTACATAAGCTTTAAAATCTAGTTCCATCCCATTCTATCCCTATTAAGTACCAATTGTTTGCTGAATAGGTACCAAAATAAAAATCATAATCAGTTGAACCATCTCCATAGCAAAACTAAATACACCCGATGAACTAAGATATATTCCCCAACCATTTGTCCATCCATTACCCCCTGCACCTAACATTATACCTCTTGTGTTCTGAACGGTAGGTTTAATCCATGAGTAAAAACGCAAACGTACTTCTGGCAAGTTAATGTACTATTGTAAGGAACTCTCACTTCAGGATCTATAGAAGGGGTCAAAGTAAAATGCATGTACCTAATCTTGGCATGACAGTAATACCAGTAGAGATATCACCCCTTCCGTCATACATAGTCCCATCATGACTACCATGTGAGTCATAAGCTATCATGCCTGATGTTTCATCAAATTCCCAAACAGCTATTGCTTTAGCTTTTAAGTCAACTCCGGATGGAGGCTTTCCCATTAATCTTTTACCTAATCCTATCATGCTCCTTTAGTTTTAATTGACCACCAAACTTCTTCTGTTCCTGAACCTGCATTGGTGCAATGAATCTGAATGTAATTATCAGTCGTTCCATCGTATTCACCGGATATCAAATGGTCAGCATCCATGTATGAAGGCCATGTTATTACATAGTCACCGGACAAAACCAACGTAATCACTTTGTTTAACTGAAGGTTGCTGAATGAAAAAGTTGTGTTCCCTGTAAGTGTTTTTGTAAACACCCCGGCAGCCGACCAGTCAATTCCGGTTCCTGAAAGTGCAGATACACCTTTCAGGTCATTTCCTATTTTTGCATAGCTTGCTGAATTATCGGTTGGAGTACGTGCATCACTTAATCTTGAATCGTTCCCCTGACAAACCGTACCGGAAGCAGTGCCAAAATCTTTATTGAAAGCTGAATTCTTACTAAATGTTGGCTCATAGGTACCTGAATGGTTATGAGTAGTATCTGACTTGCCGGACAGCAAATTATCAGTTTCGGTTTCCGTATAATACCTGCTATCGTGTTCATGGTTGGTATCTGAATACAATGTATCAAAATAAGTTTTCAGAGTAGCCTTAATGTTTGACCATGTAATCTTTTTAAGCAATCCACCAACAGACTTGACAAAGTTAAATGTATCGGCATCTGCAACTGAATCTGCTGTTACTCCGGAATGAATGGCTGCAATACTGGTTGCATCTTCAGCATCAGAACCTGGAGCGTGAATATTTTCGTGATTATAGGTAGCCTCATGGGAAGCGACCTCAGAAGAAGCAGTCCCGGAAGGGTCATAATCTCCATCGTGGTCATGAGTTGTATCTGACTTCCCGGTCAAAAGGTTGTCGGTTTCTGTCTCAGTATAATACCTATCATCATGGGTGTGACTTTCCGGAGGGAATACTGAGGGTTTGTCTGACAAATCACTCCAACTGCCAGAAAAAGCCCCAAAATCATTATAAGATAAACTGTTCCAGAATGTCACCCCATCACCAATTTTTATCTTTTGGGTATCTGTTTCATACCCCAGCTCGCCAATTGCCAAAACAGGGTTTGCAGCTGTCCAGTTAGCAGCCGTATCCCTTCTTATTTGAATTTTATCAGCCATTATGCACCTCCTCCATTTATTACTTGTTCATTTGTAAATACTTCGTCAGCTCTGCCGCCATCAATGCTAATATCTCCTCCTGTACCTGCCAATGCCTCAATTGCCTGTTTAACCCTTTGCGCTGTCCATTTTCTCGGAGTGGTTGCGGTTCCTGCCTCGGCTTCTGCCTGAGTAATCTCGCTTGCTGTCCATTCCCTTGCATCGGTCAACCGGGTATCGTTTGCACCAACAAAATTTGCAGGGTCATAATTATCCAAGTCAGATTTATTGGCATGGTCATGCAACTTGCTGTGGTCAAAAGCATTTTCGTGCGTGGATACATGGGAAGCAGCAGCACCATTTGGGTCATAGTCTGCATCGTGGTTGTGTCCTATATCAGATTTTCCTGCCAGTAAATTATCCGTTTCTGTTTCGGTGTAATATCTATCATCGTGGCTGTGGGAAATGGGAGCATAGTCCCCATCGTGACTGTGTCCTGTGTCAGATTTCCCTGAAAGTTTTGTGTCGACTTCGGTTTCGGTATAATAGCGTTCATCATGGTCGTGTTCCGAATATGGAGCAGTTCCGGTCTCGAATGCATTGTCCTCAACATTTTCATAATAACACATTGCAGAATCAACCGTATTGCTCCAATCAGTAGCATCAGGAACCAATGGTATAAAATCACCATTCTTGAATTTCGTCTCCGCTAAATCTTCTGCCAGCCATTCCTGATTGCCAATACAAATTGTTTTATATGTTCTGCCATCGTTTCCCACATAGGTTCCAGTCTGTCCATGTGTCAGTGATGTAGATTCTTTTACTAACCTAACCGAACATCCGTTAACTGCTCCTGAAACCATATAAACACCATTAGCCAAATAATCGTCATTGTAACTTAATGCTGTTGCTTCCCGATAGTTTTGATATGGAGATGGCGGTATTGTACTCATCCAGTATTAGAGCACTTCTATTTAAGGAATAATATCCTCCATCACTGGCTCTGTAACCACCCCCCCGGCCATTCCACCCCAATGAGTTTGTTGCCGGTGTTGCTGATGCAAAATAATCCCAATAAGTAAAACCCGGAACCTTACAATCTATCCCCATAAGATTGTCTGTTGTTCCTGTCGCTTCAGGATACTGCGATTGAATTAATGTTGTCCAGTCTGCCTTTGAAGGAGCTCTCCATCCGGAAGCAGCTATATTCCTGTTATCTGTGACCGACCACCAGTTGTATAAATAGGCGTATTTTACTGTTTGGACTGTAAACTCAATTGTATCAATAGAGTGACTATGCACAATTGCAGCATATAGTGTATTAAAATAGGTCTTTAGTTTTGTTTTTACGTTGTCCCAGAAAAGTGAAATCACCGCTCTTCCGGAAGTTTCATCTACTTTTTGTTCAAAATCATCAGTACTTAAATAACCTGATTGTCCTTTTATATTGAAAGTTACAGGGTCAATAAGTTTAACTGTTTCATCTGTCGAATTTGTTACCGGTTGTTGTATTCCTGCTTCCAGTTTTACAACATCGAAATAAAAGCCTGCATGGTCAATCTGCGCTCCCTGTTTCGTCCAGCGAAACCGCACAGCGTCAAACTCATTCCCGCCTAGCTGGAAGGAGGAAAGCGAAACAGTTATATTTATCCATTCTCCCGAATTAGGTACCCGGGTCAGGGCTGTCACTGTATTTGATACCGGAGTATTATTCAACAAAAACTCCACCTCCAAAAAATGCTGCTTATTCATTGCCTCTTTCAGCTTCACAAAAGCAACCAGGGTTTCATAATCTGAAAATGATTTGCTTTCTGATGCTGTAAAGGTCAGGCTGTCACCATTGCCAATTGCGCCAACGTCTGTACATTTTGTTCCCGAAAACGGAGAATCTGCCGAATTGAAATTCACGACCACGCCATTTGCAGAAGGGGTCCACTCAGTATTTTCATCATAAATCATGTCAAAGGTCACCCCTGCGGGTTCTAATGCGCCAGCCGGAATCAAAACGTGGGTCAGCTCAATTTGCTTTGCCGGGTCAACTGCCGGCTTTTGTGGGTTTTCCGAAGGAATCCCGGCAAGAAATCGTACTGCCGGAGTATTGTCCATCACAATCAGGTCAATACGCGGGTAATCCGGGTCAGCGGCAGGCAATGTCACACTTTGGTAAGTTGGAATTTTGTAGAGCTCACGCATTATCCTCCCTGCCACAGGCGTTATTAAAAACTTAAGGCCACCGGTCCAGCTTATATATCCACCGGCTAAAATACCGTTAGGCTTATAAAGTTCAGTTACATTAATGGTTTGATTTCCGGTAACATATTTCAGGTAGTCAATAGGAAAGACAGGGTCTTGTTCAGTAAAAACCGAAGTTACGCCTGCCTCGTCGGTACCGAAGATTGCACGTGCCCTGTAATTATTGGTATAAGAAGACGACGTCTGAAATACCACGCTGCCGATGTGCATCAGGTTAGAATGAGGCAAAGAATCTTTAAGCAGAATAACCTCGCTTTTAATTGCTGCAGATGCCAGGGAGCGCAATGCATATTGCTGCTGTCCCATGCAGGCAATGTGCGGCTGGAAAATGCAGTTGGTAGCGAAATAGTGGTATACCACGTAGTTTAGATCGGAAGCCTCGGCAATACCGGCAGCCGGAGGGTTATATGCCAGCAGACCGGAACCGGTGTTTATTATTTTGTTACCTGGCTGCGAAGTATAGCGGGGCAGACCGTTCTGGTCGAAGTACCAAACGGGAAGCCCCTCCCCTACAGGAACCTCAGAGGTTTCAGCAAAGATATCTTCATGCCAGAGCGTACCGGCGGAAATGCTGAAATCAGCATCCTGATCGGATAAGCCGGCAGCTTCAAAAGTAGCATCGGTGATTGCCAGGCCATCCTGACGGAGGCTGTTTAAAGTTTTATGCGCCCAGAAGTGAATTTGCGGAGGCCATTCGGAGCCGTAACGGGAATCGCCAAAGTAAAGGGCTTTTCCGGCAACAGCATCCCAGTAAATCCATGCTACCAGAACTTTGTCCATAATGATGGCAGCAGCCGCGAATTCATCGGGATTTTTGGTATAGGTGAGCGCCTGCAGGCGGGTATCGGGATGCACATCGTAATAGATGGCATAAAGACCTTCTTCATTGGGAAGGATTATAGATTCGGGGTTATACCTGCGGTGTAGAACGGGTTTGGAAATGAAGCTGAAAAACCGGAAATGCGGGACATAAGCCGATTCAGGGTCCAATGCAGGAGCAGGAGTAAGGGTTAAGGTTCTTGTAACATCGTCCCAGTTCAGGGAAAGGTCAGGACCACCGGGCCAGAAAAATCCTGCAGAGCGGGAACTGGTTTTATCACGCCATAGCACATCGATTAAAATGCCCATCATTTCATCGGTGATGCCTTTGTTTTTAAGGTCGATAAAAAGGCGCTTCAGCTCCTTTTTAGTATGTAAAGGTTTTTCTATCATATTATTTAAGAATTAACCAGGGAAAATCATCACGTATAGGATCATCAATCCAGAAAGGGTCATTAATTTTCCAGATATCGGTGAGTTTGTAAACAACGGGAGCATAATTGATTTTATATCCCTTAATTGTGGTAACACCAATCTGGTCGAGGCCGAATTCCGTTTCCATGGACTCGATAATAAATTCACCTTCGCGGGTACGAAATTTCTTATAAATATTGCGGAGCATGAAATCCAGTTGATTCAGGGAGAAATGCATCTGGCATTCTACCGGCTGGCGATTGCACCAGAACCTTGCCCAGTTTAGCCAGCGGGACTGGATCAGGCCGGTTCCCTCTTTTTCCCAATCCAGTGAAATGGTGTTTGATTTATAAGTAGCTTCATTAAAGCTATGGTAAAACATCAGGCGGGGTTTAAAACTTTCGAAGGCAAACATTTCACTGCGGGTATTTCCCTTTTGTCTGACCGTGGCGCGGTCTTCACCGGAAACAGGGCCAAACACGGTAGGAATGGTTTCAATGTCATCTTTGAGGTAGTTGAAAAACCCATTCTGGAAACCATCGGTAAGGTGGTTCCAGCCGATATACTTTTTTTGTATATCGTTGCCTGTGTGCGGGTCCTGTTCCGTTTTAACCCACACCTTCCATTGAACGTACCGGTTTTGGGATTTAATGAAGCGGATTTCCTCCATTTCGGGGTTGGAAATCGTTTCCAGCTCATTCCAGTCAAAAACCGGAGCTTTTTCTTTTTGGCGAAGGTCATCGATGTTCTGCCAGTTTTCTGTGAACATCAAATCTTTTTCGTCGTGGTCGAAGGTAAATTTCAGGGTAACATCCATTTTATCACCCATATTCCATTTACCGGTAAACCATTTATCCAGGTCAATAGCAGTGGCAGTAAGGATACTTTCACGGTCGATAACATCGCAGATTTTACGGCCGGGTCTGAAAAAGAAGAACACATTCAGGTAGTTCTGAATACCCAGCAGCAGGTCCTTGATATGGATTTCAGGGATAAGGTCTTTATAATAGAAAGGTTTAAGGTAGTCGCGTTTAATATCCAAAATCTCATAACCGTAGGTTATGGGATAAAATTCAAGGTCACCGGAGGAATGACCGGGAATTATCACCGAGGCCTCATTTTTAACAAATTCAAAGTTGGTAATATCATAATTGTTATAAAGTATGAGATTTTGGAGGTCCGGATGGTCAGCCAGAAAATTATTGTCCAGGTAAAAGCCTGCATCAAAAAAGATGGTTTTGAGCAGGTAATTAAGGAAAAGCATAGGTGAAACTACGTGAACCTTTAAATATTTGGCAATATCTTCAGGTCCGCCATGACTCATGGAAGAGGCAGTTTTAATGGTACCATCTTCATTTTTGTAATTAACGAAGAAAAATGAAGAATTCATAAAAGCCCAGGTAAGGTCCTCGACTTCTCTTTCTGTATAAATGTTTTTGTTATTATCCTTGTTAGTCCATAAAGTCACGGTGGAAAGGAATTCACTGGTATAATTGGGATTTGGAGTGGACAGGGTAATGGTTACCTTTTCACTTTTGTCGTGTAAAAAATTCAGTATTATAAACCCGTGGGCAGGCATAATCATCGGTAAGGGGGTTATAATCCGCTTTGTTGACAAAGGATTTGGCAACATTAAAAGATTCCGATTGATTAACATTGCGTTCACGGTGTTCCTCACCAAGGTTTCCCACATCAGAACGGAGCCATCCGGAATATTGTTCAGGGGTAGTGTTGGTAATGATTAACGTACCACCCATCAGCAGCACACCGCTGTACCGGATATGAAAACCCGGGTATTCACGGGTACTTGTTTTGGTGTTATTTTCAAACATTCCGGGATAACCTAACAGGGCGTTATTAACATCATTGGCAGGGATATCAATGCCCACAGTGATATCACCAGGGAAATCCTTCACGTTACAGGCAGGATTCTGGTGGGTCATCCGTACAGATTTTGCACGGTCGAGAAGGAAAGGTTTATCGTTAAGAAAAAATTCGAGCATGGTAATTAATTTTAGTAGGCTTCTTCCAAATCGATATCCACCGATTCAATTTCATTGTTATCGTCATTTAAAATAAGTTCTGTGTTAGTTATAATCACAGGACACAATTTATAGTTGTTGATATCGGTACCACCGGTATCGGGAGGCAGGGCCAGCCATGCATGTTCAGCATCGAGCAGGAAATCAAGGGCGGCCAGTTCTTCCTTACTTTTCCATCCTGTATTTATCGTCCATTTACGTTGCCTGTTTGGAGAAACCGGCAGCAAAGTAGGAACCTGTACCCCGGAGCCGGCAGGAAAAGGACGTTTACTCAGGATACGGTTACCGGAAGGATTATAAACCATCCGGCCTGAAAGGGTGATGGTTTCAATACCGCCCATTCTGTTATCGGCGAACAGGTAATAATAATATTTATGGGGAGGTGTCCAGTCGATAATGAATGTACGGGTTTCGGTAACCGGTACGCCGGCATCTTCAATCCAGACTTCGTATTTTTCCAGAGGGTTTCCATTTTCATCAGCCATAGGTACACCGGCATTGCCGGGGTGGCATTCTATTTCCCAGAGAATATCCATCCACAATGCACCATTAAGTATTTCAATGGTAGTGGCAACACCATTGATGTAGTACCTTAAAAATAATCTGGACGGCATTTAATGTATTGGGGAGGAATCCACCAGAGTTTGGTGGGTTGGTATGGCGAAACATATTGAACAAGGGGCATATAGGACAGGAACCTTCCACCTGTACAGTAATAGTCAAACCATGTTTGTCCCAGGTCATTTAGTTGAGCCAGTGTAATATCCAGGAAGCCGTCCTTTGACGATAAAAATGGGTTGAAACGGGTCCTGAAACGATTCTTTAAGCTGGCCGTCGACGGTATCAATCCAGCTTTCTCCGGGATAAAGCCAAACGGTATAGGAACCGTTAATATAACCTGTAACTTTTCCTTCGTAACGTGGTTTTATAGGCCATGTAATATTACGGTCAAACCGTTGGTCCACATATCCCGAAATATTGAAAACAGCCTCTGCGTTTTCATTTGGAGGAATGGCCGGGATAAAGGGAGCACCATCGAGTTCACCTTCGGGGCTTGTGATTTTCAGAAGGAGTTTATAATCCATGCCGTTGAGCGGATAACTGTCTGTAGTTAATTTAACGAAGATATCGTTTCCGCTCAGGTGAGTACTTTGTACTGTGATTCCGCTTACTGTTATCATGGTAAAAAATTAAAGTCCGGAGTTATTTTTAATCTCATTGTATTGTTTGAGTTTACGGTCGAAAAGTTCAATAGCCAGGGAAGGCTGCCAGCTCAGTAGCTTATCGATGGCGTCATTGAATTTATCAGCATCGACAGGAAACTGTGGAGGCGCCAGAGGTGAATTCACAATGGGTTGCTGGTTTTGATAAGGGTATTTCCCTGTAGCAAATTGCGGAACGCGGCCATCCCTGACAGCGTAAATGGCATTGAATATTTCCGGGAAATTAACCCTTAATTTACGGGTGGTTAAGCCATCGATGACCATTTCAGGCTGGCCCGGGACTTCATTAAAAATCCCTAACTGGGGTTTATCTCCATACATACCTGTAGCAGGGCGTCCGGCCCATGCTGTATTGTAGCTATTACCGCTCTGCCCGTAAACATCGTATTTACCGGCAGCGAATTCCGGTATAAGGGTATTAAACAGGAAAGTGGCAGCCCCTCCGGCTGCAGCGGCTGCAGCGATGTTAAGGGGGAACGGAACATTTTTTAAAGCCTTTAAAGCGGCGGTGGCGATAAATTCAGCAAGGTAAGCCTTCAGCTCCTTGCGAATGGAATTAAGAATAGCGGAGGTAGCTTCTTCTACAGTTTCAGCATTTTCAACAGCGGCAGCGCCGGCCTGCACAGCATATTCAATTTGCATTTCCTGTGCCTTTTTACGGGCATCCGCTTTTTTGAGTTCAGCATCAATGGTGGCCTGAGTTTCCTTATCCAGTTGCTTGGTATAATTTTCAACATGCTTTTCCATTTCTTCATCGATATCCGCGAAAAGATTACGTTCATCTTCAGTAAGCTTTTCCGTAATCTGCGTTGAAATTTCCAGCAGGCCATCAAGTTCTTTCTGCCATGCGAGTTTATGATCCAGAATGGTACCTTCAAGGTCCACGATATCTTCCCCGTGAGTAATGTAGAGTTGACGCATAGCGATAAGGTGCGCCAGTTCCAGCTCGTACATTTCACGGTTAAAACCCTCTTTTGTGAGTTTCTTTTCCAGAAGTTGTTGTTTCAGCAAGTTCTGTTCTTTAGCGAATGCAGATTGCAGACCAGCTTTCACTGTGTCAAAATCAGCAGGCATACTGTAATCTTCTCCCAGTTTTTTGCGACGTTCAGCAATATCATCGATTTCCTTATTGACCAGGGCAAGGTTTTGGGTGAATTCCTGAATTTTCGAGGATTCAATTTCAAACTGAAGGCTGGAAGGGTCGAGCGTTTCGAGGTTCCGTTGCATATTAATAATTTCCTCCTCGAAAAAGATTTTGAAATTTTCAAGTTCACCCAGGCGAAGGGTTTTCAGAGATTTACCGAAATTACCAATTACATCTGCAGACTGGTTAAAGGATTTAACAACCCGGGTTGTTCCGTCAGCCATAGTAATAACCTGTTCCGTATACAGGTTCATTTCACTCAGGAATTTCTCATATTGCTTTCTCCCCTGCATATCGGCCCCGGCCTGCATTGCATCATTAAGTTCCTCCTGACCTTTTGCGGCATCCTTAGTACGTTTCAAAAAGCTGTAAAGGGCAACTCCGGCAGTGGTTAGCAGGGTAACAATAAGACCAATGGGATTGGCGGCCATGGCAGCGGAGAAAGCCCGGAACTGGATGGCAGCAACCTTTAACCTGCCGGTGAGCAGGGCAATGCCCTACATTGTAAAGGGAAACAGCAGCAAACTGAGCGGTAAAAGCTATTTTTTGAAGCCTTTGGGCAACAATTGAAGCAAGGGTAGCAGTATGCAGCCTTGCCTGCCACATAGCCGAAAGTTTTGTTGCAATGGTATAGGCGGTAATGGCAGTAACCAGGGTAAGGATGGTGGAGCCGTGTTTAAACAGGAATTCCGTCAGGATGCCCAACATTTTAACCATGGCGCTGCCCTTTTTGATAACGCTGGCATAAGCCGGAGCGAGGCGTTCTCCAAGTTCGCGCTGTACCTGTGCAAATTTTTCTTTAGCCTTATCAAGGTTAGCCTGTACGGTGGTATTTTTAATATTGAATTCATTGGTAAGGCTGGTGCCATCGGCAAAAGCCTTATTACTGAGTTCCTGTTGGGCACGCAGCATTTCGGTATTGTTGGCAAGGGCACCAAAAACGGCAGTCATGCGCTGGCCTTCGATACCAAGGTCCCCCAGGGAAGCGATTAGCGTTTCAAAGCCGCCCTCATTTCTGGCAAGTCCTTCAAATACCAGAATCATAGCCTCGTTGGCGTCAGTTCTCAGGAGGTTTGAAAATTCACTGATTTCCATACCCGCGATGCCGGCGAATTCTTTTGTTTTTTTGGTCATGGTTGTCATAAACTTGCTGTAGGCAGTAGATGACATTTCAGCACTTTGACCAAGAGCATCCAGAGTAGCGGCGGTACCCAGGATGTTCTGGATACTGACACCGGCCTGTGGGGCAATACCGGCAGTACGTTTGGCGAAGTTTACAAGGTAACCTTCGTTGGCCGTGGAAGCCATACCCAGTTCATTGATAGCAGAACCGACTTTCATCAGGGCCTGTTCCTGCCCGTATAGGGTTTTAAGGTCAAAAATGTCGGTAAGTTTACCCAGGGACTGTATTGCCCCTTCTGCCCCGCCGAGGTCTTCCCCCAGGGCAACGGCAATCTGGTCGGAAGCCCGGACGAAACCGATGAGTTCATCCATATCTGAAATACCCAGCTTACCGCCAATCCTTGCGATACCCATCCGTTCGGTCATGCTGGTACGGGTATCCATTTTTTCGAGCTCGTCGTTGAGTTCCTTAACCTGGTCTTTAGTAAGGCCGGTTGTTTTCATTACATTGGCGAGTACATCATCGTATTCAGCGTAAGCATTTACAGCAGATTTGATGGTAAGTACAAAGGCAGCCATGGAAGCAGCGGCAGCCGTTATCATCCCAAAATATTTATTAAAGCCGTCAGCAGCGGAGTTAAGGCTGAACCAGCTTTTCTTTGTCTGGTTCAGGTCATCGTTATGTTGACGGACGACCCCGCGAAGCGTTCTGATTTTTGAAGCATGGGCGTTGTATTCACGGCTACCAATGGTCATGCGGGCCTGTTCATTGGTAAGTTTATTCATTTCAGCCCGGATGGACTTTATATCGTTTTTGACCTCCTTACCATTAATGTAAAGATTAATGCGCCGGTTGTATGATGTAGCCATAACTTATTTTTGAATCGAAAATAAGCAGGTAGCATCTGTATTGAAAGGACAGCAGAAAAGCAGGAAAAACCTGGTTATTTTGCATCAGGGATAGAAGCGGCATACTTTTATAAGTAAAAGATACAGCGGATAGCCCGCCCGGATGCCCTTAAAGAATTTTGACCCTTGCCGTATTAAGCACAGCATCAGCATTAACTTTTGCAATCTCATTAGCCAGTTCAGGAATATAGGCATCCAGCACAGGATTGAACCACTCCGCCGGTTTACGGTCAGCAGTTTTTGGACCTTTAGCGGTACGGACAACAAAGCCGTTTTGTGCTTCATAACCCCTCCCTACCCCTTTATGGACGAAAACCCCATGACGTTCGAAAGAATAGGAAATGGTATTTATTTCGCCGTAATCCTTTCTTGTTTTGGAGGTGATACTTTGGGCAAGTTTATGTTCTGTCCGGTTACCACGGGTAACCATCGGGACAGGTTTTCCTTTTGAAAACTTACGGGCCTGGCTGGTCAGGATACGGCGTACCTTTGGGAACCCATTTCAGAACCGCGTAGTTTTGTTGCTGGGTAGCGGTAAAACTGGGTGGAATTATTATTATCTACAGCCATCTTGAAGCATTTATATCGGTTTGAACAGTGCCGGCAAGGGTAAACGTGTAACGGATACCGACGGTACTGCCCACCTCATTCATGATAAGGTTTGCTTCCACATTCTGGAAGTCAAAGCTACGGATAACAGGAGTGAGGGGGTTGTATTTATCGGATTTGATTTTATTAAGGATATCATCACCGATTTGTTCCAGTGTATCCCATTTGAGGTGAATGGTATCGTAATCAGAAGGGTCGGAAATATGGTCAAGAAGGATAAATGCGCCGTGGCGGTTTTTCAACAAATTGTCAGATTTGTTGTCCGTGTAGTCAAAATTATATCCTTCCAATATCAGCAGCGGATAGTTTACATCTGAACGGTTAAGACCGGCCAGAACCTCATTTATTTCGAAACGAAAAAAATGTTTTTCAGTATCTGAGTGAAGGATACTTTTATGGTTGGATGCCAGGTCCCGGAAGTAGGAAACCAAATCAGAAAATCGTGTCATTGTTTTTTGTTTTTGTGTTTAATATTCTCCTTGATGCGGAAGGAAATATAACGCAGTACGTTGTGTAAAGGCATATCAGCATATTTATCGTGGTTAACGATATCATCCCCGACCAAAGCGTCAAAAACCTTAACCCAGCCGGGGGAAGTAACGGGCGCAGCCTTTGACGGTTTACCCTGTTCTTTTGAGAAAATCAGCGGGTAAGAAACAGAGAGCCATTCGCGTATTAACTGGTAATTTATTGTGATGGCCTGCAGGGTGGTTTTATTTGTTTTTTTGACCAGGGGGAAATTATCCTCAATGAATTTTTCCTCGAATTTCACACCCTGCGGGAGGTAAAGCGAAGCAATGAATTTATACAGGTCGTCGGGGTTATTGTTTTGAAAGTATGAACTGAAATACGTATCAGCAAATATAAATTGGCTGAAACTGACATTTTTCAGTTTAGGTTTTGGACCATGTAAATAACCCTTGGCGACCGATTTAAGAATAAATTCATGGTAAGGCCGTGATTCAAAGAATGGCTGAGTGAGTTCTGACAGTTTGTATTTATCGAACGGCGAGAGCCGCCGCATAATTCTGTTAGGTATACCGGTCAGAATACGCAGGAATTTTTGTTCCGTAATTAAACCCCGCAGCAGGTTGGCGATGGCAATGAATTGACGAGGTGTAAGCTCGGAAAACGAGTCAGGACAATGAATGACACGTTTCTTTTCGTACCTGATAAGGGGTAAAGGGCGGTAATATAGAGTGATGGTATGCATATTATGCGAAAAAGGTTTTTTTGTCGGTGTTATCTCTTGTAATTACTGAATTCAAAGTACCGGCATAACCCTCCCAATTCAGGGAAAGGTAACTTTTGAGCATATCCAGGTAGGCATTTCCCATTTTTTGATTTCGGGCAATCATTGCCAGAATACGTTGTTCTGAGGCAGGTTCCTTCTTAAGGGTATTCTGACCGGAAGCCGAAGGCTGAATGGAAGAAAAGAACAGACCTTTATCGGTAAGTTCTGCACCGGATTCCTCCATAAAAACAGCAGTGGCAAGGTAAATCAGGGGTTTGCGAATGTAAGGAAGCAAAGCGACAGTATTCGCAGCGGGAGCCTCCGCAGCCATATCTGTTTTGACTTCCGTATAAATAGACTGTCCCAGTGCATACTGGATGACAGTATCTTCAATGAAAGCGATGTGAGGTTTAAGGGCAAGGAAGATAAGCCTGCTGCCGTGGATATTGTAAGGAATATTTTCAAGAACCGGGACTGAAGGGATAAAACTTGTTTTAAGAACGGTCCAGTTGGAGGAATTTTCAAATTCCGGAAAGTGCAGGATATTTTCCTCGATGAAAACCAGTGCATCATCGAGCGCATTAAACCCGGAGTTGGAGAAATAAGATTTCAGATTATCCTCCTGGTATTTGAACAGACCTTTCTGGCTTGGCGTGTCGGTACGCATAAAACCGGCATCGGAAACCGACACATTGAGAAAATCGAACCCGATGAAATAAGCCAGGTGAATGGTAGCGTGCTGAATCTTTTTAAGCAATAGAGGCCATGGCCTTTTGCTGGTCTGTAGGGTCTGCAGGGGGGTCAGCCTGATAGTAAGCTGGTAAGGCTGTCATAAAGCGCAGCTGAAAGCAGCGGTTTGATGTATTTATTTTCAGCATTTTCAATATGAGGCATCAGGCGGTTAAAATCATTCCCTGCACCTATGGGCAGGAATGATTTGATTTCGGATATTGTTTTAAACAGCATTAGGATAATAATTTTTTGGTTCCACTTCCAGTATCCAGCGTAGTGAGAATGGTGTTACGGAAACGCCATTCCATATTTTCGGGAGCCCCGTTGAAACGGACAAACGTTTCAAGCGGGTCCAGCAGGTTCTGACGGTCGAGCCATGCGTTGGCGATATTGACAAGGAAAGCCTCCCGGATGTTAGAACCGCCCTGATTACCGGCATAGGTGCCCCCGGGCATACCGGCGCCCAGAACATTGGGATTAATCATCAGGCTGAACAGAATTTCAGAGTTGGCCGCCGCAGATGAAATTAATTCCTGTTCGTTGTTCAGTTTATTTTCCAGGGGTTTGATAATCCATTGTTCTTCGACTTTACCTTGTGGGTTCATCTCGAACATGGTAAAGATTGGCTTGCTGGCATTTTCCGTTCCGCAAAGGTTGGTTTCGATTTCATCCATGAAAGCGTTAATGGCATCCATGCGAAGCTGAGTGGAAGCGAAATTTGCCTCTGGAAATTTACGGTCCCAGAAAGCGTATGGAATCTGGACATGCCATTTCCATGTTATCTGGTTGGTGTAAACCGTTTTCAGGAAAGCAGGAATTTTCTGAGCTATTTCAATCCAGCCGGCGGTATACGCAGAATACCAGACCGGGGAGCTGTAATATTCGTTATTGCTCCAGGAATCACGAATAACCTGAATGAAACTTTTTCCTTTAACGGAGTTGCCCCATTTACGGCGTTGCAGGTCTGCAGCCGGGTCGTATTCGTCCAGCACCTCATGAATGGTGTATTCACCTTTGGAAGGAGTATCCGGCCATTTCCCTGCAACGATGCATTTGGTAATAAGCCCTGATTTATCGGCCACACTAAGGCGGCAGTATTTGGCATTGATTGTATTAAGGCCCACCAGCTGGGAACCGTCCGCATTAGGTATAAGCTGAGTGAAAGCGGGGCCGAATTTCAGGTAATCCCGTGTAGCCTTTTCGAGGTAACGACGGACCAGACGGCTTTTCCCGAAGTTATGAAGTTTGGCATCCTCCACTGGTTTCAGGACTTCGTTTCCATCATCGTCGTAACCGACCACTGTTACCGGAAAGATACCCTGACCAAGGGTAAAGTTCCGGATAAATTTAAGGCCGGAATTCAGGACGCTGACAGAATTTATTAATGAATCAGCGGTGGAAGGAAATTTATTTCCTGTTCCCCAATCAGAAATGTCGATACCATCGACACTTGTTTTATCCGGGTCGTCGTCAGAAGGCTGGGCAATCTTTTTAAGTTTGTCCGGAGGGGCGCCGGTGGTGTTGATTAAGGTTCCCCTGGAACCGTATCCAATCAGCGGCACACCGTTTGAGTTGAATAAAGCGTTTGCCATAATATTTAAAGTATTACTTCTTTACTGTTCCATTCAATGATGGCATCAATGCTCACGGGGGTAGGATGCCCGATTTTATCACCTTTGGCATCTACAGGCACAATGCCCCTGATACGGTTTGATGACATATTCGCGGTAAGGCCGCAGGCCACCGCCTTTGGAAAAAATACCAGTTCCCCGTTGGATTTAATGAATTTGATACTGAAGGTTGTTTGCTGGCCGAGGCCATTTTCCTTTATATCGTATTCACGGAGCATAAGGTTTCTGCGTATTGTTGCTGCCATATTATTATTTTTAATCAAATCTAATTGATGGATGCAGCTGTTCAAAGGACAGATGCGGGAGGGGTGGAAACGACCAAAAAAAGGGTCCGTCATAAGACGAACCCCTTTTTCTTAATCCAGAAAATTAATTTGTTTCTCAACTTCCACAATTTTGTCGTCAAGTTCGTTCTGTAATGTTTGCAGAACCGAAGAAACAACAACGTTGTGACTTGTTTTGAAAGTCTTGCCGGCGGCATCCTGCAGCGTTAATGTAACACTGAGGCCATCGTTACCGATTTTGAAGTTATTCACATTCTGTCTGGCCTCATTGAGCTTGCGCCATTTCTCGATAATGATGTTCAGTTCATCCACTTTCTGGATACGTTTTTCAAGTGAGAGAGCAGGATGAACCTTTGGTTTGGCAGCATCTGCCTTTAGCCTATCAGCTTCAGCCTTCAAATCGGCATTTTCTCTTTTAAGGCTTTCAGCCACATTTTTAAATGCTTCAATTTTCGAAGTCAAGGCATGTACTTCAGCATTTTTCACTTCTTTAGCAGACTCAGCTGCGTTACCGTTTCCGTTACCATTTTTTGCTTTTACTGTCATATACGTTTGCCCCTGCCCTGGGGACTTATATTGGCATCTGGCTCGCCGATTAAACGAAAAAATTATGTGCCATAAACATTGAGTCACGCCGGATTCGGGCAAGGGCGGGACCACCGGTGGAAAACAGGTAAGGGAGGTATATCTCCCCTTGCCTATTCCGGCGGACGATTAATATCTTTGCAACAGAATTTTGGAGTGGTATTCTTTCTAAGGCAGGAATAAGGAAACCAGAAATTTGTAAGGGAAAGTAAGGAAGTCACACGACCAAAAAAAGGGGAATATCCCCTTCTTTTAAAATTCAAATACGAGTTCCTTCTGTACCGGGTGAACGGATTTCTGTTCTTCAGGCAGGCGCATGTAGATAAAACTTTCGAACTGCTGAATGGCTTTAAGGTATGGATAACCTTTGATTGAGGGTCTTATTTCCCAGCCGCCATAGAATTTATTCGAAAGGCTGTCCATCCATGCCACTTCACCGTACATGCCGTTAAGGCATAGGTTAATGGCAGTCATCATAGCGCAGTTGTGGTCGATATCGGCACCGTAAAAGCGGGCGTTACGGTCGAATTTGGCCATTGCCATCAGCATACGGCCGGAACCGCAACAAGGGTCGAAAATTCTTCCACCGGGTTTTGATGGCAGATTGATACGGGCAGTGAGTTCGCAGATGTGTTCAGGAGTAAAGAATTGTCCGTTATGTCCATGGCTGATATTTTGTTCGAAATATCTACCAAGAACATCAATAAGGCCATTACCGGAAGGACCAGTCATTTCGTTTACCAGATAGCCCAATGCCTCCGAAAAGGCATAGGCATCGGGTTTTTCATATTTGTTAATGGTATGCAGGTATTTATCCTCCTGCGTACCCTTTGAGAAAGCGCATACCAGCAATGTAAGGAAATCAGAAAATACCTGGTGGGCGCTGTGTTTTCTGGAAAGACGTTCCAGAACTGAGCTGAAATCTATTGTTTTTCATGTTACACCTCCTTTTTAAAATTCAAAAACAAGGGAGTTATTTCCTTCCGCTTCGACCAGTTCAGGGGAACCCGGAACGGATTGGTTTTGCAGGATATAGTCAACCGCAGCCTGGGCATGAGTGGAAGCCTGAACGATAAACTTTTTATCCGATTTGAGTTTGCTGAGCCAGCTGTCGATGTAGGCAGGCAGAATTGTCGATGGTAGTATTTTCGATACCTGTGATGCCACACAGGTAAGCGGCACCCATTTCAGCGACAAGTTCCTCCTGTGAATAATCCTTGCTGCCGAAGGTGTGGTTAGGAAACAGGCTGTGGCGGTCTGTACGTTTGCGGTGGCCGGTACTGTGGGTGAGTTCATGGAACAGCGTGGAATAGTAGCCTTCATCCTTGAAAAAGGTACGTGGGTCAGGCATTTGAACAGTATCGAGCAAAGGAATGTAGCAAGCTTGAGATTTACCCGGATTCAATTTTGGGTATATCCTGCCAGTTTCTGACAATATTTTCACAGGCTTCGATTGGGGAGAAATCGTGGTCATGGGTTTCAGAATCGGGGATTTTATTTTCAGGGATTCCCTCTGTGTCGTCGATATTGAAAACCCTGTAATAGCGAAGCATGGGAATCTTTTTCTGTTCTCCGGAATCCCGGTCCTCGTATTCATTGAGTTTCCAAAAAATGACCTGAACGGACTTTGCACCCTTTTTGACAGAACCGCCCAGGTTCTTAATCTGGTGAAAAGTCAGGAAGTAAGGGCGTTGAAAGTTAAAGCTGAGCAGGTACCAGAAGTTGAACCCGCGGTAAGCTTTTTTGGAAACCATATTTCTGGGCAATGAGCCTGCTTTCCAAGGCATCTGCCAGGGGACCACGCCAGCTTCGAGGCGGTCAATAATCAGGTTGGTAACCATTTCGTAGATATCAAATTTATTCATTATGATTTGCCCCTGCCCTGGGGACTGATTTTGGCATCTGGCACGCCGGTTAAATTTTACCATCTGCCATTGAGTCGCGACGGATTCGGGCAAGGGCGGAGCCCCTAAAGGAAAAAAGGCAAGGGAGATTTATTTTCCCTTGCCTTTTCCGTCGGACGTAAATAACTTTGTAAAAATTTAAACGGAGTATTAAGAAAACCCATTCCTTATTTATTGTTTGGATGATCAGGCAATTTAAGCGGACGAGCGCAAATTGGCTGTACCTTATGAAGTACCAGGTTAAGGAGCAGAGCGACCAAAAAAAAGGGCAAAGCCCTTTTTTTACTGGTAACAGTTCTTAAAATTTTCGTATTCGAATTTTAAGAGTTTTTCATCCATTTTGTCTGTGCAGCCTGGATAATAAACGTTATCGATGTGGGTTAAGAAAGCATCCCAAAGATTTTGTTGTTCGTTCACCACTTGATTTTGCCTTTTAGAGAATTTATACTTTTTCATGATTTAAAAATTTAAAATTATGGCTCTTTTCACACAGGCCAGTCAGCTAAGGCAAGGAGGAACTGGAAGATTTTTTTAGCGCAGCGTTAAGAAAAAATACCGGGAAAATCCTTGACTAAGCGATAAGACTGAGGCTGTATCTTTGCCCAAAATTTTGGATTTAAATCATAGAAAAAGTAATTCTCTGGAAGGCAAAGGTGAACGGACTTACAAAACTGGGATGGTTTAAAAGGCCACATCACCGGAGGTACAGTTTAAGGCAGGCACCAGAGAAAATGAAACGGGTTTCGCAAACCCGGTACCGCTGTAAAAATTCAGTATTCTGAATTTCTTTGAATAATTGTTCAATGCACCCGATTAAGGGGAGATTGGGCAATACCTATTAATATGATAGTTGCATCAGGGATAGAAGCGGCATCCTTTTATGAAGTGAAGCAAATTAAAAGATATAGCGGAGAGCCCGCCCGGACGCCCAAAAATATATGGCATCTGGCACTTGGTTCTTACAAGGTTTCAACCAATTCTGCCAAAACATGCCCGTGACAGGAAAACGGAGCACATCAGCACCCCAATGTTTTCCCCTTCAGCTCATGCAAATCATCAAGCAAATATTTCCCCTCCCCTTGCAGAATCCATTCCCTGTATTTTTCGACTGCCTCTGCACGTGTACCCGTTTTGTACTTTGCCAATGTACCCGTTTTATGCGTATAAGGATTGCCCATTTTGATGGTCTGCCTATGTAAACATCATAAGCCTGTTTTTTACAATGCACCACTTTTATAATCATTCAATTCACTGCTGCCCTGCAGATTTTTTTCAGCATATGGCCCGCCGGTTAAATTTTCCCATTAACCGGATTGAGCCACGACGGATCCGGGCAAGGGGGAAACCAATTCTAGAATACCAGCTAAGAGAGCTTGTATACCATTGCTCATTCCGTCGGGCGATTAATAACTTTGTAAAATTTAAGCGGCACCTCCCACCCAAATAAAGAATCATCCCCTTAATAACAGTAAATCAAAAAACAATATCAGATAAAGGAAAGTCATACATCAACAGATTATTCTAAAGGCAATTGGAGAGTTGTTTTTAGGGTTTTTCACTTTTCAAGAAGGGGTTATAAACCAGCAATATCTGTCAAAAAGATAATTTGCTGATAGGCCAATTATTATAATGTTATATACGGTTTTACAATAAACCTTATTAGAGAAAGCTAAAATCTATACCTACAGTTTTATCATTTATGATTTGCTCAATCACAAAATTTAATTGTTTCTTAATTTTTTTTATACTCTCATCAAGTTCTGTTATCCCTGCATCATTTACAAAACTTTGATCAACCAATTCAAAATTATTTAATGTCAAGCCAATTGCTTTAATTTTAGCTTTTGGATTATAATATAACTTTGATATTGCTTTTTGTTGATAAGTTGGAAATTCTGGTATGTATATCCTATCAAAATATGAAGGAGACAAATGTCCACCTTGGCCTCCCACAGTCATATAATCAATTACTCCAATATTTTTATAATACGATAATATAGCCCTAACAAAAATTGCTTTTTCTAAGGAACATTCTTGCTTTTTAGGTCTTAATATATGGGCGTGCGCATTATTGATAGTTTTAGCGTGATAATCAAGGTAAACCATTGAACGTCCAGTGCCACTTTCTCCAAAGAGAATATCACCAAATTTAATTGGTTTTATTTCTTTTGGAGTTCCTATAAAATCAAAATATTCAACAGTTCCAAAATCAGTAATTTGTTTAGGAGTAATTAATCTGTAAAATCCATTAATTTCCTTTTTACTGTCAATTCTAGTTCCAAGCAATTTTATTTCAAGACTGGGACCTGGAATCGGCAATAATCCTTGTTGATCTAATGGTTTAAAGCCTCGAGAATAGTTCTTAACTTTAAAAATCTTTTGTTGATGATCCTCACTATAAAAACCAGCATCTATTCTTTTATTTATTATCAAATCCTCATAAGAAGGAAATTCATAATTGAATTTATTAGTCTGTTGATTATTATCTAACTCATCAATAATAAGTTGGTGAATTTTCTTGTTTTTATTAAGAATTTCGATTTCTTTATTAATAACGGAAACAGTAAGCAACTCTATATACTTCATTACCTGTTGCTTATTCACATTAGGAATTGGTATCTTCACATCCAAAAATTTTGTTTTAGCGTGACGAATTGTTGCACTTTTTGGCACTAAATAATCAAGTTGATCTTTGAAAATGCTATGCTTTAGCATTGCGAAAAGATAATATGTATGTTTAGCAATTGGTAGCTTGTAGATACCTCCAGAAACCATAAAATTTGGATAATCTTTATCAAGGATTACTGATTCACCAATATTACTATCCTTTGAAATTAAAAAATCCCCTTTTTTTAAATTCATTTGTCTAAAACATCTAGGCATTATAGGAAGTGCAGATTCTTTATTAATATCTGGTATAAATGAATGGTATTGTAAAGCTTTTGTACGCATAAAGAAAACAGAGGACCTGTCAATGTAATTTAAAGATCCTATTTCGGTACCTAAATCACTTCTTTTTAATTCTCTTGATAAAAATGATTTTACCGTAAGCAGGTTATTATTCTTTATAACTAAATTTTTATATTGAGATGCTGACAGAGAATAATTATTACCGATGATTTCATTAAAACCTATTTCTTTAGGTATATCAATATACTTCATTTTTTATTTTGCTTTAATAAATAAATCTTGCAATGATTTTTCTTGACTTAAACACCAGTTTTTAAATTCTCTTGTAATGGTTCCAAAATCTTCATCTAAAATAGGTCTTCCATCTTTATCAATTTGAACATTAAATGTGTTCAAGTCTATTTTATAGCTAGGTGAAAAGTATTTTACTCTCTTTGATGTTTTAATCTCATATCCAACCTTTTGTATGTTCTTAAAGAATATTTTGTAATTTTGTTGCTTCAACTTTTTCAATTCACGTTCCTTTGGTTTATAAGCAACAATCAATGTAGTATTTACACCTGTTTCCGCAAAAACATTTGGAGGTAAATCAAAGATTGCCACTATTCTCATTATATTCAATAGCCATTCTCTAGCTTTATGAAACTTATCAATAGAAGCAATAGAATTAGATAAAACTATCCCCATTCTACCATTATCTTTCAGAATTCGGTAAGCATTTTCAAGGAAAACTAAACCTAAATCAATTGAGCTTCCACCGGCAACTTTCCATAATTCATAACATTCTATAACATCCTTGTCTCGCGCCTCTTTTGGAACAAATGCTCTGTCCTCTCCAAAGGGAGGATTGGTTAGAACCACATCAAATTTTTTTAATTTCTTATTATCTGGTCTTTCATCCCATTTTCCACCTTTATTATAATCAGGCAACAAATCAATTTTATCTCCTTGTATATCAAATTTAGTTAAGAGCGAGCCATACCCAGGTTGTGATAGAATTTTTGCATTTCCATCTCCATTCAAAAGCATGTTAAGGGTTGCTAACATTACCATTTGATCATCAATATCAAACCCATAAATATTATTATCATCTAACTTACTTTTTGAATTCACATAAGAAACAGATAAAAAATCAGCTATACCAACTGTAGGATCAATTACCGATTCTCCATTGCGTGGATTAACAATATTAACAAGAAAATCGATTAAAGGTAAAGGTGTTACAAATTGGGCATTTTGATCTTTAGAAAATGGAGTAGCAAACCGGTAAAAAACAAGTTGATATAAATCTGTTTTATGAGATCTTACAAAGGAATAATCTTGAAACTGCTTTACAACTTCGATTAGAACCCTTAAATGGTTTTCATTTCTTGTATTGAGTGGATTATATTTTAATATTCTGTAATATGTTCCTTCAGCGTCTGTTCTTAAATTATCGATACGTTTAATAAATTGCTGAAGAGTTTTATCTGCCAAATCCTTATATTGTTGTTCTTCAATGGTAATATAAAAATCAAGAAATAACGACGGGTTTTTTTCATTTCTTTTTTCATCAAAAATCTTTAATGCTAATATTTGAATGAGAATTTCATATCCCGTTTGATTCACCATGCTTTGTTTATCCATTGTTCTTAGAATAGTAGACATAGCATCATTTACTTGTTCAGATTGAATACCGGAAATAATTCCTAAATCATTTATATTTCGTTTTGTTCTATCTATAGTTTTTCCAGTAGTAAGAAATAATAATTCATCAAAAGAAGGTATGTTTATATAAGGGTCAGGCAAATGCAAAGACAACTCTTTAGATCCACTTTTTTCGCCTTTAGTATTATATTCATCATTTAACCTTAAATACTTGTTCCCTGTCTTTTTGAAAAGGAAGAGCCTTTCAGTGTCATATAATATTCCTATACAGAAGTTACGTTCACTTTCCTTTAAATATGATTTTAATTGTTTGCTCCATACTGATTCAATATTCTTTGCATTTTCATTTTTAAATTCAATGGTTGCTATTAAATGCTGTCGAAGCCAATCTATTGAATGAGAATCAGAAGTTTCACAATATGCTTTATAATATTCAAACCAATCTTTATCATCAAAAATTGCTGCATCTATTTTAATAGGTGCAGAATTTTTATTTCCCTTTGGAAAATTAATTTCAGTTCCAATATAATCTTTAGCATACATTCCTGAATAAACAATGCCATATAAAAATTGCCATTTGTAATATTCTTCATTTCTAAATCCATTTTTGATTATAGTAACATTTTTATCTACAGAAGTATGCACTGGTAAAAAACATGGAAAATTAGTTTTATGATTTTTAGTATCAAACTCTAATTTCAAGTCTGAGAATGAGCGGGATAATGATGAAGACATATAAGTTTTTTATTTAGTTAAAGTTTTTGCGTAAAACTAAAACTTTTTATTTACTCCCTTTCATCTTCTCCAGATAACTTCACAAAATATATCCTGATTAATGGTGGTTAAAAAAAAGGGCGACCTCTGTAAAAAGTCACCCTTAAACAAAAACCATTTCATTGCCACAATAGGCTACGAAATCTTTGCAGTACAAAATAAAACCTTAGTTTTTTTTATGCAATATTTTTTGTGAACTTTTGCTTTTTAAAGGCATGTTTTTTAACACAAAAATTTTAGTCATAGGTTGAAGGGTTATTAGGTTTTCATAATATGTGTTGTAGAATAAATGTTCATTTAGGGTGCCTTCCCTCGTTCCGAAAGCTGAACCTTACTGGTAAAGGTTTTTGCTTTTTTAATCCGCGGTAACCGCAGATTGAACGATTCATCATAAACTGGTTCTCCTTTTGGCTGAATTATTGAAATGCTGTTCCCACTTTCCATTTTCAAAGGAGCTAATCGGATAGGCATTCATCTGTTGAATTGGGTAGGCATCCATTATTCTTGTTATTTCTGAAAGGCTTGCTGCGGGATTTAACCATTTCCCTTCATCCCTTTGATGAACAATCACCGGCATACGTTTTACCCCAAAACCGGCAATCAGCTCGTTTGCAGTAACAGTAATAATTCCAAAAGAAAAAACTTCATTGCCTGTTTCTTCCACAACAGTTTTATTCCAGATGCCGGCAAAACAAAAAGGCCGCTGTTTATTTCTTAAATAAACCAGATACGGAGCTTCCGGGTTTCCGGTAATGAAAGCATCCGCCGGCACCAGGCACCTGTGGTTCCGGATTAATTGCTTAAATCCCGGCTGCAAAAAAATAGCTTTAGCACCATTATAGTGCAAATCATCATCCGGATTCCGATTTCCTTCAGCACGCAAGAATGGCATAACAGTTTTAAAACCTTTCAATCCGAACTCTAATTGTTGTAGCAGCTTCGGTTCATCACTGATAATTGCATAAGTTATTTCCCCAGGCTTAATTTGATAATTCGGAACATACAATTCCGGAAGCACCAGCATCGGGTGTCTGGGTAGCATTCTTTTTAGGTTGCTTGCCAAAAGAAAGCTATGAAATGTCGTGATCATATTTCAGTCTTTTATTATGGCTATAATATAATCTAAAAATAAACGTAATCTGTTCATTAGAAAAATGCCCCTGCCCTGGGGACTTGTATTGGCATCTGGCACGCCATTAAGATTAATAAATGAGTTCAATAGCTTTGGTTGAAATTTCCCAGTCAGGAACTGACGGGTCATTACTGCTGAAACCTTTGTTAAGCCAAAGGCTGTTTACTGCCCAGGCATCGTCAGTCTTTGTATGGAGTTTGTCAAGGCAGTATTCTGCGGTAAGGTCAGAAACGACAGGAAATCCTTTAATCTGCCTGACGTTGTCAAAATCAGGAATAGCCAAACGGTAAAAGGCAAGGAAAGCCTTTGCAAAGTCTTCTGAATTTTCGACAATGTCATCGATAACTTTTTGAGAGAATTTGATATTGTTCATTTGAATTATGCCCCTGCCCTGGGGACTATTATTGGCATCTGGCACGCCGGTAAATTTTATAAACCCGACATTGAGTCACGACGGATTCTGGCAAGGGCGGAGCCCCTAAAGGAAAAAAGGCATGGGAGATTTATTTTCCCTTGCCTTTTCCGGCGGACGATTAATAACTTTGTAAAATTTAACGGCACACCCCCTTATGGATTAAGGATACCCATAGAATGTTTTTTCCATTTGAATTATGCCCCTGACCTGGGGACTTGTGTTAGCTTCTGGCAAGCCTGTTTTGCATTATATTTTTAAGTCATCAATCAGTTTAGCCAAAACATGGCCGTGACAGGAAAGCGGAGCACACCAGCACCCCAAAGTTTTCCCTTTCAGTTCATGTAAATCAGCCAGCAAATGTTTTCCATCCCCGTGCAGTATCCAATCCCTGTAAGCCTCTACTGCCTGTTCACGGGTATCCTTTTTGAATTTAGCCAGTGTGCCCTCTTTATGAGTAAAAGGATTGCCCCATTTGCTGGGTCTTCCGATATACACATCGTAATTCTGTTTTTTACAATGCACCACTTTTGTTATCATATAATTCACTGCTGCCCTGCAGATTTATTTCAGCATCTGGCCCGCCGATTTAATTTATACCATCTAAAATGGAGCCACGGCGGATTCGTGCAAGGGCGAAACCACTTAAAAGAAACCCCTTTCGGGAGTTCATATACCCTTGCATTTTCCGACGGGCGATTCATAACTTTGTAAAATTAAACGGCACCACCCACCTAAGATGAATCTGCCATGAAAAGCCCTCCTGATTACGATGTAACACTATGAACATGAATGGGAAAACCTAAGATTGTCCGGTATGGAAAAGTGAGAGCTGTTTGTCAGCGTGGATGGTCCACAGCCGGTTAAGGGAGGACAATCTGAGGAGGTAAACGATTTGGGGAGATGTGAGCTCGTTAAGGTCAAAGTAGCGGGAGATATTTGGAAATTTTGCAGTGAGCTGGCGAATAAGCATTCTTTTGGGTTCGAATTCCCGGGAAGGACCGGCGCCGATAGTCCATGCAGAGGTAACATTTCCACCATTGTATTCAATGTAATTTTTCAGGGCCTTTAATGTTTTGCCGGAGGTGTAAACATCGTCGACAATGACGTAATCAGCCTGTTTGACAGAACCTGAGAAAACAGGCTGGTAATAAAGGCGCTCCACCATAGAAGAACCATGTGATGTATGGTGTAAGAAGATATCATCATGCAGAATCAGGTCAGAATTAACCGCCATGATGTTAGCGAAAGCGTTTGGAATGCGGTTACCTGATTGTTTGGAAACCGGACAGACATAACCGCTGAGATTATGGAATTGATGTTTGTCACGGATTATTTCACTGAGCATGATACCGGCAGATTCCTGATGACCATTTTTAGCCATCTTATACAGCCTGTGTCCGGTAAGGACAGGTGTACTGGTTATTGTATGGACGTGGCTTATTTTCATGGCTTAAATTTTATGATCCGCAGTTGGAGCTGGTATTTTATGGCCATTCGAATCATGTGCTGGGTACCTGTAGATTTGCCATCCCAGAAAGCGACAACAGCATCCGCATACTGGGCCATCTGGACATTTCTTTTAAACCCTGCCAGATAACCTTCGTTACCCCAGTCAGCAGGGAATTTCTTCAACGATAAGCCTTTTTCCTTCGCATACTTAATGGCTAATGTGTCTGCCCCGCGAGCCTTACCACTAACGATTTGAACATCCTGTTTAAGGCTCAGAATTTTATCGAGTTTTTCTTCCAGCAGCGCATAGTCATTGAATTGTCTACTGCCGGCAACCACAACTTTATACATAAGATTTGCCCCTGCCCTGGGGACTGTTTTTGGCCTCTGGCACGCCGTTAAATTTTAATCCGTTTATAACTGAGCCGCGACGGATTCAGGCAAGGGCGGGACCACCGGAGCAAAGCAGGTAAGGGAGGTTTACTTCCCCTTGCCATTTCCGGCGGGCGATTAATATCTTTGGATAAAATTTAACGGAACAACCACTTAAGAAAGTCAATACCAGATAAGTGACAGGGCCAGGATGGATATCGTTTTCCTGAGGTCAGGAAAATGGTAATAAAGCAGAGTGTTAGTATAGAAAATGGGGGAAAACTAAACCAGCGACCAAAAAAAGGGGCAGAATGCCCCCAAAATTAAACTGAGTTTAAACGTTTGATATCTTTGATAGTATCAGAAAGGCCACAGCTGCAAACCTTATTTTTAATTTTAGATTTTTGTTTCAGGTTGCAGGAAGGCAGGTGATTCAGGCGCATGTGATTGATGAACCGTAGTTTATTCATTATAAATATGCCCCTGCCCTGGGGACTTGTATTGGCATCTGGCACGCCGGGTTGTTTACAACAGGCCATCATCAGCCATTGACAGATATTTTTCGGAAGATAATGATTACATGGTCCAGAACCGTAATGTCGAGGATATCACCTCCGCTTTTAATTTTCCGTGTAATCTTTAAATCCGCGTCGCTTGTTTCCATCTTGCCGCTTGGGTGATTATGCACCAGGATTATGGAGGTAGAATTGGCTTTCAGTGCAGCCTGGAATATCAACCTTACATCCACAATGGTACCCGATATTCCTCCCTGAGAAATCCATGAAAGCCCCAGTACTTTATTGCTCCGGGAAAGCATCAGCATAGCAAACCGTTCTTTGTAATCAATATCGGGCCACAATGGAGTAACATAATCAGCAACGTCCTTTGAACAAGTAATGGTTACCTGGTTAGATGGCTTTACTTTGTGTGAATAGGAAATTTTAATTTCAGCAATCTGCTGGTCAAATAAGTTCATATTGTTCTGCCCCTGCCCTGGGGACTTGTTTTGGCATCTGGCCCGCCTGTTAAATTTATACCTTGCTCATATTGAGCCGCGACGGATTCGGGCAAGGGCGGCACCAGTAGCGGCAAAAAGGTAAGGGAGGTTTATCTTCCCTTGCCTTTTCCGGCGGGCGCAAATACCTTTGTCATAAATTTAACAGGGAGAGAAAACCCCCTTCAGATTAAGATGCCCGGGTAAGGCAATCAGCTGAAACGACCAAAAAAAACCCCGCTGTTGCGGGGATTTATTTAAGCCTGTGCAGGTTTGTCTTTTAGGTTTGCGGCCTTTTCTGGCAGCCGGTTTAGGTTCCTCGGCTGTTTCGGGAGCCGTTTCTGTGGTGGTAACGTAGGCGGTGTGTGTTCTACCAAATTTATCCGGGGTTTGCAGCTGAGCAAGTTCGAAGGTGATGTAGTCAGCCCCGTTGAATTCGTGTTTGTACTTAAGGACTTCCTCTACTGGGAGGGTTACTCTAACGATGTTCAGTGTTTCGTGCTGGGTTCCTTTGCCGATGTAATTTTTTTTGTAAGTTTTCATGATATTAAGATTTAAATGTTAAAAATATGACGCAAGAATAAGCGCCGTCGAATCAGAGCATAGCAAGGAGGAACTGGAAGATTTTTTTAGCACAGCGTTAAGAAAAAATACCGGGAAAATCCTTGTATGGCGGAGCGTACTTTGATACAGGCGATATCTTAGCTGGCAGATTTTGGTTTAAATCAATGTCAATGAAAACCAGAAAAAAATATCGGTAAAGGGGCAACGAAACATTGAACGCCGCTACCCTCCCGGAGGAAGTCCCAGGCACGAACAGTAACGGTACGTATCACCGAAGGACCAGCGGAAAACCTCACCAAATCAGAACCACATTGCAGGAGTAAATATAGAAATGGGAAACAAAGCCAGGGGCCACGGCTTGAACGGAGCGCAAACCGGGACTGAGCAGGCAGCAATCCCCAGCAACGGCGGTTCCAAATTTCGGGAGTGAAAGCAGGGCGATGGACTATTAAACACCAGACTTTAGGTACCGCTGTAAAAATTTTGTATTCAAAATTTCTTTAGAAAATCAATGGAATGCAGTGGAGTTGATACCACTGGTTGTTTTTCTTTTGGTTCTTTTCTTTTTGGACGCAAAAAAAGAAAAGAACATCAGCGAGCTGTGGGCGCGAACAGGGCCCCACAGCGAACGGGCGAAATGAACGACCCCAAGAAGAAAATGGAGCCGGGCGCGGTTTTTTTTGTCAACTTTTTTTATGCAAAAAAATGAGTAGTGGCAGGTTGTGTGGTAGTTTCCTGTCAAACCGCTACACAGTTTGAGCGGGCTACAAACCTTGATATTTAGCACATCACCTGCCATTACTTATGTTGTGTGCCTTTTTTTATCTATCTAGATTAACATTAAGAGCTTTTGCTAATTTTGTAAGTCGAGCATTTATGTCAAAATATGGAACAATTGTAATAAGAGTTTTACATTTCATGCACCGCACATACATAAATTTATAATTTGAACCATAAGGAGCATCCTCGACCATTTCGAATGTCTTGTTTTCACAACTAGGACATTTTGAGCCACTGTAATTTGTCATAATATTTATTTTTAATTTGATATTCTATTTACATAATTTTTAATTCTTTGCCCCACTTTTATAATTTGCTTAAGACGACTGTCACAATTGTTTCTAAATCGGGATTTATATTGTTGTGGTCGGAGAAAAAAGTCAAAGTATGGTATTGGTCTGTAAAATGTTGAGTTACTCCAACGGTTTCTTCAAGCTTAATTGGGAATACAACTAGTTTGTTGTTTTTCACAACGTCAGCTATTTTTTGATTGGCAGCTTTAGCAGTATTTTCGGCGTCAATATGCATTCCAGGTTTTAAGTCACTGTCATGTAATACAACATAGTTTAAATCAAAAGCATTCAAAACTCTGACGAAGAATGGAATATTACCCTTTCCATTTGCAACAACAACAGTAATGTCAATTTCTTCTGTTCTGATTTTTATTTTATTCAATTTCTTACAGGTTTCAGTTATAGCTACCTTGTCTTCTGGACCTTCTGCTACAATCACATTCTTTGCAAAGAATAATTCATTAACATCTGTATTTAATTGAGTTAAACCTTGAAAAATCTTTCTATCTGTTAAACCATCGAATGCACTCAAATCACAATTCTTAACCTTCGTCCCATTTATTTTTGTCTTTGATACTAATGCAATATTTTCATTTTCATAAACATCAATAAACCGTGGTGAATGAGTACAATAAATAACTTGTTGATTCTTCCCAAACTCGTTTAAAACATCATAGAATAATTTCCCTAATTGCGGGTGAATGTATAATTCAGGCTCTTCAATTGCTAATAATATGGGATTGTCTTCAATTTTACTTGGGTCAGTATTTATTAATTCATTTCTTTCATTTAGAATAAGAGTTTGAATCAGTGAGAAAACAATACACCTTTGTAGACCATGACCTTTAAGCAAAACATCTGTTTCAATACCGTCATCAATTGTTAATTCAACTCCCTTTGAAAATATTGTTTTCACGTCTTCTGTCAAAACTTTTAACGATACTTTCTCAACTGAAGGCATTAGTCTTGTAATTAGCTGTTTAATTTTTTCTTCAATGACTCCAATGCTTGGTAAGCGATTCTCTGCTAAAGCATTTTGTGCTTTTTTATCATTTAAAAGTTCTTCAATAGTCAATAATGCTTTTTCTATTTTCTGGTATTCGGGGTCAAGTTTTAGAATTCTGTCTGATAAGTCCGCCATCAACTTTCTGAAAGTTGTATTGATCTTAAAACGCTTATCAATTTCATCGGAATAATCTGTTATTGCCTTTAAAAGATAAAACTTTGGGAGACTTGAAATCACATTGCTAGCTAAACCCAGCGCTTGAGTAGAACTTAAATCAGGTGCGTCATATTCTATCTCATTTTCACTCAAATATTTTGATAGAGCTTTTCTGAATATTGTTGCATTACAGTTCCCATTTTCTAAAAAGTAATCAGGCAAGTTGTTTTCTTCGACAATTTCTTTCCATTTAGGTCTATCTCCTTTTGATTCTTTAATTTTCTTTTCGGAAAGAAACCATTCTTTTGGTTCCGCTTTGTATCCGTGAAATTCATTTTTAATTGTTTCTTTTTCTGACTTTGAATCAATTTCAATCCAGATATGCTTTTCAAGAATTAACTTGTCGTTCAACAAGTATGGCTTCCAGGTTTTTTTTAATACTGGCGAATCAATTTTAAATTTTGCTTTAATAATAATAGTCTGTGACTTATCATTAAAATCCTCCGGTTTTGTTCCACCTGACCCTGCTGATAAAAATGCTTCAATTGAAGAAAGTATATTTGATTTTCCACTATTGTTTTCTCCCAAAATAGACTGAAAGGAAGTCACAATAAAATTGTTAATTGTGTTAATTGACCGGTAATTCTTTATTGAAAGTTCAACTAATTTCATTTTATTCTACGATTTGGTTTGGCTCACTCAAAATGGCATATAGTCGAGTCGGAAAGGGGACTTTCACCCCTTCCCTCTCACAGAACCGCACGTGAACCTCTCAATTCATACGGCTCTTCATGTCTAATCACAAATGTAGGTTTATCCTATGGATGTACCAACCTCCAATGTGGAAACAAATTGGGCTTCTCATTGTATTTGGTCTTCAAATACCTGATTGCTGCCCTTGTTGACAAGTCTTTCTCCCACCTTACCC
The DNA here is from genome assembly GCA_963747515.1 of uncultured Prolixibacteraceae bacterium. GTDB lineage: Bacteria > Bacteroidota > Bacteroidia > Bacteroidales > Prolixibacteraceae > Mariniphaga. Next base: position 1,165,853 of record CAVVFN010000003.1, read on the forward strand.
ACTTTGTGAGTCGTATGTTTAACCGATGCCAGATTTCGTGCGTATGTCCCGACCAAAACTTGCAGTAATAATTCATTAAGCCCCTGACTACTGGTGTCAGAATTTTAGACAGTTGTTCTATGTTTCCACGCTTTTTGTGCAACTGCATCGAACTGAACTTATCCAAAATGGCTTTCCTGGCTTTGCCACTTATTACCGATGTGGTCATGAGCTTTGCCCCTACTTTCGTTTGAACTAACTGTAACCTGATGGTAAATCCCAGAAAGTCTAGACTGCGTGGGTATTTTCGGATCGCTTCGCCCCGGAAGTGAACTACTTTGGTCTTGTCGGGATGCAATTCTAATTTACATCTTCGCAAACGCCTTTCAATTAATGACTTTAAATATAAAGCCTGCTTTTCGGTCTTACAATGTATTATAATATCATCGGCGTATCGCTCGAATGGCTTTTCGGGATGGTTTTTCTCCATCCACTTGTCAAACGCAACATGCAGAAACAGATTCGACAACAAAGGACTAATTACCCCGCCCTGAGGCGTACCATTCAGTTTGCTTCGTGTTTCACCGTCTGCTTGCATTATGTCTGCTTTCAGCCATCGTTCGACATACATCAGAACCCAATTTTCGTTGCAGTAGTGTTTCACTGCCGTCAACAATAGTACATGGTCAATGTTGTCGAAAAAGCCTTTGATATCGAGGTCTATTGCCCAATGGTTTTGCAAGGAATTTTGTGTGGCTTTCTCAACCGCCTGATGGCAATTGCGCCCTTTTCGATACCCGTACGAACTGTCGTGAAACTGAGGTTCGAATATCGGCTCTAAATGTGCCCTTACTACCTCTTGTGCAATGCGGTCGAGAATTGTGGGAATGCCTAAATTTCTTATGCCTCCGTCTTTCTTCCTGATTCCGACCTCTTTTACTGGTGGTGGAAAGTAACTGCCCGAAGAGAGCCGATTCCATAGCTTGTAAAGTAGAGGGTTGCGATTTTTATCCATCGTATCCCAATCCATTTCATCTACGCCTGCTCCTCCTTTATTGGCTCTTACTTTCCAATAGGCTTGCCAAACCATCACACTGGTTATTGGCTGTGATTTTGTTTCGTAATAGTTCGTCATTCCTTTTCAGGTTGTGAATAATTTTGAAACTTGACATGTTAGCCCCTTCGCTCCTCCCGGTTTCCCGGGATTCATCACTACTACGAGCTAATCCGCCCCTATCGTCTCGTGCCATCCTTGCACGTTTGCGTCCTTTTACCGTTTACAAAACGACGATAAGTTCTCTTGTTCCATACAAAAGCCTGCGTATAGTTCTTGCCAGCTTTGTCCCGGATGCCCTGTAACCGGTAATCAGGTCGTCTGTTACAGCCTGTCGCAAAGGAAACCGTTACCCCTTGTTTTCGACATCGTCTAACCGCTATCGAGACCTCTGCCGCTGGTTCACGCTATTCAACTCCTATACACCTACTTGCAAAAGTCTTACTTTCGCTTTTCCTTATCGTTCACCACCGTGCCAGTTTCCGGGCACCGCAGCATAAGGTAGTTTGCATACTGCCCCTGACGGCCGTATGCGGAAGGCCAATTCCTTTGTTTGATGACAATGATTCCTTTACCAGTTCGCTCGGCTCCAGCTTTCGTTTTATCACCTCGTAAGGTCTTCCATCTTCTGTACAGCATTCAACCAACTTGCGTTGGTTGATTCAAGACACACACGGTTCGTATATGCAAAGTTGGCGATTGCGGGATTCAAACTTGTCAAACCGTTACAATTTTGAAGCGGGCTACAACCGCTGAATTTACTACTATCTCGCCTATTTTGTATATACATTGTTAGCGCCTGGCATTCATTAATATAGAAATCCAATTGTTATTTCTAAAAGTTGTTCTTCATTTATCTTTTCAATTTTATACGGAAATTGTCTTTGAATCTTATATTTACACTTATAAATTCCACGATGAGTTCTATCCTCAATCCATGTAATTGCACAAAATTCATTTGTTAATTCAATTTCAACAGCAGGATTTATTTGAGCAATTTTATTTAATGCTTGTAAATCAACTTTAAAAGCAGGCATTTCTGCCTCATTCTCTCCTGTTTGAGTCTGATTGTACTTTTTAAATTCATTAATTACTTCGTCAAGTTTTTTCTTTGAGCACAAAATAAATTTCTCATTATAATTTGAATGCCATTTTAAAGCAAATTGCTCTCCCATTTCATGGAAAAACAAATATTGAAGAAATCCTATTTCGGTATCTTTTGGAATAATGTGATTTTTTGCCCTTATTTCTGATTTGTTAAGAAATTTGTATAGGGACTTCTTATTCTTATCATTTAATCTTTGGTCATTTTTTAGTGCATATAAATATGGATTACCATCCAAGAAATATATCAAAGAAATATACATCAATTTTATATTCCTTTCAATCACAATATTATCAAATGACGATAAGTATGTATCGATATCAAACGTTACTGTATCAATGATGTCGCAATCTCCAGTATGTTTAAGTTTTACCGAATCTTGATAATTTTGAACATTTTCGATAAAATCACAATAATCTTGCGATTTGGCAATCAAAGAAGTTGTTAAAATTACGTGTTATAAAAATCAGTTTATTCATGGTGTTTGTCGTTTTTTCTGCTTGGCGCTAACGGTTGGTACATGTTGTCGGGGCGGATTTCGGAGAGCGTTCCTGTCCGAAGGACACGGAACTGCGAAACGAGAATCCGCAGTTGGCGTACCACCGAACCCCGCCCTGCAATATGTACTGTGTTAGCGGCTCGGCTTTTATCGTTTTCATTCTTTCATTTTTAAGTAATAGTCCCAATGGTTAATATCCTTGACTTGTCTTCCTTCTTTTTTGCCAACAAAACCGTTTAATATTTTCTTCGCTTGCTCTAAATTTTCAGCAGTGCACCGTCCTTTTCTCCATTCTTGATTATTGTCATTAGAAGTCCAAGGAAATTCTACTTTTTGTCCGTTTTCTTTGAACCAATCTAAAAACTTAAAGTAGTCATTTGAGTCTGGAATTATTGCCTTAAATGTAAAAGTCGGGATGTTAGAAGATTTATACAGTTCAATTGCTTGATATTCATTAATTTCATCGTCACGAAATAATTGTTTTCCTGTCGGTCCTTTAACTTTAACCACGTCTTTATAAAAGAACCCTGTTTCTGGTTTTGGAATTCGGTTAAGAAGTGCCAAGTCCTTTTTTACTATTCCATAAACTTGTTCTTTCTCGTCATTTAAAATAATTGCTGCGAGGTAACAGTCAGGATTTCTCCAAAAGTTATTTTCTTTTTTCTTCTGAAGATAAGTCGATATGGATTCCCAAAAACTCATTTATTTTTCATCTATTCACTTGTTGTTCTGTTCTTTTAAGCTGACCGCTAACGTTTGTGTATGTTCAATATTGAATTTATATCTCATATGTCTTTTTTCAACTTCTTTAAAATTTTTGGTCTGCAAAAAAGTGCCGGTAAATTTTTCCTGCTAGTCAGGTTATGTTAAAAGTTTTGAAGATAGCTAAAATCTGTTAATAACGTGGAATTGAAGTTATTTTTAACTCGATAAAATTACCACTATAAAAATTTGCATTCAAATTTCTTTAAACAATCAATAAATGCAGTGAAGTTGATACCACTGGTTGTTTTTCTTGGTACTTTTCTTTTTGGCGCAACAAAAGAAAAGAATATCAGCGAGCTGTGGGTCCGTCAGCTGACTGGCATTTCAAATATCCAATCTTCCAATTTATTACTATTATTATTTAATGCCACCATCTTTAATATTAGTACTATCTGCCAAATGCTCTATATTTTTAGTTAGGCAACACTTTTATTCTCTTGTTTTATCTGTTTTATCATTCTTTTGAAGTCTTGGATTACTAAAATTGCAAAAATCGACCACGGTATCAGGGATAATAAGGACATTGTCATTCCAAGCATTCCGGCAGTAGCAGGCACTAACATTAAAAAACCAGATATTAAACCAATATAGGTAGTTGATTTTCTGAATTTATTATTTTTAATCATAGCTAGAAAAAATAATATAAGGGCAATTCCATTTAACA
>CAVVFN010000004.1:0-189398 GCA_963747515.1 uncultured Prolixibacteraceae bacterium
TTTTTTCTGACACCAGTTACGTATTGCTCGGTTTTTACATGGCAATTTATCCATCTTTATTTAATCTTTTTGAAATAATCCATCCAAGAGCATGAATTCGTTTTATTTCTGCAATAAGTGCAGATTTTGTATCAATTTTGCTAATCAAATTTATTATCTGAAAAACTCCATTCTCCTCATCCTTCACATAATGTTGGAATTCATTATATAACTGTGAATTAGGTGCAGCAACAAAACCCACCACCTGTCCAATTTTAGAAACAATAAAAAGAGTAACCGATTCTGAAGTCTTTGTGTCATTAAATAAGAGGGCGCATTTTTACATTTTAATAAAAACCCCCGAAAATCTTACTTCAGGATATTTTGGATAAAGAATTAACTGAGAATATGGAGCTATTGATAATAATCCATCTTCCTGAAATCCAGGCAAAATTTAACTTCGCTTTAAATCGTTCTCTTTCCCAATCACCTGATGTATCGGCTGTAATATCAGAAACCGGGAAATCATTTAAAATATCAAAACTACCTCCGAGATATACCTGGTTTTTGGAATTATCATTAGGGGCAAGTGCCTTTACAAAAATTTTTGTTCCTCCTAAAATACTGATAATTTTCTTCAGGTTAACTAAATTCATTTCTATTAATGGTATAAAATATTTCCTTTGCAACATTTTCCATTAATGGCACCACTACCGAATTTCCAAATTGTTTATAAGCCTGATTATCAGAAACAGGAATTATAAATTTATCTGGATAGCCTTGTAATCTTGCACATTCTCTGGGGGTTAATCTTCTAGGATTACTTCCACCTTGTGGAATAAGAATTTCAGATCCATCTTTATAATACCTTGCACTTATGGTTCTGCTTATTCCTTTTAAATCTGTCAGTCCAAATCCAAACCCATTGCCTTTGGCTTTATGTTTTTTTGCATAATCCTGCAAGTAATTCCAAAGCTTGAGTGTCAATGTATATTTTTGTTCCGGATTTATTTCAAGTATATCACCAAAAACTTTGCTTAATTCAGGCATTTCAGGAAAAGAAAAGTCTTCCTTTCCCTTAAACTTCTTTTTGTCAAAACCAATAATCAACAATCTTTCCCTATGCTGAGGAACAAAATATTTTCCGTTTAAAACTTCTGAATGAATTGAATAATTTAACTTTTCTAAAGTTTCTTTAATTACTTTAAACGTACGGCCTTTATCGTGTGATTTTAAATTCTTTACATTTTCAAGCATAAAAGCTTTTGGTCTTTTCTCTTTTATAATTCTGGCAATATCAAAAAAAAGAGTTCCCTGCGTTTCATCTAAAAAACCATGTTTTTTGCCTAAACTATTCTTTTTTGATACACCAGCTATTGAAAACGGCTGGCAAGGAAAACCAGCAACTAAAACATCATGATCCGGTACAAATTTTTCATTTATTTTAGTGATATCACCAAAAGGCACTTCACCAAAATTTGCTTCATAAGTCTTCCTGGCAAATTTATCCCATTCGGAAGAAAAGATACATTTACCCCCTGTATTCTGATGTGCAATTCTCATTCCTCCAATACCGGCAAATAAATCGATAAAAGTATATTGAGGATTTTTTTGTGGAGGAAACGGAACATCCCATTTCAGTGGGAGGGAATAATTAAATTCCTCAACTTTATTTAATTCTTCAGAATCAATAAAGTCAAGTATTCCATTAGTATAATTTGATAGCGAAAATATTTCGGGACTTTGCAAATAATGAGTAAAGTATGCATGTTCTTCATTGAAATACTGTACATTATCAATACCTAATTTTTTTCTGACAACAGTATATTTAGCCATTTAGTTAAACAGATTTAGAATTAAAAAAATCAGGTACCGGAAGTTCTAATGCTCTAATGATCTTCTCCATGTTTTTGGCAGATACATTTCTTTTACCGTTTTCCACTCCGGTCATATAAGTTCGATCTATTCCGGCTTTAAATGCCAGTGCTTCCTGGCTAATGCCCATTTTTTGGCGTAATTCTTTTACTCTTAAGCCAAATTGATTCTGTAAATTCATAAGGTAAAACTAAAGGAGGGTTGCTCATAAGTCAACGGACTATGAGTAACATCTTGTAATTGTTAAAAACTTATTTTATTTGGAATATCTGCGACAGCTGGATATCTTTGATAATAGAATTTCTAAAGTTGTAGTTAAAGTTTTAGGCTTAATTCACACTCCCAGATTCTTATAATTCTCCACCCTTTTTCATTCAACTTTATACTCTTTTTGAGTACCTGAAATTTTTTCAAGTCCACCATTCTGTCCTTGTTTTGGGCAGCATAAAAATATTTTCATCCTTCATGCCCGTGCCAGAAGCAACCATTTATAAATATCATAATTTTGTATTTAAGAAGAACAATATCGGGATTACCCGGTAAGCTTTTTAACGTGAAGCCGATACCAGAACCCATTGGCATGAAGAAACCGCCGCACTAGCATTTCAGGCTTTGTGTTTTTGTCCCTTATGCGGTTCATTTTGTAACTGCGGGTTTGTTTATCGTGCACTTCAGCCATACGATAGGAATTTTCAATTCACGTCCTAAACGATTTTCAGAAATTCGATACATCCAAATTTTGGAATAGTACCCGTACATAATGATTTTTTATAGAATCAACTGATTTCTGGTAATCAATAATTACTTCTTTCAGCATTTGCTGATAATTAATCGTGGCAAATTACTTATTATATATGGCTGACCCAATTCACCAAACTGCGCGTGATATTTTGGTGCTTAAACTCAACTGATCCTTCTAACCGATTTTTCAATAAAGAAATCAATGCCCTTCGATGCTGAGCCTTTGAATACGCCTCATCTTTTAATTCCGCCGAAAGCATATTGAAATAATTGGCAATGATGAGTTGAATTTCGATATTTGACCAGGAAATATCAGCCATTGTTTTAAACTTCTTCCTCCTCTTCTTTAAAAAAATCTATTGCTGTGTCACAAAAATATTTGCAAACCGGCTTTATTTTATCACTTATAACATCTGCCAGGTACTGATCGGCATACATCCAAAATTCAATATTAATATCTGAATCAATATTTTCATAAATCTCATCTTCTTCATCATTTACATACCCAAATGAGATCTCAAATAATGTTTTTGCTAAACCATCTATGTTATTGGTTTCAACAGTAAAAAGAACACTTTCGTGAAATTCTGGTAAAACTTTCTCATAGCTAAAATTATCGCTAATCTCCTTCAAAAGATGACCCGCATATGCTAATTTGTTGTAATCAATGGCAATAGCATCCCTTTCACTGAAATATAACTGCGAATTTTTTGTAATATAAATTTCAAAAGTATTGGATTCTTGCTCCAATAACAACTCAATAATTTCCGACTTTACTTTTCCTTTTAAATCTTGTATTTCTATCATAGTTAACTAAATTTACTAAGTTATAGACGCCCACCTTCTAAGCCACTCCGATTCATCAAGTCCTACTCTAGAGAGTTGAGATGCATAATTATTAGCAACTCTCTGAGCCTGTGCATCATTAAGGTCCGCCATCCATATAAATCTTTCTTTATAATTTGAAACAAAAAAATAACTGTCATCCTCTGATACAGCTAAAATTGTTTGAGTCTCAGGATTTAGGGATAAACTTTATCGTCCTCAATCCGAAAGCATCTTTAATAATTTTCAAATGAACAAATGAATATTCATTTTCTACAATAAAATGAAATTTACCATTAGGTTTGCAACCTGTAATTCCAAAAAAAGAAACTTTCTTTCCTCTTGAATTCTAACACTATCGCATTTTGCCTGAATACATAAAAAATATCGTTCACTTTTCTAATTCCTTAATAATTGTTCCTAAAATTAGCTTAGGAATAGTGGATTTCAGTTTATAATTGCTTCTATGATGTGTAAGTATTGAGAATTTTTCGTTTATATTCTCTTTCACGTTCCTCAATAAAAATATCTGGTTATTTCTATGAACAGTTTATTAAATGCATGAAGTAATTTCTTTTTTCTATTTGCTTATCAGTTAATTCTCCATCCCATCGTTGCACTATCGCTTCAATAAAACTCTTTTCAACACAACTCATCGCGAAATCTCGATTAATAGGAAATAATTTTCCAGAAACTTGAATTTCTTTTCCAAAACTACGCTGTTTTATCCATTCATTTAGTTTTTCAGTTTCCAGAAGTTCGTTTGATTTGCTATAATTTAATATTGCCTTTATCGATTCAGAGAAGATTTCTACAAGATGATTTCCAGAATCATCCTGAATGGCAATAGAATTCTGTGCAGATATAAATCCAGCATCTAATTCCTTATCAAATGAACTAAGTAACCTAAATGTATTGTTTCTTAAAACAGTTAAAGAATTTAATGCAAAGTTTGATAGTAGTCCAGAAGTCATTTCAGAGAACTCCGTCAGAATGAAATTGGTAACTCTTCATATGATCACCACAAATTGGTTAAGCTCTGGAGTATGCTTGAATTTCGGTTCTCCATTTTCTTCAGGATCGGGTTTTGCAGTGATCAATATTTTAGCATTTTCTGTTTTAATCTGGCAAGTTTGTTTAAAAACCTTTTTTATATCATTTGCAACCAGGTCATTGTAAACTTCATCAGTAATTCCATTAAGATCTGTTTCTCCTGTATAAATCACGATAAGTTTTAAACTTCCCTGTCCTGTTAAAGGATCGGTTAAGATACTTTTTATTATTCTCTTTGTGTGGGGTCCTCGTGGATCATCATCCACAGCATCCTCCTCCTCATTTTCAACTTTATCTTGTTCAATATTAATCTGCCAGTCCAGAACAGTAACATCAGCTTTCTTAGCCAATTCAGCAAGATTATCTATGTCCACCAATTTGCTTGGTTTGTAAACTGCACAAACTTTCTGGCTCTCAGCAAACACTTGGGATATTTTTAATGCATTAAAATCGTGATTTGAATTGCCGGGTTGTATAAAAGCCTTATCGTCAATAAATACAATATTTTGCAAAAATTGATTTGCAACGACTTTGGAAGTTTCAAAAAAGGGATTACTCATTTTCTTTAGATTTGATTTCTTCTATTTTAAAAGTTACCGTTGAATTTTCTCTGGGTGATTCAACATATATATTGAAATTCTCAGCTTTAAGGACCTCTCTGCTAATATGTAAACCCATACCTCTGCCGTTCATTTTTCTGGTAAATCCTAATTCGAAAATTTTTTCTTTATCCTGTGGCAATATTTCAGGTCCGTTATTCGAAATGTAAAAGCCTGAATCGTCAGCGTGTAATCGAATAATTTTATCCGGCACATTGCTTTGGCTTAGCCAATGAATAGCATTGTCAATAACATTTACAAAGACAGGATAAAAAGTTGAACGAAATCCATATAACTTTCTGCCAGCAAACCCTTTCGTGTGTTTAAACTGAATATTATGCCTTTCCATTCGGGGTTTAAACAGATCTATTAAAAAAGTTTTTATTTCCAGAGCATTAATATTTTCACGGGTTCTGTAAAGCCTTCTGTTTAATGGTGTAAACAAGTTAAGGTATCCGTCTAAATGCTCAAAACTAATTTTGATATTTTTATAAAGTCCATCAAGGTTTTCATTAACATCTGCCCAGGCTTTTAAATCTCTTAAGCTGCTCCTGATTGATTTTATGGTGCTACTGAATTCATGGTGGATTACACCGACTGCCAATCCAAGCTGACTAAGTTCAATATCCGCATGAATTTTGTTTCTCATTTCGTCCAGTTCTTCACTTAGAGCATCCTGAATTTGGTCATTTGTAATTATTTCATCGCCTTTATCTCCTTTATCCCAGTAGATTGCCTGCAATTGTTTAATAACTCTTTCAAGTGTGCCAGTTACTCTTTCCTTCCCTTTATTAATATCAGCTTCCATGAGCTTTCTTTGTTCAACCAAATCAAAATCTTCGGTCGAATCCAAACTCAAATTTTTAAATCGGTCTTTTACATCCCTGATTTGATTATCCAAATCAATCATTAACTCATTAGTCAATTCTTTAACTTTAGTTGTAACTTCCGAAACTGCTTCCTTTGCTTCCTTTTGTTTGCCTGAAGCAGCCTTTTTTGCCTCAATCGAAATATATTCTACTGATTGTTCTAATCTCTTTCTTTTACTAATCTCAATGTTTAATCGATTCTTGTAATCTTCCACTTTATCATCAATTACAAGTAATGCATCCTGAAAAATACCACTTTCCAATTTATTAAATTCTTCCGTATATGCATCAAAGTCGCGCCTTGTATCCTTCGAAATTGAAAATCCTTTCGGAGAAGAAATTTTCAGTTTTTGTTTTAACGTATCAATTTTAATTCTTGCATCAACTTCACAATTTATCAATGCCTGACTAGCTTGTTCGGGATCTTCGATATAGGCTACTGATTCAAAATCGTTATCAATTTCTGTTAATAATGAATCCAATTCGCTATTGTATATTTTAGAATTCAATTTGCTAAAGAAATTGTTGAGTGCTTCATTAAATTTCTCTTTTCTTGCTTTAGCTTGTTGATCCCTTCTTTCCAGCGCTTTATAATACGTTTCCCTTTCTGCTCTTTTTGTTTTCCAAAATTCACTTTGAGGAGACGAGCTGCCTTCCCTGAAAAAATCGGCAGCAAGCTGAGCAAAATAATTTTTTAGAATATCTTGCAATTGTCTATATGCCTTATTTTCAATAAATCCCTCTCGCCCGGCTTTCTCTTTTAATTCTTTATTCTTAGACTTAGAAATGTCAATAACTCCAAACATCCTTCGGTATGAAAAGAAGTAATATGACGCACTTTTAGTCCTGTTTTTTTCAATATCAATGAAATCATAGTCATAATCTCCATAAGGAAGAATTCGAATATTATCTCTGTAGATATATAAACCCTCCAAATTTATCAGTCTTAGCTGTGATTCTAGAGTAACTTTCAGAATCTACTATTGATTGTCGAAGTGCTCCTTGAATATAAGCAAGATTAATTTTAAATGGACCACAATCAGTTTTCCTAAAAAGATTACCATTCCAATTTACTTTGTGATCATAAGACTTTCTCTCTATAAATACTTATGGTACCATTAAATTGACCAAATTCATCAAAATCACCAATAAAATGATGATCTGCTAATTCAAAATCTTCAGGAGTAAAAAACTGTTCTTTATCCAATAAATCGGTATATGTTCCTTCATTAATTTATAATCTCGAAAGGCAATTTCAATTAGTGGTGTTGGATAATTGGGAATCATTGTGTTTGAAAATCCCATTAGCATCTTTTCAATCTTTGTTGCTATTGTTTATCTTTATTCCCATCAATATCATGGTTTAATGTTTCATCAACAGGAGAGATATAAAAATGAGTACCTCCATTTTTATCGTCTAAATCGTCTAATTCAAATTTTCCAACTAATGATTTACTTAGCTTTTTGGGGCTAACCTTAAAATAATTGACTTGATCATATAATTTGCTATGTACTTCAAATTCAATATCATCATTTATCCACAAAACATTCAATGAATCTTTCAATTCATCTTTCATTTCATTAATCTCTGAAGAACTTGGTAATTCAGAAAATTCTCTTATTGGAATCACAACATCATCCAAATCTAATCCGGGTAATTCAAAAATACTCCAGTTAATTAAGGCTGCTACAATTTTGTGTTCCTTCCTTTGGTCGCTTAGCTTTTGTTAATATCAAAACCTGACTCCCAATTGAAGCTATTGCAAGGCGTCCAATTCCCTTTTCGCCCATGATTGGTCTTTCTGGTTTATCAGGGTCTTTGGGTGGAGGAGGTGTTTTTCTATTGGAAAATTTACTTTCTGTTCCAAGAGTTAACCATCTCGATTCAAAATCAGTTTTAGTCATTCCAAAACCATTATCCCGAAGAACAAAAAACTTATCTTTTCGGAAATAATCTACTTCAACATTATCAGCATAAGCGTCATGAGCATTTTTAAATAATTCATTAATTGCAGTTGGGATTCCGGCAATTTGCTGTCTTCCCAGCAAATCCAATGCTCTTGCTCTTGCTTTAAATTTTGCCATAATTAATTATTGATTAATACTTTTAGCAATTGATTTTGCTAAAAGTGGAGGTACAGCATTTCCAATCATTTTTGCCACTGTTCCCTGAGAATTGGAATAAAAAACAAAATCTTCAGGAAAACTTTGTAAAGTGGCACCTTCTCGTAAAGAAATTGCTCTGTCTTGTTCAGGGTGCCCGTAACGTCCGTTGGAATAACTTACAAACCGTGTGGTTATAGCAGGTGAGGGTTTATCCCAAAACATACGGCCGTAAACATCGGTATGTCCGTCATGATTTTTATAACAGTCAGGTTGTAAACTCTTTATCTTTCCAGTCGAATCTGCCGCCGCCATCATGAGGCGTACTTTTTATTCTTTTTAAATTAATTGGTGAAAGTCGTGCAGATGAATGTAAAAATAGTGATTTATCGGTGCTGCCATGTTTAATTGGAGGAAATTTTATTATGATCGCCAATGGCATCTTTAACTGTTCTAATATTCTTTCCGATTTTCTTCCGGTAATTTTACTTTATCTTTAACCCGGGATGCAATTAATACATAACGTCGACTATTTTGCGGAACACCAAAATATTTTGCATTTAAAACATTATCGTCAAATGCATAATCATTTTCTTTCAAAAACTTTTTAAATTTCCCTAAGGGGCTTTCCGGATTTTTATCAAGTCCCGGAACATTTTCAATGAATACATAACCCGGTCTATAATAATCAACAAATTCCTGAAAATCGGCAAGCAACAATCGTGTTTTACATGATTTTTCTTTATTGGTTTTAATGTTGGAATAATATTGACACGGGCTACATCCAACAAAAATTAAATTCCTTTTGATTTCGTTCTTATTTTAAAAAATTTCCCTACTTCCTTTTTATCCAAATTGGAAACATCAGCAGGTAAAAATTTTGCATTAATATTTTTTTCGTAAGTTTCTTTACAGGATTTGTCAATATCGATTCCCCCTAAAACTTCAATTCCGGCTTGTTTAAACCCAGACTTACACCACCAACAGAGCAGAAAAAGTCAACAGCTTTTAGTTTATTATTGGATTTTGCCATAATGGATTTAGTTAATATACCAAAATTAGATTTTAATAGGGAAAATACATAGACATAATTCAAAAATAAATAGAATGTTTATCAACCTTTAATTGTTATTACTATTCTTTAATCAGTTGTGTTAATTCTTTTCTTGTTTTAGTTGGCAAGTCCAAATTGTAATCACTTTCCACCCCAACACATTCAATTGAATTTCAGCTTCACTGTCGCGTTTTTGTGTATCGTTAATTTTGTTCAGCCACCATTCCGTTCTTGTTTTAGGCACCACAAAATACTTACATCCTTCATGTCCGTGCCAGAAACAGCCGTTAATAAAAATTACAGTTTTGTATTTGGGTAAAACAATATCGGGATTTCCGGGTAGATTTTTAACATGAAGCCGGTACCGGAAACCATGGGCATACAAAAACTTCCGCACCAGCATTTCGGGCTTTGTATTTTTGCCCTTTATGCGGCTCATGTTGTAGCTGCGGGTTGCTTTATCGTGTACATCGGCCATACAGGAAGATTTATTTACTTTCTCAGGATAAAAGTACAAAAAGCGTCCCAAACCTTTCAAACAATTCATTCACCAGCTGATCCGTCAGCCGATGGACAGCAGGTGAAGCACAACTACTTGTGTCTAAAAATCTTGTGTCTGTATTTTAGTATCAAGACCAATAGTATCAAGTATCAAGAAGGGACATGATACATTTCCAGTCCTGATAATTGTGTCTAAACGTCTTGTGTCTGTTTTTTAGTATCAAGACCAATAGTATCAGGTATCAAGATGGGACATGATACATTTCCAGTCCTGATACTTGTGTCTAAAAATCCAGGTGTTCACCCGCAGGGGCAGGAGAGCCTTCAAAACATTCGAAACATTAAAAAACAATCCATGAAGCATATATGAAGCTAATAAAAAGCTAGTATAAAGCTAGTAAATTACTATATTTATACTAACTTTATACTAAATTTTTACTAACTTTGTACTAGCTTTGGTTATATGTATGTAAATGTCGGTATTATTTTATTCATTTAAAACTGAACGATTATGGGAAAGATAAAAAATGGGGCTCACAGCGACCCGTCGGGAAAAATAGGAAATCTTGTGGGCAGTTCCTGGAGAGGCATCAGCTATCTCAAGGCAAGGCCTGCGCATTATCACGATGCCAACACCATCGCCCAGCAGACAACACGAACGAAAATGAAGCTTACCATTGAATTCCTGAAGCAGTGCCTGCCGGTTGTCAGGATTGGGTTTTTGGGTTACAGCTCACCCACCAGGGCAGCTTTCCATGCAGCTACTTCCTTCAATTACCACAACGGCATCAAGGGAACATTTCCCGATCTGGAGGTTGATTTTACCCGGGTGCTTGTTACACACGGGACGCTTCCGGCGGCAGATCAGGCATTTTGCGAACCGGCAGGGGAAAGCCGAATCCGATTCACCTGGACTGCCGCTTCTGATAAACCCGGTGCGCGTTGGGACGACACCGTCCTGCTCCTGGCTTATTGTCCCGATCATAAAGATGCCGCCTGCAATGTGCAGGGAAGCATCCGAAGTGATGGTGAAGCCACGTTGAAGATTCCGTCAGATTTTGCCGGACATGAAGTACACTGCTTCCTGGGTTTTGCCAACCTGCCGAAGCTTACCTCGGAGCAGTTGGCCGAATATGTATCCGATTCCATGTACCCCGGGAAAATAACTGCCGTGTAAACTCCTGAGCAGGTGACTGGAGTTCACCTGCTCAGTAATGGAAATAGAGCAGGTGACTTTGGTTCACCTGCTCTATTAGCATAGATTACTCATTATTCACCTGCTGAACCTTAGTCAGCAGGTGAAGGACAGCAGGTGAATTAAAAAATTTTTGTAACTTAAACCCTAAAAACCAATATCATGCAATTTGCCAAAACGCATATCTATCATGTTTACAACCGTGGTAACAATTCACAAATCCTGTTCTTTTCAAGAAAAAACTACCTGTTCTTTCTTAAGAAAATAAAAACCTATGTTTCACCTTATGCTGATATTTTAGCCTGGTGCCTTATGCCAAATCATTTTCACCTGATGATTTATGTAAATGAAGTGGAGCTGGAACTGATATCAGAGGAAGAACAGGCAAACCAAGACATCCTGCTTCTTAAAAAACGGTTATTGAATGACTCCATATCAATAATGCTCAGGTCGTATACCAGGGCAATCCAGAAACAGAATAAAATAACCGGAAGCCTTTTCCAAAACCGAACAAAAGCCGTTTGTCTTTCTGAAGTCAATGGGATTACTCCGGCATGGTTTCAGTCAAAGTACGGCACGATAATTAATATCACAAACCCCGAAAAAGAGTACCCCCAGGTTTGCTTTAATTACATTCATGAGAACCCTGTCAGAAGTGGTCTCGTAAAAGCACCTTCTGACTGGGAGTTTTCATCCTATCCTGATTACTGCGGCATCCGAAACGGAAAGCTGATAAACAAGGCAAGAACTGCAGAGCTAAGCCTGAACTGGATGCTGAGCAGGTGACTTGGTTTCACCTGCTCAATAAGCATGGATCACTCATTATTCACCTGCTGAACTCTAGTCAGCAGGTGAAGGTCCCTCTCCTGAGCGGGTGACTGAAGTTCACCTGCTCAATAAGCATGGACGGGATTTGATGCTTCTGTTGGTTTTGGTGGCAAAAAAAAGATCAGCCACCAAATCCGCCAATTGTTGGACGAGAACACCAACACACCAATAAAGAAACATCAAATTCTTTAGTGACTTTTTGTGTTTTCGTGCCTTTGTGGCAAAAAAAGAGATCTTTGTTTTACAGGATATCCTGAAAATTGTATAAATTCGTGAAGTAGTACTTACAGATAATAAGAAAATGGAAACCATATTATTAACCGGTGATTCCAGAGAAAATGCAAAGCTGCTGCTGGAACTGGCAAAAAAACTTAATTTTTCTGCAAAAATTTTATCCGGTGAAGATGCTGAAGAAATGGGTATTTATTATTCCATAAGGGAAGGACTGGAGTCCGGTTTAATGGCAGAAGAAGAAAAAAGCAAATTTCTTTCCGATCTTAAAAAGAAAGAATAATGGAGGTTGAATTTACCAGGAAATTTGGCAAACAGGTAGCCAAATGCAACGACAGCAAGATCAGAAATAAGCTGTACCTGATAATAAAAGAAATCTCGGAATCACCAGATTTAAACCACATAAAAAACATCAAAAAACTCAAAGGACATCATTCGGTTTACAGAATACGTCTGAAGGATTACAGGATAGGATTAGTGTTACAGGAAAATAAAGTTATTCTGGCAGCATTTGATCACCGGTCAGATATTTATAAATATTTCCCATAAGTGGCATTGACCTGGTGACTGGAGTTTAGGCTACAGGTTTTCCGGTAAAACTGAAAAGCAAATAATTGAAGAACTTTGCAGAAACCTTCCGGTCATAAATCTCGATAAAAATATAATTGATAAAGTAATTCAACTACGGCAAAAAAATAAAATCAAATTACCCGATGCAATTATTGCCTCAACAGCACTAAGTAATAATTTAGAACTGGTTACAGCCAATGAAGACGATTTTTTAAACCTTTCAAATGGATTTAGTTGTAATAAATCCGTTTAAATAAATATCCTGGTTCATTGACCTGTGCTTACATTGGTGTGATTTGATGCTCTTCCAAAAACCTGATGTGCCCTTTGTGCCTGTGTAGTTCAAAATAGAAAGTGCTCTTGTTGCCTGGAAATCCTTTTGGTGAACTTTGGTGCTTTCGTGCTTTGTGGTAAAAAAAGATTAGCCACCAAAACTCCAATACACCAAAAGGAACACCAAATCTTTTTGGTGAAATTTCGTGCTTTTGTGCTTTGGTGGCAAAAAAAAATCAGCCACCAATACCTATACGCCAAAAAAGTAATACCAAATCCTTTTGGTGAACTTTGGTGCTTTTGTGATTTGGTGGCAAAAAAGAATCAGCCACCAACACACCAACACACCAATAAAGAAACACCAAATCCTTTTGGTGAACTTTCTAAAGGCTTTGGTGGCAAAAAGAAATTCGCGATGAGTGGGAAACTTCTTGATTCAAATATTCTTATTAATCTTTCGATCGGGGGGAAGCATAGACATCAGGGTCCCGGCATAAATGCCGGGGTTACTACCCGCGGCAGCAGAACCAGGGATCTTTAACCCCAGCTTTTAAGCTGGGGATCAGCAACAGCCAGGGTATAGGGCAAAGAGCAGTTCCGGCTTCCGGGTTCCCGGATTCTAAATACCAGCAACTGGCAACCGCCAATTTGCCTGCAGCAGGACAGGACAACAAATAAAAACCGTTTACAACATACTGCAAATTTATGTACATTTGAAAAAACATTTGTATAATGGACATCAACAGCTACATTTCTCAAATTGTGGAAAGGATTAAACTGGAGCAACCCGAAAAAATTATTCTCTTTGGCTCCTACGCTAACGGAAATCCCGACAGGGAAAGCGATGTCGATTTATTTATTATTAAAGATCTGGAAGCCCGGGAATTAAGGGATTTCAGAATTAATTTAAAATTAAAATTATGGGATTTAATTAAATTATGGAATATCCCGGTTGATATAATTGTTGATAGTCAGGAAAGAATTAACAGGCGTATTTCTGATGGGGATATGTTCTACAAAGAGATTCTTTCAAAAGGTCATGTGATTTATGCTTAACAAAAAAATTGCCAACGAATGGATTTCTTTTGCAGAAAAAAACCTGGAAACTGCAATTCTTTTATATAAAGAGAACCATTACACCGATGTTATTGCTGTTGATGTCCAGCAGGCTATCGAAAAAGCTTTAAAAGCTGTTTATGCCTTATATGGTGAAAAAATTCCAAGAACACATTCACTGGAAATACTTTTGAATTATGCAGCCAGCCGGATTGATTTTGATGATATCGATATTGTAAAATTAATAATTGTAAGTGATTATTATCAAACAGAACGTTATCCCGGTCCACGTTATTTTTCCCCCGGAAGGGATGAAATAAACACCTCAATTGGACTGGCAAAAACTATGGTTAACAAGGTAAAATATCACTTAAATCAACATCTGCAGTAAACATACCCAGGTTGACGTGAGTAAGGGACTTGAAACTCCCGCTTCAAAGACAGCCACATCCAATTCACTCCGCTGTGCAGCTGATTTGGTGGCAAAAAAGAATCAGCCACCAACACACCAACACACCAATACGAAACACCAATTCCTTTTGGTGAAATTTGGTGCTTTCGTGCTTTGGTTGCAAAAAAAGAGATCAGCCACCAAAACTCCAATACACCAATAAGGAACACCAAATCCTTTTGGTGAACTTTGGTGCTTTTGTGCTTGGTGGTAAAAAAAGCTTAACCGGAAAATTCCGGCTGGTCTGCTTTTGACATCAGCTGAAGGTCCTTGAGCAGGTGATCCGGGTTTACCTGCTAATATATTCCGAAAAAGAACCCGGATATTTGTTTGAAGTTGAAAAGGAAAGTTGCAAAAAACAAATCCAGCGGATTTGTGTGTATATAGAAAACAGGATGGGGAAAGAGATCCTACGACTCCGGCCGGAGTCGAATTTCCTATACACGATGATGCTTCTATAAACATGTGATGCCGCCGGCATCAATCATCCAACCATTGAAACAAATATTCATCTTTAAATTCAATTTCAAATGCTTTTAAAAATGCAAGATATTCCTCTTTAAAGGTTTTCTTTTTATGATGTTCCTTTTGGGTTTCAACGTAACGAATTACATCACCCAACTGAGAGTGCGAATACGAAAATGCCCCAAATCCTTCCTGCCATTTAAATTTATATGGCGTGAGTCGTTTTTCCTTAACCATAGCATCAGATGATTTTTTTACCTCACGAACCAAATCGGAAAGGCAACATGTGGGTTTCATCCCGATAAAAAAATGGATGTGGTTCGATGTGCCATTAATCGTCAACATTTTTTGTCCTCTATTTTGCACAATTCCGGTAATGTATTTATACAATTCTTCTTCCCAGTTCTTGTGAATTTGTGCATTTCGGTTTTGGACTGCAAAAACTACCTGGATGTAAATTTGAGTAAATGTATCGGCCATAATAGTAAGATTTAGAATTATAAAAATACGAATTTCAAAACACAAATCCAGCGGATTTGTATGTATATAGAAAACATAATGAGGGAAGAGATCCTACGACTCCGGCCGGAGTCGAATTTCATGCACATGATGATGCTTCTATAAACATGTGATACCGCCGGCATCAATCATCCAACCATTGAAACAAATATTCATCTTTAAATTCAATTTCAAATGCTTTTAAAAATGCAAGATATTCCTCTTTAAAGGTTTTCTTTTTATGATGTTCCTTTTGGGTTTCAACGTAACGAATTACATCACCCAACTGAGAGTGCGAATACGAAAATGCCCCAAATCCTTCCTGCCATTTAAATTTATATGGCGTGAGTCGTTTTTCCTTAACCATAGCATCAGATGATTTTTTTACCTCACGAACCAAATCGGAAAGGCAACATGTGGGTTTCATCCCGATAAAAAAATGGATGTGGTTCGATGTGCCATTAATCGTCAACATTTTTTGTCCTCTATTTTGCACAATTCCGGTAATGTATTTATACAATTCTTCTTCCCAGTTCTTGTGAATTTGTGCATTTCGGTTTTGGACTGCAAAAACTACCTGGATGTAAATTTGAGTAAATGTATCGGCCATAATAGTAAGATTTAGAATTATAAAAATACGAATTTCAAAACACAAATCCAGCGGATTTGTATGTATATAGAAAACATAATGAGGGAAGAGATCCTACGACTCCGGCCGGAGTCGAATTTCCTATACATGATGATGCTTCTATAAACATGTGATGCCGCCGGCATCAATCATCCAACCATTGAAACAAATATTCATCTTTAAATTCAATTTCAAATGCTTTTAAAAATGCAAGATATTCCTCTTTAAAGGTTTTCTTTTTATGATGTTCCTTTTGGGTTTCAACGTAACGAATTACATCACCCAACTGAGAGTGCGAATACGAAAATGCCCCAAATCCTTCCTGCCATTTAAATTTATATGGCGTGAGTCGTTTTTCCTTAACCATAGCATCAGATGATTTTTTTACCTCACGAACCAAATCGGAAAGGCAACATGTGGGTTTCATCCCGATAAAAAAATGGATGTGGTTCGATGTGCCATTAATCGTCAACATTTTTTGTCCTCTATTTTGCACAATTCCGGTAATGTATTTATACAATTCTTCTTCCCAGTTCTTGTGAATTTGTGCATTTCGGTTTTGGACTGCAAAAACTACCTGGATGTAAATTTGAGTAAATGTATCGGCCATAATAGTAAGATTTAGAATTATAAAAATACGAATTTCAAAACACAAATCCAGCGGATTTGTATGTATATAGAAAACATAATGAGGGAAGAGATCCTACGACTCCGGCCGGAGTCGAATTTCATGCACATGATGATGCTTCTATAAACATGTGATACCGCCGGCATCAATCATCCAACCATTGAAACAAATATTCATCTTTAAATTCAATTTCAAATGCTGCATCATTATTTCATCAAATCGTAACCCATTAAAACACTTCCGTGCCGGATAAACAACATCCCCTTGTGGATGGTCGGGTGCGCCCAGTGAGGCCCTTCACCGTCATCGATTTTGAAGCTGCTTACAATTTTCAGTTGCTGGCGATCGGGCTGCACCAGGGCTACGTTGCCACTTTTTTCTTCGTAGAAATAGAGCATTCCGTCGGCAGCAATAACCGAACCTTTGGTAAACCAGTTTTCCTCCCAGAGGGTTTCCCCTGTTTGCCAGTCAACGGCAGCCCAATTCCCGCGGGTATTGTCAATCATGTTGGAGGCGTAAATTACCCCGTCGAGCAGCACCAGCCCCCCGTGATGGGTGTCGAGCAGTTCATTTTTCCATTTCAGGCGAATGCTTTTGGCATCTTCAGAAAGGGAGAACATCAATCCCGGCTGGTCGTTGCCATAGGTGATAAAAATATCGCCGTTGTAAAACAGCGGCGTGTTGGCTCCTTCGCCTTTGCCCTTTATGACATGATACTGTATGGTATTGTACGTCCACAGTACTTCGCCGGTTTCCACATCAATTCCAATCAGATCGTTGGCACTCTGAACCAGTGCAATCTGTTTGCCTCCCCACGCTATCAGCGACGACGAGGCATAGGATTTCGGCCCCCCGGTGCTTTTGCTTTTCCAGAGCAGTCCGCCCGTGGTTTTATCGTAAGCCACCACCGTAGTGTTCTCACCTCCCGTAACATACAGGGCAGCCTTACCGGTTAGCAAAACCGACTCCACAATTCCATAGTGCTGGTATTTCCCTTCAAATAAAGTGTGCGGATTTTGCTTCCAGATTAAAGCGCCATTTTTTGCATTCAGGCAAACCAGTTCCCCGCTTCCGCCTATCAGGTAAATTTTGTTGTTTTCAATGGTGGGTGTTCCCCGCGATTCGGGATAAATCCGTTGCCAGGCTGTGCTGAACACCTTCTCCCATACCAGGGTTCCATCCATATTAAAGGCAGATATCACATCAACGGAATCGTGTTTAAGCCCGGTAATGTAGATGATATCCCGGTATACAACCGGCTGCGATAATCCTTTTCCTATGTTTTCAATCTTTAGCAAAAGGGCAGGTCCACCGGCAGGCCATTCTTTTAACAAATCCCTGTCGGGATAGATTCCATCGCGGGCAGGGCCTCTCCATTGCGCAATTTCGTTGTCGGTACACGATAAAAGAACAACGGCTGCAACGATTAAGAAGGATATCTGTTTCATTTCGTTGATTTTGATATAAAGAAAGGAAAAAAATTTAACCACCGGTGCTTTTGGTGCTTTGGTGTCAAAAAAGAATCAGCCACCAAAACTCCAATACACCAATAAGGAACACCAAATCCTTTTGGTGAAATTTTTGTGTTTTTGTGCTTTGGTGGCAAAAAAAGAGATCAGCCACCAAAACTCCAATACACCAATAAAGAACACCAAATCCTTTTGGTGAACTTTGGTGCTTTCGTGCTTTAGTGGTAAAAAAGAATCAGCCACCAAAACTCCAACACACCAATAAGAAACACCTAATCCTTTTGGTGAATTTTCGTGCTTTGGTGCTTTAGTGGCAAAAAAGAATCAGCCACCAACACAACAACACACCAAAAAGGAACACCAAATTCTTTTGGTGAAATTTGGTGCTTTTGTGCTTTGGTGGCAAAAAAGAATCAGCCACCAACACAACAACACACCAAAAAGGAAACACCAAATCCTTTTGGTGAATTTTGGTGCCTTTGTGCTTTGATGGCAAAAAAAGATCAGCCACCAAAACTCCAATACACCAATAAGGAACACCAAATCCTTTTGGTGAAATTTGGTCCTTTTGTGCTTTGGTGGTAAAAAAGAATCAGCCACGAATACATCAATTCACCAATAAAGAAATTCCAAATCCTTTTGGTGAAAGTTGGTGCTTTTGTGCTTTGGTGGCAAAAAAAAGCTTAACTTGAATAAATAACCAAAACTACCTGCCATGAAAAGCCGGGTGCTGTTCGCAATGTTTTTCTTTGTTACGGTTAACCATTTTGCACAAACTGAACTGGATTCCATTTACACAAAACGCGGGAAGATAATTACCGGAAAAGTGAAGGAGATAGGTCACAAAACCAGCATTTTAGGAGAGTAATTAATTAAAACATCGAAAACTGGCTATCAGCTAATTAAGGCGAATTCCTTTCAATTTTGCAGAATCGTCGGATAATGTGGATAAAAGTTACTAAAAAAGTAAATTTTCAGATTCGATAATTCAAAAAAATCGTAAATTGACTTCGATTCAAAAAAAATCGATTAACGGGTTCTACGATTTTTCATGAATCAATAGCTTAAAAATGAATTTTAGAGCATCTGAATAAATATGATTGTTATAGCGGTAACAAAACGTGTCGAGCTAGCCAGCCTGCCTGACCTCCCGAAAAGGCAAACGCTGATGAGTAAAGCCCGACTGTTGAGGTTGGTAGTTTTTCCATTGGTCATGCTCGCTGTTTGTTTTTCCGGCGAGGTTCCGGCGCAAAAGATCACACAGCTGAAAGAATCAGCAGCTGTCCCCAAAGTTGAACGCCGGTGGGAGAAAATTTACGGCAACACGCTCTTTCGTTTGATCGAAGAACGGCCGTCTGGCATGGATGTCTATGGGAGTGATCGAGCGACATGGCGAACATCTGCCCTGGGGCCTGGACGCAGACAAAGCCCACCTCATCTGCCTGCGCCTGGCCGACAAATTCGGTGGAGTAGTGTTGCCCGTCAACCACCTGGCAGGCATCCATGGTGACCGCCGAACCGACCAGAGCGAAGAAGATTATCGCCGGGTCAACCGACAGGCGGCCGACATGATGTACTCGGAAGCGTATTTCCGCCGCTTTCTGAATGAAACTTTCAACGGACTGGCCAACCTCGGCTTTCAGGTGATCGTCGCCTATTCCGGGCATTGGCCATCAATCCAGGGCGAAATCCTCCTGGACGAAGCCGCCCGGTTCAATGACAGTGGCAGAGCCACTGTCATTCCGTTCGGTGAAATCATGGCCTGCGGTGTGGTCGATCATGGAGCGAAATATGAAGGTTCGATATGGGCTGCCCTTGTTCCAGGTGGCGTACGTCTGAATTCCATTGTGGACTATAGTACGGGAAAAAAGGGCTGGTACAGGGGAGAGGAAATCCGTAGCCACATATCCGCCGAATTCGGCGAAGAAGTCCTGGCAATGATTGAAGAATATTTGAAGGCTGAAATCGACAGGACCTTCGCCGAAAGAGAGATAAAAAAGGACGTTACCCGATAAGGATTTGAACCAGATCCGGTTTTTGCCACAGCCCAGAAACAGAGACTTGGGACTGCATTAAAAAATATAAGGTTTTATCAATGCAAGTAAAAATGACTACCTGGTGTTTGTTGCCAAATACCCATACCAATGTGACAGGAAATCTGACTTACTGCAACAGCTAAACTTTTGTCAGCAGCTGAAGGTTCCGCTTTGAGTCAGGGAATGTACGTGAAATAGTTGTAAGAACTCATTTGTCCGACCTTCAAGTACCTCCGGCTGATAACAGGCCAGCTTTCACCATCAGCCAAAAATTCAGCCACCAGCAGATAACCCCCCGGTTCTTCCGGAATATCCAGTTTTATGGAAAAATCTTTTTTGATATTCGGGGGTAAGGTTGTTGGGACTTCCTGTGTTTGAACAATTTCTCCCGCAGAATTATACAGTTTGAGTATGGTATGTCCGGTCACCGGATTTGCATGGTCGTTTATTCCTGCCAGGGAGAATAAGAATTCGGAACCGGGTTCATGAGGTTCGGTAATTTTTGTATACCGTTCATCCGTAAGGTTAATGAAGACAGCGGCAGGAGCGAAGGCATGCTTAAACCAGGTGAGGGTTGGGCCTGCTTCAAGATCGGCAATATCGTTAATAAACCAGTCTCCTGTATAACCATAGTTATTCGCCAGGTAACAAAAGGCCAGAACCCCGGCATGTTCCCTGACAGACCTTAGCCATTCTGTTTCCAGCTGCAGCCAGTAAGCCTGCAGTTCCCTTCTTTCGAAGGGCGATGCATTTTCACCTAAAAAGTAACCGTAAGTTCCCACAGTCAGTTTAGCGGGTTCTCCATTTCTCCAGAGCCAAATCCATCCGTATTCATTGACCAATTGAACTGCACCTGACTCCATACTGTTTAAAGTGACCCTGTTGCGGTAGTCTAAACTGCCCAACGGATAGGGATCTGCCTCGTACATTTCTGTATTCATCCAAGGCCGGAAACCGGCATAGGGATGTGGTTCGTCCATTTCATCGAGTCCCGTCGTTAACTGTTCCGAGGTCATGTAACCTGAATCCCATATCCGGGTAGGATCCAGTTCCATGAGTTCAGGAATTAACTGATTTCCAATAAAATCATTCCAGTTTTCATTAATGGCATCCCAAATTACAACAGACGGATGATTTCCATCCGACCAAACCCAGTCGGTATACTCCTTGCGGATTTGTTCATCCCAGCCGTGATCCTGCCAATACAACCATTCATTTTGAAACATAATGCCATACTCGTCGGCTAAGTCGTACCAAAAATCGGGAACAATTCCGACACAAATGCGCATGGCATTCCAATTCATCTCTTTGGGATAGTCAATTAATAATTTTTTTACCCATTCCCTGTCCCATATTAAGTTACCGCAATCCGGATCTTCAAAAAACCGGTGCAAAGTCACATTCGTTCCTCTTAAATAGGTCTTTTCACCATTGAGATAGAAAAATTTTCCTTTTCGTGTGAAATCGCGTATGCCGAAAGTTTCGGTTTTGCGATCGGAAGGAAGGCTGTTGTACCAAACCTCTGTCTGAGCCGTATACAAAAACGGATTATCCGGAGTCCACGGGTGGGGGGAAGGAATATCGATTGTTGTTTCCAGCAGGCTTATATTCCCTCTTTTCGACTGACCTGCAAATGTTTTGCTTTGTACTTTTTTACCTGACTTTTTTTCAAATACGGTAACGTTTATCTTCACACTGTCATACTTAGGGTCGCCATATCCTATTTGCGGAGGGAAGAGGTTTCTTAACTGCATTTTTACCGTTAACTTTTTTGCTTTCAGGTTTGGCAGTACCAGCAAACGGTTAATTCGTATTTTATCTGTAAACGATAAGGATACATCATCCCAGATTCCGGGCAGATAGCGCTCCTTTTCTTTATCGGTGCTGCCTGCTGCTGCTTCCGGGAGCCACGTCCTGTCGCCAACGCGTATCAGAATCTCATTATCCGAATTGTATTTTAATGCGCGTGTAATATTGGCCTCTACGGGTGTGTAACACTCCATGTACGATCCAAAATCCTGTCCGTTTACAATTACAGTTGTAACAAACTGACTTTTCAGGAGGGTTAAAACGGCTTCCTTTCCTTCAAGCTCCTTAGGCAGGAAAATCGATTTTTTATACCAGCTGTATTTGGGTGTATAATCTATGTCGTATACCGAGTGAGAGGTCTTTTCTTCACTTTTATGCGGACGTTTAAAGAACTTATCGTAATCTTCAATTTTAGGATTTGCCAGATGAATTAACCCGGGGACAGGAATTGTACGGGTAAAATTTTCAGGCGGAAAGGCAGACTCCGTTTGTTCAAATTGCCATACTCCGTTAAGATTTACAGTTTCTCTTGGACCCTTGTTTTGAGCTGCAGCCCAACAGCTTAAAAGCGATAAAAAAAGAATGAACACTAACCTCATCATCGTTTGATTTTAGATTCCTGATTTCAGCAGCTGAACCTTTCTTCCTGAGTCGGTAACCTGCGAACACCTGCTCCATTATCGTTCAGGTTAAACAATTCAGCAGTTCAGCCAGCTGGCATACAGCAGCTGAAAATCTGCCAGCCAGTCTTCACTGGTTAAATCTACTAAAGATTTTTCAAATTGCAGCAACCCGGCAACTTTAACAATCTCTTTTTCCAATTCCCTTGCCTGTCAATTCTTTTTTTTGTAAATTGATGGGGTAAAATACCATTAAGTCTTTATTATAATGTAACATCAAATCAATAAAAATGGCTTTATCTCAATTCTTTAACAACCTGTGGGAAAAAGTTCGTCATGCACCCACCTTTGTCCCTGCCTACATTGAATTCCCCGATGAAAAAACAGATGGAACCGAAAACCTTCCCGAAGAATTCGATGACAAAAAGCATTACTTTATGATCAGTGTAACCGAAATGTTCCTGTCGTACCAACGGTTGTGGCACCAGAACTTTTCGCCAATGGTTTTCTCGGTTTGTAATTTTAAGTACGATGGGAAAACCATTGAAATTCCTTATGTTATTGGTCCTTCGCACCTGAAAAAATTTGAACAAAGGCTGCCAAAAGGAATGCTTTTTCTGAACACGCCCATTGTGGGGATTTATCCCTGGCGGGGCGGAAATGTTTCATTAAGCCTTATCCTGAGTAGTGTAAAGGAAGTAAACAACATCGAAAAAATTTTAAACGTAATCGAGGATGTATCGAACAGCCTCGATTTCTCAGCAGGTATCGAAAGTTACACAAAAATCGGAAGGGTGGTTTTAAAAGGTTTCGATTCGTTGCTGGGATTTGAACAGACCAATCCGTTGCTGGGATTAAACAACAACTTTGGTCAGGCGGCAGGAAATACCTTCCGTCCCGGATATTTTGCTTTAATACGGGCCGATGGTCTGGATAAAAACAAATTCTGGGTGAAGAATAAACAGTTGTGCTATGGCGATACTCTGGAAACAGCACAACCTTACCGTGAAGATGATTTTATATTGTTTAAAATCGGCATTTCCGAAAACAGGAAAGACCTGGAAACGCTTGCCTTCTACAAGGATTACAAAAGCATCTACAACTCCATCCGCGAACAGGATGAAATCACCGAAAAGTACCTTGCCAATTTAAAGAAAAGACTGATGCAACTTGCAGTAACCATCCGGATGAGCCCTGATTTAACGGAAGCTCAGGCCAACAGAATCTGGAAGGAAAAAGCGGAAGAAATCAATGGTTTTGTGGAAGTACTCACCAAACTCGATGGCGCAGACATGGTGAAAGGGTCGGTGGACCCGGTAGACCAGATAATGGATCAGGCAATGGCGGATTTGAAATTTTAAAAAATTTTGTGCGATGGCCGATTTTTTTATCAAATTTTTAAAGCGTAAAAATGAAACCAAAATTGCCTGGAGAGTTGACTTGGGAAAGCCTTTCCTTTATGCCAACACCGTAAAAGAGGAGGTGCGTGATCGCCGAATCGTAACCATTTTGCGCAAATACCTCGATATGGAGTTTGAATCGGCGCAGTTGTCGGTATTCAACCGAAAAGATTTTGAAGCCCTGGGAGAATTGCTGTTCGACCTGATTTTTACCGATGAAAACCTCATCATCGAATTTAAGGACTGGTACAAAAAAGCCATTAGTAATAATGATTCCGGCGCATACAATATATTTCTTGAGTTTGAACAGGAAAAAGAGTTTGATGATCTGGCCATTCTTCCATGGGAATACATCTATTTTAAGCCTGGTGAAAAAGAACTGAAACTGGATGAACCTTTTTTAGCCGCAAGTACTGCCTGTGAAATTAATTTTTACCGAAAGGTTCCTTTCACTTTTGTTGAATCGCACGATGAAGGAATGTCGGAAATTTTGCCTCCGCTGAAAATTCTCCTGATAATTGCCGATCCTTTTGAAAAGCCTGTAAAGAAAAAAAAGGAACTGCTGAACTATTTTTCAGATTTAACGAAAATCTATCCGGAAGATAAATTGCAGGTCAGATACCTTTATCAGCCTTCGCCCAACCCGGTTCGTTTTAAAAACCAGCTCAACTCAGGTCGGGACAATCACTCCGAAATTTATTCGCTGGGAAAAGAATTCAACGGCAAAATTAGCCCCCACGATGGCGATTTTTCTCCAAACGTCATTCATTTTGCAGGCCACGGATTTGTGAAAGACAAAAATGGAATGCTGATATTCACAAAAGAAAGCGAAAGTGCCGGAGGATTATTTGAACCTTACCCGTTAAGCGACTCCCGGTTTGCCAACGTTATCAGCGACTCGCGTCTCCGGCCGAAACTCGTGTTTCTGCAGGTATGCAATGGCGGAAGAATTGTAGATTACATCAACAATACGGGAATAATTATGTGCCTTCTGGAAAAACGCGTACCCTACGTAATTGCTATGCAAAATCCCATCCAGGAAGATCATGCACTTCAATTCACACAAACATTTTACACCAATTTTCTGGAAGGAAAAAATATTGGAGCATGTGTATCGGCCGGAAGATATGAATTAGGCGGATATGGCGAATTTTACCAGAAAGCCTTTGGAAGTCCGGTTCTTTGCACCTATCTCGACAAACCTTTGAAGCTGAAAAAGCCGGAAGAAAAAAAACAGCCTTATGTTGAAATGCAGGAAAAATTGCTAAAATTCTGCAATACTCCGGGATGCCCGCATTACAACAACAAACAGCGATATTCTGCATCCGATGTTTTTTGCTCGCAGGGGCATCCGCTGGTAACCCTGCATAAAGGGGCACAAAGGGAAGCAGGAGCATCGCGGTCAATGCGCCCCGAGATTGCCGTCCCGAAACCCGGTCCCGGAAACATTCCGGGAAACCAGATGCATTCGTACAGTAACCCGGGAAAACCGGATGAATTCATGGGAAACGGAAACGGAAACGACCAGTCGCTGCGCTCCTCACCACATTGGTCGTCATCGTTGTACCAAATTAAAATCGGCATTCATACCAAAATTGAAAACAGCATTGCCGGTGCCCTGGAATCTTTACGTTCGTTTTTGTTGACGGAAGCTTACCAAAAACTCTTCCAGGGCATTGAAGATCTCTGGTCTGCCTCACAAACGGCCGCAAATGTACCCGATAATGAAAAAGAAATTGTAGATTCCCTTCATCAAAGAGTTGAAAACCTGAAGGAGGTGGATATTAAACCGGAATATCTGTAACAGAAATGAACAGTATCGAAAAAATGAACAAACCATTGGCAGATGATTATTTTCAGGCTGCCACCTGCGGATGCAACATGTTTCGGATTACGGAAATGCTGGAAGAGTTCAGGGAGCTGCTATCTAATTCTGAAGATTACAAAAAAATTGAGGACCGCCTGGATGTTTATTTGGGAGAAAATCTCGACAACGGGAAGGAATTTTCAATTATTCTTCAGTTGCGGCGGCAGTTTATCCAGTTTAAAAAAGAGAATTATGAGGAAGAGTTGTCGGAGATCTTTAAATCCGGTGAACAAAAAGGATGGTTGCGGTGGCTCGAAATGTTTGGAAAAGAACTGTCGAAGCTGAACCACGAAATCTGCAGTTTTTTGCTTGAACTGAAAGTTCCGGATGCTTATGCAGAAGAATTCCGGTACATCAAAGATTATTTTCCCTACATCACCGAAGAGAGATGGGTGGAAGGAAAGCTGTTGTTCGAATTTTTTATCGGCAAAGACCATATTGCAAAAGATGTAAGGACCGATTTACATATATTGGCCGGAGCGATTCAACTGTACCATCTGTTGGAATATGAAAAAGCACTTGCTCATTTTAAGCAGGCGAAACGGCTGCAATCCGGAACCGCCCGCACCGAACGCATTTTCGGGGAGTATTTTATTCAACGAAAAGATTTCGACAAGGCCAGAGATTTTTTGCAGAAAGCGCTGGACCTTGACAAAAAAGATTATGAAAACTACATTGTTCTTGGAAATTTGTACAAGGCAGAAAACCGCTATGAAGCTGCTGCCAACTGGTACAATGAAGGAATCAGGGAAAATCCCGGGAAAGCAGATTTGTACAACCGCCTGCTTTTGCTCAACGATCATCCTGCCTATTTTGAAAAACATTCAGCTGAAATCGGAGACTTGCTCGAATACATTATCCGACTGGATCCGGAGTTTAAATATACCGCACTCAACAATGCGGCTTTTGTGTATCAAAAAAACAAGGATTTCAACAAAGCGGAAGAATATTACGATAGGGTCATTGAACTTTTTCCCGGCAGGGTTCAGAGCTATTGCAATCTTGGCTACTGCTACCTCGACAAGGAAGAGCTTGATAAGTCGGAAGAAGCTTTTAAAAAAACCATTGCTCTCGATCCGCAGTCATTCGACGGGTATTGGGGAATGGCAGC
This sequence comes from uncultured Prolixibacteraceae bacterium, assembly GCA_963747515.1. Lineage (GTDB taxonomy): Bacteria > Bacteroidota > Bacteroidia > Bacteroidales > Prolixibacteraceae > Mariniphaga. The sequence goes on from CAVVFN010000004.1 coordinate 26,735, forward strand.
ACTCTACAGGAAAAAAGAAAACTGGAAAGCCGTAATCCAAAACCTGAAATTTTGTGAAAAATACCGGCCTCAGTGGCTTCATTATATTTACAACGATTATGGAAACGCTTATGAAAAATTAAGAGATATTCGAAATGCACAAAAATACTATCTCCTGGCTTTGAAGCACGATCCGGAAAAAAGCCTCGGCCTTGTGCCTTTATGCGATATTGCAGAACTGGACATGGACATGGAGTCCGGAATTTCGCTGCTGAAAAAAATACACAATATTAAAGGAGAACCATTTGAAGGCGATTTCCATTACCGATCGGCAATTATATATTACAAAAACTCATTGTTTCACGAGGCGGTGAATCGTTTTGAAAAAGCTACGGCTATTGACCCGGGAAATCCCGCAAAATTGGAATACCTGGGGCTGGCATGGGAAAAAAGCGGGGATTATGAAAAGGCCGGTAGCTGCTATAGGGAAGCCATTGAAAAAGCGGATGATAACAAAGGAAAGTATTACAACCGTCTGGGTTTTTTCCTGACCGAACGGGGAAAGTACGGGGAATCGGTTGAAATGCTGAAAAAGGCCATTGAACTTAAAACATCCTCAATTTATTACGAAAACCTGGGTTATGCCTTTGAACAGTTGGGTAAAGCAGCACAGGCTGAAGTAAGTTACATGAAGGCTGTTGAGATGGCTGAGTACGATAAGGATATCTATGAAAACCGGCTCGGAATCTTCTATTATAACCAGGGAAAATACAGGAAATCTATAACTCATTATGAACTGGCAGCTGAACTTAACCCCAAACCGGTGTATTTTGAAAATCTTGGATTGTCATACGAAAATTTGCATCAGCTGAAAAAAGCGGAAGAAAATTACCGCAAGGCACTGGAAACTGAAGGCGGGGACAATGACAAACAGTACAACCGGCTTGCATTCTTTTTATCGGGTCAGGGAAGATATACTGAAGCAATTGAATTGCTAACCACGGCAATTAAGCTCCGGCCCGATCCGGTTTACTATGAAAACCTGGGTCATGCCTGTGAAAACATGGGAAAGCACAAGGAAGCTGAAAAACATTACAGGGCGGCGCTTGAACTGTCGGAAAATAGTAAGGATATTTACCTGAACCGGCTCGGCATATTTTATTTCAATCAGCAGGAATTTGAAAAAGCTGTTGCGTTTTACCAACAGGCTATTGAACTTCATCCAAAAGCAGTGTATTATGAGAACATCGGAAATGCATACAATGCCTTGGGGTATGCACAATTCTTTGAGGATGCTTTCCTGAAAGCCGCCCGATTCGAACCATCGGAAGGAAAATATTACTTCCAGCTGGGATGGAATATTCTGCAAAAATACGACGATACAAAAAAATCGAAACAGTACCTGAACAAAGCAATTGAAATCTTTAAACAAACTCCTGAAATTGAACCGGAAGAGCTCATGAGCATGCAGTTCCTGGGAGCAGCCTATCAAAAGGAAGGAAACCTGGAAAAAGCCGAAGAGATATTCATGGAGGCTTATCAAATCGATTCGGAAAATGAATTGATTTGCAGCTTTTTGGGAAAACTTTTTCTTGAAAAGAAAGATTTTGAAAAGTCGGTGCAATTCTATAAAAAAGCACTGGAATTAAATCCTGACAAGTATCCTAATTACAAAAACCTCGGAGATACGCTGGTGCAGAAAGGTGAAACAGAAGAAGCCCTGAAAATATTTCGTGAAGGAACAAAACTGGAACCCGCCCTTAATGAGAGCATTGGAGAGATCTATTTCAGTTCGAAGGATTATGAAAATGCTGAAATCTATTTCCAAAAAGCGGCAGATGCATATCCTGAAGATTACATTTACCGGCAAAATCTGGGACTGGCCTTCCACTATCGGCAGAAATACAAAGAAGCAGAAGCGGAATTCAGCAAGGCATTGCAGCTTGCTCCCCCGCAACATGCAGCAATTTATTTAAACTACATCGGGAATACCTGGTTCGCACGGAGCAATTATGAAACTGCTTACGATAACTACCTGGAAGCAAGCAAACGGGATCCCAACAATAGCGTTTATTACGATAACCTGATTGCTGCACTTACATACGCTAAAAAATATGAAGAGGCAATAAAAGCACTGGAAGAAAAGCTCCTGGCGGATTCGGGCAACAGTTATTGGGTAAACAAGCTGGGGCTGATATATTTCACAAAGGGCGATTATAAAAATGCCGTCATTCATTTTAAAAAATACACCGCATTAAAACCGGATGACCCGCTGGGGTACGACAACCTTGGGTTTGCCTTTGAAAAACTCGGGGAGACGGAAAAGGCAGTTCATGCATATTTGGAGGGAGCACCCTGTGAGCCTGGATTTTATGATAAAGCCGGTAAAATTCATTTCGGAAATAAGGATTATGTTTCCGCTGAAAAACTGGTACGCAAAGCATTGGAACATGATCCGGAAAACGATATTTACATGACCAATCTGGGAATGGCGCTTGTTTACCAAAACCGGTTGGAAGAAGCTGCGGAATGGTATGAAAAAGCTATTGAAATCAATAAAGTTAATCCGGTATATCTTGGGTATCTGGCAGAAATTAAGGAAATGCAGGAAAAATATGAAGAGGCGGTTTCCTGCCTTGAAAAAGCCATTCAATCGGAAAAAGTGTACAAGGACAAATACCATTACCAGCTTGCCGGTTTGTACCAAAAAATGGCTGAACCCGAAAAAGCAGCTGAAAACTTTGAAGCTGCTATCCGGATATATCCCGGCCCCCGTTATTTTGACGGACTGGGAAGCCTGTATCAAAAGAATGAAAATTTTAAAAATGCCGCTGAAGTGTACCTGCGGGCGCTGAAAACCCTTCCCGGGGATGCTGTATTTCTGGAAAATTTCCGTAAATCATGCAGCAACATCATCGACGATGAAATAAAAAGGAGATTATACACTCAGGCACAGGGCATAAAGGGCATCCTCCCCTGAGCTATAATAATCAGTGGGTCACTGGTTCAATCCTAAATCGACAGAAGTCTTTCTTCATTTCTGTCGCAGCATTATAACCAACACCTGATAAAAAAGTGGTATAGTTGAATTGTTTCACTGTACTCTTTGCTTAGAAAAGAAACAAAGCGAAATAATACTTTTAATGTTAGTAATAAATCCTGGCGAAGATGCTCAGTACGTATTTTATTAACCAGCTGAATTTCAAGTCAGCAGGTAAAGTCAGTCCGCAAATTCGCTGCAGTCTTCCGAGGGGATATGAACCCCTGCGGCCTGCTGGTAAACCAGTGTAGCGCCCAAATGGCCGGTATATATTAAAAATCCTGATCCGGTGAGAGACAGAACAAGAACGGAGAGTTTAAAAAGCCTTCGAATTTTTTTTAGAAAACCCAGGTAATCAATTACAATAACGGCTGAGGCTGCAGCGAAGAGCCATCCTACCACATAGGCATTGGTTTGGTGCGTTTTAAGTACAGGCGGATCGCATATCTGACGGGAAACAATACCATCGGCCAGATTGCCGGTGTAAATAGCCAGCCATGCTCCTGCAGTACCAATTACAAGCAGTATGCTGCCCATGTTTTCATAGAACGGGCGCCTGGTGAAAAAACCTGTGAGAAAAAACAATGAACCTAACATTAAAACCGACAAAGGCAAATGAACGGAGAGCGGATGCCAGATCTCCGTTCTCCAGAAATCAGGTAATTCATTCATGTCATTCCATAATTTTTACCGATTTCGGATCCAGCCTGTTGCCCACTTTTTCTACTTCAACCTGTACCTTCTGTCCTTCCTTTAACTCAGAAAATTCAACAACCTGTCCGTTACGGGTTAATTTTGTTTCCTCAGTAAAATAAAGCTCAAGGGTTTTGTTATCCTCTGTGGTAACATAGATTTCTGTTTTATCAGGTTCAACTTCCTTGATTTTACCATCATAGGTACCTGAATCAACAACATCGGTATTTCCCCCGCAGGAAGAAATTAACAGAATAACCAAAAAAACCGGGAGGAATAAAAGATTCTTTTTCATAGCAGTTTATTTAATTCATATTCATTTTTAACAAGTAACAGTCATCAACAATTCTTGTTTAAAACATTGGTCAACAAATTTATCAGCTTTCCTTTTGCAGGTGACTGCATATGAAAAACAGACCGACAGCAATTATTCCTCCGGCCTGCCCGTATCCGGTTCCTTTTATTGCTGCAATTCAGAAGCAAAAACAGATAAAAAATTACCCGTACACAAGTAGCTTCTGCCGGTATGAGAATTTGTATTTGTTTTTTTGATGGTGAAGAAAATTCTACCACTGAAAAACCACAGCACCAATCAATACATATCAATCCTTATTATAAGTCCCGGATCTGTAATATTGTATGACACTTCCCATCCACTCCAGAAAATCCCCCCCGCCATGTCTCCGTTATAAACTCCCCCTTTTAGGCTAATTCCTTTTGAAATGGTATAATATAAGCTCAGGTCATATTCATTCTGCCACCAAATGTTTATGTTGTAGTTTTTTGTAATTAATGGATTATTGGCATTATGATAATTAAACCTATAATAAGCACCTAGTGATAATTTAGGCACGATATAATATCCACCAGATAACTTTGCTCCAAAATTAAAAACACCTTGTCGTATCCCATAGCTTTTATTATCAACTAAAATGCTGTCGGTATAAGCAACACTTACAAAAGGACTAAATTTTAACCCAAATCTGTTCGTTGAGGATTTATAAATTTGAATGGGCATTCCTCCTCCTAACCCTATCGTTTTGCCCGATGTCATGGCCCATATATTTATATCAAAATCGCTCTTTGTTTTTCGGTTTACCTGATAGCCTATGCCAAACCTATCCGAATAATCAAAACCTAATACGAACATAGTAATCCACTCAACACCTCGGGAATAGTCCTCAGAATTTATAAGAAATCCCGGTTGAAAACTATTGTAATGAAAGTTGGGTTTAAAGTCTGTCAGAAATCTGTCATAATCATTTACAGTATAACCAGTTAATTTTTCCTTTACATATTTTCTTTCTGTTCCCCAGATGCTATCATTAATATCTGAATCACGATATCCTCTAAACCTTTTTGAATATTTGCCGGATGAATAATTCAAAAAGTCAGCATAGCTTGTTTTTGCCTTATCTATACTATCTGATTGTTCATATGCAATGGCTTTAAGAAAAAGAAAATCACTGTATTTTTTGATGTCCGGATACATTAATTCCAGATTATTTAATTTTGATAAAGCAGAATGAAACTCCTTTGAAGCAATAAGTTTGTTGATTTCAGAATAATGTTTCGCAATTTGATAATCCATAAATTTTAAATTATCTTTTTCTAAAATTTCATCAAAACTATAGTGGAATTCTTTTGCTTCTAATTCCGTATAGAAACTATCAACATTGCTTTTATCAATTAACCGATTGTTCTCATTTCTTGGAAATAATGAATTATTTTCATCAATTGGATATTTATATACCTGAAGGTTTTTATCATACTTTAAATTTTTGAAATTTAAAGTTGTTGAGCAATTACTAAATAATAGTAACAAGAATATCAGGAAAAGTATCCTTTTACTAAATTGAATCATTTTTCTGTGCATAATTGTAATCTATACAGGAATCCATGGTAATTGAGAAAATTTGCCCTTTGTTTATTTTTTATTTTTGATCATTGTATTGTTTTACTATTTCCGGAAGCTTCCATACCCGAAAATCTTCAGACAAAACAGAATGAGTAATTTCAAAATTGTCTTTAAACAACAATGATATTTCCTCTCTTGCTTTTTCTCTTGAATGGGGAACTCTTAAATAAGTATTTTTCGTGTTTGGTTTGATAAAATAATAGCTGGTCAGGCTTGCCGCAGCTACTCCTGCTAATCCGTTGTTATATCCTTTAGGGTTGGTATCATAGTAACACAAATCTATTTTTCCACTAACTATTCTTTCAGCAAAGACATTTCCTGCCGAATTGTAAGGAACACTGGCAAAATATTTATCTTTACATTTAAATCCAATTACTATGTTTGGATGATATTTCTCTTTCCCGTCAGCAGTTAAAATTTTCGCTTTAGAAATTATTCCGTTTTCAGGAATAATTACTTGCCCAAATACAGTATCTGGTTTTAATGTTCCGGCAGATTTTAAAATAACATAATCCTGGCCCTGTCCGTAAAGAACCGAAGAAAAGACAGCCAGCAATAAGATGATTAATAGTTTCTTCATCCTTTTCTAAAAATTTTAGTAGTGTTACATCACTTATAACCGGGAGCATTCACCCAACCGCTGCAAGGATTGATTTCTCCTGCAACAGCTTAACTTAACGGAAACTTGTATGGGTATTGTATTCGGTAATAACAGCATTAATCCAGGTTTAAAATTATGGAGTAAATCTATAAAGAATTTTGTATAATCAAATTGTAGAAATGATGTTGTGAATAAAAAATTATCGCGAACCAGGGAAAAGCATGTCGACTTCACGCCCAATTTCAAAATGACTAAATATTACGCAACCAATATATTACTTATTTCATCATAAATTAAAAACATCATGAAGAAATCACTCTTTTTTATTGGCGCTTTATTACTTTTTATAAGTTGTGAAAAAGAAGAAGAAATACAGAAATATATTTCTGATGGAACTTATATTGGAACTTTTCAACGACAAATTGTCTGGACTGAAAGTGACACAGCACATATAACATTAACATTCAATGGAAATCAATGGAGTGGTTCGAGCAACTTTACAAAATACCCGGCACTTTGTCGTGGGACTTATTTAATTAATGGAGATACTATCATATTTGAAAATGAATGTAATTGGACTGCAGAATTTGACTGGACATTAATTCTTGCAGGTAAGTATCTTCTGACGAAAACGGGAAATACAGTTGAGTTTTCAAAAGACTTTCGTACTGCTTCGTCAGACACCTGCATTGATAAATACAAATTGACAAAAGTTCTGCTACAATCTAAAAATGCCCGTTAATACTTAGTCATACGCTTATCCCTTACACTATTTCCATGGTGGAAGTATATTATAATCGCCAGCTAAGTTCCCTGCATTTAGGCAACCCGGTAATGGTTAAAAACAACAGCAATGAAAATCATTTAAGCAGCACCCTTAAAGTTTATTCTGACTGGAAAGCGGCATATTTTAAAGAACAGGCATCCAGGCACGGTGATAATGTGAATTAATTCAGTGTGTGTTGATTGAGGCAACCATTAATCTGCTTTGGCATCAGCAGAATAAAGGCAACAGCCAGCGGGACCAGCATGTGGGGCATCCGGTAAAGGGTCTCGTACAAATTCTGATGCAGGCTGATGAGTGGAAATTCGGGATAGAAGTTGGCCCATGAACGTGCAACGGCAGTTAAACCGCCCCATAATACAGCATACAGGAGCGTATATTTTGCCAGCCGGGGGATAAACAGGCTAACTGCCACAACAAAATCGAGCACTCCGGCTACGTAAAGCATCTGCCTTGCTGTTGCTTCGCTCACACCAAGTGCACTGATGAACATATCGACAAACACACCAGGCTGAGGGTAAACTCCCACGGCATATAATCCGTGTGCTGAAAAGGTAAGTGCAATGGCTGTTTTCATATACAGCAGCAGCCTGGATAATTTAACCCTCCCGGTTGAAGCATAAAGAAAAAACAACGGAAGCAGAAACTGAATGGTGTATTCAAAAAACTGGCCCACATGATGAAACTTCTCTCTGGAATAAAGGAAGGCCAGAAACAACAGCGACACAGAAGAGAGTATATATAACCAGGAAAAGCGCGCCAGCAACCGGCCGCGAAGCATCAGGGTCAGCACAGCCATAAATGCATAGAATATCCCAAACCCGGTAACCGCCGATTGAATAAAACGGTCGGCGGAAGCGCTGGTGACGTATTCCTGCCAGGTGCCTCCCCGGATAATCAGAACAACATTCTCCATCACCTCCCTGTCCCACAGCAACGCCCTGAACGGTGCATCCCAGAAAAGGTGCTGCCACGCTCTGCCGGCAAACAACAGGAAAGTGGCAAGGCGCAGGGTAACGTGAACCAATTGTAAATCCGAATGTTTATAATTCATGATGACAGAACTGCCTGACTGAACGGTATAGGTATTGTCAGTTTTTCTACAACATAATTGAATATCGTTTGGTTTAGTAAAATATGTAATTTGTATCTGGTTGACGCTGTGAGGAGCTGAGTACGCGGCAAGTCTTCAGTAATGACCTGTCAATGTTCACAGACCTGACAGTGTTAACCAAACAATACAGCAACATAATTTATCGCAGCTAAATCCAGCTTTTTTATTAATAAAGTTTATTATATGCGCTGCTTTCTTTTCATTTTCCTTCTCGCAATATGGGTACAAACGTATTCAAAAACCGGAAAATACCGGTTGACCTTGCGGGATAATCCCGCCACATCGGTTGTAATCGGCTGGGAACAAATCTCAGGCGAAAATCCTGTTGTGTATTACGGGGACCTTGACCACGAAGAAGAATGGGAAAGTTACAAATGGGAAGCAAAACCCGACCGGACGGTGTTCTATGCAGAAATGCAAAATAATTTTGTGCGTCTGAACGATCTTTCGCCAAACACATCCTACTTTTTTGTAATAAAGGACAGTGAAGGGGTAAGCAGACGGTTCTGGTTCAAAACTGCCCCCATGGAGCCCGATTCCCGGTTGTCGTTTATCGCAGGCGGAGATTCGCGTAACAATCCTGTGTCGCGCAGAAATGCGAACCTTCTGGTGAGCAAGCTGAAACCACATGCCGTGCTGTTTGGCGGCGACATGACGGTGAGAGGCACACCGGAACAATGGCAGGCCTGGCTGGACGACTGGCAATACACCATAAGCGATGACGGCAGAATGTATCCTGTAATTGCAGCCAGAGGCAATCATGAACCCAACAATGAAATGGTTTATCATCTGTTCGATACCCCTTCCGAAAAAATCTATTACGCCATTACGTGCGGCGACAACCTGGTGCGTGCGTATGTACTGAACACCGAGATTTCCATTGCCGGAGATCAAACTTCATGGCTTAAAAAGGATTTGCAGGAAAACAAAGACGCCCGATGGAAAATTGCCCAGTACCATAAGCCCATGCGACCCCATGTTTCAACAAAAAAGGAAGGAGACATGCAATACATGCACTGGGCACAATTGTTTTACGACGAAAAGGTAAAACTGGTGGTGGAGTGCGATGCGCATACGGTTAAAACAACATGGCCCTTAAAGCCGGATACAAAAGAAAACAGTGAACAGGGTTTTGTGCGCGATAACCGAAAAGGAACTGTTTATGTGGGCGAAGGATGCTGGGGAGCCCCTCTGCGTGCAAATGACGATGCAAAAAGCTGGACACGGGACAGTGGAATGTTTAACCAGTTTAAATGGATTTTTATAGATAAAAAAGGAATTGAAGTACGGACCATAAAAACGGATAATGCGGAGGTGGTTTCCTCTGTTCCAAACGATAGTGTGTTTGTTATTCCTCACAATCTCGATATCTGGAATCCTGAAAACGGGGCTGTAGTGGAAATTCGACCCTGATAAGGCGGTGAAATTTCGTTCCGGAAAATTTTGCCGACAGCATTCGGGGCAGGCCATTCAGGTTCATTATGAAGCTTATTTTTATCTGCCGCCCGGGCGGAGTTAAAGAAGCTTTCCGGTTCGTTCTCCTTTTTAAAAACAGCCTAAAGCTCTTCCCTGGCACGGTAAAGATTCCAACCCCATACCTGGCAATTTATCATTCTTTTTTTCGTGACTTATATGCAGGGTTGATTCCTGTATCCCTACCTTACGGGCTCCTGTTCTTCCTGCGCAAACTCCGCAATACTTACCCTCCCCATTGAATCACGGGCTTAATTTTGGCCAGTCATGCCTCTCATTCGCTACGACTACGGATGCTTTTTAAGCAGAAATTACCTGCTCAAATCTGCCTGAATCCGCACCAAATCACCGACAAAAATGTCCCTATTGCATAAATGATTAACTTTCCGTAACTTACATTAATATATACCCAATCAAATGCACATACTATGAAGCAGATTATACTTTTGGCTTTTATTGGCCTGGCAATAGCCTCCTCCGCTCTGCACTTATCTGCCACACAGCAGTCGCCACCGGGGTGGTTTATTGTTTTCGAAGAAAAGGGGACAGCGGTCAGCCCTGTACAGTTCCTGAAAGCACAGAAAGAAGCGGTTGACTTGTGGAAAAAGCAAAACCCTGAGGTCCCGGTGTATGCCTGGCAAAACAACGACAATACCCTTTACCGGATAATTCCCATTCTCAGTTTTGCCTCCATCGATACCCTGTACCAGAAGATGGAACACGTTTCGGAAGTTAAAAAAGCCGGAAGCAACAGTAAGGAAGCAAACTCCATAAACCTTTCTACAGTTTCCGGCACCGTGATGGAATGGGTTCCCGAACTGTCGCATCACCCAGAGGCGGAATTCAGTCCCTGGCCCGACAAGCCTTATACGGAGTGGATGTTTGTCTACCTGCTTCCCGACCATGAAAAGGAGGCGGAGGAGGCTCTTCGAAAATTCAGGGACTACTACATCGAAAAAAAGCTGGACTATCCATGGGATACATTCCGTGTGCTGCTGGGAACCAACACTCCGGTGATGATAGGCCTTTTTCGTGCAGAGAGTCAGGAAGTGCTGCAGCATAAGGGAAACAGGATATGGAAAAAACATGGCGGAGAACTGGGCTCTCTGTGGGATGAGGTGATGCGGCATACCTGGAAAGTTGAGAACAAGACCGGGTGGTACAACCCGTCGCTGTCGAATATACCGATTACTGAACCTGAGGAAGAGATAACCGGCGGATTATAACTTTGAGCAGGTGAACCGGGGTCACCTGCTCAATTGCCTTACACACGAAAAATCCAGCAGCTGATCCGCCAGCTGGCTAACAGCAGCTGAAATCAAAATGAACCTCCTCCCCCTCCGGTTTGTTTGTAAATTGCCTTATAGTGCTGTTTGAGTAATACCGGTTTTTAATGTAGGGTTACGCAATCGGTACAGAGAGAGAATTTCGTTTATAACAAGGGATAACCGGGAAAAGCAGCGGTGAACTGCAAATGGGAAACTGGTCGGCGGAGAAAGCATCGCGTTCCGCTAAGTTATGCATACTCACCCTGAAGCCTGACAAATACCTTTTAAAGATTTATGAAACAAACATGAAACAGATTTGTATAGCAGTGCTTTTGCTGGTTCTTACCCTTACGGCAGTGGCACAAAAAGGTTCGCTTAAGGGTAATGTGGCGGATGGGTCAACAGGTGAAACTGTTCCCTTTGCAACGGTTGCCGTTTTGAAAACAGGAGAACAGGATGCCTTTACAGGTGCCGTTTCAGATGAAAACGGAGCATTTCTGATTGAAAAGGTGCCTTTCGGAACCTATACCCTGGTGGTATCGTTTATTGGCTATAAGCCGAAGAAAGTTTCAGAATTTATCCTTTCAGCCATTAACAGGGACCTTGATTTCGGAAGGATAGAAATTGAACCCGATGTTATTGGAATAGGTGCGGTTGATGTGACTGCCAATGCCCGTACATCGGTCAACCGGATTGACCGGAAAACTTACAATACCACTGATTTTGAGACAGCCAGGGGAGGCTCGGCGGCCGACATCCTGAGCAAGCTTCCTTCGGTATCCGTCGACGGAGATCAGGGGATATCGGTGCGGGGTTCTGCCGATTTCGTGGTATTCCTTAACGGAAAACCTACCAACACCAGCCCTTCAATGCTCCTCAGCCAGATTCCCGGCGATAACATCAAAAGCATCGACATCATTACCGTGCCTTCATCGCGCTTTGATGCCCAGGGAAAGGGAGGAATCATCAACATAACCACTAAAAACGTTACTGATTCCGGATTGACAGTAGCGGCCACCGGCATGACTGGCGGGACCCCCTGGAAAAATGCAACGGATGTTTACAGCGGGCACCGGCTCAATAACAACAGGGTAAACGGAGGACTGAACCTCTATTACAATAAAAACAGGCTTGGCCTCTACGGATCGGTGAATTACAGCAACAGGCACAATAAGGGCATAGGCGATATCTATACCTACATTTACCAGGATGAATCGCAGCCCCTGCAAAATACGTATTACATCCTCGACGGCTTGGGCGCACGGCCAAAATGGGATGAAAACCTGTATACCAGCTTTGGTGCAGAATACAAAACGGGTGAAAATTCCAGGCTTTCGGCCGGCTATCAGTATTCCGACAGGAAAAGCGGACGTGCGGCGCATTATAAATACGATACCTTTTACTCGGGTCAGACTGAAGGACCTCCCATTGATGGGACACTGTACGAACTCTACAACCCGAACGACAATCACCGGAACGGTACCTTTAAAAGTGCAAGTGTGGATTACGGGTTAACCGGCGACAACAGTTCAGCTTTTCATACATCCTTCCTGTATGAAAATTCAAACCTCGAACAGACGATCGGGAACATGGAATATGCTTACCGGGGGGAACAGTTGTATAACGACTATTATTCAGATGAACCGGGAAACCCGGTGTTTCATTCTTTCCAGAAGGATGTTACCCCTCTTGACGCCTGGAGAATTGAGCTCAGTTATAAAAAGGAATTTCAGAATGGAAATACGCTCGACCTGGGGGCGATGTCGCAGTTGGTACGTCTGAACGGCACCTATAAATACGATACAGTAAATGTGGCAACCGGTAATTTTGGAGGGTTCAATTATTTTAACAACACCATTGGGCTGGACCGGGATGTTTATGCCGCCTATGCAGAATTTTCAGGTAGGCATGAAAACCTGACTTATATCTTGGGATTACGCCTGGAGTACCTCAACCAGCTGATGGAAGTCAGCAGCACTGCCTACTTTGAAGAAGTGTATGACGTTTTTGAAGAAGTGGGCCGCGACTTCAATGAGAAAGAGTTCGGGCAAAACAAGACCGACCTGTTTCCTTCCCTTCACCTGAGCTATCGTGCAGGGGAGGCCAATACCTTTTCCCTGGCGGTAAGCCGCCGCATCAACCGTCCGCCTGCAAAAGACATGACTCCTTTCCTATACCGCCGTCACCAGGAGATATTCGAAATGGGTGACCCGCTGCTGGAACCTGAATACAGCTGGAATGCCGATTTATCGTATAACCGCGTTCTGGGAAGACATACCATGATGCTTACCGGTTTTGTGCGTTCGGCATCAAACGTCATTTACAGGGTGAACCGGCTGAATTACGACCTCGCCAATTCGGGAGGTGTGTTGCTGCGCAGCTTTACCAATGCCGGCAGCCAGCTGGCCACAGGGGGTGAGCTGGGATTTAACCTCGACCTCCTCCGAAAGGTAAAACTGTTTTTGGGCGGCTCGCTTTACCGGTTCTCGGTGGAATCGAATGAAAGTCTTTTTGGCGACCAAAGCAGCAGCAACAGCCTGAACTACGATGCCAAATCAAACCTTACGTGGGAAATTATATCCCCGTTAAAATTCACCGCCGACTATTCCTATAAGTCCAACTCAGTCACCCCGCAGGGGGAAGATTTTGAATTTCAGATGATGAATGTTGCCCTGAACTATACGCCTGCCAAAATGCAGGGATGGCAGTTTTATGCCAAAATGCTGGATGTAATGAGTACCAACCAGGAAGGTGGATTTACCGGTGCAACAAGTAACGGCATGAAAGTGTTCCGGCGCAATTGGGTTTACGACTATGAAGGGCAAATCCTGGAAATAGGCGCCTCATTCACCTTTAACCAAAGCAGGGAAAAAGCAAAACAACGACTGATTGGGAATGAGTATTTTTAAGAGAACGGGGAATGGTAAATCTTCCTACTCCTTCATCAGCTTATAGTGAATATCGGAAAAAATATGATGCCCGATGGATTCGGAATGGCAGGAGTTGCAGTTCATTTTAACCGAGACATTTTTTAGCTTCCCATCATCTCCGTGGCATGTCAGGCAGGTACTGGCCGATTCATTGGCATGGCTGCCGGTAATGTATGCATTGGACATGACATCATTGAGTGAGGCTGTAATTTTCATCGCTACGTCGGCAGTCAGCCGGCGGCATCTTTCCTTGCGTTCGGCACTGGCCGCTTTAAATCCCGTTGTGTTGCACCAGTTGGTGTTGGATGCATGGCACAGCACAGATCCGGAAACACTGGCAGCAGGCTCAAAACCGGGCACTGCCCTGGCGGGTTTGTATGCGGGAAACGGTTCTTTTTCATACCACTGGAACAAATCGGTTATCATTCGATCCTGCACACTTTTTTCGGCAATAAGCAGCCCTGCAAGAGCAGCTGCACCATTTAAGGTTCCGCATACGGAACCATAGCCGCCAATACCGCCGTGCCCGTATTTAAACATATGAACAGGAAAGGATGCATAAGGCTCACCTATCTTCTCTGCCAGCTGTGAAATAACGCTTTTCATGGTGCCGTACATGCAGCTGCCCTCACTGTAAAAGTCATAAGCTCTTTGAGCCGTTTCGGCGGGATCAAGCGGAACATAGTTCCAGCTGCCCTCCGGATGGCTGTAATCCAGCTTGTGAGGTACTTCGTCAGGCTGATTTTTTATTCCGGAGGCTTGAGAAAGGGTAAACAATCCTGCTCCGCTTCCTGCAAGAATACCTGCAGTTACTTTCATTGCTTTCCGTCTGTTCATCTTTTATATTTTTGGTTATGTATTAATTGCCATTGCCTGCCGGTTGCGCATTACGGGTACTTGATGCTTTGTGCTGATTGCGCTTCTTCAGGTTTCCCGGTGAAAGAAGGCTATCTCAGCAACAAACGGAGGATACCCGTTGCTGGTAATAACGCCCTTTTGGGTTATGGGAAATACAGCAGCATTTTGCTGTACAAAACTCCTTTTTCTTAATTCTCCTTTTTTCAACTGCTCACTGTTTACTGTTGATGCTCACCCGCTACAGTATCCCATTGAACACATAGCCCAGCAAGATAATAAAAAGGGCAACTGTACCAAAGAAAATCCCGATAAGCTTCCATGTCATTACCTTTTTAAGCAGGGTCGCTTCGGGTACCGATAAGCCTACCACAGCCATCATGAAGGCAATGGCTGTTCCCAGGGGAACGCCTTTAGCCACAAATACCTGGATGACAGGTACAATGCCTGCGGCATTTGCATATAGCGGTACAGCCAGAATGACGGCAAGGGGAACCGCGTACCATTTATCGGCCGACAGATACCCGGTAAAAAAGTTTTCGGGAACAAAGCCGTGCATGGCTGCTCCTATGGCGATGCCGATGAGCACATACACCAGCACCCTGCGTACAATATCCCACCCCTCACGGATGATTCCCGGAAGGCGATCAATAAACAGCGTCTTCTCCGATTCCCATCGCTGCGAAACCTGTTGGGAACTGACCTGAATCTGCCTTACCCATTCGCTTAAATAACGGTCGAGCTTAAGCTTTCCCAACAGGAACCCGCCAATGGTCCCCAAAAGTATGCCACTGATGGCATAAATGAGGGTGGCCTTTATTCCAAACAGCCCCAGGAACATGGCCACTGCCACCTCATTCACCAGGGGTGAGGTGATTAAAAAGGCAAATGTCACTCCAAGCGGGATGCCACCATTTACAAACCCTATGAACAAGGGTATGGATGAACAGGAACAGAAGGGGGTAATTGCTCCAAAAAATGACGCCAGCAGGTACTGCAGTCCGTACATTTTTTTGGTGGTCAGGTAAACACGCAGCCGGTCGATTGGGAAATAGGCGTTGACAACTCCCATCAGCGAACTGATGAGAAACAGGAGTATCAGGATTTTTAGGGTATCGTAAATGAAAAAATTGATGGATTCAGCCAATTTTGTTTCATGGTTTAACCCCGCCACACCGTATACCAAATAATCGGCAACCGGCTGAAGGTAAAAATAAAGCAGTCCCAGCAAAGGCAGGATAACAGCAACAGCAACAATCAGCTTAACCCGAATGCTTCTTTTTTCCGGTTTGAATTCTGTGGCTGTTCGTGCTTTAATAAATGACATACTTCAATTTTTAGAAATTTACAGTGATTAAATAATACAATCCCACACCGATAAACAATAAGGAGATTACTCTCCGGAACCAGATTTCAAAGGTTTTAATCCGGTTATAAAGGCTTCCCACACCAGAGACAGCATAGGCAATGAGCCAGGCAAACAGGATTACCGGGAGGCCCGTGGCAACTGCAAAAACTACCGGAAGGTACAGCCCCAGGGGGCTGCTGATAGTTACCGGCATAAGCATCCCAAAATAGAGTACCCCGCTGTATGGACAAAAGGCAAGGGCAAACAGGATGCCCAACAGGAATACATCGCGGTACCTCCAGGTTCCTTTCTCTTCGAAACGCCGGGTCAGGTTACTCAACCCCGGAAACTTTACTTTCAGCACATCAAGCATAAACAAGCCGATGATGATAAGTACAGGGCCGGTTATTTTCGACCCGTACCGCTGAAAAATGCCCGATACGGCAAACTGATCGGCTCCCAGAAAGATAACAACTGCAAGCAGGGTATATGAAACCGCACGGCCTAACGTATACATTAGTCCGTTGTAAAACACCCGGTCCCGGTTTTCAATGTCCTTACCAATAAAACCAATGGCTGTGATGTTGGTAGCCAGAGGGCAGGGACTGATGGCAGTCATTAGTCCCAGCACCAGTGCAGTAACAAACGGTAAAGTGCTGTTATCGAGCAGTTCCGTAAGAAAACCTTCCATGAATTACAACAAGGGTTTAATTTTTTCTTCAATCACCTGCCTGAATTTATCGGGATTGGTGCGGGCATATAAAAATCCCTGGTTGGTGATGTTTATTTTTTGCTTGTCTTTTACAATCACAAGCGTCTGTGAATTTATTCCCAGCTCCTTTCCTTTGGCTTCTCCCTCCTTATCCTCGAGGTTATACGACATAAAGCCTACCTTGTCACCAAACAATTCCTTAACGTCCTGTTGGGCTTCAGCTTCAATGGTAAGACAGGTTACACACCGGGCATTGGTATGAAAATAATAGACATTCACTGAGGAATTTTTTTTATCCTGAGCACCATCCGACGGTTGGTTACCGTCAGCAACAGCCAGCCCTCCGGAAAATAATGCGGCTACAAGTGAAATGATTATTAACGTTTTCATAGTTGTCCCTTTATTTGATTAGTATTTCCTTGATTTCATTTACCGTAAGCAGCTTGCCGGAGGCAACCACTTTTTCATCGACAACCAGTCCGGGTGTCCGCATCACCCCATAACCCATTATCTTCATGATATCCTCTTCTTTGGATACAAGAGCATCAATGCCCAATTCCGATACGGCTTCCCGTGTTGCCTTTTCCAATAATTTACATTTTGGGCAACCCGTTCCTAAAACTTTTATTTCCATGCTGATTTATTTTTAATTCGTAATTCGCAAAACATCGAACAACAAGTGTAAAATTTTTTAAATGTTTAAAATTTCGGCAAACAAGGTTTGCATTTCTTTCCAGTTCTCTTTATTGAGGCAATACTTGATTTTGGGAGCTTCAATTTCGCCCTGTATCAGGCCTGCCGATTTCAGTTCTTTCAGATGCTGGGAAAGGGTGGATTTGGCAATGGGAAGTTCCTCACTCAAATCACCGCTGTAACAGCAGCTTTGATTGGAGAGCAGCTGTAAAACGTACATGCGCACCGGATGCCCCATTGCCTTGGCATAACGTGCCGTTTTTTCCTGCTTTTCCGTGATTACCTTTTCTACAATCATGTTTCATTCGTATAATTACGAACAAAGTTAACAAGAATTTTAAAAGGAAGAAAAATAAGGAGCTATTTTTTAGCTGAACCTGTTATTCCGGAGTTGATTTTTAGGGTTGAGCGGGTGACAAAGCAAAAAGTGAATAAGGAAACACCTGCTTTACCTGTAAGAAAATCCCTCTGAACGCGACAGTGCATCTGCCGCTAAATCAACAGGAGATTTAATTCACTGTTTAACAATAATGAATATGCAGTATGGAAAGCTGAATGAACATGGATTCATACTTGCAGCGTCATCTGCGCAATGTCCCGAACGTCAACCGTTAAACCTGCCTTATTACATCAGCCGGTTTCCTTCTGAATTCATCTCCTTCCAAAATTCATCGGCTTGTGTGTTCATCTGGTTGCCCAGCAAAAAGCCCAGCGGACGGGTACGGTCGTTGTGATCGAGGATAATTTTAACGACACCTACTATGGGGATAGCCAAAATGATACCGGAAATTCCCCATATGAACCCCCCAATGATAATGGAAAGCAGGGCAACCAGGGGATTGATGGACACGCTGCTGCCCACAACTTTTGGTGTAATGATGTTGCCTTCGAGTTGCTGGATGATTACATACATCCCGACTACAGCCATCGGCTGCCACCAGTTGTCGGAAGTGGCCACGGCGTAAAGAAAAGGCAATGTTCCACCCAATGTTGTACCTATATATGGAATAACGGCAAGAAAGGCAGCCAGCACTCCCCAGAAAACCGCATACTTAATGCCGATGATCAACAGGCCGATGCTGTTCAGTACTGCCAGGATGGCTATTACGGTAAGCAATCCGTAAAGGTACTTTCTCATGGTAGCCTGAATTTGATGAAGAATGTCTTCCAGTTTTTCCGTTTTCTTGCTTACAGCCTGAAGCAACATAAACCGCTTAAAATTTTGCTGATACCACAGCAGAAAAAAGGTCAGCAACAAAACAAAGAATAAATTAAAAATAAATGACGTCACAGAAGTGATGCCTTTTTGTACAAATCCCACAGCATTTTCGGTAAGCTTTGGAATGCTGTCTTTAATATCCGATTTCTGCAAATTCAGATTCTCATTCAGCCAGGTAAAAATTCGCTGAAGACCTTTACTGATTTGTCCTGTGATATTTTCCAGATCGTTAATGATAACCGTCAGCTGCATCGACAACAAGGTGATGATGATGCCCAGGCCAATAAGCATACTGAGGAGGGTAAGCAGAATAGCCAGTACCTTATACCTGACCAACCGCTGGAAAAATTTTGTTAACGGCTGTAACATGACTGTAAACAGGATTGAAAACAACAACGGAATCAATAAAAAATCTCCCTGCTTTAAAATAATATAGCCCAGCACAATTACAATAAGAATGTAAGCCAGGTGTTGTATCGATACACTTCTTTGTTCCATATTTACAAATCAAATTTTACAGCATTGGATTTTCCTCGGCTTGTCCTCACGCACTTTCAGATGAAGACAGGAACAGAAATCCCTATAAAGTTACGCAAAAAATTATTTTCTGCGTTTAATTTGCATCAACGGCAATCAGCTGCCCCCTGAAAATTAAAATATTGAATTCTGCCGGTTTATTTATTTCTATACCACAAAAACCTATTCCTTATCTTCTTCCTCTGTATCCTCATCTTCTGCCAAAGGTCTGCTGTCCTTTGCCGCCATCATTTTCTGTCCTAATTTAGTCATCGACTTTCCCTTCATCCTCGCCTTTATCTTTGCCTTCATTCTCTTCTCATCCTCTATTCTCATCTCACTCAGTCTTTTTATCATTTCTGCATTCTCATCTTTGGAGGCATGTTTTGAAGGCTCCACTTTTCCTCCATATTTAAAATCGGAGTAAGCCCTGGTAAATTCGGCACCGAAAAAAACAATCATGGATGAATAGGATGTCCATAAAAGGATAAGGATTACAAATCCCGCTGCACCGTATCCTGAACCCGGATTGGCTTTTCCGAAATAGATGCCGAGGGCAGTTTCTCCAATGCCAAAAAGAACCGAAGTAAGCATGGCCCCAATCCAAACCGTCCGCCATTTAATATGAGCATCGGGCAGGTATTTAAACATCAGGGCAAACAAAAAAGTGATAATGCCAAAGGAAACAAGAAAATTGGCAATTTGAAAAAGAGACATAACATAATCGGGAAGGTAACTCTGGATGTAATCGGCCAGAGCTGAAATAAGTGTGGTGATGACAAGTGAAATCAACAACAGGAAGGCGATGGTAATGATGAGTCCCAGCGAAAACAAACGGGCTTTAAGCACCTGCCAGATTCCTGATTTTTGGGTATCGGGTTTCACATCCCATATAAAGTTGAGCGACTTCTGCAACTGAAAAAATGCTCCGGTGGCCGCAAAGAGGATAGTAGCAATACCAACTATGGTCATAAAAAGGGACTGATCTTCATTATAAGCCTTATCGACCACATTCTGCATCTGCTGAGCCGTGTTTTCACCTATGGCATTGGAAATCTGCTCATTGATGTATCCACTGATCCGGTTCTCACTAAAAAAATAACCTGCAAGTGTAATAATAACCAAAAGCAATCCCGGAAAGGAAAAGATGGAATAATAGGCTATTATAGCGCTTTCCCTCCAGGGGTCTTTGGCATTCCATTGTTTGCCGGCCCTTTTCAAAAGCCTCCAGAAATTTAATAAAGTTTCTTTCATATTTTAATCAACTGGTACCTGGTACATTTGCGCGGTTAACCCGGTAATTTTTCAACAACTGCATCATCTGAAAGTTCATTCCAAACAGCAGCGCACGCATGAAAAAATAATAAATTAACCAGTTTGACGGCCCCTGGCAGAAAATTCGGCAACAAGTGGCGTGTCCTTTGAATTTTAGTAACATATAATAAGACATAAAAGTATTTTATTTAAAAAAATGATCTAAATTGCACTAACAAATGCTTAAAAAGAAGCTTAGTTCAAACTTATAAAAACGTTACGGTTATGAAATTCAAATTTTTTCTGTTATTTGGGATTTTGGCAATCCTGCTGGTTTCGTGCACTGAAAATGAGAAAATGCTTGTTGAAACGGAAACAAATCTTCAAATTGATGTTTTAATGTCCACTGAAATTAAATCGGGAACAATACCATCAGGGCCTGATTATTCCTTTTCAGGTGATGGTACTTATCCGGGAGTTAAAATAGTCAATTTCGAAAATCACCTGTATCAGATTCAAAAGATTAAATCTCATACCGCTCCGCAGTTATCCATTCCGGAGGTTGCAGGTGAAGGTGCATTTAGTTCCCTGGTTCTGGAGTGGGGATATAAAGGTCCTGCTGACAATGATTACATGATGCAGGAATCAATCAACCTGTTGTTGCTTGAAAACCAGGTAGAAGAAGGTATATTTACAATTGAACTGGGTGAAGTTCTGATTCATTTAATAAATAACCTGAACAGAAATCCTGAAAACAGCATCAGGGTAAGGCTTACGGGAACTTCAAATTTTAATTTCAACAGTATGGCAAGTCTGAAGATACCCGTCATTGTTGAATCGGAAACAATGAATGTTCGTTTTGAACTGTTTTAAACAAACATAGGGCAGCAAAATTACAGCACCCGGTAATCATAAATTCAGGATATCCTGCTTATACCCTTTATTCCGGATTCCATCACAACAGGAATCAGCCAGAACGGCTAAAAAAAAACCCTTTTTTACATTTAATGAAAGAACTGCTTTTTTCGGAATATCATCAATACAGTATGACAGAGAGCTGCATCCGTTAAAACTTTCTCCGCAAACCTGAACAATCTGCTCCCTTTACACGTAATGAGATTGATAATGTAAAGGTTTTATACTCCAGTCGTACTCATATTAAGGACATGCAAAAAATACTGTTGTTGTTATTTATCGTTTTCGCTGGCTGCTTATATCCTTTGGCACAGGAAGTTCCGAATGAAATCTTCCCGCCGGAAAAAATAATCACCAAGGGAACCTTATACTATTTCGATGGCCGGAAAGAAAGCTTTTCAGGCTTGCAATTCAGAAACAAGGAAGTGTTGTTTACTGATTCAGAAGGCAACATTCACCTAAAGCCGCTGAACGATATAGAGCATATTGACCAGAGGGTTAACCAGGCGGGAAAAGGTGCAATCATTGGAGGAGCTGCAGGAATATTGATTGGTTATTCTGCCGGAAGGCTGATTTATGGCGATGGTGTTTTCTTTTCGGCAAATAAAAATGAAGACGGAAGTGCAAATGAGATTAAAAGAAAGGAATTCTTATTTGTGGCTGCCTGTACCCTGGGAGGAGCAGTAGCAGGGGCTTTAGCCGGAATGAAAAGCAAAAAGGAAACAACCATATACCGCAGGTTCTCAAATGTGGAAGTATTTCCAGGAATTTCATCCCTTCCTTCGGAACAGAATGTTCTGTCGGTTCATTTCCGGATGCAGTTGTAAAAGCTTATCCGAATTAGAGGCTGCACGATCTGAATTTCCCTGTGGTTTTTACCTGTAATTGTCCTGTATTTTTTCTTTTGTTATCTTTGCAGCCTTAACATACGACGTGTGCTTGATAACCACGTAAAAAACAAGTAAAATGAAGAACAAAGTATCAGTGCTGTTTATGCTGGCAGGAATTCTTTTCGCAGCCAGCCTTTTAATCTCCAACATCATAGCCTCAAAAATAATGATGATTGGCCCGCTGGCAGTCCCTGCGGGGGTGCTTGTATTTCCCCTGGCCTATATCCTGAACGATGTAATTACCGAAATCTGGGGTTACAGCAAGGCACGGCTGATAATATGGGCTGGGTTTGCAGTAAATCTGCTGATGGTATTTTTTTTCACCCTGACCCTTGCGGTGCCGGCAGCTCCATTCTGGGAAGGTCAGGCAGCTTTTGCAGCCGTTCTTGGCAGTACTCCCCGTATAGTAGCGGCCAGTCTGCTGGCGTACCTGCTTGGATCGTTTCTGAATGCCTGGATCATGAGCCGCTTTAAAGTTAAAACAAAAGGTAAAGGCTTTTCCCTGCGGGCAGTGTTGTCTACGGTAATTGGAGAAGGAGCCGATTCTGCCATCTTCATATCTGTGGCTTTTGCCGGATTGTTTCCGACAGCGGCATTAATGACTATGATGGCTACCCAGGCACTGGTGAAAATAGCATTTGAAATTGTAGTGCTGCCTCTTACCGTTGCAGTTGTAAATAAAGTTAAAAAAATGGAAGGCACTGAAGCATTTGATTATAAAATTTCATATAATCCATTCAGACTGAAAGAAATTTAAAATACAAAAAACGATGAATACACTTAAAAATCTGGGAAAGGAATCAAATTATGTGTTTGACTACCAACCGGGCTTACTTGAAGCCTTTGACAACAAGCACCCGGACAACGATTATTTTGTGAAATTCAACTGCCCCGAATTTACCGCTTTGTGCCCCATTACCGGGCAGCCTGATTTTGCCACTATTTACATGAGTTATATTCCCGGCAAAAAACTGGTGGAGAGCAAGAGCCTGAAGCTTTACCTGTTTAGCTTTCGCAACCATGGTGCCTTTCACGAAGATGTGTTGAACATCATCATGAAAGATTTGCTGGCTCTTATGGAGCCAAAATATATTGAAGTGTGGGGAAAATTCCTTCCCCGGGGTGGGCTCAGCATTGATCCCTATTGTAATTATGGGATACCCGGTACCAAATACGAAGAACTGGCCTGGTATCGCATGCAAAATCACGATTTAAATCCGGAAAAGGTAGATAACCGTTAATCCTTCAACATTCAACAGGTGAATTAAGGAACAGCAGGTTAAATTTAATGTGGTAAATGATTCATTGAACTGAGGATCTCTTTTCAGTTTCAGGGAGTAAAGGATTTCTTTTGTAAATTGAATGGTTAAATTCATATTAAATCCACCACCATGGAAACTCCTTTTATCGATTTACACATCCATCCGGCGCTAAAGCCGATGGGACAAGGTTTCAACCGGAATCCCGGCATAAACAGTCCGGACAAGAAAGGCCCATCGGGGAAGGCAACGAATTCAATACAGATCAACCGTTATGGAATTGTAATAGATGGTGGTAGTGGTATCGAGGGCAGAGTCGGTACCAATAATTACCCAAACTTCTCCTTGTTCGTTGGTTGTGCAATAAAACGGCTGAGCGTTTTCTATTGTTTTCAATGCATAAACCGGTTGTTTCGTCTCGTTTATAAAATTGCCGATAACCATCATATTCTCACCGTCCTCGCCTTCATTGCATTTTTCGATGTTCATTTTGTAAATATTGTTTTCTCCCAATATTTTTGATGGTTCAACAGTACTTGCACCGGCCGCAACATGTATCAGATTTCCACCACCGCCAGATGCATCCGGAGTTTCGGGTTCATTGGAAGCAAATTCAACAGTAAACGTTATGTAATAGGCCGTATTGGGATCCAATCCTGTTACTTTTCTTTTTACGAACATAAACAAGTCGCCATTATGATTGCTGCCTGAAAGCATAAGAGCCCCCTGATTCTGATCGAGGGGTTCGGGGAGGGTATCGTGCATGAACAGCAATTCATAATAATCTTCTTCTCCCGCAGGGTATTCAGCAAAATCACCGCTCCAGCCTTCAGTTCCTGAATTAAAATCCCATAACAAGGTAAGAGGATTGGGATGTACGAAATTTTTATCGTTGCAGGTAGCCAGTACCATAAGCATAAACCCAGCTGCCAAAAATTTTACGGCAGGAGGAAACATTTTCAGCCTTGTTTTCATCATTTTAAAGTTTAGTGCATGACCAATTTACAAAAAAAAGGAAATGCTGCTGCTATCTGAAGGTTAATTCTCATAAAAATCAGGATTTAACAGGGGTATTATGGAAAGGCAGCTTTAAACGTATTTTTTGCAAAACCCTCCTTAAAAAAACAACTCCACTTTAATGGAATTGTAATAAATTGTAGTATTTCCCTCAAACCCTGAGTCAGTACCCACTATTATCCACAACTCGCCCGATTCATTGGGCATCACCGAAAACGACTGTTCGCTGTTTGTAACCGTTTTCAGGGCATAAACCTGCTGGTCGGTATCATTGGAAAAATCGCCCAGAACCACCATATCACTGCCTCCCTGGCTTTGTCCTCCCTTGTCGATGTTCATACGGTAATAATCCATATCATCCACTTCTTTGGCAGGTTCTGTGCTTGTGGCACCGGCTTTTATCCAGACCGATTCTCCCGGAGACCCTCCTATTCCTGCAAGATCGTCGGGAACATTGGATGCAAACTGCACGGTAAAAGTAATGTTGTAAACCCTGCCGGGCGTAAGGTCAGCAATTCTTTTTTTTGCAAACATAAACAAGTCATCACTGGTATTGGTACCCGTCAATTTCAAAGCACCCTGATTTTCATCGAGAGGCTCAGGAAGGGTTTCGTATTCAAAATCCAATCCCATAAATTCTTCTTTACCTACCGGATAATCGGCAAAGTCTCCTTCCCACCCCTGGGCATCGCCGGAAAAATCCCACTCATTAACCACGCGGTCGGGTTCATCTACTTCAGCATCGCGACAGGAGGCTGTAAAAAATAGAACGACTGTTAATATCCATAACTTTTTCATGATACATATGTATTTTTGGGTTATCAAATCCTATTAAATTGGAACACTCAAAATACGAAGATGTTTAAAAAAGGCCACGGACAAAGAATCTACTGAAAGCCAATCCGCAAATCAGCACTTCTTCTTCTTCATCATATCAGGCAGAACGCCCGGGTTCAGGTATCCGGGAATCCAGCCTCCAAAAATCCCACTCCTGATACCAAGGCATTTTAAGCAGGCATTTCCAAAAACGATGCTGTGCACAAATCTTAGCCGTTACACCTGTGGCAGCTTCCATGGAGCACGGTAGGCAGGAACAAGATAGCTGTTGGCTTCCTGATCTCCAATAAATTTACTATTTTGAGTATCCCAGTATAGCCTTTTACCGGTGCGGTGGGCAATATTCCCCAGATGGGCCACACGAGCCGTATTGGCTGCCACAGTAATGTTGGCATTCAGATTCCGGTTACGGCTTCTTACTCCGTTGCAAAAATCTTCCATATGAAAATCAAGTCCTTTACCTGTGCCTTTTATGTAATCAACACGATCCATTAAATCCTCGTTCCGCTTTCTTTCAGGAATTACTTCCCATCCACCGCGGTCAACAACAAGGGTGCCGTTGTTGCCCACAAACCCGACACCATGATTCCGTCCAAAGTATCCGCCATCGATTCCTGTTCCATGATCCCACAGCAGGGTATGTCCGTCGAATTCATACAGAGCCTGCAGGGTATCGGGAGTTTCGGAAGCATCATCAGAATAGGCAAATTTACCACCCATGGCCATAATTGATTTTGGAGCAGGATCGCCCATGCCGAAAAGACCGTAATCAATAATATGTACCCCCCAGTCGGTCATTAATCCTCCGGCATAATCGTAAAACCACCTGAAATTGAAATGGAATCTGTTGGGATTAAACGGACGCTTTCGGGCAGGTCCCAGCCAGAAATCGTAATCGACGCCAGCCGGTGCATTTCCGTCGGGCATTACCGGAACAGGTTCCATCCATCCCTGGTATGCCCATGTGCGCACCGTACGAATTTTTCCCAGTTTGCCTGATTTAACAAACTCAACTGCATCGCGCCAGTGAGGATCGCTGCGTTGCCACATACCCACCTGCACAATCGTATTGTACCTTTCGGCAGCCCGTTCCATGATGTTGATTTCTTCAATGGAATTTCCCAGGGGTTTTTCGCAATATACATCTTTTCCCGCCTGGCAGGCTTCCACCATAGGCAGGCAATGCCAGTGGTCAGGAGTACCAATAATAACTATATTTATATCCTTATTTTCCAGCATTTTTCGGTAATCTTTATACCCCACAGGCTTTTTTCCCTGTAATTTTTCTGTTCCTGAAATACGTCGATTCAGGACATTTTCATCCACATCACAAATGGCAGCGCATTCGGTATTGGGTTGTCGCAGGAAAGCTTGCAAATCGGAGAAACCCATTCCATTTGACCCGATAAGGCCACACACCAGCTTTTCATTAGCTCCCATGCAAGAATTCACAGCCATGGGCATGGAAGCAGCCACTCCAACTCCTGCGGTTGCCAGGGCCGAATTTTTAATAAAACTTCTTCTGTTTGTCATTTTTAAAATTATTTGATTTGGTTTATCCTGAAACCGGAAGAAATTGATTTCCCAGGCTGACCAAATTTATTGATATTGGGCCACAAAATATAAAATTATAGCCAAAAATAAATTTCTCTTTAGAGCAGGATTTTCATTTCATTAACGATTAATTCAGCACTTCTTCCGGGTAAATGATGATGATCCCACCTTTGCATCGGAATTCATAAATCACAATGTTCAGCAAGAAACGGAATCAGCTGTCCTTATGCATCGCATCATCAAATGCCACATCAGAAGGTTTAAAATCAATATTTTTAACAAACTTGCAGGCTTCAGCTGCTCCGGCTTCACGGTTCATGCCCGAATCTTCCCACTCCACAGAAAAGGGTCCGGTGTACCCGATATCATTCAGTGCACGGATGATGTTTTCGAAATTAATTTTCCCGCGGCCAAGACTCCTGAAATTCCAGTAACGGCGGTTGTCGCCAAAATCGGCATGTCCGCCAAACACACCAATTCCCATGGGGACATCGCTCCAGTAGGCATCCTTCATATGAACATGGAAAATACGATCAGAAAATTCGTAGATAAACTTTATATAATCCACATGCTGATAGCCCAGGTGACTTGGATCGTAGTTAAATCCGAAAGCCGGATGGTTATTGAGCACATTCAGTGTATGGTGTGCTGTATGAATATCGAATGCAATTTCAGTTGGATGTGCTTCGAGAGCAAACTTCACACCTATTTTTTGAAACTCATCCAGAATGGGAATCCAGCGTTCAGCAAACTGCCGGTAACCTTTATCAATCATTGCCGAAGGTGTTGGAGGAAACGGATACAGCAAATGCCACACAGGGCTGCCGGTAAACCCGACAACGGTATCAAGCCCAAGCATTTTTGCCACTTTTGCTGTTTTTATAATTTCATCTGCAGCCCTTTTTCGCACTCCCTCAGGATCGCCATCCCCCCAAATGTAATCGGGCAAAATGCCTTTATGCCGCTCATCGATATAGGCATCGGAAACACATTGCCCAACCAGGTGAGTGGATATGGCATACAATTGAAGTTCATATTTAGAGAGTAGTGACTTTCGCTCGTTGCAATAATTCTGATCGGCTTTATCTATCTCCATGTGGTTGCCCCAGGTGCATAATTCAAGGCCATCGTACCCGAAAGATTTTGCTTTCTGGCACATCTTTTCAATAGGCAAATCGGCCCATTGTCCGGTAAAAAGTGTTACTGGTCGAGACATTTTTATAAATTTTGTTTATATAATTTTTAACTCCGTAAGAAATTTACCTTATTCTTCACCAAATTTCACCCATTTGATGTTGTCGTTGTAACCTGCTTTAACTACAGTATCGATAAACTGCATACCACGTATACCATCCTCAATTCCTGGAAAATCAAGCATTTCATCAGAAGGTTTCTTCCCGTCTTTTTTGGCCATTACAGTCGTTGCAAAATTGCGGTAAATATTAGCAAAAGCTTCAAGGTATCCTTCCGGATGTCCGCCGGGAGTACGCGTATTGTGAGCGGCAATTTTGCTGTCAAGGCTGGTACCGGTACGTAAAATCTGTGTGGGTTTATCGCTCCATTTCAGGATTAGCGTATTGGGTTCATGCTGAAACCATTCCAATCCACCCTTTTCTCCATATACTCTGATTTTGATGGCATTTTCTTCACCAGCAGCTACCTGTGTTGCCACTAAAACACCACTGGCGCCATTATTGTAGCGCAACAAGGCAGCACCATCATCATCAAGTTTCCGGTTGGGGACATAAATATTGAGTTCGGCACAAATCTCCACCACCTTGAGCCCGGTAATGTATTCTGCCAGATGATTGGCATGTGTCCCTATATCACCCATGCAACCGGCTTTACCTGAACGCTTAGGATCGGTGCGCCACGATGCCTGAGGATTGCCTTTCTCTTCAACATTTGATGAAAGCCAACCCTGCGGGTATTCCACATAAACTTTGCGAATTTTTCCAAGTTCACCTTTAGCAACCAGATGCCGGGCATGTTTCACTGCAGGATAACCTGAATAAGTATGGGTTAAGGCAAGGGTAAGTCCCGTTTCATCAAGTTTTTCCTTCAATTTGAATGCTTCATCAAGAGTAAAAGTTATGGGTTTATCAATAACTACATGAAAACCATTGGTTAAAGCCATCATGGCAGGATCGAAATGTACAAAATTTGGTGTTACTATTGAAACAAAATCCATGCGTTCTCCCTCCGGAAGTTGAACTTCCTTCTCAAACATATCCCGATAGGTTTCATATACACGTTCCTGCGGCAAATAATATAATGCCCCCGATGATTTGGAAATTTCAGGATTTACACTAAAACAACCACAAACAAGCTCAATCTGGTTGTCCATTAATGCTGCAAGACGGTGAATGGCTCCAATAAAGGCATCTGTTCCGCCACCAACCATTCCCATTCGAAGTTTTCTATTCATAATTATAATTTTATGTTGATTTCAGAAATTTTGGACTATAAATTTAACAACTCTTTTGTAATGAAACAATATTCTAAAAGGAAACCATGCATAAATGTATTATTCATTGCTGGTTGAGTAACTTTATAATTGTTGAATACATACAATAAACAGAATGCCAGTATAAAATACCGACTGCTGCTGAAAAGGTTCTAAACTGCGCTGGAAAACGTACTTTTTCAAAACAGTCCGTTTTACTAAGAAATTCACAACAATTCGCTATTTTAGCCAGATAAAAAGTTTTTTAATCTGCCAAAGGTTAAAACAGTTCATTTCCCGGTCATCAGCATTAAAGAGAACGTAAAGGAAATAAAGAATAAAAAACAAATACATCTTACTCATGAAAAGAAGAAGTTTCATTAAGAATGCAGCTGCAAGTGGAATGGCAGTGGCAGGATTTGGATCCACATTAGGAGTATCAGCCGCAGAAACCGGAGCATCCAATCAGGATAAATTCAAGTTAAAATATGCTCCACACCTTGGGATGTTTCCCGAACATGCAGGTACTGATCCGGTTGACAACATAAAATTCATCGCTGATCAGGGATTTCGTGCTGTTTTCGACAATGGATTGATGAAGAAACCACCAGAACTTCAGGAAAAACTTGCGGCAGAACTTTCGCGGCATAACATGGACTGGGGGCCATTTGTATTGTATGCCGATTTTAGTGCAGAATCGATGGTGCTTTTTAACAATGAATCGCGAAAAATGCTCAAAGAAAAACTTCTTGAAGGAATTGAAACCTATAAACGCACAGGAGCCAGACATGCGTTAATGGTTCCCGGCCGATATAATGAAAAACTTGAATGGGACTACCAGGCTGCCAACATAATAGATACCATGCGCGAATTGAGCGACATTGCAGAAAAAGCAGGTGTTGTTATCGTTCTTGAACCACTGAACCGCTGGGACCACCCGGGATTATTCCTGACCGGAATGCCTCAGACATATATGATTTGCCGCGCCGTTAACAGCCCCGCATGTAAAATTGTGAATGATATGTATCATCAGCAGATAACAGAAGGAAATATTATTCCAAATATAGACCGTTCCTGGAATGAAATTGGAGCTTTTCATATAGGCGATAATCCGGGAAGGAAGGAACCAACCACCGGTGAAATTAATTATAAAAATATTTTTAAACATATCTATCAAAAAGGTTATGATGGAGTACTGTGCTGTGAACATGGGAAAAGCAAACCGGGAAAAGAAGGTGAACTGGCTTTTCTTAAAGCATACCGTGAAGTGGATTCATTTGACGTATGAGGTAAAAAAAGGGAAGGATTAAAATTCCTT
Organism: uncultured Prolixibacteraceae bacterium; assembly: GCA_963747515.1. Lineage (GTDB taxonomy): Bacteria > Bacteroidota > Bacteroidia > Bacteroidales > Prolixibacteraceae > Mariniphaga. The sequence goes on from CAVVFN010000004.1 coordinate 57,368, forward strand.
CCCTGTTGTAAAGGTTAATCTACTTCAAAATAGTGAGAGAGAATTGCACTAAAAAAAAGAGTAGTTTAACAACTAGTTCTCAAAAATAGAAGTTGTAGTGTCATATCAATATTCAAACTGTAAATTTTCATATTCAATTCATAAAAAATCCTACATAAAACGGGAAAATTACACGTATAAAATAAATTTAAAATGCTGGAAGATATTATCGTATATACACCCATGTATGTTACCTTTATTTGGGGAGTAATCTTGTTGTTCACCAAATATAAAAACAACAGGGCAAAATTTTTCCTGAGCATTTTCATGTTTGCAGCTTTTCTTCTTTATCTTTCCCACGCCGTATTTTTCAATCAAAACATTTCAGCCTATCCCTATTTTGATCCTGTTTACATTTTTGCTGTCCTGTCGGTTTATCCCCTTTATTACTGGTATGTAAAACTCTTGACAGTTGAAACATACATCCGGATGTACAATTTGCGTCTGCTTATACCTGCAATTGTTTTATCACTAACTTCTTTCATCTTTTATCAGCGGATGAATGATGCGGAAATTGCTGATTATGTGAATGGTTTTCTTCTGGGACACAGGGAAGTCATACCCGTTTCACTGATTGTCCGGTTGCAGAAAATAAATTACATGGTTGTGAGAATGGTGTTTGGACTTCAGGTTGCAGTATTTTTTATTTATGGTAAAAGACTGATCTCCAATTACAATAACAGAATTGCCAATTTTTATTCCAACCTGGAAAGCAAACGGCTTTTATGGGTAAATTTTTTCTTTTACTCTTTAATCCTAACTGCCATAATGAGTACGCTATTTAACATCATAGGCCGAAGTGCATTTGCTGAATCGAGGCTTCTTCTTCTAATCCCTTCAACCATATTTAGTATTCTTTTATTTTTTATCGGGCAGATAGGTTCAATGCAAAATCATACTGTTATTGATTTGGAGCGCGATGGCTTCGGCCAACAGATGGCAGGTGCCAAAAAATATTCGAACAAACAATTGGCCAGGAAACTTACCGAATTGTTTACAACCAAACATATATACAGGAATCCGGAGCTTAAAATTACCGATGTAGCCCAGCTTTTGGGAACTAATCGAACATATGTTTCGGAACTAATCAATTCCGATTTCTCATGTTCATTTGTAGAATTTGTTAACCGTTACAGGTACAATGAAGCAAAAAGACTGCTGAACGAATGTGAACCTGAAAATTTCACGCTTGGCGATATTTCAGAGCACGCAGGATTTGGTACTCCAGGTACTTTCATTCGTGTTTTCCGGCAATTTGAAGGAATTACTCCCGGCAAATACCGGGAGACCAAAAATATGCGCACTCCTTTGGAAGAAAAATCTTCAGCAAATGCCGGAATCTGACTGCTGTTTTTAGTTCCCTGCAAAAAAAAGTTCTTATTTACTGCAGTCAGATCCGGTACTATCCGGTGGTACCCATGGCATTTGCAATGGCATTAATACTGTGCAGCAAACTATTAAGCAGTTGCTCCTGCTTTTTGGTTTTACCCGTTTTCTGCACATTACGCCACTGACGGAGCAGATTTACCTGTTGCCGGTGAAGCGGTAAAAGGGCTTCCGCCCTCAGTTGGGTAGAAAAATAATGATTGCGCCTTCTTTCTTTAATAGGCCTTCCCAGAAGATCGGCCATAGTAGTTCTTGTTAATTCCAGTTCCTCCAGCAACAAATTCAACATTTCATCCCTGACCTGCTTATTCACCACCAATCCGGCATAAAGTTTCATAATGTTTTCATCGGTAGCTGCAAGACTGGTATCAATATTGGTAAGTACATACCTGACAAAATCGTCTGTTTTCACCAGATTTTTCAGCAGCTTGTATTTCTGAGGCTTTTTACTGTGAAGCTTTTGTAAAGTAGTTCCCACACCATACCAACTTGAAATGTGCATACGTGACTGAGTCCAGCTAAATACCCAGGGAATGGCCCTTAAATCGGAGAGGGTGCGTTTCCCTGTGCGCCGGGCAGGACGTGAACCTATTTTGCTCATTTCAATAGCATCAATTGGTGTAGCCTGTGTGTAGAATTCAATGAACGACGGGTGGGATGTCAACTTTTTAAATATTTTATAGCTTTCCCGGGCAAGATAGTCGAAAAGGCTATCCTTTTGAGTGTTGTTACTGGAATGACTTATCCTGTTCAGCAAAGTCTGGCTGGTTAATCCTGCCAGCAGCAGTTCCATATTATATGCTGCATTTACTTTGTTGGCATACTTCCGTTCTATGGTTTCTCCCTGCTCTGTCATGCGAATCAACCCATTCATTGTGGATACCGGAAGCGATCGGATAAACCAGTGGGTGGGACCTGCACCCCGGCTTATGGTTCCTCCCTTACCATGAAAAAAGCGAAGCTGAACACCATGCTTTCCGGCTACTTCTGAAAGCTTCACCTGGGCATCGTACAAGTACCATGTGCTTGCAAGAATACCACCATCTTTATTGCTGTCGCTGTAACCAATCATTATATCCTGCACCGGAGCCGGAATTTTACGCCGCTGCATTAGGTATTCAAGGCTGTTCTTTGTCGCCTGATTGCTCAGAAATTCGTCGAGAATTTTTGGACTTTTCCTTAAATCTTCAATGGTTTCAAACAATGGAACTACCGGTAAAGGACAAACCAGCCCGTTTTCTGTAAAATGTGAAAGACCCGCTTCGCGGACAAAAAGATAAACAGCAAACAAATCAAAGGCACTTCGGGTCATACTTACAATGAGAGAACCCAATGAACGTTCAGAAAAATTGCGGATATGCTTTTCGAGAACACTGAAGGTTTTGACCACCTCTTTTGCCTTTTTCGATTCAAGCAGATCGGCTCTGCTTATAAATGGACGGTTATGTTTCAGTTCATCCAGAATAAACTGCTCATATTCTTTCCGGTTTCGGGAAATAACTTTGTACCTGTCAGGCAGGCTGGTTTTTACGATGTCGAGAAGTGAATTTTCATAATGTTTGCTGTTTTGTCTGATATCAATATGAGCCAGGTGAAAGCCAAAAACCTTCAAATGGCGTAAAACCTTTTGTACATCGTATACAGCAAGCGAATGAGCGCCCATTTTTACCAGGGCATTTTTCAGAAACAGCAGATCAGCCTCAGGCTCTGAAGAATTTTTATAGGTAAAGGCAGTATCGTAAAGTTCAATTCCACCGGCTGCATTCTCATGAATGGGAAGCTTTTTAATAATAAGCTGAAGATAAGACTTAAAGGGTTCACGGAAAGTTTTGCCGGAATCAACATGCACCTCATCCTGTAGTTGCAGCATGCGTTCGGTAAAGCTTGAAGCCAGACAATTTTGATCGCAGTAGATGCTAAGTTTATCCGAAAGTTCATCGAGCATCGTTTTTAACAACTGGAAAGCATGCAGCCTGAATTTCTCCAGTGTTTTTTCAGTTACATCTGAGGTTACCAGAGGGTGGCCGTCCCGGTCGCCACCCACCCAGTTTCCAAAAGTAATGGTGGGAAAATTGGCAGTATCATCCACCCATCTGGGATCAAAGCCTGTTTGTTCCCATGCCTGTTTGAGCCTGAAATCGAGGTAGTGAAGCATTTCAGGAAAAACTTTAAAAAAGTAATACAACACATTTTCGAGTTCCGATTCCACAGCTGGTTTTTCAACAAAAATTTCTCCTATAAACCACAGCTTGTGCAAAATTTGCTTTATGTCGTGCCTGATTTCATCCTGTTCATAACTGGTGTACATGGAGTTTTCCCGTTTTACCAACAGCAGGTAAAGTTGCCGGTAAAGTGCCAGCACCACAGGGCGTTTAGCTTCTGTAGGATGAGCAGTGAGAACCGGTTCAGCATGTATAAGATGCAGGTTTTCAGCAAGGATTTCTTCAGTAAATCCTTTTTCCTTAAGACTTTTAAATACATCTCCCCACATCCCGCTCACATTTCCCAATCCCCCCTTCTCCTGCCTGGCCCTGCGGTTTTGCACCGCTCCATTTACTTCAGCAAGATTTAGCAGTTGAAAACTGATTGAAAAAAGATGTAATAAACTTTCTGTATTTTGACTGTTGAACGCAGGTTCTTTTTCCGATATCCAGGGCATCATTTCTGCAAGTTCCGACCGGTTATTTTCATGCAGAACTTCAGAAAAACATTTTAATAAAAATTCCAGATCGGTGTATGGCTTTCCAATCCGCTCTTTTACTTCTTCAAGAAGTTGTTCCATAGTGATGTTTTTTGATCTCAATTAATTCATAGAAAGTTGAATAATACTAAGAAAAAGAACAGGAATTTGGTTGTTATTGTTTATTTTTAATACGTATTTTCAACTTTTGAGGATAAATTCCTGTTAAACTTTTATTCAAAAAAGTTGTTCAATTCATCAAAACTAAAGGATATGAAAAAAAACATTCAAAAAATATTAATTCCGGTCGATTTTGAAGGACCTTCTGTTAAGGCGGTGCATTATGCTGGACATCTTGCCGGACAAACTGAAGCTGAACTGGTTTTACTGTACATTATTGATATCCCGGGCCTTTTAAATCAATTCTTTCAATCGACCGATTACCTGGTGAAAATTACAGAACAGGCAAAAGAAAAGATAATGGAGCTTGCCGGACAGTTAAAAAATGAATTTCCCGGAGTTGGTATTTCCACGCGGGTTGAGATTGGAAAACCCTACAGGAAAATACTGGAGGTGTCGGAAGAAGTCAATGCTCAAATGATTATTTTAGGAGAAAACCACCAGGGAGGTAATCCGGAAGATGAACCTGGAACAACGGTTTATCATGTTACCTTAAAATCGCCTGTCCCGGTATTAACCTTCAAAGGAGATACCAGCAGAATGATGGATAAAATTGTAGTACCGCTTGATCTGACTAAAGAAACGCACGAACAGCTATCGGCAGCTTTATTCTATGGAATGGAATACGGGGCAAAAATTTATCTGGTATCTGTTTTGGTTGGAGGAATTGAAAAAAAGGAAAGCCGCATATGGAATAAGCTTAAAGAGGCAAAAAAAGTGCTCGAATCGAACGGAGTGGATTGTACCATGAAAGTATTCAACCGTTCTGATGTTCCTCCTTTTAAACGGATACTGGAATACACAACAAAAGTTGATGCCGGAATGATTCTGTTGATGACACATCAGGAAGGTTATACCTTCGACAATTATATCGGCGCTTTTGCACATCACATTATGAACCTGTCGGAGGTTCCTGTTTTAAGCCTGACGTCGGTATCTGCAAGTGATGTTATTTCACCAATTTTTAAAACCCTTATCGATCCTTTGGGTGTACTATCAACTGAACAGAATAAAAACAAAAAGCTTATAAAATAAATGCTCCAGCTTCTGATTTTATTACTAATAATTTCGTTTGGTATTTTTCTTTGGCCTGAAAGAAGAAAAAAACAAGTTGGGTATCTGCTTACTCTGGTGCAGGCCGGAGCCTTTGCATTTTTTTTATTTCAGATACGTGATATTACAAGCAATACATCCCGCTATGCTGCTATTGAATGGATACCGCAGCTGGGACTCAATTTTGAATTTATTCTCGATGGACTAAGTATGGTTTTTGCATTGCTGGTAACAGGTATAGGGGCATTGGTTTTTCTTTATTCCACTGCCTATATGAAAAGTTACCAGGGCACCAGGAAGTTTTTTTTCTACCTGATGTTTTTCAGCACTGCCATGCTGGGCCTTGTATTATCATCTAATCTCATTCAGCTCTTTATTTTTTGGGAACTTACCACAGTTCTTTCCTTCTTTCTGATAAGTTTTTTTCATGAAAAAGAATCGGCCCGTAATGCGGCTATTCAATCGTTTTACCTCACCGGATTTGGGGGCCTTTGTCTTCTTGCCGGTATTCTTGTTTTGGGCAGTGTTGTTGACAGTTATTCTCTAAACGACTGGCTGGAAAATTCATCGGCAATAAGAGAAAGCAACCTGTATGTTCCCGGATTGTTGCTTATTTTGGCAGGAGTATTTACAAAATCGGCGCAGTTCCCTTTTCATTTCTGGTTGCCGGGAGCTATGCAGGCGCCGGCACCGGTAAGTTCTTACCTTCATTCGGCCACCATGGTAAAAGCAGGGGTTTTTCTGCTCGCACGGTTGAACCCGGTATTGGGAGGCACTTTTGAATGGACGTATATTATTCCCTTAATTGGCGTACTTACAATGCTTACCGGTTCTTATTTTGCACTTACCAAAACCGATATAAAAGAAATTCTTGCCTATACGACCATTAATGCACTGGGGGTATTAATATTGCTTCTGGGCATTGGCACCAGAGAGTCGGTAATGGCAGCCCTGCTGTTCCTGTTCATCCACGCATTCTACAAAGCCACATTGTTTATGGTTGCAGGTTTAATTGAAAAAAAAACCGGCACCCGTGAACTCGGAGAGTTGGGCGGGTTAATCAGGTTTATGCCTGTTACTTTTGTTATTGCTCTGCTCTCATTGCTTTCAATGGCCGGATTACCTCCCCTGCTGGGATTTATCGGAAAGGAATTGATTTATGAAGCCAAAATTCAGTCGCCGGGTATCGCCTCGCTTGTATTGATTTTAGGAGTAACTTCCAATATCTTTATGGTGGCAGTTTCCCTTTTTTTTGCACGAAAGGTTTTTCTTGGAAAACCCAAATATTCCGGTAAAGTTCCCAATGAAAAGGGATTGGCATTTCTTGTTGGACCAGGAATACTGGCTCTGTTAAGTCTGATTCTGGGACTTTCACCCGCTAAACTCGGTGATGCGGTTATACAGCCTGCGATTACTGCTGTTTCACTTGAAAATGTGGACATTAAACTAAAACTATGGCATGGATTTAACCAGATATTTTACATAAGCCTGTTTACTTTTGTTGCCGGAATTGTACTTTTTTGGGTAATGCTGAAAAGCAAAAATCTGCTCAATGCCTGGAGAAGAATGAACAACTTTGTTTTCTCTATCCGGTTTGAACAGGTTTTTTCATGGATACTGGAGAAATTTGCAGATGTAGCTGCCATGAAGGAAAAAGCAATTCAGCATGGTTACCACCGCTATTACATACTGACCATTTTTGTGCTCACTTCCATCCTGCTGTGGTTGCAGTATTTTTATACGCAAACTCCTTTGGCCAGTTTGGAATTCACCTTAAACCCTTTTTATGTTTCAGGACTGGCAGTTGTAATTGTTATTGTTTCTCTGGCAAGTACGGTATTGCGTTCACGGGTAGTAACCATCATTGCCATGGGTGTTGCCGGATATGGCATTGCCCTCATCTATTTGTATTACAGTGCACTTGATCTGGCGATTACGCAGATTCTGGTGGAAACCCTAACCATAGTTATGTTTATGACCATTTTACAGCGACTTCCACAATTTGCCGTTCTTTCATCAAAAGCCACGCGGCTGCGCGATTTTACGATTGCCTTAGGTTTTGGAACCATAATGTCCCTGCTCACATTAAAAGCGACAAATGTGAACCTGAACCGGCCTATTTCCGATTTTTTTCTCGAAAACAGCTATAGCCGTGCCTTCGGGAAAAATGTTGTGAATGTAATTTTGGTCGATTTCAGAGCACTTGATACTTTGGGAGAAGTAACCGTATTATCAATAGCCGCTGCAGGTGTTTATTTATTGTTGTTGCCAAAAAAGAAAAATTTATGAATTCAGTAATATTACAAATAGCAGACAGATATCTGAAATGGATACTTATTGTGTTCGCTGTTCTTGCCCTCTTTAGAGGACATAATTACCCCGGGGGAGGTTTTATTGGCGGGCTCATGGCAGGTCTTGCCATTGTATTCCGGGGTTTTGCTTTCAATGCATTTCTGATAAAGAATGAACTGAAAGACCGGCCCGAAAGATATATTGCATCAGGCTTATCGATCCTGTTACTAAGCTTTGTGCCCTCCTTAATTAACAATGCACCACTGATGACAGGAATCTGGTTTACAATTCCTCTGCCTTGGGGTGAAGGAGTAAAACTTGGAACCCCATTCCTGTTCGATGTTGGTGTTTTCTTTACAGTGATCGGCGTAACTCTGATGTTTGTTTTCTCACTCACGCATAAGGCATTACAATGAGTACTTTTAATTTGAATGGCATAATTTATAGTTAAACCATGGAAATAGTTTTGGCAATAGTAGTTGGAGTTTTATATACAGTAAGTGTTTATCTGATGCTCAGAAGAAGTATCCTGAAGTTTATTATCGGGTTGATTTTTATGAGCAATGCCACCAACCTGCTGGTTTTTATTTCGGCAGGCCTTGTTCCGGGAAGCCCTGGTTTTATAGATCCTGAAAAAGCAGCAACCCAACCCATGGCCGATCCGCTTCCACAGGCATTGGTATTAACTGCCATTGTTATCGGGTTGGGCATTGTGGTATTTACTCTGGCATTAAAATATAAATTTTTTGAACTTACAGGAACCGACGATTTGGACCAGCTTAAAAAAACAGATAATTAATCATGTCGTTAATAGCCTTTCCAATAGTATTTCCATTTATTCTGATAATCATCCTGCTGATTTTCAGGTCCGACCGTCTTTCCCAATGGATTGGTCCTGCGGGCACTGCTTTATTGGTTTTGCTTTCGGTATACCTGTTGGTTCTGGTCAGGGAACATGGAGTTATTGCCCTCCAAATGGGGGGTTGGGAGGCTCCATTCGGAATAACACTGGTTATTGACTATTTCAGCGCTCTTATGCTTATCGTTTCTTCGGTAATTACTTTTACGATAGCCATCTATGCCCTCTGGTTCCTTACCGATCAAATAAGGCTGAACCGTTTCTTTATCTTTTTCTTTGGTCTGATAATGGGAATGAACGGATCGTTTATAACGGGTGATGTTTTTAATCTGTTTGTCTGGTTTGAGGTAATGCTGATGTCATCGTTTGTCCTGATTACATTGGGCCGTACTAAAGATCAGCTTGAGGGAGGAATTAAATACCTGGCGCTCAACCTTATTGGTTCGCTTTTTCTGCTTGCCGGAGTGGGTTTGCTCTATGGGAAAACCGGCACATTGAATATGGCACACCTGGCACAAATCCTTACAAATGACGATCAGGCCATACTTATGAATACATCTGCCGTTCTGTTTTTTGTAGCCTTTGGCATTAAAGCTGCTGTTTTCCCGCTTTATTTCTGGCTTCCGGCGTCCTATCATACTCCCGATGTTACCATTACTTCGTTGTTTGCCGGACTTTTAACCAAGGTGGGTGTCTATACATTTATCCGCTTTTTTACCTTGTTCTTTGTTAATGACCCACAGTTCTGGCACCCCTTGATACTTGTAATTGCAGGCTTAACCATGGTTTCCGGCGGTATGGCAGCTGCGGCACATTTCGAAACCCGAAGGATTTTATCCTATCATATCATCAGCCAGATAGGATATATGATTATGGGACTTGGCATATTTACACCGCTGGCCATTTCAGGTGCTATCTTTTTTATTATGCACAACATGCTGGCCAAAACAAATACTTTTTTAGTATCGGGAATGATCAATAAGGTGAGAGGAACTTTTTACCTGAAAGATATAGGTGGTTTGTTAAAGGAATATCCCTTAATGGCTGTTTTATTCATAATTCCCGCTTTTGCACTGGCAGGTGTTCCTCCTATTTCAGGCTTCTTTGCCAAATTCATTCTGATAAAGGCCGGAATCGAAAACGGCAATTATATCATTACGGCTGTTGCTGTTCTTACAGGGCTGTTAACCCTCTATTCCATGTTGAAAATTTGGACCGAAGCTTTCCTGAAAGCTCAACCAAACAATAAATACAACGATAACAAACGAAAAAGGCTTTCCTTTATGGAATATCTTCCCTCTGCTATTCTGGGTGCCGCCAGTATTTTAATGGGTGTGTTTGCTTATTTTGTATTTAATTTTACAATGGAAGCCGCCAACCAGCTTTTTAACCCCGACCTTTATATTGAAACTGTGTTAAAAAACTACCCATGAAACTGCTGATAAAATTTTACCTGATACTTGATTTTATTGCATTTTACCTGATAAAACTCATACAGTCAAACCTGTTCATGGCCTATGATATCCTTACTCCAAAAAAGTACGGAAAGCCTGCAATTCTAAAAGTTCCGCTTCAGGTAAAATCGGATGCGGGAATGTTGCTTTTCAGCAACCTGGTTTCAATGACCCCCGGCACTTTAAGCCTCGACATCAGTGAAGACAGAAAAATCCTTCTGGTTCATGTTCTTTATTTTACTTCTGATGAGGAAATGCAAAAGGATTTTAATGCCATGCAACAGAAAATTTTAAAAATTACCAAATGATGAATGAAACCGCACCAAAAATTGTTTTAGTGATAGCCTTTGCAATGCTCCTGACTGCATTGATACTGGCTTTTTCACGCCTCATGAAAGGGCCTTCTATAAACGATCGCATTGCAGCCATGGATGTCATTGCAATTGTTGTTATGGGATTTGTGCTTGTTTACAGTGTGCTTGTTAATAATCCGCTTTATTTTGATTTCCCGGTAATCATTTCCCTGATTTCATTTTTTGGGACTGTAGCTGTTTCAACTTATTTAAAGCACCGATATGATTGATATCTTAATTTATATACTGATTATTTCCGGATCCTTTTTTATCCTGCTTTCTGCATTGGGTTTATTAAAGTTTGAAGACCTTTACAGCCGGCTACATGCCGGCACAAAAGCATCTTCATTCGGTATCTTTCTCATTGTGTTGGGGGTATGTTTTCAGTTTAATGAACCTGTAGTCTATATAAAAGGACTCTTCATCATTTTTTTTATTTACCTGACTGCTCCCCTTTCGGCGCATGCCATCATTAAATCGTTTAAAGATATCAACGATAAAAATAAATCTCCCGGTAAAGATTAAATTTTTTAGTCTGCTCCTTTCAGCAGGGAATAAATAAAATGGAGTTTAATATCAATGAAGTCATCGATTACACGATGAGCAAATTTATGTTTTCCGGCAGGTAAAGTGGTGGTTACTGCCACTACTCTTGTACCGGCATTATAGGCAGCCTGTGTACCTGAAAGGCTATCTTCAAAAACCACACAATTCGCAGGTTTAATTTTTAAAAGCGATGCCGCCTTCAGGTAAATTTCAGGATGGGGTTTTCCTTTTGAAACCATGGAATCATCAACTATAACATCAATGTAATTTTTTATTTCAAGCCCCTGCAGAACAAAATCAACATTTTCCTTTGGAGCAGATGTTGCCACACCAACAGGTATACTATTTTCTTTCAACTCGCTCAGAAACTGCATGAATCCAGGGGCAGCCTTTAATTCCGGACGATATATTTCCCGGTACAACCTTTCCTTTTCTGCCCCCAGTTCTTCAATCTCCTGCGCAGTTAATTCACGGCCAAACACATCCGGTAAGATTTCTTCATTCGTCCGGCCAAAAAAGATCTTCCTGAATTTTTCTGCTGAAAATGAAAGGTTATAGCGGGAACAAAATTCTTCCCATGCAAGCTTATGGTAGTCGCCGTTATCAACAATTACCCCATCCATATCAAAAATTACTGCAATCCTCATACCTGAACCCTTTTCTAAATGTGTGATTTTATCATGCAAAGATATGCAGAAAAATTCCATCTGCCCATTCCATAAACTATCCTGCCACCACAATCTGCTTATTTAAAAGATGCAACTTCAGGAATACCTGCAGCTGTGTTTTCCTGTTTACGCCTTTTCGTCTTTTGACCATTTTCCCTTTTATTTGGAACAACTTAATGTTCGCCCTATCCGTCAGCTCACGGATGAGTCTTCCGCTTTATTCATCGGCTCGTTGCCATCAACTAATATGTCCGCCAGCTGGCGGATTCCTTCACTGCTGCCGTTACCAGCAACCAGCTTGCCACTTGCTAACGGTACGGAGCGTTACCTCCGCCCGTAAGGAACTTACACCCTCTGAAAATATTTCATGCTCCACTTATGTTCATTGCAATGAAAAATGTGTATTTTTCGAATTTATTCAGAGCTTTCACAAACGTATGCACATGCTCATGCTGGACATACACATTGTATATAGTTTATGTGCTGTCAGGTTTGTGCTGTAATCTGTGTCGGTTAAGCGCACAAAACCCATATACTTAACCATTAACGCCAATTATAAAAAGACAACCAAATGAAAAAGGTTTTACTCATATTGTTTATTTTAATTTCAATAAGTGCTTTCGGACAAAAACACTATGTTGGAGTACAAGCCGGAATTAATTTGACAAATTTAACAGCAAAAGACATTTTTAATGACACCAAAATGAGAGCTGGCTTTGCTGGTGGAGTAAGTTATGAATTAAAAATTTCCAAAAAATATCAGTTTGGAATTGACGCTTTATATACTCAACAAGGATTTATTGACAAAATGGTTTATGTTGATGACTATGGCAATGAGACTGGAGACAATGAAAATTTCAAATTCAATTATGACTACTTCAGTTTTCCTATAAAAGTGGGATATGAGACAGGGGACAAAATAAAGATAATTCCAAGAATAGGTCTTGTCCCATCCTTTTTACTCAAAGCAGAGACAATTATGCCCAGGTTTGACAGTACTGGAAATTTAATTGGTCATGAAACAATTGACACAAAAGATAATGTTTCAAAATTTGATTTGGGTGGACTTGTTGAATTGGGATTTGAAAGAAAATTATCGGATAACATACTGCTGTGCCCTTCTTTGACTTATAAACACAGCTTAACAACATTTTCAAACTCAGACTATTTTGATGGTGGCAATATGAGACATTATGGATTTTCTATATCATTTGGATTGAAATATGGATTAAAAACGAAATAACTGGCCATCTCGCATAGCAGTTCAGTGCTGGCAGACAGTAAAGTGCTCCGAATTCCGCTACCAAATTTAGCACCTGACCGCTAGCGTTCATTGCGAAAAAAATATTAACAATTCAAAACTAAAATGACATGAAAAAAAACTTTCAAATTTGGATTTCCCCGTTAGTAGTAGTTGGAATCTTTTTAATATTCATAACCGGTTGTAATAAAGACGACCAGAACGACCCAGAGGTGACGGACATTGACAATAATATCGACATTGATGGTAATGTTTATAATACTGTTACTATTGGGACACAGGTATGGATGGTTGAGAACCTTAAAACAACCAAATACCGCAATGGAGACCTGATATCTATTATAACAGACAATTCAGCATGGGCAAACTCAACAACAGGAGCGCAATGTTCATACAATAACAATTTAAGTAATGACATTAAATATGGCAAACTTTATAATTGGTATGCAGTAAATGACAGCAGAAAATTAGCGCCAACAGGATGGCATATACCTACTGATGCAGAGTGGACAACATTGACTAACTACTTAGCAACAAGTCCTGGTATATCAACATCTGTAGCAAAAGCGTTAGCCGCTAATACTGACTGGTCTTCCTCGACTGATATCGGTGCTGTTGGAAATGATTTATCTAAAAATAACTCTTCCGGATTTACAGCTCTTTCAGGAGGATTTCGAGGGATGAATGGACCCAGCGGTGTTTTTGGTTGGTTTGGTAATACGGGTGTGTTTTGGACTGCGAATGGACTTAATGAATCATGGGGTCAGGCAGCAGCAAGCCGTTCCATATCATCTTCAAGTGATAAAGTTCAAACTGGTGCATTCTTCAGGTCAGACGGACTTTCTGTTCGTTGTATTAAAGACTAAATAGATTTATTTGGTTTTAAGCAACCTGTGATTGAATTAAAAAGCAATAGTAATTTAATTTCATAGATTTAATGAGTTAGGACCAGGAAGGTGTTCCCAAAAACAAAAGGTCCACAGTGCATAATAAGCACATTTTGCTGATTGGGCAGGCGGTTGCCGAATTTAATTTCCGCCAGTGCCTGCACATACCTATAAGTTGTAGCACATTTAAACGAACCAAATGGAGCAAAGAGATTTACTGAAAGATCAGATCGAAATATCCCGACTCGGATAAAATTCTTTTAGCGCCATCCTTTGAGATTTTTAATAAAGATTCGCAAGCAGGCTATTTCGACGGAGAAATAAATATTAAAGAAAAATGGCAACAAGTTGAAAATAAAAACAAATAGCACCAGCCGCTAACCGACCAGGCGGCTGACAGACAAAAAATCAGCAAGCCCTCCACATACCGCTACCTTTCTCTCCACCGCCAGCCTGAATGTAAGGAAAAGCTTTCCAAAAACACCGTTAAATCTGTTTCAAAGGATTAATCCTATTTTTTACCCTACAGGAGGGAGTTTTAATCTAGTAAATTCTATATATGAATATAGTCCAAAGTTAGTCATATAGCTAGCTTTATACTAGCTTTATACTAGCTTCATACTAGCTTCATACTTACTTTTAATGCTCAAAGGTAGTTCCTGAAGAGGCACCCGTTACTTACGGACAAGGCCGGCGCGTTACAAGGACGCCAATACGATTGTACAGCAGACAACGAGGATGAAAATGAAGCTGACAATTGGGTTTTTAAAGGCATGTACGGCTATTGCCAGGATAGGTTTCCCGGGGCACACCCCACTCAGGAAAGATTCTGCCGTAAAGCATCCTTTGTTTATTCATTCTTTTTTATCTTTCCCCTTAAATTTTAACTGAACCAGATGTAGAAAAAAATTGACCTGGTTATTTTACACAAATAGTATCCTTAAGTTCTGAATCCGGATGCTCAGGATTAATTGATTTACAGGATTGGAATATAAGCTAAATCCTGAAAATCCTAAAATCATGCAAATCCTGATTCTGACAATTAAAAGATAAAAAAAAATGAAAAAAAACGTCTGAATCCGGATGCTCAGGATTAATTGATTTACAGGATTGGAATATAAGCTAAATCCTGAAAATCCTAAAATCATGCAAATCCTGATTCTGACAATTAAAAGATAAAAAAAAATGAACAATGGAGAAAAACGTCTGAATCCGGATGCTCAGGATTAATTGATTTACAGGATTGGAATGTAAACTAAATCCTGAAAATCCTAAAATCATGCAAATCCTGATTCTGACAATTAAAAGATAAAAAAAAATGAACAAAAACGTCTGAATCTGGATGCTCAGGATTAATTGATTTACAGGATTGGAAAGTAAACTAAATCCTGAAAATCCTAAAATCATGCAAATCCTGATTCTGACAATTAAAAGATAAAAAAAATGAACGAAAACGTCTGAATCCGGATGCTCAGGATTAATTGATTTACAGGATTGGAATATAAGCTAAATCCTGAAAATCCTAAAATCATGCAAATCCTGATTCTGACAATTAAAAGATAAAAAAAATGAACAAAAACGTCTGAATCCGGATGCTCAGGATTAATTGATTTACAGGATTGGAATGTAAGCTAAATCCTGAAAATCCTAAAATCATGCAAATCCTGATTCTGACAATTAAAAGATAAAAAAAAATGAACAAAGAAATGTCGCTTGATGAAATTACATACAAAATAAATGGCTGTGCAATGAAAGTTCACCGCACATTAGGTAATGGATTTCAGGAAGTCATATATCAAAGATGTTTGGCTATTGAGCTTGCAAAAGCAGGATTGGAATTTGAAAGGGAAAAAGACCAGGCAATATATTACGAGGGCGAGCATGTAGGAACACGTCGTGCCGATTTTCTTGTAGAAAGAAAAGTTATGGTTGAATTAAAAGCGCTTGTGAATTTAGAGGATGTGCATCTGGCACAGGCAAAGAATTATGTAGTTGCTTACGATTTTCCTATTGGTCTTTTAATTAACTTCGGAGCAATTAGTCTGCAATTCAAGAAAATATTCAATAAAAAATATCAGGTAGAAAATCCTGAAAATCATCAAATCCTATAAACGATAGAAATCCGGCAGCTCACCCCGCCAATAAACCTTGACAGGGAGAGGATCTCACACTACCCGTGAACTACTAATGGCTTTTCTTGAAGAACAAGATTCTAATGAGCTTGGCCTCAATGTAATTTGGGTCAATGAGTTTAAACAAATACCAGTAATACTTAATGCAATGATATAAATAAAAGTTGCAAATCGAATAATGTGTGGTCAGTGAGTCATCACTTCACATCACCGTTCGCACGGGCGCATAAGGCGGTTCTTCAAGTCCAAGCAATGTACTACTATCCCATTTAACAGGTTTCCTTCAGTTGTAAAATTCCAGCAGTCCCCCATCTCCCCTCACCTCTTCGCCAGCGTAAACAAAAACTCTATCCCCCCCTCGGGCTTATTCCTTACCGTTATATTCCCCTTGTGCAGCTGGATGGCATTTTTTACGATGGAAAGCCCCAGGCCGGTGCCGCCGGTTTCACGCATGCGGCCTGAATCGATGCGGTAGAACCGTTCGAAGATGCGTTGCAGGTGCTCCTCGGGAATGCCGATGCCGTCGTCGGAATAGGTGAAGTAGTGGTACTTTTTGTCTTCCAGGTAGTTCTTTATTTCGATGGTGACGTTTTCGCCGGCATAGTTGATGGAGTTTTCTATCAGGTTCTGAAATACGGACGACAACAGCGAGTCGTTGCCCATCACAACCACCTCGTCGTCGATGTAGAGTTTGCACTTCATGTTCTTTTCCGAAAGCCTGTTTTCCAGGTTCTCCAGCACATCGCGCACAATGTTTTTAACGGCCACCGATTTAATTTCAAACAGCTCCCCGGCATCTTCAATGTTGTTTAACAGGGAAATGTCGTTCAGCAACATATTCAACCGTTCGGTCTGGCTGTGGGCACGGCCGATGAAATACTGCTGCTTTGCAGCATCAATCTTTGGGTTGTTCATGATTGTTTCCAGGTAGCCCTTTATGGAGGCAAGCGGGGTTTTTAACTCATGGGCAATGTTGGAAGTCAGCTGCTGCTTCAGCAACCTGCGCTTCTCGGGCCGGGTGATGTCGGTGATCAGGATTTCGAAGCTCTTATCGGCAAAAACTATGCAAAGCAGCTTAAAATACCGTTCATTTTTATTGATGGTGTATTCCATCTGAGGCAGTTCATTCTTTGGAAACTCGGTGTCGGAATGAAGGTATTTCTTCAGGAAACCGTTGATTTTTTTGAATTCAGGAATTGTGAAAATATGCTCAGCCGATACCGTTGAGGTATGTGAAATCACACTGATGTATTGTATAAAATGGCTGTTGGCCAGTATTTTTTCCTTATTTGGAGAGAAAAATGAAATTCCTTCGTTCAGTATGTTCATGTGATTGAAAAACCGTTCTTTTTCAATCTCCAGGTCGAGGTGTGTTTTCCGGAGGTTGCTATAAATTTTAACAATCTGGGAACCGATTTCACCCAATTCATTATTTGGAAACGGAATATCGGTATCGATGGGTTCATTTCTTCCTGCCTTTACGGCAAAATCCTTAAGCTTTGTAATGGATAACGACAATTGCCTGGTAAAAAATTCAATAAGCAGCCAGATGATGAGAAAAATAAAAAGGATAAAAAAAAGGAAGTAAGGCTCAGCCTTTAAAAAATTCTCCACCTGAATGTTATACACCATGGCCACCCTGACAAAATACGCTCCATAGTATTTGGCATAGTAATAAAAATCCTGCTCGGTTGTATTTGACCACCTGATGTTTGACCCTGCTCCGGAATACAAAGCTTTCTGTATCTCAGGACGTTGAAGGTGGTTTTCCATTTCGCCCTCCTGTTCCACAAAACTGTCGAAAAGCACCGTTCCGTCACGTGCAATAACAGTCAACCGCAGGAAGGGATCGGAAAAAAGGTACTCCAGGGTATCGACTTTTTTAAAATTCCCCTTTTCAGGCAACCGGTAATGTTCAATGAAGTTATGTGTAATTTCTGTTGTATTCTCCAGTCGGTTTTCCAGCTGATTGATTTTATAGCTCTTTTCACGGCTCTGCTGAAAAAGCAATACTGCGATGGTGAATACTACAAATACCGTAATGAAGTATAAGAAAATTTTTCTTCTGAATGATTTATGTTCCGGCACTTTTTCTGATTTTAAATGTTAAACCGATTGTTGATCTTTAAAACAATAACCATAACCTGTCTTGCCTTTGATACAGTTGCCATAGTTTCCGATTTTCTTTCGAAGCCGGGCAATATTTACATCTACATTTCTTTCCGTAACGATTACATCGTCTTTCCAAATCCTGTTAAGGATCTGGTCGCGGCTGTAATAATGACTCTTTTGTTTCATGAGCATTACCAGGATTTCGAATTCCTTTCGGGTAAGGTTAACCTGTTTTCTTCCAAGTAAAACAGCCTTACTGTCAATGTCCACTTTCAGTTCTCCCGAAATCAAAATATTGTTCCCGCCGGAAAGCATATTACCCCGTTTAAGCACAGCCTTAACCCGTGCCATCATTTCCTTAATTGAAAATGGCTTTGAAATGTAATCGTCTGCTCCTACATTAAATCCGGTAAGAATATCGTTTTCCGTATTTTTTGCAGTAAGAAAGATAACCGGAACTTCCAGTTTTAATTCATTCCGCATTTTGGATGCCATTTTATACCCCGACATATTTCCCATCATCACATCGAGCAGGATGAGATCAAATTCTTCAAGCGGTTTCTTCAGTGCATCTTCAGCCGAATAGGCAACATCTACCTGGAACCCTTCACTGGCCAGGTTAAATTGTAAAATTTCACATAAATCCCGTTCATCGTCCACCACCAGGATTTTTTCCTTTTTCGGTTCATTCATTTTTATTCGGTTTATCAATTTTCTTTACATGTCTGATATCTTTCCCTTCGATGGAATAGATTGCTGCTTCAGCAATATTGGTTGCATGGTCGCCAATGCGTTCAATGTTTCCCACCATTGAATTCATACTGATAAAGCTGGTAAGAAGCTGTTTATTTTCATCCGATATTTTACTTTTTTTAATGGCTTTCTTCAGCATTTTATGGTTCAGCTCATCAATAACGGCATCGTTTTTAATGGTCCAGACAGCATATTCCCGGTCATCGGTAGTAAAAGCCAAAAGAGCCTTGTTTACCATATTCGAACTTTGAATAAGCATGTTTGATACCACATCGGCCATGCCTGCATAAATTTCAGGAATCTTAATATTTTGAATCAGGTGAAGAATATTGGTCACCTGGTCGCCCACCCGTTCAAGGTTTATAATTATCCGGTAGCAGGCAATAATTTTCCGTATATCGGAAGCCACGGGCTGATATAATACGATGGTGTTAATGATTTTATCGCTAAGTTTTACTTCGAATTTATCTATCTTATTTTCATTAGACAATATTTCGGCTGACAATTCTTCGGGAACTTCTGTATCGCCCGATGAAACAACTTTTTCAAGCAGGTCGAGCTGATGAAGCACCAGGTTGGCAAACTCCTCAAAATCGTGAAGGATGCCATTAATTGCTGTATCTTTTTTTGAAGTCATTTTTAATGAATTTTTATGTGACTAAATTAACCAAATTTACCGGTTAGATATTCTTCCGTACGCCGGTCGCGCGGTTTGGTAAACATATCTTTTGTTTTTCCATATTCCACCAGTTCGCCCAGGTACATAAACATGGAATAATCGGAAATTCGTGCAGCCTGCGACATGTTATGGGTTACCATCAGTATCGTGTAATTTTCCTTTAATTTCACCAGCAGATCTTCGATTTTGGAAGTAGCAACCGGGTCAAGTGCCGATGTCGGTTCATCGAGCAGGATTACCTCCGGGCCGAAGGCCAGAGCACGGGCAATACACAGCCGCTGCTGTTGCCCGCCCGAAAGGAAGGATCCTTTTTTATACAGCCCGTCTTTGACTTCTTCCCACAGGGTAACATCGCGCAGGGAACGTTCCACAATTTCATCACGCTTCGGGCGTTTCAACCGTATGCCATTTAATTTATATCCTGCGATTACATTGTCGTAAATACTCATGGTAGGAAACGGATTTGGCCGTTGAAAAACCATACCGGTCAACCGTCGGAGCTGTATAGCCGGCATTTCCGAAATGTTCCTGCCATTTAACGTAATGGTGCCCTTGGTTTCAATGGTTTCATAAAGTTCATGCATGCGGTTCACAGCCCTTAAGAGCGTGCTTTTCCCACATCCTGAAGGCCCCATTATTGCAGTAACACTGTTGCGTTTTATGTCGGCAGAAACATTTTTTACTGCATAATTTCCTTTATCGTAGGAAATGAACAGGTTATTAATGGAAAGTATCGGATCTTTTATATTAATTATATGGTCCATTTTCTTTGGTATCTATTTATTTCGTTGCCCGATTTGTTTGGACGTTATGTTTAAAATCAGCACGATGGCCATTAACAACAGGGAAGAACTCCAGATGAGATCCACCATGTTGGGATCGTTGTAAAATTCCCATATCAGAAGGGGAATGGCACTTACCGGTTCAGTAATATCAAAAGTAATCCTGCTGCTGCCCAAAGCAGTAAGCAAAAGAGGAGCAGTTTCGCCAAGAATTCTTGAAATTCCAAGCAGGATACCTGTCATTAACCCGCTGAACCCGGTGGGGATAAGTACCCTCAACAGCACCTTGTAGTAAGGCACCCCCAGGGCAAGGGCTGCTTCCTTAATGGTTTGCGGAATCATTTTCAGCGTTTCTTCGGTAGAACGAACAATCATGGGAAGCATCATAACGGCAAGAGAAACACTCCCTGCCAGTGCTGAAAAGCCGTTGGTAATGTGCAGTACCACCCATAAATAGGCTATCAGCCCCAGCACTATGGAAGGTACTCCCTGCAGAATGTCAGAAATGTTGCGCGTTAGTCCTGCCAGAAACTTCCCGGGATTTTCATACAAGTAGATGCCTGTCAGGACACCCACCGGAATGGCCATTGCTGCTGCTACCGATACCATTAACAGGGTCCCCGTTATTCCGTTGGCAATACCTCCCGGAATTTTTTCATCGTTGGCTACAGCAGTCATTGCTTCAAAAGAATTGGGCGGAGTTTGCAAAAGAAAATCAAAACTAATCTGGCTTATCCCTTCCTCTATCAGCTTGTAAATGATTAAAAGAACCGGCAAAATGGTTATCAGCGATAAGCCAACAATGAATCCATGAAAAAACCTGTCTTTCAGTTTTCTCCTGACAATGTGGTTGTTCATGTTTTCTCCTTTGAAATCAGGCATATCCGTTAATCCATTTTTTTAATTACAAATTTGCCCATGGCATTTATCACTCCGGTAATCAGAAACAGCAGAAGCCCTATGGCAATCAGTGCACTGAGTTTTAATCCGGAAGCTTCCCCAAACTGGTTGGCAATAATACTTGCCATTGTATTCCCCGTACTGAATAATCCTCCAGGTATAATATTGGCATTCCCGATAAGCATGGTAACTGCCATGGTTTCACCCAACGCCCTTCCAAAGGCTAATATGTATCCGGCTATGATTCCCGACCGTGCCGATGGTACGATAACGCTGAAAATAACTTCACTGCGGGTGGCACCCAGCGAATAGGCTGCTTCTTTCAGTTCATTGGGTACCATCATAATGATTTCATTGCTGAGGGAAGTGGCAAAGGGAATAATCATAATGGCCAGAATAATTCCTGCAGTAAAAACGCCAAATCCCTGGTTGGGAACCCCAAGGTCAATTAAAAAGGGGCGCAATACATAAAATCCCCAGAGCCCATATACAATAGAAGGGATACCCGCCAGTAAATCCACCATGCTTCCCAAAACTTTTGCCAGTTTGGTCCCCCTGTAATATTCACCCAGAAACAGGGACGCAGAAAAGGAAAGCGGCAGGCTTATAAGCAGTGCCAGAACCGAAGTAATTAAAGTGCCGGCTATAAAGGGCAAGGCACCATAATTTTCTTCTCCGCTTCGGGGATTCCACGCATCCGAAACAATAAAATGCAGTCCGAATTCACGGAATACAGGCAGGGAACCTTTCACCAGAGCGTAAATCATTCCCCCTGCCAGCAGCAGGATAATAAAAGAAACCGACTGTAAAACAACCCGTGTTATTTTGTCACTGTTCATTCGTTGCTGAACTATTCAATAAAGGCTCTCCATTATAGGTTACCGACTGCAATATCGCTTTGGCCTTCTCCACTGTAGCTTCAGCCAGCGGCGAATAATGCACCTTTCCGGCCATATCCTGTGCCTCATCACTTACCAGCCAGTCAAGCAGCTTTACCGTTGCCAGGGCCTGCTCTTTCGACCGGTCATTGTAATTCTGCTCTTTATATAAAATTATCCAGGTAAAACCACTGATGGGGTAAGCATCCGGATCACCGGAATTGGTAAGCATTACCCGTGTATCACCGGGTATGTTTCCTTTGGCAGCAGCACTCACCGATTCGGTTGATGGCAAGATATAATTGCCGGAACTGTTCTGTATACTGGCTGTCTGAATTTTTTGCGCAAAGGCATATTCCGAACCAATGTAACCGATTGAACCTTCCGTCTGACTGATGGTTCCCGCCACTCCGGGATTGCCTTTTGCGCCCATTCCAACCGGCCACTGCAATGCTTTTCCTGCACCCACTTCCTTTTCCCAACGGGGGCTGATCTTACTCATGTAATCACTGAAAATATGTGTGGTTCCACTGCCGTCGGAGCGATGGATGACATTAATTGTCCTATCGGGAAAGGAAATGTCCGGATTGTTTTCCTTTATCAGTGAATGGTTCCAGCGTGTAACCTCCCCCATGAAAATTTTCTCAAGCAACTCATCCGAAAGTTTCAATCCTTCCACCCCCGGCAGATTATAGGCTATCACCACTGCGCCAATTACCGTGGGGATATGAACCACTTCTGCCGGCATCTCTGCCAGTTGTTCATCTTCAAGGTAAGCATCGGTGGCTCCAAAATCAACTACTTTATCGGTGAGGCTACGGATGCCGCCTCCTGAACCAATACCTCCGTAGGTTACTTCTACTCCTGTTTTGTCGGAATATTCATCAAACACCATGTTGTAGTATGGCATCGGGAAGGTTGCCCCTGCACCGGTTAATGCAATATCCGACTGTGCCGGTTTGGTACCTTCCTCCTTTTTTGATGAACCCCCACAGGCACTGAACAATGCAACTGCCACAAGCAGGATCAAAAGATTTGTTGTTTTCATCTATTTTTTATTTTTAAAATCTTACTTCACAATTTAAATAAACGCTGTGTGTTACCGGTGAATCATTTTCGGGACTCCACAGCCTGTAGTTGGGTGCAAATTTTACTCCCCTGACAGGAGAATATTCAACCCCTGCTATTACCAGCTGACCATCCCGACCCATTTGCCAGGGTTCATTTTCTCCCGCAGGCGTATTTGAATTCAGCTGATCGTACCGGCCAAAAACCTTTATGTTGGGAATGGGCACATATGTTGCAAAAACAGAGGGTCCAAACCGATCCCTGTCTTCAATCATACCCACATTCTGCTGGTAGTTGTATCCGCCTGCCACCGTAACCATTTTGTCTTCATAAGCTAAAAATCCCGAATACGATTGTTGTTTTACGTCACCTCCCGTGTAATCGGCATAAACCCGCGCTGTTACCGAATGCACAGGATAGGCAGTTATCCCCAGAGCCGGACGCAGGTAATCGTCGCTTTGCATCCTGTGATATCCTTCCCCGTTGAATACCGAAAAATCGGCGCTGATAAAATCAGCAAAATCGTATTTAACAGTAAATCCCAGATCGGCACTTGAATTAAAGCTGTACAAATCCTGAAACACCTCCTCTATATAACGGTATCCCCATATGTCTTCAGCCACTTTAAACTGGGTGGTAGGTACCATGCCGAACAGAAATGTCAGGTTTGATTTCGTGTAGCGCAGGTAGGCATTCTTAAGAAATGCAGCAAACTGATGGTCCCCTGCTTCAGGATCGCCCACATCCAGCACCACATATCCATACCACTCACTGTTGAACGTATACCGGTATCCGAGGTAAGCACGCTGAATCTCAAAAGCTTTCTGACTGCTGCCATCAACATAATCGGTATGAAAATTAGAAAAGATTAAGGCCACTGGCTTCCCCTGTGGTTCGTTATTCTGACCACTGACCAACGACTGAAATGCGAGTAAGGGAAGGAACAAAACAACCAATACGAATTTTCTCATAAAATAAAAGTTACGATTCATGTTTTTATTAAAGTTACAAAGATCCTGTGATTTGATTACACCGGAATTAAAGAATTGTTACAAAACGATTAAGTTTTTTCCCTGGAGCAGAAGTGACAAAGCTTCTGTAAACAGGAGAATCCCTTCATTTTCTTTACTAAGTGGTAACATTTAAAGCGAACAAAAGTTAGATGATTAACTCCCCCCCGTTCCCGCGCGATTGCATCGCGTGGTACTACTTAACAACAATAATATTTTCCAGAATTCCTTTTTCACGGCATAATCTGCCGTACTGCTGTATAAATAATTTACCTTGGGCTAATGCCCGGGGAAGGGGATTCAGGCTGTCGGTGACCCCCAGCTTGAAAGCTGGGGTTATTGGGACCCCCCGTAGGAGAGCAGTTGCTAAAAGTAGCTACCTCCCGCGCGATTGCATCGCGTGGTATTTTCAAGAATAGATAAAGTTAAGAAATATTTATAACCCTGCTCCTTTACCACGCGATGCAATCGCGCGGGAGCGAGGGGTAATAAAAAAACGGGGGGATAATAATTTTGAAATCCAATTATCCGGCCACCAATGACAATAAACAGATAAAAGATGAGAAAAAATGAGGCGTTTATTGTTGGATTTTTATATTTTCAGCAATTTGATAAAAACATACTCCGGCAGTGTTATCCGGAAAGTAAACCTTAATGATTGTATAGAATGAACGTTAAAAGAACCATCAGCCAGACCCTCCCAATTCTGTTTATTTCAATGTTCCTGATGTCGTATCAGGGAATGGCGCAATATACCAATACGCCCCACAGGGAGTTAACAGCAGGTGAAGTACCTGTCAGTGAGCCGGGGAGCTATGCAGCAGCAGGCACTACTTATGTTCTCACAAACGATATTTCAGGCAGCAGAAGTGCCCTTTTCCTGGGCAATAATGTCACGCTCGACCTGAACGGATACACCATTACCTATGCCGACGGGGAATACGAACATCTTCCCAATTACAGCTTTGAGGAAGGATTGAAAGACTGGGATTTTTCAAAGGCCCCCGGTGCAAAAATTGAAGATACCAAAGTACAGGTGTTTGTTGGTGAGAACGTACTCCGGTTGCAAAAGGGGGAAGAAATAACATCGCAGTACATTACCCTGCCTGTTGCCAACCGTTCGTACTTTGCCATGTGCGGTGTCACAGGAAGCGAAATGAAGGTAAGTGTTTATGTGGAAGATGAATCCGGAGAACAGGTACAATGTACCAACAGCTACGGCAGTTCACAGATTCAGGGATGCCCTGTAGAGAACAAATCGCCAATGTTGGGTGGCGGTTTCGTTTATGCACATTTAAAGGATTTACCTGCAGGAAAATACAGGATCAGGATTAAAGCAGAAACCGACTGCATGGTTGACCATATAGACCTCCGTCCGGCAATGGATGTAGGTATAGGCATTATTGAAAAGACCCGTACCTATGCCCATGTCGACCATTTGTACGATGGCTGGTGGGGACACAGTGCTTTTTACGATTATACAAAGGATTTCCGCAATTCCGTCTCGGAAGACGGATTACCCGTGGTAAAGGGTGACGGAACCATTACCATAAAAAACGGCATTATAAAAAGCGGAACCACCGGTATTTTGTCGTGGGGAATAGAATCGACTGCAGGAAATGTGAAAATCATACTTGATAATGTAAAAATCGTTTCTGCCGGAATCAATACCAATGCGGTTAATGTACCCCGGGCGGTAATCACCAACTGCCTGTTTGATATTCAAAGTCCGTTTATAATCAACAGGCACGGTTCGTCAAACTATGCAGTGGATTTGGGAAGTGGTAAAGCTTCCGAAGTTTCCTTCTCCGAATTTTATGGCGGACAGGGATGTTTATCGTTCCGGGGTGATTCTACCCTTATTCACGACAATTATTTTGCAAACCGTCAGACGGTAACCAACCATTACAGCATCATGACCGGAGTTGACAATGGAAAAATCTACCGGAATGTTTTCAGACCGGAAATTGGCTCAGGCATTGAAATATACAAAAAGAAGAACACAGAGATTTTCGAAAATGAATTTTATATACAATCTGCACCGCCTTCCTGTGAATACGGGCATACGGATTACAGCACCAATGCCATCCGGATTGCGGATTACAATGCCAAACCTGGGGCGGAAGATGGCTGCTACGGTAACCGGATTTATGATAACACGTTTCATATAACCGGGAAAGATTATCCGGAATATACCGATTATGTACCGGTTGCCACCGCAGTATTCTACAGTGCCAGCGGGGGCGATAATTACATTTACAACAATGAACTCATGGTTGAGGACCTTAATCCGGGTTCAAAGGCTGAAACCGTTGCCTTTTACATCGGAGGCGGTTCCGTCGGAGGTAAATTTGAGAACAATACCATTACTTCAAATGTCCCGTCATTCTGGATTGCTTCCATGTATGGCGCAGCTTCCGACATCAAAGTCAGCAACAATACCTTTATAAAGTCACCGGAGGCAGGTAGTGGTTATCATCAAATCAGAATGGGCTACTGGACCTATCTGGCAGAAAATATTGAATTCCGGTCGAATTTCATTGAAGATAGTGAATTTGTGATTCATGCCACCAACCGAACCCACTCCTACTCTGTTTACTGGACACTTTCGGTGACAGTTGTCGACAATGAGGGAAATGCTGTAGAGGGCTTGGATGTTAATATCAGTGATAAAAATGATGAAGTTGTTTTTACAGGGAAAACATCAGCCGATGGAACAATCCAAACTGAACTGAAAGAATATGTGTATGAGAATATGCAGAGAACAGCGTCAGCTCCCTATAAGATCAGTGCGGGCAATCAGGACATTGTGGCCGCCCTGAACAAAAACACTGAAATCACCATAACTGCTGACAATACTACCGGAACCTCACCAGACATGGAACTGGTAAACAGGATTACAATTTCACCCAATCCGGTTCAGGCAAACCTGAACATTGAATTTCCCGTGCCGTTAAAACGCACCATTACCATTATGGATGCCAACCAAAAGGTTCTTTCAGAAACCATTTCAGGCAGTAATAAGGTAGTGCTGGATGTATCCTTCCTTTCGGCGGGAACCTATTTCCTGAGGGTTACCGGAAACGGAAACAATCGTACTGAAAAATTTATAAAGCTTTAACTGGTTTTTCCCTGCGAAGAAAAAAGGATTGCATCTGTTGAAATATCCGACAGAATCCTTAATGATGATGCCGATGCAAAAATGCAATACCTGTTGATGACAGTGCATTACCTTAAATTACGGAGCAAAACCAGCGACCGTTCATTCACTTCATAAACACCATGAATAATTTGAACTTCTTCAGGTTCTGTTTCATATTCCGTATCTGCCAGTACTTCCCAGTCGGGCCCAGGTCCATCATGCGGCAACGTAAAAGTAACAGGCTCCCAGAAGCTGTTAACAAGAATCAATAAAATTTCCTCCTGCCGGCCGTTATCGATTTCTTTTTTGTTCATCAACGCTCCGTTCAGCAGCATGCCCATGCTCCTGTAATACCGTTCGTTCCATTCTTCCTCGCTCATGTCAATTCCGTCGATATTCAGCCAGCGGATATCAAAAATACCTTCTCCCCTTATTCGCCTGTTCTTGAAATACCGGCGCGGGTGCAGAATAGAGAATTCCTTGCGTATGGAGATTATCTTTTTAGTGAATTCGAAAAGGTTTTTATGACGTTCCTTCCAGTTCCAGTCCATCCAGGCAATTTCATTATCCTGGCAATAGGCATTGTTGTTTCCGTTTTGCGTACGCCCGTATTCATCTCCGTGACTAATCATAGGGACACCCTGGCTTAGCAGGAGGGTACCCAGGAAGTTTCTTTTGCGTTTTTCCCTCAGCCTGATGATATCGGGATTGTCGGTAGGTCCTTCCACCCCGCTGTTCCAGCTGATGTTGTGATTTTCGCCGTCGTTGTTTCCTTCCTTGTTATTGTCGTTGTGTTTTTCGTTGTAACTCACCAGGTCGTGAAGCGTAAATCCATCGTGGGCAGTAACAAAGTTTATGCTGGAGGAAGGAAGCTTTCCGTTATCCTGATACAAGTCGCTGCTTCCGCTAAGGCGGTAGGCCAGTTCGCTCACCTGGCTTTCGTCGCTGCGCCAGAATTTTCTTACCGAGTCGCGGTATTTACCGTTCCATTCGGCCCACAAAACAGGGAAATTTCCCACCTGATAGCCCCCCTCACCCAAATCCCAGGGTTCGGCAATAAGCTTAAGCTGTGAAATGGTAGGATCCTGGTGGATAGTGTCCAGAAACGTGGAAAGGCGTCCTACATCAAACAACCCCCTTGCCAGGGCAGAGGCAAGGTCGAAGCGGAATCCGTCTACCTGCATTTCAGTTGCCCAGTACCGAAGGCTGTCCATTACCAGCTGCAAGGTCCGGCTGCTGAGCATGTTCAGGGTATTGCCCGTACCCGTATAGTCGGTATAATAAAGCGGTTGATCCTGTTCGAGCCGGTAATAGTGGTGGTTGTCGATGCCACGAAAAGCAAGCGTTGGCCCCATATGGTTTCCCTCAGCAGTATGGTTGTACACCACATCGAGGATTACTTCAATCCCTGCCCGGTGGTAGGCTTTAACCATCTCCTTAAACTCATTTACCTGCGCTCCGTTCTGGCCTGCAGCGCTGTATTCGGCATGCGGGGCAAAATACCCGATTGAGTTGTATCCCCAATAGTTGGTAAGCCCCCTGTCGAGTAAGAATTTGTTGTGCGTGAAATGGTGAATGGGCATCAATTCAATAGCCGTCACACCAAGTTCCCTGAAATAATCAATAACCACAGGATTCGACAGTCCTTTGTAGGTCCCTCTCTCCTCTTCAGGTATTCCGGGGTGTTGTGCAGTAAATCCCTTTACATGAAGTTCATAAATAATGGAGTTGTGCATGGGAGTTTCAGGTTTTTTTATGCCCTCCCAGTCAAAAGCGTTATTGATGACAACCGATTTATTCAAACGGGTGGCACTGTCGATACTGCTTTTCTTAAACTTATCCTTTTTAATGTCCTCCCGGAATTCATAGTCAAACATGCTCTCGTCAACGTTTATGCGCCCGCAGATTGCGAAGGCATAGGGATCGATCAGAAGCTTTTGGGGATTGAAACGGAATCCTTTTTTGGGCTGGTATTTTCCATAAACCCGATATCCGTATAACTGCCCGGGTTTTATATCGGGCAGGTAAGCATGCCATACATAATCGGTAACTTCATAAAAATCGATGTGGGTATATTCCTGTTGGTCATCAGGATTAGAAAATAAACACAACCTGACACCAGTAGCATTCTCACTGAACAGGGCAAAGTTAACTCCATTCCCGTCAAAAGTGGCACCTAAAGGATATGGTTTCCCAGGTAAAACTGCTCCATCGTACGATTTTATTATGTTACTCATTTATATTGAATTGGTTCGGGAAACCCGATTAATTATATGCTCAAATCCTATAACACGGTTGAGAATCTATTGTTGAACAATCACCAACTAAATTCTGTTTAAAATACATTGTATCTAAATGAATTACCCCTGTTAAAACTTCATTAAAACAGGCACTGAAACAGACAATTGGAATTAAAACATGCTTGCAAATGATTTATAAAACAATTTTCCCGGTATTTCCTGATAAAACCACCTGTAAATTCAATGTATGGGCACCAAAGGCAAAGACACTCCAGCTCCTGATTACCGGACATGAACAGCTATATGATATGCAACGGGAAAATTTTGGTTACTGGACGGCAACAGTTAATAACATTTCTCCCGGAGCACGATATAAATACCGTATAAACAAAAAAAACGATTTTCCCGATCCGGCATCACTTTCCCAGCCCGATGGCGTACATGAGGCTTCGGAGGCCATAAACCTGAAGGATTTTCAGTGGACCGACAGCAATTGGAATAACATTCCCTTAATGGAAATGATTCAGTATGAATTGCATACCGGCACTTTTACTCCTGAGGGAAATTTTCAGGGAATCTTTGGAAAACTCGACTACCTGAAGCACTTAGGCATAAACACCATCGAACTTTTACCTGTTGCCCGGTTCAGCGGAAAACGGAACTGGGGATACGACGGGGTATATCCGTTTGCCGTTCAGGATTCCTATGGCGGGGCAAAAGAACTGATGGCCCTTGTTAACGAATGCCACCACAAGGACATCGCAGTGATTATGGATGTTGTCTATAACCATTTTGGCCCTGAAGGAAATTATACCGGGAATTTCGGACCTTATTTTACCAACAGGTATTCCACCCCATGGGGTCAGCCAATAAACTTCGATGGTGAACATTCCGACGGTGTTCGTAATTATTTTATACAAAATGCCCTGATGTGGCTTCGTGATTTTCATATAGACGGTTTGCGGCTTGATGCTGTCCACGCTATTTTTGATTTCGGTGCGAAACACATTATGCAGGAACTGACAGAGAAAACACAGGAGCTGAGCATTGAAACCGGCCGGAAATATTACCTCATTGCTGAATCGCATTTAAATGATGTCAGGTATATTTCGTCACCTTCGTCGGGAGGTTACGGTCTGAATGCCCAGTGGTCCGACGATTTTCATCATGCCGTGCACACGCTTGTTACAGGAGAAAAAAAGGGATATTACATGGATTTTGGAAAGCCCCAACAATTATCAAAAGCCATTAAAGAGGTGTTTGTCTACGATGGTACATATTCGGAATTCCGGAAAAAAACCTATGGCAATTCAGCCGGAAATAATCCCGCTGAGCAGTTTGTTATCTTTTTGCAAAACCACGATCAGGTAGGAAACCGCCTGCATGGCGACCGGCTTATTTCCCTGTCGGATTTTGAAACGGCAAAAGTAATTGCGGGTGTATTGTTCCTTACTCCTAATATTCCGATGCTGTTTATGGGTGAAGAATATGGAGAACGAAACCCGTTCAACTATTTTGTAAGCCATTCCGATAAGGAGCTTAACCGGCTGGTAAGGGAAGGCAGGAAACGGGAGTTCAGCGATTTTTTTGACGCTATTTCAGATGCTCCCGCTCCGGATGATCCTAAAACCTTTGAAGCATCGAAATTATCGTGGAATATAGAAGGCGATAAGGAAAAAAAAGCACTGTTTGAATTTTACCGTAAATTTATTAACCTGCGTAAATACCATCCTGTACTAAAGATCCCGGATAAAGATAACCTGCGAATATCAGGTGATGGAAATTTTTTCGTTCTTGAACGATGGCAGAGTGAGCACAGAATCGTTGCATGCATTAACTTCAGCAATCAGCCTGAAAAGTTTACCATCCCGGCAGATTATAAAACCTCCCTTAATAAAATAATGGATTCAAATGATGAACAATGGAGAGGAACAGGAGAAATTTGTCCGGATATTATTACAGGAGGTGAAGAGATTCATATAGAGGAACGTTCTGTTATCGTATACTCCACCAATCATTAAGTAAAATATTAGTAAAATGGGAACATTTAATCCAGTTTCAACATACAGGCTTCAGTTCAACCGGAAGTTTACGCTAAAAGATGCTGAAACCATACTGCCCTACCTTTATAAAGCGGGCATTAAAACACTGTATGCATCACCCATATTTGGAGCGGTAAAAGGCAGCAACCATGGATATGATGTAACAAATCCTTTGATAATAAATCCTGAAATAGGCACCATCGACGACTTTGAACACCTTACCGGCAAGGTCCACGAATATGAAATGGGATGGATACAGGATATTGTTCCCAATCACATGGCTTTTTCAACAGAAAACCCCTGGATGTATGATGTGCTGGAAAAAGGGAAAGATTCGGCATATTATGAATTCTTCGATATAACAGACAATCATCCCGACCCGGAATTAAAAAACAAACTGATGCTTCCTTTCTTTGGAAAACCGCTTAATGAATTGATTCAGGATAAGGAATTGTCGGTTGTTTTTAGTCCTGAAGGATTTAAGCTCAGGTATTTTAAAAATGAGTACCCCTTATCGGTACCTGCTTATTCCATTGTTTTAAAAGCAGGCAGCAGTGTTCCCCTTCCTGAACCGGCAGCAGAATTTTTAAGTATAAAAAATGCAGCAGAAGGATTTGATGCAAAATGTCGTAAACTGACAGATGCCCATTCAGAATCATCTGAATTCAGGGAATACATCAATTCATGTCTAACACAAATTAACAGCCATACCGAAAAGCTTAAGGAAGTAATTGATAACCTTTACTATTATCCGTCCTGGTGGCGCGATACAGAAACAAAAATCAACTACCGCAGGTTTTTCACCATCAACGGCCTGATATGTCTTAACATTCAAAATAAAAAGGTGTTTAATACCTGCCACCGGCTGGTTGATGAATGGATCAAAAATAAACGGATTGATGGAGTGCGTGTCGATCATATTGACGGATTGTTTAATCCAACCCAATACCTTGAGCGGCTGCGGAAACTTACAGGTGAAGATATCCCGGTTTATGTGGAAAAGATACTGGAAAAAGATGAAACGCTTCCGGGGCACTGGCCTGTGCAAGGTTCAACGGGCTATGATTTTCTGAGCCTTGTAAATAACCTGCTGACCAACAGGGATAACGGTTCGGTTTTCAATTCCTTTTACAGCGACTGGATTCGGAAACCTGTAAATTACGATGAAGTTTTCTATAACAAAAACCGGTTCATCCTCTACAGGCGGCTTGCAGGTGAACTGGATAACCTGACCCGGCGGTGCCTGTCATTGGATACCGTTCAACGACTGCCGGAAAATGAACAAAAAATAAAAATGGCTATAGGTGAATTTTTGGTGGCCTGCCCGGTTTATAAAGTCTATAATGCTCCCTCGAAATTTACGGAATACGATATTGCTATGGTGAAAATGATTGGTGAAACAGCCATGAAAAATAATCCTGATAATAAACGAACCCTAAAGATACTGGTGGATTTATTTCTGCTTAAACTTCCGGGAAGCAGAAATGAAGTGCCTAAAGTAGATTTCTTTTTCAGGCGTTGTATGCAGTTTGCAGGCCCGTTAATGGCCAAAGGAATAGAAGATACTGCCTTCTATTCATTTAATCCTTTTATTGGGCATAACGAAGTTGGCGATTCTCCGGGGTACTTTGGTATAAGCATTTTAAAATTTCATCAGGCTATGGAAGACCGGCTGGTAAACATGCCCCTGACGATGAATGTTCTCTCGACCCATGATACAAAACGCGGGGAGGACTCCCGTGCCCGGCTGAATGTATTAAGTGATATGCCGGTTAAATGGATGGATGAAGCCAGAAGGTGGCGGGAAATTAACAGTGGCTTCAAAAAAAGAATGGACGACAGGGAAATACCTGCACCCAACGATGAATACCTGATTTATCAGGTATTGTGCGCTCACTTGCCAATGAATGCAAAAGCAGATGAACTGTTTCTAAACCGCCTTCATGAATATCTGGTAAAAGCCATGAGGGAGTCAAAGGTAAATTCCTCGTGGAGCAATCCCGATGAAGACTATGAAAGCGAAACCATGAAATTTGTCAACACCATTTTTTCAGATGATTCACCTTTTCCCGCCAGATTGGCCTTGTTTATGGAAGATCTGATACCTCATGGAATTGTTAATTCCATTACCCAGGTTATTCTAAAAAATACGGTTCCTGGTATTCCCGATATTTACCAGGGTACAGAAACATGGAACCTGAGTTTTGTGGACCCCGACAACCGGCGTGAGGTAAATTATTTGAACCTGTCTGAAAATTTGGCATCAATAGAAAAAGAGTATGCCGACGATGCACAGGCCCTTGCTGAAAGGCTTTTTAGCAACCCCTTAGACGGAAAATTGAAACAATGGGCTAACTGGCTTACTCTAAAGGAACGGATTCAGTATCCAGACCTGTTCCTTAAGGGAAGTTACATGCCTTTGAAAGTAATCGGACAAAACCATAAACGAGTGATTGCCTTTTACCGGAGTTATCACAGTCAGCAAATGATAGTTGTTCTTCCCTTAAGTACCGCTGCTCTCGAAGGGAATTATCTTTGGGAAGATACTCAAATCAGACTACCTGAATCTGTTCCTTCAAAAATGAATAACCTGCTGACCAATGTTTCTGTTGAAACAAATAACATTCTGCACCTTGAAGAGATTTTTGATGTTATTCCATTTGCAATATTGAGAAACAACATTAACTCATAAATTCAAAGCCAACTATTTTTTTATGCCTGTAGGTTTTTGTTTCCTTGTGACGAGAATAAAATCGCGATGTGACTTAATCAGATTAATTGCATGAAGCAGCATGTTTTTAGTTTCAGTGATTATATTGAAAAACAATACCGAGTTACGTGTATTTACCTCCCGTGACTTTATTCGTTTTATCTGGGCAACTTCCATTTTTTCAAGGTTAACCACAATCTGATCCCGTTGTTGGATCAAATCATCAATTTGATTAAATTTATTTTCTTTTATCAGGTGAATGGCAAAATTGAAAAAATCGTCGATCTTTTCCTCCAGATAATTTAATTCTTCGTGTTGAACAGGAACAAACGGTTTATGGTTATTATTAACATGTTCATATAAAGGTTCCACCAAAAAGTTCAATGAATGTGCCAGCTCCCGCTGATAATCGACCATCTGAACGTAAAAATGACCTGAGTCTACTGCTTCCTCAATTTTGGATATCGTATTTAGAACCTTATTTTTTTGTTTTTTTGATTTTTTATTCAGGTTATCTTTTTTTATCAGGGCTTCTTTTAGCTGTGCACGTTCTTCCTTAAGAAAACTTTCGATACTTACAGAGTAAATCTGGTTGGCAAGCATAATGGATCGAACTACCTGTTTTCTGCTTTTCTCCATCACTTTTTCCGTTTCATCTTTTTCAGAAATGGCTTCCTCGTCCTCAACCAACTCCATCTGACTCCTTTTTTTGAAGATCATGTGCGTACGAATAACCATAATAACGGCTACCGCCACAAAAACAAAAATCATAAACCTTCCACCAACAGAGATTATCAATGCCACCAGAGCAGCAACTGAAAATGCAACTATGGCAGTTAAAAACCAGCCGCCTATAACAGCAAAAACCCCTGAGATGCGGTAAACAGCACTTTCGCGGCCCCACGCCCTGTCTGCAAGAGAAGTACCCATAGCAACCATAAATGTAACGTAGGTAGTTGATAACGGCAACTTCAAAGAAGTACCCATAGCTATCAGGATACTGGCAACAAGCAAATTTACAGAAGCTCTGATTTTGTCAAAAGCCGGTGCATCGGGATTATCGGAAGGGGGAATCGGGGTAAATCTGCTTGTTATAACCTGATTCACTCCGGCAGGAATCAGTCGCGTAACCGATCGGTTAAAATTAATGGTGCTGCGAACCATTAACCGTGCAATCAATGATGATCCAAAACGTTCCACTCCCTCATTCTGCCGGGATAAATCCACCGATGTATTTACAACCGACTGTGCTTTTTTAGACATAACAAGCGTTATAATCATTATCAGCCCGGCGATAAGCAGCATAAATGTTGGTGTATTTACTTCACCTGCAAGCATTTCCATTGAAAACGATTCGGCAGAAACATTTCCGTCAGCTATCCAGGCTTTAAAAGAAGAAAAACCTGCCAGAGGAACACCAATGAAATTAACC
This sequence comes from uncultured Prolixibacteraceae bacterium, assembly GCA_963747515.1. Lineage (GTDB taxonomy): Bacteria > Bacteroidota > Bacteroidia > Bacteroidales > Prolixibacteraceae > Mariniphaga. The sequence continues at coordinate 92,906 of CAVVFN010000004.1, forward strand.
AAATCGTTACCGGCAAAAGCCATTGCAAGGGCAAAAGTTCCGGCCAACACAATAGTTTTTAAAATTTTTATATTAAACAGCCACTTTAAAAGTTGCATTACAACCACCCAAAATATAAAACTGTAAACCAGCAACAGCATGGTATTTCCAGATACCCAATCATCAAGCCTTTCACCACCAAAGACCCTGATTCCGGCAAATGCTGAACCGTTAATTCCCTTAATGAGAATAAAATAGGTTATAGCTGTAATGGCAATACCACCAAAGACAGAACCGAAATACTTCATGTTTTCCCGGTAATTGAACGTAAAAATCATTCGGGTAATGTATTGCACAAGTGCACCTATAGTAAAGGCAATCAGCACCGAAAGCAAAATACCGGTAATAATAGCCAGGGCTTTTTCGGAATTTATATAAGTTGATAACTCCCCCAGTTGGCCACCCAGTACCTGAATTTTCACAAGGGAAACAGCAACAGCAGCACCAAGCAATTCAAACACAATAGACACGGTAGTTGATGTAGGCATACCTAGTGTATTGAACGTGTCGAGCAATATAACATCGGTGATCATTACAGCAAGAAAAATGACCATGATTTCGGAAAACATAAACATATCGGGATGAAAAATTCCTTTTCGTGCCACTTCCATCATACCACTGGAAAAGGTTGCACCAATTAAAACACCCAGCCCGGCCATGAGAAAAATAAGCCATTTGGGAGCTGCTTTGGAACCAAATGCCGAATTCAGAAAATTAACGGCATCGTTACTTACACCTACAACTAAATCGGATACAGCCAGTGCAAGAAGGATAATAACAACAATAAGGTAGAAATTTTCCATTTTCTATTAATTTCGGGCAGCAAATATATACGAGAAGAAGTCCATTACATTGTGCTAAAATATTAAAAAAACATTAAGTAACCATCAATTTTCAGTTAATGCAATCATTCAAATTATTAAGTGATATAAAATTAAGAGATCTTGCATGATGTAAACAACCGCATATAACGATTCTTTACAAAAAACAACATTCAGATGAAAACATACTCGTCTCAGCAGTTAACCGCATATATAGCTGTTTTGCTAACTTCACTTGCCACTTTGCTGATCTTATTTACATGGTGGTTATCGCCAGGAATTTACCTGGTTATTTTATTTATAATTTTATTCTTCGTCATTTCCTACTTCTACATCATGTTTGTTATCAATAAATACATATCCGATAAAATAAAACCGGTATATAAAACCATTAAAGATCTGCCTTTGAGCGGTAAAAAACTGGCAGAAAAATCATCCGACTCCACCAACCTGCTCTCAAATGTAAAGTTTGAAGTAGAGGAGTGGGCAAAAACCCAGATGAAGGAAATAGAACGCTTAAAAGAAATGGAACGTTACCGGAAGGAATTTGTAGGTAATGTATCTCACGAACTAAAAACCCCGATTTTCAATATTCAGGGTTACATCCTTACGCTTCTGGAAGGAGGTTTGGATGATCCGAAAATCAACTTGCTTTATCTGAAACGAACAGAAAAGAGTGTCGACCGAATGATATCTATTGTTGAAGATCTGGAGTCAATAACCAAACTGGAATCAGGTGAGCTTAAGCTGAATATGGTTAAGTTTGATATTGTACAGTCGGTAAATGATGTTTTCGAAATGGAGCAGTGGCAGGCCGATGAACGAAAAATATCACTCGAAATCATAAATTCTCCGTCGCGTCCTGTTTTTGTGAAAGCCGACCAAAACCGCATATTGGAGGTTTTGACTAATTTAATCGTAAATGGGATAAAATACGGCAAGAAAAAAGGTTCTGTTCAGGTTTCCTTTCATGACCTTGACGACAACATCATGGTAGAGGTTACCGATAATGGGATTGGGATTGAAAAGAATAATCTTCCCAGGATTTTCGAAAGATTTTACAGAGTTGATAAATCACGTTCACGTGAACAGGGAGGTACAGGTTTGGGTCTTTCTATTGTAAAACATATTATTGAGGCACATAATCAATCCATAAATGTCCGAAGTGTATTCGAGCAGGGAACTACTTTTAATTTTACACTTGAAAAAGCAAAATAAAAAAATAACTTTAGCAGGTTTTAAATTTACTGCATGTATTTTGTTTGCATTCTTCTACCTTTGTAAATTATAATATTTATTTTCCGATGAACGATAACAAATTAAAGATTTTGCTCGTCGATGATGAGATCGATATTCTTGAATTTATAAGCTACAATCTTGAAAAGGAAGGTTATGTGGTATATACCGGCAAAAATGGTTTAGAAGCCGTTAAACTTGCTGAAAAATACCAGCCCAACCTGATTATCCTCGATATAATGATGCCCGAGATGGATGGGATTGCTGCCTGCGAAGAGATACGAAAAATTCCTTCCCTGAATAATACCATCATTGCATTTTTAACTGCCCGCGGGGAAGATTATTCACAAATAGCCGGTTTTGAAGCTGGAGCCGATGATTATATTACAAAACCAATACGCCCAAAAGTTCTTATTAGCCGTGTAAAAGCATTGCTTAAACGTACAGGTGAAAATCCCACCCCCGTTCCATACCCCGAAAGTCCGGGAACTGTATCTATCGGTAACCTGATTATAGATAAGGAACGCTACCTGATTCGCCTTAACGACAAGGAGATGATATTACCACGTAAAGAATTCGAGCTGCTGTCGCTGCTTGTTTCCAAATCGGGAAAGGTATTTACCCGTGAGGAAATTTATGCAACCGTATGGGGTGATAATGTAGTCGTGGGAGATCGTACCATTGATGTTCATATCCGTAAACTGCGGGAAAAAATTGGGAACGATCATATTAAAACGCTAAAAGGAATCGGCTATAAATTTGTGGAGTAACTAAACAAAATAAACAATAAGGTACAAAAACATAAAACCCAATGCATAGCCTGCCTCCAGATGCCACAATTTGTTTTTTCCCAAAATCAGCTGGGCAGTTCCCGATAAGCCGGATGCAATAACTACTGCCAGGATAGCTTCTATCGGGTAAATCCCGGTTCGTAATGAAAGAGCCAGCAACACCCCGGTTAACCCTCCCAGTGAAGCCATATGACTGGATATTTTCCACTTAAGAGAAATCAGCAACAATCCTAAAATCAACAATACCGATGCTATCATTAATACCTTCAATACAGGATAAGCATTAAGCCGGTTTAACAACATAAAGCCCATATAATAAAACACGGAAGAGAACAACAACGGCAGGGCACGCTTGCTGCCCGTTTCGAACGATAATTTAAATCCCGGATTCAGGGTAAGCATCGACATGGAAAGCAGAGGCATAATTGATGTTGAAAAAAATACTACAAGAAGGATTATCTGTTTAGCTTCCCAAGCCAGAAAGGAAAAATAAAACCCCGAATTAAACAACAGCAAAAATCCAAATGTAGGAATAAGTAAAGGATGTAAAACAACGGAAATAATTTGTGCAAGCTTATGGATCATCTTTAAAGTTGTTTTCGAAGCCGGGCTACAGGTATGTCCAGTTGCTCGCGGTATTTTGCTACAGTGCGTCGGGCAATATTGTATGATTTATCTTTAAGTATTTTCGTTAGCTTTTCATCGGTCAGGGGCTTACGCTTATTCTCATTTTCAATGCACTCCTTCAGTATCTTTTTAATTTCCCTGGTAGAAACTTCTTCTCCGCTTTCGGTTTGAAGACCTTCAGAGAAAAAATATTTCAGCGGAAAAATACCAAAATGTGTTTGAATGTATTTGCTGTTTGAAACTCTCGAAATGGTGGAAATATCCAGACCTGTTCTTTCTGCAATGTCTTTAAGAATCATCGGGCGAAGTTTGGCTTCATCTCCATCTTTAAAATATTCTTTCTGAAAATTTATGATTTCAGCCATAGTAACCAGTAAGGTGTGATTACGTTGCCTGATGGCATCGATGAACCATTTGGCCGAGTCAACTTTTTGCTTTACAAAAACAAGGGCATCTTTCTGATTTTTATTTTTTTGCTTCGATTGTTGTGTCAGAGCATGCATCATATCGAGATAGGTATCGTTTATTTTCAGCTCCGGCATGTTTTGCTGGTTCAGCGAGAGGTTCAGTTCTCCGTCGAGATTATCAAGAATAAAGTCGGGAATAATATGTTGATTTGATTTGTTCATGGGATTGCTGTATGAACTTCCAGGTTTTGGGTTCAACTTTAATACCTGTTCAATTCCTTCCTTCAACTCCTCGTCCGATAATTCCTGTTTTTTCTTTATTTTATCGTAATGCTTTCGCGTAAATTCTTCAAAATAATCTTTAACGATAACTTTTGCCAGGTCGAAACTTTCCCCTTTTTTTCTGTTAAGCTGCAGAATTAAACACTCTCTCAAATCGCGGGCTCCAACCCCTGGAGGATCAAACTGTTGTATTATGTCCAGAATTTCCTGCAGCTTTTCCTCCGGTACTTCCATGTTCATATTGAATGCCAGGTCATCACTTATTGACAGCAGATCTCTTCGCAGATAACCGTCGTCGTCAATATTTCCAATGATGTATTCTGCCAACTGACGATCGGTATCGGAAAGGGAAGTCATTCCCAACTGATCGTAAAGGCTTTCATGAAAAGTGATTCCGGCAGAAAAAGGGATATCGATGTATTTATCGTCTTTTGAATAATTGTTGGCAGTGGTTTTATAGGAAGGAACATCATCTTCTTCATTCAAATAATCATCAAAAGAAAACTCATCATTGTCTTTATCGCTATCTTGTTCCTGTTCATTATTTTCAGTCTGTTCTGATAGTTCATTATCTTCTGACTCAACTTCCAGTACAGGGTTCTCCTCCAGCTCCTTTTTTATTCGTTGTTCGAGCTGCATGGTAGGGATCTCCAAAAGCTTTATCACCTGTATTTGCTGCGGTGAAAGCTTCTGCAGTAACTTTTGCTGTAATGAAAGTCTTTGATCCATATCCCTGTTTCTTACAACGTAAAAATACTATTTTTTTCAGAGGAGTTCATACTACTTTTTAGAATTCTGCACTTTTAGGAGTCCTTGGGAAGGCTATTACATCGCGTATATTCCCCATCCCGGTAACAAACTGGACATAACGCTCGAAACCCAAACCAAATCCACTGTGAACTGCGCTGCCGAATCTACGGGTATCGAGGTACCACCACATTTGTTCGGCAGGAATATTCATCTCCTTCATACGGTTCAATAATTTATCCAGGTTTTCTTCACGCTGAGAACCACCAATTATTTCTCCTATTTGTGGAAACAACACATCCATGGCACGAACTGTTCTGCCATCGTCGTTCTGTTTCATATAAAAAGCTTTTATATCCTTCGGATAATCGGTTAAAATAACCGGACAACTGAAATGCTTTTCAACAAGGTAACGTTCATGTTCACTTTGCAGGTCAATTCCCCAGTCCACAGGAAACTGAAACTTGTTCTTTTTATAAGGCTTTGAATTTTTAAGAATATCTATGGCTTCGGTGTAGGTAAGTCTTTTAAACTGACTTCCTTTTACAAATTTCAATTTCTCAAGAAGGTTCATACCCCGTTGATCCGGTGGCTTATTCTTATCTTCCTGTTCTAATCTTTCTGTCAAAAATTGCAAATCGTCGCTGCAAAAGTCCAAAGCATAACCAATCAGGTATTTCAGAAAATCCTCAGCCAAATCCATATTGTCATTCAGATCGTAAAAAGCCATTTCCGGTTCAATCATCCAAAATTCAGCAAGATGGCGGGCAGTATTGGAATTTTCTGCCCGAAAAGTGGGTCCAAAGGTATAAATTTCACCTAAAGCCATAGCACCCAGTTCACCTTCAAGCTGCCCCGAAACGGTGAGGTTGGTAGGCCTTCCAAAAAAGTCTTTGCTGTAATCCGGTTTTTTATCTTCAGTAAGCGGAGGATTGGTAACATCGAGGGTGGTTACCTTAAACATTTGGCCTGCACCCTCAGCATCACTTGCAGTAATAATGGGTGTATGCAGGTAATAAAAACCTTTTTCATTAAAATAATGGTGGATAGCATAGGCCATAGAATGACGAATGCGAAAAACGGCTCCAAATGTATTGGTGCGAAAACGCAGGTGGGCATTTTCACGAAGAAATTCAAGGGTATGTTTTTTAGGTTGAATGGGATATTTTTCAGGATCGGCACCTCCCAGCACTTCTATCTTTTCGGCAAGCAATTCCACATGTTGCCCGCTTCCTTTCGATTCAGACAAGACACCTTCTACGGAAAGAGCCGCCCCGGTATTGATTTCACGCAGCAACTGATCATCAAATTGTGAAGTGTCAGCCACTACTTGCAGATTATTGATGGTAGAACCATCATTCATGGCAATAAAATGAACGTTTTTACTCCCGCGGCGGGTCCTTACCCAACCTTTAATCAAAGCTGCCGTACCGGGTTTCCCATTTTTCAGAATTTCTTTTATCTTTATTCTTGTCATTTCTCTAATGCTTTGCTTTTGCTGTTTGTTTTTTATAAAACCTACAAAAGTAAATTATTATGAACATATTCAGCACTACCGACTTCAAATTTTATGTATTTGAAGAATTGTTAAAATATAAAAGCCATTTGCTTAAGGCAAATGGCTTTCGGTTTATTTCTTAAAAATTACCTTTATTTTTTTTCTTCTGTTCCCGGAACCGGAACCGTTGCCTGGCTGACATAACCTATATCGCCCATAATGAATTTATCAGGGCCCAGTTTCATATCCGAGTTCATCATTTCCTCGTAAGTAACTTCTTTTCCGGTATAGGCAGATACTCTTCCCATAATGGCCACCATATTTGAAATGGCAGTTTGCTCGGCTGCATTAATTGGAATGTTTTGCCTGATGCAGGTTACCAGATCAATATGCTCCTGAACATAAGGACTTGTTTCCGAACCTTCGGCAGCAAACAATTCATTACCCGATGCATCAACTATCCGGAGCTTTCCGGCAGTAGTTGCAATAGCTTTGGTTCCATGGAAAATTTCATACACTGCATTTGCAGTACCGTTAATCTGACGGCACATACTGTGCACATGGCGTCCATCTTCGTAAACATAATCAACACTAAAGTTATCGTACTGATCACCGGTGACTCTTCTTTGCCTGGAGCCAAATCCTACAGCTTTAACAGGATGAGTTCCCATAAACCAGTTCGCTACATCAATATTGTGAACATGTTGCTCAACAATATGATCGCCCGAGAGCCAGCACCAGTTCACCCAGTCGCGAATCATCCATTCCATTTCACTCCAGCTGGGGTTCTTTTCCCGGTACCAGAGTTGATTTTGATTCCAGTATACGTTTGCAGAAACAATCTGCCCTATCCCATTATTATTTATTTCCTTTAACAGGTTAATGTAGTTGTGCTGATGCCTTCTCTGCGTTCCGGTCACAATTTTAAGCCCTTGTGAATCGGCCATTTTAGCTGTTGCTATTACCTGCCGAATACCAACAGGGTCCACTGCAACAGGTTTTTCCATAAAAACATGTTTACGTGCCTTTACAGCAGCTTCAAAATGTTCAGGTCTGAATTTAGGAGGTGTGGCCAGAATTACAATATCGACACCCGACCCGATTACTTTTTCAAAGGCATCAAAACCGACGAACCTGTTTTCCTGCGGCACCTCAATTCCTTTTTCAGACTTGATTTTATCGGCACAACTATTTATCCTGTCTTCAAACACATCGCCCAGGGCAGTAATTGTAAGATTTGGGCCGGCACTAAGAAAATTAATTGCAGCACCAGAACCACGCCCCCCACAACCAATAACACCTGCTTTCAGTACTTGCCCGTCAGGAGCAGTTTCCAGCATAGGAGGAAGATTAAGTTCACGGGGTTCCCAATCGTATTTGCCCGCAGAACCATTTCCCTCATTCTTGCCTGCACATGACGATAACGTTCCTACACCCATGGCACCAACAGCACCAACAGCAGCAGCTCCGGTAAGAAATTTTCGTCTTGAAAAATTATTTGTATTCATAATTTGAAAAATTGATATTAGTTGATTTTAGGTCTCTAAATTAATTATTTTTTCCGGTTTTTTCATTAAATTCACAAATAACTCTGAACCCAACGCAGTTACAATCAGATAGCCACCATATGCTCTTTGGCATTTGAGGATCGGTACGCATCCATTCCTCCATATTGGTATGATCTCTGGCAGCACTGCGTACATCGCCCACCGGGCTTCTGAATGAACCTCCCCGAACAACATGTTCAGCCCCCGTAACCGGCCCTTTCGGATCAACCGCTCCATCGGGCAACATCTTATAAGCATCTTCGGCATACCAGTCGGAGCAATATTCCATAATATTTCCCGACATGTTTTTCAAACCAAACGGATTCGGTTCCACTGCTTCAGGCAATTCTGTCTTGCCCTGGCTGTTGCCTGCATATACAACATACTGGTCAATAAGATCGCTTTCTGTTCCAAACAACTTACCAAAAAATCCTTTTTCTGAAAAATCCTTTGGCCGTCCTTCAAAAAAGTAAGGCGATTGGGTTCCACCCCGTACAGCATATTCCCATTCGGCTTCAGTTGGCAAACGGTAAGTCTTGCCGGTCACCTTTGTAAGCCACCTGCAATAGGTTTCCGCCGCATGAAATGTCATTGTAATTGCAGGACGATCGCCCAACCCCCAGTTTTGGTCGGGCTGGCCATATGGCGGTGTAGGCCCTGTAATTGCATCTACATCATCCATTGTCCGCGAACCTTCGGTGTCGGTCGAACGACCTTCAGCTGCAGTAGCTGAATAAAACGTCAGAAATTCACTCCAGGTCACCTCTACCTCGGCCATGAAAAAAGGACTTATCTGAACCTGTTTTTGTGGTCCTTCGTCCGGATCCCGCAACTGCTCGTCTTCAGGGCTGCCAATTTGGAACGTTCCCCCGGGTATGGCTTTCATGTTAAATGATATGACGGAATTGGGAACTGTTTCTGTAAAATCTTCAAGTGCTGACACAGCTGCCGGCTCAGTATATAGATCTGTAATTTCAATTTTTTGCATACCGAAATCAACATTGGCTGCATGCATGGCATTCGGATCGTAATGCCCCACATGAAGGTGACAATTGATGCACCGCAATTCATCTTCATTCTGACTGTAATACAGGTGGGCATCCTGACCTTCTTTTGTTAAGGTAAGCGGGAAAAGATTGTGATGGCAGTTCAGGCACGACACCTTGAACACATGATGCTTAGCCTCTTCCAAAGTAGACATAAGTTCCCAGTTGTAGTCGGCACTGTCTTTAAATACAAAACCGTAAATATCACGTGCCGCGGCTTTCATTTTCTCAGGCAGGTACCCCTGCCCTTTTGGCGGGAGATGGCAATCGACACACCCTGCCCGAAATCCGGAGGGATTGTCATAATGAGTTGACAGGCGCCATGAATCAAAAACATGCGGATGCACATGGCACATGTTGCACGATTCATTTGTTGAAGTATATTCCAAAAGTTTATTGGTATAAATGGTAAAAAGTAACCCTACCACAAAACCGATAAATAACACCAGGAGTATATTTCTCTTAAGTTTATAAAACAGTTTATTTCGCATTATTTATGTTTTTTAAAAGAAGATTCGTTAATGCCCCCAAAAATAATTATTTTATCCAAGTCAAATAAACAATACCTTTTTTCCAAGCTTATTTAGAATCAATCAATCCATAAGCAACACCTGTAATGGCAACACAATCATTATTATTGAATGAAACCCCAGGTTTTATCGAAGAATCTTCATTCTGTTTGAAGTTTTATACCCCCTGAATTCTGAATTTAAACAGGGTTATTCATTAAGGTTAATAAAGCCGGCAATCTGCTTTCTCCACTCCAGTCGCTGAGCAAATTTTTTTGTTGGTTTGTAAAAAGTAATTATATTTGCAATCGCGTTCACAAAAAAGTTGGAAGAAAAAATAGTAAAGATATATTGCGGGGTGGAGCAGTTGGTAGCTCGTTGGGCTCATAACCCAAAGGTCGTAGGTTCAAGTCCTGCCCCCGCTACCAGAAAAGCCGGTTTACGCCGGCTTTTTTATTTTGTATATATTGATTGTTAGCTTGTTGGGCTCATATCCGGCAACTGCCGGATGTAGGTTCATCCCATTTAAATTTTCATTTTAATTATTGGATTTATCTCTATTTGTTCGGAAATTTACGTGAGCATATAGGTGTAATCATGTATAGAAAATGATTATATGATATTTGATATGTTGTTTTTTTTTAGTTTATTATTTCGTATCTTATATAAAAACAAACTTTAACAGCAATGAAGGTATTAGTAACAGGTGCTGACGGAATGTTAGGTAGCAATTTAGTAAGAATGCTAATTGCTAATAAATATGATGTCAGTGTTTTATTGTATAATCTATCAAAATCCAATACGTTACAAGGTTTTAACATTAAAAAGTATTATGGTGATGTGACTATTCCTGAGACATTGGATAATGCTTTTAAAGACAATGATATTATTATTCACTCTGCTGCTAATACTTCTGTCTGGCCAGCACGTTCAGAAATTGTTCGCAAAGTAAATATTGAAGGCACTCAGAATGTCATTGATAAATCGTTAGAAAATCAGATGAAAAAACTAATATTTGTTGGTTCAGCAAGTTCGGTTAATACAAATTTTTCTATAACAAAAAAACATCTTTTCCCAGGAGCAAAATTTAAACTAGATTATATAGACTCAAAATATCATGCACTAGAGTTGGTACTAAAATCAGTGAATGAAAATAATCTGCCTGCGACAGCAATTCTTCCAACATTCATGATTGGAGCATATGATTCAGCATTGGGCTCTGGCAAAATGGTTTTGAATGTTGCAAATGGCAGGTTAAAATTTTATACAGGTGGCGGAAGAAATTTTGTTCATGTAAAAGATGTTGCAAATGCTATTATAAAAAGTTTAACACCAGAAACAAATGGCAAAGTCTTTATAATTGGTAATGAAAATTTACTTTATAATGATTTTTTTAATTTGGTATCGGAAGTAGCTGGAAGAAAAGGGCCTAAAACAAAGATCCCTAACTGGGGAGTAAAAACATTTGGTTTAATCGCACAGTTTTTTGCTATTTTAACACACAGGGATCCATTGTTAAGTTATCCATTAGCTCGTATTTCTTGTGAAAAACAATTTGTTGAATATGATTCTACAGAGGAATTAAATATTATCAAGACACCAATTAGAAATGCCATAGAGGAATGTTTAGACTGGTTTATTAATAATGGATATATAACAAATAATGAAATTCGGTTGGCAAAATAAAGTTGTTATAATAACAGGCTCAAGTATCGGAATCGGTAGAGTATTAGCCAAAGAGATTGGATTCAAAGGTGCCAAAATAGTCATAAATGGGAGAAATAAGGAAAAGCTGAAATCAACGTATGATGAGTTAATCAAATTAAATATTGAGGTATTCCCGGTACAAGGGGATGTTTCTGATTTTAATAGTTGTAAAAATATTGTTCAACAAACCGTCAATAAGTTTGGAAAAATTGACGTTTTAATTAATAATGCGGGTATAGCATCTTATGGAAGCTTTGAAAATACATCGGTTGAAGTATTCAAAAAGGTAGTTGAAACAAACTTATTCGGTACGGTCAATATGACGAAAGCAGCATTTTCTTATTTAAAGAAAACCAATGGAAACATTTTGTTTATTGGAAGTCTGGCAGGAATTCATGGAGTTGGAGATTATTCTGCGTACTCATGCTCAAAAATGGCCCTAAACTCACTTGCAGAATCATTAAGAATAGAACTATTTGACTCAGAAATACGGTTAGGAATCGTCTATGTTGGATTTACTGAAAATGATAGTCAAAAATTTCTTCTGGATACAAGTGGCAAAAAGATAAATGTTCCTTCAAGAGCAGGAATTCAAAAAATGCCACAAACTAAAGTAGCAAAGAAAATTATAAGAATGATTGAAAAGAAAAAATTCAGAGCGACCTTTACTGGATTAGGCAAGATAACTTCATTATTAAATCGGATATCACCAAATATTATTCATCAAATATTGTTGTTAAATTACAAAAGAGGTATTTAAATTAAATTTCAAAAAATGAATCCTTTTACTAAAAGGGCAATCAGATGATTAAAACACTTTTTAACCGAAATCATCGAAAAAATGATACTGTCATCTTTCACCGGAATTTGCATTTGTCCCGAAGCTTTTTTTAAGCTCATAATGTCAATTTGCAGAGCGTTTTCTCACCAGCCCCACTTTTAACAAGGCACTTATTATGTGCAGCTTTTTTATGTTCAGGTTTACTGATGGATGTGCATGCTGCCTTTAGCAATCATCCAATGATGCATCTGATGGTGAGCTCCTTCACTCAGTAATCCTATATAACCAAGTGCCCGTATTTTTTCTACTTCCGACTGTTTGTTTGTTGTACAAATGATAACCCACTGCCGGCCATTCTGCTTTGCAGTCATATCCCAGCCTTTTTCACTTTTTAACATAGCCGGATGCATACTGAACAAGCGTTTTAATGCTTCAGTGGCCCTTTCGGTTTGCGGTTGCACTTGTATTTCCACCCCATTTTCAATTGGTTTTTTTGATACCTCCTCCACTTCTTCCGTAAAGGCTTTCATATCTAAAAGATGTTGGCGCAGTGCCTCAAGGTCAACCTTCGACCAGTCTGTATGTGGGTCGGCCTCTAACTTTTTGACAACCTCCTGAACAGTGCCATAAACATCATTACCAGGCATCGTAAGATGGATAGAATCTTGCATTCCTTGCTGATGCTGGGCACCCGCAGATTTTACGAAACAGAGGATAACAACAACAAAAATACCTGTGAATATTTTTCTTGTGATTCTGCTGTAATGCATAATTAATAACTTTTAATTTAGCTTATTCAAACCGATAAAGTAAGGCATTTTGCTGAAAAATTTAATAACGACCACAGTAACAAACAGGAGTACCCGGGCTTCATTCATTTTTGGCAACCGGGTTCATAAAGGCTGAAATTTCCCATTTGTCTTTCATATTTTCCAATGCTTTAGCATTGACAACCAATTTATTTGGAACTTTATTTTCAACCCCCATTTCGGTAGTTGGTTTTCCCTGCAGCACGTCGGCTGCCATGTTTCCTCCTATAATTCCAACCTCTGTGTATTCGGCCCCGAATCCAAATAAAATATTTCCATATATGTTATACGGATTGTTGGTAATTAATGGAATTTTGGCCCGGTATGCGGCATTTATCAGCTGGTCGATTCCATTTTCCACAGTATTATCGCCACCTACCCAAAGGGCTTCAACTCCGCGCATGGTAAGAGCCATGGCGGCTTCAAGGATCTGCGTTGAATTTTCGATGCCCATTTCCTCCAGTTCTATACCAAGTTCCCTGCATTTTTTCCGGGCCATCCTTACACAGGCTTCCGAACAGGTTTCGCTGGTGCACCACACAGTGCCTACTTTTTTAAGACCAGGGTTCATCTGCCTGGCGATTTCAAAAGTTTTTTCTACAGGCTGAAAAGTACCGATACCAACAAGATGGGGCGGATGTTCGTCAGGCCCGGTGCCGGTGATGCCAACTCCTGAAGCATACGGGTCGGTGACGGCACAAAATACATGTACCAGGTCTCCCTTCCTGTTTGCATTGGCCATCACCTGCAAACAGGGGGTACTAATGGTTATAACCATGTTAAACTTGCTGCTTACAATATTCTGGGCAATGGTGTTGGCAACTGCAAGGTCACCTTCCGCAGAAAAACGCTTTATCAAGCAGGTTTTCCCATTTATATAGCCCCTCTTCTCCAATGCATCAATCACTCCATTTTCTGTTTCATCAATAACCTTCCGGGAAATAATCTTAAAAATGGCAATTTCGGGAATAGTTGATTTAACAGCAGATTGCCGGTTCTCCATGTCAAGCAATAAAAGTATTCCCGTAGTGAACAGCATGGCGATAATGATTCGCACTAATTTTGACAGTTTCATTTTCAAGTGGTTTTTAATGAACAACATAAAGAAATTTAGCAATACTTCCTCACCAATCAACAGGTATAAAAAATTTTATACATAATATTCCTCAACAAGGGAGGCAACAGCAGGATCGATATTGTCTTTCCTGCGAAGTTCATCGAACAGGGCCAGCAAATCATTAACCTTCAGTCGCTTTTTATCATCTCCTTTAAAATCGTAGGCAATCCTTCCCTGGTGCATCATAATAATCCGGTCTCCCAGGTTAACGGCCTGCTGCATGGAATGAGTCACCATAAGCGTGGTCAGATTGTCTTTGGAGACCAGCTGCTGTGTCAGGTCTATAACTTTGGCAGCAGTTTTGGGATCAAGGGCAGCAGTATGCTCATCCAGCAGCAACAAATCGGGCTTTAAGGCAGTGGCCATAAGCAGGGTAAGGGCCTGTCGCTGCCCGCCTGACAGCTTACCGATAGGATTTTCGAGTCTGTCTTCAAGTTTCATGTTAAGCGGCATAACCATCTGTTTAAACCTGGCAATTAATGAAGGGGGAAGTCCCCATCCCAGACCACGCTTTTTTCCCCGCTTCATTGCCAGCGCCAGGTTTTCCCTGATTGACATATTCGGCGCCGTTCCGGTAAAGGGATTTTGAAATACACGCCCAATATACCGGGCACGTTTGTGCTCACCCCATCTGGTAATAGCTGTTCCATTAAGTGCTATGGTGCCTTCATCTACCAAAAAAGTTCCTGCCACTGCATTCAGCAAGGTTGATTTACCGGATCCGTTTGTTCCGAGAACACATACAAAATCCCCATCGGCAATTTCAAGGGAAACCCCCCGCAGCGCCTTTACTTCATTAACGGTTCCGGGATTAAAGGTTTTTTTTATGTTTTTAATTGACAGCATGTGATTTCCTTTTAAAGGTAAGTTTTTGTTTGTTTTTCATTAATCCGGGTAATATAAGTGCAATAAACACAAAAAGAGCTGTAATAATTTTCAGATCATTCGGATTCAATCCCCAACGAAGTGCAATGGCTACCAGCAACCGGAAAAGAACAGAACCTACCACTGCACCGGTAATTACAAACCCTATGCTGTTGTCGTTTATCAGGGCTTCTCCTATAATAACACTTGCCAGCCCCCAAACCATCATTCCCAGTCCCATCTGAACATCGGCGAATCCCTGATACTGTGCGAGCAGGGCGCCCGAAAGGGCAACAAAACCATTTGAGATAGCTATGCCTGCAATGATAAACTTTTTTGTATTTACTCCCAGGGCACGTATCATTTGTGCATTGTCTCCTGTTGCGCGCATAGCCGTTCCGATATTGGTTTTAAAGAACCACCAGAGAACAAGGCAGAACAGAATAATGGCAATGAAACAAAACAGCAGCAGCCAGACATCTTTTGTAGCCACTTCCCATCCAATGATCATCATTTTATCACCGGCCCCTGAAACGGATGCCGAGAAGTTTTCTATCCAGGAGAAAACAGTAACTTCGCTAAGCAGCGGAAGGTTACTTCTTCCCATTACGTGGAGGTTGATGGAATACAAGGCAGTCATGACCAATATTCCTGCCAGCAGGGGATTTATCCTGAACCGTGTATGAATAAACCCTGTAGACGCACCGGCAATCATCCCTGCAAGGAAGGCTGCAAGGCAGGCAATAAGCGGATTGACACCTGCCACTATCAGTGAAGAAGCTGTCGCAGCGCCAAAAGGAAAGGAACCTTCTGCGGTTATATCCGGAAAGGCAAAAATCCTGAAGCTTATGAAAATCCCCAGGGCAAGAAGCGCCAGGATTAATCCTATAGTTGTAGATCCGATTAATAATGACATAATTGAAAAGTATTATTTTGATGAAAAATTTATTGATTCAACGGGAACAATCCAGCAGGAACCTTTTATAAACTGGCTTTCACCCTGGCCTGTAATCTCCCTGGTATCATTAATAAGATGAAGTATATCAACCATATCTGTGCCATCAAAAATATAATCGATGGTCTCGTTAAGATCAATGTCGGTCTTTTTAAGCGGCAGAAAAGGAAAAACCGATGAATGGATATGTCCCAGCAATGATGTCCCCGGTTTTAAAGAACGCAGGAATTTATTCCCTTCACCTTCACCATTTTCATTTTTTGAGAAATATCCTGCCGACACCGTTAACATTTTATTATGGGCAGGTTCTGTTGTAAAATTAATGGTTTCCTTGATTTCAGGATAGGCAAAAAGTTCATTGCCATCAACAGGCGAAGCATTCAGGGATGTTCCTATCAAACCTCCGCTTTCAGCAATCATTACCATTGCAAACCGATCATATTCCGTGAGTTGCATCAAAACTTCTATAAATTCACTCAGTCCAATGGTCTGAGAAATATTAACAGGATCAAAGCGAACCAAATAGGAAAAATTTCCTGTAAAATGAAGGCCGTACAATTCGGTCAGCATAACTATTAATTGTCCGGAGGCAACCATATAATCAGGCTTCCTGGAACCATCACCCGGCAAATAGGCAGCATTTTTACCCAAAATGATGAACTCCCCGAAACGGTTCCTGCATTCATCAAACGAAGTGCCGATGGCTCCAAGTCCTACAGAAAAATTGTTGATACCGGCCTGAATTGTTCTTGAATGTTCTGAAACAAATGCACCTTTAGAAGTTAATTCAGGATTGCCATAAAATTCAACCTCAGTAATTCCGGCAGTATTAAGCGACTTCCTTGTAAAAATAAAGCCGTGAGATTCCAGTCTGTTATGATCCTCTTCATCCAATCTGACTGATTTTCCTTTTCCAGACTGACTCAGCATATCAGCTATCCCTACCATATTCAATACCTGCCTTACATTGTCTGATGTTTTTGAAATAAAAAAACCCCCGTTTACAGCATCAAGATTTTTATACTGCGAAACCAGGATTCTTATTCCGGCTGAACTGAGGTATTCTACCGCACTCAGATCAAGGGAAATAAAATAATGCCCTTCACGCACCAACCGGTCAATGTAATCATTAAGGTAACCTGCCCTGTTTGCATCGAGCCTCCCGGTACATGTAAGACGAATCTCATTGTCCCCTTTTGTCATATTGATTTCCAGATTATTCATTTTTCATAGGTTTTTATTTAAATTTTCAGCAACTTCTATCTTATCTGCGTTTCTGAAAAAGAGAATGAAACGACTTATGGTTTTCTTTAGAAATCTCCTTCTGCCCTGATTCTTCAATACGTGTTGCCCATATTTCATTCTTCCTTTTGCATATTAAAATATTTATCAGGCACATGCACTTTAAAATGTTGCATTGCATCCTTATTTACTTTTACGAGCGATTTGGAAACTTTGCTGAAGGGAATATCTGCGGGCGATGTTCCATCAAGAACTTTTTTAGCCATTTGAACGGCATCGGTGCCGGCATAGTAATAATCGCTGGAAACAATAGCAATGGCGCCCTGCGTAATCTGCTTATCTACATACGAGAAGTAAGGTGTACCTGTATCATAAGCAATTTTTACAATAGAAGGTCCGCAACTGGCAGTGAGGTTATCGGAGATCTGAGCAAATGCCCCAATTCCTTTATTTGCCAGTACCCTTGCAGCCTCGGCAACTTCGGAAGTTGAATTGGCCGGTACAGTAACCAGTTCAACCCCCTGTCGCTTTGCAGCCTTTTCAAGTTCTTCCATATAGGCAACAGAGTTAATTTCCCCCGGAGTGAAGATTGTTCCTATCTTCCTGATTCCGGGAATTGTCTCTTTTACAAGGATAACCAACTCCTCAAAATTGCTCATTGTGGAAATTCCGCTAAGATTAGGCTTATGCTGAGAATAGGAAGTACCCAAACCGGCACGGATGGGATCACCTACATTGGAAAACACGATGGGAGTATCGGTGATCTTTTGGGAGAACATTTGAATGGTTGGGGTAGAAAGGGTAAATATAAGGTCCCACTGTTCATTTTTTACCGACTGGACAATGTTATTAAGGACTGATATATCGCCCTGTGCGTTAAATACTGTGAGGGTAAAATCTTCTCCTTCAATCATTCCCTGGTTCTTAAGTTCATCGCGTATCCCTCTCTCTGCATCTTCAGAAACAGGGCTGTCGACATAATGCACCAGGCAAAACTTATAGTTCTTTTTATCCCGGCTCTCCTTTTCAGCCGCCAGGTACTTCTCGGGAAATTTTACATTCAGTTCACGGGAGACTTCCTGGTTCAGGGTTATTTTTTCTTCCACATAGTTCTCGATAGGAATAGTGGCAGGATTTTCCCCGTTAAGGACACGGGCTATAAAAGAAGCCGAATAAACTCCTGTGCCATACCATCCCACCCCGACAGCGGCAAGTGCTCCAAATTTCACATAATCAACATCATTAAGTATCAGAGGAATTCTGTTATCCCTGCATACCTTTACGATACTCTGAAGAGCATGCAGGGCAGTATTGTCGCCGGTTATCCACATCACATCAATATTTCTCATGCAAAGGGCCGATGCGGTCTGGTAAACTTCTGATGTGCCTGTAACGGTGTTTTCAACCAGCTCGAGTCCTTTGGATTTAAGATAATCGCGCCCCACCTGGACTACTTTAGTGGAGTTTGCTTCAGAGGAATTATATAAAGTACCTATTCTTTTTGCACCTGGAAATACCTCCTTTATAAAATCCATTGTTTTTTCCACAGGAGGGAAGGAACCCACACCTGTCATATTGGGGAGGTGGTCAGTGTAGCTTTTCCCGGCTCCGGCTTCAAGCGGAGTATAGGTCATTGTAAAAACCACCAGGTGCTTTTTAACTGCAGATGCTGCTGCAGCAATGCCCGGTGTTGAAGTTACCAGTATAAGATCGAGATCAAGGTTGTCCATGTTCAGGTGGATGGGTTGAAGGTTGGCAATCTCTCCGTTAGCATGCTGTGCAACAACAACGAGATTGCTATCCTTTACAAAACCCAGTGCTTTCAGTCCGTCCCAAACCCCCTGCATTGCCATATCAAAGGTAGCATCAGGTCCAAAATAGGTCAGGCCGATCTTGTAAATTCTTCCTGGGATGGCATAATATTTAACAGAAGTTTTAAAAGCTGGCCCGGGCTCCTTTTTACCCCTTCTGTTTTGATAATCGGAGATAAGCAGGATTCCACCTGCAATAAAAAGAGCTAATAAGCAATTAATGATTTTAGTCAATTTCATGGTACATTATTGAAGAGCCTCTTCCACTGTATCGAAAATATCGAATATCGTAGAGAATCCGGATATAATAAATATCTCGCTGACAGATGGTTGCAACTCACATAAACGAAGCTTGCCATTCATTGCAGTTGCTTTTTTCTGTGCTATTAAAAAAACCCTCAGGCCTGAGCTGCTTATATATTTTAAACCCTTACAATTAAGAATGATATTCGATTCACCGCTGTTGAAAAGTAGATCAATCAGTTTTTCAAACTCAGCATAATTGGTACTGTCGATTCTTCCACTGATATGAATCATGGAAAAATTAGTGATTTTCTCTGTTTTTAAATCCATTTCAGATGTTTTGTTAAAGTCAGTATATTCAGATTTTTATCTCTCGAATACGTAACAGTATCCATTATTTTTGATATTAACAGTATCCCTAACCCTCCTATCGGTCTTTCTTCAACAGGCACTGAAATATCAGGTACTTTATGCAGGGTCGGATCAAAAGGGATTCCATCGTCAGTAATTAGTATTACAAGGTTATTGTTTTCAAATGTTAGCGAAATAGTTATAAGGTGTTGCTTCTGGTCAATAAAAGCATAAAAAATGATATTGGAAAGTGCTTCTTCCAGCACAAGATTGATGCTCATTGCCGTTTCCCCTGATATATTCTTTTCTTCGGTCAGGCGTTCAATCTTTTCGGCCAGGAGGGGAATTTCCTCAATCCGGTTTTCGATAATGAAATGCTCTGTAATGGTATTTTTCATTTCAACAAAAACGTTTAGGCTTTATACATACAATTTACTAAAAAATTGTTATAAACAGCTTATAATGAATAAAGCTATTTCTTTTATTTCAAATTTTTTTATGCTGACTAAACCACAACTTCTCAGGCAAATTTTTTCGGCAGCTTAATAATAAACTCAGCGTATTCATTTTCCTCAGTTTCCACTATTAATTCACCGAGATGTTCATGAACAATAATATCGAAACTCAGGGACAAACCCAGTCCTGTTCCATGGCCTGCCGGTTTGGTTGTAAAAAAAGGATTGAAAATTTTATCAAGTATTTCCTTTGGAATTCCCAACCCATTATCCCTGATATAAATCATGACATTCGTTTCTGAACTGACCGTTTTTATCTTCAGTACCGGGTTATATGAATCTTTTAATTTCTTTTTCTTTTCATGTGTGGAATAACAGGCATTATTGATGATGTTTAAAAATACCCTGCTGATATCCTGTGGGACGATATTTATCATCTCAATCAAAGGATCGTAATCTGCTTCAACTTTTATATTAAAATTGCTATCCTGAGCTCTCATGCTGTGATATCCAAGGTTAAATGCTTCTGCAAGCATGGCATTGATATCGGAAGGTTGTTTGTCTCCTGCCCTGCCGCGTGAATGAAGCAACATTCCTTTTATTATTCTGTCGGCTCGCTTGCCATGATCACTGATTTTCTTTGCATTTGATGAAATGTCATCAGTTATTCCCTGCAGATATTCCCGGTCTTCCGGCAAAATCTTATCTGCAAGTTTATCAAACTCCTCCTTCAATTCAGTAGCCAGTTCAGCAGTAAGTTCAGAAAAATTATTGATAAAATTGAGCGGATTCTTTATTTCGTGAGCAATTCCGGCAGTCAGCTGCCCCAGGGAAGCCATTTTTTCAGATTGCACAAGCTGAGCCTGGGCTGCCTTAAGATTACTGAATGCAGCATCCAGTTTTCTGTTCTTGTCATTCAATTCGGCAGTGCGTTCCTCCACTTTTTGTTCGAGAGTACGACTATACTCTTCCAGTTTATCGTTCGACAACTTTAATTCTGCAGATGCACCCTTAAGATCCTTAATGGTTTTGGACAATTCATTCTGCATATATATAAATGAATCATTAAGAGTCCCTATTTCATCACGCGATTTTATCTCAGGTAACTGAATATTAAAATCCCCCAGGGCAAATTTACCGGTAGCATTTGTTAGTGTTCTTAAAGGCCTGGTTATTGAATTGGAAATAAGAATTATTACTGTCAGAAGTATCAACAAACCTACCAGGCAAAATATGATCAGCCGTTTTACCAGATTATTAACATCAGCCATAAATTCCTTAACCGGAAAAACAATGCCCACCGACCAGTTATTTAATTTAACGGGCGCATATGATAACCAGCTCAATTCACCTGTGTGTACATTCCTGTATTCAACTTCGGCAAAACTCACCTCACCATGTATCATATTCTTTCCAATTTTCCGGAGCATTGGGGACTTCTGGCTGTCGGCAATACTAAAAATAGATTCGTTCATGATAAGTTCCTTATCAGGATGGGTAACTATTGTGCCATTCGACGAAATCATAAATCCATAACCGGTTTTATATATTTTTATCGAATTCATAAACTCCTGTAGCCAGTCGAGCGAAATATCTGCGGTAAGGATACCAATGAATTTATATTGACCATCCTGATTCTTATAAATTGGCACCGAATAAGTTGACATGATAATATCTCCTGCTCCCTGATCATAATAGGGCTCACTCCACATTGGACGTTTCAGCTCCCTTGGGATCTGAAACCAGTCCATTGAAAAATAATCATACTGTTCATCCCCAATATATTTAAAGTTAATCGTATTTGCCTCACGATAAAAATAGGGTGAATAGTATTTTTTTGCAGGATCGTAATAATATGGTTCAAAAGCCAGTGCTGCACCATATATTTCAGGATTATTGTTTACCATTTCATAAAGCAGCTTTTTAATTTCTTCTTCTGAATAATCATTTGATTCAATTATTTTGGAGAAGTTATGAGGAATTTTAGCAACAGCACTCAATACTTTTTCAACCCTTTCTACTATCAAACTGGTAAGATTTTCAGCATTCGTGATGAGGTTTTTACTTACTATTTTCCTTGAAATATGATAATTGTATAAAAATATAAGGAAGAAAATAATTGCAATACTGGAAAAAATAGAGAGTATCATCTTATATGCCAGACCTCTGCTTCGTGTTATCTTTTGTATGGCACTCATTTTATGGCAGGTTGGTAAAATTCATTAAACGGGGGGATATCGAAAATAAGATCATTTTCCTTCAATAAACCTGCAATAAACTGATAATCTTCCTCAGAGAGTTTATTGTTGAATTCTGTCTTTCCTTCCGGAAGATAAAGATCATTATAACGATCGAGCATCCACTGCTGATGGACACGGTTCACCGGTAATTTATCCTTCCTTGCATACTCCATTACTATTTCAACAGCTTCTTCTTTATGACTGAAAGCATATTTCCATCCTTCGAGTGTGGCATTTATAAAATCAATACACAGTTCAGGTTCATTCTTTAATTTATCCGATAAACAATAAATACCATCTTCCAGGAAATTCAATCCGTAATCGGTATAGAAGAACACATTCAGATCTTCAGGATCATAGCCCGAGTTAATTATCGAATGGTATTCATCAAACCAGTTTGCATTGATTACATCCACTCCATCCATCAGGAATAAGTTATTTGAATTTCCGATAGGAACAATTTCGACCTGAAGATTATATTTATTGAATAAAGTCTGAGGCTGCAGTTCATATCCGATCCAAATGCCTGCCCGCCTGCCATTCATGTCTTCAACAGTATTTATACGACTCTTCTTCTTGGTAATTAGCATGGCGGAGGAACGGAAAGAAGGCTGAATTATATTTACAATATCAGCGCCTTTTGCTCTTAACTCAATGGCATTAACCAGCCATAGAGCTGCAAAATCGGCTTTGCCTTCAGCAATCAAATCGGTGGAAGTTATAAATGGTTTATACGAAATGATGTCCAGATTTATTCCATGCTCTTCGTAAATGCCTTTTTCCCTGGCAACAAAATATCCCGCAAACTGGGCACTGCTCACCCAGTAAGGCAAAAAGGTCACATCCCGTAATTTTTTATTCGTTACTTCCCTGATGATTAAACTATCTTCTTCGACAGGTTTCTGCTGGCTGTTACTATTTATACTCCGGTCACAACCGTTCGTAAATGTCAAAACGTAAATCAATGTGACGGTTTTTAAGAATATTTTAGGCAGGTAATTCCTTGGTATCATCTTGAACATTTATTTTCAAAAAGTAGTTAAAAACGAGTTTAATCTATCGTTCCTGCAGAAGGAAATTTAAAAAAACAAGTTACTGTAAGACCTTTCTGATAAGCACAATTTTTGATACGAAATTTACTAATTTTTTCTTAAAAACTGTTCCCTTTAATTATATTTCATCCAGATAAAAATCAATAATTTAAATAGAAAAAGTTATATCTTTGGTTGATAAATGGCAGGATTGGTATTTTATTTAACTATTAATCATTTGTAACTTATCTGGATACTGGCAGTTTATTCCAGTTTTAATTATAAAAACCAACATTTACTCTAATGGATCAGGCTTCACCAGATGGCTTTAAGATATTGGTTGTGGATGACGAAATCGATCTGGAGTCACTTATCAGGCAAAAATTCCGCCGCCAAATCCGTGACAAAAAGTATGATTTCATATTTGCTTTCAATGGATTGGAAGCCTTATCCAAAATATTGGAATATCCTGAAATTGGAATTGTACTTTCCGATATAAATATGCCTGAAATGGATGGTCTGACGTTATTGACAAAACTAAAAGAGTTAAAAAGTCAGAAATTAAAAACGGTAATGGTATCGGCATACGGTGATATGGACAATATAAGAACTGCAATGAACCGGGGGGCTTTCGATTTTGTAACAAAACCTGTAAATTTCGAAGACCTGGAAATAACCATCGATAAAACCATTGAAGAGATAAAAGCCATACGTCGTTCTATGGACGAACACGACCAGTTGATTTCAATTCAGCATGACCTGAACATTGCCCGCGAAATTCAGCAGGCTATTCTCCCAAAGGTTTTTCCACCCTTCCCTTCACAGCAAAATTTTGATATCCATGCTTCCATGTTGGCTGCCAGGGAAGTGGGTGGCGATTTTTACGACTTTTTTATGATTGATTCTACCCAGCTGGGATTTGTTATAGGCGATGTTTCCGGAAAAGGTGTACCAGCTGCCATTTTTATGGCCGTCAGTCGTACTCTGATTCGTGCTACAGGCATAAAGGGAGTATCGGCAGGTGAATGCCTGCGTTATGTAAACAACCTGCTCTGTAACGAAAGTGTGGCTTCAATGTTCGTTACTGTTTTTTATGGCATACTGGACGTAGCAACCGGCACCATTGAATATGTAAATGCCGGACATAATCCTCCTTACCTTCTGACTTCAGATCGTATAAAAAAAATTGAAATCACAGGAGATACCGTTCTTGGAGCCTTCGAGAATATTACTTTCCGGCCGGGCAGACTACAGATGAAACCCGGAGAAAAACTTTTCCTGTATACCGATGGGGTTACTGAAGCCTTTAATGCTAAAGAAGAAGCCTATGGTGAAGAAAAACTTGAAAATTTTCTTCAACAGCGATTAAATATGCCTATTGAAAAAATCATTAAAGATTCACAAAAAGATGTTAAGTCTTTTGTTAATGGTGCCCCACAATCGGATGATATAACTTTTCTTTCTTTGGTTTATTATGGATAATGCAACTGTTTTATACTCCCGGTCTGTCGGGAAAACTTTTTTAAAAATGCTGTTTTAAATCCTCCGCTAAAGCTGAATCATGCTGTTCCTTGCCTTTTCTATCAATGGAGTAATTTCTTTCAGATCGTCCATTGTAATAACATCATTTTCTTCAAAGAATTTAACCATTGGCTGAATTTTCTCATAATATGGTTTTACATCTTTCTTGTCCTTCATTTTTTCAAGTAAAGAGGCAACCGTTTTGGCATGCTCATGTTGTTTATTCAGAACATTCAGCAATTTTTCCTTGTCCTGTGCCATCAGGGTCAACTGACTCACAATATATATAGCCTCTACATTGG
This sequence comes from uncultured Prolixibacteraceae bacterium, assembly GCA_963747515.1. Taxonomy (GTDB): domain Bacteria; phylum Bacteroidota; class Bacteroidia; order Bacteroidales; family Prolixibacteraceae; genus Mariniphaga. The sequence continues at coordinate 117,885 of CAVVFN010000004.1, forward strand.
CACCCATAAATACAAGAGCATACAATTCGGCATTCTCCTCATTCTGAACACGTTCATTGAAATTATTAACTACTTTGCTTACCAGGTACTTTAGGGAATCAGCATTCGTTTTACTTTGATCGATACGATCTTCATACTTTTTGGAGTTTGCCAGTACTTCCTGTAATCCCAAATCCGCCATAAACTTGTTCAGTTTAGCCCTGCACTCCAGATATTCATCCGGACGATTATATACCGAAGTATATTTGCAGTCAAAACCGATTACTCCAACACCAAATGCTTTTTGTGTGGTGGTCATCATTTTTTCATATTCCTCATCCTGAAGCAAGAGGTCAGAAATATAAGAAGCCCCTGCTTCATTTGCCAGGTTTGCAATGTCGAGCGGTTTAGGTGCATTCTGGATGATGTTAATCAGTTCGGTTTTGATCTCATCATTGTTAACCTGCACTACATTGTCAGCAGTCGATTCCCCTGCAGCCGTTTTAGTTTGTTTTGCCGGCCTGTTACAGCCACTAACCAGCACCGAAATAAAAAGTACGGCAGCGATTTGAATGAGTAATTGCTTTTTCATTGACTTGATTTTTTAAATTTTAATAAAAAAATTAGTTGATAAAATGAGAAATCCGATTAAAGGAATGTTCTCAATCGTTTATACAGCCATGTCCCATTAACTACATATAAATTTAGTAAATATTATATTCGGATTATCAGGTTTTCTTAAAAAAATTACCTCATCTTCAAGCCGATAAACTTTTATTCGGTTTTTAATAAAGTGGCCGGTTCGGCATTTTTTTCTTCTTTCAGTACCTGGAAATCTTTGTAGACATAATCAAAACGTTCATTCATCATTTCACGCGTTAGTTCAAACTGTTCAGGACTATACTTATTCTTCGTTTTATGCTGAGCTACCATCGCTTTTGACTGGTACAAGAACTCTTCAAATTCATCGGGAACAGTAAGGCCAAGATTATCGTAAAGTTTATGTATTGTTTTATATGCATCTCCGACCAGTTCATTAAAAGTTACAATAAACATTGACTTATCCTTCAGGTCACTGCATTCAACAAGAGGATAATGGTGAAAAAGATCGCTCATCTGCAGGGTTACATCAATCATGTATTTCGTGTCGGTATCCAGTAAAAACATTTTTCTGAATTGCGTAAAAAGACATATGCCTGAAGCTGTCACATAAAGTGGATCACGGAGCATATATATAAATTGACAACCTGGGAAAACTGTTTGTAAGGTCCTTATTCTGATGCTGTTCGGCGGACTTTTCGAAAGATATCTTCTTCCCCTGCCATAAACATACAAATGACGCCTGATGCAGGTTTTATAATAGAACATGTCAAATTTCCTGATGTGCTCCGGCATTTCACTATCATACCGCTTCAGAACGGAAAATTTTTTGAATACAAATGGTGCCAGCATCCAAAGTGCTGGGGCAGTCAATGTATTGAAAAACATAAAATGATCCTCTTCCATGGACAGTAATCTCATCGGATGATGATTCTCAAGGGTGAGGAAAACAAGCCGGTCAAGCCTTGAAAATAGTTTATAGAGAGAACCATTTAGTTTTTTATCCAGTCTTACAATCAGATTGATTAACTTTTTCTGTATGACTGAAGGTGCAAATAATTGCTCACCAAGTTTTAAGTAACTAAAATGTTCTGTATCTGTTTTCAGGAGATTTTGACAAAGAGTGGTAGCACTTCGAAACATTCCAATAATAAAAACAGGAGGTTTTATTTCAGTTTTTCTGTATCCCGGAAAAAAAAGATTATCCAGTGCCAGGCATAACCAATTGATTATAAAAATCGGAATTGATACTATTATCAGCAATATAGTCAGAAAATAAGAACCCATTTATTTTAGATTTTATGGAAATTTTAATACTGGTAACTGCCTTTTATTTTGAGATGAGCAAATTTATTTTGAGATGCTTTTCTTATTTTTATTATTAAAACAGGCCGTTATGCTTTCTTTTATTAAGATGTTCCTATACCGTAAAATAGCAAACAAAACCTAATAAATTACAAAACTCTTTCGATACATTATCTAATATACTATTCAGATTTTAAAAAACCTTCAACGTGGATCCAATTTACTGAATATAAGCAAGCAATGCAATAGCTTATAGAATATTTTTTTTACAACTTAATATTTATAAATCGGGACCGGTTTATTACAACAAAATAAAAGTAATCATCAGTATTATATTTGTATATTTGATAAAACCTTAAGAATCATAAAGGATTGTCCTGTTCATCAATAAATGATATAGACCAGAAAAAGCTAACCATTTAATAGTCGAACCGAATGAACGAAATTACATTAAATGCCCTGGTAAATTTATTCGCTATTTTCTCTACAGTAAGTGAATCGGGAAAAGAAAAGGCTATACAAAGTTTTTCATTGTATCTTCATCAGCATTTTGGGCTTCATGAAAATAATGAGTACCAGAGACTTTTTGAGGAGCTGCTTGTTCTGTATGGAATTGAAGGAGAATCCTCTTTCCCGGTTGATATGATAGCGCAGGCCAGAAATATCAGCACGAACATCAGGAACAGGCTTCAGAAAAACGAACAAATCCTGGTTTTCCTCAGGTTCCTGGAGCTTTCCAAAAGCGGCGACATTTCCAAGGCTGAAAAACTTTTTGAGGTATTGGCCGATATATTCGGTATCGATGAATCGGAACGCGAAAAATTTACAGAATTTACTTTTCATACGCCAGGGAATCCGCCCGATTCCCCTGACTTTTTGATTATCGACAGCATAAGTGAACCGGACAGGATGACCTCAAAGCATATATATGAAAAAAACCTCAAGGGAGAACTGCTTTTCATGCATTCCTCACTTATCGGTCATTTAGTTTTTGTTTTTCAGGGAAAAGAAGATCTTACTATTGAAGGAAATCTTATACTGCCTGGTCGCTTTTATGCTTTCAGGGAGGGTAGCATTATAAGGGGCTTAAGGATTTCTCCGATTTATTATTCCGAAATTTCCACTTCCTTCACTTGTGAAGAAAAAAGTCCTTCCTTTATTTTCAGCGGGGAAGAAATAGAATTCCGGTTTAAAAACAGTAACAACGGGATTCAAAGGTTTTCCTTTTATGAAAAATCAGGCAGGCTCATTGCCATAATGGGAGGCAGTGGCGTTGGTAAATCTACATTGTTGAATTTGTTGAATGGAAATATTCCTGTTCAACATGGGAGAATAAAAATTAATCAGACAGATATTCATTCACAGAAAAAAGAGCTTGAGGGATTAATCGGTTATGTTCCCCAGGATGACCTTCTGTTTGAGGACCTGACTGTGTGGGAGAATATTTATTTCTGTGCATGTCTCTGTTTCAAGGATCTCTCCGGTCCGGAAATCAAAAATAAAGTGAAAAAGATTCTGCAAGAGCTTGAACTCACTGCCGTTAAAGACCTTAAAGTAGGAAGTCCCCTAAAAAAAAGGATAAGCGGTGGCCAGCGGAAGAGACTTAACATTGCGCTGGAACTCATCAGGGAACCGGTGATTCTTTTTGTGGATGAACCTACATCGGGATTGTCTTCGACCGATTCGGAGAAGGTAATGTTATTACTAAAGCAACAGGCGAATAAAGAAAAACTGATCATCGTTAACATCCATCAGCCATCCTCAGCCATTTTTAAGCTGTTTGACAGGTTATGGATCCTCGATTCAGGCGGACGGACCATATATACTGGGAATCCGCTTGATGCCATTATCTATTTCAAAAATGAAGTAAACCATATCAATGCTGATGTTTGTGAATGTTTTAACTGCGGAAACGTAAATCCTGAACAGATCCTTGAAATTGTTGAATCTAAAAAGATTGACAATGCAGGTAATTTTTTGCCCGAACGTCGCTTTTCCCCTGAGTATTGGTACAATCTCTTCCGTGAAAAAAACAAACAAAAAAAAGATACGTATACAAAAGAACCAGCTTTGTTGCCCGCAACACTTTCTGAAAAACCTGGGAGGCTCAAACAATTCAGTATCTTTTTTATGCGAAACCTGAAAATTAAAGTCGCCGATAAACAATATCTTATCATTAATATTCTGGAGGCACCTGTATTAGCAGTTATAGTAGCCTATTTTACGCGGTTTTCGGCAGGAGAAAATTATATTTTTTATGAAAACAAAAGCCTTGTATCTTACATATTCATGTCTATTGTAGTGGTTCTGTTTATGGGAATGAGTGTAAGCGCCGAGGAAATCATAAGAGACCGGAAAATCCTGCAGCGTGAATCTTTTCTTAACCTGAGCAGGTTTAATTATCTTAACTCCAAAATAACATTCCTTACCCTACTTTCTGCATTTCAGACATTAAGCTTTGTGCTGATTGGCAACCTCATACTTGGCATTCACCATATGACATACACCTACTGGGCAATCATTTTTTCAGTTGCAATTTTTGCAAATCTGCTCGGGCTGAATATTTCCTCAGCATTCAATTCTGTAGTGACCATTTATATTTTGATTCCTTTGCTTTTGATACCGCAGATCCTGCTTTGTGGAGTTATTGTAAGGTTCGATGACCTGCAAAGTAATACAGCCTGCAGGGATGCTGTTCCTGCTGCAGGTGAGATAATGATCTCAAGATGGGCATTTGAAGCTCTTGCTGTGGAACAATTTAAGGGAAATGATTATATGGCATTGTTTTTTGATTTAGAGAAGAAAATGGCAAAGGATCTTTTTAATTCTAATATTCTGATAACTGAACTTACAGGTCAAACCGACATGGCAGATGGCTGGATCAGATTAAAAAAACCGGAAAATGACATTTACCCTAAATTGCTGATAATAAAAAATGAAATAAAAAAACTGGACGATCAAAAACTGCTGCCCGAATTTCAAGATTATAACCATCTTAATACCAGACGTTTTAATCATGAAACGGCTGAAAAGGTTAAAGCACATTTAGCGGAACTGAAAACTATCTATACCCGGAAGTATAAAAAAGCCCGAAAGGAAAAGGACCAGATTATCACCAATCTTAACAGGGAAAAAGGTAACGGATATCTTTTCAATTTAAAGATGAAATACCATAATGAATCGCTTGAGAAATTGGTACTTAATTCCGATATTAAGGACTACTTCCGCGAAACACCTTGCGGAATAATGCAAAAAATTGCTCCTGTGTATAAATCATCCGATTTCACCAACGGAAGAGCTCATTTCCTGGTTTCCGATAAAAATCTGTTTGGCAGAACTATAGATACTTTTTATTTTAATTTAGGAATCATTTGGCTTATGTCCGTATTTCTGTATGTTTCTCTATATTATGATTTGCTAAGACGAATAATTTCCATTCCTTCTAAAGTCCATTAAAAATTGCATGATATCGTTTTATAACAAATAAAATCCCTTTATTAAAAATGAAAATAGTATGTAATCCATCTTTAATATGCCCTGCTATCATTTTTTAGCTATAAGCATATATTTTATTTTCACCTGAACATGATTTCCACACCAATTGAGATCCGTTGAGATCCTCTTTTTGATCTCAATCATCAAACCGGATTGAATTCATAATCCTTTTTTGCAACCAATTTAGTTTTCTTCGTATTTTCCGGTTATATATGAATGAAATGGAATTAAAACAACATTCAGTGTTTATCCAAAGATTAGTTTGATCCGCAATTGTTTCGTTCGTATTTCTCCATTTGCCGGGTTAACAGTAACAATTCACTGAGATCATCATCTGTTTTTTGCGATTCACATAAATGGATAAAACGCAGAAGTGCATCACGATAATCATCTTCGGTATGTATTTCCATTATTCGTTGCATATATTCAGTGGGCATCCAGCCAATTTTTTGCTGCATTCATTTCAATTATAAGCGGAACTTCCAGTTCAACAGCATGTTCCATTTCATTTTTAACAATTGATTTCACTCTTTCCAATTCCGGCAAAAACACATCAAAATTTAATTCATCATGAACCTGTAAAATCATTTTCGACTTTAATTTTTCATTTCTGAATTTGTTATAAATGTTTATCATTGCCAATTTAATGATATCGGCAGCTGAACCCTGGATGGGTGCATTAATGGCATTTCGTTCAGCCATTCCCCGTACCACCGCGTTTGCAGAGCCGATGTCATTTAAATAACGTTTGCGTCCTTTAATTGTTTGCACATATCCGTTCTTTCTGGCCAATTCTATTTGGTTGTCCATGAAGGCTTTAATTTTTGGGAAATTTTCGAAGTACCCGTCAATTAATTCCTTTGCCTCGGAACGTGGTATATTTAACCGCTGTGATAATCCAAATGCCGATATTCCATAGATAATACCAAAATTGGCAGTTTTTGCCTTACGGCGCATATCGGAAGTAACCTCACTTTCGGGAATTTTATAAATTTTTGCTGCTGTAATGGAATGAATGTCTTTCCCCTCCCTGAAGGCCTTCATCATTTCCGCGTCACGGCTCAATGCAGCCATAATGCGCAATTCGATTTGGGAATAGTCGGCCGACAGGAATACATGATTCTCATCAGAAGCAACAAATGCCCTTCGGATTTCACGCCCGCTTTCATCGCGGATAGGAATGTTTTGAATGTTGGGATTCACTGAACTTAAACGGCCTGTAGCCGTTATGGCCTGATTGAATGAGGAATGCAGCCTGCCGGTTCTTTTGTTTATTAATAAAGGCAGTGCCTCCACATAGGTGTTCAGGAGCTTCTTCAAACCTCTGTACTCTAAAATTTTATTCACAATGGGATGTCGATCTGCCAATTTCACAAGCACTTCTTCAGAAGTGGAATACTGCCTGGTTTTCGTTTTTCGTGCATTGGAATCGATGCGCAGTTTTTCAAACAAAATCGGCCCCATCTGTTTTGGAGAAGAAATGTTAAACTCCTCCCCTGCCAGTTCAAATATTTCTTTTTCAACTTGTATAATGGTAATTCTGAGAATTCCTGCATAATCATTCAAAACGCCGGCATCAAGGTGTACACCTGCCTGTTCCATATGTACCAGCACAGGTATCAGGGGCATTTCCACAGTTTCAAACAACTTTCGCATTTCATACTTTTCCAGCTCCGCATCCAGGGCATCTTTTAGCTGAAGGGTAAGATCAGCATCTTCACAGGCATAGTCGCATAATTTTTCGACAGGAACCGACCTCATGCTGAGCTGACCAACACCTTTTTTACCTATAAGTTCTACGGTAGTCAGCTTTTCATAGTTTAAGTAAACACGGCAAAGATGATCAAGATTATGTTTTTGTTCGGGTTGAATAAGATAATGAGCCAGCATGGTATCGTAGAGTTTACCTTTCACTTCTATGCCATAATTTTCGAGCATCAGCAAATCGAATTTTAAGTTTTGACCAATCTTCATTACCTTTTCATCGGCAAAAACCTCTTTGAACTCTTCCATTATTTTTTGGGCATCTTCTCTGTTTGAGGGCAATAGCACACAATAGGCTTCATGTTTTCTAAAAGCAAATGAAAGGCATACCAATTCACATGTATGCGTATCGAGCCCGGTAGTTTCAGTGTCGAAACAAAATGCATCGCTGATGGATAATTCAGCCCTTAAACTTGCCCGCTGCATTTCATTTTCTACCAGATAATACTGATGAGGTATACTTTCGATGGATCGCCTGGTTGTTACCGAAACCTGAACTTCTGTTTCTTCGCCGAAAAGGGATTGCTGCACAGCCCCTGCAGCTTTTACCACCTCAAGGTTTAGTCTTTTTGTAAGGGTTCTGAATTCAAGGTCATCGAAAACTGCTTTCAGTGCTTCTTTATTAATCTCTTCACGGATAAGGCTGTTCCGATCAAATTCAATAGGTACATCCTGAATTATGGTAACCAGTTTTTTTGAAAGCATGACCAGCTCTTTGTTTTCGATCAGATTTTCTTTCATTTTCCCCTTTACCTTATCCAGGTTTTCATAAATTCCTTCGATGCTTCCAAAGTCAGCTATCAGTTTTTGAGCTGTTTTAGGACCAATTCCCGGGCAACCCGGAATGTTATCCGAAGCATCACCCATTAAACCCAGCAAATCAATCATCTGCCGGGTGTTTTCAATACAGAAATTTTTCTTAACCTCCCCGGGGCCCCATATTTCGGCCACCCCACCCTGTTTGGCAGGTTTATACATCCGCACCTGAGGTTCTACCAGTTGTGCATAATCTTTATCAGGGGTCATCATATAGATATCGAATCCTTCTGTTTTGGCCTTTTGTGCCAGGGTACCAATCACATCATCGGCTTCATAGCCTTCCAGTTCAATGATTGGTATATTAAACGCTTCAATGATATTACGGATATAGGGTATGGATTTACGAAGATCTTCGGGCATTGCCTCACGGGTGGCTTTATATTCCTTGTAAAGAGCATGACGGAAAGTAGGTGCAGAAACATCAAATACAACGCCTATATAATGAGGGTTTTCTGCCTCAATCAACTGAACCAGTGAATTTGTGAAACCCAGCATGGCTGAAGTATTCACTCCCTTCGAGTTAAACTGAGGACTGCGGATAAAGGCATAGTAGCTTCGATAAATTAAAGCATAGGCATCGAGCAAAAACAATTTCTTCAGGCTGTTTTCTGACATGGCAAATCTGATTTTATTCCGTGAAACTGCAGGAGCAAAAGTAATTCTTGTTCTATAGAAAATTATTGGTCACACCCATCGCAGTTTAAACGGCATTTTAATTAAAGGAACAAATTTATAAAAAAAGCTTTCGCTTTGCGAATCAAATGAATCTGAAACAGCAAACTCAGCTTCTGTAACCCGGAACAAAGATCTTTCGGGAAATAAATTTAGCCTTAAATTATTTTTATAAAAGGCCCGGGGTAGTTTTTTGGACTTTTATCACCAGCTTTTTTTCTATTTTTGTGGTCTTAAAAATTCGGCAACAATAATGAAAAAATCAACAGTTCTTAGCGGAATAAGACCAACCGGCTATTTGCATCTCGGAAATTTTTTTGGGGCAGTACGTAATTTTATCAAAATGCAGGAAGATTTTAACTGCTTTTTTTTTATTGCCGACATTCACTCGCTTACCACACATCCCACCCCGGAAAACCTTCAGGCAGGGGTGAAACAGGTGCTTGCTGAATATTTGGCATGTGGCATCGATCCCGAAAAAGCGACCATTTATATTCAGAGTGATGTTCCGGAAGTAACTGAGCTGTACACCATCTTAAACATGAATGCTTATCTGGGGGAACTGGAACGTACCACATCATTTAAGGAAAAAGCCCGTCAGCAGCCCGATAATGTGAATGCTGGCCTCCTCACCTATCCTGTTTTGATGGCTGCCGATATTATTATCCACAAGGCAAATTATGTACCTGTAGGTAAGGACCAGGAACAAAATCTGGAGATGGCCCGGAAGTTTGCAAAACGATTCAACCGGATGTACGGAAAAAAAGTATTCCCGGCTCCAAAGCCTTATACCTTCGATGGAAAAGATATGATAAAAGTACCCGGACTTGATGGCAGCGGGAAAATGGGGAAATCGGAAGGAAATGCCATCAATCTTTACGAAGATCCGAAATCCATACGAAAAAAAGTAATGCGGGCAGTTACCGACTCAGGTCCTGCTGAAATGAACCAGGATAAACCGGAACCCATTCGAAACCTGTTTACCCTGATGGAGATTGTTTCAGATCCTTCTACAGTTACCCATTTCAATGATTTGTACAACAAGTGTGAAATCAGGTATGGCGATATGAAAAAGCAGCTGGCAGAGGATATTATTTCCTATACCTCACCCATTCGTGACCGGATTGTTGACATTTTAGAAAATGATTCGTACCTTTCCAAGGTTGCTAAAATGGGCGCAGAAAAAGCACGTGAATCAGCATCAAAAACACTTGCCGAGGTAAAAGAAGTGGTTGGATTTAAAAAGTTGTTTTAACACAACATATACCCTAAGTTCATATGCGCCGGGCTGTTGCCCGGCTTTTTTTTATTGTTAATTCTGCGGAATGATGCATATAATCTTCTCATTCTCATTATTTCTTATTAATTTTGATACTCAATAGAATTAAAACCCTCTGATATGATTACCCGGAGAAAATTCATGGCCAATACCGTAGCCCTTTCGGCAGTTACCCTTTTAAAACCCTCCACTGTTTTTGGTACAAAAGCCAATTCGGCTCTACGGATAGGAATTATCGGTTGCGGCAATCGCGGAACTGCCGTTATATCCGAAATGGTGCGGCATACCAATGCACATATAACAGCTATGGCCGATTTATTTGATTATCAGCTTGAAAAAGCCAAGCCTGTTTTTGATAACCTGAACAAGGAGAACGGCAGCACCAGCATCGACAATTCTGCTGTTTTTCAGGGTTCGCTTGCTTATCTTGAACTCATTCATCATCCACATGTGGATGCTGTTTTGATTTCATCGCCGGCCTATACACATCCCGATTTCCTGGAAGCAGCAGTATTGGCAGGTAAGCATGCCTACTGTGAAAAGCCTGTTGCCCCGGATGTAGAAGGTTGTAAGCAGGTTATCCGTACCGGAAAACATGCTGAAAATAAAACAAGTGTCGCTATAGGATTTCAAATCCGTTATGCCACTCCCTATATTCAAATGGCTGAACGTATCCGCCGGGGTGATATTGGCGAAGTGATTAATGTTCAACTGTATTACATATCCTCACAAAACAAAAAAAACCAGCCGAAAGGTAATTCTCCCGAAGAATTTATGATTCGCAATCATTATCATTTCCGTGAACTCTCCGGAGGAATTCTTCTCGATCAGGGCATACACATAATAGATGTGTGCAACTGGATACTGAATGAAAAACCTGAAAATGCAGTAGGCATGGGCAACCGGAAAGGAGAACCTGATTTTGGTGATACCTTCACCAACTACCAGATAGCCTATGGATATCCAAACAAAAGAAACGTAAGCCTGCATTCCACGCAATTCGGACCTGAATTCGGTGATGTTTGTGCCCGTTTCATTGGCACCAAAGGGATTGCCGAAGCACATTACTCGAGGGGTGTATATATTGAGGGCGATAATCCGTGGGATTCGGGTATCGTCAGGGGAGAAGAACCCACTCCTGCACAACGTGCAGCCGGAGCATTTACTTCTTCATTATACGATTCCACTACAAACAAAGTAAAAGCATTTATCCAGAGCATTGAATCGGGCAACCTCATAAATGAAGCGCAATCGGGAGCAACTTCCACCCTGTCAGCCATACTGGGGAGAATGAGCGCAACTTCGAAGGAAGAAACCGCATGGGATGAAATGTACTTCTCCAATCAAAAGTACAATTTAAACATGAACCTTAAACAATTTGACAGCTTATGAACCTGTTAAGATGTATTACAACTGCAGTTTCTTTAATTTTCCCAGCCATTCCGTACCAATAAATATTCTGACATTGTTATGCCAAAAGTTGATTTACTCCAACAGGGTTAAATCAATTTTTTTACTTCCATTAGTACTTAAAAGCAACCTGTTTTAATCTAAAAAATGTGTAATTTTACCGGGATAACAATGAGTAAACCAGGGATAACAAATCATTATGAATAAATCATCCATTCTTTTTTCAGCTTCCTTGCTGATGTTTTCAGCTTGTCAGGGTCAATCAAAATCGATAAATAAACAGCAAAAACCCAACATCGTATATATATTGGCTGATGATTTGGGCTATGGTGATTTAAGCAGTTACGGACAAAAACTTTTTACAACTCCCAATATTGACAAACTGGCTGAAACGGGAATTAAATTCACCTGTCATTATTCGGGCAGCACGGTATGCGCACCGTCACGTTCGGCACTTATGACCGGGCAACATACCGGTCATACGTTTATCAGGGGAAATAAGGAGTGGGACCCTGAAGGACAGTATCCGCTGGAAGCCGGGGCTGTAACAATGGCTGAAGCCTTGCAGAAGGCAGGCTACGTAACCGGCGCATTTGGAAAATGGGGTCTTGGATATCCGGGCTCAGAAGGAGATCCCAATAACCAGGGGTTCGATGAATTTTTCGGGTACAATTGCCAGCGAATGGGGCACAACTACTATCCCTATTATTTGTGGCACAACCAGAAAAAAAGAATGCTGAATGGCAACGAAGGCCGCAAAACAGGACAATATGGCCCTGATGTAATTCACGAACAAGCACTTGAGTTCCTGGAAAACAATAAAAACAAACCTTTCTTTATGTATTACCCTTCCATTATTCCACATGCTGAATTGGTTGCACCTGAGGAATATATGGAAAAATACCGGGGGAAATATCCTCCTGAAAAAAAATATGAAGGAGTTGACGGAGGAGAAAATTACCGACTTGGTCCTTACGGTTCCCAACCGGAAACTCATGCCGCTTTTGCTGCCATGGTCAGCCTGCTCGATAATCAGGTAGGTGAAATTGTGGCTAAGCTGAAAGAACTGGGAATCTATGAAAATACGCTCATCATGTTTTCATCTGATAACGGCCCCCATATGGAAGGTGGGGCCGACCCCGATTATTTCAACTCAAATGGAATCTACAAAGGGTACAAACGCGATCTCTATGAAGGTGGCATTCGTGTTCCTATGATTGCTGTGTGGGAAGGAAAGATTGCTCCCGGAACTGTAACCGATCATATGTCGGCATTCTGGGATGTTTTTCCTACTGTTGCAGAAGTTACCGGTGCAGTTGTTCCTGATAATACCGACGGCATTTCCTTTTTACCAACGTTGACCGGACAGGAAAACCAACAGAGACAACATGAATACCTGTATTGGGAATTTCATGAAAAAGGAGGACGCAAAGCATTACGCAAAGGGGACTGGAAATTAATAAATTACAATGTTTTTACCCCGGAAAATACAACCGTTAAATTGTATAATCTTGCCAATGATCCGGGAGAAGAAAAGAATGTTGCCAAAGAACACCCGAAAATAGTAAAGGAAATGTCTGACTTAATGAATTCAGCACGCACCGAATCAGAAGTTTTTACATTTAAATAAGAAACGGCTGTTCGATAACACTTATATACCCTACCTCCCCTTTTGAAAACAATTCCGGTCATTGTTTTTGCAGGGAACATTATAAAAAAGAAAAGCATTATGTATAAAAATAGCTTATTTATAGCTGCTTCTCTCTTTATCATTTCATCCTGTCAGAGAGAAGTGAACCTTCAAAATAATTCCCCAAAGCCAAATATCCTGTTCATTCTGGCCGATGATTTGGGATACCATGATTTAAGTTGCACGGGAAGTAACTATTATGAAACAAAGAATATTGACCGGATTGCCAGCGAAGGAATGGTATTTACAGAAGGATATGCCGCCTGCCAGGTATGCAGTCCATCGAGAGCCAGTATAATGAGTGGAAAATTCACAGCGCGGCATGGCATAACCGACTGGATTGGTGCCCGCACCGGTGAAGAATGGCGCAAGACCGAAAGATATAACAAGTTGTTGCCGCCCAGCTACATCCATAACCTGCCTCATGAATACATAACACTTCCTGAAGCTTTAAAGGAAGCCGGCTACAAAACTTTCTTTGCTGGAAAATGGCACCTTGGAGGTGAAGGTTCCTGGCCTGAGGATCATGGATTTGACATCAACAAGGGCGGCTGGGATAAAGGGAGCCCAATGGGAGGTTTCTATGCCCCCTGGGATAACCCGCGCCTGGAAAACGGGCCCGACGGGGAAAGCCTTACATTGAGACTGGCACATGAAACAGCCAACTTTATAAAAGCGCATAAAGATACCTCCTTTTTTGCTTTCCTGTCGTTTTATGCAGTTCATGCTCCTTTGCAAACTACCGAAGAAAAGTGGGCAAAATACAGGAAGAAAGCAGAGAGTAACGGCATTAAAAAAGACGGATTTGAAATGGGTCGCTTTTTACCCATAAGGCAGGTTCAGGATAATCCGGTATATGCAGGCCTTGTTGAAACAATGGACGATGCCGTGGGCATAGTGCTGAACACACTGGATGAATTGGAACTTACAGATAATACCATTGTTATCTTTACATCCGACAATGGAGGAGTAGTTGCAGGAGATGCATTTGCTACCTCAAATAAACCCCTGCGGGGAGGAAAAGGCTATCAGTTTGAAGGTGGTATCCGTGAACCCTATTTCATAAAAGTACCTTGGCTTAATAGTGCAGGAAAAAAAACCGATATTCCGGTTATCGGAACCGACTTCTACCCTACCCTTCTGGAATTGGCAGGTATTGAATTAAAACCCGATGAGCATATCGATGGCAGGAGCCTGGTTCCACTGCTGAAAGGACACAAATTAGAAGAACGTCCCCTTATATGGCACTATCCCCATTACGGTAATCAGGGAGGAGAACCCTCATCCATCATCCGGTCGGGCAATTGGAAATTAATCCATTACTATGAAGATGGACGGGATGAACTGTACAACCTGAAATCCGATTTAAGCGAAACAACTGATGTATCATCTGAGCAGCCTGAACTGAAAAAACAACTTCATGAACAGCTTTTTACCTACCTTAGTGCGGTAGGTGCACGTTTTCCTGAAAATGATCCATTTTACAATGAAGAGCTCGAGCAAAAATACCTTGACCGCGTACGAACAGAATTAATGCCTCACATTGAAAAACAACGGCTTAAGCTTCTTGCACCCGGTTATAATCCGGGAAACAACTGGTGGGGAAGTAAAAAGAACAACTAAAACTTCATCAGATATACACCACATTCAATCAGTCAGCATCTCTATCTAAAAGATTTTATTCTTAAATACCGCACAAAACCAATTAAACAGAGGCATTGTTTTTGATAAAAGAATTATTTTATCACCCAAAAAATTTAAATACAATATAATGAAGAAAATTGTTCCGTTTTTAGTTGCCTTCACAACAATTTTTAATTTATACTCTTTTTCGCAGGAAACGGAAGTTGTTTACCTTTCAGGTACCGATGCCGATCATACTGTGAACTGGGAATTTTATTGCACCGATGGACAAAACAGCGGTAAATGGACCACTATTCCAGTACCCTCCAACTGGGAGCTGCAGGGTTTTGGAACCTACAATTACGGTCATGACTGGCGCGATGAAAATAAAAAATTGGGCAAGGAACATGGTTTTTACCGGCATCGTTTTAAGGTCCCGACGGATTGGAAAGGCAAAACCATAAACATTGTTTTTGATGGTTCAATGACCGATACCCAGGTAAAAATAAACGGCAAATTAGCAGGAGAAGTACATCGGGGTGCTTTTTACAGGTTTAAATACAACATCAGCAACCTTTTAAAGTACGGCAGGGAGAATCTTCTTGAAGTTGATGTAGCCAAGCATTCAGCCAATGAATCGGTTAATAAGGCGGAGCGGCAGGCAGATTTCTGGATCTTTGGCGGCATTTTCCGTCCGGTTTTTCTTGAAATTTTACCCGAAATCCACATGAAACGATCGGCCGTTGATGCCAGAGCAGATGGCACCTTCGACTTACTGTTGGAACTAAATGAATCAAAAGGAATTTATTCTGTATTAATTGAACTGTACGATCTCAAAGGCAACAAGATAAAAGGACAGGTGCAGGAAGCGTTGGTAAAAGGAACGACAGAAAAATTAATTTCAGGAATTTTTAACAATGTGAATGCATGGAACCCCGAGTGGCCTTTTCTTTACGATATGAAAATCAGCCTGAAGGAAGGAAACAAGGTGATACATGAGCTAACCGAGCGCATTGGTTTTCGTACGGTAGAATTTCGAAAGCATGACGGATTTTATGTAAACGGAGAAAAGGTTTTGTTTAAAGGAGTAAACCGCCACTCGTTTTGGCCTGAAACAGGTCGCTGTATGAGTGAAGCCAATCATTTCACCGATATCCGGATGATAAAGGAGATGAACATGAATGCCGTGCGTATGTCGCATTATGTTCCCGATAAGCGGTTTCTGGAACTTTGTGATTCCCTGGGGCTTTTTGTGCTCGATGAAGTTACGGGCTGGGCCGATGCATACGATACAATTGCAGGTCCAAAACTGATAAAGGAAACCATACTGCGCGATGAAAACCATCCTTCTGTAGTGGCATGGGATCATGGAAACGAAGGGGGTTGGAATTTTGCCAATGAAAAAGAATTTCACAAATACGATATCCAGAAACGCCCTGTTTTTAATCCCTGGTTGCTTCGCAACGGAATGGATACACACCACTACCCGGAGTATAATTTTGCCATCGGAAGGTTTGTTTATGGCAATGATCCTTTCATGCCTACTGAATTGTTGCATGGTTTATATGATGGAGGTCTTGGAGCAGGACTGGAAGATTTCTGGAGCAGTTATCAGACCTCCCCTCTGCATGCAGGAGGATTCCTTTGGGTACTGGCCGACGAAGCAGTATTACGCACCGATTTGGAAGGAAAAGTTTATGATTCAGACGGTAATCACGCTCCTGATGGCATCCTGGGCCCGCACAGGCAAAAAGAAGGGAGCTACTACACGGTTAAAGAGGTGTGGTCACCTGTGCAGATCAAACCTGTAACAATCAACCATAAATGGAATGGCACATTGTTCCTGGAGAACAAGTACATTTATACAAATCTGAAAGATTGCTCCTTTGCCTGGCAGGCAATGAAAACCGGTTTTGGCAATACATCAAATAAAATAATGGAAAGCGGTATAGTTCCCGGGCCAGCTGCACGACCGGGGGAAACCATTGCTTTGGATTTGGATATTGGACCTGCATTTCAGAAAGCAGATTTGTTTTTATTCACTGCTACCGACCCGCATGGAAAAGAATTGTATACCTGGAGCTGGCCGGTTATTCAACCATGGGAAAAAGCAGAAGAATTAACAAAAATGCTATCAAGGGAGGAAACGGATATCGTAGTGAAGGAGGATCTGAATACTGTTTCCGCAACCGTTGCCGGACTTGAAGTTATTTTCTCCAAAACCAACGGCACACTGGTATCGGTAAAAAATAATGCCGGAGTTGTTTCTCTCTCAGGAGGACCTGTCTCTGCAGGCGTGAGCCAGAAAATAAAAGGCACCAGCTGGAATTTAAATGAAGATGGAAATTTTATTTTTGAAATTTTATCGGAAAACTATCCTGGTAAAATAACCTGGTTGTTAAGAAAAGATGGCCTTCTTAAACTGGAAGCAAGTCCATTATTTAATTCCTTGAATGATGTTGATTATATAGGCATCTCTTTTAGTTATCCGGAAGAAAAGTGCACCGGAATAAAATGGATGGGTAAAGGACCATACCGGGTTTGGAAAAACAGGTTAAAAGGCAGCATTATAGGAGTGTGGGAAAAAAAATACAACAATACCATTACCGGAGAGTCTTTTAATAATCTTATCTATCCTGAATTTAAGGGCTATCACGGCAACTTATACTGGGCAACCCTTGAAACCACTGAATCACCCTTCACAGTAATTTCTGAGACACCAAACCTATATTTTCAGCTGTTTAAACCTGATAAACCAAAACATGTAGCCGGGGGTGTCTACCCACCATTTCCTGAAGGAGACATTTCATTCTTATACGAAATCCCGGCTATCGGCACAAAATTTAAACAAGCAGAGAAATTAGGTCCAAAAAGTCAAAAAGGTATTTACAGTGGACGAAAAGGCGATGAAAATTATCCTATAAGCTTATGGTTTGATTTCAGAGGGAAATAATCAATTAATATAGAATAATTTGCAACTGCAAGGTTGCACCGGAGAAAAACATTCAAAATGGCCAGATAAAAAATTTTGTGTGAAAAAGACTTAAGTTTCTGAACATTTTGTTTTGAATATAAGTTGTTGTATTTAATTTAATTAATAATTTATTTTTATTCATTTACGAAAATCTTTAACCATTACACGAACTATGAGTATAAAAAAACAGTATTTAAAAAATAATGAGGTATGTAAGGTTACGTTTAGCCTGAAAAAAGACGTTGAAAATGTTGAAACGGTAAGAATACCCGGAGATTTTAACAATTGGGACACCAATAGTGAACCTATGAAAAAATTAAAATCAGGAGGTTTTACCCAGACACTTAAATTCCATGCAGGAAATTCATACCAGTTCAAATATTTAATTAACGATTCTGAATGGAGAAACGAACCTGAAGCAGATAAATTTGAACCTAATAACACCGGACCTGGCGAAGTGAATTCTGTTATAGAAATTTAAACCAGGTTGCCGGCTAAAGATTCCTGTTGTTTTCCTGTCAACTTCTTTTATATGAAATTTATAAGAGGTATAATATACTAACAGGCAGTTTCATGTATACTGCCTTGTAGAATTGGGGCGAAACTTATCATTCACTTTCAAAAAAAATATTAACTGTATGAAAGCAATTGTTATTGGAGCTACAGGCACCATAGGCCGGGCTGTAAAAAATAAGCTGGAACATGCCGGATATGAAGTTACCGGTGTTTCCCGGCATTCAGAACCCCCGGTAGATATCGAAGATGAAAATTCTGTAACTGGTCTGCTCAACCAGGCAGGAAAGGTTGATGTCATCGTTTGTGCGGCAGGAAATGCTGCTTTCGGAGAGCTTGCAAATTTATCCGACAATGATTTTAATCTTTCCCTCAAAAACAAGCTGATGGGCCAGGTTAAACTTCTTCAAAAAGGCCTTTCCTACCTTAATCCGGGTGGTACTATCCTGCTCACGGGTGGAATTTTTGCTTATAAACCGATGCCTGGCTCGGCCGCAATTGCAATGGTAAATGCCGGACTGGAAGGATTTGTACGCGCTGCTGCCCTTGAAACGGATAACAATAAGAAAATAATTGTGGTACATCCTCCCCTGGTGGCTGAAACGGCAAAACTAATGGGATTGGATCCCACGCCTTTTTTAACTGCCCATGATGTTTCGGAAACTTATCTGGATGCAATTAACAAAGGGAAAAGCGGCGTACCATTTTTTGCTAAGAACAATGCACCCTAATGCAGTATTTAAACTTAAATGCTTTTCATTCAAAGGACAACCCTTTATACCCTATGGGGAAGTTTGCGTTTAGCGGGCAACAGATACCGTTATTACACCAGCTCCACAAATAATTGTCCCTTTTCTGCTGATGCCTTCAACCAGTACATAATATCTGGCCAGGTTATCTGAAGTAAAAAATTCAACCGAAGCTTCACTGCCTGTAAAGGAAACATCAGAATTCCAGTACAAAGTTGGCCGGGAATCGGGTTTTGGATCGTTTATGTTATCAGGCGTATATTTTGGTGAATAAAATTGCCTTGGCTGCTGAAATCCTTTCACTCTTGGAGTAATCCTTCCGGGAATATTACGGATAAATTCATTCGATAACTCACCGCCTCCCATTTTTGTAAGGACAGCAATAACTCCATTCCCGCCCCTTGATCCGTAAGTAGCCAACAGGCCCGGACTTTTTAAAATCTCTATTTTATCCACATCACCCAGATGAATGTACTTTATGTAATCCCAGGTTACTTCAAGACCATCAACCAGCAACAACGGATTGCCACTACCTGACCTGATACTTATATCATCACCATTAACAACCAGGCCAGGTACTTTTGTCTCCAAATAATCCGATATACTGGCAAATGACCAGTCATCCGTGGTAATTGAGTAGGAATAGTCGGGTTCTCCATATAGCCTGAAATGACCGTCGGTACGGGAAATACGTTTTCCGTCTATTTTAACTTCATCAAGCAAAATACTTCCCAATTCCTTTTCATATTCCTGTTGTGCCATCTGACGATAATAGATATCGCGGTAGAATTTCATTGGCCCCTGAATGTTGCTGCAAACACTGTTTATCTGTCGGGCTGATATTAACGAATCAAAACTCAGAGGCTGCTCAATGGAAATCTCTGTCCGTTTGTTATTATTATTGGTTTCTGCATTTATCATGACAAGTGCTGAATCCTTCAGATACAGTTTGTCGAACCTGAAGTTTCCATTCTGATCGGTAGTTGTTTCTTCAAATAAAAAACTCCCTGAATAAGGCCCCAGAACCACTTTTCCAAAATCGACAGGTTTACCACCCCAGGTACGGGTAACTTTTCCCTCAAAAGTCAATCCATAATCAGCCCATCCGGGTAATTCTGTTCCGGAATATTTTACCAGCTCATTCCAGTAATAACTTCTCCATCCGTTAACCATCATCAAATAATCGAGTTTTTGATCGGCACTATTTCCAGGTTCATCTGTAAAATAGGTTGCCGGTGATTCAACCGATCCTTTTAACTCAGAATCCAGCAACAAATAACTCTCTATATTTATATTATTTCCTGATGCACTGAAATAATCCTCATTTACAACCGCTGCCGATACCGTGGAAATAACGCTGTCGGTTTCAGATAAAAGCGCTTGCAGGTTAATTTCAACCTTTTCACGGGTACGATATTCAGGTTTATCGGGAATTATCTGTATTTTTGGGTCCATGGCATTTCTGACAAAAACAAGCCGCTCAGCCAGTAACTCCCCCGTCCTGTTGTAAACCGATATTTGAGAAATTCCCAATGGAAAAAGTCCTTTGTACAACTTGATTGCCTGCTGAAATTCAGTCATGGTAATATTTGAACTAAAGAGCTCTGTTCCCTTATGAGATGCCACCAGCAAATAGCTTTCAGGTACATTAATCTTTAAATTGCGGCTTAAGGTAAAAACCAGGTAAGTCCCTTCGGGTTTGTAATTCAGGCAAACCCCCTGTTCCTGCGCTGCATCAAGCTGGTGCCTGTAATCGGGGAATTCATCTATGATTGCAAAATAAGTTTTCCCCTCCTGAGGCATCATAATGAATTTTCCCATTCCCTTATAACTGGTACTGAAAGATACTACTTCATTTCCGGTTTCATCCACAATTTTTCCTTTTACAGGAACCCCCTTTCCTTTCTCATCAATAGCTTTAAAACCAATATAATTAATGGCATTTACAATGAAGCTACCCCCTTCGGGCAGAAAATCCACATCAATTTCAGAAGGTTTTCCTTCCCGAAAACTTTTGTCCAGTTCAAGGGAACTCTTTGCTCCTGCAATCACAATTCTTTTATGAAAGTAACTTTCTTCACTGAAGTTCTGCATATATCTGGTATAGGCTCTTACGGTGTAATTCCCCTCAGGTATTGAATCAGGAAGCAAAAAATCACCTCTGGCAATTCCATCTTTCGACAACAATAGTTTCTGATCGGCAAGTGAACCATCTTCAGCAACCAGCTGAACATAAATGTTCTTATATCCCTGAATCAAACCGTAATCAATTCCGCTTACAAGATATGATTTGAACCATACCTCATCGCCGGGTGAATACAACTCCCTGTCGATATGAAGGTAAAGTTTTTCATAAAGAATTGAATTCCCAGCCACCACCACGCTGGTATCAAGAGGTTGGGCAAATCCACCGGTAACTGAAACCATTAAAAGAAGTACCAAAAGCAATGTCTTCATTTCCATAAATTAGTTACACCGAATGTAGATCTTATTCTCTGAATTTCATTGCTAATCGATTAAAAAAATTACAACTGAAAAACATGTTGAGGAACCTGTGCCACATTCAAATAACACGGCTAAAAATAACCCTGTGCAAAAAACGATAAGAAATTAGAGTCCGGTATTTAACTTGCACCGGCAGATCATTCATCCATTTTTCGTACAATGTGCCGATTGCGAAAATAAAGATTGTTCCTTCATTTTGATCTGCAAAATTAAAACCTGAATGAACAATTTAGGGCTGATTTTGATTAATGTATTGGATAAATATTTCCGGAAATCAATTAAGATGAATCAGTTTCTTACCAGTACCAAAACTTCATTGGAAGATTTTTTCACCGAAGTAGGAGATATCCTTCTCTTCGCTGCAGATACTCTTCGGCAGTTTTTTATTCCTCCTTTTGAACACAGGGAGCTGCTCAGGCAGGGGTACTACATCGGGAATAAAACCCTGCCTCTCATTACCATTACAGGGTTTATTATGGGATTGGTACTGACAATGCAAAGCCGGCCGGTATTGGTTGATTTCGGTGCACAATCCATGTTACCCGGCATGATTGCCATATCGCTGGTCAGGGAAATTGGACCGGTGCTTACTGCGTTGCTTTGTGCCGGAAAGATAAGCTCAGGGATAGGAGCCGAACTGGGGGCAATGAAAGTTACCGAACAGCTCGATGCCATGGAGGTTTCAGCGACCAAACCACTTAAATTTGTTGTTTCTACCAGAGTATTGGCAACAACCCTTCTGGTACCGGTGTTGGTTTTTTATGCCGATGCGATAGGACTCATCGGAACTTTTTTTGCTGTAAGAATATATGAAGATATTTCCTTAACATTGTTTTTCACTCAGGCTTTTGATTCACTGGGCTTTACTGATTTAATACCTGCAACCATTAAAACGTTCTTCTTTGGTTATTTTATCGGATTAATTGGCTGCTATAAGGGATATAACACCAAACATGGTACCGAATCGGTAGGATTATCGGCCAATTCAGCAGTTGTTACTGCATCGCTGGTAATTTTTATCATTGATTTGCTGGCAGTTCAGATTACCAGTTTGATTTACCGACTCTAACGCATGAACCATGGAAAAAGTAATTGAAATCAAAAACCTTAAAAAATCGTTTGGCGAAAATGAAGTCCTCAAGGGTATAAACCTGGATTTATCAAGAGGTGAAAATATTGCCGTACTTGGAGGGTCGGGAAGTGGCAAATCGGTTCTGATTAAATGTATTGTAGGCTTAATTAAACCGGATTCCGGAACATTAAAAGTGCTGCATCAAAACCTGGAAGAACTCGACAGAGAACAACTGGATGAATTGCGTCAAAAAGTGGGTTATCTTTTCCAGGGTGGTGCTTTGTACGATTCAATGACAGTTAGAAAAAACCTCGAATTCCCTGTCCGCCGGACTCAACTCTCTAAAAATAAAATGGAAGTAGATGAAATGGTAAAGGAAGTGCTTGAAAGTGTAGGATTACTCGATGCCATTGACAAAATGCCCGCAGAATTGTCGGGCGGCATGAAAAAGCGAATCGGATTGGCAAGAACCTTGATTTTGAAACCGGAAATAATATTATACGATGAACCTACAACCGGCCTTGACCCCGTAACATCGGGTGAAATCAGTGAACTTATTCTCAAGGTTCAGGAAAAATACAATACCTCATCCATTATTGTTACACACGATATGAAGTGCGTAAAATTAACGGCAAACCAGGTGAAACTTATTGTTGACGGAAAGTTTTATGCCGAGGGAACCTATGAAGAATTAAGTTCAAGCGAAGATCAAAAAGTAAATGCATATTTCACGTAAAATACCGTGCCATGAAAGAATCAAAAAAACGAACGTTAAAACTCGGGTTGCTGGTAGTTGTAGGGCTGATACTTTTCAGTTTGGCAATTTATTATATGGGAAGTCAGCAAAACCTTTTCTCCTCTACAATAACCATTAACAGTTATTTCAATAATGTAAATGGTTTGGTTGAAGGAAACAAGGTGCGTTACTCAGGGATTACTGTCGGTTATGTTTCGCATATAGAAATAATTGAAGATACAACCATCCTTGTAAAAATGTCGGTTGATAATAAAATAAGCAGGTTTATCAGAAAAGATTCCAAAGTTGAAATTACCAGTGATGGCCTAATGGGGAGTAAAATCCTGAATATACATCCTGGCTCACCAGAAGCAGAAAAGATAATGGATAATGATACCATTATGCCTCTGCATTCACCCAATTTTCAGGAAGTACTCCTGGAAGCCCAGAAAATTATTGAAATCGGCAATCATACCATGAATAACCTGTTGGAAATAAGCAATAAAATAAACAATGGAGAAGGAGATTTGGCACGTCTTTTAAACGATAATACCATTACCTCCAAACTGAACCAGGCAGGAAATGAGGTTTTGACATTCGCTAAAAATACGAATGAAATCGTTGACAAGGTAAAACGCGGGGAAGGAGATATGGGAAGACTGATAAACGATACAGTTATTACTGCAGATGTAAACCGGGTTATGGGAAACTTAAAAAATGTTGCCTCTGCTACCGATTCAATAGCAGATGAACTCCTCCGGTTCAGTACCCGTCTGAACGAAGGTAATGGATTAATTAACCGGTTGGTTTACGACACTGAAATGGCCGATAAAATTGATACTACTCTGGCAAATGCAAACCGCGGAATTGTACAGGCAACCAAAACAGCCAAAACAATCGAAAAAAGCTGGTTAATCAATCTTTTTTCAGGAAATAAAAAATAGGAAAAACAGATGTGACTAACCTCTTATTGGAGAAAAAAAATCTGTAAAGCTTCCACCTGGCGATCATATACAGGATTAAGATTTCCCAGGAAAATGTCCATAATTATTGATATTGCACCCATCTCAACCACTTCAGAACTTTCAAAGTTTTCCCATAGTACATGGTTGTCACCAGAAAGGAAATGAATTGATAATTGCAACTGATGTTCTTTCAAAAGCAGGTCCAGGATGATTTATTCTCCGTCAACATCTTAGTCAAACCTCTTTTTTCGCATGCTTCTGCAATTCCTGTAATGCATTCATGAAAATTTATGAAGAAATAAAACAAACACAATTACTTTTGAATTCTCATTTTAAATCGCAGGTTAAAAATCGCGCGAATTGTTTTAATTAGAATTTTGTCATTTTCATTGAAATAATTAGCTTTGCACACCATTTTTCCATACAGGAAAAAGCCCGGGTGGCGGAATAGGTAGACGCGCTGGATTCAAAATCCAGTTCTGGCAACAGAGTGGGGGTTCGATTCCCCCCCGGGTACCGGAAACACCTGTCATTCGTATATTGACAGGTGTTTTTATTTATAGAAGATGATTCTGTGGTTTTAGTACCATAATCGCTGGTTGTTTTACTTAGTCATCATCCCAAGTTAAATTTCCATTCATACCAGTGTTGCTTTACCTTTAACCTATTCCTATATTTGTATAAAATAACCCATTATGGAAAACGATACCAAACTTCGTGAGCATCTGGCCAATGAACGTACCTTTCTGGCTTGGGTGAGAACTTCAGTGGCATTAATCGGACTGGGCTTTGTAATTGTTAAATTTGCATTGTTTCTAAAAGAACTATCCCTGCTTTTTCAGGAACAAAAGGTTTCGGATTCCGAGGGGTTTTCTGCTATTATAGGTGTTATTATTGTTGCTTTTGGAGTTGCACTTCCTCCCTTTGCCTTTTACCAGTTTAAAAAAGTAGAAAAACAGATAAACAAGCAATCATATAAAACTTCTTCATTGCTTACTGCAACCATTACTCTGGCTATATTTGCAGGAGGAATTTTATTAATTCTCAATTTGCTGACCAATATCGAGCTTTAACCGATTAGAGGTATATCCTTTCAATCATCTTGTTTTATTACCTTCGACAGGATTTTTTAATGGGAAGTAAAAATGAACCGGCAGGCTGATCAATTTCTGTTTGAACGAATAAAAAAAAGCGACGAGAAGGCATTTGAGACCCTTTTCCGTACTTATTATCCTTTTTTGTGCCAATATGCCACTCAACTGCTTCGAGAGCCCTCAGAGGCCGAAGAAATCGTTCAGGAGCTTTTTGTAAGGCTGTGGGAAAGAAGAAAAGAAATAAATATTGAAACTTCTGTGAAAAATTATTTGTTTCGTGCTGTAAAAAATTCGTGTTTAAACTATTTAAGGCACGCCAAAATTAAAAGCAATTATATTCCGTCAGAAGAAAATTTTTATGTCGATGAAGAATACGACTTCCAGGCAGAATTGATTAAAAAAATTGAAGAAAGTATCGCTTCTCTTCCCGACAAAAGAAGGGAAATCTTCAGGTTGAGCCGTCAGGAAGGACTAAAATATAAAGAAATAGCGGCGAAATTGAATGTTTCTGTAAAAACCGTCGAAACTCAGATGGGCATTGCAATAAAAAGCCTTCGCCAAAAATTAACGAATTATCTTTCCCTTTTTTAACTCCTGTTTACCAAAAAAAGTTTACCCTCCTCTTAAGGGTAAAACACATATGAATTGTCATTATTACAGATGAAAGCAAAAAATTCCA
Source organism: uncultured Prolixibacteraceae bacterium (assembly GCA_963747515.1). Taxonomy (GTDB): domain Bacteria; phylum Bacteroidota; class Bacteroidia; order Bacteroidales; family Prolixibacteraceae; genus Mariniphaga. The sequence goes on from CAVVFN010000004.1 coordinate 143,808, forward strand.
TAGAAAAACCCGGTTGGGAGCTGATAGGTAAATTCCTTTCAGGAGAAACGAGTCCTGCTGAAACAGATTGGGTGGAAACCTGGGCTGCTGCTTCGGAACATAACCGCAGGGAGTTGAATCAAAGTAAACTCCTTTTTAATCAAGCTAATAATTTATACCGGTTTCAAAGATTCGATACCAATAAGGCCTGGGAAAAAGTACAAAAACAAATCTCTCCTGCGGCACCTGCAATGGGGATAGCTGATATACGAATAAAAGCTTCAGCCTGGTTTTACAGATATGCTGCAGTCCTTCTCCTGGCTTTCTTATTAGGTTCTGCAGGGTACTTCCTTATAAGCTATACGAATTCAAAACACCGGCCATTCACAGAAATAGCATCCTCTGAAATGCAGGTTGTAAATGAATATGTTCTTCCAGACGGTTCGAAAGTAAGCCTGAACAGCAATTCAAGGCTGCAGTATCCTGAAAAATTTGATAAAGATCAACGGGAAGTTACCGTCACAGGAGAAGCATTTTTTGATATCAAACCCGACCACCAAAGGCCATTTGTCATCAATGCAGGTAGTGCACGTATAAAGGTAGTGGGCACTTCATTTAACGTAAATGCCTATCCGGAAGCTGAATCTGTGGAGGTGATTGTAGAATCGGGAATTGTTCAGGTAGTTTGCTGTGAAAATGAAAGGCCGGAGAAATATGTTGAACTTTTATTAAATGCCGGAGAAAAAGGACTGCTTTTCAAATCAAATGGCAACCTTGAAAAATCGGTTAATACCAATCCAAATTACGTGGCGTGGAAAACCCACAACCTGATATTTGAAAAAACCCGCCTGAAAGAAGTGGTTTACTGTTTAAACAAAACCTATCATATTGAGATACATCTTAAAAACAAGAAACTGGAAAACCTACTGCTTACTGCTGAATTTGAAAAAAAACCGGCAGAGTTCATACTTGATGTAATCAGATTAACATTTGATCTTGAGCTAACGCAGGAAAACAACACATATATACTCTCAGAAAAATCAGCATCAAATTTATAGAATTCAAAGACATGAAAACAACTGGAAAAAAAATCGGAATAGCAATTGCACTGGCTCTTTTACTTGCAGCTTTTAAGCCCCAGCCATCTTTTGCTCAGCACCCTGGAGATCAGGTCCTTGATCAAAACATCAGCATTTATGCTGATGACGAACCTCTCTCTGATGTTATCGAGAAAATATGTAATTATTTAAACCTCGATTATTCCTATAATGCTCAAATTGTTTCAGAAAAAAAGGTAAACCTGAACATTTCCAACAAGCCTATCAAATATGTGCTTGATAAATTAATGAAAGACTTTTACCTGCTGTTTGAAATTGAAGACAACATTCTTGTAGTCCGGGATTATGTCCCCCTCGAAGAAAGCATGGAAAATACCAGCCAGTTTCTAAGCGCAAACCGGGGATTTCTGTTTAATGACCCAAAGGAAAAATCCATTACCATCCGGTTTAAATCGGCAAGTAACCTGATTATTATACCGATAACTATAAATGAATCAGATACCTTAAATTTCATTCTCGATACAGGTGTCCGACATCCAATTATTACTGAACTGCCGTTTGTAAATAAATTAAATCTAAATTACCTGATGCCTGTTCAGATACAGGGAATAGGTGAAGGGGAAGGTCTGACGGCCTACCGTTCAGCGAATAATAATATAAAACTGGACAATATGACTGCCTGGAATCAGGAAGTTCAAATGGTTATTGATGAAAATTTTCAGATTTCGCACATGCTGGGACTGCCGGTTCATGGCCTGATCGGATTTAATCTATTTAAAGATTATATAGTAAAAATTAATTATTCAGCTGAAAAGCTGACCCTTTACCGGCCTGAACATTTTAAATACCGTGACCGGAAAAAAGACATCATCATGCCGTTGCACCTTGAAGGGAATAAACCTTTTGTACGTACCAGCATTGTTACCGATGAAATGCAGGAAGTGCCCGTTAAACTTCTTGTTGATACCGGGGCCAGCGATGCCCTGTGGCTGTCGGAAAATTCTGATGAACGCATAGACCTCCCGCAAGTTCATATTGAAACTTTTTTGGGAAAAGGACTTAGCGGAGATCTTTATGGTGTCAAAGGAAGAATAGACGGAATTTGGGTAGGACCGCTTGTTCTGCCAAAACCCATTGTTGCTTTTCCCAATTCTGAAATCATTGACCAGCTTATTACTTCCAACGATCGCAACGGGACTCTCGGGGCAGAAATTCTCAGAAGATTTATTGTAACCCTGGATTACCGCAACAACCGGCTTACTTTACGGCCTACGAATAAAATAAAAGATGATTTTAATTACAACATGAGTGGCATGGAAGTAATAAACCCGATGCCGGGTCTGCCTATATTTACAATTACAAACATTCGTGAAAATTCCCCTGCATATTTTGCAGGGCTTAAGGAAAATGATCAGATTCTTTCGTTAAACAGCAGCAATCATCAGTCGCTCAAACTTAACGACATTAACCTGCTGTTGCAAAGCAGGGAAAATAAAAAAATTAAAATTAAAGTTTTACGCGACGGAGAAGAATATAAAACCTCGTTTGATTTGAAAAAAGTATTTTAATGAATTTAAAATCCGCCTCGACTCTTATTACCATCCTGTTTTTCTGGCTGAATACTGCCAGCCAGCAACAGGATGGTTCTGTCTTCGAACGGCGTATTAACATTCATGCAGAAAATCAACCCCTTTCGGTTATTTTAGATCAAATCAGCTGGCAAGCACGTGTATATTTTTCATACGATGCTTCAATGATAGAATCTGCAGAAACATTTTCGATCGAAGCCATCGATAAATCACTTTTTTCAGTCCTGAATCAGCTTTTCAGCCCAAAAAAATATGTACTCACAGAACTGGAAAATCAAATTGTGATCGCGAAAAGAAAAGCTGGTGTTAAAAATGAAATCAGATCAGACAGTATTCCTGAAAAATATTTTTTCCTTTCCGGTAAAGTGATTGACCGGAAAAAAAAATATCCCATTACCTATGCCTCCGTCTCTGTGGCTAATCAACCCATTGGCACCCTGACAAATTCCGACGGGGAATTTTTATTAAAGCTTCATCCTCAATACATTAATGACTCCCTTGTTGTTTCCTGCATGGGATATGCCCAGAAATTTATACCTGCCAGCCAGTTACTTGATGATGAAATCATCTTCATGAATTCCATTTCTGTTTATATTCGTGAAATTAAAGTAACTGCAACCACCCCTGAAAAACTGCTTGAAAACATCAGGGCAAACCTTATTAACAACTATTCCTCAAACTATAAGCTAATGAATGCCTTTTACCGGGAAACCGTGAAGCAGAGTGATAATTATATCAATGTTTCAGAAGCAGTAATCGACATATTAAAAGCACCTTACAATTCTGTCAGGAATGATCTGGCAAGATTGGTTAAGGGAAGGCAGAGTCCTGATGTTCAACCTTTTAAATGGGTAAATTTTAAATTACAGGGAGGTCCATTTACCATTACTCAGCTCGATATAGTGAAAAAAATGGAAACGTTTATTGATAAAAAATACGAACATCAATATAAATATGAAATAACAAAGGTTTTATGGTACAACAATGTCCCGGTTTACGTTCTGGAATTTGAACCTGATAATGACGATGATTTTCATGGATTCACAGGCGAATTGTATGTTGACCGTGAATCATTCGCAATCGTTTTTGCCCGATTTGGTTTCAACCGGAGCGGATTAAAAAAAGCAACTTCCGTGTTGGTAAAACATACACCCCCCGGGGTAAAAGCACGTCCTTCTTTTGTTGAATATCGGGTCAGTTATCGCAAATACCAGGGAAAATGGCAGTTAACAACTGCCCGTGCAGATATAAAATTTAAAGTACGCAGCCGCCGTGATAAAATTAATTCAGAATTCCACAGTGTTTCAGATTTGTTGGTTACCAATATTCATTCCACAGATTTAAAAAAGTTTCCTCGTGATGAATCCTTTTCTCACCGCGATATTTTTACTGAAATGATTCATAATTATGACCCTGATTTCTGGGAAAATTACAACATTATTAAACCCGATGAAGACCTTCGGAATGCTATTCCTAAGCTTACCGCAGGAAATAAATAGCTCATCAGCTTATCATTTGCTTGTATTAAAAATTAATCTCGGTATTTTGAATACAGCTAATGCCTTTAATTTGTACTGCCTGAAATTCTGCAAATACGCAACGCTCCATTATCATGCAAAAACTACTTAATCGAACAATTTTAATTAATTTTGAACAATTTTATTTAAAATGAGCATGAGAAAAGGGTCACATCATCCGTTGAGAATTAATACCCTCATGCGAATTTTGTAAGATACCGTTGAAAACAAACAATTTTAATCATAAGAAAGCCTGATAATATGGAACAGTTCAGTACGCGACAAAATAAGGTTTCCCGTTTAATTCAACGTGAAATGTCCGATATTCTCCTTCAGCTAACCAAAACAAAGTACCCGGGAAAGCTGATTAGCGTTACCATTGTAAGGGTAACTAAAGATATGGGTCTTGCACGTATTTACCTAAGCATATATCCATCTGAATTTGCAAATGAAATTTTAAGCGATATCCGGCTCAGCAGCAGGTCTGTCAGGGGTGAATTGGGTAGAAGAATTGGCAAAATAGTACGAATTATTCCTGAACTTGAATTTTATATTGATGACAGTTTGGATTACATCGAACATATAGAGGATCTGTTAAAAAAATAAGGTTTTCAAACAAACGTTACTGTTGATAAAGAAATTGAATCTGCCATTATTTATAGCGCTCAGGTATTTGTTTTCGAAAAAAAAACAAAACATCATCAATATTATTTCTGCCATTTCAGTAACAGGAATCATAGTTGGGACCATGGCCCTTGTTATTGTTTTATCTGTATTTAATGGGTTTAACAATCTGATTGAAAGTCTTTTCAGCAATTTTGATCCCGATTTAAAGATTACAGCAGTACGGGGAAAAATGTTTTCTCCAACGGAATACCCGTTCGATGAAATTAAAAACCTGCCCGATGTGATCCATTATGCCGAAGTAATTGAAGAAGTAGCCCTGTTAAAATACAACAGCCAGCAATATGTTGCCACCATTAAAGGAGTACCACCTAATTATGCCCGGTATACAAATATCGATACCCTTATTATCGACGGTGCATTTATGCTTGAAGATGAAAGTACAGATTATGCAGTAGTAGGGCAGGGGATTGCCTACAACCTTGGGCTGGGATTATCATTTGTTGATCCTATACGGGTATTTGTACCGAAAAAAGGAAATCAGACCTCATTAAATCCGGCCCGTGCACTTAATTTTGATTACATTTTCCCTTCAGGGGTATTTTCGGTACTTGAAGAAATTGATTCAAAATATATGATAGTGCCTTTTAGTTTTGCATCCCGGCTTTTTGAAACTGAAGGCCAAATCTCAGCGGTCGAGCTGGGAATCAATTCCAGTGCAAATGCCGGAAGACTGCAAAAAAAAATTCAGGAAATTCTGGGGGATTCATTCGAAATTAAAAACAAGTACCAGCAGCATGATTTGATATACAAAACGATGCAATCCGAAAAATGGGCAGCATATCTGATTCTGGTATTTATCCTGATTGTAGCTTCATTCAACATGCTGGGAAGCCTTTCCATGCTCATTATCGATAAAAAAGAAGATTTGTTTATTATTAGGGGAATGGGAGCCGATTCAAAGCTGATACGTAAGATTTTCTTATATGAAGGCTGGTTAATTTCATTATTCGGGGCAGTCATAGGTACTCTGCTGGGCATTTTTATTTCCTGGCTGCAAATCAAATTTGGGTTTATAAGCCTTCCAGGTGCAGGCTCTTTCATTATTACCGCCTATCCTGTAAAAATTATCCTTACCGATATCCTGATTATTCTGGGAGTTGTATTGGGCATAGGATTTATTGCTTCCTGGTACCCGGTCCGATTTATTTCACAACGGTTTATCCTGCATGAGAATTTGTAAATGGGATTCAATGATCCTGCTGTTAATGATTTTCATTATCGTTTACAGGTATTTTTTAATTTATTTTAGCTGTAAAATTAACACTTAAAAATCTTTAGCGTGAAAGCACTGGTTAAAAGCAAGGCTGAAAAAGGGATTTGGATGGAAAATGTCCCCATCCCGTTAGTGGGTCCTAATGATGTATTGATAAAAATTAAAAAGGCTGCAATTTGCGGCACCGATTTACACATTTACAAATGGGATGAATGGGCGCAGAATGCCATAAAAACACCTGTTGTAATTGGGCATGAATATATGGGAGTTGTGGTTGAAACCGGCTCCGAAGTCGACCGGGTGAGGGTAGGAGAACGGGTTACTGTAGAAGGACATATTTCGTGTGGCTTTTGCAGGAATTGCAGGAGAGGAAGACAGCACATCTGTGATCATACAATTGGTATTGGAGTGAACCGCGATGGCGGTTTTGCGGAGTATATTTCAGTACCTGCCAAAAATGTTCTACATGTCGATGTCAGTATCCCCGATGACCTGATGGCAATTATGGACCCTTTGGGAAATGCCACCCACACTGCATTGTCTTTTCCCCTTCTGGGTGAGGATGTTCTCATTACGGGGATAGGAGGACCTATTGGTGCTATGACAGCTGCCATATGCCGCTTTTCAGGCGCCAGAAATGTAATAGGAACCGATTTAAGTCCGTTCAGAAGAGCTCTTGCCCGAAAAATGGGTGCAACAAGGGTAATCGATCCTGCTAATGAAAGCATCAGGGAAGCAATGACTCGTCATAATATGGTTGGCGGATTCGATATTGGACTCGAATGTTCAGGTTCACCTGTCGCATTTAATGATATGGTAAACCATATGTACAATGGTGGAAAAATAAGCTTGCTTGGAATTTTGCCCCAAAATACCCGGATTGATTGGAATAAAGTAATTTTCAAGGGATTAACATTGAAAGGTATTTATGGAAGGGAAATGTATGAAACCTGGTATCAAATGGAAATGATGCTTACCTCGGGGCTTGATATCTCCCCGGTAATTACGCACAGGTTTCAGGCTTCCGATTTTCAAAAAGCTTTTGAAATTATGGAAGACGGAAATTGCGGAAAAATACTATTGGAATGGGATTAATTTCGTGTTCCACGTGAAATTAGGTTTTAGTTTTAGTGTTTTAAGCGTTGTTTTCAACCTTACCGTTGGTTAAACAATTCACAAACAGCCTCGTTTCAAAAATAGAAGTAAGTAATAAAAATTAAAAAATGTGAAAGAAGGATTGGTTATTAAAACTACCGGAAGCTGGTTTACTGTTGAAGATAAAGCAGGAGATCTTTACGAATGTAAAGTTAAAGGAAACTTCAGAATGAAGGATATAAAAAGTACCAATCCTGTTGCAGTAGGCGACAGAGTAAAGTTTTTAGTCCATGAAAACCAAAAAAGCAATGCAGTAAAAACCGGTTGGATTACTGCAATTGAAGAAAGAAAAAACTACATTGTGCGCCGTTCACCCAACCTTTCCAAACAATCCCATATCATTGCGGCAAATATCGATTTGGCTGTACTTGTTGCGACCATTGCCATGCCTGTTACAACAACCACATTTATAGATCGATATCTTGCATCGGCTGAAGCATACAGAATCCCGGTAGTGATTGTTTTTAACAAACTCGACTTATATACAGAGGAAGAACAAGAGCAACTTAATGAGCTGATTGCCATTTATTCGCAAATTGGATACATGTGCCTCGCAGTGTCGGCAATAAATAAAATTGGAATAAATCAGCTAAAAGACGTGTTAAAGGATAAAACAAATGTTATTAACGGTCACAGTGGAGTAGGGAAGTCAACTCTTGTAAATGTTATTCAACCGGGGTTAAACCTTAAAACAAATGAAATTTCGGAAATGCATCAAACCGGTAAACACACCACAGCATTCTCTGCTATGTATAAACTTTCATTTGGAGGTTATATAATTGATACACCGGGAATTAAAGGTTTTGGAATGCTTGCCATGGAGCCCTGGGAGATTTCCCATTATTTTCCCGAAATTTTTGTATTGTCAAAAAATTGCCAGTACAGCAATTGCTCTCATACCCATGAACCCGGATGTGCTGTAAAGGAAGCATTCGATTCAGGTAATTTAGCCCCAAGCCGATATATCAGTTATCTTGGCCTTCTTGAAGGCGACGAAAAATACAGAAAACCTTTCTGATTGATGGAACCTTATAAATCCTATCCATGATGGAATATAATTTATTCCCATCCTAAAAATTAATCCCATACACGATTAAAATTAACTGCTTTAGTATATCCAACAGTCTGTTACATATTCAGTATTAATATTTATTTCAGGGGAACTGTCCGGGTAAGCAGGTCTTGTTTAACCATTATCTTTTCTTATATATAGCAGAAAAAATTTTAATAATCAGTTATTCTTTTACTCTGTAAGTTTCAAATTCTGTGGTAATAATTCATGGAGCATGTTGACCAGCGATAACCTCCGGCACCTTCTTTATCCACTCATACCATCTCCCGTTCCTGATTATACTTCTTAACCCAATGATAAAAAGAGGATACAGGTATTTTTTCACGTTCACAAAATTCAGCCTGGGTTACTCCGCTTTCCTGCCAAATTTCTATTTCCAGAGACATTTCTTCTTTGCTGTATTTTTGATTCTTCTTCATTGCGTAAAGGTAAAACCCATAATTCTATCTTAAAAGACGAGGTTGCCAGAGTGCATACCATAAAGCTACCTTTTGCTGCATTTATTCTTAATTTTTTGGTATAAAATTCGAAAATAATTCGTCATTTATTCGGAAATATCCGAATTAACAACGAATTAAGTACGAATAAAATACAAATTAATCAAGAAAAAATGAACACAATGGTAGATCCATGCCAATAAAAAAGATGTCGGCAAAGGTTTTAAAATTTCAGGAAAATCAACTTTTATAAATGAATGGATATGTAAATGAGAAATTTCCAACCGGAGCCGGCGGTCAAATCCTTTCCGATATATCTAAACTTCTCATATTCAATGATATTAACATAATGACCAGTAGAAAAATACCGGCATCCCAGCAGTTTGGCAAATTCGTCAAGTTTTGAGAATTTAGGATTTGAGTTGCAAACAGCACAGGGAAAAGGCGTTTTACCTGCCAAATACGAATTTTTGAAATACCGGCCTACCTGTTCCTCAAATTCCGATTTCAAATCCACAGTAAGCTGTTTTATACCAACAGCCTCAGCCGTTTAATTTGCGGCAGTATCAACAGCCTGTTCATCCTGTTTGGCAGAGGAGAACAAAAAGGTAATACCTGTTACATCATAACCTTGCTCAAGAAGGAGCATTGCTGACACTTAACTATCAATACCTCCGCTCATGCCAAAAAGAACTAATTTTTCTATTGACTATTCTCCGGGATGAAAATATTTGTAAACAATTTCCGCCTTTGAAGAACCAATTTGATTCGCAAGTGTCTCTTTATCAGTGATTTTAATATTCTTTACCGATTTAAAAACCTGTAAAAGCCGTTTAGTTGTCTTGTCCCCAATGCCCTTTATAAGATTTAACTCTGAAGATGTTACATACTTTGAACGCTTATCGCGATGAAAATTAATTCCAAAACGATGTGCCTCGTCACGCAATTGCTGAATTATTTTTAAGCTTTCCGAATTTTTATTTATATAGAGAGGTACAGGATCATCGGGAACATAAATTTCTTCCAATTTCTTTGCTATTCCAATGATTGAAATAGTTCCTCTAAGGTTCAATTTTTCAAGCGCTTTAACAGCTGAAGACAATTGTCCTTTACCCCCGTCGACGACCACAAGCTGGGGTAACTCTTTACTTTCTAAAATTAACCGATTATACCTTCGAAAAACAACCTCTTCCATTGAAGCAAAATCATTAGGTCCGGAAACCGTTTTGATATTATAATGCCGGTATTCCTTTTTTAAAGGTCGGGTATTTTGAAAAACAACACATGCCGCTACCGGATGCGTTCCCTGTAGGTTGCTGTTGTCGAAACATTCTATTCTCAGAGGCAGGACAGGCAGTTTCAAGTCCTTTTGAATGGTTTTTAATATTCTTTCATCTCTGAGTTTTGGGTTTTTAATAACCAACTGTTTCTCCTTTTCGAGCCTGTAGTATTTTGCATTCCTGGAGGATAAGTCAAGGAGCTTTTTTTTATCTCCCCTCAGAGGTACTTTAAAATTAACATCGTTCAGCCTTATTTTTGGAAGAAATGGGACCAGAATTTCCTTTGCATTGCTGAATATTTTTTGCCGTATATCAATGATCCCTGCCAACAATAATTCCTCTTCAGGTTCATTAAGTATCTTTTGAATTTCCAGCGTATAGGTTTGAATAATAGCTCCATTTATTACTTTTAGATAGTTGATGTAGGCAAATTTTTGGTCTTGCTCAATGGTAAATACATCAACATCAGTAATTGTTGGAGATACAATGGTTGACTTACTCTGATACCTTTTAAGTGAATTATATTTCTCTTTTATTTCCTGCGCCTCTTCAAAATTCATAGCGTCAGCCATTGAATTCATGCGATTCTCAAGATGTTTAATCACTCCTGATATATTACCTTTAAGAATATCAACAATATCTTCAATTCCCTGATTGTATTTTTCTGCAGAAACCAGGCCCTCACAAGGGCCTTTACAGTTGCCAATATGGTATTCAAGGCAAACTTTATATTTTCCCGAACGAATATTTTCATCGGTAAGATGATAGTTACATGTTCTTAATTTATATTCTGATTTAAAAAGTTCAAGCAAAGTTCGAACGGTATAAATGGAAGTATAGGGTCCAAAATATCGCGAGCCATCTTTTACCAGGTTTCGTGTTTTAAAAACCCTGGGGAATGGTTCATTTTTAATACAAATCCATGGGAAACTTTTATCGTCCTTGAGTCTAATATTATACCGCGGCTGATATTTTTTAATCAGGTTGTTCTCCAACAGCAAGGCATCCTGCTCTGTTTCCACAACCAGATACTTAATATCTGCGATATTACGCACCAGTAATGCTGTTTTTCTGCTGTCGTGCTGCTTTGAAAAATAAGAACCAACTCTTTTCTTAAGATTGAGCGCTTTCCCGATATATATTATTTTTCCCTCTTCATCGAGAAACTGATAGATTCCGGGATAACCGGGAAGTACCGAGATAAGGTTTTTTAAATAATCGATGTCTTTATGAATCAAATTATGTTTCACTTAAATAGTTAACTTTTCATCATTAAACAAAAACCACTCCACTCTATCATCAAAATCTGGCCTGAGAACTTTAATAGGTAACTAAGATATGTGGGTGATATTTTTTCAGATTATTTTTAAAAGGCGTTACTATAAAACCCAAATCACAGATAAAGCTAAAGTATATAGAAGAAACACCCACTTTTTTAACCAGGTTTAAAACTGCATTTATTGTTCCCCCGGTAGCAAGTAAATCGTCGTGTATTAAAACAACATCATCGGGCGACACAGCGTCTCTGTGAACTTCAATGGAATCGGTGCCATATTCAAGCTGATACGATTCGGCAATTTTATCAGAAGGAAGCTTTCCTTTTTTCCTTACAGGTACGAACCCGGCATTTAATTCACAGGCAATTGCACCCCCAAGAATAAACCCCCGGGATTCTACTCCCAATACCTTTGTAATCTTTTTATCGCTAAACTCAGCAACAATCTGTGCCGCCACATACCGCAATGCTTCATTATCCTTCAAAAGGGTGGTAATGTCCTTAAAATTGATTCCTTTGGTAGGAAAATCGGGAACCTCCCGAATTTTGCTTTTTAAATCCATGTTTTTATTTAAGTGTTCCACGTGAAACAAAATTATCTGCCGAGCAGAATTAACAAAACATTTATATCGGAAGGGGAAACTCCGGATATTCGTTTTGCCTGTCCGATCGTTTTGGGATTAATTCTCCCAAGTTTTTGTCTTGCTTCAGTAGACAATGATTTTAGTTGATTGTAATTAAATTTATTCTCTATGTAAATGTTTTCGAATTTATCCAGCTTCTCTGCAAACAATTTTTCACGGTTAATATATCCTTCATATTTAATGGAAATTTCAGATCCCTGTAAAATTTCTTCTTTTCTATGCAGCGGAACCCTTTTAAGAAACGCATGAAAGGGTGGGAGGGAATCAATGAAATCAAATATTGAAATCTGAGGCCTTAAAATCAGTTCATACAGCTTAACCCCTTGTCGTAAGGGAGAGGTTTCCTTTTCTTTAAGTATCTGATTTACAGCTACTGGCGTAACACTACATTGTTTTGTGAAACCAATAATTTCATTTACGAGGGTAATTTTTTCCTGCAACAATTTCATTCGTTCCGGAGAAGCCAAACCTAATTTGTGCGATTTTTCGGTTAGCCGGATATCGGCATTATCCTGACGCAGCAGGATACGGAATTCAGCACGGCTGGTAAACATCCGATAGGGCTCATCAACACCTTTTGTGACCAGATCGTCAATTAAAACACCTATATATGCTTCATCACGTTTTAAAATAAATTCATCGGATTTGGAATGACAACGTAAGTGAGCATTTATACCCGCCATTAATCCCTGTGCTGCTGCCTCTTCATATCCGGTAGTCCCGTTTATCTGACCTGCAAAATAAAGGTTTTTAATTATCTTTGTTTCCAAAGTACTGTAAAGTTGAGTAGGATCAAAGTAGTCGTACTCTATTGCATATCCTGGCCGAAATATTTTGACCTTTTCCAGGCCCTGTACTTTCCGAATGGCATTATACTGTACCTCCCAGGGCAATGATGATGAAAATCCGTTTAAATAATATTCTACAGTAGATTCACCTTCCGGTTCCAGAAACAGCTGATGTCTTTCCTTTTCTGCAAAGGTAACCAGTTTTGATTCAATGCTCGGGCAATATCTTGGTCCTGTACTTTGAATGGTTCCATCAAACATCGGAGATAAATCAAACCCCTTTTTTAACTCATTATGAACATCAGGATTCGTATAAGTAATCCAGCATGAACGTTGTTGCAGTTCGGATTTTGTATTTTGAAGGTAAGAAAAAGAAAAGCATGTATTATCACCTTTTTGCTCCGTGAGATTTGAGAAATCAATGGTTCTTCCATCTATCCGAACCGGAGTCCCGGTTTTAAGCCTTCCGGTAGTAAATCCGGCAGCATACAACTGCTCCGTTATATTATAAGAAGCAGCTTCTCCAATACGGCCTCCCTTCATCTGTGCAGAACCAACATGCATAAGACCATTCAGAAAAGTTCCGTTCGTTAAAATTACAGTATTGGAATAAAATTCAACACCCATTTTGGTACGAACACCAGTTACCTGACCCTCTTCAATGATTAATGAAACAACAGCATCCTGCCATAAATCAAGCAACTTTATGGATTCAAGGGTACTTCTCCACAACTCTGTAAAACGCATCCTGTCGTTTTGGGAACGGGGACTCCACATTGCAGGACCCTTTGAAAGATTCAGCATTCTAAACTGAATGGTTGTTTTATCCGATATTATTCCTGAATACCCTCCCAATGCATCTATCTCTCTGATTATCTGACCCTTGGCAATTCCCCCCATTGCAGGATTGCACGACATTTGAGCGTATTTGGTCATATCCATGGTTATCAGCAAAGTATTGGAACCTAAATTGGCAGATGCTGCTGCTGCCTCGCACCCCGCATGGCCACCCCCTACAACAATTACATCATATTTAAAAATCATACACTTTCCTTATCAAAATCTATTCCCTTCAGGTAAAAATCTTCTTTAAACCGCATAGCCTTTTTTTCAGCCGCATCTTTATCTTTATAACCTGCCAAATGTAATAAGCCATGAAAGATTACCCTGTACAGCTCATTTTTAAAATTTACATCACGTTGTCTTGCATTATCTGCAACACGTTCCAGGCTAATAAATAAATCGCCCGAAATAATAGAATTTTTGCAATAATCAAAGGTTATTATATCGGTAAAGTACTTATGCCCCAGGAATTCATCATTAATTTTTAACAAATACTCATCGCTGCAAAAAATAACCGTGATGTCTCCCTTTTTTTTCTTTTCATTAGCTATGAGAAAATTAGAATGTTTTTCAACCATTTTATGGTTTAAATCAATTTCTTCAACGTTCTCATAAAAAAAAGCCATTTTGCTCACATCAATTCTATTTTAATCTCCACACATTTTCCTTTATCCCTGAATTTTAAATTGCTGCAAATAGCCTTCATTATAAATATTCCTCTACCTGTTTCCTTAAGAATATTTTCATGAGAAGTGGGATCTGCCACATTGGTGTAATTAAAACCATCTCCTTCATCCGATATTTCAACTTCAAGATCTGTATTTACACAAGAAACTTTAATTGTAACTTTTTTTTCGAATTTCATTTTATTGCCATGTTCTATAGAATTAATTACAGCTTCCGAAACACACAGCCACACTTTATTAAAGGTATCTTCAGGAAGGTTATTAGCTTTATAATATAATCTCAGAAATTGCTCAACTTTAACCAATTCCTTTTTATCAGACTTTATACTAAGTATTTCCGGAAGAATTTTCATTCTTATTCGTTTTGCATGTTATTTATGTATTGCTTGTACTTATTATTATAGAAGTTAGTCAGCTTGTATGAACTTCTATTCAAATATTCGAGTGATGAATTATTTTTCTCCTTGTATTCAAAAAATTGCACCGGATTACTGTAAAAATCCTCTGCACTTTTACTTTCCCTTTTTTCTTCATATTCCCGTTCCAATTCTGCTTTTTCAGCTTCAAGCAAGCGTGTAGTAATAAGATTTTGCCTGGAAATCATCTGAGAATTCACATTTTTATTCATTAACTGCCTGCGATTTTGTTCCAAAATATCATCAATCTGCTGCAAGGATTTTTTAGCATCATTTCCCACTCCTCCGCTGTTCATAATTTCTCTAAGCATCTGTTGCATCATTTCATGTTGCATCAACGATTGTCCCAGCTGCTGGGTCATATTTTGAGAATTACCATTTTTCATTTGATCTATCATCTGCTGCAGTTGTTGCTTAATGCTTTCCGACTGTTCCTTAAGTAAACTCATTCCCGGCTTTCCTTGTCCGGAATTTTCTCCATCCTGTTCTCCTGGCTGTGCATTGGCCATTTGTTGTTCAAGATTATCCAGTGCCTCATTTAGAAGAAGCGCAAGGTTATTTGTGGCTGTCATTACAAACTGCTGACTGACTCTGGCATTAGGATATAAACCTTCATTCATTTCATCCAGAGCCTTCTCAAGATTAAGCTCCATTGTAAGCAATTCATTATTCACCATGCTGTTGATCTGAGGTGTTCTTTTGGCCAGTGCATAAAGCGAATCTTTAACAATTTGGCTTTGCTCCTGTATCCTTTTTTGAATCCGGTTCAATTCATTTAAAGACGGATCGATGGTTTGAATACCCGATAATTCATTTAAAACCTTTTCCTGTTCAAAAGAAAGATAAACCAGATTACTCAAAATTTGTTTCAGGTTTTGAATATTTTCCATGTTTTGCTTCATAGTATTTGAATCAAGCATCTGTTGCATGGAAAAGGCCAGATTCTTCATTTTTTCGGAAGTTTCCTTCATTCCTGAACCTGCCTTTTTTTGATTTTTTTTATCTGATGCATCTTTACTTTTTTCCATACTTTTTTGAATGTCTTCAAACTCTTCTTTAAAATCATCCATATTCATTTGTTTTTCGAGCTCTTCATTCAACTTTTGGGCATCATTAATTTGATTTTGAAGATCATTCAACTCCTGTTCATGCTGTTCGAGTTTCTGAGTTACATCTTCAAAACTGGTATTTTCATTTATTTCCTGTGCTAATTTTTCTTCTTCTTCTGCCATTTGATTAATGTCATCGATAACATCCTGATATTTTTGTTCCACCTTCATTTTCTTCAGCATTTCCAGATTTTTGTCGAGTTGCTTTTGCAAATCTTCATAAGTAAATTTCATTTGTTCGGTGAGTTGATTGAGCATTTTGCTATCAAAATTTTCAGCAAGTTTTTGAAACTCTTCCAACAATTTCTTCAATTCATCCGTAAAAACTTCCTCAAGCAACTCTTCAATTTCCTTTTGTTTTTTTGAAATTTCTTCATTCTGCTGATTGAAGGAATTCATGTAATTATTTAATTTTTCATTATCTTTTTTAATCTTTTCATACAACTGTTCGAGCTGATTTTGCTTTGACAGCACTTCATTTACCATTTGATTTTTTTCCCAGTCCGAAACATTTGTATCCATGTTTTTTAGCCGGAGATTCTGCAAATCGTTTTGAATCTCCTTTGCAATATTTTCACTTTCCTTAAGCATATTTTCCAACTGTTTAAATTGATCGTCCTGTTTTTCAGCAATTTCGCTCCGATTGGGCAAATCAAATATAAAATTATCGGAAGTAGTAGTTTTAAAATGGTTAATAACATCATTGTCACTAACCGAAAAGTAGTAGGAAATAGAACCAGAAGGTATACCAATATCAGCAAAATCGAAGCTAAAATAAAAATCCTGATCGGTTAGACTTTTAACAAATGGTATGGAAATAGCCGAATCGTTATTATTAATATTAAAATGAAAGTTAAGCGCCGAAAACCCATAATCATCACCAATTGTGCCTTTAAAAAAGAAACGCGTCATTTTTAAAGAATCCTGCAATCGTACAATATTGATTTCAGGATATAAATCAGGAATTACCTCGACTGAATAAGAAAGTGCCAAATCAGGTTCAGTCAAATCATTTTTGATGTAGACATGATAACCTGCTGATTTATAAAAATCATGATTTACATGAAAACCTGCATTCGTTTTCTGTGCACCAATAATCAGGGAATCGGCCAATCTAAGATATAAAGTATCAATATCGATTCCCTGGAAATTCCACTCAACAGTACTTCCATTAGAAACCTGCAAATCACCTGTATTCATAAATTGTTGTAACGGTAGCCCTGTGTATGCCGGTGGGGTAATAGTTACATTAAAACTGTTGATACCTGGTTTTGGAAGTAACTGGAGCACAAATGTTTCGGAATTGTATTTTAAATCAGTAAAATAAAAATTAACGGTATTAATTACTGAAGCTATTTCAAATTCAAAATTACCAGGACCTGTATTTTTCATCAAATAATTGTTGCCTTCTATATTAACGTAGGCTACCTGAGGAATTTCATTGCCTCTGGATTCCATTTTTATTTTATAAGATTCTCCTTTTGTGGCTTTTAAATCATCATTCAACAAATAAAAACTGTATGGTGCAGGTTTTACATACTGTGTGTTGTAATGAATGATTCGGTTAGGTGCAGTTTTAAAGATGGTATTATTTACACCATAAACAATAAACGCTATCAGTATACTCAGCAAAAAGTAACCAACAACCAGCTTAAGGTTTTTATATTGAATAGCTTGTCGAAAATCAAATATACTTAATTCCCTAATTTTCTGATCAATACTGGCAAAAACAATATCCTTTGAAACAGCGGTATCATCAATTTCCGATAATTCAATAATATTTAGTAATTTATCTTTTATTTCAGTAAAATGCTTTTGAATAATAACTGAACTTGATTTTGAATCTATTGGATTCAAAATATGAAGCAACTTTAATAATGGAATTATAATAAACTGTATGGAAGTTATTCCACTAAAGATTATGAATCCAAAAAATACAACCTTTCGTAAACCGGAAGGAAGATATATAAAGTATTCAATTAATGAAAACACTGTAAATAAAATCAATAGTAGAAAAAAGGTAAAAAGTATTCCCTTAAGTAGTTTAAAAGTATAGTACCTGATTCTAAAATGATTAAGCTTATTAACAAGTATGTTGAAATTTTTTGTCATTGTTTCCTTAATTTATTTCCCGACAGTTATTTATAAAAACTACTGTTTGTTGATTAATGTTTAAAAAACATATAAAAAACAAAAATAACCTTTTACATTAATTTTTTGATTTATCAGAAATTATAAACTATAATTAAATTTTCTGGATATAAAAATTTTAAAACACAAAAGTTCAATGAATATTTACACAGGTTTTTCACACGTATAAATTTACAAATTAAAGAGGGGGGTGTTATAAACACATGTTAACAAAAAAAATTATATGGCTGAATTTTAATTATTTATTTAATTTAATAGTGTTGGTATTTTAATAGTTTTGCAGTTAATTTTCATTGTACAAAAAGTGAAAAAATGATATTAACAACAATCAACAAGCTATTATCACTTGTATTATATTTTATTTTTACAATTAAATAAATAATAAATAAGAAGAAGTGTTGAAAATACTTTTAGTGGAAGATAATCTGTTGAATCAAAAAGTGGTGAGTTTTCATCTAAACAAAAAGAAATACAATATAGTTTGTGTTAGCAACTGGTATGAAGCGATGGAAGAAGTTAAAAATAATCCACCTGATTTAATTCTTATGGATATTATGCTTCCTGAAAAAAATGGCTTTGAAATTACAGCAGAGATAAGGGAATTTGAAATTCAAACAGGGAGAACTAAAAAGGTACCTATTATAGCTTTAACAGCCAATACTTTGGATAACGATAAGGAAAAATGCATACTGACAGGCATGAATGATTATCTGCCAAAACCGTTTACACCTGATGATTTGTATGAAATGATTGCACAATATATTGGGGAAAATTAATGGATGAAGAATTAGATATAAGAGGAGCCAATTATTCAGATACCGACAAGGAATTTGATCAGAAGTTGCGTCCTTTGCAATTCAGTGATTTTAGAGGGCAGAAGCAAATAGTTGAAAATTTAGAAATATTTGTAAAAGCTGCTTCCATGCGGGATGAAGCTCTCGATCATGTTTTACTGCATGGACCACCAGGATTGGGAAAAACTACTTTATCGTATATTATTGCAAATGAACTTGGAGTAGGTATAAAAATTACTTCCGGACCGGTATTGGATAAACCAGGTGATCTAGCAGGTCTTCTAACAAATCTTGAAGAAAGAGATGTGCTTTTTATTGATGAAATTCACAGGTTATCACCTGTTGTGGAAGAATATCTTTATTCGGCAATGGAAGATTACCGAATCGATATAATGATTGATAAGGGCCCCAGTGCGCGCTCCATTCAATTGGAGTTGAACCCTTTTACCCTGATAGGTGCCACAACGCGCTCAGGACTGCTTACATCGCCTTTGAGAGCACGTTTTGGTATTAACTCCCACCTTGAATATTACGATAATGATGTATTAAAGGAAATTGTTGAACGCTCGGCCCGTATTCTTGGAGTAAAAATAAGTAAGGATGCTGCTGTTGAAATAGCAGGCAGGAGCAGAGGAACACCACGAATAGTTAATTCACTTTTACGCAGGGTACGGGATTTTGCCCAGGTCAAAGGCAGCGGAAACATTGATATTGAAATTACGAAGATTGCACTTCATGCCATGAATATTGACAAATATGGGCTGGATGATATGGATAATCGAATTCTGTTATGCATTATTGATAAATTTAAAGGAGGACCTGTTGGAATTTCAACTATTGCAACAGCTGTAGGAGAAGACAGTGGAACTATAGAAGAAGTATATGAACCATTTCTTATTAAGGAAGGATTTATAAAAAGAACCCCACGCGGCAGGGAAGCAACGGCTATGGCTTATAAACATTTGGGAAGAATTGATTATGGAGGAGTACAGGATAACCCTAAATTATTTTGATTCTATCAATTCAATTTCAAACAGTCGGGGCCACCATTTTCCTGTTACAAACAGACGTTTTCTTATGCTGTCGTATGCTATACCATTGAGATAATCGGTTGTATCGTTTGGATTGGTGTACATTTTTAATATACCATCCAGATTTATTTCTGAAATAATTTTTCCGGTTTGGGGATCAATTTGTACAATTATATTTGTGGTATAAACATTCGCATATAAAGTTCCATTGATATATTCCAGTTCATTTAAATAATTTACCAGACCCAGGTTATTTGCTACCTGTACTTTCCTTACTTCAGAAAAATCAGAAGGATCAAGCCATATTAATTCATGTGTTCCATTACTTAAAATCAAATAGTTTCCGTCATTTGATAATCCCCATCCTTCTTTTGATTTAAATCTGAAACTGTCAATAACTGCAAAATTGCTAAGGTTATAAACAAATCCTTTTTGCGAACGGTATGTCAGTTGGTAAATTTTATCATTCAGAATGGTAATTCCTTCACCAAAATATTTCGAATCAAGTAATTGTTGCGATACAGGCCTGCCCGTTTCAAGGTTTACCTTAAATAATCCAGAATGACCATATTCACCTGTTCCTTCATAAATAAATCCATTTTGGTATTCAAGTCCCTGAGTATAAAAATTTGAATTGTGAGGAAAATCATTGATGGTAGTATAGGTATATTTTTTTGGTATTAAATCGGAAACAACCAGAAAGGAAGCAGTTCGTGTGTTGCTTACATTATCTTTTTTGGTTGCAACGACATGAAATGAATTGTTACCCAGAACATCCAGTTTTATACCATCAACAGTAAAATTAAGGCTTTCTTTTTCTTCCAATAATTTTCCGTTAAAAAAGAGTTTAATATTTTCAATTTCTCCATTTCTGAGCCTTGTCTCAACTTTTACAGCAACGGTAGTTCCATAAATGTAATTTTTTGCAGTTGGCAATATGGTTATATTGCTTACCGGCTTGCGCGATCGTTTTGGTGAACAGGAATATGAAGCAGCACCCATGCATAAAAGCAACAAAAACAAAAAAGCCGTTTTATTCATGTGATAGTTTTCAATTAATATTTTGAATTTCAATCATATATGAGAATAAAGTAGTATGTGTATTTCTTTACCCAGGTAATTTTATTTTAGAAAGTTATTTCAATTTTTCTTTTTTTGCAAGATAATATTTCATTGTTCTTTTAAAAAAACATTTTCATTAAAAGAACCTGGGTTGAAAGATAATGGTTTTTTAAATAAAAAATTAATAATAAATGAAGAGTTCCTGAGGGTTCCCTTCAATAGGAAAATCAATACTATATTTGCCTGAAATTACGAACAACTTTGAATCCATTTAAGAAATTAGCAGGTGATACAGCCATATACGGCATTAGCAGCATTGTAGGCCGCTTTTTAAATTGGGGACTTTCACCCTATTATACCTTTGTTTTTATAGCAGAAGAATATGCTGTAGTTACCAATCTGTATGCTTATGTTGCTTTTTTTCTGGTTTTGGTAACCTATGGAATGGAAACTGCTTTTTTCAGGTATGCTTCGAAAAGCAGTCATCCGGAGGAGGTTTATTCAACTTCACTTATTTCGTTATTTTTTACTACAACGTTATTCGTGGTTCTTGTCCTTTACTACAGCAGTTCAATTGCATCATTTATCGGATATCCTGAAAATGCGGATTATATCGTTTGGTTGGCTATTATTTTGGGAATCGATGCATTGACGGCCATTCCTTTTGCACGGCTACGATTAAACAATCGTCCTGTTAAATTCGCTGCCATCCGGATAATCAGTATTGCTTTTAATATTGCTTTTAATGTGTTTTTCCTTTCAATTGCACCAAAATGGCTTGAAAACCATCCGGATTCGATTATAAGGTTTGTGTATTCATCCGAAATTGGAGTTGGTTATGCTTTTATTTCAAACTTGCTGGCATCTTTTGTGGTTTTAATTTTATTACTTCCAGAATTTTTTAAAATATCTTTCCGTTTTAACAGGCAACTTTTCAGAACCATGCTTAATTATGCTTTTCCTGTATTAATAGTTGGATTGGCAGGCATGGTGAATCAAAACATTGACAAAATTCTGATACCATTTTTGGTTCCTGAAGATAAAAATCCTATGTATCAATTAGGAGTTTACGGTGCTAATTTTAAATTGGCCGTTTTAATGAACATGTTTATCCAGGCATTCAGATATGCTTTCGAACCTTTTTTCTTTTCACGTGGAACATCGAAAGAAGATCCGCAGATATATGCAACAGTAATGAACTATTTTGTAATTTTTGGTTTGCTCATTTTTCTGGGAATGGTTCTTTATATAGATGTTATTAAAATAATTATTGATCCGGAATATCATGAAGGTTTAAAGGTTGTACCTATAGTATTGATGGGAAATTTGTTTTTTGGAATTTATTTTGCCCTTTCGTTATGGTATAAGCTTAAGGATATGACACGATACGGAGCATACATAGCCCTTGCTGGTGCAGTTTTTTCCCTTTCCCTTAATTTTATTCTGATTCCGGTTTGGGGATATATGGGATCAGCTCTGGCTGTTTTTGTTAGCTATTTTGTGATGATGGTATATTCCTATTTCCTTGGGAGAAAGTATTATCCTATTCCCTATAATTTAAAACGCATAGGTACTTACATTGTAATCGCAATTGTGCTTTATTTAATATCTATTTTTACCTCTTATCAACCAGCGCTGGTGAAATATATTTTGAATACATTTTTGCTGATGATTTTTATTTTATCGGTTTACAATCTGGAAAAAAAACAGATAAGGAATTTATTCCAATGAAAAATAAATAAATAAATGAATTAAATATCAAAAAGTATTATTTTTACTGCAATGAAAGAACTGACAAAAACCATTGCCCTAGCCAGTGACCATGCAGGCTTTGAAAAAAAACAGATAATTATCAGATTTTTAGTGGAAAATGAAATTCCATTTAAGGATTTTGGCTGTTTTTCAAGTGAGAGCTGCGATTATCCCGATTTTGCACATGCTATAGCACAGGCAATTGGTTCAGGTGAATATGAAACCGGTATTACCTTTTGTGGCAGTGGCCAGGGAATAAGTATTACAGCAAACAAACACCAGAATATACGTTCAGGTTTATGCTGGAATGCCGAAATAGGAGCGTTGGCAAAAGAACATAATAATGCCAATATATGTGCTATTCCTGCACGTTTTGTTTCCGACGAAGAAGCAGTTGCGATTGTAAAGGCATTTTTAACTGCAGAATTTAAAGGAGGACGTCATGCAGTCAGAATTGCAAAAATTCCTTTGAAATGATGCAAAAAAATCGTTCATTGTGTAGTATTAATAAAATATAAAATTTTTCAATATGCTGTCTAACACGTGTAAATATGCTCTGAGAGCTCTTATTTATCTTGCTAAATTTTCCAAAGAGGGAAAAATGATTGGAATTAAAAAAATTTCTGAAGATTTGAATCTTTCTTCTCCCTTTCTTGGAAAAATATTGCAGAACCTGGTGAAACAAAAATTGCTGATATCTACCAAAGGTCCAAATGGGGGATTTGCCCTTGCTAAAAATGCTGCTGATATAACCTTATGGGATATAGTTATAAAAATTGATGGTGAAGAATTTTTTACCAACTGCCTTATTCGGCTTGAGCCATGTAAAAGTCATGACGATACAAAGCCACTTTGTCCGGTGCATGCGCAGTACGACATGCTCAGGAACCAGATTGCGGATTTTTATCAGGGAACTAATCTTGAGATTGTTGGTCAGGATATTGCAAAATACGAAGACCTGGTGAAACTATAGCAGGTCGAATTTTATTTAGAGGTATTTTTCAAACCTGGTGCCTGAAATAAGGTATTGAAAAAATAATACAGATGCAAAAATTCCTGCTGTGTTGGCAAGAAAATCGTAAAAGTTGCTGCTTCTCGATGATGAAATGAGATGTTGCACTGTTTCGAGTACTGCCGATAAAACAAGTGACATTAACGGCGCAAAAATTAAATGATTCATTCTCATTTTTTTAAATGGAACAAATAAGAGCAGGCAAAAAATAAAAAATAATCCAAAGTGTACCAATTTATCGAAGTTAGGTATTGCCATAAAAGGCTTGGTAGGCAAACTGGATGCAGGAATAAATAATCCATAACAGATAATGAGAAGCCAGATAATGGGTTTAATAAAAAACTTTAATTTCATATACAATTCGAATAATTAAAGTGCAAAGTAACTAAAATCAATGGCAGGAATTTACATTCACGTCCCTTTTTGCCGTCAGAAGTGCTATTATTGCGACTTTTATAAAACTGTTAACAGCAGCCAAACTGATACTTATCTTTCTGTCCTTAAAAATGAAGTTGAACAAAGAAATAATTACCTGAAGGGAGAGAACGTAAAGACAATATATTTTGGTGGAGGAACTCCTTCAGTTTTAAAAGAAGAAGAACTTTCTGATGTATTAAATTTCCTTGCATGAATCTTTTAAAGTTACCGATGCTGAAATTACATTTGAGGCCAATCCCGATGATTTAACTCCTGAATATCTTAAGATTTTAAAACGGTCAGGAGTTAACAGGCTGAGCATAGGTAGTCAATCTTTCAATGATGAACTTCTGAAAAAAATGAACCGGCGGCATAATGGAAAACAGGCGAAAGCATCCATTGAAAATGCCTTCAAAGCAGGTTTTTATAATTTAAGTGCTGATTTAATTTATGGAATACCAGGATTATCCAATGAGCAATGGAAACACGATTTGAAAGAAATCTTTGAATTGCCTGTAGTGCATTTGTCTGCCTATCATTTAACCTATCATAAAGGCACGCCTTTTTACACATGGATAAAAAAGGGAACGATTAAGGAGCTGTCTGAAGAAAAGAGTGTACAGCAATTTCATATTTTGCTTGATGAAGCTTCCAAAGCGGGTTTTGAACAGTATGAACTTTCAAATTTTGCCCGTAACCGGATTTATTCGTTTCACAATACAGGCTACTGGTTTGGAGAAAATTATTTGGGTCTTGGTCCATCTGCTCATTCCTTCAATGGAAATTCCAGGCGGTGGAATGTGGCACACCTTGAGGCCTATATCAACGGGCTAAAAAAAAATCTCCCTTTTTATGAAGAGGAACAGTTATCGGAAAATGATAAGTTTAACGAGTATATAATTACCCGAATACGCACCCGATGGGGAATTTCTATACATGAAATTAAAGAACGTTTTGGTGGGATTATTGCAGGAAAGGTGGAAAAAACTGCTGAAAATTACATCGCTTCAGGGAAAATTACTGAACGTGATGGTGTCTATGTTTTAACTCGTAATGGAATGTTTATTTCCGATAGCCTGATGACAGATTTCATGGTAATATAGATGCATTGCTCTCATTTGCAGGTTTGATTAAATAATGTTAATGCTGCATCTGCATTGGATGAGACTCTGTTAAAAATCATATCTTAGCGGGTTTTAAAAAAAGGGTAAATGTTTGTAAAAATTGTAAACGAATCGAATAACCCATTACCAGGCTACAGCACTGAATTGTCGGCAGGGATGGACCTGCGTGCCTTTTTGTCTGAACCTGTAGTTTTAAAGTCATTGGAGCGAAAACTTATACCCACAGGGCTTTATATTGAACTACCCAAAGGCTTTGAGGCTCAAATCAGGCCTCGCAGCGGACTTGCAATTTCAAAAGGAATTACTGTGCTCAATACTCCTGGAACCATTGATGCAGATTACCGCGGAGAAATCAGGGTGATTCTGGTTAACCTTTCACAGGAAGATTTTGTTATTGAAAACGGTGAACGTATATGCCAGATGGTGATAACCTCACACGAAACCGTGGAATGGAATTTGGTGGAGGAATTAAATATTACCAAAAGAGGAGCTGGTGGCTTTGGCCATACAGGAAAAAAGTGAAGAGAATGAAAAGAAAAATTATAAAATGGGTGTTTATAACCCTTTTACCAGGTTTCGTATTTGCCTGTTCAGGCTCAAAAAGCTTTGCTCAGCAGGATGTTGAGCATGAAATAACGATTGATGAACAGGAACTCGAACTTGAAGAGCAAAAACAAATGGAGTTTGAATACCTGTATGTTGAAGCTTTAAAGGAAAAAGCATTAGGAAATGCACAAAAGGCAATCCAGTATTTATCTGGTTGCCTTGAAATAGATCCCGAATCATCAGCTGCGATGTATGAATTGGCTGCAATACATGCCGATAATAATGACTATACCAGTGCATCACTGTTACTTGAAAAAGCCATTTCGCTCAATCCTGAAAATAAATGGTATCAGTTGCTGCTTGCACAAATTTACCAGCAAACAAAGCGGTTTAACGAAGCAGCAGAAATTTACGATAAACTGATACTGAAGGATCCGGAAAATCTTGAATACATTTATATGAAAGCTATGCTTTTAGCTGGCTCAGGTAAAATTGATGAAGCGCTAAATACATACAACCAGCTGGAAAACAAAGTAGGCATTAATGAACAAATCGCTGTTGAAAAGCAGCAGTTGTATCTGAAGAATGGACAAAAAGATAAAGCTGTCGAAGAAATAGAAAAGCTCATTGCAAATGATCCTCAGGAACCGAAATACTACGGCCTTATGGCAGATTTGTATCAAAGTCAGGGAGATACTGTAAATGCCTTTAAATATTATCATAAAATACAGGAAATTGATCCCGATAATGGTTATGTGCATTTTTCGTTAGCCAATTTTTACCTGCAAAACGGCAACAAGGTAAAGTCATTTGAAGAAACAAAAAAAGGATTTCGCAGTAAAGATATTGACATTCAGACGAAACTGCAGCTATACCTGATGCTAACTTCCAATCCTTCACAATCGGGGCTGGATGCAAAACAGGAGGAAGAACTTATTAATATTCTTATGGAAATTCATCCTGATGAAAACCTTCTGCATACTGTACTTGCAGAATCATTATTGAAGAAAGGGAAATTAAAAGAAGCACGTACCGAATTGTTAAGCGCCCTTGAAAATGAGCAAAATGATTATATTATTTGGGAAAGGGTTTTATTTATCGATAATGATTTGCAGGATTGGCAAAACCTTGAGAATCATAGCAACCAGGCAATTGAGCTTTTTCCCAATCAGCCGCAGGTTTATTTTTTAAATGCAGTAGCAACTATGCAACTGGAGAAATATAACGAAACGATTGCTGTTGCTGATGAAGGCCTGATGTATGTGGTCGACAATAAACGTATGGAGGGACAGTTTCTGATGTTAAAAGGAGAAGCATTATATAAAATGGGGAAGAAAAAGGAAGCTTTTAGTTTGTTTGATGAATCGGTGACTCTTGATCCCGATAACCACATTACACTAAATAATTACGCCTATTATCTTTCCATTGCCGGCCAAAATCTTGATAAGGCGGAGTTGATGAGTGGAAAGGTAATTGAAAAATTTCCCGACAATGCTACCTATCTTGATACTTACGCCTGGGTTTTGTTCAAAAAAGGAGAATATAAACTGGCCCGCTTTTACATGGAGTCTGCAATTAAATATGGGGGGGAAAGTAATTCTACTTTGCTGGAACATTATGGCGATATACTTTTTAAACTTAAGGAACCTGATGAAGCTATGAAATACTGGCAGAAAGCAAAGGAGCTGGGAGAAGTCTCAGAGTTGCTGGAAAAGAAGATTAACCAACGTAATTATTTTGAATAGCAGATGACCAAGAGGAATTTTTCCCGGAAACTACAATTTCTGCTTTTAATGATTACTGTTTTTCTTGTCGGATTCTCTTCCTGTCGTACAAGCCGAAGATTGCCGGCTTCAAGATTAAAGCACATATCGGCAGAAAAATTGCTGGACAAAGCGCGTCAGAATGCTTTCGAATTTGATGATCTGACCATCCGTCGTATCAATATTCAGTTTTCAGATGAGGGAACAAAAGCCAGTTTCCGCGCAAGTCTGAAAGCGACACGGGATGAGAAAATGCTTGCATCTATAACTAAGCTGAATATTCCTGTTGGCAGAGTGCTGCTTTCTCCCGACAGTATCCTTTATATTAATTATATCGATAAAAATTATTTTAGAGGCGACTATTCTTATCTCTACAATTTGCTGAATTTCAAAATTAGCTTCAATGCTGTTCAGTCTGTTGTTTTAAATCCGATAAAAACAGGAATTATTGACTCCGCGAGAGATTCCGCACGTTTTTATGTTTCGGTTGAAGACGGAAGATATGTGCTTCAGCCGGAAAATCAATCGGACAGGAACAATTTAAGGCGAGGGAAAATTTCCATCAGGAATTATACTAAGCGTACTGTTTTTGATGATGAGGAACTGGTTATAAAAAAAATGATGTTTAACCCGCAAAATTTTATACTTGAAAAACTGGTTCTTGAAAATCTTGTTGATGACCGGAAGATGGAAGTGGAGTTCAGCGATTTTGTAAAAGTTGATGGTTACGATTATCCGGGTGCCATTGATTTGAAAATGTTATCAGGTAATGAATTAATGGAATTGAACATCAGGTTGAAAGGTTTTTCAACCGAAAAGATTGATTCGATGGAACTTAATATTCCTGAACGTTACCAGCGGGTGCGTATAAAGTAGTGTTTACCGGGAATAAATATTGATGCTTTTTTTATCTGGGAATTTAGGATAAACGTATAAAACAACAAATTTGCGAAGTGAAAATACGGAAAGTTTTCCAACATACTATTGAAATTTTTCTTTGCCTTCACAATTTACAGTTGCCGGCTTTAATTTTTTTGATCATCCTGTTTCATATCCCTGTTCGGGCACAGACTCTTTATAGTCTGGAACAGAAAAAACAAGAAGCGATAAAGGAAATCGAGCTGACTTCCCGTCTTTTAAGCCAGGTGCAACAACAGCAAAAAGCTTCTCTGAGCAGGTTGCAGTTAATAAACAACAGCATCAGTGAGAGGAATCGTTTAATTGCAGGACTTGATGCTGAAATTAAGCTGTATCATGAATTTATAGATAACAATCAGCAGGTTATTGAATTGGTTTCCGATGATTTAGAAAAGATGAAGCGGGAATATGCCCGGCTGATTCGGATGACCTATATCAGTAACCATAAGGGCAACCCTCTTTTGTTTTTATTGTCGGCCGAAAATTTTAATCAGTCTTACCGTCGCCTTCTGTATATGCAAAGGTATGCTTCTGTCAGAAACATGCAGGCAGAGGCAATGAAACAGCTGCAGTTATTGCTTACTAAGAAAACCGAGCAGCTTAAACTTCAACAGCAAAACCGTCAGTCGTTGCTGGAAGAATCGCGTAGGGAAGCGCGTAATCTGGCTCAGGAGAAAAAACAGCAAAGCCAGGAAGTACAAAAATTAAAAACTCAACAGCGTGAATTGCGTCAACAGCTTGAACAGCAGCGGCGGATTGAGCAGCAACTTGAGCGGGAAATTCAAAACCTTATTGAGGAGGATGCCCGTAAAAACAGGTCTGCAGGCGAACCTGCCTATTCCCTTACTCCTGCCCAAAAACTGGTGGGTGAGAGTTTTGCTCAAAACAGGCTCAGGTTACCATGGCCGGTAGAACGGGGTGTTATTACTGAAAGGTTCGGAATTCACCGGCATCCTGTGCTTGAAAAGGTACAGGTGCGGAATAACGGCATTAATATAGCCACGGAACCGGGAGCAAAGGCCAGAGCCGTTTTTAATGGGGAAGTGTCACGCGTATTTGGAATTACCGGCGGAAATTCAGCAGTAATATTACGCCACGGAAGCTATCTTTCCGTTTATTCCAATTTACGTGAGGTAACGGTAAATGCAGGTGATAAGGTGAAGGCTATGCAGTCTGTTGGTACGGTTTATACCGATCCAGAGGATGGTAACAAAACCATACTGAAATTTCAGATCTGGCACGAAAATCAGAAGCTTAATCCTGAAGATTGGCTGGGCAAATAAAGACTTACCGCCATAGTGGCTCCAAAATCTGCAACTCCTTCCTGATGCTGGCTATTGAAAAAACTACGCTATTTAAGGTCTGCTGAAAAACTCCTTCTACGATTTTATTTTACCTCTGTAAGGTATTCCTGTGGACAATACATTTGAAGTATATCTCTTTATGAGTTGCAAATTCTTTAAAAAAGATCTCCTTCATTCCTGCTGAAAAATTTTCTGCCCGCCTGATTAAAAGGCACGGGAGTGCCATCCGCCATTGGGTAAGTTTTCAATCCTTGTCCTATTTTTTTATTTTTCAGATTAAAAATACGATACCAAACAGACAAATGATCTTTACCTTCTCCCTAAAATTGACACATTATTTTATACGTAATTAAGAATACACACTTTTTGGCAACAATGGTGCACAGTTTTTTGCCTTTCCGAACGCGTTCGGAAAGGCAAAAAACTGAACTTTACCGGGAACCAAAATATCCCGGATTTATGAAAGAACTATTAAACAAGTTAATGATGTACCATCAGATCCAACAAATGTCAAGAAATGGATGGAAAGTTGCCAAAATAGCCAGCTTTCTTGTTTTAAACCGCCGCACAGTAAGGAAGTACCTTCTAATGACTGAAGATGAGTTTCTGGAATACCAGCAGTTCATAGGCAATCGTGCAAGGGAACTGGACTCTTTTGAAGGGTTTGTAAAAGTTAAACTGGAACAATATTCAGATACATCAGCTGCTCAGATGCATGACTGGCTAAAGGAACACTATGACAGTTTCCCTGAAGTCTCTGCAAAAACTGTTTATAATTTTGTTATGCGTGTCCGTCAAAAGTTTAATATTCCTAAAGCAATCCACAACAGGGATTTTAATATTGTCCATGAACTTCCTTTTGGAGAACAGGCACAGGTTGATTTTGGCCAATATAATATGCGAAGCAGTAAAGGTAAACGGATTGTTGTCTACTTCTTTACCATCGTTCTTTCCAGGTCACGTTACAAGTATGTTTATTTTTCTCCTGTACCTTTTACCGCTGCACTTGCTGTTAATGCCCATCAAAAAGCTTTTGAGTATTATGAAGGCATTCCCCGGGAGATTGTTTACGACCAGGATAAAGTGTTTCTAACAGATGAAAACAAAGGAGACCTGGTACTTACCCAACAGTTTAAAGCGTACTGCAGGGAGATGCCTTTTAAGCTGTACTTCTGCCGAAAAGCTGATCCTCAAAGCAAAGGGAAAGTAGAAAATGTAGTCAAATACGTAAAGCAAAACTTCTTGTATAACCGTCCTTTTGTGGATATACCAACGTTAAATACTGAAGCATTGGCATGGCTAAAAAGAACTGCTAATGGTACAAAACATGCTGTTACAAGAGAAAAACCATACATCCTTTGGCTGGAAGAAAAGAAGCATCTTACCACGATAGTATCTTATAGCTTTAACAATACCGAAACAACATACCCGGTCAGGCAGGATAACTCATTTTTGTACAAGTGCAACATATATACACTCCCTGAGGGAACCTACAAAGGCCGTGGGACAGAGATTACTATAACGGTCACAGGGAAGGAACTTGTTATTAATGACATTTACAGGAATCGTTTATGTACCCACGCGTTAAGTACAGACAAAGGAAGGATTATTGCCAATACAGATCACAGGAGAGATAAATCAAAAACCGTTAAAAAACTCTTATTGGATGTTGCTATATCTTTTCCGGATTACGATAAGGCCTTGCCTTACCTGGAGCAACTTTGCAATGAGAAAAGAAGATATGCCCGTGATCAATTAACTGCTATCCGGAAAACGATTCAAAAGGCAAACCCTGAGCATATTACTAAAGCACTGGCCTATTGCATTAAAAACAATATTTACAGTGCATCTGATTTTGAAGCAGTAATTAACAAATACCAGCAGAATGGGGGCAATCAAAAAGTTATAGTACCTGAACAGCCGATTAACAGTCTTAACAGAAAACTGCATGAGATCGTACCTCAGAAAAGCGATATTGAAAATTATGACGCAATTATGAAAAATTGATATGGAAAAAAAAGAACTTATAATCGAATATTGCCGCAGATTTAAACTCGGGGGTATGCTATCCCGACTTGACCCGGTGCTTATGGAAGCTGAATCCGGAGGAATGAGCTACATGGATTATACTATCCGGTTGTTTTCAGCAGAAGCTGATCATCGGGAAGAAAAAGACCTGCTCAGAAGGGCAAAAGCGGCTATGCTGCCCGTTAATTATAACCTGGACCAATATGATTATGCCATAGATAATGGATTGTCTAAAACCAGGCTAATGCAGCTCAGGGAACTACTCTGGATAGAGCAACTGTTTAACATTGTGCTTATGGGACCATCAGGAACAGGCAAAACATTTATTGCTGCGGGGTTATGTAACGATGCCATCAGAAAAGGATATCGGGCTTACTTCAGAACAATGGAAGACATTGCAAATATGTTGAAAATGAAAAACATTACCCGTTCTGCATCTGCTGAGTACAAACGTTTATGCAAGGCGCATCTCATTGTTATTGATGATATCATGATGTTCCCGATTGAAAAGGAACTTGCTGTTGGCCTGTTTAATTTTGTTAATCATCTTTTTGAAAAAACATCTTTTGTAATCACAACAAATAAAGCGCCTAAAGAATGGGCTCAAATGCTTGACGATGAAGTATTAGCGACAGCTTTACTGGATAGGTTGTTGTATCGTTGTGAAGTAATCAATTTGACAGGCAAAAGTTATAGAATGCAAAACCGTAAAACAATTTTTGAGAAATGAAAATTTATTTAAATTTACCGTAACAAAAATGTGCACGGCTGTTGCCATTTTTTGTGCATTCCTGATTACGAAAAAATGTGCAATTGTTCTGAGAAAGGTTAACCGCGGCATTAGAATAATGTATCGTTTGGAGAAGGTATTTATCGGAAAATCAACCAGAACAGATGAAAACCCCTGGTCTTTGATTGTATGAAGTTTATGGAATTTCAAAAAACAAGGTTTTCAAGGTTGGTTTAAAGACAGACAAAATTGAATGATTGCACTTACAAATTTTCTATATTCTTTCCAATGATAATACTTGCTGGCGTTTCAGGATGGTTGTTTTGCAGAAACTCATTCACTTCACCCAACGTTGTAAGGTATTTTTTCTGGTTTGTTTGCGATATCCTGCACAATATCTGAACCGCAACTGTTTGCTCAATACCATGGCTTACCAAACATTCTGCCAAATCAACAAGATGAGTCAACCCCATGTAAATAAGTACGGGTGAACCGGTTTGCAGTACATTTACCACCGACTCCACCTGGGGATAACCACAATTGTTTTTTCTTCCTGTATAAAACAGAATCATACAGTTTTTCCCGCGCCGGGTAAGCGGTGTGGTAAAAAGAGAAGCTCCAGCCATGGCAGCAGTAATTCCGGGAATAACTTCAAAGTTGAGTTGATTCCTGCGGCAAAAGCTGATTTCTTCCGCTCCACGGCTATATACCATTGGATCGCCCGATTTCAAACGAACAATCCGCTTGTTCTTCTCAGCCCAGTATAGAAATTGCTGATGGATATCATCCTGCCGTTTTTGGGGATCCTGGCCGTCGTTATGCAGTTTACCGAAATACATCTTTACTGCTTCAGAAGGTGCCATTTCAAGCAACTCTTTACCAATTAAGGCATCGTATAAAACCACCTGGGCATTTTGAAGCCTGTTCATTGCTTTTACCGTTAGCAGTTCGGGGTCGCCCGGACCGGCACCCACAATTGATATCAGATGCGATAGGCCCATTCTTCCAGTTCTTTTAAATAGTTCATGAGATTAGGATATTCAAAGGAATATCCCAGTTGCCCGATTAATTTATCGCTATTGACTATTTTATAATTTCCGGTACCCTGGATAAATCCGGGAGGCGATATTTTTCGTATTTGAGCTGCTTTGGTATAAAACTCCAGTTTCGTCGGATGGTCGGGACAGCAGGCATTAAATACCTCTCCCCATTTTTCCTGGAATATAATTTCTGAAATTATCTTTACACAATCGTTCCTGTGGATAAGGTTTACCGGAGCTTCTGCCGGTACATTTTGTTTTTCCATCATGTACCGAGCCGGGTTACGATCAATCCCTATGAGGCCACCAAACCTTACTACAGCCGTATCTACTCCTTTTAGCCCAAGCAGTTTGTTTTCAGCTTCCAGTAGTGCATAGCCCACAGGTTTGTCAGGTAATCCCTCATCTCCTTCACGCACTGTTCCATTGATATTTTGGTAAACCGAAGTAGAAGAGATAAATACAACTTTCTGAATGCCTAACCGGTAGATGTATTGAATTATCTGATCGATCTGTCGGGGAAACAGTTCCCTGATGTCTTCGCTTCTTTGTGGTGGCAGGGAAATAACCAGCACATCGGTATGGAAGAAGTTCATGTAATCTACTTCAACTGAATGCGGTTCCACTTTAAGGTAGTAGGTGTCAATTCCTGTTGTTTCCAGGCGGTTGCATCCTTCTTGTGAGGCGGTTGATCCTTTTACTTCCCATCCTCTGGCTGACAAAAACAAACCCAAAGCTGTACCCAGCCAGCCACAACCTAATATTGATATTTTTTTTCGCATGATGTTTCTGTTTAATGATTCACTATTCTCATCTAAATTTAATGCTGAAACTCTTTTCCTTCTTTTACTTCAGAAACATAATTGGCACGGATGACATAATCGCCCAGCTTTTCGAACGCATTACGATTTTGGGCATAATCTTTAAAAATGCAATCCAATTCTTGTACGATTTCTTTTTCTGAAAGCGTTTCCTTGTAAAGCCTGTTCAGCCGGGATCCATTGAAGCTACCTCCAAGATAGAGATTGTAGTAGCCGGGTGATTTACCTATCAGCCCGATTTCTGCGAGGTAAGGTCTTCCGCAGCCATTGGGGCATCCTGTCATACGGATAACTATTTCTTCCTTCATCAATCCATAATCTTTTAGTTTTTTATCCAGTTTGGTTATAAGAGTGGGTAAATATCTTTCGGCTTCTGAAAAGGCCAGGGGGCAGGTGGGAAGTGCTACACAGGAAATGGAATTTTTCCGCAAGCCGGAGATGCTGCCAGGAGAAACATTGTGTTTTTTCAGTATGACCTCCACCATTGCCTTTATATTTTCGGAAACGCCTCCTATAATTACATTCTGGTTGCCGGTAAGAATAAAATTCCCGTCGCTTATACCGGCAATTTCACGTAAGGCATCTTTCACCTTTTTTTCACCATCGTTTTTTACACGACCACCCTCCACAAAATAGGTCAGGTGCCATTTATTGTCTGTTCCTTTCTTCCATCCGTAATTGTCTCCGTTCCTGGTAATCTTAAAGGGTTTTGGTTCACCAAGGGTGCACCCGTGCCGTTTCTGAAGCTCATTTATAAACCAATCCAGTCCCAGCCTGTCGATAGTATATTTCAAACGTGCCTCCTTTCTGTTTTTGCGGTCGCCGTTATCGCGCTGGATAATTACCACCTGTTCTGCAACATTAAGCACCTGCTCCGGTTTACAGAAGCCTATAAGGCTTCCGGTCCGGGGATAAGTAGAAGGCATTCCAAAAGTTGAACCCAGGCCGCCTCCCACAACAACATTGTAACCCGTTATTTTTTCATTTTCCACCATGGCAATAAATCCAAGGTCCTGTGAAAAGATGTCACAATCGTTCTGCGGAGGGATTACAATCCCTATTTTGAACTTGCGAGGCAGATAGCGCCGGCCATACAACGGTTCAATTTCCTCTTTGCTGTCGGCTACAAGCTTTTTGTCGAGCCAGATTTCATGATAAGCTTTAGTTTGTGGCATCAGATGCCTTCCTATTTTTTCTGCCATACCAATGATTTCGGGATACAGCGGTGATTCTGCCGGATTTGCATGGCACATTACATTCCGGTTGACATCACCGCAGGCCGCAATAGTATCGAGCAGGCTGTTATTTATCCGGCGGATTGTTTTTTTCAGGTTCTTCTTAAGAACTCCATGCAACTGAAAAGTCTGACGTGTGGTCATCTTTAGTGTACCATTGGCATATTTATCGGCCAGCTCATCCATTTTTAACCATTGCTGCGGATTGATGATTCCACCTGGCATCCGCACCCTGATTAAAAAAGAATAGGCGGGTTCCAGTTTTTGTTGTTTCCGTTCTTTATCGATGTCACGGTCCCACTGCTGATAGGTTCCATGAAATTTGGATATCTGCCTGTCGTCGGGTGAAATGGCACCGGTTAACGGATCTGCCAGGCTTTCTTCCAGTGTACCACGCAAATAATTGCTGTTATATTTGATTCTTTCAAGTTCCGATAATTCATTCCAATTAATTTTTTCCCTCATGTTGTTTCTTTTTAGGGTTAATAAACATCACTTTGGAAACGTTTTTCACGTTTCAACTGCTTTACATATTTTTCTGCCTGTTCCTCACTAATTCCACCTTCGGTCCTGATAATTTCAAGCAAAGTTTTATTAACATCTTTTGCCAGGTTTTTCCGGTCGCCGCATAAATAAAAATGAGCTCCCTTTTCAAGCCATTGGAAAACCTCTTTGCGGTGTTCGAGCAGTTTATGCTGAATGTAAACTTTTTCTTTCTGGTCGCGTGAAAACGCTACTTCCATCTTTTTTAAATGTTCTGTTTTTAGAAGTTTTTGCCATTCAAGCTGGTACAGAAAATCGGAGTAGAACCGGCGGTCGCCATAAAAAAGCCACGTATCTCCCTTTAGGCCCTGGCTTTCGCGGTGTTGCATAAATGCGCGATAGGGTGCTATGCCTGTACCGGCACCTACCATAATAATGGGTGATCCGTTTGCCGGCAGCCTGAATGACGGATTTTTCTCGATATATACAGGCACCTTATCACCTGCTTCCAGGCAAAGTGACAGATACGACGAGCAGGCGCCGGAGCGGTTGCGGTTTTTTCGATTATAGCTTACAACTGATACCGTTAAATGTACTTCCTCTCCTACATTTTCCTGGCTCGATGAAATGGAATATAAACGCGGGGGCAGTTGCCTTAAAGCATCAACCAATTCCTGTGCCTTCCATTTAAAGGGAAAATCTTCCAAAAGGTCGAGCAAATCGTTTCCGTAAAGGTAAGCATCGAGCAGAGCTTCATCGCTTAGCAATTTACCCAATTCTTCAATGCCTGTTTTTGTATAATAATTCTCAACTACTTCACGGGTTAGTAAGGTAATTTCCAGGTGATGTGAGAAAGCTTCACCTACAGTAATTTCTCCTGTTCTGAGGTTAATGGTTTCAGATGGAACTAACCCTGAATTTTTTATAATCTGCTCTACCAGCACGGCAGGATTTTGAGTAAATATGCCTGCTGCGTCACCAGGTTCGTAGGTAAACCCCGACCCTTCAAGAGAAAGCTCCAGATGATAAACTTCCTTGTCTGAATCGCGTCCTGTAATTCTTGCCTTTTCGAGCACAGTGGCCATGAAAGGGTTCTTCTTTGAATATTCATTTACAACCTTTTTTACAACATTACTTCCATTTGTACTTAAAATAGCAGGAGGTGCTACATTTTGCAAAAGCAGAGTCATCCAGGCTTCGGCATCTTCTTCATAATGCACATCACAATTCACCAGTGGAATAATGCTTTTGGCTCCCAAACTTGCAAATGCAGAATCAATATCTTTGCCTGTCTGGCAAAAGTACTTATACGTTTTATCTCCAAGGGCCAAAACCGAATAGTTCACATTTTCCATGCGCGGTGCCCGCTTATCGGTTACAAATTTGTGAAAATCTTCAGCCATCGCAGGTGGTTCACCTTCGCCATGGGTACTTACTATAACTGCTATATTCTTTTCATCCTTTAGCTTTCGCGGGTTAAAATCATACATGCTGACTACATGAGCTTCAATATTGTGTTCTTCAGCTTTTTCAGCAAGTTTCGCAGCCAGGGTTTCCGACCTTCCGGTGTCGGAACCAAATAAAACAGTCAGCTTTGATTGTGTTTCATAAGGAGCCGCAACTGTTATTTCTGCTGTCATTCCCTCATTACTGGCACGAACGGCAGCAAATCTGCCCTCAAGATAACCACTCAGCCACAGAATCTGTTCCCGGGTGAGTTCACAGGTTAACTGCCCCAGCGCTGTCATCTGACTTTCAGTTAATGGATTTGTTTTTGTATTCATAATTATATGCTGTTGAATTGGATACAGTCCCGGATTAAATTTCTTATCCTGATGGATTCATAAACATCTTCGCCATTGGAACTTACAGCTATCGAAATATTGTTGTTCCTGAAGATAGCCGGCGATATGAACCTGCACAACGCAGGTTTATCGTGAACGTTAATTAATTTGCCGGCTGCCTGACCATCTTCTGCAATTTTCCGGTCGAGAGTCTCATTATTGGTGCATGAGTAAACCATCAGGTAGTTCTGCAGGTATCTGGAATGATATTCCGTTTCGTAAAAAATAATACCGCTTTGCCTGATTTCAGCGCATACATTCTTTGCCAGTACCTCCACTTCAGCCCCATACCGCTGTAAAATTTCCAGCTTTTTTACAGCACTCCGATCACCTCCTATAATCAGAATTTTTTCTCCCGAAATGTCTATTGCAATAGGTAAAAAGTTCTTTTTTGTTCTCATTCCTGCACTTTTTTTGAGTTCTGTCAAGTTCCGTATTTAATGTTCCGGTATGTAAAACAAAGGCCCTTCTGCAATTAGCAGAAGGGCCTTTGTGATTATTATAATCCGCTTTCCGGTTGTTTATATCTCTCCTTCTGCACATAAAAATAAAGAGCCACACATACTTATCATACATGCCATTCGATTTATTTTTATGTGCGAAGAATTTCTTTCCATCGTGTTTTTTTGTTCAAATACGTGTTGGTTTTACCACCTATCTCGATTGCAAATGTAAATTATTATTTCATTTTTTATTAAAAGAAACAGACTTTTTTTTATTCAGTCTAAATAAACTTCATGCTCTGCTTTTTGAAAACTTTTGATTTTCAGATGCTCAATAGACGTAAAAAAAAGGTTAAAGCAGTTTTATTTCTATAAGAATACCATTTCAAGACTGGATAAAAAGGAAAAGATATGTTAGTGACTTTTGTTGCAATTTTTTATGCTTGCTATGGTATCTTAACCTGCTGATATGAAATCACATAATAGGCGGCGGTGGTGAAAAAATTGCGCAGCCTGGGTATGGAAGCAATCAGCTTTGCCTGTTCCCGGGGTTTTAACCCGAATTTGGTCTGGTAGTTTGGATTAACAAGAAATAAGGTGCGTTTATCGATGGTGTAATTTTCTTTTTTAAGGATTTTTTCAAACCGGTCGATGGAAATGCCGGTTTTTCTTATATCCATTAACTCATCTGTTCGCCTCGGATTTTTTTCCAATGTATTCAGGATAAACCTGTAGATTCCGGCGGGTAATAAATGGATCCATGGCAGTTTCGAGAGAAGTTTATTCCGGCATACCTGCTGATGGCCGCCAAATGGGTTTTGCCACGGGGGGAATCCAAGAAAAAATTTTCCCTCAGGTTTCAGGAATTTCTTTACAACTTTCATGAAATTTTCCTGGTTTGGAATATGTTCAATCACATCGCGCATAACGATCAGATCAAAGGTTTTTCCGTTCAGATCCACTTTATATACATCTTCACATATCAGCACAAGGTTTTCCTTGTGGGGATGGCTGACAAACATTTTTTTTGCCAGTTCAATCCGGCTGCACGACAGGTCAATACCGGTAGCTTTGCAGCCTCTGTCGATGAAAGGTTTAAGGTTGCCGGCTTCAGCACATCCAATTTCCAGCACTTCGGTTTGAGGGGTTATTTCCAGAAGACCCGTCAGATAAGGGATAACATGTTTCTCAGTTGTTGCTCCCTGCTCGGCAAAGTATTGTTTTCTGTTTTGATGACGTTCCTGCATGATTTAAATATTGGCTACCCGTCTTAATCCGGGAGTATCCAGAAATTTTATTTTACGTCCGTGAAGCTCAATCAGGTTATCTTGCCTGAACTCGGATAGCAACCGGATAACAGATTCAGTGGCAGTGCCTACCATATTGGCTAACTCTTCACGGGTAAGGGAAATCTGCAATGTGTTCTGGTTATCCAAATCAAAATTCTCCTTCAGTAAAAGCAGCACTTCGGCCAAACGTTCACGAACTGTTTTCTGGGCAATATCGGTTATATATTCATTGGCTTCGCGCAATTCGCGGCAGACAATCTGAAGCATGTGGTGAGAAAACTGCCAGTTGCTTTTTACCAGAAACAGCAAGGTCTGATAAGGAATGTGGCACAAAACAGCTTCTTCAATTACTTTGGCAGTGGTGCAGGCCAATTCCTGACTCAACAAGGAGCGGTAGGCAATAATTTCACCTTTTTTAGCAAAGCGGATAATCTGCTCTTTTCCATCGATACCTGTCTTAAATATTTTTATAATACCACACGTTACACAAAAAAATCCGGTAAGCCTGCTGCCTTCCTGATAAATGACGGTTCCCTTTTTATGCAATGAGCAGGTTTTTTCATAATTCAACCGGTTGAATTCTTCTTCATCCAGTTTTTTGAAAAGATTAAAACCACTTAAATCGGTTTCATCGTCGGTTGGTCTTTTTATCATGCTTCTCATAATTGCACTATTCAATAGTTTATATAATCCCTGTTTGTCTTCTTATTATGTTTACAGGTAGGACTTTAAAATCCATAAAGATACAATTTCAGTCAATATCTTAAAAACTATTTTAGGCTGATGGACGAATGTAGTATATTTGTGGGGCAAACAAACTGTTCAGCTTAAAAAAAGAATCAGAAATGAAGCACGAAGTAAATATGTCGTGGATTGATAAGGTAGCTTTTGAAGCCGATGTGGACGGCCATAAAATAGTTACTGATGCCACTCTAGAAGGCGGAGGAAGTGATTTGGGAATCAGGCCAAAGAAACTTATGCTGGCAGCCCTTGCCGGCTGTACCGGAATCGATGTGATAATGATACTGAAGAAGATGAAAATTGAACCTGAAGCATTTAATGTAATTGTAGAAGCTGATGTTACTGACGAACACCCAAAGCATTATACCAAAATGAAAATCGTTTACCAGTTTAAAGGCAGGAATTTACCTTTTGATAAGCTGGAAAAAGCGGTTAAGCTTTCTGAAGAAAAATATTGCGGAGTTACTGCTGTTTATAAAAAAGCCATGGAATTGGAATCGGAAATCCGTATTATTGAGTAAAACAGATCATTTTTTTCTCCTGATGGGGTGTTTCTTTATCTGTTTCATCATTCTATTCTTTTTTGTGAAGCGCCAATTTATTTTTGCAATTATCCTCCTGTGCATAGATTGGTGACTGCTGATAAAAAATATACCATCTCTTAATTAAACCTTTTAACCCTTCAGGAAATTTATTAATTTCATCATCCTACATACGAATTGCAGCATATGGGTATCTCCGGTACATGCCGGAAGGCACCATACTCTTGAAAAGTCATGACATTTTTACTTCCCCTGGGCATTGGCAAAAAGGCAGGCAGTTGTTGTTATTTCTGTTAACCGATTGAATTTTCAAACAGGTACTTAATGCCTATAAAGAACTATCCAAGTTCATAGTATTTGATTTCTATGTGATTTGACCTTGATATCTATTTTTTCTTTTGTGAACAAAATAAAGGACTTTTTTGTATTATTTGTTCATGATTATATTGAAAATTAAAAACAAAAATGAATTACAATGAAGACAACAAGAAAAATAATGGGGACTTTTGTTCTTATATCAATTTTTACGGTTCAGGTTATAGCAACTGAATACAAGGTTGATAAATCGAAAAGTACAGTAGAATGGAAAGGAAAAAAGGTTACCGGACAACATCATGGTACGGTGGAACTCAAGAGCGGAAAGCTTGAATTAGATGGGGAAAAAGTAACATCGGGCAAGATTTTAATGGATATGACTTCCATTAAAAATAAAGATTTGACAAATGAATCGATGAATCAGAAATTGGTTGGTCATTTGAAATCTGAGGATTTTTTCTCTGTTGGTAAGCATCCGACTGCAACCCTTAAACTGAATGATGTGGTTCTCAAAACAGGGTATGAGTATACTATTATTGGTGATCTTACCATTAAAGACATAACACATCCCGTAACTTTTACTGCATTGATGGATGTAAAGGATGGAAAACTCACAGCTACAGGAGAAATTGA
The DNA here is from genome assembly GCA_963747515.1 of uncultured Prolixibacteraceae bacterium. Classification (GTDB taxonomy): domain Bacteria; phylum Bacteroidota; class Bacteroidia; order Bacteroidales; family Prolixibacteraceae; genus Mariniphaga. The sequence continues at coordinate 185,575 of CAVVFN010000004.1, forward strand.
AGTTGATCGTACACTATACGACATTAAATTCAGGTCGGGACGTTTTTTTTCTGATTTGGGAGATAACCTTATATATGATACCTTTACTCTGGAATTTAATATAGTGGCAAGTGAAGATTCAGGAGCTACAAGTGAACAATATTGATTTTGGTTTGATTTTAACACCGAAAACCCCGGATGTTTACCGGGGTTTTTTTGATTAATTTTCTGATAATATGGAAATTCTGATTCATCAAGCATCAATGAGAGGTTTTGCTGAACATGACTGGCTTAAGTCCTATCATTCATTCAGCTTTGCTGATTATTACAATACCGAAAAAATGCATTTTGGAAAGCTGCGTGTTTTAAATGATGATGAAGTAGCGCCATCAAAAGGATTTGGTCTTCATTCGCATAAAGATATGGAAATTGTTACCATACCTCTTAAAGGCGCATTGAAACATAGTGATAACAAGGGAAATGAAAGGGTGCTTTCTGCAGGGGAGGTTCAGGTTATGACAGCAGGCACGGGAATTATGCATTCTGAATTTAATGCATCCGGTAAGGATCCCGTTCAGTTTTTCCAGATCTGGATTTTTCCGGACCAGCCTGGGCAGAAACCTGACTACGGGCAGAAAAAATTTTCTGTTCAGGGCAGAACTGAGCAATGGCAATTATTAATTTCGCCCGATGGAAGGCAAGATTCACTGAGGATACACCAGAATTCTTTTATCTCGACTATTGAATCGGGCAATTTAAGTAAAACTTTTTATACATTAAACTCTCCATTAAACGGGATTTATCTTATGGTAGTGGAAGGTGCTGTTGAAATAGATGGAAAACAACTGCACAGGCGTGATGCAGCCGGAATGTGGTCGTTAAACGGTCCGCTGGAAATTGTTTTTTTACAACCTTCACACCTGCTATCTATTGAAGTTCCTATGCGTTAAATTTCAATTTTAAACAACCTCTTTCCCCTTTTTTACGTAGTATTTTTATAATTTAGTTTTTAAATCAATTTCTGAAATTATGATGAAATCGGTAAACCCTGCCACAGGGGAAACAATTCATGTTTATGAGACGCATTCAGAAAAAGGTGTAGAGAAGATTATTAATTCAGTGGACAAGAGATGGCAGCAGTGGCGTAATACATCCTTTTTTCATCGCAGTCAGATGATGCAGAATCTGGCAAGTTTACTGAAAAGCAAAAAGGAAGAACTGGCGCGCCTCATGGCCATTGAAATGGGTAAAGTGGTGCGTGAGGGTATTTCTGAGATTGAAAAATGTTCATGGGTTTGCGATTATTATGCCAGCAATGCCGAAAGTTTCCTTGAGAAGGAAAATATAGCCACCGATTTTTCAAAATCATATGTGAGTTATCAGCCATTAGGTACTGTCCTGGCTATTATGCCGTGGAATTTTCCTTTCTGGCAGGTTTTCCGGTTTGCGGCACCAACTCTGATGGCCGGAAATACGGCTGTACTAAAACATGCAAGCAACGTTCCCGGATGCGCTCTGGCTATAGAGGATCTTTTCAGGGAAGCTGGATTTCCGGAAAATGCCTTCCGGACACTGCTCATTGGAAGCGGGCAGGTGGAAAATGTCATCAGGCATCCTGCCATCAGGGCAGTTAGCCTTACCGGAAGCACACCTGCAGGCAAGAGTGTGGCTTCTGTTGCCGGTAGCCAACTGAAGAAATGTGTACTGGAGTTGGGCGGAAGCGACCCATACCTTATTTTGGAAGATGCCGATCTTCAATATGCAGCTAAAACCTGTACAGCAGGGCGCCTGATAAATGCAGGACAAAGTTGCATAGGTGCCAAACGGTTTATTGTGGTTGAAAAGGTATATTCTGAGTTTTTGGAGTATTTTACACATGAAATGAATGAAGCCACTTTTGGCGATCCGTATGAACCAGAAACAACGATGGGCCCTTTAGCACGTGCTGATTTACGTGATGACCTTCACCAACAGGTTTCTGATTCGGTAAATAAAGGGGCAGAGGTGATTATTGGCGGGGAGAAACCTTCCCGTAAAGGGGCATTTTATCCGCCTACCATCCTGGAAAACATTAATCCCGGAATGCCTGCCTACGATGAAGAACTTTTTGGACCAGTTGCTTCTGTTATCAGGGCAAAAAATGAACAGGAAGCAATAAGAATTGCAAATGAATCTGTTTTTGGTTTGGGGGCTGCTGTATTTTCAAAAGATTTGATAAGGGCGGAAAAAATTGCTGAAATCCAGCTGCAGGCAGGATGCTGCTTTGTTAACGATTTTGTTAAATCCGATCCCCGTTTGCCTTTTGGGGGAATAAAGGAAAGTGGTTTCGGCAGGGAACTTTCCTCATTTGGAATCCGTGAATTTATGAATATCAAGACAGTAGCAGTAAAAAGAGTATAAAAAAATAATCGGACATCAATAATCGAATAAGGGCTATTCTGCCATCAATAAAAATATTTTGTGCAATTTCAGGCAAGCATTCCTGAAAATCAGTGAGAATAAATAGAAAAATACTTTATTTAAAAAGGTTCATCTGATGCAGTAATAAAACAGGGAAAATTTTATTGGGTTATTCAGTAACCGGAACTTACCTTTTTTTGAAAAAATAATAAATAATGGCGGTAATAATACTGAACAGGAGAGCAAAAATGGTCCAAAGTATTTTTGCTCCGGTACTTAACCCTTTATTTACAGCCCATACATCGTAGATTACCCAAATGGCACAGATTAATGCAATAATTCCTATAAGTACTTCCATAGTATATGTGTTATTTGTGAATGAATGCTTTAATTTACGTCAATTTTTTCTCATTTCAAATTTTCTTCCATTTCAGGTGGTTATAAGCAAAGCTTTTCATGCTTGAAAAAAGGTGATGGAAAAGGCTGCTATTCAGGAATCATGGAATCGGATATGGATATGAATTTGATGTCAGAATGCGAGACAGGAAGCTTGTGTTGATTGAAGAATTTATTTATCGTCTCATGAAAAGAATTTTTTTAGATGGCATACATATTTCTCTTTTTGTAAAGGCCATAGCGACCAGATTTTTTTCCCCAGGAACTGCCCGATAAAAAAACTTCCCAGAAGAAATGGTGCCAGCGACCAGCTTAGCTCAAGGCTATGAAATCTGCGAATTAAAATGACCAGCGGTACCGGTGCATGAATGGCAATAAACCAGCAAATTGAAAGTTTTTGCAATCCTCCCCGAAAATAACCAAACGGCAGGTTTATAATAACAGTAGCCAGGCAGGTATAAAAAATACGCCATTCAAGACTGAGCATGTTGCTGAAAAACAGCATGTAGTTTGTAATCATAAATTATTCGGTTTTACTCTGGTATTTATCCAGTCCACCCCTTTTTTCAGCAGGTTATTTGTTTTTTCCTCAAAACTGTCAGGAGGGGGAAGATAATTATAATACCATTCTGCATATGCCGGAAGACTTAAAAGAATAGATTCCGTATTTCCTCCCGATTCCAGTCCGAATTTTGTACCTCTGTCGTATATCAGGTTGAATTCAATGTACCGTCCCCTGCGTAATGCCTGCCATTTCTTTTCCCTTACAGTGTAAGCCCTATTGCTGTTCTTTTTCATTAAAGAGGTATAGATTACCGGGTACTGTTCAGCCAGTTTTAATGTAAAATCAAGAAGCAAATTAAAAGTGTTCGGGTTTTCAGGCTGGAGTCGATCGAAAAAAATGCCACCTATTCCACGGGTTTCGTTGCGGTGAGGGAGGAAGAAATAATCGTCGGCCCATTTCTTAAATTCAGGGTAATACCTGTTGTTGAACTGGTCGCAGATATCCTTCAGTGACTGGTGAAACCATTTTGCATCTGCAGGTTCAA
>CAVVFN010000005.1:0-660372 GCA_963747515.1 uncultured Prolixibacteraceae bacterium
ATTTTTATCCAATCCGATGGTTTCCTGGATTCCTGAGAATGTTTGTGTAATTAAAGTAGTAAACGGAAACACATAAAATACTTTATTCAGGCTTTTATCTGTTTGCAATAATTCAGTAATACAGGCTAATGAGAGGTTTGTTTTTCCGGCGCCTGTTGGCGCTTCAATGTAATACCATGGATTGTTAGGATTATTTCTGAATGTTGATATTACTTCTGCATTTAATTTCTGACGCATGTAATTCAGGTTCGCTTTACTTTTTTCCGTAATTCTTCAAACGGCTTATCCTTAAATTCCTCGAAATGAAGAAACAAATCTTTGTTAAAGGGTTGCTTTGTTTTGAAGTTCTGCCGGATTTTCGTTCGTAACCCATCGTCAATCAACCCAAAATCTTCCATTTTAATATTGGCCATGTATTCGTTGGTTGCATAATAATCGGAAGCGGTTAAAAGAGAATAGTTGAGTTTGAGCAAAGCAAAAAAAGCGAAACTAATTTCAGATTTCATTTCAACTTCTTCTTTAATTTTTTTTAAATTTTCATAGAAGCTCAGGCTGTAATCTTCTTCAAGTAATATTTTATATTCTTTTAGAAAGCGAAAAGATTCTTCCATAATATTGGCTTCAAATTCCTGTTGATAACTTAATATTGAAGAATGATGGCAATTAATTGCATTGCTCATTAGAAAGACAAAAAAATATAAAAAGGCTTTGTCTTCTTCACAAATGGATTTATCTTCAAGGACTTGCTCAAAATAAAAGTTAGAAAAAATAAAGCTTCCCAAAAATGAATGATTAAATTTTTGATGTAATTTTTGCTTTTGAAAAGCCTTGTTTTTCATTCTGTCAACTTGAAAATTTGGATTAATTTTTCCCAAGTCGTGAAGAGTTATTGCATCAAAGAAAATTGTTTTACAATAATGATTTGTTGACGAATTTCTGATTTTAAGAGATTCAGCCAACTTATTGATAATTTTCTCCACTAAGATTTCAATTCCCTGACTATAAATAATCTTTACTAGATATTCCCCAACAAGCTTTGAATGCTTTTTTAATGTTTCGTCCTTCTTCTTTTCGGACGTGTGAGCCAGGTATTTATCCCCAACAATATCAAATAGTCTTAAATTATTTTCAATTATCTCATTAATAGATTTGTATGACATTTGTTTCTATCTTAAGAAGTTGGAATGAATCTGACGGAGAATACTCTTCCTTTAATTCACTGTTTGTGAAAGCGAAAGGTCTATAACTATATTGGAATAGCGGAGCACCCATATATGAATGTGGTAGGTTCTCAAAATACATAAATGGCAAACTGTTAAAATCCTTTCTTATTCCGGGAATAAATCGAGTTTTTTTAACTCCATTTATTAAGGCTTCTTCTTTTATAAACAATGAATCTATCGTAAAAATGCCATCCGGTTTAAACTCGGAATAGATATGTTTCGTGGAATTTTCCCACCATAGAGAGCATTCATTTTTACCCAAATAAGGAATATATTTTGCCTGAAAAGAAAGGATGTTATCATACAAATTCTTCTGCTCTTCAATGTCTGTATCCAATAAAACAAAGCAACGAAAAGCAGGAGCGATTAGTGTTTGCTCTGCAACCATTAAATTCCCTCCGGTTTCTTCACTTGCCATTCCTGTACTATTATTGTACTTTATTATGGTTTTCGAAAAGTTGCCATATTCATGCTGTAATGGCATAATACTTACCTTGATATCTTTGAGACACTCATAGTATTCTGGAAGTTCTCCATTTTTAGTAAAACCTTTTAACCCTGCAATGGCTCCCAATATCCCAAGCAGTGCCGGTTTATGGAGCATATTAAAGGTGAGGTAAACAGGTTCGTTCGTATCAGGCTTTTTCAGCATCCCGAAATCGGCTTTTATATCAAAAGAAATAAGTTTTTCCATGGTTAATATTTTATCTGTTATACAGTTCCGTTAGGAACGGCAGTATGGTAGCAGAAATAAATTTACCACCTACCAAAAGCTCTGTAGGAGCGACACAATCAATCATAAAATTCAAATACATAATTATCCTCAAACGGAATTTCAAATTTTCGCAACAACTCCAAATATTCCTCTCTAAAAGATTTTCCGGCGTGATGTTTTTCCTGTTCCATGATATATTTAATCACATTGTCTCGCTGAGATCGTGAATAAGAAAAAGCGCCATATCCTTCCTGCCAAGAAAAACGACCCATAACAAATCGGTTTTCGTTTATCCATTTTGAGGAATTGGCTTTTACATCCCTGATTACATCTGACAAAGCCAGTGACGGTTTTAATTCAAAAAACATGTGAACGTGGTCTTTGTATCCGTTGACCGCCAGAGAATAATTTCCTGTTTTGTTAACTATTCCTGCAATATACGAGTGTAGCCGGTCGCGAAAATTAAGGGTGATAATGTTTTCCCGGCCTTTTACCGAAAATATTGCATGAATGTTAATTTGTGTGTACGTATTTGCCATATTTGTTTAATATGTGTCGCTCTTTCTAAGCTGATGGTACATGTTACATTTAATTTCTAATCTGCCACCTCTCCGAGGTTTAGCATTATAAGTCTTTGATGATATTTTCAATCTCCTGAACGTTAGTTATTTCAATCGATGTGTCGTTTCTGAAAATTTCAATGGTTTCAATCTGATCTTTATATTTTGCAATTGTATCATTTAATTTTTTGCAATCGAGCACTACTTTACCATATTGTTTTTCTGGTTTCATTTCAACCAACTGGGTCAGGTTGGGAAGTACCAGGTTTGAGCTTTCTTTCAAAGTAATCCAAATCAAAACTTCATTCTCTGAACCTGCTTTTGATGCCGAATCGTACCAGGTAACTCCCCGGCGCATAGCTTCTTTCAGCTTTACAATATCTCCTTCAGATAATGATTGTGCTCCTTCCCCTGCAAGTCTAACCACTTCTTCCAGGTTTTTAGGATTTAAAGAAAAATGATGTAGGTAATGTCCTTCCTCAAGTTTTAACTGGCGGCCAAGCGTTGTAGCCTGTTTTTCTTCACTTTTTTCATCAGGATTTCTGAATGGAGACATTATCTGCTCAGAGAAAATATTGTTTTCATGCCAAATATTTACACCATGGTTTATTTGCACCGGACCGTGAATAGAGATTGCAATATTGCCGCTTTTCCCTTTTTTTGCGAAAGTTGCGCCAAATAAACGAATATCCAGGCAACTTAAAATGTCCTTTGCAACTACTTTTTTGTCTTTTGTATCCTTGTTTTCGGAAAACATTTTTGCATAAGCATCATCTAAGCTGTAAGGTACAAATTCATCGTTAAAACGTTTGAAATAGAATACTTTCTCATCAGCATAAACATCCTTCAAATAATTCTTTACAGCATATTTGAAAGCTTTGTCCGTTGCATACACGGTTCCATTGGGTAAGGTGCGTGGCTGACCGCTAAAATCGGCATTGTAGTTTGAGTTGATCGCCTTTACGATGGCGGCGCCGAAAATTCGTTTTTTGTATGTCATAATTTTTGATTTTGTGTCGTCCCTGCGGGACTTCGATTATTGATTTATTTTATTAACTACCATACTTTCGTGCCTACGGCACTTTTATCATTTGATTAATTTGTTGATTCTGTTTTGTTTTTTTCATAAATAACGCTTTGAGCAAAGCATCCAGCAAGAAAATATCTAAGATAATCTTTCATATTAATGTCAGACTCATAGGCAAGTATTTCACTAGCCAGTTTTTCGAAACGACCTTTCGAGATGTCAATTTCATGTTTGTACATAGCAATACTGTTGCTAATTGCATTTTGTAACTGCGAAACCTGTGTTTTTTGTAAAAAGGGTTCAAGCATTGCATAACTTTTATTACTTGCCGCACTTTTAGTAAGCAAAAAATAAACTAACTGTCCTGCCCCAAATGCGAATTCTGCAGGGTTTTCAGAAAATGAGATACTTTCGCCATTGGCTACTAGTTTCATTTTTTCTAATAATTCCGGAATTTTTGATGCCATATCTTCTCTATTTTGATTTTGATTAAAAAAATTATATAAACTGAACCAAAGGTTTAATTTTTCTTTTATTGCGTAGCCGCGAGAATGTTTCTCGTTTTTATATTCATCAATACGAATGTCTTCTAAAATGGAAGTTTTCATCATTGTATCAAACATTTCACAAGTAATGCTTTGGCGATGTGATTTGTAAATGTAATCGTACATGGATTTCCGGTACTTGTAAGTTAAGTTCAGAATGGCATCCTGAATTACCCATCCTTTGGTAGCCTCCACTTTTTCAGAAAAATAATGGTTGTTCAATATTCCAAATACTACATCTGTTTTTGTGTTTATCTGGTAAAAAACATACTTACTGAAAATCTGCTCCAATTCAAATACATTTTTGATCATCAAATCAGGTAAGTTGTTTTTATTCTTGTCTTTTAACTCAAAGACATTTCGTATTTTTTGGTTTACACTATATTGAAATTGTGGGATAAAATCAACATCAACAATTTGTGTTTTTTTCAAACCTCCTTGAAAGAATATTAGATAATAATTTTGCAAAGTTTCAAGTTCATGCTTATTCAGTAAGCTTTTTATTAATTCTTTATATGAAAGGGATTTACCATCTTTTTGAAATTGGACAAATTCAGTATTAAGTTCATCCTGATCAATAAAAATGGGACACGGATTTGGTAATATTTTATTATCGTTCTTTAAATTAAAGAATTGGTATATCTTTTTCGCAACTAATCCATCAACTTTAAAACTCGCATTGAATGTAGCAGTTTTATGTCTCATGAATTGTTTTTTTGAAATATTCCCTGTCGTCAGTTCGTTGCAAATGCCATGGGTTTCATCGTCTTTAATATCATATAGAAATACTTTCTTTTCAAGATACTTTTTATGGTATTGTTCGTATTCATTTAACGAGGGAGATTTTAGAAAAAAGTAGAAAACAAAGTCATCTTTTATTTTAATCTCTTTCTTCTCGTGTGCAAAAAGAAATTCTATATTATCTTCTTTATAAACAAGTTTTACTTTTCTATGAAAAAAGTTCAATAAATCTTTTTCGATAAATGCTTTTAACAGGTTTAAGTATTTCTCAACAATAAATTTATCGTCTTCATTCATATACTTTTCAACCGCTTTAAAATAAGCTAACAATGCATTGTTCTGTTTTTTTCTTTTTTGGAGCAATGTTTCATTCTTCTTTATATCCGGTTTTATGCCTTTCCCTGAAATAGATATTCCATAAGGAGTTCCGATATCAATAAATATTTTTTCAGTGGAATTCATGCTTTTACCAGTGATCATTTTACTTAAGTTGTATCGCTTGAGAAATTCAAAATAGAGGTAATCAGGTTCAGTGTTTTTATTCACCCACAGAATTTCATTTTCATCAATAAACAGCCTATCACCCTGAAAAGTCAGAAACATATACATGCCTTCTTTTAATTGCAGGTTTCGGCTAAATGTTTCCGGTGGTAAAGCATCTACAAATTGTACAATTTCTTTTATCATTTTTCATTAATTTTATTTAGTATCGGATCTTTCTCGCACCACCCAAACCCCGCTGATCCTTTCTCCCCGGCACCGCAATCCAGAACCATCCGGTGCATTTCTTCCGAAGCGGTAAGTTCAAAATCAAAGAGGTAGCCTCTTACTTTGCTTTGCTGCGGGGTATAGGGCTTTACCGTAACCAGTTTTGAACGTATCCGGCTGCCGGGTTCAACATAGAATCCGGAATCTATGGAAGGTTCTTTACAAATGGGAAGCGCCTGGTATTTCATATCCAGATTCTTCAAAAACAGATCGGCATATCCTTCTTTGTCAGGCGACAGGTACTGTGCATATTTATCCTGCTCCGATTTTTGGCTGATAACCACAGGCGAACAGGCACGGTATTTCATTATTTGCTGCAGTTCAGGCTCTGCCATCCGTTCAACCTGTGTCACAGCTAAATCGAGCCCGTTAAATTTGTCACCTATAAAAGTTTGCTGGTTGTTAAAAAGTCCAATAATAAATTTCTCAGCAGCTTCGCTCAGCCGGAATGAAACCATCAGAATCAGTTGATCTGCATTTATTTCAAAGAGGCTTTTGTCTTTCCACAGCACAGGTCTGCCAAAGTCGAGCGGCGAATAATTGAAAAACCGGAACTGCCGGTATCCCATGCTATAGCCTTCTTCATGCAGAAAACGAGCAAATTCCTTGTCGGCATTTCCAAGCACCTTGTATATCCATGCACTTATATAATACTGGTAATCCATTGGAAGCATCCGTTGCTTCCCGGTGCGATTCATTGTAATTTTAAATCTCATGCGTGCGATTGTTAATTGTAATGGCAAAATATTTTATTCCTTGTTTTGTTGGCATTCAACTATATTTTTGGCGATCTGTAATATGTGTTTCATCTTTTGCAATTATTTATCCATCACCCCCTCTCCGCATACACCCGAATCTTCACTCTCCTATACGGGTGTGCATCCGGATCTATACTTCTGATTTTTGCTGTTACGTTTACTCCCTGATCCATCATCCGGGCAATAAGCTTATTATCCGGAGCGGGGCAGGTAACCCAGTTTTTTGTTATCATGGTAAACTTCAACAGCAAAATAATCATGTGGGTTCTCTGCCTGACGTTTCAGTGTAAGCACATCACTTTCCTTTAAAAGATCTTCCAGCTTAGTTCCCTGGTAATATTGAAATCCGGCAATGTAGGGAGAATTAAGATAAACATCTGTAGCTTTTTCAGGTACACCTGCACCGGCATATTTTGTGGCAACAACTGCTGCCCCTCCTAAAAATAGCCGCTTAAAAAATTCAATCCTGTTCATATTGTAAATTTAAACCAGGAGCAAGGTATGTTTTCATTTTCCACAACTCGTGGAATCCGAAAAAATATTCCTGTAATTTTCAATTTTTTCTTTCAGGTAATGTATAAACCCGTCATCTCCATTAACCTGAATATCACTGGCCATTCCCAGCACAAACCTGCCGGGACCTTCATATTTGGATACAGGGGCATCAAACCGGAACCGGTTGCCGGAAATATCTGAAATGTACTTCTCTGCCAGGGGATACTCCTCCACCAGCAGATTGCGGGCCCGGAGGTTCATTTCAAAGACCACCTGTTTATTCAGTTTACCGCTGTTCCGGAATGCATCCACCGGCATTGAATGGTGTTTAAGCTCAAACTTCCAGTCCAGTAATGTTTCCTCTGCATCCTGAATGCGGCAAAGCTTAAACTGGCGGTTTTCTTTCTTATCGGTATCGTAAGCATAAACAAGATTGAAATCGTCGTTGAATTCAAAAGGTTCTACCAGCCGGTTTTTAATAGTCTGGCTGTTTCCCGACGAATAATTCATCAGCAGCACCTGCTTCCGGTTATCTTTAGCTGCCTTTAATATCTGAACGATTTTGGATTTCTCCTTCCTCAGGTAAGCCTCCAGCGCCTTATCCTGGTTCAGAAAAGCCACCAGTTTTTGTTTCAGCCGCAGGGCTGTTTGCGTGTGCCCGTCGATGCCATCGATGCTGCGGGCAAGGATATAAGCCTCCTCCTCCGAAAAATGAAGCAGGTTGGCCAGTACCGGTGAAGTTTTATCTGTTGCTTTTATCCAGTACCTCCCCTCCTTCTGCTGCAGTTCAAACCCAAACGATTTCAGTTCGCTGAGGTAATTGTAAAAAGCCGATTTCTGAATCTGCAGAAAAGTGGTGCATTCCTGCTGTGTTTTGGGATAGCTGTTCAGCAGTAACAAAAGCAACCGGAACAGACGTGATGTTTTATTTTCAAGGGTCATGGTCTTTTGGTTTAAAGATTGACGTTTAAATATAGACAATTTCTCTTTACAAACACATGTTTACCTGATTTTTTTACCCACCTGGTCCCAATGTGCTTTAGTGTTAGCGCCATTCGATAAACGTATTTTTATCCTTTTATTAGCATGATGGCTCCATTCCCTGCTCCGGTAATTATGCCCCTCGCCTGAGTTACAAATCCTTGCCAGCCTGGGGATTGCACCGGTTCAATTGTCATGAAATTCACTGGAAAGTTTATCCCCTGCCGACATTTTTTTTATTGGCACGAAACTACCATAGAGTTCATTTTTTCGTAGTTTATTGGTAGTTTATTCGTAGTTAACTCGTAGTTAATTCGTAATATAACGAATTTTCAACGAAATAATGACCAATTTAATACAAAAAAATTACCAATAAATGACGCCAAAGGTATCTGTATGGCAATACAATGATTTCAACATCAGGACAAAAATTCAAGACCTTTTTGATGCCGGCCGGTAAAAACTATGGAACCTGGTGGTCTGTAAAATGAATGGCCGGAGCATAATACGCACAAAGCCGGAGCATTACTGCGACCGCAAGTCGCCGGACCAGCCGGCACAAAGGCAGCGGATGAAGGTGGTAAACGAATTCAAAAGCCCGTTTTTGGAGCTCATCAGGCTGACTTTCCCGCCGCAAAAGGCGGGACGCACAGCCCGGTCGAAGGCGCAGTCGTACAGCATGCGCAATGCCGTGGCCGGGGAATATCCTGACATCTATGCGGATAAAAGCAGGGCACTGCTAAGCCGGGGTCCGCTGCCGGTGCCGATGGATGCAACGGTTACTTCCGGTCCCGACGGGCTTCTCATTGAATGGGTAAACGATGCCAATACCGCGACCAACCACCGGTTCGGAACACTGATGGTAATGGCTGTTACGAAAGGAAGCGATCCTTGCAAATACAGTTTTACCCGCGTGAAGCGCACCGAAGGCCGGTATGCGTGGAAGCTTTCCCTGTCAGCTGGTCCTGCGTCTGTATGGATTGCCTTCCGCAACCAGGAGCAGACAGAGATGAGCGACAGCATCCATTTAGGGGAAATGTGAACCCTGTAAATCTTGATCCCCCTTAGTGAATTCTTTGAGAATTTGTGCCTTAGTGGCAGAAAAAAACCTTTCATTCTCATTTCCGGGATCAGTGGCGCAGCTGCTTTCAAAAAGAACAGCCACGAAGACGCGAAGGCACAAAGGTTCACAAAGCTTACATACTGAACGAATGCCCTGCAGGTTCAGGTTTCTGCCTTTCCCCACGCAGATTTTCTTCGATAACTTCAAGCGATAAGCCTTTTGTTTCAGGAATTTTTCTCAGGATAAAAGGAACCGGGATACAAAATAGTGCGAAAATAAAAAATGTTCCTGCAGGGGTAAGCGTAACGAGCATCCAGGGCACCATCTGACCAACTATTGCTGTTCCGGCCCATAATGACAGGGTTGCTACCGACATGGCACGCCCCCTGATTTTTGTGGGGTATATTTCAGAAAGCAACACCCAGATAACCGGTCCGTAACCTATGGCAAAGGAAGTTATAAATGTGAGAATAAACAGCAGTAAAAGGAGGCTGCTGGTTTGTCCGGACAAAAACAAAAACCCTACTATAACCAAAGAAACAAACATTCCGCTGACACCTCCCAGCATCAGCTTCTTTCTTCCAAACTTATCGATTTTTATAATGGCATAAATGGTGGCCAGCATATTCACCAGGCCAATTATTACCTGACCGCCAAATGCGTCGCTCAGTTGTAAACCGGCTTCCTCCATTATACGGGGTCCGTAATAAATAATGGCATTTATACCTGTAAACTGGGAAAGGATTCCCAAGCCTATTCCGGCAAAAAGCACCACGTTTGTACCTTTGGAAAAGAGAGCCTTCCACGAACCATCCTTTTCTTTTGCTATGGCGGCTTTAATTGAGGCCAGCTCAGCATTTACCTTTTCTGATGGATTTATCCGGGCAAGGATTCTTTTAGCTTTTCCATGCCTGTTTCTGGCTATCAGCCACCGGGGACTTGAAGGAACAAAGAACATCAGGATCAGGAACAGAAGAGCAGCAATGGTTTCACTTCCAAACATGGCCCGCCAGACTTCACTGACAAACACCTGGTGCATGATTCCATCCAGAGTCTGAGAGGAGAGTATCGTACTGAACCTTAACAGGAATGCATTGGCAAAATAGGCACTCACTATTCCAATGGTTATGGCAAACTGATAGATGGCAACCATACGGCCCCGGATTGCGGCAGGGGAGACCTCAGATATGTAAAGGGGAGAAAGCATTGATGCAATGCCTACACCCATTCCTCCTACCAGCCGGTAACTGATTAATCCGGCATGAGAAGCGCTCAGGGCACATCCTACAGCCGAAATTAAAAACAGAAATCCCGACAGTATCAATGAACTTTTACGCCCAAACCGGTCGGACATTTCACCGGCGAAACTTACCCCGATGATACAACCAACCAGGGCTGAACTGACAAACCAGCCTTCCATCACGGTGTCTAAGTTGAATCCTTCCTTCACAAAGCCAATGGTTCCGGAAATTACAGCCGTGTCGTAACCAAACAAAAAGCCTCCCATGGCCGCAGTAAAGGAGATAAAGAAAAGGTAGGAATGGTTAATTTTTTTAGTTTTGGTCATCATTATAAATTAAATGAGGTCAAAGTCATCAGGCATTACCTGTTGTTATAACTCTTAACCGGTTTATCTTTCAAATACAATCTGATGTTCAGGTCCGGTTACTCCTGCCAGGTTAACCGACCGGAACACGTAGGCAGGCTTTTTCCCGGTGAGCTTTAAAGTTGTTTCTGCATCTGCCCTCTCCCATTTCCCCGACGGAAGTTCTTTCACCTGGTATTCCTTAAAATTAGGGGTGTCTGACTGCAAGGTTACCCGGGCTGTATTTCCATCCGGCACTACTTTTGATTCAATGGTATTGGGAGACCAGTTAACAGCATCACGATTTTCAACAAGAGTTACCATTCCGGGATTATTGTATGCCCAGTGAGGCCTTCCGCTGCGTATCCAGGGGTTGTTTTTATGATACGCATCGTTATACCACACCACCGTTTCCTTATGGTTGGGCCAGGCTGTAAACATATTGCCGTTTACCTGCCAGGTAATGTAGGTGAACGTCTGGATAAAGGCTTCCTTGCTTTCCCCGATTTCTTCATCGAACTCCACAGGAACCGGATCAGGCCCCTTTAACATGACTACATCCTTTCCCCTGTTCTTCAGGAATTCGTCGCGAAGTTCCAGGGCTGACAAGGGCACCCCGTCTTTCTCGAAATGATGTTCGTATTTGGCATCGATTACCATCCACTTGTTGTATTGATTAAGCCATACCTCGTTGGTTCCGTGATGTGGGTCAAATTCCCTGGGAACTCCCGGTCCTGCTCCCAGGAAGCGGGTGACATATCCGTAGGCATTAAGTATGCCGTGTTGAACCGTTGCAAAATGTCCGCAATGAAACCCTTCTCCCTGAAGGGCAGCATCCAAAATGCCCTCTACAGCTCCTTTCCCGCTGTAGTTTGGATTCTCCAAATCAATTTTTATGTGTGACTTGATCCAGTGTCGTAACATTACGATCCGCTTAAATTCATCCGTTTCACCATGAAAGATGGTATCCAGCTGGTACTTTTCAATAAGGTTTTTGAATTTGGGAGAAGTCAGATCTTCAAAGTTGGCAAAAACTACATTTGGCCTGTATTCCGGATTTTGAACAGGTACCTGTTTATACGCTTTCGTACTGCAGCCGCTCAAAATTAAGAAATAAACAAGAAGAATAATTGGTAATCCTTTCATATCATTTTGATTTCAATTTTGTAAAAATAAAAAGTTTTATTTTCTTAGCAGGGTATCGGGTGTATTTTCTTTACGAAAGGTAAATTCAATTGTTCCAGTCATCCAAGAAATGATGCGATGAATTATAAATGAGGTTTATCCCGTGAATTTTAGTTCTGAAATATTCTTTTTCAAATTCAGTTATAATGTGGAGAATCCATTTATTTATTTTCATTTTCCTGTTTTTTAATACAATTTCTTTCAGCAGTTCATTCTATAGTGACAGAGTGAAAAACGGTCCGGTGGCATCTTACACCACTGATTCCAATAAAAAACTTCAGGCGGCATTGGCTTATCTTGAAAGCGAATGCGGAAAAGATGGCATTAAAAAGGTAGTCGTACTAAGGGATGGAGCTACGGTTTTTGAAGGTACAGAAAGTAAAGTTGTACAGAATGTATGGTCGTGTACCAAATCATTCACCAGCACGGTTCTGGGATTGTTAATTGCTGAAGGGAAATGTTCACCTGACGACAAAGTCAGTGATCTTCTGCCCGAATTAAAAGAACATTATTCCGGGATAACATTCAGGCATCTTGCGACCCACACATCAGGATATAAGGCAGCAGGCGATGATGCTGCCGGAGGGCATGGTCAAAGCAGTACACCTTTTCAGCCTTCACCCGAACCACTATTTGCTCCTGGATCAGGATTCCGGTACTGGGATTCAGCTATGAACCTGTTTGCGAAGGCACTCACAGTTGTTGCGGGTGAACCGCTTGAAAGCTATTTTAAACGAAAAGTTGCTGAACCTGTTGGGATGGATGACAGTGGTTGGGACTGGAAGGATTTTGGGGAAACTGATGGGGTAACAGTGAACGGAGGAGCTGGCAACAAAGCCCGGGGAATATATATTTCAGCCACTGAAATGGCGAAATTCGGGCAATTGTTTCTGAATAAAGGGGAATGGAACGGAAGGGAAATTCTTCCGGAAGTATGGATAAAAGAAGCCACCTCTCCTCAAATTGGGAAGTTTATTCCGGGCGATAACACCCCTTATGGCTTCAACTGGTGGACGTCGGGTGTGTTCCCTGACGCCCCTGAGGGAACTTTTGCCGCCAGGGGATTTAACAACAACATCTGCCTGGTGATTCCTGAAAAGAATCTTGTAGTTGTACGATTGGGACTGGACGGAAATGTAGATAATGAGAAATGGAACCGGTTTATTCAGTTACTGATGGAGGTGGATTGGCAGCCCTAAACCGCAGTCCTGCTGGACCGGATTTGCAATCCTGTTAAAAATTATAACTCCAAGGTTAACAAGGTCAGGATTACAAATCCTGATAAGCTGCATCAAAGCTCCTGACCTCGGAGAGGTCACACGTTTATAGAAAGGCCATTGCCAATTAAAATCTTCGACTCCGGCCGGAGTCGTATAACCTTTGTATGTTAATCTTGCTATAAACATGTAATCGATTTCCTGAGACCAAATTAAAATTAAAAATTAACCGCTATTTGAACACGCAATGAAAGCGCATGGGAACGAGGAGTTACCAGACAGTACCGTCGAAGTTGTATTTCACTATATTCATTGATTACCATTTATAGGCCATTCATGGATAACTACATTAATTTAACTTGCTTATGACACTTTTATAAGTTAATTTTGTAGCTATCCGGAAAATTAATACCGGCAATTTTTATTGCACAATTATTGATGATTATGCCACGAGTAATAATTGATATACCTGAGAATAAATTTAACTTTTTCATGGAATTAGTAAATAATCTGGGTTTTTAAAAAGTTAAGCAGATTTCTAAGGAACAACAACAGTTTGTTGATGATTTGCAGCATTCTTTGAAACAGGTAAAACAACATCAGGAAGGAAAAATAAAACTGCAACCGGCAAAAGATTTTCTCAATGAGCTTTAATGTTGTTGTTACCGAATTTAACCTGCCGACATCTTTACAATTTTGGAATTAGAATCCAAAGTTGTAAATTTACAACATGATTTATCGTGAGGCTGCAGACGAATTAAAGTTGCTCGCTATTCAGTTTAAAGCAGTAGCAGTAACCGGACCAAGACAATCGGGGAAAACCACTCTTGTTCGTATGGTATTTCCCGACAAACCTTATGCAAACCTGGAGAATCCTGATATCCGCAAATACGCAATTGACGATCCAAGAGGATTTTTATCAAACTATCCCGATGGGGCAATCCTGGATGAAGTACAGCGTGCTCCTGAATTGTTTTCGTATCTGCAACAGGTTTTGGATGAGCATCAGAACACCGGTTTATTTATTCTTACCGGTTCAAACAATTTTCTGCTTCAGGATAATATCTCCCAAAGCCTTGCCGGCAGGGTAGGATATCTGTTTTTACTGCCTTTAACACTATCGGAAATAAATGCAGGTGAAAACCAAACCGATCGGTTATTGCTCACAGGAGGATACCCTGCATTACACCAGAGAAACCTGGACCCGGTAAAGTATTATGCCAATTACATCCGAACCTATATAGAGCGCGATGTCCGCCTGTTAAAAAATATTTCTGATTTATATACATTCGAACGTTTCCTTAGGTTATGTGCCGGCCGTACAGGCCAATTGTTAAATATGAGCAGTCTTGCTGCCGAAGCAGGTGTTGATGTTAAAACCATTGGAGCCTGGTTAGGAGTTCTGGAAGCAAGTTTTATTATATTCCGTCTGCAACCGTATCATAAAAATTATAATAAACGCATAGTTAAAATGCCCAAACTTTACTTTTACGATACAGGTCTTGCTACTGCGCTGATGGGAGTAGATGACACCTCCCAGTTAACAATCCATCCCTTCAGGGGTAGCTTGTTTGAAAACCTTGTAGTTGTTGATTTTCTTAAAAGGCTTTACAATAAAGGAAAATCAAACGATTTGTTTTTTTGGCGTGACAATACAGGAAACGAAATTGATTTACTTATAAAAAGAAAGAACTCCCGGCTTCCGGTTGAAATCAAATCCGGCCAGACGGTTTCTGACGAATTCTTCAAGGGAATCCGCTATTGGAATAAACTGACACAGGAGGAAGAGGGATATTTGGTTTATGGTGGAAATACAGTTCAAAAAAGAAGCCCTTCAGTTACAGTAATCCCTCTGAATAAATTAAACATGATAGAAATATAAAGCCATGCCATTTGGCAAGGAATACTGGTTCACTGCAGCTCTGGTTCCCAGAAATAGCAGCAAGATCTGTCATTAAGCCCGTTGCCCAGGGTGTAGCCGTTAGCAGTAAAGATATTGACAGTTCCGTTCACACCAGTGTATCCGGTTACAGGAAATTTTAATATGATTTACCTGCGAAATGGCATTATATCCCGTTTCCGAAATAAAACTCCGGCCCAGTATGTTTGCAGTTTCCTTTTTCAGCCTTCCCGGGTCATCGTATTCAAAACTGTATGTAATATTATTATCACCTTCAACCGGTTTTCTCAGGTACATTGTTGTTGTACAGCCGGGTAATCCAGCGTGCTTCATCGGGATCTCGGGTAATTAAAAGCCGGTAGTTGCCTTCTCTCAGGATATCTGACCTTACCAGTATTCATAGGATAATATATCCAAAGGAGAAATGAAAAACACATGATTTCTCACCCGTTATAGAATTCCTTAATTAATGACCATAAATACAAACAGCAGATATAAAACAGTTATACAAAAAAAATTGGGAAAGCTTTAAGAAGAAACTTAAACACTTTCCCAACTTTAACTATTTGTCGTCAGTTACTCTTTAGTCAAAGTAATGAATATACCAGTTCTCTTCATTCAGCAAACGATTATAAATTTCATCTCTTTTATCTGCAGGATATTTTTGGGCAACAGCCCTGGCAAGATAGGAAGGATCGTTGCGTCGCTTGGCAACTCTGATAAGGTCGTAAAAACGTTCCCCTTCAAAAGCAAGTTCCCTTGCCCTTTCATCCATGATATATGATTCCAGAAGCTCCTGAAGCCCGTTAAAATTACCTGTGAGATCAATATAACTAACAACTTCATTTGTAAACGGATCGTGAACATAGTTGATGTTACCCACTTTAATTCCATCGCTGGAATCGCCAAAGCCGACACGTCCTCTGATACCTTTTTGCGGACGGTTATTTTGGGAGCTGTAATTTCTGCCATCGTTCACAATATTTACAGCATTTGTAGTGAATGTGCTTATGATTTGGTTTCTCTCATAAGCCCAATACACATATACTTCAGCCAGCCACAGATGCACACCGGCTGCACGGTAAATGATAAAATTGGCATCCTCATCAAAAATATTTTTATTCCAGGAATATTTCCACACCACAGTATCGGCTCCCTCGGCAATTAAATTTGCATTCCTGAAATCATTATGCGATTTAAGAAAAAGCATCCTTTCTATATCTTCTCTCGGAATAGGCACCCCATCGCGAAGGTAAATATAGGAAACACCATAACCCCTGAAAAAGTCACCAGGCGTTCCTTTATTTGAAGTTCTGGTTCTCCAGGGTTGACTATTATTAATGCTTAAACTGTAATTATCCCAGATGGTCTCCCAGTTCATCACGGCTTTTCGTGTTGGCTTCAACATGTATTGATGAGGACCTCTTGGTTCAAATATCTTTTGCAGCTCATTTTGTTGCTGGTTCGCTTTATTAAACCAAAGAGTATAGATGTGCTCCTGAGTGCTTACGTTGCCAAATATATTCCGCCAGCCTGCATTCGTAAAGGTGGCATCCAACTGATAACGGTTAGTTTCTGATGACAGGTAAACAATTTTCTCGAAATAAACAGCAGCTTTTGCCAAATCACCTTCAGTAAGATGCATCAATCCTAAAAGGGTATTCATTGCATAGTTATTCCAGATTGTTACCTCCCATGTATTGTCATTATTTTCTATGTAATGATTTACACCTACATCTTTTACTTTTGTTTTAAGTTCGTTGGTAAAATAGTCAATTACCAGTTTTTCATCAAAATATTGTTTTTCCAGGGTAACAGGTGTATTATATACCGTATCGTTATTGTAACCGTCTTTTCCGAAACTAATGTCTACACTGTCGATATATGTTGATGCAGATTCCAGATAATTATCCACTTCATCAATTGTTGTAAGGGATTCATAAATAAAAGGAACCTTGCCGTAAATCCGTACAGCATTAAAGTAGGCCCATGCCCTCATACACAAAGCTTCACCATAAAGCCTGTCGTAGTTGGTTATGGCAATGTTACGATCCATCACTTCAGGATGCTGCTTTTGCAATGTTCTAATAAGTTTATTGCTGGAAGAAATCAGCTTAAAGAAATTCGTTGGTGACACATACTTATTTTCTTTCGAGACATTAAAATTATTTATCTCAATCATGTCTGCATCAGCATTTTCTGTTACAGTAAGTAAATCACCTCTGAGTTCTCCCAAAATCAGGAGCTGTTCTACCAAATCTTGCTGAATGGCATACAATCCCATAGCTGCGGAGCGGTATTCATACCAGTCATCAAATAACTTATCTTCCGTTATATGCGTTTCCTGGTCAGGTGTCAAAAAATCCTTACAGGAACTGAAGAAAAGAACCGATACAATAAAAGAAACAATAATTGCTTTATATTGGCTGAAATTTTTCATACTGTATAAAATAGCTAAAAGTGTTATAAACCTAATTTAATACCCACCATAAATTGCCGCGGCTGCGGGCTCAAACCGTAATCAACCCCCTGATCAGCCTGTTTAAAGGAGTAGGCAAATTCAGGATCGTATCCTAAATATCGTGACCATGTATACACATTACTTGCAGTGACATAAAATTTGGCATTTCTAAAAAACAAAAACTCCTGTGGCAATGTGTAACTAAGCGAAATATTTTTCAGGCGAATATAGGTACCATCTTCAATCCAACGGGTTGAAAAATAGGCATTGCCAACAGGATCATTCCATAAAGCACGTGGAACAGAAGTTTCATGTCCTTCATACTGCCACCTGTTTAATACATCCGTACTTTGGTTTTCAAGGCCACTCATGCTTTCATTTTTATACCGGATGTAATTGAATACTTCCTGTCCTTGGGCAAACTGAACGAATCCGCTTAATTCCCAACGCTTAAATGTAAAGGTATTGGAAAATCCACCAAAATATTTGGGTAAGGATGAACCTATAACCGTTTTATCATGCGAATTAATGATACCATCCGGTTCTCCGTTGGGTCCGGATAAATCAGCAAATTTTGCGTCACCGGCCCTGTAGGGGATTCTCCTTTCGTTAACCAATCCTGCAGATTGAGCTTCTTCAGTTGTTGTATAAACTCCTTCAAAAATGTATCCATAAAAGCTGTTGGCTTCTGCCCCTTCCATGTTTATAATTTCAGCACCTTCAATGGACGTGACTAACCTGTCACCTTTAATTTCGAGCACTTCATTCTGCACGGTAGAGAGCGAAGTCTGAATGTCCCATTTAAATGCAGGTCTTTCTACCAATCTGAAAAATACACTAAGATCTATTCCCCTGTTTTGCATTTTTCCACTATTCTCAGGCCTGAATTCATAACCAAAGTATGATTTTAAGGGAGTATAAATAAGCATGTTTTCAGTAATGGCCTCGTAAACATCAATACTGGTGACAAACCTGTTACCCGCCAAAGCCAAATCCATACCCAAATTCGTCTGTGAAACAGTTTCATAAGTAAGCTTATCATTTGGAATAAGTGCAGGATACAAACCTACTGTTTCCCTGAACTTGGCAGTGTTGTAATAATTTGTAGCATTCGTCTCACCAATATCATCATTCCCGGTGATGCCATAAGAAAATCTAAACTTTAATTCTTCCAGCCAGGATACGTTTCTAAGGATAGGTTCATTGGAAACACGCCATCCAACTCCTCCTGCATAAAAGAATCCAAAAGGTAAATCATTAATTTTTAATGTATTATCAGCATCTTTACCAATACGGGAAGAACCATCAAGAGAAACAGAACCAGAAAAAAGGTATTTGTCTTTATAGGTATACAGCACACGCTCGTAAAACGACAACCAATTCCATTTCCGGTTTTCACCGCCTATTTCCCTGAGGTTATTTGTTCCATCCTGAAGCATCCGGTACTGATCGTTTTCGTGGGCATTTTTGGTTAGGCCCCAATCAAGTTCGAAATTATTTGTCCAAAGATTAACCCCGGTATTTGTAGTAAAATAGTGATTCTTTCCTATGTTATTTTCATATCGTAAAAAGGTATTATTATACAGAGAAGTCAACGAATTGGAAGTTCCTTTTGAAACATTCATTGCTTCATCATTGTAATAAAGCTCCATTCCCTGATTTGGCATAAAGATCGATTCTTTCAACACATTATAGGTAAGGCCAAAATTTGATTTAAGGATAAGATTGCTTTTAATGGTTGCTTCTGCTCCTAATGTAGAAATAAAATGAACATTATTATTTGTTGCTTCATAGTTATTAATTATAGCTTGTGGATTACTAACGCCAATTTCATCAACCGGGGCCAGTAATCTGATTTCCTGCCCTTCATTATCGTATTGGAAAGGATTCAGCATGGGTGACTTGGCAAGGCTTGCAAGAATAGGATTGGTTTGGGAAACTTTGGCTGACTCTTTTAAATTGGATGTACTGTAATTTAATGACATTCCTGCATCCATTTTCAGCCAGGGAAAGATATTTAGCAAACTCACAAATCGTAAATTAAACCCATCGTACTGAGTTGTTTTCACTATACCGTTAGCATTCAAATATCCAAACGATAATCCGTAACGGGCAATTTCATCACCCCCTTTAACATTCACATTTAAATTGGAAAAAACAGAATTGCTGAAGATAATATCCTGCCATTTGGTATCGTGCTGATAATCATTCCACCGGTCATCACTCGGTTTCAGAAAAAGGTTGGGATAATCAAGCAGAGTAAGTTCTTCATATTTTCCGGAAGATACCAGCACTTCGCTTATCAACGTTTTGTGCTGTACTGCATTCATTTGTGGGATTTGACGTATGGGAGAAAGGGAATACCCACTCCTGAAATCAAAATCAATTACTGTCTGAACTGCTGTCGGAGCAAGTGTTTCAATAAAAATAAGTCCGTTTGATGCCTTTGATCCATATGCAGCAGTGATGGTTGGATCTTTAACGACTGTAATTTTGGAAATATCCTGATTATTAATACTTAATAAAGGATTGTAAGAAAAACCATCGAGATTTGAACCAAAAATATTTTTTGACATTACCGGAATTCCATCGACAACAAACAGCGGTTGATTGGAAGCATTCAGTGAACTTATGCCACGCATTAATAAAAAGGCACCACTACCGGGATCCCCTGAACGGGTTACTACATGCAAACCCGGAACCTTCCCCTGTAAATACTGATCAACCGTAATATCTGTAAATTGTTTTATATTATCTGTACTTACAGTAGATAATGACGAAACAATATTCCGTCTTAATGTCGGCTGGGATAAAATCTTCAATTCATCCGCACCCGAGGAAACATCCAGTTCTGTCAGGTATATTTTTAAATCGGTACGGTTATTCAAAAATATCCTCTTCGATTTGTACGTACTTGACGGCTGAATATTTAACCAATCAAATCTTGAAGAAGCAACAACTTCAAATTTTCCTTCTTCATCGGTAACCGCAGGCAATTCAAAAGATCCCTCTACGGCAACGGAAACATTTGCAACCGGCTCGTTTGCCCCGTTAACTATCTTTCCACTGATAATTACCGAATCCTGTGCCTGAGCATAAAGGAATGTATACCCAAACACCAACAGGGTGGTTAAAAGGACAAAACGTTTAACTTTATCGAAATTTGTTAAATTATACATGTCAGGCATCTTTTTAGTCATAGGTAGGTCGGCTGTATTTAATAAAACTCCCCCTTCTAATGATTGAGTTTTTCTTATATTAATAATTTCATTTAAATTAAACCTTATAAACCGGCTTAATGAGAAGCCATTTGAAAAGTACTTCCCGCTTATCTTCCTGTATACTATTTTATTTTTTGTATCCATTATTATTCAAAACTTGATGCAGGTACAAAATCTATATAATCAATTACCAATCCGTTGTTGGGGACAAAACCAGGTGCTTTATATCTGAACTTTATTTTTGCCCTGTCGTATTCGCTGATGTTATCCACCCACATGTCAAATTTGTTAAAGTTACCCATGGGTAAATATCTTTTCCCAGGGACAACACTGGGCATTACTTGTCTGTACCGGGTAAAATCGTAATAATCAAATGTTCTCATAAGTTCATCGTTTACATATATCTCATATACACCCCCGATATTCATATGAGTCTGCACGATCATCAGATATTTTCTTGGAAACATTTTTTTGGTCGTAAATTCCAAAGAGAAGTTACCCGGATAATTCTTTGGAAACAAAACCCGTATAATGGTATCATTGGAAGCTGAGCTTATGTATTCCTGAAGAGGGGCAAAATACTGATCACTTTGTACCATATCGCTTCTAATCCAGGCATACCGGTTAATCCCGGTTTCTTTTAAAAGCCATTCGGCTTCAAAAACATTCGAACCGGAATGCAGGGAATCAGGTATTGAAAAACTCTTGTAGTTGTATGCATACCCATTACTGGTAATTGCTTTATCAATTGGTTCATAAAAAATCCAGATACTGTCACCCAGAATATTTCTCAACTTAGCTGTATCTCTGACTGTTTTGGGACGAAAATCTTCGGGTTCCATCAAACTTTCAAACACTCCTTGTTCCAGTAAATGAGGAACCAAAACATCGTGTTGCCATTCCTCAGGAATATCATTATAGGTAGAATATCCCGGGATATTCATATTTAATGCCATCTCAGTAAGGGCAGCTTCATAATCCTCCTTTTTAGGAAATACGATTGTAGCAGTTTGATTACGGGATTCTTTACTTACAGGAAAAAATTCCTCTTCAAACTTATTGTAGTCAATAATTACGGAATCGAATATCGTATTTCCCTCTTCATCGAATCCAATAGGTTTACTTTTCTCCCTGTCTAAGACAACAGAATCTTTGCTGTCAATGTATTTTTTTAAAATAGGATTCGTGAAAGCAAAATATTCGTAGAGATTAGGCAAAGGTTTGGCAACTTTTTCCAATATAAAGTATTTCCCGTTTTTATATAAAGGACTCTCCTTAATAATAGGAATATCATCGAGTTTCAATTGATTTCCTGTTCTCTGGAAAAAGGCAAACTTTGTCGCTAATGTCTGAATCTGGCGTGTACCTGTAATATTTCCGGATTGAATAAAATGGGATGAAATATGATACCTTACAAGTACACTGTCGAATGAATTTTCATTTTTAAACTGAGCAACAGCATCATTTGTGGGAACAAAAACAGTATAGGAATCATTACGTATGTTTCCATCTTCACGTATGAATAACGTATCGTATTTAAAATCTTTCAATATCTGAACGAATTCAGAAATTTGGGGATCCTGCTGCATGGCATTCCAGACATTTTCATCAACTGTAGCCGGAAAAACATCATAATGATCCTCCCAGTCCTGCTCACACGATGTAAAAAACAGGATGGCTAACGATATAACTATGTATGATTTTAACTTCATTTCGTTTATGATTTATTAATAAGGTTCAAATTGAATATAATCCCATAATAACCGGCCAGGTATTAAGGAACGTATTTCAACATCATGTTCTGCATATCTGCTGAATTCAATGGTTCCGAGTTCAATATTCCTGAACGGGCTGGTAGGTGTACTTCCCAATGACAAATCAACCATGCCACCCACTTTTTTCCTGTCGATAAGCACTTCAACTACTGCATTTGCAGAATTAAACGATTCTGCCCTTAAATATACCCGATATCTTCCCTGAACCAGTCTTGGTGTTTTATACGAAATGTTAAAATCACCGGTTATCATCAGGTAATCCAGATTGGATGCATTGGATGACCCTGCTTCACCTGCGACATAAAACAAATCGGCGCCCGACCAGGTAATTTTGTTCAACGACTGCTCCTCAATTAAAAATTCCCCCTTTTCCTGGTAGTAATTATTAAGAACAGGTTCTTCATAAAATTGATAGGATGTTGTGGCACGTGAAGGGGCGTATTGTTTCATTACCTGATCGATGTAGTGAATGGGTCCGCTCTGTGAAACAACATTGCTTTGGTCGTAAATTATTTTAATGAAATTAACAATGGTGGTATCTCCCTGAAATATTAACGTATCAAAAATCTCTTTCCCCGGATTTATTGCAATATCAAGACCCCGGCCATCAATACGTATTGGAACTTCAGAATAGGTATTGTAGTTGGTATTCCTGTTAATGAAATCATCAATATAATAATTCCCTGATAAAATATGATAAGCCACATAATTATATAAAGGATTTGCCGGACTTGTATAATCGGAATTATCCGGGCTAATCAGGGTTATAAGATCATTAAGCGAATTTATTCCTGCCTTTTGGTATATCGTATCAGGTTCAGCCAAAACAGTTACAGCCAGCCTGTTTTCATCTATCTTAAGATTAAAATTAATGGAATCCCGCAGGCCGGTAATATCCACAGCTTCTTTAAATATATTAACACCCGGATTTTGTTCAATTAATTTATAGCTGGTAAAGGTAACCGGTTCTAATGCCCTGCTCAGAAGATGAACAAAACCATTTGAAGTTTCAATATTGGGACGCGAAACCGGTGACTGGTTGTTAATTTTATAATATGCAGTATCGCCTTCCAATATAAAATTGACTATAAGATAATCACCTGAAAGGGTTGGTTCAGTGAAGGCTCCGAAAGGAAAATCGTTGGAACGTACTTTCATGTTGACTACATGATAGCGGCAAAACGATGCTGCCACACTTGGATTATCCAGAATATCGTTCAGGCTGGAAAACTGAGTGCTCTCATTTATAAGTTTTTCAATGGCACTATTATCCGGTGCAAATACCGTATAACCATTCCCGTCGGGATTATAGGCACTAAGCGCTTGTTTCAGGTTCCCTTTTTCAATTATTTGAATAAATTGAGAGAAAGAATCCTTTTTTGATTCCAGGTAATCCATAATTGTAAGCTGAAAGGTATCCTCAAAAATGGCTATACGCTCATCATTTTCCTTACAAGAAAAAACAAGACCTGCAATCAATATCAGAAATACATATATACTATTTTTCATACTAAAAATCATAATAAGGATTTTGTTCCAGGTTAATATTCCTTTCAATTTCGTTACTGTAAATAGGAAGATACCATCCTAACGGATTCGAAAGTTTTGCAGCAAGTACCCTTTTCTGTGTAGAAGGTGCATTTGCAACAATTATTTCAATGAGTTTGCTTTTCCGGGCAAAATTGTTTCTTCGTCCCATCCTCAGAAGATCAAACCAGCGTTTCCCTTCGTAAGCCAGTTCCAGTGCTCTTTCTTCCAGAATGGCATCCTCAAAGGCTACCGGTGTAAAGGCTATACTCCGGCCCGGAACATTTGCCCTTTCCCTGATTTGTTCGTTAATTATCTGTAAAGCCTCATTAAATCTCCCCAGTTGTGATAATGCTTCAGCCTTCATCAGCAAAATATCGGCATAACGGTATAAAATCCAGTTAGCGCTGTACTGTTCACTTCCTGAGCGGAAGGATTGGCCATCGGGAGCGCGGCCTACATATTTCCAGATGATGTAATTGTTTTCTCCGATTTTGGCAATGGTAGCATCCTCACCCCTGATTAATTCAAATGAAAACTCAAAGGCAAACATCTCCAATGCCTTTTGACTTGGTAGGTATTGGAAACTGGTCCGATGCGTCAATCCGTACGTTCCGTTTGGTTGATTCCGGTTACCGTCGAACTGAAATTCAAAAATACTTTCAAGCGAATTTCCAGGATAAAATATCTCGAACCATTTTCCGGGAGGCATCAATTCCAATCCTTCAACCTCCTCAATATGGGCTATATGTTGCAGAACTTCCTCATATTGAAATCTCCATAAAGCAATATCGGCCAACAATGCATCGTATGCAGTTTTCGATGCTCTTCCCTTATTTTCTTCAATGGTAATGAAACTGCCCGATGGCGCAAAAGCGCGGTATTCTTTTAAATCCTTTACAATTTGTTCTAAAATTACTTCTTCCGAAGATTTTGCCACATAAAAATCTGCATTGTCGCTGTCTTGTGGTTCAAGAATTAAAGGGACCTCGTGATATATGCGAACCAGGTAAAAATAACTTAAGCTTCTCAGGAAATAGGCTTCTGCCAAAAAACTCTGCTTCTGGAAATCGGTAAAGGTATTGTCTATTTCCTGAACAAGAGGTGCATTTTTTATCACTTCATTGCAATAATTTATAACGCTGTAAAAACTACTCCAGTTGACGAAGCTGTTATCCGGGTAAATATTATTTTCCATAATATTTTGTTCACTTGATCCTTGATTGGGGCCACGCTGTATCAAATCGGCCCTGAGTTCCCCATACAGGAAAAGGGATCTGTCCATAGAAGCAAATGATTCATAGGCTGCCATCAACACGGCCTCAACATCTTCTTTCGACTGCCAGAACTCTTCTTTAATCAACCCTCCTGGAGGAAGTAGCTCCAGCCAGTCGTTGGTGTTGCATGAAAAATGAACCAGCATTACGAATATTAACGATAAATATTTTATTCTGTGTTTCATATTTTTATTTTTAAAATCCTATTGCTAAACTAAAGGTATATACTATGGGTGGCGGAGTTCGTGCATTATCCACTCCCATCCAGAATGGATCAGAAGCATTTTGCCCGACTTCAGGATCCTGTCCTGAATAATTGGTAAATGTATACAGCTTTCTGCCGCTTAATGCAATCACAGCCCTTCTTAATCCGAGTTTGCTGGCAGTCTCCTTGCTAAGTTCATACCCTATTTTCATACTGTTCAACCTGATATAATCTCCCTTTTCCACATAACGGTCGGATCCTAAGTTATTTGCAGGATGGTTCATGTATGCACGAGGCAACATTCCTTTTTCATCCTGACCCTGAACACGCCACCGGCTCAAAACTGCCTTACTCTGGTTGTTGCGGTTATTCATTCCTTCCGTTTGTATAGCAATTCCATTTACAATATCAAAACCAAGCCGGTAGTGAAAAGCCATAGAAAAATCAAACCGTTTGTATTTCAGATTGGTTCCAAACCCACCAATATAATTCGGATTCGAATCTCCCAGGTAAACCACATCATTTAAGTCGATTACTCCGTCATAATTTACATCTTCATAAATGGGATCCCCCCCTTTAAAAATATATGTATCGGAATAACGTAAAGGAATAGGCCTTCCCTCACTGTCCTGCATAATATTTCCATCTGCATCTCTTGCTACCACATCTTCATCGTTTACCCACACACCGAGGTAACGGAATCCAAAAAATGAACCAATGGGTTCACCTTCCTGAACCAGCCTTGGATATTGGCCATTCCCGATTGATGTAGAGCGTTCGGTACTGAAATTGTCGGGCAACTTGTTAAATACATTGACGTTTTGCGAAGTATTAAAATTAACAGAAACAAACCAGTCTTTGGTCCTTACAATCTTATAATCGAACATCAGTTCCCAGCCATTATTGGTCATCTGACCGCCATTAAGGTACTGAAGACCCTGATATCCTGAAGAATAAGGAATAGGATAAAAATCACTTACACGCCAATCGTGTCCAAATAAAATATCACTGGTTACTTTATTATAAATATCACCCTGTATGTATATGCGATCTTTAAATAAACTCAGATCGATACCTACATTATTGGAAGTAATGGTTTCCCACCGTAAATTGTTTAACTGAGGTTTTGTAGGTGCAATGGCAGGGTTGGTCATGTAACTTCCGGTTGGGGTTGACTCATAGATAGCAAAACGTGCATATACATCGCCCGGCTGCCGTCCGGAAACTCCCCAGCTGTAACGTAATTTACTTTCACCCAGCCATTCCAGTCCGCTAAGGAAAGGTTCGCTGGAAAACCTCCAGCCAAGAGAAATACCTTTAAAAAGACCCCAACGGTTATCCTGCCCAAAGGAAGAATGTGCATCAGCCCGCAGGATGGTTTGCAGCATGTAACGATCGAGAAATTTATAGTTAATGTTACCAAGTCCGCTGAGCATTCTGCGTTCACTTGAACCGGAACTGATGTAGTCAATCTGAGCATCCACTGCCGGATCCTGAATATCAACGCTGGGAGATTTGGTAGATTGAATTCTCATTGATTCGGACCTTGCATCATCGGTTATCCATGTGAAGGCTCCGGAAAGCTGATGATCCTGGTTCTTAAAAGGCGAACCGAAAGTAAGCTGAGATTCCGTATGTATCCCCTGGTTTATGCTGTTAGTTTCATCTGCCCTGTTGATATTGCTCGACAACCAATCGGCACCAATGGCATTATAAGGCAGAAAACTGTTTCTTTTTTGTCCCTGGTACTGAAACGATACAGTTTCACGGAAGGTAATCCAGTCATTAAACCGGTACTGAAGCAGGAAGGTATTTTCGAGCTGGTTCACAACTCTGTCGTTTTTACCTAAGCTCCCTACTGCAACAGGATTAAAATAAGTAGAACCGCTTCCCTGGTAACTGTTAATGGGATTAAAATATTCTCCGGTAAGATTACCGTTTGCATCGTATTCCCAAATGCTCATATTCGGTGCTTTAATGTATGCCATCTCCCGAATATTCCGGCCTGAAATGTCAATATTACCTAAGGTTGTATTGTTGGAATAACTAAATTTAATCTGGAACAACAGTTTTTGCGACAGGAAATAATCCAGGTTTATACGGGTAGATAACCTCTGATTATTGGTATTAATGGTAGTTCCTCCTTCATCGATAAATCCAAATGAAGTAAAATACCGGGTCTTTTGTCCCCCCCCGGAGATGCTGAAATAATGATCGTGTGTCTGTCCATCCTGTGTAATTTGTGAAATCCAGTCGGTATTGGCAGAATAATTATAAAAATCGATAAAATCCCTGTCGTACGCAATTTCAGGCGGAATGGTAAAAACTCCCCTGCTGTTGTGCCATTCTTCCAGTTGCAACATAATGTATTCATCACCATTCAACATTGGAATCGGAGGGGGTTGAACATTTAAATTGTATTTGTACTGGTAATCAAACCGCACCTGCCCCATTCTGCCCTTTTGAGTTTCTATTAGCAAAACACCGTCAGCTCCACTGGAACCATAAACAGCTGTGGAAGCAGCATCTTTTAACACCTCAATGGATTTTATATCCTGCAGTGCAATATTGATAAGGTTACTGATATCTTCCGAATCGGCAGAACTTAAATCAAAGCTGTCGGAAATTCTGAACTGCGGGATTCCGTCAATTACAATTAAAGGACGGCTGTTGCCCATAGAGCTAAGGCCCCTGATTACCAACTGGGAGCCCGACCCCGGGTCACCCGAAGCACTGATAATGTCCAGACCACTGACTTTCCCCTGAAGGGCATCTGCAGCCGACACAACACCTACATCCTGCATATCCATCAGATCAACCTTGACAGATGAAGAGGCCCTGTCGCGATCTTCTATGTTGGTCAGACTTCCGGTAGTTTTGGCTTCAGCAGTAACGGTCACTTCTCCCAAAGCAACATCCGACGATTCGAGTTCAACCATAATGGTTTTTGTCGGATCTACTTTAATTTCCTTCATCTTATACCCAATTACACTTACCTTGACCGTATTTGACGGATCCGTCAACGGAAGCACAAAGTCACCATTTACATTGGTTATCGTACCGTTAATTACCCTGTCTTCACTGTCATATTCCACAATATTGGCACCAATAATTGTAGTCTTATCCGAACTGTCGATTACCCTTCCTCTGATAATGGTTTTCTCCTGACTTATCGCACAAAAATTACTGAGGAGTAAAATTAAAAATATGGTAGTTTTTAGTCGTTTCATTTCGTTCTCTATCCTTGGTTTTTAATTTAATCAAACTGTTTTATAAGTTTATCGTGTTTTTAACTCTTCAAAACTTAACACCTTATCCACTTCATGAATTACAGCATTATTAAAAGTAGGCGGAAACACTTCAAGTCCTGTACCCTGCCTGATTCCGGTCAATAAGTTCGTAAGGTCTGACTCCTGAACTTTTGCATAATCTGCACCCTCTTTATCTTTAAATTGTATCACATCTATTCCTGGTTCTATATATACACTGGAATAAACCGTTGAAAACGGAGTGGATTTCTCATCAATTCTGGCTGTCTGAAAGTAACCGGCACTCATATTTCCATCGGTAAAAATAAGATCACCCTGCACAAAATGAAACAACAGAGCTTTTCGCAACTCCTCTACAGGTAAAGTGTTTAATCCGGCACTGTCAATTGCAGCTTTACTCGGTACAAAAACCGTATAGAATTCACTGTTGGAAATAAAACTGTAGCGCGATTCCTTATCAATATCGTAACCGGCTTTTCTTAATAAAGCATGAAAAGCAGGAAATTGTGACGAAATCCTGGAATATAATGTAGGACTGCCAAAACTAAACCAATTATCGACCTCATAGGTAGTACCATTATCAGTTTCAGCCAGCACCCTTGGATAATTGGTGGCCGGTATAGTTCCGTTATAACCTACAGTTGTTGTAGACGTCCCTGAAACTTCACCGGTTTCATTATTTATAATGAAATAATTTCCTGCAAGGTTGGCAATAAACTCCTTCCGCGCAATACCCTTTGGATTGTCAACAGCAATATGATTAAGCAAAAGTGTACGAAGATCATTTTTATTTAAACTGTGCTTTGTAACCAATCCTCCAAATTCCGGTACTTCAAACAATGAAAAACGTCTGAGGAAAGAATCATATATTAACGAGGAGTCACTCGAGGTATTCAAATCGGATTCAACAAAAAACATGTAATTTTTATTATCCCTTTTCAACAGTGGAAGTAAATCGGATGATTCAATTGCATACATAACTTTTGCAAATCCCTGCCGCAAATAAATCGGGCCGGTTACACTGCTAAAAGCTCTGGGTACAATTGCTTCATTCAATCCAATGAATGTGCTGTTGCTTCCAAATTCCTTATATACAATATTAGCCGGATCGATCTTTACCAGATCAATTTCTCCGTTATAAAACCCCTTCTCCATATCGGTTGGATATACCGGATTTATAGACAAGTGCGTATTGGCAATAATCCGGCTGATGTGCTGAGGTGCTCCGGCCAGACTACCCCATCCCCCCGGAATTTTTATGTATTCATCAATAAGCCTGTCAAAGGCACTGTTTGTAGGAGCCATTAAACCATGGTGATATCTGATGGTTACATTCTGGGGGAGTCCGTAAGTTCCTGAAGGAGGACGGGTTGTTTCCCCCGCAATATTAAATGTAAGCTGGGGAAATATCAAATCAAAAAGAGAATCAACCTGCAATCCCTGTTCGGCACCCTCCTGATCAAATGTTTTGCTTTGATTATAAATAAACATGGGAAAATCATTCAACAGATCAAGAAACTTGGAATAGCTGTTTTCCCCTTCCGGATGTTCCAGTATTTCGTATGCATTCCGGAGAGGCTCCACTACCTGATCTATAATGTATATAAATCCGTTTTCAGCAAATATCTCATCCCCTACTATTTTGGCATTTGCAAAATGGATATTTCCGCCGCCACTGAAAGGCCTGTCGAAATAAAATTCGTAATCCGACGGCTGCAATTCATAAATATTGAAATACTCCTGAAAAAAAACAGGTACATATTTTCGTGAATCGGTAATAACCCTGCGATGTTGGTTTGTATTGAGCGTATCTTTTATACGTGTTGTGCCTCCATAAACCTGTTGCCATCCATATTTTCTGTCCGGATTCTTCAGCAAAGTTTCCCGCTTAAACCCTCTGGGCTTGTCGTTTGTTACATCAAGGGTATCAATCCAGCCGAACACATCAAGCGAACGCAGCTGCGATTTTGTCCATGGATTCTGCACAATATGATACTTCACCATATCGGTCAGCTCAGGCAGGGGAATTTCTTCAATAGAATTGTAATTCGGATTCTGCGCAAGCCAATTATTAAATGCCTCATTGGATGGTGCAAATATGGTGTAACTGCCCGATACATTTATTATATCAGCATACCCGGTTAACTCAATGGCCTTTGTAAACATTGACAGTTCCTCTACTTCCTGAATCTGGGTGTACAATTTACCGGCAAGCCAGTCGGGTCTCTGATATTTTTCAGGTTCCTTCTGGCAACCGGAATTCAGGATTACTATTAAAGAAAATAAAAGTATAAATGGCTTTAGTCTGAACATCTTTAAAAAGGTATTAATTTGTTGTGAACACGTTTTTTTAAAAATCGGTTTAAAATCAAAATTCAAATCAAATTTCCTTTCGCAAATGTATAAGAAAATCTTATTTTACAAATAAAAAAAGTTAAAAATAACGAAAAATAATATTTAGCAATATTTATTAATTTGTTTCCCTTGCATTTAAAAAAATTTACATAGTTTTGGCGTTTTTAACTTAAAATTTAAATACTATGAGATTTAGAGTTCTACTATTTTTATGTTTAATTACCGGTATTCTGCATGCGCAGGAGCCTTACCGGAAGCTGATGATCACAGAAGCGTATACCCAAAGACCGGGTCGTAACTATTGTGAGATTACCAACATGGGTGACCAGACCATTAATCTGGGAGAATTTAAGTTTGGTACTTTAAATCTTTCCCACGGAAGGATTTATGATGTATTCAATGAACCTTGGGTTCCTCAGAATACGACCCCTGCCAGTGTTTTTATGTTGCCCGATGTTGATCTGGCACCTGGTGAAACGTTCTTGATTACTGGTGCCTATGATTTCGGTCCTAGGCAATATGAATTAAGGCCTCCGGGACTTGGAGCCAGTGAAAGGCCTATGAATCCGGAATGGTACGATTTGGCCGACCTGTTGCTTCATTATCCGGAAACCAACGGCGACGAGACCGACAGCATTACCACCGGAAGGTTCAGTTATACCCCCATGAATGTATGGGATGGACGTAACAACTATTACCTGGAACACCATTTTGCTGAAGGCGATTCAGCTGTTGTAGACCAGGTAGGTGGTGTTTTTGACGACGACGGCAGGAACTTTAGCCAGGGATATGATGTGGCCGGTGTTGAAAATGCAACAGCCAATAGCATTCTCATCCGCAAGGCAAAATTCACTTCCGGAAACCTTGACTTTGCCAATGCCCGAGGCCTTGGATACGACGATTCGGAATGGATTGTGATTACTTACCCCAGCGGCTACAACAGCTGGCGCGATGTGTGGTGGACAGTTGGAAATCACGGCAGCTATGTACTTGATGCAAACACACTGGAATCGGATGTCATTGGTGTGGATTATGCCGCCAAAAAATTGACCGTCCCGTGGGGAATCCGCCGCCTGGACGGAATCATGCAACATGTGGAGAAAAAACCCGGTATAGCCTGGTTTTATCACCTGAACAATGTACGGCTTGACTCCCTGTATCGTTCTGTAAGAACTGGAGATACCCTGGAAATTATTGTTGCAGGAGACGAAAAGCAAACGGCTGAATTTCTTATTGAAGTCAGCGCGCCTACTACCGATGCCAACATTGTGGTTCCCATGGCACACCGGAATGTTACCCTTGATCC
The DNA here is from genome assembly GCA_963747515.1 of uncultured Prolixibacteraceae bacterium. Taxonomy (GTDB): domain Bacteria; phylum Bacteroidota; class Bacteroidia; order Bacteroidales; family Prolixibacteraceae; genus Mariniphaga. The sequence goes on from CAVVFN010000005.1 coordinate 32,160, forward strand.
CACCACCCCGATTGTTGGCGGTGTGCAGGGTGGAATTCTCAGCTGGCCGCGGGTAACTACGCATGCCAACGGAACAGATACCATCACAGGATCAAATCATGGGCTTGCTTACGCCATGAGAACCGACACCCTGTTAAAATACCTGGAAAAACCAGCCAATGCAAACTGGGAGTTTGTTTGGGTCGATGGTGTTGAACGGCCCGATTTAAAAGATGGTGACAAACTGAAAGTTACGGCTGAAAACGGCGATGTGAAGGAATACCACATTGAAGTGCAGCCTCCTTCGGTAAGCCACAGTGCATTATTAAGCGCCATTACCTGGCCCGATGTACCGGAATACTTAAAAGGTATTTTCGGATGGCAGGGAGATACCATTCCCGGGTTCAGCATGTCGGTTACCGACTATAAACTGAATATTCCCCTGGAAGTGGATGGAATTCCTGCCCTGGTGGCAAAAACATTCGATCTGAATGCCAACGTGGAAGTCAAACGCGCCAAATCGCTTACCGGAACTATTGAAGACCGCACCGTTTCCTTCATTGTCACTGCTGAAGACGACAGTGTAAGCACTACTTACAACATTGAGCTGATTAAGGAAAAAGATCCAACCAAAATACAACCTTTCTTAGGAGATCCTTTCCTTTCTGAATTTATTTACCTCGATATGTGGTTTGACCAGTTCGCTGAAGTAGCCAACCCTGGTAACCAGCCACTCGATATGAGCAACTATATGTTTGTAATGGCATACGGAAGCGATCCTGCTGCCCATATTTCAATGAATGCAGATCCGGAAAACTGGCCAAACCGGTACCAAAAATACATTCCCGGCTACAAATGGGTGGACGAAACACAGTGGCAGGTAGCTCCTGCAACTGTTGAACCCGATTTGAACATCAATTCAATTGTTCAGCCAGGCGATGTTTTTGCCATGGGTTACATCAACCAGTCAGCAGAAAAACGCTTTTCGTATACTGCCAACTATCCGCAATGGACATGGGGCGGATATAAAGTAGACATTAACTTCAGCAATGTTCCGGGCGACCCGGGTTTAAACAGGTATAACCTTCAAAACCCATGGGGTGAAAGTCCTTCACGGGATGGAACGGTTTTACTTAATCCTTCCAACAACAGCTTCATGATATTCAAAATATTGAACGACTCTGTTAAACAAGGATTAAAACCGGCTACCGACCCGAACGATTTTCAACTGGTGGATCTTGTTGGAAACGGACCTGAAGTATCAGGTACCTGGAAAATCAATGGAAAAGGTTTTGCCAACAGGGAGAGCTGGATGCGTAAACCCGAAGTATGGAAAGGGACCACAGAACCAGGGGCTTCTTTTGCATACAATGGTTCATGGGAAGACTCGGAATGGAAATACTGGAATGTAGCTTACTGGAGCAGTGTAGGGCATCCTATCAATATTTCATGGTTCCACAGTGAAACGGCCGTTGCCGAAGATTTGGGAAGACATACCATGATAGAACCTACTCATTACAAATCAACCGTTTCTTCACTGGTTTATAAAGTAAGTGACGGCTATTCCCACAACGAACAAATCAGGGGTGTAAAAACCAATACTGCTGTAAGCAGCTTCCTGGGCAGTATGCTTAAAGCCGATGAAGGTCAGACGCTGAAAGTTAAAGCAACTGCCGACGGTTCTGATCTTGCCGCCGATGCATTATTATCCAATAACGATACTTTGGTGGTGCTGTCGGCCGACAGTGTCAATACAACAAAATATGTTCTTGAAGTAACCGAAGAAGGATTAAACAGTGATGCTGTGCTTACCTCTAACCTTTATCAGGTTTCAGTAGATGCTCAGCCTGTGGTAGGAGATGAATCGGTTGAAGCAGGTGCCGGAACAGTTTCCGGATTTGAATACGGAACACGGTTAAAAACTGTTTTAAATAACATTTCTGTACCAATGGGTGCAACCATGGACGTTGTGAACAGTGAAGGAGCTTATGTTTCTACAAAAATCCTGAATTTTGATACCACCTATGTTGATGTTACGGTTAATTCAGGCATTTACCTTGATGTTCTGGCAGAGGACGGGCTTACCCGCATTGTTTACCAGCTGACTCCAACGTCAACAGAAGATGATGCGTTTGTTCTTTCCGATATATATACCATTACCCAGAGCACCAACCTTATTCAGTTCATTCCTGGTGGAACCAATGTGCAAACATTCCTTTCCAATTTAGTTCCCGCCAAGGATGCAACGGTTAAACTGGTTGACAAAATGGGACACGAAAGAACCGACGGCGGTATTGCCCGGGACGACAAAATCGTTGTTACTTCTGACAATGGGCAGGTAACACGGGTTTATCACCTGTCGATGCTGAGGACACAGTATGAATTTGCCTCTGATTACCTGGCTTATATCCTGTCGAATACGTATTCAGTAGACCAGGTGAATTATAAAGTTGCAGGACCTACCGGAAGTACAATGGTAAGCGAGTTTAATTCAAACATTACCCCGGCAATGGGTGCAACAGCTGTTGTAACAGATGCCAGCGGAAATGAAAAAACTTCAGGCGACCTCAACCAGGGGGATATAGTAAAAGTAACCTCAGCCGACGGAAGAATTGTAGTAATGTATGCAATTGATTTTGCTACCTCAGCAGATAAACTTGCTGAAAGCAAAATCCAGGTCTATCCGAACCCGACTACAGGAAAAGTAAACATCCGGGGAATGGAACAGGGTACCCGTATCCAGGTTTTCAACCAGACCGGTGCTTTACTTAAGGATGTCAGAACCGGTGCGAGTCTGGAAACCATCTCACTCGACAACCAGCCTTCAGGAATGTATCTTTTAGTACTTACAAAAGATTCACGACTGGTTGGACAGTACAAGGTAATTCGCAGATAAAAAATAAAAAAATTATCAATGGTAAAGGGGCTGTCTTAAAAAGGCAGCCCTTTTATTTTTGTGCCAAACAGGATACGCTTTTACATCAAGGTCATCTTTTTTCATGCCACTACAGCACCTGCCCTGTGCCAGTGGTTTAAATCTTTTGGGAAGCGTGGCTGTGTTATTCAGCAGAAGAATCCATCCGGTGTGCTTTTAGCCAAATGTCGCTGCAGTATTGAGCAGGGGACTTCGAACGACCTGCTTTTAACCAAATGACGCTGCAATATACGGCAGGGGAATTCAATCGTCGTACTTTCAGCCAAATGTCGCTGCGTTATCCGGCAGGGGATGCGGTTTGGCAAACTTTCAGCCAAACCCTCTTAAAAAAATGCAAAAAAAAAGATTGCTGTACTTATATGGTAACCTCTTTTTTTATATATTCATCGTGTAATAGCTTATTTTAAAATTACTTTATATTTTTGGGCAAAAATCAGATCCAGTGAAAACCGTAATTCTTTTGTCAGTACTCTTTCTTTCAGCTGCATTGCAGGCGCAGCCTCCTCAAAAGTTCAATTTTCAGAAAGTTATCCGCAGCAGCAACAATCAGCTCGTTGTAAATACACCCGTTGGGATAAAAATAAGTATCATAAAAAAGGACGCCGGCGACAGTATTCTTTATTCCGAAACGCATTACACTGTTACCAATGCCAATGGACTGGCGACCCTTATTGTCGGGGATGGAAACCGTTTACCGGAATATTCCGCTTTTGAACTGATAAACTGGGAATCCGGAAATTATGTTTTGAGCACAGACATCGATCCGGCAGGGGGAACCCACTACCTGATTTCCGATACCATTAAATTCGGAAGCACACCTTATGCTCTGCATGCCAAAACTGCAGAAATTCTGACAGGCGCGCTTCCTGAAACCGATCCGGCATTTAATACTTCAGCAGCAAGTGCGATAATAAAATCAGATACCACAACCTGGAATTCCAAACAACCCCTGTTGGTTGCAGGAAAAGGCATAAAAATTACCGGCAATATCATCAGCATCGATGAAAAATACTTCAGTGGCGACACTACAAAAGCAGTCGACCAGCTGGGAGAAGGGATTGCCCTTAAATATCCCGGCGATGTAGGAATAGAAAACGATGAATCGGTAATTTTTACCGAACAATTTGAAGCAGAAACCCTTTCTGCAATTTTACCAAACTGGACATGGAGCAACGGAGCAAACGACCACCGGCTTTCGCTCGATACCATACCAGGGCCGGATGGTACTCCGGGCGAAAAATGTTTAAAAATGACCATCTTAAATGGCATTGGAGGTGCAGGAAGCGACCTGCGTAAAATATTTGATGAAGGATACGAACAACTCTTCCTGCGCTTCTATGTTAAGTTTGCCGAAGACTACGGCTTTAATCACCATTTTACGAGTTTATCAGGAGCCATTGATCCCACCCCCTGGCCGGTGGGCAGTGCAGGTCAAAAACCTACGGAAAGTTTTAGCAGTACAATCGATCAGCTGCCTCAGAACCTTAATCTGACTGGTCCTGATACCACACCCCCGGGATACTGGATGTTTTATTCCTACTGGCCGGAGATGCATTCGTGGCAAACTTTGGAAGGTGCTTCCGACGGACGGCCGGATGCCTGGTACGGAAATAATTTCATGCCCAATCAGCCGGTGCCTGTAAAACGTGGTGAGTGGCAGTGCGTCGAAATCATGATTCGGTTAAATTCTTCTCCCGATTTAGCGGATGGCGCCCATGCCTTCTGGATTAATGGCGAACTGGCGGGCCACTGGGACCCCAAAGAAAAAAATCCGGTTGAAGGTTTTTGGATTAGAGACAGGTGGCGTCACGATCCAACAAATGCCAGTGCCCGGCCATTCCCCGGTTTCAGATGGCGCACCATTGAAGATCCCGAACGTTTCGATAAATTGAAAATAAATATCTTACGGCTCCAGAATTATGTTTCCGATACATCGTGGGATACTATGGAAAAGTATTCCCAAAACAATCCGGGTTTTAACATTAACCTCCGGGAAGCAACGGTCTGGAAAGATCATGTTGTGGTGGCTACTGAATATATAGGGCCGATGGTACCTAAAAAATAAAATAAAAAATCTATAAAATATGGTCGTGAAAAAATTAATTCTAAGTTGCCTGGTGGTTTTTGTGCTTGCTGCAGCAGTTAAAGCACAGTCTGCCTTCTCATGTACCGGCGGAGATTCTTCCGGCACCGGCGGATCGGTTAGTTATACTGCAGGTATTGTTTCCTATACAACACTTTCAGGTGCTGCAGGGTCGGTTGCACAGGGAGTGCAACAACCCTACGAAATTTCAGTGTTAACGGGTTTGGAAGTGCCTGACGATATCCAACTCGAAATTTCCGCATATCCAAACCCTGCCAGGAAAACACTTTTTCTGAAAACCACCAGCCACAGCACTGCCGGTATGGAATATCAGCTTTACCATATAAACGGCAGCATGGTTGAAAGGAATAAAATTGTAAATGATGTAACAGCCATAGATATGGAGAACCTTGTTCCTGCAACCTATTTTCTAAAAATCATTGAAAAAAATACAGAAATAAAAACATTTAAAATTATTAAAAACTAAACATGATGAAAAGACCGTTAATGTTTATTGTTATTTCTCTTTTATACCTGAATATCCAGGCACAGGTGCCCCAAAAAATGAGTTATCAGGCAGTTGTGAGGAACAGCAACAGCGAACTTGTTGCCAATACCCAAATAGGCATGCAGGTGAGTGTTTTAAAAGATTCATCCGAAGGAGAAGCAGTATATACCGAAACCCATACACCAACCACCAATGAAAACGGACTGGTAAGCATCGAAATTGGTGCAGGAAGCAAAACCTGGTGGAAGCCCAACTTTGAGGATATTGACTGGGCAAATGGCATCTATTTTTTGAAAACCGAAATTGATGTAACCGGAGCCAATAATTACACCATTACCGGAACGAGCCAGATTTTGAGTGTTCCCTATGCCCTTCACGCCAAAACAGCAGAAAGCCTGGTGGGTCCGGTTACCGAAACCGATCCGGTGTTTAAGGCTTCCGTTGCAGGCGGAATTACCAAATCCGATACAGCCAACTGGAACAGCAAACAAAATAAGTTGATTGCAGGAAAAGGCATCATCATCAAAGGAAATGTAATCAGCATCAATGAAAGTTACTTTAACAACGATTCTACCGGAGGAATTGCCAAAAGTTACGTGAACGATGAAAACATAAAATACGATCCGGAGGTTCTGTTTGCATCGGGTTTTGAAGATGGTTTCTCTGGATGGAGTTCCTATAATAACAATGTGAGTAAGATCATTAACGATCCCGATTCCGCCTTTTCAGGGAGCCGTGTATTAAAAACAACCGCAACACGGTATGTGAATACAGGAGGCGATGTTACCTTTAATTTTCCGGAAGGCCAGGATCAGATTTATTTACGCTTCTATACAAAACTCGATAAGAATACCATCATTCCCCATCATTTTGTTAAAATTCAGGCCATCAGCCCGGGTTTCTGGCCAAATGCCGGACAGGCTCCTCCCGGAGACAAGGGTTACTGGACAGGAATTGAACCGCGCTCGGATTATACCTGGAATTTCTATACCTACTGGCATGAAATGCACAGCTGGCAAAGCTGGGCGGGAGAGCCCGACGGCAGGCCCAACCCCTATTACGGCAATGTATTCCATGTTCCCGGTCAAACCCCGTTGGTTAAAGACAAATGGATTTGTGTGGAAGCCATGTTCAAGGCAAATACTCCCGGTGAATACGATGGCGAGCAGGCCTTCTGGATCAACGGAGAGAAAATTGGCCACTGGAGAACAGGAGAACCTCTGGGTGTGTGGAGAGGCGATAAATTCACCATCAACTACGGCGATAACCCGCTGCCATTCGAGGGGTTTAACTTCAGAACAGTGGAAAATTTAAAAATAAACAGCATCATCCTGCGCTGGTACATCAGTGAAGAACACATGCAAAGTAAAAATGCCACCCATATCGACAACAGCGTGTATTTCGATAATGTGGTTGTTTCTACAAAATACATCGGCCCCATGTACGATGAAAACGGCCCGGTGCTGGGGGAATAAGGATGGTTTGAAGAGTTGAGAGTTTGAAGACCGGAGACCGGAGACCGAAGAAAGAAGGGTTTGAAATTGCTGGTCTTGGTACTTGATACTCTAATCTTGATACATTTGAAAATTGGTGGGTTTGTGTTTTGGTGGTAAAAAATGATTTGAAAGTTCATATGGTTTATATTGTTCATTTTGTTTATCTTGTTTGAAGACCGATAACCGGAAGAAAAAAATTTAACCTGTAGTGAAATTTCATGGTCTTGGTACTTGATACTTGATACTCTTAATCCTGATACATTTGAAAATTGGTGGGTAAGGTGTTTTGGTGGTAAAAGGATTATTTGAAAGTTCATATGGTTTATGTTGTTCATTTTGTTTATCTTGTTGTAAGACCGATAACCGGAAGAAAAAAATTTAACCTGTAGTGAAATTTCATGGTCTTGATACTTGATACTCTTAATCTTGATACATTTGAAAATTGGTGGGTTTGGTGTTTTGGTGGTAAAAGGATTATTTGAAAGTTCATATGGTTTATATTGTTCATTTTGTTTATCTTGTTTGAAGACCGATAACCGGAAGAAAAAAATTTAACCTGTAGTGAAATTTCATGGTCTTTGATACTTGATACTCTTAATCCTGATACATTTGAAAATTGGTGGGTAAGGTGTTTTGGTGGTAAAAGGATTATTTGAAAGTTCATATGGTTTATGTTGTTCATTTTGTTTATGTTGTTGGAAGACCGAAGACCGAAGACCGGAGACGAAAGAAAAAAGCCACAACGACTCTAAGACTCAAAGATTCATGAAGTTGAAGATTTTATTGTGTTTCTTCCTTAGTGCTTTTGAGCCTTGGTGGCGAAATAATCTATTTCCTGGTCTTGATACTTAATACTTTTAGTCTTGATACCACTTTTGAAATTTGGTGAGTTTGGTGTTTTGGTGGTAAAAAAAGAACTAAGGGTTTGAAAACCGAAGTTCGAAGTCCGGAGACGAAAGAAAGAGCCACAAAGACTCTAAGACTCAAAGATTCATGAAGTTGAAGATTTTCTTTGTGTTTCTTCCTTAGCGTCTTTGAGCCCTGGTGGCAGAAATAATCTACTTCTTGCTCCTGATTCTCTTATTCTTGATACTTTTAGTCTTGATACCGCTTTTGCAAATTGGTGGTAAAAAAAGTAGAATTAATTCAGCTACTTTGGGAAACGATTGTTAATGTAGCTTTCCACCTGTTTCCATATTTCCATAATCAATACATAATGACCACTTAGCAGGTTCAATCCCTGTATTACTTCATCTGTAACAAAAGGATATTCATGGGTAACAATATTTCTTGTTTCCCTCAGCAACATCCATTCACCGGTACTGTTAATGATATTCAATTCTTCAAGTTTATTCAACAGGTCAATGAAAGGTACCCCCTGGGTTTCTTCGCCAAGATTTTCAAGGATAGAAGGAAATAATCTCCCTCCCATACTGTCCTGCATTTTAGAAAACCGAAAAATCAGCTGGTCAAGGAAACTCAATTCTTCCGGTGCCAATTGCAGATATTTATCCCTTTCGATCGGAAAATGCTTTCCCATTTTCTCCCATGCAAAACTCATACGCTGGCTGTGTATGGTGCACAGCTTAATGCCTCATTTAATTTATCTCTTTGCTCCGATTCCATAATGGTTATAGCTCTACCATTTTACGCGTGACAGAATGGTAGAAATTTTTCTTCTGTCGTGTAACGACATTATCAAACACCACGTCTATTTTTCGATCTCCAATTTGTGTTTTTAGCTCAGCCAGGAAACGAATTTTTGCCTCAATTGTCAACTCTTTCTCATTTCCATTCCTTATAAACAAGTCAATATCGCCACCTTTCCTGTTATCCTCAGTTCTTGAGCCAAATAAGAAAACAGTAGTATCCTCACCAAAATATTTTTTGGCAAGTTTGTTAACTGTCTCTGTTTGAAATTGACTTAAACGCATGATTCAAAGATATAAAACTTTAGGGAAGAATTGAATTGGTAGTTGGTAGAAAGAAGGGGTTGAATTTGGTTTGAAATGTTTTATTGTTTCAAGGGTTTCACTGTTGGTGCAGTTTGAGGGGGCTAATGTTTTGGAGGTAAAAAAGGTTCGAAAAGTTCGAGTGGTTCGAGTGGTTCGGGAGGTTTGATCCCAATAGTTATCAGGGATTTGAGAGTTTTGATGTTTTGAAATTTAGGGGTTTTGTGGTTTGGTGGTAAAAAGAATTGGTTGAAGGTTCATATGGTTCATTTTGTTCATTTTGTTTATGTTGTTGGAAGACTGAAGACCGAAGAAAAAAGATTTTAACCTGAAGTGAAATTTCCTGATCTTGATACTTGATACTTTTAGTCTTGATACCGCTTTTGTAATTTGGTAAAAAAAAAGAAGAATAGGTTCAGTTACTTTGGGAAATTATTGTTAACTATAATCATTTATCTCCATATTACATTTTAAGGGAATATTTATAAATCACAGGATTATCATCTGTTTGGATGTCGGTTAAAAGCTCTTCCCAGCTTTTTAATCTTTCAGGCCCAATCTTTTTATCTTCTTTTTCTTCTTTGTATCGTTGGTGCAGGTACCAGGATGATGTACCTGAGTAGATAAATTGATCATCAATGTGAACGGGTGTAAAGAACATGTTTGCATTCTTTAATGACCAGGGCAATCCGCTGAATTCATAAAGTTTACCGGCAGGTTTGTTATAAAAGGCAAACTGAAACTTGTAGTTAATGGAATATTGCAGAATAATCCAGTGTTTATTTTCATAAAACTTAATGAATCCGGGGATATAGTTTTTATTCGCCTCCTTAAATGTTTCCATCTGTTTATTTGTTGAAGGCGTTCTGCTTTCATTTAATACATTTCTAATATTATCCGGCAACGTATATGATTTGAAATTTACTGAATAATGTGGCATTACTGTATCGTTGCAGAATTTATAAATGGTATTCTGAAGAGGTTCAACGAAGGATATACTGCCATCGGCTTGAAGTGAGCAGTGCTCATAAAATGAGAGATGAAGAACTGAATGTTTTGGACCTGTTATTTTATCGGTAATGTTTCCTTTATCATCAAATTTTATAAATTTTAGTTCTCCGGGATTGCCAGTAATATTTTTTGAGTTGGTAACATTCCCTAAAAATCCCCAATAAAACCCATCTCTCAGCGAGAGCAATAGACTGAATAAAAAAATCAACAGCAAATTCCCGGATAAAAATTCCACTGAAATCGTAAATTATTATTTTACGTCCCTTTATGTCGTAGAGTATGATGTTTTCATTTTTCTTGTCAAGAATAAAATCTTCAATTTTAAGATACTCTCCCGGTCCGTTTCCCTCTCTGCCAATTTTTGTAATGAATTTACCATCATCATTAAACTTTGCCAGAATATTATTTCGGCCATCCAGAATAAAATAGTTTTCATCTGCCTCCTGCAATTTTGTTATTCCACCAAGCAGACATTCAGGATGAGTTTCCAGGGGAATGATTTCAACCGACTGAAAAACATCCTCAAAAATGAATCGGTTATCGGCAATATGAGGTGATAACTCAATAACAGGCAATTTTTCTGGTGTTGAGTGCGGAATACAGGAGGTGCCTGAAACTATAAGCAACAACAAAACCGGTATTGTAAACTGGTAATATAGTGCCTTCATTGTTTTTAATGGATTTACTATTTAAAAAATCAATAACCAGATTTTGATTTTATTTTAAGAATCACAGAATTGCTGTTTGCTTCTATAGGATACTTCGTTTTATTTTCAGCATTGAAATAATCATGGCCGTTAATTATCGACAGAGATTCCATTGATGAATAAAAATAGTTGTCCTTGCAATAAGATAAATTTGGAAACCAGGATTCACATTTATAAACTGTTTTCTGATGGGTTTTAATGTCGTAGATTAAAATATTTTGTATCCCATCCGTAATAAACATGGAAACAAAGTGGTTATTAATTAACTGGGCATGCAGGAAAAAAACATACTTCTTAATATTGCTGAAAAGTTCCTGAGTGTTTGTGTATAGCTCCACCGGAATTTCTTTTCCCTCAAAATCAAATTTCAGGGTTAAAGAATCTGGTCGTCCTATATTGGTATACAAGGTGGAGGTGAAAAAATCGAAATAGGAGCTGCCCTGTTCGTTGTCAAAGAAGGGATTGGTAATTAAGGATGGCATGGTAACATGTACTGGCAAGAGCTTTTTTTCTTTCTTCAGGAGGTTAAAATTCCTGTCGAAGGCAAAAAGCAGGAAAGCTTCTTCTCCCGTTAGAACCGACTGGTGGTTTGAAGAAAAGATATAACCATTTTTAAAGTTGCTCATATTCCACAATAGTGCTGAAGATGTAAGTTTCTTTTCAAACAAAAATTTCCCGGCGTAATCATAAACATAAACGATGGACGGATAACCGAGAATAAGAATATTTTGTGTGGTCTCATCGATTGTAAAATCTTCCATGTTTGAATATTCACCTGGGCCATTGCCGACGCTGCCGATTGTACGAATGAATGTACCGTCTTCAGCAAATATTAACACCTTCTTACGTTTTACTTTTTTTTTAAATTCATCTATATTATTGTTATAAAGCAAATTAGCAATATAAGTTAATCCATATTTGAATAAACTCTTTGCTTTTCTGCCATGCCTTTTTATTTTAACTGGAGACAAACTGTCGAGATATATACCGGCATATATACCCAGGTAAATGCTACAAGTACTAATGCAAAAAGCTTTTCAATTCTATCCACATCCGTAAGATGGGTATCTTCAATGTTAAATCCACTTGTTTTCAGTGCTTTAAAAGCTGATTCAATTTGCCAGCGTTCTTTATACAATTCCTGTGCATCTTGCGGTTTGTTAAAAGAAATAATGATTTGAAACTCAGCAATACCTTTCTTGTTCATACTTTCGAAGCGGATAAATAACACAGCTGTCCATTTACTTTTACATCCGGGGATAAAATACTTGCTGATTTATTTTCAAATAGTTAAAAAGCCAAAATGCCTTAACACGGTGACCGTTTCGTGGAATATCTACCCAAAAGTTTTCCCTGATTCTGATGTGATACCGTTGCTTGATTCGTTAAGCCAGGATATCCAGTTTGTCCGATAAATTCTCTGTCGGCCAACAGCTTCGATGCCGTCAGAACCAAAAAGATGGATAAAATGCTGTATCAGATTAATCCGTTCCTGAGTGGAGGAATTACCAAACTTTGGCTTATTTTATAAAGAACAGGAAATGCGACGCCTTTATAAACAACAGCTAACGCCAAAATGTTAATATTTTTTGAACCAAACTTCCAATTTGTTCTATCCATTGCAGACGATAAGGTGGTTTATGCGGAAGCAATGAAAAAATTAGGCGAGCAATTAGGTCAGTATCCAGAACATATCCGATATAAAACGCTGAATTCTTCGAAGTGAAGATCTATTTGAATCAGATCAAAACTGCAGGCAAGTTTCTCAAAATTAACGGTTGAACTTTGCATAAAGCACTAATAAATAAGCCAAAGAACTTGATTCGGGCAAGATCATTACTTCCAAAGAATCCAGCCAAGTTTCTGATAAAATTGTACTTTTGTTTTTAGCCTTGATATTCATAGTCGATAATTGTTTTGGTTTACAATTTCAACTAACTGAATGTCAAGGTTTTATCCAAATATTTGAACGATTTATTATCAACAATTTGACTGCAAGTTATTAACAATAAAATTGTTATTAGAGATTATCCATGATAAAATATTTATCATCGTATACAATTAATTTGTTTATGGTGCCGAAAAGGCTTTCTTTCGTTGTTTCTAAAGCTATGTATTCGAATCTGTCAAATAATGTGTTTAAAGTTAAATCAAGGCGCGGTTCCTGAAGAAGAAAAACAGTTCTGCTGTTTATGGCATCCTGCTTTTTTTGGATACAGGAAACCAAAAGAATACCAATTATAAATAGTACCAGAACATTTTTCATCTTAAACTTACTATTTTTAGAAATCATATTTTCTGTTATGTATTACACTATTTTAATTTAATAAGCACCAGCAGGTGATTATCAGATGATTGTAAGTTCTTTGCTTTTGCCATCAATCCATTATGGTGCGCTTTCCCCGCTTCAACTGCATCAATTAATAAATACGGAGGCAATGTACTGACAAAGAAATCATTGTAGGAATATATAGGCGCAAAAATAGCCGGCATTATATCAGATTCATCCTTTTTATTGGAGAAAGTGTGATAACCATTCGCCTTTTTATCAAATATGGTTTTTTTAAGTTTACCTTTCCAGTAGTAGCGAAAAAATAGATGCGACCTGTTTTCTATTACATAATCAAAAAGGTAGGCGTATTTCTTATGATTGGCATCAAATGATTTTTCATCTTCTGTATATTCAAAAGGAATTTCATATCCCATAAAATCAATGCAATATCTTTCCAGTAAAGAGTCATTTACAATAGAAAATACTTTTGAATTCCATTTATCTATGAAGCAAGCTGTATCATTTAATTCATAAAACATTCTGTTTAAAGGATATCGAAAAGATAAAGGTTTTAAAAAAGGTAAATATCTTTTGACTATTTTCCTGTCCTTGGTAATAAGCAAATCAAAATTGGTTCTCTCATTAAAGAATACTGGGCTCTTGTCCTGGTAATAAATAAGATGATTGTTCTGTGCAATAAAGTCACAGGCATATATTCTGGCCTCTTCCCACGAGATGAACTTACCATTTAACTTATAATGATATATTTTTAAATTTTTATCATCGAAAATTAACACTTCATTTTTCCCCTTATCAATTGTGAAGCTTTTAATTGCTAACATTTCATTGGGCCCTTTTCCAATTGTACCTATTTTCCCGATAAAATTCCCGTTAAAATCAAAAGTAAAAACAATTTGATTACGAAAATCAAATACAATAATTGTATCATTTAATATCTCCAGTTTTGTAATATCTCCAAAGAGAGACTGTGGATTTGTTTCCAGCTTTATTACAATTATCGAATCAGTTAATTCTCGCAATGTTAAAGAGTCTTTTTGTTCCGTTACTTTTAAAACAAATCCATTACATTCTGCACTTTTGGATACAGTTTTTGTGCAATCAGTTTTACATTGAAAAAGGAAAACTATTAAAAAGATTAAAAGAATATAACTAATACCAGCTTTCATACAATAAAACATCGTAATTATTTATTTTAACCATCATCTAACAATTTAAAAAAGTTTAAACTTCAATAAAATTAAAATGGGATTATCTTCCGCTTTCAAATTTAACAATTTTTGCTTCTCATTTTGAGGAAGATAAGATTGATTGACCTTTTCCTTCCAATCACCTTTTGAAATAATATTGGAATTTATAATTGATATGAATTCCTCATCTGCAACCCCGATAAATGAATTATTCCCGAAATAATTCTTTTCCGACAAACCTTGCAACAACACCTTTTTGTTGTTGTTTTTTGAGATTGCCAAATGATAGGGGAAACCTTTAACTACTGTCATGATTAGAGTAGAGGAGGTTTCGAATATATTCCTGATATCCATTATATATTTAGCCTGAGTGTAGGCCAATCGGGAATTTTTTGCGAAATCATTAAGAAATTGCGCTGAGGGATGTGGTCCATTAATGTTGTACTGAAGTTGCATGTTGCCATCAGAATCAATTTTAAAAATCTCACCGGTAAAACGTGCATTGAAATAAATGTTTGTTCCGGAACGTAATAAATGAAATCTTCCGAAGCGGGTTAAATTAAAATCGTCCTTATAATACTCACTTCCAAGCAATTCTTCAATCGCTTTATTCTGAGGATTAAATTTTGAAATCCGCGAAGTTATAATTCCCTGATCATAACTATTTCTTAAAATATATCCTTTTTTTATTGCAGCAAACTGCTCAAATCTCACTTTCAATGGTATCTCCTCATATTCAGAAAAACCGGATGAATATTTTATCATCTTTTGAGCCATATTATCGTAAACGACAATATTTTTATCTGCATCAATATCAAAATCATTAATGCCAATATATTCACCAGGTCCCTTGCCTGTTTTTTGTAATTTATTGATATAGTTTCCCTTCTCATCAAAAACCATAATGGCCTTTTGAAATATATCAAGAATATAAAATTGATTGTTTGCAAAGATTATTTTGTCAATATTATGAATCAGGCAATTCTTATTTGTCTCCAATGTTATGTACCTGATTGTTTCAATTACAGATGTATCAGCTATCAATACAGGTAGATTGTTAAAATCTATCTCTTCGGGGGGTTCGCAAATATTAACCCCCGAGCTGCAGAATGCTATAAAAACAAGATGAATAAAAATAAATAATTTCTTCATTGGAATATCTTAATAAGACTCTTCATCTGAATATATCTCACTTAATATATTGTCCTACAATTATATATATCATTTAATTCATATTTGTACTTCATGACCCGATGGAACTCGCATGGGGAGATTTATTCATTTACTTTTGTGTTCTCCATGCTCGTTTCAATAATCAAAAATCATTGACTCTGAATAATACCAGGGCCGGATTTGAATTTAGAGACCTGGTTAATAATTTCGCTTTCTCATCTTTCTCCAAACAAGAACTCATTATATCACCCTCAAATAAAGCACCAGTACACATTTATTTTCCCTCAGGTATTTGAGAAAAGCTTTACGCTTCATCAGGCAAGATTAAGTTTTTGCTTTATAACATTGCGGCCTTTGTATAAGCTGTTGGTTTGATCCCGGTGAAAATCGATTACCAGTTCCAATGCCTGAAGAAGGTTTTGCTTCAATTCCTCTATTGTCTTGCCTTGAGCAATTGCTTCGGGAACTTCCTGTACCTGCCCTACATACCACCCGTCTTCGCTTTTTTCAATTATAGCTGTATAATCAAATTTCTTCATTGCATATTTTTTTCAAAGGTACTAAGAAATGCTTTATAAAATTTGGATTTCATATAACCTATTTAAACTTTAACAAAGGATTGAATACAGAAGACCGGAGACCGAAGAAAGGGAGTGTGAGGGGGTGACAGTTTTCCGTTAAACAATCTAAAGAAATCCAGATCCTCCATCAGAACATACACAACTTATTTTATGTACATATTTTATTTCACCTTCTTCTGCCTGAGCAAATGAATATTTGATTCTTTCGTTTCTTTAGCATTTTCCTGAAAGGGATTATTTTAGAATATCTCTCTGGTAATTGTTGGTCAATCAACTAGTCAAACTTAATGAGTAAATCACTTCTTTCGATTTAATTCTACTTGACGAAAAAATAGGCAGATTTTATGCAAAGCATGCAGGATTAAAGATTTCCGGAACAATTGGAGTCCTTATTAAAGCAAAAACTTCCGGGCTCATTAAAAAACAAGGGTAAAATAATTTACTGTGATTTCATGGTAATTTCCTTTCCTTCGGTCACTGCGGTTTATCGTATTGAAAAACACATCAGCTACTTTTTCAATTCCCATTAAATTAAATAGTTGCATTACCGCATTCTTATCACCAAAATTCAATATGGTTTCCACGAGGAATTCTTTACTGATTTCTTCTTTTTTATCTTCGGGAGTATACCAAAAAAGATCGCTATGTTTTTTTATAAATGCTTTAATTTCCGGACTATTCATTTGTTACAGCTTAAAGTCTTAATTCCTGCTACCACAAATATACAAAATAAACAGTATTGCCTGTTGCTCCTGTTGTTCGCTGGCATTATATTTTCTGGTTTTCTGAATAGTTTTCCTGGTCTTGATACCTGCTATTAATACTCTTGATACTGTAAGATTTTCTCAAACCTACTTTTCCCATGGAACCCAATGAACCCCACAAACCAAAATTTTCACCAAGACAATAAAACACAAAGACCAAAGACCTTTAAAACTAAACATATGCACGCCTTCGCAGATTGAGCCAATAGCACCAATTTTTTATCAGCAATAGTGATTGCAGGACAGATACTTCCCGTAAGAATTATTTGCTGCCTTTGCTTTAAAGGTTAATTAATGGATTTCGCAGTTTCAATAAATAAAGTACCTGTTCGGCTGACAGAAAAACATTGGCACCATATATCCACGGGACATCCTGAGGTTGCAGATTACTAATTTGATATATTGCAATCAACGATAACCTTAAACAGACAAATCGACAAGAAATGCCACAAAAACAGAAAGACATAGAAGGTTCACAAAGGCTTAGTGATTCTTCCTTGTGTCTTTGAGCCTTGGTGGCAAAAAAAATACCTCTAACAATGAATAAAATAACCAAAGGAGTTTTTAAACAGTGTGTTAGAAGCTTTTATTGATTACAATTTGTTTTCAAAACCATTGGATAAATCCAACGGCAATACCTTCAAAAAATGAGTCACGGACAACACCTAAATGAACATAATGATTTTCATAAAAAAGAATCATATTCAATCTTAATATTAAAATCTGCCTCTATCTGTATCCATTTCAATTTAGCTACATGAAAAAAAATCATAAAGCAATCTTAAATTTAATCATAAAAATCTGCGTCTAATCTGTATCCATCACAAGCAGAATACCTGGAAAAAATCATATTCAATCATCGTATTATCATAAAAATCTGCGTCCAATCTGTCAGCATCAACAGATCTGACAGCGCCTGCCTTTCAGTGCTTGCCTGACAGGGTTTGGGCAATCTGCGAAAAAATCATATTCAACCATAATCTTCATAATAATCTGCGTCTCATCTTTTATCCATTTCAGAACAACGAATAGCTCCAGTCATACGTTGTCAGGAGCTGCGCACACTGACAAGTCTGTCCACCCCACGGGCAGCGACTTCGAAAATTTACCACGGACCTAAAATGCAGCATTTCTGAAACTTTCTCTGAGTTGCGGAATACTGGTTGTATTATCCAGGAAATTATGATATACGGCTTTTACTAAAAGTTGTTCTGCCAAATCCATTCCAACACCGGTCATATGGTAATAATTATTCAACTCATTATACCCCGAACCACCCTCAACAAGCAGATAATACCAATGAGAAATAACACCGCTTCGTTCATAAGTACCTCCATGATCATTATAGAATGTACTTGCATAAGTATTTGCCATATCATAACTTGCAAGGCTATCATGTGTATCCTGAATATTCCTAAGGCAATTGTCCCTATTATTCATAATTAAATCTCCCATTTCCCAAACTGAAGTAGGGCTTATTCTGTATTCAAATGTAGCTCCCCAGATATCCGCTAAACCTTCTTCCATTATTGCAGTTATACCAGCATAGGGCCATCCTATCTGAAATTGATTAATCCCATGGCCAAATTCATGGCCAACAACATCAATGCTTGCAAGCGGTTTAAATTTCACATATCCATCACCAAAAGCCATTTCCGCTTGTAAAGGGAACCAGTAAGATTTATCTTTAGCACTTAATTCTGATCCATATTTGATATGAGCAATAATTTGATGACCAGCATTATCAAAGCTATTTTTTTGGTGAGTGTTATATAAACGATCATATATTTTTTGCAGACCCCAAAAAACATCTAATCCCATATCATTTTTGCTGGGATAATGCTCTGCAGCTGTCCAATTATTATTATCGTCATTTAATTCTATATATTCCAGATCATTCCCAAAATTTTCAAAAACATGAATATTAGCATTCCTAGAAAAATCTGCAAGATGATAGGATCCATCATAAAATTCAGTATACCCTTCTTTTGTTCCATAATACCTGGTTTCAAATGTACCAGTACCTCCTAATTCGATGATTTTAGGTTCAGAATATATTAATTCACCGGAAGTAGCATCTATATGACCAATATCGCTATTGTTCCTGTGGTCCGATTTTAAATAGGTCCTGTAAACCAATTTAGGTGGAAATAATGTATCAACCTGTTCATCTTTTAATTCAATAATCATTAATTCTGTGTCAAAATCTTTAATTGAATTTAGTGGGATGCCTTTCTCTTCTGCAAATTTTTTATAAGCCAGTTCTTTTGCAATTGGAGAAGCAATATTTAAGTTATTAATGTTAATATAGTTTCCATGTGCAAAATACATTTCACCATTTTTGTAATGGAAATTGTACCCTGGAATTTTTTATTATTCGTGCATGCTGTGAATTTTGGGCTGTGCTAAACATTACAGCCACCATCAGGATGAAGAAAATCTTTGGTTTTTTCATTTTGATTAATTTTATTGTTATGTTTATAGATTATAGAATAAAAACTATTCAAAGAATACTTTTTTACAGAGGAATGAATTTATGCTTTAGAATAAATGAAACTATTCCTGACGGACATATATATCCTCCCGGCCACTAATATCTGGAGTGGCTATCTTTAAAGAATTATTACAATAAGAAAATTCATATCTCCATTTCAGAGGATAAGCAAATGGCAATTCTACATCAGTGAAATTAAATTGCAGGAGAGAATCCAGGGTGTAATATCCTTCATTTTTTACAGGTACATTGTAATAGTTTGAATAGGTTTCCAATGCCATTTCCCCGGTTGGCATAAATTCAAGAACTATACCACCTCCGATAGGATAGTTCAGATCCTCACCGCCAAAATCTCCATAAATAAAACCAGCAGTACGCTTCCACCTGCCGGAAAGTATTTTTACAGAATCCGATTCCATTTGTCCGCAGTTCATATTCATGCCTGATTTCCATGAACATGAGGGGTTAAAATAATACCAGATTCTATCTGCTGCTTCTCTGTCAATCACACTGTTAATACCGGTATCATCCATCAGCCTACCATCATAATCATACAAAGTATAAAATACCTTCCATGTAGAATCAACCAGGACACGCTTATCAATAAAATAATGATCACCTAATTGGATAAGCCACAAATCAGCAGAACAGATGAAAGGATCATTTTCTATTTCGTTTTGAATCTCTTTCACCCAGGCAGGTTCAACAGACGGTTCATCCCCGCTGCAGGGATCTTCTTTTTCGCAGCCTATTAGGGCTGCCAGGAACATCAGAATAAGTAAAGATTGAAGGATTTTCATTTTAGTTCTATTTTGGTTTTAATTTCATTAACATTTATCAGTTTTCCAGGAGTACTATTTTAGCTCAGTCAATATAGTTTGCATCAAATATAAATTGTTTTTTCAAAAAAACAAATGATTATTATGACTCTCTCTCTCTCTCTCTAATTAGCTGTAATATAAATTTTTACCAAAGGCAATTTGTTTTCATTCTAAATAAGATTCATGTTTAACTTTAGGAAGATGATGCTGAAGAACAAAAGGTTGCGTAAGTATTGATATTACTTAAACGCTGAAAGGCAGTCACTGTCAGGTTTTAAAGGCATGCAATAGAGTAAAGGTTATGTTGCACCCCTTCATAAGACTTATCAGCGTTCCAGACCTGACAACGTCGAAAGGTTGCGCGACGATGTTTTAGAAGAATGTTAATCTGAAATAGAATATTTATTGGACAGGGAAACTCAAATTTTCCGGTGCCAGTTATAGATATTTATCCCTGTCGACCGGACATGTCATCTGACTTCTGCACAGTGATGTTGTCAGGAGCTGCGCACGCTGGCAAGTCTGCCCACCCCTCGGGCAGCGACTTCGAAAGTTTACAACGGACGTAAAATCTTTCAGCGCCTGCCTTTCAGCACCTGCCTTTCAATGCATGCCTGACAAGGTTTGGGAAAACAGCGAAAAAATCATAATCAATCATACTTTTCATAACAATCTGCGTCTCATCTTTTATCCATTTGTTTCAGGCATAAAAAAGTTGACACCCACAAAATCTGCAAATTTTTGATTTTGTATATTTGTGTTATATAACAGAAGGAAATAATACTATTTATGAATATACAATATATATCGGACAGCAACGGACAGACAACGGGGGTATTCATCCCTATTAAGCAATGGAATGACCTTAAAAATAAGTATAATATCGAACAGGAAGAAGTAGAAATTCCCGAATGGCATCGTGATTTGGTTTTAAATCGTCTTGAAAAATACAAACAAAATCCAGGTACTGCAACAGACTTTGATACTGAAATGGACGACATTGAAAAAGAACTGTAATGTATAAATCCGTAATCTTACCCCTAGCTAAAGAAGATATCCGGGAAACTGCTCAATGGTACAGTAAACAACAAAAAGGCCTTGGCAAAAGATTTACAGCAGAAGTCCGTGAAAAAGTATATTTTATAAGGCAAAACCCAAAAACTTCAAATGTCCGATATAAGAACGTACGAACTGCTGTTTTAAACGTATTCCCATTTATGATACACTATACAGTTGATGAAAAAAGCACCACCGTAATCATTTTAGCTGTCCTGCATACAAGCAGAAATCCCGAGCTTTGGAAAAACAGATAAAACAATTATCATAGCCATAATTCAGTTGTACCTGTTATATTTGGATTACAAGTCTGCCCCGCCACGGGCAGCGACGTCGAAGTTTACCACGGACATAAAACCTGTCAGCGTCGACAGACCTGACAGCGTTTGGGCAAACAGCGGAAAGAATATGAAATTTCCAGGTTTTAATAAATCGACAAGAAATGCCACAAAAACAGAAAGACACAAAAATTCACAAAGGCTTAGTGATTCTTCTTTGTGTCTTTGAGCCTTGGTGGCAAAAAAAATACCAGCACTCAGTCAGTCAGACGTTCTCAGGAGCTGCGCACGCTGACAAGTCTGCCCACCAGGCAGCAACTTCGAAGTTAACCACTGAAGTAAAACCTGTCAGCGCCTGCCTTTCAGTTCTTGCATGACAAGGTTTGGGCAAACAGCGAAAAAATCATATTCAATCATAATCTTTATAACAATCTGCGTCTAATCTTTTATCCATTTCAAAACACGAACGTGAAAATGAGGCTCAAAGCCAATTCAATCTACTGCTTTCAAAACCGTTGGATAAATCCAACGGCAATTCGGCCACTTAACATGTATTCGGACTTCCGTCTTCCTACTTCCTTTCTTCCAGGTGTGAAATCAATCTTCTCTACCCCTCTCGTTGCAACGAAGGGTAGAATGGAAATTCATTGGAATGTTTTTCCCCTGCCGAAATCCTTTTTACTGACACGGATCTACCATAGCTTACTTTTTTTCGTCATTTATTCGTACTTTATTCGTCATATATTCGTAGTTAATTCGTAACATCACGAATATAATTCTAATTAAATACCAGTTTAGTACTAAAAAATTACCAATAAATAAAGGAGATGGCAGATCTTTGGTAGTAAAATAATTCAACATCATGGCAAACATTCAGAACTTGTTTGACGCCGGCCAGGGAAAATCAGGGAACCTGGTGGTGTATAACATGAATGGGCAGAGCATACTGCGCACAAAGCCGGAGCATTACAGCGACCGCAAGACACCGGCACAGCTGGCACAACAAAATTATTTTATGCCGGAACTTAATGCATTACAAATGCGGTCGACAGCATACTCCTCTTTGCAAACGGGTGGTAGAATGAATAAATCCAATTGCAATGCTGCATCTGAAACAGGCATTCAGCAGCATACAGTTTTTATGTTACTTTCCCGATGATAGGAACCGGCAACAACAAACCCTTACCAGGCCAGGAAGGGGATTGTTCTGTTCAGGGGGCACAAGAGATATACAATTCCCCGGCAATTCAGTTTACCGGAAAACTTAACATTCTTCCCGAAACATCCCCCAGTTGTAAGAACCAGGTACCGTGCAACGGAGTTACTTTTCCAGAATGATTATTTTGTACACATGCAGATTTGGAATTTCCAATGTTACATTTCCGTTTTTTTCTGAAAAGAAAATGTCGGTTTTTCCTGCCTCATCAGGTGATATGCTCCATGCTTTTTGAATGGTACCTTTGTAGTTGAGTTTAATGCCGGCAACGTTTTTTTCGGTGTGGTAATTAAAAAGGTGGATGATTTCCCGGTTATTTTGGGTGTCGTGCGAAACACCAACCCATTCGGGAGCACTTACCTCCAGCGGCAGGTTACCCCCTGATACGAATTGAACTGCAGAGGCAAGTTCACCGGCATTTTCGGGCATGTACCAGTTGGATTCAAATCCCAGTTTTACTTCGCCCCCCGGATGAATCAGTTCAGGAATGTAGACTACCCTGCCCTTTCCATAACGGAAAGAAAAAGGCTGGTTGTCCGAATCATCAACCGCTTTCCCTGCCCCGGAAGCCAGCACACTCAAAAAGCTTTGTTTTCTCAGCCGCCGCCAGCCATCGTATTTACCGGTGTTTCCCGTTACAACCAGACCCCCGCCTTTTTCAACAAAGGATGTGATGGCTTCCAGGTTTTCATCGGTCAGGCTTTCCTGATTGGCCAAAACAAGGACAGCATAGTGGGATAACTGATCCATCTGCTGATCAAAAATGATATCAAAGGGAATCTGCCGTTGCTGCAGGGTCTGTTCAGCCATATTCACTGCCACCTGTGTTTCCAGCGTGTTGTAGGCCATTGAAGGGTAAGAACGCAGCAAAGCCACCTTCTCGGCTCCCTGCACATGGGTATACAGTTCCCGGTTTGCGTGCCAGAAGTCGAGGTACTGTTTTCTAACTCCTGTAGGAATGGAACCCCCAAGCGATCCAATGGTGCGGTTCAGTGCCAGGTTTTCAGCAAAATCATTGGGTTTGCTGTTACCGGTCATGATAAAATTATTGGTAGTCCTGCCCAGTTTATAGTGCCTGAACTTTCCAATGGCCACTCCGTTTTCCCAGCGGGGATTGTTCTGATCTTCCGTCCAGATCACATTGGTATACTGCATCAGGTCGGGGTGGTTGATTCCGGCTTCCCAGGCACGGTTGCTGCCCACCAGCCCATGGGGGTTTACCTCGATGACCACCTCCCTGTTCAGCTCACGTGCAAACCGGGCACATTCAGCCAGCCGGGAGGAAAATGTATGGCAACGGAAATCGATCCATTCCTGGATCACCGGGTCATTGATGCCGATCATCTTTTCTGCAGGATTTGAACTGTTCCACATCGGAGGCAAAACATACGATACGTTTTCAAAGCCAAAACGTTCGATGCGTTCCTGAGCAGAATATTTAGCTGTGATGTATTCCCTGAATGCGGCAATGGTGACCGGGTTAAAATCGGCTTCAGGAGGGTAATTAAAATCAAAATTATCGAAATGAATAAAATCGGTTTTTGCCTTTTCCACCGCATACCGAATGATCTTCTCCTTAAAATATTTCATATAGGCGTCGTGATTAAAACACGGCCTGAACCGGAACGACTGCTGAAAACCATACGTCAGCATAATGGGTTTGCCATTTACATCGATCTGGTACCATAAATCGGTTTTTGCTTCCGGAACCTCGGCAAAGAACGTTTCATAAGCCATGGTATTCCATTGAACATAAGTATCCACCTTCATTCCGTATTTATGGGCATAGGCTGCTGCTTTGGCTACCTGATCCATGTACTCTTTTTCAGCCTCAAAGCCAAATCCTTTATAGAAGCCCACATGATAAACGGTAACTCCGGCATCGGCCAGCGATTTGATGTATTCTTCCGACAACTGGTAGTCGAACTCCTCCCTCTGCCACTGATTGAAACCGGCATTGTTGCGGCGTACCTGAAAAATCCAGGGCTCATGCGTTGCCCCGGCATCAGCAAATCCCTCCCGAATCCATTCAGGAGTGTACCGGGCCAAATCTTCCCCCTCCTGTGAGAAAACAGGATTATTTACAGAAACCATAAGGCAAAATGAAACAACTGAAAGAATAAATAAATAGGAATTCTGTACTTTATCCTTTGTTCCCATGTTTTTATTTTTTTAATTTCTTATTTTTGGTCATTTCAAAATTCTTTGCAAGATAATAAAAATGCATAGTAAGCGATAATTCAAACCATTTGTAATATGATTAAAAGAATATTTTCTGTCCAACTTATTTTACCTTTTCTGTTTACTGCCCTGGACTTTTTGCCGGCAGTTGCTCATGCGGAAGATTTGCCCAAAGGAATCATACCGGTATCGGAACCGGGCAGTTACGACCAGGCAGGTGCCGTTTATATGTTAACCAAAGACATACAAAGCGAAACAAGTGCCGTTTTTTTGGGGAAAGACATCACCCTTGACTTAAACGGCCATACCATCACTTTTGCCGCAGGAAATTACAAGCATGTGCCCAATGCAGGATTTGAAGAAGGGTTGAAAGGATGGGATATTACCAAAGCTCCCGGGGCCAAAGTGGTCAATACAGCAGAGGTTCATTCCTTTATCGGTGAAAAGATTTTAAGCCTTCAGGCCGGTGATGTGGTTCGCTCACCCTATATAAGTTTACCCGTTGGAGGCCGCTCCTATTTTGCCATGTGCGGGCTTACCGGCAGGTATTACCACGACATGGGGGGCGATTTAAAAAATGATATGAAAATCAGCGTTTATGTGGAAGATGAAAAGGGGAATGAAGTGGAATGCATCAATTCCTATGGCGATACCACGATGGTGGGTACTCCGGTACTTAAGCGATCGACACGTTTGGGAGGCGGATTTATATTTGCACATTTAAAAGATATACCGGCGGGCAAATACCGGGTTAAGGTTAAGGCAGAGACCGATTGCCTGGTTGATGAAATTGACATTCGTCCGGCAATGGATGTAGGTATCGGTATTGTCGAAAAAACCCATCCCTACAGTCATTACGATCATTTATACGAAGGCGTGCACGGGGCCTTTTACGATTATACGGAGGATTTCAGCACAGGGAAACCTGTTCCGGGAATACCGGTTGCAGAAGGCAGGGGAACGGTTACCATTAAAAACGGTACCATTAAATGCGGCACCCCCGGAATGGTATCCTGGGGAATCCAGTCGACCGCCAGTGATGTGCGGATAATTCTGGATAACATGAAAATTTATAACGAAGGGATCAATGCCACTGCAGTGGATGTGCCACATGCCACCATTACCAACTGCAAATTTTATGTCGACAATCCCTTTATCATCAACCGGCACGGATCTTCTTTCTATGCAGTGGATTTGCGTGGCACAACTGCTTCGGAAGTATCCTGGAGCGAGTTCTACGGCGGTCAGGGAAATCTTGTGATTAAAGGGCTGAATTCCATTGTTCATCACAATTACCTGGTAAATGAGCAGTATGTTACCAATCATTACAGCATTATGGCCATGGGCGATGGTTCCATGATATTTGAAAATAAGATAGAACCAAAAATAGGTTCCGGACTGGAAATCTTCCGGCATAAGAACATCGAAATTTTTAACAACGAATTTCATATCAAGGCTTCACCGCCCTCGGCCGAGTATCATGAACATTACAGTACCAATGCCATCCGTGTAGCCGATTACGGGGCAGAGCTGGGTTCACCGAGAGGAGCATACGGAAACCGGATATACAACAACAAATTCTACATCACAGGGAAAAAGTATAAAGAGTTTCCCAATTACATTCCTGCCGCAAATGCCTTTTTCTTCAGCACCAGTGCAGGGGATAACTATATATTCGGGAATGAAATCGTGCTTGACCAGCAGGACCCGGATACCGATGCAGAAGCCTACGCTTTTTATATAGGGAATGCCCGGGGAGGAAAAATATACAACAACCGTATTGTATCGAATGTCACCCCGATGTGGGTAGCAAGCGAGTATGGAACAGCAATTGGAACCGAACTGTTTAACAATACCTTCATCAAAGCAGAAAATACAGCTGCCGGTTTTGTGCCCGTTAGGATGGGCGGAGGCAGGCAGGTTGCTGAAGATGTGAAATTCCGTTCCAATGAATTTGAAGGGATGGAGTTTGGAATTGATGCAACCAGTTTAAAACACAGCTATACTGTCGCATGGACGTTGAATATCAATACCAGTGCAGGAGCTCAAATCCGGATAATCGACAGTACGGGTAAAGAAGTAGTAAACAGCAATGCAGGGGAAAAAGGGAAGTTTCATGTTGAGCTACCCGAATATGCGGTCGAGGGAGAGGAAAAAATTTCCTTTTCACCTTATACAGTGTTTGCCGGAAAAAAGGAAAAACAGGTTGTTGATTTGAAGAAAAATACAAAAATCAGTTTGTAGTTTCAGAGATTGAAGATTGTTGGAAGACCGAAGACCGAAGACCGGAGACCGGAGAAGGAGGAGTTTGAAGGTTTGTGGTTTGTAAATTTGTGTTGTTTGTGTTTTGGTGGCAAAAGGTTAGGCCGAACGAATTTATAGGTTCATGTGGTTTATGTTGTTCATGTTGTTGGAAGACCGGAGACCGAAGACCGAAGAAGGAGGATGACGATTTGTATGTTTGGTGAAATTTGGTGTTTTTGTGTTTTGGTGGCAAAAAGGTTTAGGCCGAACGAATTTATAGGATTCATGTGGTTTATGTTGTTGGAAGACTGGAGACCGAAGACCGAAGACGGAGGAGTTGACGATTTGTATGTTTGGTGAAATTTGGTGTTTTTGTGTTTTGGTGGCAAAAAGGTTTAGGCCGAACGAATTTATAGGATTCATGTGGTTTATGTTGTTGGAAGACCGGAGACCGAAGACCGAAGACAGGAGGAGTTGAAGATTTGTATGTTTGGTGAAATTTGGTGTTTTTGTGTTTTGGTGGCAAAAAGGTTTAGCCCGAACGAATTTATAGGATTCATGTGGTTTATGTTGTTCATGTTGTTGGAAGACCGGAGACCGAAGTAGGAGGAGTTTCAATATTTTAGTGATTAAGTGATTATTAATTAAAAAATAGAACCATGATTAAAACAGGAATTACAGCAGTATTGATGCTGATTGTTTCTTTTTTTTGCAACGGACAAAAGAAAGAAGGCATTTTGTTTAAAGAATCGTTTGACGATCAAAAACTGAATGAAAGGGACTGGTACGACGGCTCCACAGCAAGGATTTCAGACGATGCGTATAAAGGAAAAGGGAGCATTGAATACGAATGGATAAAGGGGGAACAGAAGGTTCAGGGCTCTTCCGGTTTCAGACATCTTTTCCAGCCAACGGATGAGGTCTACGTCCGGTATTATTTACGACTCTCTCAAGGATGGGAATGGACAGGTGTGAACTACCACCCGCACCTCACCCATTTTATGACGACTGAGAATTCTGCCCATCACGGACCTGCAGCAAGTCATTTAACCCTGTACATTGAACCTGTGAACGGCAAGCTCAGGTTGGGGGCAACAGACATTCAGAACAAAGATATGCCCCACGGCCTGACGCAGGGAGAACTTAGGGGCGGCTATAACGGCAAATTGTACGACAGCAAGGAAATCCTCTTTGATGATACCAAATGGCATTGTGTGGAGGCTTACTTTAAGCTGAACAGTCTGGACAGCTCGAACGACAATCCAAATAAGGACGGAATCGTCAGAGGATGGGTTGATGGAAAAGAGGTAATTAATCTGACCGATGTCGTTCTACGTTCCACCGACTTTCCGGAGATGAAATTCAACCAGTTTCTGATGACCCCCTATTTCGGCCCGGGGCTTTTAGACAACAACCAGAAACTGTGGATCGACGAAATGGTGGTTGGCACCAGCCGTATCGGATGTAAGTAGGGATAAAATATTGCTGGAAGACCGGAGACCGAAGACCGAAGAATGGGGTTTCAGGTTCATATGGTTTATGTGGTTTATATGGTTTGAAGACCGGAGACCGGAAGACCGAGACCGAAGACGGAAGAAGGAGGAATTGAAGGTTTGTATGTTTGGTGAAATTTGGTGTTTTTGTGTTTTGGTGGCAAAGAGTTCAGGCCCGAACGAATTATATGGTTCATGTGGTTTATGTTGTTCATGTGGTTGGAAGACCGGAGACCGAAGACCGGAGACCGGAGACCGGAGACCGAAGACCGAAGAAGGAGGAGTTGAAGGTTTGTATGTTTGGTGAAATTTGGTGTTTTTGTGTTTTGGTGGCAAAGAGTTTAGGCCTGAATGAATTTATAGGATTTATGTGGTTTATATTGTTGGGAGACCGAAGACCGAAGACCGAAGACCGAAGACGGAGGAGTTGAAGATTTGTATGTTTGGTGAAATTTGGTGTTTTTGTGTTTTGGTGGCAAAAAGGTTTAGCCCGAACGAATTTATAGGATTTATGTGGTTTATGTTGTTGGGAGGACCGAAGAGGAGAAGGAGGAGTTTGAAGGTTTGTGGTTTGTAGTTTGTGGTTTGTGGTTTGTGGTATAGGGTTTATTTGTTCATGTGGCTGAAGACCGAAGACCGAAGACCGAAGAAGGAGGATGACGATTTGTATGTTTGGTGAAATTTTGTGTTTTTGTGTTTTGGTGGCAAAAGGTTTAGGCCGAACGAATTTATATGGTTCATGTGGTTGGAAGACCGAAGACCGGAGACCGGAGACGGAAGAAGGAGGAGTTTCAATGTTTGTAAAAACAGATAAATTAAAAAATAAATGAATAAACGAATGAAAACTGGTATTTTAATTTTAATGCTCGCATTTCTGTATGCCGGCACATCAGCCAAAAGCAATCCTGCCGGCAAGAATCAAAAAGGCATTGCACAAAAGTATCCCAACGACAGGAACATCCAATCGCATCCGGCAGTTATTTTTGCTTCAGGATTTGAAGATGGCTTTGAAGGCTGGACCTATCACAACAACAAGGTTAGCGAGATCATCACCCATCCCGATTCTGCCTTCTCCGGGAACAAAGTACTTAAAACCACGGCTACCCGCGGTGTAAACACGGGAGGTGATGTCGACTATAAAATATATCCGGAAAAGGACCAGGTATATGTACGATTCTATACAAAACTGGATAAAAACACCATCATTCCCCATCATTTTGTAAAAATAAGGGCAGTTTCCGAAGGAGCAACAACCAGTGCCGGACAGAAGCCCGCCGGAGATCAGGCTTTCTGGACAGGCATTGAACCGCTTCCTGACCATACCTGGAATTTTTACACCTACTGGCACGAAATGCACAGCTGGCAAAGCAGGGAAGGTGATTCCGACGGTCGTCCGAATCCCTTTTATGGCAATGTGTTCCGGGTTCCGGGCCAGAAACCGTTTAAAAATGGAGAATGGATTTGCGTGGAAGCCATGCTGAAGGCAAATACTCCGGGGAAACACGACGGGGAACAGGCATTCTGGATAAATGGTGAAAAAATAGGGCACTGGAAAACAGGCGAACCCTCCGGCTACTGGAGAGGCGACCGGTTCACTATTGGTGGCGACAATCCGCAGCCATTCGAAGGATACAATTTCAGAACATCCGATAGAGTTAAAATCAACCGGATAAAACTTCAATGGTACATCAGCGATGAACACATGAAAAAGAAAAAGGCCACTCAGGATGAAAACAGCGTGTATTTCGATAATGTGGTGATTGCTACAGAATACATTGGACCGATGAAGAAGACGAAGAAGTGATTGACTTGATGTTTTGGTGTTTTGGTGGCAAAAGAATTGTTTAAGGGGTTCCAGGTTCATATGGTTTATGTGGTTCATGTGGTTGGAAGTCCGGAGACCGGAGACCGAAGACGGAAGAAGGAGGAGTTGAAGGTTTGTATGTTTGGTGAAATTTGGTGTTTTGGTGTTTTGGTGGCAAAGAGTTTAGCCCCGAACGAATTTATATGGTTTATGTGGTTGGAAGACCGGAGACCGAAGACCGAAGAAGGAGGAGTTGAAGGTTTGTATGTTTGGTGAAATTTGGCGTTTTGGTGTTTTGGTGGCAAAAAGTTTAACCTGAACGAATTTATATGGTTCATGTGGTTTATGTTGTTTATGTTGTTCATGTTGTTGGAAGACTGAAGACCGAAGACGGAAGAAGGAGGAGTTGAAAGTTTGTATGTTTGGTGAAATTTGGTGTTTTGGTGTTTTGGTGGCAAAGAGTTTAGCCCCGAACGAATTTATAGGATTCATGTGTTTTATATTGTTGGAAGACCGGAGACCGGAGACCGGAGAAGGAGGAGTTGAAGATTTGTAGGTTTGGTGAAATTTGGTGTTTTGGTGTTTTGGTGGCAAAGAGTTTAGCCCCGAACGAATTTATATGGTTCATGTGGTTTATGTTGTTCATGTTGTTGGAAGACTGAAGACCGAAGACGGAAGAAGGAGGAGTTGAAGGTGTGTATGTTTGGTGAAATTTGGTGTTTTTGTGTTTTGGTGGCAAAGAGTTTAGCCCCGAACGAATTTATAGGATTCATGTGGTTTATGTTGTTGGAAGACCGGAGACCGGAGACCGGAGAAGGAGGAGTTGAAGATTTGTAGGTTTGGTGAAATTTGGTGTTTTGGTGTTTTGGTGGCAAAAGGTTTGGGCCCGAACGAATTGTTTGATACTCTTAGTCTTGATATTTGATACTAAATTTATTAATTAATAAAAGCAAACAAATGAAAACGTGTATTCTATTTCTTACACTGGTATTTCTATATGCCGGTACAACAGCCCAGAGCAATTCTGACGGTAAAATTCAGGAAGGCATTGCCAAAAATTATGTGAACGATAAGAACATTCAATCCAACCCGGCAGTTATTTTTGCTTCCGGCTTTGAAGACGGTTTTGAGGGATGGACCGCCTTTAATGAGAAAGTCAGCAAAATTGTTTCGGATCCGGATGCGGCCTTCTCAGGTAAAAAAGTGCTGAAAACAACTGCCACCCGTGGTGTTAATACCGGTGGGGATGTGGAATATAAAATTGCACCGGGGCAGGAGAAAATCTACCTGCGTTTTTATACCAAACTGGATGAAAACACCATTAACCCCCATCACTTCGTAAAGATAAGGGCTATTAAAGATGGCGTGTGGCCCAATGCCGGACAAAAGCCCGAGGGCGACAAGGCATTCTGGACCGGCATTGAACCCATGGAAAACAATACCTGGCATTTCTATACCTACTGGCACGATATGCACAGCTGGCAAAGCAGGGAAGGCAAACCCGACGGCCGTCCGAATCCCTATTACGGAAATACATTTAATGGTTCCGGACAAACTCCCTTTAAAAAAGGAGAATGGGTTTGTATAGAAGCCATGGTAAAAGCCAATACACCCGGCCAGAATGACGGTGAGCAGGCATTCTGGATAAATGGCGAAAAAATAGGTCACTGGAAAAAAGGCGAACCCATGGGTGAATGGAGAAACGACCGGTTTGTAACGGGAGGCGACAATGCCAAACCTTTTGAAGGATACAACTGGAGAACTGCCGAAGATTTAAAGATAAACAAGATTGTCCTGCAATGGTACATCAGCAAGGAACATATGGAACGAAAAAAAGCCACTCAGGATGAAAACAGTGTATTTTTCGACAATGTTGTGGTGGCAACTGAATATATAGGCCCCATGTACAATGAACAAAGTGCGGTTATCAGAAAATGAGAAGTTTGAATTTTTAATGTTTCAGGGGTTCAGGGGTTGGTGAAATTTTGAAGGCTGGTAATAAATTGAAATAGCCTGAAGACCGAAGACCGGAGACCGGAGAAGGAGGAGTTGAAGGTTTGTCGTTTGTAGTTTGTGGTTTGTGGTAGAGGGTTTATTTTGTTCATGTGGTTGGAAGACCGGAGACCGGAGACCGAAGAAGGAGGAGTTGAAGGTTTGTAGGTTTGGTGAAATTTGGTGTTTTGGTGTTTTGGTGGCAAAAGGTTTAGCCCGAACGAATTTATATGGTTCATGTGGTTTATGTGGTTGGAAGACCGGAGACCGGAGACCGGAGACCGAAGAAGGAGGAGTTGAAGATTTGTAGGTTTGGTGAAATTTGGTGTTTTGGTGTTTTGGTGGCAAAAGGTTTAGCCCGAACGAATTAATATGGTTTATGTTGTTCATGGTGCTGGAAGAGGTTTTGGTGTTTTAGTGGTAAAAATATTAATAAATAAAATTAATTAATGAAAACCGGAATTATACTTATAATTCTTGCATTCTTTTATGCAGGCACAACAGCACAAAATAAAGGCATTGCACAAAAGTATCCCTACGATCAGGGTATCCGGACGAACCCTGCGGTAATCTTTGCTTCAGGTTTTGAAAACGGCTTTGAAGGCTGGACCTCATTTAACCAAAAGATAAGTGAGATCATCTCCCACCCCGATTCGGCCTTTTCGGGCAAAAAGGTCCTGAAATCAACAGCAACCAGAGGAGAAAATACAGGGGGTGATGTGGTGTATAAGATTCAGCCGGGACAGGATCAGATTTACCTGCGTTTTTATACAAAATTCGACAGGAACACCATCATCCCTCATCATTTTGCAAAGATATATGCCATGCCGGGCGGTCTTCGCTCCTATGCCGGGAATAAGCCTCCCGGTGACAAAGCTTTCTGGACAGGCATAGAACCTGCCAACGACCAGACCTGGTATTTCTACACCTACTGGCATGAGATGCACAGCTGGCAAACCAGAGAAGGAAATCCCGACGGCCGTCTGAATCCATATTACGGCAATGCATTCCGGGTTCCGGGGCAGACTCCTTTTAAGAAGGGGGAATGGATTTGTGTGGAAGCCATGTTGAAAGCAAATACTCCCGGTAAATACGACGGGGAACAGGCTTTCTGGATAAACGGAAAGAAAATCGGGCACTGGAAAAAAGGGGAACCATCCGGATACTGGCGTGGCGACCGGTTCATCATCGGCGGCGAAAACCCGCAGCCTTTCGAAGGCTTCAACTGGCGTACCTCTGACCAGGTGAAAATCGACCACATTATCCTGCGCTGGTACATCAGCAAGGAACACATGGATAAGAAAAAGGCAACACACGACGACAACAGTGTATATTTCGACAATGTGGTGGTTTCTTCCAGGTACATTGGCCCTATGTACGATGAAAAGGGTGCTGTAGTTGAAAAGTAAGAGGGTCGCGATTTTATATTGTTTGAATGTTTATGTTTGAGGGTTTAAATATTGGAGGGATAGGGAGTTGAAAAAGTTCTATAGGTTCAACCGGTTTGTTAATCCTTCTGCCGGATTTATCAAATCAGCAGGTTCTTCCATAATACATCCGGAAATAAATAAAAATGTATAAAGCACAAAAATTATCTTTCTTATTTAATTCATGTTGAAGATTAATTAAAATAATAAATCCGATTAAATTTAAGTAAAAATCGAATCAAATTGATGCTCGTAAAGCTCATTTAATATTATACCAACCTTTTTTACAGCAAACGACACAAAAGTTCTTCATTGGATCGGCATTTCAATCATCCTGTTGTTTCATTTTCTCTTATATTTCATTATTTTTGAACTTTATTACACTACATTAATTCAAATAAGCCGTATGCGTCCACTACAGATTGGAATATTTGTGTTGCTTTTTGCAGCAGCAGGTTGCCAGAGTCAGCAAGAAAATACAGAAGAGTTTCCGGCAGAGATGGTAAGTTTTGTTCCCTATGAGAACAATCCTGTATTTACAGGTACCGGTTCGGACACATGGGATAACCAGATTCGGGAACGGGGTTATATCCTGCATGAGAATGGCCTTTTTAAAATGTGGTATTCAGGGTATAACGGCGGCGATACGATTCCCAAATACCTGGGGTATGCCACTTCAACCGATGGCATCAATTGGGAGCGTTACAATGACAACCCCATCTTCGATTCAAAATGGACCGAAGATATGTTTGTGATTAAAGATGCAGGCACCTATTATATGTTTGCTGAAGGCAGAAACGATATTGCCCATTTGATGTCTTCCTCCGACGGGATCAACTGGCAGGAGCAGGGTGACCTTACGATTATCACCACAACAGGCGATACCCTTTCCGGTCCGTACGGAACACCCACCGCATGGACAGAAGACGGACAGTGGTACCTGTTTTATGAGCGCAACGATGAAGGCATCTGGCTGGCTAAATCAGATAACAAGCTTACCTGGAGAAATGTGCAGGATGAACCGGTACTGAAAATGGGACCTGAAAAATACGATGAAGGTGCGGTTGCCACCAACCAGATTGTTAAATTCAACGACCGGTATTACATGTACTACCATGGTTCAACCAATCCCAACTGGGCCGACCCGAATGAAAATGCCCTGTGGACATCGAGTGTGGCCATGTCGACCGATCTTATAAACTGGAAAAAGTACCCGGAGAACCCGCTTGTAGAAGGCGACCATTCCAGTCCAATTCTTGTAAACGACGGTGAGCGGTATCTTCTTTATACCATGCATGACATTGTCTGGCTGTATTTTCCTAAAGAGGAAAAACAATAGAAAGCTGCACAATTTCGCCGGCAATATTTTAAGCAGGAGCAACACGAATAACTGCAATGAATTGCAATTAAAATTAAGCTGAAGTTTATAGAAAGCCTGAGGTAACCGGGAAAGAAAAATGGTTACTAAAATCTTTTATCTCCGGAAATTCAAAATGCTTACTGCATTCGCAGGGGTTTTCCTGCAAGTTTCCCGTTGTATTTTCCCTTTTCAATAACAACCTTTCCGTCAATTAAAAGATACTCGATGCCTGTACTGTACTGGTGAGGGTTGTCGAAAGTGGCAGCATCCCCTATTGTTTCCTGATCAAAAAGCACAATGTCAGCCACCTGTCCTTCCTTTATCCGCCCCCTGCCGGAAATGCCAATCATATCTGCCGGCATTGAGGTAGCTGCTTTTATCGCCTGTTCCATGCTGATTATTTTATCTTCCAGCACATATTTTCTTATTTTCCTGGGGAAAGCACCGTACGATCTGGGGTGGGGTTTGCCATCGCCTGGTAATACAATATGTCCATCAGATGAAGTCATGACGTAATCTTTTTTCATAAAAGTTTCTACATCGGTATCGTTCATATTAAAAGAGACAATACTCGGGCTGCCTTCAGGTACAAGTTGCAGAACGGTTTCTACGGGCGATTCTTTTAAAATTTTGCTGATTTCCAACAGGTTCTTTCCTTCAAACTCCGGATTTACAGCGTAGGAAACAATGACCAGCGATTCGGGTCCTCCCCTGCGCTCAATATTTTCATCTATTTCCTTTCTTATCCGCGGTAACAGTTCAGGATCTTTCAGCCTGGCCTTCAGCTGCCCGCCGGCACGTGCCCAGGCCGGGACAACAGCTCCGCTGAGCGATGTACTGGAGGCATTGTAGGGATACTGGTCGGCAAAAACGTGCACATCCCGTTCCCTGACCTCTTCAATCAGAGCGCATATTTTATTTGACATTCCCCATACGGGTTTTCCCAATGCCTTAATGTGTGCAATTTCCACCCGCACACCGGTTTGCTCGCCTACCTGCAGGGCTTCCTTTACCGCTTCTTCCAACCCTACGGTATAATTGCTTTCATCGCGTATATGAGAAGCATACAATCTGTCGTATTCCTTTACCACTTTTGCCAGTTCAACAACTTCCCCTGTTGAAGAATAAGCTCCCGGTGTATAAAAAAGCCCGGTAGACATTCCGGCTGCTCCTTCATCCATGCCTTTTCTTACCAGCTTTTTCATTTCGGTAAGCTCAGCTTCGGTGGGTTCCCGATCGTCCATACCCATCACCTTGTTTCGTATGCTATTGTGCCCTACCAGATGGACAAAATTGGTTCCTATCCCAATGGAGTCAAGCTTCCGGTAAAATTTAGCCACTTCAAAAGTGCCACCTCCGCAATTGCCTGTAACCACAGTAGTCACTCCCTGTTTCAGGTAATTTTCAACAGTATTCATTCCTTCATGCAGCACTTGTCCGTCACAGTGGGTGTGAATATCAACAAATCCCGGGGCGACAATCAGATCACCTGCATCGATGACCAATGCTCCCCTGGCAGGCAGGTTATCCTCAATTTTTGTTATATAGCCTTTACTTATGCCAATGCTTTTTTTAACCGGCAAATTGCCTTCACCGTCATATACAATACCGTTAATAATTACAATGTCGTATTGATCGGTAGTGCATTGAACCAAAAGCAAACTCATTATTATAAATGCCAGGTGCTTTACTCTTTTCATTTTTATTAAATTGGAATATCTTCCGAAAATACAAATTATTGCTCTTATAGTACAAAAATTAAGTTACAACTTAATAATTTATTTGCCGGAAACTTTCTAAAGCATCAGTAAATTGTACAAGAATTACGATCAAAAACATAGTGCACTAGTACTTCACAAGGGGGACAAGCTGTTTTTTCGCCTCTTCAATAAAAGCAATCATATTTTCGATTGGGGTATCTCCTTCCACAGAATGGGAGGGTGAAAGGATATAGCCTCCTTTTTTACCGGCATTCAACAGATAATTCGTTTCATTTTTTACCTCATCAACGGTACCAAACGGCAAAGTGCTTTGAATCGATAACCCGCCCCAGAAAGACAACCTTTTATGGTATTTCCTGAGGAGCATTTTTGTATCCATCACCTCGGGCTGAAACGGGTTAAAGCAATCCAGGCCGATTTCAATCAAATCGTCGAACAATTCATCCACGTCGCCGCAGGAATGAAGAAACACATACCTGCCGTGACTTTTTATCACCTCAAAGGTCTTTTTAAGGTAAGGATAAATAAATTCCTTCCAGCAGTCGTAACCCATAATAAGAGCCACCTGCCTGCCCCAATCGTCACCCAGTTCCACCGCATCGATATCGTATTTCATGGCTTCTTTAATCTGGGCAATATTGTATTCGGTAATGGAATTCATAAGTTCATGAACAAAATCAGGATTCATCAAAAAATCCATCAGCAGATTTTCCATGCCCCTCATAGTCCAGGCTCTTTCAAAAAACGAAAAACCAATGGCATACAACCGGAACCGATCGGCACAGACAGTGGTTTTCTCAGGGATATCTTCAAAAAACCGTTTATCCAGAGGATTGGGAAATACATACCCCTTCAATGAGGGCTGATGGAGTACAATTTCCTTAACGATTCCGATATCCTTGTCAACTTTCCGATCCCACACCACGCCAAATACATCGCGATACAAATCATTCCCCAGGTAATTAAAAAAACCGATATCATTTCCCAGCTCCACAAAATGGTTTTGGAGGTACTCCTCCATATTGCCATCTCCAAGGTAATCCGATAATTTATCTTTTGCCTCTATGGTAAATTTAAAATGCCAGGGAGTATAGGGTATTTCCTTAAAATCCAAGGCTCGTTTAACAACCTCCCGTTTTTCCATGAGTATTATTTTTTAAAATGGTTCACAAAATCACTATATGCCGGGTCGTTGGAATATTTCATTCTCTTATTTAATTCCTTTTTTAATTTAGAAATTTCCTTTCGATAAGCAGGATCTTCAATCAGGTTGTGCAGGGCATCGGGGTCATTCCTGAAGTCATAAAATTCTTCCACCACGCGATACTGAAACAGGTTCACCCGCCCTGCAATTTCTTCGTTTTCGGAAGCAGCCTCTTCCATTGCCCTGTAGGTTAATCCGGCCTGAGATTCATTCCGGAAGATTGTTTTTCCATCCGACCAGGGATTAAAAATATACCCAAACTGCCGGTTTTGCACAGCCCGCATTTCATATCTGTTTTTAGCTGATGTTTCATAGAACTGGGTAAATACAATGTCCCTGCTTTTTTGTGGCTGACCATTCAACAAGGGAAGAAAAGAAACGCCATCGACATCTTTGGGTGGTGTGATGCCGGCAACTTCCAGGAAAACAGGCAAAAAATCGATTGCCGAAATAAAGTTGACAGAATCGGTACCGGGAACAATAGTACCCGGCAATCGGGCGATAAAAGGAGTTTTTGTGCTGTTCAGGTAGCAATTGGTTTTTGCAAAAGGGAAAGCCATTCCGTTATCGGAAATATAAACGACAAGGGTATTTTCCTGCATTCCGGATTCTTCGAGTGCCTGTAAAATCTTTCCGACTGTATCGTCACATCTCCTTACCGAGCTGTAATACTGTGCCACTTCTTTCCGGATATCGGGCAAATCGGGTAAAAATGCAGGGACTTCAATTTCTGCTGCTGTAAATATTTTGGATGGAGATGGAATCAGGCCCTTGTCAAGGGCATTCTTAAACTTTCGTTTTTCATCATCGCTTCCGGCAAAGGGCCGGTGGGGATCGTGTGAATTTGCCATCAGAAAAAAGGGTTTGTTTTCCTTCTTTGCCTGCAGAAAAAACAACCGGGCATATTCATAATATTTTTGCGGGTCGCGACCAAATCCAAGTTCATTGTTTTGGGTAAGACCCCTTTTCACAAGGTCAAACTTTTGAAGTTCAGTGTCAAATTTAGGCATCGAATGACTTACTTTCCCAAGCATTCCTGTCAGGTAACCCGCACTTCTCAGGTATTCGGTCATGGTGGGTTCATTCCCTTTATAATATTCAAAACCTTCCACGCCACTGTTATGCCCGTACATGCCTGTCATTATAGCTCCCCTGCTTGGCTGACAAACGGCAACATTCACATGTGCGTTGGTAAAAAGGATTCCCTGTCCTGCCAGTTTATCAATATTTGGTGTAGTTCCGGAAACGGGGCATCCGAAAGCCCCCACTGCATTATAATTCATATCATCGGCCATAATGAGTAAAATATTTATGCCCGTATGATTATCTGATGCATTCACATTGAAAAAACAAGCAGTAAAGGATGCTAATGCGAAGGCTAATACGTGATTTTGTTTAATTATCATTACTCATGTTATTCTTCTAAAATTTCTTGCTAAAATAATTGAAAAGAAGGTACTTCCCTATGGTTTTTCTTCTAAAGATAGAAATTTAAACCTAAAGAATCCAGTATCTTCAGCAAAGCGGGGGAAATTCAAAGGCAGAATCTCAGCAGGCAGGAGGAATGCCATAGCAGTTCAAAGGCATCAGTATTAACTAATTAAAAACCGGCTCATATTGCTCTTTATGGCAATATAAACCGGTTAAACAAATGTCTTAAAGTAAAGGTAAAGCAGGTTATTCCTTCATTATTTTACAGGTAAAAATATTTTTATCAGAAATTATTTTTAAAACGTAGACTCCCCCGTTTAATTGCGATACATCAATACTTCCCTTCTGCTCATAATTTTTCTGTTCAATTACCACATTACCTGCCATATCAAATACGCTTACATTCTGTACCGGCTGATTGGCGCAGTAAAAATTAACATATCCGCTGGCCGGATTAGGGAACACATTGATGTCGTATTGTTGCCGAAGATTACTGCTTGAAGTTAGATCGAGACAACCTATCCGTTCAGTTGAAACGACAATGTTGTCGAAATACCTTTCCTGTGTTTTTAAGGAACCATTGTTCCAGTAATTTTCGAAGAAGATGGCATTGATGGCATAGGCAGAAAATGTTCCAACAAAATCAAGATTTACAAGCCGTGCTTCCAGATTGCCGTTGATCCAAAACTCCTGAACTCCGTTTTTTTCCCCGGGGTCATTCAGTTTAACATGGTGTTCGATACACAACCAGTCATCATGGTTTCCGTCAAATATAGGAGTGACACCTGATTTATTTCCCAGCCATTTCAACTTGTCAAAATCATTGTACTTGGTAGTGACCACCTCTCCGCTTGCATTCACACCACTGGCAGGATCCAACAACAGGTGATATTTCCCGTCACTCCACAAGTGTGCGATCATTGCCTGCGCCCAGCTACTGGGTGAAGAAAACACGGTTGCCCTTGAAAGTTTTGCCGGATTACCCTCCCATTCCGGATCATTCTTAAGATACATCCGGTAATAAACCTCCCTGAAATCTTCCGTATTGCGATTGCCTTTGTTCATGTACCCTTGCGGATTCCTGCCGAAAGCAAGTTTCATGTTCCCTGCAACCACTTCTCCCTGCTGAAATATGGTCCGCATCCCAATGGACCCATTTATGCCTTCTCCGTCAATGGGAACAAAATCACCCCCATTGTTATCGTATTCAAAATACCGTCCTTGTTTTACCATAGGTTCTCCGCTTTCAAAATCGTCGCAGAAAATCCATTCGGGATGTTCAGTCTGCCAGTTTTCACACTCATTGGCCGTTTGGCCAAATGCCGGCATTGCGCAGACAGCAAAAAACAGAAATGTCCAGAGAGAAACAGATTTGTTGAATAGTAGTTTTTTCATGATTTAATTGTTTATAAAAATGTTTTTTTATAATAATCCATATAATTTACCAGGTCCTTCCGGTAATCTTCCAGTCCAAGCAGCTCTTCATCCATAATCAGGTAACTCATGTCGGCCCTTCTGAAAGCAAAGTGCCTGGCCCTGTCCTGGCGGTGGAAAAATTCCTTTTCCGGTGTCGACATTCCTTTCGGCAGTCGGGTTTTTTCCCAGGTGGCAACCAAATTTTCATATACTTTTTCTCTTTCAGCAAGATTGTTATCGACAATATCCAATGCTTTTTCAAGTGCATTATACGCTTTTTCATGATCCAGGAAGCGCTGACGGTGAGCTTCCCTAACGGCAACTTCCAAATTGGAAAGAGAAATATACGTATTGCAGGTATGCTTTACCAATTCCACCATTGAATCGAATACTTCAAGATCATAACTGTTTTTAATACCGGAAGCCAGATTTGCCTGAATAATCTGTGAGGCACGCTCCATGTCCTTTAGCTGCTCTTTTGATTCTTCAACCTTATCAGCATATTCCCGGTTCCAGAACTGGTCGTATTCGAGGTTATCTCCACGTGGCATATCGGGCAGATGGGTTTTTCCAATGTCACCATAATGCCATACCCTTCGTTCGAGCGATTTGTAATAATAATAGGCTGCCTTATTCAGTAAAACATACAATTCTTTCATATCGGCCGAATTGTCGCCATAATAATTCAGGAAAAATTTTTCACTGAATTCATCGAGCGATGGAGCA
Organism: uncultured Prolixibacteraceae bacterium; assembly: GCA_963747515.1. GTDB lineage: Bacteria > Bacteroidota > Bacteroidia > Bacteroidales > Prolixibacteraceae > Mariniphaga. The sequence continues at coordinate 73,693 of CAVVFN010000005.1, forward strand.
CTGCCACTCCAGGCATATTCTGCTGAATTTATAAAACTCAGCATCCAAACCTGGTTATGAAGACCCGAATCGTCCCATGATGTATTTATCATACCATCGAAGATGCCTGTATTAGCAGCATATGAAACTGCCTCATGCGATTTGATTAGGGCATTGTCAACCTCTTCTTCCTGATTGTACACGCCATTGTTTGCCACCCCCCGTACCCTGTAGAAATAAGGTAAAAACAGAGGTTCAATACCCGGATTGGGGTCATAAACAAAAACCTCATAACCGGCATTTTTGATGTTCCGGGTTTCTTCAATATCTCTTCCCCGGCTAAGAAGTACACTTCCTTTAACTGGGTTCAACTGTGATTTAGGATCATACCCGGCACTCCAGGCCATTACCGTCCGTCCTTCCTTAATCAACGGCTCTGCACAGCGGTTAATGAATTCGGTCATCAGTCCATGCTTGCCGATTTCCTTTACACGTGCTTCACATCCGCATTCCACACCCTGCCCCAGCTCATAGGTTTCATCGGAACCAATATGAATGTATTCTGAGCCCGGAGTTGCCTTGATGGCATCCTGCCAAAGGTCGTTCAGCAATTCATAAGAGCCATCCTTGAGCGGACAAAACTCCCAGTTGGAGGCTGGTATTTCGCGAAGGTGGCTGTATTGTGGCCACTTCAGGATGAAGCTGACATGCCCCAGCCCTTGTATCAGCGGGACAATCTGAACATGGTATTTTTGTGCATACCGGGTCATCTCCTGCATTTCTTCCATTGTAAAAGCGCCGGGTGCTCCAATTTCAGGATGACTTGGGTATTCAAACTTATCTTCCCACTCCCACACAAGCATATTAATTTTATAGCGGGCCAGATCCTGGATAAAATTTTCGACATAGGAACGTTTATCCTGGTGGTGTTTTGTATCGTAATGGCTGGCACGGATGGGGATGTCGGGCCAGTCGGTTATTTCCATTCCCTTTACAAAAACTCCGTTTCCTTCATCCTTAATCACCTGCAAGAGTGTTTGTACTCCGTAAAATAAACCTGCCTCCCCTTTTGCATGAATAACAAGTTCATCGGCAGCAGTTGTCATCCGGTAAGCCTGGGCAGCTTTCCTTTCAGGCAGCGATTTGAATTCAGAAGGTACCTGTTTCCGTGTAAGCACAATTCGTTTACCTGATTTCGAATTGTTAACTGATGCAGAAATATTCCATTCCTGCCGGAGTTGTTTCTTCAACTCGTCAGCTGCAAATTTATCCTTTTCACTGGCATTGGAATCCAGCACGATAGAAACCTCTTTCCCCGGAAAAAAATCCGCTCCCTTTATTAAAACCTTCTGCGGATAGGGAATTAAATGAATCCCCATCTTATAAAGTACCGATTCTGATTCGATAGCCATGACCTGTCCTGTTAGAACTACAGCGAACACTGCCATTAAAAGAATACGGAATTTTGAACTTCCGTAATTTTGATTTTGTGATATGAATTGACTCTTCATGGATTTAAAATAAAATTTTACTTTAGATTGTTTTTCATTACGATGGACTAATTTTTGAAAACATTGTGGCTTTCCCTTAACCGCTTTTCAAAAGCAGGTCCTGCATTCCGGATTCTGTTTTCCCTATCAACACGAAAGGGTTTGTCCATAAGCTCAAAGATATTATTTTCTATTTGAATATCCATATCGATAGGAAGAATTGGAGTTAAGGAATAAATCGTTGCTAAAAAAAGTGTTATCGTGAATATAGGCAGCATATTTTCCAGGCTCAGCAGGTCCTTTATCCATTCCGACAAACATAATGGCTGTTGCCCACTGGCCAGTGTCGCCATATCCGCCATGGCGGGGTTGCCGGTATGTAGTTATTCCAATAAATGTGTTGCCAAAAATTTCATTCATCCCATTGGGATTATAGCAGGCAAGGTTGAGCGGCGTTGGAGGGACATATGACCATTTCATAAAAACGGTATATTCAGAAATACCTGTTGGTTCAAATTCGCCATACAATGTGGTGGAATCATTTCCTGAAATCAGTCCGGCAGGCTTTTCAGGATCATATTTCACATAGTAATTGCGCCAGCGGTCCTTTTCCCAGTTTTGAGACAAATCAACCAGTTTACCCTTTCCAACTGAAGAAGCATTCGATCGGAAGTACACACCGTTCTCCATTTTATCTGCCGGAAGCCCCTGACCATCGGAATCTACAGGCTGCGACTGAATGATTCGAACATAATTGTTGTATATTTTGCAGTTTTTTGAATTTTTCCCTTCAAATTTAATTCCATGCAATTCCACCAGCCGGTGGTGGAAGGGACGTGTTTTTGCAGGAAGATCACTCAGATGCTGGTGTCCCTTTATGTCGATGTAATTATCATGAAATTTAGTTCCATCGCCTGTAAGATGAACTCCGCGGCCTGTAGAAGTGATTTTATTGTGATGCACGTCAGCCCCTGAACCCGGGGCTATTGCGTATCCGTTAACATATTGCTGGTGATGCTGTATATCGTTGTGATTAATTTCTGAGGAGGATGGTCCGCTAAGCGCAATTCCCCGGTGGCAACCTTCCGAAAACAGATTATTGTGAATATGGATATTTTCACCATTCCCGTAAACCACAAGCAGGGCATTCCCGGGATAATGCCTGGATTCCAGCTCCGTAACCCGGCTGTAAATGTCGTTGTGGTGCACCGTGAGCTGCCCATGCCTGAACATCATCGGAAAGGCATTTCGAAGGTGGACATCGGTAGTGATACCAAAAACTTCTGTCCCATGATTTTTTTTGTAACTTCTGATTGCAGCACTGTATTCTCCCGAGCGTTCACCTTGAATAATTATGCCATTTATAACCTTGCAATTGCTTTCACTGTCGATTTCCACCCCAAACACCTGTTCAGGTGTATTATTTCCAAAAATCACAGTATGACCGTTAAGATCAAGGGTTATATTTTTTCCTTCCACTCTTATGGCAGTTCCGCCAGCTGCAATATCTTCAGTTAATACATAATAAGTATTGTCTTTGTCGAGCAGACAGGGGAAATTCCCCTGCAGGTCTCCCGTAAAATAAACTGTTCCTTCCTTTCGTTTTGGAGTCAGTTGCTCCAGCTCGCTTTCAACTTTCCTGCCATCCTCAACTACAACCATGCGATAGTAATAAGTATTCCCCGGGGTAAGCCCATTCAGTCTGTGCAAGTGTGCCCACCTGGGATTTTTTGTTTCACTGGTACGTAATCCAAGATTTTCAGTTGTTCCGTATTCCACATAACTGGTTGCTGCCTTGCTGATATCATTCAGCTGCCAATAAATAACGGCAGAATTTTCGGAGATATGATTCCACCTGTTTTGAAATAAGCTGCTGTTTTGAAAAGCTTGTGCATTTATTCCATTAAGAGCAAACAATCCGGCAATTACAAATAAAAAAATTAATCTTTTCATCTTTTCCATTTTTACAATCCTTTTTCGGGACGTATTCTTTTCACCGACTCCCATCATTTTCGGGGACCATAATGAGGTAATTCCTCACCTGCTTCATATGCTCCGATATCGGGACCTTTCCCTTTGTAGTTGTCATTGATGTTGGGAATTATAACCGCGGCACCGACTACCCTGGAATACTGATTGGGTCTCAAATCGGGCACTTCCTTTTCCGGAACAGGAGGAAGAGGAAACACTACATTATTAAAAACCTCTTCCATTTTAATCCGTTCAACACCATGTTTTTCAACCTCTGAGAATTGTTTTTCCCCAATGGTTGCCCTGTATTCTGTATTATAAACACCTACTGCGTCATAATCAAAATCGCTGTGCGCACCAGGTTCAATTATATTTGCTGCAGAAGGAATCCCTGCTCCAAAGTCGCCCCAGTTTACCCCTCCGTCAGGACCACCAACAGCAAGATTATTCCGAAAAAAAGCAAAATCCATTGCTGAATTGCCCCCCAATCCGGTACCTGCTTTTATTACCGTATTGTGTAAAACGACATCTCCCCGGCTACTCCTTTTCAGTTTAAATGCAGCATGCACCACATTATACATGGCATTTCGGATAAAATAATTTGGTCCTCCCAATCCAGGCTGAGAACTTAATCCGACATAGCAATTGGTAATGCGGTTGCGCATTATCCGGCAGTTCGAAAAGGCAAAATCGGCTTCTATGGCATCATCCACGCCATTGTAAATATCGTTGTTGTAAATATCAATACAAACCTGATTTACCGCGTGTTGGTCTTCCATGGTTGATATGCAGTCCCTGAAGCCGGAAACCTTATTGTAACAAACAACATTTCCAGGTCCGGTTATTTCTATACCTTCTCCAATATTATTGCCATGTGCACCCATTGCCTCATTGTTCCATTCACAAACTCCAGTGATTATGTTGTCACTGAAATAACAATTGGTGGCACCTGGTTTATAGGCCACTATACCATAAACTGCATTAACAGTACAATTGCGGACAACGCAGTTTTCAGCTCCGTTCAGTTGAATTCCTTTCCCGCGCTCTTTCAGATTCACAACATTTAATCCTTCGATGTATACCCATTTTTTATTCCTGACATCGATGAATAAAAAGGTGGCGGTTCCTTCACTGCATCTGTATACTCTTGGATTTTCAGCAGTTCCGTTTTCGGTGTATAAAGTGTCAAAATTTCCCGGCTTTATTTCAACAACAGCAGCCTTAACAGTAACCTCGGGTTCAGGCCGGGTTTTGGCAGTTACAGTTTTTTCCGCCTTACCCCCGTCGGGATCAGAAAGGTTGAGTTTTATTTCATACTCCGAATCCGGATTAAGATCAAAAACAGAGCCTGAATGTTTATTTTTCCATTTAAAGCCTATATTTTCATCTGATGGCACTCTCCTTAAAGGCATTCCCTGAATCCATTCCTTGCTCCCTTTTTTCCGGAATTGCACTGTAACCCTACTGTTCAGGTTATCATCGCCCTGTATATACCATTCCACAGCCAAATTTGTAAGTGTTGGATACGGCACCGACACTTCACCCGGAACAGTTGCATTTTGAGCCGAGGATTTTCGTGATGTTCCAGAAATCAGAAACAAAATTATAAGCAGGATGAGTCCTTTCGTCCGATTGTCAATTATTGCTAATTTGCTATCCATTTCGATGTATTGATTGTTTTATTCGTTTCATTTTAGAAAGGCAGGTTTAAATTAATGAAGTATCTGTTGTTTTTTATTTCCTATTTTCACACGGGCAGAGAGTTCTCCCCGATTTGAAAATTCTATTTCTACAGGTTTACCGGCAAGATTTATTTTCACTCCAAGAAATTCATTCTGTTCAATTAATTCCAGATCGGTTCTTACTTTATCTTTTTCTTCTCCAATTTCAATTACATTCAGGAAATAAGTCCGCTCATTTCCTTGTGGGGCTCTAATTTCCAGTCTCCACGGAACAAGGGGTAAATTTTTCCGGTTGGATTTTTCACTGCTGGTATGATTGTATTGAGCAGTAGGTTCATCAGGATGTCCCCAAAGGTCATGTCCTTCACCTCCGCGTTTTGTAATTGTCGGATTTTTTGGCAGCAAAGTCGTAAGGAAAGCCCTGGCTTTTCCCGTAGAAAGCACATCTTCCTCTCCGGCCGGATCGGAGAGCCATGTAGCTGTGTTCCCATTGTAGGAGAATACATGTCCCGGAGTTAACACCGTCTCTCTCCCATCAATTTGAGGTTCACCAGGCATATGAAGAAACCAATGTTTTGGATAAGAATCGTTGGTAGCCTCAATACGATCGAAGATAATAAAAAATTCCTTGTCGCCCCGGAGGTAGAAAAATTGTCGTGTTACTTCATTCACTTTGTTCGGGGAATAGGCTTTGGAAAGATCAGCTGCTGCATAGGTAAAATTTTGATTGTGGTGGAATGATTTAATTTCAGCACGGTCTATTCGTTTATTTGAACTGTAGAGGTAACGGATCATTCCTCCGTCGTTTTCATTTTTCACCCCATTTTCCGCGCCGGGTTTGGTGCGACGGAAAGTTTCTTCCGAATCAAAAATAGTAACAACATTAAATACCAGCGAACCTCCTGTGTAATAATCCGTATCGTTATGTCCCGAACCTCCTGCACGCATAACAAGGTATCCCTTTTTTGCGATCATGAAATGTCCTTCATCATCTCTTGAATGTCCGGCAAAGGAAGGACCTGCCCCAAAGAATGCCCAGGTACTGTTGGGATCGTTCCATTTCTCCCTCATGTAAACGTGACCGGCTCCTTTAAAAAGATAGGCAAGTTCATATTTTTCCTTTTCAGGAGTGCTTGATTTAATCTTTGGATTGTAGAACAGAAAACGTTCCCATGGGACCCTGCTCCATTCTTCCTTAGCACTTTCTTCACTTATAGCATTGGCAACAGGATTCCTGTATCTTGCGGCCAATATTGGAGCAACCCTTGAGTAAGCCCTTGGTGGTGATGCATTGTTGTCGTCGATCCAGGCAGTGTGGTTTGCAAACGGTACAATTGTATGTACAGCCCAAAGTGTCATTTCGGGCAGGTAACTGGTTGGTGCACATTTCGAAAACAGGTCCTCTCCTGTAGCCGTACGCCATGCTTCAAATGCCCAGGGAATAACAACCACAGGGCCATAACCTCCGTGGCCCATACTTTCCGACCATACACCACCCATTTCATCGAATGCCGGAATGCATTCAGCAGGAACACGCCGATTCCATGAATCGAGGAATTGTCTGGCATCCTTTTCATGAATGGTATTTGCATCTTTAAGAGCCAGGGCTACAAACAGTTTTGGAGTTATCCCATCTCTTGTATTTGGGGTATTCAGGTGAGCCGGACCCCATGTCTGGTTGTACAACCAGCTGCCATTTTGAAGCGTTATTTCCGGTGTCTTGGTATAATAGCGAAGCCATTGACCCAACTGGTTCCCATACTGTTTTCTTTCGTCAGTTGAAAGTGCATCATATATCCAGTCGTACAACATGCCATGAAATCCGAAAAAACCATCTCCATCCATGTTAAGTACTTCACCATCGCCCCAATATTTTTTGATAGCTTCAGCATATTTTTCGGAATCATTTCCGAGTTCCCGTTCAACCAGGTAGCTGATTCCGCAACATACCAGCCCGATGGGTGGGGAAAAACGATTGGTTACTCTTTTAAGCCCCTGCCCGACAGTACGATCGGCAAGAGCTTTAATTTGAGAGTACTCATTTTCCAGTGCTCCTTCAGCATGTTTGGCAAGAACAGGTAACTGTGATTTATTGATAAAAATCCGGGGATGTTCTTCCAGTTCGTATCCAAGTACATTTAACTGTAGAAAAAGGTAACTTAATAAAAGCAAAAATGATTTTTTCATTGCTACATTATTTTAGTAAAATTTTATTGTTGATTAATTGGATTTAAAAAGCTGTTTAAAATATTTTACCAGCTCGGTTTCTGAACGTTCAGTGCGTTCCAGCCGTGCATCGGGGTCCATTTCGATATCCATAGGATACCACTCTCTATAGGCATACCAAGACCAGCCAACTTCTTCTTCTTCAAGAATGGAAAGCATATCATGAATCCATGCCTCGGCACCCACAGCCCAGCGTGTGCATCCAAATTCACCGCACCACATTTTTACATTGTGTTTTTTAGCCCAATCGAAAGCAGGTTGAATATTTCGTCGAATAGTGGTCTTGTCCCAATACTCTCCCTGGATGTTGCCGGGATATTTTCTCGCCAGCCACTGTTCTTCAGTTGCCGTGAGCATTCCGTTGTTCCTCTGATGGGTGAAATCCATAGGACCATAAAAATGAAAACTATATACAACATTGTCATCATCAACCGGAAGCAAATGTTCGAAGCCATAGGGCCATCCCCAACCAGGAGGTTCAATCACGATGGTATGCAGGGTATCGATTTCCCGAATTGCTGCCGTAAGTTTTTTAGCATAAGGCAGCCATTGTGTATTTGCCAGGGCATCATGCGGTTCGTTCATCAGATCCCAGGCCACGCCACGGACATCATTGGCATACCGTCCAACTATTTCTCGCCAAACATCAATGTAAGATTCCTTGTATTGCTCACTTTTAAAAAAAGCATCGTTATCTTCAAACGAAGGACTAAAAGAAAGAACTGTATATAGCCCGGCATCAAGGCACAGGTCAATGGTACGATATACCGCTTCCATTTTTTGAGGATCGGGTTTTGCAGGCGGTGCCGGTGCCAGATTGTTTACCAGGATACGTACAGAATTTCCTCCCCAGTTGTTTGCAAAGAAATCGATGTCTTCCTTGGTTATCCGGGTGACGATGTTTGCTCCGCGCAGCCGGCATTCAGGCCATGAGGGTCCATCTTCACAGGGTATTTTCTGAAAATCAGCTGCATTAATGCTTATTTTATTTCCTGTTAGGGTAATTCCTTTTCCTGCTGCCAGCATTTCCTGTTTTCCATTCCAGAAATTAATGTCTGTATCGCCAATTCCACCCGCCACAGATGCTTCAAACAAAGGATCAGCTTCAGCAATTTTTCCGGAAACTTCTTCAGCAGTATTGGCATGCAAGGCATAGGGAACACTTAAAAGTTGGCTAATCCCTGCTATCGCAAAATTTGTTCCTCCTGTTGGATCGATTTCAGTTTTAATAAAATAAGCATCGGCCAACCAATCAATATCTTTAAACTCAAGCTGCCCCAGGGATCTTTCCCCTGCACCTATTTCCATGATTGCCACACCATTTTCATTGGTAACAGGTGTATGTGTTTCATTATATACAGCAGGGCCCTCTACATCGCCTTTCAAAATGCTTATGCTTATCCCAACAGATTTATTCGTAACCAGTTCATGCCGGTTATTTCGGATGACCGCCTGATAATTCATCTTTTCCGGTGCCTGAGCACCAACAATTTCTGCCGTCAGCAGGATAAAAATTAAAACGAATAACTTCTTCCATTTAAAAATATTTTTCATGATTTTTGACTTTTGTTTTTATCCATCCATTGTTTTTTTAGCTCTATTATAATCTTACACCCTTCTTTGTTTTCAAGTACCCGCGCTCATTAATCATTCTTTTGTAACCTATCCTTTCCCCATTTACCTCCGGGGAAATATGGGGCCAATATATTCTGTTGCCACAACCACATTATCGTGCCATACAGTAGCTTCATTCAGGTTTATTTTAAAATCGGGATGTTCCACGACATATTTTTCATTTCGCTTCCATGTATCTTCAGAAAGATAATTCTGCAGACGGATAATGTTGATTTTAGTCTTTTCAAATTTAGCAGGGTCCTCCGAACTGCGCCACTTTATCCCAGTAAAGGGTTTTGGCTTACCATGTGAATCGTTGCGAAATGTTCCTCTTAGCCAGTATCCTTCTGCAGACTTATCATCCAATGGATCCCAGCTCCCGGCCAACTTTCCGTCAACCCAGAATGCCTGTGCCCCATCAGTGTTATCGGGAGATGAATTCAACCTGATCATAATTTCAATGCACTGCCATTCTCCCCGTTTGGGAGCAACCGGTTGATCTGGCATAAATACATTCCCATAATAAGGATTTGGCCGTCCGTCGGGTTTTCCTTCCTCAGTCTGCCATGAATACATTTCAGGCCAATAGGAATAAAACATCCAGTAACCCGGCGGAGTGGTTTCCTTTCCATTAAGGCTTTTCAAAGTCTGATCGATGGTAATGTTGAACCTGTCAACCGGCCGCAAACCTGCACCTCCCTTTGCCCAGGGAGTTGGATTTAAATCTCCTGCTATGCTGGTAAAATGATGGTTGAATCCAAAATCTTCAGCAAATTTTACATAAAACCGAAAAAAAAGCTGGTCATATCCTTCATCCAAAACCTTGCGAAGTTCACTCCCTGCCGTGCTGTTGCGAAAATTAGTCATTTTCAAACTTCTATTTCCGGAAGAACCAAACGGTCCGGCAATTCTATCCAAAACCAATCCTTTTTCTTCTGCTCCTTTATTTGAAGTCCAGTTTTCAATGATTTCCTGCAGTGTTCCAGACTCAAAATTTTCAGTAAAAACAACCGATTTGTGGTTTTCTATTCCTACATCTCCCGGATACCCGGCCGCAATGCCCTTGCCAACCATATCAGCAGTAACTGTCTTTCCTTTTTGAATATTTTGGGCCCCAACTATTGCCGGGATAATTACAACTAAAAATAAACCTTTCATTTTTTTCATAGCAAGCCAGTTTTTCATTTCCCAATTTCTATTTTAGGTAATGCTTATCCCCAGGGTTCATAGACGATTCAGCACAAACTCAATTTAATATGCAGTTGATCTTAATCATCTCTCTGCTTTATATTAAACCCAGGTGAATTCCCCGGATAACATTATCAGGTTATTTTCTTCCAGGTTCCAAAGGTCCGATATACTCAGTAGCGACAACAAAATGATCTTTCCAGACAGTCGCTTCCTCCCGGTTAATTTTAAAATCAGGATGTTCTTCAGCATACTTATCTACATTTTTCCATGAAGTTTCCGAAACATAGTTCTGTACCCTCAACCGGTTAATTTTTAGCTTTTCAAACAGTTCCTTATCTTCAAAGTTACGCCACCTGATTCCCGCGAAAGGTTTTGCCTTTTCGTGATTTGGATTACTGATAAAACGATCACCTCTCCAATAACCCTTTACCGGATTTTTTTCCAGGGGATCCCAATGTCCCACCAGCTCCCCATCAATCCAAAAAGCATGGGCACCATCATGTTTATCGGGAGCAGAATTGACCCGAATCATAATTTCCACGCATTGCCATTCGCCTCTTTTGGCAGGTACAGGATTCTGAGGCATAAAATTGTTCCCATAATAAGGATTTGGACGGCCGTCAGGTTTTCCCTCAGGACTTTGCCAGGAATTCATTTCAGGCCAGTAGGTATAAAAAGACCAGTAGCCGGGGGGAGTTGTTGAGGGACCAGTTCCATTTATATTTCCGGTTAACTGGTCGATGGTGCTGCTGAAATGCCGGGTGGGTAACATACCGGCTGAACCTCCTGGAGCAGGTTTGGGATCCACAACGCCCGACAAGCTGGTAAAGTGATGGTTGTATCCATAGTCGTCGGCGAACTTCACATAAAATCGCAAAAAAAGCTGTTCGTACCTTCCATCAAATATTTTGATTAAATCACTGCCTGCATTGCGTTCACCTTCTGCTCTGCGGATTGTCATCTTTAAGCTCTTGCTTCCGGGACTTCCCTGCGGACCTGGAATATTATCCAACGAAAGCCGGTTGTCCTTATCCCCTCTTGACCAGGACCAGTTTGAAACCACATCAGCAATTGACCCAGCTTCGAAATCTTCAGTAAAAATAACCGATTTATGTTTTTCTATTCCCACATCGCCCGGATAATTGGCAGCAATGCCTTTACCGATTTGATCGACTGTTTTTAATTTGTGTGATTTTTGTGCAGAAACAACTGCATGAAGCATTAAGATAGATAATAAAATAAAAAACCGATTCATGTTATTTAAATTTTAATAAATATTACCAATAAATAGATATCTCTCCTTTTCCTGAAATAAAATGACATTCAGACCCACTACTTTTTCGGGGACATAGGTCCTATGTATTCGGTAGCCACAACAACATTATCCTTCCATACTGTAGCCTCTTTCAGGTTAATGTTAAACCCGGGATGTTCTTCAGCATATTTATCTGCCCGCTTCCAGGAATTTTCAGAAACGTAATTTTGCAGCTTAACAATATTAATTTTAAATTTCTCAAACTTTTCCATATCTTCATAAGTACGCCATTTGATTCCCTGAAAAGGTTTGGCGTCTTTATGTTCAGGATTTTGCCTGAAGTTCTCCCTTATCCAGTAGCCTTCCACAGGATTTTTTTCTTCGGGATCCCAATGCCCGACAAGTTCCCCATCAATCCAGAAAGCATGTGCACCATCGGATTTATCCGGAGCAGAATTGAGCCGAATCATTATTTCCAGACATTGCCATTCACCTCTTTTGGCTGTTACCGGGTTCTGAGGAATAAAATTGTTGCCGTAGTATGCATTAGGCCGTCCGTCAGGTTTCCCATCAAGTGTTTGCCAGGATTTCATTTCCGGCCAATAGGAATAGAAGAACCAATAACCGGGTGGTTCATAGGCAGGCCCGTTATTTACATTATGTGTAAATAAATCGAGTGTTGTACTGTAATGTTCCGTAGGTTTTAAACCTGCCCTGCCCACATGCCAGGGTGTTGGATTCATGTCGCCCGACATGCTTGAAAAATGATGATTGAAACCATAATCGTCAGCAAACCTAACATAAAAGCGAAAAAAAAGCTGCTCATATCCTTTTTCAAATATCTTTTTTATTTCACTTCCATCTCCACCATTACCGCGCACAATAGTCATCTTTAAACTATTTCCTTCACTGCCCCCGGGTCCCTTAATCCGGTCGAGAGAAAGGCGGTGGTCTTTCGCCCCCATATTTCCACTCCAGTTTTTAAGAATCTCATCCATGGAATTGGCTTCAAAATCTTCGGTAAAAATGACCGATGGATGTTTTTCTATTCCAACATCACCCGGATAATTAAGGGCTATTCCATTCCCAATTTTATCAACAGTTTTGAGTTTTGTTCTTTTCGGAGCTGAAGCTACAGCATTTCCAAACATAAACAGTGTCAATAAAAATACATACATTTTATTCATCTTCAAAAATTTGTTGTTGTTAAACTTTACCAGTATTACTTTTAATCGTTAGGCTTCATTGGTCCAATATATTCTGTTGCAACCACTATGTTATCTTTCCAGACGGTTGCCTCCTTAAGGTTTATCCTGAATTCAGGATGCTCTGCTGCATATTTTTCAGCCTGCTCCCAGGAGCCTCCTGAAACATAATTTTGTAAACGGATAATATTAATTTTCAGCTTTTCAAACTGCTCAGGATCGCTTAAGGTGCGCCATCTGATTCCGGAAAAAGGTTGTGCATCTTTATGATTGGGGTCACTTCGATAAACCATCCCGTTCCAGTAACCTTTAACCGGATTTTCTTCCTCAGGATCCCAGCTTCCAGCCAACCTGCCATTTATCCAGAATGCCTGTGCTCCGTCGGATTTCCCGGGAGCAGAATTTAAACGAATCATAATTTCGAGACATTGCCATTCTTCTCTTTTAGCAGGGATTGGTTCTTTGGGCATAAAATTATTTCCGTAATAGGAATTTGGACGACCATCGGGTGTCCCGTCAGTATTTTGCCACGACCGCATCTCAGGCCAATAGGAATAAAAAAACCAATATCCTGGAGGTGTACCATCCGGTCCTGTTAGATTTGCATTTTTAATTGACTGATCAATGGTGCTGCTAAAACTTTCCGCAGGCCGGATTCCGGCGCCACCTTTAGCCCATGGAGTAGGATTTAAATCTCCCGACATGCTTGTAAAATGATGATTGAAACCAAAGTCATCAGCAAATTTCACATAAAACCGAAAATAAAGTTGCTCATACCCCTCATCAAATATTTTCCGCAAATCACTCCCCTCTCCTTCCTTATCACGTAAAATAGTCATCTTTAAACATTGGTTGTCTGACCTGCCATCTGGTCCGGGAGCAGAAACCAGTGAAACCCGGTGATCTTCCGTACCACGGCTCCATGTCCAGTTTTTAAGAACCTCGTCTATAGATTCTGCCTCAAAATTTTCAGTAAATATAACCGAAGGATGATTTTCAATACCTTCATCACCGGGATAATTTGCAGCTATTCCATTTTTAGATCTATTTTCCCGGGTTAAATATGCATGTGCCCCTGTCTTTTGTATCCGGGGATCATTGGACTGGACCTTCACTTCATATACACCGGAAAGATCCAACTTAGGGTTCAACTGATACACCCCATTTGTTTCATCAGCAGGCAATGAGGGTTTTCGTGTTCCGTCGCTGCAATACCAAACATTTTCATTAAATACAAAAGTTTCAGGTTTTGTATTGGGGCTAATATTGGCAAAGCTTTGAATGTCTTTACTGTAAATAACAAGATTGTTTTCAAACGCTCCATTATTGCAGGGTTGAAACCGGCTGACAGGCATTTCCTGAAGAATTCTCATTATCCATTTTTCAGGATGAATAATGGTATTGTAATGGACTTTACTATTGGTAGCGGTTACAAAAGCTACTGGTGTAATACCTCCCACAAAAATGTTCCCGGCTACTTCAATATTCTTTGCTTCATAATCAATATCCTCGGAACGAAAAAATTGCAATCCGGTACTGCCGCCAATATTAACTGCACGTTGTCCGGCATTTTGAAAGAAATTTTGTCTGACAATTATTCTTTCGCTGCCGCCTTTTGCCTGTACGGCATTATCCTGGGAAAAACCTTCTTTCCCGGTAAACCGGCAATTTTCTATAATGCCATCCCGGCAACCTACCATATCGATTCCCGATCCTCCCCATCCGGAAAAGATGCAGTCTCTTACTCTGAATTTTCGCAACCCCGATAATTTTAATGCATCCCTGTTTCCAACAGGACCAATGTTTTGGATTTTAATGTTTTCGAAAACCATACCCATTGAAGGCGTTTCAGGATTTCCTCCATGGTCGGAATTTATCCCGTTACCTATACATCCATCTACCTCAATATCACGAAGTGTAATGTACCGGCATGCCACAAAATGAATGGCTACTGATCCTCCCTCAAACAGGGGCTTGTTTAATTTATCGGCTCCTGCAATTGTAATTGGCTTTTCTAGGGTACCATATAATCTGTCGACTGTGAATTGATTGCCATAGTTTCCAGGTGCCAAAAGAATAGTAGTACCCGGTACTGCTTCAGCTAATGCAGTCCGGAAATCAATTGCATTTCTTACTTTAATTTCTTTGCCGGCAACCGGAGAACAGAATGCCGTCAGAAGAAAAATTATGCTCAATCCTGCATAGAGCAAAAGCGATTTCCTATTTTCCTTTTTCATTATGTACCGATTTTGCAGCAAAATTCTTTTTCTTAGAATGATTTGGTTTAATTTTCAGGAACTGCTGCATCTGTTATAGCAGTATCTCTGGTAAAATAGTTTTCATCTACACTGATAACATTACCTTTTATAATAAGACCATTCCCCACAACTATTGAAGACTGTTTGCTGTTCCAGTTATCCATTTGTTTGCTGGTAATGCCTTTACCTGCTGAAGTTTCATAAAGTGGATCACTTTCAGGAACTTCACCAGAAAAACCTTCTGCCGTTTTTGCATGCACCGCATATGGGACACTTAAAATTTCCATTACACTGGGGATCGTATAATTTGTCCCCCCTGCAAAATCAACTTCAGTCTTCAGGAAGTATGGGCCGGAAGACCAGTTAATCTCTTCAAAACCGCTTCTGCTTCCAATTGAAATACTCACCAAACCATTATCGTTGGAGGTTGGATTTTGGATTTCTGAATAAACAATTCCACCGTTTTCAGAACCCTGCAGGATGCTAATTTTTATACCTACTGCTGTATTTACCACCAAATGATTGTTTTGGTCTCGGATAACCGATTGGTAGCTAAAATTCTTTTTTGCCTGCATGGTTTTATAGGCATGTGCCCCTGCTTTAAGTACGCGCGGGTCCTTGCTACCAACTGTTATCCCTTCTGATTCAGCATTTTTCAGCAAGGGATCCACCTGATAGACACCTTCTTTCTCCACAGCAGGAAGCGAAGGATTTCTGTTAAGATCTACTGAATACCAAACATTTTTGCTAAAAGAAAAAGTTTCAGGTAAAGTATTTGGACCAATATTTACGTAGGTCTGTACTCTCGTATCGTAAACAATCAGGTTTGATTCAAAAACTCCATACTGGCAAGGTAAAAATTGATCTGTTGGCTGTTCCTGGAGTATGCGCATGACCCATTTCTCCGGATAAACAAATGTATTGTGGTGAACGCTGCAGTTTATTTGTGTAACATAGGCAACAGGTGCCGGACTGCCTACAAAATGATTTCCCGCCACCTCTATATCCTTTGCTTCATAATTTACAAGTTCAGGTCGAAAAAAGGTTAAACCTGTACTGCCACCAATGTTAATTGCACGCTGTCCGGCATTTTTAAAAAAATTCAGGCGAATAAGAATACGTTCAGAACCTCCTTTTGTCTGAATGCCATTGTCCTGAGAATAACCTTCTTTGCCAATGAACCGGCAATATTCAATTTTGCCATCCTGACATCCTACCATATCAATAGCAGAACCACCCCAGCCCGAAAAGGTACAGTTTTTAACTGTAAAATTTTGAAGCCCTGAAAGTTTAAGCGCATCATGATTGCCCACAGGTCCTACATTTTCAATGATGATGTTATCAAAAACCATACCCTTGGAGGGCGTTGCAATACTACCCCCGTCATCGGAATTGATTCCATTGCTGGTACAGCCTCTTACTATAATTGAACTAATAATAAGATAGTTGCAATCAGCAAAATGCAATGCCTGTCCTCCTCCTTCAAATACCGGTTGATTTTGTTTATCAGCAGCAACAATTGTAATGGGATTTTCAGCAGTTCCGCTGATATTGCTTATCCAAATCTCATTGCCATAATTCCCGGGCAACAAAAGGAGGGTTGTGCCCGGTTGAGCGCCTGCCAAGGCATTTCGTAGACCAGCTGCATTATTTACGGTTATATCGTTCCCTGCCGCATTCGACCAGGTTATCCAAAATAGAATCAGGTAAAGAATAGGGTTTACCCGCATTTGTATACTCAAAAACATAATTCCTTAGCTTAAATTTTCATTAATCTTATTCCGAAATGAAGAGCTGAAAAAGGGCAGCATCAACAATAGCGGTAGTGGCACAGAAGAACTTTTCATTATTGTAATCATATATCTGATGCTCTTTTAAACCGTATGTTTCCACAACAAAGCCTGTAGCAATTATTAACAATACCATTCCGACTAAAGGTAAAAAGCCAAAGAATTTTTGTTTTCCATTTTCACTCATTAAACTTTATTAAAACATTGACTTATCAAAACATCCATTGATACAGATATATCTTTTTCCGGCCATTACCCTATAAATTCAACTCCTCCCTGCACAACAGCCGCACCATCGCGATATCCTGGGCGGGCCCAGCTTAAAGCATGCGGTCCTGCAAGTCCTGCCAGGCGATTTTCCAAAGCCTTACGATCGATACCTGCCAGTTTGGCTTTTCCAAATTCCTGTGCCAGCTGAATGTTTTCTGTAAGCGGTTGTAAACCATGATAGCCGATTAATGCAGTTGCAACTCCTTCATGATTCCAGACATATTCCAACAGTTCCTTTGGAGTTGCATCCTTCCCAACAATGTCGCGCATTACCTTCATTGCCATTACACCTACTTTTTTTCTCCTGGCAACCGGTAAAACCGCTTCAGCAAAGTCGCCATATTTAGTTGGATTCATGGTTATAAGGACAACATCGAAATCAAGTTCTTCAAGCAAAACAGCAGCATGTTGAGCATGTTGCATACTGGTAAATCCTATTTTTTTTGCCAACCCTGATTCTTTAAAATTTACCAGCTTTTTATAAATTCCTTTTTCCAGCTCAGCAATATTATCCTTTTCGCTAATGCCATGAATCATCAGAAGATCCACATAATCTGTTTTCATTCTTTTTAAACTGCCTTCCAGCTCTTCTAAAGCTTCATCAGCATTACGCGTTTCCAGCTTAGTGGAAAGGAGTATTTTACTGCGGTATGCAGGCAATATCTGTCCCAACCTTTCCTCACTGCTGTCCAAAGATTTACCATCACCAATTTGCCAAAATTTTGAAGCAATGTAACTTGGAGCAGTATCAAATAAATTAACGCCTCCTTTAACAGCATCTTCAAGTACTTTCTCCCATTCTCCATCATTATTTTGCAGGAACTGAGTTCCGGCACCAAAAGATAAAATAGATACGTCTAAACCTGTTTTACCAAGCTCACGGTGAGGAATCTTGTAGTTATTCTCCTTCTTTCCAAAAATGGCACAGGAACCAGCCATTCCGGCTGCAGATAAAACCAATGCTGCCTTTGATGAATCCTGTATAAATTTCCTACGCGATAGATTTGATTTCATTTTTTTACAGATTTTGTCTCGATATAATGAGTATTAAAATAACTTATTTCATTCATAAACAGCTGCAACATCCTTCATCTTATTAATCTGAACGATTTTTTTCTTTCCCAGACGGTCCAGAAGATTTGCTGACCATTCATAACTTTCCGGAATTTCACCTATTATTGTTGTTTGCGCCGGACTAACTAATGCAGGTAATTGATTCACATCGGTTATCCGAAGTACGTTAAGCATTTCAACAGCCTGTCCTTTTCCGTTTTTTTGACTGGCAACATCTTGTGTTGCAACCGGATTTTTAAGTACCAGCTGTTCACAATTTCCATCAAGCAATGCAGCATATAATGCAACTGCAGTCATTTCATCTTTAGCAGCTATCGATATTTTGTCGGGATCAATTTGTGGAAATGTCCGGCAATAATCAATGCAGCGTAAAACATCGTAAACCTGCATCGATGCGATAGTCCTGCCTGTCCATGCCGATGCCCTGCGTATATGCCACTGCAATGCGGGATCCCAACCGGTTTCACCTACACCGCGTGCTTCAAAATAAGCAATATTCCAGGTATCGTCCAACCCTGATATAAAACTTTCAGGTCCCCAACTCTCTTCATCGTAATTTTTCAGTACTATCATCAGTGGCTTTTGTTCAGCAGTATCTGCTCTCCAATGAAAATCCACCTTAAGGCGCCAGCCATCTTCGGGAACAAAACTGTATATGTTCCATCCAAATTTACCACCATCCTTAGCACGAAATTCCATACGGGCATCAAAAGGTGGGGCAACTTCCGGGAATGCGCCAAATGTCTTACTTAAAAGGGATTTCTTAACCTGTTCCTTATAATTTAACAGAGATTTCTCATCATTCAACTCCGGAGCTTCTGCCAGTTTCACAAAATGATCCTGAATTACAGGTGTCAGATCATTCTCAGGGATGCCATTGACAAATACTTTTAATTCATCTCCTGACAAACGATTTTCAGGGTTCGTATCAATATCACCCGCTTCCATTGGAGAAACATCTTTACCCATTAAATGCTTCAGAAAAAAGGAATGTGTTCCTTCCCTTGATAATTGATGGTAAGAATGGCCTCCCGGAGTTTCAATAAATGAAATTTTGTCTTCAGCATCATATAACTCGTACAGCCTTTTAATATCAGAATATAGTTCCCTCACCGATTCAATGGTATTCATTCCATCTCCGTCAGCCTGGGCAATCAGTAAAGGTCTGGGTGCAATAAGTGCACCGATATCCTGAAAATCGATCAGGTAGGTGTTGGTTGGCATCATACAATCGCAATGGCCGTCAACGGTTCGTTTTCCTATCTGATCCCTCAGGGTACTGGCACCACATACCGGAGCAACTGCTTTAACCCGTGGGTCGGCTGCAGCAATGTACCAGCTTTGGGAGCCACCTCCCGAAATACCTGTTACTCCCATCCTTTCAGAATCTACTTCCGGCCGGGATGCCAGCAGGTCCAATCCTCGAATTGCATTCCATAATTCCACACCTGCAGGATTATATCCCCGGCTGAACCAATTAAACCAACCATTGGCATAGCATCCCCAATGATATCCGCGTACTTCTCCAAACTGAATAGTTTCTATAATCAAACAAACAAATCCCAATTCAGCAAATTTCGCCGGGTAAGCCTGGTAATGAACATTCTGTGTAGGGGAATGACCATTCACATATAAAATTGCAGCAGCAGGTTTCTCAATGTTATCAGGTATATAAAGATCTGCCGGCACATATAAACCCGGCAATGATTCATAATATAGTTTCTCAATCCGGTAACCATCGCGCTGAATAGTTCCGGTTATTGTAACATTTAAATCAGTTTTTTCTTTAGTGGCATAGTCTTGTATACCCATCATCTCGATAAATTCCTCGTGTCGTTTTGAACGTACTCTTTCCCAATCGGATGAAGAATGAATTCCGGCAAGAGCGTTATCGGTTATTTCAGCTGCTGCCTTAGAAAGATAAGCACGAATATTATTTTCTTCAACCGGTTCATTTTCTATGGTTGTATTCTTAGCGTTTGTAGTGCATCCTGTAATATAAAAACCAATTACAAACAGCATTGGAACTATGAATTTTCTCATATCAGTATTTATTTCTAATTATTAATTTCTCCATTTCGAATCTTTCTCCTATTTGTGCAATTGTAACATATTCGACAATGCAGGAAAATGCTTTTCTGCCATTGCATTTACTTCAACATGTCTCTTCTCCACACTTTTTAACCATGTAAAAGGAATACAATACTTTTCGCAAACATTAATGATATCCTGTGCATATATACCAATTTCAAACACTTAGAGATACTTATTTATCCAATCGTATGTTTTCTTCTCAGCTGTTGGATGCACACTATGCCCTGTGCCATGGTTATAGAGTTCAATCTTTCCTGAGTTTTTGCCGTATAATTCATAAACAGGTTGTACAGCCTCAATATAAGGACGGCTAATTTCCCCATCAGCCGAATCGCCTCCAATGAGTAAAAAAGGTTTTGGTGCAACCAATGATAAAACTTCATGATGCTGATGACCGAATTCATGAATTTCTTTACCCAGGTACCAGACTGCATCCCAATTAGAAAAATCAATTCCGATACCACCTTCATTACTTACAATTACGTTCACCCGATCATCAAAAGCTCCCAGATAGAAGGCCTCTTTTGCCCCCAGTGAATGCCCAAGGGTACCAATTCTTCGGGTATCCACCTCATTCAACGACTCCAATACATCTACAGCCCGCTGTGCATCGAAAAGCATTTTTGCCATACCTTTTGAATCGGGATGTCTTTCCTGAAAAAGTCGGGTCATATCCTCATAACTCCGTTCATTTCGTTCGTGCCATAAAAAACACATCGGGCAAATGACAACATAACCTTGTTTTGCCATGTTATACCCAAAGGCAACAATTTTACTTTTTTCAACTCCTGAAATAAACAACATTTGATTGTCACTTGTAGAATGAAGGGCCACTATTCCAGGTAAGCGACTGCTTATTTTTTGGGGCTTTAATAAATAAGCCCGGACTTTTATCCCGGGTTCACCTTCATATTCTATATACTGGCGGACAAGTCCTTCGGGATAGTCTTCTTTTAAAACTTTAATCTCAGGAACAGAAGGATTTGGACTCAACGCTCCTATATATTCCAGCCACCTTCCTTTTATTACTTCACGCTGCTTCTTCCATTCCGACAGGGATCGTATGGGTTTACCTTTTGAATCCATCAAAAGTGGAGATAAGGGATCAGCTGTATTCAATTCATACGTTGATCCATAGACATAAATTCCTAACCCTGCATATAATGAGGACAACAGGAATTTTCTTCTGTTAAGATTTGATGCCATAATACAACCTATTTGATTTTGGCTTTAAAGTTAAAAAAAATCAGTTCCTTTCGAAATCTTTCATTTACAAAATAAACAAAAAAATAAATTAATTATATTTACCATCAAAAGATAACGAAAGCAATAGAATGTGATGAAAAATTTATTAAAAATAACATCAGCAAGTTTTATTTTAATAATTATACTCTTCTTTTTTAGCTGCACCGCAAAAAACAATCCATTGACCATCGGATTTGGGAAAGTCAATATTTCAGAAGCAGGAATCTACGCAGATCCAAAGTCTGATGATCAATCTGTGGGTTCCGCAGAAAAATTTCGCAGAGAAGAAAAATTTGCAATCTCCGACAGAGTTGAAGGACGTTGGCGGCCTGGTTCAGGTGGAACAAGAAAGCTTGTTGATTCCATTTTTGTAACAGCTATGTATGGGGAAGATAAAAACGGGGCCTGGGCAATCGTTACATTAGATGAAACTTCACTTGGATATAAGCAGCTGGATCATTTGAAATTTCCTTTGATTCATAAATTGGGATTGAAAAATGAGCGGCTGTTATTCCTTCCATCTCATGGTCATGCGACACCGGAAATCGAACCCGATAAATATCAAATGGCAGTTTTTAATGCTGTAAAACAAGCTAAAGAAAACAGATCTGAAGTCGAAATGGCATCGCTTGACATAAAGTTAAACGGTAAAGATTTTGTAATAAACCGAAGGATTCATGTTGGAGGAATAGGTACCCGCACCGTTATGTTTAATGACGGCTGCACAGTTCATAATAATTATATAGATGCCACCCAACATATATATAACTGGGTAAAAAACCTTGGAGTTGAGCCTGAAGAATATCTTGAACCGGAGAAAAAGTTCATTACAACCGGAGACGTTGATAATAATTTACAGGCCTTATTCATACGAGATAAAAACACAGGCAAAATGAAAGGCAGCTTTATCAGGTTTGCTGCCCATGCAGTTATTGTATCATCAAAAGTGGTGAACGGTGAGGTTTCGGCCGACTTCCCGGGATATCTTAAACGAAAAATTGAAAACAGTTTAGGAGGTACAGCCTTGTTCGGACAGGGCCCTTGTGGAGATTTAAGACCTCTTAATAAAGAATATTCCCATGCAAATGCCAAAAACTATGGGGAAAAATTAGCTTCCCTCATTCTTGAACGATATGATGAATTAAAATGGGAACCTATTACAAAAACCGGATGGTATACCGAACCGGTTCGTTTACCCCTGCTGAAGAACCTCTTTTTTTCAAAGGAAGAACTAAAAACCGCCATGGATGAACTGGAAGCGCAGTACGATAAAGAAAAGGATCCTATGCAAAGAAGAATTCTTCAGAATAAATTCTGGGGCCTTTACCGGGCAGCAGGAGCCGGAAATTTGATAAGACCGGAATGGAAAGAAAAAAATCAGCTCGATATAAATTTGTTTGCCCTTCAACTAAACGATAAAGTGCTGCTGGCAACACAGGGTGAAGTATTTAATCAGATAGGAAAAGAAATGATAAAACCTTATTCTGAAAAAAAACCAATTCTGGTAAGTATTGCCAATGAATATGTTTCCTATATTCCGACCGATGAAGAACGGCAACAAGGAGGTTATGAACCAAGTGTTTCAATCGTTGAACCCGGTAGTCCTGATCTGCTGGTGAAAACTTCACATAAATTATTAGAACGAATTTATGGTTATTAGGAAAGAAAAATGTGAATATATTGATAGTAAAGATCGCAGATATCCGGTAAGAAAAAACATTCTGCCTGATGAAATTAAGGCAATCAACACTTTTTATTTAAAGATATCAGAAAAAGGTTTTAAACATAAAAAAAACAAAAATTCCCTGAGCATTTTCCTGTTGTTTGATGGAGCAGGAATAGTCAGAGAGGGTGAAACCACATTCAGGACAGATGAGATTGCTGTATTTGTGCCTTCTGATTCTAAGAATGTTTCCATTTATGCAGAAAAAGGAATTCTTGAAGTTTTGGAAATAAAATTACAGTTATCGGATGAAGACTTATTAAAATTAAGAGAATTCAAGAATAATTTTCCCTTTTTTACAACCTATACCAGTTGCCGGAAGTACAAAGAATCAATAAAAAGTGAAAAAACCATCAGCAGGATGATTTTGCCTGAAAACATTGTTCCCCGTTTTTGTATGGGCTCTGTTGAAACTATTGGACCCGATAAGATAAAGGAGCACAATCATCCGATGCTTGAACAATTGTTTTTCGGCCTGGCAAACAACAATTGCATTGTAAGGGCAGATAATCAGAAAACGCTTTTTAAGGAATATGAATTGTTGCATATTCCTTTAGGATCATTACATGGGGTTGAAGTTATGGAAGAAAAAATACTTCATTATATTTGGATTGATTATTTTAAATCCCAGGAGGAGATGAAATACATAAATGAAAATCATATTTTAAATGAATAAATCTATTGAAATGATATTGAAATTTAGATTAATAAATACTATTGCGGTATTGCTTTTTGTACAAATGTTTTTTATTTACGGGCAAATTAATGCTCAGGAAGCACTAATAATTGATAACAGACACTACAGTAATGTACTTGGTGAAATCAGAAATTACCGGATTTTTCTGCCGTCTGATTATCATCTGAATCCGGAGAAAAAATATCCCGTAATCTATTATTACCATGGGTGGTCTCAGCGTTATTTTGGAAGCATATCAAGCTTTCAGGCTGATCAGGGAGATGGTAACGGCGGAGATAATATTGCCAATTTTGTGGCAAAGAATGAAGTTATTGTAGTGAAAGCAGACGGTTACAACCGCCGCCCGGGCGAGGAATATTATCTAAGACCTCATAATATTGGACCGGTGGAAACATACCGGCAGTTCCCGCTTTATTTTCCCGAACTCGTTAAACATATTGATTCAAATTACAGAACAATAGCCGACAGGGAGCACAGGGCAATCTCCGGCCTTTCGATGGGTGGTTTTATGACTTTCTGGATTGCCGGTAAATACCCTCATTTGGTTTCAGCCGCCGGAAATTTTTGCGGCTCAACCGAATTTGTTGTCGGACCTATCGATTTTCCTGTTGAATACCGACATCAGGAATTGTATAAAAATTATGAAGGGCTTAATGTTCGCCTTAATTATGGAGATAAAGATTTTATAAGAGCTTATCATCAAGATATGAATAAGATTTGGACACAGGTGATGGATAACTATGAATATGAAATATACGATGCAGCACATTCAACTGCGGGCCTCGGTGAGATGTTTGACTTTTTTATGAAGAGTTTTCAAAATCCCCCGGGAAAGCCTTCAAAATGGCATCATGTTGATGTTTATCCTACTTTCCAGGTTTGGGATTATCAAGTGGAATCCGACAGAAATGTTCCTGGATTTACAATTCTTGAAAATGTGGATAAACAAGGCTTTCGCAGCTCATCACGTTCATTTATGCCCGATGGAGAATTAATGCCATTTGTAAATGTAAGTGTTACAACTCCTCCTATTTATGAGAAAAACCAGCATTATCAGGTAATTGATATTAAACCTGAAAATGAAAAAACTTCAATCTTCGATATAAAAAGTGATAAAAATGGAAGTTTGAAAATCAATATCAATGGTGATCTGCATGAAGTTGGAATAAGCAAAAAAGAAGATGATGCCAATATATCTGTTGCTTCCTGGAAAATAAAAAACAGGAATTGGGTAACCTACAATAAAGAAGTCGTTTTATCTGTGAAGTTATTGAATAAAGGTGCGAAAGAAAGTGGTAAATTAACTGCTGTTTTGGAACCCTTCAAACAAGGTGTTGTTGTAAATAATGGAGAATCCGTAATCGAAAATATAAAACCTGGAAAAGTAAATGATGCTCCGGCTGAATTTACCTTTATTGTAAAAGATCAGGTGGAGATGGAACGCCTGAGGTTGACCATTAAGGACAGAAATGGAAATGAGTGGACTGATTTCATAGATGTTTCTGTTAAGACAGATAGCCCGGAAATAACAAATTTCATTATTGCCGATGGAAAAGAATTTGAAGTAGCCGCAGCCGGAGATGATACGGTTTCTGTTTTTCTGGGAAAAGGGAATGGTGACGGAATAGCCAACCCTGGAGAATCTGTTGTTGTTTTAATCAATGATAATGGCAGGCTTCACCGTGCATTATTATATACTTCCGATCCGTTTATTAACCCTGCAGGAATTCATATACGGGAATCCGATTCCTGGGGAGACTACGACCATGTGGGAGCATCAGCTAAATATTCTGTTCCGGTTATAGCTTCTGACGTGCCGCAGGGACATAAAGTGAAGTTTTTTTCCGAATACTGGTTGCCCGATTATCCTTATCACATAATTAAGCGCGGAATAATTGAATTAAAAATTGAGGGTAAAGATAAAACTCCGCCCGAACTGAAATGGGTAAAAATGTTCGGTGACAATACCCTTCATGTTAATTTATATGATGGTGGTGAAATTAAATCCGTAAGTGCAAAATTTGCTCTGACCGACACACCTGATATGGCCGGCGAACCTGTAAAAACTTTTACCATTGATTTGAACGATAATGGGGATAATGGTGATCGCAGTGGCTCAGACAAGGTCTTCGGCAGTAAAATAAAAGAAATGGGATTTGGTTTATATAAAGTTCAGATTGAAGCTGAAGATGTTTATGGAAATAAAATGGTTAAAAACTGGGATGAAGTAGTTGCTATTCATTAATTTATTCCTTGTATTCGCTATAGACATTATCTTGGTGAAAAATTAAAACAATGACAGACAAGTTTAAAAAATATTTATTGTTCCTTCTTGTCTTGTCTGTTCAGACAATGGTGCAGGCGCAAGGTAAAGTTATAAATGATCTTGGAGATGAAGATGATTTTTCCACATCTTCCGACATTTACCTGATTCAGTTCAATTGGGAAGGACCGAACATTCCAGGCAAAGGCAGTTATGGTGAATTTCTGCATCAGGAAATCCCAACCAAATACAGGGTATTTACCGAAGGGCCTGACACCCCTGGGTTAATTAAAGCACGCACCATTCGTATGTCAACATACGCTGAATTTTTTACTCCTGCTCTTGCATCAGGTGATTCCGTTTATTTAGGCATCCGGTTCAAGGATAATGTTCCTTCCCTATATGGACCTGAACCCGTTTTCGCACATAACGGTTCAGGATTTGTAAAAATAGGTGGTCTTGGCGGTAATTTTGATCACCAATGGAAAGCAAAGGTAATTTCAGTTTCTACATCAGCAGTTAAAGCCAGCAATGGCAAGTACCGTTTTAAAATTGGTGAGGGTACTTATGGCCGAGGGTTAAAGAGTGATCTTGCTGTTGACAGGATAGAAATTGCTGCAGAAAAAGCCTTGCTGAATGTTGAAGACGATACCCGGGGCTATTATCCGGCTGAAAATAATATTTTACAAGGAATGAACAGAAATTCCCCCTGGTTTGCAAATGATAAGCCGTTTTTTCCAATAGGCCTGGCTGCAGGATGGACGGGCATGTCTGAAGCCAGATTTCAGCAAGTGGCCGATGCAGGATTCAACACATTATTATTTTATAACTGGATGAATAAGGAGCGGCCATATGAAGAAAAGAACATCTGGGATGTAATGCCATACCATTATGGGTTTACTGAATTTCTGGATGCCTGTTATTCCAGGGGACTTAAAACAATTGGTGTTTTTCAGCATGACATCCGCTACCCGGTAATACCGAATTACTTTAATACAGAACAGGAGTGCCTTGACTTTATCTCAAGTGTCTGCTCTTTTCACAAAAATCATCCTGCATTGTTGGGATGGTCACCGGTTGACGAACCCGATCATTCAGGATTTCCCGATTTTTATGCACCCCTGGAATGGTGTATGGGAGTGAAGGATGCCATACGGAAAGGGGATCCCAATCATCCAATTTATGCTTTGGAAATAGGTTGGCGAAAAGGTGCTTTTGGTCATTATAAAGATATTGCAGATTACCAGGGCTTTGATGTATATCCAGCATTTGGATCTTCTGTAAAAGAAATTGGAAACAGAGCCGATTTGTTAACAGAAGAAACTTCCGGAGAGAAACCCTTTATTGCTTTTCTAAAAGCTTATGACAGAACTGCAGAACAGGCATATATGAGCTTTGCCGAAGTTTACCTGGCTTTGATCCATGGAGCAAATGGCATTTTTTACTGGAATTTATCCGGAGCTGATCCCATTTGGCACACATTATCTCAAATTGCCAGTGAAATAAACCAAATCAACCCTATTTTACTGCCTCCTGCGTATACTCTTGATGTAAACGGGAAAGAAGGTATTTGCCTGGAAAATTCAGGCAAAATCGAAAACATATACAAAAAAGGCAGTGATGATGCTGACTATATTATTGCTGTAAATACGGAGAACAGTGGTGCCGGAGATGTTACATTTTCTGTTAATAATTTAGAAGTGGGAACACTTGTGCAGGTACTCTTTGAAGAAAGAACAATTACTCCGGTTGCCGGAGCATTTACCGATAACTTCAGTGCATACGAAAGACATATTTATAAAATAAACCACCAACCAGCCACAAATTCTGCATTCATACCGGAATCCAAAGCAACTTTCTTATCCGATAATTATCCAAATCCGTTCCGCACGTCTACCAGAATAAAATACAAGTTGTCGGAAGAATGTCATGTATCATTAAAAATTCTTGATACACAGGGGAAGGAAATTTCAACTTTAGTAAATAAAAAACAAGAGGCAGGTCAATATCAGGTTACTTTTAAAGCAGATTCTTTAGCTGGAGGAACTTATTTTTATAAACTATCAGCGGGTAAATTTAGCCAGACAAAAAAAATGACCGTCCAATCAACAGCCATTTATTAATAAAAAACTCGAAATTAATGAAAAAAATTGTTTCCATTCTTATGGCAATGGGATTAATAACAGTTGTTTGTGCGCAGTCGCCCTATAAAATAAATTATCAGGCTGTAGTACGTAATGCAGATAATTCTATTGCAGCAAATACTCCTGTCGGGTTGCGGGTAAGTATTCTTCAGACTTCTCTTAATGGAACAGCAGTATATAGCGAAACCCATTCATTAGTTACCAATACCAATGGCTTGTTGAATATTGAAATTGGAGCAGGAAATAAATCCTGGGATAAGCCTGGTTTTAACGAAATCGACTGGTCAAACGGTACTTACTTTATAAAAACTGAGATAGACCCAACTGGCGGAACTGCCTATTCCATATCAGAAATAAGCCAAATATTAAGTGTACCTTATGCTTTACATGCCCGTACGGCTGAAACTTTATCAGGATCAATGATGGAAGCAGATCCAGTTTTTGAAACATCAGTCGCCGGAGCACTTAACCCAACGGATATCGCAAACTGGAATAATAAACAGGATAATTTACTGGCCGGAAAAGGAATTGTAATTAAGGATAATCAGATTTTTGTTAATCCGGTAATTTCAAAATACGATTCATCAGGTGGAATTGCCCAATATTACCGGAACGATGAAAACATTGAAACCGATCCCAATGTGGTGCTTTTTACCAATTTTGAAAAATCAAGCTGGAGTGGTGACTGGAACACTACCGGTACTCACCCGCTGGTGACCTCAAACGAAAAGGAAAAATTTGTTCCGTTGGACGGGAGGGCACTTCAGGTTACTGTACCCAAGGGAAATAATTCAGGATTAAGCATCCAATATAAATTTAAGGAAAAAACCGGAACGGAACCTGAAGAAATTTATTTTAGATATTATCTGCGAATTGGTGATCAATGGGCTCCTTCCTTCAGTGGCAAATTTCCGGGTATTGCAGGAACCTACAATAAAGGCGGTTGGGGCGGAAGACCTTCAGACGGATATAACGGATGGTCGGCCAGAGGTCTGTATGAAAAAACAACAAATGGGAAAATCCCAATTGGCAATTATGTGTATCATGCCGACATGAAAGGACAATGGGGAAATTATTTTATCTGGAATATTGACAACAGAGGATATCTGGAGAAAAACAGATGGTATTGTATTGAAATGTATGTAAAAATGAATACCCCAAACGAGAACGATGGAATACTCCGGGGCTGGGTGGATGGAGAACCTGCGTATGAAAAGACCAATCTCATGTACAGGAAAACTTACGATTTAAAAATTGAAACAATCTGGTTAAACGTTTATCACGGAGGATCTGATGTTGCACCAGTTGACCTGGTTCTTTTTATTGACAATATTGTTGTTGCCCGGAAATATATTGGACCGAAAAGATGAGATATCAGCAAGGAAGCTCCTGATGATGCCGGATGAAGAGCAAAAGGAATAAGTTATTTTAATACCAAAAATTGCGATTAATCTATTTCTTATTTTCCTTTTCTCTAAAGGCAATGTTATATTTACTGATTAAAATGAAAGCAAAGCAGTTAAACAACACTGAAAATTAATAATTAATATTGTATAAAAATGAAAAGTAAATTTCGAAATTACGTAAACTTTATCTCCTTAATCCTGCTGACTTTTCTATCTACAGGACTTTTTGTTGTCTCATGTAAAAATTCACAAAAGGAATATTTAACCGGAGATGATTTTAAAACAATGAATAAAATTGATATTCATTGCCATATAAATACAAAAAACCCTGCTTTCATGGAACAGGCAGTTAAGGATAATTTCAGGATACTGACCATTAACACGGACGCCCCTCTTGGTGTAACCATTGAAGAACAAAGAGATCTGGCTGTTTATCAGAAGAACCTCTTTCCAAAACATCTGGAATTTGTAACCACCTTTTCTCTTGAAGGCTGGGACAATGAAGATTGGGCTGAAAAGACCATTGCCTATCTGGATGAATCCTTTAAAATGGGAGCCATTGGAGTAAAGGTCTGGAAGAATATTGGCATGGTTGAAAAAAACAAGGACGACAAGTTTATTATGATTGATGACCCTAAATTTGACCCTGTTTTCAATTACCTCGAAGAAAAAGGCATTCCAGTTGTGGGGCACCTGGGAGAACCACGTAATTGCTGGCTGCCCCTTGAGAAAATGACGGTAAACAACGACAAGACTTATTTTAAAGAACACCCGGAGTATCATATGTATTTGCATCCGGAATTCCCATCGTACGAGGATCAGATTGAAGCCAGAGACCACATGCTTCAAAAACATTCCGACCTTATATTTATGGGTGCTCATCTGGCCAGTCTTGAATGGAGTGTAGATGAATTGGCTGGTTTTTTTGACCGGTTCCCCAATGCTACTGCTGATTTGGCAGAACGGATGTGCCACATCCAGGCTCAGGCACGTGAAGATAGGGAAAAAGTGCGCAATTTTTTCATTAATTACCAGGACCATATCATTTATGGCACCGACAGAGGCGATTATCAAGGTTCGGAACGAGACCCTGTTAAATTAAAACAGCTGGTGCA
The DNA here is from genome assembly GCA_963747515.1 of uncultured Prolixibacteraceae bacterium. GTDB lineage: Bacteria > Bacteroidota > Bacteroidia > Bacteroidales > Prolixibacteraceae > Mariniphaga. Next base: position 104,385 of record CAVVFN010000005.1, read on the forward strand.
TGAAGAATGGACAAGCGACTGGAACTTTCTTACTACGGACCAATCCATGTCATCGTGGAAAGTAAATGGTGATTTCCAGGGACTTCATTTACCAAAAACTGTTATCGAAAAAATTTATTTTAAAAATGCAGAACGGGTGTTTCCTGAATTTAAAAAACTCAAAAATTGACATTCGAATGACCTTATCATGAAAGTTCCGGAAAACTATTCATAAATGAATTGCACTATTCTATAAAAAATTATCAAAATGAATAAATGGATTACAACACTCGCAATGGTTTTATTGGGATACACTCTTTTAGCCCAAGATTTCGACATTCAGGTTATTGCAGAGGTGAACCTTGGAGCTCCCATAGGACAATTGCGGGCAGTACCTGTCAGCCTTGGAGAGGATAAACCTAATGCCATCGCTGCCATGTATTCCGAAGATGCCGAAATAGATCCCTGGATCGGCATGTTTTTTTTTCCGAAACATACGCTGAAAATTGTCCTTTTTGATGAAACGGGTAAACTGCTATGGAAAAGGGATTTAGGGGGAGGTGTTGTTCCGGGAGTTTGGTTTAGCCCCATATTCGCTTTCGATCTGGACCAGGATGGTAAGGATGAATTATGGATCATTAACAATACCGATCCTGAGCATCCGCTGGACCACCGAAAATACGTTCTTGAAAAGATCAATCCGCTCACTGGTAAAACGGAAGGCCAGTGGCCATGGCCACAACCGGCTCAGCCACAAACCATGTCAGCTCTGTACCGCCATTTTATAATGGGAGGTTTTGTAAACGACACTCCTGTACTTATTACTGCCCAGGGAACATACGGGCCTATGGCTATTCAGGGATGGAACCCCGATATGAGCCGACGGTGGGAGCATAAAATTTCCGGCGATGCAAAAGGATGCCTGGGAAGCCATGTTACTCCTGTTGCCGATATTAATCTGGACGGAATCGACGACCTGCTCTGGGGCGAGCGCTGCATTGAACTGGATAAGGGATCGCAGCTGTTTTGTGCCGATGAGGATAACTGGGAAGGCCACAGCGACATCATCCAGCCGGTGTTTAATTATGACAAAAATTCCTGGAGTTTCTTTACCTGCAGAGAAAGTGCCAATAACCAGGCTCCAAGGGTAGTTTTTTATAATAGCAGGGGCATCCGGACCTGGGGAAAATTAAAGGAAGGGCATATCGATACCGGTTGGGCCGCAAGAATCGGCAAAAATGGGGAACCCATCGTGCTGGGGGTTAAAGTGGGTGAGAAAATCCGTACTGCTGCCGGTGAGGTGCGTACAGGTATTGAAGAGTACACATATGAAGCATTCACAGGAAATGAAGTAAAGCTGGATTTTGATGTTTATACTTCAATTCCTGTTGATTTAAACGGTGATGGAATACATGAACTGGTAAAAGGTTATTTTGAAGGAAATGGTGACGTAATTGACAATAAAGGGACTAAATTAGCCAATATAAAGGGTTTGTCTGCCATGGCATCAAAATTTACCAGTTTCCCGGGAGAACAAATCTTAAGTTACTCAAAAGATGGCACAGTGCGAATCTGGGCCGATAAAAATGCAGTGGATAATCAGAAAGCAAAAGAACGATACAAAAGTTCCTTTTATAAAATAAATCAAAAACAAACTGGAAACGGATATAATCTTTTCAGTTTAGGAGGAATATAGGAATTTAAATCTTTGGTTATGAATAAAATGAAAATATTTCTTGCTGTAATGTTGGCAGTCCTTTATGGATATGAAACAACAGCACAGGATAAAGGTGAGGGAATAGTCACTGTAAAAAAAACAGATGACTTTCAAATAACAGGAACAGGCAGTGCAGACAACTGGAAAAAAACAGAATGGATCAATATTCCTCAGCGAAAGCAAAAGTCTGAACCATATGAAACCAGGGCAAAAGTGCTTTACTCCGGAACCGGCATCTACTTTTTATTCGATTGTGCCGATAAAAAGTTGGTTTCAACAATAACTGCAGATTTCGAAGATTTGTGGTATGAAGATGTAGTTGAAATTTTCCTTTGGCCTGAGGAAAGATTTCCGGTTTATTTTGAATATGAACTTTCACCCATGAATTACGAACTTCCCATTATTATCCCTAATGATAATGGAAACTTCATCGGATGGCGGCCCTGGCATTATGAAGGAGAAAAAAAAACCAGACACGAAACAAGTGTCCGCGGAGGGAAAAAAGAAAGTGGTGCAGATATCACCGGTTGGGTTGCTGAATTCTTTATACCCTATACATTATTGAAGCCCTTGCCTGAAGTCCCTCCGAAAAGTGGAACCAAATGGCGGGCAAACATGTACCGGATTGATTATGATCATGGCCAAACTACCTTTTCATGGCAGGAAACCAGAAAAACATTCCATGATTACGAAAGGTTTGGAACGTTTATTTTTGAATAAAAAACTTGAATTTACAAACTACTATTGAAATGTTCATTAAAAAGGCAGAAGAAGGCAGAAGAAGCACTGAAATATGAAAATCAAAAAAAATTCCCGCATTATCCTGTTCATTCAATTGAACTTGCTTATAACCGTTGGCTCCACCATTGCGCAGAAAATACCCTATCTGCCAAATGAAGCAACAGCTGGCATTGAAATCGACTGGAAGACACACCAGCGGTACGCACCGGGAAGCGATAACTCTCTCCTTACCTTGGCTGATGACAACTATAAATATGGAATATGGGGAGATGGCGATGGATTTTCAGGGAATAATTCTCAAGGTTTTCCCAAAAACAGGGGAAATGTTGGAACCTGGAAAAATAAATTCATCTGGACGAATACAGGAGATGCATTTGTACCTAATTTTATTATGATTGACGTATTAACCCGCAACATTAAACCAGATGAAACCAAATCGGAGAAAGAACCTGTTTTTTCTTTTAAAACAGGAAATAATACCGATTTGCGGTTTATAACGGAGGAGAATCTGAATGCTTTTATTGAGGAATTTATACATGAACATGGATTTAATGGAGTCCATGTACCTGTATTTGGCCAGTGGTTTCATATTGGAGACAATAAAGTAACCATAAACGATTCAGTTCCGGATGCCCGGACTTTTGAAAAATTGGCTCTGATTATATCAAAAGTTTATGAAGCAGGGGGATCTGTATATTTATGGGTTTGGGGTGACGATTCAAGAGGGTGGACCTCCAACAGCCTCAAAGATGGCATTATGGGAAAACAGGAAAAAAATTTAATGGATGAAATAGCTGAAAAACTCGGGCCTCTGAATGGCTGGCTGATGGGTTATGGTTTTGATTTATGGGAATGGGTTTCGGAAGAGGATCTTAGTAAATGGCATAACTATATGTGGTCGAAAACCGGCTGGAATCACCTGCTTGGAGCAAGAGCCCATAAAAATGAACTTTCACAGATCTATGAAGGACTTGATTTTTCGGATTATGAATACCACAAACCCTGGTACGATGAACTTGTTGCCATGATAAATGCAAGACCGGAAAAACCATCGTTATCAGGCGACAGGTACAGAATACGGACAAATCCTCCCAGCAACTGGCCGGAAAAAGATTACAACGAAGAAGAAACCAGGCGCGGATTATGGCATCATACCATGGCCGGAGGGATTGGGGCTATCTGGGGCAATATGGATTCATCGGGTGTCTATTCAAATAAAGAAGCATTGAAATGCTTTTCAGTTTTCTGGAACGACAACAAAAGATTTAAAAAAGATATGATTGCCGACAACAGCAATACAGATGGATATTGCCTGAGAAGCATGAATGATACTTATGTGTTTTATAAAGAAAATACGGATGTTGTTCAATATGGTTTTTCAGGAAAAATTAAAAAAATTGTTGCAGTTGATACCCGAAAAAAATATACCGAAATAAATCTTGGCGAAAAATCATCAGGCAATTATGTCTTTAAAGCTCCATACAAATCCGACTGGGCAATTGCAGCAGAAGAACTAGAATCTAACTGAATATAGATGACAGGGCATTAACTAAAAAAAGAAAATTTAAATAATTCCGGCATAACAAATGATTAGAATAAAAAACTTACAGGTTATTATTGGGATAACTTTTTTTTTAACCGGATGCACATGTAATAGTAAAAGTGATACCCATACGAAAATATCGATAGTTGGAGACAAATGGTATTTTAACAATGCGATAGTCAACCCCGGATCTCCTGCAGAAGGACTTTTAATGAATGTCCGCATGGTAAATGCTGTTTTTGAGGACAGGGGTCCGGAGCTTGAAAAACGCATTGAAAACTTTAGCCCATCAGCCAATACCGATGCTTTCATCCGAAAAATCCCTGAATATGTTCCAAGTGGAGTCAATGCTTTTACAATATCGCTCCAGGGAGGGTTACCCGGTTATGAAGGTGCAGTAAATACTGCTTATGAGTCAAACGGAACAATCAGGCCTGAATATTTACAGAGGGTTGAAAAAGTTATTAAAGCCTGTGATGCAAATAATGCGGCTGTCATTTTAACCTTGTTTTATCAGAGGCAACATTCGCATGAATCTGCGCTTTCAGGAAAAGAAAGTATAAAAAATGCCCTGCAAAGTACCGTTAACTGGTTAAAAGAAAAAAAGTTTACGAATGTTGTGCTTGAAGTATCGAATGAATACCGACATGGTGGCTATCGTAACTGGCCCGATGGTGAGTGGCTGTTAAGTGAAGCAGGCCAGGTGGAACTGATACAACTGGCAAAAAAGGTATATCCTGAATTACTGGTGAGTACCAGTGGAATGGGAAATGGCTTATATCATAATGAACTGGCTGTTGCGGCAGATTTTCTTCTGATTCATTTTAACAATACATCTCTTGAACATTACGAAGAGAAAATAAATGACTTAAAGAAGTACAACAAACCTATTGTTTGCAATGAGGATGATAAAATAAAACAGGAGGGGGCCATTGCCCTTGCTTTATCAGTGCTGTACGGTTCGGGATGGGGTTATATGAATTCAGCAGTAAACCAGGCGGTACCGTTTACCTTCTCGGGCGCCGAAGATGACCAGGCGGTATACCGGATGTTCCAAAATGTGACAACTCCCGGATATCGGATTAATCCCGATTCGCTGAAGCAAACTGCCATTACCATTACTTTTCCCAATGATGGGGATATTTTCTTCACCGGACAAAGCATTCCGGTTGAATTGTCCCATATTTATCCCGATACATCTGTTCCTTACCATATCGTCTTACTCACCAACAATAATCAGGCAGATGCTGAGGAAAAAAAGCTTCAGTTTACCTGGCAACCTCAGAAACCTGGAATCGTGATTTTAGAAGCAGTGGTAAAAAATGAAGAAGGAGCAGAATTGTATCGATCACCCAAAGTTGATGTAATTGTTAAAGCTCGGGAATAATAATTAGTATTTTATTACGTATATATCTTATAAATAAAGAAATAACAAAAAAAGATGAAAACAAATTCAATAACAATAGCAACAATGCTTACAGCATTTTCATTTGCGATTGTATTTTTTGTAACAGGCTGCATGAATGCAGCAACATCAGATGATGAAAACATGCAGGCTACAAATTCCGGATGGAAGGTAATCGGCCCCGGTGGTGGTGGCGGTGTAATGAAACCTACAATCAGCCCTCTTGATGAAAATTTTGTTATGGTTCATTGCGACATGACAGCTGCCTATGTTTCGAATGACGGAGGTGATAATTGGAAAATGAAAAACCTGTGGACTGTACCTGAAGACTTTGAATTTGATCCGGTAAATTCCAATATTGTATACACTGCTACCAAAGGTTACCGGCACGATGAAGACAGAGGCTCAGGCTTAAGCATGCTTTACAAATCAACGGATAAGGGGAAAACATGGGAAATTGTTTACCCCGATATCAGAAAAGCAAAAGAAGGATTGGAACGCCTGCAGAATTACGATTACCTGCCATCAGAAATTATCGAAGGAGCTATTGATGGGACCATCGAAAAAGTGTCGGTTGATCCAAAAAACAATAACCATATCTATCTTGGATTAACTCCGTTAAAATTTTATATTGGCAGCTCTGATGCGCTTAAAATACCCGACTCCACCATGTTGGTGCGATCTACAGATCAAGGTAAAACCTGGGAAATGATGGCCCAAATTCCGGGTAAAAATGTTAAAGCAATTTTTTCTTCCGGGGAAACCGGACTAGAAGATGATGTTGTTGTTTTTACCGACGAGGCATGTGTTTACGTCAATGAGAAAACCAGGAAAACAAAGCATCTTCCCATTCCTGTTAGTCCGGCAATTGTTGTTGAAGGTGGATTGGGAAAGAATGGATCCCTGATTTATATTCAGGCTGCATTTAAGAAAGCAGGCAATAAAACAGAAGGAGGAATGTATGTAAGCAATGATTTGGGTAAAAGTTGGATTCCAATTAACCAGGGACTGCTGGAACCTGTAGCTGAAGGAAGACTGCCCGGTTTCAGAAGAGGATTGGCTGTTTGTGAAACCCAACCTGAAGTTGCCTATATATCAGTAATTTCACCTGAAAAAAATGAAAAAGGTACAACGGATGACATCTACTGTATTTACAAAACCACCAATGGTGGAAAAAACTGGAATGCTGTGTTGAGATCCTCCTCTCCGGGTGGTTACCTTACCAACAATTTTGAAGGCTCATGGTTGGAAAAAAGTTATGACCCGGGATGGGGAGGTGCACCCATTGACTTAGGGGTTGCTCCCGGAAATCCTGATGTTTGCTTTGCAGGAGATAACGGACGTGGATACAAAACCACCGATGGCGGTTTAACCTGGAAACAAACCTACAGCCATAACCTGCCCGATGAATCATATGCCAGTGGCGGATTGGATGTTACAACCTGTTATGGTGTACATTTTGATCCTTTTAATAAAGATCATTTTTTTATTTGCTATACCGATATGGGCCTTTTCCATACGTTCAACGGAGGGAAAAGCTGGTTTCATTCCCTGACTAATGTTCCCCGACCATGGCAAAATACCTGCTATGAAGTAGAATTCGACCCCGAAGTAGAGGGAAAGGTCTGGTCGGTATGGGCCAATGCTCACGATCTTCCAAGAACAAAAATGTTTGGTCCCAGAGGGTTTGGGTACTATAAAGGTGGCGTGGCTGTTTCAAACGATTCTGGCCGCAGCTGGGAAAAAAGCAATAACGGGATACCGGAGAATGCGGTTTGTACTAATGTACTCCTGGATCCAACCAGTCCGGCTGATTCCAGAACATTATATGTGTCTGTATTTGATAAAGGTGTTTATAAATCAACAGACGGAGGAAACAGCTGGACAGAAGCAAATAACGGACTGGGTGAAAATAAATTTGCATGGCAGGTTCGAAGGAATGCCGACGGACGCCTGTTTGTTTTGTGCACCAGGGGCAAAAAAAATAATCAGAATGTTGATGGTCAGATTTTCTATAGCGATGATGATGCCATCACCTGGAATCTTCTGCCATTGCCCGAAGGAGTAAACGGTCCGCATGATTTGCTTATCGATCCGGAAAATTCTCAGCGAATGTATATCAGCAGCTGGCCCCGTAAAACAGAAAAGGGCGATGTTTACGGCGGAGTATACAAAACAAAAGATGGCGGAAAAAACTGGAAACAGGTATTCGATGAACGCGTCAGGGTTAATTCGGCGGCTGTAGAACCCGGAAATTCAGATATTGTTTATATCAATACTTTTCAGAATGCAGCATACAGAAGTGAAGATGCTGGTGAAAACTGGAGCAGAATTGAAGGTTACCGGTTCAAATGGGGCCAAAGACCGGTTCCCGATCCAATCAATCCTGGAATGCTTTTCCTGACAACCTACGGGGGTAGTGTATATTACGGCCCTTCTGAAGGTGTCCCTGGCGTTGCTGAAGATATTGTAAACATGCCGGAAAACTGGTGGTAGTCTGGAAACTGGTGATAGGGCATAAAAAAGTCTGAGGACTCATTTTGCAGAAGATTTATAAAATGATGAGTACTTTATTTCATAGATATACTAAAACGCCAGCCATGAAATTATTAATTATCGGAATATGGGTTCTTTTCGTTTCACCATCTACTGCACAAGACAATGAGAAATTTAATGTTCAGGCTATTTCTCTTGACCCTGTCAGACCTGCCCGGTACGCCCGTTCCTTTCGCGACCTGAACGGCGACATTCATGTAATGGGACTTTTTAAAGTCACCCTGCATGAAGATGGGCAGCTGGTTACACGGGCTCAGTATGATCCTGTTTTTCCTCCAACTTCCCTGAATGAGGCCATCATGAATACCTTTTTCTCAAAACCCGGGTTTTTTATTGCCCTTAACAACAGGCTGGAACATAAAAGCGGAGAAACTTACACCACCAAAATGTGGCGTTCAGATGATAACCTGAATACACTTGAAGAATCTGAGGCAATTTTTATCCTTCCTGAGGCAGGGAAGATTGATTTTGGAAGCCGCAATGAATGGTCGGGTCTTTTTTGCCACCGTGCCATTCTTCAGCTTTCCGATGGTTCGCTGCTTGCTTCCATGTACGGCAATTTTGAAAACGATACCATCACACCAACAAATCCCCAGAGCAAATCTGAAACGAAATACAAGCTTCGGGCATTCGCAGTAAGCTCCACCGATTCAGGTCGTACCTGGCAATACCATTCTACCCTGGCAGTCCCGGTTCCGGGGGAATTTGAAAACTCTGAAGGCTTCAATGAATGGTCGATGGTGCTGTTAAACAATGGGCATATACTTGCAGTCATCCGCACCGGACATTATACTCCCCTTGTTTTCTGTTCCAGCACTGACGAAGGAAAAACCTGGAGTACACCTGTTTCCTATTCTGAAATAGGGCCTGCAGGCTGCGATCCTTATTTGCTTAAACTTGATGATGACCGAATTGCCCTTGCCTATGGCGAGATGGTTCAACCCGTTGGGAATGATAAATAACTATTTCAAAAATCCGCTTGAGAAACTCGACCGCCGCCGTCGTTGCCGCCTTGCCATCTCCACAACACCCGATGCCGATTCATGGCAGGTATTAAATGTTACGGATTATGCCAACCGCAGTGCATATCCGACAATTTTTCAGGTTCAGTCAAATCGGATAGTGTATCAATCTGATCTTGAACTTTATCAAATACATATACCAACTCCGTAATTCTCAGTTATGAAAACTTTCATCTTTTTAATTGCTTTCTTTTCTTTTTATTTAATAAACGCTCAAAATCCTGCCAATATCGTGGTTGTTAAACCAGCAGAGATTGATGATGTATTGAATAATCCGGGCATAGGTTTTACTACCTTCCAGATGTTTAATGGCGACAATCTGGCACCCAACCAGGATGTGCTGCGGGAAGTCAACCTGGAGCAGTACGACAATCCTTTGGATGTGCGGGAGAACAACAATTATCCCAATACATCCATAGCTTATTTCAGAATTCTGTGGAGTGTGGTAGAGCCGGAACAGGGAAAATACCGGTGGGATTACATCGACAGCCTTTTGGAACTGGCACATGTCCACGGCCAGACACTCATGCTGCGCATTTCTCCCTATAAAGGACGACCGATTGATGATGTCCCGGCATGGTACAGGGAAATGGTTGGTCCTGAACGAACTTTTAAACATGTAAAATGGCCGGTTGACCCCGAAAATCCTTTGTACGCAAAGTGTTTTGGGGATATGATACGTGCACTCGGACAACGTTACGACGGAAACAGGGATCTGGAAGCGGTTGATCTTTCCATAATTGGCTGGGCAGGCGAAGGTGGCGGTTCGGAACTGCTGTCAAAAAAAACACGTGAAGCCCTTGTAAATGCCTATACCGATTCCTTCAGGGAAACGCCCTTGATTGCCTTATTGATGGATCCTCCTACAAATATTTATGCCAATTCACAAATACCCGTCGGGTGGCGCATCGATTGTATCGGGGATCTGGGATTCTGGGCAAGCGAGCAAAATGGATGGACACATATGTACGATTTTTATCCCATCGAAATCATTAATTGCAATGTTCAGGACGACTGGAAACATTCCCCATTAAGCTTCGAAATTTGTGGGACGTTCCTGAACTGGAAAAACACCCAGGGTTATGAAAGAGAGGAAGTAAAATACATATTTGATCAATCTCTTAAATGGCACATATCCTCCTTCAATGCCAAATCTTCCCCCGTGCCCGAAGAATGGCAGGACCTGGCAGATGAATGGCTTAATAAAATGGGATACCGGTTTGTACTGAAAAGATTTACCTTTCCAAAAGAAGTAAAGCAATACGGAAAACTAAAATTTACCTCCTTATGGGATAATAAAGGAGTAGCTCCCTGTTACAGGGATTTCCCCCTTGCCATAAGACTGAAGAACCTTCAAAATGAAAAAGTGTTTGTCACCAGTGCCGATATCCGTAAATGGCTCCCAGGGGATAATGTTTATGATAATGCCGTTTTCATACCACTGGATATGAAACCGGGTATATATGAATTGCAAATAGGAATCATTGATCCAGGGAGTGGGAAACCAATCATTCAGTTAGCAATTGAAGGCAGGGATAAGGATGGATGGTATTCTTTAGGCAAGACAAAAATTATTCGTTAAATGAAATAAAATAATTTCTTCAGAAAACGGAATAATGATAAAAAAACATACACTTCAGCTTATTGGAAATACTCCTCTTGTTAAGCTTGATAAATTATCGGACGGTAATTTTAATTTCTTTGGCAAACAGGAATACATTCAGCCTGGCGGAAGTGTAAAAGACAGGGCTGCACTGCAAATCATTTCCGATGCATACGCCAATAAGGTATTGGAAAAAGGACAGGTTGTAGTGGAAATGACAAGCGGAAATATGGGAGCAGGCCTGGCTGTTGTGTGCAGCCAGTTTGGTAATCCCTTCATTGCCGTAATGCCAGGGGGGAACAGTCCGGAACGGATAAAAATACTTAAATCCCTGGGTGCAGAAGTTGTATTGACGGAACAAGTTGATGGTCAACTGGGCATGGTTACAGGGAAAGACATCGAACATGCATCTGAAATTGCGCGAAATCTGGCTGCTGAAAAAAATGGGTTCTATGTCGATCAATTTAATAATCCTTCCAGTATAAAAGGCCATTACGAAACTACCGGGCCTGAAATATGGGCTGACGTGCCTGAAATTGATGCTTTTGTAACAGCTGTAGGAACAGGCGGAACATTTATTGGAATTTCAAAATTCCTGAAAGAAAAAAACCCCGAGATAAAATGCATTGCCGTAGAACCTGAAAATGCAGCTGTCATAAAAACCGGAATTGTGAAACATGCCAGGCACATCATTCAGGGAACCGGCTATGGATTAATTCCTCCTCACTGGGATAATAGCCTGGTTGATGAAGTTGTAACGGTTTCCGATGATGAAGTGAAAAAAATGACGCTCCGGTTGTGGAAGGAACAGGGATTGTTTACAGGATTCTCTGCCGGCGCCAATGCAGCGGCTTCATTGAAATTTGCTGCGTCTAACAGCAATATAAAAAACATCGTTACAATATTATGTGACACAGGTTATAAATATTCGGGATTTTAACGGATTTAACTATTTTTACAAGCGATGCCTGTAAATGTCGAAATACAAAATTTAATTTGATGAGAACACGAAAATTAATAAAATTCATCTGCTTATTTTTTATTTTAATTTCCTTTGAAAGTTGTAAGCAGGAAAAACAATGGGAGGGACAGGGAGCTGTTAAAAAAGTAAATACGGAAACAGTTCCCATTCAGCTTCAGCATAAGGATATTTATAACCTGGGAGGAAGTATCTTCTGTTCAAATAAATTCAATGGAGCACGCCTAAATGGTGCAGCATTTACTAAAGATTCACTGGTTACTGTTTTAATTTCACCCGAAAACACTCCTGTAAATGGCAGTTCATGGTATGCATTTAAATTGTGGTCGGAGGCCGAACGGGAAATTACCTTAAAGTTAACCTACACGGTGGGGTATTTTCACCGGTATCATCCAAAATTAAGCAATGACGGACTGAACTGGGAACAAGTGGATTCAACAAGATATACAGTAAACTACAATGCAGAGCAAAAACCTGTAAGTGCTTCCATGAATCTGCATATTGGACCCGATACCTTATGGATTGCTGCACAGGAACTGATTGCATCCTCTCATGTTAACAAATGGATATCCGGACTGGAGCCCAATTCGTTTGTCACCAAAACTAAAATTGGAGAAAGCCATGCAGGCAAACCAATAAACGCGTTGAAAATTGGAAAAAGCAATGACAAACATATAATATTGATTCTCGCCCGGCAACATCCACCTGAAGTTACCGGATACCTGGCTATGCAGGCCTTCGTTGAAACCATCTGCTCTGAAAATGATGTTGCAGAACAATTCAGGGAAAAATACAACTCTTATGTAATCCCACTGGTTAACCCCGACGGTGTTGACAACGGACATTGGCGACACAATACAGGAGGCATTGATTTGAATCGTGACTGGTCGGAATTTAATCAACCCGAAACTACAGCTGTAAGAGATTTCATGAAAAAAGTTCTCAGTTCAGGAGGAAAATTAATGTTCTTTATCGATTTTCATTCAACATGGGACGACATTTATTATGTACATCAGGAAAAAGAAGGGAAGGAACCCGACCTGGTGCATAAAATGATTCAGTTAACAGGAGATGAGTTCCCGGAATATACACCGAACATCAAATCGCTTTCCGACGGAACAAACACAATTGTTACTTCCGACAGTTACTTTTCGGTTACCTACGGCACACCAGCCCTGACTTATGAAGTCGGAGACCATACTCCACGAAATTTCATAAAAAGGAAAGCAGAAATTTCGGCCATGAAGTTAATGGAACTGTTAAATGATTCCACAGGTAATCAAAAATGAAAAATAAGAAGTATGGATTACCGGAGGGGGGAATGCGAATACCCGGGAGTGGCCACGGAATTACAATTTTGAAAAACTTTTAATTCATTCACATGCATATGGAAACTGCAAGAAAACTATTCCTGAAATTATTGGTTGGAATACAGGTACTGATTTTTTCGGTAAATTCTCTTTTTTCATCAGAAAGAGCCGGCCAAAGGCCCAACATCGTGCTTATAATGGCCGATGATATTGGCTATTCCGACATCGGCTGCTACGGTGGTGAAATAAAAACTCCCAATATCGATCGGCTCGCCAGTGCCGGCGTACGCTTTTCCACGTTTTACAATATGGCAAAATGCAATCCAACCCGCAGTTCAATGCTTACCGGGTTGTATGCCGGAGGAAACGGAGCAGTTCATATTGCCAATGTTACAAAAAATGCAGGTTATTTTAACATCATGAGTGGAAAGGAACATTTCGACAGCTGGGTACCGGAATACTGCAAGGCGGAAAATGTATTTGATCATTCGTTCTACTTCTGGGCTACCACCGAATATTTTGTACCTCCATCGGGAAAATTTACACGGCCTTTTTTTCTTGAAGGCAAACAAATGAAACCCGGTGACATTTACCATGAAAAATTCCCTATGTACAAAACGGATTTTATTACAGATTATGCTCTAAAATGGCTTGATGAAGCATTTGAAAAAGAAAATCCCTTCTTTTTATACCTGCCCTACCATGCAGCCCATTATCCTTTGCAGGCAAGACCGGAAGACATTGCCAGGTACCGTGGCAAATACATGAAAGGATGGGATGTTCTCAGAAACGAACGGTTTGAGCGGATACAACAACTTGGCATCCTGCCTGAAAATGCCCGGTTAAGTCCTGCTGAGGGCAACCTGAACAAATCCAGGGGACCATTGATTCCTTCATATACCGACTACTATCCCTGGGAGAGTTTATCACCCCTGCAAAAAGATTCCCTCGATTTGGAAATGGCAGTGTATGCAGCCATCATCGACCGTATGGACCAAAACATTGGAAGGGTACTGGAAAAACTGGAGAAGAATGGAAAGCTGCAGAATACCTTAATCCTGTTTTTGGCCGATAACGGAGCCTGCCCTTTTTATCAAAACGAAATAAAAGACGTGCCTCCCGGTCCGGCCAATTCTTACTGGAGTTTAAGATCAACCTGGGCAAATCTTTGCAATACCCCATTCCGTCAATACAAACAGGCAGGACATGAAGGTGGCAGCCATACTCCTTTTATTGCCAGCTGGCCCGGTATAATTCAGCCAAATACCATTTGCAGCCAGCCGGGTCATGTGGTAGATATCATGCCAACCTTTCTGGACATACTGAACCAGGAGTATCCCGATTCCATTCATAGCTATGCCACATTGCCCTTGCACGGAAACTCATTGCTGTCGCTCTTTAAAGGTGAAGTACGGGAAGAACCCGTCTCCTATATATCAGGTATGGAAAACTTCAGAATGTTCAGAAAAGGAAATTACAAAATTGTGCAGATGAACGGTAACGATTGGGAACTGTACGATCTGAAAAATGATCCGACCGAAACAGAAAACCTTTCTAAAAAGTTTCCGGAAAAAGTGAAGGAACTGGTTTCCAGCTATAAAAAACGCGCAGAAAAATATGGAATGAATTAAAACGCGCAGCTTGTTTTATAATGCACTGCGGTTTCTCAGCATAAACAATATTTCACATTACCAAGCCCTTTATTAATTGTTATTTCGTTCAAATATAGCAACTATCTGCGCAATGTTTTTATTACTGCGTGTTATGCGCTGGTTGTTATTGCTTTAATAGTTTCATATGTTTCGTTTTAGCTTTTGATTCAGTCAACTTTAATATATAACTGCCTGTTGTTAATCCACTTAAATCTATAACTCTTTTGTTTATTTCACTTAGAATCAAATTACCTTTAGTATCGAATATTTCAATTAGGGAAATATTATCGGGAGAATGAATATTTATGTAATCATTGAATGGATTTGGATATACTTTTAAATTATCGATTGCAATGTCATCAATCCCTGTTGGTATTTCAGTATCACCGTTTTTAATGCCATTTATTTTCGAACCTATTAAGGTTAATGTATGTTCCCACCATGTGTAACTTCCTCGAAATATTTGTCCTTCTTTTGTTGAAAATCCTACCGCCATATTGTAATCTGCTATCCCAAAGCCTACCCTGCAATCTGATGTATCAATTGTTAACCCAGGTAATCGATATTGAGCATAGGTAATGGTGTCATTATTTTCAATTTTAAAGTAAATTGATTCAAGAAAAAATATTTCATCGTGTTGGTTGCTTAGGTATTTCAATCCAAACCAGCTTGTATGATTTTTAAACATTCTCCCCTCGTTTTTTCTTAAATAATATTTAGTATAATTACTAACGTGCGAAACAGTACCTACTTCGGTATAATATGTTCTTTTGTAGTCATAATAAACTGAATCTGAATTAATGTATGAAGAAGTTATTGAATCTGCATAATATATTGTTAAAGCATGCTGAGCAATATCATCAGGATTTGAGTAGTCTCTCCAATATAACATATCACCTTCACTAAGATGAAAGTAGTCATTGAAATCAGGTTGAGTATAACCAATTGAAGTAATTCCATCTGAGTAACCAATTAACTCAAAATATGGGGGAAAATCAGAAGAAATTGAGTGAAAAAGAAATTCGTTTAGTGGCAAGAATTTAATGAATCCATAATTCTTGGAAAGAATAAACTCAATTCCATTATATCCATTTCCTGTGCAAGTGTAATTTTTAATAGAATCCTGATTGCCCAAAATGGTTGAAACACCTTGTCCCGTGCATGTTATTGAAATTCCATTAGTAACCCATGATTCATTTAGTTTTGCAAAAGGTTTGAAAATGAATGTATCCGGCTCACTTGGGTAATTAGCGACAAAAAATACTGAATCATTAATTTTAATCAAACTATCAATTTTGTTAGGATTTTTAAACCAACCATGGTTTTCACAGCCTTCCTTGATATTTTTGTAGCAATCAGGATTTAATTCAGATATAGCATTAAAAAATAAAATTTCAGTGTCATTGATAGTTAGAATAGAATCAAACAAGAAATTTTCAATCTGTGCTGAGTCATTATATTGCTGTTTAAAATAACTGTTTTGGTTCAAAACAAACGGATTCCAATCTTGCGTGAATCCGATGTTTGCTGATAAAATCAGAAAGAAAATCATTAGTTCTATCTTCATGTAATTGATGTTTAATTTTTAGTTTGATTAGCTCAACTTGCGCATAACGTCCAATATTTCACATTACCAAGCCCTTTATTAAATGTATGTCGTTCAAATATAGCACTTTCTGCCCAATGTCTTTTATTGCATGTTATGCTGCGTATTTATTCAATTTGTCCTGTTTTTATAAATTTATTTACTGTATAATTCGTAGCTCTGTTAATTAATTTTAATGTTCTTTTATCGGAGGATAATTCAATTTTTATCCAACCATATCTATAGTTTGTTACTCCTGAAGGAAAGAATCCAGACCTGTATCCTATATATTTTTCACCCTTTCCTGCAAATTCGTTTAAACAAATGGCATTGGCATTATCCCAATTGTCATTTTCTGATACTTTTTGATTTTCATCAAGAATTAATACTTCTCCACTGGCAGAATTTGCTAGAATGTTATTGAATCCGTTGCAATCAATTAATTCATCATTTAGTCTTATTAATACTGTAATCTCAGATGAATTTGTTTCCTTAATTTCAAAAATTAAGTCTTTGCAGGTTCCACGTATCGAATCAGGATTTGAAAAGGTAATACTTTTATTAATTTCAGTGAAAATTATATTGTCATCTGGTAAATCGTCAGATTTATTACAAGATGAAAGTAGTTCTACAATTGCAATTACATAAAGTAATTTTATTTCTTTCATGTTAAGCAATTTTAAAGTCAGTCAATATTTTAGATTTATGTTTTTTTTAAATGCAGCATAACCGTCACTTGTATGAGTAGTGGAAGATTGCGGGCTTCTTTCCTGTCAAACTGCTAGGCAGTTTGAGCGGGTTACAAACCTTGATATTTACCACATCGCCTGCCATTACTTATACAAATTATGGGCTGGCATTGTTTCTCCTTCTTCAATTCGTTTTAAATGACAAAATAATAGTTCTCCAGTTTTTTCATCTCTCAAATGCAAACCATTTCCTTCACAGTAATTAAAAAAATCGCAATCGCCACATACTCCTGTTTTTGTCCAACTTCTGTCACGATACATTGAGTATTTATTTTGCCAAACATCCTTAAAATTATCTTTGTAGATATTTCCTTGTATAAAATTGTCACGCAAATTAGGGCAAGCAGAAATAGAACCATCTACAAGTATAGAAGCAACATTAACACCTGCTCGGCAGAAGAAAAAGTTATCTCTCACACGACCTTCATAATCTCCTAAAAATCCCTCACAGCCATAGTTTAACTTTATTTTTCCTTCTTTACGGATTTTTTCAATAAAATCAAATAATCCTTTAAACTCGTTTGGTTTTAATTGAAGTAATTCATTCTCTTTTGCTCTTCCAATTGGGAATATTGTAAAAATTCTCCATTCTCTTAATCCAAGCTTTAGCAACAAATTGTAAAGTTCAGCAAGTTCATTTATATTCTTTTGATTTGCACATGTTACGACATCATATCGCAACCCTTCTGTTTTATTTAAAATGGATATTGCATTTGCTGCATTTTTGAAACTATTCTTATTTCCACGAAGCCAGTTATGAGAATCCTCTAAACCGTCAAGACTTATTGTTATTGCTCTAATCCCAGAATCAAGAAGACTCTTTATCATCGGTGCTTGCATACCCATTCCATTAGAAACGACCCCCCAGGGAAATCCTCTTTTATAAAGTTCTTTTCCAATTTCAGAAATATCCTTGCGTAAAATAGGCTCTCCACCAGTTAAAACTATCATTGTTTTATTTGGAACGATGTCGGGTGTTATTTCATCTAAAGCTTTAAGGAAATCTTCTTTAGGCATATCATTTATTGACGAATCCTTCATGCAGTCGCTACCACAATGAATGCAATTTAAATTGCACCTTAATGTACACTCCCAAAAAATATAATTTAGTTGATGAATCTTTTTTTCATTCGCTCGATACTTATTATACAGCTTAAGTGCAAGTTTCTTTTTAAGGGAGATTTTCTTAACGGTCATTCTTTGTCTTTGAGTTTTACATTAACTTCTTTTTCTACTTCTCCATTGTCCCAACTACCTGTTCCTCCCGAAAATTCAGGGTCAATAAATTCAACAATCGTGTCAAGTGGTTGAAACTCTCCATTAGATTCCCCGTCTATGTCTTTAAATTTGAGTAAAAAAGTCTGGTTGGCGGGGAATTCTTCGTTTGAAATTTGGTAGTTGCCTGACTCATCTGTAATTGTTGTATCATATCCCATTACCACTCTAATGTTAGGTATGACATTAGAAGTTGTTTCAGATTTAACATTTCCATTAACTTTAAAAGTCGCAACAGGTGTTCCGTATTCAACAATAGGGTCGCCATACATACAACCATTAAAAGTGCACACTGCCCCAAATCCTAATATTGTCAATAGATAACTTATTAGTGAGTTACTTTTTTTAAGAAGGAAAGCTTTTATTTTTTTCATAATAATCGGTTTTATCATAGATGTCTTTCGTGTTACGATGGTTGCTTTATGCCTGCACCATAACGGTCAGGTGCATGTGGCGCTGGGCTTTCTGTGCACTGCCAATTCATGCATCCGATAATGCCCATTAAAGTTCGTCCGTTAAAATCTGCTGCCGGTTGCCCAATACCATGTGCACACTGTTATGCGTTCGGCTTTTAATAATATTTATCATGAAGCCTGATTATTGAGCAACTCTACATTAAAATGTATTTTTGCATCCAACGCCCGAAAAACTTTCAAAATGGTTTCAAAACGTGCATCTGTCAAATGATTTTCAATTTTTGATATCTGAGCTTTTTTTACGCCAACTAATTTTCCGAGTTGCTCCTGGGTAAGATTTTTGTCTTCCCTTATCTTTTTTATTGTTTGTCCTAAAACGTCAAGCCGCAACTCTTCTTCAAAAACATCCCGTTCTCTAGTCCCTTTCATTCCTATATGCTCATCAATCATTTCATCCAAACTCTTTCTTCTTATATTTTCATTTTTCATTGTATCCGATGTTTTTGTTCAAAATAAATCTTTCTTATTCCCTCAGCTTTCTTAATCTCATTTTTAGGTGTTTTTTTCGTTTTCTTAATTTTTCCATGAGTGGCCAGTACAACAGTATCTTTATCATCTGTTTTATCCCAAAAGGCAAAAAGGCGGTAATACTTTTTGTCATATAGCGTTCGAAACTCCCAAATGTTATCAGTTAGTTTTTTAAAAAGTTCAGGATCATTAATCAATTGCGATTTTTTCAGGTTGTAATAAATTTTCCTTTGAGCTTTCAAATCCAGCGAATTCATGAATTTTATTGCCTCGTCCAGAAAATCAATATTAAATTTTTCTTCCATTCAAAATCTTTGATGTAAAAATAAGAGTTTCTTTTTTAGGAAACAAACTTTGGAAAATGATTTTATTTTAAAGCTGACGCATAACATTTACGTATATGAAGTAATTATATTTCTTCTTTATCTTATACCCTTAAATAATTATTTTACAAAAATATATCCATTTTTAACCGCTTATAAACGTTTACAATTGGATAAGATACAGCACAACGTTTATTTTCCGGGAATTCTTTTAACGACTCCTGGTTCCAATCATTTGGTGCAGTCTGGTGCTCAATCAGCTTCCTCATATGGACAGTTTTTTATGACTTTTACTATCTCTCTCTGCCTCCTGGTCAGCAAAAATCAGCAGGTCTTCTCACAGCTCCGCCCTCTCAGTCACATCCTTATCTGCTACAATGTTTATTAATTGTATCACTAGTTTGCTTAATTTAAAATCCTGGCGCTGCAGGGAATGGTCTTGCCGGTACATAAAACACCATCCGGTGCACAAAGGTGAATCCATGCAGGGGCATCTTCTTCTCAGAAATCTTCTTTGGGCTTTATGTCCGGCAGTGGTCTCAACAGGCCAAGGTTTTAAATTAGCGGTTTAAATCTAAAAAATAATTTGCTTATAAACAATTGGTAGTCCTGTTTATTATATTCAAATATTTCAATCCGTGTTCTGAATGTTTCACCTGTTTTTGCCGCAAAAAGGAATTCCAAACGGCTAAATGAACAGCGATTCACACCTATCCATTCCCTGCTCCTGACTTGCGCGCCGGAGGTTTTTGTGTTAAACAGCAGAAAGCCGGTTGCAGGAAACGCCGGGGAATGTACCGGTTCAGTTGTCAGAAAATTCAGATGATTGTTTTTCCCCTGCCGACACCTTTTTTATTGGCGCGAAACTACCATAGGGCATCATTTTTCGTCATTTATTGGTATTTTATTCGTACTTAATTCGTGGTTAATTCGTAATACGACGAATTTTATACTAATTAATTACCAGTTTAGTACAAATAATTTACCAATCAATCAGCCCAATGGTATCTGTATGGCAATAAAATTAATTCACCATCAGGATAAAAATTCAGGACTTGTTTGATGCCGGCCGGGGAAAATCAGGGAACCTGGTGGTCTGAAAAATGAAGAATCAGAGCATAATACGAACAAATCCGGAGGATTTTATATTTTGCTGTTTCTGCAGAAACCGGAGGTTGCAAGGTTGATGAGGTCCTCAATCCTGGCAGCGCCAGCCTGTCAGCGTTTGAATAATACCATCATTCAACGCAACCTTTTGTTCTTCGGCAGTATCTTCCATCATGTTAAACAATAATCATTTGTTTTCATGAAAAATTATTTAAATTTAACATGAAATTCATTTATAAAAACTATAAAACAAAAACTACCATGCGCAACAATTTATTAAAAATTTGTTTATTAATTTTCTCTTTAGGTTTTATATGTACCGGTTGTTCAAAAACTGAATTACTGGAACTTAAAAACGGTTCGGAAGAAGCAATAATTGAGTACGATGTGGATGGACTTCATTTTACATTTTGTTTATTGGATGAAGACAGTATCCCTTCGACCAGTTTTAAGGAAGGTGAGAATTTTCGTCTTTATTTTGCAATAAAAAATAATACAAATGATCATCTGGAATTTAATGATTATGGGTTTTATCACCTGAATGATTTTTTGGCAGTAAAATCAGCGGTACGAAATTATGGGAAACCGTTTGAATTCGTTCGTCCTAGTTTGACTGAAGAAATAAGATATATTTTACTGGGAGGTTATGCTTTATTTTCAGTTAACTGGCATGAGAATCGGGAGGAATTCTATGCCATGCATGGTTATTTTAAAGGCCTTGAAAAACCCTTCCTGGAGAAAGGAAAATACCATACTCAATTTACCTACAAGTACAAAATTGGACATATTACAACACCAAAATTAACTTTCAGGATAAACTTTGAAATCAACTAATTTCTGAACTAAAAAAATAGCAGCCTTGGAAAGCTATCAGATCTCAATAAAAACCAAAATAAAACTCAAATGAAAATCCATCAATCTTTACTAATTCTGTTGTTCCTGGCAGCATTCATAAGCTGCGAAAAGGAGGATCCCTGCAACGGGAATGAACCGTTTGTTGAACCCGCATGGGTTTTTGATTCTTTGCAAGGGGTATGGGTCTTGACTTCTACGTACAATCCTAAAATAGGGATGATTGAAAATGACTTTGAATCAACCGTTCATTTCCTGTCGATGAACAGCGATTCAACCATTAATTATGAAACATATAAAAACGATACACTTAAAAAAAGTGGGAAACTGACGATTTATAAAACTGCCTGGGGAAGGAAAATTGAACCTGATATTTTATTGCATAATTATAATATGACTAACGAAAACTATTTCGAATTTATATCAGAGGACACATTAAAACTATTTGAATTATTTGAAGATCGATATGAACACTTTTATAAAAAAATAAACCAAGCAGCGTTTAATGAAGCCACGGAAATGGAGATGGAAGTGTATTCGGAAACCCAACTGTTGAAAGAAAAGAGGACCAAACTGAAAGGCAAAAACACGACGATTCAAACTGCCGGCCCATGCCAAGCCCTCCATCTTTGTTTTATGGATTCCCATGCTTTGATAGAATATGCCCATATGCTTAGAACCAGTAAATAAATAAACCGAGCCAGATACTATAAATTGACTTTTTCCAGAATGAAACAAAATACCCTATTTCTTCTGAATACGGCCATGTGCAAAACCAGTTTTCTGAATTTCTAAAGTTATTTTTGTAATTTTGTAAAAAAAATAAGCACATGATTACAGATGCTCAAAGAAGAAATCAGATATTAAGGCGAATCAGCAGGATTCCTAAAGACCGGCTTAAGGAACTTGATGAATATGTTGCTAAATTTGAGCAGGAAATTAGCCAAAAATCCAGGGTAAAGTCATTTGCCGGGGCATGGCAGGATATCGATAATGCTGCCTTTGATGATTTGACTAAAAACCTGATAAGCAATCGCCGGAAAAGTAGAAAAAGAATTGATGAATAGGGTACTTATTGATACAGATATTCTCTCCTATTATTTTAAAGGAGATAGCATAGTTATCAGCAATTTTGATACTTACCTGCAACAGTTCGATTTAATTGAAATCAGCATCATCACCTATTATGAAATTACAGGTGGACTTTTAGCTAAAAGCGCGTTGAAACAGCTTAGCATTTTTGAGGCATTTGTCGCTGATAATATTGTAATTCCAATGACCGAGAATTCAGCAATGATTTCAGCGAAACTGTATTCAACTTTGAGACAAAGCGGTAAAATTTTAGATGACATTGATTTGTTGATTGCAGGAATAGCAATTGAAAATGGGTTAACCCTCGTTACAAATAATGAAAGTCATTTTAATCGGATTCCGGGATTAAAAGTTGAGAATTGGAAAAAGCAATGAAAGTGGGTGTCGAGATTACTTCTTTCAGGCTTATTGTTTTGCCAACTGAAAGGTTATATTTTCACTATTTCTATCAGTTTGTATAGTAATATATTCTTTAGCGGGGTTAGAGTATTATCAGGCAGGCGCTGACAACTTTTAGGAATGAGTGCAACATAACTATTATCCTACTGTGTTACCTAAAAACCTGACAGTGCCTGCCTGTTTGCATATTACTATCCTGCTACGCAACCTTTTGTTCTTCAGCAGCATCTTCTTGTTGCATAACATGTTTTTTGAGGGTTACCTTTTAAGGAATATCAGAATATATAAATAGTAACCAATGCAAAAATCAAGGAATTTTCAAAGGATTATTACAGACGTAGCAAAACAAAATCACTTTTATAAAACTTAAAAACCAAATGCCAATGAAACATGGACTATAACAACAAACTACAAACACTACATCCGGAAAACCACAAGGAGAAACCTGACCTTAATTGCTTTTACTACATGGTAGCTAAAGGTTGTCATAATTCTAAATAATCTTAGTTAGTTAAAATCATACAAGAGTCATAATTATTATTCAATGAAATGTTTACTATATCTGTTCCTGCTAATATCCTTTAATTTTGAAGCAATCGCTCAGGATAAGATCGAAAAATTAATTATTAGTTCACAATTTAGTTTCTTTAAGGACAAATATTCGGATAATTCTTTTATTCCAATCAATCCTGGGGGCGAAATTCTTTACAAGTTTAAGTTAGATGACAGGTTATTCTTGTCATCGGGCATTAACTACTCATTCAGCATATGGAAATATGGTGATGATTATTTTTTTAAAAGATTAGCGCATGAGATGTATCTTCCTTTTATAATAGAATTTGAACTAAATCAAAAAATTTTCACTGAAACTGGGATTTATCCTGGATGGCTGATTAAAGGAAAAGAACTTTATGCAGATGAATTAAACCATGTAGACTTGAAGGACATTACAAAGAATACGAATTATTATTCAAGTCCGAGATTTTCTGCAGATCTGTATTTTGGCGCCGGAATCAATTATATCATAAATGACAAACGGACAATTCGTTTTGTACCCTTCATTAAATACAAAATAAAAGACAACTGGATGGAGGAGAAAAGGGAAAAGACCAGTCTGGGATTAAAGTTCAGCATTCCCATTAATATTTAGCAATCTTAATTTGTTACAACAATTAACTAATTTAAAACCAATATCATGAAAAAAGCTTTTATAATTTATTTAGTTTTAGTGTTATGCTCTTCCCATATACATTCTCAGATAAATTCAAGAGAATTTAATGAAGAATATATGTATACCGTTTTTAAGGATGACTTTAATGGTGATTCCATAAAACGTAATGATTGGGCCCCCGGATTAATACACAGGGGAATAGGGCAATTAATCGACAGTAGCTTAACACATAGTGTTTCAAATGGCAAGTTGGGTCTTACCATGGCATACATTCCAAATTACAACGATTCTTCTAACTTTGTTGGAGGAGAGTTTGCTTCAAAGGGAACTTTTCTTTATGGTAGTTTTGAATGTAAAGCAACTTTTGCCAAATTATGGGGTTCCTGGCCAGCATTCTGGTCTTTTCATAAACAAGTCTGCCCAAACAGTGAAGGTCCCGAAATTGACTTTGCTGAATATAAATGTAAAGTTGCAAATGTACAAAATGAAATGGGACATGTTATTCATCATTGGCTAGATGCCTGTTATGGTACAGGAGGAAGAACACCTGTACCTGAAGATTTTAAGCACACTTATGATTATACAACTTCAACAAATGTATTTAAATGTATTTGGACACCTGAAAAAATAGAATATTATATCGATTGAAATTTGAAATATAATATAATCCGGGAAGGAGGTGAATGGTGGCCATCTGTTCCGGTGGCTGTTATAATAAGTCAACAAATACTTCAATCTTACAACTATTTGGGACAAATAATTTTACCATATCATCCGCAAACTTCCTTCTTTGATTATGTTAAAGTTAAAAAATTTTTTCTTGCACCAGAAATAACTTGCCCCGGTCATATTTGTTCTTCAGGAATAGCTCTCCTTGATGTTTATCATGAAGCTAAAAATGTAACATGGCAGCTGTCTCCATCTAACTTATTTAGTACAACAAGCGGTTCAAGTTTAACCGCAAATATTACTACTAAATCTGGTGCCAGTGGTCTGGGAACAATCCCATTTACATTTAAAATGCCAAGTGAAGAGGAGTTTACGGCTCAAAAATCTTTTTGGGTTGGGCCACCTTCCGCCGCCCAATTTGACATCAGAAATGTAGATTTCTACGGATTTAATTACTTGTATGAAGGCATGACCAACCAGTTAATTGCCCATGATTATGCCACCAAGCCGGCAATTACAGAATGGGAGTGGGATTACGGCGGCTGGTACCACTGGGAAACAACCTCCACAAAATACATTTCATTTGTGGATGTTCCTACTTTCACATACAGGGACATCAGTGTCAGGGCAAAGAACCAGTGCCCCGGTGCAAGCAACTGGTACACCGAACGGTTCTATCCCTACGGTGGGTACTTACTGGTTTTTTCTCCCAATCCTGCTACCAATGAAACGGTTTTATCCATTGAATCCACTTCAACAGAAAAGACTTTTGATGAAACCACCGAATGGGAGTTGGAAGTGTATTCGGAAACCCAACTGCTGAAAGAAAAGAGAACCAAACTGAAAGGTAAAAACACGGGCTTCAGCCCACAGGTATAAAACCAAAGAACGCAACCGAATACCGAGTTATGTTTACGACGAACACAGGTGAGGATGGGAAGGTTTCCAATCCTAATGCTTCAAATGGCATCGCCTTGTAGCTGCAAACAGATATATTTACATACATCTCTAAAAAATACATGTTATCCATGTAATTCGCATACATGCTCTAAAACATGTTTTTATAAAATCTTATATTCCAGTAAATTAGAGAGAGATAAGAAAAAAATTGAAATAATCATTTGTTCTCATGAAAAATTATTTAAATTTAACATGAAATTCATTTATAAAAACTATAAAACAAAAACTACCATGCGCAACAATTTATTAAAAATTTGTTTATTAATTTTCTCTTTAGGTTTTATATGTACCGGTTGTTCAAAAACTGAATTACTGGAACTTAAAAACGGCTCGGAAGAAGCAATAATTGAGTACGATGTGGATGGACTTCATTTTACATTTTGTTTATTGAATGAAGACAGTATCCCTTCGACCAGTTTTAAGGAAGGTGAGAATTTTCGTCTTTATTTTGCCATAAAAAATAACACCAGTGAGTACCTGGAATTTTATGATTATGGATTTTATCACCTGAATGATTTTTTGGCAGTAAAATCAGCGGTACGAAATTACGGGAATCCATTTGAATTTGTACGTCCTAATTTGCATAAAGTAACTAAATTTATTTTTCCTGGTGGTTGGCAAATATTTTCAGTAAACTGGCATGAGGAAAGAGAGGAATTCTATGCCATGTATGGTTATTTTAAAGGACTTGAAAAACCTTTCCTGGAGAAAGGAAAGTACCATACTCAATTTACCTACAAGTTCAAAATTGGACATATCACAACCCCAAAATTAACTTTCAGGATAAACTTTGAAATAAATTAATTGTAACTACTCAGGTCGAGTTATTGGTTAATATTTCTTGTTGGAAGAATACTCATTTTTACAGCTAGCAACATTAATGGCAAATCGGATTGATTCAGATGGATTTCCACCTTTTTTGATTATCGTATCAACAACAGATCGCAATATTGCAAATATTTCTGCCCCTCTTTCAGAACGAAAGCCCCCGGAAACTTTTTGCTTTACTTTTAGATTACGGATTGCATGTTCTGAAGCATTATTATCATATGGCACATCTGGATAAAACAGAAAGTTGAATACCTGGTTCTTTCGTTTCTTTAGCCTTTTTTTAAAAGGAAATATTTTAGAATACTTCTCTGGCAGTTCCTGATTTACTAACTGGTCAAATTTACTGAGCAAATCACTCCTTTCTTTAAATGGCAAATCATACTGTTCGGGAGTCATTCTTTTTTTCAGATTTATTGCACTTGACAATACTTCTTTCATCTCAGTTATCCATTTGATTTTATACAATTCCTGGAAAAAGTTTAATTCCCGTAGTAGATGTGCCAGGCACAGCTGGTGTCTTTTGGCCGGAGTCTTTAACTGTGCCGCCCATGAGTCGCTTACCAATGTCGCCTGTGGAAATCCGTCAGGAAAATTTCCCATGATTGTTGCGAAGCCCCTGCTTGAAGAAATAGTGATATATGTTGCCAATAAGCTCTGCCAGGTCCACGCCCAGGATTTGTCTTTATTCACTTTAACGCCGGTTTCATCTCCACCGATTGTGATTGCTTTTGAAATCTCTTGTTTTATACCTTCATATATTGGAAGTACCATATTGGCAGCTTTGTTTAGCATGTTATAGATGGTGCCCTCGCTCATGGAAATATTTGTCATACTTTTTATAAGTTCTGATAAGCGATTATAGGGTACATACTGCCGGGAACTTAGATAAGCTGTCAGGGAAATCAAATTATTCCCATATTGCACAGGAGCCGTTACACCGGCAGGATAATGTCCTTCAATAATGCACCCACAACTACAGGTTGATTGAAAAATCTGGTGTTCAACAATACTGGCTTTAATTACTGGTATGTCTATTACTTGTCTTTTGCCAACCAATTCATATGCTCCTCCAGAGTGAATCTTACCACATCTCAAGCAGGTTTTATCTGGCTTGTGTTCTATTACAGTGTCTGGATTAGGTGACATCAGTAGCGTTTCTCCTTTGTGGCCTGGTTGCCCTCCTGATTTTTTATTGCTCTTTTTACGAAGGCTTTGGTTCTTTATTCGGAACATATCCTGAGATGGGGGAAGGGAACTGTTACCACTGTTTTTATGAGTTTTGAGCCAGTTAACTTCAGCCTGAAGCATCTTTACCTGTGCTGTCAAGGCATCAACCTTTATCAAAAGATCATATACTAAATCGACCAGTTGTTCTTTGTCCAGCTTTCTTAACTCCTCTTTTGAAACCATTACTTCTTTGTTTTATCCAAAGATCGGTATATGTAACACCAATTGGCAAATATTTTTGCAGCTCATTATAAACACCAGAACCATTGGTTATCAACAATATTTAACCTTAAACTACGATTTTTAAACTGAACCTCAATGAGAATTGCCTAAATGAAATCAAAGCTTGAAAATTACATTCAATTCAAGGAAATTGAGTTAATTAGAAAAAGCAATGATTCTTATTTTTGTTAATTTTGTTCTCAACAAGTACCTGAGTAGTTACAATTAATTTATAAATAATCCAAAACTAAATCTCCTTAACTTATGAAAAAGTCAGTTATTCTTGTTATTGCTTTTTTAAGCACTTTGTACACAATGGCTCAGGTTACAACAAAAGGGTATGAAAAAAATAAAGCATTCGACGAATTTCCAAAATTCTTAGTTACAAAACAAAATTCTCCTGTCAAGAAAATGCCCTTGTTTGATGTAACTCCTTTGTTAGCAGAGGATGAAGTAAGCAAGGATTTGGATTTACCTTACCGTTTTGGGAAAGGGTTTGAAGATGAAATTTCTTTAAAAGACGGGAAGTGGCAGAATTTTGAGTCAGAAAGAATTTGGAGCATAAAAATTGTTTCTGCAGGAGCATATTCTTTAAATTTTATTATTAGGGATCTTATATTGCCTAAAGGAGGTGAATTGTTTATTTATAACGAAGAAGGTACAATGGTGTATGGTCCTTTAACTGAGCAGCATAATATTATCAATGATATATTTCTCACTGATATTATCCAGGGGGAATCAGTTATTTTTCACTTAAGTATACCTGATATAGTTAAAGAGAGATCCATTATTAACAATCCAGAAGGTTGTTCATGGTTACAAAAATCTACTCAAATCTTATGGAGATGGTGGTGATTGTACTAATGATGTTACCTGTTATCCAGCGTACAGTGATGAAGCTGATGGAATTGTTCAAATTGTCTTGTCAAATGGAATTGAAATTTGTTCCGGAGCATTATTAAATAATACTGCCCAGGATTATAGACCTTTTGTTTTAACTGCATTTCATTGCATTGACATAGGAATTGCCGGGTTACCAGGATTAGATGAAGATAGAAAACTGCACGATTTAGAAATCGGACAGGCTCAAAGATGGCTTATAAAGTTTAGCTACCGACATACCACCTGTGGAGGCAGCACGTTTGCTAATACAAGAGGCTATAATGGAAACACTTTTAGAGCAGCCTGGGATAGTACAGATTTTGCTTTGGTGGAGTTAAATGCTAATATATATCAAGACATTTATAGTGTTGGAGAAAAGGTCTGGCTAGGTTGGGATCGAACTGGAAATACCCCTTCAAGTGCCGTTTGCATTCACCATCCAAGTGGGGATGTTCAGAAACTTTCCATAGAAAATGATGTTTTATCCGAATCAGATTGGTATAGCGATAATGGAAATCATTATTGGAGAGTTCAATGGTGGAATGATGGTGTTACTGAAGTTGGATCTTCAGGCGCGCCATTATTAGATCAGAATAAAAGAGTTGTAGGGCAACTAAGGGGTGGGGATTCCAAATGTAGATGGCCTCTTAGCGATGTGCAAGGACCGGATTGGTTTGGTTGTATACATGATTCCTGGGACGGAGGATTGACCGATGATACCAGACTGAGTAACTGGCTTCAGCCCACAGGTTCTGCAACAGTTTTAAATTCCATACGTCCCCCGAAACCACAATATTCAGGATTGGGGGATGTATTATGTGAAAGCACTTATGTTTCAGTTGTAAATTCAGCTCCAGGATTTTCGGTTGACCATTGGATTGGGAATAATGTTACTTTTCCAAATGGGAATACAAGTAATCCTGTATTGGTGTCACCTGGTACACAAGGTAATGCATGGGTTCAGGCAATAATAAATACAGGAAGTGGATTATATACTATGTATCAAAAAAACTTTTGGATTGGTGCACCATCAATTAGCCAGTTCGATATTTCTAATCCGAATCCTCCTTTTAACAATTTACTTGAACCAGGGATGTACAACCAGTTAATTGCTAACGATTATGCTAATCAATCTGGCACAACATATTGGGAATGGGATTGTGGCGGATGGCCTCATTATGATGTTACCCAAACAAAACATATTACTAATGTTGATGTTCCTTATTATTTTACTTATCAGGACATTAAAGTTAGGCTTTATAATATATGTGGAACTCCCAGTCAATGGTACACGGAACGGTTCTATCCCTACGGCGGGTACTTGCTGGTTTTTTCTCCAAACCCGGCTACCAATGAAACAGTTTTGTCCATTGAATCCACTTCAACAGAAAAAGTGTTTGATGAAACCACCGAATGGGAGCTGGAAGTGTATTCGGAAACCCAATTGCTGAAAGAGAAGAAAACCAAACTGAAAGGTAAAAACACGACCCTACAAACCGCCGGTTGGCAGGATGGGGTATACATGGTGCGTGTAAAGTATAAAGAAGAACTGTTAACAGGTAAGCTGATGGTGAAGAAGATGTAGGGTGTTGTTAATTAAACCTGACAGGTTTCGAAAACCTGTCAGGTTTAACAAAAGCCACTACCCACGCAACCTTTTACCCATTTGCAGCATCTTCCTGTTGTGAAACATATTATTTTGAGGGTTACGTTTTATGGAATTTAAGAATGTATATACAGAAGCCAATACAAACTCAATTAATAAAACCAACGATTATGACTTCAGGAACGTGCAACAGATTATTAAAGCCAGGCGGATGGAGATATAAATTCAAATTATACTATATTTTCAACTTTATAGTTTTTCACCTTCAAATTTTCTAAATGAAATAAAATTCATAAGCAAAATACAATGTCCTCTAACACAAAACTTCTAATAGCTCTCACACTCAACGAGCTTCGGGTTGTTGGAAATACAAAGAATAAAATAAAATACTACAAACGTTTCAAAGAAACTTTTAAAACAAGTAGGTATGAAAACAAAAATCCTAAAACTATGCCTAATCATCTTAGCCTTCTCCTTATTAGGAATGGGTTGCGAAAAAGACCAGGACATATTCGAACTTCAAATAGGAGATGAAAAATGCCTTATCAAATTAGTAGACGGGGTTGAATTCAAATTCTGTTTGCTAAACGAGCAAGGCGAACCTGCAACGATATTTAATGAAGGTGAGAATTTTACTTTTCAGCTTACCATTAAAAACAATAAAGAAGAAAGTTTGCCTTTTTTTGATTTTGGTTTTTTGAAGCTCAAGGATTTTTTTGCTGTAAGTTCAAAAAACAAATATTTTGGAAAATCACATCTATATGATTTAACAATCGACTCAGAGTTAGTTTCTTATCCAATAATGAATTGGTTGAAGGCCGATTCGATATCTATTTTTACCGATACCTGGATAAATGACAGTAGCGATCTATTGGAGAGGGAAGGAAAATCAATATTTCCTTTAAATTATCCTTTGGGAAAAGGCCTTTATTATACACAATTCACATATAATTTTACATTTGGATTTCAGGATAAAGATCCCATTTATGAATCTGGAAAGTTAACCTTTAAAATCAATTTTGAAATCAAATAACCAAAATCATGAAAGAAATCATTGCAGTTATGTTGATATTTGTAGGGGTGATAACTTCTTTCGCCCAAGTTCCGACCCGAATATTTTTTTCGATGGAAAGGAACGCCAGAATCGATAAAGGAAGATTGCGGGAAGGCATTTATATAATAGTGGTAAAAACACAAGATAATGTTTACAGGAATACGATAATTAAGCGTAACTGAAATGAAAAAACTATTTTTATTAGCAGGTATCACCGCCCTTTTAATTTTTAGTTGCAGTAATCGTGACGATATTATTCCTGAAGGGCAAGACAAACCAAAATCCCGACTGGTATTTTATACCAATGCGCAGGCCATTTTAAATTGCGGCCCGTTTGATGTAGATGTTTTTGTCGACAGCGTTCCGGTCGGTTCAATTTCATATCCTTACATTAAGGATGAACTTCCCGGTTGTATTCAAAGCGATTATACCCTTTTGGTTGAAAAAGATACGGGAACCTACAGTTATTTTGCAAAAGCAACGTGTAACAATTACATCCAGTGGTCAGGGACAATTCATGCCAAAAAGGATTCCTGCAGTAAAATATTTTTCGATATGGAAAATACAGATACCGGACACATCCTTTTTTACACTAACGCTCAAGATATACTTGACTCCCGTGAATTTGATGTAAATGTTTATATCAATGATTCTTTAGCAGGCAAATTACCGGGAGCTTTTCTTCCGCAGCAAAGTGTTCCTTCCTGTGATATGACTGACACACTGTCGGTTCTAAAACTTCAACAGCCGGTGGGTGAATATTCCTACACAGCAGATTTCTATTATACAACAGATATGTATTATGAACCTTTAGGATGGTCAGGGAATTTTGAAATTAAAAAAGACAGTTGTACCGTTGTTTACTTAAGTTTAATTCCATCCGGTTCTAACCTGCCCGAGAGCAGGTTAACAGGTACCTGGGCGGAAAAATTTCCGGAATTATGGGATGGCATTTCCGACACGATAGTTTTTACAGATGATTTTAAAGTAGAAAAACATTTTACATTAGATGGATGGAATTACAATATAATGAGTGATTCCACTATTATTTTTCAAAATGAAAGCTATAGATTTAAAGTATCTGGCCACGAATTAAAATTTATAGATGATGAAGAAATTATTATAGGTAATTTTTTTCAAAGATCAATATCTGCGGTAGTGAAAGATATTCATTTCATTAAAATCGAATAAGATGTATAACGAACATAAATTCTGTCTACAAATACAAAAGTGGAAAAGTATTTGTATCTTGAAGGTGGATTTGAAGCTGACCCGGAAGATATATTTGAAGTGAAAGAATATAATTGCCAGCAATTTAAAATCAGCAATCATGAAACAACTAATCTTTATTATTGCAGCCATTGTGACTTTTACTATTGGGTTAAGGAGTCAAAATTATATTCCTTTTCCCACTGAAAATGTTAATTGGAATGTTTACTATAGAGGAACATGCCAGGAAAGGCCACCTGACACAATTTTATACAGATATACAATTCGTGGAGACACTGCTATCAATGATGTTTTTTACAAAAAACTTTGGTTGGAAAAAGGTGACACGATTAATCCAATAATTGAAGCAATTGGGGGCATAAGAGAAAATGATAAAAAGATTTATTATAATGGAAGGACAATATACACATCGACTGAAGGGGAAGAGTATTTGCTGTATGATTTTACGAAACAAATTGGAGATACAATAAAGCACAATCCACAAGAATTCTATTCGGTAATATTAGATATTGATTCAATTGCTATTGACGGAATTTGTAGAAAAAGATATAAGGTTGACAATCATTGGTTTTATCATAATCCAGACTACATTGTTGAGGGAATCGGAAGTGTTAAAAATGGACTATTAGGTCATATTTCAGATATTCCGACATGTGGTACTCATTATTGGGAACACATCTGTTTTAAAGAGAATGGAGAGGTTAAATATTTGAATCCCAATTTTGACCTCTGTTTTCCTGGCAATTTAATAATGGAGGCAAATTTCACAATAGTGGATGAACAAATTAAAATTTATCCTAATCCATTTAAGCAAGTTTTGCAAATTGAAAATAATTCCAATGAAAAGTTATCTATAAAAATTATTGATATAAATGGACGCTCAATTAAAGAGCGACAGTTAAATGAAATAAAAACGATAATAAAATTAGAAATTAAACCCGGTGTTTATAATGTTCTGATTACAAATAAAGTTGGACAAATAATATTAGCACAAAAATTAATAAAACAATAAAAAAAATACTGGTAAAAATATTGCAAATATTACGACAGGTCCATGTGTATTTAAGCTGCGGAATTTCGCATAGGTATTCAAAAAGATTGAAGACCTGTTTTTCGGAAAATGGGAATTAAGAAGTTTAACCGGAGGGTCAACCCCATCTGAGACTTTTACAGCCAGTGATGTTGTTTGGGAGTTTATCCCAATAGATACTTTAAAAATACATGTTAATAAAATTGTTTCTGAAACAATATGGATATGAGAAGTATTATATCTATGATTACACTTTTGAGGAAAATTCTTTAAAACTCTTAGATAAAGGGACTTCAGATGGGATAATGCTGGAGTTTGAGAAAGAATAATCAGATGCTAAAGGATGTAGAGCAGATAACCCGGTTGCTCACCTTGCCTGGTTGTCAGGGTTGTAAGGAAAAGTCTACAATCATAAAAAACCAACGATGGAATTTACATGGTTTGGGTAAAGTATAAAGAAGAACTGTTAACGGGCAAGCTGATGGTGAAGAAGATGTAGGGTGTTGGTAATTAGACCTGACAGGTTTTTGAAACCTGTCAGGTCTAATAATCATCACCTCACGCAACCTTTTGCTTTTGCTTCATCTATAGTGAAACATCTTTTTTGCGGGTTACCTTTTAAGGAATTTAAGAATGTATATACAGAAGCCAATACAAACTCAATTAATAAAACCAACGATTATGACTTCAGGAACACTCACCAGATTTTTCAGACGGGCGGGAGGAATACAATTCATTTCTATAAACTTTAAACTTTATTATTTTTCGCCCATTAAACCAAATGAAACATGGCCCATAGATATAAAAAAAAGCAAACCGGAATTGCAACAAGAGGCCGTCCGGTATTTCAAAAAATAAAACGCTTTAAATTGCTCTCACACCTCTGGTAATTTTAGGAAATTAGGATTTTTTAATTTGTAGCCAAATTTATTTAACACTTTTTAACAAAAATAATTTGGTGTTTTGTTTTTTTTTTTTGTAACTTGTATACTATAAAAACCACAAAAATCAATTATCATGAAAAGATCTATCCTCATTTTTCTGTTTTGTGCACTTTTTGGGATTTCCTCTGCACAACTAAAAGTAGCCGATACCGGGAAAGTTGGTATCAATGTTGGAACTGCTACACCAGTTTCGAATTTATCTGTAAATTCTGCCGGTAATTCCAATTCAGCTTTATTTGTTAATGGAGGCATTACTACTATTTGGGCGGAATGCACCGGAACCGGCAGCCCGGCTGCTTCATGGATTCATTCTGCATCCGGACAGACTGCTGTAATGTCTAATCGTTATAGTGTTGGGTTAAGAGGGCAGTCACAATCTGCCAGTCCATCCACTGGCAGGGCCTTTGGAGTCATGGGCATTGCAGGTAATTCAACATCAGGATATAACTATGGTGTATTTGGGACAACTTATGGGACTCAAAATGGGGCAGGTATAGTCGGGACAACTAATAGTAATGTAAATGTTAATATTCCGGGGCTTTATGCCGGGTATTTTGATGGCGATATAAAAGTAACCGGTTTAATAAACGGGGTTACTATACCAAGTTCAGATGTCCGGCTTAAACAAAATATCTCTGATTTAGGAACTGCGATTCCTGCGTCAAAAGGGGTTAGTACACTGAATACAGTCCTGCAAATGATACCGGTGGAGTACAGCCTGAAACAGCAGTATATTGAATCGACAGGCGACTCGGCAACTGTACAACAGGCGCTTTATGACGAGAAATCACAGTTGTTTCAAAAAAAGCACTATGGATTAATTGCACAAGACCTGCAGGAACTTTATCCCGATTTGGTTTATGAAGGTGATGACGGGTTTTTGGGTATTCATTATACAGGAATAATTCCGCTTCTGATACAATCAATCAAAGAACTCAAAACCGAGGTAGATGAATTGAGAAATTCAGACCCGTCATTAAAGAAAGCTTCCGTACCAGGTGCAACTCTTTCTCCTGAGGGAACGGGGGAGGCCGTTTTGCATCAGAACGCTCCCAACCCATTTAATTTCCAAACCAAAATAGGATTTGAAATCCCTTCTTCTGTAAGCAATGCCCAACTTCATGTTTGCAACATGAATGGAGTTCTTTTAAAAACCATTCAGGTTAATCAAAGAGGTGAAGGAGCCGTAACCATAAGTGCAAATGAATTTGCTGCCGGATTGTATCTGTACAGCCTGGTTTGTGACGGAAGCATGATAGATACGAAGCGGATGTTGTTGACAGAGTAAAATATTCCTCTCCCAGGAAATTATGATTTTACTGCCGCAATAGTATTCCATCTTTTTGAGAATAAAGAAGTAGATAGATAAGGATGATATAACAAAATAGAACAAATAACATGAAATATATATTTGAAGTTAGTATTACCATTCTAATACTAATATTTTGCAGCTTTCAACCTAGAGCAGAAAAGGTATCAAAAGAAAAAGCCCAACATATTGCTAAAAATTGGTGGAATTCGAAAATGAATATTAATCAGACTAATGAAATTAGTATTGAATCATTTATTCATAATAATGATACCTCATTTCACATTATTAATTTCAAAGATGCCGGATTTGTAATTGTTTCTGCAGATGACAACACTTATCCAATTATAGGATTTTCTGATATTGGAAACATTCATTTAGAAAAACTTCCGGTTGAATTTTTAAGCTGGCTTGAATACTATTCAGAAATGATATTAAATAATGCTAAACAAAAGAAACATGAGAAAATAGCTGAAAAATGGAACGAGATTTATTTTGGTTTAAACCTGAAAAGTTTACAAACTTCAGTTCCTTCACTTTTTGAAAGTACAGGTTCGTCATGCTGGGCAGGTTGGTATCCTTATTTTAACCAAGCGCCACCAAGTAGTTCATATTATCAAGGAACAGGTGGCTGTGTACCCGGAAGTATGGCAGAACTTATGAAATACCATCGCCATCCCAGAATAGGCAGTGGTTCTCATAAGTATAGTTACTATGGAACAACAATTTCTGAAAACTTTAATAAAATTTTTATCTATGAGGAAATGCCATATCGGCTTACATATTGTGGAAATGGACATCCAACATGTAACGATGGGTCATTTGATATAATTCCAGGAACAACTCAAAACAATATTGACGAGGTGGGATGGCTGCAATATCTTGCAGGGGTATCTGTAGAGATGATGTGGATTGATAACAGGGGGGATCCAGAAATCGTTCCAACAGGAACTTTTGGAAATACTGGTGAGTGGGTTGAAAAGATGGTTTCACATTTTTATTATTCCCCTGATTATGAATATTGGAGTTCGTCAAGTATACAGCAAGATACTGATGGATTTAAAACGAAAGCACGGGAAAATTTAAATAATGGATTACCAGTATTATTTAGATATGTGACGGAAAATGGAGGACATGCTGTTATTATAGATGGCTATGAAGATGATGATTTTTTTCATTTTATTTTTGGATGGGGAGGTCATTTGAATGGATACTATTTTTTATTCGATAGTGATGATGATGGGATTCATGATCCCCGACCATATATTGACGAATGGGGTTTACAAGCAACATTTGATATAACTCCCAGTTGTCCTGAAGTTAATGATATTTCTTTTTCAAGTGAAACTATAAATATTTCTGAAAGTAGATTGTTCGAAGCTAAGGAGAATATTACATTGTCCAATATAATAATAGAAGGTAATGGTATTGATGGAGGCAATGCAGTGGCAAGAGCTAACAATTCAGTAACAATAACTTCAAATTTTGAAGTTCAAAATGGCGCTCAGTTTATAATTTTTATTGAACCATGTGGAATTCCTTAAACTAATAATATGATACAAACCTGTTTTTATTTTCTTGTAAACCTACTTGAAAATTGTATTAAAAGGATTTTTTGGTGTTATCGGGACTGGAAATCGGATTATGTAAATTCAAGTAATGTAAGGTTGAAACATTCGTTTTCGCTGGTATTTATATTTATTTTAATGATTTATCAGCCTGTTATAGCAAATCAACTGATGACAAATGATATGGCTGTGAAAAATGAAATTATTGATACTGTCCATTCCTCATTTTTGGATTCCGGACGCAGATGGAATATTGGCACTCACTCTGTCAACGATTGGCCGATTGATCCATATGATCGTTGGAAAACAACTTATTATACGATAACAAACGATACAACATTTAATAACACTAAATACAAAATAGTTTACGAACAATTTGAATTGTCTGAAGAAGATAAATTTTTGAGATACTATATCAGGGAGGATTCCGCAGGAAAAGTATTTCATTCAGACGGAGAACAGGAGGTTCTGGCTTTTGACTTTAGCTTAAACAAGGGTGATACAGCAATAGTTGAAGTCCTCAATTTAGAAACCAAATATTTTATCCGGGTCGATTCAGTGGGCACAGTCACACTTGCAGATAATAAAGATTATTATGCCTTGTTTGTGCGGGTATGCGACTACTTTAAAAACAAACCGGATTGCGATAATGAAGTTTCAGATATATGGGTTCCTGGAATCGGGTCATTAAATTACGGTATTTCTTATCCTCTGCTTTTTGTGACGGGCAGTGCAGCTAAACCCTATTTATTGTGCCATAATTTATATAATGATGTGATATATGTAAACCCCGAATTCGGAAATTGTGAACTAAATACTTCAGCAGAACATATTAAAAAGCAGGAACAATTGGTTATTGTTCATCAGGAATCAGGAAACAGGTTGAAGCTCGAGATTTCCGCTAACAATTATGGAGTTTTTAAGTTGTATGACCTTTTTGGAAGAAAAGTTGGGGAGATACGGACAGACAGTAATACTGAGACTTTTGTTACTCCGGGTGGAGGACTGTTTATTTACTACTATGAAAGTGACAACGGTAAAATACAAACCGGGAAAGTTATTGTTAGGTAATCTGTGCCAGGAAAGTATTTATCAGTTTGTGAAAGAAAGACTATAAAAAACAGATGCATAAAGACAGATAAAATTCTAAACAAAAGCATCATGCAATTCAAAATAAATATTTTCATATTATTCCTTTTCTTTAATTCGGCGACATATTCTCAAACAGAATGGGCTCCAATCAACGCTGAATGGTACTATAATTACAGGGAAAGTCAGGGTTCCCCGGAAACAGGATATTATTATATGCAATCTGTTAAGGATACAGTTATCGATTCAAAATACTGCAAAGTTTTATCCCGAAAGTTTATCAATTCAAAAGGGGTAGAATATGATAAAGGAATCAGTATCATCTATCAGGATACACAAGAGAATAAGATTTACAGGTTTTTGTTCGGAAGTTTCTATTTATTGTATGATTTTTCAAAAGAAAAAGGTGATACCTTAATTATCAAAGAGCCTTATTCCGAAAGCAGCTATGATTCTATTGTGATGGTGGTTGATTCGGTCTGGGAAGAAGAGGTCTCAACCAGTAATTATTTGAAA
Source organism: uncultured Prolixibacteraceae bacterium (assembly GCA_963747515.1). GTDB lineage: Bacteria > Bacteroidota > Bacteroidia > Bacteroidales > Prolixibacteraceae > Mariniphaga. Next base: position 143,526 of record CAVVFN010000005.1, read on the forward strand.
ACAATTCATTTAAAACGATTATATACCAGCAATCTTGCGTTGGATTTTGATGGTAAAATAATAGAAAAAGTTGGAAACTTAGGTTATTTTTTTCCTTTTAATCAATTATCCTGTGATAGTGGTTGTCCTCTGCCTCTGAGGTGCTACAATGATAACCAGGTGAATTTTGTGTCAAAAGAACCATACGTTCTTCCGGTTGCTTGCGATTTTACATTTACTGGTAGTGATGTAATTGTTGATATGGATATCAGGTTGACTCCTAATCCGTGTAACGGCATTTTTTCAATTGAAACTACACGCACAAAATCTCTTATTGTTAATATATATAGTTCTTCAGGCCAAATCATTTTCCAGGATAAAATGATAGATGAAACTAAACGTTCGTTCGACATTTCTATTCATCCCAGTGGTATTTATTATTTAAAAATATATGATAAAGAACGCAGTAGCATAAAAAAACTAATAAAATATTGAACTAAAAAGGCAAAGGAAGTAGTCTATGTTGCTTTTGAGAGCCCCACAACAGGAACTGGCTCCTTTTGGTTAAAGTGTAACTGTTTAACTAATAAGATTTGCTTTTTTAACTTTTTTTTACGAACTTATATAGTATAAAAACTATAAAATCAATTATCATGAAAAGATCTATCCTTATTTTTCTGTTTTGTGCACTTTGCTGGGGTTTTTGTGCCTGATGGAGCGGTGTTAAAAGTCAGATCCCTTGAAACAACTATTACTAATGGGTTTACCCTGGAATTGGTTCAGAGTGGGGTTTTCTAAATGAAACGGTACCTGATTGGCTTTGATTCTGAGACATATATTTGAACTCAATAAAATAATTAATTTCCAGTTTTATGAAATATATACTGATATTATTAATTATCTTCTTAACAGTAAAGAATGGAAACACCTGTTCCTGTGAGTACTACGAAGCTGATTTCTATAAAAATGTTTATAAAAATGGCTTTAACTGCATTGCTGTTTTTGAAACATTTGAAACAGTTACACTGGAAAAAATAGGGGAATATAATATCCAAATCGGCTACTTTATTGTAACAGATACGATTAATTCCGGTAAATTTCAGATTGGGGATACCATAAAAGTATTAGGATCAAGCGGAGCTAACTGTGGGGAGCAAATGTATATTTTTGATAAGGGTGATACTTTGGCACTCGCCTTACGGAATAACTATATCAATGAATTCCTGAAAGACACTTTTTATATGGAAGGTATCTGTGGCAAACATTTCCTTAAGATCAAAAATGGCAAGAATGATGGATTAACAATTCCTGAAATCATTGAAAAAGTAAAATACAGCACTTCAATAGATCCGTTAATTGCAGATGCAGGCAATGATGTAATCGTTTGTTCAGGCGGAAACGAAGAATATATACTGGGCGGATACCCGGCTGCTTCCGGTGGGGTGGAACCCTATACCTACACCTGGAGCGGGAGACATTTCGACCAAAAATATCCCTCCGGCATTCCATCCTGGATTTACGCTTCCGATTTTTTGGACGATACCACGAAAAGCAATCCGGTTATAACAGAATGGAGAAATGTACCTATGGAGTGGACGACTTACTACCTGAAGGTAGAAGATGCAGAAGGAAATATTATGTATGACTCTGTCCAGGTAATAACTTCCTCATTTTTACTTGGCGGTCCTTATAAATTATCCGTAACAATTCACAAAGGCGACAGTGTTAAGTTCTTAGGGAACATTTCGGTTTTTAGTAACTTTGAGCCTTTAACAGAATATAAATTTAGTCCGACTCATGGATTATCGGATCCAACTGACATTTATGGCTGGGCAAAACCAGATACGAGTATCACCTACTATCTGGAGGCAGTAAATTCGGCAGGGTGCCGTTCAGGTAAGATAGAGTATTGGCATATTGAAGTAGTTGACACAATTACTGCTTCGAATGATTTTTTAATCAACCAGCTTGTGCCGCTAATTTATCCAATTCCGATGCAAGATTATTTGAGAATTGACCATTCATCCACTATTCAGCAGGTTGATGTTTTGGATATTAAAGGTATAAAAATGTTTTCCGTTTTCCCGATGGAAAGGAATACCAGAATCGATACAGGAAGATTGCAGGAAGGCATTTATATAATTGTGATAAAAACACAAGGTAGTGTTTACAGGAATACGATAATTAAGCGTAACTAAAACTGACTTGTCGGATTTAAAGAAGTGAGAAATATGCAAAAGCTAATAGGAAATTTGATAATTGAGCTGTAACCATAAGTGCAAATGATTTTGCTGCCGGATTTTATCTGTACAGCCTGGTTTGTGACGGAGGCATGATAGATACGAAGCGGATGTTGTTGACAGAGTAAATTATGCAAAATACTGAATATGAAAACAATATCCGCATTGCTTTTTATAAATAAAATGAAAAAACTATTTTTATTAGCAGGAATCACTGTTTTAATTTTTAGTTGCAGTAATCGTGACGATATCATTCCGGAAGGCCAAGAAAAACCCAAATCCCAACTGGTATTTTATACCAATGCGCAGGCCATTTTAAATTGCGGCCCGTTTGATGTAGATGTTTTTGTCGACAGCGTTCCGGTCGGTTCAATTTCATATCCATACATTAATGATGAACTTCCTGATTGTTTTCAAAGCGACAATACCCTTTTGGTTGAAAAAGATACGGGAACCTACAGTTATTTTGCAAAAACAACGTGTAACAATTACATCCAGTGGTCGGGGACAATTCATGCCAAACCGGATTCCTGCAGTAAAATATTTTTCGATATGGAAAATACAGATACCGGACACATCCTTTTTTACACAAACGCTCAAGATATACTTGACTCCCGTGAATTTGATGTAAATGTTTATATCAATGATTCTTTAGCAGGCAAATTACCGGGGGCCTTTCTTCCGCAGCAAAGTGTTCCTTCCTGTGATATGACTGACACACTGTCGGTTCTAAAATTTCATCAAGCCGGTGGGTGCATATTCCTACACAGCAGATTTTCATTATACAGCAGATATGTATTATGAACCTTTAGGATGGTCAGGGAATTTTGAAATTAAAAAAGACAGTTGTACCGTTGTTTACTTAAGTTTAATTCCAGCCGGTTCAAACCTGCCCGGGAGCAGGTTAACAGGTACCTGGGCGGAAAAATATCCGGAGTTATGGGATGGCATATCGGATACGATAGTTTTTACAGATGATTTTACAGTAGAAAAACATTTTTTATTCGATGAATGGAATTACAATATGATGAATGATTCCACTGTTTTATTTCAAAATGATAATCCAACCTTAAGTCCTAAAATATCTGGTCATAAAGTAAAATTTATAGATGATAAAGAAATTATTATATATAATTTTTTCCAAAGATCAATTTCTGCGGTAGTGAAAAATACTCATTTCATTAAAATCGAATAAAATGTAAAACGAACATAAATTCAATCTACAAACAAAAAAAGTGGAAAAGTATTTGTATCTTGAAGGTGGATTTGAAGTTGGACAAGGATCTAGATTTGAAGTAAAGTAAGCAGGTTGGAGCAATGGTTCAGGTATGAATATTTTTCATTTTTTCAAAAAAACCTAAAGATGAAATTACTTTTATTGGCGGCATTAATTTTTATAAATATTATTGCACATGGGCAACAACTGTGGGAACAAAAGTATGATGATAAAGTTGCCCAGACTTTTGCACGGACTTTAGCGAACAAATATGTATTAGCCGGCTCGAAATCTGAATCTATGCAACAGCGATGGCACATCTTTCAAGCAGATTCAATGGGGAAGATTGAGTGGGATACAACTTTTTTGCATGGATATTTTGGTTCCCCTGGATGTATAGAACCAACTCCGGATTCCGGGTTCATAGTTACCGGATATGAAGAGGGAGAGGCTTACTTTTTAAAATACGATAAAAACAATAATTTAAAATGGGAATCAAAAATTCTTCCACCGGGACATGGAGTTGAGCCAATTACTTCAATTATTACCTCAACAGAAAAAGGTTATTTAGCCACCGGGGTTGTTTGGGAAGGATTTGGGGAACTATTTTTAATTAAACTTGACGAAAACGGGGACAGCCTTTGGACAAAAAGATACTTCCAGCGAGGCGGAGGTGGAGTTTCATTAGTAAAATCTCCTGATAACACCGGGTACTATTGCCTGGCCGTTTCATCCCTTGCAAGGACATTGTTGTTAAAAATCGATGAACAGGGAGATACCATCTGGTCAAGGAAAATTCATGAAAGCTCGTTTGGTACTTCAATGGTTTTAACTTCAGACACAAACCTTGTTATTTCGTCAGTTGAAAAAAGCAGGAATCTTGTGTTTACAAAAGTGGATTTAACGGGAAAAAAAATCTGGGAAAAAAAATACACAAGTGCCTATACATATAATCATTGCAATCATATTTCGGAAACATCAGACAAAGGGTTTATTACCTCAAATTATATGTATCCACCGGATTATGGGGAATTATGGATAATGAAGCTGGATGAACAGGGGGATAGTCTTTTTTCGATAAAATCATCAAACGTAAAACTAAGGCCTGAAGAGATAATGGAAACCAGTGACGGTTTTTATGTTTTCCTGGCAAACGATAGGGATTATAGGCCCCGGTTGATAAAAACGGATAAATCAGGCAGTGTAATTACTTCCATGCATTCCCCGAAGCTGCAAAATCAAATCAGCCTATATCCCAACCCTGTCAAGGATAATTTGACGGTAATAACAGATAAGCCTCTTCCGGAAAATGGATATTACAGATTATTCAATTCATCAGGACTCTTGATAAAAGAGGGTGAAATATACCAGGTAACTACAATTGATATGGATAATCTTACAAAAGGGATGTATGTTTTAGACATAAATATAGAAGGTCAGGTGATTTCAAACAAAATAGTGAAGTAAAATGTTGCTAAAATCATACAATCATGAAAACTAAAATCATTACCTTTCTCGCAGCCAGTCATTTTTTTAGCTTTTGCTTCATGCAACGATACAGACGATCCTGTAGAAGCACCGTTAACAAAAGAAACTTTCAGTGGTTACGTGCAAAAAGGGCCATTCATCAGTGGTTCGTCGGTGGCTATCTCCGAACTGGATGAGGAATTAAACCAGACCGGGCGGAGCTATTTTACCACTGTAATCAATAATTCAGGCAGTTTTGAGCAAAAGCAGGTGGAACTCATCTCAAATTATGTGCAGCTAAAAGCCGACGGCTATTATTTTAACGAGGTAAGCGGGCAATCCTCTTCGGGCCAGATTACACTCTATGCCCTGGCCGATATATCGGATGTCAGTTCGGCCAATGTGAATGTGCTTACGCACCTGGAAAGAAGCCGGGTGGAATACCTGGTGCAGCAGCAGGGGTTTTCCTTCAGTGCAGCCAAGGCGCAGGCACAGGAGGAGGTACTGGCAGTATTCAACCTGGAGCTGCCGGAGGATGCAACTTCCGAATCGTTAAACCTGACCAGTCATGGCATCCTGACGGCTGTTTCATGCATTTTACAGGGCCAGTTGTCCACAGCCGACATGTCGGAACTCATGGCAGGCATCATATCCGACATCAAAACCGACGGGACACTGGATGATCCTTCACTGGGTTCGCAGTTGATTGATAACGCCCGCCTCATAAATCTGGCAACCGTTCGCAGGAACCTGGAGGATAAGTATACCGAACCGGTTATGGGTAGTGCAGCCATTCCTGAGTTTGAAAGTTATGTGCTGAAATTTATGGAAGAAACGGCTTATGAACCCAAAACTTTTATCACCTATCCCGAAACCGGCATTCATGGAATAAATATCCTGGCAGAAGATGTTACTGTGATAAAAGCGTACGACGGTCACAGCACAGAGAATAATTTTTATTCCATGAAAGCTGAGCTGCCTGAAGGTACAAGCTTAAAAGTTGTACTGAAAGACGGCAGGTGGCATTATGGCAGCATTCCTGCTCCTGAAAACTGGACAGCTGGCACTTACGATGATGTTACCCGTTCGCAGGTTTTTACCGTTACCCAAAGTGGTATCCCGAATGATTTGGCTATTGCCGTAATAGAAGGGGAGATTACAATGGAAATATACGAAAACGGAGCTGTAACACCTACCAGTGTAAAACAACTGACAGCAGTGGCTGAGCAGATTCCTGGTGACAGCAGCCTGGTTGTTGGCAAGTGGCAGCTAAGGAGTTTAACGGGCGGGTCTGCTCCGGCTGAGACTTTTACTGGCAATGATGTGGTTTGGGATTTTTGGCCGGTGGATACGCTTATTATAGATGTTAATAAAGTTGTTCCTGAAAACAGCAGGCTCCCATTTAAAGAATCAACGTTATTTCACTACTCGGTGGATTCGACGACGATGCTATCCATTTATAATTTTAATGATGAACATTACGATTATGAATTTAGAGTGGAGGAAAATACCTTGCAGCTTTATCAGAATGTTGCCTCCGACGGAATAGTCCTGGAGTTTGAAAAAGAGTAACAGGAAAGATGGCGGAGGGAGACGGAAGACCGGAGACCGAAGACGGAAGACTGGAGACGAGAGAAGGAGTGCAGCGGTTTTTAATCACTGATTTGGGATGCCTGTTACTTATCCCCCAACCGGTACCCCCACGATTTCTTCTTTTGTGCGGTCCCAGAACACCTTTTTGTTTTCACGATAGGCGCGGGTTGCCATAATCTGGCCAATGGAGTGCCAGAAGCCGGTATGGATGTTTCCATTTGTGTTTTGGTTTCGATCCCTCATGCAGTCGACCCAGTTGTCGATATGATATTTGCTGTCATCGCTTTGGGAAACCGGCGGAAGTTTCATTCCGTATTCTTCAGTGGTAATCATTTCCACCCGGCCTTTTTTAATTTCGTTTTCCAGTCCGTTGTAGAAATCAAACCCTCCCGGAAGGTTTTGGTGTTCGGGTATAAAAAACCACCTGGGACTCCCCTCGCCTCCATGCGCAAATAAAGTTCCTTCTTTCCCCCGGATACAGGAATAGTCGCCGAATTTATTCGCGTAGTTCGAAGCATAGGAATACATAAAATTGTTGTCATTATAAGCAGCAAGCGCCTGGAAGGTATCCGGATTCTGACGGATATCGGGCCACCCAAAAATACCACCGTTGGCAACCATTGAATCGGGGATATCGGTATCCATGTAAAAATTCACCAACCCGATTCCATGGCTCATCCACTGGGATGTGATTCCACCTGAGTATTCCCTGAAGATTCGGAATTCAAAATATTTCCAGGGATCGAAGGGGACATAAGGTTTCCCCAGGAGCCAGCGGTTCCAGTCGGTATCTTCCTCCCTTATTGCCATCACATCGGGGTCGTTGGGATCGTGCCACCGGTGGTTGTTATCGTTCCATACCTGTTCAACCTTGGTTATCTGTCCCAGCTTTCCCGAGCGGACAATATCCCTTACTTTCTTCTGAATCGGATCACTCACCCACTGCGATCCCATCTGAACCACCTGCTTTGAATTCAAAACGGTATGCCTGGCTAGTTTTGCTTCTTCCACATTTTCTGCCATAGGTTTTTCGCAGTAACAATCTTTCCCTGCCTTCACAACCTCTGCCAATATTTTGGCATGCTGGAAATCACCGGTTGCAATCATTACGGCATCCAGGTCTTTCATTTGCAGCATATCCTCGGAATACTTAAACTGTGCAACATCGGTTCCAAACATTTCCTTACATCGTGCGGCTGTCTTTTCCTTATTCATTTTCCATATGTCGCAAACAGCAACAACCTCAAGATTCTTGTCCTTTTCCGCCATTTTCACCATATTCAAATGTCCCTTGTTTCGCGCACCGCAGCCCAAAAAACCAATATGTATCCTATCATTTGAACCCATTATCTTCCTGTAGGAAGCTGCCTTTACCGATGATGCATTTGCAACAGAAAAAGAAGTGCCTACAACTCCCAAAGCTGCTTTTCCAATAAAATTTCTTCTTGTCAGATCCCTGTTCATTGGTTTTATTTTTTTTGAATATTAAACTTTAATTTCTTACTCAATCTCTTCAAGGACTTGCCTTCACCACCCTTTCGCTTTATCTAACTCAGGGATACATAATTGGCAATTGCTTTAATAAGCTCAAATTCAGTGTCAGAATACCTTGGATCCCATGGAGTTCCATCCGAACCGGTATTAATTTCCTTTTCAATTTGTTTTGCCGCCTCCCGATTGTTGTTTAGCATAGCTCTGGTCCATTTCAATATAGGAGCGTTTGGTGAACGTTGTTCCCATCGTTGCAGGAAATTTTCTGCCACCTGATTTTTGCCCAGGCGTTCCAACGCAACCAGGTAAACAAAATCGGTTGAGTTAAACCTTCCGGATCTATTATTGGTATATTCTGTAATTTTTTCATATAAATCGTGTGCCTTTTTCTTTTCATTTCGTTTCAGCAAATATTCTGCTTCCAGAAAATCTTCAATCCGTTCATCCACATCGAACGGCCGCCCTACTCCCAGATTCTCGGGCCATAACCTGGCCTTTTTAATAGACTGTAATGCTTCTTTAAACTGATTTTCTTTATAATGCTGCAGACTTTCCATCACAGCTGCCTGACGGTAGGTAATTCTTCCCTGACGTGCACCCTCATGTGGAAGTATTACTGTATTCTCAAGTTCATTAAGGCTTTTAGAATAATATCCATTTGCCAGTAAACTCTTTGCATAGGTATATTTCAGAGCATCGTTTTCCGGAAACTTATCCAGTGCCTTTTTCGATGCTTCCAATGCGCTTTCGGTTCTGTTTTTAGCAAGATAAAAATCAATTACTGCCAGGGAAGTTCTCCAGTCATTGGGTCCTAAAGCCAGGGCTTTTTGTAAATCCTGTTCAGGATTGTATTTATTATCGTCATTAAAAAGTTCTGTTTTAGCCAGATAAAAATAAGGAGTTTCAGGTGCATCTTTAATTTCAGCAAATAAATCCCTGGCCTTTCCCTTGTTTCCCAGACTCCACTGCAACAGCCCCTGGTAATAATCAGGCTTCCAATTGCCAGATTGTTTCCTGGCCCAATCCAGTACCGGAATCATTTCATACCGGAATGGGAATACAAAATCAGTAGAAGCTTCGATGAACTTCTTAAAGTTCGACCGGGACTTTTCTTCATTTGAATCCTGGTATAAATAGGCCAGCTGAAGATTGACCAAAGCATGTTCAGGAGACAACTCAAGTATTTGAATTGCTTCTGCATCCAAACCCATATATTCATACCAAAGTGCCATTTCAAGGAAAGTCTGGTAAGGCAATTCATTTCTTACCAAAGAAGTAAGTTTTTCAGCTGCCTGAGTGTTGTTCTCAATAAGAAATTTTTCAGCTCTGGAGAAATGATTTAATGGAGAAATGGTCTCCAGTTTGCTGATGTATTCATTTGCCTCTTTCAATTGGCCGGTTATTCTTGAAATGACACTCATCAAAAGAAGCCCCTCCTGGTTGTTTGCATCATTGGTCAGAATCCGCTCAGCATACATGCGGGCATCATTCAAATCATCTTTTAGCATGGATAGTTTTGCCAGTTCTATATGTGCAGCAATCCTGTATTCCGGTGTTATGGAAGCAACAGCGAATCCATCTCTGGAATCTCTAAGGTCATTGGTTTGCCTGTTAATGAGGCCAAAAACGAAATTAGCCTTTGGATCGTAGGTATCAATTGAGAGCGATTTCATTGCACTTTCAAGTGCTTTAGCATAATTCCCTTTTCTCAGATACAGTTCTGCCAGATGATTAAGTGAAGGTGCATAGTAAGGGTTCTTTTCCAGACTGGCTTCAAAACTTTGTAACGCTTTGTCGAACTGACCCTGGTATACCCAATTGACACCTTCCGTATAAAGCCCATAAACAGAATTCCAGTCGAAATCGTCCGGCGACTCAACCGGCCTTTTAGTATCCAAATTCTCCTCTGTATAAACCAGGTCTTTATTCGACCCTACGATTATCTTTAAAGGCTCATTTTCAGGATTTACCGGAATGGTAGTTTCCCAAATTTCCAGAGGCATTTTTTTTACTTTAAAAGTATGCTTTAATTCATTCCCAAAATAGACATTGATCTCATCATTTATCTCCTGCAATGGAGAAAAAAAGATTGTTTGTTCATTATCTTTCTTTACAACATTTAGGGCTCCAAAATTATTTGCCTTTACTACACCTCCTATTTTCATCACCGGATACCAGTACTCTTTAAACTTGTCTGAAGCATACGGGGCGAATCCAAAATGTTTAAAAGGAGTATGTGTACTCGGCGTAGATGCCTGGTTAAATAATCTTCCTGATTGCAGTTCAACATATTGACCATCCTCATCGGTAAGCAAATCTTCCCAAATACGTCCTGAACGTGCATGTGACCACAGCCAAATTTTCATTCCCAGCTTATCTCCGTAGGGGGCATAATGTCCTGCACCAAAATCCAAATCTTTCCAGTAAGCTGCAAAATAACCTTCTGCCCCGCCAACTATATGATACGATTTATCCCCTCCGTATGCATTGTTGTCATAGATAGTCAGATCGGTTCCGTCTTCACTGACCGGCCATGTGTTTACCTCACCTCCATGACCTACCCGGTAGTTACCTGGGAAAGACATATTCAAACTGCCCTCCGACTGATAAGCAGCATTGCTCCATTGATAATAAGGTTGTAATATAGAGGTTAAATTGATATACCGGGTAGTGGTTGTAAAATAAGCCTTATCGGGCTGCAGGTTAATTTCAGTCTCCCAGCGGGCGCGTGTCAATAAATCAATTCCACCAATAAAGCAGCTCACACTTCCATCCTCTTTTTTTTGTGTAAAATAGTCAACAGGAGTTGAAACATGAGGCGAGTGTCCAATAATTCCAAAATTAAATTCTATCCCTCCGGAAGTCCAGGGTCCTCTCATACCAATGTTCCGGAATTTAACCACAGAATTGTAATAGATAAATTCATTTCCTGTTGATTTTTCTATTGCTCCCCAAATTTTACCTCCTATTTCAGGCAGAATATGTACTTTAACATACGGATTTTCCATCTCAACCACTTTCCATTCTTTTGACTCTGAATCTTTCGAGTATTCATCGAATCGAAAATAAGGGTAATAATTCCTGTCGGGCCGGGGAATTGGATCCGGATCAGAGAAAGGATAAGTTGTAAAGCTTCGTTTGGTTTCCTTGATTGTTGCAGTTTCACTCGAAAAAGCATAAATAAACACAACCATGAAAAATAAAAGATACCTGCTGTTCATATAATATGATTTTTCTTTAAAACTATAAAGATAACATTAGAGATTTATTTCATGTTATTAAAATTGTAAGTTTTTCAATGGTATAACATGGAATTCGCATGAGCGTTTTAATAATCTCCGGTTGGTATGTATTCCTACTCATGCTCATTTCATGATGATTTCAATCAATCTGTCACGAATTTTTTCATAATCATCCCCATGCTGTGACCATGGAACGGGTTCATTCCGTTCCACTTCGCTTAATGCCCGCGGGACTATTTCATCCACCAGTTTAATCACCTGGTCTTTACCTATTTTTTCTTCAGCCATTCCAAGAAGTACTGCATCCTGCTGTCCTCTGCGGATGTTCTTCAGCCGGATTGATGGAATTAACCGGTTCAATCCTCTGTCTTCTTCCGGATAGTAAGGCATTCTGCCGGGATAAAATATGATACCATCGCCATTTCCATAACTGTACTGACCAAAGTTTGTAAATGACAATGGATTTTGAAATACATTCTGGTGAAGATTCCCTTTTGGACCCTGGGAATTATGCTTCCAATGGGTTCCATGCCATATAAAATGATGCGTTATTCCGTATTTATATAAAATCCAGCTGTTCACTCTAAAATCAACAGCTGCAGCTTCCAGAATAACAGAACCATACCTGGGGCGGTAGCCGTTATAGAAAGTAAAATCACCTCCATTCTTACGGGCGATTTTTAAATCCTCAAGGTCAACTCCTGTCCCACTCGACCAAAAATCAATAGCATCGGCCAACTCTTCCTTATAACCGGTTGTGGTAAATACCTGCAGATTTCTTCCCGGACCGGGATTATTTTTTATCCATCCGGCTTTTTCTTTTATCCATGGATACCTTTCTTTTGGTGGTTCATCGGTAATGTACCAAAAATAAGTGACATCCGGGGCGTTTTCACGAAACCAATTCACCCATAAATCGGATTGTTGCTCGACCTCAGAGCGGGTATTTCCCAAAACATTTGCACCATACATCCCTACAATAAACGTTTTTTCTCCAGCACCTTGCCCCGGACCCCAGTAGCCATTGGCTGTTGTAAAACCCGTGCCATCCAGCCAGGGTTTGTAATTGCTCATTATCTCCGTATCAAACGTTGATCTATGCGCTGAAAAACCACCAACAACATCTATTCTGTGACGGTGACCTTCAAATTTCAACATTTCATCTACCTGCTCCGATGACAATTCAGGATAATAAGAATTAACAGCAGATGTAAACAGCCAGACATTAGTCTTGTTTTCATCTGGCAGAAACTCCGGCAGCAAAGAAACCTCCAGAGGTATTTGTTTTTTGAGTTGTCCCTTTTCATATACCTTAACCGAACCCTCATAAATCCCTTCGGGATAATTTTCTCTATCACGTGGCAAATACACATCAATCCAGAATCCCTGGTTTCTTGAAGGACCCACCTTAACAGGAAAACCTCCAAGCCCAGTTTTTGCATCAGCGGGTATTAAGGCATCCGGTATCCAACCTGTCATTTGAGCAGGTGCAGATGCTTCTGAGCCATAAAACCATGCCGGATGGGTATACCGGCCTTCCCTTACATTCAAATAATGCTCTGTAAAGATCTCAACTGTACCTGAAGGCCCGTATTTTAAAGTATTTCCTCCAATAGCTTTCCCCGATTTTTTATGAACCGGATTATCCACAGCAATTACTATTTCCGCTCCATTATCACCCGACTCAGTTATCAGCTGAAAAGCAAGAACCTCATTATAGAAACCTTTCAACCGAATGGTTTTGCCATCCCATATAAAGTTTTCATTTCTTGAAGGATGATTAAGATCGTCTCTAAATACCTTTTCTCCATCGCCAACAACCCATACTGCATTGATCTGTGAAAAAGTAAATTCGGGAATAGAAAACAGGAATACCAGCATTAGTAAAAAAACACGGCTGTTTTTTTTGAAAACTAGATAATTATTTTTCATTTTAACTGATTTTTATTTTTATATGCAATAATAAAGCTTTCTTTTTTTCTACCCGCTTATAATGAAATTCATTAGTAGAAATCAATTAGCTTTTTGTTGGGTTAAATATATGTACTCTGCATTAATTCTGATGCTTCATAATTTCCTTTGCTATTTTCTCACGTGCAGAAAAAATTACATTGGGATCGTTTGCCGATTCCCACCATTCGTGTGCAACTTCGTCAACAATCTTCAATACAGCCTCCCTGCCTGCCAATTTCTCATAAAGGTAAAGGTATTCATAATCTTCCATCGATTCACGAACATTTTTTAACCGTATACTGGAAACCGGACCATTTATCCCACAGGGTACTCCTGGATACATCATATAGCCATCACCATTAAATTTTAACCTGAAAACAGGATTCCAGTCGTCTCGCTCACGATAAGTTAAAGCCCAATATAAAATACCTGAAATCCCATACTGATAATTTATCCAAACCGGAGTCCGGTGGGAAGTCATCAAGGCATCTATGTGCCAGTAGGGAGGATCGTAATTCTTTAGTTGTTCATAATGAGGATGGTATGTGGGAGTTCTTTGCGCCAGAGCAGTATACGACCATACTTCATCGCCTTTTTCAATTGCTGATTTAGTGGATTCCCGATCAATAAATCCCAGGAGTCCGCACCAGATATCTACTGCAGGGTCCATATCGGGCCACGAAGGATCCTGCTTATAAGGTTGTTCCACAACCAGGATCTTCAGTTGCGGAGATGCTTGCTTCACAAGTTCGCCCAATTCCAACACACGGGAATAACATTCCTGTGTGTTGGGTTCATCGTAAAGGTATACATATGCACGCCCCTCCCATCCATTTTCTTTAACATAACGATAGTAATCGGCATAGTATTTAACAATTTTTCTTTTATCCGCCTCAGATATTTTTTTACGGGAATTGTTAATTTCAGGAATTGGTGTACGCGGGATTTCAAAATCAGTAACATGAAATTCCTTGAGAAATGCCTTTAAGTTCTTATGATTTTCCGGATTTATTTCGAGGGAACCATCTTCCTTCATTACCGGCATCAAATGGTGGGGTAACGGAGGATTTAAACGGTGATCGGCAAACATCCGGCAATAATTCATTTCAATTTCCCTGTATGCATCCGAATCGTAATCCGTATTAAACCATGACGTAAGATTTCCTACACCGCCAAAATGGTTTCTGTAGGTAGGGCCATCGGGAAGAGTAAAATCCCATACCATTAATTCAACAGGTATTGAAACTGTTTTGGTTTCTATCGTATCTGTACCGATACCCCAGGGGCCGGGATAATTTTCAAGAGTAACGGTAAAAGTCCCTCTATATTCCCCTGCTGCTGCATTTTCAGGTATATAAACATCAACCCAAAGAGGTTGATTTTGTCCCTCCCAGATCTCAAAAGGCAGAGGATATTTCTCATGCCCTTCCGTAATTCTTGGTCCTTGCCAATATTCAGTATACGTACGAAATGGTTTGATGACTTCCCCCGTATTTGGATTTTTAAAAGGTATGAGAGGATCGGGATATAAACCTGGAGGTAACTGAGCTCTTGGGGTAGAGTATGCTATGCGAACGTAATCAGGCCGGTACAAAACTACATTTTCCTTTTCAATGATTCCATTATCGTTCTTCAAATCAGAAATTTCAGCATTTATCACCTGAACATTTTTCTCAAGGGCACCAATCACAACCTGAAAAGACTCATATTCATTCCTTGCAGCTTTTATAACCGCTTTGGATTCACCGAATAATGGCTGATTCTGCCCAATTCTTTCAAGACTTGTAATTGCAGTCAGTTTTACTTCTGAAACTTCTTCTTTTTCGGCCTCACATGAAAAAACAAAATACACCAGAACAGAAAAAGAAAACATAATTGCTAAGTAACTGTATTTTTTCATAACGGTTTCTCCTGTTTACTAAAGAACAACTTCAGCAGCCTACCTCGACTTTACCTTTTTAGCTGATAATTCTTCGAGTCGTTGAGCCATGGCTTTCCTGTTGGCATACAATTGTTCTACGTTACGGGAAAAAGCACGAACATCAACTACAAAACTTTCAACAATCTCATTAGCAAACTCTTTATCTCCCAAATCTTTCAACATCGACAAATAAACATAATCTTCTATACCTTCCCGCAGAAGTTCAAACCGAATGGAGGAAACAGGGCCGTCAACATTTGGCTGACCGGTATATCTTTCGGTAAAATCTCCCGGATACCATAAGGATCCTTCTCCGTTAAGTACCCAGCCATCGCTGCACAGGAAACCTGACAGAAATGTATTGGCATCCATCCAGGGGTTTACGGTCTGCGACCAATAATTGATAGCCCAATAAAGGATACCGTCCATTTCATATCGTGCTGTTATCCATGGCACCATAACCAGGTCCATAGCCGGTGCGTCGATAAAATAATTGGGTTGCGGGTAACTCTGATCACAGGATATATACCAGGTAAGTTCACCACCTCTTGCTTTTTCTTCCTTTATAGCCTGTTTTATTTCCGGTCCGTTCAAATGGTTTCCATGAATGGAATAATTGTCCACATATCCCTGGAATGTACCCCATTCCGGGTTGTTTTTCGGTGGCACAGGAGTTCTTGTTATCAAAAAGGGTACATTAGAGGTTGATTTTTTGACCAGTGACCCCCATTGACGGGTTTCTTCATATTCCTCCAATGATCGTGGTTCATCTACAGGGCTGTTAAAAACCAGCCGGTCGTGCCATCCGTTCTTTCTGAAATAAGCTTCTACCTGAGAAAGGTAAGAACCGACGATTTGATTGAATTCATCAGAAAAAGGTTCGGCTGAAACCTGACGTCTTAAGTTTCCCGGGAAAGCATGCAAAAGTACACGCTTTGTTTTTAAATCGTTCATGTAATAAAGATACCGTTCCTGATTAAAATCCAGTTCAACCTTATTGCCCCTGACCGTCACCCCGGGGGTAAGCATATCGTTAAACCAGGGTTCCATCCGGTTAGCATACAATTTATCATAATAAGTCTGAGTCAGTTCTTCTATTTCTTCTGAATCACTGGGTTTATTATAAAATCCGGCAAGCTGCCCCCGGGAAACATTCATATAGGTTATCAGGGAAGTTTCATCGGGCAAAGTAAAATCATAGACATCTAATTCCACAGGGAGGGTTTCAATCGTCTTCTCATATTGAGTTACAGTTATGGTACCGGTATATTTTCCAGCAGCAGCAGAATGAGGGACATAAACATCGACCCAAACAGGCCGGTTCTGAACAACATGATAATAGGCATCCATAGCAAAAGGAACTTTAATCGGAGCAAGTGCATCGGGCCAGTAGCCGGTGGCACCAACCGGACTTGATTCAGCATACAACATGATGTAATGCTGAAGGTAGAAATTTATATTTTCCCTGGATATTCTGTTGCCATTGGTTGAAGTTAAATCCGAAATTTCTATGAAAAAATTATCCGGTGCTTTGACTCTTCTTGGTGAACCACTAATGTTTGTTGAAATCACCACCTGAAAAGGAACATGCTCGTTTCCTGCACCTGCGACTGTAATTTTATTGGCCTTTTCCGACCATATAATATTGCTGGTTTCAACCCTGTCATCAGGCCTGACCTTTTGCTCAGCAGGCACTACCCAAACACTTACTTTCAATTCTTCCGCCCTGTTAACATTACCATCATCAAGTGCACCGGTTTGAGCCTGGCCATAACTTTCTGATGCTATCGCTGTACATCCTGCAAGAAAAACAATTCGAATCAAGTTCACTGGATTCATACCAAAGCCTTTAACCGGCAGGTTATTTAAAAAATATCTAATTGGTTTTTTCATAGTTATTTTATTTTAAAAGGGAATTGATTTGGTTTCCTATTTTTATCCGGGTATTATCCCACTCTTCCGCATCAAAGCTCCACACATCGATTACGCCAATCGAATTTCGGCCGAAAGGTTCATTAATTATCTCATTTACGTACTCTTTTGCAGCATTACTTTCAGGCGAAAGTTTCTTCAACAAGGTTAAATATTCATATTCCTGAACTCCATTCCTCATGCTTTTTAACCTGACTGACGGACAAACAACTGAAACATTGGGAACTATACCAGGCGCATAGAGCAGACACCCATTTCCGTTCAGTATTTTTTGTTCCTGCCTTTCATCCCGGTCATCCCGGTAATCCTTCCAGGTTTCAGGATCGTACCAGGCTGCATTCCATCCTGCTCCGATTCCCCAGCTTATCCAGGAATAGGTTCCGTATTTGAAGACTGCCCAGCTGATAGCACGGTCATTAACAAGCGGCAAATCAATATAGGTTGAACTGCCTACCCAGCTGTTCACCTTTGATTCATAAATCATGGAACCATAAATCCAGTCTTTGATTCCCAATTTTCTGATTTCTTTTACATCATCAATATTGTAATTAATTGTATGGGCTCCCCATGCCTGTATGGAATTTCCAACAACCTTCATAGCATCATCACCGTAAGAGCCATCAATGCGAAAGTAAGTCTCAGGGAAATATTTCTTGAACAATTCCCCATAATAGGCCATACGGTCCCATGCTTCAGGAAAATAGGATTCATCCAGTCCGTTAATATAAACCGTAAGCATGGTTTTATCCGGATCAATAAAATTCAGAATATGTTCACGGAACTGTGTGACCGCACTGATGTACTTTTTTCTGTTTTCCGGTTTCCTTTCCTGCTCCGGTGTTCCCACATCCGGCCATCCCGGGGTATGGTGTTTTCCATAAACATCAAAGGGAGGCAGGTAATTCTCAATAGGCTCCCCGTATCCCGGGCCATAGTCATACCCATATTCTTTTGTGAAGGCTTCACCTGTAAAATATTTCTTCAACCTGTTGTCAAACGCTTTCCAGTTGTATTCTACTTCGCCATCTTCTTTAATTTTCATTTCGGGCTTATATGTAGGATCCATTACTGATACCCGGTTTCTCTTCATCAACTGATAAATTTGCAGCTCCATATCTTCGTCTGCTCCGGAAACGAATCCCTCGTGTTGCAGGGCTGCCCTGAATTTGTTTTCTTTGGGAATGGCAAAATCCCAAACCACCAGGCTAACCGGAATACGCTTTTGCTGCTCCTGGATCTTTACAGTAACAGCCGAAGTATAGGTTCCGGGACCGGCATCCTCTTTATTAAACGGAATGTATTGGTCTACCCAGATTGCCAGTGCTTTCTGGTTATCGATTCGATTGTTGAAATCGGGAAGATTCAGAGGATAGGTCCATCGTCGCGCCGGTTCCATCATCTGTATCTGTTCTATCGGGATCAAGGCATCAGGATACCAGCCTTTTCCCAGGGAAGATTTGGGATATCCGGCACTTGGTGTTTTTACTTCCACCGACCATTCCAGGAACAATTCAGGAGGCACCGAAAGTTGCCGGTTATCCAATTTGAAGGGTTCCATTTCCACCACAATACTTTCCAGTACTTTTTTTGAATGATTTGTAATCACCAACTGAAACGAAACATATTCTCCCCGGGCTGAATGAATAACAGCTTTCTCTCCATCAAAAATCCAGTTTCCGGAAAGCAGGTTTTGTTCAGGTTTTTTTTGAGGAACAGCATCAAATCTTTCTTCAATAATTTCTGAAGTAACCGGGTCCACCCGGACTGAAGAAGGAATAATACTTATTTCCCAATCATTTGCCATTTCCTTTCCTGCTATTTCATGGCACATACCTGATACAATAACCATCAGAAAAACCAAAATCTTTTTTAAAACAGTCTTATTATTTTTCATAATAAATTGATAATAATCATAAAATTACAGATATTTTTCGTTCTAATTCCCTGCAAGAAATTATTACATATATTTAATGCGTTAAAAACAGAAATTAAGGATGAA
Source organism: uncultured Prolixibacteraceae bacterium (assembly GCA_963747515.1). Lineage (GTDB taxonomy): Bacteria > Bacteroidota > Bacteroidia > Bacteroidales > Prolixibacteraceae > Mariniphaga. The sequence goes on from CAVVFN010000005.1 coordinate 162,559, forward strand.
TGGATACATCCCTATTCTAAAATAAAAATTTCAGAAACAGGAGTATCCATTCAAACCCGTATTAAAATAACAGGTCACTCTCCGTAACCAGGATTTTGCTCCATGTTTGGATTTAATCTGACATCACTTTCCGGAATAGGATACAGGTAATCAGCCTCTGAAAAGTTGACAAGGTAAAAGTCCCTGACCACATCCGGAATAATCCGCTTTCGCAGCATATCGGGCCACCTGTCGTATTCAAAGCAAAGTTCATAGCTTCGTTCATTTATTACAGCCATATCAAACTCATCTTTCGACATATTGGTAGTTAGAAGCGGATAATCAGGATTGGGCTGATATCCATTTGCCCGTTCAATTACCTGGTTAACAGCATCAACCGCTGCCTGGGTAGGGCCTCCGTTTGCCATATTTTCTGCTTCAGCAAAAATTAGCAGAACATCAGCATACCTGAGAATAGGTATATTAATTGTTGTAACACCCCTGTCAAAATTCTCCCAGGTGTCATATAGGTACTTATTTATTCCAATACCTTGCCCCAGTGAATCATGGTGAACACCATCCTTACTGTAAATTTCAAGGTACTCATATTTACGTGGCTGTTCCGGGTAAACAGAATCCACCCAAAACCGGTCGGCTGAATAATCACCCCAGCCTTCAATTGCAGACCAGATTCTGGGGTCCGTGGATCGTGCCTGATCATTTGCATTGAAACTCCACATCATCTCAGGTCCATACTTTGTTTCCATGCTAAAAACATCTTCAATACTATCGACCAGGCTGTAATTACCGGCATCCATTACTTCTTTCGCCATAGCAGCAGCTTTTGCATAATTACTGGTTTCATTTAAAGGTGCTGTTGCCATTGTAAGATAGGCTTTTGCCAAAAGTCCTTTTGCTGCATCCCTGGCTGGCCTGCCTTCCAGTGCTCCCCAGTCTTCAGGCAATTTCTGAATGGCTTCTTTTAAATCGCTTTCAATTAGAGTATATACTTCTGCCACACTTGCCCGGCTTGGTAACAAGGAAAAATAATCTTCAGTTTCCTCTGTGATAATAGGGACTCCTCCCCAATGCCTTACCAACTGAAAATAATTCCAGGCCCTGAGAAATTTCAACTGTCCCATCAATTCATCCTGAACGTCAGCAGGTGCATTTTCCAAATTTCCTTCAACCATGGCCTTGATGGCATGATTGATATCCTTTAGGTTGGCCCAGTGAAGTGACCAGATACTTGAGCCGTAGTTTTGGGTAATGACCAGGTTACCTCCTTCATTTTGATCGGCATGCCGATGAAAACCTGGATCATAGGCGTATCCGCTCCATTCAGAAAATGCCCGTCGCATGGTTCCTGCAAGAATCGATTCAATCTGAGCAGGGGTATTAAAGAAACTTTCGGGGGGTATAAAACTCTTGGGATCTTCTTTCAAATCCAAAACATTACATGAAGTAATAATTGTAAGGCCCGAGATTAAAAAAATTATCAGCTTAAAATAAATATTTCCTTTTTTCATGTCTTCAACTATTAAAATGTAACATCTACACCAAAATTAATAAACCGGGATGGAGGATAATTATTGTAATCGGTTCCAAGTCTTCCATCGGTATCAGTAAAAGAACTTACTTCAGGATCAAAGCCCGAATATTTTGTAAATGTCAGCAAGTTTGTTCCGCTTGCAAATATTCTCAAATTACTAACGAATCGGGTTACCGGTACATTGTATGCCAGTGTTAAGTTTTTCAACCGGATATAGGAAGCATCCTCAATCCATCGCGAAAGGGCCTGACTTCCTGCCGACGGAAAAGTAACAGTGCTGACTAAAGGATTGTCAGGATGTGCAGCATTCCATGCCTCCTGATAATCGTGACGGTACTGCGAAGTATGTAAGGCCGGGACATCTGTATTTTGATTTTCAGGAGTCCAGCGATTCAATTTATCCACACTGTATCCTTCCCGTGTATTTTCTCTTCTGATCCTGGCAACATTAAACAGGTCATTTCCACTGGTACCCTGCCACAGGAAGGTGAGTTCCCAGTTATAAAGCTTAAACTGATTATTTATTCCAAAAATAAAATCGGGCAATGCATTTCCAATCACTTTGAAATCATGATCGTAATCAATTTTGCCATCATTGTTCACATCTGTATATCTCGGATCCCCCGGCATTTGTCCATATTTTGCAGCCTCATTTTCTTCCCCCAGATTCCAGGTACCTTCATATCCAAAACCCATTATCTGGCCGAAAGGTTCTCCTGGTGTAAGAAACATAATCGGAATGTTTACACTGTGCCCCGAACCACCAGCCTGATAAGACAGGTATTCATCATCACCCAAATCCAAAACAGTGGTTTTCGAGGCAGTAAGACTTACTCCTGTAGTCCATCTCAGATTTCCTATATTTATGTCCCCGTCAACTGTAAATTCCCAGCCTTTATTACCCATTGAACCAACATTATCGATTATACTCGATAAACCTGATGTTCTTGGCAATTCACGCGACATAAGAAGATCATCGGTAACCTTATCGTAATATTCAGTGGTTATTCTTAACCTGCTGCGAAAAAGGGCAAGATCTAGACCTATGTTGGTTTGAGTTGTTGTTTCCCATTTCAGGTTAGGATTTGAAGCAGAAGAGATCTGAAAACCTAAGTTGGTACCGCTGCCACCGTCCCATGGATATTCTCCATTGCCACCAATCCTTGCCAAAGTCTGGTACGTACCGATTGCCTGATTACCTGTTTTCCCCCAGCTGGCCCGAATCATCAGGTTGCTGATAAAACCATAAGCGTCCAGGAAAGGCTCGTTTGAAAGCCTCCACCCTGCAGATACGGATGGGAAATATGCCCATTTGTTATTGGTACCAAAAACAGAAGAACCATCAGCGCGGTAACTGGCTGCAAAAATATACTTATCTGCATAACCATAATTTACCCGGGTTACTGCTGAATTAATTTTTCTTTCGCTGTATCCCGAACCTGTTCTTTGAATATTTGCGCCTCCAAGGTTGTATACACTGGTTTCGTGAACAGTAAAATCTCTGTTGTTGGCTTCAAAATTAAAGTTATTGTCGTATTTTATTTCACCAACCAGAATTGCATTAATATGGTGTTCACCAATATCTTTCGTATAATTCAGCACGTTTGAGGACTGGAAGTTCTTACTTTTGGAATAGTAGGCATATCCCTGTCCATTGTTTTGCAATCCGGCAAAAGTTTTATTATTTAAAAATCTTCTGACAACATAATCGGAAAACCGTGCACCGCCACCTACACGCAAAGTTAAACCATCCAACAGAGTAAAATCAAGGTATATATTAACATTATTGATGGTTCTCTCATTTTCATTCAGCGATTCCAATGCACTGGCTACCGGATTCCAAAGAATGGGCTCCCCATATCTCTGGCTGGGCCTGGAATATTCACCATTTTCATCGTATACAGGAATGGTTGGTGCAAACTGCAAAGCCCCCAACACAGGATTTCCCGGCCAGTCGAGCTGCCCGCCAAATTGTGGTCCTGAACGATCCTGCTGAGACACATCCCAGTTTAGATTGAATTTCATCCAGGCAGTAACGTCCGCAATTAAGTTGGCCCTCAATGAATAGCGGGTATAACCTGAATTCAGCATAATACCTTCCTCATCGTAAACCGAACCGGACGTAAAATAATTCAATTTATCGGTCCTTCCACTCAATGAAATCTGGTGAGTTTGTATCTTTCCTGTGCGATAAACTTCATCAACCCAGTCAGTCCCACCTGTTCTTTCAAATTCAGCAATTTCAGCATCAGTGAAAATAGGAATGGGATTGTTTTCAAAATTATTAGCCATTTCATAACGGTTTTGCTCTCTTGCATACTCTGCAGCATCCATGAGTTCAATTCCACCCATCAATATGTGAGACACTCCAAATTCTGAAGACACATTTATTGAAGGTTTATCGGTTCTTCCCCTTTTTGTTGTAACTAATACCACACCATTAGCACCCTGGGCTCCATATATTGCCGTTGCGGATGCATCTTTAAGAATTTCAATTGTTGCAATATCCCTTGGATTTAAAGAATTTAAATCTCCTCCCTGGAATCCATCAATAACAATCAGTGCATTGTTTCCACCCTGAATCGAGTTCATCCCTCGAATTCTTATGGTAGTATTGCCTCCGGGAGAACCATCGGTATTTAAAACCAATACACCCGCAGCACGTCCCTGCAGCATCTGGTCAACCCGCTGGGTTGCCACAGGTTGCAAGGTTTCCATTTGAACCGAACTGATGGCACCGGTTATCACACTTTTTTTAACGCTCCCATAACCAACAGCCACCACCTCCTGCAATCCAATGGACTCTTCCTCCAATTCTACGTTAAAAGTAGTCTGTTCTCCTATAGGAACTTCAACCATTCGCATTCCCACAAACGAAAACTGCAATGTTTGAGCGTTTGTTGGAACAGCAATGGAAAAATTACCTTCTGCATTTGTAACTGTTCCCGTTGTAGTGCCTTTAACAACCACCGTTACACCAGGCATTGGCTGTCCATTTACATCGGTAACAGTACCGGTAAGTGCTCTATGCTGAGCCTCAACCCCTGTTGCAATAAAAATCAAAAAGAGACACAGGAATAAACCAGGTACTCTTTTCATCCAAACTTTCTTCTTTTTCATAGACATTAGATTATTTAATTAAATTTTGTAACAAAACTTCAAATAAAATTTATTGAATTTCCTTTATCATAAGCATAAATTTAAACATTTTTTAATACAATTTAATAATATTATTTAAATAAAACAAAACTAAATCTTATGAAAAGCAGGCATTTTTATTAAAATTAATCTTTTGAATAATTTCTCTTAAGTTGTTTAATCCATTGTATAACAAATCCTTAAAGAAAGAAAAAAGCCTCATTTTAAAATTGATAAACTCCTGTTATTGATAGTCCTGATTAATATAACCATTTAAAATCGAATATCTGAATTTAAATTCGTACAGAATTAATCCTGTTATACTCTTTACTATACAACAACAACCACTCCCGTATTAATGTCAATACCATTAATTAACTTTATTTGTAAGTTATTTTTTTTACAAAAACTAAAGAAACTATTATCAGTCAATTCAAGCGGAAATAGATGAATTAATGTATATTATTCCTAATTTTAAAAAAATTTACGATAGAATATGAAAACATGGAATGTTGGAATTGTTGGTGCGGGCATGATTGCAGACTTTCATGCACAGGCAGTAAATTCCCTGCCCAATGCAGTCTTGCCGGATTTGCCAATATAAGGAAGAACAGTGCGGATAAAATAGCTCACAAGTTCAACGTAAAGAGTTGGGAATCCGTTAGCAGCATGCTTCAGTCGGACGAAATTGACCTTGTGATGATTGCCTCCCCAAGTGGTGCGCATATGGAACCAACGATTGAAGCAGCCCATTATGGCAAACATGTTTTGTGTGAAAAACCGCTGGAGATAAAGCTTGACCGGATCGACAGGATGATTGAGGCCCATGAGAGAGCCGGAACTTATCTGGGAGGTATTTTTAATCTGCGGTACAATGAAACCACAGGTATCATAAAAAAAGCGGTGGACGAAGGGCGGCTTGGTGATATCACCTATGCCGCCGTGCATGTTCCCTGGTGGCGGAACGATGCGTATTACCAGGGATGGCACGGCACCTGGAAACTCGATGGGGGTGGTGCATTGATGAACCAGTCCATTCACATGGTCGATTTACTGCAGTATCTGATGGGGACGGTGGACAGTCTTGGAGCCTTCTATACCCGGCAGGGACATCCGCAGATTGAAACCGAAGATACAGCGGTTAGTATCCTTAAATTTAAAAATAAAGCTCTGGGAGTTATTTATGGCACGACTGCCTCTTACCCGGGCCAATTTCGCCGGCTTGAACTTACCGGTACAAAAGGCACCATCGTATTGGTTGAAAACAGCCTGAAGGTGTGGGACTTTTTCCAAAAGCAGGAAGAAGATGACGGGATACTTCAAAAATACGGAACGATTGAAGGGGGAGGGGGCGTTTCCGACCCTGCTGCCATTTCCTTCCTGAACCATGCTAAAAACTTAGCTGCTTTTATTTCGGCCATTGAAAAAGGTACTCACTTTGAGATTGACGGAAAGGAAGCCCGTAAGGCTGTGGCCCTGATTCTCGATATTTATAGATCCTCTGAGAAAAACGAAATGATAAAAAGTTAGCTGACGGAATGAAAATTCAATAAATCCTGGAATCTATCAGTCACAGGCCGACACACCCGCGCTTTTTTTCCGGTTATGCGGAAATACCGGCAAGGACTGTAATTGGTGTTATAAACTGGTATTCTGGAAAGATGATCATTCAGCTGTTCTCCCGGATCTGCATCCTGCTAAAATCCCGCATCAGCGCAACAACCAGCCGGAGCGAAGCGGAGATCCCGCCCTGGCAGAGGTAATTCTCCATATAAACTGCCATACGCTTCATCCACAGCCTGTGTCGCTTCCATGTCTCTGCTATCCCTCCGCTATCTCTGTGCGAAAAAGGATGGATATGGAAGTCGAATAACCCTTCAATTGAAAGAAAACGGTGCCGCGAATTAAACGCCTGTAATACATCCTTTGTACATTTAATCAGCAGAAATACCTTAAAAATAAATACTATGGCAAAAATCAAAAACATCTTCAATGGAGGAGGCGGTAAGCTGTGCAACCTGGTTCGGTACAAAAGGAACGGAGTGAATGGTGCACGTGTAAACCCAGCTCACATAAAAGGAAGCAGAACTCCCTCCCGGAAAGCACAAAAACTGAAGAGATGATATCCTCCATGTTTGACAAGTGGTAAAAATGTAAAAATAAGAAGAAGAAGAGCGGACGCTGATTTAAGCAGATTCTTTATCCAGGTAAGCAAAAATTTTATCCATCCGTTCCGATACATCCTGCAGCCGCTTCCGGTCTCCTCCGTTAACTTCTGCAGTAATCCAGCCTCCCCGGTAGTTTATTTCCTTTACCGCGTTCATTACCACAGGCCAGTTGTTGTCTCCTTCGAGCAGATTTATCCGGAAACCTTTTCTTAATCCTTCCTCATCCATTATTTTGCGGCTGTACTCCTTTATGTGGAGTTTCATTATGCGTGAATTGAGGGTTTTTATCCAGTGTTCCGGCCAACCGTAACGTAGTATGTTCCCTATATCGAAATACCATCCAACCAGAGGATGATTAATTTCATCGATAAACCGTTTGGCTTCTATAGGGCTGAGAATAAAATTATTCCAAACATTCTCCAGGGCAATCTGCATTCCGGTTTTTTCAGCATAAGGAATCAATTCCCTGATGGAATTCATAGCAGTAAAATAGGCTTGTTCATACGATACCTTTTCATTTACAACCCCGGGCACCACTAAAACAGTATCGCCACCAAAATCCTTCACTTCCTGCAACGATTGGGCAACAGAACGAATAATTTCTTTTCTTACTTCAGGGTCAGGATCAGAAAGAGGTTTCTGCCAATGATCTTTATTCACCACACTTGGAAGTTCAATCCCGGACTTTTCTTTTGCTTCAAGAACTTCAGATATATCGAGATCAACCGGGCTGTTTAATTCAACTCCATCGAATCCCAAATCTTTTACAAGTTTAAATTTATCGGTCAGCGACAGGTCTTCTTTTATCATACCAAATCCCAGCCCTTTTTTAAGCGTTACTTTACCCGCAGAAAATTTCTGAGCTGCCGACACTTTAGAAAACGAAGAAGGAACAGCTGTAAATCCAGCAAGTACGGCAGTAGATTTAATAAAGTTTTTTCTATTCATGATAAAATTATATTTATTAAGTTAACCCTGGGACAACATTAAGAAAATCCTTTTATTTCTTTTTTGAACCTCACAGCATTATTTTTACAATTATATTCAAAAATATTAAAGAAACTCCCTTAAAAATAACAAAAGTTTTGTATTGGTGAAGTTTAATGTTTTAACTTGTCCTCAGTAAAATAAGGATTAAAGTTGTAGACAGAATATTTTGTATAAGGAGCATCCGATTTGGGTAGAAATTTTTTTAACCTTACAATTTCCTTCCGGATTTCTCTATTGTGAATGAGGTTGAACCATTCATTTGGATCTGTAACATGATCATAAAATTCTTCCGATCCGTCATTATAACGAATATATCTGGAATTTTCAGTACGAATGCCATGATTTCCCCATCCATAAGTAGATAAAGCAAATTCCTGAACCATTTTTTTTTCTCCCTTCAACACCGGAACCAGGCTTACCCCTTCATTTTCAGAATAAGGTTTTAAATTACATAATTCCAGCAATGTTGGGTATATGGACAGCATTTCGGAAGGAGATTTTACAGTTTTGTCATCATTAATTCCTGGTCCGGCAAAGATCAGGGGAGCTTTAGTTGCCCTTTCCCACAGGCAATGTTTTGCAAAAGTGCCTTTTTCCCCTAACCGGTAGCCATGGTCGCTCCATAAAACCACTATTGTATTGTCATTGTAGGGACTATTTTCCAGGGCATTTAAAACTTCACCAACATAATAATCGACAAATGACACACAAGCCAGATAAGCCTGAACCATTTTTGGCCATTCGCCACTTTCAATTGCCCATTTTGTTGATGGCATCATAGGCAGGTCATCAATTTCCAATGCAATGGAGGGCAAATCATCCAGATCACTTTCCAGGTATGGAGGCGTTTTAATATCTTCGAGCGGATGCATGTCAAACCATTTTTGAGGTACATACCACGGGACATGCGGGCGAAGAAATCCGACCGCAAGAAAAAATGGTTTTTCATAATTCCGCTTTAGCCTTTCAATAGCCCACTGTGCGGATTGGTAATCAGGCATTAATGAGTCAGCTGCCGGGAATGCACCCCAATCTGTACTTGTTCCGCCATATCCTTTTTTGCCCGGTTCTCCTGACCAGACAAATCTTTCGGATGGCACCGGCCCAAATCCAGGAACTCTCCCTCCCGATTCATCGAAAACACCTTTGGGAGCATGCTGGTGAAAGATTTTCCCGATGCCCATGGTATGGTATCCATTCTGCTTAAAATATTCAGGAAGAAATACAACCGATTCTGTTGAAGGATTATCTTTTTTAATCAAATCGTCGTCAATCATTCCATAGATACCTGTGGTTGAAGGACGAAGTCCTGTCATTAAAGAAGCACGTGAGGGGCCACATAAAGGTGCCTGACAATGGGCATTGGTAAACAGAACTCCTTTTCTTGCCAACCGATCGATATTTGGCGTTATTGCATTTGGATGGCCCTGCATACATCCCAGCCAGTCATTCAAATCATCGATGCAAATCATTACCACATTGGGATGCTTATTCCCGGAATTCTGTCCGTAACTTCCCTTTACCATGGTAATAGTTCCCATGAACAGCAGGTAACTAAAAACTATTCTTCCCATTTTTACGCTTTCCTTTAAAATTTTATTTTAATAACCTATATAGATTATTCCGGTTTCGCCCTGGATATCTTGGCCCCTAACCGTTATTTGCAGCTCATTTTCAATTTTATTATACTTAATATTCTCAATTTTTATGTTTTCGTCAACTGAGTTGATTATTTTGGGAAGTTTGGTTGTAACATTTCTTAATTTTATCTTTTGAGTCCCATACAACCGAATCTGTATTGAAGTTTCCTCCCCTTCTTTATGAGAAAACTGGTAAATATTGTATGTTTCATCATTGTAAATGTGAGGCATTAAAGTTTTAGCACCTGTTTTAAAATTTACAACGTACTTTTCCTTTTCGAGAGGAGGAAGGTATAAAAATCCAAATCCCTGATCTTCATAATAACCGGCAATGGGATTGCCGTTGATGTCAGCATATTCAACATGCTCTTCGGGTTCCAGTTTTATTTTCAGCACCAGATTGCTTATAAATCCATGCTTATAATAAACATCAGGCATGTTTTGATTATCTATCAATATCTTATTATTATCCTGAAAGGTAATTTTTGAATACTGCTGATACAACCATTGGGAATAGAATTGTTCGGTATTTTTTGCCACATACCGTTCAGGTAATGCCTGAGTATTTCTACAATAAGCTACAAATTTATCGTTTACCTCCTGTTGAAGGAATTGATCCTGTGCAAGAAAATTGGGAAAATGCAACCGGATCATATTGCAATCCTGTTTATCTGCAGACTCCTCGGGCAGACTGGCATATTTATACCAGGTAACTCCTCCGCCTCCTTTGCATAAAACCATTATGCCGTTATCAAATCCACCTGCATTTGCTCCTTTTGGCGGATTAAGCTCCGAAGGATACGAGCTTAAATCATTGGATACATATTTACACCCTTCTTCACTAAGAAGTTGCCCTAAACTGTATGTATCATCTCCGGGAGAGGGGTTCCAATAATAGCTGTTGTTTCCGGCATCAAAACTTTCAGGAAAAGAATGACCGTGTTCTTCAGAAATACCATATTGCGCCAGTATTCGTTTCATTGCCAAAATATGATTCTGAACCGATTTAAGGGGCCAGGGCTCTGCTTTGGACCGGCACCATTCCGGATGCATTTTTCCATCTTCAGTCCAGTATCCGTGACAAACTCCATGCAACCCCATTTCCAGATAATTTGAATTCTCCATTACAAACCCGATGATGTCGAATTGTTTTTTTGAAATATGTTTACTGTTATCCCATTTTTCTCTGGCAGGAGTTGTAGTAGGATAATTCTGTAAAACATTCAGCCGGTCAAGTTCACAAGTAACAAATAATCCTCTTATCCGGGTTCCTGCTTCCCTTGCTATATTAACCAGTGCCATATAATCATTTACATCAAATTCCCTGTCAACTCCTGCCCTGTAGGGCCCGTTACTGCCTTCAATATCTCCTTCGTTTGTACCCGTCATCCACCCCAGGTCATGAACTGAAAACATAAAAGGCTGAGGAAAAAAAACTTCCGTATTTTTTTTAATATCCAATGGATATACCTTTATAAAAAATGAAATAAGAATCAAAAACAAAAGGAATCTTTTCATTGAAGCGACTTTTAATAGAACTTAAAAATTATATAATCCCACAGTTAAATCTATTACAGATTGGAATAAGAACCTGTCAACATTTTCGAATCCAGAGTAACTAAATTCTGTTCCGTCTGGTGTTGTATCCGACCTAAAAATAAATCTTTTTGGGATATATTCCACTAAAATCATTAGAATCAAGAAAAAAGATTTTATACTTTTTCCCTTTTATTTGTAAATGGTTTAATAACTCCTTCTTTCTTCATCAGGGAATCAGGTACAGGAAAAATATCTCCTCCCAAGCCGTATTTTGTGGGTCTATTTCAGAAAATTTAATTTAATATGCCTGTTTCTGATTTCATTCGGATTTCTGAATAGCATCTTTATAAGGGTAAAGACCGTCATGAACCCTCACCTTTGCCGGCAGATTTTCAGTTATAGATCACAATTGCAGTTGCTTTACAATTTTTATTTACATGCAGACGCATCCATTGTGCGTTGTAGGCATCGGGAAATTCATAGTGGACATATTCATCGGGTTTCACTGAAATTTTCCTAAATGTTCTGAAATCGCCCGTTCCCATAAAATCGGTTTCAATAGTAAACTCAACCTCTTCTGCAGCATTGTGGTAAAGATGCAGCGACTTTTTATCAAATCCATTCATTAAAAAAGGATCCGATAATTCTCCCGTACTGACTTTCGTTTGGTACCATACTCCACCCGTGCCGGCAGGTTTGCCAAAATTCCACAAATCATCGGTTTTTCCAAACCACAGCCCCACCTGGGGTTGCCCTGCGAGGGGATTTCTATCCCTGTAGCGGCCAAACTCCATAGGGGTAGCCTGATTTCCACCCAGCACCAGCAATCCTTTCCATGAACAGAAATCGGGAATAATCCTCAGGTGCCTTGAAACGGGCTGTAAAGCCCATAACTGATTCCCATATGTATGGTATCCGATTTCATAAAAAATTCCATGGCAATCCATCAGTACCCGCTCGGTTTCCACTTCCCGTATTCTCATCCATTCGGTTGCACTGGTCTGGTCAAAGGCCTTACTTCCTTTCGGGAGGCGGTATCGTTTCCATTCACCGTCGAGGAATACCCTCAGGATGGCAGATATCTTATCCCATCCTATCGCAATCATTGGCTGCCCGAAAGCCTGTGCGCTCCAGACTTCAGTAAATGGATTTTCTTCAATCACCTTCCATACTCCTTTCCCATCCCATTCCGCAAGACGCCCTGCAGTCCATTCACCATTGAAATCCTTTTCATAGTAACTGTTATTGCAAACCACCACCCTCCCGTGATGGGTATAGCCGCTTTTAAAATGAGGCTTGCTTCCTTCCGGAACATCCAGTTCATTCATAAGCTGAAAAAGCTGTTTTACTTCAAGTGTATGCACGTCCACTTCAAAAAATTCCCCTTCCATGGCAAGGTAATAAAGCTTATTTTCAGGATCGGTCAAATGGGTCATGGTTGCTGCCAGCCGGTGGTTCTTAAATGCTTCAATCACCCTTACATTTCCCAGGGTATCGATCAGGTAAGGTCCTATTGCCAACTGATTGCTGAAGCCATGAATTAAGCGGTTGGCATAAGTACCTACCACACTTGCAGGGTGTTTCTTTAACTGAAAGTTTTCATCAATTTCATACAAACCTGTGCCGCTGCCGGTTGAGCTAAGATGAGCCACATAAGTTATTATCCACAATCGATTTGCCCAGGGCATTAATGCCCCGGTCCCTGTTTCAGTACGCGGAAAATGACCGGCAACCATCGACAGCGATGGAATTACACCGCTTATGTTTAAGGGCGGTGAATTTTGCTGCCCGTTAGCTTGACCAGCAATACAAAAAATTACAATCAACAACAACCAATTTTTCATATTTATCATTCATTTTAAGAACAAACGGATCAAAACAGCATCAAGAACTTAATCTTTTTGTTTAATCTTGCTTCTAATAATCCTGTGCCTAATTATTTAATAAATTATTTCCAGTAATCCAGATTCAACTTTCCTTCTTCTTTCAGCTTTTTCTTTACTTCCAGATATCTTTTCAACCTTTCATCGGCATACCTTTCCTTCGAATTCAGTTTAAAATCAACAAAGGCTTTCTGAATCTCTGGGGAATCAGGCTGAAGTCCCTTATCGTCAATTTCCATTAACCAATCCGATAAAACCTTTTCCATTTTTTCACGAACCTCCTGGTATTGATTTTTATAAGCCAGATTGTACATTTCATAAGGGTCGTTTTCCACATCGTACAGTTCTTCCGGCGGAAGCGGAGTAACCAAAGTTTTCTCCAGATCGTTCAGCTGGTTGTAATTATCCAGAATACTGACAACCTGGTAATCGGGATATTTGGCTTTTGCATATTCGGTCGTACTTTCCAGAATAGATCGACCGTTATTGAAATTCTTTATGTACTTGTACTTTTTTGATCGCACAGCCCTGGTTTTAAAGTTAGTTCCGCTGATTCGGTCGATGGAACTGAATATATATTCCCGCTCAGGTTCAGCTTGCTCACCCAGAAAAACCTTTCCCTGCATGTAATCCGGTTTTTTAATACCGGCAAGGGCAAGTGTAGTTGCCGCAATATCAATGGCAGAAAGCATCTGGCAGTTTACTGTTCCTGCCTTATAATTTTTGGGAACATCCAATCCTTTGGGAACATATAAAATGAAAGGAATCCGTATTCCGCTGTCGTAGGTCCAGTATTTCCCCTTCAAAAAGGGACGTCCATGATCGGAGAGAAAGAATATAATGGTATTTTTCAGCAAACCTCTCTTTTGAAAATCGTCCAGAATTTCTTTTACCTCCTTATCCAGCAACTGAACATTTTCAAGGTAAGCAGCCCAGTCTTCCCTTATAGGGCCAGCATCGGGATAATAAGGCGGAAGTTCAACCTTTTTTTTACTTATCGGGTTGTTGAAATCCCTTTTAAATTCCCTATGCGTAAATTTCGAATTAACTTTGGCAAAGAAAGGCTTTCCGCTTTTCAGTTCATCAAGATTGCTGAATTCATATGATGTACCTTCCTGCCTGAACATGTAATCATCCTTCCCGATGCCAAGCGTCTGATATCCGTTATCCCTGATCAAACGTTCTACAGTTGTTACACCTTTCGGAAGAGAAGGCATTAAATTATCGGGATATCTCATATGCATGGCACCTATGGAAGTCTGATACATGCCGGTGGCAAGAGCAGTACGTGATGGTGCACAAACTGCTGCGGTGGTATACATATTGGTAAACCGCATACCTTCCTTTGCCATGTCATCGATAGCGGGCGTCTTAACCAGGGTGTTTCCGTAACACGCCTGGTCCTGTGACATGTCTTCGGCAACAATCCAAAGGATATTGGGCCTGTTTAATTCCGCTGCATTCGCATTTAAGGCAGAAATTCCAGCAGCCAAAAAAAGCAGGGAGATTTGTTTCTGAATCATTTTACTGGTTTTTACAAGCCTAATATACTATTTCTTTCTAAAAAACATCCTCATTAATATAGCCATGCCTGAATTGGTTTGAAAGTTTGAAAGATCCCCCGGCAGAAAATAATTTACCTGGTTATTTTGAAATTACATAAGATTGTTTCGCAGAAAAGTAAAACAGAATAAATTATTGATTCTTTTGGGAAATCTTATTTTTATAATTTCTCTTCCAGAACTTTTATTTTTCCCAACCGGTACCAGCCTTCCTTGTCTTTACCCTCGATAGCCAGCTGAACCTTTGGTTTTCTATCATTTTTATCAATTATTCCGATTTGAAGATCATATTCACCAGGAGTTAAATCTTCAGGAATGAAAAATGCATCATTGTAAACAATATCGCCAGGCAACCAATCCTTTATGTTTGCTCCGGTTATGAAAATTTTTTCCTCTTTACCGGATTTTAACCTGAAGGCCAATAAAAAGTCTTTGTAACAGGGGGCTACTCCCTTATTTTCCCACCAGGTTTTGAAATCCACCTTGTCGTCAGGGGAAACGGTTGCAGGGTAAGATATATTCCTTAGTACAAAACGGTATCCCATTTTATTAAGCCACCGGTTTACAGAAGGCCACCATTCTTTTGGAACTGCCGATGATTTTGAATTAAACGAAGAGATGTGCCATTTAAGCGACTGGTCGATAATGTAATCCACATCCCAGCCCTCATCGTACCATTTTTGCATTACCCAACACACTTCCAGGCTCACAGGGGCTTTTTTCCAGGCATCTTTCATTCCAAAATTAATAATTCCCTGGGGATAATAATCCATCATATGCGACCAGTTTTTTTGAAATCCGCCAACATCACCCAGGCAGTCGACCCGCCATCCCACATCGGCCTGCGACAGTCCGTATGTGTTGGTTTTTTCATCGGTAAGCAGCATCATCAGAGGAGTCTTTTTAAAATTGTCGGTATATGCATTCACAAGGGCATTGCGGGTATGATCCGTAAGAATATCCGAGCCTCTGCCTTCTCCCCAGAATCCTACCAGTGAAACGTCTACAGCTTCCATCGCCGGATGGCCATCGTACCGTTTTCCAAGCGCAGCAATAAATCCTCCAAAATATTTCGCATAATCGGGATCTTCAGCATCCACTCTCCAACCTTCCCCTTGCGGCAACCATTCATTTTTTTCTCCTTTCATTTCACGGTACCACGAAGGAACATCGTTTTCATTATTTACCGGCCCCGAGCCATAAGGAGCAATGCGCAGCATCAGTGTCTGGTTCCGATCCTGCGCCGTTTTCAGGGCATTATCTATCATCTCCCAGCTGTACTTCCCTTTTTCAGGTTCCATGTACCGCCAGTAAACCCTGAAGTAGGCTATGGACGTCATCGGATGGTTCTCATTTTCCAGGTTTCCGTCGAAAGGCTGATAATCGATGGGAAGTCCTTCTGTCCATCTCAATCCGCGGTTTAATGTATCGCCATTAAACCGCTGAAAGGTTGTAAAACCGATTCCCGGATTTATCAGGACGTCGTCAATCTCCTTAGGTAACACACGGATGATTTCCTGCGGGGTTGCAATGGTTGTTATTATCAACAGGCAAAAAATAAGAATACAATTTGTTTTCATTGTCTTGGTTTTATGGATTATAGAATTTGCACTTCTTCTAGAAAGGAGGTATTAAAATAAAAAGGTTGGAACGGTATTCACTTTCTCCTAAATAAAGCGTACCATCATTTCCCTTTGTCATACAGTCGAACTGATATCCGCGGCGGTAATAGTAGGGACTGCGGTCAACAATGATCATACCCTGGTCAGTGAATCCCGGATTGGCCGGATCATATTCGAACAGTTTACAAGGAACGGAAGTTGTTTCCGGCCGTTCTCCCGCAATGAGGTAAATTTTTCCGTCATCTCCTGCTTCCAGGCAACGAATTCGCCTGAGTGCCCTTGGTTTTCCCAGGTTATGTAAACTATTTCTGTTGGTGTCGTATGTGAACAGATAACCGTCGGAAGTACCTCCATATATAAGACCAGTGGTATCGGCACCGAAATATTCCACAACATCGTAGTCGCTATAAAATTGGGCAGGATAATAATCCCCCGGAATTTTTTGTCCGGTTGACCGGATGCTTTTGTATTCAGGGGAATAATATTTTATCTCTCCGTTGGTGCCTGAAAAATAAACATTTCCCTTTTTATCACAGATAAGATCTCTGCAAATGCTCCTCCAATAGCGTTCCGGGCCGTGGAAAACAATTTGTTCATCAATTGGCCCCAAATCATCGAAGCGTTTTTCACTGATGTTGTATATAAAGAAGTGGCCGTCGGGATAGGTGAGTCCATAGATTATTGAACCTTGAGGATTCGTGGTAAGGGCATAGATGGAATTGTTGGACACGGGAATGCCCAGATCTTCCACTTCCGCTTCCATATCCGGCAATTTAACGTTCTTGTTGCTTTCTTTAGGAACATACCGGTAAAGATGTCCACCAGGATTTTCCTGAAAATGCTTTTTAATATCGTTCCACAACGTTTCATCCGCCGGATCCCAGTTGCCTCCGGGCGATAATTCTATTTCCCGGAACATGTTCCTTCCCGTCCCTATAAAGATACTTCCTGTGGAATCCTCAATAATTGAATGGTGAATGCTTTCCTGACCCGGTATTTTTCCAAGATGACGTACTTTATTTGTGACAGGACTGTAAAAAAACAAATAAGCCTCCTCCCCTGTTGTGCCTCCGTAAACCAATCCATTTTTAGCAGTAACGAGTGAAGTGATGGCAGTGTTATAGGATGGTATTTCATTCACATCAGGATTTCCCAGCTCACGCAAATCGATCCGCTGCTGGTTATTGACCCATGGGTTAGCCCAATCCTGTGCGGAAAGACCAGACAAACACAGGTTTAATAAAAAGAATATGTTTATCGTGAGGATTATTTTACAGGTTTTCTTATGTTGTTTCATCATTTATTTCTTTGGAATTATGGATTTAAAATTTATAACCTTTCCTGTCAGACTTTTTATTGCGGTTTGTAAATCACTAACTGCAAAGCAGATGGAGTTTCACCCACAATCCGTGTTGCATCTTCCTTGCTTTTTACTTCAACCTGACCAACAATATAAACAGTGCCATCCGTTGCAACAGATATTCCTTCACATCCAAAGACTCTTCTGCCATCTGTTGTCACCATTTCTCCCAAATCGAACCTCTGCCCCGAAACGACATCATACATAATAAGATGATGTGTCTCTTCTGCTCCGAAAGTTTCCTCGTATTCTCCTATGTTATAATCCCGGGCAGAAGGTACAAAATACACTTTTTGATTTTTACTGTCAATCCCAAAAGATAATGGTGAATAGGGTACATTTTTTTTGTCGGTACCCCAATATTTCGGATCGCTTATCTGCGCCAGGGCTGTAAACTGGCCCTGAACGCCCTGGTGAGGGTCGAAACGAAAAAGAATATTCCCGCTGCCGCAGGTTACACCATAAGCAACTTTATTTACAGGATCCCATTCCACTGAGCGCCAATCCATGCTGCGATCAATCATCGGATTCATCATCTGTGTTGGCCAATAGGAGGGATCGTAAGGCTGGCGTATATCCAGATCAACTACCCTGTCATTATCAGCTTCATATTTCCAAACACGTGCCGTAGGAAAAGAACCGTAAACATTCCCAAGGTCATCGCAAAAAATATCGCGGGTTACATCCCAGTTAGATACTCTGGCGATCTTGGTGGTTTTTCTGGCATCAATATCAAACTTATAGAGGTATCCGTTAAATCCCACCCCAAAAAGAATTTTATTTTCTTTATCAATCGCTAACGGGTAACAACCCACATGTTCATCGACAAGACCTAAATCTTCCATTTTTTGTGTTTTTGGGTCATAACGAATCCAGTGTCCGCCTTCCCAGCTGAGAAAATTAAAATTTCTGGGGCCGCTTCCATTGTTCAGGGGAACAAAATAAATATACCCGTCATTATCCTCCACAGGTTTATTGTGAATCTTACCTGGTGTGCGGACTCCTTTTCCGCGTGAACCCATAAATTCTGCCATATCAGCCAAAAGAATGTTCGATCCGGCTACAGGATCATAAACATAAAAATGGGCCGATGAACCTTCAGAAATAAGTGCAGAATAAACGTTACCGTTTGATGCGGCATAAACGCCGTCCCACATAACCGGGTCCTTCCCCGGATAAGGAACAGCTTTTACTTCTAACTTTTTTTGAGAACCCTGTGCCTCAGCCTCAAGATGAAAAGCCTCCGCTGATATAAAAATTAAAAATAGAATCAATGTCCTCTTTTTTGAAAAAGTCATAGAAATCAGACTTAAATATTCTATTAATCTACTCATAATAAATCTACTATTTTGTTATTAATCTATATGAATTTGATTGGATTTATTTCTCCCCCTTCTGTCTCTTTATTTTAATTGTGAAAGATATATCCTTGCCGATTTTTTCGGCACCGAAACATTTACTTTATTATTTTTTACATGAATAGTGCCGGACCCATTATAAATATCGGTTAACTGACTCGCTGAAAAACCATCTGGTAAGGTAACTCCTATATTATGCTGATCTTCCATACTGTCGTTTAAAACAATAACTCCATTTTCAAAAGTTCTGTATGCCACATTATTTATTTCTGTAAAAGGTTCCAGCCCCTTCCCCATATGAACCTGGTATAAAATTTCGGCGCCTGTACCATTTAATGAAGCCCACCAGATAAAATCGACTAACCGGGCAGCAGAGAATGCCCAGAAAGCATCATCTTTTGCCTCTTCCCATGAAGGATTTATGGTCGATAAAGCAGTTATCCTTCTTCCTGCTTTTAAATACCACTCGTTTTCATGGGCTCTTTTTTTAACATCCTGCCAGGTATGACGCCTTCCTTCCCATGCCCAGCTGTATATAAATGACTCCCACATGCAAGCATCTCCGTTCTTTTGGAATTCAGTTCCAATTCCTGAATTTAAAATTACAATTTTATCGTCACCATAACTTTTCACCAGTGCACGAATTGACTGCAGCATCCTGTCCCAGGCATAATCATGTGTTGCATTAGGGAACAAGTGCTCGTGAGTATAAGGCTCAAACTCCGGATTTCTGCCATCATACCTTGGGGCCAGACAAGGTTCTCTTTGTTCAACGTTATCAATAAAAATGCCCGATGCACCCATTTCCATCATCTTTTTAACATAGGCCAATGACAATTTCCAATAGCTCGGACTATTTGCACAAGTTAAAAAACGGTGTATTCAATCGGATCCATCCATAGGAATATGAACCCATTTTCCATCTCTGTCTTTGACAAGGATTTCGGGATGTTCAAAATAAAAAACATCCTGGTCTGCAAAATTCGTATGAACGCATCTGAAATGTACATATGGGATAGCTTTGAATCCTTTATCCTGTGCTTCTTCAAAAGCTTTTTTACAATGTGGAACATGAGAAATAAGAGATACACCTTTTATGATTTCACCATCAAGTGAATTCATTTTTTCAACAGGATAATGCTCTGTAATCGGCAATGGAGTATTACCTGCCCTCACTCTGAGGATTCGGGTCATGACTGTATCTTTAAGAATAAACTGATGTCCTTTCCAAACACTGCGGCTACTTGTAAACATATCTGCATTTTGAAACCATTCAGGTGCAGGTTGCAGTTCATCATCAGGAGGTAAAATTGTGAGTCCATATTTACTGGCAAGTTTTTCATCAGGTTCTTGTCCCAAAACCTTAGTTGATGTAAAATGGATTAAGCATATAAACAACCAACTAAAAAGCATTGTATCCATTGTTCGTTTCATTGGTGAAAATTTAAAACATTATTTCCTAAATATGAAAAATCAACTGTTTCATACTCCTTAATTGGTCTCTTTTGCTGAAAATATTACTATTTCTCGTGTAACTTCTTTGGGCTGCCCTTCGGGAAGCAATACAACCTGAAGACCTTTCCTGTTATCCAAAATACTTTCTGCAACCTCTTTGGTCATCTTTTCCGAAAGCTCATTTTCCGGGTTTATCCATAACTGGCTCCGCTCCTGGAAAGAAATCAACCTGCTGAGATCTGGTATATCAAAATCCTGCAGCACTCCCGGGGTATAAAAATATTTATGCTGATTGTAATACTTGCCTGAAAGAAGCAGTTGATAGGAAGGCAAAGTATTAACTGTAACCACTGACTGTACTTCGGGATGAAATACAGCGCCCAAAAGTGCCCATAAACCTCCCAGCCCTTCTCCTGCCAACAGAACAGGTCTATCTTTAAATACGCTGCTCCCCAGAATAAAATTGATTCCCTGCAATACATCCAGTGTCTGCATTCCAAGCATTGTTCTGTTAAAGGAATTGGCATCATTTGCAGCTACATCCCTTATCCATTGTTCTGCCGTGTATCCTGTGTATTTGTCTAACTTCCCAGCAGGGGGAAAGCAGGAAGTTTCACCTGTGCCACGTACATCTATTGAAAGTACAGGAAAGCCTTCCCGAACCAATAATAAAGGAAGAGAATTTCCATCTGTCTCAACTGGTTTTCCCTGTTCAGAAAAATGCAAAACAATTTGGTGTCTTTCTCTTTGTTGTAATGGACGAAGCAATAATGCGGGAACTTCAATACCCGGTTCACTGAGATATGCAAATTTCTCAACAGAAATGTCACCTAAATTAAACGTTTCCTTAGGTTTTACAACCGGAATAGATGTGTTGCCGGGTATCTGCAGCTTCAGCCTTGAAAGTATACGACTTTTAAGTTCGTCCATATCATGAACCTGCCGATACACCTGTTTTCCCCTCTTTTGGTTTAAGGTTTGACCGGATTCCCCTCCAAGAGAAGCAAGGATGACTCCGCTTTCGGTACATTGTAATTTTTTTGCATCTTCAGCCTCCAGAGAGGATTCTGACTTGCCCTCTTTCATCTTATCAAACCACATGTTAAACCATTCGTATGTCGATTCACGCTTAGGCTGGGAATTATCATGTACACCGTCTACTATATCCATATCCCAATATTCAGCGGTAAAGCCAAGTCCCCTATAGAACCTTGCCATATCTTCCAGCTTCCTTCTATGTGCTGGTTCTTCCCCTGAGGCATCTCCTACAATCATTCTGCAAGGTCGGGGAGCAACCAGGCTTAGCAGGTCAAGATTGGTTGGCATCCGGCCACTGAGATAGGTCCCTTCACAGCTTCCCCCTGGATGTCCGGCAGCCACCACTTTGATACGGCTATCTGCTGCAGCAGCAAGCAGTGCCATTTGTCCGCCCCCGGAATTACCCGCTACAGCCAGTTTTGTTGAATCAACCTCTGTCCGTGAAACCAGATAATCCACAGCTCTTAAGCAATCCCAGGTCCGTAGGCCTGGTAACGACCATCCTGCCAGGAAAGCAGGTCGGCCTGCATAATGATGCTGGTCAACACTGAGACCAACAGTAGGCTCCAGGGTCACAGGATTAAAATACTCTGAGCGCTCACCCTGTCCGATAGGATCTGCTGCTAATACAACATATCCCTTTTTAGCCAAACCAATGCAAATTTTATTGATATCGGTTGCCATCTTTCCCATATCCCAGTGACCAATTGTATATAATACCCCTGGGAGAGGAAAATCACGATTTTTTGGAATATAAATATTGGCAGGAATAAAATAGTCAGTCTGGCTTTCATAGATGATCTTTTCAATGTAATAATCCGGATAATCAATCCGGCCAACAACACGAGCATTAAGCGGATTCTTAGGTGGAAATTCCCCTAAAATTGAGGATAACCTTTCCCGAACCTGTTTTTGGTAATCAAGCCATTTCTGAGGAGAATCAAGACTTGATAAAACAGAATCACGTTTAGCAACCTGTCTGTCTACATTTTCCTGAACGAATCGCTCAACCATGGAATGCCCTGCCTGCTGTTCTTCGATGCTGTTATAAATCCGTAAAGTCTGAGGACTGGACAATGAAACTCTTTCACCCCGATACCCGCCTTCCGGTATCAGTGTTAAACGCTCAATACCCCAACCTTGCATTGCGCCTCCTGAAAATTTCAGACTTATTTCACTGTATTGGGGGATATCTATCCCATATATTTTTTTTATCAGTACATCTCCTGTCATTTCCTTTTCATCAGGTTCTGCAGGGAATTTAAACAAGCCGACCTCTTTTCCGTTTATCAGAAGCTGGATTTCCTGTTCTCCTGTTCCCAGCTTAGTACCATTAAGGAAAACCGTATACCGGGCAGATGGTCCAAAATAATACCGGCCGGCCACACCTTTTTCAAAACCGGTTTCAGGACGAAGATATCGATTTAGGTTCCACTGACTCTGACGGTAAATTTCTACTCCTTGAAAAGAGGTAAAATCCTCAGGATAATAAGTTTTTTCCTTTTCTTTAACCTTAGAAGATGCTGATGCAGTAAAAACAAGTACCAGAAACGCAACAATCAGGAAACCAGTATAATTTTTTGTAATTTGAATTTTATCTACCATATCAATGCCAGTTTTAAATTTCAGTCAAAACATGATGAATTAAAAGTAGATAAAATAAATGTGTTATAAATTGTAAATCTTACAAAATTTATATTTAACAAGCTTCCGGTAAATCAATAAATAAAGCCAACAATTATTCCTCCTGCATATTAGCTTCTGATAAAAATTTAAGAATGAACCAATAAAGTCAGAAAAAGTTACTTTTTACCTTTTGTTTATTTATCCCTTAAAAATTAAAAAACAGGTTTGCTATTCATTAAGCATAGGGAACAATTTTCGAATTTCATTTTCATCGGGTTTTCTGCCGTATTCACAAATTTCAAAAGCTTCAGCAACAGCAGCCTTCTTTCCTTTTTCTTCTCCATACCATTTTATCAGCGATTGCCTCACCTCATTATTAACAGGTCTTGCCCATTTGCTTTTAAGCATTTCCAGCCTCCCCTGCTCAGTTTCCGGTAATGATTCCAGATTTCCGCTTAGCCATGGAGACCATTCAAAAAATTGTGAATGGTGAGCTGCCACTGCATATATTTTTTCATCAACCACATCTGAAATATCAATTGCTATATCAGGTTCGAACGGATAAGGTTTTTTAAAACGATCCTGAGCATAAAGAAATACCGGATTTTTCTTAAGAGGTGGTGTGTCGGGAGCTATATTCGGCACAATAACCATATAGGCTGCATCCTGAACCAAAATGGCCGTATTTCTATGATCGGGATGATAATCATAGGGTCGAGGTCCAATTACCATATCTGCATTCCATTCCCGTATCAGTCGGATAATCTGCAAACGAATATTCAATTCAGGCATCAGCTCTCCATCATGATTATCCAATACTTTATAAGCCACTCCAAATCTTCTTCCGGCTTCCCGGGCTTCAGCCGCACGTATTTTGGCCAAAACACCTCCTCCATGTTTATAGTGTCCGGCATCACCATTGGTTACCGATACAAACAAAACGTTATGGCCAAGCCGGGAAAATTTGATTGCTATACCACCAGCCACCACATCAGGATCATCAGGGTGAGCTCCAATAACAATGATGTTTAATTTATTATCTTGAGCAGATGTATTCAGAAGTAAAATAAAAGATAAAAACAAAACGGATAGTATTTTCATAACTCAATTCACTTTAACAAAACTATAGAAAATTTAAATATTAGGCACACCCGGAACAGGAATCTCTTCCGGAACCTCATAATTGCGATCAAGGCTATAGATTTTCGGACCTAAATACAAATCAGAATTCAGCACCTCCTCCCAGGTTACATCAATTCCGGTATAAGCTGCCATTCTTCCCATAATGCTGACCAGGGTGGAATTCACCATAGCTTCACCGTCATTAACCGTATTTCCTGATCGTATGCCTGTAACCAGATTTATATGCTCCTGAACAAAAGGGTTAGTAACTTTCCATTCCGAAGAAGAGTCGTTTTCATCGGGATAAGGATATTCCCAAACAACATTTCCATCGAGATCAAATATTTTACCACTTACATCGGCATATCCTTCAGTACCGAAAACCTGGGATATTGTCCTGTTTGTACAACCATTTATCTGGCGCACTGCAGCATGTGCATGAATACCATTATCGTAAATATAGTCAATACTAAAAAAGTCGTATTGATCTCCGGTGACTCTTCGATGCCGACCCCCGTATCCTGAAGCCATAACCGGCAGTTCTCCCATATTCCAGTTCATCAGATCCAGCTGATGAATAAACATTTCAGTAATATGGTCTCCCGACAACCAGATAAAATTCACCCAGTTTCTAATCATATATTCCATGTCACTCCATTCGGGTTGACGTCTGCGAAACCAAAGAGCACCTCCGTTCCGGATGATACTTGCTCCTGTAAATGTTCCAATTTCACCGTTTGAAATTCTTCTCTGGGTTTCCATATAATCTTTTGATGCTCTCAGCACTGTACCGCTGACAATATTGAGCCCAATAGCTTCTGCCTTTTTAACTGAGCCCATTACTGAACGGGCTCCAACCGGATCAACAGCAATGGGTTTTTCCATAAAAATATGTTTTCTTGCATTAACAGCTGCTTCAACATGTACGGGACGAAAATGTGGTGGTGTACATAGCAATACAACATCTACACCTGAATCAATCACTTTTTCATAACTGTCGAAACCTACAAATATATTTTCATTGCCAATCTCCACATTTCTTTCTTTTTTTAACCGTTCCCGGCAGGCATCGATTTTATCCTGAAAAACGTCACCCAATGCAGTCACCTGCAGATTTGGTCCTGCATCAATAAAATTAATTGCTGCACCTGTCCCGCGGCCACCACAACCAATTAAACCAGCCTTTAATACAGGACCATCAGGTGCCTGATCCAGCAACTTTGGAAGCTGTTTCTCGTCTTTCTTCGAACCCTGATCAGAACAGGAAGTTAAAAAACCAGCAGCACCAATTGTACCTAAAGCAGTTTTTGTTATAAAGTCCCTGCGGTCGAAATTCATTTTTTTTGTCATTTTAATTTTATTTTTTATCAAAAAACCTTCTTTATGGAAATACCACTCCCCTGGATTTTATCGGATTGATTCGTAAAAACAAGATATAATAAACTAAAAAAATCAGGACCATATCTTCCAATAATTGCACGTAGAGATATGGCCCTGAAAAACAAACAACTAATTGTATCCTGGATTTTGTCCGATATTCGGATTAACTTCCACTTCCTCCTGTGGAATAGGCCACAGGTAATCCCTGTCGGGCCTGAAGTTGCGGGTTAAATTGCGTGTATAAATTACCCAGTCCCCTGCTTCATTTTTATACCGGATACCCAGTGCCGGTTCCGTTTTTGCTTCACCATTTTCCCAATGGTTCATGTCAAACAGGTGAAGTCCTTCAAATGCAAGTTCAATGGTTCGTTCCCTCCTGACAATTTCCCTTAATTCCTCCTGGGATTTGCCAGGAGTAATAGGAGGCATATCAACAGTAGGACGTGTCCGAACCGCATTAATGGCATCATATACTGAATCATCAATTTCATTTAATTCAATTTTTGCCTCAGCATACATAAGCAGTACGTCGGCATAACGTATTAAAATGAAATTCAGAGTTGACTGGCTTGGATTTGCTCCATCTTCTTCCCAATCGATGGCTTTTCTCACATTGAATCCATACTGGGTAGCAAATTCACTGGCACCAATTCTGTCAGGGGTAGGACTGTTGGGAAGAGAATTGTAAACATCGCCATCGGGTTTAACAGCACCAGGATAGATGACGTTGAATCCAAATCGTGGATCAAGATTGGCATACTCATTTTCAGGATCCTGTTCACCTTTATATTCATGCAACAATAAAAAAGATCGTAATGGATCAATTGCAGAACCTCCTCCTAAAGATGCTGCAGATCTGCTAACATAGTTAGTAAATTCGTATCCAACAGCATATTGCCGGTCAAATATTACCTCGTTTGAATTCTGGCCTTCGTACCAGAATAACTTTTCATAATCAGGATATAAATCATAAACGTCCAAATCCATAACGGCTTTAGCAGCATCGCGTGCCACAGCAAACCGGTCGTTATACAAGGCCACCCTAGCTTTCAGTGCCAATGCAGCACCACGTGTGGCTCTTCCTATATCGCCACCTGAATAGCTCACAGGCAGAACAGCGGCAGCAGCATCCAATTCGGAAATAATAAAATCAACAACCTCTGATTTTGGAGTACGGCTAACCTGTTCCTGGATTCCCAAAGGTTCAGTAATCAGAGGGACATCTCCCCAAAAAGTTGTCAGCATTGTATAATAATAGGCACGTAAAAATCGGGCCTCTGCTTTTAATCTTGCCAGCAACTGAGGATCTCCCGTTTCAATTTTATCGATATTGTTTATCGGATCGTTCGCCTTTCTCACTCCCCTCCAATAACGGCGCCAATAGTCACGTATACTGGTATTGGTAGGATCAAGGGTTCCTACTGCCACATCATATAGGGTTTGCGGACCGGACGGCGCATGCATGGCAATATCCGTAACCGTTTCAAGTTGTACCATGCCGGTTCCGTCCAATTCTCTGTATGCAGCGTTCACAGCTAAAAGCGCATCTTTTTCTGTTTCCCAGAAAATCAATTCAGATACACTGCCTGTAGGTATTGTTGTTAATTCCTCTTCACAACCCATGAACCCAAACAGTGCTATATAAATTAATACGATGATTCTATTTTTTTTCATAATAACCTCCTTTAGATTTATTTTAGAATGTAACATTTATACCTGCACTTATAACTTTAGAATGTGGAAAAAACTGGCTCCTGCCTCTTGGAGTTTCAGGATCAAACAGTTCAGTTGGCGTGATGGTCACTAAATTTTCTCCCGAAACATATACTCTCAAATTCGAGATCACACTGCTTGGTTTAATATTATATCCCAGTTGAATGTGTTTTAAACGCACATATTTCGCATCCTGCAGCCAGAAATCAGCTTCCACAAGGTTCGAGCTGTTTCCTGCAGTAACAACCGGCCAGGTACCATTAGGATTACGTGTAGGATGCCAGGTTTCCCTGGCCATTACAGCAGGTATAAAGTTACCCCAGTTGGGACCTTCCATAAGTGCTCCATCGAGTGTATGCCATTTCTGCAGCACCCCCTGGAACAAGAATGATAAATCAAACGATTTAAATCGTGCACTGCCGTCGATTCCGAATTCATATCGGGGATCTTCATTGCCCATTACAATTTGATCTCCTGCTGGATACAACGACTGACTAATAACACCGTCATTGTTTAAATCTTCATAAATAATATCACCCATTGAAACCTGCGGAACCAATTTAACAGGATACTTCTGAAAATCAGCCTCCGAAAGGTATAATCCTGGCGATGTTAAACCACGGAGGGAATTAATGGAATACCCTTCTTCCCAGACAGTAAATTTATCAGGAAAAAACGGCCCCGTACCTCTTAAATCTTCAATTGTATTCACAACATCAGAAAAATTTATACCCAAAGAAAACTGAAATCCTCCGTCAGTTCTTCTGGGGCTGAAATATCTGACTGCAATTTCGTATCCGTTATTTGACACTGCAGCGGCATTCTGAGTTGGTGCGTCAACACCAATGGTAGGTGGAATAGGTAAATCCAGCAATATATCCTCGGTATAATTCCAGAAATACTCAGCAACAATTTCCATGCGGTTATCCAAAATTCCCAGGTCAAAACCTAAATTTGTCATGGTTGTGGTTTCCCAGGTAATCTCAGGGTTACCTGCAGCAGTAACTGCGGCACCTGAAACCACTTCTCCATTAAATGCATAAGACTGATTGAGGTTATAGTTATTCAAAAACCTATACAATCCTATATCCTGGTTTCCCAATTGACCCCACGATGCCCTAAGTCTTAGATTACTTATGGCACTGCTGCCGCTCAGAAAGTTTTCCTCAGAAATACGCCACCCGGCAGAGAATGAAGGAAATAAACCCCATCTTTTGCCGTCAGCAAACCTGGAGGAGCCATCGTAGCGTACATTGGCCTGCAATAAGTAACGGGAATCATAGGAATAATTTATCCTGCCGAAAAAGGACTGCAGAGCCCATTCAGAACGGTTACCTGTGGCTGTTTGACCTGATGCTCCACCCGCATCCAAATCCCTTAGATCATTATTAAAAAAGCCTCTTCTGTACCCTTCTATTTCTTTATAATTGTTGTTGATTCCTTCATATCCAACCATTGCTTCAATTGAATGGTTATCTAATTCAGGATTAAAATTCAGGTATGCCCTCTGGCTCCATTCCTTTATATTCTCCTGATTTTCGGTAAGATTGTTAACTGCAAACCAACCACCTACGGTAACCAGTTCACCTGTCTTATAATCCCTCATACCCGAAAGAGAATTCATAAAGGTACTTTCATTTATGCTATATGATTTGAGGGTAATATCACCAGTAAAAGATAATGAAGATAAAATCTGGTATTCAAGTCCTACCTGACCTACAACTTCATCCCTGTCGAGCACCCGCTCCCCATTTTCCATCATGGCAATGGAATTCCACTGTCCTCCAACCAAATCCCAGGTACCGTCGGGATATTTGCCAACAATGGTCCTGTTGATGTGAAGCATACCTTGCACCAACTGCTGCCCTGTGAATCCCGGCCCGGTCGCTTTTCTGTTCATATAATTCAAATTGAATTTTCCGGTTATTTTATCCGTTATATATAAATCTGAATTTATTCGAGTAGATAAGCGTTTATTATTAAAATTATTAATTATACCATCCTGGTCGAGGTAATTTACAGATGCAAAAATCCTCCCGTTATCACCACCCGATGATAAGGATATGCTGTGCCTTTGTTGAGGTGCATTATCGTGAAACAAATAATCTTCATAAATTGTAAAGGGATAATTTAACGGATCTCTTCCTGCAGCAACATTATCGATATACTCTTGTGTATGCAGTGGTTGTCCTCCTGCGTTAACCTGTGCTTCGTTCTCCAGGTTTAACCAACTCACAGGATCTGCAGCTTCCGGATATCCCAATACATTTTGAAAACCTATGTTATAATGATAATTTACAGTGGTACCTGCTACTGCACCACGTTTAGTGGTAATCAGGATAACCCCGTTTGCTGCTCTCGAACCGTAAATAGATGCTGAAGCAGCATCTTTTAGTATTGTAATAGATTCGATGTCAACCGGTTCAACTGTAGCCAGGGAACGTTCTACACCATCAACCAACACCAGCGGATCAGAATTATTTAAAGTCCCATGGCCTCTGACCCTTATCCTGACATCTTCACGACCGGGTTCCCCTGCAAAGTTCTGAATGGTTAAACCAGGACTTAAACCTTGCAATGCAACTGCAGTATTGGTAACATCTATTCTCTCGGTAAGCTCTTCCCCCTGAACCGAACTGACAGCACCTGTTAAATCTGCTTTCTTTTGGGTTCCATAACCTACAACCACAACCTCATCGAGTCCGATAGCATCCTCACTCATTTTTACATCAACGTTTGTCTGTGTGCCCACATCCACATTTTGTGTACTCATCCCTACAAAAGAAAATTCAAGTGTTGCATCTGGGGGGATGCCTGCCAGAGAGTAGTTTCCATCAACATCAGTTACTGTACCATGAGTTGTCCCCTTTAACACTACAGTAACGCCGGGTAATGGTTGCCCCCTCTGATTGGTTACTGTTCCCGTAACCGTTCTTTGCTGTGCCCAGGCACCTACAGTAACAAAAACAAAAAAGAGGCACAGAAACAATCTGTGGGCTCTCATCATACCAATCTTCTTTTTTTTCATAGATTTTAGCTTTAATAATTTAAATAGATTGTTTTTTAACTTTAGAACACTAAAAAAATTGAAATGTATTTCTTCTTCAGTATTTATTATGTTATTGTTTAATTTTTTGTTTGCGTTTTTTTATTAACCTTTCCTCATTTACAATATATAAAAAAAAATTAACAAAAGTTAACATTAAAATTATTTTCGTTAATTTTTATTAACATACATTATTTATATAACTGTATGACAAACATATACCATGTAAAAATTGGTCAAAAAAAGAAAAAAAAGAAGCTATAAATGGCAGTAACTTAACTGAAATTGAAGTTCGTAAAGTTCCGACTTTTGTTTTTGCACCTATTTATTCCAATTAATGACAGTAATGAGTAAAGTATTAAAAGTAAAAAACTTAAAGAAGAAAATTCTGCTAATTATCCATAGAGTATCGCATCACATTTAACTAAATACAGGCACTTCTTTAAAAATTTAGTTTCATCCACTCAACTACTTGTTTTTTCATTCCTGGTGAAAAACGATTATAGTCTTCAGGAAACAGAACTTTCAAATTTTTATTTGCTTCAAACAGATCATAAATGGTTTGTACTTCATGGGTACAATTTTCTACATCCGTTTGGTTTGCATACTGATCCCACATTGGGGAAACAATTAATAAGGGACGTGGTGCAATACATCCCAGAACCTCATGAAAATCATAAGGAATTCTTTTCTCTTCATTTGCAAAAAACCCTATACGTGGTAACAGTCCATGTAAATGTGAATATGCAAAAATTCCTTCTGCTGTTTTACCTGGGACATTAGTCCGCATTGGTGTAAAACCACAAACGGATACAACCCCGGCTATACGATCGTCCAGAGCAGCACTGTATAGTCCTATTGTCCCTCCCAACGCATAACCAGCAACAAAGATTCGCCGGGGATCAATATTCTTCAGATCAGATAAAGCATCAACTGCCCATTTAACATCCGACACCATTCTTCCCATTTTCGACCAATGAGGAAACCGTTCATAAAATAAGCGGCCTTCTTCAATCCGCGTTCCAAAACCAATCTGATCAAAAACATAAACGGCATATCCTGCATCTGTAAATTGTTTGATAATATCACCCGCCGGGGTGTAAACAGCAGAACCCGCCTTAGTAAACCCGCTTGAGTATGAATATTCATGTAAATAAACGACAACAGGCAATCTTTTATTTATTGAATCCCTAACAGCATCTACTGAGAAATATAAACGTCCGAACAGTAACGGACTGCTTTTAATCTCTGGCTCCAAATCCGGGAAACCAACTACTTCCTGTAAATAATCACTTTGCTGCCCGGGCCCCATGGAAGGAGGTTCATCACCAAGACCCCATTTAATTCTTTGTCTGATTTCAGGTATTTTTTTTAGCCATACCGCTGTATCCTTAATAATCTGACCATTGGAGTTCAGAAGAAGATTATCTAAACCTGCTTTTGGATACAATAACGGATTTATATTTTCTCCGCTTAACCCAACCCATTTTGAAAAGCTGTAATCGTACAGAAGTAAATTTTCGGGTTTTATTTCATTTCGCTTAAATATAAAATCAAAAAAATCAAGATATTTTTCTATGTCTCTTGCCGAAGGAGCATGTAATCCCTGTCTTAAATCAAGAGCAATATTTTTCTCCACACCTAAAAACCGATAAGCTTTTTGAGCTGAAAGGAAAGCTTGTTCAATTCCCCAGGGATTACCTGCTGACTCTGTAATTGAAGAGGTCAACATCAGACCTCTTGGAGCTACCATAGCCATTAAGGAATTTTGATCTACGGGTAACTTGTTTTCCCTGCCAACAAAAAAGCGAATCCTGGGATGCAGCCAGTGCGGATCAACCAATGCCTTTCTGCCCATTGTTTCAATATTATACTTATCTGTAGTATAGCGGAAAGGAATTTCTCCTCCTGTTCCTCCACTGATGGGCACCACAGCTTTGATACGGTCATCGTAGGCTGCTGCCCAAAGAGCCATCTTGCCGTTCCGCGATAGCCCCGTCAGTGCAATCTGCTCCTTATTCACATTCTCCAGTGTATACAGGTAATCTATCGCTCGTGAAGCTGCCCATCCCCAGCGCATGATTGTACTGAAATCATACTCCGGCCACCAGATTTCCTCATACGCCTCACTGTCATCCGGATATCCATATTTTGGATCGGTAGCCGTAAACCGGCAGCCGATATATCCCCGCCGCAGTGCTGCCTGTACCCAGTCGTACCTGTCTTTTTTCCACGGACAAATAAATACAGGAAACGGGCCTTCACCTGGTGGTATCAGCAAGGTAACATGCAACCGGGCCTTATGTCCGGGGCCAAATTGCAATAAGACTTCACGTTCGGTAAGCTCTCCCAGCTTCTTCTCCTCAAGCACTTCCACCTGCAGATTGTCAGGGGGAGGAGGAATTGTACCGGTTATCCAATATTGAGCCTGTCTTTTTATTTCTTCCCTTTTGGCATGCCATTGTTCAATGGTCGTAACCGGAATGTTTTTTCTTCCTTCATCAAGA
This sequence comes from uncultured Prolixibacteraceae bacterium, assembly GCA_963747515.1. Taxonomy (GTDB): domain Bacteria; phylum Bacteroidota; class Bacteroidia; order Bacteroidales; family Prolixibacteraceae; genus Mariniphaga. The sequence continues at coordinate 195,237 of CAVVFN010000005.1, forward strand.
ATTAAGGGATCAGGAAGAAATGGAAGTGAAGGCATTTCATCAAAATCAGGAGGAAGCTCTCCTGTTCGTTCCTGCCAGTCACTCCAGGTAAAATCTTCCGGAGAAACATGTGGCAGTGGTGTTCCTGGAGATTGATATATCTGATCGGAAGTAGTATATAAATCTTCCGGCAATACTTTCTTTAACTGTAACAAATATTCCTGTGGAGTCATATCAACTTGCCCTTTTACGGTTACCGCAAAAAAGAAAAAACAAACACCTGTTATTATATAATCAGATTTACAATAAAATTTGCTCTTCATATATTTAATCTTATCTGTTCAGTTTCTGTATAAATCTGAATTCCTTAACGATTAAAATCGGATGTTGTTACCCCATTTCACTGGTAAACTCTGATTCTGCTATCTAATTTGCTTATCCAGCCAATGAATAACCAGTTGCTGCATTTCCGGTGAAAACCGATTATAATCTTCCGGCACAACCAATTCCAGATTTTGCTCCGACTCATATAAATTATAAACTTTTTGTACTTCATTTATACATTTTCTGACATCCTCAACATTAGAAAACCTGTCCCATGATGGTGAAATAACGTACACCGGCCGGGGTGCCACAGCAGCCATTATTTCGTGGAAATCATAGGGAATTCTTTCCTCTTCACCTACAAAAAACCCCAACCGGGGAATTAATCCATGAAGATGGGAAAATCGCCGGATACCGCCTGTACCTTTTTCTGGAGTATCCAGCCGCATAGGAGTAAATCCTGCTACTGTGGCTACTCCGGCAATCCTGTCATCCAGGGCAGCGCTGTAAAGCCCCACAGTTCCACCCAGGGCATATCCGGCTACAAATATCCGCTGGTTATCAATATAACCCAATTTAGATAATTCATCTACTGACCATCTGACATCCGCTACCATTCGCCCCATTTTAGACCAATGTGGAAAACGTTCATAAAACAACCTTCCCTCTTCAATTCGGGTACCAAATCCTATCTGATCAAAAGCATACACAGCAAAACCCTGCTTAAGCATCCTGTTTAAAAAAGAATCAAACCCTCTGCCAAAACCTGTTGGGTAAGCGTATTCATGCAGGTAAATAACCACTGCCAATTGATCACTTCTTCCTTGCGAAGTATCTAATTCATTATAATAGAGGGTACCAAATCCAATAGATTCAGATTTAACACCTGACATTACACTCGGCCGGGGTACAACATCCTGCATATAATCCGGCTGAACTCCGGGAGCTGTTGAATAAGGTTCCTGACCCAAAGCCCAAAGAATATTTTTCCTGATTTCAGGTACTTTTTTTTGCCAGCCCGAAATATCCTCTATTTCCTTTTTACGAGAATTCAAAAGCAGATCATCAATTCCCTTCACCGGAAAAGACAAAGGATCGATCATTTCATCACTCAATCCAAGCCACTTTGAAAATGAATAATTATAAACCAGTTTGTTATCCGGACTGATTTCTCCCCGTTCAAATATAAAATCAAAAAAATCAAGATACCGCTCTATATCTCTGGCAGATGGCGCATGCAATCCCTGCCGTAAATCAATTGCTATATTCTCTTCTGCGCCCAGAAATTCATATGCTTTGCGTGCTGACAGATAAGCCTGCTCAATACCCCAAGGGTTACCCTGACTTTCAAAAACAGATGAAGTAAGCATGAGGCCCCGGGGAGCAACCAGGGCCATTAACAAATTCTGGTCCACCGGCAACTTATGTTCCCTGCCAATAAAAAAGCGAATCCTGGGATGCAGCCAATGAGGAAAACTGGTAGTAATTTGAGCTATGCTCTCATTATCGAATTTCTCACTGGTATACCGGAAAGGATCTTCTCCTCCTGTTCCTCCACTGATGGGCACCACAGCTTTGATACGGTCATCGTAGGCTGCTGCCCAAAGAGCCATCTTGCCGTTCCGCGATAGCCCCGTCAGTGCAATCTGCTCCTTATTCACATTCTCCAGTGTATACAGGTAATCTATCGCTCGTGAAGCTGCCCATCCCCAGCGCATGATTGTACTGAAATCATACTCCGGCCACCAGATTTCCTCATACGCCTCACTGTCATCCGGATATCCATATTTTGGATCGGTAGCCGTAAACCGGCAGCCGATATATCCCCGCCGCAGTGCTGCCTGTACCCAGTCGTACCTGTCTTTTTTCCACGGACAAATAAATACAGGAAACGGGCCTTCACCTGGTGGTATCAGCAAGGTAACATGCAACCGGGCCTTATGTCCGGGGCCAAATTGCAATAAGACTTCACGTTCGGTAAGCTCTCCCAGCTTCTTCTCCTCAAGCACTTCCACCTGCAGATTGTCAGGGGGAGGGGGAATTGTACCGGTTATCCAATATTGAGCCTGTCTTTTTATTTCTTCCCTTTTGGCATGCCATTGTTCAATGGTCGTAACCGGAATGTTTTTTCTTCCTTCATCAAGAATTAAGGGATCAGGAAGAAATGGAAGTGAAGGCATTTCATCAAAATCAGGAGGAAGCTCTCCTGTTCGTTCCTGCCAGTCACTCCAGGTAAAATCTTCCGGAGAAACATGTGGAGGCGGAAGTCCCGGCAAACCATAAATCTCATCATCAGGGCTTGTGTACCTATCATCCGGAAGAACTTTTTTTAATTGCTGCAAGTATTCCTGCCTGCTCTTATTCTGCTGACCAAATACTGAACTGAAATATCCGAATGAAAAAAATACACATGGTATAAGGAAGTATATAAAAAGTTTTTTCATCATTTTTCTGTTTTCAACTGCCTAATTTTTTACAACGATGTTTCCTATATTTAAAGAATCAGGAAGGTTTTTATGATCGCTTAAAACATCTATCAGCATATTATTCCCAAAGTAAATATTATCGGTTTGGTTTTCGATACCGAACGCTTTGCCAGGCTGAATCCCTGAAAATAAATTTCCGGAAATTAAAAGATTTTTACCCCCATCAACTCTAATTCCGGCTGCATTCAAATCCTTTTCACTTCTTTTTACCTTTCCTTCACCTATATAACTGTTGGAAAAATTGTTTCCGTTTACTGTAATCCGACCACATTCTTTTCCCAGATAAACAGCATCTTTCTTATTAATCGTAAAAGTATTGGCACTGACTGAAATCCCATGAGCATCCTTTAAAATAATGCCACCTCCATTATGGGCAATGACATTTGATCCGAGAGTAATTCCGTAACAATCCCGGTCCAGTATGATTGCCATTCCATTACACTCTTCAAACATGTTTCCTGAAACTACAGAACCATAAGTATTTTCAATAACAACACCATGCTGCAGATGATCATCCAGGTTATTTCCTGTCATAGTCAGATTGTATCCGTTAATGCAATGCAATGCATCTCTATTTTCTTCAAACTGGTTCCCATTTACCACAATATCATGGCAGCCAATGAGATTCAGACCAACCTCCTTATTATATGTTATAACCGTACTGGATATCCGCGGATCTTCATAACAGTTATCCAGTCTGATTCCATCTCTCCCATTATTACTGACAGTTATTCCCTCCAAAAATATCTCGTTTATATTTTTTGCCAAAATACCATCACCTGAATTTTCATTACCTGTGATTCTTAAATCTGAAATTTGTATGCGCCACAGGGGATCGGTATCCGATGCATCAGCGGAAATATCCGATGCCAGTACAATTGCAGGTTCATCATTGGTATTTTTATTTATTATATGCGATGCCGTACCTGATCCTTTTATACAAACATCTCCATGATTTACAAAAATAGGTTCAGTTATTTCAAATATGCCCGGAGGAATAATAACGGTTCCTCCTTCAGGTGGAATCGCATTAACTGCTGCCTGTAGGCTGGAATACTGAGCTGCATCAATTATCTTTCGGGCTCCTGGCAGGTTTTGAGATAAGCCGGTGATGAATGTCAGTAACATCAGAAATAAAATCCCACATATTTTCATACAAAATTTATTGGCAGAAAACATTTTTTTATTAAACAGACGCTTCATTCTATTAAAATATTTGAATTAAACTTTGCTGTATTTGCAAAAGGTAAAAATTATTCGTTACCTTAAATCATTCGTAGCAGGTTAAAAACCCAAATGATGAGCTCCCAAAAAGATCGGTTTTAATAATCCCGCCCAAAAAACGGTGGCTTTTTTTACCCCTCCCGAAATGCAAAAAAATAAACCGATCCGCATCAATCTGTGAACCGGTTTATTTTAAATTTTATCTGTATGCAGGATCCTGCTCAAGAACACCCATCTGAAGATCAATTTGATCTGCCGGTATCGGGAAATAATCATCCAGTTCCGGATCATAAACTTTGCCTTGCATATCTTTAAAAAACTCCTGATCACTCTGAACAAAGAAGTTCAGTTTTTCTTCATCAATACCCCAGCGTCGGAGATCCTGAAAGCGCATACCTTCAAGAGCAAATTCCAGGCGTGTTTCAATTCTGACTGCTTTCCTGGCTTCCTCAACAGAAGAAAATGCCTGTGAATTAGAAGGATATGTATTTACTAAATAATTGGCCGAAGGTTCATCCTCATTCACAACCACCTCACGGCCATCAAAAACATAGGTTTCAGCGCGTCCCATTGGAAAGCTGTTTGCAGCTCGTTCACGCACCATATTTACAAGTTCCCGGGCATAATCCAAATCATTTTCTTCCACAGCAATTTCAGCCCGCCACAACAAAACATGCGCATAGCGATATGCTCTGAAATTTCTTGCATTTTTGCTATCCGATGGCAAGGCATCTTCCCAGGAATAATGCATCCATTTTTTCATCATCATATGGCCTTCTCCCTGTTCCCTTATCCAGCTGAAACCTTCATGAACTCCCCAGTCAAGAAAAGGAATTCCACGACGTGCAATATTCCAGTCCACTCTTGGGTCGAGCAGGTGCTGTGTTGGAATAAACTCCTGATCAGATGGTATTCCATAGTCATTCTCCAAATCATCCCTCGCTTCCGAATCCAGAACCGGTAATCCTTCATCAGTTACCTGATAGGCTTCAAAGAGGTTCTGCGAAACAGCTCCATATCCCCAACCAAATCCGGCAGGACCTTTTTGGTGAAACAATGGCCCCATTAACATCATAGCATTGTTTCCTTCTCCACTTTCACGAACATTAGCCTGGATTTCAAAAATGGATTCAATATTGTTTTCCGTAGTAGTCAGATAATTATCCATATAATGATCGGCAAGGGCAAATCGACCGCTGTTGATTATTGCATCCAGCAGAACTTTTGCCTGATCAAATTCCTGCTGAAACATATGGACCCGCGCTTTCATGGCCATAGCAGAAAACCTGGTGGGGCGTCCGACTTCACCTTTAGGTGGATCTTCCGGGAGATTATCAATGGCAAATTGCAAATCACTTTCAATATCATCCCATCCTTCTGAATCATTGGGAACATCTTCGGGCTGCGTGCCATCCATTTCCTGAACAGTTTTTATGTATGGAATCTTATCAAAAACCCTTGTCAGATCGAAATGATAGTAGGCCCTCAAAAACTTTGCCTCTGCCTCAATTTCTTTTGCCCTTTCTGCATTAATTGGATTATCGCCTTCCTGATTTTGACGAAGATAATCCAATACATCATTTGCCCGTGATACCCCATCGTACCTTGCCTGCCAAACTTCCCTGGCCACTCTGTTATCGGTATTTATCTCCCAGGTTTGCACTTCAATGTCATATACGGGGTGACCTGCAACTTCTCCCTTACCTGCATCATCTGAGGGTAAAGTGCCCGACTCCCATAGTAATGGACCTGCCACATAATAACCAAATAATCGATTATACGCACCAATCAACAAATTTTCCACACCAGTTTCTGTAGTCATTACTGCTGTTCCTGCCACACCTTGCGGCTCTGTGTCAAGAAAACTTTCCGAACAGGAAAAGAAAAGAATTGAAATTCCTGTCAGCATTATATTTCTTATTTTATTCATAACCGTTTTTATTTAAAAATAACTATTTTAAGTATAAAATTAGAAACCAATATTCAACCCAAACAAATAACGCCTGGGAGTAGGCCAGGTTCCAACATCCATACCTGCACTCATACCCGAGGTATTTACTTCCGGATCGAGCCCGCTATAATTTGTAATTGTGAAAAGATTGGTAACCTGTCCATAAATACTTAAATTCTTTAACTCCGTCCATGGTATAATTTCTTTCAAATCATAACTGATTTCCAGGCTTTGCATCCGGAGGTATGAAGCATCTTCAACAAAATAGGTGGAAGGTTCCTGACTTCCTACATCATTAAATTCAGCTTTTGTCATTACGGCATCTTCATTATTCTCCAGATAGGGACTTCCCCATGATTTGTACAACAATGTTTTGCTGCGGTTCCCCTGGAACAGGTTGTAATCAATATATTTCCGTACCCCATTTACCAGGTCATTGCCATAACTGGCATAAAACCGGGCTATCACAGATAAACTCCTGTAGCGTAAATCAATATTTAATCCTGAAGTGAAATCGGGATGAGGGGAACCTATATAAGTCCGGTCATCTGAATTAATTACATTATCTCCATTAACATTTTTATATTTAAAATGACCCGGTTCATTGTAAGTCCCGTTTTCACCAAAAGCGGGCGGATGATTGGCAGCTTCTTCTTCGTTTTGGAATATACCCTCTACCACATATCCATAAAATTCAGGAAATGCGGTACCTTTTTCTGCCCTTGTGTAGTAATGATTCCGAGTTTCACCTCCCCTGAGAAATTCATCTTCATTACTGCTTAGATTTATAATTTCATTTCTGTAATGAGAAACATTAAGTGCTAAATTGTACTGAAAATCCTGATTTGGTGTCATCCCATTATAACTCAGTTCAAAATCAAATCCCTGGTTTTCCATCACTCCAACATTAATTGATGGCGGTGTTGCCATACCAACTGTCAGTGGTATTTGCTTTGGAAAAAGCATATCTTCTGTTCTGCGTTTCCACAAATCCAGCACAATCCTAAAATTGTCAAAAACAACTGCATCGATTCCTAAATTTGAAGTTATCGCAGTCTCCCATTTAACATTTGGATTCCCAAAGCTGCTGGATTGAAAACCTGCTGTTGCACTGGTATTTGAACCTGTTATAGGATAATATGAACCATCGTGAGAGTACCATCCACCCCCATAATCGCTGACAAAATTCGTATATCCGTTGTAGTTTCCAATCCGGTCATTCCCTGTTTGGCCCCAACCTATTCGAATTTTCAACATATCCAGCCAATTTTCAGTAGAAGACATAAAATTTTCTTCATGCACCCTCCATCCGGCAGAAAATGCTGGAAATGTTCCATACCGGTTCTCCGGGCCAAAACGTGAAGAACCATCCCTTCGAACTGTTGCTTCTATCAGATATTTATCATTAAAATTATAATTTAACCGGCCAAAAGTTGAAAACAGTGCCCATTCACTTGCATTTCCAGAATTCTGAATGCTTTGCACCCCGGCATCAATCTGCATATAGTTTGGATCTGTTGAAAAAAAATCGGCACGTGAAGCACTTACTGTATTGTATTCATTATGGACTGCTTCCGTCCCCAGCAATAGAGTTATATTATGCTGATCAGCAATTATCAGGGAATAATCCAGCAAATTTGACCAGTTCCATTGGGTGGTAAAATTTGCACTTTGCGACAGCTCATCGTATTTGCTCCTTTCAGAATGTGCCACTTCTTTTAAAGTGATATTCCTGTTGTTATTGGCATTATAAATAAAGCCAAACAGGCTTTTCACAGATAAATTTTTAAGAAAATTCAGCTTCACATAAGTATTGCCACTTGTATTCAGATTTTTAAACTCATCGTTGCGATTACTCCATAAATAAAAAACAGGATTTGTTCCGTTTCCTGTTCCGGGTGCCTGTGTTCCGGCAAAATTGCCCATAACATCATAAACAGGAACAATTGGCTGCATGCGGAAAGATCTGGAAATTGCCGAACCTTCACCAAAATTGCTTTGCCCTCCATAGTCATTGTCTCTGCTGACTTCGAGCCTTTCTCCAATTTCTAACCATTCAACAGGATTAAACGTGGAGTTGGCTCTGATATTAAACCTTTCATAACCGGTATATTTCATTATTCCTTCTTCACTAAGATAATTAGCCATAAATGAGTATGTGGCACTTTCTGCTCCGCCACTTACATCAACTGCGTATTCCTGGTAAGTTGCAGTTCGTAAAACTTCATCCATCCAGTCTGTCCCTTCCTGGTTCGCCTTCATTATGAGATAGGTATCATCACCATCTTCATGAATCATTTTATTGTCATACAAACTGAGATCTACATTTACCCCTCTCGCAGGAAAAATATATTCAGGTATATCTGGTTCTGCTCCACTGCCATACTGAGGATGGGTATAGTTCTGAATATTGTCGTTTTTTGCCATCAACCACAGCAACTCTCCATATTCCCTGGTATTGAGCAAGTCGTAAGAGTTGGTACTGTGTGTAACTCCGCTTTTTATTCTTACATTTACCCGGGCTTCCTGATTTCTTTTCCCAGTTTTTGTAGTCACCAATATTACACCATTTGCTGCTCGTGAACCATAGATGGCCTGAGCAGAGGCATCTTTAAGCACTGAAATGGATTCAATATTATTGGGGTTTACCTCTGATCCCGGAACACCATCAACAACCCAAAGCGGATCGTTATCATTTATAGTACCCAACCCTCGAATTCTAATTGAAGCACCTTCACCAGGCGTGTTTGATTCAACAACAGTAACACCTGAAATATTTCCCTTTAACAATTCCGAGGACTGGGCCACTGTCATATCAGCTAGCTCTGTACTTTCAACAGAACTGACAGACCCAGTTACTTCTCCTACACGTCTGGTTCCATATCCCACTGCAACCACCTCATCCAATCCAATGGTCTCCTCTTCCAAAACTACTGTAAAAGTAGTTTTTCCACCAACGGAAACTTCCTGAGTCCTCATTCCTACAAACGAAAACTGCAGAGTCTCTGCATCAGCAGGTATGGAAAACGAAAAATTTCCATTGGTATCCGTTACCGTACCAATGGTTGTTCCTTTAACTAAAACAGTTACCCCGGGCAAAGGCTTCCCATTTTGTTCGGTTACTGTTCCTGAAATGGTCCTTTGCTGCGCCCAGACAGCTGTCCCAATAAAAACTAAAAAGAAGCACAGAATTATTCTATGCATTCCCATCTTACCAATTTTCTTTTTTTTCATAAATATTAGTTTTTTTAATGATTAAAAAGATGACTTTATATTAGGTTGAAACATAAACTTCTTTTTCATTCAATGCATTGGCAGCTTTTATGCTTCTGGATTATCTTTCAATTTATAAAAAATATAAATAGGATAAGCTTTTTAATTAATATATTTTAACAAATACTTTAATGTTCCCAATAAATATACATTGTCATCTCAATTGAACCAGATAAATAAAAGTGTTGGCATTCCCATAAAGAATTACCCAAAAGAGATCTTTAACTGTTTATTATTTTAAACCAATATCTCTAAAGGTCATCTGATTCTTTGTAGAAAATAGTCTCACTATTAAGATTTGCATTCACAGCTCCATTTTTATTTTACTTTTTCTTTTTACCATTTATATAGCTTAACAGCCGTTGAAGGGATCCCTGATTTATTTATGGCATGAATTTTTATTTTATAATAAGGAGCGTATGTACGATGAATAAAATGTTAAACATAAAAGAAGAAATTATAAAGAATAAACCAGCTGGCGGTGCTGACTACTTTCTGGAAAAAACAGAAATTGGCCTGTCCAGTGGAACTAATGACAACAACTGGAATCTGGTATTTCAACCTGCAGCAGGCATTCTGTTTAACATCGATGAAAATGCAAGATTAAATATTAGTGCAAAATTCAATTACATCCATAAGAATTCATCAGTTAATAGTCAGGTTTATTTTAATGCATTATGATGTAGGCCACAAATAGGAAATTTAATAAATTAAAAGAAAAATTATGCATAAAATTGTTTTATTACGACATGGACAAAGTGTTTGGAATAAAGAAAATTTATTTACCGGATGGACTGATATTGGTTTGTCTGAAAAAGGAATCGAAGAAGCAAAACAGGCAGGCGAGCTGCTTAAAGCAAACGGTTTCGAATTTAATTATGCTTTTGTTTCGCTCCTGAAAAGGGCGTTACAAACATTATGGTACACTTTGGAAGTTTTGGACCAGTTGTGGATTCCGTGGGAAAAATCGTGGCGTTTGAACGAACGGCATTACGGTGCACTTCAGGGTTTGAATAAGAAAGAAGTAGCTGAAAAATATGGTGAGGATCAGGTACATCAGTGGAGGCGCAGTTATAAAACGAGACCCCCTCAACTGGAAAAAACCGATAAGCGTTTTCCTGGGAATGAACGCAAATACAATCAGCTTTCTTATGATGAATTACCAAAAGGTGAAAGTCTGGAAGATACTGTCAGTCGTTTTATACCCTTCTGGCAGGAACAGATTGTGCCTGCCATAAAAGCAGACAGGAAAATTATTATTGCGGCACACGGAAACAGCCTCAGGGCATTGGTAAAGCATCTTGAAAAAATTGCCGACAACGAAATCAATTCCCTTGAAATACCCACAGGGAAACCCTTGGTTTATGAATTGGATGAAAGCTTGTTATACAAAAATCATTATTATTTGGAATAATCAGCCTATCGTGCTATAATAATTTGCTTCTTATATCCATCAGTAATTCCAAATCCTGCAGTCATTTTGCGAAGAAGCTGTTTACCAAATCCATTAACCACAAGGGAAAAATTCCAACCCAAATAATTACAGCTGCAAGAAGTGCCAAACCCATAAACCCTGAAACCAAATAAGCTTTTGTTCGTTCTTGATTTTTTTCAATGTCATCCGGTTTCATCATGGCTGCAATAATGCGCAGGTAATAAAAGAGCCCGATAACACTGCTGATGATTAAGGTGAACACAAGCAGCCAACTTGTACTTCCGACTCCGGCGAAGAGGATAAAATATTTGCCCATAAATCCAGCGGTTAATGGAATTCCGGCAAGCGAGAGCAGGACAGCTGTAAAAACAACCGATAAAAAAGGTTTTTTCCAGAATAATCCGGTGTAATTGCTGATATCAGAAGCTTCTTCCTTTGAAGCGGAGAAAACGGTGATAAGTCCGAATGCCGCCAGAATAGCAATAATATATGTTGTCACATAAAATGTTGCTGCCTGCGGACCGGTAACATTTCCCGAAACCAGAGGTACCAGTACATAGCCAAAATGCGCAATGGAAGAATAGGCCAGAATGCGCTTGATATTGTTCTGCATCAGCGCCAGAATATTTCCCAACAACATGGAAAGTACCGAAATACCGGCAAATACTTCTGTAATTCGTGTATATTGCCAAAGATCAGCCATAATGAAAAAGCGGATCAGCATTGCCACCATTGCACCTTTTGATGCAGTTGCAATAAACGCAGCAACAGGCGATGAGGCACCTTCATAAATATCAGGTGTCCACATATGAAAAGGCACCACTGCCAGTTTAAACCCGATGCCGACAACCATCATTCCGAGTCCGCCAATAACCATCAATCCGGAGGATTGGTTCAGCAGGGGAAGTGCATCAGCAACACTTTGAAAAGTCATATCACCGGAAATGGCATAAATAAGAGCCATTCCAAAAAGCAGAAATGCCGATGCCATAGCGGCAACAATCAGGTATTTCAATCCGGCTTCAATTGATTTAAATTCAGTGCGGTAATACCCAATCAATCCGTACAGCGAAATACTGAGCAATTCGAGACTCACGAAAAATGAAATAAAATGGGAGCTGATAACAATGGATGAAGCACCGAGAGCAGCCAGCATTAAAAGAAGATAATATTCCTCTTTTCGCATTTCCGTGAAAAATTTTTCGAGGCCGATGTAGCTAAAAACCGCCACCAACAAAGTTGCCAATAAAATAATGGACTGAAAGAACAGTGCAAAACGATCAATCAAAAACAAGTTGCCTATGGAGTATGGCAAACCGGTGATGTAAACCACAGCAATAAACGAGGCAGCCACAATGGTTACTGTTGCAGAAAATATCAGTTCATGATTTCGTTTAAACGCCATCAGAATCATGGTCAAAAGCAAACCTCCGGCCAGGATTATCAGGGGCAATATGCTCAGTAAATCTTGTTGCGACATTATCTTTTGCTGTTTATCGTTTTATTATGCAATTGCCGTTTTATAACATCTGGTGTTGCATCGTATTCTGTTTTGGATTTTTTTTGAGCTACTTTATACTGACTTTCATTTACCCATTGAATGATTTGCCGAACGGGTTTTTCGGAAATTTTTAAAATGGATGAAGGAAATAATCCAAGCCAAACTATAATCAGGGTTAATGAACCCATGACAACCATCTCGCGGAATCCTAAATCTGAAATTTCATTCTTGGAATGTTTTTCGCCGTAAAAAACCTTTTGCATAATGCGCAGGGAATAGGCAGTGGAGAGAACTAAACCGGTTGCGGCAATAATGGCCAGCACCTGGCTGGCAGAAAAAGCTCCAATGAGGATCAGTATTTCGGCCACAAAATTCCCCAATCCCGGCAGGCCAAGCGAAGCCAAAATAAAAATGAGGCCCATGGCGCCCATCCGCGGCGCCAATGACCAGAATCCTCCCATCTGATCCAACTCGCGGGTGTAAATTCTGTCGGATAACGAACCGGCTATGATGAACAGCGCACCGGTGCTTATTCCGTGCGCAATCATTTGCATCACCACACCCTGCATGGCCATTTCGTTGAACGAATATATTCCCAGCAGGATAAAACCCATATGACTGACACTGATGTATGCAATCAGCCGCTTCAGGTCAGTTTGGGAATAAGCAAGCTTGGCGCCATATACTATACTGATAACACCCAGAGTTAGAGCCGCCGGCGCAAACTGCGCAGATGCTTCCGGAAACAGCGGCAGCACAAACCGGATAATTCCGTAAGCTCCGGTTTTCAGCAGCAATGCCGCCAAAATAACACTTCCGGCAGTAGGAGCCTGGGTGTGAGCATCGGGTAGCCAACTGTGCAGCGGAACCGATGATAATTTAACCATGAAAGCGATGACAAAACCGAGCATCACCCAAAAACCGATTTCAGGTGATAAAGTTGTTCCCAAAAGTTGCTCGTAATCAAAGGTATAATTACCTGTATTGCTTCCATGAATAAAAAATAATACGATAATGGAAATGAACATCAGCAATCCGCTTGCCTGTGTAAAGAGAAAGAATTTAACGGCTGCATAATTCCGGTTTTCGTGGCCCCAGATGCTGATGAGAAAATACATCGGTATAAGCATCAGCTCCCAGAAAAAATAGAACAGGAATAGATCGATCGCCACAAAAACGCCGGTAATCCCTGCAAGGATAAACAAGAGGTTAAAATAAAAGAACCCACTACGAATGTTAATACTTTTCCAGGAGACCAGCACCGCAATTACTCCCAAAAATGAAGTGAGCACCAGCATCAGCAAACTCAGGCCATCGGCTGCCAGTTTAAACTGAATGCCAAATGCCGGAATCCACTCGTGGCTATACCTTACCAGCCAGATGTCTTCTTGTGAAACGGAGGAATTACTGAGCCATAAAACAAGGGTTCCTGTAAAAAAAATCAGCGTTGATGCCAGCGCAAATAACTGCGGTAAAAATGTGTTCCGGCGGCCAGCTATCCAGGCCAGCAGACCGCCTCCGAGTAATATCGATATGAACCAAATTAATATCATCAGTAAAATAGAATTGTCAAGGTTATTATTGCACTGATGGCTACCACCATAGCATACCAGCGTACATTGCCGTTTTGCGAAGCGCTGAGCAACCTGTTCAGCCACTGCACTCCACTACCCAGTCCTTTGTAAAACACATCCACAAAATCATTTTTGTTCAGTTTCGCCAGTTGAACAAATGGATACACAATGAGTTTATTGTAAGCCAAATCAAAATTCCATCCTTTGTAAAAGAAGCCTTCCCATGTTTTACGTTCAGGTTCGGCTGCCGGAAATGATTTTCTGTAATACATTCTGAAAGCAACAAATATTCCGGCAAGAGAAATAAATGCAGCAATCAACTGAAAAATAAATTCAGTGAAACGACCGGTAGGTCCGGTTGATGATGCCGGCAAACTATTTTCAGTAAACCCTGAAAACAACATAAAATGTCCCATGTTTTCAGGAAGTTCAATATATCCACCGGCAAAAGAAAGAAATGCCAGAATAACCAGAGGAATTGTCATTCGCCATCCTGGTCGCTGCGTAGGCTCTGTATTCATTTTTCCAAAGAAGATGATAAACACCATTCGGAAGGTGTAGAGTGCAGTAATAAATGCACCTGCCAGTCCTGCAAGCCAAAGCAGCACAGATCCGTTTTCACTGGCATAGGTCAGCCATAAAATTTTATCTTTACTGAAATATCCTGCCGTTATCAGAGGCAATGCGGCCAGTGCTCCCGAAGCAATCAGAAAAGTCCAGAAAACTACTGGCATTTTTTTTTGGAGGCCTCCCATTTTAAACATGTTGTGTTCATGGTTTACAGCCATTATTATAGCACCGGCTCCAAGAAAAAGCAGTGCTTTAAAGAAGGCGTGAATCATAAAATGAAAAACTGCTGCCGACCAGGCGCCAACGCCAAGTGCCAAAAACATATATCCTACTTGCGACATGGTGGAGTAGGCTAGCACCCGTTTGATGTCGTGCTGGTTAAGCGCCGAAATTCCGGCCACTAATAAAGTAACAGCTCCAACAACGGCCACAGTGGTTTGTGCAACCGGTGCCAGACTGAACAAAAAATGGGTACGGGCAATCAGGTAGACACCAGCCGTAACCATAGTGGCGGCATGGATGAGTGCCGAAACCGGCGACGGACCGGCCATGGCATCCGGCAGCCAGGTATGCAGCGGGATTTGTGCTGATTTTCCAACCGCGCCACCTAAAAGCAGAAAAGCAACTGCCACTGCCATTTCATTTCCGGGATTCCAGGCTTCAGGTGCTGCGGTTAAAATTTCGCTGATATTGAGGGTGCCAAAGATCATAAACAGAATAAAAAAGGCAATGCCCAGCATGGTGTCGCCCACACGGGTAATAATAAATGCTTTTCGGGCTGCATAGCCATTATCCGGATTTTTATACCAGAAACCTATGAGCAGATAACTGCACAATCCGACTCCTTCCCAGCCAAGATAAAGCAGCAGCAGGTTGTTGGCCAAAACAAGTACCAGCATAAAACCGATGAAAAGATTCATGTAAGTAAAGAAGCGGGAGAATCCCTCTTCATTCCTCATGAATTCAACCGAATAAAGGTGGATGAGCGCTCCCACAAATGTGATAACAAATATGAAAACCAACGAAACAGAATCGAGGTGAAAAGCGATTTGTGGTGTCAATCCTCCCACATCCATCCATTGCCATAGATTTTGCAAAAATGGTTTTCCGGATGCATTTCTTCCCATAAAATCGATACCTGCCAGAATGGTAATTACAGCAGCCAGCGATACACTGCCAACACCGATAACTGACGCAACAAAGCGTGAAAAATTTCGTCCGAACAGAGAGAGAATCAACGCCCCGGCAAAGGGAAGTGCTACTATTAACCAGAGTAAATTAATCATAGTTTTAACCTTTCATTGTGCTTGCCAGATCGATATCGATCGATTTAAATTTCTTAAACAGTTGTAATATAAGTGCCAGGCCGACTGCCACTTCGGCCGCGGCCATAACCAGGATGAAAATGAACATCACCTGTCCTTCAGCCTCTGTCCACCTTGAGCCGGCGACGATAAATGCCAGCCCGGCTGAATTAAGCATCACTTCCACCGACATCAGCATGTAAATCACATTCCGGTGCAGCAACAGTCCTGCCAATCCAATACAAAATAAAATGGCAGCCAGCAACAATCCCTGTTCCATTGGTACATTCATGAGCTTTCGTTTTCGTTTTTTAAATAGCGGTGATACGACTTTTGTTCTTTTTGTCCCAGGTGATAGGCTCCGATAATTCCGGCCATCAGCTGAAATGCCGCAAGTTCAGCCACCAGGATATATTTTGAAAAAAGTAAACTGCCCACATCTTTCGGAAACACCATTTCGCTCCCCATAGCCTGATCCGGCTGTGCTGAAATCATGTAAATCATTTCCGCCAAAAGGACAAGCGAAACAATCGAGGGTACCAGCCAGGTTTTCCACCACAGCAGCTTTTTCGTTTGTTGCTGATTGCCAATGTTAAGCATCATAATCACGAAAATGAACAGTACCATAATGGCGCCGGCATATATAATAACCTCAAGAGCTGCAATAAAAGGTGCACCGATTACAAACATCACCACAGAAACCGAAAACAGCGAAACTATCAGCCACAACAAGGAATGGACAGCATTTTTACGAATGACCATCATCAATGTAGAAATAATTGAAGCAAGTGCAGCTATGTAAAAAATGAGGTTCATAAATATTTTACTTTTTAACGTTTTATTTCAGTTCACATAAACTCTGATCTTAGATAATTCTGTTGGTTGGAAAACCCAACACCGCAGACGGAAGCGTAGACTACTGCCAGCAGCCATCCTTTAATGACCTCTTCTTTCAAGGCATCAGCTTTCGCACATCTACTGGCTTATCTTCATTTTCGCCCTCTCCTTTCTTTTTTACGCCGAAATCGACGCCGGCTTCCCGGTAAAAATTATAACCATGGTATTTCCCCTGCCCTGCAATTAACAAATCCTTCTTCTCATACACCAGGTTTTGTCTGTCGTATTCTCCCATTTCAAAATCGGGAATAAGCTGAATAGCATAAGTTGGGCATGCCTCTTCGCAATAACCGCAAAATATACAGCGTGAAAAATTAATGCGGAAAAATTCCGGATATCGCCTGCCGTTTTCGTCTTCAGTGGCCTGAAGTGCTATGCAATCTACCGGACAGGCAGCAGAGCAGAGGTAACATCCCACACAGCGTTCCTGTCCCTCCGAATCTCGCGAAAGGATAATCCGTCCCCGCCACCTGGGAGGTAGTTCAACTTTTTCATCCGGGTATTCTATCGTCAGTTTCTTTTTAAAAAGATTCATAAAAACAACCCAAAGCGATCTTAAATTACTCCACATGCTGTTACTTTATTCTATTTCAATTTTTTAACCATAGTACAGGACCAAAGCACCAGTCACCAATAAATTCAGCAGCGCCAGTGGCAGCAGGATTTTCCATCCAAACGACATGAGCTGATCATATCGAGGTCGCGGTAATGCGGCACGTAACAAGATGAAAATCATAATAAATACAAACATTTTCAGCAGGAACCATACGATGGGCGGCAGAAAACCAAACCCGAGCCAGCCTCCAAAATAAAGTGTGGTTATCAAGGCTGAAATTAAGGTAATTCCCAGGTATTCGCCAACGAAAAAAAGTCCAAACTTCAATCCGGAATATTCCGAGTGATAACCCGCCACGAGCTCACTTTCGGCCTCTATAATGTCGAACGGAAGGCGATGGGTTTCGGCAATTCCTGCAATAAAAAAGATGACAAATCCCAAAAGCTGCGGAATGATGAACCACATGTTTTGTTGTGCCAGAACAATTTCGGTCATATTAAAGGAGCCGGTCATTATAACCACACCCATTAGCGAAAGCCCCATAAAAACTTCGTATGAAATCATTTGCGCTGCGCCGCGCATTCCGCCCAATAACGAATACTTGCTGTTTGACGACCAGCCGGCAAGCACCACGCTGTAAGCTCCCAGCGACGACATAGCCAGAAAAAAAAGCAGCCCGATATTCAGATTCACCACAACTATTTGCGGCGAAAATGGAATGATGCTGAAACTCAGCAGAATACTAATCATAATGATTGCCGGCGAGATAACAAATATTTTTTTATCGGCAAACTTTGGAATCCAGTCTTCCTTAAAAAAGATTTTAATCATATCGGCAGCGACCTGAAAAATGCCAAACGGGCCGGTACGATTAGGACCATATCGCCGTTGCCAGGCTCCGAGCATTCTCCTCTCCACCCAGATTAAACCGGCAGCAATGGAAAAAAGTACCAGCAAAGTTCCAATAGCTATAAGGAAATATTTTAATGTTTCACTCATCGTTCACTTTTTTTATTGTTGTTTGAAAAGGAAAATCCATCCCTGCTGTTTCGTTCAGGTTCTTAGGTAACCCTGCCGTTCCTTCAGCAAGTCCGGGCAAAATTTTTGCTGTAAATTTTCGCTGTTCATTCTGAGCTGTAAATTCAATTGTGTCACCTTCTTTAATGCCAGCTTTTTCTGCATCCGTTTTGTTAAGTGCAATGTAAGGTTTCGGTACACGTTCTTTCACCGCCGGACTATTTGCACTCAGTTCTTCCGAACCAAAAATGTGGTAAATCGGAAGTACTGTCCATCTTCCTTTTTCAGAAGAGAATCTTTCAGGAATCTTTTTAAAATATTCCAGTGCATGGTTTCCATTTTCGGAATACAACCGCACACCTGGATTTCCATGATATGGCTCTCCACTTACTTCAATAAGGTATTTATTGATGGCCTGTGCTGAATTCCAGCCGGGTGACCAGTAAAATGGTGTAACCGATCCCGGAGGCACTCCATGATATCCTTCCATGCTGAATGAAAGCGAAGAGTCAGGATCATCCGGTGGCTGTGGTTCATTCACATCGATATTGGCATTTATGGCAGTACGGCCACTAAAACGGTGTGTTTCACGCGGAATTTTTTGCGTTCCTTTCCGGTAACCTGCCGGTGGAGCCGATGATTTTATTTTTTCGAGTTCCGGGTAATGTACGACCAGCTTTTCTATAATTCCATCGAGGTGCAGTTTCTTTTCGGGTGCTTCATCGGGCAACAACTCCTGAACCCATTTCCAGCCTGCCTGAATATCTTTTTTTGGAACATAAACCTGGTAAAACCGCTGTGCACGGCCTTCATTATTTACCACTGTCCCATCCGATTCAGCAAATGTCCCTGCAGGTAAAACATGCGTCGCTTGCGCGGTCGTTTCACTTTCCAGGTAATCCAGTACCACTATGTTTTTAAATTGCTGAAGGAAATTAGTTGTTCTCCTGCTGTCTGTCTTCCTGTACAAATCGTTTTCAAGGATTATCAGAGTATCCCTTTCCTTATCAAATTCAATTTGAAAAGCCTGTTCCAGGTATTTGTTGGTCATCAGGGACAATCCAACTGAATTGACTTCAGGAACAACATTTATCAGTCCCGGACTTTTATCTTTATCTTTTAAACCAATCGCCACATTTGCTGCCGCTTCCAATACAGAAGAATCGTATAAACTGGTACCACTAATAATCAAGGTTTTTTTTGCATTCATCAATTCATCAGCTATATGCTTTGCCAGTTTTGCAGTTTCATCATTTTCTTTCAGTTCAGGAAGATTTGAATTGATTTGGTGAGCAATGGCATGCCCGAGGCGGGCGATATTTGCAGGATGCGAATGAGCTGTTTGTGTTGCTATTTCATCGAGTCTGGTAGTATGTGCTGCTGCAATAAAAAGCGGACCCCTTTTTTCCTGAACTACTTCGCGTATGGCGGTGTCATTCCATTCCTGTATGTCGATTTTCCTTGCCTGTTCTGCCGGTTGATGTTTGGCAGCCTGCCGGATGTTCAATGCCAGCATGGGTGCAGTATTGGTTACATCCTCTCCAATAACAAGGACCGCATCGTATCCTTTCACCTCGTTTAATGAAGGCGTATAACTATTTTTACTCTTTATAACATCAATTACTTTCTGAACCAGTTTTCCTTCCATCTCAGGAATTCCGGAGTAAAAATTTTCTTCCCCCACCAGTTGCTGCAAAAGAAAGTTCGACTCGAGTGAAGCCTTTGGGGACCCGAATCCTATTACTCTTCCATATGTCAATAGCTTTTTGATTTCATTTACAATCTCTTTTTTATCTTGCTGAACAACCGTATCGGTTTCCTTTTTGAAAGGTGTTTGAATTCGTTTCAGATTGTTTATGTATTCATAACCGAAACGTCCGCGATCGCACAAAAAATAACCATTCACCTCGCCATTGTATCGACTAAGAATTCTTTGAATTGTACCATAACGTTCTGAAGCCAAGATATTGCAACCCAAACTGCAATTATGGCAAACTGATGGTGCGCTGGTGAGGTCCCATTTGCGGGTGTAATGTTTTTTCAATGTTTTATCGGTGAAAACACCAGTAGGACAAATTTCCACCAGATTGCCGCTGCATTCGTTTTCGAGGATTCCGGATTCATAGCGTCCGAAATACAGATTGTCGTGTACACCAAACACATCCAGATCTTTACCGCCTGCATAATCTTTATAGTACCGGACACAACGGTAACATTGAATACATCGATTCATTTCATGATTGATAAACGGTCCAAGGTACTGGTTTGTATGGGTGCGTTTATTAAACCGGTAACGGCGGTAATTGTGGCCTGACATCACGGTCATGTCCTGAAGGTGGCACTCCCCGCCTTCATCACAAACAGGGCAGTCGTGCGGATGGTTTACCATTAGTGCTTCAATGTTGTGTGCCCTGAAATTTTTTGCTTTTTCGGCATCGATGGAAATACGAAGGTCATCGGCAACAGGCAACAGGCAGGCCATTGCCAGCTTTCCCCTGTCGTCATTTTCATCTTTATACTGAATGACAGCGCATTGTCGGCAGGCGCCAATGGAATCCAGCTCAGGATGCCAGCAAAAGTAGGGAAGGTTCAATCCCAGGGACAGGCAAGTCTCCAGCAGGTTTTTACCTTCTTCAACTTCATATTTAATATTGTCGATGTAAATTCTTACCATTCCTTTTTCCACGGACATTTGTGTTCATGAATATGCTTTTCAAAATCTTCTCTGAAATATTTCAGTGCGCTTTGCAGCGGTTCCATTGCTCCGGGTGCCAGCGCGCAATAGGTATTTCCCATACCCATATACTCGGTGTGAAATTCAAGAATGTCGAGATCGCGCATTTCCCCTTTCCCGTTTTCAATAGCTTCCAATGTTTTGGCGGTCCATGGCAATCCTTCGCGGCAAGGGGTGCACCAGCCACATGATTCCTGTGCAAAAAACCGCTCCAGATTGAGTACCATTCCTACCGGGCATGTTTTATCGTCGAGAACGATTAACGTACCGGTTCCGAGACGGCTTCCCGCAGCCATCACACTATGGTAATCGAGTGGAATATCCCAGTGCCCCGCAGTGAGAAAATCGGTAGATCCGCCTCCGGGCTGAACGCCTTTAAATTTGTATCCTTCCAACATTCCACCGGCATGTTCTTCCATTATTTCGCCAAGTGTGGTTCCCATCGGCAGCTCGTAAAGTCCGGGATTTTTAACGCGACCGCTGGCACCGTATATTTTCGTTCCGGCATCATCGGTTTTGGCCAGATTTTTAAACCATTCTGCGCCATTGACAATAATGTGCGGAACATTGCACAACGTTTCCACATTGTTCACCACTGTTGGCTTTCCGAATAAACCGCTTGTCTGCGGGAAAGGTGGTTTATTTCGCGGATTGGCACGTTTCCCTTCCAAAGCATTGAGTAAACCTGTTTCTTCTCCACACATGTAGCGTCCTACACTGATATGAAGCGATGCATCCAGGTTGTAGCCACTGCCTAAAATATCTTTGCCAAGATAACCGGCATTGTATGCTTCTTCAATGGCATGGGTAATTGCTTCCGCAGCGCGATGATAGGCCCAGCGGAGAAAAATATAACAATAATTGGCCTGGACAGCAAATGAGCTGATGATGAGGCCTTCAAGCAACTGGTGCGGATTTCCTTCAAGCAGCAGACGGTCTTTGAAACTTCCGGGTTCCATTTCGTCTGCATTGGCAACAAAATATTTGGGAAGCGGTGCATCATCGCCCACCGGCACAAATCCCCATTTCATTCCTGTGCCAAAACCTGCGCCACCACGACCTTTCAATCCCGAATTTTTAACAATTTCCGTCACATCTTTCGGATTCATTTTTACCGTCTTGCGCAATGCCCGGTAACCTCCGGTTCTCTCATATTCTTTTAACGAGAGCCAGGTTCCGTCGTTCTTAATATGTTGTGTTAATGGTTTTTCCATATACACTTCGGAAATATCCGTTTATAAAATTATTTTATTGAATTTGGTATTATGCAAATCCATCTGTTTGTGGGGGTTAAAACCCATTTAATCTTCAGTTCTTTATTTAATCCGCTCTCTAAAGTGAATACCAATTTAGTCAGCATTTATCCGAATTATTTATTGCCGTCAGCTTTTAGCTGACGGTTCTTATATGCTCTTTCTTGGCCACATTTCTAATTTCATCTTTTTTGTGCTCTTTTCAGATTTAAAACATTAAACTTTATTTGTATTTCTCCAAAATTCCTTCAATTTTATCCACTGTTAAATCGCGATGCAAATCCTGGTCAATAATCATCGCGGGGGCACGATCACAGGTGCCAAGGCATGGTATGGTCAGCAGGGTAAAGCGGTTGCCGGTTGTTGTTTCGCCAAATCCTATACCCAATATTTCCTGTAATTTTTCAGCAATCTCTTCGTACTTCATAATCCAGCAGGTTACGCTGTTGCAAATCAAAATGACATGCCGCCCAACCGGTTTGCGAAAAACCAGGTTGTAAAATGTAGCCACACTATCTACCGCCTCGGGCGACATTTCAAGTACTTCGGCCAGCTCTTCCACTGCATCGTCTGAAACCCAGCGGTAGTGCCTCTGAACCACCTGCAATGCTTCAATACACGCCGCGCTTTTATGCGGGAAGTGCGGATATAACTCCTCAATTTCTTTTTCTATGTCAGCTGTTATAATCGTCTTTTTTGTCATTTCCAAAATTCATTTTACCTGTCCACATCTGAAAGCACGAAATCTACGCTTCCCAAAATGGCCAGCAGGTCGGGTACAGTATATCCCCTGCTGATTTCAGGAACAAACTGAATGTGCGGGAAGGAGGGAGTACGGATTCGTGTCCGGTAAGAATTGGTACTGCCGTCGGAAATCAGGTAATAGCCGTTGTTTCCCTTGGTAGCCTCCACACTGCAAAAGACTTCACCGGCAGGCATTACCGGACCCCAACTCACATGTACAAAATGGTTTATCAGCGTTTCAATATCTTTCATCGTATGTTTTTTGGCGGGAGGTGTTGCCAGCGGATGCTCCGATTTGAATTTGCCGGCAGGCATATTCTTCATGCATTGCTCAACGATTCGCAGGCTTTGCCGCATTTCTTCCACGCGCACTTTGGCGCGGTCGAGGTTATCACCATTGGAACCCACCGGTATTTCAAAATCGAACTGATCGAAACCGGAATAGGGTTGTTTTTTTCGGAAATCCCATTCAAATCCCGTTGCCCGCAATCCCGGACCGGTTATTCCCCAATCGATGGCTTCTTCTGTGGAATATACGCCAATGCCAAGGTTTCGGGCTTTGAAGATGCCGTTTCTCATTACAAAACGGTCGTATTCTTTTAACCTTCCAGGAAAATAGTCGATAAACTTTCGAATCAGTTTTTCCCACCCTTCGGGCAGGTCCTGTGCCACTCCGCCAATCCGAAACCAGTTGGGATGCATACGCCCGCCGGTGATGGAAGAAACGATCTCGAATATTCTTTCGCGGTCTTCGAACATAAGAAAAACAGGTGACATCATTCCCAAATCCTGGGCAAATGTACCATACCAAACCAGGTGACTGGAAATCCGAAACAGTTCGCTCATCATAATCCGGATAACTTTTGCACGGTCGGGAACCGTAACTCCGCCCAGTTTTTCTACTGCCATCACATAAGGAAAATTGTTCATCACACCGCCAAGATATTCCACTCGATCGGTGTAAGGAATATAGGAGTGCCAGGTTTGACGCTCGCCCATTTTTTCAGCCCCGCGATGATGAAAACCAATTTCCGGTACAATGTTCATAATTTCTTCGCCATCGAGTTGAAGCACCAGTCTTAATATTCCGTGCGTTCCGGGATGCTGAGGCCCCAGGTTGAGAAACAGGATATCTTCCTCCTGCAGCGATTTATCCATACCCCATTCTTCAGGCTTAAACTTCAGCAACTTTTGCTTCTCTTCCTGTTGGGTCTGCGAAAGCTGAAAAGGTTCCAATTCGGTTGCCCTTGCCGGATGAGCTTTTTGCAGCGGATGGCCTTCCCACCAATCGGGCATTAAAATGCGTCGCATGAGCGGATGACCAGTGAAGGTGATACCAAAGAGGTCGTAGATTTCACGTTCGTACCAGTTGGCCGACTGCCAAACCGAAGTTGCAGTGGATAATGAAAGATCATCAGAAATCAAGGGCACCTTCAGCCGCAAGTAGTCGTTCCGTTCAAACGAAAGCAACTGGTAAACAATGGTAAAGCGGCTTTCGGGCTGATTTTCTCGTATCCTCCTGGCCTGTTCGTCGATTGCCGTTAAATCGTAAAGCATTTTATACGGCTGTTCAACCTGTTCTTTCAAAAAACGAAGCACAGGAACAATTTTTTCGGGATGAATCCAGAGGGTAGGAAATACATCTTTTGTCTCCTGCACTCCCAAAACCGAATCCTGAAAATGTTTGTATAATATGGACGTTATACCTGTCATTTAAGATGATCCGGATTACTGATTTCAGTCATTTTCATTCGCTCCAATCTGTAAATTTCTTTCATCGATTTTTTTTCCGGCTTAATAACTCCTTGTTGTCCAACTTTCCAGCTGAGCGGCCTTTTTTCCTTTCCCACCTGATTGCGAAGCAAAAGCACAGCTTCCATAAACGCATCGGGACGCGGCGGACAGCCGGGCACATAAACATCTACCGGCATAAATTTATCTACACCCTGCACCACACTGTATATATCATACATGCCACCTGAGTTGGAGCAAGATCCCATGGAAATGATCCAGCGTGGCTCCATCATCTGTTCATAAAGATGTTTTATTACCGGCGCCATTTTTATGAAAATAGTACCTGCAGTAATCATCAAATCCGCTTCCCGTGGTGTTCCGCGAATAACTTCGGCACCAAAACGGGCAATATCGTACCGGCTGGTTATTGATGTTGCCATTTCAACATAACAGCAGGATAATCCAAAATTAAAGGGCCAGATGGAATTTTTCCTTCCCCAGGCAATCAGGCTTTCCAAATTCGTGAGAATCACATTTTGCTGCATCGTCTCTTCGAATGAAGAATTTCTGTTTTTTGGAGAAGTTGAATCATTTATGCCACTTGTCCACCACTTCATTTAATTCGGTTTTTTAATTTTTTTATGATAGATTTCGAGAATCTTTTTTCCTTTCGGACCAAAATCGAGAGCTCCGGTTTTCCATTCATAGAGCAGAACAACCATTAATATACCAATGAAAATCAGAACTGCAATATAGCCTGTCCAGCCTACTTCTTTGACAGCCACCGCCCAGGCAATGATAAATGCCGCTTCCAAATCAAAAATGACAAAAAACATAGCCACAATATAAAAATGAACGGGAAAACGCAAACGACCACTGCCAGTGGGGGTAATTCCCGATTCATAAGCTTCTCCGGTGGCTGGCTCATTGTGCCGTTCTCCCAGAAAGTGAGAAATCAGCAAAATACCGGCAACCAGTAAAATTACAGTTGTTCCATATAGGAGAAAGGGCCAGAAAAGAGTTGTGTCCGTAATTTCTTTCATTTATTTACTTAGTGCTTAGTAATATACTAATTAATTGAATTCCATACAATGACTGAGTGTTTGCTTTTAAAATTTTTATTTATTTTGTGAAAATCTTGCTTATGTTGGTAAATTTTTCCCTTACAGAGAAAAACTATGCCATAGAATTATGTTAAAATACAATTTTCTGATTGTTTGAAAGTTGAGGCAATTGAAAGTTTTTATTAGGTTTCATCCCGTGTAAAGTTGTGGATATGTTACACGCTCATTGAGAAATTTTCTCTACAGAAGTTCTTTATTATTTTTCGATACATTTTATCCGGTTATATTGGTTATATGTTATAATCTTCTGCGCGTCGTTTTTCCCGAATCATCCGGTTATGCTGCATTCGGAACAATCCGTAGAGAATGATGAGAATAATCGGCAACAGCATATTAAGCCACTTCAGCAGGAATTTTTTACCATCGTCAATTTGATCGAGCAATCGCGATGTAACACCCCGTGTACGCAATGCAATTAAAACGGTATCATCCAACAGCCAGTCGATGGAATTGACCAGCAAGTTTACATTATCGGGCTGCAATTGTCTCGCCTGCTGTCCCTCTCCGTTTACCGGAAAATCGTCGTCGCCAATAACTATCAGCTTCTACTCACTTTCCATACTCCCCAAACCAACAAACAGCAACACTGCTACAGGCACAAATGGGATGGCTTTCTGAATTACAGATTTCAGAAAAGCATTTCATAGATGTAATCAACAATAAACAATTTAAAATTTAAGATGTTACACCTGATGCAAACAGACAAATAAACATTTAAACAGCATGGAGGAATGGATAAAAGCCGGAATGTGGGGTTTTTTATCGGGCGGTGCCTTAATTATTGGATCCTTGCTTGGCTACTACCTTAAATTTTCGCCAAAGGTGATTGCCATGATAATGGCTTTTGGAGCCGGTGTTTTAATTTCGGCTTTGGCTTTCGAACTCATGCATGAAGCTTATCAGCAGGGAGGAATGTTTTCTGCATCCACTGGTTTTTTGTCAGGTGCTGCAATCTACTCACTGGCCAATTATTTTCTAGAGCATAAAGGAGCGAAGCATCGAAAACGATCTCAGCACCAACAACTTTCAGAAAAGGAACATTCGGGCAGCGGAGTTGCAATAGCATTGGGCGCTTTGCTCGACGGAATTCCTGAATCAATCGCTATTGGAATTAGTATGCTGGAAGGTGGGGCAGTAAGTATTGCTACAGTTGTTGCAGTTTTCCTGTCGAATATTCCTGAAGGTTTATCCAGTACTTCAGGAATGAAAAATGCCGGTCGTTCAAAGTTGTTTATTTTTGGAATCTGGGTTAGCATAGCAATACTAACAGGAATTTCATCAGTTTTGGGTTATGGTGTTTTCAGTCATCTTTCTGAAAAAATAGTTGGAGCAACACTTGCCGTTGCGGCAGGCGCGATTCTGAATATGCTTGCAGCAACCATGATTCCTGAAGCTTTTGATAAAGGACATAGCATTGTTGGGATAGTAACGGTGATGGGTTTTCTTACTTCTTTTTTACTTTCTTTTTTAACCTGAAAAGCTGAATTTACTCCACTTCAACGGCTACCCTTTCGTTCATCTCCTTTATCTATACCCTGTAATATACCAAATTAGGTTTTAACCGGGAAATTTTCCACAAGATTATATAAATCACAGTTTCACTAAATAGAAAATTACAAAGCTTTTCCATTACCACGATCAAACCGTTTTTAATGAATTCTGAGGAACCAAAAATGATCTTCCAGAAATCAATTTCTTCTTTTAAAAAATCATGTTTGGGAAATGAATTTTCATAGGGCAAATTTCCAATTCGGATAGTTAATTCTGTTTCTGTTTTAATGTAAAACAACCGCCCGTTAAACAAAATACTGACGGTAAATGAAGTGTAATTCCCATATATGAATAACCATCAGCTGCCATTTCTTTTGATTCCATAAATTATGTTATTTTGAAAATACTGAGTGTAAGTCCTTATTTTGTTGAATCAGCATTAAAGCCAATCGTGTAAATATTGTTAAAATAATTGAATACCATCATTTACCAATTGGCAATCATTTTTGTAAGATGGAGTATCTTTAATTTTGGGAATCATTTTTTTAAAATTGAGGCTGCCACACAGGCAACCTCAATATCAAACATAAAATTGATAAACCTCAACTAGTTCCATTCATTGCTGACATCCCCTAATCCTAAGTTTGTATCAATTTCTATTTGTGGTATGGGGAAGAAATTATGTTTATCTTCAACGGGCTGAGTTCCAAACATCTCCATCATTTCAGGATTCATAACCTCTTTAAGAATGCCCCACCTTTTTAAATCATTAAATCGATGTTGTTCACCCATTAACTCAAGTTGTCTTTCTCGTTTTAAAAGTTCAAAGGCTTGTTCTTTAGAATAAGAATCTGTATATGGAAATGCACCAACTCTGGTTCTGACTAAATTAATAAAATCAATACATCCATTCACGTCATCAGTAAATAACTTACATTCTGCCCTCATTAAAAGCACATCCGCATAGCGCATTAACCTATTATTATTACCACTCTTCAACCCTTCCGATATTTTATTCTCCTTATTTAATAATTTCTTATACCAATATCCCAGGTTTTCAAAATCATATGCCACCGGACCAGTAGGCAAATTATCCTGCCAGGTAGAATCTCCTATGCCACCATAAAAAGTATAATATGCCCGCGGATCATTATAAAGAGCATCATTTTCATCAGAATATGTGAAATCAGTAGTACGCCTTGCCGGAAATTTCCAGTTTCCCCAATCATTCCAACCATATAACTGCGGAATACATGTAGAGGTATATGGCAAAGAATTACCTTCAGGAGAATAGCGACCATTTGTACGTTGTCCTTCATTCCATGCAAATTGAACTTCATATATACTTTCCTGATTGTTTTCATTAGTCTCCCCAAAATTATCCATATATTGTTCAATGGGAAGGAGACTGTAATCATCCTCAAGACTGGCAAACTCAGCTTCTGCTTCAGCATATCTGCCATTGTATAAAAACAATTTACCAAGAAACCCGGAAGCTGAGCCTTTAGTAGGCCTCCCAATATTATTCTGGTCCCATTTTTCAGGTAAAAGTTGTTGAGCAGTTTTAAAATCATTCTCTGCCTGTTCCCAAACAATCTCAACTGATGATGCTCTGGGAGCATCTTCATTTCCCGTCTGATCAAAGGAAATTCTAATAGGAACCCTGCCAAAATGAAAAGCAAGTTGAGAATATGCATATCCTCTCAAAAAATAAGCTTCTCCCTGACTCATACTTACAATATGATTTTCATCATCACCATTTTGATCAAGATATTCTTGTGCCTTGTCTATAGTGAGATTCGACCTAAGAATTAATTTATATAACATACTCCAGTATCTATATATTACCGGATTTGTATTATTATGAACATATTGCCATATTGGAACTAAATCTCTTTCATTGGGAAGAGCTTTAGGTGATGGTTCTGCTTCCGCAGCAAGCACATTGAAAAGAGTTTCCCACTGAAAACCCATCATTCCATTATATATAAAAGAAACATATATAGCATTCGCTGCAGCTCGAATTTGTTCTGGTGTATTAAAATAATTATCCGTATTGTAATTATTAGGATCAGAATAATTTAAAATTTCTTCATTACATGACATAAAGAAGATAAATAAACCTAAAAACATTGCTTTTTTTGAAATAATCTTTTTCATAATTTATCTCGTTTTTTTGATTATTTTATAACCCAATCTGAACACCTAATGTTACAGTCCGTGGTGTAGGGAAAATTGTGGCGTCTTCACCTCTTCTTAAATTCGATGTCGAAATCTCAGGATCAAACCATTGGTATTTTGTAAACGTGTACAAATTATATCCGCTAGCATATAATCTCAGATTGGCAAGCCCCATCCGGGAAGTTAAGCTTGCGGGAAATGTGTATCCTACTGATAATTGTTTCAGTTTTAAATAATCACCTGAAGAAACAAAGAGGCTGGATGCCCTGGTCCTGTTTCCGGTTGGATCACCAATAACAGCGCGGGGAACTACTCCATTTCCAGGCTCATTTTCACTTCTCCATCTGTCCAGGACGTAGACCTCCTGATTTACCAGTCGTGACATAGAACGGGTAAAACTGTATTGCTGTGTATAAAGATAACTCCCGGCTATACCTTGAAAAAAGGCATTGACATCAAATCCTAAATATTCAAAATTAAAACTAAATCCATAGAGATTTTTAGGAATGGAATTACCAATCATAGTTCGATCTTCTCCGGTAACTTTACCATCCCCATCTACATCTTGAAATCTCACATCACCTGGAGATGTTGTTGAATACTGATAATAGATGGAAGACAATTCATCAGTTGTTAAAGCCGGATTATTTCCCAAGGCAATATCTCTGGCACTTTGATTGGCCGCATCCAATTCATCCTGGTTCATGAATACACCTTGAGCAACATATCCATAAAGATATCCAATAGGATACCCCATTGCTGTTCTGTTATAGCCATCAAGATAGGGTTGTCCTGCCCCTAAGCCCGTAACTTTGTTTGTTATATTTGTATAATTTGCATTTATTGAAAAGTTAAAGTTCTTCAAACTTTTTCTGAAACCAAGCTGAAATTCATATCCTCTGTTTTCAACGCTGGCCGCATTAACAATTGCATTCCCCGGGGTGGTTGTGCCATAACCCAATGATGAGGAGCGTGGAACTGCAAAAAGAATATCATCTGTATTTTTAATAAAATATTCTGCTGTCCCGGTTAGTGAATTATTCAAAAATGCCACATCTAATCCTACTGCCTTCGATGTTGTGGATTCCCATTTAATGTCAGAAGATGCATTATTTATTACGGTGGCACCTGGAACTGCAACAGCGGGCTCACCTATAGGCGTATACACCCCAGTTGTCCATACTTGTGATAAATAACGGAAACTTCCTATGGCATCATTTCCTGATATTCCCCAACTAGCTCTTAATTTTAACAAGTCAAAAAGGTTCTGATTGCTTAAAAAACCTTCCTCATTGATTTTCCAGGCCAGCGCGACAGATGGGAAATTGGCCCAACGATTCTTGGGAGCAAAACGAGGTGATCCATCACGTCGGAAATTAACCGTCAGCAGATACCGGTTATTGTATTGGTAGTTTAACCTCCCAAAATATGAAAGACTGGCATATTTTTCAAAATCCTGATTTAGAACTGAATTGGTATTTGCCACAAAAACATTCTTCACTGTTGATAATTCAAAATCTTCTCCATAAATACCTATTCCTCCAGACCTCGCATAATTTTGCCAAGAATTCCCAAGCATTATTGTTAACTCATGATTCGAAAAAGTATTGGAATAGGTTAAGTAGCTTTCAAAAACAGGAGAAATATTGTAAGAAGCCTTTTCTGTATAATTAGCATAAATTTCCGTATTCTCTTTGTTATTGTATTGATCATTCCATTGAGTAAATCTTGAGGATAACCCACTTGCACCTGCCTGTATTCTATATACCAAGCCTTTGAAAGGCTCAATTTCAGTCCATAAATTAACCTGATAAGAAATATCATTGGATTGAGGATGGCTTAATTTAGAATAAGCATATGCATTTTCTGCATCACCTGAAAGTTCCAAATCTGTTGATGAAAATCCCCAGTAATTATTTTCATCAAATATGGGCATGTATGGAACTCCCACATAGTAAGCTTGTGTTGTATTCGGAATTATTGGTAAAGCTCCTTTGGAATAGTTGTAATTAAGCGAGGTATTTTGACCTGCTCTAAGCCATTTTTTTATAATAAACCGGTTTTTAATTCTGATGTTTCCCTCATCATAAACAGGATTGATAACAACCGATTCATGATGGTTATAGCCCAGGCTCACGAGAAAGGTTGAATTTTCAGAACCTCCAGAAAAACTGATATTAACTTCCTGTACAGGTGCAGTCTTAGTAATTCCTTCCTGCCAATCGGTTACATTCTTTCGGACTTCATCGGAATAAAACTTATCATTAACCGGAATTCCTGCATTTGTCAATGCATCAACAGCATAATCTACATACTGGTCGGCGTTTAGCATATCAAGTTTTTTCGAAGGAGATTCAATACCAAAAAAAGCATTGATATTCACTCTTAATGGTCCGGCTTTTCCATTCTTTGTATTGATAAGGATAACTCCGTTTGCACCACGTGAACCATAAATTGCAGTAGAGGAAGCATCTTTTAATACTTCAATACTTTCAATATCATTTGGATTTACTGTAGCCATGCTCTCCCCTATAAACCCATCAACAACAATCAGGGGATCAGTATTATTCAGAGTTGTCACACCTCTGATTCTGATTCTATCTCCTGAAACATCAACACCCGCTACTTTTCCTTGTATCAGTTGACTAATATCAGAAACAACCCTGTCACCAATTTCTTTCAAAGAAACAGATCCTACAGAACCAGTCAAGTCACTTTTTTTCACTGTTCCATACCCTATAGCGACAACCTCCTCAATACCAACAACATCCTCTTCCATCGCAACCATAAGATTAGCTCTTCCTTCCAGCATCACTTTCAGCATTCTCATTCCTACGAAAGTAAACTGCAAAGATTCAGCATCTAAAGGAATATTAAGACTAAATTCACCATCAGAGTTGGTGACTGTTCCTGTTGTGGATCCAGGAACAACTACAGTAACTCCAGGTAACGGCATTCCATTCGCATCAGTCACCACTCCTGTAACTGAACGCTTTTGCTGTTGGCGAGTACTATTATTTACATTCTTGCGAAGAATGATTTGTCTGTCGTGCACTTCCCAATTAATATTCTGATTTCTAAAACCAGCCTCCAATATTTGTTGAATGGTTGCATTCTCCAAATCAATAGATACCTGTTTATTCATATCCAGTTCATCATTCCGGTACAAAAAAACAAACTCGCTGTTTTCCTCTACATACTTAATCAGCTCCGCCACGGTTTCATTTTTGAGTTTAACGTTGAGCCGGGTGTTTTGCGAATAGCTGCTGGCATTTGCAGTAAAGAAAAAGCCAATAATTAAAAAAAATATTAAACGCATAATTCGCCCCCAATCTTTTTTGATTTTCCCTGCAGGAAAACCAGTTAAATAAAAAATTTTCATAATTTTGAAAAGTTTATAATAAATACTAAGATAATTTGGTATTTATTTTATTACCCGGCAGGTGTGCCACCACCTTCCGGGTTTTTATTGTTATTTGATTAAATAATTTCTTTCATTGATTTCAACAATCTGCAAACCCGTTAACCGCTCCAGGTACTGAAAAACTTCAGCCCGTTCTTTTGTTACATCCAGTTTCCCCGATATCTGGATTCCACCTTGAATGGATCATCAAACTGAAACCGAATGTTGTAATACCGTTCCAGCTTTTTTGTAATCCGGTTAAAATCGGTATTTGTAAAGCTAAACAAACCACTGGTCCACAAGGTATGTTCATCTAAATTTACCTTTTGAATTCGGTTTCCTGTGTCTTTTTATTAGTATGCCATGTGTCCGGGCTCAAGAGTTAATCCTTTCTCCTTTCTGCCGGCACCATTGCTTTTAATTTCCACGCTGCCTTCTTCCAGCACCGTTTGTACGGCAAAATCCTCCGGATAGGCCATTACATTAAACCGGGTGCCAAGAACCTCCACCTGCACATCGATTGTTTTTACCACAAAAGGTTGGTTTTTATTTTCCTTTACATCAAAAAATGCTTCACCTACAAGAAATACCTCTCTGCTCTTGTCAACAAATTTTGAAGGATAGATGAGCCGGCTGCCGGCATTCAGCCATACCCTGGTCCCATCAGATAAAGTGACGACAGAACGGCTGCCATAGGGTATAACGAGCGTATTCATTTCGGGTGGGGCATTTTTGTTATCTTCCTTAATTGTCCGTTCCTGATTAAGAATAATTTTACCCCTGGCTGAATATTCCAGATGCGATTCTCCCTGGTTAAGGGAAATCTGACTTTTGTCACCAAGTATAAGTACAGGCTCCTGAACATGGGCAGGCAGCGCAGCATTGTCAACTATAATCTGCGGCTGCCTGCGCTCCATGTACAAATAAACTAAACTACCTCCTATGAATAAAAAAATTATGGCTATGGCAGCATAACCCATTGCCATACGTATTTTCTTGCCACCGATATTTTTCACGTCTTCCTTTTCCAGCTTCCTTGCTATACGCACGGCAAGTGCTTTCTTCCCCGAATCGGTTAATACTTTTTTATCGAATTTGAGATATGATTCAATTTGATGTTTAAAATTGATGATTTGCTCCCTGTCGTCCGGATTATTTTCAATGTAATGCTCCCAATAGTCATTTATACCAGGTGATGAATGGAATATCCATTTAAAAAACAGTGGATTTTCGAATAGCCGATTAAAATTCATATTTATTGATTCAGTTCAACAGAGTAAGGAGGAAGAAGTTTAAAAAAAGGGACAAAAAAATATTCTTTTTTTATACTTTAAAAAAACAGGCAATGATTATTAACGAAAGCAGCGGATTATATTTTATCTCATAATTATCAGTAATCCCAATACTTGCTTTTTCATTTTCTCCCTTAAGTGAACTAGAATTCTGGAAATCTGTTTTTTTACTGTATCGGGTTTACAGTCAATCAACATGCACCAATATCATTATAGGTCAAACCGCTGGTAAATTTCAGAAATAAAAGTTCACGTTTTCTTGCATCCAGGTTAACCAGTTCCTTTTGCAATATTTCAATATGCTCCTCCAGGTTATCTGAATGCATATCTTCCAACGGAAATTTTAAATGAAACTGCTCAGCAAACTGCTCGGGATGCACAAACCGGAATTTTTCTTTTAATTTTCGTATGATAATTCTCCTGAGTGCTTTATAAAGATAAAACTCAAGGGATTTGGGTTTATTTAATTTTTTACCATATTTATAAATATCGAGGAACAAATCCTGTATGGCATCCTCCAGTAAAGCTTTATGAGTGGTAATACGAGCCCCATAGGAAAACAGTGCATCGATATACTCATTGTATATAATTTCAAATGCCATTTTGTCACCACTTCGAAAATTTTCCCATATATGCTCCCAATAGGTTCTTTCTCCTTTATTGTTTCATATTTAGAGTTCTAATTGGTGACCAAGATAATAACTTTTTTTTTCTTAACCTCTTTTTTTATGAAAATGGTTTAAAAAAGATTGTATTTTTATGGTAATGGTTGACTCCTTGTAAGATTGTAGGATAATATTAAAACAGTATTTTTAATTTTGGTATGGGATTTTCAAAGAACAATGAAAGAATTTTGCCCCTCATTAACCTCCTCTGCAGTTAAATTGCGGCAAAGGTAGTGATTCCAGGGCGGAACAGGCAAAGGAATACAAGCTCCCTTGCCTGTTTTTTGTTTACTTTATAAAGATGGCCATAATAAATCCTTGCCTGAACGTATCCGCCTGCGGATCTGCCTGCAAGTTAGAGTATTTTATAAAACCAGGAAAGATGCTCATGCCCCAGAAATTTCCTACTGTAAAAGGTTTGTCATGCATAAAAAAACATGCACGTCCAGTGCAAATTGATTAAAAACTAGCAGACATGAAGTATCTTCAAATTCAGGTCGTGTAAAAAATTACAAGATACCTCCACTTATGAGTAGAGGCATTATGATACCCCTGAAAAAATCAAGTAAAGTTAACCGGGTGCTTTATTTCATCCTTATTCGGTTCAGCTTCCAGAAATCAGGGTATCTTTATCATGCCTTGATTTTTTACAGGAAAGAAATGATCTTCGCCGGCGATAATGGTTTTAGGAGGATTTTGGCTTATACCTACCTGATGCTTTCCCGGGTTATGCAGCTTTACATAGGGCCAGAGAAGGATTTTACTTTCTCCCGGAGCAAGAGCAATGCGTTTATATCCTTGCGAGCGTCCGTCAACATACAGGTATTCCCGGCTCTCCAATATGCTGCTTCCAACCTTTGCATCATTTGTAACTTTGACACCTGCTATGAAATTCCGACCTAACCCTATACTATCCGGAACAATAAAATCACTATATTTAAGAGTTGGGGTCACATCAATGTTGGGTTTATTAAGCGAATATTCTTTTGATTTGATATTCCACCCTTCAATCTTTACATTTGGTTTTTTTCCTGCCAGTAAAAAAGTCTCGAATGTTGCTGTGACTTCATATTTCTGACCTGGTAATAGACTGAAGTAATTAGAACTCCAATATACCGGTAATACTTCAGTGCCATGTAAGCCTTTTATTATGGTTGGGTGTACAAAAAATGCCAAATCTTTGGATGGATTCTTTAAAAATATATTGACTGTGGTAGATTTTTCATTTTGCACAAAGGTTGAGGTTGTCTCTAATTCCACGGTATTGAGGTTTTTCAAACTGCGAAAATTGCCTTGCAAATCTCCTTTCGCTGACAACCAATAGAAATTTCTGCTTATCGGGTTACTCTTTTCATCCTTCATTTCCAAATTCAAAAAATAAGTGTCCGAAAGTCCGTTTATGGGTGGAACCCGAAACACCTCTTTTGAGCCATCGGATCCTATGTCAACTGAACTGGTTTTTTGATACTTTTCAGTCATGTCCATATTATATACAGTTGCGGTAACCTGTAAGTTATTAAAGGATTGGTAGAAACTATTTGTAACGTATACAGAACTGTCATCATAAGAATACTGCAAATGAAGCGGTTCACAAGCTTTTTGTGTACCATAGAAAGAACCATTCGGCCGCAGATAATAATCGTAAAACTGAAAACATAAAGCAGGCCAACCCGTATTGTACCGGTATTTTAAGTTTCCACTGGTTAAATATTTTTTTCGGGCAGTGGCTTCATAGACTGCCCTGTTTGATTCGTATTGCCATGCCTGAGATGTGATACAATATTCTTCAAGAGATCCTGGCCTGCCATATCGATCGTAAAACTGCTGCCTTCCTGACTCATACATTCCCTGCCATAACCGAATATCCCAGGAGCCACTGATAGGCCATAGATCGTTTTTAGGCATCATGGCCCGCATACTTTCAATGGGTGGGATCTGTTCCCCGCCGGCACCACCTGATTCCCAATTTAATCCTTCCATTTTCCTGTACCATTCTGAAGGAGCTGCATCCCTTCCAGGGCCTCTCTCACTATATCCTGAATAACCGAAAACAGTACTAATTCTGTTTGGCATAACAGAAACATAAGGTGTTCCAGGATCATTTTCAGTTACTACATTGATGTATCGTCGTTCAATTTCTTCCGGGGGATAATTGTCACTTCCTAATACCCAGTTAACTATACTCGGATGATTGCGTAATCGTATAACCTGATCCTGAAGACTGGAAACAGCTACATCCGCCGTTTGTTCGTTCCATCTATCCCATTCCTCCCATATTGAACAGCAGTTTAAACCGTTAAAAATCATTATTCCATACTTGTCAGCTAAATCAAAAAAATAATCTGATCCCCAAAAGCTTTCCAGTCGAAGTGTATTCAGATTCATATTTTTGGCATACCTTATTGCAGCCTCCTCTTCGATGGGTGAAGTCTCCATCATCATGTTTTCCGTCCAGTCACCTCCTCTGATAAGAATACGTTTTCCATTGATCCAGTGCACCATAACTTTTTTTTGTGTATGTGGTCCTGCTTCGTTTTTATCGGCTCCTGCACTTTGACCAATCAAAGGGACACTTTCTTCATATGCTTCCAGTTTCGCAGATACTTCCCGAATTCCAAATCTAATGGTATCTCGTTCTGATACAATACCTGATTCCGTTTTAACTTCTATAACTAAATCATATAAATTTTGCCGCCCCAAATTAACAGGCCACCAAACTTTGGGATTTTTAATTTCTATTTGTTTTGAAAACCTGACGGTTGTTTCATCCTTTTTAAAACTGATGTTCTGAGAAAACTCAATTTTCCCCGGACTCCCTTCCGACGTTCCTCCTTCATTGATATTATTAACATGAGTAATGGTGCCCTGAAGAATTCCATTAACCTCACCTTTTGCTTTATTCATTAATATTCCGGATACCGTCAGATCAGATTTATCCATTTCCGGCAAGCTTAATTTTGTAACCACATGAGGATCTTTAAGATGAATTGGTCCACCAGATTTAATTTTGACATCATACCATATACCTGCATCATTATCCGGAGGATGGGGGGTTCCCTGCATCCAGCGAATGGAAGGATCAACACCTGTAGGAGGCACAATCTCTAAAGCAATAGCATTCATATTACCGGGTAAAAGATAATCGGTTATATCTAATTCAAATAAACGAAAGGCCCCTTCAATTTCTGTTGAATCGGCTACCAATTTCCCGTTAATCCAAACATTCGCTTTATAATTTATACTATGAAGTAAAAGATATATATTCTTGCGGTCTTGTTCTGCTGAAATATTGAATTCCGATCGATACCACCAGTGTACATTAAAGGGACTACTTGCTGGCATATCCAACCTATAGTTACCAGCTAAATATCCCGGAATCCTTGCCAGATTTGTTCCGTAATAAGGATCAGGATACACACCATTTTCCACAAGTGCTGCTAAAACAGTAGATGCACCTTTAACTGAATACCAGCTGGTATCAATATAGTTTACCCGGGAAATTATCTCTCCCCTCTGGCGCACATAAGACCCAGACTGGATTTTCCAATTTTGTATGACCGTAGTGTGCCCAGATACATTCTGTTTGGAAACAACTAAAATAAATACAATACTCATCATAATAATTAATGATGAAAAACAAAGTCTGATTTTTACCATTTTCATATTTGTTACTTAAATATTATTTTTAATTACAGGATAATTCAGTATTCCAACTATAAGCTTTTACTCAAAATACACCGACAAATCGGCTTCATAAACCCGCCCTTCTTTATCGGAGGCAAGAATAATCCATGGTCCTTCTTTAGGGAAAGGATTTTTGGGACCGGTTACATCATTAATTAAATTTTGCCCCCTCCAGCCTGTGGTATCGGGAATAATGACTGAAGATAGCTGTTTAAGGATATCCGGATTCAATGTATCAATAACACCAAAATCAATTTCTCCCAGATAGCTGTTGGCATGATTGTAGATGGTATGCCCGCTAAGAATCAATGAAGGGTTGTTTTCTACTGCAAAAATGACAGGACGACTGGGATATTTAACCTTATCCAGCTTACAATAGGGATAATTTGCCCAAAGCCCTTCACGATTTCTTACTCTCAGAACAAACTGCGGTTGACCAATTTCATCTACACTGTTTTTGGTTACCACCCATAATGTTCCGTTGGATGTTAATACAGCATTCAGATGATCGTCAGCAGTTTTATTTCCCTGTTCAATCGTTATGACATCTCCCCATCTTTCGAACGGCTGATTGTTTTCATGAATTCGAATCAGCACTGTCTCATGTTTCTGATCCGACCAGATGACTCCCACTCCTTCAGGAAGTGTTGTTGCTAAACAAATATCATCGTCATCAATCCCGCTGCCCAAAACATAAGGGCCCTTCCACGGTCCATCTGCTTGAAAAGAACTCCAGATGCAAATTTTATCTCCGGCATCTGCAGCCACCCAAAATTGCCCCTCCTTATCCCTTGAGATAGTGGCAGTTTCCATAGATGCTTTATTATCAGGTGGATATAATGCATCTAAAAACCTGAATTCCCAGTTTGAACCTGAATTCATTAATTGAAACACAACCAGCGAATCGTCCGATACTCCTACTGCTGTAATTTCATTTTCCCCTGCCCACACATCCACCCTCCCAGGGATATTGACCATCAGGGCAGTTATTTCTTCATGTTCCTTCCATCCGTCATCCGTCCGCTGCCATAAAGAAGGTCCTGCTGACCGGGGCAATAGAACCCACCAGGTGTCATCCATAAACCACAATTTCGACTGAGGCTTATCAGAAGTAGGAAATGAATAATCAACCTGAAGAACAGATTTAGATGCTGGAGTTGAAATTGTTTTCTGCTTTTCCCCACAGGAAATCAGTATGGATGGAACAATGAAGATAATCCAAATCATTCTTTTCACAATAAAACAGGTTTAATCATACTTTAATTTCAAAATCGTTTAAAATTTCCGGTTTTTGTATCGTCTACTGCCTGCTATTCTGAATTAAAAGGACCAAATATCTTTTTAACCATGAGCTCTTCATCTTCTGCCGACAAAACATATATTTTGTACCGGGTACCTCCGTTCAATACTTTTACTACAACATGACCATCATCGGGTGAAACATTTTGTCTCCATCTCATATCGGATGTAACTGATTTTCTTTCATCGGGTAAATTGGTAAAAAAAACAAACCTTTCTTTCGATCCCATTGGAACAGAAAATATTCTTTCCAGCACACTCTCCTGTATATGCTCAAAATCCCAGACAGGGACAATAAAAACTGAAGCCTTTATATTCTCCAGAAAACCAGTAGTCAATGCATCTTTGAAAGCATGGTGGTTTGCTTTGCAAACATTAACCGGGCCTGCTATTTTACCAACTTCTTCTTCTACATTGACTGGATTTCCCGCTTCATTCAATAAATTTCCACTTAAATCACCGGCAGTAAAATAACTGAATGGACCATATGTAATTTTTATTCCGATACTTGTAGTATTTTCATTTATCGATTTAACGGTATTGAGTTTATTTTTATCAAAATAACGAATATATTCCTTTCGCTGTGCATCCCAGACCACACCATTTTCAACCAGATTTTGTACATGAAAAAGTGAAGAATAGGCACGACGATTTTTTTGAAGCTGAATTTGATCAATTTCGCCTGCCTTAAAATCTAAAGGATTGAGGCTGTTGTTCTTTATTTTCCATTCAAGAAAAGCTTTGTAATTTTCAAATTCCGGACCTTCAATTGCTTTTGGATAATCATATTCCGGCCATCCCCTGTCGAGCAGGTAATTAAAATCGACATATTCTCCAACTTCAGCAATTCCCGAAAGGATATAATTTGGCTTACGACCCTTCGTAACAAGTGCATTATTGTTAATGTTTCCAATATGATCACTATGAAAATGAGAAACCAAAAGGTAATCCACCCTATTTTTAAAAGGATTAACTTTTTTAATGTATCGTGCAATCCATTCACCCGGCTGTCGGGAATTATCGGGTAATGCTTTACACATTTTTGAATAATCTCCGGGAAATCTGTCGCCTGCGTCAATAAGCAGTGAGGTTCCATCCGGGAACAGTAAAAAGCTGGATTCTCCCCGGCCGGTATAAATATGATGAATATCAAGTTCTCCTTCCTTCCAGCCTTTGTAAGGATGACCTGTTTCATATTCAGGTGTTTCATCCACCTTTTCCGGGAGCACATCCTGATGAAAGAGGCAAAAAGCCATTAAAAGAATCAGGGTAATCATACGGTTATCTGTTTCATCTGGTACTGTTTAATATCTTTCTACTGCATATCAATATACTGAAAAAAGATGGGAAACAGGTATTTACGAAAGTAAATATTTCTGGATTTCCTCATCATTCTTTCCATTCCACAATTTCCTATTGTCTTGTATTAAACGATCTTGTATCGTGTCGTATTATCTTATACCTCGTCTCCGAATTTTTTCCAGTATCTTTCAATTTCCTCCAGACTTCTTCCTTTTGTTTCAGGGATAAAATAAAAAAAGAAAATTGTACCCGCGAGGCAGAAAACAGCAAAAGTGAAGAAACCAGCCCCCATTCCGGTTTTAGATACGTACCAGGGAAACAGGAAAGCTGCAGTAAAATTAGTTGCCCAATTGGCAAAAGTCGCAACCGACATGGCCCTTCCCCGTATATGGGTGGGATAAATCTCACCAATAATCACCCATATAACCGCATTAATTGACAGGGCAAGGCTTCCGATATATATACAAAAAAGCACAACAATCCAGATTCCCGATAAAATACCGGTTGCAAAAAGCAGACCTATTCCACATAAAGAAATAAATACGGCCGACATGCCACCAATCAGCAATGGGCGACGGCCCCAGCTGTCGATTTTGAGCAGTGCAGCAATGGTAAAAATCAGATTAATTAGCCCAATCAGCACCTGAAACTGCACAGCACTATCCAATGCAAAACCTGCCCCTTCAAGAATGGTGGGTCCATAGTAGATAACGATATTAACCCCCGTAAACTGGCCAAAAACCGACAGGCCGCTACCAATAAGAAGCGCCCGCCTCAGACCAGGTTTAAAAAGCTCACCAATACTTACTTTCTTTTTCTTCTTTTCCCTGAGTTTCAGAAATTCGCCTTCATCAAAATTCCTGTTTATCCTGCGCAGCAAGCTCATGCCTTTTTCCTGCAGGCCCCGGTCAATCAGCCAGCGGGGACTTTCCGGCACAAAGAACAGCAACAGCAAAAATAAACCACTGGGCACCATTTCAGCAGCAAACATGCCGCGCCAGATCTCGGTTCGAAATACCATTTCCGGAATCCCTTCAGTAAAAATATTTTCCGGAGAACCGGCATATTGTAACAACACCCAGTTCGAAAAATAAGCAAAAAGAATACCCACCACAATTGCCAGTTGATATAAAGCAACCAGTCTGCCCCTGATATTTGCAGGAGCAAATTCAGAAATATACATGGGTGAAAGTACCGACGCAATTCCCACACCTATTCCGCCAATCAGCCTTGCAGCAATGAGCCAGGAAAAATTTGGCGGAATGGACGAGAATAAGGCGGAAATAAAAAACAAAAATGCTGAAATGAGTAATACAGGTTTACGTCCCAAACGGTCACTAAGGATGCCTGCCGAAAAGGCTCCGGCAATAGCACCAGTCAATGCCGAACTTCCAAACCATCCCAGCTCAATCTTTGATAACCCAAACTGTGTTTCCACCATCCCAAATGTGCCCGAAATAACTGCGGTATCAAACCCAAAAAGCACGCCTCCCAGAGAAGCAATAAAACAAATTATCCACAACAATGCCGGTTCACCGGATTTAATATCAGTTTGGGTTCTTTCTCTGCGCTTCATCATCGGTAATTTCTGTAACTGTTTTATAGCAATAACTTCAATGCTGTTGTTTTTTATTTCTTGCAGCCGGCAATAGAACAAAATTGCCGAATATCCGCAGATAGGTTTATTTCCAAATTCATAAGAAAATGACGAAAATAGTAAAATTTATCCCCCCTTCTCTCCGTTACAGACTAGAAACAGGCAAATAAAATTCAAAATCTTTTTAATATCTTTTTGAAATTGTATTTTTGCAGGAATGTCCTCCGGCAAATTGCCTAAAGGTAAGGCAGCCGGAAGTTATTGCTGAATTTATTGATATCCAAAAATTTTTCTAATTA
Organism: uncultured Prolixibacteraceae bacterium; assembly: GCA_963747515.1. Classification (GTDB taxonomy): domain Bacteria; phylum Bacteroidota; class Bacteroidia; order Bacteroidales; family Prolixibacteraceae; genus Mariniphaga. The sequence continues at coordinate 238,130 of CAVVFN010000005.1, forward strand.
ATAGTTTACTACAGATGAAAATAAAATCATTGCTCATGCTGTCAGTGCTCTTTCTTATAGAAGCACAAGTATCGTTTGCCCAGGAAAGTTATCGGCCGGGATTGTTTTTCAGGGAAGACTGGAAAGAAATTCCTCCTGAAACACCAATCACCCAAAAACATGTCAATAATCCTGAATTGCTTCTCCAGACCTATGGCCCGGGAAAAGAAGGCATAAAAAAGAGCAACCATGAAAGGCCTGTAGATGATCCATTTTACGTATGGTCGGGAACATGCCTTGACAACTGGCTGGTTTCCCTGAAACAAAAAACTAACAATGTGGATTTAACCGGCTTTTCTAAAATCAGGTGGCGTACCAAACAAGCCGGCCTGAGGGAATTGCGCATTGCCCTGAAACTTGCTGATGGCTCCTGGTTAATCAGCGATCTTTACACTGGCCCGTCAGAAGATTGGCAAATCAGTGAATTTAACCTGCAGGATGTTACCTGGCACAAACTTGATATAAACCGTGTAGTAGAAGTAGGACCGGCAGATAATCCTGATCTGTCTGATGTGGAGGAGATAGGTTTTACCGATTTGATGCCCGGCGGCCAATCTGCTGCCTGCTCAAGACTCGATTGGATTGAGGTGGATGGAAAGCCGGTAAAACGATAATCCGTTACCAGGGGAATGGATGGATACAGCACCGCTCAGTGAATTAAAAAAGGAATTAAACATCTGTTCTTCGCAGCAGTTGCAGGAAATCATTGTTCGTCTTGCCAAATTCAAAAAAGAAAATAAAGAGCTGTTGCACTACCTGCTGTTTGAATCATTCAATCAGCAGGATTTTATCTATGGTGTCAAGAAGGAAATAGATGAACAATTTCTGAACCTTAACAGCAGCAGCTTCTACCTGGCAAAAAAAACACTGCGAAAAGTTCTTCGTACTACCAATAAATATATCCGCTACTCAGGTTCAAAAGAAGTTGAAATTGAATTACTTATCTATTTCTGTATGAAAATGAAGAATTCCAATCTGCGGATAAATGCCAACCGGGCTGTTTTAAACCTTTATTTGAACCAGGTTAAAAGAATTAAAAAAGTCAATTCAACGCTTCATGAAGATTTGCAATCGGATTTTGAAGAAATAATCAGTGGACTTTAAAAACAGAGTAGCCGGCAACTGTCCTGCATTAACCCATATCACCAGGGTTCATTCCCATACAATTTTCACATGAAACAGCATCTATCCTGATTTTTAAAATCCCCAAGAGCTTGATCTGAGAAAGTACTTTAATCTATAAACCGAACGATATAAACTCATATTAAATTCAGCGTTAATTCAATGTAAATTCAATTGAAACCGAATTTAAATTGAATTAACATTGAATTTATATTGAGTTTGTATTGAGTTTAATCCGGACAAGGTATGGAATTGGTACACCAAGGTATAGAATTGGTACACTCTTGAAACTTTCTTTTACAGGATGCAGAAACGTAATCGATAATTTTACCAGTAAAATTATTTCTGATGGTTTTCATCATTGCCAATAATTTTAAAGAAAAGTCTTTACATAAATAAAGACACATCTTGTCATCGGAAATGCTGATTATTATCAAGAGATTTCCTTTTTGCAAATGCCAGACGAAAAATCATTTTTAAAGCTAAGAGGATGAATTTTAATCTTTATCTTAATCCTGTTCTAAACTCTGTAACAGGATGAAATCCCAAAATACTGTTGTATTTTTGCCTGATAATTTATTCAATAAAAATGAGCGACGATAAAAAAATCATCTTTTCGATGTATAAGGTAAGCAAGACTTACCCACCCAATAAAACAATAATAAAAGACATATCGCTGTCTTTTTTCCTGGGGGCCAAGATCGGGATCATTGGGTTAAACGGTTCGGGGAAATCGACTTTGCTTCGCATTATTGCGGGTGAAGAAAAGAATTTCAATGGGGAACTGGTATTTGCGCCGGGCTATACTACAGGCCTTTTAAAGCAGGAACCTGAGCTGGATGAATCTAAAACAGTTATTGAAGTAGTAAAAGAAGGGGTGCAGGAGGTAGTGGATATATTGGCAGACTATGAGGAAATCAACCTGAAGTTTGGCCTGCCCGAAGTGTATGAGAACCCCGAAGAGATGGGCAAACTGATGGACGAACAGGCAAAGCTACAGGAGAAAATAGATCAGACCGATGCCTGGAACCTGGATACCCGGCTTGAGCGGGCTATGGATGCATTGCAGTGCCCGCCGGACAATCAACCGGTACATGAGCTTTCAGGAGGGGAAAGGCGCCGTGTAGCTTTATGCCGGCTGTTATTGCAGGAACCCGATATTCTGCTTCTCGATGAACCCACCAACCATCTTGATGCAGAAAGTATTCAATGGCTGGAAATGCACCTGGCACAATATAAAGGCACAGTAATCTGCATCACCCACGACCGGTACTTTCTCGATAATGTTGCAGGCTGGATTCTGGAACTGGACCGCGGACAGGGAATACCCTGGAAAGGCAATTATACATCGTGGCTCGAACAAAAATCCCAACGCCTGGAGCAGGAAGAAAAAGGAAGTCAGAAACGCAGAAAAACATTGGAACGGGAGCTGGAATGGGTTCGTATGGCCCCGAAGGCACGTCAGGCAAAATCGAAAGCCCGCTTACATGCTTACGACAAGATGCTGAATGAAGATGAAAAACAAAAGGAAGAAAAACTCGAAATCTTCATACCGAACGGGCCACGGCTGGGCGAAAAGGTAATTGAAATGGAAGGTATTTCAAAAAGCTTTGGTGAGAGGCTCTTGTTTGAAGACCTTAGCTTTAAGCTTCCCCGATCAGGAATCATTGGAGTAATAGGACCAAACGGTGCAGGAAAATCCACTCTTTTCAAACTGATTATGGATCAGCTGGAACCTAATTCAGGGAAAATTCTTGTCGGTGAAACCGTCAAAATAAGCTATGTTGATCAAACTCACCAGGCCATCGATCCGGAAAAATCGGTATTTCATGTTATCTCTGGCGGAACTGAAACCATTATGCTGGGCAACCGGCAGGTGAATGCACGTGCTTATGTGGCACGGTTTAATTTCACCGGTGCCGACCAGGAAAAAAAGTGTGGCGTATTATCGGGTGGAGAACGCAACAGGCTGCACCTTGCACTTGCATTAAAATCGGAAGGCAATGTACTGCTGCTTGATGAACCTACGAATGATATTGATGTGAATACCCTGCGTGCACTGGAGGAAGGACTTGAAAATTTTGCCGGGTGTGCCGTTGTTATTTCCCACGACCGGTGGTTTCTCGATCGTATTGCCACCCACATTCTTTCATTTGAAGGAGAAGCAAAAGTTTATTTCTTCGAAGGCTCATTTACGGAGTATGAAGAAAACAGGAAAAGGCGTCTGGAAGATGCATCACCAAAACGGTTTAAATACAAAAAACTTCAATAATCTAAAAAAAGCTGCCAGATAACCGGCAGCTTTTTTTTCACAAATCACAGTGCAAGGGAATCTCTGTAAATTACAGCGGCTTCACACAAAAAAACAAACCGTTCCAAGGCTGCCCCTGAAACGGCTTATCATTGATTTATTTTAATCAGAACCGTTTACATCTTCTTCTTATTCCTGTTCTTTCGCTCCCAGAATAGTTCTGCCTTCCAAAATTGACTCTTCTTCTGTTTTTGTGGCATTACTTCCAATAACACCATAAAACAAGAGATAACCTAATCCGGCGACAATTACCCAATAGCTGGCTTCATAGGTTGCAATATCGGCAATCCAGCCTTGAATTGCAGGAAGAATACCGCCACCAGCAACCAATACCATAAAGATTCCCGATGCTGCTGCCAGGTATTTTCCTAATCCTTCAACAGCAAGATTAAAAATACTTCCCCACATAATTGATGTACATAATCCAACCAAAGCAAGGAAGAAGAATTTGAAAGGTACGGGATTTAAACCAAACTGGACTTCACCGGCAACAACATTGAATGTTGGCATAGACATCCTGGATGTGATGGGCCAGAATATCGCCAGTAATACAAGCACAACCCCAAGAAGGGAGGCAAAACTCAACATCTTTTTACTGGATATTTTATGTCCGAAACCGGCACCAAACAATCGCCCCACCAGCATCAGCAGCCAGTAAAAACCCACAACACCGCCGGCTATACCGGTACCAATACCCAGTCCCGGTGTATCTCCGCCGGCAAGAATTTTTTGCGCACTTTGGTAGGCATCTTCACTAATCGCCTGACTCCCACCCGGGCTGTTGTACTGATCGATTATTGATTGTGACTGTTCTGTGGTAGGCGTTGTCATATATAAATTTGCAATTCCCGGTACTCCAACTTCAACACCCACATATACAAAAATCGCTATGGCTCCCAGCACAAAATGCCTGAATTTCAATGCACCCGACATAAGTGTTCCAAGGGGTTCATCAGGCTGATCGGCGTGAGGTTCGGGAATGGAAGTAGCCCACATGATAAAAAATACCAGGGCAAAAACTCCCATTGCAATGTACATGATAGGAAATACATCGGTAATGCTGGCTTTTGTCGCTTCACCAATCAGGATTCCAACAAAAATAGGAGTAAAAGTAGCTAAAATGGAGTTAAAAGAACCTCCCACCTGTATAAGCTGGTTTCCTTTATTCCCACCGCCACCAAGGGTATTTAGCATCGGGTTTACCACAATGTTCAGTAAACACATGGAGAAACCTGCAACGAATGCACCCAATAAATAGACACCAAAACTTTCGGCATGACCCGACAGATATTGAATACCCACTCCAACAAATCCGATGGCTATGGCAATTAAAGCGGTTTTCTTATATCCGATTTTCTGCAACAGAATTCCCCCCGGAATACCCATAACGGCATAGGCAATAAAGTTTGCCAGGTTTCCCAAAAGACCAAGGGAATTGGGTACATTAAACTGATTCTTTAGAACAATACCCATAGGTGCTGCCAAATTTGTGACGAATGCAATCATACCAAAAAGCAGGATCATCATAATTATTGGCACCACATAACTTTTACGTTGATTCATAATCTTTGATTTTTAATATTAATTTAAGTAAGAATTATATTTCAATGCGAATATAACAGAAATAATACTTCAGAAAAGTTTTTTCGAGCCATCACTTATTTCAGCCACATATATTTCCGCTTTTAAACCGGTTTTTTGCTCATAATTTCTTCCTACCTGGCCAATAAACTCAGGGATAGCTTCATCTTTTACTATGCTCACTGTACATCCCCCGAAACCACCCCCAGTCATGCGCGATCCGATAACACCTTCAATCTTTCTGGCTTCTTCCACCATTGTGTCAAGTTCAGGGCCCGTAACTTCATAATCATCACGAAGCGAATCATGCGATGCATTCATCAATTCTCCAAAACGTTCGAGATTCCCATGCTTCAGCTGCCGCACTGCTTCTTCCGTGCGTTCAATTTCACTAATAACATGCCTTGCTCTGCGTTTGGCAGTTTCATCAGTAAACTTACCCTCTATTTGTTTAAATTCACTCAGGGTACATTCCACCAGTTTCGATATGGGCTTAAGCAGTTTATTTATTTCCTTAACAGCATCCTGACATTCGGCAACACGCTGATTGTACTTTCCCGCATCCAGTTTACGGGGACTGTTTGTATTGCTTATCACAATTTTGGCACCTTCCAGCAGCACCGGCACGAGGCTGTATTCAAGGGTATCGCAATCGAGAAAAATCGCATGGTTGGCTTTTCCCATTCCCGATGCAAACTGATCCATAATGCCGCACATAACTCCGGCAAACTCATGTTCCGCTTTTTGTGCCATTTTAATCAAATCGAGTCTTTTGAGATCAACCTTCCAGGTATCATTAACTGCAACAGCAGTTACCATCTCTAACGCTGCCGAAGAAGAAAGTCCTGCACCATTGGGAACATTCCCGTAGAACAACATGTCAGCCCCTTCGTCAAACACAATTCCTCTTTTTAAATATTGGGCAAAAACTCCGATGGGATAATTCACCCACTCTTTTCCAACTTTTTTATTTAAATCAGCTATGCCAATTTCAGTTTCAAATTCCTGGTTCAGGGAAGCAAAACGCACAGACTTACGGCCTGTTTTACGCAGAAGGCAATAATTTCCAAAACTAATGGCGCATGGAAAAACATACCCACCGTTATAATCGGTATGCTCTCCTATGAGGTTAACACGACCGGGGGAAAAATATCCACTGACTTCACCTTCACCATATTTCTCCAGGAACTTTTCTTTTAACTGATCAACTGTCATAATAATTGAATTTAATTGAAATAACTAACCGGCAGGTACTGGTTGGACAAATATATATTTTAAAAATGTAAATTATATAAAAATTACAATATTCCGTTTCCCTTCTACAGGCTTTTTCGGATGATAAGTCTCGATGGGTTTCGAATATTTTCTCTTCTGTGATTTAACAGCATACCAGCCAGATTTTTTCCCATTTCAATAAAATCGGTTGAAATGGTAGTTATACCTCCTGCAACTACTTCTTTTAACATGGTATCGTTAAAAGATACGATTCCAAATTTTTTTCCCAGTTTATATTTATATTCCCTGGCTATTTTCACAAGCTTTACCAAATCTCGATCGGAAGTTAAGAACCAGGCTTCATACAGGCCCGGCCTGTTTCCATCGATAGAATTCACAACCTGGTATTTAAAATTATATTCCTTACAAAAGCGTTCAAACCCTTTGAGTCGTTCAACCGGTTCTTTTCCTTCCGTGTGAATAAAAACCAGTTTAAGGTATTTTTTAAGCAATGCATGACCACTCACCAGTGCATCATAGAAATCCATTTCAAAATCCTGATAAACAACCGGGTATTGTTTAAGTTCGGGTTGTAACCGGTCTAGTATAAATACTCGGTCGGATGGAAGTTTTGAAATAATTTGTCCAATATTTTCAAGAGTACCCGGCATGATTATATATGAAGTATAAAGGCCTGCACATTCCTGAATGAGGCTTTTGAAAATTTTTAAATTCGAATGATGAAAATAAACTTCCTCTTTAGCTCTTCTCCGAATTGAATTAACGAGTGAATTGTATAAATCTTCCTTAAAGGCATTAAACTCATCAAAAAGAATAAAGACTTTTTCATCGCGAAGCACATCAACCGTTGCCAGATAATACCCTTTTCCAGGCTGGCTCAAGAGTACTCCCCTCGACTTTAATTCATTAAAGGCAGACATCACAGTATCTCTACTCAGATTAAATTCGGAGCTTACCTGATTAATTGAAGGAATCTTATCCCCTTTCTTTATGGCTCCGCATTCAATGGCACAATAAACCGAATCAATAATTTGCCGGTATTTTGGCTGAACTGATTGTTGATTGATTTTAATAATTTTTTTCAAAAGTTCCAAATTTAGGTTGAGAACAAATATAAGAATTCCTTTTAATTCCGTTACATTCTAAAACACTACCATTACCTACCTGTTTTCTGGGTCATTTTTTGCATTTTTGTATAAATAAAGGAATTTTCACTAATAACAGAATCATGAATATACAAACAACACCTTTTGGCATTCTTCCCGATGGAAGGGAAGCAAAACTTTTTACAATAGAAAATGACAACAATTTTACATTAAAAGTAACCAATTACGGCGGTATAATTACGCATATTGAAATGCCTGACAAGGAGGGAAAGAGGGAAAATGTTGTTTGTGGATTTTCAAAACTGGAACATTATTTCGGGAAAGATTATTTGGAGAATTACCCTTACTTTGGAGCGATAATCGGACGGTATGCCAACAGGATTTCCAAAGGGCAGCTTGAGATTGGCGGCAAATCCTATGCACTTGAACTCAACAACGGACAGAATCATTTACATGGAGGAAAAAAGGGGTTCGATAAAAGACTGTGGGAAGCCGGCATTTTCGAAGAAGAAGATGCCGCCGGAGTGAATCTTTTTTACCACAGTCCGCATCTTGAAGAAAATTATCCCGGAAACCTGGATGTTTCCTGCACCTATAAGCTTAACAACAAAAACGAACTGGTGATTCAGTTCGAAGCAAAAACAGATGAAGCAACGGTAGTAAACCTTACCAACCATAACTATTTCAATCTCACAGCAGGAAGAGACAACATACTGAAGCATGAACTGAAACTTGCCTCCGAAAAGATGACCGAGATGTCGGATCAGATTCCAACAGGTAGTATTGTTTCAACGATTGATTCTCCCTTTGATTTTAGTGAATTTAAGACATTTGCCAAAGATATAAAAAAGTTTCCTTCCGGGTACGACAACAATTTTGTATTGGAAAATGAAACGGGTGAGCTTAAATATGCAGGCACTTTGCGTGAACAGACTTCCGAAAGAAGCATAGAAGTTTATACTACACAACCAGGCATTCAAGTCTATACCGGGTACTGGATTCCGGAATTAATTACTGAGGGGGAGAAAAAATTCGGCCCCTATTCAGGAGTGGCACTCGAAACCCAGCATTATCCCGATTCGGTTCACCGGCCAAATTTTCCATCTACATGGCTTATGCCAGGAGATACCTATAATCAAAAAACAGTGTACAGGTTTGCAACAACTTAAATATACCGTGAATTTTAACCCAAAGCGGAAATTGAGGTTAATCCCTGAGGGATTTAGGTTTCATACACCTGTATATAGCTGCAAAAACGAATTAAACCGATGAACCGGATAAACAATCTCTCTGCTTTTTTGTACTTTTGATAAAAAAAATTTAAATACCCGGATTGGGAATGAAATCATTAATAGAACTATTCGAAACCGCCGTTGACAAATATCCAAATAATGTTTATCTGTGGGAAAAAAAAGGCGGCAAATACGAAGGCACTACCTATAAGGAAACTAGGGAGCAGGTTTTAAAGCTTGCTGCCGGACTTGTTTCGATGGGTTTTAAAAAAGGCGACCGTTGCGGACTGATTTCCGACGGAAGAAATGATTGGATCATCAGCGAATTGGCTATACTGTATGCAGGTGGAGTAAATGTACCGCTTTCAATAAGGCTGCAGGAAAATGAGCTAATCTTCCGGCTCAGACACAGTGGAAGTAAATATATTTTTGTTTCGGCTCCTTATGTTTCAAAAGTAGAAGCTATAAGAAAAAGTCTTCCTAAGCTGGAAAAAGTAATTTTCATTGATGGAAAAGAAAACCCGGGAAAAAAAGATTCAGATTATCGTCAGCTTATTCATAAAGGGAAAGAATTCCTTAAGACCCATCAGATGGAGGTTGAAGCTACCTGGAAAAACATAAAACCCGATGATTTGGCTAATATAAGTTATACTTCGGGAACAACAGCAGATCCCAAAGGCATTATGCTTTCACACCTGAATTATGCTGCAAATGTGGTACAGTCAAATACCCTCATGGAGGTCCATCAGGATTGGCGTACGCTTGCAATACTTCCCTGGGATCATGCCTTTGCACATACCTGTTGCCTGTATGCATTCATGTACAAAGGTGCCAGTATAGCTTCAGTTGAAGTTGGAAAATCACCTCTTGAAACATTAAAAAATATTCCGCAGAATATAAAAGAAATTCAACCTACCCTGTTGATGAGTGTTCCTGCCTTTTCAAAAAAGTTCAGGCAAAACATCGAAGGGCAAATCCGAAAAAAAGGCAATGCTCTGTTTAAGATTTTTAACTTCGCACTTAAGGTGAGCTATATTTATAACGGATTGGGCTACAACCGGGGAAAAGGATGGAAAGGTATCCTCAAACCGTTGCTGGCGGTTTTTGATAAAATTCTATATTCAAAGATAAGGGAAGGTTTTGGTGGTAAACTGCAGCTTTTTATTGGCGGAGGTGCGCTGCTCGACATTGAACTGCAACGGTTCTTTTACGCTCTAGGAATGCCCATTTGCCAGGGTTATGGACTCACTGAGGCATCTCCGGTCATTTCTTCCAATGCCATGCATGCCATTAAATTTGGCTCTTCGGGAAAGTTGGTTAAATACCTCGCGCTGAAAATTTTGGATGAAGAAGGAAAGGAACTGCCCGTTGGACAAAAGGGAGAAATAGTAATAAAAGGGGATAACGTGATGCTCGGGTATTGGAACAATCAAAAGGCGACGGAAGAAACCCTTAAAAACGGATGGCTGCATACCGGAGATATGGGCTATATTGACAAGGACGGATTTTTATTTGTACTTGGCCGATTTAAAAGCCTGTTAATTGGAAATGACGGAGAAAAATACAGTCCCGAAGGCATTGAAGAAGCCCTTGTTGAACAATCACCATTCATTCAGCAAATGCTTTTGTACAATAACCAGAACTCCTACACCAGTGCCATGATTGTTCCCGAAATGGAAGCCATTAACAGGGAATTGAAAGAAAGAGACCTGGAGCCGGGAAGTGAAGAAGGAAATAAGGAATCGCTAAAAATTATCAGTGAAGAAATAAATAATTACAAAAAGGGAGGCCCCCACGAAGGATTGTTTCCGGAGCGATGGTTGCCGGCAGCTTATGTTGTATTACCTGAAACCTTTAATCAGGAAAATGGGTTGCTGAACACCACGATGAAAATGGTTCGGGGAAAAATAATTGAACGATTCAGTAAGGAACTGGAGTTTTTATATACACCACAGGCACGTACTCCTGAAAATGACATGAATCTGTCTGCCCTAAATAAGTGGAATTCATAAACACAGAAAGTTGAACTATGATCATTGAAACATATTGTCATCCAAGAGCAGCTGTGATAGGAAATCCTTCCGACGGCTATTTTGGCAAAACCATTGCTTTTCTTTTTTCCAATTTCGAAGCTAAAGTGCAGTTGTACCATACGCCTGAATTGGATATTCAGCCACACCGGCTCGACAAGACCAGTTTCAACAGCATTGATGAGCTGGTGGAAAATGTTAACATGTCAGGCTATTATGGTGGAATCCGATTATTAAAGGCCACGATTAAAGTATTTTATGATTATTGCAGGGAATGCAACATTCAACTTGACAAACGTAACTTTACGATAAGATACGATTCGAATATACCTTTACGGCTGGGGCTTGCAGGAAGCAGCGCCATTATTACTGCCTGCATGAAATCATTGATTTCATTTTATGGTGTAGCTATTCCAAAACCTATACTTGCCAATTTGGTACTGAGTGTTGAAGATAAGGAACTGGGAATTGCTGCCGGTCTTCAGGATCGTGTTGCACAAGCTTATGCACAGCCTGTATACATGGATTTCAATAAACAAATCATGGAAAAACAAGGTTTTGGCAACTATGAGGTGCTTGATGCTTCACTCTTCCCAAATATGTACATTGCTTTTCGTAAAAATTTATCGGAAGGGACCGAGGTATTGCATAATAATCTGCGGGCCCGTTTTAATATAGGAGAAAAAACAGTTCTGGATGCCATGGAGAAATGGGCAGGTTTTACAGAAGGTTTCCGTGATGCCTTATTCAAAAAAGATTATTCCTCTATGCATAAACTGATTAATGCCAACTTCGATCTTCGCAAAAGCCTTATTCCAATCACCAAAGGGAACATTGAAATGGTAGAGGCAGCGCGTTCTGCCGGTGCCTCAGCAAAGTTTACAGGTTCGGGCGGAGCTGTTATAGGCACATACGAAGATGAAGAAATGTTTTTAAAACTTAAAAACATCCTGAGCAAAAAAAAGATAGAAGTTATTAAACCCGAAATAGTAAATTAAAAGAAATATGATAAAAAAAGCTGTTATCCCGGCCGCAGGTTGGGGAACCCGATTTTTACCCATTACCAAATCGCAGCCAAAAGAAATGATTCCCATTGTTGATACACCGGTAATTCAATATGTAGTTGAAGAGGCAGTAGCCAGTGGCATTACGGATATTTTAATTATAATAGGAAAAGGGAAACGTGCCATTGAGGAGCATTTCGACCGAAGCCCTATTCTTGAGGAATCGTTGCTGGCAAAGAATCAGATTGATCTGCTGGAACAAATAAAAAAGATTTCAAATCTTGCCAATATTCATTTCATATGGCAGAAAGAGATGAATGGGTTAGGTGATGCCATCCGTTATGCAAGCGACCATGTTGGGAATGAACCCTTTGCTGTTTTACTTGGCGATACACTGATAAGCGGCGAAGGAGAACCAATTACCAAACAGTTGATTGCTGTATATGAACGCTATAAAAGTTCGGTAGTTGCGCTAGAGGAAGTTCCCATGGAGAATGTTCATAAATACGGCGTAATTAAGGGTAAAATGCTGGAAGATAATGTATTGATCGCAGAAGATTTTATTGAAAAACCCTCTGCAGAAGAAGCGCCATCCAATTTGGCTATTGCAAGCCGTTATATATTTACTCCAGAGATTTTTAATTTTCTGGCTAAATTAAAACCTGGCAAAAACAACGAAATTCAGCTCACCGATGCCATGCGTGACATGGTTAAAAAGCATGCCATGTATGGGCTCCGCTTTAAAGGAACCCGTTACGATATCGGGAATAAACTGGATTTTCTGAAAACAAATATCATTTATGGTCTGATTCATGAAGAAGTAGGGGAACCTTTGAGGGAGTGGCTTAAAGAATTTTCCAAAGATTTGTAACTTTAATTACAATTCCTGCACAATTTCTACAATTTCGCTTCCTTTTTGAATTGCTTTAAGATTCAGTGGAATAAGTTTATGGTAACGTTCAGGGAGTGATTTTTCCAATCCTCTTTCCACATTATCAAGGCTAAGTATGGGTTTAACCTTCAGGAAACTTCCAAAAACAATCATATTGAATACTTTTGGGTTTCCCATTTCCACTGCTGTTTTGGTGCCTTCAACCCTGTAAATGTTAATATCTTTACGTGTTGGAGGTTTTGTAATTCCATTTGGGTCGTAAAGCAGAATTCCACCCGGTTTGACAGTTTTTTCAAACTTATCGAGACTCTGCTGATTCAAAATAATGGCTGTATCAAATTCATGCAAAACCGGTGAACTGATGCGGTTATCGCTCACAATAACTGTAACATTGGCTGTGCCTCCTCTCATTTCCGGACCGTAAGAAGGAAACCAGGTAACTTCCTTATCTTCCATTATTCCAGAATAGGCAAGAATTTTGCCCATTGATAGTACTCCTTGTCCACCAAAACCGGCGATTATCATTTCTTCAGTCATGATCTGCTTATATTAATTCGTTGAAACAGGTTCACCTTTTTCACTGTCTTTTAAATCACCCAGGGGGTAATATGGGAACATATTTTCTTCCATCCATTTGTTTGCCTGTACAGGTGTCATCTTCCATCCTGAGTTACAGGTAGAGACTATTTCCACAAAGGAAGTTCCCTTTTTGTCCAGCACATTTTGAATTCCCTTTTTTAATGCACGCTTGCATTTACGAACAGCAGCAGCAGTTTGTGCCGATTGCCTTGTTACATATGAAGTTCCTGGCAACTGAGCTACAAGTTCCGTCATTTTCATAGGAAAGCCGTTTCGCTCAGTATCGCGTCCGAAAGGAGTAGTTGATGTAACCATCTTTTCCAGTGATGTTGGAGCCATCTGACCTCCCGTCATGCCATATATACCATTATTGATGAAAATCACCAGTATGTTTTCACCACGATTGCATGCATGAAGGATTTCACCCGCTCCAATTGAAGCCAAATCACCATCACCCTGATAGGTAAAAACAAACTTTTGGGGATTTAACCGCGCGATACCCGTAGCTACTGCCGGTGCCCTGCCGTGAGCAGCTTCCTGCCAATCGACATCAATATAATTATAGGCAAATACAGCACACCCTACAGGTGCCACACCTATTGTTTTATTTTGCAGGTCCATCTCATCTATAAGTTCAGCCACCAGCTTATGCACAACTCCATGTGTACAACCCGGGCAGTAATGCATAATGGTGTCGACGAGCAAATTTGACTTACTGTAGACCATGTTTTCAGGTTTTACAATATCTTTGATTTCCATCATATCTTCTCCTGTAAAAATGTTTGTTCCAAAGCATCTACAACCTCTCCGGGTGAAGGAATGATTCCCCCCATTCTGCCAAAGTATTTCACCGGCCGTATAATTTCAGCTTCATAAACAGCCAGTTTAATATCTTCAGCCATTTGTCCCGCATTCATTTCAACGGATAAAAAGCCTTTCACTTTTTTTGCCAGTTCACCTATAATTTTTTTTGGAAAAGGAAATAAAGTTACCGGTCTGAGCAAACCTACCTTTATTCCTTTTTCCCGTGCAATTTCCACAGCTTTCTGACATACTCTTGCTGAAGTGCCAAATGCAACAAATACATATTCAGCATCTTCACAGCGAATGGCTTCAAAACGTTGCTCTTTAGCTTCCATTTGTTGGTACTTCTCCTGGAACCGCTTGTTGTTAGCTTCCATTTTTAATGAATCAAGTTCAAGAGAAGTAATTATATTTTTATTTCTGAATGAAGGTTTTCCTGTAGTCGCCCAACTGCCCCACTTTTCATTGATTTCCTCTTCAGTCAATCTTTTTTTAAAATCAGAAAGTTTAACCTTTTCCATCATTTGTCCAATGGCTCCATCAGCAAGTATCATTGCGGGATTCCGGTATTTAAAAGCAAGTTCAAAGGCAAGATCAACAAAATCATTCATTTCCTGCACGGAAGAAGGAGCGAGAACTATCATTTTATAATCGCCATGCCCGCCTCCCTTTACAGCTTGAAAATAATCGGCTTGTGAAGGCTGAATGGTTCCCAGACCTGGTCCCCCCCGCTGAACATTAACTACCAGGCATGGCAATTCAGCTCCGGCAATATATGAAATTCCTTCAGACATTAAACTAATACCGGGACTGGAGGATGTGGTCATCACTTTTTTTCCGGAGCCAGCAGCCCCATATACCATATTAATAGCAGCCACTTCACTCTCTGCCTGCAAAACAACCATTCCCGTTTCCTCCCATGGCTGGCGGTCCATCAGTGTTTCCATAATTTCCGACTGAGGAGTAATGGGATAGCCAAAATAGCCGTCACACCCGCACCGGATTGCGGCCTCGGCAAGCACCTCATTTCCCTTCATCAATTTAAGTTCTCCCATTCTGTTATTAATTTTATTCCATTATCGATTACTGGCAAGTACAGAATATTTCTATTTCAATGTACATTAATCTTAAGGTTAAATACGAATCCGATAAATAGTAATACAGGTGTCGGGGCAAACCACTCCACAATTGGCACAGCCAATGCAAGCTTCGGGTTTCTCCATAAAAGAGTAATGGTACCCACGGCTATTTACTTCCCCGTTTAAAGCCAATACATCTTCAGGACAGGCTTCAACACAAAGACCGCAACCTTTACATCCTTCCTTTGCAACTACAACTGCTCCTCTTACTTTTGCCATATTCTATTAAATTTGACCCTAAAATTAACATCCTTTTCTCCGTAAAAACATCATAAAAATCAGGTTCTTCCAAAGAAAATTTTGTAACTTAAACATTATAAAAGAATAGAATTCTCAGCTGTTAAATCGTAAGTAAATTTATCCTTTCGTTTTAAAACTGATTTATAAAAGCAAAACTATTTTTTATCAATCAATAAATATGCAACTATTGTTGCTTTCTTAAATTTTGTATAGAAAACGGGTAAGAATGTTTCTATGAATGCCCAAATAGGAAGCAATATGTTGCCGCTGCAGTTTTTTACCTAGTTCGGGTTGTTCTTCAAAAAACTTTCGGATTCGTTGTTCAGCTTTAAGTGACTGAAATGAATGAATGCGTTCCATTGCCTGTGTATAGCTTTCTTCAGCCAAAATACGTACAGTACGTTCGAATTTTCCGTTATGATCGAGCAAATATTTAAATTCCTCCTTTTCGATATATATCAGTTCAGAATCTTCATATGCCCGAATTGACTCACTCGAACTCTTTCCAAGATAAAAATTACGGTGATTACTCACTATAAAATTATTTGGAGGAAAGAAAAAACGGGAAATCCATTCCGTACCGCTTTCCGAAAGATAAGTCGCATAAAGCAGTCCATTAATCAGTATTCCAATTTTTTGTGCTTTTTCACCATAAGCAAGAAAGGATTCTCCTCTTTTCAGAATTATAGGTTTATTATTTAGCTCAACCTTTTTCAGCAATTCAAGAGTAATATTGTATCTGGATATAACCTTTTGCTGGTCCATTAAGAGCTCCTTTTTGAGAAACGATCGTTGAACATCTTCAGTCGTTTTTCCAGATCGGGAAATTGCTCACGTTTCACAAATGAAACACATGCTCTTATACCCTCCTCATTACTGCCGGTATTATCTAGTGCAATAGCACTGATTCCATAATACAGAAGGTTCTCCACCAACTGATTACCCGTCATTCCCGGATAGGAAATGGTGAAATAAAAACCATCGGCCAAGGGATTTCCCAGGTCATTATCATAGATGATTCTGAACCCGTTCTCCACGAAAAGACGTTTCATCACACTGGCTTTATATCCATATTCCCTTACACCCTCTACAAAATTAGCTGTGCCATCGTTGGCAGCCTTAAGCATTGCTGCCAATGCCCACTGGGCGGAATGACTGGTTCCTGAAGACAAAGCATACAGCAACCGCAGGGTAAGGATACTGCCGAAATCGGTACCTCCAAATCGCTCCTGAAGAGCAGGATAATCGCGTTTATAAAGTCCATCAGAAACAACCATTAAACCACAACGCTGGCCGGCATATGAAAATATTTTAGAGCTGGAAATAAAAAGTATATAATTACTGGTGTATTTTGCCACTGTAGGCTGAAATGGAGGCTCACCAGGTTTTGATAAATCATGCCTGAAGTCCATACCAAAGTATGCAAGATCTTCCATTACTATTACATCGTATTCACTTGCCAAATCTCCAATAATGTTAAGCTCATCCTCAGTAAAACAAATCCAGGAAGGATTATTCGGATTTGAATATATTATTGAACAAATGTTTCCTTCTAAAAGAGATTCCTCCAACTTGGATCTCAATTTTTCACCCCGGTAATTAAATACATCAAACGTAACATAATTCTGCCCAAGTACCATCATCTGCTGTTTCTGTACAGGGAAACCAGGATCAATAAAAAGAGTGGTATCTTTTTGCGGGACAGCATTGGCAGCAGCCAAAAATGCCGCATAAGTTGCCTGCATGGAACCAACGGTTGGGATACAACCTTTAATGGAAACAGTTATATCAAGAAAATTTTTAACAAAACGACCTGCTTCTTCCTTTAGTGGCCTGATGCCATCAACCATAGGATAAACTGCAGCTACACCTCGTTTGAGCGCCTCAATTTCAGCATCAACACCAATTTGCGAAGGAGGCAACCCAGGTACCCCCATTTCCATGCGCACATACTTTTCACCCGTTTCCTCCTCTACCAGATTTACCAGTGCCACAATTTCACGTATGGATGCCTTACCCGGATCAGCAATTCGGAGTTCCTTTATTTTAGAATCGATAATTTCTTTTGTAAAAGGTGTTTTTTCCATCTGCTAACTCCTTATCTGGATTTTACTATTTTCATGTGATGAATTGAGGCAAACGATTATAAACAAGGTTTATATTCAAAAATTAAAATAAGGGCGAATTTGTTCCACCCAACTTTTTACCCGTTCATCGGTAAGTTCCGGTTCAAAGTCCTCATCTACAGGCAACCCCATAAATTGCCCGTCAATAACAGCTTCAGACTCATCAAACTCATACCCATCGGTTGAAACCTGCCCCACAAGAGTTGCACCATTTTCCATTAGTGCACGACCTAGCAATCCAATATGATCGACAAATGTAGAGGCATATGTTATATGATCTCCCAATCCGTAAATGGCAATTGTTTTACCTTGATATCGGGTTTTATTTATCTCCGGAAGGAACTTTGCCCAATCAACATTGGTATAAATTGATTCCCATGTTTCCTTACCTACCGTTGAAATTCCAAAGATAATTTTATCGTACTTTTCAATATCTTCAACACTTGCATTTTTTACCGGTACCATTACAACTTTATCCTCACCGATTGTTTTTTTTATCTTTTTTGCTACCCGATGTACAGCTCCGTCAAGCGGGCCAAAGAAAATTGCTGTTTTATCCATGATTATCTGATTTGTTGTTACTGATTATGAATGTAAACTTCACCACGTTCATATTCTCCTAAAATAGCAAGACTGGAAACTTTTTTCAATACCTGATGAAGTGCTTTATTATAATTTGAAGTATTCTCCCACTCAATATCGACATGAATTGCATATTCATTTGGTTTACCAATAATTGGCACCGACTGTATTTTGGCAAGATTTATTTCATTCTCGGCAAAAACATTCAATACTCTTGACAACGCTCCGTAAAAATGTCCTACCTCAAAACTTAAGGAAGCTTTATTCGCATTTTCAGTAGGATTTCCATGTTTGGAAAGAATAAGAAATCGCGTATAATTCCTTTTAATTGTTTCAATACCAGTTTCCAGTACTTCAAGTTTATACAATTCCGCAGAACGAAGGTTGCCAATGGCAGCTGCATTAACCGGGCGTTGTTCAGAGATAAATTTAGCAGCTCCGGCGGTATCAATTCCTTCATGCAGTTCCACATTCGGAAAATACTTTTCCAGATACTCAACACACTGTTGAAGAGCAACAGGATGTGAATAAATATCTGTGATGTCAGCAGCTTTAACCCCAGGAGCTACCATAAGGTTTAATTGAATGTGAAGATAAATTTCACCAATTATCCGTAAATGGTAATCACGAATTAACTGATAATTTTTTAACAAACTGCCAGCAATGGAATTTTCAATTGCCATAACGGCAAAGTCCACCTCATCGATATCCACCATTTTGCATACACTGGTAAATGATTTGCATTCAATAATTTTTATCTTTTCCTTAAAATATCTTACGGCTGCATCCTCATGAAATGATCCTATTATACCTTGTACTGCTATCCGCCTCATTTGATTGATTAAAAAATTATTTAAATATACACATTCTGATTTAGTTCTTCCTTTTCGTTAATGTGAATTAATACAACTAAGGAAAAGCTAATGGAAAACCAGATCAGAAGTCATTCTTCTCTATTACTGACATACATTTCTCAGTATCGGAGGCTCTGATAACAATAACTGCATCATTATCATTCATTGAAAATGCATATAGATATTCTATAAAAATACCTTCTTTGTTCAGAATTTTTAACAGCCTTGAAAGAGCTCCCGGACGATTTGAAGTATTTATCAGCACAACATCAGTAGTTTGCACTGAAAATTGATTTTTCTTTAACACCTCACATGCTTTTGCCGAATCAGAAACAATTAAACGTAACACTCCAAAATCAGAGGTATCGGCAACAGTAAATGCAGATATATTTACATCTGCCTTACCAAGAATATTTGCTACTTCATTTAACCTTCCCAATTTGTTTTCAAGGAAAACTGAAACTTGTTTTACTTTCATACATTTACATTTTCCGGTTATCGATAACACGCTTTGCTTTACCTGCCGTGCGTTCAATTGTTTTAGGCTCCACCAGTTTCACATCAATTGAAATACCCAATGTGCCTTGCAGATTTGAAGTAATTTTTTTTCGTAATGTTTCCAACTCCCTTATTTCATCAGAAAAAAACTGTTCTTGCACTTCAACCAGCAATTTCAAAACATCAAGTGATCCTTCCCTGTCAACAATCAAAAGGTAATGTGGTTCTGTTTCGCTCATTTCCAGCAAAACACTTTCAATTTGAGATGGGAATACGTTAACCCCCCTGATTATAAGCATATCATCCGATCTGCCTGTACATTTTTGCATGCGAACCAACGTTCTTCCACAAGAACATTTTTCATAATTTAATCGGGTTAAATCACGCGTACGGTATCGAATAATTGGAATTCCCTCTTTTGTTACTGTAGAAAAAACCAGTTCTCCCAGTTCTCCAGGTGGAAGTGGTGTCAAAGTTTCAGGATCAATTATTTCCGGAATAAAATGATCTTCATTAATATGCATGCCTTCCTGATATTCACATTCACAAGAAACCCCAGGTCCTACTACTTCACTTAATCCATAAATATCAATAGCTTTAAGTTTTAATTTGGTTTCGATTTCGCGGCGCATACTTTCACTCCAGGGTTCTGCACCAAAAATTCCAACCCTTAGATTGAGTGATCCCGGGTCAATACCCATTTCACTCATCACCTCAGCCAGGAAAAGTGAATAGGAGGGGGTGCAGGCAATTACAGAAGTGCCAAAATCCTGCATAAGCTGGATCTGCTTTTTAGTGTTACCTCCAGATACAGGAATAACCGTTGCCCCGAGATTTTCAGTTCCGTAATGCACTCCCAATCCTCCTGTAAACAGGCCGTATCCGTAAGCAACCTGTACGATATCGTTTTTATGCACTCCTGCCATACACAGGGTTCGGGTAACAACTTCAGCCCACATGTAGAGGTCGTTGCGTGTATATCCGACAACTGTAGGTTTTCCTGTTGTTCCGGAACTTGCATGGATACGTACAATTTCACTCATTGGTACAGTAAACATACCAAAGGGATAATTATCCCGCAGATCAGATTTATTTGTGAAAGGAAGTCTGGCAAGATCTTCCACTGAACGGATATCACCGGGGACCAAACCTTTTTCCTGCATCTTTGACCGGTAACTGGGGATGTTATGGTAAATCCGCTGCACAGTCTGCACTAATCTCCTGCTTTGAACAGCAGTCATTTCATCACGAGAAGCACATTCCAACTTTTTATTCCAAATCATTCCGACAAACTCAATTAGTTATTGATTTAATTGTTCATTAGAAACCAGGGGATCACTTATTTTATATTCCATAAACTGCTGAATCATCAAGTATAGGAATTGCTGATTGTATCAAAAGCTTTCTGGCCTCTTTAACATCAGGCACATCCAACACAAGAATAGCCATACCTGTTTGTCTGATAAGCTGTGTATAGGCATTTTTTATATGAATTCCCGCCCGTGCAACTTTTAAAAGCAATCCCAATCCACCAGCTTCATCTTTCATCTCCAGGGCAATAACTTCACGCAATGCCACACTGTTTCCCTTTTTAGTCAGAGCCTGATATGCTTTTTCAGGTTTATCAGCCAGCAAGTTAAGCACCCCCCATCCATGGATAATATTTGTCAGGTTAAGAGATCGAATATTAATCTGCTCTGATTTTAAGATTTCAGGAATACCCTCAAAATGAGCTACTTTATTTTCTAAAAAAACAGAAACTTCAAAAGCCATAACTGTCGATTTTTGATTAGCCGTAAAAGTCTTAAACCGGCAATGAAATTTTCAAATTTCAAACAAAAATAACAGGAAATTTAAAAATTGTAAGCAACTGACATCATATTTCTAAAGTTTGTTACATTTTCTGTGTTGGTTACTTTACCTGAATCTGCATAATCAATTTCACCATAGGCGGCTGTTGTCATACTTAACTCCCATCCTACCATTAAATTCTTGTGGTTAAAAATTATCTGGGGTGATATTTTATAAATCATATCAACGTCGGTAGCCATTCCATAAAATGAATCTAACGGAGGTTGGCTTGTACCCAGATTTTTTAAATAACCTGCAAAAATACCTGTTCTCCATTTTTTTCCATAGGTAATATTGAGCCAATTATAGATATGATTTAACGGAGTATATGTTTCGAATCCTGTTTCATAATCGCGGGTAACCACTGCATATCCGCTGGGCAAAAGGCTTTCACTGACATTCTGACCAAACATGCTTTTAGCTTTAACTTCAAACTTATCCTTCGCATATTTCAGATAAACAAGTGCAGCCCATGTATTGAGTTGTTCAGTTGTTTTAAAAGTACCAAGAGATCCGGTAGTGGATGTACGTGGTTGAATACTCTTCCAGTCGATAGCTGCTCCGGCAGTTATATTCTCATTAAAAAACTGCAACTGCCCATGTAAATTTGGGACTACTGCATTTCGCTGGTAGGCGTAAGTTTTACCATCAGGTCCCATATTGGCATAATTAAACTGATATACTGCTGCTGCAATAAAATCGAGCTTTTGAGAAATATGATAGGTGTAGCGGATTTGAGGGCTGCGGTTAAAGACCTGGAAGGGCAAACCTGTATTTTCATTTAAAACCGATGGGTAAACTTTTTCAATAAATGTAGGATGCCAGGCACGGCCAAAAAGAAGCGTCGATTTAGAAAATGAAAAATTGGTATAGGCATGCCTGAGGCGAATTCCATTCGTTTCATTATATCCTGTAAAATCAACCTCAATGTAGGCAGATATTTTAATCTCTCCTATCTCCAGTCCTGTAAAACGGCTTCCAAAACGGGAAAAGGTATTCAGAAAGTGAGCATTTGATTGGTTATTGATATCTTTGCCATTAACATCATATACCGGTTTGTAAGGATAAAATTCAAGCAGATGATCACAGGCACATACATTTCTGCGCGAATCGAATATAAAGTCATTTCTCACAAAACCCGACAATTCGACTTTTATACTTTTGGACGTTAAAAAATCCTGGGAAAAGGAATGTGTGGAAAAAAGTACACATAAAACTGTTAGTATTTTTTTCATTGTTAAATGATTTTAGATTAAAGGTTTATTTTTCATTAAAATTAACAGAAAAGTTTTGAACTAAAGAAAATATAAGACAAAATTTTTCAAGAAATTTCCTGCTAATTATCAGTAATTTATTTTCATTTTAAATTATATGTCATAATGAACTAATTTTATAAAAATTTGTAACATATGATACACAACCTAAGATATTCTTTTACAAAATTTGTTTTCGGGTTTAACTGAATTAAAATGTATGCTGAAAAAGCTTCTTCCTCCTCCGAAATGGACAATACCGGTCGTGATTGTTTCCAGTTTATTTCTGGGAATGGTGCTGTTTCTATTTTATGTTTCAAAGGCCTATTCTTATCTGTCAGACAATCCTGAAACTTGCACCAATTGTCATATTATGTCACCTCAATATGCTACATGGAATCACAGTTCACATCGGGAAGTTGCCACCTGCAACGATTGCCATGTTCCGCAAAATAATATCTTTAGCCATTACTACTTTAAAGCTAAGGATGGCTTGCGGCATGCTACCGTATTCACACTCAGAAATGAACCCCAGATAATATTTATAAAGGAAGATGGTGCTAAAGTGGTGCAAAATAATTGTATCCGCTGTCATGACAAGTTATTGATTGATCCAAAACTGAATGCATCAGTAAAAAATTATGAGGCACATATGACCGACCGCAGGTGTGTGGATTGCCACAGAACTGTTCCACATGGCAGAGTAAACAGCATTTCCAGTGTACCAAATGCCCACATACCGTTTCCTGAAAATCCTGTTCCTCAATGGCTCAGAAAAATGGTAAGAAAACAGTAAATAAAATAACCATAATAAACTAAATATGAGTACTATACGTGAAATGACAGAAAAACATTCCTGGTTTGCCTGGGTATTGTTTTTACTTACGGTAGTTGTGGTGTTTTTACTTGGATTGCTGGCTTCATCGATTGTAGAAAGAAGAATAGAGGCAGCTTATGTAAATGTCCCTCGTAATGAAATCTCACAGTTTGATCCAAGAAATGAAGTTTGGGGAGAAAATTATCCGCGTGAATTTCAATCGTATTACGCAACTGCCGATACTGCTTTCCAAAGCAAATACAATGGAAATGCAGAGATCGATATGCTGGAACGGCATCCTGCTATGGTGGTAATGTGGGCTGGATATCTTTTTTCTGCAGACTATACCCAGGGGAAGGGACATTATTATGCAATAGATGACATCAGGAAAAACCTTCGTACAGGAGCACCAATGAATCCGAAGCAGGGACCTCAGCCTTCTACCTGCTGGACCTGTAAAAGTCCTGATGTTCCAAGGTTAATGAATGAAATGGGTGCAGCTGATTTTTATTCCCATACCTGGGCAGAATTAGGCAACGAAGTAGTAAATCCCATAGGATGCGGCGACTGCCATGAAGCAGAAACAATGAACCTAATCATTACCAGGCCGGCATTAATTGAAGCTTTTAATCGTATCGGCAGAGATATTTCAAAAGTCAGCCATCAGGAAATGAGAAGCCTGGTTTGTGCACAATGTCATGTGGAATATTATTTCAATAAAAATATTGCCGATGGTGCTCAATACCTCGTATTTCCTTGGGACAATGGGTTTAATGCAGAAACAATGGAGGAATATTACGACAACCTGAACTTCAGTGACTGGACTCATGCCCTCAGTCGTGCTCCTATGCTGAAAGCACAACATCCTGGATATGAAACCTATATGACTGGAATTCATGCACAACGGGGAGTTTCATGTGCCGATTGCCATATGCCTTATATTAGCGAAGGAGGACAGAAATTTACGAATCATAAAATGACTTCTCCATTACAAAATATTTCAGGCTCCTGTCAGGTATGTCACAGAGAAGAAACAGATGAACTTATACGCAATGTGTATCAAAACCAGGATAGGGTAATGGAAACTCGGAGTCTTTTGGAAGGAATGATTGTAAGAGCGCATGTTGAAGCAAAAGCCGCCTGGGATTTAGGAGCTACTGATGAACAGATGAAAAATATCCTAATGGGTATAAGACATGCCCAGTGGCGATGGGATTATGCTGCAGCCTCACATGGTGCATCGTTTCATTCACCTCTTGAAATAAGCCGGTTAATAGGGACTGCAATTACTATTGCTCAGGAAACTAGAATTGATTTAGCAAGACTCTTATCGGAACTGGGAAATAATAAAGAAATTGCTTATCCCGATATTTCAACAAAAGCAAAAGCCCAGGAATTTATAGGCCTGAACATGGCTAACATGCGCACTGAGAAAGAGCATTTCCTGAAAACTGTTATTCCCAATTGGGAGAAAAAAGCAGCAGAAAGGGAAGCTTCCTGGAATGTACCTGTTTCAAAATAAAGTTTCTGTAACAGAAATGAAAAAATATTTTTTCTATTTAGCCTTTGGAATGCTGTTCTTATGGTATGAAGCAAAATCCCAGTTTGTACTTTCGGGTGAATTCAGGCCCCGGACAGAATTCAGCAGAGGATATAAAACCCTGGCATCAAAGGGCCAGGTTTTGTCAATAGCAACAGCACAACGTACAAGGCTGAATGCACTGTTTAAAACAGAAGGCATTCAAACAAAACTGGTTCTGCAGGATGTTCGCTACTGGGGAAGTCAGCCATAGTTAGTGGCCAATGAAGATTATGCCACATCTGTACATGAAGGCTGGGCTGAAGTGATCCTTCTAACCAATTTTTCGATAAGAGCAGGCAGACAGGAACTGGCATATGACGACCATCGCATTTTGGGTAATGTGGGTTGGGCTCATCAGGCACGTTCACACGACCTCTTACTCTTGAAGTTCGAAGAGAAAATAAAATTGCATGCAGGTATCGCACACCATGAAAATGCTAACATAACCAATGATATATATAACGGGCCCGATGCATACAAAAATCTGCAGTTTGCATGGTTTAATAAAACCTGGAAAAAATCAGGATTAAGCCTTCTGTTTCTCAACAACGGAGTACCGGTTATGGTGACGGAACAAAATGAAGAAACACGTTACAGCCAAACCTTAGGTGGAAGATTTACCTTCATACTTAAGAAAGTTTCTTTTGCTGCCAATCTGTATGGTCAAACGGGCAAACATCGTTCAGGTAAAGATATAAGTGCACTTAATTTTTTTTCAGAGGCTTTATTAAGAAACGGCTTAGCTGCTGGTTATGAATACTTATCGGGCAACAGTTATGATAAAACCGATAAAATATATGCATTTGAACCGTTATATGGTACCAACCATAAATTCAACGGATTCATGGATTATTTTGATGTTGGTAACCACATTAATTCGGTGGGCCTTCATGATGCCTGGCTGAAATACATTTACAATCTGGATAAAGTGAAACTTAATGCCGATTTACACTATTTTGCCTCCGCAGGAAAAATCTCGCAGAATGCTAAAAATTACCTGGGAACCGAACTGGACCTGAGCATTTCATGGGCGGTGCAGCCAATTTCCACGTTAAGCGCTGGCTGGTCCATAATGTTTGCAAGCCAGAGTATGGAGCAGCTGAAAGGTGGTGATCATACCGCCGGACAGCATTGGGGATATATAATGCTTTCGGTCACACCTGCTTTTATCTGGTAATTTTTGTTTAAAAAAATGGAATAAAAAAAGAATCATTCCCAGGAAAAGGTTTTGAAAATATTCCTTCTGCTTAAAAATATCTACCATAACCAGCCGTTTAAATTTTAAAAACAGAAGATATCAGGACTCTTATTTCCGGATAAAATAACAACACGTATTTATCACGAAAATTTCTTCACATCTTTTTTCTTTGTTCTAAAAATATGCATAAAAACAAATTAACTAAAATATTCAGGAAACTGCATAAGTGGCCGGGAATAATCATTGCCTTTTTTGCCATTCTGTTTGCTTTATCGGGAATCGTAATGAATCACCGGCAGATATTTTCCACAGTAGATATTTCCAGAACCCTGCTGCCAAATAACTACAGGTATCAGAATTGGAATCTGGCTGCTGTGCGTGGTTCATTACCAGTTGAAAATGATTCCGTTTTAATTTATGGCAATATTGGTATTTGGAAAGCTCCGGCCACCCTAGATAATTTTATTAATTTCAATCAGGGATTTCCAACAGGAATCGACAACAGGAAAATTTATTCCATCATCCGCAGTAAAAACATACTTTATGCAGGAACCCATTTTGGCTTATACCGGAGAAACATATCGGCAGGAGGGTGGCAAAAATTGAGGCTGCCTGTTGAGCAGGAACGTATTGCTGACCTTAATTTAAAAAATGATACACTACTTGTTCTTACCCGTCATTACCTCCTAAAAACAACAAACGGAATTCAGTTTCAAACGTTACAGCTTCCTGAACCTGAGAGATATGAACCCAATACAGGATTGTTCAATACGTTATGGGAACTACACAGTGGTGAACTATTTGGCTATACCGGGAAACTTATTGTTGATTTACTGGGACTGGTAACCCTTGTGCTTTCAGTAACGGGACTGCTCCATTTCATTTTTCCAAAAATTATCAGGAGAATGAAAAGGAAAAAAAAACTTATAAAGCCTTGGGTGAACACTACAAAAAAAAATCTGCACTGGCACAATATGACAGGATATATCTTTGTCGTTTTTCTAATCATCAATACATTGGCCGGCATACACCTGCGCCCGCCACTATTGATTGCCATTGCAAATAAAAAGGTAGCCGTTATTCCCGGTACTCATCTCGATACTCCAAATCCCTGGTTCGATAAACTTCGCCGTGTAGTTTGGGATAAAAACCTGAACAAATATATTTTTTCAACCTCAGAAGGATTTTATACTACAGATGAAGCATTGAAAAAATCCCTGCAACCCATCATTCCGCAACCTCCCGTAAGTGTAATGGGGTTAAATGTCTTCAAGCAGGCTGGACAGTTAAAATATCTTACAGGCTCATTTACCGGCATGTATTTATGGGACATTGGAAAAGGTCAGATATATAACTACTTTACAGGAAGTGCTTATGTGGCACCAAAAGGAATGACTAGTCCCATTGGCTCAGAAATGGCAGCCGGATTCGTGAAAGCAAAAGACATGACCTGGTGGTTCGATTTTAACAGAGGAGCTCTCCCTTTATCTGGAGTCGGTTTTCCTGAAATGCCAAAGGAAATTATACAAAAATCACCTATGTCATTATGGAATGTTTCGCTCGAAATTCATACCGGACGCATTTTTGAGCACCTGGTTGGCATGTTTTATATTCTCTATGTTCCATTGGCAGGACTCTGCCTTATAATGGTTCTGGTTAGCGGCTTTCTCATCTGGTGGAAAAGATACCGAAAGAAAAAACACTCCAATTAAGAGGAGGGAGCTTGGAAGTTATTCCTATAAAGAAGCATTGAGCCTCAACATACGGGAAAAATAATGTTTTGAATCTCCCCATTCATTGTAACCGATTATACTTCCTGTAAGTTCTACACGTGCTTCAAGACAATTACGGCAAAGCTCAGCATCTTCATCCTGACAGGGTTTATCCTCATAAAGCATATAATCTTTTCTGTAATGGCAAGGCGTAAGATTGGGCATTATTACATTCGCACCCACTGTTAATGCTTTTTCACGTCCAGCCGGATCAACAGCCTGTAAGGCAGTTGCAGCTGCAATGTTAATATCGGGCATTAGAAGCCTCAATGCAGCAATCATTTTCAAGGCCATATTGAACCTCTCCTGCCGGCTTTGCAAAAGTTGTCTGTATTCATAAAGGGGAGTATTTTCATGCTCAATATAAGGCCCCATACCACACATATCGATATCCAACTGTTTAAAGAAAAGCAAATCATTTGCCAAATCATCCAGTGTCTGAAAAGGCAGTCCTATCATTACACCCGTTCCCACCTGATAACCTGTTTCCTTTAAATACCGCAGTGCCTCTACCCTGCTTTTAAATGAATGCCTGGCATTATCAGGATGAATCTTATAATAAAGCTCCGGGTTCGACGCCTCTATGCGCAGCAGGTAGCGATGGGCTCCGCTCTCAAACCAGCGCTGGTAGGTTTCACGCGATTGTTCTCCACAACTCAGGGTAATACCCAGTTCATTATTTGAAAGCTGCTTGATCTTTTTTAACAAAAGCTCTATTCTTCTTATAAAAGCTTTCGATGATAATTCTCCTGACTGAAGCACCACCGATCCAAAGCGATTTTGCCATGCAAACCGACATGCTTCAAGAATTTCCTCATCGGAAGCTTTATAACGATCTACCTCATTATTGCCTTTCCGGATACCACAGTAGAAGCAATCCTTCGAGCAAATATTGGAGAATTCAACCAGGCCCCTGAAATAAACTTTTTTACCAACCACAGATTCTTTTAATCTCATGGAAGTTTCAAAAAGAAGTTTCCTGTCGCTGTCACTCGATTCAAGCAGACTTTTTAAATCCTGAACGGAAAACCCGGATTGTTTTACTATTTCGGCAACTGACTTCATCACTGCAAAAATAGCAGTTGGTAATCAATGAAAAATCAAATGACAAAAAATATTCAATAAATTAACCGGCATTTTTATTATCTCACTCCATTAACGACACTTAAATTGCAGTTGCAGTGATATGTTGCTGTATATTGCCTGTTATGTGTATTAAAATCATTGGAATTCAAATTGGAGTGCAATATTTTTCGGGTCAAAATTTCATTATAAATAAATTGAATATACCATGAGATATTTTTCAACACTAATTTTTGCACTGTTCCTTCTATTGGGCTGCAGGCATAAAACGAAAGAAATTAAATCAAGTCAAATGATTATTAATGATAAACATACGAAACAAGCAGTTCAGAAAATTACAGAAAAGTTTCCCGAAACCGACCTGGAAAATATTTGGAGAGGGGTTCGTCATGCAGCATCTCTTTGGCGGCAAACCGACGGACAACAGGATGAGTTTATTACATTCTGTGTCGAAAATTATATAGGAAACTGCAATGAAAAACAAGCTGTATTCGTTAAAGTTTCCCAATATTTCGAGTCAATCTTTGGACACTTTGATAAAATGACCCTTGATTTAAAATCAAATGTGGATTTACAAACCGGAATTCTTCATCCTGTTGATCATATGTTCTCGGCATACAGTGCCGGGGCACATCTTTTTAACGACTTTTACAATAATAAAATAGCCTTTCTGGTGGCATTGAATTTCCCCTATTATTCCACTGAAGAAAAAAATGATTTTGGCAGGAACTGGTCTGAACTGGAGTGGGCCTATGCCCGATTGGGTGATGTTTTCAGTTCAAGAATACCGCCTGAGCTGATTCAAAAAAGTGCTGCAATTTCTGCTGAATCAGATGCCTATATTGCTGAATACAACATTTACATGGGAAAACTTTCAGGACAGGAATGGAGAATCACTTTTCCCTGAAAATATGGTTTTACTTAGCCACTGGAACCTGCGAGATGAAATAAAAGCTAATTATGCCAATGCTGAAACCGGGTATAAAAAGCAGGAAATAATCTTTAGGATAATGCAACGAATAATCGATCAGTCGATTCCTGCACAGGTAATTAATTCAGGTGAATATCAGTGGAATCCCTATGAAAACAAAATATTCAACAACGGAAAGAATACCACAGCTTCTCCTGAACCTGACAGCAGGTATCAACAGATAATAAATAATTTCAGGGCATTAAAGAGCTTTGACCCCTGCCACCCGGTTTTGAACACTGCAATAAAAAGATCATTTTCAGGAAGTATGCAGATTCCGCAGGAGGAGGTGGAAGCTATTTTTCACGAGTTTCTAAATGCTCCGCAACTTAAGCAGGCAGGCGAAATAATCAAAAAAAAACTGGGGCGTCATTTACAGCCCTGGGATATCTGGTATGATGGATTTAAAGCCCGCAGTTCCATTCCGGAAGAAAAACTAAATGCCATTGCACAAAACAGATATCCCGATGCCCTGGCACTGGAAAATGATTTGAAAAATATTCTGTTAAAACTGGGATTCGAAAAAAATAAAGCCGGATTAATTGCTTCAAAAATAGCAGTAGATCCTGCCCGGGGCTCAGGACATGCATGGGGAGCATCAATGAAAGAAGAAAAAGCACACCTGCGGACACGGATTCCGGAACGTGGAATGGATTATAAAGGATACAATATTGCTGTCCATGAATTCGGTCATAACGTAGAGCAAACCATTTCGCTGCACAATGTTCCTTATTATATGATGAACGGAGTCCCCAATACAGCTTTTACCGAAGCACTGGCTTTTACTTTCCAGGAAAGGGATTTATTTCTGCTGGATATAAAAAATAAAGATCCTGATGCAGAACATCTGAAGACACTCGACATTCTGTGGTCTGTTTATGAAATTATGGGCGTATCGATGGTAGATATGCAAATGTGGAAGTGGATGTATAGTAATCCGGATTGCACCGCAGGTGAACTTAAAAATGCCATACTGAAAATCAGCAAAAAGATATGGAATGATTATTTCTTCCCCGTATTTGAAATTAAAGATCAGACAATTCTGGCAATCTACTCACATATGGTCAATTCACCTATGTACCTGCCAAATTATGCATTTGGACATTTAATCCATTATCAGCTGGAGGAACATCTTAAAAACCACCCAATGGCACCGGAAATTGAAAGGATTTATGCTCAGGGGCAACTCACACCCAACGAATGGATGATAAAAGCTGTTGGCAAACCTTTATCAAATCAGTCTTTGCTGACTGCAGCAAGCGAAGCAATCAACCATCTTAAATAGAATTTATTTGCATGACCAGGGTTTGTAATCTATGAAAATTTCTGTCAAAAATGTATTTTATAACATACGAATGTTTTTATCCATACGACTATTAAATAATATCTTTACAACAAAATCCTGCAGGAAGGCATCGCTGACCTTAGGGAGGAAAAGAAAATAATAAAAATAACCTGGAGATTTAGCTTAAATCTGGCAGGTCTTTCATTCTCCTCCCCTCGAATTTTCCTGTATAAAATGAAATAAAGATGAAAAGCAGCCTTAAACGATTGGGTTTTGTTGGAATTATTGTAGAAAACAGGAAGCAATGCTCAGGCATTGTTAACTCTATTTTAAGCGATCATGCTGAACTGATACTTGTACGGACTGGATTGCCCAATGCCAAAGGGAATACCTCAATCATTACTCTGGTGATTGATGCTACAACAGATGAACTTGGAATTCTCACCGGAAAACTGGGACAAATACAGGGCATTTCAGTTAAATCGGGATTAGCAAAGAATAGCAACGAATAATTACTTATTTCCGGGAAACTTTATAATAAAAAAATTAAACAACAATGAACGATAATGCCACTGAATTTATAAACGAACAAAAAATATGGGATGTTATTGAATCCCAGAAAAAAGGAGACAGCATTCAAATCAGGGAAATATTGTTGAAAGGCCTCGAAATGAAAGGCCTGAATTTGAAAGAAGTGGCTGTTCTCACCGGCATCAGTGACCCTGAATTGCTGGGAGAGTTATTTAATACAGCCAATCAGGTAAAAGAAACCATTTATGGAAAACGGCTGGTGCTGTTTGCACCCCTTTATATTTCCAATTTATGCTCGAATGAATGCCTCTATTGTGCATTCCGTGCCACCAATAAAAAAATTGTCCGTAGTGCCCTTACCCAGGAACAAATAGCTCATGAAGTGAAAATTCTCATTAATAAAGGCCACAAGCGAATTCTTCTGGTAGCCGGTGAATCCTATCCCAGGCAGGGATTTCAATATGTACTTGATTCGGTCCGCACCGTCTACAGCGTAAAATCTGAACATGGAGAAATTCGCCGTGTAAATGTAAATATTGCACCGTTAGGTGAAGATGAATTTAAACTTCTGAAAGCTGAAGGAATAGGTACTTACCAGATTTTTCAGGAAACCTATCACCACGAAACGTATAAAAAAGTACATCTGGGCGGAAAAAAAAGAGATTACAACTGGCGCATATGGTCGCTGCACAGGGCTATTAAAGCCGGTATCGATGATGTTGGTATCGGAGTATTATTTGGGTTATTTGATTATCGTTTTGAAATTCTTGCCATGATGCAGCACATAAGGGAACTGGAAGAAAAATTTGGAATCGGCCCGCATACCATCAGTGTTCCACGTCTTGAACCAGCAACAGGAAGCAGCCTGGCCGCCCATCCTCCTTTCCCTGTCTCAGACATTGATTTTCGAAAAATTGTAGCCATCCTGCGACTGGCCGTTCCATATACAGGAATCATCATGTCGACACGGGAAACAGCTCAGATGCGTCGTGAAACATTTGCTTTGGGAGTAAGCCAGATTTCTGCAGGAAGTCGCACCAATCCCGGAGGTTATGAACATGAGGAGAACGAGGACGATCCCTCCGGCCAATTTAGCCTGGGAGACCACCGCCCCCTCGATGAAGTCATTCGCGATGTGGCCTCAATGGGTTATATTCCCTCATTTTGTACAGCCTGTTATCGTCTTGGCCGAACCGGGCATGATTTCATGGATCTGGCAAAGCCGGGTGATATTAAATTGCATTGTGCTCCCAATGCATTATCATCATTTAAAGAATATCTTCAAAATTTTGCAACACCGGAAACGAATGAAGTGGGTAGCCCTCTCATTAATAAAACCATTGCCGAAATGAAAGGTTTGGCACGCCAGCGTGCAGAAAAATTAATACAACGTGTGGAAGCCGGAAGAGACGATGTATATTGTTAATTCCCCAACTTTCAAAAGAGTGTAACAACAAATCAATGTCATTTTATTCTGTTAAATATGATAATTCCGGAAAAATAGTTGAACTCTTAAATACATAAAGAACTTGAAAAATAAAACATTTAGCGAATACCAACTTTAGAAAAACAATACATAAATGCCAACATTGCGTAAGGAAACCGATCTTTTGGGTACCAAATATATTCCTGAAGATGCCTTTTGGGGAATTCATACTGCACGGGCAGTGGAAAACTTCCCATTAACGGGCAGAAAGATTCATCAGGAATTAATAAAAGCTTATGGTGAGGTTAAACTGGCCTGTGCTCAAACAAATATCCAGCTTGGAGCCTGGTCCGAAAACGGGAAAAAAGCTGAAACTATTGAGAAAGCATGTTTTGAGATGAGCCAGGGTCTGCTCAATGACCATATTTTGGTTGACGCCCTGCAGGGTGGAGCAGGAACTTCCACAAACATGAATATCAATGAAGTGATAGCAAACCGGGCACTTAAACTTTTAGGCAGCAACCCAGGAAACTATGAACTGGTTTCTCCACTTGATGATATCAACCTGAATCAATCAACCAACGATACCTATCCTACGGCACTTAAAGTTGCGGCAATAAAGCTTCTTCGGCAACTGGAACAAAATGTAGTCGAACTGCAGGAGGAATTTCAAAAGAAGGAAAAGGAATTCGCCCATGTTGTTAAAATTGGCAGGACACAATTACAGGATGCTGTCCTGACTACCCTGGGAAGGGAAATGGGTGCTTATGCCGAAGCATTCAACCGTGATCGCTGGCGCATATACAAGTGTGAAGAAAGATTGCGGGTTGTTAATCTTGGCGGAACCGCAATTGGCACCGGCCTCGGTGCTCCAAAGCAATTTATTTTCAGAGTTTTGGAAAAACTACGCGAAAATACAGGCATCGGCCTGGCACGAAGTGAAAACCTCATAGATGGAACTCAAAATACCGATGTGTTTGTTGAAGTTTCTGGAATCCTCAAGGCCTGTGCTTCCAATCTCTTTAAAATCAGTAATGATTTGCGACTGATGGCAAGCGGACCAGATGCAGGTTTTGGTGAAATAATTCTGCCGCCACGCCAGGCAGGTTCTTCTGTAATGCCCGGAAAAATAAATCCTGTAATCCCTGAAGCAGTAGGTCAGGCTGCCCTGATGGTAATGGGAAACGACCAATTCATAACTTTTGCCTGCAGCACGGGAAACCTCGAACTTAACCAATTTATGCCGCTTATTGCTCATGGTTTGCTTGAAAATATTTCTGTTTTAACCAACGCGTGTACAATATTTAAAATAAATTGCATTGAAGGAGTTGATGCAAATGAAAAAACTTGCAGAAGAAATGTGGAAAATTCAACTGCAACAATTACTGCTTTGATTCCGGATATTGGGTATCTGAATGCTGCCCGAATTGAAAAGAAAGCAAAAAAAGAAAACATTTCCATTAAACAGGCAGCATTAAAACTAAACCTTCTTTCAAACAGCCGGTTCGAAGAATTGATAAAACCAGATACTGTAAATAAACTGGGGTTTTAAAAATTTATTACGTGCTCCCTCCTAAAATTCAACAATTTACATATAACTCTTACGAATAAGATAAAAATATATTAATATTTATTTGGAAGATATCTTTTTTATTATTAATATTGATTTTAAATTGGGAAAATTGGGAAATTATTAATATCTAAAATTCGAAACATGAAAAAAGTAATCTTTGTATTGACATTGGTAATGGTCTATGGTATATCTGTAGCAACTGCCGGCACTTGTGATGATGACAAGAAAAAGTCGGAGGTAACTTCAGTAGCAATGGCCGATGATACCAAGGCAGCAAAAGCCGACGGATGCAGCGAAGTTAAAGCAACAACTGTTGCAGCAAAAGCTGAAGGATGCAGCGGAGTTAAAGCAGCAACTGTTGCAGCAAAAGCTGAAGGTTGCAGTGGCGTTAAAGCAACAACTGTTGCAGCAAAAGCTGACGGTTGCAGTGGCGTTAAAGCAACAACTGTTGCAGCAAAAGCTGAAGGATGCAGCGGAGTTAAAGCAACCACTGCAGCAGCTAAGGCTGAAGGTTGTAGTGGGAGTAAAACTACAGTGGCAGGAAAAACTGCAGGATGCAGTGGCAGCAAAACTGTAGTAGCAGAAAATATTTCACAGAAGTAAATAATAACCACATAGGGAAAAGCCGTCACTGTATGACGGCTTTTTTTTTTGCCTGTTAACTTTTTTTTTGCTTTAATATCAACTTTATTATTTATTTTGCAGCACATTTAAACTGAAAATAATAGTTCATATTACATCAAAAATACAAATCATGAAAAAATTACTCTTTATTTTCACAATTGCTGCTATCTGCACCGTTGCAACTTCTTCATTCAAACCCATTCAGTCGGCAGACAACGATTCTAAAAAAACGATTCTTGTTGTTGCAGATGATTTACCAGAAACTCCTGAAGATGTAAAAAAGGACGAGAAGAAGAAAAAACAAACAACAACCACAAGTTGTTGTCAGGCAAAAACTCAAAAAGCAGAATGTACAGAAGCACAGCAAAAAAACTGCGTTGCTCCAAAATCCAACTGCGCTGAGGTAAAAAAGTGCCCAAAGAAATAAGTGTGTGATTAAATCATTTTAAGGCGCCAATGGCGCCTTTTTTTATTTCTCTGAACATACTAAATTTGTAATTTTACTGCCTTATAAAACTTGGAATGAAAGCGCCAAAAACTTTTCGCTTGCACATCGGAATTTTTGGCCGGAGAAATACCGGTAAATCGAGTATTATGAATGCTCTTACACATCAAAATGTATCTATTGTATCGGAAATCGCAGGAACCACTACCGATCCTGTGGAAAAACCTATGGAACTGCTTCCGCTTGGCCCTGTGCTGTTTATTGATACGGCAGGTATTGATGATGCAGGCGATTTAGGCGGCAAACGTATTGCCAAAACCATGCAGGTATTCGACAGAACCGATCTTGGAATTGTTGTTACCAATTATTCCGACTGGGGGGAATTTGAACAAAAATTAATCGATGAGCTAAAAGTAAAAAAGATTCCTTATATACTTGTTTTCAACAAGATTGATGTATTCCCCGAAAATCGGGATATCCAAATTCATTTAGAAAAGCTTAAAGTACCCTGTGTGCATACTTCAGCAACTGAAGGAAGAGGTATTTTCGATCTCAGGCAACTTCTGATCCAGGCTGCACCGGCCGACTTCATAAACCGTCCCGGAATTTTATCTGATCTGGTTGGCCCGGGAGAAGCTGCCGTTCTGGTGATTCCCATCGATAAAGAAGCCCCTAAGGGGAGGCTTATACTTCCTCAGGTACAAAGCATCCGCGATCTGCTCGATAACGATTCATTCTGCATAGTGGTTAAAGAGCGTGAACTGCGTGAAGCATTAAGCCTGTTGAAAAAGTCGCCAAAACTGGTAGTAACCGATTCCCAGGCATTCCTGAAGGTAACTGCTGATACACCAAAGGAAATTCCTCTGACTTCTTTCTCAATTCTCTTTGCACGTTTCCAGGGCGATCTTGTTGAAATGGTCAAAGGTGCAACGGCCATCGACACTTTAAAAACGGGCGATAAAATTTTAATTGCCGAAGCCTGTACGCATCACCCTATTGGAGAAGACATCGGAACAGTAAAAATTCCACGCTGGCTCACGCAGTATGTGGGAGGCAAATTAAACATCGACAGTGTAAGAGGCAATGATTTTCCTGAAGATATCTCCGAATACAAGCTCATCATCCATTGCGGGGCCTGTATGTGGAACCGGAGGTCCATGCTCAGCCGTATAGAAGAAGCACGACAGGCTGGAGTTCCTATAACGAACTATGGCCTGACAATCGCTTATTCCCTGGGAATCTTTGAACGCGCCCTTCAACCATTCCCCGCTGCCCTGGAAGTATACAAAACTGCAAACTCTTTTTTAAAACCCCCGCCTTTAGTTTAAAGGAATATTTACAACAAGATTCTTATTACTCCTTATAAATGCTGTCACTACTTCATATTCCAAAACCTTTTGTCCCTCAGCGGCAGTAATTATCTGTGAAGAGTTTGGAAACAGCGTAATTTGTTTTGTTCCATCACCCGATTTCAGTACCAGCTCGAAATACAAATCACTGTTATTCTTTATCTCGTAATAGCCTTTGCTGTTCTTGGAAAGAAAACCTGGTCCGGTTTCCACACAGGCATTAAACAAGTTCCTTACATGCTCCTCTTTCCCTGCAATGTACTTACTTGACCATGCAACGGTACGTCCGGCTTCCAGGGCTTCTCTTACCGATTGGGCAGTTCTTTCCCTGGCAAAAACCAGTGTCATGGTGCGGTGTACGTGATCTCCCAGGTTGTAGTCATGAGCCACAAGGTTATGTATGTCAGACGAACCTAAAACAGTAAGGTTTTTATCCACACACCAGTCAAGCGCTTTTTTATGCAATCCAAAACCGTTTATCACTTCAATGCCATGAAGCACATTTTCTTCTGTCAATTCATCAACAAATTCAATCCATTCGTATGAACCTTGAATATTGTTTACCTGCCATCCCGGATGGTTCCAGAATATAAAAGCATCCTGTCCGGCTGCCATCATTACAGCAGCTTTATCCTTCTCATTCGACTCCCGGTCATCAATATAATCCGACAGATCACCGGTAAAAATGGCATTGAAATGGCCGGGAGGTGTATTGCGCGTGATTTCTGTTCCTTTTATCAGTACAATATTGGTTTCAGCTGCGGCATCTTTTACAAGTTCATGAGGCCGGTTATAATCTACCTTAACATCATCAGAATGAGGCGTATACTCTACATGATCGGTAATAGCAATCACATCGAGACCCTCCTGCCATGCTTCCTGAACGCGGACCGCAGGCCAGACATGCCCGTCAGAAAAAACAGTATGCATATGGAAATCGCACTTCAATGCCTGATAACCATTAACATCAGGGATTTGAATCATTTGCCTTTTCCTGGCATTTCTGAATTCATTCAAGCGCAGCATTCCATCGTCAGTTTGTGCTTTAACCATCAGATGCCCGCATAAAAGGACCAGCACTATTGCTTTAAATTTATACATCGGTTAATAATTTTAAATGAATAATTTGAATTTCAGTTATACCTGGAATTAATACTTACTAAACAGGAAAGTAATTGTTGCATCTATATCTGTATTTCTCAGCGAAAGTATAAGCGTTTCCTCATTTATTTCATGAGTTAATTTAAAATAGCATCTGCAATATCACCACTGATTTCTTTTTTTGTTTGCATCATTAAGGACAATCCACTTTCTCTCCACCATTTCCATTAACATATCTCATTTACACCTATTAATACCCTGCCTGAATTTATCATTATTTAAAAATTTCATTTCCAAAACAGCACCTGCTACATTAATTATTTTTTCAGTACTGATATGTCCGCTTCTCTTTCCAATGAGCCTGAATTCAAAAATTCTCCAACTTCAGGCCAGCTCCCCGTGACCGGAAAAAAGTATGTCATATTAATCCAGCCTGTGCAATTAATAATACAATTAAAATTTTCATTAAAAAACGTATTTAAAGTATAAACCGATGAGAACCAAAGTTAAAAGATTTTTTCTTTTATCCATGAAAACTAAAAGCAACTTCAGTTCCTTCCACTAACTTGATTCTTCAATCTTTCGAAAAAAGCCAAAAAATATAATTTTCCCATCGGTATCTTTTTTTAACAATTTCAGACTTCCCCTGGAAACGGCAAATTGAAACTCTACTTTTATCCCGGGGGTATTTATATCAGCAAGTGTCAGAAAATTGCGTGATGTTTGCCAGTTACATGCCGAAGTATCTGTTAAAAATTGAAACGGCAGATTCATTTCCTGGCTAAGCTGCCCGAATCTTTCAAAATATATATTCCAGTAATACCCGGTCTTTTCCAGATGTTCTTCCTTTATATTTACCATATATTCACCGGGTTCTGCATAGTATTCAAACAACTTCCATTTTCCAGGTAATTGCCTTGATGGACGGGCAAACAACTCAGTCGAATATATCCATCTAACTAAGGAAGGAAAAACAGGTGAATTTTTCATAGTTATAACTCATCAACTTCACTAGAAATGCATTTCATTTGCAATTTAGCAGATATTGCCAAATAAATTGTAATTCCGCCAATTTCTCATTTATCAGACAAGTGACTGAACCTAAAGTTTAATAACATACATACAACTCATTTTTCCATAATAAATAAAAGACTCCTGCCCCTATTCTCCATAGCAAACTCAATCTTAACTCAATATAAAGTCATCTTTAATTCAATATAAACTCAATTATGTTTGAATTTACATTGAATTAATATTGAGTTAATATTGAATTTAATATTGAGAAGGTATAGATTTAACCAGTACTAAGCAGTGATTTAATTTTATCCTTGCGCTGATTAATTCATGCCGGGGCTCATTCCGGTAATAGTTTTAACCACTTTAACCAGAATATTGGAATAGTTGGAATAATAAATTAACAGTTCATGAAAAAAAAGAAAATTGCTGAAATCAGGGAAAAATGAAACCGGATTAAAAATTTCCATAAAAATTTCTTTGCATGGCAATAATTTGCCTGTACCTTTATTCGAAAATTAAAAAAAGCAGATTTAAAAGGTTAAAACAGCTGTATTTTCAATAAAAAAGTAGAAGGAAAATTATATAATAGTTTTTAAAAAAATCAAATAAACGGAAATGGAAGAAATAGTAACAACTGACTTTTGGAAAGAACTTTGGCTGAAGGGACAGGAATGGATCATCACCGAATTACCTGGACTCATTATTATAATTATTTTGCTGATAATTGCGGCCCGGTTTGTAAAGTTCATTCTGACCAAACTCAAGAATTCTTTGATTCACAGGGCAGAAAAATCGGAAAAAGACAATGTTGCTGAAACTGAAAAGAGGATAAAAACGCTGATTGGCATACTCGGAGGGATCATTTCCATATTCTTATGGACAGTATTTTTAATGATTGCCCTTAAAAAATTTGGTGTTGAAATAGGACCTATACTGGCCAGTGCAGGTATTGTTGGCGTTGCCATTGGCTTCGGAGCACAGGAACTTGTAAGGGATTTTCTTTCGGGCTTCTTCATCCTGCTTGAGGACCAGGTGCGCACTGGCGATGTAGCTATTGTTAACGGAACAGGGGGAGTTGTTGAAAAAATTGAGCTCCGCACCATTACTTTAAGAGATTTTTCAGGTGTCATTCATATTTTTCAGAATGGAAAAATCAATACAATGGCCAATATGACAAAGGAATGGTCGGCAATGGTATTCGACATTGGTGTGGCATACAAGGAAGATGTAGATAAGGTAATGGACGTCATGAGAGAAGTAGGCAATGAACTTCAAAAAGATGATGTTTTTGGCAACAGCATTATTGAACCCATCGAGATATTCGGGTTGGATAAGTTTGCCGACAGTGCTATAGTTATAAAAGCCCGCATAAAGACAAAACCCATTCAGCAATGGTCGGTAGGACGGGAATACCGCAGGCGGTTAAAAATAGCTTTCGACAGCAAAAAAATTGAAATCCCATTCCCGCACACCACTGTTTACTGGGGAGAAGAAATCAATCCGCTAGAACTTAAAGTAAATGAAGCTGCCATGAAAAAAACCAATTGACATTTTAAAAAAAATGATTAATTTGTTCAAACTTTCTGTATTCAAAAGAAACAATTATTTAATGATTCTGTTTCATTAGTCAGGGTAAGCCTGAAATGACGGTAATTAGCCTTACAGGCAACAGATTCCAAATTTCTTATGTGAAAAATTAGCATTACTTTAGCAGACCAAAATTTTTTACGATTAATTTTAACAATTATAAATTACAATTTATGGCAAAACATGTATATACTTTTGGAGCTGGAAAAGCCGAAGGTAAAGCTGACATGAAAAATCTTCTGGGTGGTAAAGGTGCCAATCTTGCTGAAATGAACCTGATTGGTGTTCCCGTTCCTCCCGGATTTACAATCACCACAGAGGTGTGTACCATGTATAACGAACAGGGGCAGGAAAAAACTTTTAAGTTGATAAAACCAGAGGTTGAAGCAGCCGTAGCAATGGTAGAAAAGTTGACCGAAACAAAATTCGGAGACAAGGAAAATCCCTGTTTGCTTTCGGTTCGTTCGGGTGCACGTGCATCAATGCCGGGCATGATGGATACAGTGCTTAACCTGGGGTTGAACGATGATGCAGTTGAAGGCATTTCAAAAAAATCGGGCAATGCACGTTTTGCCTGGGATTCTTACCGCCGGTTTGTTCAAATGTATGGTGATGTGGTAATGGGTATGAAACCTGCCAGCAAGGAGGAACATGATCCTTTCGAAGAAATCATTGATGAATTAAAAGAAGAAAAAGGAATTCAGCTTGATACCGATTTTTCAGCAGAAGATTTACAGGAATTGGTCAGACGATTTAAAGCTGCCATAAAAAAAGTTACCAACAAACCTTTCCCTACGGATCCATGGGAACAGCTTTGGGGTGCCATTGCTGCTGTTTTTGGCAGTTGGAATAATCCGCGAGCTACCTATTACCGAAGAATGGAACAAATCCCCGATGAATGGGGAACAGCAGTTAACGTTCAGGCAATGGTTTTCGGAAATATGGGACAATCTTCAGGTACCGGTGTTGCTTTTACCCGCGATGCTGCAACCGGCGAAGATGTATTCAATGGAGAATACCTGATAAATGCCCAGGGTGAAGATGTGGTTGCCGGAATTCGCACTCCACAGGTAATTACTCTGGAAGGGTCGAAAAGATGGGCTGAGTTGCAGGGAGTAAGTGAAGCAGAACGGGCTTCAAAATATCCTTCGCTGGAAGAAGCTATGCCGGAAATTTACAGGCAGCTTATGGAAACTCAGCAAAAACTGGAAGATCATTATAAAGACATGCAGGATCTTGAATTTACCATTCAGGAAGATAAATTGTGGTTGCTTCAGACCCGTAATGGAAAACGTACCGGGGCAGCCATGGTTAAAATTGCTGTTGACATGCTGGAACAGGGTGTGATTGATGAAAAAACTGCCTTGAAACGGGTAGACCCGAATAAACTCGATGAATTACTTCATCCTGTTTTTCAAGGTTCTGCCATGCTTTCGGCAAATGAACTTGCAAAAGGATTACCTGCTTCACCGGGTGCTGCTACAGGTCAGATTGTTTTCTTTGCCGATGAAGCAGCCAAATATCCTGCATCCATTCTTATCAGGGTAGAAACTTCACCTGAAGATTTGGAAGGTATGCATATTGCCAGAGGTATTCTTACTGCCCGCGGTGGAATGACTTCACATGCAGCAGTAGTGGCCAGGGGAATGGGCAAATGTTGTGTATCGGGTGCCGGAGCAGTAAAAATCAACTACAAAACCCGTATTATGACCATCGACGGTAAAGAATTCAAAGAAGGAGACTGGATTTCCCTGGATGGTTCAACAGGTAAAGTATATGAAGGGAAAATTACCACTAAAGACCCTGAAATGAGTGGTGATTTTGCTACAATAATGGAATTGGCCGATAAATTTACACGTATGCGTGTGCGTACAAATGCTGACACACCTAAAGATGCACAGATAGCACGAAAATTTGGGGCAAAAGGTATTGGTCTGTGCCGCACCGAACACATGTTTTTCGAAGGCGACCGTATTAAAGCCATGCGCGAAATGATTTTGGCAAAGAATGAAGTTGAACGCCGCAAGGCACTGGAAAAGCTCCTGCCTTATCAACGGGAAGATTTCGAGGGAATTCTTGAAGCAATGGAAGGTTATGGAGTAACCATTCGTTTGCTTGATCCTCCATTGCATGAATTTGTGCCACATGAAGAAGCCAATCAAAAAGAGATGGCCCACGAAATGGGAATTTCTGTTGAAGAAGTAAAGGCACTTGTAGAGGATTTGCATGAATTCAACCCGATGCTGGGCCACCGTGGATGCCGCCTGGGAAATACTTATCCTGAAATTACAGAAATGCAGGCACGTGCTATTATTGAAGCTGCTGTAAATCTGAAACAAAAAGGGGTGGATGTATTACCCGAAATTATGGTTCCTCTAATCGGTACTGTAAAAGAATTCAAAATGCAGGCAGATATTATTCATGCAACTGCCAGAAAAGTATTTGAAGAAAAAGGTTCAAAGGTTGATTATCTTGTTGGAACAATGATTGAAGTTCCGCGTGCAGCCATTACAGCTGAACTGGTAGCTAAGGAAGCTGAATTTTTCTCTTTTGGAACCAACGACCTTACCCAGATGACCTTTGGGTACTCCCGTGACGATGCCGGCAAATTTCTGCCTGTTTATATTGAAAAAGGCATCTTGAAGAATGACCCGTTCCAGATACTTGATCAGGAAGGCGTAGGGCAGCTTATAAAGTTAGGCGTTGAAAAAGGACGTGGAGTTAATTCAAAACTTAAAGTTGGTATCTGTGGAGAACATGGAGGAGAACCTTCTTCCGTAATGTTCTGCGATAGTGTAGGAATGGATTATGTAAGCTGTTCCCCTTACCGTGTACCGATTGCAAGATTAGCCGCAGCACAGGCTAATATTTAGTAATTCTTTCATTTAGTATCCGGATGAAAACCCAAGAGATGGTATAAATCCCTCATAATGAAAGAGTTTACTAGCCTAAGGCTCGAGCCTTGGGTTAGTTGATAATGAAAATTAAAAAAAAATTATAAAGCCATCCTGTACAGGATGGCTTTTTTTATCTTAAGAAAAACACTGATAAAAAGCATATTACCTTCTTTGTTTGCGTAGAATTACGTAACCATACTGCGTAGAATTACACAAAATGACTACGTAAAAATACTCTTTTATGCCATTTTTATTATGCTGATATTTGTATGAAACAAAAAAGCTAATCGAATGATTCAATACAACAAAAGATATTACCCCATTCATCAATCCGGTAAACTTAGACACGCGAAATCGGCCACTCCGGACACCACAAGCGTTTCAAAATCTCTCCTGAAATCACATTCTCTCTACTCCTGAAATGCAGTCGGAAACGGAGGTACCGGATTTATTGCAAAAGAGGTTCTAAGCAGAACCTCTTTTTATTTTATAAAAACACCAGTTTGTGCTTTAAAGCGTATACTACGAGTCCGGCGATATTTTTTGCCCCGGTTTTTTCCAGGAGCCTGCTCCTGTATCCTTCCACTGTCCGAACACTTACATTAATTCTTTCAGCAATTTCAGGAGCAGTATATTCTTTACAGATGTATTTAAGAATATCAATTTCCTTTTGGGTAAACTC
Source organism: uncultured Prolixibacteraceae bacterium (assembly GCA_963747515.1). Lineage (GTDB taxonomy): Bacteria > Bacteroidota > Bacteroidia > Bacteroidales > Prolixibacteraceae > Mariniphaga. The sequence goes on from CAVVFN010000005.1 coordinate 282,548, forward strand.
AGGTACATCTTTTAGCGAGAAATTTTTTTTTCGTACATTTTTTAAAACAAGATGAGACAATTTATCCGGGAAATAGAAATCGTTCTTCAACAGCTTTCGGATGGCCATCTCAAGTTCTTCGGGTTCGGAATTCTTTAGTAAATATCCATCTACCCCTTCCATTATCAGGTGAAGAATAAATTGTTCATCGTCTTCCATTGTCAATATTAGTACCTTAAGTTGAGGAAATTGCTTCCTGATTTTTTTATTAGCTTCAATACCGTCCAATACAGGCATTTGAATATCTAATAAAACCAAATCAGGAAGAGGATGTGTCTGTTTTAACAGTTCCAAAAGCTCTAACCCATCAGCCGCTTCATAAATTTCTCCAATAAAGCTGAATTCACCAAGCAGTGCCCGCATTCCTTTCCTAAACAGCTTATGGTCATCGGCAATAATTATATTTACTTTTTTTTCATTCATCAGAATTTGGCTGCGCTGTTAAAAATAAAATTGCTGTAGTTCCTTTCCCGGGGAAAGAATTTATTCTCATTTTTGCATCAAGTATTTGTGACCTGCTTTCCAGGTTCTTCAGTCCCAGTCCGGTTTTTACCATTTTGTCTGCTTCAAACCCTTTACCATTATCACTTATTGAAACTGCCAACCCTGAAACGCTGTAACGCAATTTCACAAAAATAATGGAAGCATTGGAATGTTTAATGGCATTATTTACCAGTTCCTGAATAATTCTGAAAACAGCAAGTTCCATTTTACTATCCAGCCGTTTCACAATGCGGCTGCACCAATAATCTACCTGTATCACTCCTGATTTATTTACCCAGTCTGCAAGTTCCTCTACAGCAACTGCCAATCCCAGCCTCTCAAGTGATGGCGGCATTAAAGCTCTGGAAATTCTTCGCACCTGTATGATTACATCATCGATATATGATTTTGTTTCAAGAGCAAGTTCCTTAGATTCAGGATTATCTGATTTTCTTTCGAATAACGAAATATTAAGTTTAACAACTGAAAGCATTGCCCCCACTTCATCGTGTAAATCCTGGGCTATTCGTTTACGTTCTTTTTCCTGTGAAAGTATTGTATTTTTGAGAATTTCCTCTTGTTGCCTCGATCGAATGATGTTGATTTCAAGTTCCTTTTTTAACAGTCTTTTTTGATAGGAAACAAAAAAGAAAAAAATTGCTCCCGCAAGAACAACCATAGCGAAAGTACCAATAAAATAAATAAGTATTATTTCTGCATTCCCCGAATTATTCATCAGAATGAGATTATAATTTAAAAGTATCGATTAGCCATGCACGAAAATAAACAACAAAACGGAATTAACAGATATTTGGAATCAATTTTAAACAGGCAGGAGTGCAGGGATCACCATTTCTTCCAGTTTTCACTGTTTTGCCCGGTCACATCCCCGGGTCATTCATTACAGCTTTATTAAAAAATTATCGGATTGAGCCTGTTCTTTCAACTACGGGTTCACCTTTCATTCAAGGTAATAAAAAAAGAAAGGGCAGCTCATTAGCCGCCCTTAAGTTAACCCCCAAACACACAAGCAATACAGAACGTATTGCACCGTAAAAATAAAAATAATTTTTCAAAATCAACCTAAAAAAGAAATAAATTAAACGGGAACCCTAATTCAGCGAGAATTCCTTCTTTTGAAGCATCCGGTAAATGGTTGATTTACCTATACCAAGTTTTTTTGCTACCAATCTTACATTTTGATTGTACTTATTCAGAAAATGCTTAATAATATCAAAGTTATATTCTTCAAGGGTTTTTTCACTGGAAAGCAAGTTCTGCACATTTTCATCTACACTCATATTTAAGTGCGTAGGCTTGATCCTGTCCCCGTTAGTCATAACGCAGGCAAGTTCCATAACTGCTTTTAATTCCCTGATGTTTCCCGGATAATGATATTTTTTCAACATATCTTTAGCATCATCAGTAATTGTTTTCGGTGACATATTGTTTTCACGGCAGAACTCATTTACAAAATATTTTGCGAGTAAAATAATATCATTCCCCCGTTGTCTGAGAGGAGGCAATTCAATTGGCAATCCAAGTAATCGATAATACAAATCCTGTCTGAATTTTCCTTCATTCACCATTGCTGAAAGATTTTTATGTGTTGCCGTTAGAATTCGCACATCAATAGGGATGGTTTCAATCCCTCCTAGCCTTACCAGTTCACGCTCCTGAATAACCCTTAAGAGCTTGGCCTGTATGTTCATGTCTAAATCCGCGATTTCATCGAGAAATAAGGTACCTCCGTTTGCCTGTTCAAATTTGCCCATTTTACGAAAATCAGCTCCCGTAAATGCTCCTTTTTCATGTCCGAACAGTTCGCTCTCTACCAATCCTTCAGGTATCGCCGATACATTAACTGCAATAAATGAATTGCTGCTTCTCATTGAATTATAATGAATACCCTTTGCCACCAATTCTTTCCCTGTACCGGTTTCACCACTTATAGAAACAGAAATATTTGTTGAAACAGCCTTCTCCATTAAACCAAATACATGATCGATTTCCCTGCTGTTTCCTTTAATCAGTTTCCGAAAATTATAATGATCTTTTATGGCATCTTTTAAACGGGTATTTTCCTGTTTTAAAAGATCGGATGCATAAATATTTTTAATAATATTCGTAAGTTTCTCACGGGTATCGGGTGCTTTGGTAATATAATCATAAGCTCCGTCTTTCATTAGCTCAATAGCTGTACTTATGCTTTCCTGTGCCGATATGATAATTACATTGGAGGAAGGAGATTTTTTCTGAATTTCCTTTAACACCTCACGCCCGGTCATGTCGGGCAAGGTATAATCCAGGGTTATAACATCGGGCTGCTCATCGAGACTTGCGATACAATCTCTCCCATTGTAAAAGACTCTTACCTGATATTGATTATCATCCAGCTGTTTCTTCAATACCTGTGAATAAAGTTTATTGTCTTCTACAATAAAAATTTTATAAGCAATTTTACTTTTTGGGTTTGACATTTTCAATAAATTTAAGTTGATCGTCCATTACAAATAAAAGCAGTACCAAAATAGAAATATTTTTCAACATTGTTCCCCTTATGAATCAATTTTTTATTTAAGACCACATTATTTTTAAAAAGTTAATTAAATGATGCTGTTTGTGTTAACTTCTCCTCTTTAAAAATAAAGTTAAATCGTAAAAAAAACAAAAGCATATTGTAATTAAAATATGTTCACAATTAAAATTTCAACACTATAAATATCAGCATCTGGCTGTTTGGCAAATTATTTTTAATTGAACATGTCAGCCCTATATATCTGTTTTAAACATCCCGAACAGAAAGAAAATGTCAAAATAAAAAGAATCTTACTACTTTTGAAAAAGCGATAAAAATACAACATGAAATACAAAGCATTTCACAAATTATCATATGGAGTATACCTGGTAACAACCCGATTAAACGGACTGGATGCCGGATATATTGCAAACACCGTTTTTCAGGTAACTTCTGAACCATCAAGAATTGCCCTAAGCTGTCACAAAAAAAATTTCACTACTGAAAAGATACTTAAAAGTGAAATTTTTTCCGTTTCGGTTCTTAAAAAAGATACCAGTACCTCTCTTATCGGGCAATTCGGATTTATGTCGGGTGATGAAATTGACAAATTTCGCAATATTGAAACCATCACTGCAAAAACAGGATCTCCGATTGTTCTGGATTCTTCAGTAGCATGGTTTGATTGCAAGGTTATTACCAATTATGATATGGGAACACACGTACTCATTATCGGAGAGGTTCTGGAAAGTGATGTGGTGTCGGATGAAGAGCCTCTTACCTATGCCTGGTACAGGGAAAAATACAAAATGCTTTCTCCGAAACATTCACCCACATATATTGAAAAAGAAAAGCTGGATAATGAACCGGGGAATGCAGATATAAAGGAAAAAGAAACCCCTGAGGAAAAATCGGAAAATACAGGAAGTATGGAAGTTTATACCTGCACAGTATGTGGATATCAATACGATCCTGAAGAAGGTGATCCTACAATTGGAATACCTCCGGGAACACCATTTGAGAATTTACCCGATGATTATAAATGTCCTATCTGTAACGCAGGAAAAGAATATTTTTTAAAGAACTGAATCAGGATTCACAAGGAACTTCCTGTATTTGTTTAATCTACCACTATTTAAAGTTCACGATGTGTTCCATCACAATAGGGCTTATTTTTTGATTGTTTACACATGCAAAGCCAAACTTTAGTTTGTTCCTTTACTTCAAATGCAATTGAGAACAATCCAGTGCCTTTATGAGTTCCGTCGCAAAATGGTTGGTTACTGCTTCTTCCACATGCACACCAAAAATATTTTCCCGGCTCAAGATTAACAAGTCTAGGTGATTTGGCGGCAATTTTCGGTTTTTCCATTAATATTTATTTTTCTTAATAAGACGATTCAATCAATTATCCGGTAAGCAACAATTTTGTTATCAAAAAAAGTAGGTACCAAAACCAGATCTAATTTTACGGAAACATCGAGATCTGCAGTATTTATTTTCTTTTCTGTTGTATCGAGCAATTTAATGTTTTTCCCGTTTCGGTGAATAAATATGCGCCCTGGCCAATTTGAAAAGACAAATTCCCCCTTACTGTTTTTTTCCAGGCCATCAACACCACCTGCGTCAGGAATGATTTCTTTTATGTTTTTAGTAGAGATATCAACTTGAAATATACTTTTATCGCCAATATACAACCTTCCATATTCTATAAAAAGACCATTCGGCGACTCAAGGGGATTACCCGACAACCATTCGGTAAGCTTATCGTCTTTTAGTACATATATTTTTGCTGTACGTGTATCTGAAACAAATATTAATCCCTTGTCAGATGCAGCAACATCATTAAGAAAAACAGCACCTGGAGCATTAAAAATATTGGTAATCTTTCCACTTTCCACATCAATTTCAACCAGTTTATCAATGTCAGATACATATAGTTTATCTTCGAAAATTGCCATTCCCTTTGGGGCATTCAAATCATTAACCCAATGGAGTTCCTTTGCACTTCCATCCGAATTTAAGATGCTTATAAATCCACTTGAATTTTTCTCAGTTGGATCTCCATTAATATTTGAAACAAACATCACATCGCGATCCTCGTCGTAAAGCACAGATTCAGGAGTTTTTAGTTCAACTTTTGTTTCCCATATTTTTTCGAGCTTTTGGGCATTTATTATTCCCACACCTGAGCCTAAAAGCAGAATTAAAATTAAAAATAAAGTTTTCATACATATATTTTTTTAATTTACTCATAAAATGTTATCTTAAGAAAGTATTTATTGCAAGAAAATGTTCATTTTGCAATGAATTTTCTTTGCACATTTAAATTTAAAAAAGTTAAATCATGAAAAGTTATATCCAGTCTATATTCATTTTGTTGTTCGCATTTTCACTTTCAGCTCAGAACAAAACGGAAAAGAATTTGTTTGTAGGTACCTTCACCTCTGAAGGTGCTGAGGGAATATACCTTTGTCGTTTTGATGTTATATCGGGAAAAATAGCCTTACAAAAAGTATTTAAAGGAATTGACAATCCATCTTTTTTAGAAATTTCACCCGACAGAAATTATCTTTATGCGGTTTCACGGCCAGAAACCGGGGCTGAAAAGGAAGGCGGTTTTGTTCAGGCATACCGGATTAATTCAGAAGGAGAACTGCAGTTTATTAATAAACAGTCGTCTAATGGCAAGGATCCCTGTCATATTGATGTCACTCCTGATGGAAGACATGTTGCCATCGCCACTTATGGAAGCGGCACCATTTCATTTTACAGTATAAATACCAGCGGAGGTCTTAACAAAGCCAGTACAACCATTCAGAATCAAGGATCAGGACCCAATCCGACAAGGCAAAAAGCCCCCCATGCCCATTCGGTATTATTTTCTCCTGATGGACATCAACTTTTCAGTGCCGATTTAGGAACCGATCACTTAAACATCTTTGACTTAAAGGAAGAAAAGATCATTCCCTCCAAACAACAGCCGTATGTAAAGCTGACACCAGGTTCCGGTCCACGACATTTTACCTTCCATCCCGATTCAAAAACCATTTATGTTATTAATGAGATAAATTCCATGATAACGGTATTACAGAAAACGGGTAAAAAATGGCAGGAACAGCAAAACATTTCAACAATACCAGAAGGATATACAGGTGCAAACTCTTGTGCCGATATACATGTTTCCGCTGACGGCAGCTATTTGTATGGTTCAAACCGTGGACACAATTCAATAGCAGTGTATCAGATTAACAAAAAATCAAAACAACTTAAATGGATTGCTTCTGTATCTACTCTTGGAGAATGGCCCAGGAACTTTATTTTGAGTGAAGATGGTAAATTTCTTATAGCAGCGAATCAAAAAAGTGGGAACATTACAGTATTCAAAATAAACCCCAACAACGGAATTCCGGAATATACTGGAAATGAAGTAAAACTTCCGGCCCCTGTATGCCTTGTTATACAATAAGGAATCAGCTGAATTTTGTGCTTATTAACCGGATAAACTCATCACGGGTAGCCGTTTTTTGAAAAGCACCAGTAAAATCGGAAGTAGTTGTGATGGAATGTTGTTTCTGAATTCCCCGCATTTGCATACAAAGATGCTGAGCTTCAATAACAACAGCTACTCCAAGCGGTTTTAAAGTTTCCTGAATACATTCTTTAATTTGAAGGGTTAAACGTTCCTGAAGCTGTAAACGTCGTGCAAAAACATCAACCACCCGTGCTATCTTACTTAATCCGGTTACAGTTCCGTTAGGAATATAGGCAACATGAGCTTTGCCGAAAAAGGGAAGCAAATGATGTTCACATAAAGAATAAATCTCTATATCTTTTACAATTACCATTTGCCGGTACTCTTCTTTAAATATGGCAGAACGTAAAATTTCGACCGGATCAGTTTTATAGCCCTGCAACAAAAACTGAAGTGCTTTTGCAACCCTTTCGGGAGTTTTTTCCAACCCTTCCCTTGAAATATCTTCCCCTACGAGACTTAATATGTTTTTATAATTTTGTGAAAGCTCACTTGTAATGTTCTTGTCAAAAGTTTCTATCCTTTCATAACCATTGGTACTGATTATTTTATCTGTACTCATAATTTCTAAAATTTTAATTCCATACAAAGATCACTTTTTTTTTAAAAATTAGGTTGAAATTCGTTTGGTTTTCCCTAAAAATTAAATTGCATTAAAATTTATTATCAAAAGCAATGTTATGATTTGATTATTTCATCTCACTGTATATTTTTGTTAATTTTTAGAAAGAAGATTTAAAATTTCACAATAAAAGTAAAAAACCACAGTTAATAAAACTGACCATTATTGTGGGGGTACTATTCAAAAAATAATACCAGACTAATTTTAACCACGAAAGAATGATAGTAGTAACAGGAGCCGCAGGGTTTATCGGCAGTTATTTAACCGGAAAATTAAATCTGGCAGGATATACTGATTTAATTCTGGTTGACAGGTTTGATGATCCTTCAAAAGACATAAACCTTTTCAATAAAAAGTACAGGAAATTTATTGACCGCGATAATTTTTTCAAGTGGCTGATAAACAACGCCCTCAATATTGACTTCATTTTTCATTTGGGGGCCCGCACAGATACTGTTGGGCAGGAACCTGAGTTGTATCAGCAACTCAATCTGATATATTCACAACGGTTATGGAACATTTGTTCCGAAATCCAGGTACCTCTTCTGTATGCTTCATCAGCAGCTACATATGGTAACGGGGAAAGTGGATTTTCGGATTCACACAGTAACGTCACAAATTTACGCCCATTAAACCTTTATGGCTGGTCAAAACATGATTTCGATGTTTGGGCATTGAAACAGGTAAGAACTCCCCCATTTTGGACTGGTCTGAAATTTTTTAATGTTTACGGGCCAAATGAATATCATAAGGGAAGGATGGCATCAGTGGTACTTCATGCCTATCAAACCATCCGAAAAAACGGCACTATGAAGTTGTTCAGATCCCATCATAAAGACTATAGGGATGGAGAACAAAGCCGTGATTTTATTTTTGTAGATGATATTGTAGATGTAATGATGTATTTCATGCAGAATCAGAGCAAATCGGGAATATACAATGTTGGTACAGGAAAAGCCCGCTCGTTTCTTGATTTAACAAACGCTGTCTTTAAAAGCATAAAAACAGAACCAAAAATTTCATTTATTGATACTCCGGTCGATTTACGCGGCCGATACCAGTATTTCACTGAAGCAGAAATTCAAAAACTGAGAAAAACAGGTTATCAAAAAGAATTTACGAGCCTGGAAGAAGGAGTGGATACATATGTCGGTAAATATTTGGTTGCCAAAGCATGCTATTAAAAACCACGATCATTATATTTCCGGCAGGGTAGTTTTTGATTTTGTTTTTCATGGCTATTTTATGCAAGATCAGGTTTTTTTGCAGTTAAGTACCGTTCAAGAAAAATCAGCAGTGAAAATGCAATAGATATTCCTGCTATGTTTGCAGGTAGATTTGCCATATTACTAAAAAACAACCTGTAGTCAATCATAAATCCGCGTGAACTTATATCAGGTAAAATGGAAATGTGTTCTGCTGTAAAATTTCCAGTAGAAACAAAAACCATTGCTGCCATTAAAATCCCAAACAAAGCCATTATAATCCAGAATCCTTTTCCAAGAACCGGTTCAGACTTTACCTGTTCAATCAAAACACTTTCCTGAAAGACGCGGGTCATTACTTGATTTGTAAATTCAGAAGCAGGTTTATCAAGTTTTATATTTTTCAGCATTTGTCTCAGCACCTTATCTTTTTCAAATATTTTCATCTTGTTTTGTTTTAAATATCTATTCCTATTCCAGTTTCTGCATATGAGCAACCCGTATTAAAGGATTGTATATAAATCGCCCTTTAGCATTTCATTTAATATGGTGTACAGTCTTTTTCGCGCTCTGTGAAGTTTCACTTTTGCATTGCTTTCGGTTAAGCCTGTAATTTGGCTGATTTCTTCAATCGACTGATCTTTATAATAATATAACAGTACCAATGTATACTCATCTTCCGCTAATTTTTCCAGGGCTTCTTTAACAAACTTTTCTCTATTCTCGGCAGGTATATCATCCATGTTCATCTCTTCTGCTTCATTACTTACCTGAACATCGTTGGTTGAAATAAACTGCATTTTTCTTTTTCTCACCTCAGATATGCAGGTATTGTAGGTAATCCGATACATCCATGTAGAAAATTTTGCTTTGCCCTTAAAAGTATGTAGGGCTTTAAATGCCTTCACAAAACTTTCCTGTGCCATTTCCTCAGCTTCTTCACGATTTCTTAATAATTTCAATGCGATGGAAAAAACAACATCCTTATATTTTTCAACAATAGGTGAAAAGTAATTTGTTTGCCCATTCACTACTTTCTCAATATAATAATTATCGTCTTTATTTTCCATCTGTACTTTTGACGAAAAAAATGTATACAGGTTACAAATTTATTAAAAGAATAATCACAAAAAAGTGTAACCAAAAGAATAACCTGACGTCAAAAGGGCAGTGAAAAAATAATTAAAACAATTTAATAAATAAAAACAATGGAAGGATTATTTGTACCAATTGGATTTTTTCTGGCGATTTTTGCCATTTTATATGTTTATTGGACAACACGCACAAAAGAAAGGCTTGCTTTAATAGATAAAGGTGCTGATGCAAATATTTTTAAGACTGAACCATCCAAGTATGCATTATTAAAATGGGGAATTTTTTTAATTGGAGCAGCAGTTGGAGTCATCAGCGGATATGCACTTTCCACTCTTATTAATGAGGTTGTTGCTTTCTTCTCAATGATCTTTCTTTTTGGAGGCATTGGTTTAATTGCAGCACATTTCATCACCAGAAAACTTTCGGCTAAAGAACTTAGATGAAAATATGCAAGAACAGCAGGAATGATTTCTCAAACCTGCCGTTTTATTTGCAATGAAAATCAATCATTCTTTGAACAGCATCGGAACAAATGGGGCAAAACCCTATTGCATCATTGCTTTTCATCCGGCATAAAATGTAAGGGCTAAAAATTCCCTTAGTCTGATAACCCCCTCCCTCATACACCCCTACTGATTTTGTGTACTTTGATATACGTGGAGTAGGAACCGGAATAGAATCATGAACCTTGGATGCCCATTTTGCGTCAAAATTCACAAGTGTTGTAAGATTAGGTTCCCAGGGTTCTATCTCTAGATTGTAGTAATCATCGTATGCAACAGAAGAAGAATAATATTCATCTCCCAATCCAGCAAAACCATGGCCAAATTCATGAAGGAATACCATCTCCGAAAGAGGATTGTCAGAGGTACAAATATTTAAAAAATTGAAAATTCCACCACCTCCATAACGTTTGGAATTTACAAGGACATATATTTGGTCATATGGAACTGTTGCAGCAGCATCATAAATGGATTTAATATCGGTAGCAGTAAGATAGCGATCAACATCGAATGTATAAAAAGAAGAATTAAATAGGGTATTTTTATATATTCCTTCTCCCGGGATATCGGTTCCCGATTCAACCGATGCTGATAAAACAGCCCTAATATTAAAATTTCTCTTAGCTGATTTGAAGGGTTCTTCACCAAATAAATATCCGGTTATTCGACGAACATCAGCAAGAAATTTATCCATTTCTTCTTGTTTATATCCCTCCGCAAGAATAACCAAATCAATCTTTTCTTGTGGATTTCCATACTCCTCCAGCACCCTTGTCTCATACAGAGCTGTTGATTCATTAACAATAAAATAATTATCTGGATCAATTTCAGTACTGTACACTGCATTAAATTCTCCCTGCCAGTTTCTGGCTTCTATTTCTAACCTTACCCGTTCTTTTGGGAAAGGAAAAACAACACACTGGTAAAACACCCTATTTTCCTTTTTTGCCTCAGGGGTGCTTTGCCATTCCTGAAAAAGCGTATTAAATCCTTTTGAAAAAATTAAAATATCCTTTTCAACATCAAAAATACGAAACCGAAAACTACCGTAATGAAAGGTATCAATAGTATTTATGACAGAACCAGCCCAAAAGGGTTCCTGCTTCATTTGACGGGGATATATGGTAACTTCCTCATAATTTCCTCCAATCATAAAATCGAATCGAAAGGATTTTTTAATAAAAAAGTTGTCAAATTCAATTTGCCCTTTTGAAAATATGGGAATTAAAAAAAGAAAGAAAAACAATCTTGATCTCATTTATAAATTTTTTACTAAAATAAAAATTATACCTCCTTTCCAATAAAGGAACTGCATATTAATTTAACTGTTTAAATTTAGATGCAGTTAAAAATCTGAAATAATACGTAAAACTTCTTACAACACAAAAAAAGTTTCTGGCAACAAGTTCCTATTTACTTATTTGCCCTTTCAGGTGTTGCCTCATTTAACTAACATTTCCTCTCATATTCGGCATGAAACAGAAAGAAAACAGTTAACATTTAGAATTCCGATGTTATAAAGCATTCCTGATTTGTAATTGTAATTTTTTCCTACTTTTGCTTTATAAAATGAAACAGAAAGTTTTAATCAGAATGAACAAATCAGAGTATCTTGAAGAAGCTGCCGATATAGACCAACTGGATGAAAAGATCCTGAAACTAATCACCAAAAATGCTCGCATACCATTTCTTGAAGTAGCCAGAGAATGTGGTGTATCAGGAGCAGCAATTCATCAACGCGTACAACGTTTATTTAATATCGGAGTATTAACGGGTAGTGAGTTTATTGTGAATCCTCAAAAACTAGGATACAATACATGTGCATATATGGGAATTTATCTTGAAAAAGCAAAATTTCATACACAGGTAGTTGCAGCCATGCGGGAAATACCTGAAATTGTTGAATGCCATTATACAACAGGTCAGTATGCAATTTTTATAAAAATTCAAACAAAAACAAATAAACATCTGAAAAAAATTATTGATGAAAAACTCCAGGAGATTGAAGGAATTGCCCGTACAGAAACCTTTGTATCTCTGGAAATGGATTTTAAACGTCAGGTACAGGTCCAATAAATACCATATAACCATACCCGTATTCATGGATAAACGGGAACGCATAGTTTATAGGAAACCTTAAAAAGGAAATCAATGTTCTTCTGAAAAATAATAAAAATGGCCTTGAAAAATAATCTGGATGAGTTTGATTTAAAGATTCTTGATATCATTACCCAAAATGCTCGTACTCCGTTTAAAGATGTAGCCAAAGAAGTTGGAATATCACGTGCCGCTGTTCATCAGAGGGTAAACAGAATGATTGAACTGGAAGTGATTACCGGCTCGGGATACCATATAAATCCCAATAAGGTAGATTATAAAACATGCAGTTATATCGGTATCTTTCTTGAGAAAGGAGGATTATTTAGTGAAGTTGTGGAAAAATTGCAAGAAATACCGGAAATTGTTGAATGCCATTACACCACCGGCCAGTATGCCATTTTCGTAAAAGTATATGCCAAGGATAATGAGCACCTTAAAAATATTTTAAGTTCCCGTATCCAGAAGATACAAGGAATTTCAAGTACTGAAACCTTTATTTCACTGGAACAGTCTTTTAAAAGGACTATTCCTGTTCATAACTGAATTCTTTGTCTCACTGCTTCATAAATCATAAGTCCTGCAGCTACAGATACATTTAACGAACCAATGTTTCCAAATAAGGGAATCTGTACGTGTTCATCCGAAAATTGCAAAACAGAAGATGATATTCCTTTGTCTTCCGCACCTAAAGCAATTGCTAAAGGAAGGTTCATATTGGCTTCAGTATAAATTTTGGTTGCCCTTTCTGTAGCTGCAACTATTTTAATACCTGAATCTTTTAAAAATCTAAGTGTCTGTGTTAAATTTTTCACTTTGCATATGGGAACTGAATAAATTGCCCCAGCCGATGTTTTAATTGCATCGGATCCGATACGTGCCATTCCTTTTTCAGGAACAATGACACAATTCACTCCGCCGCATTCTGCAGAACGAACTATGGCCCCAAAATTTCGGACATCAGTAATCTGGTCAAGAATCAATAACAAAGGAATTCTACCCGATTCAAATAATCCAGGCAACATCATTTCAATGTCAAAAAATTCGACCGCTGAAAGCAAGGCCAAAACTCCCTGATGATTCTTACGTGTTATTCTATTTATTTTTTCAACAGGTACAGACTGATATGGAATGGAGTTTTCTTTTATAAGCTGAAAAAGCTCAGCAAACAACTGATTGTCTAATCCTTTCCTAATAAGCACCTTATCTATAAATCGTCCATTCCTGATGGCTTCAATAATTGATCTGGTTCCAAAAATATAATCTTCTTTTTCCATTACCAATTTTTTTTCTTCTTCCAATGCTCCAGCTGTTCATGTTCCTTTTCCCATTTTTCTACTATCGCGGCCAGATTTAATTTAAGTGTTTCATATTCATTAAATATTTCGGAATGTCCATTTATATCAGGAAATGAAAGCTTAACATCAATATCAGCTATTTTTGCTTCAAGTAGTTCGATTGCCTGTTCTGTATCGTTAATCTGCTTTTCCAGTTTTGAAATGCTTCGGTTTATTTCTTTTTGCTCCTCAAAACTAATTTCTTTTTTAGTAACGTCTCTGTTATTCCGGCTGTTCCTGTCTGTGAGTTTTACTTTTGCCGCAGTTTCAAGTTCTTTTAAAGAATCAAGTTTCTTTTTTTGAAGAAAGTCATAAATACCCCCAAGATGCTGCTTAATTTTTTTATCCCGGAATTCATAAACACAATTCACCAGTCCATCAAGAAATTCACGGTCATGTGAGACAATAATTGCAGTTCCTGAAAAATGAATCAAGGCTTCTTTTAAAATATCCTTGGTCTGCATATCCAGATGATTTGTAGGTTCGTCCAGAATAAGAAGATTGACAGGTTCCAGCATTAACCGGATCATTGCAAGTCTTGATTTTTCCCCTCCGCTTAATACTTTCACTTTTTTATCTGCATCTTCACCTGAAAAAAGAAATGCACCCAATATATCACGAATTTTTGTTCTAACTTCCCCTACAGCAATCTCATCAATTGTTTCAAAAACAGTTAATTCTCCATTTAACAACTGTGCCTGATTTTGGGCAAAATAACCAATCTTCACATTATGCCCGTTCTTTATTTCTCCATAATGTTCTATCTCCTGCAACAGGATTTTTACCAGAGTAGTTTTCCCTTCTCCATTACGACCAACAAAAGCAACCTTATCCCCATTTTCGATGGAAAAATCTATATTCTCCAGAACCAAATGATTACCGTATCTTTTGGTAATATTTTTTGCTTCAATAACAACTCTGCCGGATCGTGGAGCAGGTGGAAACTTAATTTTCAGTGTTGCATTATCGTCTTCTTCAAATTCTATCCGGTCAATCTTTTCGAGTTGTTTTATACGCGACTGAACCTGCACTGCCTTAGTTGCCTTATACCTGAACCGTTCAATAAATTTTTCAGTATCCTCAATCATTTTTTGTTGATTTCGAAAGGAGGCCAGTTGAATTTCCCTCTGCTCATTTTTCCATTTCACAAAAGCAGAAAAATTCATCTTCTGATCGGCAATTGTTCCAACTGAAATTTCTAAAGTCCTGTTGCATACAGCATCAAGAAAAGCTTTATCATGAGAAACCAATACCACAGCACCTTTATAATATTTAAGAAAATTCTCGAGCCACTGGATGGATTCAATATCCAGGTGGTTTGTCGGTTCATCAAGCAAAATGACATCGGGTTTTTTCAGAAGCAACTTTGCAAGCTCAATCCGCATGCGCCAACCTCCACTAAATTCAGCAGTAGAACGATTAAAATCCGCTCTTTCGAACCCCAATCCGGTTAAGGTCTGTTCCAGTTCAGCCAGATAGGAATCGCCCCCTAAAATTGAATATCGCTCATTTAACTCTGCTAAACTATCCAGCTTATTCAGATAATCATTAGAATGATAATCATGTTCCCCGCCAATCTCATTATTAAGTTTTGAGATTTCTCTTTCAATTACCAATATTTCCTCAAAGGCTAGCAGAGCTTCTCCTAATAGCGTTTTTGAATCATTAAGCTTCATTTCCTGCGGCAAATACCCGAAAGAAGTTTCTTTGGAAAAACTAATTTCTCCCTCAGAAGGTTGTATTACTCCAGCTATCAATTTTAACAAAGTAGTTTTTCCTGCACCATTTTTTCCAATTAATCCAATTCTGTCCTCGTGTCGGATTAAAAAACTAACATCATTTAACAGGTCAAAACCACCAAACCTTATATATATCTTATTTAGTGAGATCATCTTAAATAAATAATGCCAAAGATAATTATTAATAAGATGAATCCAGAATTGTACCTGAATGATAAAATCCTTTAGAAATCTATTTTAAGGATTGTAAGCTTGTGTAGATTGGTTTAACTCATCTAAATAAACATTGATTGTTCTTGAACTTCAAGTTTAATAAGCTCAAAGAAAGTAAAGATTTCTTCGAGAAGTAAAGCTTTCAACAACTCATTATACTGTTCATTCTTTGAATCCATGCTAATGTTGGTTTTTTTTGCAAAGATTTATATTTTTAATTTTTAATCCACCTGCTATTTAAAGTGATTCCTTTTTTCTCTGCCTATTTTTTAAAATTATCCCAAAAAAAAATACCCTTTCGGGTAAAAAAAGGAAGGGGAAAGCTATGGACGCTTTTTGAAGATGATTGATGATTTACAAACCCCTAAACACAAAACCAATCATAAATACAGAAGATGCTTTCCCCTTTTTAAGTTCTATTTCTGAAAATAAAACCAACCATTAAATCATAACAAATATAAATAAAAAACTTACTATCATAAAAGCAATTAAGGTATAAAAATTCAACTTATGATACAATAATGTGTCTTTTTTCCCAATATGGGATAAGTTGTTTTTTATTGGGAATTGGTATTTTAACTTAAAACAACTCTCAATAACCTGTAAACACTATATTTGCAGAAAAAAAGTGGCAAGAAATAAGAAAAAACCGTATTATGAAAAAGTACGGATAGAAAGTGTTGGCGCGGAAGGAAAAGCCATAGCACGAATAAACGACATGGTTATATTTACAAAATTGGTAATGCCAGGTGATATTGTTGATTTACAAGTGATAAAGAAAAAAAAGAGATACCAGGAAGCGGTTGTTACCAAAATTCACGAGTATTCAAAAGATCGGACCCAGGCATTTTGCCATCATTTTGGAATATGTGGGGGATGTAAATGGCAGTATTTACCATACGAAAAACAACTTTATTATAAACAACAGCAGGTAGAAGATCAAATTAGGAGAATTGGAAAAATTGATGTGCCCACTATATTACCCATTCTTGGATCAAAAAAAGATACTTTCTATAGAAACAAGTTAGAATTTACATTTTCCAACAAAAGATGGTTATCTTCAGAAGAAATAGAATCAAAAGAAGAAATTACTGATTTAAACGCACTGGGATTTCATATACCGGGAATGTTCGATAAAGTAATAAATATTTATAAATGCTGGCTTCAGCCTTCCCCTTCCAATGAAATCAGAAACTTTATTTTTGAATTTGCCAGACAAAATAATCTTGAATTCTTTGACATCAAACAAAAGGAAGGATTTCTTAGAACATTATTAATTCGAACCAGTTCAACAGGGGAAACTATGATAATTGTTTCATTCTTCAAAAACGAACAATCTCTAATAAAGAATTTAATGGATGCCTTAGCTCTGAAGTTTCCAGAGATCACCTCTCTCATGTATGTAATCAATAAAAAAGCAAATGATACCATTACAGATCAACAAATTAAGTTGTATTACGGGCGCGAATACATCTTTGAGGAAATGGAAGGTCTGAAATTTAAAATCGGACCAAAAAGCTTTTACCAAACCAATTCTGAACAAGCTTATCAGTTGTATAAGGTAGTGCGAAAATTTGCAGAATTAAATGGTAATGAAATTGTTTTTGATCTCTACACAGGAACAGGTACCATTGCCAATTTTATTTCAGGTAATGCAAAAAAGGTAATTGGAATTGAATATGTAGAGGAAGCAATAGAAGATGCAAAAGAAAATGCAACCATCAACAACATTAACAATACAATTTTCTTTTCAGGTGATATTAAAGATGTGCTCAACACTGAATTTATATCTAAACATGGGAAGCCGGATGTTATTATTACCGATCCACCAAGAGCAGGAATGCATTCAAATGTAATTAAAACATTATTGGAAATTTTACCTTCAAAAATTGTATATGTTAGCTGCAATCCTGCTACTCAGGCCCGTGACATTTCACTGCTTAGTTCTGATTATAAGGTAGTAAAAATACAACCAGTTGATATGTTTCCTCATACGCATCATGTTGAAAATGTTGTTTTACTTGAGGTAATTAGCAACAATGAAAATGGCACAGATTGAATCTGAAGATGAAATTAGATTAAACATCAGGACGAAGTTTAACCTCATTGAAATGGAATAAGAAAAAACATAAACTTTTGTAATAAATATTACTTAGTACATGACAAAAAATAAATAACAATTTGATTGTTAATAACTTGCAGTCAAATTGTTGATAATAAATCGTTCAAATATTTGGATAAAACCTTGACATTCAGTTAGTTGCAATTGTAAACCAAAACAATTATCGACTATGAATATCAAGGCTAAAAACAAAAGTACAATTTTATCAGAAAACTTGGCTGGATTCTTTGGAAGTAAAATGAATCTTGCCCGAATCAAGTTCTTTGGCTTATTTATTAGTGCTTTATGCAAAGTTCAAACCGTTAATTTTGAGAAACTTGCCTGCAGTTTTGAATCTGATTCAAAAATAGAATCTTCACTTCGAAGAATTCAGCGTTTTATATCAGAATATGTTCTGGATACTGACCTAATTGCTCGCCTAATTTTTTCATTGCTTCCGCATAAACCACCTTATCGTCTTGCAATGGATAGAACAAATTGGAAGTTTGGTTCAAAAAATATTAACATTTTGGCGTTAGCTGTTGTTTATAAAGGCGTCGCATTTCCTGTTCTTTATAAAATAATGCCAAAGTTTGGTAATTCCTCCACTCAGGAACGGATTAATCTGATACAGCATTTTATCCATCTTTTTGGTTCTGACGGCATCGAATGCTTGTTGGCCGACAGAGAATTTATCGGACAAAACTGGATATCCTGGCTTAACGAATCAAGCATACGGTATCACATCAGAATCAGGGAAAACTTTTGGGTAGATATTCCACGAAACGGTCACCGTGTTAAGGCATTTTGGCTTTTTAACTATTTGAAAATAAATCAGCAAGTATTTTATCCCCGGATTGTAAAAGTAAATGGACAGCTGTGTTATTTATCCGCTTCGAAAGTATTGAACAAGAAAGGTATTGCTGAGTTTCAAATCATTATTTCTTTTAACAAACCGCAAGATGCACAGGAATTGTATAAAGAACGCTGGCAAATTGAATCAGCTTTTAAAGCACTGAAAACAAGTGGATTTAACATTGAAGATACCCATCTTACGGATGTGGTTAGAATTGAAAAGCTTTTTGCATTAGTACTTGTAGCATTTACCTGGGTATATATTGCCGGTATATATCTCGACAGTTTGTCTCCAGTTAAAATAAAAAGGCATGGCAGAAAAGCAAAGAGTTTATTCAAATATGGATTAACTTATATTGCTAATTTGCTTTATAACAATAATATAGATGAATTTAAAAAATACTGTAAATTTTTGTCATGTACTTAGTAAATATTATTAAAAAACGGTGACTAGTCGTTTAGCCACCGTATTTTAGAATACTGCATTCAATTATCCGAGGTATGTTTTCAACAATTTGCTTCTTGAAGTATGTCTTAATCTGCGAATGGCTTTTTCTTTAATCTGACGAACCCTTTCGCGGGTTAAACCAAAACGTTCACCTATTTCTTCAAGAGTCATCTCCTGGCATCCAATTCCAAAGAACAAACGAATAATATCGGCTTCTCTTTCTGTAAGAGTAGCTAAAGCACGATGAATTTCTTTTGCAAGGGATTCCTGAATAAGTGAACGATCTGCATTAGGAGAATCATTGTTAATCAAAACATCCAACAGGGAATTATCTTCGCCATCGACAAAAGGTGCATCAACAGATACATGTCTTCCTGATACCCTAAGCGTATCAGCCACTTTATCGGCAGGTAACTCAAGCGAGTCGGCCAACTCTTCAGGTGAAGGTTTACGTTCGTGCTCCTGTTCGAATTTTGAATACGCTTTATTAATTTTGTTTAACGAACCCACCTGATTTAAAGGGAGCCTTACAATTCGCGATTGTTCTGCAAGCGCCTGTAAAATTGACTGCCTGATCCACCAAACGGCGTATGAAATAAATTTAAAACCCCTGGTTTCATCAAATTTCTCTGCAGCTTTTATTAAACCAAGATTTCCTTCATTTATTAAATCGGGCAGGCTCAATCCCTGATTTTGATATTGTTTTGCAACTGAAACAACAAACCTGAGGTTTGCCCGTGTAAGTTTCTCCAAAGCAGCCTGATCCCCTTTTTTAATTCGCTGGGCCAACTCCACTTCTTCTTCAACAGTTATAAGCTCTTCTTTGCCTATTTCCTGTAAATATTTATCAAGCGAAGCGCTTTCGCGATTGGTAATCGACTTTGTAATTTTTAGCTGTCTCATATACTCTCCTTAAAAAAACGTGCAAATATACATTATTAATAATGGGAAAAAAGGATCAGGCTTTTAATATAACAGGTAAATTAATAAAATGTTATTGATATAAAATATTAACCATCTACACCAAAAACATAATATGCTAATTCTCCACTCGGATAAATCCCTTCAACTAAAATACCTCCCTTTGCATTCCCAATTTCTCTTTTTAAATCATTTACCTCAAAAATAGGCTTTTTGTTCACATGTGTTATTATAAACCCTTTGCTCAAGCCAGCATCTTTAAGCTTTCCAGACTCAAGTTTTGAAATTTTAATCCCATTTCCAATTCTCAGATTTTGTTTATCTTCGCTGCTAACCGATTCAAAACTTGCGCCTAAAACTATTGCATTATCCCGAACAATTTGGGTATCTCCGTGTCTATTACGCAAGGTAACGTTAAAAAGTTTCTTATCCCCATTTCTTTTAACAATAATTTCTATATTATCACCCGGCCTAAACTGACTAACTTTTTCCTGTAATTCTGATGACGAATTCACACTTTCACCAGCTACACTAATTATCACATCACCTTCCTTGATACCTGCATCTCTGGCTGCTCCATTTTCGGTAACTGCTGCCACATAAACTCCTTCCAGGTTTTTAATTCCATTCTTTTCTGCCAGGCTGGCATCTATATTTTGAATATTTACTCCAAGTAATGCCCGTTGCACCATACCATACTCTTTTAAATCCTGTACAACTTTTCTGACAATAGACACCGGTACTGCAAATGAATATCCTGAAAAAGATCCTGTGCGTGATGCAATCGCTGTATTGATTCCCACAAGGTTACCCTGCTGATTTACCAATGCACCTCCACTATTACCAGGATTAACGGCAGCATCAGTTTGAATGAAAGATTCAATTGAATAATCATCAGAATTAATCCCCAGAGGTCGAGCCCTAGCACTAACAATACCTGCAGTGACTGTAGAATTCAGATTAAAAGGATTACCAACCGCCAATACCCATTCTCCTAGTTTTAATTCATCCGAATCCCCATAAGTAAGATATGGCAGATTATCACCATCGATTTTCAATAATGCAAGATCAGTTGAAGGGTCTGCTCCAATAAGTTTTGCTGTATATTCTTTTTTGTTATTAAGAATAACTTTTATATTCTCAGCATTTTCAATTACATGGTTATTGGTCACAATAAATCCGTCTTCCGATAAAATAACTCCGGAACCAAATCCGGTTTCTATTTGGGGTTGTTGCTGACGTAACCCGAAAAATTCATCAAAAAATGGATTTCCACTTGTCCAGCCTCCACCTCTTACCGACTGAGTGGCAATGTGAACTACAGCATGTACTGAGTTTTCGGCAGCAAAAGTTAAATCCGGCAACTGCTGCTGACTGTTAGCCGGTAGATTTACAAAACTTACCGGTCGTTGTTCAGATAGTATAAATTCCTGCGGTTTAGCAAAAAATGAACTGTAAATCCATACTGCAATAAAAGCACTGGCTAGAACCAGTAAAAATGTCAGAGTATACTTCTTTGCATTTTCCATAATCTAGATTTTTTATTTACTGATAATTTAACTTTAACATATCAACTTCTGCTCAAATAATCTGCCAATGCTCATCAAATTCATTTAAAATATTTTGATTTCATGAAATTTAACAATGCATGCGCCGATTTGTTAAAATCCGTAATAATAAACAGGCAAAATGTCAGTAAATAGAAACTCGAAATTTACTTAAACGGTACAATAAACCACTTTGAGTCCAGTTCTACCGGTTCGTAGTGTAATATATAATCCAGGGCTTTATTCGAATTATTGGCAGAAAAGTATAAGGCACGGTAAATTTCTTTTGCGAAATTTTGCTCAAAAGAAACTTCAAACTGTTTAAACAGATATTTAAAAAAATTATTCGTATTTATGAATACAATTGGCTTCCTGTGGTAATTTAACTGGCGCAATGTTAAAACTTCCAAAACTTCCTCCATTGTTCCAAAACCTCCTGGCAATGCTATAAAAGCATCCGCCATTTCACGCATTTTTGCTTTTCTTTCCTGCATGTCGCGAGTAGTAATCAGTACATGCAATTTTTTTGAAGCAAGTGACCGATCAGCAAATCTTTCCGGTATAATTCCTAAGGTTTTTGCTCCATACTCAGAAGCTGCAACTGTGACCGTTTCCATTAGACCAACATTTGCTCCTCCGTTTATAAGATTATGGCCTTTTTCCCCTATTAACTGTCCCAATTTTTTAGCTTCTTCAAAATAGATTTCAGGAATGGCATTACTTGAAGAAGAAAAAACACAAATATTCATCTATTCCTTTTGCTTTCTGTCAGTTGCAAAACCTTACGCGTCGATATTAGCATAAGTAGCATGATCTTCTATAAACTTTCGGCGAGGGGGTACATCATCTCCCATTAACATTGAAAAGATATGATCTGCTTCAGCAGCATTTTCAATTGTTACCTGCTGTAATGTACGATTTTCAGGATTCATGGTAGTTTCCCATAACTGTTCGGCATTCATTTCTCCCAAACCTTTATATCGCTGCTGGTGAATATTGCTTTCAATGCCTTCTGCCCATTCATTAATGACCTGGCGACGTTGCAGTTCTGTCCAAGCATACGTTTCTTTTTTTCCTTTTTTTAGCAGGTAAAGCGGAGGTGTGGCAATATAAAGGTAACCTGCTTTAATCAAATCCTGCATATACCTGAAGAAAAATGTCATGATTAATGTAGCAATGTGGCTTCCATCCACATCGGCATCTGTCATTATAATTACCTTATGATACCTCAGTTTCTCCATATTTAATGCTTTGGAATCCTCTTCTGTACCTATAGTTACTCCAAGCGCAGTAAAAATATTTTTTATTTCTTCATTTTCGAAAATTTTATGTTGCATTGCCTTTTCCACATTTAAAATCTTACCCCTGAGCGGGAGAATAGCCTGGAATCGCCTGTCACGGCCTTGTTTGGCAGTACCGCCTGCAGAATCACCCTCAACAAGAAAAACTTCAGTAAGGGAAGGGTCCTTTTCAGAACAGTCACTTAATTTTCCGGGTAATCCACCCCCCGATAGCGCGTTTTTTCGCTGTACCATTTCTCTTGCCTTCCTGGCAGCATGCCGGGCCTGAGCAGCCAAAACAACTTTGTTTACGATGATTTTGGCTGAACGCGGATTTTCTTCAAGATAATGCGCAAGGGCTTCACTTACTGCTTGATCTACTGCTAAACTTACTTCAGAATTCCCCAGTTTGGTCTTTGTCTGGCCTTCAAATTGCGGTTCAGCAACCTTAACTGAAATTACAGTTGTCAATCCTTCCCGAAAATCATCGCCGCTAATATCAAATTTTAATTTTGAAAGCATCCCCGATTGTTCCGCATAATTTTTTAAGGTACGGGTAAGCCCACGACGAAATCCTGTTAAATGTGTCCCTCCTTCAATGGTATTGATGTTGTTTACATAGGAATGAATATTTTCAGAAAAAGTAGTATTGTATTGCATGGCAATCTCAACCGGTATATCATTTTTTTCGGTAACAATATGAATAATATCCGGAGTTAGTTTCACTCTGGTATCGTCAAGGTAATCAACAAATTCTTTCAATCCATCATTAGAGAAAAACCTTTCAGAGCGAAAATTACCATCTTCACCAACAGTTCGCTGATCAATGATAGAAAGGGTAATTCCTGCATTCAAAAAAGCCAGCTCACGAAGTCGGGCAGCCAATATTTCATATTTATAAATAGTGGTCTGAAAAATAGTATCATCGGGTTTAAAGGTTATTATTGTTCCGGTAACTTTTGTCTCACCAACAACTTCAACAGCTCCTTTGGGTTTACCTATAGAATATTCCTGTGCCCAAACTTTTCCTTCCCGATGAACCTCGGCTCTCAAATAAGAAGAAAGGGCATTTACACAGGATACACCAACTCCATGCAAGCCACCTGAAACCTTATATGAATCTTTATCAAACTTCCCTCCTGCATGAAGCACGGTCATCACAACTTCAAGTGCAGATTTATTTTCCTTTGTATGAAGTTCTGTAGGAATCCCTCGTCCATCATCCTTAACTGAAACGGAATTATCCTTATGGACGATAACCTCTATATTGCTGCAATAACCTGCAAGCGCCTCATCTATCGAATTATCTATAACTTCATAAACCAAATGGTGTAACCCTTTATCATTTGTATCCCCAATATACATTGAAGGTCTTTTCCTTACGGCTTCCAGACCCTCCAACACCTGAATGCTTGATGCCGAATAATTTCCATTCCCTCCTAAATCCACTTTTTTCTCTATATCGCTCATCTTAATTATTTATTTTTCTTTCTTTTAGTCGAAATGTTTCAATTAATCTTGTGCTTTTTTGTAAAAAAAGCCCATTCTAAACCTTGTTAATTATCTAATTCATAGAAAATTACAACTATAATAACATTGCCTTGGAAATGTCGTGCAAATATAACAAAAATAACCGAAGAACCGGAAGCCTAAATAGGTTTTTGAAGTCATTTTTTTAACAAGTTATAAACTTGAAAATGAGCAATAAGCACATCTGAAAACATTAATTTAATAAGTAAATTTCACTTAGTAATTTTTTCTTTCATAAACTAAAAAGAATAGCTTAATCCTCCCATTATGTTAAAACTTTGAACAGGATATCCTAACCAGCGCTGATACTGCTGAAATCCAAAATTATTAAGTTGGGCAAAAACCGAAAACTTGTTGGTAATTTTATAATTTGCATTTAAATTCAAATCAAAAATAGTGGAAAGATTATACGACTCCTTCTGCAAGTCTTCAAGTACCAGCAACTCACTGTGAGGCAATGGCCTTGGATCGGTTCCGGGAACTCCTAAAATAAGACCAGTGCGTTTTCCGGTAAAAAACAAATCGGTGGTAAGATTGAGCTGATCGGAAACTTTATATCCAAAAGAAAACTTTGCATCCCATGAAGGCAGATTCCACGGTTCTTCCATTGTTTCCATTTTATATACATAGTAATTTCCTGAAATCAACATGTCTACTTTCTCGTATGCTACATGAAATAATTCCAGATTAAACTTTAACCGGTTAAAATTATCGTAAAACACATCGAAATCATTATCCACAATAGTAACTTCCTGATTTTCCGGACTTGTATACCTGAATAAGTAATACAAAGGGTTATCCCTCATTACCGCAAAATCAACAGATATTTTAAAATTCGTTTTTGCTGCAAGTTTACCATCAAATCCACCATAAAACCGGAATCGTTCAAAAGAATTTTTGACAATGTGCTGCGGATCAACAAACGGATTTTCATAGGCAATCTTTGAATAGTAATTATGTATGAAATTTCCTGTCAAACCGGCATAAATATTAATTAATTCTTTTACCGGAACAAAATTAACCTTTATAACCGGCGCCAGTTTTGCAACCAGATCAACGCTGCTGTTGAAGATGAGCCATGATTTTAATCCAAACTGGATGTTTGCAACATCTCCACCCATCAAATAAGAGGGTTGTAAAGTAAAAACAGTTTGCCTGTTTAATCCGCTGTCAAGTTGATTCCTGCCAAAAGAAAGCATGTATTTCTCAGCAATCTCACTGGCATTTACAAAAGTGATTCCAGCAGTAAGGAAACCGGTTCCCTCGTAGGTCGGCTTTTTAATATCAGCGATAAAATGGCCAAAATGTTCGCGTTGACCTGTTTTGGTGCCAAAATAATGGTACAGGAAATCAAAATCGAAGGTAAAATCGTTGTTACGTGCAGCTACTGTTTCAAGATTAATATTAAAACTGCCCTTTGTAAAAGCTTGACTTGTTCCCTGGTAATTTAATTCCTGCCCTGGTTCTTTTAAATCTTCAGGAATTGGCTCAACAGGATAGCCATAATATTTGAACCCATCGTGATTAAAGCCAAGATTGATTGATAAAACAGAATTCCGGTACAAATGCTTAAGAAACATTTCTCCTTCATTATTAGAATAGGGTGCACGAACGCGGTCGCCCCCTTCAAGAGTTAATTTACTATGTGAGGAAAGATGTTTGCCATGTATTCCAAAGAGGGTATTTTTAATGTTTTGGCTGTTGAAAAACAATTCTGCGTAGGGCCTGTTATAACTTCCCACACCAGCCCTGACAAGGCCATATCCTGTATCTTCTTTAGATTCCGAGACAAAAGTAGCTGCCTTTAATGTATTAACTGAGAAGGTATTATATATTGGCTGACTAAATATACTGTAATTAAAGGTGGGTTTCTCAGGTGTTGAATCTTCAATTTCAGGCATGCTGCTAATTTTATTTGCATCCGATATGGTAGGCCTAAACGATTTAATTACCTCAACTTCCCGCGTCAGCGATGTATCGCGCTGGGCAAAAAGAGTACCCGACATGCCTGTTAACACACAAAAAAATAGTAGCCTGATTGTTTTCACGTACATATTGTTACTTATTAGTTTTCTTTGATTTTTAATTGAAAGGAACTGTCTCTGGCATTTTGCTGATCGATGTTTTCTTTTGCTTCAATGGCTGCCAGTTTTTTTGATGCCTCTTCTTTTACCCCATCATTTTCAGCAGCGTAATTATCTACCACACTTTTTAATGTATGCTTGGCCTGGAAGACATCTCCCCGGTCGGAATAGATATCGGCAAGAAGAAGAAAAGCTTTACCCAGCCAAAACTGAAAAGGAGTACCCTTGGAAATAAATTCCATGATTTCATCTTCGGCCTGTTTTTTTTGGTTCTTCCTGTAGTAAATTTCAGAAACCAGGAATTTTGCCTCAGCACCTTTTTCCAGTTTTGTATCCTCTGCCACTTTAACCAAAGGCTCCAGGGCAGCATCCAGATTACCTGTAACGTAATTTGATTTTCCAATAATGTAAGAAGCTTCTCTTTTCCAAACTTCATTCGCCACTTCAGAATTTAAAACCTTCCCGGCAGCCTGAATTGCAGCCTGATAGTTCTTCATCTCAAAATTTGTCCGCATCTGACCTGTATATGCCTTCAGCTGATTCCATTTGCTCCCGGCAACTTTCTCCAATCTGACAAACAAGTCGAGAGCCTCTTCATAATTTCCGGCGTTGAACTTCAACTCAGAAGCCCTGGATAATGCCTGTTCACTAAATACATTAACGGGTTGTTTGGAAACATAGGTATAATGGGTATTTGCTTTTGCATATTCCTCTTCCTTATATAGAAGTTCAGCAAGATAGAAATGGGCATTTACGGCAAAACTGCCGTTCGGAAATTGCTGCAGATATCGCTCCAACTGAGCAACAGCCTGTTCATCACCCGACATATAAAGTCTCTCAGCAGCAGCATAGGTGAGCGAATCCTGTTCCGACACCGTTACATTCACACCACCACCTAATTTACGGGTGTATGCAACATAGGCATCTACATTATTCATTTCCACATAGCTGTTTCGTATACCCAGCAATGCTGCCTGAGCTTCAGGAGTGCCCGGAAAATTCTCTGCAACCTGTTTGTAATGGGATAAAGCCTGCTTATAATTTCCGCTGTTGAATTGCATTAAACCCATCTGCAGCAGAGCCCTGGGATAATAAGTGCTTTGGGGGTATTCAGAAACAATCCTGTTATAATTTTGAATGGCATTATCTGTTTGCCCCAATCTTTCATATGCTCTGCCAAGTTCATATAAGGCATCGTCAACATATTCTGAATCCGGAAAACCTTCCTGTAAACGTTGTAACGAATTAATTTTTCCAGTTTGGTTATGCAGAAGTCCCTGGCAGAATGCAATCTGATAAAGAGAATAATCTTCATTAAAAATTTTCATATCGAATGCCTTCTGGTAATTCTCCATCGCCTGGGTATATTCTGTATTCAAAAAATAATAATCACCAAGCCTGTTGTAAGAATCTGCGACACGTTCACTCCGCTGGTCCTTTTGGGCACTTATGAAATTACGGAAATGAGCAGCTGCCTGATCGTAATTCTCAAGCTTATACCAGGCATATGCCAGGTTGTATTCAGCCTCTCTGTATTCGGGAAGGGAAAAAGCACCAGCTGTTTTCAAAAACAGGGTATAGGTTTCGGCTGAATTCCGATAATCACCCAACCGGTATAATGCCTCAGCTTTCCAATACAAGGCTCTTGCATTCAGCTCACTACTGTAACTGCTATGTTTTAGTGACAAATTAAAATTATCAACAGCCTGACTGTATGCCAGGTTATTAAATAATTCCAGCCCGTTGTAGAAAGTAACCCGTTGGTATGCTCTTAAAATATCAGGAGTCTTATTTTCTATTTTCTCGATTGAATTAATGGCTTCGCCATAATTGCGGGTTACCATAAAAACCTCGGTTAAATATTTATAAGCTTCCGAATTACGCTGCGAATTCGGATAGAGCGTTATATACCTGTCAAATGCTTTTATGGTCTCATTGAATGGCGAATACGATAGCTCATAAGTCAGTTTGGCATAACTGAACAAAGCATCTTCTTTTATTTTTTCATTAAAATCAAACTCAGATGCAGCCTCAAATGCAACCCGGGCTTTCTCCTTATCGCCTGCTTTTATGTAACTGTCAGCCAAATGATAATAGGCATTCTGAGCCATTTCATCCCTGCCTCTTGAAGCATTTTCAAACAACGGTATCGCTTTTTCATATTGTTCGTTGGTATAATAGCTGTAGCCTAACAGGTAATTATCCTCTCTTGTTTTTGGCCCGGAAGTTTCGTAGTAGGCTTCAAGATAAGGTATTGCTTTCTTATATTCCCTGAGATGAAAATAAGAATCTCCAATAATTTTCGACAATTCACTTTTATGCTCAGGCTCCACATCATCAATAATGGAAGTGGTATAATTAACCACTTCGTTATATCGTTGTTGCTTATAATAAATATGACTCACATAAAGGGGAATAACCCTTGAGTAAGAGGGATCATTTTCAAGTTTTGAAAATCCTTCAAGTGCCGATTGATAATTTTCCTGCAAATACATTATATGAGCCCAATAATAAGTGGCAGGGCGGCTGTACAGATTGTTTTCATCCTTAATTTCCTGAAACTCGCTCAACGCCTTAAGTGTATCGTCCTGCATCAGGTGAGAATAACCGGTCTGATACCTTAATTTAATGAATTCATTTTTATTTAATGAAGATCGATCAACATCACTGTAGTTTCGTATTACTGCCGCATAATGTCTTTTATCAAAATGATATCCTGCCAAATCAAACAGTGCCCTGTTTATATAAGGACTATCGGGATATTTTTCAATAAAAGTTTCCAAAAACCTGCTGCCTGAATTGTGTCCTGCCTTTAGTGCTGAAGCAGCCTTAAAATATAAAGCTTCCGAATAAAGCTCTGATTTCTGATCTACCTGCAATTGCACCTTTTCAAACTGCCGGTAGGCTGCATTATATTTTTCCTGCCGGTACAACTCCCTTGCAAGCTGCAGATCTTCCTCAACTGTAAGGTAAACAGCTGTTTCCTGCGCAAAAACTGACGGGGAGAAAATAAAATATACAGAAAAAATAACTAAATAAGGTATTGTCTTCATGCTTTAGTAGTTTCAAAAAGTTTCATCATTTGGTATCTATTCCGGTTGGTTCTTTATTTGCAGCAATATTACAAATCCAAAATCATACCATTTTTATTCTTTTGCCTTAATGGCATTCAAATAAATTTGCGAAAACCAATAT
Organism: uncultured Prolixibacteraceae bacterium; assembly: GCA_963747515.1. GTDB lineage: Bacteria > Bacteroidota > Bacteroidia > Bacteroidales > Prolixibacteraceae > Mariniphaga. Next base: position 311,895 of record CAVVFN010000005.1, read on the forward strand.
ACCAAATTTCTAAATTAGATATAATTGCTATAATTGCCTGATAAAATTCGCTTCATTTCTTAACATGAAACTGTTTATTTCGTTCCTTTATTATATAAACAGAAGAAAAGATTATTTAAAATTCAGATTAATAATGACAAAACAAAATGTAATAGAACTTCTTTCAACAGAGATAACGCAGGGTGATTCACTGATTCTTTCAATTGTAAACCTGGAAATTACAGCTGGTGAATTTGTGTTTGTAACCGGGAAAGTGGGAACAGGAAAATCAAGCCTGATTAAAACATTAAATGCTGAACTGACATTAATAAAAGGACATGGCGAAGTGGCAGGTTTTACGCTTGAGGGAATAAAGCACCAGGAAACGGCTAGATTAAGGCGAAAGCTAGGGGTGGTTTTTCAGGACTTCAGGTTGTTGTCCGATCGAAATGTTTACGAAAACCTGGCATTTGTGTTAAAAGCTACCGGCTGGAAAAATAAATTGGAAATGAATCAACGCATCAACCAGGTGCTTGACCGTGTGGGCATGTTGGGAAAAATAGATAAAATGCCCCATCAGTTAAGTGGAGGAGAGCAACAACGAGTGGTCATTGCCCGGGCGATACTAAATGACCCCGTCATTTTGCTTGCAGATGAACCCACCGGAAATCTAGATCCGGAAACATCAACCGAAATTCTGAATCTATTCATCGAGTTGAATAAGGAAGGAAAAACGGTGATTATGGCTACTCATGATTTTGCTGCCATTGCCAGTAAACCGGCAAGAACCCTGGTCTGTGCTAATGGGCATATTACTGACTCATCCACCGAAACCATTCTTCTCGATTTTGAAAAAGTGCTTGGTGCTTTTTAAGCTTAATCTATTGCAGAAAAATGAAGTTGTGATACCTTGCCCGGTGCATCGACTATGCTATATTGTGATAGGAGATGATGAATTGAATTGCAGGAGGTCTGAAATTTCAACAATATTTGGAAAATATATTTCTAAAAATCCTTGAGAAAGGGTATATTTAAGAGAAAAGGCCTGAAAATGCGATCAATTATTCTTTCTTCCTTTTCCCAGACAAGGTCTTGTGAAGCAACCTCCAGGTTTTTCTGCCATACTTGCCTTTTTTCGATGTTACCCAACATTTCAGCCAACACTTCTGAAAGGTTTAGCGGAGTTAAATCTGCAATAATTTCACCTATTTCATACCGGCGCACCAAAGCAGCCATTTCAGGAAGATCTGTCACCAGAACCGGTACCCTTGACTGAATGTAATCAAATAACTTGTTTGGCAGGGCAAAATGATAGTTTAACCCAATATCCTCTTCTATAGAGAGGCCAACGGAAGCTTTTGGTGTAATTCCTGCAAGTTCATTTATTGGTAGTTTGCCTAAAAATTTTACTTTCCCCGAAAGACCTTTCTTCTCCGTTAACCTCTCAAGTTCCTTCCGTTTGTCACCATCTCCGGCAATAACAAGATGCACCCCTTCCAAATAAGCCATGGCACAAATAGCCTGCTCCAGACCTCTGGCTTCATTCACCGCTCCCTGATATAAAATTATTTTCTCCTCTTCTTCAGGAGTAATGTTTTTATTCATTTTTGTAATTACAGGAAAATTCCGTACAACCTGAAATGGAACCTTATATTTCCTGGAATATATTTCGGCAATGGATTCGCAAACCGTATATGCATCCGATAAATGAGGAACCATCATTTGCTCCAGCCATTCCCATATTCGTTTTACAACCGGACGGTTCACCAACTCCGGAACTTCAGTAAAATATTCATGACTGTCGTATACCAAAGGTTTTCTTCTCAACCTGGAAACCAAAAAATTAGCAGGAAGTGTATCGAGATCATTCGATAACAACACATCAAACTTCGAAAAAAAAAGCAACAGGAACAACCTGAAGTTATAGCATGCATAAAATAATGGCCCTTTATTGAATAAAAGTTTAAAGCGGCGGGTTGAATATACCCGCTTGTCCAGTTCCAAACTACCGGGTAACTTTCTGCCCGCCAGCAAAACTTTGAATCCCATTTTAGAAAGTGTTGTGCATACTTTATGCACACGGTTATCGGATACCAGGTCACTGGTAACTGAAACAATGATTTTCCTGTTAATTTCTGATTTCACTTTTATTGCCTGTCATTTTATTTTGTAAAGATTGTGAAAAATTATCAATCAGGAATGCCTGAACAGAAACAACCTCCGAACACCTAAGCAGTTCATTTGTTAGGTTTCATAAAGAAAAATAACTTTACATGCAAAAATTAAAACTTTCTTTTATTTGATGTAAGAAATATCTGTAGAATATGAACCAGCTGAAAGACCACCAACATTCTACGACACATGGAAGGGCATTTGCTATAGGCATTGGATTAAATGTGGTATTCGTGGCTATTGAGGTAATTTATGGCTTATTGGCCAATTCTTCTGCTTTACTTGCAGATGCAGGACATAATGCCAGCGATGTGCTGGGACTTGCATTTGCATGGGCAGCTGCCTGGCTTGCCACCTCAAGACCCAAAGGAAAATATACTTACGGATTAAGAAAAACAACCATTCTTGTTTCCATATTAAATGCACTGCTTTTATTTGGAGCAGTCGTCGCAATTGGCTGGGATGCAATTGGAAAATTTAATGATCCACAACCGGTAGGTGGAACCCGGATTATGATTGTGGCTGGAATTGGAGTAGTTATCAACACCATTACTGCTCTCCTTTTTATAAAAGGTCAAAAGGAAGATTTAAATGTCAGGGGGGCATTCCTGCACATGGCTGCCGATGCGGCAGTTTCAATGGGTGTGGTAGTGGCAGGGTTGGTTATCAGCCTGACCGGAATATACTGGATTGACCCGGCTATGAGCTTCATTATTATTGCTGTAATTCTTTATGGCACCTGGCAACTGTTTTCCGACTCGGTGAACCTGGCACTCGATGCTGTTCCCAAAGATATAAATGTTGAAGAGGTAAGAAAATTTATAGAAAATAAAAAAGGGGTGGAAAGTGTTCACGATCTGCACATCTGGGCTATGAGTACTACTCAGGTGGCTCTTACCTCCCACCTTGTCATGCCTGGTGGAAACGATGATGATTTTATCAGGGAATTGAATAAAGACCTGCAAAATGAATTTAATATTATACACACTACTTTTCAGGTCGAAACAGAAAACCTGGAAAGTATACACAGTTGCTGACTGATAATAAAAATGCTGACATGGAAATATTTTCAAAAAATCATAAAGTATTCCGACTGATCCATCATAATTACAACCTGCTGCCTGTCCTCAACAGGTTTGGCATAAAACTGGGAATAAAGGAAAAAACGGTAGAAACGGTTTGTCGGGAAAAAAATATCAATCCAAATTTCTTTCTGGCAATTGTAAATACTTTCAACAATGAAGAATATTTTCCCCAGGAAGAACTGCTTTCCTTCTCACCGGTTGAAATTATTGAATACCTCAAAAGAACACACAGGTATTATCTGAATTATGTACTTCCCAAACTGGATTTCCAATTGGAACAATTAATTCAAAGCCGTACATCCGACAACCAGGGTTTGCAAATGGTCAGCCAGTTCTACAAAAAATATAAGGAAGAACTTAAAGAGCATATCGATCACGAGGAAAAAACGGTATTCCCGCACATTGAAAACATGGTCATTAATAATGCAAAGGGTGATTACACCGTAATCTCCTTCGAAAAAGAACATACCAATATGGATGAGAAGCTGAACGATTTAAAAAACCTCATCATTAAATATTTAACTCCTGATTATAACGAAAACCTGTGCAATGAGTTCCTCCTGACCTTATTCCGGTTTGAAAAAGACATTTATGATCACGCAAGAATCGAGGATGTAATCCTGTTAACGCAAGCCGCGGCTATCGAAAAAAAACTACGTAAATGAATAAACTCCTTATAATCATTCATGCTTCAGAAATTATCAGGAAAGGACTGGCTGCCATTTATCGAAGCTTTTTCAACACTAAAATCCTGCAATTGGAAAACATCAGTGATTTGTATTCGTACAAAGAAATGAAAAACCATTCTCTTGTAATTATCCTGCAGAATTTTGCTGAAAATGATAATGAACTTTTACATAACCTTCGAAAAAACAACCAGGTTAAATTGATTGAATTCGACAGCTCTTCACCTGTGAAAAGTCCGGTGCCACCTTATGAGTATACAATTAACCTAAATACAACGGCACCTGAAATCCAGAACATCATCTCAACCTCCTGGAAACCATCAGAAAAGCCTGCACGCCTCCAGGATAATGATGAACTTACCCTTCGCGAAAAGGATGTACTTCGTCTTGTTGCCATGGGTCATTCCAACAAAATAATAGCCGACAAGCTTTTTATCAGCATACATACCGTTATCTCACACCGAAAAAACATCAGCGAAAAAACGGGGATCAAATCCATTTCCGGATTAACGGTTTACGCTATTCTGAACAACCTCGTCGATACCAGCGCAATCGAACCCGATGACCTGATATAAGAAATCCCTACTTTTAGGGATTTTACATCCGGTTTACTTCCGTTAGTTTTGCTCAATAATTTTTAATAAATCTAAATTAATGTTATGAGGCAAATTGTATGTTTTATTCTTATTCTGGGATGGTCAACAACTTCTGCACAATTAACCGACAGCATACCTGGAAATTTATATATGAACGTAGCTGAACGATTGCTCCACACCGACGGGAACCTAAAATTAGGAGGATATGGAAGTATCGACTACAACCAGCCGCTGAATTCAGATGTACGCCAAAACGGAATCCTCGATGTGCACCGGTTTATTATGCTGCTTGGATACAGCTTCAACAAACGCACGCAGTTCATTTCCGAAATAGAATTTGAGCACGTAGTGGAGGTTTATATTGAACAGGCATTTTTACAGCACAAAATCAACAATTTCATCAATTTCAGGGTAGGACTGATGCTCACACCTATGGGGATTACAAATGAATATCATGAACCCAACCTGTTCCGAGGGGTAGAGCGTCCAATGATCGACAACCAAATATCCCCTACCACCTGGCGCGAGGTTGGCGTCGGCTTCATGGGATATGTACTTCCGGCATCCCTGAAATACCAGGCTTATCTGATGAACGGGTTTAAAAGCTACACCGGCAGCCCGGTGCTCAACGGCAGTGGCTTGAGAAGCGGCAGGCAAAAAGGTGCCGAAAGTTTTATCAGCTCACCAAATTTTGCAGGAAAAGTTGAATACTTTGGCATCAGGGGCCTGAACCTGGGTGCATCGGTTTATGCCGGCAAAACCCAAAGCACCCTTTACAACGGAATAAATAAAAACGATAAAACCGCCATGGCTAAAGCCGACTCATCGGTAGTTGGAATAACCATGATTGGCCTTGATGCCCGCTACTCAACAGGTGGCCTGTATCTGAAAGGTCAATATTATAACACCGGCCTTTCCAATACCGGCCAGTACAACCGGTTTACCACTAAAGCCGACGGCACACCTAACGATCTGGGAAGCTCGCAAACGGGATATTATGTGGAGGCAGCCTACAACCTCTTCCGCCATCTTCCGAATTATAAATCAGAGCTCGTTCCGTTCGTACGGTATGAAAGCTGGAATACCCAAAACGCCATGGCAGAAGGATTTACAGCCAACCCGGCCAACAACAAACAAGCAATTATAAGCGGATTGGAATGGGAAATGGCAAGGGGATCGCTGTTAAAAGCCGACATGGAATTTGTAAAATCAAACAGCGCAGGAAGCAAATACAACAAAAGGTTCAATGCCGGAGTAGGCATTATGTTCTAAAAATAAATTATGAAGCATTCAATTATAATTGTTTTCTTACTGATATGTGCAACAACATTTGGGCAGGTTACTCTTAATGACCTGCCCAAACCCGTTGCACGGGTTTTGAATAACCATTACAAGAAACAGGAGGTGGTTATTAAAGAAGTTGAGGCAGTCAAACCGGGGACACAAAGCTACAGGTTTTATGCAATTTATACCGGTAATCCGTCTGTACCGGAAGGATACCTTCACCTGGGCAAAGTAAATACCTGTCGCGCCGGAGGTTGCTCTGGTCCGGAAAACCCAGCCGCATCCGATTTAAATGGTGAATATTTCGACTACCTGATTATTTTCAATAGGGCCCTGGCCGTTGAAACCATTCAGATCTTTAACTACCAGGCGAGCTACGGCCACGAAATTGCATCCCGCGGCTGGCTGAAACAATTTCAGGGCTTCAGTGGCGAAAAATCACTGGAACCCGGCAAAGACATCGACATCATTTCGGGAGCCACTGTTTCGGTTCATGCCATTACCGAAGATGTGCAATGGAAAACAAAACTGTTGCAGCAAATGATTCAGTAGCCTATTCTCCCAGCTTCTCCACACCAAAGGTTTCCATGTTCCGGTCTACCTTTTTTACCAGGCCCTGCAATACTTTGCCAGGGCCGATTTCCGTAAATGAAGTGGCGCCACCGGCAATCATGTTTTTCACTGTCTGTGTCCACCTTACCGGCGCTGTCAGCTGAGCAATCAGGTTCTTTTTGATTTCCATAGGGGCGGTAACCGGCCGGGCGTTCACATTCTGGTAAACAGGGCATACCGGCATACTGAAAGCAGTCGATTCAATGGCAGCGGCCAGTTCTTCACGGGCAGGCTCCATAAGCGGAGAGTGAAATGCCCCTCCCACCGGCAGTTTTAATGCACGTTTGGCGCCTTTTTCTGTCAGCAGCCGGCAAGCTTTATCGACTCCGGCAATGGAACCCGAAATCACCAGCTGCCCCGGGTAATTGTAATTGGCGGCAACCACCACATCCTCCACCGAACGGCATACCTCTTCCACCACTTCATCGTCGAGCCCTACTATTGCTGCCATGGTGGAAGGTTCTTTTTCACATGCTTTCTGCATGGCTAAGGCACGCTTGAAAACAAGTATTAATCCATCTTCAAACGTAAGGGACCCACTGGCTACCAATGCCGAAAATTCTCCCAGTGAATGGCCGGCAACCATATCCGGTGCAAAATCCTTCAGCGACTTCGCCAGGATAACCGAATGAAGAAAAATAGCCGGCTGGGTCACCCGGGTTTCCTTTAAATGTTCAGCCAGCCCTTCAAACATCACATCAGTGATTCTGAAGTCAAGCAGTTCGTTGGCCTTCTCAAACATTGCCTTTGCCTCTGCTGAATTCTCATAAACATTTCTCCCCATACCGGGGTATTGTGCTCCCTGTCCGGGAAATACATATGCCTTCATACATTTTGCCATTTAATTCGGGTGACAAAGGTAATTCATTTTAGGAAAATGAGAATTGAAAATCAAATCACAGATTAACGCCTGGCACAGTCAGCAACGACTTTTATCTTACATGAATACTGTTTTAGATGAATTACTGTATTTCTGAAACCTTTTTAGCGAATTTCTTACCCGTCTGTTGCTTGTAAAAATAACTCCTGTTTTTTGTCGAAGTCAGGAAAAAATGATAAGTTGTATCAGTCATAAAAGTTTACAAAAAGTTAACTATCATATTATGAATTACAAAATCATTTTTTCCCTGATTTTCCTGTTTGCAGGAATTTTCTATTCATGTACCGAAGATGAAAATGCATCTAAATCTTCAGCAAGTATTACCGGACCCGATTTAAGGCAATGCATCTGTTGCGGCGGTTATCTGATTGAAATTGGCGATTCCATTTATAATTTTGAATCGTTGCCGGCTGCTGCCAATATTGATTTGACAACAGCAACATTTCCTATTGCAGCAGAACTTGACTGGACCCGCGACAGAAAATGTGGCGATATCCGGTACATCAATATTACACGGATTGAACGGAAATGAACGGAGAAGGGATAAGTTCCTTCTCTTTGCTTCGACACCGGGTTACCCTAAATTGAAAAGTTGATCAGGATTGTGTTGTTCTTCATAAAAATAATTTGAAACCTCCTCTATGGCAGATTATGAAGTTCCTGACCCTGATTCCCTCATGTTAATAAGTTCGCTCTTCACGCGCAATGAGCAACAGTGAAAGTGGTATTGGCATTCATTTGCACCTCCTTTTTTAACGACTTTTTCCTTATAGATTGAATGAACTCGCATATCGAATCTATGATTTTTGCTGATTTCTCACCGGACAATAAAACTCAAAAGAAATGAAGTTCTTCAATGGACACTTGGGGTCCTATGTGTTCACCATAAAAACCAGTTCCTTTTTCTCTCCCTGATTATTTATGTATTCAACTGACATTTTGGATTCAATATTTTCATCCAAATCCAATTTCCTGGCAATGTCAAGTAAATAACGTCCCAAAAAGGTGATGTTAAATGTTTTGTTTTGCCCCGAAGAAGTTACCAGGTTATCTATTTTATTAAAAGTATCTTCTATGAAATCTGCAGAGTAATCGTTTTTATTTTGGATGGCATCATTCAGATTTTTTATTCCCTTTTGAAGGGATTTTATATCGTCAGCCAACCCGCTGTATTCAGTTAAACCAACAAATGACTGACAGCTCTGCTGTCCTGGAATTGTAGTTGTTCCTTTCTCAAAACTCCGCTCCCAACCAGCTAAATCCGGGAAAAGATCTTTTAGTTGTTTGTGACAGAGATTGGCCCACACTTCAGAGCTTCCCTTACCTTCATTTTTTAAATAAAAACTCCAGATTGAAAAATAAATCAACAGACCCGGAAGTTCCTTTCTGTATTTATTTGAATAGTAAGGCATCGAGGAAATTAATGAATGAACACTATCGTTTGCTGAAGATTGTGCCATTTCAGTTATCAGAAAATTCATTTCAGGTGCCGAAATCTTAATTTCACATAAAAATTTTACATTTTCTTTGCCTTTTAATTCCTTGTATATATTTTTACAGGCTTCATCAAAAGGAGTATTGATGCAATTCCAGATTTTACCCATTTCAACAAAGTCAGCAAGTTCTTCTGCTTTGGTTTTTCTTTCCTGATCTTCCCAATGCACAATTGAAGAAAACTCAAAATCATCCATTTTAGGATTTTTTACTGAGTTCTTCATTTCTCCTGAAAGATTAAAATGCCATTGTTTTTTATTTATACCTCCCTGTAAATGAATTTTTTGTCCGGAGAAACTATTTCGATATGTTCCCTGAATCCTGTTTCCGTTTTCCTCAAAAACAAATTTTTTCTGGTTAAACCAGTAGGCATCAAAATTCCCAAATGAAAATCTGAATCCGAATTTCGATGAAATTGATTCTTTTCCTGAAAAAATATAATTGGAAACGGTTATCCCATCTTTTTCCTCAAGATCATCCAGTTTAAAAAGCAACAGCTCTTTAAGGTTATCCTGAACTGCCTTTTCTGTCATGCTGGCATTAAAGATTGCATTGGATTCAACTGCCTTTTGATATTCATAACTAACTCCCAGTTCCAGTTTTTTAGTCAGAATAACTTTAGCTTTATCTGTTATTTTGGTCTTTAAACTGGTGTATTCCGATTTTAATAAGTCCCTACTTAAAAGTTCACTGTCGATTCCCAATCGTAATAATACCTTAGTCAGCAAACGTTTTTCCGTATCCCCTAAATTTAATATTCCCTGTTCTATCCAATTGTCGATCTTATCAACGGCCTCTCCCATTAATGCCGATAAAATCTGATCCATGAATTCTGTAAAGCTGTCATCCGATTCATTTATTCCGGCAGAAATACCGGCATGCAATGCAGCCATTGATGAATGAGAGGAAGCTTTGTTTATATTCACCCGGTACAAGCCACCTTCAGATTTTTGGATGAAAAGCTTAAATTTGTCGGCTATTTTAACTGAAAAAGAAAAAGATGCACCTGCACTGGCTGTTCCTGCAATATCGGTTCCTTTAGGTAAAAATTTTGCAAGTTGTGATAACGTCCATGAAAATACATCTGAAAAAGCAAGATTTAGACCAGCATCCAGTGTGCCATTGAATTTTACTGCAAGACCTTCGTTAACAGCCAATGAAAACAGCTCTTCTTCGGAATAGAGGGTTTTAAAAGAAGCTATATCCTGCAGGAGTGCCTTCTGAAGTGTACTTGTATTTGTGTGGATTTTGTAGTAGGATATCACTACATCCTGTTCCGACAAAAAATACAGGTTGATTTTTTTAAATGCCCCGGAAACAGCTTCTTTTAGCTTAAGATTAAGATCGTACCGAAGCATGGCGTTGTCTCTTCCAATGGCAGGGAATGGAGCTTCAGTAAAATTACCTAAATCATCCTTATCATCCTTATCATTAAATATGGTTGTTTTTCCTTTAACATCAGCGTTAAAAACCAGGGAGAATATGTTGAATTCCTTATTTAAATCTTTATTAAAACGGAAAGGTATTTCTTTTGAATTGAAATCCGCTCCGATAAGTTCTTTGGTATAATCCGGTTCCCATACAACCGGAATTGTAATGATTTCTCTTAAATCCATAGGATAATTTTCTACAGTAAAATTTAGCTTTTACACAAAATTAAATGCCCGTGTTCCTGAAAAACCTGCTGCCTTAGGGTATAAACTGTACGATCATGTTATTTGTATCTTTGCGTCAACAAGTTATAAATATATTTTGGATTTATAAAAGAGTAAGAGGTATTTCTTTTATGCGCTCCTTTGATTTTATGCCGGACACTGTTTTAAGCTGCCGAAGCAGAAGGAACATGCACTTACTCAACCCGCTCCGTAGCAGGATCGGGTTTCTCTCCTAAAAATTCAACCCAGGCCTTTTTTATGCAGGGGTAGTTTTTAGCAGCTTCCACCAGGCTTATAAATGCAGCAAGGGTGTCTTCAAAACGTTTTGCCAGAACCGGATTCCCGAATTGACCGTCAGCACCAAATGCCTTGTGTGCCGTTGCGAGAGAAAACATATCCGGATAAATCCGGGCTCCAAGGTGCTCGAACGGCATACGGAGCGACCACAATGCCCTGTTGCCTCCTGCCATCGATGGTGAAGCCGACATGAGCAACCCATGTTTTTCATTAAACGGCTGCGGACGAAAACGTGAAACCCAGTCAACCGCATTTTTAATTAACCCCGGCATCGACCCATTGTATTCAGGTGATGAAATAATGAATGCATCGTTTTCCAAAAGTCGCTTGCGAAACTCAGCTGCACCGCCGGGTATTCCATTTTTTATTTCTTCATCCCCATTAAAAGAGGGACAATCAAATTCCTTCATGCCGGCAAAATCCACAATTCCTCCCTGCTTTTCAACACAGCTTGCCGCAAGATCCGCCAAACGGGTATTGAGTGATCCTTCTCTTAGGGAAGCTGAAAAAATCAATAGCCTTACAGGCTGATGCGTATGTTTCATGTCGTATATTTTTTTGTTATGTATCCGGAAAACAATCCTTCCCGGCACCTCAATTTTTAAATGCCGGTAATGCTTTGCAAAAATGCCGGCAGCACTATAAAAATACCTTTAAAACGTTCAGCTTGTATGCCTGGCTTCAGCTTTTTTTTGCAATCCTGATTCAAAGGACCATATTCCTGGCAAGCCATCCAAACATGAGCATGTGCTCACGTTGACGAAAGCTCTGAAAAAACATTGAAAAAATAAATTTTCAGGAATAATCATTAAAGGTAGCATGAAATATTTCCAGAAGGCCCTCCCCCTTCAATTTAATCCCATACAAATTTCCATGTTCCGTCATCTTGTCTTTTCCATACGGTATGAAAAATGCCTTCCTGGACTTTGGCATTTCCCATGGAATCAGTTATTGTGTATACATACCTGCCATAGGTATATCCTAAATCACCACACCGGGAAACATCAACAAAATCAGGTTTCCAGGTAAGGCTGACGTTCCCCGGAATTTGGTGCTTAAAATTTTCTTTCAATGAATTTTTTCCAATGATTAACAGGTTATTCCTCAGTAATACAGCATCCTCTGCGGCAAAAGCTGTAAAAGCTTCAGAAATACCATCTTTACTGGCCATTTCAGCAAATTCCCTTTCTGCCTCAAGAAGCTCTCCTTTCCACTTTTCAAGGTAATTTTCTTTTTCATGGGGATTACAGCTATGAAACGACAATAAAAGAACCACTATGAGAAACCGAATATTTTTCATGGTACCACCCAATTATTTATATTAAAAAAATGAATAACAGAAAAGTTACATCCTTCCCTGGAATTCCCTGTTTGTATTTTTATTTATTCTTTTTAAAATTTTGCCATTACAACTTTGATCCTCCTGATTTACCTGATGACCAGAATTGGAAAAGACATTACCCTGATAATCATGAAATTCTGATCCCTGATTCTCCTGATTTACCTTGTACATAATTTAACTGCCGATGGTTTTACGATACCGCCCAATCGCCTCCTTCACCCTCCTGCTCAATTCCTGAAGTGTTAAGTTTAGTTGCTTTTTACGGGTATCTTTGTTAAAACAATTTTCTCATTTCCTTTTTTTACAATCTCGTTGAAATAATACTTAATTTTTGAGTAATCATCTGATTGATATATCGGCTTTTTGAAATAATAAGCGAAGGTTACCTGCAGGTTATCCTTATTTGTGCTAATAGCATAGTTTAAATCAAACAGATCATTATTTATTTTAAAATCTTCAGGTTTGAATTCTACCACATATCCATCGGGTATTGAAAGTGTACTGATAAATATTCTTTTTTTCGGATAAACCATATCAATAGGATATTTCCTTTCTTTTTGTTTTAAAGGATTATCTGTTAGTGTTTCTTGTAAAAAGGGTGAAATATAAATTTTATCATTTACAACTTCTGGTTTTGTTGTAAAACCGTATCTCAACTTAAAAGGTTTTGTTCTATCTAAATAGTTTTGGACTTGTATGGTTGAGTCTGCGAGAGAATAATTGTTTGTTGAAAGAATTTGTTTAATATTATCTATTTTATCTGTGTAACTGTTTCTAAAGAATAGTCCATCATATTCAGTTCCCGTTTTAAGCAAATCAACAAATATCCTATTCTCACCGATGTTAATTTGCATAGAAGTTGTAATATCAGAAGTAAACATGCAATCCAATTTAATCCATTCAACTTTATCCTTTCTAACTATTAATCCTTTGTCATTTATACATCTTGGTGGTATTCTGTCATTCATACTTAGAATTTCAGTAGCGTCTGCAAGAATTATTTTACCATCAACATTCGCCAAAACAATTACATAATTAAAAAAATGACTAAATGGGTAATCCATTTTTATTTTCCCATGTTCTGTTGTACTTAAAATTAAGGGATAGGATTCTATACCTGCACCCTTAAGTAATCCAATCGTAAAAAGATTAATATCTGCACTATTACCAAATTTATCATCAACCAGTTGATTTGGTGTCTTTGAAGCAAATTTATCATTATGGTTATTCCAGGTATAATTACTTTTTACATAATCTATAACCGTATTGAATTTTTCATTCTCAGACTTTTGTGATAAGCCATCAAATTCCATCAATTTTGATGCTAATCTTTCTGATTTAGCGATATATTTTTCAAAATCCTGATGCTTTAACAATTCTTTAATTAAATCTTCCCATGTAGTCAGTATTTCAGTATTTGTACCATCAAGTCTATGTATTTTAGACAATTGAAAATCAAGTTTAATAATATAGTCATTAATTGAGGAAATGAATTCTTCATCACCAAATGCAGGAATATTCTTCATCCCAAACTTATAAACCATGTCGTGAAAAGAATTATCGCGATATGGGCCAGGAGAGCCAAAATGTCTTGGCAAATCTTTGTCCTCATAGGATTCGTATTCATCAAACCTGGTGGCACCTTGTAATATTAATGTATATTCATAAAAAGGTATCATTTTAGCCACATATTCACTGTAAACCACAGGGATTTTCCATTGGAACTCCCAGTCTCTGAAATTAAATTTATTTTGAGAGTTAATTTTATACCTAAATTCGATAACTGAACCTACTTTTACATTTGGAATCGCAAACTTTTTAATATTCCAATATTCATTTTTCTTCTCATCATACGTGTTGGAAGCATCCAACGAACTTTTGATTAACTTTTCACTTTCAAAATTGTAAGACGAAGCCTCAATTTCATATACCTCTTCATAGATATTGCCTTCCTGATAAAACGGGATTTCTACTTCTGCCCATTTTATTCCTGCTTCTGACAGTATTTTTATTCGGGTAGTTCTTTCAAATACCACATCAAATGAATTGTTTGTCTCTACAAAATAAGATTTTGCTATATCAAACAATACAACCGCTTCAGCATCTTTGTCTAAAACGTATTCCGTTAATTCAATTTCATCTTTTGAAATTTTGCCAAATTCTTTTAAAAAATTCTGACCATTAACCTTTAAAAGGGATAATGCCACAATAAATAATGTAAAAATGATTTTATTAACCATGCCACTTTTATTTAGAAAGTATTATATGTGTTTTATTCTCTGATTCAATTATTTGATAATAGAAATTATAAAAATCTTCATATTCTGAAATGGGATAATATCCAGTATGAATTAACACACGCTTTATGGTGATAATATAATCTGAACTCTTAGATACATCTAATTTGTATTCACCATATCTATTGTTGACCGAAAAAGCAACCGCATTTTGGTTCAGGTTATACCCCTTTGGAATTTCATAAATTATTGTGTCAATTTTATAAATCGGATAATCAATTTGTACAGGTAATTTTCTTATTTGTGGCTTTTCCAAATTTGGCAAATAAAATGCGATATTACTTACCAGAATATCATTACCATACTGTTTATATATATTTTGTGTAGTTGCATCGTATACTAACTTTATCCTGTTAGAATCACGATCTGGATTGAAAATTTTATAATCAGTTAATTGAAATCCATCATCGACAAGATGATTTCTTATTATCCTGGATTTTTCTGAATCATTATAGTTTTTTACTAAATACAAAATATTTTCATATGAATCGCCTTTAAATGTATTTGTGAATTTAACGTTTGTACTGTTGGAATTGAGGGTAGTCTCAATTTTACGAATTTCAAGAGTTTCAGATGGTTTGAGATTCGGTGTTTTAACAAACCTGCTATTATCTTTGCTTATAACAAAAGCATCTCTGTTTTGTGTAAATGTACCTAAATAATTAAAAGCTCCGTCACTTGTGCAATCCAACCAGATATCTTCATCTTTCTGAGGAATATATAAGATTACATGATTAAATTGTTGAGAAGGAAAGTTTTTATCGATTTCTTTAATTGGACTACCAGCATATACTTTAGTGTAACAGGAGGGTATCTGAATGTAATCTAACATCGATTTAAAATAATTGGTAAGGGCTTTGCAATCTCCAAATTTGCTTTGAGCAACATAACTTGCTGGAAATGGTTTCAATCCACCTGTTTCTGTTGTAACGTTTATATAACGGGTTTCATCCTGTAAATAATGGTATAATATTTTGATTTTTTCTTTATCATCCTCTATGTTCTTAATCAAAGTTTGGATTTTATTTTTCTCATAATCCGGCAATTCGCTTAATCCTTGCAACATTTCGTACTGCCAGTTTCCAAAAGATATCCAGTCTTTAAAAGAGCCGTTTATGTCATAATAAAATTCAACAGGCGTTATTTCAACATGAGGCAAGAATTTTAAAATTGAAGGTGAATATTCTTCATTCTTAATAATATCGGTATAGCTCGCTTTCCACTGAAATTTAATTTCATTTTCTGTTGTATCAATTATTGGTCTGTCAACAAGCTGATTTTTGTAATCGATTTCATAGCCGGTCGGAATAGTAACTTCCAGACTGGCATTCAAAGTTGGAATTTTTTCATCGATAACCGGTATCCAGAAATCAACATTCAGAAATTCATTTTGCTGAATTTGATATGAATATACAATCGTATATGGAAACACATTATGTTTAAGGGTAAATTCTTTTATAAAGTTATCTTCATAAAGTGAAAAATCTGATATTGAACTTTTTTCTACAACATCGCTTTTCTTAAGTTTTTTAACTTCCCTTCCATTTGAATCTTTTACATAGGCTTCAATTTTACTTACTCTGATGAGTTTTGAAAAAGGTATCGTAATTTTTGTATATTTTTCTCCAGCCCTGTTATTTATTTTTATTTCATAATATAAATTTTTGGTCAGATTTCCTTTGTTAATCTCAATTAAAGTTTTTTGAGAAATAAGTTCAGCATCAAAATCCTGCGTAAAAGATGTAATATAGAAAAATAGAAATCCTAAAATCAAATACGATTTAATCATCCTGTTTGTTTTTTGTACAGGGTATTTCACAGCAATTAAACCTAACAGTTGGGAGCAGGTGACGCTGGACATTTTAATACTCCACCTGTTCATACCTGACCGGAATTGATTAATTGTTTGTCTGTTAAAATCAGCTCCCGGCTGTCCAATGCCATTTGCACTTTTTTATGGGGCGGCTTTGTTTCAACTGCCGGGGGATGGTTTCCCGTTCCATTCAGAAGGATGGCTGCTTGTTTGCCAATGACGGGCGGAATTAAGGTTCTGCTTTCCATTCCAGGTTATGTTTGTCGTTTTGGTTATTGTTTCAAATATACTTTTTAGTTATCATTTCCAGCCGCAGTGAACTTTCTTTACGGCACCCAAATCACCAACAACTGCACAGTGGTAAATCTGTGCAGGGGCATCTTCTTCTCAGAAATCTTACTGAAGCTTTATGTCCGGCAGTGGTGTCATCAGGCCTGGTTTTTTTTAATTAGCGGGTTAAATCTACTAAATATTTTTTTATAAAACAATAGCCGTGAAGAGGTTGTGAAAAAGAGGTAAAGGCAAAGGGCATAGCTTTTATCCTGGGCAGGGTAAAGGGAATTTTTGCCGAAAAAAAGCGTTTGCAAAGGTTTCAGAAAAAAGTTTCTCTTAACACCGTTTTAAAATACTGAACGAAGTCCCACCCGCCTGGGATTCTGATACAGAATTCCTGAAACAATGATTGCAACTCTTTTTTTCGAAGCAATGGTTGAACGATTGCATTAATTAATTTACTTCACATTATTTTTCATCTCGAAACGTACCGTG
Source organism: uncultured Prolixibacteraceae bacterium (assembly GCA_963747515.1). GTDB lineage: Bacteria > Bacteroidota > Bacteroidia > Bacteroidales > Prolixibacteraceae > Mariniphaga. The sequence goes on from CAVVFN010000005.1 coordinate 328,855, forward strand.
GAAACCCACATTTCCACTTATGAATTTGTATTAATTTTTATTAACCTTGGCTGGCGGTTGAAAAATCAAAAGAACCACCGCTGGCCAAAAATTTAAGTGTTATGGTGCAAATAAAAAAACAATTACGCGTTCTTAAATTTCTTTTCGTATTAATTGCCGGAGTATTTATTTCTCAAATTTCAAATGGGCAAGAAGTTATAATTGTTGATACTGTAATGGTAGTCACTAAAGAACACAACGGGTTCAGTAAATTTCAACCCTATGAAAAAGCTGGGTTAAACTGGGTGTCTCCGCATAATTATTTCAAAGGGACCTTTCACATACGGTATGAAATGTTTGAATATCAATCCACCGATTCCATGAGACTGCAAGTATGTTTATGGACAAAAAGAGATGAACATGGGAAATGGAAAGAAGGTTGCTCCCCACAAATTGTTATTCCGGGTACAGGGGTGGTTACATCAGTTTCAAAGCCTGCTGTTATCCGAACCGGAGGCATTCAAACAGGTGTAGCAGTGCCTGGGTGGTGGTTGCTGAATGGTGAGTCTGTTGATTGGTCTGATGTAAAAGCCTTTAGTCATCTGGCACTTGTTATCAGGTGCAAAGATGGAAGCAATATGAGTCCTTCAACACCTCCGGAGAAAAGTTGTTGGGAACAACATGAAAACTATCTTCCCGCTAAAATAGGACTTAAAGTTGTTTTAGTTGCTGAGAATCATCAGTTCTCAGGCTGGGAAAATTACTGATAAATGCGAATTAAGAGTTGAATTCAAATTGTTATACACTCACTACAACCGACGGATAAATCCAACGGAAATACTCCCGCCAAAACGGACCACCGTCTAGCTTTGAGATTTTTTTTCAACCAAAGAAGTTTGCTCAAATCAGCAGGGCTTTAGCCAAATTGACAAGCTGAAATTCTTGATTTGTTGATTCAGTATGGCAAACAACCTGCAATGCTTCCTGCTACTTTATATTTCAAGCAGATTTATATCGTCCGTATCAATTTCTATTAAAAAACATTCTTTCTTATCCAATTTAATTAATGAATTCATGTTTTTTGAAAAGATATTTAGTAGTTCTGAATTCGATATATTTCCCAAATTTATTTTTATTAATTTCTTAGGTGTCTGATGCAATAAAAAGGAATTTCTAAAATCCGCATCTTTGGTAATTACTACATAATCATTTTGATCGGCATATTTGCAGATATCCGAATCTTTTGTTTCTGATTTATCCAGTATATGATTTACATGAACAGCTTCAAAACCGAAGGATTTTAAATGTCTTATAAGTTTAAGGGAAATATGAACATCACATAAAAATTTCATTATGCAACATCTTTAATCGAATGCCCGGTAAGAAATAATTTTGCAAACTTCAAACTTGCCAATATATCTTCTTTTTCAAGCTCGGGGTGGTCATTAAGGATTTCATCTGTTGTCATACCGGAACCCAGCATATCTATTATAACTTCCACAGGCCATCTCATGCCCCGTATGCATGGCTTTCCATGACACACTTCCGGATTTATTGTAATTCTGCTTCTTATTTCGCTCATAACTAAAAGCTTTCTGTAAAAATAAGAATTTTTTGTCAAATCATCCACCTTACAATGTTTAAAGTCCTGAAGCTTCAGAATCTTAAACAAAAATACCTGGCGAACCTCACCTGCGACCAACATAAACCAAATGAACAACATAAACAATATAAACAGCTCAAACATTTTCATCCTCAAACTATTTCAAACCTTTCGAACTTCTTCAACCGCTTCGGAATCCTCAAACATTCTAAACCTTCAAATCCTCAAACAAAATACTGCTTTAACGCCTTGTCTCAGCCTTCTTCAGCCTCCTCCTCACCTCCTTCTTCAGCCCTTCCGGCGCCACAACCTTCACCTCCGCCCCATACGACAGGATCTCCATCACAAAGTCGTAGGTGACCACCAACTGCAGCCGGATGCGGAACTTATCTTCATCGTCAATAAGGATCTGCTGGGAGTGGTGCAGCGGTAGCGTTATTCTGTACTGAGCAACATGAAATCAACCGGCAAAAACTACTGGCCATTATCCACCCTCAAGTCTTTGACTGTGCCAACGTGGAGATATATCGTATTATCGAAAACAAATTATGGAATAACGAACATCCGCGATCTTATCATTTCAGATACAATTCATTATAATGAACGTAAATCACGAATGACATCTGGCTTATTGCAATCGGTCTTTTGTAGGGAATCACAGGCTTCCGTCCAGCCAAGATCGCATGCCCTCTGCAGGCACTCACAAGCCTCTTTGTAATATCCCAATCTGTTTTTTGTCAGACCCAGAAAAAAGAAGGCATCACCAATATCAGGTTCCTTCAAGGTCGCGATCTCAAGCATCTCTTCTGCCTCCCGGTATTCTCCCTGGAGAAATAAAACATGACCCAGGCCATAATAGCCGCGGTCAATCTGAGGCGACAGCGCTATGGATATTTTAAAATCTTCAGCAGCCAGGTTAAATAATCGTATAGAACAATAATTGAAGCCTCTGGCAAAATAGGCATCTGTTTCCCTGGCATTATATTTAATAAGTGTTGAATAATCATCTATGGCAGCCCAGTAATCACCTTTTTTTCCATGAAGAAAAGCCCGGTAGTATAATGCATACTTATGGTCCGGCTTAAATTCAAGGGCTCTTGTGTAATCCGAAATTGCAGCATCATTATCAGGGATAATTTCCCTGGCCTGCCCTCTTTCAATAAAAATTTCAGGATTTAATGAATCAAGATTTAACGCCAGTGTGTAATCCTGAACAGCATCAAGGTGCTGTCCCAGTTCCAGCTTTGATTCAGCGCGGCGCCTGTAAAAAGCCGGATTTCCCGGCTCATTTTCAATGGCAGCGGTATAATCCTCAACCGCCTCACGGTGATTGCCTGTCATCATATTTGCAAAACCCTTATAGAAATGAATCACACCAACCGCAGGATCAATATCAATGGCACGGTTGAAATCTTCAATTGCGCCTTCGAAATCATTCAGGTTCGACTTTGATATTCCTCTGCCCACAAAGCATTTTACATGGTTGCTGTCGATTTCAAGGCCTTTGTTAAAAGCTTCAATTGCGCCGGTAAAATCACTCACGCCATTCTTTTTGTCACCCACAACAAACCATTTGGTGGCCCTGCTGTTGCAGCCGGACAAAGCAAGTGCAATAACTATAACCACCAACAGTTTCTCAAATTCAACCGAAGATAATCTCATGTACACCTGAAAGTAAGCTTTTTTTTTATTTAAGTTTATCCCCTGCTAATATAGGAAAATTTCAAAACCGACAGTTGCTGCAATCTATATTAAACCTCTTGATTTCAAATAAAACACTGTTCCTCTCACTCCCTTTATCCACTGTATAAAAAAAACTTGAACTTTTGATCAGTTTTTATTTTTAGTTCCCTTAATTTAAAGCTGCCAGAATTCGAAAAGATTCTATTGTACCAGAAGGATCAGAACATACAAAAGATCACGAATATCCTCATATAAATGAATAATGCTATTGGGTTGAAGCCTCACAATCGCGACATAATAAATATTGAAATGTCGCAATTGGTATGTAAAACTGATAAGTAGTAAAATAAGAAACGCTCCTTTCGGAGCGTCGGACCAGAGATGCTATCCCTGGGGATGTTAGAATATTTGTTGTACGACCTGAAAAAGAATCTCTTTGTTCCTATAGATCATGCATTTTGTTTCAATTCATCAAATCTTGATAAAGAGCCATATTTATTATCTGACAATGCAAGTATTTACTACCACCTTGCTGCCACCGCGGAAAAATATGGTGAGCTGTCTGTCTCAAAATGTTTTGCCTTTGCAAATAAGGAAGTGTATGGTATTTTTGAAAAAAAAACTGTGGGTTAGCTCCCGTTAGGAGTCAGGGATGTGGTTTATTCACCTGCTTCTTCTAAGACCTTTTCTAAAAGGTTTTCACTAAACCGAAAATTTGTTTTCCTGATTTTATTAATGATTGGATTCACTGCAGACACTATACCTAATTGCTTAGCCTTTAAAATTAATCCAAAAGTACCGGAATATTTTAACTTAAGCCTTTCCGCCACTTTTCGACCTTTAAGATCATCTATAATAAGAATGGAATTCTCAGTTTCGAGCGACAAGGCTATTGCACTTGCCTCACCTGGGTCAAGATCCATTTCCAGAATTTTTTGGTAGCAGTTATCAGAAGGTAATTTAACTTTAATCCATGCAGGTAATGCTTTTCCATATTCCTGCAATATTGTTTCGGTTATAAAAATATTATCAGCCAGACCTTTTAATAATTCAAGTTCATCAATTTTACTTAAAAGGATGAGGCAACTCGTATCGGAAATAATTATCTCAGAACTGTGCTGCATCTCTGATGATATCAGATGGAGGATAGTTAATTAATGAAACATTAAAATCAGACAGTATTTCCGAAAATGCTACTTTTGAAAGACCTGCCAATTCGGCTGCCTGCCCCAAAGAAAGTTTACCTGCCTCATACATTTTTGCAGCAAGAAATCGTTTTGTCTCCCGTTCATTGAGATCCAGGCTTTCGGGTATATTCAACGTCAAATGTTTCATATCTCAAAATTAGTAAAAAACATGTAAAATTGCTCCCATATTCTATATTCCTTTTTTTTAGAAAACAAATAATTTATAAAGATAAAGTGGTCACAAATGGTGACCACCGGCACAACAGTAACATGTGACAAATTGTAGCGGTGCACCACACACCGCATTGAACGGGAATCAGACAAGCTAACCGATTAACGCAGGAACCTTCTTTTGGTGGAATTTTGTGTTTTTTGTGTTTTGGTGGCAAAAAGAAGGCTTTTAAATTTTCAGAAAAAGAAATAATTTAGAAACATTCTCATTATGCCACGCAATATATTGGAATGAAACATTTAGGTTCAATATATACAAATTACCCTGACTTTTATACATTATTTGGTCAAAATTACCTTGACTATTCTACATTGCTGTTACTATTCCGGCACTTCCCTAACTCAAACTAAAACCCCGATTGCACACCCTCGATACGAATTGGTTAATTATGCTTCCAATATGGTAAAAGACCTGCTAACTGCCGATGACATTGCCGATAGTTTGCAAAGGACGTATTGCAGAGCATATAACGGGGCAGGAACTGCTGGCAAGATCAGCAAATGTTATGAACAAATTGCACTTTTGGGTGCGCGAGAAAAAACACCGCTTTCCCGAAGATTTTATGTTCCAGCTTCTTCCCGAAGAATGGAATCATTTGAAAGAAGCTTTCAGATCACAAAATGTGATCTTAGACGATAACAAGCGTGGGAAACACAGCAAGTATGTCCCTTTTGTATTCACTGAACAGGGAGTTGCCATGCTTTCCTCGGTACTAAACAGCCAAACTGCCATCCAGGTGAACATTTCCATTATGCGTGTTTTTGTAAAAATGCGACAGTGGTCAGCCAATTATTCCGGACTTCTGAAAAAAATAGAGGAATTATTTGAAGAACAATCCGAACACAGCAAACATATAGCAAACATATACAGAATGATTGAGGAACTGGTCCGGCCAGCTGTCACGTCAAGAAATCCAATAGGGTATAAAACAACGGAAAAGCCTTAATAAACAGAATTCTGGTATAGAAATTAATTCACCCGTTAAAAACATTCTCATTATGCCATGCAATATAATCCTCATCCGGCCGGTTCATTGAATTCTCAGGAAGAACCTGGAGGTTGTTGCCGTGAAACTGGTAATATTCCTTTCCGTTTTCAAATACCTCCCTTATTCTCCTGCTGACCTCCACCTTGTAGTCTTTTGTAATGGTCAGGTAACCTGAATCATAAAGTTTATACATATCGGCCCTCAGAAGAATACCATTCGATAAATGATGGGGGCCTGACTGCGCAAAAGGCTTAATGTGGGCTGCCTCCAGAACCGGCAGAGTTCTTTCTCCTGATATGGAACATCTCCTGCTGTATGCATCGGTTAACTGAACACGAAAAGCTCCCTGCCCAAGCCGCACCTTTGTAAGGTACTTTATTGTGTATTCTGCTCCCGGCTCTGCAAGCACCAGCTGACTTTTTGTTGATTCCGGACGCTCAAACAAGCGGTATTTGTGCAGCAACAGCTCCACTCCTTCCCACAAAACTTTTCCTTCCCCGACAGATGTATCGTACGATTTCCCCTGCACAATGCTTTTACCCCAGCTTGCCGGAACAGCTATCCAGTCGGCTGGTTCAAAGAAAATAGGATCTGTCAGAACAATACAACCGATGTTTGGATTTTTACTGTAGGGGTTACCCGAATTCCGGTAATTGATGATCTTTTGCCGGAAACTGAAAAATGAATCCAGCCCGTTTCTTTCCTGGAAAATATTCCAGGCAACATCTAATGGAAGTATAGAATGAGATGAAAAAAAACCTATTCCTGCAATTGCATTGTATGGATACTTTAACTTAAACAGAAAAGGAGCCCCCGGCGCTATTGCCTTAAACCGGGTATTGCCTCCCGGTTGCCAGAAATTGATATCCTCATTTTCTCTTTTGGAAAGAAACTGATACCAGTCGTAATCGGTGACTCCTACATAGTATTTCATGCCTTAGGTTTAGAAAAAAATTAAGTTCTGGCTCTTCTACTCACTGAAATAATCATTATCAATCTTCTTCAATTCATAAGTTGCAAAAGAAGAAACACCGATTCCATAATCAATCATATAGTTTGCCAGTTGCTCTCCATCAATCAGGATAACTTTTTTTGTAATGGCCTTAACATATTCTGTTGCAGTATCGGAAAACCGCGATGTAGTAATAAAAATCCCCTTGTTGGCCCGCTGACCGTCAAGCGCACCAACAAACGATTGAATGTCGGGACGGCCAACCGGCTGGGAGTCCCATCGCTTTGCCTGAATGTAAATAAAATCAAGACCTAATTTATCTTCCTTTATGATTCCGTCAATTCCTTCATCATTGGTTAGCCTTGTTGCCCTGCCGGCATCTTTAATTGAACCACCATATCCCATTTTTACAAGAAGCTCCACAACGAGTGACTCAAAAAATGCAGGCGGACTTGCTTTGACTTTTAGCAACAACTCCTGGGCAAGGGTGCGGCGGATATTTTGGTAGGAATGCTCAAGTATTTCTTCAGGGGTTGAATGGCTGTCATCTAAAGGAACTGTGACAGAAACCTGCTGACCTGTATTAGGCCTTATAAACTCCATATATTCCTGAAACTGCCTGAGGAAGTTCATGTTCAACTGCTGTGGATTCTGAGCCAAAACCTGCAGACCACGTTGAGTGATTTTAAAAATTGAACGGCGTGGTGATTCCAGAAGACCTGCCTTCAGCAAATGCATTTTGGCCCAACCGACTCTGTTATCAAAAGTGGCCTGTGCACCCGATGGTAGCCGCTCCTGTCTTTGCCCGGTGTTAAATTGAAATGTTGTGCCAGGTGCTCATATGCTTCTCGCAAACTGTGTTCATTATTATCAGCTGTCCAGACGAGCAGGGGCAGCATAATGGATTGAAAATCTGGAATAGGCATAGCTTATTTTGGTTGTATAGTTATTATCCGGATATTAAAAAAAGTATTCCTGTCTGTTTTTCTTAAAATTTTCTGCTTGTTCAAATATCTCAACATACACTTCGTCTCTTTCAACCGGGGGATAACCAAATTCATCAAGCAATAAAATTAAACCTACTTTCAATGCTGATTTAATATCATCCCGTTTATTCCAGTCAGGGAATTTGGCTTGGCCATCAACCAATATATTTGACGGCTTTGGCCAGTTCAATCAATTTATCTTCAGGATAGGTAAAATCATATTTTATGCAGAGTTCTTTAAGAATGTCATAAAATGCTTTTTCTTCAAAGTCAATTCCCAATTCATCACCGGCAGAAAATTCTTTGTGAACTTCCCAAATCAAATTGGTAAGTTGTTCTGCCATTTCTTCATAAACTTCACTTCTCAGAATGTCATTTTCGTCACGTTGATTATAGCGTTCAACAAGAGCTTGCATTTTTTTAGTAAAGTCAATTCCTTTTACTTTGTTGACTTTTTTTATTTCTCCAATGACTTTTGCCAAAAGCTGTTGAAGCAATTTGATTTTGGTATTAGGTAGTTTGATTTTATCAATTTTTGCCAGATAATCTTCATCAAAAATATCTTGTTCTGTTTCCTCTTCATCTCCCAATTTGAAAATCTCTTCTACACCATCACTTTCCAAGGCATCTTTAATCATTTCCCGAACCTTGGCATTCATTTGAGCAGTATCGGGTGCATTTCCTTTGGTGAGTTTAAAAACAATGGAACGAACTGCCATATAAAAATGAGTGTAATCTCTTTCTGTTTGTGTTAGTTGTTCGCTTCCGGCACAAATATCATAAGCTGCTTTCAATCGTTTCACAAAACCCATAAACCGGGTTTCCAATTCTTTGGTGAGTTGAACAAATTCAGCAGCCTGATTCAAGGTATTTAACTGTTGTAATGTTGTGCCATTGAAATATTTTGAGTTGTCAAATTGTGAAACAGTTTTGCCAACAAGATCTAAATGATTTCTAACAATGATGAGCGATTCTGCAATGTCTTCAAAATTGTCTTCATCGCCTTTGTTGTATTTGGCCAATGCCAGATTCATTTGTTTTTTAATACCGATATAATCAACCACCAAACCTTTGTTTTTACCTTCAAATTTGCGGTTTACTCTTGAAATGGTCTGAATTAAATTGTGTTGCTGAATTGGTTTATCAATGTACATGGTATCCAGAAACGGCACATCAAAACCAGTGAGCCACATATCAACAACAATGGCAATTTTAAAATTTGATTTTTCATTTTTAAATTGGCGGTCTAATTCTTTTCGTTATTCTTTGTCCCTAATAAGTTCGTAAAGTTCCTTCGGATCATCTTTACCTCGGGTCATAATCATTTTAATGCGTTCCATCGGTTTGATTTCCCTTTTGTCTTTTTCTGTAAGTACAGCCCCTTCTTCGGCTACTCTTATTTCATTCCATTCGGGTCGAAGTGCAATAAATTTTTATAGAAATCATAAGCAATTTCGCGGCTACTGCACACAAACATTGCTTTGCCTTTTACTGTAGCACCTTCAGAAACCCTGTTTTCATAATGCTTTACAAAATCTTCTGCAATGCTTTTAAACGTTCTGGGTCGCCAAGAATGGCATTCATATTGGCCGTTTCTTTTTTGCTTTGTTCTATCTGATATTCATTGGCTCCTTCTTCGGCTGCTTCTTCATAGTATTTTTCAATCTTTTCCAGTTCTCTGTTTTTAAAGCAACTTTTGCGGCACTGCCTTCATATACAATTCTTACTGTAATTTCATCTTTTACCGATTCGGTCATGGTGTAAGCATCAACAACTTTACCAAAAACATCGAGTGTTGCATCAATGGGGGTTCCGGTAAATCCAACATAAGTGGCATTGGGTAAGGAATCATGCAGATATTTGGCAAAGCCATAAGTTTTTGTAACACCCTTTTCAGTAACTTTTATTTTTTGATCGAGGTTTACCTGACTACGGTGTGCTTCATCCGAAATACAAATTACATTGTTTCTGTCGGTGAGTAATTCGGTGTCTTCAGTAAACTTATGAATAGTAGTTAGAAATACACCACCACTTTGTCTGCCTTGAATCAATTCTCTCAAATCTGCCCGGCTTTCAACACTAACAACTGTATTATCGCCAATAAAATTTTTTGCATTGGTAAATTGGTCCGAAAGTTGGTCATCCAGATCGGTACGGTCGGTAATCAAAACAATGGTAGGACTTTCGAAATACTCGCTTTTCATCAACAGCCGGGTGAGATAAAGCATGGTGAAACTTTTTCCACAACCTGTTGCACCAAAATAGGTTCCTCCTTTTCCATCACCATCTGGCTTTTGAGCTATCTTAATATTATCAAATAAGGCTCTTGCTGCATAATACTGAGGATAGCGACAAACAATTTTTTCGTTTTTCTTTGAACTGATCGGGGATGTAAATAAAGTTCCGGATAATATCGCGCAAACTGTTTTGATTAAACATTCCCTGAATCAGAGTATACATGCTGTCGATGCCATCTACATCTTTTGCCAGACCTGCAATTCTGCGCCAGGCATAGAAAAACTCATAAGGGGCAAAAAAAGAACCTGCTTTGTTGTTTACGCCATCGCTGATAACACAAAAAGCATTGTATTTAAACAATTCCGGAATATCTCTGCGGTAGCGAATGGTTAATTGATTATAGGCATCATAAATAGTAGCTTCTTCACGAATGGCACTTTTAAATTCAAAAACCACCAACGGCAAACCATTGATATAAACAATTCCATCGGGGATTCGTTTTTCTGAACCAACAATTTCCAGTTGATTGACAAACTTGTAAATATTTGTATCGGTTGGATATTGTTCTTCAGGTTCAGCTGCAATTGTAACAAGTTGTTCTGAATCGGGTTGGCGCTGTTTATTTAAACCGTTGTAGTCGATTAGCTCAATATAAATATCTTTTTGTTCGGTCTTCCCTTTTAAGAATAAAACCATCGGAAACCATCGAAGAATTGTTTTATTGCTTTCGTAAAGATCGGAAGAAGGCAAGGATTTAAGCTGAAGAATAATAGATTTGGCTTCGTTATGGTAATGCCTTGCTTTGCATATTGGGTTAATAAGAAATTTCGTAAATCTTCTTCAATCAATACTTCATCGGCTTCCGGTTAATAGTAATGCCCAGGTGATGCGGAAATTTTTCTTTCCCCAACAATTCGATAAAAGCCTTTTCTAATTTTTCTTCGGTGAATTTCATTTTAATCTTTGACCAAATTTAGGTATTGATCCAAAAAAGTAATAATTCGATTCTTAAATTCGCTTTCTCTATTCTCAATATCCTCTTTCACCCAATCGCTTTTATGATAGTCAGCTAATACCTGAACAACAGCAATCTCCGAACCTTTATATTTTTCTTTTTTCTTTTCAAAATATCCATTACCTGCCTGAATGTTTAGTTTTTTCTCAAAGACTATCTTGTTGCCAAAACGATCTAAATATAATTGAGCATCTTTTTCATCCCATCCGTTATAATTAGTCGTCTGCCATTTCTTTGGAAAGATATGCTCAATATCGAAAGTGTTTTTAATAAGTTCTACTTGTTCCTCATTCAAGTAAGCGTCTAATAAGAGTAACGGACGCATTAACCGGGCACTTGATTGTTCATCAATTTTTTCCCTGAATTTATCCGCCTCCATTTTAAACTGGCGATCGAAAGTATTCTTTTCTTCTACCGTAATACAAGCATTGTAAATGTCGTCTTTAATGGCATTGATAGAAGGAGTATCAATAAACTTGGCAAATAAAAACGACATTAATTTTATGAGAAAAACCCTCAACTCTCCGTCAAAAGCGATGTTGTTTTTATTTTTTAAAAAGAATATACTTGTTGGGTATTTCCAAAATTCATTAGGATAGTGATTAAAACAATGCAAGTATTTCCGAGTTTGGGTTGAAATTGTGTATCCATCTTCTATTTCAGGGTCGATATTTGAATTTACATAAAACCAAAAATAAGCCAAAGACAGTATATTGTCCATTATCCCATTTTGTTTGAGTTTGGAATAATTGTCTTTCCCTTGATAAAATCTTCTTAATCCAATTTCTTTGCTTTTATCTTTTGCTTTTGCACGTAATACATGAGAATAATATCTAAAAATATCGTCGATAGAAAAATTGCCTTTTTTACAAATTTCGGTTAGTTCTTTCCATAGTTCGGTAAACTCCTTTCTTTCTTCAAGTTTTGAATAATTCTTATAAATCTGGGCTTTAAAAATATCGGAATCCGCTAAAGGTAACCCACGGTCATTTAAAGTGGAAAAGATTGTTAATGCTGTATCTTCTGTATTACAATTTATTGGAAGGATAATACAGCGGTTTAGAATAGTAACACATAAGTCGTACCATTTAGTAGGTTTATTCATTGCATAATCATCACAAGCTTTTTTAAAGTACCCATAATTTATAGAATAATTATCATATGCTTTATCGTTATATTCACCTGTTTTTAAAATATTATGAAATACCTCGTTATCTTCTTCAGTAGCAACTTCAGAAAGTATATGGATTTTTGAGAAATCATTTACTCTTTTTGATATGGAATGAACATCCCAGATGCAAGGCCCCACCTGCATTTTAAGACCTAACACATCATCGTCTTCGGTCATTAACTCCAGCTTTTTATAAAATGCCCTCAGCAAAAGAAATAATGATGTAATACGCTGTTGACCATCAATTACAATAGGGTCTTTTTTTTCTTCTCCTGCAAAAACAATGGTTCCTAAAAAATAATCTGTGTCCGCTGGATCATTTTCAAAAAAACTAGTTATATCATTCCAAAGTGTTTCGCACTTCTCTTTTTCCCATTTATATGGGCGTTGAAAATCAGGAATAATAAACTTATTCCCATCAATATCGCTCAATAATTTACCTATTGTTTTTTTACTTACGTGTAATTCTGCCATATTTTTTATTGTTGATTATTCTGATTCGTTACTTATACCCATCATCATATTGTAATGCCCAATATTTTCAGTATGCTTAAAAATATCCTGAAAAACTTTTAAATATTTAAAAATAGTGCCCTCTTGTGCTTCAATATATAAATCATCGGGTAATGTATGAGAACCTTCATTTATCCAGCTTAAAAGAGACCTACAAATTTCTCTTTCTTCCTGAATTTCAAACTTACCTATTAAGAAGTCATCTCGTTTTGTCGCCTAAAATACTAAAGAAGTTTTCAAGAATTCTTCTCATTGTATTTTGTACCGTAGTTCCTGAATTTTTTTCCCATTCTTTCTATCTCGCCAAAGCAAATCGTATGAAGATTGAATTGGGTTTGTTCAAAATAAGGTTGAATAATTGGAGTTTTTAAATTTCTGCGTAATATCCAAAACAATGGCTTATCGCCTTTACGGTGCAGACCTTCATACGAAACTTCTTTATGAAAATAAATGTTATGGGTCAATAATATGACTTGTTTGATATTGCCTTTATCGAGTTTTACTTCTTTGAGAATTTCTTTTATCAGGGTACTAACAACAAATAAAACGGTGCTATCTAAAAACTGAAATAGGGTCATCAATAACCAAAATTCTTTCCTCATTCACATTTTCTTCAGATGTACCACCCTTTGCAAGCTGCAAATAATAAAGAAACGTTATGAAAGTTATTTCTCCCTCACTTAAGCGTCGACTTTGGCCATTGTACCGTCTTCTCTTTGAATTTTATAATAACCTTCTTCTGAAACAGGAACAATTTCAAAATTTGTAAAACCATAGTATTTTAAAAGTTTGTTTATTTCATCAATGGTGGGTTTAATACCTGTAACGTTTTTGCTCAGTTTTTTTATCTCAAGGTTTAAATCCTGATATTCTTTTAGTTTGTTTTTTAATTGTAAATCAATTGCTGCAATACCTTTTTCAAAACCACTTTTAGTTGAATTGTATTTTTCAATTTCCGTTCTAATTTCTTGAATAATAAATTTCCAGATCGCATTGACCAGTTTAGTTCGCTGATTTGTAAAGTCGATTACTATATCATTGTGTTTCTTTATTTCAGCATTTGCATTTTTTATTAAGTCTGAAATTAAGTTAAATTGCTCCTTTAGCGATACCAATTCGATGCTTCTGCTTGGTTCTTTTAATTTGTTATTTAAATATTCGGAATTCGTGTGTATTCTGACTTGTTAAAGTTTTGAGATAAGAAGAAAATTTATCGTTGTTAAGTTTTGAGGGTTTAAAATCCTTCTGATTTGTTTCAGTATTGTTTAATTCATTGATAACATTTTTCTAATTAACGTGTTGTATTCCTGTTTTAACGCCTTTAATGAATTGATGTCATTTAGGTATGTTTCGTCAAAGAAGCTTTCAATTTGTTTTTTGAAATCTTCGGTAATGGTAGGCTGTTGACAGAAAGGACAGGTTTTATCATTTGCCTGAATAAATTCACGCCCCTGACTAACCCAGTCATTAATGTTTAGCTTTTGAATAAGTTTGGAAATATTTACATCAGCGTTACCAACAATTATTTTTTTCCAATATTCCATCGTTTTCAATTTCAATTATCCTGTCAAAATCAAAAATATTAATCGGACTAATATTTTGAGGTGCTTCCCCAAATATTGTTGTAGCTTTCTCGATTAATTCATCATAGGTTAGCAATGTTTCTTTGTTATTTACAAACTCTTGAAGTAACCTGTTTTTAAAAAGGTCTCCAGATTTCATTGAACCTGTAAAAGCTTCTTTGAATACACTTTGGTATTTCTTGTAAATCTTTGCCCAGACAAATTCTTTGAATTCAGTTTCTAATGCTTCCTTTTTTTCAGTTTGGGCTAATTAAGAGAACCTCTAATTTTCTCTCCATCCGCCTTAATTATTTTTAGTTGTTCTGTCTTATCTTCAATAACCTTTTTTTCCTCTTTTGTTGCTACACCAAGAGTAAAAACTCCATCAATTTGTCCTTTCCCAAAGTTCTTTTCACGAAACTCCTTATTTAAAACGAAGGTTTTAATTCACCTGACTGTTTTTCCAACACACCGCACAATCTTTAAACTTAGTATCAGAGAAATTTTGTAAAAAATTAGCAATGGTTGTTTTACCGCTACCATTAGCACCATAAAAAAAGTTTACCTTTTTTAAGCCTTCTATTTTAACCCCATTAGAAAGGGTCGAAAGTTGCAATGTTTTTTATGGTGATGGATTCAATCATATTTTCAATTTTCTATTGTTGCTAATTTGGAAAGAAGCAAATCCTTCAGTTCTAATAGCTTTAGGTTTTCGTTATATTTTTACTTCAATTTCAGTCATAATTAGTATTGGCGACTTTATCTAAATTTCATTCTGCATTTCTGTTGGTGGCTAACAATGCATCTTGAAAATAATAAATCCCTGAAAGTAATGATAAGATTATGCGCAGAACCATCTATCCAATGATTTTAAGTACCCATAAATTCTCTGGTAAGTAGATGAATAAAAAACTGATTATTTACCTGTTAAGGCATAACAACTTTGATTCATTGCCATTTCACAACCTGAAATTGAAATTGCTCCAACTGTTCCTCTTGCCGTTATAAAAACTGGTCTTAGGGTAAAGTTTGGTGCTGCTATTTTTCAAGCCTGCGCCTGTAATATTCTTATCTGTTTGAATAGAATAATATCCATTGAAACATAGCTGGCGTAAAAAATGAAATTTCACCATTCCAAAATGATGGATTGTTTGTATTAGGAGTACCACCACCACTTCAACGTGCCAACTTCTGTAAAACTTTTTTCCTTCCACCCCTCAGGCAAATTCTTCAAATCAATTCCCTCCACAAACCACTGTTTATAAATCGCCTGTGCGGTTTCTTCCAGTTTTTGTATGAGTTGTTGGTTGAGGTTTATGCGGTTTTCGATGGTGTTGTATTCTTTTACAATTTCGCGTTGTTTGTCGATGGAGGGAACGGGTAAATGTGCATTGCACAAATCTTCCCAATCCAAAATTTCTCTTACACTGCCATGCAGCTTTAAAACATGCATATCGGTCAAATTCGGGTCTGCGAAACCACATCATTAAATATTCGGGGTAAAAGTTCTTGTTATCTTTAACTTCAAAGATTGGATAAGCTTGAGAAATAATGGCTTCATCATACTTCATGCAATAAGGCAACTGGATTTTTTTATCTCCCTTTCCTGATGTTACTGGACCAAGCAAATTGATTTCTTATATAATTTTATAAGTTGCCATATCTGTTCCAATAATATTGGCAATAGAAGGAATAAAAACTTTATTGAATGCTTAACCCCAACAGATGTTTTATCTTGTAATTCTGTATTTCGTCATTCCACAGGTTGAATGTAATCGCCTAATTTTTTATAATTTGATTTCATAACCCAACTCTTTAAACACGTTTAGTAAATCATTTTTTGATTTGTTCTTCTGCTTTTAATAATTCAGCAAACTCGCTTTGCAAGGTTGTCATTTTTTCGTCAAAATCAATGTTCTCGTCACGGTTTACAAATTCAATGTATTTGCTCGGCACCAGTGAATAATCTTTTTTTTACTTCTTCAAAAGTAGCCGAATAACAAAATTCAGGAATGTTTTCATAATTTTTCAATCTGTTTGTTGCCAGTCGTGATAAGTATTGAACATACTTTTTTAATATCGTCTTCAGAAAATTGAGTATATTTCTTTTCAAATGGTACGCCCATTTCCCGCAAATCCATAAACAGAATTTCATCTTCACGGTTACGGTAGTTTCGTGTTTATCACTTACTTTTTTGCTTTGTTCTTTTTTGTTGTTGTTTAAAATCCAAAGTGTAACACTAATATCGGTGGTATAAAACATATTTTGTGGCAAAACTAAAATGGCTTCTACCAAATTGTTTTCAATCAGCTTTTTACGTATTTTATATTCTTCTCCACCACCAGAAAGTGCACCATTTGCCAAGATAAAACCAGCAACTCCATTTTCGATGAGTTTGGATACCATATTTAAAATCCAGGCATAATTGGCATTGCTTTTTGGTGGTACTTCGTAGCCACGCCAGCGTGGGTCGTCAATGAATTCGTTTTCGCCCGCCAGTCTTTTTGGTTAAAAGGTGGATTTGCCATAATAAAATCGGCTTTCAGGTCTGGGTGTTGGTCGTCGGCAAAAGTATCGGCAGGCACTTCGCCCAGATTGGCAGAAATACCACGAATGGCCAGGTTCATCTTTGCCAGTTTGTAAGTGGTGGCGGTGTATTCCTGTCCGTAAATGGAAACATCTTTTTTATTTCCGTGGTGGCTTCAATAAACTTCATAGATTGCACAAACATACCACCCGAGCCACAAGCGGGGTCATAGATTATACCTTTGTAAGGTTCAATCATTTCGGCAATGAGATTTACAATGCTTTTAGGTGTGTAGAATTCTCCTTTGCCTTTTCCTTCTGCAAGAGCAAATTTGCTGAAGGAAATATTCATACACACGACCAACAATATCCTGTTGTTTGTCTTTTAGTGTATCAATGTTGTTGATGGTATCGAGCAAGGCGGCCAGTTTGCTGACATCCAAATTCAGACGTGAGAAATAATTGTCGGGCAATGCACCTTTCAGAGTAGGATTGTTTTTTTCAATGGTGTGCAAGGCGGTATCAATTATCATCGCAATGTCATCTTGTTTCGAGTTTTCCATCATGTAACTCCAACGGCGATTCTTCGTCAGGAAGAACACATTTTTCATATTGTAGAACTCGGCCATTTCCATGTATTTCTCTTTGCCTTCGGCAATGAGTTCTGGCTCGGTGTTCTTCAAATTTGTCGCTTGCAAACTTTAGGAATATCAATCCTAACACAACATGTTTGTATTCGGCAGGCTCTACGGTTCCTCTTAATTTATTGGCAGAATCCCAAAGGGTTTCTTCTATTGATTTTTGTTTTCCGTTTCCGTCCTTTTTTGCCATTATATTCTGTGAGTCCTTAAAAAAATTTCTATGTATGTTTATTTGATTTTCAAAAACCTTTAACCTTCCAGGTGATAAGTAATTTAGTTATTGGTTCAAATTCTTCATCCTCAAAAGTTCAGCATAAAGATATAATGAACTATTTAATTCCTTTCATTTAAAATCCTCTATTTTCCCCAACCCAACTAAAACTCGAACGAGATGCAACAGTTTTGGGCTGAACCTGCCTATTTAGGAAATGAAGCAATTATCTCTCAATCATTTCACGATAATAATCTATTTTAAAATCCAGGACAGGTGTTATTGAGTGTTTATATTTGTCTTTGTTATTCAAAAAAAGAGCTGATTTTGATATGCCAACATTTGAAGAGCCTGATGGTGAATATAGAACTGTTAGTTTAATTGGTCGTCCGAATGTTTTCCCATCTATTACAACTTCTCTTCTTTCCTTTATCTCTTTTGTTACCTTAAACCCAAGGATATCAACATAGAATAGTCTAAAGGCATTGTTCTTGCCAAATCCGCTCGTAAATAGTATTTCCTTGATATTTGAATTCTTAATATCCTCAATAAGTTTATTATTTAATTCTAAGGGTAACAGAATCTTTGTCTAATGCAGTTGGATTTTTTCTTTCACACACTCTTATTGTATCACTTATCGAAATTTTCTTTTTTCTGAGAAAGTTCAAGATTCCATTAACTGTCAAAGGTTTTTTAAATTCATCCGGGAATGCTGTGCTTAATAAAGTCCAGAGACTGGTTACGTTTCCGTAAAAAAATGGAATTACAAAATTATCATGATCATGTGGATGAATTGTTCCAACAATAAGTTTTTCACTATCTTTAGAAATGGGATATTTTTCCAGATACTGATGTGTTGTTATCATTTTGTTTATTTTAGGTTGGTTGTTAATTTTGAGCATAAAGATAAAAATGTAAACCAGTTATCTTAACATCCGAAACAACTTATTTTAAACCAACAGCATGAAAGTATTATTAGGTAAGATTCTTATCTTACTCCCAGAATTACAGTTGAACATTTTAAACTTTTCTTAACTATATGATTCCCGATAACTTAACCAATATCGTATACTTCTCAAATCTATTCCGGAAGAATATCCCGCACAATATAAAGAACTTGAAGCGATCATTGAAGCAGCAGGTTATACTGCCAAACTTCTGGTTGAAACCTACGACATCTACTGCCGCGATTACATGCCGGTGCAGGTGGACAGCAATGAGTACGTGCAGTTTGTTTTCCGGCCACAGGCTTATTTTGAGCCCGGTGAATACATTCATATCACCAATCCGATGCTGGTGGAACTTATGAACCGGTTGCCCGTGCCTAAATACAGTCCAATCATCCTGGATGGCGGGAATGTGGTAAAGGCAGAAAACAAGGTCATCATATCTGATCGTGTCATAAAAGACAACCGGCACCAGTTCAGCGAAACTGAAATTCGTGCACAACTGGAGAAGGATCTGAAATGCCCGGTCATCCTCATACCGGAATATCCTAAAGAGATAACCGGCCATGCCGACGGACTGATCCGCTTTATTGATAATAGTACTGTTTTTATCAATGATACCCGTAATGAACCGGAAAAGAAGTGGCTGCAGCAGTTTCTGGCGGTGCTGAAGGAAAATAACCTTTATCCGGTTGAATTGCCTTGTACGGTTGCCCCTGATCAACCTTCTGCCGTTGGTTTATATATCAATTACCTGCAAGTTGGAAATCTTATTGTTGTGCCGCAATACAATCAAAAAAAGGAAGATGTCCGGGCGCTTGATATCTTCAAGGAAGAATTTGATAACAAATACCGGATAGTTCCCTTTGATTCCCGGAAGATTGCAGAAGGCGGAGGGGTGCTGAATTGTGCCTCATGGACGGTGAAGTCTGAATCCTAATTTTCCTGATTAACCTGATGAACAGGATTAAAGGAATCAGGGTAATCATGGTAATCCTGTAAATCATGATTCAGACAATTAGCTGAAAGTGAGCACGGCAGTGTCAACCTGTGTCCGACTGATTCCAAAAAAGTTGGAGTTCTTTAGACAAACCTCTGCATTTATCTAAATTTTAATAAAAATCCTGCAAAGCAATTAACAAAACTCGTATAAACTGAAAAATGATAACCAGAATGTGCCTCTAAATAGTAAGTGTATCTTTCCCTGATAATGTAATTACTATAGTAGTAAGTAATAAAGAAGTAAAAATCGTTCTCATAATATCGTTATTTGTTAATAGATCAGGTTTAGTTGAATACAGAAGTTATTTGACACATTTGCACAACGGAAGTCTGCCTAAAAATTTCAGCCGACATTTGTATTCATAATTAATATCCGAAGGTTTGCATTCTGGCTTGTTATTTTTGGTTCATTCTGTACTAACCCAGTTTCATGTTTGCAGTATGTTTTTTAATCATGCAAGTGCTGAATTCTCTGCCAACAGTGGAATCTCTTTTAGAAGCTCTACCTTATCAAACCGTTACGATTTTGAGTAAATGTACAAAAGTTTAAATTACCCACAACCCCCGGCTTACGTATATTGTAGTGATAGTCTTTGTACTTATTCTACTCTCTTATTAAATCGTTTTGTTCCAAACACTTTCATTGCAACCCCAAGATTCCATTCAAAATATCCATTATCTAAATCAGAATGAACCTTTTTGTAATTAACAAATCCATATCCAACAGTTCCAAATACAGATATATATCCATAGACTTTTAACTTGAAATACTTATTCAATGTTGTACCAACAATAAGTCCTCCTGTTTTATCGAAAGTAAACTCTTGATTTAATTCAACTTCATCAATTACAAGGAAAGATGTCCGATTATATCCTAAATATGGTTCTACCGAAACAAGTTTTTCAAAATCAACAGAGTAGCCAACATAGTAATCAAGTCTTATATTATTAAGGTTGGCTGTTGTAGGAAGTATTTGACCATTAAAGTCCATTTCTTGTTTTGGTTCAATTGTCCAAGGTTTGAACCTAAAACCAAAGTTCAACTTATTAACTACAAGTATAAAATTAAAATTCGGTCCTCCATGCTGTCCAATCCAGCTCGTTGTTTTGTCACCGTAATAATAGTTGGAAACTGCAATATCCATCCGAAATCCGACATTGGAACGTGTGCGGCATTGTACTATTTTATATAGTTCCTGATTTACACTATCCATTTTATCAGGATTATATTTCATCGAGACATAAGGTTCTACAGTCAACGTATCAGAAGAACAAATTATCTCAGAATTCCATTTTTGTCCAAAAGAAGTTGTACTAATTACGATTGCTGATGTTATTATTAAAAAAAATCGTTTCATTTTATGCTGTGTCGATTATTGTATAAAGGCTAACAACTGGTGGGTCGAGTAGGAGAAGGGGATTTCACCCCTCCCCTCTCTCAGAACCGTACGTGACAGTCTCCCGTCATACGGCTCTTCTAATCTCATCTGTAAATTTAAGCTCATCCTCCAAAAAGTTGGCAAATTACATTTAAGATTAGCTGATCCCTTTGCTCCATTTCCATTACAGAAACTTCATCGCTACTACGAATCAGTCCGCCACCTTGAAACACTTTGGTAATAATCTTGCAGTTGTTCTGCTTGATGTTTCCCTTTAGCATTGTTACAAGGTTTCCTGCGTTCCGTAAACAAGCCCGGATAAAATTCATGCCTCCTCTACACCGGTTGCCGCATAGCCAGTAAAAAGGTTTCCGCTATACTTATCCCTGGGAACTCAACATTTCCCGGTTTTGACAACATGTAAGCCTTCTCGATGCGTCATCGTAGGGTTCACTTTCGTTCATCTCTATTATCCATACCTGACAAGTCATGCCTGCCTTTTCTTCTCTCGCTTCACACCAGTAAATTTCTTCACTCGCATTAGAAAAGTGGTTTAAGACCGGCTCCTATAAGCAGACCTTGGTGGGTCGGTTCCACCACCTGTGACGTACCTCATTATAGAAATTACGGATTCCCTTTGTATTAAAGGTCAGTCCATAGTAATTATAATGCCCGCGTAGTTTAACATTAAGTTCCTTAATCAGGGTTTTAAGTTGTTTATACGCTGGGTTGGTGTTGTCCCGGGTTCTCCGATGCCCAAGACTTCGGTGAAAAACCTTTCGAGGCTCAATAGCAAGGCTTTGACAGTCACTGTCTACGCTTCGTGCCTGTATCTCTACAGACTACGCAAGACTCGTTTCCGGCGGTTGGCTAAACCTTACCGGGTAGATTGGTAACTACCGGGTTGCTAAAAAGTGTTTCAAAGTACTTATCCCCACTTTATGGGCTTTGCACGGCGCAACAGAGAGCGTTCCTGTCCGAAGGACACGGAACTGTGAAACGAAAATCCGCAGTTGGCGCTCCACCAAACCCCGCCCTGCAATATGTACTAATTATTAGTGCCAGTTATTAATTTCTTAAATTCAAATTATAATCTATTCCTACTAAAAATCTCATACCTGACCAATTTGCTTTTAGCGCAGTTTTTTCCCCATCATATTTCAATTCCCCCTTTTCGTTAAAATTGTAACCACCTCTAATATTTATATTTAATTGATCGAGGATATTATAAGAGACTATCAGTAATGGTTCGATATACCATCCTGTGCTCTTTAGCTTGGTTTTATCTTCCAACAGAATTTCATCATTTATTTCAATAAACTCTTTAATAATAAGAGTTGAGAAAATTACTCCACCACCCAATTGTATCCCCAATTTAAAGTTATTGTATTGCAGGAAATAGTCTTCGTATTTGGGGCCTGCTTGGTACCCATTTAGCACCATATCCATTTTATATTCGCCTGAATAATCGGCTAAATGATTGCGTCCTCCCGTTGCCAAATAAGAGAACTCCAATCCAATCCGGTCGGTTTTATTTACTACGTGGTTTAATCCAAAGGACAAATAGAAATAATTCGGGAATTTCTCTACTGCTTCTACACCAGGCAAACTTACCGACTCTAAAAAGGATGATTGTAAGTCTTTTATATCATCAAGCTTATAAAATCCATACCCAGCCTTTGCCTCTAAGTTGATTATCTGAGCATTTGCGTTAAATGCAAAAAGTAAAACTATTGACGATATAATGTATTTCATTTTATAAATTTTCTAAAACATTTAATCCAAATCCGGTATTGGTAAATAGGTTGTTATTAAAAAGCCAAATTTTGGACTCATCACACGGTACTTTAAGCAAAATCTCATGAGTTGTAGTATCAACAATATACACGTATTCATAATCGGTAACCAGCACATTCCCTGTTTCTGGATCTATGTTTCTAATTACCATTTCCATTGGTATATCAATCCGGTTTATCAACGAAAAATCTTTAGGATTTCGAATTTCAATACCCTTTTCCTCAACAAGTGTTAAATACAATTCATCGGGCTTTAAAGGATTAAAACAAGCAGAGCGATAACTTCGTGAATCGGTATATATTTCCTTTTCTCCTTCATTGTTGATATCATATAGCTTAAGTCCATTTCGAGTAACAGTACACATATAATTTGCATCCTGAGAAGTTGTTATACAAGCCCATTTGCTATAATATGGATAATCTGGTATATTTATTTCAACACGAATCCTCCCTGTTTTCACATCAAATTGTTTATAGTAATAATCATATGCATAAGCAACAATATCGTTGTCTGATAATAGAAAATGATCTGCATCGGATGGCCCTGGCACTATGGTTGGATCGCTAAGGCCTTTATCATTAAAAATGTAGATTTTGTATTCAGATAATACACCTACTTTCGATGAATTGGTAGGACATGAATATAATCCCGCATATAGGAGTCGAGATATATCTGTAGTATTTACCTGTGAATAGTCATCGATATTATAGCAATACATGTGATCATATTCATTGGAATACAAGACTTTTTCGTGCGCATTATAAGCAAAATCGGGCCAATTAGCACTAATTATTCTTGTTCCCAACGAATAGGTATAATCACTTGCTATCTGCCAGTAGTAGTTAGGTTCTTGCCACGATTGAATTTTGGAACGCGTACATAATGATATTTTCTTTGCCTGTCCAAAACCAAACTGTGGCATCGTACAGGTGGTATCATCATTCGCATCAAAATATAATATATTATTGCGTGTAAGATCTAATCTGTATTTTGCATTATAAGGAGATTTGTTCCAGCTTATTCTGAGGCTGTCGTATCCTAGCTCAACTATACTCATTTGTGGAGGCTCTTCCCTGAATTTTAATGATTCTCCCCATGTATGTGAATTTTCCAATCTACAACTTACTCTTATGTTATAATCCCCACCAACATAAGTACTGTCAATAAAATAATTTCTAGTCGCATCTTTTATATCCTTATGGAAAATATTGTATGGGTTACTTCCTCCTACTTCGTATTGAACGAAGTTGTACCGGTCACATCTGGGCCATTCAATTTTAAGAAAACCATCTTCGTTAATACTTTTTGTTAGAATTATTTTGGGCGCGGGTCGTGTATCCTGAATCACCAGCCACTTCTTTTCAAGAAAATAACCTTCCATCCCCGCATGATCTGCAATGCTTCCACTTCCACTTTTTAAATATATGGATAAGGTTAAGGTATCTTGTGTATATGTATTTTCTAATGGGTTAAGTGCTACATAACCATTACTTGAATAAAACTCCCACCTTCTGTCCTGTAATGTAATTACCGTTGCAAGAACTTCTAATCCGTTAGTATTAAAACTAAAATTCAGATTTGCTTTATCATATACCTTTATTGTATCACCCGATGGAAGCAAGTTCAAATCGAAATACTGCAAATCACCTGGAGGTTCTATTGCCAAAAAATTCTCTTCGCTTAAGTTATACCCACAACCGATAAGCACAATTAGTAAAGTGAAGAAGTATACTGATATTTTTATAATTCGTAGCATTTTTTTAATTGGCACTAACGTATTTGTATGTTCCTATTTTTCCATGCCACCGTTCTTTATTTTTCTTCCTTCTCACAGCTCCGCCCTCTCAGTCCCATTTTCTACTGTAAAATGCATTTTACCGGTAATGCATTTATGCTGGATGTAATCGTATAGCGCTGCATCTGAATAACTTCCCGGCACCCAAATCACCAGCCGGTGCACAGAGGTGAATCCATGCAGGGGCATCTTCTTCTCAGAAATCTACATTGGGTTTTATGTTCGGCAGTGGTCTCAACAGTTCAGTTTTTTAATTTAGCGGGTTAAACCTACAAAACATTTCTTTTTAAAACAAGAGGCGGTAGGAGGTTGTGGAAAACTTTTTGAGCGAAAGGGAAGTGACTGAACCACGATTTTCCTGATTAACCTGATGAACAGGATTTAAGAAATGTCTGAACCACGATTTTCCTGATTAACCAGTTTTATTCCGGTTGTTACTGAGGTTTGAGTACCGAAAATAAGGTTTTATTTTTAACATCCGGGTCACGAAATGGAAAAGCTAGTTGCATTCATCTAAAAATTTAAATCGCTCAACAACAAAAAACAGATGTAATCCGTATATTTAGGCGAATAAATTCGCTTTACTATGAGTGCACTTGAAATTTCAGAAAAAGATTTTTTAATGGAGGCCCGGAAAGGCATCCGGAAATCAAGATTGTTGTCTATTGCCCGCGAAACCGGTCTAACACTGAAAGAGTTGAGTTCGTTCATGCGAATTTCCACCCGGTCGATCCAGGAAAAGGAACCATCCCAACTCATTGCTCCCGGCCCTTCAGAGAGGGCGTTATACATTGCCCGGCTTTTTAATACAGGAATTAAAGTATTTGGCAGTCGTGATAAATTTTATAGCTGGCTAAATAGCGAAAATCATGTGCTGGCCGGTGCAAAACCTGTATCTTACCTGGATACATTTTCCGGAATTCTATTGGTGATGGATGAACTGAATGCCATTGAATACGGATTTTCTGCCTGATGTTTGTTTACCGGATTACAAAAAAGGAGCATGTTTCCCTTGATGGAAAGGGTGGACTGTTTGGCCCCGGAAGATGGCATAAAAAAGGCAACCCGGTTATTTATGCATCTGAACATGCCTCACTGGCAGCCTGGGAAAAAATTCTACATGTTGCAAGTTTTGAAAATCTCCCGGAAGATCTCCTGCTGATAAAAATTGAAATCCCCGATACACTAAAAATCCAGACTGTCCCGGCAGATATACTTGTTCCTGGTTGGGATGAATTCCCATTTAACAGCAAAACAGTTGACTATGGAACCTCCTTTTTACGTAATAAAGAATTCCTGGTTTTAAAAGTTCCCTCAGTTATTATTCCTGATGAGTATAATATAATTCTGAATCCTCTCCATCCCGATATTACAAAATGCAGCATTATCAGTTCTGAACCGTTTACATACGACAGACGTGTTTCCGGATAAATACATCCCTGTAAAACATCATATGAACAGGTTTCCCCTCGATATACAGGTAATCCTGTGAATCAGGATTCAGACATTTAAAGGAATCAGGCGAATCATGATAATCCTGCTAATCAGGATTCAGACTTTTACCTGATGACCACGTGTAGTGGACAACATCTACGTTATTTTAACAGAAAGCCTATTACTTCGCTTACGAACAATTCAGGATTTGTATCCATTGCAATATGCTGTTGCTCCGGAAGTACAATTACACGGCTGTTGGTAAGAACAGAGTCAACAAGCTCAGTGGCCTGCTGAAAAACAGGCGGACTATCTCCGCCAAGCAGAAGCAGTGTTGGCACCTGGAATCCGGCAAACTTTGCTGCATCAAAACGGTAGGTACGGTCAAGAGTCATTTCTCTTGGAATGGTGGGTGCAAGCTGAATCCGTTTTTGCCATACCGGCATTTGCCGGTATGCCTGTAACTCATGCTCAGGCATCTTTACGACTTCCCGGAAAAACAGTTCCAGGCCGGCTTCCATCCTGTTGCTGTCAACGAGGCTTTGAATCCGATCGGGAACTGATGGCGGATACAGGGGCAGGCCGGTAGGAATGGGCGGTTCATAAAGAATCAGCCGGCTCACCTTGCCGGTAATTAAAGAGGCTTCCAAACAACATATACCACCATAGGAGTGGCCGAGTAAAAAAACCGGCCCGCCAATGGCTTCTATAACTGCAGCGACATCTTCAGCCTCACGCATAATATCATAATGGGGTGAATCGCCACTTACTCCACGGCCACGCCTGTCCATAGTGTAAACGGTGAAACGCTGTTCAAAACGCGGGGAAATTGGCGCCCAACGGCTTTGGTCTGCAGTAGTACCATGCACAAGAAGCAGGGAGGGCCCTGTACCGTTTTTATAGTAACCTATTGCTGTTCCGTCTTTCGAAATTGCTTTTTGCATATTTGAGGTAGTTTTCATACACTGTGTATTATATTGGAATTTTAACAGGGAAGTATATTTTGAATTTAAACCGGCAGGGTGATGCAGCAGTGCAACAATAATCAGTATTAAATAAAGCCCTTTTTTCATGATCTGAATAGTTCTGCCCAGGAATCTTTATACATCCACTTTTTTATCCCATGAATTTATACCGGGGTCATATTTAAATAGTTCAGTACCTGGAGCGATTGAACATCATTAAATTATGCCAGTTTTAATTTGGCATTTATAATACGCTGTTGGATTCTACGTTACAGGCCTGAATTTTGTTTTAAAAAGAATTAAGTTATTGCCCGGAAATATAGATGTGCAGTTCCCTTTTTTTTAATGGAAGCCACCGCAATTGAAAAATCTTTTTTTTATGGAACCAAACCTTTTGTCAGTTCGTATCACACAGTAATGAAAACATTTAAGGAGGAACAGCAAATGGAAACACTGGCAAAAGCAGGGATCACAGTTATCCTTCCGGTTAAGGACCGGGAACGTGCATATCGGTTTTATAAAGAAACGCTGGGATTAAAACCAGGAAGGGTCACCGCCGAAGGTAATCAAACTTTTGAGGGGGGACAGGGAACCCGTATCAGCCTTCTTCAAAAAAATGAAGGGACAAAAGCTGAGCATACTGCGTTAACATTCCAGATTAAAGACATTGACAACGTAGTTGAACAGCTTCAGGGAAAAGGTATTGCCTTCGAGGATTATGATCTCCCTGGCATTAAAACCGTTAATCATATCTGCACAATAGGATCGGAAAAAGCTGCCTGGTTCAAAGATCCTGAAGGAAATATTTTATGCGTGCATGAGAATTTAAGTTAAGCCCGCTGCCTCATTTGTTATACCCGGTTGATTTGAAGAAAAGAATTTTAATTGCTTGGAATGAGCATGGGTAATAGAACACACTAACCGGAAGTTGTTAATCCCGATGCCCTGCGGGAGTAATCTTTGGCGAAATAGATATCAAACTCAACAATCATTTAGTTTTCAATTTCCGCATTATTGAATTTCGATCCACAGTTTCTCCGGTTTTTAAATCATCCATAGCACTGCCAATAGCAATATCTTCATATTGTTCGTCTTCCAGATTTATAACAGTTCCACCCAATTTTCGGGCAAGTTCTGACAGAATCCTGTTGCTTGTTTTATCTGCTTTTATAATTATTGCTCCCATAAACTTTTTTTTATAAAGATACAAATTTCATGACATTTTATCTTACCGGTCCTCTCCGCCAGATTACTTGCGTTTAATCCTGTAAGCATTACCGGCAGCGGAGTTGTTATAAATGCTTATCAAAACACCTCCAGCCTTTGCTGCAAATACAACCTGAAAAACAAATTCTATCAGACCCATCCGTCGTTTATAAAATAATCATAACCATCATCCAGAAACTAAAACGCAGAACATCATTATTCATATTTTAAATTTTAACAGAGGAGCAAAGATATCCACTTAATGCGCAATTCGGAGATTGCGCTACCCCGGAGCCTTTGCTCTATTCAGCGGCAGGTGTTTTTGGGGGTGCGTCTTAAATTTGTTTCCTTTCCAATATCAGGTTGTGATCTAAGCAGTTCCACTCTTTCCCGAATGGCAACATTAAGTTTTTTAGAATAGGAGTTACTCTTGTTCCGGTTGTTCCAATAATCAAATATATGGTCTCTCTGCTTAACTGCTGTTTGAGTCCATGATATATTTAATCCATCCATTTAGAATCTGCTTTTTTCAAATCAGCATCAGATACCAGATTTCCAAGTTTTATATCATTCTCACTCATTAATAACATTTCAATTTGATCTGAATCTAGGTTTAACTTATTCTCATGCTGAGTTGAATTAAATATATTCTCTATCGCGTTTAGCAGTTGCTCATTATCTGTGACCATTATTTTATCAATCAACCTGTTTCTTACATTATCAATTGTTTTCATAACCAGTTTTTATTACAAAAATCGTGAAATTATCTTTATAATTATTGCTCCCATATTTTCTTTTTTATAAAGATATAAATTTCGTACATTTTATTTCCTGAGGAGAGTCTGAACCACGATTAACCTGATGGACAGGATTAGAAGAATGTCTGAACCATGATTTTCCTGATTAACCTGATTGCCATGATTAGAAGGAATCAGGGAATCAAGGTAATCCTGTGAATCAGGATTCAGACGATTTAAGAATCACGGTTCTGACAATTATGGAACAATCTGCATTCAATAATACTCATATGTTTATTTTAGTTTAAATTCTCACACCTATGAAACACGAAGTATGAAAATCCGTGAAATTAGTGGATAAAAAAAAGTCCCTGTCCTATACACAGGTTTACTTAATGGCCCCCGGTATCAGAAATCATACGTTCTTTTGTTTTCAGGTATGGATTGAACCTTTTTAATGTTTACCAGGATTTTGTTCAATGTAGCATTCAATTTTTTCCTGTCGGGCGGATTCCCCCAAAATGTATCCTCCAACTCATAATCCTCTAAAGTTAAAATTTCCCTTGTAAGAATTTCAGCCTTGGCAAGGTACTCCTTTTCATCATCACAGCCGGAAGCCAATAAACCATAATGCAGAGTCAAATCATGTGTAAGTAATTCTGCTTCCACAAGTATTCCTTTGTAGGCTTCCCTTGATAAATCGTCTGTATCCATATTTACTTATTTCTTTCCATTTATAAAAGTTGAGATCAAAAATAATAGAATTTATAAAAGTGAATGAGCCGGGAGAAAGAAACAAAATTCGCCTTTCAGGCTATTTACCCTCTTCTTTCTTATACCCGGTTTTAAAAGTTATAGCTAAATTGCACGCCGAATAAATTTTTAGGCTTTAAACATTTTACGCTATGAATATCCTGTACCTTAACGACATAGATTATTCAAAAGTTAAGAAGCAATTTAATAAAACAGTTGAGTTTCTTGAAAACAATAACTTCATTTCAGCAGAAATAAAAAAAATGCCGGGCAGCGGTTTTTACCGTGCAAAACTGGATTACGAAAACCGGTTGCTGTTTAAGTTTGCCCGGCACAACAATCAAACCTATATTTTATTGCTGGAAGTTATTTACAACCATAACTATGAAAAATCAAGGTTCCTGAGGGGGGCAAAAATTGACGAAAACAAACTAAGGATATTGGCAGATGAAAAGCAGATTCCCCGTGAAGACATTGTTGAACTGAATTACGTAAACCATCACAACAACAGTTTTCACCTGCTCAATAAAGTACTCTCTTTCGACAACATACAGCAAACTATTTTTACTGTTAAACCGCCTGCCGTTATTGTGGGGTCGGCCGGTAGCGGTAAAACGGCGCTTACGCTCGAAAAAATAAAACAACTGAGGGGTGATGTATTGTACGTTACTCTTTCACCATTCCTTGTGGATAATTCATCAATGCTCTACTACTCCGGCAATTACATTAATGAAAGCCAGAATGTCGATTTCCTGAGCTTCCGTGATTTTCTTGACACGCTAAAAGTTATTGCCGGGAAAGAGGTGGATTATAAAGATTTTAACAACTGGCTGCAACCCCGGAAACATTCATTCGGAATCAAAGACGAATACAAACTGTTTGAAGAATTTAAAGGAGTGATAACAGGCCTCGACATTACAAAACCTTTTATGGATAAAGCTACCTACCTTGAGTTGGGGGTGAAACAATCCATTTTCCTGAAAAACGAGCGTGAAAAAGTCTATGAGGCATTTACCAGGTACATTAATTTTTTAAACGGGAATGAATTCTTCGATTTGAATATTGTTTCATTTAACTGGCTTCAATACTGCCGGCCAAAATATGATTTTATTGTTATCGATGAGGTGCAGGATTTCACAAACATCCAGTTGTACATTGTGTTGCAATCGTTAAAAGCCCCCGGCAATTTTATCCTTTGCGGCGATGCAAACCAGATTGTGCATCCCAACTTCTTTTCATGGACCAACGTTAAAACGATGTTTTACATGCACAATGTTGCCGAAAGCAGAATAAGTGTTTTACGCACCAACTATCGGAATTCGGCTGAAGTTACGGCCATAGCCAATAAACTGCTGCTTATAAAAAATGTCAGGTTCGGCTCAATTGACCGCGAAAGTAATTTCCTGGTAGAACCCTTAAAAGAAAACAGGGGCCTGACAAATTTTTATATTGATACAGAAGCCCGGCGAAAGCAGCTCAATGACAGCACCATGCGCTCTACCAAATATGCCTTGCTGGTAATGACCAGTGAAGAAAAAGCCGCTGCCCGCAAGATATTCAAATCCCCGTTGATTTTCTCAGTCCAGGAAGCTAAAGGCCTTGAATATGACAATATAATTCTCATAAATTTTATAAGCACTTACAGCCGGGAATTTAATGAAATCGCACAAGGGGTTTCAAAAAAGGATATCGAAAATGAAGAGATGGCTTTTGCCCGTGGAAAAGATAAGACCGATAAGTCGCTCGATGCGTACAAATTTTATATTAATTCGTTGTATGTAGGCATAACCCGTTCGGTTAAAAATCTTTACATTCTTGAAACATCGTCAAAACATACTATTTTATCCCTGCTTGGACTTGTTGAGAAGAATGAAAAAATAAACATCAAACAAGAAGTTTCATCTTTGGAAGAATGGAAGAAAGAGGCACACAAGCTTGAATTACAGGGCAAAAAAGAACAGGCCGATGAAATTAAAAAGAATATACTTGCACTTAAACAACCCGGCTGGGAACCCATTACCCGTGAAAGCCTTGCAAAACTGAAACAGGATGCACTGAATCCTGATCTATATAATAAAAAAGCCAAAGATCTTTTGTTTATGTATGCCCTGCTGTATAACGACCACGAAAGTATTTCAAGCCTGGCCGGACTTAAATACAAAAGGGCAGAGCATCCCGAACATGAACGGAATACCGTTGCCCGAAAATACTACAGCAGCTACATTACCGACAATGTCAAGGGAATAGGGCAGGAAATTCAGAAATATGGTGTTGATTACCGCGATCAGTTCAACCTCACTCCCTTACTGGCAGCTGTTGAGAACGGAAGCATTAAAATCCTGAACTATTTGCTGGCGCAGGATGCCAATTCAGATGTGATGGACAACAACGGGAGAAATCCTTTCCGGATTGCCATCAACAGACTTTATTCTTCACCTCAGTCGGGTTCAAGGCTGGAAGAAATATTTTCACGGATAATTACCAATTCTGTCCGGATTAAAGCAGCCGACAGGATGGTAAAAATTACGAACCAAAAAATGGAATACTTCCTGTTGAACATTTTTATGAGCCTGCAGGATGCAATTATCAGCAACAGCAGAAGCCCATGGGAAGAACGAGGGGTGAAAGCAGCAGATTTGGAAAAGGTTATTGAACCCTACCCTGAAACGATTATGCCTGACTACCGCAAAAAAAGAAGTTACCTGTCATCTCTTTTGTCAAAAAATGAAATAAACAGCAACAACCCCTACAACAGCAGTTTGTTCCTGCGGGTCGAAAGGGGTTTCTACTGCCTTAATCCCGACCTTTCGGTTTGGGTTGAGGATAAATGGATAAATGTTTATGAGCTGACAGGATTAGTTCCTGTTAAACTATTAACCGAAGAGGAAAAAATGATTCGGACGGTGGATAATATGCTGGCTGAAAATGAAAAGAATGAAAAAGTAAATCCCGTATATGCTGCACAACAAAAAAAGTCGTTGCTCGAATACAAACAAAGAGTTATAAAAACCTTTGAAGAAAAGAGGAAACTATTAGAAGCAGCCCCGGATAGCATTTTGCAGGAATCAGAAAAAAATAAGGAGCGGCAAAAGGAGCAGGAAAATGAAAAACGACGTAAATCCGATGAATCTCAATATAAATTGCCGTTTTAGCTCCAGGTGGGGAGATTCACCTGCTGCCTGATGGACATGATTAAAGGAATGGCTGAACCATGATTCTCCTGATTAACCTGATGAAAAGGAATCCTCAAAGGCTTATTCCAATTCCCACCAATCAATAACTGTTCCCCCACATTCAGGGAAATTGGGACAGCAAAGCATTTCAAATCCATCATCGGTTTTAAATACCCTGTAATCTCCAACAGTAAAAACTGTATTGCAGTGAATGCATTCTCTTTTATCTGTGAGCTTAATTCCACCCTTAAATGGAAAATGTTCATCCAGATAATTCTGTTTGTCTTTAATTTTTAATTCTTGCATAATGATGTGATTAAATTTGGTTGATATCAGAGCCGATATTTTTTAATTTTAACGGAATAAATCTACAAAACATTTCTTTATAAAACAATAGGCGGGAGGAGATTGTCGAAAATTTTATGAGCAAAAGTAAAATGTCTGAATCACGATTTTCCTGATTAACATGATGGACAGGATTAAAATGAATAAGATAAGCGAATTAATCCTGTGAGTCAGAATTCAGACAAAAAATCAAACCACCGTCGATTTTGAAATCACTGCTCCTTATTCGGTAAAGTCCGACAATAAAAGCTACAGTGTGGATATGGCTGTTTACCAGGTTCCGGCATATTACCAGTACTATGCTGTGCCCAAAATCAGTAACGATGCCTTCCTGATTGCCCACATCACGGACTGGGAAAAATACAACCTGCTGGAAGGCGAAGCCAACCTGTTTTTTGAAGAAACATTTACCGGACAAACACTGATTGATACCCGGCATGCATCTGATACCCTGAAAATCTCGCTGGGAAAAGATAAAAATGTGGGCATAAGCCGTGAAAACCTGAAGGATTTTACTACCCGGCAATTCATTGGTTCGAAAAAGGAAGAAATCAAATCGTGGCGACCACCGTACGCAACAACAAAAGCCAGGAAGTGAATATCATGGTTCTCGACCACGTACCGGTATCCCGGCTGGAAGAGATTGAAGTAGAGGTCAGGGAACTGTCGGGAGGGACAATGGACAAACTAACCGGAGAGGTGAAGTGGGAGTTTGTTTTAAAACCAATGGAAAAAAAGGAGATCAATCTGAGGTATGCCGTGAAATACCCGAAAGCGCGAAGTCTGGCAGTGGAATAACCAACCGTATGAAAGATTGTCTGAACCGAAATTTTCTTGATTTCCTTGATTGCCATGATTAACAGAGAATCATGGTAATCAAGGAAATCCTGTAAATCATGGCTCGGACTTTACACTTCCTGTTCGGCACTGGGTGCCACAAGAAGTCCTGTTTATTAGCAGTAGTTCTATTGTACAATAATTTTCCTGTTAAATGTTCTTTTTCCATCAAATATATTCACCAAATATGCACCGACAGGCAATCGCCCCAAAACCAACCTATTGATACCTGCCAAAACATTGTTCTCATACACTTTTTCTCCATAAGAATTATAAACCTTTAACCCATAGTTTGTATTCGTATTTCCCGGAAGCTCAATAAAAAGGATGTCCTTAACCGGATTTGGATAGATACGAATATCTGTATTTTGAGAAATATTTGATGATATGCCTGTAGTTAAACTATCCACAAGGTAAAAATATCCCGAAGTATCAGCAGCATTACTGTTTAAATCCTTAATTAGTATCTGACAGCTATCTTTAGCTGAAATATAATGAAAGACATCCCATGTAAATGATTTCTGTCCTGTAGGATAACCAAAATATAAGGTACGCCAGTAGTAATTTTTTGATGTTTTATAAGAAATCGAAATATTATCGGTATAAGGAGAAACCCATTTGATATCGGTACTTCCTTTAAAAGTAACTTCTTGTTTTGCCCGTGGAGTGACAATTTCTATGTAAGGTAAAATAGTTATAGCAATAGAATCTGAACTTTCATTTATTTCGATGTCACAAACCTTAATCCAATAAACTCCTGGTTTTACAACAGGCAGACACCAATTAAAAAAATTTGATTCATCCTCCATATTTTCTATTATTACATTCCAGCTATATTCATTCTGAGGTCTGAAACTAAGAGTAAATGCGTCAGAAAAGAGGTTCTCCCAGTTTATAGTCAAGGTATCACCGGGCATCACTTCAGTACCCGAAACCGGAGTAATAATTTTAATTGATGGAATGAGCGGGATCGATATTGTATCAGTTAAACCATACCGGGCATTTGATATCCGGATAAACAATTCAGCTGGCTGAATATCGGGAGTAGTCCAATTGAGTTGCTTTTCGCTTGCCGTAACCGAATCTTGTACTGTGTTCCATTTTTCTTCACTGCTGAGTTTATATTCCACTTTCACGTAATCAATATATGCCTCATCCCATATAATCTGATTTACTTTACCTGCCTGCCATTTCAGACCTTCCATTGCCGGGTTAAATGCCAAATAAGGAACAACTTCAAATGCCTTCTCTTCACTAAACAAGGAACCGGCATAAGTCTGGTCGATAGTTTGTACTGCCCATCTGTAAACTCCGGCAGAATCCAAATGAATTTTCCACCCCTGATTTTTTTGGACATTACCAAAAAATGGCATTCTTAATACTCCGGATGAATGATCGGACATGGAATTCAAGATTGTATCGCCGCCAACCCGGTATAAATAACAATTATAATAAAGCCCATCGCTTGCAGATTCATTATCCGAACCTTCATCCCAAAACAGATAGACAGTGTTTCTATAAACAGAATCCTTTAATGTTTTTGGGGGATTAGGCACTGTATTGGATTTGAAACATTTATTGGCATAAACTTCTGTTTGAGCGATTCCAGATCGATTAAAACCTGTAGAAACGACGTCCAAATTGCCATCATTGTTGTAATCGACAAATGCTACGGTGCCCTGGATGTCAGCAAAAGATACTCCTTCTTGCTGAGTAAACTCAGCATGCCCATTATTGTTAAAAAGATAAGTTTCATAGTATATCTTAAAAATTAAATCAAGGTCTCCGTCATTGTCATAGTCACCCCAGGCATGATTACTAATATTCACAGGTAATCCTGCTTTTTTACTTGTTGTGAAATTGCCATCCCCATCATTCAGCAGAATCAATCCTTCAGAAAAAACATCAACGTCTCCATCGTTATCAAAATCTCCCCATGAGCAATTTCTATTCTTTACAAAATCACCATTCGTATATGACAGAAAGTTAGCATCGCCGGTATTTTCATACAATTCTCCCTGAAGCAAAATATCCATGTCGTAATCCTTATCAAAGTCTACGAAAAACACATTCGCATAATAATCGCCCGACATTTCAAAAGAAGATTGTACGTTTAATGATTTACCTTTATCATTTCGGAATAGGTAGGTTTTTTCTCCCTGGTCTGATCTGCCTGAAACGATCAGATCGATAAAACCATCATTATTACAATCCCCAAAATCAGCCTTACTGGCAAACATGGCTGTAATGTTAGAAATACTATCCTCCTCAAATGTTCCATCGCCGTTATTCTTAAATAATTTTGATTGCTTATTTGATTCATTAGGTGCCTTTGCCCCCGATATAAACACATCCATATCTCCGTCGTTGTCGTAATCGGCCCATTTTATTTCCCCTCTGCTTAACTGAGGAAACACGTCATTGTTTACTTCAAGTATATTGCCTGCGATATTTTGATAAAGCCGGGTGAATGAATAATAACCTTCACCGGACATCAGCATATCCATATCTTTGTCATTGTCGTAATCAGCTACAGCTATCGAACTATATTTCATCCCAATCAGATCAAGGGTTGTATCTTTTGAAAAGATGGATTCTCCGTCCTGGGTAAATTCGATCAGGTAAGGTGAATTTAGCGCATGTTTATCCGTTAACCGGATATTGCCTTTTAGTAATGCATCTTCATTTTTACTGAAATGAAGGTTAATATTTATACTGTCTCCCCCGGTTTCCGTGCTTAAAGTAAACCAATCATCCATGGCTTTTATTTCCGTAGGGTTCAGGAGACCTTTCCCGTTATTCTTAATTGTGAAGGTAAAACTTTCGCTATCCGGTGAAATTTCTGCAGGTTTTGGGTAATGGCTAATAATAGGAATTGAATCTCCTATATAAAATGAATGTACCTGGGAATAGGAAGAAGCGAGAAATCCATTGTCAACAGTTTTTACTTTCCAGTAATAATACCCTGGCTCCAGATTTTTAACAAGCAGGCAAGTATCTTTTATATTTCGTCCAAGTTGATATGATGCCGGGGAAACAATCAAATCGCCCTGTCCTTTTTTCAGTTTCAGTATATATCCTAATCCTTTTTCGGGTGTTTCGGCATCATTGCCAGGCGTCCAGTGCAATAATACAAAGGTTGTGTCGGTGTTGGCGCTCAAACTTTTTGGAGGATCGGGGGGAGTGTTAATTTGTGAAATGTTATTCAAATATATTTTAGTTACCTGCGCTTCTCCACCTGTAACAATGATATCTAAATCTTGGTCGTTATCAATATCCCCGAACTTAATTACTCCCCTCCCAACACCCTGAATATTTTCACCTGGTTCTTCAGTAAAACTAACACCATCATTATTTTTATAAAGCCTGGTCTCCACACCCGTAACAACAAAATCCAGCCAACCATCGTTGTTGAAGTCTCCTAAATCGATGGCAGAGTTCCCTAATCTATTACCACTGACGACTGTTTGTTCTTCGAACTTCAAATTATTGTTTCTGTATATCTTTACAACGTTTTGAGCTGAACCACATAAAAAAATATCCAAATAGCCGTCATTGTCATAATCGCCCCATTTAGCCATTCCAAATCTGATTTTTTCCAGAGAACTTAAGGTATCGGCCATGAAAACATTATTTCCTTGGTTAATGTAAATTTTTGAAAATGCATAATCAGGCCATCCGTTGTCTCCTGTAACTAGCAAATCTAAATCTCCATCTTTATCAAAGTCTCCCCAATCTGCCGATCCATTTGTCAGCGACGGAACAGATGTCTCTATTTTATAGAAGTTATTTCTACCATTGTTTTCATGTAAACCAGCCGTGGTACTAAAAAGGTCAATATCCCCATCATTATCATAATCCCCAATTTCAAAGCTGGTAAATTCAGCATAACTAAATGACATGTAATTTTGCACTTCAAATTCCCCGTTCCCATTATTTTTAATAAAATTTGGATAAGGATAAACAATGGAGTTGGTCCTTCCATCCACAACAAGGTCTGGGTCTCCGTCATTATCATAATCGAGAAAATCGAATTTCCCGAATTCAAATGCCGGCAGGTTGGTATTTATTGTATCCTTCTCAAATACATTATTTCCCTTGTTGAGATAGATAACAGTTGTTGTTAAACCATGTCCTGAAATCACAACATCCAGTAAGCCATCAGTATTGATATCTCCAAGCGAGAAACAGCTATATTTAACATGTGCAAGTCCGGTATTCTCCAATTCCGTAAATGTTTGCGCCATTATATAACCAGGTGCAATTAATAGTACGATTATTATTAATGTTTTATACATTTAATTTATTGCTAACTTGTTTTTTCATTCCTATTAACCAATCCCCATCCAGGAGCTTCGGGGAATAGCTTACCGGTACGCAAAACACCAGCCGGTGCACAGAAGGATATCCATGCAGGGACATCTTCTTCTCAGAAATCTACATTGGGCTTTATGTTCGGCAGTGGTCTCAACAGTTCAGTTTTTTAATTTAGCGGGTTAAATCTAAAAAACATTTCCTTAAAAAAAAATAGTTGGCAGGAAGTTGTGGAAAAGTTTTATGAGCGAAGATGAAGTGTCTGACCCCCGATTTTCCTGATTTACTTGATTTATACGATTAGAAGGAAAGTCTGAACATTGATTTTCCTGATTAACCTGATGGAAAGGATTAAAAGAATCTGGTAATCAAAGCAATCCTGAAAATCCCGATTCTGACATAAGTTGCTGACTACGATTAGAAAGCATCTGGATAATCAAGTAAATCCAGTAAATCATGATTCAGACAATTATCAGGAAGAAATCACGACTGTGTCAACCTGTGTCCGACTGATTCCAAAAAAAGTTGGAGTTCTTTGAACAAACCACTGCATTTGTCTAAAATTTTAATAAAAATCCAACTGCTGTCCGGGAGACTATAAAAAATATTGGAAATTACTGGACGTTGAAGACCGCATACTTACCTGGCTTTATTTACTTTTCCTTTCTTATTTATCCAAAGTTTCATTGTATATCCCCATGAAAGTCCGCCAATCATCCACAAGGGAATTCCAATCGCAATGCTTTCTAATGAAATTTCTTTCCCTTTAATCAGTGGAAAGATTAGTACCATACATACAAACATTAACAGTCCCCAGTAAAGTCCTGATTTTAACCAATTCCTTGATTGTTATTTAACAACAAATCGGGATTATGAACAGCTCGTCCGATAGGAATGATTGCAAATAATCTCCATGCTTTGACATTTTTCGAAATTAACAATTCCCTGATTTGGTCCAGTTCATTGATATTTTTCTGATTAACACATGTCACAATATCGAAGTTAATTCGGGCGGAAGATGATGCCAGAATCCGCAGTTGGCAAACCACCGAACCCCATTCTGCAACATGTACCGTTATATGCCGTATTTTATTAATTCCATTCATCTTAAATATTTGAGAAAACTTTAATTCCACTTTTCTTCATAAGCTCACTTGCATTAAAGTCATTACAAATACCCGGATGAAGTTTATAACTAAAAATCATTGAATTCTCCTCAATCTCACTGTTAAAACTATAATTTGTAACCAACCTTTTATTCTCCGATAACTTTGCAAGGTCAATATCATGTGTTGCAATAATTCCTGACGTTCTAAGCCCACTTATCTGATTAATCAATGAAAAACCTCCTTTATGCCTGTCTTCCGAGTTTGTGCCTTTAAACATCTCGTCTAAAAGAAAAAATACATTTTGACTCTTTTCAATCAGTTTCAGCATCTTTTCAATTCTATTTAATTCCGCATAAAAAGAAGAGATTCCTTTCTTTAAATTATCCTGGGTTCGCATACTTGTAAATAATTTCAGGTTCGAAACCTGTCCATATTTTGCACAGCATGGAGCTCCGGCTAAAGCCAGCACAAGGTTTACACCTACGGTTCTTAGAAACGTACTTTTACCTCCCATATTTGAACCGGTAATCATAACAACATTACCTCCTCCTTCTGAGTGAAAATTATTACATACCCGTTTGTTTGCATTTATTAAAGGATGCCCAAGCGACTCAAAATGTAAGTAGCTGTTTTTATCTGTAATTTCAGGAAATATATAAGTTGGATTTGAATAGCAATAGCCTGCGAAACTATTAATTACCTCAAATTCACTAACTGCTTCAGACCATGATTTTAGATAAGCTCTATTTTTTGATTTCCATTTTTCAGCTCCAATAATCAGGTAAATATCAATGAGCAGGAAACTATTTAACAGAGGATAAATTTGATTTCCACCTATTGCTATATATTTTATT
Organism: uncultured Prolixibacteraceae bacterium; assembly: GCA_963747515.1. Lineage (GTDB taxonomy): Bacteria > Bacteroidota > Bacteroidia > Bacteroidales > Prolixibacteraceae > Mariniphaga. The sequence continues at coordinate 368,990 of CAVVFN010000005.1, forward strand.
TTTACACCTCGCTGCTGAGAGAATTCCAGTAAACGGCACAGTCTGTTAATTTCGCGAAATGCTGAAAATTTGCTTTTTGTAAGAATAGATTGCAATTCGTTTAATTTTTTTGACTTGAAATTTTCTTTTTCAATTTTGTTGATGAGTGTCCGGTAACCTCTTAATATGTTAATATTCTCCTGTGAAGTTTTAACAATATCGTCAGCGACAGTTTTTACCTTTCTTATAATTACGGAATTAATAATTAAAACAGTTAAAAAAGGTGGTATATAAAAATACCAGTAGGATGCATTCAAATTTGATGTAAACAAATTATACAGGAAAAGATATAAACCAACCAATGACAAAAATGAAAGGAATATTGCCACTGTCAAATATAAAAGTCGATGTTTTAATAAAACCACAGGTGTTTCTACCCAGTCCAGCAATTTATTATAATCACTTTTTTTATTCTGAAAGTGCATGCCGAATGCCTGAAAATCCTGCCTCCAATCCAGTTTTTGAGAGAGTTCTTTTACGGCTTCTTGTCTGTCATGTATTTCATTAACGTGTGCTGGTTCAGTCAGCCATTCTGATAACAATATTTTACCAGACTCTGTAGTTGTTCTGTTAAGCAATTGAAAAATTGAATGTTGCCCGAAAATATCTAAATCAGATGTGTAAGGGTGATTATGATTTATAAATTTAAGTCCGGCATCAAATTTTTCCAGTTTGCATTCTTCTCTTAAAATTTCAGATTCATTTATATCTTTCAGGAATGACGTATGCTTTTTTAGAAAAGCAGTTTTGTTATGGTATTTGATTGCAGCATTAAAACAAATTACCAATAGTGGAAAAACAAACAGAATAAAGGTAAATAATTTGAGTTTAATTAAGTAAATAATAATAATACTTGAAATGATAAAGATTAACAACCGAAGTAATGAAATACGATTTAATAATTTACTTAGTGCAAGCAATCTGGCATCGTGTTTTTTTATATTTTCTTGATAGATTTTCATTAAATATTATTCAATTATCTAAAATATTACACAATTCTTCAATATGGCATATAACGGTTCGCAATAAGAAACGTAGGGCATTTCGTAGCTCCTACCTATCAAGTTACCAAGCCGTTTATTAAATGTTATGTTATTCAAATTTAGCACTTTATACCCTATGTTTTTTATTGTATGTTACGCACAGAATTTAATATATCTCTTTCTTATTGATTTTTAATCTACTCATATTTAAAAGCAGCATACACAGTTCATTTATCTCTGTCCCTTTTGAAGTTTGTCTGTAAACCATATTGTAATTATTCTCTTTTCTTGCTTCAAAAATCCACATTGCCCCGTCCATAACAATCATATCGCTCTTCTCAACTGTAGGAATTCCCCAGAAGTTGATGTTGTAGATTTTACTCATTACTTCGTTCCATTGACTTTCTGTTATTTGGATTGTATCATTTTGAACTACTTGTCCGGGATTATATCCTCCTGCTCCGTTTGCTCTCTTCACAAATAGGAGGTAATCATTATTTCTTTTTTCAAGTCGAATCGAAATAGGATTATGAAATGTCCTAAGCCAAGTAAAGCGATATGATTCAAAATCATAATTTTTGTAAAGTTTTGGTTCGTTCAATGCTGTCAGTTGTTTGGAAAACCAAGTATTTACAAATAATGCGGATTCTTTTCTTTTTTGATAAAATATACTATCTTTTTCTTGTCTGTAAACATTAATTTTGTCAATTAAAAGTCTTGTCGGAAAATATAATAGATTTGTGTCTTTCGAGGAATATTGGTCAGTCACATCTATGGTATCTTTTCCATTATTAACTGTCATTTTCTGTCCCTGAACAGTAAAAATCAAAGTCATTAAAATAAATATTAATATGTATTTAGTTTTTTTCATATTTTGTGCATAACTTGTTTGTCTGTTCATATTTTTCAATTCCACTGTGCAAGCGGTTGTTGGATATGTTCATGTTTTGGTATGTATCTAATGTTCTTTATTTTTCCTTCCTTCCCACAGCTCCGCCCTCTCAGTCCCATTTTCTACTGTAACTTTGCATTTCACTTATTGTACATTCATGATGTATGTAACCGCCTGGCACTGCATCTGACTAACTTTCCGGAACCCAAAACAATACCCGTTGCACAGAAATGAATCCATGCAGGAGCATCTTCTTCTCAGAAATCTTCTTTGGGCTTTATGTCCGGCAGTGTTCTCAACAGGCCAAGGTTTTAATATTAGCGGTTTAAATCTAATAAACAATTTACTTTTTGACAACCGGTTGCCCGATTTAATTTTGTACATTTTTCAGCCTTGTGCTCTGAATGTTCATGGTGTTTATGCCGCAAAAAGGTTCCAAACGGCTAAAAGAACAGGGATTCACTCCTCGCTGGCGCGGATTTGCAATCCGTGCCAGCTTTATTCGATTATTCCCCCGGCATAATCTACAGCACTGCTATACATATAATCCCCGGCTCTAAAAACCAAACCTTCCTCTGCCGGATTCTGATGCATATATTCAAGTTTCTGATCGATGACTGCATTACTCCATAACCTTTGCTCCATTGCTTCCCGGCACACTAAGTTGTCGTTGCGGATTTCACAGAGCGTCAGCGTCCGCAGGACGAAGACGGTCAAGAAAGGAGCTGCGGCAACTTTTACTCCAATATTTCAAATCGCTTATTAATCGTCTTTATATATAAATTATTTCCCGAATTCCGTATTTCCTAAATCTGTCCTCAGTCTTTATTGAAAGTAGTTCAGAGTATGTTAAAGTCCATTGATTACCAATAACATCGAAATCATTTGCATACCCTTTCTCCTTTAAAGAAAAAAGCCAGTTGTGCAGGTATTTAGTAATTCTAGAAGAATTATTTAAAAACATGTACTTAGTACTCGTAGAAATATTTATTAATTCATCACTAAAAGAATAGAAAATATCGAATGAGCCAACAGAATACCTATAGATTGGATTACAAACACAGGATTGATTTATTCTCAGCGTATTTTCAAACTGTCCTGGTTTTTGTGTTTCCAATATTGCAGAAATAAGCTTATCATATACCAAAGGATTTTTCATAATTATTTCTTTTGAGTCAATGTTTAAATCTTGTCCATTACCTTTAAAATAATGACTTATGAACTTACGTGGTAATTTAAAACAAGAGATGTAAAAGATTGCTGCTACTGAAATAATCTTAGATTTGAAAATATGTGGATTAAGGTAAGGAATCAAGTATTTCCACAAAAATAAATCGATGGTTAAAATTGAAGTTTTCATAAGATTTAGTTTTATTGTTTTAATAGTTTATATCATACCGGGATTTATTTTCCGATAAATACTTAATCAAGCTATTTGAATCTATCATTTCGCTTCATTTTGTTAATTCAAATATATTTATTTTTAAGCAAATTAGCCATATTTTTTTTTAGCATGAACCTTGGGATATTACCTGTATCGTTTGGTGTATGAAGCGTTGGGCAGTTCGGACCGCATTGCTATCATGGTACACAGCCGTTGAGTAAATATTGTTTGGTTTAAACTTAGTACTGTCTGCGTAATGTTTTATGACCGCGTATTAGGGGTATGTGCTTATTTCTCTTTCAGTCGTGTTATTAAGTTGTTTATTTGGGTAAAATTGAAAAACGGATTGTCACTTCCTTTTTTTTCTATTTCTAACCTTTTCGCAAATTCATTTGTAATAAAGTCACCATTACTATTTAAATATTCGTAAAGATTTATTGATTTAAAGAATTTGGTTGTTTTCTCATAATTAGGGATATGCTGTCTTAGTGGAACACTTACTTGATTATAGTCTAAGTAAATCCTTGATGAATAGTTCTCTAAAAAATGGATAAGAAACTAAAGTTCAATACAAGGCATTGATTCGATAAATTCAATTCTATTATTTGCTTTTGTTTTTGCCTTCTCGATAAGATATCCCTTTTTCTCAGTGTCATTAGTAATTATTCTATCAAGGTCAAGAACACAAAAGACTAAATCATATCCTTCATCTCTCTTTTTTCTCGCTGTATTAATAATTGACTTGTAGTCCGAATGTTTTGGCAAATCAGGAGCCACTTTAAATGTGAACTTTTCGTATTGCCTCATATTGCTAAAATAAAACCATTCGGTTTCACCTTCACCAACAATAGCAACTTGAAATTTTGGTGGTCGACCTTTAGTTTTTCTCGCCATGTTTCGATAATATTAGTTCACCAAGTTCTGGTTTAGCTCCTAATTTCCCAATTTTATATGCATTATAAGCAGATAAATTCTTATGTAACTTAAAGTCTAATAATGAATATAATTCAGAAGCTCCAAATTCATTTTTATTAGCAAACCAAACTGTATCTCTTCGCAGAAAATCTTCATTTAAAAGATTTATATCATGAGTTGAAAACAACAACTGTGAGTTATTTGAATTCATTAAAAATGTCTTTACAAAATGTGCTACTAAATCATAATGCAAAGAATTCTCAATTTCATCTATACAAAGAAAAGTATTAGATGATAATAGTTTATTTAAAACGCCACCAAGTCCATAAAATCGAATTGTTCCATTTGATTCAAGTTTTCTTGGTAGGTTTTTTTCCATTAGTCTGGTTGTATGCTGAAATGAAATATCCTTTGCTTTTAACATTTTCTTCTGAAGAATTTCTTCTTTCAAATTGTCAGGCATATCCATACCTGAAATTTTAGATTCAAGTTCTTCATCAATTGGTATATCTTCTTCATCAATATCAATTGATGATATATTAAAGTCTGCTTTTTGCAAAACTTCCAAAACAAAGTCCCTGCATAAATTATCTTTTTCCAGCCTTGAACTTGTCCAGCCAAATAAATCTGTTTTGGAGTGAATCATTTGCATAAAGTCTTCGCTGAACCAGTTAAAAACATCATCAAATATTGATTTTTCCGTGTTCGCCTTTGAAAACGCTGAAAATACAGAGCTATTTGAAATTGTTAAACCTTCAATGAGTTTTTTGTCAGATGCTTTTAAATCAATTGTTCCGCCAAATTTTATTACAGACTTTTCTTTCTTTTCATCAAACCACCTCTCAAAGAAAATAGCAGGTTGAATTCCTGGGTAGTAAACTAAGTTCTCTTCAATTACTCTTTTATCATCTAAAACAACTGAATACACATATTTTATTTGATTCAAATAGAATGTTAATTCAAATCGGCTAGGCTTTTCAATATATGAATCATCAAATTGAAAAGGAATTACTCCAGTTGATTCTGTTTTATCACTTTTTTGTCTGAGGACAAATTTTCGTAAAAACTCAAGTGATTTTAACAGGTTTGTTTTCCCTGAGGCGTTTGCACCATAAATGAGTCCAAGTTTTAAAACTTTAACTCCCTCTTTTACTTGGACACAATATTGAGATTCGTATTCTTTATCGGAAGAAGGGTCAAAGCTCAATACTTGCTCTTCTCTAAACGATAAATAATTTTCCACTTTAAATTCTAAAATCATCTCTATTGCTTTTTTTGGTAAATATATTACATATATTTACAATAGAAACAATATTTTGTGGATTTTGTTGCATTACCCCTAACGGTTAAGTATATGGTTTGTGCGCTTAACCGGAACATCAGATAATAGCACGAACCTAACAGCGCATAAACTATATACATCGCTGGGCGCTACGCGCCGCTCAGAGTCCTATTTATTATAGCTCGTTTTTTATTTTCCTTTTAAAAATATGTATTTACTGCAAATTCAAATTGATTGATAAAAATCTCTTTAAATACCGATAAATTATTTTGCTCATAAAACAATAACATTGCTTTCTTATATTCCACCGAATCAACAGTCCTGAAGGAAATTGGGCAATATTTGTTGTTCATTAGAATTGCATTGCTTACAATTCTTGCAGTCCTTTTATTCCCGTCCACAAAAGGTTGGATGTACGAAATTAACCCTAAAGTCAAAAGTGCTTTTTCGAAAATATTGTCTTTGCCATTAATCAATTCGCACATATTTTCCAATGATTCCTTGATTTGAAATTCATTGTCCAGTGGTCGATAATTAGTACCGGAAATACCGACTCTTCTTTTTCGAATATTCCTGTCGATTGTTAATTCTTTGATTAAAATACTATGAATATCCTCAATTTTTGAAACAGTCAGCGGTATTAAATAATCTGGATTTTCAATAACAAAATCAATCGCATCTTTATGATTTAGAAGCATTATTGCTTCTTCTTTTGTTTTTCCGGCGGCAGTTTCTTTTTCTTTAAGCAATCTTTCTGTTTCTAGCAGGGAGTAAGTGTTCCCTTCAATTTGTGAAGATTTCCAACTCAAATCGATTGCCAGCCTTTCCAGTTCTTTTTTATACTCAAATTCCGAAAGTTGTGAAAGATTGTTTTTATAAGTTTTTTGAAGTTCTGATAATTTTTTAAGTTCACTTTCTTTAAATAGTCCAGTATTTACTAGCGTTTCTGAAATTAGGTTTAAATTGAAATTTTCTTTAATTGTTCGCTCGTCAATTTCCTTTTTATAGTATTCGTCTATGTCAACCGGTTTTAGTAATTCATAAGCTGGAGAGATAATATATTTTGTAGCTTTCCCTTGTCCGACTTTTGAAATTAGGTTATCGGAAGTAAGATTTAATAAAACTCTTTTAACCGTTGCATAACTCAATGATATTGAAATTCCTTCATGAATTTCTTTGGAAGTACATTCTTTATTTTGAAGAATGAAATTCAGTATTTCGGAGTCTCTTTTGTTTTTCATTGTCAATTTATTTAGCTCACTAAAATATTAAATACGGCTCAGATTTGCAATAATTGTGAGCTGAATCTTTTTTCAAAATGAGCTATAACGTTCAGGTGGTCGAGTAGGCAAAGGGAGTTTCACCCTAAGCCTCTCACAGAACCGTGCTTGATAGTCTCCCATCACACGGCTCTTGTTATACAAATCTAAACGCTTCATCCAGTTAATCCTATTTTCCAATGATAAAATAAACCGGGGAATTGTTCCCGTACTCTTGTAAACCATTGAAACGCTCGTTTTATACTGGTCTTGTAGCGTTTGTACCTTTTCCTTGCCCAGCGGATTAGCCGTTTATTCAACAAACAGAAAACTGGATTCATGGCACTTTTCCTAAATTTACCATAGTAGTTCACCCATCCCCGAATATAAGGATTTAAAAACTGGGCTACGCCTACAATACTTTTATGGGTCAGGCCAACAATGTTCAATTCTTCCATTTTATCTGCTATCCGTTTCTTCGAACCGATGCTGATAGCACAATCATAACCAAGAAACAGTTTTCCTGTTTTCCTGGACTTTGTTGTGCGAGGCTGGAAAGAGTATCCCAGGAAATCAAATTTTACATTTTCATGTTTCTCTTGTCTCCTGTAGTCTTTACAGTAAACAATTTTGGTCTTTTCCGGGTGCAACTCCAACCCGCATTCTTTCATCCGTTCACGAACAGCATTCAACGTTTGTTCCGCATGAGTTTTGCTCCGGCAGTGCAGAATGGCATCATCGGCATAACGCGCAAACATAACTGTCGGATGATTAAGCTCAAGCCATTTGTCCATAGCATAATGGAGAAACAGGTTTGCAAGCAACGGGCTTATTACACCTCCCTGTGGCGTTCCCTTCCCCTGTTTCTGAACCAGTTCACCTGATTCCTTGTACACAGGGGCAGTTAGCCACCTCTTGATGTACATCATACACCAGTTCTCCGTCACATGTTTCTCTAAAGCAAGCAGCAATTTTCCGTGGTCAATATTATCAAAGAACCCTTTAATGTCAAGGTCAATTACCCAGTCATATTTCCTGCAATTGTTCCTTACCGATTCCAATGCCTGATGGGCATTCCTGTTCGGTCGATATCCATAGGAGCTTGTACTGAATAACTTTTCAAACCTTGGCTCTAAGTAATCTTTAATAACCGTTTGTCCAATCCTGTCGGCAATGGTTGGGATTCCGAGCTTACGGGTTTTCCCGTCTTTCTTTGGTATCTCAACTGCCTTAACAGGCGGTGGAAAATAACTGCCCGATGCCATACGATTCCAAAGTTTGTACAGGTGTTTCGACCGGTCAGCATCAAATTCCTCCATGCTGATTTCATCAATCCCCGCACTTCCCTTGTTGGCTTTCACTTTCTTGTAAGCCGCCCAAATCATTTCACGGCTTACCGGTACTGATTTTGTCTCATTCCATAAATTCATCCTCTTTCGAGTTGTTAAATGTTATGATACTGTATAACCTGACCCCTTCGCTCCATTCCCGTTACAGGAACTTCATCACTACTACGGGTCAGTCCGTCCCTGCATGGCACTTCGTTATTCTGCCTCTGGGGTGTGCCCATTGTGCATTTCACTTTGCATTACCATGCAGGTTCCCGGGTTCCGTAATTAAGCCCGGATAAAGGTCATGCCGCCTGAAAGACGCCTGCCGCACAGCCAGTAGACAGGTGCCCGCTGTGCTTATCACTGCATAACTTGCTCTACAGCTTTTGACAGAATATGGCCACTTCCCGACTCCTCTTCAGCGGTTACGGTTAGTTCATCTCCTTTATCCATACCTGACCATGCTCGTGACATAGTCTTTTCCTAAACGCTCAGCACCATGCCTCTTAAACACAGCACCTTTAGGTGGTTTGATGCCCCCTCCTGCAAGACGACACCGGTGGTTCTACCTTACAACTGGTATCCACCATCTTAACTACAGCATGCAATGAACTTATCTTGCCGAATCATTGCTTCCCGGCACACCAAATTTCTCGTAGCGGATTTCGAAGCGCTTTCCTGTCTGCCAGAACTGAATTACGAAACGAGAATCCGAGGCTGAAACACTCTCGGACACCGCTATGAAATTTGCACTCCTGCTACCCGCAGTTTATTGGTTAATTCGGATACTATTCTTATATAAAATTTCAGGATCTAAATCTGCGTCATTGGCCCATTCAATCGAATCAAAACAAGGTTTAACAGTTTTAAACATCATAGGATCTTTGAGCTCTTGAAAAATCCCCAAATCCAGATATGGTTTCATATCAAATTGTCTCACCTCTCCATTCTCATAACTTAGAAGCAGCAAGTAGTCATTTTGAGTTTTTACTTCTTTTATCGTTAAATACATATCTGTTTATTTTAAAGGTTCTATTTTAAATGGTTTTTCTCCATTTTGACATAATTCCCAATCCGCCAATAATTCATCTTTATGAATCTCCATCCATGCTTGAATCAGCCGAGTCTGTCTGATTGGTATATCTCCATCAATTAAATCACCATCAATTATTTTAAAAGTTGCTTTTGTATCTTGATAATATGCGTGTATGTGAGGTGGATTATGCTCTTTTGGGGCAAAATACATTCTAATAATTATCCCGTAAAACATTGATATTGTTGGCATGTTATATTTTTTCTCAAATATACAAATATCTTGTCACTGATTCTTGCGTCGATGGTTTTTCGTCATCTAAATTGCGGGTAACGTTGGTACATGTTGAGGAGCGGATTTCGGAGCTTCGTTCCTGTCCGGCAGGACGGAACGATGATGAGAAAATCCGCAGTTAAAAACCGCACCAACCCCGCTCTGAAATATGTACTTTGTTATGGGCTGAACTTTATTCATTCAAATATCTTTTTACTTTCTTTTCCGCAGATTCTTCCAGTGTCAGTAAAAATACCGCAGTCCACAACCTGTCGTTACTATTGTTAAAATCAAAGTCTTTGTGGTTATATAAAAATCCTACCACAATACTCGGAGACAGACCTCCAGCAACTTCAATAGCTTCATAAAATCCTTTGTATTTTTTGTTGTTTTCTCCTAAGTCTTGTATCAACTTTACGAAATCACCCATAAAGTTCAAGTCAATTAAAATAAAATTCTCAGGATTATACAAAGTAGTATCTTTCGTTTTTACTATCCTCGATGTGGTTGATTTAATCCATATTTTATTGAATAGTGCGGAATCAATACTGAATAGAAATTCATATTTCATTTCTTCGCCGAATGCCCAGTCCGAATTACCATTAGTTGCATTTTCGTGAAGTAAATCAAGATACTTGTGGTAGGCTTTATCAATTTCTTTTAATTCAGTTTTTGATATTACCAGACTGTCAACAAACGAAATAATTTTTACCAATTCTGCTGTTTCTTTTTTGTCAAAGTATTTTTCAATTTGCTTTGAATCTAAATCATTTTGCCCAACACATGAATTAGCGAAAATCAAGATTGTTGTAAGTATTAAAATTAGTTTATGCATCTCTGTTTTAGTTTTGCCCATAACGGTTGGTGCATGTTGCGGAGCGGTTTTCGGAGCGAGTTCATGTCCGGTAGGACTGAACTTGATGCGAGAACCGCCGCCCGAAAACCACCGGCCCCGCTATGCAATATGGCACATTGTTGTGTGCTGTTTTTTTCATAATAAGATTATTTCTATAGAGCAACCAAAGTAATGTCATAACCTTTACCCGCTTGAATAGACAAGTGATCAGAATTCACAACAATAGGAAACCTATCGTCTCCTTTTATTTCAATTTTAACATTTTTAAATTCGGCAGTTGAAACATTCTGAAATAAATGTCCAAAAACAAATTTAAAGCCTGTTTCATCTTGAATTAATTCATATATGCATAACGGCTTTCCGTCTCTAAAAACATAAATCTCAGTAAAATTGAAAATATAATTATCGGCAACTCCAACCACTTCTGATTTAAATTTCCGCGATTTCAAAATTTGATGTAATTCACTAATTGTTATCATAGTAGGTTCCATTTAAGTAAACTTTGGACATTCAGTTGGATCAAAATAAAGACAACCTGTTTCGTTGGTTCCACCACATATATCACAACTCCAATACTCTGCTTTCGAATTTTTCGTTTTCCCTATTTTTAATAGATTTTTAAGCAAAATATCTCCTTCCATAAAATCATTAGTATCTTTATCAATCTTTAGTTCATAAAATTTATCCTTTTGATCCGGGAGTCTGTCAAATAAAAATATTTAGCATTATTCGGAAATTGTGATAAATCAATTTTGTTATAGCTGGATAATCGGAAAGTGCTTATTATAAAAATTTGACTATCATCCCACTTGTTATCTATCGAGGTTTTGGTTAACGCCTTAACATGTTCTATAGCCTTATCTGATATAACCTTTGAGTCGTTTGTAGAATTAATATGTATATCGTCTGAGATGTGTAAATATCCAATCATCAACTTAGTAGTTACTTCATTCGTTTCGATAGCTAAAAGATGTTTGTCATTGTCTTCGAATAATTTCTTAGCGATTTCATCATTAGCTAAGAAATCAAACTTTACTTTTTGCCAAAGAAATATTTGCATCAGGTAATCAGGAACTTTAACAGCTAAGGTTCTTATTTCCTGATTCAAGTATTGGTTTAGCCCTTGAGGAGTTCTTAATTTATTAATGTCCATATGCATTAGTTTGAAATGTTTATCAAAATAGCACACAACGGTCACTTGTATGTGGTCGGGCGGGATTTCTGGAAGAAATCGTGTCAGACCCGCAGGAAAGTGGGCGCAAGGTCTGACTTGTCAGACCGCTAAAAGCCCCCGCCTGCCATATACAATTTGTTGTGGGTATGTACTTTTTTATTTCTCATATAAATATCCCCAAAATCCTTTTTTCATTTTTCTATTAAACTCAGATTTACCTTTTAATTCTTTATATTCTTTTCCCCAAATTTTAATTTAAATGTTGTTTGTGAATTAGCTTCAACTATCTCAACACTATACTCTGGAGTTCTTGTGTGTGATGTTTTATTATAAACAGAAATACTGTCTAAGCTTAATATATTTCCATTTAATTCATAGTCAACTTGTCTACCAATAGACCTATTGGTTAAAGAGGTTAATCCCCAAATTGGAATTGTCAAAGTAGCAGAGATTGCGAGTATTGAAATAGTTTCTCTTAAATAGTCCAAATTTGTTGGTTTGGATTCATAACTGAATATCTTTTTTCGAAAAAATAAAAAAATAACTAAACTGATTGTCAGAATACTGGGAATTGTTGTTGAGTTTCGAATCTGAATCCACGGACTAAAATCATAAAATCCGAATTCTAATAGTGTCAACATTATTGTGCCAAGAAATCCTAAAACAATGTATAATTCTTTTTTCTGTTTTTTCGTTAATTTTTTTCTTTTACTGCTTTTCATTTAGATTAAAGTATTACCTAAATAATTTGTCTTTTTAGTATTACCCACAACGGTTAAGTATATGGTTTGTGCGCTTAACCGGAACATCAGATAACAGCACGAACCTAACAGCGCATAAACTATATACAATGTTACAGCGCGTTTAGATTTTATTATTATGGATGAGAATGAACAAAATTCAGGAGAATTAATAAGCACAACAAAGCTACGGATAGTTTATCCCGAAAATGCAGATCCTCAAAAATTCGACCCCCCATTAAACATGGAACAAAAAAAACTTCTTTATGATATTAATTATATCAGCAGGACAATAAAAGACAAAGAACGGTTTTTAAACTATGTCAATTTTGTTTCTGATATAAAAAACATGAGGGGGTGTCTTAAAATTTGCGACAGCTAATGAACACTTTATCATTTTTGCGTATTTTGAATTTGTCTGCACTTGCTTTTATTTTTTTTTCATGTTCAGCCCGATATTCGTGTTTTATGTGAAAATTTGTTCCTGAAATTGCTTCATCTAAATTGACAAATTCAAACGTGTTAATGTTATTTGGTTTATCTACAAGTTTAAAATCAACATGAAAAGATTCACCATTTTTAGTAAAATCTTCGTGTTTGAGATGAATAATAAATTCCTCAAATTCATTTCTTCTTTCTTGTGTAATTTTTTCTTCATTCATAGTTTTAAATTTTTAGTTTATGGAATTATCATTAAAACATTTAGCTATTTTTCTGAGGGTAATTCTTGTTTTGGGGTGGATTCTTTGTGGGATTTATATTCTTGTAGGCGGTCAAGCAACCCGAATGATAATTCAGCTATTGTTAGCAGAGATATTGCTAAGGCAAGTACAATACTAATAATTTTATGAGTCATTGTCATTTTTTGCCAAAGATTTGATTTCCCCTTCAAAAAATATTTATCACCTCCCCTATCAATTAGGTCACGCCTAATCATTATATTAAAAACATTTCTATTGTCTTTATAAAACGTCAAATTTTCCTTGATGTTAAATTCTCCGTTTTTAAATTGTCTTTTTATTTTCTTTATCTGTTTTTCAATCCCCATAAGCACTTACCTTTTTGTCAATGCGCTGTAACGGTGTTATATATTCATATAACTATATTTCAACTACATCAATTTTTAGCTAATTGCTCTGAGCTTCACACACATATCCGGTAATAAGCGTTTGCAATTAGTTAAAAATGAATAAAACTACACCTAATTTATACGCTTAAATCAGAAAAACCAAACAAAAGCTCAAATTATTTATAACAGGTTCAGGAATCACCGTTTTTACAATTGATTTTATTGATTTCCAGGTATCCACCTGGCTTTGTACAGACGAATATCCGAATTTTAACGTTCTTTCCGGGTTTAATAGCCTAACATGATATGGAGGGGTTACAATACACCCAACCATTCAGATTTCTTTCTGTTTTACAATAGCAGTTTTAACCTTTGCGAGCCTTACATCCATCCTTTCAAGCCTTTTTTCATGCTCCGTAAGCATGTTTTCTGTCCGGGGGTTCCGGACTGCCTGTTGTTCCCTGATGACTTCAACGATGTCCCTTCTGCAGAAAAGGAACCATGCAATTCCGAAATCACTGGCACAAATCAAAATGAAATAGCCAGGAATATTGCTTTCCCGGTAAAGTTCAGTTTATTGCCTTTCCGAACGCGTTCGGAAAGGCAATAAACTGTGCACCATTGTTGCCAAAAAGTGTGTATTCTTAATTACGAAAAAATGTGCAGTTTTATTTATCCATTAGAAGATCCTGTAAAATGACAACCAGAATGTGCCTCTGTAGAGAATAAATCAACGGTTATGAGCAGAAAATAAAGTTTCGGAATAACAAAAATACCCCATTTAAAACACTATAAGCAAAACCTTAAACAGCAGGTGGTTAAAAGGGGGGCAATGTTTAGTTCAACATACCCTCCAATGTAAAGCGTATGCAAGCAACGCTTTATTGGAGGCTAAGTGTTACATGCCGGTTTTAATTTCTTTTAATTCTTTTATTCTTTCTGTGTCAATATAATGTGTTGCATATCTGTCCTCAATTGTTGGAGTCCCTGATTTACTAAATCTAAGTCTGCGTTTTACTCCTTTACCGTATTGATTATATCCAGTCCACGAGCTTTTTAGTCCTAATTCGGTAGAGTATTTTCCTATTAATTTATTTATCAAAGTCAGTTTGCTCAGATTTGTATTACAAACTTTCTCCAAGTATTCAACACGACCAAATCGCCAGTTGTCATAATCTTTATTTGACACATAATTAAGCTGTTTTAAAATGTCAACGGCACAAACAATTCCTTTTTCGTAGCGGTTTAAATGTACCAGTCTTTTTACTTCTTTCTCTAAATTAACGTTATTCATAAAAATCCTTGTCGTTTAAGTCAATTTGCTCCTTAATGAATTGAATATAACGCAATTTTTTAAAATCAAACCATCGTTGTAGGAATGCTTCTGAGTTGTCAATTTGCCACTTAAAGTTTTGAAACGGTTTTGGTCTGTTTAAAGCATTTATTAGTCTGTCTTGCAATTTTGAATCATTAATACTCTCAGCAAAGTCTGCCATAATTTTAAACGAATCGTGCGAGTCAAAACTATCGAATTCAAAATAATCACCCCAGTTTTCATCAATTTCATTTAATTCCTCCTCCCAAGGTTCTTTGTCAGCACCAATCCAACTGTCGAAATTAAGAATTGTTTTAATCTCTCCAGATTTGAGATTGTAAAAACATCTCATACCTGAATCCAAATTATCGGCAATTTCTTCTATTTGTTTTTCTGTCGGTTTCATTTATTCACGATACTTTTTAACTGGCATGTAACGGTTTATGGTCGAGTAGGAGAAGGGGATTTCACCCCTCCCCTCTCTCAGAACCGTACGTGACAGTCTCCCGTCATACGGCTCTTCTAATCTCATCTGTAAATTTAAGCTCATCCTCCGAAAAGTTGGCAAATTACATTTAAGATTAGCTGATCCCTTTGCTCCATTTCCATTACAGAAACTTCATCGCTACTACGAATCAGTCCGCCACCTTGAAACACTTTGGTAATAATCTTGCAGTTGTTCTGCTTGATGTTTCCCTTTAGCATTGTTACAAGGTTTCCTGCGTTCCGTAAACAAGCCCGGATAAAATTCATGCCTCCTCTACACCGGTTGCCGCATAGCCAGTAAACAGGTTTCCGCTATACTTATCCCTGGGAACTCGACATTTCCCGGTTTTGACAACATGTACGCCTTCTCGATGCGTCATCGTAAGGTTCACTTTCGTTCATCTCTATTATCCATACCTGACAAGTCATGCCTGCCTTTTCTTCTCTCGCTTCACACCAGTAAATTTCTTCACTCGCATTAGAAAAGTGGTTTAAGACCGGCTCCTATAAGCAGACCTTGGTGGATCGGTTCCACCATCTTATTTACAGTTGCGTAAGGATATTCCTTACTCACAGCACACGTCGAGTAGGCAAAGGGAGTTTCACCCTAAGCCTCTCACAGAACCGTGCTTGATAGTCTCCCATCACACGGCTCTTGTTATACAAATCTAAACGCTTCAACCTGATAATCCTATTTGCCAGTGGTAAAATAGTGTTGGAAATTGCTTCCTCACTGTTTCTAACCATTTATAGGCACGGTTTACACTGGTTTTGTAGCGTTTGTACCTCTTTCTTGCCCAGCGCACAATGCGCTTTCTCAGTAACTGAAAGATGGAATTCATTTCGTGTTTCCTGAACTTGCCATAGTAGTTTACCCATCCCCGAATGTACGGGTTTAAAAATTGGGCAACGCCTACAATGCTTTTGAAAGTCAGGCCAACAATATCCAATTCTTCCATTTTGTCTGCAATACGTTTCTTCGAACTAATGCTGATGGCACAATCGTAACCCAAGAACAATTTTCCTGTCTTGGGCGATTTGGTTGTGCGTGGTTGAAACGAATACCCAAGAAAATCGAACTTTACAACCGGATGGTCGCCTTGACGGCGATAATCGCGACAATAAACAAGTTTTGTTTTTCAGGGTGTAGTTCCAAACCACAGGCTTTTAGCCGTTCACGTAACTTTTCAAGCAGCCATTCTGCATGGGCTTTGCTTTTACAATGAATTATTGCATCGTCGGCATAGCGTACAAAATTCACTGATTTGTGCTTTAGTTCAAGCCATTTATCCATGGCATAGTGTAGAAACAGGTTGGCTAATAACGGACTAATAACACCTCCCTGTGGCGTTCCTTTCCCTTGCTTTGGAACCAGTTCTCCTGATTTCGTTAACACAGGTGCGTTCAACCACCGTTTGATGTAAAATAAGCACCAATTTTCGCTTACATGTTTCTCCAGGGCAAGCAATAATTTCCCATGGTCGATATTATCAAAGAAACCTTTAATGTCGAGGTCGATTACCCAGTCAGTTATCCTACAGTTATTGCGTACCGATGTGAGTGCCTGATGGGCATTCTTGTTTGGACGGTAACCATAAGAATTGTTACTGAATATTGTCTCGAACCTTGGCTCTAAGAAATCTTTTACCACCATTTGTCCAACCCTGTCGGAGATTGTAGGGATGCCAAGTTTTCGGATTTCTCCATTTTTCTTGGCTATCTCTACTTCTTTAACTGGCGGTGGAAAATAACTCCCTGATGCCATACGGTTCCAAAGTTTGTACAAGTGTTTCGACCTGTCAGCATCGAATTCTTCCATGCTGATTTCGTCAACACCTGACTCCCTTTGTTGGCCTTCACTTTCTTGTAAGCCGCCCATACCAATTCGCGGCTTACCGGTACTGATTTTGTCTCATTCCATAAATTCATCCTCTCGCGAGTTGTTAAATGTTATGATACTGGATAACCTAACCCCTTTGCTCCATTCCCATTACAGGAGCTTCATCGCTACTACGGGTTAGTCCGTCCCTGTTCCCGCCTAAGGCGGTATTCCGCCTTCAGGTTGTTCCCGTTGTACATTAATCCCTTTGCATGCAGAAAGGTTCCCGAGTTCCGCAATAAGCCCGGAGGAAGGCTCATGCCGCCTGAATGACGCCAGCCGAATGGATAGTAAACAGGTAACTTCCAAACTTAGCATTGCTTCCAACACTAATTTTCACTCCGTCACATACTCCGTAGCTTTTGACTGGATATGGCCACTTCTCGACACCTCTTCAGCGGTTACGGTTAGTTCATCTCCTTTATCCATACCTGATTCTGCTCATGACAGAACCTTTTCCTAAATGCTCAGTACAATGCCTCTTATACACAGCACCTTTAGGTGGTTTAAAACCCTTGCCTGTACAACGGTCTTGGTGGGACGATTCCACCATCTTAATTACAGCATGCAATGAACTTTATTTGCCGATTCATTGCTTCTTGGCACACTAAGTGGAGTGCGGGATTAAAAGTTGGAAACTTTCAATTCTGCACGGAGCCAATTCGTTTATTCAATATTTCGAATTTTTCGTCAATCGTCAAAGACGAATTGGCGGTGTTGGAACGAAGAACTGCGGTTGAATTACCCGCTGAAACCCGCATCTTACATTTTGTTACAAATAGTACTTTTATATATTAACTGATAATTTCAATTGTCCACCCAATCCATCTCTAATTATTCGCATAAGAGTTGACAATCGAATATCACTTGCATTATTTTCAATTCTTGAGATATAATTTTTTGTTGTTCCAACTTTTAAAGCAAGTTCTTCCTGAGTCATGTGTTGTTTTTTTCTTGCTTCTTGAATTAGTACTCCAATTTTGAAAGACTCAAATTCTTCCTCGTACTTTTCACGAGAAGTTGTTCCATTTTTTCCATATTTTTTATCTAAATGGTCATCCCAAGAAACGAGGTCTTTATTTTTTTCATTTGTTTTCATAATACTCATTTTTTAATTTTTCTGCTTTTTTTATTTCTTTCTTAGGAGTTTTTTTGTCTTTTTTCTGAAATCCACTTAATAATATTACTAAGTTTCCTTCGTCGAAAAAGCAAAACACTCTGAAAATATTGTTTCCAACCTGAACTCTAATTTCAAAGAGTCCATCCGTTCCAGTCAAGTGTTTTAAATATTTTTGAGGAACAATTTTTAAGACACTGATTAATCCAATTACCCAATCGATTTTCTTTTGAACATCTTTTGTCTGTGAATTGTAAAAATCCCAAAAATGATTTTTGTAAACACTTATTTTTCTTTTAAAATCTTTCAATTATTTCAAATTTAAACTTTCACAAAGTTACCTATTTAGGCAACTAAATCAAATTTTTTAAATGAGTATTATTTTTTGAGGAATTTAATTTAGATAATTTCAAGATAATTGTGAATTTATTTTCTCCAACTATATCCAATTCCTAACCCAAACCAAATCCATCTGGTTTCAATTGTGTTTATCATTGGGTTCCAATTGAAGTTGAAAAATAATCCTTTATTTTTGGGAGTAACTCTTATTCCAGCTTTAGCAAATCCAATGAATCCCAAATTATTTATTCCACTTGAAAAAGTTTGATTTCCACTTTTATTTTTAAGAAAAACTCCAGCAGAAATTCCTGCTCCATATTCAAAAGCGATACGATTCTTTCCAATTAATCCATTCAGCCCAATCGGTATTACTAATACATCAGGAATATAACCTAAACCCGTTCTCATACCAAGTCCATCGTTTCCTGGTTTAAAACGAAAATCATAATTGACTGACCCAAAAACACCACTTCCTACTAATTCTACATATGCAACTTGTCTTTTTAGATTTTCTTGACTAAATAAGTTAAAGGAGATGAGCATGAATGTTGATAATAAAATACTTTGTTTTTTTTTCATATTCTTAAAAGTTGTATTAATGATTGGAATAATTTTTTGTTTTTTAAGTATTATTTGTAACGGGCAAGTGCAAGTTTTCGGCCTGGATGCGTACTTTGATTTTTCATTTAAACTCAAAATATTTAGCGTAATGAAATGCATAAATTTACCGCCATAACCGGGCTGAAATTTGCACAATGTTACCGCAATGTGGATTTATCTTTTTGCCAACAGATTAAATAATTTTTCATTTATATAATAGTTTCCGGTTCCAATTCTTTCTTTTTTTAATATTCCATCCTTTGCAAGTTTATTTAAATAATTAGCCGCTGTAATCCTTGAAACATTCAAGTCATTAACAATGAATTCAATTTTTGTGTAAGGATGTTTAAACAGATTATTTAATAAATCCTGGCTGTAAAATTTGTAGTTGTCCCGGAGTTTATGTTTGTATTCCAACATGAACTCCCGTATCTGAATAATTAAATCAATTGTTTCCCTCGAAGTTTTTTCAATTCCATGAATCATAAACAAAAGCCATTCCTCCCAATTTTCATTGTCTCTGAGTTGTTGTAATAATCTGTAATAATCTGATTTATTTTGAATGATATAGTTGCTTAGGTATAAAATTGGGAGATTTTGTAATTTTTCAATAATCAGATAAAGTATGTTTATAATTCTTCCTGTTCGTCCGTTTCCATCGTAAAACGGGTGGATACTTTCAAACTGATAATGGATAATTGCCATTTTAATAATTGGATCACAATCGCACATTGAAGGGCCATTAATGAATTTTTCAAGGTTTGTCATCAATTTGTTTATTTCATTAATGTCTTGCGGTGGAGTATAAATGGTTTCTCCTGTTGATGAATTTTTCAAAGCAGTTCCGGGTAACTTTCGAAAACCTGCACTGTTTCCTTCCAATTCTTTTTGAATTTCAATGATTATGTTATTGGTAATTATCCCTTTGGTTTTAATTAATTCAAAACCTTTTTTTAATGCAGAAATATAATTTTGAACTTCTTTTGCCTCAAGCGATTTAAAAGATTCGAGGTTTAATGCCGATTTGTACAATTCATCATGAGTTGTAATTATATTTTCAATTGCAGAACTGTCTTTTGCTTCCTGCAACCCCAAAGTGTTTATCAAAATGATTTGGTTTGGAATTGTCGATGCAATCCCTTTTAATTCAGCTAATGCTGCATGAGCAGACGGCAAACTTTTAAGAACTGCTTTTGTCTCAACGTCAACAGTCAGTGGCAGCTCTTTTAATTTCCAATTTTCATTTTGATTCATTGTGTAAAGATTTCGATGTTTTCTTTACAAATATACCACATTCCGTAAAGAGAATTCAATTTTCTTTACAAAGATTGGTTTCATTGATAATCATTTTCAATTTTCTATACATGTCATCATTTTTTCAACCATTTGCGGCAACTCAGTTTCAACCTTTGCAAGTCCTTGCATCCATCCTGTCAAGTCTTTTTTCATACTCCATGAGTATGTTTTCTGTCCGGGGATTCCGGACTGCCTGTTGTTCCTTAATGACTTCAACGATGTCCCTTCTGCAGGAAAGGCACCATGCATCGCATGGAAGAGTTGCCAAGGGTGCGTTCGGGCGCTACACGTCGCTCAGAGTCCTGTTTATTACTAATCGTAGGGACTCCAAGCTTTCGGATTCCTCCATTTTTCTTGTCTATCTCTACTTCTTTGACTGGCGGTGGAAAATAACTCCCTGATGCCATACGGTTCCAAAGTTTGTACAAGTGTTTCGACCTGTCAGCATCGAATTCTTCCATGCTGATTTCGTCAACACCTGAGCTCCCTTTGTTGGCCTTCACTTTCTTGTAAGCCGCCTATACCAATTCGCGGCTTACCGGTACTGATTTTGTTTCATTCCATAAATTCATCCTCTCGCGAGTTGTTAAATGTTATGATACTGTATAACCTAACCCCTTTGCTCCACTCCCATTACAGGAGCTTAATCGCTACTACGGGTTAGTCCGTCCCTGCATGACTCATTCGTTATTTTGCCTCTAGGGTGTATCCCATTGCGCATTTCACTTTACATTGTTAAACAGGTTCCCGGGTTCCGTAATTGAGCCTGGATAAAGTCCTGCAATGCGGTGCAGGCTATGCCGCCTGAAAGACGCGTGCCGGACAGCCAGTAGACAGGTGTCCTCTGTGCTTATCACTGCATAACTTGCTTTACAGTTTTTGACAGAATATGGCCCCTTCTCGACTCCTCTTCAGCGGTTTACTTTTAGTTCATCTCCTTTATCCATACCTAACCATACTCGTGATGTCAGCTTTTAACCTAAACGCTCAGCACCATGCCTCTTAAACACAGCACCTTTAGGTGGTTTGATGCCCCCTCCTGCAAGACGACACCGGTGGTTCTACCTTACAACTGGTATCCACCATCTTAACTACAGCATGCAATGAACTTTGTTTGCCGAATCATTGATTCCCGGCACACCAAGTTTTTGGGGCGGGTAGCGTGCGATTTCCTGCTCGAAGAGCAATGGAAATCGAGCGTGAACCTGCCGACCACGCACCACCAGTCGCCGCCCTGTAATTTGCACATTGTTATAGCCTGTGTTTTAACTTCTATAAATTAAATTCATTTCAGATAATTCTTTTCCAATTTGATGAATTCCACTTAATATCTTTTCAGTTTGGCTTTCAGATGGTTTTTTATGTCCTTGCACATATTGAGATAGTAAAGTTGGATTCATTCCAATTTTTTCTGCAAGAAATTTTGAATTCAGCACTTTGTAGTATTGAAAAAATTGTGCAAAGTCAATTTCAAATTTCAAGTTTTCGTGTGTAATTTCAAAATCCTTTTCAAAATTTAATTGAGTAGCTTCGAGTGCATTATTTATTAATTCAGGAATAGATCTTCCCGTTGTAAATATTGGATATTCTTCAGAATATGCCGAAAATCCTGTCTTTGTTTTTTCAACAATTATTTTAATTTTCTTCTTGTATTTTTTCATAATTCCTGTTTTTAAAATTTTATTCCTGCATCCCTCAGAATTTTTTTCTCAAGTCCTTTTCCGACTTCTTGACTTCCATGATTTGGAAAAATTATTATACCATCTTTATGGTCATGTTTTAATTTCACATGTGACCCTTTTTGTGAAATTGGATACCAGCTATCTTTCTTCAAGAGTCGGAATAGTTCGGAACATTTCATTTAGTATATATTCTAAATCACACCCAAAGGTAAATAATAATTTACTTTATAACAAGAATTTATTATTAGGAATTCTATTTTTTAAACATAGGCTATAACGTTTGACAATATGAAACGGCTGGGTTTTCGGGCTGCGTACTTGTCCACCTACAAGAAAGTTGGAGCGAGAACCAAACCTTCGCAAAACACTGAACCCCATATGTTTTATATTGTGTGTTGAACTAAACCCGCTTTGCGGGAGCTTAAACTCAAAACTATACATTTCCTCATTTAAATTGTAACTTTTATTATAAATTGCCTTAACATATGGCTCGAAAATTTTACCGTTGTACCCGGTTAAGTTCTAATAATATTTATTTGTATCTTGCAAAGGTTAATAATCAACCGGATTTTGCAATAAAATATGAAAATTTTCAACACATACAACAGACTACATTACAATTGATTACAGAATTTATTTCTTAAAAAAAGCGATTGAAACCACTTTAGAAAAAATCCAATCAAATTTATACTGATTTTCGAGCAATGTTTAGTTCAACACGTTTTTCATTTTTCAACTTAGCTCGAAATTGCTTTCAAATTCCGCATTGTGTCTGTAGCAATGTCTTTATTATAATTCTTCACAAGACCTGGAAGTCTGAACAGGTCAATCAACCACCAAATAAAAAATCCGCCACCTGTCAACCAAAAAACTACTTGAAGTCCCCATTTTCTTAGGTATCCGTAATGCATTGCTAATACGATTATCAAAAATAGGTAAGCGATACCAAGAGATTTTGCTTTTCTTTTGTATTCTTCGACAAATTCTTCTTGTTTCTGAGCTGGCATTTTCGCCAATTCATTTTTTACCATTGAAGGTAAGTCGTCAGCAACAGATGCTGAAATGTAAAGTTTTGATTCTTGTTCCATTTTAAATCCTTTGATTTGTTAAATCCTACTCGTAAGGTTTTTCGGTAACACCCCGTTTAAATGGTATTCGGCTCCATATTTTTCAATATTTTCATTTTACTTGTCAGTTATAAACTGTCAAAGTAAATTTGGTGGTTCTCTTGTCTGTTTGTGTTCCGTCATTTTAAATGTGCTACAACGGTTGGTGTAAGTTGCGGAGCGGATTTCGGTGAGCGTCAGCGTCCGGTAGGACGTGACGTTCATGCGAGAATCCGCAACTCGAAAACCACCAACCCCGCTCTGAAATTTACACATTGTTGGCGTTTCGTTGTTTTTCTTCAACTAATTCATTTTGATAATTTTTGAAAATTCACCTCTAAACCAATTGGTAGAAGAAAGTACTTCTTTAGTAAGATTAAATTTTTCAATAATTGTTTTGTCAAAAAAATCTTTCATACTAAAAGCCTTAAAGAAGATTTCAATTTCATCAGATTTGAGGTATTCAAAAATTTGTTCATCACTTTTTGATTTCATCTTTTCTGAATCAATTCTGAATTCATCATATGAGTCTCTAGACTTTTTACAAATAGAAATAATCTTGTCTCTATTTGAATTTTTCTGTCGTATTACTTCTGTTTTATATTCGCCTAAATCGAAACCTTTTAAGTTAAGTTCAGCCAAATTATTTGGATGAAATAAATAGTTCTCGAAACAATAGTAACCAAGAATGAAGTAATTGGCATATTGCTTCTGCAATTTTTCTATTTCACTATCAATTAAATAATCTCGGTCTCTAAGACCAAATTTATCTGGATTACTCCTTACCTTGATAAAAACACCATTACTATTCTTTTCAGGAAGAAATTTAACATTTTTAAAACCTAATTTATCAAGCACCTCAGAATTTTGATTTTCGCAGAAAATAATGACATTATCCTTGATTGCAAATAATTCAAATGTATCAAGTTCTTTCTCCAATAAATCTTTCTCTTTTTGTAATTCCAGATATTTTGAGTTATCAAAATACTTGGGCAGAATTTCCATCTCTAATTGCTTTTTATAACTATCAGGTTTTCTTATCAAACTTTTAATCTTACCAGAAAAATTATTTAGCTTTAGTGAAATCTCTATTTCAGCTCTTCCCTTCATTTCCTCAAGGTCGCCAAGCCGAATTTTTATTGAACTAATCTTATCTGAAATTTGCTTCCTTTTATCTTCAATCGCTTTTAAATTTTCTTTTTGTTTCTGTTTTATTATGCTTTCTGTTTCTTCAATATATTTTTTTGAAATCAATTCCAATTTTGTATTCATTTGTTCAAGTTTTGAATTAACCTGAACAAGCTCCGATTCTAGATTTCCGCTTGTTTCTTTCTCTAAGGCAAGTGCTTTTTGAACCTCCTCAAACTTTTTTAAAACTTCGGCTTTTATAAGCTCAGCATTTTCTTCAACAGTATTTGAAGGTTTTATCTTTTGCCTTAGTGCGCGATTTGTTAGAATTTCAGTGACTAATTCTTTACTATAAGATTGATGTCCCTCGAATTGTGACAAAGAGCTTAGTATTTCGATACTTATTTTTTCGGAATCTGATTCGACTTCTTTAAATAGAAATGGCATTCTAAAATTACCTAAAATTGCTTTTTCAAATTTCTCTGTTCTTGGAACCCAAAATTGAAGCATTGATATTAATTCATTAGGATGCAAACAAATTCCAACTTTTTGCGAAACATCAGTATTTCTGTTTGTATTTGTCATATTCAAGGAATGAAAAATCTAAAGTAATTATCCAATTAACAACATCTTTTGGTGAATCGATATATTGTGGACGTTTATCTTTTATGATGTGCCAAATTTGACAATCATGATTAAACTTATCATAGATTCTGTCGCGGATTATTTCTATTTCTTGTTTACTTAAGTTTTTTACCTTCCCCATTCTTTTCAATTTTTCTATCTAAACGGTACTCGAGTCTGAACTAATAAATCATCAATTACTCTTTGGTCAGTTGAATATTTATCAACATTTTGATTAAATAGTTCAATCCCTTTACTTCGATAACAAACAGAAAAATTTGTTAAGTAAGGGTCAAAATATTCTTCTGGGGGAATAATACGTTTAACTTCATTACACCGTTGGAAATACTTTTTTATAATACCTGAAAATTCTGTACTTTCCTCAACAGCTGCAGCATAAGCAATAGTAGGTTTTAGCCTTGTAATATAATCTTGAAATTTAAAAATCAAGTTTTGGAATTCATGAATCGTATTTGGTAAAATATAAAATTTTATTTTGACCTTGTTATCAATTTCTTCCAGCAATTCTAATAAGGCTTTGGTGGCATCATTTGACGGATTATCATGCAAATCCAAAACTGTAAGTAAGAAAGTTTGTGTCGACAAATACCTTTAAATTTTGTTGAGTTTTAGAGAGTTTGTAAATCTCATCGACCGTAGATTCGTCTAAATTTGTTGCTTCAATAAAGAAATATTCGTTTAAAAGTTTTAGCAAAAAACTCTTGGTGGCTTTATCTGTGAAGCTCATGTACTGCGTTACAATTTTCTCAATTTCACCTTTTTCTCCATTGTAACATTTAGCGAAATTTTGAAAACTTTCGAGTTCAATTAAAATTAATAGATTTTTTCCCAGAAACAAATTCGTATGTTTTTGCACCAATGTCCTTAACTAATGGAAACAACATTTTGCTTTTAAAATCATCCCATAATTCTACCGGATTTATGTCCTTGCAATGCAACATTACGAGTTCAATAAATCTTTTTTCAGCCTCTTTTTCTAAATCTTTTTGTTCTTTATCTGCGTCTGTATATTTCTCAAATATATCATCAGACAGATTCCATAAATCTCCAGTTGGATTAACAATTTGTTTCTGGATTTTAAGTTTCTCAAACTGTTTTTCAAGTCTAATTATATCAATCCCTTGCTCTAATTCACTTATAAGTTTTGATAAAATGTCTTTTTTTGATTGTGGAAAATTTCCTTCGGCACCAATGGAAGAAATAATAATATTTTGAACAGCTTTTTCCCACCATCCACTTTCATTTAGTTTAATATGATGAACAAGAGTCGTAATATTTTTCATTTTGTTTCAGTTATTTAAGTTGTTAGTAGGCTGTTTTTTACAATGAACGCCAACGTTTGGCTATATTTACTGGTAATTATATTTCTTCTTTATCCCTTGATGCACTATAAGCTTAGTTTTCAACTATATGTCCATTTGCAAACATTTGCAAATATTTATAAACGAAAAGATTGCGCAGGTTTATTAAATCAGAACATTCCATTTGCAGGGATCTTAGTTGTCCATTGATTTCTTTCATACTTTTGTAAAATTCTGCTTTACCCCATTTCACAGCTTCGCCCTCTCAGTCACATCCTTACCTGCAAACCTGCCCTCATATAACCGGCATTATTTTAATGCTGCACTCAAAACCTGGCGTTACTGTGAATTGCCTTTCCGGCATCCAAATTACCGGCCGGTGCACAGAGGTAAATCTGTGCAGGGGCATCTTCTTCTCCGAAATCTTCTTTGGGCTTTATGTCGGGTAGTGGTCTCAACAGTTCGGTTTTTTTATTTAGCGGGTTAAATCTAAAAAACAATTTGCTTTTTAACAACCGGTTACCTGATTTATTTTCATCCATTTTTCAACCTTAAGTGATTAACGGATGCACCTGCGCAGATTAAAAGCTGCGGAAAGTTGCAGCGGGTGCAGCAGTTTCAAGGGTGCAGCGGTTTCCGGGTGCAGCGGTTTCCGGACCGCTGATTTATAAATGCGCAGATAGGAGTCCTCGCCACCCAGGCAGGAAATTCATTGGAATATTTTCACCCTGCCGACACCTTTTTTATTGGCACGGATCTACCATAGTTTACTTTTTTTCGTCATTTATTGGTATTTTATTCGTACTTAATTCGTAGTTAATTCGTAGCCTTACGAATTAATTACAAAATAAGTACAAATTTTACACAAAATATTTACTAATAAATCAAGTAAATGGTATCTTTATGGCAATAAAATTAATTCAACATTATGGCAAAAATTCAAGACTTATTTGACGGCGGCCGGGGAAAATTAGGGAACCTGGTGGTCTATAAAATGAAGGGCCAGAGCATAATACGCACAAAGCCGAAGCATTACCACGACCGCAAGTCGCCGGCTCAGCTGGCACAACGGCAGCGGATGAAGGTGGTGAACGAATTCCTGCACCCGTTCCTGGATCTCATCAGGCTGACTTTCCCGCCGCAAAAGGTGGGGCGCACAGCCCGGTCGGAGGCGCAGTCGTACATTATGCGCAATGCCCTGGCCGGCGAATACCCCAATAGTTACGTCGATAAAAGCAGGGCACTGCTGAGTCATGGACCGCTGCCGGTACCGGTGCGTGCAACAGTAACTTCCGGTCCCGACGGGCTGCTTATTGAATGGGAAAACGATGCCGAGGCTACACGCCGTCACCCGAACAATACGCTGGTGGTAATGGCTGTCCAGGAAGAAAGCAACCACGGCACATACAGTTTTACCAACGTGAAACGCACCGAAGGCCGGTACACGTGGAAGCCTTCCCTGTCAGCTGGTCCGGTGGCGGTATGGATTGCCTTCCGCAACCAGGAGCAGACGGAGATGAGCAACAGTGTGTTTGCGGGAAATTGTGAAACTGAAGAATTGTGAAATTGTGAAATTGTGAAAAGGAAGGGACGCAGATGGTTATGAGTGGAATATGATTTTTTATGATGAGGAAAAATTGAGAAATTAAAAAAATGCTGATGCATATACCTGAGTCAATAACCCTGGCATTTATGCAAGGGTTATTACCTGAATATCCTCTCCCCCTCCCCCTTTCCCGGTCCACATGTTTATTAACCGGGTGAATGGAGGTTCAACCTGCAGACCGGTTCGTCAGATTCCCAGCACTTAAGGATAGCAGGAAGCCGAAGGATCAGAGTCACCGGTCACTATCAACTCACCTCGGGTGCAGAAGGCCTCCGAATCGGGATGTTTTTCCCAGAATTCCCTTAAAGTGCTTTTTGCAAATATTCTTATCATAGTTCTCAATTCCAGAACAAAGATATTTTAAAATTCTCAATTTGGGAACTTGATTTCACTGAAATTTTCTTAAAGCATAGTTTGATAAGTTGTTGAATATGTTCATGCACAGGCGCGGATTGCAAATCTGCGCCAGCGTGGCGCTAAAAACGATAGAATCAAAATTAAAGATTATTATTCCATAGCTCCACAATGCAAATAATTACAAATGATGCCATCCCTGCAAGCTGTTCCAGACACAAATGCAAAATCATTTTAAAAAACATGCCAATGAATTCCAGTTAACAGCTTGACTGGTTTTTACAACCGGTATTTAATCGTTCTTATTTTCAACCTGGGTCGCATCATTCCATTTGTCTGTTCTGAATGATGATGCCGGCAAAAGGCTGGTGTCAAAAAGGGTTCCAACTACCCAGTTGTGCCAGGCATATCTTACCGCCACAGGATTGGGTACTGAATCACTTTTTACAAATACTTCTTTACGATTCACTATTTTAGCATTCGCCGGGTAAAACACTTTATCATCTCCTGCTATCTCAAACCCCTTTAACTCATCGTATGCATACAGACCTGTTTCTGCATTTTTAAATTTCAAAATCATCCCTCCATCTTCCAATACAGAGGAATCATAAACCGGTGCAGCACCATCTACAGTTTTGTAACCATAGGTTTGATTTAATGCATCGTATAATAATCGGTCAGCCACTTCTTTCTTCTTCGGTGGATGAATGCTGTATTCATCTCCTATATCCAGCGTAACGGCCATACCTGAATTTGGAATTAAATCCAGACATTCCAATTGTGCTTCGCGAATAAAGGCAGAATTTCTCACAGATTGATATTCACTGTTACTGTCGTATATATAAGGTGCAATCTGCACGTAATAAAATGGAAAATTTCCTATACTCCAACGTGTCCGCCAATCCTTTACCATAGCAGGAAAAAGTTTTTTGTATTTCTCAGGTTCAGTACGGTTTGATTCACCCTGATACCACAACACTCCCCTGATGGTATAAGGAATTAACGGATGAATCATCGAATTAAACAATGCTGTTGGAGTATGATTTGTGTCTTTTGTAATATCTACCTTATCAAGATTGACATTCTGGTAAGGACTTATGGCTTCGTTGCTTATCCAGGCCTGAATGGAACTGCCTCCCCAGGAAGTATGAATCATGCCAACAGGACAATCAAGGATCTCCTGGAGCTGCTCACCAAAGAAATAGGCAATAGCACTAAAATCCGGAACACTCTCCGGAGATGCCTGTTGCCAGGGAGTATACTTCTCAATATCTTTTAACGGCGTCTTTGAACCCACTCTGTCAACTGAAAACAGTCGTAAATCCGGATTACCTGACTTTGCAACAGCCATAGCAGCGCCGAATACAGGTTGCCCTTCATAGCCTTTTACCGGTTGCTGCATGTTCGATTGTCCGGAGCATAACCATACCTCTCCAAGCATGACATTTTCCAATGTAATATCCGATGCACTGCTTTTGATTTTAATGGTTTGAGGCTCCTTACTGTCAGTTGTTTTTACCTCAATACGCCAGTTGCCCTCATTGTCAGCAGTAACATTCATTTTTTCCTTCAGCCAGGAGACCTCAATGGTAATTTTCTCTTTGGCATCCGACCATCCCCAAAGACCAACTGTTGTATTGCGTTGCAAAACCATATTTGACGCCACTACAGCAGGAAGTCTGACCTCTGCATGCATGGGTTGAAAAAACATGAGGGTTAATGCTGCTATCAGGGTAAATGTTATTTTTCTCATAATTTCAGTTGTTATTAATTTAAAGTTCTTTTATTTTTAAGCAATAGTGTATGCATTTTCATTTCAGGTCAGTATTTCAGCAGAAGAATATTCCAAAGATATTTCTTTTTCCAGAATGCGGGTACACTCATTCCGGAAAAGTTCGGCATAATTTACCGGGCTCCTTCTATTTCAAGGAATTCTGAGAGCGATGATTATTCTAATCGAGGAGGCGGATTCTCATGATGAAATATGATCTTTTATAAACGGATTTTTAATGCTGAGAATTGAACGGAAGGCTGAGCTGAAGTGCAGAATGAAGGAAAATTTTGATTATCAAGGGTTCAGATGCAGCGACTAATTATTCTTGCTCATTTTTTGCAAAAAATCATCAAGGATAAGGTTAGGACGAACATACTTCCGGTTTAAAGATTTTGCGTTAAACATGCAATTAAAATGAATATCATCTATCAGTTCATATTCAATGTCATCAGTCGATTCAGCCAGAGCCAGATGGTATTCAATATTGTATTTCAGGTTGTTCATATGCCCAAGCTGGCTTCTGCTGTCGGTTGTAAAAATATCAGGTTCAGAATGAATACGAAACAAAGGTTCGAGTATTTGGTACCCATGCCTTTTCAGAAGTGAAGAAATCCGCCCGGGCAACAGGGGAAGCGCCTTATTAAGCGATTTTCCGGGAACAACTACAGTTAACAATGTTGGATGGTGAAGAAAATGAATGGCCAGCTTTCCCGGCCTGTTCATGGAAACCAGGGATGCAAACCATTCGCCCGGCAATTCATAACCTGAAGGATTGGGATCCTTGGTCGCTTTTATGCCGGCAATGTTAAGCAGCTTTTTTGTTGCCTTTATTTTCATAATGTGCATCGTTATTTATTTACACGCATTTTATTGGTGTACTGTTTTTATTATTTAATTGAACATGCTTACAAATAAAACAACATTTAAAAGAGTTACTATTCCACCTATTAAATAAAGAAGAATTTTAGAAAAATTTGAATTTTTATATTTACCCATCACTTTACCTGAAGATGTAAGATATACCTGTAAAAAAATAGTAAATGGCAATTGAATACTCAGGCACATTTGAGAAATAATAAGTCCGTTAAAGGGATTTGAAATTAAAAAGATTATACCAAGCCCTACCACCAATGAAATTGCAACGCCTAAACGTGAATGATTATCTTTAATATCATACGGTTCTTTAAACATTCCTGAAAAAATAGAACCGGCTGCCATGCCAGAGGTAATTGTAGAAGCAATACCAGCAAATAAAAGAGCAACCGCAAAAACAATTGCTGCATGATTACCTAATAAGGGGCTTAACAATTGATTGGCTTGCTCAAGTTCGGTAACCTGCTTTTTTGTGGCAAAAAAAGCAGCTGCTGCCAGAAGGATCATAGCACTATTGATAGCCCACCCCACCAACATAGAAAAAAGTGTGTCCAAAAATTCGTAATTCAATTGTTTCTTAATAATCTTATCGTTTTCCAGGTTCCATTGGCGGCTTTGGATAATCTCTGAATGCAGAAACAGGTTGTGGGGCATCACCACAGCGCCCAAAACACTCATAATAACAACCATAGAACCTTTAGGAAAGGATGGTGTAACCCATCCAACCACAGCAGAATTCCAATCAATATCAACAAGCGAAAGCTCATATAAAAAGGATAAGCCAATAACAGAAACAAAG
This sequence comes from uncultured Prolixibacteraceae bacterium, assembly GCA_963747515.1. Lineage (GTDB taxonomy): Bacteria > Bacteroidota > Bacteroidia > Bacteroidales > Prolixibacteraceae > Mariniphaga. The sequence goes on from CAVVFN010000005.1 coordinate 400,520, forward strand.
GCAATAATCCATTTTTCCATCATTCGATAAGAATTGGTATACAACATAATCATTACAAATACGGCAACAAGTATTGATCCCGCTCTGACGGGAATATCGAATAATATATTAAGAGCAATAGCACCACCTAAAATTTCGGCTAAAGAGGTTGAAACAGATGCAAGCATAGCTGATGACAGTATAACTTTGGAGTAGGAAGGCTTAAGATAAATAGTAGCTGCTTCAGACAGGCAAAGTCCGGTAGCAATCCCTAAATGTGCTACATTATGTTGCAGTAAAATTAGCATTACAGTCGATAAGGTAACCATCCAAAGCAGCGCATATCCGTAATCGGCCCCGGCAGCCAGATTTGAAGCCCAGTTACCCGGATCAATAAAGCCAACAGTTACTAAAAGACCCGGGCCAATAAATTTAAAAATATCCAGGCCTCCATATTTTGGTCTATAGCCCTTCTTATCAATATTTCTTAAAAATTTAAACATTTTATTCAATTTTCAGCCACAAAAACGCGCAACCGCTGAAACGCGCATGCAAAACTATGTTGGCGCAGTAATATTTTTTTAAAGATCTAATTTAAGCTTTGCTTCAAATATTTATCACTATTTTCTTTGAAATCTTTCAGGTTAATAATTTTGCCATAACCGCCGTCAGTAATGATAGTAAGAATAGTGGTTTGAACATCTTCAGCCTTTACTGTTTTATCTTTAAACTTAACATCCCTTGTAGCACATGCATCCTGAATAACGATACATTCAAAACCAAAGTCATGTGCTGCCCGAATGGCTGCTTCTACACACATTTGTGTCTGCATGCCTATAATCACCAGACGGCTAATATTGTTACCTTTCAAATATTCCAACAGATCCGTTCTTTGAAAGCTATTAATTTCTTCTTTAGTAACCACTTTCTCATTTGAAATGGGTTCAACATTTTTATGTATTTCAAATCCCTTATCTGCTTTATGACGAACATGCACTACTAATTGATTCTTTTCTCTAAAGATATCAAGAACTTCTTTAGCCTTTAAACTTGCTGGCACAGCATTAACCAATCCGGCTCCTTCTCCGGGAAAATAAAAATTTTGAATATCGACAATCAACAAAGCTGTTCTGATATTATCATCTTTTTGCTGCGCAATTGCTGAAAACTGGAAAATGATAAGTGTTAAAACGAATCCGGATATTCTTTTCATAATCTTAAATTATTTTAGTCAAATGTAATCTAATAAGAGGTCTACTCAATATTACGACACGTCATCATCCGCAAAAAAATCATTACTATAGAATTAAAATTATGTGCTGATTTTGTATATGAAGATACAAATTTCACCCATTTCCCTTTACATATCATTCCTCTAACTGATTCTCAATCCAGGATAACCAGCCGGATATCGTTGAAGCCCTTCTGAAAAATGTGGAGTCAGAGAAGGTCATTTTTCGATTTAATCATAGTTTTTTATCAGAACTTCATCTATCTCTCCGCGATCAGCACCGTTGGAATTCACTGCACGGTTTGCCTTAACCGTAACTATTTTATAATTTTGATACTGTTCTTTTATTAAAGGAGCCGATGAATTGGACAACAAAAACTTTACACCTTTAGAATCCAAAACATCACACGCCTCCCGCAAACTTATCTGGTCGGAACTGTTCCATCCACCCTGTACATAACCTGTAAAATTGGAACTTTCGGAAATGGGATGATAGGGGGGATCAATGTAAACAAATGAATGTTCATCTGCCTGATTCAATACTTTCGTATAATCTTCATTGTTGATGCTGATGTTTCCTGAATTAAGGTATCTGCTGACTGCTTTAATAACAGGTTCATTAACAATATTAGGATTCTTGTATTTACCAAAAGGCACGTTGAACTCACCTGCATTGTTCACTCTATACAATCCGTTATAACAGGTTTTATTCAGATAAATAACCCTCGATGCCCGCTGAACGGGTGTCAGTTGTTTAAAGGCATCTGTCCTGTCAAGGGCCCGGATTTCATAAAAATAACCAGCGTCATTTACATGCTTTTTAAGATCAGCAATAAGTTCCTCGGGAAATTTTTTAATGACCTGGTAAACATTGATAAGCTCTTCGTTCGAATCGTTTATTGCTGCATTTTTGGGCTGCAAATTAAAAAAAACAGCCCCTCCCCCCACAAACGGTTCAATGTACCGGTAATCTTTAATTTTCTTAGGCAACTGTTCAGCAATTGAAACCATTAGCTGTCGTTTTCCCCCGACCCACTTCACAAACGGCAATACTAAATTTTTGGCTTTCAATATCTTAAGTATTCTCTGCTACAATATATATTATCCAGCAAGATAATAATTCTTTTCCGGAAGAAGGCCGCTCCGGTTTATCAAGAAATTAACAAGATGAAGTCATCGATAAAAATAACTTATATCCAATAATTTGGCCAATACCGCCCGGAAATTTGCACCATGTTGAACCAAATCCCTGCAGGCTAGCTCCAATTAAATACTTTCCTGGCAATCCTACCAATAAAATCAAAATTCTTGTCAAATCCTTTTCATAATCTGACCGGGATGTAGTCCAACGCGCACTCATCGATATGCGCTGCGCACCGCTAAGAGTCCCATTTATTAGCCTTAGTTTTTCTAATTTTCAGTGATGAATTTACCTCTAATTACATTGAATGAATCATTTTCTTTTCGTCCTGTAAATATCAAGGAGAAGCTTTTCCCATCTTCACTTAGCCATTTATTTGAAAAATTCCAGTAAAATGCATTCAAAGGTATAAATCCTTTTCCCCAGGATTTGTCATAAAGAACAGTAGTCCATGGACCCCAAGGTTCAGGAGCATCAAAAATGCCAATGTTTCCCCGATGGGTTTCGGTATGTTCTGTTGTCAAAAAATATCTTTCAAGTTTAGAGTTATAGCTCACATTGATGCACCATCCAACGCCATCCGGATTTTCAAAAACTGGATGTCGTTGGCTTATTTGTTTTACCCATATCGGTTTATCTCTTTTGGTGCCACTAAAAAATGAATATGCATTATGAATTAGGATTGAGTCTTTATGAACTCTCGCTAAATCGATGAGTCCCGGTTTTTGACAATTTAACCAATCTACTTTGTCTTCATAATTATCAGGTCCTTCATAAGATTGAAATCGGATCAGATACATATAAACAAAATCGTCTTTAGCATTTTCATAATTTTTATCGTAGTTACATATAGTTGGCATCATAATCCCTTCTTCTCTGGTAAAAGACCAATTTGCAAACTCCCATGTTGCACCGTGATTTTTCGAATACGCAATCCTGGTTTGATTGAATTGGTCTTTTTGGGTTTGAAACATACCACACCACATATACAGGATTCCATGGATACAAATTATACCATAACTTTTGGCTATTGTATTATGGTCGTTTTCGCCATTATGTCCTCCCCACACATTAAATCCTTTAAAATCTTGCCAATCTCCTTCAATACGTGCAATTCCAATACTAGACCGTCCAAGACTGTTGGTTCCTCCAAAACCACCACCATCTCCCCAAACGGAATATTGATTGTTGTCATCTGCCCATGTAACCGGCCAATTATCGCTGCCAGGAGCCAGACTCACGTGAGTGGACCAATCAAACTCAATTTCTTTAATAATTGAACTTTCAGCATAAGGTATGCCTTGAGAAAACGCTAATGAAGCCTCTGCAATTATTGCTAAAATTACAATCAATTTTGTTCTCATTGTATAATTTTTATATTCAAATTAATGCTAACGGTGGTACATTTTGCGGAGCGGGATGTAGTCCGACACGCACTCATCGCCAGGCGCTGCACGCCGCTCAGAGTTCCTATTTATTGGCAAACGTTTTTTAATTCTTATTTATATATCCAAGTTTTATTAAATCATTTCTGTCTCTTGTCAAATAGGTTTTCCCATTTAAAATTAGATAAATATTATCGCAGATATCAATAATATGTTCGTACAAATGGTCAGTAATAATTATTCCTTTATTTTTTTTCTCTTCCGAAATGATTTTTTTTATCGTGTCAACATGCACTGGCATTACCTGTGAAAATGGTTCGTCCAGCATACAAAATTTTGTTTTCGATGCAAGAATTGAATAAATTTCTAATATCCTGATTTCTCCGCCTGATAAAGTTTTTACTTTAGAATTGTAATATTTTTTAAATTCAGGAAAATATTCGATAAACCGCGAGAAATCTAAATTGAAGTCCTTAAAAATTCTTTTTGTTTTTAAGTATTTAGGAATGAAGTTAAATTGTGGTAAATATCTTAAAGTTTCCGGTTTTGTATCAAAAATTGCTCTTCCGTCCAGCCTAATTGATTTATTTGTTGTTTGAAGTTCTCCGAAAATTATCTTCATTAAGCATGATTTTCCAGTTCCATTGCGACCGAGAATTCCAGTCGTTTTTCCGGTTTCAGTTTTAAGAAAAACATCTTGGAGTACTCTTTTTGTGTCAAATTCAAGAATTACACTATCAACTTCCAGGCTGTGTTTCATGAAGATTTGAGGCTAAAATTATTATTGAAATTAGAAAAAATAAAAAGTCAAAAGTTAGTGTTGGAATCCATAATTTAAGTCTTGACAGACCTAGATTTTTATAGTAGTAAATTTCATTCTTTTTATAAACGTTTGTTGAATAAACAATTACTGCAAGTGTGAAAATTTTAAACAAAAATAAGACTTGAATCAAATGAATTCCGTTTTTACCAAAACTATAAATAAGTCCAAGGCATACAAAAGTTATCATGAAACTTAAAAATGCGAATGATTTATAAAATATCAGTATGAGTCGTATAGTTTTCATTTTTAAATGTTTGGTTAGGTATGTTGTTAATCTTTAAGCAGTTCATTTAATGCAAATTTTGTTAACATTTCATGATTACCTTCAAATATTATTAAACTTAAATTTCCAAATTCCTTTTTTAAATAAATTTCCCTATCAGCAATATTCCCAAATTCTCCTAATGGTTCTCGTTTTTCAAGCAACCTTAATTTCTCGGAAATCGATACATATTTTAAAGTATCAGATACTGACATATCAGTTAACAGTTTATTGTAAAAATTCATTGAATGTGTAATCGGAACACTTCCTTGTATTCCATCATATATACCAGCATAGATAGTCAGTTTTGAATTTTCTAATTTTTCTACTGGCGTATTCCAATAAATTGGTGATTTCTGTTTTGCGTTTTCAATGTTTAGTCCATTTTCAGAACCCGTGCAAACAAGTATATTTTCAGCGTATTTGTTGTTTCTAATTTTACTTTCATTATACCAGGCAATTAAGTCTGAAATTGAAGCCCAGGCTGAAAACTTTTTAATGTTATGTTTTGATTTCATAAAAGTGCTTAATGTCGCATAGCCACCGCCGCTAACACCAATAACATATATTTTATTTGTGTCGACATTTGAGTTTTTAATTGCATATGTTATTGCATCGTCAATGTCTGATAATGCAAGTTCACTGCAACAAGCATTTATTGTCCAATTTGCTCCACGAAAATCAGGATGGATGTAGTTCAGATCTCTTTGTTTGCATATGTCAGCTAAATCATCATTTTGGTTGTAATAGCCGCTCCAGGTATGCAAACTAACTATCAAAGGCTTTGGTTCATCTGATTTTGATTTATAGAAATAGGATTTCTGCAAACTATTGTCCTTACTCGATTTGATTTCAACTATTTCAAATTCTTTGCTCCATTCAGTTTGTCGTGTGTCGTCAAATTTCATATAGGTTTCAACAAATGGTTTTTTAATCGAAGACCAAGTTGTTTTATTTGATCTCAGAAAAATCCCTAATGCTATCCCGATGAATAGAATCAGGATAACAAATGTCAATTTTAATGGTCTGTTTTTCATTGTCCTGTGTCGTTTTTACAATTACCGCGTGTTACCAGCTGGCATTCCTATCAGTTCGTAATTTGTACTTCTTCCTCCTGCTGCTTCTTTTTGCAATATTCCTTTCTCAATCAAGTCGTTAATATCTCTAACTGCAGAATCTTTAGAACATTTTGCAATTTTAGCCCATTTTGAAGATGTTAATTTGCCGTCAAATCCATCCATTAACTTATTTAACAGTTTTCTCTGTCGGTCATTTATTGCAGTTTCTATGTGTTTTTTCCAAAATTCTGCTTTGAATAAAACTCTTGTCAAAACAGAATCAGTTGATTTTAAAGCATTAATCAAACAGTTTAGAAACCAAACAATCCATTCGGTAATATCCAAATCGCCTTTTTGAGTTTTTTCCAAAATCTCATAGTACTGTTTTCTTTCTATTCTAATCTGTGCTGACATACTATAAAACCTCTGGTTACTCTTGTCAGACTGGGCAAGAAGCATATCTGTCAATGCTCTTGTTATTCGACCATTTCCATCTTCAAAGGGGTGAATTGTCACAAACCATAAGTGAGCAATAGCAGCTTTGATTACAAAGTCAATTTCACTGTTGTTGAACCAATCAATAAATCGGGTCATTTCTTTTTCCACTGATTCAGAATCAGGAGCTTGAAAATGAACTTTTTCTTTTCCCATTGCTCCAGAAACAACCTGCATTGGTCTCGTTGTCTCTTTTCTCCAGTCTGCAACTGTAATCTTATACATTCCACTTCGACCTGTGGGAAATAAAGCTGCATGCCAATCAAAAAGCCTCTCTGCTGTCAATGGGTCAAAGCATTTTTGAGTTGCGTCAAGCATCATTTCAACTACTCCTTCTACATTCCTGTCAGATTCAACTGCTCCCGCTATTTCCATTCCTAATCTACGTGCAATTGATGTACGCACTTGGTCAGGATTAAGAAATTCCCCCTCAATCTCAGATGATTTTAATACATCAAGAGTCAACGTATCAAGCAAAGCCTCATTTCTTAAATCAAAACCTAATGTTTCCATCTTTCCAATAAGTCGACCCTGTAAATTTCTTGCCTCACTCAATAAACCTAAGAAATCATTACTGTTCCAGGTAAATTTTGGCCAGTTTTCTTTTTGATGTATAAAAGCTTTCATTCTATGCATAATTTGCAACGAAAGTAACCTTTATTCGTCGCAAATCAAAATTAATCGTTGCTTTTATTGCGTCAAATACCACGATTATTCATTGCACGGTCGGCTTGCTTGCTGGTAACGATTGGCAGTCGAGTAGGAGAAGGGGACAACACTAATTTTCACTCCGTCACTTACTCCGTAGCTTTTGACTGGATATGGCCACTTCTCGACTCCTCTTCAGCGGTTACTGTTAATTCATCTCCTTTATCTCTACCTGATCTGCTCATGACATAGTCTTTTCCTAATCGCTCAGCACCATGCCTCTTAAACACAGCACCTTCAGGTGGTTTATAACCCCTCCTGGAAGACGACACCGGTGGTTCTACCTTACAACTGGTATCCACCATCTTAATTACAGCATGCAATGAACTTTGTTTGCCGAATCATTGCTTCCCGGCACACTAAGTAGAGTGACCACCAACCTTGAACTTGAATAGAATGAAATTACTAAAATTTCAGGAAATAAACTCCTTATGATTAATAAACCGTGGCTATGACACTTACACATTGTTGTGGGTATGTGCCTTTTATTCTTGGTCATCAATCCCTTTAACTGTCATTAATAAAAAATCAAGGCATTTTGAATAGTCCAAATCCTCATATTCAAGCCCAATCTTTCTGATATTAGAATAGTAATCCTTGATCCTTTTATAATAGTTTTTTTCCAACTGGACCGATGTCGCCTTGTCTCCAATTTTCTCTATCAGGAACCATTTTTCAATCAATCGTGCAGTTCGTCCATTACCATCTTGAAAGGGATGAATCTTAACGAATACTAAATGCAATAAAGACGAATAATAAAAAATTTCAAAGGGATTTAATTCTGTCTGATGCAGTATATCAATATCATGAAACAATTTATTAAGGTCTAATTTAACTATTTCGGGGCTTGCTGCAACATACTCAATTTTATCCTCGCTATTAATTACAAACATTGGATTTTTCCGAATTAATCCTTGTTGACTTTTAGGTAAGAAATTTTTGCTTAAAATAGAATGGGCTTTTTGGACATTCTCAAGTGTCAAGGTATTATTATCAATGAAATCATACGCAGTATACAAATCATCTGCTTTTCTGGTATAATCAGGTTTAAATTTGACCTTTAAGAATTTATGTTTGAAGTAGCTGTCAAAATCGATATCTTCCCCCTCAATCTTTGATGAATAAACGGATGAAACAGATTTATAAAACTGAAAATAATCAACTGGCATTTCAAGCTTTTTGATTTTATCAATTTTATCCAATGGTGATTCTTTTACAGCTTTTGTGAAATCATCAAATAACTTATCTGTCAGAATTTTAAAATCCATTACTCTTAATCAATTTACACAAAGGTAATCTTTTAATTCCCGTTTTATAATCAATCGATATTTGAAACGAAGGGCTATCCAGGCATTACCCCCAACGGATGGCGGTATAAAATCGTTGCGAATTTCGAAGCACTTACCTATCAACCCGCTAAGTCGTTGATTAAATGTTATTTCGTTCAAATATAGCACTATCCGCGCAATGTTTTATGACCGCGTCGTCATTAAGTACATAGAACAAAATCCTGCAAAATAAACCGGGTTGTAGTTCAACACAGAATAATCGCTGGGTCGTGCCGACCGCTCATATTCCTATTTATTAGGTGCTGTATTTTCATTTTTTTATTAATTCTGAAAAGTCTTTTTGTAATACAGTGTCCTTTCTTTTATTCCGTGACTTGATTTTACAATTTTTATAATAATTTGATTATTGGTTTAATATATTTTTTTTCAATCCATATACATTTGTTTTTACGGAGTTCTTCCTTATATTGAGATTCTTCTATTTTGAACTCAAATGGTACATAAAACTCTATCCTATCATCTGTTTTAGTAGCTCTAAGAAGTGGCAGGGCATTTTCGTAAAATGAATTTTTAACAGCTTTACTTAATAAATCGTCTGGAGATTTGACAATTTCACAATAGCTACTAAGTTCCTTTTTCGATATAAACACCTTAGCTATTACCAGTCCGTAAATACCGTTTTGATAAGCAAGTCTAGGATAATCAATGGATTCGTAAATGCTATACAATGCTTTAAGCTCAATATTTTTAATATCGTCAAGGAGACTTGGGCTAATTTGAAAGCTTGTATCAATTTTTAATTTTCCATTTGAGTCATACAAATTCGTTTCTTGAGAAAATGCAAAACTTCCATATAACATGAAAATTGCAGAAATCATAAGTTTGGTAATTTCCTTCATTTGTTCTTATGTTTAATTTTCGTTTAACTATGTAGTAAAATCTTCTTCAATATTGCACCTGACGGCTCAATAGTTCAGTTTTTTAATTTAGCGGGTTAAATCTAAAAAACAGTTTGCTTATAAACAAAGGGTTGTCCTGTTTATTTATGCAAATATTTCAACCCGGTGTTCTGAATGTTCCGGTAAACCTGTTTATGCCGCAAAAAGGAATTCCAAACGGCTAAATGAAAAGGATTCATCTTTGCTCTCAAAATCAATTGGGCATGATTTGATAGGATGCACCATGCAAAAATTTCCAAATCTTTAATTTGCTGCTTCACAGGCACGGATTGCAAATCCGCGCCAGCGTGGAGTGCAGCGGTATCACGGGTGCAGCGGCTTCCAAACCGCTGATTTACAGGTAACCCAAAATGCGCGGATCGGAATCCACGCCACCCATGTGAAAATTCAACGGCAATGCTCCCGCCGGGGATTGCACCGGTTCAACTGCCAGAAAATTTCATTGGATTGTTTTTCCCCTGCCGACACCTTTTTTATTGGCGCGAAACTACCATAGTGCATCTTTTTTCGTCATTTATTGGTATTTTATTCGTACTTAATTCGTAGTTAATTCGTAACACGACGAATTTTGTACTAATTAATTACCACTTTAGTACAAAAAAATTACCAATAAATCCGCTCAATGGTATCTGTATGGCAATAAAATTAATTCAACATCACAGCAAAAATGCAAGACCTGTTTTGACGCCGGCCGGGGAAAATCAGGGAAACTGGTGGTGTATAGAATGAATGACCTGAGCATAATACACACAAAGCCGGAGCATTACAGCGACTGCAAGTTGCCGGTTCAGCTGGCACAACGGCAGCGGATGAAGGTGGTAACCGAATTCCTGAGCCCGTACCGGGTGTTCATCAGGCTGACTTTCCCGCCGCAAAAGGCAGGACGCACAGCCCGCCCGGAGGCGCAATCGTTTGGTATGCGCAATGCCCTGGCCGGAGAACATCCCGGCATTTACGTGAATAAGGGCAGGGCGCTGCTGAGCAGGAGCCCGCTGCACGGGTTGCCTTAACCATAATAACACGGCAAATCCGGTATTGCTCTTTTATTAAAGGAGCCGGTGAATTGAACAACAAAAACCTTACACCTTTTGAATGCAGAACATCACAGGCTTCACGTAAACATATCGGGCCGGAACTGTTCCATCCACCCTGCACATATCCCGTAAAACCGGAACTTTCGGAAATGGAAGGGTATGGAGGTTCAAGGTAAACAACGGGATGCTCATCCATCCGTTTCAGCAGATCCCGGTAATTGTGATTCCTGATGCTGGTATACCCGGAATTCACATTTTATTTCAGACGGTAACGGCAAAACATCCTGCAAAATCTTATCCCGTTACTTAAGTTTCACGTTAATATGGGCATTGGTTTTATTTCTTTTTCATATAACTTTTTACCAAATCCATTAAAGCCCTTCCATGAACATTTTTAGCGATAACCACACCATTCTCATCAAGAATAAAGTTGGCCGGAATGGTACGAACACGGATTTTCTTCAGGAACGGTGCATCATCTCCCTGCAATTCTGATGCCTGAAACCAGCGATTTGCCCCATCGCGCACTATAGCTGCCCTCCAAACAGACTCATCACTTTCCAGACCATAAGCAATAATTTGTAACCCCTGGTCATGATATTCATTCCAGACAGGTACTAAAACCTCCCTGTTTTCCTTTCGGCATGGGGCACACCAGGATGCCCACAAATCTATAATCGTGAGCTTACTGCCTAATTGATCTTTAAGAGAAAGGGTATCCTTTGTTAGCATGGGAAACCTGAAATCGGGAAATACATCTCCCACTAAAACAGGTAAATCAGAGGGGTCACTTAGATTACAAAGTTGTTTTACCCACGGATGATCAGGTTGTTTTTTCTTCCATTTGTTACATTGACTCACCAAAAATTCAGGCACACGTTCATAATCATTCTCCGGGCTTATCCACCTTAATGTCACCAATGCCGGTATAAGGAATTGTGTGCTATCTGCAAACTTCATCAGCTCAGTCTGATACTGTAAAACAGCGTGTTCTTTTTCCAGCAACTGACTGCCATCTTCTACTTGCCAATGCTTTCCTGCAAGATAGCTTTGGTAAGCTTTCTGGTTGATATCCCTTAAGTGTAACAAAGCTTTGTTAATTTCTGAAGGGTGTTCAATTGAAAAACTTTTTTGAAATTCATCTAATCGGGCTGTGATTTGCAAATGCTCTCCTGATTGCCATAGAATTGGCATGTAGTTAGACCTGATTGGATCATCGGTTTGTAAATAATCAGGAGCTTTTCCATTTAGCTGTACGGCTAATTCCAACAATACAGGTTCTTTAATTTCGGGCAAGTTGCGGAACTTGAAGAAACCATCAGAATTTACTTCAGATGAATCTATGACTTTCCCGCAATACGAAGCAGCTACATCCCGTAATGTTTCAGGTTCAATCAGATAAACCATTACATTTTTATTTTCTGCGCCTTCTAATCTTCCTGATATATATGCGGGAGAATGGCATGCTATTAGAGAAAGGGTCATTAAGATAAGACCAATTGTTTTTTTTATAGTGATGGTTTTCATTTTTATGAATTCATGCGCAGAGCAGAGCCTGATAGCCTGCCCTTATTATATTGGAGCTAAAGATATCAATTTTGGGTAAACGATCAGTTATCAGGGGCCGTTGTATTCTTTGATGCCGGTTCATAAAAAAGCACTTACCAAAAACCGGGGCAATCCAAGTTTATCAACTGTCCTTTTACAGAAGTCCAGGGTGTTTGATTCGTTATCCCTGTAACAATTCTTTACCACAGCATCAATACGCATCATGTATTCTTCGCCTTCACTTATCAGCTTTTCTATTTCATTCCGCTCAGTTAAAGGTGGTGTCCAGGATGTAAGCAAAATTAATGTAATCTCAAAGTCGATTTGTAATACATGAATTTTGTCGGTTAATTTCATAAATCTGTTCTTTCTATGTTTGAATTTTATGATGCTCCGTGAATTTTCTTTTACTAATGAACCGGAAAACGTACTCAACTATAAATGATCCTGCAAAGGTGATAATGGTTCCATAAAAAGCATTGCGGTGAGATTGCCACTGATAAATTAATAACGCAATAAAAACTGCATTTAAAACAATCAGATTAAAAATTAAAAGAATTAATTTTCCACCATATTCTTTCCTTAACCTAATGTGTGAGATTACCACAAATACATATATTACAGTAAAAACACTGCTTGTTATTGATGCAATATCCCCCAAATTAAAAATTAAGGCAAATAAAAGACCCAGTCCTGCAGTAATGTAAAGCCCTTCAGTAGCTTTAAACCACACTTTCCTTTCAAAGAATGTTGGCAATTCTCCGTCTCTGGCCAAAGCATAGGCAATGTTTGCTCCTCCATAAATGCTGGCGTTCAATGCTGACGATATGGAAAAAAGTGCACCAACAGAGATCAGAAAAAATCCAAACTGACCCAAAAAAGGTTTGGCCGCTATGGCAAGGGCGTTTTCCCTGGCTTCTACCACCTCTTTCAGAGACAAATTTCCCAGTGTGACCACCGAAATAAGGACATATATTATAATAACAACAGCGATACTTATGAAAATTGCTCTTGGAACATTTTTTTGGGGATTTTTAAGATTCTCGGATGCATTTGTGATTAAACCAAATCCCATATAGGATAAAAAGAATATGACAGATGCGTTTACCAATCCTCTTGAGTGGGTATAATCAAATTCCGGCTCAATATTAGCTCCCTGAATAGCGGAGAAGCCGCCTATAATAAAAATGAATAGGATAATCAGTTTCGCTATAACAATAAATAATTCTGATTTTCCTACAGCCTTGCTGCCAAAGAAATTCAGGGCTACGAAAAATAATATCAAAACAGCCTGGACAACGGCCATATTGATATTATTCAAATCAAGATGCACCAGTGGGAGAAAATATCCGGAAAATCCTTTGACAAGCAGAGCGATAGAAACCACATAACTCATCCAGAGTAAAAAACTCAATGCACCTGTTACAATACTGTCGCCTAATCCTTTCAGAATAAAGCCAATCGGCCCTGCATTTGAAATTATTTTTGAACCTAGTATAGCATACGAATAGGCTACAACCAATGCGTAGATCCCAGATAAAAGAAATGCTTCAGGCAAATCATGTCCCGCAACCTGGGCTCCTAATCCAAATACTGAAAATATGCTGGCACCAATCATTGTGCCAACGGCCATCGATATAATTTCCAATAAACTGAGTTTTTTCATATTTTACTATTTTTGGATAGCGTGTTTTTCATATACCGAAGCATTTTTAGCGGTAATGCTTTGTTTTTCATTAATACAAAATCAACTGCATACCTTACAATAGGGATATCTTCCTTTATATAAACACCAATACACCTCACTGCGCACTAAAGGTTGGCGGTAAATTTGCCAAACCTGCATTTTATGGAAATCTTTTAATCATTTTCTATAAGCCTGGTGCTGCGGATGAAGAGCTTTCGATAACCCCACAATCCTGCACATAAAAGGAATTCCGGTACCGGAACATTTTCATTCCGGAAACTGGTGTGGAGCTTTATGTTCGGCTGCAGCGTCACGGTTCAGATTTATATATTTGCGGTTAAAATTAGAAAATATTTCTTTTTAATACAATAAATGAAAGGAGGTTGTGGAAATGTTTTTTGAGCTTAAGTAAAAAGAGCTTCGAACACAAAGCAGGAAGATGAGCACAAGACAAAAAAACGAATAATGGCAGCAGGCAGGAACTTCCCCAAAAAATTACATGATGCAGCCGCTTTCAGGGAATGACCTGTAAGAAATAATGTTTCAAAATTTAAGCTTGCAAGAAAATGCTGCTTGTACTATAAATTATACATTTTGGTTCTCAAATCCCGGATTCGCTCATCCGTAATGTAATCGTCGTAATTCATCAGTTTATCGATAATGCCGTTTGGTGTGAGTTCGATTATCCGGTCGCATACCGATTGTATGAACTCATGATCGTGCGACGACATAAAGATATTTCCGGGATATTTTACCAGATTGTTGTTGAATGCCTGAATCGATTCCAGGTCGAGGTGATTGGTGGGGGTGTCCAATACCAGTGCATTGGGGTTCAGCAGCATCATTTTTGAAATCATGCAGCGCATTTTTTCTCCTCCCGATAATACATTTACCGGTTTATGAACCTCTTCGCGGGCAAATAACATTTTCCCAAGGTAACTCATAATGTAGAAATCCGTTGTGTCTGAAGTGAACTGGCAAAGCCAGTCGAAAAGGCTCAGTTCGCTGTTAAAATAGGCCGAATTATCAAGTGGCAGGTAGGCCGGTGTAATGGTTTGTCCCCATTGATAAGTCCCCGCATCGGGTTTTAGCTTTCCGTTGATGATTTCAAAAAAGGTGGTCATCGCCCGTGGGTCGCGCGACAGGAAAATTATCTTTTCACCCTTTGCTGCCGAAAACTCCACATCTTTAAACAACACGGTTCCATCGGTGCTTGCGCTTAACCCATGTACATCCAGAATTTTGTCACCTGCCTCGCGTTCGGGTGTGAAAATTATTCCCGGATATTTGCGTGTTGAGGGCTCAATGTCTTCAATATTTAACTTCTCAATCATCTTTTTACGGCTTGTTGCCTGTTTCGACTTTTTCACATTGGCACTGAACCGCGAAATAAATTCCTGCAACTCCGCTTTCTTTTCTTCCGCCTTTTTGTTTTGGGCCTTTTGCTGCCTCAATGCAAGCTGACTGCTCTGGTACCAGAAGCTGTAGTTTCCGGAAAACAGTTTTATCTTTCCGTAGTCGATGTCAACGGTGTGGGTGCTGATTGCATCAAGGAAGTGCCTGTCGTGCGATACCACCAACACCGTATTCTCATATTCTGAGAGGTAATTTTCGAGCCAGGCCACTGTTTCCAGGTCAAGGTCGTTGGTGGGCTCATCAAGCAGCAGGTTGGCGGGTTTACCAAACAGCGCCTGGGCCAGCAATACGCGAACCTTTTGCTTTCCGCTCAGTTCTTTCATTAACGAGTAATGCAATTCTTCCTTTATTCCCAGGTTGCTTAACAGCGTGGCGGCATTGTTTTCGGCATTCCATCCATCCATATCGCCAAATTGCTGCTCCAGATCAGCGGCTTTCATTCCATCTTCATCTGAAAAATCGGTTTTGGAGTACAAGGCTTCCTTCTCGTGCATGATGTCCCAAAGCCGGGAGTGTCCTTTAAGCACAGCATGAATGACCCTATCGTCATCGAAGGCAAAATGGTCCTGCCTCAGCACCGAAAGGCGTTCGCCCTGGCCAAGGGTTACATTTCCTCCGGTGGCATCGGTTTCCCCCGACAATACTTTTAAAAAAGTTGATTTGCCAGCCCCGTTGGCACCAATAACACCGTAACAATTGCCGGCGGTAAACTTCAGGTTTACATCCTGAAACAACACCCGCTTCCCAAATTGTATCTTTAAATCAGCAACTTCAATCATATAAATAATCCGGTTTATTTCCCTGTGTGAAAAAGTGTGCAAACCTAGTTATAAATCTTCATTTTCAGCAACAATCGGTGGAAAACGAAAAAACAGAACAGGAATATTAACAGAAGATATACTTTAATATGGAATACAGGGCATTCATGTGCAATATGGAAATTGCGCCAAACAAAAATTCTATAAAAAAATAAAGTAACGTTAATTTTTCAAATCTTCCCTGAGCAACGACAGTCTAAATCAATTTCAGGTTTATCACAGAAATTGAGTTTTATTCATTCCTGTACAGATAAAACTCAAAAATGACTTACATTTTAATAAAATATAAAAGCGAAATTAAATTTTAATTTAATTCTTGTTATAAATTACAGGCATCTTCCCTTTCCAAAGTCTCCAGGGGTCATCTTCCATTAATAACTGAGCCATAAAATGCCCTGCATTAATCCGGCTTGTTTTGCCCGGATTAAAAAGTGCACTCCTTACCGGTGATTCAAACAATTCATAATCTGTGACCGCATCATTGTCGATCAACGAATCGGGCCTGACAATCGCCCATTCAATCTGCGGATCATGCTGCCCGATGTTGACTCTTAGAAAATCTGCCGCCTGTTCATTGTCAGAATGCGGAGGTACCATTAGACGGAGCATCCCCAATGCGATTTTCTGCGCGAAAGATACTGGTTCATTCAAATCCCGGTTCCTGTTTCCGACGGTATTCATCAGTAGAAAACGTACGGGCAGTTGGGTGGAGTTCTGGTGGATTGCGCGGCAAAGCAACTTTACCGAGTCGGTTACCAGCCTGCGCGGTTTGCCAAAAATGCCCTTCCGGGTCAGATTGTGCCCCAGGCATGATGCAACGGCCTGGCAGCCGGCTAAAAGTTTTGCAATTTCATCCACACCCATTTCTGTGACATTGCCCCTGATTAATGTTAAATTGTCGTTGTTTTTCCAGTAATCAGGAATTTGTCCCGAAGGACGAACTATCGCCTTTACTTTATGTCCTGAAGACATCAACTGCTTTACCAGGTGTCGACCGGTTGCACCGTTTGCACCAACCACCAATATTTTCATTTTATCGAAGTTTTATTCAAAGATAATACCAAGGCAAAATAACCAGAAACCATGTTCTTCCAATTATGATGAAAGCCGAAATGGAAAAAAAACAGACCGCGGCAGTTATCAATCCTTCGTGTTGCGAATCAAATGTCATGGAAATTGGGGGTGCTCTCAAAATCAAAAAAAGAAAGAACCGTTATCAGAAAGAATTTGCCAGTTTCAAACGATATTTCATGAACAGCCTAAACCATCGGGTGTCGCCGTATTTCTGTTTATAATGATACCTTCTGATTCCTTTCGGCGGCAGTCTGAAGGAAAGTCCTTCCAGCATAGCTGCCATACAGGGTGTGCATAACCCACAAGGTTCATTGTTTATAGGCGTGTGGCAAAACCAGGTTTTGGACATAACCTTTTCATAACCCCATTGTTTATAAAGGTCAACCATCTGCAATTTTGTGGTTTCAAACAACGGATGCGGAAAATGATAATTTCCAAATACCTTGACCAAATCAGGACTTGAATTTTCCTTATCCATAATGAAGTAACTCACTTCTCCTTTTCTAATTTTTTTAAATCTGCCATTTTTTTGCAAACAATTGTAAACTCTTCCCAATTCGCTCTTTTCCACACAAATTTCAATACCAGGCACAAGTCGGGAAAAGCGGCTAAGCCATTCATACTGACTTCCTATGGTGTGTTTGGCATACAATTTTTTGTAAGCATCTTTCACCGATTCATCCGGGTCCAGTTCAGTAAAATTGAACTTTTTCAGGGGCAATAGGGTGCATTTAGTTTTTGGATGGTTTTCAATTTCTTTTATAATTAAAGAAATCGCATTCAATTCCTGGCTTTCTGAGGATCGCTTTTCAAAAATGTAATAAGGCTGAATATCCACCTCCATCATCGATAGCTCCACTATCCGGAAGGTTGAATCAAAACCTCCTGTCCACAGGATATTTACTTTAATTCTTTCTTTTGATCGTGTTTCGGAAATTTCCTTTGTAAGGCTGCCTCTGGGACTTACTGTTTTACTGGTTAGAATTTCTTTCATCTTATCAGAGTATTAGCAAGATTAAGCAAAAGCAATATTTCTTTTACTTAAACCGATTAAACATTTTCCAATGAAACAAGATCAAAACTTCAAGTCCCTGCTGTTTTTACAGAGGTTTATGACAGGGAAATACCAAATCGGAAGTCTTAGGCTTGCCCGATTAATTCGTAGTAGATAAACAGTTAGCGTTAAAATAAGTTCAAATAACTGCCTGAAAAAACATTTCCTTGAAAATTTTATATTTTCAACAGTTGGGGGAAACGGTAAACGAAAGCCATTTCCGACTATTGTCAGGTAAAAATGGTTTGTTAACAATTCAAATCCATTTATACCAGGAGCCTGCTGAATCCACATCTAAAACTGAAGCAATTACATTTAATTTTATTCGGTTACCGGTAAAAATCTGCATGATACTCCTTATTGTTCCATTCCCAATTGTTTACCGAGCCATGCATAAGCCTGTTTTCTCACATCTGCCGGAAAATCATGCCCGCCGTCGGTTTCTGTACGAACGAAATGAGCTGATGCTCCCAGCAGATCATAAACCCCTCCCACCTGATGCAACACGCTGTCGACCGTTTCCCACCAACTTTCAAAATCCGGTTTTCCGTTGGATGCATGGGTATAAACAGCATCCTTTCTGGCAGAATAATTAAAAAATGGCCGCGGTGCACAAAGCGCCATGATTTCATGCATATCGCAGGGAACCATTCCCGATCGTATAAATTCCCTGCAATAGGGATTAAAATGAACAAACCAGTCGTTTCGGGCAAACTGATAAGGAGAGTTGGTGCCACCCATCGGACTTAACCCGCAGGAAGAAACTGCTGCTTTAATCCTCGGGTCGAATGCCTGCAGGAAAAATGAATTGTATCCACCCAGTGAATGACCAATACATCCAATTCGTTCCGGATCTACGATGTCTGACTGGCACAGGTAATCCAAACCTTTTTTATGATCGGCGATCATTTTTCCCATGGCCGACCAATGAGGAAATTTTTTATAAAATTCATTTGTATTATAAGAATCGTAACCCGGATATATTCTTTCTCCGGCAGAAATAACATCTGTGGCCAATACCACATACCCAAGTTGGGCCAGTTCCTTCCCATAGCTGCGGCCTTCTCTTGGTTCCAGCCCCACGGTTTGTTTTGCTCCCGGCCCTGTACTGTGCAGTGCCATGATTGCAGGCCGGGGAGAAGATGCACTTGCACCATCAGGAACCAAAAGAAAACCCGTTATCGTGTCTTCCGTGTTGCTGTTGAACTGCACTTTTTTTTCTGTATACCCGTCGCGCCGGTTTTCCTCAGAAACCTGAAGATCGAACGGGATATCATTTGTCTGTGGTGGTTCGCCAAGCATTATTTTTGACCGCTGAAGAATCGACTCACGTTTACTTTTCCAGGCTTCCCTGTCGCAAATTTCTACTTTCCTCAATCCAAAACCAAATTTCTCATTTTCCTGCCGCAAATCGGTTAAAATGGGATTAACCGGAATCGGTCCGGGAGCCTTTACTGAGACGGAAGGGCAATCAGCAGCCATAAACGGGGTAGTGCTTAAAATGCCAAATCCGCCTGCTGCTATGCTGCTTTTCATGAAATTACGCCTGGAAAGTTTCTTTTGTGTTGTCATACTTTCATATTTTATTGAACCGGAAAACTACCCGTTGCTGTTTCAGCCCGAAGGTAATAAGGACAGCTCATAAAAGCCGCAATTTCTGTCAATTATTTTTAAAATCCATTTAAAAACTTTCTTTCGCCGGCACATTTGCAAACAATAAGTGGCCGGCTGATAAGATCTGAAATGTAGAGGCAAACTGTTACTTCCACTCCCCTCTAAAATTCCGGAGGGTTGAAAACAAATGAAGGATCTTATGCCGGAAGGATGCATCATTCGGAAATGAACTCTTCAGGAAGCGCTTTACATTATCCTCATTACATCAACAGGCTTGTTCTCCGCTGTACCCTTTACAGTAAACCTTTCCGTGTCTATTCCCTTCCGAAAGGGGTTTAAACAGGTCAGTGAAATTGGATATACAAAAACCTCTTGCCTTAATCATTAAAAATTAGTAACTTTCATAATCGGGCGAAAATTGCTTAAAAGGCAATTTCCACAAGTTTTTTACAGATTGATGTTATAACTAAATTAATCATTAAAATCAAATTAAAACGCATTACCATGAAAAACAAAAACACCTTTCGGATTGGTATATGCATGGCAGGAGCTGTGTCTGCCGGTGCATATACAGCAGGAGTCATCGATTATTTACTGGAAAGTCTGGAACACTGGAATAAAGCCAAAAAATTAAATTTACCGGGAGTGCCAAAACATGATGTTGTTATTGAAGTATTCACAGGAGCTTCTGCAGGCGGAATGACAGCAGCAATAACAGCCGGTGCAGTACAGAATGAATTCCCGCACATTCATAAAACAAATGCTCATAGCCCGGTTTCAAAAGAGAATCCACTTTTCAATGCATGGGTAAATATGACAGAAACTGAAGGCTCGGACATGATGGGCCAGATGCTGGATAATGATGATATTATGCAAAACGCATCAAATGAGGTTAAATCCATTTTCAATTCCACTTTCATTGAAACCCTGGCCGGAAATACAATCGACAATTTCAGAAAGAATCCGGACTATAAAAGGGAATATATTGCTGACGATTTGGAAATTATTACAACCTTAACCAACCTCCGGGGATTAAATTACAAAATTAAATTTAAAACTGCACTGGGTGAAAGTGAATACCGCATGCTCCGTCATATGGATATTGCCCACTTTCAGTTAAATGAAAACAACACCTTCAATAATGACGGGAAAATCCCCATTCACTTTAATTCTTCAGATGAAGGGAATCGTGATATTCTTAAACAGGCCGCCATGGCTACGGGTGCATTTCCCGTTGGGCTGGCACCAAGGCAGATCTGCAGAAATCAGGAGTACATCTATACACAACCTTACCTGAATATTGGGAAAGACAGCATAATTGAAGATCAGGATCCTAAATATACCTGTGTAACCGTTGACGGAGGATTAATTGACAATGAACCATTTGGCATCACAGATAAAATTCTGGATAAAAGGAGAAGGAGTCAACCAGGGAATGCCAATCAGATGGAAAAAAGTGCATCAAAATTCGACACCACGGTTATCATGATTGATCCTTTTCCCAATTATGAGACAAAAAACGAAGCCCATTATATGCCGCAAGAAGCATTAAAATACACCATCCCGGCAATCTTAAAATCCATGCGTCAACAATTGATGTTCAAAGGGGAAGAACTTGAAAACGCTTATGATGAAGATAATTATACCCGGTTTATGGTTGTTCCCATAAGAAGAGATCCCACTACCAGCGAGATATGCGAATATTCTCTTGCATGTGGCGGACTGAGCGGTTTCTCCGGGTTTTTTAATAAAGAATTCAGAGTACATGATTTTTTGCTTGGAAGAAGAAATGCCCAACGTTTTATTCAACGGTATTTTAGTGTTCCTGCCGATGCACATAATCCCATTATTGAGTTTGGTTATGAAGGTATTAAAGACGCTTTTCTGATAAAAGGAGAAGATAACCAGGATTTTTTATCCATAATTCCGGATATACGAATCACAGAAAATAAACAAACGGGAAAATACGAAGTTAAGAAACCCGATCCCGAGGAAGAAGTTGATTTTCCATCCGTTAATTTGAGTTATATCCTTTCTTTGGAAGAAAAATTCGAAAATCGTTTCAATACGGTATTTAAATACATTACCAATGACAGTACCCCAAAAAAAGAAAAAGAGAAAAATGAAATCGTGAAAAAAATAAGGAAAAAAGGATGGTTTAAAAGAAATGTTACCGGAAATCTGAAAAATAGGGTAACCGATGCCGTAACCTATTTTGCCCGTTTAAAAGTAAAAAAAATAGCTGCTGAAAGTTTCGTCAACTTCATTATCGAAGATCTGGATAAGCGAAAACTTTTGATCGATGATGTAAATAAATAAGAAGTTGAAATGCTATGCAGGCTCCATGTGGGTTTATCGTTTCAAATTTCAACCAGATTTCTTCCATTCTTTTATTTTAATTTCCGTGCCGGTGCCACAATAACAAAGCGACTGATGGTTTGGTTGCTTAGCGATCCTGAATTACCCCTTTAAACTCCCGCTGAAAAAAAAGGCCGGTAGTGCCGCTCCCCGGACGGGAGGGTTGATTCCGGCCCTATACCCTCGGCCTATAGGTAGAAACAACATCTTAACTTTTATGATTTCCTGTCGATACCGAATTTTTCTACAGGATGTTCTTTCCCCAGGGGTTCAACATGAACAACGATGTCGTATATATTTTCAACAGTTCGGATAATCTGGGTTTCTACTTCATGAGCAATGTTATGCGCTTCATTTAGAGAAATATTACCATCAACTTCAATGTCCAGGGCAATCATATATAAATTTCCAATGATGCGGATTCTGGCCCTGTGTGGGTTATGTGCTTCCGGGACCTTATCGACGGCTTCAAAAATGCGGTTATAAACCGTTTCATCTTTAACCCCATCCAGTAATTCAGCATTTGACTCCATAAATATTTTCACGGATGACCAAATAATAAATAAACTTATGACAAGCCCTGCAACTGAATCCAGTATGGGCAGATTCAAAATAAAAGTAAAGACAAGACCAACAAGTACACCAACAGAAATCAACACGTCATTTCTCATGTTTACTGAATTGGCAATTAGCATTTGGCTGTTGATGCGTTTACCTTGCCTGTACTGATAAAGGGATAAAAGCAATTTACCAATAATGGAAAAAACGGTTACCCCTATTGCCAGTGTACCCGGAAGTACTTTTTCCCTGTAATCGAAAATACTTTGCACAGAAGAAACAAGCATTTGGGAACCTGCGTAGAAAATAATCAGTGCCAGTACCTTGGTGGCGATGCCTTCCGCTTTTTCATACCCGTAAACATGTTTCCGGTTAGGGGGTTTATTCATGATTTTGGCAGTCAGCATCATTACAACAGATATTACCACATCGGTAGCGGAATCAATGCCATCGCTAATAACAGCCAGACTGCCGGAAAAGACCCCTACAATAACTTTTGACAGAGACAATATGCTGTTTCCTGTAATACTGACCCACGAAGCTTTTATCAGAACCTGCTTTTTATCCATATGAATTATGAAACTCTTTGCAAATTAAAGAAATCGTACGGAAAATTAAGATAAACGGTAAAGTATACATCAAATTTACAGGCCAGCATTAACTCTCAAAAACGGGGTTTGAGTCGAGCCACTCAGCAAATCACAATTTCAAAATTCAACCTAATCTTTGTTATGCCATCGTACATATTTTAATCAGCTCTTAATGGCGGACCAACAACTTTCATATCGTGCGCTTCAAACACCATCTCTATTTCTTTTAAGGTTGGAGGAGAAGTCCATGAATCCGTAGTTTTAAAAAATGCTTCCATTTTTCCTGCTGGCATATAGGAAACGATGACTTTACCCTTTTCTGATAACTGAATAAACGCATGCGGAATGTTTCTTGGCAGAAAAATAGTATCACCAGGCATCATTTGATATTTTTCATCAGCAACCTGGAAAAGGTATTCCCCTTCAAGTATGTAAAAAAATTCATCCTGATAAAGATGAATATGCAGTGGAGGTCCTCCTTTTGGGGTATATCCAATTTGTTCAAAAACTGCCAAACTACCATCTGTGTCGAGCGACGATATTTTAATATCTAAAACATTTAAGGTAACACCTTTCATTTTATAGTGTTTGCCATATCTAGCTTCTCCTGAATTTACCTTAAACCCCTTTTTCATTCCGGTCATAATAGCTGATGTAAATTTTGTTACAGAAGTTATTGGCAAAACTGCAAGTGTTGTCGATATGAACTTTCTGCGTATCATGAATATACTTCCTCTCTTTTAATAAGTCAAAAACCTCTGTGCAGCAAACTCCCTTATTTCATAATAATAGTGGGAGGCGGGCAGTAACCGGTTGCTGCATTTCACTTAAACGATCAGACACAACCAAAGTTCGACAAGTAATCGGTCTTTAGCATTAAAATAATTCCTTATTTTTCCCAATTGAAATACAAAAGTTTTCTGTTGAAGTATTTACCTTTATTCCTGCTCCAGATCCCTTACCTGCCGCCTTCTCATGTCAATTGACAATTATGCAGTTTCATCATCTGGCAATTTAGCAATTCAACCATTTAGCAACATCATACACCATCAGCGCATCGCCATGCCTGATGTATAATTTTTTATGGTGTATTACCGGATGCGCCCAATGCTGGCCGATGCCCAACGGAACTGAAAACCGGCCCCTGATTTCAAATGTTTCACGATTCATATTTACCAGGGCTACTTCACCCGATTCGCTGTAAAGGTAAAATAAGCCGTCGGCGTGAATAAGCACCCCGTCATTAAAATCGCCTGACAGCAATGCAGCTTCTCCATTCGAAACATCAACGGCATACCATTTGCCTTTACGGTAAGCTGAACCAAACATATACCCCTTGAGCAGTACAATTCCTCCCATCAGGTTTTGAAATGATTCATTCCGCCACAACTGCTCCACCTGTTTCCCGTCCTCACTCAGCCTGAGAGCCAGTGTACCGCTACTTTGAGGGGCAGAAGCACTGGAACAATAAATTATACCCCCCGAATACACAGGAGAGTTTGCATGAATTTTATTGCCTTGCATTTGCTCCGCCCTCCAGTACATTTCCCCGGTGCCGGCATCGATTCCGATAATTGAAGTGGCAGTTAATGTCACCACCAGCCTTGCCTTGTTGTGTTCAACCAAAACAGGGGCACAATAGGCAGCCGGTTCACCATAGCCGGGGCTGGTCCAGACTGTTTCGCCGGTGAAACGGTTAAGCGCCGCCACATTGTGCTTTTCACCTCCGGGAGTGCAAATAATGTTGTCTCCGTCAATCAGCAGTGACTCCGTCATCCCCCACATGATGTTTTCAGCATCAAAGCGATTCAGCAAATCTACCTCCCAAACAATATCCCCTGAAAAAGCATCGAAACAATACACTACTCCCATACCGCTTTCAAGGTACACCCATTTATCAGCAACAACCGGTGTTGAACGAGGACCGGTGTAGTTCAGGTGCCATTCCGTTCCGTATGTTTTTTGCCAGAGCAGTTTTCCATCCAGATCGAAGGAATACAATACCCCCAGGGTATCGGGCATCCCGGTCACATAAATCCTGCTGAGTCCGATTGATGCACTGGTATGTCCGGCTCCAAGTCCTTCGTAGCTCCACAACATTTGAGGGCCTTTTTCAGGCCATGCCTCCAGCAGCCCCGATTCGTAAAAAATTCCTTCGCGATTCGGTCCACGCCATTGCGAAGGATCATCTTTTTCAGCAGAGCATGCTGCAAAAATCAATAAGAAAACTGCAAAAATCATGAAATAACGGTCCATATTCCTGAATTTAAATTCTTTGAAGAATGCCTAAAATAGAAAAAAGATTTAATACCCCGGTTCTTTCTTCAGAAATGAACCAAAAATTCATGAATGGAGGGGAATTTCCATTTTTTATACTGAATTATTACAGGTATCGCGATTCATTTAATTAACTTCAAAACAGTTCTTCCTTTCAGTTTTCCCTGAAGCATTAAATCCATTTTGTTTTGAAGCTCATCAAGCTCAATTTCGCTGCATGCTTTTTCTAATTGCCCGGGCTTCCAGACGTCAGATAACATTTCCCACACCTTAACCCTATTATTCATGGGATAGTTTTGAGAATCTATTCCAATTAATGTCACTCCTCTAAGAATAAATGGAAATACGGTTAAATTAAGTTGGGGTGAAGCTACATTGCCACAACACGTGACTATACCATTTGACTCAGTTGATTTAATCATGTTTTCAAGAATTACACCACCAACAGTATCAACTGCTCCGGCAAACATAGGTTTCAACAACGGTTTTTTATCAAAATTTTCTACTTCATTGCGCAACAAAATTTCTTTTGCACCAAGGCTATTCAAAAAATTCCTTTCCGATTCTTTTCCAGTTATGGCAACTACATGATAACCCAATTTACTCAATATAGAAACAGTTAATGTGCCAACTCCGCCAGTAGCTCCTGAAACTGCAATTTTACCCGCATCAGGTTTTATCCGTTCCATAAGCCTCCAAATCGATATACCCGAAGTTAATCCGGCAGTACCGTAAATCATCGCCTCTTTCATTGTCAGATTTTCGGGCAATTTAACTGCCCATTCTGCAGGCACTTGCATATACTCAGCAAATCCACCGTCCGTATTCATTCCTAAATCATAACCGGTTACAATTACTTTTTCTCCAACTTTTATTCTCTCACAATTCGATTTCGCTATTGTTCCTGCAGCATCAATTCCAGGGGTATGAGGATAATTTCCGGTAACTCCTTTTCTCCCCGAAGCCGATAAGGCATCTTTATAATTTAATGAGCTAAAATGTACTTTAACCAAAATCTCATCTCTTTTTAAAGGGCTAAATTCCATTTCTTCTACCGATCCGATAAAACTACCCTTTTCCTCTTTAACCCGGAAAGCTTTGAATGTGTAATTATTTTGCCTCATCTTTAAGTGTTTAAATCTAAAAAAACAGATGTGTTTCGCGAAATCAATGACTTACAGCTTTAATAGGTTACAATCCCCAACGGATGGTGCCGGAATCTATCAAGCAGAAACTGCATAACCGCACCGGCAAACAGTTCAGGATTGGTATCGATAGCTATATGTTGCCGATAGGGCAAAATTACAACTTTACTGTCGAAAAGTGCTGAATCAACCAGATTAATTGCCCGTTGAAAAAGTGGCGGACTGTCACCACCGGGCATGCTTCATTCTCCCCGTTCTGCTCTTCTGATGGGATCAAAAAAACCATCCTCCATTTTAATCTATCTCTGCCAAATGAAAAACATTTTCGGATAGCTGTTGTTTTTTAATGTACAAAATCAATTAAAAAAAATTATGAAGACAAGTAATTCATTCACCTTTTTCGCTCTCTTTTTATTCACTGTAATCCTGTTTACATCGTGTAAGGATGAAGATAATGGAACCCCCCGTCAGATAACCAAATCCTATACCTACAGTCAGAACATTAGAGGTTCAGAGGGAGTAAAGGGAGAGCTTCCTTTACCTGATCTTGATTTGAATGATGTTGTTGAAACTGACGTAGCAAATAATTTAACAAGTGCACAATTGCAACTGGCTGACAGTTATCTTGAAATAGCGGGGTTAGATCAGATTGAATCACCTGATACAGTAGCAGTTGTGCTGGAGGATTTTACCATTAAGGTTGGAACACGTCAGGGAGTTAATTTAGGTGACGTTAGCACAAATGCACAGGGAACGAACGAGATTGCTTCTGACGTTCAACATTCTACAAATGAAGTTGTCAATCTTATTCAAAATATATTTTCTGATTTAACTTCAAAAAGTAAAAAGGCCAAAATTACCGTTTCATTTACACCTAATGCAGGCATAGCTGCTTCTGACAATGTGCAGCTTAAAATCCATTTTGGAGGTGTTTACCATTACGTGACATTTGAATAAGATTTGTATTCCTGGCACTTGCTGTAAGATATTTTGATTGGAAATTACGCTCCGGTTCAGGCATTTACCAAAGCTTCCAAATCGAATTTCTTCATTTGCAGGTAGACCTTGGTTACCCTTTCTGCCCGTGCAGGGTTTCTTAAAAGATCCTTCAGCACGACAGGAATAATTTGCCACGACACTCCATATTTATCCTTCAGCCAGCCACATGCCTCGGCTTCGGGAACTGCTGAGAGTTTTTCCCAATAGATATCTATTTCTTCCTGCGTGTCGCAAGGCACCTGGAATGATACGGCTTCACTGAACTGAAATACAGGTCCACCGTTCAGAGCTGTAAAGGGCTGGCCGTTGATGTGAAACTCAACAACCATTACGGTCCCTTCCTTTTGCCTGTGAATTTCATAGCCTTCCCTGCCATAACGAGTGATGCTATCAATTCCTGAATCCCTGAATACGGCACAATAAAACCGTGCTGCTTCTTCTGCCTGAGAATCGAACCACAGGCAGGGAGTAATTTGTTTTTCCATTGCAAAATGTATTTATTGAATTGTTTTCAATGATATGGCATTCCATCTGTTTCGCAAAATTATTTTCCTGAGCAATAATACAAGACCCCATCAGGTGTAGTCTTTGCCTCATCAAATTCTCAACAACCTCACCGGATATCAAACCTGACAGCAATTGCGGGTTTCTCATTCCCCTGTTCCGCTCATTTCCACCAACTTTTTCATTGTGTTGAAATTTCGGGTGGTAGCTGCAACGCCAAGCTTTTTCTCCAGCTTTATGTTTGAAAGTTTTGAGCGGGCAGCATTTCCGGGGATATACATATAAGCAGATGCCTCACCAAAGGCCAGTTTTTCATCGCCAAAATCTTCTGCCATCAGCTCTTCTGCCAGTTGACGCAAAGGTTGTTCAGCAAACAGCACAAAGAATATCCTCGAGATGTTGTATCCAATAGCAAAAGGGTTGTTGACAATTACGTTCTGCAATTGTTTTCCTGTACGCACAATTACTTTTATATCTGCCCCCATGTTTTTTTTAATCAGCTCATGCGCCTGCTGTTCAACCTCTCTTGCCCCAAGGTGTGTATCCAGTACCACGTTTCCGCTCTGTATGTATGTTCGTACGTTAATAAAGCCGGCACCCGAAAATACTTCCCTCAGCTGCGCCATGGGAACTTTATTTCGGCCGAAAGGCATCACCCCGCGAAGAAGGACAACATAAGTATTCCGTTCATCAACCATATTTAATCTTTTCCATCAACTGTAACTTCCCGAAAAAGGTGCAGGATTCATTCTTCCATCTGCAGCACTGAAATGATATTTCCGGCAGGATCTTTAAACCAGGCAATGTCGGGACCTCTTTTTTGCTCCAAACCACGATGCACCCTGTTTTCAGTGGTCAGTCCTTCATAATATTCAAACTCCACTCCCCTGTTTTTCAACTTCTGCATGACCCCGTCAAGGTCACCGACTACAAAATTCAGAACCGTAAAAGAAGCAGGGTGGTGATCCTGCCTGGGATACAAAAATACCGTGCCTCCTCCGGGCACCAGCAACCTGAGGCCCATTTTGTTTCGCTCAGTTTCCAGACCTATGGTCACAGAATAAAACTCCTGGGCTTTTTCCAAATCATCGACCGAAAAACTGCTAAACGTGTTTCTGATATCCAACATATTCAAATTTTTATGGTTTATCAATTTCCCTGCTGCGGACCAGAATACTGAAAATTAAACATCCATTGCACTCCGAATTTATCCTTGCAGCTTCCGTAATAGGCTCCCCAGAAGGTATCCTGCAAATCCATTTCCACATTTCCTCCTTCCGACAGCTCTTTAAAAAGGCGGGTAGTTTCATCTTTCGTATCGGGCGAAAGCATGACATAAACATTATTTCCGGCATTCACTCTGAATCCAAAACCTTCAGGGGCATCGGACCCCATAAGCAGATGTCCGCCCAGGATGGGCAAAGCCATGTGCATGACCAGGTTTTTAACATCATCGGGTATAGGCTGCGCATTGGAAGGCATGTCGCCCCAACGCATGACTTCTCCCATAAATTCACCTCCAAATACCGATTTGTAAAAATTGAATGCTTCTTCGGTTTCATGCTCAAAATTAAGATATGTGCTAACTGTTGCCATAAAAAAAAAATTTACTGATAATTTTTAGTTGCTTGTTTTCTTTAAGATAAGCCAGAATCAGGTTGCCCTGCAAACAGAACTGCATTTTGGAATATCCCTTTACCTGTTTTCACACAATTCCTTTAGTTTGTTCAGTGCCTTGGGCCAGGTCTCTTCAAAATAGGTTTCAAACTCATCATTTACGTCTACATCCACCAATACCAGAGTTTTGCCATTGTGTTCTTCAAATGAATAATTTTCGAGTCCGCCTGCCCATTTATCTGCTTCAGGTCCTGAGGTTATCTCCTCATCGCCATGAAGCACACCATAATGCTCAATGCTTACAAACCTGTAAGGAATGTTTTCACGGATGCGGCTAACCATACCTCCCCTGTTGCCTTTCTCGTCTTCACCTAAGAATCGGATTGAAGATCCTTTCTCCCACGATCCCTCATAGCGGGATGTGGAATTAAAGGCAGAAGTCCATTGGGAAAAGGTCTGCTGTCCCAGCATTGTCTGGTATACTTTTTCAACATGAGCATCAATGAGAATTTCAACATGCATTTTCCTCTGACTTGCGTTTCCCTCTACATAATTTTTAAAATTATTAAGAATTGATTGCCAGCCTTTCTTTTGCAGTTCTATGCTGTTTTCCTGCTCCGCTTCGAAGGTTTCAACCACCTGTGTTCCATCCTCCCCCCGCTCAAAGATAACCTGTACTTTCCTGTTGTCGTCCATGGTATATTCAAGTGCATGATGGGGTTCCACCCTGGTGTAGGTGCCTGCAAAGTTAAACCCCATGCTGCCGTTTTTGGCCTCCATCCTGTAATTAAACCTTCCTTCCGCACGCAAGTCATTTTCGGCAAGTGGAGAGTGCCAGTCATCCGATGCGTGGTTCCACTGCACAACATGCTCCGGCTCGTTAAAACAACTCCATACTTTGTCTACAGGTGCATTAACCGTTACAGCTATCGTAATTTTTGTTTTCTCCATTGTTTTCATTATTGCTGTTTTAAATGTGTCATGAGATTCAGTCAAATTTACAGCAGAATATTGAAAAGCAGGGTAGCAAATAATGACAATAATGAGGCAATTTGCGACAACCCTCCACTGCACTTAGTTGAAGTGCATTCTTTCAGGAAAAGTTTTCAGGAACATTGAAACGAATGCTTCTCTTTTTGTTTATACTTCAGGTGAAATTTAATAAATTGGATAATTATCCAGGGATTTAAAGAAAAATAAAATGAAACATGTATCGGTTTTAATACCCGAGAGTTCGGTTTTACAGGCAATTGCTGATCCTCAATATTGCTTTGCCACAGTAAACCGCTTCATGAATGTAAAGGGGAATGAAAAGATATTCGATGTAGAATTGGTGGGATTAAAAAAGAAAATAAAACTCAATCATGGAACATATTGTGTTCATGCCCATAAACTCATCAGGGATGTGCATTCCACCGATCTGATTATCATTCCCGCGCTGGCGGGTAATTTACCCGATGCCATTGAAGCAAACAAAGAATTTATCCCATGGATTGTAAATCAATACAAGCAGGGTGCCGAGGCAGCTTCCCTCTGCCTGGGTGCATTTCTGCTGGCATCAACGGGGTTACTGAACGGTAAAAAATGTTCCACGCACTGGGGATTCATTGATTTGTTCAGAAAGATGTTTCCGGAAGTGGATGTGCAGGATGGGATGATTGTAACCGAAGAAAACCGCATTTATTCGAGCGGAGGAGCCAATTCCTACTGGAACCTCTTACTTCATCTGGTTGAAAAATACACCGACAGGGAAACAGCAGTGCTGGTATCCAAATTCTTTGCCATTGACATAAACCGGCAAAGCCAGTCGCCCTTTGCCATTTTTACCGGACAGAAAACACATCACGATGAAGTGGTAAAAAAAGCACAGGACTACATTGAGCAAAATTTAAACGGCAAAATAACGATTGAAGAACTGGCCGAAAACCTGGCAGTAGGCAGGAGAAGCTTTGAGCGACGATTCAGACAGGCCACCAACAATTCGGTACTGGAATACATCCACAGGGTGAAGATTGAGGCGGCCAAACGCAGCATCGAAAACAGCAACAAATACATTAACGAAGTGATGTTTGATGTAGGCTATACCGACACCAAGACATTCCGCACCACATTTAAGAAAATCACCGGGCTAACACCTGTGGAATACCGGAACAGGTACAGCAAGGTATAGGCATCATCAGAGTGGATTCATTGTCACACATGTACGGAATTACATGCAGTTAAATTCTGTATTCGAAGCGGTTGCCGGATTACTTATTGCGAGGTTATCTTTTAGGCGAATGCCGATGCAAGCTTGATTTCGAATTCAATATTTTTAACAAAAAGACACCTTCTCAAATCAGTTTTAATCCTGTTTCGCTTGCAGAGATTACTTTTTTAAGCCGCCTCTGCCTGGTAGTTTCCTGTTTTGCATCCATAATCCACCGGCAAATTGTTTTCCGGTAAGATGGCGCCTGCTTTTCGAAGAACTCCCATGCCTTCTTGTTTTCCTTAAACAGATGCCCCAGTTCGGGCGACAAACTGACCGGTTTATTTTCATAACTGTAGAGACCCGACTTATGCACTTTCCTTTTATTATACCTTTCCAGTCCTGCCGGATGCATCAACCCTTTTTTTATAAGTTCTTCCACTTTTTTGATATTTACTGCACTCCATGTACTTCCGGGCCTTCTGGGGGTAAACCGGATGCAATAGCTGTCTTTGTCAATGTACCTGCGGATACCGTCAATCCAGCCAAAGCAGAGTGCTTCATCAACCGATTGCGACCAGGTCATATTCTGTTGACCGGTACCCACTTTATAGTAACCTGCCAGCAGTTCTTTTTCACTGGCATGATGCAGTTCGAGCCACTTTCTGAATTCTTCCCCGTTTGCAAAGAATACCGGCTCTGTTTTAGGCTTTTCTTCATTCATAAGCATGTGGTTTCTCTTAAAAAACATCCGTTTTGTTTGCTTCCACGTCGTACCACAGCTGTACGAGTGCAGAAGGATATGTGATGCTTTGCCTGAATATCAGCTTCCTTTCCGGTATCCCTTCCCTGAATAACGGGATGCCACTACCAAGCAGGAAGGGAACTATAGAAACAATAATCCGATCGACAAGTGAATGCTTCATCAATTCAGCTATTATTTCACTTCCCCCGTCGCAATAAATGTATTTGCCCTTTTCTTTCTTCAGTTGTTTCACCAGACCAACCACATCGGGATGGTATACTGCATGGTCATAATTCCCTTTACGGGTTTTAGAAATCACAAAAACC
The DNA here is from genome assembly GCA_963747515.1 of uncultured Prolixibacteraceae bacterium. Lineage (GTDB taxonomy): Bacteria > Bacteroidota > Bacteroidia > Bacteroidales > Prolixibacteraceae > Mariniphaga. The sequence continues at coordinate 433,402 of CAVVFN010000005.1, forward strand.
TTTTTATCCTTATGCGGAACATCACCGACCATGGAAAGCACCTTATCGAAGGTCTTTCTTCCCCAGATGAGGGTATCGATGTTATTCAGAAAATCCGCATATCCGTAATCCGTTTCCGGAGTTTCCACAATGGATAAAAATTCAATATTCCCATCAGGTTTGGCTATATACCCGTCGAGGCTCATGGCAATAAAAAGAATCACCTTTCTGTCCATATTTCTTTCAGTTAATTATAACCCGAATTACGGCAAGTAAAAGTTTTATGAAATCCTTTGACCAGCCATCGGCCCCGGTTTCAGGGTGTAAATTTCATTCACATGAAGTAATACAACAGCCTTTGGTTTAGGCATACCGGCTTTCAACGACATCTCCGCCGACTTTTCAAAGATTTCACCCTCGGTTAAAACCTTTGGTGTGCAAATGAACCGGTATCCTTCCATTATCTCCCTGTTCACAACAGCAACAGCATCCAGTGAGCCGTCCAGTATATTTTGATAGGTGGTTCTTCCAACGCCTTCATTAAAAACAAGTGTTTCATCATCGAGCACACGGGTGGAGCGCTTCGGTGCATTATTGGGGACACCTTCTTTGCTCACCGTAGCGTGGAAACATTGCTGGGATGCAATCATATCTTTCATTTCCGCTGTCAGTCTTGCCATAATGTATTTTTTAAGATTTTTACACCTGTTAAGTACTTAATTCCGTTTTTGAACACCAAATATATCATTTTAAATCTGGATTTTGTATTTGCAGAAGTTGATATATATGCCGTTCATATAATTGACAAACAGCAGCAGCAGCCATTATTCCGGATCAAATATAGTAAGACCATTTTTTAAAAACTGCATAATCAGAATGCATCTGACATGTTTTATGCAGTTAAGGATTTTTTATTTGTACTTGCTCCGACCTTATACTATATGGATGTTGCTTAAAAACAATTACAGCCACTACCCAAATAAAAAAGCCTCTGCAAACTTTCCATTTACAGAGACTTTTCATAAACCTTAGAGGTTCCTGGCGGATTCGAACCGCCGTACACGGTTTTGCAGACCGTTGCCTAGCCACTCGGCCAAGGAACCATTTTAAAATTGGACTGCAAATGTAGAAAAATTTGCAGTTTTTCCAATACCTTCCCCACAAACTATTTATTACGTTCTAAAGTAATGCTTGCCTTTTCAACTTGTCCGCCCATAGGAGGATTCAGTTTCGACACCTTTACCTTTATGTATTGTGAGGCAGGGAATTCATTGAAAAGTGCATCAAGTATACGATTTGCCAGATGTTCCAGAAGATTTGATTTTGCCTGCATTTCTTCCTTTACCCGATCAAATACCGTCTGATAGTTTAATGCATCTTCCAGATTATCGGATTTAGCTGCCAGAGAGCAGTCGGTTTCAATGGTTACATCAACCCGGAATTCATTTCCGGCTACCCTTTCCGATTCATAAAAACCATGATAGGCATAAAAATGCATACCTTCCAATTCTATGATTCCCATTTTTATTTTCCTGCCAAATTAAGAATATCCAATGAAGGTAAAGAAATTACAGGCACATTCATCCATACTGGAATCCTTTTTTTAATTTTGCACGTGTTATTACCGCAGAATAAAAAAATAAGTATGACAAACGGCACCGATAATAAAGAACCGGTAAAAAAATCGAATTTTATTCATCTGTTAATAGAACAGGATTTAAAAGAAGGAAAAAACAGCGGCAGGGTACACACCCGTTTCCCCCCTGAGCCTAACGGATACCTGCACATAGGTCATGCCAAATCTATTTGCCTGAATTTTGGAATTGCTGAGAAATTTGGCGGCAAGTGCAATCTGCGGTTCGACGATACCAATCCTACCAAAGAGGAGATGGAATATGTAGATTCTATTATGAAAGATGTCAGGTGGCTGGGCTTCGACTGGGAAGACCGGCTGTTTTATGCATCGGATTATTTTGGCAAACTGTATGATTTTGCCTTAAAACTTATAAAAGAGGGTAAGGCTTATGTTGACAATCAGGATGCCGAAACCATTAGTCATCAAAAAGGCACCCCTACCCGACCAGGGAAGGAAAGTCCATTCAGGGACCGTTCCCCGGAAGAAAATCTTAATTTATTTCAGCGGATGGCTGCCGGTGAATTTGATGAGGGGTCCTGCGTACTTCGTGCAAAAATAGATATGGCCTCCCCCAACATGCATATGCGCGACCCCATTATATACCGCATCATGAAGGCACTTCATCACCGTACCGGCGACAAATGGAAAGTTTATCCAATGTATGATTTTGCCCATGGGCAAAGCGATTACTGGGAAGGGATAACGCACTCGGTCTGTACCCTTGAATTTGAGGTTCACCGCCCGTTGTATAACTGGTTTATCGAACAATTGAAGAAAGATGGTTACCACCCGCGGCAGGTTGAATTTGCGCGGCTTAACCTCACCTATACCGTGATGAGCAAGCGACGGCTTCTTGAACTGGTAAAGGAAGGCTATGTTAACGGCTGGGACGATCCGCGGATGCCTACCATCTCAGGATTGCGTCGCAGGGGATATACCCCTGAATCCATCCGTAATTTTTCAGACCGTATAGGAGTAACAAAAGTCGACGGAATGATTGACGTTTCACTTCTGGAATACAGCATTCGCGACCATTTGAATAAAACAGCCCAAAGGGTGATGGGGGTGTTGAACCCACTGAAGGTGGTCATAACAAACTATCCCGAAGAACAGGAAGAGGAACATGAGGCCATAAATAATCCGGAGGACCCGGCAATGGGTACGCGTCAAGGTTCCCTTCTCACGCGAAATTTTTATTGAACGGGATGATTTCATGGAAGACCCGCCACGAAAATTCTTCCGCCTGGCTCCCGGTCGTGAGGTAAGATTACGTTATGCCTACTTCATTACCTGCAACGATGTGATTAAAGATAAACTTGGAAACATAACCGAACTTCACTGTACATATGACCCGGCGTCACGCGGAGGCAATTCTCCCGATGGCCGGAAAGTAAAGGCGACACTTCACTGGGTTTCGGTTAAACATGCCGTAAAAGCTGAAGTAAGGCTGTACGACAGGCTGTTTAACAATGAAGACCCAGGAGGACATAAAGACATTGATTTTAAAGAATTTCTGAATCCCGATTCGTTGAAGGTATTGCCGGAGTGTTTCATCGAACCCTTTGTTTTAAATGCCAGGAAACTCGATAATTTTCAGTTCGAACGACTGGGATACTTTAACCTCGATTATGATTCAACTCCAGGAAAACCCATATTCAACAGGACAGTTCCCTTGCGCGATTCATGGGTCAGGGAGAAGAACAATTAATAATCAGCCTTTTTGATAACAGGAGGTATATTTTTTGAAATATGCATCCTTTTTTTATGCGGTAATATTTACTTCACCGATTCATTCCAAGGGTTAACCGAATGTCAATCCTCTTCGCATTGCTTTATTCCTATATTTGTTACAGTATTTTTCATAAGTGCGGACAAAATGCAAAAAAAGGACGATACATTAAAAATTTTAGCACCAGTATTGATTGCTGTTGGTTTTTTATGGCTGTTTCGCCAGGCAGGTCATTTTCCTTTTTTTATGAATTTTCACTTTTATCCTGTTTTCTCACCTTTCAGGCACATCTTTGCCGACATAGGGAACATCTTGTTTTCGTGGAAAATAATCTTAATCCTTACCGGTGTCGTAATGATTGCCGGCAGACGCTCAGCAGGCATTATTCCCGTTGTTATAGGTGTTTTTCTGTTATTGCCGGAACTCCTGCATTTATCCTTTATGTCACTTTCATATCTTCTACCCGCTCTGCTTATTGGTGCAGGGGTATTTTTTATTCTGAAGGCATCTCAAAAAATTAATTCATAAATCAAAATAAAATGAATGACGCAAGTGTTTCGAAAAGAAGGATTTTGTTTGGTTTGTTTTTAATAGTTGTTGGTGTATTCTGGATCTTAATAAAACTGAATTTAATTCCTCCGGTGTGGAATGATGTTTTCGTATCGTGGCAAATGCTGCTCATAGGAATTGGAGTCTTTTCCATCATAGCGGGAAACAGAACAGCAGGGACTATTCTTATTGTAATCGGCGGATTTTTCCTTATTGAAAAAGTTGTAGATATACCTTATGAACTCCGGCAGATTGGCTGGCCATTGCTCATTATCGGAATCGGATTGTCGCTTATGCTTACCCACCGCCACAGGAATGCTCCTCCCAAAATTGAATTCGAAAAAATGGGAACAGAATACTTCGATGATTTTGTGATATTTGGAGGCAGAGAAATTTTTATTAATTCACGAAATTTCATGGGAGGTAAGATTACTTCTGTTTTTGGCGGAGCAGAATACGATTTGCGACAGGCTAATCTTTCAGAAAACGGAGCTGTAATTGACTGCGTGTGTATTTTTGGAGGCAGTAGCTTTAAAATACCGCCCGACTGGACCGTAAAAAACAAAATTTCCACCGTGTTTGGAGCATTTACCGATAAAAGGGGTACGTCGGTGCATGAAGTTTCTTACAGTCCTTCAAAAACACTAATACTTAAAGGATTCAGTGCTTTTGGAGGAGTAGAAGTAAAATTCAGTTAAATTTAATCAGAAATACTTGATTCATTTCCAAAGTTCTTCCATAAAAACAGAAGATTAATTGTTGCTAAAAAAATGGATTTTAAACACCCATTTATTTCGAATCCCCGACTTGGAATATATTATGTCCTTGTATGGACAGCCATTATTACCGGCGGAACATTACTGAAATTGCTGGCATATAACGAAGAGCTGACTACAGCACTGACTGAAGCCATAGCTATACCGTTTACCTTTGCTATTATCGGCCTGCCTATCTGGTACATCATTAAAGCCAGTACGTTGGAGGACAACAGCGCCATTAAAGTTCTTTTTTATCACTTCATTGCAGCTTCCATTCTTATTTTTATCTGGTTGTATCTGGGAATAGTCATTATTAAACTCATGCACCCCAATGTAAAACAGTGGATGGAAGAAAACCTGGCAGCAAATATTTTCGGAGGATACATGTTATATCTTACGTATGTTATTTTCTTTTATGCCGTTATTTATTACCAGGGATTTAAAGAAAAGCTTATGAATGAAGGAAATTTAAAGTCGCTGATAAAGGAAGCTGAGCTTCATGCATTAAAGTCGCAAATAAACCCTCACTTTTTGTTTAACAGCCTCAACAGCATCTCTTCGCTAACCATGACCGATCCGGCGAAGGCACAGGAAATGGTAATTAACCTGTCAGCGCTGATGCGCTATTCGCTTAAACACGATCAGATAGATAAAGTCCCCTTTAGTGAAGAATTAAAAAACAACAAACTTTACCTCCAAATAGAAAAAGTTAGATTTGGAAACAAACTGAATGCTGTTTTTGAAATTGATGAAAAGTGTCTGAATGCTAAGATACCAAACATGATTCTGCAACCCTTATATGAAAATGCCATAAAATATGGCGTGTATGAGGCAACTGAACCTGTTAATATCTTAACCCGTAGTTTTTATGCAAATGGTATCCTGGAAATAACCATCAGTAACAATTACGATCCAAAAGCAATCAGCAAAAAAGGAGAAGGTATTGGATTACGAAATATCAGGGATCGTCTCCGGATAATTTTTGATAATCCCATGCTGATGAAGGTGCAAGATGATAATAAAGAATTTAAAGTAACCATAGCTATACCTCAAAAATAAATAAATCATGACTGATAAAATACGTACCCTTATTGTTGAAGACGAAGAGCTGGCCCGTAACCTGCTAAAATCATTTCTGAAACAAATTGATGACATTGAAATTTTAGGTGAATGTGTAAATGGATTTGAAGGAGTGAAAGCTATAAATGAATTAAAGCCGGATTTGGTTTTTCTTGATATCCAGATGCCAAAAATTACCGGATTTGAGTTGTTGGAACTGCTGGAACATAAGCCACATATTATTTTTGCTACTGCTTACGACCAGTATGCCCTGAAAGCCTTTGAATTTAATGCAGCCGATTATCTTCTTAAACCTTTTTCTAAAGAAAGGCTGATGGAAGCAGTAGATAAGGTAGCTGAACGTATTAAAACGCAAGATTCCGGTTCAGAGGTAGCAGAAAAAATCAGCAACTATCCGAAAGAGGAATACCTCGACCGGATTGTTGTAAAGGATCGCCATAAAATACATGTTGTTCCCGTTGACCAAATCAGGTATATTGAATCGATGGATGATTATGTATTAATATATACGCAAGAAAACCGCTACGTCAAGCAGAAAACAATGAAATATCTGGAAAATTCACTTAATCCAAAAGATTTCATCCGCATCCACCGGTCATACATTGTAAAAGTGGAGGAAATAAAAGAAATTCAGCAATATGAAAAGGAATCGTACATTATCGTTTTACAAGATAAAACCAAGCTGAAAGTTAGCAAAACAGGATACAAGAACCTGAAGGAGGTTCTGAATTTCTAAAAAAAAACTTAACTTGCCTCAATAAATATTTGAGGTGGTGGGTATTTTAATTGCAACTGCAGTCGTTCTTCTCTGGTTGGGCCATTTGCTCTACCTGTTTCTTATTGTGCAAATAAACTTCCAGTCGCCATTGCTTTACCTCCATGTATTAATCCAGACCTTTCTGTATACCGGATTATTTATTACTGCACATGATGCAATGCATGGATCAGTTGCCAAAAATCGGAAACTTAATAATTTTACAGGTAAGCTGTCAACCATCCTGTTTGCATTTCTTTCATACCAAAAGTTATCGAAAAAACACTACCAGCATCACCAGTTCCCTGCCACAGAAAAGGATCCTGATTTTTCACCTCACAGCAACAACTTTCTTGTATGGTGGTTTATCTTCATGAAAAATTATGTCACATTATGGCAAATTTTGCTTATGGCCATTACCTTCAATATTCTTCTTTTTTGGTTCACAGAAATGAGACTTATCATCTTCTGGGTACTTCCGGCAATTCTTTCCACCTTTCAGCTCTTTTTCTTCGGAACCTATCTTCCACACCGCAGGCCTATTAATGAGAATATGCTACCCCATAACTCACGAACACTTCCCAGGAATCATTTGGCTGCAATGCTATCCTGTTATTTTTTCGGTTACCATTGGGAACATCATGAATCACCCGCTACTCCCTGGTGGAGGCTTTATAAAATGAAGAAATGATGGAGCAGAAAAGTTACAGGAACATGGTTTCAATACTATTCCGGGAATAAGCAGGAACTGCTCCTCTTCGGGAAGCTACAAAGGCCCCTGTCGCACTTGCAAATTCCAATGCTGTTTCCGGTAAACTTCCTTCTGAAAATTTAGTTATCAGACCCGCAATAAAGGCATCCCCTGCACCAACAGTATCCACCGCCTTCACTTTAAAACCCGGATGTTGAATTAGATTATCCTTATGCAGAAGTAATGCCCCGTTTGCTCCCCGGGTAACACATACCCATGGGCAGCTATAAAACGCCGACATCCAGCGAACCAATTCTATTTCGTTTCCTGATATACCATTCCATTTAGATATCCTGACAAGTTCATCGTCATTTAGTTTTACAAAATCAGCCACATGCAACAACGTTTCAATCCATTCACGTTTATCAAAAGGAGGACGTAAATTTACATCAAGAAGCTTTATTGCCGTTGTATTCTTCAGCAAATGCAGGAGCACATTCCGGGTTGCCTCATTTCGTGAAGCCAAAGAACCAAAAACAACAAGATCGGCTTCTGCTGCAAGGTTTGCCAAATCATGGGTTAAATGAATATTGTCCCATGCAACCGGTTCACAAATTTCATAAGTTGCATTCTTATCCTCATCAAGATGCACCAGTACTTTACTTGTTGGCAATTCATCATCCACCTGCAAATAGCTTAAGTTAAGCCCTGTACCGGAAAGAAAATTTCTCAGTTTCTCACCTTCAGCATCCCTCCCGATACGACTGACCAGAAATGGATTTTTTCCTTGCTGCCTAAGATGAATGGCAACATTCGCAGGTGCACCCCCCGCCTGAGCACCATTCGGCAAAATATCCCAAAGGACCTCCCCAAAACAAACAATAGTTTCAACAATCATCCTGTTCATAGCGAAAGGTTTTAATTCAAAAGTAGATGATTCAACCTAAATTGGCAGTATAAAAATTCAATTATTAATAATCGAAAAAGAATAAAATATTATATTTGCAGCCGCAAAACAAATGGTGGATGTAGTTCAGTTGGTTAGAACGCTGGATTGTGGTTCCAGAGGTCGCCGGTTCAAGTCCGGTCTTCCACCCAAAAGAAAACCCGGTAAATAACCGGGTTTTCTTTTTTCAAAGCAGGTGTTCTACTTGCCATTGTTCAGTAAATTTCTGCTTAAAGCACGGAGTGTAATTTCTTTTTGTGAATTCGGCACCAAAACAGAAATATTATAGCGGCTTCCACCATAGGATATCATCCGGATAGGAATTCCGTCAAGAGCATGGAATACTTTCGACGCAAATCCTTTTTCTTCACTTATAATATCCCCCACAATGCATATTATGGTCATGTTTTTATCTACCTCAACGGTTCCAAACTTATCCAACTCGCTCAAAATCTTCTTTATATGTTCCGTATTATCGATGGTAAGAGAAACTGCTACTTCGGAGGTGGATAGCATATCTATAGGTGTTTTAAAAGCTTCAAAAACTTGAAAAATACGCTTTAAAAATCCATAGGCCATCAACATTCTGTCGGAACGAATTTTAATTGCAGTAATGCCGTCTTTTGCCGCCACAGCTTTAATTCCGGCACCCGATGTTTCGGAAGTAATTAATGTTCCGCTGTCGGAAGGATTCATTGTGTTTTTAAGTCTCACAGGAATATTCTGTACTCGTGCAGGAAAAACGGTTTGCGGATGTAAAATTTTTGCCCCAAAATAAGCCAGCTCAGCAGCCTCATTAAACGACAATTGTTCAATTTTACGGGTATTCTCCACATACCGGGGATCATTGTTGTGAAACCCATCAATGTCGGTCCAGATTTGAATTTCATCTGCCCCGATTGCGGCGCCAATCAAAGAAGCTGTATAATCGCTTCCTCCACGCTGAAGATTATCAATTTCATCTTCAGCATTCATACAAATATAACCTTGTGTTATATAATAGGCAGCAGGTCCGGTTTCATCAATAACTTGTTTAATATGTTGCCTTATGTAATTCATGTCAGCAGCCTTTTCCTCATCAATTTTCATAAAATCAAGGGCGGGCAGTAACTTCGCATCATGTCCCATTTCCTTCATTAGCAAAGCAAAAAGCTGAGTGGAAATCAACTCTCCCTGTGCTAAAATCGTATTTTCCCCTAACTTGGTAAACTTTCCTGAAGTGTATGATTTAACTGTATCAAACGATGTTTCCACTACCTGTATTCCATCTTCCTTATTTTTATCGCTTTTTAAAAGTTCTTTTACTACCGTTTTATAACCAGCCTCCAGTTTTCCAATAGCCATACCTGCTGTATCGCGATTTTTCTTCCAAAGAAGGTCAGCAATTTCCACAAGAGCATTGGTGGTTCCCGACATAGCCGACAGCACGACTATCTTTTGTTCCCCATCCGTAATTATTTTAATTACTGACCGCATATTATCAGGCGATCCTACTGAAGTACCTCCAAATTTTAAAACTTTCATTGTAAATCCGTTTTATCTGTTTCAAATACAAAAATGTATTATTTTCCGATTCGTTGTTTCGCGGGAATTAAAATTCTTCATTTCATTGAAGTTGTTATTCGTTTGGAAATAAATTTTTCCAGAAAAAAACTTACCAGGTCCTTTCCTGAAGGATCCATAATCCTAAGTGCAGGTGCGTATACAATGGCTTCCAAACCCACCTCCTCAGCTTTCTTTTTTATTGCTTTTGCATGAAGCGGATGATGATTCAATTCATCCTCATTTGCAGGAATTCCATTTTTATGATTGTTGCATATAAAAACAGGAGGATCGTTCTTATCCATTTCACTCAAAAAATCCAGTTCTTTTCTTATATGTTCCAGTCTCCGCAAATCTACTCCATTTGTATTATTCAATCCAAAAGCAGTTGCAATAGCCATTCGTTGTTCTGGAGTGTCAGCCATAGGAATGCCAATAGTTTGTTCCCATTGGAATATGTCGTAAGTTGATTGGGTGGCAAATGCTCCTGCACAGGTCAACCGCGTTGATTCACGCAATACAGGGTCAGGATTTCGCAGGTCAGCCATATCATCGTGAAATGCAAGCCAAAGGGAGGTTCCTGCACCTGCTGAACCGCCAGAACAGGCAATCCGGTTTTTATCAATATTGTATTTACCTGCATTGTATCTGATGTATTGCAGACATCTTTTTGAATCATTGAAGGAAGCTTTTATTCCATATGGTGCTTCTGTCATAAACCGATAGTTTATAGTAGCAACGGAAACTCCCGCATCAAGAAACCGAACCAGATCTTCAGAACTGTAATACTTTGATTTATCACCTTTGAGAAATCCCCCTCCGTGAATATAAATGACCAGGGGAGTCGGACTTTTCGATTCAGCAGTCCAAATATCAAATGTATTAAGCGGATGATCGCCGTAACTTTCATTAATATATGTGGCGCTTTCCCCTCTGATATTTACCGGTTCAGCTGTTCCGGCCAATTCAATTATACTTTCCAAAATGTAATTGTTTCATTAAACCAAAATGGTGCAATTTAAAATTGCCTTTCATTTAACATGCTTTGCCTCCTTATGTTCAAACCGAAAACGTATTTGCGGCAAAAGTAGAATTTAATAAAAAGAGACAAAAATTTTCGCTTGAAAAATTAGGATTTAATCGTATTGTGCAACAATTGGAAATGAAGTTGATTGTTTTCAGGTATTTCAAAATACCTAATCCTGTTGAATATATTATCTTCTAAAAACTCCCGTAAATGGTATGTTTCTCAGAATTAAAATAAATGGTTGAATAAATGTTAAACCCTTCCCTGTTGGTGCTTAATTTTCGCTCAATGTAAAGGACAGGCTGTCCTTTTTTTAACCTAAGCAGATTTCTTATTTCAGGACCCGGAACAATTGCTTTCAACTGTTGTTCGCCGCCAGCAATTTTAACCTGATAGTATTTACGCAATATTTCAAACAGCGATTTATTTTCAAAAGAACGACCGGTGAACCGGGGCAGATTAATATTGGGCAGATGATTAACATCATAAAATACCGGTTTCTCGTTAACATACCGCAACCTTTCTATGTAAATACATCCCGATTCCTTTTCTATATCGGTCAAATCAAATGCAAATTTATCAGGCCATTTCCTCACTTCAGGCTTTACAAGTATATCGGTTTTCAGATATCGGACTCCTATTGCTGAAGCCGTACCGGCAATGGAAAGAATTCCTATGTTTTGAGGTGGTTTTCTTACAATACTGCCTTTGCCTTTTTTCTTTACAATAAGCCCATCATTTACCAGTGCATCCAGTGAATGCCTTACAGTAGGGCGCGTAACCCCATGAACTGCACAAAGCTCATTTTCGGAAGGAAGCAAATTCCCTTCCTCATAAACTCCTGATAATATATGCTGCCGTAGCAGTTCATACAATTTCCGGTATTGTGGAATGTTATTTACCATACTCCAAAATTAAAAATATTTCATTATTAAAAAAACAAACTTGTATATACAAGTTATTATATTTATTTTTACGCCGGCTAAATCAAGATGAATGAACATTATAAAATAAAATAATTTATTTATATAAAGATCAGATACTTGCGGTTATTATTCATTCTGTTAAATCAAAGATTTTAGTGAAACATATAAATCTCTGAATAAAATTTGTAATAACAAGTTAATTTAAAATAGTAAAACAAAAAAAATGGCAATACCTGTATTAATGCCCCGTCAGGGTCAGTCGGTTGAATCCTGTATATTAGGTCAATGGTATAAATCGATTGGAGAAAACGTACAAGAAGGTGATTTGCTTTTCTCTTATGAAACCGATAAATCATCTTTTGAAGAAGAAGCCAAAGCCGATGGTGTTCTGCTGGCTGTTTTTTATGAAGAAGGGGATGAAGTACCGGTTCTTTCCAATATTGCTGTAATTGGAAAACAAGGTGAACCTTTCGATGAATTTGCTCCCGCCAGTGTTGAAGTTCAATCAGAGAATAACTATGCCAGGAAAGAGGAAGAAAAAAAAGAAGAATCATCCAAAGTAATTGAATTTGATATTGAAGAAGGTGGTTCGGGGAAACACATACGGATTTCTCCGCTGGCAAAAAATATGGCAGAGCGTAAAGGAGTGGATATTCACTTGTTAAAAGGCTCGGGTCCACGGGGAAGAATCATTGCCCGTGATGTAGAAACAGCAGCTGTTGCAGCTGAAAAATCTGCTTCAGGCAACCAGGCAGTGAAAAAAATTCAGCCTGAAGTAAAACCTGCCGCATCAAAAGAAATACAAACAGGAATTGATTTTGAAATAAAGTCTGTTTCAAATATACGAAAGCTCATTGCCAAAGCGATGCACCAGTCGTTGCAAAATTCAGCACAACTTACCCACCACCTCAGCGCCGATGCCCGACAATTAATGAAGCTTCGAAGAAAATACAAGGAAGCATATACTGAGGGTACAGTTTCGCAAAATGTAACCATAAATGACCTGGTGTGTTTTGCAGTTATCCGGGCGTTGGAGAGATTCCCTCAGGCAAACACCCATTACCTGGGAGATAAAATTAAGTGGTTTAAAAAAGTACATTTGGGTCTGGCTGTGGATACAGAACGCGGACTCATGGTCCCTGCCCTGCAAAATGCTGATGATCTATCCATCACAGGGCTATCCTCCCAACTACAGCAGTTGGCAGCACAGGCCAGAAGCGGGAGCATTAATCCCGATTTACTTAATCCTGCAGCTGGTTCCTTTACGGTTTCAAATCTTGGAAATTATGGTGTGGAAATGTTCACTCCGGTTATTAATCTTCCCCAGACTGCTATTTTAGGGGTATGCACCATTATTCCACGTCCAAAAGAAATTGAAGAGGGAGTATATGGATTTGTTCCCATGATTGGGTTATCACTAACTTACGATCACCGTGCCCTTGATGGTGGAGAAGCCACCCGTTTTCTTGCAGAAATTAAAGATCAAATAGAACGTCTTTCAATTTAAAGTTCAAAATTTTAAAGTTTAATGCAATGCCAAAAATTCAATTCATAAATCCGGAAAAAGTCAGAAAATCCAGGCAACTGGAATTTAACCCCATTCCAATTAATCAATATAATAAGACCATTGAAGAGGAAAAGGAAAATTTTTCAAAGGAAGACTTTCTGCGCATATTTAACGATATGGTTGTAATCCGTGAGTTCGAAACCATGCTGAACCTCATCAAAACAAGGGGAGAGTATAATGGGATACCCTATAATCATCCTGGCCCGGCTCATCTTTCCATAGGACAGGAAGCAGCGGCAGTAGGCATGGCTTATAATCTGGAAGTGGATGATTTCATTTTCGGTTCACACCGCAGTCATGGAGAGATTCTGGCAAAAGGATTATCAGCCATTTCCAAACTTGATGATGATGCGCTGGATAAAATCATGGAAGAACATTTTAATGGCATTACCCTTGCCCCGGTAAAGGCCGGTCATACAGGAACAACCAAAGAGCTGGCAGTTAAATTCCTGCTTTACGGCACATTGGCTGAAATATTCGCCCGGGAAACCGGATTCAATAAAGGACTGGGAGGCTCCATGCATGCCTTTTTTACTCCGTTTGGTGTTTATCCGAATAATGCCATAGTTGGTGGTTCGGGTGACATTTCAGTGGGCGCTGCCCTTTATAAAAAAGTGAACCGCAAAAAAGGAATAGTAGTAGCCAATATTGGTGATGCCTCAATGGCTTGCGGCCCGGTATGGGAAGGGCTGACTTTTGCCACCATGGATCAGTTTAATGAATTGTGGGAAGGGGATATGAAAGGAGGGTTACCTCTCATCATCAACATCATGAACAATCAATACGGCATGGGCGGACAAACCTGCGGAGAAACTATGGGTTATGAAGTTGCAGCGCGCGTTGGTGCAGGATTAAACAAAGACCAGATGCACGCCGAGCGCGTGGATGGATATAATCCACTTGCTGTTATTGATGCCTACCGCCGAAAAAAGAAAATACTGGAAGAAAAACGGGGCCCTGTACTGCTCGATGTTCTTACCTACCGTTACAGCGGCCACTCCCCCTCCGATGCTTCTTCTTATCGGTCAAAAGAGGAAATTGAAGCCTGGGAAAAGCAGGATTCTATTATCTGGTTTGGCAAAGAACTGGTGAATGCTGGAATTGCTACCAGGGAGGAACTGGAAAATATTAAGTCCCTGTCACAAAACATTGTTACTGAAACATTAAAGCTGGCCATCAACGATGAAGTTTCACCCCAAATGGATATAAAAAAGTATCCGAACCTGATTGGCGAAATGATGTTTAGCAACCTGTCTGTCGACCGGATGGATGAACGTGAACCTGAAGTTAACCACCCGATCGAAGAAAATGCCCGTGTTAAGCAACTGGCAAATAAAGAAAGGTTCATGTTTGATGAAAACGGCAAGCCCTTCTCAAAAATAAAAACCTATGCTTTACGTGATGGCATATTTGAAGCCATAGTTGATCGGTTCTATAAAGATCCGACACTTATTGCCTACGGTGAAGAAAACCGCGACTGGGGAGGTGCATTTGCCGTATATCGCGGATTGACGGAAGCCCTGCCTTATCACCGCCTGTTTAATTCACCCATTTCTGAAGGTGCCATCGTGGGAACAGCAATTGGATATGCCATGTGCGGCGGACGTGTCATTCCTGAAATCATGTACTGCGATTTCCTTGGACGTGCCGGCGATGAAGTTTTTAACCAGCTTCCAAAATGGCAGGCAATGAGTGGAAATGTCCTAAAAATGCCGGTAGTTTTACGTGTTTCCGTAGGTTCAAAATATGGGGCACAACACTCACAGGACTGGACAGCACTTCCAGCACATATTCCTGGACTGAAAGTAGTATTCCCGGCCACACCTTATGATGCCAAAGGATTGATGAATGCAGCATTGCAGGGTACCGATCCGGTGATTTATTTTGAAAGCCAGAGATTATATGATATGGGTGAAATGTTTCATAAAGAGGGAGTACCGGAAGAATATTATGAAATTCCGCTGGGAGAACCCGACATAAAAAAAGAAGGCACCGATATAACCATTCTTACCATTGGGGCCACACTTTACAGGGCAATTGATGCTGCCAAAATCCTGGAAGAAAAGTATAATGTTTCCGCAGAAGTCATTGATGCCCGCTCACTCGTGCCTTTCAATTACGATTTGGTGATTGATTCAATAAAAAAAACCGGCAGGATTGTAATCTCAGGCGATGCTTCCACCCGGGGTTCTTTTATGCGCGATATGGCTTCCAATATTACCGAACTTGCATTTGATTACCTTGATGCCCCGCCGGTAGTTGTAGGTTCCCGCAACTGGATAACCCCTGCCCACGAACTGGAGGATTATTTCTTTCCGCAGCCGGAATGGATTATTGATGCCATTCATGAGCGTATACTTCCCTTGCCCGGACATACTTCCGAAAATGATTTTACGGAAGAAGAACAGATGAATAGGAATACAAGAGGAATATAAAGTTAAATGTTTTTATTTTATATTGGTGGCATTAACCTCCTCCATTCATAAGAGTTGGAGATAATATCTCCAACTCCATTTTTTTAATTATAACCATGGAAGTTTTAATCTTATAAAACTGCTTCAGTACATTCCCAAAAACTATATGTCCAATGGATGAAGGTGGTTATTGGGAAACTGGAAATGCTGCTTTGCTGAAGGAAAGAATAAGTTTCCCCAACTAAAAAAGAGATGAATTGGAAAATGTATTAAAATCTCTTACTATTGAACAAGATAATTCTCCCGGAACAATCGCCGATAAATTGGAGCAAATTCTCAATAAATTCTTTAATGAAAAACAAATTCCATAATAAAAAGAGAAAGTAATAAACCCGTTCATTGAGGCACGGAAATTTATTTTCCCTTTCCTGCCAGTGCTAAAATAATTCCTATAACAGCAACTATGCCACTAAAAATTACAGGAGTCCAATTAGCAGAACTCACTGCCACTTCCATTCCCAAAAGATTAAAAGATTCAGAATTCTGCATGGCCTGGTAACCAAAAACAATGAGCCCAATCAGACCTATGACAAGTAATACAATACCAATTATTCTCATAATAAATTATTTGAGGTGTAAATATTTGTAAAATAAACACAGAAACAGCAGAAGAGTTTATTTCTTATCAAAAAAGTTTTAAAACCCTGCCTATATTCAATACCGAATTTTCATTGAGATCGTTAAGAAGGCATATTGTTTTTACCGATGTTTTAAACCTGCGGGAAATTTTCCAAAGCGAATCGCCCGTACTTACAACATAACTATTTGGGGAGGTTTCGTCATAATATGAATAAACGGCTTCTCTGTCATCGGGCAGTAAATCTGTAAGACTCTGAACAGCATAAACTGCCTCCCTGACCCGTCCATTTTCAAAATCAAAAACCAGTTCCGGATTGAAATGCCTGCTGTCTTCTTTTAATTCAAAATGAAGGTGATTTGTAGTAGCCCTTCCGGTATTACCGGCCAGACCAACAGGCTGCTTCTTACGCACTACATCTCCAGATTCCGTCAAGAATTCGGAAAGATGGGCGTAACTGGTTACAATATTGTTTCCATGGTCAATAATGACCATATTACCATATCCGTAGTAATATTTCGACTGTATAACTGTTCCCTGAAAAACGGCATATATGGTATCGCCTTTATTCATTTTCAAATCGGTACCGGTATGCATTCTTCCCGACCGCCATCCATAGCGACTGATTACTTTCCCACAGGCAGGAACTGAGAAATGTTTCAGCAGGCTTCCTGCAGGAATATGCTGCCCGTAAAAAAATTCCTGCCCGGCAAGAAGATTTTCAACCGGCAGTTCTTCCATCAGATGAATAATCTCACTGATAAAAACAGGACTCTCCTGCCCTGGCAAACGAATCAAAGAATCAGCATTGATATACTGGGCCTGAAGTTCTGGTACTTTAAGAAAAAAAATAAACAAAAAAAATAGCAATTTAACTGTTCTCTTCATATATATACTATTCTTCTTTTTGATTGTTAAACGATATTCGCACCAATATTATTTTTAGATACCTGAACTTTTGTAAAATTCATTATGGCTTTATTTAGTCGCAAAAAACAACGGGTAATTATACAACAACATAGAAAAAAATCAGTTATCTATCAATTCAACAATCAACCCATCGTCTACCTTTTCCACTTTAGCCAGGTTACTTTTTGTAAGGCTCTTTATTGCCTTATCCCATTTCTTATTACTTAACCCTGAGCGTTCCTTCAGAAGGTTCAAATCGACAGGAGAAGCTGTTTCCAATAACTCCAGCACTGCTTTTTCATCTTCTGTCAGCTCCACTTTTTTCTTTTCAGGCTTCATTTGCGGAAAGAACAATACGTCCTGGATTGAGGAACTGTTTGTCATAAACATCGTAAGGCGGTCGATTCCCATACCCATACCCGATGTAGGAGGCATGCCGTACTCAAGTGCACGCAGGAAATCCTGGTCGATAAACATAGCCTCGTCGTCACCCTTTTCAAGTAGCTTCACCTGTTCCTCAAACCTTTCGCGCTGTTCAACAGGGTCATTCAATTCCGAATAGGCGTTGGCAATTTCTTTTCCGTTCACCATAAGCTCAAAACGTTCGGTAAGCTCCGGATTGTTGCGATGGCGCTTGGTTAGCGGTGACATTTCCACCGGATAATCGATGATGAACGTTGGCTGAATGTAATGATGTTCGCACTTCTCACCAAAAATTTCATCAATGAGTTTACCCTTACCCATGCTGGGATCCGTTTCAATACCCAATTTATCGCAAATATCGCGCAACTGCGCTTCATCCTTTCCTGAAATAAGGAATCCCGTATGTTCCTTAATGGCATCGGCCATGCTTACCCGGGGATAAGGAGTCTTAAAATCAATCAGCTGGTCACCAACCTGCACTCTAGTGTTTCCGTGAAGCGCAAGGGCAACGCGTTCCATTATTTGTTCCGTAAAACCCATCATCCAGATGTAATCTTTATAGGCTACATAAATTTCCATGGCAGTAAACTCCGGATTATGAGAGCGGTCCATGCCTTCATTACGAAAGTCTTTGGAAAATTCATAAACCCCCTCAAACCCTCCTACTATTAAACGTTTCAGGTAAAGTTCGTTTGCAATACGCAGGTAGAGCGGAATGTTCAGCGAATTGTGATGAGTAATAAACGGACGGGCAGCAGCTCCTCCGGGTATGGGTTGCAATATAGGTGTCTCCACCTCCAGGTATCCATGCTCATTAAACATCTGCCTGATGGTATCCACAATTTTTGTGCGTTTTATAAAAACGTCCTTCACCTTCGGATTCACAATTAAATCAACATACCGCTGCCGGTAACGTTGTTCAGGATCGGTAAAGGCATCGTAGGTAATTCCTTCCTTCTCCTTCACAGCAGGCAAAGGCCTGAGCGATTTATTCAATACCACAAACTTTTTTACATGTACGGTTATTTCACCCATCTGAGTCTTGAATACAAACCCTTCTACCCCGATGATATCACCACGATCAAGGAGTTTTTTGAAAACCTCATTATACATGGTTTTATCGTCGCCCGGACAAATTTCATCGCGGTTAACATACACCTGAATACGTCCTTCGCAATCCTGAATTTCCGCAAAAGAAGCCTTCCCCATAATCCGGCGGTTCATAATGCGTCCTGCAATACATACCTCCTGGAAATTATTTTCTCCTTCAATATACGTCGCCTTTATTTCCTTCGAAGTGGCATTTATTTTGTATTCCGGTGCCGGATAAGGGTCAATACCCATTTCACGCAGTTTGTTTAATGATTCCCTGCGTAAAATTTCTTGTTCGCTCAATTCCAAATGATGCATTATCTGTATTCTAAAAAATTTTTGCAAAGATAGCAAAAGTGCGGGTTTGTTATTTATAGTAGCGGACGGAATAATTAAGTACCCGTAAATGAATCTCCTAAAGGTTTTGCCTGTTTTTCTATATCCTTATTCCCACTAGCTGGGCATACCGGATTAAATATGATCCGACAGGCAAACAACATCAAAAAGGGTGGCCTTAATTTCATTATCCCAAACAAGCATAAAAAAGCAACCTCTGGTATTAATTTTCCTCCCTTACCGGAATAAAGCTAATCTGGCGGATATCTTGCAGGTTGGAATAGTCGTACTGATAAAATCCATCATCCCCAACCATAAAAAGATAGCCGTTAACCGGAATAACATCGTATGTGTTTATGTCTGGAAACCGGGCAATCAGGTTATCACTGAGGTTAAGCTTATCGGTAACATTATAAACCTTCAGGCCAGCATCGCCATCGCACACAAAGAGAATCTCATCGTCGATGCCCAGACCGTATGGCTCCTCGAGGGGGTATGAATTCAACAAGGTTGTGTTTTTATAATCATCCGACAATTGCAGCACATCGAGCCGGTTAATGTCATTTCCGCATAGATTGCCACCCCTAAGAGTCACATATGCATAACCATCAGCTACTACAACGGGATCGCAGGAAGTAACATGCCAGAACTGGCCAATGTATTTGGGAACGGTGGGAATATCGAGATTAAAAATTAACATACCCGATTGTGTTCCAAAAAACATGTGCCCATCGTAGATAAACATAGTTTCAATGTTCCAGCCTATTCCTTGTTTTCCAATATTGCGGGGACTGTTGTCGGTTTGTACATCAAACATAAACAGTGTGGAATTATCGACAGCATATAAATAGTCATCATACATTCCAAAACGTGCCATGGAGCCGCCAATACCATAGGTGCCACCCGATTCAGCCCCTCCGCCACTGAAACCATAGTCACTCATAGCTTCATCTTTTCGGGCAAAATAGTATATCGGGTAATAGTGGTATTCCATCTCCTGCCTGACTTTTTTAATTTCCCAATCAATAACAACCCCCTTCTCAGGATCAACCTTTGCAACACCGTAATCTTCATCATATGGTGGTGTTGTATAAGGAAATATATCCTTGATGCGGTTTACCTCTTCCGGATTATTCACATCAGAAATATCGACAACCACCAGATCGATAAAGCTGTCGGCAAAAAGAATGTCGTTTTTTACTGCAATATCCACTACTCCCGGCACTTCAAGAAATCCTATGCTTTGTGGACTGGAAGGATTGCGGTTATCGATAATATGGATTCCTTTCAGTTCCTCATTAATATAAATATAGCCGTCTTTAAAATAAATTTTACCCGGGTTTTCCAAATCGCGCGGAGCAGTCATTTTTACTGCTTCCCGTAAATCTTCATAGCTCATATACACCGGCGAATTTGCAGTAAATACTTCAGTGTATTCATCCATGCATGACTGGAAGATAGCAGCCACAAAAAGTAAAATAAATATATTTTTCATTTTCATAATCCGGAATATTTAGTTAAAGATAAAACCTAGTTTCATAGTAAGACGATTGTAATCGATGTTGAGATGGTAGTCTTTTTCACCGCTGTACTCAAGGCGGTGAAACTGATAGCCAAATGCAACCGACATTCCAAAGCCAGGAGAAAACATGTGGGAGTATCCCATACCGGGGTTAATAAATATGCCTCCCTCCGGATTTAAATTACCATAATTATGAACAGGGCCTGGCCAAGACCAGATGCTGCCTGAAGCCGGCCAAACATCGTAATACATTTCCCTTGAATCTTCAAGCGGTACCTGATAGCCACTCTTCACAAAAATATAGGGAGATGACCAGGTGGACCTGAATTTATATTCCAGATTGACAAATGCCGGCAAATAAGTTTCTTTTAAAAATTCAGCACCAGCACCAAACCCAACAGACATACCTGGGAATACTACCACATTAAATGAACCGGTGAAGCTGAAGGGAGAAGGCTGACTATTTTGGGAATTACCAGTTAAAACACCCAATTCGGAGCGGATAAAAAAGCCCGAAGGTTGAGGCATATTCTTCAACCCTGACTTTGCCCGTAAACTTTTCCCGGAAACTTTTGCCACTTCACTGGAATCGAAAACCCAAATATTGCCAGCCGATTCTACACGAAGTGTGCTAAAATCATCGGCCCATTGAAACTTTCCCTTTAATATACTGCCGTTTTTAAGAAAAACCTGCCCTTTCTCATTTTGAGAATACGCATTTAAAATAAAAAGAAATGCAAAGAGCAGCAGACATAATTTTTTCATAGTTTTTAGTTTACAATACAGATGCTGATAATTGGAAAGTAGTTGCGTCACACATTAAAAAAATCATAAAAAAAATAATGCAACTGCTTACAATATTGAAAGATTGCATAATTCACCTCCAATCTACTCACATTCGATACTTCTTAAGCAAAGCTGTCAGCTGTCGTTCTTAATTCAGAAAAAAAAATCGAAAAAAGAATTCCGGCAGCACAGCATAAAAAGGAATTCTTCAGAACACTTATGGAAGGGTGAAAAATTCAAAAAGCATAATACAACCCGGTATACATACCAATACGGTAAGGCTTGAAGTTTACTTCCGGATTATTACTTATTGAATTCAGATAATAATTGAACCGGGGTTCAAGTGCCAGTGAAAATTGTTTACCTAATGCATAAGTAAATCCAAGACCAAGGGTTCCGGAAATGTTTAAGGAAGAAATATCGCGTGTTTTTCCTATTTTTTGTACCCCAAACTGATTTTCAAAAAAAGCATTATTCCCTACTACTACTCCTGCATTTATTCCTCCGATTAATTCCACATCAAGTTTCGATTCAAACAAAAGGTACCGCAGATATAAAGGAATTTCCACCAGGTCGAACACCTGTGACAATTCACCCTGTGTAATGAAAGAATTTTTAAAGGAATCTGTATTTTCAAGATTTGCTGCAATTTCGGCACCAGCAGGCACATTTTCAAATTCAATAATACCGGCTGTACTGTTCATTGCGATGCTACTGTTGGCCATTGTAACAGCTGTATTAAAGTAGAGCTGTTCGGCTGGAGCTGAAGCGAAATCCTTAACTCTCCCCCCAAACAGCTGAGGAGAACTTCCGGTTCGTTGTCCGTTTTGTGCATAATATACTCCACTCTCTAAACTCCAGCGTCCTGCAGTGCGATACTTTATTGAAATACCTCCGCCCAAACTGGCATTGCCTTCAGTTGCTGCATGTGTCATGTTGCTGGCATAGGTTTCTCCATGCTTTGCAGAATAAGATGAATATCCGGGAGAAACATTTACACCCAATCCCCAACCTGCCTTTTCTCTGTCAGCGGAAGCATATAAAGCTGCATTTTTATGTATTGCTTCTGTTTCAAATACTGTTAATCCGGTAACCTGCCCCGGAAATTCCTTTTTAACTGCAGGTTCCCTGTTGATTTGAACCTTAAGATAAGCCTCCACCGGTGCAATCAATTCAGGAGATATAATCCTTTCTCTGCCTTTATTGCCCGATGTTTCTGTATTCTCCGGAAGGATGGCTTTGCCAGTATCTTTTTTAGTTGTCTCTTCCCTGGAGACATTGGCTTTAGCAATAAAATGTGCCTGTTGTTCTTCATCATCCTTTCCAGTTTCTTCAACTAAGGGTTCCGGTAAAAAACTTTTGTTATCCGTAAATTTTTCCTTTTCCGAATTTATCAATTCTTTTTGCCCCACCCGATTCGCACCTTTATCGGCAGTATCATTAAAATACCATCCTGCTGTAAAAGCCAGTATTAAAAATGCTGCAACAGCCGACCAACGGTACCAGGCAAAACGTTTTTTTCTAATCCCGGTTACCAGTTGTTCCCGTATTCCGTTCCAGATAAATGCAGGCGGCTCTTCAGAAAAACCTTCCAATTTATCCCGAAACAATTTATCTATATTATTCTCTTTTTTCATGATGCAGGATAATTTGCATTTGATTTAACATCATCGTAAAGATTCAGCACCTTACGTTTTAAAATATCTCTTGCCCTTGCAAGATTCGATTTCGATGTTCCCACCGAAATGTTCATAGCTTCGCTGATTTGCTGATGGTTCATTCCCTCCAATACATAAAGGTTAAAAACCATCCGGTAACGGGGAGAAAGCTTTTGGATCAATTCAAGCAACTCATCTGCCCCCATTTTTGCCAGAATATCATCCGAAAACTGCACCTGCTCAAATTTTACAACGTCCTCCACCGGATACATTACATGTTGCTTCCGGTATTTACTAAGGGAAACATTTACCATGATGCGTCGAACCCAACCCTCAAAAGAACCTTCATGCCTGAAATTTTTCAAATTCTCAAAAACCTTTATAAAACCTTCCTGTAAATTATCTTCTGCTTCCGTGCGATCTTTGGCATAACGCAAGCATACACCGAACATTTTCGGCGCAAACATCCGGTAAAGTTTTTCCTGAGCTCGCACATTACCCGAGGCACATTCCTTTATAATAATCTTTAAATCTTCCAATTAAGGCCTGTAAAAGTTCCCAAAAATAAAGATAAAACCGGCTTTTTTAAAAAATATTATCTTTTATCCCATACAGCACATCTTTTACAAATTTTCATTAGCGAACATTAACACAGATAACATCTGCAAGCAAGAGGTTGCGTCCATTTAAAAAAAAATAAAAAATAATCCGGGAAACAGCTGGTTTTACAGAAATTCCATACAAAATGATTTCAAAAAAAATTTTATCAGAACCTTATGGTAAATCAAATTAGCCGTTGCAATTGAAATCTTTTTTTTCCCGGGTGTACAAAATACGTTTATTCAGTCAGATTTTTTGTAAATTTAACGGCAATTGAACCTTCTGTCAACAGAAAGGATTACCGGCTGGAAAAATAAATGAATAGTTTACAAATATATTAACATCTAAACATTTTTCTAAAACTGATGAAACATATGTGGGTTGGCAAATACAACAGGCAAATGGCACAAATGTTAAATCGACACTTATGCAATGGCTTTAGTCCTCATGTAGGGAAAGCTGTGGGCAGTGATGCGTGTCGTGCCCATTCTGCCCAGGTTCAAAATAAATAATCATGAATTACGTATGAAACAAACCTGGTTTCACAAAAACAAAAGGAATGAATAACTACCCATAAAGGCTTCAGGTGGTTCTGAAACACTCGGAGAACTGATATTTTATCAGCACCCTGGTTAATTGAACACTAAATTTTAACTGTAAATTAGTCAAAGTGAAAAATTTAAACTTATTTCTTCTATGCTTTATGGCAGGATCTATTTTTCTGACAGCTCAGGAAAATAGCGGGATGGTGAAAGTCGTGCCAAAGGAAATTGACGATGTTCTGATAAATCCCGGTATCGGATTTATGACCTTTCAACGTTTCAATGGCGATAAGCTGAATGAAGGTTCACATTGGACCGAAGGTCTGCCCATTGACTACCAGGAGTTTGATGGGGACCTGAAAAATAAAGATTATCCTCAGACTTCCATTGCTTACTTTCGCGTAAACTGGAGGTTTCTGGAACCCGAACCCCTGATGTACAATTGGGAGATGATTGACAAAGCCCTGAAAACTGCTGCTGAGCGCGGGCAAACTTTAATGTTGCGAATTTCCCCCTATGAAAAGGGTGATGAAAAGGATGTGCCTGAGTGGTACAGAAGTATGGTTGGAGATGAGAAAAACCTGAAATCAGATAAATGGAGAATTGATCCCGAAGATCCAAGGTTCATTGAATATTTCGGAGGATTAATAAAGGCATTGGGGCAACGCTACGACGGACATCCGGATTTGGAATCTGTTGATGTTTCTTTTGTAGGTTATTGGGGAGAAGGCAGTGGAACCCATCTGCTGAGCGATGCAGTGCGTATTGCTCTGATAAATGCATATCTCGATAATTTTAAGAAAACGTGGTTGACTTTTCAGCCTCTTAACGGGGACGCACCTGATCCGGGAATCCTGGTTCGGGGAACCAACATCGCGGCTTATTGGCCCGATGGAAGAAATAACGGGACAGGACCAAACATGCGGAACCTGGGATGGCGGCTTGACTGCCTTGGTGATTTGAGATCCGAACGTTGGAATGCCATGACAGACGCCTATCCTCAGGACATTATCAAGAGCGGCATGAGTGAAGCCTGGAAAAAAGCCCCCGTCACTCTTGAAATCTGCGGAACTTTTATGAGCTGGCTTGAAAGGTATAACTATTCAAAGGAAATGGTTAAATTCAGTTTTGAGCAAGGGCTCAAATGGCATATGTCCTCCTTTAACGCTAAAAGCTCTCCGGTGCCCGATGAATGGAAGCCATTGGTTGACGATTGGCTGAAAAGAATGGGGTACCGGTATGTATTGCGAAGGTTTTCCTTTCCTTCTGCTGTTAATGTGCACAAACAGATGCTCATTACATCCCTTTGGGATAACAAAGGGGTAGCGCCAATTTACAAGGATTACAGATATGCTGTCAGGCTTAAAAATGACAAGAGAACGGAAATCTTCTGTACCGGTGCCGATCTTCTTTCGTGGTTGCCCGGCGACATAATCCACGATGAAAAATTCTACATTCCATTAGATATGCAGGCAGGCACTTATGAAATAGCAGTAGCCATAGTTTCCCCCGTTTCTTTTGAACCTAAAGTAAAACTGGCTATCGAAGGGGTGGATGATGAGGGATGGTATCCTATGGGTGAGATACAAATAACCGACAACTAGCTGCCAATTGAAAAATTAAAGGTTTAACAAGCTCTGCTCAAAAAAGCTTTTCCAATAAATTGTCCGAAGCATCTGCTCTTTGGAAAAGGTGCAGATATCCTGTTACATCAAATAAGTATTAGTTTATGGAAAATGCAGTTCGTTATGTGCACCCCTCTTTAAACGGCCATCATCATTGATGATATATCCGTTGGAAAAATTCTTTTATGAAAGCATTTTTCTTTCTAATTCCGATACCGTTAAACGGGCTGCAAACTGCACCATAATTCATCGGATGCTTTTCCCGAAGACAGAAGCCGAAAACCTGTTTGATTTCGAACCTTTTCTGTAAATTTATTGTGCCGAAACCCGAAAAAAAATAGTATGCCCTCTGCTTTTAACATGAGCCTTGCCCTTTCAATGGCCTGAAGTGGTGCCAAAGGAGATACTGAATTGGCCCTGAAAACCCCCTGAAAGTTTACATAAAGCACAAAATTTAGAAATTAAAATTCCTCTGTTTAAACATGAATACGAAATCAAGATTTACAACGTTTTAACTAATATGAGTGTGATATTGCTTTTACAGGAACATCAGATTTCACGGGTAAAAACCCTCAGGGTGAATACGTGAAGCATAACTGTTTTTTTTCAGCACACTTTTTGATATTACACAAAAAAAAATAAGTAAAGTTTATTCAGATGAAACCAATAGTGTTACTAATAATATCTTTCTCCCTGGCAACTGTATGTTCCTGTCAGAAAAAAAATTTTGTTCCTGATAGCCTAAAAACCATAACCATGGATGAAAAATCGGCCCTTTTGATAGAAGCAGATAATGCATTTGGTCTGGAACTTTTTCAAAAAATAAGGAGCAAAAGCAATGAGGAAAACCTGATGGTGTCGCCATTCAGTATTTCTGTTGCCCTGGCAATGGCTTATAACGGAGCTGATGCAGAAACCAGGACAGAAATGGAAAGTACAATGAAACTTGACGGATTGACAAAAGAACAAATCAATGGGTCTTACCGAAAACTTATTAATGATTTGCAATCGCTCGATGAAAAGGTTGTTTTTGAAATTGCCAATGCCTTGTTTTATGCTGATGGGGTTTCAGTAAAATCCAATTTTTTATCGATAAACCGCACTGTTTATGATGCCGAAGTCTCAAGTCTCAACTTTAATTCTCCATCAGCAGTAAAAACGGTCAATAACTGGGTTAATGAAAAAACACACGGAAAAATCCGGGAAATCATACAGCAACTCAAGCCTCCCGACAGAATGGTGTTGTTGAATGCTATCTATTTTTATGGAACATGGACAAAAGCATTTGATGAAAATGGCACAACCAACCTTACTTTTATAAAAACAAACGGAACATCACTGGAAGTTCCCATGATGAATAAATTGGAAAAATTGCCCTACTGTTCCTCTGGTGAGTTTAAGGCAATAAAAATACCTTATGGCAAAGGTCAGTATCAAATGGTAGTCTTTCTTCCAAAAGAAGGGTTCAATTCCCAGGACATAATCAACAAGATGTCAGCTGATAACTGGAAAACCTGGATGTCGGAATTTGAACTTACCGACAGAGTAGATATAACAATGCCCCGCTTCAAATTTGACTTTGAAACTTCGCTGAAAGAAGTGTTACCTTCTATGGGAATGCGGCAGGCTTTTACAGCTGAAAAAGCTGACTTTTCAGACATTACCGAAGAAGAATTGTTTATCAGTGACGTCAGGCATAAAACATTCATTGATGTAAATGAAACAGGAACCGAAGCAGCGGCAGTTACATCTGTGGTTTTCTCAGCTACCAGTCTTGGAGAAACACAACCGGTTGTCCCTTTTTTTGTCAATAAACCCTTTATTTTCGCCATTACCGAAAACGATACAGGTGCTGTTCTTTTTATTGGTGAAGTAAACCATCCCAAATACGATTAATATGAAATTTTTGAAACCTATCCTTCTGCTGATTTTTGCCCTGATCCTGTTTTCCTCCTGCCGGCAAAATGAAGAGTCTGTCGTGTATAAGGAAACAGGTGTGGTAATTAATTATGCCGGTGCCAATCATTGCAGTGTTGTTATAGAACTTGACAACGGACAAAAAATTCTGCCGCTTTATTTTCCTGAAGATTTTGTTTTCATTCAGGGTCAAAGACTGCTTGTAAATTATACAGAGCTTCCGAATATTATGTCCACCTGTGGTAAAGGTATAGCCTGTGAAATAACTCATGTGGAGGAAATATCCTGCGGAGCCCCGTTAAAAGAAATTGAATTAAACGAATACAACAGCTTACCCAATGATCCGGTTTTTATCCATGAAGTATATACAGATGGCGATTGCCTGAACCTGAAGGTTTCATTCACCGGTGGATGCCGCAATCATACCTTTGTACTGGCCAAAATCAATGACGACCAGCAGGAAAATGAAACGGCATTGCTTGAGTTAAGGCACGATGCAAACGGAGATCTTTGTGAAGCCGCATTATCAATGGAACTGCGTTTTAACATCACGGATTTAAGGGAACAGGGGTATCAGCAATTTATGTTTCAGGCTGTGCTTGAAAATGGAGGCACTTTCAGGGAACTGTTTAAACTTAACAAATAGCGCATTTTCCAAAACTGCAGAAAGCTGCATCAATCAATTTGGGTAGGGCCGCCGGAAAAAGTTTCCGGTGGCTTTTTTTTTATCTGAAAAAACCTCAAATTTAAGGCACCATTTATTCAATTAAACTATGGCAGTAAAAGATATCCTGTTGCTTGGCAATCCTCTTCTCTACAAAATGTCAAACCCTGTACAGAAAGATGAAGTGACCGGATGGATTCCTTCTATGAATGAATTATTTGAAACAGTAACTGAATTCAGGAAAATGTATGGAGCAGGTCGTGCTGTAGCTGCACCACAACTCGGTTTACATAAACGGATAATCTGCTTAAACATCAATTCCCCTGTGGAAATTATTAATCCTGTTCTTACTGATTTAAGCAGCGAAACGATTGAGCTTTGGGACGATTGCATGAGCTTCCCGAACCTGCTGGTGAAAGTAAGGAGGCATAAAAGCCTTACATTGGAATTTTACAACCGCAACTGGGAAAAACAAACATGGTACCTGCATGACGATATGTCTGAACTGGTGCAGCATGAATACGATCACCTGAATGGCATCCTGGCTACCCAGCGAGCCATCAACGAAAAATCGTTCAGGTGGAAGTCGTAAAAAACCGGCTGATTATAAACCAGCCGGTTTTTTTAAATGTACGTTTTGCTGTTCCTATCGAAAAATACTGTAAGAGAGGCCAACAGCAAGATTTAATGTCGATTTGCTGTAGGTTTCATTATAGGTCCCAAGGTCCGGATCGTCAAAAGTAACGGTCTGATCTTTATAGAAGGTGTTTGATACTCCGGCATCAAGCGACAATGCTTCAGTAATTTTCCATTCGATACCTGCACCTGCTGTAACCGATGGATTGCTGAAACTGAAATCGCTTTGATAACTGTCGGCAATACCCTGATCCCCGTACATCCCGCCCACACTGAAGGCAAAATTTTCGAGCACATTAAACTGTAATCCCAATGCTATTTCCATTCCGTTTTTATCGATTTCACGCATTCTGATTTGATTGGGATCACGATCCTTCCAGATGGAAAGGTCTCTGGTGTTCAGTCCCCAGTCAACTCCTTTATTAAAGTACATATTGTACGACAATTGAGCTTCAACCATCTCACTTTGGTAACCCACCCCTGCGGTTAAAATAGCCGGGATATCGCTATTGGAAGCAGCTCCGTCGGGAAAAAGCCCCAAATCATCCACAACAGTGCTGTTTGTAAGCTGCAGAGTGGTCTTCATCTCATACTTAAACGCTAGGTTCAGGTTTTCAACAGGAGAAAAATTAATACCAATCATTGGTGTATACCCCCAGCCTGTTTGTTGAGTGTCTACTTCCTTATCGGAAACATCTGCATTGTTAATGGTTTGCAAACTTCCGCTTGTAGCCTGCATAAAACTTACAGCTTGTTGATTTGTCAGACCGGTCTGCCCCAATGCACCCAAAACAGTTAAAAGCTGCGGGTCGGCTACAGGATTGCTTCCATTGATCAACCCGGCATCAATGGCAGCCTGAAGGCCTTGCGATGCATTATTAAGCGTTGAAATAGTACCGCTTAAAACCTGAGACGACATAGTCAGATATGTGTCAGCAGCAAATGAACCTGCCGAGGTCGCTACTTGTATGTTGCTGATTGTACCGGTATAGGTGTTTTTTGCAGGCAGAAAACGAACGCCACCAAACACTGAGAAATAATCACTAATGGCATAAGTTGCCCCAAGCTGAATGCCCCAAAAAACGGAACTCCCTTCAAATGACAATTCTGCATCATAATCTGTGACGGCAGGAATCTGATATGCAGAAAGAAGAGGCGATACATTTTTCAGTCCATAACCCAGTTTTGCAAGTGGTATTTCAAATGAGGGCAGCCCGGTATCATATACAGCCGAACCGCCTCCTGCATTAGGTCCGATACCAAGTGAAAATGCCCAGTTATCCATTTTGTATACTGCAAAGGCAGTGGGAAAAACCGGAACATTTACTATCCCTTCATAGTACCCATGGTTTAACAGTGGAAATTCGCTGTCAATGGGCTTCTTCTGCAAAATGGTCTGTGAGTAGGCAGCAAAATGCCATCCGTCATCGAGTTTTATGAGCCCTGCAGGGTTAAAATAAACCGCATCGATATCGGTCGATGCGTTTCGCGACATCATTCGTATAAACTGGGCACTCTGATTGGTATTGGTTAATAAACCTCCGCCATAAACCAGCGGGCCAAGCATTACAAATGCTGCAAACAAGGTTAGTTTTTTCATTTGGTCTTTTTTTTAGAATATGTTATTAATCAGTTAATTCAATCAATTTTCAGTTAAAACCACAGATTTTGCAAAACAAATTTAGAATTAAATATCAAGCAACAAAAAATTTATTCTGATTTTCAATGAACTATAGAATTATAGAACAAAAAATTCAAATAAAGATTCTTCCTTTTGGTTTCTGATGAAGCATTTTCCTGCCTGATTAAGATTTACCAGGCGGTGATGTGACCCGATTTTGGTAAGACGATCTCTATACCATGTCCGGACTTAATTCAATATAAACTCAGTATAAATTCAAATTAAATTCAGTATAAATTCAAAATAAAACGAATTTATACTGAATTAATATAGAGTTTAAATTGAGTTTAAACCGGAGAATGACCGGAAGTTGTCCCCCAAATTAGGGTGGAAAATAACAATCCATTCTATAAAAACATCTGATAATCTGCTATTCGGTTACGAATGCAAATGAAAAGGGCATGGCTTGAAAAACCCTAAGGAAAATGGATAATCTCCCATATAAATTCATTGAAGTTTGAAGAACATATATTATTTTCCAGGCAAAATTCAAGAATACCGGAGGATAGAAATTTTTTCAACATCACTTTTGATTAAAAACAAAATATTAACTTTAAATTAGTACACTTTAAAAAAGGAAAGAGCATGAAGTTATCAAAAATCAAATTTAAATTTAGAATGACTTTCTCCTACCTGCTGCTAAATTCTCCATATTCTGGTCAACCCTTGCTCTTCTTCCGATCCTCATATGGTTCGATTGGGTACGGATCAGATGCGCAGCGGTAGAAACGGGAAGACAGAGTGAAACTAAAAGAATGATGACTATAGCAGTACAAAGGCAGTGCTTTACCTCAACCATTTCTCTTTTCGGTTGAATACCATAAACAAACTGAGATATGAAAACATATATGATTCCGTTTTTTTCATTGCTGGTTCTTTTAATAAATGCAGGCAGTATTCAACCCGTCCCGACCTATCCGGAAAAGGAATGGCAAATCAGTTCTCCCGAAAAGCAAGGTATAAATGCAAAGAAAATGAGGGCAGCACTGGAATATCTTGAAAGGAATTCAAAACACAACGGGAATAAAGAAGTGTTGATCATCCGCAACGGCTATCAGATTTTTGGCGGTGAAAATATTGACAGTATTCATAACATCTGGTCATGTACCAAAACATTTACCAGCACTGTTTTAGGCCTCCTGTTTGATGAAGGCAGAATTTCGCCTGATGATAAAGCGGCTGATTTTGAACCCCTTTTAAAGGAATATTATCCTGACGTAACCTTCCGTCATTTTGCCACAATGACCTCAGGATACAGTGCCTTAGGCAGAAGTCGCGGAAAAGATGATTCGGATGATTGGTCACTCACAGTATATAAACCGGAGAAACCTCTTTTTACAGCCGGAACAAAATTTGCTTATTGGGATGAAGCACAAATGATGTTTGGCAGAGTATTGACACAGGAATTGCAACAATCAATGCATCAGTTTTTAAAAGAAAAGATAACGGATAAAATTGGAATGGGGGAATGGCAGTGGTATCCTGAAAAAGATTTGGCAGGCATTCCGATAAACAATGGCTGTACCGGTGTCAAGGTAAACGCAAAACAACTTGCGCGCTGGGGTTGGTTTTTTCTGAATGAAGGAAACTGGAATGGAGAACAGCTGCTCAGCAGAGAATGGATTAAGATGGCCACTTCAGTGCAGGTCCCCGGTGATTTACCTGTAGCCGATACCGACAGAAAAAGCCTTGCAGGATCTGGCTGCTATGGATTCAACTGGTGGGTAAACGGCCGCATGCCTGATGGAACATTAAGTCTTCCGGGAGCCCCGCAAGGTTGTTATTATGCATCGGGATTACACAATAACCGGTGCATTGTAATTCCCCAATGGAACATGGTGGTGGTACGAATGGGTGAAGACGGTCATCCTGAACAGCCCAATCTCATTTACGGAACTTTCCTTGCCATGATGGAAGAAGCGATAATAAAATAAGTACAGGCAAGGTTCATCAGGCTGTTCAAACGGGAACTAAAAAATGGTTAAATCATCATGAAACTTTGCTGAAAAATTAACAACAAATGACTTCTGCTGTTGCCGGGTTTCTATAAAACAAATCAATACCCTTTTTAATCTGACCCTTCAACATTAAATCAAGCAAATCTGTATCTTAATCGGGCAAATATCCTCTGATGATACCCCGTTTTGAATCTTTTACAAACAGGAGCACTTCATCGCGTTCCTGTGATGCCGGCATTTCAGCTTCAATAATTTCTACTGCCTGTGCAGTATTTAATCCTTTTTGATAAATGTACCTGTAAATATCCTGTACTTCCCTGATTTTTTCATTTGAATAATTGCGCCGCCGCAAGCCAATGGAATTTATTCCCACGTAGGAAAGGGGTTCTCTACCTGCCTTTATAAAAGGAGGAACATCTTTACGAACGAGTGAACCACCGGCAATCATTACATGTGAACCTATACGGCAGAATTGATGAATACCTGTCATTCCCGAAATGATTGCCCAGTCGTCAATAATTACTTCACCGGCAAGCTGTGTATTATTCCCCAGAATCACGTAATTGCCAACAACGCAATCATGAGCAATATGTACATAAGCCATAATCAGGTTATTACTCCCGACTACTGTTTTACCCTTAGAGGCAGTTCCTCTGTTAACCGTTACATATTCTCTTATGGTATTATTGTCACCAATTTCAACAGTTGTGTATTCTCCCCTGTATTTCAGATCCTGGGGAATGGCACCGATTACTGCTCCTGGAAATATATTGCAGTTTTTCCCGATACGTGTTCCTGATAAAATGGTCACACTCGATCCGATGCGTGTTCCTTCACCAATAACTACATCCCTGTCGATGGAAACAAACGGTTCAATGACGACATTATCTGCAACTTTTGCATCGGGATGTACATAAGCAAGTGGTTGTTTCATGATATTTATACAGATTCTGGGCTTTTTACCCGTTGTTTAACTAACTGTGCCATAAATTCTCCTTCTGCCACTATCCGGCTGCCTACATAGGT
The DNA here is from genome assembly GCA_963747515.1 of uncultured Prolixibacteraceae bacterium. Lineage (GTDB taxonomy): Bacteria > Bacteroidota > Bacteroidia > Bacteroidales > Prolixibacteraceae > Mariniphaga. The sequence goes on from CAVVFN010000005.1 coordinate 467,012, forward strand.
TACACCTTTCATAATGGCCATTCCACGACGGATTGGTGAAGTTAATGTAAGTTTAAATATGAGTGTATCTCCGGGTACTACTTTTTTCCTGAATTTAACATTATCGATTCGGATGAAATAGGTGGAGTATTTTCCTTCCAGTTTACTCAGAACCAGTAAACCACCCGTTTGAGCCATGGCTTCTATCAGCAGGACTCCCGGCATAACCGGTTCATCGGGGAAATGCCCCTGAAAGAACGGTTCATTTTGGGTGACATTTTTGATACCGATGATTTCATTATCGGTTTTGGAGATGATTTTATCGACCATTAAAAAAGGATACCTGTGGGGAAGAAAGTCTTTGATTTGCAGCGTATCAAAAACTGGCGGTTCATCGGGGTTATATACGGGTATTCCTGTTTGATTTTTTTTCCACGCTTCTTTCAATGCCTGTGCAAACAACGTGTTTGGCCGGTGCCCAGGTTTATAGGCGATTATTCTACCTTTAATGCGCTTTCCGCATAATGCCAGGTCGCCAATTACATCAAGAAGTTTATGTCGTGCGCATTCATTGTCGAAATACAATTCCAGGTTATTTAAAATACCCTGCGGCTTTACTTCCACGCGGTCGTGATGAAATAAATCAGCAAGCCTGTCGAGTTCATCCTGCCCAACTTCTTTATCGATAATAACAATTGCATTGTTAAGTTCACCCCCTTTGATGAGGTTATTTTTTAATAAGAATTCCAGTTCATGAAGGAAAACAAACGTTCGGCAATTAGCGATTTCATTTTTAAAGCTGCTGATGGATTCAAGCGTAGCAAACTGGTTGTTAAGTACCCTCGATTTAAACGATATAAGCACATTAATGCGATAATCATTATCGGGGAGGGCAATGATATGCGCACCCGATACATCGTCGAACAGTTCAATTTTTTGTTCGATTTCGAAATATTCCCGCTCCGATTCCTGTTCCACAATACCAGCATCTTCAATGGCTTCAACAAAATATTTTGAGCTGCCATCCATAATTGGAGCTTCTTCGTTATCCACTTCAATCAGCACATTATCCAGGTCCATTCCCATAAGCGCTGCCAATGCATGCTCAATGGTGCCAATACGGGCACCATTATATTCAAGTAATGTTCCCCTGGAGGTATCAATTACCAAATCCACATCCGCATCAATTACAGGCGTGTCATCGAGATCTACTCTTTTGAATTTAAACCCATGATTATCCGGAGCAGGCAAAAAGTTCATTGTTACATTAACTCCGGTATGCAGGCCTCTCCCCTGAATCTTAAAAGATCTGGCTAAAGTTTTTTGTTTTACCATGTTTTCAGTAATTTACTCAGAATTGGCGGAATTAGCTTTTTTCATGGATTTAACATCTTTTTGAAGTTGTATCACTTCTTCCCTGAGTTTGGGAAGATTCCGCATTATTGTATATGTTTTTATTGCATCCTTATAATTAAATGCAGGCGAAGATAATACAATTTCGTTGTCTTTTATTGATTTGCTGACACCCGATTGAGCCCCTATCTGAACATTATCGCCAATGGTAAGATGACCGGCAAGTCCAACCTGGCCGGCGAATTTACAGTTTTTACCCACTTTGGAGGAACCGGCTAATCCTGTTTGACCTGCAATGACTGTATTTTCTCCAACATCACAATTGTGCGCAATTTGAACCAGGTTATCAATTTTTGCTCCTCTGCGAATGATTGTTGAACCAAAAGTACCGCAATCGATGGTAGTATTGGAGCCAATTTCAACATCATCTTCCAATACTACATTTCCCAATTGAGGGATTTTTTTGTACGTTCCATCCTCTTGCGGAACAAAGCCAAAACCATCGGAACCTATTACAGCACCTGAATGCAGGATACAGTTATTACCGATTACAGAATCATCATAAATACGCACTCCGGCATAAATGACACAATTATCTCCTACTTTAACATTATCGCCAATAAATACCTGAGGGAAAATCTTCGATTCGTTGCCAATTTCCGCTTTCTGACCAATACTGGTAAATGCTCCAATATAAACATCTTCTCCAAGTTTAGCCGTATCATGAATTTGAGAAGGACTTTCAATTCCCTTGCGGCGGTCGTTTTTAGCCTGAACATATAAATCGAGAAGAGATGCAAAGGCCTGATAGGCATTATCGACTTTTATTAAGGTAGTTCCTATTTGAGACCTGGGCTGGAATGACTTATTAACCAAAACAATGGATGCGAGGGTTGTATAAATATAACCTTCATATTTTGGGTTGGCAAGAAATGAAAGGGTTCCAGGTTGTCCTTCCTCAATTTTTGATATGCCAGATACCTTAACATTGCTGTTTCCAACTATTTCCCCATTCAGAAAAGCAGCAATGTCTGTAGCTTTAAATTCCATTCATCATTTTTTTAGCGATGCAAATATAGGTTTAAACTAATTAATGTCCAATTCTTTTGGATAACAGGCAAAATATTTGCGAACCGTTTTGGTTAATGCAGACAGGTTAATATCAGATGCTTTACCCATATCTTTTACCTTTCCGTTTTTAAAAAGAATCTTGATGTTTTCTGTGTTTTGATTGTAGGCGCTGTTTGTAATTTCACCTGTAATAAGGAAATAGTGGGAAAGGTTTTGGTCACCGGTAATTTTTTTTGTGATTTGTTTCAGTTTTTTTTCTTTCCATTTTTCGGATACGGGTACTTCTTCGAGTTTGATGCGGAATAATTTCCGGTTAATCAGGTTTTTAGCCAGTTTAGATAGTACGGGATCAGGATGTATCTGCCATTCCTTAACAGAAGTTAAAACATCGTTATCATCAAGCAAGGCATACCAGTCGAGTATATTCAGGTTATTAATTTTAATATTTTTTGAAAAATCTTTCCGTGTAAACCCATTCTTTAAAAAAATCATCAGAGTAGGTGTTGTAAAAACAGGAGTTCCTGATACTAAAAGCTCTTTTGCCCTTTTTAACACATTAATAAGAAGAAATTCTGCAGAAACAACCGTTTTATGCAAATATACCTGCCAATACATGAGCCTGCGTGCAATAAGGAATTTCTCGATGGAATAAATTCCCTTATAATCTACTGCAAGCTGATCATTCCACACATTCAACATTTTTATAATCCGGTCAATACCAACCACACCTTCGGCTACCCCTGTAAAAAAGCTGTCGCGGCTCAAATAATCAAGCCGGTCCATATCGAGCTGGCTTGCCACTAATTGATGGAGGAACTGCTTTTTATACCTGTTCCTGAAAATATCGATTGCCAAATTGAGTTTTCCATCAAACTGCCGGTTGAGCTCATTCATCATCATCAGAGAAATTTCTTCATGGGCTATTTCTACGAGCGTATTTTCCAGGACGTGTGAGAAAGGAGCATGACCAATATCGTGGAGCAGGATCGCCAGGGTTACTGCATCGGCTTCTTCTTCAGTAATCTCATGCCCCTTTAACCGCAATACTGCAATAGCCTGCCGCATTAAATGACTGGCCCCAAGGACATGTTCGAAACGTGAATGATTCGCTCCCGGATAAACCAGAAATGAAAGACCGAGCTGCTTTATCCGTCTTAGCCGCTGGAGGTATGAATGCTCAAGTACATCAAACACCAACTCCGATTGCAGGTTGATAAATCCAAATACCGGATCGTTTATTATTTTTTTCTTGTTCAGATAATATTGAGCCACTTGTTTTCTTTTACTTTAGGGGCTAAAAATACAAAAGTTTAATTAATTCGGTTTAAGGCATTTATCCTGACTTTAAATTTTTGTATTTTATCAGGAATTTACTATTTTTGCGCTGATTTTTTATAAAAACCTGAATTAGGGGACCAGAGGTTCCCTATTTTATTACAGGCAAATAATGATAGATAAGGCAAAAATAGTACAGCTGGTGAGTGAAAAGCTTGAAGACGGTATGTTCCTTGTAGAAATTCAGGTAAATGCCATGAATATAATCAAAGTTTATATCGACAGCTTCGAGGGAATAACCATTGAGCAGTGTGTGGCTGTCAGCCGCCATGTGGAGCATAACCTGGACAGGGAAAAAGATGATTTTGAGCTTCAGGTTTCTTCCCCGGGTCTATCGGAACCATTAAAAGTAAAAGAACAGTATATTAAAAATACCGGCCGGCAGTTGGAATTAGTAACAAGGACTGGCCATCAGCTTACAGGAATTCTTAAGGCGACTGCCCCTGAATATATTTTTATTGAAACCTCAACCCTGGAAAAAGTGGAGGGATATAAGAAAAAACAGTTGACAGTTAAAGAACATCAAATTGAATACAGCGAAATAAAAAGCGCAAAAGTGGTTGTTTCATTAAAATAAAAATTAACAATGGAAAATATAAATCTCATAGATACTTTTGCCGAATTTAAGGAATTGAAAAACATTGACAGGGTAACCATGATGAGTGTATTGGAGGATGTTTTTCGAAGTGTACTGATAAAGCAGTTTGGCACCGATGATAATTTCGATGTGATTATTAACATTGATAAAGGAGATTTTGAAATCTGGCGAAATCGGGAGGTGGTGGAAGATGAAAAAATTGAAGATCCAAATCTTCAGATATCTCTTTCGGAAGCAAAGAAAATTGATGATGATTATGAAGTTGGGGAAGAAGTTACCGATGAGGTAAAACTGCTGGATTTTGGACGCCGTGCCATCTTAAACCTGAGGCAGAACCTTGCCAGTAAAATAATGGAGCTCGAGAAAGACCACATTTATGGGAAATATAAAGACAAAATAGGAGACATTGTTACAGGTGAAGTTTATCAGGTTTGGAAAAAGGAGATTCTGATCCTTGATGATGAAGGGAATGAACTTATTCTGCCCAAATCGGAACAGATACCCTCCGATTATTTTCGTAAAGGAGATACTGTCCGTGCCATTGTTTATAAGGTGGAATTGAGAAACAACAACCCTTTGATTATTTTATCCCGCACGGCACCGGTGTTTCTTGAGCGATTGTTTGAACTTGAAATACCGGAGATATTTGATGGATTAATTACCATTAAAAAAATTGTCAGGGTTCCGGGTGAACGAGCCAAAGTGGCTGTTGAATCTTACGATGAACGGATCGATCCTGTAGGAGCCTGTGTTGGAATGAAGGGATCACGTATTCATGGTATTGTAAGGGAGTTGAGAAATGAAAATATCGATGTTATCAATTATTCTGCAAATACACAATTGTATATTAAACGGGCGTTGAATCCGGCAAAAATCAATAACATCAAGTTAAATGATGCTGAAAAGAAAGCGGATGTTTACCTGAAACCGGAAGAGGTTTCTCTGGCCATAGGGAAAGGTGGATTAAATATAAGGCTGGCAAGCCAGCTGACAGGATACGAAATTGATGTTTATCGCGAAACTCAGCAAGATGACGATGATGTAAGCCTGGATGAATTTGCCGATGAAATAGAAGATTGGGTTATTGATACGCTAAAGGGTATTGGTTGCGACACAGCAAAAAATGTATTGAATATTCCAAGGAATGAGCTTATAAAACGTACAGATTTGGAAGAAGAAACCATCGATGATGTGCTTAAAATTTTAAAATCTGAGTTTGAATAGAAAAAATAAATCAAAATTTAAACTTCTGTTAAAGCTTTTGGCTAAACTTGCAGAGACTTAAAATATTGAGTTAGGAAAAGAAAAAAAGAATATGGTATTAGGCAAGACAATAAGGCTTAGTAAACTTACAAGAGAGTTCAATGTAGGAATTCATACTATTGTGGAATTTCTGCACAAAAAAGGGTATGATTACGATTCAAACCCAAACACGAAAGTCTCTGAGGAAGCTGTGGCCCTTCTCGAAAAAGAATATAAAATTGATCTGAATCTGAAAAAGGAATCTGAGAAAATCATTCTTAAAAGCCACCGGCCCAAGCAGGAAGTAATTTCTATTGACGATAAGGAAGAAGAGGAAGTTGAAGATGAGGATGATTATGAGGAAGAAGAACCAAAAGCAATTCCCAAAAAAACACCCCCTCCTGTAACCAAAAAGAAAGAACAGGAAGAAGCACCGGTTGAGAAGCCAAAGTACGAAGACAGGATTAAAATAGTTGGAAAGGTCGATCTTGAAAATGTAAACAAACCTGCTAAAAAGGAGGTAAAACCGGTTGAAGAAAAAATTGAAAAGGAACCGCAGAAAGAAGAAGTACCAAAAGCAGAAGAAAAGCCATCTGAACCTGAAAAACCTGATGAAAAAGAAATAAAAGAAGAAAAAAAGAAGAAGAAGTTCAGCCCTTACAATCTATTGAGAAAGAAGAAGAAAAAGAAATTGAAAAAATAAAAGAAGAAACAACCGAAACCGAAAAACCAAAAGTGGAAGAATTGAAAGTTGTTGGGCGAATTGATCTGGATGCGCTGAACCAAAAAACCCGACCTGCAAAAAAAACAAGGAAAGAGAGGGAAAAAGAACGGAGAGAGAGGAGAAGGAAACCGGGTATAGTTAAACCTGAGGCAAGCGCTCCTGAACAACCGGTGCAAAAAGTACAGGAAGAAGAAACTGTCAAAAAAGAAAAAGAAGAAGAAGAAGTAATAAAAGCAAGAGCCGGCAAACTCAGTGGACCAACAGTTGTTGGTAAAATTAACTTACCGGATAAAAAACTCAGAAAACAAAAAGATATTGCAGAAGAAGCACTTCAGAAGAAACGCCGGAAAAGGATTAAGGAAACCGGAAGGATAAAACTGGAAGATAAATCACAGGAACGGGGGAAGAGTGAAACAAAACTTCAAAAAGCCACCGGCCGGAAGAAAAAAGTACTTCTGAAAAAAGAAGTAGATGAAGGTGAAGTTCAAAAGCAGATTAAAGATACCCTGGCACGCCTAACCTCAAAAGGAAAATCAAAAGGGTCCAAACACCGGCGCGATAAAAGAGCTGCAGTAAGTGAACGGAAACATGCTGACCAGGAAAAAAACATACAGGATAAAAAAGTTTTGAAGGTTACCGAATTTGTTTCAGTAAGTGAGTTGGCAACCATGATGAATGTGAATGTGAATGAAGTAATATCCACTTGCATGAGTCTTGGATTGTTTGTTTCGATTAACCAGCGGCTTGATGCCGAAACACTTTCGGTTGTTGCCGATGAATTTGGGTTCAAGGTGGAGTTTGTAAGTGCCGATCTTCAGGATTCCTTCGAATCAGACGAAGATACCGAACAGGAATTACTTCCGCGTTCTCCAATTGTAACAGTTATGGGCCATGTCGACCATGGGAAAACATCATTGCTTGACTACATAAGGAGCACCAATGTCATTGCTGGTGAAGCCGGTGGCATAACACAGCATATCGGAGCATATCACGTAAGCCTGGATGACGGCCGTAAAATTACCTTCCTCGATACACCCGGGCACGAAGCATTTACTGCCATGCGTGCACGTGGAGCGCAGGTAACCGATATTGCCATCATTATTGTGGCTGCCGACGACAATGTGATGCCCCAAACGGTGGAAGCTATCAATCATGCCACTGCTGCAGGTGTACCTATTGTATTTGCCATTAATAAAATAGATAAACCAGGTGCTAATGTTGAACGGATTAAGGAAGAACTGGCTAATATGAATTTTCTGGTAGAAGATTGGGGAGGTAAATTCCAGTCGCAGGACATTTCAGCAAAAAATGGAGTTGGTATTGATGACCTGCTCGAAAAAGTGTTGCTTGAAGCTGAATTGCTTGAGCTTCGGGCAAACCCTAACAAGAGAGCAAAGGGAACCGTTATTGAGTCGACTCTTGACAGGGGCCGTGGTTTTGTGGCCACCGTACTCGTGGAAACAGGCACATTAAAAGCAGGTGATATCGTATTGGCAGGACAATATTTTGGCCACGTGAAGGCAATGTTCAATGAGCGAAATCAACGGGTTGATTCAGCAGGTCCGGCTGAACCGGCAATTATACTTGGACTCGACGGAGCTCCGCAGGCAGGAGATAAATTCCACGTTATGGAAAATGAACGGGAAGCAAGAAATATCGCCAACAAACGCGAACAGCTTGCCCGTGAACAGGGGCTTCGAACTCAAAAACATATAACTCTTGATGAAATTGGACGGCGTATTGCTATAGGCAACTTCCAGGAACTTAATCTTATTGTAAAAGGTGATGTTGATGGATCTATTGAGGCACTTTCCGATTCGTTAATTAAGCTTTCAACAGAAGAAATTCAGGTAAACATCAAACATAAGGCTGTTGGTCAGATTTCGGAGTCAGACATCCTTCTTGCTGCTGCTTCTGAAGCCATTGTAATTGGCTTCCAGGTTAGACCTTCACTCAGTGCCAGAAAACTTGCCGAGAAAGAACAAATTGATATCCGGTTGTATTCCATCATTTACGATGCCATTAATGAAATAAAGGCTGCAATGGAAGGCATGTTGTCTCCCGAAATCAAGGAAGAAATTACAGGAACAGCTGAAGTACTTGAAATTTTCAAGGTTACAAAAGTGGGTACTGTAGCCGGATGTATTGTTCGCGATGGAAAAATAAGCCGCAATTCGAAAATAAGGGTTATACGCGACGGAATTGTAATTTATACCGGAACTCTTGGCTCTCTCAAACGTTTCAAAGAGGATGTTAAAGAAGTGAAAAACGGATATGAATGTGGATTGAATATTGAAAATTTCAATGATATAAAAGCGGGCGATCATGTCGAAGCTTTCCATGAAGTAGAAGTGGCAAAACATCTGTAGTTTCTTTGAAAGAACATGGTTTGAAAGGTGCGGTTTTTTCAGGATAACTCAAAGAGAAATTCGTACTTTTCATTTCAGATGAATCTATCATTTAGCTTCTGCAAAAATTTAGGATTGTAAATAAAAGATTTGGGAATCAGACTATAATACCCTAATTCCGTAATCATTATTCGTTGAATTTTGTAAAGATCCTTTTCAATTGAAACAATTTTGCCTTACTTCAAATACAATTTTCAGATATCAGAATAAGTTATTAACAATCATTCCTTCATTACTCTTTTGGAATTTTAACTTCCCCAAAAGTGAAATGTGTAATTTTGAAAGAAAATTCAGGAATAGATGAAACGATACCTTGTACTAGTTTTAATTCTTGTTCTTGCAACGGCCGCCGGGTACTTCTACTTTTACGGTGAACAATCCATTTTTTCAAAAGATTCAACTGTATACAGGGCAATACCCACATCAGCTCCCTTTTTTTTCGAACTGAATTCAGCAAAATCAGTTTCTGTCAATAATCCTGTAATCAATGAACTGAAAGAGGCAGGAATAGGTAAACCCTGGTTTGACTTTTTACTGAAAGCAGATTCACTGGTTGATCATACTGAAAATTTAACAAAAAGTCTTCTGAATACTCCTTTTTTAATAACCTGGGGCATTACAGGGAGAAACGAGATGGTGCCGCTAATCATCAGTAAAGCCGAATCAGAAACACGGCGAAAATCATTAAAAGCATTTATAAATGCTTTGTATCCACCTGCAAATTTCACCTTTCGTGAAAGGGAATATGGAAAGCATAAAATAACTGAAATTGATGGTGGCGATTCGGAGACTCCGTTGTGTTATTCATTTGTCAATAACCTGCTGCTCGTAAGCACTAAACCTATTCTTGTTGAACAGGTAATCTTACAGATGACTACTCCGGGTATAATGAAAAGCCCCTATTTCAGGGAAGTATATAAAACGACTGGTTCAAAAGGAGCAGCATTTTTTATCAACCATTCCCGGTTTGATGGATTTCTGGGCAACATCTTGAACAGGAAGATTTTTGAGAAAACAGATGAATTCGGAACTTCTGTCCGTTTTCAACCCTTAGCTCAGGCTTCAAAATTTAAAGATTATGCCAGTTGGAGTGAACTGGACATCAGTTTTGAAAACGATCGTGTACTATTGAACGGAATCTCTGCTGCAGATGATTCATTAAATCATTTTCTTTCTGTTTTTAAAGACCAGGAGCCTGTGCATTTTCATGCCGAAGAAGTACTTCCGGTTAATACTTCATTTTTTAACAGCTATTCCTTTTCAGAAAAGAATAAATTTTTTAAAAGACTGGAGGAGTACTATGCTCATTCATCAAAATATTATCATAGGGAAGAACGGATGAAACGTTTTGACAAAGGTTTCCGGACAAACATCCGTAAGGTATTTGTGGAATTGGTAAAGGATGAAGTAGTAGTAGCTGCTACTGCAATACCCGTAAATCCTGCCAATAAAACAGTATATTTTATTTTGCATACACATGGAAAAACAGCAGCTGAAGAACAAATAAAAAAATTAATCTGCGATTTTGCAATACGTGAAAAAAAAGATCCTGGTGAATTTTCATCGGAGTTTTCTGTCGATAATGAAGTGAAATTTCCGATTTATCATTTTCCCTACCCCTCTTTCCCCGGAATATGGCTTGGTAGCCCTTTTACAATGGCTGAAGCAAATTATGTGACCTTTTACGATAACTTTATGGTATTTTCCAACAATTTAAACGGATTGCATGAATATTTGCGAAACATGGTGCTTGGAACTAACCTTTCTAATAATTTGAATTATCAGAAGTTCAGTAAAAATAATTCATCAAAGGCAAATATGAATGTTTTTATTGATGTTAATAAAATATTCAGTTACAGAAATGAACTTTTTTCAGAAAATTTTTTAAAGCCCCTGGATGAAAGAGAAGAAAGTGTTCGCAAATTTGGAATGATTAACTGGCAGGTTCAGTATGAAAAGTCGGTTTTTATTAATTCAGTTGCCATTTCATTTCAACCGGTTGCAGGAGTGGAAGCAAAAACTACCTGGCAAAGTGTTGTTGGAAATAATCTTCTGATAAAACCTCAGATCATGGTTAACCATACCAATGCTTCATCATGCGATATACTGCTTCAGGATGATCAAAACAATTTACTGCAGGTTACAGGATCAGGGAGAGTTCGCTGGAATATTCCAATTTCCCAGCCTATACTTTCAGAAATTCATCAGGTCGATGTTTATAAAAACGGAAAGCTTCAGTACCTGTTTAACACAAAGGAAAAACTTTACCTCATCGACCGTAATGGAAACAATGTAAAAAATTTTCCTGTAACACTGCTTTCCCCGGCAACAAATGGGGTAAATGTTTTTGATTACGATAACAACCGGGATTACCGCATTTTTCTGGCAGGAGAAAACAGGGAAATTTATGCCTTCAATAAGGAGGGTAAAATCCTCAGCGGATGGACATTCAATAAGACTGAACAGGAAGTTAATACACCAGTACAACATTTCCGGGTTGAGGGGAAAGATTATATTGTATTCAAAGATAAATCGGGAATATACATTCAGGACCGACAGGGGGAAAAACGTGTGCCTGTTTCTGCCCGGTTTGAAAATTCAAAAAATCCACTCGTGCTCAATTTAAACGGCAAACCCAAAATAGTGGCAACGGATAAGAATGGTAAAGTTTTTTATATTTATTTCGATGGAAAAGTAGAAGAAAAGAAAACGGCACGATTTAGTGAAAACCACTTTTTTACCGTCGATGATCTTGATGGAGACAATCTCCCGGAATTTGTGTTTGCCGATGGAAATGAAATTACCGTTTTGAATCAGAACGGTAAAAAAATATTTAACAGGAAGTTTAATAATCCACTGATTCACAAACCTGGCATATATTCTTTTTCGGCCAGACAGAAAAAGATAGGCATAACAGATGCAGCAACCAATCGTATTTATTTAATTAATCCGGATGGAAAGTTGCATGAAGGATTTCCCTTGCAGGGAAACAGTGAATTTTCCATTGGCAGGATTGATAAAAATGCAGAAGAATTGAATCTGATAGTGGGCAGTGAAGGAGGATTGCTGTTTAATTATACATTGAACCCATAAGCAGAATTCTGATGATTTTCTAAAAAAATGGGCATTCAAAATGGACTGAATCAGGTTTCATTCCTTACCTGTTTCTGGGTTTATACAGAATTTTAAAAATGTTCGGTTTATAAAAAGCGCTCTGTTTAAGATTTATTTTCCAAATTCGGTTCAGATTAATTTAAAGTTTCAAAAATCTCGTAATTAATTACCGGCCCGTTTAAACACATGCAACTTTGCGTGAATGGCTCCACTTCTTTTGAACTGGCCAACGAAACCAATGAACCTTTAACAGGAACAATCCCGTTGATGAACGGATTACTGCAGCTCTCATAAATTAGTTAAAGTCAATAAGGGTTAAACCAAATAATATGTCATAACCTTCCATGTTGCCACCCCTGCGCCTGCAAAAGAATTTCAGCCCCCCCTGTGGTTACCAGCAGGGTTCCGGCAGCGGCTTCAGTGATTTCGCCAATAACGGTGAAATCGGGATCGTTCTTTATCTTTTCGGTATCTCCGGGGGTTAGGGTGAAGAGCAGTTCGTAGTCCTCGCCACCGTTAAGGGCAGCTACCAACGGGTTGATGTTCATCTCGAGGGCCATCTCTCTGGTCTGGTTGTCGATGGGCACCGTTTCCTCAAACAGCCGGCAGCCCGTTCCCGAATTTTTGCACAGGTGCATAATTTCGGACGAAAGGCCGTCGGAGATGTCGATCATGGAGGTAGGCTTTACCTGCAGTTTTTCAAAGATATTAATCACATCAGCACGTGCCTCGGGTTTAAGCTGCCGTTCCAGAATGTAATCGTATCCCTGCAGCTGGGGCTGCATTCCCTGGTTCACCTTGAACACCTCGTTTTCGCGTTCCAGCAGTTGCAGGCCCATGTAGGCACCTCCCAAATCGCCCGACACACACAATACATCACCCGGTCGGGCACCACTGCGGTAAATCAGGTCCTTTTCGTCTGCTTCACCCAATGCACTGATACTAATTGTAAGGCCGGTGAGAGAACTGGTTGTATCCCCTCCTATCAGGTCGATACCGTAGGTTTCGCAGGCCAGGTGAATTCCTGAATACAGCTCTTCCACCGCCTCTACTGAAAATTTATTTGATAAAGCCAGGTTAACTGTTATTTGTCGGGGCCGGGCATTCATAGCATAAATATCGGAAAGATTTACAATCACTGCTTTATAACCCAGATGCTTAAGTGGCACATACATCAGGTTAAAATGAACGCCCTCGGTAAGCAAATCCGTAGAAAAAACCACGCATTTAGAACCATAAGCCAGCACTGCAGCATCATCACCCACGCCCTTTAAAGTACTGTCATTTCTTAATTGAAAATGCTGTGTTATCCGATCAATTAAACCAAATTCGCCCAGTTCAGCTATCGGGGTTTGTTTTCTTTCTTTGTTCATTCCAATGATTTTTTATGAAATTTAAAGCTGCTTTCAGTTCTTTTTACTCCGGAATTAAGTAAAACACTCTCCGGATCTGAAGCTTACGAACTTCTAATTTATTTCTTTGTTAATAAAAGACAATTAAGTATTCATTCCTTCTCTAGAAGAACAAAATTACCTATACTTTTATATCTTTGCAATTTATTTGTAAACAGTCTCAATAAACAGATTGTTAATAACAAAAATGGATTGAAATGACAGATCAGGATAAAATATTATCGGAAGTAACCCAGGGGGAATACAAGTATGGATTCTTCTCTGAAATAGATACAGATATAATCGACAGGGGATTGAGCGAAGATGTGATCAGGATAATCTCCGAGAAAAAAAATGAACCTGATTTCATGCTTGAATTCCGATTGAGTGCCTACAGGAAATGGCTGAAGATGAAGATGCCGAACTGGGCCTATCTGAAAGTTCCACCTATTGATTTTCAGGACATCAGCTATTATGCTGCACCACGAAAAAAGCCACAGTATGAAAGCCTTGATGAGGTGGATCCGGAATTGCTAGAAACATTTAACAAACTGGGTATTCCATTGGAAGAGCAGAAACATCTGGCCGGAGTGGCGGTAGATGCTGTGCTTGATAGTGTATCGGTTAAAACCACATTCAGGGAAGTACTGGCAGAGCAGGGTATTATATTCTGTTCATTCAGCGATGCATTGCAGAATCATCCCGACCTGGTACGTAAATATCTTGGTCAATCAGTTCCGGTTGCCGATAACTTTTTTGCGGCTTTAAATTCAGCAGTTTTCAGCGATGGCTCGTTCTGCTATATACCCAAAGGGGTGCATTGCCCAATGGAGCTTTCCACTTACTTCAGGATAAATTCAGCAAATACAGGACAGTTTGAACGTACCCTCATTATTGCCGATGACGACAGTTACGTCAGTTATCTTGAAGGCTGTACTGCACCAATGCGCGATGAAAACCAGCTTCATGCAGCTGTTGTTGAAATCATCGCCCTCGAACGTGCCGAAGTAAAATATTCGACCGTTCAAAACTGGTATCCCGGCGATAAAAATGGGAAAGGTGGAGTTTACAATTTCGTAACCAAAAGGGGTGTTTGTCGGGGTGAATCTTCAAAAATTAGTTGGACACAGGTGGAAACCGGTTCAGCAATTACATGGAAATATCCGAGTTGCATATTGTTGGGTAACAATTCCGTTGGTGAGTTTAATTCAGTAGCTGTTACCAATAATTTTCAGCAGGCGGATACGGGTTCAAAAATGATTCACATCGGAAAAAATACGAAAAGCACGATTATATCCAAAGGAATTTCAGCCGGAAACAGCAACAATTCGTACCGGGGACTTGTAAAAGTTTTACCGGGAGCAACAAATTCAAGGAATTTTTCACAATGTGATTCGCTTTTGCTGAACAATACATGCGGAGCGCATACATTCCCATACATTGAAGTTGGAAATAAATCATCCATTGTAGAACATGAGGCAACTACTTCAAAAATAGGTGAAGATCAGATTTTCTATTGCAACCAGCGAGGAATCGATACAGAAAAAGCCATAGGCATGATTGTAAACGGCTATGCAAAAGAGGTGCTTAACAAACTGCCGATGGAATTTGCAGTTGAGGCCCAAAAGTTGTTACAAATAAGCCTCGAAGGCAGTGTAGGGTAAGTTACCGGATGGCAAATAATTTGATGTTAAATATGAGCATGTGGTAAAACCCGGTGCTCAAAATTAGAATACTAAAATGTTATCAATAAAAGACTTATATGTTTCCATTGATGGGAACGAGATTCTGAAAGGTATTAACCTGGAAGTAAAGCCAGGCGAAATTCATGCAATAATGGGACCTAATGGTTCAGGAAAAAGTACCCTTGCAAATGTTTTGGCGGGCAAAGAAGAGTTTGAAGTAACCCGGGGTGAGGTAACTTATATGGGAGAGAACCTGCTTGAAATGGCGCCTGAAGATCGTTCCAGGAGTGGTTTATTTCTAAGCTTCCAATACCCGGTAGAAATTCCGGGTGTGCCTATGGTAAATTTTCTGAAAACCGCAGTAAATGAGCACAGGAAATCGAGAGGAGAAAAAGAATTGACAGCAGGCGAATTCCTCAAGCTGATGCGCGATAAAAAAGAGATGGTTGAAATGGATACACAACTCACCAATCGTTCGGTAAATGAAGGCTTTTCCGGTGGCGAGAAGAAAAAAAATGAAATCTTTCAGATGGCCTTGCTTGAACCAAAGCTGGCGATACTGGACGAAACCGATTCGGGATTGGATATTGATGCGCTGAAAATTGTGGCACATGGTGTGAATGCCTTAAAAACATCCGATAATGCCACTATTATTATTACCCACTACCAGAGGTTGCTGGATTACATCATTCCCGATCAGGTCCATGTTTTATATAAAGGAAAAATGGTAAAATCGGGAGGACGCGAACTGGCAATTGAACTGGAGGAAAAAGGGTACGATTGGGTTAAACAAGAAAATGCATTTCAATAATGAGTGTTATAACAGAAAAAGCAGATTTATCATTAAAATATGCCGCACATTATAACGAAGTGAAGGAAAGCCTTAGGGAAGGCTCACCCCAAATATTGAACGATCAGCGGGGATCTGCACTTCAGGATTTTATCAGGCAGGGTATTCCCACACGTAGAGTAGAAAACTATAAATATACCAACCTGCAGCCTTCCTTTACTCATGAATATGAATTCATACATCAGCAAAAAACGGCAGAGGTAGATTTGAATGCAGTTTTCAATTGTGATGTGCCTCAGCTCGATACGCACCTGGCTTTTGTGTCAAACGGCTGGTTCTATGAGAACAACCGCCAGTTGAACGAACTGCCTGAGGGTATACTTCTGGGTAGCCTCGAGAAAACAGCAATAAAACAGCCCGGGCTGCTTGCTGATTTTGCATCCCTTGCAAACACTGCAGAGGATCCAATGGTTGCACTGAATACACTTTATGCCAAAGACGGTTATTTTCTGTATGTTCCCTATAACACTACGGTTGAAAAACCCATTCAGCTGGTTAATCTGCTTCAGTCGGAAAAGGATTCTTTTGTTACCCAGCGAAATTTCATTCGCATAGAAGAAGGTGCCCATGTTAAACTTATTTTATGCGATCATACCATGAACCTGAACAGGTATCTTAGTAATTCATTGACAGAAATTTTTGTAGGGCCAAATGCATCACTGGAATATTATGTCTTGCAAAATCATCATAACCATTCCACAAGTGTGAATTCCGTGTTTATTCATCAGGAACAGGATTCAAGGGTAAGTACACTGTATTCAACCTTGCATGGAGGATTGGTAAGAAACAATCTGAAATATATTCTGGATGGTGAAAATGCAGAAGCAAATTTATTTGGTATGGCCTTTATCGACCGCAAACAACACGTCGATAATTTCACTCAGGTAATACATGCAAAACCACAATGTCAAAGTAACCAGATTTACAAAAATGTACTGGACGATGAATCTACAGGCGCATTTTCAGGAAGGATTCATGTAGTGAGAGATGCTCAGAAAACGAATGCCTTTCAGCGCAACAATAACCTGCTGCTTACCGATAAGGCCAACATGCAGACGAAACCGCAGCTTATTATTGATGCCGATGATGTTAAATGCAGCCATGGCGCCACCATAGGTCAAATAGATGAAGAAGCTTTGTTCTATTTACGGGCCAGGGGAATTGAAGAAAAAATGGCCAGACTGATGATGATGAATGCGTTTACTCATGAGGTTATTCAACAGGTTAAAGTGGAACCTTTGCGAAACCGCATAGATGAATTGGTGGAAAAAAGATTGAGGGGCGAAGTAGCCAGATGTCATGATTGTGCATATAACTGTGAAAGTTGATGTAATATTCTGATAATACACTTAGCACCCGCAATTTTACATACATAAAAATTTGCGGGTATTTTTTTGTTCTATTGCTGTATTTATCTTTCAATTACCGCTTTCTTTGAATCACAAGCGCATAAAAACTTTATGCAGGTTCAAAATGCTTTTTTACCTTTAACGCTTGTTTAACAGAAAAATAATGAGTTACGACATTCAAAAAATAAGAAGTTGGTTTCCTGTTCTTTCTCAACAGGTTTTTAATAAACCACTTGTATATTTCGACAATGCGGCTTCAACCCAGAAGCCGGTGCAGGTGCTAAATATACATCAGAAACTGCATAACGAATTTTATGGCAACATACACCGTGCAGCACATTATATGGCCGATAAAACAACCCTTGAATTTGAGGCAGTACGCGATAAAGTGAAAGATTTTATTCATGCTGAAAACAGAGAAGAAATTATTTTTACCAAAGGAACAACCGAAAGTGCCAATTTGATAGCTGCATCTTACGGAGAACAATTCCTTACCCGGGGAAGTGAAATTATTGTTTCTGAAATGGAGCACCATTCGAATATGGTTCCATGGCAGCTGATTGCCCTCAGTAAAGGAGCAAAGGTGGTGAAGCTACCGGTATCTGTATCGGGAGAATTACAAACTGGGCTGCTTCCCGAACTGATTAATTCAAAAACCCGACTGATAGCAGTGGCGCATGTTTCCAATGTTCTTGGAACCATAAATCCAATTAAAAAAATTGCAGAAACCGCGCATTCCAGAAATATTCCTGTTTTTATAGATGGTGCGCAGGCTGTACAACATCTCTCAGTAGATGTTCAGGAATTGGATGTTGATTTTTATGCATTTTCTGCACATAAAATGTACGGCCCCAACGGAGTGGGAGTTTTATACGGGAAAAAAAAGTGGCTGGAACAGTTACCTCCCTACCAGGGAGGCGGGGAAATGATTTCGGAAGTGACCTTTGAAAAAACCACATTCAGTGAAATACCTTATAAATTTGAGGCAGGAACACCCAATATCACCGGTGTTGTGGCATTCGGTGCATCAATCGGCCTGCTTCAGGAAATTGGTCTGGATAACATTTCAGCATGGGAACATGACTTGCTTGAATATGCAACGTCAAAACTAAAAGAAATAAAAGGAGTAAGGATTTTTGGTGAAGCTCCTCAAAAATCAGGAGTTATTTCATTCCTCATTGATAGCATTCATCCTTTCGATATTGGTGCACTTCTCGACAAAATGGGAATCGCCGTTCGCACAGGGCATCATTGTGCCGATCCGTTGATGAAGTTCTTCGATATACCTGGAACCATAAGAATATCATTTGGGCTATACAATACAAAAGAGGAAGTTGACCTCTTTATGGATGCATTAAAGCGGGCAAAAAAGTTTTTTGTTTGATATTTTCATTGTTCTAATTAAATGGAAACATGAAGAAACATCTTCCCGATTGGTTTATTACAGGATTGCTGCTGATGATTGTAATTGCCTGGATAAGACCCGGTATTGGCATGAATTCAGGACCGGTACATTTAGGTTTGATTATTGATATCGGCGTGGTGCTTATTTTTTTCTTCTATGGATTAAAACTCAATCCCGGAAAGTTAAAAACAGGCATGAGCAACTGGAGGATGCACGTGGCTATTCAGTTAACAACTTTTCTAGTATTTCCATTGATAATACTGCCTTTTTATCCATTGGTGAAAGGTACCGATTCTGAGCTATTCTGGATGGGAATGTTCTTTTTGGCAGCGTTGCCATCTACCGTTTCTTCTTCTGTAGTTATGGTATCAATTGCCGGTGGGAATATTCCGGGTGCTATTTTCAATGCAAGCATATCGGGGATGATAGGTATTTTAGTCACCCCTTTCTGGATGGGTCTTTTTCTTTCGGCTCAAGCGGCAGGATTCGATTTTGCGAATGTTTTGCTTCAACTTGTTATACAAATAATTGTTCCCGTAATAGCGGGATTGCTGTTGCATCGGTTTTTGATAAACTGGTTGACAAAACACCTGCCAAAGCTGGCGGCCTTTGATAAAATAATAATCCTGCTTATTGTATATGAGTCTTTTAGCAAATCATTTATGGCAGGAATTTTTTCCCAGGTAAGCTGGGCAGCACTTGCCGGACTATGCCTGGCAGTTATCCTGCTGTTTTTCCTGATGCTGAATTTCACAGGTTATCTTGCACATAAAATGCACTTTAACAGGGAAGACCGGATTACGCTCCAATTTGCCGGGACAAAAAAATCGCTGGTGCATGGCTCAGTTTTTGCCAGTGTATTGTTTAACGGCATCAGCGGTGCAGGAATATGGTTACTTCCCATTATGATATATCACAGCTTCCAGTTGTTCTACATCAGCCTGATTGCCCGCAGAAAGCAAGCGAATGGTTGAACGTTTAAAATTTGGAGCCAATGGAAAAGGCTAATTTCTATGTATGGATTAACTAAAAAGAACCAGGAAAACTATTCCTTCACTCACCATTTAAACAATTTAACGGGGATTATTTGCCTTCAAATAAAAAATTCCGACATTTGTATCCTTTAATTTGAGAAAGAAAAATCATGACAATTGAAGATGTTCAGAAAGAGATAATAGAAGAATTTTCAGTCTACGAAGACTGGATGGATAAATATGCTTACCTGATTGAGTTGGGGAACCAACTGAAAGATCTTGATCCAAAAGAAAAAACGGATCAGAATTTGATAAAGGGATGCCAGTCTCGGGTGTGGCTTGTTGCAGAAAAAAACAATGGGAAAATTCGCTTCAAAGGTGAAAGCGATGCTGTAATTGTTAAAGGCCTGGTGGCACTTCTTTTGAGAGTGGTATCGGATCGCACACCCAAAGAAATTACAGAAAACGAATTGCATTTTATTGATGATCTGGGATTGAAACAGCATCTTTCACCAACTCGCGCCAACGGGTTGTTGGCTATGGTAAAACAAATCAAGTTGTATGCTGTTGCATACAACAGATTGGAAACAGAAGGAGGGAAATAGGTATGGACAAAAGGATAGATCAGATTATAGAAAACCTGAAAGAGGTTTATGATCCGGAAATACCGGTAAATGTTTATGATTTGGGTTTGATATATAATGTTGACGTGGATGAAAACAACATCGCCAATATTGTGATGACACTTACCGCTCCCGGGTGCCCTGTAGTAGATATCTTAATGGACGATGTAACACAGGCAGCACGTTCGGTAGAAGGCGTTGAGAATGTAAATGTAGATTTAACTTTCGACCCGCCCTGGGATAAGTCAATGATGAGTGAAGAAGCTCGTCTGGAGCTTGGTTTCTTTTAAAAGTTTCAGGAACCCGATGATGTAAATACTTCCACATGATAAATCCTGTTAGTACTTTACAGCTAATAAAATCGAAAGCAACAGAATTGGGCTTTTTGGAATGTGCTGTTTTACCAGCCGGATTTCTGAAAGAAGAAAAAAAGCACTATCATGATTGGCTGGATTCAGGAATGCAGGGGGAAATGAATTACATGACGCGGAATATAGAAAAGCGTTTAGACCCCCGCCTGCTTTTCGAAAATGCAAAATCCATAGTAGTAGTGCTTCAGAATTACTTCCCTCAAAAAACTCAGCAGGATTCTGAAGCGCCTGTTCTGTCGAAATATGCCTATGGAACCGACTATCATTTTGTTCTAAAGGGAAAGCTTCGCAAATTATTCAATTACATACAGGAAATAAACGGCCCCTGCAATGCCCGACCTTTTACTGATTCTGCACCTATACTTGAAAGAGCCTGGGCATGTCGCGCAGGATTGGGATGGATTGGAAAAAACAGCAACCTGATTTCTACCCGGCACGGCAGTTTTTTCTTTATTGGCGAACTGATTCTTGATGTTGAACTCCCATATGATAACCCCAGAATGGTTAGCGACCATTGCGGAACCTGTACCAGGTGCATTGATGCCTGTCCGACCAAGGCAATTGTGGCCAACCATGTGGTGGATGCCCGCAAATGCATCTCCTATCAGACCATCGAATTAAAAGGCGATCTGGATGAAAACCTAAAGAATAAGTTTGATAAACGGGTATTTGGCTGCGATATTTGTCAGGATGTCTGCCCATGGAACCTTAAATCATTTCCCCATAACGAACCGGCTTTTGAACCTCATCCTGATTTACTGAGCCTAACCAAAAAAGAATGGTATGAAATGGACAGGCCCCGATATAATAAACTATTTAAAAATTCTGCAGTAAAGCGAACCGGATTTAAAGGACTTAAACGAAATTTAAATAGTTTACAACATTTATAAAGTTGTATATTAACGCTTCCTTAATATTTTCCTTCTCAATTTTATTCCATTGAGTTTGACTGTTGGCAAGAAAGAAAACTGCCGGTAAAAAAAATTCAAAAACTGTTAAAATAAAGCTCAATTATTATCTATTTGCACATGGTGGCTTTTCATTATTAATCCTAAAAGGTTAACTAAAGTATCAAAAATTAGCGTATTTTTTATTATATTCGATGAAAATCATGAACGATGAAAAAAATAAATATTCTTATCACCGTTCCACTGTTCCTGATGATTTCGGGACTATATGCACAGAACATTGAGACATGGGTAAAATCATATGAGAAAGTGCCTGTCGAAAAGATATACCTTCATACCGATCGGGAACTTTATTCTACAGGAGATACCATCTGGCTAAAAACATATGTCACCGACAGTCGTTCAGGACGTCTTATACCTGGAAGTGAGAATGTTTATCTTCAACTTACCGGAGAAAATGGAGAACCTGTATTAGAATTAAAATTAATGAGCATAAACGGTCAGGCTCCCGGTCAAATTCCTATACCCGATACACTTCAGCAAGGCAATTATATTTTAAGTGCCTTTACCGATTACCTGATGAATTTTGGCAATGAGTCGTTTTTCTACAAAACGGTAACTGTTCTTGAACCCTCAGGGTCACTTCGGGGGGTAATGTTAAGAAAGCCCGAAAATCCTGTTGCACGCAGAATTGCTGATGTTGCTTTTTTACCCGAAGGAGGAGAATTACTTGAAGGCATATCCAACCTGATAGCATTTAAAGCCATTGATGAAAGCGGATATGGAATTGATGTAACCGGTGCGGTTATTGATGCCTCAGGCAGGAATGTTGTTACTTTCAGAAGCGATTACAAAGGAATGGGTCTTTTCTTTTTGAATCCCGAACCAGGGAAAACCTACCATATTGTAATAAATGAATCACCATCTTTCAAGTACAGCTTCGATTCGCTGATAGTTTCAGAAGGAATAAAAATTCAACTGGTTAATCAGACCAGCAAAAATCTTTTAATCAATGTGACGGGAAATTCAGATAAATATCTTAACAAAACATTTTACCTGGTTAACATGCACCGGGGAAATGTACTATTCTACCAGCCGGTACAAATTGAAGAAAAAAACCATTTGGTGAAATTCGACAGCAACATGCTTGGAGGAGGCATTAATCAGTTAACTTTGCTTGACAATAACCTTCGGCCGGTTTCTGAACTGCTTATATTTTCCGATGATATAGAGTTGAATAAACTAACAATAAATCCGGATAAAGAAAAAGTTACCAGCCGCGTTGAAATAAATGTGCTCATAACAGGAAACGACTCATTAAATGATATTTCAAACCTGTCAGCGGCAGTAGTGCACGAAGCTGTGTATCCTGGAAATAACACTTCTCAGAATATTTTAACTCACCTGTTAATTTCATCTGAACTTAAAGGTTTTGTTGAAACTCCGGCTGATTATTTTTCAGACTCCATACTCAGTGCAAATACAAAACAACGTCTTTTGATGCTCACCAACGGATGGAGCAGTTATTTCTGGAACAATATACCGAATGCAGATGCTGATTTGAAATATAAACAAAGGACAGGATTGGAACTCCAGGGTATTGCAACAAATAGTAAAACAGGGGAAGCATTAAAAAACAAGGAAATTACCATGATTGTGGAGAAGGACCGGGAAATGGCTATACTGGAGCAAATTACAAATGAAAATGGTCAATTTACATTCTCAGGCCTGCTTTTTAACGATACAGCTAAAGCATTTATTCAGGCTAAAAAACAACGGGGACGAAAAAGAACCAATATCAGCTTAATGCAGGAAGAGAAATTACCGGTTCCTGGTTTCTATGCAAAGTCGCTTAAAACGAATTACAATTACCCTTCAGCATCCGACATCACCTACTTTCTTACCATGGATGTAAAAAAGCTTCAGAATGCCAGAAGGCTCCGTTCTGCCAAACCAGAACGAAAATTAAAAGAGTTAACCGGTGACGGACATTTTCGCCTTTACGAACAGGCAGACCAGGTTATTGAAGTTCCTAAGGGAGAAGCATCATTTGGAAATATTGTTGACTTTCTGGAAGGAAAGGTAGCTGGTTTGGATATAAACGGCGATGAAATTTCGTTAAGAGGGACAAGCAATGTTTCAGGGAACTCCTCTCCATTATTCCTGATTGATGGCCTCCCGATAATTGAGAACAATTCTTCAAACTGGGGAAACGAAAGTGATGGAGAAATCACTGAACAAATTATCAGTTCAGTTCGAAAGGTTAAATCAATTCCCATTGGAGATATAGAAAAAGTAGAGATCTTAAAAAATCCACAAAATCTGGCCATTTTTGGTGTAGAGGGAGCAAATGGAGTTATTGCTATATATACCCGAAAAGGGAAGGAAGAAAAAAAAGAAAATGTAAAAGAAGTACTGGAAAAAAAAATAGTGGGTTATTCTGCCTACCGGGATTTTTATTCTCCAAAGTACCTGCCTGAAAATAAAAGAAGGGGCTCGTCCGATATTCGGATTACTCTCTTTTGGGAACCTGAACTGATTCTGAAAAATGGAAACGCCAATCTCTCCTTCTACACGTCAGATCAAAAGGGCAAATATATAATTACAGTTGAAGGAATAAGTGATGCAGGAAAAATTCGTTATGGTGAGGCAAGCTTTACCGTAGAATAATTAAATCAGACCAAGGCTTGTTCTATATCCTGAATTAAATCATCTGTATTTTCAATTCCTGCTGACAACCGTAGCATAGTGTCGCGAATATTGCTTTTTCTGCGATCTTCTTCAGAAAATTCGGCATATATGGTTGAGTGAGGATGGATTATCAGCGATTTATTATCGTTCAAATTCGTAGCCCTTCTTATAATCTTTAAACGGTTCATAAATTCAAAGCAAGCCTCTTTTGATTTTAGATCAAATGTAATTATTGTACCCGGTATTCCATTAAAATATTTTGCTGCTAACGCAAACCCGGAATCCGATTCCAAACCCGGATATTTCACTTTTTTAACTTCCGGTTGTTTTTGAAGGAATGAACCCAGAGCTATGCAGTTTTTATAGCATTTTTCAACACGAAGTTCCATTAAATCGATTCCATGAATCATATAATTAGCAGTCTGAGGAGCCATACTTCCCCCCGTATTTCGATAGCTGTTTTTTCTAAGTTTTGCTATAAAAGCATTCTTGTCATACTTTTCAGAAAAATCTTTAAAATTAGGATTATTTGACCAATTATAATTTCCATAGTCCACAATTACACCTCCAAAACAGGTAGCTCCGCCTGAAAGGTATTTTGTAGCGGAAATAACTTCCACATCCACATTAAAATTTCTTGCATGAAAGACATGAGGAGGGGTAAGTGTACTATCGGCAATCAGAAGAAGGTTATGCCTGTGGGCTATTGTTGCCAGCATATCAATATCGGCAATTTCCAGCTGAGGATTGGTAACAGTTTCGAAATATATTGCTCGGGTTTTTGAATCAATCAGCTTTTCAATTTCTTCTTTTTGCTTTAATGCGGAGAATCGGAACTCAAGTCCCAATTCTGAAAATGTCTGGGTAAAAAGAGCATACGTATGGCCAAAAAGCTGATATCCTGAAACAATATTTTCCCCTGCTTTAGCAATAGCAATAATAGTATTTGCAATTGCTGCCATTCCTGAACTTACTGCCAGTACGCCGTGTGCATTAACTAATTCTTTAATCTTCAATTCAAAATATTCAACAGTTGGACTTGAAGCCCGGGAGTAAACATGAGCTGCATATTCGCCACGAAAATTCGCTTCAATTTGTTCTGCAGTATCAAACTCAAACGCCACTGATTCATAAAGTGGCATTTGCAAACTATTATGTGGATCTTTTTTCGAATAGGAAACATTTAATGATCGAGTTGTAAAACCTGTACTTTTCATTGTTTTTTGAATTATGAATCAATTTTTTAAAAATAAATCATTTACATCACCTGAGGTTCTGTTTGTCAGGATTTCTTCCCCTGTTAATGAAAAAAAACTTGATGTGCTTTAATTTTTACAGCCATTTATTACTTTACGGCATGACCTTTGAAGTGTAGCCACTGAAAAATATATTAACCCTGAATACAATACAATAGAGCATTTAATACGTTATATGCTAATACACATTTGAAAACAGACACGTGAAGGAACCACTATATAACAAATTGAAGAAATTAAAATCTTCAATTAACAACACCAGTAAAAAAAAGGCAGGAAAAAAAACCTTAAAAGTTTTGCTTTTACTTGGTGCAACAGGATTTGCACTTTTCCTTATCTTGCTTTTTTCCGTATTTTTTGGATATACAGGACATGTTCCTACCTCTGCGCAACTTAAAATAATCAGCAATCCTACAGCATCAGAGGTTTTTTCGGATGATGGGAAGTTGTTGGGACGATATTACGTTGAAAATCGCAGCAGTATAAATTTTAGTGAAATTTCCCCTAAAGTGATTGATGCACTCATTGCTACCGAAGATGCCCGTTTTTACGAACACAGAGGTATTGACGAGATTGCCCTAATGAGGGTTTTGGTAAAAACTATTTTACTTATGGACCGTAGTTCAGGTGGAGGCAGTACATTAAGCCAACAATTGGCAAAAAACCTGTTTCCAAGGAATGATCTTGGATTTCTATCCTTGCCGGTTAATAAGCTTCGGGAGTCAATTATTGCCTATCGTCTTGAACGGATATATTCCAAAGAGGAGATACTTACCCTGTATTTAAATACAGTGCCTTTTGGTGAAAATATATTTGGGATAGAAGTTGCAGCAGAACGATTTTTTAGTAAAAATCCAGCCGATTTAACTGTAAATGAAGCTGCAGTTTTAATTGGAATGTTAAAAGCCAACAACACCTATAATCCACGCATAAATCCTGAAAGATCGAAGCAACGAAGGAATGTAGTGATTTCACAAATGGTGAATAATGATTACCTGAGCCAGGAAGAAGGGGATTCTCTGAAAGAAAAACCTCTCGAGCTTAAGTACAGGAAGATTTCTTTTAATGAGGGCCCTGCGCCTTATTTTTTAGAAATGATTAAACCTGAATTGCTTGAATGGTGTGCCACCCATACAAAAGAAAACGGAGAACCATGGAATCTATATACCGATGGTCTTAGAATTCAAACGACCATTAATTTTGATTACCAGCAATATGCTGTTCAGGCGGTACATGAGCAAATGAAGTCGCTTCAGGAAGATTTTGACAAACATTGGTCGGAACAGGATCCCTGGAGAGGCAATGAAAATATTCTTCAACGTGCTGTCAGACGTACCAAAAGATATGAAAACATGGTAGCCTCAGGTCATTCGCCCGAGGAAATAAAAAAAGCATTTAATCAAAAGATAAATGCCACTTTATTTACCTGGGATGGAATGAAAGAAGTGGAAACAACTCCGCTGGACTCGGTTAAACATTACCTGAAGTTTTTGAATGCCGGCTTTTTGGCTATTGAACCTGCAACCGGTGAATTAAAGGCATGGGTAGGTGGCATTGATTTTCGATTTTTTAAATACGACCATGTACTTTCAAAAAGACAGCCAGGCTCTACGTTTAAACCTTTTGTGTATCTGGCTGCTTTGGAAAACGGATTGAGCCCTTTCGACTATTATCCTGCAGAACAAGCAGTTTACAGTGAATTTGACAACTATTCTCCTGCCAATTTTGATGGCCAGCATAAAGGTTTCTATACAATGGAAGGAGGACTTGCCCATTCGGTGAATACGGTAACAGTTGATCTTTTAATGGAAACAGGAATTAATAATGTTATAAGTACTGTAAATGAGCTGGGACTGGATGCCAATCTTCCAAAAGTACCTTCAATAGCGCTAGGTGTTCATTCTGAGAGTCTGCAAAACCTTCTGTTTGCATATGCTACAATCGTAAACAGAGGAATGAAAAAAGAGCCTTTTTACCTGCGTTCCATTTCTACAACTGACAATAATTTACTTGAAGAATTCCAACTCCCTCAGGGGACGAAAACAGAACTAAATGAGGTAAATTGTCAATTGGTAACTCACATGATGCAAGCTGTAATACAAAAAGGGACAGGAGCAAAAATTCGCACAAACTATGATATCAGGGGAGACTTTGCAGGCAAAACTGGAACAACCCAGAATTATGCTGATGGTTGGTTTATTGGATTTACCCCAGCATTGGTAACAGGCGCTTGGGTTGGAGGCGAGGAACCAGGCATCAGATTCAAAAGCAGCAGGTTGGGGCAAGGTTCCTATACCGCTTTGCCTATTGTTGGTAAATTTTTCAGATCCTTGTATGATGATCCTGATTACAAAAATATTCAAAATGCCCGGTTTCCCGATTTAGATAATGAGCTGCTTGCTGATCTTGATTTGCCATATTATAAGGAGATGCTTGAAATGGAAAGACAACCAAATTTCATTGATCATTTTTTTGCAGGAAATAGAAAAGAGAAAAATCTTGGCAAATTAAAATCAAAAGAACTGGATAAAATTAAACCAAAGAAAAATGTGTGGCAAAAAGTAAAAAGACTATTTAAAAAAAATAAATAAGGGCATTTTTTGAATTAATTATCACTATGAATTTTTCAATACGGGTAAATATTCACATAGATACTCATTAAGAACTGAAATAATTTACACCCGAATGAAAGTCTTTATTTACAAAGTAGTCTCCGGATGTCAGGTTGAGGGCAATATGTTTTAGTTATAATCTGAATATTTTTATTCCGGATTGATGAATTTTCCTGAGTGTTTCCTATCTTTATAATAAAAGAACATGCTAAAAAATATACCGAAACTTGTTCAGGATGATTTGTGGCTAAAACCTTTTGAAGAGACAATTACAAATCGAATTGAATCAGCTAATAAAAAAGAAAAGGAACTTGCCGGAAATAGTTCCCTTTATGAATTTGCAAGTGGTTATTTATATTTTGGACTGCATAAAACAAATAAGGGATGGGTAATACGTGAATGGGCACCTAATGCAACTTATATTTATTTAATCGGTACATTTAATTCTTGGGAAGAGCAGAAAAAATATGCATTTCAGTCTGTTGGACATGGTAATTGGGAATTGAATCTCGAAAGGAATGATCTTCATCATGGTGATTTATATGCCCTTTCCATGCATTGGGCAACCGATGCTGGAAAACGAGTACCCGCCTGGGCAAATTATGTCGTACAGGATCCTGAAACACAAATTTTCAATGCAAAAGTGTGGTATCCTGAAAATACATTTCAATGGAAAAAAGATTTTAATGGATTAACTGAACCACCCTTAATTTATGAAGCCCATATAGGCATGGCAGGGGAAGATGAAAAAGTCCATACTTACAATGAATTCAGAAAAGAAATGCTTCCCAGGATTAAAGCTAACGGGTACAATACAGTACAACTAATGGCTATCCCTGAACATCCTTATTATGGAAGCTTCGGATATCATGTTTCCAGCTTTTTCGCTCCTTCTTCCAGATTTGGCACACCCGACGATTTAAAGCATTTGATTGATGATGCCCATGAAATGGGAATGGCTGTCGTTATGGATATTGTACATTCCCATGCAGTAAAGAATGAAGTAGAAGGATTGGGGAAATATGACGGCACACGTTACCAGTTTTTTCATGAGGGAGGCAAAGGAGAGCATCCGGCCTGGGATTCCTATATTTTTAATTATGGAAAAAATGAAGTGCTTCATTTTTTACTTTCCAACCTAAAGTATTGGCTCGAAGTTTTCCGCTTCGACGGATTTCGTTTCGATGGTGTAACCAGCATATTGTATTACGACCATGGACTTGGCAAATCGTTTACCAGCTATAGCGATTATTTCAATGGGAATGTTGATTTGGATGCCACTACTTACCTGACTCTGGCTAATAACCTGATCAAGAAGATAAAACCCCACTCCATTTCCATTGCAGAAGATATGAGTGGAATGCCCGGTCTCGCTGTGCCGAAAGATAAAGGCGGAATGGGTTTCGACTACCGTATGGCTATGGGTGTTCCTGATTACTGGATAAAAATAATTAAGGAAAAAAGCGACGATGAATGGGAAGTTGGTGATATTTTCCACAGTCTCACTTCGAAACGGATTGATGAGAAAGTAGTGAGTTATGCCGAATCTCATGACCAGGCTCTTGTTGGTGATAAAACCATTATCTTCAGGCTCATTGATAAGGAGATGTATTACAGCATGCGGAAAGACCAGCCCAACATGATTGTTGATCGTGGTATTGCATTGCATAAGATGATACGACTGATTACGGCAACCACAGCCGGTGGCGCATATCTTAATTTTATGGGAAATGAATTCGGTCATCCCGAATGGATTGATTTTCCCCGTCCGGGAAACGGATGGTCATATAAGCATTGCCGGCGACTCTGGAGCCTCTCTGAAGATCCACAGCTCAAGTTCCATTGGTTGTATGATTTCGATAAGGATATGATTGAATTTATCCGTGACCATAAATTACTTACCATTCCTTCCGTCGATTTGGTTTTGGAAAATAAGCCAGATAAAGTACTTGCATATCACAGAGGATTGTTTCTTTTTGTTTACAACTTTAATCCAGTACAATCTTTTACTGACTACGGCATTCCCCTGGGACCCGGTAAATATAATATCATATTAAGCACAGACTCAAGTCGGTTTGGTGGTTACGACCGGATTGAAGAAGACTTTCCTTACTACACCATGCCAATTGGGGGAATTACAAGTCAACATTATTTGAGGATGTACCTTCCTGCACGTACTGGTCTTGTTCTTAAAAAAACGGATATCCCAAAAGCAAAGTAAAATGAATTTAAATTTTCAAACCGAAGTAAAAATACCTGACTTCGGATGGAAAACAGGATATAGAAATTCAACAATGTTCATGGGCTCATGCTTTTCTGAAAACATCGGCAATAAAATGGTGCTGTTGAAATACCCTGTAGATTTAAATCCTTTCGGCATACTTTATAATCCGATATCTATTGCTCATGGTCTGCAAAATCTTTTACAAAAAAAACAATTTAAATCAGAACACTTAATCCAATATAATGGACTCTATCATAGCTTTTATCATCATGGAAAGTTTTCTTCGCCAGATGCTGAAAAAGCAATAAGAAATATAAATCATCAGATTGAGGAATCTTCTTCATTTTTACAAAAAGCCAACCTTCTTTTTCTTTCCTTCGGCACTGCCTGGGTATATGAATATAAACCTACAGGCCAGACGGTTTCCAATTGCCATAAAATTCCGGATAAGGAATTCCGGCGGTTTCGTTTAACACCAGGTGAAATTGTGGAGGAATACCGTCAAATTCTTCCTGAAATATGGAAAATTAACCCGGGTCTGAAAGTGGTATTTACAGTTAGCCCTATCCGGCACTGGAAAGATGGAGCCATTGAAAATCAACGCAGCAAAGCAACACTCCTGCTGTCGATTGATAATATTATAAGAGGATTTGGCGAAGAAAATTGCAATTATTTCCCCTCATACGAAATCATGATGGATGAATTACGCGACTACCGGTTTTATGATGAAGATATGATTCATCTGTCAACATCTGCCATCAATCATATTTGGGGCATTTTTCAGACTGCATTGATTGAATCTGAAAGTCGTAAAACTTCAAAAAATGTTCAAAAAATAATTTCTGCATTGAACCACAAGCCGTATAATATGTTTACTCAGGAACACCTGTATTTTTTGAGAGAAAGTTTAAAAAAAGCACAACAGCTCCAGGAACAAATTCCTTATCTTAATCTAACTAATGAAATAAATTTACTTTTTGAAAGAATAAGTAGCATCGCTGATAAAAACAGGCCAAAATGAGCTATCTTAAGTTTGACAAGGAACAGTTGATAAATCTCCTGTATTCACTCGATCGGGAAATTTTGCGATCTAATCGAACAGGGTCCTATATCAGTACTACTTTAAATGGATGCAATACCCGAAAGTATCATGGGTTATTGGTTTGCCCCATTAGTCATTTTGCAGAAGAAAAACATGTTCTTCTTTCATCGCTCGATGTGTCAATCATTCAAGAAGAAGAAGAATTTAAGCTTGGCATTCACCGTTATAAAGGTGGTATTTATGAACCTAACGGACATAAATATATTCAAAACATCGAGTTTAGCCAAAGTCCCAAAATCACCTATCGAATTGGCAGTATTATTTTCGTCATGGAGAGGATTCTCAGTGAAAGAAAAAAGCAGATACTCATTCGATATACACTTAAAGAAGCACCAGAAAGGACAACATTCCGATTTAAGCCATTTCTTGCTTTTCGAAATATGCACAATTTAAGTAAGGCCAATTTATTTGTAAACAGCAAGTACCTTCTGGTAGAAAATGGTATCAGCACAAAGCTATATGATGGTTATCCGGAACTGTATATGCAGTTCAGTAAAAAAAATGAATTTGTACCCGTGCCCGATTGGTATTACAACATAGAATATATTAAAGAATTAAACAGGGGTTATGATTACCTTGAAGATCTGTTTGTTCCAGGTTATTTCGAGTTACAACTTAATCCGGGTGAGAAGATGGTTTTTGCAGCCGGCATTGAAAATGCAACGCCAAATTCATTTAAACAAATTTTCTCCAGGGAAGTTAACAAAGGCAGCCACAGAGCTACTTATTCTTTAACTCTGAAAAATGCCGCCGGGCAGTTTATCTATCAAAAAAAAGAAGAAACAACTATTATTGCCGGTTTTCCCTGGTACGACAGCATCAGCCGACAAACATTTATTTCATTGCCTGGGATAGCTTTGGCAACAGGCAGCAACAACCTTTATGAAGAAATACTGGGTACTTATAAAACATACCTTAAAGATGGACTCTTCCCCGACAACATCTTTAATCCAACAAAAATCTACAGTTCAGCTGATGCATCATTATGGTTTATCTGGGCTTTGCAGCAGTATACCAAAAACCATAGGTCTCCTAAAGGTGTGTGGCTAAACTACTGCAATACAGTAAGAGAGATATTGGAGGCTTACCGAGGATCAATTCCGGAATTTATAAATATGAATTCTGACGGATTGATTGAGGCTGAAAAAAAAGATACAGCGCTCACATGGATGAATTCCTATGTTAATGGTAAACCTGCAGTACAAAGAGATGGCCTGGCAGTTGAAGTAAATGCCCTATGGTACAATGCCATTGTATTCGCATTGGAAATGTTTGGTCGGATAGGAAATAAGGAATTCGTAAGCCATTGGAAGGATGTGCCTGAAAAAGTGGGGAATGCCTTTCTAAAGACCTTTTGGAATCAGGGACATGAACATTTGGCAGATGTAGTTAAAGATGGAAATGCAGATTGGGCTGTAAGACCAAATATGATAATTGCCGCAGCAATGAGATATTCACCTCTTTCAAAAGATCAAAAGAAACAGATACTTAGTGTTGCAAAACAAAAGTTGCTGACCAGGCGCGGAATGCGGTCTCTTTCTCCCGATCATTTGCGTTATAAGGGAATAGTGGAGGGAGGTTCTGACAAACGTGAGGCAGCCATACATCAGGGTTCTGTCTGGCCCTGGCTGATCCAATTCTTCACTGAAACCTACCTGGATATACATGGTGCAGGTGGTCTACCTTTTATCAAGGCTCAGCTTGAAAAGTTTGAGGAAGCTTTAACAGAACATTGTGTAGGTACTTTTTCAGAATTTTATAACGGAGACCCGCCGCATAAAGGAAAGGGAGCTGTGTCTCAGGCATGGAATATTGCAGGAGTTTTTTACGCACTTCACCTGGTAAATAATTTTAAACCGTTAAAAGACAGGTTATGAAAATTCTGATGTTTGGATGGGAATTCCCTCCCCATATTTCAGGTGGATTAGGCACAGCCTGTTATGGATTAACAAAAGGTCTGGCAAGTATTCAAGGACTTGAAATATTATTTGTTGTTCCTAAACTGTTTGGAGATGAAGAAACTTCCACTTTTCAACTTATAGGTGCAAATGAAATTCCTGTTACAAAAAAGGAAGTTATATTCACTGATTTAGAAAAAAAACTTGAATACTTTGAGGTACATTCAAATCTGATTCCGTATGTAAACGAAGAAGAATTCTGGCATTTTAAAAGCCAACGACAGAAAATAAAAAATCGTTTTGTTAAAACAACTGAAGGATATAAAATTGAATTTAGCGGCTCCTATGAATCTAATCTTATTGAAGAGATAAAAAATTATGCCATAGTGGCTGAAGCATTAGCAAATGACATAAGCTTCGATCTGATTCATGCACATGATTGGCTAGCCTATCCTGCAGGTATTGCAGCAAAAAAAATTTCTGGAAAACCACTGGTAATACATGTTCATGCCACCGATTTTGATCGCAGTGGAGGAAATGTTAATCCGACAGTTTATGCTATAGAAAGGGAAGGAATGGAAAATGCCGACAGAATAATTGCAGTAAGTAATTTTACTAAACAAACCATTATTGATAAATATTATATTCCTCCCGAAAAAATAACGACAATATATAATGCCGTTGAACCGGTAGTCAATACAAATGATGTTAAATTTAAAAAAGGTGTAAATGGAAAAGTAGTTACATTTCTTGGACGGATAACCATCCAAAAAGGTCCTGAATATTTTGTTGAAGCAGCTTTCCTTTTATCAAAAAAAATGAAAAACGTAAGATTTGTTATGGCAGGTAGCGGGGATAAAATGAATAAAATGGTTGCCAGGGTAGCCCAACTGGGATTATCTGATAAGTTTCATTTTACAGGGTTCCTGAAAGGCGATGAAGTAAATCAAATGTTTAAATTAACCGATGTTTTTGTTATGCCTTCGGTATCGGAACCCTTTGGGATTGTCCCTTTAGAAGCCATGCAAGCTAATGTTCCGGTTATTATTTCCAATCAATCAGGAGTATCCGAAATATTAAAACATGCTATAAAAATTGACTTTTGGGATACATATGCAATGGCAGATTCTATTTATGGACTGCTTAACTACTCTTCTTTGGCAAAATTTTTAAAAAAATCCGGAAAACAGGAAGTGAATGAACTTACCTGGATACATTCGGCTAAAGAAGTGAATAAGGTATATAAAAGTATAACCAGTTAAAGTTAACTAATTGCATCTTAGAATGAAATCAATATGTCTGTTTTTTCAAATCCATCATCCGTTCAAGTACCGTCGGTACCGTTTTTTTGACATTGGGAACGATCATTATTATTACGACGATTATGCAAATGAAACATCCCTCAGGAAAGTAGTAGAAAAAAGTTACCTGCCAACCAATAAACTTTTATTGAAACTGACCGAAAAATATAAGGGAAAATTCCATGTGGCATTTTCAATTACAGGTGTTGCATTGGATCTGTTTGAACTGTATGCACCCGAGGTCATTAGATCATTTCACGATCTGGCAAAAACCGGATATGTCGAATTTCTTTCTGAGACATATTCTCACTCCCTTTCATCACTTAAGTATAAAGATGAATTTGAAAAACAGGTTATCCTCCACGAAAAGAGGATTCTAAATCTTTTCGGTCAGAAACCTAAAGTTTTCAGAAATACCGAAATGATATATTCCGATGAAATAGGAGCTCATATCCATAAAATGGGCTATAAAGCCATTCTAACAGAAGGTGCACGGCAGGTTCTTGGTTGGAAAAGCCCAAATTTTTTATACGTTAATGCAATCAATCCCCGCATGAAAGTTTTAATGCGGAATTTTAAACTTAGCGACGATATTACATTCCGTTTCTCTAATAACAACTGGTCGGAATTTCCTTTAACTGCTGAAAAATTTACAGGATGGATCAATAAACTTCACGAAAAAGAAGAAGTTGTTAACCTTTTTTTGAATTATGAAACTTTTGGACATAGGCAGCCGAAGGAAAGTGGCATCTTTAATTTTCTTGAACATTGGGTCGACAATATTGTTAAAAATGAAAATCTGAAATTTGTCACTCCTTCTCAGGCAATTCAGGAGTTGCAACCTGTTTCAATTGTTAGTGTTCCTGATCCCATATCATGGGCTGATGAAGAAAGAGATTTAACTTCGTGGCTCGGTAATGAAATGCAGAAAGAGGCATTTGAAAAACTATATGTTCTTTCACAACGGATGGCTAATTGCAAAAATGATGAATTAATAAAAGACTGGCTTTACCTTCAGGAAAGTGATCATTTTTATTATATGTCCACTAAGTATTTCTCTGGCAACCTGGGGCAGACTTATACGAATCCATTTGATTCGCCATATGAAGCTTTTATTAATTATATGAATGTGTTAAGTGATTTTACTCTCCGATTAACTGATGATGTTCCTGACATTGTGGAAGAACATTTTAAAGTTGAAAAATTGCAGGAAGTTATTAATCAGAAAGATAAAAAAATCAGAACACTGGAACTTGAAATACAAAGGCTTCAAAAAACTAAACAGAAATTAAAACCCATTACAAAAAGAAAAAAACGAAATTAGTTTATTAATCAATCCAAAATAATCAGCAAATACGGAGCTCTTCAGAACAGAAAGTGTATTTTTGGGTTGCCTTTTTTAGTATTAAATTTAAAATTATAATGAGCATAGAAGATCGCACATATATTAAATGGCAGGAAAATGAACAACCTGTCTGGAGAAAATTAATTGTAGAATCTCATTTGCCGGAAAGTCTGGCTCCCTTGCGCGAATTATCAAAAAACCTTTGGTGGGTCTGGAATACCAGTGCCCGAGAATTATTTAAATATATTAATCCTGAATTATGGGAATTATGTGCCCATAATCCTATTATTTTGCTTGATGAGGTGAATTATAAGCGTTTCCTGCAGCTGGAAAATGATGAAAAATTTATCTCTCAGATGCATGAGGTACATAATGACTTCTCCCGATATATGGAAGTAAGACAAAATTGTGATGGACCTCAAATCTCTTATTTCAGTATGGAATATGGATTACACGATTCCTTAAAAATTTACTCAGGAGGTCTAGGCATGCTGGCAGGAGATTATCTGAAAGAAGCCAGCGACATGAAAGTAAATCTTACGGCTGTAGGGTTACTTTACCGATATGGATATTTTAAACAGGTTCTTAATCTGCACGGAGAACAAATGGCCAGTTATGAATTTCAGGATTTTTCTAAAATTCCGGTTCATCCTGTGCTGGATGAACAAGGTGAATGGGTTACTGTTGAGGTAGATTTTCCCGGACGAAAACTAATTGCAAGAATTTGGCAGGTCGCCATTGGCTCTGTTAAACTTTACCTTTTGGATTCAGATCTCCCCGTGAATCAGGAACAGGATCGATTTGTAACACACCATTTGTACGGTGGCGATAATGAAAACAGGCTAAAGCAGGAGGTCCTTCTGGGAATTGGAGGAATAAGAGCTTTGAGCAAGCTTGGTGTCGACGCCAATATCTATCATTGTAATGAAGGACATTCCGCATTCATCGGACTGGAACGTATGGCATCCATTATGAAAAAAAATGGATTAAGTTATACCGAAGCAAAAGAAGTAGTTCGTGCTTCAACTGTGTTCACTACTCATACGCCAGTTCCTGCCGGGCATGATGCTTTTCACCATGAGTTATTTAAGCATTATATGGGAGAATTCCCTCAAAGGCTCGGAATGGAATGGCAGGAATTCGAAATGCTAGGAAAAGCAAATCCGAATGAAAGTATTTTCAACATGAGTTATCTGGCCTGCAATCTCTCACAAGGAATAAACGGCGTAAGTAAACTTCATGGTGAAGTAAGTAAATCTGTGCTTAAATCATTATATCAGGGATTTCTTGAAGAAGAACTGGAAATAGGTTATGTTACAAATGGAGTTCATTACAATTCCTGGACAGCTCAGGAGTGGAAAAATATTCATAAAGAATATTTTGGGGAGGAATTTCCAAACAACCAGTTAAATTTTGATGTATGGAAAAAAATTTATGATGTCCCCGAAAGCAGAATTTGGGAACTTAGAAAGACCCTCAGGTCAAAACTTATCAAATACATCAAGAAACGCTTTTCTGACACATGGATTAAAAAGAATGAAAATCCTCAGCTGATAACGGAAGTTTTGGGAAAATTAAACCCCAATGCCCTAACAGTAGGTTTTGCCCGTCGCTTTGCTACCTATAAAAGAGGGTACTTATTATTCCGGAATCTGGAACGGCTATCTGCTATTGTGAATAATCCTGTGAAACCGGTACAGTTTATTTTTGCGGGAAAAGCACATCCTGCCGACAAGGCAGGACAGGATCTTATTAAATATATAGTTGAAATATCAAAGCGTCCTGAATTCAGAGGAAAAATACTATTTCTTCAAAACTATGACATTAATCTGGCAAAAATGCTTCTGCAAGGGGTAGATGTTTGGCTGAACACTCCTACCCGCCCGCTGGAAGCTTCTGGCACCAGTGGTCAGAAAGGGGCAATGAACGGGACACTTCATTTTTCTGTACTCGACGGCTGGTGGGTGGAAGGATATAAAAAAAATGCCGGCTGGGCTTTGCCTGCTGAACGGACATACGATGTGCAGGATTTCCAGGATGAACTTGATGCCGAAACGATTTATAATATCCTGGAACAGGAAATTGTTAAATCTTTTTACACCCGGAATAATGAAGATATCCCTCTTGAGTGGATTTCGTATATAAAAAATACAATAGCTCAGGTAGCTCCTCATTTCACAACGGGAAGAATGATGCAGGATTATCACGAAAAATATTACCTCCCTCAATTCAGCCGAAGCAAAAAAATAATACAAGATGATTTCAAATGGGCAAAAGAGATTGCAGGCTGGAAATTGCGGGTAAGTTCAATCTGGAATTCCATCGAAATTAAAAAAACTGAATTTGCTGATGGAATCAATAATTTAATGAAAATTGGGCAAGAATATCCGCTACGGGTTGAAATTGATCTTAAAGGATTAAATCCTGAAGAGGTTGCTTTGGAATTATTAATTACTGAAAATGGTGCTGAAGAAGTTCCAAAAATTGTAGAAACCGTAAATTTTGATAAAATTACCTGCGAAGGGTCCGTTTGTAATTTCACTTTAAATTATAAACCTATGCATCCAGGTTCTTTTAATTACGGGTTCAGACTTTACCCCAGTATAGAAGGATTACCACACAGACAAGACTTCAGGTTTGTTAAATGGTTATAATTACTATTGAAAATGAACAAAAAGATTTTAGGAAAAAAAATCAAGGATTTTCGTGAATTCAGACAGATCTCAAAAGAGAACCTGGCTTTAAAGGCAAATCTTGATGAAAAACAACTTGAAAAAATTGAAGAAAAAGGCATTATACCATCATTGGGCCATCTGATAAAAATTTCACGGGCTTTGGGAGTCCGAATTGGAACATTCCTCGATGATCAGGATCACGTTGGTCCTGTAATTGTAAAGGCAGGTGAAGAAAAATCAAGCCATAGTTTCTCAACAAAAGATAACTCCAGCCGTGAACACCTGAACTTTTTCTCATTAGCTCAGGATAAAACCGGCAGGCATATGGAACCATTCCTGGTTGACATTGAACCTTCAAAAGAGTCTGATTATAAACTTTCTTCTCATGAAGGTGAAGAATTTATTTATGTTCTGGAAGGAGCAATTGAAATAAATTATGGCAAAGAGATATACCAGTTAAGTAAAGGCGACACTATTTATCTTGATTCCATTGTTTCTCATAATGTACATGCAGCAAAAAATCATCTCGCTAAAATACTGGCCGTAGTATACACACCGGTTTAATCATTGTTCTTTTATCTAAAACCAAATGAATTAGAGAATGCAGTTACTCGATTATAACCTGGGCGAAATTCTCGAAAAATGGGCTTTTGAAACTCCGGGGAAAGAATTTATTGTCTATCCCGACAGAAACTTGCGTTTTACCTATAATCAATTTAACGAAAGGGTGAATGCTCTTGCCAAAGGATTGTTGTACATAGGAATCGGTCCTGGTGATAAAGTAGGTATCTGGGCAAAAAATGTACCCGATTGGACAACAGTTATGTTTGCCACAGCTAAAATAGGAGCCATTCTTGTCACTATAAATACAAGCTATAAACTTTCTGAGTTGGAATTTTTGCTTAAGGATGCAGACATTACTACTCTTTTCCTGATTGATGGATATCGCGACAGCGATTATGTTCAGATGATTTTTGAACTTATTCCTGAATTAAAGGAACATCCACGGGGAGAATTATCAAGCAAGCTGTTTCCTGAACTAAAAAATGTGGTATTTATTGGCCAGCAAAAACATCGTGGCATGTATAATACTTCTGAGCTAATTTTACTGGGTAAACATGTTGATGACTTTGAACTTGAATGTATAATGGAAGAACTGAAATGCCATGATGTGATAAATATGCAGTACACTTCAGGAACCACTGGTTTCCCAAAAGGAGTTATGCTTTCCCATCATAATATTCTGAATAATGGTTATTCGGTTGCCGAATGTATGAAGTTCAGTTCAGATGACAGACTGTTGGTGTGTGTACCGTTGTTTCATTGTTTTGGTTCTGTATTTGCCATTTGCGGAACTGTTACCCACGGTGCAACTATGGTATTCACCGAAGATTTTGATCCCCTCATGGTGCTGGCTTCCGTTCAGAAAGAAAAATGTACTGCAATCTATGGCGTCCCTACCATGTTTATCGCAGAATTAAACCACCCCATGTTCAACTTGTTTGATGTGAGCTCATTGCGTACAGGAATTATGGCTGGTTCATTATGCCCGATTGAAACAATGAAACAGGTAATGACCAAAATGAATGTTAAAGATATCATTATTGTTTATGGACTAACAGAAGCTTCTCCCGGAATTACTGCAACCAGAACCCATAATTCTGCCGAAGTACGTGCAACAACGGTAGGATTCGAATTGCCCAATGTGGAAGTAAAAATAATAAATCCTGAAACCGGTGAACCTTGTGACCAGGGAGAACAGGGTGAAATTTGCTGTCGAGGTTACAATGTAATGAAAGGGTATTATAAAAAACCGGAAGCCACACAGAAAGCAATCGATAATGAAGGTTGGCTGCATTCAGGTGATCTGGCTGTGAAAACTATCGAAGGATTTTATCAGATTACGGGACGAATTAAAGATATGATAATCCGTGGAGGTGAAAATATTTACCCCCGTGAAATTGAAAATTACCTCTATGGAATTCCAGAAATAGAAGCAGTGGAAGTAGTCGGTATTTCAAGTCCTAAATATGGAGAAGATGTTGCAGCATTTATAAAAATAAAAAAAGGCAAATCATTAACTGAAGCTTATGTAACAGATTATTGCCGGGGGAAAATCGCCCGTTTTAAGACACCAAAATATATTTTCTTTGTAGAAGAATACCCTATGACTGCAAGCGGGAAAATTCAGAAATATAAGTTAAGTAAATTGGGAGAAAAATTATGTTTGGAAAGCGGCATCACTATTAAATAGATATTGCAATAACAGGTTATGATAAAATACAAAAGAATCCTATTAAAGCTGAGCGGTGAATCGCTCATGGGTGATAAAAAATTCGGCATCGATGAAAACCGGCTGAATGATTATGCCGAACAAATAGCACATCTGGTAAAGAAAGGTGTGCAAATAGGCATCGTAATTGGAGGTGGAAATATTTTCAGAGGATATAGTGGCACCACCAAAGGATTCAACAGGATAAAAGGAGATCAAATGGGCATGCTGGCTACTGTCATCAACAGCCTTGCATTAAGCTCATACTTAGTCTCTGCTGGTTTACAGCCACGTGTTTTCACAGCTATAAAAATGGAACCAATTGCTGAGTATTATGTTTCTCAAGAAGCAGTAAGGGCATTGATAAATGGTGAAGTTGTTATTATCGCTGCCGGTACAGGCAACCCTTTTTTCACTACCGATACAGCAAGTGCACTTCGTGCAGTTGAAATTGGTGCAGAAATTATGTTGAAAGGTACAAGGGTGGATGGTGTTTATTCTGCCGATCCGGAAAAAGATCCAAAAGCAGTTAAATTTGACAGAATTAGTTTCAATGAAGTTTATGATAAAAACTTACGGATTATGGACCTGACAGCTGCTACCCTTTGCAGGGAAAATAACCTTCCTGTATTGGTTTTTAATATGGATAAGAAAGGAAATCTTGAGAAATTGATTTTAGGCGAAAATATTGGCACCCTTATATTATTGATTCATTTTTGATTCTTAAAGAAACAAAACAATAAAAAATTTTAGTATAAATTTATTTTTTTTATATTTGCTATCAATCAAAGGTTAGAAATTCACTGATTTACCAATGCAAGAAGAAGTAGATTTTATTATTGAACATTGTAAGGAAAAAATGAGAGCTGCTATTAAGCATCTCGAAAAGGAACTTATTCATATTAGAGCAGGAAAAGCCTCTCCTGCAATGCTTGATGGTGTTCATGTTGAATATTACGGATCGCTTATGCCTCTCAATCAGGTATCAAACGTCAGCACACCCGATGCCCGCACCATTGCTATTCAACCGTGGGAAAAGAATCTGATTCCTGTAATCGAAAAAGCAATATTGACAGCTAACCTGGGGTTAAATCCTGATAATAATGGAGAAATCATTCGGATAAATATTCCTGTGCTGACAGAAGAACGAAGGAAACAACTGGTAAAACAGGCTGCACAGGAAGGTGAAACGGCAAAAGTCAGCATCCGATTAGCCAGAAAAGAGGCAAATGAAAGCCTTAAAAAGTTGCTAAAAGATGGCCTTGCGGAAGATCTTGAGAAAGATGCCGAAACCGAAGTTCAAAATCTGACCGATAATTTTGTAAAAAAAGTGGATACCTTAGTTGAAGCTAAGGAAAAAGATATTATGACAATATAAATTGTTTCTAGTTTTCTGTTTTCTGAACATTGTTTAATTGTTTTCATGGCTTTGAGGCAGCTTGTAGAAGCTGCCTTTTTTTTTACCATTGCAACTAAAAAACCAGAATCCTGATCTATTTTTCCTCGATTTTCCTTTTAATAACGTTTCCGACCGGTGATCTGCACTATGAGAAACTTTCAACAGTAGTTTATTTTACGAATAAACTTATTTTATGCTACCATTTCTTCTGTTCGACCATCTTTCTCCCGATTCATTTTCGATTCAGAACTGTTTCATGGCTGGTTATAACCGGAGTTGAAACAAAGTGGAAACAAATTACAGACAGCAGGGATATAAAAAAAGCAAGCAGCAGGTTACCTAAGGGTGGCTTCAATTTTATTGGTATTGAAGAAAAATTCTCTTATTCTCTGTAATAACCTTAATAATAACAGGCATTAATAAAAAACATGACTTTATTTATCCTGTTTTTGATCCTTTCTTTTCCTGACAAAGTAGGCTACTGCACCAATTACAATAATTATCACAACAATAATTAATACAATTGTTCCTGTACCCGATCCCTGTGTCCCTTCTGCAAGAACATCCTGTTCCATATAGGAGCTGTCCTGAACCCCAAGGTTATCTATATAAGTCCCTTCATTCTGGGCAAACAACATATAAGGGAAACTTAAAATTCCCACTAAAATTGATGCTGCTAATTTTTCTAATGTTTTCATTTTTATATATTTTAAATTAATCAACTTATGTTTTTCCGCATTTTAACCTTCACTTTTTCAAGCAATTCTATTCCCGGCAGATACCGTGCATTTATTTTAAATAACTGATGCAATTTCCTGTATGCTTTCTCATATTCTTCTTCTTTAAAATAATAACCAGCTTCCAGCAGCATAAGAGGTTCATATGTAGGATGCAATTTTTTACCTTCCTCCAGATAAAACTTAAATTCCTCAATTTCATTTAATTCAAGCTTTGCCTTAGCGATGTTTACATACAACCAAATATTATTTTTTTGCCTTTCCAATGCTGCTTCAAGGAACTTAACTCCCAACTGCAAATTTCCGTTTTTTATTTCAGAAATTCCCGTAAAATCTGATTTATCCTGTCTTTTAACCAAAACCACTACAGGATTTCCTTTATGGTAAAAGGTTTTTATTGTACCGGATGGCTTCCATAAATTATCTCTCAGCAATGAAGGCTCCAGATAGTTTAGTTCAAATATTCCATAGTCCCATTCGGCTGAACTACGCTCCAAAAATCGCGTATATGTGTAATGAATATCCGGATAATTGTCGAAATAATTTGAAAGATTACAATTCATAGCAACAACTATTTCTTCTTCTTCATTCAATTGCGTTAAATAATCCACAGCCTCTTTCACACTATGGAAATAATAGTCGTATTCATAATTACCCCATGCTTTTTTATTTCCTCCGGCCAGGGAGTTAAAAAAAACATAATCAGCCGGAAATGTCGCTGCCTGATGTTTAAATGGCCACAACAGTCCAATAAAGAATACAATCGTAAATGTATAGCCAAGTAATCTGCTTCTAACAGAAAATAACACCAAAAGTTTGTATGCACCCCATACAGCAAGAAATGCCAATAGAGGCAAAACAAACAGCATCTGCCTTATGCCACTGTAGATATTTGATCCTATTACTATTACATAAAGCACAGGAAATATAAATGCAAATAAAACAAAACCTACAGTAACCAGTTGTTTATTTACAGGAGTATAAATCATTTCATTTAAGAAGAAAA
Organism: uncultured Prolixibacteraceae bacterium; assembly: GCA_963747515.1. Taxonomy (GTDB): domain Bacteria; phylum Bacteroidota; class Bacteroidia; order Bacteroidales; family Prolixibacteraceae; genus Mariniphaga. The sequence goes on from CAVVFN010000005.1 coordinate 510,910, forward strand.
ACAAACATACTGTAAAACCAGCTAATATTACCAGGGGAGAAGATATAAGAAGCCATTTAGGCAAATAGTACCATGGCAGCTGAGTGCTCCACATCAATTCTCCTTCAAATACCTGCCGGATGCTTACTTTATAGTGTTCCATTACCTGTAAACTTTCAAAAGGATGAATCAAAATGTTTTGCAAGGCAAAGGGCCAGAACAGCAATCCGGCAAAATAGCCAATCACCAAAATTGCTGCCCCCTGGCCCAATAACCTCATAAAAAAGGGTTTAGTTGAAACTATCTCTGTTAAGTAAAAAGGCTTTAAAACAAAAAAAACAAACAATGCCAGCCCCAGATAAGCAAAAAGAATAAAACCACCTGCCCTTATGGAAACAGTAAAGGCAATGGATATTCCCAGCAAAAGGGCAGTTTTCCATCGGGGATGAGGGAATTCTTTTATAAAACGAATTATCATCAGCAATCCGGCAACATAACCTGCAGCAAACGGGATATCTTTTAAATTTCCAAATGCATGTCCTGCAAGCCTGGGCATGAAAATCATTGCCAGAACAGTAACAGAAGCTATCAGCCATGAACCCGTAGCTTCCCTTGATAATAATCCGGTAAAAAGCAGGAGCATTAAAAAGAAAAAAGCACCGGTATAATGCCGGATAAGAAATTCATGTTTAATGTTGAAAATACGGTTAAATAATGCAGTAAAATTATCAACAGACTGACCATAGTATTTCAGGTTTGTTTGAGGAGTATGCAGGCTGGATTTGTCCTGTCCTCCGGTGAAATACCAGTTTACTACATTCTTTGCATGAGTATAATGCAATTGCTCATCTACATTAACCGCTGATTTTGGAGCAAGCAGAGCAAGCACAACAGCAATTATTATGAGAAATCCAATAAAAAAATGCTGCCCTGAATTTATGGAGCTACTTTTATTCATAAACTTCCTGTACAAAATAAATAGGGCGATTCTGTACTTCTTTAAAAATCCTGTAAACATATTCGCCAATCAAACCCATAAATGTTAACTGGACCGAACCAAAAAAGCTAATCGCTAAGAACATGGAAGACCAACCAATGGGAGCCAATCCCAATATTTTCGAAGCAAATGTATAAACAATGGCACCGAAAAATATCAGAATCCCTAATAACCCCAGGTATAAACAAATGATGATTGGCCATTTCGAAAAGGAATATATGGCATCGGCTGCAAGTAAAAACAACTTCCAGTGGCTCATTTTCCCCTTACCTTCAGGACGATCGGGCCGATCGTACAGAATAAACTCATGTTTAAATCCAATAAAATTCCGAATTCCGGGAATGTACCTGTTGCGCTCCGAAAACTGAAGCATTGCCCGGTGGGCTTTCTTATTAAAAATACAGAAATTACCAGTTTGAGCTACCTGTTGCCCGCCTGTAAGTTTATCAAAGATGCGATGAAAAATATTAATATAGATGCGTTTTACAATTTTTTCATTCCGCGACTCCCTTACAGCAGATACGATATCGGCACCGGTAGCCTTAATCTTTTCATAAAGCACAGGAACCAATTCCGGAGGATCCTGAAAATCTCCATCCATTAAAACAACATATTCACCCTTAGCATAATCTATACCGGCTGTGAGTGCAGCCTGTAACCCAAAGTTACGGGAGAGTGACAAAATTTTAAGACAGTTGATCTCCTTTTGAAACTGTATCAGCTTTAGTAAGGTAGTATCGGTACTTCCATCATCCACACAAACAATTTCAACTGCTTCCCCCGTCTGTTCCAAATTAAGCATGAGTTCAGAAAGAAGGCGCCCAACCAATTTCTCTTCATTAAATAATGGAATAACAACTGAGATCATGGTTTTTAAGTTTTATGTTGTGTCCCGGGTAACGGAACAGGAAACTCCTTTTCAACAGGTCCCATTTCATAAGTATCAGGCCCCAGCCGCTCTGCCGAGTTCAGCATATCCTCCCAGCTTACTTTTTGCCCGGTATAGGCAGCCGTTCTGCCCATTATGGCTGTCAGAGTAGAAACAGCAGTCCGTTCAGCTTCCACTACCGGATTATTTTCTCTTATTGCTGTTACCATATCAATATGCTCCTGAACATAAGGGGATACTTTTACTATACCTGTTGATTTCCCATCCTTGTTCTTTGGATATTCATACTGCCATTTTACCGAACCATCGGGATTGAAAATCGTATTCTTACAATTCGTATAACCTTCTGTCCCCATTACCTGCTCGCCCAGTGAATTGGCACAACCATCAATCTGCCGGGACATACTGTGAGAAAAGACCCCATTACCGAAATCAAAATCGATACTGAAAAAATCATATTGATCTCCTGTAATTCTGCGTACCCTTCCGCCAAAACCAATGGCGCTTTCAGGATGCTTTCCCAAAAACCAGTTGACGATGTCGATATTATGTACATGTGTATCGAGAATGTGATCTCCGCAAAGCCAGCAGAAATTGTTCCAGTTACGCAACATATATTCCATATCGCTCCACCCCTCTTGCCTTGTCCTAAACCATACATGTGACTGAAGCCACCAGGCTTTGGCAGAAGTTATTTCACCAATAGCACCTGAAGCTACCTGCCGGTAAGTTTCCAGATAATCCCGCTGATGCCTTCGCTGGGTCCCGGTAACAACAGTAAGGCCCATATTCTCCGCTTTTTTCGATGTTGCAATTATCTGCCTGGCCCCCACCGGATCAACCGACACTGGTTTTTCCATGAATACATGCTTTTTTGCCTGTATGGCAGCATCGAAATGTTCAGGCCTGAAATGAGGGGGTGTTGCCAGTAAAACGATATCCAAATCTAAATCAAGTAACTTTTTATACGCTTCAAAACCCCAGAAGCAATTGCTTTTTGGAACTGCAACCTTTTGTTTTTCCAGTTTTGAATAGCAATCCCAAACTTTGTCTTCAAACACATCAGCAAGGGCAATCAATTCCAGATCATTCCCTGCCGATAAAAAATTAAGTGCTGCACCCGTCCCACGATTGCCACAACCTACCAAACCTGCACGAAGTTTTTTCCCATCAGGGGCTTTATCCAGCAACGGAGGAAATAGATAATCAACTTTATTTGTTTTCCTGCTGCAGGAACTTAAGGCACTCAGCCCTGCTAAACCGGCTGCACCTATAAGAGCCGACTTCTCCAGGAAGTTCCGCCGCGATAGTTGATTTTTTTCCATGATATCATTATTTTTTGGTTTTATCTTCATCCTGCTGAACCGGATATTCACAAATCACCCGAAACCCCACATGGTTAGCATCGGAATACCACCATATACTTTTAGGAATCTGGGGATCGGTTTCAAGCCATTCTTTTGTCCTTGTAAAATCACGACCGGCCACACGTAAATCCTTTGCGGAACTTTTAAACGATCCTCCTCTTACAACATGTTCAAGCCCCTGACGTGGTCCCCTTGGATTTTTAACAATCCCTTGCGGATATTTAGCATAAACCTGCGGATCATAATAATCCAGACAAAATTCAGCTACATTGCCAAGCATATTCTTCAGGCCGTAAGGATTTGGCTTCACTGCTGCAGGAGGTTGAGTACGGTAAGGACTGTTTTCGGCATAAACAACATAAGAATTGATAACTGCAGTATCCGCTCCAAAAAGCTTATTCCAGATACCATCTGTTTCATAATCCTTTGGCGATCCATCAAAAAAGTAAGGTCCCTGAGTTCCTCCTCTTGCTGCATATTCCCACTCAGCCTCCGTTGGAAGGCGGTATCTTTTCCCGGTAACACTGCTAAGCCAGCGACAATATGTTTCTGCAGCATAATGTGTCATTGTTATTGCAGGTCGCATACCCATTCCCCATCCCTGATCGGGTGCTCCCCATGGTGGTGTTGCACCTGTAATGCCATCCACGTCTTCTTGCTCATCCTCCCGCTCCGACTCCTTTCGGCCCTGAGAACTGGTTGCGTTGAAAAAAGCAAGATATTCATTCCAGGTCACTTCTACCTTCCCCATCCAAAGATCATTTACCTGTACTTCCCTGACCGGTCCCTCATCGGGCTGACGATAAGGTTCATCTGGCGGGCTTCCCATTAAAAAAGTTCCCCCCTTTAGTGCAATCATATCAAACGATACATTACTCCCTGGAATTTGTTCAGTAAAGTCTTCAAATGAAGTAACAGAAGCCGGTTTATCAAAAATTTCATCCGCTGTAACTACAATCTCTTCTATTGACAGCTTGGTTTTACCCCTGTAATGACCAACAGTCAGATGACATTTAACACAGGAATTACTTGCCGGGTCACGTAAATATTTTAAATGAGATTCTGCCCCTAAAGCATCAAGGGTGGAAGGGAATAAATTCGTATGACACTTTTTACAACCATCTTCATATACAAAACGCCTGGAAGCTTCAACTGCGCGCTTGGCTTCCCAGTCAATTTTATCTGCATCACGGGTGATGTAATAATACAAATCATGAAAACCATGATATGCCTTTCGGGTTAGGAAATAAGCAGTCTGATCTTCGGGAGGAAGATGACAATCGACACATTTGGCCGATACTCCGCTTCGGTTGCTGTTGTGAACCGATAATTTAAAAGAAGATTCAGCATGTGGGTGAACATGACAGACAGCACAAAATTCATCCGTGGATGTATATCTGATAACTTTTTCAGAAAAAATCAATACCAACAATATTGCAAATCCACCCGCTGCAAATATCAAATAATGTTTTCTTTTCATCCCTTGACCACTCATTCTACTGGTTTCTTTACAATAATAATTAATTCCAATTACCTAATCCTTAACAGCAAACCTATCTGCACTTATCAGGCGATTAATTTTATATTAATATTTTCACAAAAACACTGAATTAGTGCTGATTAAAAATAATATAAAAACTACAAATTTACTATTTCCTATCAATAAATATTCTATTTTTGAAATCGAAATAATGCAGAATTAAGTTACCTGCAGATTTTAAAAAGATGAAAAAAAAAATAAGCATTGTTTATATACCCATCATTTTCTTTTTACTCCTGCTCATTAATCCTGTCGAAGAATTGTATGCAAAGGAATTTTCAGAAACCTCCTTTTTAATTGCAAAAATAAAGCCTCACCTGATTAAAAACAAACCTTTTTGGAATTACATTCAAATGAATCAGGATATTGGTGTTGAAGTAAACCTAACAGAAGATAATGAAGGAATAAAGCTAAGTGGAAGCGATTATGACATCAACCATCTCATTAACAAATTACATGAGATAACAGTGAAAGATTCTTCCAAAATTATACCTGTTTTCATTAATTATGAAGGAAAAATTTCAGTTCTTGATTCCATTATCAGTAAATCGGACATAGCGGCAAACCTTTTTTTTCTTCCCCCTGGTGAAGCATGGCCACCTGTTGAATACCTGATGCAGTCCGATCGCCGGATTCTTCTCTTCATTGCAGAAAATTTCAATTCACAGCAACGAATATTCCATACAACCGCCGATTATATTTTTTCGGTTTCAGCAGTTGAGAACTCCATGCACACGTCCAGAACAAATCTGGAATTATTAATGATTAAAGACTTTGAAAAACTACCTGTCAGCACTCCCCCGGGAAGCAATATAATGAATCTGGTGCCCGATTATATAAACTTCCTTCTGGAAACATGGACCAGATTTGGGAAACGTCCGAATTTCATTTTTATCGGTGATGAGTTATTAAATTTTAATTTCATTATCGCACAACTGAATTCATTTCCTTGGTTCAATGGAACCATCAAAAGCTCTGGAAAAACCTTTGATAAAGTCTACTGGAAAAATCCTGAAGTATCGGTAACCGGTGGCCGTTTTTGTTTCCCTTACCGGGGAGGAGAGGAACTTACCCTGTCTCCCTTTATACCGGGGTACCGTTTGACTCCTGAGCAGATAATTGTAACTGGTGAAATGGAAGTTCCCGAGAACTATAACATCATGGCATTCCCGCTAAAAATAAGCGATGGCTTAACAGGAAGCTTCAGACTCGACCAGTCTGTTCAAAATATTTTGGATCCTGAGCTGGAATACAATGGCGAGAATTTCTCATTTATACAAGACATTGAACGAGGTGCGGTCTTAAGGCTTCCCGAAAATGCCAGTATAAATCTAAAATCTCCCGAGAACTACGGAATACGAAACAGCAGTTTCAGTGTAAGTTGTTTTGTAAAGTTCAGTGAAATAATGGAGTTTGGCGACAATGCGGTTTTGGGTAACTATGAAAGCGAGTACCGTCGTGGTCTTCATCTTATCCTTCGTTCCGGACATCCATATTTTGGCCTTTGGGCAAATGATTATATTTCTGAAGAAAAACTGGAACCCAATATTTGGTACCATATAGTATGGCGCTATATAATAGAAACAGGCGAACAGGCAATATTTCTAAACGGAAGGAATATTGGCAGTTCTGCTGGACATCCTCCTTTTCTGGGAACGGGTGATATCCATTTGGGCAGTGCACTCTCTCAGGGAGCAAATTTACGGGGGTACATCGATGATCTGCATTTTTGGAAAAGACCTCTTGGTGCTGAAGAGATAACCCGGCTCGCCCTAAACGAACAGGTGCAGCCCGCCGATCCTGTCTCTTCTTCCTCTTTTTTTGAAAACTTCGTGTCGTTAATAATAGGCTCAATAATCCTGCTGCTCTTCACCATAACGGGTGTATTTTATATTGTAAGAAGAGAAAAACCGGATAATATAAAACACAACCTGATTCTTCCTGAAAAAAATGTTGCCAATCAAATAACCCTTTTTGGTGGTTTTATGGCTTCCGACAGGGAAGGGAATGAAATTTCAGAATTATTCACTTCCAAAGTAAAAGAACTGTTGCTGTTCGTGTTGCTTTCAACATTAAAAAACAATTCCGGCGCAATGGTTTCAGAAATCGATGAGCACCTGTGGCCAAAGATGCCACAGAAGAAAGTAAGTAATAATCGTGCAGTAACATTAAATAAGCTGAGAAAAATCCTGCAGCGAATAGATGGCATAGAAATCATTACTCAAAACGGTCTTCTCTATACGAAAACAGATAAACCTTTCTGCTGCGATTACGTTGAAGCTTTTAAATTGTGCCATTTGACAGGAGGTATGAATAAAAAGCAGCTTGAGGAATTTTTTATATTGGTTAAAAAAGGACAGTTCATGAAAGAAGTGACCTGGCAGTGGATTGATGAAATGAAAGGGTATACTGGAAATCAGGTAATCGATAACCTGTTGAAGCTTGCACTGATTTACAAAAAGGATAAAAACCTTGCGGGGATGGAATCCATAGCACATAGAATTCTCGAATACGACGATTTGAACGAAGAGGCAACCTTACTTAATATCTGGTGTCTCCGTCAAAGAAACAATGATCATCAGGCCCGTTTTTATTTCGATTCCTTTCGCTCACGGTACCTGAAATCGATGGCAGAAGAGTATCCGATGAGCCTTGAAGAATTCATCAATCGCTTTAGTGCAATTTTTCAGGATTCTCATCCAGCTGAAAAAACACTTTTATGAAGAATAATATAACTCCCGATTTTGAGGCAGTGGTACTCGACCTTGATGGCGTAATAACAAAAACCGCCGTTACACATATGAAGGCATGGAAGAAAACTTTTGATGATTTTCTTCATGCCAAAGCAAAAGAAGAAAACAGACCCTACAGCCAGTTCACTCAGGATGATTATCTCAGTTATGTTGATGGAAGACCAAGATACCAGGGTGTTAACTCCTTCCTGCAATCAAGAGAAATCCATCTTCCATGGGGAGATCCTGGGGATGAATCCTCCTTTAAAACTGTCTGCGGACTTGGAAACCACAAAAATGAAACTTTCCTCGAGATTCTGCACCGTGAAGGAGCTGAAATTTATCCCTCAACAAAAAAGATGCTTCTTGATTTGCAACAAGCCGGGGTGAAACTTGGAGTGGCTTCTTCAAGCAAAAACTGCAAGGCAGTGCTTGAAGCCGTTGGAATGCTCTCCCTGTTTCAGTCCAGGGTTGATGGAATTGTTTCGGCAGAATTAAATTTAAAAGGAAAACCTCAACCCGATATATTTACCAAGGCATGTGAAATACTGGATGCCAGACCTTCCCGGTCAATTGTGGTTGAAGATGCAGTTTCTGGTGTTCAGGCAGGGGCAAAAGGTGGCTTCGGACTTACCCTTGGAATTGCAAGAAAAGAAAATGCTGCCGAACTCAAACAGAACGGCGCCGATTATGTCATTTCCGATTTTAAAGAAATTAATGGCGTGGAAGAACTTAATAACCTGTTTTTAAAATTCAGGAAGAAATAACCTCCTGTACGCTTTTCCTCAAGAAATCACGTGTAAAATAATCTTTATCAACAATCTTTCCATTCCAGACTACCATATCCAAATCCATGGTACGGGGACTGTATTTTGGTGCAGTCCGGTCACGCCCCAGCTCATCTTCAATTCCTTTCAGAAGGTTTATTAATTCCTTCTTCCCAAAAGGAGTGGCAATTTTAACTGCACCGTTCGTATAATCGGGCTGATCTTCAATCCCAACGGGCTTTGTTTGAACCATCCGGGAAACTTTCAAAATCTCTACCTTCTGCCTTAAAATTTCTAACATCCTGGGTATATTATCACTGGCACCTATATTGGATCCTATGCCAATTACTGCAATGTTATTCTTCATTTCTGCTCTTTTCCATAGTAATTGAAACCGATTCAGCAAAACGCAAGGCATGTGGCTTATCTACCTCCACTTTCGCCCATTTAACTTTTTTGTCTTCAAAAACGATATCAAGAATTTTTTGTGTAAGTACTTCCAGCAGGTTAAACCTTCCATCCTGAACAAGTTCAATCACATTTTTAGTAATCGACCTGTAATCCAGAATACCATCCGGGGCGTCATTCACAAGTGCTTCAGGTGAAACTTCAGTATCCAGTTCAAAGTTTATAATTACATCTTGTTTGTTTATCTGCTCTTCAGGGTTAAACCCAATATATGTGCGGAGCAGAAGCTTCTTAACTTTAATTCGTGCCATATCCGTTTATTTATAATTTCCGGCCCAGGTTTTCGCCCCCATCGGCAAACAACAACTGACCTGTTAAATAGTTATTTTCAAGAATATATTCCACACTCTTCAGAATAGGCTCCAGTCCCACAGGTTCCTGCGCAGGAATTTTCTGTGCAAGCTTCTCAAGGTATTCTTCGCTTTTGCCTTCAGGTGGTATGGAGACTCCCGGAGCAATCGCATTTACCCTGATAAGCGGTGCAAATTCCAATGCTGCCATCCGGGTAAGTTCCCACAATGCCTTTTTTGAAAGAGAATAGGCTGCATAGGTCGAATTGTTGGTAGTTATCCGGGTATCGGTGAGATTAATAATGTTTCCCTTTTTGCAATGAACGGCAAAATCGCGAGTCAAAATAAAGGGCGCCTTGAAGTTGACATTCATCTGACTGTTGAAAAGATTCATATCGGTCTGGGCCAGGTATCCCCTATCAAATACCGATGCATTATTGACAAGTAAATCAAAAGTGCCAGTTTCAGAAACTACTGAAGGGATAAGTCCGGCAACCTCTGCTTCATTTCTTAGGTTTGCCTTCAGCCGGAAAAACTTTTGCTGCGGATATTTTTCCTTTAAAGAAGTTTCAAGTTCCAGGGCCTCTTTCTCTGAGGTGTGGAAATGAATAATAACATTCCATCCTTTTGACGCAAGCCGCTCAGCAATGGCTTTTCCCACCCTCTTTGATGCACCTGTAATTAATGCTGTTTTATTCATTCCAAAAGATTTTGCATAAATCTACAAAAATCTTTTTGACCTGTAGCATTCTAAAAATGAACTGCCCCCCTCTTCACCGCCGCGTTAAGACGAGGGGCAGAAGTAAAAATCCGTTTGAAAGCTTTCTTAGGGGCAGGTAACTTTTAAAAAAGTATTGTAAAACCGATCTCTCCTCCAAATCCGCTGAATAGCTGTAATCCTGCCGGTAAATGCCGCTTACCTCGGCTTTGGTATACGCGGGATAACCCCACATGGAGAGGGCCTCAGGAATGAGATCCGTTATTACAGTCAAATTTAATGCTTTAAAAAGAAAAATGCAAAAAAATATCAATAGGAACCGAAAACTCAATTCAGAGCCTCTTCGTCCCTCTCCACCCTGGAGAGGGACAGGCGCAGCTTGCTGCGACAGGGTGAGGGAATAGGATGAGGGAAAGGGTAATTGCTGCTGTAAGCTAAGCATTCACTAACACCCTACAAACAAACACATTCACCAGCTGACCTTTAAGTCAGCAGGGGAAAAATCTATATAAATTGAGTCCGGGCTGTCACCGGTTATAAGAGTTCAGCTTGCTCAGGTACTTGCCGATAATGTCGAATTCAATATTCACTAAAGTACCCTCCTGAAAAGTATGAAAATTGGTGACATCATAAGTGAACGGTATAATTGCCACCTGGAATGAATTATTTTTCGAATTCACCACGGTAAGGCTTACCCCGTTTAACGTAACCGAACCTTTTTCCACTGTCATGTATCCCTGGCGGGCCTTTTCAATGTCGAAATCGTATTCAAATGTGTAGTACCAGCTTCCTTCAGCCTCCTCTACCTTACGGCAAACGGCGGTTTGATCAACATGCCCCTGCACAATATGGCCGTCAAGACGGCCGTTCATAGGCATGCTGCGCTCCAGGTTTACCTTCGACCCCACTTCCAGCAATCCTAGATTTGATTTCTGCAGGGTTTCCTTTATTGCAGTTACCTTATAGGTTTCAGCCGTTTTGTTCACCTCCACAACAGTGAGGCACACCCCGTTGTGCGAAAGGCTCTGGTCTACCTTTAAATCATTGGCAAATGAACACGTCAGTGTAAAATGAACATTCTCCCTGTCCTTTTCAACAGCCGTTACTATTCCAAATTCTTCAACAATTCCTGAAAACATAATTTTTGTGTTTAAATTCTCCTTCCTTCCTGGCTGTCAGGAAATGTCAGGAGGGTTCCTTATAGTCCCATTCAAAACCTTCTTTGGTATCCTTTATTTCTATACCAACCCTGTTCAGTTCATTTCGTATCTTATCTGCCGTAGCCCAATCTTTCCGTGCTTTGGCTTCCATCCTCAGGTTCAGCGCCAGATCGACCACTTCCTTCAGCAAACCTTCATTCTGAGACTGGCCGGAAGTTTCCACAGTCAGGCCGAGGATGCCGGACACCACATCTTTATACAGCGACTTCAGCTTTTCATGATCGGAAGCAGAAATCGTTTCCTGCCCGCTCTTTACCAGGTTGATCATCCGCACCCCATCGAACAGATGGGCAATGGCAACCGGGCTGTTTAAATCGTCATTCAGGGCTGCAAAACTCTTTTCTTTCAATTCTTCCACATCGATGGTAGATGCATCAGATACCGGAAGTCCGGCAAGTGTATCAATGCCGGTCATCAGCCGTTCCAGTCCTTTCGCTGAAGCCTGAAGGGCCTCATTCGAAAAATCGATGGTGCTGCGGTAATGTGCCTGCAGAATAAAAAACCGGATGGTCATTGGCGACCATGCTTTCTCAAGCATTTTATGATTCCCGGAGAACAATTCATCAAGCGTAATGAAATTTCCCAGCGAGCGTGCCATCTTCTGCCCGTTAATGGTAATCATGTTGTTGTGCATCCAGTATCGTACCGCTTCCTTCCCCTGACTGGCCGAGGATTGTGCAATCTCGCATTCATGATGGGGAAAAATCAAATCCATTCCTCCGCCATGAATATCGAATATTTCTCCCAGATACTTTTTGCTCATTGCCGAACATTCAAGATGCCAGCCCGGAAATCCTTCACTCCATTTGGAAGGCCAGCGCATAATGTGTTCCGGGGAAGCCCTCTTCCACAACGCAAAATCAAACGGATTCTTTTTTTCGTCCTGTCCTTCCAACTGCCGGGTATTGGATTTGACATCCTCCAGGTTCCTTCCCGAGAGTTTTCCGTAATGATAATGCTTGCTGTACGCTTCCACATCAAAGTATACCGAGCCGTTTACTTCGTAGGCAAATCCCTTATTTAAGATGGAATCGATATACTGCTGCTGCTCTATGATATGCCCCGATGCACTGGGCTCAATACAGGGAGGCAATACATTCAGCTGAGCCATATTACGGCGAAACGTGTTCAGGTATTTCTGTACTACTTCCATAGGCTCAAGCTGCTCCAGCCGGGCTTTTTTTGAAATTTTATCTTCACCCGACTCTTCGGTTTCATTCTCAAGATGCCCCACATCGGTAATGTTCCGCACGTAACGCACCTGATAGCCTGAAAAAGTAAGGTAACGAAAAAGCAAATCGAAGGTAATAAACGGTCGGGCATGACCCAGATGAGTATTGCTGTAAACAGTTGGACCGCATACATACAATCCTGCCTTTCCTTCCACCAATGGTTTAAAAAGTTCTTTCCTGCGGGTTAATGTATTGTAAATGACCAGTTGATTTTTCATAGTTTTTGACTGATATGAAAAAAGTACAACAAAATTAAAAAATAAGAGCTGCCGCAGTCTTTTTTAAAACACAGATTTATATAATGACTTCTTCGGCATTCTTTCTTTCTGCAGTACCCTCACCTTCTACATTCTCAGCTTCTTTGCTTTCCAGTGCAGTAAACTCTTTCCGGTAAAACAGCAAAATAAAAAGAATACCTAATGTTATTGACGAATCGGCAATATTAAAAACCGGACGGAAAAAGATAAGCTCACTTCCTCCCCAGAACGGGAACCATCCGGGTATAGTGGTGTCGATGATGGGAAAATAAAACATATCTACAACCCTGCCGTGCATAAAACTTGAATATCCGCCGCCATCAGGAAGAAAATCCGCAATCTGCCCATAACTGTGATTGAAAAGCATGCCGTAAAACATACTGTCGATGATATTGCCTATGGCTCCTGCAAATATAAGTGCTATGCATGCCAAAAACCCAAAAGCAATATTCTTTTGTTGGGCAAGCCTGAACAGATACCAGCCAATTGCAATAACAGCCACAATACGAAAAAGGGTTAGAAAAAGTTTACCGTATTCCCCGGCAAACTCAAATCCAAAAGCCATCCCGTTGTTTTCAACAAAATGAATAACAAACCAGTTCTTGAAAACTACAAACTCCTGACCAAGCGACATATTGGTTTTAATCCAAATTTTTAATACCTGGTCGACAATCAATACGGAAAATATTATTGCCAGCAGTTTTTTTGTACGACTTTTCATTATTTCTTAAAAAAACCTCCCGGATAATTCTTTCCTGAAGAATCCGGGAGGTTTAAATTATTTCTGTTGAAACTATCCCAGACTATTTTTGGCATCGATGCTTAAAGTGGCATGTGGCACCGCCCTCAGCCGTTCTTTTGAAATCAACTTGCCTGTTTCACGACAAATCCCATACGTTTTGTTTTCAATACGTACCAGTGCAGCCTGCAAATGCTGAATAAATTTCAACTGCCGTTGAGCAAGTTTCCCGGCTTCTTCTTTCGAAAGGGTAGCAGCACCTTCCTCCAGTACCTTGAACGTAGGTGAGGTATCCTGGGTATCGTTCCCGTCGCCGTGGGTAATGGAATTCCTGTACATCTCATAATCTTCCTGGGCCATCTTTAGCTTCTCCAGTATTATCTGCTTGAATTCCATCAACTCCTGATCCGAATATCTGTTTTTTTCTCCCATCTGAAGCATTTTTTAAAGGTTCGTTAACGCCGGCCTAATTTAATAAAAACTTTACTATCTTTTTAGACCTTTCAACATATCTCATTTTGTTTTTCAATACTAATTTTCACCCAAACATCCTTTGATATTTCCACCTCTTTGGCATTCACATCATCCGATTTATCAATCAGATGAAGATCAACTGCAAGAGTTTGGGCGCAAATATAGCTTTTATGATTATACACTGCATCATTTATTTCATTTTGCTTTTCAATTTTAAGAATTATGCGATCGGTCACCTCAAAACCACTTTCTTTCCTGAGATTCTGAATTTTATTGATAAATTCCCGTGCCAGGCCTTCCTGCCTGAGTTCTTCTGTGACTTCAACATCGAGTGCAATAGTCATCTGCCCTTCTGAGGCAACTATCCACCCCGGGATATCCTCTGTCAGAATCTCCACATCATCGCGTGTCAGCAGAATATCCTGACCATTCACCTCAATATTAAAGGCTCCCTCCTGTTCAAGTGCCGTAATTTCTTTCTGCCTGAAACCGGCAACTGCACCTGAAATTTGTTTCATAAGCTTGCCATATTTAGGCCCCAATGTCTTAAAATTGGGCTTAACTTTCTTCTTTATGATTTCAGATGTATCGGAAATATATTCCACTTCCTTTACATTTACCTCAGCAAGAATGATGTCTTTAACGGCATCAAATTTCATCCTGAATTCAGGGTAAAGCACAGGAACAATTATTTTTGACAAAGGTTGGCGCACCTTCAGTTTTTCTTTCCTGCGCAGAGCCAGAATCATGGAAGATGCTGTTTGTGCAATACCCATACGTTCTTCCAGATTTGTATCGATCAGCTTTTCATCGAATTCAGGAAATGGGGCCAGATGAATACTTTGATTGGGCTTCCTGCCTGTAACTTTATTCAGATCGGTATAAAGCAAATCGGCATAGAAGGGTGCAATGGGAGCCATAAGATTAGCTACTGTTTCCAGACAGGTATACAGGGTCTGAAACGCAGAAATTTTATCGGCAGAATATTCTCCTCCCCAATATCTTTTACGGCTCAGCCTCACAAACCAGTTGCTGAGGTTTTCAGTTACAAAATCAGATATGGCACGACCGGCACGTGTAGGTTCGTATGTTTCGTAGCTCTCACCTACCTCTTTTACCAGCGAATTCAGTAACGAAAGAATCCACCTGTCAAGTTCCGGGCGTTCATTATGCGGAACCTCCTCTTCAGCATACCTGAAAGCATCAACATTGGCATACAGCGCAAAAAAATTATACGTATTGTAGAGGGTTCCGAAAAATTTCCGTTTCACTTCTTTCACACCCTCAATGTCAAATTTCAGGTTATCCCATGGTTGGGCATTGGTTATCATATACCACCGCAACGGGTCGGAGCCGTATTTTTCTATGGTATCAAACGGATCGACTGCATTACTCAGTCGTTTCGACATCTTATTGCCATTCTTATCGAGCACCAGTCCATTGGAAATGATGTTTCTGAATGAAACCGAATCGCTTACCATAGTGGCAATGGCATGTAAGGTAAAAAACCAGCCACGCGTCTGATCCACCCCTTCCGCAATAAAATCTGCAGGAAACACTCCTTTACCGATGGCAGGATTATACCTCTCCTGATTTTCAAACGGATAATGATGTTGTGCAAAAGGCATGGAACCTGAATCGAACCAAACATCAATCAGGTCAGGTTCCCGGAACATTTTTTTACCGGAAGGCGATACCAGAACCACATTATCAATATAGGGTTTGTGCAAATCGATATTCGAGTAGTTTTCTTTTGAAAAATCCTTCGGGTTAAATTCCGTATAAGGATTCTGAGTCATAATTCCGGCATTTATAGCTCTGTCTATTTCAGCCATCAGTTCTTCAGCAGAACCGATGCAGATTTCTTCCAAACTGTCTTCGGTTCGCCAAATGGGCAGCGGAGTACCCCAGAAGCGGGAACGGCTCAGGTTCCAGTCAACCAGGTTTTCCAGCCAGTTGCCAAAGCGCCCCGTGCCGGTCGACTGTGGCTTCCAGTTGATGGTGTTGTTCAGTTCTACCATCCGTTCTTTTACTGCAGTGGTTTTTATAAACCATGAATCAAGCGGATAGTAAAGTACCGGCTTATCGGTACGCCAACAGTGCGGATAACTGTGAACATATTTTTCAATTTTAAAGGCCTTGTTTTCCAGCTTCAGCATAACCGAAATATCCACATCAACAGTGGGATCGTCTTCTGTCAGCTTTTCACCATAGTCGTTTTTAACATACCGCCCTGAAAAATCGTGGTACTTTTCGGTATTTACAAAATTCGTCACAAACGGTTCGTCCATCTCCGAAATCAGAAAGAACCGTCCTTTTCTATCTACAAGTGCCTGTGTTTTCCCGTCGGCATCTTCAATGATAAGCGGGGAAATACCATTCTGCCGGGCCACCCGGTCGTCATCGGCACCAAAGGTAGGGGCAATATGCACAATTCCGGTACCATCCTCAATGGTCACAAAATCCCCGGTAACCACTTCAAAAGCTTTTCCCTTTGGTTTTACCCATTCAATCAGCTGCTCATACTGTACCCCGGCCAGCTCATTTCCTGAAAATTCTGCCGCAATTGTATATGGAATGTTTTTATCCCCCTGTTTATAGTCTTCTAAGGGTGCATTTTCAAATTCGGCATTAAAATACACGTGCAGCAGGTCTTTTGCCAGAATTACATTTATCGGGCTACCGGTATACGGGTTAAACGATTTAACTTTAACATACCGTATTTGTGCACCCACTGCAAGGGCTGTATTCGAAGGCAAGGTCCATGGGGTGGTGGTCCAGGCCAGAAAATACAGATCGGTTTCCACATTTTCAAAAAGAAACTCCGACCGCTCATTGCGGATGGCCTTAAATTGTGCCACTATTGTTGTATCTTTCACATCGCGATAGCAACCGGGCTGGTTCAGTTCGTGCGAACTAAGCCCGGTACCGGCAGCTGGCGAATAAGGCTGAATGGTGTACCCTTTGTAAAGCAAGCCCTTGTTGTATATTTGCTTCAACAGCCACCAGACGGTTTCAATATACTTGCTGTCGTATGTAATATAGGGGTCGTCCATGTTTACCCAATACCCCATTATGCGGGTGAGCTCTTCCCACTCGCGGGTATATTTCATAACCTCCCTGCGGCAGGCAGCATTGTATTCTTCTACCGAAATTTTTTTCCCAATATCATCTTTGGTAATGTTCAGCGACTTTTCTACACTCAGTTCCACCGGCAATCCATGCGTATCCCAGCCGGCTTTACGGTATACCCTGAACCCTTTCATGGTTTTGTATCTGCAGAATATATCCTTGATGGCCCGGGCCATGACATGATGAATGCCTGGCATACCGTTGGCCGAAGGTGGCCCTTCATAAAAAACAAACGTGGGATGCCCTTCACGGGTGGAAACGCTTTTATGAAAAGTATCGTCCTCTTCCCAACGCCTTAATACCTCTTTATTGATCTCCGGGAGATCCAACTGCTTATATTCCTGAAATTTATTCGACATATATAGCTCCTTGTCCTGCTGCTTTCTTTAAAAAAATATGCAAATATAGGAAAATTTCAGGGTGGGTGTTTTATATGGGTACCGAAAACTAAAATCAGGCAGATTCAGCACCATGAAATGAGCATGAGCAATAGTCAACTCCAACTGTTAATTATTAAACCTCTCATGCGAATCTCATAGGATACCTTTGAAAAATAATCAGTTTTAATCTATGAAAATTTTGTTCAACGACTCTTCCATCATAATAAAGTATTCATGAATTCTCACAGGAAAAAAGCAGGTAACGGTATCCTTCAATAAAGCGCAGTTCCTAAACCTACCCGCTTCAAATCAAATTCAATATAAAATAAATTGAGTTTAATCCGGAGCAGAAATCCTCCAAATAAGGATGTTATTCCTGTTGTCACTCCGATTATAGGAACATCTGATGGAAGTATTGTATTAGTGTATGGCAGATCAGGAAGCTTAAGAATTATAACTTCCCATTCCTTCTGTTAGCTACAGCAATAGCTTATAAGTCCGCTACCGTTGTTCCCTTCTTTAGATACAGAAAAAATCAGCTTTGGATAATAAGGAAAAAAATGGGTGTTTCGTTTCGGTTATTTTTATTTATTTTGTTATTTAATGGTTTAAAAATAGTCTGATGTATTGCAGCTGAAGTTATTTATAAATACGACTAAAAGCCTTAACAAACAAAATCATGAAGAATTCCGGTTTTTGCCTGGTTGTTATTTTCCTGTTTGTAATTAATGGATGTAAACCGCCTCGGGGAAACTCAAAAACACGCACTCGCCCGAATATATTATTTGCCATTGCCGATGACGCTTCCTGGAAGCATTTTGGTGCCTATGGGTGCAATTGGGTGAATACTCCGGCTTTCGATCGTGTAGCCGCTGAAGGACTTTTATTCACCCGTGCATATACGCCAAATGCCAAATGTGCACCTTCACGATCGTGCATTTTAACGGGCAGGAACAGCTGGCAACTGGAAGAGGCAGCCAACCACTCCCCGCTTTTCCCTTCAAAGTTCAAAACTTATGCAGAAGCCCTGGCTGAACAGGGATATTGGGTAGGAAGCACCGCCAAAGGCTGGGCACCCGGTGAACCCGGTATGATAAACGGGAAAAACCGTGAGCTTACAGGCACCAAATTCAATGAATATACAACTACACCTCCTGCCAAATCAATATCGAATACCGATTATGCCAGAAATTTTGAAGCCTTCCTTCAGGCAAGGCCCGCCGGACAGCCCTTCTGCTTTTGGTATGGAAGCCATGAACCTCATCGCGGATATGAGTATGAAGCAGGTATAAAATATGCCGGTAAAAACAGGAAGGATATAAATGAAGTCCCCTCCTTCTGGCCCGATGTGGATACCATTCGTACCGATATGCTTGATTATGCATTTGAAATTGAATATTTCGATAAACACCTGCAACGAATGCTTCAGAAACTGCAAGAAACAGGAGAGTTGGAAAATACACTGGTAATTGTTACAGCAGATAACGGAATGCCATTCCCGCGCATCAAAGGGCAGGTATATGAGTATTCAAACCACCTGCCCCTGGCAATTATGTGGCCCGATGGCATTAACAAACCCGGCCGGATAATAGATGATCTGGTTAACTTTATTGATTTTGCACCCACTTTTCTTGAACTGGCAGGAACAACGGCTGAAAATGCAGGAATGCAACCGGTTACAGGTAAAAGCCTCACGCCATATTTCCATACAGATAAAGAAGGAAAAATATTTCCTAAACGGAATTATGCCCTTGTAGGAAAAGAGCGCCACGATGTAGGCCGTCCGGATGATGTTGGATATCCGGTACGTGGTATTTTCAAGGACAATTACCTTTACCTGCATAATTTTAAGCCTGAACGGTGGCCTAAAGGAAATCCGGAAACAGGTTATTTAAATTGCGACGGCAGTCCCACAAAAACCTATATCCTCGATACCCGCCGCAAAAAAGGAATCATGGAATACTGGCAGCTTAATTTTGGCAAGCGGACCGATGAAGAATTGTACAACATTTTGGATGATCCTTTCTGCATGAATAACCTGGCAAGAATGGAAAATTTTGCAGCCCTGAAAAATGAGCTGGAAAAGGAGATGGAACAAAAACTAAGGGAAGAAGGCGATCCCAGGATGTTTGGCAACGGAGATGTGTTTGATAATTATCCGTATGTTGGAGCCGAAAAAAATTACTACAACCGCTATACGACCGGAGAAGATATCCCTGCAGGATGGGTGAATAAAACGGATTATGATGCTTATCTGAAAGAATAACAAATATGCAAAAACAGTTGAAAGAAAAAGCCCAACGGGTTCCTAAGAATAAGCCTAAAAAACTGCTTTCCTGTTTCAGGAAGGGAGTTATGGAGGCAGGTTGCGATGAAGCCGGAAGAGGATGCCTGGCCGGGCCGGTTTTTGCCGCAGCAGTCATTCTGCCCCCGGAATTTAAAAACAGCCAGCTGAGAGATTCAAAAGAACTGACAAGGGAACAGCGGGAAAAACTACGTCCTCTTATTGAGAAAGAAGCCCTTTCATGGGCAGTGGAAATGGTCTCCAACCAAGAAATCGACCAGGTGAATATTCTTAATGCATCTTTTCTTGCCATGAACAGGGCAGTTCAGAAACTTAATCCCTTTCCGGAGCACTTGCTTATCGACGGACATCTTTTCCGATCACAGGTGGAGGTTCCCTATACCTGCATGATTAAGGGCGATGGACGTTTCCTTTCCATTGCAGCTGCATCGGTGCTGGCAAAAACCTGGAGGGACGAGTTTATGGAGAAAATCCACCACGAATTTCCCCATTATCACTGGAATAATAATAAGGGATACCCTACCCTGCAACACAGGGAGGCCATTTCACTCTACGGAATCTCAAAGTATCACCGCCTGTCGTTTAAATTGTCCGACTTGCAGCTTGAACTGGAATTCTGATATTTTTTTTGTATTTTAAGGCATATGAAAAACATAATTTTTATTCTTTCCATGGTGTTCTCCTTTGCGGTTTCCGGACAAAAAGATACCGCCATTTTTTTCGGTCCAAACGGATCTCTAAACGCCGGTGCAACTCAGGTATTGAAAAAGGAAATCAGGAAACAGAATAAAAGAAAGGTAAGGATCAAAACCTTTAAACTGGAAAAAGGACAGGAATTGCTGTTGTTTACCGAACGAATAATCCGTAAATCTCCCGATACCCAAAACATCCATATTAAAGGTCAGGGCTTTTCGGAAAGAATTACCCGTAGCTTTAAGGAACAGGATGGTGGTTTAATTCATTTTACCGACAGGAAAGATAGAAAAGTGAAACGAACGGGAATAACCAAAACAAAGATTCCGCTGCTGTTTCATGGTGAAGTTGTTGAATATTATGACAACGGGAATAAAAAATCGGTTTCGGTTTACAACAACAATGAACTGATTTCAAACAAAAACTGGAAGGAGAATGGGGAAAGTTATATTGAAAACATTTTCTATTCTGTGGAACAGGAACCTCGTTTTTTGCCAGGGACCGATTCCCTGCATATCCATGTGCTTGAAACCTTCAGAGAATCAAAAATAGACCTTACACAGGTGGAAGGAAGAATTGTAGTAGGTTTTGTAGTAATGGAAAATGGCACTATCGACGGAATTCGTATGGAAAAAGGATTGGGACGGGAGTTAAATGATCTGGCAATAAAAGCAATGAAAAGCCTGCCTGAAAAATGGCAACCTGCGCAACTGAATGGCAACAGTGTGCGTTATTACCAGCTTTTTCCAATTAACTTTATCTATGAAAAACACGATTTTGATTATTTTGACTTGAAAGGCAATACGCTGTACTGGGAAGTAAATTGATATAAGGAAAATACCTGTGCAAAATGAAACGACACAGCCATTGGAAGAAGGTCGCCAATTCCTGGTAATGGCAAGATTGGATTTATTTTTTAATCCCGCTGGTTGCTTTCAAATAGAAACCGGAAAACAACAAATCTCTTATTTAAAAAACAATTAATTCTGCGTTTGAAAATGCAGCATATTGCATAAACTGGAAAATCAGATGAACCTGTCCGTGTAATGCACTGTTTTGCATAAACTGTTTAATTAAGTATTTATGAAAGTTGCTTTCTTCAGTTCCAAATCTTACGATAAGGAATATTTCGAAAAGGGAAATTACAAATTCGGGCACGAGCTTCGTTTTTTTGAAACACGACTCGATGCCGATACGGTAAAACTTGCCAAAGGTTTTGATGCCATCTGCGTTTTTGTAAATGACAAAGCAGACGATGTCACACTTCATAAAATGAATAAAAGAGGCATTAAGCTGCTTGCCCTCAGGTGTGCAGGATTTAATAATGTTGATTTGGATACTGCAGATGATTTAGGAATTACCGTTTTACGGGTGCCGGCTTATTCTCCTGAAGCAGTGGCTGAACATGCACTGGCACTCATACTCACCCTAAACCGCAAAACCCATAAGGCTTATAACCGTGTCCGCGAGGGAAATTTTTCACTCGAAAGGCTTACCGGCTTTAATGTGAGCGGTAAAACCATCGGTGTCATAGGAACGGGCGCTATTGGCAAGGCATTTATCAAATTGCTGAAAGGGTTTAATGCCTCCGTTAAGGCATACGACCCCTATCCTGATGAGGCATTGCGGGAACAGGGAGTAGATTATATCTCGCTTGAGAACCTGCTTTCCCAATGCGATATTGTATCGCTGCACTGCCCGCTGACACCCGACACCCACCGGATAATCAATTCCAGGAACCTTAAACAAATAAAAACAGGTGCCATGCTCATAAACACCAGCCGCGGCAAGCTTATCGATACCGAAGCGGTAATTCAGTCGCTGCGTGATAAAAAGCTGGGATCACTGGGAATTGATGTATACGCCGAAGAAGAAAAACTTTTCTTCAAAGATCTTTCAGAAATGATTATTGAGGATGATACGATATCAAGACTTATCAGCCTGCCAAATGTTTTGATTACCGCTCACCAGGCATTCCTTACCCGAGAGGCCATTGAACAGATCGTGGAAACCACCCTGCAAAACATTACAGACTTTGAAAATAACAGTGTAAAAAAGAAAAACCAGGTGAGAACTGAACATTTTCAGAAATCATAACCTGTATAGCAATAAGTTCCAATTATATATGGAGCGTATTTATCCACAAACAGGACATGAACTGGCACGATCAAATCAACCTTGAAGTTAGACGCACCGGAACAGGCACCAGGATAAACAATCCGGGCAATCCGAATATACGGGATGGGGAAAACTTTCAACAAGTCAGCAATATTCCTGTCTATTTCTTTAGAGGAATGGGTGAAATTATTCAAATTCCGCTCTCCCTGAAAATCAGTGGATTTTCGGTTACAATGGGAGCCCATGATTTTGAAACCGGCTTTGTTTTTACAGTATATGATGACTGGTAATCACCAGTTAAACACCAGGTTGTATTTTTCAGGATCCAGATCCCACTTTTCCATCAGCCATTTAGCTGCACGCAAATCATAACGGTTCCGGTTCATCTGAGGTGAAGTTTTAATCATTCCAACCACTCCATTAATTAATTCCGGGCTTTTTTCTTCGATGCAATCAATGGCATTCAAAGCATGGCAGCGTGCATAAACATTTGGATGTTTTAAAACTGACAGCAACGCTTCCCGGGCTTTTTTCTTCTCTCCAAGATTGTATAAAGCTTCCGCGGCGACAACCACTACATTAGCCGATTTGTCATTTAAAGCATTGGTTAAATCGTTTTTAGCAGCTGCGGCATCTTCTCCCAGAATTAAAAGGCCCGTAGCTCCCCAATAGCGAATAGCGCTTTCTTCACTCTCAAGGTACTTTTGCAGGGTCACCAGATTTTCTGTCTTTCCCATAGTGGCAACATCAGCTGCCTCCATTATGGCTTCAAGGTTTACCTTTCCCGAACGCAAGTAACTGTACATCGATTGTTCACCTGCCCTGTCAACCCGGTCGGCTTCAGGAATAAAGCCGGTATCCTTAACGCGGAAAACCCATTCCCGGTTTGCTTTTCGCATCCGCTCAAGTACTTCCTTATATGACGGATCTCCGGCCAGATTATTCACCTCCCAATAATCATTTTCTGTATCGTACAACTCTTCTGCCGGCTTTGGATTCCAAAAAAAACTTTGCACTTGATTGCATTCTCCTTTGAGATAACTTCGCTCCCACGATCGAATGGAAGGTGCTCTCCACAAATATTCAAGATGTTGACCGTAAATGCGGTAAGGCATGTAATTTCGTATATAACGGAACTTATGATCACGTATAGCCCGGCTCATATCATAGCGTTCATCCATTCTTCCCCTGAACATATATACATATTCGGGATCCGGAGTTTTCTGCCTTCCCAGAAAAGCTTTTCCCTGCAGGTAGTCAGGCAGCTCAATATCTGCAATACTTAATAAGGTAGGAACAAGATCCACAAAACTGATAAGCCGGTTTATCCTTGATCCGGGGTTTTTGGCAGGAAAAAGATAGTTGTATTTTTCTGGTATGCGAATAATAAAAGGCACACGAGTACCTGTTTCATAAACATACCTTTTGCTTCTGGCCAGTACTCCACCATGATCTCCGTAGTAAAAAACAATGGTATTGTCTGCCAGACCAGCTTCTTCAAGTTCCTGGAGTTTTTCCCCAACCCAGCTGTCCATATCTTCCACTTTGTCGTAGTATTGTGCCCAGTCATGTTTTACAGCTGGTGTTGCCGGATGGTAAGGAGCTATTGGCACCTCATCGGGACTATGACGCAGAAGTTCATCCGGAATAGAATCGTGCAACGAACTTTCATGAGAAATGCCAGTATTGAATACTGCAAAAAAAGGTTGACCCGGAGGCCTGTTTTTGTAATGAGCCGTATTGCTGCATTCATCCCAAATCTTGTTGGGATCAATTGATTCTGTATTGTAATCTGTCTTTGAATTATTTGTACAATAATAACCTGCCTCGCGTAAAAATTCAGGATAGGTTTTAATTATTTCCGGGATAGCATAATAGCTGCGCATGTGCTGATTTCCCCCTGAACTGGCATAAATACCCGTAAGAATGGTATTTCTTGCAGGTGCACAAACAGGGGCGTTCGCATAGGCATGTGTATATAAAAAACCCTGTGATGCCAATTGATCAAGGTTGGGAGTTGTTGCAAACTCATCGCCATAGCAACCTAACATGGCACTGTTATCTTCGCTTGTGAGCCATAAAATATTTGGAAGTTCCTCCGGAATATCATCTTTACAGGAAAAAACGGATAATGTTGTTGCGACTGCAAATAATAGAACCGTAGACTCAGTTTGTCTTTTAAAATTCATTTCAAATGGTTTTGGTAAAATGTTATTCAAAGATAAAAATAGAACAGGGGAATTTGTTGCAAACAGAAAAAAAGTCGTGCAGACCTTAAAAAAAATTACATTTTCTCGTATTTTATAATGAATACTGCAGGCAGAGAAGCTACAAAAGAAGTACAATTGCTTTGCCAGTTCAAAAAAAAGTTGTTTTTTGTAATTTTCATTGGCCATAACAATTTAAGTCCGAAACATTTAGTATAAGGCATTTTCTGCATGTATAGCAGAAAAACACTTGATTTTGCATTAAATAAAACTTGAGATGACAAAAAAAAAGAAGGAGGAAAAAAGCTTTTTTAAAAAAATGCTCGATAAAGTGGAGGTAGTGGGAAACAAATTACCACAACCAGTAACCTTGTTTGCCATCCTGATGGTGTTAACATTACTGCTGTCATGGATTTTTGGTGGTTTGGCGGTAGAGCATCCGGGAAAAGAAGCAGGGTTAACTGGTCTTGACGGGGAACCTGTAGATACCATACAGGTTGTAAACCTTTTATCCCGGGAAGGAGTACAAATGATTTTTACCCGCATGGTATCCACTTTTGCAACCTTCCCTCCCCTTGGACTTGTATTGGTAGTGATGCTTGGTATAGGAGTAGCCGAATATACAGGCATGATTTCGGTAGGATTGAGGTTATTTGTTTCCAAAGTGCCCGATTCCATCATTACCTTTTCAGTTGTAGTAGCAGGAATGGTAAGTTCTGTAGCTGCCGACGCAGGATATGTTGTGCTGATACCGCTTGGAGGTGCAATATTTTTAGGAATGGGAAGACACCCGCTGGCTGGAATTGGAGCAGCTTTTGCAGGGGTATCGGGTGGATTTGGAGCCAATATTTTACCCACCGGCCTCGACCCCATGATCGCAGCTTTCACTGAACCTGCCTCACAAATCATTGATCCTGATTATACAGTAAATCCTCTTTCAAATTATTACCTGATGGCTGCCTCTGTGCCCCTAATCGGATTAGTGGGTACCTGGGTAACTGAAAAAATACTTGTTCCCCGTTTGGGACCTTATAAACCTGATGCTGATATTGAACTTGAGGAACAACACCCTATTAAGCGGCAGGAGGTAAAGGCTTTAAAATGGTCGTTGCTGGCTACCTTAGTGGTTTTGGGTTTGTTCATGCTTACCATTATTCCTGCCGACGGACTGCTGAGGGGAGAAATTGATCAAACTACCGGCAGCAGAAGCTTCCGGCCGTTTTACGATTCATTGGTTCCAATTATGTTTATCACTTTTTTTGTTGCGGGCCTGGTTTATGGAATAGTAGCCAGAACCATAAAATCCGATAAAGATGTAACCCAAATGACGGCCAAAAGCATGTCAACTATGGGCATGTATATCGTTATCGCTTTTGTAGCAGCACAATTTGTTGCTTACTTTAACTGGTCGAACCTGGGAAGTGTTCTGGCGGTAAAAGGTTCAGACGGGTTAAATGCAATTGGGTTTACCGGAGGCCCATTATTGGTGGCATTTATTGTTGTCGCATCGCTGGTTAATCTTGTAATGGGAAGTGCTTCAGCAAAATGGGCCTTGCTTGCACCAATCTTTGTTCCCATGCTTATGCTCATGGGCTATTCCCCGGAAACTACTCAGGCCGCCTATCGCATTGGTGATTCCTATTCAAATATCCTGACTCCGCTGCTGCCTTATTTTCCGCTTGTAATTGTTTTTGCTCAAAAATATGTTAAGGAAGTAGGTATAGGTACCCTAATTTCTATGATGCTGCCCTTTTCAATAGCATTTGCACTGATTCGTATTCCTATGCTGTTGCTGTGGATTTGGGCGGGAATTCCACTGGGCATCGAAGGCCCCATTTATTATCAACCTTAAGTTGATTTTTTTCTGAACTTAAAAATAATAAACCGTAATTCAGATAAAATAAACATCCCGTTTAACGAATTCAATCCTGAATGAGATGCTTTTTGATTGCTAATCACAGGTACAACTTTCAAGGCAATCTACTATTTGGCTTAAAATAGTGAACTTGAGGTAATAATAGGTATTTTTCCCTTCCCGCTTTGCACAAAGAACGCCTTTATCTCTAAGAATACCCAGGTGATGTGACGTGGTGGACTGTTCAATACCAAGCAACTCATGAATCTCAGTTACACTTAAACGTTTCCCTCCTTCCAGGTGCTTTAGAATAGCAATCCGCATGGGATGAGCTATAGCTTTCAGCATATTTGCTGCCAATTCCAATTTATTTGCATCCAACTGCTTGATATCTACCATCTTTATTTTAAATTTGAAATGCAAATATACAAATATTTAAGGATAAAGCTATTTGGGTAACTTCAATTTTAAATCTTTTAAGATAAATGCTCTACTTACAGTAATTTTTCTCAAATTTAGTTCTAATTTAACTAAATTATTCTATGTTCGTTATAAAATAAGAGCAACAAAGAATTTACATGTCAAAGATAAAAAGTATCAGATTCCCTATTGAGAAGGAGTTGAATGACTTTGAGCCCTATTTCAGGAAGGCACTAAGAAGCGATGTACCTCTTCTTGGTACTATTTTGAATTACATTTATCGAACTAAAGGCAAACAAATAAGACCCATGTTCGTTTTTCTTTCTGCCAAATTGCATGGAGAAACCAATGAATTCTCACAATTAGCCGCTTGTTCTGTAGAATTGCTTCATTCCGCCACTCTTGTGCACGATGATGTCGTGGATGAATCGTATGAACGGCGTGGAACCTTCTCTGTTAATGCACTGTGGCGGAATAAACTTGCCGTATTGATAGGAGATTATATTTTAGCAAAAGGGCTGCTGCTGCAACTTGAATATAAAAAATACAACTTTTTACATCTCATCTCCCGTGCGGTTCAGGATATGAGTGAAGGTGAAATTCTCCAGGTAAAGAAAAGCCGCAAGCTGGATATTGATGAAGAGACATATTTCGAAATTATTAGAAAAAAAACAGCTTCACTTATTGCAACAAGTATGGCAATTGGTGCAGCATCGGTTACAGATGATCCGGAAATACCTGAAAAAATGTACAGTATCGGACAGGATGCCGGAATCGCTTTTCAGATAAAGGATGATATTTTTGATTATCAGGCTAAAGGCATTATAGGTAAACCCACAGGTAATGACATAAAGGAAAAAAAAATTACCCTGCCGTTGTTGTTTGTAATAAAAAACTCAGACAATTCTGAAAGAAAAAGAATATTGAGGCTAATTAAACGAAAAAATAATCAAAAAGCAGTAGTCGATGAGTTAATTCAATTGGTTATAGAAAAAGGAGGTATTGAATACGCAACCGATAAGATGAATGAATTCAGAGAGAAGGCAATATCCTCATTAATGGAATTTCCTGAAAGCGAAGCACGCAGATCATTAATTGAACTCATGAATTACATCACCACTCGAAATAAATAAAATGCTTTTCAGGTTTTCAATTTCAGGTTCTGCTGATGACGTTCTTTATCACGGCTGTTTTTCTTCTCCATGTTATTTAAAAAGGCATCATTTAAATCAACTCCCGTTTGATTAGCCAGACAAATAAGCACCCACAGAACATCAGCCATTTCATCGGCCATATTGTACTCTTCTTCCTGCTTTTTAAATGACTGATCTCCATATTTACGTGCCATTATACGCGCCAGTTCGCCTACTTCTTCAGTAAGCACAGCCATATTTGTAAGTTCATTGAAATAACGCACACCTACAGTACGAATCCACTGATCTACCATTTGCTGGGCCTGGCTTAAAGTAACTTTTTGTTTATTCATAATCTAAAAATCCTTTTGTTTTGAATCAATAATGATTGTAACCGGGCCATCGTTTACCAGTGAAACTTTCATTTCAGCTCCAAAAATACCTGTCGCCACCTTCTTACCTAAAATTTGTTCTGTTTTTTGAATAAACTTTTCGTATAAAGGAACAGCAAAATCAGGCTTGGAAGCACGTAAATATGACGGCCGGTTTCCCTTTTTTGTATTTGCATGCAAGGTAAATTGGCTAACCACAAGAACCTCTCCGTTAACATCGGCCACCGAATAATTCATTACTCCCTTCTCGTCATTAAAAATACGCAGTTGAACCAACTTCTTTGTTAACCAGCCAATATCATCTTCTGCATCAGTGTCTTCTATACCCAATAACACAAGCAATCCTTTACCGATTGAAGAAATTTCAACTTTGTTAACTGTAACATTTGCATTGGAAACTTTTTGAATGACTATCCGCATTATACAACTTTTTTCTTGCTAATTTATAAATTTAAATAAAGCCAAAACATTTTTTAAAATTAAATGTTTATTTTATCTTATAAATAATTAAACAAATTTTGCAATACTTTCAATTATATGAAAAAATACATATCAAACCCAACATATCCCTTTCCAAATTTATTTAAAATATTAACCGTTCATAAACCAGCGATGAAAATATTTAATATCCTCCTTTTTATATACTTTTTTCCAATCATGCTGTCGGCACAAAATGCTGCCATTAAAGGAAGGGTAGTAGATGCATTAAACAACGAACCGCTGCCATTTGTAAATGTAGTTGTTTCAGGAACAAACATAGGGACGGTTACCGGTTTAGATGGCAGTTTTAATCTAACGGGGCTGGAACCGGGTTTTGTAAGAATCGAAGCTTCTTTTGTAGGATACAAAAGGACTGTTTCTTCTGAAGTGGAGGTAAGTGCTGCCCGAACCAATTCCATAGAAATCAGAATGGAGGAGCAAAAAGAGCAGATTGAGGAAGTAACAGTAACTGCATCTCCATTCCGGAAAACAGAAGAAAGTCCGCTTTCGTTGCGTAGCATTGGTATAGGCGAAATTGAAAAAAGCCCGGGGGCTAATCGTGATATTTCAAAGGTAATACAGTCATTTCCAGGGGTGCAATCCACTCCTGCATACCGAAACGATGTAATTATCAGGGGGGGTGGACCATCGGAAAGCCGCTTTTACTTAGATGGAGTAGAGGTACCCTTTATCAATCATTTTGCTACTCAGGGGGCATCGGGGGGACCTGTTGGTATTATTAACGCGGATTTTTTGCGTGAAGTAAATTATTACTCCGGTGCTTTTCCAGCAAACAGAGGGAATGCCTTAAGTGGAATTCTTGAATTCTTCCAGGTTGACGGAAACAGTGAAAAGGTTAAATTTCAGGCTACTTTAGGTGCTTCAGAAGTAGCAGCTACCGTAGATGGCCCGGTAAATGAAAAAACTACATTTGTTTTTTCGGCACGTTTATCTTATCTGCAGTTTTTGTTCAGTCTGCTTGAACTCCCTTTTCTGCCAAATTTTACCGATATGCAGTTTAAAATCCGGTCGCGTCTTGACAAAAAAAATGAACTTACTTTTATAGGATTGGGAGCAATAGATGTGTTTGACTTAAATCTTGGAATAGAAAACCCTGACGAACAGCAAAGTTTTATTCTGAGTCAAATTCCTGTAAATGAGCAATGGAATTACACACTTGGAGCTGTATATAAGCATTTCAGAACGCATAGTTTTCAAACCTTAACCTTAAGCAGAAGTCATTTAGACAACAGATCCTACAAATATTTCGATAATGATAACAGTTCTGAAGAAAATAAAATCCTCGACTACACATCACAGGAGATAGAGAACAAGCTGCGCATAGAAAATTCAACCCGGTTAGATGGCTACAAGCTGAATTTTGGGGCCAACATCGATTTTGTAACCTATACCAATGATACCGAACAAAGAAGGTTTTACAACGATGGTATTTTAAATGTGAATTACAACACCTCACTAAACATGGTAAAATGGGGATTATTCGCCCAGGCAAGCAAGAATTTATTAAATGAACGCCTGATACTTTCACTTGGAATAAGGGCCGATGCCAATAACTATTCATCAAGCATGAATAATCTGCTGGATCAGTTTTCTCCTCGTTTTTCTGCTTCCTACAACCTGACAACCCGTTGGAGCCTCAACTTCAATACCGGTCGCTATTTTCAACTTCCTCCCTATACCACTTTGGGATTTAAAGAAAACGACATTCTTATTAACAAAGCAAATAACCTGATGTATATATTAGCTGACCACCTGATTGGAGGGTTGGAATACCGCCCGCGGAAGACCATTATTTTCACCCTTGAAAGTTTCTGGAAGGGTTATGATAATTATCCTTTTTCTGTAAATGATCAAATCAGCCTTGCCAACAAAGGCGCCGATTTTGGTGTAGTGGGTGATGAAGAAGTTCGCTCAGTATCGGAGGGTCGTGCATACGGGGCTGAATTCCAGGCACGGATAAATGCAACCAGTGGATTTAACCTGAATCTTTCGTACACTCTGGTTCGCAGCGAATTCTTAAATGGCAATGATCGATTCATTCCCACCGGCTGGGATGCCCGGCACCTTCTGAACATTACATCAACCACAGAATTAAAAAAAGGCTGGAGAATGGGCGGGAGATGGCGTTTTGTTGGAGGCTTACCCTATACCCCTTATGATTTGGAAAAAAGTTCACTTGTGGAAGCATGGAACTTAACCGGAAGTCCATACTTTGATTTTTCACGTCTCAATTCCAGGCGATTTAAACCGTTTCATCAATTGGATGTGCGGGTAGACAAATCATTTTATCTTGAAAAATTAACAGCTAAATTCTATATCGACATACAAAATATTTACAACTTTCAGGCTGAGCAGCAGGATATTATCATCAGGGAAACCGACGATGCCGGCAATTTTGTATACACAGATAATGGAAACCGCTATCAGTTAAAACGGGTAAAGAATACTGCAGGCACAGTACTTCCGACAATAGGAATAATTGTAATATTTTAAATGCCGGCCAATTCCAACAACTTTCATCGTTTATTATAGAATATTTCAAATTTTCAGATTATTTTGCCATTATTAAATACTGAATGGCTTGATGTATTCTAAATTGTTCCTGAAATGTACTGCATTTATTTAAAAAACGATGATCCCTATTTTTGCCTGGCTGCCGAAGAATATCTGATGAAACAATTTTCTGAGGATATTTTTATGCTTTGGCAAAGTGAAAATACGGTAGTGGTGGGCAAACACCAAAATGCCATGGCGGAAATAAACTACCCATTCGTTCACAGAAACATGATAAAAGTTGCCCGTCGTATTTCCGGAGGAGGCACCGTATTTCATGATAAGGGAAACGTGAATTTTTCCTTCATAAAAAACGTGGAAAGTCCATCTGAAATCAGCTTCAAACGCTTTGTGCAACCCATCATTGAAGCACTGGATACAATCCATGTTAAGGCTGTTACTTCAGGCAGAAACGATTTACTTGTACAGGGGAAAAAGATTTCAGGCAATGCAGAACATATTTTTAAAAACCGGGTACTGCATCATGGAACTTTACTTTTTAACTCCGATCTGGAATTGTTGAGTCGGTCGATAAAGATTGTTCCTGGTAAGTATCGTGGTAAAGCAGTGCAATCAAACAGGGGCATTGTAACCAACATTTTCCCTTTTCTTGAAAATAAATGGACAGTAGATGAATTCAATTTATTCCTGCTTGATTATCATCTTAAAATATCAGGCAACAGGATTTACCAGCTAAATGAAGAAGACAAAACAGCTATTCAGAAACTGGCGAATGAAAAATTCAATACCTGGGAATGGAACTTTGGTTATTCTCCTAAATATACCTTCCAAAACGAAAGCAAAATTGATGAAAAAAAAATAAATGTAAAATTACTGGTGGAGAAGGGAATTATAATGGAAGCAGAAATTACTGGAGAATATTTAAATTCAGCTCAATCTGCTATAATTAACAGTTCATTAAAAGAAACCAGGCATTCCTTTAAAACCATCCGGGACAAGCTTATCGATAACAAATTAAACGTTACAAACGAACTGGTCTTCTCCTTCTTCTGAAAAGCCTGTGCCGTAATCTCAGGTACGACACAGGCTTTTGAATAAACTTTAGTGAAAGAATGTTATTTCGGCATGGGATAGCCTTCCAACTCACTCAGATTTTTAAAAATCTCGGATTCCGGATATTCAAAATCTGTCAGTTGCCCCGTCATATATTTGTCGTAGCCAACCAGGTCCATCAATCCATGCCCGCTGAAATTGAAAAGTATCACTTTTTCTTTGCCTTCCTCCTTTGCCTTCCTGGCTTCACGTATGGCAGCAGCAATAGCATGGGTTGTTTCAGGAGCAGGTATAATACCTTCAGTTTTCGAGAAAAGCAGCCCTGCTTCAAAGCATTCGCTCTGATGAATGGCCTGGGCTTCCATCAAGCCATCCTTCAGTGCAGCACTCACCAATGGCGCCATGCCATGGTAGCGCAAACCTCCTGCATGAATAGGTGCCGGAATAAATGAATGTCCTAAACTGTACATAGGCAACAGCGGGGTCATTTTTGCCACATCGCCATGGTCGTAAACAAACGGGGCTTTGGTTAATGTTGGGCAGCTAAAAGGTTCAGCTCCGATGATCTGAATATCGGCACCATTAATCTTATCGTACATAAAAGGAAAAGAAATACCGGCAAAGTTGCTACCCCCTCCGCAGCAGCCAATTACGATATCCGGTTTTTTAATACCTGCCTTGGCAAGTTGTTTTTTAGCCTCCAGCCCAATAATGGTTTGATGCAACATTACATGATTGAGCACAGACCCCAGAGAATAACGTGTTTCTCCTTTGGGATCGGTCACAGCGGCTTCAATGGCTTCCGAAATGGCTATTCCAAGACTACCGGGTGTATCGGGATATTTCTCCAGAATATTTCTTCCGGCCTGGGTTTCAGTGCTTGGGCTGGAAATACAAGTACCTCCCCAGGTTTGCATCATCATCTTACGGAAAGGTTTCTGGTCGAAACTAACCCTGACCATAAATACTTTGCACTCGATGCCTCCAAGCTGTGCGCAGGCAAACGACAATGCTGACCCCCACTGCCCTGCTCCCGTTTCAGTGGTAAGCTTTTTTATACCAAATTGTTTGTTGTACCATGCCTGTGCCACAGCAGTATTTGGCTTATGGCTTCCGGCCGGCGAAACGCTTTCATTCTTGTAGTATATTTTTGCAGGAGTACCCAAAGCAGCTTCAAGCTCATAGGCACGAATCAATGGACTTGGCCTCCATTGAACCAATATCTCCCTAATCCCTTCAGGAATATCAATCCAGCGTTCCTGGCTTACCTCCTGCTCTATCAGGTTCATAGGAAATACAGGTGCCAACATTTCAGGCGAAACCGGTTTCCCGTCAGGTCCCAGTGGCGGATTCATCGGAGTGGGTAGATCGGGCGCCAGGTTATACCACTGTTTAGGCATTTCCGATTCTTCAAGAAAAATTTTCTTCTGTCTGGTCATAATTTTATAATTTTTAATTTTTTGACATGAAAAAAGGGATTCGTTGCATACACAACAAATCCCTCTTCCCGGACATCATGTCCGTAAATTTAATACTTGTTCATGCGCCTCCATTTTAATGTTGCGCCAATTCCATTCCTTACCATATAATGGCATGATATACATAGTCCTTTTTTATTCTATCAGTGTAAAACTAATTATATTTTCTCATCACTCATTCATTTTTTTCCATTTTTTAGAAAAAAAATTAAATCCGGCTCCTGTTTTTCAATTGATTAAGAAAAACAGCCTCAGGCAAATTTCCTTATCAACTAAAAATAAACCTGCGTTTGCAGGAAAATCTGCCCTTTGTATTGATCAATAACCGGGTAATCTTCAATGACTGAATAAACCGGACGTGAAGAGTACTGCAGTGTCCATTTAATATGATGCCCCTGCAACAAC
Source organism: uncultured Prolixibacteraceae bacterium (assembly GCA_963747515.1). Classification (GTDB taxonomy): domain Bacteria; phylum Bacteroidota; class Bacteroidia; order Bacteroidales; family Prolixibacteraceae; genus Mariniphaga. Next base: position 545,165 of record CAVVFN010000005.1, read on the forward strand.
AAATTTATTCCCGCATCAAACTGTAACGAGGCATCCGCCAGCGCATTAAAACTTTTCCAGGTAAAAGCACCGTATGGCTGGAACCGGCTTTTCATTTTATTACCCGGAAGCAGATAACCAAATTCTCCCCTGATTATCTGACCCGTACCTACTTCCCATTCACTGTTTCCCTGTCCTTGAGGCAAAACAGAATTGGCAGCCATATCCGACACATTCATCTTCCCCATCGACCGCAAATAATTTGATCCGAAGAAATTGTAAAAGTATCCCAGGTATAAAGTAAAGGCACTGTTTTGTTTTCCGGGTAAATCAAGAAAAATATCGGCAGCAGAAAGAAAAATATCGCTGATGTTTGAAGGGTAATAATCCGCCAGTTCATTCAACAGTTTAAAATTACCTGCCATAATCAGCAACCCTGCCAGCATAGGATCAACGGTCGATAAATCCTTTTCAGCCTCAACAAGCATTGCCTCCGGGTGATAGTAAAAGCCTGCTCCTATATTCAGTAATTTCCCATTTCCCAAATTATTCATCGTCATGTAAGGGAACAGCGAATTTTCCTTGTCGAAAAATTGCCAGGTAAAATACCCTTTTACAGCAAAATTTTCATTCTTCCGTTCGGTGGTTACAGGCGACGATATCAAAGAGGTTCCTGCTTCGAATGGCTTTACCACTGATAAGCGGTACTGAAGCCTGTTGATCGATCCCCTGGCATAAACTCCCAGCTGACTGCCGGACTGGACAAAAGTTCCTTCCACAGGAGCAATAAATCCGGGATTATCAACCACCAAAAGCTCTGCAAACATACTGTTGGCATACCTGGAAATTCCATTCCACGAATGTAAACCAATCCCCAAATGAAGTTTATCTTTTGCAAGAATGTATTCAGTTTGTGCATTTATAAGAGAAAGCCCCTGATTATTTCCCTCACGGTAGGTATGCCCGTTGTATCCCAGCTGAGTATAAAAAAAAACCTTGTCTGAAAGACCGGCATAAAGAATCATCCGGCTGCGGCGAATCGCTATATCGTAATCAGGATACTGTGCTGTGCCCCATTTATCCGGATTGTTTTGGATGTAGCGGGCCCATACCTGATTTACTGTAATTATTCCAGCGTAAGAAGTTTTATCTTCTGAAAGATAAAAACGAAGATTTGATTGCCTTCCATCTTCCAGGGCAAGCACGTTATTTTTTGAAATAAAAATTAAAAGAAAAGCAGCTATTGAAATTGCAGCACGTTTCATGTATTGATATTTAAAACACAAAGAAAAAAGTTTTTAGGCTCATGATGTGATTTTAAAACTGATTTTTTTTCTGTTATTCCCCTGATGTACGTTATCGGATCTTCTTTCCGGCTCTTTAACGGAAACCAACAAATCAACAACTATAAAAACAAAATGTGCTCAAATAAGTGATTGAAAGTATTTCCGGGAATATTGACCAGGAAAAATGTAATGTATGAAAAGCAGCCTGAGCTGGTCTTGCATGAAAAAGGTACCTGTGCGCCAAAACCCTCTGTAATTCTAATAATCTCATCTGGATATTAAGCATTTGACGGACATTTCAGAAGCCCCTGATTCCACTGAAATTTACACATTGCATGTTACGGTTACTTTATAAATGAAAGTAAGCTGCAAACATAGGGATATCATGACCAGAGTATATTCGTGGTTTATTTGAGGTATATTGAGGTTAAATTTGGAATTATACGAGTAAAGTACGAATTTAATACGAATATACCCCAAATATACTACGAATAAAATATTAATCAGGAGTGGCGTTAAAGTTTTTAAAACCTTGAGAGAAATAATATTCAAACCGAAAATTGGAAATGATTTGTTATAATAGTTGAATTCAATCGCGAGTAAAAATTATTTTACCCTCATGACATCAATATCATTTTCTTAGCAGTATTTATTAAAGCACCGGTAGATTTCCAATTGACACCAGCGGAATCAAAACAGGATTAGCTTTACATCCGGAAAAGTCAAACCTGGGAAATGGATATTTTTTTTAATCCACAAGAATGACAGCATCACCTGATACTGAAATGAAAAAAAAACCGCCCCTGATTTTTAGAGACGGTTTTAAGGAGATTCTTATTTTTCTTTCATTATTCCCTTGCTGCTTTCAAGCCCTGGGTTGTGGTATAATATTTAACAATCATATTTGGTATCTCCCAGTCAGGTACATTGCCTGAAGCAAGGTAACGCAGGTATTTTTCAGTAACCTCTCCAAAATGAGCTTCATGTCCAACTCTGTAAACAACAGGAATCTGTACTTCCCATAAATTATTTTCCAGTTTTTTCAGGCCTATACCAGGGTAAAGCGGGTCCAGTTTTTGATTGATGGCATTTTCAAGGGCACCGGCAAACTCCTCCAGACCTTCGTCGCCAGTACTTTCCACGTAAAGTGTTGGTATAAAATTTTGTTCCTTCCCCTGTTTGATAATCAAGTTAGCTTTTGAACCACGCATTATAGAGTAATGGGTATCTCCTGCTCCTTCGGGAGCTTCGAAGTTCCAGATCACCGACACTTTTGAATGTATACCTTTCAGGCGGTAATTGATCTCACCATTGCTGTAAACCTTTAGAATGCCATCTTCAACATTTTTTTGAAGGTACTCAGGAAATTCATTGAGATTGGTGACTTTCTGGTACATCTCAGGGGTAAGATCGGTTGTCCAGCGGCGGGCAGAAACGATTTCAACATCCTCCTTACTCAAAACAACTTCAGGAAAAGCCTCCCATTGAATCAAATCAACCAGGTGTGTGGTCACATCCACCATACCTTCTCCCTGCTGTTTTACATCAAAATACCATGGCGGACGTATGAGCGGACTTCCGGAAACCTGCTTCGAAAAATGATGAATGCTTTCCTTTGTGATGGCAGGATCTTCAGGTGTTCCTTCCAGTAGTTCACCAAAAACCTCAGGGGTATGTGCCAATTCCCTTTGCAGAATTGTTGTAATTTCATACCGTTCAGTCATAATATCATAAAGCAGCACTCCATTTTCTTTTGCAATAGCGAATGCCCGTTCCAGCTTTGGAAATTCTTCGGGATTAATCACCATGGGTTTATCAGCAAGAACGTTTATTCCGGAACTTACGCTTTCCATAATGTAATCGGTTTTTTTTGCATTATTTCCTGCAAGTACCACCACATTTCCGGGCTTTTCAGAAATCATCTTCTCCAGATAATCGGGACCGGTATATATTTTGGTTTCCCATGAAGTGGGGTTGTCGGTCCGGTTATTATAACTTTCAATCAACCTGAGGTATCCCTGAAGCTCTGCACCTTCAGGAGCATAAACATGCACCACGGGATCTACCATTTCATACATGGTTTTTTGCACAAGGGCAGCGTGAAAATGGCCGGGATCGAGGATCATGAGCTTTACTTCTCCTTTAACTCCTGTAAACATACGTTGATTTTCTTTGGTTTCTGATTTTTGACTTCCACCTGAACATGATGACAGGACTATTGCGGTAGCCGTTAATAAAATAAGCACTTTTTTCATTATGAATATCTTTTAGTTGATTTCATGTATGCACACAAAATTAATATTTTTTTTTTCTTACTGTTAAATTATTGGACCCAAATCCTTCTCCAAGAGCTTTGTCTGAATAAACACTTTATTTGGAATCCAGGAGGTATTTTGGAAATGGGTTTTCACTGTAAAGAAAGCAGTTGCTGAGAGTCGGACAGGAACTGAAATTCTGCACTTCCTTTCGACAAAGAATATACACTAAAGCTTCAGTTACAAAATCAGTTACCAATGCCGGTAATAACAAAGGAATTATCAGAGTAAGCAGAAGTGTCATTTTCGGAATTTTTTTAAAAACTAGTTTTCTTTTCCGGTAAAACTAAAAATCAATCAATTCTTTCTTCCTGTTACATTTAATACAACTATTTCCGAATGGCTGTTGGTTCTTATAGGTGGCCCCCAAGTCCCGTAACCCGAAGAAACATAGAAATGGGTGTTGTTTATTTGGCCATAACCTTTGCTGATTTCAAAAACAGCCCTTGTAATGTAGTTAAATGGCCACATTTGCCCATGATGCGTATGCCCCGATACCTGCAGGTCTATATTATTTGAAACAGCATCATTCAGATTAGCGGGTTGATGATCCATTAAAATTAAAAAGTTGCTCCTGTCGATGCCTTCAAGCAGATTTTTTAATGGTTTACGTGAATTCCCGCTCATCCTTTCATAGGTAAGATCTTCCCGTCCAACAATTGCAACATTGTTTGAAAGCACTGCTACACTATCGCGAAGTACTGTTATCTGATGGTCCTTAAGATATTGCTCTGCTTTACCTGCATTGCCGTAAAACTCATGATTTCCCAATATGGCGAAAACCCCAAACTTTGCCTGAAGGTTCTTCAGCAAATCTCCCATGTTTTTTTGAATAACCGGTCCTAAATCTTCATCAAATATATCCCCGGCAAGCAAAACAAGATCGGCCTTTTGCTGATTTACAAGGTTAACCATTTTTGTTAATTTCCCATTAGAGATGGTAATTCCCAGATGTATATCGGAAACCAAAACAATTTTAAACGCTCCATTTGGCAAAGGTTTGTCCAGTTGAATGTCAACCTGCCTGACCACCGGTACCCTGGCATTATAATTCCCGATTACCAAAATAATGGCTGTTAAAGCAAATATAATTAATGCTGTAACTTTCCCCTGGTAGCTGAGCCAACTGAACCTGAGCAATTCCGTAGCGTTAAACAAACCGTTCAGACCCCGGAGGATATCAGCCAGCAGGAACAACAAGGTAAGATAGACCATCGCGCCAAGCCACCAGGAACCCACTGCAATAAAGGGTTCAGCCACACTGTTGGTTCCCGATCGTTCAATAAACCGACCAATTACATAGGAAAAGGCAATGAGCCAGAAAAGTATGGCTGCAAGCCACCAGGCAACATTACCTTCAGGAAAGATAGCCTTCGTACGGAAAAACAGGTACAGGTTTATCAACAGGTTTACTGCAATAACTATAATTAAAAACATAGTATAAGTTTTATTTTTATTCATCTTAAAATTGTTTGATATTTAAACTCATAACTACAACAAAAGTTCAACCTCTTACTCATATTTGCAGCTGAATATCCAGATTTGTCATTCTTAGTATTTCATATAGATCTTCGGGAGGTTTAAATTGTTCTGGTATTTTGTAAGAATATACAGGATAAATCGATTAAATAAAACAAGCAGATTTAACTATGAGATCACACCTGATAAAGTTCAATCTGCAACTTCATCATGCAGCTATATGGTTATGAGTGCCGGATATCAGCCGGGGGATGAAAGTTCCAATTATAAAACCGATGGGTTCAATCATCTTACTGCCTCATCTTCTGACATCCATTCCCACATTAATATTATATACCACGTGTACATGCCAAAAGGAACAAAAAAAACCGAAAAAAAACTGATCTATTAAGAGCCACTCATGGGACTCGAACCCACGACCTGCTCATTACGAGTGAGCTGCTCTACCAACTGAGCTAAAGTGGCAATAAAAAAAAGTTACAGTTTAGCCTGTGCGCGTGATATCATTTCCTCCCAAACCTGCTTTTGCTCTTTAAGGGCTGCAACCTTATTGGCCGGATCGGTTCGGCATTCCAGTAGAATCCAGCCTCCATAGTTCATTGCAACAAACATATCCATTAACTGTTGGTAAGGATAATCACCAACATTAAGTTCACGTACATGACATATATCGCCAAATTTATCTTTCACCAGATTAAAATTATATACCAGGCCTTTTCCATTCAAATCCTGGTCATTACTGTTCCAGCAAACAGTTGATCCCTCATTGGTTACATAATCCATTATCTTTTTAATGTTTGGCAGTTGCTGAGTTCCCTGCCCATGAACTTCGAGTCGGATTTGCTGGCCCATATCCAGCGCATATCTTCCCAGTTCATCGAGAGCCTGACCTATTTGTTCCAGCGTTTTTTCTTTTGAAACACCTTCATGAAACTGATTGGGTTTAACTTTAACACCTGAACCACCAATGTCTTTACTCAATTGCAACCATGCTTTTGTTGTCTCAATTGATTCCTTCAATTTTTTAGGATCAGGCCAGTCGTACTGTTCATTTGTCCCCATACCAACAATTTGCACAGGGCTGCCGGAAAACTGTTTTTTAACCTCACGGCGTTCGGCTTTAGATAAATCTAAAGTAACTCCGTGTGCATGTTCTACTCTTAGTTCTACACCCTGAATTTCAGCAGCAGTGCAATTTCTAATGATTTCAGGAATATCCCAGTCTTTAGCCCAAAGGTAGGTAACAAGTCCCAGTTTCATTTTTGATCCGGGAAGTATATCCGACCCTGCCAATAAACTTCCGGGTAAAAAAGCAGTTCCTGCCACAGCAGTTATGCTTTTGATAAAATTTCTTCTAGTTTGATTCCAATTCATTGTTTTAAAGTAATATTTTGAAATTCGATTTAAAGATATCAATATGATAGTTATGCAACAATATTCCCGATAAAATTTCCGGGGATTTTTTTACATTTGCGCCATATTTAATAAAAATAAAATGACAAAGAAAACAAAAGCAACCATCCATACCATAAAAGGGGAGATGAAAGTTGAATTTTTTGATGCAGACGCCCCCGGAACCGTAGCAAATTTTGTTAAACTGTCGAAGGAAGGATATTACGACGGCCTCACTTTCCACCGGGTAATACCCAATTTTGTCATTCAGGGTGGATGCCCTGATGGCACAGGTGCCGGGGGTCCGGGTTATTCAATACCATGTGAAACAAACGGAAATAATCAATACCATGAACGGGGAGTATTATCAATGGCTCATGCCGGTCGGAATACCGGCGGTTCTCAGTTTTTTATTTGCCACAATCGTGAAAACACAAAGCATCTTGATGGCCACCATACCTGTTTTGGGAAGGTAGTGGAAGGATTAGAGGTCATTGATGCCATCAAAGCCGGTGACACCATTACTAAAATTGAAATAACAGAAGAATAAATCAGGAAAATTCCTGGTCCGGGTTAAACTAACCAACAAGTATATTCTGCATTTATACAGCGGCAGCCTGTTTAAATTAACTGTATGATAAAGCTGTAAAATGAAAACACAATATTTTACTTTTAAGGAACTTTCCATTATCCGGGAAGATATTGAAGAATTAATGGGATTCGAGCCGGGAAGCTCGCCGGCTCCTTTTCCTGAATTAATTGATTCCGGATTAAAACAGGCGCCGGAATTCTGCCAGATTATTGGTGGATATCAAATTTTCGGGAATGTTGTCATCGATTCTAAAGCTAAGATCATTGAAATAAACAATCAATTCATTTATCCTGGAAAAACAGTAGTATCTAAATTCAGTAAAGCCAATCAGGTTGCATTATTTTTATGCACTGCCGGTGCCGGCATATCGGAATATTCCCGCAGGCAGTCTGCCGAAGGAGATGAATTACTGGCTTATGTGCTGGATGTTATTGGAACAGTGGTTGTTGAAAAAGCTTCCAACTGCCTTCAGGATATAATTCTTAATGAAGTATCGGTTTCAGGATTTGGTATAACCGATTGCTTTTCACCAGGATATTGTAATTGGAGTGTTGCTGAACAACAAAAATTATTCAGCCTTCTTCCTATGGGTTCATGCAACATCACGCTTTCAGAAACTTCATTAATGCATCCGGTTAAATCAATTAGCGGCATTACAGGGATAGGCATTGGATGTAAACGAACTGGATATCAATGCGACTGGTGCAGTGACAAAAACTGTATCAACGGCATTATCAGGCGACGTAAAAAAGTCAAAAAAAATCTTTGAACAGTTGCAAATATCAAAAGGATACTATTTATTTGCTATGGTATTAAAAAGCATATAAATAAAACATATCAGCCTGAAAGACGTTACAATTTGAAAATATAATTCGCTCTGATAAAAAAAAAATTATTATGGCACCTGGCAAACCAAAAGTGATAAAAGACTACAACAAGCTCGACAAGGATTTACAAGAACAGATTAAATTGGTTTATTCTGATGGGTTTGCTGATCATCTCATCCATTTTTTCGATAAAAACGGGTTAAAGGTAACTGCATTACCCTTTGAAACCGAGGACAAATACTATATGCTGCGGATGTCAGAAAATGAAGCCATCCGAATTGTTGATGAAGATGAGGATTTTGATGATGATGGCTTTCTGAAAGACGAAGTCAAGCAGGATTATGAAGATAAATATGCCGATCTGGATCATGTGGCCGATCAGATTTCCTTTGATGAGGAGGAAGAGAATGAGGAGGATGATAATTAAATAAATTGCAATAATCCCCGGATTAAAGGTTCACGACAGCAATTTCCTGACCTTTATTGCAATATCACCCCCTTCAGCTTTTCCTGCCAGTTCCCTTGAGGCAACGCTCATTACTTTGCCCATATCTTTCATAGAAGAAGCACCGGTTTTTTTTATGATTTCCACAACTGCTTCTTCAAGTTCCTCATCCGAAAGTTTTTCAGGAAGATAATCCTCATATACTTCAACCTGTGCAATTTCCTGCTGGTATAAATCATCGCGTCCCTGTTCCTTATAAATGGCAGCTGAATCGATACCCTGTTTTGCCAGTTTGGAAATCACTTTCTGAGATTCCTCGTCAGTAAGTTCAGAACCCGCTCCTTTCGAAGCACGTAATTCGATAAGAACTTTCTTAATATTACGCAAAGCTTCAAGCTTTTCTTTATTACGGGCTTTCATAGCAGCCTTTAAATCCTCATTTATTTGTTCAAAAAGTAGCATATCGTTCTTAACTTTAATTAATCAACCTGCCCATGAAGGTAAGAATTCTTATCGGTAAGTTTATTCTCACTTGATACAGAATAATTGGAAAGATTATTTTTATATTTAGGATCATTCATACGTAATTGTCTTCTTTTATAGGCCGGAATGTTCTCCAGTTCTTCGAGATCCTCATCTGTAGCTGAAGCAAAATCTATTTTTATATTTTGATTCACATCTTTTCGTTCCTTCACAGTTTTTGGATACAACACCTCAAATTCCAGATCATCATCCTTCTTTTCAGTATCTTCTGCAAATTTAAAGGTCTTTTGTCCTGATTTACCTGGCTCATTTTTTTGAAGTGGAGGTTCCGATTCCAATTTCCTTTCCGATTTGCCATCGACCTCCAGGTGCAAGGTTTCCTTTTCTAAAGTTTTTTCACCTGTAAGGGATGCAATGGAGCTTTTTCCAAATCCGGTGGCTATTAACGTAACAGAAATTTCATCGCCCAGTTCTTCATCCTTTCCATTACCCCAAATTAAATCAGCCTCAAATCCTGCTTTATTTTGAAGATAATCGGTAATGGTTCCAACCTCATCCATTGTAACCTCCTGTGTACCCGATGTAATGTTCAGCAGAATATTTTTTGCTCCCCGTATATCGCTGTTATTAAGCAACGGGGAATTAAGCGCTTTCTCCACTGCTTCGGCAGCCCTTTCCTTTCCGCTGGCAACTCCCGTACCCATTAATGCCAGTCCGCTTTTACGCATCACGGTTTCAACATCAGCAAAATCCACATTAATATATCCAGGCACGGTAATTATTTCAGCGATACCCTTTGCTGCAGTTGCCAACACATTATCGGCTTTAGAGAATGCTTCCGAAATTCCGAAATCACCATATATTTCTCTAATCCTTTCATTGTTGATTACCAAAAGGGCATCAACATGATTTTCAAGAAGTGCAATTCCATCAATGGCTTGTTTTATTCTGCGCTTCCCTTCATTTCTAAAAGGAATGGTAACAATACCCACCGTAAGGTATCCCTTTTCACTACAGGCTTCTGCAATAACAGGAGCACCACCTGTACCTGTTCCACCACCCATTCCGGCCGTTATAAACACCATTTTTGTATTGTTGGAAAGAACCTGATTTACATCTTCGATATTTTCAATAGCCGCCTGTTTTCCAACTTCCGGACGGTTACCAGCACCCCGTCCTTCGGTAAGGGATGATCCAAGCTGTACTTTTATGGGTACAGGGCTATTTTCAAGCGCCTGTGCATCGGTATTGCAAATTACAAAATCCACATCCCGAATCCCCTGTTTAAACATGAAATTTAATGCATTGCCACCACCTCCACCAACGCCTATAACTTTTATTACTGCGTCTTTTTTTTCCTGTAAATCAAAATTTGCTGTATTCTCTGTCATTGTGCTGTCTTTTCAAGTTATATATTATCTATCCTTCCAATGATTGATCATTATCTTCGAACAATCGGCCAATTCCAAAGTTCTTATAAAACCAATTATCAATTCCACCCTGAGAAATTGTCTGTTTGGTGGTTTCTTTCTTCTTCTTCTTCTGCTTTTTTCTGCGGGAAAATGAATTTCCTGTATCTGAATCCTTGTTTTTGTCCTTTAATTTAGGTGAAAAAATTGTAGTTCCTTTTTTAGAAATGGGTTCAACTTCAACAAAAGCCTCTTCTAATTCCTGTTCTGGTATATTTTTTTCATCAGGCAAAATTTTCTTCTCTTCTGCCTCTCCAAGGTTAAATTTCTCGGGTTCATGCTTAGGTTGCAGCAACTGATTTGGATTGATTTTAAATCCGGTAGCCAGAATAGTAACACTTACCTGATCACCCAGGTTTTCATCATACCCATTTCCCCAGATAATGTCAGCTTCTTGTCCAGCTCTTTCCTGAAGGGTTTCAATTATTTTTCCGATCTCCCCTATAGTAATTTCATCCTTCCCTGATATAATATTAAGCAGGATATTTTTTGTACCAAAAATATCATTACTATCGAGCAGCGGCGATTCAAGAGCTTCATTAACAGCCTTCATAGCACGACCATCTCCCGTAGCTAATCCCGTTCCCATAATAAAAACCCGGCTGTTATGAATAACGGTATAAACATCGGTAAAATCAATATTTACATTCCCATGCAGCGTTATAATTTCAGCAACTCCTTTAACTGCTGTTCCTACTATATTATCAGCCATTTTAAAAGCCTGCCGTGCTGGCAAATCACCAAAAATACTATGTAAACGCTGATTACTGACAACCAACATGCTGTCAACATATTGTCCCAACTTATTAATTCCTTCCATTGCCTGGCCGAAACGCTTCTTTCCTTCAGCAGGAGAAGGAACAGTAACAACAGCAATTGTTAAGATATCAAGCTCACGCGCCAGGCTGGCGATTACAGGAGCAGCACCGGTACCGGTACCTCCTCCCATACCTGCAGTAATAAAAAGCATTTTTGTGTTGCCTTTTAAAACTTTTTTAAGGTCTTCATAATTTTCTCTTGCTGCTTCTTCACCCATCTGTGGTAAATTCCCTGCACCTCGACCTTCAGTAAGGGTAACGCCCAGCTGTATCTTTACAGGTACAGGGCTATTTTCCATTGCCTGGGCATCGGTGTTACAGATAATAAAGTCAACACCTGCAATTCCTTCCTCATACATATGACTGACTGCGTTACATCCTCCTCCGCCAACGCCAATCACTTTTATTATTGAAGATGAAGCTTTTGGAAATTGAAAATTTACTAATTCAGCCATATTTCAATATTTTTCAGTTAAAAGAAGTATCTTCATCATCGTCAACATAATCCAATACTCCCTGAACCACATTTTTTAACCAGGGGGAAAATCCCCCTTCTTTTTTCTTTTTCTTCTTTTTCTTTGGAACTTTAGGTGCAGCTTCTGCATTTTCGAGTAATAAAATCAACAAACCAAGAGCAGTAAGGTAGCATGTATTTTCAAAATCTTTGGGTAGGTTAACCGGTTTAATCACCGGATGCGCCAATCGTGCATCCATTCCTGTCCTGAATTTTACCAGTGAAACCAAATTGTTCAAATTTGAAGTTCCTCCAGTTAGTACAATTCCTAAACTTAATTGATCGGCAATGCCTGATCGCTCAATCTGAAAGCTTACACTGTCAATTATTTCCTCCACACGTGCCTGAATAATAAAGGCAAGGCTTTTAAATGATATTTCTTTTGGTTCCCAGCCACTGTGTCCGGGAATAGTCACTACTTTTCTTTCATCGGTAAAATCACCAAGCGCCTGACCATATTGAACCTTCAGTTGTTCGGCCCATTTTAGTAAAATAGAACAACCTTCTTTAATATCCCGAGTTACCACATCCCCTCCAAAAGGTATTACTGCGGCATGAATCATGGCACCTTCAAAATAAACAGAAATTTTAGTCGTCCCTGCCCCGATATCTACCATAATGGCTCCCATCTCCTTCTCTTCTTCGGTTAAAACAGCTTCACCGGTTGCAACTGGTGCCAAAATTATTTCACCTAGTTCCACACCGGCCTTTTCCATCACTCTTCCAAAATTCACCAGATAAATTTCAGGTACAGAAATCAGTTTGAATGTAGCCTCAATTTTTCTTCCGGTAATTCCAACTGGAGCCAAATCCGAAATTTCTTCGTCGATGATATACTGTTGGGGGATTGTGTGAATTATTTTAAAACCTGCATCGACCTGTGCATTCTGAGCCTCCTTAACAAGCTCATCCACGTCGGTTTGCATAACTACACCCTCTCCCGAGGTAAATCGCCCTGCCTTATATTCCACAACTTTCATTGGCTGCCCTGCATAAGCAATATCAACCTTTGAAATTTCCTCTCCTATCTGCTTCTCGAGTTCGCTAACCAGCTGTTTCACAGAAGATGCCGCCTCATCGATATTTAACACTGTTCCCCGTTTTATACCTTTGGAAGGAACTTTAGCCATTCCCAATATTTCAATTTTAGCATCTTCATTCTTACATCCGGCAAAAGCGGCCATTTTTGAAGTGCCTATGTCAATGACTACTGAAAAATTTGATTTTGACGCCATAATTATCTTTTTTTTGCAATTACCTGATTCTTATATTTCAAACTGATCGTCTCATATTTATTCCAGTTATTGTGCGTTAAAACTTGTTCGTAAAACGCTTTTAAATTCCGCAGCTTTTCAGGATAATCTTTTAATGAACCCAAATCTATTAGCTGGTCACCTACAAGGGGGCTTAAAATTATTCCTCCATTAGGATCGATATGTACCTGCTCAATTTGTGCTCTCCAAAAAGGATTTGCATTCAGATAAAGCACAAAAGGAAGCAATTCAGTGCGGGCAAACTCTTCAGAAAAATCACCAGTTGCAACCAAAACATTGGCGGTATAACTGGAAGAAACAGGAATTTTCTCTCCCGATTCATCGAGGTAATACTTTTCATTCACCGACATAACCCGAACCACGGGTTCCCTATGCTTTATTCTGACGCCAAGTATTCCGTTATATGAAGAGCTATCGGTTGTTATTACCTTAAAAACTTCAGCCTTTTCAATGGCTTTATGTTTCTCCACCTCCCTTTCAATTCGTTCAGCATTAATTTGGGTTAACTCCTTTCCAATTAATTGTTTATCTGCAGCATACACCAAGCGGGCAATTTCTTTTCTGCTAATCTGAATCATTTCACTCTCCCTTAACTCAATCTGAATATCCTTGCAGGTGATGCTTCTGCTTTCACGGGCAGCGAATGAGAGCGTTACTGCCATAAAAGCAATCAGCAAAAAGCAACCCACCAATATGAAGATTTTTCGCAACATTCTAATTTTTCTCTTTTAAGACGTCAATAATTTCATCCGCAATGCCATCAATATCTCCGGCTCCCATAGTAAGAACAACCTCTGTAATATGTTCTTTCAACATTCCTGCTACTTTGCTTTTTTCTATAAAATATTTATTGGGATTTTTCATTTTAATGAAAATCAGTTCAGAAGAGACCCCCGCAATAGGCTCTTCTCTTGCAGGATAAAGCGGTACAAGAAATGCCTCATCAAGCAGATCAAGACTGGTTGCAAATTCATTAGCAAAGTCACGAGTACGCGAATATAAGTGTGGTTGAAATATTCCAGTAACTTTCCGGTTAGGGAAAAGTGCTTTAACTGAGGTAATTACTGCTTCCAGTTCGGCAGGGTGATGAGCATAATCATCGATATATAACTGGGATTGACTTCTAAATTTTATATCAAACCGCCTTACTACTCCCTGATAATCTATAAGTCCTTTTTGAATTTCATTGGCAGTTGCACCTGCAAAAAATGCAAGTGCCGAAGCACCAACCGCATTTTCCACATTAATAAGTCCCGGATAATTTAACCGGCAATTTGCAATAATCCCATCCGGAGTTTTTAAATCAAAGGTATAATATCCGCCATCCCCCTGAAGTTGGAGATTAACAGCATTAAAATCCGCATTTTCTTTCAATGCATAGGTAAATACCTGGGCGGCAGTTTTACTTGTATTCAATTCAACTCCCTTTTTTATTATCAACCTGCCACCCGGTTTTATCTGGGAAATAAATTTTTCAAATGATTCTACAATTTTATCTTTATTGCCATAGATGTCCAGGTGGTCAGCATCGATGGATGTAACCAATGCCAACTGAGGCTGAAGGTGAAGAAAAGAACGATCGAATTCATCGGCTTCAGCAACAATCCAGGGCGAATCATCACCAGGTAACAACAGGTTACTCCCAATATTTTTTGAAATACCACCTAAAAAAGCTCCGCAATTTTCTTTGGAATTTCTTAGAATGACAGCTGCCAAAGTACTGACTGTTGTTTTTCCATGAGTACCTGCAACGGCAATACATTTTTTTTCATTACAAATCATTCCAAGGACTTTTGCCCGTTTAAGTAATCCCATGGTTTTCTCTCTGAACCATGTCAGTTCTTTATGTTCGTATGGCAATGCCGGCGTAAACACAGCTAACGTTTCTGCAGGATTCCATTTTGAAGGTATATTTCGGATGTCGTCATCAAAATGCACATTTATACCTTCCAGTTGCAACGCATCTGTTAAATTTGTCCGGGTCCGATCGTATCCTGCAACATTTCTGCCTGAAAATTTAAAATAACGGGCAAGTGCACTCATTCCTATTCCCCCTATACCGAGGAAAAATACATTCTTTATATTTTGAAGGTTGTTCATTGGTTAATTAATTTTTCAACTTCATCTACTATATTTTGTGTTGCCATGGGTTTTGCAAGCTTTTTTATATTATCAGATAACTCCTTACTCTCTTCGGGTGAATGGATCAACCGAATGGCTTCGGGAATCAATCTTTCTTTAATTTCATGATCAGGAATCATAATTGCAGCATTCTTTTCTTGCAGAGACTGCGCATTTTTAGTTTGATGATCCTCTGCTACATTTGGTGAAGGCACCAGAATCACCGGTTTTGCTATCAGGCACAATTCAGAAATGGTTCCTGCACCTGCCCTGGAGATAACAACATCGGCAGCAGCATAAGCCAGATCCATTCTGGTTAAAAATTCATGGACATGCAGACTGGAAGGAATATTATCCTTCAATTTATCCATTATCTCTCTGTAATAGATAGCTCCTGTCTGCCAAATTACATCCACATCGCTCCCGGAAATTACATCTAAATTTTGCATGATGGCTTCATTAACAGATCTTGCACCCAAACTGCCTCCAACTATTAAAACCACCTTTCTGCCGGTTTGTAATCCAAAAAACCTGTAAGCTTCCTGCTTATTATCCAGCATTTTAATTAAGTTCTCCCTAACCGGATTACCCGTATAAACAATTTTCTCAGCAGAAAAGTAGCGATCCATATTATCGTAAGCAACACATATCAATTTTGCATACTTCCCCAACAGCTTATTGGTAATTCCAGCATAGGAGTTTTGCTCCTGTATTAATGTAGGAATCCCTTTCCGGGCAGCAGCTCTCAACAAAGGTCCGCTGGCAAAACCTCCCACACCAATAGCAATCTGAGGTTTAAATTCCAGAACTATTCTTTTCGCCAATCTGTTGCTTTTTAGCAATCCAACAATAAAAGAAAGCATTTTGATTCCAGGCTTACGTGGAAATCCCGACACCGGAAGTCCGATTATTTTATAACCTGCAGCAGGTACTCTCTCCATCTCCATTCGATTTAAAGCTCCTACAAACAGAACATCTGCACCGGGAAACCTTCTTTTGATTTCATTTGCTATGGCCAGGGCAGGAAAAATATGCCCCCCGGTTCCACCTCCGCTTATGATTACCCGTTCCATCTGTATGCTCTATTTATTTATTTCATAATCTTCGTCTGGAATATTTACCTGAACCGGTGGTTTTTGAATTTCACGGTTCACCTGATTTTGATAACTTACACTTAACACACATCCAAAAGCAATCGAAGTAAAAAGAAGAGAAGTTCCTCCCAGACTTATCCATGGCAAGGGTTGTCCCGTTACAGGTAATACACCTGTTGAAACACCTATATTAATCATTGCCTGAAAAACAAGTATCATCGTAAGGCCGGTTACCAGGAAAGCAGGAAATGTGCGGGTGGCCCTTCTCACTATCACCACACTTCGAAAGAAAAAAATCAAATACAGGAGTATTACAAATATTCCAAAAATCAAACCATATTCCTCCACAATAATGGCAAATATAAAATCATTATATGCAGCAGCCATGTAATTGCTGACATCCGATCGGCCAGGTCCCTTTCCAAAAATTCCACCTTCATAAATGGCCAGTTTGGCATAATCGGCCTGAGTAATTCCTTTCTCTGAATTTGGATCCCCATGCAGAAAACGATCTATCCTCCCTTTTACAGTATGAACCCTGGTTGGTGAGGAAGGAATGAATTTTGCCAAAGCATAGGTTACAGCAATCATTCCCACACCTAAAACAATTACAATAAACAGATATTTAAAAGGAATACGGCCTACAAATAACATGGTAAATATTGTTGCAAACAATAATGCTGCAGTAGAGAAATTCGTCAGAAAAATCAAACCACATACCACAATTGTATGGCCCATAATAATTAAAAAAGCTTTTTTTAACTCGCCCCTCGACTGCTGTTTTTTCCCCAACACTTTTGCAGAAAACATGATTAGGGAAATTTTTGCCAACTCTGCCGGTTGAAATGAAATTAAACCCAAATCAAGAGTACGTCCGCTTCCGGCCAAAACTCCTGATAATTTCATAACAACAGCAACAAGTAAAAGCCCAATGCTTAAATAAAGCAACAGATTAGCAAGAATGGCATAAAGCTTTACCGAAAGAAAATTTACCATCACAAGCATCAGACTCACTCCGGCTCCCAGGAAAAAAACCTGCCGGATAAGAAAATGCAAAGTATTCCCAGAAGCCTGCCGGTAAGCCAAAGCCCCTGTTGAACTGTAAACTATCAGGAGCGAAAGAAGCGATAGCAACAGCAACACAATCCATATTACCCGGTCACCCTTAAATATTTTCGTCTGTATCTCATTCATTACAGATTCCTTACCTGTTCCTTAAATTGATTTCCCCGGTCTTCATAATTATCAAATAAATCAAAACTGGCACAAGCAGGTGAAAGCAATACCGTATCTCCGTTCCGTGAAAGATAATAGGCTGCCTTCACTGCTTCTTCCATATTCGAAGCATCAACAACGTTCTTCAAAACACCATCAAAAGCTGCATGAAGTTTGGAATTATCCTTACCCAGGCAAACAATGGCTTTAACTTTTTCCTTTACCAGGGGCATAAGCATAGAATAATCATTTCCTTTATCTATCCCACCGGCAATCCATACAATAGCTTTAGGTATACTTTCGAGTGCATACCATGTAGAATTTACATTAGTAGCTTTCGAATCGTTAATAAATTCAATTCCATGAACCTTTAAAAATTTCTCCAGGCGATGTTCAACTCCCTTAAAATCAGACAGACTTTCGCGAAGCTGCTCATTCTTAATTTCGAAAACCATGCTTGCAATGCCTGCTGCCATTGAATTGTAAATGTTATGTTTTCCCTGAAGTGATATATCCAGAATTGACATACTGAATTGTTTTTGTTTATAATTAATAATCATTTCTTCGTTAAAAATTCCTGCTCCCTGCACATCCGGTTCTTTTAAACTAAATGGGAAGCAAGCAGAGAGAATTCTTTTTTTGAACAGTTCCTTTTGAATGTTTTCATCGTCCTCGCAATAAATAAAAACATCATTCTCCGTTTGATTTTGAATAATGCGAAATTTGGAATCGATATAATTTTGAATGGTGTACCCGTACCGATCCAGGTGATCGGCAGTGATATTCATCAATACTGCCACATCGGCCCTGAAATCATACATGCCATCAAGTTGAAAGCTACTTAACTCAAGTACATAAACATCATGTTGATTTTCGGCAACCTGCCAGGCAAAACTTTTTCCCACATTTCCGGCCAGCCCTACATTCAACCCGGCATTTTTAAGGATATGCCACGTCAGTAAAGTGGTGGTGGTTTTTCCGTTGCTGCCTGTGATGCATATTGTTTTGGCATCGGTATATCTGCCAGCAAATTCAATTTCTGAAATTACCGGCAATCCTTTTCCCTTTAATTTTTGAATTAGAGGAGCATTTTCAGGAATGCCCGGGCTTTTTATAAACAGTTCTGCCTGCAAGACCTTTTCCTCAGAATGCCGGCCTTCTTCAAAATCAATATGATATTGAGCGAGCACCTTTTTGTATTTTTCTTTAATAACACCAGCGTCGGAAACAAAAACCTCATACCCCTTCTTTTGCGCCAGTATAGCTGAACCCACACCGCTTTCGCCTCCACCCAATATGATGATTTTCTCTTTCATCTACCTGATTTTAAGGGTTACAACAGTTAGAATAGCCAGCATAATTCCTATAATCCAGAAACGTGCAACAATTTTTGACTCATGAATACCCTTCAACTGATAGTGATGGTGAATAGGGCTCATTAAAAATACGCGACGTCCCTGGCCATACTTTCTTTTAGTGTATTTAAACCAGGCCACCTGAATTACTACCGATAAATTTTCAATAAGAAATATGCCACACAGAAGTGGAATTAAAATTTCCTTACGGATTACAACTGAGAACACAGCCAGGATTCCTCCAAGCGCAAGACTTCCGGTATCGCCCATAAATACCTGTGCAGGAAACGAATTGTACCACAGAAAACCTACAGTTGCGCCAATAAATGCGGCCATAAATACAGTAAGCTCACCTGCATTCGGAATATACATGATATTGAGGTAATCGGAATATATGATGTTTCCGCTTACATAAGCCAATACACCAAGTGTTGCCCCGCTTATAGCCGATGTTCCGGTGGCCAGTCCGTCCAGACCATCGGTAAGGTTTGCTGCATTTGAAACAGCAGTAATTATTAAAATAATGGCAAAAGCATAAACTAACCACTTCAACCATGAAGAAGCATTCCCTGCAAAAGCTACCAGCCATTCATAATCAAATTCATTTTTTTTGACAAAGGGAATGGTTGTTTTGGTTGACTTCATATCTTCAGTCACATACTGCAAATGCTGCCGGCCCGTTTCCGGATCTACAACAATTTCCCGCAATTCGGCTCCGGCAGGACTTTGCACATGTTCTCTCACCATAACATCATCGCTCAGAAAAAGTGTTGCTGCAACAAATAAACCAAGAGTGACCTGTCCTAAAATTTTAAACTTACCTGCAAGTCCTTTCTTATTCTTCATGAACACCTTTATGTAATCATCTATGAAACCAATGATTCCCAAAAACACGGTGGTAACAAGCATGAGCAGAATATAGATGTTGTCGAGCCGTGCAAAAAGCAAAACCGGAATCACAATGGCAAGAAGAATAATTAACCCTCCCATTGTTGGTGTGCCTTTCTTTTGAACCTGCCCTTCCAGTCCCAGGTCCCTGACGAGTTCTCCTATTTGTTTTTTTTGAAGATACTGGATCATTTTCTTACCGAAGGCAGTTGCAATTATAAGAGACAGAATAACTGCACCTCCCGAACGAAAGGAAATGTACTGAAACATCCCGATGCCCGGAATGCTGGAGTTCTCAAACCACTGATATAAATAATAAATCATACCTGTTTTTCAGTTATTCTTCTGTTCCAAAGCATTTTTTTACTTCCTCCACATCATCGAAATGATGTTTAACTCCATTTATTTCCTGATAATTTTCGTGGCCTTTCCCTGCAATCAGGATTATATCACCTGGGCTGGCTAACATCACAGCAGTTTTTATTGCTTCCCGCCTGCTTTCGATTGAAACAACCTTTGATTTGTAAATTTTTTCTACTCCCTTTTCCATTTCACGGATGATTTGGGACGGATCTTCCGTTCTTGGATTATCTGAAGTAAGTATTACCTTATCGCTACCCAGAATAGCTTCTTTTGCCATTTCAGGTCTTTTAGTACGGTCACGATCTCCACCGGCACCAACAACTGTGATTACCTGTCCGTCTTCTGCTCTTATTTCGGAAATTGCATTTAATACATTTTTAAGCGCATCGGGAGTATGGGCGTAATCGACAACGACTAGTTTACCATCAAGACTCCTGATGGTTTCAAACCGGCCCTTAACCGGATTCAGATTACTTATACCGGCGAATACTTCCTGGGACTCCTGACCAAGGTTTACAGCTACAGCAAATACTGCCAAAAGATTATATGCATTAAACCTGCCAACAAATCGTGTCCATACCTCCTGTCCATTGATATTAAGAAGCATACCATCAAAGTGTGTTTCAAGAACCTTACAATGATAATCGGCCACGGCGCGGCAAGAATAGGTTATAATCCGGGCCTTGGTATTTTGCACCATTACCTGCCCGTTTTTGTCATCCACATTTGTAAGTGCAAAAGATCCACCAGGCAGAGAATCAAAAAAGCGTTGCTTTGCCTTAATGTATTCTGAAAATGTTTTATGATAGTCGAGGTGATCATGCGTAATATTGGTAAAAACCCCGCCAGCAAACTCTATTCCGGAAATCCGGTGTTGATGAATGGCATGAGAGCTGACTTCCATAAAGCAGAACTCGCATCCCATCTGAACCATTTTAGCCATCAGCTGCTGAATTTTCAAAGAATCGGGAGTAGTATGGGAAGCCGATTCCTCTATATCATTGATCCGGTATGAAATCGTTGAAATCAATCCTGCTTTGTATCCAAGTTGCCGGAACAGCCGAAAAAGCAATGTCGCAATGCTGGTTTTTCCGTTCGTCCCTGTAATTCCAATAACCTTCATTTTTCCGGAAGGAAACCCATAGAAAGCTGCAGTCAGAATTCCTGCTGCAAGAAATGAATCGGACACTTTAATAAAGGCTACCTTTTCGGATACTGCAACAGGAAATTCCTCACAAAAAACAGCAACTGCCCCATTATCTATGGCCGATTCAATAAATAAATGTCCATCGAAATGAAGGCCCCGCTGCGCAATAAAGGCTGCTCCAGGGGTTACTTTCCGTGAATCAAATTCAATACCTGAAACTTCAGGTGAATCCTTCCCTTTAAATTCAGTATAATCAATATGTTTTAACAGATCTGCAAGTTTCATTTTAACCTAGTGTTAAATAAATTACTCCACCTTTTACAATGGAGGTATTCGGTTTGAGAGATTGTTCTACTACTTTACCTATCCCTTTTACATTTACTGTTAATCCTGCTTTTTCAAGCGTAAAAATTGCATCACTGGCACCCATTCCCCTGACATCGGGAACTTTTCCTTCCGGAAACACGATTTCATCCAACACCAGTTTTTCATCATTCTGCCTCACCGATGCCACGGCCGACGAAACATTTCCGTTTACACTTGAAATTTTCAAATCCTGAGCTACCTGAAGAATACTTTCTGAAGTTCCTTTTTTAATTTTTGGCAGTACTAACTGCTCAGGAACTTCAGGATCATGGGTTACATCTTCGAATAAATTTTTGGCAGCAAACACCCGCTCAGCAATTTCCTTAAATACCGGTCCGGCTACCGAACCACCATAGTAAGTACCTCCTCTGGGATTATTTATAGTAACAATGATGGAATATTTCGGATTATCGGCAGGAAAATAACCGGCAAAAGAAGCAAGGTACATACCTTTCTGATACCCTCCCTGACCTGTGGCAACCTGAGCTGTACCCGTTTTTCCGGCAATTTTAAACCAAGGATTTTGGAGTGAACGTCCCGTCCCGTTTTCACAAACACCTTCAAGCATTTTTTTTGCCTTACCTATGGTTTCACTCCGAACAATCATTGGGTTCAACATTTCGGTTTTAAATTGCTTCACAAGCACTCCATTATCTCTTATCTCTCTAACCAGACGGGGCTTAACCATGCGTCCGTTATTTGCCACAGCATTGTAAAAGGTAAGAACCTGCAAAGGCGTCATTTTTGTCTCATAACCATAAGACATCCATGCAAGTGTAGTACCCCACCAGTCGGCATCACCAGGATATTTAAAAAAAGGTTTTCCTTCTCCTTTTACTTCCAGCCCCAGTGGTTTGTTTATTCCAAACCCGTAAATTCTGTCAACAAATCCCCTTGGATTCTTCTCATATGCTGTTGTAATTATTTTTGCCACACCAACATTGGAAGATTTTTCAAAAATTTTGTTTACGGTCATTGGTCCATGCCCTCCATACCGGTAGTCACTGTCGAATATGGTACGTCCCTTATATTTCCAGACACCACTTCCCGTGTCGTAAACATCACTGGTATCAATTAATCCGTCTTCCAATGCCACCATCAATGAAATGAGCTTAAAAGTAGAACCCGGTTCATAACAACCGTCGTGTCCTATTGCATAGTTATAATTTTCCGTATAATCATCATTTTCGCGCCCAAGATTGGCAATGGCTTTTATCTCTCCTGTTTCCACCTCCATAAGGATGGCTGTTCCCCAATCTGCATTATTTTTCTGAAGATTCCTGTAAAGGGTACTTTCAGTAATATCCTGCAGCTTTATATCAATAGTGGTAATCACATCCATGCCATCCTGGGGTTCAATTTCAGTGCGTAAGACCCATCTACCCGACAGGTTTTCCCTGTAACTGATTCCATCTTTTCCTTTTAAATACTGCTCAAAAGCACCTTCAAGTCCCGTATAGCCAATATTGCCATGAACTCCTCCATACGCCCCCTTATTCAAATCACCAATGGTACGAAGAGCAAGGGAGCCCAAAGGCGTAACCCTTTGATTTTCCTGTTCGACAATTAACCCGCCGCCAAACCTGCCTCTTCGAAGTATGGGAAAATCTTTAATTTGCTGAAGCTCCTGGTAATCTACTTTGCGCGGAGTTAGCATAAACCCCCTGTTTTTGCTTTTATAGGCAGCATCCAGTTTTTGTTTATACATGATTTTTGAGCCCCTGCCAAAAAAAGAAGCCATAGAATATGCCAGGGAATCGCTCTCTTTTGCATAAACCCGTTTTACACCTTCAGAAGCTAAATCAATTCTTACAAAATAACCAGGAACAGATGTAGCCAAAACGCTGCCATCATCAGCACAAATGTTGCCCCGGTTTGGTGAAATGCTGATGGTATTTTCTTTCAGATTTTTAGCAATTTGTTCCCACCGTTCATTTTTTATTTGCTGAACAGAAACCATATTTATTATGGCCACCAGAGAGAACAGCAGCAGGAAGAAATAAATTACAGCAATACGCGATACTATTGACTTTCGAATTTCCACCTGTTAATATTTTTTTTAATGACAATTTTTTGTGCCGGTTTAACAGGCTCTTCCAGTTCCAGGCCTGCTTCTTCCACTTTCTCAACTACTTCCGAAGGCCTGCTCGCATCCATAAGCCTGGCCGACAGGGTAATAGACTCAGATCGCAGTTCATTTATACTTTCCTGAACCTGCTCAATCTGCCTGATTGTTCGTTCTGCCAGATTCCTGTTGGTGATAAGAACAAAGGCAAAGAACACCAAAAGCGATAAAAACGGCAGTTGCCTGGTAAACCGTTCATCGGTAAGAATGGTTCCTCCTAAAAAGGATTTCACCATTGGTTTCTTCTTGTTGCTTTTTATGGGTTCTGTCATTTTACAATTTTTCAGCAATTCGTAATTTAGCACTCCTGGCTCTGGTATTTCTTTTCAACTCTTCAGCACGGGGTGTAATCACTTTTCGGTTTATCAACTTAAATGGACTCTTTGTGTTTCCGAAAAAATCTTTTTCTATTTCTCCTTCAAAATTTCCACTCTTCAAAAAGTTTTTGCACAATCTGTCTTCCAGGCTATGGTAGGTAATTAAAACCAATCGTCCTCCCGGCTTCAGCACATCAAGAGCTGCAATTAAAAAAGCCTTCAGGTTTCCCAATTCATCATTAACTTCAATGCGAAGAGCCTGAAAAACCTGTGCCAGGTATTTGTTTTCAAGGCCTCCGGGTGAACATCGCAATGCCACATCTTTCAATTCTGCTGTTGAAGCGAGGGGTTGAAGGTTTCTTTCTTTAATCAGTTCCCCCGAAAGGCGACCGGCGTTCGTTATTTCCCCATACATCCGGAAAACTGACGTCAGTTCTTTTTCACTGTAATTATTAACGATGAATGAAGCATCAACAGAATTATTCCGATTCATCCTCATGTCAAGCTTTCCATCATAGCGGAATGAAAATCCGCGATCGGGCACATCAAAATCATGAGAAGAAACGCCCAGATCGGCTAAAACAGCATCCACTTCTTTAACGTTATAATACCGAAGAAAATTTTTAAGAAATCTAAAATTGTGTCGTATAAAAATAAGCCGGTTATCGTTAATTAGATTTGCGGCAGCATCCTCATCCTGATCAAATGCAAACAACATTCCGTTGCCAATTTCATCCAATATCAACTGTGAATGCCCGCCTCCGCCATAAGTGGCATCAACCACCAGAGCTCCATGGAATAGATTCAGTCCCTTAAGGCTTTCCATTGACATCACCGGTATGTGGTACGGGTCCGACATTTATTCTGTTGTTTTAGATCTTCTTTTTTCCTTAAACCGATTTGCAAAAGTAGATTTATCCATCCGCTGGCTCTCATAAACATCAACATCCCATATACGTATGGACTTACCCATGCCAATCAGACGAATATTCTTTTTCAGCTTTCCGTAAGCAAGAGAATCGGAAGGGATATTGATGCGCCCGTTGGCAGCCATCTCCACCTTTTTAAAATTTTCATAAAAAAATTCCAGAAATGCATCATCTTCCTCATCAAAGGGATCAAGCGTACTTTTAAACGCCTCAACCCGATTGTTCCAGAACTTTTCAGGATAAACATCAAGGCATTCTTTAAACAAATTCCGCTCAATAACCAAAGGCTCAGAAGCCAGATCTCCCATCTCCTTTTTATAGGCCGACGGAAGCACAATTCTTCCTTTGTCGTCGATGGTTGCATTGTATGTACCTGTGAATTCTGTCATCTAAGCGAAATAAAGCTGTTTAGTACCTGTAAAAGTACAAAAATATTCCATATTCATCCACTTCATTCCACTTTATTCCACCATCTTACACAACTGCTGTTGTTGAAAAAATGTTTATATTGTGTTTAAAACCGAATGTATCCCATTATTCTCAAGAAACATTCTGCACATTTTCAGCAAATTATCATTTTCATCCAGTCTCATTTCAAACAGTTGATAACTTAAGAACATGTCGGTACAAAGAAAATCATACGGCTTTAAAAAAGGAAAACCATCTTCTTTTTTTAATATTAACCTGTAAGCCCTCCTGTTAATATACGGTTTCAAAACAGGTAAAAATTTGTCACTATTTCTGGATATCAAAGACGGTTTAAATTCAATGTAAACTCAATATTATCTCAATATTAACTCAACTATAATTCAATTTTAATTGAATTAACATTGAATTATAATTGAATTTAAACTGAGTTTATATTGAATTTAATCTATAGAAGGCCCCTTACATATTTATTGCCAACACGATTTTAATGAAAAGCTGTAGAGTAAAGAAAATTTCAGTACAGGGTATAAATGAATTCAATGAAAGCGTAAATTTACAGCCGAATTTTATTTACTTGCAAAAAAAACGAAAAGGTGGAAGAAGAAAAAACAGGTTCCTTTAAACCCATTAACATCAAACAGGTTTTTGCAGCAAAAAATCCTGCGATGGCCAAAGTTATGCCTGGTTTTATTTATCGGTTTATTCATTCATTAATGGAAATTGATTTCGTAAATAATCTTTTGGAAAGGCACGGGCACCTGCTTGGAATAGAATTTATAAATAAAGTTGTTGAGGAATTTAATGTAACTGTGCATTTTGAGGGTATGGAGAATGTACCCGACAGAGGCCGGTTTATTTTTGCCAGCAACCATCCATTGGGTGGTTTTGATGGCATGCTGCTTTTAAAGGCTGTGAATGAGAAGCTGGGAGAATCACGTTTCCTGACCAATGATGTCCTGATGAACATTCCCCAGTTGAGGCCGCTTTTTGTACCGGTAAATAAACATGGGGGTCACAGTCGTGAAGCGGCAAAATTATTAAGCGACACATACAACTCGGATGCACAGATATTGATTTTCCCGGCGGGGCTGGCATCGCGAAAAGTAAAAGGGAAGGTAGTGGACTTGGAATGGAAAAAACATTTCATTTCAAAGGCTTTAAAATATCAGCGTGATGTTATTCCAGTGTTTGTGGCAGGCCGCAATTCCAATACTTTTTACCGGGTTGCCAGTTTGCGGAAATTCCTTCGCATAAAATGGAACCTGGAAATGTTTTTATTGCCAGGGGAAACTGTGCATCATCAAAATACAGATGTATTTATTTACTTTGGAAAACCCATATCCTACACAACTTTCAACAGCACAAAAACTCACCAGGAATGGGCGCAATGGGTAAAAGCCAAAACTTACCAGCTAGGGGCAGACCGTTCATAAGGAAATTAATAATTGATGCAGAAGCATTATAAATCAATTTTATTAATTTTGCACACCGTTTTCATGTAAAAGATTGCTTAATGAAAGAAATTGTAGCGTCGCTTCCAAAGGAGCAGATTATTGCCGAATTAACACCCGACAAACTGCTGCGAAAAACCAATAAGGGTGGGAACGAAATATATGTTGTTACTCATACTGATTCACCTGCCCTAATGCATGAAATTGGCCGGTTGCGTGAAATTACATTCCGGGATGCAGGGGGCGGCACCGGGAAAGAAACAGACATCGACAACTATGATATTTCAGAGGTTCCATATAAACAGCTTATTGTTTGGGATCCCGAAGCAAAAGAAATTCTGGGAGGTTACCGTTACATTCTTTGTTCTGAAGCTCCGTTAGATGAAAATGGAGAGATACAAATGGCAACATCAAAACTTTTCCATTTATCGGATAAATTTATAAAAGAATACCTTCCTCACACACTTGAACTGGGCCGTTCCTTTGTTCAGCCTTCTTATCAGTCGAGCAAAGCAGGTGCGAAAGCTTTATTTGCCCTCGATAACCTCTGGGATGGATTGGGAGCATTAACGGTTGATCACAGTCAGATTGAGTATTTCTTCGGAAAGGTAACCATGTATTCTCATTTTCATAATGAGGCCCGCAACCTGATTCAGTATTTTTTCATTAAATATTTCCGTGATAAAAGCAACCTGGTTTACCCAAAAAAGCCGGTAGAGTTTAATTACAACATTGATGAGATGAAAGCAATTTTTACGGGAACAAATTACAGGGAAGACTACCGCATACTGGTTCAAAAGGTAAGGCAATTTGGTGAAAATGTTCCTCCTTTAATTAACGCTTACATGAATCTTTCACCATCGATGAAAACATTTGGCACTGCAATGAATGAAGGATTCGGGCGGGTACTGGAAACCGGCATCATTGTAACCATCAAAGACATTTACGAAGTAAAGTACGACCGGCACATTGAAACTTATATCCAGGATAAAAACGATGAATGGGATATACCAGAATAGTTATTTAATTGGTGCTGCAAATTTCTGAACATCTTCACCCGAAATTTTCTGATCGCAGAGAATTATCAGCCGTTCAATTACATTTCGAAATTCCCTGACATTTCCGGTCCAGTTAACTTTCTGCAGCTCGGCGATGGCATCGTCCGTTATAGCCTTTTCAGGCATTCCATATTCATCGCAAATATGTGTAATAAAGTGACCGGCAAGCAATGGTATATCTTCAATCCGTTCATTTAAAGAAGGCACATGAATAAGAATAACACTTAATCTATGATACAAATCCTCACGAAACCGGCCGTTTTCAATCTCAACAGAAATGTTTTTGTTTGTTGCAGCCACCACTCTGACATCTACTTTAATGGGTTTATCCCCGCCCACCCGTGAAATAATATTTTCCTGCAATGCACGGAGCACCTTTGCCTGTGCCGATAAACTCATATCCCCTATTTCATCAAGAAAAAGAGTGCCCCCACTGGCTTGTTCAAATTTTCCTTTTCGCTGTTTAACTGCCGAGGTAAACGATCCTTTTTCATGTCCGAATAATTCACTTTCAATCAGTTCAGAAGGAATGGCTGCACAATTTACTTCAACAAACTGTTCTGAAGAACGGTTGCTGTTATCATGGATCCGGCGGGCAACCAATTCTTTTCCCGTTCCGTTTGCTCCGGTAATCAGCACCCGTGCATCCGTTGGTGCCACGCGATCGGCCATTTCTGTTACTTTTTTAATAGCAGGCGATTCACCAATAATTTCATATTTTCTGCTGACTTTCCTTTTAAGAATTTTGGTTTCATTTACCAGGGTTGATTTATCCATGGCATTACGGATAGTTATAAGCAGCCTGTTAAGGTCCAGCGGTTTTTCAATAAAATCATAAGCTCCCTTTTTAATTGACTCCACTGCTGTGTCAATGTTTCCATGCCCTGAAATCATAACCACGGGTGTATCGGGGGCTAATGAATTTAAATGTACCAGGACTTCAATTCCGTCCATACCTGGCATTTTGATGTCACAAAGAATAATATCATACTCGGTATGCTTCACCGCCTCCAGACCTTTTTTCCCATCTTCAGCCAGGTCAACTTCATATTTTTCATATTCCAGAATATCTTTTAATGTATTCCGAATGCTTCGTTCATCGTCGATTACCAGTATTTTTGACATATTTACCCTGTTTAGAATTACAAAAATAAGAACCCACAGGTAAAGATTCATTAAAAATAAAGAAAATAAACAAATCATTTACCGTAACCGGTCTGCATTCTCATGCCGGACAGATGCAAAAAGCACTTAAACCCTAATGAGAATCGATATTATTGAGCATTCGTAAAGAATGTTCAAGAGTAGGTATAATTTCGGTAAGGTATTCATTTACAGCTTTTGTATTACCCGGGAGAGCGTAAACCAGGGTATTTCCTATAACTCCTGCAATGCTTCGGCTTAACAATGCATTGGGTTTTAAAGAACCATACTTATACCGGATAAGTTCCATAATCCCGGGAATCTCTTTATCCAGCAGCTGCTTAATCACATCAGGAGTTATGTCTCTGCTCCCTATACCGGTACCGCCGGTTGTAACAATAATATCGGCATTTTCTTCCGTCGACTTTCTTAAAGCATTTTTCAACATTGCCTCATCATCGGGAAGAACAACATTTTCAACCTGAACAGGCCGGTTTTGATTTTGAAAGAAATCGTGCAGTAATTTTGATGCAAGCGGTCCGCTTTTGTCGTTGTATATTCCTGCGTAAGCCCGATCGCTTAACGTGATAACCCTAATTTTTATTTTCCTGGGCACATAAGTCATTAAATCTCCTTTTTCAAGTGTACCCTTTTGTACGACTCTGCAAAATATACCTTCAACCGGCATGATGCAGTTTCCGGAAATCTTCATGATTTCGCAGCCTTTATGGCATTTTTTTCCAATCTGTGTTACTTCCAGTATTACATCGCCACAATGAAACCTGTCAAGAACATTTGTTTTATAAAGTTCAAGGCCTTCAGTGGTAATATTCTCACCAAAATCGCCAAATTTAAATGTACGGTTATTCTGTTCCTCCGCCTTTCTTAAACTTTCCACACCCAGTAAACTTACCTGTCGGTGCCAGAAACCGGCATGTGCATCATCCTGGACTCCTGTTTCAGTAATCACTGCTGAATTCACCGGATTCTTTACGGTTCCTTTTTCTTTCGAAATGTTAAGAGACTTTATTTTTATCTGAATCATTTTTTATGTTTCTCCAAAAGTACAATTTCACCCATCTTCATTTTTTTATCAACAGCCTTACACATGTCGTAAAGCGTTAATAAGGCAACACCAACTGCGGTTAACGCTTCCATTTCCACACCTGTTTTTCCGATGCACCTGGCAGAAGAAAGAACCGTTATGCCATCTTTCTCTGACACAAAATCAACGGCCACATTTGAAAGTTGAACATGGTGACACAAAGGGATTAGCTGGAATGTATTTTTTGCAGCCTGAATTCCGGCCACACGGGCCACTGAGAAAACATCACCTTTCTTAATGGCATTTTCCTGAATAAGCTTCAGCGTGTTTTGCTGAAGAAAAATTTTACCTGAAGCCCTGGCAATCCTTTGCTGATCGGGCTTAGCACCAACATCCACCATATTGGCTTCACCTTTTTCGTTTACATGTGAAAATTTTTCCGCCATCGTATTCATATATTTATCCTCCGATATTGTAGAAGCTGTTTTGGCTGTTCAGTACACCTCTTTTGGGTTTTGAATTCAGAGCCTGCAGAAAAGCTTCCCTGATTCCAAGGCTCCTGATGCTGTATTCCTTATTGCTGAACAGGCATGGTTTTAACATACCGTTTGCTGTTAGCCTCAATCTGTTGCAAATGGAACAATTTCCGCCCTCACCGCCTTCCACCTGCGAAAATTCACCTGTTTTTAAATCCATCTGCGTGATAAACCTCACCTGGAGGCCTTGCTCAGCTGCAAACTGTTTCACTTTATCAATCTCCTGATTATCCTGGTTGGAAAGCCTGACCACATTAATTTTAATGGGGGTAAGTCCGGCCAATTTAGCTGCATGGATTCCTGCAAAAACATCGTTCAGATCGCCTCCGCGGGTAATTTTTCTGAATTTTTCAGGAACAACTGTATCCAGGCTTATGTTGATGCGACTTAAACCTGCTGCTTTTAACTGCCGGGCATATTTTGATAACAGGATACCATTGGTGGTCATTGTTATTTCCTCAATCTGTTCAATCCGGTTTATCATTTCAACCAAATCCACTACTCCAAGCCTGACCAAAGGCTCGCCACCTGTAAGACGTATTTTTTTTATGCCCATATCGGCCCCGTTTTTTACGACTTCAACAATTTCTTCCAGGGAAAGTATTTCCTCCTTCTTCAGCAACCGGATTCCGCCTTCAGGCATACAATAAGTGCAACGAAGGTTACATCTGTCGGTAACAGAGATTCTGAGGTATGTAATATGTCTGTTATATCGATCGAACATCTACTAATCCTCCTTTTACTATGGATTTAACTCCCAGGGGAAATTCAATTAAATGTGTGGCTTCAGCCAGGGCATTGATATGAGCTGAACCATGAAATTCAACCGGAAATACTTCCATTTCAGGAGTAAGAATTCCCGGTATAAATTGTAACCGATCAGCATTTTTGCGCTTCAATTCTTCCCCCAATGGAAATCTTAATGAAACAGGATGACGAGTAAGGACCATCAGCGCCATCAAAAACGGTTTCACATACAATTCAGCCTGAATAAATGAAGAAACCGGATTTCCCGACAATCCAAAGCAATATTTATCCCCTTTGCGTGCAAAAATCATAGGTTTCCCAGGCTTGATAGCTGTAGCAGAAATTATAATTTCAAATCCCATGTTTGAAAGTACTTCAGGAATCAGGTCAAAATCACCAACAGAAACGCCACCCGTAAGGATAACCAAATTGTTATCATTTAATGCTTCGGAAACTTTCTCCGTCAGCACAGGTTCATCATCTTTTAAGATTCCACCATATTTTGCCCTGACATTCATTTCCAAAAGCTGTGCAAGTAATTGTGACGAATTTGAATTTCTGATTTGAAAAGGCAGCGGTTTAACGGCAGGCTCAACCAATTCAGTTCCGGTGGCAAAAACAATAACTTCGGGACGACAAAACACAAGAGGTGTAACCGCACCTGCACCTGCCAGCAGTGGCAAATGTCTTGAAGTTATGCGTGTTGATGCCTTTAAAATTTTTTCACCTTTTTTAATATCTTCTCCGCGGTAACAAATGTTGTTGCCTGTAGCCGGATTAATACATATCACCTTATTGTGTTCACGAAATTCCGCGTCTTCTTTTTTGAAAACACAATCGGCTCCATCAGGAACAACAGCCCCTGTCATTATTTTATAACACTGGTTTTCCCGCAATTTTTTTTCCGGCAGTTTACCGGCAAAAACTGTTTCTATAACTTCCAGTTCATTCTGCAGGTCGGCCCTACGGCAGGCATAGCCATCCATTGCCGATTTATCGAAAGGGGGCATATCTACATCGTAAAATACATCTTCAGCCAACACACGGTTAAGAGATTGCCGGAGTTCTACTGTCTCTGCGAGTAAAGGCACAGCAGCAGTGATTATTCTATCGAGCGCGGTTTTGTATTCAAGCATGAAAGGTAAATTTTCCGTTTAAAAATTGAATTTCATCCCAGTTAAAGACAGAAATCTTATCGGAAGGTAAATGAACGACATTTGAATTTTTTCTTATGTTGATTTTCTTTCCGCTGTTTTCCCCGACTACGTTTAGCAACAATGCAGGTTCAATATAATCGTACAGGCCTCCGGATTCCACAATCACAGGATTTGCCGGATTTAATTGTTCAATCAGTAAACTTACGACATTCATTAACTGGTCGTTTTTTGCCTGGATGTAAAATACTTTTTTTGCACCGGCCTGCAGCATCCTCGAGCTGTCTTTATCAGAGATATATTTTTCTTCTACCATAACAAATGCTTTTGATCGGTGGATGTAGGTTTGATATTCCTTCAGCTCATGAAAATGTGGTGATATTTTTACACCTACAGGTTCCTGATAACGGGCTAAATTTGAAATAATGCTGCAGGCAGAAAGGGTTTTGCCTACATTACGCCCTGTTCCCCTGACAACCATAATATTGGGTAAATACATCATTTTATATCCTCCGGATAATTAAGATTAGCAAAAAAACTTTCAGAATCTATTACAACTGTTTCAGCATTCAATTCATTCAACAGGGAAAGCAATTTGTAATTTCCGGTTTTTATCTGATGCTGAATTACGGGTAAAATCGATTTACGGTAATATCCAAATACCGGAATTATTTTACCCTCCTTATTTCCAATTACAGCTGCCGGTTTTCCATTTGTATTTTGCAGTATCTTTTCAAACATCTCCGAATGAATATTTGGCATATCGCAAGGGCAAATGATATTGTCTTCTGTTTGTGAATTTGAGAGGGCAGCTTCCAATCCACCGATTGGGCCCACTTCAATGAAATTATCCGGAACCAGAGGATAGCCAAAAGCTGCATATTTTTTATTATTTGTGCTTATAAAAATGATATCGGTAAATTTTTCACAGACTTCGATGGCATATTTCACCAAAGGTTTACCCCGGTATTTGATCAGGCCTTTATCCTTACCCATACGTGAACTTTTACCTCCTGCCAATATTATTGCTGACAACTCCATGATTAAAAATAAAAAAGTTTAAAGCTGGCAAATAATAGAACTGTAGCCAGCAGATAGGTCAAATTCGCATAGGAGAATTTTTCACGTCCAATCCAGGCACCTAATATACTTCCTGTAACTCCTGTAGCTATAAGAAGATAAATATTGCTGACCGGATGTAAACCTCCACTTGTTGCCAGGCCAATCAAACCGCTTGCGGAATTTAATACAATAAAAACAGCTGAAACGGCAGCTGTTTCCTTTATGTTTGCCCAATGAAACAATAAAAGAAGCGGGCTTAGAATAATGCCACCGCCAATACCAATCATACCTGAGAAGAATCCTAGAACAGCTCCTACAGCCACAGCCAGTGTAACATTAACCGGACGTATAATTTCAGGTCTTCTTGCCGTAAACAACATACGGGTAATAGCAATAAGCAGAAATATGCCCAATATTACCTTATATGTTGCAGGATTAATTTCAAGCCGTGCACCCAGGAAAGATAAAGGAACAGAAAGGATAATAAAAGGGAGAAGTAGTTTAGGCCGGAAGTAACCTCCCCTGTGATAGGAATAAAAAGAAATTCCTGCCACAAAAAGGTTGAGGATTAAAGCAGAAGCCCGCATATTTTCGGGCGTAACAGAAAAAATGGCCATAATAGCCAGATAACCACTTGCACCACCATGCCCCACAGAAGAATACAATACAGCGGTTATAAAAATCAATGCATAAAAAACAATTCCAAATTCCATTAAAATCTTTCTCCTTTCCAATTTACTTCAACCTTTGTCGAACGCGGGAGGACAAACAGTTTCCTGCTTGTCCCATCGGTTTATTTTTCCTGCCCTACGGGTTTAGAAAAATAAACTCGGAGAATCACCACCCAAAAATATTCTTTATTTCCTTAACATCCTCCCTGAACTCTTTTTTTGGTTGCTCTTTTTTGAACAGGAGGTTTCGCCCCACCAGGTGCTGCCACAGGTTGAGCTGTTTCGGGAGCCTCACCGCCCAAAGCCATTCCGGCCCCTTTTCGCAGGTTGTACTTTAGAATTTCTTCATTGGGACTCCCATTTTCGGGAGCTTCAGGATTCATTATGGTTTCCACCCAATAATTCAAACCACCCTGCAAAACGTAATTATTTGCGTATCCAAGCTGCCGTGTTATCATCCATGCCTGGTTGGCATCATTGGTTCCATTCGAATAAAACACATTCAGCTTTACATCCTGGTTGATGTATCCTTCCCACTCCCGATTCAATATATCCACAAGCGGAATATTGATTGAATTTGGCAGGCTGAATTTTTCATATTCTGCGGCACTTCGCACATCGATAAGCTGCAAGGAAGGATCGTTGGAAACTACCATATCTGCAACTTCATCAGGTACAATAAACTGAGTGCCGCTTTTTACTTCATCAAGCAATTGTTCGGCAGTAAGTTTATATGGTTTTGTTGTATTTTCCGGAACAGCAGCAATAATCAAACCTAACGGAATTAATGCTGAAGCCAGTATCAGTCTTGCTTTCATGTCTTCGTTATCTTTTGATTTTTAAACAAATATATTAAAATTTAGAATGGGTTGCCTTATCATTGGTTTAATTTATAATCCTCGCGCGAGAACTTCTTTTCAGCCCGTTCTCCTATCCAAAACATACCCAGAGCGACTAAAATTATTAACAAAACAAGCATCCCTCGTGAGGCCCCTATCAAATCATTCAGTAGGGGAGCACCCAGGAATTTAGCATTGTAAAAGCCTTCCCATAACGGGTAACCCTCGGCAAAAATAAATATACCAACAAACATCCCTCCAATAAAAGCCAGGGCATCAATTTTCCCAATAGATGCAGCACAAAACGATGTTCCGGGGCAATAGCCTCCTAAAATAAACCCGGTTCCCATTATAACGCCTCCTCCTATTGTTGACCAAAGGTAAGTAGGATTTATATAGATATAGCTAAGATCAATCCAGTTGAAAAGGCTCATAAAAAGCAACCCTACTGAACCAACAACAGCTGCAGTGAAAAAAACTTTTAATACGGTGGTATCATAACCATAAAACATTCCTGCCAATCTGCGGCTGGAAGAAAAACCATTGGCTTCAAGAACAAATCCGAATCCGATTCCGATAAGAAATGCAAATAGTAAATTGGCATTCTGAGAAATTATTTCGTAAACGACAAGTGGTCCCATTTATAACAATTTTAATGATAGTAATATAATTGATGAATAATGAATTCTATTAAATCCAAAGTTTTCGGGCAAAGTAAGCCAGGCCAAAAGCAGTACCAAAAATGGCAGCCATTGATATGAACCCGCTAACCGAGAGCACTGCCATTCCTGTAAGTGCTGAACCACTGGTGCAGCCACGCCCCAGTTGAGAGCCAAAGCCAAAAAAAACTCCTCCGAGAGCGGCAAACATTAAACGGGTTTTATTGGTAATTTTTGGCGATTTTTCTACTTTAAATTTTAACCGGCCGGCAATGGCTCCCGATAAAAATCCACCCACAATCACCCCCAACATCTGATAAACCAGCCAGTCATTCAGCGGATTGGAATGCGTTGCCGTATAATCTTTGTAAAAGGCAGTATTTTCAACATGGTCCGGAGCCAGGATTTTAACTCCAGCCACCAGGGCACTTTTGGCTGCACCGCTGGCTCCAAGCCCCCTGCCCGAGACCCAGAAAGCTGCTATCAATACAAGTCCTAACAGGACACCACCTAAATAGGGATTCATGTACTTCCTTTTAATCATATCTTGTGTTTTTATTATTATTATTTCTCCTGAACATTCAACCATCAATAAAGCCACCGGCTCATCTGACCGGCATAGGCAATAATAAACCGAAGCATTAAGCTTCCAAAAAGAACAAAAACTACAGGAATGAGAACGGGAATATGAAACTTACGAAGTTCCAGAAACTCAAGCACTGCAGGAAGAATCATGCCTATTATCACTACAAATACCCAAAAAGGAGCAGTATATGGCCCTCCCAAAAACAGGTTGGCAGCATCAATCTGAACCTCGGTACTTGCAAGGAACCCCATGAACATATGAACAATCAGGAACATTTCAATACCAATAAGCATGATGTCAATTTTGGCAAAATTTATCCGTTCTCCCTTTCTTTTTGAAAAAAGGATGATGACTGCTGCTCCGGCAGACAAACCTGAAGTGAGAAACAGTGGGCCTAATATAGATGTATTCCACAGGGGTCGTGCATTAAATGCCGAGAACAGGATTCCCGTGTAAATTCCGAGTATAACTGAGAAAAACAATATTATCCAGGCCATGTATTTTTTATACTTTATCAGAAACGTTTCCAAATCCTTAAGTACGTTCCATTTCCAGTCCCACAAGGGAAAGAATTCACGTATATGAACGGCAACCCATGCAATGGATAATGGTGTGACAGCCATAAGAGTCCATGCTCCCCACGACATAGGCGATTGTATTTTAAAGGTCGTATACAACTGCCAGAAGTAGAGTTTATGTCTTAAATCAAAAAACAAGGCTCCCAAACCAAAAATAAGCACAAATGGAACAATAACAGGAGCGCGACGAACTGCTCCCGGATATTTATTTTCCTTGCCTAAAATTGTATACAGGCTGGCAAAGAATAAGATTCCTGCTGCCAGACCACCCAAAAACAAATAAAGTGGAATGTGCCAGTGCCATATTTCCAGGTGTGGATCAATATTTGGGTTAAATCTTCCTGAAGTAATTAACTCTTCTCTCATTCTTTCATTATTTTAAATCATATAAAACACATGCGGTTTTGTTCCCGCTTCGGGAATCAATGTTTTGAATTTTCTTTTTTTCAGCATTTTCGAAACATTGCTGTTTGGGTCATCCAGGTCGCCAAAATACATGCACTTTGTAGGGCATACTTCCACACAGGCAGGTTGCTGTCCTTTTTGTATCCGGTGCATGCAAAATGTACACTTATCCACAAACCCTTCGGGGTGAGCATATCGCGCATCATAGGGGCAGCTGACAATACAGGCACCACAGCCTATGCATTTATCCTCTGTAACTGCTACAATGCCTCCTGCTTCAAAATGGCTTGCGCCTGTAGGGCAACTTCTGACACACGGAGCATTTTCACAGTGGTTGCATCTTTCCGACCGGATTTCAATTTCAAGTTGCGGATAGGTACCATCGGTAATTTCCACCACCCAATCGCGGCAATATCCGATGGGAACATCATTTTCAGTTTGGCAGGCAACCACACAATCGGAACAGCCAACACATTTTTTTGTATCGATAGCCATTGCATACCTCATGACTGTACCTCGCTTTCTTTGTTAAATCTGAATGTTACAAAGTTTCCTCTCATGCCTGTACCTCCCATTATCGGATCCATTAAAACCCGTGTGATTAATTGGGAATCACTGACTCCTTTCCCATATGCCCGTTTCAGTTTTTTATCCTTATGTCCAAAACCGTGGACGATATAAACCGAATCAAAACGGATACGTTCTGTAACCCTCACCTTTACCGGGAAATCAGACACAATTCCGTCCTGGTTTTGAAGGTAAACAAGTTCTCCTTTTTTTAATCCCCATTCTTTAGCCACTTTGGGATTTACCCATACCGCATTTTCGTTCATCAAATCAGTAAGATTTGGATTGTTGGCAGTGCGGCTGAAGGTATGCATTGGTGCACGCCCGTAATTTAAGTGGTAATATCCGGCAGGTGGTTCCGGATGTGCCGTATAAACCGGAAAGGGATCAAATCCTTCTGCTTCAAGAGCAGTTGAATACAATTCAATTTTCCCGGTATTGGTATAAAATTCAATTTCCTCACCCGGAGCAAAAAACAGATTACTGTACTGACGCGGAAGGTTTTTAACTCCAATCCGCTTCATCTCTTCCAGTGAAGAACCAACCTGTTTTAACTGCCAATCCAGTTTCTCCTCAAAAGTATCCCAGGCAAAAAATTCTTCCAGTCCCAACCTTTTCGAAAGTTCCTTGGCCATCCAGTATGCCGGTTTTGTGTTATACATAGGTTCAGCAGCAGGCATTCTCAATGCAATGCTTGGACTGCGGCCCTGAGCAACCCGAAGGTCATCCCAACGCTCCAGGTATGTACATTCAGGGAGAATTACATCAGCATAACCCGTTATTTCCATTGGCATGGTATCTACAACAACCAGAAGATCCAGGTTATTTATAGCTTCAATCGTTTTTTTCTGATCGGGCAATGTCATTATAAGGTTGGTGCCATTAACAATCCATCCTTTTATATTGCAATCTAAATCAGGTGAGGGAATTGTTGCATCGCAGACTCCTGATGCAAGAGCCAGATCAGCCAGTTTGTATTTTCCTTTCATTGCATCCCGCCAGTTACGGGCAGGTTTAGGGAAAGGCGGATGCGGATATTCGGGCAGGCTTATCTTTTCAGGCAAATAAAATCCACCTTTTCTGCCCCATGAACCAAGCAGTGCGTTTAAAATCGCAACAGCCCTCAATCTTTGGGTATCATCTCCATACCAGGTTACATGTCTTCCGGGATGTATGATAACAGAAGGCGCAGCATTTGCCATTTCACGAGCCGATTCTCTAATCTGGTGCGGTTTAATGGTAGTAATTCCATAAGCCCATTCGGGAGTAAAAGGCTGAACATAATTCTTCAATTCTTCAATCCCGAAAGCATACTTTTCAATATATTCTTTATCGTACCAATTGTTGTTGATAATTTCCCGTATCCATGTAAGCAACAATGCGATATCGGTCGCAGGTTTTACAGGCAACCAGAATTTGGATTTACCTGCAGCTGTAGAGTAACGTGGATCAACAGTTATAATAACTGCTCCATTATCAATTGCATCCGACATCTCCTGTACCTGACCATTATGCATATTTTCCCCAAGGTGAGAACCAATAAGCACAAGACAGCGGGTATCCCGAATATCCAAAGGTTCAGGGGAATTCAAACCTTCTCCAAATGTCGCTAAAAATGCTACTTCCCTTGGTCCGCGGCACTGGGCATAGGAAGGTGCGGCAATATTACCTGAGCCAAAAGCTTTTAACAAATCACCCCAGTAATGGCCTCCCGAACCATGTGTAAATAAAGCAGTACATTCAGGCCCATGTTCCTTTTTTATTTTTTGAAGTCTTTCAGCAATAAATTCAAAGGCTTCATCCCAGGAAATCTCTTTAAATGTCTGTTTCCCGTCAGAACCTTTAACCCTAAGCAGAGGAGTTTTTAACCGGTCTTCATCATAAAACATTCCAACACCACCGGTTCCCCTGGGACATAGCCTCCCATTTGAATTGGGATCATCATCATTTCCTGTGATCTTTTTGATTTTCCCCTCATCATTTTTATACACCCACCCTGCACACTGCCAAAAACAAACTTCGCAAACGGTAGGTGTCCGGAATGGGTTCCCTGGATCAATAGTCCTTTTTGCCTGAA
Source organism: uncultured Prolixibacteraceae bacterium (assembly GCA_963747515.1). Lineage (GTDB taxonomy): Bacteria > Bacteroidota > Bacteroidia > Bacteroidales > Prolixibacteraceae > Mariniphaga. Next base: position 584,965 of record CAVVFN010000005.1, read on the forward strand.
TACCCGACTGTACATAATTCCCACCAAATAAAAGCCCTGCTGCACTTAATGAAGTTATTTTGATAAAATCGCGCCTTGATCCCGACATAATATTACTTTTATACTTAGCGATTCCTCACTTTAATTTTATTTTAAGCACAAAATTATCTAATTATCTATATATACCAATACCTAAAATCCACGCAGGGTTACCAATGGCACTACTTTTTACATATTTATGTAAAAATCAATAATTTACAACAATATGTTTTACAACATACAGAATTAATATAAATTCATTCTAAAGAAAACGATAAGGGAATTAAACTAACGAACAGGAAAAATCAAGTTCATTTTCAGCTCTTTTCAGATTTATTTTTTTCCTCCTCAGACATTACTATTTTTTTACTCCATTTTTCTTCTTTTTCATCAACTGTTTCTTCAACTTTTTCGATCCTGTTTTTTTTGTCTTTAGATTTCGCTTTATTCAACCATTTTCTGAAAATGGGTATGTCGGTGCTTAATAAAAACAATCCTCCAAATAAAAAGATATACCCCAGAGGAATAAAAGGTACTAACATAAACACAGCGCCCAACAGAAGAATAATACCCCCAACCACAGGCCGCAAATACTTTTTATGTTCAGGTTTTATTTTGAATATCCGGTTCATTATAAAAAAAGATAATAATGCAGTACAGTTAACATTCTGATAATAAATACAACAATTAAAAAGGCACAGAGTTTTGCCAACTAAAATTTACTTTTCATTGTACAGAAAGATGAGCTGTCGATCTTATCATGAGGGTTTGGTTTGAGAATTGAAGTACTAAGAAATTTTTTAAAATATTTAAAATGTATTTCCTGTTAAAAATTCCAGCTAATATTCGCTCCCAGCATACGTGGTTGACCCTGCACGACAGTGGGCATACCAAAAATACCTCCCCAATGGCCTGCGCCGGAAAGGTAGTTTTCCTGCAGCAGATTGGTACCGAAAATATTAAGTATCACATTAGGATTCTCAAATTCAATTCCGGCATTTAGATTTAACAATCCGTAAGCCCTTTGGCTCAGACCGGAAGAATTGGCTTCAGTAAACCAGAAATGCGATTTCCAGGAGTACCATGGTGCAGCAAAAAAAAGCATACCCTTTATAACTGTTGCTTTAGCTGTTAATCCTGCAGAAAAGCTGTGCTCAGGTGCCCGTGCAAAGCTGTTTCCGGCATAGAGACAGGTATTACCGTCGACGCCCGTGGAATCGAATGCAGATTGCAGCCACGAATAATTTCCAAAAAAATTCAACCCCTTAACAATTGCCGCTTTCACTCCTGTTTCAGCACCATAGGAAGTTGCCTTACCATTGGCAGCCATTACCCCTTCATTTGCAGGATTGCTCCATTGCAGTGTCCGGACATTGATATGCCGTCGGTAAAAACCAGTAACATTCCAATATACATGATGCTTCATGGTTGTTTTCCATCCGGCTTCTGCACTGTTAACTTTCTCCGCTCCCACAACAAGCGGCTGACTATTCCAGGTAAAAAGAAGTACCTGCGGTTTTGTACCTCTTGATGCCTTCACAAAAAAATTAAAATTTTCATTCCGGCGGTAAATTATTCCTGCCTCACCGGTGACTGACATTCTGTTTTTATTTAACTGTCGGTTATTCATTGGCAAGTAAAGTAAGTTGGGCATACTTTTACTGAACTGCCCAAGATTTGATTCTGAACCTCCGGTAATCTGTGATTCATGACCCAGTTGCATTCTGTCATAAAAAGCACGGGCACCTCCGGTGAGAAAAAATTGCTGTTTAACCCGATAGGTAAAATGAAAGTAAGCCTGAGCCGATTGAATTAACCGATTATTCACTGTTTCTTCATTGTGTAATCCATTCAATGGAAAATTAATCATGGGATCAGGATTTAAGGGTTGAGGGCTAACCGGATAGCGGTTTTCTGATGGCATAAGAAAATTTCCCGGAGAACTTAAAACAGCATAAATTAACCGATCGGATGATGAAATGCCCAGCCAACGGGAATTCCTCTCATGGCTGTAACTTAAACCTGCAGCCCCATTAACACGGCTTTCCTTCGAAAAATTGTACCGAATCTCCTGATAGAACCGGGCAGATTCCGTTTTATCATCCATCTCAAGTGCCGGAAGAATTGTTCCATCGGCATCCCAGGCATCTGATGCATTGCTCTTCCTGAACGAACTGATTAATGTCCAGTAATCGTGTTCATTCAAAAAATACCGGTAAGTTAATGTTCCATCCATCAGTTTTTGTTGTGAGCCCAGTTCATTCCCCCTGTTTAAAGAAACCACGTGTTGATAGATTCCGGGATCTTTATCCTCATCAGTAAACCAGGGATTCATAAAAGGCACTCCTGAATGATCCGTATTATTGTAATTCATCGTAATGTCAAGCTTATGGTTATAAGCAGGCAAAAAACGAAGGGAAATTCTTCCCCCATAATTATTGGCTCCATTCAGAGTTCCTCCTTGTGTGTTCTCCACATAACCATTACTGGCAGCGTAAATACCTGCCGCTCTTATAAAAAGCATATCCTTGACGACAGGGACATTTACTGCTGCCGTCGCTTTTTTTGACCCATAACTTCCACCACCGGCCCGTATAAATCCTCCCAGGTAACTATCTGGTTTTTTGGTAACAAAATGAACTGCGCCACCCAATGCATCTTTCCCAAACAAAGTATTTTGAGGTCCGCTAAGCACTTCGACCCGCCCCATATCAAAGAGCACGGGTAGGGTGCTCCCTGAGTAACCGGCAGGAACCTCATCGAAAAATACAGCTACAGAAGGCGAAATTTCGGTGAACCCGGCACTGCTAAGAGAGCCCAAAATAGAAAAACCGGATTTCCCTGCTCCCAATTCCTCATATGAAAGTACCGGATTAATTTCGGCAATTCTTTCATAACCGTTCACGCTGAATTTACCGGCAACTGATTTGCTGAGCACTGAAATTGCAGAGGGAATATCGGGAATTTGCTGCTCCCGTTTATGGGAAGTGGAAATTAAAGTTTCAAGATGTGCTTTTGCCTGATCCAGGGCAACATAATGGTCATTGAAGCCGGGTTGTAACGCAAAGTCAATGGTTTTGGTCAGGTACCCGATACATGAAATTTTAAGCCGTAACCTTCCCGTTGGCAAGTCGGAAAGCATAAACTGTCCAAACTCATTTGAATGAACCAATCTTTTTATTCCTTCAATCTCAATGCAGGCTCCAGGAATAGGAACTTTTTTGGCATCACGAACGAGACCACGAAAAACTACCTGAGGAAGATCTTCACTTACTCTCTCCACATTCCGGTATTTTCGTTTCACTCTTCCCTTTGTCTTAGGTTGAGCAGCTGCTGTCAAAACTATAAGTATACACAAGAAAAAGATCAGTATTCGTTTCATCAATTCAACCTCTTTTTCTCAAAACGAAATATGCCTGATTAAATTTCCTGAGGCATTACTTTAATTCTGCTTAAGCGGATACCGGCGCAATTATTTTTGTTGCGACTGAATTTATTTTAATTTCTTTTAAAAAGGCGTCCACACCACGTGCGGCCACATTACCAGCTTCTATAGCATGAACAACCAGGCTGGCACCTTTTTCGGCATCACCTGCTGCAAAAATTTTCGGGATATTGGTTTGTTTTTTATTATCTACCTTTACATTTCCACGAGGATCGTAATCAACCCCCAGTGCATCGAGCAATCCATTATGTGCTGGCTGGGTGAATCCCATCGACAACAACACCAATTCGGTATCGAGCAATAAGGATGTCCCTTCCAATTCTTTCATTACCCAACGCCCTTTTTGATCTTTCGACCATTCCACCTGCACTACTTCCGTTTGTATTAATTTTCCGTTATCATCACCAATAAATTTTTTTGTGGAAAGGCTCCACTTTCTGGTGCAGCCTTCCTCATGTGAGCTTGAAGTACGCAAGGTATTTGGCCAATAAGGCCATGGGTTATTATTTTCCCGCTTCTCCGGAGGTTTAGGCAGAATTTCAATTTGTGTCACCGATTTTGCCTGCTGACGGATGGATGTTCCCACACAATCGGAACCGGTATCGCCACCACCAATAATCAAAACATTTTTATCTTTTGCCGTTATTCTTTTTTTCGGTGGAATTATTTTACCAGCAACGACTTTATTTTGTTGCGAAAGAAAATCCATGGCAAAATATACTCCATTAATTTCTCTTCCCTCCACAGGCAAATCACGGGGCTGTTCAGCACCCACAGCCAGAAGCACAGCATCAAAATTCTCAAGCAGTTCTTTTTTGGTAATATCCACACCAACGTTTATATTGGTTTTAAAGATGACTCCCTCATCAATAAAAATTTCCAATCTGCGATCAATAACCCGTTTATTTAACTTAAAATCAGGAATTCCATACCGAAGCAAACCGCCAGCAGCATCATTTTTTTCAAAAACAGTAACACTGTGACCTGCCCTGTTGAGCAGATCGGCAGCAGCAAGACCGGCAGGACCTGATCCAATGACGGCTACTTTTTTTCCTGTCCTCACCTTAGGCGGGCGAGGTTTAATTATGCCTGATTCAAACGCCTGCTCTACTGTAGCGCATTCATTTTCACGAATGGTAACCGATTCTTCATGAATTGCCAGTACACATGATTTTTCACAAGGTGCAGGACAAATTCTGCCTGTAATTTCGGGAAAGCTATTTGTAGAATTTAAAATAGTATATGCTTCTTCTATGTTTCCGCGGTACAGTGCATCCTGCCACTCGGGAATGTTGCTGTTTACCGGGCATCCCCAATGGCAAAAAGGAACACCGCAATCCATACACCTTGATGCCTGCTGTTTCCTGTCTTTTTCATTTAGGGTTTGTTCCACTTCCCCATAATCATATATTCTTTCCTTTGAAGGCCGATAACCGGCATTCTTTCGTGGAACATAAATAAAACCTTTTGGATCTCCCATATCTGATTAATCTTTATTCATTTTACTAATAAACTTTATTCATGCCGTGAGGGATCGTCTTCGGTAAGCTGTAGCTTTTTCTGCAACTCCTGAAGTTTCAACTCTTCCAGCACTTTTTTATATTCGAAAGGAATTACTTTCACAAATTTTGGAAGATATTCCTCCCAGTTTGTCAAAATAGCAGATGCGAGAGCACTCTGTGTGTAGAGCAAATGATTATTGATAAGAGTCTGCAACTCGTTTATATCCGATTTATCTTCAACAGGAAGTAAATCAACCAATCCTTTATTGCAGAAATAATCAAAATTTCCAGTTTCATCGAGTACATAAGCAATTCCTCCACTCATTCCGGCGCCAAAATTTTTTCCTGTTTTACCAAGCACAACCACACGACCACCGGTCATATATTCACAGCAATGATCACCGGCGCCTTCCACCACAGCTTTCACACCGGAATTTCTCACACAAAAACGCTCTCCTGCAACCCCTCTGATATAAGCTTCGCCCTTAGTAGCGCCATAAAAGGAGGTATTGCCAACAATAATATTTTCTTCCGGTTTAAATGTAGAACCAACCGGAGGCACAACAATAATCTTACCACCGGAAAGTCCTTTTCCGATATAGTCGTTCGAATCACCTTCCAACCTAAAAGTTATACCTTTTACCAGGAAAGCTCCAAAGCTTTGTCCTGCAGTTCCATGAAAGGTACAGTTTATGGTATCATCAGGCAATCCAGCTTCACCGTATCTTTTTGATATTTCGCCTGAGAGCATAGCCCCGGAGGTACGATCTACATTCACTATTGGGTGTGAGATCCAGACCTTTTCAGCTCCCCGTATGGCTTTACGTGCATCTTTAATTAAATCGTAATCCAGATGCCCTTTATCGGGCCGGGTATTGGGATGTGTATTTCGTATGGCCACCTTCTGTGCTTCTTTAGGTCTATACAGCAGTTGAGAAAAATCGATGGATTTCATCTTCCAGTTGGTCACTTCCCGATTAACTTCCAACAATTCTGTATGACCTACAATATCATCGAACCGGGTAAATCCCATATCGGCCAGATATTCCCGTATTTCCCTTGCAACAAACCGGAAATAGTTTATGGTATATTCTGCTTTTCCAAGGAAACGTTTCCGAAGGTTTTCATCCTGAGTAGCAATGCCTGCAGGACATGTATTCATATGACATTTACGCATCATCACACATCCCAGAACAATTAAAGGAGCTGTTGAGAATCCAAATTCTTCGGCTCCAAGACATGCAAGTGAAATGACATCTCTTCCCGTTTTAATTTGGCCATCCACCTGAAGTTTGACCCTACCGCGCAGGTTATTTAGCACGAGTGTTTGCTGAGTTTCAGCAATACCAAGTTCTACCGGCAAACCGGCATGTTTAATTGAACTTGCAGGACTTGCTCCTGTGCCACCTTCTGTACCTGCAATCACAATGATATCGGAAAATGCTTTCGATACTCCGGCAGCAATGGTTCCAACTCCATTTTCCGACACCAATTTTACCGATACCTTTGCATTTGGATTGGTAATCTTCAGGTCGTATATAAGCTGAGCCAGATCTTCAATAGAATAGATGTCATGATGTGGCGGAGGTGATATAAGGGTAATCCCCGGAGTGGAATTTCGGGTTTTTGCTATAATTTTGTTTACCTTATATCCGGGCAATTGCCCTCCTTCCCCTGGTTTGGCACCTTGTGCAATTTTTATTTGAAGCTCTTCGGCATTTATCAGGTAATTATTTGTTACTCCAAATCTTCCTGAAGCTACCTGTTTAATTTTGCTGTTCCGGTTGGTCCCAAACCGTTCCGGATCTTCTCCTCCTTCTCCTGTATTGCTCCGGCCACCAATGGCATTCATAGTAACAGCCAGTGTCTGATGTGTTTCAATGCTTATTGAGCCATACGACATTGCACCGGTTACAAATCTTTTCATAATTTCCTCTTCCGGCTCTACATGTTCAAGCGGAATAGGGTTTCTTTTAAAATTAAAACATCCCCGTATAAATGCAGGTTTTCTATTCTGCTGATCTACCAGGGCAGTGAATTCTTTAAATTTTTCATAATCGTTTGTACGGGTTGACCACTGCAATAAACCTATTGATTCAGGATTCCATGCATGATGTAACCCATTTTTCCTCCAGGCATAGACACCATCATTTTCGAACTGAAATAATCCGGGAGTATTATTTTCTTTATATGCTTTTTCATGAAATAAGACAGCTTCCTTTCCTATTTCTTCCAGTCCAATACCACCAATTTTAGCAGCCGTTCCGGTAAAATAGCGGTCAATTAACTCTCTGTTGATACCCACCGATTCAAAAATTTGTGCACCATGGTAACTTCTTAAGGTGGAAATTCCCATTTTTGAAAAAACTTTTAATAACCCCTTGTCGATTGCTTTGATATAATTACTCCTTGCTTCCTTATATTCCAAAGTAATTTTTCCATCTTTTACCATTCGTTCAATAGCGGCAAATGCAAGGTAAGGATTTATGACACTGGCACCATAACCAAGAAGCAGGGCAAAATGATGTACCTCCCGGGCTTCTCCGGTTTCAAGAATGATACCCACCTGCATTCTTTTCTGCTTTTTAATAAGATGGTGGTGAACTGCAGATACTGCAAGCAGGGAAGGGATCGCCGCATGTTCTTTATCAATATCCCGATCACTTAAAATTATATAGTTTTTTCTGCTGTCAACTGCGTCTTCTGCATCAGCCAGCATCTTTTCCACCGCATCCTTAAATCCGGATACACCTCCACTTACAGGGAACAGCATTGGAATAACCTTATGGGAAAACATTTCATCCTTCAGGTCTTTAATTTTTCCCAAATCTGTATTGGTGAGGATAGGTCCCTGAAACTTTATGAGTTTACAATGTTCAGGTGTTTCGACTAAAATGTTGGAATGTAAGGATCCGATATAATTAGTAAGTGCCATTACAAGGCCTTCCCGTATAGGATCAATAGCCGGGTTTGTAACCTGGGCAAACATCTGCTTAAAATATTCAAATAGCCGCCTTGGCTTTTCAGAAAAAACTGCCAGAGGGACATCGTTCCCCATTGAACTGGTTGGTTCTGCCCCGGTTTCACACATGGGCTTTATCAGTTCAAACATATCCTCTTTCGAATATCCGAATTCTCCGGCGTAGGTTTCAAAATTATCCATTAACGACGGAACACGTTGTTTCACTTTAATGTCACCCATCATCAACCGATTCTCTTTAAGCCACATATCATAAGGATTACGATGGCTAAGCTGGTCCTTTACCTCCTCATCGGGAATTATAATACCCAGTTGTGTATCCACCAACAAAATCTTTCCAGGCCGCAACCTTCCTTTTTCTTTTATTTCGTCAGGTCTGAAAGTTTGAACACCGACTTCAGATCCCATTACAATAAGATCATTCTTAGTTATAATATATCTGGAAGGACGTAAGCCATTTCTGTCGAGGGTACCTCCTATATAGCGACCGTCGGAAAACACCATGGAGGCAGGACCATCCCATGGTTCCATAATGGTTGAATGATATTCATAAAAGGCCTTTAGACTGGCCGGGATTGGATTTTTCTCATTGAACGACTCAGGAATCATCATACACAATGAGTGGGGTAAAGTACGGCCTGTCATATGCAAAAACTCCAGCACATTATCGAAGGAGGCTGAATCGGATTTGTTTTTCTCAATAACGGGAAGCAACTTTTTTAAATCTTCTCCAAAAATTTCTGACTTCATAAGAGCTTCACGTGCCTGCATCCAAAGACGGTTTCCCTTAATGGTATTTATTTCTCCATTATGTGCCACAATGCGGAAAGGCTGAGCCAAATCCCATGTCGGAAAAGTATTGGTACTAAATCTTGAATGAACAAGTGCAATGGCACTCTTAAACTTCTCGTTTTTAAAATCGAGAAAATAATCACGCAACTGAGCAGGAGTGAACATCCCCTTATAGACAATAACCTTTGCAGAAAAACTTGGCTGGTAAAAACTGCTTTTGTTTTCCAATGCAGATTCTCTTATTTCGTTTTCTGTCAGTTTCCGTACCAGGTAAAGTTTTCGTTCAAGCATATCCTTCTCAAGATTGGCTCTTACAAAAACTTGTTTTATAGAGGGTTCCGTCAGCTTGGCAATTTCTCCCGGAGCAGAATGATCAACAGGCACATCCCGATAACCTACCAATGTTAAACCTTCAGCCTGAATATGTTTAGACAAAACTTCCATACATAAGGCTGCTTCTTTTTCATCTTTGGGAAGAAAAATCAATCCGGTTCCATATTTCCCGGGCTCCCCCACAGGCATTTTTAATTCTTCTGTAATGAATTCATGGGGAATCTGCAGCAATATACCGGCACCATCACCTGTAGAGTTATCGGCACTAATGGCCCCACGGTGATCCATATTCAACAAAACCTCCAGTCCTCTGCTGATGATTTCGTGTGATGGTGTACCTTTTATTTGTGCTACAAATCCAATCCCACAGTTCTCATGTTCGTTTTCAGGATTATATAATCCCTGTATTTCAGGTAATTTCATTTGCTTCAAACTATTATTCTGTTTTCATTTATCCATTCATTCAAAAAGAATGGAAGCCTTCCTTTACTGTCACTAATGTGTAAGAAAAACCAAATCTTTATTAATGAATTGAAACCAAAAATAGATATATGAATGATAAATTGCAATTCGTAATATCAAAAGATATGTTTCATAACATACATTTAACCTACTTTTTTGGCCTCTGCTATACCATTTCTGGAGTATGAAAGGAATGCCCTGCCTTTAGGAGAATAAAAGAAATAAATTTTTCTAAAAAATTGAATTAAGGATCATTAGCTTCTAATCTTCTTAAAAGAATTAGCTGATTAACAAAAACAGTGCCTGATATAGATCCATTTTTTCAGGCAGGTTTTACAAACAAATTATTTATTCAAAAGCAAAGAAAGCGCAGATTCAACTTTATCAAAATCAAATTTCTTTATTACTGCCTCTTTTTTGGCAGCGATATTTTCGAGACATAAATTACCGATGCTTCCCTGATGAATATGGTGAATTTCCTTTTTTGGTTTATAAGTTCCCGCATCAATTTGTTGTGCCACCTGCCGATAGGCATCTCTAAAAGTCACTCCTTTCAATACCAATTCGTTAACCGCTTCAACACTGAAAATATAATCGTACTTTTCATCATCCAGTATTCTCTCGTTTACTTCCAGTTTATCCAGTGCAAGAATTGCAATTGAAATGCATTCATATATTTCCGGAAAAAGGGGAAGAAAAATCTCTTTTACTGTTTGCAGGTCGCGAAAATATCCGCTGGGAAGGTTATTAATGATTAATGAAATTTGCTGAGCAGTTCCCTGTATTTTATTGCATTTCCCACGAATAAGCTCAAATACATCAGGATTTTTTTTATGAGGCATAATGCTCGACCCGGTTGTAAATTCAGGCGGGAGTTTTACGAAATTAAAATTTTGGCTTGAAAATAAACATACATCGAATGCAAGTTTCGACAATGTTGCTGCCAGGTTCCCCAACGAAAAAGCCACTATTTTCTCCATTTTTCCACGCCCCATCTGAGCATAGACCACATTGTAGTTTAAGTCTTCAAATCCCAGTAATCCGGTAGTCATCTGCCGGTTCAGAGGAAAAGATGAACCATAGCCTGCAGCAGATCCAAGAGGGTTCTGGTTAGTAATTCGATATGCAGAAAGAAGCAACTCCAGATCATCGGTTATACTTTCAGCATATGCTCCAAACCAAAGGCCAAAAGAAGATGGCATAGCCACTTGTAAATGTGTATATCCAGGCATTAACACCTGTTTATACCTATCACTTTTTGTTAGCAAAACATTAAACAATTCTTCAGCAACTTTAACTACCCGTTGAATTCCATCACGGGCATACAGTTTTAAATCGAGTAATACCTGGTCGTTTCGCGAACGTCCGCTGTGAATCTTTCTGCCCAAATCACCCAGCTCCTTTGTCAGGAGAAATTCAACCTGGGAATGAATATCTTCAACTCCTTCATCAATTTTCAACGCTCCGCTGTCTGCTTTCCGGTATAACCGTTTTAAGGCATCCAGCAAAACAGGCAACTCTTTTTCTTCTATTAAACCTGCCGAACAGAGCATGGTAACATGAGCCATTGAGCCCAGAATATCAAACGGAGCAAGTAAAACATCCAGTTCACGATCTTTTCCTACTGTAAATTTCTCAACGGCTTCATTCACCGAAATGCCCTTTTCCCAAAGTTTCATAGCTAAAAGAATTGTTATTTGCGCAAAGATATTGATTTTGCATTTGAAATATTTGGTTCCTGACATTTTATAATATCTGAAAAAAATGCCACATTTGTCCGGCTTTTAAATTCAATACAGGCCTTTTACCGTAAACAAAAGTCAAAAGTTGTTTAGCTGGAATTTAATTTTTATATCATGCCCACCCTTAAAAAATATGCCTGGTTAATCCTACCTGTTCTTTTTCTGCTGTATTCAGCCCCATCTTCACTCGATTATGTGTTTTACTTTCCCGATGAAAAATACTATACAGATGCGGTACTGCAAATGATGGATAAAAACGATTGGGTGACGCCATTTAAGGCAGATGGCTCTCCACGTTTTCTGAAACCCATTGTCACCTATTGGACTTTACTTGGAAGCTATAAGTTATTTGGAGTCAGCCCCTTATCCTCGCGACTACTATTCTGGCTGGCCGGAGCCCTGCTTACATTAACCGTATACCGAATGACACTGTCTCTTCTGAAGGATAAAAAGACAGCATTGCTGGCAGGTTTCATTACTGCTGCCAACCCGCTCGTGCTTATGGGTGCCGGCCGCTCCATTCCCGATATTTTGCTGGTACTTTCCCTCACCATCAGTGCATGGGGATTTCTTGGAATTTTAATGAAGGAACATTCTTCCAACAAATTTTATTGGATGGCTTATCTGGGAACTGCTTTTGCCTTTGAAACGAAAGGGCTGCCTGCAGCTGCATTTGCGGGTATCAGTATTCTTTTTTTGCTGTTTAATCCATGGAAGCCCGTAAAGTTAAAGCAACTGATGCACTTCCCTTCCATAGCAACTGCAATTGCAGTAGCTTTGAGCTGGTTCATCATCATGTATTTTAAACATGGAACAGAATATCTCCATTCGTTTTTTGCCGACCAGATAGGTTACCGGGTTTCGTCCAAAACAGCGCAGGTAGTAAAAAACACTTTTCTGGGAACATTAAACCTGCTGGCTTACAGTTTGCCGTGGATAATTATAGTGGCCTCAAGGCCATTAAAACTCAGGAAATACATTAGGAATGTCTCTTCAGAACAAAAAGCCCTTTTTGGTTTCATTGCCATATGGGTAATTGCTGTAATTGCAATGTCGGGCGCGGTATTTAAATTTTACGATCGCTACCTCCTTCCGGTAATTCCTCTGGTATCATTATTTTTTGCAATGGTTATCCTGCAATGTGACACGTACTATAAAAAACCGGCCCGGAAAATCATGCTCGCTCTCAATTTGCTGATACTATTCATTAACATTTTATATTCCCTGTTCATTGAACAAAGCTTCATTTTATCAGCAGGCACAGTTACTGGTATTATTCTTTTCGTAATTCTTGTACAGGCTGTGAAAAAATTAGAAGTGCCCGGTATAGGTTTGTCCAATGCAATTTTGCTTCTTTGGTTCAATGTTCATGTCTTATTGTTTGTTCTGCTTATGCCTCACCCGGGGGATCAACTTGTTGAAGCCATAAAAAATGAACAAACAACAGGAAAAGAATCGATTTATGTATATGGAAATATTCGAATGGCGTCTGCAATACGTATATACAGCCACCATCAACTGAATGTAATAAGCATGGATACCCTGTATATACTTCCTGCCAATTTAGAACATCTGCTGGTATTTAATAAAAAGGAAGAACATCTGCTTGATTTGGAAGACTATAGTTTAATAAAGGGATCGGAAGAGTGGAAAAGCATTCCTTCAGAAAGATTTCCGGGAATCCTGCAATCGGCCGTTGAAAAGCTAAAAGGCAGCGGCACTGTGTATTGTATCGCAAAGCCGGATAAAAAATGATGAACCTGCAAAAAAAACATTATTATATTATAGGTGCCTGGTTCATTATTAATTTGCTTCAGGCCATTTTTACCGGCCTTCATTCCGATGAATCGTATTATTGGATGTACTCCCGGAATCTTGCCTGGGGCTATTTTGATCATCCACCTATGGCAGCATTACTTATTAATGCAGGCTATGCTGTATTACCCGGGGAATTGGGAGTCCGGCTTTTTATTGTGCTGATTTCCACTGCCACATTTGCCCTCATCATAAACGAGTTGAACGAACAGGAAGATTTTTTCTTTTTATTTGTCTTTTTACTTTCATTTCCCCTCATCCACACTCATATTGCCGGTTTTCTTGCCATTCCCGACATACCCCTGCTGTTTTTTACTGTATTATTCCTGCTGCTGTACCGGAAATTCCTGCTCAATCCCGGGCCAGGATTATCGGTTTTAATGTCGGTTGTGCTGGCAGCAATGATTTACAGCAAGTACCATGCATTTCTCATTATAGGTCTTACTGTAATATCAAACATAAAGTTGTTGCGCAATAAATACTTCTGGTTAACGGTTGTTTTTACTCTGCTCCTGCTCATTCCTCATATCTGGTGGCAAATTGAAAATGGGCTTCCAACTTTCCGGTATCATCTTATTGATCGTGCAAAACCTTTCCGGATAAAACATGTAACTGATTACCTTCTTAATCAGTTGCTTATGGCCGGCCCATTAACAGGTGTTCTGGTATTTTGGCAACTTTCAAAATTTAAGATAAAGAACGACTTTGACCGTGCTCTGATAGTAAATATTGCGGGTTTCTACATTCTCTTTTTCCTTCTCAGTTTTAAAAATCGGATTGAAGCACATTGGACGGCAGCAATCATGCCAATGCTTATGATTGTTACCTATCCCTTAATTAAAAAAGACTTCAGGTTAAAACTCTGGTTCAAACGGCTGGGCTTGCCTGTTATTGTCTTATTGATGCTTTTCAGAATATACCTGGCAACAGATGCAATTCCCAATGTTGGCTACACTAAAATAACATTTTACAATAGGGAAGCTTCAGCATTGGAAATTAAGAAAATGGCAGCAGGAAAGAAGGTTGGCTTCTACAACAATTATGCAGCTGTAAGCAATTATATTTTTTATACCGGTGATTCAGCTGTCCATTTTTCAACTCCGGAATACCGGTTTAACCAATACGACTTGTGGAATGAAGAAAAGTATGCCCAGGGAGCGTCTGTTTTTGCTGTACAACCTCAGCACCTAAACCCGCCTCATCTAACACGGATGGTAACCGGAGAGAAGAAAGGTTATATCATTATCGAAAAATTTCAATCTTTAAATGGTCTGAAAATCCTACTCAGCAAATACGAGCTTCTAAACGACAACTATTTTTTTGCAGTTGATTTGTATAATACTACCGATCACACCATATACACCAGGCATGTATCCAGACCCGTTCTGGCAATCAAGCAGAACAGTAAAATAGTTGCAGAAATTCCGCTTCATCATTCAAATACATCTGAAATTTCTTCCGGAGAAAAAGCCAGACTTCAATTTTCTTTGGAAAAGACAATGCTAAACCGAAATGAATCTTTCGTGATATATACCCGCTCAAAGGAAAACATCAGGGGCGAAATTATTTCCGTTCAGCCTGAATAACCTCTGGCTGACTCCTATTTCCATCGATTGACAAATTGTGAAAAGATCTCTTCCTGTTTTAATTCCATCGCAACAATTTCCATTTATCGGCTGATGGTTTGATTGGATTTCAAAAAAGCCTTTATTTTCCCTGCCTTTTTTTTATTTGGAGCATTGACTGTGCTTCAACTGTCATTGATATTCCTCTTCATGTTTTAAAAGTTCTCCGATCGCGATTTACGAACAGCCCTTTTAATTTGCTGCTCAGGCAAATTGCTTCCACCAAATTCAACTGCTTAAACCCAACAATCTAATACACCAAAATGCACATAAACATATTGAAATTTTATATATTTTCTAATTAAATGAATTTATTGCTTACAATTTGCCATAAAAATACCTACAAACTTAATTTTTTGTTAATTCATCATACCAACAATAAACGAAAGGGGGGTATATTTAAATAATTACTACATTTTTGGATTATAGTATCCAAAAAATAGGGTATACAATAAAAAATATACTAAATTAACAAATATGACCCTCTATTTTTTAAATATAATTAATATAATTTACAAAAAATATGCTATTAAAATTTAAAATAAAAATAATTCTGAAATTCATTTTCCTTTTTAATATCTGCAGTATCATTATCCTGTTTTTGATTACACAGCAATTGCATGCACAAAAGTGGACCACGAATCTCGACATTTTCAGCAGCTACATATGGAGAGGAGCAAAGTTTGGTTCAGGGCCAGCATTCCAGCCCTCGGTTAAATTCGAAGCAGGGGATTTTACTATAGGCGCCTGGGGATCCTGTAATGCATCAGTAAATGAAGCAGCAGAAGCTGACCTATATATTGGCTATGATTTAATAATGAGAGAACATGCAGCCTTAACGCTTACAGTGACCGACTACTATTTTCCGGGAACAAGTTGGCTAAAAAAAGAAGCTCATTACATTGAACCCCTGATTTCAGTTAGTGCCGGCCGATTCTCCATCACCGGAGCGTATATAATGAATCAGGGAGAAGGAGATACTTATATAGAAGCAGGATATTCTGCAAAATCGGCAAATCTTTTTATTGGCAGTGGCAATGGTGTTTATACAACCGATGGAAAATTCAACCTGTGTAACATTGGCATTAGCTCCCGGAAAGAAATTGTAATTACCGAAACCTTTTTGCTGCCCTTATCAGGTGCAGTTATTCTTAATCCTTCATCTGAACAATTGTATGTAGTCGTTGGAATCTTATTATAAATATTAATTCTTAATAAAATGAAAAAAATTGAAGCAATTATACGAAAAACAAAATTTGAGGAGGTAAAGGAAGCCCTTAATGAGGCAGGAATCGAATTCTTTTCCTTTTGGGACGTAAGAGGTGTGGGGCAGGCACGCGAAGGGCGGATATACCGCGGGATTGTTTACGACACCAGTAAAATAGAGCGCACCATGCTTTCCATTATCGTACGTGATAAAAACGTTCAAAAGACGATAAGTGCGATTCTTGATGCTGCCCGGACCGGTGAAATAGGGGATGGAAAAATTTTCATTGTGCCTATTGAAGAATCGGTACGCATTCGAACAGGTGAGACTGGCGACGAGTCACTATACATAAAAGGAAAAGAAGAATAAAAACTTAAACCAAACCGAAAGATGATATCACGTTTCATCTTCTGGTATCTAAAAATTAAAATTATGGAAGAATTATCTGTTTCAATTAACAATATATGGGTATTGATAGCTACTTTTTTAGTAATGTTTATGCAACCTGGGTTCGCAATGGTAGAAGCAGGTTTCTCACGATCAAAAAATACCGCCAACATCCTGACCAAAAACTTTATGGATTTTGCAATCGGGTCTATTTTATTCTGGTTCATCGGCTACTCGATCATGTACGGCGATTCGGTTGGCGGGCTCATAGGAATGCCCTCTTTGTTTTTTAATGATAACGGAATAGGCAATTATGCCCATAAAACCGATTTGATGTTTCAGACCGTTTTTGCTGCAACGGCAGCTACAATTGTTTCAGGAGCAGTGGCCGAGCGCACAAAATTTAATGCTTATTTAATTTTTACCGTAGTCATTACTGTTTTCATTTATCCTGTTTCAGGTCACTGGAAATGGGGAGGAGGCTGGCTCGATAAAATTGGATTTCTTGATTTTGCAGGTTCAACGATGGTACATTCGGTAGGGGCATGGATAGGACTGGCAGGTGCCATTGTTCTGGGACCAAGAACAGGAAAATATGTTAACGGCAAAGCAAAAGCCATTCCCGGACATAACCTGACATTTGCAGCGCTTGGTGTATTTATTTTATGGTTTGGCTGGTTTGGCTTTAATCCCGGGTCACAATTAGGTGCTTCGGGAAATGCAAACACTCTGGCCATTGCACATATTGCCCTGACCACCAATCTTGCAGCAGCAGGAGGGGCGGTATCTGCCCTGTTCACTTCATGGATGCGGTATAAACGCCCTGCCCTTTCCCTGGCTTTGAATGGAGCCCTGGCCGGGTTGGTGGCTATAACCGCAGGCTGCAATATTGTCAGCCCCGGCAGTGCTCTCATAATCGGACTGTGTGCAGGAATCCTCCTTGTATTCAGCGTTGAGATTATAGACCAGAAATTCAGAATAGACGATCCTGTAGGAGCCGTTTCAGTGCATGGCATAAACGGCGCTTTTGGAACTTTGGCTGTAGGATTGTTTGCCACCGATGGAGGCCTTTTTTTCGGAGGCGGCATTCATTTACTTTTTGTACAGTTTATTGGAGCAGCAGCCATATTTGCATGGGCTTTCGGATTAGGGTTTATTCTCTTCAAAACAATCAAAGCCACTATCGGTCTACGGGTTTCACAACGCATTGAAGAAGAAGGACTTGATATCTATGAACATGGAGAAAGTGCGTATAATTAAACTCTGCTTTTGATTTCCTCGAATCCATGTTTTAATCTGTTGCCGTTATAAAGGTTCGCCAATCAGGCGAACCTTTCCTGTTAATAACTTAAATAATTAATCGGACAATTAATCGGGCATCAATTCCAACGGAATGTTATTTTTGCCGATTCAAAAAAATAAAATACTATGCAAGTCTGGTTCGAATGTAAAGTTAAATATGTAAAAGTTACCGAGAGTGGAAAAGAGCAAACCGTTACCGAAAATTTCCTGCTCGATGCGGTATCGTTTACCGATGCCGAAACCCGCATTACTCGTCAAATGCAAGAAATGGTAAGAGGAGAATTCACTGTAACCGATATCAAAAAATCGCGTATAGCTGAAGTATTTCCTTATGAAAATGGAGAATGGTGGTTTAAGGCAACAATTAATCTGGTAACTGTTGATGAGGAAGCGGGAAAAGAAAAAAAATTACGCACCCAGTATCTTATTATGGCAGACGATATCAAAGAAGCATTAAACAGGCTTGATGAAAGCCTTTCTTTTATGGTAATTCCCTATGTCGTATCCTCCCTGGCTGTGAGCACTATTGTTGACGTATTTCCCTATGTACCTTCTGAAACCATAATTCCTGAAGGGTATACTCCCGTTCAGGAGACATAAACAAAAGCTCTCCTGAAATTCTCCCTGTTATTTTTGTAATTTCGCTGTCAGACAATTAAATGCAATGTTATGAGATACAGTGAAGAATACGGTAAAAAAACCAGAAGAAAAGGCAGGAGGGAAATGATCCAGTACATTAACCTTCAGCTTGCAGCGCTGGGGCAACCTTTATTCACAGGAGAAACCGAAGAAGAAGAAAAACTTGCCAGTGCAAGATTTATATCGCTTACCGAAGGGTTAATCAGCAGCTTTCGTGAAAAATCGCGGTTGCTTACAGGTCATCTGTCACCTGCGGATACACGCATTCAAAATTTTATTAATGATTATTTAAAGGAACTGAATTTTGACAAATCTCTCCGGTTACCCGATACTACATTTGTATTAAATCAGCCAGGAATGGCCAGGGAAGTTAGTCTTCCCCCCAATGGAAAAACATTCAAGACCCAACTTTTAAACTCTTACCGGCTTAAACAGGGAATTCTTAATAATCCTGCAGCCGATAAACGAACTACCAAAGGAACATTTCACATTGTTGAAGGTGGTCTTCCTGTAGCGCTTGATAAAAAGGAGGTTCCAAAAACAGCTTTTGCACACATGCTTTACCATGCGCTTCATCCTTCCGATGAAATAAATGTACTTCCTTTTACTGCCAACCAGGAAAAAAAAGCGCATATCATGGTTTCCCTGTTACTTCGTCCTACGGTATGTCCCGAAGTTAAAGGGGTTATTAGCAAGAAAAGCATGGAAATTCGTTTTTTTGCTCCGGGAAGCCTGGTCAGTAATCTTGATTTTGTGGAAACTATATTTGGAAATGCAGGCGACCATAATCTGGCAGAAAATGATGCAGCCCTCGATATCGACCATTGGACCGGACATACCGGGTGCATCCTGCTTGCACCCCAACTCACAAAACTTAAAAAAAGGGAAATCGGACTTCCTAACTGCAACAATGCAACAGAAAGACAAAGAAATGATGGTATGTGCTGGACCGATGAAAATGAGTTATACAACGATGGTGGCGCATTTAAAGTTACCTGCCGCGATGAGCGGGGAGTAGTTGTGACTTTAATTGCAGACAACTATTACGGGTACTCAAAAAAAGAAATAAAAACACAAATAAGCTATTCGGCCAATCTTTACGGCCTGGTAGAAGAAGAGCATGCAGGCGGGGCAGTTGCTTTCCCATGCGGAAATATGGGGGACACCCTCTTCGGATATCCTTTTTCCGAAAAATTCGAAAACCGGTATACCTTTAAAGAAGTAAAAAAGTTACTGGAAGGGAAAATAGATATCATGCCCGAAAATTATGCTGTTGACAGAAAATATCCAAATATTCTGTACATTCATGAACATGCTGATATTGATATTGAAAAAGGTACAGTATCATGGGTGCATGAGGGTAAATTACATGCTCTGAATCTTTCCCCTGAAAAGATCTATGTTCATCCAACCGGACATAAATTTCAGCTGGTAAAGCATCCGGAGCAACAATTATGGCGAATTATTGATACTGCTCCCGAAGGAGTATTTTGTCACAAACCCAGCACGGTTTCCGGAGGGGGCAAATCGGAGATTTCAAAATCGATGCAGAATGCCATCAAGTACGGCGCATTTTATGTCCAAAACCTTGAGGAGGATTCAAAAATGGCCGATATGCTGATCAACTACGACTTCTCAAACCGGTGGAAAAACATCAGGCCTGATGCCCGCCCGTCACGACCCTTTTTAAGTACACACCGCACGTTGGGTTCTGCAGTTAAGCTGTTAACTCCCTCCGAGCACTACAGCGAGGAATACAACAACTTTCTGTTAAACTTACCCGTGCATGTTAAACAGCTTGCATTGTACATTAAGCGGATGTATCGTTCACACCTTGATAAAGGATCGTGGAAGGAGTACCTTAATGTTGAACTGGTAAACGGAAGAAAAGGCAATGCGCTTCGTTACAAACACAATAAGATTATTGCCAGTTATGTGCGCATTGGTTTTAACCCCGACGGACAATGGTACCTGCATAAACTGCGCTCCGATTTTATTCCAAGTAAAAAAATACAAACTGAAGACGATATTACAGCTTCCATTACCCTCCCTTCCAGCCGGCTGAACAACCTCAATCCTGAATATAAAAATAAAAGCGTTAAACTGCTTGCCAATTGTGAAAGCTACCTGTTTCAGAGACCCGATGAGGCAATTATCAGGGGGTATGATCTGGAGGCTGAGGCTGATATTGTGCATGACAACACCTTCCTTACCAACTACGAACCACTTACACGGGAAGACGCTGTTTCGTTGTATGAAAATGCCATTCTTTTTGACCAGTATACCCAGCCGGTAAAAGATCTGATAGAAAAAGTAGTCCTGGGCAATAAAGATTCCTATTTTGCTGCTCCTTCCCATACCCGGGTGGTTGATGGAATTCCGACAAATAATCCCCGGTATCTGCAACCCAATCTGTTCAGGTACGAAAATCAGGATTCTTACCTGGCCGAAACAGGTGTACGTCTGTTTCGGAAAATACCAGTCGATCAAACCGTACATTTTCCTGTAAATGCTGTTCTTCCCGGCCGCAGGAACAATCCGGCCGACTTCGAAAAAGGAATTCGTCCGTTAAGCGTATACAATCCTGTTCATTACCAGGAAGTCCCGGAACTGTTTATGGATTTCATATGCAGCCTGACAGGTAAATCACCCTCCACAACCGGAGCTGGATCAGAAGGAGCCCTTACAAAAGGTCCGTTTAATATGCTGGTTCCCACTTCTGATTTAAACAACGCCTTACTGTCTCATATCTTGTGTGAATACCAGGGATTCAGTTCAGCAGCAGGATACATCGGCCAGGAAAACCGGTTTGACCATGACATAAGCATCCTTGTACCGGAGATATGGGCACGTCTTGAACCCGAAGACAGAGATGCCAACCAGCTGATACAAAATAATTCTCTTGAAAAACTGGAAGATTTTGAATATAAAGGGGAGAAAATCCTGGCCAGCAGGTTAGGTTACCGCATAAACAAAAATTTTGCCTTCCGCTGCATGAATAAATTGTTTGATGAACCGCTTGCTGTTTTCAACGAAAAAATGTTAAAACCTGAATTGCAGGATATGGATGCCTTTGCCGACGGAATAAAAAACATTGTGGAAGCACAGCAGAAAGTAGCCTTGCAGTACTTTGCCGAAGGAAGTGTGGAAGCTGCCATACCTCCGCTTAAAATTTTGCTTCACATAATGGCTTACGGACATTTCAACGGGAAAGATCTCAGTGATCCGGAATTGCGCAGGGAATTCGACAGGGAATATGTACTTCAGTCAGATTGGTATCACAAACGTTTGGTGCTTAAGCAGCAAAAGGATGCAGCATTTCTTAAGTCACAGATTCAATACCTGAAATATTTCAGGAATGACACCAACAATCGTGAATTGGTAGAAGAAATGAAAATAGATGAACGCATTGCCAAAACCGAAAGCAAGCTGAACCATACCGAATCCGAAGAATACATCGAACAACTTAATGGAACAATTGGTGCTGACTTTATATTTACCGGCAAATAATTTATTATAGAACAGCCTGCCGGCAATGCCGGACAGGCTGTTCTATAATATAAATTTTCGGGCAGTTTAAAGATTTACCATTACCTTGTAAAAATTAAATTCATCGCGCCGGATGGGATCAAACTGGTAATAAGCCACTGCAATACGGCAGATATCCTGCGTTGTTTCGTAAATTTCAGCAACTTCTTTTAATCCATAAGTATTCAAATCATTCTCATTTTCAAGCGTTTCAAAGCAACACTTGTATTCTTCAATCTGACGGGCCGTATCAAAAATCTTTCTAAACAACGAATCAGGAACCCCTTTATGCAAAATCATTGCGCGGGTATTCTCATCCAGGTTGGTTACAAAAGTTTTCAGCAAATTATACAAGCTGAGATGATCCCCGTTTTTTGCATCGCTGAAATAATCGTTATAACCCAGTTTCCCGAATGTTTCCTTTAAAAATTGCCTGTTGTTTTTAAAATCCACTTTCATAGAGGCACGCAGAACTCTCAGGCTTTGGAGCCCTGCCACCATCACCTCATGCCACTCGCGGTATCTTTTATCTTCAATACTGTCGAGGGTATCGGTATAAAACTTTTCTATCGTATCGTTTATCCACACTTGCAGGGATATTGCATATTCCGGATCCCAATCCTTTCGAATGTTCGACAGCTCATAAATGTTTTCCCTAAAAGATTTGGCGATTTTCTGACAGGACAGAATCGTCGCAGTACTGGTTGGACATAATGTTGCGGTTTCCATGATGAAGTTTTTTTTGAATTAGCAGCTATACAAAACTACCAACTTAATCGCAAACGGCCCATGAAATAAAAGAAAATATAAAATGTTTTACAGTTATGTTATGAAACTATGTTACACAACATCAAGTCCTTATTCCTAAGCATGTCTTTTGCGCAATTCATTTACCACATCCTCCACTCTGAAGCCTTTATGGGAGAGTAAAACCAGCAGGTGATACAAAAGGTCACCAGCTTCATAAATAAAATTTTCATCATCGTTTGCCATAGCACCGATAATGGTCTCAACAGCTTCTTCACCCACTTTCTGTGAAATTTTTGAGGTGCCACTTCTGAAAAGCGAAGTAGTGTAGGAGCCTTCAGGCATTTCCTGTTTTCGCTTATCGATAAAATCCTGCAGATAAGTCAGAAAACCAGTTTCTGAATCTTTATTCATTTCAGAAAAACAGGTGTCTGCGCCGGTATGGCAAACCGGCCCTTCAGGATTGGCCTTAACAAGCAAGGTATCATTATCACAATCAACCAGTATGGAAACAACATTCAGGAAATTTCCCGATTCTTCCCCCTTGGTCCACAATCTGTTTTTTGAACGGGAAAAAAAAGTAACCTTCCCGGTTTCCTCTGTTTTTTTAACGGCATCGCGATTCATAAAACCCACCATTAAAACCTTTGAGGTGGTATTATCCTGAACAACTGCCGGTATTAAACCATTCAGTTTACTAAAATCAATTTTATCTATGTCTGAAAAAATACGCATGGTTATTATATAAAGGTGAGTTTATGAATTTCTTTACCTGATTGCAATACCCCGATCCTTTAGAAACGTTTTTAATACCGGGATGGGGATTTCGTTGTAATGAAAAATACTGGCTGCCAGCCCTGCATCTGCTTTTCCTTTCGTAAAAACGTCAACAAAATGTTCTTTAGTACCTGCCCCTCCTGAGGCAATAACAGGAATTTTAAGAGAACCGGCAAGTTGCGCCAGCTGTTCATTCGCAAAACCGTTTTTAGTACCATCGTGGTTCATGGAAGTAAAGAGGATTTCTCCTGCTCCCCTGTCTTCTGCCTCCTTAGCCCATGAAAATAATTCTTTACCTGTAGGAATACGACCACCGTTCACGGTAACGGTCCAGTGGTTGCTTTCGTCGCCGCGGGCATCGATGGCTACCACCACAAACTGGCTGCCAAAACTTTTAGCCATTTCATCAATCAGTTGCGGATTACGCACTGCCGATGAATTTACAGAGATCTTATCGGCACCGGCATTAAGCAGGGTTCCCGCATCCCCGGTTTCGCTGATTCCCCCGCCAACGGTAAATGGAATATTTAAATGACGGGCGATCCGCTTTACAAGCTCAACAAAAGTTTTACGTCCTTCGTGGGTTGCGGTAATATCAAGAAATACCAGTTCGTCGGCACCATCGGCAGCATATTTGGCACCCAACTCTACCGGATCGCCCACTTCCTTAATATCAACAAAATTTATTCCTTTAACAGTTTGTCCGTTGCGGATATCCAAACAGGGTATGATTCGTTTTGCAAGCATGTGTCGTATAAAGTGTATGGTTAAAACTTTAATGTTAATATAAATCGTTTTCCAACTGAAGGTTTAATTTTATTCAGGACCATTTACTTATTGTAATCCTTTATTTCCTTCAGGCTGATTTTTCCTTCATAAACCGCTTTGCCCGTAATAACACACGGCACATTCATTTCAGCCAGTTTCCTGATTTCCTTCATGGAAGCAATTCCGCCGCTGGCAATAATTTCAACATCCGGAAGAACCTGCATGATTTCAGCATACAATTCAAAAGCCGGGCCTGTAAGCATGCCATCACGTCCAATATCGGTTGAAATTACCTTGACTATGCCTTTATGATGAAAATCCGAAATAAAATCAACGACAGGAAGTTTTGTTTCTTCCTCCCACCCGTTTACTGCAACTTTACCATCTTTGGCATCAGCACCCAGAATGATTTTCTCAGGACCGTATTTTGCAAGCCATTCAAAAAAAGCATCGGGTTCTTTTACCGCTATACTTCCCCCGGTAATCATTGCGGCACCTGAATTAAAAGCAATTTCCAGGTCTTTATCCGATTTTAATCCCCCGCCAAAATCAATGATCAGCCCGGTTTTGGAGGCAATCCGTTCCAGTATGTGATAATTCACAATGTGCCTGGAACGGGCACCGTCCAAATCGACCAAATGCAGCCGCTGTATGCCCGCATCCTCAAACATCCGCGCCACCTCCAGCGGATCTTCATTATAAACGGTTTTGCGGCTGTAATCCCCCTGTGCAAGCCGCACACATTTGCCACCAAGGATATCAATGGCCGGTATAATTTCTGTCCTTCTGTTCATTAAAAAATAGCTCTGTCAGACCCGCAAAGATAAGGGTATAATGCCAAAAATCCTATCCTTCATTCAAAGCTTACTGCTTTGTTTATTCGGGTCTCATTATTTTGGTGTTTTTGGTTATAGGGTTCATGTGGTTTATATTGTTCATATTGTTGGAAGACCGGAAAAAACAGATTTCAACAAACAGTAAAAAAATAACGCTATAAATTAACCGCCAAATCATGAAACGGTCAGTTTAAAGTAAATTCAGAACCCCCGATGCTATAAAAAAGTCAACTGGTGCAGTTTCATAAAACAGTTCCACCAGAGGATTTCATTTTAGAAGTCTTTCCTCCAGCCATTCATTTTTAATTTGCTGCTGTTCCGGGAATGACCAATGTTGAGTTTCCTGAAAAACATGAAGCTCCTTTTCAGCAGAAATTACATTATAGGCAGCAAACGTTGATGTGGGTGGACATACGTTATCGTTGTATCCCCAGCTGTACATACCCGGCACTTTTACGAAGCGGGCAAAATTCACAACATCAAAATATTTTGAGGTCTCCACCTTATCCGGTTTATTTGTTGTTTCATTCCGGAACAATTGAGGCCATCCGCCTGCACGCCCGTGAATGTAACCCGTAAGGTCGGACAGGGCCGGGTAAAAAGCAGCCAGATAATCGATCCGATCATCGAGGCCGGCTGTAATTATGGAAAGTGCTCCTCCCTGACTTCCGCCAGTGACGGCAATAGCGCTTCCGTTGCATTGTTCCAGCGATTCTAAAAAATCAACAGCACGCACACATCCCAGGTAAACCCGTTTAAAGTAATAATCATCCCTGTTATCGAGGTTCATACGCCAGTAACCATCAAGGGCACCGGAACGCAAGGCATCGTAAACGGAAGGATCGAGATTAACCGGTATGCCATGGATGCCAATCTGAAAGGTCACAATTCCTTGTTCCGCATTCCAGACATCCCCTGAATAGGGTCTTATGCCCGCTCCCGGAACATGCAACAGTGCCGGATACTTCCCCTCCGCTTTGGGCATGCACAAAATGCCGTAGATTTTCCCCTTTATGTTATCGATGCTTACATGATACACATTCACATTGGCGGTACACCTTTCAGGCAACAGGGTCATTACCGGCCTTACGGGAACTTTGGCCAGTTCCGCTTTGGCATTATTCCAAAAATCTTCAAAATCAGCAGGCAAAGTGGTGGTAGGCTGAATTTCTCCGGGTGAAAAACCGGCCGTAGCATACGACGAATATTTTTTCCCGTCCACCTCTACCGATGCTTGGCAACGCAGAAAGCCAGGTTCTTTAAACGCTTTTGCCCTGACCGAAGCCACGCCTTTTTTTAGGGTTAATGTGCCCTCATCCCACGACTTCATCAATTCGGGCTGAATGCTGTAGTGCACCTGTATGCCATCCAGCGGAATGTTGTTACGCAACACGGAAATCTGAAATTCAGCCCGATCTCCTGTTTCATAGGTCCAGTCCGGTTTATCGGGAGACACGATTACCTGAACAAATTGCTTTGGAGGTTGAGCAAATAATGCAGTGCCCAACATCAGCACCATTAATAAAGAGACTAATCTTTTGTTTCTCATAAGTCGATAATTAAATTAAAAGAAGTGAAGGCATTGATTTGGTCAAATTTCACTTACAGAATATTCCTTCTAAAATAGTATTTATAAAGCAGCCACACCACATATTTTTAAAAAAAATTAAAATAAATGACCAAAAAAAACCTTCAAAACCGGAAAAATATTTCCGGCAGTGATGGATCGTAATTTATCGTAAAACAACTTCTCTAAAGCAGCTATTCCAACGGCTACACCTTTTACAAAATGAGACAGTCAGGTTATTTGCGGTTGAATGAACTGGTAGATCCCCTTGTTTAATTACCGCCATAACTGATAATAATGAATTAAGCTCTCCGGAAAAATTCCGGGGAGCTTAATTCATTATTAAAAACCAAATCTTCCGTGAATCATTTATACCGTGGGCTTCCAGCCTGGTTCATAATTCCGTTCCCACAGTTTCATTGCTTCGCGGTCGTACATTCTGCCGGTTTTATCGTCGATATCGAAGCTTTTCCCAATCCGGTATGCTATGTTTGAATAATGCACCATAGCCATGCTGATGGTTGCTTCGTCGATGGGTGCCGCTAATTTTGCTTTCCCCCTGATGGTGTCGAAGAAATTAATCATATGGGCGGTAGTCATATCCCCGCCGCCGCCGAGTGCAGTGCCTGCTTCATTCGACGACGATTTATTGTCCCTGATCAGTTTTCCTGCACGATCGTACAATTCATACTTACTGCGATTAACAAAAACGGTTCCTTCGCTGCCAAAAATAAGGGTTCCGCGGTCGCTGCCATAAGTACTGTACCCGTTACGGCTTTTGCCGTCCCATTCAATAACTTTATCGCCTTCAAACAGGAAACGGACCGACATGGTGTCGTACATTTCCCAGCCGTCGTCCAAAAAATGCCGTTTTGCAGCTTCTGTATTCACATGGTACGGGAAATTCACATTCAGCGCCCAGCGGGCAACATCCAACTCATGTGTCGCATTATTTCCCGCTTCGGCAGTGCCATAATCCCAGCCGTACCAGTGCCAGTTGTAATCCCACGTTTCCCGGGTATAATCACGACGCGGTGCAGGCCCCTGGAACAGATCCCAATCGAGACCTTCGGGCACAGGTACTTTCTTTTGAACAGGTACCGGTCCTCTTGAATTGCTGTAAAATGCCACTGCTTTATAAGGTGTACCAATTACTCCTTTATGAATTTCATTAATGATTTGAATGGTATGATCCGAAGAACGCTGCTGATTTCCCATTTGTACCACCTTGTTCAGCTTCCGGGCGGCTTCCGCTATCAGTTCATTTTCGAACATATTATGGCTGCAGGGCTTTTCCACGTACACATGTTTTCCGCCCTTCATGGCCAGTACCGAACCCGGGGTATGCCAATGATCGGGTGTGGCATTGATAAGCACATCAACATGAGGATCATCAATTACCTTACGGATATCGTTGGCCGGTTGTGGTTTATAGCTGATGTATTTTGAAAAATTCTGCAAAGCCTTTTCCCGTTGTTTTTCCATTACATCGCACAAATACACCAGCTCAACGTTGGCTTCCTTTGCTGCAACGGGTTCATAATAGGCGCCCAGCCTCCGTCCCAGGCCGGCAATGGCCACATTCAGCCGTTCATTTGCACCCATAATCCGTTTATAACTCCGCGCAGTACTTCCTGCAGCAGAGCCCGTTATTGCAATCCCCGCTGCACCGGCTGCTGCTTTCCGGATAAAATTTCTTCTGTTCTCCATCATTAAACCTCAAATTTTATTTTTACAGCGTTGCAAGTACACCTTTGGTATATCCTAAAGATTCCATCATTCCCGGAAGCGGATCATCTGCTTCAGCTTCATACTCAAGTGCCAGGGTACCGCTGTATCCCAATTTCACCACGGTGTTCAGAAAAGATGGAAAATCAATTACGCCACGACCAATAATTGCGGTTGACCCATCGGCAGAAGCGGAAGTAACGTCTTTAATATGAACATCATAAACACGATCAAAAAAATCTTTTATATCCTGTTCCGGATTCCGGTTGATGCGCTTGGTATGACCGATATCGATACATAGCCCCATGCGTTTGTCCATGTTCTTAATCAACCTGTATGCACTTTCGGCACTGGGGTATAGCTTATCGCCCGGTCCGTGGTTGTGGATAGCCATAATAATATCGTACTGTTTTACCTTGCCTTCCACATATTCCAACAATTCATGATTGGGGACGCCAATAATCATTTTCAGGCCAGCAGTTTTTGCATACTCAAAGGCGTTGTCTGCATCAGCCTTTGTCTTCATGTAGATAACTCCTGCTCCATAAAGTTCAACCCCTTTTTTTCTGCACAATTCCACAGTTTCCCTGATTTGCTGCTTACTGGCATCGAGGGGAAGATGCATGTCTTTAAAAGTGATGCGGTTTACACCGCACCGGAGTGTCATATCGAGCGCTTCTTCGGTTGAAAACTTACGCAGGGTATAGGATGCCACACCCAGTTTGTATTTGCCGTTCTTTTTAACAGCTCCCGATTTACCTTCTGAAGCCCTGGCCCATGCAGGAACAGCAGCTGCTGCCATACCAATACCGGCTGCTTTTAAAAAATTTCTTCTGTTTGCCATAATTTTAGAATTCTCTTATTTTTATACTTCTGAAATGTACTTCATCGTTATGATCCTGAATATGAATGGGTCCTTTTTCTGCCATCCCGAAACCTTCCATTCCGGCAAATTTACTGTTTGCCACCCTTTGCCTGAACGCTTCACTCCCCCGCTTATACTCCAGAACCTTTCTCCCGTTTAACCAGTGCTGAGCCGTTCCGTCGGGATAAAGAACAATCCTTCCGCGGTTCCATTCTCCCGGGCCGTTAACAAAACGGGGTTCCTTTTCAGCAGGAATAAGGTCGTACAGTGATGCCAGTGTACGGTTACCCTCAATTCCATTTTTAGCATCGGGATGATTTTCGTCGTCGAGAATCTGGTACTCCAGACCAACAGACGGACCATTATTGCCAATTCCGTACTTTATACCGCTGTTGGCACCTTTGCTGAAATTAAAATCGAACTTTAATTCAAACGGCCCGAATTCTTCCCGGGTAATAACAGATCCCCCTTTCTTTTCCGGATTGCCTTTACCGGATAAAACCGTAAGCATTCCATCCTTAATCTCCCAACCCTGCGCCGGGAATTCCTCCCCATCTGTACTTTTCCATTGCTCTGCAGAATTTCCGTCAAAAAGCAATTTAAAACCCTTTTCCTTTTCCGCTTTACTTAAATCATTCGGGATGAGGTTCACCACATATATGCCTTTATTTTCGGAAGGTTCCGGATTATCGGTCTTTATGCGGATATTTCTCCACCTAATCTTTCTGCCAGCCATGGAACTGTCGCTGATGGCATGCACCTGCAAGGCAATAAAGCCTTCCATTGTCATATCATCAATAAGATGGGCAACTGCAACCCCGTTTAAATACGTTTTAATATCCGATCCGATGCATTCAATCCTGTAATGATTCCATTCCTTTTTTTTGAATGCAGATTTGGCATCCGGGTTCAGGTCAAGGGGATAGAGCCAGCCGCGGCGGGCTTCATCATAAATTCCGGCACTCCATGCACGTTCTGAGGGGTCCACTTCGCACTGATAACCATGTACCCGGCCATTCATATAACCTGAATTGCTTTCACTGCGAAACTGGATGCCTGAATTAAAATCATCTTCAAGCAGCATCTCAAGTTCCAGAATAAAATCGGTATAAGTATTCTCCGTGGCAAGAAATGAATTTGGAGAATCGGCAACCGTTGTTCCAACAATCATCCCGTCAACTACTTCATATTCAGCCTTACCATTTAATTGTTTCCAACCCGTCAAATCCTTTCCGTTAAACAGGTCGACCCAACCATCGGTGGGAGCTGAACTGCAGGCACTTAAAAATAGAATTCCGGGTAAATAAAATAATTTCTTCATACGATTAAACCTGTTTATTCGTAAAGGTGTTGTTAGCATGCCTGCCTGGCAGACAGGGAACCGGCACATCCCGACAACCCTGGGGATTTATCACCACCGGGTGGTGTGAATTCATGCTCATGCTCATCTGATATGCAAACCTTTCGTTTTGTTTTCTTTCTGTCTCTGCTTTTGGCGTACAAAATCCGACAGTATACAAATGTAATTATTTTTGACAATGAAAACAGGTGTTACAATCCAGAATTGTATCCTACCGGCATTTTACCTGTTTCTGTATTCCTGTTTTTGCCTTTTCAGGCCAGAGTCATAAACTTAAAAGGTTCCGGTACATTGCGAGGCAAACAGTGCCTGCATAGCTGGTTTTATTTTCCGGTAACCGGTGAACCCAGCAACTTTTCAATCTCCTTTGCAATTTTTTCTGAGGCAACAGTTGCTCCCTTATCATTAAGATGCGTGGCATCAAACCAATAATGAGGTGCATTAAAAATCGAATCGGGCAATACAATAACATCTGCTACAGACCTGTAGTAATCATAAAGCAAAGGCAACCTCATACCGCTTCCCGATTCCCTGAGGTAAAGAAAAACGATGCGGCAACCGTTGTTTTCGGCCATAGCTGCAATTTCTTCCAGATAATGCCTTGAATAATGAAGTTCTATTGTTCTTACCAATGAGGCTTTTTTATTTTTTAAACGTCTCTCCCAATTCAACCTGTTGTTCAGCAACAACTCTTCATCTGCTGTTGAGTGGGTAGGTATGTATCCATGATCGGCTGCAGAATCTCCGGTTAATTCAGGCAAACCAAAAAGTTTCCCCTTAAGGAATTCAAACCGGAGAACTAGCCCTTTCCATAAGGCTGCCGGATACCGCTGGTTAAAGAAAACATGAGATGCAACAATATCTTCTGATTCCGCCAGGTAAGGAAAAACAGGATGGCTCTTCTTAGGTTCATCTTCGGCAACTTCAATTACCACCAGCCGGGGATTCTTTTGGCGGAAAACATCCTTAAGCATGCTGTACTGAATATCGCGGCCACGCCGGCAATAACCCAGACTGGCTACTTTGATAATTTCCCCGGTCTGTTCCTTCAACCTTTGTTCAATCAGTTCATCCTTTACGGCACATGCCGTTTGAGAGGCCCCGATAAAAACAACATCCAGCTTTTTATCCGACAGGAATATCCGGTCATAAATCCAGCTGGCCTTATTGCTGCACTCCCCTTTGACAAAATAATAGCTAAACTGCTTTTCGGGATTCATGCTGAACAGCAGCATTCCGCCCACAAAAACAGGCAATACAAAAAACGCTATCTGCTTCAACAGTTTCTTCATCAAAATTGAAAATATATAAATTCCGGTGCTGTTTTCAATCTTCCCAAAAACAGAATCATCAACAGAAGGAGATAGTAAAACGACCACCTTACCGGTTTCATTGTTATTTCGGGTAATTGTCCTGATGAACGACGGGCCGACAAATATTCCACAATTAAAAAAAGAGGGAAAGCATACGCCAGCATTCGTCCCGGTTCATTAAGCCCCCCTTCACTCATTATGAGATTCCTTAATTCTGAAGTCTGAAATGTTTCCCACCTAAAGATTTTACCAAGCAAGTACAAGAGCTGTTGTCCACTCTCGGCCCTGAAAAAAATCCAGGCCAGGTTTACGGCAACAAAGGTAACCATCCACCCTGACACTTTTTTCAATTTTGCAGGCATATCTGTTAAACGGGAAAAAAATCTTTCGCCAACATAAAATATTCCATGAATCAACCCCCATAAAAGAAAAGTAACATTCGCACCGTGCCACAATCCCGATATGAGAAAAGTTACCAGAATGTTCCTGACCCATTTTGCCGTTTTTACCTTACTCCCTCCCATAGGTATATACAGATAATCTCTGAACCAAGTAGACAGTGAGATGTGCCATCTTTGCCAAAAATCTTTAAAAGAGGCAGCAAAATAAGGAGTCCTGAAATTTAGCATCAGCTCAATGCCAAATAACCGGGCAGTGCCCACAGCAATGTCGGAGTATCCTGAAAAGTCGCAGTAGATCTGAAAGCCAAAGGCAAAAGTAGCCATCAGGATAACCGGGCCTGAGAAATGGTCAGGTTGTCCGTATACAGCATTCACCCACACGGCGAGCTGATCGGCAATTACCATCTTCTTGAAATATCCCCACAACATCAGTCTCAGACCTGAAGCAGCCTGCTCATACGAGAATTGAGGTTTCCTTTCAAACTGAGGCAGCAGATTGGCAGCTCTTTCGATTGGACCGGCAACCAGCTGCGGGAAAAACGATACAAAGGTAAAGAATGTAAGAACATTTTTGGTGGGTATAAGCTTGCGGAAATAAATATCGAGGGTATAGCTTAGGGTTTGAAAAGTATAAAAACTAATTCCCACCGGAAGAATAATATCGAGGCTGCTCCATTGACCTGCTGTAACACCGCCAGTTAATTCCCGGAAAGAACCGACAAAAAAATTAAAATATTTAAATACAAACAGTATCCCGATGTTTTGCAGCAAGCTCAGGAAAAGGAGAAATTTTCTTTTACGGCTGTTTATGGTTTTGTACAGGTACTTGCCAATAAGAAAATCGGACCCAGAGCTGAATGCGATCAATAGCAGAAACCGCCAGTCCCACCATCCGTAAAAAACATAACTGCCGACAAACAGAATTATCTTTCCTGCGGTCGGACTCCCGGGTGCTGCTGCCCAAAACAAGGCAAAGACCAGAATCAGAAAAATCAGAAAATCAAGACTGTTAAAAAGCATAAACAGCTTTTGGTTTACCAGGTTTCACATTGAGCCGGTCAAAATTAGCAATAATTTTGTGACATTTAATCTTCTTCGTTCTTTATTCAGCTCCGCCAAAGCAGCTATCAGTTCTTCAGTTCCTAACTTCTTTTCCGTAATTCCCAGGGATAACTCCTGCCAAGCAAATTTTAAATCCTCCTCAACATTCTTAGAAAAACTGAAACCTTGCCATAAAGTTTCTTGATATGAAGATACTTCTATTTCCATATTTAATGAAAGAATCACTAATTTTTTATTATGCAAACTAATTGAAATATACATATATTTGTTAGAGCAACTAATTTTTTAAAAAAATCCTGCTTATGATTCAACTCAACAACAAAAAAACCAAATGGAATTGTCCTATACTTTCATGTGAGGAAATAATCATCCCGTTTTTTTAAACCGGGTAGTTCAAATCTAAATAAATTATACGTATGAAAAAAAGAGAATGTTTTTTTTGGAATTGGAAAATTCCTGGTTTACAAAAAGTATTACTAATGATGAAAATAACTGTTTTCTTCTTATTACTTTCTGTAATTAATGTCTTTGCAAATAAAACGTATTCGCAAACCGAACTGCTAAACCTCTACAGTAAAAATCCTTCTCTAAAAGAGGAAATGGGTACCACTCATGAGGGTGCTAAAAACGATGGGTTGGCTCAGCAGCAGAACTCGGTTTCAGGAACCGTAACCGATGAATCCGGGCAACCACTTCCCGGTGTTACCGTTATGGTAAAAGGTACGAATAAGGGTACAGTTACCAATACTGACGGGAATTATACCCTTAGCGACATTCCTGAAAATGCCACCTTACAGTTTTCCTTCATTGGGATGCGGATTCAGGAGGTTGTTGTAGGGAACAAGACGAACATCAATGTTTCGCTGGCGCAAGAGACCATAGGAATTGATGAAGTGGTTGCCATTGGATATGCAACCAGAGAGAAGGGCCGGCTGACCGGATCAGTAAGCTCTGTATCAGGAGAATTGGTTGACCAGTCCCCTTCAGTTGATGTTGCAAAGTCCCTACAGGGAAGGTTACCGGGGCTGAAAGTAAACGACCGCGGTGGAGAACCAGGTAACCCTGAAACAGAAATACTCATCAGGGGCAAATCAACTTTAGGGAACAATTCACCCCTGATTGTTATTGACGGAGTGCCAAGATCACAAACTGATTTTACCAATTTGTCATCAGAGGACATTGCTGATATCAGCATATTAAAGGATGCCGCAGCAGCAATTTACGGGGCCCGCGCTGCCAATGGTGTTATTTTAGTGGTGACAAAAAGGGGAAAATCCGGAGTTAATGAAATCTCAATTGATTCAAATTATGGATTATCGACTTTCGCGAGGGTGCCCAACTTAATGAATTCCTACCAGTTTGCCGTCTACAAGAATGAAATAGAAGCAGGCTTTGGAAGATCCCCATTTTTCTCCGAGGAGGATATAAGTAAATTTCAAAGTGGCGATTATCCTTTAACCCACGGGAGCCCGAACTGGTATGAATATACATACAGAGATTTTGCTCCCCAAACACAACATACTGTTTCCGCCAGCGGGGGCAGCGACAAGATTAAGTATTTTTTAAGTGGCGAATACCTTAATAAGGGTTCACAGTATTGGAGTGGCGATAGTTCCTTTGACAGATACCAGGTAAGATCGAACATTGATGCGCAGGTTGCACCATGGTTAAAATTGGGCGTTGACCTGTCGGGTTCTGTCAGGAAAAGACACTATCCACAATTTCAACCATGGTATGAAATACTCCAGATTAAGCCCTACGCTGTTGCAACATTTCCTAACGGAGAATATGGATCAGGAATTGCCAACATCAATTTCAGGAATGTTACATCTGACAGGTCCGGGTATCAGGAAGAATTTGATAAATCATTACGTTCAGTTTTTTCTTTTAACCTGAATATGGACTGGTTGACAAAAGGGTTAAGCTTATTGGGAAATGCTTCCTTTGATTTTGACGACAACAACTATATGATGTATTTTGAGCCTTCCACTGTATATGATATGGATAAAAACACAGGTGAGCTGATTCAAAAGTGGGGCTATGGCGGTTCGATTAGAACGTTAACCAAACAATACAATCTTGTTCGTGATCAATTTTCCAATATACGATTGGATTACGAGAAGACCTTTGAGGATCATAATTTTACTGCTTTTTTGGGATATGAACAATCTCAAGGGTACAATGAAATGTTGCAAGGGTTCAGAAGAAACGTAGTGAGTAAATTGAAGTTGGATTTGGACCTGGCAGGTACGGATCAGCAGTCATCAAATGGAAACTCCGGGGAATATGGAAGGGTTAACTATTTTGGTTCCATTGGGTATGATTACCAAAGGAAATACTTGATCGACCTTACTTTCAGACGCGATGGTTCATATAACTTCCCAAATAAAGGACGTTTTGGTAATTTCCCGTCTGTTTCCGTTGGCTGGACCATTTCAAAAGAGCGTTTTATGGCTTCTACCGATACCTGGCTGGATAACCTAAAGCTCAGGACTTCTTATGCCATGATGGGAAATGACCGGATTGAGAGTTTTCAATATTTAGCGAAATATAATTTATCCGATTTTCATATATTTGGAGAAAATGGTGGTGCACGGTATGATGCTTTTGTTCAGGCAAACGTGCCAAATCCTGATATTACCTGGGAAAAATCCAAAAACTTTAACGTCGGTTTCGATGCGAACATGTTTGATAATAAGCTCGTGGTAAACTTCGACTATTTCTATGAAAAAAGAAGAGATATCCTGATTACACGTAATGCATCGATACCTAACTATACCGGATTACAACTGCCGCAGGAAAACCTGGGAAAAGTAGATAACGAAGGGGTTGAAATAGTGGCTAATTATCAAAACAACATAGGCGATTTCTATTATACCATTGGAGGTAATTTCCAGTATTCTGATAACCGGATTGTTTATATTGACGAGCCCGCCAATGTTCCTGAATACAGGAAAGCGGAAGGAAAACCTATCGACAGCAAGATCACCTATAAAACGAATGGAATATTCCATGATGCAAACGACCTGGCCAATCCGCCCGAGGGTGTTGTGGTGATACCCGGTCAGGAACCCGGTGATCTCAGATATGTAGATGTGAACAAGGATGGAAGGATTGACGGAGAAGACCAATACAGAAGAGATATCAGTGCAACTCCAAAAATTCAGTATGGATTTAATCCAAGTTTACAGTACAAAGGAATTAATGTGAACCTTTTCTTTTACGGACAAGCAATGGTTGAAACACCAGTTGTATTTTCGTCCCCGGTGACAAGATTAAATGTGCCTTCCTATTATTTTGACTTAAGGTGGACAGAGAATAACATGGATGGCCCTTTTCCTAGGGCTTATCCCGGCATCAATGATGTTAATACACGAAATTCAGACTTTTGGTTCTTCAATTCAGCCTATATTGCCCTGAAGAACGTGACCCTTTCCTACACCCTGCCTTCAAGGTGGACGTCGCGGATAAATTTCAACAGTGTTCAGTTCTACGCGAAAGCATCTGATCTGTGGATTTTATGGGATGGCATTTCAGCCCGCACCGGACAAAAAGATTTATTTCCTGAATTGGGGACTTCAGACTTAGGAGGGAGTGTAGCCTGGAACCCGGCTTATTATTATCCTCAAACAACTACCGTTACTTTTGGAGTAAGAATTAATCTTTCAAATTAATAAAAATGAATGTTATGAAAATTTATAGGATATTATTGACTACCATAGTCGCACTGTTAATTTTTTCATCCTGTGAAGATCAGGTACTGGATAAATCGCCAAGATCATCCTTTAGCGAGAATGATATATGGAGTGATTTCGAACTGACCAAGAAGTATGTGTGGAATTCGTATAGTTCTCTTGGAGCCTGGGGTATCGGAAGGATGTCTGTAACCAGCTATGAGCTCTGGAGTCTTGCCGGAGCCTCCGATCTGGCTTACGGCTTCCATCAAAGCAATGATTTTGAGACATATATGAGGGGAGAAATTAACCCCGATGATATGGCACCTTTTGCTACACTTTGGACAGACCATTATACGGAGGTTAAAAATGTAAATGTTTTTCTGCAAAATATTGATAAAGTTGAAGCAGATGCTGCCGATAAAAACCGTTTAATTGGAGAAATGAGATTTATCAGGGCTTATATATATTACGAGCTGGTCAATATTTGGGGAGGGGTGCCTCTCATTACAGAAACTTTTGGGCTGGATGATAATTTTAATGTACCCCGGGCAAGTTATAAGGATGTTGTTGATTTTATTACAACCGAATTGGACGAAGTGGCATCCATTCTTCCTGAAACTGTACCTTCAGACGAGTGGGGCCGGGTAACCAAAAGCGCAGCCCTTGCATTGAAATCCAGAGTATTACTTTATGCTGCCAGTAAACTGCATGATCCCGACACGCAACCAAGCGGCCCGCTTTATGATTACAATGCAACTGACAAGTGGAAAGATGCTTCAGATGCTGCCAAAGCGGTAATCAATCTGGGGATTTTTAACCTTGTACAAGTAGATGACTATAAAGGTTATAACCGGATATTTCTGAGCAATAATGAGGAAATCATATTTGCAAAGGCACATAACCCCGAGTTCAGCCATGGGGCAGGTGAAGACCCTGATCAGCTGAACAGGCCTGCCGGGTATGCTGCCGGATGGAGTACTATACAGCCGCTGCAGAATGTTGTGGATGCTTTCCAGATGGACGATGGTTTGTCAATTGAGGAATCACCAAAATACAATCCTGATGGTATAGCTATGTACGAGAACAGGGAACTGCGTTTTTATGCCGATATTTTTTACCAGGGTGCTCCTTTCGATCCACCGCTAACATCACCAAGGTCTCCTTTTGTCGAGTATCAGATTCCGGGTGGCCTTGATGGCACAGATGGCCCGCAGGACTGGAATGCTACCTTAACAGGTTATAATATGAGGAAGTATACCAATGAAGAATATGACGGAAGCCTTGGTTTTAATAATACAACCCCTTACATCTATTTCAGACTGGCCGAAATTTATCTGAATTATGCCGAAGCACAGTATCATTTGGGATTTGAAGATGAAGCCCGAAATTATGTCAATATGATACGCGATAGGGCACATTTACCTCCTGTCAGCACTTCAGGCGAAGATCTGTTGAACGACATCATGCATGAACGTAAAATAGAATTGTGCTTTGAAAATACCCGGTTCTTTGATGTACGCAGATGGATGATTGCAGAAGACGTATTTAATCAGGACGGTATAGGTATCCAATGGCAGCAAACAGCTCAGAATGAATTGGTTTACCAACTCTATACAGTTAGTCATAGAAATTTCATAAAAGAAAAAATGTATTATATTCCTATTCCCCGTTCAGAAATACAAAAATCTGAATTGGAGCAGAATGTCGGATATCAATAATGGTTTTTTTTCACAAAGTTGGTTCAGGGATTTTCTCCGGACCAACTTTTTTTATTTCAAATACAACAATACCTTTCAGTTAAAAGAATAAACGCGATGCAAAAAAGAATAAGCCTGCATTACTGATTTAATTTTTCTGTAACCGGTGAAACCAACAACTTTTCAATCTCAGTTGCAATTTTTTCTGAGGCAACAGTTGCTCCCTTATCATTAAGATGCGTGGCATCAAACCAATAACAGAATTATCTTTCCTGCGGTCGGACTCCCGGGTGCTGCTGCCCAAAACAAGGCAAAGACCAGAATCAGAAAAATCAGAAAATCAAGACTGTTAAAAAGCATAAACAGCTTTTGGTTTACCAGGTTTCACATTGAGCCGTTCAAAATTAGCAATAATCTGTCAAGGGACCATCCCCGTTGCCAAAAATAAACAATCTGCCGGGAGACCAAATTTCCTTCCGGTCAAAACCCATCTGTTCTTAAAAACCTCGACGAAAATACACCATTGAAATATAATTTCCGATATTTGGGCATTTTCTGTAAGGATGTTTTAACATGGATAATCCGGTATATTTTATAGCCTTCTACTTTTTGTTTGTTCTTTTCTTAGGCATTTATTCCTGGTTCAAAGTAAAAACGCCTTCCGATTATTATGTTGCCGGGAAAAAAGCACGTTTAGTCCCTGTTTCAGGAAGTTTGCTTGCCACCATATTAGGGGGATCCGCTATTTTAGGTACCCTGGAGCTCAGCCAGAACATCGGATGGGCAGCTCTTTGGTTTTTATTCTGTGCGTCTTTCGGGTTGTTCCTGCTGGCGCCCATAGCCAAATATGTGAGCCGTTATGGCAAATTCACACTTCCGGGATTACTCGGTCATTTTTACGGAAACCGGGCCCGGCAGTTAAGTTCGCTTGTTGTACCGGTTGCCTGGCTGGGTATCATCGGGGCACAGGTTATTGCTGCGGCACAAATACTTGCCGGGCTTGAAATCATCGGATATTCAGCAGCGGCCCTTTTAGCCGGCACCGTATTTATACTTTACACCTTATTCGGCGGACAGGTCAGCATTTTAAAAACCGATTCACTCCAATCGTTGCTGATAATAACCGGACTGGGAACTCTGGTCGTATTTGCCCTTCGCACTCCGGAGGCAGCATCTCTTCCGGCACTGAATGCAAAAGCGTTATTTAACGAATCGTTTTCGGGAACCGACCTGCTCATTCTGGTGCTTACCTATTCGGTAACCTTTGTAGTTGGCCCCGATATCTATTCCCGGGTATTTTGTGCCAGAGATGAAAAAACAGCCA
The DNA here is from genome assembly GCA_963747515.1 of uncultured Prolixibacteraceae bacterium. Taxonomy (GTDB): domain Bacteria; phylum Bacteroidota; class Bacteroidia; order Bacteroidales; family Prolixibacteraceae; genus Mariniphaga. The sequence continues at coordinate 624,864 of CAVVFN010000005.1, forward strand.
CACGAAGCATCGTTATCGTGGCCCTCATTTTGGTGCCGGTTTCCTTCGCCTTAACCTTTTTGGGCATATTTGCAGGGAACACCCAACACATGGATATCATGACCTTTGCCCGCTACCTGCTTCCCGACTGGTTTTATGGTCTTTTTATTGCTGCACTTTTATCGGCAGTGATGTCATCGGCCGATACCACCCTGCTTACTTCCTCCCTCATCCTCAGCGAATTGTTTCATAAGAACATGGAAGGGAAACAGGCATTCCGTCTGACCCGTATTTTTATAGTTCTTCTGGGAAGCCTGAGCATTGTCATTGCCCTTTTTGTAACCTCCATCCTGCAGTCGCTGCTGCTGGCACTCACCTTTTTCTCGGGAGCCTTTGCAGTTCCCATGCTGGCCGGGCTGCTTCGAAGGAAAGTTGTTCATAAACAGTTGACAGCAGCTTTGCTTTCAGGAGGGTTTACTGCCCTTACAGGGAAAATTGTTTCCCTGCTGGGAGAACAACAGGCCGGGAACTTTATAATTATAGCTGCATTTTTAATCAATGCAGCCCTGTTGTTTATTCCTTTAAAAAAAACGAAATTAAAAAACAATAAACCGAAGAACGATTGACGGCACCTGTCAGATTTCTCTGGTCAGTTCTGCAAGAAATTCTTCCAGTTCGCTGCTTAACATCGGCTTCAGTTCATTTCGCACCTGCACGTGGTAATTGTTTAACCATTGCTTTTCCCCGTCAGACAACATCCCGGTGTCGATCAGGGAGGTATCGATGGGGCAAAGGGTAAGCGTACTGAAACCTAAAAATTTACCGAATTCCGATTCTCTTTTTTCAACGCACACCATCATGTTTTCGGTCCGGATTCCATATTTTCCTTCCCGGTAAAGCCCCGGCTCATTTGACAAAACCATTCCAGGCAGCAGCGCTACATCATTCAACTCCTGCCTGATGGACACAGGTCCTTCATGCACGTTCAAAAAATGCCCCACTCCATGACCGGTTCCGTGGCCATAATTCAGGCCGTTCTCCCAAAGAGCCATCCGTGCCAGTACATCGATATTGCACCCTTTGGTCCCTGAAGGAAAAATCACCTTAGACAAGGCAATCATGCCTTTCAGCACCAGTGTATAATCCCTTTTTTCCTGAGCCGAAACCCGGCCAAGTGCAACCGTGCGGGTAACATCGGTGGTGCCTTGCAGATACTGCCCCCCGGAATCAAACAACAGCATCCCTTCCGCTTTCAGCTTCAGGGCATCTTCTTCGTTTACATTCAGGTGAACGATGGCACCATGCTCTTTATATCCGGTAACAGGAGCAAAACTTTCTCCGACAAAATCCTCCTGCTGTGAACGAAAATCAGCCAGTTTTTTGCCGGCAGTAAATTCGGTAATGTCCATTTTCCCGATATTCTGATGCAACCAATACAGGAACCCGACCATAGCCACCCCATCCTTTTTCATGGCTTCATAAAAGCCGTTCAGTTCAACCTGATTTTTTTGAATCTTCATTAAGGCAATTCGTGAAACACCTTCCACAAGCTGGTTGTCTTCCTGCAGTGAACTGTACACAACATAATTTGAGGTATGGGGATCAAGAAAAACCTTTTTCCCCCGAACCGATTTTATCCAGGTGAAAAACGAATCGTAAGGCATTAAATTTACTTTTTCCTTTTCAAGCTGAAGCTTAAGCACAGAAGAAACTTTAAGTGGATCGACGAATAAAATCCATTCGTTTCTGCCAACTACACCATAACCCGTAAAAACCGGATTATAGGAAATATCGGATCCCCTCAGGTTAAAAAGCCAGGCCAGTTCATCGAGTGCAGTAACAACCTGGAAGTCGGCATCCTGCTTTTTAAGTTCCGCAACCACCAGGTCGCGTTTCTCTTTCCGGGATAAACCCGTATACCGGATGTTCAAATCAAACAGGGGATTTTGAGGAAGTGCCGGCCGGTCATTCCATATCTTGTCAAAAAGGTCGGGTGTTTCAACAACCTGAATCCCTGTTCGTTGAAGGCTGCCGGCGAGGTTCCGGTAAACGGCAACAGAAAACGTCTGCGGATCAAAACCCACTTTGCTGCCGGCTGACAGTTTTCTGGATAACCAGGTTTCGGGTGAAACAGCATCGGGTACCCCCAATTTTAGCAACTTTATCCCCGAACCCTTTAATTGTTCCTCCGCCTGAATGAAGTAGCGGGAGTCGGTCCAAAGGGCTGCCTCCTCCTGTGCAACCACCACCACACCGTAGGAACCCGTAAATCCCGAAATAAACTTTCGTGTCTGCCACATCGCCGGAAGGTATTCACTGCCATGAGGATCGGTTCCGGATATATACCAGGCATCAAGGTTTCTCCTCAACAATTCCATGCGAAGCGCTTTGAGCCGTTGTCTGATTTCATTCATTTTCTGAAAAATTGGTTAACAAATTTACGGATGGAAGGAGCAGGTATCTGTTCAAAATCAATTTCTTCATAGGCATAAAACCGGTAGTCCAGAATATCGTCCATTGCCTTCAACCCTGCAACCGTTTCAGGTACAACCCTGTAAGCCAGGTCAAGGGTAAATACACTTAACCCGGCATACACATACTCATTTGTAGCAGAACCGGTATAAATCACCTCCTTCACGTTCAATCCCAATTCTTCATAAAGTTCACGTGCTACAGCATCCTCAGCCGTTTCACCCGGATCAATAAAGCCACCGGGTAAATCCAGCTTTCCGTAATGAGGCTCCACCCCGCGGGTGGTAAGCAGCAGTTTGTTGTTTTCGTCAGCTATCAAAGCTGCCACAGCCGCAATGGAATTTATAAAGTACTGCAGGCCACAGTCGGGGCATTTAAGTGAACGCGCTCCTGAGATTTCAAAACGTGGAGAACTGCATTTCGGGCAGTAACGGAATACATTAAAAGGGTGTGTTGGTTGCATTTAATCCACTATTTTTATTGCCTTTAGCCAGTTATAAAACAAATCCGGCCACTGGTCGACAGGCAGGTTTTTTTTCGTCATACCAAATCCATGTCCTCCCCGGGCAAATATATGCATTTCAGCCGGAACATTGTTTTCTTTCAGTGCCAGGTAAAACTCAACCGAATTACGTGGAACCACTCCCCTGTCGTCATCGGCAAGTACGATAAATGCCGGGGGAGTATCGGGAGTTACATGAAGTTCGTTGGAATATTTTTCAACCAGTTTCCAGTCATTGCCCTCTCCAATAAGGTTTTTGCGCGAGCCCATATGCCCGAATTCTTCCCTGAAGGTAATTACCGGGTAGAGCAGCAGCATAAAATCGGGGCGGCTGCTTATGTTCTGAAAAGAGGCATTCCCTTCATTGCTGCCCCTGTCGTAACGTGTACCCACTGTAGCTGCCAGGTGGCCTCCTGCTGAGGAACCTGCAATGCCAATTCTGGCCGGATCGATTCCCCACTCTGCTGCTTTTGCTCTTACTATCCGCATGGCCTGTCGTGCATCTTCCGATGGAATTTCATGATGCCCATAGGGCAATCTGTACTTCAGAACGATTCCTGCCACTCCCCTTTCCTTCAGCCATTCAGCCATTTCGAAACCTTCGTGATCCATAGCCTCAATCCAATACCCGCCACCCGGACAAATGACTACCGCAGCCCCTGTATTTTTTTCCTTTTCGGGAATATAAACAAAAATTTCAGCTTCAGAAACCTTCCGCACCCGCACTCCCTCGAAAGTTTCCTCCGGCTCATTCATTCCATTATGATCGGGTGCCCCACCGGGCCATACTTTTAATGTAAAATCCTGAGCTTTCAGGGAGGATATGCCAAATAAAAAAACCATGCACAAAAAGAATGTTTTCATTTTACTTTGATTTTGCACCAACAAAAAAATGTTCCTTTTCCGAAAAAAGAACGTTGAATGTAGTAAGCGAGCCATAAATACGGGTAATGTACTGCTGAAGGTTTACCTTTTCCTCATCGGTAAGAACGCTGTGGCTGTTGATGTTTTGCTCCAGAACCCGAAGCCGGTCGCGAAGCATAACCACCTTATGAAAAAAAGCCTCCACCGGGATTTCCTTTGGTTTAAGTTCCGGATTAGCCGGCTGTAGCAGAAGGGTACCACCTTTCCACTTCTCACCTATGGGTACAACCTCATTAAGTGCACCGTACTGGTCGAGCACATATTTAATCACCTTTTCCACTTCAGCAATGTTCAGCCCCTGTTTTGGCCCATCGGTCTCCTTTTTTTCAACAATGCTCAGGTCGGTATTTCGTTTCGTAATTTCCATCTTTCCCCCTTTTTCAAAAAATATTTCCCAGGCGGTCAGTTTATCACGACTTACGATTCCTTCTCCATATCTTGGATGTTTCACTCGTGTTCCAACAGCTAAATCTTCCATATCGTACTGTTTTAAATGAAGAGTTAAAATTAAAATTATTTTTCAGGAATAAACAACTGACAGTTATTTGAAGGGGTTATTATTTAAAAGGAGAATCGGGTTCCCGTGCAAACATCTTATACGACAATTTATCAATAAAGGCAGGAAAAAATTTGGCAAGAAACACCGTAAGCTTTCCTTCCAGAAACGTGAGAACAAGTTCCCGTTTTCTCTTTTGAACAGCCCGGTAAATGTAAGTTGCGCATTCTTCAGCTGACATCATCTTTTCCTCATTTCTTGGCGTTCCCCCCTGCTGCAGGCCATTGGCAACAAGAGCCGTTTTTCTGATTTCGGATGCAGTAAATCCGGGAGCAGCAATCAGCACATGCAATCCGTTTTTCAGGTTTTCCGTACGTATGGTTTGTAAAAATCCACGTACCGCAAACTTGGCAGCCGAATAACCGCTGCGGCCCGGCAAACCAACATATCCGCCTATCGAGATTACGCCAACCAACGAACCCTTTGTCTTTAAGAGATACGGCAGGGCGTATTTTGTGCAGTAAACAGTCCCCCAGTAATTCACATCCATAACCTGGTGCATTACACTCAGTTGGGTATTGTGAAACAAGGCACGCATCGATATCCCTGCATTGTTAATTAAAACGTCGATGCGTCCAAATTTTTCAACTGCCTTTTCAATCATATTCCGGCAATCGTCTTCGCGGGTAACATCGGTCTTCACAGCAAGTACCTCACTTCCGGCCAGTTTCTCCTTAAGTGCATGCAAACGATCCTCCCTGCGGGCCGCCAGAACCAGGTTCCAACCCTGAGCTGCATAGGTTTCTGCCAGGGCTTTCCCTATACCCGATGAAGCTCCTGTAATTACTACAACCTTCTTTTGCATATGTACTTTTCCCTGAATTCTTTCAACAGGATCATTAATCATGCACGAAAGTATAAAATTTTGTGTTGCCAAAAGTATAATATGGCTTTTTTACAGATTTTCCTTCTCCTTCAGGTATCTTTTAGGGTATGCAGGTTAAGTAAAACCTGTTTAATTCTGAATTTTTAAACCTGAACTGTTTTAAAATCTCCATCTTTTATTATTTTCGCGATTCGTTTTAGATTACAAACCTTGATTAAACAAAACCAAAAAAAATCAACACGAATAAATACAGGTGTATCTGATACATCTATAGGTCAGTTAATTTCAGTGACCAGATACAATCCACAGTTTCAAATGCCATGTACCCACTACTCCTCATATATTATGTATATCAGGCACCCATCTGGAATAATTCAAACAATTAAATACTAACTTATGAAGAAATTTTTACTCCTTTTTTCATTTTATGCTTTTTTATCAAATTTCTGTGCAAAGGCACAGCCTTTTATGTACGCTCTTGAATTTGACGGAAACAATTCTTATGTTGAAGCCAACAGTGTGAGTGACGCCCTGAGTGGAACAAGTGAAATGAGTATGGAGGTTTGGATCAAATACCCGGGTAACCTCACCGAATCGAAATTCATTTTAACCTTTCACCAACCAGCGGGCGACTGGGAAAATGTTATCTTATTTGGAATTGACAAAAATGGCAGACTTGCATTAAATTACAATGAGAACGCCGGTGGAGGAAATATCGACTTATTTGGTACAACATCGTTAGCGGCAAATGAGTGGAACCATCTGGCATTAACAATTTCAGGAGATAATACAGCGGTTGCCTATATCAATGGTCAGGTAGAACTCACATGGTCTATTCCTACCCGGCCGGTTCTCAACGGACATTTTTCCATAGGCCAGGACTTTGATAATTCAGTTGTAACCAATGATTTTATCGGTCAAATGGACGAAGTTCGTATTTGGAATGTTGTCCGTACCCGGCAGGAAATTCAAAACAACATGAACACGGAGCTGTTGGGTACAGAACCGGGACTAATAGCTTATTATAAGATGAATGACGGCAACGGCAGCATACTGGCTGATGATTCCGGCAACATGCATCCAGGAACATTAAAAGGAGGTGTCAGCTGGACAAATTACCCTCCCGTATTGCAGGCGAATGACACCTCTCCCACCTGGTATTACGGAAGTGCTCCCTTACTCTTGTTTCCTGCCTTTACGATCAGCGATACAGAAGGTGATCCTGTAAGCGGAATGAAAATCTATTTCAGTTCCGGGCATCATAACGACCAGGACAACCTTCATTTCACCAATCAAAATGGCATTACCGGAACCTTTGATAAAGCCACCGGTGTGCTTTCTTTAAAAGGGACCGCTTCAACCGCAGCCTATCAGACAGCAGTGCGGAGCATAACCTATACCAATAACGCCTATGGGCAGGAAAATGAAGACATGCGTGTTTTGGGAATATCATTGGATGAACTGGCCTACAGTGAAGAAACCGGCCACTACTATGAGTATATAAACACGCCCCTGATCTGGGCAGAGGCTAAATCAGCAGCAGAGGCAAAAAAATTGTATGGTATGCAAGGCTACCTTGCCACAGTTACATCATCCGCTGAAAATGATTTTATTTATGACAAAATCCTGGCCGATGCCTGGCTGGGCGCTACCGATGAAGCCCAGGAGGGAAAATGGATATGGGCATGTGGCCCGGAAGCAGGAATTCAGTTCTGGACAGGGAATGGAAGTGGCAGCCCGGTCAACGGGAACTATGCCAACTGGAATACAGGTGAACCAAACAACAGTGCAGGAAGTTACCCCGAACACTATATGGAGATCTTTGGCACCGGAAATGGAACATGGAATGATTTAAGGGCTGGCGGTACAAGAGGATATGTGATTGAATATGGAGGCATGCCTGGTGATGCGGATGTGGAATTGTTATATACTTCTGCCACACTGAATGTTGGTACCAACAGACCTCCTGTTGCCAATCCCGATGGCCCCTATAATGTTGCAACCGGTGAAACAGTGAGCGGAAATATTCTGTTGAATGATTCTGATGCCGATGGAAATGATCTGCATATTGAATCTCTTCCAGCCTTAACTCAAGGTTCATTTGTTTCGTTTAACCTTGCTGACGGCAGCTTTGAATATGAAGCACCTGTTGGTTGGATCGGAACGATACTATTCAATTACACTGTAACCGATGGGATAGCCGCAGCATCAGGCACAGCTGCTGTTTCGGTTACCGACAATATTCCTCCCGTGGCGGTTGCAAAAAATATAAGCGTGCCACTTGATGCTTCGGGAACGGCTTCCATTTCAGTTAACGATGTCAATAACGGCTCATCAGACAACATTGAAATCACCGGGTTGACTTTGGATAAGTATACATTCACCTGCGCGGATTTTGGGCCGAATACGGTTACATTAACGGCAAAAGATGCTGCAGGAAATGAAAGCGAAGCTGCTGCAGTTGTAACGGTAACCGATGTTCTTCCCCCCGAAATCATTGCCGAAGAAAGCTATGTGTTTGAAACTCCCCCCGGGGCATGCTCCACTGTTGCCGATATCCGGTTTTTCACTGCCGACAACTGCACCTCAAACGGAAATCTGGCATTTAACGGAAACACCTATGGCGGGTTCCAGGGCTGGAAAATTACTCAAAACGGTGGTGATGGATGGAAAGTTTCAAATGGCTGGTTTACTACTTCTTACTTCACAGGAGCTAAAAACCAGGTAATTGATCTCCTTGCCCAGGGATACGATGCTGCTACCCTGGATGCCGCTCCTGCAATTACAGTGTCCGAAAATTATGTGGGATCGTGGCCAGAATATAATGATACCTATTTTCTCAATATTGAATTAAGGGATGCAAAAGGAAACCGGATTCAACGGTACAGTTCAGGAAATTTAACCTGCTCGGGAGCCATAAAAACAGCCTCCCATACTTTTTCGGATTATGGCGCAGGAGTGCGTTATATTTTTGTAGAACATGGAGGTAGAGATAATGAATGGTGGGCAGGCCATTATGGATCCCGGATGAAGAATCTTCAGGTTTTGGTTAATGCGCCTGATATTACACCCAACCTTCCGGTTCAGCAAATTGCCGGAATTAAACTCGCCGATGAATTTCCGGCCGGAACAACACAAAATTCCTACAGGGTGATGGATTATGCAGGAAATACATCTACCGCTGAATTTGACGTTATCGTTATCGACAATACCTTGCCGGTTGCCATCACACAGAATAAAACCCTGCAGCTGAATGGCTCAGGTTCTGCTTCATTAACAGCAGCTGAAGTTGACAACGGCTCCAATGATGCCTGCGGAATCGCATCTATGGAACTGTCGCAGACGCAGTTTAACTGCAGCCATTTGGGAACAAATGAGGTTACCCTTACCGTTACCGACAACAACAACAACGTCAGTTCGGCAACTGCTGTAATAACGGTAGAGGATAATGTGGCTCCGGTTGTAATAACCCGGAATGTAACCGTTCAGCTTGATGAAACCGGGAACGGCTCAGTAACGGCAGCAGAAGTGAACAACGGCTCCGGCGATGCCTGCGGAATTGCATCAATGGAACTGTCGCAGACGCATTTCGACTGCAGTCAGGTGGGAACAAATGAAGTTACCCTTACCGTTACCGACAACAACAACAACGTCGGTTCGGCAACTGCTGTAATAACCGTAGAGGATCATGTGGCTCCGGTTGCTCTTGCCAGAAATGCAACCGTTCATCTGGATGAAACCGGGAACGGCTCTGTTACGGCAGCAGAAGTGAACAACGGCTCCGGCGATGCCTGCGGCATTGCTTCACTGGAACTGTCACAGACACAATTTAACTGCAGCCATGTGGGAACAAATGAGGTTATCCTTACGGTTACCGATAACAACAGCAACGTCAGTACGGCAACTGCTGTAATTACAGTAGAGGATCATGAAGCACCGGCGGCATTGGCGCAAAATGTAACCGTTCAGCTTGATGAAACCGGAAACGGCTCAGTAACTGCCGAAGAAGTAAACAACGGTTCGTACGATGCCTGCGGCATTGCCTCACTGGAACTGTCGCAGACCGGTTTTGACTGCAGTCATGTGGGAACAAATGACGTAATCCTTACAGTTACTGACAATAACAACAATGTCAGTACAGCAACCGCTGTAGTAACCGTAGAGGATCATGCAGCACCGATTGCTCTTGCCAGAAATGTAACCGTTCAGCTGGATGAAACCGGAAACGGTTCTGTTACGGCAGCAGAAGTAAACAACGGTTCGAGCGATGCCTGCGGCATTGCCTCACTGGAACTGTCGCAGACCGATTTTGACTGCAGTCATGTGGGAACAAATGAAGTTATCCTGACGGTTACCGACAACAACGGCAACAGCAGCACAGCAACAGCAGTGGTGACAGTTGCCGACATTGAGGCTCCGGTTATCGACAGCAGGGCGCTCACGGTTTATCTCCGGAAAGACGGCACTTACAAGCTTAACCGGAACAACATTGAAACAATAACCAAAGCGGGAGAAGCAGAGGGAAGTACTACCGACAACTGCACTCCTTATGACCAGCTGGAAATTACCGTTTTCCCCGACCGCTTTTCCTGTGAACATGAAGGAATGCATGTGCCGGTTACCATTCGGGTTACCGATGCCTCGGGAAATACAACTACCGGGGAAACAACAGTATGGGTAATTGATCCTTCCGCTCCCGAAGCACTTTGCAAGGATCTTACCGTGTATCTTGACACCGACGGCAATGCCGCCATCACAGCGGCCGATTTGGATGCCGGAAGCACCGATGCCTGCGGAATGGCAGACATTTGGCTCGACACCTACCGTTTCGATTGCTCAAACCTGGGGGAAAACAGCGTAACATTCTTTGCCAAAGATATCCATAACAACTGGTCATCCTGTATTTCTGCCGTTACGGTTGCCGATAACAGTGCGCCTTCTGTTCTTGCTGTTCCCGATGTTCAGGTTGAAATTGCCAAAGGAATGAACCCGACACAGGTAGATTATCCTGAACTATCGGTTGCTGACAATTGCAGTTTCACATCTGAACTGATGGAAGGACTTGGGCCTGATGGCCTGTTTCCGTTGGGAACCACAACCGAAACCTGGAAAGTTACCGATGCAGCAGGAAACAGTACGTCAGTTTCGTTTGATGTAACGGTTACCTCGTCAAATTCAGCTCCAGCAGTTGTAAACCCTCTTTCCGACCAGTGGATAACAGGGTTACAGCACCTGAAAATTCCGGTTGGAAACGGTAAAATCTTCAGTGATGCAGATGGCGACGAACTGAAAATAGAGATGATTCCGGTCAGTCATGAAACCATCCTTCCCTGGGTTAAACTTGAAAACGACAGCCTTTTCTTTCTTCCTGCGGCCGGCGATACCGGTTGCGTAACCGTAACCCTTCGTGCTGCCGATCCTTCGGGAGCATTTGCCAGCCATACATTCAGCGTATGTATTGAAGATGATGTCATGAATGAAGGAACACCGGATGCCCTGCACCCCGATGTTCAGGTATATCCTAATCCTGCATACGACAAAGCCATTGTTAAATTGCGGCCTGCTGCAATATACCAGGCTGAAGTAAAAATGCTGGACATGAATGGCCGGTTGGTTTTAAATAAAACCTATCCTCCCGGAGAACATCTGGAAATTGATGTTTCGGATAAAGTATCCGGATTGTATCTGTTAAATATAACCGTCGACGGAAAACAGTTTCTTCGGAAATTAATGATTAATCAGAAATAGCAATTAAAAAGAGGCGCCCGAAAGGCGCCTCTTTAACTTTAACCTAAACCATCGCGAAACAAAATCCCTATTCTTATGTAATTGTCAGTTTCAGCAAAAGATCATTCAACTGCCGGTGCTTCCTCCAATGCAAAATTTTGTTCGGTTGTTGCACCCGCTTCAACGGTAATTTCAGCTTCGGCTGTAAATTCATCAACCTCCAGAACCAGCCTGTAATTCCCCGGAAGCACACCAATAATGGAATAAAAACCTTCCTCCGATGTAACGGCAGAGGCAACTTCTTCTTCACCATCAAACAATATGATGGAAGCACCCATTACGGCATTGCCGTCCTGATCGGCTACCACACCGGAAATCTCCCCAGTTCCTGTTTCAACATTTGCAACTGCCCGCACTACGGGTTTAAAAATAAAACCCACCACATTCTTTGAATTTCCCTGCATCACAAACGACCGGCTTAAATCGAAATCCACCAGCACTTCAACCTGGGTTCCTTCCGTCACATCGAGTGCCGGTTCCAGTTTGATTTTAAGGCCGCTGGCATCACCGCCCGGTACTTTCAGATTAAAACCGGTACCATCCGTTAAAAGGATATCTGCATCCGCCACATGCAACCGGATTTCGGAATAGGCACCGGCAGGAACTTCCATTTCTGCCATCACCTCTGTAAGACCATTCCTCAGTTCCAACAGATTAAAGGTGGCCTGTTCTTCCATTTCCACCACGATTGCATCATCACTTTCCGATTCTTCCGGTTCCGCCTCTTCTGAAGGATATTTAAGCAACTTGATCCAGTCGATGGTAACGTTGGCTTCTGCAACCAAATCTACCGGAAAAGGGGCATCGGTAATTTTAAATACCACGGTACCGTTTCCCGGGGAGTCCACTCCCATTTCTTTTTCGGAAAGATCGCTGCAACTCAGCAAAAAACCTGTCAGCACAACGATTGCTGTTGTAAAAATTTTAAATTTCAAAGATTTACTCATAATGGAATTTTTAATTTTAATAAATAGTAATTCTGTATTTGTCTTTAAAAGCGTAATCGATTTGTAACGGCTCACACACTATCTGAAGTGCATTCTCCAGGCTTCCGGTCAGGATTGAACCCGAGAAACGTTTTTCGGCAGGTACCTTCAGCTGAACAGTTACATCAAAAAACTGTTCAATCTCCCGCATTACTTCGTGTAGCGCAACGTTCTGAAACTTTTTATTGAACTTTGCAAACGCAGGATATCCCTTTTCATTTACAACAGTTTCTTTTTCCGCATCCTTTCCCTTGCCTGTTAAGCGGGTTCCGGCTTCAAGCACCCAGGCGTTATCGTTAAACCGGGTTTTAACCTTCCCCTCATAACACTGCACCGTGAACCGGCTGCCGGCTTCATTTACCAAAAACCGGGTACCCAGAACTTCCACTTCACCCCTGTTGGTTTTCACCACGAACCCCGATCCTTTTTCCACTTCAAAATAAGCTTCTCCGGTTAAGCTCACATTTCTGTTCCGGAAATGTTTCCGGTAAGTAAGTGCGCTGCCGTTGTGCAATACCACCCGGGAGGCATCAGGCAAACGAAATGCAAGGGTATCGCCACCCGAAGAATGAACAGTTTCGGTTGCTGTGAACAACCAGATTGCAATGAGAACGGCAGCAGTGGCGGCAATGGATGCAGCCCTCAGATACGGGGAAATTTTCCTGACGGGTTTTTCCTCTTTCTGCTCAATTTCTTCCAAAAGCCTCGCCAACACTTCCTCTTTTTTATACCGGGTGTTTATTTTATAGCTTCTTAGAAGCTGTTCCGCTTCCGGAGAAATGGCCTGCTCTTTATGTTTTTTGTCTTTCATTACCTGTTACAACTGCTATTGTCAGCAACACCCTATATATCCACAGGGAAAGAAATACCCTACCTGAACGTAAAAAAAAAGGAAAACAACCCATTCAGAATTTAACATTCATAAAAAATACAGGTGTTATGCCCAGGGCTGAGATATCGGAACGAACGGTCATGGAACCGGTATCGGAAGAAAAGCGCAGGTAATTTACTTCAACAACATTCTGCCGGTTAAAAACATTAAGCAAAGAAGCACCGGTGCTCAGGGAAAAAAACGCATTTACAAAAGATTTTACAACAGCAACATTCATCTGCGAAAGCTTTCCCGACCGGGTAAATCCGTCAACCTGCCGGTCGGGAATATACCGGTATACCGGCAAACCGGTGGCATACTGCCAGCTGCCCGTAACCGTCCATTTTCTCCACCTTATCATTTCCGTCAGTTTCAGCCTTTGAGTCCGGTCGTTGTATCCCGGAAACCAGTTGCCCCCAAAGAATCCGTTCATTTTCTCCTCTGCCAGCGACAGGGAATATCCTGCCATGTGGTTAAAGATGAAATGCTTCTTCTGCAAAAACAGGTCGATTCCCCTGCGCCGTTCTTTGCTTTCCCTGAGCATGTACGACACCACCTGATCCTCATCCTGACGGTTGTATTCTGCAAAAAGATTCATTTTCCCCTGTGCATTTTTATGGTAAGCTTCCAGGTCGGCATACCACCCGTTTTTTTCCAGCTTACCTCCCAAAATGTAATGCGATCCGGAAACTACCCCCGCCCCGCGGGCATCGGGCAGATACCAGATGCGGCTGTAATGGCCTTCGCTGTCGAAGCGCCTGATTCCCGATAAAAACTGATAATACATCCCGCTTAAAAAATACAATTTCAAATCTTTATCAGGCAGGAATTCAATTCCACCCCGGGGCTGCCAGTACATTTTTGAATTACCTGCATGAAAGCTCCCGCGTATCCCCCATCTGAACCGAAGGGATTGCACAGGCTCAATAACCTGCTGAACAAAAACATTCAAAAGGGACAACTTATTGCTGCTGGAGATGGAATCCACCTGCAGCACATCGTACAACCGGCTGGCAAGGAAATCGTAGGCATACCTGTTGGCAGTCAGGCCGGTACCGGCATCGCTTGTAACTATCCCCTTTTTGAATTGTGACCTCCACGAAATCCTGAATTCATTTACCCGGTTAAATCCGTTGTCGAAATCATAGGTTTCGCGCAGGTAGGTGTTTTCACGTGTTTTGGCAATCCCCTTTCCTTTGCCCTGTCCCTTGCCCGGATTTTCAATGATTTCGGTAATTGTCTGCAATTCCCCTGTTTCATCGGTTGTCTTTTTTTCAAGCGATGCATAACCCGATGAAAAGGCATGAAACCATCGGGGGTCCGACTGCCAGTTCATGTTGAAGCTGAATCCGGCGCTTTGGCTTTTTAAGCGCTCATTCCTGTAAAAATCCTGTGTTTGAAGCAATTCAAAATCGCGGCTTTGATCATCGGTGCCATAAAGAACATTGATATCGGCATTAAAATTTTCAGCCGGATGAAAACTCACTTTTGCATTTACATCCTGAAATTTAACGACGGGAATGATGGTGGAGGTAACCTGATTTTCTTCTGAAGAAATCACATCATCGATTAGCCGGAAATAGAGAAAATTTTGCCAGCTGTCGATAAACGAGCGGCGCCAGGCAGCGGTAACTGAAAATTTATCGGTAACCGGCAGGCTGGCAAGGACATTGGTGTTCAATAAGTTTGCCGACACGTCGAGATAAGGCGTGTTGTTTTTTCCTGATTTTCCGGTAAGTTCAATCAGGCCCGCCACCCGCCCGCCGTAAGTAACATCAAATCCGCCGCGCGATACAAATGCCTGTTGAACAAATTTCGCATTAAGCACACTCATGTTGCCCAGAAGATGGCTGGTTTCCAAAACCGGAATTCCATCGAACAGCACCAGGTTATCGGTGGGTTCACTCCCCCTGACGGAAAGCCCCGATAAACCTCCCTGAAAAAATTCAATTCCCGGAATCAGCAAAAGGGCATTTCCCAAATCGTCGCTTGCAATACGTGGAAGGGCAGACGCCTTTAACGGATTAAAGGCAATTTTTTCGGGCCGGGGCGATGCCTGCAGAACATCCTTTTCGTAGTGCACCACCTTAACCGGATCCACCATCACTGACGAAGGGATCAACGAAAAAACGACCGGATCGGCTACGGAAACCACCGTATCCAGCCGCCGGTATCCCAGATGACTTACAAGAACCCGCACCGAATCCGCTTCCGGAACCGGAAAATTAAAGTATCCAAGTTCGTTGGTCATGCCTCCCCTGTTTTCATCTGCAGCAAGGTTGCAGAAAATAAGGTTCTCCCCTGTTTGCCTGTCGTGTACATATCCCCGTACGGTTGAAACCGGAGGTTTCTTAACTGCTTCCTTTTGTATGCCCGACGATTTTTGCAGCATAAGCAACCAGGTACCCTCTACCTGCTTTGAATCAATCCGGTAGTGATCGCTGAGGTATTCCAGGAAATGTTCTGCCGTTACCTGGCTGAAGGAAAAAGCGACCTGAATTTCCTTAAAGGATACCGCATCGTAGGCAAACCGGATACCGCTTACATCCGAAATTTCCTGTAAAACATCGGAAAGGGGTTTGCCTTCAGCCGAAACCGAAATCAGTTGTTGTGCTTTTACAGGAATAAAAATGAGCATACTGCCAATGAGAATCGCGGCATGCAGGAAAAAACCCATTTTCCTGTTTAGCTTCCAACTGATGCAATATCTCCGTTCCGCCCCCATGGTTAAATTTTAGTTCCCAGTTTTTCCCTCAGTATGGAAAGCGCCTTGCTCATCTGCTTTTCAACAGCTTTTACACTTACCCCCAAAGCCCCGGCAATGTCCCGGTAACTCAGGCCATCCATCCGGTTCATTAAAAAAACCACCCGGCATCTTTCAGGAAGTCCGGCAAGCGATTCCTGCAGTTTCCGGTCAAACTCCTTCATCTCCAGAAGGTATTCCGGGGAACGGGTATCGGTCCTTTCAAACATCGATGAACGAAATTTCAGGTCGTAATTTTGCCGCCGGATATTTTTTAAAAAACAATTCCTGGCAATGGTAAAAAGGTAGGGGCGCAAGGTATCCTCTTTTACTTTGCGGCGTTTATCCCACAACTGCAAAAAAACATCCTGTGTTAAATCCTCCGACAATGCAGCATCGCCCGACAGATAAAACAGGTAATTCAGAACATACCGGTAATTCTGATCAAAAACCTTTTGAAACCAACTTTTCCCGTTTTTTTCAGCGTCCATTCATCAGGCAAAGTAATTTATACCCCAAATCTAAAATAAAAATCCAATAGTTCATGCCAATCCCGTTATGTCTTCTATCTGACTGAGAAACCAAATATCGTGATGTAGTTCATCTTAACTGTTGCCCGAATATTGAAACTGGATTGGAAAAAGCCCAATTGCGTTTTACCCGGCTTTTCACCAGGGTTATTAAATGATTGGCAAGCATTAACTCAAAAGCAGACATTCCGGATGGTATTGAAAAGTACCGCCGGATTGATACTATTTTTTACCCTACGAGAATGAGTCTTAATATAGTAAATTCTATATATAAATATAGTCCAAAGTTAGTCATAAGCTATCTTTAGACTAGCTTTATACTAGCTTTATACTAACTTTGAACTAACTTTGGTAGCTCGCAGGAAGTTCCTGGAGAGGCATCAGTTAATTACGGACAAGGCCGGCGCATTACAAGAATGCCAATACGATTGTACAGCAGACAACGAGGATGAAAATGAAGCTGACAATTGAGAATTGAGGTTAACGGAAACTATTGTATTATCAGGTTAAAACGAACTTTTTGTTGTTTCAATCTTCCCGCCTTTCCCTTTAAACGACTGATACAACACCGGTATCACAAACAATGAATAGATCATCGACAAGCTCATACCGCCAATCATTGAAATGGCAAGAGGTTTCAACATTTCTGCCCCTTCACCCACCGCAAAAGCCAGCGGAATAAAACCGAAAATACTGGAAAGGGTGGTCATTAAAATGGGCCGCAAACGTACTTCGCCGGCCATTAAGAGCGCCTGCGGAATATTTGGTACTTCCTTTAAATATTTTTCGGTGTAATCGATTAACAAAATGCCATTGTTAACCACAACCCCGATGATCATAATCATTCCCATAAAAGCTGAAATGTCGAGTGTGGTTCCGGTAAGCCAGAGAAAAAGGAATACGCCGCTGACTGAAAGCGAGGTGCCAATAAGAATAGCCAACGCTGTTCGGAATGAGTTAAATTCAAACAGCAGGATAATAAAAATAATCAATGCTGCCAGAATTAAAATCATCAATAATTCCTGAAATGCCTGTTGCTGGCTTTCGTACTGACCGCTAAGCTGAACGGTAACACCCGGGGGTAAATGGCGGTTGCGAATAAGTTGCTGAATGTCGGCTGCGGTGCTGCCCAAATCGCGACCGGCAATTTGCGCTTCAATGTTCACCACCTGGCTCAGGTTTTCGTGCTCGATGTCGGTTTTCCCCGGCACTTTTTTTACATCGGCAATTTCGTTTAATGCTACCGTCCGTTCAATTTCAGGAAAAAAGAGCGGCAGCGTTTTTATTTCTTCAAAATGGGAAGCATATTTCTGCGGATAACGCACCCTGACCGGAATCAGCTTTATGCCTTCCATTACGTTGGTTGTTTCGCGGCCCCATAATGCCATGTAAATGGCATCGTTCACCTGTTGCGGAGTCAGTCCGTAACGCGCCACCACTTCAGGTTTTATGTGAATGGTTAATTCAGGTTCGCCGGCTTCAAACCCTTTGTAAACATCCACTGCTCCTTCAATGTTTTCAAGCGAATCGGCGATATTTGCAGCCACCTGTTGAATGATTTCCAGATTTTTGCCGTATACTTTTATCACAATTGGCGCTATTTCACCACTTAAATCGTTCAGCCGGTCGGGCAACACCTGGAATATCTCGGGCGACAGGTTGGGCTCCTTTTCTTCTATTAACTGGCGCAATTCTTCCATTATTTCAAATGCTGAGCGTGTCCGGTCCTGTTTCAGGTTGATAACAAAATCACCTTCGTTGGCATGTGTGCGCGGATGTGCGAGACTTCTTCCGGTTCGTAATGAATAGTCTTCAACTTCGGGAATGGAAGGCAGGTAATCGGTTATGGTTTTCAGCATGGTGCGGGTGCCTTCCACCGAGCTTCCCGGAGGCGCCAGATAATCGAGCACGATGGTACCTTCGTCCCACTGCGGAAGGAAACCGCTGGGAATATTTTTAAAAAGATAAACACTCCCTGCAATGGTAAAAGCAATTAATAAATAAGCAACGAACGGCCTTTTCAATCCAAATTTTAAGGTTTTTTGGTGCGTTTGGATAATTTTTGCCATCACTTTTCCCGGTTTCCGTTTTTTGGTGGAAATAAAAGTGACGGCCACAGCAGGTGTGAGAAAAACGGCCAGCAACATCGATGCTAAAATGGCGAGTGTTAACGTGAGCGCCAGCGCTTTAAAAAAGATTCCCGGAACACCTGTTAAAAAAACCAGCGGAACGAGTACGACCAAAGTGGTTAATGTAGCGCTCAGCAGTGGCGCAATAATTTCGCTGGTGGCCTCCACCACGGCCTGTTTTCGCGTCTTCCCCATTTCGAGGTGGCGTTCAATATTCTCTACGACAACAATGGCATTGTCAACTAAAATACCAATTGCCGCAGCCAATCCCCCCAGGCTCATCACGCTCAGGTTCATTCCGGTGAGTTTGATGAAAATAAAGGATAGCAATACCGCTACCGGAATGATAATAACAGTGACCAGTGTAATGCGCAACCGGCGAAGAAAAACAAGCAAAATCAGCATGGTCAGCAATGCACCGATGAGAATGGAATCCCTTACACTGCTAATGGAAGACTGAATGAAACGGGTCATGTCGTACCATTTGCTCATGCTAACATCAGATGGCAACACAGGTTTTAATTCGGCCAGTTTTTCATCCACGGCATCCATAATGGCCACGGCGTTGGTGCCGGGTTGTTTAATTATGGTAATTAAAACAGCAGGGTGCTGGTTGCTTTCTGTCGCAATAAACGTTTCTTTTACAGTGGATACCACTTTCCCGACATCTTTTAAGCGGATGGGAGTTTCGCCCGGATTGCGGATAATGGTATTTTCAATTTCGCTCATTTTCTGGTAGCGGTTGTCGGCAATGTTCAGATAGAGCTTGTTGAATTCTTCCAAACGGCCCACATAATTGAGCGCGTTATTGTCGCGTATGGCCTTTTCCACTTCGTTATAATCCATCCGGTAGGCGGCCAGTTTGTCGGCATCGAGTTCCACTCGGAATTCACGTTCCTTGCCGCCCATTACTTCCACATTGTAAACGCCGGGAATGGCTGCCAGTTGCGGGCGGAGTGTGTAAACCGCCAGGTCGCGCAATTCCAGTAAATCCTGTTTGCCGGAATAAAGGCTGTAGCCTGCAACCGGGTATGTGCTGGTGGTAAACCGGCGCACTTCGAGGGTAACACCTGGCGGCAACTCGCTTTGAATTCCGCTAACCTGTGCCTGCACCAGTTGATACGCCTGAAACATATCGGCATTCCACTGAAAGTCGATGTTGATTTCAGCCGAGCCGCGGCTGATGGATGAACGCACACGCTGAACACCCTCCACCATCATCACCGCTTCTTCAATGGGTTTAGCCACTTCCATTTCCATCTCTTTAATGGGAGTGAGGCCATAATCAACCATCACAGCAATACGCGGAAACGTGGCATCGGGAAATACCCCCTGCGGAATTTTATTTACAAGGTAAAAACCTGTTGCCGAAAGGAAAAGGAAAATAAATATTAATGCCCGACGATTATTGACGGTAAACGATGCAAGTTTGTTCATTTTACAGATACTTCCATATTATCTTTTAACGAATAGGCTTTTTCAACCACTACCGACTGGTTTTCATTTACTCCGGATAAAATTTCAACCACATCATCCTTCAGGATTCCCACATTTACGTTTTGCTTATGGGTTTTTTCATTTTCAACGGTAAAAAGAAAATAGTTCCCTTCTTCTTCCACCAGTGCATTTCGCGGAACTAAAAGCGCCTCTTTATGTACCGGAGTCGGAAAACTGATTTTCACCCGCATTCCCGGGCGGTATTTCAACGTTGGATTTTCGAGTTTTAACCGCACCACCAGGCTTTGATTTTTCGATACTTCTCCGGTAAAAGTCTCAATGGGCAGGTGCAGAGGAGGAGTGGAAAAATTGGTAAATTCAACCTCCAACCGGCCGGCTTTCCGGGCTGTTTCCAGGTGCTGAACCGGCACTTCGCCCTGCACATCCAGCGTGCGTAAATCGCCAATCTGTGCAATGTGGCCACCTTTTGAAACGACATCCCCGTTGTGCATCAAAACATTGAGCACCATTCCCGAAATGGGGCAAATGAGCGGGATGCTTTTTTCCTGTTGATTCAGCAGGTATCTGAATTCATCCGAAATACTGTCAGCCGCCTGCAACAAAGCTTCGCGGCCCGCCGGAATGATGACCCCGGCCAGTTGCCCTTTTTTCACCTGGTCGCCTTTCAGCATGGAAAACCGGGTTAACCTCCCGTCAAACTGCGATGACAGCCACGCCTCCTGCCGAAGCGCCAGTTCACCAAAAATGGTGAGGGTATCGGTAATATCGCCACGGGTAACAGGAGCCGTTATTACGTGTATTTTCACATCGGTTTTTGGCGAAGTATTTTGAGGCGCCGGCTGACACCCAGCCAAATAAAGCAGGACAGACGCTGCACCTATCCGTTTTAATTTAGTGATTAAAAGAACGGAAATGGAAGACCGCAGACCGAAATAAGTGACCACGCTTCCGACTTCCGGTTTCCGGCTTCCGACTTTGTTTTTTCGCATCTTATTCATTGTCTGCATCTGTTTCGTGTAAAATATTCCTGATTTCTTGGGATTGCCCGGTCAGCAGCCAAAAGACGACAATTGATTTCAAATACTGATTGCGCACCGTGTTCATTTTTAATTGTGTTTCGGTGAGGGTTTGTTGTGCCGTTAAAAAATCGAGGTTGTTGGATAAGCCGGCTCTGTAATTGATTTCAGCCATTTTTGCCGCCTCCCGGTCGGTTTGAATTTTTTCCTGCTGAAAATCGATGATGCTTTTGTACTGCCGGATTTGCTGCACCATCTGCCCAAACTGAATGGACAAATCGCGTTCGGTATTTTCTTTCTGTTTCTGAATCGCTTCCGCCGTAAAATCAATTTCCCTTAATTGGTAATCCTTCTTTTTCCAGGAATAAATGGGCACGGTTGCGCCGATGCCAAGCAAAACATAGTTCCCGTCGCCAGTAGGGTCGCCGTCGAAAGTATATCCGCTGAACGCCTGAATGTGGGGCATGTAAGATGCTTCAACATCTTTTTTCATCAACAGTTCCTTTTCGTATTCTTTTTGAATTTTCATTGCCTGCGGGTGGTTGTCCAGCCAACTTTCAGGCACCCGATTCACAACCTCCACCGAAGGTAAAGTGGTGTCAACCGGAGCCAATGAAAAATTTGTTGTTTCCAGTCCCATCAACCTTGAAAGTGCATATTTCGCCTGGTTTGCGCTCAGTTCTTTCTGCATCAGTTCTTCTTTTACCGAATTTAATGAAGACCGTGTTTGCAGGATGTCGAGTTGTTTGGTGGTGCCTGCTTTCCATAAAGCTGTCAGGATTTCAATGTGGGTGTTTAAATAGGTGAGCCGCGATTGCAGGATTCGTTGTTCCAGTTGATTTTGCAACACATCGAGGTAAAGACCGGCAATCACGCCGGCAATTTCAAGCCGGTTTTGTTGCGCGACCAATTCCTGCTGTTCCACTTGTTTTTGCTGAATGGCGGCGGTTTTTTGCCAGAAACGCCCCATGTCCCAATCGGCAACTGCCTGTAAAAAATGCTGCCCAAATGTGTAGGGCGTAAGAAAAAGCCCGGAAACCTGTGTGCTTGCCGATATTTGCGGATAATACGCAGCCTGTTCCTGATTGACCACCGCTTGTAACGATTGGCTCAGCAAGCTGTCGGCTTGCAAACGGTAGCTGTATTTAACGGCTCGTTGGATGCATTCATCTAAACTGAAATTCTGAGTTTGAGGAAGCTGTGCTTTACTCATTTGAGGCTGACTGAAAAATATCAGTAAGCCTATTACCGGGAATGAAATTTTAAATTGTAAGACCTTCATTCATTTAAAAAATTGTACGGTACACTGAAAATTTAGACGAACCAAATTATGAAAAGATTCCGAAGTAAATCTCCTTTACGGTGAATTTCTTGTATGCAGGCAGCAAATAATACCGTTTGAAAAACAATTGGTCTAATTTCAGTCCTCCTCTTCTTCTTCCGATTCTTTGTTTACGGCAATTTTTCCATTGGCGGTCATCAGGATTTCCAATTCTTCTTTTCCTTATTTCAATTCCAGGTTCATACCCTTTGAAATCCGGTTTTCAATTTCAGCAGCCTTCTCAATTTTAAAGCCATCCTATTCAGCGTTTACAGCATCAGGAACAGTTTTCGAAAGCTCATTTTCCTTCATCTCTTTTTCTGTTTCGAGCCAAAGATGCCCCTGACAGTTATTTTCCGGGAGTAATGTATCCCGGCAGGTTGGCAAGGGAAATTTCCACATGCACCTCATCGCCGTCTTTCCATTTCCTGGCAATCTGGCTGTAGCTTCCTGCGGGAGCAACATATTTGACACCTTTCACGGTAACCGATGCATCTTCAGCCCAGGAAGGAATGCGCACAAACAATTCCACGTATTGTTGGGTTTCCATTCCAAAAACCAGAAGAATTTTACCCGATTCAGGAAAACCGGTCCTTAACGAAATTTTAACCTTGCCGCC
This sequence comes from uncultured Prolixibacteraceae bacterium, assembly GCA_963747515.1. Taxonomy (GTDB): domain Bacteria; phylum Bacteroidota; class Bacteroidia; order Bacteroidales; family Prolixibacteraceae; genus Mariniphaga. The sequence goes on from CAVVFN010000005.1 coordinate 647,583, forward strand.
TAAGGAATGCTCAAAACGGATTTCAGCGGGCAAAAAAAGATTCACATGAATGCGATCGGTATTTCGTGTAAAAACATAAGGCATAATAACCGAATCGGGCTGCATTTCGGGGACGTTATGAAAGTAAAGCCACACCATCCGTTCAAGTTCTTCGGCCACCCTTGCTTCGGCTGTGAGCTGAAAAAGAAATCCCGTAAGATCAACCCAGGCCAATACCTCATCCTCCGACAATTCCCTGTTTTCAGCTTCCCGGCGAAACTGTTCCCAGAAATAGCGGAAGCGGTTAAGGTCAAATTTTTCCTGCTGACTGAAATAGGTAAGCTGCAACCGGATCATCGAATCCAAACCCGGATAGGCCCCCGTTTCGGGCCGGGAATACCTTTCATTAAACAAAGATCCGGTTTCCGCAGAAAGCCCGGCGCTGTCGGGCACAATTTTGTAAGTTACAAAATCCGGAGCGTTGCCGGAAGAATTGCACGAAGCAATAAAAAGAAAAGCCAGTACGGCAAATAAAAAAGATCTCATTCCAAACAGTAATTCCGATTTTGTACTATAACATCAAACAGAAGTCAGGGTTCAGGAGGTATGAAAATTAGTGACCGTCATTGGGCAACAGGCTGATTTCAGAAAAAATAAATCCTATCTTTGCCAGGGCAGCCAAACTGATGGTTTTCAGGACAGCCTGCAGTTCTGCCTGCATTGGGCAAGGCGCAGGGGCTTTCGTTAAGCATCGTACCAACAATACTACTATGGCAGGTATAGAAACGAGGAATTCAGGACATACAGGTTTAAATACTGCCACCCTAAAATCTTTATGGAAAGACATCAAAGAATCCATTGCAGGCAGTGAGCGGGATTTCACCCAGTCATCCATAGGACAGGCCATCTTTATACTGGCCATCCCGATGGTTCTTGAGATGCTCATGGAATCGGTATTTGCAGTTGCCGATATCTTTTTTGTATCCCGGCTGGGTCCGGAGGCTATAGCAACGGTTGGCATCACCGAATCGGTAATGACCATTGTTTATGCCGTAGGTTCGGGGTTAAGCTTTGCCACCACAGCATTGGTTGCACGCCGGACAGGGGAAAAGCGCCATCGCGAAGCAGGCGTTGTAGCGTTTCAGGCAATACTGGCCGGCATTTTTGTTTCGCTGCTGATAGCCCTGCCGGGCATCCTGTTTGCCCGGGAATTTCTGGTTCTCATGGGTGCCACAGAGCGCATGGCCGATGAAGGCGCTTTGTATCCGGCCATCATTTTTGGAGGAAATGCAGCGGTAATGCTGTTGTTTGTCATCAATGCGGTATTCCGCAGTTCAGGCGATGCTGCCATATCGCTGCGGGTGGTATTTCTTGCCAACCTCATCAACATCATCCTCGACCCGTTGCTCATTTTCGGAATGGGTCCTTTTCCCGAACTGGGGCTTACCGGGGCTGCAATTGCCACTACCATCGGAAGAGGCATTGCCGTTGTTTTTCAGTTTTACCTGCTCTTCAGGGGCAATCACCGGATACGGTTATACGTACACAGCATCCGGATAAAAGTGAAGGTCATGCTGGAACTGCTTAAAATTTCAAGTGGCGGCATTCTGCAAAATTTAGTTGCCACATCGAGCTGGATTTTTCTTGTGCGCATAATTGCTGCAGGTGGCCCGGAAGCTTTGGCCGGATACACCATTGCCATCCGGATCATCCTCTTTGCATTACTGCCGGCATGGGGACTCAGCAATGCAGCCTCAACCCTGGTGGGGCAGAACCTTGGTGCCCGGCAACCTCAGCGGGCAGAACAGTCGGTTTGGATAACCTGTTACGCCAATATGACCTTTATGGGGATTATAGGGTTGCTGCTGGCCCTTTTCCCTGAATTTTTCATGCGCCTGTTCATTTCCGACACTGCCGTGGTTGATTTGGGTGCACATGCGCTGCGCATCATCAGCTTTGGGTTTGTTTTTTACGCATTCGGAATGGTCCTCATCCAGGGGTTTAACGGAAGCGGCGACACCTTTACTCCTACCAAACTCAACCTGCTGTGCTTCTGGATTATTGAAATTCCCCTTGCCTATATTCTTGCCGTCACCCTGGAGATGGGCCTTACCGGAGCAAGTATTGCCATAGTTGTATCTGAAAGCATCCTGGCCGTACTTACCTGGCTGCTGTTCAAAAAAGGAAAATGGAAAATGAGGGTGGTGTAGGTTGGATGCGGTTCTCAGAAAAGGTTAACGTTTGATCTCGTTATCCCTGCATCTGAAGGCGGTTCAAATACGGCAAGAACTATTCAGGTGTTCTGTAAAAAAGCACCCGCAAAAAAAAGATCGCATGCAGGGTGAAGGTTACTTTACCTTCTTCCGCAACCCTTTTATGAGCTTATCCTTTGCTTTATTGATTTTCTTTAAATACCTGATTTCCTGCCTCAGGATGTAATTTTCCATCTGCAGACCCGTTTCATCCATCCTTTCCGACGATGACAGGGATTCTTGATCTTTTAATACAGATACCTCAAGGGGACTTCCGGGATCCTGAAGCTCAGTTTCTGAAACAGATGAGTTTTCAGGTTCAGGTGTATTTTCCGGCTCAGAGTCAGAAACAGCACCCTCCTTTTTCTGCTGTTGTACTTTCTGATAATTATAATAAGCTTCAACTTTATAAGTAGCTCCTTTCCTTATATTGTTGGCCTTTAAGAAATCATCTTTGCTCATACCTTTTGCCACAGCCTGGCTAATTTTCATTTTTAGGGTTTTATTGAGTTTGGTTGCCCGAAGCAACCGCATATGCTCAACAAAATTTTTTGCTGTAATGAAGGAAGGCTCTTCTGTATGAATCCAATGGTACTGCGTTTTGCTTCTTTCACCCGTTTTATCAATATAGGACAAATTCTCAACAGCATGATTAAACACGCTGTAATCAATGTCGTGCTGATAGCAGAGGGTTTTTAAACTGTAACTTTCACCCCGGTGCTCATCGATGTATTTGATAATCCGGTAAACCCTGTTGATTTCATCCAGGTTGTTATCTTCAACATACAGAGCTACCATTTCCTGCTCAGGAAGATGCGCGTAAAAATTATACATAGTTTCTGAGGAAGATATACGTCCAAATGCAGTGTAACCTGCTTTCTGCAGTGCAGATGTCAGAGATTCCTTGAAATCGGCTAATTCTTTTTTAGTAACCATACAATAATTTTTAACCCTATTAAATACCAGAGGTTACCATTGCCCCAAATGTAATACTTTTTTGAAAATTTGGGTGAATCAATTTCGGGGTATTTAGCTGGTGTGAAGATTTGGTGGGAAAGGGGGAAGAGAGAGTTGGAAGTCGGAAGACCGAAGACCGAAGACGGAAGTCGGAAGACGGAAGACCGGAGACTGAAGTTGGAAGACCGAAGACCGAAGTCGGAAGGGGGAAGGGGGAAGGGGGAAGACGGAAGACCGAAGTTGGAAGTCGGAAGATGACGATCCCTTTTGCAATGACGGCTCCAGTTCTGATTGGCAGGAAGTTTCCTTTGGTGGGATTTGGTGCTTTTGGTGCTTTGGTGGTAAAAGGGGAAGACGGAAGACGGAAGACCGAAGACCGAAGTTGGAAGACCGAAGATCGCGAAGATGACGATCCTTTTGCAATGACGGCTCCAGTTCTGATTGGCAGAAAGGTTTCCTTTGGTGGGATTTGGTGCTTTTGGTGCTTTGGTGGTAAAGGAGGAAGTTGGAAGTCGGAAGACCGAAGACCGAAGTTGGAAGACCGAAGACCGAAGTCGGAAGATGACGATCCTTTTGCAGTGACGGCTCCATGGCCACGCAGGGAGTTGGCCCCAATAACGGCGTCATTGCGATCCCGTCTACCTTCTTAAATGATAATAATTCAAAAAACGCACTATCCTTAATTCAACGTGCAACGGCATCGTTAACAGGACGGGAGAAGCAATCTGTTCTGATTGGCAGAAAGATTTCCTTTGGTGGGATTTGGTGCTTTTGGTGCCTTGGTGGTAAAAGGGGAAGTTGGAAGACGGAAGTCGGAAGACCGAAGTCGGAAGTCGGAAGTCGGAAGATGACGATCCTTTTGCAGTGACGGCTCCATGGCCACGCAGGGAGTTGGTCCCAATAACGGCGTCATTGCGATCCCGTCTACCTTCTTAAATGATAATAATTCAAAAAACGCACTATCCTTAATTCAACGTGCAACGGCATCGTTAACAGGACGGGAGAAGCAATCTGTTCTGATTGGCAGGAAGATTGCCTTTGGTGGGATTTGGTGCTTTTGGTGCTTTGGTGGTAAAGGGGGAAGTTGGAAGACGGAAGAGGGAAGACCGAAGTCGGAAGTCGGAAGACCGAAGTTGGAAGATGACGATCCTTTTGCAATGACGGCTCCAGTTCTGATTGGCAGGAATGTTTCCTTTGGTGGGATTTGGTGCTTTTGGTGCTTTGGTGGTAAAAGGGGAAGTTGGAAGACGGAAGACGAAGACGGAAGACCGAAGTTGGAAGATGACGATCCTTTTGAAATGACGGCTCCAGTTCTGATTGGCAGAAAAGTTTCCTTTGGTGGGATTTGGTGGCTTTTGGTGCTCGGGTGGTAGAGGGTTTGAAGAGGAAGTCGGAAGACCGAAGACCGAAGTTGGAAGACGGAAGACCATACGGTCTTTTTTTAACATTAATCCTTAAAAAATGTTATATAAAGTATAGGTTTTGATTTTTTGAAAATAAGGTCAGCGAATGTGTTTTCGGACCTTTGATTTATAAAAAATGACTCCTTTAAGGGCGAATCAGCAAATACAATCGTAAAAATCCTCTTTTTTAACCCTTCAAAGAAATCCTTATTTTAGTTGTTTATTGTTCAGGAATTTATATCTTGCAGGCATAAACATTTTACATTTATTAACAATTAACTAAAAACAAAATCGACGTTCTCTTGATAAAAAACAGCAGAAGCTGGGCAGTACAATAAAAAATTAAACTTAACTTGCAGTATCAGTGCCTTGCGGCAAACTATGGCACGGGTATTTTGGTGATGGTAAAAACTAAGGATCATAGTGTTCCTGTTAGAATTTTATTCCTATTTTCTTTCCTTCTAACCGTGGTACCGGATCTCCGATCCGGTCCGTATGAGATTCGTCTACCCTTACGCAAAGAGAACCCCCCCGGCTTAATCCCCAATAACGAGCCATTTCCCGCGAATAATCCGTTCCTTTTTGCTTCCCTGATCCGGAACAAATATCCTAACTATACTTTCCTGAACCCGCAATTCTCCCACCGGCCAGACGTGCCCTCTTTTTACACCTGTCATTTTGCTGCCGGCAGCACTCATGAAAGAGGCCATTCCGATACGTACAAAGCCTGCGGCATTCTCCGGATTAACGGCCCTCCTCCCTACCTTTACAAGAGATACTCAGGAGACCAGCCACTTAAATCAAAAGCCGCCGTCCATCTTGCAGACTCCTGCAACCTTACTCCGGAAGTCTTATTGGCCAGCGCAGGCACAAACCCAATCCTTTTCGTTCCATCCGCGGGAACCGGTTTTCGTTATGCCGCAACGGAAAACAAGCTTCAAGCCTCAAGCCTCAAGCTTCAAGTCGCAAGCAACAAGTTGGAGCGCAGCGGAATTGAAAATCGGCCAGAGCCAAATCCTGCTGCAAGCAGGACAACAAGCAACCAAATGCATTCGCGTGCCCCGGCGCTTGTTTGCCCCGGCGACATCTCCACTTACACCGACATCAACGAATGCTCGGCCTTCATGGCCGGGGAGCTCGACCCCGAATTTGATGAAAGCGAGGTAGCAACCCTCACCTGGGAGATGGACGGCACCGTAGTGGATGCCTCACCCGCCACGGGCATCAACCTCATTGGCGACTACACCTTCCCCGAGGGGGCCACCATGATTACCTACACCGCCACCGGCACCGACGGCAGCACCGCCACCTGCACCTTTACCATCACCATTTCCGACAACCAGGTGCCGCGCCTGGAAGGTTTGCCCGGCAACATCACCGTTGCCGCCGACCCGGGCCGCTGCAGCAACACCGTTTTCTGGATGCGCCCGGTGGTCTCCGACAACTGCACCCCGCCCCACCTCATCCGGCTGGAAGGGACTGCCTCTCCCGGCGACGAGTTCCCGGTTGGCACCACCCGCGTGGTTTACCGGGCATACGATGCCATGCACAACGAAAGCCAGCCGCAGTCGTTTACCGTTACCGTGGAAGACCGCCAGCCTCCCGTGCTTACCCTCCCTGCCGATGCATCGGTGGAATGCGGGCAGCCCCTCCCCGCCGCATGGACTTCCCTGCAGCAGCTGACTGCCGCCGGAGGCTCGGCCACCGACAACTGCTCCGTGGATGCAGCCACCTTCCGCCTGCTCACCGAAACCAAAAGCAGCACCATCTGCCCCTATTCCCTCACCCGGGTGTACGAAATTGCCGATGCCGCCGGCAATAAAGCCACCGCTGCGCACAGCATTTATGTTACGGGAGAGGAAGCCCCACAGCAGAAAAGCGGGGAAATTGAGGAAGGGGTGACTCTGAAATCGGGGATGGCAGGAACTATTTACTGCAAAAGCAACTGGCAACTGGAATGATCCTTCTACATGGGGACCAAAGGAGTTCCTGATGAACTGATGATGCTAGTACATTCCAGTCACCTTATGCAGTTACACTTACCCAAAATGAAACTAGTAACGTACATTACCATCCAAAGCGGGGGAACTTTAAATACAGGTACATTTACATTAACAGCAAACGGTAGCTTATCCAACGCAGGAACCATCAATTCCACCGAGCGGAAAGATTGCCCTTTCGGGTAACTGGGAAAGCATCGTTAACAGGCATTTACAACGGCAGTGCAAACGGAACGGTTGAATTTACCGGTACAGGCCCTTCAACCATTAAAGGAACAACGACTTTTGAAAATGTTATTATCCAGTAAGAGCAATATTTCAACACTGGTGACAGTTGACGGTAATGTAACCGTTTCCAGTGGTGGTCTGCTGACACTTAATGGCGGATTAATAACAATTGGCAGCGGAAGCAGTCTGGCTTTGAATTACAGTAATGGTTTAACCATTCCGGCAACAGGAGGGTTTGATCTTACAGGAGGTACTTTATCTACCGGTCATTTTTCAATCACCAATAACGGGTTAATCCGGGTTAATTCAGGCACACTTGATTTTGGACAATTCAGGGAATACCATCCGCACCGAAGGCAACGGGGCTTTTATCGTACTGAGTGGGACTGTTGACATTGCCGGACGTCTGGAAAGCAGCGCCAGCGGACATTTAACCCCACCCGTTCCGGAGTATACTTTCAGGAATTTATATTTCAGGAGGAACAGTAAAATTAAGTACCGTTGGTAACGGGTTAAGCAATACCGGATCACTTAACGTGACCGATGAAGGAACGTTCAACTTCACCGGCGGCACCATCGAGTTTCAAAATCCAAGTACTGCCACTAACGGAATTGGATTTGGGATTCTTTCGGGAACCGGCACAAAAAACACGATTGGAGGAACATTTCAGTTTGGAAATGTATCTACTACACCCGGATTAACATTCAATGTGTTAAGTCAGATTCCCTTAAACAGGGCATTAAATATAATAATATCAACATAGCCTTAAAGAGTAATTTGTCTATTACAAATCAACTCGTATTTGGAACCAACAGTAAATTGTTTCTGGACACACATACCATTCAGATACCAGTTACAGGACCTGGAATATATAATTTTCCGCTTGCAACAGGTACTGAAGCCATTCCAGTAAACATAAATTTCAGTAGTGTAAACTCAGCCGGTTCAATTTCTTTGAGTTCTTCTGCCGGTGCCGGAACCATACCTGCCAATTTAAACAATACCAAATACCTTAACCGGCACTGGGACATAACAAGTTCAGGGCTGGGTGCCTTCAGTGCATCAGCCACTTTCAAATTATTTCGGAGAATCGAGCGGGTATACCGCGGCAGGAAACTTAAAATTATATCAAACTAATACCTCCACCAGTTACCCTTTCTTTGATACTGGAAGCAATAATTTTTCAGTCTATAATCTTAGTGCATTTGGAGAATTTGGAGCCGCTGAATGCGGAACAATTACTATTGCTGATATTTTAACTCCAGTAAGTTGTTTTGGAGGAAGTAATGGTGCTATTAATATTACAGTAAACGGAGGTGCTGCACCTTTTAGTTATAGCTGGACCGGACCAGCCTCATATTCAAACTCGGCAGAGGACATCACGGAACTAATTGCAGGAACTTATTCTGTTACAGTTACTGACGCTGCCGGATGTATTGGTACGGGAACCATTTACTATTACTCAGCCAGCAGCTGGACTGGCTCTGGCTGCCTCCAGTAAAACCGATGCAACCTGCTTTGGAGCAAGTACCGGTTCGGTGACTGCCGGGGCCGTGACCAATGCAGTAGGTACGATAATTTACTCATGGAAAAATAATTCCAATACCGAGGTAGGTACGACAGCTACTGTCAATAATCTTCCAGCCGGAACTTATACCTTAACAGTAAATGACGATTGTTCCAGCCAGACCAACAGCGTAATCATCGGTCAGCCACAGCTGGACTGGCGCTGGCTGCCTCCAGTAAAACCGATGCAACCTGCTTTGGGGCAAGTACCGGTTCAGTGACTGCCGGGGCCGTGACCAATGCAGTAGGTACGATAATTTACTCATGGAAAAATAATTCCAATACCGAGGTAGGCCACAGCTACTGTCAATAATCTTCCAGCCGGAACTTATACCTTAACAGTAAATGACGATTGTTCCAGCCAGACCAACAGCGTAATCATCGGTCAGCCAGCAGCTGGACTGGCTCTGGCTGCCTCCAGTAAAACCGATGAAACCTGCTTTGGAGCAAGTACCGGTTCGGTGACTGCCGGGGCCGTGACCAATGCAGTAGGTACGATAATTTACTCATGGAAAAATAATTCCAATACCGAGGTAGGTACGACAGCTACTGTCAATAATCTTCCAGCCGGAATTTATACATTAACAGTAAATGACGATTGTTCCAGCCAGACCAACAGCGTAATCATCGGTCAGCCAGCAGCTGGACTGGCTCTGGCTGCCTCCAGTAAAACCGATGAAACCTGCTTTGGAGCAAGTACCGGTTCGGTGACTGCCGGGGCCGTGATCAATGCAGTAGGTACGATAATTTACTCATGGAAAAATAATTCCAATACCGAGGTAGGCACGACAGCTACTGTCAATAATCTTCCAGCCGGAACTTATACCTTAACAGTAAATGACGATTGTTCCAGCCAGACCAACAGCGTAATCATCGGTCAGCCAGCAGCTGGACTGGCTCTGGCTGCCTCCAGTAAAACCGATGAAACCTGCTTTGGAGCAAGTACCGGTTCGGTGACTGCCGGGGCCGTGACCAATGCAGTAGGTACGATAATTTACTCATGGAAAAATAATTCCAATACCGAGGTAGGCACGACAGCTACTGTCAATAATCTTCCAGCCGGAACTTATACCTTAACAGTAAATGACGATTGTTCCAGCCAGACCAACAGCGTAATCATCGGTCAGCCAGCAGCTGGACTGGCGCTGGCTGCCTCCAGTAAAACCGATGCAACCTGCTTTGGGGCAAGTACCGGTTCAGTGACTGCCGGGGCCGTGACCAATGCAGTAGGTACGATAATTTACTCATGGAAAAATAATTCCAATACCGAGGTAGGCACGACAGCTACTGTCAATAATCTTCCAGCCGGAACTTATACCTTAACAGTAAATGACGATTGTTCCAGCCAGACCAACAGCGTAATCATCGGTCAGCCAGCAGCTGGACTGGCGCTGGCTGCCTCCAGTAAAACCGATGAAACCTGCTTTGGGGCAAGTACCGGTTCAGTGACTGCCGGGGCCGTGACCAATGCAGTAGGTACGAGTAATTTACTCATGGAAAAATAATTCCAATACCGAGGTAGGCACGACAGCTACTGTCAATAATCTTCAGCCGGAACTTATACCTTAACAGTAAATGACGATTGTTCCAGCCAGACCAACAGCGTAACAATCACGGTCAGCCAGAATTACTCACCGTAACCTCCTCTTCAAATAGCCCAATCTGCGAAGGATTTACGCTAAACTTAAATTCAATTCCATCAGGAGGAACACCTGTTTATGAATACAACTGGACAGGACCAAATAGCTTTACTTCGAATGCTCAAAATCCATCAAGGGATGATATGACCCCTACAGATGCAGGAGACTATACCGTAACTGTAACAGATGTAAACGGCTGTCCGGCATCTGTTTTTACAACGGTTACCGTACATCCTGTGCCAACTGTAACTCCTGTAACAGATAAAATTCTTTGTAATAATACTACAACTACCGGAATCATTTTTTCGGGACCTGTAGCCGGAACAACATTCGCATGGACAAATGATACAACCGGAGATTGGATTGGCCTCCGGTGGTAATGGAAATATTCCCAATTTTTGTAACTACAAATGATACGTAGATCCGATTACAGCTACAATAACAGTAACCCCATCAGCCAACGGATGTGAAGGTACGCCCATGCAATTCACTATTACAGTATATCCAACTCCAACAGCCTCTATTGAATTCTCAGTCCGTATGTCAGGATGAAGATTCACCGAATATAATATTTAAAAACCCAATATCATTACCTGTTAACATCACTTACAGAAAAAATTCCATTGCTCATACCATTTATGTTGAGGCAAACAGTTCCAAAGATTTAGCAGTTCTGACAACTACTGCAGGTACTTTTACCTATGAGTTGGTCAGTGTTGCTTATCCAACGCCTAATCCCGGATGTGTTAATCCGGTTTCGGGCTCAGCCGAGGTGATTGTTAATCCAAGGGCGAATGCGGTACCTTCACCCACCGCTCAATCTATCTGCTCCGAAGAAACAATTACCACAATTGAACTGAGCAGCAGCAACAGTAATCCGGAAATAACCTATACCTGGACCAGAAACAATATAACTACAGTAACGGGTATTGATGGATTCCGGTTCCGGTAATATTTCCGGAACATTAACCAATACAACCACCTCTCCTGTAACCGTTACATTTACTATCACAGCAAATGTAGATGGCTGTGCAGGTGCACCTGCATACGCAACAGTAACTGTTAATCCAATACCTGTGGCTATTCTTACCCCGTCCGATCAGACAAGATGTTCCGGAGTGGCTATCGCGTCAATTGTTCCTACAAGTTTAACCGGAGGAGCAACATTTAGCTGGACGAGGGACCATGTTTCCGATGTTACAGGAATTGCAGAATCAGGGACGGGACCTGTTCCAACAGTTTCATTGACAAATTCCACCAGTTCACCGGTAACAATAACATTTACTTTTATTCCTACAGCTAATAATTGTGTGGGAAACGAGTCAACCGCAACTGTAACTTTGAATCCTAACCCCAACATTGAAGATTTAACAGAGAACATTTGCAACAGCGGTAATTTTAATGTATCGCCAATCGACGGCACTGACGGAGTAGTTCCTGACGGAACATCCTATAAATGGGCTATATCGTCACAATCGAGTGGTATAACCGGTGCAGAAACAGGTGAAAGTACGATTATTTCCGGCTCTCTAACCAATACCACAAATTCCACACAAACGGTTACTTATGCAGTAACCCCTTCTTTTGACGGTTGTATTGGTAAATTGTTTTATCTGCAGGTGAATGTAACTCCGGAACCAGACATGAATCCGATGACTGCAAATTCGTGCAGCGGTGAAACATTTACCATAACCCCTGTTAATGTTACAAATGGAATTGTTCCTGCCGGAGTTACCTATAGCTGGTCAGAACCTGTTGTTCCCGGAGGATTATCGGGTGGAGAAGCAGGCAGCGGTTCTTCCCTTACCGGTACGCTTATCAATTCCACCACAACACCACAAACAGCAACTTATACAGTTACTCCTTCATCGGGAAGCAGTTGCTCCGGTGCAGATTTTACAGTTACCGTCACCGTTCAGCCAAAGCCTTCCATTAATGCGATGACTGGAACCATATGCAGCGGCGGTAGTTTTGCCTTGACTCCAGACGCAACTAACGGGACAGTACCTACAGGTACAACCTACAGCTGGCAGGCGCCAACAGTAACAGGTGACATTACTGGCGGTACGATCGGAAGCGGATCGACAACAATCAGCGGCACACTTTTCAATCCAACTTCAACAACACAAACGGCAACTTACACGGTTACTCCTTCTTCGGGAAGCTGTACAGGAACGCCTTTTACAGTAACTGTTAATGTTGAGCCGACTCCTTCCGTCAGCCCGGCTAATTTTATAATTTGCAGCGGTGAATCTTTCAATTATTCACCGGTTGACGGAACCGACGGTACCATTCCCTCGGGAACAACCTACTATAGCTGGGCGGCCCCAACCGTTACAGGAATTACCGGGTTAGCAGCAGGAACCAATGAATCCAGTATTAGCGGACAGCTTGAAAATACAGCCACCACTCCAAAAGATGTAGTTTATACTGTCACTCCAACATCAGGAAACTGTGATGGTGTAGCTTTTTCCGTTACCGTTACTGTTAATCCGGGTCCTTCGATTACTAATATGTCGGCAACTGTTTGCAGCGGAAAAATGTTTACCGTTACACCCGTTAACGGAACCAACGGATCGGTTCCTGCGGGCACAAGCTATACCTGGGAAGCTCCCACCCTACCGGCGAACGTTACAGGCGGAGCAGCAGGCAACGGAACAGTCATCAGCGGCACACTAACCAATTCCAATAAAACGGCACAAACAGTGACCTATACGGTGACAACTGTTTCCGGAACATGCCCCCCTTCAACGTTTGACCTTAC
>CAVVFN010000006.1:0-9314 GCA_963747515.1 uncultured Prolixibacteraceae bacterium
CTGATTTAATTAAAAACCGCAAAAATCTGGGCAATACAGACAATATCCTGTATTACCTGTTGAAATCCTTTAAAAGAAAGTTGCTGCGAAAAATTCAATCTGAAAATTATTATGAACACAACAAGGATGCAGCAGATTACTACTTCGATGTAACCTGGTCAGTCGAACATGATTTGATACTGGAAGAGGAAGCCAGCCAAAAATCAAGAATGCTTGCATCTGCATTAAAAAAACTCAGCCCCCGGCAAAAGGAAGCCGTTTACCTGCGTTTTACAAAAGAACTGGATTACAACGATGTTGCAGGAATAATGGACATCAGCGTTGAAGCCTGCCGCAACCTTATTTCCAAAGCAATTGCTGTATTGAAGAAAAAAATTAAAAAAAACTGATGATGTTTTTCAATGTCATGCCTTTATAGAAGTATAAAGATGACACAGTGAAGTACAAAAAGTATATCCATTATTCAGCCGAAGATTTTATTCACGATGACGATTTTATGCATTGGGTGCTGCATCCCAATAAGGAAACCGACAGGTTTTGGTCCGGATTCCTGCAAAAATATCCCGAAAAAAGAGAAGAAATTAAAGAGGCAGCCTTTTTTATAAAATCTGTCCGGGCAGTTGAACCTTCCATCTCAAAACAGCGGCAATTGGAGATGTACCAAAAAGTTAAACCGGAAACACGCGTAAGAAAAATCAGCCGGGCTAGTGCTAAAATTGCTGCCCTTATTCTACTGTTGGTTTCAATTGGTGGGGCATTGTATTATTTTCGGAATGCACCGGAAAAATTACCTTTCGAAGCCTTCAACAGCGATGTTTTTGAGAAAGGAAGAGTGATAATGCCCGACGGTTCGGTGAGTGAGTTCAGCAGCGAGCGCACCGAAATCCACCAAAATGCAACTGGTGAAATTACGATAAACAATGACACGGTGACCATGGATAAAGGATCAGCCAGCGAAAAGTCCGATCTGGCCCATATTATCATTCCTTATGGAAAACGCTCGGAAGTTACTTTGGCCGACGGAACAAAAATCTGGCTCAATTCAGGAACCCAATTTTCATATCCGGTAAGGTTTACAGGTAATACCCGTGAAGTTTATCTGTCGGGAGAAGCATTCTTCGATGTCAAATCCGACCCCTCAAGACCATTCCGGGTGATAACCGGAGACCTTAAAATCGAAGTGACCGGTACCCGGTTTAATGTATCTTCCTATGAAAGCGATGCCACAACGCAGGCTGTACTTCTTTCCGGTAAGATTAGTGCTGAAAAGAACAGGCGGTTTGCCCATCCGCTGGAACTTGCCCCCGGTGAACGGATTGTTTACGACAAGAAAGAAGATAACCTTGAAAAAGACCAGGTAAATGTAGAATTATATGCCTCATGGGTTAATGGTTACCTCATTTTTGAGAATGAACCCATTGGTAAAGTCTTTAAAAAACTGGAACGCTATTATAATAAAAGTATTTTAACCGAGAAGCTCTCCGGCCGGATTACCTTCAGCGGGAAACTCGATTTGGCCGAAAACCTGGAGAAGGTGCTGGAAAATATAGCTTTTTCAGCATCCTTTTCTGTGGAATCAGCAAATGATGCGATTGTAATTAAACCAGCAAAAAAGAAAGGGTTGCCAATGAACTAAATCAAACCAGGCTTATGAAAAAACCGGGATGTGCGACCAACAGACCCCGGCTTTAAAATGAATTCTATTTTATCAATAAAATCTAACAAAATTATGAAAAGTAAACAACTTAAAGGGAATATTTATATATATTTCCGAAAAATCATGCGAATTATGCGGCTCGCTTTTTTTCTTATAACAGTAAGCACGACAATTGCTTTCAGCGCCACATCCTATTCCCAAAGCACCAAATTATCGCTGAATTTTGAAAATACTGCCGTAAAAGATGTCATTCAGGCGATTGAAAATCAAAGTGAATTTATCTTCTTTTACCAGGAGCAACAAGTGGATTTGGAGCGTAAAGTTTCGCTTCAGATAATGGAGGAAGATATTAAAACAACCCTTAATAAATTGTTTGCCGGAACTGATAATATTTTTATTATAAATGACAGGCAAATCGTGATCGGGAAAGCACCCGAAAAAGAGTTGGAAAAACAGTTGCCCAATCTGAAAGAGAATGTTGTTCCTCTGCCTGAACAACAACAGCAAAAAACAATTACCGGAAAAGTTACCGACAGCGACCGACTGCCATTGCCCGGTGTTTCCGTTACCGTTAAAGGAACCACAACGGGTACGGTTACCAATGCGGACGGTGAGTTTACGCTTCGGATACCGGAAGCTGCTGAAGTCCTTCAGTTTTCTTTTGTTGGGATGAAGACGCAGGAAATCGCCATTGGAGGGCGGACCACTTTTTCTGTTAGCATGGAAGCTGAGACAATCGGTATGGATGAAGTGATTGTGGTTGGATACGGTACACAAAAGAAAGCCAATTTAACGGGAGCAGTCGATCAGGTGACAGGCGAAGTGTTTGAAAACCGCACAGTTACTAATTTAACGCAGGGACTAAAAGGTGTAATACCAAATTTGAACATTACCTTACTGGATGGAAGGCCTAATCAGGCACCTGCCTATAACATCAGGGGTACAACTTCTATTGGCCAGGGGGGAGATGCCCTGGTATTAATTGATGGTGTAGAAGGTGATCCCAGCTTAATCAATCCAAACGATATTGAAAGTATTTCTGTTTTAAAAGACGCTGCGTCAGCATCAATTTATGGTGCCAGGGGAGCTTTTGGAGTGGTATTGATTACGACTAAAAATCCTTCAAAGGAAAGAACAAATATCACTTATTCTGCAAACTTTGCCGTAAAAAATCCTGTGGTTTTACCGGATTATGTCTGGGATGGCTACACATGGGCAAAAATGTTCAACGAAGCCACATATAACTGGGAAGGCTCCTATCCAAGCAAAGCAAATAAAACCATTCGGTTTTCACAGGAATACCTGGAAGAATTAAAATACAGAAGTGAGCATCCCGGTGAGTTTGACCAGCAGTGGGAAATTAATCCTTCCAATGGTGAATATGTTTATTACTACAGTACTGACTGGTACGACGAGTTGTATAAAAATTATACCACTTCCAATGAGCATAATGTAACTATTTCAGGAAGTTCACAGACTACAAGTTACATGATTACCGGACGTTATCTGGGCCAAAAAGGAATTTTTAACTATAATTCTGATGATTACGAAATGCTAAATTTCAGGGCAAAGGGTTCAATACAGGTTTTCCCATGGTTAACAGTTGATAACAATACGCAGTTTTCAAATATGAAATACCATATACCATTGAATGTTGGTGAAGGAAGCGGTATATGGCGAAACATTGCAGATGAAGGTAATCCAATGTCACCAATGTTCAATCCTGATGGTTCTTTGACGCACACTTCAGTTTATCAGGTAGGGGATATGTGGTATGGTAAAAATGGCTACGATACCAGTAAAAGGGTATTTAAAAATACTACTGCTTTTACTGCCGGATTTTTTAATGATAATCTGAGAATAAACGGCGACTTTACTTTCCGGAATACTGATGATAATGAAAAGCGCAAAAGAGTACCCGTCCCTTATGAGAAAAGCCCGGATGTTATTTCTTATGTCGGTACATCCACAAATGATCTTCGTGATATCTGGCGGGAAACCAAATATTTGGCTTCAAACCTTTATGGTGAATTTGAAAAAACCTATAATGAAAAGCACTATCTTAAAATTATGGCAGGTTTTAACTATGAAGAATCTTTATATAAAAAACTGGAAGCAGAGCGAAACGGACTTATTTTTGAAGATGCAATCGACCTGAGTTTAGCGCTTGGAGAAGATGTTAACGTGGATGGCAGCTATGAGAAATGGAATATCTTCGGAGGCTTTTCAAGAATTAATTATTCATTTAACGACAAATATTTGTTTGAGATCAACGGACGGTACGATGGTTCTTCCAAATTTCCGTCCAATGAAAGGTATGCCTTTTTCCCTTCTTATTCTGCAGGCTGGAGGATTTCTAATGAACCCTTCTGGAATGTTTCTGATAAATTAATTTCAAATTTAAAATTAAGAGCTTCCTATGGTTCACTGGGGAATGGTAATATTGCTTCATATGTGTACCAGGAGATCTTTAATATCAGCCAGTCTGGCCGCATATTAGGTGGAACAAAACCACAGCAAACCAGCCGCCCCAGTGTGTTGCCCGATGGATTAACATGGGAAACATCCACTACAACAGATATTGGTCTGGATATGGCGATGGCTTCCGGCAGATTGATTTTTGTGGGAGATATGTACCTGCGAAAAACTACCGATATGTTTACTATTGGAATGACCTTACCCGCCATATTTGGTGCAACTCCTCCAAAAGGAAACTATGCAGATTTGGAAACAAAGGGATGGGAAGTTTCGGTTACCTGGAGAGACGGATTTAATGTGGCTTCCAAACCGTTTAACTATGATATCCGTTTAACACTTGCCGACAATAAAGCTGTGGTAACAAAATATAATAATCCTGAAGGTAACCTTGATGATTATTATGAAGGAATGCAGGTTGGTGAAATCTGGGGTTACACGAATGAAGGATTTTTTGTTGACCAGGCAGATATTGACAGTCATGCCGATCAAAGCAGGTTTAAAACAACAAATGCCAGAATTATTTACCCGGGGGATATAAAATTAAAAGACATTAATAATGATGGGAAAATAGATCCCGGAACCAACAGGGTCAGCAATCCTGGTGACAGAAAAATTATAGGGAATTCTGCCCCCCGCTATATGTACGGAATTAACCTGGGATCGAACTGGAACAATCTTTTCTTCACCGCATTCTTTCAGGGAGTTGGAAAACAAGACTGGTTTCCTAGCAGCGAAGCCAGTGTCTTCTGGGGACAATACAACAGGCCATACAACCCGCTGCCTTCATGGCAATTGAATAATCACTGGACACCGGAGAATCCGGATGCTTACATGCCCAGATATGTTGGAAGGGTAGCAAACAGAAGTGGTGGTATTTTGACGGATAATCCACAAACGCGTTACCTGCAGAATATTGCCTATATCCGGCTGAAAAATATCCAGCTGGGTTACAACCTGCCGGTATCGCTGATCTCAAAAATCGGGGCCGAAAATGCCAAGATTTACTTATCGGGTGAGAATCTCTGGACCTGGTCTCCACTTTACAAAATAACCAAAGATATTGATGTGGAAAATACAGGGCCATCTGATTTGATATTATCCAGTGGCGGTTCAGGAGACGGGTACAATTATCCAATGTTAAAGAGCCTGAGTTTTGGAATATCTGTAACATTCTAATCAAAAAAATTTAAAATGATGAAACTACATAAAATTGGATTCATAATTTTCGCACTCTTTTTATTTGGCTGCGATTTGGAACAAATCCCACAGGATACAGCTTCAAAGGAATCGGTATTCGGAAGTGAAAAAGGTCTGGAATTATATTCTTATTCATTCTATAATTGGTTGCCAAGTGCCAATAATATACATACTGCCGATGGTATGTCGGATTATGCAGCACGAAGAGGTGCACCACCCTTTATTATGCAGGGAGCTTACAGTTCAACCTCCGACGATGACGGAAGTGCTTCAGGAAATGATAT
Organism: uncultured Prolixibacteraceae bacterium; assembly: GCA_963747515.1. GTDB lineage: Bacteria > Bacteroidota > Bacteroidia > Bacteroidales > Prolixibacteraceae > Mariniphaga. The sequence continues at coordinate 5,617 of CAVVFN010000006.1, forward strand.
TGTTGCTTTAGGCGCCGATCGCGACTGGGATTGGGGACACCTAAGGAACTTTAACTTTTTTATTGAAAACTGTACAACCAATGAAAATATTACGGAGGAAATAAGAAATAATTATATTGGCCTGGCCCGATTCTTCAGGGCATTCTTTTATTTCGAAAAGGTAAAAAGATACGGAGATGTTCCATGGATAGAAGTGCCGCTTGATGTGGAGGACCCTGAATTATATAAAGCAAGGGACCCCCGCTCTTTAGTCATGGATAATGTTCTGGCTGATTTGAATTATGCATGTGAAAATATCGCACTGACAAGCGATCCTACAAGCAGTCTTGTTACCAAATGGGTGGCATACGCCCTTAAATCACGGGTCTGCCTCTTTGAAGGAACTTTCAGAAAATACCATACCGAACTGGGATTGCAGGGCTCAGCCAATGACTGGTTAAATGAAGCTGCCAGTGCGGCCAAAGTTATCATGGATCAATCGGGATATAAAATTTATACAGGTTCAGGAACGGATATGTCGTACAGGGAACTTTTTATCCGGCAGGATCCTGTTGCTGATGAAATTATGATGGCTGTTATTATGGACCCTGCATTGGGCGAAACCCATTCGGCTAACTGGTATTACACTAGCACAACAACCGGAGTACGCTTTAATTTTATCCGCACCTTTATCAATACCTATTTAAACCTTGACGGAACACCTTTTACTGACAATCCAGATTATAAAACCATGCTTTTCTATGAAGAAATGGCAAATAGGGATAAAAGATTACAACAAACCATCAGAGGAGTAGACTATGAAAGAACAAATAATGGGGTTTCTTTTAAAGTAGCTCCGGATATGCTCTATTCCTATACCGGTTATCAGCCAATTAAATGGAGTCTTGATGATGTTTTTATCGATACAAGAGATTTAAACTATAATTCCGTATCCATCTTCCGCTATGCCGAAGTACTCCTTAATTATGCCGAAGCCAAAGCTGAATTGGGTACATTAACCGATGATGACTGGGCAATGACAATTGGTGCTTTAAGAGCCAGGGCAGGCATTACCGGAGGCCTCACAACCAAACCGGTAAAGGTGGATCCATATCTTCAGGAAAATTATTTCCCCGATATCAATGATCCGGTTATTCTTGAAATCAGGAGAGACAGAGGAATTGAACTGACCATGGAAGGTTTCCGTTTTTATGATCTTATGCGTTGGAAAAGAGGGGAACTCCTTGAAATGGAATGGAACGGAATTTATGTTCCGGGACTGGATACTCCTATGGATTTGAACCAGGATGGTACGTTCGATGTGGTTTATTATAAAACACCGCCTGCAACAACTCCACCATATCCTGCAATCCCTGTAAGCGATACGTACGGCGGACAACCCAATCCTTACAGCTTAACGCATGATACTTATGGAGAGGTTACATGGCTGAACACCATCCGGAGAACATGGGAAGATAAAAATTATTACTACCCAATACCAGAAGATGACAGGTTGACCAATCCTAATTTAGATCAAAACCCGGGCTGGTAAATCCTGGATTATTAATAATCATTTTATAAAAGGCCGGGTTTAAAAATCCGGCCTTTTATAAATCAGAATTTATTATTTGTAACTTTATCAAAATCCACCAGTAAAGTTAAAAGATGATGAAATTAAAAATTCAGGTTGTTGTTGTTCTGCTTGTTTCTGTTTTTCAATTTGTGCCCGTAGCCGAAGCACAAAATAACACTCAACCTTTCTTTTTCATACAAATCACCGATCCACAATTTGGTATGTTTAAAAATAATGCAGGTTTTGAAAAAGAGACGGCTTTATATCAAAAAGCTGTCGCTGAAGTTAACCGCTTAAAGCCTGATTTTGTAGTGATAACCGGCGATTTTGTTCATAATGGTAAAGACAAGGCGCAGATTACAGAATTTAAACGGATAACGGCTGAAATCAGGAAGGCAATCCCGGTTTATTATACTCCGGGCAATCACGATGTGGGAAATAAACCGGATAAGAAAAGTATAAAAGCCTACATTAAAAATTACGGTTACGATAAATTTTCATTTACACATAAAGGCGCTCTGTTCGTTGGGTTCAATTCAAGTCTGATAAAAAATGACTTGCCAAAAGCCGAACAGAAACAATTCAACTGGTTGAAAAAAACACTTCAAAAAAATAAAAATGCGAACCAGGTCATCCTGTTTTGTCATTATCCGTTTTTTATCCATTCATTTGATGAGACGGAAACCTATTCAAATATCAGTCCGGAGAAACGGGAAAAATACCTTTCTCTTTTTAAGGAAAACAATGTTGAAGCTATATTTTCTGGGCATTATCATAATAATGCAATTGCTGAGTTTGAAGGCATTCAGCTGATTACCACCAGTGCCGCCGGAAAACCACTGGGCGATGCTCCGTCAGGTCTAAGAATTGTAAAGATTTATCCAACTAAAATTGAACATCATTATTACGGATTTGACGAAGTCCCGGCAACCCTCAACGAAATCAATTTAACTCCATGAAGAAAAGTTCAGTGAAAATTATTTTTGTAACTGCATTATTTGCCACCTTAGCTTTATTTCAATGTGCCGCCCAAAAAAGCAGCTTAATCGTTCTGGGCGACCTTCATTACGATCTGCCTGAAAACCATGAGCAGGAGTGGTTAAAAGATAAACCAGGCGACCTTCGGCAAATCAAGGAATATACTGCTATAACAAAAGAAAACTGGACCGGTTTTATGTCTGTTATCAGGGAAAAAGCTGAATCTGAAAATCCACCGGTAAAGGCTGTGGTTCAGTTGGGCGATTTCTCTGAAGGCCTTGCAGGTTCGGCTGAAAAAGCACGGGAGATGGCTGCGGATGTTATAAAAGCTGTTGATGAGACCCGTATGCCCGTTCCATGGATAATTGCAAAGGGAAATCACGATATAACCGGACCAGGTGCCGAAGAAGCCTTTCAGGAATATTATATACCGCTGTTCCGAAAACAAACCGGTAATCCGGCGATCAACAATGCCAGCTATTCCTACTCATCGGGCAGTGTTCAAATCGTTTGTATCGATCCGTGGGATAAGGAAACGGATATGGCCGCTTTTCTTGAAAGTGAATTTTCGAAATCCCAGGCGAAATTTAAATTTGTAGCGATACACGAACCGGTTATTCCTGTGACGGAAAGATGCTGGCATACCTTAAGAAATGATGAAGCAAAGCGGGAAAAATTGCTCGAAGTAATCGCAAAAAATAAAGCCATTGTGTTGTGCGGACATTTACACCGGTACTCGGTAGTCCGGCGGAATACCCCGTATGGTCCGGTTGTTCAGGTTATGGTGATAAGTGTAGTCAGAGACAGGAATTATATCCGCCCCGGGAAAGTGATTGAAGCGTATGGTCCCTCGCTGGCAGAGAATGTTCCTGAATGGCAACCTGAGACGCTTGATGCAAGAAAGGCGATGTTGCAGAAAGAAGAAAAATTTGTATCGTTTTACCGGCAGACTGATTTGCCGGGATATGCCATCATAAAAACCGATGCAACTCAAGGAACGGTTCAACTTAGTTATTATGCTGCTTTTGCTGATAAACCATACGAGATAATTGATCTTTCAAAGTTATTGAATTACTGATTTATTAAAAAAATGAAGATAAAAAAATACACCATTCTAACTTTCACCGGAATATTAATTTTGTTTGGCGGTTTTAGCTTCTATCCACAA
>CAVVFN010000007.1:0-262758 GCA_963747515.1 uncultured Prolixibacteraceae bacterium
ATGATATGTGGTGTGAGGTCGATACCTCCTCCAAACCAGGAAGTGCCATTATCGAGTGCAAAAAAGCGGACATTCATATGAATGATGGGGACCCATGGATTTTCAGGATGCAGGATGGAAGAAATTCCAGTTGCAGAGTAGGAGTGTGCTTTTTCTCCCAGTATGGTTTCCATTGCAGGAGTAAATTTTCCCTTAACGTGTGAGAAGTTTACTGCTCCTTTTTCAACGACTGTCCCATTTTGAATAACAGAGGTGACACCAGAGCCAAGTTCCGATGTCCATTTATCCTGAGAAAATTTTCCTCTTCCATCAGCCTTTTCAATTGTTTCGGTGATTGTCTGTTGAAGACGAAGATAGTTTTCTGCTATTCTGTCTGTATTTTCCATACTTTTTTTTGCCGGTTAATTACAGATGCATCTTTAAAAATAAACCTGCAGCAACCTGTTCATTTGGAGATTTTAGAGAACTTTTTTTTATTTTCTTTTCCAATCGGCAGTTTTCACCCAATTGGCCAGGAAATGAGCATTTTCATATGGAAGCCCAGGAATAAAACCATGTCCCAGGTTAAATATCCAGTTCATATTCCGGCTGCCAAATTCAATACAGCTGTTCAGCTCTTTTTCCAAATTTTCCCGGCTTGCAAACAGCAACCTGGGGTCCATATTACCTTGTAATCCTATTTCGGGATGAACCATTTGCCTGGCGGAGGAAAGAGAAGTTTGCCAGTCGATGCTTAAGTAATCGCAATGGGTAGGCTTTATCTCAGCTATGCCTGCTCCCAGGCCTTTGGGAAAGAAGATGAATGGAACATTTTCTTCCCTGACGGAGGCAGCTATTTTTTCGGTGGCAGGAAGAAACAATTTTTTATAAAGCTCAAATGGAATTAATCCGGCGTGGGTATCAAAAAGCTGGAATACTTCCACTCCATGCCCGATTTGTTTTTTTGCATAATCTACAGATAAATCGGTAATGGCATCTATCAGCTTTTGAGTAGTATCCGGATGCTGATAGATAAATTTCACTGCATCGGGAAAATCTCCCTTCCGTCCCAGTCCCTGCAACATGAAGAGCAATACAGTTAAAGGAGCTCCGCAGAAACCAATCAGCGGCACATTTGCCGGACGGATTTTGATGATTTCATCCACCACATCGTAAATGTAGTTAAGTTTCGATGGATCAGGATTAAGGTCCTTCAAAGGATTACTGCGCTCTGCCAGTGGGTTTTTAAATACAGGACCTGAATCGGTAAAGTCGAGCCCCATTCCCATGGCATATGGAATGACCAGGATATCGCTGAATAAAATGGCAGCATCCACACCCAGGTCGTAAACAGGTAAAAGTGTAACTTCAGCAGCTATTTTTGGGTTCTGCATCATCTGCCAGAACGTATAGTTTTCTTTTATTTTCAGATAGGAAGGCAATATTCTTCCGGCCTGTCGCATAAACCATACCGGCGGTCGTGAGGTGGCTTTTCCTTTTAGTGTTTGCATTAGGATAGATTCCTGCATGGCTTCTCTTTTTATTTTTTTAATGATTATTTAATTCCAGCTAACAATTTTTCTTCTGAAGCAAATCCCCCGCAATGTGCAGGAAATTATTATTCTGAAATGTATTGTTACCTTTTACCAAAGGCCGCATAAAAAGAAGTTCTTTCAGTTTTCAATCAAACATTTCCTGTAAAAGTGAAAGTATTACTTCAATTTTTTTAAAGCCAGATAGCTAGCTTTAACTGTATTTTCAATGTCTTCTTTAGTATGAGCTGCTGAAACAAATCCTGCTTCAAATTGTGAGGGTGCCAGATAAATGCCGCTATCAAGAGATATTCTAAAATATTTGGCAAAGGTTTGCGTATTGCATTTCATTACATCGGCAAATGAATTTACCCGTTCTTCTTCAGTGAAGAACAGGGTAAACATAGAGCCAACGCGATTAATTACCCCTTTCATATTCAGCTCTTTCAGGTTATTTTTCAATCCCTCCTCCAACATGGCAGAAGTTTCCTCCAGGTTTTTATAAAATGCGGGGGTTTCTTCAAGCAGGTGAAGGGTTGTGATACCGGCTGCCATTGCAAGAGGATTACCCGATAGTGTTCCCGCCTGATAAACCGGTCCTTTGGGTGCCAGCAAATCCATGATTTCCTGTTTGCCTCCATAGGCACCTACTGGCAATCCTCCCCCAATGATTTTGCCAAAGGTAGTCAGGTCGGGTGAAATTCCCAGTAAGGCTTGTGCCCCTCCGATGTCCAGTCGAAAACCTGTCATTACTTCATCAAAAATTAAAACCGTTCCGTTTTCATCGCATAATTTACGGATTCCTTCTATAAAATTTCTTTCCGGAACGATGACTCCCATATTTCCGGTTACCGGTTCCAGAATAATGGCAGCAATTTGGTTCTTATGTTTTTCGAACAGCTGTTCCACTGAATCCAAATCATTGAACTGAGCACTTAAAGTATCGCGGGCTGTACCTTCAGTAACTCCCGGAGTATCGGGTGTTCCGAAGGTGAGAGCTCCCGAACCGGCTTTTATCAGAAAGCTGTCGTTATGTCCGTGGTAACAACCCTCAAACTTGATTACCAGGTTTCGGCCGGTATATCCTCTTGCCAGCCTCAGGGCGCTCATGGTTGCTTCGGTTCCCGAATTAACCATCCGTACTTTATCAATTGCCGGTACCAGGTGTTTAATCAATTGGGCCATTTCCGTTTCTGCCAGAGTAGGTGCTCCAAAGCTTGTGCCATGTGCAGCAGTAAGTTGAATGGCCTCTACCACTTTAGGATGGGAATGCCCCAAAATCATAGGTCCCCAGGAGGCTACATAATCGATGTAGGTATTCCCGTCAATATCGGTCACTTCAGAGCCTTTAGCTTTTGCAATAAATGGAGGATTACCGCCCACACTCCTGTATGACCGTACAGGTGAATTAACCCCACCTGGAATATGCTGCTGCGCTTCTTTGTATGCAGCTATGCTCTTTTGGTAATTCATGTTGTTTTTTTTAAAGTTCCGGTTCATGGATACCTCCATGATGTACTGATTTTAGGGCTGGATATTATTATAAATCCTGTATAATTTCCTGCGTATGGTAAGATATTATTATATCGGCTCCGGCACGTTTTAACCCGGTAAGCAACTCATGTACTATCCGTTTTTCATCGATCCATCCTTTTGCTGCAGCTGCTTTCACCATGGCAAATTCTCCACTGACATTATATGCTGCCACCGGCATATTAAAAGTTGATTTTACACGGTAAATAACATCCATATAATTCAGGGCAGGTTTTACCATGACAATATCGGCTCCTTCCTCAATATCAAGCTCAACTTCACGTAAAGCTTCATCGCTATTTGCCGGGTCCATCTGGTAGGTTTTCCGATCGCCGAATTTTGGAGCACTTTCGGCAGCTTCCCGAAACGGTCCGTAAAAAGCAGAGGCATACTTTGCCGAATAAGCCATAATGGGCATATTGTAGAAACCTTTATCATCAAGTTTTTGGCGTATAGCCTGAACGCGCCCATCCATCATATCGCTTGGAGCTACCATATCCACTCCGGCCTCAGCCAGTGAAACCGACTGTTTTGCCAGGGTTTCCAATGTCAGGTCATTATGCACATCCCCATCGACAATGGTGCCGCAATGGCCATGCAATGTATATTCGCAGTTACAGATATCGGCAACCAGGAAAAGTTCCGGAACTTCTTTCTTCAGTGCCCGCACAGCCTGCTGAACAATGCCGTTATGCCCGCAGGCTACATCTCCCGTTTCATCCTTTGATTCGGGAATGCCAAAAAGCAGAATCGATTGGACGCCCTTATTAAAAAGATCTTTACCTTTCTCAACCAGCTTGTCAACTGAAAGTTGGGCGTTTCCCGGCATGGAAGAAATTGGGTTAATTACGTTTTTCCCCGGGCATACAAACAACGGCATCATCAGGTCGTTTCGGGTAAGAATGGTTTCGCGCATCATGTTTCGGAGAACAGGGGATTGGCGTAACCGGCGAAGTCTTACTATTGGAAATGTCATGATATTTTTTATTTTAGGTTATTGAAATATAATAATTTAATATAGATTCAACAATTCCTTCTGCTGAACTTTTTTGCGCTTTTACCAATGGATTAAATCCACTTTCTATGGCTTCCAGATAGGTTACCGGGCCTATGCAGGCCATACGAATGTTTTGTTTGTTTATTGTGGGAAATGTTTTCATAAAATTCTGAACACCGGAAGGGCTAGTCAGAATGATCATATCGTAGCGATCCTCTTTTACCCGTTGAACTATATTTTTATCCATCTGTCCGGGTAAAACTGTTTTATACATGTTAATACGGATGCAGTAAGCGGCATCTTTCAGACTGTCCTGAATGACTGTACGGGCCAGAGTGCCCAGAGGTAACAGGATATAGGGTTTGGAATTATCTTTTTCAATGTGTTGCAGAAAGGAGATGGCGAATTCTTCGGCAGCAGATCCCCGATTTACAAACGATGAAGTATATCCATAATTCTGCAGTACCGTTTCCGTTTTTGAACCAATAACAGCATATTTTATTTCTTCCGGTAAGCGATAACTGCCTGTTTGTGCTTTTAGATTTGCGAAAAAAAACCTGACTCCATTGGGACTGGTGAAGATTATCCACTGAAACTGATTCATTTGGGTAAAATATTTTTTTTCTTCCTCCGAAATATCAACAGCCTCAATTTTAATGAGGGGAAGCTCAAGAACTCTTGCTCCATTATGGCAGAGCATATTAGTCAATTCATCGGAAGAATCTTTGGGCCTGGTTGAAATAAAAAGTTTATTTTTAAGCCGTAAAGTCATAATTTTCTAATTTCTTCCATAATTTTTGCTGCACCTCTTGCCAGTAATCTTTCGGCAAGCTTTTCACCAACTGCTCTGGGTTCGTTTATCGATCCGTTTTCATTTTCGAGAAGGTAAATTTTGCCATCCATTGAAGCAACAAAACCGGTTAGGAAAATATGTTCGCCCGTTATTTTTGAAAAGCAACCAACCGGTACCTGGCAACCTCCTTCAACAGCACGGAGGAATCCGCGTTCTGCTTCTCCAGCGTTCCATGTTGCTGTATGATTGATTACCTGCAGGTATTCATTTACGAGGGTATCTTCCATGCGGGATTCCACAGCAATAATACCTTGACTTACAGCTGGTATAATGATTTCCGGATTGATGACTTCGGTGATGTACTTGTCAAGTCCAAGTCGCTGCAGCCCGGCGGCTGCCATAATCATGGCGTCGCAATGTCCCTCCTCCATTTTTCGGATGCGGGTATTTACATTTCCCCGAATATCAACAATCTGAAAATTTTTATTGTATCGAAGCAGACTTGCCTTTCGTCTAAGGCTTGAGGTAGCAATGATATCTTTTTCTGTCAAATCTTCCAGCAGGCGTCCATCGCTGCTTACAAGCGCATCCCTGAATTCGGCCCGTTTAAGTACAGCTCCAAGTTTCAAACCTTCCGGAAGTTTTGTCGGAAGATCTTTAAGGCTATGAACCGCAACATCTATTTTATTCTCTAAAAGAGCACTTTCAATTTCTTTTGTAAATAATCCCTTGTCACCTATTTTTGACAGGGAAACATCCAGAATCTTATCTCCTTTTGTTTGAATGACTACAATTTCAACATTAATTCCTGGAATCTTTTTAAGCAGGTTTTCCTTTGTGAGTTCTGCCTGATATAAAGCCAGTTGGCTGCCTCTTGTTCCTATACGCAGCGGTTGTTTCTTCATAAATATATTATAAGTCACTTATATTAAAAAGTTCATTTACCAGTTTCAGAGAATCGGTCTTTTTTCCGTTTGAAGTCATTTCTTTCAGATTCTTTATGAATAGCCTGGTATACTTTTGAGTCAGGTGCTTCGAAAACTCATTGATAGCCAATTGCGTTTCTTCCGAACCAACTTTATATCCTGAAAGTTCTTCTTTGGTTACCTTAAGCATATTATAGGTAATGGCCTTTATAGCAGGTCTTAATGATCGGCTTGCAAGCCATTCACTAAAATCGTCAACTATTTCATCAATAATTCTATTGGCTGCAGTTATACACTCTTTGCGTTTATCCATGTTGGTAGTAACAACTTCCTGCAGATCATCGATCGTAAAAAGCTCTACAGCATCTAATTTTTCAATATCTTCTTCAATATTTCGTGGAACAGAAATATCAACAAAGACCTGATTTTTGCCATTCCTGTTGCTTAACGATTTTTTTATCATTTCAGCAGTTACAAGTGGGACCGGAGATCCAGTTGCAACAATAATAATATCATAAAGGTAAAGATGATTATTTACCTGATCGAATGGGAGTAAGGTACAATTATGTCTTTTTGCCAGTTTTTCAGCTTTTTCCTGTGTCCGATTAGTCACAGTGATTTTTGGGATACCGTTTTTGTTGAAGCTTTGTAAAACCAAACTCCCAGTTTCTCCTGCACCAATTAGTAAGACCCGTTTATCTGAAAGATTTTCAAAAAGCCTGGTGCATTTTTGAACGGCAGCACTGCTAATTGATGTGGTTCCCATCTTGATTTTAGTTTCGGACCTTACCCGTTTACCGGCTTCAAACGATTTTTGAAACAGACGCATCAGAACTGCATCGGTTAAAGCAGCTTCAGTGCAAAACATGTAAGCATCTTTTATTTGTCCAATGATTTGATCTTCTCCAATGATCATTGAATCGATACCTGAAGCTACTTCAAATAAATGCCTCACTGCTTCATCTCCGGAATAACTGTAAAATGAATGCCAATATTTGTTTTCTATTCCCTTGAAATGCTTCAATGTTTTATAAACCAGTTTAGCAGCCAATGGGAACTCATACTTATTCTGAGAAAAATAAATCTCGGTCCGGTTGCAAGTGGATAAGACAACAAGTTCCGAAATATCCGTCTCTTTTTGCAAAAGTTCTGAAAATGGAATAATTTCCTCCTTTGAAAGTGAAAACTGTTCTCTTATCTCAACTGCTGAAGTTTTATAACTGATCCCTGTCAGACCTACCATAATTAATTTCTTTCTGAAAAAATATTTAATGAAAAATGATGAAAATGAACTGGGTAATGCATTTGTTCAAATGCAAAAAACCAGCAAGGCAGGTTTTTGTTTAACCCTGCTTTGAAATAATCCTAAGAAATAAATGGTGGAGGACGACTGATAAAGGCCCTATAGTATTTATATTGCCAAAGAGTTGCGAAGTGGTAACCTTCGTGTTTGAGCATTTGAAGTGCTGCAAACATTTCATTACGGTCAGGTGGTAAAAATCCTAAATCAAAAATATTATGAGAATCAAATGTTTTTCCCTGAACAGTTTCAATACGAATTTCACCTGATTGAATTTCAGCAGAAATTCTACTTTTTCCAAATTCTAATTCTCCTGAAGATGCTTTATTTACACCAAAAATCCAAAAAAAGGCATAGAACACCACTAAAGCGATGTAGGGTAAATGCGTGGTAAAAATGCCAAATGTAAACATGTGTATTCCGTCTTTTTTATCAACGTGCTAAAGTATGAAAAATAACTGGAAAAATTGTTTAACTATTTCATTTTTGCTTAAAGGGTATAATATATCAACAGGAGAATTATTATATGTCAATGGTTTTTACCCTATTGAACCGTTTTCACAAAGGTATCCTGTGTTTGCAAAAACCCGTTATATTTGCTGTTCATCAGTTGTTAAAATTGTTTTAAGATGAGGATGGACAAGATTTCTATTTTATTAATAGTGTTTATAATGAATTCGTGTATTTCAAAAAAACCGGCAGATTTGATTGTTGTCAATGCGACGGTTTACACCTTGAATGATAATTACCCTGAAGCGGAAAGTTTTGCAGTGGGTGACGGGAAGATTCTTGCTGTCGGAACTACTGAAGAAATTATGGCACAATATACCTGCGGAAACATTCTTGATGCAGAAGGAAGATATGTGTATCCTGGCTTCAATGATGCCCATTGCCATTTCAACAGTTATGGACAGAACCTGATGCAATATGCCGATTTACGAGACACTGAAGGACCGGATGATATTTATAAAGTTTTATCTGAACACCACAAAAAAAATAATGGAAGTTGGTTGCTCGGCCGCAGTTGGGATCAGAATGACTGGAAATTTCCAGAATTTCCCGATAAAACGCGACTTGATGAGCTGTTTCCTGAAATTCCAGTTTATCTGGTTCGTGTTGATGGACATGCCGGATGGTGTAATTCAAAAGCACTCGAACTGGCCGGAATAACTGCAGAAACAAAAATAACCGGTGGGTTGGTGGAAGTAAAAAGCGGACAAACAACAGGCATTTTAGTTGACAATGCCATGGGATTGGTTTCCCGGCTTATTCCCCCTGTTACAATGGCACAGCAAAGATTAGGACTTCTGGAAGCACAGGAGAATTGTTTTGCTGCCGGCCTCACTTCAGTAACCGATTGTGGAGTTGGTAAACGTACCGTTTTACTTATGGAAGAAATGCAGCAGCAGGGTGAGCTGAAAATGCGGATAAACGCTATGCTTAATCCAACAGATGAAAACTTTACCTTCTTTGTAAAGAACGGGCCAAAAAAAAGCGAACGTATGGTGGTAAATACCATTAAAATATATGCTGATGGAGCTTTGGGGTCAAGAGGAGCTCTGCTGCTCGACGATTATTCTGATGATGCCGGAAACAGGGGGTTGCAATTAGAACCTCTGGAGTATTACGATAAAGTTTGTCAATTGGCCTATAATCATAATTTTATTGTTGCTACCCATGCTATAGGCGACGGTGGCAATCGTCTGGTGCTTAATACCTATGCCAGGTTTCTCAAAGGAATGAATGATCGGAGGTGGCGGATTGAGCATGCCCAAATTATAAATCCGAAGGATTTTAAAAAATTTGCAGCGTATTCAGTTGTTCCATCTGTTCAGGCAACACATTGTACTTCTGATATGAACTGGGCCGATGAACGGCTAGGTAACGATCGTTTAGCCGGAGCTTATGCATATCAGACATTGCTGCAGCAGAACGGCTGGCTGCCTAATGGTACCGATTTTCCGGTTGAGCATATTTATCCCTTGTTTACTTTTTATGCCTCTGTATTTCGAACCGACCACAGGGGTTTACCCAAAGGAGGATGGCATCCCGAAGAAAGTCTTACGCGTGAACAGGCGCTCAGCTCTATGACCCTGTGGGCTGCCAAAGCATCCTTTGAAGAACATGAAAAGGGCAGCCTTGAACCTGGGAAATATGCCGATTTTGTTATACTTGATACCGATCTTATGGCTGCTGTTCCATCTGAAGTTTTAAAAGCTAAAATTGAAAGTACATGGCTAGGAGGAGAGATGGTTTATGACAGCGGAAGGTAAAAAGTTGTTTTTACGGGTTTGCATGATCATATAATAAAAGATTCATCGATTTACTTGTTCCTTAAATTGATATTGGACCGACAAAAAAGTTTTATGGCTACTTTTCTTTTTAATGAAATTATTTTTGGCCCGGTGAAGAGCCGGCGACTTGGAGTTTCGCTGGGTGTTAATCTGCTGCCGGTAAATGTTAAGGTTTGTTCATTTGATTGTCTCTACTGCGAATGCGGCTTTACTCCCGGAACTTATCCGGAAAAGGCTGTTCTTCCTTCACGATTGGTCGTCAGAAAAAAACTGGAGCAAAAACTTATTGAAATGGCTGCTGAAAACCTGTTGCCCGATGTCATTACTTTTGCCGGTAATGGAGAACCTACGCTCCATCCTCATTTTGCCGGAATCATAGATGATACAGTTGAGTTGCGTAATGAACTGACTCCCGATGCCAGGATTGCAGTTTTATCAAATGCAACCATGCTTCACAAACCGAAGGTTTTTAATGCATTGCTAAAGGTGGATGATAACATTCAGAAGCTCGATTCAGCCTTTGAAGAAACGGTTGCATTGCTCGACTGCCCAAGAGGAACTTTTAACCTGCAAAATGTGGTTGACCAACTGGTGCAGTTTAAAGGGAAGGTTATTATTCAAACCCTTTTCGTGAAGGGAAGCTTTAAAAATATGCCGGTGGATAACTCTACTGAAAAGGAAATAGAAGCCTGGCTGAAGCTGCTTCAAAAAATAAGTCCGAAAAAAGTAATGATTTATACCATTGCCCGGGATACACCTGTTAATACACTTGAAAAAATTTCTGTCGGAAAATTGGATTCTATCGCCAAAAGGGTAGAAGATATTGGACTGGAGGTTCAAATATCGTATTGATTTTTACCTAAAAAGCATAGCGCAAAATTGCAATTTCTAAAAATTGCAAATCCTGATAGAATAAAATCTTTGCAAGTTTCATTATTTCTTTCAAAACGAATGAAAAATTTATTTCTTCCCGAAGGATACTTTAATTTGAAAATTTCTGCAATCGGCAGAGGGAAACAGAGAAGGTCGTTGAATTCATTCAGAGTTCATATAACCTGACACTGATTTCAGAAAAACGACCAGGCCAAATACGCAACGGACTTATAGTTCCGGACTGGGTTATAAAAACAGTTACAAATCAGTGCGATACCATTCTGAACTTCTTCCCAGCAGACGTATACCGGCAACAAAACCTTTCAACTTAAGTAAATCGTCATTTTCAAGCCAGGCGTAGCAGCTGTATGTGTTGCCTGATTTTGGATCATATATTTGCCCGTTATTCCATTCTTTATCATTTGAGTCGTATTCGAGACCACTAAGAATCTGCAATCCTATCAGCGAACGGTCTCGCTGTTTTTCATCAGGATTGTTTTTATCTTTTGGCGGTTGACCGTTTTCATATTTTTCCGGAATCATATAAACAATGGTCCCGGTGTATTTACCATTATTTTTTTCGACTTTAATTTTTGTGGTTTTTTCATCATTCCACCAGATACCTGTAATTTTACCAGCTTCCTGTGCAATTCCTGCAAAGGAAAAGATAATCAATATAAAAAGAAATGTAAGTTGTTTCATAATTATCGATGTGATTATTAATTTTATAGGATTTAAAAGTAGAATTATTTCGAATTTATACCGAATTTTTTCACTTTATTTTTTGAATATAAATTTTTAAAAAATGAAAAGAGCTAAACGTGTGCTGCTGGCAATTGGAATGTTGTTGCTGGTAGTACTGATTGTTGGTTTTATTTTTCTTCACCAAATACGAACAGGTTCTCTTCCAGATTATTCGGAAGACGTCAATCTTTCGGGATTAACCAATGAAGCAATCGTACTGAGGGATTCATTTGCCATTCCGCATATTTTTGCTGAAAATGAAATCGATTTGTATCGGGCAGTAGGATTTGCCATGGCACAAGACCGTCTTTGGCAAATGGATTTGCTTCGCAGGGTTACCCAGGGCAGGCTTTCTGAAATTTTGGGAAAGGACCAGGTGAATACCGATCTCCTCATGCGAGCCTTACGCATTCAGGAAAAATCAGAAAAAGTACTGGCTCAGTCAGCCCCGGAAATACTTGCTGCTCTGGAGGCATTCTCAGCCGGAGTAAATTATTGCATGGAAAATTATCCGCTACCACCTGAGTTTAAAATTCTTGGTTACAAACCCGAACATTGGCAACCGGTTCATTCAGTCAATCTCATTGGATATATGTCGTGGGATTTGGCTTCGGGCTGGGAACCTGAAATTTTGCTTCACAGGATGGCACATGAGGTTTCTGAGGAACAGATTCAGGAATTGATTCCAAATTTAAATGTTCATTCCATTCCGGTTTTTCCCGACTTTTCTTCCGATATCCAATTTGGAGATAACCTTTTATCCGCCAGCAGTAACCTTGAAAAATTAGGAGCCCAGATCTTTTTGGGTAGTAACAACTGGGCTGTATCAGGGAAAAAGAGTAAAACAGGTAAACCCTTACTTGCCAATGATATGCACCTTGGGTTATTTGCACCTGGAATATGGTACCAGATGCATCAGTCAGCCAAAGGATCCCTGAATGTTACAGGTCTTGTATTGCCAGGTCAGCCGTTTGTAATTTGCGGACATAATGATTCTGTAGCTTGGGGAATGACGAATGTAACTGTAGATGATATTGATTTTTATGCTGAAACATTAAATGAGGATTCAACAAAGTACCTGCTTGATGGTAAATGGATTGATCTTCTTATAAAAGATGAAGTTATTGCTACGAAAGAAGGTGAAAATAAAAATATCTCACTGAAGTTTACCCACCGGGGGCCCATTATTAACCGTTTTAAAAATGAAAAAGAAACGATACTTTCCATTCGATGGATGGGGAATGAAATGAGCAACGAAATTCGGACTGTTTATTTGTTAAACAGGGCTGCAAACTGGAGTGAGTTTCGTAACGCAGTGAAAACGTTTAAATCGGTAAGCCAGAATATTGTGTATGCTGATATCTCAGGGAATATCGGCCTGCAGACTTCTGCAGGAGTACCTTTGCGGGAAGGTCGGGGAATACGAATCCATCCGGGAGATACCAGTTTTTACGACTGGAAAGGATTCGTGCCATTCGAAGAGCTTCCGTTTGAATACAATCCGGAGCGGGGTTATGTATCCTCAGCCAATAATAAAACAGCTCCCGACGATTACCCTTTTCTTATCGGGACCTGGTATGCCATACCCGATCGTATATCCCGGATTCGCGAATTGCTTGAGGAAACAGAAAAGCATGATGTGAAAGATTTTATAGAAATGCAAAAGGATTTTAAATCGAAAAAGGCGGAACGATTTGTACCGGAATTTCTTAAAGTTATTATTGCAGAAAATAATGACATACAAAAGACAGCTTTGGCAAAATTAAAGGAATGGGATTATGTGCTCAGCCGTGAAAGCCAGGCAGCTGCAATTTTTGATATTCTGTATCGGAGAGTTGCTGAAAACCTTGTGGAGGATGAATTATCGCCGGAACTGATGCATTCATTCATGGGGTCACGCATAATTGTTGAAAATCTTATGGAACATGTTCTAAAATCGGAAAGCTCAGAGTGGATTGATGATAAAAATACGCCCGTAACAGAAACATGGAACGACATAGTAAATTTAGCCTTTTCTGAAACTGTTGAAGAACTGAATAATAAGTTTGGTCCTGTTGTTGACGAATGGAACTGGGGTAAATTACATACAATAACATTGAGCCATCCGCTGGGTGTAGTTTCTCTTTTAAATAAGGCATTTAACCTGAACCGTGGTCCCTACGGAGTTCCGGGGAGTTTTCATACCGTTACTCCTTATTCCTATTCCTACAACAATTTATATAAAGTAAATCATGGAGCATCACATCGTCATATTTATAATCTTGCTGATTGGGATGCATCCTTAACAGTAATTCCTACCGGAACAAGCGGAATACCTGCCAGTGATTATTACCTCGATCAAATGGAACTGTATCTGGAAAACCGCTATCATAGCGATCCCTTCAGCAGAAATGAGGTTGAAGCATTGGCCAAATTCAAAATGAGACTGTTGCCTTAAAGAACCATTGGATTTTTTTTAGTTTTAACATAAAACTACGGTATTCCTCCATTTGTTATATTGGAAATACTTGTCATGAATGAAAAAAAAATGAAGGCACCACCGCCTGTCTATGTTGTTTCAGGAGGGCGCGGACTCGCAGGCAATCATATGGTTCAGTCGCTGCTCATTCAATATCCCGACAACAACATTCCGGTTACAATTCATCCTGAAATTGATAATGAGCAGAAGGTTTTGAAAGTGGTGGAGCAAGCCAAATCGGAAAATGCTTTAATTACGCATACTATGGTTGATCCGGTACTTCGGCAAAAATTAAACAACTGCTGCCACAAGCGTGGAGTACGTTGTATCGATTATATGGGTGAACTGGCAGCTTATCTCGATGAACAGCTAGATATTGAACCCTTGCAGCATCCGGGGCTCTACCGTAAAACCAATCAGGAATATTATGAACGCATTGAAGCCATTGAGTTCACGCTTTCGCACGACGATGGAATGGGTCATGAACGCCTTCATAAGGCTGAAATAGTTCTTACCGGAGTTTCAAGAGTGGGAAAGACTCCTTTAAGTATTTACCTTGCGATGTTTGGCTGGAAGGTCGCCAATGTGCCACTGATAAAAGGAATTCAACCTCCCGATGAACTTTTTAAGGTGGATCCCAAAAGGGTTTTTGGTTTGCATATCAGCCTTTCGCAACTTCTTTCTCACAGGAAGAAAAGAATGCAAAGCTGGAACAATCATGAAAACAGATTATATGTTGAGGAAATTGCTGTGAAAGAAGAAATCAAACATGCTATGTTCGTATTTGAAAGAGGAGGTTTTACTATATTGACTGTAACCAATAAACCAATTGAAAGCACAGCCAATGAAATTTTGAACCTAATGTCAGAACGTTTTTCCTATCGTGGTAAACGAACCGATGTCCTTTTTTGAAGATCTTAAAGAATCAGGATTAGCAAATATTAAAAAAATCATCGAAAGATTTTTTTAGTTTCCGTGTCTTATTCCTAACTTCAGTGAACAAAGGATTGGATGGGAGAGGCAGATATTATACAGGGTTTAATCCTGAAAGATGAAAAGGCTTTTAAGGAGCTTGTTGAGAAGCACCGCCAGCTGGTAGTGAATACATGCTTTGGGTTGCTTCATTCCATTGACGATGCAGAAGATGTTGCTCAGGATGTGTTTATTGAAGTTTTTCGTTCGGTGCATAATTTCAGGGGGAACTCTAAAATATCGACCTGGCTTTACCGTATTGCCGTTAATCGTTCCCTCAATTATATCCGTGACAATAAAAAACATGCAAAGCTTCAATCATTCGACGATAAAGTTAAAGCAAATAAGTCAGAACTTAATCAACTTGTTTCAGACAATACGGGTAATCCTGAACTGAATTATGAAAATAAACAGCGTGCAATTCTTTTGCATAAATCCATGGACTCTCTGCCACAGAACCAACGGGTGGCAATTACCTTAAGTAAATATGAAGATTTAAGTAATAAGGAAATAGCAGTTATAATGAATCTGTCGGTTTCATCTGTGGAGTCACTTATTCACAGGGCTAAAAAGAACCTTCAGAAAAAATTATACGCCTGCTATAAAAAAAAATGCATCTGAGCGAAAGTATTTAACTGGTTTTGTGTCAAAACTATGATAGAAAAAAAAATGAAATGTAAAACAATACATAAAAAACTAATATTTTTCGTCGAAGGTGATTTGCCCGAGAAAGAGATGCAGGAGGTAAGGTTTCATCTTTCCGGATGTTCGCGTTGTAAAGCATTTGCCGAAGAGATGAAAAAAACGCTGAATATTGTTCAACTTGAAAAATCAGCCCCGGTATCCCCCTATTTTTATACCCGCTTAAAGGCACGTATGGAAAAACAACAGGAAGCGGTTGTCGGACAAGAAAGCTTATCACTGTGGGGAAGGGTGTTGCAACCTGTTATGTTCTCTGTTCTTCTTATGGCAGGGATTTATACCGGCATAAAAATAGGTGGACAGGCAAGAGCAGAAAAGTCTTTACCTCTGAATACCCGGACGGAAGTCATACCTTTTTTGAATGAAATGCAATCAGAACCACTTGAATCTTTTTTAATGGAATAATTAAATGACAATGCAAAATAAATATCGCATGTTGGTTTGGGTAATATTTATTCTTGTGGCCACCAACCTCTCTATGGGAATTTCTTTTTTATATCATAAACAACAGGAATCAAGACAGGTGCTAAATTCATCAGAGATAAATGATGAAGTACCTGCACAGCAGCGTACACGCTATTTTAGGGAACAACTGAATCTTAATCCCCGGCAGGTAGGTATATTCAGAAACCTGAACCGCAATTTTAACCATACCGCCTGGCAAATTCAACACCAGCTGTCGGAACTGAGAATGGAAATGGTAAATGAAATGGGAAAAGAACAGTCTGATACTATTAAACTGGATGAAATAGCCAACAGTATAGGCGAACTTCATAAAGAGTTGAAAAAAGAAACAATCAGCTTTTATCTCGCCATGAAGAGAGAAAGTACTGAAGAACAGCGGGAAAAATTGCATGCTATTTTTATTTCAATACTCCAGGATAAGGAAGATGTTGATCTTCCACGTGGAGGAAGAAGATTTAGAAACAATAGAAAAGCAATGGAATAACAGCCAAATAATCTCTTCAAAAAAGATGAAAATGTTTTTAATGTACTTCTTTTTATGAAGGCTGCTGAATAACTTTCACACGACTGTCCGGATTTAGTCTAAGTTGCTGCAAATCAGATCCTGTAATTAAATTAATACCCGGATTTTTTCCCTTTTCAAAACTCCCAAAACGATTCTCAATTTTTAATGCCCGGGCTCCGTTCATACATGCCCATTTTATCAGATCCTCCATGCGTATTTTGGGAAAATGTTGATGCAAGACAATCATTTCCTGCAAGATACTCAACCGGTGATTAGAGGCCAGACTGTCGGTGCCAAGACATAAATTCAAATCTTCTTTTTGAAACAGCGGCACCGGAGGAAGCTGATCTTCTATGTAGAGGTTTGAACTGGGGCACAAAACAAAAAAGGTATTGTTGATATTGCGGTATTTTTTTATTGCTGAAATAGTGGCCAATGTTGTAAATGTATTGTGAACCAGTAACAAATTATTTTCCTTTGGCAGAAAGGGTAAAATTGTTTCCGCCATATTTTTTCCGCTTGGTTCCCAATGCGAAAAATCAAGGCCCAGGTTATGATACAAATGATCAAAAACGGGTCCTCTGCCATTTTTAATAAATTCCTCTTCAATCAGGCTTTCCTGGTTGTGTATCGATAATATACAATTGGTGGATTGAGCTTTTTCCTTTATCTTCCGGAAAAGCAGTTCTGAAACGGAATAGCCGGAATGTGGTGTAACCGATGCTTTAAGACCAGCTTCAAGAAACTTTTCTTCCACCAGCTTTGCCAATTCAAATGCTTTCACAGCTCTGGAAGGATGAAATCCAAATGCTTCAACAAACGTTTGATAATAGAGACTGCTGTGCTGTTTTATTTCAAGTGTTTCTATTGAATTTGATACATCTCCGACTGCTACAATTCCTGCCTGTTGCATTTGCATATCTGCTTTTTTCGATGCATTTTCATCAATTACATCTTGCCTGTTTCGCAGTCTGTTAATTTCATGTAAAAAACCTCCCAACCCCGATTTTTCAGGTATTCTTCCTTTCAGGTGCGACAGTTCAAGGTGGCAATGCGCATTTACGAAACCTGGGACTAGAATTCCGCTGTAATGTTCAAGACCAGCTTGTTCCTTAAGCATGCCGCCAGTATCAATTAATTCAGCAACAGTGCCATTGTCTTCACAAATAAGAATTCCATTTTTTAGGGGAGGTTGATTGCCTGAAAAAATATAGGTTGCCGAAATCTTTCTCACTTCCCTTTTTGCTGAATTTCCAATTCTTGCATTTCCTTTTTCCGACCTGAAAATTCCTGTTCAATTTCTGTCAGCTGGTTCATTACCTGACGGTACATTTTTTCAAACTGGCGGGGCTGACTTGCATAAAAAATCAGAGATTTTTCAAACACCGAATCCTTTACGTCATGTTTTTGAAGTACGGAATAATAAAAATCGGCAGAACTGCTTCTGGCTACCATCGTGTCGCGATGTCCCCGGTTGTTTCGTGCAGCTTCTGCCAGATGAACATCCACCAATATGTCGATCATCTTTTCTTTTTCAATCAGAATTGCAGGCTTTTCAAACGGTGGATTACTGCAGGCAAATGCTGTAAAAACAATAAGAAATAATATGGTTGTTATTTTTTTCATAAAAACGGTCGCCAAATTATAAATAGTTTCATAATCAGGCAAAAACCGATTGTTAAAAATTCTAATTTAATAAATACTGTTTTCGTCCAGCTGTGAAATTTTCATTACACATAAGCCCGCAGGCAGGAACTTGCCAAATTTAGCTAATTTCGTAAGCTAAAAAGATAAAAATTGATTTTAAAAAAGTGGATTTTATGCAGGAAAATGTTACCATAACCCTTTTTCCCCTTGGAAAGCAGTTGGTTGTTAAGAGAGGAGTTCCCCTCATTGATGTGCTTCATGAATACGGGGTGGAATTTCCATGTGGTGCCAAAGGAATTTGTGGAAGATGCAAGGTCAGGTTACTTTCCGGAGAGCTGAACATGGACCTGGATCAGCAAAATAAACTTGAAAGACTGGGAATGGACAGTTCCTGGCGACTTGCCTGCTACTGCAGAGCCACATCAGATGTTACCATTGAAATCTCACAATTCCAGGACATTATTCTTGCCGATAATAGCAGTTTCCGGTTTAGCCCCGGAGAGGGGTATGGGATTGCTGTGGATTTAGGTACCACAACCATTGTCGTTCAATTGTTGGAATTAAAGACAGGTCATGTTCTTGATGTCGTTCCGGCAATAAATCCTCAGGTAAAGTATGGTTCCGATCTTATATCCCGCATTCAAAGCTGGCTTGATGGCAATCATGCTGAGATGCAAAAATTGGTGCATCGTAAACTGGCAGAAATGATTCAACTGGTTTTAACTAACCATTCAGTTCCTGTTTCAAAAGTAATTTTGGTGGGTAACACGGCAATGCACCACTTTTTTTCAGGTTTGGATGTACAACCGCTCTCTTTTTATCCTTTTGAATCTCCAAATCTGGGCATGCAACAGTTTTCTTCAGAACAGCTGCAGTGGAATCTGGCTCCTGTGACCCAAATTTTATTTTATCCTTCAATCGGGAGTTTTGTGGGAAGCGATATACTTGCAGGAATTGCTGCCACCAATCTTACCGGACGTGAAAAATATTCCATTTTGATTGATCTCGGAACCAATGGTGAAATCGTGTTGGGCAATTATGAACAGGTATTTTGTGCTTCAACTGCTGCCGGTCCTGCATTTGAAGGTGCAAAAATTAGCCAGGGTATGCGGGCAGTAACCGGTGCCATTTCTTCCTTGCATTCTGAAAATGGTGTTATGGTTAGCCATGTAATTGGCAATGTAAGCGCCAAGGGAATTTGTGGCAGCGGATTGATTGATGCCATTGCTGTTTTGCTGCAGCAAGGGAAAATCGGGATGTTTGGTGAAATCAACTCAGGTGAGGAAAGAATTGAACTGGCGCCTGATGTATTCCTGACACAACAGGATATTCGGGAATTCCAGCTGGCCAAGGCGGCTATTGCTGCCGGATTGCACATTTTGCTGAATAAAGCCGGCATAACTTTCGATGAGGTGGAGAATGTATATATCGCCGGAGGATTTGGTAATTTTTTGAACCTGCAAAATGTCATTCAAACCGGTCTTCTTGAAACCACTGAGGATAAAATAGTGAAAATGGGCAACACAGCTCTCATCGGAGCCAAGATGTTTTTGTTTGAAGAGTTCAGCTTCATACAATCTGTTCTGAAAAAAACCACACATATAAATCTGGAAGGAGATACCGGGTTCCAGGATGTATACGTGGACAAAATGCTGTTTTTATAATTTTCCTATTATTTTTTGCGGAAATTTTTTCAGCCTTTCGACAGGTTAAGGTAAAATGACCGAAAACATAGTGTGATTGCAAAAGGGAACTGAAAGAAAGTTCAGGTTATCGGGCCCCACTTACTTCTTTTGTTGACAGCAATCCGCAGGCGGCATAAATATCTTCTCCCCGTGAGGCACGTACCGTAGTTAATATCCCTTTTTGAATAAGTTGTTCTTTAAACCGGTTGATGGTTTCCTCCCCCGGACTCTTAAGCGGTGTTCCCGGTACGGGATGGAACCGGATAAGGTTGATGCGGCATTTCAGCCCGCTAAGCAGCCGGACAAGCTCTTTCACATGACGGGGCGAATCATTAAGTCCTTCAAACAGGATGTATTCAAAAGATATACGCCGCTGCCGGCCAAAATCCCAGCTTTTTATTTCATGAATCACCTCTTCGATAGGGTATGCTACCTGCACAGGCATAAGTTGCTGACGTTCATGGTTAAATGGGGTATGCAGGCTCACAGCAAGATGTGCTTCACTTTTTTCCAGGAATGTGAGCATACCTGGAATTATGCCTATGGTGGAAACAGTAATCCGGCGCGGGCTCATTGCAAATCCCCAGTCTGCTGTGAAAATTTCAAGGCTTTTAAGCACCGCTTCCAGATTGTCGAATGGTTCCCCCATGCCCATATATACAATATTGGAAACCTCACCGGCTTCCTCAATTCCGGTTACCTGGTTCACAATTTCACCGGCAGTAAGCTGACCCTGAAATCCCTGTTTGGCAGTGAAACAGAATAAACAGCCCATTTTGCACCCCACCTGGGAACTAACACATACCGTTGTCCGCTCCCGTTCGGGGATCATGGCTGTTTCTATAAATTTATGCCCGCTGGCAGGGAAAAGATACTTTTTTGTGCCATCTGTACTTTCTTGCACCCGGACAGGCGAAGTCAATCCGATTTCATATTTCTCTTCAAGCTTTTCACGTGCCTTTAAGGAAAGATTCGACATTTCCTGCAGAGAAGAAACCTTTTTTTTATAAAGCCAGTCAGCAATTTGTGCTGCCGCAAATTTAGGCATACCAAGCTGTTCTGCTATCTGTTGAAGTTCTGTAAGTGACTTTCCAAAAAGCTTTTCCTTCATACCTGATAAATTTAGTACAAAGATAGGGGAATTTAATAAGATGAATCCTTTCTGTAATTTTTTCAAAAAATGGCAGGTTGAAGTTTTGAATGGATATAAACCCAGATTTTGTCATTAGACTATCCAGAACTTATTGGTAATTTGGTAAAAGATGAAGATGCCTATAATCCTTTGAACCATTCCCGTCTTTTCATTACCAATGAAAGTTTAAGTATTCCTGAGTTCCCCCTTTTAACCATATAAGCACCAATAGGAAAATTTTTATACCTGATGGGTATAAGGAAATTCTGTGTTTTACCCTTTAATTGAGCTTGACAAAAAAGACTGAATCAATACACATTAATTCTAATTTACCCCACAGAGCCGGCAGAAAAGGGAATAAAAAATCCGGGGAACATTGAAAAACATCTACTTATCGCTGCACCCACCGGCTGTCGCTCCATTTTGTCATCCTGACGTTCCGGAAGGCAATCCACACATCGGGCAGGGGATCCTGTGTCATTGGGCGGTTGGTTTTCCAGACATACTGCCCCTCGGAGCGGCGGGTATCTGTCAACAGGTAGCTGCAGACGGGTGCGCCGGGAAACAGGACTATTACCACCAGGAAATCGCCGCTGTGTTTTCTACCGGCTTCAGGGCTGTTCACCCACTGCACCCGGAAACCTTCAGGGTGTAAATCCACTGAGCAGCTTTCGGGCAGCGGCAAAGGCCCCCGGCTTAAAAGCGCCTTGCTGTAGTCGATTTGAAAATCGGGATAATCGCCTGTCAGGGCATGGCGCAGGTTGTAGGACTGGGCAGCCTGCCAGGCCGTCCGCCCTACCGCTTCGGAGGCAAATGTAAATCGGATGGGCTCACTGAATTTTTGCAAAAAGCCGATCACCATCTGCATCCGCTGCCGTTGAGCCAACTGCGCAGGTGATTTCTGATCGTTTATGTGTTTCGGTCTTTTGCGAATGTAATTTTTGCCGTTCATCCTGTACAATATCATATTACCCAGGACTCCCTGTCCGCCATCGAGTAAGTTTCCAATTCGTGCCATAGTTTTTTGTTTTTCAGATTGATCGTACGATACCAAATGTACAAAAAATCCTAACCTTCTCCATAATTTTGATACATTATTTTATCATTATTTTAAGACTAAGTTCACAGCAATATCACATGCATGTGACCTTGGTGTGAAGTTAATGTGTAGTTAGTGGTAAAATATTCTGAAATTAGAAAGGCTATGGCATAGTTAAAGAAAGGATGAAGGGACTACAATTTTTAATTCCTTTTGCCCGGTAAGAAAATCTTATATGGATATCAATTGGAAATGTTTCTTTATGAAAGCTCATTACAAATTATTATTCAACCAATTAGGAACAATTATCTCTAATGACCGTCATTAGAAATGATTCCTTTTGACAAATCTGGGATAAATAAGGCAACAAATATTTTGAAATCAGCATAAAATTTGCTATTATACAGTATATTATAAAATTAAAAGCGATGGAAAATAAAAATATTTTTGTCGGATTTACATTATTTGGCAGCAGTAAAGGTGAACATGTATCTGGCGCAGGAATCTATCTTGAAACAGGAACAGATCAGGAACTGGTTGTTTTTCAGAAAACAGGGGGTTCAGGAAAAGTAACGCTGGCGCATCTCGATAAGGGAACCTATAATATTCTTCTCGACACTCCGCGACAGAAAGGAAAGCTGGAAGTTAAGGATGAATGGATAGGTGATATGCAGGTAGGTTATCACAGCGATAAAAGTTTATTTCTGTTCCAGGAGGCAACCGGCTACTTTTCAGTAAAGTTCACCAAATTACATAATCTTGCAAACTCTAATATTACTCCAATGTATGAACGGGATAACAGGCAGCATATAAGCAGGATTTTGATTGGAAAACTGGAGGTGGATCGAAAATATGGAAGCCTGACACTTGAGCTGAATGCACTTTCCCAAAAGCAGTTTATTAAACTTACCGATAAATATCAAAATGATACCGGAATGTCGATTATCAGGAAAAGCCGTTAAATTTTCTACCTGAAATTAACTGTCAGTAGTTTCACTATTAGAAGCAACTTAATAACTGGTAATTTAATTAAAGACAGAGAAAAAAAAATTTGACCCTGCAAATGACGAAATATTCAAGAGGGTTAATATCATTGGGAATAGAAAATTTGCAATGATCCCGGGCCAGCTAAGTATATGATTAAACAATATTAAGTTCTGTCCCAACTTTAATAAATGCCTCTACTGCAACATCTATTTCTTCAATACTATGAGCGGCAGAAAGCTGTACCCTTATTCTCGCTTTTTTGCGGGGCACCACCGGATAACAGAACCCTATTACGTATATTCCTTCCTTAAGCAGTTCATCAGCAAATTTTATAGCCAGCGGTTCATCGTAAACCATAACCGGCACAATGGCAGTATTCCCCCGCATAAGGTCAAATCCCGCCTTTTTCATTTTACTTCTGAAATACTTTGCATTTTTCATGGTTTTGGCCGGAAGGGTTCCCGATGCAGAAAGCATTTCCAGAACTTTCATGGTAGCACCTACTGTTACCGGAGCAAGGGAATTTGAAAACAGATAAGGACGCGATCGCTGCCTCAGCATATCAATAATCTCCTTCCTTCCCGAAGTACAGCCTCCATTTCCGCCACCAAGAGCTTTTCCAAAGGTGGTAGTTATAATGTCAATTTTACCCAGCAATCCGAAATGTTCGGCAGTTCCCCTGCCGTTTTTTCCAATATAACCCGATGCATGTGAATCGTCTACCATTACCATCGCATCATATTCTTCAGCCAGTTCCACGATTTTTGGAAGCTTTGCCATATCACCGTCCATAGAGAAAACGCCATCCGTAACAATCAGCTTATATTTCACATCGGACGCTTCCTTTAAACATTTTTCGAGCTCCTTCATATTTGAATGCTTGTACCGGTAACGTTGTGCCTTACTCAGCCGAACACCATCGATGATGGAGGCGTGGTTAAGTTCATCGGAAATAATTGCTGAATCTTTTCCCAGTAACGGTTCAAATACTCCTCCATTGGCATCGAAACATGCGCAATATAAAATAGTATCTTCGGTACCTAAAAATTCCGAAACTTTTTGTTCCAGTTCCTTATGAATGGATTGAGTACCGCAGATAAAACGAACGGAAGAAAGACCAAACCCCCAGTAATTCATTGCTTCCTGTGCTGCCTTTACTACTTCCGGGTGATTGGCAAGGCCCAGGTAATTATTGGAACAAAAATTTAATACAGTTTCACCTGTCGATATGCGTATTTCGGAATCTTGTGCAGAAGTAATGATGCGTTCCGATTTATATAATCCCTGCTCTTTTAGCTCTTCAAGTGTTTGAAGCAGGTCGTGTTTTATTTGACTGTACATATATTTGCTTTTAATGTTTTATCTTCACCTGTTGTATTTTTTCTGCCTGATTATAATTTTCTTCTATATTTTCATAATAACCTGAAAAATTAACTACAAAGTAATAAAACAATTATCAAAAAAAGCAGCAAGGATTTTTGAATTTGGAAAATATTTTCGCGACTGTTGCATGAATAGCTGTTTAAATAATTAAATGTAGCATACCTGCGAATTTAATCTGAAGATGTTATATTTTAAGGAATTCCTTTAAAAAGGGAAAAAACGGATTTTTGGGGAAGAAAAAAGGCATCATTATGTAGGTCTGTTTCTATATATTTTCTGTCACTACTTTAACTGTTTATAAAAAATTTATACTTTTGCAGCACTTTTTTCGAACCATGGGGTGGAGTACAAAATACAATATAGAATTTAAAGGTCTTAAGGAAGGCTTGCACGAGTTCGAATTTGAAGTTAAAGATGCGTTCTTTGAACACTTTGAACAAGGACTGGTTAATAAAGGCAGCGTTCAGGTGACGGTGACCCTTGAAAAACGAAGTTTTTTTATGAAACTGTTTTTCGATGTGAAGGGGTGGGTGGAGCTTGTGTGTGACCGTTGTCTTGAAAATTATCAGCAAAAGCTGAAAAACAGTTATGAATTGTTTGTGAAGTTTGGTGATAAAGAAAGTGATGATGATGAAATCATCTGGATTTTACCTGAGGAGCATAAAATTAACCTGGCTCAGCTTATATATGAATACATTATCTTGAGCATCCCGTTGAAGCAGGTTCATCCTGATAATAAGAACGGAGAAAGCGGATGCAATAAGGAAATGCTCGATAAGCTGGAAAAATTTAAATTACGGGAGGAAAAGAATAAAACTATCGATCCACGTTGGTCGGCACTAAAAAATTGGAATAATAATCAAAATTAAATATCATGGCACATCCAAAGAGCAGAATTTCAAAAACAAGAAGAGATAAAAGGCGCACTCACTACAAAGCTGCGCTTCCTACCCTGGCAACATGTTCGAACTGCGGGTCTACAGTGAAATACCATCACATTTGTCCCGAGTGTGGTTATTACAGGGGAAAACAGGTAATAGAAAAAGACATTACCGTATAGTAAGTTTTATAGAAAGAAGAACCACCGGATAAAATTGATTTGTTTTTTCCGGTGGTTTTTCTTTGCTCAATTCTTGTGTTCTCTGGTGAAGTACACTCTTTGGAAAAGGTTGTAGGCACTGGGGAAAGGTAATGTTAATTTGATAAAAGAAGTCGTTAATTAAATGGGGCAGCTACCTTATTCTAAAGTTTTACGGTTATATTCGCACCCTCAAAAAAACAATAGAGAATGGCTAAAATAAGGGCTGCAATTACTGGTGTCAATGCCTTTTTGCCGGAATACCGGCTCACCAATGATGAATTAAGCAGGTTAGTGGACACTACCGATGAGTGGATAATGCAGCGCATTGGCATTAAAGAACGCCGCATATTAAAGGAAGAAGGGAAAGCAACCAGTGATATGGGAGCTGAAGCAGTAAAAGGATTGCTGCAAAAAACCGGCACTTCGCCCGATGAAGTTGATTTGTTAATTTGTGCCACCATAACCCCCGACATGCCATTTCCTGCAACTGCCAACATAATTGCTCATAAAGCGGGCATACATAATGCCTGGAGTTTTGATTTAAATGCAGCCTGCTCAGGATTTATATTTGCACTGGCTACTGCTGCCCAATTTATTGAGTCGGGCCGTTACCGAAAAGTTATAGTTTCAGGTTCCGATAAAATGTCAGCAATCACCAATTACGCCGATCGGTCTACATGCCCGCTCTTTGGAGATGCAGGTACCGCAGTTTTACTTGAGCCGACCATAGAAGAACTGGGAATGTTTGATTATATCCACCGGGTTGACGGGCTGGGACGCCACCACCTGCATGTGAAAGCAGGAGGATCGTTACGGCCTGCTTCCAGGCAAACGATTGAGAACAAAGAACATTTCGTTTATCAGGAAGGACAAACCGTTTTTAAATATGCTGTTACAGCTATGGCCGGTGTGGCTGCAGAAATTATGGAGCGACATCAACTGAGTTCCAATGACATTGCCTGGTTGGTTCCTCATCAGGCAAATATGCGCATTATTGAAGCCACTGCGCGGCGAATGGGCCTCAGTAAAGAAAAGGTGATGATTAATATCGAAAAATATGGAAATACCACTGCTGCAACAATCCCTCTTTGTTTGTGGGACTATGAAAAGCAACTTAAAAAAGGCGACAATTTAATTTTGGCTGCATTTGGCGCTGGATTTACCTGGGGAAGTATATTCCTGAAATGGGCCTATAACAGCTAAATTTATTCATTGGCTTTTGATTTGTACGTTTTTTTTCAGTCCATCCCCATTTGGCTATGGAGGATTTTAACTGTCATGCTTTTTTTGTATACCCGCATTTTTAAATTTTTATTTGCTATGCTGTTAAATTTTTGTAAATTCAGCCGGATAATAAATTAAGGATAATTACGTATTAAACAGAAACAAATCTGTACAGAAAAATAATGAAATTCAAAATGGCAAAACAAATTAACAGTTATAGCGAAAATACTACCCAGTCCATCAATATAATTAATGAAGGAACTTTAATAAAGGGTGATGTAACGGCCAATGGTGATATACGTATTGACGGTGAACTTGTCGGAAATATTGAAGCCAAGGGACGGCTGGTGATAGGTCCTAACGGAAAAGTTGACGGCGAGATTAATTGCAACAACATTGAAGTTTCGGGCTACATTAAAGGGAAAGTGAAGGTTGCGGAAATGCTTACTATGAAAGCATCAGCTAAAGTTTATGGCGATCTGGTTGCAGGTAAACTTTCTGTTGAACCCGGCTCAATGTTTACCGGAACATGTTCGATGGGCGATACCAATAATCCGACAGAAAAAAATGGAAAACCGGTTCCGAAAGAACAAAAACAAGTATGACTCGTTCATCCGGTATTCAAGTCTCGCATTTGAGATGATGGCAATGATTGCATTAGGTACCTTTCTGGGTTATAAGGCAGACCAGTGGCTGAATACTGATTTTAAATGGTTTACTTTAATTCTGATGGTTCTTTCGGTTTTAGGATCAGTAATATATTTTATAAGAAAACTGTTAAGATAATGAACAGGGAAACGAAGATTTTTAGTGTAAAGATACTTGCTGCTGCTGTTTTTATGGTAGTGGTTGCCTGGGTTGTTTTTACTTTTTTTATGCCTGACAGGTATTTGCCGGTACTACCCTGGATGCTCGTTTTTTTTACCATTATGACCATTTCAGTATACAGTTATCAGGTAAAGGTTTCAAAAAAAGATTTGGGCCGGTTAACAAGAAGCAGCATGATTATTTCAATTGGCAGGCTGATGCTTTACTCACTCTTCGCCATTATATATATGGCTACCAATCAGGAAAATGCTCCTGTATTTGTGGCTAGCCTCATTTTTATTTATTCTGTATTTACAGTTCTTGAAGTTACTGATTTAACTAGACAGATTCGGCGGAACAAGGATTCAAAATAAATTTCTGCACTAACGGCTTTGTTCTCTGGTCAAAAATCCCATATCATGGGTTCCGGATAATCGTTAATCTTTGCACATTATTAAATACCTGAAAGGATTTTTAGAATTATATGCCAATTTCAGGCACCTGCTAAAAAAAATCGTTTATTTTTGTGCATACTCGAAAAACAGGGATACATAATGCTTTTAAAAGGAAAGTTGATTACAATATTAATGCTGATTGCTGCTTTCCGGATACTTCCGGTTTCGGCGCAACATGATGCTGTGAATGAAAAACTTACCGCTGCTGAAAATCATTCGGAAGCAGAATTTGAAGCGGGAAAGTTTGTCATTGAACACGTTCTGGATTCCTACTACTGGCATATAGCCAGCTGGGGCGATAAGCATTTGAGTATTCCTTTGCCTGTTATCTTATACAGCAATCACCCGGAGCTTCATGAGGGCAAATCCATTCATGCATTCATGTCTTCAAAATTTCATCACGCACATGATGACTACACGGGATTTAGAATTTCACATACCGAAGAGTATAATAATAAAATTGTAGAGGTAAATGACCAGGGACAGGAAATAGGAAGGCCCCTCGATTTGTCGCTTACAAAAGCTGTTGCCGGAGCAATGGTATCGGCAATTGTTTTATTTATAATGGCTTTTGCGGCTGTAAGAAAAACCAAACAGAATAAGGGTGGTGCTCCTTCAGGTATACAGAACCTGTTGGAACCGGTTATCATATTCATTCGCGATGAAATAGCCAAACCTTCAATAGGCCCTCATTACAAGAAATTTATGCCTCCGCTTTTGACCCTTTTCTTTTTTATCTTGCTGAATAATCTTTTGGGTTTGATACCGATTTTCCCATTTGGGGCCAATGTAACAGGAAATATTTCAGTTACCATGGTGCTTGCATTGTTTACTTTTTTCATTACAGCTATAAGAGGGAATATTTATTACTGGAAAGAAATTTTCAATCCCGATGTACCCACCTGGCTTAAATTTCCGTTTCCATTGATACCTTTACTGGAATTGACAAGTATGTTTACAAAACCTTTTGTTCTGATGGTTCGTTTATTTGCAAATATGCTGGCAGGGCATTTGATTATAACTGTTTTTATCAGTTTGATATTTATTTTCAGCAGTCTTATGGGACCAGCAGCAGGGTATGGAGTAAGTCCGGTATCGGTTGCTTTTTCGGTTTTTATAATGCTGCTCGACATATTGGTTTCATTTATTCAGGCGTATGTTTTTACTTTGCTTTCAGCCATTTATTTTGGAATGGCTACGGCAGAACATCATTAATATAAATTTAAATTTAATTGTTATGTTATCAGCTATTTTAAGCGTATTGCTACAGGTAACTGACGGGGCAGCCCAGTTCAGTGAGTTTGGAGCTGCAATTGGGGCTTCTTTTACTGCAATTGGGGCAGGATATGGCATCAGCCGTATCGGTGCCAGTGCAATGGAGGCAATTGCCCGGCAACCCGAAGCCAGTGGAGACATCCGATCCAATATGATTGTTTCGGCAGCTCTTATTGAAGGAGTTTCCTTCTTTGCGGTAATTATTTGCGCGTTGGTTTTGTTTGTGTAGCAAATTTATTGGAACAGTTGCTTCAGGGATTGCCAGAGGCCTGTTCCTTTTTTTGAATGAGTTTTAAATCAAATTTCTGGTTATGGAATTAGTTTCACCAAATGTAGGTACGATTTTCTGGATGATTATTATCTTTGGAATTGTAGCTTATGTTTTAAAAAAATTTGCATGGAAGCCTATTTTGAATGCTTTAAATGAGCGGGAACAATCAATTGGCAGTGCATTAAATGCTGCTCTGGAAGCTCGCCGGGAAATGGAAAATTTAAAAGCGGGAAATGAAGAGTTGCTGGCTGAGGCCAGGAAAGGAAAGGAATTAATTATGCGCGAAGCCATGCAGCTAAAAGACAACATCCTGGCTGAAGCAAAAGAAAAAGCTGCCGCTGAAACGCAGAAAAGCATAGACAATGCCCGCAAACAAATAGAAAATGAAAAAATAAAGGCCATTAATGAGATGAAAAAACAGATTACTGAACTTTCCTTTATGATTGCTGAAAAAGTAATTCGTAAAGAAATGGGCGACAGCAGGCAGCACCGTATAATGGTTGAAAAAATGATTGACGAAATTAAATTGAATTAGTCTTTATGAACGAAAGCCTTATTTCGGTGCGATATGCAACTGCCTTGTTTTCGCTTGCAAAAGAGCAAAATCTTTTAATGGCCCTGAAGGAGGATGTGGAGCTGATATTGCAAATATGTAATCAGTCTGCAGATTTTAACCGCATGTTAAACAGCCCGGTAGTAAAACCATCAGGTAAGATAAAAGTTTTTAAGCAGGTTTTTGGAAACAGAATTAACAGACTTTCCATGAACTTTCTGGAACTGGCAGTTAGGAACAACAGAGAAAATTTTATCGCCTCAATTTGCATCAATATACTGGATTTTATTCGTAAAGAAAAAAATATTAAAACAGCTGTTATTACAACTGCTCAGTCTTTAGATGAAGTGCTCCTGCGAAAAGTAGAAAAAATACTGGAAAAAGAACTGAATGGCAAGGTTGAGCTTACAACAAGGGTGAATTCCGGGCTTATAGGAGGATTGGTGTTGCGAATCGATGACAAGCAGCTGGACGCTGCGGTTTCAACACAACTTAAAAATCTAAAGCAGGAAATGCTCAAAACAAAAGTCTAAACGAAACAATTATTAAGTTATATCACGAAGAATGATAAATATTAAACCGGCTGAAATATCCGAAATACTGAAGCAACAACTCGACAATTTCAGGTTGGAAGCCGAACTGGAAGAAGTAGGCACTGTGTTGCAGGTAGGAGATGGTATTGCCCGCATTTATGGTCTTTCGAATGTTGAATCGAATGAAATGATCGAGTTTGAAAGCGGCATTAAAGGCATTGTTCTTAATCTTGAAGAAGATAATGTAGGCGCAGTACTTTTAGGATCTTCGGTTGAAGTTAAGGAAGGCGACACAGTGAAAAGGCTGAGGCATATTGCTTCAATCAAGGTTGGAGAATCTCTTTTAGGGAGAGTAATCAATACTATAGGTGAACCCATCGATGGGAAAGGACCTGTTGGAGGTGAATTGATAGAGTTGCCGCTCGAGCGTAAAGCCCCGGGGGTAATTTACCGTCAGCCAGTAAAACAGCCGCTGCAAACGGGGTTAAAAGCCATCGATGCTATGATACCCATTGGACGCGGTCAGCGGGAACTTATAATTGGTGACCGACAGACCGGAAAAACAGCCGTGGCGGTAGATACGATTATCAGTCAACGTGAGAATTATGAGAAAGGTACACCCGTATATTGTATCTACGTTGCAGTAGGGCAAAAAGGCTCTACCGTAGCAAATATAGCCTCAACCCTGCAAAAATACGGGGCAATGGATTATACCGTAATTGTTTCTTCCACGGCATCCGATCCGGCTGCTCTGCAATTTTATGCACCTTATGCCGGAATGGCTATCGGTGAATACTTCCGCGATACAGGCCGCGATGCTCTTATTGTAATGGATGATTTATCGAAACAGGCAGTTTCATACCGCGAAGTTTCCCTTTTACTGCGAAGGCCTCCCGGCAGGGAAGCTTATCCCGGAGATGTCTTTTATCTTCATTCCCGGTTACTTGAGCGCGCGGCTAAAATAATCGAGTCGGATGAAATAGCTTCTAAAATGAATGATCTGCCTCAGGAATTGAAAGCTAAAGTTAAAGGAGGAGGTTCTCTTACCGCACTTCCTATTATTGAAACACAGGCAGGTGATGTTTCGGCATATATCCCAACCAATGTAATATCCATTACCGACGGGCAGATATTTCTTGATTCCAACCTGTTTAATTCCGGGTTCAGGCCGGCAATCAATGTGGGCATATCGGTTTCACGTGTGGGTGGGAATGCCCAGATTAAGCCGATGAAGAAAATTTCAGGGACTTTGAAACTCGACCAGGCTCAGTTCCGTGAGCTGGAAGCTTTTTCAAAATTTGGTTCCGATCTTGATGCAGCCACTATGAGCGTGCTCGATAAAGGAAGGAAGAATATGGAAATTTTAAAACAAAATCAATATTCTCCTATGAAGGTGGAGCATCAGGTGGCTATTATTTATTGCGGAGTAAAAGAGCTGTTGAGAAAAGTTCCTGTTGATAAGGTAAAGGAATTTGAAGCAGGTTTTCTCGAACTGATGGAGATGGAACATCGAGATGTGCTCGATTCAATTCGAAAAGGAAATTTTGATGAAAACATTGAACAGGTTATAATCCGTTCAGCCTCCGAAATAGCTGCAAAATTTAATGGATTATCCAAAAGTCAGTAAAATGCTTTTCAGAAAGAAAGCCGGTTGGTTAATTTATTTCATTCGATCAGGAGTTTAATTTATGGCAGGACTAAAAGAAATTCGCACACGCATTGCATCAATAAAAACTACCCGACAGGTAACCAGTGCAATGAAAATGGTTTCAGCAGCAAAATTAAAAAAGGCTCAGGATGCTATTTTACAAATAAGACCTTATGCCAGTAAATTGCATCAGATTCTTACATCCATAAGCTCCAGCCTGAAAGATGATGGAAACGATTCCGTATATACCCGGTATCGTGAACCTGAAAAAATATTGATAGTATTGATTGCTTCAAACCGCGGTTTATGCGGTGGTTTTAATTTGAATATTT
The DNA here is from genome assembly GCA_963747515.1 of uncultured Prolixibacteraceae bacterium. Classification (GTDB taxonomy): domain Bacteria; phylum Bacteroidota; class Bacteroidia; order Bacteroidales; family Prolixibacteraceae; genus Mariniphaga. The sequence continues at coordinate 32,126 of CAVVFN010000007.1, forward strand.
CTAAAAAGGCAGTTGAGCTGGTACATAAAAAATACAACCTTCAAAATCAAAAAGGAGAAGTAAATTTTTTATGCATTGGGAAACAGGGCGAGAGGCAGGTGAAGCACCGTGGTATGAATGTAGTTGAAAGCCATCATGATTTATTCAATTACCTCGATTTCAAACATGTGAACCAACTTGCAGAAGAAATTATGCAAAAATTTGCTGGCGGGAAATACGACAGGATTGAGCTGGTGTATAACCAGTTTTTAAATGCTGCAGTACAACAAAATTCTGCAGAACAATTTCTTCCTGTGGAAATGAAACATGACAGCAGGAATGTACGGAATTACGATTATATTTTTGAGCCGTCGAAAGAATATATTATTAAAGAATTAATTCCACGGAGTTTGAAGATACAGTTCTACAAGGCAATGCTTGATTCACATGCAGCAGAGCATGGAGCCAGGATGACAGCGATGCATCAGGCTACCGATAATGCTACTGAACTGCTTAAGGATCTTACTTTGCAGTACAACAAGGTAAGGCAGGCTTCCATTACCAGCGAAATTTTAGAAATTGTAAGCGGGGCAGAAGCCTTGAAAGGTTAAATGGGAAAATCTTGTTTTTCAAGTTAAAGGTTAATTTTTCGGATAACAAGAACCAGATTAGTTGCCGGTTGAAACCCCTTTTTTATAGATTTTATTCTAAATTCTTCAATTTGTGGTTGAAGCAGTTCATATTCCGGGCGACCTTTAATTTTTTCAAGCATCTGCTTCATTTTCTCCACCCGCAAATCAAGTTCTCCAGCAAAATATGCCAGATTGATATTTACCCGTTTTTCAAAAAAGAATTGAACTGGAAGTTCGGCTGTTTTTAGCATTTGAAGAATAGCCTTACTGGTGAAGGTTTTCCTGTGGAATGTTCCCATCAGCCTGTCAATCCTGCTGCGGAAATGGTGATACATTTTATGAACTTCCTGTGCCGGATTCAAATTATCGCTGATAGGCTCATTTATAATAACAAAACCACCAGGCTTTACTACCCTTTTTATTTCTTTCAGTGATTTTTTTATTTTTGGAAGATGGTGCAATGCCATGGATATGCTAACAACATCGAATGTATTGTCATAAAAATGAAGTTTTTCAGCTCCCATTTTTTGAAAGTTAATTCCAGGAAAGTTCTGTCTGGCTGTTTCAAGTGATTCGGTATCGGGATCGATTCCTATAATCATTGCTCCCGGAAAAGTTTGCATTAAAACAGGTAAAAATCCTCCTTCTCCGGTTCCTATATCCAGGATCTTCTCTGCCTTTATGTCAATAAAATAAGTAATAAGTGGTTCCATATTTTCAGAAAAAAGTTAGCTAAATGGTTATGAAAGTTATACTACAAATGTAACAAAACCATTTCTTTTTTTCTGCAGTCCGGTTTTTAAATAAGTAGAAGGAATGCTGACAAGGCGGTTATAATAATAACAAACGATCGGTATGCCTGTTCGGGAATCCTTTTTACCAGCCAGAAACCTATGAAGGCCCCTGCTGCAATTCCAGGCAACAGGATTATATCGAACTTCAATACCTGCCAGTTTACAGTTTCCCAAACAAAAATATGTAATGGAAATTTAAACGCATTAACTATAAGAAAAAACCATGCACCTGTGCCAATATAGTTATTTTTGGGAAGATGCATTGCAAGCAGATAAATGGCAAAAATTGGTCCTGCAACATTTCCTATCATAGTTGCAAATCCTCCCAATATACCCATTGCTGCTGCAAACCACCAGGTGTCGGGAAAAAACTTACTGCCCGATTTTCGGTCTTTCCAAAGCATTAAACCAATACCGATAAAAACCATTATGGCAATGAGGTTTTTAAACCATTCATCATTAACCACTTCACCTACCCATAAGGCAATTCCCACACCGGCAAAGGCCCATGGGAGCAATTTCCACAGGTAATTCCAATGAGCATGGCGATGATAATATCCTACTCCAAATATATCGGCCATCATCAGTATGGGCAATAAAATACCTGTAGACGCTTTCCCTCCAAAAATAATGGCCAGAACGGGTACTACAAAAAGTGAGACTCCCGGAATACCCACCTTCGACATTCCTATGAGCATGGCGCAGAAAAAGAGAAGCAGCCACTGTAACATTGAGAAGTCAATCATTTTCCAGATTTTGGAGGGCAAAGGTAAAACAAAAGTGGGCGGAAGTCAATATAAGCGAATTAAATGATGTTTTTTTCCAGCTCTTGCAGTTCGTTTGTATCTATTTCACCAAACCAATCGTTGAGTTTCTTTCGTGCTTTTTCTCTTACTTCAGAGGTGATATTTGAAGCTACCTGAGTCAGCATAAAAATCAAGACCCCCAAATCGTCTGTATATCCTATTAAGGGTGTTAAATCAAAAATGGCATCGGTAGGAAGTATAAAATATCCCAGTGCAGCGGCAATGGATATTTTTGTTTTCAATCCAACATTTTTATCATTAAGTACATAAAACAACAGCAATGCTGCGTATATCACTTTTATACCAGCTGATTTTGAAAAAACCTTTATTTTTTCCCAAAGCGATTCTTCTGAAAAAATATTCTCAAGTTGATTATTTTTCATGGATTTCATTTTAACTTCCATTATATTATTTATTATCCTTAAACAGATTAGGGTTTGGTTTGTCATGGTAGTATATGAATTCAAATTGTTTTGCAATGAACTAAGATTTTCTCTAATTTAAAAATACCAAAAGATATTTTTTAGTTTTGCATTAGTATAATTAAATAAAAGTAATATGAATGCACCTCGGAAGATGATAGTCCCCAAAGATGTTACTGATGCTTTAAGGACTGTAAAATACCCTGACAGCCAGGAGGATCTGGTAGCGATGGATATGGTTCAGGAAATACGTATAGCTGGTCAGCGGGTCAGTTTTTCACTCGTTTTTCAGAAAAGTAACGATCCGAACATTGAACATCTGGTACTTGCCAGTGAAGCTGCCATAAAATCATATTTGGGGGATCAGGTTGAGGTTGAGGATAACATTACAGTTAAATTCATGCACGATATGGAACGTCCTGTTTTGCCGGGTGTCAGGAATATAGTAGCAATTGCATCAGGTAAAGGCGGAGTAGGAAAGTCAACCGTTGCTGTGAACCTGGCGGTGGCACTGGCAAATTCAGGAGCACGCGTAGGTTTGATTGATGCAGATATTTTCGGGCCATCTATTCCCAAAATGTTTGGTTCAGATAACGACAGGCCGGTTGGTGAAAATGTTAATGGGCGTGATATGATGGTGCCCGTGGAAAAATTTGGTGTTAAATTTTTGTCTATAGGTTTTTTTGTAGAACCAGAAAGTGCAATCATATGGCGTGGGCCTATGGCTTCAAATGCTTTGAAACAATTAATTATGGATGCTCTTTGGGGTGAACTTGACTACATGCTGATAGATCTTCCCCCCGGAACCAGTGATATTCATTTAACGATGGTACAAACGCTTCCTGTAACCGGAGCTGTAATTGTTACAACTCCACAGGAAGTTGCACTTGCTGATGTCGTTAGGGGAACCAGCATGTTCCAAAGCAAGTCAATCGATGTTCCGGTGCTGGGACTGGTGGAAAATATGTCGTGGTTTACTCCTGCCGAAATGCCTGGGAACAAATATTATATTTTTGGTAAAGACGGAGGTAAAACTCTTGCCGATAAGCTGGGATTGAAGTTACTTGGACAAATACCCATCGTACAAAGTATCCGGGAAGGAGGCGATTCAGGAGTTCCATCTGCATCAGAAGCAAATTCAGTTACGGGAATGGCTTTTACCGAAGTTGCTAATAATGTAATACATCAGTTGCATTTAAGAAATATCCAGCGGGCGCCGACAAAAAAAGTGAAAATAACACGGAAATAAAATTATTTGTTGTCAGATTCAACGGTTAATTACCTAAACATTTTAATTACGGGCTGCGGCAATGTCTGTTTTCGCAGCTAATCTGAAGCCACTTCTCAGATTATAAATGGAGACTTAAAAATGTAATATTTTTGTTTCCTTTGCTATCATTATAAAAAAAAGTTACCATTACAATATTATCTTAAAAATAGAGTTTAAACCTAAAGTCATCTGGAATTTTTATTGAAGAGATACATATTACATATAGCCGTATTGTTGCTCCTATTACCGCTTTACCAGGGGTGTTCCACTAAAAAGAATACCTTTGCTTCGCGTGCTTATCACAAGGTTACCTCGCAATACAATGTATTGTTTAATGCCAATGAAAGCTTTAAGGTAGGGGAGGCAAAGGTTATGGAAAATATTGAAGATGATTTTACCAGACTTTTACCCATATATAAGGAAAGTGATCCATCGGTTGGCAATATGGTAAAGTCTGATATGGATAATGCCATTGTTAAAGCTTCAAAACTTATTGAAATCCATTCAATTACTGAAAAGCCAAAACGGAAAAGACGCAGGACGCGCCGATATCAGGAGTTTGCTTCACAAGATGAATTTAATCCCCTGGTAGACGACAGCTATTTTTTGATGGGGAAAGCTTGGTATTACCAGCACAATTTTATGTTGGCCATCGATAACCTGTCATATATTACAAGAAAATATCCTGATGGGGATGCACGCCACGAAGCACAGGTATGGCTGATTCGAAGTTATACAGAACTTGAACGTTTTGCCGAAGCTTCTGAAGTAATACAAGCTGTACAAAACGACATGGATTTTCCAAGAAAGCTGGAAAAAGATCTGGCAGTAGCTACTGCTTTTTTTTATTTAAGGCAACAGGAATATGCTGAAGCTATAAAATTCATCGATATTGCCCTTAGTAAAATTCCATGGAAAAAACAGAAGGCACGATTGCAGTATATAGAAGCTCAATTGTTTGAAGAGCTTGATAAACCACTGCCTGCCGCCGATGCCTATAAGAAAGTAATCCGGATGAACCCTGACTACCGTATGGCCTTTAATGCAAAAATAAAAGCTGCCGGTTTATTTTCAGGCGATGGTGATTCAGAAAAAGCAAGAAAGGAGCTGCGTAAAATGTTGCGCGATAAAAAGAATATTGAGTTTCGCGATCAGATATATTATGCTCTTGGAAATATTTTTTTTAAGGATGGGGAAAAGGATGCTGCCATAAAAAATTATCGCAGTTCGGTAGCTACAAGTTTTAACAATCAGTTTCAGCGGGCACTTTCTGCTGTTACCTTAGGCGATATTTATTTTGACCAGCAAAATTATCGGGGCGCACAGGCTTATTACGACAGTGCCATGATAATTATAGATGAGACTTATCCAAATTATCAAAAACTTTCAGCACAATACCGGGGCCTTACAAATCTGGTTGAGAATATTGTTACTGTTGAAAGAGAGGATAGTCTTCAACGTGTAGCAGGTTTACCCGAGGTGGAACGGGAAGCCTTGATAGCCAAACTTATGAAGGAAGAACAGGAACGTCAGCGAAATATGGAAAACCTGGCTCTTCAGGGACAGCGACAACAAGGCTATTATCGTTCAAACCGTTATCGTATGGGAATGGGGACTTCTGCAGGTGAAGGGGGAGGTTGGTACTTCTATAATCCTCAAACAGTTTCCTATGGAAAAGTAACTTTTGAGCAGAGATGGGGACAAAGAAAACTTGAAGATAATTGGAGACGGTCGAACAAAAATACCGTTTCGATGGACCAGATGGATGAAATGGCAGAGACAGTTGACTCCTCTCAGATAATAGTGAGGGTTGAAGATCCGTTGCAAAAATCATTTTATACACAGGATTTACCTCTTAACGATTCTATGATGAATGTGTCGCATAAAAAGATACGCGATGCTTTATACAATACAGGTAAAATTTATAAATCCGAATTTTCGAACTATCGGCTTTCAGCAGGTGCATTTGAAGAACTAATAAAACGATATCCGGATAATATTTATCAGCTTTCATCTTATTTTGATTTGTACGATTTGTATGAACTTATGGGTGACAGTCAAAAATCAAATTATTACAGGAATATCCTGATTACACGATTTCCCGAAAGCAAATATGCACAGTACCTGGTAAATCCAAATTTCTTTGTGGAAATGCAAGCCCGAGAGGATAGTCTAAATCAGCTGTATGAAGAAACATTCAGAAATTACCGTTCAGGGAATTACCGGAATGTTATTTCCCTTACAAGTACTGTCAGATCCATGAAGCCCGACAGTAATTTGGTGCCAAAAATAGATTTCATGGAAACGGTTGCACAAGGTACCCAAACCGATATTCATAATTTTGAATCTCTTCTGAAGGAGTATGTTGAAAAATGGCCAAAGGCAGATCCTACACCTTTGGCGAATGAAATTCTGACGCTTATACAGGATAGTACCCTGATTGATTACCAGAAACTGGTAGATTTGGGATATATCAATGAAGAAATTATGAACGAAGAATTACTGCTTGAAGATCAGGCAGTAAATGATGAATTTGGTGGTAAATTTTCATACGATGATGATTTACTTCATTATTTTGTAATTGCCTATCCACGTTCAGCCTCTGTTGATTTAAACCGGCTGAAATTTGATATTGCTAATTACAATATCGATCATTACACTAAGATTGATTTTGATATTGAAAGCGAACCATTGAATGAAAATCTGAATCTGATTACAATCAGAGCTTTGGGAAACAAAGATGATGGAATTATTTATCATCGTTCAATAATTCGTAAAGCGCCGGTTTTCCAGTCTCTTTTCAATGTAGATTATGTGAATTTTGCTATTTCTTCAACAAATTACCGGCAGATATTATCGGAAAAATCGATTAATGATTACCTGAAGTTTTTTGTAAAAAATTACAGCCGTTATATTAAATCAGATTTCAGCAATGAGGAACAGGATTTTTCTCCTGAGGAACTTATGGCGAAAGCAAGAGAGGAGGAGCAGATGCTTCGCGAACGGGGTGAGTTCAGGGTAGTGGATACAGGCACTTCAAATCTGTTGTTTTCTCCCGGTATCAATACCTCTCAAAATTTTGTCCTTGCAGTAAAAGATTCCCGAATTTCTATGCGCCAGGTTTTAACGGATTTTGCAGAATTTAACCTTAATGAGTTCAAAGGCTGGAATCTAACCTCTGAACTGAAGCAGAGCGGGGAGTATCAGTTGCTGGTGGTTAAAGGAATACCTTCGCTGAATGAATCCATGTCTTATTTCAGGAAGGTGGTTATTACCCGCAGTTTATTTGATCCACTGGGGCAGGCTACCTACCGGAATTTCCTGATAACAGGTGAAAACCTTCAAAAGTTGATTGAAGAAAACAAAGTGGAAGATTACATCGACTTCTTCCGTATTCACTACATTCAGAGAAATGCAGCTCAGCCCGTGGAAACTCCTGCTACAGTGACAGAACAACACGTTCAGAAAGCTGACGATCAACCGGTGAGTAAGGAGATTTTGGAAAGTCCTGCAGCATACAACGGCCCATACAGTACCAATATAGAAAAACCACACCTGTTTGTTTTTGTCATACCTGTCCAGGGGTTAGATAAGGCACAATTTATTAAAGGGTTGGAGGAATTCAACAAGGCCGATTCCAATATGCAGCTTAAAATAACGGAAACTCAGGTTGATGAATTCCGAAATGCGGTAATCGTTGGTGGATTACCCGACAAGGAGGCGGCAACACGCTTCTCGCGAATGGTTGTTCAAAATCGCGAATTGTATGCTCCGCTCGGAAGTGCCAGTTATCGAAACTTCCTCATTTCAACCGATAACTTCAACGTTTTCCTCAAGGAAAAGAACATCACTGATTATATGGATTTTTACAAACAAATATATCTGAAGCCCTAAGGGGTTAAAGTTTGTTAAGCATTGTTCATGCACTTTTTTTGTTTGTAACTTTACCCAAAACCAACATTTTTAATTTAAAACATGAGAAAACCACGGATACTTTGGGTTGACGATGAAATAGATTTATTGCGCGCACACATCATTTTTCTTGAAAATAAAGGGTACGATGTAGAATCTGCCAATAATGGACTCGATGCAGTTGAAATAGTAAAGAACGAATTTTTTGATATCATATTTCTTGATGAAAACATGCCTGGTATGACCGGTCTTGAAACCTTAACCCAGTTAAAAACGCTTTCTCCCAATGTTCCGGTGGTAATGATTACCAAAAGTGAAGAAGAAAACATTATGGACGAGGCAATTGGTTCAAAAATTGCTGACTACCTTATCAAACCGGTAAACCCAAAGCAAATACTGCTTTCGCTGAAAAAGAATATCGATCAAAAACGGCTGGTAACACAACAAACCACTTCTGCTTACCAAATGCAGTTTGCACAAATTGGTATGCGCCTTAACGACCGCCTTAATTTTGATGAATGGATTGATACCTATAAGAAATTGGTTTTTTGGGAAATAGAGCTGGGAAATTCGGAGGATGCAGCAATGGATGAAGTGCTGACTATGCAAAAAGACGATGCCAATAAAGCTTTCTTTAAGTTTATAAAAGAAAATTACCTTGAATGGCTGAACAGGAATTATGGAGAAAGGCCTCTGTTATCGCATGATGTGTTCCAGCATAAGGTATTCCCGCTGCTCAACGCAGGTGATAAGGTATTTGTTATGGTCATTGACAATTTAAGGTTTGATCAGTGGCGTACCATCAGCCCTGTTTTTGAAGAATATTTTAGAGTGGAATCGGATGAACTCTACCTGAGTATTTTACCAACGGCCACCATGTATGCCCGAAATGCAATGTTTGCAGGACTTCTTCCTTCCGAAATTGAACGTCTTTATCCTCATCTTTGGGAAGACGATGATAATGAGGGAAATAAAAATCCTCACGAGGAGCAACTGTTACGAAAGCAAATGGAACGTCACCGGCGAAAAGAGAAGCTTTGGTTTGAAAAGATTTCAGGTGTAAGGCGCGATCGTCAAACGGCTGACAGCTTAAAAAATATTCTTGAAAACGATCTTTCCGTAATGGTTTTTAATTTTGTTGATATGATTTCACATGCCCGTACGGAAATGGATATGATCCGTGAACTTGCCAGTGATGAAAAAGCTTACCGTTCGCTTACACTGAGCTGGTTCAATCACTCATCCCTGAGGGAACTTATCCGAAGCCTTGCCGGTAATAAGATAAAGGTGGTTGTAACCACAGATCATGGTGCAATTCGGGTGGATAATGCTGTTAAAGTGATTGGAGATCGGGAAACCAATACGAATCTTCGCTATAAACTGGGACGAAATTTGAACTATAAGTCAAAACAGGTATTTGAGGTTCGCGATCCACATTTGGCCTTTTTGCCGTCGCGAAACGTAAGCACCAGCTATATCTTTGCCCATAACAGCGACTTCTTTGCTTATCCCAATAATTATAATTACTATGCCAATTATTATAAGGATACCTTTCAGCATGGCGGCATATCCCTTGAGGAGATGATGGTTCCTCTGATAACCCTTGTACCTAAAGGGTAAGGTGAATTTCAGCGAAAAATTTTCTTAGTTGCATATTTTCACCTTTCAACGCTGTTGGCAGGAATGAGAAATGTCTTTAATTTTTATGCAAAACGGAAAAAAATTGATTGAATAATCTGGTTGAATTAACTGTTATTTATCGTTATAATCAGTAACTAATAATTGATTATATCTAAGCATATGCTGCTTTTTTCATATAAAAGTAAATGTTCTGCTTATGCTTTTTCTTTACAATTTTTCATTTACTATGCCGGCACGGTTGAAAAGGCATCATCCAGAACCTTGGCATACTTCTTCTTAAAATTCGTGTAACACCAGTCCTGTAATTCCTGTAAATCGTTAGAATCTACCCATTTAATGCATTTGGTTAATTCTTTTTTAAATAATTCCTCACTGAAACTTACTTTGGGTAGAATAATTTTTGCATAATCAAGCATAATCTGGAATTTTAAGGTTTACAAATCGAGTTTAAGATAGATTTAAATTTTTAATAATTCTATGTTGTAAAATATTTTTAACACTTGTTAACTGCAAAAAAAATCATGCCTTTTTTTATTTACTTGAATTTTTGGAAATTATGTTTAAATAATTAATTGTTCCTGTTTTGTATTTTTTATTTCTTTAATAAATGAGGAAATAAGAAATGGTAGTTTTTCATTATTTTGAATATATGAGACAAATGCACTTCCAATAATTGCACCTTGTGCATATTTGCAGGCATTAACAAAAGTCGAATGGTCGGAGATGCCAAATCCAATAAGCCGTGGAGACTTCAGGTTCATTTGCTGAATTTTTTCAAAATAATGTTGGTTGAAGTCTCCAACTTTTTTGCCTGCACCTGTAGTTGATGCTGATGAAACCATGTAGATGAATCCGCCGGAATTATCATCAATGTGACGGATTCGTTCTTCCGGAGTCTGAGGAGTAATGAGCAGGATGTTGTGCATGTTGTACTGCCTGAAAAGTTGTTTGTACTTTCCGTTGTATTCTTCCAGAGGCAAATCGGGGAAAATGGTTCCGTCAATACCTGCTTCACTGCATTGTTTGCAAAACATTTCCACACCAAATTGCATGACGGGATTAAAATATCCCATCAGGATCAATGGAACAGATACCTTTTCCCGGATGTCTTTTAGTTGTTGGAACAACAGGTTAACCGACATGCCATTTTTCAATGCTTTTTCACTGCTGTGCTGTATTACCGGGCCATCGGCTGTTGGGTCGGAAAACGGGATACCTATTTCGATAAGATCTGCCCCATTTTGTTCCAGTTGCTCAATGATTTCAACGGTGTCATTCAATTCAGGAAAACCAGCTGTGAAATAAACCGAAAGTATATTTTCCTTTTTCTTTTCAAATAGCTGATTGATTCTGTTTTTCATATCTTATAAATAAATTTCAGTATTTTAAGTATCAACAACAAGAAGATTAATTGAAAGCTATGGAACAGTTAATAACCAAAATAATTCAGGTAGGTTTCCATATCTTTATTTCCACTTCCCGACAGGTTTACCACATTTACCTCTTCTGGTTTCATCTGTATTTTTTCCAGGGAAGCAAGGGCATGAGCCGATTCCAGGGCTGGTATAATTCCTTCTTTGCGGGTAAGCAAAAGAGCCGCCTTCAGAGTCTCTTCATCGGTGGCAGCTAAATATTTACCCCTGCCGGTTTTATGCAGATGTGCATGCAGTGGGCCAATGCCCGGGTAATCCAGACCTGCAGAAATGGAATAGGGTTCGGTTATCTGACCATCGGCATTTTGCATCAGCATTGTTTTGCTGGCATGCAGAATGCCGGGTGAACCTGTTAGAAGTGTTGCAGCCGTCTCTTTTGTATCAAGTCCTTTCCCTGCTGCTTCCACACCAATCAATTCCACCTGTTCATTATCCAGAAAATGATAAAACGCACCCGCTGCATTGCTCCCCCCCCCAACACAAGCCATTATTCGCGAAGGGCATTCCTTTCCGGTTTGTTCGAGCAACTGGATTCTCATTTCTTTGCTGATAACCGACTGGAATCGTGTCACCATATCAGGGTAAGGATGAGGGCCTACTACCGAACCAATGATGTAATGTGTATCTTCCGGATTGTTAATCCAGTCGCGCATGGCTTCATTGGTTGCATCCTTCAGGGTTTTATTGCCACTGTAAACCGGTATGACTTCTGCTCCCAGCATCTTCATTTTTTTGACATTGGGTTCCTGTCGTTGAACGTCCAAGGCACCCATATATACAATACAGGTTATTCCCTTAAGTGCACAAACGGTAGCAGTGGCTACTCCGTGCTGCCCTGCACCGGTTTCGGCAATAATGCGTGTCTTACCAAGCTTTTCTGCCAAAAGGATTTGCCCGACGGTATTATTCAGCTTGTGCGAACCGGTATGGTTTAAATCTTCCCGCTTCAGGTAAATCCTGGTACCGTAATGCTCCGACAACCGTCCTGCATAATACAAGGGTGAAGGACGTCCTACATAATCCTTCAGCAAGCGGTCGAACTCATTTCTGAATTCCGGCGATTCGATAATCTCCAGATACCGGTGCTTTAACTCGCTGATATTGGTATACATCATTTCGGGAATCCATGCTCCCCCAAATTCTCCGTAATATCCTCTTTCGTTCACCTGGTATTTCATAATTTTTTACTCCTGTTATTTAAAATTCATTATGCCTGTGGGTTTGCGTGCAAGTAATTAATAAATTTTTTCAATTTGTCACTGTTTTTAATGCCTGGTTCATCTTCAAACCCGCTGTTCAGATCGATGCCATATAAACCTGGATGATCCAATTGCTGAATCTGCTCTGCATCTTCCGGCATTATTCCACCGCTAAGAAAAAAGGGGATTTTACCTGTATATCTTGTCAGGATGTTCCAGTTGAATTTTATACCTGAACCACCAGGCAAACTTGATTTGGAATCAAACAGAAAATAATTTACACTTCTGTCATATTCCTTTAATTGTGAGAAATCAAATTCTTCATTCAGATTAAAGGCTTTTATTACTTTAACTCCTTGTTTTTTAAGAATCTTGCAAGTCTCCGGATTCTCTTTTCCATGCAGTTGTACAAAACGGAATCCAAAGTTTTTAATCAATCCCAGCATTTCAAAAAGATTTTCATCGACAAAAACCGCTACCTTTGGCTTGGTCGTATTAAACAGACCCGGCTCAGATACAGTATCAACAAACCGCTTTGATTCGGGATAAAAAATAAAACCCAGGAAGTCAACCGGTAGCTTTTCAACTTCCTGACGATTGGAGGTAAACTTTATACCACAAACTTTTATTTTCAAATTTCTTGTCATAGTTCCAAAATTAATTGTTTGCATGCTTCCCCCGGATCGGATGATTTCATAAATGTTTCTCCGATAAGAAAACCCTTAAACCCATTCTCCCTTAAATAACCAATTGTTTTTGCATCAGAAAGCCCGCTTTCAGATATTTTGATGTACCTGTCCTTAATCTTTTTCGCCAGCTGAACCGATGTTTCAACATTCACCTCAAATGTTTTCAGGTTGCGGTTGTTTACACCTACCATGTCGATAAATTCATTCACTTTTTCCAATTCCTTCATGCTGTGAACTTCCATTAGTACTTCCATTCCCAGGCTTTTGGCTTTTTTTGCCAAAAGGATCACCTGTCCTTTTTCAAGACAGGCTGCAATGAGCAGTATTACATCGGCACCATATGCCCTGGCTTCTGCCACCTGATAACTTTCGATGATAAAATCTTTGCGCAGAATGGGTATATCCGGATTGGCATCACGTGCTTTGGCCAGGTTTGACAATGTTCCTCCAAAAAATTGGTAATCGGTTAAAACCGAAAGACCTGAGGCTCCCGCACCGGTATAATCTTTTGTGACTTTCTCTACATTTACTGCAAAATTGATTTCTCCCTTTGAAGGCGATTTTTGTTTAAATTCTGCAATAATACCTGAGGCTCCTTTTTTTAACAATGCGGATTTCAAAGAATTGCATTTTCTTTCGAATCCCGGGTATTTTTTCAGTTTATTTAAGGGTACTGCCTGCTTTTGATGCAGTACTTCCTGCTTTTTGTTTTCAATAATTTTTTCGAGAATATTCATGTTCTTTTTTTATTCTGACTTTCGATTTAAGGCAACCAAAATCAATGATGGATTCTCTTTCTGTTGCAGATATCAGCACTTATCTTTCATTCATTTTTTTTAACCACTAATCAATTACTGCTTTTAGTTTTTGCAACCCCCTGCCGCTTTTTAAGGATTCAGATGCCATCGCCACACATTCCTGTAAACTTTTATCGGGATAAACAAGGTTTAAACCCATAGCAGAATTGGCAACAACCACATTGCTCTGCTCAGTTGTTCCCTTTCCTTCAAGAATTTTTATAAATATTCCGGCAGCATCCCCCACTGAATTTCCACCAAACAGGGTTTTGGGCTCAATTATTTCAAATCCGAAATCGGCGGGTGTAAGATAACCTTGCTTTTTATTACCGGCAAAACGGGCAGGACCTGTAAGAGAAATCTCATCGTAGCCATCGTTGCTGTTAATAACCGTATAATTTACATTCAAGGTTTCGTAAACCTGTTTGTAATGATTAAAGTTCTCAGAATTGTTTACACCCAATAACTGGTATTTTGGAAACGATGGATTTACCATGGGACCCAGGATGTTGAAAAATGTCTGTACTTTCAAAGCTCGTCTTACGGGTGCAATGTGTTTCATTGCCGGATGAAAAAGGGGTGCATGCATGAAACAGAAATTACCTTTGTCGAGATCGCCTCTCAATTTATCGGGATTATTGCTGCAGTTATATCCTAAATATTCAAGCACGTTGGATGAACCGCTGGTTGATGACACTGCGTAATTTCCGTGCTTGGCAACTTTAACACCCGCACCTGCAATAATGAAACAAGCCAGGGTGGAAATATTAAATGTATTTTTTCCGTCACCGCCTGTTCCCACCACATCAATGGCATTGTACTCCGAAAGATCGGTTACAAGACAAAGTTCTGCCATAGCATCCCGGAAACCGGCAAGTTCGGCCGATGTGATGGAGCGCATTTTAAAAACTGTTAGAAAAGATGCAAATTCTATTTCGCTGTGCTTTCCTTTCCCTACTTCCAGGAGGCACTGGTGAGCATCGGCACGCGTCAGGGTGTTTCCTTCAAAGAGATATTCCAGTGTCTTTTTCATTTTATAATGGTATAAATTAAATTAAATTCTGCAATATAAAACCAGCCGGTTTTTTTTTATCTTTTTCAACCAGCCGATTTCTTCTTCAGTAAATTTTATTCACCTTCTTTAGGTGAGCATGACGAGGGTTTTAACCAGTTTTCAATCATCTTTTCCCCAAAAGGTGTGAGTACAGATTCAGGATGAAACTGAACACCCTCCAAATCGTATTCTTTATGTTTCATCGACATAATACTTCCGTTTTCATCGAAACTGGTAACTTCAAAACATTCAGGCAGGTTTTCCTTTTCTACTATCCAGGAATGGTAGCGGCCTGCTTCAAAAATTTCCGGAAGGTTGTCAAACAATGTACTTTTGGTTTGTGTAATCTTCACAGGTGTTGCTATTCCATGAAATACCCGGTTCATATTATGAAGTGTTCCGCCAAAAGCTTCACCTATTGCCTGGTGGCCAAGACAGACCCCCAGAATTTTTTTCTTCGTTGCATAGGTTTTAATGATGTCGAGCAGCAATCCCGCTTCCTGCGGCAATCCAGGGCCTGGTGAAAGAACAATCTTGTCGTACTTATCAACATCCTCCAGTGGTATTTCGTCGTTGCGAAAAACATCCACCTTCAGCCCCGATATTTTTTTTATGGCATGCACCAGGTTATAGGTGAACGAGTCGTAATTATCGATAACCAAAATGCGATCTTCCCGGGTCACTCCGCAGGAGAGGGATTGGGAATTACTTTCTTCAGGTTGTATTTCTCTATTTTTCATGATTATCTTTTGCCTTTGTTATTTCCTGTTATGTAATGACTGTATTTGTTTCTTTTTTTCCTCAAAAAATGAAAAGTGCTTTTTTTAGCTAATATCTTTTGCCATTTCGATTGCTGTTTTTAAGGCAGCAAGTTTATTATTCACTTCCTGCAGTTCGTTCTTTTCTGTCGAATCGGCCACAATGCCAGCTCCAGCCTGATAATACAACCGGTTGTTCTTGCTTAGAAACGAGCGGATCATAATGGCATGATTTATTGTCCGATCGAAACCAAGGTATCCGATACAACCTCCATAGTACCCCCGGTTTTGGTTTTCGTAGCGGTCAATGAGTTCCATTGCTTTGTATTTTGGTGCTCCTGACAGTGTACCTGCCGGAAAAGTTTCTCCCAAAACCTTTATCAGGTTCGTGTTTTCTGTAATTTCTCCCGAAACCTGCGATACCATATGAATTACGTGCGAATAAAACTGAACTTCGCGGTAGGTTTCCACCTTTACATCAAGGGCATTCCGGCTTAAATCGTTACGAGCAAGGTCTACCAGCATTACATGTTCGGCATTTTCCTTAGGATCTTTGCTAAGCTGTGTTGCAAGTTCGCGGTCCTGTTCGTCGTTGCCGGTGCGACGGAAGGTCCCTGCAATAGGATGTATATAGGCCCTGTTGTTTTTTATACGCAGTTGGGCTTCGGGGCTGGATCCAAAAATCCGGTATGATCCGTAATCAAAATAAAACAAATAGGGCGATGGATTGATGGAACGTAAGGCGCGGTATACATTAAAATCATCTCCTTCAAATTGTTGGGTAAACTGGCGGCTCATAACAATCTGGAAAACATCGCCCCGATAACAATGCTCTTTTCCTTTAGTAACCATTTTCATATATTCTTCATCTGTAATGTTCGACGATTCGCTGTTCAGTGTATTAAATCTGACTGTTGAAAAATTAAGATTAACCAGCAGATGATGAATATAATCCATTTCTGATCTTTCACTTTCAAGCAGGTTTTCCACAATATGAATCTGGTTTTTATGGTGGTCGATGGCAATAACATATTTGTAAAAGCTATACCTTACTTCGGGTATTTGATAACCCTCTTTTTTTTCCGATGTAAACCTGATGTTTTCAAAATGTTGCACTGCATCGAAGTTGATATAGCCAAACAGGCCATTTGCAGGCAGTTTTATTTCATCGGAAGCTACTTCAAACAACTTAAAAAATCCATCCAGTTCGGTATGTAATTTTCTATTTTCCGAGAGCCGGAATTTTTCTTTTTCCCTGCCTTGATATTCTTTAATCACATGCCCGTTATCAACCGTAAAACAGGCAATTGGATTAAAACACACGAAGGAATAGGCATTTTCATTCCCGTGATAGTCTGAACTTTCCAGCAGTATTGTTTTCGGGTAAAGTTTTCGAAGCCGCAGATAAATGCTCACAGGTGTTACCGTATCGGCAAGTATTTTACGAACTACCGGTTTGAATTTTAATGTCTTCATTTTTTTAGTTATGTATTTTATTATTCAGTTACTGTTACTTGTAATTCAAAAAGAGGCATCAAAAAAAAACGGCTCACCGTGATTCGATGAGCCGTTTTCCTGCTATTCAGGCAATGACGTTACTTCTCTTCACGGATTTGTAAAAAGTTGATCTGCCACCACCAGTTCATATTTTTAAAGTGTATCATGTTAAATGTTCATTTTAGTTTTTCTTTAACAGTTTATTGCTGCAGTTTGTTTTTAAAAATAAAAAAACCTGCTCTTTCGGGGAGCAGGTTCCATTTTGAAATATTTTAAAAAAATACCAATATGGCTGTAAACTCCTCACTTTAAGTAAGAAGACCCCACCACGGAAGCCATATTGTATTTATATGATTTGTCATTCGTATCTAATCCTCTTCAAAAGAATAAAATATTTTTCAAATAAAAAACTGAAGGCTGGTTTTTTTACAGAACATTCCTTTTTCATTATCGTATTATAGGTTGTATCCAGGTTAAAAAAGAATAGGTAATTACAAAAAAAAAATCAACGTTATGAAGACTCTGACCTTGTACCTTTTGTACATTTTGTTGGGGACATTTCCTGTTCTTAGCCAAATTCCTGCACTTTCGTGGGAAAAAGAATTAGCGTTAAGAGAATCTCACTACTTTACCGATGTCCAGGAGTTGTCCGATGGAAATTTTATTCTGCTCGGGGCTATTCAAAGGCCTGGAGAAAGAAATTTCGACCTCTGGCTCCTGGAGATTGATAACAACGGAGATACCTTAAAAACCAGAGTTTTTGAAAGTGCGGGGGAGGATATCCCAATGAGGATTCTTATGAACAATAAAAAAGGCTTTCTGCTTGCTTACCTGAATGAGTCAGGGGAACAGATTTATAAATCCAGGCTGATGGGCGTGGGAATGGATTTCAGCATACAATGGACAGCTGAAGCCGAGCTGCCTTCATCTGTTGTCCGATCGGATATTGCTTCAGATAACTCCGGGCACATTTGGTGGCTGAATACGGTTTCAATGGTGAATGCGAAACCGGAAGTGTCACTGAGGAAACTGGATATTGAAGGAAAAAAAATAGCTGATTTCGAATTCGCTGATACTAATCCGGTGGTGGGTTATGCTATTCGTGCCCTGCCCGATGAAACCCTGGGTGTCTCCTGCCGGGTAATGCCCGCTAAGGGGAAGCCTTTTATTCAGGTAATGAGAATTGATCAGCAGGGAAAGATGTTGTGGAAAACCACAATTTCTGATGCCAGTAAGAACCTTACTCCCCAATGCATATGCTGCACTCCCGATAATACCCTTCTTGCCGGTGGTTGGGCAGGATTATGCTACAATCCGGATGCGCCGGCTGAAGAGCAGATCTGGGATTATGACTACCTGCTTTCAAAAATCGATTCATCAGGGAAAGTTCTCTGGACACAAAATTACAACCGTGAAGGTTCGGAAAAAGGAACTGCTGTTGCTGTTTTGCCCGATGGGAATATTTTGGCAGCCGGTAAATGTGAAACCTCCTTTACCGGAAGTGTTGGTCCCTGGCTGATGTTGGTCGACAGTAACGGTAAAATGACAGATAACCATGTTTATAAATTCAAGTTTGTAAAAGATCAGGTTGCAAGGATTATCTGCACTAAGGATGGCGGTATCCTGATGGTTGGCCCCGGATATATTGAATCGGAACAGCAACAAACCGGATGGTTGAGAAAGCTGAACACTTCACTATAACAGGACTGGAAGAACCGGATAATGCAATTTGAAGGGAAATGTCAGGATATGCTTTATACCTTCTCCGTAGTAAATTCAATGTAAATTCAATATTAATTCAATTCAAATTCGCGTTTGACTGAATTTACATTGAGTTAAATATGAGTTCACAATGAGTTTATACTGGTTTTGGTTCGTTTGAAATAACATTTATTTACGAAAAATTTGTGGTTATTGAATAGCGTTGTTAAAGTTCCTGAATCCCAAATAGCAATCGCAAGACGTGATGATCGTTCCGGAATGTTATCAGAATGTTACCGATCTAACTGTTGCGATAATAACAAGTATAAGGAATAAGCCTGAGAAAAGAAATAATTGAAGGTTTTCTTCTAAAATAACCAGTCGTTTAAAAGAGGTGTTCTTATCCGGGGAAAATGGTAATTTTCCTGTCGGGCTTCCCATTGCCGGTTTTGGGAATTTCCGGTATGAAAATTATCTGGCGCGGTCGTTCATACTTACCCAGATGTTTTTTGCAGATATCCTGCATTCGGGTTATTGATTTTTGTGATTCTTTTCCCTTCGCCACCAAAACCAGCTGTTGCCCCAGCGATTCGTGCGGCCGGGAGGAGATAAGGAAGGGAATGTCTATGAAGGGTTCCAGCTTTTTTTCCAACACTTCAGGAGAATATTTTATGCCGCCTGAAATGATTATACTATCGGCACGGCCCAGAATCCGAAAGGATTTTTCATCTTTTACTTCTGCCAAATCAGTGGTTTGAAGTGGTTTTTGAGGGAGGCCAGGCATAAAAATCTGAAGGCAGCCTTCATCTGATGATTGAACCGTTATCTCATCCAGGCAATGGTAATACTCATCTGCTCCATTCCCATTTATCTTTCGCAGGGCTATATGAGTGGAAGTTTCTGTCATTCCATAACTTGAGTAACATGCTGTGGAAACATCCTGCAGCTGTTTTTCAAGGGAATAGGGGACAGCTGAGCCACCAATGAGCAGTTTTTCCGGATTGTTCAGCCCAAATTTGCGGGCAGGCAGAGATTCTAATATTTTTGTTACCTGATGAGGTACCATGGCTGCAAAACTGAATCTTTCATTTTGTAAAAAGGCAAAGTCTGTTCCCGGGTCGGTTAAATATAGGTCGAGGTTGCCTGCAAGAGCCCTCACAACCATAAGTTTTCCGGCAATAAATTTTACCGGGAGGCAATGCAGGATGCGATTTCCGGCTTTTAGTCCAAAAAATTGAATGGTGCGCAAGGCACTTTGGATTACAAATTCCTTTTTCAGCCTGATGGTTTTGGGAGAACCTGTACTGCCCGATGTACCTGCTTCAATTTCATTACCGGCGGCATACCATTCTTTAAGAAATCCAGCCAGTTCTTTTTCACATCCCCATGAATGATTCTTTTTGATGAAATCATTTACGCGGCGTGATTGCCCGTTAAGCCTGATGTATTCCGGGAAGGGGTTCATATTTTAAATAAATATTTGGGAATTTGAAAAGCTTTGGCGGGATTTGTCCACAACGCATCTCCTCTGATTTCAAGGGGGGAAGGAATATTGTTTATAAATAATGCTCCGGTGCCCAGGCCCTGGTATCCTTTTGCATTTTTTGCGCAGGTCCATTGGGCAATGGCATTTAAACCAATATTCGATTCCAGGTAGGAGGTAATCCACCAGTCAACAGAATGGCTTTCGGCCAGCTCAATCCACTTGCCGCAACCTGAAAGTCCTCCATGAAGGCTTGGTTTAAGGATGAGGTACCGGGGATTAATTTTATTGAGCAGATTATCTTTTTCTTTAGCCGATGAAATGCCAATCAATTCTTCATCGAGAGCTACCGGAATGGGAGACGTTTTGCAAATCAGGGCCATTTGATCCCATTGACCTGCAGCAATAGGTTGTTCAATGGAGTGGATTTCAAGCGGTGCCAGCTTTTGCAGCTTATCCATTGCCTCATTGGAACTGAATGCTCCGTTGGCATCGAGCCGGAGGGTAATTTGATGGGAATGCCATATACTTCGGATTGACCGGAGAATCTCCAGTTCTTTTTCAAAATCGATTCCCCCTATTTTCAGTTTAATGCAGCTGAATCCAGCTTTCAATTTTTCAGCAATCTGCTGTTGCATGTATTCAGCATTTCCCATCCATACCAGACCGTTGATGGGAATACCTGTTTTTCCATGTGAAAAATCAGATGGAAAAGGCTGTTGTTTCCCACCATTAAGCAGATCGAGCCAGGCAGTTTCCAGAGCAAAATGTACCGATGGAACATTTTCCGTTTGCTCTGATGACCACAGATAACTTTCGGGGTCGGTACAGATTTCATTAAGCAGTTGTTCCACCTGTTTTGAATTTTCCTTACTGAGACCGGGCAATGGGGCACATTCACCTATGCCCGTAATCCCGCTATTCTCCAGGAACAGGTACCATACTGTACGTGTTGTATATGTTCCGCGTGAGGTTTGTGCAGGTTTTTTAAACTGCAGTTCATATTTTTTCCAGTATGCTTTCATTTGCCCGAAAGAATAAGTCCGATAATAAACAGCAAAGTAAAGGCCAATGTTGATAATGCCAGACGTTTCAGGAATGGATCGAGTTGCCGGTCGGTCTTTATTTGAGTGATTTGCCTGGTATCTTTAAGGTAAAGAGGTAATGTCAGCAGGTAGAGCCACTGCCAGGCCGACTGTTCCTGCAGGAGGGTATAGATTACGGCAGCCAACCATCCCCCCGAAATTAAGGCCTGGTGGTAATACCGGCTTTTTTTTGGCCCAACCCTTACGGGAATGGTTATTTTTCCTGACTGGCGGTCATTGACGATGTCGCGCATGTTGTTCAGGTTCAGCACACCTGTGCTGAAAAAGCCGATGCTGATGGCAGGCAGGAATACAGAAGAAGGCAGGAATCCTGCATTCAGGTATACTACACCTGTTACGGGTAAAAGCCCAAAGAAAAGGAAGACGAATAAATCACCCAGTCCTATGTAACCGTAGGATTTTTTTCCTGCAGTATAAAAATAGGCCGCCAACAGGGAAAGAATGCCCAGCAGGATAAATATGAAAAATGCCACCCTGGAGGTTTTCCATGTAGCCAGATAAACAAGCATTACGCCCGACAGAAAGCTTAGACTGCCAACCACCAGCATTCCGGCTTCCATTTCTTTATGGCTTATAGCACCGCTTTGAACGGTGCGAACGGGTCCAACCCGGTGCTGATTGTCGGTGCCCTTGCGGCTGTCGCCATAATCGTTGGCAAAATTGGAAAACACCTGTATGAAAGTGGCGGTAAAAATTGCCAGCACGCTTATCCAGGCATCAATGATTCCATAATACCAGGAAAGGCCACATCCCATTATAATACCCGAAAGGGCCAGCGGTAGGGTGCGCGGCCGTGCTGCATCTATCCACGATTTGGTTGTTGCCATATCTGTTTTTTCAGTTTAAAATAACGGGTATGCAGCCAGCTCTTGTACATGGAATCAAGAAGGTAGAATTCGTTGTTGCGGATATCAATAATTTGTTTACGAGGGTTTTTTTTAATTTAACTACATTTCCTGAAGTTCCCAGATTGTATTTTTCGAGTGTTTCTTTTGAGCTAAACTGATTAACTTTTTCGGGCAATAGTTCCTTTTTACGGTTTGTGAAATTTTTCGCAACAGCCAGCCTTCCGTATTCAAAAGGTATTTCCATTAACTCTTTTTCTGCAAAGATAACTTGCTTTTTGGTAACTTACAAAGCAGTAAGTTACCAAATGGTAAGTTAATAAGAGTTATGGAAACCGTGGATACTTTTTAAAATCGGGTTTACGTTTTTCAAGGAAAGCATGCTTTCCCTCCTGTGCCTCTTCAGTAAGATAATAAAGCAGGGTAGCGTTTCCGGCAAATTCCTGTATGCCCACCTGCCCGTCGAGTTCTGCATTCAGTCCAAGTTTAAGCATACGCAGTGCCAGCGGACTATGCTCCTGCATTTTTAACGCCCAGGCTACTACTTCATCTTCCAGCTGTACGAAAGGTACTACCTTGTTCACCAGGCCCATTTCGAGTGCTTCGGCTGCCGAGTACTGGCGGCACATAAACCATATTTCGCGGGCTTTTTTCTGACCAACTATGCTTGCCAGGTATGAGGAACCGAGGCCGGCATCGAAGCTGCCTACTTTAGGACCGGTTTGCCCGAATATTGCATTTTCACTGGCAATACTTATGTCGCAAACCACGTGAAGAACGTGTCCTCCTCCAATGGCATAGCCATTCACCATGGCAATAACCGGTTTGGGCATGCTACGGATTTGCCGCTGCACTTCCAGAATATTCAGGCGGGGGATGCCCTGCTTATCAATGTAGCCACCAATTCCTTTAACAGTCTGGTCGCCGCCCGAGCAGAAGGCTTTGTCGCCGGCACCGGTAAGCACAACCACATTAATGCGCTGGTCTTCACGACAGATGAGCAGGGCATCGCTCATTTCATTTACGGTTGTTGGCCTGAAGGCATTCCTGTACCGTTCGCGGTTGATTGTTATTTTCCCGATACCATCGAAATAGTCGAAGAAAATATCCTCGTATTCTTTTAGGATTTCCCAGCTGCGTGTATTACTCATATCTTTTTGTTTTTTAAATCATTGAACCAATTTTGATGTATTCAAACCGATAACGATGAATCTATTTTATTTCAATTTCTCTTCAGGCATTCTTCATTTTTTTAAATAACTCCCTGAACATTTTTGCATTCAGCCCGGCATCGGTAAATATTTCAAGAAGGGCTGCCTTCTTTTGTTTTTCAGAATAGAACTCATATAAATTGGATTCCAATTCCCTGTCATTTTCAGCTTTAAAATAATCCAGCCCGAAGGTTTGAGCAATTCCGGCAGCATTTACACGGTTTTCTGTGAAGAAGAATTTTTTAAATGCAGGTGATTCGCCCGGACCTTTAATCATACTGAAAATATTTCCACCCCCGTTTTGCATCACAATGATGCGAAGGTTAGAACCTATGTATTTATTCCAAAGTGCGTTGGAATCGTAGAAAAAGGAAAGGTCGCCCAGGATGACAGTGTTTATCTTTTCCGATACCGAGGCAAAACCCACTGCTGCAGACAGGGAGCCATCGATTCCGCTGGTGCCGCGGTTTCCGAAGTACTGTACATTTTTTGCTGCATTGCACAGCAGGGCATAACGCACGGGTGAACTGTTTCCCAGGTGCACCGCCGAATTTTCAGGAATGTTTTTCATTATTTTACTGAAAACTGTAAGATCACAGAAGCCGCTCTGCTGAATGAACTCATTGCGCAGCTGCTTTACCTGATTTTCCTTTTCCTTCCACCGTTTCAGATAACTGCTTTCCACTGATGTTACTTTTTCTGAAAGTTGTTCCAGGAAAGTAAGTACATCCATTTCAATTAAACGTGTCAGCGACTGATATGTGTCATGGTATTGATTTGCCTTACTTACATGCCAGTGGTTTTTTGAATGGTTTTTTCGCAGAAATTGTTTGAGTGGCCTGGAAACAAATGTTCCTCCAAAGGTTATCAGCAGATTAGGCCTGAAATCTTCCATTTGATCCGAAATGAAGGAGGTCATCAGGAGATCAATATTGTCAGTAAATCTCGGATGTTTCAGGTTAGAGAGGTGTTCTTTTAATACCACTGCGCCGGTATCTTCTGAAAAATCAGCCAGTGCTTTTTCCAATAGTTGGTTTATATGCATTTGCCCGGCAAGGATCAAAACCTTGTTTGAGCTGTTAAATAGATCAGCCAGCTTTTTAAGTTCCTCTTCAGGGAGGAGGGATCTAATGGAAGTTGTTTCAATAACTTTGGCAGCAGGCAGTTTTTCATCCACCAGTTCATGCAGCGGCTCTTCCAGAGGAATGTTGATGTGTACCGGGCCGGGCACTCCTGTTACTGCAGCATTAAGTGTTTCATTAATCATCCGGCCGGCAAACCATAATTCTTTTTCCGTTTCTTCAAGAGGAAGATTGATTTCTTTTTTGCAAAAACCATTGTAGATGTTTTGCTGAGGGAGGGTCTGATTCTCACCCTGGTTAATCCGATAGGCAGGCCTGTCGGCAGTAAGCACGATGAGAGGAATGTTTTGGTAAAATGCTTCGGCCACGGCAGGTGCGTAATTGAGAGTTGCTGTACCTGAGCTGCAAATCATTGCTACTGGTTTTTGCAGCGCCTGTGCCATACCCAGCGCAAAATAGCCGGCACTGCGTTCATCAACAATGCTGCAGCAATTAAATTTCGAAGATGAAGCCACTGTATGAATGAGTGGACCGTTTCTTGAACCGGGTGAAATAACAACATGAGTGATTCCTTTAGCCTGTAAAAGGAAAACAAGTTGCTGAACGTGTTTTTTTGTAGATATCATTTATTTTGAACTGCTTCGATGGCTGATAATAATGTGGTTGCTTTCTTGTTGGTTTCTTCCCATTCATCCTCCGGAACCGAACGGGCTGTAATTCCTCCCCCTGAGTAAAGGATATACAGCTCCGGTGTAATCTCCATGCACCGCAAATTTACGAATAATCCAACATTCTGGTTCAGGCGCCATGGACCCAGGTATCCGGTATAATAGCGGCGATCGTGTTTTTCGATTTCGGGGATATACTTTGCGGCTTTTGATTTGGGATATCCGCATACAGCAGGTGTTGGGTGCAATTCTGAAACAAAATCACCCAGGTTGGTAGCCAGCTTTTTGGCAGCAAACCGGAAAACGGTGCTGAGATGGGCAACCTTTCCGCTCTCCATGGTTTCGGGCCCTTGTGTAGTATATGGATGGATATGAAAATCATAAAATACATCGAGCAGATATCTTGAAACAAATGCCTGTTCTTCAATATCTTTAGTATGCCAGCTGTAGTCGTTTTCTGTTCGTCGCGACTGAGTACCTGCCAGAGAAACAGTTTCCAGGTTTTTCCCATCTGACTTTAAAAGAACTTCGGGAGTGGCACCCATCCAGAGACCGGTACCGGGCTTTTTAACCTCAGCAGGCAGATTTACCAGATACACAAATGCATTTGGTGTTTGCTGAAAAAGTTGAAGATATACTTCTCCAACCGATTCTTTTTTCCGGCCATAGGGAATCAGCCTCGACACAATAACCTTTGCCAGTTTTGTGTTTTTAATGGCCTCTATTGTTTTTTGTATGTCGCTAAGATATTCTTTTTTGGAGATTATAAAAGTTTCATCGGAGCTGACATAAGATTTTTCTTTTTCCGGAAAGCTATTGCAGTCGATATTAAGGATATTGTCTTTCCCTTTTTTGTAGATACCTGGTTTTAAAAGAACCAGTGGTGATGCTTCACTTATTTTATAAGGAGCAAATACAAATCCCTCTGCACCATTGAGTTTTTCAAAACGTGCAGGATAAACCAGTTCTTCTTTTTTAGAAATCAGGATCTCAGGTGTACTGCTTCCCGGCATCGACCATATGGCAAATGAGCAATTTTTTGCAAGCAGTTTATCAATAAACGTTGCAAGCGTTTTTGTATCAGTCATTCCTTTTAACAATCATGTTGGTTACACGAACGGTAGAAATGAGTTTTCCACTTTCGTTTTTTACATCAACATTCCAGATGTGGGTCTTGTTTCCCTGATGGATGATTTTTGCTGTAGCCAAAGCTTTTCCCTTCGATAAAATACCGGTATGGCTGCCGGAAACCTGTGTTCCCAATGCATCTGTCTCTTTCAAATCCACCAGCAACATGCTTCCAAGTCCGGCAAGTGTTTCTGCCATAGCCAGATTGGCTCCGCCATGTAAAATGCCTCCCGGTCTGCAGTTCTTTTCCGATAAAATTAAACTACCCTCTACAATACCTTCTCCAATGGAGGTAATTTCAATTCCTATATTTCCAATCAGACTGTTCTTCATGGCTTTATTAATAAGTTCAATGGGAGTATCCAGGCTGAGCGAAGTAAAGTCCATGATGGTGCTATTAAAATGAACCCCTAAATTATAATTAAGTTTTTACTGTGCCAAAGTAAATCTGAAACTTACGCCAATGTTGGTATTCGAAGTAGGGAATGAAAGCTGAGTAAAAGGATTATTGAGTATTTTATCGAAAAAGACGCGCAACTGGAACCGGTCGCTGAGCATATAATCGGCAGTCGTTTTTATTGTGAAGGCACTTTGACCGGCAATAATCTGATCGTCATCTTCTACAATTTTGCGAAGTACTGTTTTATTTTTCCGGAATGATAAATCGGCTCTCAGATTCAGATCGTTGGAGTATGCCTGTTGCGAATTTTTGGTTTTAATGATCAGGTCCATTTGTTTAAAACGATAACCCATACCAATGGTATATTCATCGCTTAGAATTTCAGTAAGCTGGTTATTGGCGAATGCCAGGGTAAGGTTTCTCGATTTTTTTATTTCTCCCCGGGATGTGAAATCGCCTTGCCAGTTGATATCAACATTTATCAGCGGGCTGAACGTTTCCATGATGTTAACGGAGTTAAAATCATAAGGAGTTATAAAATTACCAGCAATATCACGCACGTAACTAAAACCATCAGCCTCTTCCTGGTAATTCAGATTTGTAATGAATGAGCCTACATTATAACTGGAACGATACGAATGGGTGAAGTTGAGCGAACGTATGATGCGGTTCAGTCCTGGAATTTTGGAAACCATCCCTTCATATTGAATCCGCCAGTTGGGTCTGATAAATTTTATGGAGGGGAAGAGACCCAGGGAAACCGTTTCGGGATCCTTGTTCTGATATGCAGCTAAAAATGCAGGTACCAGTACTTCAACAGAATTAGGTCCGTAACCATCGGGATAATTAGGATATTGCTGGTGAGGTACCGAGGGATTGTATCCGAACCAGTTGTTGGGGTCGCGCCGGGCGGCCAGCCTTCGTGCAATGATTTGCCGGTACTCCTTGAATTTTTCAAATGCTTCAGATTGATGTACCTCTTCCCTGCCCATTGCAAAAAATGCTGTACCCCAGGTAAGTGTTGACATGCTGAAGTTGCCGGTCTCTGTAAAGCTGTTGGCATTAAATTCGCCTGAAGAAGGATCATAGTTGTAGAATTCGCTGACATTTTTTGAAAATGACCGTTCAGCTGTTACATCTATCCGGAGATCAGGCAATGGTTCCACAGTTGTACGAATGTTTAAACGTTCATTTTTGGTAAACAGGTAAGGAAGGTTTAATGTGGAGTCGGTTGTAACCCAGCCATTGCGTGCAGCTGTACGTGCAAAATTATAATCCTGCCAACCTGCAAGGAATGGCAGTCCCGGAGCCCAGGTAGGTTCCATTGGCCGGCCAAACATATTCGTTTCAGGGAAGTAGGCGCCTGCGCCAAATAGTTTAGGTTCAGGTAAATAGCCAGGAAGTACAGTTCCCCCGTTTATGCTGTAATTAACCGATATCGTTTGTATTCCAATAAGCATGCGTGCAGTAAGATCTACGATATCTTTAAACAAGCTTTGATCTCCGGGAACCCCAGTAACTGTTACCTGACCCTGGCCCCCATCGGCAAGAGGTGTAAACGTCACACTGTTGGCATCAATAACGCTTGTTTTTCCCCTTACTGTTTTTCCCTCTGCATCAACAGCTACTACCCGCACTATGCGGGTATCTAACCGGTGATTGATTGTTTGCGGCTGATTGGCCGAAAGATTAAGCTTACCTGTATAAGTTTTCGCGACTTTTCTTTGCGGGGTTTGTTGTTGTTGCTGGGCTTGATTTCCGGAACCCCCGGTTTGTCTGTTCATACTGTACCGGCTTCCGCCTGTCCGGCGAAATTTCTGGTTTAGCTCCTGGAAATAGGGAACTTTGTTGTAGAGGCTTTGAAGGTTTGCATTTCCTGTTAGCTGAATGTTTCTTGAGTTTTGAATCCTGTTCCCCAGGCGAATGGTATCGGAAGTAATAGGTCCGGCCTGCCAGTCGAAGGAACCTTGATAGCGTGCTGTAGACGACAGGAAATTCAGCAACTGAATCCTGTTGATAGGTATAGTATAGGAAACATTTACATTATGATTATACAATGTAGGCCTGCCAAGATGATAAAGATTGGTAAGAATTGAATCTTTACGCATTTGGTAATCATCCATATCACGGTTGAAGCGACCTTCGGGTTCATCGATACGCGATGTGCCTCGGGATGAGAAATCAAATTTTATTGATCTTGTAATATCATAACGCAAATCAAAATAACGGTTCCAGAGAAAATCCTTTTCATAAGAAGCAGGAAGAGAAAACTGAGGATTGGTTACATTCCGCGACTGAATTTCATGATAGCGTCTCGACAGATCGGTGCGATAAGAGATTTGTGTAGGAAGCGGGTAAAAATTAAAATCACCAATGAGCCTTAACGGGCCTTTTTGAAGCAGGCTTATTTTTGTGAAAGGTTCCACAATTTTCGGGCGGTTGCTGTAATTGTAGGAAAACATTCCCCGGTAAGTTTTGTCGAGATTAAATTCTGTATTTACATTGCGCCGGAATATTTCGTTATAGGAATAGGTCAATGCGAAATTCTCTGGGTTCCAGACACGTGGTTTGGTTTCTTCCCTCTGCGGTTCTATCCTTACGTTAGTGAAATTGATACTTTTTCGTGTAACAAGATCCTGTGCAATAAATTTTATGGAATCTTTTATCTGCTGAGACTCGGCTCTTTCCAATGACTTCTCCATTTTTATATCAGGCTCAAGCGGATTGTATTCAGGAGTTCTTACACTACGTGAATAGCCGTAAAACATGGGAAGTCTTACTCCTGCTTTTTCAGGGAAGAACCGGCCAAGATCTATAGAAGTGGCAACGTCAATTTCATTTAAATCTTCAAGTGCTCTGCTGTTGATATTCTGACTGATATTGCCAAAACCGGAAGACCGGGTACGACCAGCTAAAGTAATGCTTCCTAAATCGGCAAGACGAGCAGTCGTTCTTGCATTTGCTGCCCATCCTCCGCTTTCATTGAAATCGGATAACCGGAATTCATTAACCCATACTTCCACGGCTTTAGGTCCGGTATTGAGCTGTCCCCGTTTATTGCGGATACCCATCATTACTACCTGAATATTTCCCAGGTTAGGGCTTCCTTTCACCTTTACACGATTTTTGTCCTTATTCCAGCCGCGATGCACGGTTTCATAAACATCCTGAATACTAAGGTTTGAGCCAGCCCTGCGCATATCAGCATTTCTATCAAGTTTAACATCGGTAAAAAGCTCAAGTGGAATATCCAACCGGTTTTCATCGGGCCACACCATGTATCTGTCACTTTCAATTTCACCGTTGTATCTTCCCGGAGGGGTTAACTTCAGTGGGATTTCATATTCATAGTAATTATAATTGTAATCGGAACCAAGTCGTATAAAAAATTGCAATTCATCATCTTCCAGCGGATACTCCGGGATTTCTTCAGCATGAACTTCCAGTTTCAGTCTCTTATATCTTCTGAAATCCATATAAAGCGATTTATAAGCAGCTCTGGCATCTCCCTGTTCAAGTTCAGAAACTTTCAGTACCATCGACTGTTCATTAAGTTCGCGCATTTGAGGATTTTGTGGATCAATAACACGACTGATTCCGGGAGGAAGTATGTAATTAACGGGTTCCCTGCTGCCATTTTCTTCAATGTTAACTGCTGAAACATCGAAAGATGCATTGGGTGAGATTGCTTCCGGATCCCCTAAATTCCGGGAGTAGCGACGCCAGTCGGCACGAACCAGATCGAGTGTTGCAAAACGTAATATTACAGGATCTTTGAAATCCCTCAGATACATTCTTAAAAACCGGATGGATTTAAAATCCCGAATATTTCCAATCACCTCATCCGGATCACGAACCGGTATTTTAAACTGGTACCATTTAACTTCACCTATCCGATTATTTTTCAATTGAACCCTGCTTTCCTTAATGTCGGTGATGTAGTTGTTTCCCAATTGCATATCTTCTTTCCTGAGGCTAATCCGATATTGATAGTAGCGTTCGTTCTCGTTCAACGTATTGTCGTTGTTGATATCTTCCATATCGGGAATAGAGGAGGCTGCAGTAGTATACGATTCAGGTGACATCTCCGAAGTGGGTGAATTGCCTTCAGGTCCGTTGTAATTTTTGTACCGTTCCAAAATTCCTATTTGTTGCTGATCGTAATCGGAACCACGGAAATAGTGAAAATTATCTGACGACGGATCGTTTAAATAGGCTTCGTATACATCATTGTACACCAGATCGCGCAACTGGTTCAGGTAATCTTCAAAGAACAAACGTTCCTCTTCATCCTGTAATCCGTCCAGACCAATATCCTGAAACCTGCGGGCTTGCGGATCATTTACAAAGGCATTTACCAGAGACTGGAGGGTAGAAATTTTCCCCCATGCTGTGGTGTCAACATTTGTTGAACCGGCTGTTGTGGGTAATCCCTGCTCAAATGATTTTCTTCCATCCCTTAAAATATCTTCTGAAATATCTCCCAGGTTAAAATAGAGTTCACCACCGCTGTGTAATCCCAGAGTATCGTAAACAAATGGGTCCATCATCCAGAATTCGATAAATTCGATGTTGGCGGTTTCAAAATCACTGGTTTCAATCCTCCTCATTATACCTCCCCAACGGGTTTCAGGTGCAGCCAGAGTTCCATCAGGATTAATCCCTGCAGAATAACTGGTAGGATAGGTATCGTAATTATATGGACCGCGCTCTTCAGGATAATATGCCACATCCAGCACAGGAATGTTGGTAGGCGTTCCTACTGGCGATTGTTTGGCCGGGAAGATTTCTTTTTCGTATACCTCTCTGACAAAGTGATTCGATTGAAGGTCCGGATTATTTCTTATGTAATCAGGTGTAAGGCTGTTGTTTCGGAGAAATAAAGGATCAATTACATACCATGCCAATTTTGCACGATTGTAGCCATAATCAAGCTGATTGGTAAGGTTTCCTTCGGGGAAGCTATTGTTTTGCTGTTGGGGGGTACTTGCCAGCGACCACGATTGCCTGGCTTTCATGTCAATGGTGGTTTTGGTCCCTTCATAATCGTCGATATAAGCATTGCCGCTTTTTTCGATAACACTTGAATGACCTGGCAATAAACGGGCAATTTCCGCTTCAAAATCAATGGAAGATGGAGTATTTGTGCTGTAAAAAGGAAGTGCATCAACAGCTTTGGTAAGAAACTGACTTTGCGCTGACCACCGGGCATCCATTCCCACCATCAAATTGGAAATCGGATCTTCACCATAGTCCACTTTTTGAGTTAAAGGCCTTTCCTGCATATAAAGAGCCGTGGCACCAATATTAAAATTATCGGAGAAAGCATAATTGGCATGTGTTCCAAGTAATGTTTTCCGCTGCATGGTAAAGAGATCTTCACTTTCAGTTGAAACCTGAATGGGAGTTCCTGCTTCCAGTAAGGCCTGATTAATGATTTTTACCCTTCCAAGTGTATAATCGACTGTATAATCCACATTCTCCAGAAGCTCACGTCCGCCAGCTGTAACCTTAACAGAACCCTGTGCAAGGTTTAATGCACCAAGGGCGATATCGGAACCGGAAGCTCCCTTATAGCTGCCAACCAACCGGTATTTATTATGCTCTGCATCCTGTTCGGCAAAGACCTGAGTAGAATCGTAGAGCGACTGAAAAGTATATTTTTCAATAAGAGCAGGGTTTTGGAGTGAATCGGCCAGATTTCTGCCAAAGGGTTCTACCACCGGAAAAATAATTCTTCCACGGTTGGAATTTACCGTAACCCCTTCAATATAGTCGAAAACACCATCCTTGTATGGGTCGAGTTGCTTGTTGAGTTGATCCAGGTTCATTACCTGGAGCAGGATATTCCCATTAACCCTTCCCTCAGGCAGGTAGTTTATGTAGGTTCCGGTAGAATCATTTTGATAAACAATGTTTAAAGTAAAATCTTGTGGTGTAAGCTGATAGGCATCAAGATTATATATGTTCTTCATCATCAAATTCCATGTAGGAAGATTCGGTGACAGATTCGTTCCTTTAAGAAGTTTAAGTATTAAAGTCCCGGGAGCATCAACTCCATCGGTTGAAAATTCACCCACCTGAAAAACTTTTCCACCAGAAGTATAACTGAAGGCAACTGCCAGCACCTCATCACTGTTGAGCGATGTATTCAGTGAAATATATCCTAAACGATTATTTACTGTATATTCTGATGGATTCAGTTTTCTGGCTTGTTCAATTTTCTCAAAATCCTGTCCTCCAACAAATTGAGAACCAAACTGAGACATAACGGTGGTTATATTTTGAATAGAACGGATTTCGCTGTAGGTATTTGCCATTTCATAATACAACCCGTTGGCATTGTTATGGGGAAAAACATTTTCCGGATAAGGCATGCTGGTAGTTTCCTGAAATGAAGGAATTTCATTGTAGATATGGGGTTCGTGAGCCCCAAGATCTTGAAAGGCAATAATGTTTCTTGATTCAGTAAAATTATTTGATTTGTTTGTAACCCAGATTTCAATTTTATTGATTGTTATTGGTGAAGTTGGGACGGCAGGGTTTCTTAGCCACTGATTATAATTTTCGCGGAAAAAGTGAGACAGAAAGAAATGCCGGTTGGCATCGTAATTGGCTGCCGAGATATCGAAGTTCGTGATTTGGGCACCTCCTTCCGTTTCCACCGTTTGTGATTCTCCCTTATGTTGTGAGAATAAAGTTGTCACTGTCAGGCGGCCAAACTGCATTTCGGTTTTTACTCCAAACAGGTTTGATGCACCAGTAATAAGGGAACCACTCAGAGGCAGGGAAACATTACCCGCTTCTATTCTTTTAATTATTTCATCTTCATCACCGGTATATTCCAGGTTCATTCTGTTTTCATAATCGAATGTGGCTTCTGTATTGTAATTCACACGCATGTTCATTTTTGTGCCAATCTGCCCAGTAACATTCATTTGAATTTGTTCATCAAAATCGAATGTGGGAACTTTTCGCAAGCGTTCGGGGATTGCGGGATTTTCGGTAGTGTTAACCTGATATCCGAAGCTTACTTCAACATAGCCCTGTGGTTGAATATTGACTACATTTCCACCGAAAATTCGATTAAAGGCTTCTCCTCCCACAGTTAATTGCGGTATAAGTGATCCGCGCTGGTCCATTTCATGAATCCGGCTCCGCTGTCTCCAATAATCCTGCACCGATTTTTGAAAATCATAATTCACATAATCCTCAAGTGACATTGTCTGAGGAAGCCGGTAATTTAGCTTTCCAATTTTTTCATAAAAAATGTATTGGCCTGTTTCAGGATCGTATTCAATTTCGAAGTTAATGTTGCTGGGTTTGTTCAGAAAGATTTTGGCTGTATCCTGAGAGGGAAGACCAAATGCAGGTTGATCCTGAAAAGGGAAAGGCAAGGTTCCGGTAGTATCTGTAGCTACCGTATCCCGGGGTTGCATAAGTTCAAAATTTGCCCCGCTATTGGCTGCGAAATTATTTCCGGTAATCGCAAACAGAAAGATTAGCAGGCAAAATAAGTCTGACATTCGAAAATAACGGGTCAATTTCATTCCTGATTTATAACCTTTTTAATGCTGTTTTTACCACACGCTCTACGGTCGCATCCGGATTGTCCCTTATTATTTTCGCGACAACTTTCTCTGCATCCTTTTTGGTGAATCCCAGCATGACTAATGCTGATAACGATTCATTTTGAAGAGTATTGTCTGTAGAAATTAAAATTTGTGTATTGTCTGCTATTTTAACCAGTTTATCTTTTAAATCGATTATGATGCGCTGCGCGGTTTTGATGCCAATTCCTTTAATTGATTTCAACAATTCAACATTACCCGAAGCCACTGCAGCAGTAATCTCATCCGGATTTAACGATGAAAGCATCATAATGGCTGTGCCGGCACCAACTCCATTTACTGAAATAAGATTCCGAAACAGTTCGCGTTCCCTGTTTTCAGCAAAACCAAATAAAACATGAGCGTCTTCCCGCACTACCTGATGAAGAAACAGGTAACCCTCTTTTTCTCCTTTAAGCTTACTGTAAGTATTTAGCGAAATGTTAATAATAAATCCAAACCCTCCGGTCTCTACCACCACACTTGCGGGATTCAGGCTGGTTATCCTTCCCCGGATAAATTCATACATCGATTAAACATTTAAAAATTTTGGTCGTCTTCAGCTTCAATGTCCACACTTTCGTCTTCCTGATTGGAAGTTATATCGTACTTTTTAAGGGGATTCTTCGAAATTTCCCCGTAAATTTTCCGATTTTTGAATATATCAAGTGCAAGGTACAAAGCCTGTCGAAAAGAATCGGGAGAAGCTTTATCTTCCCCTGCAAGTGCATAGGCCGTTCCATGAGCCGGAGATGTTCTGATATAAGGTAAGCCTGCGGTATAATTTACGCCACGGTCGAATGAAGCCAGTTTAAAGGGAACCATTCCCTGATCATGATACATGGCCAATATAGCATCAAACTTTCGGTAATCTTCTGACCCGAAAAAACCATCTGCAGGATATGGGCCCAGAGCTATCAGTCCTTCTTTTTTTGCCTGCATAATGGCAGGAAGAATAATTTCATTTTCTTCTTTTCCAAGTAATCCATTATCCCCAGCATGAGGATTTAAACCCAATACGGCAATACGTGGACGGGTAATGGAAAAATCCTGCAGCAGTGATTGGGAAATAATCCTGATTTTCGACAGAATTGCTTCTTTCGTAATGTATTCAGAAACTTTTGACAGAGGCAAATGAGTGGTTACAAATCCAACTTTCATAATTTCACCTACCATGAGCATCAGGTAATTTTTTGAATTAAAACGCTGTGCTAAAAATTCTGTGTGCCCCGGGAAATTAAATTTTTCACTTTGAATATTATCTTTGTTAATAGGAGCAGTAACCAGGACATCAATTAAACCTTCCTGAAGGTCGGTAACAGCTGCGTCGAGTGCCATATAGGATGCTTCACCGGCAATTGTTGTTGATTTACCCAATTCCACACGTGCATCATCATCAATGCAATTTAGCACATGTGCCCGGTTTGGGCCTGCCTCTTTCGGATTTTTTATATGGTTCAGACTAAGATTATTAATGTTGAGAGCTTTTCTGTGATACGCAGCTACTTTTGGTGAACCATAAATGATTGGGGTACAAATTTCAAGAATACGAGGATCGAGCAACGTCTTTAAAATAACTTCATAACTGATCCCATTTATATCGCCGTGAGAAATTCCTACTTTTATAGTATCTGTCATTCCTTATTTTCTAAATGGTTTATTCATAATCTTTTATAAAAGAACGACAAAGTTACGTTTTTAATTGAATATTTTCAAGAACTGGTACAACAACCGAATTCCAAAGCCGGTACCTCCAGCCGGACTGTAAAAGTTTTTTTCCTGTAACCAGGCGACGCCGGCAATATCGAGATGGATCCAGGGAAAAGAAGTAAAATGTTCAAGAAATTTACCTGCTATGGAAGTCTGACCTTCCCTCACTCCCAGGTTATTCAGGTCGGCAATATTTGACCTCAGCGGTATGGCATATTCCTCCCACAAGGGAACTTCCACCATTCGCTCGAATACTTTTTCGCCTGCCTTTTTAACAACCTGAAGGTACTGCACATTATTTCCCATTGCTGCCAGGGCATGCGGACCGGTAATTATTTCAGCCGAACCTGTAAGTGTTGCAATATCTATTACCAGCAGGGGGTTGTATTTTTTTGAATAACTGAGTGCATCGGCAAGCAATAAGCGCCCTTCGGCATCGGTATTTTTTACTTCTACTGTAGTTCCGTCAAACATGGTTATGACATCGCCCGGAACATATGCATTTCCATCGGGACGGTTATCGGTAGCCGGTATCAAACCAATAATATGAACGGGAAGCTTGTTTACAGCTGCTGCAAATAATGTGGCTGCAACCACTGCACCTCCTGCCATATCACTTTTCATATAGTCCATTGATTTGGGTGTTGGCTTCAGACTGAGTCCCCCTGTATCGTAAACCACTCCTTTTCCAACCAGCACCAATGGCTTTTCATTCTTTGCATTTTCCGGTTTCCATTCTGCTATTGTAAAGGTAGGTGGATCTAAACTCCCTTTATTTACTGCAAGTAATCCTCCCATCTTCAAAGCTTCGATTTTTTTCTTGTTGAAAACTTCAACCGTAAACCCAGCAGCCTTACCTAATTTTTCAATTTCTTCGGAAAAACATTCCGCATTTAAATAGGAAAGGGGTTCATTTACCAAATCTCTGGCATAAAATACAGCCTGAATGAGATTTTTTAATTCTGAAACTTGGTTGGAAGTTATTGTACTATTGAAAACAAGAAGTTCAACGGGGACATAATCATCCTTTTCTTTTTTGTACTTCGTAAATGAGTAAGATGATAATAGCAGCCCTTCGAGAAATGCCACCAGAATGTCGCTGCTGCCGTAATTTGCTATCTGAACTGATTTTATTTTATCCTGTTTTAACAAGTCATAAAATTTTGAACCCGATTTACGTGCCCCTTCAAGCCGATAGCCACTTTTGTTATTTTCAGTTGTTTTGCTGAAGAAGATAACCGATGGTGGCCGGGTAAATGCCCATTCATTTTCCACTGATAGTTTTTCTCTCATGTACTTTTCTTCCCTGTCATTCAAAAATGGAAAAGAAGCCGCTTCAAAATTATCGGTCAACACGGCAGTGGATGTATTTTCTTTTAATTCCGATATACTTTCAATTTGTGGAAGCATGATTATTCATTATAAATTAAAAATACTACAATTATTTTTGATTCTCACTCCTACATACGTTGAGAGATAAATCTAACGAAAAAATTGCCTGTATTGTTTTTATTTACCCTTAGGTTATCTATTTTTGCCGGTTCAAATAAAACAAAAGCAGAATGTTTACTTTCGGATTATTTTCAACTCATATACCCTATCTTGCTTTTGTATTGTTTTATGCTGTATTTTTTTTCTTTGGCGTTGAACAGACATCAGCCGGTGGATATGAGGAGGGTGAACAGATAGTCCCGAAAGAAATTTCTATTGCTATGGATTATAAGCAGCATGTTGATAATGATGAATATTATGGAAATGATGCTTACCAAAAGGAAAAGATAAGCATGCTATTTTTCTTTTACTGCCGGCAAGGTAAGATAATTTATCCTGAAAATATTTCATTGAAATCATCCGTTTACCTCTTTTCATATTTTTCACGTCCTCCTCCTGCTGCTTGAGTGATTATTAATCAATTTTACATTACTTATTTATTATTTAGCAATTTTACGTTACCTGTATAAGTTGACTTATTCTTACTAAACGCTGATCTATTGCTATCGAAGTTGCCATTGGATTGCTTATCTTTATCCTGATTCCGTTTATATATTAAAATAATTACTACAACAAATATGAAAATTCCTGAAGCTTTAATTCAAAAATACAATATCCCGGTTCCCCGATATACCAGTTACCCCCCTGCAAATTTCTTCCATGATGAATTTGGTGCAGGTGATTATTTAAACGCCATTGAAGTTTCAAATAACGAGTGGCCAGAAAATATTTCACTTTACATACACATTCCTTTTTGCTCCAAAATGTGCCACTTTTGCGGGTGCAACACCCAGTTTACGCGCGACCAGGAAAAAATGCGCAGGTATACGGAAGCTGTAAAAAAAGAAATTATTATGGTGAAGTCGCTTCTCGATCCTTCACGCAAAGTTTCTCAGGTGCATTGGGGAGGTGGTACTCCCAATACTTTGCCTGTTGAACTGATTCGTGATATCATGGACACCATACATGAGAATTTTTCATTTACCGGTAAACCTGAAATAGCCATTGAATGCCATCCGGCCATGCTCGATGAAATTTATACCGAACAGTTGGTGCTGGCGGGATTTAATCGTTTCAGCCTTGGAATCCAGGATTTCAGGCAGGAAGTACTGGACAATGTAAACAGAAATGCACCTAAAATACCGGTAAAGGAGATAGTTGACTGGATAAGAAGTTATGAAAACACGGGGGTAAACCTGGATTTTATCTATGGGCTTCCTTATCAGAATAAGGAAACGTTTGCTGAAACCATTGAAAAAGCAGTTGAGATATCTCCCGACCGACTGGTTACCTTTTCCTATGCTCACGTTCCGTGGATAAAAAAAGCTCAGAAAATTCTTGAAGTCAGGGGACTACCCGAAGCAAATGAAAAACTTGAAATGTTTGAAATCGGCTATGAAATTTTAACCAAAAACGGGTATACACCTATTGGCCTTGATCATTTTGCCAGAAATAATGACGAATTAAGCATTGCACTCAGGAACCGGAAACTGCACCGGAATTTTCAAGGCTATTGTACCCGTGAAACAACAGGACAGGTTTACGCATTTGGCTCAACAGGTATTAGTCAACTGGAAAGTGCCTATGCTCAAAATGAAAAGAAACCGGATCGATACGTTGAATTAATAAACAAGGGTAAGTTCACAGTTGAAAAGGGTTACCGGCTAAACGTAAATGAAAAAATTATAAGGCATGTTATCACTGAAATCATGTGCAATGAGTTTGTTTCTTTTGATGAGACTGCAGGTAAATTTAACACTACACCAGAAGAAGTAAAAAAAGTGCTGAATTATAATCCGGAACTGTTTAGTGGCTTTGTTGAAGATGGTTTGTTGCAGGTTCCTAAGGAAGGGGATTTTAAGCTTACCGGTATCGGAAGGTTTTTTATCCGTAATATTGCAGCACAGTTCGACCCTAACCTTACCCGTTCCACCAAAAAGTTCTCGAAAGCATTGTAAGATATTTTAGCTATGAAAGAAAGGGAAAATATACAAGTAGCAATAGTTGGTGCCGGATTGACCGGCCTCACCCTTGCATTTTATCTGAAAAAGAGCGGAATTAATTTTCAGGTTTTTGAAAAAAACGACCGTGCGGGAGGAGTGATTCATACCCATCTTGAAAATGGGTTCACTTTTGAGGCCGGCCCTAATTCGGGTATGCTGTCCAGGCCCGAAGTAGCAGAGTTACTCAAAGATTTGGATAAAGATTGCAAACTGGAAGTAGCCGATGAAACAGCTAAATCGAGATGGATATGGTTTAAAAACAAATGGGTTCCCCTGCCGTCAGGGATAGTTTCAGGAGTTACAACCCCTCTGTTTACTTTTTCCGATAAAGTGCGTCTTCTTGCTGAACCCTTTCGTAAAAAAGGTACCAATCCCAATGAATTCTTGTCTGAACTTGTTTTACGGCGTATGGGTAAAAGCTTTCTCGATTATGCAATCGACCCTTTTATCCTTGGAATCTATTCAGGAGATCCTTCACAATTGGTAACCAAATATGCATTTCCCAAACTCTTCAGGCTTGAACAGGACTATGGCAGTTTTATTGGAGGAGCCTTTAAAAAAGGACGAGAGCCAAAAACCGATCGCGATAAAAGTGCAACGAAGGCTATTTTCTCCGTCAAAGGAGGATTAAGTAATCTGATACAGGCAATGGTGAAGAATATTGGCCAGGAAAATATCCGGTTGAACTGCAAAGAATTGAAGTTTGAATATAAAAATGGTAAATATTATACCGGCACAGGTAATAAACCTTTTACTCATGTTGTATCAACCACAGGGGCTTATGAGCTTGAGAATTTATTTCCCTTTGTTGAAAAAAATGATTTTAATGCCGTAACAGGGGTTCACTATTCGAAGGTAGTTCAGGTTGCATTGGGATTTAAAAAATGGGAAGGAATTCCACTGCATGCTTTTGGCGGATTGGTTCCTTCAGTGGAAAACAGACGTATTTTGGGAATCCTGTTTCTTTCTTCTTTTTTTAAAGACAAAGCCCCGGGTGGAGGAGCATTGCTGTCGGTATTTCTGGGAGGTGTACGTCAGCCGGGTATTTTTGAACTTTCCGATTCGGAAATAAAGCGGGTTGTAGAGGAGGAACTTTCGGAAATGTTGCAGCTTAAAACTTTTGTTCCCGATTTAATGAAAATATTCAGATACAACCATGCGATTCCTCAATATGGATCCGAATCGGAATTAAAGATGAAAACCATTGCTGAGCTTGAAAATAAATATTCCGGCTTGATATTGGCAGGAAATATCCGTGACGGAATAGGTATTGCCGATCGTGTCAATCAGGGAAGGGAAATAGCAGATGAACTTATAAATTCACTGGTATGAAAATCGGAAAAACTGCTGTTCTTTTAATGAATGTGGGTAGCCCTGATAAACCGGAACCCTTTGCAGTGTGGACTTACCTTACAGAATTTTTAAACGACAGGCGGGTAATCGATCTTCCCTGGCTGCTTCGGAAATTTCTTGTAAATTTTATTATTATTCCATTCCGGCTAATGAATTCAACACGGTTATATAAAATGTTATGGACCGAAAAAGGATCGCCCCTTTTGTTTTATACCTTCGAGATGAAGAACAAATTGCAGGAAACCCTCGGTAATGATTATCGGGTTTTTGTTGCCATGAGGTACCAGAATCCTGATTACCGGAAAGTAATAAAGCAGATTGTAAATGAGGGATATACCCGTTTGGTGCTGTTCCCGTTGTACCCCCAGTATGCGATGTCTACAACCGAAACAACTGTTGTTGCTGTTGAAGATGAATTAAAAAGGCTAAACTCAGATATCAGGCTGTCGGTAGTTCCTTCTTTTTATGATGATCCCGGTTTTATTAAATCTTTTGCTGAAAGAGGCAGTAAATTTAAATTGCCGGAATTTGATTATATAATTTTTTCCTATCATGGTTTGCCCAACAGGCATCTCGAAAAATGCCATCCCGGCATAGGTGTGGAAGAATGCACCTGCTCAAATGAAATGCCACCGCACGGAAATGCTTGCTATAGGGCTGCATGTTATGCCACTACACGTTTACTTGCAAAAGAACTTGAATTAAAACCGGACCAATATTCTGTGTCTTTTCAGTCGCGCCTCGATAAAAACTGGATGGAACCGTTTACCGATGAGGTTTTGATTTCGAAACTGAAAGAAGGTAAAAAAAGAATACTGGTATTTGCACCGGCATTTGTTACCGATTGCCTTGAGACAATTATTGAAATCGGAGATGAATATAAGGAGATGTTTCTTCAACAAGGTGGTGAAAACCTGCAGCTGGTTCCAAGTCTGAACACTGAACATAGCTGGGTAGAGGCTATGGCTGACCTGGTGAAAAAAGCGGTTTGAATCTCTGGTAATTCACTCTCCTGCTTTAGAGTCATAACAATCCGGTTTACAAAATCCCTTGCAGGTAGGCTTTATGCGGATACCTCTTAATTTCTTTATGCCAGAATTAATGAGCCTTTTTTTACTGCCGAAGATTGGTAATTTCAACTGTTTTGTGGTACCGGCAATTCCTTAGCATGTATGGGTATATCCGGTTAACCGGTGTAATTTTGGGGTACAGGAGAAAGATTTTCAGCAAGCTCCAAACAAATTCCCTCTGTTTCGGTTGTAAAATTAACCAAAACACATAAAGAAAGAATATAATGGAGATAATGCTGCTTCAGATTGGTCCGCCAAAGTGCGGAAATTATTGGTTGTATAACATCCTTCAGCAGATATATCGGTTAAAAGGCATTCCATACAGAAGCTTTATCAGCAATCACCCGG
The DNA here is from genome assembly GCA_963747515.1 of uncultured Prolixibacteraceae bacterium. Classification (GTDB taxonomy): domain Bacteria; phylum Bacteroidota; class Bacteroidia; order Bacteroidales; family Prolixibacteraceae; genus Mariniphaga. The sequence goes on from CAVVFN010000007.1 coordinate 74,218, forward strand.
TTTACCGGGAGGCAAAAAACTGGGATTTTAGCCACAGCCTGCAGGCGGGTATTGATTTGATAGACATTGAAAGCGGAAAATGTTTTTACCGGATAAGCTCTATTTTTCGGACACCGATTCACGATCTGGATGAGTACCTGGCTCAGACAAATCATGTATGGACTCATTCCGAAGTGGGCTGCTTGGCTATTCCAATGCAACTGATATAAAATTACCGGGAGATGCCAACCAGTTAGATTTGGAAGAAGTGAAAGAAGTATCCCTGATGCTGAAAAGACAGGGAGTAAGACATATTTAAAAAATCGATATTGGATGAATTACTGGTATTAAGCGATGTGCAACTTTTTTTAATATTCTTACGTTCAATAATGACAGCAGGATTAACAGCCTGAGTTTATTTAATAAAGACATTCAGCTGTTTGGTAACTGAAATCATTTTGGGAAGAAAAGACTTTCTATACAGCAGGGCATGCTATAAAAAAGGTTATCTTTAATCATGTTGGAAAAGAAGGCTTCTTTAAAGTACTTCCCCCAAAGGTTATTGATTATGGAAGTTAAAAACCGGTCAGATAAAAATATTTTTCCTGTATTTGGAATGATGCTGCCGCGCCATACAAAAGAAATCTACCTGAGGCAAAAATCAAAGGTAATCTGGTTAACAGGCCTGTCAGGTTCAGGCAAAACATTGCTTGCCAGTATGCTCGAAAAAAAATTATTTAAGCTTAATTATTTCTGTCAAATTCTTGACGGGGATAATATTCGTTCAGGCCTTAATGAAAATCTGGGATTTACGGAAGAGGATCGTTTTGAAAACATCAGACGTATAGCTGAAGCGGGAAAACTTTTTTTGGATTGCGGCATTATATGTATTTGTGCCTTTATCAGCCCTACCCATAAAATCAGGCAGTTGGCCCGAAACATAATCGGGAAGGATGATTTTTTGGAAATATTTGTTGATACTCCTCTTGAGGTATGTGAGTTGCGCGATTCAAAAGGCTTGTATAAAAAAGCCCGTAGAGGTGAATTGAATGATTTTACCGGCATATCGGCTCCATATGAACCACCTGAAGATCCTTTTCTTAGAGTTAATAACACCAAACCTGATCCTGCCAGGGCAGTTAATCAAATGCTTATACATGTATTGCCTGAAATATGTCGTGATCCTTTGCCAGTTGATGAAAGAAAATAACTTCCATTGCAATGTGACGGATATTTTTCAGTTGTCGATTAAGCTTTTTCCCAAAAAGGATGTTTTCCATGAATTACATATTCAGCAGCAGGCAGTGCCATCTCATATTACATCAAGAATATTTATCAGGATTGTTTTAGCCCATTCCGAAAGGGGAAGTTTTTACCCAATTGATGTGTCAAATTTCCACTAAAAATCCACTAAAAGCTTCCTTCAGATTGTAATTTTTGAACAACAGCAGCATGGTTTAATTTTTGAACGAAGCCATTTCAAACACACACGTTAAAGTTATGAGAAATCTAAAGACAAGATTAAAGAAATTGCTTGCTGTTTTTGCAGTTGTTCCGTTGTTGTTTTCTTGCAATAACAGTGAGAATCCGTATTTAATAAACAAATCGTCTCCTTCTGAAATTTTTTTCCCATTGAGTAAAAAGATTTATAATAATCATGAATATTCCATTATAGCCATTTATAATAATCCTTTGGATAAATCTTCACCCGATATGGGGATGGGTACCATCGGTGGTTTATTTACACCTGACGGTTCGGTTAATGACGATTGGGCAGAACCTGATTACAACAACCGGCTTTATATTGATGATATGGTGATGATGCTGGGTGCACCGCATTTGGAGGGATGGCATGAACTGACAGCCGATGAAATGAGGAATGAACCGGGTATCCGCTGAGGAAATTGGTTTTGAACTTTTATATCCCTTTGCGGGCTTTGTTTCTAAAGGGGTAATCGGTTGAAAAACATTCTATTTCTTTACGTGTTTCTTAAAATAGTTGACTAAGAATATTGATTATGGGTAAATTATGGTTTAACAATGCCATTCTCTATGGGCTTGATATTGGCTCATTTAAAGATGGGAACAATGATGGAATCGGAGATTTTAAGGGAGCCATTGAAAAATTGGATTACCTGCAAGATCTTGGAATAAACTGTATATGGCTTCTTCCATTTTATGAATCAAATGATATGGACAATGGTTATGATGTAAATGATTATTACAGCATTGATCCCAGGTTTGGAAATTTCGACGATTTTATGAAGTTTAAAGAAGAAGCTGAAAAACGGGATATGCGCATCATAATTGATCTTGTTGTTCATCACACTTCAGACCATCATCCCTGGTTTAAACTGGCCAGTCACAACAAAAATTCAAAGTATTACCATTATTACATATGGAATTCTGCACCACCGGCTTTACCTGAAGAAAATGTATTTTCGGGTAAAACATGGAAGTATTCGCCCATGAACAATGAATATTATTACCATAAATTTTATGATTTTGAACCTGATCTGAACATTAAAAACCCTGAGGTAAAAAAAGAAATAAAAGAAATTATGCGCTATTGGCTTGACTTTGGAGTAGCAGGATTTCGTCTTGATGCAGCCACTCATTTGTTTAAGCCTTTTAAAGAGGAAGAAGGTGAATCACCTGCAGAGGTAATGGAGGATTTTCACCAGTTTATTACCTCATTAAAAAAAGATGCCTTTTTTTTGGCCGAAGCCGATGTGGCACTTTCAAAGATTCCGGAGTATGTTGGTAATGGAAGAAGAATGAACATGTTGTTTAATTTTCTTTTAAACAACAGCTTATTTCTTGCCTTAGCCCGTGAAAAGGCCACACCGGTCAAGGAACGCCTGAATGAAATGCCTAAATTTCCTGAAAATGTGCATTGGGCTAATTTTATCCGAAACCTCGATGAACTTGACCTGGAGCAATTAACTGAAGCAGAGAGACAGGAAGTTTTTCATGCATTAGCTCCAAATCCGGTTATGCAGGCCTATGGACGGGGAATCAGAAGAAGGTTGGCGCCCATGCTTCTAGGAAATGTTAATCGAATGAAAATGGTTTACAACCTGCTTTTTGCACTTCCCGGAATTCCGGTTCTGGTATATGGTGATGAAATTGGAATGGGTGATAACCTGATGTATGAAGGAAGAACAGCAGTCAGAACGCCCATGCAATGGGATGCTTCTGCAAATGGAGGTTTTTCGGAAGCATCTGCCGATAAACTTAAAACCAAATCTGTTAATGAAGGGATGTTCAGTTCTCATTTTGTAAATGTTGAGGAACAAGAGAAAAGAAACGATTCTTTGCTTAATGAAATAAAGAAGTTTATTAAAGTGAGAAAGGAGTTGTTGAAAATGAGCATACAGAATTTTGATGTGATCGATTTGAACAACGATAGGGTCCTTGGATTAAAATTTGATAACAACTTTCTAATCTTTATTAACTTTTCAAATGAACCTGTTAAGCTCCGCATTGAAGAGGAAATTGGAAATTATTCAGTAATTCTTGAGGACAGTTCATATGGTTTTGAAATAAACGGGAATGAGTTACCAATTAAAAATTATGGATACCGGTGGTTCAGAAAAGATGATTAACGATATGATTTGGTGGCAAAAAGAAATCATATACCAGGTTTACCCGCATTCATTTTATGATGACAATGAGGATGGCATTGGAGATCTCAGGGGAATTATTAAAAAACTTGATTACCTTGAATGGTTAGGCGTTAAGGCCATATGGATATCACCCATTTATCCTTCCCCAATGGCTGATTTTGGATACGATATTTCAGATTATAAAGGAATAAATCCCCTTTATGGCAATTTGCATGATTTTTCAGAGCTGATTGGCAAAATTCATGAAAAAAAAATGAAGCTGATTTTGGATCTCGTGCCGAATCATACCTCTGCTGACCATGAATGGTTTTATGAATCCCAATCATCAAAAGATAATCCGAAACGGGATTGGTACATTTGGAAAGAACCCCGGGAAGATGGAACCTCTCCCAATAACTGGCTCAGTGAGTTTGGTGGAAGTGCATGGGAGTTTGATGAAAATACAGGTCAGTACTATTACCATACATTTTTGAAGGAACAGCCGGATCTGAACTGGTATAATCCGGAAGTACGGGAGGCTATTTGGGATGTAATGCGATATTGGCTTAAGAAAGGAGTAGACGGCTTTCGGGTAGATGTTTTGTGGTATTTGATAAAAGATCTGCATTTCAGAGATAATCCACCTAATCCTGAATGGCAGGAAGGAATGCCTGAGCATGATAAACTGATTCCTGCCTTTTCCAATGATCAGCCCGAAGTTCATGAGGTGGTGGCAGAAATGAGACAGGTTATGGATGAATTTCCTGAAACATTATTAATTGGTGAGATTTATCTGCCGGTTCATAAACTTGTTGCTTACTATGGCGAAGAAAATGGGGGAGTTCATTTGCCTTTCAATTTTCACCTGCTTCTAATAAAATGGGATGCCCCTGAAATCAATAATCTTATTGCAAGTTATGAAGGTGCACTCCCGGATCAGAGCTGGCCAAACTGGGTCATGGGTAATCATGATAACAAAAGGATAAAAACAAAAATTGGTACGAACCAGGTGTGGAATGCAGCCCTGTTGCTGTTAACGCTGCGCGGAACCCCTACCATGTATTATGGTGATGAGATCGGAATGGAAAATATTCATATCCCTCAACATAAAGTCCACGATCCAAGGGAGATTAATGAACCGGGTATTGGTGTGGGAAGGGATCCCGAACGCACGCCTATGCAATGGACGGGAGAGAAGAATGCAGGATTTTCATCTGTTGAGCCCTGGCTGCCTGTTGGGGAGAATAAAGATGAAGTTAATGTGGAAAGGCAAAGGAAAGATCCTGATTCTTTATTGTCATTTTACCACAGGTTGATTATTTTAAGGCAGAAGGAACCCGCCCTTTACGGGGGTGACTATTTTCCTGCAGGACTGAAGGATCAGCTTTTATGCTATACCAGAAAACATAAAGAAGATGAGTTCCTTATTATGCTAAATCTTGGTGAAGAAAAAATCAGTTTCAAAACGGATTTTAGCTGGACGGGCAGAATAGAAATTGCCAGAAACAGGGAAAAGGAAGGGAAAGAAATTAAAGATGGCGCCAGCCTTAAAGGAGGAGAAGGCTATGTAATACGAATAAATTCAAGAGGGTAGTTTTGTTGATCTTTTATTAAATATCAAGATATGACGATTAAAGGCAGCAATCAAGAGATGGATTTCCGGAAGGTTTTAAAAAGCTGTAAGAAAACAGAAATCCCTGTTGATGTAGACCCCATGCTTGCAACGCTGGTTCAGGAACCTGCAGAAGGAGAGCAATGGATTTACGAGGTGAAGTGGGATGGTTTTCGTGCCCTTGTTTATAATAATGGCAAGTCTGTTGATATTCGCTCGAGGAACAACAAATCGTTCAATGAAAAATTTTATCCTTTACATGCATCTGTTGCCCATCTTCCGGTAAGTGCAGTAATCGACGGTGAAATAGTGGCTTTGAATAATAAAGGGGTTCCTGACTTTTCTGCCTTGCAGACATGGCGCAGTGAAGCCGATGGTTACCTGGCCTTCTTTGCCTTTGATATTTTATGGCTGAATGGTTACGATCTTACGAACCTGCCTTTGGAAAAACGGAGGGAAACACTTAAGCAGGTAATTCCTTAAAAAGGGATGTTGAAATACAGTGAAAATTTCGGTGTAAAGGGAAACGATTTTTTCAGTTTAATAAATAAAATGGGGCTGGAAGGAATTATGGCAAAACGACGCGACAGCCTATACCATCCGGGGCAGCGGACAAAAGACTGGCTTAAGATAAAAACCCAGCGATACCAGGAGGTGGTTATCGGGGGATATACCATCAATGAAAACACTTCCAGGTTGTTCAGCTCGCTTCTAACCGGGATATTTGAAAACGGAAAACTTATATTTACCGGTGCCGTTGGAACAGGATTTAACAGGAAAAATCAACAGGATATCGTACCCTTTTTAATGCCTTCGACCGGGTAAAAGAACAAGGCGATATTTTTAAGGAGGTTTTAGAAAAGGGGATAAATATGAATAAAGCACTTGACAAACTGAATATGGCTTTTGGATAAAAATTAAGGAACAGAAGAACCTTTTTATATCATGAAGAAACTGATCCGATGTAAACCAAAACAGGGGAAACATATTTTTTAAAAAGCATATAAAATATGAGCAGCCAGGTACATTTTATACTGATGACAGCAGGAGCTGTAATTTTATTTACCAGTTTGTTCATCAGGCGGATTCACAGGAGTATTTTCTCAGAACCCGTTTTGGTAATGCTGATTGGCCTGCTGTTAAATCTGATGGATTTTCAGGCCTTTTACATTAAAGATCCTCATTCCCTAATGAATGTATTCACCCGGATTACTATAATTGTTGCTTTGGTTTCAACATCTCTCCGGTTAAAGCATTCCTTTATTCTAAAACAAAGGAAGAACTTATCGCTACTTGTTCCATTGGCAATGTTGGGTATGTGGATTTCATCGGCATTGCTTTTTTTTCTAATCATTAAACAAGACATTTTGTTCAGTTTGTTAGTGGGAGCCATAATAACACCTACTGATCCAGTGGTAGCTTCCTCTATGGTAACAGGTAAATTGGCAAAAAAGCTGCTTCCCCAGCGGATAAGGGGTACACTTTCTTTTGAAGCCGGCTCAAATGACGGGTTGGCTTTCCCGATGGTAATGCTTTCTTTTTTATTGATTCAATATCCTGCCGGCTTTGCCCTTAAAGAATTTTTTGTTAAAGTTTTGCTTTGGGAAAATATAGCAGCTATAGGGATGGCAGGATTGACAGGCTATTTTCTTGGAAAGGCATACCATTTTTTCAACGGGAAACACTGGATGGATAAACAAGCTATTATTGGTTTTGCCCTTTCTTTTACATTTTTTATTTATGCGCTCTTTGAACTGTTGAAAACCAATAGTATTATAAGTGTGTTTGCTGCCAGTTTTGCTTTTAATTCCGTTATTTCAAAAAATGAAGATATTCGCGAGGAGTCGGTTCAGGAAGTATTGGAACGCATGCTTGTGGTGCCGATTTTTTTTATGCTTGGATTAGTGGCACCATGGTCGGATTGGCTTGATATGGGCTGGATTCTATTGTTATTTGCTGTTCTTGTGCTGCTTTTTCGCCGCTTACCTGTATTTTTACTGATGAAACCTATCCTAAAAGGGTATAATTGGAAAGATATATGGGTAATGGGCTGGTTTGGACCTATTGGGGTGGCAGCCTTATTCTATGCTTTACATATTAATGAGAAGCATCAATTCATTGACCTTTGGACCATTGTTAGTTTTGTTGTTTTTGCTTCAACTGTTGTGCATGGCTTTACCCGCTATATCGTTTCAAAAAAATATTACAGCAGTACTAAAGAATAATAATCCAGGGAGAAGATTTGAAGATGGCATTTATGCATTCGTTAAAATCAGGCATTATTTTTGGCATAATAAATCATACAAAAGGATGTTTAATTATAATGTGACTTTTTTTTACTATGTTAGCAGATATTTTTTGTGAATGAGCATCTTTATCTTAACACATTACAAATGAGGGAGGAAATGCGCCTTAAGGCGGTTAATTATAATTGCTTGAGTTGTGCAAAACAACATGATGATTGTGAGAAAACCTTGGATTGCTGTTGTAAAAATTGTTTTAAGGACGGAGAAACAAATCTTTTAAAATCGCTTAATAATAATGAACTGGATTTTTTAGTGGATGGTAAACAACAAATTATTTATAAGCCTGGAGAAACCATCATCAAACAAAGTACCAGTTCAACCTATGTTGTATGCATCCGAAAGGGACTTGCCAAGGTTTATGTTGAAGGAGTAAAGGGAAAATCACTTATAGTTCGATTGGTGGGGCCGCATGATTTTATTACCGGAGGGGATCTTTTCAACGGTAACGTGCAGCAGTTTACCATTTCTGCTGTAACGGAGGTGCATTGTTGCCTTATCAGTTCCTCAAAACTTACTCAGTTGTTTATTGAAAACAACCGTTTTGCCGTTGAACTGCTTCGTAATCACTCCAAACATAATACCAACCTGCTAAACAAGCTGGTGGTTCTTACACAGAAATATATGCCCGGCAGGGTGGCCGATACCCTTTTGTATTTAAAAAACAGTGTCTTTTATTCAAATCCATTTACGCTGCCGCTGACACGTCAGGATTTGGCCGATATGTCGAATATGACAAAAGAAAGTCTGGTACGCATACTTCAGCAATTTAAAACATCGGGTTTGATTAAAACCCGCGGGAACAGTATTGAAGTCATCAATGAAAATGGACTTCAGGAAATCAGCAAAAACGGATGATTGATATATATCAATAATTCAGTTGTCATAGATCATTGATATCAAGTTTATATATCACTGCATTAATTCCATCCCAAATCATTTTGCATAGTATTTTTACGGCTTAAAGAATTTAATGATTTTAAGTATAAACTACTAAACTGATCATGTTATGCGATATGTATCTTTTTTTAAAATTGTGTTGAGTGGATTTTTATTTGTTTTCCTGGCTGCATCGTGTGTGAAAGAAGGTCCTATGGGTCTTCCCGGTGAAGATGGTGAAAATGGTATTAATGGAGTAGATGGAGAAGTATCCTGCCTGGAGTGCCATGCCGGAGAAAGGTTGGATCAAAAGAGTGCCGAATTTGAAATGTCGGGACATAATGTTGGTGCAATAGCCGTAGATTATGCCGGTGGACAAGCAAGATGTGCACCATGTCATTCACATGAACAGTTTGTTCAGACAATGACATTGGGGAATGTTGTCGGTGATATTACTAATCCAAGTGCATGGAAATGCAATACCTGCCATGGAATACATGAATCGTTTGATGTAGCAGATTTTGCCCTTCGTTCCTCAGATCCGGTGACTGCTAATTTTAATGAAGCAGTTACACTGAACATGAATGGAAACAGCAATCTTTGTGCTGTTTGTCATCAAACCAGGACTGCAGGCCCGTCGGTTACAGCACCGGGTGCAGAAACATTCAGTATTCCCAACACCCATTGGGGACCACATCATGGACCACAATCGAACGTTTTGGCAGGAGTGGGTTTTGAAAAAATTGAAGGTTCAGTTGCTTATCCCGATGCAGGGTCAGCTGCTCACCTTGCACAGGCTTCCTGCACGGGGTGCCATATGGCTGAATTCACAGCAGCCCAGGGGGGTCACTCTTTTATCCCAAGTGTAGCTGCCTGCAATGCTTGTCATGGTGCTTCTCTTGATGACTACAATTACGGAGGTGTTCAGACAGAGGTTCATACATTGCTGGTTGAATTAAGGGACAGGCTTATTGAGTTGGGTGTTGTAGCAGGCAGCGAAGAAGAAGGATTTCACCCGGTTGCCGGAACATATCCTACATTATTGGCACAGGCTTATTTTAACTATATCGGGCTTGAAGAAGATCGCAGCCTTGGTGTTCATAACCCAAAATACGTAAAAGCGCTTCTGAGAAATACATTGGATGCTGTAAATGCATATCAACCGGTCGCTGAAAATTAACCGGTTCAGTATTTGCATAAACAACTCTTTTGAATGAAAAATTAATAAAGATGAAAGTTAGAAAAAGCATACTGTTGTTAGTTGTAATGATTTCCTTTCTGATGGGAGGATGCAGGTACGACTGGATTTATGAGGAAGTTCCGGATATCAATCCAAACGTACCCGTTTCATTCTCCCAGCAAATTTTACCGATTTTTACCGGTAACAATTGTATTTCCTGCCATGACGGGAGTCCTTCACCTGATTTAAGCGCGGGGAATGCGTATACATCGATCAGCTCTAATTATATTAATACAGCCGTTCCGGAAGAAAGCATTATCTATACGAAACCGCTTCCGGATGGCGGGCATTTTAAAAAATATTCTACTGCACAGGCTGCTTTGCTGCTGAATTGGATCAAACAGGGTGCCCAGAATAACTAACTGCAATTAAAATAGTAAAAATGAAGTATTATATATTAATTCTGCTACTTGCAGCTATACCTTTTACCACAGTATTTGCACAGGAAGAAGAGGAAGCAGACAAACCGGTCCGGTTTCCCTTTGCAAGCGGTTATTTAATCGATAATCAAACAACTTTGATTCCTGTACCAGGGACCCTGGTATTTGTAATGCAGCATAAATTTGGATCGATTGAAAACGGGATGACAGATTTTCTGGGAATTTATTCACCAGGAGCGAATGTCCGGTTAGGTTTAAATTACGTTCCCGTTTCCAATTTTCAATTGGGAGTGGGTCTGTCCAAAGATAAAATGAATACTGATTTGAATGCCAAATGGACTATTTTAGAGCAAACCCGCCGGAATACTGTACCCGTTGCAGTTACTTTATATGGTGTGCTTGCTGTTGACGGGCGGAATCCCAATGAAATCGGTTCAGGGTTGGTTACACATTCTGAGGATGGAAATAACAGATATAGCATTTCCTTTAGTGACAGGTGGTCGTACTTTTCACAGTTGATCATCAGCCGGAAGTTTACGGATAGGCTTTCATTGCAGGCGGGTGCCAGTTTTACGCATTACAATATGGTTGATCCTGAATTTGATCACGATAAGATTGGTATACATTTTAACGGACGGTATAATTTTTCGCCCCAATCGTCTTTTATATTTAATTATGATGTACCTTTACAGATTCAGGAGATTTCAGAACAAAGAGAAATTCCTGACTATCATCAGCCAAATCTTTCGTTAGGTTGGGAAATTTCAACCAGTACGCATACTTTCCAGATTTATGTCGGGAACTCAAGAGGAATTTTACCTCAGGAAATTATGATGTGGAATTCAAATGAAATTAAATTTGATAATCTGGCTTTAGGATTTGTAATAACACGACTTTGGAATTTTTAATGTTTAACCATATAAATAATTTATCATGAAAAAAGGAAAGATGAAATTTTTAACATATCCATTGGCGGTTCTATTTACAGGAATTTTTTTAGTGGCTTTTGTTTCACCAAAGACTGCCATAGAAGACTGGGATATACCGGCTAAATACAAGGAAATGAAAAACCCGCATGCTGGTGATAAGTCACTTGAAAAAGTTGGGAAAATGCTTTATGCAAAGCATTGTAAATCATGCCACGGAAACCTTGGCCTTGGAGACGGACCTAAAGCAGCTAGTATGAAGGCCAAAATGACTCCTTTTAACGATCCTAAATTCCAGGCTCAATCGGATGGAGCTATTTATTACCAGGCGATAATAGGAAAAGACGAAATGCCGAATTTCGAAAAGAAAATTCCGGAAGAGGAAGATCGCTGGGCTGTGGTTAATTATCTCAAAACCTTAAAGTAAGTTATAAAACAGATAACTGCTCCGGAAATAAGATTCCGGGGCAGTTTTTTAATTTTACTATTCCATGAGAGGTTTCATTCTTGTATTCCTGTTATTCAATTGTTCTTTTTTTTATAACATTTTCGATCTGAAAGGCCAAATTCCTGAACAGAATAAAGCTTGTCTTGAATGTCATACCTCCCAAACTTATTCCCTTTATAATGAATGGACAGAAAGGAATGAAAAGAGGTTGATGAATCCTTTATATATTCTGGATACTCTAAAACTGACTTTGGGAGTCCATCATTCCTTTAATTGCATCGATTGTCATTCAATGGATTATGAAACCTATCCACACAATGCAGAATTGAAACTGGAACCAATGATGACCTGCATCGATTGTCATGGAGGTGATGAAACTTTTGCATCCTGGAAATTTGATGAAATAAATGAAGAATTTCATAAAAGTGTGCATTTTGAAATTTATGGTGATCAATTTACCTGTTCTAAATGCCACAGCCAACATTACTACCGTCCTGTTGCAAGGACAAGTTCCAGTTTGATTGAAATTGTGCAGGCCGACAATTCAATGTGCCTTTCGTGCCACGACAACATGGCCAGGTATCAGTTGGTTTCAGATACAGCCAATCTTCAGGTGGTTCAAATTCATAGCTGGCTGCCAAACCAGGACCTTCACTTCAGACGGGTACGATGCATAGAATGCCATACCGATGTGCAGGATTCCTTATTGGTTTCACACAACATTATGAGAAAAGAAAACGCTACCCGGAATTGTGTGGAATGCCACTCGGAAAATTCTATGTTGCAAGCCTCTCTTTACAAGTATCAAAACCTTAAACTGCGTTCCGAAGAAAAAGGGCTGTTGGCTAATTTGAGCGCGGGGAATACTGAAGTATTAAATGAGTACTATCTTATTGGAGCTTCACGAATTTCATTCTTAAACCTTATTTATGCAGTTATTTTCTTTGCAACATTAGGAGGAATAGTTGTTCATACCATTCTTAGGATAGTAAAAAAGTAGAATTATGGGAACCGGAGAAAGACTTTATTTATATCCATTGTGGCTTCGAATCTGGCATGGAATTAATGCCTTATGTATTATTGCATTAATTGTATCGGGGATCAGCTTACACTATTCCGGCAGAAGCTTTCTTCTGCTTGATTTTCAATCAGCAATTAGTGTACATAATTTTTCAGGATTTTTGCTCTCTGTAAGTTATCTTGTGTTCCTGTTCGGGAATATACTTTCAAATAATGGAAAATATTACCGTGTAAAGGTGCAAGGACTTGGTAAAAGAATCAACAAGCAAGTTTCCTATTATATTTCCGGGATGTTTAAAGGAGAAGAAACTCCTTTTCCTGTATCTGAAAAGCGAAAGTTTAACCCACTTCAGAAGTACTCGTATATTTTCGTCATGTATTTTTTTGTGCCTGTTTTAATTATTACAGGAGTTGCTTTATTTTTTCCGGAAATAATCCTGGAACAAGTATTTGAGATAAGCGGTATTATGCTTACTGCTGTTGTGCACGGTGTCACAGGTTTTCTTGTTTTTATTTTTTTGTTGGTTCATTTGTATGTAGCTTCAATGGGTAAATCTCCCGGCGAAAACTATAAAAGTATTATTACCGGCTGGCATACTTAAATTCCTTAATCGCTGGTAGTTATTAAAGATTTTTTCTAATTTAATTCATATTTTAATTTTCTCCTAATTATGAAACTACCGCAATCCTTACGGAACTGGATTTCCATTATTGGAGCAGTTATTGCCATATTAAACCTCTTTCTGATTTTCCTTCTGTTTATAGTCACCATGATTTTCGATGTGGGAAGTTCCTATGTTGGATTGTTTATATACATAATACTTCCGATGTTTATGATTATGGGATTGATTTTAATTCCCGTAGGTGTGTATTTTACCAAGAGGAAGTTAAAAAGAGAACATAAATCTACCGAAATAAAAGATTGGCCGGTTATTGATTTTAATAATCCGGCTACACGAAACGTTACCATTATATTCTCAACGGGTACTTTTTTGCTTCTTATTCTCACTGCTGTTGGAAGTTATGAAGCTTTTCATTTTACGGAATCTGTTGAATTTTGCGGTAAATTGTGTCATCAGGTTATGGAGCCTGAATTTGTTGCATATCAGGAATCTTCCCACGAGAGGGTGGCCTGTGTTGAGTGCCATGTTGGAAGTGGAGCCGATTGGTACGTTAAAAGTAAGCTTTCAGGGTTGTATCAGGTTTATGCTGTTTTAACCAACAGCTATCCCCGTCCAATACCGACTCCTGTTCACAATTTACGTCCGGCACAGGAAACCTGTGAAGAATGCCATTGGCCCGAAAAATTTTACAACCGAAAGCTAAACATTAAACGTTCGTATCTGGCTGATGAGGAAAATACCGAATGGGATATACATATGTTATTAAAAACCAGCTCAGACCATAGTGCTAAAGGTATAAATGAGGGTATACACTGGCATATTCATCCTGATGTTAAAATTGAATATATAGCTACCGATACCAAAAGAGGGGAAATTCCATGGGTAAGGTATACAAATTTGAAAACGGGCGAATCTACAATTTATATGGATCAGGATAAGAAACTATCCCAAAATCAATTGGATTCATTGGAGGTAAGGGTTATGGATTGCCTCGACTGTCATAACAGGCCATCTCATAATTATAAAGTACCACAAAATTTCATTGATGAATATATTTCTTCCGGCGATATTCCTAAAGATTTACCTGATATTAAATCTGTTGCAATGGGGGTTTTTGTAGAAGATTATCCTACAAAGGACAGTGCTTTTATTGCGATAAAAGCGCAGGTAAACGAATATTATGAACTTATGTATCCTGAACTGCTTGAATCAAAAAAACAGGATATTGAGAAAGCGATTGTTAGTATTCAGGAAGGTTACTCACAAAACTTTTTTCCTTTAATGAATGCAAAGTGGAGTGAATACCCCAATCACCTTGGGCATTTGGTAACTGAAGGGTGCTATCGTTGTCATAACGACAGGCATACTTCCGATCAGGGAAAAGTAATTTCACGCGATTGTAACCTGTGCCATGATATTACTGCGCAGGGAACTCCGGGGAATATGGAAATTTCAAATGTGACTGCACCACTCGAATTTCATCACCCGATTGATATCAATGAAGTTTGGCGGGAGCAACATTGTTCTGATTGTCACAATCAGTTATACTAAACTTCAATAGGATACGTTATTTCTTTTTTGCCAGCTATCGGGAGGAACATATTTGAAGATTGAGTTATGAAGAAGATAGGAACGTTTCTGTTCTCCATGTTATTTACCGGAGTTCTTACTGTAATTTTTGCTGTTTCAATTGGTTACGCAACATTTATTGAAAACGATTACGGTACCTTAACAGCAAAAATCCTTATATACAATGCGCATTGGTTTGAAGCTTTGCTTGTGCTTTTGTGCATTAATTTAATCGGCAGCATATTTATAAATAAACTTTACACCAGGAATAAATGGCCCATTCTGCTGTTTCATCTTGCTTTTATATTTATTCTTATTGGTGCTGCAGTAACACGCTATTATGGTTACGAAGGAACAATGCATATTCGTGAAGGTGAATCTACCGATTATATAATTTCAGATGAGACTTATATTCAAATGGTGGTTAGCAATGGAGAGGATACAGTCAGCCATACAAAGCAGGTGCTGTTTTCTCCTTATACATCAAACAGGTTTTCTGAAAGTCTGAATGTAAATGGAAAAACAATTCACATAAGGGACCTGCGGTATATACCTTCAGCCATTGAAACTGTTGTAGCTGATCCAAATGGTGGACCGGTTGTATCTGTAATTTTCATGGGCAGCAATAAGAACCGCACGGTTGTAAATCTCCACGAGGGTGAAAAAAAAATCGTAGCCGGACAATCTATAGGGTTCAATCCTGAAGGTGAAATACCTGAAATTAATTTTACACTTAATGACAATTCTTTATTCGTAACAGCTGCCGATTCATTATTTGTTTTAGGTATGAATGGGCAATATACCCGTTCGATTATTCCTGAAGAACCGGGAGAAATTAATACTCAAACCGTTTACTCAACCGGAAATATTCATTTTGTGGTTGATCGTTTTTTTACAAAAGGAAAGGTTCATATTGGTTATTCCCAATCACAGGAAGCTCAGCTTAATGATGCCATTCAGGCACAGGTTGCAGTTGACGGTAAATCTACAAACCTTATTGCCTATGGGAAAAAAGGTTTGGAAGGTGAACTTTATACCACATCCATTGCAGGAACCGATGTTTCTCTTTCTTATGGTTCCCGTAAAATTGAGCTGCCATTTTCTATTCATTTAAATGATTTCCAGTTGGAAAGGTATCCCGGCTCCAACAGCCCATCTTCATTTGCCAGTGAAGTTGTTTTGATGGATGAAGGTCTCGAAAAGCCTTTTCGGATATTTATGAACAACATATTAAAGTATAAAGGTTACCGCTTCTTTCAGTCATCGTACGATACCGATGAAAAAGGTACAGTGTTATCTGTAAACAGCGATTCGTGGGGAACTTCCATAACTTATTTCGGCTATTTTATTATGATGTTTGGCTTTTTGTTTACCCTGTTTATTAAGAACAGCCGGTTTACAAAGTTGGTTAGAGCCTCTGCTAAACTGCGTGAAGAAAGAAAAAAACTTTTTGCTGTTCTTGTTTTCGGATTTATGGTTTCGGTTTTGAATGCCCAAACTTCATTAAACATACTGCCATTAAATGACAGTCACGTTTCTGAATTTGAAGAGCTGCTTCTGCAAAGCAATAAGGGCAGGGTAGAACCTGCTGCTACCCTGGCATCGGAAATCATGCGAAAGGTAACCAAAAAGAACAATTGGAAAGGGATGTCCGCTGCTGAAGTTTTCCTTCACATGCAGGCAAATCCGGAAAAATGGAAGACGGTGCCTGTTATAAAAGTTGCAAATCCCGAATTGCAAAAGATACTTGGTTTATCACGTGGATATGCCGCTTTTAATGACATTGTGCTTCCCGGAGAAATGGGAGGATATAAATTGGGTAACCTTGCTTCACAGTCATTTGCAAAAAAAAGCAGTGAACGTTCTAAACTCGATAAGGAAATTATCAATGTGGATGAGCGTGTGAATATTTTATTTAATGTTTTTACCGGTCATTATTTTACCGTTTTTCCAATATCCGGTCATCCGAATAACAAATGGGTGGCACCAGATGACGCAAATTTGATTGGAGGGGAAGCCGAAGATTTTGCCAAACAGGTTACTTCAAATTATCTGGCTGCTGTAGCTAACAGAGACTGGGGTACTGCCTCACAATTGCTGAACCAGATTAAGAGCTACCAAAGGCAGGCAGGAGGACAAATAATTCCATCCGATACTAAAATTAAGCTGGAAATTTTTTATCATAAGGCAGATGTATTTAGTAAACTTTCCAAAATTCTTTTAACTGTAGGTTTGCTGCTTCTCCTTTTACAGATTTACACCATTTTCAATCCAAAAGTTAAACTTGACAAAGTAAAAAGAGCCGCTTTTTTTCTTATTGCTTTCTTTTTTTTGATACAGACTGCCGGACTTGGTATCCGATGGTACATTTCAGATCATGCACCCTGGAGTAACGGTTATGAATCAATGGTATTTGTGAGTTGGGCCACTTTGCTTGCCGGGCTCCTGATGGTTGGTCGATCTGAAATAACGCTGTCGCTTACAACTATGCTTGCCGGGCTTTCATTACTTGTGGCCGGATTTAGCTGGATGAGCCCCGAAATCACGAATCTTGTTCCAGTGCTTAAATCCTATTGGCTCATTGTGCATGTTGCCGTCATTATGGCAAGTTACGGATTTCTTGGCATTAGTGCCATGCTGGGTCTTTTGAACCTGATATTAATGATTTTCAGGAACAGAAAAAATGAAATCAGGGTCAATCATACCATTAAAGAGCTGGTGGTAATTATTCATATTTCATTAATTGTTGGATTGTTTTTAGTGGCTGCAGGCTCTTTTCTTGGTGGAATATGGGCCAATGAATCCTGGGGAAGGTATTGGGGCTGGGATCCTAAGGAAACCTGGGCAATGGTCACCATTTTAGTTTATTCATTTATTGTTCACATGCATAAGATTCCCGGTTTTAAAGGAAATTATGCCGTAAGTGCAGCTTCCCTGCTTGGATTTGGCTCCGTATTAATGACTTACTTTGGAGTGAATTATTACCTCTCGGGGATGCATTCCTACGCCCAGGGAGAACCGCCGGCTGTTCCAGCCGGTGTTTACATTGCTGTTGTACTGGTATTGCTCCTGGTATTTTTTGCTTTTGTATCAAATAAAAATGCAAAGCAGGAGGATGTGATAATTTCCTGATGTAAATGGTGATAGTCAATCTCTTCTGAATTAAAAATCTGGAATTGAATGCTGTATTTAGGTATTTGATCATTATATCCAAAGGCATTAATGATTAATTTGCAGTTGTTTTATTCAAAGGGAAATACATTTTTTTGCATTGTTTTTTAATTTAATTTACCAATAAAAGGAATACAGCAAGAAGCAGTGATTTGGGCAAAAGGCTCATGCTGGCTATGTTTTATATGAAGATTACGATCCTTTTAAACGGTTTAATGCATGTTCAGGACTGCTCTTTGCGAGATTTTGAATGGTTTCGTGCGATAAAAGCCGACTAATTGATTCTCGAATCGGGCCATATGAATTGTGCAACGGACAAGGATTTTCTTCGTCACACTGACTTAATCCAAATCCGCAACCAGTAAAAATTTTATCGCCTTCAATGGCCAGTATTACTTTTTTCAGAGGAATTGCCGGCTTGTTCGGATTGAAAAAATAGCCCCCGTTTTTACCTTTCATCGATTCCAAAAAGCCCATGCGCACCAGGCGTTGTAATATTTTTGCCGTAAATGGCGGAGGTGTATCTATCTCTGAGGAGATTTCTGCAATGCCCGGCCTTCTGTCCAGCTGATTTTGCATTTCAATGTATACAAGGCTTCGCAATGCATATTCAGTTTCTTTTTTAAACATACCATTAATTTTCTTATGCAAATGTACAAAAATAGTGCTATGATTAAAAGACCTTATAGTCGACTAAATAAAAAGTTTTTATATTTGTTGCTGTAAAAATTAAAATCAGACTTTATGAAAACAAAAAAACTGTGGTTGGCATTTATTGGAGTAATGGTTGTTTCTTTTGCAATTCTCCTTTATTTTGGCCGGGAAATTTATCGGGAAGCCCCGCCTGTTCCTGAGAAAGTAGTAACAGATGACGGGAAAACGGTATTTACAGGGCAGGAAATTAAAGACGGGCAAAATGTATGGCAATCGCTGGGTGGTCACCAATTGGGCAGTATTTGGGGGCATGGTGCTTATCAGGCGCCCGACTGGACTGCCGATTGGCTGCACCGGGAGGCTGTTTTTATGCTTAACCAGCTGGCAAAAGAAAATTTTGGCCGATCGTACGATGAGCTGACCGAAGAGCAGCAGGCTTCACTTAAGGTTACACTGCAGCGTGATATGCGAACCAATACTTATGATCGCGAAAATGATGTTATAACAGTTTCTTCTCTTCGGCAGGATGCGATTAAACACAACAGTTCTTATTACGGGGGATTGTTTACCGACGATCCTTCTTTGGATCATTTGCGTGAGGCATACAGCGTTCCGCTGAATTCCTTAAAAGATCCTCAACGGGTAAGGCAGCTGAATGCTTTTTTCTTTTGGGCTTCATGGGCGTGTATTACCGAGCGGCCCGGAAAGGATATCACCTATACCAATAACTGGCCGGCCGATGAATTGATTGGTAATCAGCCTACCGGCGGGATGCTTTTGTGGACAGGTTTTAGCGTAATCTTATTGATTGCAGGAATAGGACTTATGGTATGGTTTTACGCGGTAACAAAAAAAGAAGAAGAATTAAAACCACCATCCTCCTTTCCTTTAAAAAATGTTGTACAAACGCCATCTCAACGGGCAACACTGAAGTATTTTTGGGTAGTTTCCCTGTTGATCCTCGTTCAGGTGATTATGGGAGTGGTTACCGCCCATTTGGTGTGGAGGGCAGGCATTTTATGGTATCCCCTTATCTGAATGGCTTCCGTATTCCATTTCCCGCACATGGCACGTGCAACTGGCCATTTTTTGGATAGCCACATCCTGGCTGGCAACCGGCTTGTTTTATGCACCGGCTATTTCGGGAAAAGAGCCGAAATATCAGAAACTGGGCGTTAATATATTGTTTGGTGCTTTACTTGTAATTGTAGTGGGATCACTGGCAGGCCAGTGGATGGGTGTAATGCAGAAGCTGGGGCTTGTTGAGAACTTCTGGTTCGGGCATCAGGGTTATGAATATGTTGATCTCGGAAGGTTCTGGCAGATATTTCTTTTTGCCGGGCTCTTTATCTGGTTGTTTCTTTTGGGCAGGGCTATCTGGCCCGCATTAAAGGTCCCGGGTGAAACCCGGCATTTAATCGTTCTTTTTTTGGTAGCCTCAGTAGCCATTGCTACTTTCTACGGAGCAGGTTTAATGTGGGGCCGGCAAACCAATCTGGCCATTGCCGAATACTGGCGCTGGTGGGTGGTCCACCTTTGGGTGGAAGGTTTCTTTGAAGTGTTTGCCGTAGTGGTGATGGCATTTCTGTTCGTACGTCTGCAGCTTATTAAAGCAGGCATTGCCACCCTGGCGGTGTTGCTGACAACAGTGATTTTTCTTTCGGGAGGTATTTTGGGAACTTTCCACCATCTTTATTTTACGGGAACACCTACTGCGATTATGGCTATTGGAGCCACGTTCAGTGCCCTGGAGGTGGTGCCCCTTGTTCTGGTTGGTTATGAGGCATACGATAACCTGAGGTTTTCCCGGAGTTCTTCCTGGATTAAAGCCTATAAATGGCCCATTTACAGTTTTATAGCTGTGGCTTTCTGGAACCTTGTTGGAGCAGGAATATTTGGCTTCCTGATTAATCCGCCTATTGCGCTTTATTATATGCAGGGGCTGAATACCACTCCTGTGCATGGACATACTGCCTTGTTCGGTGTTTACGGAATGCTGGGAATAGGCCTCATGCTCTTTGTGCTGCGCGATTTGGATACCAATGTGGTGTGGAAGGAAAAATGGCTGAAATTTGCTTTCTGGGCCATTAATATCGGGTTGGCTGCCATGGTGCTGATAAGTGTCCTTCCTATTGGTCTTGCCCAAACTGTTGCAAGCGTTCAGGAAGGTTTATGGTATGCCCGCTCGGCCGAATTCCTTCAGCAACCTCACATTCATACACTGAAGTGGCTAAGAGTTGTTGGAGACACCCTGTTTGCTTTGGGTACAGTTGCTTTGGTGTGGTTTGTTTTCGGACTGAAATTCGGATGGAGCATCGAAAAAGGACGAAATCCGGAAGAATAAGTTCGTTAAAACAACTTTTTTCTGTAAATTAATTTGTTTTTTAGAAAAAGGAGCTCATGCTTTGAGCCTCCTTTTTTAACCTTTTTAAAATTACATTATGAGTGAAAATATTGACAATTCGAAGTTCAGGAAAGCAAAACTTAAAGAACTTATTCTGAAACTGCACCAGGGAGAGTCGCAGGAGGAGGTCAGGCACCAGCTTCTGGTAAGTCTGAGCAACATCCCTTATGGCGAAGTGGTTGAGGTTGAGCAGGAGCTCATTTCCGAAGGCCTTCCCGAGGAGGAGGTGTTAAAACTTTGTGACGCCCATTCGGCAGTGCTTGAAGGACGGGTTGACCTCTCGGCTCAAAAATCTGTTCCTGAGGGTCATCCGGTGGATGTAATGCTGGAAGAGAATAAGGCGCTGAAACGGGTTGCCGAAAATGTGCTGGCAGAATTGTCGGCACTCGAATACGTGAAGGAGGAAAATTTTCAGGAAACCGTGCTTCATCTGAAAGCCGGATATAACCAGTTGATTGATGTGGATAAACATTACCAGCGAAAGGAATACCTGCTGTTTCCTTTTCTTGAAGGATTGGGAATTACCGGTCCGCCAAAAGTGATGTGGGGAAAGCACGATGAAATCAGGGATTTACTGAAAGGAAGCATCGATGTTTTAAATATACCCGATGTATCGAAGGACGATTTAATCGTATCGGCAGAGCTTGTTTTGATGCCTGCTGCCAGGCAGGTGCTGGACATGACGGTGAAGGAGGAGGAGATTCTTTTCCCTATGGCTATGGATGCCCTGTCGGATGCCGATTGGTACCAGATACGGAAGCAGTCGGTCGAAATTGGCTTTTGTTTGTATGACCCGCCAACAGAATGGGTTCCCGAAGGAATAGAGGAAGAAGGCATCAATGAAGCACAACGGGAAGGCGGTAACATCCGGCTGCCCTCGGGAGGCTTTACTGCAGAAGAGCTTCTGGCCATTTTGAATACCGTACCTGTGGATATGACTTTTGTGGATCGCAACGACAAGGTAAAATACTTCACCCAGGGAAGCGAACGGATTTTTCAACGGAACAGGGCAATACTGAACCGCGATGTGCGGCATTGCCATCCACCGGCCAGTGCACACATTGTCGATAAAATCCTGAACGATTTTAAAAGCGGAAAACAAAACCGGGCACCGTTCTGGATAAACCTTCGCGGAAAATTTATTCATATTGAATATTTTGCCTTGCGGAATGAAAAAGGAGAATATCTCGGCACACTGGAGGTTTCTCAAAACCTGACAGAATACCGAAACCTTGAGGGAGAACAACGTATTTTATCTTATAAATAGCAGTTATGGAACAGAATAATTCACTTATCATTACTCCAAAAACGAAGGTATTGCAGCTGATTGAAACATGGCCGCAACTTGAAGATGTACTCATTGATTATGTACCTGCATTCAGCAAACTGAAAAACCCTGTTCTGAGAAGAACCGTTGCAAAAATAGCTACACTTCAACAGGCTGCCGCAGTGGGAAACGTGAAGGTGGAAGATTTAATAAACCACCTGAGAAAAGTGGCGGGGCAGGATTTGCTGGCAGAGGATGAAGGTGCGGGATACAATACAACCCGGCCCGGATGGTATGATGAAAGCCTGATGCACAATCAGCTCGATGCCCGTGAAATGCTGGCAGCCGGCGAGCACCCGGTAACCCAGGTAATGGCCGATCTGAATCAACTTCCCCCCGGAAGAATGTACCGGCTGACTGCTCCTTTTTTGCCTGCTCCGTTAATCGATAAAGCTTCTTCTGTTTCAATAGCTCACTGGGTAAATAAAGTTTCAGATGAGCTTTTTGAAATATACTTCTACAGGCCATTGTAAAAGACACACAAGTCCCTTATAGCATCAGGACACATGACTTTTAGTAATCGGTTACCTGCACTTCAGGCTGCTCGTTGCTGTGCC
The DNA here is from genome assembly GCA_963747515.1 of uncultured Prolixibacteraceae bacterium. GTDB lineage: Bacteria > Bacteroidota > Bacteroidia > Bacteroidales > Prolixibacteraceae > Mariniphaga. Next base: position 96,918 of record CAVVFN010000007.1, read on the forward strand.
TGCTGAAATTTATTCTTGTATTTCCAGGGTGGTACTGCAACTTGTATTTCCCGGTGCATCGGGATTTGTTCAACCATCGGTTTTTGGCTCGTTATCATTCCCAAAAACCGGGTTTCACTAAACAAACTTGTAAAGAACTTCGCCGTTTTTGTTAAAAGGAACAATTCTTCCGTCGGGGGTAAAGATAGTTTTTAAAGGTAGTGCAGACATTTAATAAAGTCTGAACCGGGATTGAAGCATATGACGCTGATTACGCAGATCTCTTGCAAAAAGGATGTATTACAGGCGTCTAATTCGTGGCACCGTCTTTATTCAATTGCCGGTTTATTGCACTTCCATCTTCGTCCTTTATCGTACAGAGGTCGCGAAGGGATAGCGGAGAGATGGAAGTGACACAGGCTGTGGAAGAAGCGGATGGCAGATTATGTTTAGAGTTGCCCCGCCAGTAAGGGATCTCCGCTTTGCTCCGACTGGTTGTTGCGCTAATATGGGATTTTTGCAGGATGCAGATCGGGCAGAATGGCTGACTGATTTTTTACCCGGATACCGGTTTACAACGATTACTCAGGTTCCGGGGTTTCTGCCGGAACCGGATTCCCACGGGCAGGCTGTGAAATTTCTGATGCGTTCAATATAAAGTGATGACCTCAGAGAGGTCAAATGTTTATAGAAAAAAAACAGCACCGAATCCGGATACAACCCCGGCCGATAAAGCCATATGGCACAAATATAGGGGTCGCATGGCCTTTTTTCTGTTGATGTTTTCTATAAACATAGGAACCCTCCGGGTTCGGAAGCAGGTAATGTCTGGTGCAAGGTTTTCCTTTAGTCGCTCGAACACGTCGAAAGATTACTCTTCGTTGCGCTCGCTGCGTGAAACCTCTTTATCCAATTGTCGGAAGAGGGTTCATCTGTTCAGCCGGAAGTCCTGTCGGGTTCAAAGTTGATTATATACAGGTAGTCCTTCGTTTGAATTGCCCTTTGCGGATAAGGCAGGTTACCTTCCCGGGCTCTTCCCACGTGGCGTTCCCTTCCGGTTATAACAAAATTCCGGGTTTTATCTGTCTGGCTATTTTCTTGCTTTTGATTACTGGCATCAGACTTTTGCCCGTCATGGTTTTTGGAACCTGCTCTCCTGCAGCTTCCAAAAAAGTGGGGAGAGATCCATTAAGTTAACAAAATCATCAACTACCCGTCCGCCGGGAGCTGCATTTAGCCATTGAATAAAAAGCGGTACTTTGGTTCCTGGTTTCCGGCCGATAAAGAAGGCTGGGTTTTTAGGCTTTAATAACTTTCATCCAGCTAACCTATAGCATATCCTATTCAAAAATAAAGGTATTCATGCTATCGTTAAAAAGCGGTAATTATGAACCATAACCTGCTATTTTTTATATAATAACTGATGAAACCATTTTGATTATTGAGATTGAATAAAAAATTCATAAATTTAACCTGCTAATTAAAATAGTTGTTAAACCAAAACCCATCTTCATGTTGGTTAAAGCTTACGGCAGTGCTGTTTTCGGAATAGATGCCACCACCATTACCATTGAAACAGATGTAGTACAGGGAATTAAGTTTATGCTTGTCGGTCTTGCTGACAGTGCTGTGAAGGAAAGTCAGCAACGCATTGAATCGGCACTGCGGCTGAATGGATACAGCTGGCCCCGTCAGAAAATTATTATCAATATGGCCCCTGCTGATATCCGTAAGGAGGGTTCGGCTTATGACCTTCCCCTGGCTGTTGCTGTTCTTGCGGCATCTGAAAAAATTAGCAATATGAATTTCCACAAATATGTTCTGATGGGGGAATTATCGCTCGATGGTACCCTTCAGCCAATAAGGGGTGTATTGCCAATTGCCATCAATGCCCGTAAAGAGGGTTTTGAAGGATTTATACTGCCCAGACAAAATGCCCGTGAGGCGGCTGTGGTGGATAAGCTAAAGGTGTATGGGGCTGAAAATTTAAGCCAGGTTATTGATTTTCTGAACGGGAATGGGACACTTGAGCAAACCATTGTAGATACAAGGGCCGAATTTTATGCGCAGATCACCAATAACCCGCTCGATTTTGCTGACGTTAAGGGTCAGGAAAATGTGAAAAGGGCATTAGAGATCGCCGCTGCCGGCGGACATAACATCATTCTCATTGGTCCTCCCGGTTCTGGAAAGACGATGCTTGCCAAGCGTATTCCTACCATTCTGCCGCCATTTACTCTGAAGGAGGCACTTGAAACCACTAAAATTCATTCGGTAGCTGGAAAAATAGGAAAAGATACTTCGCTGATGACCCAGCGGCCTTTCCGAAGTCCGCACCATACCATAAGCGATGTTGCCCTTGTTGGTGGCGGCAATTATCCTCAGCCGGGAGAAATTTCCCTGGCACATAATGGGGTATTGTTTCTTGATGAACTGCCTGAATTTAAGCGTACCGTGCTGGAGGTAATGCGGCAGCCGCTTGAAGACCGGCTCATTACCATCTCCCGGGCCAAGTTCTCGGTGGAGTATCCCAGCAGCTTTATGCTGGTGGCTTCCATGAATCCCTGCCCCTGCGGATACTACAATCATCCTTCCAAAGATTGTGTTTGCGGCGCAGGGGTGGTGCAGAAATACCTGAACAAAATTTCTGGTCCGCTGCTCGATCGCATTGACATCCACCTGGAGGTGGTGCCTGTGCCGTTTAAAAAGCTGGCAGAAATGGAAGCCTCAGAAAACAGTGAAACTGTTCGTAAACGGGTAATTGAGGCACGGAAAATTCAGGAGGCACGGTTTAAGGAGCATAAGGGAGTATATGCAAATGCCCAGATGAGTTCACGACTCATCCGGAAATATGTGCAGCTCGATGAGGCAGGCCATGAACTGATAAAAAATGCCATGGACAAGCTGGGCCTTTCTGCCCGGGCATACGACCGTATCCTGAAAGTGGCACGCACCATTGCCGACCTCGACAACGACCAGCAGGTGCAGGCACACCACCTTTCTGAAGCCATTCACTACCGCAGCCTCGACAGGGAAAACTGGGGCGGGTAAGCCTTTGGCAGGGAAGATAAAGTTAATCAGCAGGCCATACCTCCAATAGCAGGTTGCGCTTGAAAGTAAATGTTTTTTTGGGATTTGCGGAACTTACAGTACCCATATCCACATTGTTCACATAATCCCTTATCCGATAGCTGCCTTCCTTCAGCCCCCGGAACTCAATTTCGCCATCCCACTCATCGGCATAAAAAGCATAAAACAGGGTGTCGCCTTTTTGGATAACATGGGCCTCGGGCCGGTCGTACCCGATGTCGTACAGCTCTCCCAGGTAAGTGCCCCGTGACAACATCTTGCTGTTGTACAAACCAAACCATTTCTTCCAGACCTTTTCCTTTTCGGGGGTAAGCAGGTTTTGATTGGGCTTGTCCGGGTTTTCGGGCCAGGTAAACTTGGTGCCCAACACGGCACCGATGCCAAGCTGTGTTCCAAAATCATCTTTATTATCACTCAACTCAACGTGATCGCCGTAATAAGCAAGGCCCGGATTGATGGCTTTATAGGTTTTGCCCTTGTGCCTGATCTGGAAACTTGAAGTCGGATCGGACGAAACCGCCTGGTTCATGTACGGAATATTGTAGAACGAAACGGCACATCCGCACGGGCAGTTTTGTATTACGGCACCGGGTTTTAGGCTGGTTGTCTGGTCATAAATCATCCGGAAAAATTCGGGAAGCCTTTCATTGTCCTCTTCAGGCCGCTCCAGCCCGTGGCTCCTGTTGTAATTCGGAGCCACAGCATTCAGGTGCTGGCCATCCATTTTCAGTCCGTCGAATCCCCATTCATCGATAAACATATTCAGTACTTCCCGGGTGTGGTTGCGTGTGCCTTCATAGGTCGGCGACATGTAAAAGGCATCCCACCAGGTGATAAACTGGGGGGAACCGTCCTTTCGCACCAGCAGCAGGTTGGGATCCTTTTTCAGCAGCTGCGAATTCAGATCAATGGCCAGCGGGGCCCACCACAACTTAGCTTTCATCCCGTATGAATGGATTCGGTCAACAAGCCGTTTCATTTCTGCATTGCCCCCGGGAAAACGGTTTTTGTCAACTATCCAGTCGCCTTCGGTGATCTGGTACCCGTCATCAATGTCTACCCAGCTGATGCCCAGCTCCTTTACCTTTGGCAGTGTTCCATAAACATTCTGCATGGTAAATTCCCTGCCGTAGCCCCAGGCACACCAAACTGCCTCAAAGGCTTCGGGACTGGAAGGATTTAGCGGAATGCCCCTCTCCTGCATCAATTCGGAATACTGTTGCAGGGCAGCATAATAATCCCCCTGGTGCACACTCACAAAGGTAGTATAGGTTTTAAAGTGTCTCCGGGCATAAATTCAACAGGGGCAGGAAATTTATACTCCACTCCCAGGGCAGCCTTATTTTCATACCTGTCCATTTCTACCGGCAGGGATACCAGCCGCGGTACCAGCTCCGCATGTCCAACCATAATGCCTGCATCTTTTCGCCACAGGTCAACAGCCGGAATGCCTCCGCCATAATCGGAGCTGTTCATCCCCATGTAGTTTTCTTTTGAAAAACCAGGCGTAACCGGTGTTATCCAGTCGAGCCTCCGGTTGCTTGAAGAGGCCTGAAAGGACCAGAAATCAGGATCATCCTTTTCGGAAACGATTTCATACCGGTTATTTACCCATTTATCAATTTTTACCGAACGCTCCCCCCGGTTAATATACGACACATTCATCAGCGCCAGCCCGGGGAAGGCAGGATCTGCAGCTACCTCAACAATTTTTTCTACTGTGGTTTCCCTGTCGCTTGCTGTCCCCCAAATTACAAGGCTTTTTATTCCGTTAAGCTCATTCTGCGAATATCCGGCAAGTTTGTATTGCCTGGTATCAAACCGGCTGCCTGACAGGTACTCCGATGCTGAAAATCCATCCATCAGCTTTCCTGCACCAGGTGCCTTGCTGGTTATCTTTACTTCCATCTGATCGTTAAATTCCATAACCAGATTACCGCTGTTTATGGATACCTGCTGTGCGTTGCAGGAAAATAACACAACAATCATAATCAGGATTCCTCCTGCTGAACAGATACGTAAAAAACCAGCCTCATCAAGTAGTTTTCTCACCGTCAGATTGTTTGCTTTTGTCATTTAATTGATTTTTGTCGTAAATATACATCCCCTGTTTTAATGTTGCAAGGGATGTTTAGTTACTTCTTCTGCCCTGCTCATAATCCGGTTTGTATTTATCATGTCAGCCCTCGGAAATGTTTCTTTCTGCATTTTGTTTCAATGTCCATTTTTGGAATGGACTTCATTTTTTTCTTTTTTTCCTTATAAGAGACCAACCGGCAAAAACGGATTTTTCGCAACAAGTTGGTATATTTACTTGATTAAATTGTAACAAGCCATAATTGATGTTCCTATGAAAAAGATTGTTCTTTGTTTGCTGCCTTTGCTTTTCTTTTCCCGGATGATTTCTGCACAGTTTGCCCGCTGGGATGCTTCCGGACTGATCTTAAACAACGGAATCGTACAAAGAATCATCCGTTTACCTGCTGACGGGGGGAAGTTTACGACCACAACTTATAAACCCGTTAAAGGAGAATTTAATTACTTCGGTACCGATCATGCGGATTTTCAGTTCGAATTGAACGGGTTAACCTACTCTGGTGAAAGCCGGTGGAAACTGATGAATATTTCTTCATACAGCGATTCCCTTGAAGGGGATGGTGCAGCTGTAACCCTCCGCAGTGCAGATGGCCAGGCAGAGGTGATCGTTAATTATCTTATGTACCCGGAACTGCCCCTGGTTCGTAAAAGCCTGGTGATTAAAAATGTGGGCAATTCAGAGATGGCGCTTGAATCGGTAGATGTGGAAAAGCTTTCCATTCCCGGTTATCAGCAGGCAACGTTTAGCTGGATATACACCGATTACGGCCGCAGGAAATCATTAGGGCCTTATAAGGGAAACATGCACGATGCACTGGTCGTTGTTCATCACAGGGACTGGAATTCAGGGATTGTTGTTGGCAATGAGGCTACCGGGGTGCTGAAACGTACAACGGTGTACTGGGAGACACCTGAAATAGTAAGCGGTCTTACGCATAGCGACGATCGCTTTCCCTTTCGGAAATGGCTTAACCCAGGTGAATCGTTCCAAACCCCCGAAGTGTTCACCCTGGTGTACAACAACAGCAAAGAACCGGGTGAGGTGCTGAATACTGCCGTTGCCGATTACATCCGGAAACACATGGGCATCCGTCTCTCCGGCTTAAAAGAGAAGCCGATGTTTGTGTACAACAACTGGCATCCTTTCGGAAAAGACATCAATGAACAATTGATCCGGGAGCTGGCCAAAGCAGCGGCCGATGCTGGCGTAAAGGAATTTATTATCGACGACGGATGGCAGGATACTTATGGCGACTGGAACATCGATACAAAAAAATTTCCAAACGGATTGAAACCGGTATTTGATTACATCCGTTCGCTGGGGATGAAACCCGGCCTCTGGATAAGTATCGGCTCTGCCACATCAAAAAGCAACGTATATCGGAATCATCCTGAATGGTTTGTTAAAGATCGGCAGGGGAATCATGGAAATGTCCATTTTGTGGGACAGGACCTGGTAACCGCCTGTTTTTCCACCGGGTGGAAAGACTATATAAAGGAGGTGTTGCTGAAACTGGCCCTGGATTACGGGCTGGAGTACATGAAGCTCGATTTTGCCGTAGTAACCAGTGCGTATGTTTTTAATCCGGAAATATCGGGCTGCTATGCAACCGATCACCCCAGGCACAAGGATCATCCTGAATCGTTATACATTAATCATGAGCGGGTATGGGAGTTGTTCGATGAATTGCATGCAGCTAAGCCTGATCTTTTTATCGACTGCACGTTTGAAGTCATGGGAGGTTTGCAGCTGATCGACTATGCTTTGCTGAAACATGCAGAAGGTGACTGGTTGTCGAACTTCCAGGCTCCCGACCAGGACGGGGATTTGCGGATCAGGAACATGTCGTGGTGGCGCTCGGGAGCCATGCCGGCAACGGCACTGGTGGTGGGAAACCCCCGTATGGACGATAAAAAATGGGAGAACCACTTTAAATCGTCGGCCGGAAGCCTGCCCATCATGCTGGGCGATCCCCGTGCACTGTCAACGGAGGATCGAAGCAGGTACCGCCGCTATGCCGGCTGGATGCAAAATATGCAGATAAGGTACGATATCATGAGCTACCGGCAGGATCTTCCCGGATTCGGAGAACCTGCCGAAGGGCACTGGGATGGCTTTTCAAGAATCAATACCGAAACAAAAGCCGGTGGTATTATCGGAATCTTTCGTCACGGTGCCCTGGAGCGTGAACGAATCATTGCCGTAAACTACCTCGATCCGGAAAAAATGTATGAAGTGAAAACCATAAACGGGGAAGCCATTGCCCGGATGAGCGGAAATGACCTCCGGACCAAGGGATTTAAAATACGGCTGGAAGATCTTTATTCCGGTGAGCTGCTTGAAATCCGTGCTAAATGACAAGTCATGATAATGATGTGCCTGGGTGTGAAACAGTTCGTTAGGAATATTAAGAATATTAGATTAATAAAATGTTAAAATTCCGTTTACAGAATCTAAAATAAAAGCTTTAATCATTTCGGTATTGGAATTGATCAATTCTTTGATATCACTTGTGGAGCAGTTCCCCTTGCGAATCCAGATTACTTTTGGAGGAAATCCAAATAAAGATACGAGATTGTTAAAATCGTTGTCCTTGGTAACAATTGTGAATTCTTCAGATTCAGCGTATTTCCAAATCTCGGAGTCATTTACACTATCAAGATTCAAATCCTGCACGTGTCTGGAGCCGCTAAATGATTGTGAAAAAAAATGGGTCAGTTTAGGTGAGAGATTTTGATCAAATAGGAGTTTCATCAGGCTGAAAGTTCAATGCGTTCTTTATTTGCGGCAAAACTTAGGCAGGCCAGAATATCTTCCCTTTCCAAAAAAGGAAAATCATCCAGAATTTCCTCGAAACTCATTCCTGAAGCCAGATAACTCAGAACATCTGCAACAGTTATGCGCATACCTCTCACGCATGGTTTCCCGCTTCGTTTCCCTGGCTCAATGGTTATTCTCTCATTTAATCGCATAGTGTTTAATTTTAATTCAAAAATACAAAAAAAAGAATTGATATATCTTGAAGATCTTATCCGGTTTATTCAGTTTTCCCATTGTTAAGAGCGTCAAAATTTGCGAAATCCTGACTATAGTCAATAAAGACTACGATTTTTTTTAATCGGCTAAGTATACCATTTCCTTTCCCGTTTCAGAGCGGAATTCAAGACTTCCACAGTTGCATTTGAATTGTCCACGATCTGGAAATCGAACATTCCCACACAGGTAAAGTCTGCACCGTTTTCATAGGCAAATTTAAAGCCGTCAGCCGGTTTGATGGCCCCTGCGGCAAGAACCTTATAGGCGATCCATGGAATTTTACAATCCCTGAAAAAGGCAGCCGTTTCTTCCGGTTTGTCGCACCAGCTGTATCCTTGCCGGTCGGCCGACGGAGCTGAAAAGTAGTCGTGATGATGAAAGGTTTTCATGAAAAAATCGGGTTCAATGCCATCGGCAAGACATGCTTTTGCTATTTCAATAACATGCCCTGCAGTCCCTGCAATCAATCCCTGGCTGCGGGTGTACTCAATAGCTTTTCCAAGTAAATCGATGCGGTTGGCCTTCAGGTAATTTTCAGCATTGCCACCCTGCGCAAAACCACCAACAGCACCAGCATCAACCGCCATTTTGATATTAGTAAAATCTTCATCCTTCGGGTAGGTCTGTGCTATCCATTGTATCTTACCTCCCCTTCTCCGGTATTCTTTTAAAATCCGGATGGTCTTTTCATCGGTCCGCATGATGGTGGTGTTGATGCCACATGCTTCACTTAAAAAAAGGATTTCAATAACCTTTTCATCGGTAAAATACTCTTTTACCAAGGCAGAAGCCCAAAGTAAATCGCGCGAATAAACAAACCCCGCAACCAGGTTTCCTCCCGGAATCAACCTGCTGATCTCCAGATCCCCGATTTTTCCTTTTGGAACCTGTTCCTTTAATCCCGACACATCTTTTGATGACGGTGGATTGTCTTTGAGAATTATCCGTTCAAGGGTATGTTCTGCAGTACTTGCCCATCCGGTTTTTTGTGCCACCCCGAAAAAAAATGCGCCAAGCAAGGGTATGGAAGCCAGATTTTTAATCATTTCTCTCCGGCTTTTATTTCGAGATTGAATACTTACAGGATTGTCAGCTTTGGGAAACAGCACTTCCCTGCGCTGTTGGAAGGGGTGAAGGAGGCGGTGAAAACTTAACCGGGAAGGATAATTGATTTTCATTTTAACAATTATTTAAGTTAAACGATACCAGTCAATGCGCTCTTTTTTGTGTACAAGGTAATGTATTTTTTTTCTTTTTTTCTGCATTATTCCAAAAATTTCGCCAGGCAAAGATGATTCTATTATATGTATAATATAAACCATAACAAGTGAATACGGTTTCTCCAGGAAGCAGTTCATCGATAATACAGAATTTTCCCCAAAAAGCCTGATTGTCTATCCTGAGCAGTCGTCATTTGGTGTGAATATTTTGAATTTGAATAATTCATTTTATACAACAGGTAATGAAGCCGACTATTCCATGGCCGTAGAAAACATAGCAGGAATCGGTTTAAAAATTGAACTCCGTGCAATTGAGGTAAAATCTGGCCCTGTCTGGTTTTACAGTTCGGATGTCATCAACTGGAAAGTAACGCCTTACGATATGGAAACACATAAACAAATATTTGAGGTAATTGAACCTGGCAAACCTTTCGATTTAAAAATAACCTTTCCCCGGAAATCTAAATTCCAAATCAGATATATGGAAGGGAACAAGGAATGGACGCGGGTAGCAGAGGTTAATTAAACCGTATTAAGGGTTTTAGGATTTCAGATAAAAAATACCACCAGATTCAATAAAGAGGTCAAAAAAGACCTCTTTTATTGTACCACTTCACTTTATTATACACTTCCGGTTGATTCATCGGGATACCATTTTATTTGCAGTGATGCGCGCATTAGAAGAAAGAGGATTATAAACAACCCAAGACTTCCGGCAAGCAAGGCGTAATCCTGCAACTGCAGAATCGTGAAAAGGAATGCGTACAATGCTGTTTGTAAAAGCAATACCCAAACCGCCATTCGTACATTTCGCAATATGGCAAAGGCATACCAGGTAATAAGTAAGGTGACTGCCAGGGCTGAAATCAGGTATGCCAAGGTTGAATCCTGTTTGTTCGCCTATGGAAGTAAGTAACGTATAAAAAATCAACAATGCAAATGCTACCAGGGAGTATTGGAAAGGGTGGATTCGGGCTTTCCCGTTAAGTTCAATGAAAATGAAGACGATAAAATTCAGCGCAATAAACAGGATCGCATATTTTGCCGAGCGCATCGATTTTTGATAATGGTCAACAGGAATCAGCAGGCTTACTCCCAGTTCAGCTTCGTGCGTAGAATATTTTTGATCGATCCATTGCTGCGGGAAGTTTCGGTTCAGGTGGGTCACCTGCCAGTCGGCTGTAAAACCGTTTTTTGATACCTTTCTATTTTTCGGAAGAAATCCACCGGTAAAACCCGGCTGCGTCCAATCGGAATTCATGGTAACTTCTGTTGTTTTTCCCAGTACCTCCAATGACAGCTTTTCCGAACCGTTTAAAACCAGTTCCGTTTCAAATTCTAACGACTGTTTCAGATCAAGGGAACTTGCTTTTACAGTAACTCCCGACTGGAATAAATCGGTATCGGCAACACCCGGGGAAACTTCGAATGGCTGGTCGTTCAGCATCATTTCCGGCAGGTTTTGAATACCGCGCATATCGGTAATACCCATGGTAAAGTATGCTGAATTCCAGTTGAGCTGCGTATTTTGAAGATCCAACTGTGAAACATCAGGTTGTGCAAACTTTCCATTGAGTTTTATTTTTGCTTCATATACCACAACCTTATAAATTCCGCGTTTCCTCATTTCAGGATACAGAACCACATCCGCCTTTAAGATTTCAGGCAGAAAATGAGCCACTCCCTGTTGGGTTAAGGCAGCTGGAATTTTATCATCGGGTTCAGTAATGGTAAATGGTACATTCAGTACCGGTCCTGCTACCACCTGTTTTCCTCCCCATTGGGCAGAAATTTCATTTTTTACTTTTTCATTCAGGACCATTCGCTCCCGGATAATATCCTGTATCAAAAAGGAGGGGATAAGCAGCAAAATGGCCAATCCCGAAATGATGATCATTTTAACACTGTAACTGTTCATGAACTGGTGAATTCCTTTTGTTTCCATTGCTATTATTTATAAAAGTACTTTGAAATACAAAGTGAGTGAATAAAAAAATTAATGTTTGTTTATAAGTTCCTCCAGAGCTGTAAGATGCAGGCGAAACAGAACCTTTCCATGCTCCGTTGCCTGGTAGGTTGTTCTTGGTTTCCGGCCGACAAAATCCTTTGAAACCGTGACAATTTTTTTTTGTTCCAATGCCTTCAGGTGGCTGGCAAGGTTTCCGTCGGTTAAATCAAGCAGTTCCTTCAGAGCATTGAAATCGAGTGAGTCGTTCACCATAAGTGCCGACATGATTCCAAGCCTGATGCGGCTTTCAAATACTTTCTGAAGTTTTGAAATTGGGTGCTTCACCTAAATAGATTTATTGTTTGTTATGTTGTACATCTTCTTTAAATTCTTTTCCTGATAACTGTACGATTTTTTATCGTTCATGCCGGTAGTACATTACTGCTCCGTACACAATATGCATCAGGCCAAAACCAATTGTCCACAGAAGCAGGCCATAGCTGGTAAAAAACCCTGCCAGAACACCCAGTCCTATTTGGGTGAGACCAAGGTAATGAATTTCGCTAAAAGTAAATTTTCCTGCATTTATCAGTGCCAATCCGTAAAAGATAAGCATAACCGATGCTGCCAGCTCCGGATGGTTTTGCAGGATTAAAATCAGTATAAAAATTCCCCCCGAGAGTAACGGAATCATTAAATGAACGAGCAACCTTCTGGTTGAAGCTGTCCACAGATGATGGCCGGCCTTCCGGGCTTTCCTGTGAGAAAAAAAAACAGCTCCCGAAAAAGCAAATCCAAGCACCAGCAAAGCATCCAGGGCAAGATAGAATGCAACGGCAGAAATTGGGTTACTTTCGCGGCTCAACATAAAATCTTTGGAGGTTGCATGGACCGGTTCAAGGATAAAAATCCAGGCAATTGCTGTTCCAGTCAAAGCACATATACCGGCAAATATGCCGGCCAGGCCGCTTAATGACAAAAACTTGGAAGACCGTTCCATAATTTCGCGGATGGTCTGCAGATCTTCATTTGGATTTGACGAGTATGTTTTCATTTAAAAGTACTTTGAAATGCAAAGTTAATGAACTCTGTTAAAAATCCAACTGGTCAGGTAATTTTTTCTTATATTTTTTAAAAGCACCTGGATTTTTAGAGTTATATGAGGAAATTGGATGATAATTCTGGTAACGAATACTGTATGTCACACTTCAGCAAATCCGGCGACATTTTAAATTCCATTCGTTAGGCCTAAGCCTGTATTCAGGTACAGGTGCATATAAAAAAAAAGGAAACATCATTGTCACAATTCTTGTTTTTTGCTATAATTGCATGATAATTTTTATTATGATAGTAAACAAAAAAAAGTTCTTCAACCCCTGCCGGCATTTGAATTTGCTCAAATTTTTACTTTTTATTCTTCAAAAAGATCAGTATTAAATACATTTCATTAACCAAATTAAAACAAACCAAAAAATGATGAAATCACTACTTTTAATTTTTTATTGCCTGTTGTTGGCAACACCTCCACTTTTTGCACAGGATGCAGAATTGGCTGAACCAGAACCAAAAGCAGCACTTACTGTTGGTGTACTTCAGGGTGGAGGTTCACTCATTGGTGCTGACATTGAATTCCTTTTGGGCAATCGTATCGGAATTCAGGGCGGGGCCGGATTTATTGGTTTTGGTGCCGGATTGAATTATCATCTGAAACCTTCGATCCGCAGTTCTTTTATATCCTTGCAATACTGGCACCAGGGATCGGGGGAAACTTTCACACAAAGCCTGCTTGGACCAGGTTTTGTTTACAGGGCAAAGAAATTATTTACCGCCTCTTTGGGGCTAGGTTTTGCACTTGAAGAAGGGCCTTCCTGGCCCGATGATAAAGATCAGCCACCTGTGATGCTTACCTATTCTATAGGGATCTGGTTTCCGATGAAATAATTGCACAGCACAGAGCGTAATGATTAATTGGCCTCCGTTTTTTGGTGGATAAAAAGCTTTCGGTAGTTGTCTGCGGGAGGTATTAATGGTTCCTTGTTTTGGAATTTTATGAATTTTAAAACTCCATGATGGCAACTGTTTGTTTTCCCGGAATGGATTCCACTTTCAGACTGCCGCCATGCATGAGCATTATCTGACGCGAGAGGCTAAGCCCTATACCGGAACCTGATTCTTTTGTGGTAAAAAATGGGATGAAAATTTTTTCAATTACATCTACAGGGATTCCGGGTCCATTGTCGGTTACAGTAATCTGTGGACGATCGAATGAATTGATGTTCCCTTGCAGAAAAATTTCTTTTAGTTCATTGTTCCTGATTGCATCCAGTGAATTTTTAACAAGATTTACCAATACCTGCGATACCTGTTTTTTGTCGGCATAAATTTCCAAATCTGAAGGATTTAGTTTCCATAAAAGTTGCACTGCCTGGTTTTCCGGTTCCGATTTTACAAGGGTGGTTATTTTTTCAAATAATCCTGTTACCAAAACGGATTGCTTTTCAGGCTTTGGCAGGCGTGTAAATTTACGGTAGGTCTCCACAAATTCCATCAGTCCGTTTCCCTGTTCTTTTATTACTTCCAGCCCTTTCATCGTATTTTTAATTACCCTCTCGTCGGGTTTTTCTCCGTTCAGGTTTTTATAATAATTCAGAATAGTTTCAGAGAGCGAAGTAATTGGAGCAATGGTATTCATAATTTCATGAGTTAACACCCGGATAAGCTTAATCCATGATTCCAGCTCTTTTATTTCCAGTTCGCTTTTGATATCCTGCATGGTTATGAGTTGAAATGTTTCCCGGGCAGTTTTAAATAAGGTAGATTTCACGGAAAGCTGCACTAACCCATTATTCCCTGAGAAGGTAACAAGTTTGCGATCGCCGGGTTGCAACTCTTTTATGGCTGAGTACAGTTTTTTATCGACCTGGCTTAATTGGTTTATATGTGTCAGGTGATCGCGATTCAGCATTTTACAGGAAGCAGTATTGGCCAGGTAAATTGCTCCTTTTTCATTTATACTTAAAATACCAATGTTTATGTTTTCCAATATTGTTTTATAATACTGTTCCTGTTTTTGCAATTCAATTTTTATATTTTTGATTAATTCGTTTAACTTATTTAAACTTAAATTTAAATCGTTGAGTGATTTATTACCCGTGTTTATGGGGAATTTTAATGTTGTATCATCATTTCTTACAGCTTCAAAAAACCAGGCTATCTGCCTGTTTACCTTGTTCAGATAATGAATAAGTTCGAATATCTGACCTATAAAAATCAAAAGGACAATTACTGCGGGAATAAATTTCTGAATCTCAAAAAGGAGCCATCCTGCTGTAAGGGCAGTTGCAGCCATAAGGCAACTTCTTAAGGTGATTCGAAAATAGAAATTCTTACTAACCATTCTATTACAAGTTGTATTTTTTCATTTTGTTGTAAAGGGTTTGCCGTGTTATTCCCAGTTTTTCCGCTGCTGCCGACAAATTTGAATTGTTTTTTTGCAGTACTTTTGTTATCATTTTCTTTTCCATTTCCCCGATTGTCCCTTCAAATACATCACCTGTATTCTGAATTACCGGTTTGAAGAAAAAATCTTCAGGTGACAACTCATTTTTGTCGGAAAGGATAACAGCTTTTTCAATGGTATGTTGCAACTCACGAACGTTTCCCGGCCACTTATAGCTGGCTAATTTTAACAACCCGCTTTCCGATATTTTTTGACAGGTTTTCCGGTATTTATTACAGTAAATTTTAAGGAAATAATCTGCGATGGCTATAATATCTTCCTTTCGTTCCCACAGCGGTGGTATTTCAATTTGAATGGTGTTTATCCGGTATAACAGGTCTTCCCTGAAGGTGCCGTCGGACAACATTTCTTCCAGGTTCCGGTTGCTTGCACAAACCAGCCGGATATCCACCGGAATGGATTTGTTGCTGCCGATTGGTGTTACTGTCCGGTTTTGCAAAACTGCCAAAAGTTTAGGTTGAAGATGTACAGGCAGGTTTCCGATCTCGTCGAGGAAAAGAGTGCCACCAGTGGCATTTTCAATTTTACCGGTGCGGTCTTCACGGGCATCGGTAAAAGAGCCTTTTTTATGACCGAATAGTTCGCTTTCGAATAAAGATTCGCTTATAGCCCCCATGTCAACGGTCACCATGATTTCATCTGAACGTTTTGAATGCCGGTGCAACTCGCGGGCAATCAGTTCTTTTCCGGTGCCATTATCGCCGGTAATTAAAACGTTTGCATCGGTTTTTGCCACGCGGCGGACAAGGTTTAAAATCTTCAGAATTTGAGGAGACTGTGCAATGATGAAATGTTTGTCTTTGTTAATTTCACTTTTTAACGCGCTTTCTTTTCGCTTCAGTTGTTTTATCTCTTTTTTCGATTGCTGAAGTTTATACACATTGCGAAGAGTTGTGCGAAGTTTCTCATTGTCCCAGGGTTTTAATATAAAATCGGAAGCCCCTTTTTTAAGCGCTTTTACGGCCAGTTCCACATCCCCGTATGCAGTAAACAGCACAACTTCTAAGTCTGGCCTCATATCCTGAACTCTGGAAAGCCAGTATAAACCTTCGTTCCCGGTGTTGACCCCTGCTGAAAAGTTCATATCAAGCAAAAGCAGATTATATCCTCCATTTTCTATTAATGACGGAAGCTGATTGGGCTGGCGATGGTCTTTACTTCTTCAAAATCATCCTGCAATAAAAGTTCCAAAGCGCTTAAGATGCTTTTATTGTCGTCAACGATGAGTAGTTTTCCTTTGGTCATTTTTTCCCGTTATAGAAATGTGGCTAAAGCCGGAGACTGCTCTGTGCTTCAAATCCCTCGGTTAATACCGACGGCAATTATTCCCGATGTCTTCAGCCATATTAAATAGCTTTTAATTCATTCAAAGTTAATCTGCTGCCAATTCAATTCAAACTAAGTGTAAAGTTATTTGACACAATTTGTAAATTTTTTTTACAGTGGATTGAATTATGGTTGTGATATTTTGAGTTAAAGTTTTGATTGTAAGACTACTGTAAAATATGGCATTTTTTTGGCATCTAAAAATGAAAATCCAAAACTGATATGCGAAAAGCAGTGATGTATTATATTCTGATATTTATAATTGTTTCTACCGGAGAAGCAGTCACTGCCCAGGAACGGTGGTCGCTCGAAGAATGTATTCAGTATGCATTTGAAAACAATCTCGATGTGGAGTCAAAGGAAATATCTTCTGCCACGAACAGGGAGTATTTTCAACAGACGAAACGGAACAGGCTACCTTCAATAAATGCGGGCTCTGATTACAATATCAACTTTGGGAAAGTCGATTGATACGAATACCAATGATTATACATTCACCAGTTTTTCTTCCAACAGTTACAGTCTTTCAGGTTCAATTTCTCTATTTAACGGATTTGTAAGAAAAAATACGATCGACTATAACCGGTTTATTTACCTTGCCGGAGTTGCCGAAGAAACTGCACTGAAAAATGAAATTGCATTCGACGTGATGAATGAATTTCACAACACCTTATATTACAAAGGGCTGCTCGAAATTGTAAAGGAGCAAAAAGAGCTTTCAGAATTAAATCTTGAAAAAATTAAAAAGCAGGTAGCAGTTGGTCTTGCAGCCAAAACTGACATCCTTGAAATTGAAGCCCGATTAGCAGACGAGAAATTGCTTGTTATTCGCACGGAGAATTATTTACGTGCTGCAAACCTCGAATTGAAAAGGTTTATGAATTACCCTGTAAACAAGGAGTTGTTACTGGAACAGCCTTCTGAAAGCAATTTAATTCAGTCGCTGGTTTTCGAAAATGCCGGCAGTGTTTATCAGGTGGCCCTTCAACATCTTCCGTCGGTAAAAGCAAAAAACAGGCAACTTCAGGCGGTGGAGAAAAGATTGGCTATTGCACGTGGGATATCTTTCTCCGTCGGTTTCAGCCTCCGGAGGTTACGGTACCGGTTTTCACGAAACCCGCACAGACCAGAACGGTGAACCGATTTCTTTCCGCGATCAGATTAAAAACAATGCATCGCAAAACGTTAGGGTTTCGTTGTCAATTCCAATTTTTAACCGGTGGAGTACCCGTTCAGAGATAAAAATAAATAAGCTGAACCTGGAAAGGGAAAAAGTGGAACTCGAAAACTTTAAAAACCAGTTGTATTATCAAATTGAATCGTATTGCCAGGATTTATCTGCCATTTCAGCCGAATACCTCCAGGCAAAAAAACAAACCGAATGGAATGAACTGGCATTTGAAGTAGCCCAAAAGAAAAAGGAGGAAGGATTGTTTAACATCATCGATTTCTATACGAGTAAAAATCAACTGTCAGCGGCGCAGGGAGAATTGCTAAGGGCGAGATTTCAGTATATTATAAAAAGAAAAACGATTGATTTTTACATGGGAAAACCGGTTTTCGGGATTAATATAATGGAGGAAAGGATTGATTAACAGACCACGTTTGATGCAAATAGTTATAAATGTTGAATTAGCACTTTGTAATTATGATTGAGAATGTGAGAATAGGGTTAAAACCTCTCGACTATCTGTATTCAATAAATCCGTTCACTAAAGTGAACGGCAATTTGTGCTTACATTTTTGGGTCGTAACTATAGAGATGGAGTGTAAAAAATCGGATAAAATTTAAAACAGGATTCACAATGGGAATGGACAGAAAAATAGAGAAGAAAAAAGGGATCAGGCCAAAACATATTATTTATGGCGTAGCAGGAATTGTATTTGTATCTCTTCTTGTCAAAATTATCAAAGACTCAAATGTGAATCGTTAAAAGTTGATGGCGAAAAAATTACAATTGAAGAAGTTCAGAAGGGAAATTTCGATGATTTTATCCGTACTAACGGAACAGTAGAACCAATTGCAACCATTTACCTCGATGCTGAAGAAGGAGGACGAGTAGAGGAAATTCTAATTGAAGAAGGAGCCAAAGTAAAAAAAGGAGATGTAATACTAATCCTTGAAAACAGAACCGTTTACATGGATATTATGAACAGTGAGTCGAACCTGGCACAAAAACAAAATTATTTACGTCAAACCCGCATATAGTTTTGAAAATGCATTGATTGATTCAAGACGGTTTTATTGAGTTCAGAGTTTGAAATCATAAAAAAGAAAAGAAATTTTGAACAACAGAAAGCATTATATGAGGATGAACTGGTATCAAAAGAAGTTTATCTGCAGGCTAAAGAAGATTATGAATACGCCGTTCAGCTTCAGGAAATTAATCAAACAGAAAATGCAGAATGATTCAATAATAAGAATAACAGAGATGAACCAGCTTGAAAAAGAATTGGAAAAAATGACCCAAACGCTGGATCTGGTTCGTGAGCGGCTAGACAACTCAATGTTAAAGCTCCAGTTGACGGGCAGTTGGGGATGCTTGATGCAGAAATCGGACAAAGCATTGGGAGAGGTAAACGAATCGGACAGATAAATGTGTTAACCGATTATAAAATTGAGGCGTTGATTGATGAACATTACATCGACCGTGTGACGGCAGGGGCTTATCCGCAACATTCGAACGGCAAAACAGTCTTTTCAACCTAAAGGTTAAAAAAGTGTACCCGGAGGTTCGAAATTCACAATTTCAGATTGATCTCGTCTTTACTGATGAACGGCCGGAAAATATACGAACCGGGCAAACTTATTATATAAATTTACAATTGGGTCAACCGGAACAATCGATGCTGGTTAGCCTGGGCGGATTTTTCAACAGTACCGGCGGACAATGGATTTATGTAGTTGATCCATCGGGCGATTTTGCAACAAAACGGAATATCAGAATTGGAAGAAAGAACCCAAAATATTATGAAGTTCTTGAAGGGCTGGAAGAAGGCGAAAAAGTGATAACTTCAGGTTACGATTTGTTTGGAGAGAATGATAAATATTTTAAAATAAAAGAAAGCCTCCCCCTACCCCTCCGAAGAGGGGAGAAAGAGAGGAGCCTCACCCTGGCCCTCTCCCAAGTTGGAGGAATAAGGACAAGAATGAATTTATGAATACAAAATTGAATAGTACTAAAAATCATCATTTTCTAATCTTCCCCGCCAGTTGGCGGGGGAATTAAAGGGGCTTATATGATAAGAACAGAAAAACTGACAAAAATCTTCCGGACAGAGGAAGTTGAAACTTACGCTTTGAACGAGGTTTCGGTGCAGGTTAACAAAGGCGAATTTGTGGCCATAATGGGGCTATCGGGTTGTGGCAAGTCAACCCTGCTGAACATTGTTGGATTACTCGACAATCCAAGCGGGGGGAAATACTTTTTTGACGGGGTTGAGGTTGGTGGCTATAAAGAACGCCATCGCACGCAAATGCGTAAAGGAAACATCGGGTTTGTGTTCCAGAGCTTTAACCTGATTGATGAGCTCACAGTGTATGAAAATGTGGAACTTCCTCTCATCTACCTGAAACTGAAAGCGCGTGAGCGGAAAGAGATGGTGAGTAAAGTGCTTGGAACGTATGAAAATCAGCCACCGGCGTAAACATTTCCCTCAGCAGTTGTCAGGGGGGCAGCAGCAGCGCGTAGCCATTGCCAGGGCTGTTGTTGCCAATCCAAAACTGATTCTGGCCGATGAACCAACCGGAAACCTGGATTCAAAAAACGGCCTCGAGGTGATGAACCTTTTAACAGAATTGAACCGCGAAGGCACAACCATTATCATGGTAACCCATTCGCTGCACGATGCAGGTTTTGCGCACCGCGTCATCAACCTGTTCGACGGCGAAGTGATTACGGAGAATGTGAATGAACCGATGGTGGGGATATTGTAGAAACCTCCCTCGGCCCCTCCGAAGGAGGGGAAAAAAGTCTAATCGGGATTTGCAGGATGGAAGGATAAACAAGATTAAAATAAAAATGAGAAACAAAAAAATAGCACCTTTTATTCAGGAGATATTAATCCTGACAATCTTAAAATCCGGGGCATTCTGATTCAGATAATTGAGTCGGCAGAGTTGGCGGGCTACGACGAGAAATCCGGTGGAAGCGTTGCGGTATGAATAAAACAATCTAAAATATCACATTAAGCTATGTACAACTTAAAAATAACCATTCGTCGACTTTTAAAAGACAAAGCTTTTTGCTAATTAATGTATTTGGTTTGGTAATTGGAATTTCGTCATTTCTTATTTTATTTATCCATGTTTCAAACGAAAAAAGTTTCGATAAGCATATTACAGGACACGAAAGGATTTACCGGGTAACTTCAATTCCAGGAGGTCGTGAAGAAACTCCCTGGGCACGAAGTTTGGGAATTATTCATTCCGCCATCACAGAAATTCCTGAAATTGAAAAGGCCACTCAGTTTATCGCATTGCCAAGTTGGAACCATAAAAATGGGTGACAATCGTTTCAGCAAAACGATATATGTCGGTTGATGAAGGCTTTTATTGAAATGTTTGAGGTAAAAGCCAAAGTGGGTAATTTATCGGAATTCGAGAAGCCAAATACCGTTTTTATTACCGAAGATTTTGCCCGCAAACATTTGGAAACGTAAATCCCGTGGGGCAAATAATCAAATTTGAAGCCTGACCAATATGCACGAAATATTGGCGATTATGAAGTTCGTGGAATTGTGAAAAATACCCATCCCAAAACCCATTTTAAATACGAATTGCTACTTTCGCAAAAAGGTGATGTACAAAAGGATTTTGAAAAATCATACCCAACCATAAAACTCAATGGGTTTACAATTACATTAAATTAAAAAAGGTGCATCTCCCGTGATTGGTTGCAAAAAGTTAACTGATTTTTACGATAAGAGTTCTTTAAAACAGAACCGTGGACCAAAAGAGTATCGATTTTTCATTGGTCCCAATGGACGATATCCATTTAAAATCGGATTTTCGTTTTGAATTGAGAGAGAGTTCCAGCAAAATAAACATTCACTGTTTATTTGTATTTTCATTTGTAATTTTACTGGTTTCGCTTGTTAAATTTTACCAATCTCACCATTGCCAAACTAATAAAACGGTCGAAAGAACTGGGATTGAAAAAATCAATTGGTGCAAACCAGCGGCAAATTAACCGTCAGGTTTTATCCGAAGTATTATCTGTTTTGTATGGTTTCGATAGTATTTCTTGCATTTGGCTTCATCGAAATAATAAAACCTTATATCAACCGGATTTTTGAAATCGATTTTAAAATTTATTATTCGAGCCTGTTGTTTACTGGTGTATTTTGGTGTTGGTTTTTGCTTTGGGATAACCGCCATTTTTGTTGGTTTGTATTTTCTGGGAAAAACTTCTGCCATCGATATTCTTTCTGAAAAAATGAATTATTCGGGAAACCATATCCTGAAAACCCTTCTGATTTTACAAATTACCATCGTAATTATTATTCATATCGGCCACTTTTTTGGTGAACAAACAAATTCACTTTGTATTGAACCAACCACTGGGTTTCGACAAGGAAAATGTGGTTGTAATACAACCTGAAAGATTTTTCGAAAGACCCTGCCGTTTTTGCCCGCGAACTGGAAAAACAAAGCCAGGTTGCATCGGTTGGTTTTACCATGCAGCATTTTGGCTACCCTGCGCAAAGTTTACCACTCGAAGGTTTGGGCATTGACGGAACAGCGGAAATGGTTTTTGCCAATTACGATTACCTTAAAACCATGAATATTCAGCTTCATGGAAAACTGGATTATTCCATCAGCCGATACCGTTCGCGGAATGGTAATCAATACTCATTTATATAAACGCTGATGGAAAGACATGGAAGTATGGAAGCGTTAAATACTTTTCAGGGAACCACAGCCACTGGAACCCGACCAGACACGAATAAACTTTATCGGGGTGGCAAAAGATTTCAATTACAGTTCGGCACAGACTGCGGTTGGCGATTTTGCATTTTGGCTGGATGAATCAAACAACCGGGCGCGGTTTATCCATGTACGGTTAAATGCAGGGAATATTCGTGCCGGAATTGATCAAAAAATAAGGGAAATCTGGAACAAGTATTATCCCGGGCAGGAATTCAATTATTTTTTTATGGATGAAACAATTGCTCAGCAGTACAAAGCCGAAACATTTTAAGCCGGATACTTCTGGCATTTTCAATCATCGGTATTTTAATCAGCATCCTTGGAATCAGTGCACTGGCGTTATTTATTTCGCAACAGCGCACCAAAGAAATCGGCATCCGCAAAGTAAACGGCGCAAAAGTTTCCGAAATATTGGCCATGCTCAACAAAGATTTTGTAAAATGGGTGGTCATCGCTTTTGTAATTGCCACACCCATTGCCTGGTACGCCATGAATAAATGGCTCGAAAACTTTGCCTACAAAACCGAATTAAGTTGGTGGATTTTTGCGCTGGCCGGTTTGCTGGCGTTGGGAATTGCATTGCTAACGGTGAGCTGGCAGAGCTGGAGGGCGGCAACGAGAAATCCGGTGGAGGCGTTGAGGTATGAATAAAAGAGCCTCCCCCAGCCCCCCGAAGGAGGGGAGTTAGCTAAGGTATGTGGCACTTGAAGATTTGGTAAAAGATTAGATTAATGAAGTCAGGGTTTTACTTCAGTTATGCCTGACTCAAGAGGTTAACAGCGAAATAAAATTATTATGAGAAAACTAAAAATCTTAATCCGAAGCATTGTTAAAAATAAGATAACTTCAGTTATTACCATTATTGGCTTTTCTGTAAGCATTTCCATGGCATTGGTCCTCATTGCGTTTCTTATAAATGAATTCAGTTATGACAAAAATTATCCAAATATAGAACGTATCTACCGAGTATTTTTAAACGAAAATGTTACGTCTGTAAGAGAAGATTTCCGGGAAAATATTTTAGGGCATTATCCTGAAATAGAAGATGTATGCCTATACAACAATTTTGGCACTAACCTCACTTATGAAAATAAACCCTACAGGGGAAACATGATAGCCACTGATACGTCTTTTTTTAATATCTTTTCCATTCAATTTATTACTGGTAGCACCCAATCATCCTTGAATAATTTAAATGATGTGGTGATTACGGAAAGTTTTGCCCGAAAAATTTTTGGTGATGAAAATCCGGTGGGGAAAATTTTGGTAGCTGAATACAGGGAGCCATTAGTTGTTAGTGGAGTTATAAAGGACTTCGACAACAATTCAAGTATTCAGGGAGATTTTATCACAAACTCAAAGTTAAAGATTTTATGGACCGGAAGCACAGATCCCCAGGGAAACAATGTTGCTTTTTTCAGGATGTTTATTCAAGTTAAAAATGCAGAAGAAATTGGCCATTTGGAAGAAATACTTATAAGGGATTTTGCCGATTTATTTACAACAGGGTACATGTTTACAACGGTTAATTCAATCAATCTCATCCCTTTTGCAAAGTCATATTTTATGCAGGAAACAGACAGGAGCATGACAAAGCATGCCAACTTTAAATTAATACAGTTGCTTTCAATCATCAGTGCTATAATTATACTACTGGCGGTGTTTAATTACATCAACCTTTCTACTGCAACTCATTCAGACCGGTTACGTGAGATAGGAATTAAAAAAACAATTGGTGCTGAAAGGTGGCAAATCTTTTCACAATTTATTTCAGAATCATTTTTAATTTGTTTTATCTCTTTTATGCTGGCCCTGCTGTTGGCATATCTCTGGGCACCATTCTTTGAGAAGTTTCTTGGGAGCCCGATTAATATGAATATTTTATTTCGTCCCGTTTGGATTGGTTGGCTAATTGTTGGTGTTTTTATGATTTCTGTTATTTCCGGATTTTATCCCGCTCTATCCGTTTCAAAGCTCAAACCGATTTCGATATTTAGAAAAAATGAGGTGGCGAAACATGGTTCTTTGGGGTTCAGGGCTGTGTTGAATATTCTACAATATATGGTTTCAGTTGCATTGATTATTGCTGTGATCATTTTAACCCGGCAAATAGATTATGTGAGAAAAAAAGATTTTGGATTCGACACAGATAAACTATTAAGGGTAAATGTCCATTGGCGGTTGACTGATAAAGTTGATGTTATACGTGATAAATTATTGTCATTCCCGTCAATCAAAAATGTATCTTTTTCGCATGGTTCGCCAGGAGGTACCCAGTCGAGTTCAACATGGGATGCTTTGGGAGAAGACAACAATGAAATACGGGAACTCACAGTAGATTCAACTTTTTTCAATGTATTCAAGATTCCGATTGTTCAGGGGCGAAACCTGTTGCCTTCTGATTTTAATAAGGTATGTTACCTAAATGAAACAGCCTATAAAAAAACAGGATGGGAATCGTTTGAAGGAAGAAAATATCAGGGATTGGAAATTATTGGTATTGTGAAAGATTTCAATTTTACAAGCCTGTATAATCCGATTACTCCTTTAGCGATACCAGTTTCATCTCGGATGGGAATCTCTCACTTAACTTTAAGGGTAACACCTGAAAACATTTCCCAAACAGTCGAGGCTTTAAAGGAGACCTGGAAAGAAGTATGCCCCGGACATGATTTAACTTATCAATTTTATGACGAATGGTTGGATTCGATGTATAAAGGAGAAGAAAAGCTGGTAGCCTTAATCCGTTTATCGGCAGTTCTTGCAATTTTAATTTCATGTTTAGGAATTATGGGACTTGCTGAATTTTCCATCAAAAGAAGAATTAAAGAAATCGGCATCCGCAAAGTAAACGGAGCAAAAATTTCTGAAGTATTGGCCATGCTCAACAAAGACTTTGTAAAATGGGTAGCCATTGCTTTTGTAATTGCCACACCAATTGCCTATTACGCCATGAACAAATGGCTCGAAAACTTTGCCTACAAAACCGAACTAAGCTGGTGGATTTTTGCACTGGCTGGTTTGCTGGCATTGGGAATTGCATTGTTAACGGTGAGTTGGCAGAGCTGGAGGGCAGCAACGAGAAATCCGGTGGAGGCGTTGAGGTATGAATAAATTTACAACATGTTTCGAATTCTAATCTTTAATCTGTCAATGACAATGAATTTATTTTTAGCGTTACTGTGCAATTTTTTCAGAGCGGACAATAACACTGTAGCTTTATCCATGCAATCGGCATCGGGTAGCCTTAATAGAATTATTCCACTATTAAGCATCTGCAGCCTAAAAGTCAATTCTCCAAAATCTTTATCAGAAGTAATTATCAGCAACTCATTTTTGAAAGCATACTCAACAATTTCAGAATCTTTTGCACCCCGCATTATTTCTCTAACAGCAAGAATATTGATTTTATTCTCCCTTAGGAATATAACTACAGGATATTCCAAACTCTCGTCTGCCAGATATTTCATCAGGAGGCCAATGGGATATTCAATTCGTTTCTTATCAAAGCAGAAGCATACGCCAGACAAGCATATAAATCATCCTCTTTCAAGTCAGGATAGCTTTGAATTATTTCCTGAAATCCCTGACCGTATGACATTTTCTCCAACAATAAGTCAATTGGTATTCGTGTGCCTTTTATTACAGGTTTTCCGTATAAAATGTCCGGGTTGGCTTCAATATGTTCGTTCCATTTTTTCATCTGTAACCTCATTTATTTCAAATACAAAATTATTAAAAAATGCGAAAATATTTCATACAGAGTTCATCTAAAGAAATCGGTATACGTAAAGTAAACGGTGCCAAAGTTTCTGAAATATTAACCATGCTCAATAAAGATTCTTTAATATGGGTGGCCATTGAATTTGTAATTGCCTGCCCGATGGCTTGGTATATAGTAAACAAGTGGCTCGAAAACTTCGCCTACAAAACCGAGCTAAGCTGGTGGATTTTCGTTCTGGCAGGTTTGCTGGCGCTGGGAATTGCAGTACTGACGGTGAGCTGGCAGAGTTGGCGGGCGGCAACGAGGAATCCGGTGGAGACATTTCAGTATTAGTGAAAATTTTAAACCTGAAAATAATTAACAGTGATTAAATTAAAAAACATCGACAAGTACTATGATTCGCGGTTTCAGCGGACATTTATTTTGAAAGGTATAAACCTTGAAGTAAAACAGGGCGAGTTTATTACTATCATGGGGCCCAGTGGAGCCGGCAAATCAACATTGCTAAACATTGTCGGGCTGCTGGATGTGCCCAGCGCAGGGGAATACCTGTTTTTTGAACAACCTGCCCATAAAATTAAGGAAAAGCAAAAGGTGCAGTATCACCGCAGCCACATCGGTTTTATCTTTCAGGCATTTCATCTGCTGGATGAACTGAATGTATATGAAAACATTGAAACTCCTTTAATCTACAGGGGCATAAAGTCAAGTGAGCGTAAAGCAGTTGTGGCCGATTTGCTCGACCGGTTTAACATTGTAGCTAAAAAGGAATTATTTCCCGGCCAGCTTTCTGGCGGGCAGCAACAACTGGTGGCTATAGCACGTGCAATTGCCGGAAAGCCTAAGCTTCTGCTTGCAGATGAACCTACCGGAAACCTGCACTCGGAACAGGGTGCAATGATAATGAAACTGTTGAAAAAACTGAATGATGAAGGAATGACAATAATCCAGGTGACACACAATCAACATTATGCGAAATACGGCACCCGTGTGATTGGGCTTGAAGACGGCCTGGTCAGGGAAGATAAACTGATTGAAGCGTTAGCGGATGAATTGAATTGTTGTTGATATCCTGCGGGCTATAATTACAACTACGATTGAGATTAATGTTTTGGCTGAAGAGGGCCTTTAAATAAAGGTACTAAGAACCTTGATGAAAAAATGCCTAAAAATAGGGTGCCCATTTATATAGTTTATTCAACAGAACCGATCTATAAACAAATGATTGATTTTATTATCTTTATGTCATCAAAAAAACAATATATGAAATATTTATAGGCTCAGAAACTTATATAACTTTTAACGATAAATTACATCTGGATAATAATTATTGTACTATATATCCTGCTGACTCATTTGATTGCACAGTACATAGGTGCGAAACGTGAAATAGGATATGGCAAATCCGTTTTTTGGTCTCTTTTATTCACTCCTATAATTGGTTTTATCGTAACAATAATGAGTAAATACCATGATAAACAACAAGCAGCACACAACAGCAAAATATAATTAATTGTAATTTAAGTGCTGATAATAATGGTTCACAGCCCGCACCAGCCTATTAACTTTTCGACAGGAAAGTTTCCCTTATTTCGAAACTAATCCTATTTGTGAGACGTTTTTTTCCAACTTCCCACAACAATCAACTGGAATATTATAAATGGCAGAGTGAGTAACAGCAAATTCTTCCAGCCAACTGCAAAAATAAACCAGCCCGGCCGAAAGAGATGCAACTGCCTGCGTTCCGAAAATAACAAAATCATTTACCGCCTGCACCTTAAAGCGT
The DNA here is from genome assembly GCA_963747515.1 of uncultured Prolixibacteraceae bacterium. Classification (GTDB taxonomy): domain Bacteria; phylum Bacteroidota; class Bacteroidia; order Bacteroidales; family Prolixibacteraceae; genus Mariniphaga. The sequence goes on from CAVVFN010000007.1 coordinate 124,577, forward strand.
TCGCTGGGTTTATAGGTGAACGGGAGCAGAGTAGTTGCCCCTATAAACAGAAAATTCCAGCCAACACCCAGGAGCACAAGGGAAATCCAGTAATTTCCAAACTGTTTTCCTGCAAATGCAATTGCAATGCAAAAAAGGTAGGCAATTAATCCCAGGATCATCATTCTTGATACCCCCAGCTTTCTGATATATCCAGGCAGCAATAAGCGAAGGCAAAAACATGGCAACAATATGGCTTTGGATTACCCATTTGGTATGGCCAAGCGAATGGCCGTCCATGACATGCATGCTTACAGGGGTGGCGGTCATAATAAAACTCATAACTGCATATCCAATGGTAGCACTTAACAAAGCCACCCAAAAGATCCGTTGCAACAAAATTTCTTTTAACGGCCGTTGATGATCCTCTTTACTGGTTTCTCTGGCTAAAGGATTTTTAAACCAGAATAAAAATGTCAGGCCCACAACAAAAAGGACAGTCAGCAAAATAAAGGACCCGGCAAATTCCATACTCAGGATATCTTTTCCCAGCATTGCAATTTCCGGTCCCAGGAAAGCTGCTGCAATACCGCCCACCAAAACCATTGATGCTGCAGTTGGTATCAATTTCTCGGGTACACTTTCCATTGCAGCAAACCTGAACTGCATCACACATGAATACATTGCACCCAGCAAAAAAGTACTCAGACAAAAAAGATAAAAGTGAGAAATGGTGATGGCATATGCTGCAAGCAATGCTGCAAAAATTGAAAAAATGCCAATCACAAAAAACGATTTGCGCCGGCCAATGGTATTCATCAGCAGCGTAACCGGCGGAATCGTAAAAGCAGTACCTACAACAATACTGGCGACAGGAAGTGTAGCCAGATTTTCCAAAGGTGCCAGTTTTGTACCCACCAATCCGCCAACAAAAACCACAAGTGAACTTACTGACAGTAAAAGCGCTTGTGAAATGGTGAGTATCCACACATTACGGGGAAGGTTGTTCATTTCAAAAATCAGGTTTAAGCAGGATACTTTATTGTATCCGAATACAATCAACAGTACAACGATTTATTGCACAGAAAGTTCGGAGAATACTTTTACAATGACGGTCAGCTTATTTCTTTAATTCCTTTATTTATTCTTAAAACCGTTTCCTCTTTTCCTAATATTTCACAAATAATAAAAAGATCGGGACCCATATTTCCGCCAACCAGGCATAGCCTGAGCGGGTTCATTACGGCACCGAAACTCCAGCCTTTATCATTCATAAAGGCCGAAAAGCTTTCTTTTATGGAGGCGGCAGTCCAGTCATCTGCCGAAGCAAAAAGTACATTTATTTCTGTAAGTTGCTCAGATGTTTCCGGCTTCCAGCGCTTTTTTACTGCCTGCTCATCATACGATGCCGGCGCTTCAAAAAAGAAACTTCCCTGCTTCCAAAGATCGGATACAAACTCACAGCGCTCCTTGATTTCAGAAATTACCCTTTCAATTTTGTTATCTTCAGCGGTAATTCCCTTCTCCGACAAAACAGGTTTAAATAACTCGGTCAGTTCGCTTACCGTTTTTTGCTGAAAATAATGCTTGTTGAACCATTTTGCCTTTTCAGGGTCGAACCGTGAACCTGATTTTACCACACGCTCCAGGCTGAATGCCTCTGCAAGCTCTTCGATGCTGAAGAATTCCTGCTCGGTGCCCGGATTCCAGCCCAATAATGCCAGCAGGTTAATGAATGCCTCCGGGAAATAACCCTCTTCACGGTAGCCACGGAAAACTTCATCTTGTGGAGGGATCTTCCCATTCCAGCGGGAATACCGGAAAGCCCATTTTATCGCCGTCGCGCTTGCTGAGCTTGCCTTTGCCTGTTGGTTTCAATATGAGCGGCAGGTGCGCAAATTGCGGCTTTGTATCTTCCCAGCCAAAGGCCCGGTACAGCAAAACGTGCAACGGAAGTGAGGGCAGCCATTCTTCCCCGCGGATGACATGCGTTATTTCCATCAGATGGTCATCTACCACATTCGCCAGATGATAGGTTGGCATACCGTCCGATTTGAAAAGTACCTTATCGTCGAGGCTTTTGGTGGTGTTAAACGTAACACTGCCACGTATGATGTCGTTTTCAGTTACATCCTCATCTTCAGGCATCTTAAACCGGATAACGTAAGGCTCGTCTTCATCTATTTTATGCTGAACTTGCTCCCGTGTTAAGTGCAATGAATTATTTAACCTTTCCCTTGTTCCGATCCCATAGGAAAAGGTTTCGCCATTTGCTTCGGCATCTTTTCTAAGTTGCTCAATCTCATCAGGAGTATCAAAGGCAATGTATGCCCAACCCGATTCCACCAGCTGGTCGGCATACTTCCTGTACAAATGTTTTCGCTCGCTCTGACGGTAAGGGCCGTATGTGCCACCATTTAAAGGACCTTCCGCCGGGTTCAGTCCACACCATTTGAGGCTTTCTGCAATGTACTCCCCGGCACCCGGTACAAACCGGTTCTGGTCGGTATCTTCTATCCTGAGGATGAAATCACCCCCGTGTTTTTTGGCGAAAAGATAGTTAAACAGTGCTGTACGGACACCACCCATGTGCAGCGGACCGGTAGGACTTGGGGCAAAACGTACCCTTATTTTGGTATTATTCATTGACTGATCGTTGTAAATTTCCTGCAAATATAGGGTAAATAAAAAACACAGGCTTGCCGGAAGAATTAGTTTTTGGGAGGCACAGGAATATCTGGCTGTTTACATATTAACTCATACAAAAAATCATCTGGTTCAGCATGACGTGAAACTACAGTTCTTTTACCATTGGAAGCATTAAGATATTTATCATGCTTCTTTCCATGCCTGATAAATCCACAATTATGCTGATTTAGGTATTTGATAAATTGTCTGCGCTTCATGGAATTAAATAAAATGCAACTCCACTTCAGCAATCATTTCACCATTGGGATCATATTTTTCCCGCAATTCTTCAGAAATTCCTGGGCATCCGCAGGAAGGTTCCCGCGCCCAACCATGACCTGGCTGTAGTCAAATTCCAGATTGGGAAACGTTCCTTTGATCCCATTGTGGTAGTTGTATGAAGAAGCCGCATGGAAAGCTGCCTGTGTGGGGGCACTGTGCCCCGCAAAACCTATCCTGACAACAGCCGTGCATGCCTTTATAAACCCAATTGTCAGCTTCATTTTCATCCAGGTTGTCTGCTGTACAATCGTGTTGGCATCCTTGTAACGCACCGGCCTTGTTAATAAATAACTGATGCCTCTCCAGGAAGTACCTGTGAGTTACCAAAGCTAGTATAAAGTTAGTATGAAGCTAGTATAAAGATAGTATAAAGATAGCTATTGACTAACTTTGGACTAGCTTTATATATAGATTTTACTATAATTAAACTTATTCTTGTAGGGCAAAAATCAGCATTAATCCTGCGGTACTTTTCAATATCATCAGGAATGTCTGCTTTTGAGTTAATGCCTGCCAATCTTTCTAATAACCCTGGTGAAAAGCCGGGTAAAACGCAATTGGGCTTTTTTCAATCCAGTTTCAATAATCAGGCAACAGTTGATAAACTGCATCACTATATATGGCTTCTAAGAGGACCCGGAAGGCAGTTGGAAGGAAACTAAAAAAAAATAAAATCTGAAATATCAAAGTCTGCTATTTCCGGAAACAGAGGGGGCTTACTTTTGAACATGAAAAACACATTTACGGATTAACTGCATGTTTAAAATAAAGAATTATAAATATTCCTGTTTACCGGACAACAATGATATAGATTTAAAAAACTCTGAAAAGAATACAACGAATATATCTGATTCAAAATATTATACCTTTGTCGCCGAAAAGAATTGCAAAAATGGAACGAAGGGATATAGAGATAATGGCTCCGGCAGGTTCATATGAATCGTTAATGGCAGCCATACAGGGGGGAGCAGGGTCGGTCTATTTTGGCGTGGAACACCTGAACATGCGGTCGCGTTCAGCAAATAATTTCTCGCTCGACGACCTGAGAAGGATTGTAGATATTGCATCGGCTAACGGTGTTAAAACCTATCTTACCCTTAATGTTGAAATTTTTGATACTGAAACCGGGCAGGTGCATGCTGTGCTTGATGCTGCTAAGGAAGCAGGTGTTTCAGCCGTTATTGCCGCCGATATTTCGGTAATCATGTATGCCCGTTCTATAGGGCTTGAGGTGCATATCTCAACACAGGTAAACATTACCAATTTTGAATCGGTAAAGTTTTATGCACAGTTCGCCGATGTGTTGGTGCTGGCCCGTGAAATGAACCTGGGCCGTGTGTGGGAAATCAGTAATCAGATTAAGCAGCATCAAATAAAAGGCCCTTCCGGGGAATTGGTGCGGCTGGAAATATTCGTGCACGGGGCATTGTGCATGGCCATCAGCGGTAAATGCTATCTCAGCCTTCATGAAATGAACTCTTCTGCCAACAGGGGATCCTGCCTTCAGACCTGTCGCCGTGCCTATACTGCTACCGATAAAGAAACCGGTGCCGAACTGGAAATCGACAATGAATACATCATGTCGCCCAAGGATTTAAAGACCATCCATTTTTTAAATAAAATACTTGATGCCGGTGTTTCGGTGCTTAAAATTGAGGGGCGTGCCCGTTCACCCGAATATGTTAAAACTACGGTGCAGTGTTATCATGAAGCAGTGGAGGCTTACCTGGACGGCACATTTGCCGAAGAAAAAATCAACGATTGGGACCAGCGGCTTTCTTCAGTCTTCAACCGGGGGTTCTGGGATGGCTATTACCTGGGACAGCGGCTGGGGGAATGGAGCGCCAATTATGGATCGCTTGCTACAAAGCGGAAAATTTATGTTGGTAAATGCACAAATTATTTTACCAACATTAAAATTGCTGAATTTAAGCTTGAAACACAAAATCTGAAAACCGGCGATGAAATCATTATTACCGGACCAACAACAGGGGTACATCAAACTGCTGTAAATGAAATCAGGGTAGAAATGAAAACTGTGGAGGAGGGACTTAAGGGACAGCATATTTCGGTGCCGGTGAATACAAAACTCAGGCGATCGGACAAGCTGTTTAAAGTGGTGAATGCCGATGAGGTGAAGCAGCGACGGTAAAAATTTACTTTAAGATTGGGTTTTCGAAAAAGAAAATAATATCTTCATGCCACCAACTTAAGATTAAATCATGAAATGAGCATGAGTAGTAAAACACACCAACTGTTGATGATTAAAATTCTCATGCGAATTCCATATGATACCGCTGAAAATAAACACTTTTAATCATATGAAACGTAACCTCATACTGCTGCTGCTGATATTTATTTTTTATAATTCCGGAAAGGCGCAAGTCTTCAGGTACCGTTTAAGTGCAAACAGTGGAATTTTCATAAGTGAGATTGGTAAAAAGGAAATTAAACCTCTTGGCACAGTCGCACACCCGGGCAGCAAAGACTTTAGCCCGGTATGGAAGCCAGGCGCTGAACTGGAAATAATATTACCTTTTTCACGTATTTTCGAGATGGGAATTCAACTCGGATATGATAATTATGCCGGCTATACTTCAACAGCTCCTTTATACAATTTCTTTCTGTCAAAGCAGAATCCCTTGCGCTATAGTGAAACATCATCCGGAAATTATTACCCTGATGAAGCTTTAATATATGATACACAGGTACTGAAAATATTGGGAGTTGGGCGATGGTATTTTCTTCCTTACAGTAAGGAAATAAATATATTCATGAAATATTTTGGAGGTGTGGCTTTTACAGGTACTGATTTTACTTTTGATAATCCGGTTCATCGTGTGAAATATGATGTGGGGGTATTGTATTCCAGGGGAACAAAAAACAGTGAGTATCCAAAAGTATCAGGAATAACAGGAGGAGCCGGTTTGGGTGCAACCTACCGTTTGTCGGATAGGTTTGATGTATACCTTGATGCCACCGCTTCATTGATTCATTCCGATATAGTAAACGGTGTACCAAATTATGACTATGTTCAAACTGAAGGAATAAACAGAATGGAACGTATAAATGCCATATCTGCGCTCGTGCAGGGTTCTTTGGGTATTGTTTATTCTGCCATTCCTGATAGGAGAATGAATAAGAGTAATGTTACACGTTCGAGCAGTGTAAACCGAAATAAATTCTTAAAAAGAAAACCTAAAAGGACATTCAGTAAAAGCAAGAAAAGAAGGAGATAAAAGCAGTGTGTAATGAACCGCTTCTCTCACAGTAATCGGACAGAAAGCTTTTTTTAAACAGATAATAATTAGCCCAATTTTTCGAAGACCTTCTCCAGGAGTTTTTTGGTTGCAATGATTCCTTCTTTTTCAGGAAGTTCACTGCCTTCATATTCAATACCCACCCAACCTCTATAGCCTGAATCTTTAACTATTTTCATCAGTTGGTAATAATTGGAGCGGGTTTCATTTCCCTGCAGGTCGAACGTAAGTGATTTGGCACTTACTCCTTTCGCATAAGGCATCAGCATTTCCACTCCTTTATACCGGTCGTATTCTTCGCCGGTTTCACGATTTATAATAAAATTGCCAAAATCCGGCAGTGTACCTACTCTGGGATGATCTGTTAATTTCATGACACCTGACAGCCACTCACCATGGCTCGACCACCCGCCATGATTTTCAACCAGAATGTTAATTTTTTGTTTGTTCCCATATTCACAAAGCATTCGAAGTCCGTCGGCAGCTAATTTTTGTTGTTCCCCGAAACTTCCCTTACTTCCCGCATTTACCCTTATGGAATGGCAACCCAGGAATTGGGCTGCATCGATCCATTTTTTATGATTTTCGAAAGTTTTTATTCGTTCTGCTTTTTCCGGGTGACCTACCATTCCTTCTCCATCACACATTATCAGTACACTTACAACACCCTCGTTTTTACATATATTCTTTAACTGGGAAAGATACTGGTTATCTTTGGCTTTATCTTTAAAAAACTGATTAACATATTCTACTCCGCCAATACCTAATTCCCGTGCAACTTTGGGAAACTCAAGATTTGTCATTTCATTGGCCCGCAGTGCTCTGTGCAAGGACCACTCAGCCAAAGAAATTGTAAACGGTGTTTTTTTTAGGGTTCTTCCTGCCAAAGCAGGGGAAAGAAAAAATGAACCAACGGAAGCAGCTGCAGCTGTCCGTAAGAAATTTCTGCGGGAAGTAGTGTTCATAATTACTGATTTATTTACAAAAATATTTAAAAAATTGGGTAATACACCGATTAAATATACTTAAATCTTTTAATATTTTTTTTCGGAGTTTTTTCAAATTCTTCATCAACCAATTCAAGAAGGCTGATTTGCTCATATTTTGGCAGTTCCATGTTAGCTCTTTTTCTGTTTTCTTCCATAATTTCAGTAACCTTTTCAGAAGAAACATGATGTGCTTCCATGGTTTCAAAATCAGGATAAACTTTGGCTATCAGTTTTCCACCTCTTTCTGTAACAACACATTCAGCAACATAGGGCATATTGGAAATGCGTGCTTCAATTTCTTCAGGATAAATATTTTGACCCGATGGTCCGAGAATCATATTTTTTGAACGACCTCTAATAAAGATAAAGTTATTTTTATCAATTATGCCCAAATCACCTGTTTTCAACCACCCATCCTCGGTAAATGCTTCTTTGGATGCCTGTTCGTTTTCATAATAACCGGTCATTACATTTTCTCCTCGAACCTGAATTTCACCCACAACATTATAAGGGTCTTCCGAATCAATCCGCACTTCCATACGATCAACCAGTCTGCCAGCAGAACCAGGAACTGTTTTATCCCAGGCTTCGTAGCTAATGAGAGGTCCGCACTCGGTCATCCCGTAACCAATGGAAAATTTGAAATTTATCATGCGAAAGAATTTTTCAACATCGGCGCTTAGTGGAGCTCCTCCAATAACGATTTCAAAAAATCTGCCTCCAAATGTTTCAGTAAGTTTCTCTTTAATCTTTTTTAAAATTAAGTTTTTAATTCCCGGGGTTTTTAACACTATTTTTGCGGCTGGTTTTTGAATGGCAGGTAAAATTCGTTTTTTATAAATTTTTTCAATTACAAGTGGAACAGAAAGAATAAGATGTGGTTTTACTTCACCAAATACTTTTGTAATGACAGCCGGTGAAGGAATTCTGCTTAAAAAAGTAATATGGCACCCCAAACTTACCGGGAATAAAAACTCAAAGAGTAATCCATATACATGGGCCATCGGAAGAAAGGAAACAATCTTATGACCCGGTTCAAGGGGCATATGATCGCGGGCATAAATTATGTTCGACACCAGGCTTCGTTCAGGGATCATGACTCCCTTTGTAAAACCGGATGTTCCTGAAGTATAGGAGATAATACAGGTAGTTTCCTTTTCCCATTCTTCAAACCGAAAATTCTCTTTTTTCAGCTTATTTTTTTTATAAAACTGGAATGCATCATTGAGTTTAAATTCAATACTGTTATTCTTGGCCGAAAACAGGGAGAAATCTTCCATAACCACTATTGCCAGGAGATTTACAATTTTTTTAAAATGTACTTTCTCAAGTAAAGCTTTTGCACCAAAAAGCAGTTTTGTTTCGGAATGATTTAGAATATGATTAGTATTACTTTCGTTAAAATCGGGTAAAATAGGAACGATGGTTATTCCGGCCGAAATGGCTGAAAGAAATACAACTCCCCAGTTTGCTGAATTTCTACCTAAAACTGCAATTTTATCGCCACGTTGCAGGCCCGATAGCTGATAAAACAAATGCAATGATTTAATATTCATTGCAACATCACTGTATTTCAAATCACATCCTTCATAATCGGAAAAAACGAACTTATCCCAATTGGTATGAAACGCGTGGGTGTAAAGTTGTGATAATGTATCATTTGCCATTACATGTAATTTTGTTGTTCAAATGTAAAAAAAATAGAATTGAAAAAAATTTATTTTGTACGAATAAATAGACTGGCAATAAGGATGAAGCCAAAAAACCGGATAATTCACCTGACAGCAGTGTAAGGGCTTCTTTTTTTAACAAGGATAGTATCAGCTGAAAATTGTAAAAAGAATCAAGGAATTTTACTCCGTATTTTTATTTTGAAATATACCTCCCGACTGATAAAATTGATTGATCAATTGGTATCTTTGCAGGCTGGAAACTATGATTTTTGAACTTACATATCAACAGGATAGCCTTAAGGAGTCAATACCTTTAAAGGGGATTAGCCAAATTCCGGAGTCGGGAGGATTGGAGATTAATCATTCGTCTGCTTCTCCTGAAGATGTTTCTGTTGGGGAGAACCTAAGAATTAAGTCGGACAGAATTGTTTCCAGTATAAAGAATAAAAATTTGCATCGAAAGCAAAACCTCCTTGCAGGCAAATCGAAATTCATTGAACCACGAAATGAGATTAGGCTGGTAACAGTTGTGGCAGTAAACGAAGATTTGCATTTACCCGAGCGTCCTTTCAACCGGATAAATTATGATTGGATAACCTTACTTCTTCTTGTTGCCCTGGCATTGTTTGCATCGGTGAGAATAACATGGAATAAATACATGATAAATCTTTTTCAATCAACAGTCAATAACTCTACGTCCATACGAATGTTTCAGGAAAAGAACAATTCTCTTCTTCAGGGTGCCTTTCAACTCGATGTACTTTTTTATCTGATATTTTCAGTTTTTATTTTTCAGGCCATGGAATTCTTCCGGATTGATTTTCCGTATCCGCATCTTTACACTTATTTATTCTGTTTGTTATTGGTGGTATCCTATTTTTTGTTGAAGAAGTTGATTTATCATTTTATTGGTGTATTAATTGAAAAAAAAGGAGAAACCGGAGAATTTCTTTTTAATCTTGATAATTTTAAAAGAGTTACGGGTTTATTCCTGTTGCCTGTGGTTGCAATAATTGCTTTTTATCCCTTTAGTCAGGAAAATATTCCTTTATTAATTGGAGTGGCAGTAATTGTTTTTCTTTATTCTTTATTGATTTTTAGAGGATTTGCGATTTTATTAAGAAAACAATTTTCAATATTTTATCTGTTTTTATACTTTTGTACCCTTGAATTTCTACCCTTGGTTTTACTTTATAAGATTCTGGTGGTATAAGAGATTGGAAGTGTTAAACAAAAAGAAGAGCAATTTGAAAATCAAGAGTATTTTGGTTTCTCAACCAAAGCCATCGACGGCAAAATCGCCCTATTTTGATCTGGCTGAAAAGAACAATATTAAAATTGACTTTCGGCCATTCATTCAGGTTGAAGGAATATCGGCAAAAGAATTCCGGCAAACCCGGATACACATTTTGGAGCATTCTGCTGTCATTTTTACAAGCCGCACTGCCATAGATCATTTTTTCAGGATAAGCCAGGAGCTTCGGCTTATTATTCCTGATACTTTGAAATATTTTTGTATTTCGGAAGCTACAGCTTATTATTTGCAGAAATACATAGTGTATCGTAAACGGAAAATCTTTTTTGGGAATGGTAAATTTTCCGATTTGATTGCAGTGATGAAAAAGCATAAAGATGAAAAATTTCTTGTGCCCCTTTCCGATATTCATAAACAGGAAATACCTGAATTGCTTGAAAAAGGTGGATTCAAATTTACTAAAGCAATTTTGTATCGTACAGTGGGAAGTGATTTATCGGACCTGAGGGAGGTGAATTATGATATTCTTGTTTTTTTCAGCCCTTCCGGGATAAAGTCATTGTTCCAAAATTTTCCTGATTTTGAGCAAAATGAAACCCGCATAGCCAGTTTCGGACCTACGACTGCACAGGCAGTTCGTGAAGCAGGTTTAAGGCTTGATATTGAAGCTCCCACTGCCCAGGCACCTTCTATGACGATGGCACTTGAGCAATACATAAAAAAGGCTAATAAAATTGTTTAAGCAGAATGAATTACCTTTGGAAAGCTGTTTGCTTTAAAGAGGAAAGATTATTTTAATTGCTTATCGAAAATAATCCTTCAGAAAAATGATTGAAAAGATCAGCAGTAGCTTTAAAAAGGAAGAGCGGCTTCATAGTAAGAAATTAATTGAAAAACTATTTACTGAAGGGGATGCATTTCTCTTTTATCCTTTAAAAGTAGTTTATTTAAATACTGAATTTTCCGATAAATATCCTGTAAAGGCTGCCTTTGCAGTGAGTAAAAAACTTTTTAAAAAAGCTGTAACCCGAAACTTAATTAAGCGCCGCATGCGGGAATCCTACAGGCTGAACAAGCATATGCTCTATTCCTCTGAAAGTAAAATCAATCAGGTTGTTATTTTTATATATATCGGCAAAAAAATTCTGCCATTCCGAACCATAGAAGTTACCATGATTCGGGCCCTTGGATTACTATTGAAAAAGTCTACTCCGAATCCATGATTTCTGTTTGCATGCGAACAGAATCCTCATGTATGAGCTGAAAGAGAATTTTTACAAATGTTTCATTCAGGTTCAGTTGCTTACCATGGTTCACTCTGTTGTCCATAAGTTGGCTCCACCTGCTAATTTGCAATGCAGTGACATTATTCTCCTTTTTATATTGACCTATTTGCTTAACTATTTCAACCCTGGATGATAACATTTCCAGCAACTCTGAATCGATGGCATCAATACGGCTGCGAAGCATATCAAGCCTGTTTTCAAACTCTGGATTATTCGCAGTTTGATGCCTGATAACAAGTTTGTCGAGCAGTTTGGCTAAATCAGCAGGGGTAAGTTGCTGACTTGCATCGCTCAGAGCACAGGAAGGATCAATATGCGATTCGAGCATCAGTCCTTCCATGCCCATATCAAAAGCTTTTTGTGAGATTTCATATAAATATTCTCTTTTCCCTGCAATATGGCTTGGATCGCATATTATTGGGAGGTTTGGCATCAATCGTCGCAATTCTATAACTGTTGTCCAGTTGGGGTAGTTTCTGTAAATGGTATCTTTAAAAGGGGTAAAACCCCGATGAATGGCAACAATATTCCTAATGCCCGATTGATATATTCTTTCAATTGCACCTATCCACAACTGTAAATCCGGATTAACCGGATTTTTTACCAATACTGCAACATTGCTTCCTTTTACAACATCAGCAATCTCCTGCACAACAAAAGGGCTTGCAGTTGAACGGGCACCTATCCATATTACATCCAACCCGGCATTCAATGCTTTTTCAGTATGTTGAGCATTGGCCACTTCTGTACCTACCGGAAGCCCTGTCTCCTTCTTAACCATTTGCAGCCATTTAAGTCCAATAGAACCAACACCTTCGAATGAACCTGGCCGTGTTCTGGGTTTCCATACTCCGCCACGGTAGACAAAAACACGAGGATCCTTTGCCAGTAATTTTGCTGTATCAAGGGCCTGTTTTTCCGATTCAAGGCTGCAAGGACCTGATATGAGAAGCGGGTTGTTAATGTGAGGCAGCCAGGCTTTTATTGGATTTATATCAAGTTTTGTATTCATTGTTGTTTCGTATAAAGTTTTATAATTGTTTCTTCGTTTTTAATAAAATGAGGTTTTTCACCATCGAGAACGGTTCTTATTTTGTTGGCATTGAGTATAAGTTTCTCCAGCTCTTCAAACTGTTTGTTTTTCATGCAATCGCGAAACTGCTGCAGGTGACGTATGTAAACGTCGAGTGAATCAACTACATATTGATTATTTTGTTCAAAAATGGGTTTCCACATTGAACACGAGCTTTTAGCAAGCCTGACAGTAGATCGAAACCCGCCGCTGGCCAAATCGAATATGATGTTACGATCTTCTTTTGCCTGAACGGCATTAGCCAATGCGAATGCCGCTGCATGGGGCAGATGTGAAACATAAGCAGTGCTATGGTCCTGCTCATCGGATGACATATAGGCAACATTCATTTCCAGTGCCTGAAACATTTTTTCTACAAGGGCAAGGTGCTGTGGACTTGATTTTTCATGGTCACACAAAATTGTAATTTTTCCTTTAAATAATCCTTCTACCGCTGCCAATGGGCCAGAATATTCTGTTCCTGACATAGGGTGCGCAGGAATAAACTGCTTCCGGTTTGGATGATTTTTTACCAGATCCGTGATTACCTTTTTTGTGGATCCCATATCTGTAACAGTGGTATTTTCGTCGATTCCATCAAGTACCGCTGGAAGTACCTCCAGTTCCTTGTCAACCGGAATTGCAATGATAATAATATCGGCGTTTTTAATTCCTGCTTCCAAAGATTCAATCCGATCAACCAACCCAAGTTCAAGAGCCTGCTGTGCATGCAATTCATTGGATTCTACTCCGATAAATTCATCAGCAAATTTGGCCAGGCGTAAATCTTTTGCAAGCGAACCGCCAATTAATCCCAGTCCAATTAATGTTACTTTCATTTGAATTTATTCTGATTCTATAAAAAAAGGCCCCGGAACTTCCGGGACCTTTGGTAAAATATTTTTAATTAAGTATATTATTTTACTGGTTGATCCCGCTTTGAGAACCAAAATAAAAATACCAGTAAAAATTAATATTAATAATTGTTGAATTCATTTTTTTACAATCTGAAAACAAAGATAGCTATTAATTTTAATTACGAATTATTTTTTTTGTAAAAACCTGCTTTCCGTTTTCTTTAACAACCAGTAAATAAACACCTGGATTGCCATTTTCCATTTCAATCTCAGAGGTTACTACACCCGAAATATTTTTTAACAATCTGGTTTTTATTTTCTGTCCATACATATTGTATAAATCAAACTGCAACAGTTTTAAAGGATTTTTTAATTCGGCAACCACCTTAAATGAATATTTAAATGGGTTGGGGTAGACCACAATATTTCCGGGAGAAAGAACCAGATCGGAGGCTGCAACAGGTATTTGAATTAGAAGGTTATCGATTGCCCAGCCCCAACCATGGGAATAGGGATCGGAATATAACCGAAACCTTATAAGCAATGTATCGCCTGCTGAAAAATTTCCATTTGCCAGCATATTTATTTGATGATGAACAAATAGCAGGGATGAACCTACTGTTGTTGAATTCATATCTGCTAAGGAGCTGTAAAAACTTTCTTCCCATGAAGGATGTTTTCCTGAATCATATCCGTCAGCTAATGGCAGCCAGGTTTCCCCTTTGTCTTTACTTCCTTCTACAATTACAAAATCCCAAAATTTGAAATCCCCATAGTTCGTTCCTGAATCACCTGGCTCAACAAGTACCACTTCATCAAAACTCATAGTTGCGTCGCCACTAAGAATGACCGGACGTTTAAGCAAAGTAGAAAAATTAAATTCCATGTCATCCTCGTCCGGACTTGGATAGGGATGTGGACTATGGAGGGCACCATTCACAAAACCATCATCAAGATAAATACCAAAATCATTTAAAATAAAATCATTTAAATTACCTTCAAATTGGTTGGAATAGGAATTTACCGGGTCAAACATTTTTTCAACCTGAAAAGTAAGCATTTTGTTCGAGGGATACTTTTTTGTGTTGCCGGTAATTGAAGCATCCACTGCAACAATCTGGTATGAGATGTTATCTCTATCATCCAGCAATTCGTTTTCAACCGGAAATGTACCTGTATAAACGGTTCCGATATCATGGGATAGGCCAAAAGGTTGCTGTACAATTCCATTAATGGAATATTCAACAAAAACAGTGTCTATACCCAAATTATCTTCAACCTGAGCAATAAAAAGCAATTCTTCTCCATTATCGAAAAAATAGGTTATTGGATCATGCTTAATGACAGGTAAAATTTCATCGGGGCCAAAATTAACAGTATAGAATTCTTCTGGTGCTTCGGTTGGATAAGTAAATATCCTGTTCATTGAATCTGCAGCACTTATATAATATTGCAGATTTTCTGTTCCCGGATCAACATAAAGATTTGTTTCAAAAACGTCGGATCCTACCGATAAAAGAGGAATTGAATCGTATCGGGTCGCAAACGAATCAGTAGAAAAGTATACATATGCCTGGGAAAGATCCACAGGATTATCGCTGATAATTTTTACTTCAAAATTTAAGGTTCCGGCAATTTCCTGATCGCTTAAAGGAATATGCTCAAATTTCATATTTTGCCAGCCAATATCTGCCATAATTCCCAGAGTTGCGGGGCCAGGCTGATGAGTTGCTTGTCCGCGTCCATACGAATGGGTCATTAATGTATTAATATTTCCTGGCGGGTAGGTGAGATCATTCAGATGATAAATGCTTGATCCATCGTTCCATTCAGAGGGGGCGAAGAGCCGGGGATAGGATCTTGTACCTGTTGCCAATGCAACAGGGCTTTTAGCATACAATTCATTGGAAACAAGCTGATTTTTCAGACGTACTGAAGGATTTTCAAATAGAAACGAATCAATAAGTTGTTCTTCATTGTTGTTTATTACCATCCAATCGAAGGAAGTAGCGTCTCCCCAATCCCACCAGCTGTAACCCCCCGTTAAATCCAGGGCAAAAAAGAATCCCGTAAAACCCAGCCCATGGGCAATTTCATGTAACACTACTGAAACAAAATCATACATCATTAATGGAGTATCTCCATCCAATCCGAAATACCAGGTAATGTCTTCATTGAATTCAGCTATCATATCAGGGCGGTCGGGGCCCGTGAGTTCTTTTCCCTGTATTTTTTCTACTAATGGTATTGGATAGTAGATATTTTTTTGTGGTGCTCCTTTAAAATCTTTTTCAAAATCCGCAGGGCCACAGCTGCCTAATACATTCGCTTCTTTTCTGCGCCAGTTTGCCTGTATATAAATAGGTACTGGAGAATCTATCAATCTTTCCCATATTCCGGTAGCATATTCAAAAGCCGCACGTGCTTCAGGAGGAAAAAGGCTGTACGAAACAATTATTTCAGATTTCTTTTCCAGCGATTTTAGCTTGTTAACAACGTCAGCAGGAGGGGGGACAAACGATTTTTCTATTTTATCAGATGCATAACAAACGGGATATTGCAAAGTATATCCTTGCTTCTGCCAAAGTTTCTGACTTGCAGCAGAAAATGCTACAGTTGATAACAGAAAAATATAAACAAACTTTTGCATGGTGCAATTTCATATTTTAATTTAATATACAAATCAACAGATTAAATGTTTGTACAGAAAAATAAATTTAAAACATGCACCATGCAATTTTTAAAACCACAACATTAATGCAGTTTATCAATTACTGTGTTTATTCGAATTCAGTAATTTATACATTAACACTGAGGCAGTGATCAATCCTGCTGATGCAGCTGCCAATACTACGTACAATAATGTTTCCATTTCGTTTAGTTTTATAATTTATTGTTGTTATTAAAAGAAAAGTTGGTCATTAGTTTTTAATGATTTTTTTAGTTGAAAGTACCTGCATTCCCTGATTGATACTTACCATATAAATTCCTGGATTAACATCTGATAGATCTATTTTTGTTTTTGGTGAAAAGGAAAGCTCAATATTATTTTCGCGGCGAATAACTTTGCCAAATAAATCGCTAACAACAATTTCCAGTGGACTACTTTCAATTTGTTTGCTCCATTCTATAAATAAATGATTTTTTGCCGGATTAGGATACAAAAGGAAACTGCCTTCAGCAAAAAGCTTTTCATCTTCATTCGGGAATTCCTGAATTACCAGATTGTCGATCGCCCATCCAAAACCGTTAACCGAATTGTCGGAAGCCAGCCTTAAGCGGATAATTGCTGTATCGCCTGCTTCCAAACCAGTGTTATGGGTAAGGTTAATAACATGATTTACAAACAAACTTTCGTGAGGTAAGGCTGTGGATGAATTGATTGAAAAACTCTTTGTGAAGGCAGAATACCAGTTGTCATTACTTCCTGAATTGTATTTTTCTGACAGTGGCAGCCAGGTTGAACCTCCATCTTTACTTGCTTCAACGATAACATAATCCCACAATAAGGGATCATTAGGCTCGTCAGGCTGTTGTCCAGGTTCCACCAGTACTACTTCATCAAATTTTAGCTGTCCCCCCTGTTGAATAATTACAGGATATTTGAGTTGTGCAATAAGATTGTATTTTTCATTCTTCATTGCAGAAACGGGATATGGTGCCCGGGTATGAATAACATTTCCTGAAAAACCATTAACAGGTGAAACGGAAAATTCGGAGCTGAAAAAATCATTTAATCCATTTTCAAAGCTGGTTGAGTAACTTCTTACAGGTTCAAGAGGTTTAAAAATTTCTACTTCCTGGAATCCTGCTGATGGAAAAAAACTTTGGTTGCTTCTGGAAGAAATGTCCTCCGCTGTTAATCTGTATTCTAATTTATCATTATCTCCAAATTGTACTGGAAGTGGAAATTTCCCGGTATAGAAATCATCCTCCCGAGGAGAAAGGAATATCGGTTCCTGCAAGATACCATTTACTTTATAATCAACTTTAATTGTTTTAATTCCTACATTATCAGAGGCTTCAGCTATCAGTTCAATTTCACATACATTGCCTGTAACCATTTTTATCGGATTGTGAAAAAGATCGGGCATGAAATAATCAGGGCCAATATTCATTGCAAATGATTTGGAAGGTGCTTCGGCAGGATGTCTGTAGATATGGTTATCTGTTGTAGTTGCTTCAATATAATACTTAATTTTTCCGCTCTGATTATTCAGTAAGAGGCTTCCTTCAAAACCATTCATTATTTCATTTGGGTGAAGTTCAATATGTTTTGCAGTGGAGAACTCATCGAATGAATAAACAACCTTAACCTGAGTAATTTCCTCATTATCTGATTTAATCTTTACCTGGAAGGGCCATTCGGCTATTGATTTCTCAAGATCCTTCATTGGGGCAAATTCAAAGCTGACATTTTTCCAGCCCAGTTCGGCCAGAATAGTCAAGGTTACTTCACCAGGATTATGAATGGCTTGCCCCTTTACTGCATAAGGCGACATTAGTCCGTTTTCTTCACCGTATGCATATCCTTTCAGGTGATAAATGCTTGTTCCGTCATTCCAGACCGAGGGGGCAAAAATCCAGTCAATCATCTTTTGTTCCTGGTCGGAAGAGGTTGCCTGACAAAATTTTACGTTATTTGAAGTGATTTGTTTATATAATTCAGCTGAATTACTTTGAAACATTGTTTTATCTGAAATTTGCTGGTCCTGGTTGTTAAAAAGGAAAAAATCATAAATGCTTGGAAGCTCATTATTGTTGTTGAAATAGCCTTTACCTTCCTTTTCATTTAAGAAGCCTGAAAAGCCCAGTCCATGAGTTATTTCATGCAATGCTGAACTTATCATATCATAATGAGTTGAAGGTGTTTTACCATCAGTACCGAAATACCAGTTGTAACTGTTGTTGAAACGGCAAATGATATCAGGTGCTCCTGAATTCATATCCCGTCCGCTCAGCTTTTCAGCAAGAGCTACAGGATAATAAACATTTCTTATCGGACAACCGCTAAAATTATTATAAAAAATTGATGGATTGCCTTTTGCCAGAATGTTGCCATTTAGCTTTTCCCAACGTGCTTCAATGTGAATTGGGACAGGAGAAGATATTAATTCTTCCCATATTGAAACAGCATAATTAAAAGCCTTTTTTGCTTCTTCAGGAAAATTATAAAAGGTAACCGTAAATGTTGATGAAGAACTTTTTGCCGATTTCAGTTCATTGCTCCTGAGTGGTGGTGCAACAAAAACTTTATTTACTTCATCTAAGGCAATGTTTACAGGACTATTACAAATGGCAGTTGTAATTTTATCAAAATCCTGGCCTTTAGCGTTACTTTCTAAAGCAACGATCAGGACTAACAGAAGCATCCACTTCATGGTATTTAAAATCTAAGGTTTGTAAATCAAAAGCTAAAATAGGTTGTTTGGGACTGTATTGGGTAATATATCGTGCTGAAATCGAGTAGGTTAAATCGCTGAATCCTTATCGGCAATTTGCTTATGGGGCATGGTTATTTCTGCTGATCCATTAAAACAAAACCTGAGTTCTAAGAAAATATTCCTATTTTTCTATAAGCAAATCCGAACTTTTCAAAAAAAAAAGATAAATTTGCTGTTTAATTGAAGTAGTTAAATTTCAAAACATTAAAAATAATAACCCACAGTAAAATCAACCATGTCTTCATGAAAAAAATCCTGGCAATTGACGACAACGAAATCAATTTAATACTGCTAAATCAAATTTTTAAACTGCATTATCCCGAATTTATTTTTTTAAAGGCTACTTCAGGAAAAGAAGGTATAAGTATAGCAGCAAGCGAAAATCCTGAAATTATTTTGCTTGACATTTTAATGCCGGAAATGAATGGCTATGAAGTTTGTGCACATTTGAAGAGCGATACGATAACCCGACGGATACCGATTTTAATGATTTCAGCTCTTGGCCAAAACCCTCAGGAAAGGACCAAAGGGCTAAATGCGGGTGCAGATGCCTTTATTTCAAAACCATTTAGTCAGGATGAACTGCGGGCGCAGATTGATGTTGTCCTTCGAATTAAGAAAGCAGAAGATTTGTTGCGAAAAGGAAATGAAAGCCTTGAAATACTTATAAAAGACCAAACAACAAAATACCTCCAGAGTGAAGAACGTTTTCTTCAAATTTCGGAGCATGCACTTGAATTTTATTGGGAGGTTGATTCAAATGGTATTTTTAATTATGTGAGTCCGGTAATCGAAAAAATACTTGGGGAGAAACCCGATGATATTGTTGGTGAGAAAAGTTATACTACTTTGTTTCAGCTTGATAATCAAAAATCGAAAAAAAATCCCATAGAAAACAGTTTTAAGGAACAATCAAGCTTCAAAGATTGTGAAATTGAATTGAAGTTTAAAGGGAGTAAAAAAACATGGCTTTCGGTTAGTGGTTTTGCTACGTTCGATAAAAATGAAAATTTTTATGGTTTTCGTGGAGTATGTTACGATATAACTAAACGTAAACAATATGAAATAGCATTGGAAAAAAGCATTATTCAAATAAAAAATTATCAAAAAAAATTAAAGAAGTTGAATACAGAACTTACTTTTGTTGAGGAAAAAGAACGCCGCAGAATAGCTGAAAACCTGCACGACAGCCTTGGGCAGACTTTATCCCTGGCATTTATAAAATTATCATCAGTAGTTCAAGGTGATTACCCCCCGCATGTCCAAAAAACATTGTCTGAAACTTCTGAATTGCTTAATAATGCTATTTCTGAATCGCGTACGCTAACCTATGATTTGAGTCCGCCTATTTTATATGAACTTGGATTAATTCCGGCTTTTAAATGGAAATTGGAACAAATTGAGGAAAAATTTGAAATCAGAACTACTCTTGTTGGTGAAGATCAGGTGATTGGCATCAAAAAAGAGTTCAATATTTTCCTTTACAGAATAGTTGCTGAACTTCTGAATAATGTAATTAAGCATGCCAGAGCAAATTTGATTGAACTGGAAGTAAAAAAAGAGAAAAATTTTTATTATATTTCCGTTCATGACAATGGGATTGGATTTCAGAAACAATTTAAGAAAAAAGCCAGCAATGGTAGTGGTTTTGGATTGATGAGCATAACCGAACGGCTCGACAGCATTAAAGGCCGCCTTGAAATTAATTCGGAATTGGGAAAAGGAACAACAGCAACAGTGATAGTACCAACAATTGAAGGTTAAAATTATGACAATTAAAGTTTTAATAGCAGACGATCATCAGCTCTTTAGAGAAGGGTTGGTTAACTTAATATCTTCAGCTCCCGACATTGAAGTCATTGGAGAAGCTAAAGATGGTTTGGAGGCTACTAAAAAAGCTAAAAAATTAAAGCCCGATCTGATTTTAATCGATATTGGAATGCCAATTATGAATGGTATTGAAGCTACGAAATCAATAAAAAGAGATGATCCTGGTATAAAAATTATTGCCGTTTCAATGCATTCCGATAGGCAGTTTGTGAAAGGAGTGCTTGAAGCAGGAGCTGACGGTTACCTTTTGAAAAACTGTACTTATCGCCAGCTTATTGATGCAGTACAGTCGGTTGTGTCAGGAAAAAAATACCTCAGCGACGATATTACAGAAATGGTTATTCAGGGATACCTCGATCCGGAGGAGGATTTGGAAAATAAAAATGATCTGTCGGAGCGGGAAATGGAGGTTCTAAAATTATATGCAGAAGGAAAATCAACCCGGGAAATCTCCGAAAGGTTGTTCATTAGTGTAAAAACAGTTGGAACCCATAAGCAGCACATATTCGAAAAGCTTGGCATAAGGAGTAATGCCGATATGATTAAATATGCAATTAAGGAAGGACTTATCCAACTTCAATAGTATATTCCATTTATCTTTTTTCAGTCTGGCTAATAAATTAAAAGCACCTGAATTTTTAGGTGCTTTTAATTTATGTTGGGTTGTCAATAAACTGAAACTAATCATAAGAGCCTGTAAACTTCAATGTCCAGTTCAATTTCCGAACCCGGCGTTATCCTGACATTGTTGAGAAGCATACCTGTTCTTCTGCTGGTAGTGGGAAGAAACCTGTAAAAAGTAAATTCAGTGGTATTATCTTTTTTGAATGCTGCAAGTCGTACATCATATTCTCCTTCTTCGAGAAACGAAAGCCTGTAGCTTTCATCAGATTCTACCTTTGCGCTACTTACTGCATTGGCAAATAAAATTTTGCTTTTTCCAGTGCCTGTTCCTTCAACAGATGATTTAAACTCTCCATGCCTGTAAATGAGTACATACGTTTCACTGTCTTCATAACTGTTGCCTTCAACTGTTCCGGAAATGCTTCCTGTTTTCTTCTCTTCCACTATTCTTAATGCCTTTTCAAGCTCTTCTGCCGTTACAAACTGATAGTTACTTTTTTGCGTTTTGCTGCGTACAATGGCTTTTCGCAGGTCAAAATCAATTATTAATTCGGTTTCATTTCCTGGTAAGAGTTCAAAATCTTTTGAAATTGTGATTTCAATTTCTTCGTTGCTGTCTGACATTAAATTGTGTTTGTTATTATCTTTTGTGAGCACATAACTACCTGTGAAATTACCTGATTGGCCTGAAAGAGAGGAAAGAACAAGGGATATCTGTTCATAATCCTTTGCCGGTAATTCCTTATTTACAAGCAGCTTTGTATTCCCCTTCCTGAGTGCTGATATTTCCACTGTTTGTGGAACATAATCACGAACAGGCTTTCCATTTACTTTTATATTGGAAATGGTCAGAAATATTCCTTTTATGGCTTCATCATCGGAGGCAGCATCTGTGATTTTTAATGTTAATGTTCCTGCTTTGGGATTGCTTATTTCATCCTTAGAGCATTGTGTTAACACGACAGCGGAAACCAGGATGACCGATACCAAAAATATAATACTCTTTTTCATCACAGGGTAGTTTAAGCTTATTGTTTAACTTCAATAACAGCATATTTGGTTAATTTCCAGAATTCATCCGGATCTTCTATCTTTAGATATGCAATCAAATCATCCTGATAAACAAATCTGTAGGATTTAGCAGAATGTTCAGAAATAACTTCTGCTTTTTTGGCATTTATAGGAAGAATTTCAGTTTCCCTTACATCGAGTTCAGTGAAATAATCTTCATTAAAATTATTTTTGAGGATTTTATTTTTTCCAATTCCTAAAAATCCCTTTTCACGGGCAAGTACATTATTTTCTACTAATTCCCTGAATGTTCCCTCTACCCAATATGCTTTATAAAGTTCCTGATCCATTTGTTGTATTTTCTCGGAAGATCGGTTCACAGAATCTGCAAGTTCATTCAGAGAATCGGTTTGAACCACAATTATCTTTTCAAGTTTATTAAGCTTCTTATCCAATTCTGTCAAACGGTCATCACGATTCTCCAGCTCCTGTTTTAAGGTTGAAACTACCTGGCTTTGAGTTTGTAATTCATTGCTAAGCTTTGCAACCCGGTTTTTAAATGTATTTACCTCAATCTCCGAGGATTCCAGTTTCCTTGTAAGTTCGTCCATTTTCTTCTCACTCTCCACAAGCATGGTATTCATCAGGGCAATATCTTCAATAATTTGTTCCTTTTTATTTTGATTGCCTTCACTGTATTCGAATTCCAGTTGTTCCCGTTTATTTTTTATAAAACTGATGTTCTGCTCTATTTCACTTATTGCAGCATCAAGCTCATTAATAACAGAATCTCTTTTTTGTACAACCAAATCCAGTTTTTGGTTTTCCATCTGAAGTTCATTGATTTGAGAATCTTTATTTAGAAGTATAATAAATCCTGTAATTATTATGATGAGAATAATAGCCCCGGCAACTATGTTTTTTACAGCTGATTTTTTCAGTTTCCCTGAATTTCTTTTATCGTTTAACTCGTTTTCCATAGTATTTCTCCTCCTGATTAAGTTAGTGTGCGTAATTAAAATTAATTGTAAATCAAATCACAATCCTTATTATTAGTCAATGATTTATAACAATTCATTCATTATCATAAACATGTCAGGCCCAAAAAATGTTGAAGCTAATTCATCCACTTTCAGGGGTATGTTATTCTTTTTGTAGAATTGTTTTAAGAAAACAGGATAAGAAAATTGCTTCCTGATAGGATTTAATGATCAATAACGCACTTTTGCCGCCAGGAATAAAGTTTATTTTATTGGATGGAAGAAGATATAAATTGGAAACAGATTGAATTATTTTGGGCTTCATACGAAAATTCACCGCATAAATATCAAGGTATTGAAATCTGCTTTTGTTTTTGTTTGAATCAAAGTTTTAAACTTTTGATTAAACGGCATCAAATAAAGATTACTGCAGACTTGATTTAAAGCAGAAAGCAGATTCTGCCCCCGATGCAATTCACATTGAAGAAAAAAAAAGTCCTATTGATTTCCTTTTGTAAAAAAAGAAGTTGCTCCTTAAATTCTTTTATAAATTTACTGCAACAACTTCTTTATATTCTATTTGAGAGAAGGAACCAGGAAAGAGAAAATCATTTTCCGCGGGCAATATCCACGCTCATCCGTTTTCCCTTAAAAGTGGCATTTTGAAATGTTCTTAAAACCTGTTTTTCAAAACGCTGGTCAACTTCAAAGAATGAGAAGCTTTTCAATACTTCAATATTTCCTATTTCCACGCTTTTGTCAGGAAGATGCTGATTAACCAGGTCAATAATATTTCGTTTGTTAATGCCATCTTTTTTCCCCAGGTTAAAAAAGAACCTGGAAAACTCATAACCTCCTCTTTTTTTCCCGCCCCGGTCGGTTCGTACAATTCTACCTTTTGATTCATTTTTTTCTTTCCTGCCTTTTCTATCCCGTCTTCCACTTTCAAGTGGCTCAAAATCCCTGCCGCTGAAATGCGATTCGTTAACATTAATGTCGGGTGCATTTTCGTAATACTGTAGAAATCGGTTAAACTCGGCCGATACAAAATGTTTAATAAGTTTCTCCCTTTCGAGCCATGCAAGTTTTTTATAAATAACAGGCATGAACTGGGCTATCTCAGATTCATTTACCTCTATTTTTTCAACCTTATCAATGAGATTAAATAATTGCTTTTCACAAATTTCCTTTCCGGAGGGAACATCTTTCTGTAAAAAAGTTTTGTTTACTTTCTTTTCAACCTGGCGCAGTTTTCCTTTTTCGCGCAGGTGGATGAGGGTAACCGATATTCCTTTTTTACCAGCCCTTCCTGTCCGTCCGCTTCGGTGGATATAAATTTCTGGGTCGTCCGGAAGGTTGTAGTTGATAACATGTGTCAGGTCGTTAACATCAAGGCCCCGTGCTGCTACATCGGTTGCAACCAGCATTTGGAGGTGTTTACTGCGGAATCGTCCCATTACATGATCGCGTTGCGCCTGAGAAAGATCTCCATGTAATGCATCAGCGTTATAACCATCCTGCATGAGTTTATCGGCTACTTCTTTTGTTTCAGCACGTGTCCTGCAGAAAATAATTCCATAAATGTTGGGATTAATATCGGCAACACGTTTTAATGCAATGTACCTATCTTTGGCATGAATGAGGTAAAAATGATGTTCTACATTTTCTGCACCTGTATTCTTCTTCCCTACCGATATTTCGTTCGGATTGGTCATATACCGGTTGGCTATTGACACAATTTCCTTTGGCATGGTAGCAGAAAACAGCAATGTTTGCTTTTCTGCCGGTGACGTTTCAAGTATAGCATCTAAATCGTCTTTAAAACCCATTGACAGCATTTCATCTGCCTCATCAAGAACCAACCATTTTATTTCATTAACTTTTAGTTTTTTTCTTTTTATTAAATCAAGTGTGCGCCCCGGTGTGCCTACAACAATGGAAGCACCACGGTCGAGCTGTCTTATTTGTTTTTGTATGTCAGCACCTCCATAAACTACAACAATGTTAAATTGCTGAATAAACTGGGAATAATTAGCAAGATCGCTGGCAATCTGAAGTGCAAGTTCCCGCGTGGGGCTAAGTATTAATGCCTGTGTTTGATTTTTTGTTGTATCTATTTGCTGAATAATTGGAAGCCCAAAAGCAGCAGTTTTTCCGGTTCCTGTCTGTGCAAGGGCTACCAGGTCATTATTAGATTCCAGTAAAAAAGGAATGGTTTTTTCCTGGATGGGTGTGGGCACTTCAAATCCAAGTGCTTCAACAGCTTGTTGAATCTCTGGCTTAAGGCCCATTTCATTAAATAAAATCATGTAATGTTAATATAAAAATTTGTGGGCGCAAAAGTAACCTTTTAAAATGAAATACAGGGTTTTAACTTAAATTCTTTTTGTTTTTTAAATTATTCTTGAGATTTACCAAATTCTTATTTCGAATTTCTAAAGTAAGGTTCATTATTTTCTCGGGATAATTTTCTGTGGATTCAACATAAAATGCTTTACATTTGTTTGATTTTTATGATTAAAAAAATGAGCTTCATGATTTTAAAAGGCAAAGTTTCTGTGGCAAATATATTTATCATTAAAATCATGTTAATTCTGGTGGTCACAACTTTTGTATTTAAGTCTGAGGCTCAGAACGACACTATTGTGCCGATTGATGTGGATCCTGAAGAGCTTCTGAAAGATCTTGATCTAAGGGAATTTTCTCAACCGGGATTTAACCTGTGGACCGATAAATTCTCAGGCCACTGGGCTGGTTTTGATTTTGGTTTCAATGCTTTTATTAAAGAAAATTATTCAGGCTACAATACCCGCTTTCTGGATAATGATGTTTTTCGTTCCAATTCTGCTTTTATAAACCTGATTCAGAAGAACTTTGGGTTGCAACGAAACAGGAATAACATTGGCCTTGTTTCCGGATTGGGAATACACCTTCAAAGTTACCGGCTAAATGATAATACTACACTTAAACGACTTGATGATGGTACGGTTGAGCCCCTGATGCTGGTTTTTGATCAAAATCAAAAATCAAAATTATCTGTACTTTCTCTTATTATTCCACTTTTGAGCGAATTCCAAATCAGGCTTAACCGGTACGATAACCGGATTTATTTTGCAGGAGGTTTATATGGTGGGTATCGCCTTGGAAGCCATACCAAGATTAAGTACCGCACAGAAGGTAAAAAAGAGAAATTGAAAGTTCCGGGTCATTATTCGCTTCAGGATTTTAAATACGGAATAATGGTTAGAACCGGTTACCGTTGGATTAACCTGTTTGCCACCTATGAACTCGTACCCTTTTTTAAGGAAGATAAAGGACCTTATCTGATTCCTGTAACTTTTGGAATTTCATTAATCAGTTTATAAAAATATTTGAATATGAGACATTATATTTTAGAGGAAACAAACTGGAAGCAGGTTAAAACTCAAAAATATGAATTGGCAGTGCTTCCATGGGGGGCAACTGAACCACACAATTTTCATCTGCCTTATGGAACCGATTCGCTCGAAACAACCCGAATTGCTTATGAGGCTGCAAAAAAAGCCTGGGAAAAAGGAGCCAAAGTGATGGTACTGCCTACAATTCCTTTAGGTGTACAAAATCCAGGACAGATTGAAATGCCTTTTTGTCTCCACACCAGGCCTTCAACTCAAATGATTATTCTGGATGATATTGCAAGGGCTTTATATAACCAGGGCATACATAAACTTTTAATAATGAACGGACATGGAGGGAATGATTTTAAATCGCACATCCGTGAAATCATGCCAAAATACCCTGGAATGTTCATTGCCCTGAATCAATGGTTTAAATTGTTTCAAAATTCTGAATTTTTTGAAGAGGGTGGAGATCATGCTAATGAAATGGAAACAAGTGTAATTATGCATTATTTTCCCGAACTGGTTTTACCGTTAGAGGAAGCCGGCAAAGGGAAAGCCAAAAAATGGAAACTTAAGGGCATCGAAAATCAAATTGCCTGGTCACCTCGGCAGTGGAACCTGGTTAGTGAAGATACGGGTATTGGAGATCCAGGAAAAGCTTCAGCTGAAAAGGGACGAAGATTTCTGAATAAGGTGACTGACCAAATCGGTGATTTTATGGTAGAACTGGCAAATTGTAAGTTAAACGACATGTACGAATGAAATGAAATATACGGATCAGATGTTTTGATGAATTTAAAACCGGAATTTAATATTCCTGCAATTTGGCTGCCTGAATTTTTAAAATATTTCTAAAACCCAATAATTATCATTGCAAGTGAAATCAATGTTTCTGTAATTGCAGTTAAAATAAAACAGAAACAATATGAAACTTTTACTCATTAGCAATTCTACTATGGCTGGTGAAGCCTTCTTGGATTATCCGAAAGATGAAATTAAAAACTTTTTGGGAAAAAAACCGGTGACTGCCTTGTTCATTCCTTATGCTGCTGTTAGCTTTTCATTCGATGAATACTGTGAAAAGGTAGAAGAACGGTTCGCTGAAGTAGGTCATCATATTAAAGGAATACATACATTTGCCGATCCCATAAAGGCGATTGAAGATGCCGGGGCGATAGTTGTTGGGGGAGGAAACACCTGGAAACTGGTTCGCATGTTGCATGATAAAAAGCTGATGAACCCTATCCGGGAAAAGGCATACAATGCTACTCCCTATATAGGCTGGAGTGCAGGTGCGAATATTGTTTGCCCCACATTACGCACTACCAATGATATGCCTATTATTGAACCCAAAGGTTTTGATTGCATTGGGTTGATTCCATTCCAAATCAACCCTCATTATCATGATGCAACTGCTCAGGGACATGCTGGAGAAACCCGCGATCAGCGTATTCATGAATTTACAGAAATAAATCCCGAAATTTATGTTGTTGGTTTACGGGAAGGTACCATGCTGAAATTGGAAAATGACAGAATGGAACTTATTGGAATGCAAAAATGTAAGGTGTTTAAAAAAGGAAAACAACCGGTGGAATTTGCTCCAGGTGATAATCTGAGTTTTCTTATGGGAACCGGATGGTTGTCGTAACAGCTCATTTATAAAACGTTTATTAAATTTAGTGCAGAATCTGTTCCTTTTTTTCTGATTTTAAACCGAAGGATTACATTTCACTACTTTTGTAAAGAAAAAAAAGAACAATGAATCTGCTCGAAAACAATTATTTTGCCCTTTTCTTAATTGTTGCTTTGGGCTTAATGATAGGCAGAATTAAAGTAGCCGGCCTTTCGCTCGATGCATCAGCAGTTATTTTTGTTGCGCTGCTGTTTGGTCATTTTGGGATAATAATACCTTCCGATTTTCAATACCTGGGTCTGGTAGTGTTTATTTTTACTATAGGCATTCAGGCAGGTCCTGGTTTTTTTGAATCGTTTAAGAAGGAAGGCCGGCAACTTGCTGTATTTGCATCTCTTCTGATTTTTTCAGCGGCAATTATTACCGTCGCTGTTGTTTTCATTTTTAATATTGATAAGAATATTGCTACAGGACTGTTTACCGGTGCTTTGACAAGCACCCCAGGTCTGGCAGCTGCAATTGATCAAACCGGTTCTCCACTGGCATCTATCGGTTATGGGGTGGGATATCCTTTTGGTGTTATCGGAGTAATTATTTTCATCCGTTTTCTCCCAAAAATAGTGGGTACTTCATTGAAGAACTCAGAGCAGGAATACCAGATGAAAATAAAGGAAGAATTCCCCGAAGTGTTGCATAAAAATTTTATTGTCGAAAATGAAAAAATTACAGGTAAATCAATTGGTGAACTTCGCATTCGTTATATGACCAAAGCCGTGGTTTCAAGAGTGGTCCATAATGGGGTGGCTGTAACACCAACTTCAGAAACAATATTGCATAAAAATGATTTGATAAAGGCAGTGGGCACCGGTGAGTCACTGGAACGGGTAGGTATTTTGATTGGTACTTCTGTCGATGAAGAGATTCCACTGGATGCAAACTATGATGTGAGATCGGTATTAATTACCAATAAACAGGTTGTGAACAAAACAATCGGGCAGATAAACCTGCTGCATACATATAATGCTACTATCACCCGAATACGCAGGTCGGGAATTGATATTTCACCATCTCCGAATTCGAAACTCCATTTTGGTGATAAACTAATCATTGCCAGCAGTAAAGCAAGTATGGAAATGGTTATCCGAATTTTTGGAGATGATAAGAAACGGCTTTCTGATACCGATATCCTGCCGGTTGCTTTGGGCATCATCTTAGGGGTACTGGTAGGAAAAATAAATATTGCCATTGGAAATTTTTCATTCAGTCCCGGGCTTACAGGTGGTGTACTCATTGTGGCTCTTATTGTTGGAAGGATAGGTAAAACCGGACCGGTTTTGTGGACAATGAGCGGAGCAGCAAATCAACTTCTACGACAACTTGGTCTGATATTTTTTCTTGCAGCTGTTGGTACCCATGCAGGAGCCGATATAGTAACAACTTTTGAAAAATACGGCCTCGAGCTGTTTCTTATTGGAGGCATAATTACACTTTTGCCTATGTTTATTGCAGCATTTGCAGGAAAATGGATTTTCAAGATGAACCTGTTAAGTATGCTGGGAGGCATTAGTGGCAGTATGACAAGCACTCCCGGTCTGGCTGCAGCCGATTCCATGACCGATACCAATGCCCACTCAATTGCCTATGCTACCGTTTACCCGGTTGCAATGGTATTTTTAATTGTGGTAGTGCAACTGATAACGCTTATTTTATAAATCTATTTGGCGGTTCTCCAGGCTGACTTCATTTCAAAAATATCGAGCTTATCAACAACTAACTCTCCACCGGCACAGAATAACAGCAATCCTTTAGCACCTTCATCAGGAGTAAAGCAGTTGGAAATAACAGTCTGCCCATTGTTGGCATATAGTTCTATTGACGAACGATCAATTAAAATTTCAAGAGAAATCTTGTTATTTACTGGTTCAACCGGTGCTGAAACACCCATAACTGAAATGGTGCCGCGCTTAACATCATAAAGCACTTCGGTACCAGTATGCTTCTTATTCCTGCGAATATAAAAGCCAAAATTACTGCAGGTTTTAAGATCAAATTCGCCAATAATATGAAGGCAGTCGCTTTTTACATTTTTTACTATATTCTGGTTTATTCCCGGAATGATGTTCTTATTTTCCCATTTATAATGTTTATCATGCAGAACTTCTACCTCAGCAACGGGTTTACGAACAATTTTATAACCAAAATTAAATTTTTTAAGTAAAAGTTCCGAGGGGAAAGTCATCTGACCGTTGAAAGGCATATCCGGATAACTCCCTCCACGCATCCAAGCCAGCTGAATGTTTCGGCCGTTTTCTTCAGGTACATTTCTCCATGTTTGGGTAGCATAATAATTCTTTCCAAAATCGCTTTTCATTTTGGCCGTTTCCGGTGTAAATTTATCACCATCAAAATTACCTATTAAATAACTTCCATCACCATCAAAAAGTATCCATTTTGATTCTTCAGGCCGGTTGCTCACTTTCATTTGAAATAAATCGGGGTACTCAAAAAATCCATGGATATGACTTTTATACTGCCAGTCAGTAAGATTGTCAGAAGTATAAAAAGAAATGCCTTTCGATTTATCGTCCTCCGACTCTTTCCGGTAAAGTGCCATTACATATTTCTGGGAAGGTTCATGCCAAACTACTCTTGGATGCCGGGCATCATCTGTTTCGTTGTAAGGAATTACCGGATTGCCTTTATACTTATTCCATGAACGCCCTTTATCGGTACTGTAGGCAATATGCTGACCACATTGGGGGCTGGTATAAAAGGCTACAAAGGTTTTTTCGTTATCATGTTGCTTCCCCAAAAGGTTCTTTTCATCCACAACGACTGAACCTGAAGATATGGTGCATTTTTCTTTGTCATCTGAATTCTCATCGGGATATAATGCAACAGGTAAAGGCTTCCAGCTTATCAGATCAGTACTTACCGTATGCCCCCAATGCATTAATTCATTTTCTTTTCCCTGAGGATTGTACAGGTAAAACATGTGGAATTCACCATCATAATACATCAATCCCCCTGGTCCGCCTGTCCAGTTTTTCTCAGGTGTAAAATGAAATTGGGGGCGGTACAATTCGTTATAGTAATTTTTGTCTGGTTTAGAAGATGTTAAAAGAAAAACAATATTAAGAATAAATAAAAATTTTGTCAGATTTTTCATAGTGTAATTTGTCCGTACAATTTTGCATGCAAGATAAAAATTAATTGTATTTATTTAATATTATTTATTGAATACGTTTCCTTCAGTATTGCTGCAGGGAAAGTTGTATTATCAGTCTGTATGGTAGTTTTCTATCGGTTTATCGAGGTTTTGCTTTTTCATTTTCTGCCACGGTATATTATCTTAATGTCGTATCTATACATTTTAAAGCGAGGCATGGAATCAAAGGAGGGAATATTTCGCCCTACGTTATTTGAAATAGAGATGAAATTCTGAACTTTTGGAACCACTTTCAGTTATTAGAAAGCAAATGCTTGTTATTTTTCCTGCAGCAATGGAATTTAAACCTCCGGGCTTTGATGATTAGCGTTGGGTAAAGATTATTTTATGATTGTTATTTGGTCATTCTTTCAATGGATTACCTGAATATTCGCTACTGTTTACTAAACTTGTACGGAATAACATTAGGCCGTTCAATTTTAAAACTTTCGGTAATGAAGCTTGAAGGCAACATTCTTAAAATGCGATCAGAACTGATGTCCCCGGTGGATTATTATCTGCAGATTGGTGCCAGTAGTTTTTATTTAAACCCACAGATTGGGAAAAACATCAGATTATTATTCACAGGCCAGATTAACTGCATTTCCTGCGGAAAGAAAATCAAACGCTCATTTAGTCAGGGATTTTGTTATAAGTGCCTGCAGGTTGCACCTGAGGCCGGTGAGTCAGTAATAAGGCCTGAACTGTCGAAATCACATTTCGGGATTGCCCGGGATATGGAATGGGCAAAGATTCAGGATCTAACCGAACATTACGTATATCTTGCAGTGGCATGTGATTTAAAAGTGGGAGTAACACGGCATCATCAGATACCTGTGAGATGGATTGACCAGGGAGCAAGTTTCGCTATAAAACTTGCCCGCACACCAAACCGGCATATAGCTGGCATTATTGAGTTGTTTCTAAAAAGATATATTGCCGATCGTACCAATTGGCAAGGAATGCTTAAAAGCTGCGGCAATGAAAACATTAATTTGCTGGAAGAGAAAAAAAAGGCACTGAATTTATTACCTGCTGAACTTAAAAAATACAGATGCAGCGATGATGCCATTACATCTGTTGAGTATCCTCTGCCTGATTATCCGCTTACAGTTAAAGCCCTGTCGTTCGATAAAACGGCAGTGATTGAGGGAATTCTTCAGGGAATAAAAGGACAGTACCTGATTTTTAAAAATCAAACCGTCTTAAATATCCGAAAACACAGTGGGTATTATTTGGAGATTGAATTTCCGGATTTGAAAAATCACAACTAGCAGTTAAGGTACATTATTAAATCATGCAGAATTTTATTTATTACCTGATAATTATCTTACCTGAGAATAGAGAATTTTACTTAATTTGCCACATTGGTTTTGAAACTTGTTTTTCAAAATTAAATCTTTAATAATGAATCGGGATATGGAAAATTTAAACTGGAAAAATTTGGGGTTTGGTTACCGGGATACAGACTATAATATACGTTGCTTTTATCGTGAGGGCACATGGGGAGAATTGGAAGTAAGTAAATCCAGTACAATTAACCTGCATATGTCGGCAACAGCTCTTCATTATGGACAGGAAGCATTTGAGGGATTAAAAGCCTTCAGGGGGAGGGACGGTAGAATCAGAATTTTCAGGATGGATGAAAATGCCAAACGTATGCAAAATTCCTGTGATGGAATTTTAATGGCCAAACTCCCGGTTGAGAAATTCATGCAAGCGGTAAGCATGGCTGTAAAAATGAACGAGCATTTCATCCCACCTTATGAAAGCGGAGCTTCCTTGTATATCAGACCGTTGCTTATTGGTACAGGCCCCGAAATTGGTGTAAAACCTTCAAGTGAATACCTGTTTATGGTTTTTGTGATGCCGGTCGGTCCCTATTTTCCCGAAGGGTTTAAGCCTACAAACCTGATTGTCATGCGAAGGTATGACCGGGCAGCTCCCCAGGGTACGGGAAAATTTAAGGTGGGGGGAAATTACGCAGCCAGTATGGGTGCAGGAAAACTGGCTAAGGATCAGGGCTTTTCGGCTGTTCTATATCTCGATAGCAAAGAAAAGAAGTACCTCGATGAATGCGGACCTGCAAATTTTTTTGGTATAAAAAATAAAACGTATGTAACACCTCTTTCGGAATCCATTTTACCTTCAATTACCAATAAAAGCCTTATGGTTTTGGCCGATGAAATAGGATTAAAGGTGGAGGCCAGGAAAATTCCGTTCGAGGAAATTTCAGAATTTGAGGAAGTAGGTGCTTGCGGAACCGCTGCGGTTATCTCTCCAATTAAAGGAATTTATGATGCCGATAACGATAATTGGTTTAGATACGGCAATCAGAATGATGCCGGTGAATGGTCGTTAA
Organism: uncultured Prolixibacteraceae bacterium; assembly: GCA_963747515.1. GTDB lineage: Bacteria > Bacteroidota > Bacteroidia > Bacteroidales > Prolixibacteraceae > Mariniphaga. Next base: position 158,390 of record CAVVFN010000007.1, read on the forward strand.
AACTTTACAATAAACTCCGCGGAATTCAATATGGTGAAGAATCCGATAAATATGGATGGGTGAAAATTATTGAATAAAAGCTTCTCTTTTTTTTCGGAAAAAGAAGAAAAATAAACAGTTCCGACTTTAAATTATAATTTACATCTTGCAATTTTCAGTGGAGGAGAGGAAATCCTGTTCCCGGAGAATTCTATCTGTTGATAAACCGCAATTTGCTTGTTCAATATTTGATTTGTTATGATTCGAAATTAGTTTCTTTTTATTTGAAAGAGAAAAAGTTTTAGTTTTATCAAATTCAGCCAATCTGAATTCCTGCACTCCTTGCGCCCAAATGAGGAAAAGATTTTTTTTAGCAATGAATTAAGTGGAGCATATACCTTCATTTTAAAACTTAGTTAAATTTTAGTGGCTAAATCATTGTTGTCCGGTAAACCGGAATAGTTATAATTCTTTATTTTGAACATGCCGTTAATCAGTAAATGTGTTTTTTATGTTCAAAAGTAAGCCCCCTCTATTTCCGGAAATAGCGGATTTTGATAGTTCAATTTATTTTTTTTTATAGTTTTCTTCCAACTGCCTTCCGGGTCCTCTAAGAAGCCATATATGGTGATGTAGTTCATCAACTGTTGCCGCATTATTGAAACTGGATTGGAAAAATCCCGATTGCGTTTAACCCGGCTTTTCACAAAGGTTATTAAAAAGATTGGCAAGCATTAACTTAAAAGCAGACATTTCCGGATGGTATTGAAAAGTACCGCCTGACTAATGCTATTTTTTGCCCTACAAAAATAAGTTTAATTATAGTAAATTCTATATATAAATATAGTCCAAAGTTAGTCAGCGGCTATCTTTAGACTATCTTTATACTAGCTTCATACTAGCTTCTATACTAACTTTGGTAGCTCACAATACCCTTTATTTCAGGTTCTCCTGGCCGGCCACATCTGAGAGGCCCGGCGTACGAAGCGATGACACGGTAATGCTTTTGGCATACTTTCCCTCAAAGAAGTATGCGGCCGAAAGCCTTCAGAGAAGTATCCGAAGGGAAAGAGAATCAGTTTTAACGGTACCATCAGCTCTTGCAGGTGAAGAGGCACATTGCTGCCTGTGCTATGCCAATCTTCCAAATCTGGCTCAGGAGCCTTCGGCAGAATACATTTACATTTTAATGTACCCTGGGGTGATACCTGTTTTGTAAATTTTTAGTTATCCTGTTTTCTGCCGCTACAACAGATCGGGTATAACGTTGTCGGTTGTTTTTTTAATTTTTTATTTTTACCCATGCCTGACTTTTTTGGGTAGTTACTCAAAAACTGACATTCCGGTTGGTAATAAAAAAGTACCGCGCGGATGATTAACATTCTTTTACCAGACACTAATGTGGCTAAATATTAGTTTTTTTAAGGTTATTCTGAATAAGTCTGATTTTAATACAGCTTTAATTTTTAAAAAATTGTCTGGAAAATAAATTTTGGATTGTAACTTTCCCAAACCTCATGCGTCTTATGATTTGAACTATGTTTCCAACGATTGATGACAGTAAACGATTATAATCAGGCAGTAAGATTATATGCCGACAGGATTTTCCGATTTGTACTGAAAAGTATAAAGAACATGCAAATGGCCGAGGATATTGTGCAGGATTGTTATGAAAAATTATGGAAGAATGTTCAAAATGTGGATGGAACTAAAGTGAAATCCTATCTTTTCACTACTGCATACCATACAATGATCGATTGCATACGAAAAGAAAAACGGGCTTCATATTCTAATGACTTGAATTTGCCGGAAGAGGGGCACGAAAATAGTTATTCCGATTTAGGAGAAATCCTAGAAGAAGCTGTGAACCGGCTGCCTGAAATTCAACGGATGGTGCTGTTGTTACGCGATTATGAAGGCTATTCCTATCATGAGATAGGTGGTATTACCGGTCTGAATGAATCGCAGGTAAAGGTTTATATTTACCGTGCGCGGGTTTATTTGAAGAATTATATTGGTAACCCTGAAACCATTATTTAAAATGAAAATCACCAGAGATAATTATGAAATATTTTTTTTGGATTACCTGGAAGGAAATCTGGATCATGAACTTATAGATGATTTTATCGATTTCCTCATACAGAATCCCGATTTAAAAGAGGAACTGCAGACAGCAGATGCTATTAAACTTGAAGCAGATATTCTTTATTTTGAAAAAAAAGAAAGCTTATATAAAGAGGAATACGATCTGCCTGAAAAATTTAATAATGTGGCAGTCGCTTTTGCTGAAGGGGATATTTCTGCCAGCGGGAAAGCTGAGTTGGACGCTTATCTGTCGGTACATCCTTCTAAACAAAAAGAATTGGAATTGTTCGAAAAGGTCAAGCTTAAGGCCGACATTAACATTGTTTTTCGAAAAAAAAGCAGGTTGTACCGCCCAAATCAGGAAAAAAGAATTTTATTGTGGATTGCCCGTGTTGCAGCAGTGATTGCAATTGCATTTTTGGCTTATCGCATGGGTAGTGATTTTACCACCGAACCATTCCCGGCTGAAAATAAGGCAATAATATCTGAAAACAGGAAGGAACCTCAACATCCAATAACCTTGCCGAAGGATTCACTGAAAAAGGAATATCCTGTTTCAGACCGTATACTAACACCGGTCGCTGAAAGAAAAACCGACATAAAAGCTTTGTCTGACGAAAAGCCGTTTGAATCAACCCAAAAGCAGCCTGACATTGAAAATAATGCCCAATCAAGAGTTTCAGCAGAAATTCAAGAGAAAATTCCCTCTTTATATGCCACCTTGGGCACTGATTCAGAGATTCATAATTCTTTAATGCCGATAGAAATCGGAGTAAGCAATCCGGAAATTTCTATAAATGACGAACGTCTTTTGGTCGACATTGTCAAAGAGAAAACTGGTTTGGACAACCTGTCGGTGAAAAAAGCGGCACGGATGGGTCTTAATCTCATTTCCGGCATCTCCGGGAAAAAGTTCAACTACGAAATGAATTCCGGCGGTCAGATTACTCAACTCAACTACGATTCACGATTGCTTGCTTTCTCAATCCCAATGAAATAAAACAGATTACCCTGCTTTCCCTGTTTCATAAATCAGGGTTTAAACCTAAAAAATATTACGTGCTGTAACTTTCATCTATGGCTCTTCGTCTGAGGTACAGATTAAATAAACCAGAAAAAATGAAAAGATTATTAAGTACGATGTTGTTTGGATTCACAAGCTTGTGCATTTTTGCACAAAAAGATACAACCCGGATAAAAACGGATCATAATCAGGTGATCACTGTCATTGAAAACGATAAAAGCACTCAGGTAAAGGTTGGAAATGATAAAGGTATTGAAGTTGTTACCAATAATTCAGGCGATACAACTCATATTCGTATAGGCAGACGTACTTTTAATGTTGTTGAAGGCGGTAACAGCACCTATGTGAAAGTTGACAAGGAAGAAAGACGAAAGGAAACGAACTCAAACTTTAATCCTCATTGGGCAGGGCTGGAGTTTGGTATGAATATGTTTCATCAAACGGATTATTCCGTTTACCATAACCTTCAGACGGAAGTTCCAAATGATTTTATGGAACTGCATTATGGAAAATCGATTTCCGTTAACCTGAACATTATGGAATGGGCCTTTTCCAATGAAGCCAATAATTTTGCTCTGGTTACAGGGCTTGGCTTTAGCTTTATGGATTATACCTTTGATCAGCCCCTTACCGTTGAGAAACGGGAAGGTGATGGATTGCTGTGCCTGTTGGTTTAAACCCCGAAGGTTTGAAAAAATCAAAATTGAATGTAACCTATATTTCCGCTCCGCTGATGCTGGAGATAAAAACACCTCTGCGCATGGGAAGCTCAAACCTTTCATTGTCAGCGGGTGTTGTGGGTGGAGTTAATATCGGTTCACACACCAAATATAAGTACAAGGACGACAAAGAGAAATCGCGCAGTAATTTTAACCTGAACCAGTTTAAATATGACCTTACCGGAAGAATCGGGTTTGGCGATTTTTCTGTATTTGTAAATTATGGAATGACTCCGCTTTTTAAAGACGGCAGGGGCCCTGAATTATATCCTGTAACATTTGGATTTTCATTCCCTAATATTTAAAAGAATCTTTCGGAAAATTGAATTATAAAACAGCCTCGAAAACAGCCTGAAAATCATTTTAAGCGTTACTTTTAATGCCCAAAAAGCCATATGTGTTTATTGGGCATTTTTCCTCTGGCCGGTTTTCTGATTATCTTCTTACTCATCATCATTAAGGTAATGAGGTTGCACAAAAGAGGCATTTCAGTTCGTGCAGGTTTTAAAAAGAAACACTTCACCATTTTTTTCCTTTACCCTATTTTTTTTCTGCTGCTGTTGCTTTGGTTAATTGCACTGGCAGTACAGACTTTTCAAATACCGGTTTCTGCCGGTTTCGAATTTCTTATCCGGCAACAAGTGATTTCTTCCTGGCTTAGTGCAACAGGTGCAGGTTTGATAATTTTATCTGTTATCATGATGTTTATTACTATGCTTCACTTTCAATCATCATTGCGGTTTGGTATGAACAGAAAAAATCAGGGGAAAATTATAACCACCGGAATTTTTTCATTCTCGAGAAACCCTTTTTTCCTTTCTATAGATTTTTATTTTATTGGACAGGCATTGATTCTTACCGGGTATCTGTTTATAATTATAGCATTGCTTTCAGTGCTGCTCATCCATTTTTTTATAAAGAAGGAAGAAAAATTTCTTTTGGCATATTATAGGGAAGATTATCTTGATTACAAGAACAGGGTAAGAAGGTATTTTTAATAATTACTCGCAGGAATAACTTTTCCATATGCTTTTTATTTTACCGCTTATGGTTAATGTTTGATTTTTTTCCTATTCATTTTTCAGTTCATTCAACATATTATTTATATTGAGCGGCTGGGTATACATATCGGGCAAGCCGTCTTCGGTTCTTGGCCATTCTTCTTCTGGTCTGTCCCAGTAAAGTTCTATACCATTCTTGTCCGGGTCGTTCAGGTAAAGGGCTTCTGAGACACCATGATCGGATGCTTTAAACGGATAACTTATTTCCTGCAGTCGCCGGAGGATTACAGCCAGATCTTTTCGTGTGGGATAAAGAATGGCTACATGAAACAAACCGGTAGTTTTGATGGGTGGAGGCGGGGCATTTTTACTGTACCAAACATTTAATCCAATGTGGTGATGGTAGGCACCTGCCGAAATAAAGGCTGCTTCATTGTCGTACCTTGAAACCAGATTGAAGCCAAGCAGGCCGCAGTAAAAATTTAACGATCTTTCTAAATCAGAAACTTTTAAATGAACATGCCCTATCCGGGCTTCTGCCGGAATTGTATATTTTTTGTTCTTTATATCCATTGCTGTGATTTATTAACCTCATAGACGTTTAAAAAACATTGTCCTTCAATGAAATGTTCAAATGAACTCTTTTTTGATTGAAGAGTAATTGACGGAGTGGTTTTCCAAACAATCTTGATAAGGAGCATGAAGATTAACTATTTTAAATTTGTTTTTTAGATAATAAAAATTCAGGCTTATCGAACAAATCTGTTAAGGTAAATGTTAAAAATAAGTGTGATGGTGTAATAATCACAAAAGTTTATTACCCGAATTATGAAAATTGAGTTAATACCAAGTATAATATTTCATTGAGTATTTATTTTAAAATTTAATTGACATGGGAAATTTACTTTACATCATCGCGGTAATTCTGGTTATCGCATGGCTAATTGGCTTTTTAGGTTACAGTGCAGGGGGATTAATTCATATACTGCTTGTTATAGCTGTAATTGCAGTTCTGATTAATATCATTTCGGGAAGAAGAGTATAAAATCTTTTCAGGTTTACTTAGATGGTTAACTGCTTCTTTTATTTAATACGAAATGAGTTATGCAAATGAGATATTTGTAAAATCGGTTTTCAATTGATTAGGAGCAGTTAAAGAATTAAAATAAAAATATTCATCATAAATTAAAGAAATATGAATGCAGTAAAAATTTTATTGGGACTATTAATAGGTGCAGTTGCAGGTGCTGCAGCAGGGTTGTTATTCGCACCCGAAAAGGGTACAGAAACCCGTGAAAGAATTGCCGAAAGAAGTGAGGACTATCTGGAATCGGTTAAAAATAAATTTGATGACTTATTTGAAAGTATGTCATCAAAAATCGGACAATTAAAAAAGGATGTTTCAGAAGCGACAGACAATAAATAAATTTTTTGAGGCAGACATCTTCGATAAATTAATCAGGTAAAGATTCTGTCCGGTATTTTTTTAGCTAATAAAAGATGTTTTGTACCTTAGGAAAAGTTTGGTGCATGTAAATAGTCAGGTAACGGATTTTCATATTTTAGAGAACAATTAAGTATTTAAAATGAAGTTATTCATTATAGTTAATGGATTAATGCAGTGAAAAAAAGTTCGGCTCTTAACCTTCATAACATAATAATATAGTCCTGTTTTTCAGTTATTTAATGTTTAAAAAAAACAAACCTGTACATCAATTGTTAGATTTGTATGGAATTAATTTTAAGCATTATGAAAACAAAACAATTTTTTTCAGGCACAGTCCTGATAGCCACAATAGTTTTTTTTGCTTCATGTGCCCAAACAGTAAAATTTCAAAATTCATCAATAGTTCCGGCGGCGCAAGGCAATGTAAAAGTAAAACAGGATGATAATAATAACTATAGGATTCAGGTTAATATAAAAGATTTGGCAGATATAGAGCGGCTGGATCCTTCCAAGGAAACCTATGTGGTATGGATGGAAACAAGACAGGGGAATACTGAAAATCTTGGCCAGCTGATAAGTTCCAGCAGTTTGCTGTCGAGTCAGAAAAAAGCTACCCTCGAAACAGTATCGTCCTTTGAACCTTTCCGGGTTTTTGTTACAGCTGAACATGGAAAAAATGTACGATATCCTGGTAATCAAGTAGTTTTATCTACTGAAACATTTAATCCCTAAAGTTGAAATTTTCGGCTTTCTCTCAAATTTAATTAATAAAATGAAACCACAGCATCGGTTATGTTATTTAACTGTGTCGGTTTTTATTTTGCAGGGTTAAGTGCTTTTTGCCATATTTTAATGTACATTTAATGAAATACCAGTTAATACCAAATCCATGTTAAAAAAACCTTATCTGGTGAATGGCAAAAATAAAATGCATAATGTAGCAGAAACAGATAAATGGCGATGGACTGAATCAGGTGCAGTGGTGATAACAGGAATCATGAAATACATTTTCATGGATTGGATTGAATTGCGGGTTTTTTATATTGTTGCTGCCTGTTTGTTCTGGATTGGTTTTATTTATATAAGATATCGAAGAAACAGTTTCATTTTAAAGCAATGGGGATTTAGGGTAAAGAATTTTAAAAAGTCGTTTTCGTTTCTATCACCATTTGCTTTGGCTGCTGTTGCAGGAGTAATATGGTACGGAACTGCATTTAATGCTGCTTTTATTAACTGGCATATAATTCCTATTCTTATTTTTTATCCTGTCTGGGGGGTTATACAGCAATTTTTAATACTTGCACTTGTTGCCGGGAATTTAAATGCTATCCGGTGGGTCGGGCTTAGCAAACTTCAAATTATTTTGTTGATCTCTGCAGTTTTTTCTCTGGTACATTATCCAAGTTTTCCATTGGTGGTTTTTACTTTTTTCATGGAGCTTTTATTTGGTCTGGCCTATTTTAAATGGAGAAACTTATGGTCGTTGGGGCTTTACCATGGTTGGGTGGCCAGCCTGGTTATCTTTTTTGTGCTTGGGCGCGATTTATGGAGTGAGTTGTGGGCAATTTTTTAAAAGATGCAAATTTTCTGTGGTGAGATATAAATACATTTGGATCTTAAATATGAAAAAACCGTTTCAAATCGGTCGCTTTTTTAAGCCGGTAATGGATGTACAACAGAAGAATGGAAATCAATGCAGCCGAAACAATTACTATCAGGCTCCATTCAAGAGTAATGGTACTGCTGTTGTAGAGAGAAATTAAACCTTCTATACAGATGCATATAATCCCGGAAGCAAAAAGTGAATAGGCAATAACATTCAATCCTTTTTGTTTCGCTTTGTGAATTAAAAAAATAAGGGTAAAAACAGTGACATAAGCCACAACCAAGATGGCTAATCCAGGCATTGTTTTCCAACCGGTTTCACCAACATATACATCAAACAGGATAAAAAGAAGTATGAACGATAAAAAACTAAGGCTTACCAGTGGCACCCACTTGTTATGAAAAAAGGTATTCAAGGTGAAGTTGATGAAAAGCACTAAACTGACAGTAGCAGGATACCTCGACCAGGTTACGGAGCTGTTGGAAATATAATCGATGAGCAAGGTGAGAATAATTGCTGAAATAAATACCAGCCCCGAAATTTTCCAGAATATTTTTCGTTTCTGTATACCGGATAACCGCCGGTAATCGGTTAATATTTTTTCTTCACGTCCAATTCTACCAGATTTATTAAACGATTGATTCTCTGGAGAGCCATCAAAAAATGATTCTCCGCACAAAGAACAAAAATTGGCATTTTCTTCCGATTCCACTCCACAATTTGGACACCTTATCATAGTGCTTATTTGATTGATTCCATTTTAATCGTAATGTTCCGGTCGCGCAGAAACTTAATGAATTTTTCCTCAAACTCCTGTGATTGGGTAATGTTACCAAAACTTAATACCAGTTTTTCGCCAAAACCTGCTACACCACAGTTGACTTTCAGCATTTTGTTTGGTGGCGGAGGAGTCATAATAAAATGGTCAACCAAATTTCCGGTTTCGGGAGGCAAATCAATTTTTCCTAAATTAGTAATGACACCACTGTACTGGCTTGTTCCCAATGAATAGTATTTCATCCTCAGAATTAAACTTTTAATAAACAAAGGGATGCTTCTTATGTAAAGTTTTTTTTCACTTCCTACATTTCTCGAAATGTTCTTGTTTATCAGTTTCTCGTCAGTTTCAAGTTTAGTCTGGTGAAAAACCGATTTTACGATTTCCTCAAAAGTATAGTTGCCTAAACGTAAATCAATTTCAGGCATAACAAAAAGAGAAAAGTTCCGCATAGTTTTCGATGGTAAAATCTGGCGGAGATTTATTGGTACCTGTACCCGAAGTCTTTTTCTTTTTTTAAATTTTCCCGGTCCATCCAGTTTTTCTGAAATTTCCTGCAGAATATAAAGGTATACCGCTACCAGATACACCGTTATGCTAACGCCTTTTTCAAGCGCCACCTTTTTTATTTGTTCAGTTGGCATAACAGTCTTGAGCAGGGTAAACCGGGCAGGGGAATTCAGATGGTAGGGAAGGTGAAAAGCCCGTGACCTTTTTACCATTGGAGGAATATCTGCCTTAAAATATCTTTTATAAGCATCTTCATATTCTTCATCGTTAATCTTGATTTCCAGATTCTGTTTAAATCCGGCAGGAACTTTGGCTCCGCATTCTTTGGAATATAAGATCAGGATGGTTTTTAGAAATTCAAGGCCTGCGGTACCATCGGTCAGTATGTGTGAAAACTCGGCACTGATTCGGTTATTCTTTGCCCTGATTCTTATCAGGAGCTCATTCTTTGCAAATTTTCGGCAAAAAGGCTTTTCGTCTACTTCAACTGGAAAATGCAGGGAATGTTGTTCGAGGTAAAACCAAAAAAATCCTTCTTTAAGTTTTACTCTCAGGTAAGGAAATCGCTTTTCTACCAGCAGTACCGACTTTCTTAACTGTTGAATCATAACCGGCTGTTTTAACACAGCAGTTATTCGGAATACCGCAGTAAAGTTTTTATTTATAACTGCTGGATATATTTTTGCAGCATTATCGAGGGTAAACCAAAATTTACCTGAATCGGATGTTCTATTGCTGCCAGAATGTTTCAATCAATTAATTTTATTTAAAAACAAAACGATGTTCTGTTCAAATTTATGAATTTATTTGAGCTAAAAGAAGTGTTAAAGGGGTTATATGAACCATAATCATTTTTGTTTTTTGTTATTTTTCGCTCAACCTTTCCACATTTTTGTATACGCGAAAGAAATTGCCTCCCCAAACTTTAATGATTTCATCCTTCGTGTAGCCTCGGTTAAGCATTTCACGTGTAATATTTGGGAACTGGCTTACATCCTGACAGTCGGCGAGTCCTCCGCCTCCATCAAAATCGCTCCCAATGCCAACATAATCGATTCCCACGAGATTTATTACATAATCAATATGATCAACCAAATCCTTTACAGTGGGAAGCACTTTTGGATATTTTTCACGGGTTTCGTTCCAGAGCTTTCTGAAATCCAGTTGCTCTTTTTCATTCATTTTTTCAAATTCGGTGTTATAGATCTTCCTGAGTTCCTGCATTTTCTTATAATGCTCAGTGGCAGGGTCCGGGTTTTTTATGTAATCGTCCAACAGACATATTTGTATTACCCCCCCGTTTTCTGCCAGTGCTTTAATCATTTCATCCGACATATTGCGCGGGTGATCTGCAATTGCCCTTACACTTGAATGAGAGGCAATTACCGGTGCTTCACTAAGTTTAACAACATCGTAAAATGCTTTATCGGACATATGTGATACATCCACCATAATTCCCAGCCGGTTCATTTCCCCAACTACCTTCCTGCCGAAATCACTCAGACCATTATGTTCAGATCCTTTTGCATCGGTAGACGAATCACAGATGTCGTTGTTTTTAGAATGGCAAAGGGTGATATACCTTACTCCCCGACTGTAAAATTCTTTCACCCGCTTAATATCTGTTCCCAGTGGAAATCCATTTTCCATGCCTATATAAATGGCTCGTTTACCCTCTGCTTTTAATCGTGCAGCATCAGCCGATTTAGTGGCAATTTGTGCCTGTGAGTGGTATTTTGTACATGCTGCATAGGTTGAATCAATCATTTGATTTGCCAGCCGGAAAGCTGCTTCTGTATTTTCAGGAGTACGTTCATTCTGGCTGGTAAATGCTGCAAAAAAGATGGCATCGAGTCCACCTTTTTTCATGCGAATAAAATCAACCCGGCTTTGAGGTGGCCGGTTTTGCCTTCCCATATCCAATCCCTGGTTTAGAATAGCCATTGGCGTATCAACATGAGTGTCAACAGTTAGTGCTTTATTGTGGATCTCCATTACTTCTTTTACAGTGATTTCATTTATAAAAAAGGATGTTGGTAATGGCAGTAACAGCACTACCAGGTTGAATATTATTGACATTGCCTGTTTTTTTTTAATTTATTTCTTAGGTACAAGTTTAAAGAAAAAACTTTTCAATGCACTTATTCCTTTCGAAATTGATGTGGTATTGCATAATTTAGTTTGGCTAAGAGGAAAATTACAAGCAGAAATTTACTTCAGTTCAATTTTTATTGAGGTTTAATTGTAGTTTTTCCATCCCGATATATATTTAATCAGGCAAGGCTTTTGATGAATGGGAAGTATTTAGCCATTAGGCTGGGCCTTCATTCTGTGCCATTTCAACTCTATTGATTTGCCAGTTGAACAAACCGCCAATTGCCAAAATGCGGATCTCATCAGGGTACTCTTTTTTTAGATAAAACTTTTTCCGGCTGCTGCATAAACCCATATTGCCTGACATCATATTGCTTATGTAGCTGCTTTATTTCCACAGTATGAAAAAAATCAGAAAGAATAGTATAAGCCTGATTTGTTTGTATCGATATATTGTTGCAGAAGTTTGAAAATTTATGAAAGTTTGTATGTTATGGAACAACTTAAAATTGCAGAATACAGGCACAGAAATTGAATGGGTTTTTTATTGTTTAATGCAATTGCTATTTTAGAGTTCAATAATGAAAAGAAATAAGAATCAAATACTAAAATGGTGGATAACTCCCATACTGGCATTAATCGTATTTACATTGATAAACCTTTTTGTCCGCTATCCAATGATTGTGGAACAGTATTATTCCCAAAAGATATATCCTGTTCTTGCTTCAGCCATTTCATCATTCAGCAGATGGATTCCTTTTTCACTTGACGATATGTTTTATTTTTTATTGATATTGATCGGAATTCTGGTTGCGTTGTTGCTTATCGTCCGGAAAATTTCGTTAAAAACATCGGGATTAATTGTGTTGAATGTATTGGCTGCAGGATATGTACTGTTTTATGTTTTATGGGGATTTAATTATTTTCGGGCCGATCTTAACACCCGGCTTAATTTGGAGCCGGTAATTACTGACCGGGAAGAATTCTTGATGGTTTTCAGTGATCTTGCATCAGCTACCAATAAATCGTACACCAGGTTCGATGAATTTAATGAGGAAGAGATTGCCCTATCGATAGAAGATTCTTACAGAAAACTGGCTCCTGTTTTAAAATTGAAATATCCTGGAGGAAGCCGCAGGGCAAAGCCCATTACCTTGAGTGGTTTTTTTGCCCAGGCGGGAATATCGGGTTATTTTGGACCATTCTTCAACGAGGTTCACCTAAACAGTAATTTGCTGCCTGTGGAATATCCTTTTGTATTGGCGCATGAAAAAGCTCACCAGTTTGGAATTACCGGGGAATCTGAAGCCAATTTTTATGCCTGGCTAGTATGTACCAGCAGCAATAACAGCCAACTTCAGTATTCTGCAAACCTTGTTGCACTAAAATATTTTATGCATTATGGATATGGACAAGAGCAATACAGGGAAATAATTGCCAAAATCGATGGGCGGGTAATTGAAGATATTCGGGAAATACAACAACACTGGGTGAAATTGCGCAACGAAAAAGTGGAAAGGGTGGCTGCCAGAATGAATGATGCTTATTTGAAAACGAATCAGGTAGAAAAAGGAATTCGTGATTATACCGGTATAGTGAAACATATAATGGATTTTTCTCTTGATTCTTCCTTCCAGGAAAAAGCGGGATACTAAAAGTTTTCCATTTCAAAGATCCTTTTAATAATGCTGTTGAAAAATGGATTGTTCCAGTTGAAAGAGAATGAGATCAACATCATTTCAGCGGATTAATAATTTTTTTCATTTGAACAGGAACAAAATATTCAGGCTAAATTCATTAAATTAGTTAAATAATTCATTTCAGGGCCAGAGCAAACGATAACCTGATGAACATGATTTAGAAAATGAAATCATTTCCAGATCTGATGTCACAGAAATAGTTTAAAATTAAAAAAGTAAAAAGATGAAAAGGAGAAGATTTATCAGAAACAGTGCATTGGGAACTTTGGCAATAACCATTCCTGGAATCAGAAGTTTTGGGAGTAATTTTTCTCCCAATTACGAAATCCCGCGCAGGCAGTTGGGGAAAACCGGTGAGAAATTGTCGGTAATTGGTTTTGGAGGGATTATGTTGAACGATTATCCACAGGAATTTGCCAATGAATTGGTTGCAAAATCCTATGAGTTGGGTGTGAACTATTATGATGTAGCGCCAACATATGGCAATGCCGAGGAGCGGCTGGGTCCGGCATTAAAGCCTTACCGGGAAAAATGTTTTTTGGCCTGTAAAACTACCAGGCGCGATGCTGCCGGCGCTATGAAAGAACTCGATAATTCATTGAGGCTTCTTAAAACCGATCGTTTTGATTTGTATCAGTTGCATGCTCTTGCTAATCTGGATGATGTAAAAGAGGCTTTTGCCCCAGGTGGAGTGATGGAGACTATTGAAAAGGCTAAAAAAGCTGGGAAATTAAAACATGTAGGCTTCTCCGCTCATTCAGTTGATGCTGCTTTGCTTGCTATGAGCAATTATGATTTTGATTCTACATTATTTCCTATAAACTTTGCCAGCTGGAACTCTGGTGACTTTGGCCCACAGGTTTATGCTGAAGCAAAAAAAAGGGAAATGGGTATTCTGGCATTAAAAGCAATGGCTCTAACAAGGTTAAAGTCCGGAGAAGAAAAATATTCCAAAAATGTTTGGTACCGCCCTGTTCAGGATGAAGAGGTGATGAAAATGGCCCTGAAATTTACCTTATCGAAAGATGTTACAGCAGCCATTCCTCCGGGAAATAACCTTCTGTATTTGAAAGCACTTGAGATAATGAATGAATTTAAACCCATCACCGATGAAGAAACGCGGAAACTGGTAGCTTTGGCTAAGGAAACTGAGCCAATTTTCAGACACATCTGATTGAATGAGGTTTATCTTAATTCGAGGGTAGTAGTTCCAATATTTTGACCATCCGCAAAAAGGTCGATGGTGTACTTTCCCGACATCAACTCAGGTTCGCCTTTGTTATCCCAAAAAATTGCCACGGGAAGGTCGTGCCCTTCGTAAACGACTTCCCGCATGGCCGAATATTGTATTTTCAGGTCCTCAAATTGAAATACATTATTTTCCGATTTGCTCATCAGCAGTTGGTCGGGACGCATAACCCGGACATAAATATTCTTGGTGCCTCTTTTGGCTGTAACATTTTCAGCCAGTACAAAATACACACGCAACTGTTCGGCCCGATTGGCAAAACGGGTTTCTTTATCTCGTGAATTTAATGCATCAGCCATAAGTTCCCGCACCTGCAATACAGCTGCCCGCTGAAGGTTTTGTTCGAGTTGCTGCTTTTGCTGGGCAAGTTCTTGTTTTTCGGTTTCCACCTGTTTGTACTGCTGTTTAACTTCCAGATTTTCTGCCATCAACTCTTGATTGCGTCGGTTTAATGAATCGATTTGTACTACAAAATTACGCATGATGCCTCGCAAAGTTGTTACCTGTTTTTGATAGGAATTGATTTGTTCCAGACTTATCTTTTTTGTTTGTTCAATTTCTACGAGCAGGTTTTTTACCTTCGACTGAGCTACGAATAGTTGATCGTTAATGGTATCATTTTCCGTTGCCAGCGAGTCGTATCGAAATACCAAATTACTTAATTCAACCTGGATGGAATCTTTTTCCAGATTTAACTCGGAGACAATGGATTTGTGATCCCTGGCTTTCATAAAGTATAAGACTGCTAATATTACCAGCATTACCGATAAGACTATAACAATTATATTGGTCCTTTTTTCCCTGGCCTTTATTTGTTTGATATCCGGTTGATTCATTGCTTAAACTTTCATTTAGAACGTTGCAAAATTAATAATCTTTTGTCGGTCACAAATTAAATTAATGACTGATGTCCAATTTTACGTTTCCCTCTGTTTTTCAATTAAAGCAAACTACCTATCCTGATACCCAGATAAAGGGTACGAGGAGATAGCGGACCATAAATATAAGACGGGTCACGAGCTATTCCTGAATCAAAATCTCTTTGAAAGGAGTCAAAAATATTTTTTATGCCGACATTCCATTCCATTTTTAAATGATCGGATAGTGTAAGGGTGTATGCTGTCTTTATACCTGCATCGAAAAATGATGGGGAGGTCCTTAGTTCACCATCCCCAGGGTTTTCAAGTTCGGGCCCGAAATAAGGAATAAGCATGGGACCTGTAAAGTTCCCTGTAGCCGATAAACTGAGCTTCGATGAAGGAGAATAATTCAGGCTGTAATATCCATAGTTGTTGGGTGCCCTGAAAAACCGTTTTTCTTCAAATTCCTGAGGTTCAGCGTAAATACTTTTCTGGAGAGTATAGCCCGATTGCAATTGCCACCTGGTGGAAGGGGATATATTGAATTCGAGGTTAATACCTTTTACGGTTGCTCCCTGTTCTGCATTTGTACGGGTATAGACTACCACTCCGTTTTCATCAGGAATGCCATATTTATTGGAAAATGGGTTCATAAGCAGGGTATAGAAACCTTCGGCCAAAATCTGGTACTGCCATTTCCCTTCATCATGAGTATAATTTAACGAAGCGGTATAGCTGTTCGATGTTTCCTGTACCAGGTCGGGATCGTTATGATGAAGAACCTTTCTCGATCCCGATGTTTCAATGTGCAAATCTTCATCGAATATCTGCGGTGCCCTGAATCCTTTTGCAAAACCCATCCTTATCTGCCAATGATGGGTTGGACTGACAAGTAAGGTTATACGGGGACTTATAACATTGCCTGTAATGTCATCAGATTCCTCAGCCCTGTCTGCTACCCGGAAATTGTCATATCGCGCACCCGTTGTAAGCACCCATTTGTTACCATACCATTCTGTTTGAAGGAATCCAGCTTTTGTAGTAAGTTGCTGATTGGCAACCTCAGTATTTGGATAGTGGATATCTTCCCGGGGATTATAATAACCCAGCTTTTTGTCTTGTAAAGTGCTTCCATTTATTTCCAGCCCGCTAATAAGAGAAGCCGGAGCAATGATGAATTTCTTCAGTTGCCGAAGGTACTGGATGCCGGATGAATAGGTGAAATCTTCAGTAAACCCATATGCTGAAGGATCCTGGTTGGCCCCGTAGTAAGAGCCGCGGTCCACCTGCTGGCCTGAGAAGAAGATAGAAAATTTATCGGCATCACGCATCAACAGGTCAAAATTTGCTGCACCGGAATGTATAGGCATGATCTACGCTTTCCGCGATATCTGCTTCATGTAAGGGCAAATCAAATTTGTTTCCACCACGTCTGTACTCATCGATGTAAAAGTAATCGAAAGTAAATTTTCCCCTGTTTGCCACTCGTTGAAAGAATCGTGCTCCAAGCGTGTTGTTCTTTAAAGATGCCATTTCTGTATACCCATCATTATTGGCGTCGAAAGGACTGCGGTTGCGGTAAAAGCCAAATAAAGTGAAACCTGTTTTATAATTGTCGCTGATATACGACCCGTTCATATTCAAGTTATAATCGGGAGAAGGATTGGTATAGGAAGGCCCGGTTAAAGCGTAGCTGCTTTCTATGGAAAAAACGTTTGAAACGGGATCTTTGGTTATCAGGTTTACTGTTCCGGCAATAGCATTGCTTCCATACATAGCAGAACCACCACCACGAATTATTTCCACGCGTTCTATCATACTGGCCGGAATAAGTTCAAGGCCATAAACACCTGCGAGTCCGCTAAATACCGGGCGGGAGTTGATTAAAATCTGTGTATAGGGGCCTTCAAGGCCATTCATTCTTACTTGGGTAAACCCGCAGTTTTGGCAATTATTTTCCATTCGCAGACCCGGGGAAAAATTCAATCCGTCGCTAAGAGTTACGCTTTGGGTACGCTGAAAAAGTTTAGCTCCAATGGCATTTACAATAGTTGGGGAATTGTGCCGGCTTTTCGTATTACGATCAGCAGATACAACCACTTGTTCAATACCAATATTATCTGGTTCCAGTTCGGCACGAATGGTAATGCTATTGTTAGCTATAAAAGTTATCTGCTTGTAATAGGTTTTGTAGCCAACGGCTGATATAACAACAGTTTGGAGACCTACCGGAAGATTGATTAATTTAAAATGACCGGTTGCATCTGCTGCTGTACCAATGGTAGTACCTTCTATCGAAACTGAAGCAAAAGGGATATGTTCATCCCCCGATTTAACATCTCCAAACAACATGGCATCCGTTTTAGGCCTCTCCTCCGGTTCGTCAGCATTTACAAAATTACCTCCCCAAAGAACAATAACTGCTATTGAAAGAAATTTCATCTGGAAAAAATTAAAGGTTGATCAAAATACAATCTCTTTTTGGAACTTTTGAAATAATTGGTAATCATTTAACAGGAACAAAAATAGGATTGCCCACTAACCTATGAATTCATAAAAAATGGATTTTATCTGTATCTGTTTTAAATCCTGGTATGGAATGGTTTTTTAACCAGTTAATATCAGATGAAGGGAGGATCGCGTGTATCGGTATTACAAAACCAGACATCATAATGAGGTTGTTCATTTTCGGGAACTACAATTAGTGGAAATGAATTTGTACCGGCTTTTAGATGCAATTCACCTGTATGGAAAAAATATTCAAAATTCAGAAGATGGTATATGCATATTTCAGTTTTGGAATGGCTATGGCTTTTTGCGGGACTGTTAGTATTTTTATTTAGAGGGTGTGAATGTACAATCACTCCTTTGTCACAAAAATGAGCATGTTTATTTTGTATTGACTGGTGTGCAATAAATAAAAACACCAATAAAATCAAAATACCCAGAAACCTGATATTTTTTCTGATTGATACCATCTGCTTAAAAAACAGGATTAATTTGATATTATATTTTTCCTGAGAATAAATAAACCAATCATATGTAACATTTTATTCCTGCAGGTGTTCATATTCAGTTCTAAATATCTTTGGAAACATTAGAATTTAAATGAAAAATGAAAATGGAACTCTCTCTGTTCTGGAGAAATAACAGGAGAGAGTTCCTGGGAATAATGAATCAGTGAGTGGGAGATTATTTTGTAATTAATTAATAGCTGGTGAAAACAAAAATTTCGTTTTAATAACTGGATTTAGACTTCTCTTTTTAATATGCCAGAAGTTATTTATTGCATTCATATAGCTGGTAAATGCTTCATGCGGGCTTCGATACGGGTTGAAGTGCTGAATTGCAAACTTATCCAGAAAGAATGAATCACTCATGTAAAAGAAGTTATTTATGTCCTGCAGGTATTCCCATGCTTTAGGTAGATACGGAGATTGTCCTGATTGTAAACTTTTATATATGCTTATGAATTGTTTGAAAGCTTCATTTTGCATGTTGTTCTTCATCCAGTTGTCAGGAAGGTTGAACTGGGAAAGCATGTCATTAGAATAATTGTTTTCAATGGAGAAATATTTGGCAACTTCTTCCAAATCGGAAAGGGAATAAAAGGAACTTCTGGTTTTATTTAATAATAAGGCGATTGTCTTTTCCCATTTACTGAATCCAGAAATATTTTGTGCCAGTGGATCAAAAATAAGTATAAGGGGCTTGACAAGGGAAACATGTTTTCTGATGTACCTGATAAAAGAAGTTACCAAATAGGATACATTTTCATTTGAACTGATGGATGCCAATTCCTGCAGCCTTTCACTTAACTGATGATTAATAAGAAATTGTGCTTTATTGTCTATCGATGAACTTCCATTCACTTGTGCTTTTTTATTACCAGCAAGCTGATTTGAGCACGTAAACGTGGTTTTACATTTAGGATGAGGATTAAATTGACCAAAAGTCCCTGAGTTTAAAGCTGAATAAGCGAGAAAAACAGACGGCGACTGCTTAAAAACAGATTGAATGGTTTTTCTGTGCGTATCCGTTTGAAGAATAAGTTCCTTCTCTATAAAATAAGGTAATATAGAATTGGACCAGGGTTCTAATAAAAAATCTATTATCCCTTCTTCCGATAAGACTAAAATTTCATCGAGCACATAAGGAGCATATTTTTCAAGAAGCTGAATACTAACTCCTGATAAAGATAAAGCTAATTTAAACCGGTTTCCGAAATAATTGAATAAATTCTGTATTGAATTTAAAAAAGGAAGAAGTTTTGCTTCCATCAATTTCTTCAGGTAACTTTCAGTAGCCCTGGAATCATATATTTCATCATTTGTTTTAAGTTCTGAAAAAGGATGTGTATGGTATATAACCGGCAGATGAATTTTGATGCAAAGAGAAACTGATTTCATGATTACAATTTACTGGTGAAAAAGAAAATTTTCATCATTAAATTTGGAAAAGTTTGTTATCAAATGCATTTGGTATTAAAAAATGCTGCTCAGCCATTTTAATAAATAATCCTTCTTAAAGTAGTTGCCATGGAACAATAAATTTAAAATTATTCCAGTCTTTTACCGAGTCACCTGTAACCTTTTTTCTTTTTTCTTTTGCAGATGAGGATTCAGAAATTTCAGGATTATGGTAGATGGTTTCATGAAATTTCCGGTTCTTTTTTGAATAGTAATTCATGCTGTATTTCATAGCTCCTTCTGTATTAATTATAATTTTTTTTTAACAAACCAATATGTATTTTTGTTTTTTGTCAGGTTTTTCTTTGTTTCAGGAACAAAGATATTAACAAAAAATAGTTGATAACCTTTTTTGTAATCCATTATTCTGTTCATTTTATTCATTTCTGTTAGATTTAAAGCTATTTTATTCTTAACTTTATTCTGATTAATATCTTTCTCCTTTCTGCACTTGTTGTTCTCACATGGCCTCGGTTGCACCTAAAGCATGTAAGAATATATGCCTGTTTGTTAGATAAAGGGATTTTAATACAGAATTGGGATGCAAAACATTGAACAGACATATTATCTGGAGAATTTAAAAGAAGCAGTAGAACAGGAGTTTGGAAAAAAACTTAAATATTCAAAAGATTGCAGGTTACTTTCCCGGCAAATTTTTGAAGTAACTGGTCGGCAACTTAGTGTTTCAACCATCAAACGATTTTTCGGAATAATACCGTCTCCGTTCAACCCTTCAAAATATACCCTTGAAACTTTTTCTGTTTTTTTGGGATTTGAAACCTGGAATTCTTATATTAATTCAAATAATACAGAGGAACTTGAATCGAAAGTTAAAGATGGGTGGGATTTGCTTAGGGAGAATGTTCAACTAATAACTGAAACCAGTTTACATTCGTTATCTCAAAAAACCAGGTATAATGTCAGGCAATTCATTAAAAGAGAATGTGCTGAAGATTATTTTGAAGAATTTTTTCTTTCAGAAAAAACGGCTGCCATTCTTATTGCTCCAAAAGGTTATGGAAAATCTTCCATGTTAATGCAGTGGCACAATGCACACTTTTCAGGCAACGACTCAAGATTTAATCAGGATGTTGTTTGCCTGATTGATGGTGGAATGTTTTTTACATTTTTTAATCAGTCCCAAAATAATAAAATTCTTGACCAGTTAATTGATTTTGATGTCAAATTAAACCAGGAGATTTTTTCAGGCATAGCAGACACGGATCAGAAAAGAAGATACCTATTAATTATAGATGATGTTGACAAAATTTTTTCAGTAAGAGAAAAAAATTATCTGCTTGTTGGAAACATTATGCAACTGATACTGATAAATAAAAATCACTCCTGGTTTAAGGTTATACTGACCTGCAAGCCTGAAAACCTGGATATGTTTACTTCCCTTGTATTACAGAATCCACAATTTGCTAAATCTTTTTACAAAGTCAGCTTTTTCTTTACCAATCATCTTGAAGCTATTAATGTTCCTCTATTTAGCAGGAAAGAAATACAATTAGTACTTGACAATTTTGAAAGCATTCTATCCTTTCATTTTTTAAGTCTCTATTATCCTGAAATTTTCAAGGTTTTAAATATGCCTCTATTTCTTTCTTTTTTCATCAGGGATGGGGATTTTCCCGCACCTGATTTTTCGGAAATAGGATTTTATAATCAATTGATCCACCATCATTTTTATTCCCATCCATTTATTGAAGAAAAGCAAATTCTAATAAAAAAATTCCTTCAGTTATGCAATATGGAGGAGGATATAACTTCTGTGGGAAAAGAACTTTTATTGGAGGAAACAGACTGTCAACTGGCATACCGGGAATTAATAAAATCAGGTATAATTTATGAATATCTTGATTCATCTGACTTGCCCCACATTCATATGAAAGTCCGTTTCTCAAATAAAGAGGTCTTTGGTTATTTGCTGGTCAGGACCCTCATGAAAAACAGAAACATGGAAATAAGCCTGTTAAATTCCCTTTTTACAAAATTAAGAAATAATATTTCCATTCAATATGGACTGTTAAAGTGGCTGATTAAAATTGCCTTTTATGATCGAAATGAAGGATTATTAAAACAGGTACATCTGTTTCTTGAACGTAAGGTAAACATTTCAAGTGAAATCACAGGGGAAGTTATGCCCGGGAGCCTTCGTTCGGTGCAGAATGCTTTTGCTGAATGTTTACGATCGAATTCAAGTTTATGCGAGGTTTTAATGCCCTGGTTTGCCAAATCAAGATTAGGACGAAAATTGTACTTTGAGGAATATTTTGATATGGATAACCTTATGTTCTTCCCGGAGAAAAGCCTTGAGGTATATGCCAGAAATAACCAATCTGCCGAGAGTGAAATGGTTATACGTTTTATTCGGTTTATAAAAGGATATTATTCACTCGATTTTGAAACCTGCTCAGCCGAGTATGAACAGATTAAAAAAATTAATTACAGTGAGTTAGCCTCTGCTTATTCTCTTGGATATTATTTTTCAACTTATTTTTTATATGCTTCATTTAAAAATAGTCATAACAATAAAGAAATGCTGAAAGATGTTATTTTAACTTCAGAAAAGTTAAGGCTTAAAAATCCACAACCTTTTCGATTCATCCCCTCGTTCGATTTTTTTCTGGTGTATAACCTAAATACCTGCGACTCATTTGAAGAAATAAAAGCTATTGCTGAGCATGTAGATCACCTTTATGAATTCTCTCAAATGAAAGCTTCCCCCTTTTATCATTTTTATAAATTATGTCTTGCCCGATCGTTTTTAAATACAGGCAAAGAAAATCGTGCGATGGAACTTTTTCAGCAGATTAAAACAGGAGACTTTCCTTATCATATGAGACACTTTATGCAAATGAATGTAAACCTGGCGCTGGTTGATTTTATGGAATATCAAAAGAAGACAGCCGAAGCAATGGAATTGTTGTCTGAGGCCAAATCTTTAGCGCGTCATATGGGCTACAATCTTTTTGTACAAAAAACAGCAGCACTCGAATCAAAATTACATAAGAAAGGGAAAGATATTCCGAATAAATAACCTGAAATCAGGCAACTTTTTTTACCTCTTCCGAAAGCCTCTCAAATGCTTCATTGGCGGTTTCAAGTAGTTCTTTCGAAAGGTCATTGTAATATTGCTTCACAAGTTTTGGGTCTTCTTTTCCATCGGGATGATTCATACGAATCCGGAATTCACGATGTTTTTCAATTACTTCTCCCGCAATTTTCATAACTGCCTGCGAATCTACTTTGGGATTATATTCCACAACATAGAAACAGTCGTTTAGCACCATCGACATCAATAAATCGATATCTTTTTTTAGATTTTTTATACTTGCCATTGTTATTGTATTTTTGAACCGCAATGTAATAAAAATTATAAGCATTGTTTAGAGTACAAATCATTGGGTTATTAAAATAATCCAAAACGAAATTCTTTCCGAATGTTCAGGCTGCTCAAAGGAAAAAGCTTTATCTTTTAGGTATTAAAAAATTATAAAGCAATTCTACATGTTACTTGCAGTTGATATAGGTAATTCAAATATTGTTTTTGGGGTATTTCAGCATGAAAAGTGGCAAAATCACTGGCGGATACAAACCGATCCTTTAAAAACAGCCGATGAATACGAGGTCATTTTCCGTTCCTTGTTTATGGCTGGAAAAATTTGCCGTACTGAAATTTTCACCATCATCTTAAGCAGTGTTGTTCCTTCACTGGTAAGGCCGGTAGGGGAAATGCTACAGACACTTTTTAAGGAAGCTGTTATTACGGTGGTAAGTCCTGAGATATATTCTTTTCTTCCCATAAAAATTCTTAATCCTTACGAGATAGGAACCGATTTGGTCGCTAATGCAACTGCTGCCTATGAGAAATTTGGGAGGCTCACTACTGTAGTTGATTTTGGAACTGCATTAACATTTACGACTTTAGGTGAAAACGCCGACATTAAAGGAGTAGCCATTGCTCCGGGATTGCAGACAGCCGTAGCTGCCCTGGCAGGAAAAACTGCTCAGTTGCCCTTTGTACATCTTGCTGCTCCTCCCTCGGTTTTAGGTGTAAATACAACCCAGGCAATCCAATCGGGTATTATATTCGGCTTCAGCGGTTTGATCGATTCAATGATAGAACGCACGGAGAAGGAACTTGGAGAAAAGTTATCGGTAGTTGCAACCGGAGGCCTGAGTTCAGTTATTGCTCCTTTTTCCAGGCGTATACAACATGTAGATAATATGCTTACACTTGATGGGCTGGTACATATTGGCAACTATGTATCTGCAGGTAAAGAAAACCAGCGACAGAAAATCCATGATTATAAAAAGTGATTAGCAAGGAATTATTCCTCAAGCAATCAGCTCGTACGATTTTATGTCAATTTTAATTCATTTCAATTATTTGCAGCAATTCATCCAGCTGGGGAGTTAAAATTATTTCTGTCCGGCGGTTCAATTGTCGCGCCTCAGGTGTTTTTTCAGAGACCAGCGGCACATACTCACTGCGACCGGCAGCAATGATTCGTTCGGGATTCAGGTTTGGGTTTTGAGTGAGGATTTTGGTTACTGCCGTGGCACGCATTACACTTAAATCCCAGTTATCTTTTACTTCGCCCGATCCGTGCATAGGTACATCATCGGTATGTCCTTCAACCATAATGTTGATGTCGCTATTTTCAGCCAGCAGTTTGCTTAGGTTTCGCAATGCCTGTTGCCCCTTTGGATCCACATCCCATCTGCCGGTTTTAAATAGAAGCTTTTCATCCATTGATACATATACCTTTCCATTTTTCTCATGAACTGTAAGTTCATCAGTAGTAAATCCGGTAAGGGCTTTTATTACTTTTTCCTTAAGGCTTTTAACTGCCTGTTCTTGCTGGGCCAGAATCTCCTGAAGTTCAATCAGCCGTGCATTTTTTTCTTCCAGCGTCTTCTCAGCTTCCCGCAGCTTATCTTCCCTTAGGTTTAAATTGTTGCGTGCTGTTTGCAGTTCCTCAAGCAACATTTCAATCTCTGAAGTACTTCCCTTTTTTTGTATCTCAAGCTGCCGGTTCATATCTTTAATATTCTTATTAAGCGATGTTATTTTTTGCTCCTGAACATTTAGATTATATTTTGCCTCTTCAAGTTCAGATGATAAGGTTTTTATTTTTTCATTAAGCTGCTGATTGGTGCTTTTTAATTCAGAATTGGCAGTCTGCAGCCGGGAAACTTGTTGATTCAGCTGCTCATTATCCCTGGTTGTGGCAGTAAACCTGGACTGCAGATCGTTGAATTTTTTTGTTGATACACAGGACGATAGCATTAAAATGCCAACAAATACCAAAAGTATATTACGTGTTTTCATGTGATTGAAATTTTAAATTCGGTTAAAATTACTTTTTTTGCAGAGTTATAACAAATTGTTTCCTTATAGGTAATGAACAATTCGGAGTATGGGATTTGTTGTATCTTTGAGGATTATTTTCACTTAAAATGGTAAAAGTAAAAGAAAAATTACTCGAACAAATAAATAGCCCAGCCGATTTAAAGAAACTGCAGCCGGAAGATCTTCCAATAGTGTGCGAGGAGCTTAGGGATTTTATTATCGATATAGTCTCAACCAACCCCGGACATTTTGGAGCAAGCCTTGGAGTGGTGGAACTTACTGTTGCCTTGCATTATGTGTATAATACTCCTTATGACTTATTGGTGTGGGATGTAGGGCATCAGGCTTATGGGCACAAAATCCTTACCGGGCGCCGCGAATTGTTTCATACCAACAGAAAGTTTAAAGGCATCAGTGGCTTTCCCAAACGTGAGGAGAGTGAATATGATGCTTTTGGAGTTGGACATTCCTCTACTTCTATTTCAGCTGCATTGGGAATGGCTCTTGCTTCAAATATGAAAAATGAACCGGAAAGGAAAGTGGTTGCTGTAATTGGCGATGGGGCCATGACCGGTGGAATGGCTTTCGAAGCATTAAACAACGTTGGAGCCAGCAAGGCAAACCTGATGGTTATTCTGAATGATAACAACATGGCTATTGATCCAAATTCTGGTGTTATTGGCCAATACCTGCTGAATATCTCAAAATCGCATACCTACAACAAGGTAAAAAAGGAAGTTTGGGAAGGATTGGGTAAATTAGATGGCTTTGGTAAAAGTACCCGAAAATTTATTCAAAAAAACCAGCATGCTCTCAAAAACATGCTTTTAAAAGAGAACAATTTGTTTGAAGCGTTTGATTTCAGGTATTTTGGTCCTATTGATGGCCACGATGTGCAATACCTTACCGAAGTATTGCTTGATTTGCAGGATATTCCTGGCCCAAAACTGCTTCATATTGTTACAAAAAAAGGGAAGGGTTTTTTACATGCTGAAATAAACCAGACAAAATTTCATGCTCCCGGCTTGTTTGATAAAGTTACCGGTGAAATATTTGGATGCAAATGCAAGTCGGATGAGGCTCCAAAATTTCAGAATGTTTTTGGAGAAACTTTGCTTGAACTTGCCCAAATGAATGAGAAAATTATAGGCATAACCCCGGCAATGCCTACCGGCTGTTCGATGGATTTAATGATTGAGAAAATGCCTGACAGGGCTTTTGATGTGGGTATTGCCGAGCAGCATGCCGTTACTTTTTCTGCCGGGTTAGCCAGCCAGGGAATGATTCCCTTTTGTAACATCTATTCTACATTCATGCAGCGGGCTTACGATCAGGTAATACACGACGTGGCCATTCAGGACTTGCCGGTTATTTTCTGTCTCGACCGCGGAGGACTGGTTGGAGAGGATGGTCCTACCCATCATGGGGTATTTGATCTGGTATTTATGAGAACAATTCCGAA
This sequence comes from uncultured Prolixibacteraceae bacterium, assembly GCA_963747515.1. GTDB lineage: Bacteria > Bacteroidota > Bacteroidia > Bacteroidales > Prolixibacteraceae > Mariniphaga. The sequence continues at coordinate 184,735 of CAVVFN010000007.1, forward strand.
TATGATTGTTTCTGCACCTATGGATGAGGTGGAACTCAGAAATATGATGTATACTGCCCAGTTACAAGAAACAAACCATCCTGTTTCCATACGTTATCCCCGAGGGTGCGGTATCATTCCCGACTGGAGGAGAGCATTTGAAAAGGTGATAACAGGAAAAGGCCGCCAGTTGACGCAGGGAGACGAACTGGCCGTTCTTACTATTGGAAAATCAGGAATCTTTGCACAGGATGCAGTGAAACAGCTGGCTGAAGAAAACCTGTTTGTTTCTCATTACGATATGCGGTTTGTTAAGCCACTGGATGAAGAGCTGCTTGAAACCATCTTTTTAAAATACCGCAAAATTATAACCGTTGAAGACGGAGCTGTTAAAGGAGGTTTTGGCAGTGCTGTGCTGGAATTTATGGCTGAAAAAGGTTTTTCTGCTCAGGTGAAGTTGTTGGGTATCCCCGATCGTTTTATTGAACATGGCTCGCTTGAAGAATTGTATGAAGTTTGTGGAATAAATACAGAAGGAATTATCCGGGAAGTTCGCGAATTGCTTGTAAAATAGGATAATAATTGTATATTTCTTCCGTTTTCAAGAGAAACATCTAAATCGCTTACCTTGGATATTTACCTGAAACGAAAGCGTGGGAAAATAGTGCTGCTCCTTGTGGCGGTTATTATCGGGGTTGCTTCGCTGCTGTATACCAATTGGCTGACCGAAAAAATGGCCAATGAAGAACGTAAAAAGGTAGAGCTATGGGCCGAAGCTACCAAACGACTTGCTGAGGCGGGCATCCAGAACAGCAGTGAGGCCAAAGTGGAGCAACTGACAACTGCTTATTTTACACTTATTCAATTGATCCTCGAGCAGAATACAACCATTCCCGTAATTATAATTGAACCTGATGGCGGATTTAATTATAATGCCAATATCAGTTTCAGCGAAGGAAGAAAAGAACAGGTGCTGAGAAGTGAACTGGAAAAAATGAAAGCTCATGCAGAGCCCATTCGAATTGATCTTTCTGATGAAGATTACTTGCTGCTCTATTACCGTGAATCAAGTTTACTGCGGAACCTTCGATATTATCCCTTTATCCAGTTGTTTGTCATTGTTGTATTTATAGTGGCAGCTTATTCCGCTTTTAGTGCCACGCAGCGCGCCGAACAAAACCAGGTATGGGTAGGGATGTCGAAAGAAACTGCTCATCAGCTGGGAACTCCCATATCTTCACTTATGGCATGGATTGAACTGCTCAGGCTTCACAATATTGATCCGGAATTAATAAAAGAATTTGAAAAAGATACCCAGCGCCTTGAGAAGATTACCGAACGGTTCTCCAAAATTGGATCAAAACCTGAACTGGTACCTACCAATGTTGCAGAGGTATTGGTTTCTACTGTCAGCTATCTTAAAACCCGTTCATCGGAAAGAGTGAAATTTGAATTGGTTTTAGGTGAAGAAGACCTGCCGCTGATTCCGCTTAATGCTGCCCTTTTTTCGTGGGTGATAGAAAACCTCTGCAAAAATGCTATCGATGCAATGGATAATGCCGGTATAATAACGATAAGTGCACAGGAAAAAGAAAGTGAGGTGGTAATCGACGTTAAAGATACCGGTAAAGGGGTAGTCAAATCAAATTTTAAAACCATTTTCCAGCCTGGGTTTTCAACAAAGAAACGGGGGTGGGGGCTGGGCCTGTCACTGGCAAAACGTATTATTGAAAATTATCATAAGGGAAAGATTTTTATAAGATGGTCTGAAGCAGGAAAAGGTACTATTTTCAGGATAGTTCTGCAAAAATAGAATTGCAGCCTTTATCCGGGAAACAGTGTAGTTTCAAAATCTTTGCCGGTATCTTCCTGCTGCTTTTATTTCATTCCGGAGTTGCTTTTGTACCGATGGTTTCTGTTGCACAAAAATTCAGTATCTTTGCCTTGTCCGGAAAGGTGATCCTTTCTGGATTTTTAAACCCGTACATCTCTGGCTTTTAGTAAACGCTTACCTTATGATGAGTTGGTTTTAAAAAGAAATGATTTACGTACAGATAATAATTTGACTGAACTATGCCACTTCTCAATTCCGTAATAAAATGGATAAATCAAAAGCGTAATTACCAGATACAGCTTTACAGTGAGCACCCTTTTAATATACAGATGGAATCACTGCATTATTTACTGAGAAAAGCTCAGAATACGTGGTGGGGCAAAAAAAATAAGTACAGTGAGATACATACACTGGAAGCATTTAAAAAATCCATCCCCTTGCAAAATTACGACGATATAAAACCATATGTTGATCGTTTGCGCGAAGGTGAAGTTGATTTGCTCTGGCCGGGTGAGGTGAAATGGTTTGCAAAATCGTCGGGTACAACAAGCGATAAAAGCAAGTTTATTCCAGTCACCAAAGATGCCCTGGAAGATTGTCACCTGCGTGGTCCCAGGGATGTTTTTGCCATTTATATAAAAAATTATCCCGATACCAAGGTACTGAAAGGAAAATCGCTTACCCTTGGTGGGAGCCATCAAATCAATAATTTTAGCAACAATTCATACTATGGGGATCTTTCAGCTATTTTAATTGAAAATGTACCTTTCTGGACCGATTTTATCCGCATTCCACCGGCTGAAATAGCACTGATTGAAGAGTTTGAAGAAAAAATTGAACAAATAATTGATGTTTCTCTCGATCAGAATGTAACATCTCTGGCTGGTGTGCCATCATGGTACCTTGTATTGCTGAAACGAATACTCGGGAAAACCGGGAAATCAAACATACTGGAGATATGGCCCAATCTGGAAGTGTTTATACATGGGGGAGTGAATTTCGAACCCTACAGAGATCAATACAGGAAATTTGTTCCTTCCGAAACTATGCATTACATGGAAACCTATAATGCGTCGGAAGGTTTTTTTGCCATTCAGGATGATCCTTCCCGTTCCGATATGCTGTTAATGCTTGACTATGGAGTATACTATGAGTTTATTCCAATGGATGAATTTGGCAAGGATGACCCCACGGTGCTTTCTCTTAATGAAGTAGAACTCTATAAAAATTACGCTCTGGTCATATCCACCAATGCAGGTTTATGGCGTTATTTGATAGGTGATACCATTCAATTCACCTGCAATAAACCTTTCCGGTTAAAAATTACCGGAAGGACAAAACATTTTATAAATGCATTTGGGGAGGAGGTAATCATCGACAATGCAGAAAATGCCCTCAGGATAGCCTGCAGGGAAACAGGCGCTGTTATTAATGAATATACTGCAGGTCCGGTGTTTATGACAGATAAAGGTAAAGGTGCTCACCAATGGATCATTGAATTTGATAAAAAACCGGCAGACGAAAATCAGTTTGCCGCCATTCTCGACAAAAGCCTGCAGGAGTTGAATTCCGATTATGAAGCCAAAAGGTATAAAAACCTTACCCTCGAGCAACTTCACCTCGTTGTGGCACCCAATGGTACATTTTACCAATGGATGAAAAACAGAGGCAAAATCGGGGGTCAGAATAAAATACCACGCTTATCAAATGATCGGAAATACCTTGATGAACTCCTGAATCTTATCCGAAAATAGTTTTAATTTCGTATTTTCGAAAATTTATCATCAACATTATGCATATAGCTGTAGCAGGAAATATTGGCGCGGGAAAAACTACACTTGCCGGATTGCTGGCTAAACATTACAAATGGATGCCACATTACGAAGATGTAGATGAAAATCAATATCTCAACGATTTCTATAACGATATGCAGCGATGGGCATTTAATCTTCAGATTTACTTTCTCAATTCCCGCTTTAAGCAGATTATTGATATCCGGAAATCTGGAAAAACCGTTATCCAGGACAGAACCATATATGAAGATGCGGAAATATTTGCTCCCAACCTTCACAGCATGGGGTTAATGAGTACACGCGATTTTAAAAACTACAAATCGTTATTCGATTTGATGATTAGCCTTATTCAGCCTCCCGACCTGCTTATATACCTCAGGGCATCGGTTCCTACCCTTGTTAATCAGATTCAAAAGCGTGGCCGGGAATATGAAAATTCCATTCGTCTCGATTATCTCAAGCAGTTAAATGAACGCTATGAACATTGGATTTCGGGCTATAAAATGGGTAAACTTTTAATCATTAACGTTGATAATCTTGATTTTACCCTTAATCCGGAAGATTTAAGCTCAATTATTGACAAAATAGATGCCCAGATTCATGGATTGTTTTAATCCATTCCGTTAACGGATTTTATGATTTCAGGCCAGAATGCATCGGGAATTTTAGCTCCCATCACTTCTACTACCTTTCCTGAAATGAGTGCGGCTATTTTACCGCATTTTTCAAGGCTGTAACCCTTTGTTAATCCATACAAAAATCCGGCAGCATATGTATCGCCGGCTCCTGTTGTATCAATGGCTTTTGCCGGCACAATGCCTACTTTTACTTTTTCACCGGCCTTCTGAATAAGCGAACCCGACCTGCCAGTTTTTACAACAGCAATTTCACAAACTGACGCTATCTCCGTTAAGGCATCTTCGGGTTGTTTGCCTGTAAAGGAAAAAGCTTCCTCTTCGTTGGCAAAGACAATATCTACTTTTTCTTTAACCAGCTTTTTCAAAAACTCCAGGTTGGCCTCCACTACATTATAACTTGATAAATCAAGGGCAATTTTAAGATTTTCTTTTCGTGCCAGGTCTATGGCTTTTTTTATCAGCTGATGATCCTGCACCAGGTACCCTTCAATAAACAGGATTGAGAAGCCTTTAAACATCTCCGACTTTATCTCACCTGGCTTCAGGCTTGCTGCTGCTCCCAAATAGGTGGCCATTGTTCTTTCGGAATCCGGGCTTACCAGGGCCATTACCCTGCCGGTATCTTTTTTGCTCAGCAGCAGATGTGTTTTTATATTCTTAACTATAAATTCTTTCCTGAAGCCTGACCCTAAAATGTCATCCCCGACTTTTCCAATGTATCCGCAGGAAGCGCCCAGGGCCGATAGAGCATGTATTGTATTTGCTGCAGAGCCACCTGTGGAAATTTCGCGCTTGTTGTTTCGTGTGGTTTCAAAAATTTTTTTTGATAATTCTTCATCCACCAGAGTCATACTTCCCCGCCTTAATCCAAATTGTTCGAGCAGTGAATCATCTTCGAGTACATTAATTACATCAACAAGGGCATTGCCAATACCTATAATTGCTTGATCTTTAATGGCGTTTCTCATAATTGTTCGTTCTCAATTTTTAATTATTGATATTTTTTAAGTTCCAATACCCATCATCGCCTTCAGGTTTTTTTTTAAATTTTCTTCAGGTTTATTCTTTTATTGTTAAAACGATAATTTACAATAAACGATGAGCTAAACCGGTTTCATAGAATCAAAAATAGGATGAAAAGCAGAATTATTTTCTAAAATAAAAAAAAAGTGAAAACATACATCCGAAATTTAACACATACATGCTGGGTTTGATCTTGTTCTTACCTGATCCGGATTTAATTTAACCCAAATTCAATAACAACTCAATGTAAATTCGTAAAATATTGAATTTACATTGAATTTACATTGAGTTAAAATTGAGTTTATATTGAATTTAATATGGACCAGGTATAGAGAAGGCCTGTTGCATGGGTTCTTCCTATAGAAGAAGCATCTATTTTCAAGGATATTAAATTTTTTTTTCTTTCTCATTCTCGTTTTTCCGGCTATTTTAAAATATTTTTTTAAATAGTTGTTGAAATATTAAACACTGTATATATAATAAACAACCCTGATAAACAACTATAAAACAAACCTTTAGATGTTATATTTTCTTTAGCTGTAAAGAAACTCAACAATATTATCTGTTGGGATTTTTATCACTATGCTGCATAAATAATTGAAATTCAGTATTTTATAATCAAATATAATGTTGGCATCCTATTTGGATTATAAATACGACATGACATTAAAATGCTATATATCAATACAATGCTAATTTCAATAAAAACAATTAATAACAAAAACATGAGAAGCTTAATATTAATTTTACTTTCTGGATTTTGTTTACTTTTTACCAACACCGGTTATTCTGGTGAAGTCAACAATGATCAGGCAGGGCAGCAGTCTGGATTGAGTCAGATTCAAGTTATAAGTTCGCCAGAAGTGGCTGAGCTTGCTTCAGCCCTGGTTTCGAGGTACAATCAAACCCAACCCGTGCATACACTTGCTGTTAGCATTCGTGCTGAAGAGGTAACAGGAGGAAACCTGCATTTTTTCACCAGCAACGACCTTATTTTCGGGAATATGGATTTGTCGGAAAAAATAATGATCGGACATGAAATAATTGTACCGGTAATGAATGTAAGGAATCCTCTGGTAGAGGAAATTTACAGGCGAGGTTTGACGGGTAAAGATTTTTCCCGAATTCTTTCTGTTAATCCCGGTTGGAGCAGTATAAAATCCGGTGCAGGCAATATCCCTCTGCATGTTTATGTTGCAGAAAATAATGGCCTGATTTCAAAACTGGCCAGCTTCTGCGAAATGGATCAATCTATTATTGCTGCCCAAAAAGTATCATCACCCGATGAGCTTTTATCCATTGTAAGGAAGGATATTTATGCTGTTGGCTTTTGCAATCTGACGGATGCATTAAATGCTGAAAAAACGGGTTTTTCAGAACAAATTTCCATTGTTCCCATTGATAAGAATCAAAACGGGCGGCTTGACGGATTTGAAAACATTTATTCATCTCCTGATGAATTTACCCATGGAGTTTGGATTGGGAAGTATCCAAGAAAATTGTGCAGTGAAATTTACGCAGCCTCTGCAACATCAAATTTTGATGAAGCTTCTGCCGCTTTCCTGAACTGGGTGATTACTGACGGACAGAAAAATCTGCCGGCATTAGGTTTCAACCATCTGTTAACACGTGAAAAAACAGCAGGAATGCTTGCACTAATGCCTGATTTTCCCTCCGGAAGTATTGAATCGGTTCCTCAAAGAAGCAATGTCTGGGTAATAATTTTAAGTGCAGCAGCATTTGTTTTTCTTGTTGTTGCTGTTGTAAGGGCAAGCCTAAAACGAAAGACGGGCATTAGGAGTGAAGATATTGAGGTAACACCTGCATTGAATGCCGATTCCATTTTGGCACCAGCCGGATTGTTTTACGATAAAACACATACCTGGGCCTTTATCGAACAGAATGGGCTGGTAAAGATAGGAATCGATGACTTTCTGCAGCATGTAACCGGCCCTGTTTCGCAGATAAAAATGAAGGCCTCGGGAGAAAAGGTCAGAAAGGGAGAAAAAATCCTGACCCTAATTCAGGAAGGTAAACAATTGGATATTTCTTCTCCTGTAACAGGCTATATAAAAACACAGAACCGATCGCTTTTAAATAATCCTTCTCAAATTAACATCGATCCATACCTCTCCGGATGGGTTTACCAGATAGAACCTGCAAACTGGCTGAGAGAAACCCGATTTATGTTTATGGCCGACAAGTTCAAAGAATGGATTGAGGATGAATTCATTCGGCTTAAAGATTTTCTGGCAGCTTCTGCAAATTCAAATGCTGTGGTTTATAATCATATTGTTCTGCAGGATGGGGGAGAGCTTACAGACAATGTATTAGCCAATCTTGAACCTGAAATCTGGGAAGATTTTCAAACACAGTTTATTGATGAATCGCGTTAGCGAATAAAATTTAAATTAACAAATATATCATTAACAGAATAAATTATGAACATCGATCGACGAAAGTTTTTTAAAGCCGTTGGTATAACCGGAATGACGGTTATCGGGTTCAATTCTTCAGCGGCTCCGGATTCGACAGATGAAGATACTGAATTTCATGGAATTTTGTATGATTCCAGTATCTGTATTGGATGTCAGGCTTGTGAAAAGGCTTGTGCAAAAGCACATGATTTACCTGAACCGGAGGATAAACCTGAAGCAGGTGTACTGCGAAAAACAAGTGAAGTACAAAGGTGCGTTATCAACAGCTACGAAACCTCCCAGGGAGAGGTTTATGTCAGAAACCAGTGCATGCACTGCAATGAACCGGCATGTGCTTCAGCATGTCTGACGCAGGCAATGTATAAAACAAAGGAAGGTCCGGTTATCTGGAGGGAAGATAAGTGCATGGGGTGCCGGTATTGTATGATTTCATGCCCGTTTGATGTGCCGAAATTTGATTTTAACAGCACCAATCCCAAAATTCAAAAGTGCGATATGTGTTATGATCGCATAAAGAACGGGGAAATTCCCGTTTGTGTGGAAACTTGTGGCGATGCCCTGTTTTTTGGAACCCGGCGCGAACTGATAGCAGAAGCACGCAAGCGTATTGCCGAATGGCCTGAAATGTACGTTGATAAGATCTATGGTGAAGCTGTTGCCGGTGGAACCGGTTATTTATATCTGGCACCGGTACCTCATAACGAGCTGGGATTTAACATGCAACTTCAGAATTCATCTTATCCGGCTTTAACCAAGGGTTTTCTTTACAGTGTGCCTTCAGTATTTGTTCTTGTGCCTACTTTACTTTTAGGTATCCATGAAGCTACAAAATCAAAACAAAATAAAAACGAAAATTATGACTAGTCCTGCATATCCGGTAACAAACAAAAAACAGTCCCCCTCTCCGTGGCGGTTTATAATCAGCGAGTTAAAACCCAGGGGTAAATGGTTGACTCCGTTTAATATAATTTCCATCCCAATCATTCTGGCAGGGCTGGTACTTATCGTAATTCGTTTTACCAAAGGGTTAGGGGCAGTTTCCAATGTTTCGCAGGAAGTTCCCTGGGGGTTGTGGAAAGGTTTTAATGTGGTAACAGGCGTTGCCTTTGCCGGAGGTGCGTATGTTTTAACCTTTATTGTGTATATTTTAAAGGTGAATAAATACCATTCTCTGGTAAGGGTTACGGTGTTAAATGGTTTTCTGGCCTATCTTTTTTATGCCGGTGCCCTGGTGCTCGATTTAGGAAAGCCATGGAATATATTTAATCCGCTTATTGGTAACAGTTTCGGAGTCAGTTCTGTATTATTTCTTGTAGCCTGGCATTTTGTATTGTATATCCTGGCACAGTTAATTGAATTTTCACCTGCTGTTGCCGAATGGCTTGGCACCAAAAGAGCCCATAAGATTTTATCGGGAATGACAATCGGCGCTGTCATTTTTGGAATTACCCTTTCCACATTGCATCAGTCGGGACTGGGGGCATTGTTTCTGATGGCTAAAGAAAAAATTCATCCACTTTGGTATTCCGAGTTTATTCCGCTTCTTTTCCTGATATCCAGCGTTTTTGCAGGACTCTCCATGGTGATTTTTGAAGGTTCCATCAGCCAGAAGGTTTTTTCGAATCAGCTGAATGATAAAAGACGAAAAGAAAGGAACAGTATTGTTCACAGCCTTTCCCGAATTTGCGCTTTTGCCATGTTTGCCTACTTTTTTATGCATGTTTTGGTTTTGGTGCACGGGCAACATTACGATTTATTAAATACACCAATGGGCTATTGGTATTTACTTGAGATACTGGGATTCGTTTTGGTTCCTATGTTACTCTTTTTCTACAGTTACCGAACAGTTAATATTCTGATAACAAAAGTTGCAGCAATAATGACCATTCTGGGAATCATACTCAACCGGCTGAATGTTTCCATTATCGCTTTCCGGTGGGATGCTGCCACTCATTACGTTCCTTCATGGATGGAAATTGTGGTAAGTATTTCCATCATTTTAATACAAATCTGGATTTTCAGATGGGTAATCAACCGCATGCCGGTGCTTCGCGATTCTCCTGCATGGGCAAAACATCAATAATAAATAACCAATTGCCGTAATCAACGGCAATTAAAAAGATACAGTTATGGAAGGATTTACATATACAAACATTTTTGAAACAAAGGGTATTGAATACCTTGTAATTATTGGCTTTTTTGCTGTACTGATTCCTTTTTGGATTCTGTTGAACAGGAAAATAAAACCTGCTTACAATGTTCAAAAATCGAAAGGATTTAGTTCTGCGGGAGTTTTGCAGCTTCCTCAGGGTATTTTTTTCAGTAAGTACCACACCTGGGTCCACCTGGAGAAAAACGGAGAAGCAAAAGTTGGTTTAGACGACTTGATTTTGCATCTTACAGGTGAAGTATCGGTTGAATGTTTAAAAACACCGGGAGAGGATGTAGGAAAAGGAGAATTACTGGCACGCATCCGGCACAATGGGCGCAGTCTGGAAATAGCTTCTCCTGTTTCGGGAAAAGTATCTGGTGCAAACGAGCTGCTTTCTGAAAATCCCAACCTGATTAAAAATGATCCTTATCAGCAGGGATGGATCTATTCAATAAAGCCCTCGGATTGGAAGGCAGATACAGATTCCTGTTATCTGGCGGAGAATGCCGTTGATTGGGCTAAAACTGAACTGGTGCGGGTTAAAGATTTTCTGGCTGCATCATCCAGTAAAATCATGTCTGAGCCTATAGGTATGTATATGCAGGACGGAGGCGAACTATCGGAGAAAGCTTTAACCCATTTCCCGCAGGAAGTGTGGAAGGAATTTCAGAAAAGTTTTCTTTTTTGAGGAAGGAAGAATAATTAAAATTTGAGGCAGCAAAAGGCGGCATGTTTTTACATGCCGCTTTTTATTGGGAGAAAGTTCTTTTTCTGGCCACATATCGATTTTAACTCATAAAATAAATTTAACTGCAAATGAACCATTAAAAAATAGAGATGTTCTGTTTTACGTAATGTAGGGATAAAAATCAAAAATATAGCCGAATGCTCATTTGAAAAATTAATCTTATATTTAGTTAAACTATTAATTTATCATAGAGAATTAGATCATTATGATATTTCATTCAACATTTGAATCCTATTACCTTTGGCTGCCCATGATTGGCTTTCTCATTGGTTTTTTTGCTTCTGTACTTGGCAGTGGAGGAGGTTTTTTTATTCTGCCGGCATTGATTTTACTTTTTAATATTCCGGCCCAAATAGCCGTGGCCACTTCCCTTGCCGCAACCTTGCCAATTTGTGTTGTTGGATCGATTGGTCACTACAGGAACAATCATATTCACTTAAAGCTGGGTATGGTATTCGCGCTTGCAGGTGTTTTTGGGGCAGTTGCCGGGGCAGAGTTGTCGAATCTGGTAACAACGGAGCAGTTGAAAACTGGTTTGGGTGTTTATTCTGCAGTTATAGCCTTTCAGATATTCATCAGCAACCGGAGAATGAAAAGAGCCAGGAAACGTGGAGTAGAAATCCCTGTATTTAGTGGTGGAAAAAAATTTCGGAGAGGGTCGTTTTATGGCTTTCTGGCCGGTGTAGTTACCGGAACTTTTGGAACCAGTGGAGCTGCACCTGTACTGGCCGGTTTATTTTCCATGCAGATCCCCTTAAAAGAAGTTGCAGGGACTTCGTTAATGATAATTACAGTAACCACTTTTTCAGCACTTGGAGCTCATTTTTTAGTTGGAAAAATTGATCTTACCCTTGTTTATTTGCTGACTTCAGGTGCAGTTATAGGCGCTGTTACAGGCCCCAGGTTTCTGGCGGGAATAAAGACTGACAAAGCCGAAAGCCCTTTTCGTAACTGGTATGCACTGGGATTGTTTGTATTCGGAATTTTATTGATATTTAGTAGTTAAAGCTATGATATTTTAAGCATGATCTGGACCATTTATTTTTTTATTCTGGCATACTTCCTTTTGGGATTTATCGGTTTTTATTTCATTAACCGAAAAATAAGCCACGAAGCAGCCCGGGAAAATTGGATGAAATTGGGTGTTTATTTTATTATAATTCATATTTTGTTCTTTAGTATTGTTTTCAGTCTCTTTTTTTTCAGGATAATTTCAGTTATAATAATCGCCGGAAGTTATTACGAATTGTATAAGGTCTACCGAAGATCAGGATACCGGGACATGCCTTTTTTTCTTATTTCAGTGGTGGTATTAAGTATGCTTTCACTCGGCTTTTATTTATTCAGCGGGTTAAACTTTCATTTGATTTTATTTTCATTTTTGATACTTTCTATTTTCGATAGCTTCAGCCAGATTGCAGGTCAGTTGTGGGGGCGGAGAAAACTTTTCAGAAAAATCAGCCCCGGGAAAACAATAGAAGGTTTTTTGGGAGGAATAATTGTCGCCCTTTTCAGCTCCTATTGGTTGGCTGATCTCCTTGCCCCGTCGGCTTTTAATCCGATGAGACTGGCAACGGGTATAATTGGTGCTGCATTCATTGGTGATATGATAACTTCTTTTTTTAAAAGGAGATATGATGTAAAGGATTTCAGCAATTTAATACCCGGGCATGGAGGATTTCTCGACCGTTTCGACAGCCTGATTGCCGGAGGTGCCTTTGTGATGTTGAGTGTATTAATTTTAAAATTATAAAAAAGATTTTTGAATGAATTAAATGATTTTTATAAGATGGGAAATCAGATAGCACTAACGTTTATTTTCTTAATTGCAATCATTTCATTGCTGGTATTTACGGAACTTGTCTACCGACGGCTTGGGCTTAAAGGTGAAATTACAAGGAAAATAGCTCATTTTACGGCTACACTTTCCACTGTGACCTTTCCCTACCTTTTCAACGATCACTGGTATGTACTCGCCCTTGCTTCTTTTTTCTTTATCCTGTTGTTTATCAGCAGGCATGGTACTCAGCTTAAATCAATACACGACATTACCAGGAAGTCGATAGGAAGTTTCCTGCTGCCTGCCTCCATATACCTTACTTTTCTTATTTCCTACAAATACGGAAACAGGTTTTATTTTATTCTCCCCATTCTGGTGCTGGCAATAAGTGATCCGGCTGCAGGAATTATGGGAATAAATATGAAAATTTACAATCACAGAATCAGAATATTCAACTATAAACTGAATAAAACCATTCTGGGATCTTCTGCTTTTTTTATCTCCAGTTTTATAATAAGCATTATTGCTTTATATTTTAACCGGATGGCTTTCGATTTAAAAACCTTCTGGCTTGCTTTTGGAATTGCTGCAGTGAGTACATTGGTTGAAATGTTCAGCTGGAGAGGAAGCGATAACCTGTTTATTCCCATGAGTGTAATTTTGATGCTGGTTTTGTTTCTTTAATACGAATATTGCTATGCTGGCATAATAACAACAACAATAAAAATGAAAGTAGTTGTAAAAGGAGAAAACATCATTAATGTCCCTAATTTAATCAGTTTTTACCGGCTTTTAATGTTTCCGGTAATCTTATTTTTTGCTATTGCCGGATATGAAAAATGGTTTGTTATTTTTTTTGTGATCAGCTTGATTAGTGACATTCTGGATGGAAGTATAGCCCGGTTTTTCAATCTGAGAACGAAATTTGGTGCTGCCCTTGATAATCTTGCCGATATTGGGACTTATATACTTGCCTTGCTTGGTATTTTTCTGTTTCGCTGGGAGGAAATCGGGCCCCATGGCTGGTTGCTGTATCTCTTTTTGGTAGTTTTTGTAGTAAGTTATGTTGTGGCTTTTATCCGGTTTGGTAAGATTCCGGGTCTTCACATATATTCAGCTGTAACGGCAGGTTATTTGCAGGGAATCTTCTTTTTTATATTGTTTGTTTGGGGCTTTTATGCCTGGATGTTTTACCTGGCTGTAGGATGGGGAATTATAGCCTATACAGAAAAAATTCTTGTGCTTCTGCGACTTGATGATATAAAACCTGGTGTAAAAGGCCTTTATTGGTTAATGAAAAAAAACCAGTAACCCAATTAAGCATTTTCCGGGGAAAAGTTATAGGGCATTTACCAGTATTAATTGACATTTTAACAGGTACCTGTACCATTTATTGCTTCCGTATTTCATGCAGTTGTTATATCTTTTTATGGCTTTTGGGGGTAATCTGAAAGCAAGGCCCTCTTTAATTGCTGATTTGCAGGGGTTACATGTACCGCAAGGTTCATTTTTTACGGGATGATGGCAGAACCAGGTTTTATTCATGGTATCTTCAAATCCCAATTTTTTATATAAATCAACCATTTCCAGTTTGGTCGTATGAAAAAGAGATACTGGAAACCTTAAGGTGCCAAAAATTTTAAGGAGATCTGCGTTTGAGTTTTCTTTATCCAATATATAATAACTGTAGCCTTTTTTATCTATACGTATTAATTTTCCATAATTTTTAATACAGTTGTACCCTTTGCTTGTTTCGCCTTTTTCCATAGAAAATTCGAGTCCGGGAATTGTTTTTGCAAATCTGCCCAACCAATCGAATTGTGAACCTAAATTAGTTAAAGATTTTAATCTTAGGTAAGCTTCAGTTATTGATTTATCTACTTCCAAATCCGATACATTTATCTTAATTATGGGCAGTATGGTACATTTTGTTTCTGGATGCTTCATTATATCTGCAGTAATACAGGCAATTGCATTTAATTCCTGCTCTCTCGAACTTCTTTGATCCATTATATAAAAAGGCTGGATATCCGCTTCAAGTCTGGAAAGTTGTACCATTCTGAAAGTTGAATCGAATCCTCCTGTCCATAGAATGTTAACTTTAATTCTTGTTAAAGTATTAACTTTTGATACTTTTTCAAATAGTGACTCTTTGGGTTTAAAGGGTGGAAAATTTGACATTTTTACGTGTGTTAAACTTTTTTGCTTATTTATTAAAACAAGTTAATAAATTAAAAAGTTTTTAAATTAATGAAGAAAAAATTATGATTTTAATACACATAAAGGTGAGATTTCATTAAGCCAAAGAATACCTTCTTATTTGTAGTGGAAAATCAATTGCGGTTTTAAAATTTTACCGGATGGTTATGGGGGGAAAACAAAAAGGCAGTTTAACGGAAGACTGGAAACGGCTGAATCGTGCTTTGGTATTAGCGGCAGCCAAAAAAATAAACGTTTATTTTATCGTATTTCTGACCCTGATAGTTGTTGCTGCGTGAGTTGCTGAACCCTTAATTTTGAAGTTTATTTTCGATCGGCTCACTGGGGATGTTGAAATAAGCGGATTGATAAATGGCATACTTGTTTTACTTGGAGTAGTTTTATTAAAAGAGATAGCAGCTGCCGTTTCCAACTGGCTTACCTGGAGAACACGTATACGGATACACCATAACCTGCTGCGCATTACCGTTGGTCGCCTGCACATTTTGCCGGTTGAATTTCACCGTTTGCAAGGAACCGGAGCAATAATGACAAAACTTGAGCGCGGAATTCAGGACTATTTCTTTTTACTGATCCTTATCAGAAGCATCATCTGCAATGAATGTGGAACTGGAAGCTTTTGTGCAGGAGGCTTTGCCAAAGCTTATGAAGGGATTAACCACAGCTTAATAATAGCACACAGGCTGAAAACGGTTGTAAATGCAAATCAGATTGTGGTTTTAAATCAGGGGATGATGATAGAAAAAGGAACCCATAAAGAATTGATGGAAAATAATGGCTATTATGCTTCACTGGTTAAAAAGCAAACCCATGGGTTGTTAAAGGTGTAAAGAAGGAGAAATGAGGTAAAGTCAGTAGCTTTATCAGGAAAAATTCTTTTTTTTCAAGAAAAAGGCACAAAATTTTGAAAACAACATCAATGTTTTGTAGTATTTTCAGCCTTTAAAATGAGTAAGTAAACTATTTTAACATCAATAATTTAAATTCAACTATGAAGACGTTACAAAAAAGAAGGAATTTTCTTAAGCTTTCTGCTGCAGGTGCACTTGGAATGATGGCGTTTGGTCCGCTGGCCTGCAGCTCAGCTGCTGCTACTGACAGAAAAAGATATGGTGTTGGCTTGCAGCTCTATACAATTCGTGATGCAATGGATGCAGATGTGAAGGGGTCACTTCAGAAGGTATCAGATTTAGGATATAAAAACCTGGAATTGGCAAACTATTCTGAAGGAAAATTCTATGGTTATTCTCCGGTTGAATTTAAAAAATTAGTGGACGATATGGGAATGAATATAATCAGCAGCCATACTCAGGTGGAAGCAGCCGGAATAACACTTGACAATGCACAAAAAATGGCTGATGATCATGCTGAACTTGGTGTTAAATATTGTGTCCAGCCCTGGGTGAACGAAGAGGACAGAACCATTGAAAGTTATAAAAAAATGGTTGCCGACTGGAATGAAGTGGGAAGGATTATGAAAGGTGTAGGTATTCAGTTTGGGTATCATAACCATAATTTTGAATTTAAAAATCTGGATGGAGTAGTACCTTATTACGATATTTTTATGCCGGAAATGGATGAAGATTTGGTTACTATGGAGATCGATCTTTTTTGGGTTTCTAAAGCCGGACAGGACCCGGTGGAAATGTTCAAAAAGTATCCCGGGAGATTTAAGCTTTTTCACATGAAAGACATGTACACCAATGAAGCCCCTTTTTATGAGGTAATAAAGGACGACATCGCTCCGGTAGGCGAAGGGGTTATCAATTTTAAAAAGATACTGGAAGCAAAAGAAATTGCAGGGATGGAATATTTATTTGTAGAAGATGATAACCAGGGCAATGGAAAGCCTTTTGAGGCACTGGAAGTCAGCATCAGTAATCTTACTACTGATATTATAAAATCGTAAAGCAAAAAAGGTAATTTCCATTTTTTACCTGTTCATAATACGAAAGGGTTTAACATTTTATGCTAAGCCCTTTTTCTTTATTGTTGTTTTAATTTTTGCTAATGTTATGTAAGGCAATTGCATAAGGAAAATTGCGGGAATCTTTAAGTAGATATTTTTTCAGAAGATAGAGTTGTACAAAGTGATAGGGTGATTCAACCGCTTTTTATCTGAGGCATTGAGTGATTGGATCATCCAATGAAACATTCAGTTAAAAGAAACAGCCAAGCGTATAAAACAATCATATGTTTTACTTGATTTGATTAACTATTTGTATATCAAAGATTAGGTAATAACAAAAAATAATGGTACAGCTTTTGTATTTATACAGACATAAAAAACGTTTCACTTAATAATTTAAGTCATGAAAAAGTTAGTAATCACATCTGTCCTCGCACTGTTGGTATCAGTCTGGAGCATAGCCCGGGCGCAGGAATTCCCGGAAGAATACCTGGGTTTGCCAGGTGACAATCTCAACCTTTATGCTGTTATGAAGTTGTTTCAGGAATCGGAGACTCTTGAAGGCTTTGAAAGAGAGTTAAATGATGAAAATTCAAGAGTTAACAACCTCGATCTGAATGGAGACGGGTTAGTTGATTATATTATGGTTATGGATTATGTTGATGGCAATGTTCATACCATTGTTTTACGGGCAGCATTAAACAGGGATGAAACACAGGATGTTGCAGTATTTACTGTTCAGCAGTTCAAAAATGGTTCGGTGCAGCTGCAGCTTATAGGCGATGAAGCCTTGTATGGTAAAAATTACATTATTGAACCTTATTATGCCGGAAATGGAGAGACACGCAATCCGGCCTATGCAGGAACTCCGGTAAGAAATGAAAAAGTTACTGTCGTAAGAACTACTACCTACGAGGTAGCAGCATGGCCTTTGGTTTCTTTTATTTTCAGGCCTACATATGTAAGTTGGCATTCTTCATGGCATTGGGGTTATTATCCAACCTACTGGGATCCGTGGAGGCCATATTACTGGCATACCTATTATGGATATCATTACAACTGGCACAATAATTATTATGCTCATTACCGCCCATGGAATCAATATCGGTACAACCGGTACAACAACTATTATTATACACATATCAGAACCTATTCGCCAACGGTGGTAGTGAATATAAATAAGGGTAAATACAGGAATACCTATTCACGTCCCGATTTAAGAAGAGAGGGGGAAAGATTATATGCCCGGACAAATTCTGGCCGCAGTTCAGCAACCACATCTTCAGGAAGAGTAAGAACCTCTTCAGCTTCAGTAAATAAATCAGCGGGTAAAGCCGAATCGGGGAATGCCCGTAGACCTTCTTCGGTTGCTACCGGTAGAAATTCCACAAATCCTGGAGCTGAAATAAGAACAAATTCAACGCGCAGGTCGGTTGAAACTGCAACCAAAAGGGCAACGTCCGGTTCTGCTGTTAAAAGGAGTACCGGAGCAGAGCGAAAATCAGCAACTGTTTCCGAAGAAAGAAGAAAAGGGAATGCTTCTGCTGCTAAAACATCTTCAGTATCCCGCAGAGCTGCAACTGTATCCGGTTCAAGGGCATCAGCACGTAGTTCGGTGAAAAAGGCTCAGGAAGTTAACAGAAAGTCGGCAACTTTTCCTTCTCAAAAGTCATCAACTGCCCCATCAGTCAGGAAAAGCATTTCTAAAAAACCGTCTGTTAATTCATCGGGTCCTGCAAGTTCTTCTTTAAGAAAGTCTGCACCTTCCAGATCTTCTGCAAGGGTTTATGGCAGGAATTTACGAAAAGCATCACCAGCCCCAAAAGCTTCTTCAACAAGACGTTCTTCAAGGGCAGCAGTAAGATCTTCCAGGTCAGGAGGAGTTTCTTCAACACCTGCACCTTCCCCCAGCAGCGCCAGGTCTACCTCCTCCGACAGAAGGGGACGCAGATAAAGAAAATTTGTGATTGCTAATTTTAATTGTTGATAGTTGCAGTTATAAAACCTTCCGGGCTATTCGGCCAGGAAGGTTTTTTGATGGTATTAATCAGGAAATGTTATAACCTTTAGGGAGTGAAATTTTATTGTTTAAAAAAGAACCAGTTCAGGCAGAAATAAACTAAATTTTCTTTATCTTGTTAAAGTAATTGGAGTAGAATAAAATTGATTTTTAATTTTGGGAAAGATGTTGCTGATTCAGGTGTGGCCAGTATTATTTATTGATTTTACAATTATTAGTGTTTTGAGGGCCATTAAAATTTTAATTAATCAGATGTTGAACTTTAGTTCAATACTGAAAGTTAATAAATAAATTTTTGCCTTACTCAATGTGTATGAGTTACATTTCAAAATTATACCTTTTATGTTAAAATTATGGCTGCCGTGGTTAACCCTGCTTATTTACCCTTTGGTCATAATGGTTTTTGATTTGATTATAAAAAGAAGAATACCTGAAAAAATAAAAAGAAACAAGTTTAAGCAAGATAATGAATACGTTATCAAACATGTTTACCTGTTTGCTCCATTGCTCATTCTCAACATTGAATTTATATATTTACGTATGGGCTTTACCATCAGGGAAATCAATTTCCTTCCCCTGATTATCATGATATTTTTGCAAAGTATTGTATTCTTAATAGGTGTCGTTCAATTTTACCGGTTTTTTAAATTACTTAAAAAGCAGGATTAATACCTAAATTACAGCATTTTCCCCATAACTGGCATAGGGTATGTTATGTTATTTAATTCTATATCAGGTTTTCAGGTAAGTGAAGTAATCAGGCGTGTTTGGAATATGGCCAGGTCTTCCAGGAATATCCATGCATGCCACCCGCACATAATATTTACAATCTTTTATTTGTAGTACCTGAATCTGGTGTTTTATTTTTAAAGTTTCCAGGGCTCCCGATAATTATAGCTCAATAATTCATTTGCTTTGTTACTGTTGAGAAATTTTTCATTCAATGGATCCCATTCAAGGCGCTGATTTAACTTCAAGGAAATATTGGCAAGATGGGCAAAGGAGGTGGAACGATGGCCTTCTTCAAGGGTACAAAACGGACTTTGCCGGCTTTTTATGCAATTCAGAAAGTTTCGTATTAATCCTGTGGTACTATCTGAACTGCTGCCATCATTTAATATTTTATCCCTGTTTATATAGTCTTCTTCTTCAATTTGTTTTTCCCACGACTGGAATTGACCGGGCCCTGAAGGCACAATACGGAATCCCCTTTCACTTGAATAAAGATTACCTTTTGTTCCCCGCATTTCAAGTTCCCCAAAAGGAAATATATTACCACCACTTGCTTCAAATATACTAAATACAATCATTTTTTTGGAAGCAAATTCAAAAACTACCTGCATTGTATCGGGAATATCTGCATCGTGATCGATTACATATTTACCACCCTGCGCATTAATGGCAACAGGTGCTGTTTCTCCCATCATCCAGCGGATAACATCCATATAGTGGACTCCCCAGTTGCCCATCTGACTTGAATAGTCGCTCCACCACCTGAACATATAGGGTGCAATATTAAATTGAAATGGCCGGTATGCACGCGGACCAAGCCACATTTCCCAATCCAAACCCCGGGGAGGTTGTTCCGGTTGTAATTTACCAATGCCATTTGGAGTCATATTGCTGATTCTGGCAGCACGAGCCACTGAAACTTTTCCTATTTTTCCCGACTGAACATCTTTAGCCAGTTTTTGGTAAACTCTGTTGCCCCGGCGGTTTAAGCCAACAGCAACCACAACACCGGTAGCCTTCTGTACATTTACCATTGCCCTTCCTTCATGAATAGTTGCAGTCAGAGGTTTTTCAACATAAACATCTTTTCCTGCATTCATTGCATCAATAGCCTGCAAGGCGTGCCAATGATCTGGAGTGGCTATACATACTGCATCGATGTTTTTATTTTCAAGTAACTTTCGGTACTCTTTAAATAATTCAGGTTTGGAAGAAAATTTCTCTTCCATTTTTGGAATTCTGTCAGGCATTACAGATAAATACCTTTGATGAACTTTACTTCTATCCCGATGGAGGTATGGCTCATAAATATCACATAGTGCAGCCACCTGAACATCCGGTTGAGCCATAAATAAATTTAAAAGTTGTGAGCCTCTGTTACCAATACCAATAAACCCCATTCTGATTTTATCATTGGCTCCTATAATCCGGCTATAGCTTTTGGCACTTACTGAACTTGCTCCTAAAGTTACTCCTGCTGCTATCACTCCTGTTTTTGTAAGAAATGTGCGGCGTGTTGTTTTATTGTTTTTGTTATCCATAGAAAAAGATTTAGGTTTTTAATAAAATTCAAAATTACTGCTCTAATTTCAAATTTACATTAAATCATATAATTAGCATGAGAAATGTAAAGATATAATTTCATTTCTATAATTATACAATTTCATTTTATTTTGTCAGTATTAACAGACTAAAGTCGAGCCTATTAAACTTTGTTATCTTTAATACCTCATGGGCAATTTTAATTCTTAATCCCTCAATATTTTCACTTCCACTGAACTCATCATAGTGAATAGAATCCTTTCAAGAGGTCAAAATTGACCTCTTTTGCTCGTCTTTTCAGAAATTTTCATTTAGCAATACTGCAACAGGAAAATTCGTATATTTTCCAACATCATTATTCATTTCCGTATACTTCCTGTTATAAGTTGCTAATGTTTTATTCGACTTCAGTTTAATTTTAATTTTTAAGAACTTAATATCTAAATAAAATGAAAAAATTCAAACCTATTTTTATTCTGCCATATTTTCTTAGATATCGCACTTAAATTACTCCCTTTTCACAGGACCGATTTCTCTTAATTCTTAATTGATTTCCCCCCTATAATTAAGTGTTCAGCAATGGTGGAGTCATGTTTGCTCAATTCTTCCAGAGCAAGCCTTGCATATTGCATGGCACCATATTCCGATAGATGGGTATTATCTTCCTTTCCCTCCGGGTAATTGTCGTTTGGCTGAACCCAAAGATATATGCTTTTTGATTCTTCAACGCCAGTCTTTTTTATAAATTCTGAGGTTAGCCTGTTCATATCAACCAAGAGGACATCTAATGAATCAGATACCTGTTTGGCTGCAATAGGATAATCACCATGTGTATCTTTTAATAACCCGTTTTCATCAAAAACACGCCTTGCAATTGGAGTAAACAATACAGGTTTGGCACCCTTTACACGAGTTTCCAATATAAATTTTACAAGGTTCTTTTTGTATAAATTGTATGGCGCCGCATACCTCATTGTGTCATTTTTTTTCTCGTCGTTGTGCCCGAACTGAATAAATACATAGTCTCCTGCTTTTAAACTGTCATACACAGCCTCCCAGCGCCCTTCGCTGATAAAACTTTTTGAACTCCGGCCACTGCTGGCATGATTTCTAACGGTAACCGCTTCATCAAAGAAAGTTTGCAATACCTGACCCCAGCCGGTTAAAGGATATCGGTCTGGATTGTATGAGGCCATGGTAGAATCACCTATCATGTAAATTGTAAATGGCTTTTCTTCCCTGCACGAAAACATTAAAATAAAAATAACAGACCCAAGAATTATTCTGTAAAAGAAATTCATTTTCTTTTGTTTTATAGGTACTATTCTCATGCAACTTCTTTTAATTTCATTCGGGATAAAACACGTTAAAATTTTTAATTTTTACAACGATCCCTTCTTTTTTTAATATCTTCTGGTGCTAATTTAGGTCAAAATTGTAAAAATAATCCCATAATATACTGAAGTTTTAGTCCTGCAGCCACATTTTTCTAAAAAATATCCGACGGAGAGTTCTTATTCTTTGAGGCGGGATAATTATTAAATGAAAGTAGATACCCCATCCACAGAGGACACAAAACGATTGATTTTTTTTTCTACTTTTGGCCCCTCAAGCGAATACGATGCTCAGAACTAAACGATTCTTTTTTTTAATAACACTACTCCTTTCCGGAGGGATAACCCTTTTTTCCCAGGAAAATGCGATGAATCGTGAAAAGTACCGAATTAAAATAGCACGAACAGATGAGGCAATGAAAGTTGACGGAGTGCTTGATGAGGAATCGTGGCAAAACTCAGAGAAAGCTGAAAATTTCATACGAGTGACACCTGTAGATACTGGTTATGCAATTGCAAAAACCGTTGTTGGAATCACCTACGATAAATCAAATATATATATTGGAGTTGTTTGTTATGATCCCTTACCTGGAAAAAGGCCCGTGGAATCCCTGCGCAGGGATTTTGAATTTGGCAAAAATGACAACTTCAGGATACACCTGGATACATACAATAACCAGACGAATGGATATGCCTTCGGTGTCTCTGCAGCAGGCGCCCAATGTGACGGAGTTATAAATAACGGAAACCAGTCGAGCTTTACCTGGGACACCAAATGGAAATCTGCAGTGAAGAGTTACGACGATCGGTGGGTAGCTGAAATGGCTATCCCCTTTCGCAGCCTTCGTTATCTCGGAGGCGAAAAAGTTTGGGGAGTCAACTTTGGCCGGCTTGATCTTAAAACGAACGAAAAATCGGCGTGGGCACCTGTGCCGCGTCAGTTTCCGCATAATTCCCTTCCCCATGCCGGAACTCTGGTTTGGGATAAGCCTGTTGAGAATGCAGGACTGCGGTTATCAGTCATCCCTTATGCCACTTCAACCGTCATAAAAAATACAGAAGCAGGAGAACCTGCAAAATGGAAATGGAATGCAGGATTTGATACAAAAATGATGTTGATCAACTTCCATGAACCTCGACTTTACAGTCAATCCTGATTATTCCCAGGTTGAGGAAGACAGACAGCAGACGAATCTCGACCGCTTTGAATTGTTTTATCCTGAAAGAAGGCAATTTTTTCTTGAGAACAGCGACCTGTTTGCCAATCTCGGGAACAGTGAGGCCCGGCCTTTCTTTTCAAGGCGTATCGGGCTTGATGTCCCTGTAAATTTCGGTGGAAGGTTAACCGGAAGAATTGGCAATAAATGGAGAATCGGTATTATGGATATGCAAACGGGCTCAAAAGGAGAAACCCTCCCGAACAATTATGCGGTAGCTGTTCTGCAGAGAGAAATCTTCAGCCGTTCCAGTGTTGCAGGATTTATTGTGAATAAACAAATTACCGAATCATATGATGATTCTGCGTCAACCGCTTTCCGGTACAACAGAGTGGCCGGACTTGAATATAATTTCGCCACGGCAAATAACCAGTGGCAGGGTAAAATGTTCTATCATCAGTCATTTTATCCCGAGTCGGAGAGGGATGCTGCAGCTGCTTCGGGAAACATCAGTTACTCCTCTCAATACCTGAAAACAGGATTCGATCTGTCATGGATAGGATCGGATTACCTTGCCGAAGCAGGTTATATCAGGCGAACCGGGTTCTATGAGATTGCACCGGTTGTAAGCTATCTGTTTTATCCATCAAAATCAAAAACTATATTAAGTCATGGTCCCGGCGCTGGCTTTAATGCACTCCTGGATCCTGATTTCAAGATTACCGACCGGAGAATGCAGCTTTCATATGTTATCGGTTGGCAGGAAAAAAGCCAGTTGTCGCTAAGGGTAGAAGAACAATTTGTTAAGCTTGAACATGCTTTTGATCCTACAAATACCCAGGGAGAGAAACTTGCAGCCGGTGAACAGTTTAGCTGGAAAAGTATCCGGGCAGAATTTAATTCAGATACCCGCAAATTATATTATTACAACCTGAATACAAGCATGGGGGGTTACTTTAACGGAACCCGCTGGAACATCAACGGACTTATGAATTACCGGGTACAGCCGTATGGAAGTATCGGATTAACAATGAGCTATAACAACATATCACTGCCCAGGCCCTACAACAGTGCGCAACTGATCCTTATGGGACCAACACTGGATATAACCTTCACCGATAAAGTATTTCTCACTACATTCGTACAATACAACAATCAGATCGATAACCTGAACATGAATATACGATTCCAGTGGCGCTTTGCACCAGTGTCGGATTTATTCATTGTATATACAGGGAATTCCTATGCCGGAAATTTAGTGAACAAAAACAGGGGTTTGGTCCTTAAGCTGTCGTACTGGTTTAACTAATTCAAAAACAACAGTATCCACGCCTTTAAAATGGCATGTTTTATCCGGTTTGTTTTTGGATGAAACATGGATTTCGGGAACTGGTGACGGCCAACAAAATCCGTCTACGTGCACCTCATAATAATTTAGCGGATCTGGAAAACGTTTTAGGTTAACCTCTTTTGCGTACCAATTGATAGCCTGATCTGAAAAAATAGAATACCGGATAAACGATCATGTGCATCAGTTTTGTATAAGGGAAAATCATGAAAACCATCAGCCCGATTACAAAATGTATTTTGTACATAATACTATGGCCTGCAATCATGGCGCCGGCTTCCGGTTGGAAGGTAATTACCTTTTGGGTCCAGACTCCTAATGAAGTATAATTTTCGAGTGGAGAAGAGGCAGTAGTGAATACGGATATTAAACCCAGTATAGTCTCAACGAGCAGGAGTATAAGAATAAAATAGTCGGCAAAACTGCTGTTTACCCGAAGCCGTGTATCTGCTGTTCTTCTGGTGATAAGAATTAGGAGACCAATAAAAGTCAATATCCCGAAAATAGAACCAAATATGATGGCTATCATCCGTTTGGTTTCGGTTGACATTACCAGGTGATAAATATTCTCAGGCAGGAACAGGGTAAAATGACCGAAGAAAACTATAATTATTCCGTAGTGAAAAAGATTGCTTCCCCATTTTACACCTTTCCTTGTCATCAACTGGGTAGAATTTGCCTGGATGGTTTTATTTGCTAAAATAAACCGGGTAAACAACCCGAACCAAAAAACGGCAAATGCAATGTGAGGGAAATAGGTAAATAAAAAGTTATTGATATAATATTCCATGGCAATTTTATTTACAGTTTAAACACGTATAGTTTGCACCAAATTCAACTGGCTTTTCTTCATATTCCGCATCCGGATTGAGCGGC
Source organism: uncultured Prolixibacteraceae bacterium (assembly GCA_963747515.1). Classification (GTDB taxonomy): domain Bacteria; phylum Bacteroidota; class Bacteroidia; order Bacteroidales; family Prolixibacteraceae; genus Mariniphaga. Next base: position 210,258 of record CAVVFN010000007.1, read on the forward strand.
CTTTCATCTTTGATTATTGCTGCCGTAACTTTTGCATCGGGCTTTTTCGACGAAAGTGAAATAACGGCTGAAAGGATATGCCGGTAACTATTCTTCTTTTCTTCCAGTGCTTTATGAATCCGTGCAAGAATGTTAACCGGTTCGGCCAAAAGCCCGGCAGCTTTTTCAACCGACCGGCTGGATAAAAATTCCAGGAACACGGGCAAATAATCAGGCAATTCATTTGCTGAAAGCTGCAATCCGTTTTCTTTGTAAAATTCGTGCATATCAACCATTGCCTGTCCGCGATCTCTTGAATCGCTTTTTACATGTTCAAACAAATACAGTGAAGCACTCCGCGAATTATCGAATAATTGGACATATTCTGCCTGCCAGCCGGTTAAATCAACATTTTGAAAATGCCTGATAAACTGTGCTATTCCGAATAATATTTCAGATGACAGCAATGCTTCTTCATGCAATGTCTTTTCCCCTTCAGGTAAAAAATCCAGTAATTCTGTGCTTGGATAGGAAAGCAACAGAGAAAGTATTTTATATGTTTTAATCATTTAAATTCCTCCAAACAAATTTTTAAAAAGTTCAGATTTTGTTCCATACGTTTTCGGGTAACCTCCTGAGGTTTTTTTATTAAACACATCTTCAGCATATTCTTTATGCGAAGTTGGAATCACAAACCGGTCATTATAACTGGCAATTGCCATCAATTCATACATTTTTTCTGTTTCATCAGGTGTCAATCCTGTCTCCTTCAGAACTTCGGTATTGATTTTATTGTCCACTGTTTTGCTGCGCATATAGGCGCGCATGGCCAGCATTTTTTTAAGGGCAGCAACAATGGGCTTTTCATCGCCGGCGGTAAACAGGTTAGCCAGGTATTTATTCGAAATCCGGAGTGACTCAACATCGGGTAATATGCCGTTTTTGCCCAGCTTCCCGCTGTCGGCAGCAGCCTGAATAGGAGAAAGCGAAGGCACATACCAAACCATTGGAAGCGTCCGGTACTCCGGATGCAGCGGGAAAGCCACCTTCCAATCGATGGCCATTTTGTAGATGGGTGATTTTTGGGCAGCTTCCAGCACATTATGGGGAATTCCCTGCTTTTTTGCCTCTTCAATGATTTTTGGATCATTTGGGTTGAGGAATAAATTCAGATGTTCACCATACAAATCCTGTGAACTGGATGTTGAGGCAGCGGCCAGTATTTTATCTGCATCGTACAACATGATACCGATATAGCGGATTCTTCCCACACACGATTCGCTGCAAATGGTTGCATCACCCACTTCAGAGCGCGGATAGCAAAAAGTACATTTTTCTGATTTATTGGTTTCCCAGTTAAAATACACTTTTTTATACGGACAGGCGCTTACACATTGCCGCCAGCCACGGCACCTGTTCTGGTCGATGAGAACAATGCCGTCTTCCTCTCGTTTATAAATTGCCCCTGAAGGACAAGCTGCCAGGCAGGTAGGATTAAGACAGTGTTCGCACAGGCGCGGCAGGTACAGCATAAAAGAGTTTTCAAATTCTCCGTAAATCTCTTTTTGTACCTCTTCAAAATTTACTTCCCGGCTGCGCTTTTCAAATTCACCTCCCAAATCATCTTCCCAGTTCGGAGTTTTTTCAATTTTTTCCATCGGCTGACCGGTCAGAATGGAATAAGGCCGCGCTGATGGAGGTGTTTTAAATTTCGAGCCTTTGTGCAGGATGGAATAATTAAAGGTAAACGGTTCATAATAATCATCTATCAACGGCATGTCAGGGTTGGCAAAAATGTTTCTCATGATTTTATTTTTACCTCCGATTCGGGGAACCAGCCGGTTTTTGTCCAGCTTCCAGCCTCCTTTCCAGCGTCCCTGGTTTTCCCACTCATCGGGATAACCAATACCGGGTTTTGTTTCCACATTATTGAACCAGACATATTCCATCCCTTTTTGGGAAGTCCATACATTCTTACAGGTAACCGAACAAGTATGGCAACCGATGCATTTGTCCAGGTTTAAAACCATTGCTATTTGCGCTCGTATTTTCATCTCAGTTAAAGTTGGTAATTTTGTAAATCAATGGAACTCCCATGAAAAATAGGATTTTGATTCTGTATAAATACTGTTTCTTCACGGCCGTTTCCATCTGTTGCTTTTTTTAATTCTCTTCAATTGCTTCGTCTTTCCACTCCACTTTCTTCAACTTACGGATGACAACAAATTCATCCCGGTTTGAACCTATTGTTCCATAATAGTTGAAGCCATAACTTAATTGGGCATAACCGCCAATCATGTGTGTCGGTTTCAGGCTGAGGCGTTCCACTGAATTATGAACGCCCCCGCGATTGCCGTTAATCTGGTTCACTGGCATATTCACAGTACGTTCCTGGTTGTGATACATAATCAGAGCGCCTTCGGGGACACGTTGCGAAACAATAAGCCGTGCCACAGAAGCGCCATTAACGTTGAACACTTCAATCCAGTCGTTATCTTTCAGGTTGATTTTTCCGGCATCTTTTTCGCTCATCCAGGCTACCGGACCGCCTCGGCCAAGAGTCAGCATCAGCAAATTATCCGACCACGAAGAGTGAATTGTCCACTTGTTGTGCGGTGTCATCATGTTAATAATCAGGTGTTCTTCCGATTCATCCAATTTATTCAGGATTTTATTCACCGATTTGGTATTAATTGGGGGTTTGTAACAAACCAGGTTTTCGCCGAAAGCCATCATCCAGGGATGATCCTGATAAGTGGTTTGTCGTCCGGTAAGTGTTCGCCACGGAATTAATTCGTGCACATTGGTGTAGCCGGCATTATAGGAAACTTTATCCGAATCAACGCCGCTCCAGATGGGCGATGTAATTATTTTTCGTGGTTGTGCGAGTAAATCTTTGTACCTTATCATTTCATCTTCCCGGTTTTCTGCCAGGTGGCGGTGTTTTCTTCCGGTAGATTTTTCAAGCGATTCCCAGGCTTTTATAGCTACATGGCCGTTGGTTTCGGGTGCCAGGGTAAGTATGGTTTCTGCCGCATGAATATCGGTTTCAATTTTTGCCAGGCCATATGTTTCTCCCGGTTGGTCGGAAGTTTTATTCAGCTTTTTAAGAAATTCAACTTCCGTTTCGGTATTCCAGTTAATACCTTTTCCGCCATTTCCTAAAGTATTCATTAGTGGACCAAGACTAGTAAAACGATGATATGTTTCCGGGTAATTGCGAATGACTTCAATTATCTTCGACATGTTTTTCCCAGGTTTTAACACCCCATTTTTTTCCTTCCAGTCTTCTGCAAAAGCGGTTTCCGAAATTTCCATCGGGGTATCGTGTTGCAGGGGCAGCAGCACGATGTCTTTTTCTTTTCCCAGATGATTTTCTGTCAGTTCAGAAAAACGTTTGGCCAACTCTTTAAAAATGTCCCAGTCGGTTCGGGCTTCCCACACCGGATCAACAGCTCTTGAAAAAGGATGGATGAACGGGTGCATATCGGAAGTGCTGAGGTCGTTTTTCTCGTACCAGGTAGCAGCGGGCAAAATTATATCGGAATGCAGTGTGGTAGTTGACATCCGGTAGTCGAGCGTAACCAGTAAGTCGAGTTTTCCCTCCGGCGCTTTATCGTGCCATTTTACCTCCTGCGGAAGCTGTTCTCCGTTAGCTTTCAGATCCTCTCCCAATACGCTGTTTTGTGTTCCCAGCAAATGTTTCATGAAATATTCCATTCCTTTGGCACTTGATCCCAATAAATTCGATCGCCATACAAAAAGATTACGGGGAAAGTTTTTAGGATTATCGGGGTCTTCCGATGCTATACTCAGCTCCTGGCTTTTCAGTTTTTGGGTTATAAAATCCTCGACTTTATTGCCTTCTTTATCAGCCTGTCTGGCAAGATGAATTGGATTATCTGAAAGTTGAGGGCTTGATGGCAGCCAGCCCATTCGTTCGGCTTTTACATTGCAGTCAATCATCGATTTTGAAGCCCATTCTTCTTTATTTGCGAGTGGCGAAATGAGTTCCGGCACGCCTACTTTTTCATAGCGCCACTGATCGGTATGCATGTAGAAATAGGAGGTAGTATTCATTTGCCGCGGTGGTCGGTTCCAGTCGAGCGCAAATGCCAGCGGGAGCCAGCCGGTTTGTGGGCGTACTTTTTCCTGCCCTACATAATGGGCCCAGCCTCCGCCTGATTTTCCCACGCATCCGCAAAATACCAGCATGTTAATGGCGCTCCGGTAAATCATATCGGTATGAAACCAGTGATTGACACCGGCGCCGATAATTATCATCGATTTCCCCTGCGTTTTTTCCGCATTTTCTGCAAACTGACGTGCCGTAGAAATAACCTGTGAAGCAGGTACTCCGGTAATTTTTTCCTGCCATGCCGGAGTGTATGGTAAATCCTGCTGATAATCCGATGCAGCATTTTCATCGTCCAGTCCGCGTGAAATACCATAATTGGCTACCATTAAATCGAATACAGTACAATAAAGGAAATCCCCTTCGTGCGCTTTTTTTGCCGGTATTTTCCGAAGTAATATGTCGTTATGTGAAGTGGCCTTATAATATTCGTGTTTAAATGTTTCTCCTCCAAAATAGGGAAAAGCAACGTCAACTACTTCATCATAATCGTCGATGACAGATAGTTGCGGTTGGATATCTTTACCGGTCAAGGCATCCTTTAACTCCAGGTTCCACTTTTGACTTTTGTCCCAGCGCGAACCAATTGTTCCGTTAGGAATAACAATACCAGCACTGTTTTCATCAAATAAAACCGGCTTCCAGTCTGCATTTTGTTGTTCCCTGGTGGTTTTAATTATGTCGTCTGCCCGAATAATGCGACCTGCCACATACCTGCCGTTTTCTTTTTCAATTTTTACTAAAAAAGGTAAATCAGTATATTGTCGCGCATATTCTTCAAAATAGGGTATTTTTTTATCGAGATAAAATTCCTTCAAAATTACATGCCCCATTGCCATTCCAAGTGCTGCATCAGTGCCTTGTTTGGGTTTCATCCACAGGTCGGCAAATTTGGCAGCTTCGCTAAAATCGGGAGAAATATTAATGGTTTTGGTTCCTTTGTAGCGTACCTGTGTATAGAAAGGCGCATCGGGTGTACGGGTTAGCGGGACATTGGAACCCCAGAGCATCAGGAACGATGAATTGTACCAGTCGGCACTTTCCGGAACATCGGTTTGTTCTCCCCAGGTTTGCGGAGAAGAAGGAGGAAGGTCGCAATAGAAATCATAAAAACTGAGCACAGTTCCGCCAAGCAGACTTAAATAGCGTGTTCCGGAAGAATAGGAAACCATCGACATGGCCGGAATGGGCGTGAAACCAGCCAGCCGGTCGGGGCCATAGGTTTTTATGGTATAAATATTTGCTGCAGCAATTATTTCATTTACTTCGTCCCAACCGGCACGAATCATGCCACCCAAACCTCGTTCCGCTTTGTATTTTTTTGATATTTCAACATCCTGCATAATGCTTTCCCAGGCTTTGACAGGATCCCCCAATTCTGATTTTGCTTTTCGGTAAGCTTTTGCCAGAGTGGCGCGGATCATCGGGTACTTTACCCGGTTGGCACTGTACAGGTACCACGAATAGCTGGCTCCGCGCGGACAACCGCGGGGTTCATGATTCGGAAGGCCCGGTCGCGTTTCCGGATAATCGGTTTGCTGAACCTCCCAGGTTACCAACCCGTTCTTTACATATATTTTCCAGGAACACGACCCCGTACAATTTACACCATGCGTCGACCGGACTACTTTGTCGTATTGCCACCGGTTCCGGTAATAAATCTCCCATTCACGATTTTCCTCTGTTGTGACAATATGCTTATCGGGAGATTTGGAAACATGTTTACTGAAATAGATAAATTTATTTAGAAGGCTCATATAATCTGTTTTTTTTTGCTGTTGTAACTTCAATACTTGCTGAATTTTGTTCTTTTCTGTTTTTTAACAACAAATAAATGATAATTAAATTAATAACTGATAATACGATGAAAACCACAAATCCACGGGCATAACCAACTGCTCCGTAAGCCCCTGCAATCGCACCCATTATGGGTGGCAAGGCAAAACCTCCGAAAGCTCCCAATCCACCTACCCAACCCGCAGCACCACCAACAGACTTCGGCACATAAACCGGAACCAACTTGAATACGGCAGCATTGGCAATTCCCATTCCGGCAGCAAGCAATATAACAGCTGCCATACTAAGCAGAATGGAATTGGCAAATGACAGAACTGCTGCTGAAATTAAAATGGCAGACATAGAAAACAATGCCATTTTTTCGCCGCCATACTTATCGGCTATGGAACCTCCAGGTACCCGAATGGCTGAGGCAAGAATGGAAAAGATGGCTGTAAATAATCCAGCTTTTACCGGAGAAAAAGCCTGGTACTCGGCCCAATATGTAGGAAACCAGGCAGTTAGCGCAATAAAGCCGCCAAATGTTGTAAAATAAAGCACCACCAGCGCCCAGGTATTTTTTATTTTAGCTGAATTGATAAGACTGTCTTTAACACTTCCTGTCGGAAAGATTTCCTGTCCGTCAGCACGGGCTTTTTGTTTTGCTTCATCATTTGAAAATCCCGCTTTTCGGTATTGAAAATAATGGGCATTAACTCCAACAATTCCATAAAGAATTGTTCCGACCATCAAAAACAGGAACCAGGCAAAATACGCTGATATAAATCCATAGGCAGTTAAAAATAAGGGTAAAATGAGCGAAAAAATTCCAGGGGCAAGATTGCCGATTCCCGCAAAGGTACCCAGTGCCATACCTTGTTTGTTTCGCGGGTACCAGTATGAAGTTTGACCGATACCCACAGAAAATGTGGCAATTCCGCAACCGCTCAAAAAACCGAAGAGCAATACCAGCCCGTACATCCCGCTCATACCATCCGGATACGAGGTGTAAAGCAACATTGTAACTCCACCCAGACCAATTACGCTCAACAGTAAAAGAATAAAAAAAGGTTTTTTACCTCCGGTTGTATCTACCCAGGCACCGAATGGTATGCGCAGTAATGAACCTGAAAGTGCAGGTATTGCTATTAGCAGGCCCAGCAAAGTGGGGGAAAGATCCATCGCTTCTTTAAATCTGATTGCAGTGGGACCATATAAGGCAACGGCAGCAAAACCGAAAAAGAAACCGAGCGTGGTCCCGGCAAGGCCTCTTTTAGAATTTCCTTTGATATTCATGCAGTTTATTTTGATTTTTTAACTAATTTACATAAATCAAAAATTTATTCCTGCAACATTTGTTACATTTTTGGAATTTTTATAAAAAAACTTGGTGGAATGTCAATTGCTCAGGTATTTCAAAATATCATGAACATATTTTTCATGTTTTAGAACCCAATTGTAAAGACTGGAATATCTGGTACCCCGGAAACCAGTTTTCAAAAGTTCCAATTCAGATCTAAATTTACGACTGTAAATTTTTTTTTTGGAAGGAAGGTCCGGTAACCGCATAATGATTGGAATTGGAAGATAACTTTCAGAAAAAGAATCATTAGTGTCTGGTAAAAAATAGTTTTCATCCGGGCGGTACTTTTTCAATACTACCAGGAATATCTGCTTTTGAGTCACTACACAAAAAAGTCAGACATGGGTAAAAATACAAAATTTTAAAAAATAACCGGTAAAGTTAAACCTGATCTGCTGTGCCGGCAGAAAACCGGACAACCAAAAACTTACAAAACAGTTATCACCCCAGGGTAAATTGAATTGGAAATGCATTCTGCCGACGGATCCTGAGCCAGATTTGGAAGATTGGCAAAGCACAGGCAGCAATGTGCCTCTTCACCTGCAAAAGCCGATGGTACCATAATCAATCTCCAGATTGGGTAACGTTCCTTTGATCCCATGGTGGTAGTTGTATGAAGTAGCCGCATGGAAAGCTGCCTGAGTGGGCGTACTGTGCCCTGGGAAACCTATCTTGACAAAAGCTGTGTATGCCTTTAAAAAACTCAATTGTCAGCTTCATTTTCATCCTCATCGTCTGCTGAACAATTGTATTGGCATTCTTTTAACGCGCCGGCCTTGTCCGTAAATAACTGATGCCTCTCCAGAAACTTCCTGCGAATGATCAAAGTTAGTATGAAGCTAGTATGAAGCTAGTATAAAGCTAATATGAAGCTAACTTATGACTAACTTTGGACTATATTTATATATAGAATTTACTAGAATAAAACTTACTTTTGTAGGTTAAAAAATAGTATGAATCCGGCGGCACTTTTCAGTACCATCCGGAAAGTCTGCTTTTGAGTTAATGCTTTTCAATCTTTTAATAATCTTAGTGAAAAGCCGGGTAAAAGGCAATTGGGCTTTTCCCAATCCAGTTTCAATAATCCGGCAACAGATGATGAACTGCATCAATAAAATACCGGCAGGCTATAATCAGATGGAATCCGTATAAAAACATGCAGGGAATCTGCTTTTCCAGCAAATTCCCTGCATTAATTTATTGCTTCGGCCAGATCAGCCGGTTCAGTTTTTTTTCTTATCCAGGATGGTTTCAATTTCGTCCATTACCTTGTTCATGGCATCGATGGTTTTGTCGAACGGCTCTGAGGCTGTCATATCGACCCCGGCCTTTTTAAGCAGTTCAATGGGGTAGTCGGAGCCACCCGATGAAAGAAAAGCCAGGTAGTTTTCGAGTGCCTGTTTGTCGCCGCTCAAAACCTTTTCGGCCAGTGAAATGGAAGCTGTAAAAGATGTACTGTACTGGTAAACGTAAAAATCGTAATAAAAATGGGGGATATATGCCCATTCCATGTGCACGTAATCGTTTATATAACAAATATTTTTATCGTGCCCGTAATACCGTTCCACAATTTCGCCATAAATATCGGAGAAGGTGTCACCTGTTAGCGATTTCCCTGCTTCAGCTTCCTCATGAATCCGCAGTTCGAATTCGGCAAACTGGGTCTGCCTGAAGAGCGTTCCCTTAAATCCATCGAGCCAGTTCATCAGCAGTGAAAGCTTCACATCATCGTTATCGATTCGGTCGAGCATGTAGTTGAACAGGAGTACTTCATTGAATGTGGAAGCCACTTCGGCAACAAAGGTGGTATAATCGGCAAGAGGGAAAGGCTGTGTTTTATTTGAATAGTAGCTGTGCATGGTATGTCCCAGTTCATGCGACAGTGTGCTTACATCGGAATAAAGATCGTTATAATTCAAAAGGATATAGGGGTGACCGTTGTAATCAGAGCCATTGGAGTAAGCCCCTGAACGTTTGCCTTCCGAGGGGTAAACATCAATCCACCGTTCGTTTAATGCCTTTTTAACCGTTGCCACATATTCTTCGCCCAGCGGTTTCAGCGACTCCAGAATCATTTCAGTTGCTTCGTCGTAGTTGTATTTCAAATCCAGGTCTTTTACAACCGGAGCATACAAGTCGAAGTATTTCAGAGTATCCACACCCAGCATTCTTTTCTTGATTTTGAGGTAGCGATGAAAAGCAGGTAGATTTTTGTTTACATTTTCAACCAATGAGTGGTAAACTTCCACAGGGATGTTGTTCGGGTAAAGCGATGCCTTAAGCGATGATTCGTAATTACGTGCCCGGGCATTAAAAATCTGCGATTTAACATTACCGTAGAGCATTTCGCCATAGCTTCCGCTGAAACGGGAATAATTGTTCCAGTACGTTTCAAACACCCTGCGGCGGTCTTCACGGTTTGGCGATGCCCTGTAAAGGCCGTATTCGGCACTGCCGATATTAATTTTTTCGCCTGATGTTAACTCTACTTCAGGTTTTGGCATTTCTGCATTTGAGAACGTATTGTAAATGGAATGCGGAGTTCCCGTTACCATTCCTGCCAGTGCCATAATCCGTTCTTCCGCTTCGCTCAGCGTATGTTCCTTCATCCGGAACAGGTTCTCCAACCCCATACGGTAAACCTCGAGCCGGGGTTCTTCTTTTATAAACTTTTCAATTTTTTCCTGACCTGCTGATAAGATTTCCGGATTAAAAAAGGCAGCACGGGCTCCTAAATCGGAAAACAGCTGCTGAATTTCCTGCTTCATTCCATTGTATTTCATTTCCCGGGTATCGATATCCGATTTCATGGAAATGTAGCTGTAAATTTTGGCTGCCTTTTTCATCAGCTTCGAATTAAACTGCAATGCTTTCAAAAGATTGGAGGGCGACTCCGTCAGTGTTCCTTTAAACTGCTCAATCTCCCCAAGTTGGGATTTAAATCTTTCAACTTCCTGCCGCCATTCATCATCGGAAGCATACATATCGGAAAAGTTCCAGGTGTATTCTTCAGGAATTTCATTTCCGGATTTCTGCCCAAAAGCGCCCGGGAGTCCTATAAACAGAACGAGCACAAGCAGGCTAATTTTTAATTTTAAACTTTTTATCATAGTTGTACACTGTTTAAGATGATCTAACAATTCGGATTTGCAAATTAAACTAAAAACTGCAATAAAATGACAGGATAATGTCATGGTTCTTATATTGAAAGCAGAATATGGCGGATATTTAATCAGTTTTAATACTGCAGCAGCCTTAATTGCAGTAATTGCCCGGAGGAAACCGATGTGGATAGCACAGTAGCAGATCTGAATCCGTTACAGGCACAGCCATAATGGGAAGGCTGAGAAAAGCATCATACAGGTTGTTGCATAGAGGCAATTTATTGCCTCTATGCAACAAAATAAGGCTTAACCTGTAATTTCTTCAAGGAATTCACGGGTTTTTCGGGCCTCAGAAATAAGGTATTCATTTTCACCTGTGTTGAGGCATTCTACCACAAGTGGGCCAGATTTAAAACCACCCTTGCGCATGCGGGAAAATAACTCAGGAAAATCAACCATTCCGGTTCCAGGTGTAACATTAACATCCCGGGGCATACGAAAATCTTTTACACACATGCCGGTCAGGATATCAGCAACGTCACCAACATCATTAACAGGATTTATATCACCATTGGAGTAAAAATAAATATTCCCCGGATCGTACCACAGTGTAAAGTTTTTATGTCCTACATTTTCAATACGCATGCGGCATTCAGCTCCGGTAGCATTGGTACCCCCATGCGGTTTAAGATTTAGCTCTACATTTTTACTGTCCGCATAATCACAGCATTCGGCTATAACTTTATAATATTCATCCACATATTCAGGATCAGAAATTCCGTTTAACATCAGATTCGGACAATTGCAGGCAGCACTGTTATCAATAAGTCGTTTTAATCCGGCAATGCTTTCCATCACCGATAGGTTTTTGTCGAAGGAGTGGCCCGATATGGAGATGATGTTTAACCCGCGGGATTTTGCTTCCTCATAAATTTTTAACGATTCTTCAACAGAAGTATCCTGTCCGATTATTCTTCCTCCCTTGTGCGACATGAGTCCAACATGCTTATATCCTGCCTCTGCAATACTGTCGAATGCTACATGATAGTCCATTTTACCCCATGGGCGGGTATAAATACCGATTTGCCGGTTTGATTTGCTGCAAGCATTTCCCAATGTGACGGCAGTAGCAGCTATAGCTACCTTGCCAATAAAATGACGACGCGTCATTAAATTTTTAGATTCCTGGTTTTTCAATGGATTAAATTTTTAGTTTTTAAATTCAGATTAATATTCACATTATGTTAATTCATAAGTTCATTACCTGTCACGGGGTCCGTAATGGGGGAATGCTTTACCCGATTCATATGCACCCATATCGGGAGCTTTTCCTGCGAAATCGTCGTTGATGTTTGGCAGAATCAGGCCCGCATCTGCAGCACCCGATTCCGGATCAATGCGCAAATCCTGGGGTTGACGTTCAGGAAAAACAGGATCGGGAAATTCTACATCTGATGCAAATACATCCATATCAACCTTTACACAATTGCCGGCATTGGTCAGCTTCTGAAGACCTTCAATAGTATTGAACCGTTTATTGCCGATTACTCCGGCAAATGGTGTGTTCACTGTACCGACTGCATTGTAATCAAAAGTACAGGTATTATTGTAACCCGGCAGAGAAACAGCCAACCCTTCACCTCCGGAATAGCGTCCTTTTTTTCCTCCACCCGAACCTCCAATACACAGGTTATTGAGCCAGACCGTTCTGAAATAAGATTCTTGTCCGTGAGGCTGATAGAGGCCATCGCCTGCTTTAACAACTGTATTGTGCAAAATAATATCGCCATAACTTCCGCGGGTAATTTTAAAAGGTGCCATTGCAATGTTGTACATCGAATTCCGGATAAAATAAGCAGGTCCTCCCAAGCCCGGGCTGTGAACTCACACCCATTCCGCAATTTGTTATTCTGTTATTCATTATCCGGCAGTTTCCCATCGAAAAGTCGGCTTCAATTCCGTCGTCAGGGCATTCCGAAACATCGTTGTTATAAATATCAATGCATCGTTGATCGTAAACCCACAAATCTTCCATTGTTGAAATTCCATCTCTGAAACCTGAAACACGATTGTGGCAAATAACATTTCCCGGGCCTGTGAGTTCAATACCTTCTCCTATATTTGCAGGGCCACCCCATATGCTGCCTGAACCTACAGTTTCATTTACCCAGGGAATTTTGTAGCGTACAGTATTATCCGCAACATAACAATTCATGCATCCGGGTTGCTGTTGGGCTACAATACCAAATTGAGATTCGACAGTACAAAATTGTACAGCTACATTTTCGGCCCATCTCAATTCTACAGGCCCCCAAATGGTAAGACCATCAATTATAACATGTTTTCGATTTTCAAGATTGACGGAATTAAATGTACTTCCAACTACCGGGTGTGAATTATCGGCACGTAAAACTACAGGCTTATCTGGTTCTCCGTCAACAGGCATGTCAAATGATCCATAAAAACCAGGACTTAACAAAAAGACATCTCCGGGCTCGGCTTTCAATACAGCAACGTTAAGTGTATTTGGATTTACTTTAATAACCCGGGCATTTTCAGCTTCCTTTGGTACAGGACGTGTACGTGCTTTAATCGTCCGGGTATCCTTTCCTCCGTCTGGATCATTCAGTTCCAGTCGAATTTCATACTCAGTATCAGGTATGAGGTTGAAAATGCTGCCTGAATGTTTGTTTTTCCAATAGTACGTTGGTTTGGTGTGGTTCCCTGAATTACCCTCCGGAACCCGGATCAACGGCATGGCGTTTAACCAATCGTTATCACCAGTTTTCCTGTAAAAAACCTTTACTTCACCATTCTGATTGTCGTCACCTTCAATATGCCATTCAACTGCAAGGCAGTTAAGTGTTGGGTAGGGAGAATTTATTTCACCCGGGATGGTTTCATTCTGAGAGGCCCGGAAGGAAAACAGGAAGAATAACGCCAGCAGAAATAAGGGAATTAATAAATTCTGTTTATTGGTAATCATAGGTAAAAAATTTATTTTAACAGGTTGCAGAAAAACCTTTCTAATTATTTTTGTACTGTAAATCTATATATTTCGCTCCAGTCACTCCATGCACCACGATTGTCCTGAGCCTTTACTTTCCAGTAGTAAGTGGTATCCTTGTTGAGCCAGCCTTCAGGCAGCTTCCACTCCGGTTTACCGGAATCCGTTTCTTTGAACAATGCGGTTGCAACCGGCCACCGGCATAAAGGATCAAAGCTGAGCAAAACAGAATAATTTATAATTGAATCTTCTTTATCTTCATCAACAGCCTTTTGCCACTTGAATACCGGTGTCAGGGTTTCTATTGTTTCATCATTGGAAGGATACCTGGAGCCATCGGGCATTACCGGAGGCACATTATCGTTACGTTCATGCCAGATGTGCGTTATTTTTACTTTATGTTCCCCCGGGGTTTCATCCCGGTAGCGAATAATATTTTTGCCTTTTGAAAGTGCTGGCAGTGAATTGGGATTCACCTGGATATCGGTTACCAGTTCAATGGCCTCCAATCCGCTTTGAGTTGGGGGATTATTGTTTTCATTTGCCGTAAAATTAAACTCCACTTCATAATCGTGGCGTCCTCTTTCTCCGGAAGGAAACAACAGTTTATCCAGGTTAATTTCTGCATCGATAAAACCGGTTACACCATCAGGGACACTCCATGCACGGCTGGAAACAGGTCCTGTGGTGCTGCCGACAATGGCCGACAGACGGTCCCACTCAGAGGCTGCCCCACGATATAAAGTAGCTTTAATATTGCCTCCAAGAATGGTATAAGGTGTTTCAACAGATAGAATTGCCCTTTCAGGTAAATCATAAATGCCACCTTGTTTGTTACGGACATGGACAGCAGGAGACTGGCCGTTATTCACTTCGAATAAGGGAGCCTGATTCTTATTGAAAAACGAAGGAGCTACCTTTGATTTGAGATCGGGTTTCCAGATAATTTTTCCATCTCCGTAACGAATGGGCTTTGCCCATTCATTTCCATTTTCCAGACTTCGGTTATGGCGCTCATAGTCGTAATATTTTTCACCACCTTTCCAATTTCGGATTAATTTTTCTCCCGGGCGAAGTGTCATGGCCATGTTGTGCGATTCATAAGTAAAACGGTCATAGCCCGTTTGAATGTAGCAAAAGTCAGGGCCATGGTAATAACGGTAACCTCTGGTTTTTATACCATCCTGGGAGACTTTTGGATTCCCTCCCTCTGCATCGGTATAAATAGCTCTCACAGCTTTATTCCGGCCTGAAAATTTTGTCAGTGCTGCTCCGTCACTCGTTCCACCGCTTATTTTTTGATCTTCCCAAAGCTGTTCTACAGATGCAACGGTGCGGTTGTCATCAGCCAGATAGTAAAGACCTATGTCGCTGTCAAGCATATGCCAGGCATTGTTGTAATAGGCTTCTGTAATGGTATGATGCCAGGCTTCCCATACCCGTGCCGGTACTCCGACAGCACGGCATAGTGAGGTAAACACTGTACTGTGATAGGCGCAGTTTGCATATCCATATATATTCATTGCTATCACAGGATTATGGCATTCCCTGTCGCCGGGGGAATCGAGGTGATGGAAATTCAGGCGGATAAAATCAAAGACAGCCAATGCCTTCTCCTCATCTGTTACTGCAACCACGTGTGATTTCGCTTGCCAGACTCTCCAAATCGAACCAGTCGTACTTGCCGTTGACTGTAATCCTGGGATTGATTATCGGAGAATCGCCAAAGTTTTCAATTATAATTGACTTATTGAGGGGGTCACGGCTGCCGTTAACTTCAATTTCATATGTGTAGTCGTTCACAGTTATTATCTGAGAATATTCCTTTACCTGCCCCGAAGCAGCAGTGAAACAAAAACAAAAGGCGATAAAAATCTGCAGGATATTGATTTTATTCATAATGTCGGGTTTAATTGTTTATCCAAAATTAGGAAATATTTTTGAGTGAACTATCAGTTGGAAACTATTACCTTTTAAAAGCTTGTGGTGAAAAGCTAATTTTTCGATGAAGGCATTCGTTTCCGGGTACAAAAGATTTACAATGAATTTTCATTCCCTGCTGCAATCAGGAAACAGTATTCCAACCGGCTACTACTTTTGGTACTTTTTGTAAACTTCCGGTTTACGGTAGGTGGGACCATAAATCTTATATGTGTCTCTGACCATTTTAAGAAAATTTAGATCAACTTCTCCCACCAGAATACCTTCTCTTTCCTGTCCTCCAAAAAGAACATTTCCTCTTGGGTCAATTAACATGCTGTCGCCATTATTATAAGGGTGTGCAAAATTAACCCGGCATACATAAAATTGATTTTCCAGTGCTCTCAGCCTGAAAAGCCATCTGTTCATTTCGCTGCTGAAGCCATTGGTACAATATGGGACGAAAAGGATATCGGCTCCTTCAAGCATAGTTATCCTGGCACTTTCCGGAACCTGAATATCGTAGCAAATATTAATGCCTATTTTTAAGGAATTATCTTTTATTATTATTTCAAATGCCTTGAATTCAGTTCCAGGACTGATCCCTGAGTAAACCATCCAATCCTGAAGGTGCACTTTACTGTACTTCCCGATAATCATGCCGTCAGGACCAATTAAAATGCATGTATTGTAAATTTCTCTCCCTCTCAATTCCTCATACCCTGTTACGATATAGATTCCGGCTTCCTTTGCGAGTTCAGAAAATTTTTGGCTGTATGTTCCCGGAATGGATTCAGCAACAGATCTAATTCTATCCAGTTCCTTATGATATTCTTCATCCGATCTGTCAGGATTTGGAAATATTCTGGGATATCCGGTAAGTGCGCATTCAGGCAGACAGACAATATCTGCACCCATTGAAGCTGCCTCCCGAATCATTGTTGCAGCTTTAATGAAGTTTGCCTCTTTATCAAACTTAACTGCATTCATTTGAATGGCTGCAACTTTAATGATCGGATTTCCCATCAAAGCCGCAGAACCTGTAATTCCATTTATGCATAGAATCAACAGGTATTTAAAAAGAGGCATACTAAATCGATTTTTCATCTTTAAAAGTCTGCAGAATGTTTTCATGTATGTTTAATAATTATAAAGTTTTGGTATCGAATACCCTTGGATGATTTGATGTTTTCCCAAATATTTGGTACACCTCATCATCAGGGAGTGCCATCATTTTAAAATTATGAAGCCAGCTTTTAAACTGGTCGGATTTTACATTATCCGGAAAATTTCGGTATAAAATTCCAGGTGCTCCGCGTTCCAATGACTCAAGCGAACCATCCGGTTTTGCAATACAGGTCGGCCATGAGGAATAAAAACCACATGAGTTACTGGCAATTACCCACATCGTATTATCAGAAGCTCTTACCCGTATTTCTGCCGGTATAATTTCATCTAAAATGGTTTTTCCCTGATGGCGGGCATTGTAGAAAGAATGAAACATTATTTTAACTCCCCTGTGACGGTATACATTGTACATTTCGGGATAGCATGAGTCGTAACAAATGAGAAAGCCCAATTTATAACCTTTAAGCTCTATTACTTCAATATGATTCCCTGCAGTATAATATAGCGAATCGCTTTTGGTAAGCATCGACTTGTCGTAACGTCCGGCAATAGTTCCATCATCTGAAATAATATACAGGCAGTTAAGTGGCTTAATTCCTTCTTCTATAAAATGGGCAGATCCCAGAATTACCCATATTTTCAGCTCTTTGGCAAGCGCCATTATTTCCCGGGTGGCAGCTTTTAATGTTTCCCAGTCATAATTTTCGAAGGAAAGGATATCCCCCGGAGGATACCCTGAAAGTGCTGCTTCTGAAAAGTGGATTATATCGGCATTGTTTTTAGCGGCTTCACCCATAAATTGTTTTATGTACCGCAAATTGGCAGTTACTTCACCTGAAACAGGAAACTGGCAGGTAGCCACTTTCAGCTTATCCTGAGAAAATGCCGCCGGACAAATTAAAATGAGCAAGAACACCGATAAGCCAGAAAGGGAACAAACTTTAACCGGAAAAAATCCATAAGACGATTTATGCTTCATGATTTTTCAGCTTAAAAAATTGGAGTTATAAATATAGAGAAAGTTTTCTGATGTGTTTATTGTGGAAATTTTAAATACAGCAGCAACATTTACCTTTGGTATTTCATTATTATTAATTCGGGCTGAATTTTCAAATGATGGTTTAAAAATCTTATGAATTTCGTGATTTAAGTTTATAATTCAAAGTTGAATAAGATTCGATCAGATTAAAAAATAATGCTATCTTTAAATATGTCAGCTTTAATGATATGATCGTTAGAATAAAAAGTTTTAGAATGAACAGGATATCTGCCCGAACATATGTTGCGGGCAACTTGTTGATCATGTTTTTTAAAGTAAAAAAAATAGATTCATATACAGGATTCATAGAAGAACCTGAAAGAACAAACACTATTAAATCAAGAATTCCGGGTTCAAGTATTTGGATAAACCACAACAGAACAGTCGCAGCGGGAAAGTTTTCAAATCCTAAAGTTTTCTTTGTATGATAAATTTAGCTGTCCACTTCCCCTTTCAGGAGCCGGTTATCATCATAACCCTTGTGCTGATAATACTTCTCATTGGTCCTGTTTTTTTTGAAAGGGTACGTATACCTTCCATTGTTGGATTACTGGTAAGTGGAGCTCTTATTGGTCCAAATGGATTTAATCTGGTTTCACCTGATCTGGAATTCAGCTTATTGGGAACTATGGGATTGTTGTACCTGATGTTTCTGGCCGGACTTGAAATTGACCTGATTGATTTCATAGAAAACAAGGTAAAGAGCATTTTTATAGGTCTTGCCACCTTTGTTGTTCCGTTTGTACTGGGTTACCTTATTTTCAAATTTTTATTGAACTATGAAACGGTCAGCTCCTTATTGATTGCCGCCATGCTTTCCTCACATACGCTCATTTCGTATCCCATTCTCGGGAGGCTGGGAATTGTAAACAAGCCTGTAGTAACGATTATTGTTGGCGCCACTATAATTGCAGATATACTCGCTCTGGTGGCAATGGAACTGATTACCAATTTTGCCGGTTTGGGATTTGAGTTAGATAGCCTTCTCATTCTGGCAATGAATTTTCTTTTGTTCTTTTTTGTTGTTTTTATGGTTATCCCCCGCCTTTCAAGAATATTTCTGAGTAAATATGAAGGAGAGTTGGGGGTTCAGTACATTTTTATTTTGGTTATTTTGTTTTCTTCAGCAACAGTAGCTTATCTGCTCGAAATTGAACCCATACTTGGAGCATTTTTCAGTGGTTTGGTTCTAAATCGGTTAGTGATAAATTCTTCCTCCCTTTATAAGCGTATTGAATTTATTGGAAATAATCTTTTTATTCCGTTTTTTTTAATTTCAATCGGCATACTTGCCAACTTTAAGGTATATTTTGATCAGCCTGTTCAGATATTTCATCTGGCTGTAATGATTTTTGCTGCATTTGCCGGTAAATATTTGGCAGCCATTTTGTCGAAGTTGTTTTTTAAGACATCTAAAACAGAGACCAGTCTGATTTTTGGATTAAGTGTCTCAAGGGCAGCATCAGCCATTGCCATAATCCTGATAGGTTTTAATATGGGTTTTGTTCCCGAAACGGTACTAAATAATACCGTGATACTTATTTTGATAACAAGTATCACCAGCTCTTATGTAACACAGAAAGCGGGAAAAATGCTGCTGTTTGAGGAAGAAACGATAGAAGAGGATTTTAAAGTGAAGCAGAAAATATTGGTGCCAATTGCCAATCCTGCCAATATGGAAAACCTTTTGGAATTTGCCAGCCTTATAAAGAAGGAAGATACAACTATTCCAATATACCCGTTAACCATTTTCACCAACAGGAATGAAATAAGGAATAAAATAAATGAAAATCAAAAGAAAATAATCAAAATCATTGATTCCTTACAATCGGATGTTTCTTTTGAAACCAGTTCACGGATCGACAACAATGTAACCAATGGAATTGTACGGGCAGCTGAAGAAATTGTAGCCACTGCTATCATAATGGGCTGGAATAAAAGCAAAACCCCGTTTCACATACTTTTTGGAAATGTATTGAGCAACTTGCTGGATAAAACGGAACGTATGGTGCTGGTAATTAAAACCCCTTCCAGCTTCCGGCAAGTTCAGAAAATCCACCTTATTTGTCCTGAAAACGCACAGTATGAAAGGGGATTTCATTTATGGATCGATACTTTGGTTTTCCTTATTAAGAAGTTACAGTTAAAGGCACTGGTTGACTGCAACTCTGAACAAACACTCGAAGCAGTGAATCATTACATTAACCGCACCGGTAAAACAAAGTATTTCGATTTAAACAACAACAGTATCAATCAATATGTTAATGAAAACATACGGAATTCACCAACCGATTTATTGATATTTATAAACTCCAGGAAAAGAACCATTTCTTACAACAAATCATATGAACAGGTAATCAATGTGAATATGGAACGATTTAATAAAAACAATATAGTGATAATTTACCCCGAGATGTAACAAGAAGAAACTACCTGACGAGGTTGCCTGCCTAACGAAACTCTCCTGCCCGTTGCAGGCAGGGGTAAAAATCATCAAACACAAAAGCCGGTAAATTTATTCCGGCTGAATAAACATATTGCTGGTCAACTTGCTAATGATAAATTTAATTTCACCCCCGGTGTAAATGTTGAGCCTGTTTAAGATCAGCTTTCCAATCATCAGGTTGAAGTAATGAAACTCCAAGTATTTTATTTAAACAGGAATTTTAACTGAATGTCTCTGTTCACGGATTTTTTGCAAAAAGTCTTTTTCAAGAATAAATTTAGAGTGGAACTGACTTTTATATTAAAAAAAGGAATAAAAATATTTATCGTTCTGGAATTATATTATTTTTACTTTTTCAAAATGCATCACATTTTGAATTATTAAACTAATGAAAAATCAAAAATTACATTTACTTTTCCTGGGCATGCTTTTTTTATTTTTTGGATGTGAGAAGTACAACGAACAGGGAAAATATCAAAGACCTGACTGGCTGCCCGGAAAGTTATATACTACAGTATTGGCGCAGGAGAATCTTTCCATGTTTGCTGAATGTTTAAAGCTTGCCGGGTTGGATTCCATTCTCGATGTTTCGGGAAGTTGGACAGTATTCGCGCCCGATAATGAAGCAATGGAACAGTATCTGTCGGATAATCATTTTACCCGTATCTCAGATATACCATCAGATGAACTGGAAAAAATCACCGAATTCCATGTAATTCAGAATCCCTGGTCTTTAGACCAATTGCAGAATCTTAGTGCATATGGATGGAGAATTGGTAAATATAAAAATAGTGATTCCTATGCGTATAAACGCCAAACCATGTATAAACGATCAGATGAAAAATACTGGGTCAAAAGGATGAACAGAAAGGAAGTGATCGTTATAGATTCTGCAACAACAGACAGATATAAAAAGGTGTTTGTGGAATCAAGAAAGAATGTACCCATTTTCTACGATGAGTATCTTGACAATAATGGACTTTCTTCTGTTGATTTCAGTTTTTATTTTAACAGGCCATATGAACATGGAAATGTATATTATGCAGGAGCAAAGGTTATTCAATCAGATATATTTGCTGAAAATGGATTTGTACATATCATCGACAGGGTCGTGAACCCTATGCTCAATGCAAAAGAACTGCTTGAAAGGGACTATCCCGATGAATCGTATAAACTTTTTCTGGAAATGGTTTATTTGTATTACCCTTCTTTTATGCCCAACCTAACCGCTACATACAATCAGCCGGAAGTGAGGTATGGGGGATTGGTTGATACCTTGTGGGATTTGAGCTACTCTAAATTGGCATTTGCCCTCCACAATGAAAGTACCGGATACGAGGGTTCGGATGCCAATCAGACCCTGGCCAGGCACAACGGTCTGTTTGTCCCGACAGATGATGCATTCAGAGAATTTATTGATGGTATATTAACCGTAAAATCGGGTTTACCTCATTGGCCCGATTACCGATCACTCCCTCAGGACATTGTGGACATTATTATTGCTCAACATTTAAAGACTTCACCACTGTATCCTTCTACAAGTCAATACCAGGAAATCTTTAAGAAAAAAGGCAGGTTCCAGCAAAGCGAAGACGCCATAATCAGAAAGGAGTATGGCAGCAACTGTACCTTCTTAGGACTGAATTATTATGTTCCTGACCGGGTATTTACCAGTGTTACCCGTGCAGTGTTCTGCCGACCTGAATATTCCTCTTTCCGGCGTGCAATGATTTATTCCGGTGCCGTTGATGCCATCGCCAATCATAGTGGGGAATTGTATTTTTTCCCGATTCATGATTATGCTCTGGGGCCCGATTCCTCATTGATCCTGAATTGGATCAATAAAGAGGAAAACATATATAATTTCAGGGAATATGACCGGTTTGAACGCCGAATGCAGGGAATTAGTGGCAATACGCTCAGAAAAAGAATTCTGGACCAGGTTGGAACTACAGTGCCAAACGGAAGTGCCAATAAGGAATATATCCGAACTTTGGGTGGAAATTACATCACCTGGGATCATTCCAATAACACAATCCGGGGTACGGCGCCCAGTACAATAGGATATAATGGGTATGTTCCGGTAACCAACTCTCCTGTTCCGGTTGATGAACCCGCCGATAACGGTAAGGTATGGAGTGTCAACTACTGGTTTAAATTTGGTGATAATAATATGATAACCGTGCTATCCGGATATACAGGATTTTACAGTCTGCTCAATAAAGCAGGATTAATTGACGTGAATTCATCGAAACTCCTGTTCATTGATGAAGATGAGAATTACACGGTATTTGTACCATCAGACAAGGCACTTTCCAACTATCGTGCCGATACGCTTAACATTGTGGAATTGCGCAGTTTTTTGAAAAATCATTTTATTAAGGGGGAAATAATATTTACAGACAACAAAAAGCCTTCAGGTAATTATTTTACTGCAAACGGGAAATCGATTTCCATTCAAACTGGTCCTGACGTTATTAAAATTCCTGATAAAAAGGGTAATGCTCAGGTTGTAATTTCTGAAAAGGAGAATATTACAAATATAATGGTTTCAGAGAAATCGGTGGTTTCTTCTGTTGTCCATGGTATTGATAACGTACTGATAGATTTTTAGAATCCTATTAGTTCATAGGCTGGAAAAATAACAGGTCCGAGATCGAATGAACAGGTCCGGTAGCTGTAATAATATTGCAATTATCCCATACCGGACGGACGTAGTCTATAAAAGTGGTATCACCATCTTGTGAGATTGTGAATCCAAAGTTTTCAATTCCGGGATTGATTTTTATTTCCAACCCAACATTAATGGTTAATGGATCACTGTCCAGGGTAGTATACTTTTTATTTCCCCATTGCAATTCGTTTAAATAATATTCCCCGCCAACTATATGGTATCCGGCGAATTTATAAAAGGAATTTGATCTGTTAGTATTAGACATTCCCGGTGTTCCTATACGAGCGATTAAATCTTCTACACTAAAAATCCCGTTTCTGTTATAAATACTGTCATGTTCTGCAAGTATGGTATATTTTTTCCACCACAATCTTTTTTTGACTTCTGAAATTTCAATAGCCTTTGCCAGTATTGAATATCCTTCCTGTTGCTGAAGCCAGTCGTAACCCGGAATTTCTGCTTTTTGCAGTACTTCTGAAATAATGTGGATGTAACCGTTTGTCATTTCCAGGTTTGACTGGGTAACTGGAGCTGTATTATTTATTAGAGTAAATTGATTGTCGTTGTCGGTAAAATAACCAAATGACAATCTCTCTCCGGTGAGCGTACTGTCCCTGAGAACACCAAAAGGAAAATCATTGGCATGTACTTCTTTTTTAAGAATATGATAGCGTACGAAGGTGTATATGAAACTGGTATCCTGCAACAATTCATCAAAACTTTCATAATCCTGGTTCTGCCGGATAAAATTATCTATGGCCTCATCGGTGGGTAAAAACAAAGTATATCCATCTCCATAAGGATTGTATGCAAATAATGTAGTCTGCATTTTTCCTCCCACAAGTAGCCTGTAAAATTTGGAGTATTCCGGCTTGTTTTTTTCAAGATATTGACCTATGGTTAACTGATCTTCACCAGCCCAATGAGATCCATATGGTTCAGATTCACAGGAAACCATAAATGCATATAAAACAATCAATAAGGTCAAAAACTTGATTTTGTATCCTTCTTGAAGCTGCTTATTCCAAAGTTGGATTATTCTCTTTCTATTCATATTTATTTTACTGATGGAATATCATTTAGCCGGAGTAAACAATACCAGCTGCTCATGATTTCTATAGGAGCCGAATTTACAATGATATAATCAAAATAACAAGTGACTGAAGGTGAATTTAAATTACTCTGTAAACAAACCGTTTGCGAAGGAGTTGGTAACGATAATGAACCCCGAATAAATTTTTTCTGTGCTGTTTCGAATTTGAAAAAATCATTTATAATTTCCTTGCAGCTCTTTTCTATTTTATGTTGGTGTGCAACATCGGCCAACACATGCCCAAAAGGCACTATTTCATCGAAAATCAGAGAAATCACAAGTATTTCCCAAACATTTTACAGCTGGTTATGTTTTAATAAATATAAGAACATTAAATCATTCATTTTATGGAATTTAGTAAAACATTAAAAGAGGAATTGGAAGGAAGAATCAAAAGGCTTGAAGATTTTATTGAAAGTAAGGGATTAGGCTCTTCCCGGTTAAATAAAGCCAAGAGCATACAGAGGAATGTTAACCTGGCCGTTTTTCTGGGAAGTATAATAACAGTTGCCGGTGTGGTTTATTTAGTAATGAATAAAAATCACGACTAACTGTTATCATTTTAAGTCGGTGGAAGAGCTTAAATTTTAATTTCGTATAACAGCTTATATTTATTTCTTTTGTTTCGCTGAAGTTGTAAGATTTTGGCATGAAGAGAGGTTGCCTTAATTTACAGACAGCCTTTATATGTTCGATTCCTTTGTGATAAATTAATTATTATACTGATTTGCAAAAGGAGAATCTACAGAACAGCTTCAAAAATGCTATTAAAATTAATAATAAAACATCAAACAAACCAATCCTTTCATGCATTTTTTTATTCTAAGGACTTGAAAAACAGTTTTTTGTAAAAACTCCCAATGTCTCTGATTTAACTGGTTTAACTCTTCTGATTGTTGAAGACGATACCTTCAGTTATGCAATGATGTTTCATATGCTATCGGATACAAAAGCCTCCATTTTACATGCCGACACAGGATTCAAGGCAATTGAAATGATCAATGACAATGTGATTGATTTTGTATTTCTTGATATCCGTTTGCCTGGTATGGACGGATATCAGGTGTTAACCCATATTCGCAGCATAAAAAAAGATTTGCCTGTAATAGCTCAAACTGCCAATGCATTGCCTGAGGATATCGAGAAGATTAAACGAGCCGGATTTAACCATTTGTTGCTGAACCAGAAAAAGAGAGTTTGACCGCATTTTGAGGTTCTCCCAGTAACTTCAGCATTTTTATGTGTTGCCATATGGCTTCTGCAAAGCTCTTGTTTACATGATAAGGGAGATTGTATTCCTTTGCTTTGGATTTTACAATTGCAGAAATAGCCTTATAGTGTATATGGCTGATATTGGGAAACAGATGGTGTTCTACCTGGTAGTTAAGTCCGCCAACCAGCCATGAAAAGACTGTACTGTTGGGGGAATAATCGCATGTTGTGTACAACTGATGTACAGCCCAGTTATTTTCCAGTTCACCATCACCGTCCGGAACAGGATATTCAGAAGTGGGCACTACATGAGCCGTTTGAAATATGCTGCTTAATACCAGGCCGCTTGTAAAATGCATCAGCATGAATCCCACAATTACCCAATACCACGAAACGGGAAGTGTTAATAAGGGAACAAGTAAAAACACACTGTAATAAACAACTTTTGAAATGATTAATTCAATCAGCAACTTGTCGTAAGATCGTTTGCTGATTTTTGCCCCCATTTCCTTATATTTTTTCAGGCGTTTAAAATCTTTGGTGACAATCCATGAAATGGTCATCAGGCTGTATAAGAACCAGGCATAGATGTGTTGATACCTGTGCATCTTTTTGAGCGGGCGGTGAGGTGAAAGTCTTAAAATTCCGGGAGGTGCAATATCTTCATCATGTCCTTCAATGTTGGTGTATCCATGATGAAGGGTATTGTGCTGGTAACGCCAGTTGGGTGGAAATCCTCCAAGCAGATACAATGAGTTGCCAAATAACCTATTCATTTTTTTATTCCTGGAAAAAGAACCGTGATTTGCGTCATGCATGGTTACCATTCCCAGTCCTGACATTCCCAGTCCCATTACAATCCAGCCTGTCAGTACCAAGGTAACAGAAGTTACAAGTCCTGAAATCATCAGGATAAACGGAACCAGGTACACTAAAGTCATGAACAGGGTTTTCAGATATATTTTCTGATTACCATAGGGTTGAATCTTGTTTTTGCTAAAGTATTCATTTACTGATTTTCTTAAGTCAGTTGTAAAATCCAGTTTTTGTTTTGAGTATTTTATGTTTTCCATCTTTTAATTTATTAATATTCTGTGGATTCAAGCCTACTTTAGGAGCCTGAATTATAATTGGACCCTGCATGAATTTTCCCGAACATTGGGATAAAGGAAATTCTTTTTAATGTTGCGCTATTTTTTATAACCTAACTTTTTTCTGATGCCTGTCTCAAACCGTATATTGTTCTGAAATGATAGCCGTATACTGAAAAAGTAAGGGCATCTGCGAAAAGCTTTGGTTTGTTTATCAATGACCATGCCATGAATTTCCAGTATTCCAATCTGCCACTATTTAGTATTCCCAAAATATAGATGGATTTTAGAAATGCCTTGATGCGTGCAAGATTTATTTTATGTTTACCTGTTTTTATGGGGTTATAACTCAAAAGAAATTTTCTGACCCGGCTGTAGTAAGGTTTTTCTCTGTAAATGCTATTAATAATGTGCCGGTATCCTTCCATCAATTTTCCATTATCCATTTTAGGAATAAAATTCATTGTAAAATCAGTATTGCTCCCGGTGGCATCAACGGTCAACCTGTTTTCCTGTTCCATCTGCTTATAAAGCTTTGTATTTTTGGGTGCATTGAGCAATCCTACCATAGCCGATACAATTCCGCTTTTTTGTATAAATTCGATTTGCCGCTCGAATACCTTTGGAGTATCGGTGTCAAAGCCTACAATAAAACCACCCGAGACCTGTATACCAGCCTTTTGAATCTGCCTGACATTTTCTAAGAGATCCCTGTTTTCATTCTGAGCTTTATGGCAGCTTTTCAGTGATTCCTCTTCCGGGGTTTCAATGCCGATAAATGTTGAAGAGAATCCGGCATCACGCATCAGTTTTAACATTTTGCCATCATCGGCCAGGTTTATGGAAGTTTGGGCACTAAAACTAAATGGATACCTGTGCTTTTTCATCCATTCTATCATTGAAGGAAGCAACTCATTTTTTATGATTTTTTTATTTCCGATAAAATTATCATCAACAACAGCAATAGTGCCCTTCCAGTTCAGACGGTACAATGCTTCAAGTTCATTTAGTACCTGTTCTGTATTCTTCATTCTTACTTTTCGTCCAAGTAATGCTGTAATTTCACAAAAATCACATGAAAAAGGACAACCTCTTGATACCTGAAGATTCATAGAGGCATAAGCCTTAAGATTTAGCAAGTGATAATCAGGAACAGGAGAATCAGATAAATCGGCATATTTATCTGTCCGGTATATCTTTTTTATAGGGTTGCCTTTTTCCATATCCGACAAAAACAAGGGGAGTGTTATTTCCGCCTCATTTAATATAAAATGGTCAATTTCGGGATAATCCTTAAAGTCCTGGGTAAACAAAGGACCCCCGGCCACAACTTTTACTGAATATTTTTTACATCGTTCTAATATTTCGGCAACTGATTTCTTTTGAATATACATGCTGCTAAGGAAGACATAATCTGCCCATTGCAAATCCTCATTTTTTAAGTCCTGAATATTTAAATCAATTAACTTCTTCTGCCAGCCATCCGGCAGCATGGCCGAAACAGTAATCAACCCTAAAGGAGGAATGGCAGCTTTTTTAGAGATGAACTTTAAAGCATGCTTAAAACTCCAGTATGTATCGGGATATTTTGGATATATCATTAAAACCTTCATGGTATGGTATAAAATTAAAGAGTCCAATCATGTATCGACATCCGGTTCAAAAATACATTAGGTTTTAGCTATAAAAAAATGAAAGGGATTAATAAAATTTTTTTGGGATTAACTGCATCATTAAATGATGAATGAAACTACAGGAATGTGAATGTCATTCACCCCTATACCCTTACAGCAGGTCCTTTACAGCCATTAAGTACTGGCGTGAAACCGGAATGGTCTCTTTTGTTTCATCAAGAGTTATCCAATAGGTGTTGAAGTTTTTATTCAATTTGGAAATGTACTGTATGTTGACTATGCTTGAGCGATGAGTCCTGACAAAATTATTGAATTCCTTCAATTGTTTTTCTATATTTTTTAATGTGTTTCTTATCATTTTCTTTTTAAATTCCCCTTCATCAAGGAACCCCACCTCCACATAATTATCAGCCGATTTTATAAAAACAACTTCTGATAAAAGTAATCGGAGGTTATCTGACTCGTTTTCAGAATTCAGCTCAATAAAACGGTTCGCATAATTTTCCGAAAATTGGTTTAACCTCTCCTGCATCAACCGGGTATCCTGCAGCAGGTTTTTATATTTACTGTGCATTGAAGCAATTGTATTTTTCAGATGCATAGTTACCGGCACACTCAGGCAGATAATAACAACCCGTACCATTATATTAAATGTAATATTTGTATGGCCAACATACCGTATGTAAAAAGCAAAGGCAACACTGCTTAGAGCTATCTGCGAAAGGTAATAAACAGAATTCAGTAAAGAACTTTCTTCCTCATCCGATTCACTGCGAATGAGGTGGTTTTGAAACAGAATTTGTGAGAGTACCTGAATAATAAAAATTATTACACCAAAGCCTGCAATAAACAGTTGTTTGTTTTCAAATTCAAAATTCTTTGCAGGAAAGGGTTGAAAAAACAGGATAAACAAAAAAACAGCAATGCTTATTCCCAGATAAGTTTTAAAATACTTTTTTGATAAAGCAATAAATTGATCTGTAGTGTTATTCGACATCAGTTGCGGTTTCTAACAAAATGATTTACGTACAAGAGGCATTAATAAAAGCTTCCACCTAATTTAAAGACTTAAATTCCTATGCATACAATCAGTTAAAAAAGTTAAACGATTTCCAGCCATTCAATGTGAGGCAAATTAAATTAATATTATCAGCCGTTCATGTTGTTACTCAAATTTAAATATTTCTATTTAATAATTAAGATCTATTCTTTCGAATTTTAAAAGAATCTGTTTAGTTCGGAAGAGCATAAGAAAAGCTTACAATTCTGCCAAAATGGGAGATATTACAGAAGTTAAGATCATGCTGTTCCGGATGAAGGCAAAGGTCTCAGTATTTATCCCGCATGTTATGAAATAAATAAACAGTTTTACAGGATGTCCCTGAGGAAGGTTCAGATTTGCCAAAACCGGACAAAAGATTCCCGCGCACCAACCATGCACTTTTTAGCTATTGCCGCTGGCGGTAGTCTTGTTATTTAAAAATAACTCCTTTGTTTTAACAAAGAGATATGAATAATATTTTTCGGGAGTAAGGGCTTCGGGATGAGGTCTCTGCCTCATTCAGTTGTTACCTTCACATCTTTAAACATATACGGGTTGTCGCTGAGCCTTAAATCTTCTCCACTTGCAGTAGTTACATTCCTAAGAATAACTTCCTTTGTTTTGACATAGGGAAATTTCTCCACATAAGTATTGTCAGTCATTTGCGGGTTGAAATTTCCAAAGATTGCCGGTCCCTGGTAGCCGGCAGGATGATTTGAGTCGTCGATCCTAAGGTTTTCGATAATTATCCGTTCAGGCATATAGCTGGTGTATCCGAAATCATGCTGTCCTGAATAGGATCCACCAATAATGCTGGCGCTGACCGGCTTCCCACCTGCCGGTACGAAAACGCAGTTACGGATGATAAATTCTCCCTGCCAGGTGCTGCCGTAGTCGGAGCGCAGGTTGATGAGGCTCCTTCCGTATATCGTGGAATTCTCAACAGTGAACGTACCGCTGCCGATGGCATTTATTCCCTGGTGCCCCAGCTTTGAGTTGCGGATGGTGGCATTGGCAACTCCCATATGGGCATCGAACCGGGAAAAGGTGCAACTGTCGTAAACAAGGTTCTTGGAGTAGTTGGATCCCAAAATTCCCCAGTACCTGCTGTCGTTGATATCATTGGTCTGGCTGCAGTTTACAAACGATACATTCAGTGCCCGGTTAACGGAGATGTCGTAGCTGCCCATTGAGACCGGAACTCCTGCCGAGCCAATGGTCTGGTAGGTTTTATGTCCAGTAAAAAGGGTATTCCTAACCGTTACATAGGCGCAGTCGCCGATATGGATGAAGCCTCCATAAGGTGCTCCATGCTCTCCTTCTCCGGTAATCCGGTGTTCCAGTCCGTCTACAAGTACATTGGAGCGCCTGATTGCAATGCCCCGGCTGTAATAGGTGTATTTCGATTCAGCATTGTTGGCGATTGTGGTGAAACGGCCTCCTGTGATGGTCAGGGTTGTCTCGTCAATGGGAAGGGCTGAGATGTCGGTGATTTGATCGAAATCCCAGACAATTGGTGCGTTCATATCTATACTGCCGTCTTTCTCAACAATAAAAATATCGGTCTGAGGAGAACCATTATTTTGATTCGGCCCAAACCGGATGTAACGTCTTACGTTGGAATTGGTGACGGTGACCAGGCAGGTTGCAGGAAAGGAGATGTCAATGTTCTTCTGATTTCTCTTAAGTGAAGATATGCCTTCCGGTTGAAAGGGTTGCAGGGTGGATTTCACCAGAAAAACATGTGCATTGCGGTTAAGAACTTCCCTGTCGTCTATGATAAAGGCAGCCGTGCCGAAATCAGTATCGGTCTGGATGACTGCTGTGCGGTTCTTTCCACTGATGTAATAAGTTGCATTATCATCTGCTTTAACAGAAAGGCCGTACTTATTAGCAATGGCATGGGTAGCTGCAATGGCTTCCGTATCATCGGATTTGCCATCACCAATGGCACCGAAATCACTATAGCGGACCAGTCCATTGGCTTTAAATTTAAGGACATCTTTTGGGTCCACATTTACAAGCAATTCCCCGTTTTCATTTTTTTGTACCTTGGTTTTTTCCTGTTTTGATGTTATTACTACCCCATCGGGGGAGTTTGATGTCTGCCCCTGTGTATTGAAGAACATAGCCGGGAAAAAGAAGAAAAACAGCAGTAAGTACTTCAAATAATTAAAATTATTTATTTTCAATGGTATCATGTAGAATTTTACTGATTCAACAATTTTCAAAAGTATCAATATAAATCAATTATAAAGATCATCATAAACTAAATTTTTCCACGTAAATTATTGGAAAGATTGCAAAAAAAACAGGTTAACCCTCAACCATCATAGGTAATAATATTTTGAACTATTCCTCACTTCTTTCCTTCAACCCATGAAAAACGGCCAATCCACCTGTTGAAGTTTCTTTATAGAGACTTGGAAGATCTCTTCCGGTTTGGTTCATGGTATTCACCACCTGGTCGAAACTAATAAAATGCCGGCCATCAGAAAGCATGGCATAATCTTTATGATTAAGTGCACGTGCCGCTGCCATTGCATTTCTTTCGATACATGGAATTTGAACAAGACCAAGAACCGGATCACAAGTTAATCCGAGATGGTGTTCCAATCCCATTTCAGCTGCATATTCAACCTGAAAAATACTTCCCCCGCTTAACTGGGTAAGAGCAGCTGAACCCATAGCACATGCTGTTCCCACTTCCCCCTGACATCCTACTTCAGCACCCGAAATAGAAGCATTCTGTTTTACAAGATTTCCAATTATTCCGGCCGTAGCCAATGCCCGCAGAATTTTCTTATCGGAGCTGTCGTAATATTTTTGATGATAATACAACACTGCCGGTACTACACCACTTCCGCCGCAGGTAGGAGAAGTAACGATTATCCCGCCACCGGCATTCTCTTCCGAAACTGCCAGTGCAAAGGCATACAACATGGAACGTTTGCGAATATAGCCTTTAAAATTCTTTGCCTTTGATAAAATTGAACCTGCTTTCCTTGGGAGTTTCAATGCTCCGGGTAATGTGCCATCAGCATCAAGTCCACGGTGAATGGATTCTTTCATTACTTTCCATACTTCCTCAAGGTAATCCCAAATGTCACTGTTTTCAAATTCCTCAACAAATCCCCAGACAGGTTTTCCCCTTTTGTAACACCAATCCAGAATACCCTCCATTGTTGAAATAGGATAAATGGATTGTTCATCCGTACCGGAATGATCATCAATTACAGAACCTCCCCCAATACTGTATGCTGTCCATGATTTCAGGATGTTATTATGAACATCGAATGCATCGAATTTCATTCCATTCGGATGCTTTGGTAAGAATACCTCAGGTTTTTCAATAATCTCCAATCTCTTTCCCTCAAATAATTCACTCAATACGCTAAGTGTTAAATGCCCCTTGGCAGTAGCTGCAAGACTTCCATATAAGGTTACTTTATAGATATAGGCATCCTTTGTCAGGTTCAAAAAATGTTGTGCTGCTTTTCGTGGACCCATCGTATGGCTGCTTGAAGGGCCATGTCCAATTTTATAGATCTCTTTTATTGAATTCATTATCGTTATTTACTGGTGCAAAAGTATCGAAAATGAGTTTATAAATCAGTTAATGATCTATAATAATATGACTCCAGAACAGGGTCTCTGGTTAAGATCCATTGAAGCAGACAAGGTGTGTGGAATACTGCCTAAACAATTCAACCCTTTTGAAATGCTTCCTGACATCATTGAAAGTAAAAACAGGAATTTTTACTGTGCTTTACCAATAATAATGAAAAGAAAAAACCAGAATCTTTCTCTGTCTATATCATTTTTTTATCTTTAGAATTTTAATTTTTCAATTGGCTGAAATGAAAATCATCAGAATTTCATTATTTATCATTGGATTACTCCTGCTAGGTTTAAACATCACCGGATTGTTTAAGTCGTTAAGGAATGACGACCTGTACCGGGAGGTTACACCCTACAGGAATGACATCTCCCTTCGGCTTGAGGAGGCAAAAAAACAATGGCACAGAGAAGCAGGGGAACCCGACAAAGATTTTGCCATGCGTATGAGTACATTAATCAATAATTCCATGGCACATTACTATAAAAATGAAGGTATTAAGAAATATCATCTGCAAATACCTTTGTGGGAGAACTATCTGTTAAGTTTAAAACAATGGATTACAGGTAAGGAGAAATATGAATTCCGTAATTATAAAAAAGCAGTGGAACGGGGTGTTGGAATTTGCTCCCAGCCATGCATAGCCTTACAAAACCTCCTTGCTGCAAATGGGATTGAGGCAGATCTTTGGGATATCTGGGGACATATTGTGGTTGATGCCAAATTCAGCGATGGAACACGCTATATACTTGACCCTGATTACGGGCAGTTTGTTCCGCATGGCATGCAGGAGATCATGAATGATCCGGAAATTGTAAGGGAATGGTATGCCGACCAGGATGATGTATATGCCACACACATTACAGAACATAAACATACCGATGACATCGTTGCCATGTATGAAAAAGACCGGAATAAAATTTACTATATGAAGGCGGGTTTTGAAAATTTTTCCTACATAGCCATATGGATTCTTCCCTTCTTGTTCATGCTGCCCTTGTTCATTTTTGAAATAAAAAAGAACCTGTTATGAGCAAACCTGTTCGTTTTACTCCGGTAATACGGGTATTTACTTTGTTTATATTGTCAAGTCCTGCGAGGGCTGATGAGAATGCAGGGTCGTTTCAGCTTCATCTGGAAATAAACTGAAAAAATAAGCATCATGTGGAAATTAAAAACAGTTTTCTTTTACATTTTTGTACTTGCAATAAGTATGCCCCTAAAGAACCAGGCACAACAGGCAGGATCGGAAAACACTTTTGTGGTTTATTTTCCGACTGATGATATTGGTGATTTTGAGGATATAACCCGGCAGGTATCCCGGTTGAAACCCTTTGGAAGAATAGATATTGACATCAATAATGCCGCTGAGAAAGCTTTTTTTGAACTGCCCCCGGAAGGTGGCAACTGGCATGATTATGCCTCCTATAACCGAAGTGTTGCCGTGTTCTTCCCCGATGAAAAAATTGCACCTTTTATCCCTGAATCGTTTGTAAAGAACAACCGCAAACTGCTTGAAAAGAAGTTGGAAGTTATCCGTAAACTTGGATTGAGTGCTGCTTTCAGAAGCAACGAACCCCGTTACCTGCCGGAAGCTTTTTTTAAGGAATATCCGCACCTGATGGGACCACGGGTTGACCATCCCCGGCGAAGTACCCGTAAGGAATTTGCTCCGTGTTTTCATCAGCAGGAAACGGTTGATATGTACCAGAACATGGTAAACCAATTATTTGCCTTTGCTCCTGAAATCAATACATTTTATTTCAGTATGAATGATGCCGGTTCGGGAACCTGCTGGGCCGACTGGCTCTACACCGGGCCCAATGGGCCTTCCCGTTGCAGGGATATCCCCTTAAGCGAAAGCGTGGTTGCTATGCTGAATGTTTACAGAGAAGGAGCCAGGCAAACCGGTCACGACATCGATATCTTTTTTCACGGGATGTTTACAGATGAAGAAAGGGATGAAATATTAAAGGCATTACCTGAAAATTGTTATTTAAGGGAAAGAAATTATCCTCCTGTTAAAAGTGTTTCGGGGATGGGGTGGTCGGTATATCCTGTAAATGGTATTGTGAACCCTTTGGAAATTATTCGGAGTCTGAATCGCGATGGTATTCATGATGGTCAACGATACAATTTGTCTTTTCAGTTAACATATGGCAGAGGCCATGAGCGCCTGGAGAATGTCGAAAAACTGGTGGATATTGTAGAAGAACAGCTAAAGCTTCCGGCGGGTGAAGGCGATGAAAATTCGGAAGAGGCACTCAGAAAATTGTGTGTTCAATGGGGAGGAGAGAATAATTCCCGGCAGTTATTCGAAGCCTTTGTGGCCATGAATGAAGCTTTCGACTTTAAGAATAAAAATTTAGGAGCCCTAAGTCCTTTATATTGGGGAGTATCAACCAGGCATATAACAAGGCCATTGGTTTTTGCCCCAAATCGTTTAGCACCAAATGAAGAAGACTGGTACCTGCCTCATGTGTTTAATATTTCACCCGAGGAAGCACGAACCGATTATATGGACATTCATGGGGGAAATAAAGAACTGGAAGAAGGAAAGGTGCCTGTATTGTTAAACATGCTGGAGAAATCCTGGTCAAAACTTGAAGCCGTGAAAAATGCTCCTGAGCAGGAATTCCTGGAAAGTACGGCCATGGCAATGCGGATATACGCATCGGTAATACGAAGTTGCAACAATTTTTATAAGGCACAGGAAATCAGAAACCGGAATAAAGAGGCATTGGCAGGAAAACCGCACCGACCCGATAAAACACCCACCTGGACAGGCAACCAGGACTTGCAGGATTTTAATGCCATTATGCGGAATGAACTGGACAATACACTTGAACTGACAGAACTGCTGGAAGCAGGTGGAATGGAATTAATGTGTCATGCCAAAGAACCTTTACTTGAAGATACGTTCATCCTTGGTCCGGATTTAATCAATCAACTGAAGAAAAAAAGGGAGGTAATGCTGGCACATTGGACCGATATAGAAGGATACCTGGCTACTCCGTTTAAATAAAACAAATTTAAAAAACTTCAATAATAGCTAATTTAGGGCCTGCTGAAAAACTCAAAGAATGTAAATATGACCTCAGCGAGGTCGTATGTTTATAGAAGAAGAAGATGATGAAGGAAAAGATGTGCAACCCCTGGCTGGTTGAATATCCACTCATGTTATCCCTTTTCTATAAACATGTTATCCCTCTGGGATAAATTTTCAAACTGATTGAAGATTCAAGTGCACGTTTTTTCCAGTATTCCTCTTTTAATGCTTGCACCTCATCCTCGCAAATTGTTCGTTATAATATTTAATATCAGTAAGTAAGATATTTATCAGCAAGCCCTAATTTAACAATCGGGCAGAGGCAAAACGAAGAAATTAAAATGCGCTGCACGTTCAAGCTTCATGCGGTCAGGCTGCCTCTGATAATTTTCGCAGCATCAACTTCAGATATTAAATGGAGTTAAAATTTATAAAGAGTATGTATTTTATTTTGATACCCGGCCGTCATCCATCCGGGTAGTACTTACAACCACATCATCCATTAAAATTCCTGCTGCACTGTGATTTCCATCATGATGATAGAGCGAGAGCCACAACACACTCACCTTCAGATCCTGGGTTGTACGCATCCATAGATCGTCCCACCGGCCGTAATTTTGTCCATCCACCCATAAAGCAATTTCACCATTATGAACAGAACCATCCTCAGAAGGAACACCCAATTTGAGTTTCATTTCAATCAGATACCATTTCCCATCCTGTAACTTCGGGGGAAGCGGTGGTTCCCGGTGTTGTTCTTTTTTGCAGTACCTTTCTCCATCGTCAGATGTACAGGGAAAAACATCACCCCAGCAGGCTCCCTGAGGATTAACACAATCCTGGTACATGCCACGATAATAAGCATAAATTTGAGGGGTATGTAATTTTCTGCTGTGTTCTATTGTACTAATGGCATAATCATCCCCATTCGGACGGTAGTCGGATTTGCCCAGGAAGTTTCTATCTCCGGCAAATAAACCACTTCCGTGATGTCGGGCATTAAATTCAAAACCCTCTTCATATTTTATATACCAGCGCACATACATGCTGTCGTTTTGAGTTGGCAATACTTTCACCAAATCGGAACCACCCCCCTTACCGGCAGGCACAAATAAACGCAAAACGTGATTTCCTGCAGTATTGAAGGGACCCGGATCAGAAATAAACTGAACATCAGAATTATCATCATAATCGTCCCAGGTTGTTTTCTCGTCTTCAAACCCGGTTTGAAAAACAATGGAAGATGCCGGTGTCTGAATGGGCTGCGAATGGGAGGTTATATTTACACAGAATCCTAAACAAAGAAGTAATATCTTTTTCATATTTTAGCCTGTACTAAAAGAAAAATGCAACTTATGATTTACTAAAAGAATGAAGTTGAGTTTTTGAAATTTTATTCTCTTCATTTTGATGCGTTCAAAGTTATTATTTATTTTTTTTCCCTGCAAAAGAATCCTGAAATTGATACCCGTCTTAAATCAGGTTGCTATTAGAACCTTAAAACAGGAATTGTTTGAAGCTGGTTATGGATTACTCGCCTTCGCTACTTTTGGAGGGTATCGATCATTTTGGAGTCGTGCTATTTAAAACAAAAATCATACTTCCCATATGAAATTATCAGGCAATTTAACATGAGCCGGCTGCATCAGTACGGGAAAAACCTTCACATTTCAACTACCCCAATGATTTGGTGAAGTATTTACAAAAATTTACCTATCCGGCTTATAAACTGGTCCATTCCTGTAAATGTTTCCTGTACTCCTTGTTTTCAGGAATAAAAGATACATAATTGGTATTATTTACAGGAAAATGAAATACCATTTCCCTGTAATGCACGAAGAGAGGAATCAATTGCCGGGTAATAAAATTAATCGTATAAAAACCTAGAGCTCTTTTATAAAAACATTCTTATATTCAATAGGATATGGTCTCTTTGCATCTCTGCCAGGAACATGTTGCTGCAATCCTATTGCCCCCGTTTCAGGTAGTTCCGGCAGATATGTCTGAATTACTGTTTCTCCATTTAAAACGACAGTAACATGATCATTCTTTAAGGTAAAAACAAATGTATTCCATTCTCCCAATGGCTTATCGGCATTTTTAACCGGCATTGCACCTTTTCTTACTTCCAGGGGCATTTCCTGATTTACCATATAGCCATGGATTTGTCCGGAGCCCAATGGATGAGACCAAATATTAAACTGAGCCCGTGTAAACCTGTTCTGTGAACTTTCAGGTGCAGTTTCATCCAACTTTACCCCGCGAAAAAATACACCTCCATCGCCGGCGAATAACCCTTTTTCCTTCACCGGCTCACCATTTGCATCAAGTAACCGATCTCCCTT
Organism: uncultured Prolixibacteraceae bacterium; assembly: GCA_963747515.1. Lineage (GTDB taxonomy): Bacteria > Bacteroidota > Bacteroidia > Bacteroidales > Prolixibacteraceae > Mariniphaga. The sequence continues at coordinate 247,914 of CAVVFN010000007.1, forward strand.
GCTGTCATAAAGCTGGTGCAGGTATTCTTCCGGCTCACCTGAAAGTCTCCAGTCCACTTTTAAAATAAAATCCTTATAATCATTTCTTTCGGTCCAGATTAATTCACCACAATCCCTTCCAACACCATCGTTTATCATAACTCCATTTAACACTTTCCAGCTCGGTTTAGCTTTGTCGGGTATTACCCAACCATCAAAACTTTTTCCATCAAAAAGAGAAACAAATTCTTCCTTTTCTGAACATCCTGAAATCATGAGAAAAAAGATGATAATAACCAGGAACATACAATAACACTTTTTCATTTTTTTATGCTTTAAATTTAAAACCTGTTATAAAGAAGGTGCAACTTGTTCGGGGGATGTTACACCAGGGTTTAATTCAATTATTTTGATATTCCGAAAATGAATTTCTGCCCCTTCAGATTCAAGGCATATGTATCCCTTCTTTTGAGATGCCTTGCTTATACCGTTAATGAATTTTCCATTAACCGAAAGTTTGATTACACCATCAATACAAGCAACATCATAAGTATTCCAGTTTCCCTTTGCCTTGCTTCGAAATTCAAGCGGATTACTTCTGTTTGTATCGCCAAATCTGTTATCGGGAAGGGTTTCTACACCTCCTACTCCAAAAAGATGACCATGCATGTAGAAATCCTGATTGGCTTTGGGAATGCTGCTTTCAGAATGAACTTTAAAATAATCCAGATCCAGCATCTGAACTTCAACACCATCGGGTAATTGTTTGCCTTCAGGTGGATTAGCTCCACTCCATACAAAAACGCCTGAGTTTCCTCCACTTTCCATGAATTTCCATTCAATGTGAAGAATGAAATTTTCATATTGCTTTTCTGACCTCATAACCCCAATTGGCTGACCAGAACATTTCAGTACTTCACCTTCTTTTATCCATGTTTTTTCTGATGTATTTACATTAATCCATTTTAAAGGAGCACCTTCACCATACGATTCGGAGGTAATATCCTTTAAACTTAGTGCTTTTCCGAAAATTAATGAATTTTGTGAATAGACATGGAGGCAGGGACACACGAATAAAATTAAGGAAAAAACCAGAGGTAACTTTTGAATTTTTTTCATCTATTTTTATTTTACAATTTATAATTCTTCTAATTCTATTGATTGTTATCAATGAGATGATTTTCAATAAATAACTATTCTGTTTGAAAATATACTTATGTAACAGGTATACCTGGAACCGGCGGTACTGCTTCTATGTTAACCGGTCCGAATTTGTATTCGGTAGGTCCCAGCCGAAGTTCAGAATTCATCATATCATCCCAGGTTATCATCTTTCCGGTATAAGCCGATTCTCTTCCCATTACTGCGGAAAGAGAAGAAGAAGCATTATAACCGGCTTCATTGACAGGTTTGTTTGTACGAATGGCCGTTACAAAATTTATATGTGACTGGTCTGTCATAGGAACAGCTATTCTGTTGGTAGATTTACCTTCCTCGTCGAGGGGGTATTCATACTCCCAGATAAGATTATCATCGTAGTCCCAAATTTTGTTCTGACAGTTTGTATAGCCATTCGTTCCATAAATCAGGTGATTGCCGGAACGTGTATAGCATCCCGGGATCTGCCGGTGCATAATATAGTACTTGCTGCTTTCATTAAAAGCATAATCTACGCTGAAATGGTCATACTGATCGCCTGTAGGACGGCGGTGCCTGCCACCAAAACCTATAGCTTCAGTTGGAACTTTATCAAAAAACCAATTCAGCATATCGATATGATGTACCATTTGTTCAGCAATATGATCACCTGAAAGCCAGGTCCAGTTTTGCCAGTCTCTTAACATCCACTCCATATCACTCCACCCTTCCTGTCTGACTCGCAGCCGGAAACCTCCGCCCAATCTCAGAGAATTTCCTGCTATCAATTTGCCTATGGCTCCATTTCGAACCATTCCATAGGTTGCATTAAAATCGGGTGCATGCCTCATTTGTAATCCCGAAATGACTGTTAAACCGGCTTCTTCAGCAATCTTACCCGATGCCATAACCGATCTGGCACCAACAGGGTCAATTGCACAAGGCTTTTCAATAAAGGCATGTTTCCTCGCCTGGACGGCAGCTCTAAAATGCTCGGCACGGAAATGCGGAGGAGTTGTCAGTAAAACAACATCTACATCAGTATCCATTACACGTTTATAGGCATCAAAACCCACAAAACAGTTTTTATCAGGTACATCAACATTATGCTGTTCTTTTAGAGAAGCCCTGCATCGGTCAATACTTTCCTGGAAAACATCTCCCAAAGCGGTTATCTGTAAATCGGAACCGGCATTCAGAAAATTTACTGCTGCTCCGGTACCTCTTCCGCCACATCCAATCAATCCTGCTTTCAAAGGTTTACCGTCGGGTGCTCTGTTCAAAAAAACAGGTGTCTCATACTTTGCTTTTGAAGTTTTACATGAGGATAAAAAAGTTCCTGCTCCAAGGGTTCCCACCACTCCTAAGGCTGCTGCGCCTTCAAGAAATTCACGTCGGCTGTGCATTTTTAATTTCATAAATTCAATTTTAAAATTTGATTAATTATATCCTATTGGTATTTATTCATATTTCTCCTTTTCTCTTAAATAGCTTTTAACTGGTATTCAGTCATAAAATCTTTCACCAGCAGAAACAATCTTTACTTCCACACTGCCTTCGTTTTTATACGGTGCTTCTTTTGGCACATGCCCTAACGATAAAGCTTAAAAAAGAACGGGTTAAAAAATACATTCTTAAATTTAAGACATACTTTTTACATTAAAAACTTTTTTTTACTCTTTTGTGAAATTAAAAGAAATCCGGAAGAATTTTTAATGATTATAAGCTTCAAATATCTGGACTCATGTGAATTTAAAATCTGCTGAAAAACGGAGTAACCGGATATACCTGCATGAGATTTTTTTCAGTAATATAAATCCGGAACATAGAGGTATATCATATGTTCGTGATAAAAACTGTTGGACTGCCGAAGTAAATTCATTCCAACTGCCACACCCGGTTACTGCCGCTAAAGGTTAGAATCCGCTGGTATCTGCCATCAGCCTGTTGTGCCTGTTTTTTTATTTAACCAGCATGCTGTTGCTCCATTCAATCATCTGGCGGTTGCGGAAGGCGATCCACACATCGGGAAGGGGATCCTGCGAGGTGGCTTTCCAAATATATTGTCCTGCAGAACGGCGGGTTTCGGTGATTCGGTAATCACAGGGGCCAATAGCGGGCAGGATGAAAACCACCAGGAAATCGCTCCCCCTGTTGTCTGTCATTTCGGGACCATTTTCCCACTGCACCATGAAGCCTTCGGGGTGCATGCTCAGCCGTGCGCTTGCAGGCAATGGCAGGGGCCCGCGGCTCAGAAGCACCTTGTTTTTGTCAAGGTAAATATCAGGATATTCACCCGAAAGGCCATTCTTCATGTTGTGCGACAGTGCCAGCGAATAGGCTGTGCGCCTGTCGGTCTCATCGGCAAAGGTGTAACGGATGAGATCGCTGCAGCGCGAAAGAAAGTCGCTGGTTACCTTGAACCGCTGCCGCTGAGCCAGCTGTTTCAGACTCTTTGCATCATTAATGTGGTCGGCTTTTGTGCGGATAATATTCTGGCCTTTCATTTTGTATACCACCAACCTTCCCAGTTTGCCACGTCCGCCATCGAAAAAACTGTTGATTATTGCCATATTGTTCATTTTTAGGTTAAATAAAATACTTGCCTAAAAGTACATCCTTTCAGTGAAATGAGCAACAATTTTGTCCTGATTTTTTTTGAATCGATACCAACTTAAGTTTATATTTAATCCGGATCGCCAGACTGGATTTGGAACAAATCAGGAACAGATCAGGAAGAGACCCGGAAGAAATGTAAGGGCAGGTACCGTCAAGGGGTACCACAAAATTTCGGCCGGGGATATTTACAACAGCAAAATCCGGGAATCCCTGAGAAGTTGCAACCTCATTTGTGAAAGTTTTTAAAAATGAATAGGACTGGCTTTTTTCGCGGTATATTCGCTTAATGAAAATATTTTTAACCGGCGTAACCGGATATACCTGCATGAGATTTCTTTCAGTAAGGTAAATCCGGAACATAAAGTTATAAAATACGTTCTTGATAAAAACGGTTTGACTGCCGAAGCATATTCATTTAAAAAATAAAACATGAAAAGCAATCGTATTCCAATTTCTGTCTTCTTTGTGTTGGCTGTATTGTTTTTACCTCACACAACCAAAGCACAGCTGAGCCTGGATGTTGAAAGCGGCGCGGTAATCGCAGGTTATAACAATGTCAGGATTCCGGGCGACGCAGGAACCTTATTCTCACTCACCGATGATCTGCATGCCCGTCCCGATGTTTTTCTGCGGCTGAGGGCAGGCTATACAATAAAGTCGAGGCATACGGTATCGGTTTTATATGCTCCGCTTACGGTTAAATCAGATGGTTCAGCAACTTTTCCTGTTGATTTTGAGGGTGTAATTTTCCCGGCCAATACGTCACTTGATGCATCGTATACCTTTAACTCCTACCGCATTACTTACCGGTATGATTTTGTGAAAAGGCCGAAGTTTGAGTTTGGGCTGGGTTTCACAGCAAAAATCAGGGATGCTGAAATAGCCCTTGAAAGTGAGAACTTATCAGCAAAAAAGACCAACGTGGGATTTGTACCTATTGTCAATTTCAGGTTAAACTGGATGATGAATGAGAAGTACAGTCTTCTTCTCGAGGGCGATGCCCTGGCTGCCCCGCAGGGAAGAGCCGAAGATGTTTTGCTTGCTTTAACCTGTAAACTGGCCGACAAAATTGCTTTAAAAGCAGGTTACAGAATTCTGGAAGGAGGGGCTGATAATGATGAGGTTTATAACTTCTCGTTGTTTAATTATGCAGTAGTGGGTTTGATCCTGTCTTTATAAAGAGCATTTTGTTGAAGCCGATATGAACAGTTCAGACCAAACCAGACAATACATTGAGCACATCCTTCAAAACTGCCGGCTTGCCGTTCTGGCCACAGAGGCCAATGGACAACCTCATGCAAGTCTGATAGCAATTACCCCGCTTCAGGGTTTGCGGCAAATCATTTTTGCTACCTATCGGAACACGCGGAAGTTTAAAAACATAATAGAACACCTCAACGCGTGCAGTTATTTCGCTTGAAGAGAACTGGCAATTTATAAATGAAGATGTTGAAGGAGGCGAAAAATCGAAGATAGACACCATAAATTGGGAAGTTGTTTCCGTGCCACACGATTGGGCCATTAAAGGTCCTTTTGATAAAGAAATCGATGCACAGAAAGTGAGAGTGCAGCAAGACAGGGAAGAGGAAGCCGGCCTTAGAACCGGGCGCACAGGTGCATTGCCACACATTGGTGTGGGTTGGTACCGGAAAGCTTTTAAACTTCCTGAGTTCAAAGAAGGCAAAATGGTGTTGTTGACTTTTGACGGTGCCATGAGTGATGCACATGTCTGGATAAATGGCAAAAAGGTGGGGAATCACCCTTACGGTTATGCGTATTTCTATTTTGACATTACGGATTATTTAATCGAAGGCGAAGAAAATCTGCTGGCTGTTCGTTTAGAAAATCTGCCTTTCTCCTCACGCTGGTATCCTGGTGCCGGCATTTATCGCAAGGTTCAGTTAATTGTAAAAGACAACGTGAGTTTTAATCACTGGGGGACCTTTATCACCACGCCTTTTGTTTCCGGTGATAAAGCCCGGATAAACATTAAAACAGAGGTTAGTGGGAAAGATGTCAGACTGGTAACCGGGATTAAAAATGCTGATGGAGATTTGGTGGCTACAGACTCAACAACCCAAATGTTTGGTAACCGGATGGAACAAAACATCGGTGTTCCTGAACCTGAAATCTGGAGCCTGAATCAACCAAATCTTTATTATGCAAACATGAAGTTGTATCAGGGGAATGAACTGAAAGACGAACAAACGATTCGCTTTGGCATCCGGACCGTGGAATATGAAAGAGGGAAAGGACTGATACTGAATGGCTCATCCGTTAAATTTAAAGGGGTGTGCCTGCACCATGACCTGGGCCCGCTGGGGGCAGCCGTAAATAAGGCAGCACTTAAAAGGCAACTCACCATTTTAAAGGATATGGGCTGCAACGCCATTCGCACGGCTCACAACATGCCTTCTGTTGAACAGGTGGAACTGTGTGATGAAATGGGAATTCTGGTGCTTGCCGAAAGTTTTGATGAATGGGCAAAATCTAAGGTGGAGAATGGCTATAACCGCTGGTTTGAGGACTGGGCCGAAAAAGATGTAGTTAACCTTGTTCGTGCTACCCGAAATCATCCGTCCATAGTGATGTGGAGTGCCGGGAATGAAGTACCTGACCAGTGGGGAAATGAAGGCGTAAAACGCGCCAAATGGCTTCAGGATATTTTTCACCGCGAAGACCCAACGCGACCGGTAACCGTGGGAATGGACCAGGTGGCCAATACCATGAAAAACGGGTTCGGCGCCATCTTTGATATTCCGGGATTAAATTACCGCCTGAATTTATATGACGAAGCATACCATGTATTCCCGCAGGGATTTATTCTTGGTTCAGAAACTGCTTCCACCGTGAGTTCACGTGGCATTTATAAATTTCCGGTTGAATTGGCGAAGATGAAACGATACGATGATTTTCAAAGTTCGTCATACGATTTGGAAGCCTGTGACTGGTCGAATGTTCCGGATGAAGATTTTGTGTGGCAGGATGATTACGATTGGGTAATCGGCGAATTTGTCTGGACTGGTTTTGATTACCTGGGCGAACCAACACCCTATAACGAGGCATGGCCTTCGCGCAGTTCCTATTTCGGAATTTGCGATCTGGCAGGTCTCCCCAAAGATCGGTTTTACCTTTACCGCAGTCGCTGGAATACAGAGGATGAAACACTGCACATTCTTCCTCACTGGAATTGGGAAGGTCGTGAAGGTGAGATTACCCCTGTTTTTGTTTACACCAGTTACAACAGCGCCGAACTTTTTGTGAATGGAAAAAGTCAGGGAATTCAAACTAAAACAAAAGACAAAACCAAACAACATCGTTACCGGCTGATGTGGATGGATGTAAAATATGAACCCGGTACTGTAAAAGTTGTGGCATTTGATGATAATGGAAATCCGGTGGCTGAAAAAGAAATTTGCACTGCAGGGAAACCACATCACCTGAAACTTTCGGCCGACAGAGATGTCGTTACTGCTGACGGCAAAGATCTCAGTTATATAACGGTTTCAGTAGTTGATAAAGATGGAAATCTTTGTCCGGACGCAGATAACCAGCTCATTTTTGATGTTTCAGGTGCAGGAAAATTCAAGGTTGTGTGCAATGGCGATGCCACTTCACTTGAAATGTTTCATCTGCCCGCCATGAAAGCTTTCAGCGGGAAACTTGTTGTAACTGTCCGGTCGCTTGATAAAGCCGGTGAAATCAAACTCAAGGTAACCGGGAAAGGATTAAAACCGGAAACCATTTCGATTCAAAGTAAGGAACTCTGTTTTTAAAAATTTACAACTTAAATCAGGCTTAAAAAGAGTTTGAAAGGGCTTCTTTTCCTTTGAGTTCATTAAATTTCTGTAAAAATCCAAACCCATCCAGTACTGGCATACTGATATCCAAAAGGATCAGTTCGGGAAGTTCATGACTGCCATTTTTATTTATATTCTTCAGCTTTTTCAGTCCTTCTTCTCCATCAAATGCAGTTTCAATTCTCTCTGCTATGCTTTCATTTTTTATTGTAATTTCTGTAAGGTAATTACTTACCTCGTCATCATCGATTAATAAAATGGATTTGTATTTATTTATTATGATTATTTCCTTTTTATAAACATGGAAAATGCAGACTTACAACTTTTATGCCAGTCAAGGTAATAAGCATTTAACGTCCTGATTGGTTCCATGCAGCAAAAATCTTCTTTCAAATTCCTGGATGAACTTTCAACAAAATTACGCCTTTTCTAACTGCGATGTCTCATTTTTACAAGTTTTCAGGTATTTAATTCTTTTATTTTGACAATGTATTTAGAAATAGAAAATTTAAGAAAACATTTTAATAACCTGAAACATGTTAAGAAAACAAATTACAATTGGAATTCTCCTGGCAATAGTGGGTCTGCAGACTCTAACCGCACAGGATTCATTGAACTACACGCTGATGTTGCATTTTCCGGTTTTTGATTATCCTGAAAATACGCAATCAAATTACAGGTTTCCGTCGATGCAACAGGCCTTGAACTGGTCTTCCTCGATGTATGATTTAAGCTACTGGGGAATTCATGAGGTTTCGTCAGTGCTTGTTAAGAACAGAAATAACACAACCGGAGGTAGTCTTTCCCAAAAAGGTGTTGAATATTTTTTGGGATTGGCATTTGCCAGATATGGCAGCGAATTGCCCATTCCTTTAGGTGTTTGGGCGCACGAAGCATTTCATGGTTCTGTTTTGGGTACTGAAGGTTTAACACCTATTAATGGAAACTCGCTTTTTCATCGGTGGGATGGAACGGTTTATGGAATAACCGATAATGAGTTATTTAAGCTGAAACAGGAAAATTTATCGCAACTGCTTTATTCATATGTTGCCGGAGTTCAGTATGAAATTATCTCCACAAAAACGAATGTAACACATGATTTTTTTAACCCAAGAGAGTTTCATAAAACACCGCTGTATTTATATAATGCCTGGTATGTTTTTAATTATTTCCGATTCTCAATCAGCCCTTCTTCCGATTCGGTAAAGATATTGGCGCCGCCACATGAAAATGCGGATCCCTATTACCGCGATTATGCCGGCGCTGATTTGACTTCGTGGATTTACGATATGTTTTCTCCTGAGGAACCGTATACCAGCCGTGATTTTTTTCCTGGTGGGCAGGGAGTAAACCGGCGCATTGGTTTTAGTGATTTAACTGCTGAAGGACAAAATTACCTTAAAAAACAGAAGAAGCTGGCTTTGATAAATTTTCTGAATCCGGCTATATTTTTCATAAACCATATAAATATTGGAAACCGTTTTAGCTTTCTGCCTTTTGCCCAATATACGCCCACCCATTTCGGGAATAATATTTCTGTAAACATTCCATTTACAACAGATAACCTGGGACAAATGATTGCATTAAATAAATTCAGCAACAACTATAAGAACTTTTGGGGAATTGAATATGGGATTTATGGATTGGATTTTGGAAGCAGCCGACATTTGAAACTGGATGTTAATACCGAAATCTGGCAGCAACCCGTCAATCAAGGTTTTTATGATAAAAAATCCAAAGCAGGTTTGTCATTTGCCGTTGAAGCAGAATATTCTATCACGAAAAACCTGGCTTTTTTTCTGAATACCAGCTACAAAACCGACGGATGGAAACCCGGCAACCCTTATCTTGAATCCACTTTCAATTTCTCAACCGGGATTTCCTTTTACACATTCAATTGATAATTCATTTTTCAATTACACATTTAAAAATTTTTTGCTATGAAACACAAATTATTCGATTTTCCGCACCGGGCAATCCGGAATATTATGTTCAAAATTTCTTCAGATTTAAGCATATGTGAAGGATTTGATGGGTACAAAAAAATTCTGAGTCAGCTTTACGATCTGCAGTTTTTGCTGGATAATCACCTTATTACAGAAGATGAAATAATTGTTCCGAATTTATCTGAAAAATTATCTGCTGCATCGGACGATGAACATCATGAAATTGAGCATTTGCAGCATCAGCTTTTTAATTTTTTATACCAGTTAAATGAACACAATTTTGAATCAGATCTTTGCACAGCAGAATTAATGTTCAATCATTTCGTCGGGAAATACCTGTTACACATGCATCACGAGGAAACTGAATTTCAGAATTACATCTGGGAAAATTATTCAGAGAAAGAACAGGAAAAAATTGTATTCGCTATTGTTTCGAAATTTACTGTACAAGAAAATCTTATCTGGATGAAATATGGACTTCCTATGGTTCACCAAAATGTAAGAATCGAACGGCTTAAAAAATTAAAGCCAGTATTTTCTTCCTTGCAACTTCAACAATTGATGGAGGATTTAAAACAACAGATAAACGTAAATCAATATTTCGATCTTTCTGAAAAAATGGTTTAATGAAGGACAAAAGTCGCTTGAAAAGGTACTTATTTTCAGGCGACTTTTTAATAATTACTTAATAAGTTATACTCAATATTGGTTTATAAACCTGAAAGTATTTGCGCGGCGCCAGTGATGTAAAATGTTTGAAATCTTTGATCAGGTGCGCCTGGTCAAAAAAATCGTAATCGTAGCTGATGCCTGTCCAGTATATCTTTTCCACATTCAGCGATTGATTCATAAGTCGGGTAAACCGTTCTTTTCGCTGATATGCTTTAGGCGTTGTACCTACTACTTCCAAAAACCTGCGGTTTAACTGCCGGGTACTCAGGTTCATGTTTTTTGCTAATTGTTCAACTGACATCGGTTCCTTACAAAACTTGTTTAAATAAACATTCAGCGAAGTTTGTTTAATACCTCTGCCAGCCAGAATTTTAATAAAAAAGTTATCGAGAACAAACTTAAAATCAGCAGTATTTTGGCAATAACTAATTTTATAAGCTGCCTCCATTGCCAAATTCCCCAAAACATCGTTCAGTTCAATAATTCTGTTATGTGTTTGCGCCATGTTCATTCCTAATAAGAAATGCATTCCGGTCGGTAAAAACTGCACCGATATCATTTCGCAATACGAATCAAATATTATATTCCAGTTATGTCTGTTTTGATGCCCCACTAAAATTGGTCTGCTGTTGCAGTTCGAGATTAATCCCGATTTTATGTCCTGAAAACGCTGTTTCCCTGAAATATAAAAGTTAATAACAAACTGTTTAGTGGAAGGAAACATGGATTGCTGCGGAACAGAAATTCGCCTTAAATTATAGGATTGTATGTAGGGCGTTAATAATTCATGCGGGCCAATCGTGAAAACCTCTTTCATTTTATGACATTTGTTTTCCCATGTTCATGAAACAGAAATTCAAAAAGTTATTCACCTGTCGATTTATTAAGCAACAAAAAATGCTGGTTAAATCATCATAAACAGAGTTTTAAATTCCAAATAGGAACAATGTGGATTTTAATTGGTTCACTATGGACAAAAGTTCCCGGGTTTATCCTAAATTTTATACGTATTTATGTGAAATAAATGAAGTAAAGTAAATCGAGAAAGATCTATGTTCTGGTAGTTGGATCCTGAAAATAAACGTATTATATTGCTCCCCTTACAGGTGGAAATTGCAATCTGAGGTATGAATTGCCAATTATGGAAATCCATCATTTCATCCGTACAAAATTTATTTTCAATGGTCGGATGGAACTCACAATGAATTTTGTTCATGCGCTTTTGTGAATATCGCATTCCAAAATTTATGTTCTTTTCATCAAAATAAAATTAAAGATTTCCAAAAAACAGAAGTTAAGGTTATAGATTTGGTCAAAAACAAATTTACAACACAATTACCCCTTCAATCTTATCCACCTTTTCTGTTATCTCAATAATCTGATCAGCTGAGTCCATCAGTGCAACACATGTTATCGATACATGTTTTAAATTAGAGGTATGCTTAAATGTTATTGTCCCGGTTTCCGGAAGCAAGGCCTTTATTTTATCCACCTTTCCATCCCGGTTTGGCGTAATGAATTTGAACATATATTTCATTGGCCAACTCCCGTTTTCCATTAACCGATAGCGTAAGTTTCTGAATTTATCTGTATTCATAATGTTCACAATTTCTTATTAATCATTACAAGCCACAGTATCAAATCGTTCATTTTATCATTATAAAAATTGACACCTAAGAATTTGGGCTATGGATAAAAAGGCTTTTAATCCGGAGGAATTTCCAAAAATCACTGTCTTGTTTATTCCATTGATAATGAAAAAATCACTTTTAAAGAGTTTTTTTGGGAAAGTATGGATTGAGGCAACAAGAAGAAAGTTTATTTTGAAATATTATTTGGATATTCAGAATCAAGTGTTTAAATTAGTTAAAGCATTTTTTTTCGTTTGGGCAGAACTTTTAAAATTCAGGGCTTTAAACTTAAACAGATATAATGGGAATGAGTTTACATTGCCAACTTAAAATAATGTTGAGACAACTATTGAATTTTTGTTTCATTTTACAAGAAATGGTCGTATCCGGTTATTAACTGAAAGAGCTTTTTTATTCTTGATTAATCGAGTGCTTTGACTTATTAATTATACAAAAACAAAATGGAAATTATAGACTCATCACAGCAACTATTTGAACAATATAAATTCTACGTTGAATTAACTGACAGGATAAGTCAGCGAAGAGGACAAACTAATACTTTCTTTTTATCAATTATTTCATCATTCATTGCATTAATTGGGTTTGTTTCCCCATTTATTAACAAAATTTATTTGGAATCCTCAATCGGTTTGATAAGCATTTTAGGTATAATACTTTGTTTTACCTGGTATATAAATATTAATTCCTATAAACAACTTACTAAACTTAAATTTACTGTAATTCAGGAAATTGAACAAGAATTATATTTTCCATGCTATACCAGAGAATGGCAACTATTGAAAGAAAAGAAATTAAAATATTCTCGATTAACAAAAAGTGAGAAATTCATTCCGTTAATATTTGTAATACCTTTTATTATTATAATATTCAGTATAATATAAAATCAGTATGAAAAGAGCATTCATCTGCCATCGAAGCAAAGATTCAAAATTAGTTATTGAAGTTTGTAGATTTCTAAAACAAAATCTTGATGATATTTATTATTTTGAAGACTATCAGAACTCGATTGATGGTTTTATAACTTTAATTGGCAGGAAAATTAGAGAGTGTGAAATTTTTATTGTATTTATTGGTGATTCACTTACTGATTGGCAAAAAAGTGAGATTGCAACTTTATTACAGTTTCAAAATAACAGTTTAAATTCAGAGAAGAAAATTGTAGTTCCTATATTGTTGGGAATCAGAGAATTTCCTTCTGAGGTTGCCCTTTTAAGTCAATACGAAAGACTTACAATAAGGAACCTTGATTTTAATGACGCCGGAGCGTATAATATTGCAAAGGAGATAATTAAAAAAACAGGCTTATTATGGAAATCAAGGGATGGATTGCCTCCAGTATCAAACTTTTTTCAATATGAGAAAGACATCATAAAAGATTATTTGAAATTATTGGATTTTAACGACAACTTATATAATGACATTGAAACCAGTGAAAAAGATGAGAAAATCAGAACAATATTAAGGGAAAAAATAATTTTTGGTTTGCCTCCAGTTTGGCCAAAAGTAAAGAAGATGCCTGGTGTAAATGAATACCATGAGAATACTGTAGATGAAGAAACTTTTGGCATATTCAGACATGAAGATGCCAAAGTGTATGCCGCAGCATTAACATCTTTTCATCCTGGCAGTGGAACATATTTATATAAAAATCAACTCACATTCCCAGAAGCAGGGCCAAGGAAATTATTGTTTTATCCCAGAAAAGGAAGAAACTTAAAAGTGGCAATAATTGTTTCCGGTGGAATTGCACCTGGAATAAATTCAGTAATAAATGGAATTGTGCAACGTCATGAATTGTATGCAGAAAAAAGCAAGCATCGTTATGATGTAACAATTTATGGTTTACAAAACGGATTTTATGCTTTTGATGAATATTACAATAATCGAAAACAACTAAATTCTGATTATACTTCAAAGGTTGCCAATGAGAATGGCTCATGTATAGGCACTTCGAGAGATGACAGATTGATAGATATATCATCAGATCACGATCAGAACCAAAGCATTATTACAAAACTTTTAAATGATGATATAGAAATTTTATACATAATTGGAGGTGATGGAAGTATGAAAGCTGCTCATGCTTTATGGAATTATTCCAAAGAAATGATTAAAACACCTCAATTTAGGCATAAACGATTATCAGTTATTGGGATACCAAAAACAATGGATAATGATATTCTTTGGGTCTGGCAGACATTTGGGTTTCTCTCAGCAGTGGAAAAGGCTAAAGAGATAATTGAACAGTTAAGTGCTGAGGTGGTTTCCAATCCCAGAATATGTCTTGTTCAATTATTTGGTTCAGATTCTGGTTTTGTTGTAAGTCATGCTGTAGTAGCAAGTAAATCATCAGTATGTGATGTTGCGCTAATTCCGGAAGTATTATTTACTATGAAAGAATTAGCTGCCTACTTGACAAAAAAAATTGAAGATCATAGAAGAGACACCAGGATACCAATGAGTTTAATTGTAATGGCTGAAACTGCAATTCCTCTTGATGCGCTTGATTATATTGATGATCCTAAAATCGATCTGACACAGGAAGAAAAAGATTCAATCAGGTGGTTTATAGTTAATAGTCCACAATTTAACTTATCACAAAAGAAAAGGGAAAATATCAAAAGCCAGATTCTTACAAAACAGATAGTATCTATTAATAAAAGAAATGATAACCTTCGTACAGCGGGTTTAAAAATTGTAAGTAGAGTTTTAATTAAGTTGCTACCGAGTGACGATAATCAAAATATATCGTGGAGCAGATTACGAGTCTTTACTAATGAACCAAGACATCTGCTAAGAACAACAAATCCAAGTTGTTCAGATACAATAATGGGTAATCGGTTAGGTACTCTAGCTGTCGATAATGCGCTTGCCGGATACTTTGATTTTATGATAAGTCAGTGGCTAACAGAATTTGTAATGGTGCCTTTAAAACTTGTTGTTTTAGGAAAAAAGAGAATACCAACTATTGGAAATTTTTGGAAGTCAGTGATAACCAAAACAGGTCAACCTGATTTAGATCCTAATAGAAAAAATATAA
>CAVVFN010000008.1:0-1361154 GCA_963747515.1 uncultured Prolixibacteraceae bacterium
GCTCTCTCTCTCTCTCTCTTCCTCTCTTCCTCTTCTCTCTTCCTCTCTCTCTCTCTCTCTCTCTCTCTCTCTTCCTCTCTCTCTCTCTCTCTCTCTCTCTCTCTCGAAGCTGCAAATGATCTTATTTCTTTCTCTCTAGAATACACAAAATACTGGTGGCTGCAAGATGCACAGGAAATTCGTATAAAGAACGCTGGCAAATTGAATCAGCTTTTAAAGCACTGAAAACAAGTGGATTTAACATTGAAGATACCCATAACTTATGGATGTGCATATAATTGAAAAGCTTTTTGCATTAGTACATGTAGCATTTCCTCCGTAATATATTGTGGGTATACACACATCGTCCTCGACAATTTAGTTCGTCCAGTTAAAATAAAAAGGCATGGCAGAAAAGCAAAGAGTTTATTCAAATATGGATTAACTTATATAGCTATTTGCTTATAACAATAATATAGATGAATTTAAAAAATACTGTAAACTTTTGTCATGTACGTAGCAATAATTTCTTTGATTCCCAAAACTTCTCTGTTCCCAACTATTAACTTTCTTATTGTTATGCAACAAATTGAAAACAAGTAATAATGCTAATGATGAAAACAACCAACTTGCAGAATATAAACCTCCGTAAACATATTTTGAGTGAAACTTTGAATAAAAAGAGCGGCAATCCAGGAATATTCTGGAAAATTTTTAAAAAGATTTATCGCTGCTTTTAAACCTTTTATAATCAAAAGAATAAAAGGAATAAAACCAAATACACCAGTAGTAATCATACTTCAAGAAAGATATTATGCGGATGGAAACCAAAGGAGTCATTTTCTAGACTATTACCAAACAATGGATTTTCCCAAAATTGCTCAATTGAGTCAAACCACATGGTTATACGAATGACAGAAGAACTACCCGATTGAATGTCAGACTGAATGCTTGTAACGTGGAATTAAACTATTACCTAACTTTTCTGAAAGAATTACAAATTAATGAACCTGCAAAAATGGTAACTACGGTGATATAGAATTTCTTATTTATTGTTTCATTTTATACACCATAAGGATAAAAGGTAGTGCCAATACAAAAATTGATCCCCTCGATGCTCCTAAAAAAAAAGGAATTGTAGATAAAATCACTGTCAATAGATTACTAACATTTTTGTTTTTCTTTATCTTTTTATTTGTTAATAGAAAAATTTAGCCAACTCCAATTCCAATAGCTCCATGTACGATAAATGACAAAGGAGAAATATAATTTTCATCTCTTGTTATAACTTGAGAAATCCGGCCTATTGTTCAATTAAAGAAACCATAAAAAAAAATGTTAAAACCGAGAGAATAAGAGTCAAATTATTATTGCATAAAAAATTTTTTGGTAACTTTTTTCATCAAGTTTTGTTTGACTTATCAATAGGAATGGAAAAAAACAAAGCCTGTATAGTACAAAAGAATTTGTGCTTCAGAAATATGAAGATTAATTCACCGGATAATATTTCGTAAAAAATTCGTGTAAAGTATATTACTGAAAAGAAAATAAAATAACTTACCGATGCTGAGAAGACTCCATTTACCTCTTAGCAAAAATGCAATCGACAAACACAGTAAAATCAAAAGCTAAAGGAATTGTTAAGGTTCGAATTGAACGACCAGCCATATTTACCCAAGACTATTAACCCAACATAATAGCCTGAAAAGAATAAAAGATGAAAATATAGAGGAGGAGATTTGGAAAAGTCTGTAATTTTGAGATTCTCATGGGTTCATAGTTCTTGTGCATAATTCTATTGGAGTGTGTGTTTTTAAATAGGTTTTATTTTTATTCACATCGAACTTGTTATTGACAAATACTCAATTTTTCCAGCCATTTCTTTTGGTTTTAAACTTTTAATTAATAAACCGATTCATTTGCTATAAGTAATAATACGAAATCTCCAATTAAACCTTTGTCTGTTGCAATAACAGGTTTACCAGCTGCTATAGCATGTCCTAAAATACCACTTGAAGATTCAACATTTTTATATGGTATTAAAAAATAATCAGTTTGTTCAAAGTAACTTTTCATCTCATTTTCTGGAATAAACTCATTACGAAAAATAATCGAGGAAAAAGGTTTTGTGGTTTTAAGAGCATTTATCTTTTTATTTATCTGGTATTCGATTGAAATATCCGCTTTGAATAATTAATAATGTTATATTTTTTAGAATTTTATCATCTAAATGGAATAGTGAATCTAAAATTTCTAAAATTCCTTTTCTATCTGATAATGAACCGAAGTGTAAAAATTTTTTTCTTTCATTTTCAAGACTATGATAATCCGATATTAAGAATTTATCTTTTGGTATTACGTTTTTTACGGGATCATAAAGTAAGCTTTAAATATCTCTGTATGATATGTGTTATTAAAATATTTAACTGTTTTGTTATCGTTTAGTACATAAATATAATTAATTTTTTTGTTAAGTAGAAATAATTGGTTTGTAAGAATTTCTTAACAAATAATAGTTTTCCTTTTGCAGATGAGGTTTTCATGCGATAAAATGGTCTAAATAAAATGCCATTAATTTCATAATTTGTTCTTTTAAAAATTAGAGCAAATTGGAAAATATTAAAGTGAAGTAAAATAACATGGTCAATTTTATTTTTTACAGCATATTTATTTAATAAGTTGAAATTAGAAAATGATTTTTTTTATTATACCACCAATTAATGTTTTTTCTAATTCATTTTTAGTGACTTCAAACCATTTAATACCGTTGGTTCTTATTGCTATTTTGGAAATTTCTGGAAACTTGGATGGAAAATTTGGATGAACTACAAAGAAATATTCATTGCCATCAGGATTTTTGTCAATATGGTTTACTAAGTGCCCTATATACTCTGAATGATGTCCCGTAATCGCTATGTCGTATATAATTATCTTCATTTCAAATTAATTGGTAATATTTATGATAAGAATTTTCCTTTTCGTCCATTTGCTGGTTTTGTCGCCTGCAAAAATATTGAGGTTGTATTTTACAACGAGCTTCCAGCGCTGAATGTGGAAAAAATCTTTTATACCAGAATGCTGTTGTGGTTTAATATCTTCCAATGGTTTTAATAAATTAATTCTTATTATATCCCTGGTGTTGTAAAATACTTTCATCCAATTGG
This sequence comes from uncultured Prolixibacteraceae bacterium, assembly GCA_963747515.1. Taxonomy (GTDB): domain Bacteria; phylum Bacteroidota; class Bacteroidia; order Bacteroidales; family Prolixibacteraceae; genus Mariniphaga. The sequence goes on from CAVVFN010000008.1 coordinate 3,144, forward strand.
TTATATACTTTATCGCATGGTTTTTCGATAACGGGTATTAAATGTTTTTGTCCATTTATTCAATGTTTGGGGTGCTATTTTTTTATATTTTTTTGTACCGGTTGGGTCTCCCATTGTTCCTTTGGTATTTTGTTTAGAAAAGCTATGCAGCATCTCAGGAATATATGGAATATTAAGATACTTGCATAACTCAGCGGTATGTTTCTCCGGATTAGTTACAAATTGTTCGTACTGAAGGGCGTAAGCCTTATCTTTTAACAATAGATATCCTTTTGATAAAAGTTCCGGTCCTCTTTTTAAATCAATATCATAACTGTGCATCCCTTTATATGTCCCATTACACCAGGTTTCCATAATTGAGCTCATTAACTTGAATGGGATTTCGGAAAAGAAAAATAAATTTAGCATCGGGAAATAAGCGTGGCTATTTCAGGGATGATGAGATAATAACGTGGTGTTTTATCCAAAAAATAAGCTTCGCTGTTGGTGCATTGTCTTTCATATAGCCCTACAAAAAACTTTTTTAATTCGGTATTGTAATCTTCCTGTTTTCAGGTAAGTTATTAATAAATGTATTTAGCGCTCTAAAAACACCTGAATGTGCATATTCTGCCAAAGTACCATATTGTTTTTGGGCATATAAAAATGGTAAAGCAGCCAGGGTTCGGCAACGGCCAATCTCCTTATGGCTCATTAACACTCGTTGCAAAAGTGTTGAGCCGCATCGTGGTAGTGAAAAAATAAAAATTGGTGATTTCATATCTTATACTACTTTATTAGAAAAGGAACAGTTAAAATACCTGTTTTTCTTTTCACTACTATTACTTTAATGATATTTTCTATTGTAACCGTGCTCGCAGTGGCAATGGCTGCACCTATAGCACCAGTTTAGGTATTAAAACATAATTTAAAGCTAAGATTAATGATTGCTGACAAAAATGTAATTTTTCCAATAATTTTTCATGTCCGGTCATCATTAAGAATATACCGTGCTGCCGGTTGATATATTAAAAAACTGACCGACGTAATTATTATTAAAACCCAATACGATGCAATAAATTCTTCACCCCAAAGGTTTAAAATATATTTACCTGCAAAGAAATAAACTGCAATTGTTCCAATTCCCAGAAAAAATAAACCCTTGGTAATTTGTTGTATCATTTTTTCCAGCTCTTTCATCTTTTTTTCAGCATATAAAGATGCAATTTTTGGTGAAAGAGTTGAAATTGAAATTGCCAGAAAAAATTTGTGAATAAGCCTAATACGGGCTGCTACACTATAAAACCCAACTTCTCGGGCATTGCTGAGCCAACCGAGCATCACTGTATCTGCATTGGCGGCAATCATGCTGGTGGAGGTTACAATTAAAAGCGGCAAAGCTACTTTTAACATCGGACGTGTTTGTGGTATTCGTTCTACCTTTAAACTGAAACAGATATTTCCAGTAGGTACCAACTGCAAGGGTTACTGTTAAGCGGCCAATGGCAAAAAAAACGGCCACATTAATAAAAGTAATTTCAATTTTAACAGAAGAAAAATCACAATCCAACAGCTAACTACCCAGAACTGAAGGTATCGTTTACCAAATTACTTTGCCATATTTTTCGGAACCCGTTAACTCCTGAGGCAAAAATACGGGATAGCACCTGGGGTACAATTCGGCCAATGCAATAATTAAGTGTATTTTCAGGGCGAGTTCGTGAAAAAATTTTCGGAGAGCCAGGGAGTAAGAAAAATAAACAAGCAGGCTAAAACTTAATGCCAAGGTACATTTAATGCGCAGGGCAGTATAAATGGTGTTGGCCACATGTTGCCAGTCTTTTCGTTCAGAAGCAATGGCAATTTCTTTTAAAATTACATTGTTCATTCCAACATATTGCCAGATTAGCACAATGGCCACTACCCGGTTTGCAAGGTTAATAATCCCAAGTCCTTCGGGTCCGATAAGAGCGCCCTAAAATAATGCTCGTTGCAAAAGCAGCTACCATTCCTCCCAATTCTTCTACTACAATGGAGGAAGAAGATTTTTTTACTACTTCCAGGGTATGTTCATCGAGCAAAGCTAATCGGGAGCGGGTAAAGGAAATGATTTTTTTCACCAATTGTCTTTAGATTTTATTGTGGGAGATTTTTATAGTTTTTAAAGTTTGCTAATAGCTTTGAGACTTACCATAAAACCCGGTATTGTTCTAATTATCTTCAGAGAGCATAAATTCTATATTCTAAGTAAATAATAGAGAACGAACAGACAGCAAAGTTTATAAATTCCGCAATACTGATTCAACTGCCCCGACAATATCTTCAGGCACATCAACAGCCAAAGATGAAGCTCTCGTTTCAACCATTTTAATTCTTTTATTTAAATCAAAAAATCTAAAATCTCTATATCCTCAAATTTTTCGTAATAGGCTTTTTCAGTACAAGTACCATAAGCTTTAAATTCATTGTAATTAAATGCATAAATGCAAACCTGTTTGTAATAAGTCAGGTGTGCCGTTGCTTTTTACACCAGGGATTGGTAAGCGAGACATGTAAATTAATTCATTATTTTTATTAACCAATACCTTTGGCAGATTTACATTAGCGGGATCTTCAGTTTCAAGTATTTTGGTCATCCCATTAATAATAAATTCTGGATTTTGTTTTTTCACTCAATAATCCGTAAATTTCATTTGGGTCCAATGTGGGTTCATCGCCTTGAATATTTACATAAATATCGGCTTTTATTTTTTGCGCAACTTCCCAAAGCCGATCGGTTCCAGTTAAACAGTTTTCGGAGGTCATAACCACATTATAGCCATGTTTTAAAACGGTTTCTTTTATTTGTTTATCGTCGGTTGCCACGAAGGTATTTTCTTTTCCCAGGGCTTTTTCAACTATTTCGCAAACCCAAATAATCATGGGTTTATTTAATATTAATGCCAACGGTTTGCCCGGAAATCTTGATGATTTATACCGTGCAGGAATAATGCCAATTACTTTCATAAAAATAAGTTCTATTAAAGTTTACTGTAAATCGAAACGTATTGAATCCATGATAATTAGAGGGCGTAAATGAAACAAGTAATTCGCTTAATCAGCAAACTGCTTCAATTAGCATTTGGTTTTCCCGGGAAACTTCAATCATTTGTTCGTCGGATTTTATATCGTAACCATCGCAGACCAAACAGAAATAGCATTTCGGGCATTTAAATCCTTGGATCAACTGAAAGGCAATAGTAAAAGTGAGTTGGATAATTTTGGATAAAATTAATAGTTGGTAATTCAAAAGTATTAGGTGCAATTATAGATTCGGGCAAATTGTTCCCATTTTTCGTGGTGAAGGTCCAAGAATGCATTTAATTTGTTAAGGTTTAGTTTTGGCAAGGCTTTTTCGAGTTTATATCCTTCTGCTCCCAGCAAACAATAATATTGCCGGTTTGGTAATTCGTTAAACAGTTGTACAACAAATCGTGTTCCGGCATGAATTAAAACTGTTTCAGGATATTTATAGCAGAATAATTTTAAAGCATGAGCATGATTCTTTGGTATTTGGTTCCCCTCCAATAATAATGACATTTTTTGTCATTGATTCGTTTATTAATATCGGGACTTTATGGTTGTCGGTTAAACTGATTTTTACGGTTCTTCTACAACGCGTTTTATGCTTTCAGTAGTAAACCTTCTTTTATTCTGAAATCCAACTCATCACATCTTTTTGAGGAGGGAATATGCTCCTGAAATGGTCTATGGCAAGCTGGTACCCCATAAATAATGTTTCTGCATTTTTCAAATTCAGCTACAATGGGATTTAACTTATTAAAGTCGACATGAATGATTTCTTTCGAGTTTAAACTGGTTAATAAAAGTTCTGTTTTCAGATTGCCGGCTCCTCTTCCCATTCCCGTAATTGTTGCATCAACAATGTTACAACCGTTTTCCAATGCAACCAATGAATTAGCTAAACCCAATTCCATATTATTATGCCCATGAAATCCGATGGGTATTTTTACTTCCTTTTTAATAATATCTAATGCCTCTTTTACATCTTCAGGGTAAACTCCACCAAAAGAATCAACCATGTATATAAAATCAACTTCACCTTCCAGTTGGTTTAATTTTTTTATAAACTCAACGTCCTTTCCCCATTGTGACATATACATTAGATTAAATGCCACTTTAAAACCTCTGCTTTTAAGCGCTTTCCCGAGTTTTGCAGCTCGTTCTATATTATCCGGGGCAACAGCAGTTCTTATTAAATCAACTAATTTTGTAATCAACAAGCAATTCATCCAGTTCCTCAATTTTTGTGTCCTTTTCATTTAACATGATGGCAATCTGCTTGTCAGGGCATAACTCTTTTGCCATTTTTAAACGCGTTCAGGGCAATAGTAATATTCGCCATAGTATTCATTCATTGGAATACTCCTGTAACCAATTTCAATGTGGGTTATGGCAGGGATATCGTTCATGGCATTAAAATACATTTTAACAAGGTCTTCGTCAAAGTCCCAGTTTGTGTAGTAACCACCGTCGCGGAGTGTACAATCGCAGATTTGGATAATGTCGTTGTTTTGGTTTCGAGTCATTTTTATGAGTTTTATATTTATTTATGAAATATGTTCTGTGTGATGTTAATTTCACCTGCTAATCCCTGTGAACTAAAGGTTATTAAGTACTTCTTTTTCGGTTGCTGGGGCAGATTTACAAAATAATGCATTGGCGCAATCTGTAGCCATTGCCAGCCCAATTTAATTTTAAAGAATACGGCGTGATTCATCAAGCATGGATGGTTTATTAAAATGTTGCATCGTTCTTACCCCCTAAAAAAGGAGAAAAAACAGTGGTTTTTCTTTTCTCATGTACCAGCAGCGTTTTTAATGGATTTTACGAGGGAGAAAGTCACCGGCCTGCGCGGTCTGACTCCTCCAGCTCCCTCTATACTATTGCAAGGGAAAAAAATTTTTCTCCCCAAGATACTTTATTAATCGTTCGTGTTCTTTCCATTCTCCTCTGGGATGAGCCGGAACGCCAGTTGTTATTTCAGGCGTTTCAAATTTTTGATTCACCCCCGGCATGTTTCTCAGATTGCATTCTTCAGCAATTTGATAAAGTTTCGGTTTATTTATACAGTATTCCAGACTGGCATCCATATAATAAGATGAAACCGTTCTTCACCAATGATTTGGGCACACTGATTGCGAATATTTTCATGGGTGAAATAAACGAGCAAATGGTAATGATTCCCTGGTCGTTTAGTATTTTGCTGATATGTGCCGCCCGGCGCAGATGTTCGGCCCGGTCGGCAGGTGAAAAATCGAGTTCCGTTAGAATCCCCAGCCGAAGTGTAACTTCCATCGAGCAAAACAACCGTTGCCCCTTGTCAAACAGCCTTTTTCGAGGGTAAAGGCCAGTTCATTTTTCCCTGAGCCATGCAACCCGGTAATCCAGAGGGTGACTCCTTTCTGGTTGTACTTCTTCTGGCGTTCTTACGGCATCAATCAGTCCAATTCCATTATCAATTTTTTCTTTTCGGTATCGGTAATTCTGGAAGGCAGATCTTCAGCGTTCAGTTTGTCGATAATCATTCCCACAGCACCGTATTGTGGGTAACCGGGTCAATGAGATAAAATGAGCCGGTATTTTGATTCTTTTTATATGGATCGAAAAACAAAGGTTTGGTGGTGGTAATTACTACCCGTCCGATTTCGTTGAGCTTAAAGTTTTCAAGTCTGATTTCTCCAGGGTATTCACATCAACTTTATACTGGATTTGGTCGATACGTGCCTGGGTGGTATTGTGGATGTTTAATGGAAAACTGTGTGTGAAGATCCATTGCTTTTTCGTCCATCCACACCAGCATGGCTTCAAAATGACGTTCAATGCGCGGCAGATTGTCAGGATAAACAATCATGTCGCCCCTCGAAATGTCAATTTCATCTTCCAGTGTCAACGGTAACCGATTGTGGCGGAAAGGCATAATCCAGTTCTCCGTCGTAAGTAATAATCGATTTCACTTTCGAAGTTTTTAGCGAAGGAAGCACCATAATTTCATCGCCTTTTGGGATAATTCCGGAAGCTACTGAGGCTGGAAAATCCACGAAAATCAATGTCGGGACGAAGCACATACTGCACCGGAAAACGCAAATCGTCAAAGTTACGGTCGCTGCTAATATGTACCGTTTCCAGGAATTCCAGCATACTGTTTCCGTGATACCAGGGCATTCGCTCCGAAAGTCTCCACCACATTGTCGCCTTTCAATGCCGAAAGCGGAATAAAATCCACATCAGGAATATCGAGCTGGGCAACAAAGCTTTCATATTCGGCACAGATATTCTCAAACACTTTCTGGTCGAAATCCACCAAATCCATTTTATTCACTGCCAGCACCACGTGTTTAATTCCCAGCAACGAAACCAAAAAAGTATGCCGTCCGGGTTTGGGTAATCACTCCTTTTGTGGCATCAATAAGAATAATGGCCAGGTTGGCTGTTGAGCCGCCGGTAATCATATTCCGGGTATACTGTTCATGCCCGGGCGTATCGGCAATAATAAATTTACGTTTGGCGGTAGAGAAATAACGGTAAGCCACATCAATGGTAATCCCCTGTTCCCGTTCTGCTTTCAGGCCATCGAGCAGCAAGTGCATAATCGATGTCTTCACCGGCATGACCAACACGTTTGCTGTCTCGTTCCAGCGCCGCCAGCTGGTCTTCATACAACATTTTGCTGTCGAACATCAGGCGGCCAATAAGGGTGGATTTGCCATCGTCAACCGAACCGGCTGTAGTAGACGCAGGAGGTCTTTATGCTGATCCTGATTAAGGAATTCTTCGATATCTGGGAGGGTATTGTTTGTTTCGAACATGTTTTGGCTGTTTTTGATTGTTGATAATGTTGTTGCTGGTTGCTGGTTACTGGTTGCTCGTTGCTGGTTGCTGGTTGCTCGTTGCTGGTTGTAATTTATAATTTTGAAATAAATTTTTGTATTGTCATGATTCTTGAGAACAAGTAACCAGCAACCAGCAACATCCTCTCAACTCTTCCAACTTTTTTCAACATATTGTATAAATCTATTTATTTTCATTCCCAAAATTTCATATTCCTGATTAAGTTCTAACCAGCCATTCATTTCCGGATATAAAGCAATAATAGTAGCTATCTGATTTGTACATTCATCGTTTGATGCCTGAGCATATATTAAGAACTTTATAAAATCTGCTTTATATCGTCTTCTGCCATATCCTTCTGCAATTTGATCTTTTACACTTTTTGAAGATCTTCTTAGCTGGCTTCCCTGTTCATATAACTCATATTTTGGTAATTAAAGACTTAGCTTATGAACCTTTGACCAATTCAAAGGCAAGTTTTGTAGATGTCTAAATCATTATAGCTACATGATATTGATGTTACTGGATATCGTTGCTGGTTACTGGTTGCTCAGCAACTAGCAACAAGTACCAAGAACTAACCAGTAACAAGCAACCAGAAACTAAAAATATCCTTCTCTTTTTTTTTGTTCCATACTGGCTTCCTGGTCGAAGTCGATGACGCGGGTGGTACGTTCGGAAACTGTTACGGTCATCATTTCTTCCACGATTTTTTCAATGGTATCGGCTTCTGATTCAACTGCACCGGTAAGGGGATAGCAGCCCAGGGTACGGAAGCGTACTTTTCGCATTTGGGCTTTTGCAGCCAGTTCTTCTGGCATACGGTCATCGTCCACCATAATCAGGTTGCCGTCTACATTCAACAATGGGTCGTTCTTTGGCAAAATAAAGCGGTACAATGGGGATATTTTCCAGGCGAATGTATTGCCAGATATCCAGCTCCGTCCAGTTGCTGAATCGGGAATACCCGAATGGATTCTCCTTTATGTACACGGGCATTGTAGATATCCCATAATTCCGGCCGCTGGTTCTTTGGGTCCCATTGGTGAAATCGGTCGCGGAAAGAAAAGATACGTTCCTTGGCACGTGATTTTTCCTCATCCCGGCGTGCACCACCAAAAGCTGCATCAAATTTATATTTGACAATCCGTCCAAGCAGGGCCTGGGTTTTCATCACATCGGTATGTACCTTACTCCCATGGGTAAAAGGTCCTATACCGCTTTCAAAACCTTCCCAGTTGGAATGAACAATCAGGTCCCAGCCTTTTTCCTTTGCATAATTATCCCGAAACTCAACCATTTCCCGAAACTTCCATTTGGAGTCGATGTGCATAAGCGGAAACGGAACTTTACCCGGGTAAAAAGCCTTTTCAGCCAGGCGAACCATCACCGAAGAATCTTTTCCAATGGAATAAAGCATTACCGGATTTTCAAATTCAGCCGCTACTTCACGGATGATGTGAATGGCTTCGGCTTCAAGCTCGCGGAGGTTGGAGAGGGAATAAGCGGGAGTTGTTTTTGTTGTCGTGGTTGTAATTGTCATTATGTTGGTTGCTGGTTACTTGTTGCTGGTTACTTGTTGCTGGTTGCTGGTTACTGGTTACTGGTTGCTGGTTACTGGTTGCTGGTTGTCATTTGTTGTCATTGTTATCATTGTTATCATTGTTTTGTCAGTAATAAAGGTTTATGTATTTACAAGAATTCAACCTTGACAACAACGATAACCTGATAACGCGAAGCGGACAACCTCTTTTAAATATTTTTGGATGGATCGAAACGTATTTCAGGGATTATTTTTATCAGCATTTCCCTTACTGTTTCGTTCATTTCGGGATTGGTATTATCCACAGCAATAAAAGGATTTTCCGGTACTTCGAATGGAGAAGATATTCCGGTAAAGTTTTTAATTTCACCTGCCCTGGCTTTTTTATACAATCCTTTGGGATCACGTTGTTCACAGATTTCAATTGGGGTATTTACGAATACTTCCAGGAAATCGTCTTCGCCAATTATTTCACGCGCCATCTGTCGCATTTCGTTGGTTGGGCTTATGAATGCACATATTAATATAATGCCGCAATTCATAAACAACTTGGATACTTCGGCTATGCGGCGTATGTTTTCCATCCGGTCTTCCTCGGTAAATTTGAGGTTTTTGTTTATTCCCGAACGTACATTATCACCATCCAGTATCTGGCAAAAATAATTGAGTTCAAACAACCGCTTTTCCAATAAGCTGGCAAGGGTTGTTTTTCCTGAACCGGAAAGACCGGTAAACCAGATTACCTTAGCCTGCTGCTTCAGGTAAATTTCTTTTGCCTTACGGTCTCGGATTTTATCAAATACGGTGTAAATGTTGTTTGCCAATTCTTCTTTTGTTTTTGGTTGTTCGATTGTTGATACTGTCATTGTTTTGGTTGTTATGAGTTGTTATTATTATTTACTTCCTAAATTACTGGCAGGGTGCTGGTTGCTTGTAATTTTTACTTTACGATGAAAAATGGGTTTAAAAGATTTTCCTTATTATAGGTTAGCTCTCCGGATAAATCTGTCAAATATAACTTTTTTCCGGCAGCATTGGCAATTGCATGCCCGGCAGCGGTATCCCATTCCATGGTAGGTCCGAAACGCGGGTATTCATATGCAGCTCCTTCGGCCACCAGGCATATTTTTAGAGAGCTGCCTTGTGAAACCGTGTTTACTTCTCCGTATTCCTGTTTCAGGTTATTGATGTATTCTTCGGTTTCAGAGCTCATGTGTGAGCGGCTTCCAACAACGGTATAGGTGTCGGGCAAAATGGCAGTTGGAAGTTTTTGTCCGGCAACAGTTAATTCATCCAATGTAAGCGAGGCATCTGCACCGGTAATTTTCCATGCCCCCTGCCCTGATATTCCGACATATAATGTTTCATTTACAGGAACATATATCACACCTGCTGTGGGTTTACCCTGTGAAATAGTCCCTTCCGGCATTTCACCGGGTGAACCGTTTTCTATAAGGGCTATATTGACTGTAAATTCTCCGTTTCGCTTAATAAATTCTTTCGTACCGTCCAAAGGATCAACCAACCAGAATGTTTCCCAATTTTTCCGGGTTTCATAAGGAATCGATTTTCCTTCTTCACTTAGGATTGGCAATCCTGTTGTTTCCAGATGGTGCATTATAACCTTATGAGCAGCTTTATCGGCTATGGTAAGCGGTGAATTGTCGGCTTTCCGTTCAACAGAAAAATCGGCTGCCGGGTCATTGTAAATTTTCAGAATTTCCCGGCCCGCAAGGATGGCGGCAGTAATGGCTTTGTTTATCATTAGATTTAAAGTACTAAATTTTGCTGGTTTCTTGTTGCTCTTGCTGGTTTGCTGGATTATTAGATACCTGGATTTTCAGATTATTGGACTTTTATACTTCCCGACATCTGGGTAATCCAAAAATCCATAAGTACAGAAAATGTTAATTAAAAAGTAGAGTGGTTGCACGTTGCTGGTTGCTTGCATCAAAGCTTATATACTTTTTCTCCACCCTCTTTCATCATATTCCGCATATCAACAACCATATTTGCATGCTTCTGAATAAATTCTACATCAAAAACACTGTGATTGGTTGTTAGTACCACAACATCTCAGCCTAAGGTTTCTTCAGTAAGCTCTACAGATTCGTATTTCACACCATCCACTGTAACCTTCGGAATAAACGGATCGTGATATTGCACATTTCCCCCTTTATGGCGGCAATTTCCATAATTTCCAGTGCAGGTGATTCCCGCTCGTCGTTAATATTCGGCTTGTAGGCCACACCCAGGAATAAAACCGTACTGCCGTTCACTGCTTTTTTATGGCGGTTGAGGGCGGTGGCAATTTTAATGTACATGTAGTGCGGCATGCGCATGTTGATGTGGCCTGCGGCATGAATCATGGAAAGGTCGAAATTGTAGCGTTTGGCAATGTGCTCGAGGTAAAACGGGTCGAGCGGTATGCAGTGGCCACCGATTCCCGGCCCCGGGTAGAATGCCTGGAACCCGAAGGGCTTGGTTTTGGCTGCATCAATTACTTCCCATATGTTGATGTCCATTTTTCCGGCCAGTAAAGCCAGTTCGTTAATGAGACTGATGTTTACCAGCCGGTAGGTATTTTCCAGAATCTTCACCATTTCGGCTACGCGCGGTGAGCTTACCGGGTAAATGTGGTCGATGGCTTTTTTATACAGCGCCTCCCCTATTTCCAGCCCGTCGGGTGTCATTGCCCCCAGCACCTTTGGCGTGTTGCGGGTGTGGAACTGCTTGTTGCCGGGATCGACGCGTTCGGGGGAGTATGCTAACCAGAAGTCGATGCCGTGTTTGAAAGGGTTTGTTGTTGTTTCAGGTTTATGTGGTTCATTTAGTTTATTTGGTTTATGTTGTTCATTTGGTTTATGTTGTTCATTTTGTTCATGTTGTGATGGTTCAGAATAGTTTGAAGAGGTTCGAAAATGGCGGTTCATTTGGTTTATGTTGTTTCTCTTCTTGTCTTGTGTCTTGTGTCTCTTTGTCTTGTGTCTTCCTTTTAAGTGGATTGTGGATTGATTCGGCTTCTATGATGGGCAACATAAAGTCCTCCGTTGTAGTTGGATACGTGGTGCTTTCCAGGCAGACAAAAGTGCCGGGTTTCATGTTGCGGCCAATCTCGATGCAGGCGCTTTCGATGTAGCTCATGTCGGGTTTTTTGAACCGGTCGAGGGGCGTGGGCACGGCAATGATAAGGGCATCGCAGTCGGCCATGCGCGAGAAGTCGGTGGTGGCACACAGCGCCACGTTATCGACAACTTCCTTTAGTACTGCATCGCGGATGTCCTTAATGTAATTTTTCCCGTGGTTGATGCTGTCGACCTTTTCGGGGTTCTTATCGAAGCCGATGGTCTTTACCCCTGCTTCGGCAAAATTAACGGCGAGCGGAAGGCCTACGTAGCCGAGACCGATGATGCCGATGACCTCTGCATTGTTGTGGATTTTAGAGAGGATTTGGTGCTTATGGTTCATTGATAAATAGATTACACGAATTTTTACGAATTTCACGAAAGGTACTAATTAGCGAGCCGGTAGTATTTCAGCGATGGCATTCCAAAATTCACCAGTAACCCTAATCTGAAATTTGTAGCCTTGATATTGTTTAGTGTCTGCTGTTTATTTGCTTCTATAGTAAAATTTGTCGCTTTTAATTCAACTATTATAGAGTCGAAACAGACAAAATCGGCTCTGAAATATTTATTCAGTGGCTTATTGTCGTAGTATATAGTTAATTTCTTTTCTTTTTCGTATGGTATACAGGCATTCTTGAATTCTATTTCGAGCGCTTCTGAATAAACACTTTCAAGGAAACCTGGACCCAATTTACTATGAACTTCCATACAGGCCCCAATTATTTTATAGCTTTCGTCTTTGAATATAATTTCTGTCATGGAAGACTTCGTGTAATTCGTTAATATTTACAGATATTCCCTTAGATCAGGTATTGGTTTGGTAGGTTCACTATGGACAATTGATTTTATCCTAATTTGATACTGATTCTCATATTGTATTAACTCTCTTTTTGTTGGAATATAGTTAGATATAATAAAAGCATGTTCATAAACCCTTCGGTTGCAATCCGCCACAAACAATTCAATAATTTCCTTATATTCAATTCTATTATTTTTCGTCCACGCAAGTTGCTCAGCAGCTTCATCAATTCGTATTCCTTTTAATTCGACCAATAAAGCAGCGCATTTTTGATTACCCTTTAATAAAAACATTCCATCGCAACGTTTTTTATCATTGCAGATACAGCCATCGATTACCAAAGCTTTTGCTTCTTCCCCATGTTTTGGTATAAGCCGGGTCTTGATGCCATTTTCTTCGAAAATTAAAGCCCCGTCACACAATGCATGAGGGTTTCCCCGAGATTGGCAAACACAATTTTCGTACTTGCCGATGTTAATCATGAGACTGATTTTCCCACTGAATATCCCTCATTTTATCGTATATTTTTGTCAGATTATTGAAAGGATGAATCAGTCTGTCATCTAACAGATTTAATTCAGTGTCCAATAAAGAAATTACTTCATTGCCAGTCATATACCAGGCAGCAACTTCAGATGGAGATAGCGGTAAAATTTGCCTGATTTCTTTATCTTCCAGCGGGAACTCTTTAATATGATCGCGTTGAAGATGATTATTTACAGACTCCACGATATATGGACTATGTGTAGTCAAAATAAATTGGGTATTAGGAAAAGCTGAAAGTAAATCGCCTACAACACGTCGTTGCCATTCCGGGTGTAAATGTAAATCTATCTCATCAATTAAAACTATTGCGGGAGCATCCAAAGGATTCTTCATCTGGGGGTTTGCCAATGCCATTCGTGATGAAAGATCAATTATTAAAGAAAGTAATGTCTTATACCCATCACTCAATTGCATAATATCCAAAACTTCCTGATTCATTTTAACAGCAAAACGCAATGGGCGAATCATAATATGAGGTTCTGAAATATCAGGAAAGACCTTTGTAATTGCTCTTCGTACTGCTTCCAGTTCGGGCAACCTAAAATCAAAATTTTTCTTTTCCCTTTGAATACGGTTTTCTTCATTTTCCTTGTTGTAGAACCACACGAAAGCCGACTTGAATCTACTTGCAGCATTCAGTGCATTTTCCATGGCTTCAAATCGTTGGTGCGTTTTAGGAAAACCTCTTCTTCGTAATGGGACATTAAGGAGTGCCCTGCTTACCCCGTAATATGAAAAAACCGGTAACTGATAATTTTGACCTTCATTAAATGGATTAATAATGTTTTCATCAAGATATCTTTTCAACCTGGTTAATCCGATTGCAGAAGGAATTTCTTCGGTCGTTTTTTTACTTTTGTCCCTTCTGAATGTGCGGTCCCAAATCAAATTATTATCCGTTTCAATACGCACACGGGTATAGGGTAAAAGATGATTATTTAATTGCCGTAAATCAGATGCTTTAAATGATATACCTGATACTTTAGGCAAATGGGTTAGAATAGTTCCCAGGCCAATGGAAATTGCATCGAGAACAGATGTTTTTCCCGTTCCGTTCTCGCCTACAAGTAAAGTAAGCCTTTTGCCAAACTTCATATGAATCTTTTCCTTTGCCCGGAAATTATTAACTATCAATTTATCAATATGCATCGATATTGCCATTTTAAATCAGGCTAAAGTTAAAACGAATTTTGACATGTTAAAAATAATTTGCTTGTGGTTAAAAAAAAACCTTGATTATGGGTATTCAGTTTTATTATTTAAAGTAAGCTTTATACCAATTTATAAACTTTCCTATTCCTAATTGGACTGGTGTATGGGGTTTGTATCCTAAATTCTCTACAATCTGAAACATCTGCCTCTGTTCTGGGAACGTCCCCGGGCTGCATGGGCAGGAATTGTTTTTCAGCTTCTTTTCCCAGGTGGGTTTCGATGGCTGAGATGTATTCCATGAGCTGCACGGGAGAGGAGTTGCCGATGTTGTAGATTTTGTAGGGAGAGCCCCCTCTAACTCCTCCCAAGGGGGAGGATTGGGAAGAAGAAATATTGTCTTTGCTTAATTCTTCCTGAGTGGATGATGGTGGGTTGTCGATAACCCGTTTTACGCCTTCAACGATGTCGTTTACATACGTGAAATCACGTACCATGTTGCCGTTGTTGAAGACCTGGATGGGCTGGTTTTCGAGGATGGCTTTTGTAAACAGGAACAGTGCCATGTCGGGGCGACCCCAGGGGCCGTAAACGGTAAAGAACCGGAGGCCGGTGGTGGGAAGTCCAAACAGGTGGCTGTAGGTGTGTGCCATCAGCTCGTTGCTTTTCTTGGTGGCGGCATACAGGCTTATGGGATGGTCTACGCTGTCGGTGGTGCTTAGCGGCATTTTTGTGTTGTTACCATATACGCTGGAGGAGCTTGCATACGCCAGGTGCTTTATGTTGTGGTGGCGGCAGGCTTCCAGGATGTTCATAAATCCTACGATGTTGCTGCTGATGTAGGCATGCGGATTTTGCAGGCTGTAACGCACCCCGGCCTGTGCCGCCAGGTTGCATACCTTATCGAATTTCTCCTGCTCAAACAGTTTATTCAGCTGCTCCCGGTCCTCCAGGTTCATACGCAAAAAGCTATAGTTCGGGTACTTTGTGCTTTGTACTTTGGTGTACCACTGCTCTGCCTCGCGGGAGATGCCTGTTTCAGCCAGCCGGGCGTATTTCAGGTTCACATCGTAGTAGTCGTTGATGTTGTCAATTCCCACCACGGTGTCGCCCCGTTCAATCAGTTTTTTTGCCAGGTGGAAGCCGATGAATCCGGCAGTGCCGGTTATTAATATTTTCATTGTTAAAAATTACACAGATTGATACGAATTACACAAATTAACTTACACCACAAACTTTTCAAGATCTTCTTTCCATTTCAGGAATCCTTTATCATCGTATTTATAATCATGAAGAATGCGGGTAAAGTTTTCTTCGTTTTGACTCAGGTAACTCATTTTACCAGTTTCATTTATCTGGTTGATTGTTTCCTTAATTATCTCAAGTACATTTTTCAGTTCCCGCTTTTCGTTTCTTGCTCTCCAGATATAAGAGGCCTCGCTGGTGTTAATGGTTTCCCACACAAAATAAGCACTTTCACTTCCGGGCAGCAGGAACAAAAATGAAAAGGGTTTATTCACTATCCTCAGCTTCATTGTTTGGTGGTCATGCTTTCCTGCCAGAAATTTAAGGTGTCTGTAATGTTTAGCATTAGTTATTTTCAGTATATCTTCTATAAGTTTGTTGGAATCATGGTAAAACGCACTTATACAATTACCTGAATCGTTAGTATAACTATCCAATGACTGAAGAGTAATTCCTGAATCACTTTTTCGCTGTCTGCCAATTGACTTTTTTAAACTGTTTAGTTTTACCTTTTCTAAATAGCTGTCGTTTATCTTTTCAATTTCCGGCGACTGTACTTCATTTATTTCAGGATTTTCTCCATTTCCGTTGATTTTAACCGTAACCTGGATTTTTTTCTTACCCAAAACATTGGCAAAATACTCCTTTACGGCATCGTATTCTTCCTTAATAAATTCATTATAAACAATAATTTCAAGAGGATTCTTCAGGTCTTTAAATTTCCGGGTAAAAGCAACACATCCGGTCCTGAATTCCAGTTTTGCAAAAGATACAGTAAACGTTTCGTTTATATTCACCCGTTTTGGTTCAGGAATAAGTCCTTTGAGGTTATTCCATTCCGTAGTTTCAGGTTCGTAAGCCCTTCTTGTATATGCAACTGCAGGTTTTGTATTATTCGCAGTATTTTTCGGAGAATAAACGGCATCCTTGTTTTTTTCTGTGCGTAGAAGCAGCAAACCTTCTGTGCTTAAGCTGAGTAAATCGATTTCATTCACTTCCAGTAGTTGGTTGCATCTGCTTTGCTGTTGAGCATCAAAGTATCCTTCCTTTTTAAAGTAAGCAACAACTTTAGCATGAATTCTTCTTTCTTCCGGAAAATATTTTGTTACCAATACCCTTATATACGCCGGAGAGGAAATGGGTCGCGAATCTAATTGCAGCGCATCTATCTTCACATAGCTGCCATCGGCTATCCAGGACTTATTCCCAATTATTTTCACTATAAGTTCGGTTCCAGTCATTTTAATGAATGCAAAGAATCATTCGGTTCAAAAGGCCGCATCGCGGATTTATGTCCTTAATGTAATTTTTACCGTGGTTGATGCTGTCGACCTTTTCGGGGTTCTTGTCGAAGCCGATGGTTTTTACTCCTGCTTCGGCGAAGTTAACGGCGAGCGGGAGGCCTACGTAGCCGAGACCGATGATGCCGACGGTTTCGGTGTTGGCGGCGATTTTTGAGAGAATGGTTTGTTTATGATTCATGTTTACTTAAAATGTGCTTTGTTGATGAGACTGCTTCGGCCATCAACTGACTGCATTTATCATCTGTAGTTAGCGGCCTCGCAGAGTCGTGCTCCAAATGTTGATTCTTGTATAAGTTTATGTCTTGTTTTGATTCTTTTTCATGGCAGGATTCCGCGAGGGCTGCAGGCCGATTATATCATGCGCTGAAAAAAAGTGCAGCCTTTTCAATCGGGCTGCTGCCCGTGGCGGTCTCATGCCCTATAACGTATCGTATAGATCATTCCACTCCGGGTTCAACTCCTCAATCAGCTTTAACTTTTTTGCCCGGTTTCCTGCTTTGATTTGCTTTTCCCTTGCCCTTGCATCAATAATACTGTCGAACTCCTGATACCAAACCAGCTTATCGGCATTATACCGGGCTGTAAACGAATCCGGGTACTTCTTAGTCCGGTGGCTTTCCATACGGGCTTTTAAATCGGATGTCACACCGGTGTATAAAACCTTGTTATGGGAATTCGTTGTTAAATAAGTCCAGGCTTTCATATCAACTTAAAAATGATTTCGCCTTAATTAGGGTTCATTTGTCAGCAAATGCTTTGAATAGTTTTCCAGGCTTCTGTTCTAACTTTTCAACCTGCTCAGGCAGAAGGTTAAGTTCTTTTATTTCTTTTTTTGATTGCTCAGATGAATACGGATTACACGGATTCAGGTGATTCGTGTGGAAGAGCTTTCACGAAGGCACAAGGAAACTATTTACTGTTCACTGTTTACTTCCCGCCCGGATGACTCCAGTCGGACGGGTTTACTCATTTGCCCCATACCTTCCTTCAATTATACCAGTTACAGAAAGATCTTCATCGAGGTCGGGCCAGTGCAGACCGGTTCCTCCACAAATTATTTCGATATTATTTTTTTGCTGATCGGTGGCATTTTTCAATTTCTTATTGGCATTAACCGGAAACCTTATTTCTTTGCTATCCGACATGAGCATACAAATCATCCCGTTTTCATACCACGCTTTTTTTACTTTAAAAAGCAATTCAGCTACCATGTACTTCATACCATTTGCTTTTTATTAATTCAACATGCTTTTTTATCAACTTTTCAGCAGTTTTCAAATCACTTACCTTCATTCCCTGAGAAAATTCCAGTTCTATTGGTTCCATCCAATATTTAGCAAATCCACCGGCTTTTCTCACATGAATATGCATGGGTTCGTTTCCTTCATTTGAGTAGAAGAAAAAAACAAATCCCAATTCTCTGAAAACTTCCGGCATGTTTAAAATTTTTCTAAAATTAATTATTTAATAAACATCTTCAGTGATAAGATGGTAGAAAATTGTCCACGGATTACACGAATTGGCTCGAATTGCCAAACTGTCCACGGATTACACGAATTGGCACGAATTATAATTTGTAAACTTTTTCATCTGCTTCTTTCACCAGTCCACGGATTACACGAATTTTCACGAATTAAAGGATAAGTCATTTATACTGAGTCCACGGATTACACGAATTGGCACGAATTATAATTTATAAACTTTTTCTCCACCCTCTTTCACCATATTCCGCATATCAACAATCATTTGCGCATGCTTCTGAATTTCTTCTACTTCAAACACTGAATGATTCGTCGTCAGCACCACAACATCCGCTTTTTCCAATGCTTCTGCGGTAAGCTCTACAGATTCGTATTTCACACCATCCACTGTAACTGCTGGAATAAACGGATCGTGATATTGCACATTTCCCCCTTTATGCGCTACTGTTTCCATAATCTCGAGGGCAGGTGATTCCCGCTCGTCATTAATATTCGGCTTATAGGCCACACCCAGAAACAAAACTGTACTGCCGTTTACTGCTTTTTTGTGGCGATTAAGGGCGGTGGCAATCTTAATGTACATGTAGTGCGGCATGCGCATGTTGATGTGGCCGGCGGCATGGATCATTGAAAGATCAAAGTTGTATTTCTTGGCAATGTGCTCGAGGTAAAACGGGTCGAGCGGTATGCAGTGGCCGCCGATTCCCGGCCCCGGGTAGAATGCCTGGAACCCGAAGGGCTTGGTTTTGGCTGCATCAATTACTTCCCAGATGTTGATGTCCATTTTCCCTGCCAGTAAAGCCAGTTCGTTAATGAGACTGATGTTTACCAGCCGGTAGGTATTCTCCAGAATCTTCACCATTTCAGCTACGCGTGGTGAGCTTACCGGGTAAATATGGTCGATGGCCTTTTTATACAATGCCTCCCCTATTTCCAGTCCGTCGGGCGACATTGCCCCCAGCACCTTTGGCGTGTTGCGGGTGTGGAACTGCTTGTTGCCGGGATCGACGCGCTCGGGGGAGTATGCTAACCAGAAGTCGATGCCGTGTTTGAAAGGGTTAGTTGTTGTTTCAGGTTTATGTGGTTCATTTAGTTTATTTGGTTTATGTTGTTCATTTTGTTCATGTTGTGATGGTTCAGAATAGTTTGAAGAGGTTCGAAAATGGGGTTCATTTGGTTTATGTTGTTCCTCTTCTTGTCTTGTGTCTTGTGTCTCTTTGTCTTGTGTCTTCCTATTAAGTGGGTTGTGGATTGATTCGGCTTCTATGATGGGCAACATAAAGTCCTCCGTTGTAGTCGGGTAAGTGGTGCTTTCGAGGCAGACAAACGTGCCGGGTTTCATGTTGCGGCCAATCTCGATGCAGGCGCTTTCGATGTAGCTCATGTCGGGTTTTTTGAACCGGTCGAGGGGCGTGGGCACGGCAATGATAAGGGCATCGCAGTCGGCCATGCGCGAGAAGTCGGTGGTGGCACACAGCGAAACGTTGTCTACCACTTCCTTTAGTACAGCATCGCGAATGTCCTTAATGTAATTTTTCCCGTGGTTGATGCTGTCGACCTTTTCGGGGTTCTTGTCGAAGCCGATGGTTTTCACGCCTGCTTCGGCGAAGTTAACGGCGAGCGGCAGGCCTACGTAGCCGAGACCGATGATGCCGACGGTTTCTGCATTGTTGTGGATTTTGGAGAGGATTTGGTGCTTATGGTTCATTGATAAATAGATTACACGAATTTTTTCGAATTTCACGAAAGGTGCTAATTAGCGAGCCGGTAGTATTTCAGCGATGGCATTCCAAAATTCACCAGCAAACCCAATCTGAAATTTGTTGCTTTTATATTATTTAGTGTTTGTTGTTTAATAGAATTTCGCGAACCTGGAATACGAATTACGCGAATTTGAATTATTGTGTATTAACAAGTCTCTTATATCTGAGGGATGTCTCACCAAAGTTGATTAATAATCCTAATTGAAACTTAGTGGCTTTTATATTATTTAAAGTTTAGTTCGTGAAATCAGCATACAGCTCCCGCTCTTCTGACTCCCGGCCAAACGGTATTCTGCACCTGTAAAACTAAGGCAGTCAATGCATTTGCAACTATTTTTCACGATGGTGTTTTTGGTAAAATGTTTCGGTTTCCTACAGCTTCGCCCCGTCAGTTACAGTGGCTGCAATCTGTTAAGGCAAAATTCCCTTTCGGGTTTCGGGATGCAAAAGTAACCCATTTGGTTGTTTATTGTGCGTTTTTTATGTTCTTTTTCTAATTTATACCGATCCTAAATTACGGAGGAAACAGCACCTAACCCTCCCTCATAAAGCACTTTACAAGCATACTGCTGCTCAAAGGATTAGAAAAAATCAGCTTTTTGGCAGGGAGAGGTCTGTTTTGCTGATCGGGAGGGGGAAAGATGGGAAGGGATGGGGTACATATGTTCGGGAGGGTTTGAGGAGTTTGTTGTTGGGAGTTTATGTGGTTCATTTTGTTTAGGTTGAAAGGTTAGAAAGGTTCGAAAGGTTTGAAGAGTTTTGGTGTTTTAGTGTTTTGGTGTTTTGGTGTTTTGGTGTTTTAGTGTTTTAGTGTTTTAGTGTTTTAGTGTTTTAGTGCTGGGGGGGTTATGTGGTTCATTTTGTTTATGGGGTTCAATTTGTTTATAGTTCCTTCTTCGGTCTTTGGTCTTCCGACGATATTGCAGGGTTTATGTTGTTCATATTGTTTATGGGGTTCATTTTGTTTATGGGGGTCTCCCTTCTCCCGTCTTCCGTCTTCCGTCTTCCGTCTCCGGTCTTCCGTCTCCAATCTTCCAACTTTGGTCTTCGGTCTTCGGTCTTCGGTCTTCCGTCATCTTCGTTCTCCCAGTCTCTTGTCTCCCGTCTTCCGTCTTCCTGCTTCGGTCTTCCTTCTTCCGTCTTCCTGCTTGGTCTTCCTTCTTCCGTCTTCCTGCTTCGGTCTTCCTGCTTCCGTCTTCCTGCTTCGGTCTTCCTTCTTCCGTCTTCCGACTATATTGGTATTGTTTATGGGGTTCATGTTGTTTATGATGTCAACCATGGAATATCCTTTTTCGGTTGTCTGTCGCTATTCATAATGGTACTTGCACGAGATTATTTTAATTTCCTTATCGCTGATTGTATAAACAAGCCGATGTTCATCATTTATACGTCTCGACCAATGACCTTTTAATTTATATTTTAAAGGTTCCGGTTTTCCTGTTCCTTTAAATGGATTCTTTGAAGTTTCCTCGATAAGTTGGGTGATTTTTTACCATCCTTTAGCAGTAAATGCAATGTTTCTCATTTGACCAGGAGTAAGGAACCTTTTATAGCTTCTTAACCATTTCTTTGAATTCGTCAGGAGTGAATCTGACGGAAGGTTCTTGTGCTTTGCTCTCCATTAAATGTTTTTCATTTGCCGGATTCATTGTAAGATATGTAGTTTCATCCGGTACTAATGATACAGTTATTGTAATCTCTTTTCCTTTGAAAAGTTTCTTAATTGTATCCATCAGATTTTCATTGATTTCATTTGCTTTTAATTTATATATAGCTTCCATTTTTCTAAACTTTTACTGTTCCTTCGCAAAGTTAATTTTTTTTCATAAAACTTGTAAACTTCTTTTTTCATTTCTTTTCTGTCCTGTTGTTAGGCTGAAAGGTTTGAAAGGTTCGAAAGGTTTGAAAGGTTTGAATTGTTTTGGTGTTTTAGTGTTTTAGTGTTTTAGTGTTTTAGTGTTTTAGTGTTTTAGTGTTGGGGGGTTATGTGGTTCATTTTTATTTATGGGGTTCAATTTGTTTATAGTTCCTTCTTCGGTCTTCGGTCTTCCGACGATATTGCAGGGTTTATGGGTTCATATTGTTTATATTGTTTATGTGGTTCATTTTGTTTATGTTGTTCGGGCCTAAACCTTTTGCCACCAAAACTCAAAAACACCAAATTTCACCAAACATACAACTCTTTACTTCGGTCTTCGGTCTTCGGTCTTCCAGCTTCCGTCTTCTGTCTTCCGTCTTCCAACTTCCGTCTTCGGTCTTCCGACTTCCGTCTTCCGTCTTCGGTCTTCCGACGATATTGCAGGGTTTATGGGTTCATATTGTTTATATTGTTTATGTGGTTCATTTTGTTTATGTTGTTCGGGCCTAAACCTTTTGCCACCAAAACTCAAAAACACCAAATTTCACCAAACATACAACTCTTTACTTCGGTCTTCGGTCTCCGGTCTTCCAACTTCCGTCTTCGGTCTTCGGTCTTCCGACGATATTGCAGGGTTTATGGGTTCATATTGTTTATATTGTTTATGTGGTTCATTTTGTTTATGTTGTTCGGGCCTAAACCTTTTGCCACCAAAACTCAAAAACACCAAATTTCACCAAACATACAACTCTTTACTTCGGTCTTCGGTCTCCGGTCTTCCAACTTCCGTCTTCGGTCTTCGGTCTTCCGAATGTTTCAGTGTTTTAGTGTTGGGGGTTTATGGGGTTCATATTGTTTATGTGGTTTATGGGTTCATTTTGTTTATGTTGTTCGGGCCTAAACCTTTTGCCACCAAAACTCAAAAACACCAAATTTCACCAAACATACAACTCTTTACTTCCGTCTTCGGTCTTCGGTCTTCCAGCTTCCGTCTTCTGTCTTCCGACGATATTGCAGGGTTTATGGGTTCATATTGTTTATATTGTTTATGTTGTTTATGTTGTTCATTTTGTTTATGTTGTTCGGGCCTAAACCTTTTGCCACCAAAACTCAAAAACACCAAATTTCACCAAACATACAACTCTTTACTTCGGTCTCCGGTCTTCCAGCTTCCGTCTTCGGTCTTCGGTCTTCGGTCTTCCAGCTTCCGTCTTCCGTCTTCCGTCTTCCGTCTTCCGAGTGTTTCAGTGTTTTAGTGTTGAGGGTTTATGGGGTTCATATTGTTTATAAGTTCCTTCTTCGGTCTTCGGTCTTCGGTCTTCGGTCTTCCAGCTTCCTTCGGTCTTCCTTCTTCTGAATATTAACACTCATTAAATATTATTATACCTTTTACTATTGATTTTCGGATTGAAATGTCGTAACTTGTAGGACATTATATACTTAAATAGGAGGGAAAAACAATGAGAAAAGATGAAGTATTAAATGAAATCGAACAAATGTTTGGTGTTGTACCATCAATGTTCAAGGCAGTACCAGAGTCGACAATTGAATTGGAGTGGAACCTTTTCAAAAGTGTTCATTTGGAAGAAGGTGCCATTCCTAACAAGTATCGTGAATTGATTGGTGTAGCTATTTCGGCAATAACGAAATGCCGTTACTGTTCCTATTTCCACACTGAATTAGCCAAATTAAATGGCGCAACGGAAGCGGAAATTGAAGATGCCATTCATTTTACCAAGTCAAGTGCAGGATGGAGTACCTATGTAAATGGGCTTCAACTTGATTATGATGAATTTACAAAAGAAACTGATCAGGCAGTTGAACACGTAAAGGCTGTACATGCATGAAACATTAAATTGTAAATTGCAATGCAAAAAAACAGTTGAAAAAAAAGCGCTGACTCAGCGCTTTTATGAATGAATGCTCATAATCTTGCAGGGTTGAAGTATTCACTCATTTTCGGAAAAGATAAAAATTAGAACAGGTTTTAGGGGAATATTTTTCAGTCTTTCCAAAAATTATCGCCAGGCAACATTGCTATGCTCGCATACTCCTCTCAAAGCAGCTCTTAAAGTTTTAAATTTTGCATTAAAATATTCAGCATAAGCATTTTGGTTTTTATTGATAAAATTGGAAAGGCGTTACCGGTGGTGCAATGAAGCAACCGGAACGCCTTTTCTAATTATTTATGGGCATCTCTAAAAACCAAATGTTGATACGTTCCTGCTGGCACCACCTCCTCTTTCCTCTCGCTTCCTATTTCCACTTTGCAGCTACTTCAGTTGTTCTGTGGTGGGCTTTTTTCAGCCTTAAAAAAACAGAAGGAATTAAGCAGATAGAGATTCCGATGCAAAACACAAGTAAAAACTGAAGGTTGATGTTGAACAGGGTTCGGTTAAACCACAAGGCGATTCCCGCTATTACCGCATTTCCGCCGATAAGGGTGGCGGTTACTCCCAGGTGGCGGGGAATTATTTTCAGCAAACGGTGATGTGTGTGGTTTTTATCGGGTGAAAACGGGGATCTTCCTTCTGAAAGCCTTATAACAATTACCCTTAGTGTATCCAGCAGCGGGACTGCCAGCACGGCAAATGAAACAGCCGGGGCAGCAGCAACAGCATAAGGAGCTGTATTGGCAATGTTCAGTTCATTGAACTTAATCACAAGGACGGAGATAATCAATCCGATGATCAGCGAACCGGCATCCCCCATAAACAGTTTGTTTTTCATACCAAACACATTAAAGGCAAAAAAGCCCGACAGGCTGCCTGCCAATGCAAACGACATGATGGTGTATATGTAATGCCCGGCCAGGAGAAACCAGCTTCCGAAAACAACGGATGCAAAAATGGCCAGGCCGGATGCCAGTCCGTCGATGCCATCGATGAGGTTCCAGGCGTTTACAATGGTGAGCATCACAAACAGGGTAAGAAGGATTCCTGCAATGCCGGGAATTTGCCCAATGCCAAACAGGCCATGCAGGTTTGTCAGCTGAATTCCGCCGGGAACGATAAGCAGGAAAGCAGCCAGCCCCTGGATAATGAATTTTTTACGTGCCGATATGATGATTAAATCGTCTTTTAACCCGATAAAAAACATCATGATGGTGGCGGCGATGATGTATTTTAAAGCTACAAAACTGAGATCGGCTGTTGAAATGACGGTACTGATGATAAAGGCAATAAAAATAGCTACGCCCCCCAGGGGAGGTACGGTTGTGGTGTGAACCTTGCGTTCGCCGAAGGGTTCAAACAGGTTTTTGGCCCGCGCAACCCTGATGATTGGGGGGATGCTTGCCAGTGACAGCAACAGGCTTAAAAAAAAAGCAATGAATGTTAAGGTTAGACCCATTTTACAAGAGTTTGGTGCCGGTTTTATCCAACGTTGTTTTTGTTCAGATTTTTTTCGAAGTACAAATGTGTGGCTTTTAAATTAAAAAATGTAAGAAAAAATGAATTTTTTCATAAAAAGGTTGAAAGGTGGTTCATTTTGTTTATAGTTCCTTCTTCGGTCTTCGGTCTTCGGTCTCCCAACTTCGGCCTTCGGTCTTCGGACGATATTGCAGGGTTTATGGGGTTCATATTGTTTATGTGGTTCATTTTGTTTATGTGGTTTATGTTGTTCGGCCTAAACCTTTTGCCACCAAAACTCAAAAACACCAAATTTCACCAAACATACAACTCTTTACTTCGGTCTTCGGTCTCCGGTCTTCCAGCTTCCGTCTTCGGTCTTCGGACGATATTGCAGGGTTTATGGGGTTCATATTGTTTATATTGTTTATGTGGTTCATTTTGTTTATGTGGTTTATGTTGTTCGGGCCTAAACCTTTTGCCACCAAAACTCAAAAACACCAAATTTCACCAAACATACAACTCTTTACTTCGGTCTTCGGTCTCCGGTCTTCCAACTTCGGCCTTCGGTCTTCGGACGATATTGCAGGGTTTATGGGGTTCATATTGTTTATGTGGTTCATTTTGTTTATGTGGTTTATGTTGTTCGGGCCTAAACCTTTTGCCACCAAAACTCAAAAACACCAAATTTCACCAAACATACAAATCTGTACTTCGGTCTTCGGTCTCCGGTCTTCCAGCTTCCGTCTTCGGTCTTCGGTCTTCCAGCTTCCGTCCTCTGTCTTCCGACGATATTGCAGGGTTTATGGGGTTCATTTTGTTTATGTTGTTTATGTTGTTTATGTGGTTTATGTTGTTCATTTTGTTTATGTTGTTCGGGCCTAAACCTTTTGCCACCAAAACTCAAAAACACCAAATTACACCAAACATACAAATCTTTACTTCGGTCTCCGGTCTTCCAGCTTCCGTCTTCGGTCTTCGGTCTTCGGTCTTCCAGCTTCCGTCCTCTGTCTTCCGACGATATTGCAGGGTTTATGGGGTTCATATTGTTTATGTGGTTCATTTTGTTTATGTGGTTTATGTTGTTCGGGCCTAAACCTTTTGCCACCAAAACTCAAAAACACCAAATTTCACCAAACATACAACTCTTTACTTCGGTCTCCGGTCTCCGGTCTTCCAGCTTCCGTCTTCGGTCTTCGGTCTTCGGTCTTCCAGCTTCCGTCTTCGGTCTTCCAACGATATTTCAGGGTTTATGGGGTTCATTTTGTTTATGTTGTTCGGGCCAAAACCTTTTGCCACCAAAACTCAAAAACACCAAATTTCACCAAACATACAACTCTTTACTTCGGTCTCCGGTCTCCGGTCTTCCAGCTTCCGTCTTCGGTCTTCGGTCTTCGGTCTTCGGTCTTCCGTCTTCGGTCTTCGGTCTTCGGTCTTCGGTCTTCGGTCTTCCAGCTTCCGTCTTCGGTCTTCCGACGATATTGCAGGGTTTATGGGTTCATATTGTTTATATTGTTTATGGGGTTCATTTTGTTTATGTTGTTCGGGCCTAAACCTTTTGCCACCAAAACTCAAAAACACCAAATTTCACCAAACATACAAATCTTTACTTCGGTCTCCGGTCTTCCGACTTCCTTCCGTCTCCGGTCTTCCGACTTCCTTCCGTCTCCGGTCTTCCGACTTCCTTCCGTCTCCGGTCTTCCGACTTCCTTCCGTCTCCGGTCTTCCGACTTCCTTCCGTCTTCCGTCTTCCGTCTTCGGTCTCCCGTCTCCCAGTCTCTCAGTCTCCTTTCTTCCGTCTCCTTTCTTCCAGCTTCCGTCTCCGATCTTCCGACTTCCGTCTTCCTTCTCCCTACTTCCAGCTTCTCTCTCTCGTCTTCCACTTCTTCGCTATCCAAAACTGCAGGCCGGCATTGGAGGAAACCGCATTTCCGGCATCGGCTGCTGTGGAAAGGCCCAGTTCAACGGGCAGTGCGGGGTTAACATACCGTAGTTCCAGCTTTGTGGAGAATTGCCGGCGACGGGGTTTGTAAGGCGAAAAATAGTTTCCGGAATGGCTGACAAAGGTGAACATTCCCTTCCAAAGAAGGTGTGGGTTTAGCAAGCCTTTAATCCCCAGGTGACCTGCAACAAACCTGTTGGATTCGATTCCGGCGGAGATGCCGTCATGAATCCGCACAGGAAAGAAAAGAGGGGAACCCATTACCTGCCTGTGGTAGGTGAAGCCGCTCCGGTAAACGCCGTTGTTAAAATAATTGTCGGGTTCCTGACGATCCCATTGCCCCCGGATGCTTTGCTGGCGGGTGGAGGTGTATTCCGTCACCACATCGGTGATGAAGTGCCGGCGGTTGTTAAAACGCAAGTACAGCCCCAGCAGGTTATCGTTGTAGTTGCGTCCGTTCATGCCCGACAAATCTTCAAAGGGATGGCTCAGGAAGAAGGAAGCCCCAAGCCGGGAAAACTGCCGGGTTGCCTTGAACTGGTATGTCCCCAGCTGGTTGCCTGCCACATTCATCCGGTCGGTTGGAGGGAACGAATCATCACCCGACGACCCGGTGATGTATTGAAGGTAAGCATTGAAGCGGGCAGGCATTTTCCCTATTTTTTCCACCGGTGAGGTTCCTCCCCACATCACATAATGCTCCAGCCCCCCCTCCAGCATCCATGTTTCCGCTACCGGCACACGCAAATAAAACGACTTATGGTGCAGCCGGGTGTCGATCACAAACCGTTCATCGTTCAGCAGTCCTTCATCGTATTCGGCTTTAAACTGAAGCCGGTTTTGCAGGAATGGCACCGGCTTGTACCCCATTGTGGCAAGCCGCAGCCGGGGATACGGGCGGGCATTGCGGCTGCGGACGAGATTGCCGTTGGTGGAAGATAAACCTGCATCGTGCATGGGATCGTAAAACAGGCCTCCGGTAAGCTCCCAGCCTTTCCAGAATATGCCCCCAAATGCCCGGTTGAGCTGATAATAGTTTGTTTCGCCAATGGCAGCCACACCATTAACTCCCCAGGTATAACCAAAAGCGGAACCGGAAGAAGGATTTAACCGGCCTATGTACAAGTCGGTAAGGTTCAGCAGTGAACCTCCGGCACGGACTTTCCCGTCGCTGTTGGCGGTAAACCAAAAGGGCAAAAGACTATCGGCGGCAGCAAAGGTGGTGTTCCTCACCGAAAAGTGAACCGGCTGCTGTGCAAAAGAAATGCCTGCAGACAGTAAGGCCGATAAATACAGAATTAATTTCATCAATAGGCTTAATGGGAGCAAAGGTAAGAAAGAAATTGTTTAAGGGTTCACTGTTTATGAGTTCGAGAAGTTTGAAGAGGTTGAGGATTTTGAATGTTTTATTGTTTGATGTGGTTCATTTTGTTTATGTTGAAAGGTTCGAAAGGTTCGAAAGGTTTGAAAGGTTCGAAAGGTTTTGGTGTTTTAGTGTTTTAGTGTTTCAGTGTTGGGGGTTTATGTGGTTCATTTTGTTTATGTTGTTTAGGTTGAAAGGTTCGAAAGGTTTGAATTGTACGAAAGGTTTGAGGAGTTTGAAGAGTTTTAGTGTTTTAGTGTTGGGGGCTCAAGGGTTATGGGTTCGAGGAGTTCGAGGGGTTCGAGAAGTTCGAAAGGGTTAAGGAGTTTTAATGTTTGAAAGTTCCTTCTTCGGTCTTCGGTCTTCCAACTTCCGTCTTCCGTCTTCGGTCTTCCGACGATATTGCAGGGTTTATTGGGTTCATTTTGTTTATGTGGTTCATTTTGTTTATGTGGTTTAGGTTGAAAGGTTCGAAAGGTTTGAATTGTACGAAAGGTTTGAGGAGTTTGAAGAGTTTTAGTGTTTTAGTGTTGGGGGCTCAAGGGTTATGGGTTCGAGGAGTTCGAGGGGTTCGAGAAGTTCGAAGAGTTTAAGGAGTTTTAATGTTTGAAAGTTCCTTCTTCGGTCTTCGGTCTTCCAACTTCCTTCTTCGGTCTTCCGTCTTCCGTCTTCCCTCTTCGGTCTTCCGTCTTCGGTCTTCCGACGATATTGCAGGGTTTATTGGGTTCATTTTGTTTATGTGGTTCATTTTGTTTATGTGGTTTAGGTTGAAAGGTTCGAAAGGTTTGAATTGTACGAAAGGTTTGAGGAGTTTGAAGAGTTTTAGGGTTTTTGTGTTGGGGGCTCAAGGGTTATGGGTTCGAGGAGTTCGAAGAGTTTAAGGCGTTTTAATGTTTGAAAGTTCCTTCTTCAACTTCCGTCTTCGGTCTTCCGTCTTCAGTCTTCCGTCTTTCCTCTTCGGTCTTCGGTCTTCCAGCTTCCGTCTTCTGTCTTCGGTCTTCCAACGATATTTCAGGGTTTATGGGGTTCATTTTGTTTATGTTGAAAGGTTCGAAAGGTTCGAAAGGTTTGAAAAGTTTTGGTGTTTTAGTGTTTTGGTGTTTTGGTGTTGAGGGCTCAAGGGTTATGAGTTCGAAAGGGTTAAGGAGTTTTAATGTTTGAAAGTTCCTTCTTCGGTCTTCCGTCTTCCGTCTTCGGTCTTCCGTCTTCGGTCTTCCAACTTCCGTCTTCCGTCTTCCGTCTTCCGCTGCCTGCACTACTAATTTAAAAGCTGTTTTATCTTATTCAGCAACAGGTGGGTATTGATGGGTTTTGAAATGTAATCGTTGCAACCCGCCTCCAGAAGCATTTTCTTTTCATCGACCAGTACCAATGCCGTCTGGGCAATAATCGGTACGTGTGCATTGAATTGCCTGATTATAGAGGTTGCCTCTATTCCATTCATTCCGGGCATTTTCATATCCATAAGAACAAGAGCTATGTCGGGGTTATCCATAAGCATTTGAACAGCACCCTTTCCCGACTGTGTTTTTAAAATTCGTGCACCCGAATATTTTAACGAAGATTCAAGAAGGAGGCTGCTGTAGTAATCGTCCTCGGCGATGAGTATTTTCCGGCCCGATAAAAAATCATCTTCTGAAATCTTCACCGGAGCGAAACCGCCCTTCGCCGTTTTTTCAGATTCATGCGCAATGGTAAAGGAAAAGGTGCTCCCTTCGTTTTTGATGCTTGTGAATCCAATTTTTCCTCCCAGCTTTTCCACATAAGCTTTAGAAATGGACAATCCAAGGCCCGATCCCTCATGCCTGCGGTTCAAACCCATATCGGCCTGAATAAAGGGTTCGAAAACATTTACCAACGGGTTTTCCGGAATTCCCAAACCCGTATCTTTTATGTAAAACTGAATAAACTCCTCCTTCACTTCCGCACCAAATTCCACCGTTCCGTTTTCGGTGAATTTCAGGGCATTGTTTAACAGGTGATACAGAATGCGTTCAAGTTTATTTTTATCGGTTTGGATCAAACGTCTTTCTTCGCTGCAATTCATTTTAAGAACTATATTTTTCCTGTCGGCTTCCGGCCTGAAAAGGGTATACATTTGATGCATCAGTTCGGGCAAATCGGTTTCCTCTTTATTTATTTCCAACTCACCAACCTCAATAAATGAACACTCCATAATATCGTCAATGGTATTTAATAAGCGGTTTCCACTTTCGGTAACCATGAAGGTGTATTCCTCCTTTTCCTTAACGGAGAGATCTTCCTCTTTCAGCAGGTTAATAAACCCCAGAATGCCATTCATCGGTGTGCGGATTTCGTGGCTCATGTTTGCCAGGAATGCCGATTTTAACCGGCTGCTTTCTTCTGCTTTTTCTTTTGCTTTCCACAGTTCCTGTTCCCTGATTTTTCTCTCGGTTATATCGAAAAAAGAAGCCTGCATACATATCGGCTTATCCTTATGGTTTGTAACCAGGCTTGCCTGAACAAGAACATCAAAAACAGATCCATCGGAACGGATACCCTTCATTTCTCCTTCCCATCTGCCGTTTGCACTTATTGCAGCGACTACTTTACCCGGCTCCTCGTTCGATTCCCAAAAGTCGAAGACACTTTTATTCAATACTTCTTCCGGATGCTGGTATCTCCAGTATTTTAAAAAGGTTGGATTGGCATAGGTAATTTTTCCGTTCAGATCGGCCATGGCTTTTCCAATCTGCGACAATTCTATCGTACGGCTCTTTATGGTAAGTTCGGTTTCAATTTTCTGACGGTTCAGCAAGCTCACAACAATAAACGCCAGGGACTGCAAAACTTCAACATCATCCACATGCCACTTTTTTGCTTTTCTGCATTCCGCAAAACCGATAAAACCCTGAAACTTATCGTTGAGTATCAAAGGCACTGCCAGAATGGAAAGAATAGCCTGAAGACGAAGGGCATTTTTTGTTTGTTCGTCGGGGATTTCCTCAACATTTTTATATTTAATAACCTTTCCTTGTTTAAGTTTATCGAAAAACCACAGGAATTCAGCGATGGAAAGTTGTTGAAGGTGGTCAAACCGGGAAAGGACATTTTTAGCATTCCATTCAAACCGGTTATTTATCCTGTCATTCTGAGGATCGTAACCGAAAACGTAAACCCTGCTGACATCCATTGCCAATCCCGTCTTTTTAATTATCTTGTTTATAATGACATGAATATCGGAATCGCCAACTGCCTTTCGCGATATCCCGGAAAGCAATTTTTCTACGGCTAATCGTTTTTCAACAAATTCTCTTGCCTTAACTTTCTCATCAATGTTTCGTGTTATTCCGCTCAATCCTACCGGACAACCTGCCTTGTCTCTGACCATGGAAATATTCATTTCAACCCAAACCGAGCTTCCATCAGCACGAAAAAATTCCATCTCCAGAATTTTTGACCTTTTCCTGTCGGAGTCATAGATTTTATCTTTTTCAAGTTCTTCGTGCAGAAGCGATTTTAAGTTTTCAATATGTTTCGGGGGAGTTTTTTCTGCAAGAGACATCTTCAGCCGATCGGAAACTTTCCAGCCAAACATTTTTTCAACCGAAGGGCTTATGTAGATTAAATTAAAATTCAGATCGGATAACCACACCACATCTGAAGTATTCTCAGCCAACAACCTGTATTTTTCTTCATTTTGTGTGGCAACTATGTGCGTCTGCCTCAATTGCCGTGCTTGTTTTTTGTATTGATTTATCAAATAAAAAAAAAGAAAGCCTCCGGTTAATAACGACAGGAAAAGGCCCGAAATCAGATACTGGTGAAACTCAAAAGAAAAAGATTCTCCTGCAGGTAATGCGGCCGATACAATCAATAGTACAAGAAAAATAAAAAAAACACTTCTGCCGTAATTGGTTATTTTAACAAGAGAATTGCCGTTTAAACTTTTAGGTTTATCCACCTGGATTTATTTTTTTTATTTGAAAGCTGTTAGCCAATCAAATGGGTTTTGTATCTCATTCGGTTTGTAAAATCGGGGATGAAAATAGATAATTTTGTCTTTATTAAAAACAATAAAACAAACGCACGAACAAAAAATTTCGTGCCGAAACAAAGAACGCTTTAAGCTTCAGCCGGTTTGCCTTCTTTTTTTTTTTATTTTATTTCACACAAAAAATTTGTGAAATTTTCGAAGAGTTTTAGGAGTTTTAGGGGTTTAGGGGTTTAGTGTTGAGGGCTTATGGGGTTCATATTGTTTATTTGGTTCATTTTGTTTATGTTGTTAGGTTGAAGGGTTTGAAAGGTTCGAAAGGTTTGAAGAGTTTTAGTGTTTTAGTGTTGGGGGCTCAAGGGTTATGGGTTCGAGGAGTTCGAGGGGTTCGAGAAGTTCGAAGAGTTTAAGGAGTTTTAATGTTTGAAAGTTCCTTCTGCGGTCTTCGGTATTCCGACTTCCGTCTTCCGTCTTCGGTCTTCGGTCTTCCATCTTCCATCTTCCGTCTTCCGTCTTCCGACGATATTGCAGGGCTTATGGGGTTCATATTGTTTATTTGGTTCATTTTGTTTATGTTGTTAGGTTGAAGGGTTCGAAAGGTTCGAAAGGTTTGAAGAGTTTTAGTGTTTTAGTGTTGGGGGCTCAAGGGTTATGGGTTCGAGGAGTTCGAGGGGTTCGAGAAGTTCGAAGAGTTTAAGGAGTTTTAATGTTTGAAAGTTCCTTCTGCGGTCTTCGGTATTCCGACTTCCGTCTTCCGTCTTCGGTCTTCCAACTTCCGTCTTCCATCTTCCGTCTTCCGTCTTCCGACGATATTGCAGGGCTTATGGGGTTCATATTGTTTATTTGGTTCATTTTGTTTATGTTGTTAGGTTGAAGGGTTCTAAAGGTTCTAAAGGTTCTAAAGGTTTGAAGAGTTTTAGTGTTTGAGGGTTTTAGGGTTTTAGTGTTGCACACAGAATTTTTTTTACTACACCAGCTTCAGGGATTCCATCCTTATTTGCAGCAACATAGAAGGATGGAATCCACCGCTCATCTTTCGGTCTTCGGTCTTCGGTCTTCGGTCTCCCAACTATTGCCGTTCGGCTTTAGTCAACGAATAGAGGAGTTTGAAAGGTTCGAAGAGTTCGAAAGTTTGAGGGGTTATGGTTCATGGAATGAACATTTTCAATTTAAAACCATTTAAACAGAGGGTTCAGCTTCATTTAATTCAAATCGCATGGACATTTTAAATTACCTCAAAACCTGGCGGGACACCAAAAAAGCGCATTATTTAATCCTGGCGCTTGTTGTTGTTTTTCTTGCCTTAACGGCTTTTGTCTATTTTTTACCGACTTCTGTTGTAGACATTGAATTTTCGGAAGAGGTGCAGGAGCATATGAACCCGCTGCTGGATTTTACAATGAAAGCCATCAGTTGGTTTGGGAGAACCTGGATTTCGGCAGGCATGGCGGCACTGGTGGCACTGATCTTTTATTTGTTCCACTTAAAAAAGGAAGCCCTTTTTGTGGTATTTACCCTGCTGGTCAGCCTGGTAAATACCGGGATTAAACTTTTAATCAGCAGGCCGCGCCCTGCTGCCGATTTGGTTACCGTTGTGCTGGAAGCACAGCACAAGAGTTTTCCCAGCGGACATGTTTCTTTTTATGTGGTATTTTTTGGATTCCTGGTATTTCTGATGCTCCGGCATCGCGGCATTCCAAAATTCATCCGCTATTTTGTGGTTGTTTTTTCATTACTGCTTATTTTTTCTGTGCCCTTTTCGCGGGTTTACCTGGGTGTTCACTGGTTTACCGACGTAACCGGCGGATTTATTCTGGGACTGATCTTTCTTTACGGGTTGATTCGGGTATTTTTGAAATTCAAAAAATAAAATCAAAATTAGCCGGGCTCCGCTTCATTCACCGGTAAAAGGCGTTTGCAAGCAGAAGTTCGCTTCTCTGACAAAAACCAGGGAGCCGGATATTTTCCTGAAAATACCCGGCCCTTTACAACTTCTTTCAGCTCATTCCGTGTTTCCAGCCAATAGATACCAGCCACCAGTTCATGGGATATAGGTAAAAAGGGCACCGGTCAGTAAACCTAAAGCGCTGTATCCCAAGAATATGAATGTGCCGGGGTCGGGGGGGGGGATTAATTCTTTATTCGGCCAACTTTTTTTTGCGTTCTTCATACTCCTCTTTATCGATTTCTCCACGGGCATACCGTTCTTTTAATATGTCGAGAGCCGATTTGGCCGTACCCGGATTCTTGTTTTGACCGGCAACTTTTAAAACTATCCAGACTACAACCACAAGGAATATGAGGCCAATGATCCACCACCAGCCCATTCCCATTCCGTATCCTCCATATCCATCCATCATAGAAAACTCCTTTCTTTTTTAAGGGTTAATTAATTTTGCATCATACCCCGCCGGCCGTTTTGCATCGTATTGCCGCGGTTTGGCATGAAGCCCCCTTGTCCCTGCATCATACCGCCTTGTTGCATCATCATGTTCTGCAACTGTTCTTTCTGGTCGTCGTTGAGCACAGCTTTCATTTTACCGGCTGTTTCATAGGCAGCCACTTTCATGTTGATTTTGGTTTCAGAACAAGCTTCCATCTGGTTTTTCACCTCACTGCCCGAGGCATTGCCATCCAGCAGGCTTTTCAGTTTCATTTGCTTTTTCTGCAGTTCAGCCTTGTAACCGACTTGTTGCTTTTTGAATTCCGTTTGCAAATCGATTAACTTTTCCACCTGGTTGTCATCAAGCGAAAGCTGTTGCTGCAAAGCGGGCAGGCGGTTCACCATCATGCCGTATTTCTGCATGGGCATGTTCCGGTTCATCATCTGGCCACACATCGGGCACATACCCATTCCCATGCCCTGCATCATTCCATTGTTTTGCATCATCATGTTGTGTTGCCGGTTTTGCACGTTTTGTTGCCGCCTCATTTGGGCGTTTGCCGTGTACCCTGCCATAAACAGGAGGGCGGTTGCGGTAATTATCCATTTTTTCATTTTTTAAAATTTTAAGTGATTCTACAAACAACTGATAACTTATTATATAGATGTTACACAAGTTTCGAAACTTTTTGCTGTATTTTTTTGGTATTGTTAATCCGGATAAGTTTTACAATATCGAACCATACATTTTTAATTTCTATCTGATCCGGTTTGAATCCGGCACTCAGCAGGTTCCGGTAAGTTTCGCGGTTAATGTTTGCCCCGTAAATATGCAGCGGGATAAAGTTGAGGGCATCCATCATCGGGCCCACCCATTTATTATGGCTCCTAACGTGTTCGAGCATTACTATTTTTCCTCCGTTTTTGCACACCCGCTTTATCTCTTTAAGACCTTTCACGGGGTCGGGCACCGAGCAAAACACACAGGAAGTAACAACCGTATCGAAAGTGTTGTCTTTGAATTCCATATTTTCGGCATCCATCTCCCGTATTTTTACGTTTTTCCTGTTTTTAGCCTTTTCTCCGGCAATTTCTGCCATTTTAGGGCTGAAGTCAATTCCGGTGAGTTCAACCGCATCGGGATAATACGGAATGTTTCTGCCCGTGCCAATTCCAACCTCCAATACTTTTCCTTTCACTCCCGACAACAGTTCTTCTCTCCATTTGGATGCAGCCAATTCCATAGGTTTATCGAGAATATCGTAAAACCCTGCAATCCGGTTGTAGCGATTTTTAATTTTGTTTGCCATGGTACCAATTCTTTACCCGTTTTTGTACTTGCCAAAAGTTTTGTACATCATTCCTTTTGCAATTCAAATTTGTGTTTATCCTTTCAATCCAGGCTGAGGGTTATTTTAATTGTTCCTGTTCATTTTACGTTTTAACAGTTGTGCATTAATGGCGACAATTATGGTGCTAATACTCATAAAGACTGCTCCCAAAGCAGGACTGACAAGTATGCCCGCACCGTATAAGACTCCTGCTGCCAGGGGTATGGCTACCACGTTATAGCCGGTAGCCCATATAAAATTCTGGATCATCTTATTGTAGGTTGCCTTGCCGAAAATCACCAAAGAAGCAATATCTTTTGGATTGCTGTTGACCAGGATTATATCAGCCGTTTCAGCTGCTATGTCAGTACCGGAACCTACCGCAATTCCAACATCGGCAGCAGCCAGGGCCGGGGCATCGTTAATTCCATCGCCGGTCATCGCTACAAACTCCCCTTTTTCCTGAAATTCTTTTATTTTTTCAAGTTTCTGATCGGGCAGGATATCCGCAAAATAGCCGTCCAGCCCAAGTTCATCGCTTACACTTTTGGCCACTTTTTCATTATCGCCTGTAATCATATACAATTTCAGTCCGTTCTCTTTCAGCATTTTTACTGCTTCAGCAGATTCCTCCCGTGATTTCATCAGCCATTGCAATGAAGCCTGCAAGTTTATCGTCGACCACTACAAACACAACCGTTTCCGCTTCATTCTTGTATGCTTTATCCGGAATTTCTATTTTTTGATCTTTTATAAAACCCGGACTTACCACTTTTACTTTTTTATTCTCCACATCGGCTTCGATCCCTTTTCCGGTAATCGCATTAAAATTTTCCGCCTGAGGGATTTCTATTTTTTCATCCCTGATTTTTTGCATGATCCCCATTGCCAGCGGATGTTCCGATTTTTCTTCAAGAGCCCCGGCCAAACGCAGTATCTGATTGTCGTCGAAATCCTCATTTAATGAACCATAACGGGTTACCCCGAAATTTCCCTTGGTAAGGGTTCCGGTTTTGTCAAATACCATCACCGTTATTTTTCGTGAATTTTCAAATGCGGTCCGATTCCGGATGAGCAAACCGTGTTTTGCCGCCAATGAAGTTGAAATTGCAACGACCAGAGGCACTGCCAGTCCCAGGGCATGCGGGCAGGTAATGACCATAACGGTGGCCATACGCTCCAGGGCAAAAACAAACGTCTTCCCGACAATCAGCCAGGTGGCGAGTGTGCCAAACCCAATGGTGAGGGCAATGATGGTGAGCCAGAAAGCAATACGGTCGGCCAGATTTTGTGTTTTTGATTTTTTGTCCTGTGCATCGCGCACCATGGTGATCACCTTACTCAAATAGGCATCTTTGCCTACCTGCTGTACACGCACCTTTAACGAGCCATTCCCATTGAGGGTTCCCCCGATTACCTTATCCTCCTTCATTTTTTTAACCGGCTGAGATTCGCCGGTGACCATGGATTGGTTGACGTTGCTTTCCCCTTCATCAATGATGCCGTCAACAGGTATTTTTTCTCCCGGCCTGACCAGTACCAGGTCCTCTTTTTTGAGTTGATCCACTTTTATGTCTTTTGTCTCCCCGTTTTGAATGAGATGGGCCTCGGTTGGCATCATTTCAACCAGTTTCTGCAGGGAGCGGGAAGCCCCCATCACCGACTTCATTTCGATCCAGTGGCCCAGCAACATAATGTCGATAAGCGTGGCAAGTTCCCAGAAAAAGGTACTGCCTTCCACCCCAAATGTGGTAGCGGAACTGTAGCCCCATGCTACGGTAACAGCTACTGCTATCAGGGTCATCATTCCGGGTTGTTTTTTCCTGAGCTCCCCGGCTAATCCGCTTAAAAAGGGCCAGCCGCCATAGAAGTACACAACGGATGACAAGGCAAAAAGGATGTAATTATCGGCCCCCTGCAAAACAGAAAACCTGTAGCCCAGCAATTCCTGAATCATGGGCGACAAGACTAAAATGGGAACGGTAAAAGCCAGAGACACCCAGAAACGCTTTCTGAAATCCCTGATCATCATCGCATGATGGCCGCTGTGATCGTGCGAACTGTGGTTATGTCCGTCGGGGTGGCTGTGTTTATGCTTTGATTCTTCATGATGATCGCCGTGCCGCTGCCCGTTATGGGTACTGTGTTTCCGATCATGCTGTGTTTGATCCATCGTATTTGCTTTTGTTTTCCTGTCTCTCAATTCGAAGGTTCTGATGTTATTTATACCGACCCTCTTTTACCTATGGATTCATGGGATTCCGGTGATGCATTCTGTTGTTCCATTCTCTGGCAAGGGAAGTATCCCTGTCCATCATGTTCATCATGTTGTTCATCATGTGGTTATCGATTTCAGGATTGTGTTCGCGCATATAATTCACATTATCCTGACTAAACATGTGGTTCATAAACTGACCGTTCTCCATCATCCAGTTCATGGAATTGGGTTGCGTCATCATTTCATTCATAAAATCATTCATCAGTTCCCGGTTGTTCAGAATTTGACTGAATGCTTCTTCTTTTTGTTGTTCGTTGGCTGAAAGGTCAATCTTCGTATTGTTCATATCCGAGCAACTTAAAACGAATATTCCGATCATTAACGCCAGACAAAATGTCCAAAAGTTCATTTTTTTCTTCGTTTTCATGTGATTTTAAGTATTTATAAAATTATTATGTCATAAATTTACAACAGAAATATATGGAAGATGTTGTAAATTTTTTTTTATAATTTACATCATTCACACTTTTTATGTTACTTCATAATCCTCAGTTTCACTTGATATTATAAATCGCCTGCACGTTGTTCAAAGAATGAGTTAGATCTTCTGTTAAATCTGTAATATCCACTGGAAGAATCATTCAAAACATGAATCGCAATCCCAATATAAGCCAGCCACCATTTTGAACGGCCATTTTATTTGAATTTACCGGTATTTGGTATAATCCTTCAAATTTTAAGTGTGGCGAAAAAAACTGAAATCCTGGGGAAATAAATCCGAATGAGCGGGATTCTTATGCCGATTCGGTATTTAATTTTCCCCTTTAAACGACTGTAAAATCGAAAATTTATTTGGTACAGACAGGCGGATCGTAATATTAGGAATTGCAAGAATGGCCGATTCAATGGGCAATTCTTTTCTTATTGTAGTTCTGCCCTTATATATTGCAAGTAAAAGTGTTAGCGGAGAATTATTCGGACTTTCCGAAACATTAATCACGGGCCTTATTTTAGGTCTTTTTGGACTGGTTACCAGTTTTTCTCAGCCTTTTGCAGGAAGATTATCTGACAAATTCGGAAAACGGAAGTTGTTTGTATTACTGGGCCTGGCAATATTTACCCTTGCTAATTTTTCTTATTCACTTGCCCACAGCTATATTTTAATGATGCTTATTCGCGGTACTCAGGGCCTTGCTGCCGCATTTACCATTACAGCCAGCCTGGCGCTGGTAAGTGAATTAAGCCAGAATAAAAACAGGGGTAAGAATATGGGAATTTACAATTCCTTTAGATTGATCGGTTTTGGAATAGGGCCTCTCGCCAGCGGAATACTGGTGGAAAGTGGACCTTATCATATTGCCGTTTATTGGTTCTATCGATGGATTTGTTGCTTCCTTTTGCGTGGCTTCCGCAGCGGCATTGCTGAGTGCAATCTTGGTTTCATTTCTGGTTTCAGATCCTGAAGACCACGAAACCGAGTAAAAGAGAAAATGAAGATACGCCTGACTTCCAAAGAAGAAGGAAGGCTACTGGATCCGATTTTTGCACTTGCACTGGCTACCTTGATCATGAGTTTTGGATTTTCGCTGCTCGGCTCCTATCGAAACGGAAACCAACCAAAGGCTCGCGCAAGGTCCCTTTATGTTTTCGCTTGAATTTAGTGCGCTTATAGCTGCCCTGGCAATTACGCAACCTATAATTGGCAATGCAAGTGACAAATTTGGGAGAAGAGTTTTTATTATAATAGGTTTAATATGCCTTATTCCTATTGTTCTGGCAGAAGGGCATGGTTACCCAATCCTGGGAAATGATTACTGCACGTGCACTTCAGGGAATAAGTTCTGCCATGGTATTTGCACCGGCCCTGGCTCTGGCAGGAGATTTAACTGAAAAAGGCCAGACAGGCTCTCAGCTTTCGGTGGTTACCATGGCCTTTGGATTAGGGATTTCCTTTGGTTCTTTTCTTTCAGGATATGCCATTAGATTTGGTTATGTTGTTCCTTTTATCGTGGGTGCGGCATTAGCGGCAATAGGCATTTTAATTGTAACTACTCAGGTTCCAAAAAATGTTAATGCTTCAGATTAAATCTTTAAACTGTTTTGTCATAAAATATCTCTCATGAAAGGAAAAAAAACATTATTGCATGAGTTATTGCTTGTCAACTATATTCATACCAAATCTTTTCAATCTTTGTTCTTTCGTTTTTCTGCTTCCCGGGTTTCTTTAAACCCCTGAATTCCTGTTAAATCTAAGGGTGATCATGTTCTTCTTGTCCTTTATGACCTTCATTTTCCTCATTTACACCTGCATATTTTTTTAGCCAGTCGTCATATTCCTCCGGTTTAATTGAAGGTAATGCGTTTGTAACAAAAGCCGTTATAGCCCATATTTTCTCATCGCTATGCGTTGGCTTGAATGCAGGCATACCGGTCATTTTTATTCCATTCTTTATAATCCAAAAGAATTCCTGTGCATCTTCTCCACTGGCTTGTTTATAAAGCAGGGGAGGTTCAGGATACAACCCTTCTGCTATTTTACCCGGGTTCTTACCAGGAGCGCTATGACAACCTATACACATTTCATTATAATGCTCATATCCTACAATAATCATTGTACTGTCTGCAAAGTTATCGGGTATCTTAATGGCTTTCATCCTTTTTTCGATTGATTTACGCATTGTAAATTCTATTAAGGATTTAGTAATCTTTTCATGAGGTACTAACTGACTAACATTGTATGTTCCAGATGATACGTATATAAATGTGCCCAGAATCAAAACCAGCAAGGTTATTACAATTGTAACAATTATTACGGTTATCATTATCCTTTTCATCGTATTTATATTTTAAGTTATTATTAAATGTTATTTCCTGAGTTTTGGCTGTAATCTAAATTAGGACAGTAAATTCGAGTAAAAGAATTTATAAATCAGCTCCTCCTGGCCAGGGAGAAAAATGGTTTTTTGATTGTGTGTTCATTTCTTCTATGGTGCATTTTTTTTTGTTTTTATATTGAATTTTTTATTTGTCAGAAAGATTATTCAAGTTAAAGAAAAATCGGTAGTTGTAAAAATTTAGCGATGTGTTTTACTTCATTTTATATCCTCCTCGGTTTCGGATTTGTCCTTTAGTTTAAATGCCAGTTTGTCGATGGTAAGTCCCTGAACCAGAATCGAGAATATAACGACTATGTAAGTTATTACCACCCACAGATTGTTATGTAATTCTTTGGGGAGCGAAAGTGCCATCGCAATTGAAATCCCTCCGCGCAATCCGCCCCATGTGAGCAGGAGAACACCCGAACTGCTATATCGCCCGTTCAAACGGGTGAGTTGACTGGGGAGCCAAATACTGATGTACCGGCTGGTTAATACAACGAGGATAGAAATAGCTCCAAGTACAAAGAAATTTGCATTGAACGGAATTACCAGCAATTCCAGACCAATGAGCACGAAAAGAATGGCATTTAGTATTTCATCGATTAATTCCCAGAAACTACTAACATAATTCCATGTATTGTCGGACATGGCGCTCATTCTGCCTATGTTTCCCACAATTATACCGGCAGCTACCATGGCAAGCGGACCACTTAGTCCGAGTTTGCTGGCCAGGGTGTAACCACCCATCACCACGGCCACCGTGAGCAAAACTTCAACTTTGTAATTGTCTATGCTCTTCATAAGTAAATACGCACCATAACCTATAGCTATTCCAAGTAAAAGACCCCCAATGGCTTCGCGTAGAAAGATGAGTCCAATGTCCCACCACATAAGCTCTTCAGTATGATTGGCAATTTTCAGAATAGTAAGAAATATAACTACAGCCACACCATCATTAAAAAGCGATTCGCCTATAATTTTGGTTTCGGTTGATTTTTTAATGCCAGCCTCTTTTAAAATAGCAAGAACTGCTATTGGATCGGTAGGGGATATTATAATACCAAACAAAAGGCATTGTACATAAGAAATACTGAGATGAAACAAAGGCAGAATAAAGTATAAACCTGTACCAATAATAAAGGTGGAAAGCAACAATCCAACGATAACGTACACAGATATACTGAACCGTTCCTTTTTCATTTCCGCGGCTTTTACATGAATAGCACCGGCAAAAAGAATAAAACTAAGCAAGGAACCCAACAACAACTCTGAAAAATCAAAATTGTGCAACAGGTCGGTTGTATCTTTCATCACGACCGGAAAAAAAGAGGCCACCACAAGCAGGATTAGTGAAGTTATGATGGCAATCAGCATTAAGCCTATTGTGGAAGGTAATCGAATAAACCTGTAGTTTATATATGCAAACATTGCAGACACGACAATAAGTATGGAGAAGGTATCGTAAAGGGT
The DNA here is from genome assembly GCA_963747515.1 of uncultured Prolixibacteraceae bacterium. GTDB lineage: Bacteria > Bacteroidota > Bacteroidia > Bacteroidales > Prolixibacteraceae > Mariniphaga. The sequence goes on from CAVVFN010000008.1 coordinate 45,721, forward strand.
CATATTTCGTTCATTATGCGATTCGATTAAAAATGTTATTTCATCCTAAATATTTTTGGGATCAAACAAATTTAGGAAATAAAAAGGTTTTTAAAATTTCTGCAAGGCTGTAAAATAAACGCTGTCCATGCAGAGCGTTCATATTGTTTATGTTGTTCATTTTGTTTATGTTGTTCGGGCCTAAACCTTTTGCCACCAAAACTCAAAAACACCAAATTTCACCAAACATACAAATCTTTACTTCGGTCTTCGGTCTCCGGTCTTCCAGCTTCCGTCTCCGGTCTTCCGTCTTCGAGCTTTTGGTGCCTTTGGTGGTAAAAAAAGAATAAAGAAATACCGCTGCGACCGCTGCGTGAAATCTTTCGCTGCATGAAACGCGAACGCAAAAGGAGTCAGAGGTTCCCTTGCAAAAAAAGAAGAAAAGTGTAACAGAATTCATTTTTATTTCTTTTTCTTTGTAACGGGATGCTCAGAAAAATCATTCATATTTTCTTATTTCTGCTGTTGCTTGTAACAACAACAGGACTGGTAGTATCCAAACATTTCTGCAAAAAAGTGTTTGTGTCTGCTTCCTTGTTTGTTGAAGCTGAAGATTGTTGCGAAAAAGAATGTTGCGAGAATCATTCTGAATTTTTGCAGCTTGATAAAGATTTTCAGATTTCTGAAGTTATTCAGATACCTGTGGTTTTTGATTTTGAAATTTTCGTTTCTGAACCTTCCTTTTTCCTGTTATTGAATCAACAAACCGACAGGTCGTATTATACGGAGTTTAACGATCCCCCTCCGTTGGAAATCCATACACGTCTTTCCCTGAAACAAACCTATCTTTTATAATTGAGTTTCTTTTTACGCAAACGGTTGCGGGCTGACTGACAGCTCCACGGATTTGTTTATGTGAAGAAATTGAATTGTAAACAGATAAAACATGCGGCATACTCCTCTTCTTTTTTTCCCTGACAACAAGCTGATAACGGCATTCCTTTCTTTAGGGTTAACCGGGACACTGGATAGTTCCTTCGCCTTCCGGATGGGAAACATGCCCTTTATTGTCAGTGCCTGTACCGGCAAATGCCAAACCGGATACAGAAGAAAATCACGCAGTTATTTCCCGGGGAGGAGATCGCCACAGGCTTTTGTTTACAAACCAATAAAATCCGTCGGCAACCGGAGAAACCGTTAATTCTAATTTAAAATAAAAAAAGCAAACATGAAAAGTTTATTAAAATCAGGAGGATTGCTCATCATTTCGATGTTGGTACTGTCGTCGTGCAAAAACGAAAAGCCGCAGGATGAAAGCATCGAAGGAATCTATTATGGAACGCTTATTAAGAGCGGGGACATTGCATCCGGCGGTTCACCGGAGGATGCTGTTGCCCAAATTGCGATTACGGGTGAAAACGAAATCAGGGTTAGTTGCAACACCAGCAGTTTCGACACCCTTTTTATGCTGAATTACTACAGTCACCACGACAGTGTGTATGTATGTTTTACCGGAGAAGAATTTGAAGAAATGTACGGACACATGCCCGGTGAAGGGCATTCCATGGGAGGCGGAATGATGGGCGACATCGGCAATGATGAAACGGAATGGATGCACCACATAAATGACGAACACGATGCAGACGATGTTCATTTTGGCGGATTCGACATGGACCATCATGCTTTTACTTACACCTTTGAAATGATGGACGGAGAAAATCCCTACACCCTCAGGTTTAAGGGAACAAAACAATAGTTATTTTTTACATTTTAAAGTTTAATGATTATGAAAACAAAAGTAGTTTTATCCATAATTGTTGTTGCCCTGTTAAGTGTAACAACTGCTTTCGGAAAAGAAAAAACCGAAAAGTTTAAAGTTTACGGAAATTGCGGAATGTGTGAAAAAACCATAGAGAAAGCCGCAAAGTCGGTAAGTGGCGTAAAAACCGCTGACTGGAACAAAGAGACGAAAATGATGCAGGTCAGTTTTGATGATTCAAAAACCGATGTGCATAAGGTTCATATGGCAATAGCAAAGGCAGGTTACGATACAGAAATGCATAAGGCAACCGATGAAGCCTACAACAAGCTGAAAAGCTGCTGCCAGTATGAACGGGAAAATGTAAAAAAGAGCGAAAACGCCCACCAGGGTCATTCCCATTAAGATGTTGCAGGAATGATCAGGCACTGTGCGCCTGATCATTCCTTTAAACATTATTGTATTTCAACTCAGCTTCACACAACTCCAAAAACAAGGGTTCGAAATGTTTTAGTGTTTTAGTGTTTTAAGGTTCATGGGGTTCATGGGGTTTATGTTGTTTATGTTGTATGGGTTTGAAGGGTTTGAAGGGTTTGAAGGGTTCGAAAGGTTTGAAGAGTTTGAAGAGTTCGAAAATGTTTGAAAGTTCTTCGGTCTTCGGTCTTCGGTCTTCCGACTATATTGCCGTTCGGTTTTAGCCAACGGATAGAGGAGTTTGAGGAGTTTGAATGTTTTAGTGTTTCAGTGTTTTAGTGTTTTAGTGTTTCAGTGTTTCAGTGTTTGAAGGTTCATGGGGTTTATGTTGTTTATGTTGTTTATGTTGAAGTTTAAGAGTTCAAAATGTTTATGTTGTTTATCTTAGTCTTCGGTTCGAAGAGTTTGTGGACTTTGAAAATGGTTGAGGAGTTTGAGGGTTTTTACCAATAATAGCGCATTTATTTAAACAAATCAGAGTGACTCCCTGTCCTGGCTAATTCAATCACCCTGTGTTTGTCATTTTATCGCCAAATAATCAGCCAATCCGGTTTAACATAACATTCCCAATATCCTTTTATACTTACCTGACAGTTTTGTGTGGGTTCTATTTTACTGGTAATTTTCAGAAAGACAAATGGTGAATTGGTGAAATGGTGAAATTGTTGATCGCAGGTTTCCCATCTTCCGTCTCTGGTCTTCGCTCTCCGGTCTCCCGTCTTCGGTCTTCGGTCTTCCCTCTTCCTACTTCTGTCTTCCCTCTTCCGTCTTCCTACTTCGGTCTCCCGTCTTCCGTCTTCCGTCTTCCTACTTCGTTCTCCCGTCTCCCGTCTCCCGTCTCCCGTCTTCCCTCTTCGGTCTTCCCTCTTCCGTCTTCGGTCTTCCGTCTTCCCTCTTCCTCCTCCCTGCCATATTGGCTGCCGGGGCGTTACCTGCGTTACCGCCGTTACTGTAGTCGGGTGCAGCTGACAGTTGGGCAGACTGACACGAGGTTTCACCGTCGCCCACGGGTAACGTGCCAAAAGGTTTGTCCGGACTTTGCATTAACGGTTGCAGACCAAGGTGGTCGGGCCGGGTAACCGGTTAAATTATTAATTTAATCTATTTTATTATGGGTATTATTAAACAAGGAATTCTCGGCGGATTGTCGGGAAAAGTAGGAAATGTAGTTGGCGCAAGCTGGAAAGGGATCAATTACCTTCGGGCAATGCCCACTCATGTAGCCAATCCAAACACCGTAAGGCAGCAGACTTACAGGATGAAAATGAACCTGGTGGTTGGATTTCTGAAATCGTGCATCACATTGGTGCGTATCGGGTTCAGCGGGTATGCCGTAAAGATGTCGGCTTTTAACGCAGCCACATCGCTTAATCTGGCCAAAGCCATTACCGGTGAGTTTCCGGAGCTGGCACTGGATTACAATGCACTGCAGGTAACCCGTGGAACTCTTGCACCGGCATCGTTGCCAACGGTTGACTCAACCGAAGAGGGGAAGGTGCTCTTCACCTGGAACGACAACTCTACGGAAGAAAACGCAAACACCGGGGATGTGGCCCTGCTGCTGGTTCACAATCCTGTCAGCGGAAGTTCGGTTTTATCAACCGGTACATCCTTCCGTGTGGACACTTCTGCCGAAGTTGTTGTGCCGGCTGATTTTCGCGGCGAAGAGGTGCATTGCTACATTGGCTTTACCGACAAGGAAAAGCTGACTGGCACCCAGCCGAAGGACTTCACATCCGACAGTGTGTATGCCGGCAAGGTGTTGGTGCTCTGATTACAGAAAACAGCCCCGCGGCAAACTGCCGTTTCGGCTGATGTGGAAAATGAAGGCGCTCGTCAGGGGCGCTTTCTTTATTTTTTCCCTGGAAACCAGACAAAAATCATATGTTTAGTATACACAATTCTTTTATTTTTGAACTTCAACTCTAAATTAAACACAAAACATGGGACCAAATTTTGAAATTTATGTCAGTTTGCTAACCGGTTCATGGATGCCGTGGCTTGACAGGAACCGCGGGAATGCAGAATTTGATCATTTGCTTGAGGCCCTGTGGCCGCATACCGGGGGTACGACGGGAGAATTTTTCAGTTCGCTGGCCCTTCTTCTGGTGGGTTCGCCGTGGCCGCAGCCAAAGAAATTCATGGATGAGGTGGAGCATCTTGCCGGATTCGGGTCTGATGCAGGACAGGCGCTGGTTGCTGAATTTCTGCGCCTGCCTGCATCCGGCACCGGCGAACAGTTTTACAATGTACTTACAGGTTTCAGTCTGGCGGGGTACGACAGCTGGATCGGCAAGCTTGTCCAGCCAGGGCAGGATACCCATCTAAGGGTCTATTTCCGGGAACGTCTGCTCCATATCCTTTTCAACCTGATCCATCAGCCTGTTGCCGTACCGGAAGCCTTTCCCGGTGAGCTGGAGGTTGCCTTCCGGGTAAAGGCAGCTCTTTGCATCCTCTGCCACCGCCTGCAGGGAAGGCAGGCTTTACGATGGCACTACATGCCCCGGGTTTTCCGGGTCAGGGAACTGCTCCACGACAAACTGAGCAAAAGTCAACTCAGCGAAGCCTCACGCCTGCAAATCATGCACCTGTTTGATGCACTCACCGGTGAAAAGCCTCCCCTTCAGCTTACCTCTGCAGCCCCCTTGCAAAACATACCGGCTGTTCCTTCTCCTGAGGACAATGATCCGGAGATGGCAAAACTAACACACCTGGTGAAGGAATCCAGTTCGGAAATTCAGCAGTTAAAACAGGTTCTTGAATGGTTCCTGGCAAATGGAAATGCACCGGCATCAAAAACAGCACCGAAAGACAACCACCGGCTCGACAGCAGTAAGGTGCTCAGAATGCTGAGTGTGAGCAAAACATCACTGCAGCGCTACCGCGATGAAGGAAGTCTCCCTTTTGCAAAAGTTGGGAAAAAATACACGTACCTGGAAGCCGATGTGCTCAAGCTGATTGAGGAAGGAAAAAAAATAAAAAAATCCGGAAATGGAAGGTTCCGGAAGCCCGAAAAATAAACCCTTAAATTTTTTATCAAATGATTACCCAACCTAAAAAACAAAAACCGTCGGCACACATGCGCTCAGAAGAAGAGCCGTTTACCGGACTTTTTTTCAACATTCTCCCGTTTGATTATCCCGATGCAGAGAACCTCCCCCTTCACGAACCAAAAATTCCGGGGGATGCATCCGGCAACCTGTGGGAGGGGACTGCTGCAGATCCCGTGCCCGAATATCAAATTCACTCGGGCAGCACCCCCGGTATCCGAAAAAATGAAAACAGCAAGGTATCAGTACCGCTTCATCCGGAGGAAGCAAACGAAGTTTTAACCCGTCACATCCGCCGGGTGCTGGCCCCGCAGACCGAATTCTGTTATACTCAGTCTTCCGGCCGCACGCAGTTCTGGTGCAGGGATAAGAACAATGGCAAGGAAAGCCTGTGGCAACGTCATCACCGGTTCACCCTGGAGATACAGCACGATTGGCCTACCGGCAGGCCCGGCCTTCAGATCAGTTACGACGGGGAAGCGTTCATCCTGAAGCAGAGTCTGGAGGAGCTGCAGGACATGCACCCCGATACCCGCCTGTTCAGGCTGGCAGCCTTTCGCAAAAGGATTTACCGGTGGAATCACCTGCCCGAGGCAGCCTGGTACCATCCCGGCGAGCTGTTCCCGGTGCTGAACCGCAGGGTAGCCGACTGGCTGGGCGAGCCGTATCCGGCAGCACCGGATCACGATTGCTGCACCCGTTACTCCAGGCTTATCCGGGAGTTTGCCGATACCCGGTGCATGTCGGAAGAATTCCGGTCGGCAGTACCGCACAACGGAGTGTTTAAACCTGTGCCGGCTGATGCTGCCGGGCGGCTGAATGCCAGTACCCGGCTGCTGCTCTTTGGTGAGGGCCGCCGCGATTCCGATCCCCTGGAGGGACTGAAAAAATACGGCCCGCTAAAACGGCCGGCCGGCAGCCACTTCTGCTACTTTTTCATTTATTTCAGCCACAACCAGGCAGAGACCGGGAACCTGGCACGATGCATTGCCGGGGAAGACGGACAGGTCAGGCTGAACCGGCTTACCTGCCTGAACCTGACACATGTGCCGGAACAGGATATTGCAATAACCGGCGACGGCGATGCAGCAGGACAGGTAGAAAGATGCCTGCTGAGCCGGTGGTTCGACCCCCAGGTGACGTGGTACGCATTTTACATCAGCCCGTATTCAGGAAAGGAAAAGGATGAAAAGCAAAGTCAGCTGTATTACCGCATCAAGGAGTTGCTGCTGTACCGGCAGGTTTCGATGCAGGCCGTAAAGGCGGAAAACCTGCAGGGCAATTTTGGTCATGCCCTTACCAATATCGGGTGTGCGTTGGTTGCCAAGCTGGGGGGTGTGCCGTGGAGGCTGGAAGGAAACGGCGAAAGCGAGCCGGTGATTGGCCTCCGGCTTACCCGCCGAAAGGGTTCGGTGCAGCCGGAGGCAGCTGCCATTGCATGCTTCACGCAGGAAGGATTGTTCCGCGGCTTTGATGTATTCTCCCCCTTCAATCCACTGACGATAGCCGGCTCTGCACTTGAGGCTTTCCTGCTGTACCGGCAGGAGCATCCCGGCCTGAAACGGCTGGTTATCCATTGCCATCAGCCCCTGAATGCGGAACAATTGGATCCGCTTCTAAAACTTCTTGCGGATATGAAACTCGACATTCCGGTGGTGGTGGCAGTCATCGGGCAGTCAGGTTCAAAAAGCAGGATGGCATTCTGCAAACCGCAGGAGAACCCAATGCCGGTCAACGGCACCTGGGTACGTTTCGGGCAGTACAGTTACCTGCTGTACGTCAACAGCCACAGGAATCAGGAAGGGACAGCAGCAGAACAGGCAATGCCGCTGCATATCCGGTTCGTGTGCACCCGGCCCGGTTACCTTGATGCGCAGGATACCGTATCGGGGCTGCTCGACCAGATTTATACCTTCTGCTTTATGCACTGGCACACCGTAAAGCAGTCGCCCCTTCCCGTCACCCTCACCTACCCTGCCCGGCTGGCTTCTTTTGTACCCAGGTTCAGCAACCGCCTGCTGCCTGCCCACGGGCGGAGTGTGGCGTGGTTTATATGAAAAGGGTTTGAAACGTTTGAAGGGTTTGAGAAGTTTTATTGTTTGAGGGTTTTATGTTTTAGTGTTTCAGTGTTTTAGTGTTTCAGTGTTTGAAGGTTCATGGGGTTTATGGTGTTTATGTTGTTTATGATTTGAAGGGTTTGAAGGGTTTGAAGGGTTCGAAAGGTTTGAAAGATTCGATGAGTTTTAGAGTTTTAGTGTTTTAGTGTTTTAGTGTTTCAGTGTTTGAAGGTTCATGGGGTTTATGTTGTTTATGTTGTTTATATTGTTTATGTTGTTTATGTTGAAGGGTTTGAAGGGTTCGAAAGGTTTGAAAGTTCTTCGTCATCTTCGGTCTTCATCTTCCCTCTCCCGTCTCCCAACTTCCGTCTTCGGTCTTCGGTCTCCCCTCTTCCAACTTCCGTCTTCGGTCTTCGGTCTCCCCTCTCCCAACTTCCGTCTTCGGTCTTCGGTCTTCGGTCTCCCCTCTTCCAACTTCCGTCTTCGGTCTTCGGTCTTCGGTCTTCAGTCTCCCCTCTTCCGTCTTCCCTCTTCCCTCTATTAATCTTGCATCCTTGTGCCCTTGCATGCAAGTAATTTTATTCTGCGTAGTCTACAATTATTCCTTCCTGCTTATTCAACCGTGCCTGGTCTCCGTTACTGCTAAACAAATAAATGTTCAGATCATATTTATTAAAATACGCTTTTGATGCATTAAAAATGGTACGAAAACTTGTATTCATTGAGTAGAGAAAAGATAAACTGTGTTTGTCCGGCTCCCAGTGGCTGTCAACCGGCTTCCCGGTTTCATCCACACTTAAATTAAACGGAGGATTTGAAACAACGGTATCCTTTAATCCCAGTGATTTTAATTTTTCGAAAAACTCATTGGCAAATTGCGTATTTTCTTCCCCGGTAAAGGCGACACTGCCATACAACAAATTTACAGGTGTGGGAAAAACCTCCTTAACGGAACTTGAAAAATAGTTGTTTTCCGGAATTTCCAATGTCACTTTGCCTTCATTAACAGTGAGATGTGATTGAACCGTAAAATCAAACGTTCGTATTGTAAATGTATACATACCCTGATTAAGTACATTTTCAGGTATAAAAAGACCTCCTTTCGAAATACATAAGCCATCTGTTTTATAGGGGCCCGGAAACACAGGACATTTCCCTTCATCAACTTTATCAATTAAATAAATGTCAATGGTTTTTCGTTTCTTATCAATTGTGTATTTAAATTTTAATTCCCAGGAATTTTCAAAACGCCGGACTTCATAAAATTCAAATTTGAATCCTCTTCCTTCCTCTCCAAAAATTTGGTGGTCCCACCATACACTCAATCCCTGAGAGCCTAAAAGGGAATCTTTATCAAATTCGTCTTTCCGGCAACCGGTTATCAGGATTCCAATAAGGAATATGCTAATTATTTTCCTGTTCATAATTTGTTTTCTTTTACAGATGTTACAGTGCAGGTAATTGTTGCTTTCAGCCCTGCTTTTTCTGTTGCACAGGTTGTGCGTGTTTATTTTACTTTCCTGTAATTTAAAAACATACAATAACTGGAATACCCGGGCTGTGGTGTCATCAGAAATAGACTATCATTTTTAACTGTATAAATCCACTTCTCTGTATTTTTCTTTCGGATCAAAAAAAGGCTGTCTTCATCGGTATAGTAAAGAAAGGATATTTCTTGTTCCAATACAGAAAACCGGTAGATTTGTTGAGTACCCCTGTTGTTTTCTGCGAACCGTATTGAGTCTGTCCATCTGGTTATCCCGTTGTTAATATCTCTTGCCGAATAATACCTCGTCCACGCACCCTTCAATTCCTGATCAAAGTACCTGCCTGTTACCTGGCTATCGTAATCGCTATCTTTCATTTTTTCACATGAGAAAAAACAGAGCCCCATTCCTGTCAATAATAATATCCTGAACAACATAAGAACTTATTTAAGTATTCAAATGAATCATCGTCCTGCTCATAAGATGAAAATCACATCTGTTTAGTTGCGTAAGGCTAAATGCTGTAAGTTCATCTCCCGACTTCCGTCTCCGGTCTCCGGTCTCCGGCTTCCGTCTTCGGTCTTCCGTCTCCCAACTTCCATCTTCCGTCTTCCCACTCCCGACTTCCGTCTTCGGTCTTCCAACTTCCATCTTCCGTCTTCCCACTCCCGACTTCCGTCTTCGGTCTTCCAACTTCGGTCTCCCATCTTCCCTCTCCCGTCTTCCCTCTCCCGACTTCCCTCTCCGGTCTCCCATCTTCCGTCTTCCGTCTTCCGTCTTCCGTCTTCCCTCCTCCCTTTTTCCCTCCCCGGCACAACTTTTCCCGTATCGGGACACTTTGCTATTGACTTGTATTGAAAAAAGGCGGAAATTGCAGGTATATTGACAATTGGCACGATTTTTAAGCAATATACCAAAAATCGAACTATGGTGAAGACTCTACGTTTAAACTTTTTAAATAAATCACTTACCCGCGGCTTTGGGTACAATTCCGGTGCAAAATGCCCCGGAATTTTGTGCATTAACCATTAACAAACCCTTAAAATCAAACTGTATGAAAAAAACCGGATAACAGCATCGCATTAAATCAAACCCTTTCTGATTTCTGAAATTCACCCTTCCATTAATCGCATTCACGTTTATAAAATCATTGATTTTAATTTTAACCAGATACGATTATGGAAACAAAATCTTTACTTCGAACGAAGCGCAGCCTCTGGCTGCCAATTCTGGCACTGCTGCTTTTATTGGGCAGCATTGTCAATGCACAGACGGTGAGCACCGACAAGGCAGATTACGCGCCCGGTGAAACCGTTTACATTACTGGTACCGGCTTCTGGCCCGGTGAGGAGGTAGAACTTTTTATTGAGCACATTGAACCCAATCTGCCCGACCCCTGGCATACACACGATGTATGGGCAGTGTATGCCGATACAAGCGGGAATTTTTATTCCTCGTGGTATGTGGAAGACCAGGAACTGAATACGACACTTTACCTGACGGCCGTGGGGATGGTTTCGGGATTGGAAGCGTGGACGGTGTTTACGGATGGGAGTGAACCAAAAATTGTTGGTATTTCCTCCCCCAGTGGATCTTATGGAGATATTGTAACAATCACTTTAAATCAAGAAGCAACATCAATCAGCTCTGTTTATTTTGGTACTTATGCGGCTACTTCTGTCACTTTTCCTTCACCTGATAATAAGACCATTACAGTAACCGTTCCTAATGGCTCTGGATCTGTTGATGTAACAGTAAACGGATATTGGGATAAAAATGGAACAACCAACACTTTTACTGATAGTTTTAAAGACCAATTCAGTATTGGTTGTTCACCACCTTCAATTACTTCACATCCTTCCACAACAGATCAATCTCTTTGTTTAAACAATACTGCCACTGAACTTTCTGTAACAGCTAACAAAATTCCCCCATGACATATCAGTGGTATAGTAATACCACACAATCCAACAGTGGAGGAACCCCAATAGATGGGGCAACCAGTTCAACAAATACACCAGCAACATCAAATGCAGGAACAACCTATTATTATTGTGTTGTTACAAATTCTTGCGGTTCAATATCAAGCAGTGTATCAGGTGCCATTATCGTTAATAACGTACCTGAGTTAAGCATAAATGATGTATTAGTCAATGAAAATGATGGGACGGCGCAATTTACCGCGAGCCTTTCACAAGCAATCCCATGTGATGTTACATTTGATGTGGCCACTTCGGATAATACAGCACTGGCAGGAAGCGACTATACAGGCATAACAACGACACAATATACCAATCCGGAGGAAGCACTTCTGTACCAATCAATGTAAGCATAACAGATGATGCAGTTCTTGAAGGAGATGAGATGTTCTATGTTAATTTGACGAATGCAGTGAATGCGACGATTGGGGATGGAGAAGGTGAAGGGACAATCGCCGACGATCGTAGGCCGCTATACTAACTATCCATCGAAACGAACACTCGGCCGGCTACCCTTCCAACAACCGACAACTGACAGTAACCCATTACACGTCCAACACGGCAATATTAATACAGCTAAAAATTACACTGTAACGGGTACACCTGGACATGATGATACCTATATAGCCTTAACCGTTACTATTCCGGTCAAACCACCCGAACCAACCACTAACCTTGATTTAACAATGATAGACGGTAAAATCATGAAAAGCGAATAAACACATATCCCTCCATTAGCCCCAGTGACAGCTAGTTAACCCCGGGTTCCACTCGCTACCCCACTCGATCCAACCGCTACAATCACCGACCAAAACTATCCAACGCTATCCATCACTACGCAACGATAACCCGCCGAGTACGGAGACAGACAACGGAAAGTTCGCCGAACCTCGGTCATGCCAAGGCAGATATAGATTACAATATAACCTGCAATGTAACAGGTTCGGCTGACCATAGTGAATAATCTGGTACATTAACAGTCTTAGTCCAAACCTCGCCCACGAAAGTACCGCTGACATAGAATTACCTGTGAAAAGTGATTAAACGGCTAGCGAGAGACGGGCCTCTTTTAGATCCAGTGACCTCCATTACACCTTGTGAGCCACGGTTTATTCTACCTTCCACACTCCCTACTACAGACGCCGCCAAACAATTCATCGCAGCAAAAATCATTACGCGCCAGCACAACCCTCCTGCACCGTCCGACAAACACCAACTCAGAGTAACTCGGCCCAACCGAACAGATTTATAGTACACAAAAAACTCGCAATGGCAACACTTCGGGAACACTAATGATAATAATCCTGAATTTTACGGTCCTGGTAAAATCATGGCTACCAAAAATACAGCGGCGATTGATAAACCAACGATCGAAAACTATGAATCTGTAAACCGAACAATCGCCTATAGTACCGCTGGCGACCCTCAGGTCAATTGAGCCGCCGGTCTCTCTGGTACCCACACAAGAGCCTACGGTGACGTGCGCCCACAATCCATTGGCGACAACAACCATCCCTCCGCTCAATCTCCCGACAACGGAAAGTTCAGAGAAACAAGGTCAACCCTGACGATGTCAAAACAGTTACATCTTAAAATGGAAATGGTTCGGAAATAATCGTTACCGCTATACCTCATGATCCCTTAATTTCATTATCCTGTTGGGTTAACAACCTCTCTCACGAAACTACCGGTGACAGAGAATTAAACTCTGGAGATCGATCAATATCTTGACGTTGCTCAGGCCTTTATCATTGCAAGGGACTCCAATACTACTCTTGGTGCCCCGGTTACTCTACGTTCAAAACCCCCTACTATCCTATGCGTCCCACACAATAAATCGCCGACAACAACCATCCCTCCACACAATAACCCGACAACGGAAAGTTCAGAGAAACAAGTTCAACCGTGGGATGTCAAAACAGTCAGAACTTAAAAACTAATCTGGTCTGCAATATATCGGGTTCAGTAAACTCTATTAATGGCTATTGTGAATAATCTGGTGGGGTTAACAACCTCTATATGAAACTACCGGTGATAGAGAATTACCGTCTATAGATCGATCAAATGGTGAAAGCGACGCAGCCCTTAACTATACCTTGTCATCCATTACTTATAGTGGGTGCCAGGTTAATTACCGTTACAATCTCCATGCAACAGTTAGAAACACCGACGATCGCTTCACACCACGATCCGTCTCCTCAAACTATCAACAAGCGACTGAACACAGCAACACAGGCCAACCCAGAGTATGTCAATACAGTCAAGCTAAAATATAAAGTTTTCGGCTACAATATAACAGGACCAGATCAATTAGCGGTGACTGTAATAATTTATCCGGTACTAATAAAAGCTTCCCTGGAGAAACTGGCGCTCCAAAATATAAATCTGTGAACCGATAAAACGCTCATCGAAACGCTGGCCCCGTTAACGTTAAGTTACCCTCCGTTAAATCTGGTGACCAGCCTGTAAGTTACGGTTACAATCTCCTACTATCCTAAGCGTCACACAAAACATCGCCGTAACTGAACACTCCGCCGCTGCAACCGCTGACAAGGCAGATGAAACAGCAGATAACTGAAAGCCGGCAGTTATTAAAAAGCCAGCGCATACAGTGAAACCTGACCGTGTAACCCTTTCGACTACAACTCGTCATGATCCTGCTCCGTTATACGCCTGTGTTACAATACTGCCACCAGAAATTAACCCGAGAACTAAAATACCACTCTTGGATGATACAAAACTGTAAAGCGAACAATCGGCTACATTACCGCTGGTGACCCTTAGATTAGTCTGTTTGCCACGCACGATACTATCGTTACAACCCTCGATGCTCACGTTACGATACCCGCCATTGCCGCAAATGAACACTCGGCCGCTGCAAACGCTAACAACGCAGATGACACAGCCGATAACTGCAAGCCGGCAGTTGTTAAGACCGACCCAGCATATAATGAAACCGTTACGGCTAACCCTGAGATGGCTAGACTACATTAGGTGGTACTTATAATAAATTATCTGGTAAAGTACCGATACTATTTATCGAACCTAGAGCGATCATTCATGTCTGGGAAATGGAGAAATCGTTATCTTTAAAGTGGTCAAAAGGATATCTTGTCACTGGCATGCAACACTGCTTGTGACCCTCAAGTTAATCTTTATAACCCCCTAGGTTCAAGCGTTAAAATCACCCACCGTGACATAGCAACACTCTCCAGCTGAACAAACCAACAAGGGACTGCTCAAAGTAACGCCGACCAACCCTTCAGATTAAAACAGTGCAATCCCTCACATTGTAATCCGTTCATCTCTAACTGTGTAACCGGTTCAGCTAATCCTGCATAACCCCATACTGCAATAATCCTTGGTGTTAAGATCCTGCCACCAGAAATTAACCCGAGATCTAAAATACCACTCTTGGATGATACAAATCTGTAAACCGAACAATCGCCTACATTACCGCTGGTGACCCTCAGGTTAATTTAGCCGCAACTCTCTCTGGTTCCCACACAATATCCTACCGTTCCGCTCGCCAACAATAACTGGGTAAAAATCAATACCTGGCAGCAAAACCTTCCCTGAACAGCCAGCCCACAACAAATAATTCCAAGTCGGCAGGTGCAAACACAGAGATATAAAAAAGTTATCGCGTACGGTGTAACCTGTCAGCTGATATAGTGATTTATCTGGTACAGTAACAGTTATGGTTAAAATACTGCTACCATAAATTAACCCGAGATCTAAAATACAACTCTTGGATGATACAAATCTGTAAACCGAAGAATCGGTTACATTCCCGCTGGTGACCCTCAGGTCAATTTACCCGCCGGTCTCTCTGGTTCCCTCACTAGAGCCTACGGTGACGTGGGCCCACGATCCCTTGCCTCCAATGACCTCGTTAACCCCCTAAAACGGACAGTGAACAGTAAGCAGCCCAACCTTCCCGGTAATAAAACAGAAACAGCCAGATATGAAACCGGTTATGGCATACCTTGTAACCACTACACCTAAACATCCTGATCTGTAAAATGCATTGTGAGATAATCTTAAAATCCTGGCTACCGGGAGAACCACAACAACGATGGAAAGCGAATAGATGGTTAAATTCACGCTGGCCACCAAAAGGTTATCGTACCCTGGCTTACTCTACGGCCCATGCTCCGCCATCGCTATAGGTGCCAACCACCATGCTACCATAATAATCATCGCTGAAAATGGTGACGCGGCTATTGAACCTTCCGACCGCTGACACGTCACATGAACTTACTGAAACCCGACAGATCACAATAAAGCAATAGCTCACAGCGGAACCTGTTCCGGTAATAGCTTTCAATATAATAGTTTAGGATACAGTACTTGAAGAATCCTCTTCGCTAAACTATCCTTATCATATATTTACTGGCGAAAGAAAAGTTAACTCTGGAATGCCGGTAAACGGTAATTCAAATACTGGCCTCCATTACAGCGGTTAACCTTCCGGTTACCCCCGTTACCACTCTTGATCCTAAGGTTACTCTCGCTGACACTCACGATGCTACAGTAACAATCGCCGCCGACAACCAGGCGGCTGCATAAATCTCTGCCAACTGACAGACCACAGTAATTCACCCCAACCCGACAGAGTTAAAAAATAAATAGGTCAAAACCGAAATGGTTAGTCCAGATCTGGCGAACACTATACTCCGTTAGCCTATACTGTGTGATGCCTAGCTTGCGAAATTACCTCTACTTACAATCTACCCTGGCGC
This sequence comes from uncultured Prolixibacteraceae bacterium, assembly GCA_963747515.1. Lineage (GTDB taxonomy): Bacteria > Bacteroidota > Bacteroidia > Bacteroidales > Prolixibacteraceae > Mariniphaga. The sequence continues at coordinate 61,251 of CAVVFN010000008.1, forward strand.
GATAATTGAAATCTTTAATGTGATGATAATCGATATTTTAACACTGGCCTCCATTACAACTATTAACCTGCCGGTTACTCCGGTGCCACCCACTGACCCACCGTTAAAACTGCCTACCATCCTAGATGCTAACATTATAATTCCCGACGAACAACAGCCGGCCGATCAATCTCCCCAAAAGAGAAAGCTCCCAGTAACCCAGCCGAACCCGGACGATGCAAAGTAACTCAGTGCAAACAAGGAAATCTTATTAGCTTTATCTCGTAATGTCTAACCTGCACATTCCGCACTGTGACAACCATATTGCATTAACCAGTACTATCATTGTTCTACCTGTCGACGCTAACTCAACCCTTGAAATCCATGTAATCGATATTTCAACACTGGCCTCCAATAAAACGGTTAACCTTCCGGTTACCCCCGTTACCGCTCTTGATCCTAAGGTTACTCTCGCTGACACTCACGATGCTACAGTAACAATCGCCGCAGACAACCTGGCGGCTGCATAAATCTCCGCCAACGAAACGCCACTGTTACTCAGTCCAACCCCGGAGATTTCAAAACAGTTATAGCCCACAAGATAATCATATCGTCAAAGCCTAGTGAGTAATAGATTCCGCTACCCTGATCGTCACAATCCTGCATGATCAGAAACACTGATAATCTTGATTGACCGGAGAACGGGAAATCAATGATGTAAAGGGAATAAATGGTTAACGTCACGATGGCGATCAAAAGATTATCGTACCCTGGCTTACTCTACGGCTAATGCTCCGCCTATTACTATAGTTGCCAACCACCATGCTACCATTACAATCACCGCTGAAAACGTTCCCGCGGTATCCATAGCTTCCGACAATGAACCGTCTACTGAACCTCAGGCCAACCCAGCGGACGCAATAACTGAGACAGATCAGAAAGAAATTGGTTCGGTAATACTTTACAATATAATAGTTTAGGATACAGTACTTGAAGACTACTCTCCGTTGTAACTTCCGGTTCCAATGATGGACCGCGGAACTACAACTCCCTCTGTAAAGCGGTGAAAGGTAAATCGTTTCACTGGATCATTAAAAGCTAATCATCCCCATGGTCCCCTTTGCGCCACGTGCCACGCTACTTACTCTGGGGCCGACGTATCGCCGCCAGATAAAATAGCGCTGAATACCATCCCTCCCCTCTCCTTAACTGCCCGAGAACACACAGCTCATGGAAATTCCGCCAAGGCGGGAGAAGAGAAAACAGTTACAGCCCACAAGATAATCGTACCGTCAAAGCCTAGAGATTACAACTCGGCTACCCCTGATGGTGACAATCCTGCATAAACCAGTACTATTATTGTTGTACCTGTGGACGCTAACGCGACTGTTGAACCTAATGAAAATGTTAATATTACTTTGGCAAACTTAAATGCTGGGGATAATAACATTTCAATAGATTTAGAAAATAATGCCGCAATTGTAACAATTGTTGATAATGATGTTGCAAGTTTATCTATTGATGATGTTAACGTTACAGAAAACATCTTAAATGGTACTGCAGTATTCACTGTAACTCTTAACAATGCTGTCCAGAACGACTTCACCGTGAGCTATACCACTATTGAAGGGACAGCGCTTGAACCTGAGGATTATACTTAACCAGTGGCATTCTTACGTTTGGTGGAACAAATCCATTAACACAAACCATCTCCGTTACGATTATCAATGAACTCATCATTGAGCCATCGGAATATTTTACAGTGGATTTGAGTAACCTGGTATCAAACGGACAGAATATAACTATCAGTGATAATCAGGGACAAGGAGAAATTGTCAATGATGATGTACCAACTATTACCTGTCCGGGAGATATAGTACAGGGAACTGACGATGATGATTGCAATACTGAAGTCACAATACCATATCAGGTGTTTGATACCAACTGGCCAACAGCCAGATTAAAGTGGACCATGACGGGTGCAATGAATGATTCCGGTGATGGGCAGATTGGCAATTATACATTTGGGTTAGGTGAAACAACTATTACCTATGAGGCTTATGATGACATCAGTACAAATTATGCATCCTGCAGTTTTAAAGTGACTGTAATAGACGATGTACCACCAGTATGGCTCACTTCTGCAGGTAATCTTGATCGCTCAGTTTACTGCGGACAAATTACTCTGTTGAATGCTGCACAGGAACTTGCTCCGGAAGCAAAAGACAATTGCAGTGGTGTAGATTACATCAAAATATCCGGGGTATTTGTTCCGGGAGGTCCAAATGGCGCAGGAACCTATACCAACACATGGATAGCAACAGATGCATCCGGTAACATCTCATCTGTGTTCACTCAAACCATTACCGTATTGGGTGTTACTATTGATGCCTCCGCCAGCAGTCAGGCAACTTTAATTGATTTAATTACTAATTTGAGTGGTGTTGTTACACTTAGTGCCACTGTAACTGATGCAAACGATGCATTACTTTCAGGTGTTTACGTGAAATTCGAATTGGTGTTGTTTGATGAGCTTGGGATTGAAGAAGTAGTATGGGAAGATGATACTGAAACTGTTGACGGAATCGCCGAAGTTACAGTATCTGGTCTTGCTGTAAATCTTTACCAGGTAAGGGTAACTGCAGGTTCAGGATGTGATGAAGATGTTGCATACCTTTCTGTTGCAGATCCATCAGCAGGTTTCGTAACCGGCGGTGGTTGGATAAACTCTCCTGAAGGTGCACTTGTTGGAACAACCATAGTTGGTAAAGCCAACTTCGGATTCAATGCACAGTACAAGAAAGGGAAAGAACAACGTGCTCGATCTGGAAGGCAATACGAACTTCCAGTTCTCGGCAGGTAATTTCCATTTCAAGAGCTCGGCATATGATGAAATGACCCTGGTGATTTCAGGTGCCAAGGCAACCTACCGCGGTACGGGGACAGTTAACGGCAGTGGCGACTATGGTTTCATGGTTTCTGCCATCGACGGACAGATAAACGGCGGTGGTGGTATTGACAAATTCCGGATAAAAGTCTGGGATAAAACTGACGGCAATAAAGTTGTTTACGACAACCAGATAGAATCTGCTGAAAATGCTGATGCCACATCACTGCACTTGGCGGCGGCTCGATTGTCATCCATGAAGTGAAAACCGCTCCCGGCAAAACCAAGTCGGCCGAGATTTCCATACCGGAAGTACAGACCGAAGTTATTGCCTCGCAGTTCAATGCTTACCCCAACCCGTTTACCGACAGGTTGCGCATTGAGTTTGTTCCTGCACAGGATGCCGATGCCCGCATCGACATGTACGACATGACCGGCCGGCTGGTGCAGACGGTATTCAACCAAAAGGTGGAAGCCGGCGTGCAGTACCGGGCTGAGTTCAAACCTGTTGCGGAAGTGGGTGGCAGCTACCTCTACCGCCTGGTGCTTGGAAATGCGGTTAAAACAGGTAAGGTGATTTACACCAGATAAATCCGAAAGAGAAGAATCAATTCTTAGGAGTTAAAAGCGCGTTCCGGATTGCCGGGATGCGCTTTTTCTTTATAAATGGGAAATGGTGAAATTGTGAAATTGTCAAATTGTGAAATTGAAAGAGGGGATGACGCAGATGGTTATGATGAAATATGATGGGTTATGATTTGGAAGGATTGATATATTGTGAAATGGCTAAACTGTTAAATTGCTAAGGACGCAGATTATTATGAGGTTTATGATGGGTTATGATTGGGGAAATTGATAAAAGAGCTGAACGCTGATGGTTGGCACTGTCGCCAGGACTTGTCAGCGTGCGCAGCTCCTGACAACGTCCGGGTTAATGGTGAAATTGATAAATTGATAAATTGATAAATTGTAAATTGTAAATTGTGAAATTGAGGAGAGGGGACGCAGATAGTTATGATGAAAAATGATGGGTTATGATTTGGAAGGATTGATATATTGTGAAATGGCTAAACTGTTAAATTGCTAAGGAATTGGACGCAGATGGTTATGATTGAGTATGATTGACGATGATAAAGTATCAGGATTTTTAGTATCAGGTATCAAGACTGGGAAGATCCTGGTCTTGTGTCTTGTGTCTGGATATCTTGTGTCTCTAAATGGCTAAATTGTTAAACTGCTAAATTGTTAAATTGTTTGGATGCAGATGATTATGAGGTTTATGATTTTATATGATTGGGAATTTGAGAAAAGAACCGAACGCTGATGTTTGGCACTGTCGCCAGGACTTGTCAGCGTGCGCAGCTCCTGACAACGTCCGGGTTTAGGGAGTGTTAAAACTCGCAGCATCAGGACCCAAGGACTCACCTCCCGGCCTTCAATATCCATACTGAGATCCCAGCCTTTATGAGCCTCTATCAAAATCTGACGTTCTTACTTGCTGAGAATGAAGGCACAACCGGTACCATTTTTGGAAATGACGGGTTTAAACAAATAGTGTGCCTGATTCATCCTGAAAGTTAATTTCTGCACCCGGGAATGGCATTCAGGATGTATAACCCTTGATAATACTGGCTTTATTGTTTATAACCCCTACTTCCCTACAGGAAAACGAATGCTTTATAATACTTATGTAAATGAACCTGAATTTTTTCCCTGAAGGGGACACATCACAGGTATATAAATCACTGATATTTTATAGTTTAGCTTCATTATTTACAAAACCAAAGTAAACAACGCTTTTAATAACCTTTAAAATTTTAAAAAGATGAAAAGAAGATTATTCTTAATGGGAACACTGGCTCTTATTGTTACCGGTGGCATTTTCTGGAGCTGCCAGAAAGAGGAAATCATTTCGGATTCCGAAAGCTTGCTTAAAAAAGCCAAAGTTGTAACAACAGTGGCTGAAGAAATTGCATTGAATTATCCTGCTGAGGTCTCTGTTAATGCTGACTTCGAAATCAGTTTTTCTTCCGGCTGCGGAAAGCTGTTGATTGAAAGAGGATATATACTGGATTCTGACGAGGTAACAAAAATTTACCACGGCTTAACCTGTGAAATGGAAAATCTGAATTGGGAAGAACTTGCTTCGGGTGGTTATTCAAACTGCATTGGTGATACCCACACACAAAATCTGCCTGAAGCAGGTACCTATGTTTACCGGACAAAATGGAATGCCAATGCAGAAAACAATTCAGAATGTCTGAATTGTGGAAGTTTCAACGGTAATAAAACGGCTTGTTTTGTGATTGAGGCAATTAATGATTGTCAGAACTGGCAAACAGAAACCGCTTTTGGTGGTGAAGCTTCCGGAGCTGGTTCTTCCTGGTGGTTTTATTACAACGGAGCCGGGGAAGAAAAAATTTATGCCGGTCAGGATATAGAAATCGGAACTGTTGAATATGTGGATGGCAGAATGATAATCAGTTTAGTTGACGGATGGGAATTAAACCCGGTGGAAATAAAAGATGAAGTTGAAGTTGAAAATACGGAACCTGTTAAAATACAAGGATACTTAGCTGATGAACTTCCAACCGGCAGACCGGCTGCCGGAAAATTCACCACATATAAGGGAACATCTTTGAATCCGGAAATTGGGGCATCAGACTTTTACGTCATTCATCTTGATGTCAGAAAATGTGCAGACGACAACTAACTTGAAAGAATAATACAAGATGATTGAAGGCTGTCTCAAAAGGCAGCCTTTTTTTATGGTGACGTATGGAGCCTTACCCCCGGTTTGAATTTGAATTGGGCACGGAATTGCAATCTGTGCCGGAACGATGGAATCCGTTTATAAACAGCCGGGAAGGTTTTCCCGGGACTTGTTACTGTGCATAATTATGAATGCTGACCTTTGATATTGATATGCATTTGTTATATTTGCTGTAGGCTCAATAATGGCCAAAACAACTTATGAGGCAAACCATCAATGAACAAGAACTTCTTTGGGAAAGCTTTCTGACAGGCGATAAGGAGGCGTTTGCTCATTTCTACAACTTGCATGTGGATGCCATGTACCGATACGGAACCAAATTGTGCAGGGATGAAAATCTTGTTAAAGATGCCATCCAGGAAATTTTCCTGGAGCTCTACCTTAAACGGCAAAAAAACAAATCGAATCCCGAAAACCTCCGGTACTACCTGATACTGGTCTTGAAACACAACCTGATAAAAAAACTAAAACGAAACCGGAAGCAGGTAAATGAAGAAACTTCCAGTCTGATGTTCGAACCGGAGTACAGCATAGAAAAAATCATTATTGAAAATGAAGAGGAGGCTGAACTGAGCCGGCGGGTGCAGAATGTACTTCACAAACTTCCGGCAAAACAAAAAGAAGCCCTGTACCTTCGGTTCAACGAATCGATGGAATATTCCGAAATTGCACAGGTGATGAAAATTTCAGTTGAATCGGTGCAAAAGCAGGTTTACCGGGCATTAAAATCGATACGCCGGAAAATCGAACATAAGGAGTTGGTATTGTTTCTGTTTTGAGCAGTCCTTTGCCATGAGTTTCATTGCCGTTGGCTTCAGCCAACAGATTAGTGAATTGGCAGGATTGGGAGGCCTCCATTGCCGTTGGCTTCAGCCAACGGATCAGAGATTGAGCAGAAATGGGAGGCTTCAGCCACATTTAATTTCAGAATTTTGAAAGCTTGAATTTATTATCATTGATTTCTGCGTGAGAAAATGCGGCTCATAGCCGGCTTCTTCTTTACCTCTTAAACCGTTGGATAAATCCAACGGCAATAGAAGACAGCCAGAGTCATGACCGTCTTCCGTCTTCCTACTTCGGTCTTCCGTCTTCCTACTTCCGTCTTCCGTCTTCCCTCTTCCGTCTTCCTCCTTCGCATTCACTGTTCACTGTTTACTGTACACTTTACCAATAAAATTCAACAGTCAGCTAACAAATTTGAATGGGGAAATAATTGCACAAAAATATTATCTGAATTTAACACACAGTTTAATCCGAAAAAACAGCTATAAGAATTAGGTTTTTTGTTACTTTTGAAAGAGCATTAATTTAGCCTTGCCGAATGAAAAAAGGAACTATTAAATTGGTTTGGGCAGAACTTTTGCAGGTAGTTTAAACAAATGAACGGAGAATTATGACTGAAATGATTGACAAATTAAACAAGAAATATTTTTGGGATATAAATATTAATGACTTAGAAGCAAATAAATCAAACAGGATAATAATCGAGCGTGTTTTTAACTTTGGAAATTTAGATGATATCAAACTTATTGTTGACAATTACGGAATAACAAAAATTAAAAACGTCGTTTGCAACCTCAATTATATTGATCCAAAAACTTTTAATTTTCTTGCTTTATTTTTAAATATTCCTAAAACTGAGTTTAAATGTTACACAAAGAAACAGTTGAACAATCTACACTGGAATTATTAAAAGAATTACAAAAAAAAGACTATTTGTCCGTATTCCATCTGGCAGGAGGAACTGCTTTAGCTCTGAAACTTGGACACCGAAAATCACGTGATATTGATCTGTTTTCAAATATAGGGTTCGATGAAAGTTATGTTTTGGAGAATTTATCTACCGATTTTTCATTTAATCTCTTTTTCTCTGCTAATAATACGTTGAAAGGAAGTATTGGTAATGTACAGGTTGATATCCTGGCTCACCGCTACCCGTTAATTTATAAACCCTCTGTTATTGAAGACATTTCAATGCTATCTACAGAAGATATTATTGCTATGAAACTGAATGCAATATCCATTAATGGACAACGTGTTAAAGATTTCATTGACATTTATTTTTTACTTGATCATTATTCAGTAAAGGATATGTTATCATTTTACAAAACAAAATATTCGCAATTTAATGAAGCAGTGGTACTAAAAAGTTTAATCTGGTTCGACGATGTTGATCCGGGAGAATGGCCTGTAATTTTAAATAATCCGAATCTGAAATGGGACGATGTAAAGAATAAAATAGTTTTAGCAACCCGGCAATTTTTAACGAAGCTATAGATTTGGATGAGCGCCTCCCCCCTCCCCGCCTGGAGAGGGAAGTGGCAGCTTGCTGCGGCAGGGTGAGGAAATATTTCCAACGGCAACAGAATACGGCCAGAGTCATGACCGTCTTCCGTCTTCCTACTCCGGTCTTCCCTCTTCGGTCTTCCTACTTCCGTCTTCCGTCTTCCTACTTCCTCATACTACCACCCCGTCTTCCGCTATAGCGGAATCCACCCCTCCTCGAAAAGGAGGGGAAAGTTCGCAGTACAGTTGGTGAATGGTGCATAAATATCTTTGCCCTGGGTTTAGGGGCTGCTTTATTGCCGTTTGCCTTCAGGCAACGGAGAAGCTTAAAGCAAGGAATCTTTGGTTTTAGCCCCATTTCCCAGACAATGCGGCTTCTCTTAACGCTGCATGCCGGAACCGTTGGATAAATCCAACGGAAATGCTCACTTAAATAAATAAATCATCTGCAGATAAAATTTGAAGTTTTTGCCTTCATTGTCGTGGGTTTTGGCCAACGGATTAGAGAGAATGCCTGGTTGAGAGGCTCATTTCCAAACAATAAGAAAATAAAAAATAATTATTTAAAAAAAGTTAAAAATACTGTCCATTTTTTGAAGGGCTGAGTCCTTTTAAAGGAGAACGATCAGATCTAAATGAAAAATATTCTTAAATATCTTGAAGATCCATTATTTATTCAATGGGTATTCAATCCGGGCCAGGAAACGGAGGAAAGGCGGATCCTGTTTGAAAATGCCAGTATGGTGGAAATGGAAAACATTCAACAGGCAAGGAAGATACTTCAGAAGCTGCATACCGTTGACAAAGAACTTTCGGAAAGTGAAAAAATAACCATTTTTACACAAATTTTAAAGCAGGTAGAAAATCAGCAACGTAAGGGAAAGGCCCGTAAAATTTTCATCTCTCTTATGAAATATGCTGCAGTAGCAATCGTATTCTTTGCTTCCGGGGCGTTGCTTTTTTATCAGAAGAATAACTTTAATCCCGAATTATTATCCCCCGAAATCCCGGAATTAACTTTTTCCGATGCCATATTAATACGTCCGGGCGGAGAAGATATCATCCTCAGTGAAAAAAATTCCAGGATTGAACACCGTCAGGACGGGCAGCTGGTAATTAACGAACATCTACAGGAAGCGGCATCTCCTGGTACGAACAGGGTAACTGAAATTAACCAGTTGGTAATTCCTTATGGAAAAACTTCGGAAATCATACTTCCCGATGAAACAAAGGTATGGCTGAATGCAGGAAGCCGGCTCATTTACCCTGAGGTGTTCAAAGATAAAACACGGGAAGTTTTGCTGGTTGGGGAGGCTTATTTTGAGGTGGCACATCAGGAAAACAGGCCGTTTATTGTGCAAACAACCGATATTCGCATACAGGTTCTGGGGACAAAATTTAATGTATCGGCCTACCCTTCCGACAACATCATTGAAACCGCACTGGCAGAAGGAAGAGTAAAACTTGAGCAGAAGAATGCAGGTTTTTTTTCTGAATCGGTTGAGGTCAATCCCGGGCAACTCGCTTCCTTCAACAAAACAGAAGGCATTACCCGGTTAAAGGAAGTAGATACCGACAATTATATTTTCTGGAAAGATGGATTGCTTAAATTTGAAAGTACAGATCTCAGCCGCATAGCAAAACGGCTGGAGCGCTATTACAATATTCATTTCAAGTATGCCAATCCGTTTTTAGGCGGGATAAAAATCTCAGGGAAACTGGAGTTAAACGAAAGCCGCGAAACAATTCTGGATAATATTGCCACTGTAGCTTCTGTAAAAATCAACAAGGTTGGAGAAGGATATTATGAAATAAAGCGATAAATAAAAAACCGGAAGGTGTTGCAGCACCCGCCGGTTAAATACGTTAAATTTTAATATTGTGTAACTTAACAGTTCAAAAGTATGAAAAAAAAGCGAGAATGGTTTTCTCCGGAAGGGGTAAATCAGAACCTTAAACAAAATTTCAAAAAGATGAAACTGACATTCATTTTTTCTATGCTGGTTTTGCTCTCTTTCGGGAACGGTTTTTCACAGGCAAAAGTGACTTTACAACTGGAAGGGGCAAGCATCCGTCAAGTAATTGACCTTCTTGAGAATCAGACAGGGCATGTCTTTTTATACAAAGACGAAATTTTCGACCTTGCCCGGAAGTATTCGGTAGATTTTACAGACGAACCTTTCGAGGAAGTGCTGAAATCGGTTTGCGAAACGGCAGGAGTAGATTATGAAATCCGCAGCAACAGGCAGATCCTGTTAAAGGAAAAAGAGCGGGAAACGGTCATGTCAATGGCAGTCCAGCCCCAAAGAACAATTACAGGAGTAGTTACCGACCCCAATGGCCAGCCATTGCCCGGTGTAACGGTGGTTGTAAAAGGCACAACCACAGGAACCGTTACCGATACTGATGGGGGATTTTCCCTCTCTGTTCCGGTGGATGCAGAGATCTTACAGGTTTCTTTTGTGGGGATGAAGACCCAGGAAGTTTCCATTGAAGACCGGTCGAACATTACCGTGGTGATGGAAGAGGATGTAATTGGGATGGAAGAAGTGGTAGTGGTAGGCTATGGAACCCAGAAGAAGGTGAACCTGACTGGATCGGTTGATGTTGTTGACGGCACCCAGCTGGCCGAAAGACCTGCTGCACAGACCGCGCAACTGTTGCAGGGGCAATCACCAAGCACATTAATTACGATGAAAATGCGCGGCGGAGAACCAGGAGGCGGTCAATCCATACAAATCAGAGGTACCGGATCAATCACCGGTGACACTTCTCCTCTGGTTCTGGTTGATGGAGTTGAAATGGATATGAACCTGGTTGATCCCTCAACTATTGAAAACATATCTGTTTTAAAAGATGCGTCTGCTTCGGCCATTTACGGTTCAAGGGCAGCATTTGGGGTTATCCTTATCCAGACCAAGCAAGGTGCTAACCGCCCGGTAAGGGTTACCTACAGCAACATTACCTCCTATAATGTTCCTTATTATGTTCCGGATATGCTCGATTCCTATACCTATGCCACGGTATTTAACCAGGCACGCGCAAATGCAGGATTAAGTCCGACATTCGGACCTGAGCAGGTAGAACGGATTAAAGGGTATATTGAAGGTACATATCCTTATCCGTATAATCCTGAACAACCTCCTTTCAATCACTGGCGCGGAAGATGGGATGGAAATGCAAATGTAAACTGGGGGCAGGAATATTTCAGGCCTTCATTTCAGCAAAAGCATAATTTCAATGTTGAAGGTGGCAATGAAGATATTCAGTTTTACACATCATTGGGATACTTGAACGAACCGGGTATTATGAGATGGGGCAATGACGTATACGAAAGATACAATGTTCTGACAAATATTACGGCCAAGGCGAATGACTGGTTAAAATTTGATTTCAGTGCCCGCTTTGCAAAGACAAAAACAGATCGGCCAAACGGAGGTGTATGGGGAGATCGAAGCGGTTACTGGATGCATTTTAACATTTTGTGGCCCACAATGCCTATGTACAATATCGACGGGTCGATTCACAACCCCATCATGGTAGCATTAATGGACGGCGGAAGGGTTTTGACCGAGGAAAACAATTCGAGGTTTGCATTCGGAACAGAAATTGAACCGGTTAAAGGATGGAAAACATATGTTAAGTACAATTATACGAGCAGGATGGGAACGACAACCAATCACATGTTTCCGGTTGAAACAATCATTGCCGATGGAACCAAAGGGAACATTGGTTTTGCTCAAAGCGCATTATATGAAGAGCTGCGCACCGGGCATTATATGATTTTTACTGCTTATTCACAATTTGAGAAAAACGTTGGGGATCATTATTTTTCTGTGATGGCCGGTTATGAGCATGATTACGACTATAACCGGAATTTGACAGGCCAGGGATCTGAACTGATATCCGACCAGGTTCCTTCCATCAGCACTGCTCTGGGAACCAAGGAAGTTGACGATCAGATTTATCATTGGGCAACACAGGCAGGATTTGGCCGTATAAATTACAATTACAAGGAAAAATTCCTGCTGGAGCTGAATGCCCGTTATGACGGTTCGTCAAAATTTGCTCCGGGACAACGGTGGGGATTCTTTCCATCAGGTTCTGTCGGGTACAACATTGCCAGGGAAGAATTCTGGGAACCTCTTCAATCCTTTATTCCGCTGTTAAAATTGAGGGCATCTTATGGCTCACTGGGCAACCAGACAATCAGGGGTCCTGAATTGATCAGGTACGGACAGTCATTCGAAGAAGTATCCGATCCCAATGTAACCAATTATTTGTACCTCGAGGAAATTCCCATCTACCAAAGATTAGATCGCATGTTAAACGGCGAACGGCCCAATTATGCCGATATGCCTGCCATAGCATCGGACTACCTGACATGGGAAACCATTACAACCACCAATGTTGGTGTTGATATAGGATTATTCAGAAACCGTTTAATGACAGGGTTCGACTGGTATAAAAGGATTACGGACGATATGATTGGTCCTTCGGTAGAGCTTCCTTCCGTTTTGGGTGCAGGTGCCCCAACAACCAATAATGCAAAATTGGAAACAAAAGGATTTGAGCTGTCGCTGGAGTGGAGAGATCAGATTGACGAACTATCGTACAATTTTAAAGTGGCCGTAGGTGATTACCAGACAACCATTCTGGAATATGTTAATGAAACCGGATATGTCCATTCGTGGTACGCCGGAAAAAAATTCGGTGATGTATGGGGTCTCACGACCGATGGGTTGATTCAGGAAGAGGGTGAAGCCATGCCCGATCAGTCTTATTATTATCAAAATTGGGGTCCTGGCGATGTAAAATACAAAGATATCTCAAAAGATGGTAAAATTGATCCGGGAACAAACAGGCTTGACGATCATGGAGACCTTTCAATTATAGCCAACACAACTCCCAGATATCAGTTTAGTATTAACGGGGGAGTAAAGTTTAAAAACTGGGATTTAAGCGTCTTCCTTCAGGGTATTGCCAAACGGGAATTTATACCGAATACAGGATCAGAGTTTTACTGGGGGTATCTTAATTCTCCGAACTCTGCTATTTTAACCAAAAATTCCTATCATCTGGATTACTGGAGACCTGCTGATGAAACCAATATTTTAGGGCCAAATACAGATGCATACAATCCCAAACCTTATTTTTCGAATGAAAGGAATAAGAACCTGCAGACACAGTCGAGATATGTGGATAATGCCAATTATTTACGGTTAAAGAACCTGCAGATAGGATATACTTTTCCAACTTCTCTGACATCAGGAAATTTCATCCAAAGTGCCAGGATCTATTTTTCAGGGGAAAACCTGCTTACATTTCAGTCCCTGCCAAAAGCATATGAACCTGAATCAATGGTTTCTTCGGATACATACATGAGAACCTATCCGATACATCAGATGTATTCTGTTGGACTGAATGTAACATTTTAAATTTTTAGAGATTAATTTAAACAAGTAGAAATTATGAACTTTAAAAGAATAATTTTAAGCTTAATCGTGTTGAGCATGATAATGGCAGCCTGCCAGGAAGACTGGCTCGACCGTGAGCCTTTGGATCAGGTAACAGAGGCAGCTTTTTTTAAGTCACCACAGGATTTTATTGTTTACGTAAACCGTTTTCATCCTTCAACCGGAGGAACCTACAGTAAGGGTGACATCAATACCGACATCGCTATTAGCAACATCTCACTTCCGGAACGTATGGCAGGAGAATCTACAATTAATGACGGGCCGGGTTACAGTTATTCGAACATCAGACGAGTAAATTACCTCATTGGAAAAACTAAAGTATGGGAAGGCGACTTCGAAGAAATAAAACAGGCTGCCGGTGAAGGTTACTACTTCAGGGCATTGTATTATTACGGATTGCTTCAGAATTTTGGCGATGTACAATGGATAGACAAGGTTCTTGAAATGGATTCACCCGAGTTGTTTGGGGAAAGAGATCCGCGAAATTTCATAGCCGATAAGATTATTGCCGATCTTGATACTGCGGCCATGTATTTAACAGAAGAAAGAGGCGATGGTTATTCCAGGTTGAATAAATGGTTTGCTCTTCTGCTTCAATCCAGGGTTGCATTGTATGAAGGCACCTGGGAGAAATACCATAACGGTACTGTTTTTGGTGTCAGCGATGCTAATCCTCAGAAATATTTAACCAAATCGGCCGAAGCAGCAAAAAAGATCATGGACTCCGGACTTTATGAGATTTATTCCACAGGTGATCCGGAAAACGATTACTACTACACCTTTAACTGGCGGGATTTTTCAAATAATCCTGAAGCGATGCGCTGGACCAAAATGGATCTGGACTACGATATTAATGCCGGCAGAAAATTATTTTATCTGAAGTACCCGACAGATGCAGGGTTAACCAAAGATTTGGTTGATTATTATCTGAGCATCGATGGATTACCCATTGCCGTAAGTCCCCGGTATCAGGGTGACAGTACTATTGAGGCGGAGATTGTAAACAGGGATCCAAGAATGGATCAAACCATCTTTAATAATGATGATATCCTATTTGTATATGAAGATGGCACTAAAGTATATTACGATACCTTGTTCTCCAGGGAATTTCAGGATATGACGCATTCCAATCCCACAGGGTATAACCAGCGTAAGCAGTATTATGAATATTTTATTTACCATCACACTCAGCATGAGGAAACTCCGACATTGAATGACCGGTATGCTGAAGTATTGCTCAATTATGCAGAGGCAAAAGCTGAACTGGGAACTTTAACGCAGGAGGATCTTGATATTTCGATTAACATTTTGAGGGATCGAGTAGCCATGCCTCATCTGATGCTGAATGATATTGCAATTGATCCGAATTGGAAGTACCCCGACCTCTCGCCTCTCATTAATGAGGTAAGGCGTGAACGGATGGTGGAACTTGCAACGGAAAATTACCGGTGGACAGATCTGCTTCGTTGGGCTGCGATGAAATATTTAAATGGCACCAGGCCAATAGGAGCCAAGGCTGATCAGTTCAAGCATGATCCGGGTCTTCCGGTCACTGCAGATGGGCATTTGGATCCTTACCAGAATGCTTATCCAAACGGATATCATTTTAATCTCAACCGCGATTATTTGTGGCCTATTCCTGAAAGTCAGGTTCGGTTGAATCCGAATCTGGGGCAAAATCCAGGCTGGGGTGTAACAAATTAATCCATAAAATTTGTTCATTAATTTTTAATAACCCATTATTGTTGATTAAACCAATAATGGGTTATTAAATTTAAACCATAACGGAAGTATTTTATGAAAAAAGTAAAAAACAATTCACTTAGCCTGCCCCAGCAATGGGGGCTTGTAGTATTACGAATCCTGATTGGTTGGCATTTTTTATATGAAGGCATGGTAAAATTACTGGATCCGGGATGGTCTGCCGAAAGTTACCTCATCAATACCCGGGGAATGCTTTCCGGATTCTTTCATGCCATGGCCGCTCAGCCGGCGATTCTTGAAGGGATTAACTTTTTAAACATATGGGGGCTTATATTTATCGGGCTGGGATTGTTTCTTGGACTTTTTGCCCGTATGGCCGTTTACGCAGGGATGGTGTTGTTATTCTTTTATTACACTGCCTACCCACCCTTTCAGGGATACAACTTCTGGGCGCCCCAGGAAGGCCACTACCTGTTGGTAGACAAAACCTTTATTGAATTGGTAACCTTAATTGTTCTGGCATTATTTCCCAGGGCTCTGAATATTGGTTTGTGGAATCTGCTTAAAAAAGTAAAACTTCCGGTAAATCTGCCGCTCGGGGTTAAAAAGAAACGCCCACAGGTTGCTGCGATTAAATCGGGTGAACCCGGCAGCCGCAGAGATATGTTGAAAAATCTTGCCTTTATCCCGTTTCTGGGAGGTTTTGCCTGGGCATTTATGAACAATAAAAAAGAGACAGGTACGGATGCATATACAGGAAGTACCATTACCTTAAAACAGCGAAAGCTTACAGAAATTGAAGGTGAAATGCCCATGGGAGTTCTGGTAAAAGGGAAAAAACCAATCAGCCGGTTAATTATGGGAACAAATCACCTGTCGGGGAATGCACATGCCCGGGATTTAAAATATGCCAGTTCGCTTTTCAAGGCCTACAATACTGAGAAAAAAATAATTGAGACCTATATGCTGGCAGAGCAGGCAGGGATTAATCTCTTTTTTGCAACCCCGCTTTTAGACCAGTACAGGAAAATGTTTGGAGGGAATTTTCAGACCTGGATGAATGTGACCCCGACAAAAGATGACATATACGGCAGTGTCGATAAGGCCATAGATAAAGGTGTTGATTATATATTTATTCAGGGAGCTGCATGTGATCGGAGGATTTATGACGGAGAGGTGGATGTGGTGGTGAAATGTGTGGATTACATCAGAAAACAGGGATTTCCGGTCGGGCTGGGTGCACATACCATTCAGGCAATGCAGGCCTGTGTAGACGCAGGAATCGATCCCGATTTTTATTACAAAACGATGCATCACGATAAATACTGGTCGGCACACCCACGAGAAAACCGTTATCCTTATTTATGGAGTGCAAATATCAGTGAAGATCATAATAAGTTTCACGATAACATGTGGTGTTTGTTTCCTGACGAGACAGTGGATTTTGTACGAAATGCCAATAAGCCGGTGGTAGGTTTTAAAGTACTTGCCGGTGGCGCAATTCTTCCAAAAGATGGTTTTCAGTGGGCTTTTGATAACGGTGCCGATTTTATAGAGGTAGGAATGTTTGATTTTCAAATTGTGGAGAATGTTATTCAAACCATTGAAAGTATAAAAAAATCAGAAAATCGTTCCAGGCCCTGGTATGGATAAATACATATTTCTTACGCTTTAATTTGTTATCTTTGGAATGAAGTCTAAATTTTCAGGCCAGATAAGATAGTGATGAATACAACAAAATTAGGCAGACCTCTCCGGCGAAAATTCATAGTGCCGTTGGTAATTATTCCATTGCTGTTTCTGTTTTCTGATTGTTCGAACGAATCATCAGCTAAGCGTGGAAAACCTGTAGTGTTCCAAAATGTCAGTGTAATTGATGCTGTTGGTGGTCAGAGAGACAGGCAAAGTGTAGTTATAACGGGAAACAGAATTATTAAGGCTGGCCCGGCAGACGATACAGCAATACCGAAAGATGCAGTCGTAATCGATTGCAGCGGTAAATTTATGATTCCCGGATTGTGGGATGCGCATGCACACCTGACCAATGAAGATGCTTCAATGCCGGAACTGTTTCCCCTGCTGGTTGCCAGTGGAATTACATACATCCGCGATACTGGTGCAACGTTGGAATCCATTCTATCGCTGCGCAAAGAAGCAAATGAAGCACTGGAATCGCAGGGGATGGCCCCACGCATATACATGACCGGCCCGCATATTGACGGGTTAAAACTAAGCTGGAATTCATCGGTCAGCGCCGGCACAATTGACCAGGCCCGGCTCATTATGGATTCACTTATGAAGGCAGGGGTAAATGAAATTAAGGTTTATGATTTGATTCCCAGAGAAGTGGCATTGGAAGTTTTTTCTGCTGCCGGTAAAAAGAATTATCCGATTTGAGTGCACATGTACCCCTTGAAATGGACGTTATTGAAGCATCAAATGCCGGGTTGACGAGCATGGAACATATGTATAACCTGGAAATGTCGTGTTCATCGGATTGGGATTCTCTTTTAACGGCCCGCCGTAAGATGATTGCTGAGGGTATGGATAAACCGGGGCAAGTACTCAGGGAAGAAATTTACAGGGCACAACGCCTGCATTCGTTTCAGACCCAGGATGAAGACCGCCGGGAACTGGTTCTTGGCACCCTGGCAGGAAACGGAACCTGGCAGGTACCTACATTGGTAATTATTGCACAGGATGAACACAGAATGTATATGAGGAAGGACTGGCAGGAAACCTTTCGTTTTTTACCCAGGAAATTAAGTAAAAAATGGCAGGCTGAAGCCCTCAAAAGATCTCAGCTTCCTGCTTCAGAAGAAGGGCTGGCGCATTCGGCCTGGGCTTATGATATGGTAAAAAGACTAAATGAAGCCGGTATTGGAATAATGGCCGGAACAGATATGCCACTCTCCCTGCTGACACCTGGCTTTAGCTTGCACGAGGAACTTGCATTACTTGTTCGTGCCGGACTGAGCCCTATACAGGCTATTGAATCTGCAACACTTAATCCGGCTAAATATTTCGGGCTGGAAAATCAGCAGGGAACAATCGATGAAGGAATGCTGGCAGATTTGATATTATTGGATGCAAATCCTCTTGATGACATCCGAAATACTTTACAAATCAATGCTGTAATGCTGAATGGCCGTCTTCATACACGAAACCATCTCGATAAAATTCTACATCGGCTTGAAAACTTAATGAAAAAAGGATCGGAGAATTGATAAAGTTTTTGTACATTTTATCAAATCAATAGAACGAATTATGGTGAAAAAAAACTTAAACCGACGAAATTTTTTACACAAAACGGCCATAACCGCCGGATTATCAACCTTTGGTTCTTTAGGTATGACAGCTGATGCGGTGGGCAATAGTTTTGATTCTCAAAATGAAAAATTACCGCGTGAAGTTTGGATAGCCAGTGTTTCACAAATGGGTATGAATGCGGAGTCTTCAGAAGAAATGGTGGAAAAGATTCTTCAAAGCTTGTCGGAGTTAAAAACAAAATCACCCGATATCGTTTGCCTGCCGGAAGTTTTTGCTACCTCCAATATCAACAGGGATTATTCGCTTGATGAAAAGGTACAGGTTTCTGTAAATGCCATTGAAAAAATGTCAGCATTCTCCAGAATCAATAATTGCTATACCGTTTGTCCGGTTTATACCCGTGAGAATGGTGCAGTTTTTAATTCTGCAGTCATCATCGATCGGCAGGGGAAAACAACAGGGGAATACCACAAAATACATTTGACTGAAGGGGAAATTAGTATGGGACTTACCCCGGGAAATCTGACTCCTCCGGTTTTTAAAACGGATTTCGGAACCATAGGAGTTCAGATTTGTTTCGATTTGTTATGGGATGATGGATGGAAAAACTTAAGAGATCAGGGTGCTGAAATTGTATTTTTGCCATCAGCGTTTCCCGGAGGCCAAATGGTAAATGCAAAAGCATGGCAGCATAAATATATTATAGTTTCAAGCACCAGAAAGCATACTTCAAAAATATGCGATATAACCGGATCAGAAGTTGACAAAACAGGAATCTGGAATCCCGGTCTAATTTGTGCGCCGGTTAATCTGGAGAAAGCATTCTTGCATCTTTGGCCTTATGTAAAAAGATTTCCCGAAATTCAGAAGAAATTTGGCCGGAAGGTTCGGATTACCATTTTTCATGAAGAAGAATGGGCGGTTATTGAGAGT
Source organism: uncultured Prolixibacteraceae bacterium (assembly GCA_963747515.1). Lineage (GTDB taxonomy): Bacteria > Bacteroidota > Bacteroidia > Bacteroidales > Prolixibacteraceae > Mariniphaga. The sequence continues at coordinate 80,560 of CAVVFN010000008.1, forward strand.
CTTTCTGCACAGCTGAAAGTAAGGGATATATTGAATGAATTCGAACTTCGGACACATGAGAAGCACGTGCAGGATGCAACAATTGCCCAGGAAAAGGCACGAAAAGAATAATAAAACAGAAGTTCTGCAACAAGATTGGATCAATTATTGGAAATAATAGTAAAATGATTACTGACATGAATAAACTTAAATTATTGCTGTTTATTACAGTCATTTATATTTTAACAGGAAGCTGCACGGAACCTGTTTTAGAATTAAAAGGAGTTGTAAAAGATGGACTGAATGGTAAAACAATTCAGGATGTAACCATCGAACTGAAAGAAACGGATATTTCAACCACAACCGATATGGATGGAAATTTTTTAATGAAAGTTCCTTATTCCGCAATTCCCGGGATTACGGTAAAGGAATTAAATTCCACTCCCTTTTTAAGAATAGATCCATCCTCTCCTGATTTGGTATTGATTGCATCTAAGAGTGGATACCAGAAACTGGAATATTTCATAGCATCAAAAACAGGTGATCTATCTGTTAATATTATACCTGAACCATTTAAATTCAAGGCAGCTGATTATACAGGGGATTATATTCCTTTTACATCTCAACTTAAGGAAGATGTAAAATGGGAAGATATTATTGACGGAGTGCGGCTGTATTATGAAAAACGTATCGATAAAATAAAGCCTCAAAGAGAGTTGTATTGGGACAGAGATCTTTCCTCACCGGAAGCTTATGCTGCTTCCATTGAACCAAACCGCTCACATTTCAGATCAATTATTGGTGCTGTTGATAAGCGAGAAGCCGTTTCCATGGAAAAAATAAAACGAATATCTGAAACGAAAAAATATGTAGTTTATGAAGTCCGCTGGCCTGTGCTTAAAGAAGTAATACCACGCCCTGCTTTACAAGACTGGCCGGAACTGGATGTCCCCCGGAAGATTTATGGAGAAGGACTTTTGCTGGAGCCCAAGGGCACAAACAGGGGATATACAGTTGCAATTCCGGATGCTGACCAGCAGCCTGAAGATTTAACAGGAATGGGAACGGGAGTACCTGAAAATTCACAATTTGCGCGTCGTTTGGCGGAGAATGGCTATACCGTTGTAGTTCCTGTAGTCATTGATCGCACAAGCCGGTGGTCAAGGGGAACCAACAGGCCTTCGCGATCCTGGATATATTCACAGGCACATGAAATGGGACGCACTGTAGCCGGATATGAAGTACAGAAAATGGAAGCATTGGTTGACTGGTTTGAACAGCAGGGTGGCAGTGAAGCAGAAATTGGGATAGCAGGTTATGGCGAAGGTGGTCTTTTAGCACTTTATACTGCTGCTTTAGATTTACGTGTAGATGCCACTCTTGTGAGCGGATATTTTGCTCCCAGGGAAAAAATCTGGCAAGAACCCATTTACCGGAATGTGTGGGGCTTGCTGCATGAATTTGGGGATGCTGAACTGGCCAGTATGATTGCCCCCCGCTCCTTTATTGTGGAATACAGTCAGGTACCCGAATACACCGGAGAAAAAAATGAAGGCACCAAAATAGAACCACCCGGCCGGCTGTGGACTCCTTATTTTATTGATGAAGTTGAACCCGAGTTCAAACGGATTTCTTCACTCACCAAACCGGGATTCGGAAAAAGAAAGCTGATAAAAAAAGGTGCGGCTGCAAAGATTCCTTTTGGTTCGGAAGAAGCAGTTGAACAGTTTATGAAAATGCTGGGAAACCCGAGGCCATTAAAACTATCGGAGGAAATCCCGGTGGATAACCGAACTGATTTTGATACTGAAGCACGCATGGGGAGAATGGTTGAACAAATGGTTGGTCATACTCAGCTTCTTTTAAGGGACAGTGAATACATAAGAAAGGAATTTGACGCAACCTGTTCCGATCAGAAAAAGTTACGCAGTTATTTCAAAAGAGAATTAACCGGATGGGTAGATGATGACTTCCTGCCTATGAATGTAAGAACAAAATTATTTGACAGTCAACCTGGCTATACCTGTTATGATGTATTAATGGATGTATTGCCCGATGTACAGCTATGGGGCATTCTTTGCATTCCAAAAGGCATAAAACCAGGGGAGAAACGTCCGGTAGTTGTTCTACAGCATGGCCGGGGAGGATATCCAACCACTGCATTAAGTAATGCAACAGGCTATTATGAAGTAGGAAGGGAACTGACAAATCGCGGGTTTATTGTTTTCACTCCTTTTGGAAATTGGACAGGTGAAACCCGCTTCCGCTGGATAGACAGAATTGCCAAACCAACGAAGGCTGGACTTTGGTCGACTGTTGGCCGCCAACATCAACAGCTTCTCCGCTGGTTTTCTACCCTGCCCTTTGTTGATCCTTCCCGCATTGGCATATATGGAAAGAGCATCGGAGGTCAGGCGGCATCACTGATTGCTTCCATGCTACCTGAATATGCACTCAGCATTAACTGTGCTTACTTTAATGAAAGTGCACGAAAAGAATCATCCATATATTTTCCTACAAGCTTTGTATATCATGTCGATTCCGAAATGCCTATGTGGAACAGAGGCCATACACTGGAATATGCAGAAATGGCCAACAGGTTGATTTACCCCCGGCCCTTCATGGTGGAACATGGAAAACAAGATGGAATCGCAGTCCCCGGATGGGTATCGTATGAATTTGCCAAAGTTAAAGAACATTATGAGAAAATGGGGAAAGGAGATTTGACCGAACTTGATTTGCATGAGGGTGGGCATATAATAAATGGTGTGAAAACTTTTCCCTTCCTGCATAAGTACCTGGAATGGCCAGAACCTCAGAATAAAAAATAAACTGTTTGTATATTTAATAAAATAAAAATGAACAACAAAAGAAATGTATTTAAAAGAGAAATTCAGTTATTGATTAGTGTCTTTATTTTAATGGTTGTGGTTGTTGTTGATATTCATGCCCAGGATATCAAAATTCTAAAATCGGGGAACTTTTCCTTTAAAGTCCCTGAATCCTATCTACAGGAACGGGAAGACATACCTGGATTTTGGGTAACCTCAGAGAATGATGTCAGTGAGTTCCTCTATAACCATGTCCGCAAAGGAAGAATCAAAGTTATTGGAACCTCTGCCGGAGGAAGGCCTATACGCGCAGTCTTTTATGGAAATCCACGACAGGGAGAGGGAACGACCACTTTCTCAGGTTCCCTTGGATTTCGGGACGTGCAGGCATACCGGGGACCGGATCATGAAAAAACGGTATATCTGGGGATGGCTGCTGTACATGGTGGCGAATTTGAAGGAATAACCGGAATGGTGAACCTTATTTCAGTCATTGAAACAGGAAAAGATTTACAGGGCAGAGAGTGGCCGGAAATAAACGACATTGTAGTAAAACTTGACCGGGTAATCCTTATTCCTATGGTAAATCCTGATGGCCGGGCTCGTATTCCCTTAAGAATGGAGAAATATCATGGCATGGATGAAACAGTTCATGAATATCTGAATACTGGAGGTAATCCTGATGGAACAATTACCGGCTGGCCTCAAATAAAAGAATTTATTCCCCTTGATTTTGGTAAACCGGTATTTCCGGGAGGATATCCCAATGATGCAGGTGTAAACATTCAGCATGATGATTTTTTAGGCAAAAGGCAACCTGAAACTCAGACGCTGTTTGATCTTACTGAACGTGAACGTCCCGACCTGATATTAAATATGCATACAGGGGCAATTTACATGAACTTACATCGTCCATTCTGTGAACCTGTTTTAACACCTGTATTTGATTCCTTGTACAAACAAATTCATACACGATTGGCCCTGGAAGGATTGCAGTATTCCAAAGATCCGGAAAAAGAAGCGAATCCGCAACATTCACCATCTGGTGTTTACAATCTGGATGGAGCGTTGAACCTTCATTGTGGGGCATTAAGTGTAGTGGTTGAATCTCCAAGCCACAGTTTTTCAGGAAAAAATAAAAATGGTGAACCTGCTTTTCATACTCCCGAAATGCTTCTTGATGCACAACTTTTCTGTCATCTGGAGGCGATGCGGTTTTTGGCAGAATCAGGGGGCCGTTCCCAATGGACACCTGTGAAAAAGAGGTAAGCATAAGTATTTCACCGGGGTAATAATCATCAGGAAAAGTTAAATCTGTAAATAACTAAAACCTTAACCGGATGGTGGACAGAAGAAAATTTATAAAAGCAGGTGCTATAACAAGCCTTGGTTTATCAATGCGTCAGTCGATTCTTAGGGATGAAAGACTTTTAAATTCGCCGCATGGGAAAAGAGTGGGTATTATTGGGCTTGATACTTCCCACAGCATTGCTTTTACAGAAGAATTCAATTCATTGGATGCAGGAAATAATTTAATGGGGTACAAAGTTACGGCTGCATATCCTTTTGGTAGCCCCGATATTAAGTCAGCTGCTGAAAGAATTGAAAAATACACCCAACAAATAAAAAATATGGGTGTGGAAATTACCGGTTCAATAAAGGAACTTATTGAAAAATCGGATGTAATTTTACTTGAAACCAATGACGGACGAAAACATCTTGAACAGACACTTCCGGTTTTAAAAGCAGGAAAAAGGATTTTTATTGATAAGCCAATGACGGCTTCATTATCAGATGCCATGATAATATTTAATGCAGCCAAAAAATACGGTATTCCTTTGTTTTCTTCATCTTCATTGAGATATATACAGGGAATGGATGAAATAAAAAATGGAGCAGTTGGCAATATTCTGGGGGCCGAAACCTATAGCCCTGCCCCATTGGAAAAAACACATCCCGATTTGTTCTGGTACGGTATACATGGAGTAGAAACTCTTTTCACTGCAATGGGAACAGGCTGTAAAACTGTAAGCAGGACATTTACACCTGGTGCCGATGTTGTTGTTGGCATCTGGGAGAATGAGCGAATAGGGACTTTCCGTGGAATAAGAAAGGGCAAATCAGGCTATGGAGGTGTCATTTACGGAGAAAAAGGAATTCAGCCACTTGGTAGGTATAATGGTTATTATCCACTATTAAAAGAGGTTGCCCTTTATTTCGATCAAGGAACAATTCCTGTACAACCTGAAGAGACACTCGAAATTATGGCATTTATGGAAGCAGCAGATATAAGTAAAGCCAGTGGAGGGAAACCGGTTTCCATACAAAAAGTAATGGACAAAGCCAGAAAAAAAAGCAGTAAATATTCGTTTTAATAATTCTATAGTTCTCAAAAACAATTAACCGTTATGAATGAAAATAATAGAATGTCAACCCGTCGGGATTTTCTTACCCGCACCGGAGCCGTTGCTGCAGGAATAACACTGGGGGCAAATGCTGTCAGTGCAAAAAGTTATTCCCGTATATTGGGATCGAACGAAAAAATAAGAATGGGCTTCATTGGAATTGGAAACCGTGGTTCTCAGGTGCTTCTGGAATTCATGAATGAAGCGGATTGTGAAATAGCCGCATTATGTGATGTATACCAACCTTATCTGGAACGCGATCGTTCGAAAGTAGATCCCCGATATATTAAAACTCGCTCAGACAAAATTCCTCAAATGGGAGAAAAATTTTCAGCTGAAGTAGGACGGTTCTCCGATTACAGGAAATTGCTGGAGGATAAATCCATTGATGCTGTTTATATTGGTACCCCTGAGCACTGGCATGCGCTTCAGGTTATCGATGCAATGAAAGCAGGCAAGGATGTTTTTGTTGAAAAACCATTATCAAAAAGCATCAATGAAGGAAGAGCAATAATAAATGCATGGAAAAAAAGCAATCAAATAGCCGGAGTATGTTTAAACCGTAGAGGATCGGGCACCTATCAAAAACTGGCTCAGGAAGTTACGAAAGGTAAAATAGGTAAGGTAACTTTTGCCGTGAGCAATCATGTTTCCAACATGTATCCTGACGGAATAGGCAAATTGAAACCTGAAAATCCTCCTAAAGATTTAAATTGGGATATGTGGCTAGGACCAAAACCATTCAGGCCGTATCAGTATAACATCGCTCCCTACATGTTTCGGTGGTGGGAAGAATATGACAACCAAATACTTAATAATGGAGTGCATTCCCTCGATCTGATCCGCTGGTTGTTAAATGAAAAAGCTCCTGTTTCAGTGACATCCCTGGGAGGAAAATTCGCAATTGACGATGACAGGACAATACCTGATACCATGCAAACCATTTTTGAATTTCCTTCGGGGGTGGTTGCTACCTTTACTCAACTTGAAGCCAGTTCGGGCAGTACATTGAAGGAAGGTTTTCTGGAATTACGAGGAACCAAAGGCACCCTTTATATTGCGGGAAACAATGGATATAAAATCGTTCCAGCCAGCAGTGGACAGTTTCAATCATGGGATAAATTAATGGAAGGAGAAATATTTGAAGTTGCAACTGCCGGTGACGGAAAACTCGTTGATGGTACCTATTCAAATCCGGGAGCAAACCTCGTGCGGAATTTTCTTGATTGTGTAAAAACCAGAGAAACTCCCAGGGTATCGCTCGAAGAAGGTCATCTTTCAACCAATATGGCGCACCTTGCTACCATATCGTTACAGGTACAGCAAACTTTAAAATGGGATGCTGAAAATGAAGTAATAACCAATAGTGAAGAAGCAAATAAATTACTTGCATACAGTTACCGGGAACCCTGGAAAATATAAAATTCAGATACCTGATACTTGTTTTTCACAATCGGCAGTTAAGTTAAGAAAGGTTTAATAGAAAAGGTTGACGTATACTTTTGTATCATCTTTTTAACTTGCTATATTTACACCCATGCATAGCTTGGTTCAGAAAAAAGGACTGCCTTAATAATTAAAGGCATTTTCAATTAGCTGCATGAATTTTAGAAGTCTAAAACGTGGTAGTTTAGTTAATTATTTAAGATGAAAATAAATATCAGTAAATTAATTACCCTCCCTCTGGCTGGTATGGTAGCACTTTCAGCCGGCAGCAATCCGAAATCAAAAAAAGTTTCACCTTCTTCAGTCAAACCCAATATCATTATAATAATTCCTGATGATTTAGGATGGAATGATGTAGGTTATCACGGATCAGAAATTAAGACGCCAAATATTGACAAACTGGCAAAATCGGGCATGCGCCTTAATCAATATTACGTAATGCCTACCTGCACTCCTACAAGAGTAAGTCTTATGACTGGGAAGTACCCAAGCCGGTATGGCATCACCGGACCTGATTACGGAGAGGTTATTGATCTTGGCGATCCAACATTAGCTTCTATTTTAAGCAAGAACGACTATCAAACAGCTATTGCCGGGAAATGGCACCTGGGTTCTCCACCCTATACTCCTCTAAAATATGGGTTCCAATCTTCATATGGGTACTTCGACGGCCAAATCGATCCCTATACTCATGAATATAAAATGGAAACGAAACTGACTGAGAGAAGATCGTGGCACAGAAACGATGAATACCTGGAAGAAGAAGGTCATGTTACCGATCTTCTGACAGCAGAAGCAATCAGAATAATTGAGGGCAAACACGACAAACCTTTTTTTTTGTATTTGGCTCACCATGTACCGCATTATCCCCTGGATGAACCCGATGAATATATGGCAGTATACGATAATGTGGAAATGTTTCCATCCCGAAAATTATTTGCAGCCAGTGTTACGCATATGGATAAAGGAATAGGAAAAATTATTGATGCCCTGGAACGCACAAATCAACGAGAAAATACATTAATTATATTTACCAGCGATAATGGTGGTCAGCACAGCTGGCATAGCGAAACCGAGTATCAGGGTAAATATGCCAACAAACCACATGATGTATTAGGAAATAATTATCCTTTACGAGGATGGAAAGCTGAACTTTATGAAGGAGGCATACGGGTTCCTGCATTTGTTAACTGGCCTGGAACAATAAAACCCGGGATAACCAATGTACCTGTCCATGTTTCCGACTGGCTTCCTACTCTCTGCAATTTACTTGGATATCAAAAAAATGTTGAATCGGATGTTGATGGCAGGAATATGTGGCCTTTTCTTACAGGGGAGCAAAAGCAATTAAATGATCGGCAAATGTATTGGAAAACAGGTACTGCATATGCCGTGAGAGAAGGAAATTGGAAATTGCTGGTACATCAAAATTCAGATGAACCAGAACTTTATAATCTTAAGAATGATTTTAGAGAGAAACAAAATTTAAGTCATGAAAATCCTATGATAACAAAAAAAATGATCCATCTGCTGGAGCAATTCAAAAAGGACGACAGGAAATAAAACAGGTGGCTAAATAATACAACAATTGATTATATTATCCATCAATTGTTCCTGTTTCTGCTATTTTTGGTCAGCAAACTTGTTTTAGATGATAATATTGAAAAACCCAATGTTGGCTGGAAGCATCTGGAATATTTTTATTCTGTGAATTGTATGCATAAAATAAATAATATGAAAAAAATTAACATTACCACCCTCACAATTATTCTTCTGCTGTTTCTTCTTATCACCTCGTGTAATGGAAAAACACAAAAGGAGAGCCCGGTGAATTTTGTTATTATCTACCTCGATGATATGGGGTATGGCGATTTAACATCAACAGGAGCCATTGGCTACCAGACTCCAAACCTTGACCAAATGGCTGCCCAGGGAATGTTTTTTTCCCGCTATTATGCACCGCAAGCTGTTTGTTCGGCTTCACGTGCAGGATTACTTACGGGATGTTATCCCAACAGAATTGGTTTTGCAGGTGCTCTCGGACCTAAATCCCGGATTGGAATAGCTGAAGAAGAAGAAACGATTGCTGAAATCCTAAAAAAGAAAGGATATGCCACAGCCATTTATGGTAAATGGCATCTGGGTGTACAGGAAAAATTCCTCCCTACGCGTCATGGGTTTGATGAATTCTATGGTATCCCCTATTCGAATGACATGTGGCCTTTCCATCCCGGTGGTTCTCAATTATTTCCCGATCTTCCCCTTTTTCAAAATGAAACTATTGTAAATCCGGCAGTTGCCCCTGAAGACCAAAAACAATTCACCAAACAGTTTACTGAGCATGCTGTTGATTTTATTAAAAAAAACCAGAAACAACCTTTCTTTGTTTATCTGGCTCACCCGATGCCTCATGTACCATTATTTGTTTCCGAAAAATTTGAAGGAAAATCCAAACAAGGCAGGTTTGGAGATGTAATGATGGAAATTGATTGGAGTGTAGGTCAAATTCTACAGACGCTGGAGGAAACAGGCCTGGCTGAAAACACTCTTGTAATATTCACTTCTGATAATGGTCCATGGATTAACTATGGTAATCATGCAGGAAGTACCGGAGGACTTCGTGAAGGAAAAGGCACTTCATTTGAAGGTGGACAAAGAGTTCCCTGCCTCATGCTTTGGAAAGGAGTAATAACTCCCGGAACTGTTAATAATCATTTGATTGCCGGTATTGATATCCTCCCTACTCTGGCAGAAATTGCAGGCGCACCCCTTCCTGAGAAAAAAATAGACGGAGTAAGTTTGCTGCCGGTTATTAAAGGAGAAAATTCTGAACCTCCCCGTAAGTCGTTCTGGTATTATTACCGGCAAAATAATCTGGAAGCAGTTCAGGATGGTTCGTGGAAGCTGATATTTCCTCATCCTGGCCGTACATATAAAGGATTTGAGCCTGGTAAAGATGGGTTGCCCGGAAAAGTAAATGAGAATTTTCCCTACGAAGCAGCCCTGTTTGACCTGCGCCGTGACCCGGGTGAAAGATACAATCTGATTAAGTATCATCCCGAATTAGTGGAACGGCTTGAAAAAATTGCTGCAGAAGCAAGAAACGAGCTGGGCGATAACCTAACAGGTGAACCTGGAGCAAACCGCCGGGAGCCGGGATATGTTGATGAGTAGAAAATAGAACAGGAGGAAAATAACATAAAAAAATCCCGCCTTCCAGCGGGATTAAATTTTTAAATCAGGTATGATATTTTTCACTAACCTTAGGTTAGCTTAACATTTACCGCGTTTAATCCTTTTCTTCCTTCTTCCAAATCAAAGGTTACTTCATCATCTTCGCGAATGCTGTCTTTCAGCCCGTTTGAATGTACGAAATACTCTTTTGTTGAATCTGAGTCTTTAATGAAGCCAAAACCTTTTGTTTCATTAAAGAATTTTACTGTTCCTTTATACATAACATTAACTTTTATTAAAGGCGCAAGATAAGTATTATTATTGTGAAAAATCCTGTTTTACAAATTATTATTATTATATTTGCTGGTACTCCGCATTAAAATCTAATCCAAAAATTGCAGTACAGCAGTTAAACAGCCTAAGACTCAGTATCACTAATTTTTTATAAAAAGGAAAATATCCATGTTTGAAAAGAAACAAAACAGTTTTAAGTCTCCCAACCTGAATAATTTACAGGAAGTAGTTATAGATATCCGCACCAGGATTTATATTGCTGTTGGTGAGGATCCGGATAAAGCAAGGGAACGTTATCATGAAAAATATAATTTTAAAAAGTTATAATCCCACCTATTAAGAAATCCCTTGTATACGAAACAAGGGATTTCTTATTTTATTACAAAGCATTAATGCCCCATTAAATTCAACCAGGAGCTGTTTTCTTCATACTCTTCTACTACTTGTGTCTGTCCTTTTATTGAAAAACCAGCCATTAATTTTGAAATTTCCTGCTGTAAGACTTTAATACTATTATCTGCAAGATCTTTTCTAAAACCCTTCTCAGTTAAATCCAATACGAGATTTAAAGAAATAATCCTGCCGGTTATTTTCCCCATCTCAACCATTTTACGCTGGGGCATTTCAAAGTCAAGATTAAAATTCACAAGGTCCTTGATGTATTCAGAAGCCCGGTTGGTAAGATCAAATCCTTTAAAAAACTGAAAAAGATTATTTTCTTTTGCCCTTTTCATGAGTTTATACAAGCCATCTGTAATCTGGGAATAAAGGATATCGTTTGAGCCTTCGAATATCTGAAATGGCCTGCTGTCAACTGTACCACGCCCGGCAATATGATTTAACTGGTAAGCTTTGGCACCAATAAGCTGGAGCAACGATTGAGCTGCATCATGCATCAGGTCAGTTACTACACTTTTAACAGCATTAGCTTCCAGCCCGTGAGGTGTTAAATTATTTTCAATTCCAGCCTTTTTACTGCTGTTGGCACACATAGCTGAACTTATAGTGAATGCTGCCTGTAATTTCGATAACCGATGTTGTACCTGATCATAATCAAATAAACTTTTCCCCCCCACAAAACGTTGCTTGCAATGTGAAATAGCCTCATCAAGCATACGTTTGATAAAACCCATACCCAGACCGGGAAAAATCATGCGGCTTCTGTGTAACAAGTCTAGCATCATTTTTATTCCTGTTGTGTGCGGTTGCAAACGATGCACCACCGGGACTTTTACATCGATGTGGTTTCTCCCGTAGGGAATCATATAAAGCCCCAGATTATTAAAATACTCCTCCACAACAATCTCCTGACCTGGTGCATGAACATCACATATAAAAAAATCAATGTCACGCTGTAAATTGCCACTGATGTTCTTTTTTCTGGCAGTTAAAAGCCAGAAATCAGCCATACCTGATAACCCTGCCCAATGTTTTTTTCCTTTTATGTGATAATTGTCTTTACCTTCCGTATAATAGGTTTGCATATTTAATGCATCGCTTCCAAAGCCAGGTTCTGTAATCATTAACCCACCCATGCTTTTCTCTTCAAGAAATCTTTTAAATATCCTTTCCTTGACTTCAACTGATGCATATTTGGCAACCGGTTGTATAAAAAGAGCTGTATTTATCCCTAAGGTAAGCGATAAAGGCAACGATTCATAAGAGGCCATTGAAAGTAACGCAATATTTTCATGCATTAAACCTCCCCTGCCTCCATATTCCTGGGGAATTCCTACTGAAAGAGGATTTCCTGACATGATTTCGCGTAATGCTGAGGCAGGTATATCGCGTTGAAGACTCAATTGATCATGGGTTTTCTGATCATTAAATATCTTTTGAATCTTCGTTTTTAATGTTTCCAGAAAACTTGAAAATGGCACTACTTCATTTTGTATATCAGCAAACAATTCTTTATTTAAACTACTCATTAATTATTTATTTATTAAAGCAATATCAAGAAGGGAGATTTTGCTTGTACTAAAACAATCCCAACAGTTGGATTGTTTTTGAAACATCTTAGAAGCCTGAATTGAAACAGGGTTAAGAAATATTCTTAAAAATCAGAGGTTAGTGGTTATTATCTGTATTTATATGAATTGTATTCTTAATATGCAACAAATTCAGCAAATAAATAACCTATTGATTTTCTTATAAAATCAACCTGTAACTCAGATTTAATTACCTTTGCCTGAAAAATTTCAGATACAATTTACTTGAATAATGAAAAAACTTTCACTGGTAATCTGTGTTTTCAATGAAGAACCAAATATTGGACCACTTTCAGAACAAATAAAAAAAGCGTTGAAAGACATTGATTTTGAAGCCGTCTTGGTAGATGATGGTTCAACCGACAATACGCGATCCGAAATTTTAAAAATTAATGACAATCGATTTGTGCTGGTGGAATTAAAAAGAAATTACGGCCAAAGTTCCGCTTTACAGGCAGGAATCGATTATGCCAATGGAGAATACATAGTCCTTCTGGATGGCGATTTGCAAAATGATCCGGAAGACATACCCCATATGTTACAATTGATGGAAAACGAAGGGTGGGATATGGTAGCCGGAGTTCGAGCAAATCGAAAAGATGGCATGTTCCTTCGTAAAATTCCGTCAAAAATTGCCAATTATATGATCCGCAAGTCAACCGGCACAACTATGAAAGATCTTGGTTGCACATTGAAAATCTTTACAAATGAAATAATTAAAAGCATTCATATTTACGGTGAACTTCACCGTTTCATTCCTGTACTGGTAACTCAGGAAGGAGCCACACGTATCACTCAGGTGGAAGTAAACCACCGCCCGCGCCAATTCGGCTCGTCCAAATATAACCTCAGCCGTACGACAAAAGTTATAAGTGATCTTTTCCTGATGCTTTTCCTGAAAAATTACATTCAGCGGCCTATGCACTTTTTTGGAGGTCTGGGTATTATTACCCTTAGTATTGGAATAATCATTAATCTCTACCTGCTTACTTTAAAAATTCTCGGAAATGATATTTGGGGAAAGCCTCTTCTCCTCCTTGGATTTTTATTGGTTATGGGAGGAATACAGTTTATTACTATAGGTATTATTGCTGAGTTGCAAATGCGAACCTATTATGAGTCACAGCAAAAAAAACCCTACAGGGTAAGACGTATTGTCTCTTCAGGTCAATTGGAGAAGTAATTATGAATTCCGGCATATTTTTTGAAAATCATTGTATAACAATTTAATAAATCGAAGATTCGTAGAGAAAAAATAAATATTATAAAAACCATGAACAGAAATATTAGTAAAAGATTATTTTTCGTTGCTGCAATTTTAGTTTTCTCTTTTTATAGCGATGCGCAGGAAAAAATTATACAAGGAGTTGTAACTACCTTCGACAGCATACCTATAATCAATGCTGAAGTAAGTGTAAAAGGTACAAAACAAAAAGTTTTAACCGATACCCTGGGGAGGTTCTCTGTAATGATAAGTGATGATGATGAACGGCTAAAAGTGAGTGCCAACGGTTTTTTTAACCAGAAGGTAAAATTGAATGAGAAAACAAAGTTCGTGGCCGTTAACCTAAAAATAAGACCCGGAGAAAAAAACATACAATATGCAATTGGCTATGGACATGTTTCCGACAAAGATAAATTAAATGCCCTGGCAACACTTCAGAATAATGATGTTGATTTTTCTCAGTACAACAATATTTATGATCTTATTAAAGGGCGCTTTGCAGGAGTTCAGGTTATTAATGGTGAGATCATTATACGTGGAATTAATTCAATAAACAGCAGCAATGCTGCACTTATCGTTGTAGATGGAGTGCCTGTTAGCGGAGATGCTTTAAGTTCAATAACACCTGCCCATATAAAAAGCATCAATGTGTTAAAAGATGGAGGATCTGCAATTTATGGATCGCGCGGAGCAAATGGAGTGGTCATTATTGAAACAAAACAAGGTGGTGATTTTTAAAAGCATTTTAAAAATTGCTGCTGCGCTTAAGACATTCCTTGGGCTGGAAATTTTTACACCACAAATAAAAGACGAAATAAAGGTTTTAAAAAAAGTTGAACTCAATAAACTTTTTTATCTAAGCCTTTAAGATATTTTACAATAGGCTCAACTTCTCCTTCTGTAAATATAATGGTTCCCTCTGCAAATACCTCCTCTCCCGGATTTGCAATTCCAAAATAAGGGTCGGCATGAAGACATGGAATGTTTGCATTGGCAATCATGCTTTTTCCAGGTGTCCACCAAATGATAACTTTTCGTTTGGTATCCATTGAAGTAAGAACCGATAACGCCAAATCCATTTCTTCTGCAATTAATCCTCCTGTCACTTCAGAACGTGTATCATGTTGAGAACAACCTTTGACAACACACCCTTTAAATGTAGTATTGGGATTTTGGGTAGGTAAATCTGACAGCGCCTTTAATTCTCCGTCGATAATAATATAATTGTGTTTATAATGATTTTTTGAATCTTTTGAAAAGCCGTTCATGCCATTATACTGCATGCAAATGAGCGGGCGTATATCCGGAAGGGTATCTGTTCCATGATTTATTATTCTCATTGCCAGCTTGATGCATTGTGCATTGGAAGGAAGATTCACTTCAGGAGCAACCCGGGCAAAGGCTTCAACAAAAACATTCTTCAGAAATGGGCTTTCAACACGATAGGATGCCTGCTTCCCATCAGGCGAAATAACCCATGGAAGAGGCCTCTTATCCCAATGCCTTAAAATGGAGTTTCCTACAGGATTATATTCCAGATGTTCCGGAAAATGAAGAAACACAGTACCTCCATTTTCCCATGGTGTCTGAACCATCAATCCATAGGTAAACTGCTTGTCCGGATCATCATTCACCCATTTTGAATCGGTATAAAATCTGCAATTTTCAATAGAACCAGACGAAACCTCCTGCAATGAAGATTCACTGCTGTAGCATGCAAATAGTGTAAAAAGAATTGGCAAATAAAAAGAAAACTGATACATCTTAACTAAATTCAAATGATTATTTTTTTTGTTACAGAAAACGTATAACTTGTTGAAGTTATATAAAAAAATCCAAAAACCAAAGCAAAAATCTTCTTTCTTATACAACCTGCTTCTGCTTTTTTGAGGGTAATAAAATCAACAGATTGCTTCGTCTGTCACCAATTTTTATTATGCGACTACAGGGTCGTTTCAGCCAAAAGATGGTCATGTTAAACCAATAAAGCATCTCGCATAGAATCAACAATTAAATCAGCATGTCCTGCTGTTCCAGATTCAGGAGACAGACTCACCCAAAAACCTTTCAAGTTACTATGGTAAAGCTGAAGCAACCTATTTATGGAGCCTGATAAATTCATACCAGTATTTTATAGGAATGCCCATTTTTTTTTGTGGTGCTTAAGGAAAATTTTGCTAAATTGTTCAATAGATTTAGGGCAATAGCAATATAATGTGTATCAGAAAATACATTAACCGTCCAGATACCGGTTCAAACCGGGAATTTTCATGAAAATTGCTTTCCTCGCAAATCCGGCAGAAATAATTCCGGAAATTGGAGTATGATATGAACCAACAAATATTACCATGTAAAAAAGCCATGATATTTTACTTAAAGGCAACTGCATCCATTTTCCAAAATTAAATAAGATGTTTTTACAATGAAAAACAATATATTTTCAGAACTGTATGAAAAAGGATTTAAACTTGACGAACTGTTTATCAAGAAATCAAGTGGTATAAAAACTGAAAAGGATGATGCTTCAATAAAATTTACAAAAGCAGAGTGTGACGAAATTCTGGAAAATTTATTAAATCTCTCTGATGAAAAGTTTAAAGAAAATTATGCTTTCAATAATTTAAAGGATTGCACTATTGATAATGCCAGAATTGATCTGAAAAATAATCCTGTAATTGCGGATTTAATTACTTACAGAACTTTTGATGTAAGATGCATCAATTATACCGGCAAAACAAATGGGTTCATCAGTGATCCCAAATATGAAGTAATGAGACATTTATTTTCGGCTAACAATCATTCCTTAATTGCTACGAAACAAGTAACCTCATATAGCTTTCAACATGTTTTCGTAACCAAATTAATGTCCCATATAAATTCTATTTCGTTACAACCAAAAGAAATCGCATATGTTTTCCCACTTTATTTATATCCGGAGAAAAAGAATCAGCAAATTATTCCTCAATCCGGTGATCGCAATCCCAATCTCAATAAAATAATTGTCAGTAAAATCGCCAATCATCTGGGTATAGCCTTTGTTCCCGAAAAAGAAGAGGAAGGAAGGGTATGCTATATTAATAATCCGGAGGTGCGTCGTGATTATAGAACCACTTTTGCACCCATTGACATTCTGGATTACATTTATGCAGTACTGCATTCCCCTTTCTACCGCATGAAATACAGAGAAATGCTAAAATTAGATTTCCCCCGTGTTCCTTATCCTAAAGATTCTGAATTATTCTGGAAGCTGGCTGAATTGGGGGGAAAATTGCGACAGTTTCATCTGTTGGAATCTCCTGGAAACGGGAAGTTCATTTTCCCTTATCCGGTTGATGGAAACAACAGGGTTGATAGAATTCATTTTAAATTTTATGAGAATGAACATTCCTTCCCTGGCAATGAACATCCGGATTATCGGGGGGCGGTTTACATAAACGAAACTCAATTTTTTGCAGATGTGCCTGCTTCAGCATGGGAATTTTATACCGGCGGGTATCAACCTGCGCAAAAATGGCTCATAGACAGGAAGGGCAGAACTCTCAGTTTTAAAGATATCTGGCACTACCAAAAAATTATTACAGCCCTATCAGAAACCAACCGGTTGATAAAAAAAATAGATGAAATATAATTTGAGTAGATATACAAACGCCTGTGCCTTTTTGGGCTTAGGATTCCTTTTTCTCTTTTAGCTTTATTATTTATAAAAAATACCTTTCCCCAATAATCACATATAAAACATTGTTAATTCTTTTTTAATGAAATTGTTTTGTTGCTGATAATTGGTTTTGCCCAAAAACCAATGCTTAAAATGTATCCCAACGTTACAAACAAAAACAACATCCCGATTTTTAATCCAAAAATATCGCCAAGCCAGCCAATAATTAATGGAATTAGTGCACCACCAAAAATTCCGGAACATAATATTCCTGAAAACGAACCGTGATGTTTTTCCTCGGAGTTCAGCGCCAATGAAAAAATAATGGAATACATGGTTGCAATCAGAAACCCGGTGGCAGAAAATGCCATTCGTGAAATACCAGAAGGTCCGAATAAAGCAAAAATTACGGTAACCATCGTCAGAATGGTGACACTTTTCAAGATAATTTTTGAATCCAAAAGTTTCAGCAATAAAAGACCAACCAAACAACCGACAGCCATAAGTCCCCAAAACCACGAAATGGTTGCAGCACCTTCTGTAACCGGATCAATACCATGATAGATCTGCAAAAATTTGCTCATCCAGTTTGCCAGTCCCTGTTCGGTGCCAACATACGCCATAATACCTAATGCATATAAAACTACCTGGCGTTTTTTCAGCAGTTCCACATAACTCTGAACTGGGCCCGTTCTTTCATCTTCTTTTAAAGTAACCTTTGGAAGCCGGATTAACCATATAATCAGAATTATTACGACAAATGCCAGAGAAAATATCCAGTAGAAGGAAGACCATGGAAGTCCTTCGGGCACCAGTTTACTCAGGCTGTCGATAAAAAAGTTGCCGTCTCCGGAATAATCCGAAAGGTTTTTCATGAGATAGGTAAAAACAAACGGACTGACAAAGGAAGCGCCGCCAAAAACCAGTTGCCCCATTACCGAAAAGAAAGCGAAATGTTCTTCGCCTCCTGCAACACGCATTAATGGATTAATAATTACCTGTAGCATAGCCATTCCGATTCCGATTACAAATAATGATGCCAGAGCCATACTATAGGTTGGAAACAGTGCAAATAGTATTGCCCCAATAAAATTCAGTCCAAAGGCCATTAGCATCGATTTTTTGGCACCATATCTTTCCACCAGCATACCAGATGGTATGGACATTACGCCGTATGCCAGGAAAAATGAAAATGGCAGAAAAGAGGCCATTCCCAGGCTCAGGCTGTAATTTTCGATGATTACCGGCATCAGAGGGCCAAGAACATTGGTCACAAATGAAATGACGAACCAGATAAAAAGAATAAAAACAACTATAAAGCTACTTCGTTTCATTGGTTTGGATTTAATTCTATTTTAAGTTTTAAAATGATTCCGCGAAAATAAAAGAAAAATTTCATTCTGAATCATTAACTTCAGGATAAGGCACATCATATCCTTTTACGGCATGCCAGATAATCCGGTTAAATACCTCTTCATCGATACGGTCCAGATCATCCAGATCCTGTTCCAGCGATTTTTCTGCCCAGTATAGCTGATCACCCTTCAAACTTTGTAACAACGGATTTAATTCATCAAGAGAAATATTGTTGGGCAATGCATTATATGGTGTAAAATCGGGTTTGGGCTTAAAACAATCGGTCATGGGTACTGCATTCAAATCCAATTGGTTCATGGGTGGAATCCCAAGAATATTTTCAATGGTACGTACCATATTTATTTGTGAATAATAAGTGGAAACCACTTCTCCACGTTTGGTATACGGACTAATAACCAGCCCAACTGTTCGGTGCCCGTCCACGTGGTCCAGTCCGGCTTGGGGATCATCTTCGGTAACCAAAATACAGGTTTCTTTCCAGAATTTACTGTGCGAAATCGCCTCCACAATTTTACCAAGCGCCAGGTCATTATCGGCAACAGCAGCCTGTGGAGTTGGCAATCCGGGCCTTGTTCCCGAAGTATGGTCATTTGGCAACAAAAGGATAATAAAATTCGGAAAATTATCGTTCTTTTCAAATTCTTTTAACTCCTTAATAAATTCTGCCGCCCGGTACTGATCGGATACTTTATTGGGAAATCCAATATAAGTCGGGCATAAGTATGGTTGCAACTGTTCCAGATTCGCTTTTGCCTTAATTTTTATTTTGCCGGTGTTGTTTTTGAAGTCGTTGTAAATTTCGGTAAAAGTCGCGTCGGAGGGATCGATTACTGCGTCTACAAATTCACCGTAATTGCGGAACGTTAAGTCGTGTTTTAATACATTATCCCAAATAAAACCGGAACTGGCATATGCCAAAGCATCATCGCCATCATAAGGATAGCTGCGGGTGAAGTCGCCAAAAAACTTTTCGATATAATCTGTAACATAGGCCTCATCGGTCCACTGGTGACCATCGGCACTGAGCACACCACTGCAATAAAAGTTATCGAGCAAAACATACTGTTCAGCAAGTTTATGATGGTTAGGAGTTATTTTCCGGCCAAAATGCACCAGGCTGGTATCTCCGTTACCTTGCGGAAGGTCGCCAAACACCTGATCGTAGGTGCGGTTTTCCTTGATGATGTATACCACATGCTTAAAAGCTGATGGTTGGCTGGCAAACTGCGGTACCGGAACTTTCTTTTTCAATCTGCCTTTTGCATCTTTTTTATTGAGATTTTGTACAAAAGAATTGTTATCATGAACTACCTCTGTCATTTTTGCCAGTTGCTTTGAATCCGGAAGTGCCATAAAAGAAACAGTTCCCTGCAGATCCCGACTGCTATACCCTGCCCTGCCATTTACCTGGTTTCGGGAGCCAACACCTTTTGCATTGGCTACTAGTAAAAGATTGGATTCTTCATCTAAAATAATGGAAGCCGGGTACCAGCCTGTGGGAATATAACCTTCCACACGGCCAGGTTGATCCAGTTTTATCACACAAACAGCATTATCGGTTCCGTTTGCCACATATAGTGTTTTGCCATCCAATGAAATATCGAGAGCATTGGGTCCGCTGCCAAATGGCAGCTCTTTATCCATATGAACTGAAATTTCTTCAATCACCTCATCGGTTGCTGTGTTGATTACTGAAATAATATCGCTGTTGGCACAGGCCACATACAACCGACCTCCATCCGTACTTAACACCATTCCACTGGAATGTAGTCCAACCTCAATGGATTTTGTCTGCCTCCTGGCTGTTAAATCGATTACTGAAACACTGCCATTGTTTGCAATTCCGGTTTCCGGATCAACAAGTACCTGGCTGCCTGAGGTATTATAAGTGGATTCTCCCTCAATGGGTCGTCGTCCGCCCCAGTTGCTAACGTATGCTTTTGTAGCAGAAGCCAACACCACATCATAGGGGGCAATACCCACAGGAATTTCTTCCACGGTTCCACTTTCACGATTTACCACTCCCAGCGTGTTGTTGCGGCTAAGCGTCACATATATCTTATTCTGTTGACGATTTAATGCCAATCCTCCCGGCACAGCATCTCCGCCAATTTCCGGTGCAGGTAGTTGAATGGGTTTTTCCCAATGCAGCATCCGGTTTTCATCGAAAGAAGCTACATGTATCTGGTTTTCTGCATCGGTAACAAAAACTTGTTTGCCATTGGCAGTAAGGCAGATTCCTTTAAAGGAACAACCATTTTTTTCGAGGCGTAGCGATTGCATGATGGTTCGGTCCTCCATGCTTATCACATCTATGGAATTCCGGTTTTTCACCAGCACCAGCTTTTTATCCGGCGTTTGAACCAAATCTACCGGCCGGCCCGGAATAATTACCTGCAAACCGGCAGGCCGCAATAACTGGTTAGAGGGGACTAAAAAACTCCCATCCGGTTGTGGCCCAACACGAATGCTTTTGTTGCCATTTTGTGCATTTAAATTTTGAGCAGTAAAAATTACCCAAATAATGAACCAAACAAGCAAATTAAATTTTTTCATAATTTCAATACAATTTAGTTGGAAGATGATGCCTTCATTGTTTAATATCTGTTTAAACCCCAATTCGGAATTGCAGCATGGAAGTAAATATACGCTGTATCCCGCAATTTCAAAAAAGTTTCAGGAATAATTCAACAAAATACAGAAATATATATCCGGAAGAAAGTTTCAGTTAGCCACCGGTTGACAGAAATTGAAGCGACAGCTTGCCGATTTTTTTTGATGGTGACAACCGATGTTTGGAGGGAAAGGTAGCAATTGCGCCGAATATACTGCCAGGTCAAAATGGTTAAATTTCTGAAATACTGAATTAGCAACAAGAGATCTGAATGCAGACACTCATTCTATTCAAAACTGAAGGAAAAACTGGCATGCTGCCCGGTTCATATAGCTAAGCAATTATGGGCATGCCGGGAGAATCAGGAACAAGTTGCGAAAAATGATCTTGAGATGGAAATTCAGATCAATAAAATGAATAATTCGGGTGAAACTACCATAAAAAGCGCTTTACCTGGCTTTTCACAAAAGATTGGCAAGCATTAACTCAAAAGCAGACATTCCGGATGGTATTGAAAAGTACCGCCGGATGAATACTATTTTTTACCCTATTTATTCTAGTAAAATCAATATATAAAGATAGTCATAAGTTAGTATAAAGCTAGTATACAGTTATCTTTATATTAGCTTTATACTAGCTTTATACTAGCTTTGAACTTACTTTGGTAATAACAATTTATATTCAATTCACTTTAAAATTTTCTGGTAATGGGAAAAACAGCGTATTGGCAACCTTGCAACTCGCCCGGCCTTGTCCGTAAATAACTGATGCCTCTCCAGGAATTTCCTGCGAGGTTTCCTGTTTTTCCTGATGAACCGCTAAATACTCCTTTTTTAGGGGTGATAACTGTTTCGTAAAATTATCGGGTTTTCTGCCGGTACAGCAGATCGGGTATATAACTTTGTCGGTTATTTTTTAAAATTTGTATTTTTACCCATGTCTGATTTTTTTGTATAGTTACTCAAAAGCAGACATTCCGGGTGGTATTGAAAAAGTACCGCGCGGACGATTAACATTCTTTTACCGGACACTAATGATTTAAATTATGAGTATCAGTCCGACAATAAATTTTTATGTAAGTTTGATAGTAAAAAAATTCAATTACATTTACTTAAAAATCAGTTTAATGTAAATTTGAAATTCATAATACACTATGTTACAAAGATTACTCATAGTTACTATATTAATTCTAAATACTAATTTTTCAATACGTGCTCAACCATCAGACATATACCCATTTTCTACCAACACTACACATTTAACCATTTGGAATGGATCTGAGTATGTTCCTTTTTTCATGAAGGGAATAAATTTAGGAATAGCTGTTCCAGGTACATTCCCGGGAGAATTGGCTTCAACAACAGATGATTACATAAGATGGTTTAAACAAATTAAAGAAGCAGGTTTTAACTGCATTCGACTTTATACACTCCATTACCCGCGTTTTTTTGATGCTTTAAGCTCCTATAACCAGGAAAACCCGCACAATCCTTTACTTTTTATTCAGGGAGCTTGGCTTGAGGAAGAATTAGCCGGGTATAATTATGATTTATATTACTTGTCAGATGATTTCAAAACGGAAATTGAGGAAGACATTGATTGTGTTCATGGTAATAATACAATTCCGCAACGATTTGGCAAAGCATACGGAACGTATACATCAGATGTTTCTCAATGGTGTTTGGGATATATCATTGGAAGAGAAATTCAACCATTGGAAATTAATACAACAAACACATTAAATTCAAATATTAACAATTATAAGGGAGTCCATTTTTCTATCAATGATGCATCTGCTTCAGAAGCATGGGTAACAAGTATGTTGGATTATACAGTTGAATATGAATTTACAAATTACAATACGCAACGTCCTGTTAGTTGTTCAAGCTGGCCCACATTAGATCCTCTTTCGCATCCTGAAGAAGCATTTCCTGAGGAGGATTCTGAATCTATTGATCTGTCTAAAATTCAACTAAATAGCGCTCCTGCGGGTTTATTTATAAGTTATCATGCTTACCCTTATTATCCCGACTTTATCAGTTTACAATCTTCGTATCAGTCCTTTTCAGATGATTACGGACCGAATAGCTATTTAGGATACCTGACGGAATTAAAATCACATTACCCGCAATTTCCTCTAATTATTGCAGAATATGGAGTTCCTTCCAGTTGGGCGAATGGACATTATTCGACAACGGGAATGAACCATGGAGGATTTGATGAATATAATCAGGGATTAACCAATATCAGGATACTGAAGTCGATAAATAATACGGGATGTGGTGGAGGCATTCAGTTTGCCTGGATTGATGAATGGTTTAAACGCAGTTGGCTTTTCGACCCTGTCGATTACAATCCTGAAGGTAGAATTTTATGGCACAATATTGCAGCTCCGGAACAAAATTTCGGACTTGTTTCGTATGAAAAAGAAATACAAAAAGACTCATTAATTAAATATAATTCCGAGGCAAATATTAACTATGTTAATGCTGAAATTAACACATCCTTTTTTGAATTGGAAGTTGGATTAAAAAATCCTCTCGATATTCCGGATGAATTGTGGATTGCTTTTGATACGTATTCAAAAGATTTGGGTGAATCAATTCTTCCATCAGGCGATACAATACCTACGCGTTCAGAATTTGCTTTACAAATAACCAATTATTCTGCAAAATTATTTGTTACTGAAGCCTATGACATCTTTGGGATATGGTATAATAATATTTCCAGCCCAAACCAATTGTATCATTCTATTGCAACTGATGGTGCTCCATGGGAAATAGAAAGACTAAGGAATAATCAATTTCATTCAAATGTTCAGTACATCGGAAATCTTCAGATAAATTACGACTTTCAGCCTTTTTCATCCAAAGATGCTGTTACCATATCGGATGAGAAAATTAATATAAGAATTCCATGGTCATATCTCAATGTTGTTGAACCAAACCAAATGAAAGTGCTGGACGATGATAGAAACACCCCGGTGAGGGAAGATACTGTTTCAGATGGTTTTTTAATTGCTGTGCAATATAAAGATAAATGGTATTCCACCTCTGAAAGATATACTTGGAATTCATGGGTGAATATTTCTGAGCCTTCGGCTATTGAAAAATTAAAAAATTCCTATTTCTTAATGAAGGAAAATCTGGATGAATTTAATACACCAGCATTAGCTGTAAGAGATAGTTTTTATTTTGAAAATGCGACATCTTCTTTATTGATAGAACCTTCAAATGGTCTTTTGAAAAATGATTTTGATCTGGATGGTAATGAAATGATATGCCTGATTGCAGAGAATCCGGCAAATGGTCAAATTTATTTAAATAACGACGGATCGTTCGAATACTTTCCACAAGATGAATTTGTTGGCTTTGACTCGTTAAAATATTATGTTTATGACGGATTATCATTATCAGAACCAAATAGCGTCTATATACAGGTGGACACATATAGTTCAATTAATGAAGCACCAATAGCAAATATTTCAACATTAAGTCTTTATCCAAATCCATCCAGTTTTTTTATTAGTGTGAAAGCATCGCAGGAAATTGAATCTTTGCAGGTTTTCGACATAAATGGAAAAATGATTGATAGCTATGTAACAAATAACATGGAACTTTCTCTTGATGTTACAAAATATAAATCGGGAATATATTTCGTTGTTGCGAAAACGACTGAATCGGTTTTATCTGAAAGATTTATAAAAGAATAAGTTTGGTTCAATTCTGTTAAAGTATGCCGGCAGGTTACAGAAAACATCTAAAATAAAAGTGAAATGCCAGCATCAAAAGTATAATAACCGGCAAAACCTCCACTTGTTTTCTCTTCGCTACCCAAAACCGCCCCTGTTTTAATAATCCATCTATGTTTAATAATATGATTATATTCAATTTTGACGTGCTTTGTTTTAAGATTAAGCTTCTCACCCGTATCAATTAAATTTCGATTATCGTCAGGCGAAATTCCATATCCCAGGCGAAGTCCAAGATAATTTTCAGGATCTGAAAAATAACGTCTTAAAACAAGTAAAGCGGACACAGAGGTTTCCTCATCACCCGGAGTAATATACGACCGAAGCGAGAGCCAGTAATTACCAAAATATTTACCCAAAGTAGCTGTGTAAATGTCGGCATTTGAGTTCGTAAATCCCAGAAAACGCATTCCAATTGAACCTTCAAATGACTTTGGAAAACTTTGGTACCACTCTAAACCAAAGCGATGCTTGGGGAAAATAGTATTTTCAGAATACCCGTAGTTAATATAGGCATAGCTATCCTCGGTAAAACTCGGATAGGCATCTATTTCATACTGGTATGCAGTTATTCCAAACCGGTTGGCTAAATTTACACGGGCAATTACCATTCCTATTTGCGTTTCTCTGCCATAAGACAACGCCATAATTTGCCAGGGGTCGCGATTAAAATCTGCATCAAAAAAATCTATTGTATATAATAACCGAATTGTATTTTTTAACAAATCCATACGATAATCTTTTAATCGATTTAAAAACTCTCCATTACCTGGTTCAATTTTTAAATAGCTCTCCAGCACTTCAACCGCTTCTTCAGCATTTTCACTATCATATAAAATTTTTGCCTTTTTCATCCAAAAATCTTCAGCGGTTGAATCCTTTTGCAATGCCAGATTACAATATTTAATAGCTTCCGAATAATTCTGTGACCAATATTCTACATCTGCAATAGCGCTTATAGCATCCATATAATCAGGATTGTGCATTAGCACATTGTTGATATTAATCCGGGCTGAATCATATTCTCCTTCCCAGGCATAAGTTCTTCCAAGTAAAAGTGCAATATCGGCATTAAAACCTTTTGTAAGGATTGCTCTGCAAACTTCACGGGCCTTTGCTGTTTCACCATTAGTTGCCAAATTCATTGCTTCTTCAAAAGTTTGAGCGCTTGCGTAATTACCCCAGCCTTGGAATTGAAAAAAAGACAAGATTAATAATATCCTGTAAAAAATTAATCTGCTATTTTTTATAATTTGATTATGAACTTTTTGCATAATTAAGACTGTTACTTATAAAGTGGATTTTTCAAATCCGGTACGCGTCATTTTACCCCAGGCCTTTTTCTTTCGGATAAAGTAATCAAAATTACCCCGAATCCCCCAGTAAACAATTAAGGGATGATACAATATTGGTTCTATCCAGGATGTTAATACAAGTTTGACAATCATTTTTTTCTTTTTGTACTTGTTATTAGCAAGATGATCAAAAAGAATGGCATATGTTGAAAAGGTTATAGCGAAAAAATATACAAAGCATAACATAATAGAAAATAATGCCCAATTAGATTGGCCAATCATAGCAATAATAATAAAATAAATGATGCCCAACACCTCAACTATAGGAGCCAACCACTCGAAAAAGACCCAATATGGATGCGCTACTAATCCCATAAATCCATATTTTCGATTAAAGAAAATATTTTTATGGAGTAAAATAGTGTCTATAGTCCCACGTGTCCACCGATTTCTCTGGCTCCCTAATACCTTTAAACTTGATGGGGCTTCTGTCCAGCAAAGAGAATCAGAAACATATACCACCTTATACTTTTCACCTTTGGCTGACATGTATTCCCGCATACGAACTACCAGTTCCATATCTTCACCCACTGTTTTTGTATAGTATCCTCCACAGTTAATCACTACTTCTTTATCAAAAAGACCTAAGGCTCCTGAAACTAAGAGTAAACCGTCAAGCCTGCTCCAAGCCAATCTACCCATTAAAAACGATCGGCTGTATTCAATCACCTGGCAACGAGGCAAAAATTTATCCGGCACATTAAATTCAATCAAGTGTCCATCTTCAATTTTACATGAATTTGCAATTTGAATTACGCCACCGGCAGCAATTACTTTCTCATCGGTTTCTTCAAAAAATGGTTTAATAAGTTTTTTAAGTGCATGAGGATCAATTATTGAATCCACATCAATAGAAACAATATAATCGCCTTTTGCTATATTAATCCCTGAATTCAAAGCATCAGCTTTTCCACCATTAACTTTGTCAATTACAGTGAGATTGCTATATGCTTTATTTTTTGATTTATAAACTCCTAAAATTTCACAACAAGGTATTTTGTAATCAATTACATACGGGACCTTTTCGAGTTCAAAAGCTTCAATTGATTTTTCGAGTGTGTTGTCTTTGCTGCCATCATTTATAACAATTATCTCGAAACTTGGATAATAAAGCCCATGCAATGCTTTTATATTTTCAACAATTGTAAGCGACTCGTTGTATGCAGGCGCTAACACTGCAATTGTTGGAGTAAAAGGAGAAGAATGCAATGCATCATAATTAGTAACCTTTGTATCTTTCAAGTTTTTAAATAATTCTTTCGCTGATACAATGGCTAGTGATAAATACACGAAAAATATACTAATAGTGTATATTAAGAAAAATGATTCAAATATGGTTCTTATAATTTCTCCAGCCATTTTTTAATTTCTTGGATCTGTAATATGAGCAATAATTTTTTCTATCTCCGGATTAAATGTTTTCCCCAGTTTAATCAATCTTTCACATCCTTCCTTATTCATAAAATACATGGATCGGCAAGCTTCCAATTTCAATGTTACTGATTCTGATTTGATAATATGTTCAAGAAATTGAAAATCCTCTTCGTCACCAATATTTTTAAAGGCTTTAATTATTTCAATTTTATTTTTAAATGTTTCATTTCTATATCTTTCTTTAATCGGAATTCTCCCTTCATAAAGTCGAAGATCATTAATTGCGTTATAAGACAAAAAGCGTGTTCGTTCAACTTTGCTATTCATCATATTAAATATTTCCGAAACATTTTCAAGTTGCTGAAAATAAGTTATCATTTGCAAACAAAAATTTTGAATCGTAGGATGTTTCGAATACAGATAGTCAGAAAATGAGGGTACAGGTAATTGATATAAACGAAGTAAATAAAAAGCAGATAATTGCGTCCAACGTGTAAATGGTTTTGTTAATGAACTTAAAAATTCAAATGGATTATTTTTGTTAAGTATTATATATGCCATTTGAGCTTCAGCCCTTACCAAATCATCCGGATAATTTATATAGTCAAGAACTATTTCTTTTGCCTTCTCGGGATAAAGATATGTTAATTCACGAATTCCTTTCACTTTTATGTGGTTAAAGGATGAACGTACAGATTTAAATGAATCTTTATACAACTCAAGATTGTTATAAATTTTAGGAATAAATTTATTGACCTCGCCTTTAAGGTTTTCATGAAGATTTAAAAGAATTGAAATCAGAATTTTTCTGTTTCGAGTCTTTTTATTTTTAACAAGTTTACCAACAACCTCGTTCCATTCAAGCTCACCAAATATATAAGATATTAATGCTTCCTCATAAATTCTTCTATAGTACTCCTCATACCTGGCTTTTTTATTCTTACTTTTTATTGTGTAATTTAAAATCAGAAGTACACAAAATATATTTATGATAAAAAATAAAATAAGAATAAAAAATGCAAATACTACAGGGTATTGAAAAAATATATCAACTAGATTAAAATAAGGATTTCTGAAATACTGAGGAACATTATTTTCTCCATAATTGATCAGTTTATTTTTTAAGTTTTGGGCTTTGTTATCGCTTAAAAAAATACGGACCAACATTTTACCAGTTATCAGTGATCCTGGGTAATCTCTATTCTTCTGCAACTCACCTTTTACTTTGTTATTTTCTGACTTTGAGTTGGGTTTATCGACATTGGAGTTAGTAATTAACTGTTCTCCTTTTTTATTTTTTACAGAATCTTGTTCACTAGCGCCTTGACCTATCTGTAAAGAGTCTTCCTCAATTCCTGGTAAAAAAGCGTTGGTTAACTTTTCTTTTTCAATCAGAACTGAGGCATAAGCAGGAAACTCTTCCAAATTATTATGATCCTTATCTATCTTCGAACCCCGGAAATCTGTTTTTAATTCTTTGAAATTATCATCAATTCTATTCTTTTTGATGATTTTATTTAAGTCAATTGAAGTTTTTGATGTTGCCGATGGCACATAATATCTGTTTGAGGCATCCGTATTTTCAAGAAAAGAAAAAAAAGTTAAATAAAGAATGAATGCAAAGGGGATAATCAATTTTACCTGGGTAAAATATGACATGTTCCATAAGATTAGGTTTGACAAATGTACATGATTAGGTAAATATACTAACTTTTAGAAATATCTTAATGTATCCTATTTTTATTTGACCGTCATTCTAAACTTGTTTCAACATCTTATTATTTTTGACTAACTACCAAATACAATTTTATCTTTGATACGCTGAAACAAATTTCAAGGGACAGCCATTTTATGATGCATAACGGACACTCAAATCATTATTTATTGCCAAAAGCTTTTTAACCCTAACATTAAGTTCAATCAAACTGAAAGGTTTAATCATAAAATCATCGGCTCCCAATTCAAATGCCTTCATTACTGTTTCTTCTTTCCCGGCAGCTGAAAGCACCAAAATCGGAGTTTCAAAATCCGATTCATTGTGCAGTAAAGAAATTACCTCCAATCCATTTAAGAAAGGCATGTACAAATCGGTGATGATTAAATCAATTTGATTGTCTTTAATTTTATTCATACAGTCTTTACCGTCATATGCTTTAATAATATCATAGCCTTCTTTTGAAAGACTACGTGCAACTGTTTCCAGAATTAATCTGTTATCTTCTGCAACTAATATCCTTTTCATACTTTTCGAATTAAGTTGTAGTATCCCATATAGACCAAATAATTATGATTATTTTTTTTTATTTATTATATTCCATATTCGAGACAGACTCCTCTAAATACTTTTTCTGCTTTACTCTGTTTTATCTCAAATTTGGATTATATCCACACTCACGAGAATATCTTCTCTGATCATATAACTCAAACTATATTTTATTCTCATTTCATGTAAAACAAAAATAGTAATTACAACATTCCTAAACATATATAATTTACTGGTTTATTGGGGTTCATTTTGCTGATTTATGATAAGTATTTTTACTTTACCGGAGTTTTCTCAAAAATTAATAAAAGAATAACGATAACTGAAATTGGTCGTGATGAGGACCAATCCGGCTTTTAAATTCTTACAAAAGATACCAACCTAAGGATAAGCGACAGTTTACCGGAAAAATACTTTTATAAGGTTGAAAGAAACCATCCTGGAGCTTTATCTTCTCAGTGGATTCCAATGGATGAAAGTTTATGGAGAATTGAAAACTACTGTATAAATTAAGTGAACCTGTAGCTGTTTTGCTGAATGAAGGCGCTGAAATCATTTCTATTGCAAATAATGCCGGATTTAGATGTTTTACCTCGGTGAATGATTTTAAAAGGTATGTTCAAAAGGAAATAATTAAGAATGAAGAGAAGGTTGTTGAAATGTTACCTTAGCTCTTTTAGAAAGTCGAAAATTAACATGTCAGCTTTATTATCTCATGACAAAATTTTTATTCTGACAAAAATAAAGGCCGAATGACGATTCGGCCTTCAAACTAAATACTTAATTTTATACTCTGTGTAATTCTGAATTACAATCCAAGCTTACACAATAAAAGTTATTCTGAATCAGGCAAAAAACAGTTAAATATCGGATTATTTCCTAAATATTTACTAACTTCTATTTAATCTCCTGATGATCAACTAAAAAAGTGGAGCTGCGGGGAGTCGAACCCCGGTCCAAACGAGGAAGCCACAGGCTTTCTACATGCTTATCCCCGACTTAATTTTCATGCACCGGCTGGATCGGAGCCACCGACCGGTACCTTAGCTCCTTTAGTTTCGCTGAAGCTGCGGAGCAAAACTTCAGCTAGCCTCGATTTACTTGCACCGCCTGATCGGGCCGCTTCGTGGCAACAGCACCCGGGCGATGTCCTGTCCCGGCACCTTGTGCCGGGATTAAGCGTTAACCTACTTTATTCGGTTACGCAGCAAGAGCGTAATTATTTTCGCCAATTATGGTTTTGATTATTATTTTTTAAGGGTCAACAACCAAAACCCTGCATGCTTACCTGCCTCTTCTACCCGCTGTCAAAACCAATCAGCCCCCGATAGTACAGGCATTTTATTGCCAAAGAACTGTCTGCAAATCTACTAAAATTGTGCCAATAAAAGGATTGAATGCAACTTTATTCCTTTTTGAACAGAATAAATCCTTTTATGCAACAGCTAACTTTCTTATCTTATATTTTAATTTATTCAGTAATAATGCAAATGCGAATAGAGTCACTTATTCCTAAACTTGCACCATCTGAGCCCCGGTTTATTATAAAACCAACTATGTCTTTACCGGAAAAATCATCCAGGGGCGAATATTCATAGAACATGGAACCCGCCGATAGCTCACGATACAACTTGCTTACTTTGGCATTTTGAGGATTAACGAAAATCCGGGCACCTTCTTCATCTCCGAAATTGCCCAGATTTATTTTTAATACATCTCCGGATTGAATATGAATTTCTTGTTTCAGAAATGACTCTACCAGGCCACTATTGGTTAAATCATTTTCAACTGAACATGAAATAAAAACTAAAATACTTATTAAAATTGTCCATTTCCTCTTCATTACATTTTCTTTTGAACTACAACATTCAGATGAAGAAGTTAGCAGATTGGTTGCGTATAAAAGAATAAAAAAGATGACCTCTCCTGGAAAACTGCATCGGGAACAAGGTAAAATCCTTTCTTAAAAGGGAAAAAGATCAACTGCGAAATATATGTTCAGCTATTTTCCTTTTTTTATAATTCTATAAATGTTATCATTTGAGATTAAGTTTGCTACAGACTCAGATAACAACTTACCCGATAAACAATATTTTTCAGCTACAATACTCAAAAAAGAAAAATTTATAAATCATTTCCAAGGGTAACCCGGGTGACCAATTATTGTGAAAGTTTTTAGATAAACAATTCCTTCAGGGCATTAAAATAATCTTCCTTCCAACCATCCACAATATTTTCATAGGCATCATCAGGTATATTGGTATGCCGCAGTTCTATACTGGTTCCCCTTTTATCGGGATGAAGAATAATGGATACCATGGAAGGTTCTTCCTGTTCACCAAAATACCATTGTTGTATGACCTTGTGATTTTCTTCAAACTCTTTATTCAGTCCTGTAATGCTGCCTCCCCATAAGGAAAATTCAGTTCCCGGTACTGCTTCCATAGTTGCTTCTTCTCCTGTCCATATTTCCACCATTTTTTTATTTGTAAGTGCATTGTAAACATCCTTAGGTTCAGCAGGCACAATAAAATAGCTTTTAAAATTCTTCATTGCTCGTCAGGATTCAATAATAAATTAAGTAAAATAAACAGATACTTCCCCTCAAAAATAAACATTGCTTTCATTTCCTGAAAAAAATCGTAAGTATATATTTGTAAAATAAAGAATGGCAGTAAAAATCTGCTGTTGGTTTTAACAGCTTTTTATAACTTGCTGTGAAATAAATTTGCTTATGTACGATATTATAGGAGATGTTCACGGATACGCACCTCTGCTGAAAAGGATGCTACTTGAGCTGGGCTATAAAAAAACAACATCGGGATATTCGCATCCGGAAAGGAAGGCCATTTTTGTTGGTGATTTTATTAACAGAGGACCTCAAATCAGAAAAACGTTACGTACTATAAGGACTATGGTAGAGAATAAAAATGCATTGGCCATATTGGGAAATCATGAGGTAAACATCATCATCAACCACCTAAAAAACAAAGACAATCCTTTGAATAAAAACGACATCACAGAAATAAAAACACTAAACGAATTCAAAAATTATCCCGATGAATGGAACGATCATGTTAAATGGCTCCGTACCCTTCCGTTATTTCTTGAACTGAATGGAATACGTGTGGTTCATGCATGCTGGTCGGATCAGGCAATTGAGTTTATTAAAGAAAACCTTCCTTCCGGAAAAATTAAAAAGGAAGTTTTCATGAAACTGGAAAAATATCCCGGATCCCCACTGGCACGAAACATCTGGCTGCTTACCAAAGGTCCTCAGTTTAAACTTCCGGGAGATTTAAAAATCATCAACAGCAAGGGAGTATCACCAAGATCGTTCAGGATGCGCTGGTGGGAAAATCCGAAGGGAAAAACATTCAAAGAACTTTCGTTCGAAAATAAGTATGAGTTACCGGATTATACCATTCCTCCGCAAATCACACCTGAAGTGTTGGCTTATCCTGAAAACAGCCCAATCGTATTTTTCGGCCATTATTGCCGTTCTAACGGACCCCATATCATCAGTCCAAACATATGTTGCATCGATGCCTGCATCACAGGCAGCAAGTCGCTGCTGGCCTACCGCTGGGAGGGAGAAAAAGCATTATCGGCTTTAAAATTGGTACGGGTAAAAAAATAGAATACATACACATTTCTGATTTTCAACACTCTGCTAAACAGAAAAAAAATATCATTATTTTACATTGCAGGAAACAAAAGAAAGTATATATTTGCAGCACCTAAAAAAACGGAAACATACGAAAACAGGGAGTTCTCATAAATTTAGAATATAGGGTGCGGTAGTTCAGTTTGGTTAGAATATCGGCCTGTCACGCCGAGGGTCGCGGGTTCGAGTCCCGTCCGCACCGCAAATTATAAAGCATCTGTTATTCAACAGGTGCTTTTTTTTTACCAGCATTTGTTGATCATAGAAAAACCATCCGCCTCTCTGAAGAAAACGCATAGACCTGCAGCATTCAGAAGTGCCAAAACCGCCAATAAACAAGCGCTACAATTGAGAGCAGATAAATCTTGCTTCCGCTTTTTCCAGTGCATGGTAAAGCAGGGACTTACAGGCTACCTTGTACGGATCAAATTCAATGTAAACTCAATTATAACTCAATTAAAATTCAATGTAAATTCAATTATAATCGAATTTACATTGAGTTAAAATTGAGTTAAGTCTGAATTAAAACCGGCCAAAGTATGTTTTCGGACCTCTAAACCATCGGTGCTTCCCTTTCGGAAATATAAAATCTGAATAATAAACATCCCCCGTTGCCTGAATTCAACTACTGAAAAGAAGGGAATACTTTCAGATACAGGAAAAATAAAATAACCAGAAAAGAAAAAAAATGAACCTCTAATTGCAATATCTCTTAATAATATTATAAGCTCCTTGAATTCCCAATTCGCCGGCCCGGCTTAAATCAAGTGCCCCTCCATCAATATCATCAAGAAAAATTTTTGTAAGCCCCCGGTTAAAATAGGCTTCTGCAAATTCAGGTTCGAGTTCAATGGCAACATTTAAATCTTCAATAGCATTTTTATATTCTTTTAATCTTAATTTGATGTAGGCACGGTTGTAATAACCAAAAAAGAATTCAGGTTTGAGGTATAACAACTGCTGGTAATCATCCAAAATTTTCTGGTATTCCGGCAAATCAAGTACAGTTTCTTCATTCCCATTGCCGGAAGCTCCAACCGAAACCGATAATTCTTCCACGGGGTTGGCAAGCTGTTCAATTTGTTCGAGCATTTTATACCGGGTATTTCCTCTTATAAAATACACAATTGCCTGTTCCTTATCCAATTCGAGGGAACGGTTTAAATCGTCAAAAGCAGCATTGTAATCGCCGGTCAGGCTATAAAAGATGCCGCGGTTCATAAAATTATGACTGCTTTTTTCAATATTAAGCCGGGCATTATAATAAAGGATAAAATTTTCGAATACTTCCCGGTATTCATCTACCGGCTTATTTGTAATTGTAAACAGCGGATTGTAATTTGTTATCTGGTTTAGAGCATCGATGGCGAGATTATAATATTGTGAGCGTTCATAATCCACTGCATTCTTCTCGAAAGCAGAAATAATAAAAATTGGCTGCAGGTCGATGGCAATATTCCGGTTTTGGATTCTTCCATCTTCCACCTCCACCTCCTCATCTGCAGGCAGATTCCGGGTATCCTCAACTACCAGGTTTAATTGCTGCCGACGTTTGCGTGGGGCATCATCTGATTCGGTATCATCAGAAGCAGTCTGATTTGTATTTCCCTGGTTATTCTGCTGGTTATTGGCACTCTGATTCGTATTCGGAGCAGAACCAGACTGACCAGATGAAGCTGCTCCCTGTTTCGACTGCTGTTGCTGGGTTTGTGCCATCTGTTCTGCATCCAGTTTACGGCTTTCCAAATCGAATTGAGGATTTAGCAGTGCTGCAATCCGGTAATCGTTTTCAAATCCGGGCCGTCCCAGCACTTCCCTCGCCATGGCACGGTTAAACCAGGCACTTGCCAATTCCGTATCCAGCCGGAGTGCCATGTCATAATCCATTATGGCCCCTTCATAATCGCCCAGCTTATGTTTTACGATTCCCCGGTTATTATATGCCATTGCATTTTCAGGTTCAAACTTTATTGCCTGATCGTAATCACGCAATGCTGATGCATAATCATCCATCTCAAAACGGGCGATACCGCGATTAAGATATGCTCCGGCATAATGAGGGCGAATAACAATGACCTGGTTTAAATCACGTATAGCTTCTTCCAGATTACCCTGAACTATCCGTGCATTGCTGCGGTTCATCAGGGCATTTGTCGATTTGGAATTTATTTCGAGCGCCTTGTTGTAGTCTTCTATGGCACCTTCTACATCTTTCAGGGCAAGTTTTGCTATTCCCCGGTTATTGTAAATAGGCTCATTTTTAGGATCAAATTCCAGTCCCCGGTTATAATCCTCAATTGCCTTTTTATAATCTCCAAGATTATGATATGCCATACCACGGTACATAAATGCCAGAGGATAAAAAGGCTTCATTTCAATGGCCTTGTTGTAATCAAGAATGGCACCCCGGTAATCTTCAAGCTGTTGTTTAGCTACCCCCCTGTAGAAGTAAGCTTCGGGAACGTAGGGCTTAAATTTAATTACGATATTAAAATATTCGATGGCTCCGGTATAATTCTCAATGGAAATACGGGTCCGGCCTACCCTCATATAATGGTTTATATTTAGCTGCGCCTCGGTAAAAACAGCTGATATCAGCAAAATTACCAGTGCAATAATATATTTCTTCATTTTTTTTCTCCTTAGTCAGCAAAAATAATATTAAATGAAAACAGGAACCATATTCATTAGTTTTATTTAACTTTTCAAAAAAAAACAAAATTATGTGTAAAAGGTGTAACTGGGCTTTAGGAAACGGGTTAATGATGAAATACCACGACACAGAATGGGGCGTTCCGCTTCATGACGACCAGAAACTTTTTGAATTCCTGATATTAGAGGGATTCCAGGCTGGCCTAAGCTGGCAGATTGTACTCAATAAGCGGGAAGCATTTAGAATGGCATTGGACGATTTTAATCCGGAAACCATCGCCCGGTACAGTCAGTCGAAAATTGACGACCTTATGAATGATAAATCAATTATCCGCAACAAACTAAAACTGCATGCCTGTGTCAATAATGCCCTTCGTTTCCTGGAGGTAAGGAAAGAATTTATCAGTTTCGACAGGTACATATGGAGTTTCGTAAACGATAAACCTATAATTAATGCATTTTCAGGCACAAATGAACTTCCGGCTAAAACAAACCTTTCAGATAAAATATCAGATGATTTGAAAAAACGGGGATTTAAATTTGTGGGGTCAACCATTATTTATGCTCATATGCAGGCTACCGGTATAGTAAACGATCATCTGACAGGTTGTTTTCGATATTCCGAAATAAATAAAATTAACAGTACTGATTAAATATGTTTTGAAATGTTAAAAATTTTTCAAAGAAAATATTATTGCTAATTTTGAATTTCAAAAAAGAAAAAATCGGTTAGATGAATAAGCAGATAAACTTCCTGCTGACAGCAACCTTTGTTGTCAGTTTTTTATTTCCCGCCTTTGCACAAAATAATCCGAAAGAACGATATGATGAATGGCAATTTACAGATGTCAAAGTAATGTTGTCTACTCCCGTAGAGGACCAGAACCTAACAGGAACATGCTGGGCATTTGCAGGCCTTTCTTTCCTTTCTTCCGAAATGATCAGAATGGGTAAACCAGGCGTCAACTTTTCGGAAATGTTTGTTGTGCGGCAGACTTATGCTGAAAAAGGAAAGAAATATGTTCGTCTTCATGGCAACCTGAACTTTTCAGAAGGAGGTGCTTTCCATGATGTTACCAATGTGATTTCAAACTATGGAATGGTTCCTGAAGATGCATACAAAGGCTTGAATTATGGAGAAGAAAAACATGTTCATGGTGAGATGGATACTGTTCTTAAAGAATATATCGATGCGGTTGCGGAAAACAGGAATCAAAAACTCAGCACGGCCTGGTATGATGCTTATACGCAAATCCTCGATACTTATTTGGGAGAAGTTCCGGAAAAATTTAAATACGATGGAAAAATTTATACACCCCTGAGCTTTGCAAATAGTTATATGGGGCTTAACATGAATGATTATGTTGAGATAACTTCATTCACTCACCATCCGTTTTATTCGAAATTCATCCTGGAGGTTCCCGATAACTGGTCGTGGGATGAAATGTATAATGTTCCGCTCCCTGAGCTGGAAGAAATCATTGATTATTCTTTAAACAATGGATTTACTGTAGCCTGGGCAGCAGATGTCAGTGAAAAAGGGTTTTTGAGCGGAAAGCAGGGTGTGGCTGTTTTACCGGAAGTACCCGAAAAAAACATGAATGATGCTGAAAAAGCCCGATGGGAAGCTCTGTCTGAAAAAGAACAGGAAGATGAATTGTACAAACTTATAAAACCAGTACCGGAAAAGCAGGTAACACAGGAAATGCGCCAGACAGCGTTCGACAATTTTCAAACCACTGATGATCATGGAATGCACATTATAGGCATTGCAAAAGACAAGCGTGGAGAAACATTTTATAAAGTAAAAAATTCATGGGGCAATTACAACCGGTTCAACGGGTATTTTTATGCATCTAAACCCTACGTGAGTTATAAAACCATGTGCATAATGGTGCATAAAGATGCTATTCCTCCTTCAATAAGAGAGAAACTGAATTTATAAGATCAGGGACTGCAGTTTTTTGCAGTCCTTTTTCAATTTTTACATAAAAAAAACGAAACGATGAGACGCATCCTGGTTATAGTGCTCTTTATTTCCGCCACTCTTCATGGATTTGCTCAACAGGAAGATACGGATTATACCTGGTGGAACAAATTGCACAATTGGGAAGAAGGAGATCCCGGCTGGCGCAACTGGATTAAAATATCACCCGGCTACCTTGGACCAAATGCCCTTCCTGTGCCACAAGTTCAAAAGGGAGTGCTTTCATCAAAAGCTGAGATAGAACTTACGGCATCCAATCATTTTCATAAAGGAGATCCTACCCGCGATGTTTCAGGATATGTCTATTTTCCTTTTGCGGAAAATAAAATTGCAGTGGAATTGTACGGGGTGGCTTTCGAGCAATTTGCCTTTTCAAAAGAGATCAGAGATGAACGTTTTGCCCGGATTGTAGATGGGAAAGGAACAGCAATAGGTGATTTCTATTTCAGTACCCTGATTCAGATAGTGCGTGATAAAAAATTTCCGAATACCTTATTCCGTTTTGCTACAAAAACAGCATCAGGCAATCAACTGGAAGGTGCCCGTTATACCGACAGCCCGGGCTATTTTTTTGACTTTAGCTTTTCTAAAAACCTGGGGCCTGGAACAACCTCGTTTTTCAGGCCATTCGGAATGCTGGGATTTTACAGCTGGCAAACAAACGATGAACTGAACCTGCAAAACGATGCCCTTCTTTATGGCGCTGGAGTAGATTTCATCTGTTACCACTGGCTTTTTTCCACATCATGGTCAGGTTACTCGGGTTATAAAAATGAACGCGATAAACCCATGCAAATCAATTTCGATCTGCGTAAGGACTTTCAGGATAAAGCCATACGGCTTCAATACCACCATGGCTTAAGGCATTGGGAATATAAAACCGTCAGGGTTTCCTATATCTGGAAGTTGAAACAAAGTTAAACTATAAAGTACAAATAACTTTTCTATTAATCCTATTCGTAGTTTCTTACCTTTTAAAATTTGCTTGCCGGTACAATACTCATTCCTGTTACACTGACTAAGGCAAATAAACAGCTTTAATGATTTCATGCTGCATTTCTTGCACCTATAACTAATTTACTGCAAAGCATTATTAACAGGTTACTTTTTTAAAACGAACCAAAAAAAACAAATTATCGTCCCTTCAATCCAATTTTCTTCCAAATGGAGTAAGTGCCAGTGAAACCATTTTAAAATGTTGTTTAGCCCAGGGAATTCCAATTATTGTAATTCCAAGCAGAATTCCAA
Source organism: uncultured Prolixibacteraceae bacterium (assembly GCA_963747515.1). GTDB lineage: Bacteria > Bacteroidota > Bacteroidia > Bacteroidales > Prolixibacteraceae > Mariniphaga. The sequence continues at coordinate 119,845 of CAVVFN010000008.1, forward strand.
AAATTAAATGAGTAATGGCAATCCATATTCCTGCTACAATCAGCCAAAGAATGTTCATTATGGCAGAGAGGCATCCTGAAGCATGTTCCATGTAGGATATTTTTGTTCCAAAAGGCCAAAGAGCAAGAATTCCCAGTTTGAAAGCCTGAAGTCCAAAGGGAATACCAATGATGGTTATACACAAGGCAATCCCTGCAACTATATACTCTAAAAAAATAGTCAGACCTCCAAATATCAGCCAGATAATGTTGCCTATCAGTTTCATAAAGATTATTTTTTTACTTCCTGTTGTAAAATTAACTCTATTTTTTTTAAAGCATGCAGATTTTAGTATGTTTGCAACGATAGATAAATACCGGAGGAGAAGCATGTCAAAAAATTTCAGGCCCTTAACATCAGTACTGGTAAAACCAACCGGCCCCGACTGCAATTTAAACTGTACCTATTGTTTTTATCTCGAAAAAGCGGGATTGTTTCCTGAAACAAGTCGTCACCGCATGAGCGATGAAGTTCAGGAAGAAATGATCAGGCAGGTGATGCAGCAATCGGGCAATGCCGTATCTATTGCATGGCAGGGGGGAGAACCTGCGCTCATGGGGCTCGATTTTTATAAACGCGCAGTTGAACTGGAAATGAAGTACGGCCATGGACAAACTGTGGGTAATGGATTACAAACAAATGGAATGCTTTTAAACCTCGAATGGGCTGATTTTTTAAAGAAATACGACTGGTTGGTTGGTCTTTCGCTCGATGGTCCGGAACATATCCATAATCGCTACCGGATGGATAAAACCGGAAAAGGTACCCATCAAAAGGTTGAAGAGAACATCCGCATGCTTCTTGAAAGCGGAGTGGCAGTAAACGTACTGGCTACATTAAACGATTATTCAGTTCAGTTTCCCGATGAAACATACAACTATTTCAAATCACTGGGATTAACATGGATGCAGTTTATTCCCATAGTAGAGACGGATCCACATGATCCTTCCAGAGCAGCGCCTTTTTCTGTTTCAGCCAAAGCTTACGGTGAATTCCTCTGCCGGATATTTGATTTATGGAAAGCCGATTTCGAAAACGGTCAGCCTACCACACAGGTGCGTCATTTTGATTCGGTTTTTTATCCTTATGTCGGACTTCAGGCACCCGAATGTACCATGATGAAAGAATGTGGCCCCTACGTGGTGATTGAGCACAATGGAAATGTTTACAGTTGTGATTTTTTTGTTGAACCAAAGTGGAAACTGGGTAATGTTATGAACCACAAGATAATTACCCTGCTGAATTCAAAAAAGCAACAGGTGTTTGGAGCTGCAAAAGCAATACTTCCCGGAGAATGCCGTCGCTGTCCATGGCTGAGCAAATGTTACGGCGGCTGTACAAAGGACCGTATCAAAGACCCTCAGGATAAGCGGAAACCAAGGTTCTGCCAATCGTATAAAATGTTTTTTTCACATGCCGATCAAACAATGAGATTTCTGGCGGAAGACTGGAAGAAAAATCAGCATGACATTCAAGAACGCGAACGTTCCGGCGGAACATACAATGCATTCAAAGATTTCATCAACTAGAAAACTTCTAATTTAACAGATGAGCATTTAAAACTTTCTGCATGAAATTTAACCGGCATTCCTAATTAGCCAAAAAAAAAGCCTCCCGTTACAGGGAAGCTTTGTTACAGCTTTTTCAATTATTCATTTACCTTTACTTTGCATAGCTGACCACACGGGTCTCCCTGATAACAGTAATTTTAATCTGTCCCGGATAAGTCATCTCATCCTGAATGCGTTTTGAAATGTCGTAAGAGAGTTGTTCTGCCTCCTGATCACTCATTTTATCGGAACCTACAATCACACGCAACTCACGTCCCGCCTGTATGGCATAAGTTTTTGTAACTCCGGGATATGAGAGAGCCAAATCCTCCAGGTCTTTCAATCGTTTGATATAAGATTCCACCACTTCACGGCGGGCACCAGGGCGGGCACCTGAGATAGCATCACAAACCTGCACGATTGGTGCCAGTAAGGTTTCCATCTCCACTTCGTCGTGGTGGGCACCAATAGCATTGCAAATGTCAGGCTTTTCCTTGTATTTTTCGGCCAGTTTCATACCAAAAACGGCATGCGGCAATTCAGGCTCATCATCCGGAACTTTTCCTATATCGTGCAGTAAACCGGCGCGTTTGGCTTTCTTTGGATTTAAACCAAGTTCCGAGGCCATTATGGCACAAAGGTTGGCAACTTCACGGGAGTGCTGCAGCAGATTTTGTCCGTATGAGGATCTGTATTTCATTTTACCAATCAACCTTACCAACTCAGGATGCAGCCCGTGCACACCAAGATCGATGGCAGTTCGCTTTCCTGTCTCAATTACTTCTTCCTCAACCTGCTTTTTTACTTTTTCTACCACTTCCTCGATGCGGGCTGGGTGAATTCTTCCATCGGTAACCAACTGGTGCAATGCCAAACGGGCAATTTCACGACGGACAGGATCAAATGCAGACAGCACTATGGCTTCAGGAGTATCGTCTACAACTATCTCAACGCCGGTAGCAGCTTCCAGAGCACGTATGTTTCTGCCTTCACGTCCAATGATTCGACCCTTTATCTCATCACTTTCTATGTGAAAAATAGTAACGGCATTTTCAACGGCAGTCTCTGTTGCCACCCGTTGTATCGATTTTACCACTATTTTTTTTGCTTCTTTTCCGGCCGTTTGCCGGGCTTCCTCCATAATTTCATTGATGTAGGCAGCAGCTTCCGACTGAGCTTCATCCTTAAGTGACTCTACAAGCTGGGCTTTAGCTTCTTCTGCCGATAACCCTGAAAGTTGCTCAAGTTTTTCAAGATTTAACCGGTGAATCTTGTCCAGTTCTTCACTTTTAAGTTCTACCCGTTGCATCTGTGCATTCAGGTTCTCACGAAGTGTTTCAACCTCTTTGCGGGTAATTTCAAATTCACGCGTTTTCTTTTGCAGTTCTTCACGACGCTGATTGATGTTTGTTTCACGTGCATTTAATTTATTTTCCAATACATTTAACTTGGAACTTTTCTCCTGGATAAATTTTTCATGCTCGGTTTTCAATTGTAAAAACTTTTCCTTTGCCTGAAGAATTTTATCTTTCTTAATAACTTCCCCTTCGTTGTTGGCCTCACTGATAATTTTTCGTTTTTTCTTCCTCAGAGCTTTATCCCAGGCATAATATGCCAGAATTCCGCCGGTTATAAAACCAGCGACAGCACCTATAATAATCGATATCACATCCATTGTACTTAATTTTATTAACTAATTAAAAATACCCGTATAAAACCGCTTTGATTCCAAAGCAGTTTAATACGGGTTTCGGTAAATCTATTAAACTTTGGTTCCTTATTCCGTGACCTTTTCTCTTAAAAAGTCAGAAATATCGTCATTTAAATCTTTCAGTCCATCCATAAAAAGAGACTTATCTTCACGTTCAAGCATCTCTGTATGGTTCAATGCTATCTGAAAAGCTGCCATTGCAAGTACATCCTGAGAATCTTTATCCCGAAACAGATTCCTGTACTTATCCACTGTTTCATTCAATGTTTTTGCAGCCTTACGATGTCTCTCTTCATCATTGCGATCGATTCTCAGCGGGTAAACACGTCCTTCGATCCTGATATTTATTCTTAATTGATCCTTATTCACCGTTCATTACTTATTGAGTAATGCGATACACCTATCGATTTCCCGTACTAAACTATTTATTTTCCTTTTTGCTTCCCCATCCTTGTCCTTTCCGGCAAGAATATGGTTGGCAAGTTTTATATTTTCATTTTCCCTGCTCAGAACGTTCTTTTCATCCTGAAGAATTGCAATGTCGCGATTTAAAGCTGCCATATGGTCTTCCAGCACCTTTTTATCAGTTTTTATTCTTTCATACTCCTGAAACAACCGATACACATTAGCTTTAAATTCCTTAAGAAGCAAACGATCTTCGTCAGTCATATTTGCAGCAATTCACGGACAAAGTTAATATTTTTACCATATTGTAAAAATGTTTGCGAAATATTGACTCATATAGAATACAATTATCATCAGGTTCTCTCGTTTAAATCCTTAAATACCGGTCTGGATAAAGGTTTATATCGCCGGTTTTTACAAATAAAAAATGTTTTTTTATTTTTACTGGTCACTAAAAGTACATGAAGTATTTCCTGTTTTTAATTTTTACTGTTTTTGTCGTTAAATTACCGGCTCAGGATAATTATTATACCAGTCCGGTTAAAATCCCAATTTTCCTGAGTGGCACCTTTGCCGAACTCCGCAGCAATCATTTTCATTCGGGAATAGACATAAAAACCCAAAAAAAAACCGGATATCCGGTTCATTCGGTAGCAGATGGGTTTGTATCACGTGTAGCAGTCTCTCCCTCAGGTTTTGGGAACGCACTTTATATCGACCATCCCAATGGCACCACTTCTGTTTATGCACATCTCGGGAGTTTCAGGGAAGACATTAAAAGTTACATTAAAGAAATGCAATATGAAAAAAAATCATTCCGTATAGATGAAAAGATTTCTGAAAACCTTTTCAATGTGCGGCAGGATGAAGTTATTGCGAAAAGCGGCAACAGCGGCAGTTCGGGCGGGCCTCACCTTCATTTCGAGATCAGGGACACTAAATCGGAAGAACCGTTAAATCCATTACAATATAATTTCCCGGTTACCGATAATATTGCACCAAAATTGTATTCCATAATGGTAGTGCCATTGAATGAATTTTCACATGTGGATTATAATCCTGTTAAAAAAATATACCCTGTAGTTTTCACGGACGGCAAAAACCAGCTGCATGAAACTGCGGTTATTCCAGTTTATGGTGAAATTGGAATTGCAATTGAGGCAAACGATTTTTTGGATGGTTCAGCCAACCGTTGCGGAATTTATTCCATGAAGGTGTGGTTCGACGGAGAGTTGTATTCCTCCATTCAAATGAATCGGTTCTCATTTAACCAAACCCGTTATGTAAACAGCTATATTGATTATGAGGAATATGTTACCAACCGGCGAAGGTTTCAGAAATCATGGATTGAACCGGGAAACAGACTGGGAATATACAATGATACTCAACAAGGCGGACATCTGAAAATGACAGATGGAAATTACCACCCGGTAAAAATTGAACTAAAAGATCTTTACGGCAACACCTCTATCCTTGAATTTGATCTTGTAAGCAGGTATCGCAAAATTCTTCGGGCAGAGCCGCAGTTTTCCAAATACCTGAGGTACGACAGAATTAATGAATTTGAAAACGGTAAAATAAAAATAGAATTCCCAAAAGAAGTATTTTATGACGATCTCAAGTTTACCTATAAAGAAATGCCGGTAATAAACCCACTCCTTTCCTCTGTTCATGTCATTCATAATGAAACCGTTCCGCTGCATGATAATGTGCTTCTATCGATAAAGGCAGAAAATATAAATAAGAAACTTCAGGATAAAGTGCTGCTGGTAAAGGTGGATACAATCTCAGGAATTTACTCAACAGCAGGTGGCATTTACAATAAAGGATGGGTAACAGGTCCTATACGTAGTTTTGGAAATTATGCCATAGCTGTTGATACTATTCCACCTGTCATCCTGCCGCAAAGTTTTAAAAGCGATGGAGAGCTGAGTGAATCAGCACGAATCAGATTTGTTATTAATGATGAATTATCTGGAGTAAAAGCATATGAAGGAATACTCGATGGAAAATGGGCCTTGTTTGAATACGATATCAAAACAAATTCCATCGTGCATTATTTCGATACCGAAAGATTTGAATTTGGCAAAAGGCATCAGCTGATATTAACAGTTACAGACAATAAAGAAAACAAAAGTACTTATGAAGCCTCTTTCTGGAAGTAAGCATCTGGTTATTGGAGCTATGTCAGGTACTTCGCTCGACGGACTCGATTTGACAGCAGCAGAATTTATCCATACTCCGGATAACCGTTGGAATTTCTCAATAGTGGCAGCTGAAACGTATGCCTATTCCAGAGAATGGGAAGAAAAACTAAAAACCTCCCCCACTCTGCCGGGTGAAGATCTGATGAAACTTCACAATGAATACGGCCGTTTTACCGGTATGCAAATAAAAAAATTTCTGCAAAAGCATGGGTTAGCAGCAGAACTAATTGCTTCCCACGGTCATACAGTTTATCATCAGCCGGAAAAAGGATTTACCTTTCAACTGGGGAACGGTGCCTGTATTGCCGCCAACACAGCTATTACTACGGTAGCCGATTTCCGCACAGGTGATGTTGCGCTGGGGGGACAGGGTGCTCCTTTAGTGCCAGTGGGCGACAGATTGCTTTTCACGGAGTACGAATCGTGTCTGAACCTGGGTGGATTTGCCAATATTTCATTCGAGCAAAACAGCAAAAGAATTGCCTTCGACATCTGCCCGGTGAATTTTATATTGAATCAATTGTCATTAATGGCCGATAAGCCATATGATGAAAACGGAAACTTAGGACGGAATGGAAATATTAATCACAGACTGCTGAATCAACTGAACCAACTGGTGTTTTACCAGCAGCCTCCCCCAAAATCACTGGGTCGTGAATGGATGGATAAATGTTTCTTTCCGGTATTAAGTGCATCGAAAGTTCCATTACGTGATAAGCTACGTACTGTTTACGAACATATTACGATGCAAATTGCCAACGCTTCGCCAAAAAAAGGTAAAATGCTTATAACTGGTGGTGGAACGTTTAACTCCTTTTTAATTGAGCTCTTCAGACAAAATCTGCAATGTGAAATTATTATTCCGCTGTCAGAAGTTATCAATTATAAAGAAGCGCTGATATTTGCCTTTATAGGTCTGTTGCGCATTTTGGGAGAAATAAACTGTTATGCTTCGGTAACAGGGGCAAGCAGGGATAGCAGTACTGGCATAGTGTTTTATTAACATTCTCTACCTCCCTCATTAATAAAATACAGGTATTGACAAAAAAAAGAAAAAATAGCAGTCCTTAGAAGCGTATTTTATTGGATCCCTGCTTTAATATTGATTTTTTCCACTGATATAAAAACATTGTTATAAACTAATTTTGAAGAAATAGCCGATATATCTTTTTCCTAATCTTATGACATGAAGATTATCAGTTGATAAATACCCGTTTTTATTATATTTGCCCGTTCCAAAAAAAAGAGCAGAATGAGAAGAATATCATTAATTTCAGGAATACTAATTTCAGTAATTTTATTGGTTAATTATCAGATTTCAACCGGTTGTACTAATTTTTTGATTTCCAGGGGAGCATCGGTTGACGGTTCAACTATGGTAACCTATGCCGCCGATTCGCACAGTTTATATGGAGAACTTTATTACCAGCCAGCCCAAGATTATCCCGAAGGTGCTGTGCGCAATATCTATGAATGGGATACCGGCAAATACCTGGGGCAGATTCCTCAACCTCGACATACCTATAGCGTGATAGGCAATATGAACGAATATCAGTTGGCTATTGGAGAAACCACCTACGGAGGCAGAGAGGAACTTGGCAGCCAGAAAGAGGCCATAATTGACTATGGCAGCCTGATTTACATTACACTGCAGCGTGCAAAAACAGCGCGTGAAGCCATAAAGGTAATGACCGACCTGGTAGAACAATATGGTTATTACAGCTCAGGAGAATCGTTCTCCATTGCCGACCCCAATGAAGTATGGATTATGGAACTTATTGGTAAAGGAGAAGGTGAAAAAGGTGCAGTGTGGGTTGCCCTTAGAATACCCGATGGGTACATCAGCGGTCATGCCAACCAGGCACGAATTACCACATTCCCGAAAAACGATTCGGAAAACTGCCTGTATGCGCCAGATGTCATATCCTTTGCACGTAAAAAAGGTTGGTACCATGGCAATGATGCCGGTTTTAGTTTTTCAGACGTTTATGCCCCGGTTGATTTTGGAGGTGCCCGTTTTTGCGAAGCACGTGTTTGGGCCGGTTTTAATAAAGTGGCTTCAGGAATGGAAAAATATCTGGATTATGCCAAGGGTATTGTCAAATATGATGATACAAATAATTTTGCTGCCAATCGCCTGCCGCTCTGGATTAAGCCCGATAAAAAGCTAAGCGTCCGCAATGTACAAAATATGATGCGTAACCACTATGAAGGTACCGAACTGGATATGACAAAGGATATAGGTTCGGGTCCGTTTGCCCTGCCCTATCGCTTTGGAAAACTTACCTGGCAGGTTGATTCAGTGCAGTATTGCAATGAAAGGCCGATTTCAACAAGGCAAACCGGATTTTCTTTTGTAAGTCAAAGCCGTAATTGGCTGCCAAATCCTGTCGGAGGCATCCTTTGGTTTGGAGTTGACGATACCTACAGCACCGTTTATGTGCCTATGTACTGTGGAATAAATGAAATACCGGAAAGCTTTGCCGAAGGTAACGGCGATTTACTCACCTACAGCGAAACCTCCGCGTTCTGGACTTTTAATAAGGTTGCCAACTTTGCGTACCTGCGCTACAGCGATATGATTCAGGATGTTCAGAAAATACAAAAAGAACTGGAAGATAATTTTGAAATCATCGTCCCGCTAATCGATAAGGCTGCTAAAGGTCTCTACGAAAAAGATGGAGCCGAAAAGGCTTGTAACTTTCTAACCAGATATTCAGTTAACGAGGCCAATCAAGTAACTGCGCATTGGAATAATCTGTCACAGTACCTTTTGATTAAATACCTCGATGGAAATATAAAAAAGGAAAAAGACGGCAAATTTGAACGTACTGAAACCGGTATGCCTCCCTATCCCGATTTCCCTGAATATCCGAAATGGTGGTATAAAGTGATTGTGGAGCAAACAGGCGACCATTTCAGAATGCGTAATTAAAATCAGAATTAACTTTAAGCAATTGAAATTTAATGTCAGCTTTGTTGAAAAAAATGAGAAATGATTCCTTTTCAATAAAACCCAAATTTTCGAAGCTTGTCTATTGACTTGTAAAAAAAAGTATTACTTTTGCGCCGGATTTAAGCAATCTCTTCTTCGTCGAATGACGGATTACATTGCCACATTAATTAAATTATCTCAAAAATGGATTTAATAAAATTTATAGAAAACGAATTTGCGGTAGAAAAGAAGCATCCTAAATTTGGAGCCGGAGATACAGTTACCGTAAGTTACTTAATTCGTGAAGGAAATAAAGAGCGTATCCAGAATTACCGTGGTGTTGTAATTCAAATCCGCGGAAGGGAAACTACCAAAACTTTCACAGTAAGAAAGATGTCGGGAAATATTGGTGTAGAAAGAATCTTTCCCCTATTTTCTCCGTTTATCGAAAGCATTGAAGTAAATAAGCGAGGAAAAGTCCGCCGCAAAAGGCTGTTTTACCTCCGGGCCCTTACAGGTAAAAAAGCTCGTATCAAAGAAAAAAGATACTAAGCAAACAATATTTAAAATAAAAAAGGTCTTCGCAGGAAGGCCTTTTTATTTTTTACAAATTTAAGAATAATGGATATAAAAAAGTCTGGAAAAATTGGGTTCTAAAACAGTAGATTTCAGAACAATTCTAGCATCATTAAATTATAAAAAGAATTCCTTTTAATGGAGAGATTTTCTTAATACTTGTGCCTGATTATCCTGATACTTATGTTCAGATTTATAAAACCAATTCAGTTATCTAACAATTCTCTGGCTGTTTTTAATGTGGTATCGGTAGGGTTTTCACCTCCTACCATCTTGGCAAGTTCCTCAACTCGTTCATTTTCGTTCAGCAATCTTACGGAAGTAAATGTTTTTCCATCCTCCTCGTATTTATAAACCTTAAAATGTGCATGGCCCCTGGCAGCTATCTGTGGAAGATGGGTAATGTTAATTATCTGCGCCGAAGAAGAAAATTCCCTTAGAATATTCCCCATACGCAAAGCTATTTCGCCCGATACTCCCGAATCGATTTCATCAAATACAACTGTAGGCAATGCCCTGGATGTCCGCAGCAGGTTTTTAACGGCCAACATCAGACGCGACATTTCACCTCCCGAAGCAATCTTTGATATTTCAGCAGGCTTTGAATCGGCATTGGCGCTAAATAAAACAGAGACGGAATCTTTTCCATCAGGAGTAAAATCGGATAAAACCTCATGCACAACCTCCAGCCGGGCTTTCGCCATACCCAGTTGCTGTAAATCAGTAGCCACTGCATTTTCAATTATTGCAAATGCTGATTTTCTAACATCTGTCAGTAATTTTGCCACTTCATTGAGCTGTTTCCGGTTTTCCCCGAGTTCGGCTTTAATCTGCTGTATCTTCTCATCGTGTCCGACAATCTGTGCAATTTTTTCTCCCAATGAATTTTTCAGGCTAACTAATTCCAATACTGCAGTAACCTGGTGCTTTTGCTGTAACCCATAAATCAGGTTCAACCGGTCATTTACAAGTTCAATACGGTCACTGTCGTACTCTATTTTTGCTTCCAGACGCTCCGATTCATCCAGAATATCTTTCAACTCAAGCAGGCAGTTCTGCAATCTTTTGGCCATTTCCGGTACTTCCTGAATATACTGCTGAATGCTTTCAAAAAGCTTATGGCTTTCCTTAAGGTTTTGAATAACAGAAAAATGTTCGTCGTCAAGCAATTTCTGAACACCAACAAGGGTATTTTTTATTTCTTCTGCATGTGTTAGCCTTTCAAGCTCTGATTCCAGTTCTTCCTGCTCATTCTCCTGCAACCCAGCATTTTCGAGTTGATTAAACTGATACTCCCAGTAATCCAAATCCGCTTTTTCTTTTTCGTTTCTTGTTATCAGGTCTTCTAAATTCTTTTGTAACGATTTGTATCTGAAAAATTGTTCCCTGTATTGCTGAAGGTATTTCCCGGCTCCAGAAACAACATCAACCAGATGTAACTGAAACTTATGGTTAGCCAGCTCCAGGTTTTGGTGCTGAGAGTGGATGTCGATGAGTTGCAGTGCAAGATCCCGAAGAGTTTTCAAAGAAACTGGTGTATCGTTTATAAAAGCCCGTGACTTTCCAGATGGGGCAATTTCCCGACGCAGGATGGATGGATTGTCATAATCAAGATCGTTTTCATTAAAAAAAGCGGTTAAATTATAATCTTTAACTTCAAAGAATCCTTCCACAATGCATTTCTCATTTTGATTCTTAAGTACCGCTAAATCGGCTCGATTTCCCAAAATCAAACCAAGTGCCCCCAGGATTATTGATTTCCCGGCACCTGTTTCACCGGTAACTGAATTTAATCCGGCATGAAATTCAACATCAAGATTATTTATCAGGGCATAGTTTGAAATGGCCAGTCGGGTAAGCATAAAACGATTTGATTATAGGTCTTCGCTCTCGGCAATTCGTTTGTATTTTTGTCCGTTTGAAGGATCCACCTCGTTTAAGATAGCCACCACGCGGTTCCGTTCATCGGGATATGATTTTGAAAAAACATTAACCAATTCATCGGCTTTCGCATCAAAAAATATCTGCAGGATGTAGGTCGAAGGTCTGCGCCGGAAGACCGCTTGTATGTCGCGCAGCGAATTCGCTATATTAGCCCTTCCCTCTTCAGGTTTTTGTGCCATCATATCGAGGCCTTGCCGGTGATACGTATACATCACATTTCGAAAAGCCGAATACGATCTGTTCATAATGTTTTCTATTAACCAGTACCGGTTTCGTTCTCCTTCAAAAGCTTTCCAGCCTTTTTCAACGGCATTTTGGGAATTATTTACAATAGCCTGTGCCTTTTCAAAAAAAGGTGTGCCCCCTTCAGGAGAAAAGGTATCATAATCGAAACCCAGAATAACGTAAACATAAAATGCCAGAATATTGGTAAGACTTTCCCTGTTAGAGGTTTCATTGTATTCAAGCGGCTGAAATTCAACATACCGGCATCTGAAATCATTATCTTTAATGTTAAGTACAGTAGTTTCATAACTGGAGCCAAATACGGGCCGGGTTAACTGTACCTGAATAGTCCCCCTGAACTCATCGGTCGACAACTGCTCATCAAGCCGGATAAAAATGTTGCATTTTATTTTTTCATCATAGGTATATGCATGTTCTGTCCACTTCCGGTTGTTTATAAATTCATAAATATCGGATTGCATGGTTGTAAAAAGCTGCCGGTTTGCGCCCTGAATACCTTGTGCAGTAACTGTAACATTGCAACGCAACTCCTGTGCTTTCAACATATAAAAGGAAGTTACTGCCAGCATTAATAAAATCAGTTTCTTCATAATCACCTCAATTATCCATGTAAATGTATACATTTTACAGCGAAAGATGTTTATTTTTTCAGCAAGGAAATTATCTCGTTCACAATGTCTGACGCCACATCTTTCTTTGACTTTAACTCAAAAGCCATGATTTTATTGTCTTTCCCAACAATTACAACTTTATTTGTATCGAACCCAAAACCTGCACCCTTATCCTTTAAAGAATTCATAACTATTAAGTCAAGATTTTTCTTCTCAAGTTTAAGCCTGGCATTCTCCATCTCATTATGTGTTTCAAGTGCAAAGCCTACTAAAACCTGTCCTGGTTTTTTCACAGTTCCGAGTGCAGCAGCAATATCCTTGGTTGGTTTTAGCTCAATGGAGATGTTGTTCATTTCCCTCTTCGTCTTTTGCCTTTCAGTGTGGACGGGTGTAAAATCGGCAACGGCAGCTGTCATAACAGCGCCATCACACTGCGGATAGCTGGAAATACATGCCTCATACATTTCTTCTGCCGACTCAACCGGCACGAGCTTTACTCCCTTCTTTGCAGTTGATATCGAAACCGGTCCCGAAACCAAAATTACTTCAGCTCCCTCTTCAGCAAGTGCTTCGGCAATGGCATATCCCATTTTACCGGTTGAAAAATTGCCAATAAACCTTACAGGATCAATTCTTTCGAAGGTGGGACCTGCCGTTACCAGGAACCTTCTGTTCAGGAGTTTTTTTTTGGGGCTGAAATATTCAACCAACCTGTTCAATATGTTTTCGGGTTCTTCCATCCGTCCCTTTCCCTCAAGACCACTGGCAAGTTCTCCTACAGCAGGATCGAGCAGGATATTGCCAAAATCCTTTAAAAGGGTAATATTTCTTTGGGTGGAAGGATGACTAAACATATCAAGATCCATTGCCGGTGCAATAAATACCGGACATTTGGCTGACAAATAGGTTGTTATAAGCATGTTGCCGGCAATACCATTGGCCATTTTGGCAAGGGTAGAAGCAGTGGCAGGAGCGATTACCATAACATCAGCCCAAAGTCCAAGGTCAATATGGCTGTGCCACATGCCGTCGCTGTGCCCAAAAAACTCACTGATTACAGGTTTTCCCGATAAAGCAGAAAGCGTTACAGGAGTAATGAACTTTTTACCTGCTGGCGTAATTACAACCTGTACTTCTGCTCCTTCACGAACCAGTAGCCGCAACAGATACGCCGACTTATAGGCAGCAATACTTCCGGAGATTCCCAATATGATCTTTTTCCCCTGAAGTTTCATAACAGTGACTTTTATGCCTGTTTGCTTTCCCTGGCAGGATTACGGTGATAAATATAGCCATCCTCCAGTTCCTGATAAGAAATTAATGTAGGCTTCGGGAGTCGTTCATAAAATTTGGAAATTTCTATTTGCTCCCGGTTCTCAAAAATTTCTTCAAGATTATCAGTGTATGATGCAAATTCCTGCAATTTCTGATTCAACTCTTCTTTCAGTTCAGAAGAAATCTGGTTTGCCCGTTTGGCAAGGATCATTACTGTTTCATATATGTTTCCGGTTTCATTCGACAACACACCAAGGTTTCGAGGAACCGTTGTCAGGGCTGCTTTTGTTTTCTTATAATCCATTTCCTAATTTATATTTGTTTCTTGTTGTTCGTTATAATTCAGCAAATTTGCAACAGTATTGTAAAATTTATCGACCTCCTGTCTGTATTTGCTATCGGGAAATTCATCAACAAATGAAAAGTACTCATCGAGTGCACTTGAGAGCCTTTCTGTCTTTTTATCTTCTATACTGTTTATTGCCAACAGGTACTTGGATTTAAGCACCATATACATCAACTCTTCCCGATAAGGGCTGTCGGGGTATTCACTCAAAGCATTCTCCAGTGCTATTGAGGCAGCTTTGTAATTTCCGAAATCGAAATAAAGTTTGGAATTCAAATAAGATTTGTAAACCAATTTTGTATTCAGTTCATCAATTAAACGGTTGGCTTCATCCACCCTGTCACTATAAGGATAAAGATTAATATAAAGCTGTAACGACTCAATGGCTTCTTTAGTAACGGTTTGATCGAGTCTGGCTTTAGGAGAAAGCAGATATGAACAATAACCTACCATAAATTGAGACTCTTCTGCAAATTCACTCCCTGGAAATTCTTTTAATAAAGATTTAAAATAATGGTTAGCCATCAGGTAATCTTTCTGGCCCATCAGGCTTTTAGCATAATAATAGTAGATTTGATCGGCACGGGTTGTTCCCCGGTAAATACTTACCAGTTCCTGAAAAAGAGTTCCCGCTTTTACATACTCCCCATCTTCAAAGTACTCGATAGCCTTCTTAAGTTTAAATTCATAATCGGTACTTTTAAGTATTTTGTTGTAATCGCCGCACGATGATAAGGCGATAAGAACAACTATTCCAATAATTAAGAAATGTATTTTCTTTAACATGCCGCAAAAATAACCTTTTTTTACATACACCTTAATCAATTAGATGAAATTAACACATTTGTCAGAGTTTTAAAAAAGTTTACATTTGCATATTTAATTTAAAACTTACGAAACGTGGATATTTTTCAAAAATTCAGGTCCAACCGGGGAGATATTGGTCAACATATGAGCAAGATACATGGATATTTTGCTTTCCCGAAACTGGAAGGTGATATAAATGCGCGTATGAAATTCAGGGGAAAGGAAGTTCTAACCTGGAGTCTGAACAATTATCTGGGTTTGGCAAATCACCCGGAGGTAAGAAAAGTAGATGCAGAGGCAGCAGCTCAATATGGGATGGGATATCCAATGGGAGCCCGTATGATGTCGGGACAAACCACAAAGCACGAGGAGCTTGAACGTGAACTGGCAGCTTTTGTCGGGAAGCAGGATGCTTTCCTTCTGAACTACGGATATCAGGGAATGGTCTCCATTATTGATGCTATTTGTGGCCGAAATGATGTAATTGTCTACGATTCCGAATCGCATGCATGCATTCTCGACGGAGTTCGCCTTCATATGGGCAAACGGTTTGTTTATCCGCACAACAATATGGAAAACCTGCACAAGCAACTGGAACGGGCAACAAAACTGGCACAAAAGCAAGGTGGCGGCATATTGGTTATTACTGAAGGTGTTTTTGGGATGTCGGGCGATTTGGGCAAGCTTGATGAAATAACCAAACTTAAAGACGAGTTTGAATTCAGGCTGCTCGTTGATGATGCGCATGGTTTTGGAACAATGGGAAAAACAGGTGCCGGTGTGCCCGAGCATTTTGGAATTGCCGATAAAGTGGACCTGCACTTTGGCACCTTTGCCAAATCAATGGCCGGAATAGGTGGTTTTATTGCCGGCGATACCGAAGTATGTTTCTACCTGCGATACAATATGCGCTCGCAAACTTATGCCAAATCGCTCCCCATGCCAATGGTATTGGGTGCAATCAAAAGACTGGAAATGCTCCGATCAATGCCCGAACTCAGGGAGAAACTGTGGTTAGTTGTGAATGCGCTGCAGTCGGGGCTCAAGGAAGCCGGCTTCAACCTTGGAAAAACCAATTCACCCGTAACTCCTGTCTACATGCAGGGAGGACCAGCAGAGGCAACAAACCTTGTATACGACCTCCGGGAAAATCATGGCGTATTCTGTTCAATCGTGGTGTATCCGGTTATTCCAAAGGGAGAGTTGATTTTGAGGCTTATTCCCACCGCCATGCATAGTCTTGAAGATGTTGAATATACATTGAATGCTTTTAAGGATGTGCGTAAAAAACTTGAAGAAGGGAAATACTCGAAAACTGAATTTGCCAAAGTTGAAGTAGATATGTAAGGCTGAAAAAAGAAAATAAAAATACGCTAAGAGGTTGCCACAGATAAGGCAACCTCTTTTTTTTCATTCCTTTCCGGTTGTGATCTTAAATTAACGTGCTAAATGCTTTCAGAACATTTCACCTGGGGTAAAAACTCCGCAAAAGATCTGGTTTATTTATAATTAACTTCTATTCCCTAAATACTTCCTTCGGGATGAGGTATAGGGTTGAATGGTACCAGAATATGGGAGAATGTATTTCCACCTGCCGGAAGGGAATCAACTGATACAGGCAAGGGTGCCGGCAACATTCAATGATGCAGGTTTTGGTATACTACGTGGCAAAAATAAAACGGGCGAGTAAGGTTTTAGCAAATAAAGGAGTAAAGAATGGTGGAATTATTTTATAATAAGCCGCCCCGAAAGATGGGACGGCTTAAGGAATTTATTTTTAATGGTATTTTTCCGAAATGTATCTTTCAGCATCCATGGCTGCCATGCAACCTGTACCTGCGGCAGTAACCGCCTGCCGGTAGATTGAATCCTGCACATCGCCACAGGCAAAAACTCCGGGAACATTAGTCTTTGAAGTTCCGGGAATGGTTTTAATATAACCTACCGTGTCGGTTTCCAGGTAATCCTTGAAAATATCGGAATTCGGTTTATGTCCTATCGCGAGGAAAAAACCGTCGATTTTTATTTTCACTTCCTGTTCGTTTGCTTCACCTTTATTCTTAATCAGAGTTGCACCTTCAACCACATTATTTTCGCCAAACAATCCTTTTGTCTGGTGTTTCCAGAGAATTTCAATATTGGGTGTTTTTTTAACCCGATCGGCCATTACTCTGGAAGCCCTGAGTACATCCCGGCGAACAATCAGATAAACCTTTTTGCAGAGGCCCGACAGGTAAAGCGCTTCTTCGCAGGCGGTATCGCCACCCCCCACCACTGCCACATCTTTACCTCGGTAGAAAAATCCATCGCAGGTAGCACAGGCCGAAACACCTCCGCCGGCATATTTCTTTTCATCTGCAATGCCCAGGTATTTGGCTGTCGCACCCGTAGCAATGATAACCACATCGGCTTCAATAATTTTTTTGTCGTCGATCCATACTTTGTGGGGAGTTTCTGAGAAATCGGCTTTTGTTGCCATACCCCAGCGAACATCTGTTCCAAAGCGTTCGGCCTGTTTTTTAAAATCTTCCATCATAACCGGTCCGGTCACTCCTTCAGGATATCCCGGATAATTTTCAACCTCGGTGGTGGTCGTCAATTGCCCTCCAGGTTGAAGGCCTTCATACATTACAGGATTCAAATTGGCACGGGCAGCATAAACGGCAGCTGTATAGCCTGCAGGTCCCGAACCAACTATCAGGCATTTAACTTTCTCAACATCTTTGGGCTGATTGGAGTGAGCTTCTTCACTCTTGTCAATATTAAGTGGTTTAAACATATCTGTTAATTTTTTTTTTGAATTGCAAAAGTACAAAACTTAAAGGTTGTAATACATGATTTTCAATCGATATAACTAATTGAAAATCGAATTTTTCTATAGTCAGAGAAAAAAATAACCTGTAGTTTTAAAAAAGTTTTGCAAAACAAATTTCTAAAGTTACTTTTGCACGCACAAATTTATTTCGGGGTGTGGCGCAGCCTGGTAGCGCACTCGTCTGGGGGGCGAGGGGTCGCAAGTTCAAATCTTGTCACCCCGACTGTTGAAAACAAGGGAGTTAGATGCAAGTCTGAATCCCTTGTTTATTAAGTGGGTGCAACATAGATGCAACAATTTTTTCTTACAGTCCATCTGCTGATCATACAACGGCTTCCCCTTTTTGAGCTCACCATAATGCCATATTTAAGTCCGGTATGGAAAATTTATAAATCATGCCATTTATATTGCCTGAGAAAAAAGAATTATCCGGAAATATTTCACCTCAATCAACCTCATCAAACCAGTTCCAGAACCGGTTGAATTGCTCATCTTATTGGCCCCGGCAAACAGGTTAAACGTAAACATCCGGCTAAAACCGTCCAATAATGTTCAATTAATTCTGGAACCTTTCGGCCAAGGATTGGATTTTTGATAAAATTTTAGAGATGCCGGGTTATATGTCCAAACTTATCCAACTTTTCCTGGAATCATTCGGTCACAGGCCGACACTCCCGCGCAATTTTTCCGGCTATGTGGTAATAAGTCTGCCCGGTCAGGACTGTAATTGGTGTTGTAAACTGGTATTTTGGTAAGAAGATCATTCAGCTGTTCTCCCGGATCTGCATTCTGCGAAAATCCCGCATCAGCGCAATAACCAGCCGGAGCGAAGCGGAGATCCCGCCCTGGCCCGACAATCCTCAACATAAACTCCCATACGCTTCACCTACAGCCCGTGTCACTTCCATGTCTCCGCTATCCCTTCGCTATCTCTGTGCGATAAAGGATGGAGACGGAAGTGAAATAACCCGGCAATTGAAAGAAAATGGTGCCGCGAATTATGTGCCTGTAATATATCTTTTGTACATTTATCAATATAAATACCTTAAAAATAAACACTCTGGCAAAAATCAAAAATATCTTCGATGGAGGAGTCGGTAAGCTGGGCAACCGGGTTCTGTACAAAAGGAACGGAGTGAATGGTGCACGAGCGAAACCAGCTCATAAAAGTAAGCAAAGTCCGCCCGGGAGGCATAAAAGCTGAAATTCAGATTAATAAATAAGTTTCTTTTTCACTTTTCCGAGCTCATTCGCATGACCTTTACCGGCAGTGTGGAGGGGCATACGGCCCTGCATGAGGCCCAGTCGTACAACCTGCGTCATGCGGTGGCAGATGAGTATCCCGGTTTTTTTGCCGATAGGGCAAAGGTACTCCTGAGCCAGGGGCCTATCCCACTGCCGGTATGCGCTTCTGTGAGCTGCCATCCCGGTGGATTTCCTTGTGCAATGGGAACACTCCCAAGGCTAAACTTATTTTTAAAAAGTTAAAACCTTAGCGCCACTTTTCAGGTAATCGGTAAGTGGTTTGCCCATACCCCTGACATCAAAGCCCAACTTTTCCAGGTCTTTGGTAACTCCATAGGCATCGGCACAAACAATGCAGGCCCTGATTTCCACCCCATCCTTTTGCATAGCTTTCAGTTTTTCCTGGATTTTCAGGTTTTCAGATGCCAATTTTGCTGAAGGACCCCATACGATTAAAGTAACCTCACTGAACCAACCTGCAGTTTTGGCGGCGTGTGTATACATAAGGGCCACACGTTCGGCCACATAAGGGTCATCACTTGTCCACACTACTACCAGGTGGTCGGGATCATTTACCTGTATCCCGGATTGTGTAGTACCGTTAAAAGAACTGATTAAAACCAAAAGAATAAAAGAAAGAAAGAATACTCTTGTTTTCATTTTATGCATATTAATTAGTGACTGTAAGCTTTTTTAAAACGGAAAGCAAAAGGTCGGAATTTAATTGGGTTTTATATCAACTTCGTTCTTTGTTGTGCAGTCAGCAGTTCATCGGTTTGGGCTGCAACCTGAATTCAAAACTAAGCTTAATATGAAAATTCAGGTTGCATCCAGGTAAACGAGAATCTAATCTTCAAGACGTTCCTCCTCCAATCCGCTTACAGAAACATTATTTTCAGCAGCATATTCTTTAATCCGCTCATTCAGGCGGGCCAGGTAACCAGGCATGTCCATCCGTTGAAAAGGAGCAATCATATAATCCAGTCCCGGACGACGATCTGCCCAATGGTCTTTAACATCATCCAAAACATGCATAAAGTCACGGCCATTAAAACTCCGCCCCTTCTCGACTCTACTTTTTTCCCATGTTTTGGTAAGGTTATTCCACATCCAGTTGCCCCATTCAATGTTTGATTTTATCCGTTTACTGGCCTCAACCATATATGCCACTGCATTCTCCGGTTTTCCTTTTTCAGCAGCAGCATTTGCACGGATTAAACCGGATTCTGCATCGGAAAGGGTAAGAATGGTGTTTATAAAGTAGCGTTGCATAAAAGCAATGGATAAATAAACTTCGAGGTTATATTGATTACGTTCCACCTGGCTGGTATAGCTGGTTAATTTGTTTATCAAATCTTCATTTTTCACCTTCATACCTTTTGCCCCTGAGATTAACTCATTGTATCTCTCATTGAAGATGGAATCGATTTCCAATGTTCCTTTTTTGGGAATTTCTGGCAAATGGAGAATTTCATCTGTCCGTCGCGTACCAATTCCTTTCCCATAGCTGTTTCCATATCCTGGCCCACGTTCAGTACTGGTAACGTTATCCCATCCGCTTTGAAAGAACTGAGCACCTTCAATCAATAAATTGTACACAGGTACCATTTCGGGGCTATTATGGCCATAAAAAACATCCATAAAATCTGCAACATTTTGTTCAACAGTAGGTCCCCAGGGGTTCCAGGCATAATTGGTTATTGTAGCCCATCCAAGGTGGAAAACTTCCTCATGCAAACCGCTGTCATCCCATGCAGCAGCAAAACTTCCAATCGGGTTTGCCCCGGCGGCAATACCCTTACGAACGGTTTGGGATATGTTTGCTAATTTGGAAGGGAAGTAACTTGAAAAAAGGTGTTCTGACCCCTGTACTGAACTATAGGCCAGCTGCCTGATACCCACTTTATTTTCCATTTCAATGAAAGCTTTGTCGTTTCCCATTACCCCGTCAATAAGATCCGACGGCAATAAAGCAATATCCTTAGCCTTTAAAGGATATTCTACCCATGCAATCATCCTCCGGTTTCGCTTTGCCAGCCAGTCATGTGCTTTTACTGCAAATTCAGCCCATGCAGCACTTCTGTTTTCAGGATTGTAAGGCTTGCTGCACTGATCGCAAATCCCTGCATAATATACTTCATCGGTAGAAACCAGGAAATAATCAACACCCGGAGTGGCATCAATCAGATCCTGGTACATATCAAATATCAAATCAATAGCCTGTGGATTACACATGCATATCTGATAATTGGAAGTCGGGTCTGCTTTCAGGTGTTCGAATTCCTGATGTTTCAAAACATAAGCCATATGGGCAGGTGATTGAACATCGGGTACAATTTGAATATATCGTTCCATTGCATACTGGGTTAATTCCTGCATTTCAGCTTTGGTGTAAGCTCCGGGTGCACCAATTACAGGGTGTCGGGGATATTCATATTTATCTTCAATTTCAATGGCAATCATATTGACCTTAAAAAATGCATGCCAGTCAATCAGTCGCTTCATTGTTTCCATGCGTTTCTGGTGATGTTTTGTATCCCAATGTACAAACCGGAGTTGTAAGGCAGGCCAGTCGCGAATCAAACATTCAGGAAGAATGAGCTGGCCATGGGAATTGTAACGCATTAACTGGAGAAGACTTTGCACACCATAAAAAAGTCCTGCTCCTGAATTTCCCGTTATCTCAATCAATTCGGGCGATATCTTCAAAAGATAACCCTGCTCGTTGAGGGCAGGATCATCTGTACCCTTGACAATACCAGGCTTAATTGCCAGAATTACTTTTTTCTCACCCGTTCTGCTAAAAGTTAAGTTGTGCAGGTCCATGGCACCTTGAGTAAGCCTTTTAGTGGCTCTATCATTTGCGCCAGATTCCGACACCAGTGTCCAGGAATTATCGACCACAACGTTTTTGGGGCCGAGTTCCACCTGTTGGGGAGCTGGAATTAAACTAAATCCCCGCAAGCGAAGCCCGGTGACAAAAGGAACCTGTGGTTCACTGGCAGAAGATACGATATAAAAAGCAAGAAGAAACAGAATAATTGAAAACGAACTACCCCTGTTAATTCCAGTGAAGTTCTGTTTAGGATAAAAAGAAGATTTCATAAGCTTATTTTTTTTATTCATCATTTAATACTTTATATTCGAAATTCACCACCATTCACTCAACTGTTAACGTTACTGCCTGCAGTTATCAGCATTTGTATTTTTAGCAACGCAAGGCATTATCGCAGGTAAATGAGTTTGCCACTGCATTGACTGCCATTAATATTAAAAACATATACCAGATTTGTCCGGCAAAAATCAGGAACAACAAAATCCACAATATGTTCTTCATCAGCAAGAAGATAGCCTTCATAAATGGTTTTTAGTTTTTCACCTGATAAATTGTAAATGGTCAACACTCCATTTCCCGAAACCTTTGATTCAATTTGAAACTGTACCCGTTTATTGTATGGATTAGGATAAGCATTAACATTCGAATATGTTGACGATGATTTCATAATATTTCTGTTCGAATTCACCAACGGATTGTATTCATAGGCACCTGCATCAATAACATCAGTAATGACTCTTGCCTTTCTACTTTTGGGGTGCACGTACTCATAAACAGGGGTTAAATCATATCCTTCTGCAGTTTTCCCTGGATCAGTGCCATTATCGACAGCAGAAGACGATGGAAGTAAATGGTAATTGTATTCTTTAGAATCTACAAATCCTGCTGCTGCAATATCAGAGAAAGCTTTATTGTTCATGGTTTCTGTAGCATTGGCACTTCCACTCAAAAGTTCACCATATCCTGCAAATATATTATTCCAGGCATAATACAGTTCAGTTCCTGTTTTAATGTTAATGAATTGTCCCCGCCCCTTTATGTCATTCACTATTGTGTTGTTAATCAGATAGAGTTTATGTGACACAGGATTACTTAACCCTTCAAGGCCGTAGCCAATCATTCCTGAATTCGAAGTGTTAATACCCTGTTGTATCTGATTTCCAATTATTATGGCTAATCCTCCGTTAGGAAGGTCAATTTCTCTGCTTGCTGTCCCATCCGATTCATTTCCTATACGGTTATAAAGGATATAATTACGCATAGCCCTGCTTTTCAATTCATGTCCCACTTTAGCATGATGTGAGTAGTTAAATGAAAAGGTAAGGCTCTTCACATTTCCAATATACAGGTTGTGTGAATATCCATCACCAAAACCATTATATGCAAATTCACAATATTCAATGACCAGTTCACTTTCTGATCCACCTCCGCCCAATATTCCATTATCATTGTTATGAAAATAACAGTTTCTGACAGTAACACCCATTCCTTCCTGACGGATTCCTGCCCAATTTTTATCGGTTCCCAAAGGATCACGGCAATTTGAGAATTCAATATTTTCAACCGTTATATTGTTACCCGATATAACCCAAATGGCTTTGCGCCCATAGGCTTTCTGTTCTGCATTAAGATGCGCCCCACCTTCCGCCCCTCTTAGAAGGAGGTTATTCTTAGTCCATCGGGCCACATCATTCCTATAAGTACCTTCATCAATTTCAACGGTATCTCCATCCTGAACAAGACCGGATACCTGGCTGGGCTTTGTGTACTGGCGGGTAGAACCTACATTCCAGATAGTGGACCGGGCGCATAACGGGATTAAAAAAATAAGTGTTATAAACGTAAAAGTATTTTTCATGGTGTCTGTTTTTTATTGCATATCATTTTTTGTATTGTGCTTTATTCCATTTCAATCAGAATTGTTCTTTCACCTGAATCTTTATCCTCAAATGATAATATTCCTGCCTGCGTAGTAGAAAAAATTCCTATAACTTTATTATTAACTGTTACTTTCATCCTTTTTTCAGGCTCCATTTCAGCTAAGACATGAGAAGCAGGAGCAGCAGAATTAAATTTATATTGCACAGGTAAACTGACATTATGCATTTTTTCTTTTCCATCATCTGCACTTTTATTAAAAAGAACAATACAACTCTTTTCATTTAATGGAAGAAAAAGAACGCCATCCATTTTTTTATTATCTGCTTCAATATATTGGGTAACCACCATTTCCTTTTTATCTGCATCCGTGATCTCAAGTGCATGCAGGAAAACTGTAGACAATTCAGGATTGACTGTACCCGTTTCCATTCTCCAGTTGCCGGGTTCAATTACAGCATCAAAAGGTTTGGAATTGGGAAAATTTTTACCTGCAAACCGATTGTAATATTCATAACCAGGTCCTCCTGTCACAATAATCTTTCTTTTTTCAGGAAGCAGGGCTTTTATAAGCAATGCACCAGAATATTCCACTGTTTTACCACCTAATTCTACTTTAGCTGTCCTTACTGAACGCACTTCGCTGTCTCCTTCATAATCCGTTATTCCTGTTTGAGCTGCTTTATTATTGATTATAGGTTTTTCTTCAAAATGCAGCATCCAGTATTTATTCAATGGTTTTGCGGAAACAATCCTATCTTTGACGACCAGGAAATCTTCTTCAGGAAGATACATTAACTGCCTGTCCATCCAGTTAACTTTTTCTCCATATGCTTTTGTAAGATCAGTTTTCACATAATTATACCTGTTAGACTGAGGATCAGCGTCAAAGGCAAGAACATCAGCTGTATTAAGTCCGTCAGCATCTTTTTCCTCCATGTATTGTTTCCAGTTTTTATGGTTTTGTTTCCCAACCTGTATCTGCTGGCCTCCGTCAGGATAGAGTAAAGTACCACTTGTTCCTTTCCAGGGTTCCTCATCCGGATCATAAACAAGTACACAATTATGAGCGAGAGTTCGTGTAGAATAATTTGCCCAGTTATCGCCATACATGGGACTTCCATATCCACCTCCGTCAACTGCCAATGCGCCATTTTTATAAATAAGAAAATGCCCTTTATCAATATGTTGGTGATGAGTGTATTGATCCCCGCTGATATAGGTTATAAGCGTACCGTCTTCCTCCCAGCTGTTTCTGAACATTATGTGTTCATAGGCACCTTTCCCAAGCCGCATTGCCAGGGGAAGTGTTTTATAGGAAGGTTTTTCCGGCAACGCCTTGTCGTAAAGCACCATCATGAGCCATCCAATTGAACGGTTTACCAGAGGATCAGGAAAAAATTGTTCCATCTCTATCGTAAATGAACGCACCTGGCCCTGTAACGTTACATCATCAATTTCGGATGCCAGCAATTCCAAAAGCGGACGTATATATCTGCCAGTTGGCACTACCGTTCCCAACACATCGCCAATTCTTTCCAGTGTGAAATCAGGTCTGAAATTGGCAATAACAAATTTTGCCATCGGTTTTATAAAATTCCCATAATCATTACGTATCAGACGGAAATAATCAACATTTGTTGCTGTAGTAAGCCCTCTCAATGTCATAAGAAACGGATAATAAACAACATTAGGGGTATAATGGTTGCCTTCTCCCCAAACACCCCCTTTTTGCTGAAAAGCGTAAAATAACATATCATCACCGGTCAGCATGTTGTTTATTAACTGCATGTATTCCCTTGATTTTTGTGTCATTTCATCACTCTCTCCATGTATCGCTATAGCCACCATGGAAAGCCCGTAAAGGGAAACAATAGAATAGTTGTGATTAATGGAAGGAGACCGTACTCCTCCTTTTAAATGTTCAGCACCTTCAACTAACTTTGCTGTTATTTTATCAGCCATTTCATCGGGCAATGCATTTCTTACCCAATCGAATGCTATTGCACTGTGATAAACCGCTGCTGCAGTTGATGTATGCTCCCCTAAAGGAATATCTGTACCGGCAAGGTGTTCACCAACAGCCAGGGCATATTTTTTATCCCCTGTCAGCAAATATTGCATTGCCCCAGGCATGTTTCCCCTTCCACTTCCTTCGCTGACATTGGGAGTCCAATCCTTGTAGGCCGGATCATGTAACTTTAATCTTAATTCAGAAAGGGTGAGCCCCCTTCCCAGTTTTGCATCATCAGCCCGTACAAAAAGACGGGGTCGAAGAGCTGAGATAAGTTGATCCTGCTGTTTTTGTTCTGAATTTTTATCCTGAACATTATCAGAGTTTTCAAAACCAACAGCTGCAGAATTTACCACAGACAGGAAAGCCGGGTTATCATATTTTTGCCGGTTAAAACCGGTTGTTTTATCCTCACGGGCACCGGTTAACAGGCAACTGCCAAAAAGAATCAATCCAAAATAAAAAACAATGTTTTTCATAAATAAGTAAGTTAAGCTGGTTTATTATTGATCATTGAAAATCTATATATCGCCAATAGTTGCAATATCCCCTCTGGTAATTTTTGGGTGAATCTCTTCTCCATCCGCCCAAATATGCGTCAGTTTATTTGGTAACCAGACCTTACCTCCGGCAGGCAATGGAGACAATCCTTCCCTGGCCTGACGTTTACCGGTAGCATGCAACAGCTTATCATCTGCTGAAACCGACCATGGAGATTCACTTTGCACGAGCATTTTATTATCGAAAACCAATTTAGTGCCGTCTCCCATTAAATAGCCAGTTACTTTATTGTTATCGTCTGTCCGCACTATGGACAGGAATGCATCGGTCACAATTCTGCCACATGTAGTTTCAGAGCCTTGTTTGCCATGAATTTCTTCGGGTTGCCAAAAGATATAGTCCGTAAATCCTTCTCCCTTAACCACAACACTTTGAGCATTATTATTCCCAAATGGTTTGGGTCCATATTCAATTTTAGGTTGTGGTCTGTCTTTCTGCCATACTGCTCCAACAGCAAAATAGTGCACTCGTTTACCCTGTTGCTCCACACGAATAAGACCAAGTTGTGTTGCATGTCGTTTATCTTTACTGGAAGCAACTTTAAAATTAAATTGAGGATTCTGTGGTGTAACGAATCCTACCGCACAATTGGCCTTTTTCCCCGGAATGACTATAGGATCGTTTAGAGTACCATTTCCACCGGCCAATTCCAGGGCCTCACAGTACCACAACCATTCGTATTGATGTGAATTATCTTCACTTTTTTGAATATCGTCTACCATTATCACATAAGGATTGGGCCCCTGCTTGACGAATACCCCATACCGGTCGGCACGTACTGCAGGCTCTGATTCTTTTAAGGATATATCTTTATAAGATGTGGCTGCATCACCTCGCACATAATCGGCAAAATGACCTGTACCAACTCCTGTCATATAACCACCGACTGAGCAATCGTCTCCTGCGCCATTAATCCTGTCATTTCCAGGTGCACCGCCACCATCAATTATAACAATATTATGTTCCCAATCCACACCATGCAAAGAATCCTGGTAGGGATAAAGATTAGCATGAGTAGCAAATTCATCACCAAAAGCGGTAAACAAAAATGTGTTCATATCATAATGCTGATGATTTGCATTTTTGTTCCGTGTTGCGAAAGCGAAATAAGCCGCATCTTCATTATCCCATTCAGAGCGGCTGTAAAGATAGCCTGCCTTATAAGGAGTAATTTCAAAGTAAAAAGATGTGTATAAGTCTTGTTGGCCTGCACTCAAGGGTTCAATGTCTGTTGGATAAAAAATGAAAGTTGTAATAGGATTTAAACGATCACGATCTGTCCATTTCAGGAAAGTATATAGCCCGGCTCTGTCCTTTAGTTCATTAATACCAAAAAGATATATCGACTGAAATACCCTGCGTCCATAAGTGGTATTGTCACCAATAGGGCCTTCCCCGCCATGCGGCATCCACTGAAATCTTTGATAATGCATAGCATTAACGGCACCACTGCCAGAAATTATATCGGCACCACCATTCCGGCGATAAGCTTCACCAAACATGGTTGAGTTTTTATGATAATGTGCATAGCATGGCCCCTCGTAACAAATTCCGTTTTGGCGCCAGCTTACCGGATAATAATTGTCTCTGACGCGCTCCAGGGCACTGTCAAACCACTTTTTAAACTCCGGATGTTTTGCCTCATTCTGGATAGCAACACATAACAAACCCAATGCCCCCACCGGAATTGCACCACAATTGTAACTTGCATCACGCCACCAGTTATTTTCAGTATGTTCATACAAAGCCTTGCACCAAAGTTCCAGTTTCTCTGCAATTTCGGTTCTTTCTGCTTCGCTCATCAATGGATACAGCCAATCATAACCAAAGGCCAATGCTTTTGGCCAGTGCTCGGTTGCAAAAAAACTGATCTCCTTTGCAAAATAATAATCATGAGGATTCACCTCATTAAGCACTCTTTTCATCTGGTTAAGGGCATCGCGCCCTGCCTGTTCATCCCCCTCAACCTGATAAATCAATGCTTTTGCATCTATTTCCATTCCTTCGTTAATCCATTCACCACGCATAGTCCAATTTTCCGACTGAAGCTTTATTTTTTCCCACATATCCCGTGGCAATCCTTCTCCGGCAGCTTTCTGCCTCAGCTTATCAATCTCCTGACTGGAGAATAGCAAAGAAGGGTGAGTTCCCGGCTCTACCACAACATATGTCTTTCCCTGATTTGATTTTTCCTGTGCACCATTTGCAGAACAGGCAGCGATGATTAAAAAGACACACAACACTATCATTGACAAGATTTTTTCTTTCATTGGTTTATTTTGAATTATACATTTTTTTCAATATAGAAAGATGACTTACATATTTTTTAAAAATAAAAAAAATAATCATACTTATGATTATTAATTTTAATAAAAACATAGCAGGCAGCAATTAAAACGATTAATGACTTCCAAAAAAGTATTTATAAAATAAGAGCCTGAATCTATACAGGCTCTTATTCATGACATCTCATTTAAATGCTTGTTATTAAACCAATTTTACCTTCGCACTATTTTATAATTTCCAAGCAGCCGTGAGTTTTTACTAAGCACAACCATGTAAATACCCGATGGCTGGTTTTCAAGGGAAATTACTTCAATACTGTTTCTGGTATTTACCTCCCTTAATAATGCACCTGTTTGATTGTACACCTGGATGCGGGTACCCTGTTCCATTCCCTGAATATTTACTTTTCCGGAAGTTGGGTTTGGATAAACTTTAATGCTGTTTTCAACAAGTTTATTTGATGAAGGGCCAAAATCAATTTCATACCACACTACCATTCTTCCGTCTGCTGAAGTTACCTTAACCATATCTCCCTCATTGAGGCTACCTGAAGTTTTTTCATTTCCCCCGGCATCCACAACAACAGCTGTTGCACCCAATGCAGGAGTAATTCCCGGGTTAAATTCTGTCAATAAGGTTCCCCTGTCTAAAGTTCCAATTATATAATTTACCTGATCCACATTATAGGTATCTGACAAAATGTAAGCAAGATAGTCGGAACCAAGAATATATTGTGTCCTTAACATGGATAAATGGTATACCCTTTGCACCATTCCATTTTCTGAAGTAACTACCACCTTATCATCCTCATACACCGCACCTTGTGTCCTTTCATTTCCCCATTTATCAACCACTTTTAAGGTCGCACCGGTCGCAGGTGTTAAGTTGGAGATTAAACTACCGGCATAAGTCCCGCGGGGAATGAACTGAATTAGATTTAAACTTTGCGATACCGTATACACATCGGAAAGAACGAAGGCATCATCTTCTGAGGATGAAGGGAGCAACTGGTAAACAATTCGTGTTTGCCCATCTTCTGCCAAAACATCCAGATAGGTATCAGAATTTATGTTTACATATACATATGTAGTATCAAAATTCTGCATTTTCATTGGAATGTAGGCTCCATTACCGTTTACTACCACCATGGTTGCCCCCATTGGAACTTCAATATTATTTAAAACAGTTTGCAGCCTTGTTCCGTATTCCAATCCTGAAACAGTACCAGCACCTGCTTCTCCTGTTTGAGGTTGACTGTCAATGGTAATTTCGTACTGACTGGAAGTCAGAACTGCATCGGAATTTAATCCATCTTCTGTAACCTCCAGTACGTATTGAGTATGATTGACACTATCTGCTGACATTACAAGCAGGACATCTTCATTATTCAGCACAACGTCGGAAGCAAGTATTGAACTATCAGCATGTGACTTAACAGTAAGTTCCTGATTAACGTTATCCTTAATAATATTACCCAGAAATTCTTCAACAGTTGTACCCGTCTTCACTCCTTTTATCTCTTCATTCATTGAATAACCATCACTTACTTTATATACTGCTGAACTAACAGTAGATTTATAACCTGTAGACTCAAGCATATAATGCTTATTCATATTAAAAACCGTATGGTTTCTGGCCCGTAATCCCGGCCATGGACTCTGATCAGGATTATTCTGCCAATAGGCTTCATCATATCTTATCCATTCACTGTCTTCCGGGGTGGTGCCATTAGAACCTCCGTTTTCCGGGTTAGGGTATTGGATTTCCGGTTTTCTTACATGTGTCATCCACTGTCCTGTTAAGGGTACACCTGCTATTGTAACATTACTTGCATCGGCATTAACCAAAGCTTCAACAACTTCAAAATCATTTGGATCAGTAGGGGGTTTTAGACCTTTTTTTATTGAATCGTTCAGTATTTTAAACATATAAATTCCACTGGTTCTGCCTAAGCCAACTACGTTGTCATTATATTCCTCGCTGTAGAATTCTCCCCAGGGGTTGGAAAAGGTGGGATCATCAGGCCGTAAAATGAAGCCTATATCTACCCATTCTCCGGTAGGAGTATTATCAGGACCAGTACCTAAAGCCCGCCAGGGCTCAATATCCGGTATATCACGGGCAGTCTGTAAATAAGCTAAAATAAAAGTTTCTCCCGGGCCAACAATTGAATTAACAGCCAAATCCGGTTCTAAAATACCTGGATTAACCGACCAATCGCTTTCTGATACATATTTATAACCCGGCACATATTTCCGAAACCGGCGGTAATAATCGGTATCAGTGGAATAACTGCTAATTGTAGAACCCAGATCAGCATTTACTGCCCCGGCAATCATATAATTACTTAAATCAAGTGGTTGATTCCCCGGGTTATAAATTTCGAGAATAAAAAATCTGTTCTGATCCCCGCTCAGATATTCCGAGAAAATAGGTTCAGCATAATAAGGTTGAATTTTTGAAGATTCCTTTTCCTTAACCAGCTCAACGTTATACGTGACAGTAGTACTGTCGTCAGCAGCTGTAACAATAAAAGAAACGGTACGATCTTCCTTGCTGCCGGTTAAGGAAGATACCTGCTTCACTTCAACAGTCGCATTTAAATCCTGGGGTTTTGCTACCAGGTGAGGAATTCCACTTGTTTCGAGAGGAATTTCAAGCTGATATTCCGTAGTAGCACTGCTAAAATTTGGAATGGTATCGCCCACCCATCCGAAAATTCCTTTAAGATTTTCGGGTATGTCCGGCCATGTAATGCTGCTTAAAAATGCATTGCTACTTGGCCGGAATGGCTGTAACTGAAGAAAATATTCTTTAACATTACCGTTTTCAGCAGTTACCTTCAGTTTATCTCCATTTTTTAAATCCGGCCTTACCACTCCGTCTGTATAAATAATCTCCCATGTAGCATTGGAAGGTTTTTCCAGACGTTGCAGCAACGAATCTGTCCGAAGGGCAAAAGGCAATCCATGGTTAACCCCTGAAATGGTATCGGGCCCCTGTTCATGTGTGGTTACCCTTGGCCATGAAAGAATACCGGTTTGAGTACGGGAAGTAATTGGTGCTGATGTTCCGGGCAGAACCAAAGTCTTATAGTCTTTTGGTACCACAATATTGGCATCAGCAGTTGGAGGATTAACAACAATATCGAAAACGGCTGACGTTTTTTCATTTCCGAAAACTACCACTTCAAGCTGATCCCCGGTTCTCACTGAGCGGTATAAAGAATCTTCAGGTAAAGCGTTAAGATAGTAATACCATGCCACGCCTGGTTTCTTTTGCATGTGGCGCATAATCCCATCTAACCGGCGAACACCCCATGGTACAGTCAATTTTTTTCCGGCAAAATCAACTTCTATCACATCCGATTCCAGGGTATTTTCATCTAAAACATAATTTCCATGATTACCTACTGTCCACCATACCTCGCGCCAGGGATCGGTAGTGGTATAAGGAGCAGGAATCCATTCCGAATCATCCACACCTACCCCTTTGGCATTGGCAAAATCGAGATTACCTGTCTTTACAGTGTATTTTCGCAACACCGGTCCCCGGAGGGTTGCACCTTCAACACCTGCAACATCCCTGCCAGCGTATTCCGGAGTTCCATCTATAGCGCCATTAAACTGATCGACAACCGCCGAATCCTCTGCAGCATAGTGGTGTTCAATAAAGTACAGATTGTCACCTCCCCACACTTTGAAGAGTTGCCAGTTGGGAGAAATGCTGTCGGTTTCATCGCCTGCTATTTCAGGCAGATGCATCAGCATATCAGCCACTTCATACCACTGAGGATTCTTGGGCTGTTCGAGAGCTCCGGGAGAATATGGATCCCTCGCATACTCCCTTGGTCCAAAGTCATAAGCGCTGGTAATAACATACGATTCACCAGGTTTAAGAATTGAATCAGGCAAAAACATTCTGTAACTTGAACTCCAGGGATCTTCCGTCAAATTCTCAGGTATATTGAAACTGCGGTTCGTCCCTATTTTAAATTCCTTCAGGTTTATATCCTGATCACCCATATTGGTGATTTCTAAATAGGCATAATCCCAATGAACAAAGGCTTCCGTAATTAATAATTGCCTGTATGGCTCCTGGGCATTAAGAATTACCGCCATAAATAAAAAGGGAAGTAAAAGTATTTTCATAGCACTAAATTTTTAATTAAACATCATATTATCGTTAAATTCACCCTCAATTTAAGCAATAAAATTGGCATACAGAAATAAAAGTATGTGTCTTTTGTGTGTTTTCTGAAAAGAATTATTAAAGAAATAACCGACAAAAGTTAGTGTAAACAATAAAGATTAACTTTTTGAAGAATACTAAAAAGAGTGCTGCCAATATGCCATCGGATTATAAATATTGGCCTTTGGAGGGACAACATACCCTCTTTATATTGGCCGATAAATCAGCAGGTAAACAGGCCATAATCCATACCTTAATAAAAGTTAATTCTTCATACGATGTTCCTGCATTTTAACCGGTTCGTATAATTTTGGAAAATACGGGTAATCCCAACATCCCATACGGTGAAACAACCTTCCTCCAAATCCTTTTTTATAGATATGAACACCATGCAAAGGATGATGCCGGTTCAGATTAGGCGCCGAACCAAACATATCGTATTCCAGGCACCCCCAATTTTTGGCTGTTTTTATTGCCTCCCACTGAAGGGCATAGCTCGCCATCAGATTGTGATTGTCATCAGAGGACGCTCCATATAAATAAACCCCCCGCTTATTGGACAATGCCAAAAACATTGATGCCAAAAATTTACCTTCAAAATCGGCCATCAGCATTTTTATATGTACCCCTTTTTGGGTGTTGTCCTGGTTTTGCAGAATGGTTGTAAAATAATGCTCATCCTGCATCGGCATATTATGGCGCAAGGCAGTTTCAGCATATAACTTATACCAATCTTCAATTTTCTCTATTCCATACTCATGTATATGAATTCCCTTTTTATAAGCCCGCCTGATATTATATCGTGTATTGTACCTCATATTATATAATAGGGTATCCTCTTGTTGAGAAAGATCCAAAAAAAAGGTATTTTTAGGTAATACATCCACAGGGCTCTTTCTTAAATTCCAATTAGCCGTTTTGTAATTGACCCTGAATTCCTGAATACTGCTTTCGGGAGGCCCCAGCCAGTTCCCGGAGTTATCGAAAAATTCATCTTCTTTCGCCCACTGGTTTTGCCACACCAAATCGTACCTGACAAACACGCAGTTGCCGGGCAAATGGCTACGTAATGTTTCGGATAATTCTTCTAAAAATATGCCCTGGTTTTCAAATTCAGGCTCAAGTTTGGGACCATAAGGTACATAAGCAAAGCAATGGGTACTGCTGATGTATTTTATAAAAACCAGCAAATCATCATAAATTTTTACCGATTCACTGCCTGAAGGATTCAGCAACTCTTTGGAAACCGTCAGCTCAAATCCTTTTGGAATAAAACCCTGAGCGTGTTTTATTCTGCCCCAAAAAGGTGTTTGTGGCAATATATTAGTTGGCCTGATTACCTCAATTTCTTTCCTCTCCAATCTGCAGGTCATAGCATTCTTTTTTACAAAATTACAAAAAGAATAGCGACTGATAAATTTCTGTTGTGAAACATCAACAGAAAAAATTCAGGCACAATGTGCTGGCCGGAAAATCTCTCCTGTTCCTTTACAGGGGAAAGATGGTTATTTTCACCCTGATAATCTTTCTGTCTTTTTTGAAAAATAGCTATTACCCGAATATTAATCGCCCTTTTCGTTATTTCGCAACAGTTCTGTTAACTTTTTTCCAAATCTTCGTCCCAATTCGATTTGACCAACGGATGAGTAATGTACATTATCAGTCCATTTTTCCAGATTTTCTGTGCTGATAAGGTAGGTATTGGGTATTTCTTCCGAAATTTTTTCCTGAGCGTGCACAACCTTATCAACAGCAGGATACATATTTTTGGGTGGATTTATCCTGCCGAATATCACTGGCAGATAGGGGGAGTTTAAATCTTCCCGCACGGATTCTATAAATGCCTTGAAATTTAAATAATAATTCATTCCTGCTTCAGGAATCCGGGCATCTCTTTCTCCCTGCATCCATACCAGAGCTGCATTTTTAACAGTTAACCCTGAAGTTAAAAGCGCTGATTTTTTCATTAATGAGTCGTATATATTACCAAACTCCGGATGACCTGTAATTTCTGCAACAGTTTTATTATAAACGGGAGACCAGTCCAGTAAGGAGGAACCACCGATTGCATATTTTATCAAAATAAACTTCTTATCAGGAAAATGATTGTTTAATTCTTTCGAAATGCCAAATTCCGGACCAAAATTTTCATTTGAAATTTTCAAGTTGGTATTCATGCCAAAGTTATAGTAGAATATATTATTGAATTCGTAATTACCTTTAATATCAGCAAGTTTTCCCGATCCAACCATATTGGACTGGCCTGCCAGGAGGAGCAGATAACAGGTATCGCTTTTATTTAAATCTTGTATATTGCCATATTTTACGGCTGTTTGTGCAGCAGCTTTGATACCACAAAATAAAATCCCCAAAAGCAGAACAACAATCAACTTATTCATAATTAATTTCTGTTTTATTTACCTGCTGATTCTGCCCAAAAACAGAACCATATGAGAATAATGGTAAAAAGATACCTGAACATGGAGATTCCTTTATACCCATTATTCATTCTTTACATGATAACTTCGACCCACTACCAGGATATCGGGAACACCAGCTTGCGGCATTCTATCCTTAATAAAAAATAAAAACTTAGGCCTTGGTCTTTATATATTACAAAAAAAACAAGGCCACACCGGCCACAGTAATAATGGCTCCAATAATTTCCTTTGGATTGATTTTTTCGTGAAAGATCAATACCGCAGGGGCAATTATAAGCACCGGTACAATGGCCATTAATGTAGCAGCAATTCCTGTTTCGGTATGTTGCACAGCCAAAAGTGAAAAGGAAACACCCAAAAAAGGACCAAAGAAGGCACCAAGGGCAATACGACGCATGGCAGGTGGATTTTTCAGTGCTGTCCAAACCCGAGGCCATCGTTTCATGAATAGGAACAATACAGAAAAACCGGCAATACCGGCCAGTACCCTTATTTGTGATGCAGAAAATGCATCGTAGCTGCCCATACCTTTTTTACTGATTACCAGACCGGTAGCCTGACCCAATGCTCCCCCCAAAGCCAGCAGAATACCTGGCACAGAGTATCCCGATTTGAATTTTCTTTTTATTGAACCATTAAGCTCCGATTTTTCGCGTTTTAAGATTACGGTAATAATGCCGGTAATGGTAACAGCCATCCCAAGCCAGTTTAAAGGAGAAAGAACTTCACCCAATATAAGCCAGCCCACAAAAGCGGCAAAAGGAGGAGCCAGCGACATCATAAGCATGGAAACGCGGGCCCCTATAACCACTAATGCCTGAAACAGCATTAAATCGCCGATTACAAAACCCACCACTCCCGAAAGCGTCAGCCACAACCATTGATAAGTGGTGGCATCAGAAGGAAAGAAGAAACCACGGGCCAGCCAGCTGTAAATGCCGATAAAAAAGAAAGCCATTACAAGCCGGATTAAGTTTACGGCCAGGGAACCTACCTTTTTCCCTGCCGATTCAAAAGCCATGCTGGTTACTGTCCAGAATACTGCGGTAAGCAAACCTGCAATTTCTCCTATATAATTCTGCATTTATTAGCTGATGTATAATACTATCCGGTTAATGAGAAAAGCCTTACCGGCAGGAGATGCTGTGAAATAAATTCTTTCTTTTTACTTAATTAAGCAATTTTGCAACCGTTTCTCTTAATTCCTGATCGCGCTTGTTTTTAGCAACAATTTTTCCCTTCTGATCGACAATCAGACTTGAAGGGATCGAATTGACCACATACATCTGCGCAGCAGCATTATTCCAGTAAGCCAGGTCCGAAACATGTGTCCAGGTCAGGTTGTCATCTTCAATGGCTTTCAGCCAGGTTTCCCGGTCACGGTCGAGCGATACGCCAAAGACACCAAATCCCTTATCCTTAAATTCATGGTATACAGAAACAATGTTCGGGTTTTCAGCCCGGCAGGGACCGCACCAGGAAGCCCAAAAATCAATCAGCGTATACTTGTTTTGTGCGTAAACGTCCGAAAAACGTATAGGGTTGCCTCCCGGATCGTTCATAATAAAGTCGGGAGCTGTTTTACCAATTGATACAGTTTTCAGCTTCTCAACCCTGTTTTTTAAAGCCACAACAGAAGGAACAGAATCGAGTTTTGGATTAAGAGAGGAAAGCAGTTCATCAAGCTCCTCCGTTTCCATTCCATGCTGAATACGTAAAAGGAAATAGGGAGCAGCATACGATCCGGGATTGTTCCGGACAAAATTTTGCTGAACGGCAGTTGTACTGTCGTACAGTTCCTGTACCTGCTCAATTAACTGGCGGGCCCTGGCCGTGTCGTTTGCCGCTGCAGCTTCCCGTGCCTGCTGGTAAAGTGCCATATATTCTTCACCAATTTCCTGAATTTTTTTATTTACAGCAGTATATTCATTGTGGGTTTTTGAACCTGTTACCGTTACATTTTCAAGTGAATCGGCACTTCCCTCAATAACCATTTTCGTGTTTTCAACAAAAAGAATTGTTTTTGGCCGCTGTCCCAGCACCGACAGGTAAAGATCTTCAGGAAAAGCAACCTTTCCCTGTAAAACTGCTGTTCCATCCGTTAGCTTTGCCGTATCAACCGGAATCCAGCCGCTTTCCCCCCGCCGTTCCAGTAAAACACTTCCTCCATCTCCCTTAAGGTTCACTTTTAT
Organism: uncultured Prolixibacteraceae bacterium; assembly: GCA_963747515.1. GTDB lineage: Bacteria > Bacteroidota > Bacteroidia > Bacteroidales > Prolixibacteraceae > Mariniphaga. The sequence continues at coordinate 156,956 of CAVVFN010000008.1, forward strand.
TTCATATCCTTCCTGTTTCCGGTTGCAGGCAAAAATAAAGACTGCAACTGCCAGAATTAAAATCTTTTTCATGGCTATTCAATTATTTACTCTTCAAATTAAATTTTGCCGCTTTTAAGCAACAAATTTTCAGGGGTGAAAGATAGGAAATCATTTTCAACAAATAAATCACTGCCATTAAAGAAGCACCGATTAAAAGTGTTTAAAAGTGAAAAAGAAGATCGGACACAACATTAAATCGTGGAAATCATAGGAACAATTATAAGTTCCGACAACTTTTATTTTAAACATAAAAAACCGCATCCTAATTTTAACACAAGAAGGATTCTGCTCAGAAATTCCAGAGTAACCGGAGATTTCAGTGATGGCTTATTTCTACATCTTTACCACTTAAACCCGGAAATCACCCGTTACCCTGAAAAACCGATAATACATCCGATTGAACAGATACCTGCAATTGAGAGAGAAGTACTTTAAATAAAAAGTATTCTATACCAACCCAGCAGGCTGTGTTTGCTTCGGCCGGATGTCGTCAAAAACAGTTCCCTGAAGATGAACAGAATTCACTGCCCTGCCCGATGGATCGGCATTGTTCCGGAAAGAAATATCCCATGCCAGTGCCTCACCGGTGCTGCATGCAATGGAAGGTACTGAAGGCACACAGGCTGCGGCCTGATCCGATGGAAAATGTTCACTGTAAATCGTGCGATACATATACTCCTCCTTGCTTCTGGGAGTGTTTACCGGGAAACGGTACATGGCATTTTCCATCATTTCATCGGTTACCTGCTTCCCTGCAATTTGTTTCAGGGTATCGATCCAGCCGTATCCCACTCCGTCCGAAAATTGTTCTTTCTGTCGCCAGGCAATACTTTCGGGTAAATATTTTTCAAAGCCTTTACGCAGACACCATTTCTCCATCCGGCCGTTTTTAGCCATTTTTTCTTCGGGGTTAAATCGCATGGCCACATCCATAAACTCCTTATCGAGGAACGGAACACGTCCCTCTACACCCCATGATGCCAGTGATTTATTAGCTCTCAGGCAATCATACAGATGCAGGCGGCTTACTTTTCTTACACTCTCCTTATGAAATTCTTCGGCATTTGGCGCCTTATGAAAATAAAGGTATCCGCCAAAAATCTCATCTGCCCCTTCACCTGTAAGCACCATTTTAATGCCCATTGAGCGGATTACCCGTGCTATCATGTACATAGGAGTAGATGCACGGACTGTTGTGACATCATATGTTTCGATGTGATAAATTACATCGCGAATGGCATCAAGCCCCTCCTGAATGGTATAATGGATTTCATGATGAACGGTACCTATATGATCGGCCACTTTCCTTGCAGCAGCCAAATCGGGAGATCCTTCCAATCCGATAACGAAAGAATGCAGCTGTGGCCACCAGGCATCCTGCTGATCGTTTTCTTCGATTCGTTTTGCTGCGAACTTTTTTGCCAGTGCCGAAGTGATGGAGGAATCGAGTCCTCCTGATAACAATACACCGTATGGCACATCCGACATCAGCTGCCGGTGCACGGCATCTTCAAGCGCCTGCGACAGTTCATCTATATCAGCAGGTTTATCCTTCACATTTTCAAATTCCATCCAGTCCCTGGTATACCACTGCTTTAATTCACCGTCTTTACTGTAGAGATAATGGCCCGGAGGAAATTCCTCTATTTTTTTACAAATGCCTTCCAATGCTTTTAGTTCCGATGCCACGTAATAATTGCCAAATTCATCCCAACCCTGGTAAAGGGGAATTATTCCAATATGATCACGTGCGATAAGGTAGGCATCTTCCTCCTCATCATACAAACCAAAAGCAAAAATGCCATTAATATCATCCAGAAATCTTTCTTTCCTTTCCCGATAAAGCGCCAGAATAACTTCACAGTCGGAACCTGTAAGAAATTCATATTTCCCTTCAAACTGCTTACGGATGTCGCGGTGGTTGTAAATTTCACCATTCACCCCCAAAATAAGTTTTCTGTCTTTGCTGTACAACGGCTGTCCACCCGACTCCGGGTCAACAATCGAAAGCCTTTCGTGGGCGATTAATGCTTTCTCGCCACAATAAATACCCGACCAGTCGGGACCACGGTGCCTGAGTTTTTTCGACATCTCCAATACCTGAGGCCGTAAACTCTGGCTTCCTGTTTTTAAATCAAACACACATACTATTCCACACATTTTTTTTCTGTTTTAATGTTGCTCGTTATTTTTGGCTAAATTAAACATTTTGATATTAATATAAAACATTTATAAACATTTTTCTAATTAATATTCATTTTATTTGACAATTTAGCAACATTGTCTTTTAAAATAATACAGTCCGACCACTTTTCCAACAACTCAATTCTTCAAAAAAAAATATCTGTTCCGCCTGCCGGTGATTATAAACGAATCAAACACAACAGCAGAAACCATAAAAAACAAAAACAAACTTGTACCCATTGGAAAGTTTAATCTTCTTTGTCTGATTTACCGAATTCTTAAGTGTGGTTGTTCTTCGATTGGTTTGTTGTCAAAGATTCTTTTTTCCCCCGGAATTTACATCTTAATTTTCGTTGTGAGTTGAAGAAAATTGCCATTTCTGGTCCTTATATTCTAAAAGGCAGTATTTCAGATATGAATTCTTTCGGAATGAATGAACGGAATGAAACTATTTTTGTTATGGTTTTTAAATAAATAAAATAAAAAAATGAGCTATTTTAAAAGTACCGTTTTAAAGAATAAAAGTTTTGAAGAAGCTGTGAATGCTGTGAAAGACAGTTTGGCAAATGAAGGATTTGGCATACCTGCAGAGATTAATATGACAGATATTTTCAGGAAGAAGCTGGACGTTGAATTTAAGAAATATGTTATTCTGGGAGCCTGCAGTCCATCTTCCGCCCTTAAGGCAGTTCAGAGTGAGAAAAATATCGGAACTCTTCTGCCCTGTAGTGTTGTTGTGCAGGAGCTTGAAAATGGAGAGATAGAAGTTGCAGCTGTCGATCCGCTGGCTTCAATGATTGCGGTAAAAAACAACACCGTGCAAAGCATTGCCATTGAAATTGGCCGCAAACTTGATAGTGTAATTGAAGATTTGAGCCTTAGTAAATAAGGTAAAGATTTTTGGCCGTTCGTAAGATCATTTTATCTCTCACAAAGGCCGGGACTGCTTTTACAGTTTCCCCTATGCTGCATTCAGCTGTTTTATTGAAGGAATCGCCGGGTTTAATGATGGTGCAGTCGCCTTTCACATTAAAAAAGTAAATATTACCGGCAGCATAAACTGGTGAAGCATTAAAATTACCGGCCAGTTTTTCTTTCCATATAACTTTGCCTGTAGCGGCATCGAGGCAGGTTACCATACCGCGATCGTGGACCATATACATTTTGCCTTCCACAATAACCGGAGTAGGTATTTGAGGTACTTCATCCTCATACATCCATTTCACATGAGTGTTTGTTACATCTCCCTCTCCTGTGGGATCAACTGCATACTGACGGGTAAAGAAAGGAGTATTGTCCTTAAATATCCAGCCTGAATTTACATACACCAAACCATTCCAGAACAGCGGCTGACTGACAGTGGAATCGTATCCGTATTCAATGGTCCAGATTACCTCACCTGTATTCACATCATGAGCAAAGCACATGAATGAAGAATTGCTGATAAGTAATTCACGGCCATTCGCTTCTATTACAATCGGAGTCTGATATGATTTTCGGTAAACTGGTTCCAGATGGTCATAGATTTCGGCGGGGCGGACGCTTTTCCAGATCGTTTCCCCCGACTTTTTATCCAAAGCAACTACATACGGATCTTCCGTTCCTTCAAGATGAACAATCAACATGTTTTTATGCAAAACAGGTGAAGAAGCAGGACCCTGCATATGGTTGCACGGCAAGTCTTCCCGTTTCCAGACTACTTCAAAATTCCGGGTATTAATGCAGGCAGTACCGAATGAACCATAATGAACATATATATAACCTTCCTCAATACATGGAGTGGGAGTGGCATAGGAATTTGTGCTGTGAATACGCTGCGGGCTGGTACTGCTGAACAGCGTTTTTTCATACAGCAACTTTCCCGTTTCGAAATCATAACACAACACGTAAAATTCTTTCCCATCTTCGGTAGCAGAAGTTAACCACACCTGGTTTCCGAAAACTACCGGTGACGACCAGCCTGTTCCTCTAACCTCAGCTTTCCATTGTATGTTTGATTGTGCATTCCAAAATAAAGGAGCCTTTGAAACTTCAGCATGACCATCCATTTTAGAACCTCTGAAATGGGTCCAGTTTTGGGAAGAATTCGAACAGGAATATAAAAAAAAGACAAAAACCGGAATTACGAGATGTGATCTTGCAGTCATTATGAAACAAGTTTGATTATTAATTTACTACAGACAAATCTAAACTAATCTTTTAATCCGGGAGCACTTTCTTTTTAAATTCAATATCATATTAAACAGCTTCTATAAGATATCCTGAAAAACAATTTTTGCAATACCATCGGAATATACAAAATTTTACCGATTTTTACATGCAGGGTAGCTTGCTTCAATAATTTTAAAGAGGACAGATAGTAAACTGTTATGGATAATGTAAAAAAAATATATACGTTTATCATTTTGGTGACCGTTGTAGTAATTCTGATTGTAGCTCAAAATATAATCATTCCATTCATTCTCGCCATATTATTTTGGTTCATGATACGGGTAATAAAAAAGCTGCTGGCCAGAATGCGCTTTGGACACCTGATACCTGACTGGATGCTCACCATCATCTCCTCCGTCTTTCTGCTTAGCTTATTGTTTCTGACCGTTTCGATGATTACCATTAACATCAGGTACCTGTCTACCACTTTACCTGATTATGAAGAGAACATAAACAGAATTACCCAAAGGCTTTGGGCCAGGTTTGAACTTGATTTTCCGGCAGTATGGAGTTCCCTGACCACCGATATCGATTTCGGCAATATTCTCAGCCGGATTTTTTCAACCCTCACCGGTCTATTCAGCGATGCCTTCATTGTGCTCACATATCTTGTATTCATTCTGTTGGAAGAATCCATTTTTCCGGAGAAAATCAGAGCGATGTATCCCGATGAAAACAAATATAAGAAAATCAATTCCCTCATAAATAAAATCGATCATTCAATTAGCAGCTATATAGCGATCAAAACTCTGGTTAGTCTGCTTACCGGAATATTAAGCTACATAGCCTTGATGTTTATTGGGATTGATGCTCCATTTTTCTGGTCCTTTCTGATTTTCATCCTCAATTTTATACCCTCAATTGGTTCTTTGATTGCCACATTATTCCCGGCTTTTTTTGCCCTGCTTCAATTTGGTGCATTTACTCCTGCTTTCCTGGTATTAACTATTGTAGGGTTGATTCAAATTGTAGTAGGAAGTTTTATGGAGCCCCGCATTATGGGAACATCGATGAACATAAGCCCCCTTGTTGTTTTTCTCACTCTAATTCTTTGGGGAATGATGTGGGGAGTTGCAGGTATGCTTCTGAGTGTCCCAATAACAGTCATACTCATTATTGTTATGTCAGAATTTAAAGACACCAGACCTATTGCCGTTTTACTCAGCAGGCGGGGAAAAATAATGGATAATCAGTAAACCCTATGACAGAATCAAATAAATATGAAGATAATCGCAGCATGGCATACGCAGAGGCCTGTTTAAAATTATGGCTGTTTTTCTTCCTGCTTTTTACAGCATTTCACGCAGATGCACAGATTCCTGAAAATAATAAATCCACCGAAGCCTGTTTTTTGAATGAAAGCATTTTCAACTATCCTTTCGGTAAATCTGAACAATATCCATTTAAAACGGAAAGGAGAAGGCTTGATACTTTTTATCCATCGAATGAAAAAAAAATTCACCACCGTAGTTTGGTTTCCTGGTGGAAGTAATAACAATAAGAACCCATAATTATGAAAAAATTAATTTTTTGGATTTGTTCTTTTTCAATGTTTTGCCTGTCTGCACCTGCACAAAAAACGCCAACAGGCAACCCGGCTGATTTTAAAGTAAAAACCTGCCTGCATTCGGTAAGCTATGCCGGATTCTGGAGGGGACAGGAACGCCTGACAGTAGATGAGTTTCTGGTAAAAGCAAAGGAACTTGGTTTTGAAGGGGTGATGCTTGTGGCAAAACGTCCACATGTTTCACCACACGATTACGATAAAGCAGCCCGAGCCCGTTTAAAAGCAAAAATTGATTCACTGGGGCTGACGCTGGTTGCTCTGGCCGGGTACACCGATTTTACAGCTGGCATCGATAAACCTGGTATACCCAATACTGAGATTCAGGCTGCATGGGTGGGTGAAATTGCTGAACTGGCCAAAGATTTAGGTACCAACATGGTGCGTGTTTTCACTGGATATGAGCGTCCGGGAATTCCATACGACAAACAATATTCTGAAGTGGCAGAAGGATTAAAGATGGCAGGTAAACTGGCTGCTGAACATGGTGTAACACTGGCTGTGCAAAACCACCACGACATTGCCCTGCACCACGATGTTATGTATTGGCTGCTTAAAGAAGTAAACCTGCCCAATGTGATGGCAGGATGGGATGCATGGTCGCCGGTTCTGGAAGGACTTACTCCGGAAGAACAAAGGGAGTCGGTTCTGAAAATGAAACCTTTTATTGTAAATACCATTGTAGCCGACTACGTTTACCATCCCCGGTTTTCATATAGAAATGAATTAACCAACTATAAAGCCGAACAGGCGGTGATGCGTGCAGTGCCCGTTGGCCAGGGCATCATTGATTATAAGAACTGGTTTGCAGCATTAAAGGAAATCGGATATCAGGGATGGGTGGTTTACGAAATGTGTGAAGTATTGGATGGAGGCGGTTCTATCGAAAATCTTGATCGCACAGCTAAGATTTTTCTGGACTACATGAAACAGTTTTAAATAAGGCAGTTGAATAAAACCTTCTAAAAAGATTTTGGCTTTTATAAAAAAGTTGTACGAATATTTATAGTCCTTAAAAAAGTTTTTATTAAAAATGCCATTTCTAATGAACACGGCGTACATCAATTTTTGAAAAACAAGCCGACAGCTCCAGAATATGAAATACTCAGCTTTAATTCCATCCACATGTTTAGCAATAAAGGTTATTAACGAACTCATTTTGAAATTTAATTTATGAAAAAATATACATTCATTTGTTTAGTTATTTTTACGATACCAATGATGTCCAATGCCCAAAATTTTCTGCCAGCAGAGGAAGCATTCCGGATAAAGCAACTGGAGCCTCCAACAGGGAAAGTAAGAATGGTACTCGATACCGACACCTATAATGAAGTGGATGATCAGTTTGCACTGGCTTATGCATTTCTTTCGAATGAAAAAATAGAACTTGAAGCTGTTTATGCAGCACCTTTTCACAATAGCCGATCAGCCAGTCCGGCCGATGGCATGGAGAAAAGCTATCAGGAAATCATTCGTCTTCTTAAAATGATGGGGAAATCATCCGAGGGCATTGTATTCAGGGGCTCCGACCGTTACCTGGAAGATTCTGCCAGTCCTGTTGAAAGTGAAGCAGTAAATGATCTGATAAAAAGGGCAATGACAGCAAGCCCGGAAGATCCTCTTTATGTAGTATCTGTTGGTTGTATTACAAATGTTGCTTCAGCCATATTAACTGAACCGGGAATAATTAAAAACATAGTTGTGGTATGGCTGGGCGGCAATAGTCTGGAATGGCCGCACCAAAGGGAGTTTAATTTAAAACAGGATGTGTTGGCAGCACGCACAATATTTGACTCGGGGGTTCCTTTGGTTGTTATGCCCTGTCGTCCGGTTGTGTCGCATTTTCATACCACCTTGCCCGAGTTAAAGTATTATTTGGAAGGTAAAAACGAACTTTCAGAATATCTTTACACCAATGTAAAAGAATACAGCGGAGGCCGTGAGGCATATTCAAAAGTGATTTGGGATGTTACTGCTGTAGCATGGCTGGTGAATCCGAAGTGGATAAATACAAATCTGGTACATAGTCCGGTACTTACTGACCAGGTGACCTTCAGCGAAGATAAATCCAGGCATTTTATCCGTATGGCCACAGAATTAAACCGGGATGCAATTTTCAGGGATTTATTTAAAAAACTTTCGGGTGCCTCAATTTCGAAATAAAACCATTATAACCCTGTTCGTTACCTGAACCATTTGCCTGCGTCTAAACTGAAAAAAAGATTATGACACAGCAGAAAAATGAGGTTGGCAAAGGAGATTTAATCGCATTTCTGATTGGCGTAGGTTTGTTGTTTATTATGGTGCTGTTTTGGATATTCCTGTAAGTATATATTAATCCCAGATTTGTCAATAAAAATCATTTCTAATGACGGTTATTAGAGATAGTTGTTCATAATTAGTTGAATAATAATTTGTATTGAGCTTTTCATATTAAAAATTCCCAATTGATATTCATGTAAGATTTTCTTTCCGGGCAAATGAAACTAAAAATTGTTGTGCCTTCATCTTTTCTTTAACTTTACCATAACCCTATTAATTTCAGTATATTTTAACACCAACTACACATTAACTTCACACCATTATCACTAATCTGTGTTTTTGATGTGAATTTAATCTTAGAATGATGATAAAATAATGTGTCAGAAATATGGAGATGGTTAGGATTTTTTGTTTATTTGGTATCGCAGTATCCATCTGAAAACCAAAAAACTATGGCAAGAAAGGGGGATTCATACTGCTTTCCCTGGAAAAAAGCGATAATTGCAGGATGGTTCTGGAATAAATGAGACTTCCTGCAGGAAAACTAAAACAAAAGAAATCTACCAGGTTTCCATTTGAGCAAATTGGCAAGAGTATTCTATTTAATGATAAAAATAAGTGCATCACCACTGCGGGGATCTTCACAAAGACGGCTCTTGACAAGACCACATAATCCATCAAACCTTTTTCACATATTTAAAATTGCATTCATTTCATTATTTTTGGCTTTATTAAGATTAATGATAAAACGGTTTTCCGGAAATCAGTTAAAAGGATCAACTCTGGTACAGGAGAATAATAAATAAAGATAAACTTCATTTTGGCAATACTAAAAACAAGTATCTTTCCTGAATGAAAATGGAAACTGTTAGAAATATACTTTTATTTTTAAATTAAATTGAAACAACATGACATTGAAAGTTCCTGGATTTTTAACAGCAATTGCTTTAATTTTAAGTTGTAATTCTCATATAACCAATACTATTGAAAAAACAGAGCAATGGGGCATTCTTGAAGTAGTTTTAAAGGGATCTTCCTCAGGAAATCCATACATGAATGTTGAACTTTCGGCCATTTTCAGTTTAGATGAGGAACAAATCACCGTCCCGGGGTTTTATGATGGCGACAGCATTTACCGCATCCGCTTCTCCCCTCCCGTACCAGGTGAATGGACTTATATTACTGAAAGCAATGCAGCAGAATTATCGGGAAAAAAAGGAAAATTTAATTGTGTACCTGCTTCAGAAGGAAACCATGGCCCATTGAGAGTTGTCAATACATTTTATCTTGAATATACCGACGGCACTCCGTTTTATTCCGTAGGAACTACTGCTTACCAATGGATTAGTGTTGACCAGAACATTCAGGAAAAGACAATAAAGACCCTTCAAAGCAGTCCCTTCAATAAAATAAGAATGGGAATGTTTCCTAAATATTATGCTTTTGGCAATGAAACAGAACCCTGGCTTCATCCTTTTAAAAGAGACAGCAGTAAACCGGAATTCACAGAACCTGAATATGCATATTTCCGAAACATTGACAAACGGATAAATCAGCTTATGGATATGGGAATCCAGGCCGATGTTATCCTCTTTCATCCATACGACAAATGGGGATACAGCCAGATGGGTAAAGAACTCAATGAAAGATATGTTCGGTACATGATTGCCCGGATATCAGCATACAGAAATGTATGGTGGTCGCTGGCAAATGAATGGAATAAACCAGAAATTAAAGATCAGATTGACTGGGAAAGCATTGGTACCCTGCTGATGAACGAAGACCCCCACCAGAGGTTCAGGGGAATACACAACTGGAGAAGTTTTGATGATTATTTTTATGATCATTCCAGGGATTGGATAACTCATGTAAGCACGCAAACTTCTGAATTTTACAACGCAATAAAGTGGCGGAATAAATACCAAAAGCCTCTTTTCTTTGATGAAATGCGCTATGAAGGAGATATTCCAAAATCGTGGGGCAATCTAACAGGGCAGGAAATGTCAAGCTATTTCTGGATGGCTGCCTTGAGTGGAGCTTATCCTACCCATGGTGACACCTTTAATAATGCCGATGACCCTTCAGAAGAAATACGCTGGTGGGGGAAGGGAGGCACTCTTCCGGGAGAAAGTCCGAAACGTATTGCATTTTTTAAAGCGGCAATGGAACATGCTCCGGTTAAAGAGATGACACCTGAACTGATTGGAAATAATCCGGAAAACAGAAATACAAATGTTTATGTTTTTTCAAAACCGGGATCTTATTATCTTGCATATACGGCCGCCAAAGATAAAATCATTGAACTTGAACTGGCAGGAAATGAGGAATATAAACTGGAAGTTCTTGACACATGGAATATGGAAATAACCAAAGATTCTGTGGTACAATCCGGATCATTCAGCTATCGCACACAAAAGCCCTTTACTGCACTGCGCATTTATCATGATTAAAGAACACTCTGTTATTCGCCCCGACCATTTATCCGGGAATTGTATAAACAGAAAAAACCTTAAGGTCGTGAAGAGTTTATTTCACTCTCAGGTTTTGGTTCTAAGGGCAACAGATGCAGTTTTAAACACTTGAATTCGGAAAAATATGAATTTATATATTATGAACATATACCTGAAAAAAACTTTAATGCTGTCTCTTTTTAGTTTGCTCCTGCATCAGGGATTTTCAAGAGAAGAAGAGAAAATAACAAAAAACAGGATTTTGATTTTAACCGACATTGAAAATGAACCCGATGATGCTCAGTCCCTGGTGCGTTTTCTCCTGTACTCTAATCATTTCGATGTGGAGGGGATTGTGGCAACTACTTCCTGCTGGCAGCGTACTAAAACTGCTGAATGGCGCATCCATGAAATTGTGGATGCCTATGCAAAGGTACATGGTAATCTTTTAAAACATGAAAGAGGGTTCCCCGCTCCCTCTGACCTGAAAGAGAAAATAAAAAAAGGATATCCTGATTTTGGAATGTCTGCAGTTGGAGAAGGCAAGGATTCTGAAGGCTCTGAATGGATTATAAAAGTGGTTGATGAAAACGATTCCCGACCGTTATGGGTTTCGGTTTGGGGTGGTGCCAACTGCCTTGCCCAGGCACTCTGGAAAGTAAAACAAACGCGTTCCGGTGAGGAGGTGGAAAAGTTCATAAATAAGTTACGTGTTTATACCATTTCCGATCAGGACAATACGGGTCCCTGGATGCGAAACACCTTTCCTAATCTGTTTTACATAGTTAGTCCCGGGTATCATGAAAATGGGGCTGACGGTTATTTCTATGCGACATGGATTGGCATTTCAGGCGAACTTAATTACCACTTTCCAAGTGGTGCCGATAAAAACCTTGTTGATAACAAATGGGCAGACCAGCACATTCAGCTAGGACATGGAAGTCTGGGGGCACAGTACCCCGATATAGAGTTCATTATGGAAGGGGATACACCCTCCTTCCTGTACCTGGTAAATAACGGACTAAATTCACCGGAAAATCCGGACTGGGGTTCCTGGGGAGGAAGATATGAACTCTATCAGCCTCATACACAAATTTATTTTCATGAACCTGAAAGTCGGCCTATCTGGACAAATGCCAGAGACTGGGTAAAATCGAATGGCATAAACTACATCAATGAGCAGGCTACTATCTGGAGATGGCGTGAACATTATCAAAACGATTTTGCTGCACGCATGGACTGGTGCGTATCTGAATCGGAAAATGCCAATCACCCGCCGGTTGTCAGAACTACTCATGCAAATAAAATATCAGCAAAACCCGGAGCAACCATCGAATTAAATGCATCAGCTTCTTATGATCCTGATAACAATCAGCTTAAATATGAATGGATACATTATCGTGAAGCAGGCTCTTATCCTGCATGGATAAAACCCGATCAGATTAACCAGGCAAAAACAACCGTTACCCTGCCCCAGGTAAAGGAACCGGCATCCCTGCATTTTATAGTAGCTGTAACCGATGATGGTGAACCGGCATTAACCAGATACCAGCGGGTAATTGTTACCATTCACCCTTAAAATAAAAGTATTTGAATTTTAATCTAAAAAACAGGAAATTATGCTGAAAGGAATTTTATTCGACGTTGACGGCGTTTTGCTTGATTCGGAGGAACTCACATCAGAAGCAGCCGTCAGGTACTTTTCTGAAAAAGGATACGAAGTTAAACCTGAGGATTTCATTCCGTTTTACGGAACAGGTGAAGAAAACTACTTTGGAGGAGTAGCTAAAAAACACGATATCCCCTTCAATGTGCAGATAGAAAAATACAGGATTTACGATTTATTTGCTGAAATGGCGCGGGGAAAACTTAAACCGTTGTCCGGAGTGCCGGAATTTATAGAAAAGGTAAAGAAGATGAACCTGAAAACCGCTGTTGCCACCAGTGCAAGCAGGTATAAATTGCAAATTAACCTCCAGCTTACCGGGATCAGTGAATCCTGTTTCGATACGGTGATTACCGGAGAGGATATTACAGAAAACAAGCCCAGCCCCGAAATTTTTATAAAAGCTTCCTCCCGGCTTGGATTAAAGCCGCTGGAGTGCCTGGTTGTGGAAGATGCCCCCGGAGGAGTGAAAGCAGCCAAAAGCGCCGGTTGTAAATGTCTGGCAATAATGACTTCTTTTTCGAAAAAGGAATTGGCACATGCCGATTGGACAGCCAAAGATCTTTCGACTTTTCCAACAGAAATTTTCAGTTCGTTCTAATAATCCAGTTTTGTGGCACCGCATTCACAAATCCACCTCTATATACTGAACCAGGCCTTATTATTAAATTTATTACTTTGTATCCTGCAGGTTTCGCTTTTCATCCAACGACAGAATAAGAATTCCATCCACCCATCCCTCAGGCAGGGAATAGGTATTAGTGCTACTTTTTGAACCATCCATTGTTTCACCAGACACCGGATTAAACCACCTTATATTTTTTACTTCCATTCCGGTTATTTGAGCTACAGTATTATCGGGGAAATAAATAAGAATACGGCTTCCGCTTTTAACTGCCAGTTTTTCAAGTTCTCCCTCACCTTTCCCCTGGGTGATTGCTTCAACATGGACCCAATTGTACCATTGATTTTCTTCAAGAAATTTTCGGAGATATTTCATTTGCTCAGCACCTTTTTGATTCAGCAAAGGTTTCCAGTTATTTGAAGGACTATAAAGCGGTCCATTACCATCCTCATCAAAGCCTCCGCCATAGGTGAACCCGGCTGCGCCGGCGAAAAACGATTGGTACGATTGTCGACGTATATGCAAATCTTCTGCTTTTTGATTACCGGTAATTCCTTCATATTGCGGTTCTCCCAGTACTGTAGGTTTTGGATTAGGCAGGTTCAAATCCTGTTGAACTGCACGAACCACAAAATCACGGTTGACATAGGTTTCAATCATATGAAAATCGAGCCATTCATCGTTGTGAAACCATGTGGATGAATTTTTCATTGGTGACCCATCGGGGTGGTAAGTCATGAACAGCGCATCCCAGGCTTTATTTTTTTCATTCCACGATACCCGTTTACCCGTTACACCGTATACTAATCCTTCTGCAAACTTACGGTAGTGCTGCAGGAAATCGTCTCCGGCATCAGCCTGCACATCTCCGCCACTTACCCATATGAGGTGAGGTTCATGAGCATATCGTTTCCCTAAAAATTTTCCGTACTTGAAAATATTTTCCAAAGTGAATACCGGCATCGATTGTCCGGGATGAGAACTATTGACATACCGCCTTCCCCAAAAAGGAAGCACAGCTGCATACATGCCTCTTTTTTTTGCTGCTGCAATGCAATAATCCACATGATCCCAGTAATCATTCGGGTAATTCGCCGACCCTCCTTCATTAACAGCAGGCTTTAAAACATCGGGAAAACCATTATTTTCAGTAAAAGCTTTATGTCCGTAAAAATTAGGAGCATTGGCTGTAAATCGGGTTGGATAATCCACACGTTTCCCCCAGAACAGGCAAAATTGAACTACATTCATACCTTTTGATTTTCGATCATCAAGGTAGAAGTCCACCTCTTCGCGCGAAAGCCATTCAGTCAGCCCCCATGCGGTACATCCTATCCACAGAAAAGGTGTTCCGTTCTGGTGTTGAATAAAACTGGATCCTTCATCAGCTTTAAGTTTACCCTGTTTTTTCCATGGGAGGAAAACTTCCGGATCTAAAGAATTAAAGGAGCAAAAAGCTAAAAACAATACCAATAAAACCCTCATCCTTTTTAACCTTTGATCAATACTGCCACCCATTCATTGTTACCGGGAGTTTGCAGATTAACAATTTCACCCCCCTCAACAGTTGAATCATTATACCATTCCCCTTTTCTTATGTTCATCCATTTTAGCTTAAAAGAGGAATCGTATTCTTTTAAGTCAACTCCAATTTCTCCGGCATCAGGAAAAAACAGGACATAAACCTCTCCCGGCCGGGCAGTTAGATAAGCTTCGTTTTCTTTTCTATTGGCAAGAAGATCGTTATTGGGTGTAAGCTCCCAATACGGAGCTATTTTTTCTATTTCCCTTGCAGCCCTGACTGAATTCAATGATAATTCAGACATCCCCAACCCTGATGGCGGGCGGTGAAAACGCGCAGAAGCTGCTCCACCAATAATATGTCGCCACCAGCTGTCTATGCCGTTGTTGGTATTACCATGTCTGCCTCCATCGACCCCGTATGTTTTTACTGTATTAATGGGCCGCGGATGAGAAGAGATGTAATCTTTTACCCACTGAAAATTATCCCAGTGCGCCTGGTCGCGCTGATGGTTGTTCTGAGAAATGTCACAGAAATCATAGATTTCCGGATGGTCAAATGTACGCTTATGCTGCTCAGACTTCAGGTCCCATGAATCCCACATCTCCGTCAGACAAACATTTTTACCGGCCTCTTCTGCTTTTTCTCTGATAAATCTGGCCCACCAGGAACCCCATTCTTCTTCTCCAGAAGTTTCATTGTCCATACAATACAATATATTGTCAAATTTCAAGGTGTAGGAAAGCATCTTCTCAACAAACTTTTTTTGATAATTTAGCAGCACTGTATTATTCCGCTGGTCAGGCGTGGTAAAGAAAAAAGGTTGCTTATTCTGCCCCGGATGATCGGGATATGCTGCATCCAATCCTGATTCCTCTCCTGAATAATTTACATTATTTTTGGGATTATAAGGGTGCGGAGTCCAGTTGTCCCGCGCATAATCGAAACGATCCCATACTTCAATCTGAACGATTATATCCCGTTTTGCCGTTTCCTCCAGAAAAACTTCCAGCCGTTGCCAATATTCATCGTCCCATTGGTTCAAGTCATATTTCCCGTTTTCAAGTTGTTTGAAGGGATAAAGTTCAAATCCCTTATCCTTGCGGTCGCTCATGGTATTTCGCACATAATTTGCACCCACCGATTTCATGGAATCAAGATGCAGGATTAAAGATTCCTGCGGCCATTGGAAAGGGTTATCATCATTGCTTGCCCCCAACAACATGATGGGCTTACTTTTGTATTGCCAGTACCAGTTGTTCTCTGTCCAGGGCTGAATGCGGTTGCTTTCCGAATTGCGGCAAGCTCCGGTCAGGGTTAAAATTCCAAAAAGCACAATTAAATTCTTCATGACCAACTTTATTGTAATTGTTTATACTAAATTAAATCCCTTATTAAACTATTTCTTTCTCAAAACCATCAACATGTCATTTTCAAAATTATGAACAAAATGAATGCGGTTGTTTTTTAATTCTATATCAGCAACGCTATACCTGTTGGTAACAGGATTGTACCACTGCGCACTGTATATTATATTCATTGGATTATACAATTCAACCGATGCTTTTTCAGGAATATATACCAGAATGGTTTCATCATCAGGTTTTTTAAGGACAGAAATCCAGTGGCTGTAATTTTCTTCCCCAGGTTGTTCAGCTAAAATACCATTAGCCGGGAACAGATTCCACCACTCATACCTTTGAAAAAATCCCGCAAGGTATCCCATTTGAATACTACCGGGAAATTCAATACTCTTTCGCCAGCCGGTTACCCCTCCTTTGTCGTTATGATTTAAAATACGCTCACCTTCAGCCAGCCATGGCCAGATTCCGTTAGCTCCGTATGTTATTCCTGCAACCGGAGTGGAAAACAGGCTCCAGTAGCTGGCATTACGCACATCTTTTGAAGTGATTCGGAATCCAATCTCCTCATAATTCGGTTCCATATTAATGTAAGGCATCGGCTTGAGTATGCTCCATTTTTGTGCCATCGGACCTTTATTTATCCAATCGACCACCGATTTTGAGTTGTTATGCGACGACTGATACCCCATCAGATCATACCACAATTCACTGGCGTAAATGTCTCCCACAAATGATCTCCCATGCGGATGAAGCGTCACCGGTGCGTGATCAATATCATTAAACACACGTCGGCCAATCTCTTTCCATTTCACTTCCTGATCATCGTAATATCTTCCGTCACCACCCAATGTCCAGAGTACATGATTTCCCTGATATCGGGCAACAATATATTTTGCCAGCAATACAGCTTCTTCCAGAGGTAATGTGTAACCAGGGCTTAAATGCCGTCCTTCTCCGAAAGGAACTGCCCACAAAACAACAGGTGAAACAAGAATTCCTTTTGCATTGGCTTGATCAATCCGTTTATCAATCCGCTTAAAAAATTCCGGGTGAATCCGGATATAGCCAGAACCATCAATTGCAGTTAACCCATCGGCACTTTTGTCACATCCCCGCCATTCTGTAGTAACCAATTGAATGACTGTATAATTATTTGACTTTCGTTGGGTAAGGTATTCCTCCCATTCAGTGGCAGTTGATTTTAAAGCCCCGTTCCAGGCCGTACAAGCTAGCCAGAAAAAAGGAGTCCCGTCACTGTACGACAAATAATATTTACCCGGTTCATGCTGAATGGCCCCTTTTTTAAAAAGCAGTTCATCCTTTGTACTTTTCACACAGTTGAATGCACCAACCTGCTCATGAAGCCCCTTGTTCTCATTGTCGGAACATAAGGTTTCCCACTTCCATTCACCTGTCTCGTCGGGCATAAACCTTGCTTTCCATTCCAAACCCCCATCCCAAAATCCCTGCACCACTTTTTTCCTGCCGGAAGGAGCCGTAAAAGTTACCTTAAAGTCCTGAACATCATAAATAGGATTATCATAAGTTTTGGAACTCTGAAAATGAATTTCATGCTTACCCCACAAAGGGGCCTGGGCAAATAATACGTTAACGAATGCCGTTAAAATGAGTACAAAAAAGTAGGATTTCATGTATATAAAAATTTAAAAATATGATTTCATTTTTTAACAACCCCCGGTTTGGAATACTTCTTTCCAGCATCATCCAATACCAGCACCCAGTCGAAATTTTCACCTGCCCCGGGAGGTATAAAAGTGTGGGTGCCTTCATTAGAAAACTTTCCGATTTTCTTTACCTGCCCATTTCGGGGACTATACCACCAGGCGATTACCTTTTCCCCTTTTATGGCATCCATATGCACGGTAAAAGGTCTGCCCACAGGTGCATACACCATAATATAGGTCCCGTCTGTATCTCGTGTAGCAACAAACCTGTATCTTCCTGCTCCGGGCACCAAAGTTGCTATTCTGTCGGTAACAAGAACCGAATCATCGGGAATCCGGGAAAGAAATGGCCGGGATTCCATCAGCCTCCGTCCAAACTGCATCTGTCCTGCTCCCGGTTGGTCAAGAGCTTCATACCACGGCATCAATGGATTATTAACAGGTTTACGATCCGGTTGCCACATTTGCCAAACTGAATGATGCCCGTAGGTATGCCCAAATGCACCACTGAACAGATCCCAGTACAGGGGCCTTCTTACATCTGCCGAAGTGGAATGACCATTTTCCACTGCTTTAAATCCGATAGGATGATCTTCATACAATGGTTCGCCATCAACCACCGGTTTAACCGGAGAACGATTGTAGTCTTTCAGTGTATTTTCGTAACCCTCGTTAAATTGGGCACTGTGTCCGTTTTGCCGCATGTTAAAATCAAGCCAGTCTTCATTGTGAAAATACTCTGATGAACTATGACCACCCCTTGGATGAAATGTAATAAGATGCCTTCCTCCATCCCCCCCTTTCAATCCCCTTGCCAAAGACTCTATCATTTGTTCATGTTCCTCATTCTCAATTAACCGGTCACCACCCAAAATCCAGATAATGTTAGGTGCATTCTTATAGCGTTTGCCTAAAATCTCACCATAAACAGCAGCGTTTTCAGGAGTAAAAATGACGGGACCTGCCCCAGGTCTCCTGCTCCATTTATCACCCCAGGTTGGAAGTAAACCAATAAATATACCATTTTCTTCCGCTTTTTTAATTATCCAGTCCACATGCTTAAAGTAGGCTTCATTTATTTTACCCGGGTTGTTATCAATTAATGGCTTTTCACCTTCAGCATTAGGAGTATTCAGTCCATCAAGTTCAGCCAGTACAACTGCCTGTATAACTGTAAATCCTTTGGCTCGTCTGTTTTCGAGGTATCGTTCCGCTTCTTCCCTGGTTAACCGGTGAAACAATTCCCATGCTGTATCGCCCAAATAGAAAAAAGGCGTTCCGTCTTCAAATACCAAAAACCTTCCATTATCCGATACGGTTAATTTACCCCTTGTTAAATCAACAGATGGCCCCTCCCATTTCATATTCTGCGCTCTCAGGTTACTCATGAGTACTATTAATAAAGCAGCCAAAACAAAATTCTTCATTGATGTTTTATTTTTTGATTTACATTATCAGACAGTAAAATTAATAAGGTTTGTCATTGCAGCAATTATCGGGTGGAATTAACAAAGATTTTCTTAATTATTTTCCCCTTTTAACCAAAATCCAGCACATCAATAAATTTACATTTTTGCCTTTATCTATGCAAAAATTGGTTCATTTTATTTATTTTTATGCATTTACAAAAACAGGCAACACCAAATTTTCATGCTAAATTTGAAGGCGAGAATCGTTATAATTCTGGTTGGATTGTGGGTTTCGCTATTATCGTTGATTTTACTTATAATTTACGGACGCTCCAGAATTTTACTGCTTCGTCAAAAAGAACTGGAAAGCATTATGGAAACCCGCACAAAGGAATTGCTGTTAAATAATGCCGAACTTGAGGGTATAAATCAAACAAAAAACAAAATGTTTTCCATTATCTCTCACGATTTAAGAAGTCCTTTTGCAGGAATTTTTGGTATTCCTGAACTGCTTTCCGACAAAGAAACGGAAATGGAAGAAGAAAGAAAATCAGAACTGCTGGTAATGGCTAAAAACTCAGCAGAAAACACCTTTGAGCTTATTGAAAACCTGCTTATCTGGGCCCACGCACAAATAAAAAAAACAACCAGCAAACCCGTTCAATAAAATCTTAGTTTAATCCTAAATAAAAACATTGCGCTTAAAAAAACATCAGCCAAACAAAAAGAAATAGAAATACATCGGGATTTTCCCGGTGAACTGGAAGCCAGATTTGATCAGGATATGATTAATACTGTTATCAGAAATCTTTTGAATAATGCCATAAAATTTACAAATCCTGGGGGCAATATAGTTGTTTCAGCTTTTCAGGAAAATGGAAAAACTTTAGTCAGCATAGCCGACACCGGAATTGGAATTGCATCAGAAGATGCGGATTCTCTTTTCTATGATGGCAATATCAGCCGAAAAGGAACACTGGGAGAAAAAGGAACCGGATTGGGATTAATCATTTGCAGGGAATTTGTGGAAAAAAATGGTGGGAAAATATGGATAACTCCTAATTAACCCAAAGGTTCTGTATTCAGTTTCACTTTGCGTACGCATGAATAAAGGAATATGCAGGTTTCATTATAACATCAAAAGAACATAAATTCCACCAGCAAAAAAAGAAGCAAATCATTCACATTTCCCGGAACTTAATCTTCCTGATATTGTTTAATGATTAAAAAAAAGAGTATGACGAAATGAAAAAAGTTGCTTTAATAACCGGTGCATCTTCTGGTATTGGAAAAGAATTTGCATACATTCATGCGAAAAAAGGAAATGATTTGGTATTGATTGCACGTCGTACAAAAAAACTGAAAGAATTACAGCAAAAGCTAAAGACAACCTACAAAACAGAAGTTTTCATTATAGCAAAAGATCTGTCGGCACCGCATGCTCCCCAGGAAATATTCAACCTGACAGAAAAGGAGGGTATAGAGGTGGAATACCTGATCAACAATGCCGGATTTGCCGGTCAGGGTTATTTTCATGAACGATTGCCAAAGCAAGATCTTGACATGGTGAACGTAAACATAATTTCGCTTATGCTTTTAACCAAACTTTATCTCCCTGGTATGGTGGCAAGAGGTAACGGAAGAGTGCTGAATGTTTCTTCTACTGCTTCCTTTTTACCAGGCCCTATGCAATCAGTATATTATGCATCAAAAGCATTTGTTACTTCTTTTAGTGAGGCACTTTCGGAAGAACTGAGGGATAAAGGAGTAACTGTAACTGCTTTATGTCCCGGTCTTGTGAATACAGAATTTGTGCAAATATCGGGCATGGGTGAAGCAAATATTCTTAAATTTCAAAAAGGATCACATCCCGCAAAAACAGCTCATATTGGCTATCGCGATATGATGAAAGGAAAGCGGCTTTCATTTGATCGGCCGTTATTAAAAATTGCATTACTGTGGCTGATCCCTTTTATTCCCAGAAATACTCTGTTGAAAATCTCACGTAATACCATGGAAAAAAGATGAAAAACAACCACAGACAAAAAAATAACGGGCAATTAACTGCAAATGTTATCGGAGCTACCGGTTTGGTGGGCAAAAATCTGGTAGGCCTTTTATTAAATGATTCGCGCTTTGTTAAGGTGCGCATTTTTGTGCGCAGGGATTCAGGCATTACACATCCAAAGCTGGAACAGCAGATAGTTGATTTTCATGATACCGGGAACTGGAAAAAACATCTGAAAGGAAATGTATTGTTTTCTGCACTGGGAACTACATTAAAAAAAGCAGGCAGTAAAGAGAAACAGTATGAGGTAGATTTCAGGTTTAATCTCAATTTCGCCAACCAGGCAAGGGAAAATGATATTAAAACTTATGTACTTGTTTCATCAGTTGGCGCCAATGCAAAGTCGCCGTTTTTTTATAGCCGGATTAAAGGAGAACTCGACGATGCAGTCTTGAATCTTCGATTTCCTGAACTTGTAATTTTAAGACCTTCTGCACTTGCCGGAGAACGCGATGAAACGCGATGGATGGAAAAACTTTCCCTCCCGGTTGTTGGTTTTGTTACCCGGTTCATACTCAAAAAATACCGGACGATAGAAGGCAGTACTGTTGCCAAAGCAATGATTAATGCATCACTGAATCCAACAGCGGAAAAATCAATATGGACAGCCGGTGAGATTTTTGTGCTGGCAGAGGAATAACAAATAATCGGATAACTTTTTTCCTGTTGTATAAATATTACTGGGAACCAAAATGCGTTTTAAATGTTTCATAGATAATCTTAAACTAAAAAATTATGTACACCGGACTTTTACATACCCACAACCTCCTTCGCTGGCTTATTCTCTTTACAATGCTGGCAGCTCTTATTTTTGCCTTTACCGGTTGGTTTGGCAAAAAGGACTGGACAAAAAAAGATAACCTGGCCGGGTTGCTGCTAACCCTCTTTCTCGATTTACAACTGGTTATCGGCCTAATCCTGTACTTTTTCGTAAGCCCGATTACCAGAACTGCATTTGCCGATTTTGGAGCAGCCATGAAAAGTTACGAATTGCGTTTCTATGCAGTGGAACATTTACTGCTGATGGTTACTGCCCTGGTACTTGTACATACAGGCCGTTTTAAATCAAAAAAAGCACTGGTATATGTTAATAAACATAAGGCTGCAGCCATTTGGTACGGCATTGCCTTTATACTGATATTGGCAGGAATACCCTGGGACCGTGCATTGTTATAAGTACCGTCCGAAGATTAAATCAGGTTGTCTTCAATCCTTTTTGAGGCAACTTTATTGTATGGCAACCGGGAATCATTAAGAAACACATCGGCATCACCACCTCAAAAAAACGGATGTTTACGTGTTGAATCTGTTAAAATCACAGCAGATAATAATGTTTAATACAGATCCCCAATCATTATATGACTTGAGCTTATTCCGGCTTCTTTGCAGGGTTGAAATCCGGCACCTTTTCCACCCGTTCAAATTCAAGTGGAAAAACGGCAACTCCCTGCCTGAACTCTGCCTTTATTATAGAAGAATCATCGGTAAATTCCCCCTCTATCTGGATTCCGGCCCGTGACTTAAGAACAATTTGATTGCAAGAGATTTTTACTTCATCAAAAGCAATATTTCCATTACCCTGATCGATACTATTAAAGTCAGCAATGTAAACTCCTTCTTTATTTTTTTGAATGGTAATATAGAATCTCAGCTCCTTTCCTTCAATCTTTAAGGTATCGAAGAATATCCCAGTTACCGTAAAAGGCACCTGACTATAACCGATACCAGATAACAACAAATTTCCTATTGAAAAAACCTTAACCAAAGTTATTCGCTTCATTTGGGATTCATTTAATTGTGCTTTCAATTTACCAAATCTGCCTCAATAATTAATACGTTATTATTAAAAAAACCGCCCTGAAAAACAGGACGGTTCTAGAAATAAATATATACAAAGATGCTTAGTTTTTTCCTGCCGAATAAATTTCTTTAATAAGATGCTGATATTTTACTGCCACCACATTTCTCCTCAGTTTCAAAGTTGGTGATAACTCACCGTTAGCAGGCGTCCAATCTTCATGCACCAATCTGATGCGGTTAATCTGTTCATGGGTTCCCAGTACTTTATTCACTTTATTCACCTCCTTTTGAATCTTTTCCACCACTTCAGGTATTTTAATAAGTTCAACATTATCGCGAAAATGTATTTTATGATCGGCGCACCAATCGTGCAGTAATTGAAAATTAGGAGAAATTAATGCACTGGCAAATTTTTCATTGGCTCCAATTACCATAACCTGTTCAATAAGATTTGAGGTTTTTAATTTGTTTTCTATCATTTGCGGTGCAATGTATTTTCCTCCCGAAAGTTTAAATATCTCTTTTTTACGATCGGTTATTTTAAGAAATTTCTCATCTTCAAAAACACCAATGTCACCTGTATGGAACCAGCCAAATTCATCAATCACCTCAGCGGTCATTTCCGGTGCCTTATAGTAGCCCATCATAACCCCGGGGCCTTTGCACAGAATTTCCCCATCGTTTGCAATTTTTACTTCAAATCCATCCAATACAGGCCCCACCGTGCCGATTTTCATTTCACCGGTAGCCGGATTATTGACTGCAATTACAGGAGAAGTCTCAGTTAAACCATAACCTTCAAGATTATACATACCAGCCATTCCAAGAACTCGTGCTATCCGCGGTTGCAAAGCTGCACCTCCCGATACCGCATAAACAATATTTCCACCCAGGGCCTCTCTCCATTTCGAATAAATCAGCCTGTCAGCAATCTTAACTTTAAATCGCAGCCAGGCACTGTATTTTTTATTGAATTCAAAATGACGGGTAAGGCGAATCGCCCAAAAATACAATGCCTTTTTCAATCCCGACAGCTCTTTACCCCTGGCTACAAATCCATCATAAACCTTTTCTAGTAACCGTGGCACCGAATTAAACATATGCGGTTTTATTTCCTTAATGGCTGCCACTATCTGCGACAGGTTGCCTACATAATAAATTCCCATACCCTTATACTGAAAATGGTAATTAACACTTCGTTCGTACACATGGCACAAGGGAAGAAAACTGATAACGTGGTGATCTTTCCCAAGGTGGTGCATTTTTACATGAGCCAAAAAATTAGATACCAGATTGTTCTGAGACAGCATCACTCCTTTGGGAACTCCGGTAGTACCTGAAGTATAAATAATTGTTGCCAAATCCTCAGGAACTATTGAAGCTTTCACAGATTGAAGCTTCTCATTAAATTCCTCTTTTTTTAATTCCCCCAGTTTTAAAATTTCATCGAAATACTTAGCCTCCGGTATTTTTTCAAAAGTATAAACATCAACCAATTCCGGCAACCTTCTTACAACAGGATTCAGCTTTTCAAAAAGCTTAGCATCACCCACAACCAACATTTTTGATTCGGAATGCTCCAATATATAGGTGTATTCATCTTCACCAATTGTAGGATAAACAGGCACATGCACAACACCCGTCATGGCCATTCCCATATCGGCAAAATTCCACTCCGGCCGGTTTGTGGTTACGGTGGCAATCTTATCGCCTTTTTTATAACCCATTGCCAGCAAACCTAAAGCAAACTGATGTGCTTTCTCATAATAGTCTTCAGTAGAATACGTATACCAGGTTCCGTTTTGCTTCCCCCCAAGAGCATCTTTTCTGGGAAACTCCTGTAAATACCTGTCAAGAATGTCGAAAGTACGCGTTACGTTTACAGCCATTTTAGCGAATTGTTTCGAATGGCCAAATATAGGTGTTTATGCTGTCCCCGATTGGTAATGAAAAATAGAAAATGACAGAATTTAATTATTTAGACCGATTCAAAACAATTGCAAAGCTTTAACTTTCAATTAAATACGATTACTTTTGTCGAATAAAGGAATAATAGATTCCAAAATTTAGAAAATTCTTCATTTAATCAACAGCAGTTTCTCACGAATTAAAGAAGAATAAAAATGCCGAAGCACAAACATAAGTCAGGTAATAATTCCGAAAGAAAATCACAGAAACCCGGGGGTCAAAAGAATTCTCCCAATCTTATATTTAAAACGCCGTTCTATGCGGTCAGCTCCTTATCTTTCCCGTATTTTGTGTCTTTAAAATAAGCCCATATCATCAGGCCAATCAGCAATGCAAAACTAACCGGCACAGCCGGATTCACACCATCGGCTACTCCTTTTCCGTAAGAATGCAGTCCCGACAGATAATAATTAACCCCGAAATATGTCATAAGGACAGAAGCAAAACCTATGACTGTGGCAACGGTATAATTGTAAACACCCTGGAGAGACGGAACCAGCCGCATGTGAACGATGAATGAATAGATAACAACGGTAATAAGCGCCCAGGTTTCTTTAGGGTCCCAACCCCAATAACGGCCCCAGCTTTCATTTGCCCATACACCTCCCAGAAATGTTCCCAGGGTGAGAAAATAAAGACCAACTGTTGCCGACATTTCGTTAATGGTTGTTAGCTGATCAATAAACAGGTTTACCTTATTCTGGTTTGATTCCTTACGAAGCACCATGAGAACCAGTACCAGAATTCCCAAAAAAGCACTTAGTCCCAGAAATCCGTAGCTGGCAGTAATAATCGATACATGAATAGTCAGCCAATAGGATTTAAGCACCGGTACAAGCGGAGTAATTTCAGGATTCATCCAGCTCAGGTGGGCAACAAACAGAGAAATACCTGCCAGGAATGCAGCGGTTCCAACCACCATAGGATATTTTCGTCCAAAAACAATTCCGGCAAGCATAGATGCCCAGGCAACGTAAACCACCGACTCATATCCATTACTCCAGGGAGCCCTGCCGGAAATGTACCACCGCACAATAAGACCTGTTGTATGCACTATAAAAAGAAAAAAAATGGTATAAAAAAACGATTTCTTAAGCAGGGAAGGCAAAGGCTTTTGCCTGAATATATTTACAAACAGTACAAACAGCAGCAGAAAACCAAACAGCAGGTAAAATGGAAATATCCGTTCGAATGGATTCACCTTGTTGTATAGGATCTCAGCCCGTTTAACTGTTTCTGAAGGAAGCAGGTCATTGCCGTACTTCTGCTGGAATTTATCAACGGCATTCAACACTTCCAAAGCATCTGCATTTTTTTGCTGTTTTATGGATTGCAGCAGGAGATTGAATCCGCTACGGATAAAAATAGAATCACCTCCTGAATACTCCACAGCTTCATCGCCCGGTGAATACCAGGGATCTTCCTCCCGCTCCCTGGGAAAAACAGTAAACAGAGACCCCCGAAACACCATAAAACAAATACTCACACGCTCGTCGAGGTAGATGTATTCCTTTTCCACCTGGTTGCGGAAGGCAGCTGGTTTGCCAAATGCTGCCTGCACCTGTTCGGCAATGCGGTATTTCCCCTGCGCATCAAACAGCTGCTGAACTGAAAGGTAACTGCCGTTAATGCCCAGTTCAGAAGCCAGTGATTTATTGGCTACCTTCACAATGGGTTTGGTTTGCCAGACTTCCGGATAAGTCATCATACTTAATACCACCTCATCAGACGATTTTCCATAGAGTGATGATTTACGGCTTACTTTTCGCACAATTTCACTGGTAAGCGACGAAATAGGCTTTATACGCCCGTCCACACTATGGACCCATATTTCGCTGAACGCTTTAACCACCCCTTCCTGCAAATCCGGAATTCCTGCTCCTGAGCCTTCCTGTGCAGCTGCACCAAATGCCAGTCCTGCCAACAAGACACTCAAAGCAGCAGCCTTGACCGAACTTTTCTTTAAACGCTGCACCAGATAGCGGAAATAGGAATTCCTGTTGATAAGCGACAGTATAAATCCAAGTGTCATTAGCACATAGCTAAGATAGGAAATCCAGGTGCCCCATAAATCATAATTTACCGAAAGAACGGTACCTTGCTCATCGCTATCGTAGGATGACTGAAAAAATTTATATCCTTTATACAGCAGCGTATTATTCATATAAATCCGAACATCGCGTTTCACATCTTCCTTTTCATCAATCAGTACTACTTCAGAGGCATAGGAAGATGGTGACCGGGAACCGGGATAACGTTCAAGCTGAAAATCTTTTAAATACAGCCGGAATGATAAATCAACAGGCCTGGCTCCGTATGCCAGTTTAAGCGTACTGCTGCCAATAGGTACTTCAACGGTATCGGCAGCCATTCCTGAATGTCCGAAGACAGGTATGGTTTGCTCTCTTTTCCCATCAGAAATTTTTACCATTACTGCCTGCTCATTTGTTTCTTCGGCGCTTTTTACAGCCGTAAAAGAAGCACTGGGAAGATAATCCCGCACCAGAAACCGAAAATTATTCACATTGTACAAAAACATTTTTTTCACTTCAATTGTATCTCCCTCAGCATAGTCGGTAGATTCCTGGCTCGCCATTGTGGTTTCCTGCACCGGGAACTCCGATACAAGAAACAATTCATTGTTTTGAGAAAAAAATTGTACCGGTGTTTCTTTTTCGGAATCGAAGCCAACTGTAAATCCAGGATATTCAAGAACTTCCCCCCGGCGAAAAGTAAACGACTGCATTCCCTGCCGTTCGGGATCAGCAAATACAAAATCAAGTACTGCTTCACCCGATGCTGACGGAATGGCTTTACGTTCGGCTTGAGAAATAAATCCTACTGTTTTCACCTTTATCTTTTCACCATTCCATTTGAAGCTGGCCGAAAATTGCCGTGGGGTAAGCTCCGAAAACCTCACTTCCTCTTCTTCTGCTTGTCCGTTAAAGCTGGCGTAAAAATAGGATTCGGAAGACAGAATATATCCGGCACTTTCATTTTCGCGAATATGCATGGTACCTTCAAAACTTAGCCACCGGGTAATGGCAGCTCCCAACAGCATAACCAAAAACGCCAAATGAAACAATCCCATAGTAAACCGGCGCCTGCTCAAAAGCCGGTACCTGACAAGGTTGTTGAGAAGATTAAAAGCAAACAATACCCATACCAGCTCAAACCACCAGGAATTGTATACCATTGAACGTGCGGCAGGAGTGCCGTGAGTGCTTTCAATAAAGGTAGCAACAGCCATTGAAAATGCGAGGATTAAAAATAAAAATGCCATAAATGGCATAGAAGTTAAAAATGAATATATTTTCTTCATTGGTACAGTTTCAATTAACGCGATGAAAATAGTTCATTTTGCCAACATGGCAAAAAAGCCGGACAAAAAAAAAGGAGCAAAAGGTGTTTATTTAAACTTTTGCAAAGATATCCGCTCCATCCGTACCCTTCCCGATAAAATCTGTCCTTCAGATTGAAACATTATTAATCCTCTATGAATCAGCGGAAAAAAATTCCCATGACTCCATAAGCAAATCAGAACAATAAGCATCATAATCCTGAACACACAGCATAAATAAACCCATACCATCCGAGTGTGAAAAAGTGCAGCAAAAAGCACCTTAGCCAATCCAACTTTAACCATTTATCCAACTATTTCAGCCGCCCCCTTGTTTGGTTCTTTTTTTTTTGTTAAATTAGCAAAAAAGTCAACACATATCCGGAACCGTTATGAAAAAAATAATTCCCTTCGGAATCCTTGTTTTATTGGTCCTGTCGTTAATGCTTGTATTAAGTTTTAAACTTCACCTGCAGGAAGAAGGAAGCAAACAAGGAGCCTTTAAGTATAGTGATTTCAAGAAACCTGAGTACTGCCAGTCGTGTCATAACCAGTTTTACCAGCAATGGAGCCAGGCAATGATGTCGAAAGCCTATACGCATGAGTGGGATGAAATTGAATATTTCAAGCTGGCAGTGGCACATTCGAAAGCCGACCCAGCCATGAAAGGAGTACATGATGGCTGCAACGGCTGTCATACTCCTCTGGCATATCTCGCAGGCGATGTTCCTCCACCGCTGCCTTCAGAAAATTCGCGGGCCAATGAATCGGTTTCATGCGAGGTTTGCCACCTGATAAAGGGCATTGAAGGAGATACAGCCTATAATTTTAATTGGGTGATTGAACCGGGCAGGACCAAATACAGCTCGCGCAAAGGAGATATGGAATCGCCCGATCATAAAATTGTGCAAACCGATCTTTTCAGCGATACAAAAATCTGCGGAAGCTGCCACAATGAGAAAAGTCCTTTTGGGGTTTGGGTAAAATCCACTCAACTGGAATGGGAAGCAGGCCCATATGCAAAGGAAGGGGTATTGTGCCAAAATTGCCATATGCCATCCACAAAAATGGCTACCGCCAAAATGGGAACTGTATATCCGGATGCAAAAATGCATTTGTTTAACGGAGCACACGATCCGGGTAAAATAAGAGGAACTATTGAAATCAGGATTCAACCCGATATCAGGGAATCTGTACCGGGTGAGCCTGTAGTTTTTACCGTTACGCTCTTTAATCAGAAAACCGGACACAAGTTCCCGACAGGCTCAGTTGAAGACCGTATAGTATGGCTGCATGTGGAAGCAAAAGATGAAAAAGGCAAGACCTATCATATCCCTGTTGATAAAAAAGGTTTTGAAGGAGAAGAATATACCATTGCAAGCGAAGCATTGGCATACCAGGATATGGGGGTGCCGCTTGGGATTGAAAATTTTGAAGGAGTCAGAAGGGAGGAAGTACCCGTTGGCGACAGAATCTTCAGGATGCCTTATTTCGATCCGCAGGGACGAATGACCATTATGCAGTGGAACACGGCCTCCCTTGGAGTTGATTACAGAATTGGCCCCCGTGAAACAAAAACGGAAACCTACACCTTCACACTTCCTTTTGATACAGAACCCGGAAAACTAACCGTCACTGCAAGGCTGTATTACAGACTGCTGGTAAAACCGGTAGGAGAATACCTGGAAGTGCCCGAAGAGGAATACGCTGCGCTTGAAGTGAACAACCATTCAACCGAAATAACAGTATATCCTTAACTCTAAAATATCTGATATATGAAAAAATTATACATTTTTCTGTTGTTTTCTTTTATTGCCGTGTATTATGCTGAACAGGCGCAAGCTATTCCTGCTTTTGCCCGTAAATACCGGCTCAGCTGCACCACCTGTCATGCACCTTCCATTCCTGCACTTAAACCTTACGGAGATGAATTTGCAGGAAATGGGTTCAGGCTTGAAGAAGAACAATCGCCACGCTATTTTATGGAGACTGGCGATGACAAGCTGTCTCTTCTTCGGGAGTTGCCCTTTGCCGTCAGATTAGATGGATTTGCAACTTACAATTTAGCAGGAAATGAGCGATTTGATTTTGCTTCTCCGTACATCATTAAACTGCTTTCAGGAGGAGAACTCTCGGAACGGATATCCTACTATTTCTATTTTTACTTCAGCGAACGGGGTGAAGTTGCCGGAGTGGAAGATGCTTTTCTGATGTACAATAATCTTTTGGGAATAGATCTGGATGTTTACCTGGGGCAATTCCAGGTTTCTGATCCCCTGTTTAAACGGGAACTCCGCTTGTCGCTTGAGGACTACAGGCTGTATACTTCACAAATCGGAACTTCGGGAATTGATTTAACCTACGATAAAGGAATGATGGTAACCCTTGGGTTGCCTTCCGGCACAGGATTTACTATGGAAGTGGTAAACGGAAACGGGCTTGTTGAAGCGCACGAACGGGTTTTCGACAACGATAAATATAAAAATTTCTTTGGAAAAATCTCACAGGATATAGGAGAGATTCTCACCCTTGGGATGTTTGCATACACCGGGAAAGAAATAATAAGACACAATTCGGTATTGGGCAGAAACAATTCCGTATTGATGTGGGGACCCGATTTTACATTTACGCCCAATAATCAATGGACACTAAATGCACAATACCTTCGAAGGGAGGATTCGGAAGTATATCCCGATATGGCCAGTACTGATGCAAGAAATGATTTATTTACACAAGGAGCCATGGCAGAATTAATTTTCAGCCCCAACGGAGACCAAAGCAACTGGTACCTGCTGGGATTGTTCAACTGGGTGGATTCAGAATTTACACCGGCTAATTATCAGTCGGCAACCTTTCATGCCGGTTACCTGCTGCGACGAAATGTGAGACTGGCAGCTGAATATACACTCGATTTTACATCTACCGAAAGAACCATTAACCGGTTAAGCGTTGGTTTTGTTTCAGCATTCTAGACTCCTGACAGGTATCTGAAAAACATTTGTAAGATTGTCAATATTTATGAGGAAATACAGGATTGATTCAGGATATTGTATGAAAAAAAGAAATTCCTTTTCAATGCCAGCCTGAACCTTTTTCCATTACTGGTAGAAATAACCCTGACTATGTTGCAACTCCGTTTTTAACAACTCAGTCTGTTCCTGTAATCCGGCCTTTTGATAAAACTTTCCGTGAGTAAAATTAAGAAACTTAAGAATTTTAAAAGCATTGAACTTGTGATAGAACCGAAGGCGAAAGGAGGAAAGGGCAGCACAGTTTTGATTCAAATCCATCAATTCATGCCAGAAACCATCTGCTTTTAAAAATGCCCCAACCGGTTTAGGTAAAGCCGCAAGTAAAGCTTCATATTTTTCCGCAGAAATCCGGAAAAGAAGGTTTATTTTATCAAAAAATTCTTTTAAATCGGCAAAAGCCTTATGATTAAAAGTTATGGAAAGATCCTCCTCTCCTTTCATCCACTTTTGCAGTACAGGCCCCGTTCCAAAAGGAACCCTGTCGGATAACCGGGCGGAAGGATAAACGGTTGTTGAAGTAATTTCACCTACAGGTCCAATCTGCACCAGGTTTTGAAGAAAGTAAAAATCCTCACCCGCCTGTCGCCGGTTCATACCGCCTCTCTTTACATAGGCACCGGCAGTTGTTGCAAATGCAGAACCGATTGTAAACATCGGGTACGGATATCCGGTATAACCCAAAGCCTGTTTATAATAATCCATGTATTGTTCATAGAACAGAATTCCCTGGAGGTGCTTCTCCTCCAGTCCTGCTGTCAGGTGCTTAAATTTTATTGTAGCTCCTGCATAGGATGGATTTTTTCTGAAATAATTATTTATTGCGGTAAGGTAATTTTTGTCAACCAGGGTATCGGCATCGAGTGAAACGACAATTCCTTCAGGTTTATTTAACACATTAAAACGCAAAACCGCTTCATCCATTCCCTGTTTTCGTGCAATTCCTGCGCCCGCCCATTTCTTCATCAGCTCCACAGGGCCTAAAGCAAAGAAATTCACGTTGCCGCCTGCCCGGGATTTAATCCATTGATCTATTTCCCGGCGTGTCTGATGGTTTTGTGCTTTGATATCCTCAGAAGCTGCTTCCGAATGGTTTATCAGAATGATAACTTCCACATTTGCATCGGGCAATATGCACCGGGAAACCGATTGAAGTGTATTCAGGATATCGGGTTCACGAAAACAAGGTACCACCACCACAATACCCAAATCAGGATGCGGCAGGCTTACTATTTTTCCGGAAATTCTGTTCCTTTTAATGTAATTTTCTGCAAACATAAATTAAATGTTACCGTCAGACCTGAAAGTTAAGCAAAAAAAATCCGGGCATTACCCGGACCGCTTATCATTAAGAACGTTTTATTTTGAACCTGCTTTTTGGGCGTACCGCTGATTCAGGGCAGCAACAACTTCCTGGGTGATATTATAGGCTTCCTTCCCAACCAAAACATTGGCACCATTAAGTATGTAATCGT
The DNA here is from genome assembly GCA_963747515.1 of uncultured Prolixibacteraceae bacterium. Lineage (GTDB taxonomy): Bacteria > Bacteroidota > Bacteroidia > Bacteroidales > Prolixibacteraceae > Mariniphaga. The sequence continues at coordinate 189,620 of CAVVFN010000008.1, forward strand.
ATTTTCCTGATTTATTGTATTCCTGAAGGTAGCTCAGCAAACTATCTAAAATCTGCTGGCTATTTGATGACTGCAACTCAGCAAGCCTTCCCGATAAATCCTGGTCAAGCTTCATTATTTCCTGCTCTTTACTTACCAGCCTGTCGCGTTCCTGAATAGCCTTTTGTTCAGTTAAAAAACCTCCACGCTGCAGCTTCTCCTGAAAGGAGCTGGCTTCGCGTTCAAATGCTTGTCTTTTTGTCCTGAATTCACTGTTGTAGGCTTCCTGCTTTTTGGTAAAATCATCATGCAGTTCCTGAGCCATATCGTAATTCATGATAACAGAATCAGCTTTTACAAAAGCAATTCGTAAACGTGAACCTTCCCCTTCATCCGATCGTTCATTGGCAACAGGAAAATCTTCCTGCTGTACATTTGCTGTAAAATAGATAAAATACAAAACAGCAACAGCAACTAAAGCAACTACAGAAACAACTAATGATGATCCTTTCATTTTTAAGATTTAATTTTTTATCATTGAAACGGGCAAAGATAATTTTTTCGTTTTAATGAAGAAGAAGAATCCTGCTCTTTTTTCATATCATTTCATATCAGGCAATTTTATAAAATCCTGCTGAAAATCATAACCTGTCACTGATAAACGTCATTGAATAAATTGGCCCGGCGGCAGTATTTTTACAGAAATTACTAAAATACTTTTTTATTAAACAATATAAAAAACAAATGTTGAACAAGTTGATTGCAAACATACTGCCTTACATGCCCAAAAAGCTGATTTGGGTTTTTTCCAAAAGGTACATTGCCGGTGAAACCGTTGATGAAGGGATTCTGGCATCGAAGCTCCTGAATCAGCAAAACATTGAAGTCACCATCGATTTGCTGGGTGAGTTTATCAACTCTTTGGAGGAAGCCGAAGCAAATAAAAACACGTACCTTGAAATCATCGATCGCTTTACATCGGAGAAGATAAAAGGAAACTTCTCACTCAAACCTACCATGTTCGGGCTGTTAATCGACAAGGAGGAATGCTACAGGTACATCCGTGAGATTGTTGTTCGTGCTGCAGAAAAAAGTTTCATTCGTCTCGACATGGAAGATTCGCAGTGCGTTGATATGGAAATTGAGATTTACAAACGGCTGCATGCTGAATTCCCAAAAAATGTAGGTCTGGTTCTGCAGGCATACCTTCGCCGGACGATGAATGACTTACAAGATTTAAAATGGCTTAATTCAATTGAAACACCTGTCAACATAAGGCTTTGTAAGGGAATCTATATCGAACCGGAAAAGATCGCTTATAAAAAATACAATGAAGTCCAGAATCATTTCCTGGAAGATCTGGAATTCATGCTTAAAAACAAGATATATGCGGGCATTGCCACTCATGACAGTTACCTTGTTGAACAATCCATAAAACTTACAGAAAGGCATCGGGTTCCCGAATCGATGTATGAATTCCAGATGTTGTATGGTGTAACTCCCGACCTGAGGAGGTCGGTAACCGACAGGGGACACCGCATGCGGGTATATGTCCCATTTGGCAAACAGTGGTTTAATTATTCCTCCCGCAGGCTTAAAGAAAATCCCAAAATTGCGCAACACATCCTTAAAGCCCTCATAGTAAGAGGATAGAAGGGATATTGCTATCTCATCTTCAAAATAGTATCAGATACTACGGTGTATAATTTCCTGAAGCGGACGTTTAGGGACGTGATGTACCTTGTTTTCATCGCGCCAGTACCTGATATCCCCGTTTACGGCGGTGTCTGTCACCACTTCCTCAGCAGGTTTTCCCAGAGCAACCAGGTATAAAATCTCCAGGTTATCGGGAAGCAGGAGTATTCTGGCCACTTTACTCTTGTTTACAGATCCGATAATACACCCGCCAAAACCATCTTCAACAGCTCCAAGCAAAATGCTTTGCATGGCAATTCCTTCATCGCAATAACAACTTTCCGCCAGGGATTTATCGATAAGCACCACTACATAGGCCACAGGCCTTTCATTTTCAGAAGGCCCCTTCCAATTGGCAAGATAACCCGCCCAACCCAGATTTGGAAATATTAGTCCGTTAATTTTTTCATCGGTACAGATGACATATTTTAGCGACTGCATATTCCTCCCGCTCGGTGAAAGCCTGGCCAATTCAATCCAATCTTCTATTTTTTTACTGCTGATTTTTTGGGAAGCATCAAACCTCCGGATACTCCGGTTCTTTTTTATTAATTCATAAATCATAAACAGCAACTTTTAGTTACCCTAAAAATAATCAATGATTTGAAAATGTTCGTATGAGATAAAAAAAAGATAAGGAACAAGTTACCTACAATTAAAAGAAGTAATGCTGACCAAACTTAACCACATGAGAAATGTAACTTTTCCTTATCCTGTCTCTTAAACGTCCCAATCTTTTTTCTATTGTTCCCACCAGGCGCATTAAAGTTTTTTAACCCGCATAACATTTTATCCTATCAGTGAAAGTAAAAGGGAACGTTTTATAACAGGATCAATCGGGATTCTCACTAAAAAATTTGGGAGTTGGTTAATAATTCCAGTAAAATTGATGATCCCCGGCTGGTAAAATCACATCATATAACTATTTTTTGTATTTTGAAACCCGCTTTTTTAGCGTTAATTTTGAAGGATTACCTGTTCATAACAGTTCTATAAACTGTAACAATAAAAATGATTATCAAACATGTATTTACTTGGATTTGATATTGGAAGTTCATCAGTAAAAGCATCGCTGGTGGATGGAGAAAATGGGAACTGCCTTGCCTCTTCTTTTTACCCCGGTAATGAAATGCCAATAACGGCACATAAAGCCGGATGGGCAGAGCAGTCGCCGGAATTGTGGTGGAAAAACCTCAAGCTTGCACTTGCAGATGTACTGAAGACAGCAGACGTTAGTCCGGAAGATATCGATTCCATTGGCATTTCCTATCAGATGCACGGGCTGGTTATTGTAGATAAAAATTACGAAGTCCTGCGTCCATCCATCATCTGGTGCGACAGCCGTGCTGCAGAAATCGGCAACAAGGCTTTTAATGAAATAGGAAGTGAAAGGTGCCTTTCCAGCCTGTTAAACTCACCCGGCAATTTTACTGCATCAAAACTGAAGTGGGTAAAAGAAAATGAGCCTGAACTGTTCGACAGGATATATAAAATCATGCTTCCGGGCGATTATATTGCCATGAAGCTGACCGGGGAAATACAAACAACGATGAGCGGTCTCTCAGAAGGCATTATGTGGGACTTTAAATCCAACGGCATATCTGAATTGCTGTTTACTACCTATGGCTTCTCAACCGACATCGTTCCTGAAATTGTTCCCACTTTTTCTGTTCAGGCAACATTAAGACCTGAAGTGGCCAGTGAACTGGGGCTTTCAAAAAAGACGAAGGTCAGTTACCGTGCAGGTGACCAGCCGAACAATGCCCTTTCCCTGAATGTCCTGAATCCGGGAGAAATTGCAGCTACTGCAGGCACCTCGGGAGTCGTTTACGGTGTAAGCAGCGAAATAAAATACGATCCGCAGTCGAGAGTGAATACTTTTGCACATGTAAACCATTCAGCACTAAACCCAAGGCTGGGGGTTTTGCTGTGCATTAACGGAACCGGCATTTTAAATGCCTGGCTGAAACGAATGACAGGCGAAAACATGACATACGAACAAATGAACCGGTTAGCTGAGGCAGTACCTGCCGGCTCTGAGGGTGTTACCATCCTGCCCTTTGGCAATGGCTCCGAACGGGTATTAAACAACAGGAATACAGGCTCAGTTTTCACAGGTATTAACTTCAACATACACCACAAGGGCCATTTGCTGAGGGCCGCACAGGAAGGTATTGTCTTTTCATTTAAATACGGAATGGAAATCATGCAGAATACCGGGATTCAGACATCGGTCATCAGGGCTGGTAAGGCAAATATGTTTCTCAGTCCGGTTTTCAGAAATACACTGGCAGCAATTACCGGGGCAACCATAGAGCTGTATAATACCGACGGCTCGGTGGGAGCTGCCCGCGGAGCAGGCATCGGCTCGCAATTCTATAAATCGTTTGATGAGGCATTTGCAAACCTTTCCAAACTTGAAACCATAGAACCGGATACTTTAAAAGCTGGTGAATATTTTGAAGCGTATGAACGATGGAAGGCCGAACTGGCAAAAGCAACAGCCTGAAAGCCGGGGACAACGATGCCGCTTCCCGGAAAAATTGTAATTTCAATTGTAACATTTATAAAGCATAACCAAAATGGAAGTAGTAACAGGTAACAAAGCGTATTTTAAAGGCATCAGCCAGGTAAAATTTGAGGGCCCGGAATCAAGAAATCCGCTGGCATTCAGGTGGTACAACGAAGACCAGGTAGTTGGCGGCAAAACCATGAAAGAACATCTGCGGTTTGCTGTAGCTTACTGGCACACCTTCTGCGGAACAGGAGAAGATCCGTTTGGCCCGGGAGCCCAGATTTTTCCATGGGACGGTGCTACCGATAAAATGGATGCAGCAAAGGAACGAATGGATGCTGCTTTTGAATTCATTACCAAGATGAACATTCCTTTTTACTGCTTTCACGACACCGATGTTGTTGGCGACGGTTCCGTATTTGAAATAGAAAAACGCCTTGCAAAAATGGTGGAAACAGCCAAACAAAAACAGGAAGCCTCAGGGGTGCAATTGCTCTGGGGAACTGCCAATGTATTTTCCAATCCCCGCTACATGAATGGTGCAGCAACAAATCCTGATTTTAATGTGATTGCCAATGTGGCGGTTCAGATAAAAAATGCCCTTGATGCCACCATTGCTCTGGGGGGATCAAACTATGTTTTCTGGGGAGGCCGTGAAGGATATATGACCCTGCACAATACCGATACGAAGCGGGAACTGGATCATATGGGACAATTCTTAACGATGGCCCGCGATTATGGCCGTAAACAGGGATTCAAAGGAACTTTCCTTATTGAACCAAAACCCATGGAACCTACCAAGCACCAGTACGATTACGATGCACAAACGGTGATCGGCTTTCTGAGGCAATACGGTCTGGAAAAAGATTTCAAGCTGAATATTGAAGTGAACCATGCCACCCTTGCCGGACATACTTTTGCACACGATTTGAGAATGGCTGCCGATGCAGGGCTTTTAGGCTCCATCGATGCCAATAAGGGCGACTACCAGAACGGATGGGATACAGACGAATTTCCCACCAATATTTACGAGGTTACGGAAGCCATGATTGAAATTATTAGGGCCGGCGGATTTAAAACCGGAGGAATTAATTTTGATGCCAAAACCCGCAGGAGCTCTACCGACCTTGAAGATATATTCATTGCCCATATTTCAGGAATGGATACTTTTGCACGTGCATTGCTGGTTGCCGATAAAATTTTGAATGAATCGGATTACCTGGCGTTACGAAAGAAACGTTATGAATCATTTGACAGTGGCAAAGGGGCCGACTTTGAAGCAGGAAAACTTTCACTCGAAAACCTGTACAATAGTGCCAAAGATGCAGGAGAACCTGCCCGGATAAGCGGTAAACAGGAACTAATGGAACAAATGATAAACTGGTATATTTAATCAAATTTATGCCTGACCGGAATGAATAAAAAAGCCTGGCTTTCATATTTGAACCAGGCTTTAGCATATTGTAGGATGGGTTCATCCGGCAGGAAATAAACTAAATGCTGAAACAAACCAACAGAATGAATACCAACAGGTTGTACATAATTGCTGTTACATTTGTGGCTACACTCGGAGGATTGCTGTTTGGCTACGACACCGCAGTGATTTCAGGAGCAGAAAAATCGATACAAAACTACCTCATCGAGAGCCAGGGGCTCAGCACCCTGGTTCATGGACTCACCATCTCAAGCGCCCTTATCGGGTGCATCATCGGTGGTCTGATATCCGGAATCGTTGCCTCGGCCTTTGGCCGGAAAAAAGCGCTTATGCTTGCAGCCTTTCTGTTTTTTATTTCAGCGCTGGGTTCAGGCTATCCCGAATTCCTGTTTTTTGAACGGGGGGAACCTACCATTGGATTGCTGCTGATGTTTAACTTCTATCGTCTGGTTGGGGGAATTGGCGTAGGCCTTGCTTCAGCTGTTTGCCCCATGTATATAGGTGAAATCGCTCCGGCCAGCATCAGGGGAAGCCTGGTATCGGTAAACCAGTTTGCCATCATTTTCGGTATGCTGGTGGTATATTTTGTTAACTGGGGCATTGCCAGCGGGCAGTCGCTAGAGTGGATAAATACCATCGGCTGGCGACGCATGTTCCTGTCGGAAACCATTCCTGCCGGACTGTTCGGTATCCTGCTCTTTTTTGTGCCTGAAACCCCCCGTTACCTGTCGCTTGCCAACCGCGATGAAGAAGCTTTTAAAATACTGACCCGCATCAACGGAGCCGCAAGGGCAAAAATCATTATGGATGAAATTAAGGGCAGCATCAGTCACCATACATCGGCCAGACTGATGTCGTTTGGAAAAAAGGTAATTGCAATAGGTATTTTGCTGTCGGTGTTCCAGCAGTTTGTGGGCATCAATGTAGCCCTTTATTATGCCCCGCGTATTTTTGAAAGTATGGGGGCGGAAAAGGATGCATCGCTGCTGCAGACCGTTATCATGGGCCTGGTGAATGTCATCTTTACCGTGGTGGCCATCTTCACCGTTGACAAATGGGGGCGCAAACCACTTCTCATAGTAGGTTCAGCCGGCATGGCTATTGGCATGTTTGCCATATCGGCGCTGGCTTTCATGCAAATCATCGGTATGGGCACCCTGGTATTTATCATCATCTACACCGCATCGTTTATGATGTCGTGGGGGCCAATAACCTGGGTGCTCATTTCCGAGATATTCCCCAATAAAATACGGGGAAAAGCCGTGGCAGTGGCCGTAGCGGCTCAGTGGGCAGCCAACTATTTCATTTCATCGACCTACCCTGCCATGATGGAATTCAGCGGAGGATTCACCTACGGTTTCTATGGGCTGATGAGCGTATTGTCCCTTATTTTTGTCTGGAAGATGGTTCCGGAAACAAAAGGAAAGACGCTGGAAGAGATGGAAGGGTTATGGGAGAAATAATGTACCACGGGAAGATTTCCCGCGGCGGGCGCGGCGAAAAAGATTGGATTCGGCGGGAGCGGCACAAGAATTCTCTTCTTTGCGCTCGCTGCGTGATTTTCTTCGTTGTGCTCGCTGCGTGAAAATAGCGTAAGTCATCGGTCAGCATCTTCAGTTTTATTAAATAGGGCTTGCTGATTACTTACTGATATTAAATATTATAACGAACAATTTGCGAGGATGAGGTGCAAGCATTAAAAGAGGAATACTGGAAAAAACGTGCACTTGAATTTTCAATCAGCTTGAAAATTTATCCCAGAGGGATAACATGTTTATAGAAAAGGGATAACATGAGTGGATATTCAACCCCGGGGTTGTACATCTTTTCCTTCATCATCTTCTTCTTCTATAAACATACGACCTCGCTGAGGTCATATTTACATTCTTTGAGTTTTTCAGCAGGCCCTAGCTTACCGACTCTTCAATCGAAGATGTTCTTGATTTTTGCCGTAGTGTTTATTTTAAGTTATTTATGCTGACTAAATGTACAAAGGAAGTATTACAGACGTATAATTCGTGGCACCATTTTATTTCAATTGAAGGATTATTCCACTTCCGTCTCCATCCTTTAACGCACAGAGATAGCGAAGGGATAGCAGAGAGATGGAAGCGACACAGGCTGTGGGTGAAGCGTATGGCAGTTTATGTTGAGGGTTGTCGCGCCAGGGCGGGATCTCTGCTTCGCTCCGACTGGTTGTTGCGCTAATGCGGAATGCAGGAATATCGACCTGTAACCGAATGATTCCAGAAAAAGTTGGATAATGTAGCCATAACTATCAAGAGTAATTATCCTTCTGACAGAGGTAAAGATAGCTTTTAAATCATTATTTTATTTCAGTTCCTGGGCAAAAAGGGCCCTGCCCGGGTCGGCAATGCTGTTTTGCCTGCGTACCCATCCTTTCTCATTGTAGGTATAATCCACCTGCTGGTTAAAGTTGCTGCCGCTGCTGCTGCCATGTAGGTATTTGACAACCTGCTCTCCCAACTGGTTGTACTTCCAGGCTGCAAGGGTAACTTCATCCTCCTGGTTTACCTTCAGCGTTTCTTTTACCGGCCTGCCCTGGTGGTCGTAATCAAAGGAGGAGGCCAGAAGTACCTGGTTAAACTGCCCGTGGTTGTGAAGGATGGTAGTCTGGGTTACCTGCCCCGTAAAGTCGTAGTTGGTGTAAACCACATCTTTTCCACCAAGGTGATTGTTAACAACAATGTTCCCGCTTCGAACCCAGACGTTGTCAGGAGCTTCGCACGCTGACAAGGCTAGCTTCCCTTTCATCGGCGTTCTATATTTGCAATTTACTTCCACCTAGTTCAACATTGGGATTCTTTTACCACCAAGTTATTTACAATGCACGACATACATAAAAAACCCGGACTTGCCGTACTTTAGTTATTTTAATTTCTCTGTTTTTATTTGCACTACATCATATTCCATTGATTGATTATAGGCTTTATCACCAGCATTAATATAAGCCTCTCGAGAAGTTAACAAATTTATATCCTTGTAGTAAGCAAATTCAAAAATTAAGTCAAAGCAATCTTGTTTAAAATTATAAGTAACATACTTGAATTCCTTTTTTCTTAATTCTTTTTCCGTAAAATCTTTAACTACATTATTCTTTTCACCCATTTTGTTAAATATGTCGCAAATAGCCAATTTTAGTGAAAAAATACTATCTGGTGCGACTAACTCAAATTTGTATTTATTTTGACCTTCAACAATAATTCTATCTTCTCCAAGCACAATCCTATCCGTAAGATATGCAGTAATATACCGCAACAGTGGTGCATATGATACTTTATAAATTTTATTCTTTTTGTTGATTGTATGTAAATATTTTGAAGACAGAAGGTCTTTTGAAAAGTATGTGCTAAATAAATACAGTGTGTCACTGGTGTTATTTTTAAAATCAAATATAACAGTATCATTATCCGCATGATAAGACAAATCTAATTCAGTTTGTGCAAATAAAATATCATTATTAAAAAAAGCCAGTAACAATAAACTTAATAAGATACCCCTCATAATTACTTAATTAAACGATTATGTGTTGCATCATAAGGCCTAGGACTCATTGGAGCCGGAATATATACTCTTTGGTTTGTTAGTGTCCTGATATTAGTATAATTATATCTATTTTGATTTAATAATCTAGCCCTGTTATCAAAATTAATCACATTATCTTGTGTCTTTCCTTGGTGTATCACATGTCCTATTTCGTGCCAAGTTGAATTTTCTGTTGAAGTATTTACTGTTACTGGACGCCCCCACCAATTTGTTGTTGTAGCTGGTGTACCATTGTAATAAGCTGGACCCATTTCATTAACAGTAAATGTTTTAGATGCATTAGGGTCTACAACAACATAATTTTCATTGGAAAGACCTTTACTATCAAAAACTGTTAATGCTGCAGCTCCGCTATGTTGTTTTGTATCAATTGTGTAATTCGTTCCGTCATTAAGCGTAACTGTATGGGTTTCTTCATAAATAACATTGGTAGCAGTGGCTTCACCCATGACTTTATTAACTTGCTTGAACATTTTCTTAGCATCTCCTTTAAAATCCTTTTTAGAGCCATTATATACTAAGTTACCACTACTATTGTAGCTGAAATTTTTAGCATTTGCCCCAAAAACACTTTCCAAAGCACTATTGAATTGGTCTCGATATTGTTCAGCAACATTTATACTGTCACCATTAACATCAATAAAAAGAATAGGATTATTTGCAGCATACTGGTAAATTGAAAGAGAATAGTATTTCTCACTGAACCTATCTTGCGTGTGAAACCTACCTAAAGCAGGGTCATACATCCGTGCCCCATAATCATACCACCCCAGACTATTCCCTGCAAGCTCATCGTCCTGCAACTCTTTGTTGTTATAAAGGTACTTGTTGTACAAAACTCCATCGGCAAAATAGTTCTCCTGGTTCATGACCAACCCGAAGGGATAGTAATCCGTTACCTGCATCACTTCCGGCATGCCGTTGCTGTGGCCGCTGAAGACTACCCTGCTGTATTTCCAAGATGGTCCTGCAAATTATATTCAAACTTATAAAGAACTTCGCCGTTGTTGTTAAAAGGAACTATCCTTCCGGCAGAGGTAAAGATAGCTTTTAAATCATTATTTTCATACAGGAAGTTGCCGGAATAATCCACCCGGGTGTTGTTTTCGGCATTTGTACCGTCAACTATTTTTGCCAGCTTGTTACCGGCGGCATCGTACGTGTAACGCAGGTTGTCGTTGGCGCCAAAGCTCACTTCTTTTGGCAGGTTAAGGTAATTGTATTTAATAGTGGTTCCTTTGGAGGGATCTGAATTCATGTTTCCGTTTGCATCGTAGGCATAATCTCCTGCTACTGCAAAATAGCCATCATTATTGCCTCCGTCGGTAACCGATTGCAACTTGTTCCCATTATTTAAGTAAAAATAACCCAGGGCATCAATTTCAACATTATCTGCTTTGCGGGAAAGGGCGCTTATATTTCCGTTGGCATCGTAGGAGTAACCCGTATTAAAATGCCCATCACTGATTCCGTCAGCATATACAGCTGTTTTCAGGCGGCTGAGGCTGTCGTAGCTGAAGGTGTAGTTTTTGGCAATGCTGCCGGTACTGAGCCAGCCGGTCTGCCGGATGTTGCCATTGTAGTAGCCGCTGCCGCTGTCGTTGTACTTGAGTTCCTGGGCAAAAAGGTCCCTGCCCGGGTCGGCAATGCTGTTTTGCCTGCGCAGCCAGCCTTTCTCATTATAGGTATAATCCACCTGCTGGTTAAAGTTGCTGCCGCTGCTGCTGCCATGAAGGTATTTGACAACCTGCTCGCCCAATTGGTTGTATTTCCAGGCTGCAAGGGTAATTTCATCCTCCTGGTTTACCTTCAGCGTTTCTTTTACCGGCCTGCCCTGGTGGTCGTAATCAAAAGTGGTGGCCAGAAGTACCTGGTTAAATTGCCCGTGGTTGTGAAGGATGGTGGTCTGGGTTACCTGCCCCGAGAAGTCGTAGTTGGTGTAAACCACATCCTTTCCACCCAGGTGATTATCCGAAATAATACGTGTGGGACGGCCAAAATCGTCGTAGTAGCTCACGCTTAACAGCAGGCTGTCGGTAACATCATCGTTTGTGTTTACCAGAACCCTTTTCCAGGTGCCTGTTACCAGTCCCTTTCGTTTTGTTGTTTCCGGCACTGTAAAACCGGATAAGGGATAGTCTGCAAAACCATAGTCTTCACTTGCAAAATCCGGCGCCTGTAAAAAATCGTATTTATCATACCAGGTTACCGTTTGAATATCAGTTTCCGGCAAACTGTATGTTGCCGGGCAAGGCATTTGTCAAGAGTATAACCCAGCCTATCCGATGAACCGGAATGAATGGCTGCCCCTGCAAAATCTGCAAAGTTGCCTTCAACAACCGACCTGTCGGTTCCTGCCGTCACTTTTGCAGTAATTACCGGACGATATATATTTCCTGACGTTACTTTCACAGCTCTAAGATGAAGAAAAATTTTAAGTTAAAAAAGAGTAGAATTACGCTCTTTTAATTAAGTAGAAATACGCATTGTGAGTTATTGCCATTGGATTTATCCAACGGTTTCAAAGCATCTCATGAGAAGGCTATGACGTTTATTGTTTAGAAATGGGGCTCAAAGCCAAACGGCAATCCTTTTTTGATGGGTGGGGTTATTAGAAAAGTTAGGTCAAGACAAAAACGTGAAAAGCCCTCTCGCGTTTTGAATGGATAGTTGCTGAAACTACTGAAAGTCCCTCACCCTGCCATCCTTCGAATGGCTGTCCCTCTCCACAGTGGAGAGGGACAAGACAAGTGGCAGGGTCCAGGCAATGATATTTGTTGTTACTTATTGAACTTCAATAAACTTCATCACCTCGCCTTTCGGATATAAAATCTTCCCGTTGAACTTCACAAAAGGTATTTTTTTTGCATCCCGGTAATTTCTGAAGTGTACGCTTACTGATATCGTAAGTAATTTCATAATCTCACCACTCGTGATAGAATTCCTCTTCAACATGCTGTATCTGATCATTGTTAACCCGCAAAAGCATATGTATTTTCCTGCTGTCGGCTTCCATTGAATTCTTTTTGCGCATTTACTCTTATTCCTGTTCCATAAGAATTTAAGTCATTTGCCTGAATATGTTTTCCATTTCATTTTTTATATATTGACAGGCTAATCCTATAAGATCAGAATAAAACAATTCACCACCCGGTGAAGATGGTGAGGCAATATCCCGATATTTTAGATCTTCCTGCATTGAAAATTTTTGCAGAAAAATAGATTCAATGCATTCAAAAAAAAAGGACAACATAAAAACGCCTCCTAAGTTGCTGATTTACACGAATTGTTTTATTATTGTATTCACTTGAACTAAATAGCAACAGATGAACAAAACAAAACCTCGCTATTCCATTTCGTGGTTTCAGTATTATTTCCCCGATGAAAAGTCGTGCCTCAATCTGATAAAAGCAATTCTTCCGGAGCGAAGAAACTGCATAAAATGTAACAGGGTATTTTATCCCGACTATACAAAGGTCACAACTGAATGCCGCCATTGCGGCCATGCCCATACCACCATACCGGGGACACTTTTCCAAATCAGCCGGTTGCCGCTGCATGCACGATTTGCCATGTTGTGGCTGCTGACAATTCACAAGCGACCCCTGAATAACGGTGAAATTATGAAACGGCTTGAGCTGAAAAGCTACCGGATTACCTGGCAGTGGCTGCAAAAAATAAGGGAGCAGCTAACCTTTTTTCCCGGTTTCCCACGCAAAGATTCCATCGAAACCGACAGCTTTACCTTCAATGTAAAAAGCAAGTCACCCTCTGGTGAAATACATTCAGCGCAGGTTGAAATATTAATCATCATCAGCCGGTTGAGGAAAGAATTCCGGTTGTTAAAAATGAATGTTATTTCCGGATTAACCGTTCATGACAGGAACCAATTGATAAGAGATGCACTGCCACATGGTGGTGTATTGTATGTACCCGAGAAAGCTCTATTCTATTCTGATGAACGGGGATTTTACAAAGTCAGGTCAGGTAAAAAAAACCATATATACAGCCCTCACTGTAAATTACCTCTGCCGTCAATGGTAGCTGAAGCGTGGCACCAATGGGTAAAAACCAATTACCGGAACAACATTCAGGAAGACCATTTGCAGGGTTACCTGAATGCGTTTGTTTTTCATTTCAACCGTCCCGGAAAAACAAAAGCCCTCTCCCGTTTTGAATGGATAGTTGCTGAGTTGCTGAAAGAAAAGGAAACGGCCAAAACCAAAACTTATCGGAAAAGGGATGAAAGAGTTTGAAGCCGGAAGACCGGAGACGGAAGCAGGAAGCTGGAAGCCGGAAGACCGAAGTCGGAAGCCGGGAAAGTTCGTTGTCCATATGTTAATTTTTACATGAATAATGTATTTTGCCGAAGGTATACTTATTTAGCAATAAGTGCGAAAATGCGACGGTTTCTCCTCCTGCTAAGGAGGAGAAACCCGGCCTGCCTGCCGGCAGGCAGGTTTACTGGGGGAGGTGGTGAATAAAGGTTATCAGCAGACATGAGGTTTAAATCATAAACCGGAACCACCCCGGCCTGAACCAATCTTACCTGTTTCCTTTTGCCCTGTTATGTGTTTTGCATAACAATCTGACAATTTTTTATATCCGTTACGCCGCCTTTACTCCATGCAGCTACATGATCGGCATCCATTTCGGTCGGTTTCCAAATCTTACTTTTATTGGCATCATGCCCAACAGCACAAAGCGGACAATTTGATTCACCTTTATTTTCAGATTTTGCCGTTTGCATTTTATAAACATCCTTCCTGGTTGCTTCATCAAAAATTCGGACATCAAGAAGTTTTGTATCGACTGAACCTCCCAGAATGTATTCGAAAACGCCTTTGCGGTTTTTTACATACGGGTCACCATAAAGTCTTTGAACATCAGCGGATACCTTTTTCGGGTCGTACGCTTTTTTATGGTAAGCTTCGTATAACCGTCCCCACTCCAGGCCACACATCTCTTTTTCAACGTCTGATGAATACACCGGACACCCAGTCGATAACCGTATTGAACCAGGTTTTTAATTCATTGATGTTTCTGTCGTACCTGTGCCGGCTCATGTAGTCGATAATTTTTCCCTTGCTCACCCAGTCCAGCGCCCGTTCCAAATATTCCTGCCTGTTTACGGTTCCTTTTATGTATGCGCTCCATTTCTGAATATTGGCGTTTTGACTGTTACTGAACTCCTCTTTGGCCAGTGTAACAAAAGGCCCGGAAAAAATGGCGTTGTTTACCTCCTGGTTATTAAGCGGAACGCCCGCAATATTGATGGTCCGGAACCAGTCTTTTATCTCGCTTTCTTCTCCTTCGCATTCGTAAATCAGCAGTTTTGTTTCCTTAATCTTCTTCTGCTTATCTTTTGCAATACCATCATAGTATTGCTCCATGCCATTTTCATCTTTAATGGCAAATTTGTTGGTTACAAAACGTCCGAAACTGGTAATTCGCTGCTGCCCGTCGAGTACTTCAAACTGGTTTTCGTTCACCTTAACAAAATAGATTAACCCCAGCGGATACCCTTTCAGAATGGATTCAATAACCGCTACATCTTTTTTGCCATCGGCGTAAATGTAGTTGCGCTGGTACTCGGGTTGGATGGTGAGTTTACCGCTCAGGCCAAACAAACCTTTGCCTTCCAGTTCGTTGTAAATAAAACCTTCGCAAATGTCTGCAACGGTGACTTCGGTTTTTAAGGTTGTTATCATTATTACGTTCTTATTTTTAATTAATAAACGGTGCATAAAGTCTGGTCTGTAATTTGACCATCAGCTCGTTAGACAAATAAAAACGTGGATCGGTTTAAATCATAAGTGCCTTTTTGTGAGCCACTCGCGTGTACAATTTGGTACGGTACCTATTTTCGGGATTCTATCCGTTATCCCCAAAATTTCAAACTGTTCTGGAGCAATATTTATCTAGAAAACTAATAGGTACACCCATTACTCCATCATAATCACTCGGTATTGCATCAGTAAAAGGTATTTCAATGGCATCTATAGTTATCATAGTGCTCATACGATTCTTTTCCTTTTATCTCTTTATGTTTGCTGAATTTAAGATTATCTTCCATTGTCATTAAGTGGCAATGGTTGGTGACGTCTGCCGTGGTCAATATTAGTAAACCAATGATAAGACATTCCTGAATTTCTACCAGGCCAGTTTCAGGATTATAAACATCCGTTTGCATATTCTCTTGCAAAAGGTGTAGAAAACTAGGCATTACCGGCGTGAAAACCATTCTGCGTCCAACCACATCTTCATCGTTCTTTGAATCAATGGAAAAACTTCCTTATAAGTAATAGCATTCATATTCCCGATAATTACGAAATTGTTTATTGGCTTCAACAATCCAGGCCAAAAAATCGCGAAACAGGGAAAAAGGCGGATTGGTAATAATTATGTCGGCTTCGTCGCGCAGTTTTTTAATTTCATTGCTTTTAAAATCTCCGTCGCCTTTCAGGTAATGCCATTCCAGGTCGTTTACATCAATTTTTCCGTCGCCTGATTTGTCGTGATCAAGGATAAATATTTTCCCGTTTCTTTTGGTTTTGTATTCGTCGTATTGCGGGTCGTTCACTTCAAAAAGTGTGGGCTGGTAACCGGTTTTATATTTTTTGCTGTTCACGGCATAACTGGTACTAATCAGCTTTTTCAGACCAAATCGCTCAAAATTCTGGGCAAAATATTTGGTAAAGTTGCTCCACTCCGGGTCGTCGCAAGGCAGCAGTACCGTTTTGCCGAGAAACACATCGGGGTTGTATTCTATATAGGCTGAAATTTCTTTTTCTATATCGTGGTATTGCGTATAAAACTCATCGTTCTTTGCACTTTTTGCATCTGCGAGATTGCTGTTTGCCATGAATCTTTTTTCGTTTCGTTTTTTGTTTTGTTTGCTGTTTAAGATTTAGCCGTCCTCAACTCCGGAACGTTTTAATTGTTAACGGCAATTTTTATTTTCAATCTAATTTATTCGGTATCATCTGAGGCATGTCGTTCAGATTTGGTTGTTTTTCAATTCTCGTTCAGGTTTATAAAAGTAGTAATCTTTTTTGGAATATTCCAAAGGTGGATAATTGTACTTTATTTTAACCACTCCGTCTTCCGCTAAAGCGGAAACCACCCCTTCCTGAAGAGGTAAAAGGAGGGGAAAGTTCTTAGTCCATTTAATGATTCGTGCATGAATAATGTGGATTGCCGGAGGTTTACTTATTTAGCAATGAGTGCATAAATTCCCTACTAACTTCTGTTTAACTCCCCTATAAACCCCCTCGGGCTCCCCTAAAACTCCCCCTAAACTCCCCTGTTTGTCCCCCTAAACTCCCCCCGGAAGGGGAGATAAAGGCCAGCCTAAGGCTGGTTACAGCGGTTTTAGTACCAGTCTGATTCCGCTTCAAATGTTTATGATTCAGAGAAAGCCGGTTACATATACTGACACTTTAGCATGTTCTGGGTGCACCCTTTTGCTCCGTTTTGCACTTTGGTGTCATGACAGTGACATGACACCAAAGTGCAGGTGGGTGCAAACGGGTGCAAATTCATTGCTGTTCAATGGTTTTGCACCTTAATTGCCCATTGGTATCCGATACTAATTTTTTATAATTTAATTTTTTTTATTATGGGCACATATCAACAAGGAATTCATGGTGAATTCTCAGGAAGAGTCGGTAACATTATCGGCTCCAGTTGGAAAGGCATGAGCGTGATGAAAATCCGCCCTGCCAGTGTACACAATCCGCGTACCCCGCTGCAACAGGCCAACAGGGGCAGGTTTGCAATGATGGGTCAGTTCTTATCGGGCCAGAACCGGCTGATTCGCATCGGCTGGAAACCGGCAGTTCTAAACACCTCGGCTTTTAACGAAGCCATGAGGTACAACCTGGCAGCAGCCGTTACAGGTGAATACCCCGATTTTGCCATTGATTACAACAAGGTAAAACTGAGCGACGGGAAATTGCCGGTACCATCCAACCTGCAGGTTACTGCCAGTTCGGCTGTGAGTTTTACCCTGAACTGGGATGACAACAGCAGCATGGAACTGGCAAAAGGTACTGACCTGTTAATGGTGGGAGTTTGTGACCAGGAAACGGGTGAAGGGTATACTGCATCGGGGATTTCCTCCCGCATTGATATGAATGCAGTGATTACCCTGCCCGACAACTGGTCTGCCCGGCAGGTGCATGTGTTCGTGTTCATGGTTTCAACCCTCGGTATCGGGCAGCTTAATTCAACCGAACACATTTCACCTACCACGTATGCCGGAGTTGTTGATCTGGGGGTTTAACAATCAAACTACACAATGCAATGGCGCGGAAGCGTGTAAACAAGAGGTTGCCTGTTACTGAAAGTGCAGCCTCTTTGTTAACTTGTTGCCTGGAGAGAAGATTTCCCGCGGCGGGCACGGCGAAAGAGATTGGATGCAGCGAGGCAGCGAAAGATTGCCAGAACACATCTCTGCGCTCGCTGCGTGATTTCCTTCGTTGCGCCCGCTGCGTGAAAAACAAAAAAAACCGCCCCGAATGTTATTTTCGGAGCGGCATTTGTTTTTTAATTTTGCTTTGGCTGCCAGTAACACACCTTTGGCAATTCAATTCTGCCTTCGGTTTTTAACTGCTTAATGCCTTGTCAACCTCCTTTTTATTGAGGCCGGAAGCTTCTGCAATTTCCGCTGCATTCAGTGATTTACCGGCGCCTTTCATTGCGTCGGACACTTTTTACGCGGTCACTTTTTAAAGGATTATTCTGCAAATCTATCGGAAATTACTTTCCAGTCAACAATTTTCCAGAAATCTTCGATGTATTTAGGCCGTGCATTTTGCTTGTCGAGGTAGTAGGCATGTTCCCATACATCGCATGTAAGCAGCGGCTTTTTGCCATCGCGCAGGGGATTGACAGCATTGGAAGCCTGCACAATTTCCAGATCGTTGTTGTTATTTTTTACCAGCCATGCCCAGCCGGAGCCGAAAAGGGTGGCAGCAGCCTTTGAGAATTCTTCTTTAAAAGCCTCAAAGGAGCCAAACTTTTTATCGATTGCGTTTTTTAATTCCCCCTGTGGTTCTTTTTGCCCGTTGGGATTGAACTGGCTGAAATAAAAGGTATGGTTCCATACCTGTGCTCCGTTGTTGAATATTCCGCCATCGGCTTTTTTAATGATGTCTTCGAGGGAAGCGTTCTCGAATTCTGTTCCCTGAACCAGATCGTTTGTTTTTTCAACATACGATTTGTGGTGCTTGCCATAGTGAAATTCAAGGGTTTTTTCACTGATGTAGGGTTCAAGTGCGTTTTTTGCATACGGTAAATCCGGTAATTTAAATGCCATAATAGTACAGTTTAAAGGGTGAATACTTGTTTTTAATTTTACATTAAAGGTAAAACAATTTGCCCTGAAAACAAAATGTTATTTTCCGGAATTCTTAATCAATCAATACAGGAAACTGCTTCCACCAAGGAATTCACGCAGCAGTGAAGTAGGTGGAATCTCCTCATCATCAATAGGCTTAAAAAATGAAAGGAACTTTAGCAACCGCGAAGCTTCCATAAATTCCGGCTGATTTTCGAGCACAAGTTTTAAAAGCGGGTCGGCATACTTTTTAAGTACGCCCAGCTCATAAAGTGTGGCAGAGTTAAACATTACGTCAGCATTTTCCTGGTAAGGAAAAATATTTTTTTCTTCACCCCGCTTCACAGAAGGCCATCGTTTAATGGTATCGGAGGTTTTATACCCGCGGTATTTACTGTCACGGATAATCCTTCTTATCAGCCGGTTATCGGAAGTTGAAATATGCGTATGCTCATCCATTGAAATCTGGGTCAACGCACTGATAAAGATCCTGAACGTGTTTTTCTGATCAATCCGGGGCAACAGGAAAGGGTTCATTCCATGAATTCCCTCAACTATCAGAACATCGCCCTGTTTCAGTTGCAGGCGATCGCCGTTGAGGAACCGGCGTCCACGGTGAAAATCAAATTTAGGAAGCTGTACCTCATTTCCGTCCAGGAGCTGAAGGAGTTGTTCATTAAAAAAGTTGATGTCGATGGCCTCCAGGGCTTCAAAGTCGTAGTTCCCGTATTCGTCCCGGGGAGTCAGTTCCCTGTCGACAAAATAATTATCAAGAGAAACCTGATAGGGGCGTAAACCATTCACTGCCAGCTGCACCGCCAGCCGCATGCTGAATGTTGTTTTCCCCGATGCTGATGGTCCGGCAACCAATACAACATGAATATCCTTTTTGTTCTGATGAATTTTATTGGCAATTTCAGCAATCTTCTTCTCATGCAACGCCTCTGAGATTTTAATAATATATCCGCCTTTTTTCTGAAGGGTAAATTCGTTCAGGTGTGAAACTGTTGCCACATTCAATATCCTTGCCCAGTTTTTATGCTCCTGGTAAATTTCGAACAGCTTCTTTTGCTTTGGAGCTTCCTGAAGTTGATTAAAATTATTGGGATTGGGTACTTTTAGTAACAATCCGTCAAAATACCTTACCAAATCGAAGTTGGAAAGATAACCCGTTGAAGGCAATAAATTACCATAAAAATAATTTCCCAAATCGTTAAGATAATACAGGCTGGAATACAAATGTCCCCTTTGTTCAAACAACTGGGCCTTTTCATCAAGACCTTCCTTCATCAGGTGGTCAACTGCATCTTCCGTTAACAGCCGTTCCTTAACAAAAGGAGCGTTATTATTTATCAACTCCTGCATTTTAGTTTTAACAGCATCAACATCAGCTTCTGTTATATCACGTCCCATTTTCGAAAATTCGCAAAAATAGCCGTTTGAAATACCTTTGCGAATCCTCAGGGAAACGTGAGGAAAAACTTCTTTAGTGGCAACATACAATACAAAAATTAAACTTCTGATGTACATCCGGATTCCATCGGGGTGCGAAACATCATAAAACATAATCTGCTTAGGCTTAACCACACAAAACGACAGCTCCCGCGCCTGGTGGTTCACTATTGCACCGCAAATTCTGTATTTAAGCTGAATGTTTAAATCTTTACTGATTTCCATGAGTGAAATACCCATCGGGTACGAATGCTTTGTTCCGGTGTTGTGACAAAATATTTCTACCTGCTTCATATATTTTACTTTAATACTCCAGTTGTTAGTTGCCGACTGCTGAAAATGACAATTAAAATTCCTGTTTGTTTTTATTGTTCATTATTTTTTTAACTACAGCATTATGTTACTTAACCTAAATAAAAAATCGTTCCATGGCATTGTGAAATTCATAGTATTTGTATTATTTATCCATGATTTTATTCCACATCAGCAATAAAAAGTGCATTTAAAATCAATGTACGATAAATGTTTCATATTACATAAAGTCATAAGAACAGGCAGTTATTCCAGAAATGCCAGCAATTTATAAAGGCTTTCAACTATTTTTATTTTTCCGTGAAAATTAACTTCCCACCTGTTTTCTTTGACCACTACAATAAAATCAGGTTCCGCATGCATAACGATTTGATACCCCTTCCGGTTGAGTGCACGCAGTGTCCACGATAGCGGCATACCCTCACCTTCTACCTTCACTTTTGCACGAAACTCCTTTTTGAAGAAAAATTCACCTTCACGTTCATCAAAGCCAATTTTCTGATTACTGAACAGCTGGTTAAGCCAGCCATTCAGAACAGCATCTTCAGGTGCTCCCTGAAAACTGCCGGAAGGAGTTATCAACCACAATTTATCCACTTCGCGCAGGGCAATATTCAGGTCGTGGGTGGACAAAACCACCGTTTTATTTTTATTGAATGCCAAATTCTGCAAAAGATGAAATATCTCGTATTTATTGCTCACATCAAGATATGCAGTAGGCTCATCCAGAACAATAACCGGGGTGTCTTGTGCCAATGCCCTGGCAATCATTGCCCGCTGCCTTTCCCCGTCGCTTATCTGCAACACCGATCGATTTTCAAACCCATGCAGGCCTACCTTTTGGATAGCATCAGAAAC
The DNA here is from genome assembly GCA_963747515.1 of uncultured Prolixibacteraceae bacterium. GTDB lineage: Bacteria > Bacteroidota > Bacteroidia > Bacteroidales > Prolixibacteraceae > Mariniphaga. The sequence continues at coordinate 210,776 of CAVVFN010000008.1, forward strand.
AATGTCTTTGTCGTTGCCGGAAAGCATACCTATCCAGTTGGTATACGGAAACCGTCCGTAGGCAACAAGATCAAAAACCGATAAATTGGGTACCCGGATTGTTTCAGTAGAAACAAAGCTTATGATGCGGGCAGCTTCCTTTGGATTAAAATCGCCAAGAGACCTGCCTTCAATTTTAATATCTCCGGAAAACCAGGGCTGAAAGCCGGCAAGCGTGCGCAACAGGGTACTCTTGCCAATCCCGTTGCTTCCGATGAGTGCCACCATTTCACCCGATGAAGCGGTCAGATTGACCTCCTTTAATACTTCAAAAGGGGCTTCTCCCGGTTGCAGATAACCCACAGCAAGTTTTTCCAGTTTAATATTTACCTGTTTATCCATTTATTATACCGATACAAATTTTCTATTCCTGATAATCATCCATATAATTACAGGAATACCTATAAGCGCTGTAACTGAATTAACAGGAAGGGTAGTCTGCATTCCCGGAAGCTGCGAAACAATATCGCTGAACAACATTACAATGCTGCCGGTTAAAATTACTGCAGGCACCAATACCAGATGATTGGCCGTTTTAAACAATACCCGGCAGATATGAGGCACAGCTATTCCAATAAAACCTATTGGTCCGCAAAAAGCTGTGATTGTCCCTGCCAGTAAGCTTGCACTTGAAAATATAATAATGCGGCTTGTTTTCACAGTCACACCCAACGACCGGGCATAATCTTCTCCCAAAAGAAAAGCATTCAGATCTTTTATCTTAAAGAATGAGAGCATTATTCCCAATACGATTGCTGGTGCCAATACCATAAGCTGCGCTTTTGTAACACTGCCCAGGCTTCCCATTGTCCATATAACAAAAGCTTTAAGCATGGACTCACTGCTAAAATACTGCAGTATACTAACAATTGCTGTAACTGCACTTGTAAACAGTATACCCAGGATTAGCAGGGTCATTATATCGTTTACCCTCGACGAAACATAAAGCACCAGCAACATAACAAGAAAAGAACCTGACCATGCCACCAATGCAAGCGGCCATGCTCCTGAAAAGGAAAAAATGCCGAATGCCACTGTAGAAGAAAATCCCAGTACAAACAAAGCCACACCGAGGCTTGCTCCTGCACTGATGCCCAATACATAGGGGCCGGCCAATGGATTGCGGAAAACCGTTTGCATCTGCAGCCCGCTCAGGGAAAGAGCTGCTCCTGTGAGTATGGCGGTCAGTGCTTTTGGCAGACGAAAATCGAGCACGATGGTCCTAAACGTATCGCTTGTACCTGTAAAGGGGAAAAATGCACCAAACACCTCCTCAAAAGGAATGATAACGGAACCCCATAAAAGATCGGCCAGAAAAAACAACACCAACAATACTGCCAGCAAAAAAAACTGCAGCCAGATGGTTCGCTTTTTTGATCGTTGAATCGCTCTCATTCAATTTCTTTATAATATACCAGCTCTTCCTCAATTAAACCGGGATGAAATATTTTTATTAAATCGCGTAAGATAAGATGCGGATTTACAGTTCCGCTTTCCCAGAAATCATTTCCACCATAGATGCTGAGCCGGTTGATGTTGTTGTACAATTTGCCTTCCCTGAACACCTTAAAACTTCCAAAACGCTGGTCGGCAGCGAGTATTTCTTTTTTTGAGGAAAGATTTCCCATATTTATCCATATATCAGCCCTGCCTCCCCAGTCAAGGGCATTTTCAAATGAAATAACATAGCTTTCATGAGACGGATTATTTCTGCCAATATATTCTCCTCCTGCATCAGCAATCATATTGGCAAGATAGGAATTTCCTCCCGGAACCCACCACGAATCTTTATAGGGCGAGCCTACCAATATTTTTGGTTTATGAATTCTTTCCGCTGCCAGACCTTTCAACCGGTTGTATTCCTCCACTACATGAGTGAAATATTCATCAGCCTCTTCCTCCTTTTCAAAAAAAGTACCCATAAACCTTATCCAGCCGGCTTTGCCAAGAGGAGACTCTTCGAGATATTCGGCTACCATAACTGAAGGGATACCCAGCTCTTCCAATTTGTGACTCAGATTCATCACTTCACTTCCAATACCATAAAGCAAAACCAGATCCGGCTTCAGGTCAACAATCAGTTCATAATTCAGGTTCTGCCCGTACCCTACATCAGGGACCCTTCCCTGTTCCATCCGCTTCCTGATATCCGGATTTGAAACATACCGGCTTCCTGATATTCCAACCACAGCATTGTTTTCTCCCAATGCATCAAGATACGCCAGATGGGTGGTTGAAAGACAGACAACACGTTCAACCGGAGTTTTTATAATCCTCCGGCCTTTAAGTGAATCCCGGACCTCATGGTTCCTGTTTATCAGGTAGTATTCAAAAGAAATTTCTTTGGCTTTTTCCCAGGGTTCAGATACAATAAGTTTTTTTAAGCCAGTTTTTTTATCCAGTTCCTCAATCTGGAAACCATTCTCCCTTTCATCCCGAAAACCAGAAGTAACTTCCTTATTTTCAACATTTCCGCATGCTGAAATTAACAGAACCCAAACAAACCAACTGTATAAAAAACGCATAACTAAAAATTACCTGGGAATGTAAACAACTTTCTGAGAAAGGGTACCCACAGCCGCATTAAACCGCACAAAATAAACTCCGGGAATGTTTCCCGACAAATCCATTTGAATTTTTTTTCCCTCAAGGTTAAACTTTCTTACCCGGACCTCCTTACCCATAAGATTATAAACTTTAATATTTTCAGGAATAATAAGCTGCCCGGCTTCGAAGGTAAAAATATTTTGAGCAGGATTGGGATAAACAACCGATTCACCCGGCTTATTGACCAGGGGGTGATAAGGTGAGGGTTCATTAACATTGCAGGCTAAAAGTTCAATTACATTTGTAATGGAAAATCCATCACTGTTGGCATTTTTAAAATCATACCACGTATTATTTTGTTTAAACCAAAAGAAATTTTCTTTTCCCTCCGGGCGCAACGACTGATATACAACAAACTTCTCCTCCGGCTTCAACTTACTCAGTTCAAAACCAACAAAAAATGTATCTGCCGGTTCTACTATACGGCTAAATCCGATAAAATTCATAGCATCGGACTCCAGGCTGTTGATCAATACTTTTTGTGAATAAATAACAGTTTCCGGTGAAAACCTGCCGTTATAAATTTTAACTGTAATTTCGCTGGAACTTAAGGGGCCCGACAACTGTATTAAACCTACCCCAAGTGAAATGCCCCGGAGTTGCTCCTCTCCCGGCACAGAAAAACGCTCGGCAAATTCTGTTACATTCAGGCTGTTGGTGCCCCCCCAAAAACCCGCTTCCCGGGTACCATCAAAAAGCACAACATTTTGGTACTCATCCGTATCATCAAGATGAGTAAAAGCCATACAAAACTCTTCCCCGGAGTAAAATCGTTTACCCGAAAGCCTTAATTTACCCGTTTTTAGTGGGTCGAGCCAGTATCTCAGCTGAAGGGAAGAATCGGAAGCATATTCCCATGCCATGTCCAACCGCGCAAAATAATCGTTTTCCGGGTTAAAACATGAGGCTAATCCACCCGTGAGGGTTCCGATTACTTTTCCTGAAGTTTCAAATAATGCGCCTCCCGATGAGCCATCCTCTGTAACTCCTTCATCCCAACGGATAACCCTCAAAAATCCATAACGGGTATAATCTGATGAAAAACTTGAAATTACAGGCGGATTGTAGTCCATTGCAAATTTCTTAATGTGTCCTTTGGGGTGATGTATGCTTAAGGAGGTATCAGGCAAATTGCCACTCCGATCCCATCCTGCAAAGTACGGCCGGAAATTGGGAGGAGGAATGCTGCTCATCTCAACCAGAGAAAAGTCAAGACTGTCGGAAAAAGCTTTCATTTCAGCACCCGAAATTGAATTTGAAGGATCCCCCTCAAGCGGTGCACAATAAGGACTTTCATAATTAAATGTAAAGAGGGAAGTTGCTGCATATTCCGGCCGGTCGTAACAATGAGCCGCAGACAAAACAAAAGGCCGCTTTTTATCTGCGGTACTGTTCATCAATGTACCCGAACAAACTTCCTTACCGTTCACAATTATCCGGCACACTGCATCTCTCGCATCATGCCATCTTTCAGCAATGTCGCAATTGACATCCACATTGCATAAACCTGCTGTTTCTCCTATGGGCTTGCGTTCATCATATTTTAATAAATCCACATAATCGTGGTTCACCCGGGAAATAACAAATCCATCTGATGTATTCTGCCCTGCAGGAACTTCATATTGAACTGTTAATTCATCTCCGGGTAAAGGAGAAATTGCAAATTTTCCCCACTTATTGTTGTTTTCCGATGTAAATGCACCAAGAATATATTTTTCATCTTCATTAAAAAGGAATAAACGGGCGCCTTCGGGAAGCAGGAAATCATCCAAAATCAAATTCAGAGAATATGCTCCAACCGATTTTATTTTTATCCTCCATACATCAAATCCATTTACCCCGCGTATCCAGGCGCCAGCGTTCCCGGGAGATAAGTTCACTTCAAATCCATGAGCAAACTGAAAAGGCTTTAATCTGGGTGCATGTTTCTGCTGTTCTTCATAATAAAGTTTAAGGTCACGATTAATAACCGAAGGCATTACGATTTCAGAAATGCCACCACTCTTTAGAGCAGGAACATCAAGGGGTCGTCCCCCTTGAGAAATCTGCCCTGTTGCAAATTCCACCCTAAGAAAAATACAGGCAACTGCAAGTAGGACCCAACGCATTGTTTTCTTTTTCGCCAAAGTTAATATTTATAATCAGAGGACAATTTCTTCCATTTTTAAATTGTAAAAGGCAGCATTAAACAGGAAAAATTGATATTTTGCATTTCATAAAAACAACTAAAATAAGCCCGGCAAATTTATAAGAAAATTTACTATGAAAGTGCTCGCCATGTATGTTGATGAATTCAGTTATGTTCCGGCTCAGAAAAACCTGAAAGAGGCAGAGGACGTTACTAAAGGGGAAAGCTATTCCGGTTCGGTCCTTGCCTTTATCCAGGTGGAAAAGAACGACGAGGAGTATGATGTAAAAAGCAGGGAAAAGAAGTTGGTAAACCATTTGAAATGGGTAGCGCGCAAAAATGACTGCAAAAAAATAATTCTTCATTCATTTGCCCATCTTTCCGAGTCAAAAGCCGCCGTGAAATTCACAAAAGAAATTTTCGACCTGGCCGAACAGCGGCTGCAGAACGGAGGCTTTGCCGCGACCCAAACTCCCTTTGGATATTTTCTGGATTTACAGATTAAAGCACCCGGCCATTCGCTGGCCCGGATATGGGCATCGCTTTAGCAGCAGTTTTGGAATCCCTTTCCTGTATTGGTTCCCGACCACAGACCAATCAAACGCTCATGTAAAAGTTCTGAATATCGGTTTCTGCTTTTATTAAAGGCATAGCTATTTGGAAAATTATATTGTAACCACCTGGTATTGTATTAATCTTTAACCTTCAAATTTGTTTTAATGGCAGCATGAAACCTGTCGGAAAAATCTCCTCCGGCTTTTTTTAACGTACTTCCATAAGCAAAATGAACATAACGGGTATTTTCCATCCACATCACCTGCAACGGATTGTTTTTTTCAGCACCCCTTACAGCAAAAGGGCGAACATTATCCTTTGAAGAATCTGAGGTAATTTTTTCTATTCTCCAGCTTTTTCCCTTGGTATTGCTTTTCCATCTTTCAATCTCAAAAACAGAATTTCTTTGAACTGCAAGGTAAAGTATACCCGGCGATTCATGGTCGATGCTGATTCCGCCGGAATAATAAGGCTCGGTTTCTTTTGCACCTTCCATTGTTTCAGGAAACCAGCTGCCTGAATCGATCAGGTCATAATTTTTCCATCCTTTTTTATCCCATATTGCATAGCAATAAATATGGTTAAATGTCGAAGGATATTTTGTATAGGCAATTACCGGATTGCCTTCTTTTGTCTGTGCAATATCCCAGTTCCAGGCCCTTGCCTTCCTATCGTCTTTTTTTGCCTCGTAAACCAGGTCAGCTTCTGCAGGCTGAATCGGAAGCTCATCCATATCCTTGATTTTTGAACCATCGGCCTTCCGGAAACTCCCTTTTTCGTAATAAAAATAATAAATATTGTTCTCCTCTTCTTTTAACGGATGCCCGTCGGTAAGCGTAAAATGAATGCGGTTCTTTCCATCGGAATACACCTTTACATAGGGGCGCCGGAAGCTGTATATGCGTTCTGGCATAAAGAAGATCTTTCCTGTAGTCCAGGTATTGCCATTATCATCGGAAGAAGAAAAGCTGGGCTTTCCGTCGACTCCCCTCCAGAAAAGATAGATGCGGCCATTTTCACCCGAAAGTTTCACCGGGTTTGTATAGGTGTGGTTCATACTTCCCAAATGCTCCAAAGCAGGATCGTTCAGGTGCAACTCCTTCACTTCACCCCAACTTGTCTATATCCTCCGGGTGGTTTGATTTAATCAAAAACAGCGGCTGCACTCCCTGCATATGCCTGTTAAAAAAAACCAGCAAATAGCCTTCTTCATCAAAAAGAATGGATGGATTATCATGATCGTCGATCTCCAGATCGTCGTAAATTAGGGTTGTTTTAATTTCTTGTGTTTCATGATCATAATAACCTATATAAACATCTCCAAAGTTATCAATCCAGCCGGCATAGGTTCTTTTATTCTTCCCTTCGTAATAAACTGCACGGGGATCGGAAAACCAACACCAGGCACCATTCGAAGTCATCGACAGGTACCTGTCGGATTCGGAACCCTTCTCTTCTTTCCCAGAATAGGTAACAAGTTCCTGAGATAGTAAGCTGTGATTTAAAGCCAGAAGAGATACTAAAAACAGAACCATCCGAAACTTATTCATTGCATTTATTTTTATACGTTATAAACCGGAATTAAATCCAATTCTGCATCAGCATCGGTCATTTCATCAACATTATTCTTCGTTTTAAAAGTATAAAAATGAAATTTGGTTTCCTCCTTTTTTTAAAAAAAAACATCAAAATTTGGTAATTTCACAAAGTCATCTGCAAATAATGTGGAAACAACCTGGAGCATTTAATTAGCCCATTCAGGAACTGTATTAATAAAAACTTCAAAAATTTTACCGATTAAAAGATAGGTCATTAATGTTATAATTAGCACACCTATAAAATTTAATGAAAATCCGGTTCGCATCATCCTGCGAACGGTCACACGTCCTGTTCCAAAAATGATGGCGTTTGGAGGGGTTGCAGTTGGCAGCATAAATGCCAGGGAGGAGGCAATCGTAGCCGGAATCATGAATAAAAGAGGATTATCGCCTGTAGCCAGGGCAATACTGGCAAATACAGGAAGAAGCATCTGAGTGGATGCTACATTCGATGTAAGTTCGGTGAGTAATGACATCAAGGTAACAATGGTTAACACGAAAATAATTGAAGGTATTCCTGAAAGCCAGGTAAGTTGTTCTCCAAACCAGAGTGCCAGGCCCGATTGTTCAAATCCAAGAGCGAGGGCAAATCCACCGCCAAACAGCAACACAATATTCCAGGGCAGCCGGTTGGCTGTTTCCCAATCCATAATCTTTTTTCCATCCTGGCTCTTTGCGGGCCATATAAAAAGAATTAATGACATGAAAATGGCCACTGTGCCGTCGTTTATATAACCGGGACTTTCAAACAACGATGCCCAGCCCTTAAAAGTAAAACTGTCGGAACTGATTTCCGAACGGGTAATCCATAAGCAGGCAAGTACTACAAATAAAACAAACACTACCTTTTCCTCGTAAGTTGCCTTGCCCAATTCTTTCAGCTGTATTTTAAACGTATCTGCCGAAAGGCTGTTCCATTTTTCGCGCGGACGAAAAAGAAGGTAAAGCAGAAGAAATGCAGCAATAAACATTACAATGGTAATAGGAAATGCGAACAGAAACCACTGGGTAAATGAAATTTCGGGTGCAGAGGGAAAAAGTACCGCAAAGATGCGCACAAATATCAGATTGGTAGGAGTACCTACCAGTGTGGCAATTCCTCCGATGGATGAACTGTATGCAATACTTAAAAGTAAACCAAGTGCATAATTTGAAATTTTCTCTCTTCCAACACTTTCTTCTATTTTAAAAATAATTGAAGTGACAATAGGTATCATCATCATGGTAGTGGCAGTATTTGATATCCACATAGAGAGAATCATGGAAGCAGCCATGAATCCAAAAAGAATACGGGCCGGGCTCACTCCAACCCATTTAAGTATAATAAGGGCAATACGTTTGTGCAGATTCCACTTCTCCATAGCCAAGGCCATAACAAAGCCGCCGATAAAAAGAAAAATAATGTGATTGATGTATGCTTCAGAAACTGCTTTGCCGTCGGTAATGCCCAAAATTGGAAAGGCTGCAATTGGCACAAGCGCTGTTACCGATAACGGAAGCGCTTCAGAAACCCACCAGATAGCCATAAGCATGGCTACAGCAAAGGTTCGGGTAATCTCAGGCTTGCCCGGCTCAAGATCAGCAAAAAAAAGTATCATTAAAAAAACAGCAACTCCGGCCAGCAACCCTAAAGTACTCCTTCTGTTCTGAGGGGATTTTTTCATTCGCAGTTTTATCATAAAATCAGGTTTAACGATATCTCAGAATCGGTGTTTTTTTTCTATACCTATATACAGTCATTAAAAAGTTAAAAATAGTTTTTATATGAATACATCCTGTGTCATGCCATGTGGATTTAACCGTTTATGCAAAAAAAAACAGAAAAAAACATAGAGGTAGCTCTAATTAAATAATGTTCTCGCATAATTTAAGGATTCCGGTTTTCCGGCATCCAGCCAAAAATCGGACGGATCAAAATATCCCTTTATAACCTGTTCATTCGCAAGATTAAGGTACAAATCGGTCATGGAAAAACGATCTTCTTTTGGCATCAGGTTTACTATTTTGGGATTCACAATATGTATTCCACTGAAAGCCATTTCGATGGCATCATTAAACTGCTCCGGAACTGAAATTCTTTTTTCGCCCGTTTTTTTATTCACCCATCCCACCAGTCTCTTTTCGCTGTCAAATTTAAAATACCGCTGGGTTTCCCTGTTTCTGACCACCAGGGTAGCCAGTGCTCCCGAGTTCAAATGTTCCTGATGCAGGGCATAAATATTGACACTACTCAGCACATCCACATTATACATAAGAATGGGTTCATCAGAATTTCCAAACAGGGGAGCTGCCTTCTTCAAAGCTCCTCCTGTTTCAAGCAGTTTGGAGCTTTCATCCGAAATCTTAACATTTACGCCAAAACTACGGCTATTTAAAAAACCAATTATTAAATCCGGAAAATGATGAACATTCACAACAATTTCAGAAATCCCCTCCCGCTGTAGCTTTTCAACGACATGCTGCAGCAAGGGTTTCCCCCCAACTTCAACAAGTGCTTTTGGCCGGTCGCGGGTTTCCTCTTTTAACCTTGTTCCAAGTCCGGCAGAAAAAACAAGAGCTTTCATAGGGGTTACCTTATCCGATCCAAACTTCGAACCAGTGCCTCATCTTTACCTATTGCCCGAATGGCGAGATAATCAAGAATAGCTGCTATCAGCGGGAATATCATAGGAATTTTATAGGCAACCTCTGCATTCTGAAAACCTGCATAGATAAAATAAAAAAAAATGCCCAACAGCCCCAACAGCAAAATAAAAGTAAATGCCAGGAACCTTATCTGCCTTATACGGCGCTTATACATAAATATAACCACTATATGAAGAAGGGTAATTAATCCAATGAATGCCATAACAGGCAATCCGTTAAAAACTATCTGGTCACCGCTGGTTATACCCATGGCATTGAAAACATAGAGCTCGCCATTTACTGCAAGCTCTGCAAAATCAAGCTGAAGGAGCAGGCCTGTGAGTACAGCAGCGATAAATATATATACGGTTTGAATTCGTTGAATCATATTCCTGCAAATTAAAAATTAGTTTATTCCTCATTTTTGGGTAAAATTACAAATTATTTTTAAGCTGAATTTCCTGTTTTCATAATGAAAAGACTGCATCGGAATAGAAATGCACCTCAACTCCATTCCCCTACTTTTTCAACCTCTTCCAGATTTATATACCAGATGAAACCTTCAACTTTTTCAAAACCACATTTTTTTAATGCTTCTGCATATTGACCTACCTGGCGGTGGTATTTTTCCTGTTTTAATTCTCCCCATTTATAATCGGCTACAAGTGCATGTTTCCCACTCATCATTATCCTGTCGGGTCGCAGGACCTTTCCCGGCAAAAGCAAATTCCGCTCGTTCAGTATCTTATAGCTGCCATCAAACCAACGTTTTATTTCCGGATGCTTCATGCTCCTCCTGAGCCTCTTTAAGATCTCATCCCGTTCAGCTTTGCTGATGACACCTTCATTCAGCGACTTATCGCAGGCTTTTTCAATATCATCCTCCAACTTAACCGATGAAAGAATCGCATGTACAAGCTTACCGGTATTTTTAACAGAACGACGGTCGTTGGTTTCCACTAAAAATTCTTCGCTGTTTAAACGCAACTGAATTCTGTTACTAAAATCTCCAAACCGATATACTTTCAGAAAATTTTCCTCCTTTTGCAAAACCGACTGAAATGAAGGTATTTCACCGTATGCAAATACTGACCTTTCGGAATTCCAGCATCCCGAAAAAATTGCATCCCCATTCATTATATCCAGAGAATTCTTCAACAAAGCATTCACTGTTTTTCCAACTTTGTTGTCCTTTCTTTCAGCAGGCAACTTACAGTTGATAAATAAAGCCGATTTAGCCCGTGTGCATGCAACATAAATCAGATTAAGGGTATCAATCAGACTGCTTATCTTTTCCTCAAGATAATCGTGACGAAAGACAGTACCTGCCAGCCTGGAACCTGCTTTTACAGGCAGCAGGGGAAACCGGCTGAATGGCTCTGCAGCCGGACTGCACCATAATACAGGTGCCTGATTCCCTACCCACGAACTGTCGAAATTAAAAAAAGGCAGCAAAACTGCTTCAAATTCCAGCCCCTTTGATTTATGAATAGTAAGCAATCGTATGGAATCCACTTCTTCATTTACACTTACTGAGGTATTGTACCCTTTTGTTTTCCACCAGAACAGGAAGTTTGAAAAATCATTGGAAAGGGAAAACTTAATTTCAGCGGCTTTATCAATAAGCGTCTGTAAAAAGGGAAGTTCAGAAACAACATTAAACAAACCAAACTCATCACAAATCCTTACAACCGATTCATCGACAGAGGAATGAGAAACTTTTTTCTGAATCTGCCTGAATTTCGGGCCAAGTTCAGCCTCAAAAACAGAATCCGGTTCCAACTCTGTTAACCATGCCGCTGCGTACTCTTTTTCAGGCCAAAGTTCAGGGAAAAGCACTTTATCCTCCTGCAAAGGTTTCAGCCACGAAAACCACAGATGCAAAAGGGCAGTTTTCTGAATATTTCCTTCCGGTTCAATAAGCAATTCCACAATCAGCATTACAAAATTCACCCCTCGCGATGCATATAAAAATAACGACTCGTTGGAAAGAACAGATAGATTGTATCCGGCATTCTCTTCCAGTGTGGCAGCTTTCATAAATGTTTCCACAATTACAGCCCCCTCATCTTTTTTTCTGATAAGAATAGCCGTTTCTGAAGCTTTCAAACCCTTATCCTGCAATTTTTTCACCTGGTCTACCAACAGCCATGCAGAATTTTCTTCAAATACCTCTTCGTCCAGAAAACAAATTTCTGCCCTGCCCTCCTGTTCTGCAGAAGGATTTCCCGGTTCCTGCCTGAAATGCAAATAAATATTCCTGAACTTTTGAATGTACTGCACATCATCAAACTCCTCAAACAGGTTCTCCTCAAAAGTCTGAATGAATGCCCCTATAACGGCATTGTTAAAGTCGATGATGTTTCTTCGGCTCCGCCAGTTTTTTTCAAGTGAAATGATTTCCGGAGGGTGCAACGGAAAATCGGAATTAATCTCACCGGCCAGAATATTCCAGTCGCTGTTACGCCAGCGATAGATCGATTGCTTTACATCGCCTACAAGCAGCACTGCATTATTCTCCGCCAGGGCATTTTCCAGTAACGGCCTGAAATTTTTCCATTGCAGCCGGGAGGTATCCTGGAATTCATCGAGCATATAATAATTAAACCGGTTCCCCACTTTCTCATAAATAAAAGGAGCATCGCTGTTGGCAATTATCTTACTTAACAACAAATTGGAATCGGATAGCTGCAAAATTCCCTTTTCCTGCAACAACAATTTAATTTCTTCTTTCAGATCGGTCAGTATTCCAAGAATGCGTAACTGCTTGCGCACCTCAATAGCAGACAGATACAGGACTTCATTTTCAGAAATAAAAGTCAAAATTTCCTTCAATAACGGCTGAAGCTGGTTTTCTGTCAATGAGTGGATGATCTCTTTTTTTGGACTTGTTCGGGTATACCATTTTTCTGTATTTTCTGCATGTACAACAACAGCAGGTGTTACATCAGGTAAATCGCCATTAAAAAGCTTCACAAAAAATGCCCCTATGCCACGTCCTTTGCCAGCAAAATCTTCAACTTCAATTCCGTTATTTTCAAAAATGGAGACCGCTTTTTCTCCTAATTTCCGGAGTGCACTCTCATACCAGGCAATTATTCGTTCAAGATCCTTTCTAAAAACATTTAAATTTTCGCGCGCATAAACCGCCTCACCTGTTTCAGGAAAAAAAACCTGAAATTTTTCTTTAAATAACTCCTTCCCCAGTAATTTTATATCGGTTTCAATCTGCTGACTTCGGTTTTCCATAATTTTTTCCCTGCTAAAGTCAACCAGCCACCTGCGCAGCTGCTTATCCGAATCTACTTTTGACAGCAAACGATCAACTGCTTCCTCAAGAATCAGTTCGTTATCGAGTTCAAGAACAAAATAGGGCGATATGCCCATCTCACGGTTAAATGCTTTTATAATACGCTGAGTGAATGAATCAATGGTACTTACCGAAAAACGGCTGTAATCGTGCAAAATATTTTTCAATGCCTGATGTGCCCTGCTCCTTATCAATGCCTCTGTCACTGATAATTCACTTTTCAATAGCCGTACATAGGGAGTTCCGCCACCTCCTGAAAGCAGGTTCAACTGTTCCAGGATGCGGCTTTTCATTTCTGTTGTAGCTTTGTTGGTAAAGGTAACAGCCAGTATTTGCCTGTAACTGTAAGGATTTGCAATTAAAAGCTTCAGGTATTCCCCCACCAGTTGAAATGTTTTCCCGGAGCCTGCCGAAGCTTTATATACCATTAACATGCAGAATCGGGTTTAAAAAGTTTGAGTTTCATGTTGAATATGTACACCGTTAAAATTTTTTATTTCCGGATCATGAAGTTCAATGTTAATATCCCGGTACCGATCCATGTGTTACATTTATACGGGTTTCCACTTTGAATTTTTTGGATATATTGTATTGCATAAACAGCGTGGAAGAACGCACATCAAAATTATTTATTCCCTGATTTGGTAACGGAGCCGTAAATGCCGGGTTGAATCCTAAACTATACCCCCCCAGCTTTAACCTGTCGTTCAGCTTATATACAGCACTGCTTAAAACCCTGCTGTTGTGAAAAAAGAAAGTAGAAGGCGAACCCGGATGTCCCGGAAAGAATTCATTCCACTGCACCGGTGTAAATGAAACATCCGAAGCAGTCAGTGACCACCTTTTTGATAATTCGGTATTAACATTAAATTCCGGAATCTGAAACGGAATGAAATCATCAGACATATATATTCCTGACAGATGCTGCAGATATAAAAATTTTTGTTCCATTTCCACATCCGAAGAATCGGGTTCAGGCAAATCCGGCAACTGCAATTCCTGGCTAAAAGCTCCCAGGCTAAAAAAGAAAAAAAGCAGAAACATCCAATTCTTCACTATTCATCCCTCCATTGTTTTCATTCTTCAAAAATAAGAATATTTGGTAAATAAGCAGTTCACGACAGGTGGACACTACAAAAAAGGAACCCTAATTTATTGGTGTCTTTAAATTCACCGGAAAAGCAACATTTTATAAATTTACTCCAGGTTTTGTGCAGTACGTTTTATCAATTCCCAGGTTTGTTCCACATGTCGCTCCAGGGTATGGGTTTGCCCTATACTCATTCTGAGAACTACCCGATCGTTTAATTTTGTATGGGTAAAAAATGCCTTCCCTGTGTGGTTTACGGCATTCATCAGGTTCATATTAAATTCATTGCTGCCTTTGTGCCGAAAGCAAACAAGATTAAGCGGGGGTTCCACAACCAGATCGAAATCATCCTCTTTCCTAATCCAGGCGGCAAATTTCTGCGCCATTTCCACATGCCGGCGTATGTGGTACTGCAGCCCTTCCACCCCGTAATGCCTGATTACAAACCAAAGCTTCAAAGCACGAAACCTCCGCCCCAGTTGCACATGCCAGTCACGGTAATCGAACACTTCACCCGAATCGGTGGCTTTATTTCTCAGATATTCAGGTAATATGGAAAACGCATTTATCAGTTCATTACGGTTGCCTACCCAAAACACATCGCAATCGAAGTTGGTAAACATCCACTTATGCGGATTAAAAGCAAAACTGTCGGCCAGTTCCACCCCATCCATTAAATGTCTGAACTCCGGGCACAGCATGGCAGTTCCCGACATAGCGGCATCAACGTGCAACCAGCAATTTTCATCGCGGCATATTTCCCCTGTTTCACGCACCGGATCCATGGCATTAGACGATGTTGTGCCAATTGTTGCACAAACAAAAAAAGGTATAAACCCCTTTTCCTTATCCTCCTTAATTTGCTTTTTAAGCAAATCGGAACGCATGGCAAATTGCTCATCCACCCCTACGATGTGCAGGTTTTCGCTGCCTATACCGGCTATTTTTATTGCTTTTTCCAGTGAGGAATGGGTTTGGGAGGAAACGTATGCCACCAGATTTTTTTTCACTCCTTTTCGGTTCGATTCGAAACGTGTGGCCCGTTCACGGGCAGCGATAACTGCAGTTAAGGCAGAAGTAGAAGCCGTATCCTGAATTACTCCGCCACCTGCAGCTGATGAACTGAATTTATGTGGCAAATCCATCATTTTTGCAAGCCAGTCAAGAACACGGGTTTCCAGTTCTGTGGCAGCCGGACTGGTAGCCCATATCATCCCCTGAACTCCCAGGCCTGATGATACCAAATCACCCAAAATTGACGGGAAGGAGGTATTTGAAGGGAAGTAAGCAAAAAAATTGGGCGATTGCCAATGCGTAATGCCTTTCATCAATTTATCATCCAGATCGCCCAGTACCTGCTCAAAAGGCTCCCCTTTTTGCGGAGGGTCTTCCGGTAGGGAAGCTTTTATTTCATTGGGCTTCACCTGTGCCAACACCGGAAATTTTTCAATGTTTTCATAGTAATCGGCAATCCAGTCGATTACTTTTTTTCCCTGTTCCCTGAATTGTTCGGGTGAAAGATGATACTGTTTCATATATGGCTGTTATTTTTGTTTCTGTAGCACGGGTATATTGTCATCTGACTTATTATAATCGGAAATGAAAAAACAGTTAACCGGTAATTCAGTATTTCACCCTGAAATCATCAAACTTCTCAGGTTCGGGCATTCTGCTTACTGAAACATGTGAAACTCTGGCCATCGAAGGTCCTTTTTTTAAGTGGTCGATAAATGTATCCAAATCGGTTTCATTTCCCTGAGCCATCACAACAACACTTCCATCGGACATGTTCTTTACCCAGCCTGAAACATCAAATTCGGCTGCCTTTTTTTGTACAAAATAACGGAATCCTACTCCCTGAACTTTTCCGGTAATTTTAATCTCAAACTGAACTGCCACTTGCTTTTTGTTTAAATTGGTTTACAACTTCAGGATTTACCAGGGCCCAAATGGAATAAACCCCAACAGCGGTACCCAACGGAAAATTCAAAAGCGAAATTACCGAAATTATCAATGCAAGGATTCTTGCCCATTCTTTTCGCTTAAAAAGCCCAATCCCTGCAATCAGGCCTGGAATACTCATAAAAAACAGGAATCCGGCCAGCGCCCGCGAAACAATGGACAGTATAAACTGCGCCTGCTCATCCTGTGTTATATCGCCAACAAAATACAGTATCGTGAATACAAATATTCCCATAAGCATTCCAAGGATACTTAATCCAATGTGAAGGGAAGCGACAATGTTTATATGCTTTTCCATAGCGGGTGATTTTAAGTTCAATCAAAATTAGCAAAAACACCTGCAATGAAAAGCCAAAGCGTCATTTTTTTACCCAACAATGTTAATTTCACCGGAAATAAGGATCAAATTTTGAGAATTGCTAAATATTGATGTAATTTTGTAATTTTAAAACAGGATTAAAAATGGAACTACTCACAATTATATTGCTTGCAATTGCACTTGTTGCCATAGCTTTTGTCGGTCTTGCCATCCAGGTGTTGTTCAAAAAGAAAGGCAAATTTCCAAACACCCATGTTGGCGGAAACTCCTATTTGATGAAACAGGGAATATCGTGCGCCAAAACCCAGGACAGAATAGAACAGGCGAAAGTTAACCGGAATACAGACTTTAAAAAGTTCCGGTTTGCAGGTTTCGATAAATAATAGAATCCGGCACTATTGGGGAATGTGTTCTTTAAAACCCTGCGAAAGATAAACCTGATTTTCTCCGTCGGGTCCTGTATAAATAAAATAAACTTTAAGTTCAGGTATATTTTCTGCAATTTCAATCGATTTTTCAAGACCAAGGACCATAAAAGCAGTTGCAAAAGCATCGGCATCCATACAATTACCAGCCATCACAGTTGAACTCAACAGGCTGTGCTGCACAGGATAACCTGTTTTGGGATCAATGGTATGGGCATATTTCTTACCCTCTTCCACATAATAATTTCGATAATTGCCCGAAGTTGCCAACGCATTTTCCGGAAGCAAAACTTTTTCCTGTATATCGCCGGATGCAAAAAACGCATTTTCATCCGGCCTGCTGATTCCTATTGTCCAGGTATGGCCTTTTTCATTTTTTCCTTTGGCTACAACTTCACCACCGATTTCAACCATATAATTTCCACATCCCTTTTCAGCAAGAAAACTTCCGGTCAAATCGCAGGTGTATCCTTTGGCCACAGCACTCATATCCAATTTCATGTTTGGGTTCTCCTTAATAATCTTTCCGTTCTCCAGCCTGATTTTCCGAAAGCCGGTTATTTGCTTCAGGCTGTCTATTTTCTCAGGAGTCATTTTACTTCTCTGCTCAGGCCCAAATCCCCATGCATTAACCATTGGACCTGCCGTTATGTCGAAAGCACCATTGGTTATTTCAGATATCTCCATCGATCGTCTGAAACATTTTACAAACAACTCGTCAAGCTCCACCGGCTGATTATTGTTTACTCTTGATATGACCGATGTAGAGTCGAATGTAGAGAAGATTCCGGTAAACTCCTGCAGCATCTTTTTTATCTCCTCGTGCAAATCCTTTCCATCGGGACTTTCATAAATGATGTGGTAAACCGTTCCATAAACAAAGCCTTCATTGTAAATATACGCTGAGGGCTTATGGCATCTTGTAAAACCAAAAACCAGAAGTAAGTAAACAAGTATCCTGAATTTCATTTTGAATAAATCTTAATCTAAATTTTATAAATCAATACGTTCATCATCCCAGGTTACAAAATTTTCATTTCCATTTCTTATAATACCGCTATGAGCGCGATGAAGCCTGCAAGGCTATATTATTCCCATTCGTGTTCTCCAAACCCATGAAGGTTTCATTCCATTCTATAAAACAGAGGCCGAAATTAAGAAAATGTTTTGGAAGGAAAATAATTTCCTTTATCGGGCATCTGCTATTTTTTGTCAGGTAAAAATTTCTCACAACCAAGGAGGCGCAGCGGTCAAAAATATTTCATCCTGAAGATGGCACCCATTTTAATAAAGAAAGCAACTTTTCCATGGTTCCTTTTGAAAAGGTATCAATGGGAGTAAAGGCAACAAGATTCCCAGTTGTTCCAGAGAAAAAACAGAAAGGATTTCTTCGCACTTTCTTCATACTTTCTTCGTATTAAATTCGCATTAAATTCGTATTAAATTCGCTTTTATACGAATTTGATGCGAGTTTGGCACGAGTTTAATACGAATTTAAATAAAGGATGGGCTGAAGGAAACAAGTACCTACAGGCAGGATAAACATCAAAAAAACTGTTCTTTGGCAGAACAGCAATAAGCGGGTTAATATCTGTTCACCCTTGAATTCAGCTGTTGATAGCCAATCAGGCGGTCGTAACGTCCTGCAGGTTCACGGTAATAGACAAATATCTGGTAATCGTTCTCTGTTTCCCAGAAGCTTCCTTCCAGTGCGGTATGATCCGCCACAGAAGAACCTTCAGGCACCCACACATAAATGTAGTTGTAATATCCTTGTTTGAGAAGCATGGTCAGTTCATATGCGCCGGCATCAAAGTTCCAGGTCATTTCGTTGCTTTTGTTGGCATTCCAGTTGTTCAGTTCTCCAAAAACATTGACCGTTCCACCAAGCAAAACCGATTCAAGCGGCAAGGTAAAATGGATAAAGGTATAATCGCATTCGGTATCACTATTCTCCACTTCCCTGTCCTGGCTTTCCACCACATACTGCCCGTTCATTTCCTCATAGGGAAAAAAGGGCCTGTTTACACGTACCTGATCGGCCACAAGAGTTTTATGGTAATATGGGCGGAAAAATTCCGTCGACAGAACATTTTCTCCATTTACCCTGTTGGTTCGGTTATCAAAGTAACGAAACTCATTACCGGCTGCAAAAACATTCTCCCGGTTATAATCATAAACAAGAGAATGTTCGCGCACAAACAACGGCTTAAGATTTTTGATGGCATTATCCCACCTGTTGTTTTGCTGAATAACCACTTTTACTTCCTCCTGCGGATTTAAAATGTTCAGTTTTTCATGAAAAATTGTAAAATCCACTTCCTGATTTTCTCCTTTAAAGGCATCAAGAGTAGCTCTGCGAACTGTTCCTTCTACCTGCACCAGGGGATCCAATACATAAAAGCGTTTACTCAGAATGATATTTTCCTTATTGTTATCTTCATAAACCACAAGCGCATAATTTCCCGGCACTTTAATTCCCACATCTTCATTTGGAATGTATAACCGGTAATTTATATAATCGAAACTTGTATTAAACGAATAGGCAAAATCCTTGAGTGGATTATCAAAAAACCCTTCAAGATAATCATTTTGGGGCATAAAGCTTTCGTTCCAGTTGGCATCGCAATGCACAATAGTATAGAAATAATTTTTCACTTCACCCGATAAATCATCGAATTTAAAAACCAGGGGAACCTCCTCCCCCATTTCCCAAACCGCATTCGACAGTTCAAAGCCTTCACGGTACATCTTAACTGTTTTTATCTCTTCCCGGTAAACGGCATCTTCATAATAATAATTCTCCTCATGCACCTGAGCATTCGACAACACAAAAGAAAAGCCCGATAAAATTGATGCAATCAGATATTTCAGGATTATTTTATTCATATGATAATTTCGAGATTTCAATAGTGTTTCAAAGTTATATAAATATGGTTAAACGAAAAACACATTTAAATATTTGTATATTTTGAACCTTTTATTTTTCATAAATTAACGTTGTAGAAAGTGAATTTATTATTTACTTTTGTCACCCTGAAAAAATAATACTATTCTTGATAAAATGTCAGAAGTCATTAAGTTAAGGAAAGGGCTGGATATAAAATTAAAGGGAAGTGCAGAAAAAGTTCTTGAATCCCTTGCTACTCCTGCCATGGTAGCAATAAAGCCCACCGATTTTCCGGGACTCACGCCCAAGATGAGTGTAAAGCCGGGTCAGGAAGTAAAAGCAGGTGATGCTTTATTTTACGACAAGTATCATCCAGAAATTTTGTTTACAGCTCCTGTTGGCGGGAAAGTGGTTTCGGTGAACAGGGGCGAACGCCGCCGGATACTCGAAATCGTAATTGAATTTAATCCACAGGCGGGTTCCAGAGAATTTATAAAAGCCAATCCCGGCAGCCTTTCAGCCGAAGAGGTAAAAAAACAGTTACTCGACAGCGGATTGTGGCCCTTCATAAAACGCCGTCCCTATGGTATAATAGCTTCTCCCAAAGAACAGCCAAAGGCAATATTTGTTTCATCATTCGATACTTCACCCCTTGCACCCGATTACAACTTTGTGATGGAAGGGCAAATGGGAACTTTTCAAACAGGAATCGATGCACTTGCTAAGCTTGCCGGAAAAAATGTTAATCTTGGCGTGAGTGAAAAATCGGTGTTTACCAATCTTAAAAATGCCGAAATTGTTCGCTTTGACGGGCCACATCCGGCAGGAAATGTAGGAATTCAAATCCATCATGTTTCCCCTGTAAACAAAGGGGAAGTGGTATGGACAGCAGATCCTCAGGATGTACTGTTTATCGGCAGGTTATTCGAAACCGGCAGGCTTGATTTTACAAGGGTGTATGCATTGACCGGTTCTGAAGTGGAAAAACCAAAATACCTGCAAACAATACTCGGGGCTCCTGTTTCCGCCATTACCGATCGCCGTTTAAAACAAGCGAATTTCAAACAACGGATTATCAGTGGGAATGTGCTCACCGGAAAACGTGTTAAACCCCAGGAATATCTTGGATTTTACGACTCTCAGATAACTGTGATTCCTGAAGGTGACGATTACGAGTTGCTGGGATGGGCAGATCCGGGCATGGATAAATTCAGTTCTACAAAAGCATTTTTATCGAAACTTTTCCCTAAAAAGGAATATGTACTTACGGCCAACCTTCATGGAGGAGACCGTGCATTTGTACTTACGGATCAATACAGAAAGGTGGTACCTATGAACATTATGCCGGTGATATTGCTCAAAGCCATATTGGCTAACGATATCGACAAAATGGAACAGCTGGGTATCTATGAAGTGATTGAGGAAGATTTTGCCTTGTGTGAATATGTTTGTGCGTCCAAAACAAAAGTACAGGATATCCTTCGAAGGGGAATAAATACCATGATAAAAGAACTCGGATAATTTTGCATGTATCATTTAAATTAGAGGCAATCAGATGGAATTCTTAAAAAAGTTTTTTGAAAGAACGAAACCTTACGTGCAGAAAGGGGCAAAGTACCAATGGCTTCATTCAGTGCACGATGGTTTTTTTACCTTTCTTTACGTGCCTAAGACGACTGCAAAAACGGGCACACATATACACGATTATATTGATCTCAAACGGGCAATGTCAATTGTAGTACTGGCACTTGTACCTGCATTGCTGTTTGGGATGTATAATACAGGCTATCAGCATTTTCTCGCTGTAGGCGAACTGACAGACACAGGTTTCTGGAATATTTTTCTATTTGGGTTGGTCAAAGTTTTACCTGTTGTAATTGTTTCCTATGGTGTGGGGCTGGGACTTGAATTTGTTTTTGCCCAGATTCGGGGGCACGAGATCAACGAAGGCTTTCTGGTTTCAGGAATGCTTATTCCGTTAATTATGCCGGTGGAAACTCCGCTTTGGATGGTTGGTGTTGCCACAGCATTTTCAGTAATCTTCGGCAAAGAGGTTTTTGGCGGGACCGGAATGAACATATGGAACCCGGCTCTGGTCGCCAGGGCATTCCTGTTTTTTGCCTATCCCTCACACATGTCGGGAAACAGAGTATGGGTAGCTTTGGAAGAAGGTGCCCGCACCATCGACGGCTTTACCGGAGCAACTCCAATGGCCGATGCAGCTGCGGGTAACATCAACTTCAGTGTTGCCGATGCATTTTTTGGTTTCATTCCTGGTTCAATAGGAGAAACTTCGTTCATTGCCATTTTAATCGGAGCATTAATTCTTATCGTTACCGGAATCGGAAACTGGAAAATAATGCTGTCGACATTTGCCGGCGGGCTTCTTATGGGCATCATTCTTAATCTGTTTGCAGTTAATACCTATATGGCATTGCCGTTCTGGCAACACATACTTATTGGAGGATTTGCATTTGGGGCCGTTTTTATGGCTACCGACCCTGTGTCGGCAGCTCAGACCGGAAGAGGAAAATGGATTTACGGATTGCTGATTGGCATTCTGGCCATTTTGATTCGTGTGCTGAATCCGGCTTTCCCTGAGGGAATGATGCTGGCCATATTACTGATGAATACATTCGCACCGTTAATCGATCATTATGTGGTACAGGGTCATATAAAAAGGCGCATGAAACGTG
The DNA here is from genome assembly GCA_963747515.1 of uncultured Prolixibacteraceae bacterium. Taxonomy (GTDB): domain Bacteria; phylum Bacteroidota; class Bacteroidia; order Bacteroidales; family Prolixibacteraceae; genus Mariniphaga. Next base: position 233,020 of record CAVVFN010000008.1, read on the forward strand.
TAAAAATTTCAGCTTAACCAGAAAAATACGATAATGGATAGAAATAGCAATCAATATACGTTCATATACGCAGCGGTTATGGTTATCCTGGTTGCTGCCCTGCTGGCCACGGCTGCCATGGCATTAAAGCCCCGCCAGAACAAGAACGTTGAAATCGAAAAGAAACAAAACATTCTTGCTTCGGTAAACATCACCACCACTGCAGCCAATGCTGAGCAGATTTATTCTGAGCGGATACAGAACCAATATGTGGTAAATGCGCAGGGTGAAGTAGTGGAAGGCGCCGATGCATTTGAAATCAATATGCGCGACGAAAGGGTAAAACCTTTAGAGAAACGATTGATGCCGGTATTTGAATTTCAGGCTGAAGATGGCATCAAATATATTTTTGAAATGCGTGGAACCGGTTTATGGGGTCCCATCTGGGGTTTTATTTCTTTAAATGAAGATATGAATACCATATACGGAGCCAATTTCGACCACCAGGGAGAAACACCCGGGTTGGGTGCAGAGATTGCCACCGACTGGTTTGAACAGAGTTTTAAGGGAAAAGAAATCTATGATGAGTCGGGTGACCTGGTTTCCATAACAGTTACCAAGGCCGGGCAGGAAGCCCCTGTGGCACACAGCGTGGATGGAATCTCAGGAGGTACCATTACCAGCAAAGGCCTTCAGCAGATGCTTATGGATGGTTTCGCTGCTTACAGTGAATTTATAAACAGAAAAAAGTCTTAAGAAATGAGTGAATCCTTATTTTCCAGAAAAAATACAAGATTGCTGAGCGATCCGCTTGGAGGCAGCAATCCTATCACCGTTCAGGTTCTGGGTATATGTTCTGCCCTTGCTGTTACGGCACAATTAAAACCTGCGGTTGTAATGGCCTTATCGGTAACGATAGTTTTGGCCTTTTCCAATGTCATTATTTCCCTTCTGCGGAATACCATTCCAAACCGGATTCGTATTATTGTGCAGCTGGTAATAATTGCCTCACTGGTAATTCTGGTTGATCAGATATTGAAAGCTTTTGTTTATGATGTAAGTAAACAACTTTCGGTATTTGTGGGCCTGATAATAACCAACTGTATAATTATGGGCCGACTTGAAGCTTTTGCCCTGGGCAACCGTCCCTGGCCTTCCTTTCTCGATGGTATTGGGAATGGCGCCGGATACGGCCTTATTCTTATAATAGTTGGTTTCGTGCGTGAATTTTTTGGTTCAGGTTCAATATATGGGTTCCAGATAATCCCTGAAAGCTGGTACGTTGCCAATGGTGGTTTTTATGAAAACAACGGAATGATGATATTACCACCTATGGCCCTTATAACCATTGGAATTATAATTTGGGTACAGCGCAGCCGTAACCAAAAATTAATTGAAGACTAACAGGAAAATAAATTAGTTATGGAAAATCTAATCAATATATTTGTTAAGTCGATATTCATCGAGAACATGATATTTGCCTATTTCCTGGGCATGTGTTCTTATCTGGCTGTTTCGAAAACCGTTAAAACAGCTACCGGTTTGGGTATAGCTGTAATTTTTGTGCTGACCATTACGCTTCCTGTCAATTACCTACTTGAAAATCATATCTTAAAAGAAGGAGCCATGGCTTGGATTCATCCTTCACTGGCATCAATTGACCTGAGCTTTCTGTCGTTCATCATGTTTATTGCGGTAATTGCTGCCATGGTTCAACTGGTAGAAATGATTGTAGAAAAGTTTGCTCCTGTGCTTTACACCCAGCTGGGAATTTTTCTTCCCCTTATTGCGGTAAATTGTGCCATATTGGGAGGTTCATTGTTTATGCAACAGAAAGATTTTGCCAATGTAGGTGAAGCTACAGTATATGGCCTTGGTTCGGGAGTAGGCTGGTTTCTTGCCATAATTGGCATTGCTGCCATCCGCGAAAAACTGCAGTATTCCAATGTACCGCCACCCCTGCGCGGACTGGGCATTACTTTTATTGTTACCGGACTTATGGGACTCGCCTTTATGGGATTTATGGGAATTAAGTTGTAAATAAAAAATAGTTTTCAATGCTTTTGCTTTCGACACAAACAACCGTTGTTATTGCCAGTGTGGCAGTGTTTCTGGGAGTTATTGTACTTCTTGTAGCCATCCTTCTTTTTGCCAAGAAAAAACTTACCCCTTCGGGAGAAGTTACAATTAACATCAACGAAGGCGACCGGGAAATAATAACCGATCCGGGAAGTTCGCTGCTTTCCACCCTCAGCAATAACAAAATACTGCTGCCCTCGGCTTGCGGAGGAGGAGGTACCTGCGCCATGTGCCGTTGCCAGATTATTGAGGGTGGCGGCTCCATATTGCCAACCGAAACCGATTTCTTTACCCGTAAGGAACAAAATGAAAACTGGCGCCTGGCCTGTCAGGTAAAGGTAAAGGAGAACCTTAAAATTAAGGTGCCACAGGAGGTATTGGGTGTAAAAAAATGGGATTGCGAAGTAGTATCCAATAAGAATGTTGCAACTTTCATCAAGGAATTTGTAGTGAAACTTCCGGAAGGGGAAAATCTCAACTTTAAGTCGGGAGGATACATTCAGATTGATGTTCCAAAAATTGAAGTGGATTTCAAGGACATTCATGTAGAAGAAAAATTCCGCGACGAGTGGGAAAAATTTGGCATGTTCAATTTGAAAATGAAAAATCCGGAACCTACTTTCCGTGCATATTCCATGGCCAACCATCCGGCGGAAGGAAACATCATCATGCTGAATATTCGTATTGCAACTCCACCATGGGACCGGGCAAACAATGCCTTTAAAAACGTAAATCCGGGAATTTGTTCTTCGTTTGTTTTCTCAAGAAAACCTGGAGATAAAGTAACCGTTTCAGGTCCTTACGGAGAATTCTTCCTGAAAAAGAACGACAACGAAATGATGTTTATTGGTGGTGGAGCCGGTATGGCCCCTATGCGCTCACACCTTTTCCACCTTTTTCATACCGTAAAGGAACAAAAAAAGCAGGTAACGTTTTGGTATGGTGCCCGTTCATGGAAGGAAGTATTTTACTACGAACAGTTCCGCGAAATTGAAAAGAATTTCGATAATTTCAAATTTCATCTGGCGCTGTCGGAACCCCAGCCCGAAGACAAATGGGAAGGCCCAACGGGTTTTATCCACCAGGTTATCTACGACAACTACCTCAACCAGCACGAGGAGCCTGAGGAAATAGATTACTACCTCTGCGGCCCTCCCATGATGAACGATGCCGTTCAGAAAATGCTTTACAATCTTGGCGTACCCGACGAAAATGTAATGTTTGATGACTTTGGAAGCTGATTTCCCGAAGACCAGGGAGTACCGGGTGGAGCAGATTCGGGTGGTGCGGATTCCGATCCGCACGTTTTTAATCTTTCCTGACTTAACCCCCTTTTTAAAACAATAAATAAAGAATTTCCGATCCGCACGTTTCAATCTTCTTTTCAATCAGCGGTTGGGAGACTGCTGCCCCCGTAGTAACCGCTGCACCATTTCGTGGGTCCGGGTGGTGCGGATTCCGATCCCACATTTCAGGCTCCTTATAAATCAGCGCATCGGGTTTTTACCCGAAATTTATGTTTCATTTTTATAAAAAAGTTATATTTGAATGATAACTGATACAACCGGGCCTTGGAAGAAAAGGATATCCGGAAAAAATAAAACTAATCAGATGAGTACAAATACAGGCAGGAGAGAATTTATAAAAACTACTTCAAAATCAGCTGCCGGAATTGGATTGATGGGAAGCTATATAGGTTCATTTTCAGGCAGGATTTCAGCAGGCGATACAATTATGGTTGCAGTAATTGGAACAAATTCACGAGGTTCTGCACTGGCCAGGGCATGTGTCAGGACACCGGGAATGGAGGTTGCATACATCTGTGATGTTGATGACAATGCGACAGCAAAAGGGATTAAAGTTGTGGAAGGTGCAGGGCAAAAGCGAAAGGTAACCGGCATTAAAGATTTCAGGACTATTCTGGACGACAAATCGATTGATGCGGTTTTGACTGCCATGCCCGATCACTGGCATGCACCTGCAGCAATTATGGCCTTGCAGGCAGGGAAACATGTATATGTTGAAAAACCGGGGAGTCACAATGCCTATGAAGGAAAGCTAGTTGTGGAAGCCCAAAAAAAGTATGGAAAGGTTGTTCAGATTGGCACACACCGAAGATCGTGGCCTCATGTAATTGATGCAATTCATGTATTGAAATCAGGAATTATCGGGAATCCTTTTCTTGCCAAAACCTGGTATGCAAACAACAGGCCTCCTATTGGGTATGGAAAACATGTTCCTGTTCCGGCGAACCTGGATTATGATCTGTGGCAGGGTCCTGCACCCAGGCGTCCTTATAAAGATAACCTGATCCATTACAACTGGCATTGGTTCTGGAACTGGGGAACCGGTGAATTACTGAATAACGGTACTCATCGTATTGATCTCGCCAGATGGGGGCTGGGAGTGGATTATCCCACAAGGGTAAGTTCACAGGGAGGCCGTTATGCCTATCGTGATGATTGGGAGACACCTGATACTCAGTTAGCGGCCTTTGACTTTGCTGAAGGCAAGACCATTTCCTGGGAAGGAAGAAGTTGTAACTTCAGGCCTGTTGAAGGCCCGGGAGCGCTTGTTTCTTTTCATAGTGAACAGGGAACAATGGTCTTGACAAATAATGGATACAGTGTATATGACAATGATAATAAAGAGATAAAAAAGTTTGAGGAAGGTGCTGCAACAACAACCATTGACTTAACAGGACCCGGGGTGGATAAGGATGTTTCTCATACACATAATTTTGCAGAAGCCATACGAAAAAGCATGCTTCCGTTGGCTGATTATAAGGAGGTGAACAAAAGTACCTTACTGTGTCATCTGGGAAACATAGCTTACAGAACCGGAAATACCATTCCTTGTAATCCGTCTGATGGCAGCATTATTGACGATCAGGATGCCAAAAAATTATGGAGAAGGGAATATGAGCCCGGCTGGGAACCGGATGTTTGATATCCAGCAAGATTCCTGGCATAAAATGCCGGGGTTAATGAATGCCGGTTAAGCATGTGAGAATACAAACAAAACAAAAATGAGAAACCTTTCTGATATTTTAATTACGGCAACATTTACAGGATTAATCTTTTATGCCTGTGCTCCTGCAGAAGAACAGGCAGAACAACGCCGGCCCAATATACTTTTGGCAATGAGCGATAATCAGTCTTATCCTTACGCAGGAGCTTACGGCGACAGGTCGGTAGTCACTCCCGGGTTTGATTTGGTAGCGAAAGCAGGAGTTCTTTTTAATAATGCATTTTCCTCCTCCCCCGGTTGTGCACCCTCCCGTGCTTCCATTTTAACAGGGCGGTATCCGTGGCAAAATGAAGAAGCCGGTGGACATCAGACTTTATATCCGGCAAAATATGTAACCTTTGCAGATGCTTTGGAGCAATCGGGTTATTTTATTGGCTTTACCGGCAAGGGGTGTGCGCCATTCAACTGGCGCCAGGGCGGACGCGATCGCGATCCTGCAGGGCCGGAATATAACGATATCCGATATGCCTTTGCCGACACAGTTGTGATTCCGGATGAAGACATTCCGGATCCTGAAGCCTTTGCTTCTGATATTTCAACAGTTGATTATGCTGAAAATTTCAGGGACTTTTTGAAGAAGCGCAAGAAAAATGAACCTTTTTTCTTTTGGTACGGATCCAGGGAACCGCACATCCCTTTTGAAGAGGGAGCCGGTATAAGGAGCGGAAAAAACATTAACGATGTGAGCGTTCCGGGATTTCTTCCCGATCGTGCTCCTATTCGTAAAAGCTTGCTGGATTATGCCTATGAGATAGATTGGTTTGACAGTCATCTCATGAAAATGATAGAGATACTTAAGGAGGCCGGAGAATATGAAAATACGATAATTATAGTTACGTCCGACAATGGGATGCAATTCCCGTATGCTATAGCCAATTGTTATGAATATGGGATACATGTTCCCCTTGCTGTCAGCTGGCCCGCAAAGATTCCTCATGCCAGGGTATCTGATGATTTGGTAAATCTTGCAGATCTTGCTCCTACTGTTCTGGATTTGGCAGAAGTCAGTCAGGGCGAAATGTTACCGATGTCGGCCACAAGTATGAAAGATATTTTAATACCAGACAGTGCAGGTGCAACAGATGTAAGCAGAGACGCCACCTATTCGGGAAGGGAGAGACATTCATCAGCCCGCTGGATGAACCTGGGTTATCCGCAAAGGGCAATACGTACGAAGGATTTTTTATACATCCGGAATTTTTATCCCGAGAGGTGGCCTGCAGGAGCACCCCAGGTTCTTGATCCGAAGAATCCGGAAAAGCCTTATTACATGCACGGACTGAATGAGAAGGGTAAATTTACAGGAGAAGCCTATCACGACATTGACAATGATTTTGTTAAATCGTATTTAATAGAAAATAAAGACGATCCTGAAATCTCCCCGTATTTTGAGCTGGCAGTCGGGAAAAGGCCGGCGGAAGAACTTTTTTACATAAAGAATGATCCCTTCAGCATGTATAATCTGGCGGCAGATGAAAACTATTCAGAAGCACTTGAAATGATGAGGAATAAGTTATACGATTTTCTCAGAAAGACTGAAGACCCAAGGGTTGTTGGACCAAATCCCGATATTTTTGAAAATTATCAGCGGTTTTTTACAATAAGGCCCTTCCCTAAACCTGACTGGGTGAGGGAGTGAACCCTTTAATTTTTGTATTTTTTGGTGTCATTAGTGCTTTGGTGGTTAATTCCTTTTTACCACAAAATCATCGAATACACCAATTTCCATCAAGATAAGAATCTTCTGTTTTTTTGGTGTTCATTGGTGTTTTGGTGGTAAACATCCTTCTCTTTTTACCTTAAAGCGCCAAATCCGACCAAAGGAAATCTTTTTTAGTATTCATTGGGGTTTTGATGGTACACTTCATTTTTTTTCACCAGATCACCCAAACACACCAAATCACACTAAATAAGAATCTTCTGTTTTTTTGGTGTTCATTGGTGTTTTGGTGGTAAACATCCTTCTCTTTTTACCTTAAAGCGCCAAATCCGACCAAAGGAAATCTTTTTTGGTATTCATTGGGGTTTTGATGGTACACTTCATTTTTTTAACCATATTGGTGGTTAACTCTCTATTTACCCCAATGATTGAGAATTTAAGTGCATTAATTTTAATCCTTCTTCAATTGTAAAGCAGTTAAAATAACTGCTTTGTTTGCATTGGGTGCTAAATGAAAACATTAATTAATGGTTAAATTGTTACCAATTTATGTCATAAAATTACAATTATTGATGCAAAAAAGTTAAAAGAATTCTTGTAAATACGTCCAAAAAAGTTATATTTATAACAAACTATTAATACCGGACCGTGGAAGAAACGAGCCTATGGACAGAAATAAAACGCGGTGACAAGTTTGCATTAAAGCAGCTTCACAACAGGTACTTTCATCAAATGTACCTGTATGCAGCCAAGTCCATACCCAACAGCAATGGTCTGGCAGAAGAGCTGGTTTCTGATTGTTTTATTAAACTGTGGGAAAACAGGAAAATTATCCAAATCAATTCATCTGTAAAACACTACCTTTTTATAATGCTGCATAACAGCATCATTAACCATCACAGAAAAAGAAAATACAATACTGAACCCATCACAGAAAACATGCCGGCTCCCGGGAATGAAAAGTTTTTCGATGACCAGAAACAATATGCCCTGCTTTACCTTGCTGTAAAAAAGTTACCCGAACAATGCCGCCGGATACTTGAACTTGCCGTATTTGAATCGTTAAGCTATCAGGAGATAGCCGACACCCTGCTCATTTCCCGAAATACAGTAAAAACCCAGATTGGACGCGCCTACCGTTCTCTAAGGGATGTCCTTAAACCGAAAGACTTTAATTTCTTTTTGGTATTCAGGAAGAAAAAGTAAAATTCCCTTGGGATTCCATCCTGCACTTATCAGCGAGTGCGTTAACATTAAGTTTTTCGTAAGTAATGGGCAGTAAGGATGGAATCCTTCCTTTTGGCATAAAACTTCCCTATAAATAAAGCTCCATAAAATAGTTTGATTATTTTTACTTCTGACAAAGAATTTTAAGTTGCTAATAAAATAGAACAGTCATGAAATCAAAAATAATACATCTTTTTTCCCTGGTTTTAATTTATTTCTCTATAGGGACACTTACAGAAGTTAAAGCCCAGAAAGAATATGACATCGTCATTTACGGAGGAACTTCAGCCGGAATTGCCGCAGCAATTCAAAGTTCAAGAATGAACAAATCGGTCCTGCTGATAGAACCTTCCTCCCGCATTGGCGGGTTAACCACCGGTGGACTGGGTCAGACCGATATTGGAAATAAAATGGTGATAGGAGGCATATCGAGAGAGTTTTATCAGGGAATCAAACAACATTACAGCAATCCGGCCAGCTGGAAATGGCAAAAGAGGCAGGAATACTGCGATGGAGGTCAAACGCAGTCCGCCGAAGGGGAAGATGCCATGTGGACTTTCGAACCGTCAGCAGCTTTAAAAGTTTATGAAGAAATGATGGCTCCCGAAAATATTGACGTGGTTTATAAACAACGGTTAAACCGGGAATCAGGGGTAAAGATGCAAAATAAAAACATTGTGGAAATTGAAATGGAAAGCGGCGAAAAATATGGTGGAAAAATGTTTATTGATGCTACTTATGAAGGCGATTTGATGGCAGCAGCTGGTGTGAGTTATTCCGTAGGACGTGAACCGAACAGGGAATTCGGAGAAACACTGAATGGCGTTCAGGCAAACGATATCGGATTGACGTTGAGCCGGACCGTCTCCTTCAATGCCCATAACCACAATTTTATAGATGGCGTTGATCCTTATAGTGTAAAAGGCAATCCGTCCAGCGGGTTGCTCCCGTTTATAACGAAAGGCGGCCCGGGAATTGATGGCTCGGGCAGTGAAGGTATTCAGGCCTATTGTTTTAGAATGACTTTGACCGACCACCCTGAAAACCGTATTCCATTTAAAAAACCGGATGATTACAATGAACTGGAGTATGAATTGTTGTTCCGCAATTACGAAGCTGCCGAAGGCCCTATAGAGGAAATGTACACGTATGGAGATCCATTGGTTCCCTGGATAAATTCGGACATGCCTAACCGCAAAACCGACACCAATAACCAAAAAGGGTTCTCTACCGATTTCATCGGACAGAATTACAGATATCCTGAGGCCAGCTATGATGAACGTGAAAAAATTGTGGAGCGCCACCGCTCCTACCAACAGGGATTAATGTGGACATTGGCATACCACCCCCGCATTCCGGAAAAAGTAAGGGATGTGGTTTCAAAATGGGGAACCTGCAGGGACGAATATGAACGCGAAGACGGCTGGCAACAGCAACTGTACATTCGAGAGGCCCGTCGTATGAAAAGTGATTATGTAATGACCCAAAGAAATTGTGAGGGATTTGAGGTGGCAGAAGACCCTGTGGGAATGGCAGCCTATGGAATGGATTCGCATCATGTGCAGCGCTATGTGGATGCCAACGGCTTCGTTCAGAACGAAGGAAATGTGGAGGCACATGGATTCCCTCCCTACCCCATCAGTTACCGGTCTGTTATACCGAAAAAAGGGGAATGCAGGAATCTGCTGGTACCCGTCTGCGTGAGTTCAACTCACATTGCATTTGGTTCCATCCGGATGGAACCTGTATTTATGATTCTGGGGCAATCAGCAGCCACCGCGGCAGCATTAGCTATTGAAAACGGTACGGATGTACATTCGCTGAATTACACTATCCTGAAAACACGGTTATTAAAAGACAATCAAGTCCTTGCTCATACTCCGAAACAGAATTAACCATCGGTAATCCGGACAAATTGATGAAAAAATAGTAACACCTGATAATATGAACAACTTAAATAAACTATTCATTGGTTCCTTATTGGTAAGTTCAACTGCAGTTTATGGAAAAGAAACCAAAAACACTGCTAAACCTAACGTCATCGTAATATATGCAGATGATCAGGGTGCCATTGATCTTAACTCATACGGTTCAACAGACCTGGTTACACCAAACATGGACAAAATTGTTCATAGCGGGATTAAATTCACACAGTTTTATGGTGCTCCTATATGTTCTCCTTCAAGAGCCGGATTGCTTACCGGAAAAACTCCTCAGCGGGCAGGTGTTTCCGGAAATGTCAGCTCATTAAGCCTGGAAGCAGGGATGCCATCGGAACAGTACACCATGGCAGAAATGTTTAAGGATGCGGGGTACAGAACTGCCCATATAGGGAAATGGCATCTGGGCCATGCCAAAGACAAACAGCCCAATGCCCAGGGATTTGATTATTCATTTGGTCATTTTGTGGGATGTATTGATAACTATTCACACTTCTATTTCTGGCAGGGACCAAACCGGCATGATTTGTACAGGAATGGCGAAGAAGTATTTTATGACGGGCAATTCTTTCCTGGTTTAATGGTAAAAGAAGCCACTAATTTTATAGAGAAGAATAGAAATAATCCTTTTTTTATGCTTTTTGCCTTAAATACGCCTCATTACCCATATCAGGGGACTCCGGAGTGGTTAACGTATTATCAGGATAAAGGATTGTCTTACCCCCGTGATCTGTATGCGGCTTTTCTTTCTACCCAGGATGATAAAATAGGAGAATTACTGGAAAGTATTGAGAGACTTGGATTGCGTGAAAATACCATTATTGTATTTCAGTCTGATAATGGCTATTCAACTGAAGAACGTGCTCATTTTGGAGGAGGAAGCTCCGGAATATACAGAGGTGCAAAATTTAGTTTATTTGAGGGGGGTATCCGTGTTCCTGCTGCAATAAGCTGGCCGGCTAAACTGAAGAAAGGTGAGGTCAGAGATCAACTGGCAGTGAATGCGGATTGGATGCCAACTCTTGCAGAACTTTGTGGTATTAATCTGAACAAACACGATTTGGATGGAAAAAGCCTTGTTCCTGTCATAAAAAACCAGAAACATGAATCGTTGCATAATCAGTTTTGCTGGCAAAATGGAAAACATTGGGCTGCAAGAAAGGGTAACTGGAAGCTACTGGGAAATCCATTCATTCATGGTGAGGAATTTCTTCCGGAAGACTCACTCTTTTTGGTTAATTTAGAAGAAGACCCTGGCGAAATGAACAACCAGGCAGTAAAGTTCCCGGAAAAAGTAAAGGAATTAAAAAGTCAGTATGAAGAATGGGTTAAAATAAACCAGGAATAAAAAACTTATTCAGGAAGCGTTATCTCAGGCCTGTGGGTGGAGTATCAAGACTAAAAGTATCAGGTATCAAGACCACATAACATTAAAACAATAAAACAGTCAAATTAAAGTGGGTAGTCTCAATTCTACCAGAAACTTCCTGTCGTCACCTCTCATCTCCTTACTTCGGTCTTCCGTCTTCGGTCTTCCTTAACTGGTATCAAGACTAAGAGTATAAAGTATCAAAAACCACATAAACAATAAAACAATAAAACATTCAGACATTCAGACATTCAGATCAGTCAAACAGTCCAGTAATCCACCGATGCCACCATACTTACCAGACTTTTAGACAAAAAACCAATATATGAACAAAAAGTTGTAACTTGGGAGGATCGTCTATGGGAAGAAAATCATTGAAACGACTCTGCCAATTGAGAGCAATACATTTAAATCGATCTTTATTGGCCGACATTAAATACGATTAGCTGGTAAAACAAGAACTAAAACGAATAAGCTATTATGTTAGTAAAAGCATTAAACAGACGCAGATTTATAAAAAAATCGGTTACTGGTGTTGCAGGAGCTGCATTTTTGACCCATAATGAAGCGGCAGGGAATAATTCATTGATTGAAAAATCAAAATATCCTCTTCGTCTCAGTGCATGTTGCTCATCCTTTGGTCAGGCACGGACCAAGTTAGAAGCAGTGGAGGCCGCTTACAGGTCGGGGCTGGATGGAATTTCGATGAGATATATATATGATCTTGCCAATCCGGAAGCATTAAGGCACAAAAAGATGCAACACGCATTCCGTGAGGCCTCTCTTCAATATGGAGTCCAAATCAATTCATTGATGGTTGGCGGACTTATAAGGGCAGATCCTGCTTCGGGCGTTTGGGTCATGGACTCTATTGATTGTGCCCGGAACCTTGGAGCCGGAGTTATTCTGCTTGCTCTCCTGAGAAATGGATTTCCGGGAACTGATGATGAATATAAATTGCTCATCGGGACGCTTAAAGAACTTGGGCTCAAAGCTTCAGATGAAGGTGTCACAATTGGACTTGAATGTTCCGGAAGTGCGCAGGATCAACTGAGAATTATCGAAGGGGTAAACCTTCCTTCGGTTAAAATATACTATGATTATTTTAATGCCATGCATTTTGGGTTTGAGCCATTGGAAGAAATTCCACTTCTTGGTGCGCATATTTGTGAATATCATATTAAAAACGGTCCGAAATTAATGAGGGAAGAACTGAAAGGAACACCCCGTTCAGGGTCATCTTCACCGGGAGAGACTTACCCTGAACTGAACCATACCAAAATATCTAAAGAAATTCAAAAAACAGGGTATAAAGGATGGCTGACGTTTGAAACATCTGCTCCCGGTGGTGACTATATAGCAGATATGCAGGATAATATAGAATATACCAGGAAGGTATTTAATATTCTTTTTTAGTTGCTGCACAGGGAAGCATTTCTCATCGTATTTTTCCTGGAGAAATTATGATTCGTGCATATCTTATTAAAATTAAATAAAAATTCCAGATTATGAAAACAAAAATTAGTTGGAAAATTGCCATTTATTTTCTGGTCATAGTTTTTCCATTAAGGCTTTTCAGTCAGACAAGAAATCCTGAAGACATAAAGGAATGGAAGAATAAAACAATATTGGTTTTTGCCGCCCATCCCGATGATGAAACATTAATTTCAGGGACACTTGCACTACTTGCCAAAAATGGCAATGATATTTATGTGGTCATCTACACCAGTGGAAATAAAGGTTCAAGAGATTTGGAAATGACCAGCGAAAGGCTGGCAGAAATCCGTAAAAAAGAAGATATTAAAGCCAATGGAGTGTTGGGTATTCCGGAGGAGAATATGTTTTTTCTCGGCTATGATGACGGAATGCTTGAATATGTGCCTGAAATGGAGTTATGCGAGAAGGCATGTTGGTTTGTAAGAAAATACCGCCCGGATGCAGTTTTTGGTTTTGATCCCGGGGATAAGTGGATGCAATGGCATAAGACCGACCACCGGATGGCGGCTTTTGTATCCGTTGATGGAGCACGTGCTGCTGCTTACCACCTCTATTTTCCGCATCATAGAATCTATGATGGATTACAGCCATTCACTGTCCGGGATTTTCTCTTTTTTGATTCCAATGAACCAAATTATAAAGTAGATGTGACAAATGTCAGTGAAATCAAAATACGCTCCCGAATCTGGCATGTAAGTCAATTCGGTGAAGGAAATTTGAAATATGTGGGCCCTGAACCGGATCAGCAAAAACTTAAGGAACAGTTGAAAGCGAATTCTGAAAGGATTTCAAAAGGAGAAAAAATGTATGAAAATTTCAGGAGAGTTCAAAGCTCATTATCCTATTAAAGAGAATTGACCGTATTTAGTTTTTTGGATTATTTAAATTTGAAAAAACAACAGCTACAACACTTAAATCTAATGAATAAACGAATTCTTCTACTTATTCTTCTATCATTTGTTCTCACTTCATGTGAGAACAATCAAACCATGAGTCAGCAACCCAATATCCTTCTCATCATTGTTGATGATATGGGGTACGCTGATTTTGAACCCTTTGGCTATAGCGATCAGCAGGTTTCCGTTCCCAACATAACAAGCCTGGCACAAGAAGGAATGGTATTTTCACAGGCATATACCACGGCACCTGTATGCAGTCCGTCGAGGTGCGGCATACATACAGGAAAATTTCAGTTCCGGTGGGATGAAAAAGCCGGTTGGAATCCGGGTTTACCTGACAGCGTTAAAACCCTTGCCGAATATCTGCATGAAGCCGGATATACCACTGCACGTATAGGGAAAACCGACTATGGTTCGAACTTCCATAAAATTGATGTCAGGGAACATCCCCTGAATCATGGATTCGATTATTTCCTGGGATTTAATGCACATGCACATGATTATTGGCTGATGTCAGAGGATATGGCAAAGCGTACTCCCGATCCCAATGGGGCAAGTGCACATTTAGGGCCACTGATGCATAACCGGGGATATAAAAGTTTTGAAAAAGGCTATCTGACGGATATTTTTACGGATGACGCCATCCGGTTTTTGGAAAAGGAAAGGGACAACCCATTCTTCCTGGAAATAGCTTACAATGCAGTTCACATGTTAATCCACGAAGTGCCTCAAAAATACCTGGACAAATATGATGTAAAACCAATACCTAATTATGATCCTGATCGGCAAGAAGCCTTTGAAGAACAGAAACCCGGGTCTTATGTTGCCTATTACAATAAATACGCCCAGCGCGGAATAGGTGTTGTCAGCGACGAAGATATGCGCAAATTCCAACTGGCTAACCTGAATTGTCTGGATGATAATATCGGCCGGGTACTGGATGCTCTGCATACTAATGATCTGGACAAGGAAACAATGGTTATTTTTGTTTCCGATAATGGGGGTTCTCACCATACGCTTGCGAATAATTTTCCGCTCACAGCAGGTAAATATACACTTTGGGAGGGTGGAATCCGTGTTCCCATGGCTGTAAAGTGGCCGGGGATCATTAAACCCGGCTCAATTCAGAATAAATACGTATCGGCAGCGGATATTCTGCCAACACTGGCAGACGCTGCCGGAATAATACTTTCAGATCCGAGAATGGATGGAATCAGCCTGTTGAAACCAGACAATAACCGGCTCCTCGTTTGGAGATGGAAGCAATACTGGGCGGTAAGAAAAGGAGATTTTAAACTTACCAATGAACAGACATATCTGCAGGATCAATCATTTCTGTATGTTGTTCCTGCTGTTAATGATAACACACTGAAACTCTTTAATGTAGATAAAGATCCCGGCGAAAGAAATAACCTTGCCGGTGAGATGCCGGAAAAAGTAAAGGAATTGAAGAAAGAATATGATACCTGGCTGAAGGAAAATACGGGGAAATACTGATGATGATAAAATGGGTACAGCTGGAGAATTTTTAAAACAGGTTTTAAAACATACAAACATGAAATTTCTAAAATTAATATTCGTTAGTATAATTCTTTCATTCGGGCTTTACGGATTAAAAAATAAGGATGATTTTAAAGAATTGCTGTTATACGATGATTTCACAGAGTTAGAAACAGGTTATTTTTCAGTTCCTATGGGCCCTCACACCGAATATCATTATTTGCAGGATGCAGGCATAAAAGGCAATTGGGCAGTTTCATGTTTCGGAACAGGAAGGTCCTTCCCGGGTTTTGGGTTTGCCTGGCAGGTAAAAAAAGCAGGTAATGATAACATCATGTGCCAAACCTATACGAATAGAGGGACACGCACCCATCCAATGATCATTGCGGGAGATTCTCTCTGGCAAAACTATAAACTGAAGGTACAATTCAGGCCAGAAAATGATTCGTTATCCTCTGGTATTGCATTCCGATACCGAAACGATCGTTCTTTTTACTTCTTTGGCATAAAAAATTCGAAGGTTTATATATCTAAGTTTTTAGGACAATCAAACGATATCGATTTAAATGAAATGGTTTTAGCTGAAGAATCATTTGAGTATACACCAGGTCAATATCTTAATGCTGAAGTATTCGTAAATGGCACTTCAATTGAAGCAAAACTGAATGATAATATAACGCTTAATGCGACAGATGATACTTACTCAAAAGGAAAAATCGGATTGGTTTCTAATGCAAAAGTCTGCTATAAGTCGGTAGAAGTAAAAACGACTAAAACTGAAAAAGTTTCAATTGAAAAGAAAAAGAACTATTATGAGCAGATAGTTGCGGAATTAAAAGAAAAAAATCCTAAAATGAAACTTTGGAAAAAAATTAACACCAAAGGATTCGGTGTTGCACGAAACCTTCGGTTTGGTGATCTCAATGGAGACGGCCAGATTGATGTCCTTATTGGTCAGGTTTCCAATATGACTTTAACCAGCCTTATGGCGATGACTTTTGACGGAGAGATTCTCTGGCAGACTGGGAGGATCGATCCATATGATGCCCATCTCACTTACGACGTTGGTTTTCAGATACACGATATCGACAATGACGGTAAAAATGAAGTCATTTATTGTATGGATTTTGAAATTGTTGTGGCAGATGGGGCAACCGGAGAAATTAAATATAAAGCATCTACTCCTGTAATTAAGAACGATCATCCACAATCTAAAATAAACAACCCATTTTTTCCTAAAGTACCGGGAGATTGTATTTTCTTTTTTGATGCTGAAGGAAAGGGATATGATTCTAACATTCTTATTAAAGATCGCTACAGGAATTTCTGGGTGATGAACTCCAATTTAGAAATAATATGGGAAGGAAGTTGCAATACAGGTCATTATCCTTATGCTTATGACATTGATAATGATGGTAAAGATGAACTTGCAATTGGATATGCATTATACGATAACGATGGCAATCCGTTATGGGATCTTGACAACCAAATTGCTGATCATTCGGATGGAGTAGCT
Organism: uncultured Prolixibacteraceae bacterium; assembly: GCA_963747515.1. Lineage (GTDB taxonomy): Bacteria > Bacteroidota > Bacteroidia > Bacteroidales > Prolixibacteraceae > Mariniphaga. Next base: position 249,716 of record CAVVFN010000008.1, read on the forward strand.
GTAGTTAAATTTGATAAGAATCCCCAGGCAGAGCCTGTTATTATGTATGCAGCCAGCGATGCAGGTTATCTAAGAGTGGATTTGAAAGGAAATATTCTCGAGCACCATTTTATTGGTCATGTCCAAAATCCGGCTATTGCCAATTTCAGATCAGATAAATCGGGTCTCGAAACGGTAACCATTAATTTCTGGAATAACCAGGGAATTATACATTTTTTTGATTCCGATGGAAAGATTTATCATGATTTTGAACCTTATCAGTTTGGCAGCATGTGCTTGCCGTTGAACTGGACCGGAGAAGAAGAGGAATATTTTGTTCTAAACCCGAATATACGTGAGGGTGGTGTTTTTGATGGCTGGGGTAGAAAAGTTTTGGAATTCCCGGATGATGGTCATCCTGATATGGCGAATGCTGTTCTTGATATAACAGGGGATTGCCGCGATGAAATTGTTGTCTGGGATCCAAACGAAATATGGGTGTATACACAGGACGACAATCCAAAAAAAGGAAGGCTTTATAAACCCAGGCGAAATCCTTTATATAATTATTCCAATTATCAGTTATCCGTCTCTTTACCAGGATGGAATGATGATTTACAGTCGCCCTGATCTAAAAAATCAAAAAAAGACATTTAGTATGTTTTATAAAACACCTGGATCCGTAAAAACACTGTTGATATTACCTGTTTTCCTGGTTTTAATGGGTTTTCAAACTTTCGCTCAAAACACTGAAACAGCAGAAACTATTGGCTTAAGTCATGATAGAGGTTCAATAGAATTTTCAAGATTATTTGAAAAAATAGTGGATGATAAACTTACTGATGTAATAGTAATCAGCAAAGAGCATCATGTTCATAATATGAATATGAATAATAAACCTTGTGCTACAGTTAAAGATGGAAGTCGGCTCATATTTGAGTGCTGGGATGCCCTTGAAGGCAAATCAAAATATTATTTTGATAATAATATTTTATATAATGATGTAAGAAGAAAAGGTACCGGAAATCCTCTTACGGGACCCGTTTTTATTGAAGGTGCCTTACCCGGCGATGTAGTTGAGGTTGAAATTCATGACATCAGAATCTCGAAGTATGGATATATGCAGAATATGGATAAAAATAAATTTATTGATAATGCTGATCGGGAATATGTTTATCTTGAAGTTGAAGTAATAGGGGACAAAATGTTGTATGATGGAAAAAAAATGCCTGTTCATCCGATGGTAGGAGGAATTGGGGTTGGGGGCTTAAAAAAAATGACGACTGGTGAAGTATGGGAAAATGGGGGGAATCTTGATACACGTATAATAAAAAAAGGAACAAAGGTATTATTTCCTGTTTTTACCGAAGGTGCCTTACTGGCTATGGGTGATGTCCATGCAGTTCAGGGGGATGGAGAAGTTTTTGGAAAAGGTTTGGAGATTGGGGCAGATATAGATGTTACTGTAAGAATAAGAAGAGATCTGGATATTCAACGGCCATTGGTTATCAATCCCGACTTAATTGCAACAATTGCACCTCATCCGGATATGCTTAAAGCAGCGGATTTGGCAATAATGGATATGGGGCGTTATCTGGTCAATGAACATGGATTTAGTTCTATTGATGCCAGCGCCCTTATTGGGTTTTATGGAAACCTTCGCATCGGCGAGATTGTTAATCCCCAGAAAACACTGAGAATGGAAATAGAAAAAAAATACATTGATTTGTTTAAAGAATAATTTTATTTATATGTATTTACGTTTCACGGCATTCCCGGGATCGACCAATCAATAAAACCTTCAGACAATTTCAAACAATCCAGCAATTCAGTATTCCAATAATTCAGTAATCCAAAAAACGAAAAATCCTTAAAAAAATTTCCTATTTCTGTCACCCTCCCCTGTTCCACTTTACGTCTTTTGACAGTACAACCGATTTGGCAATCTCTGGTTGTTCATAGATAATTAGTTTAGAAATTTGAAGAACGGCTGAATAAAACAGTCGTTCTTTAATGAAGCGAAACAACAGAATGAACGGTTTAAATCAAGATAAAAACTGGGAACTGGCCGCAGCAAAAGTTCACCATGAATCCGCTGAGGCAGAACTCAACGAACAGAAAACAACCTACTCAGAGGAAAACAAAAAAGAAATTCAGGAAGATGTTTCCGGCCTGCATGCCAAATTAACGGAAGCTGCCCCTCTGCATCGAACTTCCCTTGTTCATTCATGGAACAGGATAGCCCAATACATTCACCACAAAAGAAACCGGTTTTATCTCTCCCTTTTTAAATATGCTGCAATCATTTTGCTGGCATTTGCTCTGGGGACGCTTATTCACTTCAGCCGGAATACGCCTGCTGCTCCTGTTTTTGCTGAAATACATGTTCCCCTGGGGCAGATGTCGGAAGTTACGCTTTACGACGGCACCCATGTATGGCTCAATTCGGGTACCACCCTTCGGTATGCCGGTAATTTTGGTAACGGGAACCGCCGGGTGGAACTGGAGGGTGAAGCTTTTTTTAAAGTGAAATCAGGCGATATCCCTTTTAAGGTAAAAATTAAAAACAATGAGATTGAGGTGCTTGGAACCTCCTTTGCCGCGGTAGCCTATCCCGATGAGGATTTTTGCCAGGTAACGCTGGTGGAAGGCTCGGTGCAGATAAATGACGGGGCAGGAAGAACGTTAAAACAATTAGCTCCCAGCGAACAGGTAAACATGCCGGATTCTCCCGATGAAAAAATTACCACCTCAAAGGTAAACACATTGTTTTACGAAAGCTGGATAAACGGTAAGATAAAATTTGAAGAAGAACGGCTGGCCGATGTGGCACGCAGAATGGAACGGTGGTATAATGTGGAAATCCGGTTTACCGGCAAAGATGTCAGCGAACTGCGGTTCACAGGAACTGTGCTGAAGAACAAACCCGTTGACCAGTCGATGCAGGCCATCAGCCTGCTTTTACCCATCCAGGTGGACCATAAAAGAAACCTGGCAACAAAAGATGTACTAACATTATCTAAAAAATAATGCCTATGAGAAACTAAAACCGTAAAAGGTGAATTGAAAAAAAAACGGCGGATATGCCCCACATACCCACCGTTTCGGATTAAAACTAAAGTAATAATCATTAATACAACAAATTTATGAAAGATTTGGTAAAAACTGCCGGAAAGAACCGGCTATTAAAAAAAATTCTGCTAACAATGAAACTAATTGCAACCATCACATGTTTTGCCTGGTTAGCATCACCGCCTCCACCTACTCACAAAACACCCGCCTCGATGTTTCGATGAAAGACGGAACCATGGTGGATTTGATTCAGCAGATCGAAGAAAACAGCGAGTTCTTTTTTTACTATCAGAAAGAAGAACTGAAGAAACTGGATCAGATTAACCTGGAGGCACAAAATGCCACCATCATGGATATTCTCGACAAGGTGCTGGCGGGAACATCCTTCGATTACAGCATTTTAGACCGATATATTGTAGTGCGGCAAAAAGGCGATTCTTTTGGTAAAAAACTTCTGGCTTCAGCAGTTGATGCTGCTATTGCACAACAACGAACGGTCTCAGGTACCGTAACCGATGCAGGTGGGCAACCTTTGCCTGGAGTAACCGTGGTGGTGAAAGGGACTACGAAGGGAACCATTACCGATACCGATGGAAACTACTCATTATCCAATGTTCCTGAAGATGCCACCCTGATTTTTTCGTTTGTGGGAATGCGAACGCAGGAAGTGGTTGTTAGCAATCAAACAACGATTAATATAACGATGGAAGCAGGTGTAATTGGAATTGAAGAGGTGGTAGCAATTGGATATGGAACTGTGAAAAGGAGCGATTTGACCGGAGCAGTGGCAACAGTGCAGGGCGATTTAATTGCCAAACGCCAAAATACCGAGGTTTCTCAGGCTTTACAAGGAGCTATTCCGGGGGTTATGGTTACCAGGAGCAATAATGATCCGGGTTCAGCGGCCAGTATTCGAATCCGGGGTATCACTACCATTGGTAACAGTAACCCGTTAATCATTGTGGATGGAGTGCCTGTAAACAACATTAATGACGTGAACCCTAATGACATCACGGACATCTCAGTTTTAAAAGATGCAGCTTCTGCTTCAATCTATGGATCCAGGGCGGCAGCCGGGGTAATTTTGGTTACGACCAAGCGGGCCAAGCTGGGAGAACAAAATTTAACATATAATTATAAACTAGGGATTGAAAAACCTACGGAAATACCTCATTTACCAATGTTACAAGATACATGGAAATGGCAAATGAACAACGATGGAATGACGCCGGGAATACTGACAATGAATATCCTACATTCCCAAAAGACGTTGTTGAAGACTATCTTTCGCTCAATGTCCAAAACCCAGATCTTTATCCGATAACGAACTGGAATGATGTAATTATTGATGATTATGCACCAAGACAGAGCCACGGGTTAGATTTTTCAACCGGTACAGATCAATATTAAGCACACATGCTTCATTCTCTTATGAAACAATTGACGGTATATATGCCAACGAAATTACACAGAATAACTGCAAGGGTAAATAATGATTTAAAAATCAATAATTATTTTAAGGGACAATCGATTTTTATTTTAAGAATGCAAAAATGAAAGACCTACCAAGCTTACCAAATAGTTTTATTGACCAGAGATGCAGCCACCAATATGCGGCGAATGGTCTGATGGCAGGATTGCGGGCGGAAGAAATGGTTATAACCCATGAGGAATTTATTGAATATGGAGGATTTAATAACGATTGGTCCAATCAGATTAGGGGGAAAAGTTTCAATTGATTTTACTCCATTTAAAGGATTTAAATTTACATCTGTTTTTTCTCCAAATTTGAATTTTTATAAAAGAAAGGATTTTAATAAACAGGTTGCTTATTATGCATGGGATGATCCAACGGTATTTGAGGGTTATCTTGATGGTCAGGCTCAGACTTCCTTAAATGAAGCGCGAAATGATAATTACAGCATCACAACCCAGTTTTTAGCCAATTATCAAAGCGTAATTGGAAATCATAGTATAAATATATTGGCAGGAAATGAAAATTATTATGCTTTTTATGAGAATTTGGGAGCTTCAAGAAGATGAATTTGAATTGACTTCCTTTCCTTACCTGAATCTAGGATCACTGGAATTTCGCGGCAATAGTGGCGTTGCATATGAAAATGCTTATCAGTCGTGGTTTGGACGAATCATGTACAATTATGCAAATAAGTATTATTTTCAAACTAATATAAGATATGATGCTTCATCAAGATTCCATCCCGATTATCGGTGGGGGTCATTCCCTTCTTTCTCAGCAGGCTGGGCAATTTCTAAAGAACCCTTTCTGGAGAATTTTTCGGAGCTTTCATTTCTAAAGTTACGCGCATCATGGGGGGCATTGGGAAATGAGCGAATCGGCAATTATCCTTATCAGGCAACAATCGCATTTTCAAATGCCCTTTTCTACATGGGGGATGAAGTTGTTTCAGCTCAAGGTGCTGCACAAACCCAATATGCAATTGAAGACATTTCATGGGAAAAAACAGAATCGACAAATTTTGGGTTCGATTCATATTTGTTAGACAATCATTTACAATTACTGCTGATTACTTTGTGAAAACTACAAAAGATATGCTGCTTCCACTTGAAATTCCTAATTATATTGGATTTGATAATCCGGACCAAAATACCGGCAAAATGAAAACAAAGGGTTGGGAAGCTGAAATTGGATGGAATGACCAAGTGGGAGAATTAGGATATTCTGCTGTCATTTAATATCTCCGATTTTAAATCTGTGATGGGCGATTTAGGTGGAACTGAATTTCTTGGCGATCAGGTAAAAATGGAAGGAAGTGAATTTAACGAATGGTATGGTTATCTTTCTGATGGATTATTTCAAACACAAGAAGAAGTAAATAATTCAGCCAGTTACAAGTTCTGCGGTTAAACCTGGCGATATTAAATATATTGATATAAGTGGTCCAGATGGTAGTACCTGATGGTAATATAACACCTGAATACGACAGGGTTTTTCTTGGCGGTTCTCTTCCAAGGTATTTATACGGTGGTAATATTCAGCTACTTTACAAGAATTTTGATTTTCAAATAGTAATACAGGGAGTGGGTAAACAAAATGAAGTATTGAGTCCGGAATATGGCAAGACCTCTTCGAACGCAAAATACCCAGTTCCAAGTATATATTGATGGGAATTATTGGAGCATATACAATACAACGGAACAAAACCTGAATGCCAAATATCCCGATTAGTCCGAAATAACTGCTGGAAATAATTATGCAATGTCTGATTATTGGTTGTTTAATGGTTCTTATTTAAGAATGAAGAATATGACTTTAGGTTATAATGTTCCAAGTCAATTGACAGTAAACAGTAAACATTAGCAATGTCAGGTTTTACACCTCTGTATCTGATTTATATTCATTCGATAAATATCCAAAGGGATGGGATCCTGAAGCGACTTATCGAAATTATCCGATAACTGTTTCATTTATTTTCGGGATTTCAGTTAAATTTTAAAAATTAAACACAATGAAAAATAAAATATTTATTACACTCATAGGGTATTTTTACTTTACAAGCCTGTCACAACTTGGACTTAAATCCCCTCTCAGAAGGTTCCAGCGAGAACTGGTATTCAAATGAGAGTGAAATGACATGTCACTAAATGACTTGTACAGAGAGGTTTTTTGGCCTGTTGATGACGATCTACGATTTTATGACAGCCCATGGACTGATGACCGCATTCGCAGGGAGACAGTGTCTCCAATATTGGCAGGAACTGTCAACGGGGAATGGGCGAGAGTTACATCTTTATGGAGCAATTCTTACAAGGCTATTGCACGGGCTAATACAATACTTCTCAGTCTTGAAAGGGCGGCGGATCAAGTTCCTGAGGCAATACTTAGCCGTTTTGCCGCAGAAGCAAGGTTTTTAAGGGCATCGCAATATGCTTTACTTATATCTCATTTTGGCGATGTGGTATTTTATACTGATATTTTGGCCCTGGAAGAAGCTTTCGCTTTAGGACGAACCGAAAAAGCTGTTGTTTTAAAGGCAATATATGACGATTACGACTTTGCTGCCTTGCACCTTCCTGAAGCATACGCAAGTGACCAACTGCAAAGGGCTACAAAAGGGGCTGCCTTCGCAATGAAGGCCCGAATCGCTCTTTATAATAGCGACTGGACAGTTGCCCGCAATGCGGCAAAAGCTTGCATGGATCTCAACAAATATCAGTTGTATCCCGATTATGGCGAACTGTTCCTTTCAAAAACAAAAAATGCAAACGAAATGATTTTTGGGCTTCCGCGTTCGGTAGCACTTGGTGATTATTATAACATATTCTATATAAGAAGCCATAAAACCAGAAATTCGGGTGGCAATGCAGCACAAGGTCCATCATGGGATTTGTTTTTCTCCTATTTGTGCACAGATGGATTACCAGTAGATGAATCACCACTATTTGATCCACAAAATCCTTTCAAAAACAGGGATCCCCGTTGTGCAGAAACCATTGTTGAGTTTCAAACACCGCATTTGGGCTTCATTTACCAGCCTCATCCCGATTCCCTAAAGGTGCGGAATCTCAATACCGGAAAATACCAAACGAACAACGATACCCGAGGAGTTAACCAATTTGCATCTTACGATGGATTAGTGCGTAAAAAAGGCGTTGATGAAGATTGGTTGGATGAGAGAACTGACCCTGATAAGATTCTAATGCGGTATGCTGATGTTTTGTTGATGTATGTTGAAGCAAGCACTGAACTGGGACAAATTGATCAAACTGTGCTCGATGCCATAAACATGGTGCGGGCTAGGGCCTATGGTGTTAATAAAGATCAAACCGACGCCTATCCGGCCATAACCACTGTCGAAAAGGATGAACTTAGAAAGTTGATCCGCATTGAAAGAAGGATGGAATTCGCTTACGAAGGATTGAGGTATATGGATATCATACGTTGGAAAATGGCCGAAAATGTTCTTACGAGGGATATTTTTGGGATGTTGGATCCTGCAGAATTGCGGGTAAAGGTTGTTAATCCTGGGTTATGGTTTTTTCCCGGGATTCCGGAAATCGATGAGGACGGGAATCCCGATTTTTCAGCATTATATGAAGCAGGACTTATCAAACGCTTGGCAATAAAAAATTTTGATCCAGACAAGCAATACCTTTGGCCAATTCCTACTTCGGAGATTTTGATAAATGAAAACCTGGAACAAAATCCGGGCTATTAATAATTGAGTTTCAAAATAAGGACCTGCCTAAAAGTGCGGGTCCCTAAATGCTGTATGATCGAAAACTGAATGTTGACAAAGTAATTACTTGTCCCTGAGTTATTATATCCAATACATATTCAGCAAAAAGTAATAAAATTCATAATGAAAAAAGTTATATTCCTCCTATTGGTGGCAAATGCTTTTTTAAAGAGCGAAGGCATGTTTCATACAAAATGGAAACTAATTCATTCAAATACAGGAAAAACTTTAACCGAGTATCCAGATACAGCAACAAACATAAAAATATCTCCGACTTTCGAAAACGTTTCCTATGGCAATTTTGTTCGGAATATCCTTGATTTCTGGAAGGCTGAATCGTTGCATCCTACGCCTCTTGTGGTCTATATTCATGGTGGAGGATTTATATCAGGCAGTAAAGCAGGTGCTAGGCAAGAAGATATTAAAAAATGCCTCGACAATGGTATTTCATTCGCTGCAATTAATTACCGCTTCAGGAAATCAACCCGGCTTGATACGATCATGTTTGATTGTGCAAGGGCTATCCAGTTTTTAAGAAGTAAATCAACGGAATGGAACATTGATAAGACAAAGGTTGCGGCTTACGGGGGCTCAGCTGGCGGAGGGGCTTCCCTTTGGCTGGGCGTCCATGATGATCTGGCAGACCCTGAAAACCCGGATCCCGTTCTTCGGGAATCTTCAAAATTGCAGGTAATCGGACATCTAAACTCGCAAGCTACATATGATTTTACCAAATGGTCTGATATTGTCGGAATTCCCTCCAACTGGATGGATACTTTTTCAAGTGCTTCAGATCTGGAATTTTACCATATTTCAAACCGGGAACAATATTTTGAAGATGATATTATAGAATTAAGGAAATTTCTTGACATGCCTTCTCAGTTGGATGCAAACGACCCACCGATTATCCTGTTCAACTTACGATCTCTTGCACCGTCTTCCAATCGGGAGGAAATATCACATCATCCAACACATGAGATTTATCTTAAAAAAAAGTTCGATGAACATGGAATTGAGGCGTATCTCATCATTGAAACCACTCCACCAGAGGAACGAATAGGTATAATAGACTATTTTATAAAAAAATTAAAGAAATACCATGAAAAACTCAATCTTCTCTTTTTGTTTTACCCTGATTTACTGTACACCTGGTTATCTGTTCGCGGAGAAACAGGAAAAACAGGGACCACTCAATATAATCTGGCTGATTGCCGAAGACATGTCCCAGGATCAGAGTTGTTATGGAAATGTCCTTGTTAAAACCCCAACTATTGACAAAATGGCCAGGGAAGGGATGCGTTTTACCAACATGTTTACAACAGCTGCGGTTTGTTCACCCTCCCGCACTGCAATTGCCACTGGTATGTATCAAACATCAATCGGTGCCATGCATATGCGTTATCCCGAAGAATTAATGCCTGTGCTTCCGGAAGGTATCAAAACGGTTGCACATATACTTCAAAACAATGGGTATCAAACCCTAGGCTTAGGGAAAGATGATTACATGTTCAGGATAAAAGGCAGTTCGTTTGAATACAACAATATCGATGATTTAAATAAAGAAAAACCATTCTTCGCTAAAGTAGGTACATCTTTCACCCACAGGGTATTTAAAAGAGACCAAGCGAATCCGATTGACCCAGATTTGGTCAAACTTCCCCCTTATTACCCTAATGTAGGTCCTATCAGGAAGGACTGGGCTGTCTATATGGAAAATATTCAATTGTTGGATAATGAGATCAAAAAAATTCTTGGCAGATTCCAAGAGCGGGGTTTGTTAGAGAACACTATCATATTCTTCTTCCCTGATCATGGAAGCGCGTTTTTAAGAGGAAAATACTGGACTTATGACAGCGGAATCCGAATCCCATTTATTGTTTATGTCCCCGAAGGAATATATCATCCCAAGGGATTCAGAGCTGGTTCGGTTAGTGATCAAATGCTTTCAGCAATTGACATTTCGGCAACAACGCTTGCATTGGCCGGCTTGGAGAAGCCAAAATACATGCAGGGCCGGGTATTTATTGGCAACCAAATTGAGCCGGAGCGGGAATATATTTTCAGTTCTATTGACCGCATTAGTGGCATTTATTTTAAAACTCGCGCTGTACGCTCAAAAAAATATAAATACATCAAAAACTTCAATAATGGACGATCGATTTTGGAATGCACTACTGAATACGCGAAGGCCAAATATCCAGACTACAATGTTGTTAGTATTCTGGATAACTACAACAAATTAAAAGAAATGGAAAAAACATTGGTATCTCCTCTTCCGCTGGAAGAATTGTACGACATAAAAAACGACCCTTTTGAAATCAAGAACCTCGCGTATAAAGCGGAATTTCAGGATGCACGTAAGAGAATGGAAAAAATATTGATGGATTGGATCAAAGAAATTGATGACAAAGGGTTTCTACCCGACTCCCCTGAGATACAAAAACATTTTATTGATGTTCGAGTCGAGAATAAGGAACGATATGCTGATGAAAGGTTAAAAATGTATTTGAAAGTGTTCGATGAACTGAAGAAAGAAGGGGAATTATAAGATTTTAAAACGTGATATCATATATAAAACTGACATGAAACTAAATAACATACTCGCATTTTTTTGTTTTACTTATTCATTGTAGATTTTTCACGGGCACAATATATTCAACAGCCTATAAAAATTAGTGGAGTTTATCCTCATTTGGCTGGTATATAACCGGGCGACAAGTCTGAATTATGTCCGAAATATGATGGATTAGAATGTGGAATTGGAGCAATAGTGCCCTGGGCAGGGAAACTTTGGATGGTTACTTACTCACCCCATTGCCCGGAGGGAAGTTCCGACAGGCTGTGGACAATTGACAATGATCTGAACCTGGAAATGCACCCGGCAAGTATTCAAGGGACACCTGCCAACCGATTAATTCACAAAGAATCAGAACAATTAATTATTGGGCCTTATTTTATTTCGAAAGATGGAAATGTCAGGGAAATACCTTACAGCAAAATGCCGGGAAGGCTACAGCTACTGCCAGGCATCTTTTTGATCTGCAAACATGGTTTATTTTCAAGATATGGAAGGAAAGGTTTATGAAGTGAATGTACATTCACTCAAAGTAAACAAGCTTTTTGAAAAACCTGTTTCCGGTTGGCATGGGAAAGGAGCTTATACCGGGCAGGGAAGATATATTATTTCCAATAACGGTGAAAGTGGGAAATATAAAAAACCCGAATAATTGCAGACAGGAAGTCCTGCAAAAACGGATGAAGAGATGGGAAGTCTGGCTGAATGGGATGGCGAAACCTGGCGTATCATTGAGAGGAAACAATTTACGGATGTAACCGGCCCGGGAGGTATTTACGGAAATGAAAACGAATCAGACCCGGTTTGGAGCATAGGCTGGAGCAAACGGTCTGTTATCCTCAAAGTGCTTGATCGTGGCAAGTGGAACACCTACCGGCTGCCAAAATCTACAACCACATATGAAAACAAGGGTGGATATTATACGGAATGGCCTAGGATCAGGGAAGTTACAGATGGAAAATACCTGATGGATATGTTTGGGATGTTTTATGATTTCCCTAAAACGTTCACAACAAGCAATTCTTCAGGAATTAAACCGATATCCACCCACTTGAGGTACACCGCCGATTTTTGTACATGGAACGGACAACTGGTGATTGGAAATGATGAAACAACCTTATGTGGTGCTCCAATCGGAAATAAATTTGTCAAACGCTCTTGGTCAAATCTTTGGTTTGGTGAATGGGATGACCTGAAGAAATGGGGACCGATAAGGGGATATGGTGGTCCGTGGGTAAACGACCAGATAAGAAAAGGGCAGCCATCCGATCCCTATCTGTTTAATGAGTACGATTATAAAGTACTCCATCTAGCCCACGACAGTTTTAACCCTGTAATATTCACCATTGAATATAATGCCTTTGGAAATGGTGAATGGCGGAAATACCGCGATATTCGGGTGGCATCAAAAGGATATGATTACTACATTTTCCCTGATGATTTTAAAGCCGAATGGGTACGGATTGTGTCAGATACAGACTGCCAGGCAACCGCTGTTTTCCATTTTAGCCAGATGGATTACAAACCGGAAGATCAGGCACAAATATTCAAAGGACTATCAGATGTCAATTCAAATGAAAAGCTTAACTATGGAATGATCATGGTAGCAGGTCACAACCTAAGCCTTCAGATGGTTGACTTCCAAAACAAAAAGGAAACTTACTATGAACTGAATAAAGAACTTAATTACCAGATTCCAGAAGAAAACAGGGCTGAAGAAGTGAAAGATATTTGTAGGTTTCATAAAGAATTCAAAGAAGATGATGCTTCCATTATTGTGGAGTATGGGGGAACAAAGGTCCGGTTGCCTAAAGGTGACCCCGCGTTTAGCGAACCTTTCGACGGGGTATGGCCACGTGGCATCCGTGAAATAGAATCGGAACGCTTTATGATGAATATTCATGGAACATTTTATGAAATGCCACGGGCTGCAGGGTTGAATTCATTACGTCCTGTAGCAACGCATACAAAAAGAATCATTGATTATTGCACATGGCGTGGGATGCTGGTACTTTCGGGTGTTGATTCCGGGGCCAAAAACGACGAGCATATTTTCAGATCCGGAAATAATAAAACAGGTCTTTGGTTTGGCAATATTGATGACTTATGGAAGCTGGGCAAACCAGTTGGGCAAGGTGGTCCCTGGAAAAACACCATTGTTTTTGCCAATCAGCCTTCAGATAAATACCTGATGACAGGTTATGATCAAAAAACTTTGGAATTAACATCTGATAAAGATGTTAATATAACAATCGAAATAGACGTAGATTATAATGGATGGCATGTTTTTAAAACGATTTCGTTAGCGGCCGGTGAAAAATTCACCTATCAGTTCCCTGAAGGATTTAATTCACACTGGATCCGTTTTAAATCTGATCATGATTGTCAGGCAACGGCCTGGCTTTCCTATGAATAAAATTCAAAGAAGATATTATGAAATATCCATGAGATAAAAATCACACCAACCGAGAATGAATAACGAACTTTTCAGAAAAGTTCCTACAAATGAAAAAGGTATTATTCAATCAGGCTGTAAAAGTAGGTTGCGGGACAAGGAATTTAATTCCTTTACAAGTTCTTTGACAGAGTTAAGAGACTGGTTTAAATCCGAAGGGGGTAACTCATATAGCTATGGAAAGCACGGGTGTTTACTGGAAGCCGGTATATAATATCTGGAGGCCGACTTTGAAATCCTGTTGGTCAATGCACGTCACATCAGGAATGTTCCGGGCTACAAGACAGATAAAAAAGATAGCAGGTGGATCGCCAAGCTACTTTTAAGCGGCCTTCTGAAAGGGAGTTTTGTTCCCCCAAAATCCATCCGGGAATTAAGGGATCTCTACCCGGTACAAAAGAAAAATAGTTGAGCAGTCTTCGTGGGAGAAAAACAGGATTCACAAAATACTGGAAGATGCCAATATCAAACTATCCAGTGTTTTGACTAATGTTGATGGAGCAGTTAGCAACAAGATAATCAATGATTTGATTGCAGGCAAAACTAAAGTTAGTGAATTAATGCAGCATTATCATGGAAAGATAAAAGTTGGAAAAAATGAATTCCGACAAGCAATACAGGGTCGTTTAACACCACATCATCAATTTATGATAAGAGTAATGAAAGAGAGTATTGTGGATAAGGAAAAACTCATCAATGAAATTGAAAAGCAGATTGATGAACTGGTAAAACAATATTCAGTTGAAATAGAACTTCTTCAAACCATTCCAGGTGTAGCTTATGATAGTGCAGTGAGTATTATTAGCGAAATTGGGGCAGACATGAGACAGTTCTCCAATGAACAGCATTTGAGCAGTTGGGCAGGTATGAGTCCTGGCAATAATGAAAGTGGAGGTAAAAAAAAAGGTGCAAAAACCATCCACGGAAACAAACACCTCCAGGCTACTTTAGCTGAATGTGCCTGGGGTGCAAGTCGTAAAAAAGATTGTTACCTAAAGCGAAAATATTACAGTTTGGTTCCACTACGTGGGAAAAAGAAGGCGATTGTTGCCGTTGGGCACAAAATTATTATTGCCGCATATCACGTCATAAAGAATAAGGAAGCTTATAAAGAACCGGAACTATTGGATAACCCGAAAAGAAAATTAAAACAAGTAAATAGATTATTGTAAAGGCTGAGCGAATTAGGAGTTGTTGTTAAACAATTAGAATTACAAGCAACATTGCTTACTGTATCCCCGTAAAGCCGGGAGAACGAGTATGAAATCGACATTAAACAGGATAAGCACCAACCGCTGTCACAAATCCTAATTATTAGAATGAAGTACGAACATATAAATTTACACTCTTAACCTGTTTTTATAACTAATTGTAGAATAACTTAAAATAAATATATACATATGAAACACCCATGATAGTGCACAAGCACAAACACGTATGAAAATTAAGGCGCGAACTGTGTACCTTTGAATAAAAAAAGGATATGGCAAAGCGCATAGTTGAATTTGAACAAGTTATTGAGAGGGATTGTGGCCTCGATGTACATAGAGATACAGTTGTAGCAACTGTAATGGGAAAGGGAATTAAACAGAAACCCGCACCTATGGCACCACAACAAGTTCTTTGAAAGAATTGGGCGAGTGGCTCGAAAGTTTAGGCATAACAGATGGAGCAATGGAAAGCACAGGTATTTATTGGAAGCCGGTATTGCACGTTTTTCGGGAATATCCGTTAAACCTGTTGGTTGTCAATGCCCGCCATATTAAGAATGTTCCGGGCAGAAAGACAGACAAAGCCGACAGCCAATGGATATGTAAGCTACTTATAAGCGGATTGCTCAAAGGCAATTTCATCCCGCCTGAGAATATACAGGCCTTACGCGATTTACATCGTTATAAGAAAAAGCTGGTGGGGACAGTAGCTTCAGAAAAGAACCGTATAATCAGGGTCTTGGAAGATGCCAATATCAAACTATCCTCAGTGGTTTCAGATACATCGGGCGAAACTGTTACTTATCTGATAAACGGGTTGATAGAAGGCCGCCGAGATTACAAAAATCTTATGGCAGAGTGTTACCACTAAAAGCTACAGGCAACCCCCGAACAAATAGTTGAGGCCATCAACGGAAGGCTAACCCTCCATCTTGTTTTTCTTCTCAAGTCCATGCAAAAGCATATTGAATCTGTCGAAGCACAGATCGCGGAGATTGATGTTGAAATTGAAAACTACATCAAAGAATTTGAGAAAGAAATAGAGCTACTCCAGACCATACCCGGAGTAGGTAAAGAGGGGGCAATAGGGATAGTGGCAGAAATTGGGGTTTATATGGATGTTTTTCCCAGCGAACATCATTTAGCATCGCATTCAGGTATG
Organism: uncultured Prolixibacteraceae bacterium; assembly: GCA_963747515.1. Lineage (GTDB taxonomy): Bacteria > Bacteroidota > Bacteroidia > Bacteroidales > Prolixibacteraceae > Mariniphaga. The sequence continues at coordinate 265,389 of CAVVFN010000008.1, forward strand.
TGTCCCGGCAATAATGAGAGTGCCGGTAAAAAAAAAGTTCACGAACACGGCAAGGAAACAAACATCTAAAAGCAACATTAACAGAACTGGCATGGGGTGCCACTAGCACAAAGAAAAGTTATTACAAAGCCAAATACGAAAGTATGGTGGCTCGACGTGGTAAGAAACGGGCACTTATAGCGATAGGACATAAGATCCTTTGTGCATCTTACCACATCATAAAAAACAAAGAAGTCTTTAAGGAACTTGGATATGAATATTTAGCCGAAAGGAAAAAAAGAAACCGGTTGGAATATTTAAAACGGGAACTTAAAGGAACATGGATACAAAATTGAAAAAGCAGCATAGCGAAAAGAAAAAGGTCGTTTTTTACTGGTGGTTTATCCCCGTTTATGAAACTGACATCAACAGATAAGCACAAACACATGTACTTAGAGTACGAGGATGAAATTTTAACTTCTTATCTGTTTTTCAACATGCTGATATTGTTTAACTTATTAATTATTTACGGATGAAACTAAAGTTTTTTATTATTGTAGTTGTTGCTATTTTAACGAGATCTCACGCATACAGCCAAGAAAGTTTCAGTGCAAATCAATGCTATGCTTTTTGGCAACAAGACACACTGGTGGCGGGGAATGATCAAATTCAGGTCAAATTTATAAAAAGCCCGAATGGGCTCAGATACCCGACATTTAAAAACTCACTGCTCGGTCAGGAATTAAAATTCATCAAGAATAGCTCAGTTTTCAAATTAGGTGATTTGACAAGCACATCAGAATTAATTTCATATAAAGCTACGTTTATTCCCGAGAATCCGGTTAAATATGGACACCTGCTTATTGAATTGATAAATTCATATCCAAACTTAGACGTAAAAAGGCAAATCTGTATTTACCCTGGCAGTCCGATGATTAAGTTCGATTTTGCTCTTAAAAGTAAATCCGGTAAGTTTGAATTTACTCCTGAGGATGGTACTCTACTTGATTTATATGCGGCTGGTAACCACTGGAATATGCATGCAGTTGAATTTTATGACCGAACGGACAAAATAAATACTTTGGTAAAGGAACATCATGTGCTGTCATTCCGCTATCCCGAATCATTATCAGGCAACCTATTATTTGCCAACAATTTACTAAGCAATCAAACTCTGATCATTTTAAAAGAAGCGCCATGCTCTTTCGTTCAACTCAGTTACCCTGGATACGATTTCAAATTTTTATTTGGAAACATCTCTGTTTCCGGGATTGGGGTGGCAAATGATGAATTAAGCACAAAGGACTGGACAAGCATGTATTCGGTTGCCATGGGTATTTCGGGCCACAGCGAGCTGGAAAAACTAGCTACATTACGCGCTTATCAACATAAAATCAGAAAGATAACTCCTGAGCGCGATGAGATGAAAGTCATGAACACCTGGGGTGACAGGAATCAGGATGCCAGCATAAATGAAGCATTTGTTAAAAAGGAGATTGATGCTTGTGCTAAGCTCAATATCACGCATCTTCAGATCTGACGATGGATGGCAACAAGGCCGATCCCACAATTCAGCTGACAAGAGTGGTTCCCTTTGGGAGAAACGGCAACCGAAGCAGACTGGCAGCCAGATTCACTTAAATTTCCTTCCGGATTAAAACCAGTAGCTGAATATGCCAGAAAAAAAGGGATAAAACTTGGTTTGTGGTTTCACCCTACGAATGAAAATTATTATGCTACCTGGGAAACTGATGCCCAAATTGTTAATGATCTTTATAACGATTATGGTATTAAATATTTTAAAATTGACGGTGTTAAGCTTCCAAATAAGCTGGCCGAAACAAACTTCCGTAATTTTCTCGACAAGGTTTCTGAAAGCTGTAATCATGATGTGGTTTTCAATCTTGATTTAACGGCAGATAACCGGGGCGGGTACAATTATTTTACTGAATACGGAAATTTATTTCTGGAAAACAGATATACAGACTGGGGGAAATTACTATCCGTATTGGACCCTGCGAAATGTTTGGATGCTTTCAAAATTCGTTCCTGTACAAAAGTTGCAGATTGAATTTCTAAATCCGGCAAGAAACGCGGATAAATATCCAAAAGGAGATATCTATGCGCCTTCGCAACTCCCATTTGACTATCAGTTTGCAATTACTATGGTGGGACAGCCTTTGGCTTTGGTCCCAGGTTTGAGCCTGCCAAATACCTATCACAATATTGCTCCCCTTATCGATCAATACCTTAATGTACAGACTGATCTTCATAGGGGACAAATTTTCCCAATTGGAAATGAACCATCAGGAAGCTCATGGACAGGATTTCAATCAATATTGAATGATAATGCTGGCTACCTTTTGTTATTTCGTGAAAATAATGAGATAGTTAATAAAAGCATAAAAACGTATCTTCATTCCAACAAATCAGTTAAACTGAAAAAAATAGCTGGCTACGGCAAAAGTTTCCAGGGCAAGAGACAAAAGAAAACGGAGCACTTACCTTTTCCCTTCCCAGTGTAAATCAATTCGTGCTTTACCTATATAATATTGATTAATTGGAGAATAATTAAAAAAAAATAGTCAGGTTGAGGTCAAACTTATAGCATATTGAATCATGTATAAAACTATTTTATTTGGAGTTACGCTACTTTCCTCCTCGCAATGTTTGTATTCTTCTTCGAAGAAAACGCAGCCCAATATTATATTTATCTATTCCGACGATCAGCGTCAGGATGCAATGGGTGCAAATGGAAATCCGGTAATCATTACGCCAGAATTGGACAAATTGGCTAACCAGGGAATTAGGTTTACACAGGCAAATGTCGTGTTTTCGCTATGCAGTCCCAGCCGGGCCGCTCTTCTAACAGGTCGTTATGGTAGTGCGAATGGTGTATTGGAACTTGGTAGTGACCTCAATCCGAATGAAAAAACAGTTGCTCAATATCTTCGGAAAAATGGTTATTTAACCGGAATGTCAGGAAAATGGCATATCGGCCGCAAACCTTCCGAAGCAGGATTTGATTTTTCAGTTTGGTTTCAAGGAAATGGAACTTATTTCGGTCGTACCATTCACGATGAGGGGAAGATTGTTAATCCTGGAATTCATTGTGATCAATATTGTGTCAACCGCTCAATTGATTTTCTGACAGAGGCTGCCGAAAGCGAAAAACCATTTTTCCTGTTTTACAATACCCGGCTTCCACACATGAACAATAAACAGATTTGGGATGCCAGGCAGGAAACAAAGGGAAAATATAACGTGTCGGATATGCCGGTTGCTAAAAACCGGCTTGATGATTTACGGGATGAGCCGGAATACCTGAAAACAGTCCGAAACTAGACGCAGGCTAAAGTATATGGCTATCCTGATTCCATCGCCATTCAAAACCACACCCGTGATTATTATTCGGTCATAACTGAGATGGACCAATTCCTGGAGCAGCTCTTTCAAACTATTGAAGAACTTGATCTCCGCCGAAACACTTATATCTTTTTCATGAGCGACAATGGTTGGATGCTTGGCGAGCATGGATTAACAAGCAAAGTTTTACCATACCGGCCTTCTTCCCGTGTTCCGTTTTTTGTAGTGGGGCCGGGATTGAAACCTTCTGTTAACAATAAGCTAGTACTCAATATCGATATGGCGCCTACCATTCTTGAATTGGCGGGAATTAACATTTCGCCGGATATTCATGGGGAAAGTATCGTTCCTTTAATGAGAGAAAAAAACACGGAATGGCGCAAGGAATTTATTTACGAAGGATTGGGAACCTATGGAGGCGCTAAACCAAACCTGACAGTGATAAGTAAAGATTTTCGCTACATTACAACCTACAATAGCATTGCTTTACAGTATCCTACATATTTTGAATTATACGATCAAAACAAAGATCCTCTGGAAATGGAGAATCTCGCCAAATCTTCAAATCACAAAAAAATAATAAAAAAATATGATGACCTGATTAATAACCATTTTAAAACAATCGTTAAAAAATGAAAACTAAAAGCTTTTCACTGGCAATTTCCACTAACAAATTTTATAGAATATGAATAAAAATAGCCCTAAAATTAAATCATACCTGAATCTACAATTAATATTTATTTCAATATTTAGCTTGAATGTTGTCTTGGTTGATGCACAAATAATGAACAAGGAAAGCCAGATAATAAAAATGACTTATCCAATCCAACCGACCTATTCAAATGTTTCATATGGATCTCATGTACGCAATGTATTTGATCTCTGGCTAACAGATAGTAAAAAAAAAACACCACTAGCCTTGTTTATTCATGGTGGAGGGTATAATGCAGGAGATAAAAAACAATTACCTATAATTTTCCTTCAAGGCTGTTTGGATGCTGGTATTTCGGTTGCATCCATCAATTACCGATTTCATACAGACTCACCATTTCCTACCCCTATGCATGACTGTGCTCAGGCACTGCAATTCATCCGCTATAAGGCTCAAGAATGGAATATTGATCCAAAAAAAATTAGTTCCTCTGGTTCTTCCGCAGGTGGATGTATTTCTTTATGGCTTGCCCTTCATGATAACATGGCTGACAAAGAAACTGAAGATAAGATTAAACGATTATCAACCCGATTAGCAGCAGTAGCCGTTTATAATGCACAAACAAGTCAAGATCCGGAATTCCGACTCAAATATATTTATAATGGGATTGTATCTGATGAAACCAATTTATATCGATTTATTGGTAAAGCAGCGGGGGAACCCTTTGACGGAGTTTATAAAAAGCAAGCTATAGAAGCCTCTCCGATCATGCATATATCTCAGGATGACATCACTCCAATCAGATTATATTATACAGATAACAACGAACCAATTATAAAAGGTATGAGCAGAGGAAAAATGGTACACAATTCTGCCTATGGTTTTATATTACAGAGAAAAATGCTGGATATGGATTTGAATAACTGTCAGGTTATTGTAAATAAAACAATGGATGACTATTGCAAAGAAACAGTTGATTTTTTAAAAGAAGTTTTTTTCAAGTAATAAAAATTGTTCAGCAATAGCATTCATATTTTTATAACTGACAAGTTAATGGAATAAGCTTAGTACATGACAAAAAATAAATAACTATTTGATTGTTAATAACTTGCAGTCAAATTGTTGATAATAAATCGTTCAAATATTTGGATAAAACCTTGACATTCAGTTAGTTGAAATTGTAAACCAAAACAATTATCGACTATGAATATCAAGGCTAAAACAAAAGTACAATTTTATCAGAAAACTTGGCTGGATTCTTTGGAAGTAAAATGAATCTTGCCCGAATCAAGTTCTTTGGCTTATTTATTAGTGCTTTATGCAAAGTTCAAACCGTTAATTTTGAGAAACTTGCCTGCAGTTTTGAATCTGATTCAAAAATAGAATCTTCACTTCGAAGAATTCAGCGTTTTATATCAGAATATGTTCTGGATACTGACCTAATTGCTCGCCTAATTTTTTCATTGCTTCCGCATAAACCACCTTATCGTCTTGCAATGGATAGAACAAATTGGAAGTTTGGTTCAAAAAATATTAACATTTTGGCGTTAGCTGTTGTTTATAAAGGCGTCGCATTTCCTGTTCTTTATAAAATAATGCCAAAGTTTGGTAATTCCTCCACTCAGGAACGGATTAATCTGATACAGCATTTTATCCATCTTTTTGGTTCTGACGGCATCGAATGCTTGTTGGCCGACAGAGAATTTATCGGACAAAAATGGATATCCTGGCTTAACGAATCAAGCATACGGTATCACATCAGAATCAGGGAAAACTTTTGGGTAGATATTCCACGAAACGGTCACCGTGTTAAGGCATTTTGGCTTTTTAACTATTTGAAAATAAATCAGCAAGTATTTTATCCCCGGATTGTAAAAGTAAATGGACAGCTGTGTTATTTATCCGCTTCGAAAGTATTGAACAAGAAAGGTATTGCTGAGTTTCAAATCATTATTTCTTTTAACAAACCGCAAGATGCACAGGAATTGTATAAAGAACGCTGGCAAATTGAATCAGCTTTTAAAGCACTGAAAACAAGTGGATTTAACATTGAAGATACCCATCTTACGGATGTGGATAGAATTGAAAAGCTTTTTGCATTAGTACTTGTAGCATTTACCTGGGTATATATTGCCGGTATATATCTCGACAGTTTGTCTCCAGTTAAAATAAAAAGGCATGGCAGAAAAGCAAAGAGTTTATTCAAATATGGATTAACTTATATTGCTAATTTGCTCTATAACAATAATATAGATGAATTTAAAAAATACTGTAAATTTTTGTCATGTACTTAGTGGAATAAGTTTAAAAAAATTCAGGTTTTCGCTTGGGCGTGTTTAATATTTTATTTATAATACATCCAAAGGGACAAAAGATTCTGCATTATTTTTATTTTTTCGGATATTTGAGATAAGGTCAAAAATCACAAATACTTTATACATAAAAAACAGACAGGATGTTTTTACCAATAGATGAATGGAAATTATGAAAAAAACCGCTATAACTTTTATTATCTCTGATCATTTCTTCGGCTTTTTTAGTGCATGTTAGTAATGCCCAAAATGCAGCTCAGCTTCTCAGCGGGCCACTGCTTCATCACAAATCAGAAAATTTCCCACCAGGCGATTTTAAATCAATTTTCACAATAAAAATCTCAAGAATTTCTATCAATAAAGTTATATTTGTTAAGAAACTGATAAAGAAACCTGACCATGAAAGAAAGCACAATGTATATCCAAACTGCCCTTATATTGATTCTATTTGTCAATCCGGGAATTGTATCAGCTGCTGATGATACTGACAGGCAACTTAGTGACAGGGGATTCACTATAATTCCCCCTCCCGCAGCAGGTATTCCTGAAACCTGAAAATGTGATTGTCGATGAAACATGGCAGGTTATTTCAAAGATAGGTGATGATATTGCAGTTAAAGAACTAATTACTAAGCTGAAGACATTCATAAATTAAAATTCAGAAACAACGGGAATAAACAGATTATTCTGGCTGTTAATGCGAATGCTTTTAAAGGAACAGACGATCCTGAATTAAATAAACAGGGGTATATCCTTAAAATTAGCCGGAACGAAATACAAATATCAGGCAATAGCTGAGTAGGACTTTTTTATGGTGTTCAAAGCCTTCTTCAATTGCTGCGTCGGGATGCAGAAGGTAGTTTAATAATTCCGGAAGGTGAAATCCGCGATTGGCCCGATTTGCAGCTCAGGTTTATTCATTGGGATACAAAGAACCACCTGGATCGCATGCCTGTACTAAAAATACATCGACAGACTTGCACGTGTGAAAATTAATATGGTATCATTTGAGATATGTGATAAATTCAGGTTTCCCAGTGATCCGGAGATTGGGGTAAAGGAAGGATTTACGCCTGCTCAGCTGCAGGAACTTGTAAATTACGGACTGGAAAGACACATTCAGATAGTACCCAATGTCCAGGCACCTGCACATATGCAATGGGTACTCAGGCATGAGAGATACGCACATCTCAGGGCGGATGGCAATGATTATCAGGCATGCATGTGTGTTCCGGAAACAAATAAATTAATTTTCTCTCTTTACCAGGATCTTATAGATGCTACAAGAGGTATTGATTACTTTAATGCTTCCACCGATGAAGTCTATTATGCGGGCATTTGTAAAAAATGCCCTCCCTTACAATCCGGAGAACAGAAGCCTTGCCTTTGTAGATTTCGTTAATAAGGCCTACGATTATTTGACAAAACAAGGCAGACGAATGATTATTACGGGGGGAATGGCCCCTGATGCCGGAACATATTTCACTTTTACCGTCAGATCTTATAGAAGGAGTATTAGGATCTTCCTATTTCCCTGGCGGATTCAACCCATCACTGAAGAAAAGTATATTACCGGAGAAAATAGCAGAGGAATCCGACAATTGGTTTATACAGCTCAAACAGCCAGTCTCACCTGTTAATTTTAGTGGGGGCGGCAGAGGCCAGAGCATGGAAAACATAATCAATTGGTATACCGGAAAAGCTAAAAGAGGAAATCCAATAGGAGCCTTTGGCGCAGGGTGGGACGTCGCAGCGCTACACAGCTTTATTGGCTGGGGTGGTCTGCAGTAGCTGCTTATAGCTGGAATAAGGATGCACCAACACATGTAGAACGCTTTGCAGCAAAATTTATGGTTGATTTCTATTCAAAATATCCTGAATAAAGGTATTTTTACCGGTGAACATACGTGTGAATAATGCAGAATGAACAATTCCAAAAACGATGTAAAATTTCATCCAATTTGTGAGCAATATTACTTTAACTTATTAGTACAAATTAAGAGTTGACAAAATTATTATAATCAAAAAATTGTCAATAAATTGCAGTTAAAGGGGGTTGGGTTTTATTTCTAAAGCCTATGCTTCCATAATAGGTGCCAATGAAAGAATTAATTTGGCTGTCATTAGTTGGCTGTCATTGACATCCGCAATCAAAAAGTATGGGTAATATAAATAATTTAGAGGTTCATAAATGATTAGATATAAATTAATAAGTACAAACATGAAATTAATTATTATCATTTTTTTGGTGTTGTTTATCCCGGTAATGTTGTATACAAGTTGTAACAATACTGAGACCACCAGAAAAAAAACAGAATTGAATACTTCTGGGATTAATTATATGCATCTGAAATGGAAACTTGATCCGAGATATGTATTGCCAAGAGGTCCTGAGAATAGTTTTGATTCCAGAGTTGTGGGCGATCCTTGTATAATATGGGATGAAGACATAAATACCTGGCGCATGTTTTATTTTGCCGGCGGCTCCAAGGGAAGTCAAACAGGTATTGCTATTAGTAAATCAGATGAGGAAATTGGTCCTGGTGATTGGAAAAAAGCAGGGGAAATCAATTATACGAATCCGGAGGCAAAGTTAAATCCTAGTTCAGCTCATAAATTCGAAGTGATCATGGACCCTTATAAACCCAATCATACTTCTAAAATTAAAGGGAAATATTGGGGAATATTTACTACCAACAATAAAGGGAATAAACACATCCAGGTTGCATGGGCAGAAAAATTAAGCGGCCCCTGGACTATAAGAGAAAAGCCAATTCTTTCGCCCGATGATAATTTTATTGATGGAAGACATTGTGACACACCGGCTGCATACTGGTTTGAAGAAAAAAATTATGTTGCTGTTTTTTACAAAGCATATCCGAAATTGAGCCAGGAAAGAATGCAGCCAGAAAGCCCATTTGGTTCAGCCACGGTTCTTGCGTACTGGCATCCGGATGATTCAGTAGCTGTAAAGGCTGCTATCCTTAATCGGCCAGGGCAAAATGACGCGTGGAATAAGGGATGGATGTCCTCCCCAATGATTTTTTATGATCAAAAAAATGAATATTGGTATGCATTAACCAATGGCAGTCCAACTCCACCAATTGATGACAGCCACAGAGAACCTGCGCCATGTTTGGGAGGTTGGATAATTTGTTCAGGCAATAGATTGGATGATAAATGGTACAGTGATTCAATTAATTCTCCGCTAATACATATTGAGGATTTATCTGAAGATGAAAAGAAAGCAGGAATTGGTGTTAATCTTTGGAGCCATCATCTTCTTGTCACTCCCCAGGGACAGGCTAGAATATTTGTTAATTCGGGAGAATACGGGACAGAACAGATGTATTCATATGTTTCACAATAAGAATAATTTTTTTTTTAAAAACCATAAAAACTATCCTTATGCCAACAAAAGAAATATACATTAGTGGCAGGAAAAATTTCATCTTATCACTTCTTCTGTTTACATTAATATTCGCAAACAGTCAGGGTCAACCTGATGTTAGGATCAAATCATTACCTGAAAAAGAAGAAATAAAACTTCAGTCTCCCGCATGGCTTGATAAAGAACCGCTGATTGTAGTCGGGAACTGGGATTCGGCACCCATTTTCAGAATTCGTAAAGGAGGAAATCCACTCTGGAGTGAGTCAGAATATGAAAGGGCCCATTCGGAAGAGGCAGTACAAAAATTAAAAGACCTGGGTGTAACTATGGCAATTATCCATTTTTACAAGGGGTATGGCCTTGAAGCCGAGAAAGATCAGATGGAGGATGCAAAGAAATTGGCAGCGCTGCTCAAAAAACACGGGATCAGAGTTGGTGTATACATTGGAAGTACTGTCGCCTATGAAACAATGCTTGTAGAAAATCCCTCTGCCGAAGAGTGGCTGGCGCCTGATTATTTGGGAGAACCTCCCCGGTATGGTGGCACACAGACTTTCCGGAAGAGCCCATATTTCATGCACCCGGGATTTGTTGAGTATATGAAAAGTGTTGTCCGGATTGCCATTGAAGATCTCGATGCCGATCTTATCCATTTTGATAATACTTCATCCCAGGCAAGACGTTCAGTTATGCACCATCCTCTGGCAAAACAACATTTTAAAGAATATTTGCAAACTAAATATACTCCTGAGCAGAGAAAAGCCCGCCTCGGATTCAGTGATGTATCATATGTTGAACCTCCCATTTATGAGCAACCTATAGAAACTATTGATGATCCGTTGTTTCAGATGTGGACCGACTTCCGGTGCCACCAGTTGTCGCAGTTTTACAGAGAAATGGCAATTTTTATAAAAGGCCTCGATTCAACAGTGGCAGTGGAAAATAACCCATCGGGATTATCGGGAACAAATCTGCCCTGGCAAAGTGGTGTTGACCATGCCCGACTTCTCAGGAATACGGATATTTTCTGGGATGAAAGCGGCAATGAGGCCAATATAACCCAGGAAGGAATTTTACTTTCAAGAATACGAACCTATAAAATGGGACGTATAATGGGGAATAAAATCTTTACTTACACCTCCGACAGCAAACTTCAGATGGCCGAAGCAATGGCTTATAACAGACAGTGCCTTGGAATGATAGGCGGAATGTTGGCTGGTTATGAACTGACTGAAACAAGGGATAAATATAAATTCGATAATCCGTATACCTGGGGCGGTGAACTGGAAGGATTCGAATTAACTGCGGATAAGGTCGGGTATATTAAATTTTATCGTGACAGTTTTAAATTCTACAAAGATATTGAGACAATTTCAGATGTTGCAGTCCTTCACTCCTTCCCTTCCCTGGCATTTAATAGCGGACGTCCCTATCAAAGCACGTATCTGATTGAGCAATCTCTGATCCAGTCTCATATACCGTTCGACATTATTTTTGATCAGCATTTAAATGCTGAGGATTTAGCTAAATATAAGGTGCTCATTCTCCCAAACCAGGAGGCACTGAGTGATGCCCAACTGGAAATAATAAGAAAATTTGTTGACCAGGGAGGCGGATTGGTGGCTACCGAGCATACTTCACTTTACACCGAGACAAGAAGACGAAGAAGTGATTTCGGATTGGCAGATTTGTTCATGGTTAATCCACCACTCTGGCAGGCCAGAGCAGGTACTGAAAAAATTCCGGATGGGAATACTGTTCGGAACTCTTATGGGGCAGGAAGAGTGGTATATATTCCGGAAATAATCCCGGAGCTGCCAAAACCTCCGGCTGCTTCTATGAGCTCTGCATATTGGTACCTGCCGAAAAATCACAACGAAATTATATCTTCTGTAAAACATGCTGCAGGATCAAACTTGTCAATACAACTGAAAGCGCCCAAAACAGTGACAATGGAGTTGGTTAACCAAAAATCTGCCGGCCTTACCATTTTACATCTGATCAACTATAATGTAAAAATGCAGCCTGAGATTAACAATATTGGAGTTAAACTTTTTATTCCTCAAGGTAAAGGGGTAAAATCTGTCAAGTTGACTTCTCCTGACAGGCTGGAAGGAAATAATCTCCAGTTTAAAAGGATGGAGCAATTTGTTGAATTTACTGTACCCATTTTGGAAACTTATGATGTGATAGTAGTAGAAACAACTGAAAACTAAAAAATAGCCGAATGATTAAATTTGTTTTCAAATATTTGCAGTTATTAATTTGCCACAATCCCGGGCTGATTGCTGAAGAGGATTTTATGAGAAATGACTTAATATATAAATCTAATTCATTTCCTTTATTAAAATTTAATAACCTGAAATTTATATCATCATGAAAAAGATAATGTTTATAATTATCGTTTTATCAATTTTTAGTTTGATTCATTGTAATTCACCCAAAGAGAATAAAGATTTAAATTTATCTGTATCAGATAGCCTACCTCAAATTCTTCCTGGTAATCATGATGATTTAATTTATAACAGAATTAAAAACGAAGCAGCTATAAAATTTTCAACCAATCAGTTACCCTGCAATTTAAAGGATTGGGAATTATATAAGGCGGATTTAAAAAATGAGATTATCCAAAAAACAGGAATAAAAATAAATCATGAGCTTGCATTAAATATGAAAGAAACCAATTCTATACAAATGAGTGGTTATACTGTAAAGAATATCATATTCCAGTCTCAGAAAGATATTTATGCAACAGCCAATTTATATGTCCCTGAAGGTGAAGGCCCTTTTCCTGGTGTTATCGTATTATCAGGTCATTCAATAAACGGACGTTTAGGTTCTTCTCAAACCTTAGGTTATGGATTGGCATTAAATGGATATGTGGCAATGACAATAGATCCATGGGGAGCAGGTGAAAGAACAACAGAATATGGGTCATTTGAATATCATGGGGCTAATCTCGGAGCATCTCTGATGAATATCGGGGAATCATTAATGGGTCTTCATATTACAGATAATATGAGAGGTGTTGATCTGCTGTGCGCTTTACCATATGTCGATTCTGAAAAGATCGGAGCTACCGGGGCTAGTGGCGGGGGTAATCAAACTATGTGGCTTGCAGCACTGGATGAACGTGTTAGGGCTGCAGTCCCTGTAGTTAGTGTCGGCACCTTTGAATCGTATGTTATGGGTCATAATTGCATTTGTGAAACATTAATCGACGGACTAACCTTTACTGAAGAATCAGGGATACTTGGATTAATAGCCCCAAGGGCACTTTTAATTTCGAACGGACTTAAAGATTCCAATACAGCTTTTTATCCGTCAGAAATGTTAAGGAGTTTCCATAATGCAATGCCTGTTTATGAAATGTATAATGCAGGCCATAAATTAAAACACCTAATATTTGATGGTCCCCATTCATATCCCCAGGTGACCAGAGATGCTATGTTGCATTTATTTAATATATATCTTAAAGAACTTGAAGATTCTCCAATAGTAACTGTTAAAGATGAGCGTCTTCCAGAAGAAAAAATAATGAATTTCCCAACCGGAATGCGGAATAAAGGTGTAATATCTACTGCTGAATATTGTATTAACAGAGGAAATGAATTACGTGAAAATTTCCTTAGCATCCGATCTTTCAATAATAATCAGAAAAAAGAAGAATTAAGAAATATCCTAAAAGTAAAACAGGAATCAGAATTTAAAGAGTTACATCATTTCCCAGGGGAAAATGGATGGGACAGATTTGGGCTGGAAACATCAGATGGAAAACTTATACCTATATTGCATTTAAGTCCGGGAACAGAATCTGAAGGATACGTGATAATGAGTCACCCGGATGGTAAAAAAAATATTCCATATTCATATATAAAGCAGATGCATGCTAAGGGTAAGGGAATAGTTATCGTCGATTTATCAGGCACAGGTGAAGTCACCTCCTTCCGCTCAGAAGGATATGATAAAAAAGTAAAACTTCATACATTGGCGCGGGCTCAGTTATGGTTAGGGAAAACAGTTATTGGGGAATGGGTGAAAGAACTAGATGCTGTTAATCAATTTCTGCATGCAAATTTTAAAGCTCATAAAGTGGAAATAGCAGGATACAGGGAATCTGGTATTGCAGGATTGTTTTTAAGTGTTCTGGAAGGAAATGTGGATAATGTTGTCCTTCAAAATTCACCTGTCAGTTATAGGTTTGATAAACGAGAATCTATTGACTATTTTAGTATGGGCATTCATCTTCCAGGTTTTCTTAATTGGGGGGATATATCACTGGCTGCTGCTTTAAGCGGGAATAATGTAGAATTTATTAACCCGGTTACCATGTCCGGGCAAAAAATTAATGATTCTAAATTAAAAGAATTTAAACAAGAATTTGAGAATTTGAGGAAAATATGTAAAAGTAAAGGTGAAATCCATTTCACTGAACCAACCAATTATTAATCATGATTGTCAGCCTTTTGCATTTTTAAAAGATTTGGCTGTCTGATGATGAATACTGAATTAAACATACCTGAAGGGAAAGATGGAAGAATGGTCTCCGCTCTGAGCAATAAGTCACACCAATCTTAATGATGAATGCTCTCCTGCGAATTCCCTGTCTACCGGCATATTATAATTTTAAAAACTAATAATTCAAATCCGATGAAAAAACAGTTTACAATTTATTTTTTAAATACGATTGCTCTATTGTTTATTTCAGGCAATTTTGCATTTGGGCAGCGCAGTTTAGGTACCCGCTACCTTGATTATGGAAAACTGGCCCATAGTAGTTTTGGTTTGGAAGGAAGTCTCAATCTTTTAAATTTATGGCAGGAGCAGCCTGAATATATACAAGAGATCTATGCAACGGCATTTCATAATTTATCTGTTGATCCTAATGCTTCATTTGCCGATGTTGCTTATCCTAAGTTGAAAACAGGGAAGAGAATGAATTTTTTAAAGTTATGTGAAGAAAATGGAATTACTCATAGCGGAGGGCCTATGCTCGGAAATATTTCATCAAATGGTGTTAATGTTTGGTTGCGAACATTAAAACCTGCAAATGTTGAAGTACGGATCAATATAAATGGGGCAGAAAAAATATTTGGCCCGGTTTTCACATCGGAAAAAACGGACATGACTGCAGTAGTTGAAGTTTCAGGGCTGGATGCTGATTCATCCTATCCGTATTTTGTTTATATAGAGGGTAAACCAATTAATATTGAAGCACAACCTTATATTACAACAACACCTCAGGGCAATATACCCTCCCAAACAAGAATTGCTTTTGGAACATGTTCCCACCGCTGGGGACTCAGTAATCAAATTCTTTCAGAACAGATACGTTCCAGAAAACCTATGGCGCTTTTACTTGGAGGGGATATCGCTGTCCAGGACAGGCGTAACCATGCAGGATTGCACCGGGCAGACTATCTGCTTCGCGACTTTCAATCTGCCTGGAAAAATCTGGTCTCATCCGTTCCTGTATATGCTACATGGGATGATCACGATTATTTTGATGATGATCTTTGGAATATTCCTGAAAGCTATACCCTGGAAAATAAAGAGGCAGTTTGGAGAGTATTCAGAGATTCCTGGAATAATCCGTCATATGGATTCGGCGAAGAAGGCAAGGGTGTGTTTTTCAGGACACGAATCGGCCCGGCTGACGTTATAATGCTTGACAACAGGTATTTTAGAGAAAAGGGATCCTATCTGGGAGATGAACAGTTCGAATGGCTTAAAGCCCAATTGCTTGAATGTAAAGGACCATTTATTATCTTGTCTAACGGTACTATGTGGAGTGATTATGTTTCTAACGGAAAAGATTCATGGGGGGTTTTTGATCCTGAAGGTCGCGAAGAGCTTTTTTCTTTTATTGAGGAAAATAATTTAGGTGGGGTTTTGTTAATTTCAGGAGACAGACATGGTGCAAGAGGTTTTAAAATACCCCGTCCTTCAGGTTATAATTTTTATGAATTCGGGGCAGCAAGTCTAGGGGGTTGGCTGGGTGCATTACCCGTCCAAGCAGATTGGGATACACAACTATATGGTATGGCCAGGGAATATGCCTTTGGAGAATTTTCGTTCAATACCCAGTTGCCTGATCCTGAAGTTACTTTTAGATTAGTTCATGAAAGTGGAACCATAATGTATGAAATTACCCTGAAAAAAAGTATCCTTACTCCAGCTTCATACAGTAAATAAACTTGCAAATGCACTTTCTACATATATCCGTCGGGTCATAAGCATCTTCAGTTTATATTATTTAAAACAGAAACAAGCTTCGGTATCAGTTTTTGAATATATAGAAACTTGGTAAAATACTCAACGCAGACATTTTTCATTGAATTATTTGTCACCTAATGAAAGGGAAATTATTAAACAAGCAAAAAATTGCAGCATAACTTAACTGATTGTTCACTTTTTTTTTGTAAGTTCATAATTAAAAAAATTGAAAATGATTCAATTAAAATTTAATTTATCAAAAGCCTTGTTATTAACCTTATGTTTTACTGTATTATTATCATTGATGACCAGCATAAGGGTAAGGTGTCAGTATAGAATTACTGAAAAGAACATTACCTTCATTGAATATCCGGATTTTCCAGATGCTCATTCAACATGGGGTTCTATAGGTTATAATCCTAAATACAATACAGTACATATTGGTGTAACTAATCATAGAGATAATGTGGCATTGTATGAATATGATGTTTTAAATGATGAAATGAAACTGGATGGATTTATAAAAGATTTGGGACATTTAAGATCTTTTCAGTGGCAAGGTAAAATACACTCAAAAATTATAGCTGCTCCTGATGGAACTATTTATTTTTCAACGGATGGAGGAGAATCACGGGAAGAATTTCTGATGAATCATCCCCGCGGTTATGGCGGAGGTTTTTTTATGAAATGGAATCCTGCTACTAAAGATTTTGAAAATCTGGGCATGGGACTTCAATATGAAAGTATCAAAGATTTAGAGATTGATCCTGAAACAGGAAATATATATGGAATATCTTATCCGCAAGCCCATTTTCTGGTTTATAATCCTGCTGAGAATGATATCAAGGACTTGGGAAGACTGGCAAGTACTCATGTTCCCAGAGTCTTATTTACGGATAACTGGGGAAACTGTTATTACGTAGACTGGAGACAGCGATTGGTAAAATATGAAAAAGATAAAAATGAACTTTTATTTGCAAAAGAAAGCCTTCCTGCATTTCCCAATACCCCTGGAAGTCATATAGTTACTGGAATTACAACATATGCTAAGGATCAGAAAAATGGAATCATCTATTTAGTTACATATGGGGCAAAAATCTTATCTTTTAAACCACAAAAGGAGGGAATTGGAACTATTAAGGATCTTGGAGGTGTTATAAATACTATTGATGGAGAAGATTGGCGACCCTATGTTCCCAACCTAAATTTGGGGAATAATGGAAAGCTTTATTATTTCATCGGAGGGCATGGAAATTTTGTAAAAAAAGATGTTACAGTTTTTGTAGAATTTGATCCTCATTCCGGTGAAAAGAAAATTTTGTTTGAATATCATGTCAGCGAGGTAAATGAAGCAACCGGTTCAGATGTAAAAGATAAAGAAGGAAATCTTTATTTCTTAGGAAGAAGAAGGACAACTCAACAAAATTCAACATCTGAAAAATCTAATGAGCCGGAAAGCGAAGAAAACAGACCATTTATGATTAAATTTAATCCCGAAAAGGAGGTAAAAAGATGAATAAAAAGAATTTAATTTGCTTAATACTTATTCTGGTAGTTTATCCTGATTTCACATTTGCTCAATACAAGTTTTTTAATCCAAAAGAAGGATTCGCAATTGAGGTTTCTTTGCCAAACACAGATTTAAAAAGGTTACCTATTTATAGAAATTCTATTTCTTCATTAATAGTTATTGATGATTATATCATTGGAGGAACTTCAGCAATTGAGGGTTTAAGTCCCTTTATTTTTGTAGCATCAATAAAGAAAAGAGAATTAATAAGTTTTAAAGATGTCGATGAAGTAGTTAATGGTCAACAACAGATACGTTCTGGTTATTGCCGGGGAAAAAATAATTTGATTTTTGCAGGTACAGTTGCAAATAAAAATACCGGTAGTTCAGAAGGTGACGGACATCTGATTCAAATTAATATCAGCTCCCAGGGAACCATTAATATTGAAGATTTAGGAATACCTGTCCCAGGCGAGGGCATCTTTTCATTATTATGTAATTCTGAAGGAACAATGCTATATGGAATAACTATTCCATCTGGTAAATTCTTTAAATTTGATATTAACACCAGACAATCAAAAATATTTAATGATATTGCTCCAACGGAAAAAGAATTACTTACGTTAAATCAATATGCAATTGGCCCGGAGAATTATCTTTCTAAGGCTATTATTCAGGATGATAAAGGGTTAATATACGGCAGCATGCCTATAAACAGACTATTTTGTTTCAATCCCCATGATGAAAGCTTTGTTGTTTTAGAAGATCCCTTGCCAGAGGTGTGGGGAAGGAAGGCATTGGGTCAAGTCGAATCGTGGACAAAATCAGACGATGGAATATTATATGGAGGAAATGCTGGTGACGGTCAACTTTTCAAACTCAATCCAATTACAAATAAGGTAGTAAATCTTGGAAAGCCCATAATGATGAATAGACTTAGAGGATTAACCTTTGGTAATGATGGAAAACTTTATGGAATCGCTGGTGCACTTCCTGGCTATACTCACTTATTTGTGTACGATCCAATAAGCGGAGGATTTTTGGATTTAGGCAATCCTGAATTTAATATGGTAGCGCCAGGAATTGAACAGGGTATTCTTTGGAGAGGATTTCAAATGGGAACATTAACCTCTTCAGAAGATGGGAAATATATAGTAATGGGAGAAGATGAATCTTTAAGTCAGCTATTAATATTCGCTGTTGGAGATTATAATATAGACAGGCAAGGATTTTAATCTTAAATTACGAAAATGAAACAATGGAAAGTTATTTTGATCTGTTTTTTTATAATTGGAGGTTGCTATGAAGAGAAAAATAAAGATTCAAGTTTAGAATGGAATGTATCTGTCCTGCCTTCTTCAATTCGGATAGATCCGGAAAAAAATGAAATATTAGATGGTAGGGTTAATGCAATTAAAAACAGCAATTTAGAATACGATGAAATCTTATTTAATAATTGGATATATGATGGTAATCAGGTTAATCTATACAGTGCAAGGGGTGAGTATATCTCTTTTCAAATTGTGATACAAAATCATTCGGATTCAGCTTTAACAGGTATAAAAGTTGAAATGCTTCCTTTTAAAAATGAGAATACTAATATTAAAATTGATCCTGAATTATTTTTGGAGTGGGCAGTAGAAGTTCAAACTCCAAGTACCGGATATCCCAAAGCTTCACTCAATGAGGGATGGTACCCTGATGCATTAATTCCATTAAATTTCATACAGTATGATTCTTCAAAAGTCAATGGAAGATGGGTTTATCCCTTAACCCTTCCAGATTTCAATAATCGAATAAAAAATCAAAAATCGATGATTGTTTGGGTAGATCAATACATTCCCCTTAATTATAATGATGCAAAACCAGGCACTTATAACAGTACAATTTCTGTTACTATAGGTGATAAAAATCAACAAATCCCAGTTAGTTTAAATATCTGGAATTTTGAAATACCTAATGAAAATATTTTTAAAGCAAGTCTTCAGCAGGAAGAATTTTTAAGTAGCATGGATGAAGCAAAAGAGTTAGAAATTTATCAACTTTTTAAGCGCAATCGAATTGGATTAATGGATCCAACCTATAAACCAGATTTAACAATTTCAGTTGATGGCAAAATAAATATTGATTGGAGTTCATTTGACAAAAATATGAAGAAATACATGACAGGGCAGGCTTTCACAAATTCCTATGGCTACGAATATGGTCCTGGCTATGGAGAGCCAATCGAGACTTTTGCATTACCATTTGATGTATACGGAAAACATGAAACTTCGGGATGGCCCGATATTGGAAAACCAGATGTAGAAAGAAATCCTGAAAATAAACAAATTTATGTAAATGTTATACGAGAAGTACGTGAACATCTTCAATATTTAATTAATCCTCAAAAAACGGATTTAACAGTTTATTTAAATGGGCTTGATGAATCTTATTTTCCGGAAGCATGGGACCGAATGGTATTTTATGGAGATATTTTTAAAAAAGAATATCCTGAAGCACAGTTTAGAGTTGATGGTTCATACAGTGAAGAAGCTATGAATGTTATTGCAAATTCCATTAATGCCTGGGCATCTCATACTCTCAATTATAATAACGAAGAGGTAACAAAATACCAAAAAATGGGAATAAATGATTGGCTTTACGGCCCAATGCTTTACGAAAGCAGAGTGAATGGTTGGGTTGGAAGTTCAACATTTATTGATTTGCCTTTGGTTAACGATAGAGCAATTAGTTGGAGTTGTTGGAAATATAATACATACTCCTGGCTTAGCTGGGGAATAGGGGCTGGATGGGAAAGAGGATGGTACGATCCTGAGTCCTGGAAGGATTTTTATAAAGAAGATTCTGAAGCAGATTCAGAATTTACTTACCGAAAATTTAATGGTAATGCTTCATTAATATATAAGCCAGATGTAATTCCAAATGTTAATAAACCTTGTCCTTCAATTCGCTTAAAAACGATGCGTAATGGCGTACAGGAATATGAATACATGAGACTACTCGCTAAATTAGATGGAAATTCCAAACGTGTCGATCAAATTGTAAATGAAATCATTAAAGAACCGTTTGGTGAAAAATCTATTGGAATTCTGGACGTTTGGAATTATGATGCTGAAAAATGGGATCAGGCCAGAATTAAATTAGGAGAACTTATTGACCAGAAAATGTCAGAAAAATAATTCTCTAAAATTCCATTGATCCGGGGCTTCGGGAGAATTAAAACTAAATTCTTCTGCAAGATGTTCAGAAAAATATTCTGTCATTTCAGATTAGGATTTTTCAAGAGGCACTTTTAGGAATAGTAAAATTTCACCCATAAAACAGTTATAAACTGCCTTAAATATTGCAGGTAAACGTTGCTATTGTAGCTGGCTATTCCGGTTTGATTTGTGCCAGTGATTTCGGTCCAGACTCTACCATTATTCCACCTGGGGCGATTATGTATTCCTCTGCCAAAGATCTTTCATTTTCAATTTTGAAACTGGAAATCAGATAATGATTGAAGTAAAATCTCTTTACGACAGGTTTTGTAAAAAGTTATAAAAGAGCTTATCAGCAAAACGACAAAAACAACAACAAAAAGTTTATATTTGTATGTGTATCAAAATTTATTTGCAATTTAGATTTTCTGCTGGTGAGTAAGAAATTTCATTAAATGGATTTTTTTTCTTTAAGATTTTGATTGGACTTAACCTAAGGTAAAGCAAAGATATATATCCCGTTATTTAGTAAAAAGGAAAATAAAAATAAACAACAATGAAAAAATGCAGAAGAAATTTCATAAAAACATCTGGCATTGCCGGATTAGGTATTGGATTAATGAATCCTTTATATACGTATTCAAGTAATGCCAAATCAAGAATGAGGTTTGGACTTGTAACTTACCAATGGGGGAAAGATTGGGATTTGGAAACATTAATAAAAAATTGTGAGGTTGCCGGATATGAAGGGGTAGAACTTCGGACAGAACATGCTCATGGAGTGGAAACAAGTTTAAGTGCCCCACAGCGCAGGGAAGTAAAAAAGAGATTTGCCGACAGTTCAGTAACCAATGTGGGCTATGGCTCGAATTTCGAATACCATAGCCCGGATCCTACTGTTCTTAAACAAAATATTGAAGACACAAAAGAATACATCAAACTCTGCCATGATATTGGAGCAACGGGTATAAAAGTAAAACCAAACAATCTTCCTCCCGAAGTTTCTGATGAAAAAACCATTTCCCAGATAGCTTCATCGCTTAATGAAGTAGGCAAGTTTGCCGGTGATTTTGGCCAGTTAGTCAGGGTTGAAGCCCATGGACGCAGGACACAGGAACTCCCGAATATGAAAGCCATATTTGATCAGGTAACAGAATCGAATGTTAAAATCTGCTGGAATTGCAATACAGTAGATACAAATTCACCAGGTCTTACCGGAAATTTTAATATGGTAAAGCAATGGATTGGGGATACCGTTCATGTACATCCTATGAATAAAAATGATTATCCCTATAAGGATTTTTTTAAACTTCTAAGTGGGATAAATTATAAGGGGTGGATTCTTCTTGAGGAAGGAAATGTACCTGAAGATATTATAACTGCAATGAAAGAACAAAAAAGTTACTTTGATAAGTTAGTATCCACGCTATAGGGCAAATTTAATTTCAACAACAATTTATAAAATCGAGACTCAAATTTTAAAATTAATCGGATGACAAAAAGAAGAGAATTTATTAAAAAAAGTACTTTAGGCACTGCCGGAATAGCCATAGGAGGGTTGGGCTTTAGTTCAAAATCCTATGCTTCCATAGCAGGTGCCAATGAAAGGATTAATTTGGCTGTCATAGGCATCCGCAACCAGGGATCGGTTCATATCGAAAATTGGTGTAATATAAAAGACAGCCATAATGTTGTGATAAAAACCCTTTGCGATGCTGATGAACAATTTTTTGATTCCCGTATAAAAATGGTAGCCAATAAAACAGGGCAGAAACCCTCAACTGAATGGGATATGCTTAAGGTTTTTGATGATAAAGACATTGATGCCGTTTCAATTGTTACACCAAATCATTGGCACGCACTTGCAACAATTTGGGCATGCCAGGCAGGGAAACATGTTTATGTTGAAAAACCAGCTTCGCATAATATTTGGGAAGGACGCAAAATGATTGATGCTGCCCGTAAATATAATGTTCAGGTACAGGTTGGCATGAACAATCGTTCATCATCCAATATAAGAGCTGCAATTAAATTGTTGCATGATGGCGGCATAGGCGATATTTATATGGCGCGTGCCCTGTGTTATAAAGCACGAGATTCCTATGGAATGGCACCTGACAGTGATCCTCCGGAAACACTGCATTACGACCGTTGGCTGGGCCCGGCTCAATGGCGGCCATACAATGAAAAAAAAGGCCATTACAACTGGCACTGGTATTGGGATACCGGAAACGGCGATACCGGAAACACCGGCCCGCACCAGCTTGACATTGCCCGGTGGGGCCTTGAAAAAAACGAACATCCGGTTTCCGTCTATTCCACCGGTGGTATTTATGGATTCAGGCAAGATAAAGGAAAACCGGAAGAACAAACACCGGCAAGAAAGGTATATGGAGACGTAAATGCTTACGGCCACGATGCTACTTCTCAGGAAACACCCAACACACAAACTGCAGTGTTTAAATACAGCGATGGAAAAATACTGGAGTTCGAAACACGCGGACGCTACACCAACCAGGAAGGAAGCAAAGGACAGGAACTCGGAAATCTGTTTTATGGCACTGAAGGCTGGCTCGAAATTTACGGAAGTAACTGGAACGCGTTTCGCGGAAGGGAAAAAGAGCCTTTTGCAACCTCCGATGAGATTGAAAGAAATCAGAATGAGAATCATTTCACAAATTTTATTGACGCAATTCGTTCGGGGAAAAAGGAAAACCTTCATTGCGATATAAGGGAAGGCTTTTATTCATCCGCACTTCCTTTGCTGGCCAACATTTCCTACCGGCTTGATCGGAAATTAAATTTTATGGACGCCTATGAAAAATTTGCAAATGATCCTGAAGCTGATGTGATGCTAACACGAAGATATCGTAAACCCTATGTTGTTCCTGATGAAGTATGACGTGGCCAGTTAAAATTTTAAAAGAGTAAATTACTTTTTTAATTACAAATTAAATTTATAAAATTGCAGCAGAATTATTTAGCGGACCATATGGTAAAATTGAAAACTTTACAGATAGCATTAATCCATAGATTGACATCATCTTTTTGAAACTTAAGCTGGTTAAGTTGGGTGAAGTGGGATTCTTATGAGCTTTTCAGCAAAGTTATCTTAATTTGTTTTTGCTGGATAGAAATCGCGGAATACAAATAGTAAGTTCTGCTTTTATGGGTTAAAATGAATACATAGAGGTTATACAAATTCAATAGACAAATCTATGGAATTAAAAAAAGTATTGTTTTTAAGTACTTCCCATATTATGAAATACTTCAGGTATTCATTTGGATGAACAAAGTGATATTAACTGACAGAATTTGCAAAAAAAACTATTAATAATAATTAATTATGAAACCTTTATCCAGAAGAAATTTTATTGCTGCTGCCGGAGCAGGAATTACAGGTGTTTCTCTGACCCATCCTTTCAATGCCGTTTTTTCACAGCAAAATGAGTTGTCGCGTAAGATTACCAGAAACGGCCGGAAAGTCCGTGTGGCTTTGGTTGGAACCGGAAGCAGGGGAACTGCCACCTGGGGAGAAAATTTAATTCATCCCTATTCCGAATATGTAGAAATGGTTGGATTATGCGATGCAAACAAGGCACGCTTAAAAATAGGGCAAGAACTCATCAGAACGGATGCTCCGCTTTACCATTCCAGTGAATTTGATAAAATGATTCAGCAAACCAAACCCGATTTGGTCATTGTTACTACCACAGATTGTTTTCATGCTGATTACGTGGTACGGGCTATGGAACTTGGCTGCGATGCACTTTCAGAAAAACCATTGGCAACCGAAGCCGAACAATGCCAGCGGATACTTGACACGGAGGTTAAAACAGGGAAAACAGTTTGGGTTGGTTTTAACGCCCGGCACGGACAGGATTCCATGCAAGCTAAAAAGATACTCGACAGCAATGAACTGGGAAAAATAATTTCAGTAGAGTTCCACGAGTTTCTGGATATCAACCATGGATCTTCGTATTACCGCCGGTGGCATGGCAAAAAACAATTTTCCGGAAGCCTCCTGGTGCATAAGGCATCTCATCATTTTGATCAGATTAACTGGTGGATGAATGCCGAACCGGTGGAGGTAACTGCTTTAGGAAAAGTTGCATTTTATGGCAGCAACAATCCCTTCCGTGGTGAAAAATGCAGGGGTTGTCAGTTTAAAAATCAATGTGACTTTTACTGGGACATTACCAAAAGCGACCGGGAAATGAAGCTATATGTGGAATGTGAACATGAAGATGGCTATACCCGGGACGATTGTGTCTGGGATCATGACATTACATCATATGACACACAATCAGTACAGGTGCTATACGATAATGGAGCCATTCTCAATTATTCACTGAATTCATACATGCCTTACGAAGGACAGCAGATTGCTTTTAACGGAAATAAAGGACGCCTGGATATCCGCAATTTCCACAACCAACCCTGGGATGTACCGTTTGAATCGGAATTCCGCATCACTAAAAACTTTGGAGAGACCAAAACAATGAAGATTGGGGGGAAAGAAGGGATACAGGTTCGGGCAGACGGGGAAGAAAAAGAGAATTTCCGTGCCCAGGGCGAAAGAGGCGGTCACGGTGGAGCCGATCCACACCTGAAAGATTTATTATTTATACCCGAAAAGGCCGATCCGTTAAACCAAATTGCCGGTAGTCGTGCAGGAGTGACCTCAAGCCTTATTGGGATAGCTGCTGTTAAATCCATTGAGTCAGGAGGTCAACCAATAAAAATTGCGGATCTGATAAATTTTCCGAAAAGCTGGAATTGGTGGGGAGCAAGAGGATAGTAAAAAAAGATACAGGAAAGTATTTTTAATTACAAATCCTATAAGAAAATAAATACTGGAATCTGCCGGTGAAATGTGTTCCTTTCGTGTTGGATGGAGGTGTTGAGAAAGGAACCTTCTCCTTTTGATCAATAAAATTCTTTTATTATGAAAATTTTATCGGCATTTTTACCGATAAACCATATTTATAAGTACATTTACCCATAAATAGGATTATGAACTATGCTACCCTTTCAGCCGATGTGATTTCTTACACTTCCCTGCCGGAGGAGGCGAAAAGAAAACTGGAATCGGGCATCAGGAATTTGCTGGATGAACTAAGCCATAAGTATAAACGGTACGCATTTTATGGAAGGCTGATTCAGGGCGATTACATTGAATGTGCTCTGAAATCGCCTAAACCTGCACTGCGAACAGCATTGCTCTTAAAAACCTTTGTGAAATCATTTGAACCGGACAAAAAGCAGCCAGCTAAAGACGCTTCATTAAAATATTTCAGGGAGCATGGCATCAGGCTTGCTGTTGCTGTAGCACCTCTAAATAAACTTGATCCCATTAATGGCATAATCGACGGTGAAGCAATTTATTTATCGGGGCGGACAATAAAAAGCTTTTCGACTTCGGATAAGCAAAAAATTGTAATTAAAAACACGCTGTTCTTTTGTTCGGGTGATAAAAAATTGCAGGAACAGTTTGATGCAATTTTCTCGTTGCTGGACACCATAATTTCGAAATGTTCGGCCAAGCAAAGTGAGATAATATATTATAAACTTCTCGATTTTAGTGAAAAAGAAATCGCACAAAAATTAGGAAAGAACCAGTCGACCATAAGCCAGCACTCTACAGCTGCAGGGTGGCTTTCCATTGAAAAGACAGTCAATTATTTTGAAAAAACACTCCAATGATCATTCTGCAACTACTCATTCTGCAGTTTATTGCTCACCTGCTTTCCGATTTTACCCTGCAACCTCAGCAATGGTGCAATAAAAAAGAAAAAACAATTGTCGGCCGTCATCATTTCTACCACATCCTAATTGTATTTGCCACCAGTTATCTATTGTCATTTGACCCGGGTTTCTGGATTGCTGCCATCTCACTGACAATCATTCATTTTTTGATTGATGTTTTTAAAAGCTGGATTATTCTCAGGATCGGAAAAAAATACATTTTCTTTATCGACCAGCTGCTTCATCTTATGACAATTGCCGGAGTTGTGTTGCTGTACAATTCCGTTTCCGGAATTAATTTCCTGTTTGAATTTGAAACCAAAACTCTGGCTGTCATTGCCGGGTTCCTGCTATGTGCCAAGCCTGCAAACATTACAATAAAATTTGTGATGGAAACATTTTCTATTGAAACACCAAAAGATACTCCGGATAATGTAGAAGGAAAAAGTCTGCCGAATGCAGGAAAACTGATAGGCATTGCAGAACGTTTTCTTGCATTGGCCTTAATACTGCTGGGGCAGTACGAGGCAGTAGGCCTTATAATAGCTGCCAAATCCATATTAAGATTCAAAGACACCCAAAAAAGCGAATATGTTTTGGTGGGAACCCTTTTAAGTTTTGGAATTGCCACCTTTGCAGGAATCGTTATCAGCATATTTTAACGGTATAAAAGCCGATAAACAGGATTTATAGGTTAATAAACCGATATCTACTGCTGTATATGTCCGTAAAAAAGCATTTTTCGCGAACCCTTTGACGACAGGCTTTAACTCCCATGCCATCCGGAATAACCTATGTTTTCATTTGGATAGTTTATCTCCGGGTAATGGTTCTGTAATTGCTTTTCATTCAGGCAGAAGGGATTCGGCAGAATTTAGAAATGGAGGCTGCTTCAAATCAGAGGCAGCCTTTACTTTGTCAGGGTTTTTGAGAAAATATCACCTGAAACCAGTCAAATAAAAATTCAATTTATCTCTAAGTACTTTATTTTTAAACAGAAAATGTTAAATTTGTTAGAGGTGAAAAATAAAATGAAGGAAGAAAACAACATCAACTAAAAATGTTTCACAATATTAAAACAGGCAGCATTTCAACTGTAAACTCAATTGGATATGGATAATCCCCCTATCCAAAAAGGATAATCGTTTTTAAATAAATACAAAATGCAAAGAAGACAATTTCTGACAAAAACTTTAACCTCGGCAACAGGAGCGATTGTTATCCCAACAATAATTCCTTCCGGAGTAATGGGAAAAAATCCGCCAAATGATTTCATTCAGGTTGCACAGATCGGTTATGGTCGCATTGCAAGGGGACTTGATACCCGATCGATGCTGAGACATAATGATGTGCGCATAATTGCAATCAGTGACCTTGATTCAAAACGTATGGCGGATGGTAAAAAAACGATTGAAGATGCCTATAAGGAGAAGGGTACTTCTGTAGATGTAAAAATGTATGATGATTATCGTGAACTGCTACTGCGGAGCGATATAGACGCAGTAGTAATAAGTACTCCGGATCACTGGCATGCCCAACCTGCTATTGAAGCAGCGTTGTCTGGTAAAGATTTCTTTTTGCAAAAACCTACTACCCTGACAATAGCTGAAGGAAAACAGCTGGCCGATACTGTCAAAAGAAAAGGAACAATTTCGCAGATTTGCACCCAGCACAGATGTTCTGATCAGTTTAGAATTGCTGCAGAACTGGTTCGCAACGGAAGGATTGGCAAACTGCATACTATTTACATTGGCATTGGTGGTGAAGGACCGGGCCCTGATTTTCCTGAAGAGCCGGTGCCTGCAAACCTGAATTATGAAATGTGGCTGGGTTCAACGCCATGGGTTTATTATACCGAAGCAGGTGTTCATCCACAGGATGGTTATGGCAGGCCTGGATGGATGAAGAGACATCAGTTTGGTGCCGGAGGAATTACCAACACCGGACAACATTACATTGATGTTGCGGCCTGGGGAATGAATACAGAGCGAACGGGTCCTGTTTCCGTTGAGGCAGTTGGATTATTCCCAAAATCCGGATTATTTGATGTTCCTAAAGATTTTATGGTTATTCTGGAATATCAGAATGGAATAAGGAGTATACTTGGACATAAATATCCAGGCGGAGTCAGATACGAGGGAACAGACGGATGGATTTCCGCAGGTCCGGGAAGCATCAAAGTAACAGAAAGTGATCCCGACAAAGGGGTATCCTCAAAATTGCTTGATGCAAGTGATAAGAAAATACTTGAATCAACGATAGAGCAAAACGAGATACATCTTTTGCAGACTAAAAGTTTGCATGACAACTGGATCGATTGTATTAAATCAAGGGAACAGACCCTGGTTCCTGCAGAAGTTGCACACAGAAGCTGTAGCATAGCATTGTTGGGGGATATTGCCATGCATATTGGAAGAAGATTAAAATACGATCCGGCAAAAGAACAATTCATAAATGACAGTGAAGCAAATTCCATGATTTCAAGAACCCAGAGAAAGCCATACGGAACAGATTATATTCATGAGTAAAACCGGATGTATAATTCGGAATGTTTTGGCAACTTGAAATTTTATCGTATTTTTCATATGTAACTATCTGATAGAAAAACAAACGAACCAATTAGCTATGAATAAATGAATTTAAAAAATGAGAAGGTGTGGATTTATCCTGTGCAATTTTGATGATGCCGCATAATTTCTGCATTTATCATGCTCCGGCAAAGATGTTGGAATATAACAAAAGGAGATCTCATTCAGGGACCGTAATCAATTTGATTGAACTGATGCCGAGAAAAAGACAAAGCAGGTAAAAATGTTTGTTACGTTCAAACAGGAAAATAATCTTTAGCATGATTTGCTGATGATGGAATTAATTGTTGTCAATATCTTTACTACTCAACCTAATGAAATTAAAGAATCAGGGTTATCAGGGTGATAAAAAAACAAATTTCAGGTGGGTGATTGCTGCCCTCTTGTTTTATTCCACTACCCTTGTTTATTTCGACCGTGTAATTCTGGGTATTCTGGCTCCATATATAACCGACAAAGTGGGATGGAGCGAACAACAATATGGTTATGTGGTGTTTGCATTTCAGTTATCGTATGCCATTGGCCCGCTGTTTATAGGGTATTTAATTGATAAGTTGGGTACCCGGCTGGGTTTTTCGCTTGCAGCAATAATTTGGGCGTTTGCAAGTTTGTCTCATGCCGCTGCCCGCAGCTGGATTGGTTTTTTCATAGCTCGATTGGGGCTTGGCCTTGGGCAGAGCGCCAATTTTCCCGCCAGCATAAAAACCATTGCCGAGTGGTTTCCGCAAAAAGAGCGGGCGTATGCAACCGGAGTTTTTAATGGCGGTTCCAACATCGGTCAGGTAATTGCACCGTTGATTATCCCCGTAGTACTTTATTATCTTGTATCGTGGCAATATGTTTTTGTTGTTTCATTTATTTTCAGTGCTTCCTGGCTGGTGTTGTGGCTGATTTTCTTCAAATCTCCCCTGGAAAGCCGCTTTGTTAATGATGCCGAACGGGAATACATCAGCAGTGATTCCGGTGATTTAGAAAAAATAAAGGTTCCCTGGAAAAAACTTGCAAAATATCGTCAGACCTGGGTGGTTGCACTGGGGAAATTGTTTGCCGATCCGGTATGGTATTTTTATCTTTTCTGGGGTGCTAAATTTTTAAATGCCCGGTTTGGAATTGAATTAAAAGGCCTGGCACTTCCGCTGGTCATTATTTATATAGTAGCCTGGGGTGGCGGAATGGCAGGCGGCGCAATTTCTTCACTTCTGTTAAAAAAAGGAAAATCAACCAACTTTGCACGTAAAATAACGATGCTGGGAACGGCTCTGCTTGTTTTACCGGTAATGCTGGTTCCGTATATTGATTCGCTGCCTGTTTCTGTGGGGCTGATTGCCCTTGCTGCTGCTGCCCATAACTCCTGGTCGGCCAATATTTTTACTGTGGCATCCGATCTGTTTCCAAAAAAAATTGTGGGATCGGTAATTGGATTTTCAACCACAGTTAGTTCCATTGCCGCCATGGGTACTGCCCTTTTAATTGGTTATGCACTCAATGAATCGGGCACTCAGGGGTACGTTTTCCCATTTGTAATTGCTGCATTTGGATACCTGGCTGGCTTACTTGTAATCCACCTGATTTCACCAAAAATGAAGCCTGTGTCTTTAAAAAATAGAATTTCATGAATTCAAGAGACAGAATTTTTAAAACCATGAATCACGAAGAACCTGACCGGATTCCATTTGATTTGGCAGGTTCCCCCTGGACCGGAATTACCAACACAGCATACCAAAACCTGCGAACCTTTTTGGGAATGGAATTGGACGAACCGGAGTGGTCGGATGTGATTCAGCAGATTGTAATTCCGGATAATGAGATCCTGAAAAAACTGAATGTGGACACCCGTGGGGTATTTCCGCTTACCAGCCATAACTGGAATGTATACTCAAAATTGAAAGACAGGGGGAATTTCCTTGAATATTTTGATGAATGGGGCTTTACCCATCAGTTTCCTAAAAATGGATATTGGTTTTCACTGATAAAACACCCCATGGAAGCAGTTAATTTTGAAGAGCCAGAAGTGGTTGATACCTATTCCTGGCCCGATTCCGACAATAAGAAGCGATTTGCCGGATTACGCGATAAAGCCATACAGTTCAAAGAACAGGGAAAAATTGTGATGACCAAAGGATTGTGTGCCGGCTTATTTGAGATGCATCAGCGGTTACGTGGAATGGAAAATGCCATGCTCGACCCATTCTTATTTCCAGTCAATTCAGACAAACTGATTGGGAAACTGGCCGATCTGAAAATGGAATTCTGGGATGCTGCCATTAATGAACTTGGTGATTTAGTTGACATTGCAGGTGAAGGTGATGATTACGGTTCCCAACAATCACAACTTATCAGTCCCGAACAATTCAGGGAATATTACAAACCGCATTTTTTACGTGTGCTTTCATTTATAAAAGAAAAGGCTCCACACATCAAAATCATTTTTCATTCCTGCGGAAACGTCCGTCCAATTATTCCCGATTTTATTGAAATGGGAGTTGACATTCTCAATCCGGTTCACATTAATGCAATGGGTATGGAACCTGTTCAACTCAAAAAGGATTTTGGTCGGGATATAATTTTCTGGGGCGGAGGTGTGGATACCCAAAACATACTGCCTTCAGGAACAATTCAGGAGGTTAAAGATAATGTTCGCAGAAATATTGAAGCACTGGCACCCGGCGGAGGGTTCGTATTTAATACGGTTCATAACATACAGGCTGAGGTTCCGCCGGAAAATATAATGGCCATGTGGGAAACACTTCAGAAATTTGGAAAATATTAACTGCAATAAAAATGCTATGAAAAGAAGAAATTTTATTAAATCGGCAACTGTCAGCAATCTGGGAATTATCGCTGCTCCTACCCTGTTAACCGGAAAAAGATGGAAAGGTGCAAACGACAGGGTAAATGTAGCTGTAATAGGAATTAGAGGTATGGGCCAGTCGCACATTCAGTCTTACCAGGCACTAAAAAATGTGGAAGTAACCGCTTTATGCGATGTAGACGAGAATCTTTTCGGGGAAAGGGTGAAAAAGCATTTTACAGACAAAGGATTACCTAAACCAACCTTGTACAGCGACATGCGTAAACTTTTCGAAAATAAAGCAGTAGATGCGGTATCAGTTGTTACGCCCAACCACTGGCATGCACTGGCCGGCATATGGGCTATTCAGGCCGGGAAGCATGCAAGCATTGAAAAGCCATCGTGCCATACCATCAAAGAAGGCCAAAAGTTGCTGGAAGCTGCCAAAAAATACAGAGTGGTGGTTCAGGATGGAGCAGAGCAACGAAGCAATCCTTCAGCGCAATCGGCTGTTCAATTTATGCGCGACGGGAAGCTGGGCGAGGTTTACCTTGGGAAGGGAGTCTGCTACAAATGGCGCGATTCCATCGGCAAATATCCCGACGGGTACATGCAGGAAGGTGAAAGGTATGCAAATACAATCGACAGCCAATCGTGGCTGGGTCCCTACACAAAATCCTACATGGATAAAGTAGATTATGATATGTGGCTGGGACCGGCTCCGAAAAGGTCGTTCAACCGTAACCGTTTTCACTACAACTGGCACTGGCACTGGGATTACGGCAATGGAGACATGGGCAACCAGGGCGTTCATGAGATGGATGTGGCACGCTGGGGACTTGATGTGAAAATTCCGAATAAAGTAAGTGTTGTTGGAGGGCATTTTTTATTTGACGATGCTCAGGAAACACCAAATACATTAATGGCATTGTATGAATTTCCCAATTCAAAGGGTACAGGAGATAAAAAGAAAATCCTGCAATTTGAAGTAAGGCACTGGATGACAAATCCTGAAGGAAATCATTTGGGTTCAGAAGGAAATTTGTCAAATACTTATATGACCAGCTCTGCCAATGTAGTAGGAAACATATTTTATGGTTCCAAAGGATACATGCTGAAAGATGTGGAGGGGTGGCAGACCTATATGGGAAAAGAAAGAAAACCCGGTGATTCCGGAGAAGGGATTGGTAACCATTATCAAAATTTCATTGATGCAATCAGGGCAAATGATCCTTCATTATTAACAGCACCCATTGAGGAGGGATTTTATTCCTGTGCGTTGATACATTTAGGCCACATATCATACAGGCTGGGACGCACACTGAATATTGATCCAACATCATTAACAGTTATCAATGATGAAGAAGCAAACCAGATGCTTTCCAAAGAATACAGGAAACCTTATTCATTACCTGATCGGATTTAATTCAGAATTAACAGATTATCTGGAAAATTATATGAAAATCAGGATGAAATTCTTAATTTCTATTTCCCGGATAGGGTTGCCGGAACTAAAAATAGGAAATACTACAATTGACATATCCAGTGGGATTAAACAGCATAATATGTTTAAGTACGCCTTGTGTAATGCGATTCTTCAGGAATTCAGCCGAGCTGAACAAAGTGAGATAAAAGGAAATGCAGGATAAATTCATTACACAGGAAAGTATTGAAAACCTTTCAGAAAATAGAATAAATGATTCAATGAATCAATAGAAGCTGATTATATTAAAAAATAATGTCGATGCAAATCAGCGGGGAACTGCAGTATAAAAACATCCTCATTTCTTGAGGAACGCATATCTTATTCGTATTAAATTTCAATTGGTTCGAAGCAGTAATTTTTGCTTAATTTCATCCGTACAAAATTTATTTTCAAAGGTCGGATGGAACTCACAATGAATTTTGTTCATGCGCTTTTGTGAATATCGCATTCCAAAATTCCGGGTAGAGCGGTTCGTTACCTCCCCGTTCCCCCACAGACCCGGACGAGCGGATTTCCCGCATCCGGTTCCTCGATAGTTAGTTTCGCTAAGTCTGTACATACGGTTTAGATATTAAAGGTTTTATTAATGGTTGCCACTCTTCGGTTAGTTTAACCACAGAATTCCAATTCCACTTGGTTTTACCTCCACGGCGGCTCAACCATTTATACAATTTTCGCCTGACTTCATCGTAATAACGGTGGATACCTTTGTAATTATGGATTATGCCATAGTACAAATAGTGCCCCCTTAGTTTTAAATTTAGCATTGCGATTAAATATTTGAGTTTCATATGACGGTTTACTTTTATATACTCTGTTTATCACGGCCTTTGTGAACTTCCTGGAACTTGTCTTTCTTTTAAGGACTTTCATCCCTTTACGGCTCTTCCCAAGATAATGGGTGAAACCCAGAAAGTCAAAACTCCTGTCTGACTGACCACGTAGGTTATTCAAATCTACAGTTCTAACTACCGGCATCCTCCTGTCATCTCTGGCAGGATTTTCCCTTCCCTACTCACCGGCTTCCATCGGTCATGGTTTCCCGGATTTCAATCGGTACTATGGGGATGCTAAGACTGCCTTCGTCCTTCTCCTTTACTTCGGTTTCCCTCGTTAAGAATACCACCATCGCCTGTAGCTTTTCTTGTCGCTGAATCAGGAGATACAGATGTCCTGTTCAACCCGGTTAATTGCTGTTGCGGTTAACCGTATTCCCGCAAATTCCTGTGGAGACGGGAGGCTCTCCCGTGTTCCCGTGCTTCCCTGTTCTGTCTGTGATGTGTCCTCAGACCCCGACCAGACCTTGGCATCTTGCCGTTTACGATGCTTTTGGTGTTGACCCAACTTACATGAACAATTGAGTCCCTGGTGTTTCAAACCTTTCGTGGCTCTATAACACACCTTTAACAGTCACTGTCTACGCTTCGTGCCACCATTTCTAATGACTACGCAAGACTCGCTTCCGGTGGCTGGCTAAACCTTGCCGGACAGGATTGAATACCTGTTGGGAAACTAAGAGGTGTTTCATCAATTTTATATTTGTTCGCCATTAAATCCCCACCTCACGGATTTTGCACGGCGCAATCATGGTCGTTTCATAATTTAAAATAAAGCACCTTAGAACTAAAAAATTCGCCTATGAATAAAGATTAAAAAATATTTTTATTATATGAGCTCTATTTTAATTTTATTTAATTATATTAGGTAAACTTTTATTTAGAATCATTAGTGATGAATTATTTTTTATTAATTAATATAAATTACTAAATATCAAAAATTTATATACGTTATTTGATGTGTTTATTTGATTTGGCCTGTAGTTTTGAGCTCCTAGTAGCCCAATATTCTAATGTTTTTACCATTAATTGAGCTGTTAACTTAGGTTCGAATACAATAAAAAAGTATCAATAGATAATTAAAATTATCTGGTGAAAATATTTTTACCCACCAGTAGTAATTTAGAATAATAGTGATTTTTTTAAATTATAATCATCATGCCTATGAAGTATAATGAATGAAGTGCTACAGAAATTGTTATTGTATAAATCATTTAAAACTAAAATTTACCTCATGAAAAACAAGAAAAAACATTCCGGTTTATTCCGTTTCCGGAGGCATTCAATCATTAAAAAGAAATTCATTTTAATATTTCTCCTGGTTTATTTCACAAGTATCGCTGCCTTCTCACAGCAACGGACTATTATGGGATCTGTTACCGATTCCAATGGGCAGCCGTTACCAGGAGTAACAGTTGTAGTTAAAGGAACGACACAGGGAACTGTCACAGATTCTGATGGAAGTTATTCATTAGCAAATGTTCCTGATGATGCCACCCTGGTGTTTTCATTTGTGGGAATGCGAACCCAGGAAATGGAAGTAAGAAATCAGACCAACATTAATGTTGTTTTGGCTGAAGAGGCCATTGGGTTAGAAGAAGTTATTGCTGTAGGTTATGGGACCAGGGAAAAGGGAAGGCTTACCGGTTCAGTAGGCAATATTACCGGAACTGAAATTGAACAATCTCCCACAGTAAATTTAGAACAATCCATACAGGGAAGAATTCCGGGATTAAAAATCAATGACCGAGGCGGTGAACCAGGAAGGGAAGGTTTGGAAATGCTTGTTCGCGGAAAGTCAACTTTAGGAAATAATTCCCCGTTAATTGTCATTGATGGAGTGCCCCGATCCAGTTTTTCCGATATAAATCCTGAAGATATTGAAGGGATTAGTGTTCTAAAAGATGCTTCTGCTGCAATATACGGCGCCCGTGCTGCCAACGGAGTTATTCTGGTTACTACCCGTAGAGGAAAATCAGGAACTTCAGAAATTACTTTAAATGCGAATTATGGCCTTTCCTCTTTCATTCGGCTCCCTAATTTAATGAGCTCTTATCAATATGTAACTTACTTAAATGAGATTGATGAACGTTATGGAAGAACCCCGGTCTGGGATGAAGAAGATCTTCAAAAATTTCAAAGTGGTAACTATCCCCTAACGCACCCCAGTACAAACTGGTATAAGGAAACATTTAATAATTATGTTCCTCAGACTAAATACGATGTATCTGCAAATGGAGGTACCGAGCAGGTCAGGTATTTTGTCTCCGGTGAATATCTCCATAAAAGCTCCATGTATCAGGAAGGTGACATGTATTATGACAGGTTCCAGATCAGGTCGAATCTGGATGTACAAGTATCAAAAAATTTAAAAATGGGTATTGACCTTCTGGGTAGATTAAGGGAAGTTCATGCACCTTCATATTCTCCCTTATATGAAATACCGCAAGCCAAGCCTTACGCTGTTTCATTTTATCCTAATGGTTTGCCAGGAGACGCACTTGTGGGGATTAATCACAGAATTTTAACTTCCGATGAAGGGGGTTGGGATGAAGACAATATTAAGGAGTTCAGATCCAAATTATCATTGGACCTGGATATGGATTGGATAACCAGAGGTTTAAGTATGAAAGGTTATGCTGCTTTTGATTACGATATTAATAATTCCGAATATTTCGCTAATACCTATAAAGTATATACGTATAATGAAACTACCGAAGAATATGTGGAAGGAACGGGTTTATGGAAATACAGGGAGCTCGAGCAAAGCACCAATCTCAGAAGGGAACATCTTTATCATATTCGCCTTGAATACGACAGAACTTTCGCTAATGACCACAATTTTACGGGTTTTATTGCTTATGAACAAAATGACGGATTCTTGCAGTATTTAGAGGGATACAGAAGAGATCTGATCAGTGATATAAAAGTTGATCTCTGGGCAGGAAGTACCCTGGGACAAACTACTAATGGTTATTCGGATGAGTGGGGCAGGGTTAACTATTTTGGTTCAATTGGTTACGATTACAAACGCAAATATTTAATAGATTTCACTCTTAGACGTGACGGTTCCTTTAATTTTCCCAAACAAGGAAGGTTCGGTACATTTCCAAGTGTTTCAGTTGGATGGACTATTTCTGAAGAATCATTTTTCAGTAACAATCTGATTGATCATTTAAAACTCAGAGCATCACTGGCTGAAATGGGGAATGATCTGGTATCCAGCTTTCAATATCTTACCAAATATGGAATTGCAAGCAGCTATTATGGCTGGTATGTTTTTGGTGAGTCCCCTACCCGTGCGGATGGTTTGTTACAAACAAATGTACCAAACCCTAATATCACCTGGGAAACAGCAACTACATGGAATGTTGGTGCAGATGTTATTTTATTCGACAAAAAGTTGACCGGCAGCATAGATTATTTTTATGAAAAAAGAAGAGATATCTTAATAAAAAGGTCTGCCTCAATACCTGATTATACAGCTCTTTCTCTGCCTGACGAAAATCTGGGAAAGGTAGATAATTCAGGTATGGAACTAATGTTAAATTACAAGAATAATTGGAATGAATTTGGATATACTTTGGGTGGCAATTTTCAGTATAATAAAAATAAGGTGGTTTACATTGATGAAGCAAAGGACGTTCCAGATTACAGAAAGGCAGAAGGAAATCCAATAGATAGTTATGTACTTTATAAAACTGATGGAATTTTTAATTCCCAGGAAGAAATAGACAATACCGAAGCAGTTATTTCCGGCACAAAACCTGGAGATGTGAAATATGTTGACCTTAATGGAGACGGTGAAATTACAGGAGCGGATCAATACAGAACAAAATTTGGCAGGACTCCCAGGGTACAGTATGGAATTAATCTTGGATTTACTTATAAAAGTTTTAGTATAGATGCATTTCTGCATGGTCAGGCAGGTTCACAGAATATGATCCGTTATTCTGCAGGTGCAACAAAAACAAATCTGCCGGAATATTTCTTTACCCAAAGGTGGACACCGGAAAATACGAACGCCAAATATCCCAGCGCATATCAGGGTAATGATACCTATACCAGCAGATATTCAGATTTTTGGTTGTACGATGCATCTTTTTTAAGTCTTCAAAATGTAAGTATTACTTATAACCTGCCTCAGGAATGGGTATCGAGGATAAACTTCAAAAATGTTCAATTTTATATACAAGGCAACAGACTTTGGTATATATGGGATGGTATCAGTGCCCGAACAGGCACCAAGGATTATAATCCTGAAATGGGAACAGGATCAGGATCTTCCAATCCTGAACAGTATTATCCTCAACAAAGATTGTTTAATATTGGTGTGAACATTACTTTATAAACAAGATAAAATTAAAATTATGAAACGCTATAGAATAATACTATTTATAATCTTCAGCAGTATATTTTTTACAGGATGTGAAGATGCAGTTTTGGATAAAGAACCCCGACAGTCCATTAGCGAATCTGATGTCTGGAGTGACCTGGAATTGGTTCAGAAATATGTATGGTCAAGTTATGATGGATTGGTGGACTTTGGTATTCATTATGTAAACAATTATTCCGCTCCTCAGACTGAAGGTGCCTCCGACCAGGTTTATGGTTTGCATAGTTCCCGTTTTGCCGAATATGTACAAGGCGAGATTAGTCCTGATCAGGCAGGCTATTTTGGCTCAAGATGGGCAGCAGAGTATATAAACATCAGAAATGTTAATATTTTCTTTCAAAACATTGATAATGTTGAAGGTGATGAATCTATTAAAAATCGTTTGAAGGGAGAGATGAAGTTTCTAAGGGCATGGTCATATCACAAATTAACAAGCCTGTTTGGAGGAGTTCCATTGATTACCGAACCTTTTGAACTTACTGATGATTTTTCAGTTGCCCGAAGCAGTTTTGAAGATTGTGTTGAATATATTATAAGTGAACTGGATGATGCTATTAATATGGTTCCGGAAGATGTCCCCCCCGCTGAATGGGGAAGAATTACCAAAGGTGCTGTTCTTGGTTTGAAATCAGAGGTTTTACTTTATGCTGCAAGTATTCTTCATGATCCTGGCACTCAACCCAGCGGCCCGTTGTTTGATTATACTAAAACCACAAAATGGCAGGATGCATCTGATGCCGCGAAAGCAGTTATTGACCTGCCTCAGTATGCTTTGGTAGAAGTTGGCACTTGGGAGGAATATCAGCAAATGTTTTTAAGCAAAACTCCTGAAATGATTTTCGTCAGGCCTCATCATCCGCAACATAGCAATACTCTGAGAAATCTGGATCAGCTTAATTCACCTAATGGTTACGATGGTTGGTCAGCCATAAATCCAACCCAACAATTCGTTGATCAATTTCAAATGAAAGATGGGCTTTATATTGATGAATCACCTCAATATAACCCATCTCCGGAAACAATCTATGAAAACAGGGAAATGCGTTTTTATGCCGATATATTATACAATGGGGCTATTTACAGAGGCAGGGCAGTTGAATTTTTCAGGCCGGGCGGGTTGGATTCTGAAGACGGCCCGGGAGGCTGGAATGCTTCTGCAACTGACTATTGTCAGAGAAAATATATGGATGAATCGGTTGCCTTTACTGAAGTTTACCCCACAACCCCTAATATATTCTTTCGTTTGGCTGAGTTCTATCTGAATTATGCCGAAGCTCAATACCATTTGGGAAATGAATCGGTAGCAAGAGATAATGTTAATATTATCAGGAATCGGGTAGATTTGCCCGATATTACCTCTTCAGGTGAGGAACTGCTTAAAGACATCAGGCATGAGAGAAATATTGAAATGTGTTTTGAAGATCATAGATTTTGGGATATACGAAGGTGGATGATTGCAGAGGAGGTATTGAATCAAAATGCATTAGGTATGGAATGGAAAAAAGATGACAACGGGCAACTGTCGTATGATGTTATAAATGTTCAAAACCGACAGTTTGATCCTACACGGATGTACTATATACCAATTCCAAGATCAGAAATTGAAAAAACAGATTTAGTGCAAAATCCGGGATATAATTGACCATTTATTAAGGATAGTTTGATGTATTTTTTCCATTCACTGCTGGAGCTGGAAATAAGCATTGTCTTACTCTTTGCTTTCTGATTTATATATTCATTATGCAGATGGTTATGATGAAGTTGCTGAAAGACTGAAGGATTATAAAAAATCAGCTATTAAAGGAAAAAATGTTTGAGAATTTCAGTTGTGAAAAGAGGAATCGGTTAAACCTTGAAGTTTATCTTTTATTGGGTTTGCATCTCATCATTATGAGATGATTTTAATAAAATGAACGATCCAGCTTCTATGGGTAACCGGTTTAAAAAATTGAATAATTATTTTCTTTAAATAAAAGTTTGCAATACATTATTCATTTAATTATTACAATATGAGGAACAAAAAGTATATCGTCATTTCTTTGTTGTTTATTTTATCTTTCAATCAGGGAAAAATATCAGCTGCTGATGATACTGACATGCAACTTAGTGACAGGGGATTCAGTATACTTCCGCTCCCGCAGCAGGTATTCCTGAAACCCGAAAATGTGGTTATTGATGAAACATGGCAGGTTATTTCTAAGGTAGGTGATGATTTTGCTGTAAAAGAACTTATCAATAAAACTGAAGAAATTCATAAATTAAAATTCAGCAATAACGGTGAGAAACACATCATCCTTTCGGTGAGTGCGGATAATTTCAAAGGAACAAACGATCCTGAGTTAAATAAACAGGGGTACCGTTTAACAATTTCCAGTGAGGAAATTCAAGTTACGGGAAACAGCAGAATCGGGCTTTTTTACGGAGTTCAAAGTTTGCTTCAGTTAATGCGACCGGAGAATTCAAATGTAATAGTACCGGAGGGTGAAATTC
The DNA here is from genome assembly GCA_963747515.1 of uncultured Prolixibacteraceae bacterium. GTDB lineage: Bacteria > Bacteroidota > Bacteroidia > Bacteroidales > Prolixibacteraceae > Mariniphaga. Next base: position 306,353 of record CAVVFN010000008.1, read on the forward strand.
GCGATTGGCCTGATTTGCAACTCAGGTTTATTCATTGGGATACAAAAAATCACCTCGATCGGATGCCGGCGTTGAAAGAATATATTGACAGGCTTGCGCGCCTTAAAATAAATATGGTATCGTTTGAGATCTGGGATAAGTTTAAATTCCCTACTGATCCGGAAATAGGCGTAAAGGAGGGTTTTACACCTGCTCAACTGCAGGAACTCGTAAATTATGGACTGGAAAGACACATTCAGATAGTGCCAAATGTTCAGGCACCTGCACATATGCAATGGGTGCTCAAACATGATAGATATGCGCATCTTAGGGCAGATGGCAGTGATTATCAGGCATGCATGTGTGATCCGGAAACAAATAAATTAATTTTTTCACTTTATCAGGATCTTATAGATGCTACAAAAGGTGTGGACTATTTTCATGCTTCTACTGATGAGGTCTACTATGCCGGTGTTTGTAAAAAATGCCCTCCATACAATCCGGAAAACAGAAGCCTTGCCTTTGTCGATTTCGTTAACAAGGCCCATGATTATTTGGCAAAACAAGACAGACGAATGATTATTTGGGGAGAATGGCCGCTGATGCCGGAACATATTTCCCTTTTACCTTCCGATATTATTGAAGGAGTATTGGGATCTTCTTATTTTCCTGGCCGGATCCAACCCATTACTGAAGAAAATTACATTACCGGAGAAAATAGTAGAGGAATCAGGCAATTGGTTTATACGGCTCAAACAGCCAGTTTAGCACCCATTAATTTCAGTGGGGGTGGCAGAGGCCAAAGTATGGAAAACCTACTCGCCTGGTTTACCGGCAAAGCTAAAAGAGGAAATCCGATAGGAGCCTTTGGCGCAGGATGGGACGACGCCGGGCCACACAGCGAACTGTACTGGCTAGGATGGTCGGCTGTAGCTGCTTACAGCTGGAATAAGCAGGCACCAGCACATGTTGAACGCTTTGCAGCAAAATTTATGGTGGATTTTTATGGAAGTCAGGTACGTGGAATGGTTGATATCTATCGTGATATGGACAAATTATCGAATTTTTGGAACAATTCATGGGATAATGTAGTTACCCAGGTTCCGGGGACAGGCACTACCCGATCAAGTTATGGCAACTCTGACGGCAAGTGGCCTTATCCACGCCCACTTAGGGAATCCACCCTACCCTCACCTGCACTGCCGTTCACTGCAGGTTTAAATGTAAGACCTGTATATGCAAGCGGGAGATATAAAGATCTGGTTACAGAAGCAAAAGATATGGAACAGCTGGCCACATCTGTAATATACAGACTTGAGGAAAACCGGATAAATGCAGAACACAACGATTATAACCTAAGGGTTTTGCTTGCCTTGACACGGTATATGCGTCATCATGCCCGACTATTTATAAGTATGGACGACATGGAAAACCATTTACAAACAGCTGAAAAAATGGCTCAAACAGGAAACGCTAATGGAGCAGTGGAAGCTTTATTATTTGCCATTGGTGTAGGTAAAAATAATCTTCAGGAACGCGAAATAACCTATAACCAAATGAAAGATGTTTTTGCCGAAACAAGAGTTCCTGGTTACCTTACCAGAGAAGAACGTTATTTTGAACAGGAAGCAACAATTGGTATAGAGAAGTGGGTAAAAAGCTTAAATGAAATTATCCTGGAGTATGCCACCAGGCATGAACTGGATATTAAACCCATCCAAAACATCTTGAATAAAGGCATTTTTACAGGTGAAAATACGGGGGAATAAGTGTTTAAACTGGAATTAATTCAATGAAATGTATTTCGAACATTTTTCTATTGTTAGTAATTTTATTCTGTAATAGCTCTTTATTTGGCAGCGATAATGGAGGCGGGGCATTTTTAACAAAACTTCGTTCCAAAGGGTTTAGTTTAATACCGGCTCCCCAGCAGGTTGAGTTGGGGGATAAAAATGTTATTATTGATGGTTCTTGGGTAGTTGAGTCTGGGGTAAGTAAAGATGATATTGCTTATAAAAGTCTTATCCGGGGAGCTGCAGAGCTACATTATTTAACATTCGGAAATAAAGGGAGCAAAAAGATTATCTTAAATGTGCAACCAGGAACAGTAAATGAAACTGATAACCCTGCACAAAACGAGCAAGGTTATCTTATGAAAATTATGCCGGGTGTTGTTGAAATTACAGGGAACGGCAATTCGGGACTGTTTTATGGGGTGCAGAGTTTCCTTCAGCTTTTAAGAAGGAATCCTGTTGGGGAATATATCCTTCCGGAATGTTCAATTCGTGATTGGCCAGCCGTTCAGCTAAGGTTTGTGCATTGGGATACCAAGCACCATCAAAAGAGAATGGAAACTTTAAAACGTCTTATTGACTGGCATGCATTCTTCAAAGTGAATATGATCGGCTTTGAGATAGAAGACAAATACGAATACCCTTCTCATCCAATAATTGGCGCCCCGGGTGCTTATACAAAAGCAGAAATGCAGGAGTTAACCCGTTACGCATTGGAACGGCATATCCAGATTGTTCCTGAGATACAATCTCCCGCCCACATGGCATATGTATTAAAGCATGAAGAATTTGCACATTTGCGGAGTGATGGTTCAAATTATCAGATATGTTTGTGTAATCCTGAGGCAATTGATTTGATTTTTGACATGTACCAGGATATGATAGATGCGACTCCGGGGGTTGATTATTTTCATGTTTCAACTGATGAGGTTTATTACGCCGGAATTTGTGATAAATGTGAAGCTACCTACAATGACGAAAACCGGAGCCTTGCCTGGATAGAGTTTGCCAATAAAGCCCATGACTGGTTAGCCCAAAGAGGCCGTCGTATGATTGCCTGGGTGGAGTATCCAGTTTTGCCGGAACATATATCCATGTTACCTGGTGACTTAATTAATGGAGTAGGAGGTGAAAAATATATAAAAGAAGAGCAAAAACTAGGAATGCAGATTCTTGCTTATAATACGAGTGTAGGAGGTTCTGAGCGCCTGTTTCCGAATTATTTCTTTCTCCCGGCAACAACACATAATCATCCCGACCGGTTAGAAATAATTTCTCAATCTGTGAAAAATATCTTGGCTGAAGGAGTAACCCCGTTAGGAACTTTTGCAGCCGCATGGGATGACCGTGGACAACATGAGGAAACCTTCCAATTAGCATGGGCAACGGTAACTCAATATGGATGGACTCCATACTGGCCTACGGTGGAACAAAATGTAGCCGATTTTATGGATGTATTTTATGGGCAGAACAGTCCTGACATGACTTCAATATATTATTTAATGATTGAAGGGGCTCAATTTTTTGCAGAAGGATGGGACAAAGTTACGAGTACGGAACGGGGCCCTGGATACGGAAATAGTTACGGAAAGGGAATAGGTACCGGCCATACAGATGAAGTTCTTATCGTACCTGATATTCCCAAAAAAAACACCTTGAGTGTTACACCCATATTTTCGGCAAACTACAGCGAGTTGATAACACAAGCCCAAACCATGAAATTTAAAAACGATATTTTGATAAAACAGCTTAACAGGTATGTCGGCCAGGTGGAAAGGAATCGTTACAATTTGGAAGTATTTTTGTCTATTGCTTATCTTCAACGTTACTTTATCAAAACAGTACTAACCCTTAATAATGCAGAAGTACTTATGATGCGTGCAAGTTCTGCCGCTAACACAGGAAAACATGCTGAGGCAGTAATGTTTATGGCGGAGGCAAGTAACGATGTGGAATCACTTATAAAATGGAGCGATTGGATGTGGCAAAACCTTACATTAACATGGGAAAAGAGTCGTTATGAAAAAAACCGGAGTGTTGATGGCCATGATTTTGTGCACGTGCTGGACGATGTGAAAGATCACTTCGCCGATCGCCGTAAAGGATTAGATTATATGATAGCACCTTTTCAAAGAATGAATTTGCCAAACTGGCGGAACAAACTAAACGAGCGGATAAATGAATACGCGGCGAGCCATAATGTACCGGTTACCGGTCTGGAAGAGGAACGTTTGGAGGATTGACTTTGAATTAGCAATTCATAAAATTAGTAATTCAACTTTGAAAGAATGATTTCACCAGGTTGCTTTCTCTATTTTAAAGAATTTATATTAATGAAGCACAATTAATTCAGAATTCATAGAGTAAGCACGTATAATTATTTTATTTTTAAAGTATTTATATTATGAACAAACAGGTGAGACGCAGACAATTTATAAAGACATCTGCTTTTGGATCTGGAGGTCTTTTTGCGATGAATTCAGGATTTCCAATCATTAATCCTTATTTCTCCCATTATCGGGGAGGTTTCCAGTTGGAAGTCACAACTAATCATTGGAGTCTTATTTCACGAGAGAATTTCGGTGCGCGAAGGTTTAGCTCATTTCGCTATGTGGCGGATATAAACCGCTTCCTACTTTGGGGATTTCACGGATTCTATTCCGACGACTATGGAAATCCTGAAGAACCGTGGTCTGGCAACAAAGAATATGATGTTGTCGCATTTAACCCTGAAACAGGTTCCTGGGAAAATCATTTACCGCACAGCAAGTTGCAGGAGTGGAGCAAAAGCTTACCTCCGATGCATATGGTCGATTCATACCAGGGCATTACGCCAGGCTTTTATCGGCCTCAACTAAAGGAACGCGAAGGAGTTCTCCGGCCTGATCTGAATATTGTTGGTGACCAGATTACTTATGATAGCAAACGTCGCCGGATGGTATATTTCACAGGTGGAAGAACTTTTGCGTACCAGGTGGAAGAGCGCAAATGGCAGCACATTGATGGAGATCAGACTCCTCCCCCCGTTTCGTTTGGTTCGTTGTGTTATGATCCCTTTGGTGACCGGATAATTCTTTTTGGTGGAGGTCATATTGCTGAATCAGATTCTGATGGGTATACTGCAGGTTTTACAGGCACCTGGGAATATGACTGCATAGAAGGAAAATGGTCAACTGTAGATACCGGTGGTGATCCCCCCCGCGTATGTGCGCCCGTCTGGTTTGTGATACCCGGAATAAAGTTATGGTTGTATTTGGTGGTGATGGCCAGAGCCACTTTCGGGCAGATACCTGGATACTGGATCTTAAGAGTAACACCTGGAGGAAAAGCAAAGCTGCCGGGATGCCAGAAGCCCGTGCCGGGCATTTCACTGTATATGATACCACCACAGGTAAAGTGATAATGGGAGGTGGGTACAACTATGATGACCTCAAGGATATGTGGGGTTATGATGTTGTTTCCGACTCCTGGATTAGACTACGGGGTGAGGTACCGGTCGGATGGTATGTCACTGCAGATATCATGCCGGATGCGGGGATTATTCTGCTTACCACCTCGGACAAACTTGAGGGGGACGCTCACAACTGCAATGAGATATACCCGGTTCGTACTACTTATGCTTACCTGATAAAGGAGCAAGGTATAAAAGATGAGACCTTAATCCCCGGTTCAGAACATGAGCTTCCCAAACGACCTGTAAAACAGGCTATTGAAGGTACAGCTCCGGATCCTGTTCGTTACCGGCAGCAGATGGTACGTATAAAAAACATGGTGAATAACAGTTGGGTTCGCTTTGAAAATCCAGGTCGGGTTGCTCCGGTACGTACCTGGGGTTCTTGTGCATTTGACAGCGATAAGGGCAGGATTATATACTGGGGGGGTGGCCACTGTGGTTATGGGGGCAATGACTATGATCTTTATAATGTGGAGCAAAATACCTGGGAGTCAACTCCAATTATGGCGGAGTACCCCGAACGCGCTTGGGACAAAGGAATTAATCCAGGTGGTGTTACCTTCAGTGGGAGCCCATGGGTTCGCCATGGACGCAAGATATATGCCTATGATCCGGTAAGCAGAAAAATCATTAATACCAAAACTATACTGCTAACAGGAGATTATAATCCTGACTCAATAAAGGATATTGAGCCCAATATAGTGGGTTCCGGAACAAAAGAAAACTTTGCCCCTTCATATTACGCTAAGTGGGCAACCTGGGGTTACCATGAAGAGAGTCAAGAGTGGGAAATCATCTGCAGTGGATTACCCGGTCTTGACCTGCTTGTTCAGACTCCGCATGGTGTGATGGGGGTGGACCACAATTGGGGAGCCCTTAATAATAAGAATCGGGCCGATATGACAGATTTTAATGGAAACACTGTGGTGGATAACTCGGTATATCAGCTTAAGGTAACTGACCGGAAATGGGATAAACTCACCCGCAAAGGACCCTGGCCGCAAAACCTTTATGAAATGACTGCCCTGGTTTACGATTCCCGCCGGGATCAGCTGATACTGCATGGTGCAGGCCCTAATCAGGACGAGCTCTGGCGTTTTCCTTTTAATACAAATATTTGGGTAAGAATCGAACCGAAATTCTCTTCAGGCTCGGGTGACAATCCACCGGTATGCAGACGTGAAGCAGTTTATCTGCCCGATGATGATGTGTTTCTAACCGCAGGTAAACCTGCAGGTGATAATTCATTACCCGGATTCTGGGCTTACCGGGTAGGGGAAAATCACTGGTTCAGGATGAATATTGAACCACCGGAGGGACTGTTGATGAATGATATGTTAGGACAAAACCGAGGCTGGACTTATGATCCAATACATCAGATGGTACTTATGGTCTTGGGAAATAATACGGGTAAGGCTGAAGTCTATGGAATGAAATTTAACTTTACCCGTTAAGGTAAAGCCAGTTCAGAATACATTAATAGGCACTGCTGCTTCCTGTTTTACTAATTTAGAACTCAAAAGAAGAACTTATGAAAGCTGCTGTTTTTACAATTGCATTCAGTTTTATTTTACTTTCTGCTGCTTCATCTCAGGAGCAAAATGTATTTGCAGAAGTTGCCCGAAAAACTTTTGCCGGTTTACTCAAGGTTTCCCTTAATCCTCCGGATGTCGAGGTGGTAGTTCATAATTCCGAAGAAGAGGAAGGTTTGATTATAGAGGATGTTTCATGGAAATCATATGATGGAAAGACTGTACCTGCCTATGTGATAAGAAAAGCAAATGTTGACAAGCTATTTCCGGCGATTATCTGCCTTCATGGCAGTAGTGGAAACCGGGATGCTATGGTGACCAAACAATTTGGTCCCGGAGAATGGCAACGGCCCGGGCGAGATGAACCTCATACAAGGATGCTGGGATGGGCACGTGAACTGGCAAGAAGAGGATATTTAATTCTGGCTCTCACTCAGCGGGGTCTGGATACCCGTGAACCCTCCACGTCGAGTGAAGCTAAAATACAGCTGGTAAATGGCCGCACGGGAATGGGTGTTATTATAGATGAGATTCGCCAGGGAGTAACGTATTTAGAAAAAAGATCGGATGTAGATCCAAAACGAATTGGTGCAACCGGGATGTCTTTCGGTGGAATTACAGCATTTTACCTTTCTCTTTTAGACAATCGTGTGGCTGCATCTGCCCCTATTTGCGGTGGCGTTGGCTCGATTGATGTGTTTACCCGTACCGGAAATATTGATTATCATGGCTTTTATTGGTGGGTTCCGGGAATTGTTGCAAATGGGGATCAGGCCTGGTTTGCCTCTGCGATGGCCCCAAAACCTTTGATGTTGTGGGCTCCTACTGAAGATGTAGGTATGACTAGAGAGGCAGTCGATTTATTTGTCAGTATTGTAAAGCCGGCTTATGAATGTGCCGGAAAACCAGCCAATTTGGTCGTACATCAGCCGGCAGGAGAGCATAGTTTTACCATGGAAGCATTTGAGGCGATGGTAGAATTTTTTGATATGCATTTTTAGAAAATTAAGACCTGTCGGGATAGGGATAGTGGACTTACCTAAAAAGAAACGAAGAAATCCATCTGACATGAAGATAAAATTAAATTGGTCAATAAAATTTTTTATTACCTTTATAGTCATTGATGGGGTATATCAGAAAATCTTATAAATGATGAAATTAAATAGTTCGCAGAAAATTATACAACATCTTTTCTTCGATCCTGAAAGAATAAACATTTGACTTATTCTGAAACAATCTCCAGGAAATTAATTTTATTATGATTCTACAATAAACGAGGCCTATTATGGACAGAAGAAAATTTGTTTACACTTCATTTGGATTTGCGGCTTTGGCAATAACTCCTGGCCTTTGGCATATTTATAATCCAATGTATGAAAAACGAAAATTTTTCATACGTCAGTACAAGCCAGATTCTTTTGATCTGGAAGTTCCGGTATACAAAGTTACCCCTGATGACGGGCATTACAATTATACATATTATGATATTCCTGCCCACAGCCCATCCAATCGTTTCATTGCAGTTACGCGTGTTCCATTTTTAGAGGATCGGCTTCCAAAGTTTGGGGAAATAGCTGATGTTTGTGTAATTGATCTTAAGGAAGAAACAATATCAACCGTCTATAAGACGAAAAGCTGGGGTTTTCAAACCGGTGCATTATTACATTGGGGAGCTAACGACAGGTATTTATATACCAATGACGTTTTTAACGATCGAAATGCGGTTTGCGTGCAAATAGACCTCGAAACCGGAAAATTTACCGGCTTTGAAGGACCAATGTACAATATAGCACCCAATGGACAATTTATAGTAGGTTTTCCTCTTGAGTTATTAAATATTACCCAACAGGGATATGGGTTACCCTCAAAAAAACCGGAGAACCCGGACAAATTACCTTTTGGTGCAGCCAGTAATGAAGGTATCTGGAAAACAGACCTTGAAAAAAACCAAAAACAATTATTGCTGAGTTTAGCAGATGTGGCTGCCAAAGTACCAATTGCTGCACCTGAGGATAATGGAACCTATTATTTCTGGCACAGCAAGGTAAACCCACAAAGTACAAAAATATTACAAGTGCTTCGGTGTTTGTTTCCAGATGGCCGGGGTGGAAGAAATCCGATGGTTTTTACATATAATACTGACGGGACAGACTTGAAATTTGCCTCCGGTGAATTTGTGTGGGGACAGGGGGGCGGGCATCCCAACTGGCATCCGGACGGGTTACACATTATTCGGGTCATGAAACCAGAAGGTTCAGGAGGACAAAACCGATATTGCCAGTTTTTATACGACGGTTCCAATTTTAAAATTATAAGCAATAGAATTAAAGGAGAAGGACACCCAAGAATAACTCCTGACAGTAAATTCATAACAACAGATGATTTCCCTTATGAAAATGGGCAACAAAAACTTCGTATAAAATTGATCGAATTGAGTTCAGAACAGGAAGTAATTATAGCAAAAATGAAAACTTCAAAAAGACAGGAGTTGAAAAATGATACCATTCGTTTAGATGGCCACCCAACCTGGGACAGAAACTATAAAAATTTAGCATTCCAGGCAGCTCCTGATGGAATGAGGCAAGTATTTATTGCTGACTTGTCTGACATTGTTTAATGATTTATACCATCATCTGAAAAAAACCGGGAACAACAATTTGTTCATTTCCTAAAAACGGCAACAAAAGAATAATAAAAGTCAAGCACATGGAAGAATAGTGGTGACCTGATTGTCTTGCTGCAGATAGGGTGTAATTTCAGTCTAAATGATCAATCTTTTGGATGTAATAAATATCGAATACTATAATAGGTATTATTCTTTTTTATTTTTCAAATAACTGTTTTAATCTGAAAATAAAGTCAAATAAATCAGAAATTAATCATTTTTTTATTTAATTTGGCAATTGAACGAATTAATAAAAATGATCACCATACCTGTAAATGAAGATAAAATACTTGTTTTGCAATTGCAAAAAAACAGAATTAATGCGTTCGATTCCCTTTTCTGCAAATACAGCGGCAAACTATAAGTTTTGGTGATTATTTGTATGGTAATCTTTATTATCCAGGTGGTACCGAAGTAAAAATTACAACCAAAAAGTTACCTGTCATAATTTATCTGCATGAATTTAATCATTCACATGGATATAGTTATCCTAATTCGAGAAATATGCCTGGTTTAATTCAATCGTTTATAGATAAAGGATATGCAGTTTTTGCATACGATATGATAGGATTTGGAAATCGGATTGAGGAAGGAACACGGTTTTATCAGAGATATCCTCATTGGTCAAAAATGGGGAAAATGGGAACAGACGCTCAAGCTGCCATTGATGCACTGGTAAATGTTGATTTTATTGATAACAAAAAGGTTTATATAGCTGGTTATTCTCTTGGAGCAACTGTAGGATTAATTAGGGCCTGCTGAAAAACTCAGGCCATGATTCTATAATTAATTCTGTTAGGTTTTCCTATTTGACTATACATTTTGTAGTATATCTCTTTAGGAGTTGCAATTTCTTTTAAAAAGATCTCATTCATTCTTGCTGAAAAACTTTCTACCCGCCTGATTAAAAGGCACGGGAGTGCCACCCCGGCCAATTTGACCAGGTTAAGCACCAAAATGATGCTGGCAATCCATGATTCACTGGTATTCATCAGCCTGGCTTTTATACGGTTTAATCCATATGCTGTTTTAGCCTGACCAAATTTACCTTCGATTGGATTACGCTCTCCCGGTCTTACGTGAATCTGCACTGCCGAGGGACGTCCAAGAGGCTTGGCTATAAGCCTGATGCCCTTTTCTTTCAATGCTGCCCGATTGGCGCGGGTACAATAGATCTGGTCAGCAAGTAACTCGCGCGGATAAAATCCAAAACGCTGATGGTATTTTTCAACATATTCCATCATATGGCTTCCTTCATTAAAAGCATCCCAGCTTATCTGGTCAAGAAATGAGATGCCATCAATAATAGAAACATGAATCTTTGAACCAAACTCAACTTTGCCTGTGTTTTACCTCTTACAATTGGGCTCACATGTGGCTGATGAATGCTGACAATCCGGTCCTCGATAGAATGTGTTTTATCATCATACATCTTTTTTTGCTGCTGATAAAGCATAGTGATTACCAACAGGTATTTATAATTTTTAGGGTTCAGAGGTATTGTAGAGAATGAATTGAGAAGACGGATAATGGAATTGAAATTACGCTTTAAAAAACGAAGTTGACTTCCAATAGCTATACGGGTTTCCTGGCGCCGTTTATTCTTTTTTTGAGCTGTGTGAAAATAGCTTTTGCGGGCAACTTGACGATAGGTTCTAGGTTTCTTTTTGTGTAGCGAGGGGTCATAAAGTATATCTATCAACTCCTCGGATTTCTCTCTCGCATTTGAAAATAAATCCAGATCTGTTGGATAAGCAATGTTCTGAGGGCAGGCAGTCGCATCAAAGATGACTCTCCCTTTGTTGCTAATGTTATTGTTAGCGTCAGAATCATCTTTTTGATCATCATTTGAGTCTTTATCTATGACTGTACCGTCTTTGGAGTTTAAGTCATTTGAGTTTTCAGTGAAATAATTTTCTCATTAATAGCATTTAAGTGATCCATTCCTAATCTCTTACGGAACTCAACAAATAACGAAGCATCAAAAGGTGGTTCGGAGTAAACGACGAGTAACCCAGGAAGTATTGCATGTAAATGTTCTCTGAGATCTGGTCAACTGTTTCCCGGTCATCAAGATTACACATATGTTTTATGATCAGGGACCCAATTACAACTCTGGGGCTTAAAGGTGGCCTGCCAGTACGAGCAATACCAACATGTTTCAGGTAAAGATTGCATATATCATCCCATGGAATCAATTCAGCTAGAACAACCCATCGATTTATATTGTTCAAATGCTGCGCAAAGGGAGATGCGAAAACATTCGAGAGAAAGTTGATTCGGGCTAACATAGATTGGAGTCGGTGCATGTTTTTTTTTTGTTTTATTCATAAATCCTTGTACTTATTAATCCAAAGATGACGACAAGTTTATATAAATTAAATAAAAATTGTTTTAAGCAGACCCTAATTACTACAGCTCTTGATGAAAGAGTGGCAGGAGTAGTATCTGTTGCCGGATTTACGCCAATGCGTCTTAATACTCTGGATAGAGGAACTGAAGGAGTTAAGGCTTATTCGCATCTGCATGGGCTTTTACCCAGGCTGGGCTTTTTCACTGATAACGAAAAACGAATTCCGATTGATTTTCATGAAATGTTAGCATTGGTTGCTCCAAGACCTTTGCTTATAATAGCCCCCTTATATGATAAGGATGCGCATATTTCTGATATAAAATTAGCTGTGATGCAGATTAATAAAATTTATGAATGGTATGGAGAAAAAAACAATATTGATTTTTTTATACCGGAAGATTATAACAGATTTACTATGAATTTACGTAATGAGGTGTTTTCATGGTTTAGGAATGAAAAAAATTGTAAAAAAAACTATAAATAATTAAAAGAATTATTATATCTTGTGGCATGAACTAAAATATTAAACAAGCAGATAAACTTGTAAATTACTTGTATTATTCATTAATATTAATCTAATTAAGAACTATAAAACTAAATTTATGAACAAAAAGAAGTATGAAAAAATGAGAAGGCTTGGATTTATCCTGTGCCTTTTTTTGGTTATAGGAATATCAAATGCCTATGCCCAACCGAGAACAATTTCAGGAACAGTAACAGACCAATCAGGACAGCCCTTACCCGGAGTAACTGTGGTAGTGAAAGGAACCACACGGGGTACCGTCACTGATTCCGAGGGAAGTTATACATTGTCCAATGTTCCCGAAAATGGCACCTTAGTTTATTCTTTTGTGGGGATGAGGTCATATGAAGAAGAAGTTGCCGGCCGCTCATCAATCAATATGAGAATGGAGGAAGAAGCCATTGGATTGGAAGAAGTGGTGGCAGTGGGATATGGTACCCAAAGAAAAGCAACCCTGACAGGATCGGTAGCTGGAATTGGTGATGAGGAGATTATGAGGTCACCCAGCATTAGCGTTGGGACTGCCATCCAGGGACTACTTCCGGGGCTGGTGTCGTTGCAGCGTTCAGGTGAACCAGGTGGTGATTTGTCAACAATCTTAATCAGAGGCCAAAGTACAACAGGAAACAACGATCCACTTGTACTGGTTGATGGTGTCCCTGAGTCCGATTGGCAAAGAATAAATGCGAATGATATCGAATCCATATCCGTTTTAAAAGATGCCTCTGCTTCAATCTATGGAGTACAGGCGGCGAATGGAGTAATTCTTATTACTACGAAAAGGGGAACAGTAAGCGATCCCAAATTTAATATTACATACAATCAGGCATTACTTCAGCCTACCAGGCTACCCAAAATGGCCAGTTCAGCAACTTTGGCAGAATATTCAAACGAATATCTTGAAAGGACTGGTGGAGATCCACTATATACTGAAGAAGAAATTCAGAAATTCAGAGATGGAAGTGATCCGGTATTTTACCCGAACACGAACTGGATTGAAGAAAGTTTAAAAGATTTTTCTTCCCAAAATACAGTAAACCTGAATGTAAGAGGGGGAACTGAGAATGTTAGATACTCTCTGTCGGGATCCTATTATCACCAGGATGACATGATTAAAAATGGCACCCATGAATTCAAAAATTATACTATCCGCTCTAATATTGATGCATTGGTAAGTGATAACCTGACATTAAGTCTGGACCTCAATGCGGGTATGGGTGACAGAAATACCCCCCAATACAGAACAATAGGAATGATGTTTGTTACCCCCCCAAATCTTCCGGTTTATTATCCGGGAGGATTTCCAAGCAGCCTTCCAAGTGATCAGGGGCAGCATCCCATGATTAACAATACTGGTGGCTCGGGTTATGATAATAATATTGGAAAGAGATTTTCAGGTAAATTTTCGTTTGATTTAAAACTTCCATTTATTAATGGGTTAAGTACTGATGGATATATGTTCTATACTGACGAAAATTTTCACAGAACCATCTGGTCTACACCATGGACATATTACAGCTGGGACGAAGAAGCAGGAGAGGCAATTCCTATGAAAGGAGGATTTGCAGCATTAGCCAATCTTGAAGAAAGATTCAGCAACAGTTCATCGAATTTAATCAACTTCAGAATTAAATACGAAAGGCAATTTGAAGATCATTACATTAATACTTTTGTAGCTGCAGAACAATCGAAAGGATTGTATAAACAATTCCTGGGCTACAGGAGAGATTTTATGGCAGAAGCCATTGATGAATTGTTTGCAGGCGCTGATGCCAATCAAAGAGCCGATGGTTATTCATCAGAAAATGCAAGAAGGAATTTCCTGGGACGTCTGAGTTATAATTTTCAGGAAAAATATTTGGTAGATTTTAATTTCCGATATGATGGCTCTTACCGCTTTCCGAAAGATAACCGATGGGGATTTTTTCCCGGAATTTCTGTAGCCTACAGGATTTCTGAAGAAAATTTCATGAAGGGAGACGATCCGTTTTTCGACAATTTAAAACTGAGGGCATCTTATGGTGAGATGGGTAATGATGCAATCGATCCCTTTCAATTTCTACAATCCTATAATTTAAGGACTTCAGGTGTTTATTTTGGAAATCCCCCATCCCCACTTCCAGCTATATGGGGTGGAGTTTCTCCTAATCCGAACGTTACATGGGAAGTTGCAACTGTGGAAAATATAGGCCTTGATGCTTTAATCTTAAACCAGAAATTGGAAATAACCATGGATTTATTTAGACAGCGAAGGTCCAATATTTTAACAACAAGATCTCTTGAAATCCCCACCTATACCGGGCTGATTTTACCTGCAGAAAATATAGGCGTAGTCGATAATAAAGGAATTGAACTTGCACTCAATCACAGAAATAATATTGGGGCCTTCTCTTATAATATTGGCGGCAATATTGCCTATGCCAAAAACAAAGTTGTTGATGTTTCAGAGGCAGCAGATGTGCCGGAACATCAAAAGATGGAAGGTCGAATATTAGGAGCGGGATTATATTATCAGGCAATCGGGATATTCCGTACCCCTGAGGAAGTTGAATCAAATCCAATCATACCTGGAACTATCGTTGGCGATCTTCAATATTATGATTATGACGGTGACAGTATAATTACAGCCAATGACAGAGTAAGAATGGATAAATCAATAAATCCTGAAATCACTTATGGTATTAATACCTCAGCAAGTTATAAAGGTCTCTCCCTTTACGCGCAATTTTCGGGTGTAGCCCGTGTATGGTGGTGGGTATACGATATAGCTAGAACTACACGAAATGCCCCTGCAGAATTGCTTGAAAATCGCTATACCCCCGGTAGTATGGACTCCAAATATCCCTGGATACCAACCTGGGCTCCCGATATGGAGGTAAGTGGTCTAACTTCTGATTTTTGGGTTAAGAATGCATCCTTTTTCAGATTAAAAACGTTGGAGTTATCCTATACCCTTCCACAGGGTTTTACCTCTTTGTTAGCTATGGATAAAATGAGAATTTACCTCAGCGGAAGTAATTTATTTACAATATCTGACATTAAAAATTATGATCCTGAAGGAGCAAATCCAGGAACTAATTATGGTTCAGCACATTTTTATCCTCAATCAAGAATCTACAATATTGGTGTGCAACTAACTTTTTAAAATTTAAAATCATGAATAAAATAATATCCATATTAAATAAAGCCAATAATCTGTTTTTAATTTTTGCACTCCTGACAGGTATGGCAATAATTGTTCCTTCTTGTAATGACGATTACCTTGATATTACCCCAAAAGACAGTTTTACTGAAACTGCTGTATTTGAAGATCCTGCCCTGCTGGAAGCATTTGTGAATTATGCATACCGTATGACTCCGCACGGGTTTGCCGAAAAAGGAAGTATTCTTCCATTAGCTACTCTTAGCGATGAATCCCATTCCAAAGGAAATATTGCTACACTTGGGCCAATTCTCGCAGGAAATATCAGACCTGATTATATGCATGCTTTGGATGTTTGGACCGGAGACGGACAAAGTTTAAGTAGCAGAAATCTCAGGAGTTATTGGGTCCCGATAAAACAATGTAATGAATTTCTAGCTAAAGTTGTTGATTCCAGTGTTGATGAAGACTTATTATCCCGGCTTACAGGAGAAATTAAAGCACTTAGAGCCTATTCTTATTTCATGCTTTCGAATTATTATGGGGGGGTCCCATTATTTACTGAACCCTTTACCTTGGATAACTGGCAACTACCCAGAGATACCTATGATAATGTAATAGCCTTTGTATTGAAGGAATTAGATGAAGCAATTGCATTACTTCCCCTGGAATATACTGGAAATAATATAGGAAGAATAAACAAAGGTGCTGCAATGGCAATTAAAGCAAGAGTATTATTATACTATGCCAGTCCTTTAAATAATCCGCAAAATATACAATCCAGGTGGCAGGACGCTGCAAATGCGGCAAAAGCAGTTATTGATTTAAATAAATATCAATTATATCCTGATTATCAGGCAATATTTCTTGAAAAAACAGGCTACCATTCTGAAATCATTTGGGCAAGACAATTTAATCATATAATCCAACCCGAAGTTTATCTTGAAAGAAGACTTTTTCCCAATTCCTGGCTGGGTCATGGACATGCTCCGCCAATTCAGAATCTGGTTGATGATTATGAAATGACAAACGGTAAGAAAAATAGATGATCCTGAATCAGGATATGATCCACAAAATCCTTATGTAAACCGTGACCCCAGATTTTATGCTACAATATTATATGATGGGGCTCCTTTTAAAGACAGGACATTGGAAACATTCATACCTGGAGGATTGGATTCATTTGAATCTCCTATTTCATCATGGAATGCTTCTGAAACAGGATACAATATGAGGAAATTTATTGATGAATCGGTTGATGACATTGGTTCCGGTAATACAAACGCCCCCTGGATATATTTTCGGTATGCAGAAGTGTTGCTTAATTATGCAGAAGCTATGTTTAACCTTGGCCAAGAAGACGTGACCAGAGAATATATAAATAAAATCAGAAGCAGGGAAAGTGTTGATATGCCACCTGTTACTGAGAGTGGGCAGGAACTATGGGAAAGACTGGTTAATGAACGGCGAATCGAATTGGTTTTTGAAGAACATCGTTTCTTTGATGTTCGCAGATGGAAAATTGCAACGGAAGTATTCAGTATTGACCATACAAGGGTACAAATCCAAAAAAATCCAACTACCGGAGAGAAAACTTATACCTATTTAAACCATGTACCTACCAATTTTGAGGAACATCACTATCTGGCACCAATCCCTCTTTCGGAAATCGAAAAAAATCCTTTACTGGAACAAAATCCCGGGTACAATTAAAAGTATTGCATAAACTATCAGGGTATAATCATTACCCTGATAGTTTTATCTTCAGATATTAATTTGTAAGAGTTTTGTCACAACAATGATTTAAATCTACTCAAAATACTTTATGTGGTCATGAGAGGGAAAGAATTTTTATTTGAATAGCTCTCGTTGAATTCCCCGAATAACAGAAGGCCTTTAAATATTATCTGATACTGTTCAGAAGAAAAATCAGTTTATACTTATAGAAAATTATAAGTTGAAAATTCAGTCTCTGTTAATTTCATTCGCTATTCCTGCTTTTTCTTCCAACAACGTTTTTTGAGCGAAAGAAAAAAAATCAGGATTTAAAAATTACTTTTTATTGAATAATAAATCGATATCAGAATTTATATAACTATTGGTGGTAAAACACTTACGACTAGGAACAAAAAATGAATACATTTCATTCAATATAGATAAATTGATTGCCAAAAAGATTATATGCTGTTCAATAAATGATTAGGCAATGATAACCAATGGTATTAACAACACTAATAACTAATCACTATGACAAAAAGAAGAGATTTTATAAAAAAAAGTATCCTGGGAGTATCGGCAGGTATAGCAGCTGGGGGAGCGGGATTTGGTTCAAATTCCTGCACAGCTGTTCCATCCTCTGATACCTTGCCTGAAAAGGACTGGCATACTGACCCTGAATGGAGCAGAATTAAGTATGGCGACTGGGGTGGCCCCGGCGTATCTGCAGGGCCTGGTCCAATGGACGATATACTCTTAAAGAATTATGCCCCGCGATCTTTGGTTATAACCAAAGAATCGCATGTACCTAAGGCAAAATATCCGGCATATGACGCTCACGTTCATTTGGTGGCAAAAACTTCGGAGGAAATAGCAGCATGGGTCAAAACCATGGATGAAGTTGGAATTGAAACATCAATTATATTAACCGGAGCAACCGGAGCAGAATTTGATGCTTTGGTGGACGCTTTTCCAAGGGCATTTCCGGGTAGGTTTCAATTGTATTGCGGCATGGATAAAACGGGAATCGATAAACCTGATTATTCTGTGCGGGTTGTTAAAGAACTGGAAAGATGTCATCAAAAAGGCGCCATAGGTGTTGGGGAGATAACCGATAAAGGTTTTGGAATAGTTTCTCCTGAATATGACGGAAGTTATGCAGAAGGCACTCCTCTTCCGCGTGATAAGAGAATGCATCCTGACGATGAACGACTGGATCCGTTTTGGGAAAAATGTGCTGAATTGAAAATGCCTGTTAACCTGCACGTAGCCGACCATCCTTCGTGCTGGACTCCCCTTGATGTCTTTCAGGAAAGAACACCGGATTACCAGCATTTTAATTTGTCGGATAAAAATGTGCCTGCATACAGTGAATTAATTGAGAAAAGAAACAGAACACTTAAAAAGCATCCGGATACAACCTTCATTGCCTGTCATCTTGGAAATCAGGGGCACGACCTTGCAAAGTTAAGCCAGTCAATGGAAATGTATCCCAATCTATATCTTGATACTTCAGCACGCGATTATGAACTGGGCCGAACACCACGATCATCTGTAAAATTTTTGAATAAATACAAGGATCGCATTGTGTTTGGAACAGATATGGGCAGAGAAAAAAGCATGTATCAAATTCATTGGCGATTGCTGGAAACTGCCGATGAATATATTCCGGGTCGTGTAGGCTGGAGGTATTATGGTCTGGAATTGCCTGACCAGACATTACAAGCCATCTATCACGATACTGCTAAAAGAATTTTCAATATTTAACACCATTTCATATCTGATATCATTAATAAAAAAGAGCATGAGTAAAAATTTTAATTTAAAAAAATTGATTCCTTCCGCTAAATCTGAGTCAAATATCACTCTTGTATAAATCAGAAAAAAACCTCAAAATTATATCCATTGCATTTAATAATTTTTACTGTTTTATGAACAGTAAATTTGGCGTCAGAAAAAATCATTAAACGGTTTTTTCTATGGAAACAATAATTTAGTTGCTGATTCTGACAGCAGCCGGCAGTACAAGGAATAATTCTTTCCAATTATTATTGTCGCCCGGCACAATGGTTTTACACGGAAAGATGTCCTGTAATATTCAAAGTGCAGACAACATGGATAGCAGAAAATGACGACAGCATCACCATTGTCCTTCATCAGGGAGACATTACCAACAGAAATACCGAAAAAGAACTTTTAATGAAAAAAAATTATACCGAATGCTGTAAAAAGATTTTTATTAACTTGGGATGCTTTTTTAAATGGCCCATGTAATTGGAAACTTTCTACTATTTTTCATTAATAATAAATTAATGGAGTACCATAAAAAAAATACCTTTATGAAAAAAAGTTTGAAAATGGGTATGCGAAATGCAATCCTTTATCTGGTTAATGTCATTTTATATGTCAAAATAAAAAAAAAGAAGTGGTCAGATAAAGTTTTACATGAAGAATAATTTTCCGGAACAAAAAAAATAGATTGCAGAACATTTATATTTTATCCTGAATGAATTATTTATTTCCTAATTAAAAATATTCCAAAATGGAAAAAAGAAGAGATTTTATTAAAAAGAGTGCAATAGGTGCTGCAGGCATTGCTATTGGCGGAATGGGATTCAGTTCAAAGTCGTATGCCTCCATTATGGGCGCTAATGAACGTATTAATATAGCAGTAGTTGGAATACGCGGACGTGGAACTGCCCATATGGATGCCTGGTGTAAATTGAGGGACAGCCATAATGTCCGGGTGAAAACCCTATGTGATACCGACGAGCAATTTTTTGAACCCCGTTCCAAAATGATCGTTGACAAAGGGGGTGAAAAACCCCTGACAGAATGGGATATGCGAAAAGTATTTGACGACAAGGAGATACATGCTGTATCCTTTGCCACACCTAACCATTGGCATGCACTTGGGACAATATGGGCATGCCAGGCTGGCAAACATGTTTATGTAGAAAAACCTGCCACACATAATGTTTGGGAAGGGCGGAAAATGATTGAGGCATCGCGTAAATATGATAAACGTGTACAGGTTGGTTTTCAAAGCCGTTCTGATGCAAATGTTATGGAAGCCATTAAATTTCTCCACGATGGCGGTATCGGAAAGGTTTATATGGCTCGTGGATTGTGCATCAAGCCAAGAGATTCATTTGGAATAGCAAAAGATAGTAATCCGCCCTCAACGCTTCATTATGACCTTTGGTTAGGGCCAGCCACATGGCGCGCCTATAATGAAATGCGGGGCCATTATAACTGGCATTGGTTTTGGGATACAGGCAACGGTGATACTGGAAACCAGGGACCACATCAATTCGATATTGCCCGTTGGGGGCTCAATAAAAATGAACATCCCGTCTCCATTTATTCTAACGGCGGCTATTATGGTATTGATCCTGATGAATGTGCACAGGAAACACCCAATACTCAAAGTTCAGTATTTAAATACAAGGATGGAACAATGCTGGAATTTGAAACCAGGGGCAGGTATTCAAATGGAGAATCGAGCCTGGATACCAGAATTGGAAATGTTTTTTATGGTAATGATGGATATCTTGAAATTAATGGTGGAACATGGAAAGCATTCCGCAAAAGAGAGAAAGAACCTTTTGCCGGTTCAAATACAAAGACCGGAAGCAATGAAGATGTTTCATTAACCGGGGGAAGTGATACGGCACATTTTTCAAATTTTGTTGATGCAATACGTTCGGGGAATAATCAAGACTTACATTGTGACATTAACGAAGGCTTTTTTTCATCTGTACTTCCGTTAATGGCCAATATTTCCTATCGTCTTCAGCGTGAATTGAAGTTTATGGGAGCAGATATGGATATGGAAAGGGTTGTAAATGACTCTGAGGCAAATGCTATGTTGACACGCATTTACCGGCCGCCTTATGTTGTCCCTGAACAGGTATAGTTTGATAAAGTTATTACATTGAAGTCAAAAATAAATACTTTTAAAATGAAACGGTTATTGATATTACTTTTAGTCGTATCGGTTTTTTTCTGTGTTTCCTGCAGTTCAAACGGGAAACAATCACAGCAAAAACAGGAGCCAAAAATTACTTTTTCTAAATCTGATGGACAAAAAAGCATCGATGTACTTGTCGATGGGAAGTTATTTACTACCTACCGTTGGCCTGATAATATTTGTAAACCGGTCTTGTATCCGGTTTACACTTCAGAAGGTACTGCTGTTACCCGTGGATTTCCTATAGAGGCAAAAGTTGGGGAGCGGGCAGATCACCCACACCAGATTGGCATGTGGTTAACTTATGGAAATGTAAATGGAAATGATTTTTGGGGTAACGGTTCTCGTGGACTCGGTACCAGAAATCCTCAAGGAGGTGTAATTCTGCATCAAAAAGTAGATAAAATGCAGGATGGATCTGGCGAAGGAATTCTGATTACATCAGAAAGCTGGACGGACAGTACCGGTATTGAATTATTGAAAGAACATACCGAATATCATTTTTTAGCTGAAAACAATATCCGGATTATTGATCGCATTACCACTCTTACAGCCGACAACAAAGACATACAAATGACTGACACCAAGGAAGGTATGTTCGGCATTCGGGTAGCCCGGCAGCTGGAACTACCCGACCAGGGAGAAATTATCCTTTATGGAGCAAACGGTGAACCAGAACGAATAAAAGCTATGCCGAATGATAAAATTTCAGGTAATTACAGAAGCAGTGAAGGAAAAACCGGTATAGATGTATGGGGTACTCGTGCCCGTTGGATGGATTTATATGGCACTATCGGCGATGAAAATATTTCTCTGGTAATTTGCGACCATCCAAAAAATCAAAGTTATCCTACCTGGTGGCATGCTCGCGGTTATGGTTTGTTTGCTGCAAATCCTTTGGGTGCAAAAGATTTTACGGAGGGGAAAGAAGAGACTAATTTCTCAATACCGGCAGGCGGTTCAACAACATTCAGATATCGTGTAATTATTAGTTCCGGTTCTCAATTAAGCGATAGCCAGATAAATAAATATGCGGATAATTTTGAAAATAAATATTAATCTTTTCGAAATGCTGCCTATGCTATTTTGAATGGAATAAAAGAGTTCTGGATTTATCTGCTGTTAGTGTAATTGGTGGTATAATATATTGCCTGAAAAACTGCTCAAACTAACTCCATGATTAAAAAGACTGGGGGTTAACAAACCGGTTTATGTGAGGGCTCATCTTCTGGTCTTTTAGCAGATCCTAATGTAATATTTTTAAAGGTTGCTCTCACTTTTTTAATTTTCCTAATTACCGATATATTTACTGATACAGATTCAATATTCAAATCATTTCAATAAATCTACAAATCATGAAAAACGATCGCAGAGATTTTCTAAAACTTTCCGGTCTGGCAGCAATTGGTCTGACAGGGGCTACCAGTTTTGGATGCAAGGCAAAATCAGGGGAAAATACCGGGAGTGCATTTGCGGGGCAACCCAGGCAAAGCCATAATCAAAAATTCAATATGTCGGGATATGCGGCACCAAAACTGGATAAGGTACGAATTGGCAATATTGGCATTGGTAGTCGCGGAACAGCGGCAATCGGTCGTTTAACCCGTATTGAAGGTGTTGAAATTAATGCAATGTGTGATGTAATTCCTGAAAAACTTTCCCAGGCCCTTATAATGTATGAAAATGTTGGTTTTAATCCGGATACCTACTCGAATGGAGAAGAAGACTGGAAGAAGGTTTGCGAGCGTGACGATATCGACCTGATATACATCACCACCCCCTGGAACTTGCATACACCCATTGCTGTGTATGCAATGGAACATGGAAAACATGCGGTTGTTGAAGTGCCTGCAGCAGTCACTGTGGATGAATGCTGGCAATTGGTTGAAACTTCTGAGAATACAAAGCAGCATTGCATGATGCTTGAAAACTGTTGTTATGATTTTTTCGAAATGCTTACACTCAACATGGCACGTCATGGTTTCTTCGGAGATATTGTTCATTGCGAAGGAGCTTATCTCCATACCTTTACTTTTAATCCTGAAAACAAAACAAAAAACTGGCGGCAGTGGGAAAACATCAGAAGAAATGGGAATCTGTATCCCATGCATGGATTAGGTCCTATTTCCCAGATAATGAACCTGAACTATGGGGATAAAATGGAGTTTATTGTATCTGTGTCGGGAAATGATTTTATGATGAAAGACACATACAATGAGGCAGCCCGCAATGATGAATTCTGGAAACCATTTGCTGAGGCAGCCGGCAAGTCGCACAGGGGAAATATCAACACCAGCATTATCCGCACGAACATGGGCAGGACAATTATGCTTCAACACGACATAACCTCACCCAATGTTTATTCCAGAATTCATAAAGTCAGTGGAACAAAGGCTGCTGCTTTAAAATATCCCCTACCCCCTAAAGTATCTGTAGGCCATGAATGGCTGACAACGGAGCAATATGATTTAATTGAAAAGGAATTTACTCCTGAAATCACTCGGAAAATTGGGGAAATGGCAAAAGAGGTAGGTGGTCATGGGGGAATGGACTTTTTAATGGACTGGCGCCTGGTTGATTGCCTGCGGAATGGGTTGCCTCTTGACATGACAGTATATGATGCTGCTCTCTGGAGTTCAATTGGACCTCTGAGTGAATGGTCTGTAGCCAATGGATCCAGTCCTGTTAAAGTTCCCGATTTTACAGCAGGTGCCTGGAAGACAAACAAACTCATTATGGACATATCTCTTGCCAACGGAGGCAACACTAAAATGATTTGAAACGGCAGCAGAAATTATGAAAATCAGAAAGCCAACAGAAAAAAAATCCCGAAGAAATTTTATTAAAACGTCAACTTTAGGGACGACAGGATTATTTTTGAGTGCCAGTTATCTCAATCCTTACAATTTAAAAAACCTTTTAGCGGAAATTCCAGTTATGGCAGATATCAGCAACCAGGAGAAAAAACTCTATTGGGGAGATATTCATAATCATAATGCTGTAGGATATGCAAAAGGTTCATTGGACAGGTCGTTTAAAATTGCGAAAAGCCATCTGGATTTCTTTTGTTTCACTCCTCATACCCAATGGCCTGATATGCCGAAAATGCCCGAAGATGCTCATTTAAAATGGGTAAAAGGATTTCAGGTGGCAAAAGAAAATTGGGAAAATGTAAAACAATTAGTAAAAGAATATTACCAGCCTGGTAATTTTGTAACCTTTCTCGGATATGAATGGCACTCAAATTCCTGTGGTGATTTGTGCATTATTTTCCCCCACGACAAGGCAAATCTTGAATATTTTGAAGAAGTAACAAAGCTTCAGGAATATGCCAGGCAAAATAATGCTGTTTTAATACCACACCATCCTGCATACAAACAAGGATGGCGTGGACAGGACTGGAGCGTTTTAGAAACCGATGTGTCTCCTGTTGCAGAGATATACTCCGAGCATGGTAATGCTGAATCCGACTTTGCTCCAATCAGGTACATCCGGCACAGTATGGGTGGCCGGGATACGCGCAACACGTTACAATCACTATGGCAGCAAGGATACAAAGTTGGAGTTGTTGCAAGCTCCGATGATCATCTGGGATTTCCGGGTGCCTATGGGGAAGGTCTTGCTGCTGTTTATGCCGATGATCTTTCAAGAGAATCAATTATGGAAGCCATAAAAGCAAAGCGGACATACGGAGTAAGTGCAGATCGAATTGAACTGGATTTCCGGCTAAACAAACATTATATGGGAGAATTGATTGCACCTGTAAACAAGCGGCAGATTACTGTGAAAGTAAAAGGTAAAGGTCTGGTTGACCGGGTAGAAATTCTTAAAAACAACCAGGTAATTTACAGAGATCATCCCGTTGATAAAATACCAAAAGAAAACAGTTGGCAAAAACCGGTCCTTTGCAGGCTGGAATTTGGTTGGGGGCCCTGGGGAGATTTAAGTATGGAACGCATTTGCGATTGGAAATTTGAAGTACATATTACAAACGGCACAATTCTCTCTGCCACCCCCTGTTTCCAGGCAGGTCCTTTTGATGAAACACGTTACCATGAACTTGTTGAAGACAAAAATACCTGCCGGGTAACTTCTTATACCTCCCGAAAACAGGCTCTTGCTGAATTAGCAACAAACAGCATTGTTCTTGAAATTCAGGGCTCACCTGAAACAGAACTGGTATTAAATTTGGATAAACCCAACACAAAAATCATAAAAAAAACTTTTAAAGAACTGAGAACATCCAATCAGGTAGTTTTTACCGGTCCTTTTACATCTGAATCACTCATAATGCACCGGCTGGTGTTTTATGAGAATTATTTAACTGATTTTGAAATGGAAGATGTATCTTCCGAAAAATCAACCGACTGGTATTATGCCCGAGTAACACAAGCCAACGGGAGTTTAGCATGGTCGAGTCCAATCTGGGTTGGCAAATGACGAACCTGGTATCAAAGCACTACAGGTTGAATATATGCATCTTAGTAATTGAGGAGAAATTACTTTAAACCGAAATTCACGGTAATTGGAATCTCCCGCAAAAATTTTCAAGTCACCAGATATTTCAGGAAAGATAAACCTGGAATTCAACATTCAAAATCAATGAAAGAGGTTATATTTAACCAGATATATCTTTCAACAGTATGCTGATTTACCCCCATACAAAAACTGATGAAATTGATACTTAAAATTCGAAAAAAGGTATCCGAAGCAGCATAAATTAAAATTTTACTGTATTTTGTATAGTAGTGTATTTGTAAATATTTTATATTTAATACAAAAATAGGACTTATGAAATATGCGATTACCTTTTTCATAATAATCCAGATGGCATTTTTTATTAACGTAAATCTTCTTTTTGCCAATACTCCTCATCTGGAAGTTATGGGAGGATTCGACGGAGCGAACCCCCAGGCCCAGGATTCAATCATTCAGGAATCAGCAAACCGGTTCAGAATAAAACCCTTTAATGAAGAGGGAAGCAACGACAGTTATTATTTTCGTTTTAATACAAAAGTGATAAATCACAGTAAAGAACCTCAGGGAATTGAACTGATTGTGGAATGGCCTGTATTAAAGTCTCATCCAGACTATCCCTATGATACTTATTATTACGGAGACATGGGGAACTGGAAATGGACGTATGCATACATTGCGGGCACTGAGGCTAAACTTCACATAACAGTACCTCCGGGAACAACTTACGTTGGCTGCTATCCGCGTTATAGCTATGCGTATTTTGATGAATTCATGTCTGGGTTGAAACAAAATAAGGATGTAACCAGATGGGTAGAAGGCAAATCATTTTATGACAGAAATATCTGGTGCGTGAAATTTACAGACTCAAAGATTCCGGATGATTCTAAAAATGTTATTTTATTAACGGCACGCAATCATCCCTATGAAACAAGCTGTTCTTATATCGCTGAAGAAATAATAAATTATCTTCAAAGCAATGATCCGGAGGCAAAAGAACTCAAAAAAAATAACATTATTTATTTGTTACCCATGCTTAACCCCGATGGTGTTGCACTTGGATTGAACCAGCAAACCAGGCCAAATGGTGTGAATATCAGTTTCGGCGTTGGTACCGATGATCCTGCAGTAACAACACTCCTCAATGCTGTTGACAGGTTCAGGCCTGTTCTCTGGGCCGATGTTCATAGCTGGCCCCACAAGGGAGATGATGGAATGTGGTGTACCCACAAATGGGTTGCAGATGGCTTGCTTTCAGAAATACCAAATAAAACATTTAACGATTATGTGTGGAATGTAAGTTTTGTGAAGGAAAGAAATACACCTGAAAATCATCTTTGGCAATGGCTGATAAATCAGTACGATTCAGGTGGAGTTTCCCTGAGTATTTCATGGTACAGAAGAAATGAGGAAGATGTGCGTAATATGGGCATTGAACTGATTAAAGCTATTGCTGAGACAGCAAAAACAAAAGAATAGTTTTTTTTTCATCATTTTTTGCAACCTGAAGTATTTCTGAACGAAAGCCTTTGTACTGAAAATAAAATTGGTGCCTATATATGAATTAAAACTATAAAAAATGAAGTTCTTTATACTGTCTGTCATTATCCTTTCCCCGGGGATTGCTTCGTTAGGGGTACCGCTTTCTGAACCCGGTGGACCAGCAAAAAATCATTTTTCATATCACTGCCAAAAGTCAGACAGTTCGATTGAGAAACCTGGTGCTCTTACTATTCCTTTTGTAACCAAACCTCTTCTCATTGATGGTAAACTGGAGGATGAATTCTGGAAATCTGTACCTGTTTTATCACTTACCAATTCCTTGAATCGATATTTTGGAGATGGAGGAGAGGTTCGTGCCGGAATCCAGGGAAAGTATTTTTGCCTGAGTGCAAAAATTCCTCATGATAATACTCTGGTTGCACGTTCAACGGGAATCAATCCGACGTGGGAGAGAGAAGATATGATTGCCTGGAGGTTGAAATATCAATCTCCTGTAACCAAAAGAAATGTTTTTGCAATACTTGCGGTCAATCCATTTGGGGCAGTCAGTCTGTTTGAAGGATCCACCCACTATCATGGAAGCATAGGGGATGATGTTATCAATTCACGAAGCAGGTTAATTTCAATAAACGGCACACCAAGTCCTCCCAATAATGATTTTGTAAATTTTGTGGGAGCAACTTTACCCTGGGTAAATGATATTCTCTCTTCAACGGAGATAGGGCCGTATGACTGGACCGTTGAACTTGCACTTCCGCTGGAGCAATTTGGCCCCATCGGATTTATGTCAATAGAACGGGTACAGGCACCACGCCCTGATTCACCCGAACTTTCCTGGTATTGGCCTGGTGAAAATGAACGAGGCATTTATGAACTATTACCCGGAAGTACAGAACCCAATCCTTTGCATCAACCTGGTGTGTTACCTCAAAACCAGGTAACTTCAAAACAGGAAAAACCAAAAAATGCTTTAGCCGAAGAAGTGGCAGCACTTCCAAAACAGGTGTGGACGGTTGAAGATAAAAAAGCATCAGGTATCTATTCCATGCTGGAAAAATCGCTCCGGTTACAAATGGCAGGTTTTGCTGAAGATGAAAAGCAGGAATGGCAAAAAGTGGAAACTGTTAAGGATTGGGAACAGTTCAGAAATAAACGTATTGCGGCTTTAAGGGAATGGCTTGGCCCTTTTCCCGGGCGTACACCTTTGAGGGCAGCTGTTACCCGACGCATTAATTTGGGCGATGGATTTATAATTGAAAACCTGGTTTTTGAAAGTCGTCCCGGTTTATTGGTAACTGCCAATTTATATCTTCCTGAAAAACCTTCAGAAAAAATACCTGCAATTGTTGTAGTTCATTCCCACCATGCACCAAAGACACAGGTTGAACTTCAGGATTTGGGTATGACCATGGCACGTTCAGGGTCAGCTGTTCTAATAATGGATCAGATAAACGGGGGTGAACGTTCACAAAGCCAGCCATGGGCGCGCGAAAGCTATTATGGCCGGTATGCTACGGGCAATCAGCTTTATCTTGCAGGAGAAAGTTTAATTAAATGGATGGCTTGGGATATAATGCGTGGGATAGATGTCTTATTGGAAAGATCCTATATTGATCCTGAGCGGATTGTATTATTAGGCGCAGTAGCAGGCGGAGGCGATCCTGCTGCGCTGACGGCAAGTCTTGATTCACGAATCGCAGCATTGATCCCTTTTTGCTTTGGTGAGGCGAGCCCTGAAGCACATTACCTGGAAGGGCCTAGAAAATACGATTCTGAAACTGCCGATCCCGGATGGGGATTCTGGGAAACTACACGCAATCTGCCACACAGCGTAAACAAGCAATTTTTTCCCTGGTTCCTGTGTGCAGCCGGGGCACCACGTCCTTTCATCTTTTCCTTTGAACTCGGATGGCCTGAAACTGTTGAAGAAGAACCCATTTGGGCACGTTATAAGAAAGTTTATGAATTATATGGAGATGAAGAGCATCTGGCCAGTGTAGATGGATTTGGACCTTTTCCCGGTCCGGGCGAAACAAACCAGGTTGCCACCTATCATCGTCAACGTATCGATCCGATTCTTAATCGTTGGCTTAAAATCCCGATACCCCAATCCGAATATCACAATATGCGATCGGAGTCTGAACTAAGATGCCTTACACCGGAAACAGCTGCTGAATATCGTCCTGAAACTGTTTCTGCACTGGTCAGGAAAATTGCACTTGAACGCCTTTCTGATTCTCGTTTGAAACGGGAAAATTTAAAAACGGAAGTACGAAAAAAAGCTTTGCGTGATGCCCTTAAAGAAAAACTTGGCGATATAGAACCCTTTGATAATCCATCTGTCAAGACACTTTGGACCAGAAACCATTCAGACTTTACTCTAGAAGCATCATCTGTTGAAACAGAGAAAGGAATTAATATTCCTGTGTTTCTGTTCGTTCCTGAAAAAAATTTAAACCGTTATCCTGTAGTGCTTGCCCTGGCTGAAGGCGGAAAAGAAGGCTTTTTATCAAACAGATTCAATGAAATAGCATCTTTACTTGAAAAAGGGATAGCTGTTTGTCTGCCTGATGTAAGGGAAACCGGAGAGTTAACCAGTTCCACTTCACGTGGACCGGGAGCAATGGACCTGGCTGCAAATGAACTGATGCTTGGGGGGACAATGGTTGGATCCAGGTTAAAAGATGTAAGAACAATTTTTCACTGGCTTTCAAGCCGTTCAGATATCGATTCAACTAAAATTGCCCTGTGGGGTGATTCCTTTTCAGAACCCAATGCTCCAGATTTTGATTTCGACCAGAGTCCGGGGCAAAAAGCAGGACCGGTTCCCCAAAGGCAAGCCGAACCGCTTGGTTCATTTCTTTCGGTTTTAACGGCTCTGTATGAAAGCCAGGTTTCAGCAGTTGCATGCAGTGGAGGTTTGGTCTCTTTTCTTTCTGTTCTTGAAAACAGGTTTTGCCATATTCCTCAAGATGTAATAGTTCCGGGTATCCTCGAAGTTGCTGACCTGGATGATATTGTTAAATCAATTGTTCCATGTCCGGTATTCATCGAAAATATGATCGATGGGCGTAACAAACCAGTAACACCGGAAGTAATGCAAAAAATGTATGGAACTCATTCCGGTTTAGTCTTTGGTAATGAGCTGGAAGATCCTTCATTAGCTGATTGGATATCAATTCAATGCCTGAAGAAGTAAAAAAACATCGAACCTAAGTCTATGGTAAATTCAAAGTAAAACTATGAAAACGTTAATTAAAATTATTTTCTTTTTGCTTGTAACCGATATCAGCAGTCAACCTACTTTCTCAGAAAAGTCTCTGGCAGTTTTAAATGAACCCGCTGATACAATGATGAAAAGTTACCTCACAAATATAATTGATAAGCAATTTTCAGCAAGAGCATCTTTTTTATCAACATTAAAAACAGTTCATGATTGGGATGAACGGATACAGGTTATCAGGGATTCACTGTCTTCATGGACAGGTTCATTTCCTGAGCGTACCCCACTAAATGCACGTATTACAGGTAGAATTGACAGAGGCGATTATACAATTGAGAAAGTACTCTTCGAGAGCAGACCTGGCTATTTTGTCAGCGGATGCTTATACCTGCCAAAAAACAGAAGCACACGTTGTCCCGCACAACTTAATGTAATAGGACATGCTGCAGATGGCAAAGCAAATGAAAGATATCAAAGAATGAGTATTGCTCAGGTAAAAAACGGTTTTGTAGTTCTTACAATCGATCAGTTGGGCCAGGGTGAACGACAGGTTAAAGAATATGAATCAGGAGGCAGCGCTCCGGGAAATGCTCACAGAATAATTGGAATGCAATCTTTTATAAGTGGAACTCATATTTTTAATATAATGGCCTGGGACGCTATCCGGGCAATCGATTATCTTTTCACACGTCCTGAAGTAGATGAAACTAAAATTTGTATGACCGGCAGTTCGGGAGGAGGTATGATGACAACCTATATTCTACCATTGGATAACCGGATTGCTGTTGCTGTCCCCACCTGTAATCCAAATACATGGTCTTATCGGGTACATGCCAATCTGGCGACAGATCACGAACAGGTATTTTTTGCAGCTTTTGAAAGCAACATCGACCCCAGGGGGGATTTTTTATTTACACAAGTCCCCAAACCTTTAATGATTAATGCTACAACCGACGATAATTTAAATCCACCACGGGGCGTATGGGATTTAAGCAACTGGTTGTTTAAATTATATTCCTTATACGGTGTTCCTGAGAAATTTACCACCTCTATGGTAAAAGCTGCACACGATTACAATCAGGAACAAAGGGAAGCTACCTATTCATGGATGTTACGCTGGACTGGCAAAAATTCCTCCAGGCTATGGGAAGATGATGTCACACTGGAAAAGGAAGAAGACCTGTTTGCAGCATCCGATGGCAGTGTTTTTAATGAACCGGGAAGCAGAAATGATTATAATCTGGTAATCGAATATTTAGAAAAGAATAAAGCTGACTGGAGTGAGGTGAAGACAGCAGAAGATGTCCGGAAACTAAAAGAAGAAGTAAATGCCCAAATGACGAAAGTACTAAATACAAATTTCAACAACATTGATGCAACAGGTCATTTTGTAGATAGCCAATATACGGATAAAATAAAAATCAGAAAATTTATTTTGGAACCTGAACAAGGAATAATTTTACCCGGATTTATCCTTTATCCGGAAAACTCCTCCAGCCAAAATGTTATACTTTATCTAAATGAAAATGGGAAGGATGAAATTTTGAAAGATTGGGATACATTAAAAAAAATATTGAATAAAGGTTATAGTATTTGTGCAGTAGATTTGCGCGGAATGGGAGAAACATCACCCGACATGGCTGGAAAATTCTGGGACTTTCTTGCCGGAAAACCAATTTTTGGACAGCGGGTAAGAGATGTTTTAACAACCATTAAATGGCTGAAAGAATCAGAAGTGAAAGCGCAGCAAATTAAAATATGGGGTACCGGCATGTGTGCTCTTTACGGAGCTTTTGCAGGTGTATTAAATGATGATGTTTCAGGATTTGTGCTGGAAGAACCCCTTATTTCCTTTGAGAGTCTTGTTCATGTTAGAATTCCGGAATATAATCATGAAATATTGCTCCCCGGAATACTGGAGAGATTTGATATGCCGCAGGTTTATCAATCGTTATATCCAAGGCCGGTTTTTGTTATTAATCCTTTTTCGGGTGATAAAAAGCTTGCAAATGAAGATGAAATAAAAAAAACAAGCACACCTGTATCGGTTACCTATCATGGAATAAAAAATTCAAAACGTTGGAGTATGAAAAATGCAGATGAAGAAGAAAGAAAAGAATGCATTATGAAAGGACTTACATTAATTGAAAATTAAGAAAAAAAATAAAACCTTAAAGTTAAATCTATGAACAGAATTGACTTTTTAATGGGCTGCATCTCAGGCCTGCTAATTTCTTTTTCAACGAATTCCCAAAATTCTTTGGCATTTCATGAAATAAAAGGAACGAAACCCAAAAATGTTATTTTAATTTTAAGTGATGATCATAGATTTGATTACATGGGGTTTACCGGTAAACTCCCCTGGTTGGAAACACCGGCTATGGACAGAATGGCGAAAGAAGGGGCATATTTCCCGAATGCATTTGTAACTACTTCTCTCTGTTCACCCAGCCGGGCATCAATTTTAACAGGGCAATACAGCCACACGCATAAAGTCGTCGATAATTCAGCCCCGGCTCCGGAAGAACTTATATATTTTCCAATGTATCTTCAGGCTAAAGGTTATCAAACTTCCTTTTTTGGGAAATGGCATATGGGAAGCGAAACAGATGCGCCACGCCCTGGTTTTGAGCATTGGGAAAGTTTCAAGGGACAGGGTGTTTATTACAATCCCATCCTGAATATAAATGGTGAGCAGAAGTCTTTCAAAGATTCAACATATATTACTGATTTATTAACCGAACATGCTGTTGAATGGCTCCAAAACAGAAATCGGGAAAAGCCTTTTTTCCTGTATTTATCACATAAAGCTGTTCATGGACGTTATGAACCGGCAAAACGGCATAAAGGCAAATATAAAGATGTCAATCTAACACTACCACCCTCATTTTTCACCTCTGCACAACCGGTAAAGGGGAAAAGCAAACCATTCGGTTATCAACATTACCTGGGTCCAAATAAAGATAAAATACAAGAACCGGCAAAAGGTGAAGCGTATTATGGAGAAGGACGAATGCCTGACTGGCAAAAAATGCAACGAGAAAGCTGGCATGGCGTAGATTACATGTACCATGCACAACACGTTAATTATGAAACATTAGTAAAAAGATATTGTGAATTGTTATTGTCATTGGATGAAAGCATTGCAAAAATATTGAAATACCTCGATGACGAAGGGTTAAGTGAATCAACCCTGGTCATTTACATGGGTGATAATGGTCATTCTTTCGGAGAACATGGATTGATAGATAAACGCCATTTTTATGAAGAGTCAGCTAAGATCCCTTTTTTAATGAGATGTCCTGAATTAATAAGACCAGAACAGGTAATAAAAAACATGATTCAGAATATTGATGTGGCCCCGACAATATTAGAACTGGCAGGTATTGAGAAACCGAAACAAATGCAGGGAATGTCAATAGTTCCTCTTTTAACCGGAAAACCTGCTGAATGGCGTGATAAAATATTTTATGAATATTACTGGGAAAATGCTTATCCCCAAACTCCGACTATGCATGGCGTCAGAACCGACAGATATAAATATATCCGGTATCATGGTATTTGGGATACCAACGAGTTCTATGATTTAAAGGAAGACCCTCATGAAATGAATAATTTAATTGCAAGCCCCCAACATCAATTACGCATTCAGGAATTATCAGATGAAATATACAACTGGCTGGAAAATACGGAAGGAATGCAAATTCCTGTAAAAAGAACCGGAAAAAGAGGAGGAGATCACCGAAATCAAGGATTATATTAAATCAATGGTAATTAATCCTTTATTATCGCTCAAATATAATGGAAGATAAGTCGTCAAAAATGAAGTACATTGGAATTATTCTGTTCCTGTTTTCACAATGCCTGAAAGCTCAGGAAAGACCCAATATCATTCTGATTGTGGCCGACGATCTTGGGTACGGAGACCTGGGCTGTTATGGGTGCAAAGATATCAAAAGCCCAAATATTGATAAACTTTCGTCTGAAGGGGTTACATTTTCAAGCTTCTATGCTAACGGACCTGTATGCTCACCTACAAGGGCAGCTTTATTATCGGGTAAGTACCAGCAAAGAATTGGAGGACTGGAATCCCCCATTGGAGCTGGGAATATAGGCAGATATGACGAAGCAGAATGGCTTGCTGAAAGAGGGGAACTTGGGTTGCCTGTTGAATATTCTACACTTCCGTACGAATTAAAAAAAGCCGGATACAATACTGCCATAGTAGGCAAATGGCATCTTGGTTATGAAGAAAAATTCCGGCCACATCATCATTCTTTTGATTATTCCTTTGGAACCTTTGGAATCGGAGGAGAACATTTTTACCATACTGAAAGATATCCGATGAATCTTAAGGATTCAACTTTTTCGAATATGCATACCCTTTCAAGAAATGGGAAAGAAGTATTTCGCGACGGTTATTACAGTACCCATCTTTATACTGATGAGGCAAAGGCCTGGCTTAATCAGCAAAATATCAATACACCTTTTTTCCTTTACCTGCCCTATACGGTTCCACATTCACCCTATCAGGGACCGGATGATTTTACAGAAAGGCCTTTTACCAATGAGGAATGGAACACCAGAAACAAAAGCAGAATAACCTACACTAAAATGGTTGAAGAAATGGACAGGGGAATAGGAGAACTCCTCGGACTGCTGGAAAGAAAAAAGTTAAATGAAAATACCATTGTAATCTTTTTCAGTGACAATGGGGGAACAAAAATAGCAAACAATGGAATTTATTCTGGATATAAAGGACAACTTTATGAAGGCGGTATAAGAGTTCCCTGTATCATAAGATGGCCGAAAAAAATTCTGCAAAATAAAAGTTCCGACCAGATAACCCTAAGTTTTGATCTGACCTTTTCAATGTTAAAACATGCTGGTATTCCTGCTGAAACACTTGGACTTGACGGATATGATATAATCGGCCATATCATGAATGATATGCCCAATAAAGAACGAACTGTATTTTGGCGCGTTAAAAGTGGAAAACAAATATTAAAAGCAGTTCGCGAGGGAGATATGAAACTGATTATTGAACACCTTGATGAGGGAGCAGACAACATAAAATTGTTCAATATTAAAAAAGATCCTGCTGAAGCAGTTGATTTGAAAGCAGAAAATCCTGAACTTCTCAAAATATTTCAAATGAAATTGAGTCAGTGGGAAGATGAAGTCCGCGCAAAGAGATTAGCTGAATTTAAAAAATAATATTGATTAATGAATTTTAAATACTTCCGATGAAAAGAAGAGATTTTTTAAAAACATCTGCTGGTTATATTGCTTTAAATGCATTCCCAGGAGTTTTCTTTATTCGAAAAGATCAAAGCACTCCAAAAAAATATAAATTCCGGGACTATAGAAAAAGTACAAGCTTCGGAAATGTAAAAATCGTAACACCTGATGATGGATTTTACTTACAAACATTTTTTGATGTGTGCCCCTTTAGTCCAAGTCAGAAATATCTGGCTGTCAGCAAACTGCCATACCAGAAAAAGGAAGCTATGTATGGGGATACAGCTGATGTCTGTGTAATCGATTTAGAGAATGAAACGATTGAAAAAATTTATTCCACAAAAGGATGGGGATACCAGCTGGGAGCTAATCTGAATTGGGGAAAAACGGATCGCCATCTGTTTACAAATGATATTATTGACAATCAGGCCGTATGTGTCAGAATCGATCTGGAAACAAAGGAAATAAAGGCATTTTCTGGTCCGATGTACCATATTGCTCCTGACGAAAGTGCTGTTATAGGATTCCCCCTTGACCTTATTAACGGATATCAGGATGGGCAGGCAACCCAGATGGGATATGGAGTTCCAAAATTCAGGGAAGTTGAAGAAATAAAAGGAGCACCAAAAAACCAGGGTCTTTGGCAAACGGATTTAAATTCAAATATAACAAATCTGTTACTGAGCTTGAATGAAGTAAAAAACAAATTAAATGATCCGTTTTATGAAGGTGCCAATCACTATTTTTTTCATTCAAAATATAACCGTCAGGGAACCCGCATTTTCCAGGTCTTTAGAGGAATCTTCCCGGGTTCTTCCAAATATCACCCCACGTTACTGACGTTCAAACCCGACGGAAGTGATTTCCATCAACCTGTAACCCGGGAACAATGGTCAAAAAGAGGAAATCACCCAAACTGGCACCCTGATGGTGTCCATATTATCCAAAATCTGACACCAGCATGGCTGGGAGAAGAGAATATGTATTTCTGCACATTTGATTACACAGGAAAAAACTTTAGAATTTTATCTAAAAAACATCCCGGTAGTGGTCATCCGAGTGTGAATCGGGATTCAACTTATCTTATTTCTGATTATTATGTAGGAGAATATAAAAAGTTGGGATATAAGGAATCGCCCATCCGGTTAATTAATCTGAATGCGGATGAAGAAGTTCACATTTGCGAAGTTTTTACTGACCTTGAAATTACAGACAGTACCTTTCGTCTGGATCCTCATGTTGTTTGGAGCCGTGATTTCAAACAAGTTTGCTTTAACGGAGCACCAGATGGCAAAAGACAGGTATTCATAGCAGATTTAACCGGGAAAATTTAATCAATCCTTCATGGAAATTGAACCTTTTCCGCTATATCTCCAGCCTGTAGACAGAAAATTGAAAGGAGAGTGCAAAAACAATTCCTGCAGTCAAACAGTTATTCTATTCAACGTTCCGAATTCAAGAATCTAACATGCAGATATATGATGTTCCTAAACTTGATATTAAAGACCAAATCTACAGGAATTAACAACTTGCGTATTGAAGCAATTATTCGTATAACAGGTATTCTGTTAATCCTGTCGGTTTTTTTATTTACAACAGGCTGTGAGGCTGACACTTCCGGCAAGAATAACAACCATCTCAAATGGCAGGTTTACAGTGGAGACAGGGAAGGCAGCAAGTATTCATCCCTTTTACAAATAAACCGCAACAATATAAATTCCCTGGAACTGGCGTGGGTTTATCACTGCGGAGATATGCGGGAAAGCCCGGCAACCACTATTCAATGCAATCCTATTATAATAGACAGGGTAATGTATTTAACCACCCCCGGCTTAAAACTGGCTGCTCTTGATGCAGTCACAGGTAAGGAAATCTGGTACTTTGATCCCTATGAAGGAAAAAGTGCGGGAGGTGTCAATCGTGGAATAACTTATTGGACCGACGGAAGAAACCGGCAGCTTTTTTATGTTGCAGATTCCTGGTTATATTGCATTGATGCAGATTCCGGATTTCCTGTAAAAACCTTTGGAACAGATGGCAGAATTGATCTGTTGACAGGTTTGGACAGGGATGTACATTCGATGCAAATAACAGCCAACACACCCGGAATTATCTATGAAGATTTGTTGATTCTGGGTTCTGCTGTCGGTGAGGGCCCCTCCCCTTCTGCTCCCGGACATATAAGGGCCTATGATGTCCGTACAGGAGAAATCCGCTGGATTTTTCATACCATTCCGCACCCCGGTGAACACGGCTATGATACATGGCCTGCAGATGCCTGGCAACGTATTGGCGGGGCCAATTCCTGGGGCGGGTTCACACTGGATGAGAAACGGGGTATCGTTTTCTGCGGAACCGGCTCAGCAAGTTACGATCATTGGGGAGGAGATCGGGTTGGCCAGAATTTATTTTCAAACTGTATTTTAGCACTCGATGCTGCTACCGGAAAGAGGGTATGGCATTATCAGGTAGTTCACCATGATATCTGGGATTATGATTTACCCTGCCCGCCAAATTTGGTGCAGGTTAAAAAAAATGGCCGGTTAATTGATGCTGTCGCTCAACCTACAAAAATGGGCCACCTGTTTGTATTGGAAAGAGAAACCGGCACACCGGTGTTTAAAGTTGAGGAAATACCGGTTCCCCCTTCTGAAATTCCCGGTGAACAAGCCTGGCCAACTCAGCCCTTCCCTCCTCCATCTTTGCGGTACACGCATCAAAAATTTACAGAAACGGATGTCACCGCAATTTCAAAGGAAGCAGGTGATTCTATCCGGAAAAAACTCAGTACCATGCGAACCGGCCATATTTTTCTTCCTCCCGGATTTCAGCCCTCTGTTGTCCTTCCTCAATTCAATGGCGGCACCAACTGGGGAGGAGCAGCCTATGATCCCAATGAGAGAATACTTTATGTTAACAGCAGCAATGAAGCGGAATGGATATCCATGGTGCCTGCAAAACCCGAAGGAAATGTATCAAAATACCAGTTGGGCCGTCGTTTATTTGGAGCTTCCTGTACTTCATGTCACAGTTTTGTAAATTCCGATAATCCGGATTTAACAACCTTTGATAATTTGAAAAATGTTGCAAATGAGCGAACCAAAGCGCAATTGCATTATGTCCTCTTGCATGGTAAGGGTCAGATGCCTGCATTTGGAATGCTTTCTGAAGTAGAAAGAGATGCATTGGTAAGTTACCTTAAAGAAGAAGGTCATAATGATATTTTGAAAAGGGAAAATCTTAAACTCAGTTTCTCCGAAACCATACCTTATGTATCAACAGGCCATAATGCTTTCCGGGATCCTGAAGGTTTTCCGGCAAATAAAAAACCATGGGGTACACTCACGGCAATTGATCTTGACAAGGGAGCTGTTAAATGGCAAAGTACTCTTGGCACTTATCTTCAGCTGGAAGCCCGTGGCTTTGAAGCAACCGGAACTTTTAATATGGGAGGCCCAGCAGTAACAGCAGGAGGGCTCGTTTTTATAGGTGCTGCCATGGATGAAAGATTCAGGGCTTTCGACAAGAAAACAGGAGAACTGCTGTGGGAATATCAGCTTAATGCAGGCGGATATGCAACCCCTTCGATTTATCAGGTTGACGGGAAACAATATATTGTTATCGCTGCAGGAGGAGGAGGAAAACCGGAAACCCATCCCGGAGACGCCTATTATTGTTTTACTCTGCCGGAAAAATTGCAATAGGCAAAAACTGCTGACCTGACGAAACCCGAAGGGATTATTTCCCTCTTGCTATTTAACCTCAGGTGAAGATTTCCCGAAGCGATAGGCAATCTATGACTAAAACCGGATATGCATTATAATTATATACCAATCTTTGAATAAATTTTCAAAAAACAAGCATAACATACGTTTTTTTAATAAATTGCATGTAATAAAATGAATGCCTATGAAAAGAAGTCCGGCTTCAAATGGGTTAAGCCGGAAAAAGCAGATAGAATTAACTCCTCCGGATTCCCATTGTAAAAAATATACATAAACGATATACAGGATTAATTAAGATAAAAACAAATGCAATAAAAAATCAATATTAAACTTATTATTATGGAAGGTAAAAGTTTTAACCGCAGGAATTTTTTAAAAGTTTCTACTGCTGTTACCGGAGGTGGGGCACTTACGGGAATGGGAATTTCAAATCGGGCAAATGCTAAGCAATCAAAGGCTTCTCAACCAAAAGACTCTGGCATTCGACTGGGATTCATAGGAGTAGGTGGCCGCGGGCAGTATCATTTAAGTTCTGCTTTGGGAATTAAAGGAGTGGAAGTTCCTGCCATCTGTGAAATTAAACCTGAGCGTTTATATACAGCAAAACGATGGATAGAAGAATCAGGAAGACCTGAACCTACGCTGTATGACGGCCCTGAGGATTACAAACGGTTGTGTGAAAAAGAAGATCTGGATGCAGTAATTATTTGCACACCCTGGCAATTGCATGCCCCTATGTGCCTAGCCGCACAAAAAAACAACAAGCATGCTGTAAGTGAAGTCCCCATGCTCCTTACCCTGGATGAAGCCTGGGAAATACTGGAAACCTATGAAAAAACAGGTAAATGGGCAACTATTGGCCTGGAAGGTTTTGGCCAGTTAGCTCTTTTAAACATGATCCAAAAAGGTATGTTGGGTGATATACTTCATGCTGAAACGGGATATGTTCATGATCTCCGTCTGGTAAAATTTGATCCTATGGAGGAACCCTGGCGCCTGCAGCACTCCATTGACAGAAACGGTAATTTATACCCGGATCACCCGATGAATAAAATGCTCCCGGCATTAGACATCAACCATGGTGATCGGATTGATTATTTGGTTTCCATGAGTTCAAAAGCCGTTATGCTGAACAAATATGCTGCGCTAAATTATGGTGCAGATTCTCTTTATGCCAATGTAAAAATGAACCAGGGAGATTACAATGCCTCACTGATTCGAACAGTTAATGGTAAAATGATAACGCTCCTTTTTGATACCAACACCCCACATCCAAGGGAACATTACCGGATACAGGGTACAAAAGGCGTTTTCTTCAGCATGGCCGGTGATTCTAAAATTTATATAGAAGGATTAAGTCCGGAAGAACATTCATGGGAACCGGCCGATAAATACCTTGATGAATATCAACATCCTCTGGTAAAAAATTACAATCCGCCTGCCCGTATATGGGGTAGTACCCGGGGACACGGCGGACGTTCGGACCAAACCCCAATTACATGGCACCGGTTAATCCAGGCATTGCGCGAAAATAAAATGCCGGATTGGGACATTTATGACTCCATTACCAGCAGCGCCATCTCTGCAGTTACGGAAGAATCGGTCGCTAAAAACGGTCAGCCTATAGATTTTCCTGACTTTACCAAAGGAAAATGGAAGGACAGGCCAAAACTTACCTTCTCCTGATCAGAGGAACAAAAATTTAATATCTACCAGAGAAACAAACATCATTTGTACGAATTAAAAATTAATTTCATGAACAATATAAATTTTGATCGCAGAAATTTTCTAAAGATTTCATCCATTGCTACCGGTGGCACAGTTTTATCGGGGATGGGATTAAGCAGGCAGGTTATGGGGCAATCTTTAAACCTCCCGGTTGATAACGGTAAAATTATCAGGCTGGGCTTTATTGGGTTAGGAGGCCGCGGCCAGTACCATCTCAGTTCAGCATTGGGCATTGAAGGAGTTGAAGTTCCTGCTTTATGCGAAATCAGAGAAGATCGGCTTATGGAGTCGAAAAAATGGGTGGAAGATTCGGGTCGTCCTTCACCTGCACTTTACAACAGGGGCACTGAAGACTATAAAAGATTGTGCGAAAATGAGAAACTCGATGCAGTCATCATTTCAACCCCCTGGGAATATCATGCTCCCATGTGCCTTTCTGCCATGAGAAACGATAAGCATGCTGTAAGTGAAGTCCCTATTATTCTTACCCTCGATCAAGCCTGGGAAATACTTGAAACATGGGAAAAAACCGGCAAATGGGCTGCCATTGCTTTGGAGCAGGCTTTACTGGAATCAGCCGACGGAATGAATATGTTAAACATCATCAAAAAAGGATTACTGGGTGACATCATTCATGCTGAAGGAGGATATGTGCACGATCTTCGGCTTGTTAAGTTTGATGAAGAAAGAGAACCCTGGCGTTTGCAGCACTCCATTGACCGCAACGGGAATCTTTACCCCGACCATCCTATGAGCAAAATATTGCCTGCACTTGACATCAATCACGGCGATCGGATCGATTACCTCGTTTCCATGAGTTCAAAATCAGGTATGCTCAACACCTATGCTGCAACTTATCCCGGTGAGAAATCAAAATATGCCAATGTTAAGATGGCGCAGGGAGATTACAATGCTACCCTTCTTCGTACAGTCAATGGAAAAATGATTACGCTTAATTTCGATACCAATACCCCTCATCCCAGAGAACATTTCAGAATTCAGGGGACCAAAGGTGTCTATTTCAACATGGCAAATGAACCCAAAATTTATATTGAAGGGTTAAGTCCTGAGGAGCATACATGGGAGCCGGCTGATAAATACCTGGAAGAGTATGAACATCCTTTAATAAAAAATTATAACCCTCCTAAAAGAATCTGGGGAGCAACCCGAGGGCATGGCGGACATTCCGATAAAACACCTATAACCTGGCATCTGCTGGTTTCGGCCCTGCGTGAAAATAAATTGCCGGTTTGGGATGTTTATGATTCCATCACCAGCAGTGCCATTTCCCCGCTTTCTGAAGAATCTGTTGCTAAAAACGGAAGACCTGTGAAGTTTCCGGATTTCACAAAAGGAAAATGGGAAACCCGACCCAACCTTTCTTTTTTATAATTAAACCGGCAATATAAATCACGCGCGTACCTTCTGCAGGGAAGGGAAAAAAGATGCTGCTGATCGATAAAAATAAATCGGCAGTTCTTTTTTTCCTTCCCTGCTGCTATTTATTTTTATTAATATCCCTCCAATCTCAATTCCTTATTATTCTGGTTCTATTGACATTATGCCGGCAGACGGAATAAAAGAAAATCCATATTTCTTTTAATAAACGCAGTGATATTTACTTTTGCTTCAACAGTTTTTCTTTAAGCAATAAATAGCTTAAAGCAAAAACTTTTCCACTATTTTTCTGAACTTGCGTAAACACTATTTTTTATTCCCAGGTAAATTCAGAGACTAAAGTTTCTGATATCAATTGCATTACCTTCCTCTAAGTATATTCGTATTATATTCGGCGTATATTCGTAGTATATTCGTTGTATATTCGCAATACTATGAATTTACGACGAATTTACTACGAATTAAATTCAAATATAACAAGAGAAAAATAAAGACTTATATACTCTTCACTAATCACTTTGACAGAATAACAGCAGGTTTTTGTTTCATAAAAAAAAACGCCTCCTTATTTATCTGCAATAGCAGAACAAAACTTTTCTTTATTTGTTAAAAATGGGTTAGGTACAGGATAAGAAAATAATATATCCTGAATAACAATAAGTTGATAAATATATAGGTTCGTTGAACTAAATCCTAATTATGATTTTAACTGTAATATTACCAGACCTTTGCTGTGTTTTCTTAACAAAAAATAGTTTTCATATCTCTCCTAAAAAAAATATTCTTTACAGAAAATTAACATTTTTAAAATATTATTAATAAATTGTAAGCGTAACTATAAAATTAAATGCCTATGAAAATAATTCTTTCACAAAAATCCCATTAGCATTAATCCTTTAAATCATATTAATTAATTAATCAGTTTTAAAAATTAAAAACTCGTATTCTATGAACAAAGAAAAAATTGGAAAGATGAAAAGGCGTGGATTCATCCTGTGCCTTTTTTTTGTGATTGCCACTTTAGGAGCCTTCGCCCAGCAGCGAACGGTAACCGGTACTGTTACCGATGAATCGGGAGATCCCTTACCAGGGGTAACTGTAGTTGTAAAGGGAACTACACAGGGAACAGTTACCACTGACAATGGAAGCTACACCTTATCCAATGTTCCCCAGAGAGCTACCCTGGTGTTTTCTTTTGTGGGAATGAGAACGCAGGAGGTGGCAGCTGGCAGCCAAAATACCATAAACACGACCATGGAACAGGAGACGATAGGGCTCGAAGAAGTAGTGGCTGTGGGTTATGGTACCATGAAAAAAAGTGATCTGACCGGTTCGGTTGAAAGTATTGACATGAACGATATACCTCCAACTGCAAACATAAGTTTAACACAGTCGCTGCAGGGTTATGCCGCAGGGCTGAATGTACAGGGCGGCAGCGGTGCAGGTACTGAGCCCTCCATAAGTATCAGGGGGCAAACCACCTTGTCGGCAAGCACACGGCCGTTGATTGTTCTGGATGGTATCATTTTTAATGGTGCCATTTCCGATATAAATGTGGCGGATGTGGAAAGGGTTGATATTTTGAAAGATGCCAGTGCAGCAGCCATTTACGGATCGCGATCGGCAAACGGGGTTATGCTAATTACCACTAAAAAAGGCCGCCGGGGAGAGCCTGCCATTAATCTTAATACCTATTTTGGCTACCAGGATTATACCAACCATCCGGTTACCTTTATGAATGCAGATCAATATGCCATGAAACTGGTCGACTACAACTACATGCAATCGCTGTACAACTGGTACCGCAAGATGCCCACAGGTGCAAATGACCAGGGAGGAAAACCTGTTTATCCAACCATTACCGATGAGGTTGTTCTGGGTGTATTAAAGTCGGAAGAAGAAAGGAAGAACTACCTGGCCGGAAATGAAGTGGACTGGATTGACGAAGTGACCAAACTGGCCCCGATGTCAAATTATGACCTCAGCATATCCGGAGCAGGAGAACACCATAATTATTATCTGTCAGGATCCTACACCGATCAGGATGGGGTACTGGTGGGTGATGATTTTAGCCGGATAACGCTTACCAGCAAGATAGAAGGAGACGTTTTGGATTGGATTACACTGGGGTTAAATACTTCTTTCTCTCACCGCGATTTTTCGGGAATATCAGCAAATATGGAATCGGCAAGGCAGGCAACTCCTCTGGGAAGCATCGTCGATGAGGAAGGGAATTATCCCATTAAGTACAATGAGGAGTTTCTGATGGCTCATCCGCTGAGGGGGAAAAACATGGACAACTCGGAAATCAGAAAAAATCTTTTTTATACGGCTTACGCTCAGGTGGATATCCCATACATCGAGGGATTAACCTATGATTTCAATTATTCGAACAATTACAGCAGGTACACTGATAAAACATT
Organism: uncultured Prolixibacteraceae bacterium; assembly: GCA_963747515.1. Classification (GTDB taxonomy): domain Bacteria; phylum Bacteroidota; class Bacteroidia; order Bacteroidales; family Prolixibacteraceae; genus Mariniphaga. Next base: position 351,200 of record CAVVFN010000008.1, read on the forward strand.
CTCATCCCAGAACAGTATACGAAGGAGAAACAGCTCTTGGAAGAGCAACGATAGCAAATTATAGTGATACAAATTGGATTTTAAACAATATTTTGTCGTATGAAAATGAATTTGCAGATATTCATCGTGTAAATGCAACTTTAGTTTACACCCGGGAAAAAACTACTGCTGAAAGCGCCAATATTAATGCAACAAGGTTTCCAAATGAAATCCTGGGATACAACAATGTCAGCTATGCAGAACAGGCAAACATAGGGTCGGGAGCCTGGCAGGAAAGTTCGGTCGGGTACATGGCACGTTTAAACTATGTGCTTAAAAACAGGTACCTCATTACCGGAACCTACCGTAAAGATGGTTTTTCCGGTTTTGGTGCCCAGAAAAAATACGCCACCTTTCCTTCCCTTTCAGTAGCCTGGACCCTTTCGGAAGAAGAGTTCATGGACGGCTCCGACAGCTGGCTGGATTATTTAAAATTGCGATTGTCGTACGGAGAAAACGGAAACCAGGGAATTGGCCGGTATGCGAGTCTTACCCGAATGACGAATATGAATTATGTGTACGGTTCAGCTTCAGCCATTGGGATTATTCCAAATACAATGGGTAATGCAGATTTGGGCTGGGAAACGACCAAATCGACCAACCTGGGGCTGGATTATGCCTTTTTCAGCAACCGGATTTCCGGCAACATTGATGTATACAAAGCCAGCACCTTTGACGTATTGGTCAGCCGTTCCTTACCGGGAGCAACCGGCTACCAGAGCGTTTGGACCAACATCGGTGAAATTGCGAATAAAGGAATTGAAGTGGAACTGAGAACCATTAATTTTGAAGGGGATTTCCATTGGGACAGCAGGTTCATCTTTTCGCTGAACAGGGATGAAATCGTCACCCTTTATGGTGACGGCAAAGACGATATAGGAAACCAGTGGTTCATTGGTGAACCAATAAGCGCCATTTATGATTATGAACGTACCGGGGGCGTCTGGACGGAAGAAGAGCTCTACAGCGGAAAAACCCATGAGAACTTTTACCCCGGCCAGTTCAGGCTTGCGGACGTGAACAACGACAGTAAAATAACTTCCGGTGAGGACAGGAAAATAATTGGATATGAAACACCAAATTACAGGTTCAGTGTCGGGAATACGTTATCGTATAAAAATTTCACCCTGGCCTTCCTGCTGAATTCAATCCAGGGAGGGAATGGCTATTACCTTCAGAACAACCAGTTGCTTCTCGAGGCTACATCTGCCTACGATTATGCCAACCGCGTAAATATGACTTCAATCCGTACTCCATGGACTCCTGACAATGGGGTAAACAATGCCCCTGCGGTTTATAATTATCCGTCGGTAACTTCCGGCAATTATCAGGACAGAAGCTTTGTCAGGCTGCAGGACTTATCCCTTACATACAGGATACCGCAAAGCCTTCTGGAAGCATCCAATATCAGGGCACTGCAAATATACCTGAGTGGTAAAAACCTGTATACCTGGACCAACTGGGAAGGATACGATCCGGAAATAGGCAATTATCCGCCTACAGGGCAGAGTGAATTAATGATGAGAAGTCTGACCCTGGGAGCCCGGCTCAGTTTCTAGTTCAAGTTTTTGATAATTTATAACCATAAATTTTAGTACAATGAAAAATAAAAATATATATCACTTTACAACAAAGTGTATCCTGTTTACATTTATCTTACTGCTTGGATTTACGGGCTGTAACGACGATGAATTCCTGAAAGAAAAACCACTTGATTTTTTGACTTCATCGAATGCCTATTCCACCAAGGCAGGGATCAACCAGGGAATAATAGGTTTATATGGCGACATACGCACCAATTGGTACCAAAACGGAGGACAACAATCGTATGGGTTGTTTGGAATGGGTACAGATGTTGGGTATGATGGTGAAACTCCCGGCGGACAGCGTTTTCTGACAAACTACGTAACCAGCGTCAATCCCGATTACAGTGTGATCCAGTGGTGGTGGTTGTATCTTTACAAACACATCCAGGAAGCCAACATGATTATTGAAGCCATTGAAGATCCGAATAGCGAGATAACCTGGACCAGTGATGCCGAAAAAAATGTTCCTTTGGCAGAAGCCCGGTTTTTCAGGGCCTGGGCCCACTGGATGGCGGTTACCTTATGGGGTGATGTCCCACTTGTAACGGAAGTAATCGATGAAGCTAAGGTTGATTTTGTAAGAACACCCAAAGAACAGGTGTATAACCAGATTGAACAGGATCTTACCTTTGCAAGCCAGAACCTGCCGGTACCGGGTTCGGAGGAAGCACCAGGGAAATTAACCCAGGGGGCAGCTCTGCACCTGATAACCCAGGTTTATCTTGCACAGCAGAAATGGCAGGATGCGGTGGATGCTGCTTCATCTGTTATAAATGACTACGGCTACGCATTAATGACAGAACGTTTTGGAGCACAAAACGATGTGTTTGGATCAGGTGACGTGTATTGGGATTTGTTCCGTTACAACAATCAAAACCCTCCTGTAAATACAGAAACCATCTGGGCAATTCAATTCGAACCTCTTCTTGAAATCGGAGGAAGCAGCAACTACTGGTCAGGGATTTTTGGACCGCGTACTTTCAGCTGGGGAAAAACTCCTGACGGATACGCTGCATTTGTGAATGCCTTCCAGGATACCCTGGGAAGACCGGTTGCACGGTCACGGGGTACAAACCTTGTGAATTATTACATCTGGGAAAGTGACTGGGATAAAGATATCCGGAATGCAAAGCATAACATTAAGCGGGATTTTTATTTCGATAATCCTGCATCTGAATACTACGGTCAAAAAATGACATGGAAAATATATCCTGAAGGGACCCGGAATGTTTTCAAGGATAGCACAAACTACATATTCCCATACTTCATGAAAACCTTTGAGCCTGTGGTTCAGGCTACCATTTCCCCGGCACAGGGAGGGGGCGGTTCCATTTCAACCGATTTTTATGCCATGCGGCTTGCCGAAACCTACTTGCTGCGTGCTGAGGCTTATCTTGGATTAGGGGAAACACAAAAGGCAGCCGACGACATCAATGTTGTCAGGAACCGGGCCCAGGCAACACCGGTTGCAGCTGCTGATGTGGATTTAGACTACATCCTGGACGAAAGGATACGGGAACTCTATGCCGAGGAAATGCGGATGATAACTCTTTTGCGTACGGGTAAACTTGTCGACCGGACTCAACGATTTAATGACAATCCAATGCTGCCCGGCGCTAATATTCAGGAGCACAATAAACTATGGCCCATTCCTCAAAGCCAGATTGATTTGAACCTTGGAGTTAATTTTCCACAGAATCCGGGTTACGAATAAAAACATTTAAAAAAACAACAATACAAAGAATTTATTATTCCGGGGGGACTATCCCGGAATAATAAATTTCTTTTTTTACCTTTATCTTCTTAATGTTATAGTTATGCTTTATATTAAACAGGGTGATTTTTTAGATTAAAAGATTATATTTCTTAAAATACAATACAGAATGAATAATAACAGGAGAGATTTTATAAAAAAGGCAGCAACCGGTGCAACTGCACTTTCTTTGGGAGGAATTTTGCCCGGATTTAGTGCAAAGAGCTATGCAAGTATCTCCGGTGCCAATGAACGAATAGGAGTAGGTGTCATGGGCGTAAATTCCCGGGGATTGCAATTGGCAAGAAATTTTGCAAAACTGCCCGACTGTCAGTTTACCCACGTAAGCGATGTGGATTCCAGGGCTATGGATAAATGCATCGGCACTATAGCTGAGATGCAGGATAAAAGGCCAAAGGAAGCTCCCGATTTCAGAAAAGCACTGGAGGATAAACAAATGGATGTTTTAATCATTGCGGCACCCGATCATTGGCATGCACCGGCAGCTATTCTGGCAGCACAGGCTGGAAAACATGTTTATCTGGAGAAACCCTGCAGCCATAATCCAAATGAAGGAGAACTGCTTGTTGCAGCAGCAAAAAAATACAACTCCATAATCCAGATGGGAAACCAGCGAAGGTCATTTCCCAATATTGTTGCTGCAATGCAGGAACTGAAAGAAGGAGCAATTGGACGGGTTTATTTTGCAAAATCATGGTACAATTCGGAACGGGGATCAATCGGAATTGGAAAGGAAACCGAAGTTCCGTCATGGCTCAATTATGACCTCTGGCAGGGACCGGCCCCACGAAAACCTTATAAAGATAATTTGGTTCATTATAAATGGCATTGGTTTTGGAACTGGGGAACAGGTGAAGCTTTAAACAACGGAACCCATTTTGTTGATTTGGCGCGCTGGGGCCTTGGAGTGGAATATCCGGTACGTGTGGCCTCCACAGGCGGGCGGTATCACTTTAATGATGACCAGGAGACTCCTGACACCCAGGTTATAAGTATGGATTTCCCCAATGGTACAGGTATGGTTTGGGAAGGAAGAAGTTGCAACGGATATCCTACAGAAGGAAAAGCTGTGGGAGTAATTTTTTATGGAGATAAAGGTACCTTGTGGATAGATGAAAATGCCTATAAAATTTATGACCTGAAAAATAACCTGACAAAAGATGTAAGTAAAAAATCGATAGAGGCACAGGCTACCGACCGCAGTAATCCTTCTCCTGGCGGAGATCTGCTTCATATTCAAAATTTATTTGATGCCATAAAAAAAGGAGCAAAATTGAATGCAGACATCCTTGGAGGATATCAGAGCACCCTGCTGGTTCAGTTGGGAAACATTGCACTTCGCTCGGGAGAAACTCTGAATATAGATCCTGCAAACGGACATATTAAAAATAAATCTGTGGCTAAAGAATATTGGTCGAGAGAGTATGAACAGGGATGGGAACCCAAGGTTTGAGGAAATATCAACAATGATAAATTACCTATAAATGGAAAAAAAATATCAACGACGTGAATTTATCCGGGCATCAGCAATGACCGGATTGGGGTTAGGGCTTTCCACATCTGCGTTTTCAATGAACCGTTTTGAGAATGTAGCAAAAGGTGGAAGAATAGGAATGATCGGACTGGATACTTCGCATGTAGTGGCTTTTACAAAAACCATTAACGAAGGAAACGAAAAAGGGGATCCTAATTTTGCCGGATTCAGGGTAGTGGCTGCCTATCCAACCAAAGGAAGTGCTGATATGTCTTCCAGTATTGACAGGTTGGCCGGGTTTACTGAAAAAATAGGCAGCATGGGAGTGGAAATTGTAGACTCCATAGATGAACTTCTGGAAAAAACAGATGTCATTTTGCTTGAATCGGTTGATGGGAGAAGGCATTTAGATGAAGTTATTCCTGTTTTTAAAGCAGGGAAAAGAGTATTTATAGATAAACCACTTTCCAATTCATTGGCCGGAGCAATAGCTATTTTTGAAGCTTCCAAAAAGTACAATGTTCCTACCTTCTCATGTTCAACTACACGGTTTACCCCGGCGACACTTGAAATCGCAAATGGAAAAGAAAGTGTAGGCAAGGTATTGTCTGCCTCTACTTTTTGTCCTGCAGGCGCAGCTCCCGGCCATATGGATATGGCATTCTACGGAATTCATGGGATAGAAGCACTGTTTACTTTAATGGGCAACGGTTGTAAGGAAGTAACGCGCGTCAAAACTTCAGTTTCCGATACGGTTATTGGCAAATGGGATGATGAAAGAATAGGGATCTTTAATGCAACTCCCAAAGGCGGAAAGGGCGGATTTGGCGGCACTGTTTTCGGAGATAAAGGTATTGAAGAAAATGTTCCCATTCTGGTTGGCTATGATCCGATGCTGGTAGAAATCGTAAAATATTTCCGTACAGGTAAATTACCGCTTGCACCGGAATCTACTTTAGAAGTATTTGCATTTATGGAAGCTGCTGATGAAAGTAAGTTAAATGGCGGAAAGCCGGTTTCCACAGAATCAGTTATGAAAAAGGCTCAGGAGAAAGCAAAGAAAATGATGTAAAAGCAGATTTGCCTCTTTTGACTATTCGATGTAAAAAACCATTTGTAAATGCAAAAATGAAATGTACGTTTTTATTTAACATCGGAACCTAATTTCAAATAAGTGAATAAAAAACTGCAGAGACAAGTTTGTAAATCTTATCCCTGCAGTTTTTTCTTTTTTCTCAGAATAGTTTTTCCTAAAATTGTACCTTCCATAATTCAAAACTAAAATGAGAGCCAATTCTTTCCTTAAATCCATACCCTTTATTGCAACTTTTTTCTTTTACTTTCCATGTAAAGCACAGGAGAAGCCCAACATTGTTTTCATTTTTGCCGACGACATGGGTTACGGTGATGTGAGTGCATTGAATCCTGTGGCACAAACCAAAACACCTGAAATAGATAAACTCGCAGGTAAAGGAGTTACCTTTACCGAAGCACATGCCAGTGCATCGGTTTGTACGCCATCTCGTTATGGTTTACTTACCGGAAGGTATGCTTTTCGTTCGGAGCACGCAGCACGTGGAATCTCAGGATTTCATAAACCTGTAGTTGAAACGGATCGGGAAACAATAGCATCGGTGCTGAAAAGAGCAGGTTATACGACTGCTTGTATCGGCAAATGGCACCTGGGACTTAACTGGCAGACCAGAGATTCGAAAGAACCGGTTCTGAATGAAAAAACCGGATATTCAAATGTAAATTTCAACAAAAAAGTAACAGGAGGTCCCAACGACTACGGATTCGATTATTCATTCATCCATCCGGCTTCGCTGGATATTCCTCCATACATGTTTTTGCGTAATCATGAAGTAGTTGATCCCGATGTTGTATTAACCACTGACATCTACCCTACCCGACAGGAAAATACAGAATTTGCCTGGGACAAAAAACATACCGATGAGAATGCAGTATACTGGGAAAAAGGGGTTTGGTGGCGTCAGGGAGAAATGTCACGTTCCTTTCGAATGGAAGATTGTCATTCTGAAATTGTAAAGGAAGGCGTAGCCTTTATCGATAAACAGGCAAAGGAGAACCCGGAGAAACCTTTCTTTTTATACCTCCCGCTAACGGGACCACATACACCCTGGATGCCTTCTGAAGAGTTTAAAGGAAAATCATCGGTCGGATTATATGGTGATTTTATTTTAAATATTGATGATGCTGTTAAACAGATTAGGAATGCCCTGATGCGCAATGGCATTGAGGAGAATACAATGCTTATTTTCTCAACCGATAATGGTGCTTACTGGCCACAGGAAGAGATTGAACTTTATGCCCACGATTCCAACCAGGGCAGAAAGGGACAAAAGGGGGATATATGGGATGGAGGTCATCGGGTTCCCCTGATTATCTCATGGCCTGCGAAAATAAAAGAGCCCTTTCAGTATCCGCATCTGGTAAGCCTTACCGACTTTTATGCTACCGTTTGCGATATGACTGGACAAAAACCGGGAGATAAACAGGGTGAAGACAGTTTTAGCTTCTGGAAAGTACTGGATAAAAAATCATTTGCTCCCATTCGCCGTTCAATGATCCACCACTCATCAGGAGGATTCTACAGCATCCGACAGGATAATTGGAAGTACATTGAAGGATTAGGCTCCGGAGGGTTTTCACATCCGGCAAAACTTACCCCTGCAAAAATTGGCCCCAAAGGCCAGCTTTACAACCTGAATGATGATGTATCGGAACAATATAATCTATACCTTAAGTATCCGGAAATTGTAAATAAATTATCCAAATCACTGGAAGAAATAGCGGATAAAATTCCCAAACGGTGATTATCAAAATAAAGTATCGATTTTTCATATTAGAATTCAAATCAAATACCTGATTTGTTCTATATTTGAAAAAAGAACACCATTCGATTTTAAATGACCAAATCAATGTATAATATGAAACCAATATTTTCCAGAAGAAATTTTATAACTACAGCAGCAGCATCTGCAACAGCAATTGTAGTTCCGGGTTTTAATACCAGTTCCGGATTATTAGCAGAAAACAGATCATTTGTGCCAAACAAGAACCCGCTTAAATTAGGTTTAATGACCTATCTTATAGGCTCAGAATGGGATGTAAAAACAGTCATTGATAATTTACATGAAACAAAACTTGAACATGTGGAACTTCGGACAACTCATAAGCATGGAGTAGAAACAAGTATGAACAAACAGCAGCGTAATGAAATTAAAAAACGTTTTGCTGATGCAAATTTAGCGATAAGCCTGGCAAGTGCATTTTCATACCATCATACCGATCAGAATGAATTGAGAAAAAATATTGAGGGCACAAAAGAATATCTTCAGTTAGCAGCAGATGTTGGTGCAGAAGGTGTCCGGGTATTTCCAAATGCAGTTCCGGAAGAAGGAGATGCAAATAGATTAAAAATACTGGAACAAATAGGGAAATCTGTTTCTGAATGTGCAAAGGTGGGACATGATCTGGGAGTTCAGGTACGTCTGGAAGAACACGGTCAGGGTACTTCAAATATACCCGTAATAAAACAAATTCTGGAGTATGCTGACAATCCTCATGTGTATGTCATATGGAATTGTTCTCCCAGCGATTTTACAGGAGAAGGTCTTCCAGAGGGATATGAAAATTCAGGCCTTGAAACTCAGTTTAATATGGTTAAGAATAGGATAGGTTGTGTCCATTTACGTGATTTGTCGACCGATTATCCGTGGCGCGAACTTTTTAGTCTTCTAAGTAAAGCAGGATACAAGGGATATTGTGATGTTGAAGTATCGCCCTCCAGCTGTGAACCTGTCCGCTACTTAAATAACTTCCGTGCTTTATTCTTAGCTCTACAGAATGCAATTTAATCCAGTAATAGCGAATTCAAATGACAGAAAGAAGAGAATTCATAAAAAAAAGTGCAATAGGCTCAGCAGGAATTGCAATAGGCGGATTCGGATTTAGTTCTGCTTCCTATGCCCGAATTTCAGGTGCCAATGAACGAATTCATGTAGGTGTAATAGGCATCCGGAACCAGGGAAGTGTTCATATTAACAGGTGGTGCAATCTTAAAGAGAGTCACAATGTGGTAATAAAAACACTTTGTGATACGGATGAAAGGCTATTTGATTCGCGTTCAAAAACGGTATATGAAAAAATCAACAGTAAACCTTCAACAGAATGGGATTTAAGAAAGGTTTTTGATGACAAGGAAATAGATGTCGTTTCAATTGTAACACCAAATCATTGGCATTCACTTGCCACTATATGGGCATGCCAGGCAGGTAAACACGTTTTGGTTGAGAAACCGGTGTCTCATAATATTTTTGAAGGAAGAAAAATGGTGGAAGCAGGGATAAAATACAAGGTACACGTTCAGCATAATTCCTCGGTACCTGCAGGTGAAGCTATGGATTTTCTGCAAAATGGAGGTATTGGCGATATTTATATGGCGCGTGGTCTTTGTCTTCACCGACGAGATTCCTATGGAATGGTCGAAGACAGCTCACCCCCATCCGATTTCCATTATGATATGTGGTTAGGACCAGCACAATACAGGCCATACAACGAAAAAAGAAGTCATTATTGCTGGCATTGGTATTGGGATACCGGAAATGGTGACACTGGCAATACCGGGCCTCATGCCTTACACATAGGCCGCACAGCACTCCAAAAAAATGAACATCCGGTTTCAGTATTTTCTACCGGTGATCTTTATGGTCTCAGTCAGGTGCACAAAGGAATTCCGGGAACTAAAGCATATGGCGGTGTGGAAACTTATGGTGATGATAAAACATTCCAGGAAACACCAAATACTCAGATTTGTGTATTCAAATATAAAGACGGGAAAATGTATGTTTTCGATACCCGGGGAAGGCATACCAATACAGAGGGAGAAACTAAAATAAAAACTGGTAATATCTTATATGGATCTCAGGGCTACATGGAATACTCACGAGACTGGAAAGCATTTCATAACTGGGAAAATGAACCTTTTGCCGGAACTGGAATGGATAAAAAAGGCATGCAATCAGAACAAAGTTCAGAAAGGCCGGATACGTTCAGCAATTTAATTGATGTAATACGCTCCGGGAAAGGAGAAGATCTGATAAATCCCATCCTTGGAGGCCATTATTCAGCTTCCCTGGTGCACCTGGCAAATATATCCTACAGACTAGGGGGAAGAGAACTGAAGTTTGACGGTGCTACAGAACAATTCATTAATGATTCGGAAGCAAATGAATTACTGACACGGAATTACAGAGAGCCTTTTGTTGTTCCAAAAGAAATATAATTACCTTGTGCCTTCTGATAATTCATTTAAAGCTTAAAAAATTAACATTTTAATACGACTAAGAATAGAAAATTAAGAACAACTCGTTTTTTATCACAATAAAGAAAAAAATGAAAGGATGTATTATGAAGCAATTATTTATCACATTTGCTATAACAACTATTTTTTTAAGCTCAGCATCACAAGTTATACCATCTGAAAATACGTTAACTAAGAAAGAAAAACAGAATGGCTGGATATTGTTGTTCGATGGGAAAACCTTAAATGGATGGAGGGGTTTTGGTTTGAAAGAAGCTCCGGAAGGATGGATCGTTGAAGATGGAACAATTAAAATTTTACCCAAGACTGACTGGCCAAGGCAGGCCGATGGTCAACCCATCCTGGGAGCTGATCTGATTACAAAAGAGACATTTGAAAACTTTGAATTGGTGTGGGAATGGAAAATTGAAAAAGGCGGAAATAGTGGAATTAAATATAATGTTTCAGAAGATCTTTCTCTGTCCCATCCTCCTAAAGGTTGTGCCTTAGGATTTGAATACCAGATGATGGATGATTCAGTGCTACCAAATCGTTCTATGAAAAACAGTACTGGTTCACTATATGACCTTGTCGCACCAGATGAAGAAAAGAACCTTAAGCCTGTTGGAGAATTTAATGAAAGCCGTATAGTTTTTAACGGGAACAGGGGAGAACATTGGCTGAATGGAAGAAAAGTATTGGAATATGAGATTAATTCATCTCATTTCAATACCCTGCTACAGAACAGTAAGTTCAAAGATGTAGAAGGTTTTGCAGCCAAAAAAAGCGGCCATATTGTTTTGCAGGATCATGCGGAGGAAGCCTGGTTTAGAAACATTAAAATCAGAAGATTAGAAAATTAAACTGTTGAAACAAGCCTGGAAAGACGAATATTTATAAAAAAATGAATAATCCATTTTGTGCGTTTTATAAATTTATAAAATTGAATTTCATGTGAAATATATGGGTATTGAAGAACAGGTATTTTTTCAGCACCATATTTGTTTGAATTCAAAATATTAGCATAATTGATTCAGATAAAGTTATTATTTTTGTTAATAGGCTCATATCAAAAATTTAAATCCTAAATGATGGAAAGAAAATTTATATTCCTTGTTATTTCAGCAACTGCACTGATTTTTGCAGCCTGCAGTAGTGCAGATAGACCCAATACCTCAAGGCCCGATTTTATTATTGATTCCCATATCCACTACCGTCCTACCGATGAATGGGAAAAATCATTCGTTGAGGTTTTTACTGCCCATAAAGCTATGGGGTGTGTGCTGGTAGGAATGGAAAACCTTGAGAGAGGAATCGGATTTGCTAATAATCATCCGGAATTGGTTATTCCTTATGCCGCAATTGATATTGACAGCCCTACTGTAACGGATGATATAAGAAAAGCAAAAAATCTGGGATATAAAGGACTGGGGGAATTATTTGCCACTAAAGGGTGGAGTTACGATAATCCCAAATACGATTCCATATGGATACTTGCTGAACAATATAAAATGCCAATAGCACCGCATACAGGAATACATGCACGCGGTAATTTTGCAGGTATGCGGCCGGCATTTGTGGCCTCCATTGCAGAAAGGCACCGGGACCTTATGATACATGCTGCCCACTTTGGAAATCCATGGTATTCGGAAGCAGGGGAAGGAGCACGTCTGAATCCAAATCTTTACTTTGATATTTCAGGTTCTTCACTAATAAAAAAAGATCATGATCCTGAATTTTGGGGACAGTATCTTTGGTGGACACCACATCTGGGAAAACCTCATGTAGGGGCAGCCGCAGGACCTGCGTGGGAGAACATCCTTTTTGCCACCGACGAGGATGCTGCAGAAGAAAGTTTCGCACAGAACATTATTCGTTTTAATAAAATGCTTGATGCCAATGAGGTTCCGGAGGAAACCAGAAAAAACATGTATGGCCGTACAATTGCCCGGATTCATGGATTGAAAACGGTCCATGGATTTCCGGTTAATGAATGAAGTGTTTCATTTCACTCACTCAGTAAAATAACCTGTTCAATCTATAGGTGAATAGGTATTTTAAGTAATGACTGAACATTTCCCTTATAATAATATAAGCGGAAACCTTTAAAGTAACTATTATTACTTGCATTTGATTAAAAGATTACGGAAACCTATTGAAACAATTCAATATGCTTTTTTTCTATTTCCATTTGTAATGTCTTCTGAGGATTAACAATCTGCCCGATACGCAAATGACCGTAAAATCCTATAAGTGCACTTGCATCGATAGAGCTAAGCCCATAGTAACTGACAAGAAACCGGCCCATATCCATTATCGCCAGGTCTTTTGCTTTCAATACCTCAGGGTCAGTTGCTATTGTTGCAATCAAATCAGGATTAATAACCATGGGGCGCTGAAGTTTCAAATCTTTTCGAACTCTTACCGTTACTTCAATATCAGCAGCAATTTCAACACCTTTCCCAAAAACCTCCCCATCACCCATGGCAGCATGCACATCGCCCATTGCCAGTAAACCTCCTTCAACAAAAACAGGAAACAGAACTTTCGAGTTCTTTTTTATTAAACGGGAATCGATATTTCCACCATTTTCCCATACTTCTCCTGTGGTCATCTCTTTGAATCCTGCAGTTCCAATCCCTCCTACCATAGGATACACCGGCATCTTCTTTCCTTTATACAACATTTCATCTCCAATTATCTCAACCTCCAGGTAAACGAATTCCTTTTCTGCTCCTTCAATGAATTTATTTTTATCCATATTTTGCATAAAACCATAGCGCCCAAGCCTAATATCGTGTATTTCAACTTCAAGAACATCTCCCGGTTGAGCTTCTTTAATAAAGACAGGTCCTGTAAGGGGATTATCTGTACCATACCTTCTCTTATCGCTCCATGAGATATTGTTTTCAAAATAATATTTCGACTTGCCGCCCAGTGCATCCAGGCATTCAAAGACCAACCTGCTTCCATTACAGACGGTATCGCAAGGCACATTATTTACGCTCATATTATTGATGTGACAACCCTTATTGATTGTAACCAGATAGCTTTGTGACATGCCCTGAAAAGAAATCACCAGTAAGATGATAAAAACACTGTGATTTCTCATGCTAAATCTGATTGTATGCTGCCTTTTTCTTTTTCCGGATAATATTCTCATCGTTTATTCCTGTTAAAAAGTATTATCATCTAACCCAATCTATATACCAGATGACTGGACGATTTCAATAGAAAATTACATTATAAATCTTAGACTTTAATTTCATTATATTTTTTAGGATACTCATTTCCATCTGGCAAATTTAAATTAAACCAAAAGGATTGTTAACCTGCAAGTCCCTGTTATTTTATTTTTATTATTTTAATTGTTTTTCCCTTACCATGCGATTTCTGGTCAATCCAATCATAATTATCTTGCAGCACATTAATATCAGAAGCTATTAGTGAATAGGAATTTATTTCCTCCATGCCAATTTTTAAAAAATAAACAGCAGGATCATATCTGCTCATGTTAATATTCATCTGACGGCCTGTAATTTTTTTTCTTTTTAGAAGTTTTCCATTAAGATCGAAAAGCCGATAAAACAAAATAATATTATCGTAGTGAGCAGTTTGCAGAATGAGATTATTCTTGGTTGGGTTTGGAAAAACAATACATTTAAGTTCTATTTCATTATCATTATGGGTTCCCGACATAATTCCCCCATATTCATCGGCGCCAAGGTCGGGTTTGTTATCACGAATCTGACAATCAATATCTTCAACCACTTTTTCAAGTGTTGGACCTTTATTGATTATATCTGTTGCAGTTGATTTTAAGTGCAGATTGCCATTCCCTGGATCTACAAAATCTTCAGTTGATAACCTGTTCAGGTTATTTCGAAAGGATATCGGAACACTGTTATCTGTTTCTTCTATACTAACACCCCATGAGGTACCACTAAAAACATTGCCTTCCGCAATCAATCCATCGTTGGCATGTACAATACGAATCAGACGGCCTGTTCCTGGATTATGAACTGTATTATTCAGGATTTGACAATCACGGGTATGAGCAGCAAAAATACCTTCGTTTGCATTTGTCCGGGTAATGAAATTATTCCGGACAATAAATCCGGTGCAATGCCTGCGTTCCCCTCGAGCGCTGCTGTTGCCCAAACAAATGCCACTATCGTTGTTTATAAAAATATTTCGTTCAATAATACAATCCACACCATTATGCCACATGAATATGCCCCCTCTGCCAGAACCTGTACGCCCACGGATGCCAATAAATACATTATCGCTAATAATCCACGATTTTGCCTCCATAATGTCGATACCACCAACATAATTGCCATTGAAATTATCAGGGTTTTCTTTTTCATAAGGCTCATCATCCAATGTTTTAGGACGATCGTTGTAAAACAAACAATATTGTACACGACACTCCTCAACCCAGGAAGGACTTCCATCTTCATTATCGGGCACATGAGGCCCTTTAATATGTCTTTGCCACACATTGTGTGAAATGACATTATAGATAGTTACCTTATCTACTCCAAGGTTCGAATTTATTTTAATGCCATTTTGTTTAATATTCTGAACGGTAAGGCTTGCAAGCATAAATCCCGTGGTGCTGTTTATGACAACCCCTTCTTCATGCATGCTGCTTTCAAAATCAAGTATTACTTTTGTCCTGTCGTCACTCTCGCTTCGTATTGTCACATTATTGGTTCGGATAACCAGGCTTCGAGGCATTTGATAATGACCATTGGCTATTGCAATTATCCCTCCCGGTTTTACATTTTCCACAGCATTAAAAAGCTGATCTGTGTTTTCTATTCTGATAACATCGCCAGGCAAATCAGGCAAAGCCGGAGCTTCAGGAAACCAAGATTGAACAGGAAGTTCAAATGAATTTATATATGTCTTATTTTCACCTGCAACATAACTCTCTCCTGTTTTAACCGATTCCAATCCATTTGGATTAATGATATGTGAATAAAGTCCTTTGCAAAGAAAATTCCTGCTCGTTAAATCTTCAGAAATGCCAATTGCCATGTAGACTTGCATAAATGCGATTACCATTAATGTTATTGAATATATATGTAATTTTTTCATTTATTGTAGTTATTCTTTTGCTTTAGATTTTAAAATTCGCTTTAAATCAATTCTATTTATCATCATCATTAATATACTCATCGGCACCCACATCAGGAAGTGCTTTACGCTTCTGCCCGTCTATATCATCTTGTACAGAGGAAAGTTGAAAACCTTTACCAAATGCTTCAGTGGCAAGGATTGTCAGATGCAGGTCTCCCACTGCCGGACTTTTAAAATAACCTTCCATATTGCCTGAAATATTTCCCTCTTCCTTTGCCTGAACATCACCAAGAATGCTTCCCCTTACTAAATTATTGGCAACAGTAAGGTTACTTATTTTCTGAAAGTAATGGATAGCCCGGTATTGAAGGTCAGGTGCATAAATGGTGTTATGACAGACCTCAACATTATCAGCCCAGACTACTTCAATGCCCTTACCTCGTTTGTCCCCGGCAACAATGAAATTATTGCGGATAATACCATCGTAATTATGCAGGGTCCCTGGCTCATAGTTCGTCGGTTCTGATGGATTCCCAAATGAAATGCTGCGGTCGCAACCGATAAAAGTATTTCGTTCCACAACTACGTTACGACTTTGGTTCCAGATAAAAATTGCACCACGTCCGCCACCATTTGCTCCCCGGATGTTATAAAAAACGTTGTCACTAAATGTCCAATCCTTCAGATACATCATATCAATAGCCGAAATATAATCGCCTCCGAACAGCCAGGCAGTATCGGGTACTTTTGTGTTTTCAAACCTGCAAAAACGTACTGCCCCACCTTCCACTCCCTTACGATTCTTTCCTGCAGTACCTTTTATAGCACGAACACCAAAGTTCATAAAATTGCACCGTATTATATTTATATTAAAAGGATTTGTCGGATAAGATTCGTTGCCAAGTGCCTCTACCTTTATTCCATAGCTTCGAACTTCAGCAATGCTTATATCTGCAATGGTAACATCATCGGAACTACGGATAACAATTCCATCACGGGGATTACCACCTTCCCAGCCACCTCCCAGTAAAACCACCTTTGAAGCATCACCTGAGGCACCTTTTAGTGTAAAATGGGCTTTATTTTCAATCATAAGCGGTTGCTTTAATTGATATATTCCATCTTCGATTAAAATAGTCTCTTCAGATTTCACATCCCGTATTGATTGATGTAGTTCATCTGCGGTAGTAACCTTTATGTTCTTTCCTGAACGATCAGGTAAAAAGTTTTCATCATTCACATTCGAATTTTTGCATCCGAATAAGATAATGGCAAAAACATTAATAAAAAAAAATATTCTTAATAAAACTTTCATTTTCAACATGGTATTTTTAAAAATTAAAGTTCTCATGTTTTAATTCCCCTACATTTTCAATTTTTATATCCATTATTTTAAAAGATACTAATGGTAATTTATAGAGCGTTTTTCCTTTTTAAGACTTAAGCTCAGAATTAGAATAATTTTATGAATAAAAAATCAGAACCTGCAATTAAGCAGGCTCTGATCTTTTAACTATTTAAATACAACAAAATTAAACCTTTACCTGCGAATTATTTTATACTGTCCAACTAATTGGTTGTCTTTAACTAACACTATGAGATATAAGCCCGATGGCTGGCTATCCAATGAAATGGTTTCCATGTTCCGGTTCGTTCTTATATCCCTTAGCAAAGCACCAATTTGATTGAATACCTGGATTCGGGTACCTTGTTCTAAACCTTGAATATTGACCTTTCCGGATGTTGGGTTAGGATATACCTGAACTTTTCCTTCTGCAAACTTATTTGCAGCAGTAACAAATTCAATTTCGTATATCACTACCATTATTCCATCGGCTGAAGTTACTTTTACCATATCTCCCTGGTTCAGATCACCGGATGTTTTTTCATTTCCAGTGACATCTGTTACTATAGCTGTTGCACCAATTGCCGGAGTAATATTAGAATTAAACTCGCTGACCAATGTACTTCCGGTAGGACCCGTAACTTTAAAATTAACCTGATCTACTGCATATGCATTTGAAAGTATATAAGCCAGATAATTGGAATCAAGAATATACTCGGTTCTCAGCATTGACAAATAATAAGCCCTTGTTACCTGCCCATCAGCAGAAGTTACCACAACCTTATCATCCTGGGCAATACCACCGTCAATTCTTTCATGACCCATTTTGTCGACCAGTTTAACCGTTGCACCTTTAGCGGGAACTATATTGGAAAGAAAAGTCCTGACATTAGTACCGCGCGGTATAAACTGAATGAGGTTTGTACTCTGGATAACTGTATATATATCGGAAAGAACAAACGCATCACTTTCTGTTGAAGTTGGGTTCAACTGGTAAATAATACGTGTAAGTCCGTCTTCTGCCAGAACGTCAAAATATATGCCTGCATTCACTGTTACATCAACATAAGCAGTATCATAATTCAAACGTTTGGCAGGAACATATTCGCCTTTACTGTTAATAACATCCATAGTAGCACCCATTGGTACAGCTATATTATTCAAAATAGTTCTTAATCTTGTTCCGTATTCAAATCCAGAGATAATTCCCGTTCCTGCTACTACTGTTTCTTCCCCGACAACAGGCTGCTCTTCAACTGAAATTTGATACAAGATTGAAGTCAGTACTGCATCGTCACTCAATCCTTCTTCAGTAACTTCAAGGATATATTTTGTTGTATTAATGCTATCGGCGGATAAAACCACAAGGGTATCGCTATTGCTCAATAATGTTTCGCCGGTAAGAACGGAGCCATCAGCAGTTGCTTTAACTGTCAGCGTCTGATCCTCATCGGCTTTTATTATACTGCTAAGAAAATTGCTTACAGCAGTATTGGTTTTAACACCTCTTATTTGCTCATTGTAAAAGTATCCATCACTCACCTTGTAAACTACTGAAGATACGGTTGATTTGTAATGAGTTGGTTCTATCATGTAGTGCTTACCAACATCTTCAACAACACCTAACTGAAAATGACCATATGGAAATCCCCATCTAAGCCAGTCATTCTGATTCCATTTCACCCATTCCGAATCATCCCAGGTGGTACCAAATGATGCACCAACAACCGGATTGGGTTTATAAACTTCAGGCTTTCTTCTCCAGCTTTCTCTTGAATTAATACGTTCTCCACCAATTGTCCACCAACCACCTACAGGATTACCAATGGCTTCAATAAGCCTAAAATCATTTGGATCATCTGCTGGTTTTAGTCCTTGCTTTACAGAATCGTTAAGAATCTCAAAAATCATAAAAGAATAACTGTAGGGATTATTATACATTGCCTGCCCTCTGTCTGCGATGATTTCTCCCCAGGGATTTTGAAGACCATGACGATCAAGTACGGCATCATCTGGTAAGGTGCTAAAGTTTATTCCCTGTTTTTTCATTGCCAAAAACGGAGGATAAATATAAGTGGGATGATTAGGATTTGTAGTACTGGTGCTTCTGACAAAACCCATGGTAAAAACTTCTCCCGGCTGAAGAATTGGATTTATCGATAAATCTGGTTCCAAAACAGAAGGTGTGACCTGCCACTGGGTTTCATTTACCCACTTATAGCCAGGCACATATTTACGATACCGGTTTGCAAAACTTTCCACACCTGAATTCGAAGTAATATGTGATGACGGAGTGGTGCCATATTGATGAGCAAACAAATAATTACTTAAATCAAGCGGTTGGTTTCCCGGATTATAAATTTCTTTAAAATCATTATACCATTCAGATGCATGTACGATTTCAGAAAGGAATGGCTCCCCGTAAAAAGGTTGAACATTAACAGGATCTTTTTCCTTAACCAATTCAATATTGTAAACATTTTGAACACTATCGTCTTCAGCTGTAACAATAAACGATATGGTCCGGGCTTCGGGTCCCGCAGTGAGAGAAGTTGCTCTTTTTACATCAATTTCTGCATTCAAAGTTTGCGCTTTTGCTACCAGAGCAGGAATACCATCTACTTCAAGCGGAACCTCGATACGATAATTAAAATTGGTACTGTTAAATCCGGGAATGGTATCCCCTTTCCATCCAAAAATTCCTTTTAAATATTCAGGAACATCAGGCCAGGTAATGGCATTTAAAAGTGCATTGTGGCTTGGCTCATATGGCTTCACCAGCAGATAATACTCTTTCACATCCCCATTTTGGGCTGTTACTTTTAATTTATCGCCATTTTTGATATCCGGTCTGGCAATATCATCAACCCATACAAATTCCCAATTTGCATTGGCTGGTTTTTCCAGGCGTTTCAAAAGGGAATCGGTTCGAAGTGCATAAGGTAAGCCATGGTTAACGCCCCAAATGGTATCTGTTCCTTGTGCATGTGCAGTAACCCTTGGCCATGACAGAATTCCACTCTGTGTGCGTGTTGTAACCGGAGTTAAATCAGTACTGCCCGGTAGTCTTAAATTTGCATAGTCTTTTGGCACCACAATATTTGCATCATTTGTTGGTGGGCTTACTACAATATCAAAAGTGGCAGTTGTCAGCTCATTGCCACAAACAAGAATTTCCAGTTTGTCGCCTGTTCTAACCGATCTGTAAAGAGAGTCTTCATAAGCATCATTCAGATGATAAAACCATGCAATACCAGGTTTTCTTTTCATGAAGCGCATGATACCATCCAGGCGCCTGACACCCCATGGTACAGTGAGTTTTTTATTTTCAAAATCGACTTCTACTATATCCGATTCCAATGTGTTGGCATCCAAAACATAATCTCCGAGCGTACCATGCAACCACCATAGATCACGCCAGGTATCGGGTTGACGCGGTATTACAATCCATTCAGAATCATCATAACCCAACCCTCTGGCATTTGCAAAATTTAAATTGCCGGTTTTATATTTATATTTTCGAACAAAAATACAGTTTGCAGTAGCCAATTCAACCCCAGCTACATCATAGGCAGTATTTGTAAAATTCTGACCACTGTTATCAAAAACTCCACCAAATTGATCAATAGCTGCAGAATCTCCTTCAGCAAAATGATGCTCGAGAAAATAACAGTTACGCCCATCCCATGTATTCATTGCAATATAATCCAGATATTCTGGTGGCCTTGTAGTTATACTATCGGTTTCATCACCGTTTTCTTCCGGCTGGTGAATTAAAATATTGGCAATTTCATACCATTCCGGGTTTTTGGGACGTTCTTTGGCTCCAAGTGCAGGTGGATGTTGTGCATATGCCCTGGGTCCAAAATCAAATGCATTCGTAATTACGTAGGATTCACCCGGCTGAAGAACATAGTCAGGCATCATGAAGGCATTTAGAACATTCTGAGGGGTAAAAGGATCCACATTAACATCCATAATAGCCGGATGAGACAAACTTAGGTTCCCAAATTTAAACTCTTTCAAATTGACAGCTTTATCGCCCATGTTTGTAATTTGAGCAAAATTTCTTTCAGGTGACTGGGTGTAGATCTGAGTGATCATCAACTGACGGTAAGGTTCCTGAGCAGATAGCACTCCAACAAACAAAATAAGTAATAGTAGAAGTTTAAGTTTCATAAATTTATAATTTTATTGATTTTAAAACAAGAAATTTATATATAAAATACCATAAAAACAAACTTTCTGCCTAAAAACATAAAATGAACAATGGTAATATTATTCAGGAGTACACCACCGTCTAAAACAGGGTTGATCTTGCAGGCTAATTTTATGATAACTTTAAACCAAATTATTTTTTTATGCTGATAAATTCCTGTAATGACTTAATTTTTTTATTTTCACATGAATATATTAGGAACATGAATTATCTGGATCGCCGAAAATTTATCAAAAGAACTACAGTTTTTACAGGTATTATACCTTTGGGTTTAAGTTTACCTGGATTTCGTAATCTGTTTTTTACTAAAACAAAAACCGAGGGACCAGCCGCTAAATCTCAACCAGGAATATTATACTGTCCCCGGGTGACGAGTGAGCATAACGCCGATACAACTGATTTGGCTCGTTTTCGAAAATTTCATAAATGGAAAAACAAAGAGAATGAAGAATTGGCAATAGCGATATGGCAATATTTATGTGACTACGAAACAGGTCTTTACCACTTCTATGAGGTGTTAGATGGAAATGATTCGTTTGTAGAATTTGCTACAATGCGGGACCCTATAAAAATGCTTAATGCATACAATATGGGATACTGCGGCATCTTTGGGGCAACAGCCGAAGGCATTTTCTATGGCTGTGGCTTTAAGACTGGTCGTAGTTTTTTCCTGAAATCATGGAATCACAGTGCAACAGAAATCTTTTATAACGATAAGTGGCATTATTTCGATGTAGATGTTCGCGGAGCTCTGGTAAAACAGGATGGCACAATTGCAAGCCTTGAAGATGCACGGACAAACAAGCAGCTCTGGTTAAACTCAAAAAATAAAATTGATCCGTTTTTCCCAAATGATAATTCCTCTCACGAGCAAATAGAACGGGTTGCTGCTATATATTCAAAGGATTATCCTGACGGACAAAATTTTCAATTCCGCTGGTTTCAAGGGAGCCATACAGCCGATTATATTCTTCGTCCTGGTGAAAGTTTAACACGTTGGTGGAACGATACAACAGGCAGATGGAATCATTATCCAAAATACAACAAGGAAAAGTGGGTTCGTGACCTTATCATGAAACCCCCGGTTGGGATGAAACCAAATCACCGTCACTTCACCAGGTGGAATCATGGTGTTGGCCTTTTTCATTATCAACCCAGACTGACAGATGACAGCAACGATTTCCGGGCAGGAGCATTACTTGCTGAAGGACTGACCCCTGGTGCGGAAGGTCTTCAGCTAACTGCAAAAACAGGAACTGTACTATTTAATATGTTTACACCTTTTCCAATTGTAGCCAAAGTAAATAATATTGAAAATGAAGAGGATGATAATGAAGCTGTACTCATCACTTTAAACACCTCCCTGCTCACTATTCTCGAAATATCAGCCGACAACGGAATTACATGGAAAGTAGCTGATAAAGTGACAGGAAACGCTGTTTGTGATATCACCAGATTGGTTAAGCGCAGTTATGGATTTTTATTAAAACTTTCAGTAACCGGAAATAAAGGAGACACAGCTGTTCATTTTTTGGAGGTTAAAACATGGGTTCAGATAGCTCCAATTTCTTTACCCCGGTTAATGAAAGGTAATAATAAGCTAAAATTTGAATTTGGCGACCGGTACGGTAAAACCACACTGCCAGTGCTCATTACTCCCAATTGCAGTGATCCGGCAGATCTTAAAAAGTATGTGGTCAATATGCCCGATAACTATGATCCAGAGAGAAGCACAGCACGAATAATCGGTTCTGTAATACTAAGATGTCAGGCCCCTGCAAATCATAAAATTGTCTGGTTATCAGCAGGAGGAACATTCAACACGCTTCGCGGGAAAGAAGCACCTAATACCCAAAACATGATGTCATTCGCAGTTGACCATCCACAAAACTTCAGGAAAATATATGAATCAAATAATCCTGAATGGGTTGATCACTGGCGATATAACTATGATACCGATATTTTACTTAATGAACCCGCAGAAACAGTTTTCGTTGAATACATAGGAAATCCCGGTGTAAGTGTAATCAGGGCATGTTTACATGTTATACCCTTAAACCCAATCAGCACATCAATAAAGGTTACCCATGGATATATAACAGACGGAAGAAACGAGGAACAGTCCGTTGAATTCTCAACACCAAAAGAATATACGGTCAATTGTGAAAATGATGTTGAAAATGTATTTATAAAACTGGAAGCAAATCACAGTTAAACGATTTATTTTAAATTTATTGTTTAATAATTTTAACCGAATTTAAAAGCTGGAGTTGCATTTCACCAAATGAACTAACTCTTAAATTTGCATGCTCCGTGATACAATAAATCTGTAAAAAATAAACTGCAGGTTTTAAATGCCCTACCTGAATAACTGTTTCCTTTTCTTCAATAATTCTGTTTTGCACGATCTTTCCATTAAAATCCATTAGCTGGAAGAAATATCTTGAATTATCGTTACCATCAACTTTTAAATTAACTACGTCGGTTGCCGGGTTTGGGTAGATCCGGCAGGATATATTATTATTTATCTTCATCCTGATTCCTGAAACCTCATCGTTAAACTCATACGCACCAATATCGGGAACATCATCAACAGGCCTTTCTTCAGCCGATTGATGCTTCACATATTGATAGAGTAAATTATGTGCGGGAAGAACATCAGAATGAAGTGATGTTCCTGCATCAATGCATGCCGATTCCGGTATTAGCCTAAAATTCATTTCAGCCATATTTACAAATCCAGGCGATTGACCCACAACCGTATTTTCTGCTGTTATGTCAGTATATGCTGACTCAATAGCATCAATACCGACTTTCCAATTCGATACCAACCAATTATTTTTTAATTCAAAAACTCCTTTCTGTCTTCCACCGGATTTAAGGAAAGCATTAGTACTGGTGAAATAAAAAATATTATTTTGAGCAATCAGTTTCTGACTGGTGGTTTCAAGCTGAAAAATGTATTGATTAGGGCTCTGTGGCCTCATGTTTAGAACTGTATTGTTGAAAAAATAAAGTTTACCTTTTCGATAAATACTGGTGTCATTGCTGTCACCTCCATAATGGACCATCGAGGAATTCGTGCTTTGCCCATTATCTATAATGATGTTGCCATATATATGGGTCTCGTGGTAGGTTGGTAAATTAACAAAATCACTTTCATCAACAAGATCAAAAGCACGGTTTCCTCCTATAATAAAGTTATACCTAAAAATTTCACCTGCTCCGCGTGTTTTTATGTTATTCCCAATTGTTGAATGATTTTCCTTTAGAGGGCCAAAATAATTAAATTGAAAAAGCAGACCATTGCCAGACATGTATACACCATGTTCGTATATACTGTTTATAACCCCATTGTTATAAAGATAATTCCCTTCAACAGTAACATTTTTGGAACCACTGGCCGTAAACAGACCATTTCCGCAATCAGTAAGAATATTGTTCCGGATAATTATATTATCAGCATATTCCACATATATGCTGGATGCATTCTTCGAATAACTTTTTTCTGTACCACGATCAAAATAGGTATAATCTTCATGTGCACCGCGAATTTCAAGATTTTCAATTATCAGGTTTCCGACTCCTCCTTTTCCCTGGCTTCCCTCAAATCTTGCACCACCAACTTTGATTACACACCGGTCATCGTTATAGAAGCTGTACTGCGAAACAATTGTTGCTCCGTTTCCGTCAATAACAGGAAGTTGTCCGGCGGGACCCGGGACACCACTTACCTTTATTGGTGCTTCTTCGGTTCCCATACGGGAAAGTACAAATTTTTCCTTATAAGGTTCCTCTCTCCAGAATATTAAAACCTTATCTCCTGGCATCAGTCCTCCCCAGGGGACCTGGTGCAGGGAAGTGTATTCCTTATCAGGGCCGACTTCATATACCTTTACTTCTCCAACATTTAAATCCTGATTAAAACCAGAAGCCCTTTCTGTGTTAAGTTGACTAAATACACCAGCCATTCCTAACATGAACAACCAGGTGATTTTAACAGTTAGTATCATTCGCTATAATTTTTTCCTGCTTTTCCTAATGCTTGAATCTTCTATATATACCTTTCAGGCATGTTGAATACCTCACATGAATTTCCATATCTTCTTTTATCGCCTCTCGTATGCACCAATATCAATCCTACCATCCTGTAACCGTTTCTCTGCAGATTGATGATTAACATACTGATAAAGCACCTCATACTTCGACTGAACATCCGAATGCAATGAGCCTCCGGCATCAATACATGCTGAACCTGGCAACAGACGAAAGTCATAGTCATCAATATTAATAAACCCAGGCGTTTTTCCAGTAATCATACCTTGCACAGAAACTTCTGTTTCAGCCGGTTCATTTTCGCCCCTGCCCACCTTCCAGTGTGAGACAATCCAGTTGTTGCTTAGCTCGAATTTACCGTTACTACTCCCTTTTAAAAAAGCATTTTCGCTGGTAAAATAAAAGATATTGTTTCGGGCATCCACCTTTTGATCAATCTTATCAAGCTGAAAAACAGCCTGATTGGATTCAGGTGGCCTCATATTGACAACTGTATTGTTATAAAAATACAAGGTGCCTCTCCGATATCGGTCAAAATTCCCGCTGTCGCCGCCATAATGCACCATCGCAGGATTGGTTCCCTGTCCTATATCAACAATAATATTTCCATACACATGTGTCTCATGATAAGAGGGCTTATCTGCAAAGTTGCCTCCATCAACGAGATCCAAAGCACGGTTTCCTCCTTCGATAAAATTATACCTTATTACTTCACCCGCCCCCCGTGTTTTAATATTATTTCCAATGCTTCTGCTTCCTTTTTTAAGAGGACCAAAATAGTTATACTGGAAAATCAGTCCATCACCCGACATGTATACATTATGCTCATAAATGCTGTTCAAAACTCCATTATCGTATAAATAATTCCCTTCAACCAAAATATTGCTGGTTTTGCTGGCAGAAAAAAGCCCATTTCCGCAATCGGTAAGAATATTGTTCCGAATAATAATATTGTCAGCATATTCAACATAGATGGTAGCAGCATTTTTTGAATATTTCTTTTCGGTACCCTGATCAAAATAAGTATAATTCTCGTGAGCACTTCTGATTTCGAGATTTTCGATAATCAGATAGCCGACACCTCCTACTCCCTGACTTCCCTCAAATCTTGCCCCACCAACTTTTATAACACAACGGTTGTCGTTTGGAAAGCTGTATTCGGGAACAACAGTTGCTCCTTTTCCATCAATAACGGGAAGCTGCCCTTCCGGCCCCGGAACTCCACTAACCGTAATGGGGGCATCTTTAGATCCCATACGCGAAAGAGCAAATTTTTCCTTGTAGGGTTCTTTCCTCCAATAAATCCGAACGACATCGCCCGGCATTAATTTTCCCCAGGGTACCTGATGAAGGGAATTAAATTCCTTTCCTGGTCCAACTTCGTATGCTGCACCTTTGAAATTTACTTCTATTTTTGAATTTCCATCCGATCCAGGCATAAACGCTGTTATCGGTCGATTAAGAAAAACAACCAGCGCAATTATTAAAAGTCCGGTTAATTTCATTTTTTGATTTTTATTGTAACTATTTTCTGAGACATCTTATCCTTTCTATTCTCAGTTAACGTGATGTTGAGATTACAGCTTATGAATAATTAACTTCAAAAAAATAAGAGCCTGCATTAAATCAGGCTCTTATTGCCTTTTGGTTATATCAGGTAAATGAAATAAAATGTTATTACCTGCGTATCACTTTATATTGTCCAAGTAACCGGGAATCTCTGGTGAGCACAACAAGATACAAACCAGACGGTTGGTCAGCAATTGATAGCGTTTCAATGCTGCTGCCGGATTTTTTATCCCTGATTAATGCACCCAACGGATTAAATATCTGAATTCGAACATCATTTCCCAATCCCCTTATATTTACAATTCCGGAAGTTGGATTAGGATACACCTGAATACCACCTTCTGCAGGTTTCCCTGCCAAAGTTGCAAAATCTATCTGATACATAACGACCATTTTACCATCTGCTGAAGTCACTTTAACCCTATCTCCCTGATTGAGATCAGCGGTAGTCTTTTCATTTCCATCGGCATCCACCACCTCAACTGTTGCTCCCATAGCAGGAGTTACATTGGAAATAAATTCAGTAACAAGTGTACTACCTGTAGGACCAGCAACTTTATAATCCACCTGATTAACTGAATACCTATTCGAAAGTATGTAAGCCAGGTAATTGGAATCCAAAATGTAATCAGTCCTCAGCATGGATAAATGATAAACCCTGCTTACCAACCCATTGGCTGAAGTAACTACCACTTTGTCATCCTGATAAATTGTACCGTCAGTTCTTTCGATTCCCATTTTATCAACCAGTTTAACCGTTGCATCTTTAGCGGGAACCAAATAGGAAAGAAAGGTTTGCACATTAGTACCACGAGGAACAAACTTAATCAGGTTTGTACTTTGAGTTATAGTATAAATATCAGAAAGTATAAATGCATCATTTTCTGAAGAAAGGGGAACCAACTGATAAACAATACGTGTCAGGCCATCTTCTGCCAAAACATCCAGATATATGCCTGAATTAACGGTTACATCTACATAAACAGTATCAAAATTCAGCATTTGTGTCGGGACATAGGCGCCCGAACTGTTAATAACACTCAATGATGCTCCTGCCGGAACCGTAATGTTGTTTAAGATGGTTTTTAGCCTGGTCCCATATTCAAATCCTGAAACTGTTCCTGAACCTGCAACAACTGATTCTTCTTCAATAACAGGCTGAACGTCCACCATTATTTCATACAAAGTTGAATTTAGCAATGCATTATCGCTTAACCCCTCATCAGTAACCTCCAAAACGTATTGCGAAAAGTTGGTACTATCGGCTGACATGACAAGCAACATGTCTTCATTCGTAAGCACAGCATCAAGTTCAAGCACTGATTCATCAGCTTTAGCTTTAACTGTAAGCACCTGGTTATCATTCATCTTTATTATACTGCCCAGGAACTGCTGAACGGTTGTGCCGGTAGTTATACCTCTGATTTCTTCATTCATGGAATAACCATCGCTAACCTTATATACGGTTGAACTTACTGTTGACTTATAGTGCGTGGGTTCAATCATATAGTGTTTACCTATATCCTGCACCACACCTTTTTTCCAGTGCCCCCATGGGAAACCCCATGCCAGCCAGTCGTTTGCATTCCACTGCACCCATTCGGCATCCTCCCAACCCGTTCCAAACGAAGCTTCAGCTACTGGATTTGGTTTATAAACCTCTGGAATACGTCTCCAACTGGTTTGAGTATCAAATTGTGTATCACCTATAGTCCAGCGTCCGCTCAAGGAGCCAACCATTTCAACTATCTGGAAATCGTTTGGATCTGTAGCCGGTTTCAGACCTGATTTTACGGAATCGTTCAGAATTTTAAAAATCATCAAAGTAAAACCATGTGGATTCGTAAGAAGGGATTGGTCAAAATTAATATTTTCATTCCAGGGGTTTTGAAGATTCAGTGCATCTAAAACAGGATCCCCCGGCAACAGGCTGAAATTAATCCCTTGTTTCTGTATGGCAGGATAGGGAGGATGCACGTATCCGTCAGTCCGGATGGTACCATCAGTCCGTCTGATGTGTCCTATTGTAAATACTTCTCCCGGCATAAGAATAGGATTCACGCCTAAATCAGGCTCAAGAACTCCGGGGGAAACCTGCCACTGAGTTTCGTCAGGCCATTTATACCCGGGAACATATTTCCGGTAACGGGTTGGAAAATTTTCGGCTGCAGATTGTTGTGTAATGTGTGAGCTTAGCTCAAGACCAAATTGCGTGGTAATTATATAATTACTTAAATCAAGGGGTTGGTTCCCAGGATTAAATATTTCAATATAGTTATTTCGATAATCTTCCTGCCATACCCTTTCCGAAACGAATGGTTCTCCATAGAAAGGTTGGATTTTATTAGGATCTTTTTCCTTTATCAATACTATATTGTAAATATTCTGAACACTGTCATCTTCTGCTGTAACAATAAAGGAAATGGTGCGATCTTCAGGTCCTCCTGTAAGAGAAGTAGCACGCACTACATCAATTTTTGTATTCAATGAAGCAGCTTTTGCCACCAGGGCTGGAATTCCATCCGCTTCAAGCGGAACTTCGAGCCGGTAATTATAAGTTGAACCGGCAAAACCAGGAATGGTATCCCCTTTCCAGCCAAATATCCCTTTTAAGTTTTCGGGTACATCGGGCCATGTAATTGCACTTAAAAGTGCAGTATGATTGGGGGAATAAGGTTGGACTTCGAGAAGATATTCTTTTACAGCTCCGTTTTGTGCTGTTACTTTCAGTTTGTCTCCGTCTTTTATATCTGGCCTGGTAATCCCGTCAACCCAAACAAACTCCCAACTTGCAGATGATGGTTTTTCAAGACGCTTCAATAAGGAATCCGTTCTCAAAGCATAAGGCAATCCATGATTGAATCCCGATATTGTATCAACTCCGTTAGAATTTTTTGTTACCCAGGGCCACGAAAGTCTCCCGCTTTGAGAGCGGGTGGTGATAGGTCCGGCAGTACCAGGTGCTCTTAATGTTTTATAATCAACAGGTACAACAATGTTGGCATCCGATGCAGGAGGGCTGACAACAATATCAAAAACAGCAGTAGTTTTTTCATCGCCGCAAACAATAATTTCCAGTTTATCCCCGGTTCTTGCTGATCTGTATAAGGAATCCTCCGGATTGTCATTTAAATGATATTGCCACGCAATGCCCGGTTTCTTTTCCATGTAGCGCATGATGTCGTCCAATCTGCGAATACCCCATGGAACGGTCAGCTTCTTGTTGGCATAATCAACATCTATCACATCCGATTCAAGCGTATTTTCATCCAGTACATAATTCCCATGATTACCGGTTACCCACCAGAGATCACGAAATGTTTGATTTCCATTGTCCCATGAATGAAAGCCGCTCGGGTAGGTAATCACTATCCATTCAGAATCATCGTCACCTAATCCCCTGGCATTTGCAAAATCGAGGTTCCCTGTTTTGTATTTAAATTTCCGGACAAAAATACTGTTCCCTGTTGCATTTAATACTCCGGCAACATCATATTCCTGATTAAAATTCCGGCCATTGTTGTCAAACACACCACTAAATTGATCAATTGCTACAGAATCATTTTCCCCAAAATGATGTGCAATAAAATAGTTA
Organism: uncultured Prolixibacteraceae bacterium; assembly: GCA_963747515.1. Classification (GTDB taxonomy): domain Bacteria; phylum Bacteroidota; class Bacteroidia; order Bacteroidales; family Prolixibacteraceae; genus Mariniphaga. The sequence goes on from CAVVFN010000008.1 coordinate 381,271, forward strand.
GTACGACCTCCCCAATGCTCTAATGCGCTATAATGGTATGGAGTAGTTGTAACACTGTCGGTATCATCGCCATGCTCCTCCGGCATGTGAATCAATAAATCTGCTACTTCATAATATTGTTGTTGTTTTGCACTTGGATTCGCCCCAATTCCAGGAGGTCTTTTGGCATACTGCCTGGGTCCAAAATCAAAGGCCGCGGTTATTACATAAGTTTGCCCCGGCTCAAGATTCACATCTGGCAAAAAAAAGGTTTGGGAAACCTGACCCGGACCCCATGGATCATTATACAAATCAAGAATGGGAGCATGGTCAAGACCTAATGTTCCAAATTTAAATTCACTAAGGTTAATAGTCTTATCCCCCATGTTTGTAAGCTCGACATATGACAAATATGGATTCATGAGACATGCCTCCGTAATCATCAAATGCCTGTAAGGCTCCTGTGCATTAAGAATACATGAAAATACAAGTAATAAAGGTAGAAGTTTTAATTTCATATTAATCAATTTTAAAAGTTTGTTAATTAAGTGTGAATATTACAAAATATTTTTGGATTACCAAATTTTTAGCTAATAATATAATTCAAAATAACGAATCCATTTTCTAAACAGGCCTAAAAAAAGCACAAATATATGCCCAGCTATTGATTTCCTTTGAATTCTCTTTTTTATAAGAATCTGATTTATACTTTTGTAGTTTGTTTCATTACAAATGGAAAATTCAAAAAGAAAATATATTTAAAACCCGGCAGCCGGGGATACGGGTAAAACAATCGAAGAACTGGACACTGAAGGTCTGAAACAACAGAAAAGTTTGGATTATCGGTGACAGGCTGTTTATACCGATTGCTTATCCAGGCAGAAGACTTTATAACCGAAAAGCCAATGAAATTTTTGGAACCTGAATTATGCACCCGCTACGATCTGAAGCTTTAAATTTGCAAATCTGAATTCATTTTTCGGGATTAGAGAACAAACCCGGATATTTTTATTAATATTGAGAAATAAAAACGTCAAATTATTATTATTATGGAAAATAAACCAAAATTACCTGACCGCAGACAATTTATCAGCGATTCTGTAACACTGGGTTTGCTTGGTACGCTGGGAACAGGATACCTACTTTCTTCCTGCAGCAATGAAAAAAAAGAAGAATATGTCCCTCCCACTTTCCCTACTACTGCACCTGACGGACCACTGTTAAAGGCAGGTCTTATTGGTTGTGGCGGAAGAGGTACCGGTGCTGCAGTCAATTTTCTTAATGCAGGACCTAACCTCCAGATTTCAGCTCTGGCAGATGTTTTTCAGGATAAAATTGACAAAACCAGGGAAGTATTAAAAAAAGCTCATAATGTTGAAATTCCTGATGAAAACTGTTTTGTAGGTTTTGATGCTTATCAGCGTGTTATCGATTCAGGAGTAGATCTCATTATTGAAGCCTCTGCAACCCATTTCAGGCCCAGGCATTTTGATGCGGCAGTAAGGGCAAGAAAGCATTGTTTCATCGAAAAACCTGCAGCAGTTGATCCGGTTGGAGTAAGATCCGTAATTTCTTCAGGAAAAATGGCTGAAGCAGCCGGACTGACCGTTATTACAGGAACTCAAAGAAGACATCATGATGATTACATCCAAACCTACGCCCAGATAAAAAACGGGGCTATTGGTGAACTCATCTCTGCCAATTGCTACTATAACAGAGGAGGAGCTGCCAATTTTATAAGAAAGGAAGGATGGACTGACATGGAAGCTATGATACGAAACCGGGCAAACTGGATTTGGCTGACAGGCGATAATGTAGTAAACCTGCTAGTTCATAACCTTGACTGTATCAATTGGTTTTTTGAAAAATACCCTGTAAAAGCCTCTGGCTTTGGTGGAAGAATTTACCGTCCAACTGGTGATATGTATGATTTCTTTAGCGTTGATTTCGTATTCGATGACGAAAAACGTTACCAGGGAATGGTTCGGGAACTGGATGGTGCGACCAACCACGTAGGTGATGTTATTTTCGGTACCAAAGGATATACTAATGTTCAAAATGAAATTTACGACTACGAAGGAAATGTTATCTGGAAGTATGAATATCCGATAGGGGAAGATGGTCAGCCAACCAATCGAACTGCAATTTCTCCCTACGACCAGGAAATGATAAATTTTGTAACTGCTGTGCGCACCAATACTCCTGTTAATCAGGTGGAAGCCCTTGCGTACTCAACCATGGTTGGTATTATGGGAAGAGAATCGGCATACACAGGAAAAGATGTTACAATGGATGAAATGATGAAATCCGACCTGAGGCTGGGACCTGATAAATATGAATGGGGTCCTGTTGATATTCCACCCATCTCACCAGTACCGGGCAAACCTCCGGGTGCCTGATCATTTTTCTCAGTCCTGAATAAAATTATCCTTAAAGGTATTTGAATTTCTTGCCTCTTAAGGATAATTTTTGTTTTTAATATTTCTGCTTTTATACATTATCCATTCCATAATACCATTAACTGAAAAACATACGAAGAAATGCATTGAACCCCTAAAGAAAACTGAAAAATATGAGCAGTGTCACAATTTTTATGTTCTCCACCTTTGCAATTGAAGATTATTTCCTTTAAAAATCCGGCAGGTTAGCAACAATCTGCAGGTAAAAAAATCCGCCAAATGGTAATTACTGTTTAATCATACATTTAAACTTTTTTTTGATGTCTGATAATTAAACAGATAGAACTTGAACAATATTTTTACCCCGGAATGTCTTTTTAAAGGAATTTTTCTAAATTGCATATTTTAATAAATATTAAAAATGGTATACGTGGTTAATGAAAAATTACGATAAAAACAAATGCCATAATGTATATCAACATTTTAAGAATTTAACATAGTATTCGAAACAAAAGAAACAACAAACAGATCGTATAAATAAATTAAAACCAGTGAACAAAATGAAAAACTTAAAATTTGATCGGCGGGATTTTATCAGCAAAACAGCTCTTGGGACAATAGGTGTGGCTGGATTTTTATCTTCCTGTACAAGTCATGCTTCTAAAAAAGATGAGATATTGTTACCTAAATTACTTGATCAGGCTCCCGATGGGAAAGTTATAAAAGCCGGATTGATTGGTTGTGGTGGACGTGGCACCGGAGCAGCCCTGAATTTTCTGGATGCAGGTCCAAATCTTCAAATAGTTGCCCTGGGCGATGTGTTTCAGGATAAAATTGATGCCTGCCGTGAAAAATTAAAAGTTGAAAAAAATGTAGAGATTGCCGATGAAAAGTGCTTTTTAGGTTTCGACAGTTATCAGAAAGTAATTGATTCAGGAGTTGACCTTGTCTTACTTTGTACTCCTCCTCATTTCAGACCGACACATGTTGAAGCAGCGGTAAATTCAAGAAAACATATATTTATGGAGAAACCTATAGCTGTCGATCCGGTGGGTGCCCGCTCGGTAATGGCTTCGGTACAAAAAGCAAAAGCCATTGGACTTAATATGGTAAGCGGTACGGTATTCCGGGTGTCGAAAGATTTTATGGAAACCCAGCGAAGGATTGCAAACGGGGAAATAGGGGAAATTACCGGAGCCAGTGTCATCCGAAATGGCACCGCTTTATGGTTTCGCAGACATCAGCCCGAGTGGAGCGATATGGAGTATATGTTGAGAAACTGGGTTAACTTTTGTTGGTTGTCGGGTGATCATATTACTGAAATGTTTATTCATCAGCTTGATTTAATGAACTGGAATATGGGGAAGCTTCCGGTAATGGCATCTGGTTATGGAGGCAGGCACCGAAGGGTTACGGGCGACCAGTATGATTTTTTCAGTGTTGATTACATCTACGATAACGGCATTCATGCACATGCCGCCGTACGTCAGATCAACGGATGTTCGTACAAAACTCAAACACAGGTTTTTGGTACCAAAGGATATGCAGATGTGAAAGGAAAGCTGTTTGATTTGAATGGGAATGTTGCATGGGAATATCCTTACCCCGATGAAAATGATACTGCTTCTGAATGGAAGGTTACCAATCCGTTTGTGCAGGAACATATTAACCTTGTTACCGGAATACGTACAGGAGAAACAGTCAATGACGGGGAAAATCAGGTAAATTCTACCCTGGTTAGTATAATGGGAAGAATGGCTGCATATACCGGAAAAGATGTATCGTGGGATCAGGTTTTAAATTCCGATCTGTATTTAGGGCCAAAAACATACAATCTTGGTCCTGTTCAGGGTATTCCTGAAGAAATTCCGCTGCCGGGTATTGAAAATGTATAAGCAATAAAAGTTATCTTCTTTAAACTCTATTTAATAAGAAATTATGAATGTAAAAATTTCAAATAAAATTTTAATTTTTTCACTTCTTTTTCTCTTTGGAACATTTTTACATGTTGCGGCACAAAGTGAAAAATTAAATATCGTAGTTATTGGAGCCCATCCCGATGATGCGGATTATGTAGCAGGTGGAATGGCCATTAAGTTCTCCAGACTTGGGCATAATGTATTATTTGTGTCACTGACAAACGGGGATGCAGGTCACTTTAACAAAGGAGGTGGTGCCCTGGCCAAAATTCGAAGGGCAGAAGCCAATGAAGCAGGCAGAAGGTATGGAGTGACTTATAAAGTTCTGGATCATCATGATGGAGAATTGATGCCTGAAATGCACGTTCGGCTGGATGTCATCCGGTTGATACGTGAATGGAATGCAGATGTAGTAATTGGACACAGGCCAAATGATTATCATCCGGACCACAGAAATACGGCAATACTTGTTCAGGATGCTGCTTATATGGTTATTGTTCCAAATGTAGCTCCAGACACTCCTCCACTTAAAAAAAATCCGGTGTTCCTCTATGCCCAGGATGATTTTCAGAAACCTTACCCGTTCCAGCCCGATATTGCAGTAGATATTTCGGACGTGATCGATGAAAAGGTATATGGTATGGCAGCACATGAATCCCAGTTTTTTGAATGGTTGCCATGGATTGACGGACAACTGGAATCTCTGCCTGAAACCGAAAAAGGGAAGCTTGAATGGCTTAAAAACAATTGGGTTAGCCCTGTTAAACCTTTAGTCAGGCAATCTCTTGCCAAATGGTATGGTAAAGAAACTGCAGACAAAGCCACCTATGCTGAAGCTTTTGAAATTTGTGAGTATGGCAGGCGTCCGGACGATAACGAAATAAAAAGATTGTTCCCGATGCTAAAAAAATAGAAATGTGATTATTGCTTAAATTTTAATAATGAAATAAAGCCGGTTTTGCCGGCTTTATTTCATTTAAACTCACTGACGCTTGAAGTTTGAGAAAATAATCCAAAATTTATCCATCATATATCGATCTGCCTGCAAATCTTTTATGGCAAGGCAAAAGAACATCCCGAGAAATTTATTTACGGTAATATGAAGGTTTTACCTCATGCGAACTGTAAACAAATGACCTGAAATATAAAAAATATTTATCTTAAATGAATTTAAATCATTGAAATGACATTCATATTGATTATTTTTAGTAAAAAAAATAATCATCTGGTGTTATTTGATTAGAAAAAAGATTACAATGAGAATATTTAAACAGGTACTTTTTTGCTTCTTACTCGTTGCAGGAAATAACAGTTTGGCAAATTCTCCCAAATCATGGAATAAAATTAAATCAACTCCATCAAATACAGACCAGCAATCAAATACGGTTCAGTATTTACGTGATGTAGTATATGGAGAGCATGAACGTAATGTATTGGATTTGTGGCTGATTAATACTGAAAATCCTGCGCCCCTGGTACTTTATATTCATGGAGGAGGCTTCCGGCAGGGAGATAAAAACAGTCTTGGTTTATCGCAATTGAATGCATATCTTGATGCAGGTTTCTCTGTTGCTGCTGTCAACTATCGTTTAACAAACACAGCACCTGCCCCCGCAGCTTATCTTGATTGCGCAAGGGCATTGCAATTTCTTCGTTACCATGCAAAAAAATGGAACATCGATAAACATCGGATTGCTTCTACTGGTGGATCTGCTGGTGCAGGAATTTCAATGTGGCTTGCCTTTCATGATGACATGGCCGATACAGGAAGCAGTGATCCCATTTCAAGGGAGTCAACACGCTTAACCTGTGTTGCCATGAATAATGGTCAGCCTTCCTATGATCCCCGGTTCGCTGAAAAAGCAGGTATTCCGCGCCCTAATTTTGAAAAGCACTCCTTCTTCCTTCCATTTTATGATATCAAAATTGAAGAAATAGATACACCCCTTGCTTACCAGCGATATAAGGAAGCAGCTCCTGTATCCTATATTTCCCCCAATGATCCACCGGTTCTCATTGATTACAATTTCACCAATGATAAAGTTGATGAAAAAACGACATTGTCACATATAGTGCATCACCCGAAACTGGGAATTGCCCTGAAAGAAAAATTCGATTCATTGGGAATTGAATGTATCATACAATATCAATCGAAAGATGGTAAAATGATTAGACATGATGCCGGACCAGGTGAGCAGGTTGTCAGCAAAGTTGATTTTATAAAAAAGCATTTCAGCAATACGAATCGAAAGGTTATTAATCAATAATGGTATATTATTTCATCCAATAAACAAATTCATATGTCAAAAAGAAGAGACTTTATCAAAAAAAGCACATTGGGCCTCGCTGGTGGATTAGCCTTCGGGAAAATGGCATCTGGTGCCCCCTCTCCTTCTTCAAGTACAACTGAAGGATCCGGATTACAAAAAAACTGGCAATCGGATCCCGAGTGGCGAAGAATTAAGTACGGCGATTGGGGTGGACCGGGAGTGTCATCAAAACCGGGACCGATGGATAAAATCCTGTTAAAAGATTACGCACCTCAATCCCTCGTAGTTACTCAGGAAACGTTTGTACAAAAAGCAAAATATCCTGCTATTGACAGCCATGTACATGTTGTTGCGCGGACATCACAGGAAATTGACGATTGGGTGCGTACAATGGATGAAGTGGGCATAGAAACTTCAGTTGTTTTAACTGCAGATACTGGAAATGATTTTGCCAATTGGGTTAAGCTACTAAAAAAAGCCCATCCTAACCGTTTTCAATTGTATTGCGGGATGGATCTCACCGATATAGAAAAAAAAGATTTTCCCCAGCGTGTCGTAAAACAACTGGAAAAATGTCATGAAATGGGAGCCGTTGGAGTAGGTGAAATTTCAGATAAGGGGACAGGGATTACCGGTGATGCAAATCTTGCTCCTGATAAAAGATTGCATCCCGATGATGCACGACTTGATGAATTTTGGGAAAAATGTGCAGAATTAAAAATGCCTGTCAACCTTCATGTGGCCGACCATCCTTCCTGTTGGACACCTCTTGATGTGTATCAGGAAAGAACGCCGGATTATCAGCATTTCAATTTATTTGACAAAAATGTTCCTGCCTTTAATGAATTGATTGATAAAAGAAACCGGACGGTGGAAAAACACTCAGATACGATATTTGTAGCATGTCATCTGGGAAACCAGGGACATGATCTGACTTCCCTCAGCCAGGCCCTGGATAAGTACCCCAATCTTTACCTCGACACTTCAGCACGCGATTATGAATTAGGCAGAACTCCTCGATCATCAGCCAAATTTCTGAATAAATACAGGGACCGTATTCTGTTTGGAACAGATATGGGCCGGCAAAAAAGTATGTATCAAATACATTGGCGCCTGCTGGAAACAGATGATGAATACATCCCGGGGCGTGTCGGCTGGAGATATTATGGCCTTGAATTACCTGATGATACCTTAAAAGCCATCTACCGGAATACAGCAAAAAAGATTTTCAGAATTTAAAAAAAACTCCAGTTGTTTAACAAGAATTCAGAATAAAAATTCAGAAAACAATGAAGTTTAATCGAAAGAATTTTTTATGAATTGCAGGTTGGGTTAGCATAGAAAACAAATGAACGGGGAATGGATGTAACCCTTCACGAAAGGAGGCAATACAAAAAAACAGTAAATCGTTACTTTAATATTAAATTACCAATACAATGAAATTAAATCGTAAAAATTTTCTAAGACTAGCCGGGATGGCAACTGCAGGAATAGTGGTTAAAACCGGCAGTGCCGGCAATCAGACTGCATTTCCGGTCAATGGAATTCAGAAATTTAACATGCACGGCTACGGTGCGCCAAAGCTCGATAAAGTAAGAATTGGTTTTGTAGGAGTCGGAAGCCGCGGGTCGGGAACTGTCGTTCGTTTGTCGAGCATTGAAGGAGTTGAAGTTAAAGCATTGTGCGATTTAGTTCCTGAAAGAGTTGATTCAGCTGTTCAATTTCTGAAAAAAGAGTTTCCAATGCATAAACCGGAAACCTATTCAGGAAGTTCCGATTCGTATAAACAGGTTTGTGAACGTGATGATATTGATCTCATTTACATTGCTACGCCATGGAAATTACATGCTGCTGTTGCTATTTATGCCATGGAACACGGGAAACATGTCTACACAGAACTTCCGGTCGGGATTACAGTGGAAGAATGCTGGCAGGTAGTAGAGACATCAGAAAATACCCGAAAACACTGTTTTATGGGTTGCGGATCAGGCCATGACGGAATGGCAGCGGTAGTTTTGAACATGGCACGGAAGGGTTTCTTTGGTGATCTCATTCACGGGGAAGGTCACTACATCCACGACAGAGTTTCGGATAACAAGTTGAGGTGGGAAAGAGATAAAAACAATAACAACTGGTTTGGATACCGTCCCTGGCGACTACAGGAGAATGTAAACAGAAACGGAAATCTTTATCCTGCGCATGGATTGGGACCAGTTGCACAGATAATGGACTTAAACTATGGCGATCAGATGGATTTTATGGTGTCCGTTTCCAGCAATGATTTTTCAATGGCCAATAAAATGAAGGAAATGGCTGAAATTGATGATTATTACAAGCCATATGTAGGTCTGGATTTCAGGGGAAATATGAATACAACTGTAATTCGTACGCATAAAGGCAGGACCATCATGCTCCAGCACGATATCAGTTCTCCGCGTCCAGGTCACCGATTTGATTTAATCAGCGGGAATAAAGGCATATACAGAGCAGCGCCAAGCCGGATTGCCACAAGTGATCAAGGTTGGTTATCAGATGAGGAATTTAAATCATTGGTCGAAGAATATACTCCCGAACTTAGCAAAAGATTTAATGAGAAACGCAAACTTTCAGGTGATGGGCATGGAAACAGGAGCTACGAGCGGGTAACTGCCAGTGACTGGAGGTTAATTGACTGCCTTCGGAATGGATTGCCCCTTGAAATGGATGTCTACGATGCCGCACTTTGGAGCGTAATAACGCCACTCAGCGAGTGGTCGGTTGCCCGCCAGGGAGAAACCGTGAAGATCCCCGATTTTACAAGGGGTGCATGGAAAACAAACAAGCGTGGAATGGATATCGATATCAAACAGGGAGGAACTACAAAATTGATTTAACTTTTTATGATCCTTATTATGAAGACAAATAATAATAATTCAGAAAAAAAACCATCTGACTGGAACTTCTCAAGAAGAAAATTTATCGGTCTAACTTCTGCCGGACTTTGTGGTCTTGCAGTTTCCGGTGCATCGGCAACACCAAGAAATGAAGGGTATATTCCAGGAGTGGGGATAATCCAATCAAATGACAGCACCAATCTTATAGGGCCTTATGGTAACTGGGCTGCCAAAAATATGAAAAGGCTGCCCTCTCTTTCATTCAGGAAAAAAGAATACAGTAACCTGGAAAACTGGAGAAAGCAAGCTAAAAAGCAGACATTTGAAAAAATTGCAATGCCTGATTTGGGAGGATTACCAAAAGTGAAAATTAACCGGCAATACACTTATGATGGGCTGCATATTGAGGAAATCAGCTGGAATTTACCATATGGACAACCGGCAGAAGCCATCCTTTTAAAACCAGCAGGAGCAAATAAACCTTTGCCGGGAATTCTGGCTTTTCACCATCATGGTGCGGATAAATATTTTGGTAAACGTAAAATAACCAGAACAGGTGATTCTCGTCATCCTTTGGTTGAAGAGTCACAGCAACTTTATTACGATGGATTTGCATGGGCCAATGAAATTGCAAAAAGAGGATATGTAGTTTTGGTTCCAGATGCTTTTCCTTTTGGTAGCCGAAGAGTACTGCTGCAGGAAGTCCCGGAACACCTGAGAAATGGATTAAACGATAACAATCCCGAGGATAGTGATAACATAAAAGCTTATAACAAATGGGCTGCTTCACATGAAGATGTGATGGCCAAATCACTTTTTTGTGCCGGTACAACCTGGCCGGGAGTGTGGGTAGCAGAAGATTTAAAGGCACTTGATATTCTGTGTTCCCGCGACGACGTGGATGCTGATAAAATAGGTTGCGGAGGTCTTTCAGGTGGTGGAATGCGAACAGTATTTATCGGAGGTCTGGACCCAAGGATTAAATGTGCTGTTTGTGTGGGATTAATGACTACCTGGGAAGATTTTATGCTGAATAAATCCTACACCCATACCTGGATGAGTTTTGTTCCACTTCTGCCGGAACAACTTGATTTCCCTGAAATCCTGGGATTGAATGTTCCCTCTCCGGTTCTGGTATTATATGCCGAACAGGATGGTCTGTTTACCCTTCCCGGGATGAAAAGAGCCGATGAAATACTTCAGGATGTGTATAAAAAAGCCAATGCAAGCGATCATTGCAAAGGCTCATTTTATCCCGGTGGACACAGGTTTGGAAGGGAAATGCAGAGGGAAGCTTATAATTGGTTCGACAAATGGTTAAAATAATTAATAAATCTAGTTACATGAAAAAATCTTATCTTATTTTTATTTACCGGACACTGTTTTTTTTGGTCTTCTTCCTGTTAAAAAACAGCGCTGCCTTTGCACAGGAAGAAAACCTGAGCGTATTTGAAAGATGGAGAGAATGGGCGGATGGAGAAAACATGCTGATGCACCATTTAAACAAACAGGCATTTACTTATCTTGATATCCGGGACAATGAAGTCGCAGATTTGGAAACAAAAGCAGACTGGACAAAAAGGCAGCAAATAGTAAAGAACATACTTAGGAAAACTGTTGGTCCGTTTCCCGATAAAACTCCCTTAAACCCGCAGATTACAGGAACAGTTAAAAATGAAGGGTACCATATTGATAAAATTGTCTATGAATCGATGCCCGGGTTTTATGTCACGGGTGCTCTTTTTCTTCCTGACGGCACGGAAAAAAAACCGGCGATTCTTTTTGTTAGTGGCCATACAAATAATGGATTCAGATACGAATCCTACCAGATTATGATCCTTAACCTGGTAAAAAAAGGATTTGTTGTATTTGCAATCGATCCCATAAGCCAGGGGGAAAGGGTTCAGCTTTACGACCCGGAGAAAAAAGCATCATTAATCGGACCTACCACGCTTGAACATAATTACCTTGGAAACCAGACTTTCCTTTCAGGTGTTTCTATTGCCCGTTATTTTATTTGGGATGGTATAAGGGCAATCGATTATTTGCTCACCCGCAAAGAGGTTGACCCGGATCGCATAGGTATCACAGGACAATCTGGCGGAGGCACTCAGGCATCCTATATTTTTGCCTTCGATGAACGCATCAAAGCAGGTGCTCCGGTTAATTACATTACAGGGTTCAGACGCCTGCTTGAATCAATAGGTCCTCAGGATGCGGAGCAGAATTTTTATCAGGGCATTATGAATGGATTAACGCATGCAGATTTTCTTGAAGTAAGAGCACCAAATCCGGTATTGATTAGTGCAGGCACAAGAGATTTCTTCAGCATTCAAGGTGCACGTGAAACATTCGAAGAAGTTGCTGATGCATATAAAGCATTTGGAAAAGAAGATAATTTAAGTATGGTGGAAGATGATTTTGGACACGGCTACACAAAAAAATTAAATGAAGCCATTTATGCTTTTTTTCAAAAAAGCCTTAATAATCCTGGCAAGAATAATCATGAAGATGTTTCTGTTCTAAAACAGGAAGAGTTAAAAATAACATCCACCGGCAATGTTACATCCTCTTATGAAAATGCAGAAACTGTTTATAGCATCAATAAAAAAGAAACTCAAAAACTTATCGATCAACTGAAAGCATCAAGACAAAACAATCTGGAAAAACACCTGAACAATGTACGAACCGAGGCCAAAGAGATTTCAGGTTATATGACACCTGAAGATGATGTAAAATCGGTATTTCGGGGAAGGTACCGGCGCGATGGTTATTCAGTTGAAATGTATGCCCTGCATGGTGAAGGAGAAACAATGGTTCCCTTATTGTTATTTGTTCCTGAAACAGGTGAAAAGTTTTCAAGCTTAATCTATTTGCATCCCAAAGGAAAAATGGAAGATGCAGCAGCAGGCGGCAAAATTGAACAACTGGTAAGAAAAGGCTACATGGTAGCTGTACCTGATGTTTCGGGTACAGGCGAAGTTGAAGATACAAATTATGGGACAAATTACCTTGCTTACTTAATTGGCCGGAGTATAGTTGGCATTCAGGCAGGTGATGTAAACCGGGTTGTTAATTTTCTGCAGAACCGTCCCGATGTTGACCCGGAAAATATAAGTGCTGTTGCTTTTGATGAATTGGGGCCGGCTATGCTGCATGCCGCAGCTTTTAATGCAAAAATTAACCGCGTAACTTTAGTCGGTTCTTTAAGCTCATACCAGACCATTACAATGAATAAATTTTACAATACAGGTCTTACAAACAGTTTTGTTGCAGGGGCACTGGAAGCATACGATCTGCCTGATTTGGCAGCAAGTCTTGCTCCGCGGAAACTTACCCTAATCAACATGAAAGACGGGAAAGGAAATGTGATTGATGTTACAGAAAACAGCAACATGAAATATATAAAATCTGCATGGCAGATAAGAAATTCCGGAAATGACATACAAATTATAACAGAAAATTCAGAAGATAATTTACCCGGGTTTCTTGTAAAATAAAACCGGAATCTGGATTTTTAACATCAAAAACGAGAAAGAAGAAATCATGAAAATGCAGAACTTACTGTTATTGATTGTTTGTTTTATTTTCACCGGAAAAAACGATTCTTCAGCACAACAAACCATTAGAGTTATTCCTAAAGTGATTGATGATATCTTAATTAATCCCGGAATCGGGTTCAATACCTTTCAAATGTTCAATGGCGATAATCTTGATGTTTGGATAGATGTATTAAACGAAATAGATCTAAGCATTTACGGCAAAAATGAATCGTTTAAAAATGAGAATCATCCACCTTCATCTACTGCCTATTTCAGAATCCAGTGGAGAGCAATAGAACCGGAACAGGGAATATACCGGTGGGATTTGATTGATGGGTTACTCAATATCGCTCATGAGCGAAACCAGACATTGATGCTTAGGATATCGCCATACAGCTGGAAAGAAGATGATGATGTTCCTGAATGGTACCGGAAAAAGGTTGGCCCGAAAAGAGACTTCAAAAGTGGAGAGAGGGTGCTAAAATGGGTGGTTGATCCCGAAGATCCGCGATATGCGCAGTATTTTGGTGGAATGATACGAGCCCTTGGAGAACGCTTTGACGGACATCCCGATTTGGAAAGTATTGATGTATCAGTAGTAGGTTATGCAGGTGAAAATAATGGCATGTCGGTACTTACAGAAAAAACGATGAAAGCTCTTCTTGATCCTTATATTGAAAGTTTTAGAAAAACACATTTAGTGGTGTTAATCCACGGCAAGAAAGCTAACGATTACATAACATCTAAAACAACAGTCGGGTGGCGGCAGGATTGTCTGGGAGATTTGGGTTTTTGGGATCAAACTCCCGCCTGGAACCATATGTATGATTATTATCCGCAAACTATCATTGATTACAACATGCAGGATGCCTGGAAAAATGCACCAGTTACATTCGAAATATGTGGTATTTTTGACACCTGGGCTATGACTGAAGGATTTAACACCTGGGATTTAAAAGAGCCTTATTCTGAAAAAGAGGTACAGTATATCATTGACCAGTCGCTTAAATGGCATATGTCCTCATTTAATGCCAAATCATCACCGGTCCCCGATGAATGGGAACCAATGGTGGATGAATGGTTGAAAAAAATGGGATACCGGTTTATTCTGCGAAACTTTAAATATCCGGATAAAGTGCAGGTAAATGGGAAATTAAATTTTGAATCGTGGTGGGAAAACACAGGAGTTGCCCCCTGCTACAACAGGAATTATAAACTGGCACTGCGATTAAAAAATGTTGAATCGGACATCATTTTACTTACAGATGCCGATATTACTCGTTGGCTCCCGGGAGATGCCATTTTTAATAACGGAATATTCATCCCTCATGAATTTTCACCGGGAAAATACAAACTCCAACTGTCAATAGTTGACCAACAGTTGCGGGTACCTCGAATAAAACTGGCGATTGAAGGAATAGATAATGAAGGGTGGTATACTCTTGGAAATATTGAGATCGTAAAATAAAATTAACGAGAGGAAAATCTGATGAAAGTTCAATTTATACTATTTAAAATAATAGCCTCATTCTCACTTATTATTATTCATACAGGAATGTTATATGGGCAAAAAGACATCAGCCGGAAAGAATATTTGCAGAGATTAAAAAAAGTGCTGCCGGAAGATGTCATTGTACCTGCTTCAGATCAATTGCCTGGAACACCACCTGCACATGTCTCTCCAGATGATTTTACATGGAATGACTGGCTAAAAAGAACGGGAGAACTCCCACCCGATTTTGATAAATTGCCCTCACTTCCCTTCCTTCCCAATCCGTTAATTCTGGATGAAGGAGGAAAAAACGTTCCTGTTAAAACAATGGAACAATGGTATAGAAAAAGAGAACAGATTAAAAAGGATGCGCAGTACTGGATTACAGGAACGATTCCACCTGTGCCAAAAAATATGCAGGCTGAGATTCTGGGAGAGAAAAAGCTGGAGCAACTCACTGAAAGAAATGTTCTGTTAAAATTTGGGCCCGAATACAAAGCGCAGCTCCATGTTACTATACTAATACCTCCGGGAGAAGGTCCTTTCCCGGTTTTTATCTGTCCATGGAAAATTGACAGGTACGATTGGGTGCAGGCAGCAGTGCGAAGAGGATATATCGGGTGCCGGTTTACTGCAACCGATCCAAAATACGGCTATCCTGACGACAGCGAGGATTATGAAAAAATCTGGTGGCCTGAATATGATTTTAGTGCCATTATGCGTTGGGGGTGGGCCGCTTCAAGAGCAATCGATTATTTATATACCCTGAATATTGTCAATAAGGATCAAATTGCGCTTACAGGGCTCTCACGAAATGGGAAAATGGCCTTATGGGCAGCTGCATACGACGAACGGATAAATGCTGTAATTCCTGTCAGCGGAGGCACAGGAGGTGAAAATCCTTTCCGGTATACTTCAGATAAGTACAGCAATGAAACCTTAGAAGTACTGACTCGAATTCGTCCGCATTGGTTGCACCCAAGGCTCCGTTTCTTTGTTGGAAATGAAAGTAAAATACCTGTCGATCAGAATTCGTTAATGGCATTGATTGCACCCCGGGGACTGATGTTGACATCTTCGATCTTTGAATCTGCAGGAAATCCATGGGGAATCGGGCAGGCTTATTTATCAGCCAAAAAAGCTTATGAATTCCTTGGTGCAGAAAACAATATAGCACTTGACCTGCGTCATGGACTGCATGCACCTTCGGCTACCGATATGGAACGGTACCTTGATTTTTTTGATTATGTATTTGGCCGTGGTAATATTGCACCTGAGAATAAGCTCTATTATGATTATTCCTTTTCAAAATGGCTTGGATTAAGCGGGGAAAATATTAACCCCTTTGATTTTCCGGTTAAAGGAATTGATGATTTACTTGTTGATTCAAAGAATTCAGTTATTAAAGATTTAACCGGTTGGGAGAAAAAAAGACCCGATATTAAAAATAAAATCAGCTGGGTATTTGGAATGGAGCCTCCATCAGTAGGACCAGGACAACAAACCGATTATATGAGAGACGTGGTTGGATACCCCCGGGTAAAATCAACGGTAAAAAGCACTCCCCTTCTGTTTGGGCAATTGTTTTATCCTTCGGATGAATCAAGTACTGCAATTTCCGGAAAAAAAATGCCGGTGGTGATTTATCTTCATGAATATGCCTATTCAATGGGATACGTCAGGGCAGGTGATTTTATTAATCAGCTTACAGATGCCGGTTATGCGGTCTTTGCTTTTGATCAGATAGGATTTGGCAGCAGGATTGAAGAAGGACGTTTATTTTACGAAAGGTTCCCCAATTGGTCAAAAATGGGCAGAATGTTAGCTGACGTCAGGTGGGCAGTTGATGAACTATCACAACATGAGCTTATTGATTCAACCCGAATAATTGTAGCCGGTTATTCTTTGGGAGGCACAGTAGGACTTTGCAGTGCTGCTTTGGATGAACGTATAGCCGGAGTCGTTTCCGTTTGCGGATTTAGCCCTTTACGAAGTAATATTCCTGCCAAAACTGCTGAAGGGATTTATGAGTATTCACACCTTCATGGATTGCTTCCTCGATTGGGATTTTTTATCGGACAAGAAGCCCGTATTCCTTTTGATTTTCACGAAATCCTGGCTGCTGTAGCTCCAAGGCCAATTCTTATAATAGCCCCTAAATGGGACCAGTACAACTCATTTCCAGAAATACAGGATTGTATTTCTGAGGTTGAAAAAGTGTATAATCTATATCAGCAAAATAATAAACTAAAATTATATGATCCTGAAGATTATAACCGATTTTCGGGAGAAATGAAAAAAAAGGTAGTTGAATGGCTGCAGTTTAATAATAAAAATCAGAATTAATTTCAATTGCCTGTACAGCATTTACAGCAATAAAACCGGATTTTTTTCTATACTGTAGCATTTTGAAGGATAAATATCTGCTAAGAAAATAAAGCATCAACAATTGCAGTCATTGAACTTGCTGCAAATAGTATTTATTAAAAAAAAAAGAACTATGAAAAAAATAACAATCCTGCTGCCAACATCGATTCTGCTGCTTTCAGCATGTAATCCTGCTCAAAAACAGGAATCCGAAATCAACAAACCCAATATTATCTATATTCTGGCTGATGATTTAGGTTATGCAGAACTTGGTTGTTACGGACAGGAAAAAATTGAAACTCCAAATATTGATAAATTGGCCGCTAATGGTATAAAATTTTCACAACATTACAGCAGTGCTCCCGTATGTGCGCCTGCCCGTTGCATGCTGCTCACGGGAAAACATTCGGGCCATGCCCAGGTAAGGAGCAATGACGAATGGGGGGATCGTGGCGATGTATGGGATTTTGAAGCTGCATCGAATGATCCCAACCTCGAAGGACAAAAACCAATGAAAACAGGTACACGTACAATTGCAACTCTGCTCCGTGAAGCAGGATACAAAACCGGAATTGTTGGTAAATGGGGACTGGGTGGGCCTTTAAGCGAAAGCATTCCCAATAAAATGGGCTTTGACTTTTTTTACGGATATAATTGTCAACGCCAGGCACATACTTATTTCCCACTGCATCTCTGGAAAAATACAAATAAAGTGAAACTTAATAACAAGCTGGTTCCCCCCCGAACCCTGCTTGAGGAAGGCAAAGACCCTTACGATCCTGAATCCTACAGCGATTATTGGCTTAATGATTACTCTTCGGAATTGATGCAGAAGGAATTGCTGCAGTTCATAAAAGAAAATAAAAACCGTCCTTTTTTCATGTATTACGCAAATCCAATCCCGCACAATCCATTACAGGCGCCAAAAAAATGGGTCGATTATTATGTAAATAAATTTGGTAATGAGGAACCATACCTGGGTGAACAGAGTTATTTTCCGCACAGGTATCCACATGCCTGCTACGCAGCTATGGTTTCCTACTTTGACGAACAAGTTGGAGAAATAGTATCTACATTGAAAGAATTGGGTCTTTTTGAAAATACCCTTATAATTTTCAGCAGCGATAATGGCCCCACAAGTGGTGGAGGTACTGATTCTCCCTGGTTCGACAGTGCCAAACCATTTAAAAGTGAAAGGGGTTGGGGAAAGGGAAATTTAAATGAAGGAGGCATTCGTGTTCCAATGATTGCTCATTGGCCGGGAAAAATAAAAAAAGGTTCTGAAACAAAATTATTATCTGCACAATACGATGTCGTGCCAACATTATGTGAGATTATCGGTACAACTCCTCCCCCGGATATCGATGGAATCAGTTTTCTGCCAACACTGTTGGGTCAGGACAAACAGAAAAAACATGATTTTTTATATTGGGAATTCCCTGCTTACGGTGGTCAGCAGGCAGTACGCATGGGAAAATGGAAAGGCCTCCGTAAAAATATTTTTAAAGATAGCCTTCAGGTGCATTTATACAATCTGGAAGAAGATATTCAGGAACTAAATGATGTTGCCAATCAACATCCGGAAATCGTTCAAAAAATAGAAACTATTTTTAAAAATGAACACATTCCTTCGGAGAATGAGAATTTTAAAATGGTTCAATTAGGTGATTAAATCATGTTGATGTTTAAATAATAAATTTTATAATATTCCAACCAGAAAATGAATAAAAAAATCAAAGATTACAATCAAAAGCGCATCCCCAAAAAACTTTTAGCATCAGTCCCCTTTATTTTTATCATAATTGCCTTAATTTATTCATGCACAGAAGAAAATAAATTCTCCACAACCTTTGATAACACGAATGACAGGATTTGGATAGGTAAAGATTTTTGGTCCATTCCACTTGAAGACTGGAAAATTGCCGACGGAAAGCTGTATTGCATTGGAAATATTCCCAATTCAAGGGTGAACCTGCTTACTCATGTTTTATCATCCGAATCGGGTAATTTCAAGGTTTCGGTAAATATCGGACTTACCGAAAAGGGAGATTCACCGGGAACTGCAGGATTGCTGTTAGGAGTTTATGATCAGGAAGATCCGGATGTCCGGGCAGCATGTTATTTTGGAAAAGGAATCAGTGCCGGTATCAGTCTTAAAGGGTTTGCCTTTTTAAACAATGAAAAAGAAGAACTTCCTGAGGGTTTTGATTTCAACGATTTTAATATTACAGTAGAAGGCGACAACAACCATCTGAACATGGAAATTGCCGATAAGAAAGGGACCAAACCGGTAAATCTTTCCTCTAAGGTAAATGGAATTCAAGGTTTAATTGCAGTTGCAAATAATATTCCTTTGGAAGGAGATAAAACACCGGGTAAATCCACTTTTAGTTTCGATAACCTCCAGCTTTCGGGTTCCAAAATAATAGAAAAACCTGAAAATGCTTTCGGGCCTGTATTATGGACCATGCATACACTGAACGACGGGACCCTTAAACTGATGGCCATGCTGCCACCTTTGGGAAAAAATGATAACCAGATGGTAGGTCTGCAGTTAAAAAAGGATGGAAATTGGGAAACTGTTGATACTAAAGTCATAGACCCTGATTCCCGCACCACCGTTTACAAGCTGGGAAATTGGGATGCAACCAGGGATACTGAATACCGGATAGAATACATCAGCACAAAAAAAGATGGAACCCAAATTCCTGAATACTATAGCGGAACCATCCGGAAAGATCCGGTTGACCGGTCGATAAAATTTGGTGCACTAACTTGCCAGTTTTCATCTGGGTTTCCATACTCTCCCCTTGTAAAAAATCTTACTAAACTGGAACCTGATATTCTCTATTTTTCAGGTGACCAGATTTATGAAGCCAACGGAGGATACCCCATAAAGCGGGAGCCTGAAGATCTTTCCATTCTGAATTACCTGGGAAAATATTATATGTTTGGATGGGCATTCGGTGACCTGATGCGCGACCGCCCCACCATCTGTACACCTGACGATCATGATGTATTCCATGGAAACCTGTGGGGGGAAGGTGGTAAAGACATGCCGGCAGATTCCCGAATCGGTACAGTTGGTGGATATTATCAGTCGGCAAAAATGGTGAATGTTGTAAATCAGACACAATGTGGACAACTGCCCGATCCTTACGATCCAACGCCGGTAAAACAAGGAATAAGCGTGTGGTATACCAGCCTTAATTATGGAAGAATAAGCTTTGCCATTATCAGCGACCGGCAATTTAAATCTGGTCCGGAAACTGTCGCATACTGGGAGGGACGTAACGACCATCTTACAGAAAAGCCTAAAGATCCTGCTTTGCTTGATAAACCTGGTCTTAAAATGATTGGCGATCGCCAGCTGAAATTTCTCAACGAATGGATATCCGACTGGAAAAAGGTGGATATGAAAGTCCTTCTTTCGCAAACAGTTTATGCCAATGTGGCCACTCATCATGGATCTAAGGATGGCAGTTTTGACGGATTTCTCCTTGGTGACCTGGATTCAGGAGGCTGGCCTAAATCTCCCCGTGACAAGGTAATAAAACTAATACGAAAAGGTGCAGCATTTCACATCAATGGCGATCAGCACTTGCCAACTATTGTACAATATGGACTAAAGCAATACCGGGATGCGGGATACAGCTTTTGCACACCCCCTATCAGCAGTATATATGTAAGGTGGTTTTTGCCCGATGAAGTGGGTTACCCTGTGCATGACCGTCCTGAACATGGATACCCAAATACCGGAAAATACATGGATGCTTTCGGAAATAAAAATTATGTGTATGCCGTTGGAAATCCAGGTGATATTATAACAGACCCGAACAGCAGGTACCATGAGTCCCAGTTAAGAGCTTCCGGTTTTGGCTTTGTTACCTTTAATAAGGAGGAACGTACCATTGCCATTGATTCATGGAGGTTTCTGGCTGATGTGGAAAATCCCAATCCCATTCGCGATCAGTTTCCAGGATGGCCATTTAAAATATCCCAGTTTGATAACTTTGGATTGCATGCAGAAAATGTGCTGCCTCTGATTGCTGTTAACAAACCCAACCAGCTGATTCAGGTGTGGAATGAAAAAACAGGGGAACTGGTGCAGGTTTTCCGAATGAAAGGAACAGAAGTGCAGCCAAGGCTTCATGAAAATGGAACATTTACATTAATCATAGGTGAAGGGGAAAAAGCTGAAAAAATAAATGGAATAAAATCACAGCTTAAAAATAATGAGAAAACCATTTCAGTAAAACTGACTTAACCACTTTTGAAACAAAATCGGCAACTGTATTACATCAATAAAAATGAAAATGCTGAACCGAAAATTCTATGCAGTGATTATCGTTGGTGTATTGACAACAACATCTTTAACTGCTTCAAAGACAGAAATTCCAATAGATAAAAAACCCAACATCATCATTCTTTTAATGGACGATGTAGGGTACGGAGATCTAAGCTGCTATGGACATCCTGTTATAAAAACGCCCAATATGGACAGGCTTGCTGGTGAGGGAATCCGCTTTACTTCATTTGTAACCGGTTCCGGATGCACTCCTTCCCGGACACAACTAATTACGGGAAGGTATATGCCCAGAGTTAAGTTTGGTGAAACATTGGACCCTTTTCCAGGGGGAACCGGAAAAGGTGGTATTCCCGGTAATGAAATAACACTGGCCGAAGGGTTAAAAAAAGCAGGATATAAAACCGGTATGGCAGGGAAATGACATCTTGGCTTTCAGCCGGGATACCTGCCTGTAAGTAAAGGTTTTGATGAATGGTTTGGATTGCCCTATTCCAATGACTTCATGAAGCCCTGGGTGGAAACAGATGTACCTCTGCAGCTTTACAGAAATGACGAAGTAATAGAATATCCGGTAGTTCAACAAACGCTGACTATCCGGTATACTGAGGAAGCGGTAAAATTTATTGAAAATTACAGTAAAAGCGATAACAAATGGGGGAAAAAGAGGTGCTTGCTATCTGGCAAAAAGTATCAGAAACAACCTTTTTACCCCTTTCAACGTTTATAATACTGCAAGGATGGATATTGGTCCGTCCTATTTCCGGAAAGCCGAATGATTAAGGAAACTGCATAATTTTAAATACATGTCAGGCTGATTCCATTTTTTGATGTTAATTTAGTACTACCGTAGCATCTAAAAATTGAGAATTTGGAAACTGACTGTAAAAAAGTTAATAGGAATTTAATATGAGTATTTATCCACACCAACCGGTAATTATTAAACCTCTGGTGAAAGTTTCATATGGGTACCTTTGAAAACAAATAATTTTAATCATATGAAAAATGCATTTCAAGTTTTATGTTTTTTGACATTTTTTGCTGTTGTTACATCTTCCGCTTATGCACAGCAGCGGCCATTTAAGCAACCTGGGCTGCAAGACACACTTCTTCTAAAGGACTACAGGCCACAGTCAATTTTTATAGTGCCCGAGTCCAAAGTTTTAAAAGCAAAATATCCCGCCATTGACATGCATATGCATGCTCCAAGGGGAGAAAATCCGGATGCCCTCGCCAAAGAAGTTTTAAAAGCTATGGATGAGGTGGGTGTCGAGAAAACCATCATTTTTTGCGGAACAGGAGAAACATTTGACAAAAATGCTGCCGCTTATGGAAAATACCCCGAACGTTTTGAAATCTGGTGCGGGCTGGATTTTACCGGATGGGATAAACCAGGTTTTGGCCCTGCAACCATTGCTGAACTTGAAAGATGTGTAAATCTTGGGGCAAGGGGTGTTGGCGAGGTACATGACAAAGGCAAAGGCCTTGGGCGCCCCGATAATGGCAAACCTATGCACATCAATGACCCGAGGATGGACCCTGTCCTGGAAAAAATGGCTGAACTTAATTTGCCATTTAATTTCCATGTAGGTGATCCAAAATGGATGTATGAGCCTATGGATGAAACCAACGATTTATTGTGGGAAGCTTACCATTTTCGACTTGATAATCAGGATGTAGTAGGTCTGGAAGGAATGATAGCCACTCTCGAAGATGCTTTGAAAAAACATCCCGGAGTAACCTTCATAACTCCTCATTTTACAAACTTAACTTACAACCTGGCTGAACTGGGGAGGTTGTTCGATTCCTATCCAAATCTTTATGCCGATATATCCCAAAGAGAAGCATATGTCGGAAGCATTCCCCGGTTTGCCAAACAGTTTATTGAAAAGTATGCCGACAGGCTGTTTTGGGGAACTGACCAGGGATACAGTCTGCCGATGTACCGCAATTCCTTCCGCATATGGGAAACGAATGATGACCATTTCTATGCATGGGATGTTTCCAACTCCCCCTGGGTGCTTTATGGTGTAGGGTTAAACAATAAGACTCTCAAAAAAATTTACAGGGATAATGCATTGAAAATATTAAAAAAGTAATTCATAGATTTAATCCCTTTCGACTGGTTTTTAGCTGAACATCCGTATTTTCTCTTCCTGTTTATCAGCAAACTTTTACCAATATTCATAAGGAGAATAAAATACTGATGCTCAATTTATGATTTGTTATTTAAATTCTTTGGGACGAATTAATTTCAACTCAAAACCGGAAAACAAGAAAAATACTTTTATTTTTACTAGCTGTTCATATAATAGAAATTTTCAGGTAACATTTTCAGTTCATGATTTCTTTAGTGATTTACTTTTCGGGAACAGATTTATTAAAAAGAGCGTACGCCGTTCTGCAGCTGTTGATGTTTTAAGTTGAGACGAATTGAACAATAAAACATGAATATAATGAAATACAGGCATAAACGGACAGATTCGTTTTTTGTGGTGATTGTGTTAATTGCATCTGCAATTTTATTTGTTACCGGATGCAAAGAAGAAGAGAAATACGATCTTCAGGTTGAAGGAATTCATTACCAGGATAAAACTCCGGTAAGAGTAAAAATAAAAGATGGAAAGATAACCGGCATTGAAAAAATCTCAGCATTAACGGATGAAGCCAGGGAAATTATTATTGCTCCGGGTCTGATTGACAATCAGGTAAACGGATATTTAGGATACTCCTTTGTTAATACTGGCAGAGAATTAACGTTGGAAGGAGTAAAAGATCTGACTGCTGCTTTCTGGAAGGCCGGAATTACTTCTTTTGCCCCTACTCTTACTACCAATGCTCATGAAATTTTCATGCGTAACTTCAAGTTGCTTTCGAAAGCGAAAGCAGATCCGGCGACACGTGGTTCAATTATCGGATTTCATCTGGAAGGTCCATACATATCGCCGGTAGACGGATATAGAGGGGCACATCCGTTAATCCATGTACGCAAGCCGGATTGGGAAGAATTCATGGAACTGTACAATGCCTCAGGAAAAAATATTCTTCAGGTTTCTCTTGCCCCGGAAGTTGAGGGTGCTATGGAATTTATCAGCAAATGTAAAGAATTGGGAATAAAGGTTGGATTAGCTCATCATAATGGCTCCTCATCACAGATAAAAGAAGCAATAGATCGGGGAGCTCTGATTTCAACCCACCTTGGAAATGGCCTTTCCAATACAATTAACCGTTGGAACAATCCGCTGTGGCCTCAACTTGCTGACGACAGGAACAATATCAGCATCATTTGTGATGGATTTCATTTAACACCCGATCAAATTAAGGTATTTTATAAGGCGAAAGGACCAGAAAAAATTGTTATGACCTCCGATATGAGCTCTCTGGGAGGCCTTGAACCAGGCTTTTACCTGAACGCTATCGGCGATACTCTGGAACTGAAACCTGAAGGAGTGATTGTCTATCCCGCTCAGAATGTTTTAAGCGGTGCGGCATCTCCTTTATCGAAAATGATTGGTCATGTAATGAATGTTACAGGTTGCGATCTGGGTACAGCCATTCAAATGGCAAGTACAAATCCTGCTCGTATATATGGACTTGAAGACCGGGGCGAAATAGCAACAGGGAAACGAGCCGATTTGATTCTGTTTACAATGAACAACAATAAATTAAATATAAAAAAAACAATAGTAGATGGAGAAGTTGTGTTTGAAACTTCTGAATAAAATACAAAAATACCGTTTGAATAAAACGAAACATGAATGGAGACCAATGCAGCAATGGATGCTACATATTGAAGAGAATGAGTGGAACTGCTGAAAAAAGAAGAATTCAATATTCTGAAAGATTTATTTTCCGGAATTTTGTATCATGGAAATATTTCAAACCGAAAGAAGGATACATCCTGATCATTTTCCTGAACCTGCTTTTCATCACAAATAATTCCTTTGGTCAGAGAGAAAAATATTACAGTCAGTTTTCAACTTCATATTTTGATTCTGTGAGGGCTTTGGTAAATGATACTTCAAAGGAACATTTCACTATTAAAGCTTATCATTTATCAGAAACAGAGGAGATAGTTATTGATGGAAAATTAAATGAACCCGCCTGGAGGAAAGCGGAACATAAAGGTAATTTTTTTGAAAAAGAACCTTACCCGCTCATCCCCATGAGCGAAGAAACAGAATTTGCCATTTTATACGATAAAGAAAATCTTTATATCGGCGTTTGGTGCCGGGATTCAGAACCGGAAAAAATAATTCAGCAACTTTCTCCCAGGGGTACATCTGCACCCGATCATCTGATGTTGTTTATCGACAGCTACCACGATCACCGGACAGGATATAAGTTTGTGGTATCTCCTACCGGTGTGCAGGTTGATGAACTTCGTTATGATGACATAAAGCGCGATGACAACTGGAATGGTATATGGTATTCTGAAGGTACGGTTGACGAAAAAGGGTGGTATGCAGAAGTAAAAATCCCGTTTTTCAATTTCCGGTATCCAAGGGAAGATTATCAGGTCTGGGGTTTTAATATTATGCGAAGCATTTCAAAAAACGCTTCACGGGGGCAATGGAAACCCCATTTACCGGAATGGGATAATACAACACGTATGTCGCAAATGGGGCATATAGAAAATATTAATTTTATTAATTCGGGCAGAACCTTTGAAATAAGACCATATGGAGTTGCCAGTTCTACCAAAACATTTGAAAACAAATCGTCTGAAACATTCAGCTTTGGAGGTGACATCAGGTACAGCCCTACTCCGAATCTTACAGCAGACCTTACATTTAATCCTGACTTTGCACAGGTAGATGCCGATATTTTCGAAATTAATCTGACCCGTTTCCCGACGCGCTTTAAAGAACTTCGTCCGTTTTTTACTGAAAGAATCAATGTATTCAACACTCCGCTGGAACTGTTCTACAGTCGCAGAATAGGGGCAAAGGGCGATATACTTGGCGGAGTTAAAATGACGGGAAAGCTGCAGCATGGAATTGAGTTTGGAGTGCTTGGAAGCCTTACCGGCGAATCTTTTTTCTCCAGTTCACAACAGAACATTGAAAATGCATTATTTGGTGTAATGAGAGTTAAAAAAGATGTTTTAGGATCAAGTAATATCGGAATTTTAGCAGCTACTAAAGAAAAGGCTGGAAGCTACAACAGAATTGCCGGCTTTGATGGAAGTTTCATGATCAGCAGCAACAACATCGTTGATTTTCAGATCGCCACCGGACAAACAGAGTTGGATTATAATCAAAATAATGCCTATAATCTGGCCTACATAAGAACAGGTGACTTATTTGGAATTAAATTTAACTATGACCGCACAGAACCGGCATTTGAAATTAACCAGGTTGGATATATACGAAAAGAACCCGATCGCGGCTGGAATAAATGGATTGGACTTATGCGTTTTAGTCCCAGGATAAATAAATACAATATTCGTAGGATAATAACCAATCTGGCTTATGAAAATCGGAAAGATTTATTTACATCAAGATATATTAACCGATGGCTTTTCATGTATCCCAACTTCCTGCCCAATCAGGATTTTGGAAATGTCATTCAAAGCAGTACAGGAGAACGAACCATCGACGATGGTATAAGAGATGCAAATAATTCTGAAGTTAATGGGGATGTAAATATTAGTCTGATGAACGAAATGATTTTTTCATCGGAATTTAAATATTATTCTGCTACTGAATTAACGGGCAGTTACAACGGAACTCTCATGAAAGTATCTTATTCTACAAGACCATTGAGCTTAGGGACTAAATTTGCCGGAGTTGTTTCTGCATCAAGTGGTACATTATACAATTTTGACCAAAAATATGTAGGAAGTCAAAAAAGTATTTCCCTTAATGGAGAAGGCAGGTTTTTTCATAACATTTTAACCAAAATCCAGGGCGACTATATTAAGACATACAATCCGGAAAATGTAAACGATGGACAGCATTTTAAATTATCGTCAAATTCCACCATCATGTTTACAAAAGACCTCTTTTTTCGTTTACACGCCCAGGGAATTCTCGGAACAAATTATTATGAAAAAAAACTGGTTTATAACGATTATTTAGTAAGCTGCCTTTTAAGCTGGGAATATGTACCGGGGAGTTTTCTTTATTTAGCTTATAATGAAGCCCGCTTTTTCGATTCTGAAAAAAACAACTTACGGCAAATGGAATTCAAAAATCGTACACTGGTACTTAAATTATCTTATTTCTTTAGTGTCTGAGATTTAGGTAATAACAACATTTAATATTAATGATGTATTCATTCTTTAGAATATGTAAGTACAAAATTAAAAATAGCAATAACAAGGGAGTTTGTTAGTCAGCCTGTCACTTAAATCCTGTTTGTAGGGATTCAATGATTTGTATGTGTATAAGGTGGGCGAATGGCTAAATTCATATAATATATAACACAAAATCAAAAAATATATCTTTGCCTGATATTAATAAAATTTAAAATGTGAAATGAAAAATAATTTTAATTTCAAGGGATACCAGCATTTTCTGCCTGCAGCAGGCAATATCAAAAATTTCACCGGAATAGTTGTAATAATGATTGCAACATTCATTTATGGATGTGCTGATAAGAAAGAAGGAATTTTGGTTACATTTCCTTCACCCGGCAACCCCATTCAAATAACAAAGAATGGAAAAGAGCATCTCTTTGCCAGTTATTACGGAATTAACTCCTGGAGTGCAAATCAACGTTATGTCACAGTTTTACAAACCGATATAAAAAACCATCTGCCAGAAGCAGATGAACCTGCAACATTAGGCCTTGTTGATTTGGAATCCAATACTTTTATTCCTCTTACCCAAACCCGTTCGTGGAACTTTCAGCAGGGCTGTATGGCCCACTGGCTGGGAACCTCCCCCGATTCTCTTATTATTTACAATGATTTAAGAGAAGGAAAATTTGTTTCAGTAATTCTAAATGTTCATAACCAAAAGGAAATTAAGGTACTTCCCTATCCTGTCAGTGCTGTTTCTCCCGATGGGAAGGAAGCAGTAAGCATTAACTTCGCCCGGCTGCGTAAAACAAGAATCGATTATGGGTATGGAGGAAATGGACAGGATGCAAAAGATTCCATTCAATTTCCTGAAGATGATGGAATATTTCTGGTCAATCTGGAAACAGGTGAGGCTAAATTAATTGTTTCCATTTCACAGATAAAAGATAGGGTTCCTGAAATTCCGGAAGAAGGAATAGAATATTTCAATCACACCTTGTTCAGCCGGGGTGGAAGTAAGATTTTCTGGCTGGCAAGAGCTGTTCCGCATCGGAATACTACTTCATTTACAGTAAACCGCGATGGAACAAACCTGCAAAGATGCTTTCCTGACGGCTGGGAAGGATCCCATTTCGACTGGTTGAATGATGATGAACTAATGATTACAGCTAATTATGAAGCAAAGCAATATGCACATGTTCTGTTTACTGTCGGAGAGAAAAATTACCACCGGTTGGGAAAAGGATTGCTCGATTATGACGGTCATGGAACATTTTCTCCTGATGAAAAATGGATGGTAACAGATACTTATCCCAGTTCAGGATTACGGGAAGAAAAAATCTACCTGATGGATATGAAAACAGAAGCTATCTTGCCACTTGGCAGATTTGCCCAGCCCGAAGATGTTTCCGGTTACTGGCGCTGCGATATTCATTGCCGCTGGAGCCCCAGGGGTGATATGATTGGATTTAATTCGGCACATACCGGAAGCCGGCAGGTTTACATCATCCGGCTGAAAAATTAAAAATTAATTCTTATTTTTAGGGGAAAAACAGAAATCAAATACAAAAACTTACGATAATTTAGCGAGATATGGAATGCTTTGTTAAACAGTAAAATTTCTAAAATAAATAATATGAAAAACATAATACCGGTTATCCTGATTATAGCCTGCTCTTCACTTTTGAATGCTCAAATAACCGAAAAAAAAGCTATTGCTCTTGTTTCGCCCCGTATTGTAGAAAAAGTACTGACCGTTGGAGGAAAAGATGCTGATATAAGTGGATTTAATAGCCAGTCGATACAGTACGCCATTGATGCTGTAGCTAAAACCGGCGGAACTGTAAAGCTGATGCCCGGGCTTTATAATATAACCGCACCTGTGAGAATGCAATCGAATGTAAAACTTATTGGATCGGGCAGGGAAACCGTGCTTAAAAAAAGCGAAGGTGTTCAAACACGATTCATTGAAGATGCCGATTATGGTGAATTAATACTTACTGTAGAAAACGCTGATGGCTTCGAACCAGGAATGAAAATCCAGATAACCGACAGTGACAACAGCTCCTGCTGGAATGTATCAACTGCATACATTACAGATGTACAGGACAATACCATATACATAGACAAACATCTTATCCGTGATTACCGTTCCGACAAGGATGGTTTGATATCCAATGCATCTTCGGTTATTGAGGTGATCGATGCTGAAAATGTACTTATATCCAATTTAACTGCCGATGGTAACCGGATTAAAAATTTCTTTGCTGATGGTTGTAACAGTGCAGGGATCCTCATTATAAAATCAAAAGAGGTTGATGTTGATAATGTGCATGTAAAAGATTATAATGGGGAAGGCATCAGCTGGCAAATTACTGAAAATGTTACCATTCGTAACAGTGAAATTTCCGGCAGCGGAAATACCGGTCTGCATCCGGGTACGGGATCACCTTTCTCACTTATCGAGAACAACAACGTTCACCATAATGATAACGATGGGCTTTTCATTTGCTGGAGGGTTTATGACAGTTTCGTAAAAAATAATCAATTCCACAATAACAATCGCTTTGGAATCTGTACAGGACATAAAGACACTGATGTTATTTTTTCCGGAAATCACATTTATGAAAACGGCAGTGATGGTGTGAACTTAAGGGGCGAAAGGGAGACGAATGCACCCCATCGAAATACTTTTGTCAGTAATGTTATTGAAAACAACGGGATTAAAGGTGAAGGATATGGATTTTCGGTCAACTCTCCTGCTCAGGAGTTGGTTCTTAAAGAAAATATTTTTCGCAGTAACGGTAAAAAGACACAAAAGGCAGCCATTTATATCTATGCCAATGGATCACAACCCAAATTAGTTAATAATAAAATGGAAGGTCATCCTGAAGAAGGTGTGGTTTATGAAAAAAGATAAAAAGTAACATTATTTTATGGCCACTGTTACGTCCATTTCATTCTGTTTTTTCTGCAATTTTTATAAACATATAAACACTGGAATAAAATACAAATGATGAGCAGGGTATTTTTGAAATCTATCGCTATCATGGATGCAGGGTCAGGAGTTTTAGGGTGCAATTCTGAGAAACAGGAGAAAGAGCGTGCCAATATTCTTTTTGCTTTGGGTGATACTTTAAATTTAAAGGCTGCATAAAACTATAGCAAATAAAATTTTAAATCAAAAAATATGAATCATTATCTTATCAAATCCATTGCTTTATATACTGCCGGAATAGGTCTTTTCAGTTGCAATTTGAAAGAAGAAAAAGCCGAAAAGCCAAATATCCTGTTTATCATGAGTGATGATCATGGCTATCAGGCAATCAGTGCATATGGGTATGGGTTGAACGAAACTCCGAATATCGATCGCATTGCAAATGAAGGTGCAATATTCTCCAGGGCAACAGTAACAAATTCCATTTGTGCTCCAAGTCGTGCAGTTCTCTTAACAGGAAAACACAGTTTTATAAATGGAAAAGTGGATAATGTCCAGCCTTTTAACTGGGACCAGAACAATTTCCCAAAGCTCCTCCAGGCAAACGGTTATCAAACGGCTATGATAGGAAAGATTCATCTTGATGGAAATCCTCAAGGATTTGATTTCTCTATGGTTTTGCCCGGACAGGGGCAATATTATAATCCTGATTTCCTTATTGATGGCAAAGAACGAATAAAAATTGAAGGATATGTCACCGAAATTATTACCGATGCAGCCCTCGATTGGTTAAAAAATAAACGTGATCCCGAAAAACCTTTTTGTTTGCTTTACCATCAAAAAGCACCACATAGAAATTGGCTGCCAGCCCCCAAATACCTGAACTTGTATGATCAGGATAATTTTGTTCCTCCAATTAATTACTTCGACAATTATGAAGGCCGGGGAACAGCAGCAAAAGAACAGGAAATGGAAATTGCGGAACATATGATGTGGGGCCATGATTTCAAATTTATCGTTGATCCCAATGGCGACACCACCAATTTTATCAATGATATCAGGAGGATGACTCCAGAGCAACGTGATCAATGGATGGCAGCATATGAACCAAAGAACCAACAACTTCTTCAAAATATGCTCCAGGGAGAAGAATTGGCTCTCTGGAAATACAATCGGTACATTAAAGATTATCTGCGTACAATAAAATCAGTCGACGATGGTGTTGGGCAGGTACTTGATTATCTTGATGAGGCTGGACTGGCAGGAAATACCATTGTGGTTTATACATCCGATCAGGGATTCTATTTGGGTGAACATGGCTGGTTCGATAAAAGGTTTATGTATGAAGAATCGTTTCGTACACCTTTACTTGTTCGATATCCAGGAGAAATAAGCGCAGGAACGGTTATCGACAAACTGGTACAAAATCTTGATTTTGCACCAACATTGCTCGACTATGCAGGAGTTGAAATACCAGAAGATATGCAAGGAGAATCGTTCAGGGAGTTGGTAGCAGATGAAACCGCCGAATGGAGAGATGCAGTTTACTATACCTATTATGAATATCCTTCTGTGCATATGGTCAAACGCCATTATGGAGTGGCTACAGAACGCTATAAACTAATTCATTTCTACTACGATATTGATGAATGGGAATTATATGATCTGGATGTAGACCCTAGAGAAATGAAAAATGTTTACGACGATCCGGAATATGCCAACATCAGAAAAATGCTTCATGAAAAACTGGAAGAACTGCGGGAATATTATGGCGACAGTGATGAACTGAATCAAAAGTATCTCAAGGCTTACCTCGAAAATCGTGAACGTAAAAGATAATTTATTAAATATAAAGGATTTCATTGCAAATTTAAACCCGTTGCAAGGGTAAAGATTTAATTTATGATTCGATAATGAGTATACCAACCAGCTGTTTTAAAAGTAATACGATAAGGGATGAAGTTGTTTTCAAAAATTCATCTGACAGAAGTGAAAAATGTGGCAACATTACTCTTTTTTCTTTCAGAAAAAACCCAATTCGATTTTATTTTATATTTTTCTTCTTTTCTTATATTCCTATTGTATTACAGGCACAAAAACCAAATATCCTTTTGATTGTATCGGATGATTTGAATACGTGCATAGGGCCATACATGAATGTTGACAAACATACACCTCACCTAGACAGACTTTCCAGAGAAGGGGTACAGTTTACACGCACTTTCTGCCAGTATCCTTTATGCGGTCCTTCGCGTGCATCCTTTATGAGCGGGCTTTATCCGGAAACAAATAAAGTACTTACCAACATCGACCAACCGGGCAGTTATCGGAAAGAAACACCAGCTTTGGCCAATCACCCTTCAATGGCAGGTTTTTTTAGAAAAAATGGATACTTCACCGCACGAGTCTCCAAAATCTTCCATATGGGAATTCCGGGAGACATTGAAAATGGCAGTTCTGGTGGTGATGACCCCGATTCCTGGGATTATGCCTACAATATATTGGCATCAGAAACTCTTGGACCGGGAGAATTGGAGTTGCTGTCACCAAAAAACCACCATTACGGTTCTAATTTTGCCCGAATGATTATTCCCAACGAATTTGAAGGTACGCAGGCCGATTATATGGCGGCAAGTCAAGCTATTGCCATTCTTGAAAACAGAACAGGTAAGATAGCTGAAAAAGGAACAAACAAACAACGAATGAAAAAAGATGCCCCATTTTTTCTTGCAGTTGGTTTTATCAGACCTCATGTTCCACTTATTGCTCCTGAAAATTGTTTTGTTCCTTATCCTGAAAATGAGGTGGTATTGCCACCGGTAAAAATAGGAGAAAATGTACCCGAACAAGCACTACGCAGGCAAAATAATAAAATCTGGGGAATGGACGAGCTTCAACAGCGCCGTGCAATAAGCAGTTATATGGCAAGTGTCAGATTTATGGATCAACAGGTTGGGCGTCTGCTTGATGCCCTCGACCGTCTCAAAATCAGAAATGAAACTATTGTTATTTTTTTATCGGATCATGGTTACAACCTCGGAGAACATGACTGCTGGTCGAAGGTAAGTCTGTGGGAAGGCAGTGTGAGAGTACCGCTTATCATTTCTGTACCTGGTTATGAAAACAACTATGGTAGCACCTGTGAAACTATAACAGAGTTAATAGATCTTTATCCAACTCTTACAGAATTGTGTGGCTTTTCCAGTCAACAACCCGCTATTTTGCAAGGTAAAAGCCTGGCCGGTTACTTGTCAGGAGAAAAAAAGGAAGATTTGAATACCAGTGCATATACAGTTTCATATCAGGGGCAAGATGCCTCCCTTCGTACTCAACATTGGAGGTATACCCGTTGGGGGGAAGAAACAGGCATGGCAAATGAAGAATTGTATGATCATCAATCCGATCCGGAAGAATATATAAATCTGGCGGATATACCGGATTATAAAAATGTGTTATTGAAAATGCGGCAAAAATTCGAAGATGCCAGAGAAAAAGCAAGATTAACGATAAGTAAATAAAATAGAATTAATAAAAATCATCATGAACATATTTCCAACCAAATCATTTATTGGTGCATTAACAATACTCTCAACAGCATCATGTTCCAATAGGGAAAAAGCAACCCCGGTACCTAATTTTATTATTTTTATCGCGGATGATGCTGCCTGGAATGATTGCGGGCCATATGGTAATCAACAAATAAAAACCCCAAATATCAACAGACTGGCAGAAGAGGGAGTTGTTTTTAATAATGCTTTTTTAACTACCAGTTCATGCAGCCCCAGCAGGTGTTCCATTCTTACCGGTCGCTATCCACATAGTACCGGAGCTCAGGAACTACATATGCCGCTTCCTGCCGATCAGCTTTTATTCGCCGGAGAATTGCAAAAAGCTGGATATTATACTGCTGTGGCAGGAAAATACCACATTGGTCCCAGGCGGGAAGAATTCGATACCATCTATGGAGGTTCACCCAGCGGTTGTGAATATTGGGTGGAAGCACTTCAAAACCGACAAAAAAACAAACCGTTCTTTTTATGGCTGGCATCGAACGACCCCCACCGGCAATATTTCCCCAACACCATTCCTGAGCCGCACCGCCCGGAAGATGTAATTGTCCCTCCATATTTACCCGACAACGATTCCACACGAAAGGATCTGGCGCTTTATTATGATGAGATTTCACGAATGGATAGTTACATAGGGAAAGTAATGGCAGAATTAAAAAACCAGGGCTTGGATGAAAATACATTTGTGCTTTATATGACCGATAACGGCCGACCATTTCCAAGGGCAAAAACCAGGTTATATGACAGTGGTATAAAAACACCTTTTATTATACGCTGGCCGGCAAAACTACAAAAAGGTTCTGCCGAAGCTTTAATAAGTTCATTAGATATTGCCCCCACCATATGTGAACTGGCTGGCGCCGGATTATCGGAAACTTATCAGGGTATTTCTTTTGTTCCTGTGCTTAATGATTATTTGGCAGAAACCCGTGACTATATAGCAGCAGAGCATAACTGGCACGATTACCAGTCGCATGAGCGTGCAGTCAGAAATAAGCGATACCTATACATCCGAAATGCATTTCCTCAACTTAATGCTTCTCCGCCAGCCGATGCAGTAAACAGTATTACCTACCAAAAAATGATTGAAATGTATAAAAATAACGAATTAACTAAATACCAGCTCGATTGTTTTAAACAACCTCGTGAACCGGAAGAACTTTATGATGTATTGAACGATCCTTTTCAGTTTGTGAATCTTGCTGAAAATCCGGATTATGAATATGTTCTTTCTGAAATGCGCGGTCTGCTGGAAACCTGGAAAAATGAATTTAATGATTCTGTTCCGGATAATCCTACCCCTGATAAATTTGACCGCTGGACAGGAAAAAGACTCAATTAAAAATTTTATGAAATCATTGAAAACAAAAACAGTTGCCCTTGCGGGTATACTTTCTTTTGGAATAACTGGCCAATGCAATCAGGTAATGGCTGAAAAAGGAAAGATCAACTCATCAAAGCCTAACTTTATCATCATATTTGCCGATGACCTTGGTTATGGTGACTTAGGTATCTTTGGACACCCAACCATCCATACACCAAACCTCGATAAAATGGCAGTTGAAGGACAGAAGTGGACAAATTTTTATGTTGCTGCACCTGTATGCACCCCCAGCCGAGCAGGACTTTTGACAGGCAGGTTGCCCATCCGTTCCGGAATGTGCAGTGATAATCGAAGAGTCCTGTTTCCTGACTCAAACGGTGGTCTTCCTCAAAGTGAAATAACAATTGCCCGTATCTTAAAAGAAAATGGTTATGCAACTGCTGCAATTGGAAAATGGCATTTGGGGCACAAATCACCTCACCTCCCTACCGATCATGGATTCGATAGCTATTTTGGTATTCCTTATTCCAATGACATGGATAAAATTGAGAAATCAAATTATTTCACTCTGGCAGAAAATGAACGGTATCAAGCTTATAATGTGCCTTTAATGCGCGATAAGGAAATAATAGAACGACCTGCTGATCAGCGTACGATTACAAAACGCTACACAGAAGAAGCCGTAGCTAAAATAAAAAGCATGAAAGGAAAGCCGTTTTTTATATATCTGGCACATTCCTTACCTCATATTCCCTTATTCCGTTCCAAAGAATTTAAAGATGTTTCTCTTGCGGGTTTTTATGGCGACGTAGTAGAAGAAATAGACTGGTCGGCAGGTCAGATTATTAAAGCTTTAAAGGAAGAAGGTATAGAGGAAAATACACTGGTAGTTTTTACTTCCGATAATGGCCCCTGGCATATATTTAAAACACATGGAGGATCTGCCGGTTTATTGAGAGGAGCTAAAGGCGGAACTTTTGAAGGAGGCATGCGTGAACCAACTATATTTTGGTGGCCTGAAAAAGTGAAACCCGGAGTAGTAATGGATATGGCAACAACAATGGATTTGCTTCCCACATTTTGCAGACTTTCCGGTGCACCACTACCTGATGACCGCTCGTATGACGGTTATGATGTTTCACCTTTGATTCTGGGAACGGGCAAAAGCGAAAGGGATGAGGTGTTTTATTACAGGGGTCAAAAAGTTTATGCCGTCCGGAAAGGTGACTTTAAAGCGCATTTCATCACCCAAAATGAATATGGAAGCCAAACTGCACATCCTATAACCGATCCCTTTATAGAAATTACAGGAAAACCTGTTGTGCAGGAAACTCCGCTGCTGTACAACGTTAATATTGATCCTTCAGAAAAATTCAATATTGCAGAACAATATCCCGAAGTTATTGCTGAAATAAGACAGGTACTTCAGAAACATTTGGCAGGTATTGAACCAGTGGAAAACCAGTTGGAAAAATAATATGGTAACAGGTGTTCAAAAAACAATCATTTTTGCCATAGCTTCCGGAGCAATGGGATTATCGGCTTTTGGCTCTCACCTTTCCGTTAAGACAAAGCCTCCCAATATCATCCTCATTCTAACCGACGATCAAGGGTGGGGTGATTTAAGCATTTCGGGAAACATAAATCTTAATACCCCCAACATCGATCAGCTGGCCAAAACGGGTGTTACTTTCGATCGTTTTTTTGTCAGTCCGGTTTGCTCTCCCACTCGGGCAGAGATTCTTACAGGCCGGTACCATCCACGCGGTGGCGTTTACTCCACTTCAGAAGGTGGAGAACGTCTTGATCTCGATGAAACAACCATAGCCAATTATTTTAAGGCAGCAGGATATGCCACTGCTGCCTACGGGAAATGGCATAATGGAATGCAGCCTCCCTACCACCCAAATGCAAGGGGATTCGATGATTTTTATGGATTTTGCTCAGGCCATTGGGGAAACTATTTTAATCCGGTTCTGGAGCATAATGGAAAGATTATAAAAGGAAAAGGATTTATTATAGACGATATTACCGACAAAGGAATAGATTTCATTACAGCAAACAAAAATAAGCCATTCTTCCTTTACCTGCCCTACAACGCACCACATAGCCCCATGCAGGTACCCCAAAAGTGGTGGGATAAATTTGAAAAAAAGGAATTGGCAATGACCCATATGAATCCTGAAAAGGAAGATAAACAATTCACCCGTGCAGCCCTGGCTATGTGCGAAAATATTGACTGGAATGTTGGACGGGTGATGTCTAAAATAGAAGAACTGAGACTTTCAGAAAATACCATAATTATTTATCTTTCGGATAACGGACCTAATAGTTGGCGATGGAATGGGGGGATGAAAGGAAGAAAAGGTTCAGTTGATGAAGGTGGTATTCGTGTTCCAATGTTCATGAAATGGGAGGGCGTTTTACCATCAGGCAAAACAATAAATGAAATTGCCGGGGCTATTGACCTGCTGCCAACTCTGGCCGATTTGGCAGGATTGAACCTACAGCCTGAAAAACGTTTTGATGGAATTAGTCTTAAACCTTTACTAACTGACAAGAATCAGAAGTGGGAAGATCGATTTCTCTTCAGCCATTGGAATGGAAGGATAAGCGTGCGAAACAAAAAATTCAGACTCGACAATGAAGGACATTTGTTCAACATGTTGGATGATCCGGGTCAAATAACAGATGTTTCTGCTAATTATCCTGAAACAGCAGAACGTATGATTGAAGCAAAAATAAAATGGGAAAAAGAAGTTTTAAGTGAACTACCTGAATCGGATGAACGTGCATTTACAGTTGGTCATCCCAAATATACATATACACATTTGCCTGCTCGCGATGGGATTGCGTATGGAAATATTAAACGTTCCAACCATTTTCCTAACGACTCCTATTTTACAAACTGGACATGTACCTCCGACAGCCTGGTATGGGAAACTGAGGTTCTTAAGGAAGGAATTTTTGATGTGGAAATTTATTACACCTGCCCCAGGGAATCTGTGGGTTCGATTATCGAATTAAGTTTTGGAGATGATAAAATCTTTTCAAAAGTAGCACCTGCTCACAATCCGCCTTTAAAAGGTATGGAGAATGACAGAATTGAAAGAATTGAATCCTATGTTAAAGACTTTAAACCTTTGAAAGCAGGAAGAATAAAATTATCAGAAGGCAGAAAAAAGCTCATTCTTAAAGCCACCGATATTCCTGGTCAGGAAGTGATGGATTTAAAACTTATCCTGTTAAAACGAGTAGATAAACCCATTAAATAAACAGTTCATGATGTGTGGGAACAATATTTGTTTTTTAACTAAATCATTTCTACTTTAGCCATCTGAACAGAAAATAAATACGATTTTGCAACAAAACCATAAATCGAACATTAGTTACCTAATATATCCATCAACTTATTTTATACGTTAAACCGACAAATGAAACGTACCGAAAAAAACCAGAAAAACAGATATTTTCATTATCAAAAAGAAATATTAAATACCATTTCCGAACCTGCTACTTTTATCGATCGAAAATACAGGTATATCTTTGTCAACAGCGCATTCAATAAGTTCTACAACCGGGAAACAAAAGATATAATCGGAAAAACAGTTGAATGCATATGGAAAGATACCATCTTTGGGAATCACATAAAAACGGGCATTGAGATGTGCCTTGAAGGACAACCGGTTTCCGTACAATTTGAAGGGTTTATACCTGGGGGCGGGTTTAAAATTCTTGAAATGAATTATTATCCTCACTTCAATGCAGCAGGGAATGTAGACGGGGTCATTTCCACTTCTAAAGACATTACTGAACAGAAAAAAATTGAATTGTGCCTGAAGGATAATGAATCGCGGTTAAAGGAATTAAATGCAACCAAAGACAAGCTATTCTCCATTATAGGACATGATTTACAAGGTCCTCTTAGCAATATAATAGGTTTTTCAGAGCTAATTGACAAAGGCTATGACCATTATTCAGGTGAGGAAATCAGAAAATACAACAAAATAATTTACCAATTATCGCAGTCGGTTTCTGAACTGCTCGAAAATTTACTTACCTGGTCACGTTCCCAAAGAAACCTGATTAATCTTACTCCCCGGAAGGTATCCATGCAGTTAATCATTGAAAAGTGCTACAGCCTTTTAATTCACAACATTTCTCATAAACAAATCGTTTTTGTAAATAATATACCGGCCGACACCCTGGTTTATGCTGATGAAGAAATGATAACCATTGTGGTGCGAAACCTGATATCGAACGCTGTAAAATTCACCCACAGAGGCGGTACCATAACCTTATTGTCAAGCATACAGGAAGAGACTGTTGTTTTTGGCATTAAAGATACAGGGATTGGAATTCCAGAGGAAAAACTTAGTCAAATATTCAAAGCGAGTAACAACCATACTAATTCAGGGACAGAAGGAGAAACCGGAACAGGGCTTGGACTGATAATCTGTAAGGATTTTGTAGAAAGAAACGGAGGTGAAATCTGGATAGAAAGTAAAACCGGGGAAGGTTCTACTTTTTATTTCTCGCTGCCTCTGGCAATTTTTGAGTCCGCTGCATCAGAAAAAACCGGACGCGTTCTATCCTGATTTCTGAAGGATATTAAACAATTCCGTGAATCTGTATTTTCTTTTTACAAAAGTTTCATTTCCTGCAAAAAAGTTTAAATTTGCAACTTTCAAAAATGAATACGAAAGTGTTTCATTAAGTGTTTTTGGTACAACCAAAAAAATGTAGAGAAAAAATGTTGTTTTTTTAATGTATTAATACGGGGTATAGCGCAGCCCGGTAGCGCGCGTCGTTCGGGACGACGAAGTCGTCGGTTCAAATCCGGCTACCCCGACTTTTCTTTAGTACCTGATATACAGGAAAGCTTATCATATGGTCCTGCTTTAAGGCAAAACACTATGGTTGGTGGAATTGATGTTCAAATTAAAAAAGACTGCTTTAGCCTTACTCTGCAATTTAATTGCATCATTTATTGTTGTACGCATTTTGGCTGTAGTCCTTTATTCCTTGAATTTATGACTCAATCCCCATAAATTTAACTCTGTTTGGTTAATTTATTATATCTCTTTGCAGGAAATTTCTTAAAGTTATGGCAGTAAGGCATGATGCACAAAAATAAATCAAAGGCATTGATAGTTGAAGACCTCTTATTGCGATATTAATGTGTGAATTCTCTTTAACTAAAATCAACATTTTAAAACCTGAATCATTTAGAACATTGTCTTTTATATCATCACTTTCTTTTCAAAACCAAAATGTTGAGTAACCCTGGAAGTCTCATTTCATACAGATGATAGTTTAATTTTGAAATCGTTCAGGACAGCTGTATTCCGAAATAAAGGTTATTTTTAAAATAAAAAACCACATTCAAATTCATCTTATTGCTATGAAAATCAGAATTAGTTTATTGTTCCCGTTTATTTCAATAATCCTTACCATACTTTTCCTGTCTCTTCCTGCTCTGATTTTTGCAGACGGAGTTACAAGTACTGCAGTATTAAAGCTAAAAGTACAAAATGCTTTTGAGCCGCTAACAGTAGAAGATGCCAGGCCAACATTCAGCTGGCAGATGAAGTCAGATATCAGGGGGCAGAAACAGATTGCATATCGGATAGTTGTAATACGCAACACCGACAACAGTATTGTTTGGAACAGCGGCAGGATTGAAAGCGGAATTTCTACCAATATCCGATATTTAGGTGTAGCTCTTCAACCTGAAATGCCTTATCAATGGGAGCTAACTGTATGGGATAAGTATGACCAACCGCACCAAGCATCTTCATTTTTTGAAACTGGTCTGATGAATCCTAAATTATCTGCATGGAAAGGCGCAAAATTCATAGGAACCAAAAAACCATATCTTGATGCCGCATCTCATATGTATTTTGAAATAAATACCGATTTTCAACTCATAAAAGGTGATGTTGTTTCACTGATTTTTGGGGCAAATGATTTTCGTCTGACCGACAGCTTTCAAAACATCGATAATCTGGCAGGAGAAAATTACATAAGGGTTGATTTTGACTTTTCCGGAACAGGAACAAATAAAGGAGTGGTAATGAATTTATATCGCGTAGGATATGCAAAACTCGATTCTCCCGATATACCTTATTTAAGCATATCTGAATCTACTCATCCCGATAGCAACATCAATGAAATTTTCACCCATGCAAACAAAAATGAAAAACATAATCTGCAGATTCATGTAGAAAATAGTAATGTAAGCTTTATTATTAATGATATTGATTTCAAAGCACAAAAATCCATTCAAAAACAATTTTCCAGCGGGTTCAGTGTTGGAAATGTGGATATGAAAGTTAGCCAGGCAACTAAGTTCCCAATTGGGCCGTATGGTCACACGCACGATTTCAATGCGTTTCCTCATCTTAATTCAGTAGGTTTTTCAGCTTTGCCCGGAAGTGAGGTAATTTATTCAGATTATAAAATAAAAAACAGAGGACAAAGTGTTGACAATGTAGTTTTTAACAATGAATTGGGAAAAGGTTACTCCATATTTGAAGGCTTCGGCAATACAACAGTAAGTGGAAATAAAATTCAGGTAAAAAACACTTCAGGTAAACTCGAATTAGGATATGCAGATCCCTCTCATGGTGCATTACCCATGTTAAGAACACGATTTAATACCGATAAAAAAATAGCAAAAGCAAAATTGTATGCCACTGCTATGGGAGGATACGATATCTTTATCAACGGCAAAAAAACGGGTGATGCATGGTTTGCTCCGGGAGCCAGTCAGTTCCGTGAAACATTAGGATACCATGCCTATGATGTTACGGAGATGCTGCAGGAGGGTGAAAATGTCATGGGAGCCATGCTCAACCAGGGATGGTATAGAGGCTATATGACTTTTACCACTTCGAATTTCAACTTTTATGGAGACCATGAGGCATTGCTGGCAATGTTGGTTATAATTTTTGAAGACGGCAGTGAAGAAATTGTTGTAACAGATCCTCAAACATGGCGAGTCTTCAGTGACGGGCCTGTTCGTTTTGGAAGTTTCTTCCAGGGAGAACGTTACGATGCAAATAAAGAAGCGGTGGTGGAAGGCTGGGCATCGGTTAACTATGATGACAGCCAGTGGAAAGATGCTGAAATAATTGAACCTCGTAATTGGATTGAATTTAATATTAAGGCACGCTGTGATGAGCCAGTAAGGGTCAGAGAAATATTAACCGCACAGGGAAATTCAAAAGTTTCCAGTTCCGATAAAAGCACCTGGACCTACGACATGGGGGTGAATATGGTTGGAGTACCTGAGATCACAATACCGGCAGGTATCCTTAAAAAAGGAGATCAGGTAATCATCCGTTATGGCGAACAACTCTACCCCGGGCTTAAAGGGGATAAAGAAGAATATGTCAGTCGTTTTGGAAAAAAAGGGAAAAACATTGCCGGCAGGATTTTGCACGCAACTAACCGTGCGGCTATGAATACCGACTTCTATACGGCAAAAAACAGCGATGAGACATCCATCCGCCCTTCATCCACCTTCAGAGGCTATCAATACATCCAGATTACACTGCCAGACTATCAAAAGCCTCTGCCACTGAATAATGTTAAGGGTCTGGTACTTTCTTCGGATGAATTGCCAACAGGAAGATATCATGCAACTACCAGGGATGGAACAACAGGAAACCTGGTAAATCAATTGTTCAGAAATATTCAGCGAAGTCAGTTGGGAAATTTCTTCACCATACCTACTGATTGCCCGCAACGGAATGAACGTATGGGATGGACCGGTGACGCCCAGGCATATTGTCGTACAGCCACCTACAATGCAGATGTACTAAACTTCTTTCGTCAATGGATGGCAGCGTTACGTGACGACCAGGGTATAGGAAGTAAAACAGAGGCTTCGGGAGGAATCGGAAGTACTGTTCCTACTTACAACCAAACCGATGATCCAACATTTGCAAATGGCACAACCTGGGCTGCTGCAGTATGCATGGTTCCATGGCAGTTATACATTCAATATGGAAATACACAGGTTATTGAAGAAAATATTGAAACAATGATGAATTGGCTCAATGGCATGGACTTCTATGACTTCAGCGATAAGTATACATACCTGTCGGGAAAAACAGGCGGATTGGCCGATTGGCTTGCAATCGACGGAAGAACACCTCCCGATTTGGTTAATAATGCCATTTATCTTTATATGATGGAAGTAACCTCAATAATGGCTGAGACCATTGGTAAAACAGATTATGCTGCACTGCTTAAAGACCGTCATGCAAAGGCAAAATTAGAATGGAACCTGGTTTATGTTGATTCTGAATCAGGCAAAACCAAGGATGCAAAGGGCAATATTATCCATTCACAGACATCCTATGCAACACCTTTGAATTTTAATGCCTTCAGCGACAACAATCGTCATAAAGCCGAAGCTTACCTGGCTCAACTGGCAAAAAATCCTTCGGCAAGTGGTTATAGTATACCAATTGATATTGAAGTCTCATCCCGAGAAAAATCCAATTCAGATGCAGATTCGGAAAAACAACCCGGGCATCCTCCATACTCGATTACCACCGGATTCTCGGGAACTCCAAACATATTACCTGCACTGAGCCGGGGAGGATATATCGATGAAGCATTTAAAATGATTTCCTGTACCTCATTTGCTTCATGGCTGTATCCTGTAACAAAGGGAGCAAAATCCGTCTGGGAAAGGTGGAATTCGTATGATGTTGCATTTTCAGTTCCGGATGCAAATAACATGAACTCTTTTAACCATTTTGCACTGGGGGCTGTAGGTCAATGGATGTATGAATACCAGTTGGGAATTACAACCGACCATCTAAACGGCAAAGCTGGTTATAAACAATTTATTCTGCAACCTTCAGCAGGAGCCGATTTTACCTCACTCGAAGGTTCCTTCGAATCAGCTTATGGAGAGATCAGGAGCAGTTGGACAGCCGACGGCAATGGAAATATGACATCCTTTAAAACTACTGTGCCGGCAAACACAACTGCAATCCTTTACCTGCCTGTACTGACCGGCGCTACGAAATTTGAAGCTGATTCAGGCGTAACCTTCAAGGAGATGTTAACTCATCACAATCGTCAGGCAGCAAAATTTGAATTAAATTCAGGCACTTATGAATTCAGCATTTCAGCTACCGTCATAAAAGTGAAATAACATGAAACAAGTTCCTTAAATCTCATTATTGAAAGATAAAAAAAGTGGCGTGATGTACATGGTATATATATAAATTTATTGAGATATGGCCAATTCTTTAAAAAATTCACGATTATCCCTTAACTATTCAATGATCTTTTTCAATTCTCTCCAATCAAAATACATCAAGAAGGCATAGAACAAAAAAATAAGTTTAACCGTAAAATTAGTTTAAGGGAGATCATATCCCAAAACATTAGTAACTTTATAAACGGTACCTTTTTGTTGAATAAAATTTAAACAACCTCTAATAAATTA
Organism: uncultured Prolixibacteraceae bacterium; assembly: GCA_963747515.1. Lineage (GTDB taxonomy): Bacteria > Bacteroidota > Bacteroidia > Bacteroidales > Prolixibacteraceae > Mariniphaga. The sequence continues at coordinate 425,971 of CAVVFN010000008.1, forward strand.
TGGAAATGAAAATACATTCGGATGCACCAGTTATTAATTTAAAATTGGCAAATGGATATTTTAAAGCGTTTTTAATATTTGTGTTTATAACCTGTTTCGCAGAAACTACAGTATATGCACAACCCAATGATCAACTGAATTCAGTTCAATTAAACAGGAATCTTCAGAATCTGGATCGGAATAATCTTATTATACATCGGATACAGGAAAATAATGTCTTGCACCCTGAAACAATTTCGGGTAACGTAGCAGAACTCAAACCAAATCAAACGTTCATTGTCCGTTCAAAAGCAAAAAGAATAGCAGACATGAATCGAACGGTTTATAATAATATGGATAGAGAACTCAAAAAAGTATATTCTCCATCGGATATAAAAATGCTCCCGGAAAGATATATTCAAACAGGTTCAAACGTCAGTAACCAGTTAGCTTACCGAATTGGATTTGAATCAAAACTTCCCCTGGAATATTTTTTCAATACCCGGCAGTTTGAAGGATCAATGAAGTTTATCCTTCTGCCGGAATCACCTACCGGTGATTTTAACTTAAAAGTTCCCGTTTTGATTGAAATCGTATCAGATTACATTCGTACAATAAATCCTGTAACAAAAGAAATAAACCATTTAAGCATTCCCTTAACAGAGATTAAATTTCAGGGAAAAGATCTCACCGACTCTGCACAGATAAAAATAATTACAAGATCGAATCCCGAAGGGTATGAAACATTTTTAAAGGTTAAACCTGCTGTTGAACTGGATTCCAGAAGATCAACATTACAAGGACTGGGTGTTCAAAAAATTCCCATCAGTATTAAATTACTGGGATCAACAATAAATGATTCCGTAAAAGTTACTTTTAATGCAGAGAAAGGTACGGTTGAACCTGTTTCAGTCTATGTTCATTACAACCAACCAAAAGTTGTTAATTTACGGTCTGAAGGCTTGGGACACACTACATTAACTGCTTCGTCAATTTTCAATTCCAATGAATTAAGTTTCAATTATATTTTTCCCTGGGTGTTTATCTTAATGGCTGTTATTGGAGGAATTATAGGCGGACTTGTGAAATATTTCGCAAAACAGGAGAAACTGTCACTTTCAAACTCCATTTTAAAAGGAATTTTAATTGGTTTTATGGGTGCAGTTGTTTATTATGTCCTGGGATTCAGCCTTCTCGAATTTAAAGTCAGTGACATATTCAATGAGTTTGCTGTTTTAGGCTTTAGTGCACTTGTAGCATTTTTCGGCATCCGTGCAGGAGAAAAAACTGCCTGATTCCACACACATATTACCACCTGAACATCGATCCGGTGTTTCAGCTATAGTTTACCACTTGTTAATTTGAGCCCGTAATTGTACCCACTTGTTTTCTTTTTGAACATATGTAAAATCTTACATTTTTTTATTTCAAACATTATCTCTATTTTTGTATCAGAAACTATACAGTTTTATGAAAATGACAATTACATCTGAGGGTAATAACCACAAATCGAAGTTTGATATACGGTTTGGACGAAGGGATTGGTTTTGTATCTGGGATTCAGAGAAACAAAATGCGGATTTTTTTGAATACTGCTTCAAAGAGCTCAATGGAGGGGCTGGTACAAAAGCTGCAGAATTGGTTGCAGAACAAGATGCGGCTAAAATTATATCGGGTGATTTTGGACCAAAAGCAAAATCGCTGCTCGAACAATTAAAAATTTAAATGATAGTCTACGAATCGCCGGGAAGAACCATACAGGAAATAATTGATTTGCTTAAACATAAAATTTGACAACAATGCCAGGATTTGACAAAACCGGTCCAATGGGACAAGGTTCCCAAACCGGAACAAAAATGGGAAAATGCAATCCCGATGCGGAACCAAAAGCAGAATCTTTTTTTTCCCGCAGAAGGTTTGCAGACAGATTTGCAAATGAAAACAACCGGAATTTAGCTGGTGGTGGCAAAGGCCCCGGTAAAGGGCTATTCAGAGGATGGGGAAGATTCAGAGGAAGACAGGCTTAATGCTTCTTTTTTTTCCCTTTATATAATCGCATAGTAATGCTGCTGTGCGATTATTTTTAATCCATTTGATGATAAAATTAGTTGAAAATGAAAGCAAGTTGAAAATTAAAAATCAAAAATTTAATAACATGAAAACAAAAATTGCAATTCCTGTAAATGAAGCAGGAAATTTAGATCCCCATTTTGGCCACTGTCGCTATTTTGCCATTTACCTGGCCGAAGGTGGAAAAATTGTTTCGGACGAAACACTGCAACCGCCGCCACACGAACCAGGTATTTTGCCTCAATGGCTTGCCGAAATGGAAGTAACCCATGTGCTGGCGGGGGGAATGGGCAACAAGGCCATTGAGCTATTCAATCATAACAATATTCAAGTATTTACAGGTGCACCTGTCATGCAGTCAAAAGATTTGGCTAACGGATTCCTTGAGAACAAAATCCAATTCAGAGGAAACCATTGTGATCACTGATAGTTGATTATTAACAGGCAGTTGAATTTAAAAATAAGGTACAGTCAATGCAAATAGCTGTGGCAAGCGATAAAGGAGGAACCGGAAAACAACGGTATCGGTCAGCCTGTTTCACTTTATTGCAAAATATACTGACAGCAATGTTCCGCTCGTTGATTGTGATGAAAAAGAACCCCAATGCGGTTTTTCTTTTCCGCGACCAGATACACCACACCCTCTGTTTCGGGGTTACACGATGCCTTCCGCATGTCGGAATTTATAAACTCTTTTCACCTGCCACTGTTTGTCATCATTAACAAATATGACATCAACCTGGAATTAACTGCGGAAATTGTGCAAACATTTAAAAAGAAAAACGTTCATGTAATTGGAAAAATTCCTTTTGATGAACGCGTGGCACAAGCTATGGTGGAAAGTAAAAGCAAAATAGAGTTCAGCCACGGATGCACAACAAGCACAGTAGTAGGTTCTGCCTGGGAAAAACTCAACCGTTTAATGTAGAGTTAATCCTCATTTTCTCCAGGTTCATTCTGGAAGTCACTTCGGATAATATTAAATCTGTCGCGATCATTTAAAACAGGAAAAACCTCACGAAACCGGTGCAAATCACTGTACGAGACTTTAAAGGTTTCCACTTTAGCTGTATGGCCCAAAAAGGTGGCACATCCTTTAGGATCAACAATTACCGAATCTCCCCGGTAGTAATTTCCTTCTGCATCGTTTCCTACACGGTTTAAACCAACACAATAAGCCTGATTTTCGATGGCACGTGCTACCAGCAGACATTTCCATACATGATGGCGGACAGCAGGCCAGTTGGCCAAATACAAAAGTACATCATAATCATTATTGTTGCGGCTCCAAACCGGAAATCTCAGATCATAACAAATTAACGGGCAAAACCGCCAGCCTCTGTATTCGACAATAATCCTTTCATAACCAGGAGTGTAATGAAAATGTTCGCCACTCATTGTAAAAAGATGGTGCTTGTCATAATGCCGTATACTTCCGTCAGGAAATATCCAAAGACAACGGTTTAAAAATTTACCTTCCTCTTCAATTATCAGTGTGCCTGTAACGGCTGCATTTTTTTTTCTGGCAATAAGCTTCATCCACTGCACCGTTTTACCATCCATCCTTTCCTTTAACTTTTCGGAATGCATTGAAAACCCTGTGGAGAACATCTCTGGGAAGACAATCAAATCGGTCTCCCCCACCTCCGACAATAACTTATTGCAATTTTCCAGATTAGCATCAGGCTGCTCCCACTCTATATCGGATTGAATTAAAGTAATTTTTAAGGTTTCCATATCAGCTGAATTTCTGATATTAATTTACAGATTCAATAATAGCCATTATTCCTGTTATATTAAGAAGTAAACGCGAATTTCTTTGTAATATTATGGCTATGAACAATCACAATAAGGCCTCTGTTTTTCAAAAGGGAAATCAGTACAAATGAAAAAATACCGGATAAATAATATTGACTGTGCCTCATGTGCTGCACGCATAGAAGAAGGAGTACGTAAACTGGAGAATGTCAGGTTTGTGTCGGTAAATTTTGCTACAGCTTCCATAGTTCTCGATACCGGGGATCTGGATCGGGTGAAACAAAGAATAAGAGAAATTGAACCTGGTGCCGAACTGGAAGAGTTTACCGGCAGGAAAAGGATGATCACTTCCCGGGAAATCTCAGAAAACAGAAGGACGGTGGTGCAGGCTTTAGCCGGCCTGCTTCTTTTAGTAGCGGGACTTATTTTCAGAGATAAACTTCAAAACACTCCCTACCGGAGCATGGAATATCTCGTCTTCATTACGGCATATATTATTGTAGGATGGAAGGTAATTGCACTGGCAGTAAAAAACATCATTCATGGCCAGGTTTTTAATGAGCATTTCCTGATGACACTGGCCACTTTGGGTGCTGTTGCCATAGGTGAATTGCCTGAAGCAGTTGCTGTAATGCTTTTCTATGTAGTGGGTGAATTTTTCCAGGATGTTTCCGTTGACCGTTCACGCAGTTCAATCCAGTCGCTGCTCGAGTTAAAACCTGATTATGCCAACCTGTCGGTGGATGGTAAGGTTAAAAAAGTTTCTCCGGAAAATGTAGTTCCGGGAGATACGATAATAGTAAAACCGGGTGAAAAAATCCCGCTCGATGGAAGGATCCGCGAAGGAAATTCGTTTGCAGACACCTCGGCCTTAACCGGAGAAAGCGTTCCCCGAAAAATTAAAAAAGGCGATGAAGTTCTTTCAGGAATGATCAACCAAAGTGGATTATTAACCATTTCAGTAACAAAAACTTTTGGAGAATCCTCCATATCCCGGATTCTTGAACTGGTTGAAAATGCTTCAGCCAAAAAAGCCAAAACAGAAAAATTCATTACCTCATTTGCCCGCTACTACACACCATTTGTTGTAGCTATGGCAATTCTGATTGCAGTACTTCCGCCACTGCTGGTCAGCGGCCAATCTTTTAATGAATGGATATACAGGGCTCTGGTGGTTTTGGTCGTTTCCTGTCCGTGCGCTTTGGTCATCAGCATACCTCTGGGCTATTTTGGGGGCATAGGAGCTGCCTCCCGAAGAGGAATACTTATAAAAGGCTCCAATTTTCTTGATACCCTGACACAGATAAAAACTGTGGTATTTGATAAAACAGGAACGCTCACAAAGGGAGAATTTAAGGTTTCGGAAGTGGTGCCATCGGATTATTTTTCGAAAGAAACAATTTTATATTATGCAGCACGGGCCGAAGCTCATTCCAACCATCCCATAGCCAAATCAATATTGGAAGCATCGGGTAATCAGGGTTCCGCTTTAACAGGCGGAAAGGCTGAAGAAATTTCCGGTTACGGAATAAGAGCAAAAGTGGAGGGAAAAATGGTATTGGCTGGCAACAGCAGTCTGATGCGGCGTGAAGCAGTTAATTTTTCTGAGCATATAAAAGAAGCAGAAACAGCAGTATATATTGCGATCGATGGAGAATATGCCGGATGTATTCTGATTTCCGACAGCCTGAAACCTGATGCCGAAGAAGCCATTGAAAAACTTAGGGCTAAGAATATCCAAACAATTATGCTTACCGGCGATAATCATCATGCAACCAAAGCAATGGCTGATAAGTTGAAAATCGACCGCTATTATTCTGAGCTATTGCCTGAAGATAAGGTTAAACATATGGAAATGCTTATGAATGAAAGCAAACAAGGTAAAATTGCTTTTACGGGCGATGGCATTAACGACGCTCCTGTTCTGGCACGTGCCGATGTGGGGATTGCCATGGGTGCACTCGGTTCAGATGCAGCTGTTGAAACTGCCGATGTGGTGCTTATGACCGATTCTCCGTCGAAAGTGCATGAAGCTATTGATATTGCAAAAAAAACCCGGAAGATTATATGGCAAAATATCTTTTTTGCCCTGGGCGTAAAACTGATATTTATTGTTTTGGGTATAGCAGGCATTGCAACAATGTGGGAAGCAGTTTTCGGAGATATGGGTGTAGCCCTCATTGCAGTTTTCAATGCCATGAGAATACTAAGAACCAAGTAGTTGTACATCCATATTCCCAAACAGTAATTTTATACTGCTTGTTCTTAATTCAGAAACAATAAAAAAGGAATGTTTTGAATATGGATTTAAAAGAACAGAATATTCCATTGTTCTGCCAGTATAAGCTGCTGAATCATCTTTCCTTTTTTTGTATTGGACACATAGCAATGAATACAAGTAAACATACAGAAAAAGCCAGAGCAGCCTTAAACTGATTTATCCAAACAGGAAAAATGTGCACCCGGAATAAAAAAGTCACCTGACTCTTCCAGGCAAAGGAGGTAATCTTTGCAGATATTTTCCGAAACGCGCTGTTGCCGGAAAATAAGATTAACCTTACCAAATCCATATTAAATTCAGTTTAAATTCAATAGTAATTCAATAGTAATTCAATATAAATTCAACTATAATTGAATTTACATTGAGTTAAATATGAGTTTACATTGAATTTACATTGAATTTATACCGGACAAAGTATATTTATATTAAGGCCAAAAAGGGAGAATACATGGGAAAAATTTCCGTCTGCTATTCTTCAGAAGATTGCAGCTGCTTCCTCAAAAAAAACAAGAATATTTGACGGCAAGGTTTAAGAAGTAAATGCTTTGAGACGGAAACAGCAGAAATCACTATCTGGTTCAATAAAGAACCACTAATGTTCTTATTAAAGCTGTTGAAGTATAATGCGGTTAATATAAAAAATCAGTACAAAAAAACAGGCGAATTCAACAATCCGCCTGTTTTAAGTTAATTAAAACCAAACCTACAAAAACTAAACTATAAATTAATCAATAACGTTGTGTTCCTTCATCAACATTAGCAGATAGTCTGTCAACCCACTGGTTAACATTCTGCTTAAAATTTTGAAATTCGGATTCAATCTCCTGCCCAACCCTGTTCATATCATCCTGGGCATCTCCCAACATATTTCCAGTTGTATCAATTACAGACGTATCTCTTTGAGCCTGTGCTGAATTATCTCCACTTACTGAGTTGTCTGATCCATCAAACAAACCTGAATCCTCATCAACATCAGTCCTACGTTCAATTTTCATCCTTAAAGAGCGAGCCTCTGCCTGAAGATCATTTACCGCCTGTCTTACTTCCATACTTATCTGCTCACCGCTTTCATTCATGTCTTCCTTAATATCATTCATCGATTCCTCAAAATCCTGAAGTTCACTATGGAGGTTATCAGCAAAGTCAGAATTATCCTGAGAAAGATCATTTAAATCATCTCTTAATTCTTCCACTTCATTCTGAACTCTCTCATCGAATTGTTCTCCCTGATTGCAAGAAACGAATAGAACTGCAAGCATAAAAGTCATTATTGTAAAAGCGATGCTAAATTTTTTCCTTGTTTTCATGTTCATTTAATTTAAAAGTTAAACATTCTGATTTCCATAGTTGAAAATACAGTGCCAAAAATTACTACACGCAGGAATAATTGCTAAAATATTGAATTTCAATACCCTAACAACTAATTCGATTTTATTCCTATTCTAATAATAATAAAGCATTTTTGATTCTTTATGAGGATAATCTACGCAAAATGAGGAAAAATTCAACAGGTATGAATGAGTGAACCTTTTGTTTATTATTGGTTTTGCAAATATCTGGGGAAATAATTTAATTGAACACATGCTTTCCACACTATGAGAATTAGTGTGTAAATTAAGAACAAGTTGTGTATAATTACATACACATATTTACACAAAAAAAGAAAACACAAAAGTTTAAATATATTTAAAATACTGATGACTAATAAAATACCAGTTGTTTTACAACTTCGGCACACTTTTTCGATAATACATTATTAGAAGCCCGTAAATATTCAGGCGAAGAGCAAACAAATTTTCTATTAGTAATCTTTTAAAAATGTACTGTTATGGATAATCTGAAAATAAAAGGAAACTGGAATGTAATGAAGGGGAATTTAAAGCAAAAATACGCTAATTTAACCGATGACGATCTCACCTATGCTGAAGGTAAAGAAGAAGAATTGGTGGGACGCATTCAGAAAAAAACCGGAAAAACCCGTGAAGAAGTAGTCAGGGAGCTGAATTCAATGAAATGAGAACCCTTCTATACATTATAGCAGTTATTCTTATAATTGGCTGGATTCTTGGATTTTTCATCTTTTCTTTTGGTAACCTGATTCATATATTACTCGTTTTTGCAGTTATATCAATTCTGCTAACGTTAATCAGGGGAAGATACTGAAAATGATATTCCAATTTCCGATGCATCGAAACCGGCTTTAGATAAAAGCTGGTTTTTTATTTTATTTAATCAGCAGAAAAAAAATCATTCAACAGCATGAATTTCAAATGTACCGGCATAACTGCGGGGTAAGTTATTGTGACCATAATACAGGGAAAACTGATGTGTCAGTTCCACTCCGAAATAAAATATTAATGCCACAAGATAGACAAACACAAGAATTACCACAATTGAGCCGGCAGTACCATATACTATCCCCATCTGGGATCTGCTGAGAATGATGCCAATTACCAGGCGCCCAATAGCAAATAGAACAGAGGTCCAACCAGCACCAAACCAGGCGGCACTCCAATTCACGTGTACATCGGGTAAATAACGGTAAATAAACCCTGTAACTACAGCCACAATTCCAAGTGAAAAGATAAGATTTAGGGTTTGTGCTAGGATTACAAATTGGTCACTGAAACGGGTTGTCAAAAAGTCTTTCAAAATTCCAATGGAAGCATCGAGCAATATAGATACCAGTAAAAGTAAGCCCAACCCAAAAATAACAGCAAATGAAAAGGCCCTGGTTCTTAGCAAATTAAATATACTTTGTTTAAGGCTGGATTTAACCTTAATTCTCCATATGAAATTTATGGAATTCTGCAGCTCACTAAACAAGGCAGTAGCTGATACCAGGAAAATAACTGCACCTACTATTGTTCCCAGGGTACTGTTTTCAACTATACTGTAGTTACCAATTGCTTCCCGCAATAAAGTAGCACTGTCACTTCCCAATATTTTTTCCAGTTCTTCAAACAATTTTTCACGAACAGCGGAATTACCGGTAATAAATCCAAAAACAGATATTATAATTATGATTATTGGAACGGTGGAAAAAATGGCAAAATAGGCAGTAGTTCCTGCCAATTGGACCGGACGGTTGGAACCAAAACTTGAAAATGAGTATTTAAAAATTTTCAGAAAATCAATTAAAATTTTTTTTGCTTTACTTTTTTTCATCCGTTATCTGAGATTTATCTTTTATTCATAGTGATCCGAAAGAATTATGCCACTATTCATAAAGACATCCAATATTGCAATTTTGTTCGAAATACAACAAACATATGAAAGGCGTTCCCCAATGTATGTGGAATAATGTAGAATTTTCACCCCGACACCAGACAGGAACAAATTAATTGGTGAACCATGCAAAAACTATTTACGTTTACTATATATAAGCTTCAGCTTTCAGAAAAAAAGAAAAATTAAAATGGTTTAAAATATGTACATTCCGCTTCGGATGAATTCTTTAATTTATGCATAACCTGTTAGGCAATTTCTTTTTAATTTTAATTATTCTGAGTTTGACCTGTTCACGGGCACATTCTCAGGAAAATTACGAAGTGCGGCAGGTTAAATTCCGCGGCAACAAAACCCTGGAAGATGATTTTTTACTTGAAAACCTGGCATTGAAGGAGGTTTCGTGGCTGGAAAAAGTAATACTTAACAAGGAACCGTTCCTGTACAATAAAGAATTTATTGATCTGGATTTGGAACGGCTGGTAAGGACTTACCAGAGCGAAGGATTTCTGAAGGTAAAAGCCAGTATTAAACCCATTCAGGTAAACGATAAAAAAAAGAAATTAAACCTTCTAATAGAAATAGAAGAGGGAGAACCGGTTAAAGTTGACAGCATTCAGGTTGATTATCCGGAAGAACCGGGAGAAGTCAATCTGGATTCCGTTTACAGAAGGATGAACCGAAAACCGCTGCTGGAAAATGGGGAACGCTTTCGTGATGAAGCATTGACACAAGACAGGCAACTGCTTGAAGATGCATTCCGGACCCTGGGTTACGCCTATGCCACATCAAATTACAATCTTGATCTGGAACCTTCGGAGCTGACTACAGACATCCGTTATTCAGTTAATGCCGGTCCTTATTCACGTTTTGGCGAAACGAACATAACGGGAAATGAACATGTATCTGAGAATTTCATTAGAAGGCAGTTGCAATACACAAAGGATTCAGTGTACAATCAATATCTTTTAACGAAAACACGGCAGGCATTGTACCAGTTGCAACTGTTTTCAGTAGTTTCGGTGCTGCCTCAAAAAGAAGCCGAAACCCAAAAAACCCCTATTCCTGTTAAAATTTATGTAGAAGAAGCACCACGCATAAGTACCCGTTTTGGTGCAGGATACGGTACAGAAGAAAAATTCAGGACATTTCTTGATTTTACCTACAGGGGATTCCTTGGCGGTGCAAGGAGAATCAATTTACGGCTTAAACATTCAGCTCTGGAGCCATACTCTGCGCGATTAAGATGGATTCAGCCCCAATTCATCGGAATGAAAACTTCTATTGCAGTTGAACCCTTTATCCAGAGAAATTCGGAGCCCGGATATGATGTCAGAAAGTTTGGAGTCAGAATACCTTTTAATTATATTTTCAACCGGTGGTTCGACAGCAATCTCTCTTATTACCTTGAGGATACCGAACAGCGGGTTGAACCAGGAGATGAGGAATTATCAGACTATGAAGACGATAAATTTCCATACAAAAAATCGGGGTTCATACTCATAAACCGGCTAGATAATTCTACCCCTGAATTCTCACCCGACAGAGGTATAAATTTCTCTACGGGTTTCCGTTACAACGGATATTTTTTAGGAGGAAATTTCAACTATACCCAGCTTTGGGGGGATTTAAGAACTTATCAAAAATTGGGAGATGTTGTTTTTGCTTTTCGGGTAATGGCTGGTGGAATTCATTCTTCCGATTCAAGCCAGTTTATTCCTGTGGAAGACCGTTTTTATTCAGGAGGAAGTTACTCCATCAGGGGATGGCAGCGGGCCCAGTTGGGGCCAAAAAGAGAAAGTGGCACTCCTCTTGGAGGGAAGAGTATATTTGAGAGCAACATTGAAGCACGGTATCCTTTATTCTGGAGAATTAGCATAGTTGCATTTTTTGAAGGAGGAAACGTGTGGGAGGAGTCATATCATTTCAGACTGGGTGATCTTTCATACGCTGCCGGTACCGGGCTGAGAGTAGAAACACCTGTTGGCCCGGTGCGGTTTGATGCAGGATTTCCTGTGTGGAATAAAAAAACAAGTCCTGAGTTTTTTATTAGTGTAGGACAAGCATTTTAAAATATGAAAAAAGTAGTAAAATATGGATTACGATATCTTGGAGGCTTAGTTCTGGTCGTCCTTCTTGTTGTGTTGCTTATTTCTCTGCTTATACAGGTGCAACCTGTAAAAAATAAAATAGCCGATATTGCTGAAAAGCAGGCTTCGGGATTCATCAACGGAGAATTGTCGATTGGCAAAATTGAGGGTAACTTCTTTACGGATCTTATGCTCTCCGATGTGTTGCTTACCTTCGATAACGACACCCTTGCATTTGTTTCGGAACTGAACCTGCATTATAACCTGTTGTCCCTTTTTGAAGGGACAATAGATGTATATTCTGCTACCCTTGATAAACCTTATCTTTATCTTGAACAGGTAAATGACTCTACCTGGAATATACAACAACTTTTAAAATCCGGTGATGAAAAAGCAGATACCACTAAATCGGGAAGTATAAACTTTAATCTCGCCGAATTCAACCTCACCGAGGGACATATTCAGATTCAATCACCCGACACCGTCATTCCTGATCATATCCGAAACCTGAATACGAAGCTTTCACTTTACTTGTCGGAAAAAAAGCAGTCGGTTGAAATTGAAAATTTTGAACTGGTAACAGAAAATCCTGATTTGCGCCTCAGTAGGTTAGCCTTGAATTTTTCCAAAAATGAAGAACAGGCGGAACTTTCCGATTTTATTTTGAGAACAGCTCAGAACAGGATAGAAGGAAAGGCATCCTTTCAGGCTAAACCGGTTAAGAAAGGCAGCGCTCATTTTAAAACAGATGAAATGAATCTGAATGAATTTGGTTACTTCTTGCAAGGAATGACTATTCCTGCAAATCCAGTTATAACCATAGATGGTCAGTTAGTGAAAGATTCAGTGAATGTTGCCCTAAAAATGGCCGATAACAATCAGTCAATAGAGGCCGATATTTCATCAGAGAATCTTATGGATTTTCTGTTTGGGGATACAACGGCAATTCTTAGCTATAACGTTGAGACAGATTTCAGCAATGTTGATCCCGGCTACTGGACAGGCAATCCGGAATTGGATTATTTATTAAACGGGTATTTGAATGCTGAAGGTCGCGGTACAGAACCTGCAACTGCAGTAGTAGAAGTTGAAGCCAGATTGAATGAAAGCACTATAGAAGGACAACAAATTAATAATGTTTCGGCCAATATTGCACTTGAAAAAGGTAATCTGAGTGGTGTGGTTCAGGGGAATGGAGGATTTGGGAAATTTTATCTGGCTCCTCAAATAAATGATCTTATTGATAATCCTTCCTATAACCTTACTTTAACTGCAGAAAAACTAAATCTGGCTGTACTTACCGGTATCGATTCCCTGAAATCGAATTTAAACCTTGAAGCAAGAATATCAGGAACATCCTTTGAACCTGAAAGATTAACAGCAGAAGTCAACCTGCTTTTGTACGATTCCCGGGTTCAGCAACTAATGCTGGATACCCTTCTTGCAGATTTTCAATATGCAAATGAAAACGTACGAATTGATTCGTTCTGGCTAAAGACTCCGTCTATAATTGCAGAGGCAGCCGGAAATTACAGCATGAATTCACGTTCCGATATCCAGCTTTCAGTTAATTTTGAAGGACTGGAAGAATTGGAAAAATTTATACCTGTATCTGATTTAAGTACAAGCGGGTACCTGCAAGCACACGTTTCGGGAATGCCTGAATCTCTTGAATTTGATGGGATTATGAATTTGGATACCACCCGGTACGATACCTTGATGGTTGAAAGTCTCCGATTGCGTGCTCATGGAGAAATTGAAGGTTCAGATACCCTTTTTAATGCTGCTGTTAATGCCTACAATCTGGATTTAGGTGAATTTATGCTGGATTCAGTATCTGCAAAAATTGATGGTTCACCTGATTCAATCTTTTTGCAGACACAGCTTAAAAATCAGGATTTAAATACGACACTTCATGCTGGTATAGTTCCTGAAGAGAAATTAAAAATAACCATACCACAGTGGGCTATTACTTATAAAAACCAGGATTGGTTTTTACAACAACCGCCAGCTTATATAGAACTTGATTCTGTAAATTATTTTATCGATAATTTCAGACTTGCATCGGGAGAAACCGACAGCGTTCAGTTCATTTCCATGCAGGGACAGGTAAGCCTGAAGGGAAAAGAAGATTTCAGGCTTGAGATTGGCAACCTGCGGATAAGTCAACTTGCGGAGACATTAAATGTAGATTTCAACGGTTCCGGGACTGCAAATTTGAACCTTAATCTGTCGGGCACCTCAGCATCTCCCCTTCTGAATGGTAATTTCAATGTAAAAGATGCTGAAGTGAATAAATATAATTTTACTACTTTAAAAGGCAATGTGAATTACAGTGGCAATACCCTGTCATTTGAATCGCTGGTAGTACCAAAGGACAGCGGCAGGTTTGAGATAAGTGCCCATCTGCCGCTTCAAGTCAATCTTGATACCATGGGATTTAATTTTCCACGCGATGATTCCCTTTCAGCACAGGTATTAATTGAAGAATTTTCTCTTGATGTATTAAACAGCTTTAATGTCCCTGTGCAAACTACAGGATTTCTTGAAGGGGAAATAGATCTCGGCGGAACAGTAAATTCTCCCAATCCAGAAGGTAATGTAAGACTTAAAAATGCCTCGTTTGCCATGAGGGAATATGGGATTGATTACAGGGATGTGAGGTTAAACCTAAGTTTCCTGCGCGATCGCATAGAACTTGACACCTTCCGTATTCAAACAAGCGACGGGAATGTAACAGGAACAGGCCTGGTTAATTTTGGATCGGATTTTTACAAGGGAGACATTACCGATACAAAAATTAGGCTCAATTTCAATGGATTCAATCCTGTAAACCACCCGCAGTTTAATATGGAAGTGGATGGAAATGCTGAGCTAAGAGGAGAAGGAGAAAATGTAGTATTTGGAGGTGATTTAAAAATACCTCAGGCTGAAATATACCTGCCGGCAATATTTCGGCTGATGGGACAAATGCAAACAAAAGAAATACCAAAACCTATTCTTGTTCAGGAACTTGAGAACATGTCGGTTTCTCTTGACTCCATTGATATTATGACATTTGAGGAAGAAAAACCCGATAGTGTAAGTTTTGATTATTTTGATCAACTGAAAGGAGAATTAAGGTTACGTATTCCACGCAACACGTGGATCAAAAACGATGACATGCGTATTGAGATTTCCGGAGAACTGGAGGTAATAAAAAACGCCAGTTATTTTGAGCTTTTTGGTCAGGTAGAAGTGGTACGGGGACAGTATGAGCTGCTTGGCAGGGCCTTTATAATTGAAGCGGGCACTATAAATTTTGAGGGAGGGGAAAAGATGAATTTAAAAATGGATATTAAAGCTTCCTATACATTCAGAAACCGTCAACAAGTGCAGCAGAAACTTACTGTAAACGTTACAGGCACTCCCGAGGAACCGGAAGTAAACTTTGAACTTGATGGAAATTCCATTAATGAAGGTGATGCATTGTCCTACATCCTGTTTGGGAAAAGCATGGATGAGTTAACAATGAATGAACAAAATAACATGGAAAGTGCAGGGGCAGGTGATCTTGCTCAGCAGGCTGCCGCATCACTTGTTTCAGCACAACTTACCAATTTTCTTCAAAATAAACTGAACGTGGATTATATAGAAGTAAAAAGTGAAGGCGGTTTTGAAGAAGCTTCCGTTGTAGTGGGAAAATACATCACCAACAATTTGTTTGTCAGCTATGAACAGAGATTTGGCCAGGTTGACGAACAAAATATGAAAAAATATGAAGTCAAACTGGAGTATGAATTGTTTCGTTTTTTATTTTTTGAGCTCAATAATTCAACTATTGATAGCGGATTCGATATAATTTTCAAATTTGATGTATTGTAATAATGTGAAAGGAGAGTTTTCATACCAGAAATCACTTTCATCCATGGCTTAAAAAATTAAAAAAATATGGAATTTTGGCGGTATTGTCATAACGGTTATTCACCACAGATCAAAAAAGGGCTTTGTTTTCACAAAGCCCTTTCTAGTCTACATTATAATCGTTAGATAACTTCCACATTAAAAGCTACCGGTCCACGGTCGCTTTCTTTAATTTCGAACTGCACTGCCTGGTCATTTTCAAGTCCAAACTGTGCATCTTTAATTCCGGTACGATGTACAAAAACATCTTTTCCATCCTGAGTATGAATGAATCCGAAGCCTTTTACGGCATCGTACCATTTAACTTTACCTTCCATAAAAAGAATGTTAGTAACGACCGCCGCCGCCTCTGTTATAGCCGCCGCCACCGCCACCTCTGCGATTGCCACCACCGCCACCACCACGGGTGTCGTTAGATTTTGGACGTGATTCATTCACTTTAATGTTCCGCCCGCTAAGTTCAGCATTGTTAAGCTCTTCAATGGCTTTTTTAGCTTCCTGATCTTCGTCCATTTCAACGAAACCAAAACCTTTACTGCGTCCAGTTAATTTATCAGAAATGATTTTAACTGAAGCAACTTCGCCATACTCTTCGAAAATTTCTCTTAAATCTTCCTCAACTACATTGTACGGAAGATTTCCAACATAAATGTTCATCTGTAAAAAAAAATTAAATTAATAAAACAAGTATCGCTTAAGGATACGAAATAAATCCAGTCGTCATTTTAATCCGCATATAGATTGAAAACTAAAAGAAGACAAAATAATAGTGGAGAAATACTGGAAGGAGAATCGTGCCCGGCTGCAGAATACCTTAAAAAATTTCAACAAAAAAAGACCAATTTGCTTATTACCAGACAATCGAAGTTTTAAAAAGTTCAAAATCATCTATTAATTCACTTTGCAAAGTTAAACTAAAATTGTAATTCACAAACTTTTATAACATTATATTTTTTTATTTTCATAATCATCTCCCCTAAGGAGAATGTTTAAGAATCAAGAATACCATTAATTGCAATGCTTGCAATAAAACAACCAAATACAGCAGGCATATATGAAATGGTACCTACGGTAGATTTTTTATTTAAATTATCTTCCTGCCGCACTGCTTTTTCATCGACTGTTTCTGAAGAAAAAACTACCTGTACCCCTTCGTCAATTCCCAGCCGCTTGAGCCGTTTGCGAATCATGCGGGCCAGTTTACAATTGAAAGAACGGGATATATCTGCTACCTGTACTTTTGTAGGATCCATTCTGCCTCCTGCTCCCATAGAACTAACAATTTGTAATTTGCGCTTTAAGCTGTGATGTATTAAAAACACCTTCGGCGATAAAGTATCAATAGCATCCACTACATAATGGAAAGGTTGACTGTCGAGTAGTTTTTCAATTCGTTCATTCCGGATAAACTCATTTAATATTGTCAAATTAATATCCGGGTTAATATCTCTAAAACGTTTTTCAAGAATATGTGCTTTTGGCATGCCCGATGTACTGATAAGAGCTGGTAACTGCCGGTTGCGGTTTGATACATCAACTACATCACCATCAACAATGGTCATATTACCTACCCCAGCGCGGCAGATCATTTCAGCTGCAATGGCACCAACACCTCCTAAACCAACTACCAACACATTTGCACTTTTCAGCTTTTCAAGTTTTACAGAACCAATAAGCAGTTCCGTACGTTCAAGCCAATCCATATTCACTCAATTTTATAAATTCTTTAAATTTATTAATATCCGGTTATATTCTCAAATGCGGGGTTTCTGCCCCAGCAAGAAACAGTTGCCATTAACTTCCAGTCGTGGATTGGGAATGAATTTATCATCCTCAAATAACGAGGCGTTGGTCCCGAACATTTCCTTTTTTTTCATATACACATTTTATATCGATCAGCCAACATTGTCGAATATTTCAAATCCTTTCCATCTCAATACTTACATTTTCGAGGCAGTTAAAATTGTTCCAAACAACCTTTTTCATTTGGTCGACAGAAAGGTTTCTTAATTCTGCACCCTTTTCATAAACTTTACTCACCGAACCACGAAACTCATCGGTTTCCAGAAAAATCTTTTGTAGTGGCAACTTTTTAAAAGAATCGATTGCTCTTGCTTTTTCATTAAAAAGTATTTTTCCGAAAGAGAATAAAACATTTTTATTAACAAGTTGATCTGTCAATTCCAGCCCTCCGCTATATCCATGAAATATCCAGGGAACCGAAGGACGATTGTTGTTATACAATTCTATGATTTCATTATATGCCCTTACACAATGAATAATAAGTGGTTTTTGAAATTCTTCCGCCATTAAAGCCTGCGCAGCAAAAACCCGTTTTTGCTCTTCAAAATCAGCACCGGTGATTTTATCTATACCACATTCGCCTGTGAATAGGATGTGGTCAAATTCCAGTGCTTCTTCTATCATTCTCAGACTGCTGTTGTTTTCCTTTTTTGATTTGATTTTCCAGGGATGGAGGCCAACCGAATAAAAATTCTTTCCTTTAAATGCAGGAATGGGATCCCCGGGGTAGAGATTTATTACCTTTACTGTTTCCTTATCAAAATGAGAATGATGTGTATGGACATCAATAAAAGGAAGTGTGTTCACGGTTTTTTTTATTAAGCTAATTTAAGAATTTTTTTCACAACATTTTCAGCTCCAACTGCAATCTGATCAATTGTAGCATTCAACATATAGCAAGGAGATGTAACCACTTTGTATTTTTCATCCACTACAATTTCCCCATGTGTTGTCACTGTGTGGTCCCCTCCCATTTGTTTGATGCTTTGAATTGTTTCTTCATCCTGCCCAATGGTAACATTCACATCACCCAGAATTTTAACAAGAAGCACCGGTGAAATACATAAAGCACCAATTGGTTTTTTTACTTCAATAGTCCTTCTGACCGCATTTTCAACATCCAAAAGAACTTTACATTCCTTCCCATCAAATGCAAATGTGCATAAATTTTTTGCTGCACCAAATCCCCCCGGAAAAATAACAGCATCAAAATCATTGGCATCATAATCTGAAAGAGGTCGTATTTTCCCACGGGCAATGCGGGCTGCCTCAACCAATACGTTTCTTTTTTCAGACATCTCTTTTCCGGTCAGATGATTAATAACATGTGCCTGATCCACATCTGGCGCAAAACATTCATATTTTGCCCCATTTTGGGCAATAGCAAGTAAGGTTAAGGTTGCCTCATGAATCTCCGACCCGTCGAAAACTCCGCTGCCCGATAAAACCACTGCAATTTTTTTCATTTTGATGCAATTTTCCTATTTGTCAAAATTACAGTTTTGTTGGGAATCTGTGAAGCAACTTCAGCTAATTTCTTCCAGGTTATAAGGAGTTTCCTGATATACATAATAATTTAACCAATTGGAAAATAAAAGATTTGCAGTTGACCCCCATCGCATGAAGGGTGTTTTTGAAGAATCATTATCAGGATAATAATTAACTGGAATATTTATAGGCAGGTTTTTTTTCTTATCACGTTTATATTCTTTATCAATTGTAAATCTTGAATATTCAGAATGACCTGTAATAAATAACTGTCTTCCATTTTTTGCTTTAACAATTGCAACCCCTGCTTCTTTTGAGCTGGAAATAACCTGTAAATCATCTACCTTATTAATATCTTCCTCACGTATTTCTGTATGTCGGGAATGGGGCATATAAAAAATATCATCGAAGCCCCTTAGAATTGGCAGGGGTGTATTGGTATGTGTATGTTCAAAAATCCCAAACATCTTCTCCTGAAGCGGATATTTCTGAATGTTGTAGTAATGGTATAACCCTGCCTGAGCTGCCCAGCATATAAAAAAGGAAGAATATACATTATGCTCCGCCCAATCAAGTATCTCCTTCATTTCTTCCCAATAAGTTACTGATTCAAATGGAAGCATTTCAACAGGAGCTCCTGTAACTATAAGACCATCGTATTTTTTTCCCTTCAATTCATCAAAATTATGATAAAATGCTTCCATATGTTCAGAAGAAGTATTCTTCGGAATATGCCTCTTCATTTTCATAAAATCTATTTCTATCTGCAATGGTGAATTCGATAATAAACGTAATAAATCCGTTTCAGTAGTAATTTTCAGAGGCATCAGATTTAAAATTATTATCTTTAACGGCCTGATATCCTGATGCTTGGCTCGAGATTCATCCATTACAAATATATTCTCTTCTTCAAGGATTTTAATAGCGGGTAATTTATCCGGAACATTTACTGGCATTTCTTCTTTTTTATTATTTTTTTTAAGAAGTAGTGAGAAAATCATTTACATCCTGTTTCCTCACTACTTTATACTTTTAATTGTTATTCTGCATCTACTAACCTATTTTCTGTAATGCTTGTTCAAAATCAGAAATAATATCATCAATATGTTCAATTCCAACGCTTACCCTGAGTTGGTTAGGCATAACTCCTGCTGCTAACTGAGCTTCTTCCGATAGCTGCTGATGCGTTGTAACTGCTGGCTGAATGATTAAAGTTTTTGCATCACCAACATTCGCCAGATGGCTTACAAGTTCAAGACTGTCTACTACTTTATTGGCATCTTCCTTTTCCCCTTTTACAATAAAAGAAAGTACTCCTCCGGCTCCTTTTTTCAGATACTTTTTTGCATTTTGGTATGAAGGATTACTTTCCAGACCTGGATAATTTACGCTTTCTACTTTTGGGTGCTGCTCCAGCCATTTAGCAAGAGTTAGGGCATTTTCCACATGACGATCCATGCGCAGGGATAAAGTTTCAAGCCCCTGTAGGAGAAGAAATGAATTAAATGGGCTGATGGCAGGACCGAAATCGCGCAATCCTTCTACCCTTGCTTTAATTATGAAACCAATGTTTCCAAATGGACTGTCAAAATTAAACACATCCCAAAATTTTAATCCATGATAACTATCTGAAGGTTCTGTCAAACCCGGAAATTTACCATTCCCCCAATTATAATTGCCGGCATCTACAATAACACCACCAATGCTGTTACCATGACCTCCAATCCATTTTGTTGCTGATTCCACAACAATGTTCGCACCAAAATCAATAGGTTTGAATAAATATCCGGCAGCAGCAAAAGTATTATCAACTACAAGCGGCAGGTCATATTTTTTGGCAAGTGCTCCCAGGGCTTCAAAATCGGGAATAACATATCCCGGATTCCCTATGGTTTCAAAAAACAGTGCTTTGGTATTTTCATCAATCAACTTCTCAAATGCATCAGCAGAAAGTCCTTCAGCAAAACGGGCATCTATTCCAAGCCTTTTAAATGAAACACTAAACTGATTATATGACCCACCATAAAGGTAAGGTGAAGTAACAAAATTATCACCTGCATTCAGCAACGTATTAAATGTCAGAAACTGTGCAGCATGCCCTGAAGCTACTGCCAAGGCTGCAACGCCTCCTTCAAGTGCTGCAATACGCTGTTCAAATACATCGGAAGTTGGATTCATTATTCGTGTGTAGATGTTACCAAATTCTTTCAGTGCAAATAAATTGGCAGCATGTTCTGCATCATTGAACACATAGGAAGAAGTTTGATAAATAGGCACTGCCCTCGAATTTGTTTGTTTATCGGGCTGATGTCCTGCATGAAGCTGCAGTGTTTCAAATTTTAATGTTTTTGTTGTCATAACTGTTATTTTTTTTTGATTTAAATGTCTTTTAATAATTGGGAGCATTAAAAAATGCATTGTAAATTTCGCGAACGCTTTTTTCTTTATCTGATGATTTAACCACCAGGTAACTTACCAAATCGGATGCTCCTGAACCACTCAGTACAACATTGATTTTATTCTGAGCCACGGCATTAAAAATTTTAGCCGACACTCCATAATTCTGCTGCATTCCGTGACCTACAATACCTATGAGAGAAACATCATCTATAACTGATATCTCTTTTACAGATGAGAATCCCAGTTGACGGATTAAAGCCAGTGCTTTGGATCCCGTATCTCTTTCCAAAATTAAATTAATGGAAATCTGAGATGTAATAACCGATCGAATATTTATTCCTTCTTCATTTAGCCGTGATGTAACTTTAGCCAGAATACCTGGTTTCAATCCTATTCCCGGTCCATTCAACCGAAGAAGGGATATATCATCTGAACTCGCCACACTTTTAACTATCTGGTCTTCAATAAATGTTTCAGTATTAATCGTGGTATCAACTTCACCATTACCGGATTCGGTGTTAAGAATAACCACTGGAATATGCTCATTCTCGAGTGGTTCTACTGTTCTTGGATGGAATGAATAATGATCGAAATATGCCAGTTCACTCGCCTCAGAATAAGTTAACCTGCTTACTTTAGGTGCATCTGGAACTATTTTAGGATCGGTGCGCATGAATGCCTTATCAATCCCCCAAAGTTCGAGTACATCAACTTTAAGGATTTTCGTTAAAAAAGCAGCAGTATAATCGGCAGCGGTTTTCCCTGCACGGGAAATTTTCCCTTGACCTGTAACCCCATATGAACCCGGAATCAAATATAATCTCTCAGGAAGTTTCAGTAAGAACTTTTTATTTACCGAACAAAAGGTGGCATTCCCATAATCATCGGTTGCCAATAAATCAAATTGTTCAGGCAACAGAATTTCAGAATCCATTCCTTCAACCCTCAATAATGATTTGAAGATTTCTGCTGTCAGTTTCTCACCAAAGCTTGCTAAGTGATCTTTCAGTGAATTGGAATAATCGCCAATTAGCTTTATTCCGATAAGAATTGCTTTTACCTGTTCAACAAGATTTTTATAGGAGAAAGTCGCTGCCTTTCCAGTTTGTTCAGAAAAAAACAGGTTCATCCTCTCGGAAAAAATGTCTGCATCGGTATCCGATGCATTCTCCAAAGCATGATAAATTGTATCCAGAATTCCAGGTAAAGCTGAAACAACAAGAAACTTCCGTCCATTGTCCTTTCCCAGATAACTAACCAAGTTTTTAACCGATATGACACTTCCGGTTTGACTGCCACTCAGTCGAACAACACGATTCGACATATTATTAAAAATAAGAAAAAATGAAAATTTAATTTATGAACGCTTAGTCAAAATGCCTTCAATCAATGGGATCCCACTGAAGGAAGGCTAGCGCATAGACATAGAAACAAACGGCAAAATGAATTCACAGCAAGAAAATTCTCCTGCCTTCCGTGATCTGTATTTAATTTTTAAATTCATTTTTCCTGCCGGATTATTTAATGCAAATATAAAACTGATTTATGAAAACAACAAAATTATTTAAAGTCATTTTAAATAAAAATAACATTGAATTTTTAGAACGGATAAGAACAATATTTGAATAGAATGGTTAAAGATGTAAGTTTAAAACAAGGAAACGTATCATCTAACTATTTATTTATTTAAACTCAATTAACTTTGCAGCTCTAAATTCAGAAAAAAATAACATGGGTTTTAATTTACTTCAAAAAAAGAAGGGGATTGTGTTCGGAGCATTAAATCCTGAATCAATTGCCTGGAAAGTTGCAGAACGAGCACATGAAGAAGGTGCAGCAATAATTTTAACAAATACCGCAGTGGCCATGCGAATGGGAGAAACTCAGCAGTTGGCTGAAAAACTCAACACAATAGCCATTCCTGCAGATGCAACAAATGTTGAAGATTTAAATAATCTCTTTATTCAGTCGATGGAATTTTTTGGCGGAAAAATTGATTTTGTGCTCCATTCTATCGGTATGTCTCCTAATGTAAGAAAGGAGAGACATTACAGCGATCTGGACTATAATTTTCTGAACAAAACGCTGGATGTGTCTGCCGTTTCATTTCATAAAGTGCTGCAAACTGCAAGAAAGCTCGATGCCATAAATGAGTGGGGTTCCATAGTTGCCTTATCATATGTTGCTGCACAACGGACATTTTTCGGATATAATGATATGGCCGATGCCAAGGCATTGCTTGAATCCATATCACGCAGTTTTGGGTACATTTATGGCAGGGAACGAAGAGTCCGTATTAACACGGTTTCACAGTCTCCAACAGTCACTACAGCCGGCAGTGGGGTAAAAGGTTTTGATCGCCTGCTCGATTTTGCCGAACGTATGTCACCTCTTGGTAATGCCACAGCCGATGAATGTGCTGATTATTGCATTACCTTATTTTCAGACCTTACACGAAAGGTAACAATGCAAAACCTTTTCAACGATGGTGGATTCTCAAATATGGGAATGAGTCTAAGAGCTTTACAGCAATATGAAAAGGGCCTCCATCAGGACTGCGACTGCGACTCTTCTAAAAAAAATCATAAAGTTGCTCAATAAAATAACGGCTGCCCGAAACATTCAGGTGATTCAGGGATTTTGATCCAATTCTCCAATAGCCGGATTACTGTCAATTTCCACTTGAGGAATCTGGAAGTTAAATTTTGGAGATTCCGGGGTTATGGTCATAGTTCGGGCAACTACAGGATTATGATTGCTGTTGGTGCGGTCAATCCCTTTCTTTAACCGTTTAATATCGAAAAGAGAAAATCCTTCTCCCCAAAGTTCAATCCTTCTTTCCAAAAGTATTTCCTGCAAAAGCTGTTCCCCCGAAGACTCAATATTTACAGGTTCATCCATTCTGTTATCACGCAGTTGCTTCAATAATGCTCTGGCTTCTGCCTCAAAGCCCAGTCTGAATTGGGCCTCAGTTTCTATGAGCAGCATCTCTTCAGGACGCATCATAACCAAATCGGCAGCAAATTCTTTATCGTCGCCTGCCGAAAATTTGTAGGGAATTAACCGGCCTGTTTCAATAGAAGAAGCATCTATTATCTTCTTTCGAACATCGTTATCTGCCATTTTATCATACAATACCTTGTTAAACGATTTCGGACTATAACCAAAGCCACAATATCCTCCTATTGTCCAATCCATGTGTGAGAACCACGACCCATAGGTAGTTGACTGCTCCTGGTTTACCTCCAATCCCCACATCCAGTTTTGCTGCGAATAATTATCAAAACCAGCACTGTATGCTTCGGCCGACATTACAGGATAACCTATACGTGCACCTGAAGCCATTTCCAGTGCTGCTTCCCAATTCCCCATCACTAATGCAACTCTTGCCAGTAATCCTTTTGCTACATTCATGGTAAGATTGGAGATGTGGCGCTGAGGCAGGTTACTTTCTTCAAAAAGTTCTATTGAGTAATTCAAATCAGATATTATCTGCTGGTAAACTTCACCAACCCTGCTGCGAGGATTACCTGATGTGGAAGCTTCGGTATATAAAGGCACTCCAGGTTCATTTTCATGCCCTGAATAGGTATGTTGATATAGCTGTACCAACTGAAAATAAGAATAGGCGCGAAGAGCCAGAGCCTGTGCTTTCAAATCTTTTCGTACATTTTCACTTTCTGATGATGCCTCATCAACATGATTGATAATGGCATTTACATTGTAAATAATCCGATAAAACAGAGACCATGCATATATCGAACGATATCCCTTTGCTCCATGATTTTCAAAACGATAATCAGCACCAAACCAATGAAATTTCTCTACAACTATATCTTCACTCATTAAGTCGGCTGCCAGGTCTATTGATTTAACCCCAAATTGATCGTGCATATTATCCGCTCCATGATGTGACCGCATATCACGTAAAACACCATCCAAAACAGTTTGCGCTCCCTCTACCGTTTGAAATATAACCTTTTCTGAAATCTGATTGGTAGGATATGTCTCCAGGTAACTGTCTGAACAGGAAACTGCTAATATTGAAACTGCAAGAATATTGATAATTATTTTTTTCATTTGAACCTTTATAAAAAATGAATATCAAACCCAATAGAAACTGTTCGAAGTGGAACATAATCAGGTTCCACATGGCCATCAAATGATTGCCTGGGATTTAGCCCCTTTCGTGCAGAAAGCAACAGCAGATTATCGGCTTTAATGTTCAGCCTGATGCTCTCCAGGTTCATTTTTTTTATCCATGCATTCGGAAATTGGTATCCCAGAACAACATTTCGAAAATTCAAATAATCTGCATCGGCTAAAAAAAATGTTGACCGTGCATTGGCAAATTGATCTCCGTCAACAGAAGGAACATTCGTATTGCTGCGTTCAGGAGTCCATCGGTTTAGAATATCGGAATGAAAATTACTTCCATATAAACCTGAATGCATTAGCCTCTGATAAGGATTGTCGAAAACTTTTCCTCCGGTTTTGAATGCAATTAAAACCGACAAATCGAAGCCGTAATAAGAAAAATTATTATTAATTCCTCCAAAAAAATCAGGGATAGATGAACCTGAATAATATCTGTCTGCAAGTGTGTGAGATTCCGTTATTCCCCTTTCTTCCCCATATACAGGATTGCCAAATTCGTCAGTTACAGGAATTCCGTTTGCATCTGTTTCAGGAATATTATAAAACCATTGCGCTTTCCCAGTTTCAAGATTAACCCCTGCATAGTCTTCAATCCAAAAATCATATATTGATTTGCCTTTCTCCCAGCGTTTATCTCCTGTAATAATAAAATTCTGGGGCAGCTCTTTTATCTCATTCCCAAAATGACTAACATTTATATCCAGCGTCCATTTAAAATCAGAGACACTAAGAAGTATACCTGTCATTTCCAGATCAAAGCCTTTGTTAGCAATGCGGGCAACATTGTCATCAACAAAAGTGAATCCGGTAGAGGGCGGCAATGGTTTTTCAAACAACACATCATTATTTTGCCTGGAGTAATATTCCAGGTTAAAAGAAAACCGCTCTTTCAGTATCAGGTATACACCAACATTGAAAGCGTTCAATGACTCCCATGTAAGCCCAGGAGTAGAAAGTTGGCTGGCAATCAGTCCAGGATAATCAATATTATTTATACCTGTTTGATAAAGTCCCTGATATCCATAATACGATCCAATCCGGTCGTTTCCTTGTTTCCCATAACTTGCCTTAAATTTAAGTATATCCAACCAATTATAATTTTGGAGAAAATCCTCTTCTGAAAGTAACCATGCCAGGCCTGCTCCCCAGAAATTACCCCATCTCACATCTTTACCAAAACGGGAATTGCCATCAGATCGATAATTAAAACTGGCAAAATACCGATTATTGAATGAATAGTCAACTTTTCCGAAGTAACTTTCAAGCCGGTAGTTGTCTTCAAAGGAACCCGATCCTTCAGCAATGGCTGCACCGTCAAGTTCCACCAGGCCCGGAAACGGAAATCCTGACCGGGTAGCAGTCAGAACATTATTTTTATAGCTGTAATTTTCATGCGCAGCTAAAAACTGCAACTCATGTTTCCCTATTATCCGGTTGAACCTTAACATCTGATTGGCAGTGTGTGACAGAGTACGATTTGATTGACGGGTTGTACTTCCATTAAAATTCTGTCCGTCACCATAGCGCATGTTTTTATGGGTTAACCCGTCAAAAGTAAAATAATCGGCACTCATGGAAGCTATAAACATCAATCCTTCGGCAAGTTTAAAATCGATATGTGAACGCAGAGTAAAAACATCATTTTTATAAATCCGTTCATCCAATTCAATGGTTCCCAAAGGATTAATATTAGATCCAAAAGGTCTCGTCCGGCCAAAACCAGTTCCGTAATCAAACAATTTTTCCCCCTTGCCATTCGTTTGTAGGTTACCCTGTTCATCATATAAATAAACTGGATAAACAGGTGCAACAAAACCCGTAAAACGAAATGGATTCAGAAGGGAAGGTCCGGAGGATTCCGGGTGGTTTTGTTCTGAAAGGGAGCCCGAAAGATTAATTCCGGCTGTAATATTTGGGGTTAATCTGGATTCCAGATTTGTTCGAACAGCATACCTTTTCAGGTTGGATGCTTTAATAATTCCTTCTTCATCAAGGAAAGAACCGGAAAGAAAATAGGTTGACTTTTCATTTCCTCCACCTGCATCTAACGACAGTTCCCTGCGATTTCCAATTTTTATTAATTCATCCTGCCAGTTATCGTGCCATAAAAGCCGGGAGTTTGGATTAATTTTACCATCAGGTCCAACTAATTCTTCAGCTGGAACATCATAGGCATTGTATCCTCCCAATACCGGTACAAGTTGTTTACTGGCTTCCAGTGCCGCATCATTTGCAGAGAATCCATTTTCCATCAGCGAATTCCGGAGCCCTTCCCACTGCAATTCATAATACTGCGAAACAGACACTTTTTCATATTCAGGTATGGCCCTGTCAGATATCCCGTAGCTCATTCGCAGATTAAAACCAGAAGCACCCTCATTACCTTGTTTAGTGGTAACAATAATAACACCATTAGCTGCGCGGGAGCCATATAATGCTGTAGATGGTGCATCTTTTAAGACAGTAATTGATTCAATTTCAGCCAGCGGCAGGGCATTAAGATTTCCGTCAAAAGGAAAGCCATCAAGAACAATCAGTGGATTTGCATTGCCAAATGTGCTGAATCCGCGAATTCTGATTTCATCCACCTCTCCCGGCTGTCCGCTGGCATCTGCTGTTAATACCCCTGAGGCTATTCCCTGTAAAGTTTCTGAAAAACCTGAAGAATTAAAACGTTCAAGCTGAGCTGAATAAATTGTAGTGAGGGAACCGGTAAACTGTTGTTTCAGGGAAGTACCGTAAGCCACAACAACTACTTCATTTAAACCTACTACGTCCGGCTCCATTGCTACATCTATAACCGAACTTTCTACAGGTACTTCCAGCGTTTTCATCCCTATAAAAGAAAAGACAAGAAAATTTACATTCTCTGGGGTTTCCAGCTCATAAAACCCTTCATCATTAGTAGTTGTTCCTGTCGCTGTGCCTTTTACTACCACTGAAACACCGGATAAGGGATTACCTTCTTCACGATTGACAACTAACCCGGAAACAGATTTCATCTGGGCACTCATCGTAAAACAAAAAAACACAAATCCCAGAAGTGTCAATAAATACTTCACCATAAACTTGATTTTTAGTTTAGCTCTCTCTCTTTTGTTGGCTAAAATAATTAAAAAGATAAAATTTTTATAAAAAAAATTATTAGTGTCCGGTAAAAAATAGTATTCATCCGGTCGATACTTTTTCAAAACCACCCGGAATGTCTGCTCCGTAAATAACTGATGCCTCTCCATGAATTTCCTGCGAGGATTCAAAGTAAGTTCAAAGTTAGTATAAAGCTAGTCTAAAGATAGTCTAAAGATAGCCTATGACTAACTTTGGACTATCTTTATATATAGAATTTACTATATTAAAACTCATTCTCGTAGGGTAAAAAATAGTATTCATCCGGCGGTACTTTTCAATACCATCCGGAATGTCAGCTTTTGAGTTAATGCTTACCAATCTTTTAATAACCCTGGTGAAAAGCCGGGTAAAACGCAATTGGGTTTTTCCAATCCAGATTCAATAATCGGGCAACAGTTGATGAACTACATCACTATATATGGCTTCTTAGAGAACCCGGAAGGCAGTTGGAGGATTAAACATACGGGTTTCAATGCCTGCATTCAAATTTTCACTTATTCCCCAGGTAAGCTCCTGATTGCCTCTGAATTTGAGATTCATCGCAGGAGAGTCGCTGAGACGGTACCTATTCCCCTAACAATAATTGAAGCACCATCACCAGGTTGTCCTGAGTTGGTTGCAATTTGAACACCAGCAACATTTCCTTCCAGTGACTTGGAAATATTGGATGTTTGAATCCTGGCCAGTTTTTCACCTTTAACAGTACCAGCGGAACCTGTAAATGAACTTTTTTTGGTGGATCCGTATGCTACAACCATTAATTCATCAACACCAATCATTTCCGATTCCATCTGTACATTTATTACAGAACCTTCAACCGGCCGTTCAACTGTTTTCATCCCCACAAATGAAAAAATTAATGTTTCTGCATCATCAGGAACATCAATCTGATAATCTCCATCAATATTGGTAATGGTTCCAAGGGTAGTTCCTTTCACCACTATTGATACTCCAGGTATGCCGTTTCCGTCCTCTGTACTGACTACCGTGCCATTAATACGCCTTACCTGAGCTTCAACGGAAAGCATACCTATAATGCCAATGCCTAACAACATTAGCGTAAATTTCTTCATAAACTAAAATTTAGGATAATTAATTTCTCACTCACTCAAGGTGGCGTATATAGAAAAAAAACATCTATTAACCTTTATTTGCTTTTTTTCGAACTACCTGATACATCATTCAGCTGTTCAAAAAATTTCAACTTGTAAAAGTTAACATCCGAATAAAAAATTAAACAGTTAATTTAACGAGAATTTTATATATTTATGATCGGTTATTACCAGCTCTAATGCTTATGATGAATCATTTTAATAGTTTCTAATTTAAATTTAATTTTGTGAAAACACTTATTTATTCAGTAATTTTTTGCCTTGCATTTAGCGCTTATTCTTATTCACAAACACCTTTGAACATAATTGTGATTGGAGCCCATCCGGATGATGCCGATATCCGTGCAGGTGGTACAGCCATAAAATATGCACAGGCAGGACATCATGTATTGTTTGTTTCGCTTACAAACGGCGATGCCGGCCATCAGGAAAAAGGAGGAGGTGCCCTTGCCCGTATCAGGCGCGCTGAGGCTAAAGAAGCGGGAAGACGTTTTGGAGTAGAATACATCGTACTCGACAACCACGATGGTGAGTTAATGCCCACTCTTGAAAACCGGTTGAAAGTTATCCGTTTAATCCGGAACTGGAATGCCGATATTGTCATGGGTCCACGTCCGAATGATTACCATCCCGATCACCGGAATGCATCCATACTTTTGCAAGATGCCGCCTATATGGTCATCGTTCCAAATGTTGCTTCGGATGTTCCCGCACTGAAAAAAAATCCGGTATTCTTATATGTTGAGGATCGCTTCCAGAAGCCATATCCTTTCCAGCCAGATATTTCTGTAGACATAACAAAAGTATTCGATCAAAAAGTTTATGCCATGGCAGCTCACGAATCTCAAATGTTTGAATGGCTGCCCTGGACCGGACAGCAGCTCGACCAGGTTCCAAAAACTGAAAAAGAACGTCTGAAATGGCTGGCAGAAAGGCGTAAACCAACTGTATCCGAAAAGGAACGGGAAACACTTGCCAAATGGTACGGACCGCAAAAGGCTGCAAACATTGAACTTGCCGAGTCTTTTGAAATCTGCGAATACGGAAGAAGACCATCGGATGAGGAAATTAAAAAATTATTCCCATTTTTCGAATAAAAAATGATCCCGGATAATCCCGGGATTTTTTTTATCAAAGAAATTGAATTCATCTTTTTTTCGATGCAGTACAATTTTACTTTAGATAATTTCGCTTTTCACGACTGGTCATTTCCAAACCTCGTATATTGTTTGGATGAACAACCTTGTATTTAAGGGAAGTAAGCAAGACACCGGTTTGATTATCACTTACAAACTGAGGAATAATGAACCGGAGATCAGAAGAATTCAGGCTATGCTGAAAAATAACGACAATCAATTCTTTTGCTGATGGTGCAACATTACCTATGTGCTGCCCGGCAAAAACCTTTTCTCCCACCTTCAGTTTTTTATTTGAAGGTAAAATATTTCGGTAGCAAATTAAGGTTCCGTCAGGTTGAAGCAAGGTAATGCTATTGTTCCAGAAATGGTACCAGTTTTGGGGATCATCCTTTCGGGAAGCTTCCACAATTTCTACTACTACCCCTGTACGGGCGGCAAAAACCGGCTGCCCCGGTTCCACCAGAAAACCTGTGGCATTCCATGACTGAGGTTCTTCTGATCCTAAAAATCCTTTCAACGATGCCACATTAAATACTGAAGCTACTTCACCGGGTGCTAATGGAATGAGGTACGGGAAATCAAGATCTGCCAGCGACCAGGGATTGGATTTAAATATTTTTATCTGGTGATTAAAACGGGGAGCTTCGGCACCAGGCTCTCGATGCAGGGTAAAAAGGGAATTGAATCCCGGCTGCAACAGTTTTATATAGGGTAACGGTTCATTGAATGTGGTATTCTCCAAATCAGCAAAATCGATATTAAGAAACAGCGGAGCAGAAGTATTGTTATATGCAACAAAATCGACATCGCCCACACCATTATACCTGGCCTGAACTTCAGCAAGCTGCCCCTTTGCAAATCCTGAAAGTAATATAAACGTGAAAATAAAAATTATCCTGTTCATAGAAATTATGTAGGTATTTTTTTTAGCAACGGTATAATTTCATCTTTATTTTCAGAAAATTCAAATAACAGACTTTCACCTGCAATTTCAAAATCAACGAAATGAAACCCGGGAGAAACGGTACAACCTGCCAGGGCAAAACCTGCAGGATTAATAAGTCTTGCAGCAAACCATGTATTTTTGGGAACTACTATCTGCAGGTTTTGTCCTTTTTCAGGATTCTTGCCTAAAAGTTTTTTTCGAATCATTCCATTTTCGATGGCTGTGATTTCAACAGCCGATGTTCCCATATAAAAATGCCAGATTTCATCCGATTTAATCCGATGGAATGATGAATAGTCATCGCCTTCAAGCAGGTAATAAATAGAAGTGGAGAAACTGCGATCGCCTCCGAAACCAGCAGGCAAACCTGACTGGTGTACCATATCCTCCGATCGGTACATTTCGCGGTACCATCCTCCTTCAGGATGTTTTATTAAATCCAGTTTCTCAATCCAGAATTGCGCTGATTTCAACATTTATGAATCTATCTTGTTACAGTTGAACAGGTAAAATAAACCATTAGTTTTGCATCTGTTAAATCCTGGTCAAATGTAAGCATTCAAATGTTTTTTTTATAATTGAGGTACAAAAACAGCTAATGTATATTCAAAAGGAGGCAAAACAGCTCAGGCTGATTTTCTGAGAACAATTTGGAAGGCGATACCGGATTCATCCCGAACTGAATAAATAGTGTAAAATTTCATCCTTCACCGGATTAAGGTATCGGGTGTTAGCCCCAAGGGTTGAAGCCAACAGAACAGATGCACGTGTTGTTCTGGAAAAAGGACACCGGAATAATACAGAAGATAAAATGCCTTTGAGGTACTGCAAAGCTATAAAGCGTTACCCGAAGAAGGTTTTCCCAAAGGA
Source organism: uncultured Prolixibacteraceae bacterium (assembly GCA_963747515.1). Taxonomy (GTDB): domain Bacteria; phylum Bacteroidota; class Bacteroidia; order Bacteroidales; family Prolixibacteraceae; genus Mariniphaga. The sequence goes on from CAVVFN010000008.1 coordinate 458,325, forward strand.
TTAAATTGGGAATTTTATCATAAGCGTGAAGAAGGGAAAAACGAAGTTTACCGTATTTTTAGTGAAAGGAAAAATGTTGATATTCAAAGCCAGCAGCAATAGCCTGATACATTTCTTTTTTTTATTGAAAACATGATTCGGCTTGAAGAAAGTTTCCTTCAGTTGCATGATGTGTTAAAGGAAAAACTTAATTTTCAGTAGTTAAGATTTTGAAAAGAACTATTTTTAAAATAAATTTGAGAACAGACAGCGAAAAGATATATCAGCACGATAAAAACATAATATAAAGTATTCGAGAAAAATTAACTCTAGTAGCATGGAAATTAACAGGTTAGCAGGCTCTTTTATTCAACCCGTGCTGGTGCAGTTATACGGACCTCTCCCGAAGCCAAAAAATGTTGTAGGCAAAGAAAAATACCTCATAATAAATGGTGATGACTTAGGCCGGGATAAAGAAACCAATGAAGCAATTGTATCGGCCTTTAAGAGAGGCATATTAACCAGCGCATCTGCATTTATTAATTTTGAAGAATCGGCAGAGCAACTAAAAATGGTTCATCGTGAAAATCCGGAGTTGCCGATAGGTCTTCATCTGAATCTTACCTCAGGTTATTCTGTAGCCCCCTCCCAGGAAGTTATCCACATTATCGGGAACAACGGAAAATTTCATGATATCGATCAAATTATCGTCCATCTGCCTGTTATGCCAATTGAGGAAGTAAAAAAAGAATTGTTTGCACAGGCCGAATTATTTATTTCCACCGGGGTTCCGATGGATCATATAAATTACCATCATCATTTGGCAGCCCTTTATACCCCATTTTTTAAAATAGTACGGGAGTTGGCTCAAAAATATAATGTACCGTTGCGAAATCCTGTTCCTGCCAGTATTTACAACATGATTGTCCTGAATGGTAATGGAGGAGGCAGTTCTGAAGGAATGAAAAAAATGGTACGTTTTGGAATTACTCATCCGTTTAAGTGCTTTCCGATAATAAAAAAAATAAGTCCACGTGCCATAGTTGAACAAGAAAATAGAATGTTATCAGAAGGTATTATAAGTACCAATTGGTTTATTGACAATTTTTACAAAAATGCTTCAGTTGCAAATTTTATTTCTATTCTTGAACAGTTACCGGCAGGAACATCAGAAATAATGTGCCACCCTGGGTTAAATGGGGAACTGGAAGTTTTAACCAATCCTTCGGTAAAAAAAGCTATTCATACACTAGGTATCCATCTTGTATCATGGAGCATGCTTACTTAACAGGCAAAATATGAAAAATCTAAAAATTTCGACAGCACAGTTTGAAAATAAAAGTGGGGATAAAGATTACAACCTATCGGTAATTGAAACCCTTTCACGAAAAGCGGCAGAAGAAGGTTCCCGTGTGATTGCATTTCATGAATGTTCCATTACCGGATACACATTTGCCAGAAAGCTTTCAAAACTTCAAATGCTCAATCTTGCGGAACAAATTCCGGAAGGAAAAAGTATTGAAAAACTTACTCAAATTTCCAAAAAGTACGATATTACTATTCTGGCAGGTCTTTTTGAAAAAGATAACAAAGATAATGTATTCAAAGCCTATGTTTGTGTTGACAAAAGTGGATTGGTAGCAAAATACCGTAAACTTCACCCTTTTATCAATCCACACATTATGCCAGGCAATGAATATGTTGTTTTTGACCTTCATGGATGGAAGTGCGGCATATTAATATGTTACGATAACAATATCATTGAAAATGTGCGGGCCACCAAACTTCTGGGTGCGGATGTAATATTTATGCCGCATGTTACCATGTGCACACCTTCTTCAAGACCGGGTGCCGGATTTGTAAATCCCGGGCTTTGGAAAAACCGTGAAAATGATCCTACATCTCTCAGACTGGAGTTCGATGGCATGAAAGGCAGGGATTGGCTAATGAAATGGTTGCCTTCCCGGGCATATGATAATGCTGTATATGTAATCTTCTCAAATCCGATTGGCATGGATGATGATCAGCTTAAAAACGGCTGTTCAATGATTATTGATCCCTTTGGCGATGTTGTTGCTGAATGTCGGAAACTGGGGGATGATGTAGAATCTTCGGTTCTTATTCCTGAAAAAGTAAATTTAGCAGGCGGATTTCGCTATTTACAGGCACGCCGGCCTGAGTTATACCGGCATATTATAGGGAAAGAACATAAACCGGAACAAAAAGTAATCTGGATTTCCAACACTTAGTCCAATACGTATGTTGTCGGTTTCTTAACGAAACTTTCAAATCAAAAAATACATTTTCACCTCAAAAAAATTCCTTTTGTTGGAACCACAATAAATTTTCCTGCATATATTTTCCTGGCAAACTTAGGATCCAATGCAAAAACAAATGGTCAATTCTTTTTTTTTTAAAATCAATTTTTAAAAAAATCATATGAATTTATCTTAATCAAAACCAAAAATGCCAATACTTAATCGGTTTAATAATAGACAACAAGATAAATTCCTGACACAACATTAAAATATTTTTACCCTTTTATTTCATTGGATAACAATTATTTGTGAAAAATATCACAAATTTTAAAAAAAATTATACTACTATGTATTGCATGGTATCATTTTTTGTTTGTATATTTGTAATGCAAACAACAATGCTAAAAATGGTACAATCTTAAAAAAAGTTCTATAATAAATGTAACGAAACAAAAAATTAAGCGTCTTAAGATTGAAAACAGAAATTAAAAAAGTAGAGAAATTAAACAGAAAACAGGAGGAAAAAGTCATGAAAACAAGAAACAGCAAATTACAGAAAACAGAATTTACTTCAGTTCCCAGCCTTATCGTTTTTGTTGCAGCAGTTATGGTTTTGAGTGCAAAGGCAACTGCAACTGAAGTCATTACAAGTCTTTACACTAGAACTGAAGCTCTCGCTGAAGTTCTTGCTTCAGAAAAGGATGCTGAAATGAACATTGAAAACTGGATGCTCAACGAAAGTAACTTTTTTTATACTTCCAGATTGGAAGCAATAAATGATGCATCTCTTGAAATGGAAAGCTGGATGATGAATGCCAACGTGTTCACTGCTGCCTACTTCCTGGAAACAGAAACAGAAAAAGCACTGAATGTAGCAGAATGGATGAGAGATGAAAGTAATTTTTTACCGGTCTCTTCTATCGAAACTGAAATGGAAGATGCTTTGAAAATTGAAAATTGGATGATGAATACCGAAAGCTTTAATGTTGAATTTTCATGGATAACGGAAACAGATGAAGTACTAAATGTTGAAGAATGGATGTTGAATGGAAATACTTTTAATACGTCTTTTGCTTTGGAAAATGAAATGGATAATGTGCTGAAACTGGAGGCATGGATGTTAAATGACACCGCATTTCATAAGGGTTCAACCGGAAAAGTCAAAACAGAAACTTTAGCAATGACATCAACAGAACAAGCTAAACCTGTAACAACAATTGAATATAAAGATGCTAAATCAGGAATAACATTTCTTTTTAAATTAGCTGAAGCAGAAGAGCCGGAAATAAAACTGGAAAACTGGATGATTGACAAGAACTATTGGAACAGTAACCTGAAAACAAAATAAAACAAAAAACAGGAAAAATTGAGCAGGAGGAAAATAAATAAGTTTTCCTCCTATTTTTTTTCCGGCCTCTCTTTATACCCAACATGTGATTCCTTGATACGACAGCTATCTGATTTATAATCTGAAATTTGCGAGGTACCACCCAAAGGAAAACAAGAATCTCTGCCGGTTTTATGAAACCGGGTATTCATTATGAATATCGGTAAGTACTTCAAACCCACTCTGTGTAACCAGGATTGTGTGCTCAAACTGAGCCGATAATTTATTATCGATAGTACGTGCTGTCCACTTATCGCTTCTATCAACGATGGTTGCTGCACGTCCCTGATTAATCATGGGCTCAATAGTAAATATCATACCCGGTCTCATTTTAGGTCCTTTATTCCGGCGCGAAGTATGATCAACCTGCGGCTCTTCATGAAATTTCAGTCCAACGCCATGTCCGCAAAATTCATATACTACGGTATATCCTTTTGCTGTTGCATAACGGTTAATAACAAAACCAATGTTTCCGAACTGATTATCAGGCTTTACCTGCTGAATGCCTAAATCAAGACAATGCCGGGTAACTTCTATAAGATTCCTTGCGCCAGGTGAAATCTCACCTATCCAAAACATACGGGATGTATCGCCATAATAGCCATCAAGAATGGTAGTAATATCAATATTAATAATATCGCCATCCTTTAGAATTGTTTCTTTTGATGGTATCCCATGACAAACAACCTCATTTAGCGATATGCAGCTGGATTTGGGATAACCATTATAACCTTTTGTGGCAGGAACAGCTTTATGTTCTAATATAAATTTTTCAATTTGTGAGTCAATGAATTCGGTAGTAGCACCGGCGTCAACAAATTGTGCTGCATAATCGAGCGTTTGTGCAGCCAACCTGCAACTCTTCCGGATTCCTTCAATTTGCTCCTGTGTTTTAATAATGATCCCACCCATATCCTGTTTATACTGTTGGTAATTTTTGGTGTAAAATTGGTTATTTCCAATGGTATTTCAAAACCGAACAATAAATTTGCCTAAAAGTTTAGCTATCGTGGTTTTGAATCCCGGATAATTTATGTTGCTAAAAATGAAAATTCACATATTGATAATAAATGAAACACATTAACCAAATTACAACCCGTTCCTATTTTATCAACCGTTTTGGAAAACTATCCACTTCATTCATGTTTTACCAAATGCAGGAAATAGCATGGGAACATGCCAACCTTCTGGGATTTGGCTACAAACGCTTAAAAACGGAAAATCAGTTTTGGGTACTTTCAAGGTTAAATGTAAAAATCATCCGTCGTCCTGAATGGGGTGAAAAATTTAATCTGGAAACGTGGTCCCGCGGCACAGATGGCTTTTATGGTTACCGCGATTTTAATTTTGTTGACAATACCGGTGAAAACATTATTCAGGCCACAAGCAGCTGGCTGATACTTGATGCTGACACGAGACGTATCGTCCGTCTTTCAAAGTTTAAAGAATTTCCGGATTATACTGAAAGTGTCTTTGGCAGAAACGCCTCTAAGGTAAAATCACCTGTATCAGAAGGACCATTGGATTTTACTCCGGTACTTTTTAATGAAATCGACATAAACCAGCATTTTAATACCGGAAGGTATCTTGAGCGTGTTATCAACAGTTATGCTTTTACTTTCCATGAAAAAAATGAACTGGCAGAGTTTGAAGTTAATTTTTTGAAGGAAGGGCTTCCAACCGACCGGCTTTCAGTGAAGAAACAGCAACTCGATGAAATGAACCATCTCTGCAGTGTTGTTCGGGAAAGTGACGGTACCGACCTGATAAGAGCCCGTTTAATTTGGCAAACAAAATAAAATCCACCTTTTTTCTAGCGGTTAAACAGTTCAAGTATCTTTTCCACCTTCTCATTCACAGGCAGGCAGCCATCAACCCAATGGATTTTTGTGCCTCTTTTTTCCATCCCGCGAAACCAGGTCATCTGACGTTTGGCAAACTGATGAATGGCTATTTCCAGTTGCCGAAACATCTCCTCATAAGTCAATAAGCCGGTTAAGTGAAGTGTGAGGTATTTATATTCCAGCCCATAATAAATCAATTGTTCCGGAGTTAATCCTGACTTCAGTAATTGGTGCACTTCATCCAACATACCCTCCTCAAGCCGGTGCTTCAATCTTCGTGAAATCCGTTGCCGGCGCACCTCCCTGTCGACCCTCACCCCAATATTCAGGCTGTTAATCTTTAAATCGGATGTTTCTGCTTCCCGATTTTCACGATAATACAGTTCTATTTCAATCGCACGCACAGCACGTCTGTCGGTTTCTACATCTGTCGTGTTATGAAGTTTCGGCTTTAACTTTTGCAAAATAGCTGTAAGTTCCTCCAACGATTTCCCTTCCAGACTCTCTCTCAGCTTCTGGTTAGGCGGCACCTGTATCAACCGGTAATCTTTCAATACCGCTTCAAGGTACAAACCACTTCCCCCGCATAGCACCGGCAATTTTCCCCGCGCACTGATGTCACTGAATGCAATCCCAAAATCGGTCTGAAAGCGGTAAACATTATAATGTTCTCCAGGTTCCTCTATATCCACAAGATGATAGGGAACCTTCACCCCATTTACAACATAATCGATATAATCTTTGCCCGTCCCAACATCCATTCCACGATACACCTGCCGTGAATCACCCGATATTATTTCACCGTCAATGTTCACTGCAAGATGCGATGCAAGCCCTGTTTTACCTGTAGCAGTGGGTCCAAGAATTGTAATAAGGTTGTATTTCTTTATTCCGGCATTCATCTTTTGATATCCTTCTGCCACAAAACTAAAAATTATAGATTATAGTTTTACTCTATGCAACCATTTCCTTTTCATTATAATGGATCACAATAAAAAATTCTACCGGTTATAGGCATATTAATTACCGTTTACTGAGAACCTCTGCTTCATAAAGTTGTATTTCTGAAATGTAAGTTTCACCGGCAGGAACATCATTTACCAAACAGTAATAATCCCAAACAGCGCCAAAAGGTTTTGTCTTCAACTCTTCAAGTAACGCGAGACGTTCGAAATAATTACCTTCTTCTTCCATCTCTTTTAATTTGGAAGTGGGTTCAAGTAACGCTATCAGAAAGGCTTTCCGGACAGCACGTGTACCAATAACATACGCTCCAATCCTGTTAATTGAGGCATCAAAAAAATCAAGGCCGATATGCACCCGCTCAAAAAAATTATTACGAACGATTTCAGAGGCTATCATCTGAACTTCTTCATTCAGGGTGACCACATGATCGGAATCCCACCGCACCGGGCGTGTAATATGAAGCAGCATTTCATCTGCAAAATGAAGGCAAGATGAAATTTTATCGCCAACCTGTTCCGTAGGATGAAAATGGCCATTATCGAGGCAAATCAGTTTATTATTTTTTAAGGCATATCCCAGGTAAAAATCATGTGAACCTACCGTCATTGATTCGGCACCAATTCCAAAGAGTTTACTTTCCAGAGCATCTTTTAAATATTTCGTTGAAAACTCTTTTTCAAATCCTTCATCGAGCGACTTTTTAAGCTGCGCAACGGTAACCGTTTCTGTCAATCGGAATATCCTTAGAACCATCAGGAATCCAGGTATTGTGAATACAGGGAGTTCCAAGTTGCCTGCCCATTTCAGCTCCTATTTCCCGGCACCGCTTCATATGCTCTACCCAAAACGTTCGTATACCTTCATCTTTGGAAGATAAGGTAAAACCGGTTTCTGCTTTGGGGTGTGAGAAAAATGTTCCGTTAAAGTCAAGACCGATATCCTGTGCTTTTGCCCAATCCATCCATCCCTGAAAATGTTCCGCATTTATGGCGTCACGATCAATAAGCTTTCCGCCAAATTCGCCGTATATGGCATGAAGATTAAGGCGTTGTTTTCCCGGCACCAGTTGCATTACCTTTTCCAGGTCTTTCCGCATTTGCTCAATTGTTCTTGCCTTACCCGGATAATTACCGGTAGCCTGAATTCCTCCCCCACCCAATTTTGCATCCGGTTTTTCAAATCCCCCCACATCGTCAGTTTGCCAGCAATGCAGGCTGATGATTACTTCATCCATTCGTTTAATGGCTCCTTCCGCATCCACATCAAGTACGGCATATTGTTCTTTAGCCAGTTCAAAAGCCTTTTGTATCAATTCTGTTTTATTCATGGCAAAATATATCTTGTGATTTTATAATGGATAACTATAATATAATTCTCCCGATCCAAGGATAAATTGAATACCATTCCTTTATGGTGTCTTGCACCTTCTGTTATTGAAAAAAACTGTTTTATATTCTATTCAAATTTGCATCAGAAAGAGACTGACTGAAGGATGTTCAAGATAGAAACAGGAATAATATCAACCTTTCTTTAAAGATAACCTATTATTTCTTTATAAATCGTTTAGATAAATTTTCCTTTCCATTTTTTGTTCGGATAATATACATGTTTGGAGGTAAATTCGAAACATTCACATTTTGATAATCCGAATTCAAAATAAAAGATTTCATCACGGCACCATCCATGCTTATAATATCAAAATTTAAAGGAACTGCTAATTCTCCCCAATTCATTTTAATGTGTATTAAATCTTCAGCAGGATTTGGATACACCTGGAAATCTCCTTCATTGGTAACATCAGTTATCTTCTGCACTACATCCAGTTCATAGGCATATAGGCATTCCCCATGAGTTTCATCTGAAGCAGAAAAAACCAGGTAATTGCCCATGCTGGTCATATTAGCTATTTTGGCAACTCCATGAGCATTCCAGTCCAGAGGTACCGTATTTTCATATGTACCGTCAGTACGCCAGATTTGAGACGTTCCATCCGGATTATTGATGCTGAAATAAAGCAAATCATTGGAAATACAGATACTGCCAATACCGCCAACTGTTCCTGGAATTACCTCTTTTACCATATATGTTCCATTTAATGTCCCATCGGTACACCATAATTCCCATCCGTGAACACTGTCGTTTGCAGCAAAATATAACTTTTCATTAAATTCGGTTGCTCCACTGGGATAAACTCCACTGGGATAAACTATAAATGAACTTAAAAGTATAGTTCCATCAGACGTACCATCAGACACAAAAAAGTCATAACCCTCCTCCCCGTTGTCCATGCAAAAAAAGACTTTATCGCCGATTGAGCCTATAAGATTAATATATGAGTATTTCCTTGCTTTAAATTTATCTGTTAGAATGTGAGTACCTTCTTTTGTTCCATCTGAAACCCACGGCTGGTATTCATCAACAAAATAAAACAAGTTAGAAGTTCCCAAAGTAGGCACAAAGTTAAAAGTAGTTTCAATCGGAAAATCAGATTTTACTATCACAGTACCTGACTCTGTTCCGTCGCTTTTCCATATTTCTGCCTGTCTTTCGGATGTTGGATAAGTAATAAAAAAGAAGGAATCACCCACCCTGGTAAGGTTTGTAGGATAACCTTTGCCCTTCCAGGGTTCATATACACTTTTTAGCAGGGACGTATTTTCAGGAGAGCCATCACTTGCAAATATTCCAGGAACCGGTCTGTAATATTTATAGCCATACTCTTCAATCTCCTCAAATTCAACTCCTCCAAAATAAAACTTATCGTGAAATAAAATTGTTGCAGACATATATTCCCTAAAGTAATGGTAAACTTGTTTTAGTGGTACAGTACCTGATGAAGTTCCATCAGACTTCCAGAGAAAACATGTTCGATTGGATGTACCTTCACTGGCAATAAAATACATTTGATTACCAAAGGAGAAATACTGATGCGGATTTGAATTCCCGCTACCGGTATAAATATCCTTCAATAAACTTGTCCCTTCCGGTGAGCCATCTGATATCCAGGTTTCATTTCCTAATGTATCGTTGCGTGCACTGAAATATACCTTATCATTGGAAGCAGTTATGTTGTTAATCCCTGAAAAATACAATTCCTGATTGATATCTTTTATTAAATGTGCATTCTCTCCATTCAAGTTACAAATCCATGGTTCCCCGCTAATGCCATCATCCCCGGAAATAAAATAGATATTTTTTTTACCTAATTCATAAAATGTAGTACCAATATTCAGCTTCATTGCATCAGTTCCGTTTGATTGCCATATTTGGCTGCCGTGTAAGAAATATACAAGAGAATCTTTTACCACAATTTTCTCGGGTGGCATGCCCACATCCGGCAGATTTACTGTATTAACAGCTCCGGCACCGGTAATTTTATAAAGATGTACGCCACCGGGGGAATACCTTATATTAACCATGGCTAATACACTCCCATTGAGACTTATCAAGCTGCGTGGATCATATATATTATCCCGGAAGTGGAGTACAGTATCCACATTATTTCCAGCATACCTGAAAATAGTTGCTTCTGTCCTGTGTCCATATTCATAAACCACTTCATTTCTTACAATGAAATATAACGTGTCGTTACAAAAAACAAGGTCTTTACCAGGATACAAAAGCCGTGAATTACCATATATGGGTACAGTACCCTCAGGTGTTCCATCTGAAGAATACAGCAGCAGGGAGGTATCATTATTTGCAAAAAAGTAAAGCTTACTTTTATTGGCAACAATATTCAATGGGCTTGTATTGTAACCGTATTTAAATTGTTTAAGAAGGGTGGTTTCATTACTAACGGTGTTATATGCACTTAAATATTGTGTGTTGTAATCATCGGAAGGTGAAAAAAAGAAAACAGTATCCCCGATGGTAGCCAAAATTCCCATGCTTGAGGATTTAATCGGGAAAGTGCCTTCAGAGCTTCCGTCGATTCTCCACAGCTCATTATTTATTATTCCGTAAAGTGCCCCTTTAACTGTATGTGTAGAAGAACTAAACTGGTATGAATCGGGATCTAGATAACTTGGAAATTTTGTTATTCTCTTGACAAACACCGTCCCCTCTTCTGTACCGTCCGATTTCCAAATCCCTATGAGGGTATTATCCATACCTGTTATAATCAGTTCGTTGTTTAAAACAACCAGACTGCCCAGGTAATTAAATCGTTTAACAAGCAGGGTTCCACCGTCTGTGCCATTCGATTTCCACAACCCACTGCTTAACCTGTCATTTGCAAAAAAATACACTTCATCCTTAAATTCCACAAAATTACGTGGATTACTTCCATAATTTTTTTGAGAAGGGTTAGGATCAGAAAGAAAAGTAAGTTGTGAATAACCGGCTTTGGAAAACAGCAACAGGCTAACACTAAAAATAAAGTTCAGGATTGATTTCATAAATAGAAAGGGTTTAGTTTGCAGTGCAAATATTTATTTTTATAATTTCAGGTTAAATAACAAAAATATTAAATATTTTAATTTTACACTATAGGTTAATTCCTTATCTTCCTATTTTTCCAAAAGATAATATTAAAAAAGAATAATATTCTCTTTATGTATTCCTTTTAAACTACATGAATTGGATTAATAACCTGTAAAAAATCAGTTTTATTAACTGACTGCACTTACCACCAACGGCAAATGTTTACCTCCAAATTCCTCCATATTAAAACTGGCATACAACTGAATACTTTCAAAACCTGCCTGATGCAATAAATCCAGCAACTGTGAGCTTCTTAATCCCAACAAAGTGGTTTCATTTCTAATAACCTTATTTTCTTTCTTCAGGTGCAAATCTGTCTGAAACTTTACATGATTACTGTTGTTCTCAAATTCATATTTTCGAATAAACTTTATGTTCTCCGTTTCGATTAATGGTAATTCCGAAATCTTTTCATCCAGGATATAATCGTAATTCAGAATCTGCATCAGGAAGTTTCCACCCGGGGTTATTATGTTGTTAACACCACGCAGCATTTTTAATACGGAAGCATTATCCTGCAGATGCACCAGCGTATTCCCAAAGCAAAGCACCGTATCAAACTGATTTTCCGTAAAATCCTGATCCAGTTTCAGCATATCACCTTCCTGAAATTTAAGAGACAGATGTTTTTTTTCTGATTTTGCCTGTTCCAACAAATCGGCATTCAGGTCGATACCTGTTACATGTGCACCTGCCTGTGCAAGCTGATAAGCCAGCTCTCCGGTTGCACATCCAATATCGAGTATTCTTTTTCCGGTCAATCCGCCCGCATTGCTTTCCACAAACTTTAACTGTACAGGATTAAAAGGAAATATCTCACGATAGTACCTGGAAATGGAAGAATAAAATTCATTTTGCTTTTCTTTCATAATCTTCAAATTTAATAAATCCACGGGAATCATTTCAATAAAGAACAACAGGAATAAACCATCTTTTACCCAATTTTTACGTTTTTTCAATCCGTATCCGTGCATCTACAGCCAAAATTTCCTTTTCATTCCCCAACATAGGATTAATATCAATTTCCCTGATTTCTGTGGCATGGCGTAAAAGGCTTGAAAGCCGCACCATCACCTCTTCAAAAAGTGGAATATTTATCCCTTGCTGACGCCGGTATCCTTTTAACATTTTCCATGACTTCAGCTGCCGGAGCATTGAAGCAGCTTCCGCAAATGATAAAGGAGCCAGCCCCGATGATAAATCCCTGAGCACTTCCACATATATACCTCCCATTCCACAAAGTATCACATGACCAAAATTTTGTTCATAGGCAGCGCCAAGGAAAAGCTCTGTTCCCGATGCCATTTGTGCAATCAGTACTCCTTCAGAATTTTCAATTCCATTTAAATGATGATATTCTTTCCGGACCTGTTCCACATTCCTCACGTTTAAAACTACCCCGCCAACATCGGTTTTATGAACAGGTCCCACTACTTTCATCACTAAAGGAAAGCCTGTATTCATAGCAGCAAGCACCGCTTCTGTTTCGTTAAAAGTTACCACCTCCTTCACACGCGGAATTCCGGCTGCATCCAGTAACTGATGAATAACTTCAGGTGGCTGATATCCGTCAGCAGCATTATCAATCACCTTCCTGATTTTTTTCAAATCAATTCCGTCCATAAAGATCTCTGCAGAAACAGGAGGAGGAGTAAGAATAACTTTTGCCAGGGCTTTACCCAATAACACTTCATCCGGAAAATTCACATTGCCGTGCGAAATAAAATAAGAGACTTCCTCCTTAACGTCAATTATCGAGGGAAGAATGGGATAAACCGGCTTTTTACAACTTTTAGTCTTCTCATCCAGCACATGATATACATCGCGAATGGGAAACAACCCGGGGCTTCCAAAAATTACTGCCATACCGTTAACATCAAAATCATGTTCACAGGCATCCACAATTTCCCCCAACTGCTCAGCTGTTCCTGTTGCCAAAAAATCGATTGGGTTTTCAACCGACGAACCCAAAAACAACTTTTCCTTTAAACTCCGTTTGGCAGAGGAATCGGGGAAATGCGGTATTTTTAAGCCTCCATTTTCAAGAGCATCCGTAAGCATAACCCCTGGTCCGCCGGCATGGGTTATGATTGCCAATTTTTTACCTTGCAACTCCTTGCACATAAATATGCAGGCAACCGTTGTAAGTTCTTCTCTTCCGTAGCAGCGAACGATTCCGGCTTTTCGAAACAAAGCCTCTACTGCAGCATCAGAGCTTGTTAATGCACCGGTATGTGATGATGCTGCCCGGCTACCGGCAGCTGAGCTTCCTGCCTTTATAGCTGCAATTTTACACCCCTTGCGTATTAATGAAGCAGCATGATTTAACAGTTTATCCGGATTATTAATATTTTCAATGTACAGCAACTTTATCATTGGACTCACTTCCTGCTCATAATTCTCATCCATATATTCCAAAATGTCTTCTACTCCGGTCTGGGCACTGTTGCCTACCGAAAAAACATTCGCAAAACGCAATCCTTTTGGAATGCCTGACTCAATAATAAATACAGCAGTAGCTCCCGAACCTGAAATTAAATCACAGCCGGCAGGTGTCAGCGGAGGAATGGGCGTGGTGAACACACTGGCATGGTGAGGGGTCATCATCCCAATGCTGTTGGGCCCAATCAGACAGGCACCATGCTTGTCTACAACTTCTGCAATAGCTAGTTCCAGCCTCTTCCCTTCTTCACTGATCTCACCAAATCCTGCAGAAACAATAACGAAAGCTTTAGTATTCTTTTGAGAAGCAAGCACTTCCACTGCAGAAAGGCAATACTGAGCAGGAATGGCAAGAACAGCCATATCAACACAGGGTAAATCTTCTGTTGATTTAAATGCCACAACACCCTGCACCTCAACCTCATGAGGGTTCACAGCATACAGTTTTCCCTTGTAATTATGATCTTTCAGGTTTTTAACCAATTTTCCTCCCGGCTTCATTGTATTGTTTGAAGCACCAATTATGGCGATACTTTCAGGACGGAACAGTTTTTCATTTATCATGAGTCGCTGATAATTTGCCATAAAAATAGGCATTTTCATGGCACCTGTTACTGATATTTTTCATTGCAGAAAGTACGATTGACAAACAGAATGTTTAATTTTAACAAATTTCTGAAGATGGACGTAAAGAAAGAACAAAAGATCGTTGTATTTGTAACGCTCACTGCCGATGATAAAAATTTAATTCTTAACGGAATAAGGTTAGCCGGAATTTTCAAAAAAGAACTTTGTCTCGTATTTCCTTTTAAAATAAACAACAGAAAGGACAGAAATTTTATCAACATAAAATTAAATGAATACCTTATCCCTCTCGCAAAGGAGATGCCGTTACTAAAAACATCGGCCTTTATAGCAGAAGAGAAACTCATTGACCTGCCTGATGTATTGGCTGATGATTATGAAGCAATCATTCTTTTAGCCCGCGCCTCCGATTATAAAAAATTTTCAACTTCTGTAACACATAGTCCTGTGCCATTCCTTTTTGTAGATCCCGGGGCGCCAACATCTGTTTTTCAAAAAATAGTGATGCCTATTGACATACGTAAGGAAAACAGTGATGCGGCAATGTGGTGTTCATGGTTTGGAAGGTTTGCCAAATCAGAAATAATCGGAGTGGCAGCAAGTGAAAAAGGACGTGTTTCTCAACGTGATATGGCTAAAAATGTGATGCTGATAAAAAAACTTTTTCAAAAAACAGAAGTCAGCCACAAGCTGTTTAAAGGGAAAAAATCAAGTTTTTATAACAGTTTTGAAGCTTTGGATTTAGCGATAAATTCAGATACCGATTTACTGGTGATTTTGGGTAGTTCCTTTATTACACCACTCGACTGGATTATTGGGCTCCCTGAACGTAAAATAATTAGTAAGGCCGGAAAGATCCCTGTATTGCTTGTAAATCCACGCCGCGACAATTACCTGTTATGCGATTGACAATTGTTTGCATTATTCATTTTTTAAACCAAAAATTATAATTTTGCCCTTTCCGGTCAAAAAAGTCCGGACGAATAGACAATGCAAAGCAATGACAAGAAACCCGGCAAAACCCAAAGAATGGCACGTTGTTACCTTACGTTCGAGGACTGAAAAAAAAGTTTATGCAAAATTAAAAGAGCTAAATATTGACTGTTTCCTTCCCTTTCAAAAAAAGCTGAGAAAATGGAAAGACCGAAAAAAATGGATTGAAATGCCAATCATTTCGGGATATTGTTTTGTAAATATAGAATCAAAAGAACATAATAAAGTGCTGAATACGGAACATGTGACAGGATATGTGCGATTTGAAGGGAAGCCGGCACGTATTCCGCAAAATCAAATTGAATATTTAAAAAAAATGCTCAGCCAATCCGATTTTGAGGTGGAAATAACGAACGACAATTTTGCACCCGGAAAACGGGTAGAAATCATTAACGGACCTTTAATTGGGATACAAGGAGAGTTGCAGAGTTATCGTGGGAAAGACCGGTTTATCTTAAGAATTCACCAAATGAATGCGATTTATGCTGTAGAAATCACTGCCGATAAAATTACGGCACTTCCAGATAACATTTAAGCTTATACATCGGTATATTATGATATATTCAGTCCCCTAAACAAAAAATTAGTACCGCTCGTTCTATTGGCTTTTCAGAAATAAGATTCCAGTAAGAGTTAAGTTCACCTTCGACTGGTAATTATTCACTCTTCTTTTGTGGTGAGAACATATATCCTGCCAGTCGGTTTAAGCAACAACATATTTAGATCAACTTATGAATAGTGTTAATTCTTCTTAGGGGTAACTTATATTTATCTTCGTATTAAATTCGTAACAATTTCGAATCAAATTCATAAAATCAAGAATTAATTACGAATTTAGTACGAATTTACTACGAATTTACTACGAATTTACCCATGAGAAGGCAGGAGAATAAAATAGCTCATACTGGATTCTGAATCGTATTTGAAATACGATTCATTTCTTAATGAATGTCACAGAGTGAAACATATCCCCAAGAAGTGGGAGAAAATTTTATCTCCTTCAAATTTTTTTAACTGTGAACTATGCTATTGAAGAAGGAAGCAAAACTTCTGCTTTCGGAAAGATGTATTTTAAATTTTATATAGTCTGATGAAAAAAGATAAAAGAACAGCAATTCGCTTCCGTATTGAACAACATTTATTTTAACCAGCTGACATTAATCACTGTTATTCCAGATAAAAAGTTATTATTACAGAAATAAGAATAAATTTTAAGGTGATTCACCTTTTAAGTGGTCTTTTCTTTTGTTTTATTCAAGGGAAGCGTAAAGTAAAAAGTAGAGCCACCTGTTTCTTCACCGTTTGAATTCTTCACCGGTGATTCTACCCAAATTTTGCCTCCATGCTTTTCTACAAATTCCCTGCAAAGAATCAATCCCAGGCCGGTACCTTTTTCATTTTGTGTCCCGGAAGTAGAATAGCTTTCATCAATCCTGAACAACTTGTCGACTTTATTTTGAGGTACGCCGACTCCGGTATCGGTGACGGATACTATATGCCCCGAGGAAATCTCTCTTGCCTTCATTGTAATTGTACCTCCGGGGTGAGTAAATTTAATGGCATTTGAGATTAAATTTCTTAATACGATACCAATCATATCATAATCACCATAAACCATCATTTTTTCAGACACTTCATTTAAGATTACTATCGATTTTTGTTTCCCGACATCCGCAAACAAATGTTCAACATCGTGCATTAATTCAGACAAATCAAATATCTCCGGATTAAAAACAATTCTTCCGGTTTGCGATTGCGACCAATCCATTAGATTCATCAAAAGTTCCATTGCGACATTTGATGATTGATGAATTATTTCAGCATAACGGGATACACCCTCATATTTCTTCTTTTCTACCTGTTCGATAAGAATTTTGCTAAACCCAACAATGGCATTAAACGGACTTTTCAAATCATGCGCGATAATCGAAAAGAATTTATCTTTTGTAGCATTCAGTTTATGAAGCTCTTCATTTTGCTTTTTAATTTGCCTGGAGCGGCGTGAGATTTTAAAATATGAAACTGCAAGTAAATATAACAACACACTAATAATAATACCACTAAAAAAAACAATGAGTACACTGAACCGGCTAAATAAATTTTCACGGGATTGCGACAAAAATAACAGCCATCTTTTTCCGTTAAATTCAACAGGTGCTGTAATAATGCGGGATGTAAATGTATTCACATTTATAGAATCATTTTCTTGACTATCGTATAAAAGAGAAGAAACAGAAAGATTTTCGTCATAAACCTGTAAACGGATTCTGTCTTGTTGTTCTTCATCCCACCGACCAAGAATGCCCTTCATCAGGTCCCTCATCCTGTAGGGGCTATAAACCCATCCCTTTAATAGCAGCACGACGTTCTTTAACAGTATTTGCAGGCATTCCCGGCTCATAAGAAGGCACATACATTAATGTTCCTGCCTGAACATCCTCATTCGTTTCCTGTACAAGACCTACTTTACCCGAAAGCATCGCTACATTATTGTCGCACGACATCTGCATCGCTTTTCTTCTTACAGGTTCGGAATACATGTCGTACCCAAAAGCTTTCAGGTTGCGTCCTGAAAAAGGTTCCAGGAAAACAATAGATGTATAGAAATCTCTTTCCCCTTCAGGAAATACCTTATAACCAGGAAAACCTTCCTGTTGTACCTGTTCAATATGTTCCTGCAATTTATCAGGAGGAATTATAACTGAATATCCCAGCCCCTGTGTACCCGGAAGATTAATATCAAGTCTTGAAAGTTCAACAAATTTTTCCCAATCATCGCGTGTTACTGTATCAGAAACAGCAAAATGGGCAGCCCCTGCACGAAGAATAACGGCATGAGCATGCAATCTGGCATCAATTTTTAATCCGATTTCTGTGCTTACATAAGCAAGTTCCATTCTCGCTTCACTTTCTAAGTCGCGGTAAACAGCAAGGGTCAAGATAGCAGTTATTAATATACCAACAACCAACACAAGTAAAGCCTTCCAACTGCTCTTAAAATTATGTATGTCCAAATGCTTCACGATTCTGGTTGTCATTTTTTCAACATTTTCGTTTGTAAATATAATACAAAAGCTCTTATCGTTGAATGAGACAGGAAATTGATATATTCCCAGGAAGGTATAATAAAAACAAAATTGAAAAATTCAAAACATTCAGTCCCGGAGCAGATTTCATACTTCTTCATTTTAATCAGGTTTATGTTGTTTAAGCAGATAAAAATAACCATTTACAGCATTCAGTTCAAATTTGAAACAAATTTAATACGTCTCTGAATTTTGTATTAATCACTTCCTGTGATTTTTTAACGAACGGCATTAATTCTGCCTGTATTATTCCTGCAAAAAATTCCCAAATTTCGTATTTAAAATGCGGTAAATCAGTTTAGTTTACTCTACAAATATACTCCAAATAATTAGTTAACACTGTTCAATCCCCGAATGTCAATAGGTGAAAATTAAAATTTTTTGGGTTTTCATTTTGTTTATCTTTTTATTAACAGCGACATTTTAAATTCAAAACATATTCAATATAAATAGCTTATAAATATAATTTAACCTCCTATTTCTGCAGAAAGATACTCTTGAGCAAGGAATAATAAACCCTAAAAGAAAAACCCCTTTTCTAATAAATTTCATCAAGTTTATCATTCTTTAGAAGAAGTACAAGACCAGATGAAAAAGTTTAGTGCCATTGTGATTGGCCCGGACCAGACAGGAAATCCTCCAGCTTTTAAACCGACAGCAGCCGGAAACAAAACCGATTTAATTGAAAAAGAAAAATTTGGCAGTACTTGCGTTTACGACAGGTGTAAATCCACCAAGGCTAATTTCAGCAACCTAAAAATAAAACCATAAGTTAATTCCTAATCCAATTCCTAAAATATTTCACTTCTTTAAATGATTTTCATATACCTTCTTCATAACAGCAAGTTTGGCCTCATCTTCGGCAACAGCCAGCGTTGTAAACATCATCACACCCGTTGATCCGGCAGCCAGGCCATTTTGGAGCACCATTTCGAATTCACTGGCAGAAATTTCATAGGGATTATTATATGCCTGCACTATAGGCCACACCTTTGGAATGTTACCCTTACCTGATTCAAGCATGGAACAAAACCATTCAATATTTTGGGTAACCCATTCGGGGCTCCTGCCCATTCGTGCATGATATACCATTGGTGAAAAAACATCAACATATTCCCGTAATAAATCGTAGTCAATTCCCAATATACGTCGACGTGCGCCATCAAATTCCTCATCATTCCAGGGGCAATGATAGACTCCCAAAAGAATCCCGGGTTTTAATTCATCCCTGATGCGCTTTATTTCAGCGGCCCATTCGGCAATGACCTCACATCGCCAGTCACGCCATTCTGCATCGTGATTGGATAAAATCCAAGCCGCTGTTTCAGGAGTATCTGCTTCAGGAAGAAGAATACCTTTATCGGTTGAAAATTTTGATAAACACCTTTCACAAAAACAGGTCTCCGGCAAAATGGGTACTGGCTCTTCAAATTGAGCGTGCCAGTGCACATAATCCATCCAAACACCATCAATATCATATTTCTTAAGCAAACTGTGCAGCTGGTTGAAACGAAACTTCCTGAAACCAGGTTCGGTGGGGCACACTCCCATGAACCAGGAAGCCTGTTCAACAGGTTCCCCTTTTTCGTTGATAGCCCAGGCTTCAGGATGCTCCTTCACATAATCCTTACCATTTAGTGTAGCAAACTCAGCATATATTTTGATTCCATCTGCTTTTGCCTGTTGCACCATCTTCTCATCTAAAGAACCACTATGAACGAAAACTGCATTCACACCTAAATCGGAAAGATTAAATCCCATATTCCAAATAGGCTGGGGATGCCCGTATATTCCTCTGGTTTCAACTTTTTCTGATGCCCCGTTGCTGCAGGATCCCAGAAACATTAATCCAAGAATAACAGCAGAAACGCCAGAAAAAAAGGTATTAGCTATTGCAAACATTTCAAATTGCTTTTTAGGATTAAAACAAATATAAAGGAAACTCATTCACAATAAAAAATAAATTGCATTCTGTAAAAAAAGTTTTCAACATTTTAACACTGTACGATGGCAAAAATGGTACTTTCCGCTATGAATTTCATTGTTATAAACAAGTTATCCTTGAAATAATTATACATGGTATTTATTGTATTTTCAGATGAAATTTATATTTTCGGCAAATTGAAAAGGAAAGCAGCCATTTACCATTTCGAAAAAGCTTGAATTTAATGAAGAAACAAAGATTTATCAGCCTAATTTTTTTATTCTTTCTTTTACTGCTGACGACAACAAACCAGCGCATTTCCTCCTCTCCTGATAATTTAAACGAACAAAAAGAGCAACCTGTTGCTAGTCATTCAGAAAAGGAACTAGCTGAGATTCAGGAAGTGTTCGATAAATATGATTTATGGTTGACGGATCAAATAACAGAATCGAAGACCGTAGGAGCTGCTGTAGCTATTATCTATAAAGATAAGATTGCATTTTTAAAATGTTTTGGCAAAAGAAAAGTTGGGAACGAAGAACCGGTAAAT
Source organism: uncultured Prolixibacteraceae bacterium (assembly GCA_963747515.1). Classification (GTDB taxonomy): domain Bacteria; phylum Bacteroidota; class Bacteroidia; order Bacteroidales; family Prolixibacteraceae; genus Mariniphaga. Next base: position 478,824 of record CAVVFN010000008.1, read on the forward strand.
GAACATACAATTTTCCGGCTGGCATCGGTTTCAAAACCTGTAACAAGTATATTGACAGGCATTCTGGTCCAGGAAGAAATTCTTGATTTCGATGATAAAGTTTGTGAAACCATTCCATGGCTAAAGCTAGGCAATTCGTCGTATACCAATCACCTGACCCTTCGCAATTTGCTCAGTCATACTTCGGGTCTGGTTCCACATGCATATGACGATTTGGTTGAAAATCATGTGCCGCTGGCAACTATACTAAGCAGGTTGAAAGATGCAGGAATTTCTGCAGCCCCTGGTAAAGTTTACGGGTACCAAAATGTAATGTTCAGCCTTGTAGATACCATCCTTGCCGTTAAAACTTCAAAAAATTATGGACAACTTATCAGGGAAAAACTTTTTGAACCTCTGGGAATGAATGATGCATCAACCAATTTTGAGAGCTTCAGGGACAATCCTAACAAAGCATATCCTCACAGGGGAGCAAATGGAATATACCGATCGTTACCTCTAAATGACCGTTATTATTCGACCGCTCCTGCAGCAGGCATAAATGCCAGCATTTCTGATATGGCTCATTTTCTGGCAGGGTTGCTTGATGAAAAAAATCCGATACTTAAAGATGACGTGTACCAGAGAATTTTTGAACCGCAGGTTGTGTCAAGGCTCAGTAGTGGATATTTCAAATATTGGGATCATGTAAAGAATAAAAACTATGCTCTTGGCTGGCGGATGGTAGACTACAAGGAACGCAAAATAGCCTACCACGGAGGCTATGTGAATGGATATAAAGCAGAAATTGCCATCAGCAAGCAAGATAAAATCGGTATCGTTTATTTGTCAAACTCTCCAAATACAGTTGCATCACAAAGTGTTCCCGTTTTTCTCGATCTCTTTTTTGAGTTCAAAGACAATCAACCTGAGATGGCAAAAAGGGAAAAAATGAATGAAGGAGATTCTGAAGTTCAGGGCATCTAATCAATTTTCTTTATCTTTAGGAATTCATTAAAGCAGAAATCTTATGAAGCTTAGATATTTTATTCTTTTGTTTTTATATGTATCTTTTGCTGCAAATGCTCAATACCCAAAGATTGAGAGCAATCTCGACCGGAAAGTAAAAGCATTCCTGGAAGATAATGTAAATAACTGGAGCGATATGAATGTACCGCTTTCCGATGGTAAAATTCTCTACGATCTGATTATCGAACATAAATACACCGATGCTGTAGAAATTGGCACTTCCACTGGTCATTCAGCAATTTGGATTGCCTGGGCATTAAGTAAAACCGGAGGAAAGCTTATTACCATTGAAATCGATAAAAACCGGTGGCTAAAAGCCAAAGCCAATTTTAAAAAGGCAGGAGTTGAAAAATATATCGATTCCCGGCTGGCCGACGCACATGAACTGGTGCCGGAATTGCCCGGAAAATATGATTTTGTTTTTAGCGATGCGGATAAATACTGGTATAAAAATTATTTTATTGCCATGGATCCCAAACTGGAAATGGGAGGTTGTTTTACTGCGCATAATACAGCAATGAGAGGCTCTGGAATAAGCGATTTTCTTGATTATATTGAAAATCTTAATCATTATAAAACCAGCTATGCTTCCAACAGCAGATCGGGAATTTCTATCAGCTTTAAAATAGCCCGCACGCCCGGTACCTGAATCATTCCATATTTGGTATATTTATCTTCTTACCTGTCCGGAAAATTATATTCAGCAGCAGGATATCAATTTCTTCACGAATTTTGTTTCAAAGGCAGTTTTTATTCGCTTCATTAACAGAATGTTCAAATTGCAGATGCCTCCATGTTATTGGTTTTCAAATTTACCTTAAGAAATATCTTAAAAAAAGTGTCATCATCAAATCAGACATCATCTTTTTCTTCATAATGTTTGGCTGGAGGATTTACAGCAATTCCTTCAACGGCAGTTATATAAAAACATCCTCGTTTAAAAGGCAGGGACAGAGACCCCTTTAGGAACAAGTGACAAGTTGAAATGCATTTCCGGCAAAAAATTCTTCTTTTTCGCAAACAAACCGATGTTTTGAAAGAATTACCGGTAACCCACCCAATCGGATATAATGTTTAAAGTTACGGTTGTGTTCACGTCCTGCAAGAAACTCTGCTACTTTACTACCGGTTCCTGTAATATTTTTAGGTAACGGAATCGCGTAATCAACAAAAACCTGTCGTGCGGCAACCCGTTTCATTTCATTTAATATTACAAAATAACTTTTGGGAGAAAACTGATGTAAGGCAAGTGATAAAATAGCAACATCAAACTGATAATCATGAAATGGCCATTCCTCTGTCGCATCATGAACCTTAAATTCAATATGGGGAAAGTCTTTATTGTTTTTGGTTTTCAGCGCTCTGCTGATCATGGATTGCGAATAATCAAAACCAACTGCTTTTTTTGCCTTACCTGCCAATTCAAATATCTGGGCACCGGTTCCGCAGGCAACATCCAAAACAGTTTGTCCATGATCAATATGATGTACCACACGTTTTCTCAGTCTTTTCAAAACAGGATCAACAAGAGTGGCGTAGAAAGGTCCGGATTCTGACATGTATTGTATATTATTTAATACTGATTTTGAATTTATTAAACTGAAACAAATGGTATTTGTTTAAAAGAAAACCGGAATAAAGAAATGAAACGACTACATATTGCATTAATTGTATTGTTTATTGCTTCCACAGGATTTAAAACAGGAAAACCTGCCTGGAAACTTTATTCTAAAGTTGGAAAATCAGTGAACTATAATAAAATGGTCAGAAAAATACAGAATGCCGACATCATTTTATTTGGCGAACTCCATAATAATCCTGTTTCACATTGGCTGCAACTGGAATTAAGTCGCGATTTGTTTAAAATAAATAACCAGGAACTAATACTTGGGGCCGAAATGTTTGAAAGCGACAATCAACTAATCCTCAACGAATACTTACAGGGACTGATTCCTCAGAATCAATTTGAAGCTGAAGCAAGATTATGGCCGAACTATAAAACAGATTACAAGCAGTTGGTTGAACTGGCCCGTGAAAACCACCTCCGCTTTTTTGCCACCAACATTCCACGACGTTATGCATCGGTGGTGATATCTAATGGATTTGGAGGTCTGGAAATGCTTTCAGAGCAGGCAAAACAATTTCTGCCCCCGCTACCTGTGATGTATAATCCGGATTTAAAAGCTTACAAAAGTATGCTGGATATGAAAGGTATGGAAAATCATAATACTCCAAATTTGCCCAAAGCCCAGGCCATTAAGGATGCCACCATGTCCCATTTTATTTTAGAAAACTGGTCACCTGGAGAACTGTTCCTGCACTTCAACGGTGCATACCATTCCGATAATTTTGAAAGCATCTATTGGTATCTGAAGCAGAAAAATTCTGAACTGAAAATTATAACCCTTACTACAGTAACGCAAAAAAATATTTCTCATTTGAATACAGAAAACACAGGAAAGGCCGATTATATAATTTGTGTTGATGAAGATTTGCCTCCTACCTATTAAAAAGAAGTTATTTACCTGTAAAATCCCATTCTTTCAATACGCTCCCAAGTCTTGTATGGTAAAAAATGCCTGATGTCTTTTCCTTTCTTGATAGACTTACGGATAAATGAAGATGAAATTTCAATTCTTGGAGCTTCTTTGGCAATAATAATATTCTTATGCTGAGGAACCTTTGTTTGTTCAAACTCATGCCGTGGATATACCACTACACCAAAATTCTCAACGATAGCTTCATAATTTTTCCATTTATGAAAATTTTGAAGGTTATCAGAGCCCATGAGTATTTTAAACTGTTTTTTTGGATACCGCCCGCTGAAATAAGTTAGAGTATCTATAGTATAACTAGGCTTGGGCAGAAAAAATTCCATATCTGAAACCTGTAACCGATCATCGCCTTCAACTGCAAGCTGCACCAGATCAAGCCTGTCGTAATCATTCAACAGGTTCTTTTTTTCCTTATAAGGATTATGAGGAGTTACCACAAACCAAAATTCATCCAACTCCGTAAATTCTACCAAATAGTTGGCAATAGCCATGTGTCCGATATGAATGGGATTAAATGATCCAAAATATAAACCAACTTGTTTATGAGGTAAAATATCGAGGGATAGTTTATTCATTTCAGTTACATTTTTAGTTTTAATCCGGATTACCCTATTCACTGCACTCTAAAAACTCAGAAACTACATTCTCAACGTCCTTCATTGCCTCGTGGATATCATCGTTTACAATTACTGCATCAAATTGTTTTTCATAAGTCAATTCTTCATTAGCTCTGGCCAAACGCATCTTTATCTTCTCAACGGATTCAGTAGAACGGCTTTCCAACCTTCTTTTTAGTTCATTTAGCGAGGGAGGTTTAACAAAAACAGCAAGTGCATCTTTATCATAGAATTTTTTAATATTGACGCCACCAACAACATCAACATCAAAAATTACATGTTTGCCATTATTCCGTATTCGTTCTACCTCACTCTTCAGAGTACCATAAAAAATCCCTCCATATACTTCTTCCCATTCCAAAAACTCGTTTTTCCTTATTTTCTCACGGAACTCCTCCACTGAAAGGAAATAGTAATCTTTGCCATTGATTTCATTATGTCTCGGTTGCCGGCTGGTTGCCGAAACTGAAAACTCAAGTCCCAAATGCTGAGACAGTAAATATTTCACTAAAGTAGTCTTTCCAGAACCCGACGGGGCGGAAAATATAATCAGCTTTCCTTGCATCTTTATGACATAAAGGGAATAATAAAAGAGCAAAAGTAATAAACTATATGTACTTGCTCAAATCAATCGGTTTGATTGATTTGAGCAAGAAATGACATGGGCACTCTTTTTTTTATACATTCCCTTCTTTAGAAATCAGTGTTTTAAATTTTTAAACATCACTAATCTCAAATCAAAATTCAGTTACTTAATCCAAAGGCAAAAACTAACAAACCTTTAATCCATTATAAAACATTCAGCAACTGTTCCTTTATCCGTTCCAAATGGTCTTTCATCTGCACTACAATCCGCTGTATATTGCTTTCATAAGCCTTTGAACCCAAAGTATTGATTTCACGCCCCATCTCCTGAGCAATAAATCCAAGTTTTTTACCGTTCGTTTCTTCCTGTGAAAGCGTCTCCAGAAAAAAGGAGCAGTGATTACCCAGCCGTACTTTTTCCTCGTTCATATCCATTTTTTCAAGATAGTAAATCAGCTCCTGCTCAAAACGATTTTCATCCACATTATTGTTCAGATTCAATTTACTCAGGCTTTCAGAAAGCCTGTTTTTAATAACATCCATTCTTTGAGCTTCATAGGGAGCTATTTGTTTCAGCAGGTTTATTATGGATTGGGTATTGGCTATAATGTCTGTTTCCAGTGCTTTCCCTTCCTTTGAACGGAATTCATCGATTTCAGCAATTGCTTTAAGCATCTGATCAATGATAACCAGCCATTCCGCCTCATCAAACGAATCATATTCTGTTTTTACTACATCCGGCAACCGAAGAACTGCCTGCATTATGCTTTGATCTGTTTCAAGTCCAAGAGTTTCATTAATCTTTCTTAGGTGTTGAAAGTAGCCGATTAAAATAGATTCATTAATCTTGCTGTTCGATTCTGTTCCATGGTACTCGATGTACAAGGTTAAATCAATCTTTCCCCGTATCAGCTTTTCTGCCAATACCCTCCGAATTTCAATTTCTTTTTCCCGGTAAACCGATGGAAGCCGAGCATTTATATCGATTTGTTTGCTATTGAGTGACTTTAATTCAAGGGTAACTTTTTTGTTGTTCACTTCAAATTCGGCTTTACCAAAACCGGTCATTGATTTTATCATAAATTAAAAAAATTTAATAAATTTAAGCAATTATGTTATAACACCCGAACCAATCAATTCGCCGTTCAGATACCAAGCAGCAAACTGACCGGATGTAATTCCCCTTTGTTCATTTTCAAACAAAACATAGGCACCATCTTCTCTCATAAAAACCGTCCCTTTTTCAAGTGGCTGGCGGTAACGGATTCGAATATCGAAATCCATCTCGTCTCCAATTTTCATCTTCATATCGTCTCTTATCCAGTGAATATCACTTGCCTTGACAAAAAGTCCCCTACGGAATAAACCCGGATGATCCTGCCCTTCTCCAACAAACACTATATTCCGGTGCACATCTGTGGCAAGTACAAATAACGGTTCTTTAAATCCGCCAATATTTAAACCTTTTCTTTGTCCTACTGTATAAAAATGGGCTCCCTTATGTTCACCGATCACCTCACCGTTCCATGGCTTGAATGGGAATGGAAAACAAACTTTCATAAAATTTTCTTCCGTTGGTTCCACATGCTTTTTCTTGGACATAAATGTAGCGGATACTTTTATTACATTTCCGGTTTTAGGTTTCAATTGTTGTTGTAAGAATTTTGGCAGATCCACTTTACCTACGAAGCAAATTCCCTGAGAATCTTTCCGTTCTGCAGTGGGAAGATTCTGTTGACGGGCAATCTCCCTTACCTGTGGTTTGGTAAGATGTCCAATTGGGAAAAGTGCTTTGGCAAGTTGCTTCTGACTGAGCTGGCACAAAAAATAGCTTTGATCTTTATTACCATCCTTTCCTGCCAGCAAACGATACACAATTTGGCCATTTACCGCCATCTCATCTTTTCTGCAATAGTGACCTGTGGCAACATAATCAGCATTAAATTTTAATGACTCATTAAAAAATGTATCAAATTTTATTTCTCGGTTACATAAAACATCGGGATTAGGAGTTCTTCCGGCTTCATATTCGGAAAACATATAATCCACCACCCGGCGTTTGTATTCAATGCTTAAATCAACTATATGAAAAGGAATTTTCAGCTTTTTTGCTACCATTTCTGCAATTAAGGCATCTTCCTCCCAAGTACATGCACTTGTAACTGCTCCAATGCGTTCGTGCCAGTTGACCATAAACAATGCTACCAGATCATGCCCCTGCTGTTGCAGTAACCAGGCTGCTACACTGGAATCAACTCCTCCCGAAAGTCCGACTACTATCCTTTTTTTATTCATTCACAAAAACTACACTTCCTTAAATATTCCGGTATATTGTTTTATTTTTCGGATTTATTTTCCTAAACAGTAAAATTTAAAAACAAAATACATTTGTTTCGTTTTGAGATTACAAAATTAGAAAGTAAATTCTAAACCCTGTTACATTTCTTTTTTTTTACACAACCTGAAAAAATTTCGCTTCAATGGGGGACAAATAAGATTATTCAATTTCGCTGATATATTAACCGGAAAATTTCTTATTTTCTGTAATAATCTGATCTTTTTGGTAATTTTAGCCCCTGTTAAAAATGAATCATCAGAAGTGTGACGTGCATATGAATTTAAAAATATTTCCAGTTTTAATAATTCTTTTAGTTGCTCAGTTTTCTGAAATATTTGCCTTAGAATCTCCCGAAAAAGGAGATCCACCCTTTTTGTTACTTTCCGAAGACTTTTGGGTAAAGGAAATACTTGACAGCATGAGCCTTGAAGAAAAAATTGCCCAATTGATAATGATCCCGGTTTATCCAAGACAAACTGATGCAGAAAAAGTGCAAATAATAAAAACTATACAAACATATAAACCCGGAGGAGTTCTTATTATGCAGGGTAGTCCGGCAAGAACAGTTCAGTGGATAAATGAGTTTCAGAATAATTCTGACGTCCCTCTTTTTGTGGCCATCGACGGGGAATGGGGACTTTCCATGCGCATTGACAGTACCCTTCGGTATCCATATGCACAGGCTATTGGTGCAGTTCAGGATTCCACATATCTTTTTCAGATGGGCAGAGACCTTGCAAAACAAATGAAACTGATGGGAATACACATGAATTTTGCCCCTGTAGCCGATATTAACACTAACCCTCAAAATCCAGTCATCAATTTCCGCTCATTTGGTGAAAATAAAATAAATGTTTCCAAAAAAGCATTTTATATTGCCAATGGAATGCAAAGCGAATGGATAATTCCTGTGGTAAAGCATTTTCCCGGACATGGAGATACAGAAACCGACTCGCATAAAGAGCTGCCGGTTATTAATCATCCCAAGAGCAGGATTGATGTGGTTGAAAGTTTTCCTTTCCGTTATCTTGCCGATAAAGGAATCATCGGAATCATGACTGCCCACTTAAATGTACCTGCCCTCGATAATTCAGGAACACCTTCTTCCCTTTCAAAAAAAGTTGTAACCCATTATCTGCGCGAAGAAATAGGATTCAAAGGGTTTGTAATCACAGATGCTATGAACATGCAGGGTGTATTGAAAGGCAAAGGAAATCCCGTTGTAGAAGCACTTAATGCTGGAAACGATATGCTGGAGTTTGTAACCGATTTGCCTGGTGCCATAGCTGCCGTGAAGCAGGCAATAGCAAGCGGGCAACTTTCAGTAAAAGAAATTGATAAAAAATGCAGCAGGGTACTGGCCTTAAAACGATGGTCAGGTTTACATCTATACAAACCGGCGGATATAAAAAACCTGACTGATCGGTTGAATTCTCCCTATTATGAAGTTACTGTCCGCAAAATCATTAAAGGTTCGCTGACAGCTCTATGCAATAACAGCATTCTTCCCGTTAAGGATTTCGAAAAATTGAAAATTGCTTCAGTAATGATAGGTAGCGATAATACAACCTCCTTTCAAAAAATGATGGACAAATATGCTCAGGTCGATCATTTTTTCCTTAAAAAAGATGCTTCAGAACGGGAAGTAGCTGTTTTACGTAAAACACTCGACAATTACAATCTTATAGTTGCAGGGGTACAGGGAATTAACCTCTATCCTTCAGGTTCATATGGAATTAGCCAAGTTCAAAAACTGGCTCTGGCCGATATTATCAGGGACAATCGTGTAGTTACCGTTTTTTTTGGAAACGCATATGCCTTAAAGCATTTCGAAAACATTCACCATTCCCAGGGTTTGATTCTGGCCTATCAAAACAACCTGTTAACCCAGGAACTGGCAGCTCAGGCAGTTTTCGGGGCATTTGACCTTTCAGGCAGACTGCCTGTTTCAATTGATGATCGCTTTAAAATTGGTGACGGAATTGATGTAAATAAAGACAAAACCTTCGCCTATACCATTCCCGAAGAAGCAGGCATAAATTCATTAAAACTTACATGCAGCATTGATTCTCTTGCTGACCTGGGCATCAAAAAAAAAGCTTTCCCCGGGGTGCAGGTACTGGTTGCAAAAGACGGTGAAGTGGTTTTTCATAAATGCTACGGCTACCATACTTATTTTGAAGAAGAGAAAGTTGCCCCTGATGATATCTACGATTGGGCTTCGCTGACTAAAGTGACTGGGCCACTGCCTGCTCTAATGAAACTGGTGGATGAAAAAAAAATTAAGATCGATGCATCTTTTAGTACCTACTGGCCTGATTTTTCCGGAACGGAAAAAGGGAAAATACCACTCCGGGATTACCTTGCTCATCAGGCCAGATTGCCTGCCTGGATCCCATTCTGGCGTATGGGACTCGATAAGGATGGGAATCTGAGCCACGAAGTATTTTCAAACCAGCCTTCCGATAAATTCAGTATTAGGGTTTCCAATCACCTGTACCTGAAAAACGATTTCATTAAAACTATTTACGATACGATTCGCACATCCACATCCCTACCCTTAAAAAAATATGTATACTCAGACCTAAGCTTCCATCTCTACCCACAAATTATAACAAATTTAACAGGTGTTCCATATACGGATTACATATCAGAAAATTTCTACAAACCACTAGGAGCTGTTTCAGTTACTTATAATCCATATCTTCATTTCCCTCTGGAGCGGATTGTACCCACTGAAAACGATGATTTTTTCAGAAAAGAAAAGTTAAGAGGATTTGTACACGACGAAGGTGCTGCCATGCTGGGAGGAGTATCAGGAAATGCAGGATTATTTGGTACTGCCGGTGATCTGGCCAAGATTTTTCAGATGTACCTTCAGAAAGGATATTTTGCAGGAAAACAATTTATTTCAGCAAAAACCATTGAAGAATTTACCCATATCCAGTTCCGCGAAAATAAGAACCGGAGGGGGCTGGGATTTGACAAGCCATACATCGACAATTATAAAAATAAACTTAAAGATGCTTATCCGGCAGTAAGTGCCAGCAAAAATAGTTTCGGACATACGGGTTACACCGGCACAATGGCTTGGGCAGACCCCGACAGCGGAATACTCTTTATCTTCATGTCGAACAGGGTATATCCAACTCGTGATAATTCTGCATTATTCGATCTTAATATCCGACCGGCAATGCATCAGGCAATCTACGACAGTTTACTTGCTCCTGAAATTTGACATGGGTTAAAAAAAGTTAATTACACCTGTTGGGTTTAACATTTTATTCGGCATCACTCAATTTAATTAAACTGATTTACAAATTATTAAGTAATAAAAAGATAATTTTACTGCACAATAGAAATCAATCAAAAGGCAAACATTAAAATATACTGCCTGTTTTAAGATCATAATTAAATATTAAATTTTAATTTTACAATCCAAGTCGTTCATTTTAATAATTTGTAAACAGCAAAATAAAAATTAAACATTATGGAGCGTAAAATCACATTTAATGAGCTGCGTAAAATCAAAGACAGCTTACCTGACGGTTCAATTAAAAAATTAGCACAAGAATTTGAAGTTACAGAAGAAACCGTCAGGAATTATTTTGGAGGCGCTAATTACACGAATGGTGCAGCAGTAGGAATACATATGGAACCAGGTCCCAATGGAGGAATCGTTCTTCTCGATGATGCAGCAATTCTTGAACGGGCCAGGGAAATTCTTGAGGAAGAAATAGTTTAAATCCAAAAAAAATTATACCATCGCAAACTGCCCTTCCGCCAGGGCAGTTTTTTTAAACCTAAAAAAATCTAAAATGAAAAAACATCTCCTTTTTGTTTCCATCTTTTTCATTTCCTTTTTCTCCTGTCAAAACAGCAACTCGTGGCAACCGCTATTCAACGGTGAAAATCTTGAAAATTGGGACATGCATTTAGGTACTCCTCTTAAAGGATTTGAGAATCAGGCAAAACCCACATCCACCAAAGAAGTATTTAAAGTAGTTGAAAATAACGGCGAAAAACTGATTTACATATCGGGCAACATAAACGGTTCTCTTGCCTCCCGCGATACCTTTGCCAATTACCACCTGCAACTTGTATATAAATGGGGAGATGAAGTATATACCAGCCGGAACAGCGGGTTGCTTTACCACAGCTTCGGCAACTTCGGGGAAGCATTGGGGACCTGGATGGTTAACATTGAATGCCAACTCATGCATGAACGCCTTGGCGATACATACCTGATGAACAATACCTATTGTGAGACACCGGCAGTGGAAGAAGATGGAAGCTTCAGATATGATCCGGCAGGAGAGGTAAAAAAATTCAGTATTGAGCACAATGGACAGTTGATAAAAAAAGCTGCTGATTATGAGAATCCACTGGGTGAATGGAACACAGTGGATCTGTATTGCTTTGGCAGCACGGCCGTGCACGTGGTAAATGGTCAGACAGTAATGGTAAACCACAATACCGGTATAGTGGAAAACGGTCATACAAAGCCTCTCACTTCAGGAAAGATACAGATTCAGTCGGAAGGAGCAGAATTATTCATCCGTACCATTCAGATACGACCCATTAAAGAAATACCAGCAGAAGTCCTGCAATAGTAGGGAAGTTAATAATCAAACAAAGCACGTTTCATTTTAAATGAAGCGTTTTTTTTGTCTTGTAAAAATAATGTTGCTTTAGTTGAGAAATAAAATGAATCCTGAATTTCACCGGTTCTATGCGGGGAAAGAACCTGTAAATATAATGTTAACATCTTTTTTTGAATTAAACATTGGAAAGCATTTCTTTTGTACCTAAAAATTTTACACGTATACAATGATTAAATTTTCCTTTCAAAACCAGTTGACCCTGAAAAATACCATTCTTGGAATACAATTTCTTTTTGTCGCCTTCGGGGCCACAGTTCTGGTGCCGTTACTGGTAGGTATTGACCCTTCTGTTGCCTTATTTACCGCTGGGATTGGAACCCTTATCTTTCACCTGATAACCGGTGGTAAGGTACCGGTATTTTTGGGCAGCAGCTTTGCGTTCATTGCCCCAATAATTGAAGCCACACGATTGTATGGCTGGCCAGGAACCCTCTCGGGAATCATTGCAGTTGGTGTGGTGTACGGAGTGGTGTCGGCTTTGGTAAAAGCTCGCGGAATAAAATTCATTGAGCGGCTTTTCCCACCTGTGGTAGTAGGACCTGTAATCATGATTATCGGGTTATCACTTGCCTCGGCAGCCGTAGATATGGCCAAATCCGACTGGGTGCTGGCAGTTATTTCGCTGCTTACAGCCATTGTTGTGGTAATATGGGGAAAAGGTCTGGCCAAGCTTATTCCAATTTTCATTGCCATTATTGTTGGTTATCTGGCAGCGGTTATTTGGGGAAAAGTGGATTATACTGCCATTAAGGATGCAACATGGATTATGATTCCGAAATTCACAGCACCACATTTTCACTGGCAGGCTATATTGTACATGATACCTGTAGCTATTGCCCCTATTATTGAGCATGTAGGTGATATGTACGCCATAGGAGGTGTTTGCCACAAAAACTTCATTGAAAAACCTGGATTACACCGTACCCTTCTTGGCGACGGGATTGCAACAGCAGTAGCCGGATTCTTCGGTGGCGTGCCAAACACTACCTATTCCGAAGTAACCGGTGCCATTACCCTCACAAACATTACGAATCCATTTGTACTTCGTATTGCTGCCATCACAGCCGTTTTATTTGCCTTTATAGGAAAAATCAGCGGTTTTTTGAAAACCATCCCAGCATCTGTTTTAGGAGGCATTATGCTGTTACTGTTTGGAATGATTGCATCTATCGGTATTAAATCACTTGTGGAATCAAAAACCAATATGAATGAAACCCGGAACCAGGTAGTTGTTTCCATTATTCTTACTGTTGGTATAGGTGGTGCCATTATACAATACGGTACCTTCTCCCTGGCAGGAATTGGTTTGGCAGCACTTGTGGGTATTGTACTTAATGTAATCTTGCCGCAAACAAAAAGAGGAGAATAATCAACCATACCGCTGTACCTTAAATACACCTGTCCAGAGGGTGTAATCGGTCAGGTATATTATTTTATTTTTTACTGCTTTTCGGTCAGATATTTCCAGAACCTCCTGGGCATATGCTGGCGTTGCAACCGAAGGTTCTTCCGCTCTCTAATGCTGATTTTCTCAAAATAAGATTTCCAGAGTGTCTGGTAAAAAGCATCACTTTCCTTTAGTACGTTTTCATTTACCTGTCCGGTATGTCTGTTGATTTCACTATTGGTAAGCTCCACCTCTTCCACTCTCTTTTTGTCGTAATATGCTCCGTAATTCCGCTTCAAATCATACAGCAACCACTGCTGATCGGCAAAGCGACTTCGGAAATGCCCCAACACCAGAGGAAGAACATCGTATAGCGGTTCAATTCCACAAAAATAAAGACCGTCTTTTGTCTGCTGGAACCGCACAAACTGCATCATATTTATAGCTTCCCTTTTTACCTTGCGGGCATTCTGAACCACCTCCAGCACATCAGGATCACCGTAATCGGTTTCAATGCTCACCTTTTCTTCGAACAATCGCTTTGCAAATCTCAAAATAACCTGTTCAATACCTTCCGCTTCCGAAAGGAATGCATAATAGAGCAGCTGCCTGTTTTTAACCGATAGCTTTTGTTGGATCCCTTTCCAAACACGCAAGGCTTTGGCTGAATCAGCTTTCACATAAACCCTTCTGGAAAACAAATCCGGCGGCTGTTTTTCTTTTACCTGCACGGCATCAGGAAAGCTCCTTCGACTATACCCTTCGAAAATACTGGTAAGTAATCCTTCAAATGTACCGTCATAAATAAATATCAGCATAATGCAAATATACCTTCAGCCACACAAAAAAAAGCAGCTTTTGGTGTCATTCTGCTTCGGAGGTAAAACAAATAATTGATATAAGAATCTGAAGCGGCCAATGCAATTGAATCGGGTAAACATTTAAAAACAAATGGTGTTGATTTATCAGATGCACTAAATATATAAAAGCACATTTTTAAGTATTCTAAAATAAAATGGAAAGCATATATCTTATTTCAGGCATTCTTTTGCTGCTTTTAACTATGTACGATTTTTTTTTCACCACATTGTCGGGAGGAGGGGCAGCTTTTATCACCCGATTTGTATCCTTTACCAGTCATAAAAGCCTGCAGCTGTGCGTAAAATTGTTCGGGAGGCGTGCATACAGTCTCAGTGGAATGGCTGTTAATCTTTCAGTGCTCCTGGTTTGGGTAATCCTTATCTGGGTTGGCCTTTTTCTGGTTTTTACCAGCAATCCGGAAGCAATTGTAAATGACATGGGCAGAATGGCAAATAACTGGGAGCGGCTTTATTTTACAGGGTACACCCTCTCTACCCTTGGCCTTGGGAATTTTTCACCCACAACAGCTGCTTTTGAGCTCCTTACAAGCATATTTTCCTTTTTTGGTTTTATTTTCTTTACCACATCCATGACCTATCTGGTTTCTGTATCTTCAGCTGTCACTCATAAACGTTCGCTTGCCCTTTCCATCAGGAATCTTGGTAAAACACCAGAAGAAATGGTTTACCGCCTGCTAAACCAGGATGTCTCTTTTTCCCGGCAAAACCTCGCCTCACTTCAGGAAAAAATAGAACGGCATTCCATTAACCTGCAGGCATACCCGGTACTTCATAATTATGCAAACAGCGACATTCACTGTTCATTAAGCCTGAATCTTGTAAAACTTGATGAAGCATTAAGTATCCTGCTGAACAGTAAAGAAGGAGAAAAAATGAAAAACGCCATATCGGCTATCAGAGGTTCGATTACCTATTTCCTTAACCATATAGAACAGAATTTTTCAAAAACAGTTAATACAGAAGAAGGACCGGATATCAATAAATTACGTGGCTGGGAAATAATCAGCAACTCTTTCATAAACGACCGATCCCTTTTCAACCGCAGAAAAGTTCTGGGTGGCATACTTAAGTCGGAAAGCTTTGCATGGAAAGATGTTTATAATACGAATCCATCTGCAGAATCAAACTAAAGATTCTCATTAACCAACTTTGCGAAAATTTGAGAATATAATCTCACCTTCATTAGCAACCTTTTTGAAAAGAAAATGTTGTTGCATCTGCAGAAATAAATGGATTGCAGGAGCAAAAAGAAAAATAATGGCCAGGAAATAAAAAAGATAAAACGTATATCAGACTGAAACCTAATTCTGTAACATCAGCAGTGCATATTGAAGCTATTTTCCGATATTCTCACCAAGAACACCATTATGGTTTCCTTAATAAAACAAATTCAACTTCTTTGGGTTTAAGTGCCTGCATCTTTTAAAGTGATGCCGGAACCGTAAACCAGAATGTACTTCCTGTCCCTTCCTGGCTTTCAGCACCTATCCTGCAGCTGTGCTTTTCTGTGAATTCCCTGCATAGCAACAATCCAAGACCAGTTCCATGTTCATTATAGGTTCCCGGTGTTGAGAAACTGTTTTCAATTTTAAATAATTTTCCCAGAACTTCTTCCGGTATTCCCACACCATTATCGGTTACCAATACCTTCACTCCGTCCGTGTTTTTAAGGGCACTAATTTTTACTCCCCCTCCCGGCCGGGTAAACTTTATTCCATTTGAAATTAAATTTCTCAAAACAGAGGCCATCATATCTTTATCGGCAAATACAGGAAGTTCGTCAGGTAATTCGCAGTAAAGGGTTATCCCTTTTTGCCTGGCAGTATCCTCCATTAACCGGCATACTTTAGCAATCAGTTCAACCATATTGAAACTAACGGGTCTGAATTTCATCCGCCCGGTATGTGAAAGAGACCAATCCAGCAGGTTTGACAACAAATCAAGTGTAGTCTTTGCCGAATGCCGGATACCCATGGCATAACTTTCTATTTCATCGTAGTTCCTTTTCTTCACCTGTTCTATGAGCATTTCACTAAAACCAAGAATGCTGTTAAACGGACTTTTTAAATCGTGTGCAATTATAGAGAAGAATTTATCCTTACCAGCATTAAGTTCCTTCAATCGTAATTCATTTTCCCGCAATGCCTGTTCAATTTGCTTTCGTTCGGAAATATCACGTACATTTAGCACTACAGCCTGCACGGCAGGATTATCTAATTGATTGGTACCATAAGCTTCCAGATATACCCAGCTCCCGTTTTTATGCCGGTGTCGGTATTGGGTGCCTCCGGAACCTTGATTAAATATAATCTGGCGAAGACCCTGAACAGTTTTCTCGCGGTCATCTGGATGAATCATAGCATCAATAACCGGTAAATTTACAAGTTCTTCCTGCTTGTAACCCAGGATGTTTTCACATGATTCACTTACATATTGCTGAATTCCGTCGGCTCCTATGAGCACAATCATATCAAATGAATTTTTAATCAGCTGCCTGAAACGCTCATCATTATAGGTTAGCAAAATATCCGTTTGTTTTGTGAATTGCCGGCAGGTTTCATTTTGTTGCATGGTATTGGTTTTTGGTGTTACGTTCAGTTCAATTAATTTCGGCTTAATTTTTACTTAGAGAATTGAATATCCGCAATAACATGGCAGGTATAGCTTCTGCTCTTTTCCAATGGTATCTGAATCCGCTTCCTTTCATTTCTTCTACATACATCTGAAGCGGAAAAGAGAAGCTAAAATAGAAAAGATAATTTAAAAATTAAACATTCAAATGAAAAAAGATAAAAATGGTAATTTTTCAATCTTTTGAAATTGAACATTTGATACACCCCTCACCCGTTCAGTTATCCCTTTTTTCAAAATCCTCCGTTTTTCTGGTCCGAATTCTTCGGACGATTAAAAAAACGAGCGCGACAACAACAATCAAAATTAAAAATCCGTAAACGCTCAAAATTGCTTTTGCTATTAAGCTCATATCAGGAAAATTTCACTGCTGTACCATAAGCCAGTATCTCAGCAGCTCCCATCATCACCATTGAGGTAGACAACCTCACATTAATAATGCCATCGGCACCCAATTTTTCAGCATCATTTATCATTCTTTGTAATGCCTGTTCCCTTGATTGTGCCTGCAACTGAGTGTACTCCTCAATTTCCCCTCCAACAATACTTTTCAGTTTTGCAAAAAAATCATTTCCGATATGCCTTGCCCTGACAGTACTACCCCGCGCAATTCCCAATATTTCTGCGACTTCTTTACCCGGTACTTTTTCTGTAGTTGTAATTATCATGCAGTAGAATTTTTAAAGTAGTTTACTGCATCAAATATAACTCTATGGTTCTTTATTTTAAAATAAAAAACATTTGTTTTCAACATTTTTTTTCAATTCTTTCAAGTACCTCCTCATATTCTTTACTCCCTTTTAGTACCAGAAGGTAAATTTTTCTGATGATTTGTATTAAAAAGAAAAAAAAGTTTGAGCCGAATGTTATAATTTTGTGCAGGCTAAATTATTCGGAATGAATACAGAAACAAATGTAACTTAAAAGTAAATATGCCTGATTCCTTCTGCTCAATTTCAATAAACGGTAAAAACTATCCCTCACCAGAAACTATGGGCAGGAATATCAAAAATCTATGTCGCTTAAAAAAAATGCATACGCACTCAAATTTTTCCTTTTTAACAGAGACAGGAGCCGGATTTTTGCCTGTATAAACTCGTATACGAAATCAATCAGTCAGTCATTCAGAAACAAAATACCATACCTTTAAATCAATGCAGAAAACAATAACATTTCCTTTGGATACAAAAGGATTATTTTACTCTTTTTGTGCAAACTATTGTACACTATCGTTCCGATCTCATATGTAATTTAATGTTGGAAAGGATTATCAGATAATACCGGTTGATTCAATTCAAATAAACTGAGTTGTGTATCAAAAATCTTCCTGCGTTTGGCAGCCGAATCTGAAAGCAGCATCCTTTTCAGATTTTCTGGAGACAGGTCTTTTTTAACACCTGCAGGTAATTCATTAGTTTTAATAAAATATTTTGCTCTTTTTAAAACCACTCCTATTTTTTTCAGGTGGTAAACAGTAAGTTTCCGGTGGCGCCGGGCCTGGATAATCCGCTGGGCCGACTGCACTCCTATGCCTGGGATACGAAGAATCATTTCATAATCGACAGTATTGATATCAACGGGATAAAGGTGAAGATTGCGAAGGGCATAACCCAGCTTTGGGTCTATATCCAGATCGAGAAAAGGATGTTCTTCAGAAAGTATTTCTTCAGCTTTAAACTTATAAAACCGCATGAGCCAATCGCTCTGATACAGCCGGTTTTCTCTGACCAGCGGAGGGGTATTTAATGCAGGCAACCGCTGATCGTATGAATTAACCGGAATGTATCCAGAGAAATAAACCCGTTTCAAATTCCGGGTCTGATACAACTCCGAAGAAAGCAGAATAATTTGCCGGTCGTTTTCGGGCGTGGCTCCAATAATTAACTGTGTGCTTTGTCCGGCAGGTGCAAACTGCGGTGCCTTACGATACTTTTTACGTTCCTCCTTGCTGGCAATTATGGAATTGTGTATTTGAGCCATAGGGGTCAGAATATCCGGCAGTTTTTTTTCAGGAGCAAGCTTTTTCAGGTTGACTTCTGAAGGTATTTCAATGTTCACACTCAACCTGTCAGCAAACAATCCTGCCTGCCGTATAAGTTCTTCATTTGAACCTGGTATCGCCTTGAGGTGGATGTAGCCGTTGAATTGTTCTTTCAACCGTAGTTTTCGGGCCACCTGCACTATTCGCTCCAAGGTATAATCCGGATTTTTAATCACCCCCGAGCTCAGAAATAACCCTTCAATATAATTCCGGCGGTAAAATCCAATGGTAAGTTCCACAATCTCATCCACAGTAAAGGTGGCCCGTGGATGATCATTGCTCCTGCGGTTGATGCAGTAGGCACAGTCATAAATGCAGCTGTTGGTCATCAGAATTTTAAACAGGCTGACGCACCGTCCGTCCTCAGTAAAGCTGTGGCAAATGCCGCAGGATACATTGCTGCCTATTCCTTTTTTAACATTTCCCCGACTGCTGCCACTGGAAACACAGGATACGTCGTATTTGGCTGCATCGGCAAGAATATTCAATTTTTGCTGTATTTTATTATTATCCATATGACTGTATTTTAATCATAATTACAGCTTAAAATATAATCAAATAATGATAAAAGTTGATCCTTCCCTCTCAAAACATATATAATGCTGTTTCTAAAATATTATCCTCGCACTTTATTCGTAGTATATTCGTAGTATCTTCGTATCAAATTCGCATCAAATTCGCAAAATTGCGAAATATGTGCAAATTTAATACGAACTTAATACGAACTTAATACGAACTAATACCGGATAAGATATAAGTTAAGTTAGAGGATTAAACAAATTTAATAATGATTTGTGAAAATCACCGCAGGTTACTTGCCTCCCAACAAAACGAATTTTTCTAATTATTGGGGGGCAAACATCTCAAATTTCATAGTCAGGGCTTTTATCATTTCCCGGTGGAGGCGGCGATTTTTTTAAGTATGCGGCAAGGTTTTCAAAAGCCTCACGAAACGATTCCGCACTTTTTTTAAATGCCTTTTTGGCTTCCTCCCAATTACTGTCGTCGGCGCTCTGCATCCGACGGTGGGTTGCTTCCAGGCTTGCTTCTAATTGTTTTATCTCAGCCATTATTTCATTATACTTTGCCTTTGTTTTATCCTTCAGCTCATCTTTTTTTGAATCCAGTTCATCGATGGAAGCAAAAAGATCATCAATGCTCTTTTTAATCCGGGCTCTGAATTTATCCTTTTCCATTTTCATTAATATTTTGCTGCTCAGGCACAGCCGGCAACTTATCGCCAACAAACCCAAACATAATTTTTTCACGGGTAATAAAATTGTCGTAAATAAAGAATGCCCCTACAGCGAATCCAACGGCAATAAAGCCTGCCAAACCAGTAAGACCGGTCAGCAGGTCACTTCCTCCCTCAATTGTCATGATTGCCAGTGCTGCGACTGCATTTAGGGTACCATGCATTACAGCAGCTGCAATCACCGACTTCGTTTTAATGGTAATGTATAAAAACAGCGGGCTTAACAGGATGCACCATAGGGTCATCATGAAAGCTCCGGCCACCGGATGCTGCGGGTAATTGTGCCCCATAAGGATTATGGGAGCATGCCATACGCCCCAAATAAAGCCAATGACCAAAGCTGCCTTCCAGAAATTCAAATTTTTAAACTGATGAACCAGAAAACCTCTCCATCCCAGTTCCTCTCCGAAACCGGCAATAGCATTTATGGTTATGCCGGCAAGCAATCCCTGCAACAAAATTAACAATACAGGAGGCAGGGGCATTGTTTCGAGGCTTTGTTTCATTTCATCCAGTTGCCCCGGGGTAATTGTACCTTCAAAACGAGCCAGTAATCCTTCCATTCCCGGTGTATAGGAAACATTCGGGAACAGCAGGCTGATGCCAACGGTGAGAAAAGTAAGAACCGGAGGAAGCAGCCATGCGACAAAAAACCATCTGTTTATTTT
This sequence comes from uncultured Prolixibacteraceae bacterium, assembly GCA_963747515.1. GTDB lineage: Bacteria > Bacteroidota > Bacteroidia > Bacteroidales > Prolixibacteraceae > Mariniphaga. The sequence continues at coordinate 499,454 of CAVVFN010000008.1, forward strand.
AAAAGAAATCAACAACCGTTCACGGATTTTTTCATGATATACCAGTTTTTCAACCAAAAGTACGGAAAGAGTCGGAACAAACATGTAGGTTATTGCCAGTATTGTTCCACTGGTGGTGGCATATTCTCCACCCATTAGAAAGAACAGACCGGCCATAGAATAACTGATTCCAAATGTAAAAATTAAAAACAAGGATGTTTTGCCAATATTCTTCATGCCTGTGAAACTTAAATTCAACTGCCAATTTAATAAAAAGTTATTCATTCTGCTGTTCTGAAATATTGAGCCAATAGCAGAAACAGCCAGCCAAAATGAACTGCCACTGCAATGAAAACAACCTTAAGTGAAAAAGGATTAATAATAAGTTGTGAAATCCAGTAAGGTGGAAAAAACCAGGCAACCACCGTAAACCACTTTAAGGAAAACAAATCAGCAAAAGCAAACACTAAGAGTAAATTCAACGCTTTAGAATAAGTTAATCCCTTCACTTTGTTCTCTGCACCTGCAAACAGCATAAGTCCAATAGTGGCAGAATATAATGCAAGCAGTGCAGACAATAAGATTACGGTAAGTGGATGCAATAAGGCAACATCCAAAATGAAACATGCAAGGCATGTATATATCACACATAAACCTGAAGTAAAAAAAAGACGGTTCAGAAGATATCCGCTCCGGCCCAATGGAGTGACAGACATTAATTCAGCAATATTGCCATCCTTATCGTCGAGCATCATAAAACCAGTAACTATTCCCAACATTCCTGCATTCAGAAGCAATATAAAAACCAGTACCCACACATACCATCGGGTAAAATCCAGACCGGCATGAGCAGCAACTGCAGGAACAAGCAATACCAGCAGCAGTTTAGAAACAACAATTAGCAGCAGAGGTGCCAGTAAAAGACTGGACATTACTGGATCGCGAATGATCTGCCTGACGTCGTTTTTCAAATGAACCCGTCGAATCATATTCTAATCCTGAAAAATTACTTTATCTTCAAACACACGTATTGCCCATTTCAGAAGCAAAAAATTCACACCCATCAGGTAAACAATCAGACCCAATGCTTCAGCCCACCCAATCCCCAAACAGGCACCCAGCATCAGCCTTAATGCAGCCACTGAAGGCACTGCTGTAAACAACCAGGAGCCAGGAAATTGCAGCAAGGTTAAGCACGGTAAAACCAGAAGCAGCATCCAGGGTATGGTCCTCAAAAGATACTGGTTTACCGAATTGCAGCCGGCATTTATCATGATACCGCTTAATGTAAAAACAGCAGAAGTAAGCAATGCCGAAGCAATCAAGACAAACCAGTTCACCTGCTGATAACCACTGAAAAAAGTAATGGCAACTGCTGCCATCACCGAAATAAACCCCAGTGAGATTACTTTGGCCAGAAGGTATTCTGCCGTTTTCAGAGGCGACACCACAAGCACCGATAATACTCCCTGTCCTTTTTCCAGCAAAATGATTCCTCCTATAAAAAACAAACCCAATACCGATGGGTCGGAAAAAACAACCAGGGGTGTAGCTATAAGAAAGATCTTTTCAGGCAGGAAAGAAAGCAAGACCAGATACATAGCTGTAACAAAAACATAAACTAAATAAAACCCTTGCTTAAATTGAAACCGCATATCGGCTTGAATTGCATTGTATATTCTCATAGCAAAGTCCTTCCTGTGATTTTTATAAAAATATTTTCCAATGTTGCCTCTGCACTGTGAATGGTTTTAACATCGGCAGTTTTTAAAATGTATAGGAACTTTTCATTTCTTCCCAGATCGTTCATTTCAAAATTCTGTTCCAATAATTCTCCATTAAGACTATACTCCACTTTAACCGAACGCCGACCATGCTCAATCATCAATGCTTTTGGAGATCCTGTAGCAGCAATCTGCCCGTCAACAATAAACGCTACCCTGTCGCACAGCTGCTCTGCTACAGTCATATTATGCGTGGTGAGAAAAATAGTTTTTCCCTGCATTTTCAAATTCAGAATGATTTCTTTTATGGTATGGGCATTCACGGGATCAAGCCCTGAAGTAGGTTCATCAAAAAACATCAGCTTCGGGTTGTGCATGATGGAACGCACAAAATTGAGCCGCATTTTCATCCCTTTAGAGAAATTCTCCACCCTGACATTTTTATCCGGCAGAAGACCTACCATTTCGAGCAATTCTTCAGGATCATTAATTCTGTTTCTGTAGTAGGCTCCAATGAGCTGCAAATTTTCCTTTGCTGTTAAACGGGTATACAGATTTGGAAAATCAAAAGCTACCCCTACCTGTTCATAAAAGTCTTTACCCCATTTACTTCGCTCCCGGTCAAAAACATGAATCTGTCCCTTGTAATTTCTTAACAACCCGATTAAAAGTTTTTGTGTAGTGGTTTTACCTGCACCACTGGGACCCAAAAAACCAAATATTTCACCTTCTTCTATTTTAAAATCCATATGGTGAATAACACTTTTTCCGGATTTTTTATAGGTGAAATTCAGATCCCTTACCTGTATCATGGAAGAATCGCATTAATATAGAATTTATCGATTAAAAGGAATCACAAAGTGATTGCACCAATAAAACTAGTGAACTTTAAAATAATAACAAGCGAACTTAAAGATAATAAAACAAAAAAAGACGGTTATTTGAACCGACACCTAAAAGTAGAACCAGATATTATTTGCCGGCCGCTTTTTATTATTCTCGTTGTTTGTTTTTTTATTTATATTTTCAGCCTATTTTATGTACTTTTAGTAACAAAAATAACGAGACTTTAACAAGAACCACATGGATAATCATTCAAATAAGTTTGGAACTGCACCAGTTTTCTTTACTGCAATATCTACCATTCTTGGAGCTATTTTATTTCTTCGTTTTGGATATGCTGTTGGCACACTCGGTTTTTGGGGAGTAATTTTAATTATCCTGTTAGGCCACCTGGTAACTATCCCTACAGCATTGGCTATTTCCGAAATAGCAACCAATAAACGGGTGGAAGGTGGGGGTGAATATTTTATCATCTCGCGCTCCTTCGGGTTAAATATTGGAGCCACCATAGGCCTGGCATTGTTTCTTTCACAAGCTATCAGCGTGGCATTCTATGTAATTGCGTTTACTGAAGCTTTCGAATTTTTCTTTAATTACATGCTGAATAATTATGGCATGACGCTTCCACGTCAGGTCATAAGCATTCCGGTAATGATAATTTTGGCAGTATTAATTATTAAAAAGGGGGCTAACCTTGGTGTAAAAACACTTTATGTTGTAATTGCCGTGTTATTCGTGTCGTTGGTTATGTTTTTTATGGGCAGCACAGGACATGGAGAGGCTTCCACTTTTGGACTGATGAATGCCCAGCTTCGGAACCCGAATGAATTTTTTGTAGTTTTTGCCATCATTTTTCCTGCCTTTACTGGAATGACTGCCGGAGTAGGTCTTTCGGGCGATTTAAAAAAACCTTCCAAATCCATTCCTTTAGGCACTACCATGGCTACTCTTATGGGAATGGTGGTGTATATTTTTGTGGTCTGGAAACTTGCTAAATCGGCACCCGTAGAAGACTTGCTTGAACACCAGCTTATCATGTCACGTATAGCGATTGCCGGAGCGGTCGTAATTCCGCTGGGATTAGCAGCCTCAACTCTTTCCTCAGCACTGGGCTCCGTAATGGTAGCACCAAGGACCTTACAGGCACTGGCACTGGATCAGGCTTTACCCTCACCGAGAATCAACAACTGGCTGGGCCGGGCAACTGAAAAGGACAATGAGCCGGTAAATGCTTCGCTGGTTACTTCTGTTATTGCGTTCATATTTGTTGCCCTGGGAAATGTCAATGCTGTAGCATCAATCATTACCATGTTTTTTATGGTAACCTATGGCTCTCTGTGTCTCATTTCTTTTCTAAATCATTTCGGATCATCGCCATCCTACCGCCCTTCATTCAAATCGCGCTGGTATATATCAATGACAGGATTTGCAATATCAGTATGGGTAATGTTTAAAATCAGTACACCCTTTGCATTGCTCTCTTTTGCTTTTATTACAGGCATATATCTGTACATTAACTATTATCATTCATCCCGGAAAGGGTTTGCTTCAATTTTTGCCAATTCCCTTTTCCAACTCAATAAAAACCTTCAGGTGATGATTCAGAAAAAGCAAACGAAGAAGGAAAAAAGGGAGTGGCGTCCCAGTGCCATTTGCATTTCCAAAGATTCTTTCAAACGCGATAAGGCTTTTCGCCTGCTCAACTGGATTTCATACAAGTACGGTTTTGGCACCTATCTGCACCATATCGTAGGTTACTATTCGAAATCAACAGCGATAAAGGCAAGAGAAGAACTTAAAAAGCTGTTCGACCATGTTGATTCAATGGAAAGCCATGTATACATTGACACTTTGATTTCCCCTTCCAATACTTCGGCCATTGCACAGGCCATTCAGATTCCTGGTATTGCAGGAATGGAGAACAACATGGTTATTTTTGAATACGATAAGCAGCAGCCATCAAACCTGGAAGAGATCATTGACAACTTTGCTCTTGTTAATTCGGGCGATTTCGACATATGTATCCTGGGAAGCAGCAATCGGGAAATTCAATACAAAAAGGGGATACATATTTGGATCAACTCCCTGGATACCGAGAATGCCAATCTGATGATTCTGTTGGGATTTATCTTCCTTGGGCATCCCAGCTGGAAACATGCACACATTAAAATCTTTAATGTGTGCAAAAAAGAAGAATATGAAAAGACTAGAAAATCAATGTACGAATTGGTCCAAACAGGGCGGTTACCCATTTCAGATAAAAGTATACGTCTGCTGATACAGGATGAAGATGTTCCGATAAAAACCATAATAAATCAAAATTCAGGAAATACAGGACTTACCATGATAGGTATCCGGGAGGAACTGGTAAAGCATGAAAAGGAAAAGCTGTTTGAGGGATATGATGAGTTGGGAAGCCTGTTATTTGTTTACTCTAAAGACAATAAATCTATTGAATAATGGCACGATTTATTAAAAGCCGTAAAAAATCGCATGGCACAGTACCAGGTTCCCTTATTTTTATTGGGAATCCTAAAATGGAAAAAACAGAAATTCATCTTATGATCTTCAATAAGGAGCAATTATCAGAAACTGTGGTGGATCGTACAGATGAGATCCCCGATACTGTTCCGGAAGGCACTGTGATGTGGGTTAATGTTTACGGTTTGCAGGATACTGAATTAATTGGCCGTCTGGGAGAAAAATTTGCCATCCAGTCGCTCGAATTGGAAGACATACTCAATACAGATCAACGGCCTAAACTGGCAGAAAACGAAAAGAATCTTACTTTTTTTCTGAAGGTGCTCGATTATCATGAAGACTCCCGTAAGATTTCCGGAGACCAGGTTTCCATCGTGCTGGGAAAAAACAGAGTGGTTACTTTTCAGGAAAAGCAGGGCCATTACTTTGATCCGGTACGTGAACGGATTCGTAACAATCGCGGACGCATTCGTTATGCAGGTGCCGATTACCTGGCATATGTATTGATTGACACCCTGGTTGATGGCTATATTCACAGCATTGAAAGGCTGGGAACATCAATGGAGGATATGGAAAACGAAGTACTGCATCACTCACAAAAGCTGACCCTGGAAAATATATACCGATTCAAAACAACTATCGGATTCGTCCGTAAATCCATTTTCCCTTTAAAAGAAATGATGCTGTTTTGGAATAAAACCGATTCAGAACTTATACAGAAGAAGACATTTTCTTTTCTGAAAGATTTATCTGATTTGACCACACAAGCCCTGGAGGCAGTTGAAATATACCACAATATGGCCAACGATTACCTGAATATCTATCATTCCAATGTAGCCGATCGCACCAATGAAGTAATGAAGGTGCTTACCATTTTTGCATCCATATTCATACCACTCACTTTCATTGCCGGTGTTTACGGCACCAATTTTAAATATTTACCCGAACTGAATTTCAAATATGGCTATTTTGCCATGTGGGGAGTTATGATAGTACTTGCCGGAATCATGCTCTACTACTTCAGGAGAAAAAATTGGCTCTAGCCAGATGGAATTAGTTATACATTATCCGGGTTTCCCATATTTGGTTGAATAAAATTTTGTAAATTCCTCTTAATAAATATGACCTGATGAATAATTTACGCAACTATCTGGCTGAATACACAGGTATGTCTCCCGAAACGATTAGTAAGTTTTTTCTTACACTTATTCTAATAATGTTTTTGTACCTTTTCCAGGTTATAGTATTGAGGATCGTCTGGAGCCAGACCAAAAACATTAAAATCCGCTATCAGTGGAAGCGTTCGCTTTCTTTTATCCTCCCTTTTTTGGGATTATTGATAATTCTTGCAATATGGATACAAGCCTTTCAAAATTTTGGAGCCTTCCTGGGATTATTTTCAGCTGGTTTGGCCATTGCTTTAAAAGATCCGTTAACCAATCTTGCCGGATGGTTTTTCATAATAATACGCCACCCCTTTATTGTCGGTGACCGTGTTCAAATGGGGGAACATGCCGGCGATGTTATCGATATCCGGCTGTTCCAGTTTACAATACTTGAAATAGGCAACTGGGTAGATGCCGACCAAAGCACAGGCAGAATTATTCATATGCCCAACAGCAAGGTCTTTTTGGAAGCTCAGGCTAATTACAGTTCAGGATTCAATTACATCTGGAATGAAATACCCGTAGTAGTTACCTTTGAAAGTAACTGGGAAAAAGCCAAATCCATTCTTACGGAACTTATATACAGGCATGCCGAGCATTTCAGCAAAGCTGCGGAAAAAGAAATATTTAAATCCAGCAGAAACTATTTAATCTACTATACACATTTCACACCCATAGTTTACATCAAAGTTATTGATTTCGGAGTGAAGCTAACTATCCGGTACTTATGTGACCCACGAAAACGCAGAGGATCGGAAAATGATATCTGGCAGGATATATTGACCAGTATTAATATCCATAAAGATATTGAACTGGCATATCCGACCACCCGTTTTTACACACATGGAGAAACCAGCTCAGGACTGGAGCATAATGCAAAACAACAATAGAAAGAATAATGATTCAAAATCCATTAATCCTGTTCGACGGAATTTGTAATCTTTGCAACAGTGCAGTAGATTTTATCATCAATAAAGATAAAAAGCATTTATTCAGATTTATCCCTCTGCAAACTGATGCCGGTAATCTGATTTCGCAGAAATTTCCAATACCTGAAAATACGGATTCCGTCATTCTGATAAAGGAGAAAAAAGTCTTTACCGAATCGGAGGCTGTCCTCGAGATTGCTGCACTTTTACCTTATCCCTGGCGCATGGCAGCTGTCATTAAAATCTTACCCTCCTTCTTGAGAAATCCCATCTACAGGTGGATTGCACGAAACCGTTACAATTGGTTTGGAAAAAAAAACACATGTCGCATACCTACAGTTCAGGAGAGGAGGCTTTTTCCTGATAAATTTGAGCTTGGAATAATTAATGAAGATAAAGAATAAGCAGGTATTATAACTGCAGATCGCCAGCTTCATACTCTCTGTATAGCTGCGATAGTTGTGACAACCAACTGCTGAGTCTTTTTACTGCTTTAGTGGTCTCTGAGGATATTTCTTTTTTTTGCATCCGAAGAAGCAAATAACCATAAATCCCATCCAGGGCTGTCTGTACTGTATTTGTTGCATAATGGTTCTTCTGGCTCAACTCATTTATTAAGCCTTCTACTGACTGATAAGATGAAGTATACAATGGAGCTTCCGCCCCGGCAATCACGCGCAAATGAAACTCATTAAGATCAGCTGTCAGGTTTTCCAAAAACTGAAGGTGTCCCGAATACTGGCGTCCTTCTTTTTTCATCATTGCCACCAGGTTTTCATACCAGGCCGAAATTTCGGTCGCAGTTTTCTCATCAACCTGGTAACTGGCTACCAACTTTTCGTTAATCAAATCCATATCGAGCTGAAAGGCTCTGATTAAATCCTCTACCTGGTAAAAGTACAGGATATATTCTGCTATATTTTCTTTTCGTTTCTGCTGAGCAATAAGCATTATTGTTGTAATTTAAATATTTCCTTAACCCGACAGCTGCTTCAATTAAAACTTACTGGACTAAACATCAAACAAATTGTCCAGATTACGCCGATCCTTCTTAGTTGGCCGTCCGGTACCGCGCTCACGGATGTTCCAATTCATATGTTTTTGCACCTCCAGCAAATCCAGTTCTTCCTTTGGTGTAATGTCTTCTATGAAACCTGCTGTTAGTTTTGCAGACATTCGTTTTTCAGCAACGGCCAGAACTTTGTAGCTTCGCGTAATCGGATTCATCCTTACCTTCACTACTTCACCGGCATGTATTTCACGTGCAGGTTTTACAGGAAGATAGCCAATCAACACATGCCCCTTTCTACATGCTTCAGATGCCTGACTGCGTGTTTTAAAAATACGGACTGCCCATAACCATTTATCAATTCTTACGGTATCTGACATGCTCTATTTTTTCAAATTGAAAAAATTCATAGTACGTTCAATACCAATTGTGCCAAAACTTTGAATAATTTCAATGCAGGTATCAATTTTTTCAGGCAATTGCATTAATTCCTCTGTCGTCCATCTACCCAACACGTAATTCACCTGGAATCCAGGATGAAATTCATCCCCTATTCCAAAACGCAACCGCGCATACTCACGGGTTCCCAACATATCTGAAATATTACGAAGGCCATTGTGCCCGCCAGGACTTCCTTTAGCTTTAATCCTTAATTGACCAAAAGGTAAAGCAAGATCGTCAACAAGAACCAACAGGTTCTCAATGGGAATGTTTTCCTTCTTTAGCCAATAATTTACTGCACGTCCGCTAAGGTTAACGAAAGTCGATGGTTTAAGCAATATAAATGTACGGCTTTTGAACAGGTATTCACCTACAAATCCATAGCGTTTGTCATTAAAAGCAATATTGGACGCCCCGGCAAGAGCGTCCAATATTTGAAAACCTATATTGTGACGTGTATTTTTATATTCCGGACCTATATTTCCAAGCCCTGCTATCAAATACTTCACATTTTCTCATTTACAAAGTTTTTATTATTCCTTAGGCTCATTGGGTTCGGTTGCCGGAACTTCACTTGCCGACACTTCTCCCTCTTCCTCAGCCATCTCCTCCTCCTCATCTTCCGGAAGTGCCATAGCCGATTTTGCAACTCTGGTAGAAACAATACCAACAATCAGATTGGATTTATTATCCAGGAACTCCATGTTCTCGCGATTAAGAGACTCCACTTTGATACTATCACCTATACCGAGTTTAGTAATATCAATTTTAATTGTATCGGGCAGATTTTCAGCCAACGCCTTTACACGTAGTTTACGCATATTAAATTTTACCTTACCACCAGCTTTAATACCTTTTGCAGTACCCGTAAGTTCAACAGGAACTCCAATTTTCACCGGAACATTTTCTTCGACTTTCAGAAAATCGATATGCAGAATCTGTTCCTCAACCGGGTGCCATTGTATATCCTGAATCATGGCTTTGTAGTCTTCTCCATCGATTGTAAGTTCAATCAGATAAATACTGGGAGTATATACAAATGCTCTTAAATCGCTAAATGAAAAGGCTAAATGCACCACCTCATCTTTTCCGTACAATACACCAGGAATCAAACCCTGCTCGCGCAATTTTTTGGCTTCTTTCTTTCCAAGGCTTTCTCTTTTCTGCCCCGTAATTTTTAATGATTTCATTTTTAAAAAAAATTAATGTTAATAATTATGGTACTCAGTCCTTTCCGATTTATACACCGGAACAACAGCATGCATAATTAAAAGTGCGTATTTTAAAGTTACACACTCAAAATGCTCCTGCTTTTCGGAAAAAGCGGTGCAAAGATATAAATTAGCGGTAATATAACGAACTTATGGATTGATTTTTATACACACGCCGAATGGCCTCTCCCAATGCATCAGCAACAGTGAGGTATTTTATTTTTGCACTGATGACCTTACGGTCGAGAGAATCGGTAAAATAAACCTCTTCAAGTGCAGAACGCTCAATGCGATCAATAGCTGGTCCGGATAATACACCATGTGCGGCAAATGCCCTTACACTGTTAGCTCCTTCTTTTCTCATAAGATTGGCTGCTTTGGTGATGGTACCGGCAGTATCAATCATATCATCTACAATTATTACATCTTTCCCTCTAACATCGCCAATAACAGTCATATTATTCACTTCGTTTGCCTTCGCCCTGGTTTTATGGCAGATGACCATATCAGTCTGCAACATTCTGGCATAGGTATTTGCTCTTTTAGTGCCTCCAACATCGGGAGATGCAATAATCGGATTAGGTAATTCCATTTTACTAATGTATGGAATAAATAAAGCAGAGGCAAAAAGATGATCCACCGGTACATCGAAGAAGCCTTGTATCTGATCCGCATGCAAATCCATAGTAATAATTCTGTCAACACCTGCAGCAGATAACAAATCTGCCATTAGTTTAGCACCAATAGATACCCGGGGTTTATCCTTGCGATCCTGCCGTGCAAAGCCGAAATAAGGAATCACTGCCACCACGTGGGCTGCACTTGCCCTTTTGGCAGCATCAATCATAAGCAATAGCTCAAGAAGGTTTTCTGCGGGTGGTGGTGTGGATTGTACTATAAAAACATGTGCTCCGCGAATAGTTTCCTCATAACAAGGTTCAAACTCACCATCGGAAAACACAGGGCACGATGATAAGCCCAAATCTACGTCAAGACTATCGCATATTTTTTTTGAAAGATAGCGGGTTGCCCTGCCTGTAAAAATTTTTATCGGATGATTTTTACTGCCCATCGAAATGTTGTTTTTATTTTGAAAACGGGGCAAAGTTAATGCATTCACCCCTTTTATACTATCAAATTATAAATTAAATTGTTTTTTCCTTATCCCCTGTTCCTGATGTCTGATTGACTTCCTCAATATAATGAAGCACTTCAAAACGCCCTTCCCCTGTTAACGCTGAAGATATAAACCACACAGGCATAATCTCCCAGGTTTCCAACATTTTATCCTCATAAAGCTGTATATTCTTTTCCAGTTCTACAGGTTTTAATTTATCAGCTTTTGTAAAAATAATAGCAAACGGAACCTGGCTTAATCCAAGCCATTCCATAAATTCAAGATCAATTTTCTGTGGCTCATGCCTTGAATCGATCAATACAAAAAGGCAAAAAAGATTTTCACGAAGCAAGATGTACTTACGAATAAACTTTTCCCATTTCCGGCTCTCTTTTCTTCCTGGTTTTGCATAACCATATCCTGGCAAATCAACTAAATACCAATTCTCATTAATCAGAAAATGGTTTATTAATTGTGTTTTTCCCGGTTTCCCTGAAATCTTTGCAAGAGACTTTCGATTAGTCAGCATGTTTATTAAAGACGATTTGCCAACATTCGACCTGCCAATAAATGCATATTCCGGTTTATCCGGCCGGGGACATTTATCCACTTCTGAGTTACTTATTATGAAACGGGCATCTTTTATTTCCATAGGTATATTGTTCCTGAAGCTTAATACCTTCAAGTCAAAAACTTCATTTACTTGATATAAACCTCTAATAATTTCACTTCATCTTTAAGTGGTATCAGGTGAAACGACTCCAGGCTTGCCGGGATTAAAACTGTTTCCCCGGTTTCTATCACTTCTTCGCCCTCTTCAAATTCAATTTTAAATTTGCCATTCAGGTTCATGTATACTACAAAAGAATCCAGCATATTGTAATTTTTTTCTATCTTTTGAGAAAACTCCAATACATTGGTAGTAAAATACTCGCAGCTGACAATTTCTGACGATACGTTTTTATCAACAACATATTTTGTTTTATACTCCTGCAGGTAACTGAAATCGATTGCATCGAGAGCCAGCTCTGTATGCAGTTCCCTCACATTTCCTGTATCATCTTTCCGGTTGTAATCGAAAATCCGGTAGGTCACATCCGAAGTCTGTTGAATCTCGGCCAGCATAACCCCTTTCCCAATAGCATGAACCCTTCCTGCAGGTATGAAAAATACATCTCCCGTTTTCACTACATCGTAATGCAAAATATCCGTAAGCAATCCTTTTTCAAGCAAAGCGGTATACAATTCCCGCGTTACAGGTTGGTTAAATCCAGAATTTATCAATGCTCCTTCTTCGGCATGAATAACATACCACATCTCCGTTTTACCATATGCATTATGTCTTTCCATAGCCATTTCATCACCCGGATGCACCTGTATAGAAAGATCTTTATTGGTATCAATAAATTTAAAAAGCAACGGAAATTCGATTCCAAACTTTTTATATATTTTATCACCCACCAAATCACCCATATAAACTTCAATCAGGTCATTGATAGAATTTCCTTCCAAAAATCCGTTGCATACCTCTGAAATATATCCTTCAACAGCGGATATTTCCCAGCTTTCACCGCAATTGGACAAATCACCAAAATCTTTTCCCAGGATGGTTTTTATGCGATTGCCTCCCCAAATTTTTTCAAGATAAAAAGGTTTAAATTTTAAAGGATATAAGCCGGGCATAACCAATTGATTAATATATTTATGAAAAATTTGCTTTACTGAATTGAAAAACAGCATTTAACTAAAGTGATAATCCACTGCAGCACGTTCAACTGTAACTTCATTTATACGCTCTACCACCTTCATGTGCTCAGGGTGAACTCTGTAGGCCTCCAGTTCTTTAATTGATTCAAAATAAGAAATAAGGGCTAAATCGTAACTTTTAGCTTCCAGCTCATAATTTACTCCCACTTCAATAAATTTTACTTCAAATATTTTTTGCGGCAATCCCTCCAGTAAATCCTTAAGTTCACTAATAATTTGGACCTTTTCTTCCTTCGGGAAATCTTTCAGTTTAAAAAGTACTACATGATTTATCATATCGCAGTGAATTTTTGTACCTTCGTTTTTCGGCCGTGAAATTAATGTTTTCCGGACAGCAATTTAAGCAAAAACTTTAAATTCGGCCAATATTAACAATAAACTAAAAAGCGAAATGCTCATAATAGGCATAGCCGGAGGTACTGGATCAGGAAAAACAACAGTGGTTTATAAAATAGCAGAGCAGTTTTTCAAAGAGGAGGTATCCATCATTTCGCAGGACTCCTACTACTACGACCACAGTCAATTAAGTTTGGATGAACGCAGGACTCAAAATTTTGACCATCCCGATTCGGTTGAATTCGATCTGCTGATTAATCATATAAAGAAATTGAAAAAAGGAGAACCAGTTGAAGAACCGGTTTATTCTTTTATTACCTGCACCCGCCAAAAACCAACCCATCGGGTTAAGCCGGGAGATGTTTTGATTGTGGAAGGAATTCTAATTCTTACGCACCAAAAGTTGCGAGAACTAATGGACATAAAAATTTTTTTTGACTGCGATTCCGATGTTCGTCTTTCACGTGTTATCAGGCGCGATATCAACGAACGAGGGCGCAGTGTGAACCAGGTTCTCGACCGCTACGAAAAAACCGTAAGGCCAAGCCACCTGCAATTCATTGAACCTTCAAAAAAATATGCAGATATCATCATTCCGCAGGGAGGGAAGAACCATGTTGCCATAAGTATTCTTACAAACCATATTAACCATACTTTAAAATAAAAAAATGTTAGACAATATTTCCATTGAAGAAATCATTTTCCTCGATATTGAAACTGTGCCTCTGGCTTCTGAATACAAAGGGTTAAACGAAAAGTGGAAACAGCTTTGGGAGCATAAAATGAGGTTCCAGATCAATAACGACGAGCCCGTGGAAGTCTTATATAACCGTGCGGGTATTTATGCTGAATTCGGTCGCATCATCTGCATTTCAGCAGGGTATGTTACCCAAAAAAACGGCAATCTCTGCTTCCGGGTGAAATCGTTTTACAATGAAGATGAAAAAACATTAATTCAGGAATTTTTTAATACACTGGAAGCTTTTACGAAAGTTGGTAAACGCAGGTTGTGTGCACATAACGGACAAGAATTTGATTATCCCTACATTGCCCGCCGGGCGCTGGTTAACAACCTGCAACTTCCTAAACTATTTGACATTGCCGGTTCAAAACCCTGGGAGGTAAAAGATCAGCTGATTGATACCCTGCAACTATGGAAATTTGGTGATTATAAACACTATACATCTTTATCGCTCATGTGCGAACTTTTCAATATTCCCACACCAAAAGACGATATCGATGGCAGCCAGGTTGCCCAGATATTTTGGGAGGAAAAAGATATAGAACGCATTGTACGCTACTGCGAAAAAGATACACTTGCTGTGGCCAACCTGTTGCTAAAGTATAAGGGGGATAAAATTATTCCAATAGAAAATATGGAGGTAGCCTGATTTTTTAACCAGAATCTGTTCGAAACCTAAAAATTTCTCAAAATAATTCCAGCCCATGGTTGTTTTGCTCATCCCATCCATGCAAAAATTTCCCGTTTTTAAAATCCTTTCTGCATTCATCTAATGCATTCATTTATCCAAAAGATAAACTTAGCCCCGAAATCGTATTGACTCATATAACTGGATTCATAAAAAAATTTCAAGCCTCAACACACAGCAACCTTTCTTAATGCTTCATCATCCTGTCCATTTCCCTTTTAGAATCTTTCTGTTTCATTGTTTCGCGTTTATCATACAACTTTTTTCCACGTGCCAGGGCAATTTCCAGTTTTGCAAGCCCTTTGTCATTAATAAACATCCGGGTGGGAACAATGGTAAATCCCGATTCTTTCAGCTTACGATCCAACTTCATAAGTTCTCTTTTTGTAAGCAATAATTTTCTGTCTCGTTTGGCCGGATGGTTATTGATATTACCCATTTCGTATTCTGAAATGTGAATGTTTTTAGCAAACAATTCTCCGCCATAAAACTGGCAATAAGCATCATTCATACTGACTTTGCCGTTACGGATGGATTTTATTTCTGTCCCAACCAGTTGCATTCCTGCCACTAATTTCTCCACCAGCTCGTATTCGAAAGAAGCTTTCTTATTCTTAATATTAATATTTGCCTTTGGATGTGCCACGATAAAAATATAAAATCAAAAACCTGTTAAAGTCAAACTTACAATGTAAAAAGGCAAAAGTAAGAAGGAAAAAGGAAAAAAACACTATAAAAATGAAGCAACCAATTTTGAAAGAAAAATGCTCAGGAAGCTATAAATAAAAAAGTTTGCCAAAATGGATATGAGAATGTAGCGGGTCCGTTTTCTTTCAGGAAAATCGAAGAGTACCTCTACCCCGGCAACGAATATAAAAAAACTATAAAATCCAAGAACCTGGAGTACATATAAGAAAGGAAAAAGATTGGTTAGAGTTGTTACTAACATTACAGGAATAAGACTGTAGGTAACAATTTTTCGAACAACAGCTATATTACAACTGCCGCCAAAAGGCTTCATCAGCTGAGTTGTAATGAATACCGAAAAACCGTACATAAAAAGAAAAAGAAGAATTTCACGCAGAAAAAGCATGAATGGATACATCAGATAAAACCCTGAACCCTTCAACAATTGCCCTGCAAATTCAGCAGCTCCCACCAATAATACAAGTGGTAGAAAATATCCTGTAAATAATTGCTGGGCACCATTTGATTCCAGCTTTTCATTCTTCCAAAAGGAAACCGGTTTAAGGATAAGGTTTTTTATTTTGTTGCTAAATTGCCTTATTGAAATCTCCATTTCCATTAAAATTTCATTGTAAAAATACATTTTATTCAAGGGAACCAAATTTTTTATCCGGAAATTTTAATCGGATAATTTGTTTAACCCAACGGAAAATGGATCTCCTTACTGAATTTCATACACATACAAAAGGATAAAAACTTATTAACAATGAATGTTTTTTATGATTTAAAAAAAAAATGAATGTTTTCAATGAATCAAAATTAACCACCCCATCCTTTCGAAAAAACAACACAGGGAAAAAATATCGTCTGAAATTTAATTCTACATAAAATACCGGATATTATTAATTTGCGCAAACCTGCATTGAGGAAACGACTGATAAATCCTGGCATTCATAAAATATTCCCCCGGCCAATGAATCTACAACATAAAAAATCAAAATAACATACAGAATAACTCATAAACAAAAGCCGGAGCAAGAGTGGATGCTGTCATCACTTTTTATTAACCTTCTGGTTTTTTCGTTCAATCAGCAGCCGTTCAAAGGCAAACATTTCATCCCTCAGGCGGGCAGCCTCAATGAAATCCAATTCTTTGGCGGCGGCTTTCATCTGCTTTTTAGTTTTCTCAATTGTTTTTTCAATGCCTTCTAAACTCATATACTGCACTACCGGATCGGCAGCCAGATCGGGCAGTCCATTATCACCATACTCCATAGGTTTCCTGCCCCCCCTAAACTCATATCCGATAATTTCACGGGTAGGTTTTACAATTTGAGTAGGAGTGATGTTGTTTTCGATATTAAATGTCATCTGTTTTTCGCGCCGGTAATTTGTAGAATCGATGGTACGTTGCATGGAATTGGTTATTTTATCCGCATACATAATAACCATTCCGTTCAGGTTACGTGCAGCGCGTCCAGCTGTTTGGGTAAGTGAGCGCTCTGACCGCAGAAACCCTTCCTTGTCGGCATCCAGAATGGCCACCAGCGAAACCTCTGGTAAATCCAATCCTTCGCGCAGCAGGTTAATACCCACCAGCACATCAAATTCTCCTTTTCGCAGCTGCTCCATAATCTCCACACGCTCCATCGTATCCACATCGGAATGAATATACCGTGTTTTTACCCCCATGTTCAGCAGGTATTTTGAAAGCTCTTCTGCCATACGTTTGGTAAGGGTGGTTACCAAAATCCGCTCGTTGCGCTCTGTCCGAATATTTATTTCATGCATCAAATCATCAATCTGGTTGGTACTGGGGCGCACATCAATGATGGGATCAAGCAGTCCTGTGGGCCGGATAATCTGTTCCACCACCACCCCTTCACATTTCTCCAGTTCATAATCAGCAGGAGTAGCACTCACATAAACTGTTTGTTCTGTCAGATTTTCAAATTCCTCAAACTTTAACGGGCGGTTGTCCATGGCAGCAGGAAGCCGGAATCCATACTCCACCAATGTAGTTTTACGTGAATTGTCGCCCCCATACATGGCGCGTATTTGTGGAATGGTAACATGACTTTCATCTAGAATGGTCAGGAAATCGTCGGGGAAATAATCCAGCAGGCAGAATGGCCGGGTACCCGGCAGTCTTCCGTCGAAGTAACGCGAATAATTTTCGATGCCGGGGCAATACCCCAGCTCTCGCATCATTTCCATATCGTACTCCACCCTTTCCAGAATACGCTTTGCTTCCAGAGGTTTGCCTATCTCCTTAAAATATTCCACCTGTTTCACCAGGTCATCCTGTATATTGTGGATGGCTGCCTGCAAACGTGCCTTTGTTGTTACAAATATATTGGCAGGATAAATTACTACATCCTCCATCTGATGAATAGTGTGTCCTGTAAGCGGGTCGAAACCTGCTATTTCTTCTATCTCATCACCCCAGAACACCACACGAATGGCCGAATCGGCATACGCCGGATAAATATCCACTGTATCGCCCTTAACCCTGAAATTACCCCGTTGAAAATCCACTTCGCTACGTGAATAGAGGGCATCCACAAGGGAGTGGAGCATGCTGTTGCGTGAAACTGTCTGGCCAACCTTCAACGTGGTAATATTGGCATGGAAATCATCCGGGTTTCCTATACCGTACAGGCACGATACGGAAGATACCACTACCACATCACGGCGGCCTGAAAGCAATGAAGAAGTAGTGCTCAGCCTTAGTTTTTCTATATCCTTGTTTATGGAAAGATCCTTCTCAATATAAGTATCGGTTGTAGGCATATATGCCTCGGGTTGGTAATAATCGTAATACGACACAAAATACTCCACCGCATTTTCCGGAAAGAACTGTTTCATTTCACCATATAACTGAGCCGCCAGCGTCTTGTTATGACTTAATATCAGTGTTGGCCGCTGCACCCTTTCAATGACATTGGCCATAGTAAAAGTCTTCCCTGAGCCCGTAACTCCAAGCAGGGTCTGAAACCGTTCACCGCTCATCAAACCCTCCGTCAGCTGCCTAATGGCTTCCGGCTGATCGCCCGTGGGTTTATAATCCGATACTACCTTAAATTGCATGATGCAAAATTAGAAAAAAACAAGGGAATGTGAGAATGTGTAACAGAGGGAATGACAGGCCTCTTAAACACGATTTTTCTTCAGTTTTCAGCAGGCATTTTTACATAAACCCTATGTAACCCTCTTTTTACAAATTTGCGTTAGCTGATTATAGGACTGTTTCTAAAAAAACAGCAACATGAAATATGCATATAAATATCTGTAAAAAATTGTACTCATGAATTCTGATGAATTAAAAAACATTCAGGCACCTATTAAAGCAAATTATAAAGAACATCCTGAGCAGGCTGTTGTAACGTTAAAGGCAAAGGGAAAAATTTCTGACAGCATCTCCTGCAAGGTTGAATCGGGCAAGGCAATGATTGAAGCCGGGCTTCATCCGGCCACCGGTGGCAATGGAATGTTCGCCTGTTCAGGCGACATGTTGCTGGAAGCCCTGGTTGCCTGTGCAGGCGTCACCCTAAGCGCGGTGGCAACTGCCATTGGCATTCAAATCAATGATGCAGTTGTTCATGCAGAAGGCGACATCGATTTCCGAGGTACCCTGGGGGTTTCAAAAGAAGCTGAAGTAGGGTTTAAAGCCATCCGGCTTTCATTCGTTCTGAATACCGAGGCCACACCTGAACAGCTACAAACATTGGCCAAACTGACAGAAAGGTATTGTGTAGTATATCAAACCCTGAAAAAAGGGGTGGAACCGTTAACCTTTTATAGCAAGAAATAAAGCAGCAGCCAAATTAGAGATAAAATATTTTAATTCATGTACCTTTACGTTAAAAACAGGAGAAAGAAAAAAAACAAAAGCAAAAAATGAACCAAACAAGATTATTACAAGCGAAATGGAACTGAAAATTATTGTAACCGGAACAACAGGCATGGTAGGCGAAGGCGTTTTGCTCGAATGCCTTGAACACAAAAAGGTAAAACAGGTATTAAGCGTGGCAAGGCATTCTTCAGGCATAAAACATCCCAAACTGAAGGAACTTATTTTATCCGATTTTCTTCAGTCCGATAAGGTAGAAGACCAGCTAAAGGGGTATAATGCCTGCTTTTTTTGTGCCGGGGTCAGTTCGCTGGGCATGAAGGAACCAGAATACACCCGAATCACCTACGACACCACCCTGCACTTTGCCAAAACACTGGCTGCCCTGAACTCCGGCCTGGTGTTTTGTTACCTATCGGGCCAGGGCACCGACAGCACCGAAAAAGGAAAGCTCATGTGGGCGCGGGTAAAGGGCAAAACAGAAAACGACCTGATGCGGTTGCCACTGAAACGTGCATACAACTTCCGGCCGGGCATAATGAAACCTACAGAAGGACAGCAACATCTTAAAACCCTTTACCGGATTTCAGTAAAGCTAATCCCTTTATTTCAGTTATTCTTTCCAGGCAGTATCCTTACCCTGCAGGAAGTTGGGCGCGCTATGATCAACAGCGTTTTGACAGGCTACAAAAAACAGGTCCTGGAAGTAAAGGATATAAAGGAACTGTCTGCCCGATAGTAATCCCCGAAAACATAAAAGCATTCCTTCTTTTCCTGAACAATAATTCAAGGGAGAGGCATCAGTCGCGGAAAAAATAAATACAACAGCTTCTCCTTTTAAATTAAAGATTTATGACAGATACTTCCAGGAAGAAGCTCAACCAGGTTACTTTTATACAAAGTCCTAATTAAATTCGAACCAAATTCGTATTAAATTCGTACTAAATTCGTACTAAATTCGTAAAATTGCGAATTTAGCGCGAATTTGACGCGAATTTGATACAAAGATACATAGACTCATATATAGTCTTTATGATGAATAAGAGAACGAGATGAAGCAGGAGTGCAAAGGCATCATCAACAGCACTGTCTTTTTTGGAAATTTTAATTGGCTTATTTGTTTTTTTTGCATTCGGAAAAAGCATTCCAGCAAATTGGTTA
Source organism: uncultured Prolixibacteraceae bacterium (assembly GCA_963747515.1). Taxonomy (GTDB): domain Bacteria; phylum Bacteroidota; class Bacteroidia; order Bacteroidales; family Prolixibacteraceae; genus Mariniphaga. Next base: position 519,588 of record CAVVFN010000008.1, read on the forward strand.
ACGGGAAGTTACCAATTTCAGAAACTTAATATTAAGTTGCCTGCCGGTTGCCACTTCCCCCCACCCGCCGTTCCGTTATTTCGGAACATAAAACATGCATATATTTCCCTGCTTGTTCAGTTAAAGTTTCATGGTTCATATTATGCCTCTCCAGTATTTAGAGTAAAAATAGTTTACCCATTTTTGCGAAAATAAAGTATATGGAAGACAGACGGATAAAAAATGACAAGCATCAGTTTTCTTAAAGCCGGTGAAGTAAAATAGTCTTCAACTCTTCTGCACTGTAAACACCTTCACCGGTCCACAGTGTTTTTCCATCTTTAAAAAACATTAGGGTGGGAAGGCGGTTTATTTTAAAGCGACTGGCGATGAACGGATTTTTATCTACATTAACCTTAAGAATCTTCATCTGGTTAATTTCTTTTTTAACCTGCTTTAAGACAGGGGGAACATCTTTGCAAGGAATGCACCAATCTGCATAAAAATCAACCAATACAAGCTTTGAAGAATTGATAATATTTAAAAACCGGCTGTTCATTTTTCCTTTTCTGTTTTCTTTTTTCTTTTCTGAACAAAATCATTAATGAAATCGCCCATTAAAAATCCTATGGAAGCGCCCCATAAAGTACTCCAATACCAAACCGATTTTATAGGACAAGTTCCACTTATACACCCTACGAATTTCCAATAAAGCAATCCTCCAAAAGCTCCTAAAAGTGTAAAAATAATTGTCAGATATTTTTCCTTAATTCTTTTTTTCATAATGGTTAAACAATATAATGATAGTATGGTTTTAAAAATGCAATAGAAATAAATAATACCCATAGTTTATGCCGGACCTTCTGCATTTAGCTGCAAAAAAAAACAAAACAGACTTTTTAAGTTTTACCCATCCAAAAAATTGGATATCCCTGCACAACATGCAATATGAATGAGTTATTTGTCGAAATTCCGGTCTTTCCCTCTTTTACCTCAGAGCTAATTCACCTGCTGAAAAACGATTTCACTAAGGCCTGCCACCTGTTGATTTTCATTGTCGATATAAATACGCACATTTAATTTTCCATCCTGCACCTTCACTATTCGTTCTCCGGTCCAATCAAAACCCGGATTATCCAATATTTTGATTCCGACATTCAAACCTTCAAATTCAATTTTTTGCCAAGAAGGCAAAAACAGATCCCCAACTTTTGCACGGATACGGTAATTGCCATTTCTGACAGAAATGCAATATTCATAAAAATTATCGGGATTTTTACATTGAGCAGCTGATCCTTCAAACATCATCTTTCTCAACCGTATATTTCCTTCGCTGTCATCAGCTACCCATTCCACCTTATCGGCAGGATTCCACATTCCGGTGATCCACCCCTTTCCTGAATGCGTTTCAAATTCCTGGGAATTCAGCTGATTCCTGTTTAAATCATATGGCATCCCAAACATTATCTTTCCCCTGGTAAAATTGGGAACAACAAACATTCCCCGCTGGAAATACAGCTCAAACAACTGCGGAAAACCATTCAAAATATTATAAAAACTGTCGTGAATTGTAGGTTCAGTTTCAGAACGTATCACTGCAAAATGAAAATATCCTCCGAAATCACCTTTCACAGCCATACCAACAGCATCCCCCCGCTTCAGCTCCTGGCCTTTTTTTACCGGCATACTTCCTATATCAAGGTTGCCGTAGACATAGTATATATCAGGTTGGGTCTCACTATTCAGCAATACATAACCCCGGGTACCTTCTCCTTCTGAATCAAGACTTTCCACCCATACTACCCTGCTGTTTTCAAAAGCAACCAGTTGATGTTCCTTTGGAGAGCGGGAATCATACAAACTAAAACCAATACCGGGGTATGAACTGTATGAATTTAATGACTTTCCTGTTTTATAAAAAGAAAATGGATAACAGTCTTCCCGGACATTCCATGAAAATCCATCGTTAAAACTTACAGGAAATAAAAATTGCATAGGGTCGAGAAGATTCAAACTTGCATCACTCAGGCAAATCAGGGCATCCTTTTTCAGCAGTCCGTGCGTTAGCGTATCCGATGTCAATGCTTTCACCTTTTTGTTATCAGCTACAAAAATCCTGATACCATTAATTTCTTCGGGCACCGAGCGACGGGCAACTTTTAACCAGATGGTGTCCTCTCCAACTTTTAACAAGTTAAAATGATTCTCCATTTTCAGCAACTTTATTTCCAACTGATTGAAAGAAACAACTTCCCCCACATTCAGGTTATAATAAAAACCATTGCCCCAGCGAAAACCATCAGAATCAACCGATTGAGCCATTGACTGGTACCAAAACAGCGCAATTGCAAACACTATAAAAACTTTAAATTTCAATATTAATGTGTTTAAACATACAAAGCTACCTGTTTTTTGGAGAAAAGGATATCCGATAACAACATGCTTTTGTTTTAAAGGCATATAAAGGCAGTTAACCTTCATTTGACCAACATCTCAATGGCAGAAATTAATTACCTGTAAAGGTAAAAAATGAAGCATATTTTAGAATATCCTATACAAAAAGCAAAATTTCAGGACCGGCAGTTATATTCCTGATTTACCTGTGAAAAGTTTCAGAAATAAACTTCAGTCCATCGAACAAACCCCTACGCCAGTAACTCCATTCATGTCCGCCGTTCCTGACCCGATATTCATGGGGGATATTTAAATTGCGCATCTTTACATGAATAGCTGAATTTCCTTTATAAAGAAAATCATCGTCACCGCAATCAATGTAATACCTGACCGATTTTAGCTTTTCCTTATCCACGCTATCGAGCAAATGCAGTGGACTGTATGATTTCCAATATTCAGTCACCTCTCCGTCAACTGGTTTCGGTCCGTAAATATTTTTAAAGTAACGGTTGTAAGGCTCATGTGTAAGTACTTCCTCATCGGTAAAAATTGCTGCACTCATCGCAACACAGGAAGAGAACAACTCCGGATTACGCATCGAGAGCAGCAATGCCCCATTACCTCCCATTGAAAGCCCGGCAATCGCTCTAAATTCTTTTTTATTTCTTATACGGTATTTTTTTTCTATAAAAGGAATGAACTCCTGAATAAACATATCCTCCCATGGATCTTTGCCATCGAAGCTGTTGATAAACCAGGAAACTTTTCCATCTGGCATAACAATGATACAGGGAGGGAAATCACCGCTGGCAATTCCCCGATCGGCAATATTATTTGCCTCTCCAAACTGAATCCAGCCGGTCTCATCATCGGAATAACCATGCAGCAGGTAAAGCACCGGGTAACTCCTCTGAGACGTTTCATAATCAGGAGGTAAATACACCGTATATTCAACCGGGTAAGAAACCTTCCTGCTTTCAAACACAAGCGATTCCTGTACACTACCTGTCTGAGCAAATATCATAGTGGAAAAGATAAAAGCTGATGAGAACAGAAATAATTGTTTCATTATTGATTTTTTAATTGGCAACAAATCTATCAGAAAATTTATTTTTCTACAACTTTCAGGGCATATTGCCTGCCGGCACATCAGAAGCAAGTCATTTTAAAATAAAATCTAAAAAATGATTTTCCTTATACCTATATTTCACATCCAGGGTAAAGATTATTTATAAGGAGTTACGTCTTATAAATTCGAAGGGACTTTTTATGCGACTGAATTTTTTCAACAAAATCATTTCGGCTGCAATTCTGCCAATTTCATCATGATTGGTTGTAATGGTAGTAATACCTTCTTCCAGAATTTCTTTAACCGGATTGTCATTATAAGCAACAACCCCAATATCGACTCCCAGCTTCCATTTTTCAATCCTGCAGATTTTAATAAACCGGTACAAATCATCATCAGTAATTATGACATAAGCTTCCCCCTTTATTACATCAGTTGAATTTAACTGGTCAATAACTGAGAATTTCAATTCATTCACCTGGCAAAAGATCTGAAATCCACGCAGGATGGATTTTGAATAATATTGATCGAACGGAAACACCAGGTTAATCTGTTTGTACTTACGAATAAGATCAATTCCTTCAGCAAGTGCCGCCTGAATATCTTTTTCATATTCCTGATACACTATAGGATAATTTTTTAAAGTCTCTAGGTTTCTGTCAACCAGAAGCACCTTTCCCCGGGGAATCGATTGAATTACTTTTATTACACCATCATCGTCATTCTTAAAATGAGGAAGGATGACAAAATAATCGTATTTCGAAATGTTGTTTTCAACAATATTGGCAAACTGCTGCAAATCGTAATTATAAATAAAAACATCAACCGCGGCCTTGCCCCCAAGGGTTTTAATGAAGGAATAATATAGGTTTCTTTTATAGTTGCTCAGTTTATTAAATATTAAAGCCACCTTAATATCATTATTAATGTAAGTCTGATGGACATAATATCCCTTACCTCTGGCAGAAGATAATACCCCGATTTTTTTTAAATGCAGGTATGCCTTTTCAACGGTATCTCGTGAAAGAAGCAGGTCCTCACTGGTTTCATTGATTGAAGGAATCCGTTGTCCATGCTTAAATATTCCCGATTCAATATCGGAAATAATCAGATTGACAACCTGCCTGTATTTCGGAACCTCCGACTGATGATTTATTTTTATATCCCGGCTCATTTTAAAAAGTATAAGCAACAAAATTAAAAAAGTGTTTCAAGAAAAACAGCAGAATTACTTTTTAAAAATTTACTGAACTTTTCCTAATCTGCTGCGTTCCATTGACTGAACAATAAAATTTTCCATCATGAAAAACCTGTTTGTTTCGTTATTGGTACTGCTTGCATTTTCTTGCGGACAAAAGGAAAAGTCATCAACCAAAGAACTTGCCCCGGATGATGACAACAGCGGATTAACACTGCCTGAAGGTTTTGGAGCATTGGTAGTAGCTGAAGAAGTGGGGCAAGGAAGGCATATAGTTGTAAATGAGAATGGAGATGTATATGTTTCATTGCGGGATCAGGATGAAAATAAAGGCATAGCTTGTCTTCGGGATACAACCGGAGATGGGAAGGCAGATATAATTAAATATACAGGTGAACATACCGGAACCGGAATTAAGCTTCATAATGGCTATCTCTATTTTGGTTCCGACACTGCTGTTGTTCGATACCCGATGATACAGGGGCAACTGATGCCAGGCAATGATTGGGAATTAATTGCACGTGGATTTCCTACAGAAAAGCAGCACGAATCCAAACCAATGGAATTTGACGGGAAGGGAAATATGTATGTGACAGTAGGAGCGCCTGCAAATGCCTGCATGGAACAAATGCGTACAAAAGGTTCACCCGGAATGGATCCCTGTCCGATTTTAGAATACGCAGGAGGCATCTGGAAATTTAAGGATGATGTAGTGAATCAGGAACAAATGACTGACGGAGAAAGATATGCTACCGGTATCCGTCATGCTGTTGCCAACTGTTGGAACAGTCAGGTGAACGAACTTTATGTGGTACAGCATGGCCGTGATCAACTGCACCAGTTTTTCCCCGATTTATATACTACAAAAGAAAGTGCAGAATTACCAGCCGAAGAATTCTTTTTGGTTACTGAAGGTGCTGATTTTGGCTGGCCTTACTGTTATTATGATCAGTTTCAGGAGAAAAAAGTGCTGGCTCCGGAATATGGAGGAGACGGTGATATCCAGGATCGTTGTGAAAACAAAACCGATCCTATTATGGCCTTCCCAGGGCATATGGCTCCCAATGACCTGCTGTTTTATACCGGTGATATGTTTCCTTCAAAATATAAAAATGGAGCATTTATCGCTTTCCACGGATCGTGGAACCGGGCACCAGAACCTCAGGCCGGCTTCTTTGTAGTATTTGTACCTTTTGAAGGGAAATATCCATCCGGTGAATGGGAAATATTTGCCGATGGATTTGCAGGTGTTGAAACCGTTGAAGGTACCGGAGATGCTGAATACAGGCCATGTGGACTGGCAGAAGGTCCTGATGGATCGTTATATGTTGTTGAAAGTAACAAAGGGAAAATTTGGAGGATTATTTATTCCTAAATTAATCAAAAGATTTTTAAACGTATTAAAAAAAGAAAAGCGGTTATCAAATACGTGCCAATCCATCAACCCATATTGTGAAACACAAAAAATGAAGCAGATGAAAATCAAAAAAATAGTGATTGCATTGTTAGTTATCACAATCAGCGCTTGTGGAGGAAGAAACGAAAGTTCAGATCAGCAACAGGAAAGTATGCCTCAAAGTAACTTTGAACAGGCAGTTCCGGAGTCAAAAACAGCCGAGTCACATCCCGGATTTAAAGTATACACTTCTGTTTGTCTTACATGTCATATGGCAAAAGGAACCGGTGTTCCAGGAATGTTTCCTCCACTTGCAAAAAGTGATTGGGTTACAGGAGATAAAGAGAGACTAATTCGCATTACCATCCAGGGCCTGTCAGGAAAAATTGAAGTGAATGGTGCAACTTACAACAACATTATGCCATCCAACGCACAACTCTCCGACAGGCAAATAGCAGATGTACTCACTTACATCAGGCAAAGTTTTGGCAATGATGCCAGTGAAATCACATTGGAAGAAGTACAAAAGGTAAGAAACAATCTATAACAGGATTATCAAATTACGCTTCGAATTCGGGGATGTTGGAAAATGAGAATCAACTATTCATTCTCCGAGAATTTTTATGGTCGTCCTTCTGTTTTGACGTCGTCCTTCGGGTGTGGCATTTTCGGCTACAGGTAAAGTTTCCCCAAAACCCACTCCTTTCAGCCTGTCCTTTTTAATTCCATGCTTTACAAGATAATCAACTACCGAACGGGCACGTTTATCCGATAGCTCCATATTTCGCTCCTCACTCCCGGTATTATCGGTATGTCCCTGAACTTTTACAGAAAGCCGCTGATTTGTTTTCAGGAAATTTACAAGTTTCTGCAGCTCGGGTTCCGATTCATGCAATAATCTGAACGAATCGGTTTCAAAATAAATGTTGTACAGATTCATTTCTGCACCTACCCTTACCGGATCAAGTTTTATTTGCAGTTCATAAGGATTGTAGACTTGCCTGATACTCCTCAGATCGAATGTATTGGAATAAAAAAGATATCCTTCTTTTGAAACTGAGAAGGAATAATTCTTACCAACAGGCAAACACATAAGAATCTCACCACCGCTGTCGGATATTTCCATCCTGTGCATTTCACCAGGACTTGCTAAATCGAGCAACTCAATTTGCGCCTGAACAGGACTACCAGTCACCACATCGGTGACCAAAGCTTTTACATATGTAGCAGGGTGCGGACGAATGGATTCATCAACATTAAAAGAGTAAATATCAAGACCAGTAAGGCTGTCACGTTTAGAAGAAAAATAAGCTGTAAGTCCGTCAGCACCGATATGGAGTCCTTGTTCATCATGAAAGGTATTTACAGGATATCCAAGATTCCGGGCCTTCGAAAAAACAGAATCATTTATCATCCGGGATAAAAAAAGATCAAATCCTCCCATCCCGAGAAGGTAATCGGATGAAAAATAAAAATCGCGGTTTCCTGCATGAATAAATGGAGACGTTTCATTTCCGGTTGTATTAATGCTGTCCCCCAGATTAACCGGTTCCTCCCATACCAATTTACCTGATGAATCGAATCCCAGGCATTCAGCTCTCCAGATATCGCGCATTCCTTTTCCGCCGGGACGATTGCTGGTGAAATAAAGATAGCGGCTATCAGAAGAAAATGATGGCTGGGCCTCCCAAAAGGAAGAATTTACTATTTTCCCTGCATTAACAGGAATGCTCCAACGGCCAGCTCTGCGAATTGAATAATATATATCACAACTGCCTTCTCCTCCTCTGCGGTTGCAAGCAGTAAAAAACAAAAGAGCTCCATTGGCCGAAACGGTTTGTGCGCCTTCATTTTCCGGTGTATTTATCTCAGTTACTGGTTTCGCTTCGCCCCATCCCTTATCAACTTCATATTCGGAAAAATAAAAATCCTCCTGAGGTTGCTGTCCAGGGGAAGTTATCAAACGGGTTATTATAAGCTGTTGCTGATCGATGCTCAAACTGGGCCAGTATTCATCAAAGACCGAATTTACTGTTTTCGGAAGCCGTTTCGGCTCAAATTCAACTGGTTTTTTTATAGCATCAATTGCAAAATAGCAACTTTCTATTTTTCGCTCCACCTCTTCCTGTAATGCGGGATTAATTTTATCTGATCCTAAATAGGATGAAAATGCATCTAAGGCTTTCTTGTATTCCCCTGTTAAAAAAAATGCATTTCCCAGACGCAGATAAATTAAGGGCATTTCGGAATATCGACTTGCTATGTTAAGATGATAAATTTCCCGGGCTATTTTTTGATCTTCATGATAAATATCGGCTAAAATCAAATGCGCTTCCACAAATGTGGAATCGCGTGCAAGTATTTCCATGCTTTTTCTTATGGCCTGCCGGTGATTCTGTTGTGCAAGGAGTTGCTTTGCTTCATCAATCATCCGTTGCAAACGCTTGCCCGATTGAGCAATAACAGAAAAACCAGAAAAAGTGAAAAGCAGAGTTAGAATAAGAACTCTAAAATTAACCCGCCAAACCTTAAAAATTTCTGAATTAATTATTTTCCCCATTTATAAAAAACCTTAAAAAAATTGCATTTGACAACATGAATCATTAAGAATATCTAACCTCTTAAAAAAATGCATTAAAAATGAATCTTTTTTTATTTTTTTGTACGCATATTTTTTTTTAATTTGGCTTTAAATAATCCATTAATAATTTGATTATCTATTATTATTAGAATGCATGTTATAAAATGAAACGGAAGGTAAACAAAAAAAATTACACCGAAGCAGACAACTTCGACGGAAAACCAAAAAAGCAAAGTTCAAAAAGAGACAAAAGCTCTAAAAGAAGGCTTTCCATTTATGACGAGTTCGATGATGAAGACCTTGATGATTATTCATCCAGCTATGATGATCCGGGTGAAGGTGATGACTATTAAATCAATCGGTATAAGAAAAAAATCCTGAATAACATATAAACACCCCAACAGAATTCCTGAAAAGATAGCTGCGTAAGCTATTCTTCAAAAAAAGCATCAATGCCAGGATAATTATATTTTGCCCGGGCCACATTTTCAGGAAAGCAAAAATAGTTAATCAGAGATGTAGCGCAAAGAGTCCCGCTGCCATCTTCGAGGGTGCAATTTATTTCTGCCACTCTTTTTTCCAATGATTTAAGAGTAGCCCTAATTTTTATTTGCCCTTTTGAAAGATATACGGGCTTTAAATACTTGACGTTTAATTCAGAGGTAACCCCAGATGTTTTCAGGTTCACAAAAACCAGCCAGGCAGCAGCTTCATCCATTAGTGTAGCCTGTATTCCTCCATGCAATATACCTACCCATCCTTCAAAAGCCTTTTGGGGTTTCCAGATTGCTGAAATCTCATCTTCATCTTTCCAAAATTCAAGATGTAGTCCAATGGTATTGGCTGGTGAACATCCAAAACAATTGTATGCATCGCTGCCTGCCGGTGAAAAAGGATTTTTAATTTTCTTCATAATTCAGCGGTTTCAATTAATTCTTTAACCAACCGTAATTTAATGATAAATGACACAAGCCCCGATTTCTTCATCATATCATTTAGTATCCATTAGCTCATGTGTCTGTGGGCAAATCTGATTTACGCCAATGTCTTTTTATCTGCTCCTCTCAAGGAACTGCTGTATTGTAAATGTTCGTTACATAATTTCACCAGTAACATCGTAATTTCCTGCGTATCCGGTTTAACGGTTCCTTAATGTCCATTGATATCTTGCGTGTTAAAAATCACTTACGTTACTCACCATCAGATTTAGCGAACCGTTTTCAAATTCGGCTATGCCATGGTCAGATTCCCCTACCGGTATTTGGTCTATGCCCGTCATTCCTTTAATACTTATTACCTGCGTATCCGGTCGGGGATCTACACTATGAGAAACTGTAGTTTAATTTTAAAATGTGAACTTTTTTTTACAAACTATTCGGTACTTTTTGTGTCAAGTTTTTTTCGTTCGACCATCTTCCTTTCGGTTCACTTTCGATTCAGAACTGTTTCATGGCCGATCAAATTCGGAGTTGAAACAACACGGAAACAAATTTAAAACAGCAGGCATATAAAAAAAGCAAGCAGCAGGTTATTTAATTATTCCCCAAAATCAAAGGTAATCCATCTTTTCCGTTGCCAATAACAACTACTTTTGAATTTGGCGATTCGGCCAGTTGAATTGTCGCCTCAATTCCCCGCTGTTTAAGAATCTGGTCGGTTAAACTGGCATTTATTATCCGGTTAAAGGCAGCAATCCCTTCAGCCTCTATCCGGCGGCGTTCAGCTTCCGATTCTTCTTTTTGCAGCCGGTATTGGTAAGCCAGAAATTCCTGTTCCTGTTTCAGCTTACTTTCGATAGCACCCTTTATCTGTTCAGGAAGATTAATCGACCGGATAAGCAGCGCCCGCATTTCAATAAAATTTGAGCCAAGTACGTCACGCGTTTCTTCTTTTATGGTCTGTTCCACTTCTGAACGTTTGGTTGAATATATTTCTTCTGCTGAATAACGACCTGCAACCTGGCGAACGGTGGAGCGTACTTCGGGAATAACCAACACGTTGATATAATTCTCCCCAAACTGCTGGTGCAGATTTCCGATTTTAGTGTATATAGGATTGAACCTTACAGTTATATCGGTACTTATTGATAATCCGTTTTTATCGAGAACGTCCATAGTTTCATCACGTTGTTGTTCCCTTACATTGTATATGTAAAGCCTGTTCCAGGGGGCAATGATGTGAAAACCTTCACCATAAATATTCTCAGTATCAAGTCCGGAAGTATAAGGACGGAAAACCACTCCGCGTTCTCCGGCTTCAATGATAAAAAACATTCGGCCACCAAATATAACAATTACAAGAACGATGGCTACCAGGGCAATGATGTAGGATGATTTTAAGTTAAATTTCATTATTTGTTTTTTAGTAATGTAGTGCAAATGTAACAAGATTAAAGAATATGGAATGTTAATTTACCTTTTTTCGGTTTTGGAAGCTTTCTTCATCCTTTCACATCTAAGAATAAATTGTATTTTTGAGGTTCACCATTTTTTAAGGCTATGAAATCAATGTTATCGGTTCTTATCCTTTTTTTCTGCATAAACCTAACAGCTCAGGATTTTTTCAGAGGAGATTTTGATGAGAGCAAAACCTACATTCTGCTTGCAAATCCAACTGCCGCAAATATTGAAACAGTACAGTTTCTTATTGAGAATAAATTGTTAAAAGTGAATCCACAAAAAGTGAGTTTTGTTGGAGTTTATCATGAAGATCAACAGTATGATTTTGAAGAAACTGCACAGTTCATTAAAAAAGAAGGATTGACCAATTTCTTTTTACATGAATTCAGAAGTCCTATGGATGAAAAACAGCTTTTCGAATCAAACAACCTGACGCAAGAGTTAAAATTCTTGTTTGAACATTCTGTTGGAATTTTCTTTTTTGGAGGTCCCGACATCCAGCCATCCCTTTATGGTGAAAAAAATACCCTATCGGTGGTAACCGACCCGGAAAGGCATAAATTTGAAGCATCTTTCCTGTTCCACCTGTTGGGTGGTTTCCAAAATGAAGATTTTAATCCTTTTTTAAACGAAAATCCTAACTATTTAGTTACCGGGTTTTGCCTTGGCCTCCAGACTATGAACATAGCTACCGGAGGCACCTTAATACAGGATATTCCTGAAGAAGTTTACGGTGCCTCAACCCCTGAAGCTACAGTAAAAACAGGAAAGGAAAACATGCACCGAAACTACTGGCAGAAGATTTCAAACGATCAGCAGCTAATGAGTATTAATTTTCATTCCATACAATTTACAAAAAATCCTTTCTTTTTGAAAAAAGTAAAGGTAAAATCAAACGTTGCACCCATTGTCTACAGCAGTCATCATCAGGCAGTAGAAAAAAAAGGAAAAGGAATGGAAGTAACAGCATACTCATCTGACGGAAAAATTGTGGAAGGATTGGCCCACAGTAGTTATCCTCATGTGTTTTCCGTACAGTTTCATCCTGAAGTTCCTGCTCTTTACGAAGAACGGGAAACCTTTAAGTTCAAACCGGATGATACACCACAAACCTACTACCAGATCATTGATAAGGACAGCAGGAAATTTCATGAAAGGTATTGGATGTACATTTCAAAGACAGTTAAAAAAGCTGCACGTTAAAACATACCGGCTTAAAATAATTTGTTGTTGCTAAAAATTACAGGTAAATGTATTACATTCAAATGAATTGAGAACTTTTGCAACATTTCTGCACTGCTCCCATAAGCTTTGGTTAAAATGAAAATTGGGGATTAAGCTGAGTTGGAACAGGTGCATTGACTTCATTTCTCCAACTTTCCAACATTTTTAACAACTCCTTTACTTTTTCAGGATTTGAATCAGTTAGGTTATTTTTTTCGCCAATATCTTCTGTCAGGTTATACAGTTCCAGGTCGTTGTATTCAAAATACTGGATAAGCTTCCAGTCGCCCAACCGGATAGCCGATCCTGGCCGGGTACGAAAAAGTGGGTCTTGTGTTGGATCCCCTTCTTTCAAATATGCCTCAAGATAAACAGGAAAGTGCCAAAAAAGCGGGCGCTGCCTAAGATTTCCGCTCTTAATCAGGATAGGCAACAGACTCTGCCCGTCAAGAATCTTTTCCTCAGGTTTCTTAATACCTGCCACTTCCATGATAGTCGGATAAAAATCGAGGTTTGTTACCGGAACGTCTGATTTTGTACCTTTACTTATTTTCCCTTTCCAAAATGCAAACATTGGTTCCCGAATCCCTCCTTCATAATAAGAACCTTTTCCTGAACGAAGCGGCCACTGTTTAGTGATACCATAATGCCCTCCATTATCTGAAGTAAAGAGAATAAATGTATTGTCAAACATTCCAAGTTCCTTCAATTCGGATATTAAACGACCAATTTGGATATCGAGATTTTCAACCATAGTGGCATATTCAGCATTATTTTGTCCGTTCCATTCCTTTTTGTTTTCATATTTTGGCAACAATTTACTTACAGGTTGAATGGGTGTATGCACTGCATAAGGAGCATAGTAAAGGAAAACCGGTTTGTTATTTACAGATTTTAGAAACTCCAGTATTTTATCCATAATAAAATCTGTAAGGTAAGAATTTCCAGAAGATGGTTCCAAAGGGATATTTATGTATGGAGGATAATAACTGCCGGGATTTCCTGCATTACTCCCGCCAATATTTACATCAAACCCCTGAGTAGAGGGATCTTCATTCAGATGCCATTTCCCAGCATGGCAGGCAATATAACCGGCATCTTTTAGAGCTTCTGCCAGTGTATACTGAGAATCAGGTAAAATAGTTTTGTTCCGGACAGGTATTAACTTTCTGTCATTAGTCTTTCCGCGTTCAGATGAACCAACAGTATAAATTCCATGGCGTGGGGTCCACTGGCCACTCATCAGACAAGCTCGGCTGGGAGCACAGTTAGATGCTGATGCATAAGCATTTGTAAAAATCATTCCTTCGGCAGCCAATGCATTCAGATTTGGAGTTTCATAGTATTGCGAACCCATAAAACCCACATCGCGCCAACCCATATCATCAACATTTATAAGAAGAATGTGCGGAGGTTGCTTGCCTGAAACAGCAATACTCACAATTAATGAAAGGAAGATTGATTTGATTGTTTTTATCATAGTTTAGCATCTTTGCTGTAAATTCTGCTCCTAAATTTAAAATTAAAAAAGATACAATAGAATTCCCATGAAGAAAATTTTAGGTTTCTGCCTGAATTACCCATCTGGATATTGCATCCAGATTACATTACCTCTCCTTTGCGAGAAAGTTTATTTAGATAACCCAAACTCCCAACAACTTTGTTAATTTTGCATCCGCAAAATTGAAAGGAAAAAGATGTCGTTTCAGGAAGAAATAAACCGCCGCCGGACGTTTGGAATTGTAAGTCATCCCGATGCTGGGAAAACCACCCTCACAGAAAAACTGTTGCTTTTTGGAGGTGCCATTCGTGTGGCAGGCGCAGTTAAAAGCAACAAGATAAAAAAAACAGCCACCTCCGATTTTATGGAGATTGAACGGCAGCGGGGAATTTCAGTAGCTACTTCAGTGATGGGATTTGAATACAACGGCTATAAGGTAAATATACTGGACACACCCGGCCATCAGGATTTCCAGGAAGATACCTTCCGGACCCTTACGGCTGTCGACAGTGTAATTATTGTTATTGACGCAGCCAAGGGAGTAGAGGCTCAAACAGAAAAACTGATGAATGTGTGCCGGATGCGTAAAACTCCGGTCATTGTTTTCATAAACAAAATGGACCGGCCTGCACAAGATTCCTTTTCACTGCTCGATGAAATAGAGGATAAATTAAAGATAAGCGTTCGTCCATTGAGCTGGCCCATTAACAGCGGTCCCGATTTTAAAGGCGTTTACAGCATATACAACAGAAGTCTGAAGCTGTTCGACCCCAGCATTCAGGAAATAGAAAAAGGTATTGATTTTGAAGACATCAATAAACCCGAACTGGAAAAGTATATTGGTGATGATGCCCGAATTCTGCGTAGCGAAATGGAACTGGTAGAGGGGGTTTATAATGAATTTTGTCGTGGGGATTATCTGAAAGGTAATTTGGCACCGGTATTTTTTGGCAGTGCTCTATATAATTTTGGAGTGCAGGAACTGCTGCATGCATTCCTGGAAATTGCTCCTCCTCCTCAATCATCATTCGCAGAGGAACGGGAAGTAAAGCCGGAAGAAAATAAATTTTCAGGTTTTATTTTTAAAATACATGCGAATATAGATCCAAATCATCGCAGCCGCATTGCATTTGTAAAAATTTGCTCAGGAATGTTTATGCGTAACAACATGTACAAACACATTCGTTCAGGAAAAGCCATTCGTATTTCAAGTCCCACAGCATTTATGGCTTCACAAAAGGAGCTGGTGGAAGAAGCTTTTCCGGGTGACATTATCGGTGTCCCCGATAACGGCAGCTTTGTAATTGGCGATACCATAACCGAGGGGGAAGAAATTCATTTCAAAGGACTTCCAAGCTTTTCTCCTGAACTGTTCCGTTATATTGAAAATGCCGATCCGATGAAATCGAAACAGCTGAACAAGGGTATCGACCACCTGACCGATGAAGGAGTAGCTCAGCTTTTTACCAATCAGTTTAATGGAAGAAAGATAGTTGGAACGGTTGGACAACTGCAGTTCGAAGTAATTCAGTTCAGATTGGAACACGAATATGGAGCAAAATGTAGGTTTGAAATCCTGCAGATGTACAAAGCCTGCTGGATTGAGTCGGACAACTCTAAAATGCTGGAGGAGTTTAAAAAACGTAAGCATCAGAAAATGGCAAAAGATAAGCTGGGACGGGATGTATTCATGGCCGATTCACAATTTATCCTGCAAATGGCACAGGATGAGTTTAAGGAAATTAAATTTCATTTTACTTCAGAATTTTAGCTTGCAGTAGATTTTCCAGTTATTGAAAAAAATTGGACTATTCGAAGGAATTAAAAAGCTGTTCCACATCTATTTTATATTTTTGAAACAAAAACAAAATGTTCATTTCAGAGACCTTTTTCAATAGCACCTTTTTCGCATATGTTGTTATACCTCTTCTCATTTTTGTTGCACGCATAATGGATGTTTCCATAGGTACCATTCGTATTGTAATGGTATCCAAGGGACAAAAGCTTTGGGCTCCAATGCTTGGCTTTTTTGAAGTGTTAATTTGGCTAATTGCCATCTCCCGGATATTCCAGAACCTCGATAACTGGGTAAATTATATAGCCTACGCAGGTGGCTTTGCCACAGGAAATTACATAGGGCTTATACTGGAGGAAAAGCTGGCAATGGGTATTGTTAAAATTCAGATCATTACACGCAAAAGTGCTGCTGATTTAATTGTCAATTTAAAAAGAGCAGGCTATGGCATTACTTACCATGAGGCAAAAGGAAGCAATGAGGGCGTAAGCATTATTTACAGCGTTATAAAGCGAAATGAAATTCAAACAGTAGAAAACATAGTTAAAGCAACCAATCCAAAGGCTTTTTATTCAATTGAAGATGTTAAATCGGTCAGCCATGGTATATTTCCTGTAAAAACAGCTGTCAGGCGGTGGCGAAAAGGAAAATAATTTTCCACTTCCAAAACAGATTGCCATACAATTTATTATATTCGCTACACGAATCATCTAATTGTTTTACATTAACTGTTATTCAATAAAATATTTACATCATGGGCAAAATTATTTTTATTCCGTTTCTTTTTATTGTTTTAGTTTTCTCTGCGTCAATTACCAGCGCTCAAAGTAACAACAAGCTATCGGGAAAGGAAAAAAAAGCCGGCTGGGAATTGCTTTTTAACGGAAAGAACTTTGAAGGCTGGAGGCAATGCAACGGAGTTGCCATGCCTGCCAACTGGGTCATTGAAGATGGAACAATGAAGGTCGTTACAGGCAAAGGAAAAAAGCCCGGTCAGGGAGCAGGTGGTGACATTTTATATGATAAGAAATTCCGGAATTTTGAGTTATCTGTTGACTGGAAAGCAAGTGAAATGGCCAACTCAGGAATTTTCTATTACATCCGGGAAGTTCCGGGAAAGCCGATATATTTTGCTGCACCCGAGGTTCAGGTTCTCGATAATGAAAAGGCAACCGATAATAAGATTGATAGCCATTTGGCAGGTTCACTTTACGATATGGTTGCTGCCGATCCGAATACAGTAAATCCTGCCGGTCAATGGAATACCGTTGTCATCAAGGTAAAAGATGGCAAAGTAACCCACAGCATGAATGGCAAGGAAGTGGTTGCATATACCTTATGGACACCGGAATGGGATAAGCTGGTACAAAACAGCAAATTCAAAACCTTTCCCGGGTTTACCGAAGGAATCTCTAAAAAAGGGTACATCGGCCTTCAGGATCATGGGTATACCGTCTGGTTCAGAAATATTAAAATCAGGGAATTATAGTGTTTTAGGAGAGACTGTATAATATAATCATTCACCTGTATTCCAAAGGTACTGAAAAGTGGATGTACAGGAATTAAATAGCTCATTAATATAACTAAGCACATCCTGTAGGAACTCCTTACGCACCTTCAATTGCTGTCCCGCCATAAACCTTCAGGGCATTCTCCATAAATTCAATACCCAACAAGGCGTCCTTCTTCCATTTTCTTTTTATTTTTACCGCACAAATAAAGAACGAATGATTAGCGGCAAGAAAGTAGTGGTGGTGCTTCCGGCATACAATGCTTCCAAAACCATCGAAAAAACGTATAATGAAATTGATTTCTCCATTGTTGATGATGTAATCCTTGTGGATGACCTAAGTAAGGACGACACGGTGGAGTTGGGCCGGAAACTTGGAATCAGGCACATTATTGTTCACACTAAAAATACCGGCTACGGGGGAAATCAGAAATCATGCTACAATAAAGCTCTCGAAATTGGTGCCGATATGGTGGTCATGCTTCATCCCGACTACCAATACACACCTATGCTCATTCCTTCCATGACACATTTAATAGCCTCAGGCCTGTACCATGTAGTACTTGGCTCACGTATTCTGGGCAAAGGTGCACTGGCCGGGGGAATGCCTGTAGTTAAATACATTGCCAACCGTGGTCTTACCTTCTTCCAGAACATTTTGATGAATGCCAAGCTGTCAGAATACCATACCGGCTATCGTGCATTCTCACGCGAAGTGCTTGAAAAGGTAAATTACAATGCAAATTCCGATAACTTTGTTTTCGACAACCAGATGCTGGCACAAATTATTTACGCCGGTTATGAGGTCGCTGAAATTTCCTGCCCTACCAAATATTTCGATGATGCATCGAGTATAAACCTTAAGAATAGCACTATTTACGGCCTTGGAGTTATTAAAACATCGGTGGAGTACAGATTACAAAAATGGGGATTGATTAAAAGCGACATCTATGATAAAAACAATAAACCTTAATAAAAAGATCCAGCTGCTTCTTCTCTTTATTTTTCCTTTCTTCTATATTGTAACGGGAGGATATTTCAGATCGTTACTTGGTGATCTTTCTTTGCGCTCAATCGATCCCGATTATGTCTACTTCAGCAATGCTTTGGGGGTTTCCCTTGGAAATTTTGACACAGGAAATATTTTTCATCCCGGTTCCCCGCTGCAATATTTTGCTGCCATCATCTTTCGCCTTGTATATGTTTTGCGCTCACCGGGAACTACCTATCTGGAAGATATATTTACTCATCCTGATATCTACTTGTCGGTAGTAAGTTTCAGTTTCACAGGAATTTTTTCCATTATACTTTTCATTTCAGGCTGGTATATATTTAAAATAACAAATTCAATCCTTTCAGCCTTCCTCATCCAAACCACGCCTTTTTTACCCATTATCTGGTACGATTTAATCGGAAGAATTACACCCGAAGTCTTTCAAGCTATTGCTGTACTTGCCCTTTCGGTGGTGGCCATTAAATATTACCGACAAGAACTCAAGATAAATTCTTTTTCCAACATTATCCTTTTGGCATTTATATCTGCTTTTGGGCTTTCGGCCAAAATAACTTTTCTTCCACTTTTAGTAATCCCATTGTTCATGATCGATAACTGGAGAAAAAAGATTCTTTATCTTGCTGCTACCATTCTAATCTTTGTACTGATATCTGTTTCCGTATTGTTGAAAGCTGAAGTTTTTTGGAATTGGATAAAAAATATTTTTGTTCACAGCGGGGATTACGGAGCCGGTGACACAACAATTATCGATTTCCAGCAATTCAAAACAAACCTGTTATTTCTGGTTCGCCTTGAGAAATTCTTTTTCCAGGTAGTGCTTCTGTCATTTTTAGTACTTATTGTTTACATTACTGCATTTCGGAAGAAAGCAAAAAAAAGGATAGTTCTATTCTCCATTTCTATTATTTTGGCAATTGTTTTTCATCTGATTATCGTTAGCAAACATTTTGCACACCGCAATTTTATTCCTTCTCTGCTGCTGATGCCGTTGCTTGTTTTCTTTTCAGTTGAAATGATTAAAATGATTCACGATAACAAGTTTTACAGGAAAGCAGTAGAAATTATCATTTTGCTGTTCCTTGTATTGATTATAAAGAATCAGTTGATATGGATCCCTATTAAATCAAATGCAATGGATGCTCATATGCAGGCGTTGGTAGAAACACAATCATTTGTTTCTACTATTGAAGATGGCAGTATTAAGATAATTGCTTCACAAAATTATGGTGCACCTTTTATAGAATATACTCTAATGTACAGCACCGTATGGTCAGATCATTCATTGAAACCTTTATATGCAGATGTGCTTGCTAAGCTATACCCGAATACATATCTTTTTACCACCTGGGATGATCGTTTTCAATATTGGGGCAGTTCATTTGATGCCCAACAGATTATTGATTCCGGCAAGAAAATTTATCTTTATCTTGAAAGGGATGACGAGCAATTATATAACCGTACGATAGCAAAAATGAAGGAAGTAAGCACCTCAGATTTTTCTGCTGATAAGGTGCTGCTCTACCGAAATCCAGTAACAACAGAAATCATTTACCTGCTTAAGTTCAATAAGACTCAGGCAGAATAACACTTTAAAGTTTTCACTATGATTGAAATCTGTTTTTGTTCATTAAGCATTGGGATGGCTTTTCAGGCATAAGGCTTTTGCGAAAATTTAGAAAAACAGGACATATGAGTAAGCTAACTTGCTGTTTTTTAGACAAATAATTCCAGATAGGAATCTCACCACCGAATCCGGCAACCCCTAATTACCTGATTAATACATTTTTCTGTACATTAAATTCACTCTGAAACCAGCTCTCAAAAACTTTTCATTCCAGGATAACTTTTTGAGTATAATACGATTTACCTTCCTGTATCATTAGCAGATAAGTGCTTTTGGGATAGCCTGAAAGATCAAGCGTACAGGATGTTCTTTTATTCATATTGGCAGTAATAACTTTTTCTCCCGAAAGCGTGAATATTTCAACTTTGCTGATTTTACCATTGCTGTTTCTGACCGTTATTTTTCCGGTGGAAGGATTTGGATAAATGACCGATCGGTTTTCAATTGTCGTTCTTTCCTCAGTCCCTGTAGACGGAGAATAGATAGGACCAATGTACTGATCTGCCATAACAAGGTGATCGAATTTTATATAACTCGATGGGGCTTTGGGATCATCATGATAGAATTCAAACCAAAGCCAGTTGATATTTAAATTGGCGTCTGTTCTCCACCGAAAGCCTTCAAAGGGAGGATCATCCGGATTGTTATACCACTTATCCTTATTCCAGTGTCCGTTTGGGAAGCCCGGACCCCAATGTCCTATCTGCTCACCATCGATCCAAATGGCCATTTCTCCATTGTATTCCGATACAGGATTATTTAACTTTATCATTATTTCAATACACATCCACTCATCGAACACAACTTTCGGATAATTCGTTGACGAGGGTTGCCCGAATCCTGTTAATCCTTGCGTAACCATGGTGTTCCCATAGCATGTGGTACCGTTATAGCTTTTCATATCCCCCCAGTAAATATAAGTGTCCATACCCGTTGGATTTGCATTCTGCCATACCGGTTCGAAAGAAATACTCAGCCTGTTGCTTCCCATCCCGCACGTTCCTGCCTTCGGACTAGGCCAGGAAGTGGCAGGATTGTATCCTCCAAACCACACCCCCTCATGATGAAAATAACCTTTTGATCCAGAAGGATACTTGACATAGTAACGAACATAAACGATACTGTCAAAACCCGGTGAAAACCTTCTGTACAAATGACCTCCATTATTTACACCACCCGTTATGCTTGTCATTTTTAACGAATGCGGGCCTAAACTTCCCGAAGGAATATCGGAATCCAATGACATACCCGCTGAATTCTTTACATCGCTGTACCGGCTTAAAATTCCTGCCAGTGCATCATCAAATTTTTCAACATAAACAACCCTTGGATCAGTCTCAATCCCATTATCATTGGGATAAAATTGTGAAATCTGAGCCCCTGCTGTAATTGTGAAAAGAACAAAAATTAAGTATAATAATCTGCTTTTCATCCATTGTTAGTTTAAGTTCAAAGTTGTATTTACTCTTATTGCAAGATAGTAAATGTTTTTTAATTACCTCTTTTTAGCAGTAGTTAAGCCGAACGTAAAATTAACTACTTAATTTATCAAACTCCATTTACTCGTCAGTTGATGTTAATATTCCTCCTCCCCCCGAAGCGCTTTTTCATAATCGGGAACCTGAATCATCTGGTCGTATCCCTGCGGCCAGGTGTGCCGGCCGAAAATGCCCCAGTAGGCTTCCTTTGTCATGCTGTCCCAATGCAACAGCGACTTTCGGTATTGCATCATCTGAAATTGGGTTAACCACAAAAAGCCGGCAAAGACAAGGATCAAAACTCCTTTCATCCAATGCCCCTTACGCCATGCCTTTTCTGTCAGAATAGCCAATGGGAGCGCCATGATGCCATAAATATCGATCATCGGTCGCGAACCGAAACTTCCGCCGTACCACCAGCACCACCAGCTGTAAACAACATAAATGTTTATCACAACAAATACCAATACAGGAAGAAAAAGTGAAGGAGCTGTTTTCCTGAGAAAAACTATTCCTGCCAGTGCAAAAAACATAACCGGTGTATAAGTCAGCCAGCCTTTCCGGTAACTAAATAAACCATTAACTAATCTCAGGATCCATAAAATAAAACTTCCCCGACTCCATGTAGGAATTAAAGATAAAATGCCCTGTCTGAATTTTCCAATAGAGCAATTGGGGTAAAATGCCAAGAAATGCAGCTACCCCTGCTATCAGAATCATCTTCCAATTGCTGATTATCCGCTGAACAAAAGCACGGAAGGATGTCACCCCCGTAAGTGCAGGAAACAGCAACACAAGCGCATTCACCGGCCGGATTAAAACAATAAAACCGGCCAGGAATCCAAGTATAAGGGTATTTTTCAGACCAGGTTTATCCACCCATTTATGTGTAAAAAACAAAAAAGCAGTTATTAATGCAAAATTGTAGACATGCGGCATGCCCGGCTCTGATATAACATAGTACATCAGGTTAGTGGCCAGAACAATCATAGCAAGGATAATTGCAGTTACAGTGTCGGAAACGTACTTTAGAAGAACCTTTCTGAGGTAGAACAATCCGGCAAACAGATAAAAAAGGGCAGCAAGAAATATGGAAAGGCTATAGGGCCATGAATAACCTAAAGCAGAAGCTTCGGTTAAATTTGCCACAACATGGGCCAGCAGAAAAAAAGGAAGCCACAACAGAGCAAGTCCCATCGTCATGCGTAAAATCGGTTTTCCGTTAGGAGCTGTTTGCAACCAGATGATACCTTCAAAATCGTTGGGCAAATCCTGCATGAAAGAAAATGTCAGATCATTAAAAATAACAGCAGCAGGTAAATAGGCATAGTAGGAAACCACATCGTTCTGAATAATCCTGTTCTTTCCCCAGGTATCCAGGTTTCTGCCGTACCAGCCGGAAATCAGGATCAGGAACAGGATGGTCCATTTTGAGCAGTAGTTTCCTTTCATAACTTGCTGTTTTATATTCTTCTATTCAAGATGTACTTGAATTTTTGAAACATTCAGGGAGTCTTTGCCAATATTCCACACAAAGGTGGAAACAACAGCATCCGTCGAATAGTTTTTTGGCAGACCAAAAAATGCCTTTGTTTTTATTTTCTTTCCAGGCTGCCGGACTACCTCCTCATCCAGTAGTTTTATCCCATTCCAATAAAGAATACTGTCAGGAGTTTCGATCTGAAGTACAATCACCGCATCGAGGCTGTCGTCAAAAGCCTGGAAGCTTGTTTCAATCATAGCTCTTCTGTAATTGGCCCGGGTCACCCGGTCCATCTTTATCCTTTTTGCCGGTGAATACTCTATTTCGGGCCCTAATACCAGAGGAGGTATATACCGGTAAGTCTGCCGGTACTTGTTTACCTTTAAAAAATAGGCATATTCGGACCAGTCCCATTCACCTCCTCCAAAACATTTATCATAGGCACATACCAACTTAATGTTGATCAAAACCAGCACGAGGGGAACTATAAAAAGCCATTTAATGCGGTAAACTACCTGCTGGTAAAAGTATGCCAAAGGAAGTGCAAAAATGGCAGTATATTCCACAAAATTCCGGCTTCCAAAACTGCATCCGAATGAATATACAAACCAGGAAGAAAACAGGTAAACCAACCCAGCAAAAACCACAAAAATATAGTAACCGTTGGCTTTTCTTCTCCAAATCATGTAAAACAGGCCAAACAAAATCACAAAATAGATGGGGTTGTATGGAAACAATCCGTTATTTGTTGAAAAAAGAAATTTTAAAATCTGGGGTGATTTCCAGTTGGTAAAACCATAACCTTCATACGAATCCGTAACAAACTCTCCCGATGAATACTTCCAATAAAGCATCTGAGGGAGGAATACAAGAAAAAGGGCAACGAACAGAATGAGCAGATTGTTTAATGTCATTACCTTTTGGATTCTTTCTACCAGCTGCTTCCGGGAAGATACATCAAGTATGAAAACCAATCCTACAAAGACAAGATTAGTAGGCCTGACAAGAACTATTAGTCCGGCAACCAGGGAAAGCAGAAAAAAAGAATACCTCTTCCCCTGAGTTTCCGACTCCAGAAAAAAACGCTTTGAAAGCCAGAGAAGCAAAGAAAAAAGGAAAAAGGAATAGCTGTGAGACATGCCGGTAACATCGATGGTATAAAAAAGCAGGTTTGTTCCGGCAAATAGGGTAACCAGTGTAAAAAATGCGACTGTGCGCTTAAAATAATACTGCAGGAACTGCCAAAGAAAAAACAAGCCGAAGAACACATATAGGATAGTAGCCAAAGTAGGTACAAGATGATAAATACCTGAAAATCCATCCTGGTTTTGTCCGGTTAAACTGGCAATTCCATGTATCATCAGAAAAATGGGAGCCTGCATAATAGCCACACCACTGGTGTACCGGGTTATGATTTTTCCATTTTCGTCAACCGAAAAACCTTCTCCTGTTTTTTCTTCTAAATTTTCAGGAAACTGACTGCCGTCAAACCCATAAATAAATAAAGCCGGGGAATAAACGTAATATCCTGCCTGATCAGCCCAAAGCGTAGCCCTCCAGTTATAGGTTCCATAATGCTGCTGACGGTTTAAAGTCAGGTAGGCAATAAACGCTAAAACTCCAATCCAGATGATGGTTTTTACTGTTTTCCCAGAAACCTGGCTCAATTGGCTAATCGGTTGTATCATCTTACTCTTTTTGTCCTGCCTGTATTACAGAAAGTCCTGAAAACCGTTGCATAAAATAATCAACCAGTTTCCATACAGGTACCATTCTGTTGTACAACTGCATCATTCCCCCCGATATCATTTGCTGTTTTAAAATACTTCCGGATATATACCAGCCAAACATCCCCATAAAATTATAATATTGGGAATGAATGACTCTGAATCCGGAAGTTTCCATCAGGTCTTTCAGTGTTTTGTCAGTATATCTACGGTAATGCCCCAGTTGTTCATCAAATCCGTTATAAAGAAACTGAAATGCCGGCACCAGAATGACTACATTTCCTCCCGGACGTAGAAATTTATTTGCATTTTTTAAAGCCTGGAAATGATCTTCGATATGTTCAACCACATTTAAGGCAAAGACGGTATCGAACTGACCGGTAAGTTCCGGATGCTTTTCTTCCAGGTTTTTAACTGAAAAATCAATTTCATGGATTCCTTTCAGATTAGAATAGGTACTGAATTCGTTTTCCAGGTGCGGAAAATAGCCGCTGTCGAAATCGCTAAGCGTTATTTGAGCACCATTTTCTACAAAATATCTTGATATATTACCAATTCCGCTGCCAATCTCCAGGATATCTCCTTTGCAATGAGGACGGATGGTTTCATACATCCAGCGATTAAAATTACTGGCAGAGGATATTACTTCCAGTGTATCGGTTCCGTATTGTAAGTTCCCTGTTGTTTCAGTCATTATTTATTTATGTTTGCCGCGAAAAATTCCATTCGGAAATTATCTAAAAGTATCTTATTTTTAGTTGTATTCCAGATATAAACCTTGATTGTCGCCTCCTTATTTAATTTTTGAGGAACATGAAAAATAAAATCAGTTTTACTCCAAACGTCAAATTCAGTCATTTGTTTTAAAAAATCAAAAACCACATAATGGTAAACCCGATTATTTCCTTCAACAGAGAAAACCACATATACTTTTCCTGGATCAACTTGTTTCGTGAAAAACAAATTGGCTGAAACTTTTAGCATACTCTGTTCCAGATTTATTATTTTGTTTACAGGAATTTGAAAAGTTGGGCTAAATTCAGCTCCTTCCATATTAAAACAATAGTCTGATTCAGTTTCTCCTTTGTGAATCCTTTTTTTTTCCAGCTCCTTTTCCGGAAAAGGAAGTTCAAAAGTTAATTCCTCAGTATATAAAACAGCTGTTTCATAACTGCTTTTTCGTAAATGGTGATAGATTATATCATTTTTAGATGTTCCATCTTCAAGTTTTCTGAATATTACAACTTGATACTGATTATCACCCAAAACTTTAAAAGGAATTTCTGGCTCAAAAATTTTTATCAACTCAAAATCAGGATTTTTTATTATCTGTTCAAGGGGAAGTTTACCTTCATTGGCTGAAAATTGAGCATCCCAGACAAAAAGTGTACTGTCTGGTAAATTTTTCCCTGGTTCATTGTTATCAGAAAAGCCATATTGTATTTCTTCTAAATTCCAGGCATCCTTTCCAGTAGAATAGGCGAAATATGGATTATGAACAACAAGCTTATATTCTATGTTTTCTGGCTTTTGCAGAAACTGAGTGGCCTTCTTTAAAACGGGATCAGTCAAACTCCAGCTTACTGAATTGTGATAGTAATCGGTGGCGGCTCCGGTTAAATAGATTGCAGGAAGTATTAGCAGAAAAGCAAATATCCTTTTTCTATGATTCACCTTGATTGCAACCTCATTTACAGCAAAGGCTGCCATAATTCCAACTAATGGTGAAACACCAGCCATTACCCTTGCCAATCCTGCAGAAGTATCTCCCTTCCACCATAAAAAACTATGTATAAAAAGATATCCCCAAAAACTGCCTAACACCAGCAACAACAAAAATAATGAATCGGAATTTAGTTTAAAGTTAACCTTAATCCACTTTAACAGGATAACAACAGTTCCGGCAAGAAGAAAAACTGGAACAATGTGACCATAATAAAATGGCATGCTTTTCAGATAATGATACCACTTACCGCTGCCGTAAACACTTGGAGCACCTGTAGAATAAGGTCTATTATTGATTAACCACCAGAAATCATGATAATAATACATCCAGCCAATCAGGCTAAAGAGTATAAATCCGGTAAATAAAAAAGGAATGCTTTTATATTGCTTTTTAACCAAAAATGCCATAAAAAAGAACATCAAAAATGCCAGCCCCTCGCTTCTTACCAGGAAAAGAAAGGAAATTATTATCGCTGACCAGAGGTACTTTTCTCTAAAAAAAAGATAAATGGAAACAACAAGTACCAGGCTAAACAGCACTTCTGTCATTGCTGTAGGCATCATTACAAAATAGATGGGGGTAAACACTGCAACAACAGCAGCAAACCATGCTCCTTTTAACTTAAAGTGGATTGCCAGACGATAGCAAAACCAGGCGGTTAGTAATCCGGCTGTAATATTGAATATCCTGACTGCTGTTAATCCCAATTGGGCAATGGGTGCGGTTAGAATGGTAAATACAGGTTTCCCCCAATGATCCAGAAAAAGGTGCGGGTAACGAAACGCCCACCGCGATATGTTGAAATGGGCATAATTATCGGCACCCCCGGCAGGAACTTCCGTAAACGCAGCAACAGCTGAAAAAATCAGGCCAAAAACGATCAACCCTCTTATAACCCAAATGCTTTCCTTTGACTGCTGCATGCCTGTTTTGTAGATTTAGCGTACGAACAAATTGTATTTCATTACGCAATATAAGGCCCTGAAACCATCGCGCCAACCAATTTTTTTACCTTCCTCATAGGTACGGCCATAGTAAGAAATACCCACTTCAAAAATCCGGATACCTGGGATACGCGCTATTTTAGCAGTCACCTCGGGCTCGAAGCCAAAGCGGTTTTCTTTCAGATCAATGTTTTTTATTATATCTGATTTAAAAAGCTTATAGCATGTTTCCATATCGGTCAGGTTCAGATTGGTAAACATATTGGAAACCGTTGTAAGCATCTTATTTCCTATTGAGTGCCAAAAAAATAAAATCCGGTGCGGGTGACCTCCCATAAACCTGGAACCATAAACCACATCGGCATTCCCTTCGGCAATGGGCTTTAGCAATTGGTTATACTCCCTGGGATCGTATTCCAAATCGGCATCCTGAATAATTACACAACTGCCCGAGGCTTCTTTTATCCCCCGGTGCAATGCTGCTCCTTTTCCCATATTCACAGGTTGATTGAACAATTTAATATCTGCCTCCTGATGGTTGTTCATGTAGGCTGAAATAACACCTGATGAATTATCCTTTGAAGCATCATTAACCAATATAATTTCCTTTTCAAATCCATACATTAAATCTACCAAAAGGATGCGGTCGAGGATAACCTCAATGGTACGTTCTTCATTATAAACCGGAATAATGACCGATAGCAATTTTTTGTTCATTTATTTAATTTAATTCGGTTTTGGCGTTCAAAAATAATGGAATTATTAAAAGTCACCTATCTAATCTCAAAATTCTACTTTACCTTTATCAAATAATTATTCTTCAGGCTTTCCCTGCGTGTATCAGGATTCAAAAACTGAAAAGAAATCTCATTCATTCCACGTTGAGGTATTATAAAAACAGTATCAACCTGCTCTTTTAATTTTTCAACCACCGTTAATCCAATTTTATTGGTGTAAATCCAAGGTTCTTCCTTATCCAGAAATGTATAAAATTCTTCCCACGTCGAAAAATTTTCAACCGGAACATCTGCCCAATAAAAAAGTTCGTATTCTTCCAAATGCAGGTTTTTTAAAACTCCATTTGAAGTCCGCTGTTCCTCAAATAGCCTTAATGCCTGCCGTGCACCTTGATATTCAAATAAAGCAGGCAACACAACATTATTAAGCAAAAGATTAAAAGATGCAGCAATGATAAGGGATATAAAGGTAAGCTGTTTCAGCTTTTGTGATTCAGCCCGAACATAAAACAACGCAACCACCAGAGCCAATGCTCCCAGAAAAACCAGCAATATCCTTTTGTTTCCCTGAATAATAAACGCCGAAGTGAACAACAAAAGAACCATTATTGCCAGAACAAAACCTTGAATATAAATAAGCAGGGCTTTTGATTTGGGTGCCCGGGAGGCAAAATGTTGCACCCGCCCGGCTGCAACCACCGCCAGCGGAGGCATTAGCATCATTATATAGTTGGGGGCTTTACCGCGGGCAATGCTGTAAATAAAGAACAAAACCAGTACTCCTGCCAAAAGCGCAGCACTGTATGGATAAAAATTCCGGCCCCGGAACCAGGTATTAACCTCTGCCGCCAAACCGGCAATAACAGGAATTGTCCAGGGCAAAAACGCCCACAGAAGATTGTACAGGTAGTAAAACGGATCGGTACTTGATCCTGCTACTTTACCTGAAACCCGTCCTATGTTGTTGTCGATAAAATAAAACCAGAACCCTTCTGTACCAAAATGTTCCCATAAATGGTACAATGAAGGTGAAATAATTAACATCACCAGAGTAATTCCAACCAGCCATTTGGGATTAAAAAGCTGCCTGTAATCGTTCTTTAGCAACAGGTAAAAAAAAACAAAAAAGAAAGGCAATACTGCTCCTACAGGACCTTTGGTCAGCATTGCCAGACCGGTTCCTGTAAAACCAAGTATAAAATGAAGTGTTTTTTTACTTTTCATATATTCCGCAAACTGCCACAACGACAGTATGACAGCCGTCTGCAGCACCGTATCGGTATGAATATCCATAAAATAAAGAAAAAACAGCTGGGAGGTACCCGCAAACAGAGCTGCAAGCTTGCCTGCTGTTCTGGAAAAAAGCAACTTTGCAAGCCTGTACGTGAAGTATAGGCCGGTTAACCCAAAGAGAAAGGGAAACAATTTAAAACCCATATTTGTGTTTCCAAAAAGTTGAATTCCCAATCCGGCCAACCAAAATAGCAGATGCGGTTTCTGATCGTAAGGCTGTCCATTGATTTTCAGGTCAAGCCAGTTGCCCGAATCTGCCATTTGCCTCGATATGGAAGCATACAAACCGGCGTCACCTGTAAGATCGATAAATAAACCAAATATCCAGGCAATCATAACCAGCAGCAGAACTGCTGCCCACAAACTTTTTTTCAAATTAAAATTCAAGCGACAGTTAATAATTCTTAATGAAATGCAAATTAAATGAATAATAACCAATTCAATACTAAAAAAGAAATTGAACATCCAATTTAATTGGAACTAGGTTCAGGGTTTTATCTATAAAAAATGATTGGATGATGCTTTAACACCAACTGCAATAATTAATTCTCCACTTCGTTTTGAAAAATGGGTCAATCCTGTTAAATATAAAATCATTAAATTTGTGCAGGAAAACAGGTAAAAATTTTAGTTTTTAAAAATATTGAAAATTTGAAATGAGCATGAGTAAAAACTTCAATCCTTCAGATATAAGAATGTTATCATGCAAACGTTTGGCTTGCCATACAGGCAGCAATCAATTTACTGTGAATAAATGAACAATTTCAGAACCATGAAAACAGCCATTTTCCCCGGTTCATTCGATCCATTTACAATTGGACATGAATCCATAGTAAAAAGAGCTTTGTCAATGTTCGATAAAATCATCATCATGATTGGTTTTAATGCCAATAAAAAGTCTTTTTTTTCTTTGGAAAAACGAATGAAGTGGATTAACCAGGTGTTTCAGAACGAAGAAAAAGTTGAGGTACGGGTTCATGAGGGATTGACCGTTGATTTTTGTAAAGAAGTAGGAGCTCGATATATTTTACGTGGCTTGCGCACCTCTTCCGATTTTGAATACGAACGGGCCATTGCCCAGATAAACAAAAAAATGCATCCGGAAATTGAGACCGTTTTCCTGCTTACACTGCCTGAGCATACACCTGTTAATGCTACCATTATTCGTGATATTGTATTCCATGGCGGTGATGCCAGTATGTTCCTTCCTGCCGGCCTCAACCCTGAAGAGTTTAAACCCAATAAATAAACTGTTATATACATTTATGCGTCTTTTCCTCCTTTTCCTTCTGATGATAGGTTTTCTTGATGCTTCCTGTACTGAAATTTCAGGACAAAATAAAGAATATGCGGGAAGGAAACTCAGGTTTTTTAAATATTCCGATCCGGTTACAAGAGAAAAAATTCCTGTTTTCATACTCGATGTAGATGTTGCAGGAAATTATAAGGCAATTGCTGAAGTTGACAAAACCACCTTTGTCTTTAGTGAGTTTGGAATCTATCGAGGAAATTTGTTTTTGGAAAAAGGAAAAAAAACGGAGATACTGCTACCTCCTGTGCGTGAAAAAACGTTTGCTGAGCAAAAAAATCCATACTTCAGCCCAGTGGAATTCTGGTTCTCTACTGCAGAAGGCAATCAGTTAAATGATAGAATCTCAGCCTTCGACAGTCAATTAAACCAGCTGACCGATAAGTATTTTAACCGACTATATTTTGGTCATTCACAAAGTGCTTTTGACTCGATTCAAATACAACTGCAGCAGCAGTTCGGTGGAATTGATTCAAAAACCTTTATACTGCATAAAAATTTGAAATTAAAAGCAGTAGAAGCAGATGCTTTCAGAATGAATCCGGTAAAAATTGCTCCTGCCTTTACAAATGTAGGGTTCGAATTTTGGACCCATCCTGCGTTTATTCAGCTTTTTGATAAAACATTCGCCGGTAATCTCAGCTCTGAAGTAAAATCGAAGCAGGGAAATTCCGTGTTAAAAGCCATTTCGGAAGAAGATGTTGCATTTTTTACAACTTTTATAAAAACAAACTATCAAATAACCGGGCCTTTGTCTGACCTGGTTTTCTTAAAATTGCTGCACGATGGTTTTTATTCCGGTGATTTCCCGCAGGAAAGCATACTGAAAATATTATCCGGCAGGCATTTTTCTGCCAATCCAAATCAGGTTATTAAGGCTATAGCTGAAAATCTGGTTCAAAAGCTGATGCATCTGCGCTCCGGAACCAAGGCACCTGTTATCTGCCTCAAAAATATTAACGGCATTCAGTTTTGTACCAATCAAACCGCAGATAAATTCAAATACCTTATTTTTGCCGATACAGAAATGGCAGTTTGCAGGGAACAGCTTAAATACCTGACTAAAATTAAGGAGATGTTTAGTAGACACCTCGAGATATATGTTATCCTGCTAAAATCAAATATTGTTGAAATGAAGAAGTTTCTTGTTGAAGAAAATATCCCCGGGATTCATCTTGTCGACAGTAACAGCGAATATATTGAAAAATATAAAGTAAAATCATTCCCTACCTGTCATTTACTCAATAGCAGTCACGAAATAGTTTTTCAGGATACAAAAGCACCTCTCGATGGATTCGAGCAACAATTTGGTAACTATCTCCGTAAAGAGCTGTTTATGCAGCAGCGGAATCCATCGCATTAAGCTTTGCTATTTTCTTTATTTCTTGTGTTGTTTTTTCTATTTTCATTTAAAGATACAGGGTAATTATTTGCTTCAGGTTTTCATAGGTGTTGGATAAAATCTCCTCAAATCCACTTTTATCCATCCATTTTACCTTTGTTATTCCTTCTTCCTGCTGAGGTGTGCCGAAAAGATTTCCGTTGTAATTCATCTGGAACCAAAAAGTTTCCTTAAAAATCCACTGACCCAATGTACGCGCATAAGGTGATTTATACAAATGGAATGTGGAAGGAAGCCTTTGTTCAATTCCTTCAGGAGTAACACCAGTTTCTTCCTCAACCTCACGCAGTGCAGCCTTTTCAGCCGACTCCCCCTTTTCCAGCTTACCTTTGGGTAAATCCCACTTACCATTTCTAAAAATGAACAGAAGTTTTTCATCTGCAACTACAACACCACCGGCTGCATGAATAACTCTAAAAGCTGACTGAAACAATTTAAAAAATGCTTCCGGATTTTCATGCACAATACAGGCTTCATTTAAGTTACTGGTTTCGAAACTTCTGAACCACATCCGGATTTCTTCAACGGTACTTTTTTCATTAAACATTACCGATGGTTTATTAATTGTTATATTCCCCGGGGCACCAATTTTAATCACCCGCTCATTCAGAAAAACTTTATACATTTGCTTCATACTTGATAAAAAACAGCTTAAAATGGAACAATTACAACTTGAAATTACGAAAAAACTATTGGAAATAAATACCATAAAAATACAACCATCAAATCCATTTACATGGGCTTCAGGATGGAAATCCCCCATATACTGTGACAACAGAAAAATATTATCGTATCCCGATACCCGTTCCTTTATAAGGAACAAATTTGTAGAAATTATCGGAGAAAAATACCCTCAGGCGGAAGTAATTGCCGGGGTTGCCACAGGAGCTATTGCTCATGGAGTTCTGGTAGCAGAAGTGCTGAAACTGCCTTTTATTTATGTCAGGGCAAAACCCAAAGGACACGGATTGGAAAATCTGATTGAAGGGGATTTAAAACCCGGTCAGCAGGTAGTGGTTATTGAAGATTTGGTATCAACCGGCGACAGCAGCCTGAAAGCAGCTGAAGCAATCAATAATGCTGGTGGAAAAGTAGTTGGAATGCTTTCAATATTCACCTACAATTTTGATGTTGCCCATGAAAAGTTCAGGCTGGCAAAAATTGAGCTTACCTCATTGGGCCAGTATCAAACTTTAATTCAAACGGCACTCGAATTGGGAGAGATTTCAGAAAACCAGGTACAGACATTGATGGAATGGCGTAAAGATCCCGCGAACTGGGGAAAATAAGAAGCATTTATGACAGTAAGTAAATACGTTAGCAAAACAACATTCATTGAGCATAACCAGCAGGTAATATATGATCACCTTTCGAATTTCGAGAACCTGGGAGCCTATCTAAACTCAGGATTGCTGGAAAAAATAGCAAAAAAAGTTCCGCAGGTTACTATTTCCGATTTCGAGTCGGATCGTGATACATGCCGGTTTAAGGTTACAGGTATGGGGCTGGCAAAAGTCCGGATAACAGACCGTGAGCCATACAAGACCATTAAAGTTCAGAGTGAGGGCGGTTTACCCATTGGACTCACATTCTGGATTCAATTGATGCCTGTAAATGCATTTCAGACAAAAATGCGACTGACCCTTCATGCCGATATGAATATGATGATTAAAATGATGTTGGGCGACAGGCTGGAAGAAGGGCTTAATCAGCTGGCACAAACCCTTTCTGAGCTTCCCTATAAATAAGCTAAATCATAAACTGAATCTCTTTAAAAAAGTAAGCGTTTGTTTTTCCGGAACGATTTTCCAGCAAGAGCTGGCCATATTCTCCTATGCCAACAATACGGGCTTCGAATAATCGTTCCTCCTCCTTATACCAGGCCCAGGTGTTTCTGCGAAAAAGATTATTGAAATAGGCAGAATCAATGCCGTTGTATGCTCCGGTGTTAAGTTGCTGGTACAATCCCATAAAAACTTCCTGCAGTTCTCCTGCAGCATCCATAACATTATATTCAATTCCATTAACCATTTTCAGCGACACAGGATTGGGCAGTTCCCTGCTGAACTCAACCTGGTTGAGATTCAGCCCTATTCCTGCAACTGCAGAAAAAAAGACATCTCCCTTTATTGACGTTTCAATTAAGATTCCGGCTACTTTTTTATTTCCAATATAAATATCATTCGGCCATTTAATGGAAGCATCGGCAACTTTATCTGACAACCACCCGATTATGGCTAAACTTGCTATCTTTGATAAATAAAATTGTTTTGTTACCGGCAAAAAGGATGGATACAAAATAATACTTGTCAGCAAATTTTTTCCCGTTGCACTTTCCCAGCCGTTTTCTCGGTGACCTTTACCTTTAAATTGGTAATGTGCCAAAACGACAGTACCATTTTTGGGCAATTCCGAAGAAATTAACTGATTGGCATAGTTGTTGGTTGAATCAATTTCAGTTAAAACTATAATATTATTTAAATCCTTTTTCATCTCTTATCAAGTGATTTATTAATTTGTTTTAGTTTGATTTAATTATGCACAAAGTTGATGAATTTTTGTTACATTATTTTATCAGTAGCCTAAATCAATTTTTCAAAATGAAGTTAGGCAAAAAGTATATATTTGTAGTGTTAAATATTTTTTATGAATTATAACTCAGAAAGTACCGAAAATATAAAAAATGCAATTCTTGAAGGAATAAGAAAAATAAAAGGGAAAGAATTAACAATAATAGATTTAAATACAATTCATTATACAGAATGCGGATTTTTTGTTATATGTCACGGCAGTTCATCGACGCATGTAAGTTCCATAGCACAATCGGTGGAAGAGACAGTAAAAGAAGAAACCGGATTAAATGCATGGCATACTGAAGGATACAGAAATGCAACATGGATACTGCTTGATTATGGAGAAATTGTGGTCCATGTATTTCATGAGCAGACAAGAATTTTCTATAATCTAGAAGATCTTTGGTCTGATGCACAAATAACAAAAACGGAATAAGAAACAGAAAATAACTATGATAGAAAAAAACAACAATAAAAATCCAATACCTCCTCCCAATCAATTTAAACCTGGTGGAAAAAGAAACGACAAAAAAAAACCTCCTAAGGGGCCGAAATTCAATGCCTATTGGATTTATGGCCTTATTGCACTCATATTTATCGCAGTCCAGTATTACCTGAGCACCAGCAGTGGTCCCGTTGAAACCAACTGGAGTGAAGTAAAATCTACCATGCTGGCCAACAATGATATTGAACGCATTGTGGTAGTAAATGAGAAAAAAGCAAATATTTATTTAAAGAAAAACAGCATTGAAAAATACAAAGATAAATTCGATGATCAATTTACCCAGCCTTCAGAGGAAGGTCCTCAATTTACTTTTACAATAGGTTCAGTAGAAACTTTTGAACGTAATTTAAGGGAAGCACAGGAAGGAACAGGCTCAGAAGTGTTACCGGAATACAAGGAAGAACGAAATTGGGCCGGGGAAATCTTATGGACTATAGGTCCTTTTGCACTGATTATTATTCTCTGGCTTTGGATATTCAGAAGAATGAGCCGTGGTGCGGCAGGAGGTTCAGGAGGCATTTTCAACGTAGGTAAATCACAGGCAAAAATATTCGATAAGGATCAAAGGGTTACTTCCTCGTTTAAAGATGTAGCAGGTTTAGCTGAAGCTAAACAGGAAGTGGAAGAAATAGTGGAATTTTTAAAGAACCCTACCAAATTTACAAAACTTGGAGGAAAAATACCTAAAGGCGCTTTGTTGGTCGGGCCTCCCGGAACAGGCAAAACCTTATTGGCCAAAGCAGTAGCAGGTGAAGCCGAAGTACCGTTCTTTTCCATGTCGGGTTCCGACTTTGTTGAAATGTTTGTAGGTGTCGGAGCTTCCAGGGTACGCGACCTTTTTAAGCAGGCAAAAGAGAAAGCACCTTGTATTGTTTTTATTGATGAAATTGATGCCATTGGCCGTGCCCGTGGTAAAAACCCCAATTTTGGATCAAATGATGAGCGAGAGAATACGCTTAATCAGTTGCTTACTGAGATGGATGGGTTTGATACCAACAGCGGAGTCATTATACTTGCTGCCACCAACCGGGCAGATGTCCTGGACCGGGCTCTTATGCGTGCCGGACGATTCGACAGGCAGATACATGTTGAATTACCCGACCTGCAGGAACGGGCTGAAATATTTAAGGTACACCTGCGCCCATTAAAGCTGAACGAAGATGTGAAGGTTGAATTCCTTGCCAAACAAACTCCTGGTTTCTCAGGTGCTGATATTGCCAATGTTTGTAATGAATCGGCATTGATTGCCGCACGAAAGAACCGTGAAACGGTTACCAAACAGGATTTCCTTGATGCTGTTGACCGTATAATCGGCGGGTTGGAAAAGAAAAATAAAATCATCTCAAAAGAAGAGAAAAAAACAATTGCATATCATGAAGCCGGTCATGCTACCATCAGCTGGTTACTGGAGTACGCGCATCCGCTGGTAAAAGTAACCATAGTACCACGAGGAAAGGCTCTTGGCGCTGCATGGTACCTGCCAGAAGAACGTTCAATTACCACGAAAGACCAGTTGCTGGACGAGATGTGTTCTGCATTGGGTGGCAGGGCTGCAGAAGAACTTACATTTAATCGAGTGTCTTCGGGAGCACAAAACGATTTGGAGAAAATTACCAAACAAGCCTACGCTATGGTTAGCTACTTTGGAATGAGCGATAAAGTGGGTAATGTTAGCTTTTATGATTCCACAGGGCAAACCGATTATACCTTCTCGAAACCTTACAGTGAAAAAACTGCAGAATTAATCGATGAAGAAGTAAAAAAACTAATCGATGAACAGTATATACGTGCAAAAAAAGTACTTTCAGAACAAGTTGAAGGACACCGGAAGCTGGCAGAACTGCTGCTTGAAAGGGAAGTAATATTCAGCGAAGATCTTGAAGCTATTTTTGGAAAACGGCATTGGGATAAGGAAAAACTAATTGAAGTAGAAAATATTGAAGAAGTTAAAAAACATAAAGCAACTGATGAAACTTCAGAAGATAATAACGATGCCGGACATACTCTTTCAGCTTAATTTTTGAACTTTTACTGACAATGGAAAAAGGTTGGGTGGAAATATTTCTTACTGCACATGAATATCAAGCCTCAATGGCTGTTGATATACTGCAAAGTGCAGGCATTAAGGCAGTGTTGATGAATCAGCATGATTCAGCTTATAATTCTTTCGGAGATTACATCGTTTATGTTGAACAGGGTGAGGAGCAGACAGCCAGAGATTTAATTAAAGATCTGAAGCATTGAAAGACTTAACCAGACGATCGGTTACCGGTATATTTTACATCGTTTTAATGCTGGGTGGGGCAGCTTTTCATCCGGTTGTTTTTGCCATTGTATTTGGAACACTTATGTTTTTTACCCAACTTGAATTTTACAAATTGGTAGAATCGGCAGGAAGCAGGCCACGTAAAAATTTTGGGCTTACCCTGGGGGTGCTCTTCTTTTTGACTTCCTTTGGCATGGTGAACAGTATACTGCCTGTTAAATCATACCTTATATTTGTTCCTGCCCTTACTTTCCTATTGTTATATGAAGCTTTCAGTGAACGCTCAGGAATTTTGCAGAACAGTGCCATAACTTTTACAGGATTTATATATGTGGCCATTCCTTTTAGTTTACTGCATTTCATTGTTCACCCAGGTTACCCCAATTATCCGGTTTTTAATTCAAATATTCTCATTGGTGTGTTCCTGATTGTCTGGATATATGATTCAATGGCATATATGACCGGCTCCAAATTTGGAAAACATAAAATCAACAGAAAAATTTCACCTAATAAATCCTGGGAAGGGTGTATTGGAGGAACGTTTTTTGGTTTGCTTATGGGGGTTGCGAATTCACTAATGTTCCCTCAACCTACTCTTTTCGATTGGTTGATTATATCAGTTCTTGTAATTATTTTTGGAACCCTTGGAGATTTGTTTGAATCCATTATTAAACGAAGACTAAATGTAAAAGATTCGGGAACTATGCTCCCTGGTCATGGGGGCCTGCTTGATCGTTTCGACAGTCTGCTGTTTGCCCTACCTGTTGTGTATGTCTGGTTGAATTTCTCAGGGAATCTTTAAATTCCCGCATAAAAGAGGTCAGGTAATTAAAAAAAAAGAATTGGGATGTTAGAATAAACCTGTCATTGTGTAAGATTAAAATAAGCAACGTAATTAAAAAAAGAAAATAGAATAAAATCTTAAACAGTAAATTATAATATGAAAATACATAAAGAAGGACAAAAAGTAATCCCGGTGGCTTTTTTTGTTCTGGCAGTAATTGATGCCATTATTTATATTCTACTGAGAGATTATCTGATCTTTTATTTCCTGATGGCTGCTTCCCTTGTATTGGCTGCCCTAATTGTCTATTTCTTCAGGGAGCCATACAGGGAAATAAAAAAAGAGGATAATCATATACTGGCACCGGCTGACGGAGAAATTGTAGAGATATTAAAAGTCTATGAAAAAGAATATTTTAAAGACCAACGTCTCCAGGTTTCTATTTTTATGTCGCCGTTAAATGTGCATCAAAACCGTACACCAGTTGAAGGAGAAGTAGTTTACCGTAATCATAAAAAAGGGGTTTATTATCCGGCTTTTGTAAAAAAATCATCAGAGAAAAATGAGCGGTGTTCTACTGTTTTTAAAATGAAAAATGGGGTGGAAATCATGTCACGGCAGATTGCCGGAACAGTTGCTCAGCGTATTGTAAATTATATGAAACCGGGAGATATGGTGGAACAGGGGCAGGAATATGGTTTTATCAGGTTCGGTTCAAGAGTGGATGTATTTTTACCTGCAAACACTCATGTGCAGGTAAAGTTACACACAAAAACTATTGGCGGAAAAACAGTAATCGCCTTATTTAAATAATTATAATGAGGAAGTTACTAAAACAGGTTCCAAATTTTATAACTTCTCTAAACCTTATATCGGGCTCATTGGCCGTAATATTTGCCATTGACGGTCACCTTATTTGGGCAGGTATATTTATATGTGTAGCTGCTGTATTCGATTTTCTTGATGGAGTAGCCGCCAGACTTTTACATGCCTATTCTGAAATTGGAAAAGAACTGGATTCACTTGCTGATATGATTTCATTTGGACTGGCACCTGCAACTGTTTTATTTACATTGCTTGAGTTTTCCCTTTTCGGAAAAAATCAACCAATTTGGAGCATATCGGCTCAATGGTATCAGTGGATGATTCTTTTCTCTGCATTGCTTATGCCCGTAATGAGCGCCTTGCGATTAGCCCGGTACAATGCAGCTCAATCGGGGGAGACTTATTTTTTAGGATTGCCTACTCCAGCTAATGCCCTGTTTTGGGCATCTCTTGGATTAATGCTTGAAATTCCGCGCTACCAGGAATTGTTTAAACTGATATATTCAACCCAAACATTAATACTGCTGGGAATTTTCACCTCCGGAATGCTTGTTATCAGTATGCCTATGTTTTCATTGAAAGTTAAAAGCCTAAAGCTTAAAGAAAACTGGTATCGTTATCTGTTTCTCCTTCTGTCATTAATTCTTCTCTCTGTATTTCATATTTATGGTCTTGCCTTAATTATCCTGCTTTATATCTTTTTAAATATCTTTTTTTACCTGTTGCACATCCGATATTAAAAACTATTGAGCAGGGAAAATAGCTAAGATTGGAAATTGTACCAAAGGGAATTTCCTGATTATAACACATAAAAAAGCCTCTGAGAAATGAAAGTCAATTTTTTCCCGAAGGAAAGATAATAATACGCCATGACTAACTTTCTTTCATTTCCAGAGGCATAATTTTAAACACCCAATATCTGAAAATGTTTTAATAGTCAGAGGAAAAACTAATAAGCGCGCTTGTTTTTCCCTTCTATATAATTTATGAAAGATGAATTGACAACTTTATTACCACCTGGGGTTGGATAATTTCCAGTAAAATACCAATCTCCGGTATCGTTAGGGCAGGCAGCATGAAGATTTTCAATAGACTGATAAATAATTTCCACTTCCGACATACATTCTTCAGGTTTCAGCAGTTCCGAAATTTTTGCTGATATTTGTTCAGGTGAAAAGCTACGGTAGATTTCACGAACATAATTAACCATCTCTTCTTTTGTAAGGTTTTCCTGTTCTTTACATTTATGATAAACCTCATCGATGACATGGTTCATGTCATGTTGCTTTAAAAGTTCAACAGCTGCATTAAAAGCGATAAAATTATCGAGGCGCGCCATATCAATCCCGTAGCAATCGGGATATCGAATTTGCGGCGCCGAAGAGACCACTATAATTTTCTTAGGCAGTAACCGTCCTAGAATACGAAGGATGCTGTTTTTTAACGTAGTACCCCGAACAATGGAATCATCTATAACTACCAGAGTATCTACAAAATTCCGGACTACTCCATATGTAACATCATAAACATGTGCAACCAGTTCGTCGCGGTTTGCATCATCGGTTATAAATGTCCGTAATTTTGCATCCTTAATGGCAATTTTTTCAACACGAGGGTCCAATGAAACGATTTTTTTTATTTCATCGTTTGTCATACTCCCATTACCTTCTTTCAATCGTTCCAATCTTCCAATCGGTAAGGTACTCCCGGATACCTTCAATCATCCCATAGAATGCAGTTTCAGAAGTATTGGGAATGTAAGAAAAAACCGTATCCTCAAAGTTATAATCAACAGCTTTAAGAATAGCAGGACTAAGCAATCGCCCCAACTCCTTTCTTTCGTTGTAAATATTCCGGTCGCTGCCCCGTGAAAAGTATATTCTTTCAAATGAACAGGAAGTTCTTTTGTGAGGAACCCTCACCATTTCGCTGCTCACCTGCCCTTTTTTCTTAATAATTAAGGCTTCACCGGGATTAATTTCATGTACCTTTTCCCAACTGACATTCATGACTGTTTGTATAACAGGTCGCTCCGATGCCACAACTACTATTTCATCGTCCTGATAGTAATGTGCAGGCCGTATTCCCCAGGGATCCCGCACAACAAATGCATCCCCATGCCCAATCACACCAGCCATCGAATATCCACCATCCCAATCCTTGGTTGCCCGCTCCAGGATGTTTTGAATATCGAGGTTTTCTTCAATCAATGGAGAAATTTCATTGTTTCGGTAACCTTCATTCTTATACCTTCGGAACAACAACTGATTTTCTTCATCCAGAAAATGCCCAACTTTTTCCAAAGCTGTTACCGTATCGGAATATGCTTTGGGATGTTGCCCTAAAGCAACCAATACCTTAAAAAGTTCTTCTGTATTTGTCAAATTAAAGTTTCCGGCCAATACCAGATTCCTCGATTTCCAATTGTTTTGACGCATTACCGGATGCACAAAATCGATGCTGTTTTTCCCAAAAGTACCGTACCGTAAATGCCCCAGGTACAATTCACCTGCATATGGAAAACTTGTGTAAGCCCAGTCGCAGTTCTCAACATCAACTCCCTTACGTATTGCCTTCTTCAATGGTTTGTTTACATGGTCAAACACATCAATTATCGGATTCTGAGCGATGGAACGGTAGCGGTTAATATAGGAACTACCCGGTGCAAGATGATCTTTTACGCATACCATTCCAGCTCCGTCTTGTCCACGGTTATGCTGCTTTTCCATCAGCAGGTAAAGCTTGTTAAGACCATACCTCCAACTCCCGTATTTTTCCTTATAATACGATAATGGTTTAAGTAAACGAATTAAAGCTATTCCGCACTCATGCTTTATCTGGTCACTCATATTTCTTCTGTTTTCAATGAAGGGAAATCGATTATATCCGGAACAATAAATGCACCGGGATAATCCTTCTGTATTTTTTTATGCAGTTTTAATGCTTCATTTTTCGTTCTAAAATCCCCTACTCTGACCCGAAAAATTGGTGATGTATATTTAACATGAACATTATAATCGCCATAATCCGATAAAAATTCCTTTTTCTTTTTAAAGGCCTGCTCTCTGGCATTAAATGCTGAACTGTTAAATATTTCAACTCTAAAGCCTGATATACCGTCTCGCTTTTTATTGTTTTCAATATGCCATCTCAACATATTCTCCAAACGAGAATCCTGATTAACATTTATATTATCGAGAATAAAAGCAGAATCGGGTTCAGACAAGCGCAAATCATTTTCCGGATTTTCCGGTAATCCCGGAAATACTACCTGTGCATTGAGCACCTGGAAATAAAGTAATCCAACAAAAAAGAATAACAAAAACCTCATTGTTTATTTTAGTTGAGGATGCAAATATAATTCAAAATACGGTTAAATGAATAACGATTAATTCAGAACTCAATTGCCTAACTTTTAAGAAACATTCCTCCTCATTCTTCTGAAATCGCAGCTTCCAATTCAGGAGTGATGTCAAGGTTATGATATACATGCTGTACATCATCATCCTCTTCAAGACGTTCCACAAGCTGAAGCACCTTTTTTGCCTCTTCAACAGGCAGGGTTGCAGTTGTAACCGGGATGCGCTGCAACCCTTGATTTTCAGGTTCAATTCCAAGATCCTCCAACTTCTTTGACAGGAGTCCAAAATTTTCAAATGCCGAAATAATTTCAACAACATCGTCATTCTCTTCCATTTTCTCTGCCCCTGCATCTATCATTTCAAGCTCAAAGGATTCATCATTTGTTTTTTCATTTACCGGCACCAGAAACACACCTTTTAATTCAAAAAGAAATGCCACTGATCCATTTATTCCCAAATGTCCTTCGTGTTTCGAAAATGCCGAACGTATATTTCCAACCGTCCGGTTTTTATTATCCGATAAACATTCCACAAAAACTGCAATGCCTCCTGCCCCATATCCTTCAAAGGTCATCTCTTCAAAACTGCCGGTATCCTTTTCAGCCTTACTGATAGCCCGTTCGATAACATCCTTTGGCATATTCTGTCCTTTGGCATTTTGAACTGCCAACCTCAACCTGGAATTTGAATCCACATCACTTCCACCTGT
The DNA here is from genome assembly GCA_963747515.1 of uncultured Prolixibacteraceae bacterium. GTDB lineage: Bacteria > Bacteroidota > Bacteroidia > Bacteroidales > Prolixibacteraceae > Mariniphaga. Next base: position 562,396 of record CAVVFN010000008.1, read on the forward strand.
CTTTGCTGCTATCGTTAATTCTTTCGATAATTTTGAAAACAATTTGGAACGTTGGGCATCCAATGCTCCTTTCTTTCTTTTTATGGTTGACCATTTGCTGTGCCCCGACATAATCATGTAATTTTAGTGAAATTTAAAACTACAAAAAATCAAATTGAAATGAAAAAAATACGATTTATCTGAAATAATAAAAAAGAAGAATGTCAGATGTAAAAAATCCTCTAGATTTGTTGCATTGTTTAGAATTTCAGTTAAATGGCAAATATATACTGATAGAATGGGTAAACTGGTTAAAGAATTCAATGAGTACAGGGAAAAAATGAATGAAAAAATCCTAGGAAGCAACAATAAAGTAATGAAGCGAATTTATGGAATCGATACCCTGGCCTATCAGAACGGAGCATTAAACAGCAATGTAAAAGAGATGATTGGATTGGCCACTTCCATGGTTTTGCGTTGTGATGATTGCATTAAATATCACCTGGGGAAATGTTTCGAACTTAGGATTACCACAAGCGAACTATTTGAAATTTTTGCCATCGCCAATCTCGTTGGAGGAACTATAGTAATTCCCCATACCCGCAAGGCTTTGGAATATTGGGAGGAATTAAATGAACAAAATGCTTAAAACTTTTGCTTCATTAATTGTTATATTAAAAATAACATCTTAATTATGAATAAAATATTTGCCATTTCTTCGACAGGTAAATCCGAAAAGTCATTTCTCGACCTTAGGTTTGGAAAATGCGAGAATATTGTTTTTTATGATTCCGGAAAAAATCAGTACGACATTCTGGAGAATCCTTTTAAAAATTCTGCAAACAGTGGGGTAGAATTAGCAAAATTTCTCAAAAAAGAAGGAGTTTCTGTCATTATAACCGGTGAAGTTGGCCCAATGGTGAGTGATTTGTTGATAAAGGAAACACTTCAGCTGGTGTTGTTGCATGAAGAAAAAATTAAAATTGAGGACATTATTGATCGCATCAATTCCAGAAGTTAATACAAATCGGGGTTAATAAATGGGATCAATGCCAGTATTACGGCCTGCCGGTAAAGTTCCATGCGGTCTACAACATTATTGGTAAGAAGCCCTACTGCCCCACTTTTTTGCTTCGAGTTCGATTTATTGAAAACATGATCGTTTGCGGCCCCCAATTCCAAACCTCCTGCTACCAGATGAGCTACTTTTCCAGGCAGAAAAAAAGTTGCAGTGCGTGCTTCACCTCTCTTTCCTGCTGAACTAATAACAATCCAGGCAAACGCAGCAAGGCCTTTGTCCATTGCCTGAATTCCTCCTTCAATCCCCACCCAGAAATCGGCATCGTTAATCATTCTTCGGGCTTCAACAACCCGGTTACGGGCACCTGTCAAAGTTTCACTCTCGGTTAAAGGCTGAATGGATACCCCCGATTCAGTTTTTATCCCTTCTATCCTGATTTCCTGAAAAAACGGGTTAAATCCACTTTTAACTGCATTTAGTTTTACTGGATTTTCAGACGCAACAACAATTTTCATAATTTTTATTTTTTTTTTAATTTATCAATTGAACCCGCTTTCTGCACTGTTCTTTTTATATAACAATTTCACTTATGCTTCCTTCGTTGTATTATTTCTTTAGGATTTATTATTTTCGCCTGATAAAATTGAAAAATGTTAGTCAGAAAAGCAAAATCAGAAGACCTTAATTCCATATTAGAGTTTCAATTAGCTATGGCAAATGAAACGGAAGGTATTGAACTGGAAAAGAATACAGTAAAAAAAGGCGTAGCTGCAGTATTGGAAGATTCTGCCAAAGGATATTATTATGTGGCTGAAAATGGAAATAAAGTAATCGCATCGCTGCTTACAACATTTGAATGGAGCGACTGGCGGAATGGTACCGTATTGTGGATTCAATCGGTTTATGTTGTACCTGAATTCAGAAGAAAAGGCGTATACAGCAAATTATATGAACATATTAAAAACCTGGTTTTAAACGACTCTTCTCTTAAAGGAATAAGGCTTTATGCCGATGTATCAAACAAAGCAGCTCATAAAACCTATCAAAAGCTTGAAATGACACCCGATCACTATCTGACATTTGAATGGTTAAAATAATATAATCCGTGAATACAGAACTATATAAGCTGATTGAGGAGGGAGAACACCAACAACAGGATTTCAAGTACTGCATTAACGACTCAAAAAAAATTGCAAAATCATTGGTGGCTTTCGCAAATACCGATGGTGGAAGATTGCTTATTGGCGTAAAAGATAATGGGAAAATAGCTGGGATCCGTACCGATGAAGAATTTTATATGGTAGAATCTGCAGCAAAAATATTCAGCAATCCGCCAATTCCCTTCTTTACCAAAGAATGGTTTGCCGACGGAAAAACGGTACTGGAAATTTCGGTTGCTTCAAGCGAAAAGAAACCACATTTTGCCAAAGACGAAAATGGCAAATGGCTTGCATATATCCGTATTAAAGATGAAAATGTTCTTGCTCATAAAATTCAGCTGGTAATATGGAAAAAGCACAACAGCCCTCAGGGAATTTACTTTACTTATTCCGATGACGAAAAATTTCTGATTGAATATCTGAAAAAAAATAAAACTGTATCGTTTTCAAAATTTATCAGAGTGGCCCATATCTCAAGAAAAAAAGCAGAGGAGATTTTAAGTAACTTTATAATTATGGGTGTGGTAAAAATAATTACTGCCCGCGAAGGAACCTTTTTTGAATTAAATGCAGGGTTCGATAAAGCAGAACTTGAAAAATTTGCCTAAAACTTCGTTGGCTTTAATCAAGAAATGTTATTTTTTGTTATACTACCCGATAACTTCTTATTTTCTGTTTATTTTGCAGATAATATTTTTAATTTAATTAATAATGTCACAAAAATTAATCGTTTTTCTGGTTCTACTCCTTAGCGGGTATTCATCCATAGCCCAAAACGACTACCTAAATGCTAGGGCTGAGGCAAATGAAAAAATTTATTCAAAAGGGCAAACGCACGAAGTAGAAACGTTTACCCAAAACTTTAAAAACAAGAACCCCAAAAATGTTATCTTGTTTATAATTGACGGAATGGGCCTTCCTCATTTACATGCCGCCCTTACAGCCAACAAGGGAAAGCTGTTTCTGGAAAATTTCAGACAAATGGGATTATCAAAAACTCATTCGGCTGATAAATACATTACCGATTCAGCTGCCGGGGGGACAGCTCTTTCGACCGGTAAAAAAACATATAATGGGGCTATTGGAGTTGATGTAAATAAAAATCCGGTTAAAACTATTCTGGAAGAAGCAGAAGACAAAGGTCTTGCTACCGGTTTGGTATCTACATCATCCATTACCCATGCCACACCGGCATCGTTTATTGCACACCAGGAAAGCCGTAACATGTATGAGGAAATTGCTGCCGATTTTTTAAAAACCGACATTGATGTTTTTATTGGCGGCGGGTATAAAAATTTTACAGAGCGCAAGGATGGCAGGAATCTGACTGAGGAACTTAAAGAAAAAGGATACCGGGTTGAAAAAGATATTGAAACCATCAAAAAAATAAAGGAAGGTAAACTCGCCGGCCTCACAGCTGATGAACACAACGATAGGATCAGTACCCGTAAGAACATGTTGCCAGTTGCAACAACTACTGCCATTAATATATTGAGTAACAATAAAAAAGGTTTTTTTTTAATGGTTGAAGGTTCCCAGGTTGACTGGGGCGCCCATGCCGGAAGCACCATTTATCTGGTGGAAGAAATGCTCGATGTTGACCAGGCTATAGGCAAAGCATTGGAATTTGCTGCAAATAATAAGGAAACTCTTATTGTTGTAACCGCTGACCATGAAACCGGTGGAATGTCTATTCTGGATGGTAATTATGAAACCGGCATGGTAAAAGGTGAATTCTCTACAGGAGGGCATACCGGAATTATGGTGCCGGTTATGGCATACGGCCCGGGAGCCGGTCAATTTACCGGAATTATGGATAACACCGATATTCACAAGCGGATTAAAAAATTGCTGCTAAAGTAATTTGCTGCATACCATACGACCTCCTCTGAAAAAGTCAGTTCCTTTTTTTGAACTGACTTTTTTTATTGGTATTCCTAAACCATTGGTGGTTTATAAACCTATCAAATGCATATTAAATTCAATACAAATTCAATGTAAACTCAATATAAACTCAGTGTAAATTCGCATTTTATTGAATTTAAATTGAATTAATATTGAATTTACATTGAATTTATACTGTCCAAGGTCTTGTTAAAGTATGGATCTGTTCCGGCACAAACATGAGTTTTTGGAAATTAATTTAAAGATTGGCCATTCCCTTTGGTAAAATAAATTCAAAACAATTGGTTCAGATAATGGTCATCCTGTTTTTGAAAACCTTTTTTTATTGCAATTCACATTAGTTTTTTTATTTTAGGGGTAACTTTAATTGTATATATCATGAAAGAAGCGCTGGAAGTACTCGATCATGTGAGATTAAATTTCTCTCCCTCAGGACTGTTCGCGCTAAATATTACTATTGCCTTTATCATGTTTGGCGTAGCACTTGAAATTAAATGGGAACATTTTAAAGATGTAATCATGAAGCCGAAATCGGCCATTACAGGTATAATTTCACAATTCATATTGCTCCCTGCCATCACCTATGCATTTATTCTGGTTCTGAATCCAACGCCTACCGTAGCTTTGGGTATGATCCTGATTGCTGCTTGTCCGGGAGGTAACATTTCTAACTTTATGAGTGCAATGGCAAAGGGGAATGTTGCATTGTCGGTAAGTTTAACAGCCTTAGCCACACTTGCTGCTACATTTATGACCCCCCTAAATTTTGCTCTTTGGGGAAAGCTTTACCTAAACCATTACAATGCAACCGGTGCAGGAAGTTATTTGGTACCTATTGAGATTGACTTTATACAAATGGTGCAAACTGTAATTATACTTTTGGGGCTCCCTGTAATAATCGGTCTTTTCTTCTCTCAATATTTACCAAAAATTACACAGCTTATAAAAAAACCCATCCGCCAGCTCTCCATTTTTATCTTTATTGGTTTTGTATTCATTCTTTTGTCGGCCAATTTTAACAATTTCCTTCGGGTGATTCAGGTAGTTTTTATTATTGTATTGATTCACAATGCCCTTGCATTGGGTACAGGATTTTCAGTGAGTTTACTTATGAAGTTACCTCAAACCGACCGAAGAAGTATTACCCTTGAAACCGGAATTCAGAATTCAGGACTGGCACTTGTACTCATGTTCAACCCAAAGATATTCCCACCCGACCTTGAATTAGGCGGAATGACAGTTATTGCTGCGTGGTGGGGAGTGTGGCATATAATAAGTGGCCTGGGCATTTCATGGTTGTGGTCCAGAAAAAGGATATATCAGCCCGCAGTGTAATGAGGTACGAGAAATGGTCGTTAGGATACTGGTTTCTTAAGCAATACGTAAGTTTTGCCTATTGGATTATATTAAAGAAAACCCTTGTAACCGGGAAGGATAAAATTCCTAAAGACAAACCCATAGTAATTGCACCAAATCACCAGAATGCATTGAGTGATCCAATGGCTGTTCTGCTAAATACCCGGTTTCAACCGGTATGGCTGGCCCGCGCCGATATTTTTGGGAAAAACAGGCTTATCGACTCCATTCTTAAATTCATGAAAATCATCCCGGTTTATCGCCTGCGCGATGGGAAAGAAAACCTTGATAAAAACCAGGACACCTTTTCCATTTCAAAAAAAGTACTGGAAAATAATTTCGCACTTGCTCTTTTTCCCGAAGCCGCACATACTTTCAAAAGACAGATGATGCCACATAAAAAAGCAGTTCCACGCATTGTTTTTATGGCTGAAGAACAAACAGACAATAAATTGGATATTCAAATCATACCCACCGGTATTTTTTACAGCAGTTACTGGAAGTTTAACCGTACATTAATTGTTCAGTTTGGAGAACCCATTCCGGTTAAAAAATATTTAGAAACTTATTTACAAAATGAAAAGGCTGCCACAATAAATCTAAAAAAGGATTTGTTTGATGCCATACTTCCTCTTGTTATCAACATAAAAAGCCAAAAGTATTACAAAGATTTTGAACTTATCAGGGAAATTTACGGAGAATTTTTTCTGTTGCGCCAGAAAAAAAAGAAGACAACCTTAAATCTCTTCAATTCAAACCAGCTTCTTGTTCATATGCTCGATGAACTGGAGAGAAATTTTCCGGATCAAACAAAACAGGTAGTTTCCTTAGCCAATGATTATCACAGGCAAATAAAGCCTCTAGGACTAAGAAGTTGGGTAGTCACATCCAAAAAAATTCTTCAGTGGAAGATTACAGGTAATTTAATGCTGTTACTGGCAGGTTTTCCCCTGTTTGTTTATGGTTTTATATTCAATGTCGTTCCATTTTTCCTTATTGACAGGCTCGTCAGGAAAAAGATAAAAGATAAATCTTTTTGGAGTTCATTTTTTCTGGTGGCAGGCATCTTTTTTTTTCCTTTATATTATCTTATACTGGCATTCTTTATGTTCCTGATAAAACCCTCATTTTTTATAGTAATAACCACCATAGTCAGTTTACCTTTTGCCGGAAAATTTTCCTTTAAATGGTATATTCTCCTTCGAAAAACAATGGGGTTATTCAGGTTTCAAAAATTAAAGTGGTTCAAAAAAGAAATATACAATCAGGTAATATCTCAGAAAAATCAGCTTTTCGAAGAGCTGAATGCTTTACTTCCAGTACGATAAAAACTTCAGATTATTAACGCCAGTAAAATCAAATCTCCGGGGAGTTACTTTCTTCTGTTTAATTTCTTCTGAGGAGTTTTCGCGCGTTTAAATTTATCATCGTAAGAGCGTTTCGATTTATCTTTTCTTTTCTTTTGATGAAAAGCACCCTGATAAGTTGGATCATCAATCTTCCGCTGCCGGTCAATTTCACGTAACTGGGATTGTCGCTCTTCAAAGGTAGTTTCAATTATCTCCACCTCTCGGGGAACAACTATCGGAGGAATTTTTGTCCGGATTAGCTCCTCAATTTTTTTCCAATGCCATTCTTCCGAAGGATCGATAAGGGTTATGGCATCACCTTTATTGCCTGCCCGGGCGGTACGGCCTATGCGATGCACATAGTCTTCATAATTGGGAGGAACATCGAAATTAATAACATGCGTTACCATGCTGGCATCCATTCCACGAGCCGATACATCGGTAGTAATAAGAATACGTACCTCGCCGTTCTTAAATGCCTGAATGGCGTTTAAACGGGCACTCTGGCCCTTGTTCGAATGCAGTATCCTGATTTCACCTTCTGCTTTTCGCTGAACCACCTTAAATACACTGTCAGCATGGTCTTTCGTTTTAACAAAAATAACAACCCGGGAAAAAGTTCCTTCATTTTTAAGCAGATGTTGTAACAAATTTAATTTGGTGCGGAAATTTGGGACTTTATATGCAATCTGATTCACCTCCTGAACAGGTGTTGCTGAAGGTGCAACTTCGAGCTTGTCATAGAAATCGAGAAACTCTTCCACCAATTGTTCCACTCCACCTGAAAAAGTAGCTGAAAAAAGCAGATTCTGCCGTTTTGGCGGAAGTATTTCAAAAAGTTTTCGCAATTGAGGAAGAAACCCCAGATCAAGCATGCGATCGGCTTCATCAATGACCAGGTATTTGACTTTTTTTAAAGAAAGCACACCTTGTTGGTATAAATCCATTAACCGTCCGGGAGTGGCAACAAGTATATCAATTCCAGGCACAACAAGTTCTGCATGTTTGGTCCATCCTATCCCGCCATAAACGGCAGCACATCTTAATTCTGACCTGTCCGTTAATTCAGCTACATCTTCCCCTACTTGTACCGACAGCTCACGAGTAGGCACCAAAACAACCACCCGGGGATCTTTACCTTCAGGCTTCTGAAGCTTTGAAAGCAGCGGCAACAAATAAGCAGCTGTTTTTCCCGTCCCGGTTTGTGCCACACCCACTACATTAACTCCTGAATTTATTTTCGGAATAGCTTGCTGCTGTATGGGAGTAGGTGTTTTAAAACCAATTTCGTCAAGCGATTTCAAAATTGATTTGGCAACTTTCAGATCCTCAAATGTTTTATTCATACTGCAAAAGTAGCAAAAGTGAAATGAAAGTATATGAATTGAATCCAATCATTGTAAGAAGAAAACACGGCACAATAAATTATCCCGTTATAAATAACCAATCCCATTCTTTTGAAGAACCAGGGGAAAGTTCCCGGATGGTGTTTTTACCTAAGTTTGTACATTTTGCCGGGTAAAGCTATTAAAAGGTTTTTAAACTCCATATTAAGCAGCAATGCCGAGACTTTACTTCCCGCCAATTTCATTTCGGAAGAGATCTGATCAATAAATAATTCACCTTCTTTTCTAAGTAAATCAACAACCTTCTCTTCATCCGGTGTTAAGTCCATAAATAAAGTAGATTGGATTGCTTTCTCCTTTGGCGTGGGTTCCCATCCCATGAAATATTCAAGGTCATCAATCCCCTGGATTAAACTGGCTCCGTTTAACCTGATGAGCCGGTTGCAACCTCTTGACCAGAGTTCATCAACCCTTCCCGGAAATGCAAAAACATCACGATTGTATGAAGATGCAAGTTCTGCAGTAATCAAAGCTCCGCCTTTTTCAGCCGATTCTATAATTATGGTAGCATCAGCCAATCCTGCTACAATGCGGTTGCGCCGAATAAAATTGGGAGGTTCGATTTTTGTGCCGCTTGCAAAATCAGTTACCAAACCACCGTTCTCCAGCATTCTTCTTGCTGTTTCTGCATGAAGTGATGGATAAATTTTATCCAATCCATGACCAACAACACCAGCCGTTGGAAGATTATACTTCAAAGCTGATTTGTGTGCATATATATCAATACCATATGCCAGGCCACTTACCACCAGTATCGGGTAATTTCTTTCAGAAAAAGCACAAATCAGATTTTCGCATATTGTTTTACCATAATCAGTAGCATTCCGGGTTCCAACAATGCTTACTACTCTTTGCTCATCCAGATTTAAGTTTCCCTTAGAATAAAGAACAATAGGCGCATCAGGACAAGTCTTCAACCTCCGGGGATAACCTTTATCAGAAAAAAACTTAACATCGATGCTGTACTTGGTCACAAAAGCCAATTCTTTTTCTGCTTTTTCAAAAATTCCTTTATTTTTTAATCGTTTGGCATTTACTTCCCCAATACCGGGAACTTTTACAAGTGCACTGTAAGATTCAGAAAAGACCTGTTTTGCACTGCCTGTATAGGCCAGCAGATTCCGGGCCAAAACACCACCTATTCCTGGCACCAGCGACAGGGCAATCTTGTAAAATAATTCATCTTTCATTTCTGATCAATAAAATCATCAACAGACTTAAATTCCAATTACCCGAAGCAGTACTCCCTGTAACTCTTTTCGCTCTTTTTTGGAAAGCGCTGTTAAACTTACCGGCGGATATTCAGCAATACCTCTGCGGGTTTTTATAATCAGGGTTAAATCGGTCATTTTTCCAAAAAGAGAATTTTCAAATTGAAATTTATATAACATGGATTGCGGAAATTCAATGGAATTGTAGTTGGTATTACCAAACCTTACTGCCTTGTAATAGCGCAGCAAAATTTTATTATTGGAATCATTGAACTCAATAAACTGATAATCGGCAACCTGAAAAAAAAGAAACCACACAGCAAAGACACCTGCCAGCCCAATAGCATAAAGAGTAAAGTCGAATAAAAACAAGATAAGAGCCCCTATTGCAATAGCAAGACAGATAAGAAAAAATAATCGACGTAAAAACATGGTCTGCTTTCTGTTCGTAATGGTCATTCCTTAATTTTTATTTGTAAATTATAATAGCTGGTAAGGCCCTTAAATACATAAAACAAATTTATTGTAACTTTGCTGCAATTTAGCAGCTAACTATGGGAAAATCAAAAATATATTCGAAAATAATTTACAGTGATTCACCACTTCAGGATCTTTTAACAGAAATAAAACCCTACAATAAAGATAAAATATTTTTTGCTACAGAAGATAATGTTTATAAGCTGTGGAGTTCCAAATTTATCGAAACCTCTAAAAATAAATTTATTAGCAGTATTACATTACCCTCTGGAGAAAAAAACAAAAACATAGAATCGGTGGCGAAAATATGGGAATTCCTTTCAAATAACGGTGCCGACAGAAAATCATTACTAATTAATATGGGTGGCGGCATGCTCACCGATTTGGCCGGATTTGCTGCCTCTACTTTCAAACGTGGAATCGATTTCCTGAATATTCCAACCACTCTTCTTTCACAGATAGATGCATCAGTTGGAGGAAAAACAGGTATTAATTTCAACGGATTAAAAAATGAAATCGGAACATTTCAGGAACCAATAGCCGTAATTATTAATACCGAATATCTGCAAACACTTAACAGGGAAAATTTTTTATCGGGTTTTGCTGAAATGATTAAGCATGGGTTAATACATAGCCCTGCCCATTTAAAGGAACTTCAATCTTTTGATGTTGAAAATATTGATTATAAAAACCTGCAGAGCATAATTCGTCATTCTGTAGAAATAAAAGAGTATTTCGTAAACAATGATCCAACCGAGAAGAATATTCGAAAAGCCCTCAATTTTGGCCATACTGCCGGCCATGCGTTTGAAAGTCTGGCTATGGAACAAAATCGACCGGTGCTTCATGGGTTTGCTGTTGCCTGGGGTATGGTTGCTGAACTTTTTTTATCGGTAAATAAATGCAGATATCCTGAAAATAAATACACAAAAGTTAGTCGTTGGTTAAATAAACTATATGGAAAATTTGAAATAAATGGAATTGATTTTGAGCGGCTTTATGAACTAATGATTCATGATAAAAAAAACGAATCGGGAAGAATAAATTTTACACTTTTATCGGATGAGGGTCAGGTAGAAATAAACCAAAATTGTGAAAAGCAGTTGATTTTTGAAGCACTTGATCATTTTCGTAATATTTATTAAGGATGAGATATCGGATTTCAGCTCAACAAAAAGCAATTACAGGAAGCATCATACTTCCAGCATCCAAGAGCATCAGCAACAGGGTTCTCATAATCAATGCATTAAGTTACAATCCATATCCGGCAGTAAATCTATCAGACTCAGATGATACACAGGTTTTAAGTAAAGCATTATTATCCAACGACCATAATTTTAATATTGGACATGCAGGAACAGCCATGCGATTTCTTACGGCTTTTCTGTCAAAAATTGCAGGAATATGGGAAATAACAGGTTCAGAGAGAATGAAACAACGCCCCATAGCAGTTTTAGTTGATGCCCTTATTCAATTAGGTGCACTTATTGAATACAAAGAAAAAAAAGGTTTTCCACCACTGAAGATATTTGGATCGCATCTGAAAGGCAAGACATTGGAACTGGAAGGCGGGATTTCAAGCCAATATATTTCTGCTTTGCTTATGATTGCACCTTCCATTGAAAATGGATTGACGTTAAAACTAATGGGTGACATTACTTCCCGCTCATATATTCAGTTAACATTGAAATTAATGGAACATTTTGGAATCCGGAACAAATGGGAAGGAAACCTGATAACTGTTCCGGAACAAAGTTACATTCCCCGCGGATTTACTATAGAATCAGATTGGTCAGCTGCTTCTTACTGGTACCAGATGATGGCATTGGCTGATAAAGGCAACCTATTTTTGAAAAACCTTCAGCTCAACAGCCTGCAGGGTGATGCTGAAATTGCAGAATGGTTTAAATTGTTTGGAGTTCATTCAGAGCAAAAAAATGAAGGGGTTCTGCTTTCAAAATATAGGGTATTACAACCTCAAGAGCTGGTACTCAACTTTATTGAAAATCCGGATATTGCCCAAACAATGGCTTGTTTGTGTGTGGCAAAAAAAATTCCGTTTCATTTTTCCGGGTTAAAAACATTAAAAATAAAAGAAACGGATAGGATTGCTGCACTTCAGAATGAGCTGGCAAAGTTTGGTGCCACCATAATGGAACCAACTGAAGGAGAATTATATTGGGATGGGAATATTAATAATTCAACCTTTCAAGAGATTCCGCAAATTAAAACTTACCACGACCATCGGATGGCTATGGCTTTTGCACCGATGGCACTGTCGGGCTACATACTAGAAATTGATGATCCTATGGTCGTAACAAAATCATATCCTGATTTTTGGAACGATTTAGAAAAAACAGGTTTTCAAGTTAATGCTCAATAAAGCTTAAAGCAAAATCAGGTATTTTTTTTATGAAGAATTTGATTTTTAATGTGTGATAATCGATTTAAAATTAACGTTTCCTGAGAATTGTCATAAACAAGCGGAAAACTACCTTATCTTTTTTTCCTGAAAAAATCCTGTAAGAGCTCTAAACATTCCTCCTGAATAATTCCCTGAACGATTTTGGTTTTAGGATGAAGTACATCCGGAGCATAAATCCGGTATCCCTTTTTAACATCATTTGCGCCAAAAACCAGCTTGCCCAACTGAGACCAACCTATTGCACCGGCACACATGGAACAAGGTTCAAGGGTAATATACAAAGTACAATCGATTAAATATTTTCCACCTAAAAAATTGGCAGCAGCAGTAATAGCCTGCATTTCAGCATGGGCAGTAACATCATTCAAAGTTTCCGTCAGGTTATGTGCACGGGCAATTATTTTTCTGTTTGCAACAACAACAGCCCCAACGGGGACTTCATTCTTATCGTAAGCCAGAAGTGCTTCAGCAAACGCTTTTTTCATAAAATATTCATCACTAAATGGTTCAATCATTCTTGATTTTAAAAGCAACTGATTTAAAGGACCGAAATTGCTAAATTCTTCTTATTTTCGCAACCAAATCAAAAAGAAATATTTTTATGTACAGAACTCATACATGTGGAGAATTAAGATCTGAACATATTGGCCGGAAGGTTCAACTGGCAGGATGGGTTCAGCGAGTCAGGGATTTGGGAGCAATGTCATTTATCGACTTACGGGATCGTTATGGCATTACTCAATTGGTAACTGATGAAAAAACACCTGAGGAAGTTAATCATCATATAAAGAACCTTGGTCGGGAATTTGTCATTCAGGCGACAGGTATCGTAAGGGAAAGGTCAAACAAAAACAAAAATATCGCTACTGGTGATATTGAAGTTATTTTGTCAGAAATAAAAATCTTAAGCGCTTCGGTAGTTCCGCCATTTACCATACAAGATGATACTGATGGTGGGGATGAGTTGAGAATGAAGTACCGTTATCTTGATTTAAGGAGAAATACAGTAAGAAAAAATCTTGAATTGCGGGCACGTATGGCTCATTCAGTACGATCATACCTCAATTCCAATGATTTTATTGAAACAGAAACCCCTGTATTAATCCGTTCAACACCTGAAGGAGCACGCGATTTTGTTGTTCCTTCCCGGATGAATCCAGGAGAATTTTATGCTCTGCCGCAATCTCCCCAGATTTTTAAACAGCTGTTAATGGTAGCCGGTTTTGATAAATATTTTCAGATAGTAAAATGCTTCAGGGATGAAGATCTCAGAGCCGACCGTCAACCTGAATTTACTCAAATCGACTGTGAAATGTCATTTGTTGAACAGGAGGATGTGCTGAATACATTTGAAGGACTGACACGATATGTATTCAAACAGGTACTGAATGTTGATGTGGAAGATTTTCCACGTATGGCATTCAGCGAAGCAATGGAAAAATATGGTACCGACAAGCCCGATATTCGCTTTTCAATGCAGTTGAAGGAATTAACAGGAGTGGCAAAGGGAAAAGATTTTTCCGTTTTTAATTCAGCCGAATACATAGGAGGAATCTGCGCCAAAGGTTGTGCCGTGTATACCCGTAAGCAAACCGATGAACTTACGGAATGGGTAAAAAGGCCTCAGATTGGGTCAAAAGGCCTGGTATATATAAAATTTAATGAGGATGGTTCTTTTAAATCATCAGTAGATAAATTTTATTCTCCAGAAGATTTAAAACACTGGACAGAATTATTCCATGCGGAACCTGGAGATTTAATATTGATTCTTTCCGGTGAAAAAAACAAGACATTGAAAGCTTTGGGTGAACTGCGCCTGGAAATGGGAAATCGCCTTGGATATCGAAAAAAGCATGGATTCAGACCCTTGTGGGTAGTTGATTTTCCATTACTGGAATGGGATGAAGAAACTCGTCGCTTTTTTGCTATGCATCACCCCTTTACTTCTCCAAAACAGGAAGATATCCCGATGTTGGATTCAGAGCCTGGTAAAGTTCGGGCCAATGCCTATGATCTTGTAATTAACGGGGTGGAAATAGGCGGAGGTTCTGTAAGAATTTTTGATTCAGAACTGCAGGCAAAAATGTTTGACATCCTTGGATTTACTCCGGAACAGGCAAAAGCACAATTTGGTTTTTTAATGAATGCTTTCAAATATGGAGCTCCTCCACACGCAGGAATTGCCTTTGGATTAGATCGGCTGGTTTCCCTTTTTGCCGGACTTGATTCCATTCGAGATGTCATTGCCTTTCCTAAAAATAATTCCGGAAGAGATGTAATGAATGATTCACCTGCACCTATTGCAAAAGAACAACTGGATGAACTGAACCTGCAGATTAAAAAATCACATAAATAATAACCAAAAAAAAAGGAAGCTGAAGGCTTCCTTTTTTTTAAGATAAGTTTCTTTATCTCTCAACGCGTCGTTTTCTAGAAGAATAATTAATATGCAGGGCAGCTGATTTTCTTAGCTCCTGCTTTATATCGGTAACAATACCCATTTTCGTATTTTCATCCACCTTCAGTGATGTAATCATCAGAGGTCTCTCAGCTTCGTTGCGAGCTTCTCTTTCAGCAATAACATAATCCTGTATGTCGCCTACATTAGCAAATTGATCATTAAGCTGAATACGTGATGAAACTCCAAAAGTACTTTGATACTGTGCTAAAGGTTCACCCACATAAATATAGCTCACCAGAGACTTCTTCTCAAGTTTGGTTAATTCTGTAGCAGTTGGCAGTTTAATTTCCACCATAAATGTTACTTCCCGCATGGTAGTACTTACCATGAAGAAAAACAACAACATAAAAACGATATCGGGCAATGAAGCTGTTGAAATGGGGGGAAGTTCTTTCCCTCCTTTTTTTCTGAACTTACTCATAATTAATTTCCTCCAACCTTTTTTGGTTCTGCTTCCGATATTCTGGAAGGATAAATTTCACGAATTGCATCTTGCTGGTCTTTTTCAAGATCATTGTAAGGTTTCCCGAATTCTTGTCTTGCCAGCTCTTCTCTTAACTCATTAATGGCAGCAACCAGTTCGTTTTGAACAGCGATGTACATTCCATACCTTGTATCCAGGTCGTTACGCAAAGAAATTACCCCCTTTGTGATCATCACCTCACCGAAGAAAGGCACCTGTTGGGCTTCCTTTTCAGGCAAATCATCCTCATTATAAGGGTTAGCCATAAATTCTTTGGCTCTTTCACGTAAGTTATCAAGGCTTTCATATTCATTTTCCACCAGCAGTTCGTTGTTCCGGTTAACCAGTACAACAAACACGTTACGTTCCTTGATCTGTTGATCGTCCTGAAGTTCTTCCGGTGGAACCCATTGTGGAAGTCTTCTTTCCAAACCGCTGTCAACGTCCATCGTGGTTGTTACCAGGAAAAAGATTAAAAGCATAAAGGCGATATCAGCCAATGATGCCGAAGGTATTTCAGGTATTTTCTTAGCCATAATATATTTTCCTGTTATATTCCACGAATAAAATTATCGAAACAATCGGGTAACCGGTGCCAAAACAATTGACAGTACTGCCAAACCAAGCAAGATATAAGTAGCATATAATCCGGCATCAACCATTTTAGCCACCTGAGGCGTAAGTGTTCCGTCATTTATAAACTTCTGTACTCCTATAAATTGAGGAATCTGATCAGAAGCAAGCAGATAGGAAACAAGGGCTACTGCACCCAAAAACACCAAGGCAATCAATCCATTTTTAGCAGCTTCTTTATCGGTAGCCATATGAAACAATCCAGCAAAGATTGCCACACCAGCTCCGATAGCTATAAGCATATATGCCCAAATCAAATTGGTATTTATCCAGCCTCCCATTGTAGGATCAGCTTCATTTTCACTTATATTTACCATAAGTGAAACCACAAGTATCGCTGAAACAATGAGCAAAACCCACAGTAATATAGTTACAATTTTTCCTACTTTTTCCATGGATATTCTTATTTTTTCATTTGATGTTTAACCATTAAATCTAATAATGAGATGGATGCATCTTCCATGTTATTTACAATGCTGTCAATTTTAGATACGCAGTAATTGTAAAAAATCTGGAGAATGATAGCAACCACAAGACCACCAACAGTTGTAATCAATGCAACCTTAATACCACCTGCAACCAGTGAGGGAGAAATATCTCCGGCGACTTCAATTGCATTAAATGCACCAATCATACCGATTACAGTTCCAAGAAACCCAAGCATAGGAGCCAATGCAATAAAAAGGGCTATCCAGCTCAAGCCTCTTTCCAGTAAACCAGCCTGTACACCACCGTAGGAAATAATAGATTTTTCAACTACATCAATTCCATGATCCGCACGATCCAGTCCCTGATAGAAAATACTAGCAACTGGCCCACGGGTTTTCCGGCAAACATCTTTGGCTGCCTCAACGCCGCCACTTTCGAGAGCTTGTTCAACATTTGCGAGAAGCTTTTTAGTATTGCTGGTTGCAAGGTTAAGGTACAAAACTCTTTCAATAGCAAAAGCCAAACCTAATATCAAGGATATTAGAACGAAGGACATAAATGTTGGGTTTCCTTCTATAAAAGTTTGTTTTAGCTGGCTATGCAATGATTGACCTTCTTCAGCAACAGCAGCACTTTCTTCAATAGGATCCGCAGTCAGGTCAGCTTGATCTTCCTGAACAGCAGTTTCTTGTGCAGCAGTGTCAGTTTGTGCAACCACAGCGTTTGATGCCATAAAAAACAGCATTCCTGATAATGCTATTAACGCGAATAGTCTTTTCATGATTAATTTTAAATTTTTAATTAATAATTTCCTTTGATTTTTACTTATTTGAATTTCTGTCAAATTTCTTTTTTTCAGCAAATAACATCTTTTCCTGTGAAATAATCAAATATACAACTTAAAAAAATTCTATTCAATATTATTTTTTTAGAACTTTCCCCCTTGTTAGTCCGATATTCTCTCTTAGGAAACATTTAAAACTTTTATGAATACCCTCATTATTTTTTAAAAACAGCTGTTTTCTTTAACTTTAACATCATCTTCAAAAAAGGTTCTATTGCAGCACCGTATAAAAACCTTTTTCTGAAATACATAAAAATCCCCTGCTCTCCTTATTGCGGAGAGAGGGGGATTCGAACCCCCGGTACCGTTTTGCAGTACACACGCTTTCCAGGCGTGCCAGTTAAGCCACTCCTGCACCTCTCCAGGTTTTCCGGCATGCCAGAAAAACAGGGGCGCAAAATAATAAAAATTTGTGAAAAAAAAGTTACTGGTTGGTTATTTCACCTCGCAGGTTTTTATTCAGATTCATTTTAATCTGGCTTGTTGTGTATCCCTGGCCTAAAAGGAACATAAGCTTTGTTACTGCAGCCTCTGTGGTCATATCATTTCCAGAAACTACTCCTGCATTTAAAAGCCCCATACTGGTTTCATACTGCCCCATTACCACTTTTCCTCCCTGACACTGAGTAATATTTAATATAATAATTCCATTATCATTTGCCCGCTTAATGATATCTGTCAGCCAGGATGCAGTGGGCACATTACCTGCTCCAAAGGTTTCAAGAACAACTCCTTTCAAACCCGAAATACTAAATATGGACTTAAAAACTTTTCTGCTTATACCAGGAAACATTTTCAGAATTACTACATTGTCATCGAATTGGGAATTTACTTTTAATTCCTGTTCGCTTTTAGAATAATGAATAAATTCCTTTCGGTAATTTATATCAACTCCCGCAACAGCAAGGGCAGGATAATTTACTGAAATAAAGGCACTGAATTGATCGGCATCTCTTTTTATTGCCCGATTGCCCCGGTACAATTCAAAATCAAAATAGATGCATACCTCAGGGACCATGCTGCGGCCATCCATTTTTGCTGCAGCAATTTCAACTGAAGTAATCAGGTTTTCTTTTCCATCGGTACGAAGTGTACCAATGGGAAGTTGTGATCCAGTGAGAATTATTGATTTTCCTAAATTTTCAAACATATAGCTTAAAGCGGAAGCAGTATAAGCCATTGTATCGGTTCCATGCAAAACCACAAAACCATCATACAGTTCATAATTTTCCTTGATGGCAGATGCAATTTTTACCCAAACTCCGGGAGTAACATTCGATGAATCAAGAGCAGGATTAAAAATCACAGATTGGATATTGTAATTAAACTTGTTTAGTTCAGGCACTTCCTTTTTTATCTGATTGAATTTTACGGGAGCAAGTGTTCCGGTATCGGCCCGCTGCACCATTCCAATTGTTCCCCCGGTGTAAATAATTAAAATGGAAGGTTTTTCCCGCAATAAATCAGCCATACATATAGATTCTATCGTATAAAGAATTTAAATTTTGAATAATGTTCGGGCATTTTCAGAAGTAATTTCAGCGACTTCATTTACTGATATATCATAAATTTTTGCCACTTCCTGAGCAATGTAGACAATATAAGCACTTTCATTTCGCTTACCTCGTTTTGGCACCGGCGTTAAATAAGGAGAGTCGGTCTCAAGCACAAGATTTTGAACTGGGATTCCTTTTATTATCTCCCCAAGATTACTGTTTTTAAAAGTAACAACACCACCTATTCCAAGGAGAAAACCCAAGTCAATTATTTTCTTAGCTTCGGATTCAGTTCCTGCAAAACAATGAAATATGCCACTAAGGCTTCCATCCTGTTCTTCTTTTACAATGGAATATATTTCATCAAAGGATTCACGAACATGTATTACAACCGGCAACTGATGTGCTTTGGCAAGTTTTAACTGGTATCGGAATGCTTCCTGTTGCTCATCAAAAAAAGTCCTCTCCCAATATAAATCAACACCAATTTCACCAATCCCAAAAAATTTTCTTTTTCCCAGCCAGTATTCTACTGCTTCAAGTTCTTCTCGATAATCGGCAGCAACTGATGTTGGATGAATTCCAATTAACGGGAAACACAAATGCGGATAGGCATCGGTTAAATCGAGCAGTCGTTTTACTGATCCGGAATCTATATTGGGAAGAATAATTTTCTTTACATCATTATCGTATGCACGTTGTAAAACTTCATCCACATCGTGTATAAAATCTTCTGAATAAATATGAGCATGAGTGTCAATTAACATGATGGTTTATTTTAAAACAAAAATATACAAGTGTTTTATCCTAAAATGATTTTCAATCTTATCAATAGATTAAATTTTTATTCTCATTGAAAATAAAAACTTCAGGATAAACTCATGATCTCAGATGCCCGTTATTTATACCACTCCTTGTGCCAGCATTGCATCGGCTACTTTTACAAAGCCTCCAATATTAGCTCCCTTTACATAATCCACTTTATTGCCAGAACCGGGCACCTTACCGTAGTTAACACAAGTACTGTGAATATCCTCCATAATTAATTTCAACCGTGCATCCACTTCATGACGGGGCCACGATATACGCATACTATTTTGAGACATTTCAAGCCCGGAAACAGCCACACCGCCAGCATTTACTGCCTTCCCCGGGGCATAACCTATTGTTTTTGTAAGGTATTCAACTGCATCTGCAGTGCAACCCATATTAGAAGCTTCAGCCAAAAGGTAGCATCCATTCTTAACCAGCTGCATGGCATCCTCAAGATTGACTTCGTTCTCTGTGGCACATGGCATAGCAACATCAACAGGAACTTCCCATGGATGCCTGTCAGGTACAAAGCGGGCTCCAAATTCATGGGAGTAGGGTTCTACCACATCATTGTTACTAGCCCTTAACTCGAGGAGGTAATCCAACTTTTCATCTCTGATTCCTTCTGCATCAAATATATATCCATCGGGTCCGGAGATGGTAACCACTTTCCCTCCCAATTCATTAATTTTTGAAATGGCTCCCCATGCTACATTTCCAAAACCTGATACTCCAAATTTCAATCCCTGTAAATCCATTCCCAACCGCAAAAGCATATGCTGGGCAAAATAAACTGCTCCAAAACCTGTAGCTTCCGGCCTGATGAGACTTCCTCCCCAGGTTAATCCCTTACCGGTAAGAACTCCTGTAAACTCATTTTTCAGCTTTTTATATTGTCCAAACAGATAACCTATTTCACGTCCACCCACTCCTATATCACCAGCCGGAACATCTGTATTGGCTCCAATATGCCGGTAAAGTTCATTCATAAATGCCTGACAGAACCGCATAATTTCACTGTCCGATTTTCCTTTAGGGCTAAAATCTGATCCTCCTTTTCCACCTCCCATGGGCAGACCCGTAAGGCTGTTTTTAAATGTCTGCTCAAAACCCAAAAATTTTAAGATGCTTAGTGTAACGCTGGCATGGAACCGCAGCCCTCCTTTGTATGGTCCAAGTGCCGAATTAAATTCCACACGGTATCCCCGATTCACCTGCACTTCCCCGCGGTCATCAACCCACGGTACCCGAAAAATGATTATCCGCTCAGGTTCCACCACGCGTTCAAGTAAGTTTGCACTGTGGTATCTCGGATTTTGTTGGTAATAATCCCATACCGAGCCTATTACTTCTTCAACTGCCTGGTGAAATTCCTTTTCCCCGGGAGTCCTGTTTTCGAGTTTCTCCAAAAAAGACTGGATATTTACATTCATGTCAATAGGTTTTAAAATAAACAGTAAAAATAATTATCTTTTGAATAATCAGCACCATAAAAAAACTCACAGGCATGGTTTTATATACTACTGAATACCAATATGTTCCAACCATACAAAAAAGATTAAAAAACAGTACCTGACAATCGTCATAATTTTAAAAGTCAAAAATAAAGCCTTTCCCCAAAGGAAAAGGCTTTTAAAATTTTTGGGTTGTACTTTTTTTACATCATACCGCCCATGCCTCCCATACCGGGATGTCCTCCGGCAGGTACAGCTGATTTTTCTTCTTTTTCCTCTACAATTACAGTTTCTGTTGTAAGTAACATTCCTGCTATTGAGGCAGCGTTTTCCAAAGCAATACGTGCCACTTTAGCCGGATCAATTACACCCGTTTCATAAAGGTTTTCATATTTATCAGTGCGGGCATTGTATCCATAGTCATCTTTCCCTTCTCTTACTTTCTGAACCACAACGGCACCTTCTTTTCCAGCATTGCCAACAATTTGACGCAGTGGCTCTTCAATGGCTCGTTTAATGATTTCGATACCCGTCTGTTCGTCATCATTTTCACCTTTCAGTTCATCAAGACCAGAAATAGCACGGATATAGGCAACACCTCCACCGGGAATTATGCCTTCTTCAACAGCAGCCCGGGTAGCACTCAATGCATCATCAACGCGATCTTTTTTCTCTTTCATTTCCACTTCAGAAGCTGCGCCAACATATATAACTGCAACTCCACCGGCAAGTTTAGCCAGTCTTTCCTGCAGTTTTTCTCTATCGTAATCAGAGGTAGTTGTTTCAATCTGCTTTTTAATCTGAGAAACCCTTGCGGAAATGGAATCAGATGCTCCGGCTCCGTTAACAATAGTTGTATTTTCCTTGTCCACAGTAACCTTCTCGGCCTCACCCAACATATCGAGGGTAGTCTGTTCAAGTTTCATCCCCTTTTCTTCAGTAATTACAGAACCCCCTGTAAGTACAGCTATATCTTCAAGCATTTCTTTCCGGCGATCTCCAAATCCCGGAGCTTTAACAGCACAAACCTTTAATGAACCACGCAGTCTGTTAACAACTAAAGTAGCCAGTGCTTCTCCATCCACATCTTCAGAAATAATCATCAGCGGACGACCAGCCTGTGCAGTTTGCTCCAATACAGGAAGCAGGTCTTTCATCGTGCTGATTTTCTTATCGTGAATCAGAATGTAAGGATTTTCAAGCTCAGCAGCCATTTTTTCTGCATCTGTTACAAAATAAGGAGAAATGTAACCCCTGTCGAACTGCATACCTTCCACAACATCAACATAGGTTTCAGTACCTTTTGATTCTTCAATAGTGATAACACCTTCCTTGTGAACCTTCTGCATTGCTTCTGCAATCAAAGCGCCAATGGTTTCATCATTGTTTGCTGAAATTTTTGCAACCGATTCAATTTTATTAAAATCGTCACCAATGGTATGGGCCTGTTCTTTAAGGCTACTTACCACTTTAATAACCGCTTTATCAATACCACGTTTTAAATCCATCGGATTAGCACCTGCTGCTACGTTTTTTAAGCCAACCGTAATTATCGACTGGGCCAATACAGTTGCTGTTGTTGTTCCGTCACCGGCATCATCGCCTGTTTTGGAAGCAACTTCTTTTACCATCTGAGCTCCCAGATTTTCGTATGCATCGGGAAGTTCAATCTCTTTAGCAACAGTAACACCATCTTTTGAAATCAGTGGTGCACCAAATTTTTTCTCAAGAACTACATTTCTCCCTTTTGGGCCCAGTGTTACTTTCACTGCATTTGCCAACTGATCAACACCTGACTTTAACCTGTCACGGGCATCAATGTTGAATTTAATTTCTTTTGCCATTTTTATTTACTTTTTTTGAATTTAACTTACGCAATGTACAATACGTCGGTTTGCGACATGAGCATGTAATCCACTCCGTCGATAGTTAATTCAGAACCTGAATACTTGCCGTAAACTACTACATCGCCCGCCTTAATTTCCATAGGCTCATCTTTTTTGGCGGTTCCGACTAAAACTACTGTTCCTTGCTGTGGTTTTTCTTTTGCTGAATCTGGAATTATAATTCCGCTTTGCGTTTTTTCTTCGGCTTCCTGGGGTTTTACCAGGATTTTTCCTGCCAGAATTTTACCTTTTAGTTCTGCCATTGTTTTTTTCGTTTTGTTATTAAATATTCATTATTTCAAAAATCGACACCCTGATTAAGCACAATCTGTACCAAAAGAAAAAGAAAGGGTTTTCATTGTCAGAAAGGGACAAAATTGCACATACCCAAAGCAACCGCATCTGCAACATCAGTCAAATTCGATTCATATTCAACAGCATACATAAAAATGACATAGTCTCTGACAGGGTGACAGAAAGGCAAAATTTTTATTCAAACCTATAATCATACACCTGTCGAAATCCTCTTAGAAAATCGACCGTATTCATCCGTTTCTTTCCTGAAAGCTGTAAATCGGTTATTTCCAGCCAGCCATCTGCACATGCAACATTTAAATAGGTTTCATCATCTGAATCTATGGTACCAACAGGAGCAATTCCACCGGCAATAACTGGTTGAGCAAAAAAGATTTTACAAGGAATTGTACGTCCCGAAATTTTATGCACCAGATTTGCCCATGCGGCCGGATAAGGAGATAAACCCCGAATAAGATTCCTTACCTCCTGAACTTTCTTCAACCAATCGATTTTACAATCTTCTTTAAATATTTTTGGAGCCGGCTTAAGGTTTTTATTATGAAAAAGTTCCGACTGGGGGATTGCCTGCACCTCACCTTCAGCCAAAGCATCAACAGTTTCAAGAACCAGTCCTGCTCCTGTTTTCATCAACCTGTCGTGTATATCTCCTACAGTGTCGTTAACTCCTATATGCGTTTTCCGCTGAAAAAAAATTTTTCCTGTATCCACATTATGGTCGAGCAGAAAAGTGGTCACTCCGGTTATTGTTTCACCATTAATAACGGCCCAGTTTAACGGTGCTGCCCCCCTGTATTGTGGAAGCAGTGAAGCATGCAGATTAAAAGTTCCCAGCCTTGGCATATTCCATACCACTTCAGGCAGTATCCGAAAAGCTACCACTACTTGCAAATCGGCATTATATAAACGCAACTGCTCCAGAAACTCTTGATTTTTCATTTTTTCAGGCTGAAGAACCGGCAATCCATTTTCATCAGCATATTTTTTAACAGCCGATTCTGTTAATTTCTTACCGCGTCCCGAAGGTTTATCTGGCGCAGTGATCACCAATACTACATTGTACCCATTTTCCACAAGTGCAGTTAAGCTTGCAACTGCAAAATCAGGAGTTCCCATGAATATTATCCTAAGTTCCTTTCCTGTCATAAAAATATTTTTTAAACAAAAATAAGCATTCAGCTGCAAATATCTGATAATTAATATTGCAATCCTGGTTAATGATAGCATTTGTATGATCTTCAATCTTAAGAATTCGGGTAATAACTTTCAGGTGGTGAAAAAATTATTTAAGGTAAAATGCTGCCTGAATTCTCATTCAGATAATAAATTTCAACCTCATTTAAATTAAAAGTCTTGAATGTACTAAAAAAAATATATAGTTTTAACTCGTTAAATGTAAGCCGGCTTTAGCGACCGTATGTTTGCTCATCCGGCTCCAGATCTTAAATTTCTATTATTATGGTAATCATTTTTTTAGTTGGATTTTTGTTTGGAACAATTCTGCAATATGCCAGTTTAAACAAGTACAATTTCATAAGCGGACTGGCAATAATGGAGAATTTTACAGTAGCAAAAGCTATTGCCACAGCAATTGGTGTGGGAGCGATTTTAGTGAACATTGAAATTAGCTTAGGTATAGCATCTTATCATGTTAAGCCACTTCTGCTGGGCGGAATTATTTTGGGTGCATTAATTTTTGGAACAGGCATGGCAATATTAGGTTATTGTCCCGGGACCCTTGCAATATCAGCAGGTGAAGGTTCCGTTGACGCTTTTATTGGTATTGCAGGCGGGTTGCTTGCCGGCGTTGTCTACACTTTACTGGCGCCAGTCACAAGTAAAATTTCAGGACCTGATTTAGGCACTGTGTCCTTAAATTCTCTGATCGGCACAAATATCCTGTTTTTTATTTTGACTGTTGCATTAGGTGCTCTTTTTCTTGCAGTTGCCTTTTGGTTGCATAAAAGAGACACGGTTAAAAATTACAGGTGGCTGGTTGCAGGTATTGCCTTAGCTGTTTTAGATGCCATAATTTTTCTGACAGTCACCTATAATCGACCTATCGGAGCATCAACTGCATTTCCTTACATTGCTGATTTAGTTACTGGAACTATTCAAAACAACTATTTTTCCAAAATTCAAAGCTCTGGTAACTGGGAACTTATTTTTCTCTTTGGGGCCTTTGGTGCCGGATTGATAAACTCACTATTAAAAAAGGATTTCAAAATTACATTAATCCATAGCAACTGGAAGCGATTCAAAGGTCCATCGTCTGCCAAAAGAATTGTGTGGGCATTTACAGGCGGATTCCTGTTAATAATTGGTGCCCGGCTGGCGGGAGGCTGCACAAGTGGCCATGTGCTTTCAGGGGGAATGCAACTTGCATTTAGCAGCATTCTCTTTGCACTCGTTGCATTCACAGGATTTTTAATCACAGGAAAATATTTTTACAGGCAGAAGTAAGCAGTGACCATTCGGTTTAAATCCCTGTAAGTGACAACAACGCACTGACAACAAAATTCTAAATAAACAACAGAATATGAAAACTGCAGTAATTGGAACCGGCGGGGTTGGGGGATATTTTGGGGGCAGGTTGGCCAGAGCAGGATTTGATGTAACTTTTTTAGCACGGGGAGCCCATTTAAAGGCACTTAAAAACCACGGATTAAGAGTAAAAAGTATTGTGGGAGATTTCATAGTTGAGCATGTTAAAGCTACCGATAAAATAGCAGATATTGAAAAATCCGATTTAATACTGATTGCCACCAAAGCCTGGCAGATTAAAGAAATTCGCAGTGACTTAAAAAAAATTATCCATAGGGAAAGTATTGTTTTACCGTTACAAAATGGAATATCTGCTGCCGAAGAATTAGCTGAAGAGATAGACAATACCCGAATATTAGGCGGACTTTGCAGGATAATCAGCAAAATAGATGCTCCGGGAATAATTAACCATTTTGCAATAAACCCTGTCATTGTTTTTGGAGAATTGGACAAATCAAAATCAGACAGAACAGCAGCAATAAAAAATCTGTTTGAAACATCGGGAATTGATTCCAGAATATCTGAGGACATTGAAGCCGATTTATGGAAGAAATTTATTGGAATTTGTGTAAGTGGGTTACTGGCTATAACAAAAACCACCTATGGAGAACTGAGGTCTTTGAAAGAAACTCGTGAACTGATGATTTCTTTGCTTACGGAAATATTCCTGCTGGCAAAAAAAACAGGAATACAGATTGAACCTGGTTTTGTTGAAAAAACTGTTTCAGCAGTCGATTCATTTCCTTATCATTCTACTACTTCTTTATCGCGGGATATATTGGAAGGAAAACCATCCGAAATAGAGTACCAGAATGGAACAGTGGTAAAACTTGCAGAAAAATACAATATGAATGTCCCGATAAATAAATTTATTTACAACTGCATTTTGCCAATGGAATTAAAGGCTAGAAATTTTAAATTTAAACTGACCCCCTGAAGGCTTAAAACATAATGAGGCCGGATTGCGCAAAGTTAAGGTCACCCTGACATGGAATATGGTATTTCCTGGGAAAAGTTTGTTTATACGTTAACAGGAAAATTTTCTCTGTTTCTGTTTTGACAACGTAAAAGAGGGCTTTGACAGGTAAAATAATGAGAATAAAAAGAAGTTATCGTCAATATAAGAAGAATTTAATAGCTGTGCCGTTCTTAAAAAAGCACGCGGTTTTGAAATCTTAATCAAATAATCCGGGCAAGAACAACGACAACTCAGGAATATAAGTAACCAGGAGCAAGACAAGAATACTTACCAGCAGAAAAGGGAAACCAGCTTTTGCAACTTTGTCAACCGATACTTTTCCAATCCCTGAGGCAACAAATAAACACACACCAACAGGAGGAGTGTTCAGCCCGATAATCAGGTTCAAAACAGCAATAACAGAAAACTGAATGGGATCGATGCCAACTGATACCGCTACATTTAAAAGTATCGGGTATACGATTAACAAGGCAGCTATGGTTTCCATGAACGAACCTACTATAATAAGCAGAATATTTATCAAAAGCAACAACAGAAACTTGTTATGAGTAATGGCAAGAAGAAGTTCAGCCATGTTTTGTGGCACCTGCTCTATTATTAATATCCAGCCAAAAAGGTTGGCAAAACCCACCAGCAACATGAGCGATGCAGTGGTACCTGCCGAATTAACCATCACAGCAGCAACTTTTTTCCAGGAAAGGGTCTGGTAAATAACCGCACCTACCATCAAGGCATAGAGGACAGCTACTACGGAAGCTTCGGTGGGGGTAAATACTCCCCCAATGATGCCAAAAAGTATGAGGAAGGTCATGAGCAATGCCCAGAACGCATCAATAAAGCTGCTGCCTTTTTGGCCCCAAGTAGCTTTTAACTGTTTAGGATGATTTTTCCGGATAGAAATGCTGTAGGAAACCACAGCCAGGCCAATAGCCAGCAGTATGCCCGGAACTGCTCCCGCAAGGAACAATTTGCCAATAGAGATGCCAGTAAGTGAACCTGCAATAATCATAGGCAAACTTGGCGGTATAATGGGTCCTATTGTAGATGAGGCTGCAGTAACGGCACAGGAAAATTCAGCACTGTAGCCTTCCTTTTTCATGGCAGGAATCATCACCGATCCTATAGATGCCGTATCGGAAATAGCGGTGCCCGATATTCCTGAAAAAACCATGGACGCTCCTATATTGGCGAGAGACAGGCCTCCCCGGATTTGCCCCAGCAGATTATTGCTGAACCGGATTATCCTGTCGGTCATTCCGCATGCATTCATCAGGTTTCCGGCAAGAATAAAACCTGGAATGGAAAGTAAAACAAAAACATCGATGCCGGAATACATCTTCAGAGGAAGGGTTACCAGAGGGTATTCTTTCAACAGCAGGTAGGTAAGCGTAGATATTCCAAGGGCAAATGCAATGGGAAACCGAAGAAACAACAATAAAAAAAAGGTGATAAACAGTAACCAGACCATAACCTATAATTTACTTAAAAGAATTTGCCTCAGGTGGGCCAGTGTAAAAATAAAAATGGCCAATCCGATGATGGAGATGCTTATAAATATAATCCCCATGGTTATTTGTAATGCCGGTGATAACTCATCCATCCCCAGACTTGCAAACGGTATGCTGCCGGCAATTAAAAGCGCGGCAAAAACAACTACAACAACATCGGTAATAACATCCAGCCACCACTCAGCACCCGGTGAAAGGTATTTTTCTATCAGATCGAGCCGGATAAAATCTCCGTTTTGCAAACCCGTGCCCGTTCCAAATGCCACGGAATAAATAAAAAGCATTCGAGCCGCTTCTTCAGTCCAGTGTGGCGTACTGTCCATAAAAAACCGTGTAAATACCTGCAGGGTCACCACTGCTATCATCGACACCAGGCTCACCAGTGCTCCGGCTTTAAACAATCCGGAAATCCATCTTAGCGGGCTCATAATTCGTTGTTTAATTTAATTATTCGTGTATATAGAGCCTTATATTCTTCAGGCAACACCTCAAGCACTGCTGTCTCTGCTTTTTTTCTGAATGCTTCAATGTCGGGTTCAATAAACTTCATTCCCTTCTTTTCCAGTTGCCTGCGTAGAAATTCTTCCTGTTTTACAAATTGCTGTTCATGATACT
This sequence comes from uncultured Prolixibacteraceae bacterium, assembly GCA_963747515.1. Lineage (GTDB taxonomy): Bacteria > Bacteroidota > Bacteroidia > Bacteroidales > Prolixibacteraceae > Mariniphaga. Next base: position 591,125 of record CAVVFN010000008.1, read on the forward strand.
GCTGCATCAGCATTCCCGCCTCCAGCACCTTTCCCTGCAACTCCTCCGGCAGGGACTGAAACTGCTTTTCGCCTATTATGACATAAATCCAGCTGGTAACATGACGCGTAAGATTCAGGTATTCCTGCACCTCATATAATCCGGCGCTATATATCAGTGCAAATGGATTTTCCTGTGCTTCTACCGTTCCCTGCTGCAACGCAGTAAACACTTCTGAAAATGCCATTGGAGTAGGCTTGGCTCCCAGCTCCTGCCAGACCTTTACAAAAAGAGGGACATTGGGAACACGCAAGATCATACCGTCTAAATCATCGGGCCTGACAACCGGCCGGTTGGATGTAAGGTGCCGCGGACCACGCTCAAAATAACCTATTGGCCTTACCCCAATTTTGTGAATCATTTCACGGGCTATCTCCTTTCCGATTTCACCTTCAACAACCATTTTAAGATGTTCCGAATCGCGAATAAGGTAGGGCACTGCCAGTAACGCAGTAATTCCAGCCCAGTTCTGCATGCTCTCCCCGCTTATGGTCATTTCAATAATTCCGGCACGTATGCTCCTTATCATGTCAAGTTCTGCCCCAAGCTGTTCAGCAGGAAATACCCTTACTTCAATCTGCCCGTTGGAAAGCGAATCAAGAGCATGCGCAAACCGCAGAGCTGAAAGGTGCCAGATGTCTTTTTCATTTGCCTGGTGCCCAAGATGAAAGATATATTCAGGACCCTTTTCCTGTTTCTGACAGGAAACAAACCCCCATAGAAGCAGAATAAATACAAACAAAATTCTCATGCTGTTTCAATATTCAATTAAAGTCCCGGGTTCATTCTTTAATGCAGATCAAAATTAACCTGCAGGCTAAAATTAGAATTTTTATTGTAAATCTCACCAATAGCAGAATACAAATGAAAAAAGATTAAAAACAGGAATATTTAAAAAAGTTTAAACCACACAACATACAAAAAAAGTTAATAACAGAAATAAAAATGCAGCATGCTGTCTTTTTTTTTCTCTGAAGGGCTGCCAATTTTTATCGTATTTTAAAAAAATTGGGTATATTATATTTTATATCATCTTCAAGTTTTGTTCGTGATTTATTCGTGGTTTATTCGTGGTTTATTCGTGGTTTATTCGTATTAAATTCCAGTTATCACGAAGATAATACGAATAGATTACGAAAATAATTCGAGATAAGTAAGAATTTAACTATAAGTTGCTATTAAAATGTAAAGGTATAACCAGGACAGCAGCATGTTCATTTCCACAAGAAATTTAACGAATTTACCATTCTGTTAAAACAGAACACATACAAGGTGTTTCGCCACAACTAAGGCTATGGGAAAAAGTGACACTTTGACCGGACTGCTGGTTGGTGCATATTTTGCTGCCAGCATGCAGTTGAATATTCAGCTCACGTGAAATAATCAATTATCATTGAAAATTTTTCAGTTTACAGAACAGCAAAATTTTCATCTATCATCAATCTTCCGGATCCACCATAAAAAGCTCATATAATAATTACAAAATTTGAACAAAATTCCCCAGTTGAACATTTCAAATGAAGCAGAGGGGAATTAACAGGTAATGAAATGATTCATTAAAATGAACTACAAGGATTATTATCAAACATTGGGTGTTTCGAAAACCGCTGGTCAGGATGAAATTAAAAAAGCCTACCGTAGGCTGGCTGTGAAGTACCATCCCGATAAAAATCAGGGAAAGAAAGAAGCTGAAGAGCGCTTTAAAGAAATCAGCGAGGCATACGAAGTACTGCGGGATCCCGAAAAAAGAAAGAAATACGACAAACTGGGATCTAACTGGAAACAATATGAAAATGCCGGAGCCGGAAATTATAGAAACTCCCGCGAAGGGAAAGGTTCACCCGGAGGAGGTTCATATTATTTTGAAGGCGATTTGGGAGATTTGTTTGGTAAAGCCGGTGCAGGTGGCGGATTTTCCGACTTCTTCAATGCATTCTTTGGAGCTCAGGGTGCTTCACAGGAAGGTTTTGGAAACCAACAACAGACTTTTAAAGGCAATGATCTGCAGGCTGAAATGGAGATAACCCTCCATGAAGCCTACCATGGAACATCCCGGATTTTAAATGTTGATGGAGAAACGCTCAGGATCAACCTTAAACCGGGCGGATATAACGGTCAGCAATTACGTATAAGAGGAAAGGGATCTCCAGGATATGGCGGAGGCGCGAAAGGTGATATCTACATTAATATAAAAGTGACAGGTAGTGACGATATTATCCTTAATGGTAATAATATCAGCCAAAAAGCCGATGTTGATTTATATACTGCCGTTTTGGGTGGAAAAACAGAAATAAACTCACTTGCCGGAACATTGAAAGTGCCTGTTCCCAAAGGTTCACAGAATGGCCGCAGGTTAAGGCTGAAAGGTAAAGGAATGCCGGTTTATGGTAAACCTGGAAATTTTGGAGACCTCTACATCGAACTTAATGTTAAAATCCCGATAAATTTAACTGAAGAAGAAATTCGTTTGTTTGAAAAACTTAAGGACTTAAGAAATAACAGTTAATTATATAATACATGAAGGTATGATAGCAAAATATTACGAATACAACCACACCGACCCCATCATTGAGATGTTTATTTCGGGAATGAATGAGCTGAATTACCGATACTATGCCAGTGAATTGTTGCGAAAAATGATGCATACATCCGATTTCAACCTCGATGGTTCAATACGGAAGGCCATTGCCATATTGAAATTAACCGGATTACCGGTACATAAACATATTTCCTGTGTATACCGTTCCGATTCCCAGGGCATCAACCGCGACTGGAAGTTGTCGGAACTGGCCTGCAGCCTGATCATCATCAGCCAGGACCCGGCGACGGAAGGAATTGAAGAATATCGGCAGGCCTTGATGAGTTATTTGGGAATATAAAAACATGATAAAAAGGAACCTGAGCTCAGGCTTAAAATCCGGGATTAGTGGCAGCAACGGAAAAAAGGACTGAGCCGGGGTTTATAAACCCGGTATTTGTGCTGTGGGTTAACTGCTGCCAGCACCTTACCGCTTCAGCAATTTAAAATTCCGGTATTCAAATAACCTTCTGCCGGTTAATCTTTCTATTACATGCAGCAACCGGTACTTTGGTTTCATCCGCACACGCTTTAAATCAACCTCCATCTTCCAGTTCAGACTTTCAATACGCTTTTTCATTACCTGCGGATGAGTGCCGGTAAATTTAACCAGTGCATCATAACTGCTGCTGTAATCAAATTTTTCCTTACCGGCTTTACGTAGAGTTTTAATCTCAGATAAACCATTATAAAATTTAGTTACCTCATCGATTTTATCCTGCATAAAATCCGGAGAACGAACCCAACCATAATGATAAATCTCAGCATCGGCAGGCAGCACATTTAGTTTTCGTCCCCTTTTCCGGAAACCCTGCGCATCGCGGTAGGACCGGATGGATTTATTATTTCGGATAATTCTTATCTCGTTGCGGTACCACCTGCGCGATTGGCCAACGTAATCGTATGTACCGTAAAAATGACGATACCTGAAAAGCAATCCCTCCACCTCCTTGCGGTGCAGATTTTCGAGCATGGCCTGCTTTACTGCAGGTAAAAACTTTTCATGCAGCACCTCATCTCCCTGAATATAAAAGCACCAATCATATTCCGGCGGAATGGCATCAAAGGCTTTATCCGTTTCAGCAGCATAAATCCTCCCTCCTTTTTGAAGGGATTCATCCCACTCTGTATCTATAAGTGTAATTTTATCGGAATCAATACCTCCAATAAGCTTACTTGTTGCATCATCCGAATTTCCCACTGCCACTATAAAATGATCGCACAATGGCAATACAGAAGTAATGGCCTCCACCACCGGAAAATCAAATTTTACGGCATTCCGTATAAATGTAAAACCACATACTTTCATTTCTCTTCCTCTCTTTTCAAATACCTTATTATAATAAGCAATTCAATGACAGAAATCAACAATAAAACATCGCCTGCCAGCTCCAACCCCTCTTCAGTAGCCGCCTTTGCCAGCCGGTAACTGGTATCGTCGTAAAGAATCCTCCAAAAAGATGAACGCCCAAACAACCGGCTAAAAAGATAGGTAATTAAGAATCCTGAGAAAAACCAACCAGAGGAAGGAAGAGCAAAAAAAGCAGCAGTTGATTCTTTCAATTTTTTGTAATCACGAATCACCAGACCTGTAATTAAAAGAAAAACAACTAAAACCGGATAAAGCCACCAGCTGAGTAAAAAATTAAATTCACGAATGAATGAAGCAAGAAAAAAAAGAGATAATATATTTGTAACCGGCTGAAAAGCATTATACTTCCGCCCTGAAATAAAATACAAGAAAATCAAGGCAAACAGAATTATCTCCTGGAAGATTTCGGTAAGGCTGATTTCTCCGTAATATCCTTCTTCCATGGGATACAAAGCATCGAACAGCACAACTTCAGCTACTCCAAATAACAGAAAGGCATAACCAAGAACCCGAACAGCAATTGAAAGCGGTGTATATATTTTCATAAGTATGATTCAGAACATACGAAAATACATTTTTCCCTGACAAAACAAGAACTTCTTGTTCATGAATTCTTTTTATAATTAGCACTTCATTCAGCAGGTTCCAAAGCTACGCTTATATAATTTCCAAAATCAAAATATTCTTTAAACGCCCTCTGAATCGATTCCTTTGTCAGATTATTTACCAGTTTGGTATATGTTCCAAATTCTGAGAAATCACCACCTTTGAGGTAATAAGTATTGCTGATTACATTCAGCCAAAAGCCGTTCTCGCGTAAAGAAACTTCCCGTTCACGCAGCATTTTCTCCTGTGCTTTTGCCAGTTCTTCTTCTGACGGACCATTTTGGGCGAAATCTTTTATTTCATCAAATACCGCCTTTTTTAATACTTCCAGTTTTTCAGGATCCGTTCCGTAACGAATGGCAACACGGTATTCTTGCTCGGGAAACTTTGATGAAGATGGATTTGCCCCAATGGAATATACTCCGCTTCGTTCCTCCCTGATTTCCTCAAGCAGGCGTGTTGATAAAATTCTTCCAACCGCATCGAGTTCAATGGCGTTTTCAGATGAATAATTGAAATTACCATGAAATATAATGTACTGAATACTTTTTTCTTCCTGCCCTTTTTCCACTGTTTTTTGAACTACTCCCTGAGGAGGATCAATACCCAGGTTACGCCATTCTTCTGTTTTCTCCAAAGATGAAATCCCGCCAATGTATTTTTCAATTAAAGGTTTCAGTGTATCCGGATCGATATTCCCTACAAAAAAGAAGATAAAATCGGAAGCATTGCTGAATCGTTCCTTTCCTATTTCTTTTACTCGTTCAAATTCAGCATTCTTCAGACGATCAACACTCATAGGCATAGCACGCTCATGATAATTGGCAAGTACAGCAGTCAATGTATCCTGAAAAACAGCCTCAGGTGATGCTGCTCTGTTCTGCAAAATACCGGCCATACGTGTTAAATACGACTTAAAGCTTGTTTGGTCGAACCGTGGATTGGAAAAATACAGATAGACCATTTGCAGTAAAACTTTAAAATCTTCAACAGAGGAACTCCCTCTGAATCCCTCCCGAAGTTCAGAAATATAGGGTGAAAGGTTAAACACCTTGTCCGATAAAATTTTATCGAGTGTAATCTGGTCGAAATCGGCCACACCACTCATGTTCATAATGGTAGCAGCCAAATCGGCCGAGACGGCATCTTCATTCCCGTACAAAGAGCTGCCACCAGGGCTCCATGCACTAAAAAGAATTTCATCATCCTTAAACCGGGTGGATTTAAAAACTACTTTTGCCCCATTTTGCAGGGTCCATTCCACAGCATCCACTTGTTCCAGTTTTTTTTCTTTCATAACAGGACTGCCCGATGGCTCTTCAGAAACAAGCGGAACATCAGCAACAGAATCATCATAGGGCTCAATTTCCTTTTGTTCCACTTCCTTCAGCAATTTAAGCACGTCCTCTTTATCGGGGACATTCATGCCTTCCATTTCAGGAGCAGTTACTACCACTACCCTGTTCTTTTCTGTAATCCATTTATTTGCCAGATTATTTACTTCCTCAAGGGAAATTTCGGGAAGGAAAGCCTGAAAATATTCATATTCCTTTTCAATTCCTGGAATGGGTTCTTCCGTCATTAAAAAATTCCGCTTGTATTCTTCGGCATATGAAATTGATTTTTGCTTATCGCGTTCTTTAAAAGCCTTCTCCATTTGAGCCATAAGCGATTTTTTATTACGTTCCAGTTCCGATTCGGTGAATCCATACTTTTCCACACGTTCATTTTCGAGCAAAACTGCTGAAAGACCTTCTTCAATCCGGCCATTTTGGCATACTGCAGCCGACTGGTAAACCTCAATGGGACCAATCATATCGGTGTATGATGATTGCGCCATGATGAACGGAGGATTGGCCTGCTGCGTCAATTCAGAGAGGCGACTGTTTATCATTGAATTGTAAAGGTTGTGTAATATATTCTGGCGATAGTCACCAACCGTTTCTGTTATTTTAAGCGGGTGCTTGTAAAAAACAAAAGCCACCGGATATTGTGCCTCCTTATCGGTGGCAATACTCACCAATGTTTCTTCATGGGGAGGAATAGGATAAATTTCTTTTTTTCGGGGGTTTTCCACCGCCGGTATCTGCGAAAACTTATCCTTAACCTTTTGAACCATTGATTCCTGATCAAAATCGCCTACTATGATTACTGCCTGCAATCCGGGCCGGTACCAGTTATCGATAAATCTGCGCAGGGTTTTCGGGGGTGCATTGTTAATAATTTCTATTTCACCGATAGGCAATCGTTCGGCATATTTTGAATTATGAAGAAAAACCGGCAGCCATTCCTGCTGCATTCTGAAAGTAGCATTCCTGCCTCCTCGCCATTCTTCCCTGATTACTCCGCGTTCCTTTTGTATTTCCTCGTCTGAAGCAGTAATCTGAGATGCCCAGTCATAAAGTACCTGCAACCCTTTATCGATGTAAACCTGGGAATCGAGAGGCACCTTTAACATATATACCGTTTCATCAAAACTGGTATAGGCATTGATTTCGGGACCGAATTCCATGCCAATGGATTCAAAATAAGATACCAGTTCATTTTTCGGAAAATTTTTTGTCCCGTTAAATGCCATATGTTCCACAAAATGTGCCAGCCCCTGCTGGTCATCATCTTCATTAACCGAACCAACATCCACAACCAGCATCAGTTCGGCACGGTTACGAGGTTCATTGTTAGACCTCACATAATAGGTCAGACCGTTTTCAAGTACTCCTTTCGATACCTCCGGATCTAAAGGTATTGTATCGTTTAAATCAAAATTATACTGGGCTGTAACAGTAAAACTGAATAAAAAGCAAGCGGCAATAAACAGGAATTTCATCATATTTTTTTTGAGTGATTTGTAACCATTATTATCAATACATTACAACAATTCAATCAAGTAAGGGTTGAATGGCATGAAAAAAAGCATCCTCTTCATTGGAAGGAACCGGATAAAACCAACTCTTTACCGGCTCGGGAGCATTTTCGGCAATAAAGGAATGGGCAGTAAAATAAAGAAGATCAAGATCGTTGTAATCATTGCCAATACCTGCAGTTTCTTCAGGAGGAATTGACAACAGGTTGCACAGATGTTTTACCCCCTGCCCTTTCGACACTTCATGATGAAAAACCTCTACCCAAATATACCCTTTTGTTACAGGGGAAGAAGATCGGATAACTCGTATTTGATCGGTCTGAATCTCTATTTCATTTTTCAACCTGGAAAAATTCTCTTCATTTTCAGGAATAATAAGCAAAAACTGACAAAGTCCGTCATGAAATGTTTCCTTCACGGGCAAGGTTTCCGACCAGGAGTGATGAAATGAAAAGAAACGGTTAAACTCTTCACATTCCTCTCCCCCCTTGTGAAACCAAAGACGGTGGTTATCGGGGGCCGGGGCGAACACTGAAAAATTATAGTTTTTTTTCCGAAAATAAGCTGCAAGAAGCAATGCTGTCTCTGTCCCGATGTTCTGTTGAAAAATATGCTTCTTCTCCTGCCAGTTAAAAATGCCAGCCCCCGAAGAATAAATGATATAATCGAAAGGCACATCCGGATTGAGCACCTCAAAAACCTTCCTCAGATTCCGGCCGGTTGCTGCAACCCGGTGTATTCCTTTTTCTCCCAATTGGTGCAGCGCTTTCAGATTCCGGCTACTGATGCTGCGGTCGTTTCGCAAAAAGGTACCGTCCAAATCGGTAGCAACAAGTTTTACATTCTTCATAATTATTTGCTACAAAATTAAAGCATTTCCATTAAAAATAATGAGAAAGGGCCATCTATAAGACAGTTTATCCTGTTGTAATGTTCTTTTGTCGAAAAAAATTTAAGTATCAATGCACATCCTTTACTTTTGACTAATCTATTATCTTTGTTGCTTGTTTTACAAGAACAGAATTATTAAAGCATGAAATTAGCGTTAATAGGCTACGGAAAAATGGGAAAGGAAATTGAGAATATAGCCAAATCCCGTGGTCACGAAATTGAGCTCATCATCGACATTGACAACCGGCACGAATTAACCATTAAAAACCTGCAGAAATGTGATGCAGCCATTGAATTTACCATTCCCGGTACGGCCGTTGAAAATTACTTCATATGCTTTGAAGCCGGTATCCCTGTAGTTAGCGGAACCACCGGCTGGCTTTCACAACGTGAAGAAGTTCATCGAAAATGCACTGAATTAAACGGCACCTTTTTTTATGGAAGTAATTTTTCAGTAGGGGTAAACCTTTTTTTTGAGCTGAATAAAAAACTGGCTCAATTGATGGCTCCCTATCCGGAATACAAACCTTCACTTAAAGAAGTACATCATGCCCAAAAGTTGGATGCCCCCAGTGGAACAGCCTTAAGCCTTGCCCACGACTTAATAAAGCTTTTGCCGTCAGTTGAACAATGGAGCGCCAATATTCCTCCCAAAAAAAACGAGCTTCATATCGTATCGGAACGCGAGGGGCAGGTACCTGGAATCCACACCATCAAATACGATTCGGAAAATGATTTCATTGAGATTACCCACAGTGCCAAAAACCGCAGGGGGTTTGCATCTGGAGCTGTGCTTGCAGCTGAATTCAGCCTGGGAAAAAAAGGAATTTTGACAATGCAGGACATGTTAAAAATATAATCTACAAAATATGACAAGAGAAATATTTAACAGCAAATGGTTTAAGTTTGTTGTTGTGGGAACCCTTTATACGCTATGGGTAATCTGGCTGGGTAATTACTGGTGGCTCATCGGACTGATCGTAATCTTCGACATCTACATCAGCCAAAAGGTTCACTGGGCATTCTGGAAAAAGAAGGATCCTCCACAAGGTAAACAAACAAAACTGGTTGAATGGATAGATGCCATCATTTTTGCGGTGATAGCTGCCACTTTCATTCGCATGTTTTTTATTGAAGCCTATACTATTCCTACCTCCTCAATGGAAAAATCATTGCTGGTTGGCGATTATCTTTTTGTAAGCAAGGTGGCGTATGGACCTAAAACTCCCAATACACCATTGTCGTTTCCTTTTGTACACAACACCATGCCATTGACCCGCAACACTAAATCGTATGTGGAATGGATAAAAAGGCCTTACAAGAGGTTGGCAGGATTCGAAAAGATTGAAAACTTCGATGTAGTGGTGTTCCATTTTCCAGAAGGGGATACTGTGGCGCTGAACCTGCAAAATCAGAGTTATTACCAGCTTGTGAGGACATACAGCCGGGAGCGGATTTGGACCGATACCCGTAATTTCGGTGAAGTAGTGGCACGCCCGGTAGATAAGAGGGAAAACTACATTAAAAGGTGCATTGGAATTCCTGGTGATGTTATTAAAATTGACAGAGGGCAGGTAAGTGTAAATGGCCAACCCATGAAGAATATCGAAGGAATTCAGTTCAACTACCTGGTTCGCACCAATGGTACGTCCATTAATCCAAAAGCGCTCGACCGCCTTAATATTGCTGAAGATGACAGGACTGTATTTTCCAGCGAACAATACATGTTTCCCATGACAGAGGAAATGGTTGGAGCTATGCGTAACTTTTCCAATGTTACCTTGGTTGAACGACTGGAAGAAGATCCCGGGGAATGGGATCCTATGGTTTTTCCCCACGATAAGAATTTCCCCTGGAATGTTGATAATTTTGGTCCGCTGTCTATTCCTGCAAAAGGAGAAATAGTAAAGCTCACTTTGGAAAACCTGCCAATCTATAAAAGAATTATCAGCGTATATGAAAATAACAAGCTGGAAATAATAAATAATACCATCATGATTAATGATACGGCCTCCAGCAGCTATACCTTTAAAATGGATTATTACTGGATGATGGGCGATAACCGGCACAATTCAGCCGATTCGCGAATGTGGGGATTTGTGCCTGAAGACCATGTTGTGGGAAAAGCCAGCTTTATTTGGCTTTCAATAAATAAAGACCGCTCTTTTCCTCAAAATATCCGTTTTGGAAGAATGTTTCAGTTTATAAAATAACTTCTGATGTAAAATTAATATGAAAGGATAGCGTGGTTATGTTATCCTTTTTTTATCTTAGTTAAAAAATTTGATTATGAGTGCTACAATTATCATAATGCTGATTCTGGCAATATTGCTGGTAATTTTTACGCTGCAAAATTCATTTGAAGTTACCCTCAATATATTTGTATGGGAAATCCAGAATGCTCCTATGGTGCTGGTACTGCTAATCTGCATCCTGCTGGGGTACCTGCTGGCGGTAATTTATTACTCTCCTCGTGTGTGGCGACTGGAAAAAAAATACAACCGCTCAGTGAAAACGGAGAAAAAACTGGAAACAGAGCTTAATGAAATAAAAAAACCCAGCCCAAGACATCCTGAAGGAATTAAACTGGATGCAGACAAAAATGAAGAAGAAGAAAAAGGGTTTTTCCGAGAATAAAAATGATTCAACCAGCTTCTGTTCTTTTAAGCACCGCCTGTTTTGCACCAGTGCAATATTTCTCAAAACTCTTACTGTTTCAAAATGTCTTTATTGAGCAGTTTGAAAATTTTCCCAAACAAACCTACCGAAATCGTTACCAAATTCTGGGAGCTAACGGACCTGTTTCATTGGTGGTGCCGGTGGTGAAAGGACGCGGACAGAAAATAAACATTAGAGATCTGAAAATTTCTTACGATACCAATTGGCAACGGAACCACTGGCGCACCATCTTTTCCGCCTACAACTCCTCCCCTTTTTTCGAATATTACAAAGATGATATTTATCCTTTTTTCAATAAGCCATGGAAATTCCTCTTTGATTACAACCTTGCAACCCTGAAAACCATATGTAATTTGCTGGAAATTGAATGTGAATTACTTCTTACCAATGACTTTGAAAAAGTGCCCCAAAATACGTTAAATCTGCGCGAAGGTATCACCCCCAAGAGTCATAAAGCCTTTCCCGATTCAATCTTTCATCCCCATCCCTACACCCAGGTGTTTTCCGAACGTTTTGATTTCATTCCTAATCTAAGTATACTGGATCTGATTTTTAATGAGGGGCCAAACAGTATCACTCTTCTGGAAAATTAACTTTAAGACAGATTCGGGTATAATTTTTTTTTCATACCCTATCTACAGGAATAAATATCCATAGAATTCCATTCTTTGAAATCGGATTAAAGTTGATTTATATTTTGTCCGGGGAGCATAAAAGTTATTCATCTAAAAAATAATTCCAGAATATCCCGGTGGTCGAATGCCAACTCGGGCAGGGAAAGTAATGGAAACCATTCTGCCCGGGCAGCATCATCACCTCCTTTAACCTTTTGTTTTTTTGGCAGCCGTGTGGAAAAAACCACTGAGATTGTGCGGTGCCGTGGATCACGATCAACAGCATCGAAGGCTTTAAACTGCTCCATTCTTTGAACCTCCAAACCTGTTTCTTCCTTTAATTCACGCTTACAGGCAGTTTCCAGCAACTCTTCCATATTTACGAATCCTCCGGGCAATGCCCATTTATCTTTAAAAGGCTCTATACCCCGTTGTACAAGCAAGACAAAGAAATCGTCCTTAACCTTTGTATAAACCAGGGCATCAACGGTAATGGCAGGGCGAGGATACTTATAACAATACATAAAATTTTTAATTAGTGATAATTCGATGTTCAGCCCTTTCTGCCGGTTTTCCAATATTTGGCAACCATCAACAACATGAATAAAAAGATGATGATATATATGAGAAGTTCAATTTGTTTCATTTGATCCAATCATTTTCTTTATTACACGCATTTTGTGGGTGTAACGTTTCAAATCTACGTTAAAAATTCCATATTGATCTACATTATCTATACGAACTTTTCCTGAAGCATGTATTATCTTGTTGCGTTTCCAGATGACTCCCACATGCATAATCTGTCCTTCGTCATTGTCAAAAAAAGCAAGGTCACCAGGAAGAGCTTCATCCACGAAACTCAGTGGAATTCCATGCTTTACCTGGGTACTGGCATCACGGGGAATAGGCATACCTATCATTTTATACAGAATCTGGGTGAATCCGCTGCAATCAATTCCAAAGGGAGAACGCCCTCCCCATAAATAGGGAGCATTGAAGTATTTTAATGCTTGTCGTATCAGGATTTCACGGGGACTTTTTAAGTGACCATAAAAAACATCACCGGCAGCCTTATAGGTTTGATCGCTAATTGTAAACTGCTTAAGGTAGGGCCTCCATACAGGCAGTGTACTTCCGGCAACCAGCATCAGATTTTGCTCATTATTTACAGGTATAAGATTAATGATATCACTGGTGACAGCAAACGGCCGGTTTTCCAGCCGTGTGTACGAACGTTCATTTACTGGAATAATCATTTTACTGTCGATCCATCCTTCATAACTATCCCAGGCTAGTTTAACATTGCTCCATCCCACCATTTCTCCGGTAATTTGAAAATGTTCACCAAAAAGTACCTGTGTCACCATTTCACTTTTTTCCGAAGGTTCTTTTCTTACTGGAATGATGCTTAATCCTGAAATACCATATTCCATTCAATTTATTTCTTAACTTTATTTTAAAAACAAAATAACACTATAATTAGGCGAATAAACACAAATCTATAAAAAAAACCCTGCACACTAATCAGGTACGATTTTTATTCGTAATTTTTGAACATGAAACTGCACAAATTTTGAGCAGGAATAGAAAGTAAAATAACATGAGCAACTTTTTTAACAGGCTGAGAAGATATACCCGCACATTTTATTGGTTTCTTGTATTTCTGATAACCGCAGGATTTTTATTTTTAATTTTGCCAGGAGAATCCCGCTTCAGGTATGAGTATCAAAAAGGTACTCCATGGAACCATGAAAACCTGGTGGCGCCTTTCGATTTTGCCATTCTGAAAACTTCGGACGAGTTGGAAAGGGATCGTCAGGAACAACTTAAATCAATTGTACCTTATTTTACCTTTGATACCTTAATGGCCCAACAACAAATTCAGCAGTTGGAAGCCGATTGGCAGTCAATTACCGACTCCGCCAATAACAAAACAATGACAGAAGCTTTAAATTTATTAAAAGAAACCCTTTCAAATCTGTATCAAACAGGCATTCTTCCCCGTTCACCGGAAAGCTATGAAGAACTTTCAGATAAAGGAGAACTTAAAAAACGAATCGGAAATTTTGTTACCCGAATTCCAAAAGAAACCATCAACTCCGAAAAATCTGCTTATAATAAGCTTAATCAGACTTTAAATACACTGGCTGAAAAAAATCCCGAACTGGAGGAATTTCTTTTACAACTTCAACCTGAAAGGTATATTTCATCGAACATGGCATATGACAGCAGTACTACTCAAAAAGAACGCGATGAAATTCTGAAAAATATTTCCACAACCCGAGGATTGGTGCAGGCCGGCGAACGTATTATTCTTGAAGGAGAAATTATTAATGACGAAAGGTTTCAGATTTTGGAATCGTTAAAAGCCAGCTATGAGTCGGAACGTGGTGAAGGAATAAACCGTTACATGGTTTACATTGGAAAGGGAATATTAATCCTGGTGTTTATGGTTTTACTGTTTACTTTTTTGTATATCTACCGGTTCGATATCCTGACTCAATTCAGCAAATTGTCATTTCTGCTTTTGTTTCTGGTAAGCATGATTTTGTTAACAATGTTTATAAATTCATTTCCCAGATTGCATATTTACCTGGTTCCATTTGCCATATTCCCTATTGTTATCCACACATTTTTCGATTCGCGCACTGCAATTTTCACCCTCATTATTGCCAGTCTTATTGCAGGTTTTTATGCACCCAATAATTATGAATTTGTGCTGCTCCAGGTTACAGCCGGTGTAGTAGCTGTTTTCAGCCTGAATAAAATGCACCGTCGGGGACATCTGATTATGGCTGTCGTTTGGGTACTTCTAACCTATATCGTCATTTATTTTGCCCTGGAAATGATCTTCGAAGGCACCCTAAGTTCACTAAATTATAAAATGCTGCAATGGTTTGGACTCAGTAGTATACTCATTGTTTTGGTTTACCCGCTGGTATTTATATTCGAGAAAATATTCGGATTTGTTTCAGATGTAACCCTTATTGAACTGTCGGATACAAATCAGCCCTTGTTGCGAAAAATGGCAGAAGAAGCACCCGGTTCATTTCAGCATTCCCTGCAGATTGCCAACCTGAGCGAAGAAATTATCCTGAAAATTGGAGGCAATCCATTCCTTGTAAGGGCAGGAGCATTATATCATGATATTGGCAAAATAGCAAGTCCGGAATTTTTCATAGAGAACCAGGCAGTGGGAATCAATCCTCATGACAATTTAAACCACCTGAAAAGTGCAGAAGTGATCATCGATCATGTTAAAAATGGTGTAAAACTTGCAAAAAAATATAAATTGCCTGAAGCACTTATGGAATTCATTGCGACTCACCATGGAACCACTAAGACTCAGTACTTTTACCTGAAACATCAGGAAGAAAACCCTATGGAAAAGGTGGATGAAAAATTGTTTGTTTATCCTGGTCCGCTGCCCCGTTCAAAGGAAGCTGCTGTTGTAATGATTATTGATGGCATTGAAGCTGCGTCACGCAGCCTGAAGGATAAAACCCTTGAAAACATTAAGGGTGTGGTGAATACCATGATCGATCAAAAAATCAGGGACAGGCAGTTGGAAGACTCAGAATTAACGTTTAAGGACATTAAAATGATAAAAGAAACGTTATTGAAAAAGTTGTTAAATATTTACCATGTTCGAATTGAATACCCAAAGGAAAAAGATGAGGAATCCAAAAGATAAAAAGATTATTTATTTTTGTGCAGAAAAATTTTAAAATAGCAAAATAGAATATGAAAAAGTTGAGAAATATAGCTTTGCTCCTGTTTGTGTTATCGTTTATGATTACTTCCTGCAGTGAAAGCCCGCTGCCTGAACCTGAAAATCCGGCAGAAATTAAAGCGGAAGCATCAAAAATTACTCAAAAAGTAAACTCGTTCATTAAAGATGTGATGAATGATATTTACCTGTGGTATAAAGACGTTCCCGATCTGGATATTCGCTATGAAGTAAATTCAGAAGATTATTTTTATAAGCTCCTGTATATCGACGATAAGTGGTCGTTTATTACAGATGATGTTCAATCGCTCGAAAATACATTTGAAGGGGTGGAAACCTCGTTTGGCTATTCTCTTGTTTTTGGTACATTTTCAAATACAGGTAATAAATTCGCCATAGTGGAATATGTATATCCCAATACCCCGGCATCAGAAGCAGGCATTGAACGGGGAGATATCATCGTTAAAATGAATGGAAATGATATTACTGAAGAAAATGCCAGAGATTTGCTTAATGCTGATAATTTAAATCTTTCCCTTGGTATCCTGGGTGATGGAAGCATCTCGGTAGATCCTAATACAGTCAACATTACATCCAGAGAATTAAATCTCGATCCGGTTGTCGTTTCAGAGGTAGTCGAACATGACGGAAAAAAAATAGGATACCTCTTTTATGCTCAGTATATCGGGGAATATAATTCAAGCCTCGACAATGCCTTTCAATATTTTCTGGATGAAGGAATAACCGATTTGGTTGTTGATTTACGTTACAATCCTGGAGGAGGAATTGATGCTGCCCAATATTTTTGCAGTTCCATTGCACCTTTAAGTGTAGTAAATGAGAAAAAAACATTGGTAACATTCCAGTGGAATGATAAGTATCAAAAGTTTTTACAGGAGGATAACCAGGTTGAAAATTTGAGGGTACCTTTTTTGAATACTACATCAGTTAAGCTAGGCCTTAATAAAGTATATTTTCTTACCGGATCAGGTACCGCTTCCGCTTCCGAGTTGAGTATTACAGGTTTAAAACCTTATATGGATGTTGTAATGGTGGGCGATACCACTTTTGGAAAATATACAGCTTCGCAAACCTTTAAACCCGAACATTTTTACACAAATCCCGAAGATTACAAAGATTTTACAAATTGGGGACTTCAGCCAATAATAGCGCGCTTTGCCAATTCATTGGGGATTACCGATTTCAAAGATGGATTTGCACCTGACATACTGGTTGAAGAAAACCCATTCTCAATGGTTCCGCTTGGAGATAAGGAAGATCCTCTTTTCAAGGCAGCTATTGAAGACATAACCGGGACTCCTGTGATTGCTATGAAGAAAGCCACAATACCATCGCCGGAATATACCATCTTCGACCGTGGTTTTTCCAGATACGATTCCAATAAGCGCGAATTGCTTATTGATGGCCTTGTCCCAGAAAAATCATCAAAATAAGAACAACTAAATTTCATTGATAAAAGGCTGCTTTCGGGCAGCCTTTCCTTTTCCTTTAACTGCTTTGCGGCAGTTTGGCAGTTTGCTTACTCACGACTTACAGATCCTAATCCTTCAATATTTTCCTTTACTTCCGGATCGCCCAGATATTTGATTTTCCCTGCACCTTTAATGGTTGCCTTTAATGAGCGGGTAGCAAATACTTTCCCTGTACCTACACCTTCAATAATAAAATCAACATCTTTGGCTTTAAGTTCGCCTGCATCGATATGCCCGGCACCTGCCAACCGCATATGAAGAACATCGGCTATCCCAAGTAATTCAACCAATACTCCCCCTTTATTTTCAAGTGAAATTTTATCGGCTTTTGCCTGCAGTTTAACTTTAGCCCCTCCTTCCAGTATTACCTCCAGATTTTTAAATTCAAGATATCCTCTGGTTTCAAGCTTAATGCTGCCAAAAACCCGGAGCCAGGTAAGTCTGTCGAAGGTAACAAGAATAGTTATGCGACTAAAATCGAAAGGTTTCCGGTCGACATGCACATGAAGCAATCCCCCCTCGTTCGAAAATTTCAGGTAATCGTATGCTTTAGGATCATTAACCCTGACTTCAACTGAATGGGTATTTCCTTGTACCAGTTCTACTCCATAAGCACCTTCGAGAAAAAGTTGGGTAAACTTATCCATCTTATAGGTTCTCGACTCCACGTTTTTATCCTGACCAACTGCAGAAACAGAATATAACAGCTCTGTTAGTAATAACATGCCGACGGATAAACTAAAAAATATTGATCTCATTCCAGTATTTTTATAGATTAAAAGCTTTTGACTGTAAAATTAAACAGATCGTGTAAATATAGTATACTAATCCGGTAAATAACCCGGGAATTCTGACGAATAAGTACAAATTAGTTCTTGAGCCGAAGAATAAAAAACAAACCATATACTGCAAGAGCATAAAGAATAACTATAATAAAATAATCCATAAAAATTATTTTAGGTATTAAAATCATCTGGCGAATTACATATACCAAGGACAAAGCAGCCATAATAAAAAGGAAATTAACTGCTGCATGTGAAAACTCCCTAATTAACCAGGCAGAAAAAAACATCCACATCAGTCCAAATACAATCAACACCGAACCTTCAGCCGGAACATTTGTATTAAGCCGCACCATTCCCCAAACGACAGGAAGGATACCGGCCAGCAACAAACCCCGGCCAATACTTCTTCTTATACGATCTTTGTGGGTTGGATTTTCAATTAGCGGAAAAATCCTTGGCTTTAAAGGCTCGTGCCGAAACTTATGGGAATGCAAATCTTCTTCCGATGAAATGATATCTCTTTTTATCGCCTCCCGGATGGCAGCATTTGCTGCTTCATTCTGATAAAGCTTTCTTTTTTTCAAGATATCGATTAACTGCTCATCCTCCAGTTCCTTTATCTGCACCTCAAAATTATGTTCATATTCCATAATACTTGCTTTTCCAGACATTTTAAAATATATTTATATTTTCAAACAAATAAATCAGAAAATTGTCTTATAAAAAGAATTATAAATCCACAAAAAATTATCAGACATGTACAATTTTGAATACAAAAATCCGGTAAAAATAATTTTCGGCAAAGGCAGTATTCCAAAAGTTGCCAATGAAATACCAAAAGGATCGAAAATATTAATAACCTACGGAGGAGGAAGCATTAAACAAAATGGTGTATATGATCAGGTAAAAGATAGCCTGAAAGGTTTTGATATGCTCGAATTTGGAGGAATTGAGCCTAATCCGCATTATGAAACCTGCATGCAGGCAATAGAATTGATTAAAAATGAAAAAGTCGACTTTTTGCTTTCAGTTGGTGGCGGTTCGGTTCTGGATGCTACTAAATTCATTGCCGCTGGCGCTTTGTATTCCGGAAATGATCCCTGGGATTTCCTAAAGTACAGATTTGAAATTGAAGTACAGGAGGCTTTACCTATTGGTGCTGTGTTAACGTTACCTGCTACCGGTTCAGAGATGAACGGAACATCGGTTATTACCAGAGTTTCCACTCAGGAAAAAATGGCATTTGGCTCCCCTAAAGTAATGCCACAATTCTCAATACTGGATCCTGAATGTGTTTTTTCCCTGCCCGACCGGCAAGTTGCCAATGGAATAGCCGATGCTTTTGTACATGTCATCGAACAATACCTTACGTTTCCGGTCAATTCCCCTCTACAAGATCGTTTTGCAGAAAGCATTCTTTTAACGCTTATTGAAGAAGGTCCTAAAGTTCTCAAAAACAGAAAAGATTATGATGCAGCAGCCAATTTCATGTGGTGTGCCACTATGGCATTAAATGGCCTTATAGCAACTGGTGTCCCACAAGATTGGGCTACCCATATGATTGGTCATGAGCTAACTGCATTTCATGGAATCGACCATGCCCGAACCCTTGCAATTGTTTTGCCAGGAATGATGCACGTCAAACGACACAACAAAAAGGAAAAAATCCTGCAGTATGGGAAGCGTATCTGGGGAATTGTTGAAGGGAACAGCGATGAACGTATTAATGAGGCTATTTCCAAAACAGTGGGATTTTTTAATACTCTCGGTATTCCCTGTACGTTGCCTGAATATGAGATACCTGCCGAAACAGTTGTTAAAATTACGGAACGGTTCAAAAAGAGGGAGAGTAAACTGGGAGAAAACAAAGACATTGATTACAGACAGGTGAAAACCATACTTGAAGACAGGTTGTAGAAAATGGCCTCCTTTAGTATTGGGAGACATATCGGTTGATAAGCTCATTGTACTTTTTCAGCAACTGCTGTACCACTTTATTTTGTGCATCGAATAACCGGCCATTGATGTGCGAAAGAGGCAGTATTTTTGGAGAAGTACCGGTGATGAAGGCAGCATCAAAGGAATTTACCTGATCGAATTTAATTTCCTGTTCATAAAAGGGCAGGTTTAATTCCCGGGCAAGTCGTATGGTTTTTGATCTTGTAATTCCAAGCAGTACTTCATTTCCCGGAGGAGTATACAATTGATTTCCCGAAATAAAAAACACATTGCTCCGGCTTCCTTCTGTTATCCGGCCTGAATGATCTACCAGCAATACCTCGTAATATCCTTCTTTTTCCATCATTTCATCGGCCCGCTGCCTTACAGAAGTTTGAAAAACCTTGGCGTTGGGATTCTCCCTCTCAGCATGTAAAATCCCACAGGTGACCCCTGAAGAAAAAAATTGCTCATCCGGATATTTGTGTGAAATAAAAAAAGCTTTTAAATTGAATTTACACGACAGCAAAATATTTCCTTCGCTAACCTTATTCTCATCAGTAAGTTGCAATAGGAACCGGGTAATCTCCTCAATTGAAAATGGTATTGCACATTTTGCCAGCCGGGCAGAAGCAAAAAACCGTTCCAGGTGCTCGTCTACAAATAAAGGAACCGATTGCACTACTCTTATAACTTCATAAATACCGCCGGTATTTTCCGATACGATAAATTCAGTATTTGCTTTTATCTGTCCGTTATAAATATAAACCCGATGAAGCGGATATTGAACCATTCTGTTACAATTAAAATAACAAATGTATGCATTATTTTTACTAAATTCAGGTTCTCATATTTTGAGTTAATGCAACGTAACTTACAGAATTATACAGCAGGCTTTTTTTTATGAATGAAATCAACAACATTTCAGATCCGATTTTCTCAATAACATTCAATCCTTACAAACATCACCTTGGATTTCTAAAAATGAAGATTGAAGAGTGGAAAAAAACCAACTGGACTGATGCAGAAAAGGAAATCAGATGTATTGGAAATAACCTGATTGATTTATATTTCGGGAAGCTTACAATAAATGAAATCCATAATGAAATTTATAATTTTGCACTTGAAAATAATCTCACAACTGCTGCAAAGCTTGCCCAATGGCTTAAACCTTTGGAGTATAAAAAAACAGAACTTTCAGACACCTCCCTATGGGTAATTAAACAGAGCCAGGATTCAAATCACTATCTGCATATCCACCCTGCCAAATATTCACCTTTTACTTTAAGGGTAAAAGCCCCGACACTTAAAACTGTTATTGCCCTGCAGGTTTTTCATATTGATTTAATACAATCAGATTTGGGCACAGTGAATAAATTAAGGACTGAAAAATTAAACCTGTCGCCCGTTAAAGGATTGATACCAGGAAAAGGAATTGCACGTTTAATGGCAAATTTTAACACAATATAATGGCGCCGTTCAGCAATGCAACAGCCATCCCAACCATTCTTCCGGTGCTTCTCTACCGGTAAAAGAACTTTAAGAACAGTATTTGTTACCAGAAATACAACTGTTTATCTGATGTTTCCAACCCTATTTTACAGCTTATCCCAAGCTTCAGGAAGAAGATGGGTGCGTTCTATAAAAAATTTTCCCTGACCAGAATTCCGAAATCTGTTCAGGGAAAAAACAAAAAGATGGCTGACACACCCTAATTTTTAAACACCAGCCCCTCATCTTCCACGTCAATCACAATGGGTTTTTCTTTATCCACTGTTCCTGCCAGTATCCTGCGCGAGAGTTCATTCAGCACGTACTTTTGCAGGTGACGCTTCACCGGCCGGGCCCCGAAATGCGGGTCATATCCGATAGCAGCAAGCCAGTCGACTGCTGCATCGGTAAGTGAAATCTTCACATCGGTTCCTGAGAGCCGCTTCAGCACCTGATGAAACTGCAGTTTAACTATCTTTTTTATGTCACTCCGCGATAGCGGCGTAAACACAATGGTTTCATCAATGCGGTTCAGGAACTCCGGGCGTATGGTTCGACGCAGCAGATCCAACAGCTTCTTGCGCGTTTCTTCCAGCACCTCCTCCTGGTTGGCAGCATTCATATTCCCAAAACTCTCCTGTATCAGGTGCGATCCCAGGTTGGAGGTCATGATGATGATGGTGTTCTTAAAATTCACCGTCCGCCCCTTGTTGTCGGTCAGTCGTCCGTCATCGAGTACCTGCAGCAGCACGTTAAATACATCGGGGTGCGCCTTTTCAATTTCGTCGAACAGCACTACCGAATAAGGTTTATGCCTTACAGCCTCTGTCAGCTGCCCTCCCTCATCGTAACCCACATATCCGGGGGGGCTTCCAATAAGTCGGGTGACGGAAAACTTCTCCTGGTATTCCGACATATCGATACGGGTCATTGCATTCTCATTATCAAACAGGTACTCGGCCAGAGCCTTTGCAAGCTCAGTTTTCCCCACACCTGTGGAACCCAAAAAAATAAACGAACCAATGGGTTTTTTTTCATCCTGAAGTCCTGCACGGCTCCGGCGTACGGCATCCGAAACGGCGGCAATGGCTTCATGCTGCCCTACCACCCTATTGCGCAGTTCCCCTTCCATATGAAGCAGCTTTTCACGCTCGCTCTGCAACATCTTTGATACAGGAATACCGGTCCAGCGGGCAACCACCTCGGCAATGTCTTCGGCATCCACTTCTTCCTTGATCAGGCTTTCCCCTTCCTTCATCTTCTGAAGTTCTTTCTGCAACGATTCTATTTCGTTCTCCGCCTCTTTTATTTTTCCATACCGCAATTCTGCCACCCGTTCATACCTGCCCTGGCGCTCGGCCTCTTCAGCCTCCACCTTGAAATCTTCTATTTCGGCTTTCTTTTTCTGTATGGAGTCGATTACCGACTTCTCATTTTCCCATTTTGCCCGCAGGTGTGACTGTTTTTCTTTCAGATTAGAAATTTCTTCGCCCAGCGATGCCAGCTTTTTGTCGTCCTTCTCCCGCTTAATGGCTTCACGTTCAATTTCAAGCTGTTTTACGCGACGATCAATTTCATCGAGTTCTTCAGGCACCGAATCCATTTCAAGCCGCAGTTTTGCCGCCGCCTCATCCATCAGGTCAATGGCTTTATCGGGCAAAAACCTGTCGGAAATGTAACGCTGTGATAATTCCACTGAAGCTATTATGGCCTCATCTTTTATCCGCACCTTATGGTGGCTTTCATACCGTTCCTTAATCCCCCTTAGGATGGAGATGGCGCTCAGCCTATCGGGCTCACTCACTTGCACCACCTGGAACCTGCGTTCGAGTGCCTTGTCCTTTTCAAAATACTTCTGGTATTCGCTGAAGGTAGTTGCTCCTATTGCCCGCAACTCTCCCCTGGCAAGAGCAGGCTTCAGGATATTTGCCGCATCCATGGCGCCCTCTCCCTTTCCGGCGCCTACAAGAGTATGTATCTCATCGATAAACAAAATGACCTCTTCATTTGAATGCACTACTTCGTGCACCACTGCTTTAAGACGTTCCTCAAATTCACCTTTATACTTTGCTCCGGCAATCAATGCTCCCATATCAAGCGAAAACACCTGCTTCGACTTCAGGTTCTCCGGAACATCGCCCCGCACAATACGGTGGGCCAGGCCTTCTGCAATGGCTGTTTTTCCTGTACCGGGTTCACCTATTAATATCGGATTGTTCTTGGTACGGCGTGAAAGTATTTGCAGAATACGGCGAATTTCCTCATCACGCCCGATAACCGGGTCGAGCTTACCTGAGCGTGCCCGCTCATTCAGGTTAAGAGCAAACCGGTTCAGCGAATTAAAACGATCCTCCGCTGTCTGGCTGTCTACTTTTGAGCCTTTACGCAATTCTTCAATGGCTTTTTGCAGCTCCTTGCGCACAATACCGTTATCCTTCATCAGACGGCTCACTGCATCGTTTGCATCGAGCAGGGCGAGCAGGATATGTTCAACCGACACAAACTGGTCACCCATCTCCTGGGCAAGAGCAAGTGACTTCTGCAACACCTTGTTAGCCTGTGAGGAAACATACTGATCACCGCCTGTAACCCTCGGATACGACTCCACGATCTTATCGGCAGCCTGCTGAAAAATACCGGTTTCCACACCAAGCTTTTTCATAAGGAATCCTACAACATTTTCAGCCGCATGGAATAATCCTTTAAGAATATGACCCGTTTCAACACTCTGCTGGTTATTTCCCTGTGCTATCTGAAAAGCATGTTGAATTGCCTCTTGTGCCTTTATGGTAAAATTATTCAGATTCATAATTCAATTGTTTGTATGTTTGGCACCATCACAGCAAAACCAGAACCATTAGCCACTGATAGACAATTTGTCACGTCAACAGCACGATTGAAGTTATATTTTCATGAAAAGATTGGTGTTAGGGTAAACTTATGGCAGAAGTTACCTGTCAGCCATCCAGCGGAAGCATAATGGCTGCACTATAAATCAGGAATGATCTAAAAAGCTACTACCCGGTAGCTGTAAGGTTATTCAGTTCTTCGTGCGAAAAATCCTGAAACTTTTTATTCTGTTCGCGTTGCCTTAGAATGCTTTGCGCCTTTATATTCAAATGATTATAAGCTTCAGCAAATGAATTGATATCACGAAATGTTTTTATTATTTCCACTTTAGGTTCTGGCTTATCGACCGATTCGTTGTAAACGGGAAATTTTCTATCTGAACCATCATGAGGAATCAGCCGCTCGCTATCAAAATCGTAAGAAAATTCCTTATGCTCAGCAAACACGAATTCAATATACGTCCGGTCATACTGAATTTCATAGAACCTGCCGAAGATCACATATACCTTGCCATCAGGCAATCCATAAAACTGCACAGGCAGCTTTGAAGGAAAATAAGAAATGTTTGATCTGTAAATTAATTTTACAAAAGACTTCATGGTTGGTAATTTTGTAGTAAAATATTGTATCCTTTAAAACCGAATAAAATTACAAAATATATGGAAAAACCCTAACCTGCAAATAAAAATCAGTTTTGTTTCTTGATATATCAGCAAATTACCTACAGCAAATTTCATCTTTTTTTAAATTATTCAGGAAAAATGGATCGCGATAAAATGTTTTTACCGTATCTTTAAAAAACTATCAAATAACCAGCTATACTGTTGTTGATTAAAAAAAGAAAAAAAATGATTAAGGATAAAAGCAATGGGAGGCTGGACGAGATAGTTTCATTTGCCCGTAAACATAAAATAACTGAAAGCTTCGACGAAATATATACA
This sequence comes from uncultured Prolixibacteraceae bacterium, assembly GCA_963747515.1. Lineage (GTDB taxonomy): Bacteria > Bacteroidota > Bacteroidia > Bacteroidales > Prolixibacteraceae > Mariniphaga. The sequence continues at coordinate 615,995 of CAVVFN010000008.1, forward strand.
TTACTTGAGAGGTATGCTGAAAAAAATCACGAAGTTGTTCTTTACAGAGGCTACCTGCCGCTTTCACTTGAATTCACCGTATCGTTTGGTGGCGAGAAAATTACAGGTGGAAGTGTAATCTTCCATGGAATGTTCGACAACAGGGACCTGTCTGCATTTTCTATTTCAATGACCACCGGGCGTGAAGTTAGCTGGAAGCTGGAGGTCTGAAAAGTACAAAAGAAATATCATCCCAGGGTTCCCTCTTTCAGAATAATACCGCCATCCGGCAAAATACATTAAAAAACAAATACTACTTATTCCCCAACACCCTATGTCCATGAGTAAATCTTCGTTAGCTAGACTATTTCTCCTGCCATATGCCAAACGTTGTTCAAAATCGAAAACAACCAGCTGGTAATTAAGCACTCACCCTTCTTCTGGTAAGAAAAGTTAAATTGGGGTATAGGTCCATATTACGGTCTGATTCCATAAAAATACCGTAAGCATAATGAATTGAATTCAAATAGGGTTTAACTTCATATTAAATTCGTATCAAATTCGTACTAAATTCGTACTAAATTCGTAATTTAACGAAATTGATACAGATATACACCGAATTTGTTATGAATAAAAACCGACTCTGTATATTGTTTGGTTCATCGTTGAACGATGGCTGAAGGGTGGGTAGTGAGAATAAGGAGTGGGGTTTTATTCAGCCATGCCATAGTTAAAAATAAGCATTAATTCATAAAGCATCGTTTTGACCCAATAAGTGCAATGGGTACTTAATGTTCACAAGAAAAAGTCCGTGTGCAGGAACCGATGTACCGGCAGCTCCCCGATTCCGAATTTCAATAACATGCCTGAAATCCTCAATTGTAATTTTGCCTTTCCCCACATCCAGGAGGGTACCCACTATGGCACGTACCATATTCCTGAGAAACCTATCGGCTGTGATTGAAAATACCAACCGGTTGTTTTTCATAAACCATTCAGCAGAAGAAATTTTGCACAAATTGGTTTTTGCATCTGTATGCAATTTGCTAAAACTGGTAAAATCGCTATATTCCATAAGAACTTGTGCAGCTTCATTCATTTTTATCATATCCGGCTTTATGCGAAGAAAATATTCCGTATCGGCAGTGAAAGGGTCTTTCTCAAGGGTTATACCATAATTGTAGGTACGGGATAATGCGCTAAACCGGGCATGAGCATCCTGGGGAACTGTCCATATTCTCTGAACGGCAATATCGGCAGGTAAAAAACTGTTCAAACGGTAAACCAATTTCGGAAGGTTTTCAATTTCTCGTGAAGCATCAAAATGCAGCACAAAAAATGAAGCATGCACTCCGGTATCAGTACGTCCGGCACCCGTCACTGAAATTTCTTCTCTTAAAATTGTGGAGAAAGCTTTTTCAATAATTTCCTGCACCGAAACCGAATCAGGTTGAATCTGCCAACCATGGTAACGGGATCCCATGAAACTTAACTGAACAAAATAACGTTGCATTCTCATAAAAATGAACTCCAAAAATAAAGAAAACCAGAAACCTTTGTGGAAAACCCAGTGCGAAAATTAGCATACCCTTCATTATTGCGCAATTCAGCCATAGAATGAGATAAAAAAAACACATAACTCATTAAAACTGCTCAATTTTAAAAACCAAACTGAAAATTTGACAGCCGGAAATAAATCTAAATAAAATAATTTCAGGCAGGGATAATCTCCACTGACAATCATTACATTAAAAACATCAATTTTGTCATTGTTGGCCCTTTGGTATTTGATTTGTAAAGAATTGAAAGAAGTATTAATGTTATGTTGAACAAAAAGTAAAGGAGGGTTGAATTATGACACTGGCAAAAAGATCAGAAACAGGAATGCCGACATTGTTTGATAGAATTTTCAACAGTGATCTGATGGATTGGGGAATGTCTAATTTTTCCGGTCCGAACAGTACATTACCGGCAGTAAATGTGAGAGAAACAGATGATGATTTTATTCTGGAAGTGGCAGCTCCGGGAATGGGTAAAAAAGATTTTAAAATTAATTACCAGAACAATCTTCTGACCATTTCTTCTGAAAAAGAAGAAAAAACAGAAGATAGAAACGATGGATATTCACGGAAAGAATTCAGTTATACATCGTTTCAACGGTCATTTACTGTTCCGGGGAATGAAGTAGACAGCGATAAAATAAGTGCTACCTATGCCGATGGAATATTAAATGTGAAGATTCCAAAACGTGAAGAAGTGAAACCCAAACCGGCAAGAGAAATTAAAATTTCATAGGGAAAAACAGGCAGGAAATCATTCCTGCCTGTTTCTTAAACTGCCCTGAATTCAATGAAGCTTAATATATTTTAACTTAACAGATGGATTTTTATCTTTGCAAACGTTTAAATTCGTGCCGTTAAAATTTTAGACATCTTTTAACTATTGAACTAAAAACCGATTCGAGAAATTAACAGAAAACAATATATGATTCAAACTGTCGATATTAAAGAACTGAACGAGCGGATTCAAAAGGAGAGTTCGTTTGTGGATTTAGTTACACTTGAAATGAACAAGGTAATTGTAGGACAAAAGCATCTGGTAGAAAGTTTATTAATTGGATTGTTATCGAACGGGCACATTCTGTTGGAGGGGGTTCCTGGTCTGGCAAAAACACTTGCCATAAAATCCCTGGCAAATACCATAAGTGCGAAGTTTGCACGCATTCAATTCACTCCCGATTTATTACCGGCCGACTTACTAGGAACAATGATTTACAGCCAAAAAAAGGAAGAATTTACCATTAAAAAGGGGCCGATATTTGCTAATTTTATTCTGGCTGATGAGATTAACCGTGCTCCCGCAAAAGTACAATCGGCTTTACTAGAAGCCATGCAGGAACGTCAGATCACCATTAGTGACACCACGTTTAAACTGGAAGAACCTTTTCTGGTGATGGCTACTCAAAACCCCATTGAGCAGGAAGGAACCTATCCGCTTCCTGAAGCACAAGTCGATCGTTTTATGTTAAAAGTTGTAATTAATTATCCAAACAAGGAAGAAGAACGGCAGATTATTAATCAAAACCTGTTAAAAACATTTCCTGAGACTTCTGCCATTTTAAAACCAGAAGATATTTTAAGTGCCCGACAGGTTGTAAAGGATGTTTATATGGATGAAAAAATTCAGAATTACATTGTCGATATTGTATTTGCAACGCGCGAACCACAGGCCTATCAGTTGTCGAAATACCAGGATATGATATCTTACGGAGCATCACCAAGAGCTGGCATCAGCCTTGCCCAGGCTGCCAAAGCCTTTGCCTTTATTAAACGCAGAGGGTATGTTATTCCTGAGGATGTGAGGGCTGTTTGCCCTGAAGTGATGCGGCATCGCATTGGATTAAGCTATGAAGCAGAAGCCAATAACATCACTTCTGAAGATATAATTACCGATATTCTGAATAAGGTTGAAGTTCCTTAAAATGAAGGGTCCCATCAACGAGAAAACAGAACAGCTTTAACCTTTAATTTAAAAAGAAATCGCTCTCATGGAGACGAGTGAACTACTTAAAAAAGTACGGAAAATAGAAATCAAAACCCGGGGATTGTCGCGGAATATATTTGCAGGGGAATACCACAGTGCCTTCAAGGGAAGAGGTATGGCATTTTCTGAAGTACGTGAATATCAGTTTGGGGACGATATCCGGAACATTGATTGGAATGTTACTGCCCGTTACAATCACCCCTATGTTAAGATTTTCGAAGAAGAAAGGGAGTTAACAGTAATGTTGTTGATTGATGTGAGCGGTTCCCGTGAGTTCGGCACTCATGAAAAAATGAAAAAGAATGTGATTACGGAAATTTCTGCCATTCTTTCTTTTTCAGCCATACAAAACAACGATAAAATAGGGGTAATATTCTTTTCCGACACTATTGAAAAATTCATTCCTCCCAAAAAGGGGAAAAGCCATATTTTACGAATTATAAGAGAACTTATTGATTTTCAACCCCAACGTACAGGAACAGATATTTCTGAAGCAGTCAGGTACCTTACCAATGTGATCAAAAAGAAATGTACGACCTTTATCATCTCTGATTTTATGGACGAAAATCCGGTACTTGAAATGGCACTTTCAGTAGCCAATAACAAGCACGATTTGGTAGCTCTTAAAATATATGATGATCGGGAAACGGAACTACCTCCTATAGGAATGGTTATGCTTAAAGATGCAGAAACAGGAAAATATATTTGGGTTGACAGCAGTTCGGGGAAAGTAAGAAATTTATATTCTGAATATTGGAAACAACATATCACCCGTCTTGATTCGTTGTTTGTTAAATGCAACATCGATTATGCTGCAATAAATACACGGGAAGATTATGTAAAAACGTTAATGACTCTTTTCAAAAGAAGGGCTGTTAAACAGTAACACGAATGAAGCTAAAAGTAAAAATCATTTCGATATTAGCCCTGGTAATGATAGCGGCTGCCTCACAGGCTCAACGGATTAAAGCCACAGCCAGCATCGATTCCACAAATATTTTACTGGGCGATCAGGTAACGCTTTTTCTTGAAATTGATCATCCTAAATCTACTCACATTGAATTTCCTCAAGTTCCGGATACACTGGCAGGAAAAATTGAGGTACTTAAGAGGCTTAAAACCGATACTTTTGATATAGACAATAAAGCCTTTCAGAAACAAATACGTGCTTATATCATAACTTCTTTCGACAGTGGATCCTATCGTATTCCACCTTTCTGGTTTAAAATAGACCTGAATGAAAGACTTGATTCAATCCCAACCAATGGGGTGACACTGAATGTTCATACCATACCCATTGACACTTCACGTGGACCTACCGATATTAAAATGCCCTACGCTGCTCCTGTGACTTTAAAAGAGGTCATCCCGTATATACTTGGAGTAATCCTTGCAGCTGCCATTTTATTTTTCATCTTTTATGCCATAAAAAGAAAGAAAAACAACCAACCTTTGTTTGTACTGCCGAAAAAACCCAAAGCACCTGCACATGTTATTGCTTTACAGGAACTTGATCGTATAAAAAAAGATAAATTATGGCAGCAGGGGAAAACAAAACAATTTTACAGTGAAGTTACTGAAGCATTGAGAAAATATATTGAAGAACGCTTTCAAATTCCTGCTATGGAACAAACATCGGATGAAACGTTCGAAAGTTTCAGGCACAAACATGATTTGCTGAAAGAAAAAACTTTTGAAAATTTAAGGCAGATTTTAAAACTGGCCGACCTGGTAAAATTTGCCAAATACAATCCTTTGCCCGATGATAACAACATGACTTTAGTTAACTCCTACTTTTTTGTAAACGACACCAAAGAGGAGGATAAAAAAACGGATACTCGCGAAAGCATAAAGGATGAAGAAGGAGAAGATGTAGAAATAAAATAGAAAAGAAAAGAATGTTTGAAGGACTCATATTTAAAAATCCGGAATTTTTCTATTTGTTGTTGTTGATTGCACCAATGACTGGATGGTATATATTCGGCCAGAAAAAAAATACAGCAAGTATTCGAATTTCATCAGCAGCACCGGTTTTGAAAGCACCTAGAACTATAAGGTATTACCTGCGGCACGTGGTATTTGTTCTTTTAATGCTGTCTTTTACTTTATTTACGGTAGTTTTGGCCCGGCCGCAATCATCGAGCAATTGGGAAAATATTACCACTGAAGGTATTGATATTGTTATTTCACTAGATGTCTCAACAAGCATGCTGGCCAGGGATTTTTCTCCCGATCGTCTTGAAGCGGCAAAAAATGTTGCTATGGAATTTATTTCCGGTCGTCAATACGATCGTATGGGATTAGTAGTATTTGCAGGTGAAGCTTTTACCCAGGTCCCGCTGACCACTGACAGGGCTGTTCTTCTAAACATGTTTAAGGATATTCAGACAGGCCTTATAGAGGATGGTACAGCCATTGGCAATGGACTGGCAACAGCAGCAGCCAGGCTCAAAGACAGCGATGCCATTAGTCGTGTAGTTATTTTATTAACCGATGGAGAGAACAATTCTGGCGAAATTGCTCCGCTTACTGCTGCTGAAATAGCCCGCACTTTTGGCATCAGAGTCTATACAATTGGTGTAGGATCCGTTGGCACTGCACCTTATCCGGTTCAGACTCCATTTGGCACTCAACTTCGGGATGTGGAAGTAAAAATAGATGAGAAAATGCTTCAGGAGATTTCCAACATTACAGGAGGGCAGTATTTCAGGGCGACCAGCAACATAAAGCTTCAGGAAATTTATAATGAAATTGATAAGCTGGAAAAGTCAAAAATTGAAGTGCGTGAATTCAGTCGCCGCTCCGAGGAGTTTTTTCCTTTTGCACTGGCAGGAATTTTGTTATTGGTAATAAGTTTTTTACTGCGTCTCACCATTTTTAGAACGATTCCCTAAAACTGGAAAAATGGAAATGTTTAGATTTGCATACAGTGAGTATTTGTGGGGGTTGTTAATCATCCCGCTACTGACATTATTTTTTATCTGGTCGAGGTATTCCCGTAACCGGGCATTACATCGATTCGGTGATAAAACAATCATAAAAGAATTGATGCCATTGGCTTCAAAGAACAGGCCCTTATTTAAATTTATAATGTTTGTGCTGGCACTGTCATTTTTTATCATTGGAGCTGCACGTCCTCAATTTGGTTCCAAACTGAAAAAGGTACAGCGTGAAGGGGTAGAAATAATCATTGCTCTCGATGTATCAAACAGTATGATGGCTGAAGATATCCAGCCAAGCAGGCTGGACAGAGCCAAGCGTGCCATTTCAAGAATGATTGACAGGTTAAAAGATGATAAAATTGGATTGATTGTTTTTGCAGGTGATGCCTATGTGCAGTTACCGATTACAAGTGATTACAATTCAGCAAAATTGTTTTTGGATGCAATAAGTACTGACATTATGCCCCGGCAAGGTACTGCCATTGGAACAGCTATAAAACGTGCCATCAGCTCCTTTACTCCTGAAGGAATAGCTAATAAAGCCATAATTGTTATTACCGACGGAGAGAATCACGAAGACGATCCATTATCAGCAGCCAAAGAAGCAGTTGAAAAGGGGATTGTTGTTCATACAATTGGAATGGGATTGCCACAAGGATCTCCCATTCCGGTAAATCGTAACGGACAAAAAGAGTACATGCGCGATAACAATGGAAATGTAATAATTACCAGGCTTGATGAACCTATGCTTGAAAATATTTCAGCAGCCGGTAATGGAATTTATGTACGGGCAAATAATGCTCAGGTAGGATTGAATGTTCTTTTTGATGAAATTAATAAACTGGAAAAAGAAGAAATTGATACTCTGGTATATTCCGAATACGATGACCAGTTTCAATATTTCTTTGCTCTAGGAATTCTGTTGTTATTGATTGATTTTGTTATCCTTGAAAAGAAAAATAAACACCTGATGAAAATAAATTTGTTTTCTACAAAATAAATTTGAAAGAATGAAACAACTTTTTTTATTCCTTTTAATAGTAAAAATTTCCATAACAGCTTTTGGGCAAAATGAAAGAAAATTCATACGCAATGGGAATAAAATGTTTATGGAAGCTGTTGTGGATACTTCCCGGCTCGATACTTCAATATTCAGGAAGGCTGAAACGGAATACCGGAAAGCTTTGGATAAAAGGCCTGGACATAAACAATGGGAGTTTAATCTGGCCGATGCATTATACAAACAAATGCAATTTAAAGAGGCAGAATCAAAATTTGATGAATTAACGGCAAAACTGGAAAGCCCGGAGGAAAAAGCACGGGCTCTGCATAATCTTGGAAACAGTCAGCTGATGCAACAGCAAATTGACAAGAGTATAGAATCATATAAGAAAGCATTACGTAAAAATCCGGACGATTTAGATACAAAATACAACCTGGCTTATGCTCAGATGCTAAAGAAGAAACAGCAGCAACAACAGCAACAACAACAGCAGCAACAGCAAAACAAAGATCAGCAACAACAACAAAACAAGGATCAGCAGCAACAGCAGAACCAGAATCAACAGCAACAGCAGAACCAAAATCAACAGCAACAGCAACAACAGCAAGAGCAACAAACAAAAATTTCAAAACAAGATGCAGAGCAACTCCTTCAGGCATTACAAAATGATGAACGTAAAATCCAGGAGAAAGTAAAAAAAGAAAAAGCGGAACAGGCACAACCACTGAAAACAGAGAAAGAATGGTAACTTCGACGGGATTAATGAATAAGTATTAACAGCTACAATGATTAAAAAACTTCTTTTATATTTTCTATTCATTTTTTCAGTGACAGGAGCTAAAGCTGAACAAACTCGATTTGTGATGTCGGCCCCTAATGCTGTTGAAACTGGGCAGCAATTCAGACTTACATTTACCATAAATGAACGGGGAACAAACTTACAACTACCTCCGGGATTAACCAGTAATTTCGAAATACTTATTGGCCCAAGCACAGGCCAATCGACAAGCATCAGTTCCATAAATGGCAAGACCACCACTGAGGTAACCTACTCCTATACATACATTCTGAGAGCAAAGAGTGAAGGTGATTTTGAAATCAGACCAGCTTCCATAGAAGTGGGCGGAAAAGTTCTGGAATCCAATTCTCTAAAAATACAGGTTGTTAAAGCCCAAAGTCGTCAGCAGCAGCAACAGCAACCGCAGGGCAGGCCTAACGGCGGAGGAGCTCAACCTGCTGAATTAGGCGGTGATAATCTTTTTTTAAGAGTTGTTTTAAGTAAGCAAAATGTGTTCAGAGGAGAACAGTTGATTGCAACTGTAAAGCTATATGCCGATCCGGATATCCCAATATCTGGCTTCGATGAAGTAAATTTACCCACGTATGAAGGTTTTTTTACGCAGGATATTGAGATACCAAAGCAGATAAATTTTTCACGTGAAGTCTATAATGATAGAATTTACCAGGTGGGGGTTTTGAAAAAAACAGTTTTATTTCCGCAACAAAATGGAAAAATAACCATCGATCCTTTTAACATGTCATTGCTGGTTCAGCAAAGAGTCCGTCCACGTAGTTTTTTCGATGATTTCTTCAGTGGAATTCAGACCGTTAAAACAAAAGTAACCAGTACACCTGTTTATGTAAATGTAAAAGATTTACCACCACAACCGGAGAATTTTTATGGCGGAGTAGGTAATTTTTCAGTCAGTTCTGAACTAAGTACCGAACAGGTTTCTACAAATGAAGCCGTAACTTTAAAAATGACTATTAGTGGTTCAGGTAACCTGCGGTTAATCAGAAATCCGGAATTAGAATTGCCAACTGATTTTGAAGTCTATGATCCTCGTGCAACAGAAAATATTCGAACAACCGAAAACGGTGTCACAGGAAGTAAAACCATTGAATATCTTTTTCAACCCCGTTTTGAAGGGGATTATACCATACCTTCCATACAGTTTACTTTTTTTAATCCGGCTACCGGATCTTATGTAACGCGCTCAACACAGGAATATAAATTAAATGTAAAAAAAGGAGCGAACGATCAATCGGCGACTGTAATTAATTCCCGGCAAAGAGAGGAACTTCAAATGATTGGACAGGATATCCGCTTCATCCACCAGGGAGCTCCTATGCTTCGTGTTCAGGGAACAACATTTTATGGAACTCCTGTTTTTTATTCTATTTATGGAGGAAGTACCTTATTGTTCCTGGTTCTGATCGTTGTTTATCGTAAAAAAGCACGGGAAAATGCAAATGCAGCTCTTATGCGTAATAAAAAAGCAAACAGATTGGCTGCAAAGCGATTAAAAGTGGCTTTTGGTTATATGAAAAACAACCGCAATGAAGCTTTCCACGAATCCATTTTGAAAGCATTCTGGGGATATTTAAGTGACAAATTAGGTATACCCGTAGCAACATTAAATCGTGAAAATGCGGTAGTTAATCTGCGGAAAAGGAACGTAGATGAGAATTTAATCAACGACTTTATAGAAATTATTGAGCAGTGCGAATTTGCACGATTCGCCCCTGCTGAAGGTTCCGAAGCCCGTAGTGAACTTTATAGGAAAGCTGAAATTACCATGAGTAGAATGGAAAAACAGATTAAAAAATAAAACACAATTGCAACTGAACCAAAAATAGTTTAAGGTAACGATATAAATGTACCAAATGAAGTTAAAGCATTTAAAAACATGTGGTTTTATTCTGTTGGGATTAATTTTTTTCCAGCATATTTCAGCGCAGGACACAACTCAGGTTTTATGGGAAAGGGCAAATGCATTTTTTACAACGGAAGAATACCAGAAGGCAGTTTCTGCTTACGAACTGATTTTACGTTCGGGACAAGAATCGGCAAAACTCTATTTTAATTTAGGTAATGCTTATTATAAAACCGGAGATATTAACAATGCAATATTAAATTATGAACGAGCTAAGCTTTTATCTCCCCAGGATCCCGATATCAATTTTAATCTTAATCTTGCCAATCAATTTGTCGCAACTGAAATTGAAGCTCTGCCACAGCCTTTTTATATTCGCTGGCGCAACAGTATAATAAATCAATTTCCGGCTGATTCTTGGGCTGGTATGAGTATCGGGGCATTTATCTTCTTTCTTGGATTGCTGGGATTGTTTATATTCAGCCGAAGTTCTTTTATAAAAAAATTGGCGTTCTGGCTTGGAATAATGGCAATTATAGTTTCAGGACTTTCTTTTTCTTTTGCTGCACGACAGAAAGAAAAAATCAACCAGAGAAAACATGCTATTGTTTTCTGTCCCCGTGTCACAGTGAAAAGTGCTCCTTCCGAAACCAGTACCGATTTATTTCTTCTTTATGAAGGGGTAAAAGTAGAGTTATCCGATAGTATAAATAAATGGAAGGAGATCAAACTCTCTGACGGAAATGTTGGCTGGCTTCCCGATTCCTGCATCGTACGAATTTAAAAGGAAGTCAGTACCTTCTAATTTCACGGTTTTTATTAACCATTAATCGCTGATGATTACTACTTTTGAGAGAAAAATAAATTCATTGAATTAAAATATGGAAAATGATTTCAGACTGGCTGTACTCATAGATGGTGATAATATTCCTTCAGCTTACGTAAAGGAAATGATGGAAGAGATAGCAAAATATGGAAATCCTACTATTAAACGAATATATGGCGACTGGACAAAGCCGGTCCTTTCAAAATGGAAAAACCTTTTACTGGAGAATGCTATAACACCCATTCAACAATATGGATATACAACGGGTAAAAATGCAACCGATTCAGCTATGATTATTGATGCCATGGATATTCTTTACAGTGAAAAAGTTAACGGCTTTTGCCTTGTATCCAGCGACAGTGACTTTACCCGATTAGCCACAAGATTACGTGAAGCCGGCATGAAAGTTTACGGAATTGGTGAAAAGAAAACACCCGACCCATTTATTGTTGCCTGTGATAAGTTTATTTATATTGAAATTTTACAAAACAAGACAAAAGAAACAGAAAGTAATACTGCTCCTGATAAACCTGCAAAAAAAACCAATTACGACAAAATAACTCCCAAAGTAGTAAGGCTTATTGCTTCTACCATTTCCGATCTTGCCGATGATGATGGATGGGCATTTCTTGGTGATGTAGGAAGTTTGCTGCAAAAAAAACAACCAAATTTCGATTCCCGAAACTACGGCTTCGAAAAACTTACACCGCTTATTGATTCAACCGGTAAATTTGAAATCGACCAGCGCGACAGCAAACTTGGGAAATTTAAACTTATTTATGTAAGAAACAAGAAAAGGTAATACACATCACCTTAATTGGTTATTGAAAAAGCTCCTTAACTTCTGCTTTGGATATTTTCTGCAAAGGATTATTGGAATTAATTAATTTATCGGCCAGTAAATTTTTCCGGTTTTGTAATTGCTGAATTTTTTCCTCAATAGTACCCTGAGTGATAAACCGGTAAACAAACACATGCTTATCTTGTCCAATACGATGAGCCCTGCTGATGGCCTGATTCTCAGATGCAGGATTCCACCAGGGATCTACAATAAACACATAATCGGCGCTTGTAAGATTTAACCCTACCCCACCGGCTTTCAGTGAAATAAGAAAAATCCGGATATCAGGATCGTTTTGAAATTGTTTTATTATTTCACCTCTTTGCGTAGTCTGTCCGGTTAACATGCTGTATTTCCATCTTTCCCTCTCGATTTGTTTCTTAATCAATACCAGGTGCTTTACAAATGAGGAAAAAATCAGAACCTTATGGTTTTCGGCAATAACATTTCCCAGCATCCTGAAAATTTCATCGAACTTTCCGGATTCTGTTTCTTCAAGATCCTCAAGTAATTTTGGATGATTTGCCAATTGTCTGAGTCGCGTAAGTCCCTGCAAAATAACAATGGCAGATTTTTTTATACCATCATGTTCAATGCCAGCCAATATTGAATTACGAATGATTGATTTTTCTGTTTCATAATTTATCCTTTGCTTTTCCTCCATATTACACATAATTACCTGCTCCATAAGCGGGGGTAAATCCTTAGCTACCTCATCCTTTGTCCTGCGCAGGAAGAATGGACGAATTAATACCTTCAATTTCTCCTTCTGATCGGTATTATTATGCTTTTCGATGGGAGTGATAAAAAACCGTCTAAAAAAAGCCAGATTGCCAAGTAACCCTTTATTGAGGAAGTTCATCTGAGCCCACAGATCTGACAATGAATTTTCAATGGGTGTTCCTGTTAGTGCCATTCGATGAGCACTTTGCAAACTCATTACTGCCTTATATGTTTTCGATAAGGGATTTTTAACATATTGACTTTCATCAAGAATCAGGTAAAAAAACTTGAATCTGGAAAAAGTATCCACATCATTTCGCACAGTGCCATATGTTGTCAGAATAATGTCGTAAAAGAAAACTGCTATATCCATCTCACTGCCTGTTTTACGCTGCTGCCCGATATGTTTGTAAACATTAAGTGTTGGAGTAAACTTCCTAATCTCAGCTTCCCAGTTATGCACCAATGAGGTTGGCATTACTATAAGAGTTGCGGCATGCTCCATGTTATCTGTTTCAGGGGAATCAAATAAATTGAGTTGACCATTGTTTACACGGCTGCGAAAATTCAGCGAAACAGTTTCAGGTCGTTTCAACTTTAAAAGCAAGGCCAAAGTTTGTAATGTTTTTCCAAGTCCCATATCATCGGCAAGACATCCACCAAATCCATATTTATGAAGGAAAAACATCCATTGGAATCCGGTTTTCTGATAAGTGCGCAGCTCCGCATTCAAATCTTTAGGCAAAGGGTTTATTCCTTTAGTACCGGTTACTTCCAGAAATTTATTAAGAATGAGATTATCATCAGGAAGAAGTATATCCTGCAAAAGTGCAAAATAATGTTTCCCAAATTGCATTTTATCAGCTCTGCTTCTTGCAAAAGGCATCATAATTTTATATTTGGCAAGCCACTCTTCAGGTATAATGGCAACCTCCCCGTTGGGCAGTTCAAATTCACGAATCCCATTTAATATATGATTCTTTAGTCTGATAAATGGAAAACTGTAAGCACCGAAAGTAACCGTAGCAAAAACATCGAACCAATCACCAGATGTATCGGTTTTAATTTCCAGATTTTGCTCTCCTGTAAAAAATTTCTTTTCAGAATCTACCTGCTCAATTATTACCCCTTCTTTTTCAAGTTCCGATTTGTTACTGTTAATCCAGTTTATTAAAAAATATAAGGAATTGGTTGAATCAGACAATCTCATGGATTGGGGAAAATAAAATCCGTCTATTTCTATGAGTCCCTTCAGATGCAGATAATTCATTATAAATTTTTCCCACACCTTATCCCTTTTTATTTTTTTAAATAAGATTTCATCATTGGTTTTTTTAAAATGAACGGCCACCTCCCTGTTTGCATTTGGAAAAAATTGTTCATTCCCATATCTGAACCGAAGGACAAAACAAGGTTCATATTTTAAATTTTTATCCAGTGCCAGCACAGCTTTTTTCTCCACTTCACTTTCCTCCAACTGAAACCCTTCAGCAACAACATCAAAATCGCGAATAGTTTTTCGTATAAATCCGGCATAATATTTATCTTCAATTGAATGGGGAATTGAAACAAATTCTTTAGAAAAAAAAGGCAGCAGTTTTTTTGAATCCAGCTTTTCAAAGACTATAAGCTGATTTTGAAAAATAAGTAAACATGGAGAATTTGAAACTATTCTGAATTTTCTGTTCAGTAAAGGAATTTCCCTTTCATTAAGGAATATTTTTAACTTGTATTGAGTTTCAGCAGAAAAACGTTTGAAATAAAAGACCGGTTTGGCAAAAAAAGGAGAAATCCTTATTTCATCTTCATCATAAAGATTTGAATATTTTACCTCCTTATTTAAAAGCCTAACAGGGGTCAGCATTAGTAGGTGGGATACCTCCCACATGATTTGTTCCAAAAATGGGGATATCTGTTTCTGGAATTTTGAGGTATCCAGCATGGAAAAAAATTCAGATACATTTGGTGCCCTTGAAAAGCGCTTCATTAACTGTTCATCACTGTATTTATCCATAAGCTCGACCAATTGTTTCTCATAAGGCCGGAAATTGTAGTCGAGATCATCAATGTCCTGTGATTTAACCAGTTTAATGACAGTATAGAATTTATCTTCTTTACGGATAAGATATGGAAGAAAAATATTCCCCAAGAACCGATGATGTGTAACAACAATTACAAATTCTTTCTCAGTCATTTTAAGATTAATACACATTCAAAAAAAGAATCTCAAATATACTGAGAGAATAATAAAAGACAAAAAGAAAAACCATCAGCGCCTATAAACGATAAAAATTCAAAAATCAGCACAACCAGATTTTCATTAAAAATAATCCATAAAAAAAGATTTGCTATCTTTACACATGTAATTGTTAAAACCATAAAAAATGAACCAGCTATTCATTAAAGAAATACCAGTAAAAAAACAAGTATCTTTTTCTGAGGCAGAGCATCTTCTGGAAAATCAAACCATAACAAATGCCATCGAGTCAATCAATTGGAAAGAGTACAACTATAAACCTAAAGTCCACTTCAGAATTGGACATACAGGAGAAGAAATCTGGCTGAAATATTACGTAAATGAAAATCATATCCGGGCTAAAGAGATCAATACAAATGGTGAAGTCTATAAAGACAGCTGTGTGGAATTCTTTATTTCACCTGATAATGTAAACTACTACAATTTTGAATTTAGCTGTATCGGGACTATTCATCTGGCCTGGGGATCTGGAAGAAATAACCGTAAATTTGTCAATCCTCATCTAGTTGAAAAAATTGCTATAAAATCTACACTAGGAAATCAGCCATTCGATAATAAATCAGGTGATTTTGAATGGGAAATGATGATTCGCATACCGCGAGAATGTTTTGCATTCAGCAATTTGAAATCATTCAAAAAGATGAAGGCTACTGCCAATTTTTATAAATGTGGAGATGAAACTGCCGTAGCTCATTACATCACCTGGAATCCAATCAAAACTGAGAATCCGGATTATCACCAGCCGGGATTTTTTGGAAAAGTAGAGTTTGAATAAGGACCGAAAAATCTGAACCGGCGATAATTTTACATGCAGCAGAAGACCACCCATAAGCTACTGCATAATCAGTATATTTAAAAATTACTGCTTTGTTATATGCAAATGGCTGTATACATTTTCAGGTTAAATTTCTCCTCTTTTAAACTTTTTATAGGGCATGGTATCCAGGTTTCCTGAGGCTTGAACCAGAGCAGCGATAAATAAAACCACTGATGCAACTATAGCGGAATAAGCCACTATTTCAGAAACCTGCCATTGCTTTACAGCTATTGCCACCAATGCCCAAACTCCAACAAAAGCAGCCTCACGCATATTTCGAAAATATATCAGCAGCAAGTATATAAAAGAGGCAAAAGCAATGATTACAACAACCCATAAAGGATGAAACGCAAAAGCTCCTTCTGGATAGAGCTTAGCAGAATAAGCAGCGATGTTCGCTATTGTTGCCACTATAATCCACCCCAAATATATGCATATAGGCCACCAGACAGACGCAATAATTCGAACCGGAGCATCCCATATTTCCAACCTGAGCCTGAACATCAGCACAATTAATGAAAATAAAAGAATCAAAATGAGAAATAAAGATAAAGCAATAAGATCATTGGTCCAGGTTATGATCCAACCACTATTGGCAAGATTTCCGGTAATGAACCAAATTCCTGTTCGATTCAGGGACTCATCATCTCTGTGCTTAAGCCATGCATACCACTGAAAGCCGGCAAACAGTATCAGAAACAGGTATATTAAACCCCAAATAGCAAATGCATAACCGGCAGGTGTAAATAGGTTTTCATACTTCGCACTTATTTCCCCAACTGTTGCAGTACCCATACTTCCAACACCTGAAAAATAGTTAATAAGAAGTGTCAGAACCAAAGTTCCGCTGTTTAAAAGTAATAGAACCTTTTGTCTCATTTCAAAAATTTTCCTGAAAAGTTACAAAAAATACAGCAGACGTTGTTATTATGGCTTTCAAATGTGCTTAACAGTTCAAATTTGTCAATCATCGCTACGATTGAATTCAACAGTCAGCTTCCGTCTGTTTTTACCAGTTTATAATTTTCCATTGTTATAAAGAAATCATTAAGAATACCATAAACATCAAACCATTCCCATATGGTAACTTTTCGCGGATTATTTGGCCGTTCTACCCATTTTCCGTTCAAATATACCGGAGCAGGTAACTCATAATTTTCTGCCCATTTATCGTTTTTCACAACAGCAACAGCAGCCACATCAAATAAAGCCCGACCAGGGGGGTCTCCCCACATGGTGTAAGTTTCAAATAAATTAACCGAATAATCGCCCCAGTTGGAAAACTCTCCGCCATTCCTGCCTGTAACCTTACCCGATATTTTCGGTCCTTTGCCTGGCATCCGATGCAGTATCTGATCTTTTGAAACCAAAACAGCAGCCGTTCCCGATGGTTTGCCATAACGAACAGTAACTATCTCAAACGGCACATCAACATCCAGAATGTAATTCATCGATTCAACATCCCAGTCCTGATTGTGTTCCCCGGGATCGGGATAATTTGACCCCAGCCATACAATCCTTATTTTTTTTGCAATAGCAGGTTCTTTTCTAAGTGCCAAAGCAATATTAGTTAATTTTCCTACCGGTATCAGTACCAACTTTTGCGAACGCTCCTTCATTGCTTGTTCAATAATAAAATCAACCGCTTCATGACCGTCGAATTTAGGAGAGTCTATCAGATCCATTATATCCAGAAAGGATCCGTCTGCCCCGGTTAAAAGTGGAATTTTTCCGTAAAACTCACCGCAAAGCTGCATTACCCGTTTAGCTTCTTCATAATGGTCGCTTACATCGGAATCTTCGGAATAACCCTTTGGGGTACTTGTTGCATTAACAGTAATACCTTCCACATTAAACCGATCGCCACTAAAAAGTAAATAAGCCAACGCATGCTGATCATCTACTTCATTATTGGCGTCGGTATCAAACACAACTGGTATTTTTGAACCCCCTGTAATATTACAGCAATTTAATAAAAATAGGATTGTCAATATAATTGTGATTTTTATGGAAGCTGAATCAATATTCTCTCTCATAATGGATTTGTTTATTTTCATTTCTGAATGTTTAAGGAAATTACATCAACAGGAGAAATCTTATTAAATTCCTCCTGCCTTTCAACCAATATGTTTTATTTACCAACAACTAAATACTAAAACTTCAGAAAATCTTTTTTACGTTCACTGATTGACAGGATTAAAATATACTTTTGATTCCGGCTTTATTGTTGAATAAACCAGTAAATCACCCATATCAATCCAATAACCATCAGGAATATTTTTAGCTTTAAGGATAATTGTATGCCTTTCCTCCGGTAGTTCATAATTCCAGGAAACCTCATTCCGCCGAACCAGTCGTTGAGTTGGGAGTTTAGCGGTCTCTATCAATTGTCCATCAACAAAAACATCCAGCTCAAGCAGGGATTCAGGCAAATGATCTTCCTTTGAAGCCCTTCCACCCAAAACAAATCCGCATCCGTTCATTTCAAATGAAACTTGTGGATTTTTTATGGATACCTGTGTTCCCATTCCTCTCCTCTCAATTGGGTACAATCCTTCAAATGCAATTTCCAAGGGAACAGTTTTTGGCTCCTGATATTTGATAAATAAAAAATCGCCATCTTCCTTACCCCCGTTTCTTTTTATCATTTCAAGTGCATGATTAAAACCCAGCTCATACACCTTATTCAGTGACATACTTGTATACTGGAAATTCATATCTTCCACCTTATCGATTCCTTGTTTCCAATAATCAGGAATATGGCTGTACCCGATCATTGCCCCAAGGATACCGGCAGCATTTGCAGGATTGCAGTCAGAATCGTAACCGCACCGCGTGCTGATATCCACTGTTGCGCCAAAATCACCCTTCCCATAAAGTAGGCCAATCACAATATATGCTGCATTGATTTTAGCATCAATATTAAAAGGGCGAAAAACACCATCGGGACATCCTTTATCATAGGTCCATTTTTTCTGGGCATTAAACCATGCTGTTTTCCAATCGTCAGGATTTTGTTTGTACCATTGAACCACATCGGCAATACATTGATAAAATTCACTTTGAATTGGAATGGCATTCAAGGCCTCTTCCACAATAAATTCCACATCGTTGTGCACAAATGCCAGGGCATACATTGAAGCCACATAAATTCCCCCATAAACTCCGTCACCATAATCCATGATATGACCAATCCGGTTTCCTATTTCAACTGCCGAATTTACCATGCCCGGAGCCATTAGACCGGCAAAATCAGCCTCAATCTGAAAGTCGATGTCATCGGCATGAGGATTATTTTTCCAATGCCCGGAAGAAGGAGGCATAATACCATTGAGAATGTTATATCGGGCTGACTGATTTGCATGCCATAGCGGGTATTCTGCCTCGGCAAAAGCCAATGCATGAAGCGAATCATGTGCATCCAGTCCATATTTTTCAAACACTTCCACAAAAGTAAGATCCATATACACATCATCATAAAGTCCCGGTGATTTTTCATAATACCACAACATTCGGGTATCATCCCAGGGAATAGGAACATGATCTCCGATCATAGTGCCATTCCATTTGAATTCTGTAGGACCGCCATAGGTACATCCGATAACTTGTCCGGCCCATCCTCCTTTTATTTTGTCCCGCAGTTCTGCTCTGGCAATTTTTACTGTTTCTCCAGAGGAAAATGTTGTTGTAGTCTTTTTGCCTGCAGAACTTTGGCATCCTGCAATTACAATCAAGAAAAAAAAATAAATAAAAGTTTTCATTATACAAGCATTAAATCTTAAATCCCAATATTTCATCATAATAAGGAGCGGAAGGTTGAGCTCCAATTCGCGTTACCGATATAGCTGCAGCTTTTTGAGCAAATTCCACTGCATGAAGCAATGTCCCTCCACCTGCCAATGCTGAAGCCAGTGCTCCATTAAACACGTCACCCGCAGCGGTAGTGTCAACAGCCTTTACATCATAACCGGAAATCAAATTCTCAAAATCGGCTGTTTTTACATATACACCTTTCTTTCCCAATGTAATAACGACTGATTTAACTCCTCTGGAAAACAATTCATTGGCCATGGCAGCTATATATTCTTCTGAAAATTTTCCAGAAGTGAGAATTGCAGCCTCTGTTTCATTAGGAGTTAATATCGTTATTTTTTCATATAAATCATTTGGAATGACAGCTCCTGGTGCTGGATTTAAAACAAAGGGCACTCCTTTCATCCATGCTACTTCAGCTGCAGCCTTCACAGTTTTTATTGGAACCTCCAGTTGAACAAGCACCATTTTTGCATTAGTAAATACTTCTTCAATGGAGAAAATATCTTCGGGCAGCAAATAACTGTTTGCTCCCGGCGCCACCGATATACTGTTTTCACCATCGTCAGCCACATTAATCAATGCAATGCCCGAATGGGTTCCCGGCTGAACTTTGATACAGGAAACATCGATTTCATCCCTGCGGTAATTTTCAACAGCCTGTTTTCCAAATGCATCATCGGAAACACAGGCAATAAAAGTGACATAAGCTCCGGCCCTTGCTGCAGCTACAGCCTGATTGGCACCTTTCCCTCCGGGAATAATCATAAAATCAGATCCCATAAGGGTTTCACCCGGGGCAGGAATATAGGGAACTTTCACCACCATATCGGTATTGGAACTTCCTACTACAACAATTTTTGCTTTCATATCAGTTTAATAAAACCTGGAAATAATAATAAGAGAAAGCCCCCCAATAAAAAACATGAACATGGCAGTAAGTAATCCCCTGACACCTTTAGCCCCTTTAAATTCTTTCCAAATAAAAACTCCCCACAGAGCGGCAATAAGAGTTGCCCCCTGCCCTAATCCATAAGAGATGGCAAAACCGGCTTGCTCGGCAGCTAAAATGTTCAAGGACATCCCCAAACTCCATATTGCTCCTCCCAGAATACCAATAAGATGGAGCCTCATATCCCCTTTTGTAAAATAATCTTTGTATGTTACCTTCTCCCCTACCAGTGGATTATACATAAATACACTGTTCCAAACAAAATTGGAAATAAATAACCCAATGGCAAAAATTACGGAAGCTGTATACGGAGTAAGTTTTCCTTCCATGGGGTTTACAAAATCGGTAGCCATAGATTCCGCCACAAACCTGTAGAAAAATCCCATCAGGAATCCTGCAATCAGAGAAACCATAATTCCTTTGGTAGTTGTTATTGAACCGGGACCGGGTAATTTTTGATATGCTCTTGCATCAAGCACAATAGCTACAACCACCAGAGCAACTCCTGTAAAAAGCAGTATCGGATTGCCAAGTGAGTTGCTGGTATAATTTGCAATAACACCCAACACCAGCGCCAGTCCGATTCCAATGGGAAATGCCACAGCCATACCGGCAATGGCAATGGCAGCAACCAGCAGGATATTGGCAAGGTTAAATATTACACCTCCTAAAAAGGCCATAAAAATCGATCGGCCATTAGCCTGGGCCAAATCGGCCAAAAAGCTTCTGCCTTCTGTCCCCATACTTCCGGCAGTAAAAGCAAGAACAAGGGCCAGCAACAAAACTCCAATGGCATAATCCCAATAAAATAACTGAAAGGGCCAATGCTTTTGAGCCAGCTTTTGCGTGTTAGCCCACGAACCCCAACACAGCATGGTTATAAAAACAAGAAAAACTGCCCAGCCGTAAGAATGAAGAATTACCATAGTTTTACGTTTTTTTACTGATTATAATCAAAAATAAAAAGTTTTAGTGCGACACCTTAAATACTTTCAATAAAATTATCGTATTGATACACGCTGTATTCTAAAATTTATTCTTCCGGTTTAGGAAATTTCCGCATCGGACTGTAACGAATATAAGAATCAAATATTTGTTTATCGGGTCCAACAATACGCGGATCTTGCGATTTTTCCAATTCAGTCAATAGCCTTTGCTTCAGTTGCTGTTCGACTTCAGAAAAATCAGGTTTGCCCGCCAGGTTGTTCAGGTTATACGGATCGTTTTTAATATCGAACAGTTCAAACTCCGGTCGTTTTCCGTGTGCCAGTTCAAAATAGGGACGGATTTTTTCATCCTTCCAGTTTTCAATAATGACCGATTTGGTCGGTGCAGCATCGATATCGGTAAAGGCCCAGTCGGAATGGTGTTTACCATTTTCATCAATGCCGTACATCGGAAGGAGTTCTTTTTCTGTTCCGGGTTTTATTCGCTGAGGAGCCCCTGCCGGCCAGCGTTCAGGCTTCATGTTCCATACCAGCAGGTAATTGTGACTTCGTATAGCTCTTTGAGGATAGCCCCAATTTAAATAACGTGAAGAAGAGTGTCGTTCACGACCGGTAAAAACATATTTTTTTGCTTCATCTACCACTCCCCCGCTTTTCGACTTTAATATATTCAATATACTTCTTCCCGAAACGGGCATCATTCCCTTTGGACTGGTGCCTGTAATTTCAAGAATAGTAGGGGCCAGATCGGTAAAACTAATCAGATCATTCACTGACCTTCCTCCTGGAAAGCCTTTAGGATAACGAACTGCAAAAGGGACATGAATCCCATATTCATAACAATTCGCTTTTGCTCTTGGAAATGGCATCCCATTATCGGACGTAACCATTACAATGGTATTTTCCAATTCACCAGTTTTCTCCAGATATTCCAGCATCCGTTGCAGGTGCAAATCGAACCATTCGATTTCGACAGCATAATCGAGCATATCGCCCCTGACAATTTCATTATCGGGAAAGAATTCCGGCACTACAACATCCTCAGGATTTTTATCGGTCCGTTTCCAGGCATCCTGTTCATAGGCACGGTGAGGTTCAGTGGCACCATACCAGAAAAAGAAAGGTTTGTTGCCCCGTACATTTTCCATGAAATATTTAAAATTCTCAAAGTAGTTGATGTTACTGATGTATTTTGCCGGGCGTTCATCATTTGGGCTGTCATTTTGGTAACGGATGTTGCTGTGGGCAACCCCGGCAGCATCAGTGACACGCCAAAGCGAATCATTTTCATCTTGTGCATATTGAAACGGGGAAACTCCCTTCCCAATGCGACCGGTTACGTATCCATTTTCATCGAGAAGATCAATAAAAGGAACATATTTTTTCATCCAGGAAGAAGCATGCTGACCCGATTGTTCATTCTGCCAATGGTAGCGGCCGGTGACAATAGAACTGCGTGATGGGGCACATCCCGGTGAACCGGCTATACAACTGATAAAATAAACCCCTTCACGAGCCACACGATCAAAAGCAGGAGTTTTCACAAATTTACTGCCTGCATAACTGGTATGAGCAAATGATTGATCATCACTTATTGCAAAAAGTATATTGGGACGTTGAGGGGGCTCTGTTGATGCCTGACCTGTGCACCTACTCATTATGAATGAGCCAATGGCAAAAGTCGAAAGAAGAAAAGCCTTCATATTTATTGATTGATAGGGTTAGACGCATTTCCTTTAAAAACTTCTTCGTGCACTGCATTTCCATTTACATCGCAGTGACGGAAACGAAGCGTAGGTATTCCGTTTTCACGCGAAACTTTCCCATAGAGAAATCCTCCCTTCACCCGAAGAAACCGATGTTCTGGTCTCACATCATCCTGGTTCCATCCACCGGCATGGATATCGGATCCTGCACCACAGCTAAACTCCCACAATTGAGTACCATCTATATGGGTAACATACTGCCAGTGCCTGTCGCCATTACAAAGATATACGTTATTGAACCGGTTAAGAAACGCTCGGATTTCATCTCCTTCATATTTAAAACCGGAATTGGCATAATTATCATTTTTATTATCCCTATCCGGTCCGAGAATAGGATTCGCATTAATGATCACCTTAAAAGCAGCATCCGATTCTTCAATCGTTTTAAAAAGCCATTCTTTCTGCTTTTTTCCAAATATAGTTTTTCCCGGACCATCCGGATTGGTATTTTTACTGCGGTAAACACGTCCATCGGTTAACCAGATTTGTAAATCTTTTCCCCATCTGACGGTTTTATAGGGCAAATCACCGGTTGGAACTTGTTCATCAAAAATCTTCAGTCCCCTTTCCCAGGAAACTGTTCCATATGTCTTACCCGGGAAGGCATCATCAGAAAGGACATCATGGTCGTCCTTCATAAAATAGCTGGTTACCTGACTCCAAAACCTGCGTTGTAAGGGCAGTGCATACAGCCGATCCCATTTAAACCGCATGAGTTCCTCTGTAAGGGCATACGGTTTGGATTTATCGTAATATTCGATATCACCGGTATGTACATAAAAATCAGGAAATAAACTTAGCATGGCATTGTATATTTTATGTCCGTCTGTTGTATCCCGCCTCTGGTAATCGTGGCAGGTAACAATACAAAAACCAACTTCTTCTTCAGAATCAGCTACTGGCGGAGTACGAAAACTTCCCTGAAACCTGTCGGAAACTCCTGATTTATTGTTGAGTCGAGCTTCCAGTTCCACCACATATTTAGTCCCCGGTAACAGGTTTTCAAGTTTCCATTGGGTGGTGAAATTTCTTACCGAATCAACCCTCGCCCAATCAGTTGCAATTTTTTCTTCCTGCATTGAAAGAGGGTAATAAACCAATTTAACTTCTCCATTTGCCCCCGGGCATGAACCTTCCATATCTTCAAGTAAACTTCCCTGAGGAATCTGGGCATTCCAAATCTTCTCCCGATTGGCTTCCCGATTCAATTGCCGATGTTCTTCAGCCGAAGGTTCTATAAATTTCATTCCTCCGGAATTACCTTCACGGTTCTTTGTCAGCCTGGTCCAGATAACTACTGAATGCCCATCGGCAAGTCCATTATGTAACCCATTCCCAAAATAGGGACCCTTAACTTCCTTTTCCGGCTTACAGCCAACCTGAATTATTATAACAAGGATAATAGAAACAGGGATACAAAGGTTAACTATAAATCTCACAAATGATTTCATAATATTTTTATTTACATAAATAGTTTCAGGGAACTGCAAAAACTGTATCGTTTTGTTCATAAGGTATTTCCTTCTCCCTTTCCTGAATAATTAAATTAAAATGCTTATTAATTTTTTCTTCTTTTTTTGAATACCGGGAAAGTGGATTCTTTTCCAAAGGATCGATTAACGTATTATAGAATTTACCGTCCCGGTACAATTTATATTCTTCATTCATCACCCAGCGGTTATGCTGAAACCTACCCCACCGGGGTGAATAATGAATAAATATTTCCACCTTTTCAGCCCTGCTGTTTTCACCGTTTATGACATCTATAAAGCTTTTACCATCAGTAAAATATTCAGAGGGTGGAATCCCAGCAACATCGGCCAGTGTTGGCAAAATATCAGAAAAATCAACCACTCCTTTGAAAACTCTGCCTTCCTTTATTTTTTCAGGCCATAAAATAATCATGGGTACATGGTTTCCTGTATTAATGGATTGTCCTTTCGCTCCTCTTATGTTTCCTTTTATGGTTGATGAAACTACAGATGGATGTGTTCCATTATCGGCTGTAAAAATGAAAAGGGTATTTTCCCACACGTTCACTTCTCTAAGCTTCGATTCCAGCTGACCAATAATTTTATCCACATAGGCTATCATACCTGCAAAATAGATGGTGTCGCTTTCATAACGCCTTGAGGAATCTGTCCATTCCGGAGAATCAGGGGTAGGAACAAACGGGTCATGTGGCAATACCATAGGATAGTAAATAAAAAATGGCTGACCGGCTTTTCTTTCAATAAAATCGGATAGATAATCTGATATTATCTGTGGACCATATGCATCCGGATTACGGAGCAAATCTTTGCCATTTTGGGTAAGCAGCGGATTGGCATAACGTTCTCCCTCCGACCTTTTGTGATGCAGTTGCCATAAGCAATATTCACTGAAGCCAAAATGATAGGGACGGGTTACATCCTGATTTCCCGGATAATTATGATGCAAACCGTTCAACTGCCATTTTCCGGCGATACAGGTAATATAACCGGCTTCCTTCAATAAATTGCCAAATGTTTTTTCATCCGGTCTTAAATATTCAAAATTTACATAATTGCGCGAGTTGTTTTTTCCCGTCATTATTTTCACCCTCGAAGGTGTACATAACGGTTGCGAATAACAGTTTTCAAAGCGTAATCCGGAACTGGCCAGTCTGTCGATATTTGGTGTTCTATATTCTTTATTTCCATTGGCACTTAAACATTCATAACCCATATCGTCTGCCATTATAAGTACAATATTGGGTAATTGCCTTTTTATTTCTGCAGGACTAAAACCAGTGGTTAAAAATCCGGCAAGCAAATAGATGGCGATAATTCTAAATATGTTCCTTCCCGTCAGAACTAACGAAGCAATAAAGGGGATTTTACCAGAGTATTTTATTATAACCATTTTCATATATACAATACCTAATAAACCGGAAGACTTTTTTTCCAATTATCAAAAAGAGATTTCAATTCATCAACCTTACTAAAGTTGCTTTCAGCAAAATTTTCTGTTTCGGAAGGGTCCTTTTCCAGATTATATAATTCCCAGGGACTATCCAAACCATGTCGCACCAGTTTCCAAGAATCGTGATAAACCGCCTGTCCCTTCCCCCATTCCCAAAAAAGCGGATTTTCTCTCAGCAATTTATCTCCCCGCAAAACAGGAAGAAGACTTTGTCCCTGCATGGGTATAATTGTCTGCCCATTATATTGTTCAGGATAACGGGAACCTGTAATATCAACAACTGTAGCCATAAAATCGATAAAGTGGCCGGGAAATTCTGAAAATGAGCCGGGCTTAATTTTCCCGGGCCACCAGGCAATCACAGGTGTGTTCGTACCTCCTTCGTAACTGTAATTTTTGTAATACCGAAAGGGAGTATTTCCTACATTGGCCCAATTCGCACCCAACGATTCCCAACGGGTAAGGGTACCTGTTTCACCATAATCATCTTCAATATGGACAACTTCAGCCGATGCCCCATTATCCGACACAAAAAAAATAAGGGTATTTTTTATCTTTCCGGTCTCCTTCAATTTCTCCAATACCCTGCCAATGTTCTGATCCATACGATCGATCATTGCAGCATATATTTCCATCTTCTTAATCTCATCGGTTTTCTCTTTCTCCGGAATTTCATTCCAGGGAGTGTATTCCGGCTCCGACAGTTTATACTTCTCATTTATTAAACCAATAGAAAGCTGCTTTTTATATCGATTTTCTCTTATGGGCTGGTATCCTTTATCGTACATACCCTCATATCTTGCAATATCTTCAGGCCATGCCATCAGCGGATCATGCGGAGCAGTAAAGGCAAGATACAAAAAAAATGGATTACCTTCATTTTTATATTCTTCAAGCCATTGAATCGCATAATTGGTAAAATAGTCGGTGGTATAAAAATTCCTCTCTACCGGAGTATAGGGTGTGTACAGGGTACTGTCAATGCACCATTCACGGACGACTTTGTTTCCCGGCTTTCCTTTACGGGCAGGTACACCTTCCCCGGCACGTGGTTCTCCGGGATTAAAATAATTACAGGCACCGTCTTTCAGTCCGTAATACCGGTCGAAGCCTCTGTAAACCGGATTTTCCATTCCGTGATGTTTCCCCGACCATAAGGTTCGGTAACCTGCTAAACGCAAAACCTCACCCAAAGTAACTGCATTGGTAATGGGATTGGTATAGCTTTTATGGTAATTATTTTGCTGTGCATATACTCCTGTTAACAAACAAGCCCGTGAAGGAAAACATTTTGAGGTATTGTGAAATCGGGTAAATCTCATTCCTTCTTCACCCAATTTATCCAGATTAGGTGTTTTTATTTCACTGCCATAGCAACCAATGTCCGACCATCCCAAATCATCGGCACTTATCAAAACAATATTGGGAAGTTGTTGTCTGCTTTCCCTGATTTCAGGTGAACATGATAAAAAGAAAGCAAAAAGGGAAAGGTAAAAAACTGTCAGAAAGTTCATTTTTAGTCATTATTGATTATTCCGGCTTCTTCAGTAAAAATAGTTAAAAAGCACTAACAGATCAAATTTTCTCACTTTCTGTAGCGAAAATTTCCAGAAAAAGAAGAATAATAATTAGAAATGATATTGTGAGGTTGTGAATGTTGATTTCTGACTGGCAGAACTGTGTAAAAGAACAGATTCAGTAAGTTTGCAGAGCAAGGAATGCTTTCAGTATCCTACCTTTTATAACAACTAATTATCCAATTTATAGATTCGATCCATCAACTGCCACTTTTCAGAGGCAGCCGCATCAGACGATGTATTCTGAAACTGAGAAACGTATTTTTCCCAATCGACCTGCCGTGGTTTCCGGCTCAGTTCTTCCATTGCCAAATCATGGTCAAAATTTTCAACTGTTTCCATAATCATAAACAGCCGGTTTCCATAGATATAAATTTCCATATCTGTAATTCCCACTTCACGCATACCTTTTGTTATTTCAGGCCATACAGCCCGGGGTGCATGAACTTTTTTATATTCTTCAATCAGAGCGGGATCATTTTGAAGATCCATTGTTTTGCAGTATCTCTTTTTTCCATCCATAGGTGTGCTATTTTTGCAGTAAATTACAGGTACAGGTCTTTTCTGCTTTTTTTTAACTGTTCCACAATCTGCTTCACTTCTTCAGCCCTGTCACGTTTGCATACCAGGGTGGCATTCCCCTCTCGCACAACAATAACATCCTCAAGACCAATTAACGCAAACAAGCCGTCATCTGAATGCACGTATGAATTTTTTGTATCCAAAAAAACTGTTTCACCCGAACCGGCATTTCCATTTTCATCTTTCTCACTGAACATATAAATCGACTCCCAACTGCCCAAATCATTCCAGCGAAAATTACCTTCAACAAGATAAATATTCTGTGCATGTTCCATAATTCCATAATCAACTGAGATACCTTCTACTGCACGATATATGGTATCAAGTGTTTTATTAAATGAAGGATTTCCCATATCTGCCTGAATCTTTTTCAAATCGTGGTACAAATCAGGTGCAAACTCCTGCACGGCTTTTAAAAACACTGAAATTTTAAAAATAAACAAGCCGCTGTTCCAATAAAAACCACCTTGTTTCAAATAGGAAGCAGCAGTATTGGAATCAGGCTTCTCAACAAACTGTTTTACTTTAAATTGTCTTATTTCATTACCATTTTCAAGTTCCTTTTGCACCTGAACATAACCATAACCGGTTGCAGGATAGGAAGGAGTAATACCAATTGTAACAATTCCTTCCTTTTCGTTTGCAATTTTAGCAGCTGCCAGTACAGTATCGCGAAACAATTCATTATCCTGAATCAGATGATCGGAAGGAGAGACCACCATAATTCCATCCGAATTTTCTTTCTCTGCAAACATGGCCGCGAGACCAATACAAGGGAGCGTGTTTTTCCCCACCGGCTCGTAAATCAGATTCTCTTTAGGTATTTTATTCGACTGTTTTTCAAGTATCTCCGATTGGCTTCTGCCCGATACAATGTAAATATGCCTCTTGTCCACGATATTTTCAAATCGTTTAATTGTAGCCTCCAGAAGCGATTCTTTACCAAAAAGGTTAAGGTACTGTTTAGGCCGGATTGTACGGCTTCGAGGCCAAAATCGAGTGCCGGAGCCTCCGGCCATTATCAGGCAGTATATTTCTTCCATTCTCTATTATTATTATCCTTTAAGTAATGAGATTCAGGTAATTAAGAATTCTTTAAGGTAAAGTTTATGTATATAAAATACTAACAGGTCAATAAATAAAAAGTTGGTCAAGTTTTATTTTTTTTTTTGCTGCATTCAGAAAAACCTGATTTCATATCCTGAGTTCCTTCCAGACACTGAGCTATTGGCTGCCAATTCTGAAAAAATTCATGCTGAAAAAAATGATGCTATTTCTGTAACCTAAAAATAAATCCAGCAAAATTCAGTATCCACACAAGACTTAAAAAAAAATTCCTGCTCCGGAAATAAGCAATACCCATTTCGGAACAGGAAATTGTTATTTTAATTTCTTATCAAACAATCTTCCGGTTTTTCTCATCCCACTCAACCATTCTTTTCTCAACGTATGATTTTTGAGCCATGATACAGGTAATTCCTTCTTCAAAAGCCCTTTCAATATTAGCACTTGGTGTGCCCCCGTTCCGGATGCAATCCAGCCATTCGCGCAAATGAAGGTGCGTAACATCCACTGAACGGCCGTTAATGGTAGTGGTTGTTAAACCCCTTGATGCATAATATTTTTCGGAAGCCGAAGAAACGGCATCTATTTGCCCTGCCCCGGGGTTGAACGATATCATAGGAGCATCCGGATCAATAATTCCTGCCTGAATACCTTTTGAATAGCGGGTAGAATTTCTATCGGCAGTTATAACAGCATTGCTTCCCAATTCCATTGAAGCATCATGCCCCATGAACACTCTGCCACGTCCGCGGCTGGAGGCAAGATTGCCGCTGTAAATCAACGTTAACCCCCTGTCAGGATACTCAAAAGTACAGTTCAATGAGTCGGGCATATCCCGATCATCTTTCCAATAATAAATACCCCCTGAAGAAACAACCGAGCTGGGAATTCCAATTCGGAGCAACTGGTTAACAGCATCGTACTCATGCGTAAAAAGTTGCCCAATCATGCCTGTATCATAATCAAACCACTTAGTCCAGCTGTAATACCTTTCAGCACTGAAAGGTACATAAGGTGCATTTCCCAGCCATTGTTTCCAGTCAATACTTTTTTCATCGCCAGGCAATAAATTGCCATTGTCGTCAAGATGCCTGATCCATGCACCACTGGCTGTATTTCGGTTTGTGGTTGTTTCAACCAGTGTAATTTTTCCAAGAATGTTTCTTTTAATTACCTCTTTAGCCTGCTGAAAAACGATACTTTGTGTAATCTGATGTCCCAACTGATAAACCACATTACTGTTTTTAACTGCAGTATAAAGTTCATTCAGTTCATCCTCATGCAGGGCCGGACTTTTTTCACAATAAACATGTTTTCCGGCTTTTGCTGCATCGGCTGCTATGCGGGCATGATGATGGTCGGGTGTGGCAACAATCACAGCATCAATATCTTTATCTGCCAGCATATCCTGGTAGGTTCTGTATCTCTTAACAGGAAGATCAGGTGCATCTTTTCCTCCCGGCCGTATTTTATTTCCTGCAGTAGCCAAACCATTTTCAGCATGTAAATCAAACACATCGCAAACGCCGGTAACGGCAACATTAAGGTATTCCTGGCTCAACCAGCTTTCAAGAGAATTGTTTTTATGCCTGGCTTTCACAACATCGGGATGCATAAATCCCAGCGCCTGGCCAAGTTGTGTTGCGCGGTTTCCAAAACCAATAAATCCTACCCGAATCAAATCACCCGATGATTTACGGGTCCCGTAATCTGAAACCGGGAAATCGATCGAATCAAGTCCCAGTTCCTTTATAACACGGCTCCTTTGATCTGATTCATACTGACCTTTTTTAAGTACCTGGAAACCCAGGAATCCGGCAACCGGAATTCCTGCAAGTGCTTTTAAGGCAGTCCTGCGGTGCATTCCCTTGCCTTGTCCACCCTCTGTTCTATTTTGATTTTTTTCCTTATCTGTATTCTTTTCCTTATCTGTCATTTTTTTACCTCCTTCATTTTTTTATCTGCGTCTGAACCGGAAAGCATCAAGTCCGAAAATATGGCTTGTGGAAAATAATGCCACCACCAACAATGCAATCGATTCAATAAGTGTTTTATTAACTATTAGGTTATTTCCATCTGTAGGAATTGCATATTCCACTCCTATAAGCGGTGGATTGTTCAAATAATAAATAAACAGCAACACAGCACCGGCAATGGCAGCAAACCTTGAAAATAACCCCAATATAAGTCCCAACCCTATAGCTATTAATCCCCAGGTATTTAAAAAATCCACCACATCCAATACTGCAGGATTGGATGTTATCCACTCTGCAAATCCCGACATTATACCGTATGATTGCCGAAGAAAACCCAAAGACGACCATTGAGGATTAAGCAACTTAGCTATTCCTTCATATAAAATATGCCAGCCAATTAATAAGCGCAGCACAACCAGTGTGGTTACCTGAAATTTTGAGTACATTTCTTTTTGTTTCATTTATTTTAGCATTGGAATTAAAATCCCGGTATTTATCGGTTTTTCTTTTTACTGATATTATAGAAAACAATTATGTTTCCTTTTAAATGTGTTCCAAAATTATAATTTTCTATAAAACTATCACGATTATGAGTAAACATCTTAATCTGATTGTAAATTTTTATTCCAAATCGGAAAATAAATTAACCGAAACAACAACAGAAATTTAATTTCAAAATTCTCTAATAAAATAAACCCGAACCCATTATATGCATATTTTATGCCAATATTGCAAACGAGCAGAAAGAGATTTAAATTGCATTCAATTCAATGTTAATTCAATGTAAAGTCGGTCAAAAATTGAATAAATACTGAATTAAAAATGGAGTATCTATGGATTGGAAAAAAAAGCACCTGTAAAAAAAAGCCTTCTCATAACTTAACTTTTAGATGGCTTCTCATCAGGTAATTTTTTGTTTTCCTGATTCACCTTAACTGTTCCTTTACATCTGTTTTATTGACTTCAACTCTGGTATTGGCAGCTATGATTCAAGATTTGACAACTCCACGTTCAAATAAAAGATCCCTATTATCTACCAAACCTTATACCTCCCATGAAGAGTCTTCCCGGATCGGGATAACCTGCCACAGTCGCATACGGTTTATCCAGAATATTTTTAACTTCTATAAAAATTCTTTTTTCAAAATTTCCTGAAAAAGTATAACCTGAAGTTACATCAGCCGCAATAAAATTGCCCAGCGGGAAATCACCATGTTGTTGCACCCAGGACGAATTTACAAACCTGTTGTTGGTAAAACCTCCGGTATAGTTAGCAAAAACATTGAAGTCGAAGTGGGAATAATCGAAATAGATTCCTGTATTAAGAATGACTCCAGGCAATTGTTTATCTTTTTCCATCCTTCCTTGAATCTTCTTCTCTGCCTTCATGAGCATAGCGTTTCCAAAAATTGAGCTGTGCAAAACAGGTACATTTACTTTTGCTGAAAATTCAACTCCATAGGAACGTTTATATGTATTTTCATACAATTCCATTACAAGGTCATTATCAGTAACAATGGTTTGACCATTAAAATCGATTGCCTGATTTCGCAGAGTATAGAATGAACTGATGGAAACCTCATTTTTGCTTGGGGTAATAAACCTAAAGCCCAGATCATGCTGAAACCTTTCTTCATTGTCAGGCGCAATCCCTTCATTTGTCAGACTTCCTTTCCTTGGAGCAATCGTTCCCCCTGAAATGCTATAGTGCAGCGACGAAGTGGAGGAAATCGCCATGGAAGCACCCAGTGCCGACTGCCATTCGACAGGTGCAGTCTGGTCCGTAACGGGCTCTACATTTCCAAAACCAGCAGCACTTCCTTCGATCCCAAAGCCTCCCCATTCAACAATATATCCGCCAATTATTCGGAAAGCGGCATCAAAAATAAAACTGCCAACAGACTGTTCATCGGCTATTACACCTGACCATGTATGGACATTGCAGCTGCGGCCAACATAGAAACGTTTCCCTTCAGGAGCGATCCAGTGATTGTAAAGGCCTCCGAAACGTAAAGTATTACTTTGGCTCAAAGGTTGGCTGTGTAAAATATTAATACCATACTCCCAATCATTCTCTTCATGCGAAGCGGAAACATCCTGTGGTACATTATAGGTTGTAAAATCAACATCCCTGTAGGAAAAGTTGGATTGCAGTTCTGTCTGCGAACCATTGCGCCCGCTGAAATTTAACTTAGCATAGGATAGGACAGTTCGAACCGGGTCGTATTTCTCAATCCTGTTTTTTATATTGGGTGCTCCTATTTCATCATCAATACGTATAAGCTGACGTACACCCTGAATATAAGTTATGCCTGTTGTTAAACGTGTTCTTTGGCTTAAATCCCAGTCGAGTGTTCCATAGAGATTTCCAATGCGCTCCTTGCCATTCATCCCTGCAGGACCATCGTTTCCAAAAAATGTAGCAGAACTGATAAACGATAACTTCTCAAATTTGTTCCCATACTTCAGATTTGACTGATAATTGTTCAGAGAACCATATTTTGCAAGGAATGCAATGATTTCCTTCTCCGGTTTCATTGTTTTGATATCGACCACTCCGGTTAAGCCCGATAAGCCTTTTACCAGAGCACTGGATGAACGTATAATTTCAACCGATTCAATATCAAGGGCCGATAAAAAATAACCGGTCTCTTCAAACTCCTTCTGCCAGACTCCATTGATTGAGTAATCTGGATAAGGATATTTTTGTCCCCGCACTGAAAAAAACTGTTTGGTTTTTCGGCCTCTGGTTTCTGTCCATCCGCCGGGAACGAACTTCATTGCATCGACAAGAGTCACTGCCCCCTGCCTTTCAATTTCAGCAGCACTGATGGTTGTAATGGCCGGCAATAAGGATACAGGAATGCGGTTGACAGATGTGTCCCTGTCGGGAATGAAATAACTGCCAAAAACATCAACATCCTCAATCTTCATTTCTTCGGGTACAAATCGAATGATAACCGGTACCTTTGTATCTTCAGGGATATTTACAGAGATAGTTTTACCGGTATAACCGACAGCAGATATCCGGATGTTATAAACTCCCCCTGACAGTTTCAGTTCAAATGAACCATCTGCACCGGAACTGGTACCTGTCCGGGTACCGGTTATTAAAATATTTGCATTGGGAACCGGTTTATTGGTAACAGAATTAAATACAAATCCTTTTACTGTATACACATCCTGCGAATATACCGGAAGGGAAATAATCAGAGCTGACATTACAGCCAGAAAAGATAATAACTTCATTTAAAAAATTATTTATAAAATTTATGATTTGGTTTAATCAGGCATGGGTAAATTACTCTTGCGTTGTTCCTGTTGATAGTCATGCCTGATTTAAAATTTACTGCATAATTTTACCCGATTGCAACCTGATTTTTCGGGTAGCATATTTTGTCGATTCAGGATCGTGAGACACCAAAAATACTGTGCCTCCCTGATTGTGATAGTCAGAAATCATCGTCATCAGTATCCTGCTGTTTTCCGGATCAAGGTTGCCTGTAGGTTCATCGGCCAGCAAAATGTCGGGAAGCGTAATGATAGCTCTTATGAAAGCTGTTCTTTGTTTTTCACCAACACTCAGTTCAGAAGGATACTTATCTTTTAAAGTTATCATTGAGCAAGTATCAAGTAATCCGTTAATCCGTGCCCGCTCTTTACGATTGGTACAAACAGCTAACACATTATCATACACTGAAAGATAGGGTATGAGATGAAATTGCTGAAACACGAAACCTATATTTCTGCTTCGAAATAAATCAGATTCACGCTGATTCAAAGCATAAATACTTTTGCCGTTAAAAGATACTTTGCCTGAATCGGGCTTTATCAATCCACCAACTGTATGCAGAAGAGTAGATTTTCCTGAGCCGCTGGGACCAACAACTGCAACAAAGTCACCTTTATCAACTTTTAAAGAAACCTCTTCCAGTGCGGTAAACTCGGACTCCCCTTTTCTGTATTTCTTTGTAACATTAACGATTTCCAGCATTTCAATATTTTATCTGTGATTTACTTAGAAGGCTGTACAACATCTTTTCTTGATTTGGCAAAGCAGCTTTAGGCACATCGTTATTCTTTACTTAAAGTCTTTGCAGCGTCAACCTGTGTCGCAAGCAAAGCCGGTATCCAGCTTGAAAGCATCCACAAAAACGGAAACAGAATGATTGAGTAGCCAAATACCGGCCAGAGTGGCCGGATTGATTCAGCAGTAAACATAAATATCTCCCTGCCAAAATACAGGGCAATGAAACTGCCAAGGAAGAATCCTGGAATACTTCCTGCCAGTCCTAAAATTAAAGCTTTTAAAAGAATTATTTTCAAGATGTAAAGTTTGCTTTTTCCTGTAGCCTTTAAGATACCGATTTCATAGCTGCGTGCAGATACATTTAAGTAAAACAAAAAACCGGATATCAGTAAAGATGAAACTACAACAAGCGGAATAATAAATGCCCCGTAACGGTTCATCATTTTCCTCTGATTCTCTCTTGCATCGGCAATGCTGCTGATTTCAGTTACTTCCAAATCGGAAAAAATTGTCTGCACCTGTTGCCTGGCATTCCTGATCCGGCCGTCATGACAAACGCAGCCCAGCGCTTCGATCTTGTTTATCTGACCTTCTTTCCCCATAAGCATTTGAAGATCTTTGAGGTTAAATGCCACCCCCTGATCAATCATTCCCTTGCCTTCATCGAGTCTTTTAGAAATTGCAAATTCATGTTGAATGCCGTCTTTATCATTTATTTTAAAAGGTTCTCCTTCCGGAATGTTCTTAGAAAGAAGAGCCCCCACATGCACTGTCCCCTTAACCACATCAGAACCCATAATTTCCTGTTTGGGCAAAAACTTCTGTATGGCTTCGTCCTGATACCCCATAACAATTATCTGATGTCGTGAGCCATTGGGATCTGTCCAATCGGGATATTTTAGCTGCAGGATTCCGGTAAGATGCCGTACCGCATCAAAGGTCTTTGATTCTGCCAACAAATTTACATATTTTTCAGGAAACGTAGGTGTATTGTTAACAGTATAAAAATCAATCAGGTTTGTACCTTTAGGGAAAATATAAAGATTCAGTCCCTGCTCACGCATTATTTTCCGGGTTTCATTTTCACTTGCCTTGCTCAGGGTATAAACAGAAACAGAAACTATAACTGCCACAAGTACAGTAGAAAAAATAACAAGTGTGCTGATTTTTCTATAAAGGAGTTCTTTAAATATCAGCCTGAACGGGTTCATAAACTATAACTTTATTTTGTATTTCCGGATGAAATATAATGTTAAAAAAATGACTGCAAATATAATAACAATACCGGTTGAGATTATAGCAATGTTCAAAGTCGGGTCTTTTTTCATAACCAGAATCTCAGGCTGGTAAGCAGTTAAACCCTCTCTCTGATCGGTCAGCCATTTTGGCAATGGCCTGGCTTCAAGGGAATCATATGCTATGGTATCCTCCTGCATAACTATTGATCAGCCTGTTGTATATTATCCAAAATTGTGTTCACCAAAGCAGGTTTTGGTTCATTCCAATTGTCATGGCAAAGAATATTGATACCTGGTAAATTATCTTTAATCAGACAACTGCAGTCGGCAGTTAAAAAACCAAGCAGGAGATTTATATTTTCTTCCGAAATGCCTTTTGCAAGCAATGGTTCAAGAACCCTGAACCGGCCAAAGATTCCAAACAGCATAGGTTCATGAATATCCTTCAAATCATTTTCAATGTTAAGCAACATGGAAACAAAATGTTTCTCCCTTTCATTCTCTCTGTCAAGTTCAAAGACAGAAATAATGTTGCCAAATTGCGAAGCAGCTATTGTATTCTTAACAACCTGCATACCTGCTTCATCTTTTTCTTTATTGCCACTTTTAAGATAAAGCATAGCACAGAGTTTGCCTGACAACAACTCTGCAGCAATAGTTTCCCGCAAAGGTGAAGTAAATATCCCTTTTATTTCTTCATATTCGGCATATTCTGAGAACAACCTGTTGTTATAATAAAGCGCATAATAAGGCTTTTCAATATTTTCCTTTAAAACCGGTTTAAGCATCAGATTTGCCGGATTACTGGTTTGCTCAAGTTCTGCATGATTCCTGGCAACCCATTCCGGAACCGGATCCTTATGGAAGTATACCAGAAGGTATTTATCAGGAGCTGCATTCAATAAAAACCATTCTGAAACCTTGGTTGTGCAAGCCATGCTCAAAACCGAAGCTATAACCAAAAGATTTTTTAAATTAATTTTCATTAAAGCAATTTAAATTATCAGTAAAATTTTCCTGAATCAGTTCAATGCCCGAAATCAACGTATTCCCCTTTATCGGTAAAAGGTTAATTTTTAATGCTTTCCCGGCTTTCACGCCATGATATATTTTCTGTACCTCTTTATCGGGTTTACCAGCTTCCGAAACTATATCAAATTCTCCTTCAACTTTTTCATCCTGTATATAAATATCAAAAATTCTTTCTCCCGGAACCTTATTTTCGAGCTCTGAAAAATAGAGCTTCACGGTATAGGTTGATTCGGGAACTTTGTCATCGGCAGCCAGTGCTATTTCCATCGACTGAATTCCTCCCAGGGCGCTTGAGCAAACCCATGGTGTTTTTTCAGAAATTACGGAAAAAGGTTCTTTCCGGATCCTGGTAATACCCAAAGTATCTGTTAAAATGGGAATTTCAGGCGGAGCTCCCGATACGCAGGGAAATTCAAACCACAATGTATTGTCTTCAGAACTTCTGTCGCCAGGGGCATTAAAATTCACCCCTATCTGTTTCACCGGTTTTCCGTTCCATTTGTAATTGCTGTTGGTCCAATACGACATCCATGGCATATTGATGAGAGCCAGAGAAGTCTGATTCTGATAGGAACACTGGCAGGTACGGGTATAATCGGGTGAATTAAGCACGCCATCGGCAGCAATCAGATTGGTTGAACATCCAGGTTTCCATCCTCCTAAACTCCCTGTCCCTTCATTTGTTTCCAGATTTACAAAACCTGCTGAAGCTGAACGGAAAGTCAGCAGGTATTCGCTGGCTGCAACAAACCCACATCCATATTCTCGTTTGAAACTCCATTTCAATTCCTCTCCGGTTACAGGGTCTGTTTCAGTCAATGGCTCTCCTGTCAAAAGCATAAAACCTTCACCGTTAGTATAGATCTTATCATTATGTATGATAGGTGGATTGGAATATTTTATATTTTTATCCCATATCTTTTCTTTTTTCAGAACATTATAGGCTATCATCCTGGTTCCCTGTTCCCCGTGCAGCATATCGCGCGAAGGCCGGGTCGACTGTAACAGCAACTTATATTCCGATGAATAGCCAAGCCATGTTCCAAACACATCCTCCGTTTCTTCAAAAATTTTCTTACCAGTCTTTACATCGAGATACAACAACCTTATTCCATCCGGAAACGACTCTCCTCTTCTCTGTAATTTTGTTTCATGGTACTGAGGTAGCTTGTCCAGACAAAAAAGAATACCATCACCTGCAATAACTGAGTTGTGTAAAAATCCATGATTGGCTTTAATCTGCCATAACTTTTCACCCGTAAATCGATCTAAAACTATCAGTTCCTCACTTGCCGTCACATTATAATCAGTAAATTTTGGATTTTTAATGCGAATGGAATCGTTTTCAAGACCTGTAAATTCAGCAAAATTATTGCCCAGAATTAGAAAATCTTCATAAATCCCAATGTACCCAAGTTGCTGTGTATCGTGGTTCCCGGTGGTAAATATCTTTACTGTATTACCATTGCGGATATCTATTACATTACATTTGTTGCCCTCTATCAGGTAAACAAATTCTTTGGTTGCAATGTAATTGGTTCCCCGGGCATTTGCTCCCGGCAGGTGCACCTGATTGTATTTAGTATCGAGCGGGTTTTCTTCATCATACGTTTCATCATAGTATACCATCCAGTTATCATCCAGCAGCTTTTCAAATTCTTTTTTCCAGAGAACCCTTCCTGTATAAACATCGCGGGCACTGATGCTGTTGATTCCCTGTATAATCAACCTGCCGTCAATCACCTGTTCACCCGGTCCATGACCATGCCTGGGCAGCACGTCCAGATTTGAATTTCCTCCAAACCATAATATTCCAAGAGGGGCTTTTACCAACCGATCATCTGATTTAACCGTATTGGCAATATTGCCGTTATTGTGTGTCCATGGCGATGCCCCCGGTAATGAACCTTCCCGTGATATCACGGGCAATCCTTTCTCATTGGAAACGGTCAAACCGTGCAGATTAATTTTATGGAAACTTTGAATAATATTTTCATGTACCTCCTGCTGCAAATTCAAAACCATCTTCCCTCCATAGGGTCTGATTGTTTCATACACGTGTTCCAGGATATCCTCTTCCCCATCTCCGATATAAAAACCATCGTTTACGATGGTAAGTGAAGAAAAATATTTTGGTAATAACGGAAAACCATTCCCATAATGTTGCACGCTCAGCCGGTTAGCTGTCACTCCATTATTATCAAAGTATTTACGGAGATAATTCACTCTTTTCCGATCTTTTTCATAAAGAACAAAGTTCAATGAAGTACCATTCAAAATGCCTTCCACTAACTTCAGGTCTTTACTGCCCATGATAAGTCCATATCCTTCGGTTACTCCGGTTGCAGCAATGATTTCCTGTGCCTTTGCTGATTTGGTCTGCAATGCTGAAACTTTTTTAGTTAAGTCAGCTGCTCTTTTAACCGGCTTGTCACCAAAAACCATAATGGTTCCATTATCGGTAACAGCAATAAGCTTTCCGTTTGCAGCAACAAGACGTTCAATCTTTTTATCCGTGGGAAAGCTCCAGATAATTTCCGGTTCTTTTTCCGGTAATATCCTGATAGCTGTAACAGCTGAATCATTTGCGGCAAAAAGGCAATTCCCAGCTTTAATCAAATCGTTAGAAGCAGAAATACCGGTTTTCCATAAAATTTCGAGTTTATTTTCCTTGCCCGGCCTTGCTGCCCAAACTTCCTTTCCTGAAAAATAAAATGTATGGTTCTCAATTACCGGGTACTCGCCTGCTACAGAAATTCGGTTACCGGTTTCCGAATCGTACAACCAGGTCATTCTGTCACGATGATGGTTGAAATACACTTCATCGTTTGCAAAGGTAAAAGCTCCACCTGTTTTTCCGCTTGAACCTAAATGGTAATAAATTTCCGCTCCTGTTTTCAGGTCAAATGCCGCTGGTACTGAGCGCCCGCCAGCAACCAACAGTTTATCTCCGCTAATGGTAAATGCACCCTGTGGAGCCACATCGGCAAATGCCGGAGAACGGTGAGGTTGTAAAATATAATTGCTTCCTGTACTTTCATTTTTCCATATAATCTCTCCTGTGGCAGCATCAAGTGCGTATATAAAAGTACCCATCAATGGAAAAATACTGGCAGCTGTGTATACAACATCATTCTTTATAACAACACCTCCTCTTGCCGGCCACATAGATATGAGCCTTTTGTTTCCAAGTAATTTCTTTTCGGAAGGTGCCAGCAATCGTTTCCACACCAGGGTGCCTTTTTTCGCATCAAGGCAATAACAGAATCCGTCATCACCGGTGAAATAAATTTTTCCCTTATTAATGGCCAGGGGCAAACGAACAGGACCATCGGCATAAAAACTCCACAATTCTTTCCCTGAATCCAAATTAATGGCAACCACCTTATCCTGATCATTGAAGCCCAAATAAAGCCTTTTTCCTGCCACAACCGGCTCAAATATGCGGTCGTATGGCATTAAATCCTGATTTAGCGGATCATCCCATACCGGAATCCTTGGGGAATAGGTAATCTGCCACTGCAAATACAATTTATCGGCAAGCTGTTCGGGTGTATATCCCGAGCGATTGTAATCGCAACGCCACATAGGCCAGTCAAAGTGACCCGATGCAGATGTTGCACAAATTACCAAACCTATAATCAAGAACATTCTGAAATTGTAGTTCATAATTCTTGGCATTAATGTCTTTGATTTTTTGGATAAATGTACATAAATATACAATAAGCGCAAACCACTAAAATAAATTCCCTAAAGTAAACATCATTAAAAAAACACGCTGAATTTTTGAATATTGGCATAAATGGGTTTTAGCAATGAAAAGAATTTGATCGATGGAATGAAGTATCTTATATCACCAGTTTTGCAATAGAAAGTTATTTCTTTGTGAAATGCCGGATTATCTCAGTTCATGAGTATTTTTTTACTGCATTATTTCAAATAAAGATGTTGTCTCTTTGCTATTTTCTATCCATCACAGCCTGAATGACCATTTCCAATGTTCTTGAATAAACATCGCCGTTAATTTGCTCTTCCGGTTCCAGTGGCTGTATAGCCCCGGGCAATGGTTCAGGTTCAGGAATGCCGGTATCGTTTATTCCGTATTGGCCATCTCTGCCACCCAGTTTCCATACGACCAGGTCAAGCGATGGTACCACAAACAGGCAGTGTCCTCCGGAGCCAATCTTCCAGAAAGCATCAGAAGGCAATTCCTGAATTTCCCCTCCCGAATTCACATTAAACTGAAGACTATAAGGAAAGTGGGAATTATAGGGGGATTTATTTGTGGCGGCACGAACATATGCTTCAGGAACCAGCTGAGTATTATTCCAGCGTCCCTTTTTCAACAGCAGGTAACCAAACCGCAACATGTCGGTACTTCTAACAGCAATTCCTCCTCCGCCAGGGGTGTGGGATATGCGTTTGGCATATTTATAACCATATGACCAATTCCCCCACCCCAGAGGCTGCGCCAGATGTGTTTCAACATACTTCTCCAGTTCAGTTCCGGCAATGTGCCGCAACATGATGGAAGCAATATGAATGGAAGCCGTTGCATAGGAGTATCCTTCCCCCGGTTCGCACCATAAGGTTTTTGTGGTAA
The DNA here is from genome assembly GCA_963747515.1 of uncultured Prolixibacteraceae bacterium. Taxonomy (GTDB): domain Bacteria; phylum Bacteroidota; class Bacteroidia; order Bacteroidales; family Prolixibacteraceae; genus Mariniphaga. Next base: position 658,107 of record CAVVFN010000008.1, read on the forward strand.
AAGGTACTTCGTTGATTTTCCCTTCTTCGAGTCCAAGGGCATATTCATCTGTCATGCCGTACCATCCGTCAGGCCCCACAGGATCAATTTCTGATGCAACTCCGTTTACATACACCGGATTGTTCCCCCGTATACCGGCAGTAAAGCACAGCAGCTGTCCCAGCTTTATTTCAGCCATTCGTGCATCGGGCAAGGGAAATGCCTCCGCAGGCAAATAGGCCGGATTAAAAACTTTCTGTTCCAACCCTTCCGGAAAACGTTCAGGGTATTCCTCCATCAGCATGCCTACGGCAATACTTGTAAATGACTTGCCGCACGACCCCAGGTTAGGCGTAGCCTCACGCTGTCCTTTTCCAAAGTATTTTTCATAAATTAAATACCCGTTGCGCAGAACCAGCAGCCCTCCGTTTTTGGTAGTAGTCCTTGCAAAATCAAAAGCTTCATCCAGCTTCACCGGATCTATGTCTGCAATTTCCCGGACAGAAGCAGCATCTTTCAGGCTTCTCCACCCCCCCAGAGAATCGGGTGGCGGATAATATCCGGCCTGATTCTCTTTTGTCTGAGAAGATGAACAGCATCCTGATGCGAACAGGAATAAGAAAATACCTATAAATAAAATGAACGATTTCATGATTAACAGCTTAAAACTTATCATCTAAATTTCTATCGTAGAAAAACTTCATCCGGTAATTAACGCCTCCGTATTTTCTCCCCAGGTGCCTTTTAAAAGGATAAATTTCGAATTCTTAGGCCCGCTTTAAGAAGTTTCCTGCAGCCCCACAGAAAATCCTTTCCCTCCTGTTATTTTTTACTAAAAGTAACCTTACGCACCGAGAAATAATCATCGCCTGAGAACACCAGGTGGCATTCTTTTCCGTCTTCGCTCATCCATTTGGTGGGAAGAGAAGAAGTTTCTCCCGGCCCCATATCCCAAGCTCTTGTATAGAAAACCGTCTTCCACGGCCCCCAGGGGTTCGGTGATTCAAAGATACCAATACCTCCTTTAAACCGCACCCCCCGGTATTCTTCCGACTCGGCAGATTGTATGGTCTGGCACCATAAATACCTTTTCAATCCCTTGTTATAGGTAATCCCCGATCGGTAACACCTTCCGGGATTTGTAAATACCGGTTTTCTCTTCCGGATATCTTCCGACCACTTTGGCCTGTTTCCGGCTTCATATCCTGCAAAATATTCATACTGACGCCAATCCCTCATCTGATCTTTTGGTACTCTTGCCAGAACGAAATGGTCGCTGTTTTTATAAGCACTGGCATCATCGTTTGAGTAAATGTAAACATATCCATCCGGAGCATCCCCATAATTTTTTCCCCGGTTAAGGAAAGTTGGACATCCGAAACTGACATCAAATCTCCAGTCGGCCATCTCCCATGTAGAACCATGATCAGCTGACCACATCAGCCTTGCATTCTGCGCATTTCGTACCAGCATATAAAGCAATCCATCCACCATTAAAATGCCGCTGGCTTTCATTCCGTATTTTCCATCACCTACCTTCTCCCCGGTTCGGGAACGAAGATTCATACCGTCAACAGAAGGCGGATTTCCGGAAACTTTAGCCAGCCCAAGGCTAAGCTTAATATCTGTATTTGGCACGAAGCCATTTCCATCACCGTATGCGGTATACTGATTATTGTCATCGGCCCAGGTCATTGGCCAGTTGTCGCCACCATGGGCCATTCGAATTACCTCGTCTTCCGGAGCGAATTCAACCGACCAGTCGCTTTCAGGATAAGGAGGTTCCTCCAGTGCATCCATTATCGGGTTAAGAAGATACTTTTCGGCTCCCAGCCAGAAACCTTCCCCCTGCAGTTCGTCAGAAAGCTGAGCCCCCATCCTGACAATGACCATGTTCAGGCTGGGAATAACAACCAGGTGCTGATTCTGAGCGCCTGCACCGGCAAATGCATCGCGGGGGACATTGCCCCAAACACCGTCATAATTGCTGTACCAGCCGGCGGTGGTGGCCGGTATGGGATTCGCGGCAGTCCGTGTATCGGGAATAAGTTTTTTGTTTTCCGGCTGCATGCCGGGCAAAGCTGTCTGTTGATAGGCAGTAACCTTTTCCACCACCGATGAATCGATTATCTGTTTACCCTGCCAATTGCCTTTGTGGAGCATTAACAGCCCCAACCTGGCCACAGCCCTTGCAGTAAAACCTCCTCCTCCCCAGCTGGGAACCAACCCCAATCCCTCCACGTCAAACGTCTTTCCATATCCGATGTTGTATTCCTTTTCATCAATCCCCACCGGGTCATAAATGCGTTCCTCCAGATAAGACCTTACATCGTTGTATTTTGATTCTTTTATAGAAGCAGTAACCGCATAAGTCAGCATAGCGATTCCCGGATTGCTGTAGGCATACTGATCACCCGGGGGAAACAAAAGCGGCGTACTGTCCCTGGAAACCGTAAACGGATCAGGTTCCTGTCGCCAGAATTGTCCCCTCCATCCCGGCAGGTCAAAATGAAAATGTGCCCCTTTGGCTTCCAACTCTTTCAATTCTGCGTCCGTTCCCTGTGCATCCATCAGGCCGGAGGTGTGAGTGGCCAGCTGACGAATGGTTATCATCGCCTTCCTGTAGTCATTTTTCCATTGCGGAACATAGTAACAAGCTGCTTCATCAAGCGTAATATACCCATCATCCATGGCAGCTGCAAGTGACAATCCGCCAACCAGGGCTTTTGCCAGTGAGGCTGTATAATGGGATTTTTCATCATCCTTCCAGCCGTCAGCAAACCATTCGTGGACGATTTTATCGTTTTTAACAATGAGCAACTTTTTAGTCCCCTTTTCAGCTAAAACCTTTGTCATTTCGTCTAATTTCTGTGACGACATACCCTGGCTTTCAGGAGTGGCATGCTCCCACCGGAATTCCGGAGGGACAGATGCTGGTTCTTCTTTCTGATTAACCGGATGATTAAAGGAAAAACTTCCGGTTGTTATGAAAACGACAAGGGCAACTCCTGTTGCGAAAAGTAACTTTTTGTTGAAAACCATACTTCCAGATTTATAGGTTGAAATTCAGTACAACTAAAAACCTTTAAAAATAATTATTTATTTGTACCGACCGGGCATCTGTCCAATGAGAAACTTTCAACAGCAGTTAAATTTTAAAATGTTACCTGAATTTTTTAAAATTTTCAGTATTGTTTAAGCTACCTGTTTATTGGTTCGACCATCTGCTTTCCGGTTCATTTATGATTCAGAACTGTTTCATGGCCGATCATGATCGGAGTTGAAACGAAGCGAAAACAAATTCCGGACAAAAGGGATGTGAAAAAATCAAGCAGCAGGTTACCTGAAGGTAGCTTAATTTTTGCTGATATTGAAGAAAAATTTAGTTCTACTTTGACAGAATAAGATTGGCATTTGATTTCTCTCCTGATACTATTTCTGCTAAACACCACTAACTTCAACAACCTGATTTTCTTACCCTGATTTCGATGCTGTTTCAGCGTATTGGGATGAATTTCTATCGAAAGCTTTTCACATCCTGACCACTCAACATTTCCTAATCTGCCCGTGTAATCTTCAGATTATCCCACCAAAGGGCAGTATGCCAGGTACGGAAACCAAACAGGCCCTCGTTGTACACCGGGTTGAAGGCATCATCCACTTTATCCAGCCGTTTTACCCCGTTTACCCAATACTGAAACCGGTTGTCTTTTTTTACAATTTTAATGTGATAAGTTTTTCCTGCTTCACAATTGGCTCCAAAATCTTCTTTCAGCAGGTGAAAGCCGGGGTTGTCCCTGAAACGCAGACGTGCATTGTCCGGATCCTTATTGCCAACAAAAGTGAAAATATAGCCATCCAGTTTATGGTAATGATTGTACACCCCGTCCTCTCTTTCACCTTTAGTTTCGCGAAGTGATTTATTGCCAGGATGAGAATACATGATGAAACAATTGATGTTATTTGCGGTATCGCCCGATGACACAATCTGAACATCAAACTCAATCAGAATATTACCTGAGAAACGTTTATCAAGCCACACTGTTGATGCCCGGTAAGCGTCCAAATCGGCATTCACATAGAGACGGCCATCTTTAATAACAGCTGTGTTTCCTTCGCACCACCAGATTGACGGCAGAGGTCCATCCGGAAAACTGAAGCTTTCGGCAAACAGAACGTTTTCCTTTGTCGCTTCATCCGGCAATTGATCAGCTGAACCCGTTTCATGTTTCCACGCCTGTGCAAATAAACAAAGCGAACCGAAAATCAGTAAAAAAATAAGCTGTATAATTATTGCTGTTCTTTTCATTGGTTACGTTTTATGCAATAAAGGTACAAAATTTCTATTTGCTGCTTTTACCCTCACCCTGTCATCCTGAAAGAAATACGCACCCTGTATTTTTTTTTTGCTGTTGCCTTTACCCTCACCCTGCCATCCTGAAGGATGGCTTTCCCTCTCCATGTGGAGAGGGGCTCAGGAATGAGATCCGTTGCTAAAGTAAAATTAATGTTCTAAAATGAGAAAAAGAAAAAAACTCCAATAGAAACCGACAACTCAATTGGGACCTCTTCTCTTCGTCCCTCTCCTGGTGGAGAGGGAAAGGCGCAGCTTGCTGCGACAGGGTGAGGGTGAGGGTGAGGCTCCGCATTCCCTCCGAAAATAAATTCAACAGCAAATCAATAAATAATAGATACTTTTTTTATGTCTTTTAATTCCTTATTTTTATAAAATCATTTAAATAGTATACATTTTTAGATATAAAAACGGACACAGGCAACATCATAATTACTTTAAGAAAAAATAAGGGTAGGTCGCAGATTGATTTATCCAAAAGATGCGGGGTTTCCTTTTAGATGGTTGGCAAGTACCACTCGATATCATGTAATAAATGAAGTTTACAAACTATTTTCTCTTTACACGGAAAAGACCAGACCGGAAAGCTATTAAAATGGAATGGATTGAACAGGTTTTCAAGTTCCCGGAACATGAACAAACGCAGATTGACGGACGCAAACGGAAATGGGGTTACATTAAAGAACTTAATAAATATTTACGCATTGTAGTTCTGAAAGATAACGAAACGGTTCACAATGCATTTTTTGACAGGGATTTTAAAAAATAACACTATGAAGATAACATATTTTAAGGATACCGACACTTTGCTGGTTAATTTTAATAGCAATGAAATTACCGGCACCAAAGACCTGAACGAAAATGTACTGATTGAAACGGACAAAAACGGCAATGTGGTAAGCATGACTATTGAACATGCTCACCAGCAGGCAGAGATTGCTAATTTTTCTTATAACCAGGTGGAGAAAACAGATGCAGGTTAAAGCTATTTTATCGTTTACGGCTCCTAAATCAAATTTAACAAACTCCTTTAGTTAAAATTCAGCCATTTAGTCACACAATGCAATACAATCGTGATTCTGTCGCGAGTTCAGGTTGCCGGTAACCCCATCAAACGAGTAGCGGTAATCCTGCCGCCAGGTGCCGCTAACCTCGGCCTTGGTATAGGTGGGATACCCGTAACTGTCGAAACCCCACGTACCGTTAAGGCCGACACCATAAGTTGCCTCTGTTGTGTGCTGCCGTGCATTCATTGCTGTTATTAATCAATTAAATTGGCATCATCGCTATAAAAATCGATATGTCAGATTTCATCTCATGCATCACATCCTTTTCTCGTTTTGTCTTGTAAATTTTATCTAACATTAGAAGTTTTTAAAATATTCTACTCTATTAAATTGCTCAATTATTTGCTTATCGATTAAGAGATTATTATTCTCCGGATTCTCTTTTATCTGCTCATTTATTCTTTTCAGAGCTTTTTCTTTTCCTTCAATAAAAAGTAGTACTAAAGCCTCATTTGTTTTATCTTGTTCTGTTGCCATTGGAGTTTTTAGATAATCTGCATAAGCTTTTAGTGCCCTTTTATATTTCTGTTTTGCCTTATCCATATTTCCAGTTTTTTCATAAATTAATCCCATGATAAAAATGGCTTCAGGATAATCCTCTTTTACTTTTAATAATTCTTCCAAAGTTTTAATAGCTGCATCATATTTCCCTAGTCCTTTTAAAATGTTCGCCTTATTTAGATATGCGTAATAAAAATCTTCTTTTTTTTCTAATACTTCATTTGAAAACAAAGATTAATACCTTTCCCAGAGAAATGTGGCTTATTATTTTTTTTCGTTTAGCTTTCATATCTGTAGATTTACATAAAGATATGATTTTTTTATTTCGGATAACCTTGCACCATCCTCAGTTTTCCTGAAACACCCAGCAATTATTTATCAGTAGATAGAAAAGTCAGCACGCTCCCTTCCTTTTCTTTTTGATTATCCCTAATGACGCTTTTATATTCATACTCAACGGAGGAAGTCAGATTTGAAATTTCCATTTTAAATACTCCCGGGTTATTTATTGTTTTTATTTGGGTTTGCTGCCAGTCTCTTTCTCCTTTTTTCCGGTAGCGAAAAAATACTTCAGCATGCCTGCCCTCCCTGAAAAAAGGATTAATCCTGACCAGCCCAATGACATTGGCATCCCGGTTGGTCATAACAATCATGTCTTTCGATTGGGTGAGTACTGCGCTGCTGAACCGCCCGATTTCCACACCGGGAACATGAGCAACTGAAGGCCCTGAATAATATTCCCCTGTAGCAGGATCGTAAATTCCTACATGGTCCGACCGAAAAGGAGCCATAATGACTTCCCCATCGGGCATCAGTTCAGCTTCCATGAAGGCTCCCTTCCCTTCTCCATGCTCAGGCCCCTTAATAAAAGTATCGGTAACAGGATCGTAAATTCCCACATGTGCCGCATCCCGTGGTGCCATAAGAATACGGCCATTCTCCAGCTCCACACAACCAGAGTAGGCATTCAGAACATGTGCATTATGAGCAGCGCCGCTGGTATATGTATTTTTTTCCGGATCGTAGATTCCGACATGTTTGCTGTTGAAGGGAGTATAAATGACTTTCCCTGTCCTGCTGCTCCGGATAATGATTGAAAACGTGTACGATTCGGCCTCATTATGTGGCGGCCCGTCGGTATAGGTGTCGGTTTGCGGATTGTACAATCCGGTTACCTTTGAATGAAGCGGTCCGAATACTATCAGCTCAGGCGATACTTTCGCACTGCCCAAAAAGGCATTGTCGGTTTTTCTCCCATGAGCAGCCCCATCTCTATAGGTCTGTGTCAGGGCATCATATATACCTACATTCCGGCTCCCGCGCGGAGTAAGTATTACCGTATATCCGTCATCAAGAACTGAACCCATTCCAAATCCGCCTTCCTGTCCGTGTCTGGCGGTTTGCTTAACGGTGTTGGTCGCAGGATCATATTCCCCTACATATTGTCCGGTACGGGGTACCAATACAATCCGGCCGTCCTTTACCACTACACCTCCCCTGAATTCCTTGTTGCCGGTGCGCTCCGGTTTAGGTCCGTCGATGTATTCGTATTTTAAAACCCTGGCCTCAAATGTTGCCGTTGCAGATGCCATTTCGGAAACCGGCAGGGTTCTGATTTCAGGAACAGTAAATTCCTTTATGGTTTCAGGCTGTCCCGATGCATTTCTGTCAGTTGAAAATGAAACATCGGGGAACGGTTTGGTGTCAATAAAAACTTTCCTGCTGTTACCAATAAATCCATAAAGTGCAATGATCGTTACTGTTATAAGACTTATAAGAATCTTTCTCATCCGGTTAAAATTTTGTTTCTGTTTTATTTATACCTGTTAATGAATAAATTTAAAAGAAAGGTTGTTACAACTTAAAGGAATAGAGTCTGGCTGGTGTTGAAAAAAATATCTGCCCAAAAAACAGACTTATATATGGATGTTTATCCGGATTACCGAATTCATCAATCAAAAAAGTTAATCCTGGTTTTCCGCCATACGATTTCCAGTACGTATGTTTTGCCATATCCATACCCATTGTTATCTGGTCGGGGAATTCAGGCAGTAACTTTTCAAGGAGTTTCAGCGTAATATTTTCCTCACCGTCTTTCCATCTGAAAGCTGCATCGTATTCAACTCTGACTCCTGTCTGCAAAAGAGCCCTGTGATAGTCTAAATCATCAAGCCTGTCGACATGTGAAATCACCACATGCTCCAAATCGGCCCCAAGCTTATCGAACAGCTGAGCCTGCTCCAGGGCCAGATGGCCGCTGTTGGTGTGCGTTAAAATGGGTGCGCCTGTCGCCTTATGGGCATTGACAACCGCCCTGAATACTTTTTCCTGATGAGTTGTGATGGCACCCTCTCCGGTGGCAAGTTTTATCAGTCCTGCTTTATAAGGCGTACGTTCAGTAACAGGACCTCCGTAATCGTACCGGTCTATGCCGCTGGTTATGTCATCAATAAACAGGCGGGTAAGCTGATCCTCTGAATAATGATACCTCCAGTGATTCGGAACATAATATTTCTCCAGGTGAATGCCTGTAGGCGCAATTATATTTACTCCCGAACGACGGGATACCTCTGCAAGTTTAATTACATTGCGTCCGCAGTTTGCAGGCATGGTATCCACCACTGTCCGGCCTCCTGCTTTATAAAAAAGTGTCAGCTCATCATTCACCTTATCCACATCATTCAGGACAAATAAAGGATTGGAAACGGTCGGATAGCTATCTTCAATGATAATGTGCTCATGCGAATAGGTCAGACCCATTTCCCGGGGAGAAATATCTCCCAATACCGTTCGCACAAAAGGCTTTTTAGAGGGTTCCATCTTTTAAGGCTTATTTCTGTTGTTCTTCCACCCATTACGTGTGGTATCGGCAGTTCTTCCCGGTACTTCGAGTACAGCGCCTATTTTTTCAAGTTGATGCTGCAGCAGGTTTACCGAAACCTCAGCCGCACTGCTGTCAGTTTCAATTGACAGAGCGGCAGCCATGCCGGCAGCCTGTCCCATGCTCATGGTCTGCGCCATGGAACGACAGGAAGCATGGGCATCGTGTGTGGCAGAAAAGCACCTCCCTGCCACCCACACAGTAGAACTGTTTTTTGGTACCAGGGTGCCATAAGGGACTCCATATATACCACTTCCGGGTATATACTCCCACCGGGTTTCGTCCTCACCGGCTTCATTTTTCCGGTGATCCTCTATAGGTGCCCCACATAAAAAAACCGAAGATTCAGGTATTTTTCCTTCCATACATTCTTCCCTCGTAAGCCGGTGACGACCATAAACCCTCCGGGTTTCCCGGACCCCAACCTGATGCGATAATCCTATTATTTTGGAGTTCTCATATCCGGGCACTTCGTTTCTGAAAAACCGTTCGTATTCAAATGCCTGTTTTCTGCCTTCCATTTCAGCAAGGGTTAATTCTTCCATATCAAGGGCATCCATACCGGTTATTTTAACTGCAACAGTTGAAATACAGCCCGGCTGACTCATTTCGTGCGCAGAACCCTCTTTGCGCGGTAACATATACTGATTACCGTGATATGCCTCTGCCATTTTTTCCTTCATGACTTTTTTCCCGCCTGCATGGTTGAATTTATTTAAATTAACATTGCACATTCTGAAGGTGGTTGTCATGCTTTGGGCAGGTTCCATTTCACCCGCTTTTTCAAAAGGCAGACCTGCATGGTAACAATAATCGGCATCGCCCGAGGCATCAATGATTCGTTTGGCATGAACGTAAAAGAAACCGGTTCCCTTGTTAAAAAAAACACAGGATGAGCGTTCCTCATCCTTTTCTACTGCCACCATCAGGGAATGGTACAACACCTTCACTCCATGACTCAACAGCATGCTATCCCATATAAATTTCAGTCGCTCGGGATTATAGGTAACGCCCGTTCCTGCACCATAGGTATTGGGGCGTAGAAAAACATCACCGGTTTTATCCAGTTCGTCCACCACAAGGTCGGGTAAGCCTCCTGCTATTTTACGGGCAGAATCGCCAACTGAGAAGAAACCGTAAAAGGTATCCAGCATCTGGGTGGAAGTACCCCCCGGAAACCCATACCTTTCTACAAGCAAGACTGAATATTTGTTTTGAAGGGAAGCACTTAAGGCAGCCAGGCAACCGGCTGAACCGGCCCCTATCACCAGGATATCAGTTTCAAGGCTTCGGTTTATCGCATCCCTTTTAAAAAAATTCATTACTCCTGATTTTTACCTACCTTTTCATAGAGCCTTGCCATGTTCCAGGCATGCTCGTCGTAGGCCGATTCAAATAATGCTTCTGCCTTTTCTGCACCAACCACTGCCGCACTGCTTAATACCCTGGGTTGTTTACCTGCCGCTGTTAGCAAACCGGCAAGTTCGGCTTTAATGCAATTAATAAGCAACACCCCGCCCACAGTTGAACCCGGAGCTACCGGGGTATCCAGCCCGGGAATACGCACCATGGCATCGCCGACAGGTGCACCGGTATCCAGTACCACATCTGAAAAATCACCCAGCTTTTTGCCATCCTTCCTCCTGCTGACCGATTTCTCAGAATGCTCCTTTGAAATAATGGATACTACCTTTATTCTTTTCTTCTGAAACAGTTCGGCAACTTCAATGGGCACTACATTGCAGCCGCTGGAAGAAATCAACAGGGCCGAATCGGTTTCCTTTAAATCAAAGTTACGCAGAATCCGTTCTGCCAGTCCGCTCACATTTTCAAGGAACATGGCCTGCCGCTGACCGTTTGAACCAACCACCAGGTTATGAAAAGTAAGCGACAATTCCACAATGGGATTAAACCCCGGAAAGGAACCATACCTTGGCCACATCTCCTCAACCAGTATGCGGCTGTGCCCGCTGCCGAACACATGCACTACCCGTTCTGCCAGTATGGAACGGGCAAACAGCTGTGCAACCTGCCTGATTTGCTCCTGCTGCGCCTTTACCTTCTCAACAATCTCAGCCGATTTGCTTAAATAAAACTCTGTCAGATTCATAAATGACATTTTATATTTAGATGCAGGACTGATCTGAATCGTATAAATAGTTTTCCTGCAACCTATCTGAAAACAATGGTAAGAACAGAACAGTTCTTAGTCCACTGTTTTTTCTATAATTTCCTTCGAACTTTTTTCTTTCAGAATAACTTTCTTACGGCCGTCAGGCAGGACTTCTTCCTTAATCAGCCAGTAATCTTTATCGTACTCCACGAAAGCAGTAAGCGGCTCTGCTTCCTCCAGTCCGCGCCATTCATTCAGTTCAACAGGTTCCCATTTTTTTGTTTTGGCCGATTTATAGCACGCATCCATAATGGCATTCACCACATAGCCATCGTAAAAATCTTCAATGGGCTTCTCCCCCCGTTCTATGGCCTTAAACATATCTGTAAACATGAAATTGTACCCCAGTTCATGGACTTCATCCCCCACCGGGAAGAGCCATCCTGAGTCTGATTCAGCCTTCTCGGCCACATATCCTTTTTTGCCGGGGGCTGAAAACATTTCAAATCCGGTACGTAAAAAATTATCGATTCGTATTGATCCTTCTACCCCGGCCACTTCATCTTTTAATTCCATGCCTCCCCGAAAACACCAGCTTACTTCAAACTGCCCGATTGCTCCGTTTTGATACCGCACCAGCCCGATGGCATGATCTTCAGCAGCGATGGGCTTAACCTGGGTATCGGCCCAGCAAACCACTTCCACCGGGCGGATATTTTTTCCGATAAAGCTGCGGCCAATCTCGATGCAATGGCAGCCCAAATCGACAATAGCCCCGCCACCCGAAATTTCAGGATTCCAGAACCAGTCGCTGTGCGGCCCCGGATGAGCTTCACGCGAGCGTACCCACAACACTTTTCCTATGGCACCGTTTACAACTGAAGCATGCGCTTTCAGATGTTTGGGTGTATACACCAGGTCTTCCAGGTAGCCGTGAAAGATTCCGGCCTGTTCCACTTTCTGAAGGATCTCCCATGCTTCTTTTGCTGTACGCCCCAGCGGTTTGGTACATAAAACAGGCTTTCCTGCATCGACGGCAGCAAAAATAGCCTCCTTATGCAAATCGTTGGGCAGGCCTACAACCACCACATCCACTTCAGGATGGGTGATTGCCTCCTTCAGGTTGGTGGTCCAGTTTGGAATCTTATATTCCTCAGCAAATTTTGAACCTCTTTCCTTTGACCGGGAATAGACCATCACGATTTTATCCCGGCTGCGTAAACCATGTATCGACATGGAATAAAACGTACCAATTAAACCGGTACCAAGCATGGCTATCTTCATTCTATATTGTATTAAAGTTATCTTACCTGATCGTTTTCCCTTGCAAAACAGGCTGCTCCCACTGCCCCTGCCAGATCGCCGTACACCGCTTTTACAATTTCAGTTTTATTGCCACCGGCACGCCATTCATAAATATCCATATAATTTTCCAGCGGGCCAAATAAATCGTCCCCTGCTTCGGTAATCCCTCCTCCAAGAATTATCATTTCGGGTGACAAAATATTGGTTAATGATGCCAGCCCGATGGCTAATTTCTTTACCGAAGTAAGCCACACCTCTGCAGCTAAACGATCGCCTTCCTTCCATGCATCAAGCAACTGTTGTGTAGAGCTGAATTTTCCAAAGCTTCTTTTTTCGATTGAACAGTTCCCGATGGCATCCTCCAGGCTTCCGGGGATTCCTGTAATATCGCGTTCACCGGTGCTGTCGATGACCATGTGCCCCAGGTGACCGGCCTTGTTAAATGCCCCCTGGTAAGGTTTTCCTTCGATAAGCAGGGCGCCGCCCACGCCGGTGCCCAGGGTAAGCATCGCCACATTCCTGCGGTTTTTTGCCGCCCCGAACCGTGCTTCCGCCATCATTGCTGCAATGGCATCGTTCAGTACAAAGGCAGGAGCCCCCAGAAAACGGCCCCATTGAAAATTCTCCAGTCCCTGCAGCCGTCCCGGCATATAGGCAATGGCTGTATTGCCACCATTGGGCAACCCCGGTGCAGAAATACCTGTCAATGTTTCCCGGAGTCCCAGCTTACCATTAATCTCTTCCACTGCTTCGGCAACGGCATTTTTCCATACTCCTTCCTCCCCGTCCCGGGTTGGCCTGTATACCTGTTGCAGAATGTTACCCGCTGAATCTATTGCAACTGCTTTTATTCGGGTGCCGCCTAAATCTATTCCGATTGTTATTTCTGACATTCTCTGATATTAAGATTATAATTGTTTCATTGCTCCCATATTATGTGTATTGCCCTTCACTAAGTGTCCACCCTCCGTCAACAGCCACTACCTGTCCCGTGGTAAAGGAGGACATATCGCTCATGAAATATATGGCCAATCCGTCCAAATCAGCCGGCCGGCCTATTCTGCCACCATCCAGGGGTTGCTTTGTTTCAATGAACGAAAGTATAGTCTCGTCTGAGGCTGCCCTCCTTGCCATAGGGGTATCAACCAATCCGGGGGCAATGGCATTGAAACGGATGTTGTTTTTTGCATAGTACGCTGCTGTGGATTTTGTAAACCCTTCAATGCCCGCCTTGGCAGCAGCATAAGCAGGAGTGGTAAAATATTGTGGCGAGGGAGAAAAACCAAGTACGGATCCAAGGTTCAACACCGAACCTCCCGTTCCCTGTTTTAAAAACTGTCTCACTGCTGCCTGGTTCGAAAGCATTACAGAGGTCAGGTTAAGTTCCAGGGTACTTTCCCAGCCCTCCAGGGAAAGTTCATGCAGGGGCCCGTCCCCCCTTTTCCTGCCGCTTCCCCCTGCTACATGGTACAGGCCGTTAAATCCGCCAAATTGCCGGACACAGACTTCAATGGCTTCAACAGCAGTCTGCGGGTTCACAGCATCACCTGTCAGAATAACTGCCTGAACTCCCAAGACAGCCTCAGCAGACGACACGTGCTCATCGTCCTTTCCCACCACCACCACGTGCGCCCCGTTCTCAGCAAATGTCCTTGCAGCCGATAACCCGATGCCGGAAGTTCCCCCGATTACCACAATGTTTTTATTAAGCAATGATTTTTGATGCATAGGCTTTTCCCTTTCTAACCAGTTAATTTGATAATTACTTTACTGATACATAAACCCTGTTTAAGAATCACCATTAAATTCTTTGACTGCATCAATCATGGCTACAATGTTTTCTACCGGAACATTGGCCTGTACATTATGCACTGTGCTGAACACAAAGCCCCCGTCTTTTGAAAAAATCTCACATAGCCGAAGCACTTCCTCCCTCACTTCTGCCGGACTTCCATAAGGTAAGGTTTTCTGCGTATCGACCCCGCCACCCCAGAATACAATGTCTTTACCGTATTTCTTTTTCAACAACTGAGGATCCATCCCCCTCGCATTTATCTGCACCGGGTTTATGATATCAAAACCCGCCTCAATGAATTTCGGCAAAAACGGCTCAACTGCACCGCACGAATGTTTAAACGTTTTCCATTGCGTATTTAAATGAACCCAATCGTTTATCCTCTTGTAGTAAGGCATCCACAACTCATCGAACTGTTCGGGAGAACAAAAGGTAGAGTCCTGGGTACCAAAATCGGTCCCGCAGATATAAACCACATCGATGTTATCGCCGATGACCCGACTCAGCCGTTTAAAATTTTCAAGCGCCAGTTCCGACTGCCTGTCAAAAACTTCAAGGATATACTCAGGCCGCATGACAATGCTCATGTACCATTCGGTGATGTCGCGAATGCCTTTTGGATGCTTTCAGTTTAATTCCCGGAACATGTGCAATATCGCCCAGGGCGGTTCCTCCCAGTCCGGCAACCACTGCCCTGCCTGTAGACCGCGCTTTTTGGGCAGTTTCTTTCCAATATTCCAGATCGGCTTCTGATACCAGTCCAAATTCCTCCAGATTGTCCTGTGGGTTAAGCTTGTCCTCATCAATGGGCTGCTGACGAATGATGGCATCAAAAAAATACCCGTTTTTTGGCATTCTTCCCGATGGCGAAGCAGACAAATCTCCCTGGGGGTACATCAGCACATCACCTTTTTCATCCGTTGAAGTATTGAATTTTTCAGGAACCAGGACGGTCTGCCCCCAGTTTGTAACATATTCCTTAAAAGGCTCGTGGTTATAAAAACCAAATGAATTGTTTTTCCCCTTTGCCCCTACTATATCGATGCCAATGATTTTCATCAACTCTTCATCCACTTCACCCAACATCTGATAGGGGTCTGTCACACGTACCGGTTTAGTTTTCAGTCCGTAAAATTTTCTTAAGTTTTCAACAGCCAAAACATGCATGCCCGTTACTGCAGTTGCGCCAATATCAACTACCAAACGATCAGCCTGCCGGTGATTGACTGTTAAATCAAATCTTTCTTTTGATGTCATCTGTTTTAATATTCCGGTCATAGAACAATTGTACCTTTTCTGGGAATGCTTTCAATTGAATCAACCTTAAATCGTAAAATTAATGTTGCAATTTCAACTTTGCAGAAGTAAAGCTATTAAAATTAACTAAAACAGTCAACCCTTCAGTCTTAAAGATGTTACCGGAAAGAAGAAAATCCATAAAAACAGTAAAAACTAACAATGCAACCTTAACTTAAGGCAATACCCTATTTTCTCCCGATCTGCATTATTAAGAAGTGCTGGTACCGTGGTCTGGTATAAATAAACGAAGAATGTTACAATCAATTTTTGGATAAGAAATTGCATCCTCCTCCATTAAAAATATAAACAAACACTATTGAGGAAGAATCATTGTTGGTTCGGGAGGTGCATTTGAATAATTTGAACCGCTCGCAAAAAGAATGCCCCGATGGTCAATAAAAAGATGGCGTTGAATGTCGAAAGCAAACAATTTTTCAAACTCCTCAAAATCTTTTGTTTTCCATACCCCTCCACCCGGAGCCAGAACATAATACATATCGCCAAATTGTTTATAGTTATGTCTCGACAAAGTACCGTATGCAACATTTACCGAAAGGACCTGCCTGTATGTATTTCCACCATCGACCGATTTATGCAGACGAAACTGGTTTTGGTTTTGAGCAATGATGGCATTATCATCTGTTACAAACATGCTGACAGAATACTCGGGGGTATTAATTGGAGTCCAGTTAAGCCCGTCATCTGTTGATTTAATAATCTTCATGCTGTGAACCGAAAGGGCCACATGTGCTGAATCGGCAAGCGCAAAAATGGGACTGACATATTCCTGCTTTTCCAGACCTGCAGTATCTTTTTGCCATGTGAAGCCGTTGTCTTTGGAACAGTGAATACCTTTCTCCCACCTGTTTGCCCATATGTAATCATCTTTGGTAATTGTAAGTTCATAATTGTACGGACTTTCAGGAATTGGCCTTCCAAGGTCTGTCCAGTTCATTCCCCAGTCGGCTGTCTGGTACAAAGAACCATTCCAGCCGGCAGCAAAAACTTCTCCCCTGCTGTTGATTTCCAGTTCTTTTAAATTCGTGGAAAATGGGAAATAAATGGGTTCCCAACTGTAAAATTTCTCGGTACTTACAAAGAGACTTCTGTTCGACAGCATCATTGTGCGCTGATGAATAGTATCGTAAACCATATCGTCAATACCTGTCAATATTCCTGTTGAAACCTGATTTAATCTATCCTTAAAAAAAGCAGTTGCACTTATTTTGGCTTCACCAAAAAAGAATCCTTTTTTATCATATATTTTTAAATACAGTATTTGTTCATTTGATTCATTCCCCATTCTCCAGCGTGTCTTCATCATCCCCTTTTTACCGGCATATACCAATGGCTGGTCGACTGCCCCTCCGCCCTTTGAAATTTCAATTTCCATAACAAATTGCCAGTCACCTTCCGGAATCAGAGATCCCATATTAATGAGTATACCTACACTGTCGGACAAGTATTCACCTGCTTCGGCCGACTGATTTCCTCCTTCAATCTGAAAATTCATCCGGTTAATTATCTGGGTGCCGGGCGTCGGGTATTTTTCACAGGCATACAAAACCAAAAGGAGAAATATGCTAATAAACATTTTTTTCATAAGTTCTACTTTTTAGTCATTGGTATACTAATTCCAAAAAATGTCATCCAGGAATTGTTTTTGAAGTCTTTTAATTGTTCAGGAGCAGCAGCGAACCCCTCCTGTTCCTTCGTATCAGCCAGCGTTGTAAATCCGTATGCCCTCATCAGGCTGGTATAAATCTTTATTTCAGGAAAGATTCGGTATTCAAACCTTAAACCTGCAAGACCTCCAAAATCATCCTTTATAAACTACCCCTTAAAACCCTGATTAAAGTATATCTTCTGGACTTCATATCCTGACCCTGAACGGTATGAACTTGTTTCTTCTCCTCTTGCCTGGGCATTTTGAAGCAGAGAGTAATACATTCCGAACTGTAAACTGGTGGTAAACCTTCTTCCAAAAGACATCTCCAGCAACAATGGGATGGTCAGGTAATCGAGCGAAATATCGGAATTCTGGTTTACGGTATGGGTTCCTTCCAAAGGAGGAATGTAAGCCCATCTTGCCTCGCTGGGCTGTGAAATGCGATAACCCCTTTGCCCGTACCATGCACCGGTGATGACTGAATTGGCATTATCCAGTTTATATTTAACCAAAACCCCTGCATTTATGGCCGGTAAAAAGTCGTAATTTTCTTTTACATCGGGTGCTGTCGATTTTGAAAACATTACTCCTGCCTGTGGCATAAGCTCTAATCTCCGGCCTGGCAGATTTTCTTCCGGTTCTTTTTCTGTTTTCAGAACAGGTGTAAATTCAAACCCGAAAATCATTTCTGAAGAGCCGTTTTTGCCATCCAATCCTTCCACATATACCTCTTTCCCATATGTTGTCCGGCCTTCCAGAAAAATGCGCATCCAACTAGTTTATGGAATAACCAAGTGAAGCAGACATAATCCAGCCCCAGTCGGATGCGGGGGGAAACCTCTCTTCGCGGAATTCTTCCGAAACCAGTTTTTTATCCTTGCCGGTAAACTCATCGTTCATCAGAAACTGATAATATGCACCAACACCATACCCAAAGCTTATTCTGCCCGGTGTTTTCCATTCCAGAACCAGAGGCACCCTAAGAAAATGATAATCCCAATGGTTTGAAGATGCAGGTCCAATAATGCTATGAGCAAAACTGGAAGAACTTTCCGGATGATGAAGCACTCCTGCCGGCACAAAATCAGAATAATAATACCCTTGATTCCGGTTTTCCCGGTAATAATAACTGGTAAACTCCGCTCCTGTTTTCATGGCAAGCCAATTCCCCAGTGCCACTTTTCCAAAAATACCATTCACAGGCCCGGGTTTGGATTTCAGGGAACTATAAGACATCTCACCCCGCAGATTTGAAAAATTGATCCCGCCAACTGTTCCAAACGATATATCCTGGGCCCACAAATGCAAATGAACCATCGTCAGCAGAAAACATGAAAGAATAAACTTTGATTGCATTAGTTTAGTATTAATAGTCAGATACCGCTAATTCAGTAAAGGTTGCGTAATAAAAAATAAATTTTACAGATTTTTATCCGAAAACTAAAAAAATAGTTTAAGAATACGTGCGAAATCAGAATTTTTTGGCAAAAAACAAACAGAAGCCAGAAGACAAAAACAATTATTGAAGTTCCCTCTCTTTTTTTTGAAATTATAGCAATCCTGAATTATAGCAGCACAAACTCATTTACTCAGTAACTTTTACCGATAACGAATAAATCACACTGCTTAACTTTTATTCAATCAAAGCTTCATGTAAAATATCAGTAAAATAAAAGAAAATAATTACCACCTAAACCCACTTATACCTATAGGGCAAAAAGGAATCCCTGTGAAAATTTGTGATCCGGTGATATGACAGGAAGTTAAAACGTACCACCAAAGCCTGCTGACACCAAAGCATACGAAATCCTATTAATAGTGTGTGTTTAATGATGTAATACTAAACAAAAATAGTTATGCATACCATTTTCTTTCCCGTTCCAAACCTGAATTTAAGGTATTGTATACAATATTTGCATTTTCGATAACCTGGAAATCAAACATACCCACACAAATAAAATCGGCACCATTTTGAAATGCATACTTAAAACCATCTTCCGGTTTAATGGCACCGGCAGCCAGTACTTTATAGGCAATCCAGGGTGTTGTATTCTTTCTGAAGAAATCCGCCACATCTGTATCCGAGGGGCACCAGATGTTATCATTTGCCATATTTCTGTCCTGCCCGCTTGGCGGAAGATATGGATCGGCAGGATCAACAGGGGTAGCAGACCAATAGTTATGATGGTGGAAGGTTTTCATGAAGAAGTCGGCATTAATTCCATTTTCAACACAAGCCATGGGTACTGTAATAGAATGACCGGCTGTACCGGCTATTAATCCTTGCGACTGAATGTAATTGATGTATTTTCCGATGAATTCCACTTTATTACCCTGAACAAGCCTGTCGGCTGTATTGCCTACCAGAAATGCTCCAACAGCCCCGTTATCAATGGCAAGCTGAATATTCGACATATCGTCATCGACCGGATAAGTCTGGGCCAGCCATTGCATTTTTCCTCCTCTTCTCCAAAATTCATTAAGTATCCGTATTGTCTGCTGATCGGTTCTCATGATAACCGTGTTGATACCCACGTCCTGATATATCCAAAGAGTTTCAATCACTTTTTCGTCGGAATGATACTGCTTGATCCATTTCGATACGTATATTAAATCTCGGGCATGGGCAAAACCGGCCACCAGATTTCCACCGGGTATCATCCGGCTGATCTCAACATTTTTAATTTTACCCACAGGCACTTTTCCTGCCAGCTTGTTTAAATCATAGGTCTCCCGTTGCATTGTTGAGGCACTGGTGATTCCATCTGCTTTCTTCAATTTCTCTTCCTCGAAACTAAACCAACCTGCTTTTTTAGCCATTCCGAAAAATGCAGCACCAAATATTGGCACCACTGCCATATTTTTTATGAACTCCCTCCGGTTATTATTCGAATCGGCAAATTCATGATTATCCTTTGCAGGGAATTTTAATGCTTTTCTTTTTTGAAACACAACCTTTAATAAGCGATCAATGCCCCACATGTACCCTTTTGGGACCAGGACAAAAACAAGCAGAATACCTGCTTCAATAATCTGGTTGTTTATGAAGAAAAAATAGCCGCCGGCAGGTATAATAAATGGAGGTACAGCCACATAATACAGCAGCAGCAGAGCAATTCCAGATATACTTGCTGCCCGGGTAAAAATACCCAGAAACAATGCCGTTCCAATAAGTATCAATCCCCATATATTCAAAATATCAGTAATCGCCAAAGCAGTGGGATTGGCCATGATCCAATGAAAAAAATCGGATAATATCCATCTTGATTGTGCCAGATAATAATAGGAAGACCAATTCCCGGATGCCAGTTTTATTATGCCTTCATATAAAAAATGCCAGGCTACCAGGATACGAACTATAGACATGGCCACCGGCATAAATTTTAATTGATTTTGCTTTATCATCTCTAAAGGTTTGAATTTTATATTATTTTACAGCCTATCTGTCAGATAGCCTAACAAACTTAAGAATTTTTTTTCAGGAAGAACTTTAATTGATTTATTTTTTTGAATTTCCCCCTGACTTCAGCAGCAATCAATTTTTGAAAAATTTTTCTGTATATATCCGATTCTCATTTATAACGTTTACAATATAAAAACCCCGGGGCAAAACGGAAACATCTATCCGGTGAGGCAATAATATCCCCTTTTCCAATTCCATGATTTTACTTCCATTCACAGACAAGATGATGATCCTGTTCCTGCTCAGGCTGTTTTCATTTCCCGTTATAATCAGTTCCGAATGGGCAGGATTAGGATAAATACTGATTCCGAAACGATTGTATCTTTTTGCCTGTGTGGAATTTTCAATGAAAACGTTATTTCCTTCTTTTAACTCTTCCTCAAAAGCCATACCTGTATTTCTTATCCTGTCTGCCCGTTCTGTAGTTAACGGTTCATGAGTCAGATTAAAGGTATTGTTTTCAAACCATACATCCATGTTGACATCCGAAGATGAATTCACAAACAAGTCGTTGCTATAAAACTGATTATCGTGTATAAGTGCTGAATAATTTCCTTGTAGGGCAGGACCTTTGTCCATCCCTACCAACATAACGGATGTTCCCCACTGACCTGAATCACCGTATCCTCCGTGCCGGGTTTCGGAGTAAGTTGTAATACCAATAAATGTATTGTTATAGATTTCATTCATCGCATTTGGATCATAACAGGAAAGGTTTAAAGGAGTGGGAGGAACATAATTCCAAATCATATAAACGGTATATTCACCTGGCTCATGCTCTTCAAAATCACCAAAAAGAGTGGTTGCATCATTGCCGGTAATTTTCACTGCAGGTTTATCGGGATCGTATTTCACAAAATAGTACCGCCACCGATCCACCTCCCAGTTTTGCTGCAAATCAACCAGTTTACCATTTTGTATTGAGGAGGCTTCAGAATGAAAATATACACCGTTTTCTTTTTTATCTGAAGGATTACCCTCACCTTGTGAATCAACAGGTTGAAGCTGGATGATTCTTACAAAATTATCGTAAATTTTATTATTTCCTGCACTGCTGCCTTCCAGCTTTATTCCGTGCAATTCAACGCTGTTATGATAGAAAGGACGGCTTCCTGCCGGAAGATCGTCCAGGTGCTGATGACCCCTGATGTCAATGTAGTTGTTAAACACTTCGGTATTGGATCCGGTAAGATGAATACCCCTGCCGGTAGAAGTAATTCTGTTATGGTGTACTGTTGCATTCGAACCGGGAGCAATGGCATATCCGTTTACATATTGCTGATGATGTTGTATGTCATTGTGATTGATTTCAACATTGGTAAGATCCCCGGAACTGCTCACTAAAATAGCCCTGTGACAACCCTCGGTCAGTATATTATCGTGCAGATGCACATTTTTACCGTTAGCTTCCACGCGGAGCAGCGCATTTCCCGGGTAATGCCTCGATTCCAGATCAATGACACTGCTGCAGATATCGTTGTGGTGAATTTTAAGATTTGCATGCCTGAACGCCATGGGCTGTGCATTTTTCAAATGAACATCGGTACTGATCCCGCAGACTTCAGCTCCCCGATTCGCAGACCTGAAACTTCGGACAGCATTGCAGTAGTCAGCTGAACGTTCTCCCTGAACAATTACCCCGTTCATAACCTTACAGGTATCTCCATCGGTGATCTGCACTCCAAACACCTGAGATGATGTATTATTCCCAAAGGTTACCATATGTCCGTCAAGATCGAGTACAATTCCTGAACCTTTTATTATTATGGCAGTACCATCAGCAGTTATATCCTGAGTAAGTACATAATGAGTTAAGTTTCTGTCCAGAATATAAGGGGGTGTTCCTGCCAAATCCTGCGGAATATAAACTGCTCCTTCTATTCGCTGTGGAACAATCTGTAAAACTTCACTTTCTGTACGGGTACCATCTCTTTGATCAAATACCACCATTCGATAATAACAGGTAATCCCTGGCTCAAGTCCTTTAAGCCGGTGCAGATGGGCATTCTGTGGATTTTTTGTTTCAGGGGTTTGCCTACCCAACTCTTCAGTTGTTCCATACTCTACCAAACTTGTAACAGCTGTATCAATGCTGTCTGATTTCCAGTAAATAACTGCTGAAGTCTCTGATACATGGACCCACCTTCGTTGAAAAAAATTGTTTTCCTGAAAATCATTAGTTGTTATACTTTCATAATTTCCTGGTGCTGCTGATGATTGTTTTGAAAAAAGCGGAAATAAAAACATAACGAAAAAGACAAAAATTCCAGTTGATTTTAAATTAAGATTCACTTTTATCGGTTTTACTGTTAATGAGCTGTAAATATACTAAAAAATATTTCCTCAAATTATTCATTATTCCTGTTATATGCCTATACCGTTCCATTTAATGAGTTCATTCAGGTTCCTTCTTTTGGCAAAATCCTTCCCTTTTCACTTGATTTAACGTTATCTTATAAATTGTTTTCAACATGAGGATTTAGTCCCCGAAAGTTTGTGAAAGCAAAAACTGAATTTTTATATATATTTGTTAACAAAAAGCGCTAATAAATATTTCCGAAGATCGTTTACCAGAATGAGTTATATAATCCAGATAAATTAAAACATTCATGAAAAGAAGAAAGTTTTTTCATATAGCAGGATTGGGAGCAGCCGGATTAACATTAGCTAATTCCTGTACCAGCCGGCAAAATGCTTCAAATGCAGAATCTAACGGTTCACAGGCAGCACATGAAGTTCCGGATTACCGGAAAAGTATAAAAACTTCATTAAGTAAAACCCATTCAGGAAGTGCCGGCGATACCATAGTAGTTGCCCTGATTGGTGCCGGGGGCTGGGGTTCTCATGTAATTCTTCAGGCTACCGATTTTGATAAAAATATTCGGGTCAAATACATATGTGATGTGGATGATACTCGAGGAGGTTGGGCACGAACTGAATTAAAGAAGAAACAGGGATTTGAGCCCACCCAGGTAAGAGATTTACGCACAGTACTGGACGACAAGGAGGTTGATGCCGTTTTCATTGAAACTCCGCAGCATTGGCATGCTTTAGCTGCCATTTGGGCTTGTCAGGCAGGAAAAGATGTGTATGTGGAAAAATGCATTTCCTACGATATTTTTGAAGGTCAGCAGATGATAAAGGCTGCCATGAAGTATGACAGGGTATTGCAGTGTGGGACTCAAAACCGGAGTGCAGCAGAGGCTTTATCAGCCAGGGATTATATTAAAAGCGGAGAACTTGGTGATTTGATAGCCGTCCACATAAAGGAAATCCTGGGAAAACCTGTTCCATTCAATGAAAAAGAAGAAGAAAAGGCTCCCGATACCATTGACTGGGATATGTGGCTGGGACCTGCACCAAAGGTTCCCTACAGCCTGTCGCGTAATAAATCGTGGGGGTACTATTGGGATTATTCAGGAGGCACTGTTTTTGGAAACGGAATCATTCACCAGGTGGATATGGCCAGGCTGGCCCTGGATAATCCTGATTTTCCAAAATCTGTTTATTGTACCGGTGGCCGTTATTTTTTCAACGACAACAGGGATGTTCCGGATTACCAGATGGCCACCCTCGACTTTGGCAATTATGTCATTACTCTTGAAGCGGGGGAATGCGCTCCATACATGTCGAAAACCAGTACAGAGATTCGCTTCGGTAACGGATTTCCCGACTGGAGCCAGAATGCCACCGATATCCTGATAATGGGGACAAAGCGTATGATGCATCTTGGAGTTATGGGTGGCGGATGGCAGGTATTTGAAAAAGACGGCCAGCTGGTTGCACAGCAGGAAGGATTTTTCCCTCTGCAAGCTCATGTTGAGAATTTCTTCGATTGTGTGCGTTCAAGAAAACATCCCAACGGAAATATAGTGGAGGGCCATAAAAGCGCATCGTATGTTCATTTGGCTAATATGTCGTATCGCTCAGGAAAAAGACAGCTCGATTTTTCTTCTGAATATGAATCGGTATTAAATAATCCGGCTGCCCAGGAGCTGCTCCGGCGCGATTATCGCAAAGGTTTTGAAATACCAGATGAAGTTTAACTATCACTATATAACCTGTATTTTCAGATTTTTAATTTCTTTAAACCTGATAGAAAAATGAGACAAATTCAATTTACCATTATTCCCGCGTTTCTTATTCTTCTCTTTGTTTCCTGGAATTCTTCGGCAGTAGATAAAGGAGAAAAAAAAGACAGTGCCTGGGAAAAAATCAAAACCTATTTTAACCCGCCTGAAGAATTTAAAGCCAATTACGGAGATTACCTTTCGCCGTTAAAATTTTACGACGGACGTAAAGTAAAGTCGAAAAAGGACTGGGCTCTGCGCAGGGAAGAAATCCTAAACCGGTGGCAGAACATGTTGGGGGAATGGCCTCCGTTAATTGAAAATCCAAAAATGGAAATTATTGAATCGGTAAAAAGGGAAAACTTTACCCAGCACTCCATAAAACTGGAGTGGAGAAAAGGTGAAATGACAAATGCTTACCTGTTGATACCTGACACTCCGGGAAGAAATGAAAAAAAACCTGCCGTTATTACAGTATATTATGAGCCTGAAACCGCAGTAGGATTGAAGGTTGAGCTGCGTGATTTTGCCTATCAGCTTGCAAAACGGGGATTTGTTACTTTATCTCTTGGTACAGGCGCCACCCAAAACACCAGTCCTTTTGGACAATATTATCCGACACCTGAAAATGCTACTGTAGAACCTTTATCGATGCTGGCATATCTGGCAGCCAATGCATATAATTTTCTGGCAAAACATCCTGAAGTAGATTCCGGGAGAATAGGGATAACGGGGCATTCCTACGGTGGTAAGTGGTCGATGTTTGCATCCTGTCTTTACGACAAATTTGCCTGTGCTGTATGGTCGGATGGTGGAATTGTGTTTGATGAATCACGTCCCAATGTTAATTACTGGGAGCCCTGGTACCTGGGATACCACAAAAAACCCTGGAGAAAAGGCGGGGTAATTACTGAAGATAATCCTGCAAAAGGCCTTTATCCCGAGCTGGTTAAAAACGGATTCGATTTACATGAGCTTCACGCACTGATGGCACCCCGGCCATTTCTGGTATCGGGAGGTTCCGAAGATCCGGTTGAACGCTGGATTCCTCTTAATCATGCTGTAGCTGTAAATAAGTTGCTTGGTTATAAAAACCGGGTAGGCATGACCAGCCGCCCTACTCATGCACCTACTCCGGAATCGAACGAAGCGATGTATAATTTCTTTGAATACTTTCTGAAAGAAAAATAATACCTTAATAAATTTTTTCCAACCGATCTTTTTAAGGCAGTATAAATTGCAAAACATCCCGCTCCATTTGGAATATTTTGCAATTTATCCTGCTCTACATGCACTTGTAAATCAAAATATTTCCAAGTCCAACTGGTTTTGAAACTTACTCATTTACAGTTCCTTAAATTCCTACAACAATTTTCCGGACCAGGACTTCACCTTTGTTTATTATCCGAATTAAATATGTTCCGGGTAACAGATTGCTGATTGGTAATTCCGCCCGCTCTATGAAATCAAAGTCAGACAATATTTCACCATGTATGGAAAGCAGATTTCCCCTTACCCGGTTGCCCGTTTTCAATTCAATAATAATAAATTCTTTTGCAGGATTAGGATAAATTTGAATGTAATCCTGATTTGTTGTAAAAGGTATATTTGTGAAATTTGTGGATACTACAGGCCGGGGACCATAATGCGGCAACTCCTGTCCGGCTTCATATGCACCGCAATCGGGAGCGTTTCCTGAATAATTATCATTAATATTTGGAATATAAACAGCGGCATCAACAACCCGTGAATTTGAATTCGGCCTGAGATCAGGCACTTCTCTTTCGGGTACCGGCGGATTCGGGAAATCCACCCGATTAAAAACATCCTCCATTGTTATTCTTTCTATACCCTGTTTTTCAACTTCGGAGAAAGGTTTATTCCCGATTACAGCTTTGTAACTGACTCCATAAACACCCACAGCATCGTAATCAAAATCGGAATGTACACCGGGGTCATATATCATTGCTGCAGAAGGGACTCCTGCACCGTAACCTCCCCAGTTCACATCCCCGTCAGGTCCTCCAATGGCAAGGTTATTTCTAAAATATGCAAAATCCATAGCAGAATTTCCGGCCATTCCTGCCCCAATCTTAACTACCGTATTATGCAAAACCACGTCACCCTGGCTATAGCGTTTTAATTTGTATGCACCATGAATGACATTGTACATCACATTGCGGATAAAATAATTCGGGCCACCCAATCCGGGTTGTGAGCTCAGACCAACATAACTATTTGTAATCAGGTTGCGCATGATCCGGCAGTTTGAGAAACAAAAATCAGCTTCAATGGCATCATCAAGCCCAATGGAAATATCGTTATTGTAGATATCAATGGAGGTCTGATTCACCGCATTCTGATCTTCCATGGTAGAAATACAATCTCTAAAGCCTGAAACTTTATTATAACAGATCACATTTCCAGGACCGGTAATCTCAATGCCTTCTCCAATGTTATCACCGTTTGCACCCATTGATTCGTTATTCCATTTACAAATACCGGTAATTACATTATCACTGATATAACATTTTGTAATTCCCGGTTTATATGCAACAATTCCATATACAGCATTAATGGTACAGTTTCGTATCACACAGTTCTCAGAACCGTTTAATTTGATCCCTCTGCCATTTTCGCTTGTATTTACTACATTTAGGCCTTCAATAAAAACCCATTTTTTAAATTGAACATCAATAAAAGAAAAGGTAGCAGTTCCTTTGCTGCAGCGATATACTACCGGACTTTCAGCAGTACCGCTTTCGGTGTTTAATATACCGTATTCACCTGGTTCAATTTCTATAATTTTTGCCCTTTCAGGTATTTTGGGCACAGGTTGTGTACGGGCAAAAACAGTTGCTTCTGCCTGTCCGCCATCGGGATCAAGAAGATACAGGGAAATTTCATATTCTGTATCGGGGTTCAGGTTAAAAATACTGCCCGAATGTTTATTGTCCCAATGAAAGCCTATATTTTCACCAGCAGGAATCCTTCGCAGCGGCATCCCTGTTCTCCATTCAGATGAACCCTTCTCCCTGTACTTAATGGTTACAGTTCCGTTTGCGTTATCGTCTCCTTCAATTTTCCATTCTATTGTGAGATTTTCTATGGTTGGCCAGGGAGATGACAGTTCCCCGGGAATTGTAGCTTCCTGTGCAAATAAGCGAATATTTACAGCCAGTATCAAGCATATCAGTAACGGAAAATTTTCAGTAAATCGATTAAGCATATTATTCAATTCTGATTTATCTCTTCAGTATCAATTCCTTAAAACATATTCCGGAATCCATCCCAATATTTGATTCGGTGGTATTCATCATTTCAACATAGCTCCTCCACCTTTAAACATAATCACTGACAATGGTTTTTATGGCAGCCATTCTACGATGAAGCCTCAATTTTTAATGAAATTTATTTTAACCTCTTTTCTACCCAGCCCTGCAGGCAGAATAACATTATCGGCATTCACCAGCCGGCCATCAACATTGATTTTTTGTTGCTGTCCCAATGTGTCCTTTAGCCAATCAGCAAATTCCAGGTTCCAGAATGATGAGTGCTTTTGAAAATGACGGCAATAATGTGGGTCGTAATTCACTTCAATCAATAATTCCTTTTCTCCTTTCCATCGACCGGAAATCTCTGCATGCAAATAACCAATAAATTCATTGATACTGATAAACCTTCCATTAGGGTAAACATCAAAAATCTTCGCAAACTCATCAGGGGCATAAGTAATACCAAAACTGTGGGCATCAGGCAGAGAGGCTACAAAAAGCGGAGATTCCTTACCGGAAAACATCCACTTCAGAATAACCATGTCTTTTCCCAAATAGCCTTCCTCCCAGCCACACCAGCCGAACCCGGCCTTTCCTGCAAGTTTAACGGTATTGTTGTGAAATGAAGTTGACATTGCCAGTCCACCTGCACAAAACTCCAGAGGGACTACATCAAATTGTTCAATAAGCCAATCACGTGCTGTATTCATTCTCCATAACTGTTCTGCTGCAGGGATTTCCTTTAATCTTCTTGTATCTCCAAATTCGCGGTACCAGCCAACTTCTGCCTTTTCTTCATCGAGAGCAGAACCGTACCATGTGGGCCCGGAAGAAAGATCAGGCTGCATATGGGTCAGTCCATGGCACATTACTTCAAAAACTCCTTTCTCAATACCTATGCTGTAACCTTTCTTCCCCGATACATAATCCTGTTTTACACCAAACTCGTCAACAAACTGCTTTTTCCAAGTAGGCACAACAATTCCCTTTTTGTCATCTACAAATCCCGGTACAAAATTAATGTTCAATACAGCCTTATTCTCTTGTAAAGGTTTTATAAGGTGTTTTTCAATAACATCTTCGGTAAGCTCAGGATGATGCCAATGTTCCAGGTACGTGTTTTGGCTACCTCCCGGATCATCCATGATCATTATAATATCGTTCACGTAGGATTTGTAAAAATTATAACCTATTGCCCAGGTGATGGCATTGCGCAAAAGCTTACGAATATCCTGAAAATAGAACATATAGTTATGATCATTTCCTATCCAAACATTCCGGGCACCGGAAGTCATTTCATTAAGGGTTACCTGAGGATATCCTCCCTGTTCAACAATGGTTTTTGTATTACCTGTTAATTCAACTTTAATTCGCTGTTTATTGCCATCGTATCCGCTGTCAATTTCAAACGTAGGTTGAAGATTTCTGGTCAGGAAATGATCGCCTTTAATTTCCATTTTTGTACTGCTTTCCCAGCTTCCTTTGTATTTCAATCCCAAAAGTGATTGGATTTCAGGCTGCAAAATGCGATTGGATAAAGCAATTAATCCAATTCCATAATTTTCAACCATTTCGGTAATGACAGAATAATCGGGTTTAAGCAGACTTTCACTTTGATTAACATCCCATAAAATGGCACCGTATTTTGGTTTGCCAGACATATTAAGAAACATGTTGCGGTTTAAAAATTGCTGATCCAGGCGGATAATATCGAATGGGATAGCCCATGATTTCAATAAAACAACCAGATGATGAAAATCGCTATCGCCGCGTACTTCCGGTTTTGCCTCATAACCGGAAAACTCCCCGGTTGGTTCAGGCATGGCAATCATATAGGAGGATGAATCTTTCCATTGATCGCCAATTACTAAAATTACCCGGAAAGGGTTCAAGTGATTGTTTCCCTTTGCACTCAAAGCGGATATCAGAAAGAGCAGAAATATGCCAGCAACGATAACTTTTGATTCTTTTAATACAGCTCTCATGTTTAATTTATTCTCATATTAATTGATATCAGACACCAAACTATGACCCAATAAATATCCTTTTGGCGGCAACCTGTTTTCCGGTGTTGTACCGGGTGCCCATTGAGTAGCAAAGGCAGCATGCCAGGGGGACCATTCCGACCATTCGCCGGGTTCATTCTGCTGTCGGATACGCACGGAATATAGGGTATTGTAATCCAACAGGTTTTTCCCGTTAAGAAAACTGCCATTGCCTGTATTAACTTCAACCTTGTTTTCATTTGATTCGCCTCTCCAAACAACCGTGTAATTTAATTTAGGCTGTTTACGGGCCGGATCAGTTATTGGCAAAGGATGTTGTATTGTCTGAGCCACTTCAATCTGGTATTTTTTTGTTAAATCTCCGCCAGGCTGCCGGGAGATCTCGATTATCGGATTGTTTCCTGTTCTTGCAGGGCCAACAGGCCTTTTTGAAAGCACAAGATCATCGAAAAAGCGGGACTGCTCACGCGGAGAGCCCCCATTCCAGTATCCGTCCCACGACATGGCATTTAAAGTTTCCGAACGATGACCACCTGCCAAATCCTGGTTGATGATGTCGCAAATCAGCTGGCCGTCGGCCCAGGCCTGAATGCGATCGGAATGATGTCCTTCGCCAAGGGTGACCCCCAGCTCAAAATGAATCCATCTTCCCAAATTTTCAGGGGTATTCAGATTAAAACTGGTATTGTAATTAGGCAGCCATTCACGTTCAACATCCGGCGCCTTAGTATGTTGCTGAATGGTAATGAATCCTTTTGGCCCTTCTATCCAGAATAAAACAGAATAAACTGCTTTCCATGGTGTAGTAAAACATCGCATGCGGGCCATTTTAGGTGGCAGGGTACCTCTTCCCTCCTGAGATGAAAATCCCTCTTCAAATTTATGGTACCATCCGGCAAATACTTGAAGTTGTGGGGTGGTATCCCGGACAGGAATGTGAGTTTTAATTTTATTGTCGCCAAAAAAGCGCCATACCCAACCCGATCCTCCGGGGTCTTCTCCTTCTTTATACTTTTGGACGGGAATGTAACTGTTTTGAATTGCTTTCCTTCCGCTGAAAGCATCCACCTCAGAAATGCTCATTATTGAATCGGAAAGATTTCCCGAATCATGAAATTCATTTTTCAACTGAGCTAGATTTTCAAAATTCTGAAAATAGAATACCCCCAGGTCTTGCAATTTATTTTCAGATAAGGGGATAACCCGGTTAATTTTAGGGACCTCCTTTTCATTGGGAAAGCCAATTACACGCGAAGGTGCTATGGCTATTGTCAGGAGCAAAATGCAAAAACAGTTAATTTTCATAGCCGAACCACAATTAGGTAAATAATTCAATTCATTTTATTTTCCATTGTGCCGGAAAGGGTTAATCACAGATTCATCAGGGTTCACCCAAAAACCTCTTTATTCCGAAGAGTAAACCACTTTTCCTCCCACCATTGTCATTTCAGATTTTATTTCTTTGATTTGATCGACAGGACAAGTTAAAATATCTTTGGAAAGAACTACAATATCGGCAAGTTTACCCACCTCAATCGAACCTTTTAAATTTTCTTCAAAGGTTGAATAGGCATTATTGATAGTGTACATTTTAAGAGCATCTTCTCTTGAAATGGCTTCTTCCGGCATCACTACGTTGCCTCTTTCTGTTTTACGGGTGATGGTAGACCACATACCTAAGAAAGGATTATACGGATTGATGGAAGTATTGGCATCAAGTTTTACCATATGATCCGATCCGCCTGACAGCAGAACCCCTTCCGTTATCATTGATTTATATGGATTAAAAGTCTTTATCCGCTCTTCACCCAGAATGTATTTCATGGCATCCGCATCTTTATAAAACCAGGCAGGCTGGACATTGGCAATAACCCCTAATTCCTGCATTTTAGCAATGGCATCTTCAGTAAAAAAGTTTCCGTGGATAATTGAAAACCGTTTATCTTTCAAGGGGATTTCCCGATTAATTTCCTCAAACACATCCAACAGTAAATCCACACCTCCACCACCGGTACTGTGCGCTGTAAAAGCCCATCCTGATTCAATTGCTGCCAATGCAACATTCCGAACTTCCTCATGTGAATAATTAACAATGCCTCTGTATTCCGGATCTTCAATTTTATATACCTCCATGGCTGTTTCTCCCCATGGTTTACGCAGGAAAGCTGTCCCTGTTAATATACCTCCATCAAGGAAAATTTTCAGGCTGCCGGTTCTTATCCATTCATTTCCATCACCTGTTGAAAGAGGAAATGAATTTAAGGAATCCACCAGTTGTTCCTTTGGATAAGCTGCATCGAAGGGCAACAGGAAATTCTGCATAACCCTTACGGTTAACTCATTATTTTGGCTTAATTCCTTATAGCGGTTGTAGTTATTGAGACTGCCATAACCAGAAATAACTCCAGTAATACCAAGCATATTATAATCAAGAAATAGTTGCTTCAAAGCTTCAATCTCATCCTGAGGAGTTAATTTCTTTTTGGGAGGTATTTTCAACAGATTAAACGCAGAAGCATTAATTACACCCGTTAAACTTCCATCATCCGGATCGAGAATCAACCCTTCATGTCCTTTTAATTTCTCCAGTCCCGAAACTTTTATAGCAGCAGTATTGATTACCCCCCCAAAAGAACCGTTCAAAAACACCGGATTATTTGGCGCTGCCTTATCCAGTTCCGCAAGAGTGGGTTGTCTTAAATCAACCAGGCGGGTATAAAATAATTTGGGATGAATAATCCACTCCCCTTCCTTCTTTTCAGAAGCCTGATGGGTTACCCAATCCAACAGTTCTTTCAGCGTATGCAGATCCGGTATCTCCTCAAAGGTTTCACTTATAGATGCCGCTTCGGGATGCGCATGTGCATCAATAATACCTGGAATTAATGTCTTCTTCTCAACATCAATTACTTGAGTATTTTTTCCTGCATATTTTTTAATTTCATCATCTGTTCCAACAGCGATGATTTTTTCTCCCTGGACTGCAACAGCGCTATAAAGCGAAAAATCCGCATCAACCGACACAACCTTACCGTTAATAAAAATTATATCCGCTTCTGAAGATGGGTTTTGGCAAGAGAACAGCAGCCCGCTGATGAAAATCATATAGAAAAAAATATTGATTTTGTTAAAAAGAAACAAGTTTTCCTGGTTCATAGTATAATTTCTAAATAAAAGAATAAAATACAAAATTCTCTCCATAAACAAAATTTGCAACAAAACAAATTTTGATTTTCAATACATATTACCTCCTACCATTCTATATATCACCTCCGGATTCTTCCTCAATGTTTTAAACAAGCAGGAATATAAATTGATGGTACTAAATTAAAAAAGATAATCGTTAAGCAGTTATAATAAACCAATTCACTCAAATTTTTCTTTTTTCCACCAGATCCTTTTTTCTTTTTATTGCTTCCAAAAAATAATAGTCGGCATATACCAGAGGCACATCGATTTCTACCCCGTGTGGAATACTGCCAACACAATGATCAAGAATAAAATAATCATTGCTTCCAGGAATTGGCATATAAGCAGGCGATGCCAATGATTCAAGGATTTCTGAAGCAGCTCCGGCATATTTTTCTCCCTTTGACACAGAATATGAACTCAGTTCAAATAAAGCAGAACTTATTATAGCTGCTGCAGAAGCATCCCTTTGGTCCATTGCAAATTTTGAAGCTTTTACATCCCATTGAGGAACCATTCGCTCTTCTCCGGCATTAAAATCCCAGTAAGGAACTTTATCTTCAGGCAGATTTTCATGATTCAGAATATAATCTGCAATATGCTCTGCAAAATCAAGAAATTTAGCATCCCGGGTGTATCGGTAACAAATAGTAAAACCGTACAATCCCCATGCCTGTCCGCGTGACCAGGAAGAAGGATCGGCCAAACCCTGATTTGTAGCCCGATCCAGGACCTGACCGGTAATTGTATCGTAATTGACAACATGAAAACAGGAGTAATCGTCTCTGTAATGGTTTTTCATGGTGGTCAGCGCATGTTTTATTGCAACATCCTGAAAAGTTGCATCTCCACTTATTTTTGAAGCTTCAAAAAGCAATTCCAGATTCATCATATTATCAATAATGACCGGATAGAACCATTCGGTAACCCCATCCCATGATTTTTTATAATTCCAGGATTTAATACATCCTGTATTGGGATTAAAACGGGTAATTAATGATTTTGCCGTTTGCACCAGAACTTTTTCATAATCTGTTTCACCCGATAACCGCAATCCATTCCCATAGCTGCAATTAACGATAAATCCCACATCATGATGATTTGTATAGTATTGAACAGGTTCAAGCGCTTCAGTCCACTTTTTTGCCTCTTTCATCCATTTTTCATTACCCGTTAATTCATACAAATACCAAAGGCTTCCAGGAAAAAAACCACTGGTCCAACCGTATATCCCGGTAGTTTTTAGTGATCGGTCATCAGAAACCGTTCTGGGAAATTTGGTGGAATCCTTTGAAACTGCCAATGTATGTTCAAACTGGCTAATAATAAAGTTCAATTTGTTTTTATCAAGAACAGTTTCCTGTTTACAACTATTCATTATAATGCCCGCACCAGCAAACAATGCAATACAAATAAGATATCGTATATTCATTTCAGAGTAATTTTTTCAAAAATAAACAGTACTGTTCATACTTACTTTTTACAGTTTAATCTGTTGTTCAGTTTCCAAATCTTTTTTACGCTTTAATGCCTCTAAAAAATAATAATCGGCATAATTAAGCGGAACATCAATTTCAACACCATGAGGAATACTTCCAACAGAATGTTTTAGGATAAAATTACCATTTTCACCCACCATAGCTTCATATTCGGGACTTGCAAGGGTTTCAACGATTTTATCAGCCCAGCCTTTATAGTATTCGCTGTTCCTGTAGGTTGACAATTCATATAATGCTGAAGCCATAATGGCTGCAGCAGAAGCATCGCGATTTGCAAAGGGAATATTTGGAGCCTCATAATCCCAGTAAGGGATCCCATCTTTAGGAAAATTAATATGGTTAACTACATATTTAAAGGCGTTTTCCGCCTGTTCCAGGTATTTTTCATCGCCGGTTTCCCTATAGCAAACTACAAACCCATAAATCCCCCATGATTGTCCTCTGGCCCAGGTAGTATGATGCGCAAAGCCCTGTGCAGTATGCTTATTTCTCACACTTCCGTTGGTAAGACTGTAATCAACAACATGCCAGGTGCTGTAATCGGGCCTGAAATGGTTCTTCATCGTATTATCGGCATGGCTTACTGCAATCCGGTAAAATGAAGAATCGCCCGAAAGTTTTGTGGCTTTAAACAGCAATTCCAGATTCATCATATTATCAATAATTACAGGGCATTCCCAGCCTCTTTCCGACTGCCAGCCACTATCAACATTCCACGACTGAATAACTCCTGCATTAGGCCTGAAACGCGTGGACAAGGAACGTGCAGCCTGCACAATTACAGCTTTATAAGCCTCATTTCCGGTTAATCTCAACCCATTGCCATAACTGTTTCCAACCATAAATCCCACGTCATGAAGGGAAGTAAGGTATTGGACAGAATCCAGTGCTCCGGTATATTTGATTCCCAATTCCTTCCATTTTTCATCTCCGGTAAGTTCGTACAGATACCACATGCTTCCGGGAAAAAAGCCGGAAGTCCAGTCATCCGGCTGAACATATATTATCTTCCCGTCGACATAAGTTCTGGGATTAAGTACTTTACCCGACTGTTCAATAATATCGGTCTGTAATCCGTACTGATCGACTATTGTATTCAAATTGTTTTTAAAAAATGAACGGCTGATCTTTTTCTGAGTTTGACAGGAAAAGGTAGACGCAATAACAAGTAACAATAAAATAAACAGTTGTACTTTTCTCATTTATTTAAAATTTTATGTTTTTAGTTTTTATATTAGCTATAAACGAATAATTTCCGATTTAATGATTTTTAATGAGAAATTAAAATTTCATATTCAGTATTTATTTTTCAATTACAGTATAAACTACAAAGAAACTACCATTTCCTGGAAATTTAAATCTGAATTTTTTCATTTCCGGGGAACATCTGCCTTCCTGCAGCTGAATATTATTATAGGTTTTTTCTTCCAATATTTTTCCTTCCTGATTCTTAAGTTCGATAATTAAATCAACTGTCTTTTTATTTCCAAGGTGATGAAACACTGGTACGATAAAATCATCGGGACCGTATACCACATCGACATTGTTACTGGCAGCCCAGGTTTTTTGGAAAACCATCTTATTGGTATACCAGGCAAGTTTTGGATGTCTTAAATTATCGATCAATGGTTTCTGATAAGTGCCCATATTTGCCCCTCCCCGAATGGTGCACCATGAAAATCCATCATACCCCAACAACATTTGTTTTTTCATCGACTCCCAGGCAGAAAAAGCCTGCCATGCCTGGCTTGCCCGCCATTCACCGAAAGTCAGATGCCTTCCGATACTTCCTTCATCATATCCCCATTCATAGGAATGCACCAGGTACCAGGGTTTACCCTTGCTTAATTTCCAATTAGGCTGACCAATGGACTCTTCATGTTCAAAATTAAAATAAGCCTTTTCATTTGCTTCGAGACAAGAGGCAGCCCAACCTTCAGGTGCTTTTCTAAGTTTTGTCCATTCGGCACCATAACCGGTATACGCATCCTGGCTTCCGCGGGTAGTAAGTTCAGCCATAAATTCCGGCACAGCAGTAATGGAATTACCCTCAGGATCAAGTGTACCGTAATAATTTGCATAATGCGTATGTCCCCATGATGTAGTTGGCGTTATTAGCCTGCTTTTATCGGCACCATAAATGGTTTGATATATTTTCCTGACAAAATCATGGGTGTCATTAATATCGTGCTGTTTAAACCGGTTTGGATGATTTGAAGCTTCCCAGATTACAATACTGGGGTGATTTATTACCTGCTTCATAAATTTTGGATAACCTTCAAAATCAATATTCCAGGCTTCGCCTTCACGTATAAAGGCAGCGGTTGACCATATCAGATAGATTCCCATTTGATCGGCAAATTCGGCATACCTGGGATCATTTATACCATCAGCAGTATCTTTTTCAGCATGAACATGTACACGTAACAAATTAGCATTCATCTTCTTAATCATCAACATTTCTTCGGCAATGGTTTCAATGGGTGCACAACGGTTATATTTGGCAATGGTTTCAACTGGAGTGCGAAAACCCATTATCTGGGCTCCATTTAAAATTTCAGGTTTCTCGTTTATATACAACTGACCATTGGCCTGTTTTATCGTCCTTATACCGGTGGTGACAACATAATCATCAACAGGTTTTCCATTTGAATCTTTAAGAATAATCTCAACTTTATAGAGATTGGGTGATTCAGGGCTCCAAAATTTGGGTGATTCAACAGGAAATTCAATCATAAATTCCTGCTCTATACGTGGTCTTACCTTTATTTCACGGGTGAAGGTAGAAATTTTTTCACCTTCCTCGGGATACCAGGGATAATAATTGATTTCTATACTCCCGTCAAAGAACATGGGATCAGAGTATTGAATACCTATCTTATGCATTTGCACAGCATTCTTCCCCAGCTTGTTGGTAAATACTTCTGCATTTTTTATAGCACATTTTGAGGTAAGTACCAATTTTGTCCTTCCCAGAAACCAACCAATATAGTGGTCGGTTGGTGTATGAGGCATAGGTAAACTTAATTTATAAGGCTTAACTCTAACAGCAAACAGGTTTTCCTGATTCTTTTTCAGGTATTTTGTAACTTCAATTTCGTGCGGATGCCGATCATTAATAACAGCTACCACTTCATTATTAACCCAAACCTCTCCCCCGGGATCCAATGTTTCCAATTGTAAAAAAGCCCGTTGAAATTCCCCCACGTGTTCTTTCTTCCTTAAATAGAAGCTTTCTTCCTTTTCACGAATTCCACCATGAACAGCAGGTAAATCCGATAATTTCCAATGGGCGTCATCAAAACTAAAAGTCTGCCAGTTATTAATTCCGGGCTTTAACTCAAAATCCTCGTCAATAACAACTTCTGAGACATAAGGATAATTTTTACTTTCCTGAGGTGTATGATTAAATAAAAAAATATCATCAATAAAACAATTTCCAGATGCTACAACAGAGATATCAGATATTTCATTAACAGAAGTATCTGCCATTAATGAGAAATCCTGAATTAATTTATCATCTATGTAACAATTAAATCTTTTTTGTGTCAGATCTCCTTCTATACTTAATTTAAAGCCATCTCCGCTGTTTAAATCATCTATTGCTGATGAATTGTTTATTGTAAATAAACCTTTACTATTAAACCCGATTGAAATACCAGTCTTTTGCTTATCCCTAAATTCAAATTTACAAGAACTGTTTTTTGCAAGCCTTACCCTTGCTTCCAGCTTAAACCGCCAGGTTAACGGTTTAATCTCCTTTTTAATAATGGTGCTGCTTAAGACAAGTTCACCATTGGAAATATCGGTTCCGTCATACTTTTCCCATTCCTTCAGTTTTTGGGATTTCAACTCCTCCAATCCATCGTGGTATCCATAAGTTTTCCAGCCATTCAGGAGAACAGTTTTTCTTACATGGGTATCCGGTTGAGGTTTAATTTTTTCCAGCAGGTGCTGAATTTCATCATCTTCAACGATTTTCTTGTCTAAATCCTGATTATCAAAAAAGACAGAGGCATAATCAGCATACTTATTCAAAAAAGCAACTCTTTTTTCGGTATCCATCCATTCTGTTTCACCCTTGAAATCGGTCTCTCCATTTGCTTTTGGATCATCTGTGAAATACCGCTGTTCAAAAACCTGATAACGACTTTGAGCATTAACATTAGTAATGTCTGTAAATCCAGATAAAATTAACAGAAAAGTACAAGCCAAAAGTTTATAAAAAAATTTATATTGAAAAAAAATAAACATAGTCTTTTGCATTAATTAATTAATTATGGTCACTGGATTCCTCCTTCAACTGGTCAGTGGTATCGAAATCCAAGAATTGTCTGCTTCAGGTTTATGAAAACAGCAATCGAACAAGGGTTATAATCAGCATTATTTAAATGGTGTAGCCATATACCCTTCAATATCTGTCCAGTGAGCAAGCATAATTCTTCTTTTCATTTTAAGTTGTTCGATTAAATCAGGTCCCAGCAAAAAGGTATCTTCATACCGGGTATCGTCAGCATGGGATATAAATTCCATACCACCGTTACTTAATACATTGATTAGATCCAAAGTGTTATCGAGTTCATCGCGCATTACCGTCATAAATGCCTGCAAATCGGGATCTCCTTCCCAGGTTGGAATCTTATCGGGCCGGTGGGGAGTCGCAGCCAGTTTTGCCGCATTTCTGTCGCGTATTGCCTGGGCTTCAGCAAAATTCCCAATGCTCCGAAAAATACTGCTGTGTATTTTCAACGATAGAACCATATCTGCAATAAATGCTTTTTCAGGAGCATCATTACTTACTCTTTCCAGCAAGCGAATTGCCCGGTTCACCATTCCCACATATGTATTTGCTGCCCCTGAAGTAAGTGTTCTGTGAGCCCCGTGAATATCGGTATAATCCATCCGTGCTTCTTCTTCCGAAGGATTAAAAACATGAGAAAGAAAATAGGATTCTTCCTCTTTTGACAGAAGTTGCGGGGCAACAACCAATGGACGTGTTATATGCCGTGCCGTTACGCCCCAATACATGCCGGAAGCTCCACGTAAAGCCACATTTTTGTATTTATTTGCTTCATCAAGTGCAGTAAACGCATTATACAGCAACTCGGAATTATCCTTTCCCCCCCATTCTTCACAAAGCTGATAAAGTTGTTTTTCCTGAGCCATAAATTCACTTTCAGTGGAGTTCTCCAGATTATAAATCAATAGGCTCATAAATTTTTCAATGGTTTGCATATGTTCATACCCACGATCATAGGAAGCACGAAAACCAATAAAAATAGTATTCGTTGACTCGCTTTTTATGGAATTGATATTTGCAATGATTTCGAGAGGATTAAACAACCCCCGGACTGGATAATTCCCTACAATCATGCTGCTGATTCCTTTAACTTCATCAGAATTATGGCTTTGGAAATAACAGCCTTCTGGCAAATGCAGGTAAATATCCTTTTTTTCTTCATCAGAAAACATCGAGCCCGTAAGATAGATTGAAATATCTTCTCCCGCTCTATCAGCCCCTGTCTTG
This sequence comes from uncultured Prolixibacteraceae bacterium, assembly GCA_963747515.1. GTDB lineage: Bacteria > Bacteroidota > Bacteroidia > Bacteroidales > Prolixibacteraceae > Mariniphaga. The sequence continues at coordinate 698,099 of CAVVFN010000008.1, forward strand.
AAAGAATTCATCAGAGTTGCCACCCGCTCTCCCATGCTGTGGTTTTTACAATGTGACGGGCCATTAGGTCCAGCATATTGCCAGTCGGACCAGCAAATTCCCGATCCTGCATCATTGGTTTTAAAAAAGAAAGTGTGGATTTCCGGTACATTCTTCATCAATTCAGTCACCATACCAGAAAACATTTCCTGCGTCTCCTTTACGCTGATACATGGCGCAAATGCCGGATAATTTCCGCGTCGGGGATGGTCTACCCGAGCTCCCATCATTTCAGGATACTGTTCAAAAAATTCCTCAGGCAAAAAATTCGGTTCATAGCTCCAAAAGGCACCTTCCAAGCCAAATTTACGTAAAATTTTTGCCTTTGCCAGTATCAGTTCACGATTTTTGTTAACGAATTCAGCAGGTATGAACGGAGCAATTTTAGGATCAGGAAAAAATTTATAAGGAGTAGGGTTTTTGCTTGCATATTCATACCAATAATTCCTACCTTCAGGGATTTCATGAAAGCCTTTTTCAGCAAGGTTACTTACATTCACCTCCACCCGGCCAAAAGGTTTTAACCGAGCGGCTTGCCGGCACAATTCACTGAACTCATTTAAGTTACTAATGGGGGCATGAATAACGAAAATTTTTTCTGATTTCTCCGATAATGCGGGTATTGGTATTTTTGTTTTAACGTTTCGTTCTTCCGCTTTAACGATATAAATAATATTCAGAACCATTAAAACAACCAGCAGATTCTTTAATTTTAAAACAGTATCAGCCATTTTGTTACCTTTTCTTAGTACCTAATTATAAAATAAATTAATTTATCCTTACCTCTGCCGGTTCACTTTCATTCCAACGGTTATCCACTGCAACAACCTTATAAAACAGACCCTTTGGTTTTTCGGGTAAAATATCGGTAACCGAATTTTTTATAACCGACCGGATAACAGTTTCATTGTTACAGGTAAAATCAGCGGATTTTCCGCAATAAACAGAATAATGATGAAGATCGGCTGCCGTTGAATCATCCCATGAAAGCTGCACCTGATTACCTTTTACTGTAGTTTTTACATTTTGAACCTTTTCCGGAGCTATACCATCGGCCGGATACAAAGCTTCGGGAACAAAATTATCGGCAGTAAGCAAAACTATATCCAGTTTTAAATCATAATCAGCAGAAGTTAAATCAAAAGAATCAGCAGTTTCATTCACCTGTAACTGACCAAGATTTACCCATTCCCATTCTTTGGTGTCAACTGGAAATGTTTTGCCTGAAACTGCCCATTTACCATTACCTTTCACTCTTCCCCACACAAAATATTCTCCTTCAGGAATGTTATTTAATGGAACAGAAACTTTTCCTTCAACTGCAGCTTCTTCTTTAGATTCCGGATTTATTCTTACAGTTTGAAATCCATTGACATACCCATCAAAAAAACGTCGTGCCGGAGAGGTCAGTTCCATTTCTTCGGCGTCGTAATAAAATGATTTAGCCCCATCAACCGATACTTCATTTGAAAATAAACTTTCCAAACCTGAATGTTCCACTGAAGCCAAAGCATAATATTTCCATTTACCATCCACTCTGAACTGGTTTCCGGTTATCAAAGTAGCATTAATCCTGGTAAAATCTCGCCCGCTGCTGTTGGAGCCGTATAAGTTATAACCTTTCACTTCCAGGTTCCGCAGGGGTGCTTCCCAGGTAAGCACATTGTCTTTTAATTTAACATGAACAGGGGCATCGGGTCTTCGTGTATATACCATCTGGAGTTCAGTGCTGCCTAACATGTTTTCATTATATACCAGCTTTGTATAATCAGGGCTAGGCCTGCTGTATGTTGTCGACGTCCATGAAAACCTGGTAAAATATCTGGCTACGCGCATTACGGCACCAGGGTCATCTGAAGGAATCATGAGATGTTGGTGATCTACATCATCCTTCCGGCCATTTGTAAATATGTATTTATTGTCGATGCTTACCCTGCCATAATCGGTAACAATGGTATTTTTCCAGTTTGCCCAGGGAATAATTTTATCTCCCGGAGTAAAAGTCATGCCAATATCACCCGGTACAAAAACATTCAAATGCCCTCCAAAATTTGCTACCATCCCATTTTTGCCATGACTGGCATGCCCGGAACTAAAACTTGGAGCAAGTCCTTTTTCTCCTGTATCCAAATTCAACCACCACCTTTCATATGTATAACAATTTGCCCATGAAGCAATATTATCATCACCGCTGATGCTCACATCCTTCAATCGGGTAGGTAATTCAAAATACCGCGATTTTTTATTCTTAACATCGATAATGTACAGGTATGGGGTTTCCCGAAAACCAATCACAATATTTCCTTTTGGTGTAAAATTTTTAAATTCCACATATGACCTGGTATATTCGGGAGTTGTGAATTCAGCAATTAACCCTTCTTTTCCCGATGACTTGTTCCATGAGAATACTGAAAAATCCTTCCCATTCCTCTTCATCAGGTAAAGAATATCGGGATCGGTTTCACTCCAGATCTTCCAACCTCCTCCTTTAGGACCCTTCACTACCTTTCCTTCTCCTGGCATAAGAATTGGAACACCATCAATCTTTCTTTTGCTTTCAAAATGGAGGGCAGCACCGTCACCTGACCATATATCCCCCTCTCCAAAATGATCGTCACCTGCAGTGGCAGTCAAACGGGTAGTGACAGCTCCGGTTGCATCATCCCTGAAAATCACCATTTCTTCTCCTTCAATTATTGGCAGGGGAATATTTTCCCTGTATTTCAAGGCCTCAAGCCCATGATAGGGCCGGGGATTAAAATTTTCATCACGAATGGTTAACCCTGCACCAATTAGTTTTTCCTTCTCCTTCTTAGAAAGTTTCGAAACAAACTTAAGATCATCAAGTGACAGATGAGTATGATTGTCCTGCATATCAATACCCAGCCTCACCTTTTTAATTCCTCTAATCCGTTCGTCTTCATAATCTTTTAAATCGATAACTGTTATTCCAGTTGTAAAGCCCAGTTTGGTTCGAAAACCATTTATATAAAAGTAACTGCTTGTGCCCTTTTCTTTAACATTCAGTACGACATAGTGATATTTATCCAAGTCCACTACACCATAATTTTTATTCAGGTTCATGGATGTATCAACAGTCGACTCAATCCACGGCCACTTTTCTGCAGCAAATTCCAGTGTCCGGTACTTGTGCGGAATAACCAACGCACCATCAACTGATTCCATTTTTACAACAGGGGGAACAGAATCTCCACCGGAGTTTATTTCCCACCATCCTTCAACACCAGAAAAATCATCATGAAGGCCGGTTTTATTGGGTTGAAAGTTACATGAAGCAACCAAAACGGATATAATAACTCCAGTTAATATAATTAATTTCATTTTTTATGTTTTTTTTTATCAAACCAACTACTTTTCCCAGTACAACCTGTTATTGAATAGATAATCAACCATTTCATCATATAATATTAATTGAATATCAAGAATATCAGCATACGACACAATGGGTTCCGGTTGTCCTTCAGATGTTGTTCCATGAGGACATTCAAAAGTAAAGGCCATTGTTCCCGAAACCTGATGTAAGGCACTTACAAGGTTAAAACTGGCTTTTGGAGGAAATTCTTTATCTTCCACAGAAGGGTCACCCAGCCAATCAAATGGAGGATGAGGAAGGCCCTCGTTTTGATAACGGGTGTTCAGCTTTTTCATTAACTCAACTATCCGTTCTTTCATAAACCAGGCTTCATAGTCTGCAGGTAAAATTCGGGGAGGATTTCCGTGGGAATGTAAGGATACAGTCATATCCGGAGCCTCCGACCTTGCAATATCCAAAATGGCCTTCGTCTCTTCGGCCATCGGAGAGAAAAAATCATCGTGCATTATGTTAACACCATCGTCATTGAAATAGGCTCCAAGAATATCAACATTTCCTTTCATCGGATGTAACGACTTCGTTAAAGGCCAGCCCCACGAAGACCCATCGGTGCGGGTTCCCTGCCCATATTTGGTCATAATACTCACAGGAAGACCGAGAAAACTATCGTATGGAACTCTTTTCCTTCCATCAGGGTTTCCAATCGGAACAATAATTACCCTGCACTGATCCAGCTTTTTCTTAAGATTGTTCCATTCCCTGCCTCTGTAATCTTTTCCTGTTTCCATAATATGAATCAGGTTCACCAATCCAACGACACCTTCAGCTTCCTGCCCATGAACAGGTCCAAGAAAATAAATGACAGGTTTTGTCGACTTATCTTTCTCAGCGTAAAATGCGGGATTTCTGGCCCCTAATGCTGAATTGTAGTTTGCCTGTGAGTGAAAATCATCCTTTTCACCATAGTAGACTGCATATACAGGCAGCCCACCCGCAGACACAGCCATTGCTTTGACCTTTCCTCTGCTGACGAGCCGCAATTCCTCATTAATATCACTCAGTTTTCCCCTGTAAAAATCAGGAAGATTCGCATTGTTTGGTGGATCTCCCGCCTCAATTTTAACCTGAGAATATCCTTGTTGTGTGAATACAACAACAATCAACAACAGAATGAACAGTATACTTTGCAGCCTTTTGGAAAAATTCAACCGTGAAAGGCATTTGCTAATTTTAATTATCATATTTTTTAATTGCTTTATGATGTTAATTTTTTAAAAATACTATTAATTGTTTTCCTTACCTACAGTGATGGTAAATGTACCCCAGGTTACATTCCTTTTTATTGTTTTCCATTCCTTAACTTCATAACTGGCCAAAAATTTAATTTCATGGCCTATCGGACAATCCTCTGAAATATGAATAACTGAAGAAACGGCATAACCATCGCCCCATTTATCGGGCTGTAAATCTACATGAATACGTTCAGAATCGATATAGGGATCATCGTAATACAGGCGTGTACGGTGGTTAATCTGATAAATCATTACCGATTCACCTGGTTCAGCAATATTGTTTCCATTTCCATTCCCAAAAATTTCACTGTCACCATCATCAATTCCTATTTCCTGGAATTCGGGAACATCAAAATATACCGGTGCATCAAATTCATCTTTCCAAACCGTTTCATTTTTATCGGTAACAGTCAGATAAAACCTGACCCTGAAGGGTGAACCATCTTTGGGAGGAGTATTCGATGCTATAACTTTAAAATCCTGCCTCAACCAATTTTCTCCTGCAGAAGGAATATCCTCAACAGTAATTGTTGGATTCTTTATAACTACACCATCGGTTGTTGTAGATAAAGTTACTTTCAATCCTTCTCCAGGTTTTCCTCCCCGATTTAAAAGATTCAATTTCACATTACTTTCTTTTTTATGATTAAGAAAAGTACTTTGCCCATTTACTTTATAATTCAGCAACACCATTTCAGCCGGATCATTCTTTCCGAAAATTCCAATTTGGTGTGGTTCATGGTTCACTGAAAAACTAATCCTGCCGTTGGAATCACTTTTTACTGAAGTTAATTTTTTATCATTTGTTGACTGATTATAATCAAGTAATTGGTAAAAAGTATCCGGTTCATAGAGCGGAGCTGTTTTTAAATCGATTTTCACACCGGGTACAGGAATTCCTTCAGGTTCCCATTTTTTTGTAGTAATTCCAAGGCCACCTTTAGTTACACCATGCAGCTCAATAAATCCAGGTTCCTTTAAGTTGCTTTCAACTTTATATCCCCACACATCAAAGTTTGGGTATAAATCAGCATGATGCCAACGGTCAGGCTTAGGCAATGGATTTTGAAAAGATGCCACTACAAAATTAAATGCATCGGTAAATCCTGCAGGCATTAATTTATGACCTCCTTTATAAACCTCATATTCATAATCCAGGTATTTTTCCCGTAATGCTGCCTGGTGCACTTCCTGATTCAGATAAACCAATTCACCGTTGGTACTGTTGTGAAATCGCAATTTTACACCGTGAAGGTTTTTAAAAAAATAACGAACACTATATAAAGAGTGATTATCAGGATATCCGATGAAAAACTCCGGTGAACCTTTTGAATTTACTGCAGCACTCACCAAATGAGGATATTTTCCTGCAAGAAAAAATGACATTATCCCTCCCATGCTGTGGCCGATTATTGCCCTGTTTTCCCGTTCAGCCAAAGTTCTGTAGGTAGCATCAATATGCGAAACAAGTTCAGGGAAATAGTCTTTAAACTGCGTCTCATAGTTAATATTGGCATGAAACCCTATGTTATAGGGTCTGACGTCTGTATCCACTGATCGTCCGTCCCAGGCCACCATAATTACAGAATGTTTCTCAACCAGTTGCTGTGCAACTTCAGTTAACGACATTTCATGAGAACCTTTATTCCCGTGGAAATAATAAATAACAGGATATCGTTTTTGCGAAGTTTTATAATCTGCAGGAAAAAAAATACGATACGATTTTTCCCTGTTAAAGGTTTTGCTATAATGAGTATGATCTTCCTGCGAATAAGCAACAGATAAAAAATTTGTAAGAAGAATTATCAGCAGTGAAACTACCGGAATAAATTTTTTCAAAGATTTCATTTATATATACATTAATTTTACACATCATTTATTAATATCCTGATCTTGGAGGTTTAAAAGCACTTAATTCAACCAGCGGATAAAGTTCCGTAGCTTTTTTCCGCATTTCTTCAGATTCTGCATTCCGCTTCAAACCATCGAGTGCCAATGATTTTGTGAACAATTTTAAAGCTTCAGCATTCACCTGCCGCTGTTTCTCCAATATTGGATCACCTGCCGGTTCCTGGTCATGTTCAATTTCATCGTCAACCGATGTCAGCAACTTTTCATAAACTTGTTTTGCTTCTTTATTTTTGCCCAGTGCTTCCAAAGCTTTACCTCTGTAAAACTGATATGGATTTCCATCCATTAACGGATAATTAAGAATCATTTTATAAAACTTATCAACCTCATTCCTCTTGCCAATTGCTTCCAGCGACTGGGCTAATTTGAAATATTCCCGCGAATGATTGGTATTGGGTTGTTCAGCTACTTCAAGATTGAACGGATATTCAAGAGACTGCATATAATATTCCTGTGCTTTACTGAAATTTTGCCTGCTCATTTCAATATCACCTAATTTTATGTTGCTTTGAACCCACAACTGATGAATTCCGTATCTGCCTTCCCATGAATTAAAATGAGTTTTTTCCAGCCAGTTGAGAGCATTTTTATACCGACCGGTTATTACATAAAGCTCAACCAATTGCGAAGCAGCCTGATTATAACTTGCTGCAACAGACATGTTCTCTTCAAATAATTTAATCTGTTCGTTATACGGGATATTCATCTTCTTATTAAGCATACCAAGTTCAACAATTATCTTGCCAGCTGTAGGATCGGCTATCAATGCAGCCTGATAAGCATTTTTAGCTTTTTGCAAAAAACCCTGCTCAGCATAGGCAAGGCCCAGGTTTCGGCAGGCAACTGCATTGGCAGAATCAAAACCCACCGATTTCTCCCAATGCATAACAGCTTCTTTTTGGCGTAAACGGCTATACAGCAACATTGCCAGCAAATGATGCGCGGCTGCATCTTTTGGTTGAACAGAAAGGCACCATTCTAAAACAGGAAAACTTTCCATCCTGTTAGGAAAACAGTAGGTTAAATCGGTTGATGCTGCTTTGATTAAATCAGCTGCTGCCTCCTTTTTCATTCCCAACCTATTTTTATAGTATGCCTTGTAATAATAAACAAGCGGCATCGTGCCTGACAATTCTTCTTTATCCAATAAATTCAGTATCTCCAATGCATCTTCATAACATCCCAAACGGGCAAACCGGATCGCTGTTTCAATATAGTTGTTACTCTCCCCACGCATCAGATTACTGAAAATCCCGGAAACTGCCAGATATTCCTGCTCAGGTGCATCAGCTGCTTTAAGGACAACACGTTTTACCGCTAAAAGAAAATGATTCAAGGGATCAATCTTAATCTGATTGTTAATTAATTTCAGTGCATTTTCATTTTCACCCAGTTGTGAAAGAATAATGCCTTTTATCGCCCAGGCTTCTGAATTATCGCTGTTTCCGCTTATGCTTCGATTGATATGATCCAGTGCCTTTTGCGGCATTGACTGACCTATAGCAATTTGAGCCAGCACAAAATGTGCCGGGGAATACCACCTTTGCCCATAACTGGATCGGTTTAAACTTTTTTCTGCGGAAATTACATTCCCGTTCCACCATTCTGCAAGTCCTTTATTATACCAGGCATCAAAGTAATCCTCATCCCTGTCAAGCGCTGTATTAAAATATCCCAGGGCATCAGAAAATCTTCCATTCTTCAAACTCAGTTCGCCCATTGCAGTATTTGTCCGGATATCTGCCGGATCTCTTTTCAATATTTCGGTGTAATATTCTATTGCCTGCTGCTGATTATTGTATTTATTCAGACGATCTGCAATTACATAAAGCTTATCCTGTGACTTTACCTTTTCAGGGGGAAGAGGCAGAGCCTCCGGCTCAGGTAAGGGTGCATTAATTGGCCTGGAATGACGATATGACAATAAAGTATCTCCACCAGAAGAAAGAACCGATATTTTAAGCTGATACAAATCACCCTGTTCAGCAAGTGGTGCTTTCCCAATGAAGGGATTCGAAGGATCAACATTTACCTTCTGCTCAAATATTTCCTTCCCTCTATAAGTAACCAATAGGGTTGCATTTTTATTAATACCAGTTGGTGACCAACCGAAAACAGCATTTCCATCCGTTATTTCCAGATTTAAGGATCCTTCCAGATTAGCATAATCAAATACACCAATATCCCTGACAGGAAACCAGAAGTGACTGAAGATTTTAGTTTCACCGGGCATTATCCAAAACAAACTGGGCTGGTTATCGGAATAAGCACCTGCCTGAGGCTCAAAATAAGGTAAATCTCCATCGGTAAGAATCTTTTCCCATAACCTCCCTGCAGGGGCTGACCCCCAAGTCCATAACTTTTTACCTCTTACAATATGATGATTTGCAAAATGAACAATGCCGGCGTTTTCATCAGGACTGTATCCTCCAAAAAAGTCCGATTCTGAATTTACCGCAAAATAACTTCCGGCACCCGAAATGTTCTTCCAGTAACTGATGTCGTTGCCTTCATGTACCGGCCAATTATAAAATTCACGTTTCCCGTGGCCGGTCATGACTTCACCCGGAATCACTGCCTGGTAATTAAGGGTAGCCCTCACTGCACTTGTTGCCCAATACTGAAAACTCTGTACATATGGCGTGCAGTTATACAGCCGCACTTTAGTTTCAACCCAGTTTCTTCCTGGATGAACAGTAGTACCTACCGACCACCTCATGCCAGTTAACCTGTCAATTTCTCCAACCCAGACAGTTTTTGACCCGTCTTCATTTTCGGCCAAACACCAATCGGTTGAACGAAACCCACTGGGACGATGTCCAATAGGAAAATTCCATTCTATACCGCCTGAAATCCATGCACCTGTTGTTCCTACAAGCCCGGGCTTTATTACTTTCTGATCGTATAAAAATCCGTATCCGTTTGTTTTATCGGTAGCCCCATGCAAACGGCCTCCAATTTCAGGTAAAACCAATGCTTTCACATATTCGTTTTCTACATAAACTGCATTGTACACCCTTGTTTCTTTTTTATTTGTCAACCTGTCGTAAAGGGTATAGGGATACCTGTACCTCCTCCAGTCAGGCATTTTCTCAGCTTCTTCCACACCGTATGAAGGCAACTTAAGTGGTTCTTTATAAACTCTTACCTGAGCAATAAGTGGTTGAACTGAAAAAATTACCAGCAGGCATTTTACAACCTTTAACGTAATTGCATAAAAGTGGGTATTGTTTCTACTTTCTCTCATAACCCATTAATCACAAGGATTTTATATAAAAAAGAATCGTTATTTATAGCGTAAATATAGAAAATAAAATAGTATTCTTTAATTTATTTTATATTGTCTTTCAAAAATTATCTGTTACATTTAATACCGCTAAAACCTAAGTAATAATAATGTTTCAAAAGAAAAAAATAATTGTTATTCTTATATAAACTTATTTAATAAAAATTTACCCTAACTGGTCCTCAGCAGGCTTTCTTCGGGAGTCGCAATGGATTATGGAAGAATTTGCCGGATGGATTACCTCAAATCCGGGTTAATGGACAGCATATTGATGTCACTCATTTACACATAAAAAACGGATTGGATTGCCGACGAAACGGAGGGACACCAAAAGTTGACATTGAGAAAGCATTTCAGGAAGGTGTTGCTGTAATGATGGCACACAAGTCGTACATTGAAAAAAGAAGGGTTGAGTGGGATGCGGCAGAACGCAAAATCATTTAAACTTTGGCTTTCCCGTTTTGCTATTTATCAATCACAGCTTCAAAAAAGGCAAAAACATTTTCAAGAGGAGTGTCTGGTTGAATATTATGGGCAGGAGAAACAATATAACCTCCGCCTTTACCAAGAATATCCATTCTTCGTCTGACTTCATCCCTGATGGTTTGTGGATTGCCGTAGGGCAACAATTCCTGAACATCAATACCTCCAAAAAAAACAAGATCCCTGCCGTAGGTGTTTTTTAAAAATTCAGGTTCCATTCCTTTTGCAAGAGGTTGGATGGGATTAAGAATATCCAGTCCAACTTCTATAAAATCCGGAATAATAGGCAAAATTGAACCGCAACTGTGCCATGCCAGTTTAATATCGGATCGCACCTTTCGAAATTCTTCAAACATATACTTTATTCGGGGCTTAAAGATTTTTCGCCACATCTCAGGATCAATCAACATCCCATGTTGCCCTCCAAAGTCATCACCACACCAGAGTATATCCACCCCCATCTCAACAAGCTTTTTCCCGGCTATAATATTTTGTTCCATAATTTTATCGAGCAAGAAAGGAACATACTCAGCTTCCATAATCAAATCAACCAGTAATTTTTCCATTCCGGTAAGGTACCACGATGTTTCAAAAAACATGGTTTCCACATCCCCTATAACTCCATGGTTATTTCCGTAGATTTTCATCGTTTCCCTTGCTTTATCATACCTTACATCAAGTTTGTGATCGGGAACCGGATAATTGATGGCATCTTCGCGAGTCACAGCATGTGCCATCGGATATTCATCAAATTCATCATAAATACCGGCATTTTTATAAATCATCCCCCATTCGTTTTTAATGCGTCCATCGGGCAATACCAAAGTTTTACCTTCAGGAGGTGCAGTTGCAGCAACAGCAACTATATCCACACCAAGATGATCCAATAGCGCCATATGAGAAATCCTTGCCGATTCCATGGCATCGATTGGCGGTTCATAGGGTAAACCCGTTGAATCAGATAATTTTTTTGCCAGTTGTGGTGTTAAAGAAACATAGATAGGGGGCCTATCAGGTTCCTGATGGTTAATTGCCTGAATGGTACGTTCCTTGGAATTCATAATAAGAATATGTTTTTTAAATTTTAAACTTAACTAAAAGTATTCGAAAGAAAATAATTTTGGAAAAACAATATTTTTCACAATATATTTCTTTTTTTTGTAAAAAAACAGCCTGAATTAATATTTAAAATAATGAAAAAACAACCGTGGTTTTTGTATGCACTCACAACAACTTTATTTTGGGGAGTGTGGGGTGCATTGATTGAGATTCCGGAAAAGGCAGGTTTTCCTGCAACTCTTGGATACATTGTGTGGTCGGTAACCATGATACCCTGTGCCCTGGTTGCACTCAGCATCATTAAGTGGAAGCTCGAATACGACTGGAAATCCATGATGTATGGATTCATAATTGGATTGCTTGGTTCAAGCGGCCAGTTAATCTTGTTTCATGCATTAAAAGAAGGTCCGGCATATCTTGTCTTTCCAATTATTTCTCTGTCACCTGTCGTAACCGTTTTATTATCCGTGCTGTTTTTAAAAGAAACAACCTCAAAGCGACACTGGATTGGAATCATAACTGCTCTGGCAGCTATTTTGCTAATGTCGTATCAGGAGCCACAAAGCAATACTTCCGGCGGTTTTTTATGGTTCATACTTGCTGTTTTTGTATTTCTGGCCTGGGGAATTCAGGCATACTTTATGAAACTTGCCAATAATAACATGAAAGCAGAAAGCATCTTTTTTTACATGATGATTTCAGGCATTTTATTAACGCCAATAGCTTATTTCATGACCGATTTTAGCCAACCCATATACTGGGGCTTTAAAGGACTTTACCTGAATCTTATTATAATGACATTTAATTCAATAGGGGCTCTTACGCTGCTGTATGCCATCCGGTTTGGAAAGGTAATTATTGTTGCGCCGATGACCAATGCAGGCGCACCCCTTATTACCATACTTTTGTCTCTCCTGATTTATATGGTTGTTCCACATCCAATAATAATGGCAGGAATGATCACAGCAATTATTGCAGTATATTTGATGGCTGAATAATACTTTTGTTAAAATTGAAGAAATCATGAAACGCTTCATCTTTTTTTGCTGGTTAAGTACAATCGTATTTATATCCTGCCAGTCGAATGAACCGGATTCTGACTTTTCATTTGAAAAGAAGGAACAGGGAGTGGAACTTAAAGAAAACGGGAAACCTGTGTTTTTTTATCAGAAAATGCCAAAGTCGCTCAACGGGGAATACATCTGCAACAATTATTTGCATCCGTTATACAACTTAAAAGGAGAAGTATTGACAGAAGAATTTCCTGCTGACCATCCTTACCACAGGGGTATTTTTTGGGCATGGCATCAAATATATGTTAACGGGAAAAGTGTTGGTGATGGTTGGATAATGGAAAATATTGAACAAGAGGTTGTAAATGTTAACCTGTCATCTGACAAAAAATCAGCAAAACTCGAAGTTGATGTACTCTGGAAATCACCTGTCTATGAAAATGGCAAACCATTCATAAGTGAACATACAACAATCACTGTCCATCCTCTTCAAAATGAAATTCGAAAAATTGATTTTGCTATCGCATTAAAAGCTTTATTGCCCGATGTTGAAATAGGAGGTTCCGATGACCCTAAAGGTTACGGCGGATTATGCACCAGGGTGAAACTTCCCGATGATATTACCTTTACGTCGGATAAAGGAATAGTAGAACCCAAAACTGAAGCTGTTTTTGCCGGACCATGGATGGATATTTCCGGCACCTTTAATGAAAATAGTGAAATAAACGGCATAGCAATACTTTGCCATCCTGAAACACCAAATTATCCGGCATCATGGATTTTACGATCAAAAACCAGTATGCAAAATATTGTTTTTCCCGGCCGCGAAAGAATTAAAGTTCCAACCGGTGAACAGTTGGTTTTGTATTACAGGTTAATAATTCATAACGGCAATGTAAGCAGCATTAATCTTGACAAACTGCAACAGGAATATGAAGCTACAGCAGTTTCAAAGAATTAGGGTTTTGAATGGCACATATTACACGGAGGGGAAAAATCCGGGTACCCTTTCAGACAAAAGGTTTATTCCCGCCATTCTTTTTTAAGAATGCCTGAAATCCAACAACTTGCCTGACTTTGGAAACAACAGTTTTTTAAGTTGCATTATTCTTTTAAACCGACACCCTTTCCGATTAAAAAACAGACAAAAACCGGTCAGGCAATATTCCATTTACGCCCAAACAGTTAATTCCATTTCCCCTGTTATTGAAAATGCTGAAATTAAAAATACCATTCGGAGCCTTTTAAGCCGATACAACTTCGTATCAAATTCGGATTAAATTCGGATTAAATTCAAAATTTTTCGAATTTGGTGCGAAGTTAATCCGAAGTTAATTCGAAGTTAATTCGAATTAAACTATAAGGAATTATCTGTAACCCGACTCCTTTAATGAGAAAAAGTACCTGTAACACTAAAAACACGAATATTTTGGACTAAAATTTTGTGTTCTAAAGAGATTTACCACAGAATAATCATCCTTATTGGGAGAGGGAAAGCTTCGGGATTTAATGAATTCCCAGCATACGTAACACTGCCATTAGGAATTCTGCCCGGGGTTTAAAATTTAGACTGGACAAATTATTAAACAATAATTACTTCAATTTCATTTTTTTCGAGACGAATTTTATCTTCTTCTGTTAATCCTGAATCAGTAATTACTACATCAAGATCGGAAACAGGCCCAATAAAAGCAAACCGTCTTCTTTGAAACTTGCTTGAATCTGCAACAACAATTACTTTCTTTGCGATTTTAATCATAATTTGATTCAGGTGAGCCTCTTCTGAATCCGGAGTAGAAAGCCCATGTTTGGTATCAATACCATCAGCACCAAGAAACAATTTATCACAGTAAAATTTTTCGAAATTTTCATCAGCAAGTACTCCTACCAGTGATAAAGACTTTTTCCTCAGGGAACCACCAGGCATGAAGATGTTTATACCTTCATATTCAGAAAGTATACTGGCAATATTTAATGCATTGGTAATGATAGTAAGGTTACTGAATTGTTTTAAATTTTTTGCAATTTCCGTAGTTGTTGAACCTGAATCCAAAACTATAGTATCCCCGTCAGAAATAAGACTGACTGCGGCCTTTGCAATTCGTTGCTTTTCTTTGAGAAACTCTTTTTGCTTTTGGGATATTGAAGGATCGTTTCCAATGCGGTAGAATTTAATTTTAATAGCACCGCCTCTTGCCCGAATTAACATATTCTGCTTTTCCAGCTGAGCAAGATCGTTTCGGATCGTTACTTCGCTTATTTCAAACATGTGGCTTAAATCTTTAACGGAAACCTCTCCTTTCCCTTCCAGTTCTTCAAGTATCCCGGCTCTCCTTGATACAGTTGATTTGTTTGATGATCGACTCATTGAAAAATTTATAATGTTTCTGATAAATGCAAATATATCATAAAACCTTTCAAAATAAATGGTTTATTAAAGTATTTATAAACATTTTTTTGATGATAAAAGGATATATCATCAGTTTTCTTTGCAGATCAATAAGAATCGGAAATAAAAGAAGTTATAGCCTGCTTTGATACACCGTATTAATTTCCGATTGTAAGAAAATGCAGGAATAAAGGTTGTAAAACCTTCATAAATGAAATAAAATGTTATATCCTGTTCCTGTTCTAAATGAAAAACAAAGGTATAATTCCCGATAAAAATCTTTTAGAATTAAAGTTTCGTTTTATTACGACTTTTAAATTAATAATTTCTTTTCCCAATAGATTTTATATTTTTGTTTTTTTATTGAATTTGTGGTAACACAGCTACAGGAAGAGGTTTTTTTCATAAAACAGGATTTCAGGATGAAAATTAAATTAAAAGTTAAAGTTTTAAGCTCCCCGAAAGAAATAAGTGACGGGATGATTTCTTTTCAATCGAAACTCCGGATTACTTTAAAAACAAGGGAATTAACATGACAATTTTTAATACTAAAAGTTACAAATCAGATCATTTACCTTTTGTTAATTTGATGTTCAAACTATTAATTATAAACTAATCGACCATGCAGTGGCTTAAAAAGTTAAAATTTTATTTAAAATCTCTGGGGCCAGGATTTATTATTGCCTCAGTTGTGCTGGGTCCTGGCAGCATTACAGTATCATCGCGTATTGGTTCGGAATATGGGTATGCATTTTTATGGGTAATTCTGCTTGCAGCCATTTCCATGGTAATCTATACCTCAATGGGTGCCCGTTTTGGTATATCCAATAAAGATTCAATATTAAATTCCATTTCCGTAAACTATGGAAGGTGGTTTTCAGTACTCATTGGTATATCTGCTTTCATGTCAGCCTCCAGTTTTCAGTTTGGCAATAATCTTGGAGTGGGGATAGCCATGCAGGGCATAACGGGTATTGATGAAAGGGTATGGCCTCTTATTTTTACACCAACGGCACTTGTGTTGCTTTTTTATGCAAAAAACCTATACAAACTGCTGGAAAAGCTGATGATGTTTCTGGTGATGATCATGATACTCGCCTTCTTTTTTAACCTCATGCTTACAAAACCGGATGTAGGCCAGATGGCCAGCGGATTTTTGCCTCACCGGTTTGATATGAAGTCGCTTGATATTATTGCTGCACTTGTTGGCACTACGTTTGTTTTGCACGGCGCTCTTTACCAGTCGTACCTTTCGCAGAATAAAGGATGGAAAATAACCGAAATAAAAAAAGGACTTAGTGATACCTATACGGGAATATTTCTTCTTGCACTTATTTCAATTTTAATTATAGTAACATCGGCCTCTGCATTGCATCCCATGGGCATAACGGTTAATTCTGCAGCCGATATGGCAATGCAGCTTGAGTCGTTATTCGGGAGTTATGCAAAGGTAATCTTCAGTATCGGATTATGTGCTGCTGCTTTTTCTTCTCTGATGGTGAACGCAGTAATGGGTGGAGGATTACTTTCTGATGGCCTGGGGTTAGGACGTACCATGAGTGAAAAAATGCCAAAAATATTCACATCAATCATTCTTCTTTTAGGAATGTTTATCGCAGTCTTTTTTCGTGGGAACATTATTTACACGCTCATTTTAGCGCAAGCTTCTTCAATATTAGCAGTTCCTTTAATTGCTGTGGGGATGTTCCTGATACTGAACAACAGAAAAGTGATGGGCAAATTTAAAAATAACCTGTGGCAAAATTTCCTTGCTGTAATGGGGTTTATTTTAATTTCCATCATGGTTTATTTCATGTACAGCAAAATTATTTCGTATCTTCAATCACTCTAATAATAAAAAATGTTGGGACCCGATGTAATACAGTTTACCCGTGAGCTCATAGCGCTCAATACCGTAAATCCGCCGGGCAATGAAGCCGCTGCAGCCAGGTTAACAGGAAAATTACTGTCGGATAATGGTTTTTCCGTTGAATACATTCCGTATGGGAAAAACCGGTTACATATGGTTGCAAAGAAAGGTATATCTGAAAATGAACATCCAATCGTACTATCGGGACATTTTGATACAGTTCCTCTGGGTTCCAGGGAATGGAAAAACAATCCTTTTGGTGGAGAAGAGAAAAATGGTAAAATTTTCGGCCGCGGATCCAGCGATATGAAAAGCGGTCTTGCTGCTATGGTTGTTGCAGCTGTGCAGGCATTGAATGAAGGGAATCCTCCGGCAGGAATTATACTCCTGTTCACTGCCGGAGAGGAAACCGGATGTCAGGGAGCAAAGCATCTGATGACTGCCTTTAAAGAAACCGGGCCGGTTAGAGGAATTATAGTCGGTGAGCCAACGGCCAATATACCGGCAATAGGCCATAAAGGAGGATTGTACCTGAACCTGTCGACCTCCGGAAAAACAGCCCATTCATCTATGCCTCACCTTGGTGATAATGCTATTTATAAAGCAGCCAAGGCGGTGATAAAAGCAGAAAAATTCGATTTTAAACAGGAAGAAGATCCCTTGCTAGGATATTCTACATTGAACGTAGGTAAAATGCAGGGTGGCATTAATTTAAATTCGGTACCCGACCATGCAGAATTTACAATTGATGCCCGAACAACCACAAAAATGAACCATGTCCACTTACTTAAAGCCCTTGAACAGGAATTTGGAGAAGAAGTGGCTATAGAAGTACTTGTAGATTTAGCGGCAGTATCATCTGATGAATCCAGTCCGTTTGTTACATCAGTTTATTCTGCCTGTGGAATACAAAAAGGGGAAAAAGGTTTCCCGAAATCACTACCTTACCTGACAGACGGGGCAGTACTGCAGCATGCCTTTAAAGGAGCTCCAACTGTTATACTGGGTCCGGGTCAACCGGAGATGGCTCATCAGACCGACGAATTTTGTTATTTGGATAACATACAAAAAGCAGTAGATATATATAAAACAGTAATATTAAAAGGAGGAAAACAAAATGATTGAATTGCCTAAAAAAATTGTAAATGAGGAACAGCTGGAAGAACTGATTTCCAGACCAAGCAAAGAAGCTATTGATATGTTCAGCCGTATAGACGGTGATATCATGTTTTTAGGTGTTGGAGGAAAGATAGGGCCTACACTGGCGCTGATGGCAAAAAGGGCATGCAATGAAGCAGGAGTTTCAAAAAAGATTTATGGGGTTTCCCTTTTTGAATCAGATGAAGAACAGAAACGTATTGAGGCATTGGGAATTGAGACCATTCATGGAGACTTGCTGGATACACGTTTTATTCATTCTTTGCCAAAGGTAAAAAATGTATATTTTTTAGCAGGCATGAAGTTTGGTTCAGAGGATAATCTTTCCCTTACATGGGCAGTTAATTCCTTTATGCCGGCACTTGTTGTTGAGCATTTTAAAGACTCAAAGATAGTGGCATTCTCAACAGGCTGTGTTTATCCACTTGTGCCTGTGGAATCAGGTGGATCAAAAGAAACAGATAAGCCTGAACCAGTTGGTGAATATGCTCAATCGTGCCTGGGAAGGGAAAGAATGTTTGAATATGGAAGTAAAAGAAACAAAACTCAGGTTGCTTTAATTCGTTTAAATTATTCTGTGGAATTAAGGTATGGAGTTTTGGTTGATATTGCAACCAAGGTTAAAAACCAGGAACCACTGGATTTATCAATGGGTTATTTTAATGTAATCTGGCAAGGTGATGTAAACGATGTTGTTCTGCGTTCAGTTGAACTCGCCGAAAGTCCTGCAAAAGTAATTAATATTACTGGTGAAGAGATCATACGTGTACGTGATGTTGCAGAAGAATTTGGGAAACTGTTTGGAGTTGAGACTAAGCTTGTAGGAAAAGAAGCACCAACTGCCCTTTTAAACAATTCACAATACGCCTATGGTTTATATGGTCATCCTAAAGTACCTATCTCGCAAGTTATACGATGGATTGCCGAATGGATGAAAGATGAAAAGAAATTATTAGGTAAACCTACTCATTATGAAGTTAGAGATGGAAAATATTAATGAATTAAACTTTATAAAAAAGGAAAAATAGAGAAAATAATGAAATACACAGAATTGCCCGGGGAGGTTTTAAATACTTTACAAAAAGGTGTTGTTATACCTGCTCTTCCATTGGCATTAGATAAAAACCGACAATTAGATGAACGCCGGCAACGTGCCTTAATGCGATATTATCTGGATGCAGGCGCAGGAGGGGTGGCTGTAGGAGTTCATACAACACAGTTTGAAATCAGATTGCCTGAATTTGATTTATATGGTCCTGTTCTTCAATTGGCAAGAGAAGAATTTAACAGGTATGAATCCAGAAATCAGAAACAGGTAATCAGAATAGCCGGTGCTATTGGAAAAACCGAACAGGCTCTCAAAGAAGCAAATCTAGCACTGAGTAATGGTTTTCATGCCGTTTTATTAAGCCTTGCCGCATTTGCCAATGCATCAAATGAAGAAATATTGAAACATTGTAAAACGGTAGCTGACGTAATTCCGGTAATCGGTTTCTACCTGCAACCCGCAGTGGGAGGCCGAAAACTGGATGTAGACTTTTGGAGGGAATTTGCCCGGATTGATAATGTCATTGCAATTAAAATGGCACCCTTTAACCGTTATCAAACCCTGGATGTAGTCCGCGGTGTGGCCGAATCGGGAAGAGCGGATAAAATAGCCCTTTATACAGGCAACGATGATAATATTCTGGTTGATTTATTATCCGAATATCAATTTTCGGTTAACGGTAATACCATCAAAAAAAGAATTGTGGGGGGTTTATTGGGTCATTGGGCAGTTTGGACGCGTTCGGCTGTTGAACTGCTCGACAGGGTACATAACCATCAGTTGGCTGATAATATGCAGGATGTACTGGTCCTGGCCAATCAAATAACCGATAGTAATGCAGCCTTTTTTGATGTAGCCAATAACTTTGCAGGATGTATAACAGGTATTCACGAAGTGTTGCGAAAACAGGGACTTCTGGAAGGGATCTGGACTTTAAATGAAGAAGAGGCACTGTCTCCCGGGCAGAAGGAAGAAATAACCCGGGTATATGATGCCTACCCACATTTAAACGACGATGTTTTTGTTAAAGAAAATCTCGATAATTGGCTGACTTAAGAACATTAACAAATTACGATATTCCCGAGGCGAAGCAGCTTTCTGATGCTGAATTTTGGAATCAGACTGAAAAGGACTGGGAATTACTGATTGGGGATCCGGCAAATTTATGCCTTGCTGCCGAACGGAACCGAAGAGTTATAGGGACGGTAACGGCAATGAATTATGAAAATAAAATTGCCTGGATTGGCATGGTGCTCGTTCATAAGGAATTCAGGGGAATAGGGGTAAGTAAACTTCTTTTATCCAAAATATTGGAAAAATTAAAATCTTTTAATTCGGTAAAGCTGGATGCCACCCCTGCCGGCCATAAAGTTTATCAAAAATTTGGATTCAGAGATGAATACATAACCTACCGTTTGACAACTGATTCTACTCCAGTTCTTGATTGGCAATCTATTTACGGCGATTCCTGTGAGATCTCGCCACTATGCAATATTTCAGAGATTGAAGCTTTTGACCAGCAAATAATTGGGGCCAACAGAAGATCATTATTGAAATTTCTTTTGAATAATTTTCCCAATAAGTCCTGGATTCTTAAAAACAACAATCAAATAAAAGGATTTGCACTGGGAAGAAATGGAACAATATACAATCAAATAGGACCGGTATCGGCCACAACAACCGATGAGGCAAAAATTCTTATAACTAAAGCATTAAGCAATTTAAAAGGTCAACCTGTTGTTGTAGATGTTCCTGAAAATAAAAAAGAGCTAATCAGTTGGTTAACCAGTTTGAAGTTTAGAGAGCAAAGATATTTTATCCGTATGCATAAAGATTATTCACCCTTTCAGGAAAGACCAGAATTTCAGATGCTTTTAACTGGACCGGAATTTGGATAGAAATTTTTCATAAATACTAAAAAACAAGATTGATAAAGCAAAAAAAACCGCAGAAAACTGCAGTTCTTTTTGCTTTGATTTTGTTGCTGTTTAATTTAACAAATGAATGTATTGATCATTAAAAAGACTTGGTAAATAACTAGCAATTAATCCAAGTGCCTTTTCATCGTCAACTTTTAATGGAGTCAGAATTTGTTGTTTTCTCAATTCTTCAGCATTCAGAACTGCATTATTTATTTGAGGCGGTACATTACTCCATGCTCTTTTCACTGTTCTGGCTCCAAACCCTTTCGGAGATGACAAATAGCATACTTCAAAATTCCTGGAATTTACAATATATGCACTTCCATCCGTTGTTTTACGTTTTGTTACAGTAATGGGATTTTCACTTCCTTCATAAGTGAGATTCCATACCTTCTCCACATCTTTTCCCAAATCATTGTCATCCACTACGGCAATTTCGAATTTATTAAAATCTTTATTTGATTCAGCAGCTTTGGCATACACAGATACCATCAGGAAACAAATAACAAATGCGGTAATCATTTTACATTTTTTCATGGTTTTAAAATTTTAATTAAACATTGTTTTGTTTTTTGAACTTTAATTTCAGTTATAAGACGTCGAAATTATATATGTGTTACACCAAAATAGCTGCTAAAAAACACATCGGGCTCCTGAAAACTGTAGTTGTTAATGTTAAAACAAAAATATTTTCACAGTTATACAGAATAAATGTAAATTAATGATGCATTTTATAATCGTTTTTGAAAAAAACTGCCAGGTACTGGTTTCAGTTTTTAAAAATGAATAAATGAGAAAAAAAATTCTTTTCCTTTATTTTTTTTGCAGTTCGATAAGCCAAATCCTATTTTTATACAAGATTCGGAATAAGAAAACCTGGAATAAATGAAGATCATAAATACATTAACGTTTTTAACGCTACATTCATGAAATTTAGTGAACTTATTACTCAACGATACTCAGCCAGAAAATATAAGGACATCCCTGTTGAAAAGAGTAAACTAATCAAAGTTCTTGAAGCAGCCCGGATGGCTCCCTCGGCAGTTAATTATCAGCCCTGGCATTTTGTTGTGGTGCAACAAAAAGAAAATCTGGCATTGATTCATAGAACATATCCAAGGGAATGGTTTAAAGCCGCACCAGTTATTATTATAGCCTGTGCAGATCACTCCCAGTCATGGAAAAGAAGCATCGACGGTAAAGATTCAGCTGAAATTGATGTTGCCATTGCAGTGGATCACTTAACACTTCAGGCAACGGAATTGGGACTAAGTACCTGTTGGGTCTGTAATTTCGACACCGAGCGATGTGCTGAATATCTAAAGTTTCCCTTGCACGTTTCACCGGTTGCTTTAATTCCAGTTGGTTACCCTGAAGATAATACTGTTCCTCAAAAAAAACGTAAACCACTTGATGAAATCGTCCATTGGGAAAATTATCAGGCCCCTGATAACCTTAAGATATCAGATATCAAAAACAATATTTAGCTTATAAAATATTTATTAGAGGAATTTTTTGAAAATATTTTTCCAGCCTATCCATTCCTTCCTTAATATTTTCGATTGAATTGGCATAGGAAAAACGCAAATAACCCTCCCCGTTTTTTCCAAAATCAATTCCGGGAGCCACTCCAACATGCGCATTTTCAAGAATATCAAAAGCAAGTTGATAGCTGTTTCTGGAAATATGATTAACATTCACAAAAATATAAAATGCACCTGTAGGAACCGAATGAATCCTAAATCCCAACTTCGTTAATCTTTTTATCAGGTAAATGCGTCTTTTGTTGTAAATCTCTTTCATTTTAAGTACATCCGGCCCTGCCTTTTTTAAAGCGGCAATACCTGCACGTTGCGCAAAAGAGCTGGCACAAATGAAAAGGTTCTGCTGAAACTTCTGCATAGGACGGATATATTCAGGAGGTGCCACAACATACCCCAGGCGAAATCCCGTCATAGCATAGAGTTTAGAAAATCCATTTACAACAAATGTATTATCAGTAAATTCAAGCATAGAATGCGCCCGTCCTTTATATACCAACCCATGATAAATTTCATCAGAAATTACAGGTAAATTATACCTCGTCAATTGTTGCATTACTTCTGACGACAATAAGTTCCCGGTAGGATTCATAGGGCTGTTTATCATTATTGCC
Source organism: uncultured Prolixibacteraceae bacterium (assembly GCA_963747515.1). Lineage (GTDB taxonomy): Bacteria > Bacteroidota > Bacteroidia > Bacteroidales > Prolixibacteraceae > Mariniphaga. The sequence continues at coordinate 721,058 of CAVVFN010000008.1, forward strand.
CTCGTTTTTTCCGTTATCCGTTTACCAATTTCCTCCGGCTTATACTGAAATCCATCTTCCTCAAAAACAGGGACTTTTACTGCATTTGCCCCTAAAAACCGAATAAAATTCGGATAACAGGCATATCCCGGATCGGAAATAATAACTTCATCCCCGGGATTGCAAAGTACACCCAGAACTAAAAGAATAGCAGGAGAACTTCCTGAAGTGATCACAATTTGTCCGGCAGAAATCCTCACATTATACACCTGCTCATACATGTCTACAAGAGCTTCCCGCAGTTCGGGATCGCCAAGACTGTGGGTGTAATGTGTTCTGCCTTCAGCGAGCGCCTGCTGAACAGCTTCCGATACAACATCGGGAACGTTAAAATCAGGCTCACCTACTTCCATATGAACAATGAATATTCCTTCACGTTCCAGTTCAGCTGCTCTTTCAAGAACATCCATTACAATAAACGGCTTGATATCCTTTGTTCTATTGGCAAACATTTCCTTTTTATAATAATCTTTTTTAATCCTGCAATCAAATAATTTTGATCTGACAATTTTCAAAGATAACTTTTTGCCAGCATCAGAGCCTGACTTCTATAACTGCCACCAAACAGGTAATAATGATTTAGCACATGGTACAATTGGTATAACCTGTTTCTGTATTTCCAATCGGCAGGAAGCGGGAAAACATCGTTATAGGCATCGTAAAAGCGCCTGGAAAACCCGCCAAACATCGTTATCATACCAAACTCCATCTCACGGTCGGCATAACAGGCAGCAGGATCGATAAGCGCTGGTCCACTGTCGGTAATCATATAATTCCCCGACCATAAATCACCATGAATTAATACCGGTTGTGCAGAACCAGAAATTAGCAGAGGTATTTTTTTCATTAGCTGCCGGTAAATTTTCATTTCCACTGCTGGTAATGGCCTTTCCTTTTGAATTAATTCCAATAAAAATCCAACTCGGTTATCTCTGAAAAATTCTGCCCAGTTATCTTTCCATAAATTTTCCTGTAGTGTGGCTCCGCAATAGTTGTTATTGAAAAAACCAAACCGTGTATTTTTATATTGATGTAAGGCAGCTAAACACCTGCCAAGATTATCATCGGTATTTTTTGCATCCTTTCCTGGTTCAAGGTATTCAAGTATTAAAAATCCGGGAGAAGTATTCACTTCCTTTGAAGCAATTACTTCAGGAATAATCAAACAGTGGCCTGCAGCTTTCTTCAGTTCAATAAGACCCTCTGCTTCTCTTAAAAACATTTCCGCAGGGCCATCAGCATTCCATTTTAAGAAATAACTTCCCTCACTGGTCTCTAGTTTTGAGGCATGATTTATACAGCCCCCCATCAATGTGGCAGATGAAAAGATTTTTACTTCCCTTCCAAATTCCTTTGAAAGGTGAGTTTTTATTTCATATTCAACCGTATTTTGGTGGTGAAAGTATTTCATAAGCGAACTTATCCCTGTTAAAATACAAAAAAATTATTCAACCGTAAAAACATAACTTCCCGCGGCAGTAAGAATTTTTCCTGATTCAACTTTCTGTATTCCTTCAATAGGGTCTTTTCCAATTTCCTTTCCTCCTTCTTTTATTACAGAATTGATGTTCGTTTTTGGTAATTCAACTAAAGCCGTTGTATTTGGCGGCACAATCAGGTTCAGAGTAAATATACCATTTTTGAGATTCCAACGAACCGAAAGTAAGCCGTAATTCGTTTCATATTCTGCTTTAGCCCATTGTAAATCACCTGCCGGAAGCGGTTTAATAACAGCTTGTTTAAATCCGGGTTGTTCATCTGAAATATTTATTCCTCCCAGATTATTCCATATCCATTCACCAACACATCCCAGAGCAAAATGATTTCTTGAATTCATTCCTTCAGGACGTTCAGTATCTGAATTCCAAAGCTCCCAAATTGTGGTTGCTCCATTTTTTACCATATATCCCCAACTGGGGTAATCGGTTTTGTTTAACATTTCATAGGCAAGCTCATGATGATTATACTTGCTTAATACAGGTAATATATATCCGGTTCCAAGAAATCCGGTTGTTGGATGTCCTTCTTTCTTCTTGACATCTTCTACCAGATTTTTCACCACCTGAACTTCCATCTCTTCAGGAGTCAATCCAAATGCCAATGGCAAAAGGTTGGCTGTTTGCGTGCCTCCTGGATAGTTTAGTTTCTCCTCATCCCAATACTCACGATGGAAAGCTTCAGCAATTTTTTGTGAAAGAGCGAAATACTCCTGTGCATCCTCCGTTTTACCAATTACTTCAGCCATTTTTCCCAATAGTTTCACACTGTAAAAATAATAAGCTGAACCAATAGGTTTTCCCGGCGACGGTTCCACTGCAATCCAATCTCCATAGCCATACCAGCCATTCTGTTCCCAAAAATAAATATCGTTAACACTATTTTTACGCATATATTCAACCCAGGCTTTCATTCCATCATAATTATCTTCAATTATGCGTGTATTCCCATAATACCTGTAATTAAGCCATGGAATAATAACTATGGCATCACCCCATCCAGGTTTTGAAGGTCCCTCAACAACAATTGGAGGATTAACATCATATACCCAGCCTTCCTCATCCTGCCCGTCTGTAATGTCAAACATCCACTTCGACCAGTAGCGATCCAGGTGCATATTAAAGTTGGCTGTTGGAGCAAAAATCTGGGCATCGCCCATCCAACCAAGGCGTTCATCACGTTGCGGGCAGTCGGTTGGTGCCGGATAAAAATTTCCTTTCTGTGCCCATCTCACATTTTTATTAATGGTATTTATTAAATCATTGGAACACTCAAACCGACCAATAAAAGGTTGATCGGTATAAATAACTTTACCAGTTAAATCACTTATTCCGGGCTTTTCTTTTAATCCTGATACCTGCACATACCGGAATCCATGATAAGTAAATTTAGGTTCCCATTCAATTTCCTTTCCATTGGAAACAATCATATCAATTGCATTTGCAGAACGAAGATTTTCCTGTGCAACTGTACCATCTTCATGTAAAAGTTCAGCAAATCTGAATGAAATGGTATCACCTTTAGGAACGTTAAGCTTTATTTTGGCCCATCCTACCATATTCTGACCAAAATCGTACACATATTCACCCCCAACCGGTTCATTCAGTGAAACTGCCAGCAAATCCTCATGATGCTTAAGGGGCGGAGCACCCGGACCTTTTAGCTTTCCCCCGTATTCAGCAGGCTCAACCTCAGCCCATGCTTCATCTTCAAAGCCAGGATGCTCCCACCCTTCTTGTTCCAGATTTGCATCGTATTTTTCTCCATCGTATATATTATCCTCCCAAATGGACGATTCGGTCCATTTCCATGATTCATCTGTAACAAAGATTTGAGCAGAACCATCTTCAAATTCGATGTGCATTTGCATTAAAAATTTCAATGGCCCTGCACTGTATTTTTTACCCCCTTGCCAACCCAATCCACCTGACCACCACATATTGCCCAAAGTTGCTCCTGCAGCATTTTCACCGGCGTTAAGCAACTCTTTTACATCATATACCTGGTATTCCAGTCGTTCAGGATAATGTGTCCATCCTGGTGTTAGCAAATCATTTCCTACCCGTTTCCCATTCAGAAAAAAAACATAATTTCCAAGTCCTGTAACAAATGCTCTTGCTTTACGAACTTTTTTATTTTCCAGATTAAATTCTTTTCTCATGTTAACTGATCGTCCCGGATTATTGTTGGAACGCGCAATCCATTGCGCCTTCCAGTCGTTTTCATTCAGTAATCCCATCTCCCAGGTAGCAGGTTTGCTCCAGTCTGAGGCTTCTCCATCTTTGTCCCAAATGCGCACGCTCCAAAAGTAGGTTTTTCCCGATTCAGGTGTTGGTCCTTCATAAACAACATGTACCGATTGTTCCGAAGAAATCTTTCCTGAATCCCATACATCACTTTCAAGTTGCGCCACTTTATCAGATGTACTGGAAACAATTACCTGCCAGGCAGTTTGTTTTGCTCCCCTACGGTCATCTCTTATTTTCCATTGTAAAACAGGATGTACACGGTCAATTCCCATTGGGTTTTCCTGAAATTCGCATCTTAATTCTTCCAGAATCACAGGAGAACCCATTTGCTGGCAGGCAGCAAAAAATAACACAAATATCCATTCGGTCAAAAGTTTTAATTGTTTCATTGCATCTATTTTTCTGTACAAATTCTACATCATTGGCATATTTATTCTACTTTTTAGTTTTCCTGACACTCCCCAGCCAAAAAGACGCTGAAGCAAACCAGATAACTGCACCAGCCAGCATCCAGAAATTTTGAGACGTGTAACTAATTTTTCCCAGGAAAAAAAGAACAGGTGGTGTGATTGTCAGCAGTATACCAACCAGCGAAAAAAATTGCAGTATTGGTTTCATAGGACTATTTTTTTTGATAAATTTTACTTAAAACCACAAAAAGAACAACAGCCATTATCCAGGCTGGTAAAGGCAGAAAATAAAGTTCAATCCCCACCACCTGATTCAGGACAAGAGCTGCTGCCAAAAGTATAAACCAGGTAAAACCGGCAGCCCAGTTAAAATCGATATCTTTACTTTCCGCATAGTAATCTTTCAGACCAAATTTCTTCATAAGATAAAAATCGGCAAAAATTACTCCTCCCATTGGAATCAGGATGAGTCCGTAAAGAGCAACAAAATCAAGTAATTTCATTACAAGAGCAGGAAACAAGGCAGCCACAGTTGTCACAAGCCCGGCCAGCAAAGTAACCTTCCATCTGCTCCAACCGGGAGAAGCTACCTGTAAAGCCAGGCCTGCCCGGTACAAGGTAGGATTGGCTGTTGTCCAGCCGGCAACGATTACACATAAAGCTCCGGAAATTCCAATGGCCTGAAAAGCAACTTCTCCGGGTGCATCGCTTGAAGCAGCCGCATATAATATTCCCGAAGAAATCCATGCCACATAGTGCCCCAGAAACATCCCAACTGCAGAAGCAAAACCGTACTGCCACTTTTTAGCATACCTTAAAATTGAAAGATCACTCATTCCAAGATGCATTGCTCCATTGGCAAACCAGGAAAAAAAGATAACATGCCATATATTAAATTGCGACTGACCCTGTAAAGCTGTTCCTGTCCAAATCCTTTCCCGGGCAACTTCCCAGAAATTACTCAGATTGGTTTGCACTCCCAGGCGCGGTAATGATGAAATGGCGGCAGCTATAAAAATGAGCAACATCCAGGGAGCAGCTATTTTTGAAAAGCGGGCCAGTTTCTCAAATCCCAAAATGGCAAATGTAGTTATTACCACGCCTACCCCAAATACTGTTATTATCCAACCTGCACTTGAAGGATACATGTCATTCAGGGTAGGCATTTCCACTCTAAAGGGAATTCCAACCGCAGTTGCCGATACTGCAACCATGGCACCAGCCAAAAAGCAAAACATAAGGGCATTAACAATATTGTAGAGAAATACAAGCACTGAACCGCAAATCATTTTCAGCTGCCAGTAAAGTGATAAACGTACTTTTACAGCAATAGGGGCCGTTATCAACGCCCAACTTAAAACTGCCAGCACATTTCCAATAAAACCACCCAGAAACATGTCACTGACAGACACACCATGCGCAACAAACAACATTCCGATTACAAATTCGGTTCCAGCCACATGCTCTCCAGCATAACTTCCTAAAAAATTACCAATACCTTGCAAAAAATTGGGGGTTACCGGCTCCCGGTCAAATTCATACAAAGCATCCAATTTTCTTGAAATCGTTGCAATATTCATTTCTCAGGCTTAGATTTTCATTAACAGAAACAAATTAAATAACTATTTCGAAAGGCAATTCTACTTAATTAAAAACCATGGTTTTGTAAATATATGAAATGTACAGCATATAAAAGAACCTACGGTTAACATTCCTGTTCTAAAGGCAATTCTTTTCCCGCAGTTAAATTTATGAATTTAATTTATCGTGAAGGCAAAAACATTTTTATTTTGAGCCTTATAAAAAAGAATGTTGTTTATATTTCACCAGCTGACAAACTTGATTATTTTTGTAATTATAGAAATTGCTATTATTTTACCGGTAAATCATTCTAAATGGTCAAATTGAAAATCAGCAAATTTATAATACTACTTATTATTTGCTCTTCACAATTTATAACGGCGCAAAACTGGCCGGGATGGCGAGGTCCTAATCAGGATGGTACAAGTGCAGAAACAAATTTACCCACAAAATGGGATTCTATTACCAATGTATTATGGAAAATCCAAGTACCTGGGATTGGTTATTCTTCTCCGATTGTATGGGAAGATAAGTTGTTTATTTTCACTGCACTGCCAGAACTTCAGGAAAGAGTTCTTATTTGTTATAACAGCAATACAGGAAAACTGTTGTGGCAAAAAACGGTTTTAACGGCACCACTGGAAGATAAACATAAAGATAACAGTTATGCTTCAGGAACACCGGCAACAGATGGGAATCTTGTTTATGTTTCGTTTCTTGATGGTAAGGATGCTGTAGTAGCTGCTTACGATTTTTCAGGAAACAAAGTTTGGGTTCAGCGTCCGGGAAAATTTTACAGCGGATGGGGCTACAGTTGCTCTCCAAGGATTTATAACAACATGGTTATCATTAATGGGAATAGCCCTGGCGATGAACCCTTTGTCGCTGCCTTAAATAAAAAAGATGGGAAAATAGTTTGGAAAATTGATCATACTAAACCTGCCAACAATTTTAGTACTCCTATAGTAAAGGAAATAGCAGGAAAAACCCAAATGATTTTTTGCGGCAATCAGGAAATTGCATCCTATAATCCTGATGATGGTACTGTTAATTGGATTGTGGATGGACCGGCCTCCGATTATTGTTCCTCACCGGTTTACAATGAAAAAAATAACCTGGTTTTGGTTTGCAGTGCCTGGCCTAAGCGCATCTTGCTTGCTATTAAACCTGACGGGAAAGGGAATGTAACCCAAAGCCATGTAGCCTGGAGATCAGCCGAAGGCGGAGTATATGTCCCCTCACCCATTACCACTGGTGATTATCTTTTTACAACAATGCCGAACGGCAAAGTTCATTGCATTGAAGTGAGCACAGGGAAAGTGCTGTGGATTCAAGAACTTGGTCCCCAATATTCTTCACCTGTTCTGGCTGATGATCTTATTTATATGCCTAATGATGATGGCGTTATAACAATAATTAAACCAGGACCTGAATTCGTTGCTGTAGCCAAAAATTCTATAGGAGAAAAAATGTTTGCTTCTCCGGCTATTAGTAATGATAAAATATTTTTGCGTGGAGAAAAGCATTTATTTTGCATAGCAGAAACAAAATGATTACAAAAGAAAAGTTCAGCGGCATTAAAAAAACATGAAAATCTATACATGAAATAAAAACCCATTGTAATTTCTTCTCAAGTATCTGTTTTGATTCATCTTAATTAATCTATTTGCAGCTAATTTTAAAATCTTAACTATAATGAAACAAAGTACGCGCTTAACTTCCCTCGATTTTTTCAGAGGAATGACTATGCTCTTACTCATAAGTGGGGGAACTCTGCAATATTTTGCACGGCCTGAATTTGAAGGAAGTTTTGTACATTCCATTTTCATCCAATTCACACACCCTGATTATGTGGGATTGCACTTCTGGGATATGATTCAACCCTTTTTCATGTTTATAGTAGGTGTTGCCATACCATTTTCTGTATTTAAACGAATTTCGCAGGGATATACCTGGTCACAGTTAACCTGGCATGCGGGACAGCGATCAATAATATTAATATTGCTTGGAGTTACTCTTGGTACAAGTGGTAAAGAATTTACCTTAACCTTCCAAAATGTTTTAGCTCAAATTGGTTTTACTTACTTTATTACTTTCTTGCTTATCCGCACCAAGCCATCGGTACAATTAGCAACTTCACTGGGATTAATACTTTTAACTGAATTTTTATACCGCTCTTTCCCCTGGGAAGGCAATGATCCGTTTGCTGTAGGCAAAACATTTGGCGATTATGTCAATTCGATAATTGCTCCCGGTTCCAAAAGTAACTGGGCTTCATTTAATGCGATACCTACAGCAGCTCATACAATTTGGGGAGCTTTGTGTGGCCAATTGTTTCAATCGAAGTTTTCAGAAATGAAAAAACTTAAATACCTGATAATTGCAGGCATTTTAGCTTTAGTAATTGGATATGGTCTTTCAATGGTTACACCCTTCATCAAAAAAATAAGTACCAGTTCATTTGTTTTTGTAAGTGGTGGATGGAGCATTCTGGCCTTAACATTTTGTTACTGGATCATTGATCTAAAAGGTTATAAAAAATGGGCTCTGTTTGGAGTTGTTGTTGGCATGAATCCCATTTTTATATATCTGCTTGCGGGCCCTATTAAAGATGTTGTTTTCAGATTCCTACAGCCTTGGGCATATCTTATTTTCAGCGACTGGGCCTCTCCACATTTTATTGCCATGCTATTATTGTTAATAGCCTGGTTTGCGAACTGGTATGTATGTTATTTCTTGTATAAAAAACGAATATTCTTTAGAATCTGATATATCCTACCAGCAATACTGTTTTAAGAATGCTTTATACGTTGACTGCTTTTGTACTACCATAGCCTGCATTTATTCAGTTCAGCTCTGTCTTCCCATTTCTTCCGCTACGCATCTGATCCGTACCCATTCATTCCAAATGCGAAGCGGAAGAAGAGCCAGGGTTGACTGCTATATGGAAATCATAGCAGCAGGCAGGTGAAAGTCATTCTGATTTTTATTTTGATTAAAGATAACTTCATGCTCTTTCCTATTTAAAAGTATTCTAAACTGCTTCTAAAACTATTCCACCAAGTTCTGAATTTCCAGGAAATTTACTCTGCTGTTTACCTGAAATTAATCCTGATATCCGCATTTAAATCACCTTTAACCCCCCGAGCGTTTTACCTTATAACCTTCCTGCTGAAGAAGCTCCATCAGTCGCACGCGAAAGTCACCCTGAATAAGTATTTCCTTGTCTTTAACACTGCCCCCAACACCACATTTTGTTTTTAATTTTTTACCTAAAGACTTAACATCTTCTTCCTTCCCGATAAAACCCGATACTAATGTAACTTTTTTGCCCTGACGTTTCTTCTTGTCAAGGCTTACTGTCAGTTGCTGCTGTTGGGGTGGCAGGGTTTCCTCCTCCGAAGCCTTTCCCTCTTCAAAATTAAATTCCTGATTGGTGGAATAAACCATTCCAAGCCTTTTTTTCCAATCGTTTATCATCATTCACCTCCTCATTTTAGATGTAAAAAACAAAGGTAAATCCAGAGAACTTAAAATCCATTTTTTATTGTAACTTTTTAATTTAAAAAAATATATTCAATGAAGACATTTCTGTTACTTTTACCATGTTGTATTTTATTCCCACTGCTAACCAACAGCCAGCCGCAGGATATCCCACTTATTACTGTTGAAAAGATTTCCGACAACCTTTTTCAGCTTACCGGCGGAAGAGGAGCCAATTCCGGGAAGTAAAACTGTAGAATTGCTTTATTTTGGTATTGGACATACAACAGGTGATATTGTTGTTTTTTTTCCTGAAGAAAAAGTTGCCTTCATTGGTGACCAGGTATTTTTCGAAAGACCTCAACTTATCCATTCCTATAAAGGCGGCAACTCATTTAAACATATAAGAACCATTGAATTGATGTTGAGTTCACTTGATGCTGATCAATATTGCAGCGGCCATGCTCCTAAAATCACGAGCCGATGTCGTGCAGTACCTTTAAGAAATAAAGCAGCTTCAGCAGGAAATAAAATCATCAGTAAATGCAGGAATGGCTCTCAAAGAAATTCAGGAAGATTATAATCATGAAAAACTACGGCTTGTAGAAACTATTTATAATGAACTGAAAAATTATAAATAACAACTTTTCAGTTCTTTTAAAATTACTTTACAGAGATTATAACAAAAAGAATCTTACCTGGAATTCATTTCCCTTATTGTTCAAAATAACAATTCAACCTATAAAAATTGAAAAAACGTATGAATTACCATTTAACTTTATCATTGGATAATATAGCATAACCAGGACGTGGGTTTGCTTCAGAAAACACCTTCATTTTCTCATACGGCTCAATCACAATTCCCTTTTCATTAACATCTCCGTTTTCATCAAGAACCGCATTTAAATTAAGCCCCAGATGTTCAGCCAGAAACGGATAAACTGCTTTACGCTTTGACACCTCATATCCATGACCTTCTTTCGCAAGGTGTACATTTTTCACCTTATTCTCAGCATCCATAAGTCGGTAAATAAATTGGATGTGTGGGAATTCCACTTCAGGAGTATTCCTGGTCCAATCATCACCATCAGAAACCAGCAACATGGGACGAGGCGCTGCCAATGCTGCTATCTCTACATTATTTGTCTGATGCTTATTGCTTTTATGAACAGGCATTCCGCTTTCACAGACACAACCACCAAAAAAATGAGCCGAAACCTGCACAACAGGAACCGATACTTTTATTCGATCATCGATTGCCGTAAGCAGAAATGCCTGTGTTGCACCTCCGGAAGCTCCTGTAACAGCGATTCGTTCCGAATCAATGTTTTCAAGCGACAATAAAAAATCAAGGGCTCTTATGCTATTCCACAACTGCTGCTTTAAGGCCATTGGATGCTTATGCTCCCATCCCCAATCACCCATTTCTCCATAACCAACCATATCGTATGCAAAAACCACAGCACCCATTCTGGCCAAAGCGGCACAACGAATCTGGGCATCCCGACGATATCTTCCATAATCTTCAGCCTTTGCCCAATGGCCATGAGTACTGAGAATTCCCGGCATTTTCTCTTTTCTTACTTCCGGCAGGTATAAACTGCCTGTTACAAATACACCCGGCAAACTTTCAATTGCTACATTCCGCACGGAATAACCTTCATAAATCCGGCTATCCGTATATCGGGGTTTAAGCTGTGCCTTCTCAGGAAAATGATCGAGACCCGATCCCTTAAGTATTCCATTCCTGATAAGCTCTGCGCGCTGCAGCCATTCCTCTTTGGTTTGGTACTGTTTTTTTAAATCCTGTATTACATCAGATGCTTCTTCTTCAGTATAATAATGACCAACACAAAGATTAGGATTTGCCTTTTCCTGAGAAACAGCCTGAAAAATGCTCATCATAAACAGGATGACCATAAATTTATATCCATGTACTTTCATTTGTAGAAATTTTAATTATTTCCAAAACAGGGTATTATTCCTGTACAATTTATCTTATGCCTTAAAGATAAGGATTCATCAGCATACAATATCAACTAAAAGTATTTTATGCAAAAAAAATTAATAGAATCATGCCTTATATCTAAACTTCCTTATATAGCCCATTCCTTTTCAAAATTATTGTTGCAGAAATATCTTTTGTGATAAACCATTTTTCCTGTTAAAATAAAAGATATTAAATCATTGTTGTCCGGTAAACCGGAATATTTATAATTCTTTATTTTTAACATGCAGTTAATCAGTAAGTGTGTTTTTCATGTTCAAAAGTAAGCCCCCTCTATTTCTGAGAAATAACGGATTTTGATATTGTAGTTCATCAACTGTTGCCCGATTATTGAAACTGGATTGGAAAAAGCCCGATTGCGTTTTATCCGGCTTTTCACCAAAGATTGGCAAGCATTAATTCAAATGCAGACATTCCGGATGGGATTAAAGTACCGCCGGATGAATATTGTTTTTTACCCTACACGAGATGATTTTATTCTAGTAAAATCAATATATAAAGAAAGTAATAAGTTAGTATAAAGTTAGTATAAAGCTAGTATATGGTTATCTTTATACTAACTTTATACTAGCTTTATACTAGCTTTTAACTAGCTTTGATAATAACAATTTATATTCAATTCACTTTAAAATTTTCTGGCAATGGGAAAAATATCCCTTGTAACGCGCCGGCCTTGTCCGTAAATAACTGATGCCTCTCCAGGAATTTCCTGCGAGGTTTCCTGTTTTTCCTGATAGACCGCTAAGTACTCCTTTTTTAGGGGTGATAACTGTTTCGTAAATTTTTGGTTATCCGGTTTTCTGCCGGTACAGCAGATCGGGTATAACTTTATCGGTTATTTTTTAAAATTTGTATTTTTACCCATGTCTGACTTTTTTGTGTAGTTACTTAAAAGCAGACATTCCGGGGGGTATTGAAAAAGTACCGGGCGGATGATTAACATTTTTTTACCTGACACTAATGATATGAAATATATGGAATGCATTCTTCAAAATATTTAAAAAATACCATTCTGAAAATTTCTCCATAAGCCAAAAAAACATCATTGAAAGTAATCATTGAAAAAACAGAAAGTACAATGTGCATATTCGAACTTACCTGCGCAATCGGATAAAAACAGGAAAATGATCACTTGCGCCACCAGAATAGTTGTGGTTTTCAAAGGTACTTTTAGGAAATGATTCTCCATTCCGGTGAATCTCTTCCATCAAGGGTTCACGATAAATAAATCCTTTTTTTTTCCTGATGCACCATCCTTTTGAATCGAGCAATTCCTGTGAAACGATTATATTATCCAGCATATTCCATTTACCCCTATAGTTATAAGAGCCCATTCCAGTGATAAAATCAGGAAACATCAGGTTTATAAAACTGGCTCCGGGAGTAGCTGGACGACAGGCATCCAATACTTCCTGCAGGCTTTTGTTGTTGGGTTCGTCATTCATATCACCCATAACAATAATGTGATTTTTGGGATTGGATAATTTGACGGAGTCGATTTTTACCTTTAAAATTTTGGCAGCAGCCACCCGTTTGGATTCGGTTTCAGCAACTCCCCCTATACGTGACGGCCAGTGGTTAATAAAAATATGAAATTCTTCCCCGTTTAAGGCAGAGCCTTTTACATATAAAATATCACGAGTTTTGGAATTGGGTTTATTTTTAAAAACGACAGGTATTGCAACATGGTAAAGTACATTGAATTCATCCGGCCGGTATATCAGGGCACAATCGATACCTCTTATATCAGGACTTTCATGATGCACTACAAAATAGCCGCCGTTTATCAGCAATTGTGTCTGAACCAGGTCCTTCACCACCTGCTCATTTTCCACTTCACACAATCCGACAATTTCAGGGAATTCATTCTTATTAATCCCTACAATAACCCGGGAAAGATCATCTAATTTTTTTTGGTATCGCAATTTATCCCACTTGTTCCTGCCTTCCGGAGTAAACTCTCCATCACGGGTTCCTGCCGTATTAAGGGTGTCAAAAAGGTTTTCGACATTATAAAAAACTACTGTCAGGTTTCGCCGGTCGGCATGTTTCGGAATAGTGCAGGAAACAACAAAAACCAATGCTGCAAATAATAAAATAACTGTTACCCGGATGAACTTAACTGAATATTTCATTGCCTGTTTAAATATCCTTTCCAATGGTCACCTTGTAATAACCGGTTACCAGAGTAGACATCATTCCTGCTGCACGTGCAGCCTGAATTCCCAGTTTACCATCTTCGAAAACATGACATATTTCCGGTTCAACACCCATAAGCGCAGCACATTTTAAAAACGTTTCGGGATGTGGCTTGGGATGTTCCACGTCTTCGCCTGAAACCAGAATTTCAAAGTTGTCCTTCAATCCAATGATTTCCAAAGTTTTCCAGGCAAGACGCCTATAGCCACCGGTGCCAATGGCCATAGGCATTTTCCTGTGGTACTTCCTTACCAGCTCTACCACTGGCCTCACCGGTTTCATTTTATGCATTATTTTTTCATATTCGCTTTCCTTATAACGTCCAGTTTCTTCAGGATTCATTTTGGTACCAAACATTTCATTCAGCTTTTGTATAGTTGCAATTGCCGGGACTCCCGCCAGGGTGGCAAAAAGTTCGGGAGTAAAATCAATACCAAAACCGGATAATATATTTTTATATGCTAAAAAATGCACAGGCATAGTATCAGCTATGGTACCGTCCAGATCGAAAATAAGCGCTTTCGCCTTCGGATTGACAACTATTTTTTTCACTCAATTCATATTTGTTAACAAAGCTTCAAATTTAACAATAAAAGCTTATTTGGTCCTATGCCTTAATTTCTATGTCAACCCATTTTTTAATTTGAAGAACAGTAATTTTTGTCAGTAATTAAATTCCCTCCTTTTTCATTATAAATGATTCCGAAGAAATAAGTTTCTGCAGATATGAACTCCTTTAAGAAAATTTTCGTTTATTTCTTTATGGTTCAGCGCCTATCTACTTTATACTTACTTCATAGTATCTTCATAGTAACATTCGAGAAGTTAATGAGAACTTGAACTAAGGATGAATGTTTCATAACTCCTGTTTTTAATTTGTTAAAGTAGAATAAAAGTTAAGGAAAAATACCCACTTTTGCTTAAATTCGTAATATAATGAACCACTCGATGCTTTTATATACTCTTCCTCAATGGTTTGTTTTTGTAGCGATAATTGCCAGTGTTTACGGATGGGTGGAACATAAAAAAAACATCCGGCTGCTGGGGCCAGTAATTTTTTTCTTACTTGGAATTTTTGCAATACTGGCCTTATGGGGGGATTTATTTTCAGCTTATGAATTTCTAACTCCTGAAGAAATTATAAGTGAAGAAATGGAAGATTTAAATACAGAAATTCCCTTTCAGGCCATACTTTTTCCTGCCTATCTCTTTTTTGTTCTTTCGGGACTACTTGCCATTCCTTCTTTTATCCTGGAATGGAGAAACCGGAAAGGTAAAAACCTGCTGCTGATCCTTACTTCCTTGACTGCACTTTTAGGATTTTTTATGATTGTAGGAGCATTAAGAACCCTGTAATTTTTAAAGAAAACAACCACATCCAAAGCCGTCTCAGGGAAAAATATAGATGATTCAGGAATAGGAAGGTGTACATTTGGATGCCAGGACTCCATCTGCCTAGGCAGCTTTCTTTTAATTTCCCGGTTTACTTTAACAAAAAGTTTACTTTTCAGGAAAATCATTATAATTTCTTCAGAATAAGCGTCATTTTACGAACAATCGTCATTTAGTTTATGGTTATTTTTTATATTGCACCTAAAATTTATAATCGAAAAACAAATAGAAAAAACACAATTATGAATCCACAGGCTGAAGAACTCAACCAGATTATTCGTCAAAAAAGTGCACAGGTATATGAAATGTTATCTGAAAAAGGGAAAGCCATTTTTTTTCCAAAGAAAGGTATTCTTGGTCAAACTGCCGAAGCCAAAGGCACCCGTATAAATGCCACTATTGGCACAGCTGTAGAAGATGATGGTTCTCCAATGCGCCTTGAAAATCTTGCAGCACGAATAGACCTTGATCCCTCACTTGCCTTCCCTTATGCTCCCAGCTTCGGCAGGCCCGATCTTCGAGCAAAATGGAAGAGTATGATGTATGAGAAAAATCCATCACTGGGCAAAACTGAAATCAGTATGCCGGTAGTGACAAACGCATTAACTCATGGCATGAGTATGGTTGGTTATCTGTTTGCCGATTCAGGCGATGAGGTAATTGTTCCCGATTTATTCTGGGGCAACTATAATTTAATTTTAGGTAATGCCTACGGCGCCAGTTTGGTAAAATTTAACTTATTTAAAAACGAACAATTCGACCTCGATGCTTTTGAAGCAAAACTAAATGAAGGGAAAACAGGCAAAAAAATTGTTCTGCTGAACTTCCCAAATAATCCGGCAGGATATACACCCACTCAGGCAGAAGTAGATAGTATTATACGGATTATTGGGGAAGCAGCAGAAAAAGGGAACCGGATAGTTTGCATAACCGACGATGCTTACTTTGGATTGGTTTATGAAGAAGGAATTGCCCGTGAAAGCATCTTCACACCATTGGCAAATCTGCACGAAAATGTGCTGGCCATTAAACTTGACGGAGCAACCAAAGAAGACTATGTCTGGGGCTTTCGGGTTGGTTTTATCACATATGCGATAAAAGGTGGCGATTCCGAATTGTATGGTACACTGGAAGCAAAAACGGCCGGGGCTATCCGCGGCAACATTTCCAATGCGTCTAATCTGTCGCAGTCGCTAATGGTTGCTGCATATAACGACAGCAACTATAATGAACAAAAAGAAGCCAAATTTCAGCTCATGCAAAAACGTTATGAGGCTGTAAAAGAAGCATTGAAAGATGAAAAGTACCGGAAATATTTTAAGGCATTGCCATTTAACAGTGGGTATTTCATGTGTGTGCAACTTGAAGAAGGCCTTTCAGGAGACGATATCCGCCAGATATTGATTAATAGATACAGCATTGGCACCATCAGTTTAAACAATATTCTAAGGCTTGCCTTTTCAGCCGTTGCTGCCACTGACATAAAAGAAATGTTTGAAGGAATATACAAAGCATGCAAAGAATGCAGCTAAATCAAAAAGACTGTCTTGCACCGGTGCAACAGTCTTTTTTTATTCTAAAATAGCTTCATCTCTTATTATCATCAGAATAGCTGAATGAGGCAAAATAATGTATTTTTCCTTATTGAACTCAATATCAAAACCGCTCTTACTTAAATATACAGCCAAATCGCCCCGTCTGGCCTGCAGGGGTACATATTTCACATTATCCTGCTTTTGCTTCCATGCTTCATCCTCGTCAGACACAGCAGGAATGGGATAACCTGGTCCAACTCTAATTATATAACCACTCTGCACTTGCTCATTCTCCTGAACTGTAGGTGGCAAATAAAGTCCTGTTCTGGTTTTCCCTGAAAGTGTTTTAGGTTTTACCAGCACTCTGTCGCCAACCATTATGAACTTCTCCAGATCCTTTTCTTCAATTATAAGTGACATTCTCTATCGTTTTTTGATGACAAAGATAGAATTTATGTATAGAATCCCCGATGTTAAAGTTTGGCAAAATCGGTTAAATCGAATTAGAAAAAATCATTATTTAATTTATTACTTAATATTCCTCCTTGACAAGAGAGAGATTAATCTTAAATTAGATCGATTCAATAAACTATAATAAATGAGTATGAATAAGGAATTGAATAAGTACAGTCGTCTGATTACACAGGATGAAACTTTGCCGGCAGCACAGGCCATGCTTTATGCTATTGGCATGAATGAAATGGATCAGACAAAGGCGCAGGTTGGAATTGTCAGTACGGGATTTCAGGGAAACCCATGCAACATGCATTTGAACGGGTTGGCATCATCATTAAAGAGAGAGGTAGATAAGCAGGAAGGTCTCTATGGATTGATTTTCCATACCATTGGTGTAAGTGATGGAATTACCAATGGAACAGAAGGAATGAAATATTCCCTGCCTTCCAGAGAAATCATAGCCGATTCAATTGAAACTGTTGTTAGTGCCCAGTTTTACGATGCTGTCATTCCAATTGTGGGCTGCGATAAAAATATGCCTGGTGCCATGATGGCACTTGCCCGTTTAAACCGACCGGCAATTTTGATGTATGGAGGAACGGTCAGGAAAGGCCATTTTGGAGGAAAAAGTTTAGATATTGTTTCGGCATTCGAAGCTTACGGAGAACGAATAAAAGGTTCTCTTCCCGATACCGATTACAAGGGAATTATACGCAATTGTATACCAGGAGCAGGCGCATGCGGAGGGATGTATACAGCTAACACAATGGCCTCTGCCATTGAATGCATGGGGATGAGCCTTCCGGGAACTTCATCCAATCCTGCCATAAGTAAGGATAAAGAAGAAGAATTTCCAAAATTGGCAATGGCAATAAAAAATGTACTGGTAAAGGATATCAAACCAAAGGATATAATGACACGTGAGGCATTTGAAAATGCCATTACTCTTATTATTGCCATGGGCGGTTCAACCAACGCCGTAATTCATCTGTTAGCTATGGCAAAAACAGCAGGAGTCGTTTTATCAATTGATGATTTCCAGCGCATTAGTGATAAAACTCCTTATATTGCTGATTTGAAACCAAGCGGGACCTATCTCATGGAAGACCTTTATCAAATTGGAGGAATTCCTTCGGTTATGAAATTTCTTCTAATGGAGAACTTTTTGAATGGAAACTGCATGACAGTTACCGGAAAAACAATAGGGGAAAACCTGGAAGAGGTTCCTGATTTGCAAAATGGTCAGAAAATTATTCATTCAATTAATAATCCGATAAAAAAAGAGGGCATATTCAAATTCTTTATGGAAATCTGGCCGAAAAAGGAGCTGTTGCCAAAATAACGGGCAAGGAAGGAGAATTATTTTCCGGCCCGGCCCGGGTATTTGAAAATGAATTTGAAGCCATTGAAGGTATACGATCTCAAGTGAAAGCTGGCGATGTTATTGTTATACGCAACAGCGGCCCGAAAGGTGCTCCTGGTATGCCGGAAATGCTAAAACCTACAAGTGCAGTAATGGGAGCCGGATTGGGAAAGGATGTGGCGCTGATTACCGATGGCCGTTTTTCAGGCGGATCGCATGGATTTGTTGTAGGGCATATTACTCCTGAAGCATTTGAAGGTGGAGCAATTGGCCTTATTAAAAATGGTGACATAATTACGATTGATGCCATCAACAATAGTATTGATGTTGATCTATCAGCACAAGAAATAGAAAAAAGAAGAGAATCTTGGAAAAGACCAGAAGAAAAAAAGGTGACAGGAGTTCTCAGAAAATTTCGCAATGAAGTTTCTTCTGCTTCTGAAGGATGTATAACTGTAATTTAAAAAAGTATATTACATTTAACCTTTTCTTTACCAAACCTGAGAACTAATGAAGCGAATTTTTTTATCGGAGAGATTCAAATCAGTTGCTTCAACCCTTTTTATAGAAATTTGTTTTCTACTACTCTTTATAGTTCATCCTGGTGCAGGCAAAGCATCAACAAAGCAGCAATCAAAACAAAATAACTGGTTTATCTCAGGAAGTACAGGTATTGCTTTACGTTCGCAGGAAATTTCAGGAGACTATAAATTTATAGCCGATGGGTTTCAGCACCAACCGGGATTTACATTTAATTTAAGCTTTGGAAAATCCATTGGCCAGCATTGGGAATCTGCCTTGCGACTGGGCGCATATACCCTATTTGGACAGAGTTTTTTGCCTCACAATTCATCGGTTGGTTTTTTTGCTGCTTACCCTGATTTACCAGAACAGGTTCCGTTGGAATATATTACCCAAAGCAACTCCATCTCCCTCTTATTAAGGTTTTTTTTGCTCAACGATGCTCTGGGCAGGAATAATGTCCTAAACATCCGGCCCTTTTTTGAGGCGGGACTTGGAATAAACAACTTTTCAAGTGAAGTAAGGTACCGTAAAATTCCTCCTGGAGAAAGTTCATCATTAATTTTCCGTGATAGAAATGGTAAAAATTCAAATGGTGCAGCTGAGATAATAACAGGGCTGGGTTTAAAGATTGGGGAACGCGGAGAATGGAATGCCATAATTGCATTAAATGCAGAATGGGTTAACTTTTCAAAGCTTAATCCTATATCCCATTTCAGCAACAGTAAAAACATCAATTCCAGAGCCATAGTATCCCGAATAAATGCCGGAATAGCTATTCCGGTTCGAAGAAGGACAAAAACCGATACCTACCTGCCATTCAGATGGTGATTCTTCAAAATATTTATTAAATATCAAAAAAATCCATTGCCTGTACTGGCAATGGATTTTGTTTTTTTACATCCGGCTCAGTCTGTTTGTTTGTGCCGAAAATATAAGTAAAGTAAGAGATCAGACTTTATCCTGCAACAGCACTTCCAATAAGGAAGGTAGCAGCCAGGGCAATAATTGCATAAAGCTCAGGGAATACAGCAAGAATAAGAGTTTTACCTGCCACATCATATCCTGAACCAATGGCAGCAATACCGTTGGCACAAACCTGGCCCTGACGTATAGCCGATAAAAGACCAACAAGCCCCAGCGTTAATCCGGCACCAAAAACGGCAGCAGCCTCACCCCAACCTATACCAGTTGAAAGAAGACCAAATCCATTGAGCAGGAAGTATCCGGCAAAACCATACAACCCCTGGCTCCCCGGAAGGGCTGTAAGGAGTATATAACTGCCAAATGCTTCGTCATTCTTTTTCATTGATCCTACTGCTGCATTACCGGCAATAGATGTTCCATATGCACTGCCAACCCCTGCAAGGCCGACCATTAATCCAATTCCAATGTAAGCAAAAACGATAGGTTCCATTCTTTGATTTATTTAAATGTTATTATTTAATTGTTATTCGTTTTTTCTGAAGCCGGTTCGGCAAAAGGGGTATAAGCCTTGCCCCCTCCTGTGAATCCAGCATTTTTATAAAATTCCACAAAAGTTAAACGTATAGGATGCACAAAAGCACCCAACGATGCCATAAATATTGTGATACCATGTCCGAATACTAGAATGATAATCATTACAAGCGGACCAAGAACCGCATTATCGGGGCGCATATTCATGGCCATACTATTGAATACAAGTCCTAATATCGCACTCGATACACCCAGTGCAAAAAGACGAATATATGAAAGAATATCACCCAAAAGACTGGTAAACATACTGTAAACATCCCATAAGCCAGCGCCAAAATTAATTAAAACATTCCGCCGGGGATGGTTGAAAATCAAGATTAATAATCCGGCTACGCTCAAAACAGCAATTTGGATATAATTGACCGCCTGCGGAGTAATGGCATCTGTACTTTTCAATCCATAAACTGTTCCAAGACCTATTATGAGTGTCAGCCAGCCGATAGTAGAAAGAGAGTATAAAAAGCCCTGCATGCGGGAAATATTAACAACCTTCAGCATTAAGCCAAAAACAATTTGAACAGCACCTAAAATAATGGCGAGATTAAACAACTGATCGGTATTAATCATGTATGCCTTTATATTTTCCAGCCAGGGAATGTCGGCTTCTATCAGATTAATACCAAAAAAGGTACCGGTAAGTACACCAAATATTACGGTGGCAAAACCAAGCCATTGGGCTAAGGTCAACACCGATTTTAATTCTGGTTTTTTTCGTTTAAAAAGAGTTGCGACCAATAAAATAAACAAACCATAACCTGCATCACCTAGTGAAAAACCGAAAAACATCATGTAAAATGGTGCAAAGAAGGGCACCATATCGAGTTCTTTATGATTGGGCAATTCATACAATTTCCCTATGACCTCATAATGCCTTGCAAACTTGTTATTTTTTAAAAGGATAGGCACCTGGTCTTCTTCAGTTGGCTTTTCTGATATATGCAGCACCTGGTTTTCTTCCAGAAAATCGTCCAACTCCTTCTTTTTCAATTCCGGCACCCAACCTTCCAGCATTCGTACCTTACCTTCCAGTTCCTCGGTTGTTTGCAGCATTGCATTCTGTTCCGATAACTGCTGTTGTATACTTTCTGAATATTTTTTCAGCATTTGGGTGCAACAGGCTGCTATCCGATGCAATTCCTGGCTAAGGGTAACGGCTTCATCCTTTAATTCCTGCATCTCATTCCCTACCAGCTCCAAAGAAGTTTTTGGCAACATCAGTTCATCGGCATCCGCCGTTTCTTCCAAAGTTTTATGGCTGTCAGCCTCAGCAGTCCTTTCAATTTTTACAAAATACCTGTACCCATCCAGATCATCAACAATCTGCAAATAATATTTTTCCTCCCATTCCTGATGCCATTTGCGAATGGGACATACCATGAACCTGATTTGAATTCCGCTGGATTCGAGTTTTCCCACATTTTCCCATTCGAAATTACCCCATGGAGTCAGCTGTTTTTTCTCTTTTTCCAATTGAAGCAACCGGTGATGATTATGTTCCATCTTCCTTTCCATCTCCTTTAAACGGTCAAATACCTCTTCCCCCGATTTAAAGGACATGGGTTCATGGTTTTCTTCCGGCTCCAAAGATTCCAATCTTTTTACAGCTTTGGTCACTTCCGAAAGATGCCTGAATAATTCCTGCATCTGAGGAGTAGGCTCATTGATTTTTGTGCTGATATGCACCACGCCAATCCTGCGGATACTCTTCAGAAATTCCTGATAAGATGAATGATGAACCAGAAATATATATTTATACATTGGAACAATCATAGCTCAGCCTCCTGTCTTTGTTTTTCCTGACGATCTTTAACAATTTTTTGTGCCGACTTCGATAAATTCTCCTGATCTTCCAAAAACCGTTTGATTTTCCGGATAGCATCCTGAAATCCGGGAATCTGCACCTTCTCATATAGGTTTACTTTTTGGGTAGTCTTCTTTCTGGCAAAATCCAGCAATTCCATTTTCCGCAGAAAAACTTCCCGTTCAATAGCAATAGCAGCAATGTTTTTAATTATGGCAATTCCTTCTGCAAACCAAACAGGCTGATTAAAAAGATTTGTGGTGTCGGTTTCAAAACGGATGTTTTCAAGCACAGGAGTAAACACACCGGCTATTTTTTTGGAAGAAAGCTCTACATCGCTGATCTGTATCAAATTTTGTTCAAATTCACCCCATAACCGGGCAATATTATCATATGATTCTATTTGTTCATTATATTGCACAGCAAGGTCAGACGCTTTTTCTTTGGCCTTTTTCACCTCAACTCTCAAAGCCGACTCCTTATTTTTCAGTGTGGGCAGTGCCCTTTCCCTAACCTTCAGTTGCTTATCCAGCGTCTGTAAAGCTGTTTTGTTATATTGAAACTTAATGGCCACTTTTATCTGATCCCTTTTATGGTTAAATTATTCAAAATCATGAAATTTATTACTGCACCCAAAACTTCGCTACCAGGCTTTCCTTAATGGCAACTTCAGCCTTTTTAAAATGTTTTCCAAACAATTCCCAGGTGATATCAAGCATGGTATCGGTATCTACGTTCACATCAATTGCCAAGTATTCTTTCGGAGTATTCTTTTGCAAAATTAAGTGTACGCTCATCGTAATCCGTAAGATCAAATCCATTTTCCAGCTTGGTACGTGCATTGGCTGCATCGGCATATAACCTAATGGCAGTATTCATAACCTGAGGATGATCTTCACGGGTTTGTTTACCTATTACTAATTGTTTTAAACGTGAAAGAGAACGAAATGGATCTATAATTACTTTCCCAATTTCTGTATCACGCCGCAGGAAAAGTTGTCCTTCGGTTATATACCCTGTATTATCGGGAATAGCATGAGTAATATCGCCTCCCGATAAGGTTGTTACAGCAATAATGGTTATAGAACCTCCCGAGGGGAATTGTACTGCTTTTTCATAAATGCGCGCCAAATCGGAATACAGCGACCCTGGCATACTGTCTTTGGAAGGAATCTGGTCCATACGGTTCGATACAATACTTAATGCATCGGCGTATAAAGTCATATCGGTTAGCAACACCAATACACTTTCGTTTTTATCAACAGCAAAATATTCGGCAGCTGTCAATGCCATATCCGGTACCAATAACCTCTCCACCGGCGGGTTTTCAGTAGTATTTACAAAGCTGATAATCCGATCGAGTGCCCCTGCATTATCAAATACATTTTTGAAATAAAGATAATCATCGTTTGTTAATCCCATGCCGCCAAGTATAATCTTATCGGTTTTGGCCCTTAAAGCTACCATTGCCATAACCTGATTATAGGGCTGATCGGGGTCAGCGAAAAACGGAATTTTCTGACCCGACACAAGTGTATTGTTCAGGTCAATTCCTGCAATGCCTGTGGCAATAAGATTGGAAGGCTGCTTACGCCTTACCGGATTGACTGAAGGACTGCCAATATCGCGAACCTCCCCCTGGATTTCAGGTCCGCCATCTATTGGATTACCAAAGGCATTGAAAAACCTGCCTGCCAATTCATCGCTTACCGTCAGCTGTGGCGGCCTTCCTAAAAAAGAAACTTCCGAATTGGTTGGAATACCCTCAGTCCCTTCAAAAATCTGCAGGGTAATATCGTCTCCTGAAATTTTAACTACCTGTGCCAGTTTTCCGTTAACTGAAGCTATTTCATCATAACCCACACCGGTTGCCTTTAAAGTAACAGTAGCTTTAGTAATGTTTGCCAATTTGGTATATATCTTCTGAAATGCCCGGCTTTCCATATTTTTCCTTTTTCTTGTTAATGATTTTTATCTAATTAGCCCGTTCCTTTAAAATTTCCTCCAGTGCTTGTTCATGCTTTCTAAAGCCTTCCGATTCGAATTCCGTATAATTCATTTGTTTGAATTCATTAATGACTTCCTTAAAAAAAGTACTTACATCCTCAAAATGTCCAAAAACAAATTGTTGACTCCACGATATTCAGCACCTTCGAAAGCATATACTGCTGCCGCTTCATGGGCGTGGAAGCATCAATTTTATCAAAGGCATCCTGTTGTAAAATGACAAAGTCAATAAGTTCCGATTTCCAGAAAGTCTCATGGAAAGTAAGGGGCACACCATCATCACCCAAAATATTAATTTGCTCCATGGCCTCTTTTCCACGAAGCAGAATATCTTTGGTTTTAAGTACATCATTGAGCCATGTTTCTCCTACATTTTTAGAGAGATTATCCTGGACTTCCGGGATATTCAAGATATTTTGAATAACTGTCAATAGGATCGATTGCCGGATACCTTTTACCGTCGGCACGTGCCTGGCTAAGCCCATAAAAACAACGTGCAGCTTTCCGGGTACTTTCAGTTACCGGTTCTTTAAGGTTTCCACCTGCCGGAGAAACAGTTCCAATAAAGGTAATTGAACCCGACTTCCCGTTATTGAGATAAACGAAACCTGCACGTGAATAGAAGTTTGAGATAATGGCAGACAAATCCATAGGAAAGGCATCTGGTCCGGGAAGCTCTTCCAGGCGGTTTGACATTTCCCGCAAAGCCTGTGCCCAGCGCGATGTGGAATCAGCCATCAGCAGAACTTTTAACCCCATGGCACGGTAATATTCAGCAATAGTCATAGCCGTATAAACCGACGCCTCCCTGGCAGCTACTGGCATGTTCGATGTATTGGCAATGATAATGGTACGTTCAATGAGTTTTTTTCCGGTACGTGGATCCTCAAGCTCAGGAAATTCAGTAAAAACTTCCACTACTTCATTGGCACGTTCACCACAAGCAGCAATAATTACGATATCGGCTTCTGCCTGTTTGGAAATGGCATGCTGCAAAACTGTTTTACCCGTTCCAAAAGGTCCGGGAATAAAACCTGTTCCTCCTTCTGTTATCGGATTGAGTGTATCCATACATCGCACACCTGTTTCCAAGAGCTTAAAAGGACGAGGTTTTTCTTTAAAATCACCAATTGCTATTTTTACCGGCCACTTTTGAACCATCGTTAAACCTGTTTCCTTGCCATCACCATTTACAACCACTGCTATTTTATGATCTACGGTATATTCCCCGTCCCCGGCTATTTCTTTAATTTTATAAGCCCCCTTCATCTTAAAGGGCACCATAATTTTATGCGGTTGGTCGTTTTCGTTCACTTCGCCCAGCCAGTCACCAGCTTTAACTTCATCACCTTTCTTTAACAATGGCTTAAAGCTCCACTTCTTCTCCCTGTTTAATGGATCTGTGTAATCTCCACGTTTCAGAAAAATACCTTCCATTTTATCAAGGTCATTCTGCAATCCATCATAGTTACGGGAAAGAATTCCAGGACCAAGCGTTACCTCGAGCATATGGTTCTGAAACTCCACTTTTGAACCGGGTGATAATCCGCGTGTACTTTCAAAAACCTGTACATAAGCAATTTTTCCAATCACTTTTATCACCTCAGCCATAAGACTTTCATCTTTCAGGGTGATAAAGCAGATTTCATTTTGTGAAACCGGACCATCAACCTCCACCATTACAAGGTTGGCAACAATACCAACCACCTTGCCTGTTGTTCTATTTTCTTTTTCCATAAGTTATTGCGAATTCTTCAGGAAATTCAAAATTTGATTGTAATTCTTCCAATAGTTGATTAAATATCTGTTGTCCTTTTTCTTTGTCTAGACTGTACCATCTTTCCGCTATGAAAAGTTTCTGAACAAATGCCAAAACTTTTTCAATGGTAAAGTAATTAAAAAAGGTAATTTCATCAAGAAATTGCCAAAAATGGCTGTCAATCCTCAGTTCACGATCAAGAATGTTATTCATTTCAAAAATTTGAATAATGTTCTCAATGTCATTAATTTCATTCGATAACCCAAAATCACGCGATCTGCTTTTCTTTAATGCCAATGTCACTTCATCATCACCTATAAGAACGTCTTCGAAAAGAATATTATGTTTGCGACCATTTAGAGCAAGCATAATATTTGACATATTCCTTTTATAGGAAGCAAAACTACGGACAAATTCATTATCGGACGACAGCAAGTGATTGTACCATCTTTCAGTAAGGTTTTTTATGGCTTCCGATTTAGGAAAGTCTTCCTCATCATCATGATAAAACTCCAGGAACTGTATAAGGTAAGGTGGAAAAGAGGAAGAAGTATCGAGCAGCTCAAACTGTTTCTTATCGGCAAGCTTTTCCATAGTATCGAGCGAGTAATTTCCTCTTTCATCCCATTCAAATTTCTCCTTATAAAGAAGACTCAACAAATTTTCATGATCCCATGGCATATAAAACAATTTTACCAGTTCATAGTCGGAATGATGAAGATTTTCCTGTAAATAATTCCGTAACTGAACCGATGAAAACGTTAATTTTTTATCGTCGGGAATGATGTCAGGCAACCCCGCTATAAGATAATAATACTTTCGTTTATTCATTTCCCCTCCTCAAAAAGAAATTGGCTGGTTTTAGGCCTTAAATACCCCTTCAGAAAGTTCATGAAATCTTCATCCGTAAAACTAATCAGGTAACTTCCATCGGCTGGACCAATTTTAAAACCGGATTTTATATTTGAGGAAAAGTTAATTTTCAACCCTTTATTGAGTTCTTTAAGAAGGCTGTTTTTATAATTTTCGTCCAGTTTTCCTCTATCGGATTCGGGCAGGATGACTTTTAAATCAAAGCTCTCCTTCTCTAGCCAACCTTTCACAACTGTTGAAATCAAATTCTGCATATAGTCTCTGTCGGAAAAAAGATCTTTCACAGGAGGTTGTAATACTTTCATTGTAACAAGAGATGTAATCTCCTGCCTGATGGCCGAAACAGCCTGGTTCATTGTCATTTTTATTTCTGAATCCACCTGTTTCTTCAGTTCCAGTGCCTTCTCATTTGCTTCAGCCACTATTCGTTCCGCTTCCTTTTGCGCATTCCGTTCAATGACAGCAGCTTTTTCCTTTGCCTCCTGCAAAATAACAGCCTCTTCTTCACGAGCTTTCTGAAGACCTTCCTGATAAATAGTTTCAGTTAATTGTTGAATTTTCGAATTCATTATGGTATGGATATATTTTGGTAACCTTTAAAATTTCTAATTCTTCTCAGTGATCGTAAATGTACTAACAAGATTTCGATAAGTAGGAAACAAAATCGCTTAAAAATGACATTTTATGTCGCAAAATATGTTTTTCGAATATCGGTGGGACCTAAAAAGAAGCAGTTTTTAAAATCCGTCAGACAAACAGGATACTTTATACATCCTGTTTAATTTCAAGTAATTATCATAAATATGAATGAAAATCAACACCCGAATAATATACTCATCCAAGCCATTAAAATACACAATAGTCTTTTAACATTCCCTTAACGTTTCTCTCATTTCTGTAATTTGTGCATTAAAATTTCCTGATTAATGGAATAAATATTAATAACAAAGCCTTAATCTGCTTAATGAATTTTATATTTTATTGGCTAATGAAAATCCGGATTTTGAAGATTAAAAATTTCTTTCGATATTCAGGCAATTTTACATCAACATCAAAAATCTTTAAAACCAATAGAGAATGAAAACATCAAGAAGAATTTTTTTAAAAAACAGTTCAGTTGCAGCAGCAGCAGCAGCTTTTTTCCCGGGTATTGCCTGCTCAGGCAGCAGTAATGATAAAGTTGTTGCCCTTCAACTATACAGTGTCCGTGAAAAAATGAGCAATGATCCGGAAGGAACGCTGAAAGGTCTTGCAGAAATGGGGTATTCACAGGTGGAACATGCAAATTATGTTGATCATAAATTCTACGGACATACTCCTAAAAATTTTAAGAAAGTACTGGAAGACCTGGGGCTTCATATGCCTTCGGGTCACACTACTTTAGAAAAAAAACATTGGAATGAACAGCAGCAGGATTTTACTGATGACTGGAAACTGCTTGTGGACAATGCTGCCTTTATGGGACAGGAATATGTTGTTAGTCCATGGCTCGATGAGGAACTAAGAAAAACATACGACGATTTAATGCGGTTTATGGAGGTATTTAATAAATGTGGTGAATTGTGTAAAAAATCAGGTATGCGGTTTGGTTATCACAATCACGATTTTGAATTCAGTGAAGAACTGAATGGTGAAAAAATATTTGACCTGATTATGAAAAACACCGATGCCGATAAAGTGGTTTTGCAGCTCGATATGGGCAACATGTTTATAGCCGGTGCAAGAGCAAAAGATATCATTGATAAATATCCCGGACGCTATGATAATATTCATGTGAAGGATATGATCCGTTCCGATAATGATGACGGATATGAAAGTACCATTCTGGGAGAAGGATTGATAGGTACCAAAGAAGTTACCAACATGGCACGGGAAAGAGGTACCCGGCTGTTTGTCATTGAACAGGAATCCTACCAGGGGAAAGATCCTATGGTGTGTATGAAAGAAAATCTGGCAATTATAAAGGAATGGGGATACTGAAATATGCAGCAAAGCCTGTTGTAGGAATACATTTTAAAAAGGCCCTGAAAGTTTAAAGTAACTTACGGGCCTTTTTTCAATCATTCTGTAAAAACCATTATCTTTCTTCAAAATGATTAAGTAAAACTACATTGGGGGGTAAACTTGAGGACCAGCCTTCAACTTCTATTTTAACTTTGCATTGTTTTTCCTCCGTCCGGATGCAACACCTGACCAGTCATATATGAGGCATCCTCAGAAGCAAGAAAAACATAACATGGTGCCACTTCACAGGGTTGCCCTGCCCGCTCCATAGGTACATTTTTTCCAAATTTTGCCACCTCTTCCTCATCAAATGAACCAGGTATCAGTGGTGTCCAGATTGGACCAGGAGCAACACCATTAACCCGGATTTTCTTCTTTGAAAGATTCTTGGCAAGTGAACGTGTAAAAGAGGTAATTGCACCATTTGTGGCTGCATAATCGATAAACCTCGGACTTCCGGCATATGCAGTCACACTTGTGGTCGTAATAATATTGTCACCTTCTTTAAGGTATTTCATGCAGGGTTTGGTAATATAATACATGGCAAAAATGTTTGTTCTGAAAGTTTGCTCCATCATATCCAGATCGAGTTCCTCAAAACCTTTGGAAGGATGTTGCTCTCCTGCATGATTTACAAGTATATTTATCTTCCCATACTGCTCAACAGTTTTAGATACAGCATTATTACAAAACTCCTTATCTTTTATATCTCCACGCAGTAAGAGACATTTTTTTCCTTCCTTTTCTACAAGCCTTTTTGTTTCTTCTGCATCCTTATCTTCTTCCAGGTAAACAATGGCTATATCGGCCCCTTCCCGTGCATAATGAACGGCGATTGCCCTTCCAATCCCTGAATCCCCGCCTGTTATTAAAGCAACCTTGTTCAGCAATTTATCCGATCCTTTATAATTCTCTTTTATATACACAGGTCGTGGATCCATTTTATGCTCTTTTCCTGGCATACTTTGGGTTTGACCACTTATATTTTCTGATGTCTTCTGATAATTACTCATCTGTTCATTTATATTAAAAATCATTAATCATAAAACATTCACAAAATCGTGTTACCGAAATTGCAGAATATACCTATAACCGTTTCTTTCTGATGATAAAATCAAACCATCAGCTTACAAAATTTACAATCAGAACAATGATTAAAATCACTAAAAATATATAAAACAAAATTTTAGCAATTGCAGCAAAACCTTCTGCGATACCTGTAAAGCCAAGCAATGCAAAAACCACTGCAGCAATTAAAGCTACTATAATCCAAACTATCATGTCTGTTAATATTAAATGAATACTGGTTCAACTCAATGCGTTAATTCAAGTATCATTCCCTGCATATTAAAAAATTAAAAAAAGCCATGGCTTCTTGTTAATTAACAATGACAGACAAATCAGTTTGCTTTAATTATCAAATGATTAACCCGAATAAATATTTTTTTTTAGGAAACTAAATGAAAAAGATAAAGTGTTGATTGAAGGAACAATTAATCCACAAAATGCGATTTTTTTCCCCAAAACATCTCACAAACCAAATTTAATTAATCAATCTGAAGGCGCAGAGTAAGCGAATAAGGTGTTTAAGGGAAAAACAGGATAGGAAACAATAAGAGTCCGATACCAAATGTACAAAAAATCCTAACCATCTCCATGTTTCTGACACGTTATCTTATCATCATTCTAAGACTAAATTCACATCAAGAACACATATTAGTGATATTGGTGTGAAGTTAATGTGTAGTTGATGTTAAAATATAATTAAGTTAATAAGGCGATGGCAAAGCTAAAGAAAGGATGAAGGGACGACAAGAATACTCGCCCCACACCGTCTTAACTAAATATCAATTAAAATATTTAAACATGAAAACTCATTATAAACTATTATTCAACCATTTATGAACAATTATCTCTAATGACCGTCATTAGATTTGATTCCTATTGATAAACCTGGGATTAATTTATTGGTGAACAGATGAAGCAGAATTCTATTATTTTCAGGATTAATTTTGTGGAGATGGTATCTTTTACCTACCTGACAGTGAAATAAAGAATGGCCATTTTTGAAGTTTTACCTGTTTTTATCCAGCAGCATTACAAAGATGCCAGATAAATCAGGAAATGATCTGCAAAATTTTGAAGATACTTATAAAAACCTTCTCAATAGAGGAATGGCACTCATACTGGAGAACCCATAAAACAATTGTTATTCTGCACTCAACCCCGATATCAGCTTCTTGTTTCGGAGCGAAAACCAGCTCAATCCGGCAATCCATATGATGCCGTTTAATAAGATAAGACCGGTTGCAATAGCAACAGTTATAAGCGAGGCATCGGAACTTGATGAAACGAAAGAAGGAAGGGTTGCAATCACAGCTGCAATGAAACCAGTAAAAATACCACCGGCAAGTAAGAGTAAATATTCATTGACAAGCATCCTAAAGAGCTGCCATGTACTAAAACCAATAGCCTGCATGAGGGCTATTTCACGACGTCGTTCAAGGACAGTACGGGCCAGTACAACCGCCAGCCCAATGGTTCCCAGAATCATACCCAGTGCTCCAAGAGCCAGGAATATGCTCAGATACGTATTGGTCACTGAATAAAATTCGATTAGTCTTTTGGAAGTGGTTTCCATTTCCCATCCAAAATCTCGAAAAATGGATTGAAGCTCTTCTCCTATCTGCTGCTCCCTTTGGTATTCTCCATCAATAAGAAAAACGTAAGAGCCGCTGCTGGAAGGATAATTCTTAAGGAAATTTTTGTTGGAAATCAAAATATATCCCTGAAATACAGAAGGAATGGTTCCGGCAATTAAACGAATACGCAGGGTATCTCCATTTTCATTTTGGTATAACAACACATCCCCCACCTTTTTACCCAGGCCCCATTGAATAACAGTCTGGTCAGCAACAGCAGGGATAGAACCATCTTCAAATGTTTTATTTAACAACAACCATGGATCTTCAGATTCAGTTCCTTCCATTTTTGCAGCAAAGGAAAATCTTCCCGATAAAGCCTCCGGATTCACACCCAGTATTGCCGGCTGCGCAACCCTGTTCAGGTTCAGGCAACTGGCATCATCTCCCTCCACCTGGCGAAATTGAACTGCATTAAAATCTTCATAAAATCCCTCTTCTGATCGTTTTTCCGGAGCATTCAGATTATAAAGTACTGGCATTGTACTTTTTGCAAAAAAAAGAAAACCACCTGTTCCGCTTGATTTATCGCGCGAGCTGGCAAATAAATCAAGCTTATACGATCCGGTAGAAATAACCAAAAAAGTTCCCAGTGCAAATAAAATAACAACAGTTAGGGAACGTCCATGATTACGTGAAAGATTCAACAGCGATAACTTTTCCAATCTTACCTTGTCTGTTTCAGAAACCTCCATTCTCACCAATAATTTTCTGAATCCAAGCAACATTCCCAACAGCAGGGAACCTCCTGCCAAAAAGAAGAATGTCGGATTAAGAGCATCTTTTCCCAGCAATTGAAAAACCATCAATGCAACCGGAGTTACCAATGCAATCCACAATAAGATATCCAAAGCAATGCGCAGACCTTTTTTCGTATTGAAACTGGTACGTTTTTGCAATTCTGCTGTTTTTCGCTTCTGGTAATTAAAGACGGATATAAAAATTGCACCAATCGAAACAAGAATACTGATTATCAGGCCAAGGGACAAAGTAAACAATTTAACATCTACAAGCAGCACATTTGTACGAACGATTTCGAACCAAAGGGTATTAAGTATTCGGAAAACCGCCGTCGTATATAAGACAGATAGAAAAAGCCCCAATATACCACCCATAAGAGCGATGGCAAAACCTTCCCAAAGAAAAATACTGCGTACCTGTTTTTCTTTAAATCCAAGGGCTGATAATATACCCACTTCTGACGTTCGGATTTCAAGGTTAAGGCGAAAAAGCAAAGCTGTAAGTATAACGGCCGCCACCAGAATGAAAAAACTAAGTCCCAGGAAAAGTCCGCTAAAGTCTGTTCCACTTCGGGCAGCAGCAAGACCTTGTTGCCGGACAGAATCCACCATTATGCCCAAATCTCCGGGCGAAATATTTTGGGCAAAAACCTCCCGATAGTTTACTTCGTCAAATTCATTTACAGGAAATCTGACAGCTGTATAAATTCCAAACCGGTTGGTCCACATTTCACGTGCTTTCTCCAGTGAAACGTAAGCTTTGGGTGCACCTTTCCATTCTTCCCAGTAATCTTCATCCTTGTCGCGAATAGCATCCAGATTAATAGGAACACCTGCATCCCACTCCCGGCAATGCCCGGCATCTGACAGCCCCGGAATCAATGGCATTCTTGTGGAGTCAGCCCAATCTTCATTCATTGGAACTACCTTTTTCAGAATAAAATCGGCTTCTTTATCAATTAACTGCCGAAGAGGACCTATTTCCAGGTATTTTATTGTAATGCTGTCCCCGGGGATTACATCCAGATCATCGGCAGCCCATTGATTCAGAATTATTTCATCATTACGCAACTGTTCATCTCCCAAAGATGAAACAAAAGAATAAGGTATTGCTCTTTCTTCTCTTTCCTTTTCTGTTCCCAAACTTTTGCCGTGAACAACAATTTCATTTACAAAGTAAGTTATAATGGGCCTTGCTTCCGGCAATTGTTCCAGAGTCTGAGCAATTTGTGGTTCCATAAAAACCCGCTCTGTAGCTATTTCCATTTCCCCTGTTGCGTCAATTAATTTCATTTTCAATCCGGCATCAGCAGGAGTAAGGCAATTGCCAATAATTATTTTCAGTTCATTTGTTTCCAAATCTGTTGAAACGAGAAGATGATTAGCCCTGCCTTGAAATTCCATCAGCCGGTTTAACCTTTCAAGCGAAAGAAACAGATTGTATGGAGCTGTTTGAGAGGTCCGAAGGCTGAATCTGCCCATTTCTTCCTTCTCTACCACTTTTTTAATTTGAACACGCAATGAGACACTGGTTTCCTCATCCGGAACAAATGGTGCATTCATAGGAATGAGGCTGGCCTTTTTCACATGTACCCGAATATTATCGCCTTCACCTGCTTCAAGTTTCCCGGCGAGATTGCGGCTGATAATAACTTCATTTTCTTTCAGATTTGAAAAGATCCCGGTATTTGCTATTTTTTCAAAATCATTATTTACACCAATCACCTGAATTCGGTTAACCCTCTGCAGACCCCCGCCGGCAACAGCTATTCCTTCGAGCAATAAAACAGGTGCTGCCTTTACCTTGGAATTATGAGATTCCAATTCAAAAGCCATCTCTTGCCTGAAATAACGTTCTTTAACGGCCACTACGTGCGTCATTTCTCCTAAACGAAAAAAGGCAGCCTGTTCCAGGCTATACCGCACCGAATCACCAATAATAAGTGAACCTGTCAGCACCATAGTACTGATTGCCACTCCCAAAGCCACAATCAGATTGGCCTTCAGAAAGTGAAAAAATGAATTAAATATGTATTTTAATATGGTCATATGAACCACTTGTAGTCTTTCAATTTCTTCTATTATAAAAAAATTACATTAGTTTTCCGTTTTGCAAGGTATATTTTTTATCCATCTTATTGGCCAGGGAAGCAGCATGAGTAACAGTAACCAAAGTGATTTCTCTTTCTTCACTTAAAGTAAGGAGCAATTCAGTAAGCGCATTTGCATTTTCTTCATCGAGAGCTCCTGTAGGCTCATCAGCCAGCAGCAACTGCGGTTTGTTTATGAGTGCTCTTACTACTGCAGTGCGCTGGCATTCCCCTCCCGACAACTGTGAAGGTTTCTGTTCACGCTGTTCCCATATACCTATCTTTTGAACCAGATGCTCAGCCCATTCTTTCTGTTCTCTTGTTATTGTTTTCCTCTGTGGAAGAAGCGGCAACATAACATTCTCCATCAGAGTGAGCTGGGGTAACAAATGATGTAACTGAAAAATGAAACCTAAATTTTTATTTCTGAAAACGGCAAGTTCGGTTTTTGAATAGCCAGTAATATCTTTCCCTTCAAAAATAACTTTTCCCTGTTCAGGTTGATCAAGCGTTCCAATCAGGTTCAGCAGCGTGGTTTTTCCTGATCCACTTGGTCCTACAATGGCAATTTTTTCTCCTTTACTCACGTATAAATCCATTTCCGTTAAAACAGAACGATAATTGTGAGAGCCTGGATCTCCGTAACCTTTGGTAATTTTTTGCAGTTGTAAAAGCATTTATTTTTAATTTGTTAATCTACTTCTAAGCTATCGTTTTCAACCACGTCCAAAGCTAATCTGTGATATAAATCTATTATTTCTTTTGCATGGCTGTGAATATTGAATCTTGAAGTGGTTCCTTTAAAACCAGACTGACTTAACTCTTCAAGCTTCCCTGAATCAGACAATAAATTAGTCCAGGTTTCACTAAGAATTTCTGGAGAATTGGGCATATAAGTTACACCTCCACCCGATAATTCTATTATTTCGGGGAAGGCTCCAAGAGCAGGCTGTACAACAGGAACTCCGGAAGCCATTGACTCCAGCAGGTAAATTCCAAATGCTTCACCTATCCTCACCGGCACAGAAATAAGAGAAACCCTTTTAAAGAATTCATGAATGGCTTTATCTTCAAAATCGGGCAAAATTTCAAATGATGCAGTTAATCCATTTTCCCTGATTTTATTTTTTTGTTCTTTTATAAAATTATTGTCGTCACCGGTAAAGCCACCTGTAGCAATTAGCCTGACATCATCAAATCCCGGCTTTTTTTTCAGTTCAATAAAGGCATCTACAACAATATCGAAACCATTCTCATAACACATCCGGGAAACATATCCCACATTCCTTTCCTTTTCTTTAGTTGAAATGTAAGTATAATCGCTCACCTCAACCCCAAGATAGATGGTTTGAATTTTTTCGTCGGGCAGATTCATACAGTCTTTCATTTTTTCTGCAAAAAAATTACTCACTGAAACAAGTACATCCACATCTTCTGCCCGTTCATGCATCAGTTTCCATATTTTATCCTGGAAAGAAGGATGCACAGCATCGACCCACACATCTTCATCCTGAAGTGAACAAACCACCGGGACACCCACTTTCTCCTTAAGACGTTTGGCCAAACCCAGCAAAAGGGCATTTGAGAGATGAATCACATCGGGCTTGCAATGCTCAGCTATCCAATTTACCAAATGTTCCAGTTCTTCTTTCTGTTTACCCTGTTCTCCCAGCAGCATGGAAATGGTCATATCTTCCAAACCGCTTGCCCGGGTAGAACCGGCCATAGAAGCAGCCAGCTTCATCATTGGTTTTGAATTTAAAAGCTTATCCATCCAATTGGGCGCATTCCGGAAAATGGGATACATCTGTTTTAAATATATGCTGACAGCCCCATAAAAAATAGGAATATCGGAAATATCGTGCTCATCTGCAAACAATGGAAGGTACATGGGAATCTTCGTAACATGGTGACCTTCTGCGCGCAATGCATTAAAATATTTGCTGTCGCGAAGACAATTCCCGCAGTAAAAACTCCCGCCTGAACCGGGTATTATTTGAATAATATTCATAATCTGTTTTTTAGATAAGAAATGAATAAATCTTCTTGTTAATGTCTGAAAACCTTTATTTTTGCTCCTGAGCCAGGTGCTGTTTCAGCATGCTCATAGGGAAACTATCATTTCCCAAAGCAATAAACCGTTCCATCGTAAGCCCCAACAATTAACCGGCCCGCCACCACAGCCGGATTGCTTATTATCTGGCTTCCTATTTCATAAGTCCACATTACCTTCCCATCAGCCTGATTAAGCAGTGCCAAATCACCCCGCATATTTGCAACAACCACCTTATTTCCGGCCACAACTGGTGATGCCTCCACACGGCTTCCGGTATTGTATTCCCAAATTTTTTCACCGTTTTCTTTGTTAAAGCTGTACAAAAATTTATTGTGATTGGCAGTAAAAAGGCGGCTACCCAGAATAGCAGGAGAAGCTATAAATGGTAAGGCAGTACTTTCCGCTTTCCATTCCCATGTTGTCTTCTCGTTATCGATATCAACCTGAAAAAACCGCCCGTCATAATCACCCAAATAGGCCTTATTATTTTCCAGTGCAGGAGAACCCGGAACATAAGTTGCTACATCAATCTTTTTATCGGCTTTTCCGGTTACAATATCCACCACATGCAGGAATCCGTCGCAACCACCAAAAAAAGTTTTGCCCCCTGAGCATGCAGGTGCGCCATTAATAAAATTATCCGATTCATATTTCCACATCATCTTTCCTGTTTTGGCATCCACACAATGCAGGTAATAATCGTAGCTACCCACCAAAATATAGGTCATATTGTTCGTTTCCCACCAATTCGCTGAACCAATTATTTGATTGTCGGTTTCATATTGCCACTTGTTTTTTCCGGAATTTAAATCTATTGCGAATAAATTTCCATCCAGATTACCAACGTAAACTGTGCTTTTATAAATAAGCGCAGGGGCTTCAATAGCATTTCCGGTTTCAAATTTCCAAAGTAGCTCCCCCTCCAAATCAAGGCAATATACTATGCCATCGGAAGAACCAACAACCACTCTGCCCTGATCAACCACAGGAGCTGACTTGATGTTATCGCCTGTTTGAAATGTCCACTTCAAAATTGGTTCATTGGGAAGTTCACTCCTGGAAGCTCCTGTTAATTGCTGATTTCCCCTAAAAATGGGCCAGGAATTGGAAGTTTGAGTAAATCCTTGAATTCCACTAAGAATGAATAGCAATAAAACAGTATATACCTTTATCATAGTTATTCCACAAAAGACGTTAAATTTCTAAATCAAATAATCCATAAGGATTTATCCAACAAAAACAATAAGTACAATCGTTATCATCCGGAACAGCACGAATTTCCGTTCTAAAAGAAGTGAATTTATTCACCAACAGATGCTTCACTTCTTTTTTAGTTCAATAGCTCCCGTAGGACAACCTTTTGCCACTTTTAAAGCGGTATCAGTAAGAGCATGTTCCATTTCTTCATTAAATGGGACACCCACTTCCACGTCAAATCCTCTGCCAATATAAGTAAAACCAAATCGTTCCTTGTCTTTTTCAGTAAGCCGGACACAAATTCCGCATTTAATACATTTTTGCGGTTCATAAATAATACTGGAATGTTGATTTGCTTTGGTTATTTTTCTGCGCTCACTTGTTTTAAAGCGTCGTTGATCGGCCTGATATCTGTCGGCATAAATCCGAAGCTTGCAATCATCAATAGCCCTGCAATCGCAACGCAGACACCGGTTGGCTTCAGCAACAGCTTCTTCTGAAGAAAATCCGGCATGTCCTCCCTTTGCCGGATATGTTCGTTTGGCAACAACCGATTCTTTCAGGTATTCCGTGAATTCATCACTGACAAGTTTGCCAAACCGGGAATTGAACATACGGGGCTCCCCCTTTACAGGTAACTGATTTAAATACTGCCATACAGAAAATGCGACTTCTTTTCCCTGCCCCACTGAGCGAACAGCCATTTTTGAGGTGCGTAAAACATTACCAATTGCAAAAACATTTTCAACAGAAGCCTGATAAGTATCGCGATCAGCAACAACTCCTTTAGTTGTAGCTTTCAATCCCAAATCAAATCCGTCATCAATAGTTCCTGATGCAACCACCACTGCGTTGTACTTTCCGCACAATTCAATAAATGTGTCAGCAGTAATTTCTTTTCCACCAAGAAATTCAATACCTGTATTTAAAATTAACTCAATTTCTGCATCCAAAACTTCATGAGGTAATATTTCGGTACTGATGGCAGTCCGAAGCTGACCACCTGCTTTTTCCGCCTTATCAAAAAGAGACACCTGAATTCCTCTCAACCGGAGATAATAGGCTGCCGCCAGACCAGCCGGGCCTGCACCAACCACAGCAACCTTATGACCTGTATTTTCAGCAGGAATGAATTCATGCACAACTCCTTCATCACCAGTAAAACGTTTGAGAAGGCAAATGGAAACCGGTTCATCCACAGTTCTGCGGTGGCAGGCACCTTCACATGGTGCCGGACAAATCCGTCCTAAAACAGCAGGCAGGGCAATATCGCGTTTTACAACTTCCAACGATTCATCAAAGTTACCGGCAGCAATCAGCCGGTTCATCAGCGGAATATTCATATGTGCGGGGCAGCCAATCTGACAAGGAGCTTCACAATCTCCAACATGTTCACTTAACAACAATTCAAGGGCTGTTTGACGTGCTTCTGTAATTTCATCATCATCGGTAACTATTTCCATGCCATCGGCTGCTTTTACAGAGCAGGAGGGAAAAAGTCTGCCACTGCTGCTATCCTTGACAAGGCAAAGCATGCATGAGGTAAAATGCTCCAGTTCTTTATGCCAGCACATATTGGGAACATCAATTCCCAATTGCTGGGCTGCTTTCATCACAGAGGTATTTTCCTCCACCTGAATTTCCTTGTTGTTTATTTTAATCGCTATCATTTGCTACCCTTCGAAAAAAAACAGTTGTACAAGGTAATGTTATTTTAATTTCATTCGTTTTCGAATCTCCGGATAAAGGTTTTCTGCCATGATCTGAAATCCCAGGTCGGTTAAATGGACACCATCAACGGTTGCTTCCTTACTATCTCCAATAAGTTTATCCGCTTTTATATAATAAATATTTTTATCCCCCTTCTTCTTTTGCCCCAGAAAAATTTGTTTTAAAATAGTATTCTTTTCATTTATAAGGGAAAAAACATTTTGATTAAAATACATATGCGGATACAAAATATTTTCCACAAGAATAATTGGTGTTTCAGGTTGTTTTTTTCGAATTATATCAATAAAAGGAACATACTTTTCATTTAGTTCCTCCAAACTAACATTAGGCAGGCAATCGATAACAAAGCAGGAAGCGGGGATTTGTGCCATAGCTTCTGCAATTTCATAATCGAGCTTTCCATTACCACTAAAGCCAAGATTAACAATTTCCCATGCAAGCATTCTTGATAAAATATTTGGATAAGCCATACCGGCTCTTGAAGCACATCCTCCCTGGGTAATGCTCGTCCCATAGAATACAACCGGGTTACCTGTTCGGGGGGAATTTACCTTTGAAGGTTTTATTTCTGAATCCAAGGCCACTCCTATTTCCAAACTTTCCAATCCATCGTATAAAGGCAAATAAAGCATATATTCCATTTCTTCCTCCGGCATGTTTTGAATGATAATGGTTTTAGAAAATTTACCAGTAGGACGTGCAGAATTTACAAATTGCCATTTACCATTTTTCAGGCAATACAAATCCAGTCCTTTTATTCCTGTCATGGTAAAATGGTTCATGAACACATCACCGGTAACCTCCCATTTTGCAGCTATTACATGAGAATTGGTACGAAAACGAACAGCGAGTCCGCTACAATTTTTCGATAAATTCCAAACCGGCTTTCTTGTAATATTTTCAAGGCTTGCGGGCAAACGCTCATAACGGGTTTGAGTATCTTTAAAACCTTTACCGATTACAGGCAAAGAAGCCGCATCAATATACTTTAAACTGTCGACCGGGGCAGCAAAACCAACTGCCGGTAACATAAGGATTACTATGAGTAAAAGTCTTTTCATCTGTTTTTTTATTAAGAATTTCATTCCTTTTTATTCCTCAGAATCAGTCTGTATCCATACATAAACAATGTTAATTCTCATTTCTTTTCATACTACGACACATCAATCGCATCCACCGGACAAACGGAACGACAAGAGTCGCATTTGATGCACAAGTCGGTGTTTATACTGTGCTTTTCATGAGGTGTAAAAGGGATTGCATCCACAGGACATTTCTGAACACACTTCGTGCAACCAATGCAGTCATCATTAACAGAATATTTAATTAACTCAGTACATTTACCTGTCGGACATCTGCCATTAATATGCGCTTCATATTCGTCACGAAAATATTTTAATGTACTAACTACCGGATTGGGAGCTGTTTTTCCCAGGCCACACAGGCTTCCTTTTTTAGTCCATTCTGCCAGCTTTTCCAATTCTGCTAAATCTTCAGGTTTTCCTTTTCCACTTGTGATTTTATCCAAAATATCAAGCATTCTTTTCGTTCCTACCCGGCAGAAGGTGCACTTACCACAGGATTCATCCTGAGTAAATGACAGGAAGAAACGAGCCATGTCAACCATGCAGTCGGTTTCATCAAGTACAACCAATCCTCCCGATCCCATCATTGCTCCCATTTCGCTCAACGATTCATAATTTATAGGGGTATCTACATGTTTTGCCGGAATACAACCTCCGGAAGGACCTCCAATTTGAACTGCCTTAAATTTTCGACCATTGGCAATACCGCCTCCTATAACCTCCACCACTTCACGTATGGTTATACCCATAGGCACTTCAATCAAACCTCCCCTTGCCACTTTCCCGGCCAGTGCAAATACTTTTGTTCCTGAATTCCCTTCGGTACCAATGTTTTTAAACTTTTCGAAACCTTCCCGAATAATATAAGAAATCTGGGCCAATGTCTCCGTATTGTTCACCAGGGTAGGTTGACTCCAAAGACCATGTTGAGCAGGAAAAGGAGGACGAATACGCGGAAAACCTCTGCTTCCTTCTATTGATGCAATTAGTGCTGTTTCTTCTCCACAGACAAATGCTCCTGCACCTTCATAAATTTCAAGTTCCAGATTAAATCCTGAACCTTGAATATTATTACCCAAATAATTATTTTCCCTGCAAACTTCCAAAGCCTTCTTAATTCTTTTCACAGCCAGCGGATATTCCGCCCTAATATATAAATATCCGTGATGAATCCCTACAGCATAGGCAGCGATAATCATTCCTTCAATAACCCGGTAGGGGTAACTTTCCAAAAGCATTCGATCCATAAATGCACCCGGATCACCTTCGTCACCATTGCAAATCAGATATTTTATATTGCTTTTTTCTCTTTTTACAAGTTCCCACTTTACTCCTGTAGGAAAACCGGCTCCGCCTCTGCCTCGGATACCGCTATTTTTCACCTGAGCAATCACTTCATCAGGAGAAAGCAACCCGAACATCTTTTTCAGGGCAGTAAAACCTCCCCTTTTAATGTATTCTTCAACATCAACAGGATTAATTATCCCCCGATACTCTGTAGCTATAGGAATTTGCTTTCCCAGAAAAGAAGCTACCGGCTTTTCACGCATGCTTATTTCGTAACGCTGCACACCCTCCCAATTCCTATCGGTTTGAATATCTTCTGCAAACTGATAAATCCTATTTTTCAGCTTACCAATAAATCCCGGAGGCTGAAAATGGCTTTCAACAATATTCTTCACATCCTCAGGCTTCACTCTGGCATACAGTGTTGGTTCTCCTTCATTCGGAACGATTTCAACAAGAGGGACCTGATGACACATACCAACACAGCCCACATGTTTAAGCTTCACCCGAAGATGGTTTTGATTAACAACCGATTCCACTTCTTTTTCTATCTCCCCGCTTCCACTGGCCACACAACAGGAACCAAGACCTATACGGATTTCTCCTTTTATATCGGTACCGTCGGCTTTTCTATATCTTTTTGTTCCTTTTTTGTTCTGCTGACTTTCAAAATCTTCTATTACCTGATCTACCTGATCGGGTGCAACATGTCCGTAGGTAATATCATCAACCTGAACCACAGGAGCAAGTGTACAACAGCCAAGACAGCTCACTTTTTCAAGTGTATATTTTCCATCAGCATCGGTATCAACACCTGACTGAAGTTTAAAATATCTTCGGAAAGAATCGTGAACCAGGCCTGCGCCTTTTACGTGGCAGGCAGTCCCAACACATATTTTTACCAAATGTTTACCCGCAGGATTCATCCTGAATTGTTTGTAAAAACTGGCTACACTGATTATTTCCGCAGGAGTTACAGAGGTCTTTTCCGACAAATATTTCAGGGCCTCTTCAGGCAGGTAGTTGTATTCGCTTTGAATAGCCTGTAGAAGTGGAATAAGATTCTTTTTTGAAAAACCAATTTCCTTAATGATTCTGTCGATATTCTGAAATTTCCCGTTCATCTGATTATCTTCTGCTTCTGCTTTGGTTTTGAATTTCCTTTTTTACCGGCTCTTCTTATCAATAGTTTTTGAAATAACAGTTCATGGCTACTTTCCTATACAGTATAAATGTTCTTTTCCCCGAATATAAATATGACCATCGGCAAACGCAGGAGTAGTGCCAGCCGGTTCACCCAATTTATTTTCAGCGATTACCTTCATCTCTTTTCCGAATTCATAAATGCGCATAACACCTTCATTATCCATCATAAACAA
This sequence comes from uncultured Prolixibacteraceae bacterium, assembly GCA_963747515.1. GTDB lineage: Bacteria > Bacteroidota > Bacteroidia > Bacteroidales > Prolixibacteraceae > Mariniphaga. The sequence goes on from CAVVFN010000008.1 coordinate 764,021, forward strand.
TTTACCGTCAGCATAAACAGGTGATGAATAAAGGGTTTTACCCACATCATGTTCCCAATATTGTTCACCGGTTTTGGCATCATAACAAACCAGTATGCCATAACTGGTAGCAATAAATAAAAGTCCGTCATGAGCTAGCGGACTTGAAGCTTCCGGAAGATACATATCATTTTCCCAAAGAATCTCCTGACTTTTTATGTCAATGGCAACCATTTTTGCATATTCATTGGCAGCATATACAATACCATTATTGTATGCAATTGATGGTCCTACTTCGCCCATCATACATTTCACCGACCAAAGTTCCTTGCCAGACTGAACGTCATAACCGGCCACAATCGGATCGGCAGTTAAAACTACCTGATAGGTTCCATCTGACTGAACCAGTACCGGACTTGCCCATGATATTTTTGAACTTCGTATAGTTTCCCAAACCGTCTCACCTGTAGATGAATCTAAAGCCAAAATTCTCCCTCCTTTGTTCGTATCGAATTGAACCAGCAACTTCTTATCCCAGGTTATCAGGGAGGAGGAGTGACCATAGTGATTATCGGGAACTCCCAGGTTTCGCGCCCATACGCGGCTGCCGGTCATATCAAATGCAACTACATCGCCAGTGGCAAAAATGGCAAAGACCAATTTGCCATCAACAGTTAACGTAGGTGCAGAAAATCCGGTATCTTCGGTTACACGTGGCGGAGTTGAAGGGGAACCGGGTATATTGCCGGCATTTCCTGTCCACAACAACCTGCCATCGCTGCGATTATAACAATATACCTCACGATTCTGCTCATCTGCGCCAGCAATAAATAATTTGTCTCCCCAGATCACAGGGGAATTAAAACCATGTTTCGGAACAGGTGACTTCCAGAGAATGTTATTTCCGGAAGTACCATCCCAGGTTGAAGGAATATTTTTATGATATACAACCCCTTGTCCAAAAGGACCACGGAAAGAATTATGATTCTTCCGAACCTGTTCAACCGTAAGACCAGGTGAAGTTGAAACAACTGCAGAGTTTTCAGTTTCAGCAACAGGTTGTTCTTCATCTTTTTCTGTTTCCTGAAGTACAGACTCCCCTACCGAATTTTCAATAACCACAACATCTTCGGGAGCATTTGTTGTCTTTTCTGCAACATCGCCCACTTCAATTACTTCAATATCTTCATTTATTTTTTTTTCAGGGAGTTTTGCTGCAGATACTTCAAGGTGGTACCTCTCCAGATAATCTACTGATGAAAATGAAGCTAAAAATGCAATGCCAAAAAGAACAACTCCAATAGCGATAACCCATTTTTGTGCTAATATACGGCCAGCTATTTCATTTTCCAGTATAGTGTCGGGTTCATCGATTTTTGCATTAAGTGAATAGTATATGGTAAGTGCGAAAATCAATACCACAGAACCCCCCAAAAGCATATAAGCTCCGGTTTTTATCTGCCACTGACTTGTAAAATAAGCTTTTCTGGCCAACAGATCAAAACTGCGTATCTCTGCTATCAATTTTTCATTATTCGGTTCCTGCTTCAATCTGCTCACTAAAGCTTCCATAACCTTACTTTCAACAGGGTCAGTTTTTGAAATCTGCCAATAATTTAACAGCAAAAGAAAAGCAACTACAACACAAAACACCCCAGCCACTAAAGCAATATTTTGTGATAATTGTATTTTATCCTTATTGGTCATGTATTATAATTTTATTTCATTTTTCTTTAACCGGACAATAATCCATACAGCGCCCACAGCTGTAACAGTTTCCTTTATGCGGCACATAATCCTGCCTTTTTCTGAAAACCACTGTATTTAGAAGGGTCATACCTACTACAAGCCCTAAAAATCCACCTGCAATCATACTCCCAATATAAAAATCTCCACGAATTTCCTCAGCTTCCCCTACTAAAGTTTCCATGGTTTTCCCCGATTTAAGGAAAGTCTGAACATCGATATTATCCGGATCGTTCTTTACTTCTGGGTTTGAAATCATTAATTCGGCAAGATACACATCAGGATTCGCTTTTGATAAAAACACATGTGCTTTAGCACCTATAAATATTCCAAAAGCAACCCATACAGGGATCAATAAAGCATACAAAATAAATCGTTTTATTCCAAGACCTGATTTAACAACCTCCTTTTCATTTGTTGGAAAATCAATTGCATCGAAAGGGCAGGATTTAACACATAATTTGCACTGAATACATTTTGATGGGGTAATGGTAACATGCTTACCCGAGAACCGCGACATCCATCCCAACATTACACCATAGGGACAAAGGAAACGACAATATGGCCTTCCGATAAACATACCCAATAATAAAAAGCTGATTCCAAGAATTATCATCAACATCATGCCGTCCATTCTGAAAATTCCAATAAAAGGATCGTAACGGCAAATTATAAAATCAGTCCCGGTTGCAGCAAAAAGTACAGCAAGAGACAGAAAAATATAAGGAATAAGCCCCAGGGTTTTATTAAGCCACCTGGGCAGGCTTAAAGGCTTTACAATGACCAAATCCTGCAGGGCTCCCAAAGGACATACTCCTCCGCAGAAGGTTCTGCCGTAAAAAAGAGTAACAATAAGGGGCAACAGAAAAAAAAGTAAAATAACTATGGATACAGCATAAGTCGGGTCAAAAAACGATAAGGTTACATTTTGCACAGCTCCAATAGGGCATATGCAGCCGTTACGAAAAAATCCAAAATATGCCACTGCTGCAACTATAAGCCACATTATACCACTCCTCGAACGCTTTTTAATCATCAGCCATGTTGCCAGAATAAGGAAAACAATAAGAACAGCAACATCAATATATTCCATCATTTGTGCACGAGGTTCAGGGGTTACAGTTGAGGGTTGCTGATAACCCGATTCAAACTCCGGTCGTGGGAATCGTTGTTGCTGTGCATCAACAGAAAAGGAAAAAAGCAATATCAGAATAGTTATACCTGCCAAATGCATACATATCTTTCCCCACCTAATCAAGCCCGTATTAAGCATAACTGATTTATCCATTTTTCCTTATGATTCCTCGTTTTTTGTAAATCCTCCCTTTATTTTGTATGCATCAAAAGCTTTCACTCTTTTAATGGCATCTGATGGACATTTGCGTGCAATGGAACATTGATTGCAATTGAGGCAGATACTGTGCACGATCTGCAAATGGAGAGAACCGTTACCAAAAGATGTGCAGCCGGCTATACATTTAGCACAGCCAATACATAAATCTTCATTTATTTGATATTCGAAGTATGGGTCCTCAATAAATTTACGTTCAATCGCAGCAGTAGGGCACAGTTGGTTTTCGCCGGCAGTAGACAACTCATTTGCATCGGGTTTGAAGTAACCACCGCACAAATCACAATAACCGCATAGGTCGTATGCATGAACACATTTTACTGCCGAAGGAGACATTACACATTCGGTGGCACATCGGCCACATTGAGTGCATTCAAAGGGATCAATCTGCCAAACGTAATCGTCACCCGTTATTTTGCTCAGCGATAAACCTCCAATACCACCCAGTGCAAGTGCCAGCGAAAGCCGTGCTCCGTTTTGAATAAATTCTCTCCGGTTGGTTGATTTATTTTTGTCCATTGGTTACCTCTTTTGCCTGCGGTAAATCACAACTTGAAAGCTCTCCACATTTTATACAGGAAGGCGACAGAGAACAGGTTGTATCAATTTTTTCATTTACAATCAAGTAACCGGTAGCAACTGTTATTCCTCCAAGGATTAATATCCTTCCTCCTGTTTTTAAAAAATCTTTTCGGTTCATGCTGTTTATCTTTTATTTTGCATTCCCTGCTGATTCATTCCCTTTCCTGTTTATTCAACAGGCACAAATACCCGTATCATTTTGGTATCAAAATCGAGTGCATATATATTGTTTTCACTATCGGCAGCTATGTCGGGTGCCTGTCCGTCATCGGCAAATTTATTCGGTGCAGCTACTACTCCCTCAAATTCACCCGACTCCTTATAAGTTTTAATTCGCACCAGTCCCTTTTCACTGGTAACAAACCTTCCATCGTTCAAAAACGTAAAATGCGCCGGATTACAGCACCCGCTGAAACCTTCAGGATTTACTCCCGAATGTTTCCAATGCATCCGCAACTTTCCATCCATGGTATAATTTTCAAGTGAATGCAAACCCGGATTAACCGCCCAAAGTTCATTTTCACTGTTAATGTCAATATCGAATGACGGACTTGGAATGATGAATCCATGAAGTGCATCTTCCTCTGCTTTTCCATCAAATTCATCCAAAATCCCACCTTCCTTCGAGTACCTGTAAATCTTTCTGTTTCCGGCATCAGCAATGAAAATATAATCTTCCATAGCAGCCAACGCAGTAAAATGTGCTCTGCCGTCAAGCGGCTGCCATTCACCCAATTGATTTCCCTCCTCATCGAAAACAAAAACCTGGTTCTTTGCAGCAAGATAAATCCTGCTTTCATATACCTCAAGCACAACCGGATTAAAATGAAAGGTTAATTCTGCCAGCAAATTTCCTGACAGAGAAACTATCTTGAGCTTATTATCTCCTGCAACAAAAATTTTGTCATCATAAATTTCTATAGCTGAAGGCAATTCAAAACCTATTTTGAAATTTTTAACTTCCCTGTAATGAATTAATGAAGGATCTACCGATTTATATTCTTCTATATTGAAAGCAAACGGATTGGCTTCACTTCTTCCCGGTCGCTCAGAACGGTAATCGGCAACAATCAATACTACGATAGCTGTAGCCAGTACAATAAGAAAAAACACAATTCCCTTATTTTTCATTTCAGAATTTTACGGTTTAAATCAATACAAACCAATGTATTTGCATCGCGCATCAGTAAATATCCATCTGCAATGGCAAAAGGAGCCCAGGCATCATGCCCGTCCTCAATAACCTTGACTTCATCAATCTGAATATACCTTTCAGTGCTAGGCTTTGTAATAAAAAGTGTCCCGTCGTCGCGTAAAATAAACAACTTGTTGTCAGCAATAAAGTATGGTCCCAGGCCAAACCGGTTCTCCGTACCGCTTGTCCAAACCGGATCCTGAGGGTTATTTGGATGCACACATACCAACTGGTTACGATTAGCGCCTCCGTCTTTAGGCATGATACCAAATAAATGACCTTGCCAGAAAAGAGCGGTTTGCTGCTCGCATGCAAGGCCTTCACGGGGTGGATACTTGCTAAGAACTTCGATTGAAAAGGAACCCTTCTTCTCCGATAACTGTGCCATCATGCTGCCTGCGCCATAGCCTGCCGTCATAAAGATCTTTCCATCGGGCATGCAAACAGGCGAGGGAGCAACAACCGAGTGATTCCAGGCAGTAGTGCTCCATAACAGAGAACCTGCATCATCTCCATCGGCAGCAATTCCAACAAGTGCACCAATGGCACTGTAAACATACATTTTACGTCCGCCATAGGTAAATGGCATCACTGAAGAATGAGACATTTTCCAACCTTCCGGATTGGGTGTTTCCCATATTTTTTCACCTGTTTTTAAATCAATTGCAACCATTAATGATTTGCCACCTGTAGCTATAATGGCTTTATCTTCATCAATGAGGGGACACTGGCCTGTATACCATAATGGAACTTCCGATTCGTATTCCTTCACCACATCAAGTCCCCAACGTAAATCACCGGTTTCTCTGTCAACACACATTACATGACACATAGGCCCCATTGTAAGGATAAATTCTTCTGTGACGGCAGGAATGGTACGGGACATTCCATGATTTCGTTTTATATTCAAGTTATACCCCCGTTCCCACATCAATTTTCCGTCAGCAAGGGAATAGCAACGAAGAATATCAGCACGTTTTTCCTCATCGTAATCAAGAAGGTAAACCAATCCTTTATATATAGCAGCACCGGAATGGCCTTCTCCAAGTTCTTTTGACCAGCGTATATCCGGTCCTTCATCGGAGAATTTATCAATGAGCTCAACATCCGATTTGGAAATGTTGTCAAAATCGCTTCCCCTGAAGCGGGGCCAGGTTTCCGAAAATTCAGTATAATCTGAGGCAAACTGTTCGAAAAATTCACCTATTTCCACCTGCTGAGCTTCAGCGTCTTTCCCACGGTTGTCTGCCCCTTCCACACTAATCTCAAGCTCGCGGGTAGGATCAGTATCAAGCCACCAGGCAAGAACACTCAAAGAAATAATTCCCAGAGAATACGTAATTATTTTATTGACATATTTACTGCCCATTCCAAGCTTTAATATTATATACCAAAAGCACGTCACCATGCCTTATGAAGAGCTTACCGTCGTAAATTGCCGGGTGAGCCCAGTGAGGACCGGTTCCGTCTTCAACTTTAAACGTACTGATAACACTTAACTTTTCAGTGGAAGGTGCAACCAGGGCTACATTGCCACTTTTCTCTTCATAGATGTACAACATACCATCCGCAAATATAACAGAACCTTTATTATACCAATCAGTTTCCCAGTTGGTAACTCCGGTTTCCCAGTTCACACAGGCCCATCGTCCCCGGGAATTATGCTGCCAGTTTGATCCGTAAAGGTTTCCATCAACCAATACTACACCACCATGATGGGTGTTCAAGGTTTCATTTTTCCATTTTAATTTCACAGAACTGTTATCCTCAGCTATCGTAAATAAGATACCCGGATGATCGTATCCACTCGTAATAAACAGTTCGTTATTCGAATACAACACCGGATTTGCCTGTGCACCTTCCCCCTGAGTACCACTATAGAACTTATCCAGGTTATGAAACCATAGTGTTTCGCCATTTTCTGAATTGATTGCAATCACATTTTTGGTTGTCTGAACCAAAATAAGATTCTTCCCACCATGATTTATCAAAACCGACGAAGCATAAGATTTTGCGCCGCCAAGACTATTGGCTTTCCAAACCTCAGAACCCGTAGCTTTATCAAAAGCAACCATAGTATACTTATCACCACCAGTTGTGTATACAACTATATCATTCACAACTAAAGGACTTTCTGCATCGCCATGCATATGAATCTGACCTCCGTATTTATCAACAACCTCAACCTGCCACAGTTTTTCACCATTCCCGGCATCAATACAGCTTAGCTGACCTGTACCACTGGCAACATAAAGTTTCCCGCTATCATAAGTTGGAGTGCACCGGCTGTCGGGATAGGAACGTGTCCATGAACGGCCATAGGCTGTCTCCCAAATCAACTGGCCTTTAAAATCGTAAGCTGATATCACATCTGTTTCTTCATCTTTAATTCCTGTAATAAAAATTTTATTTTCAGCCACAATTGGTTGGGAATAACCCTTGCTGATGTTCTCAATTTTCATTACGAGTTCAGGTCCTGAATCCGGCCATTTTTTTAACAATCCTGATTCATGATAAAATCCGGATCTTCCAACACCACGGAACTCAACAATTTCCTGCGAATTTACAGAGGTGGAAATAAGAATGATAAAACAAAAAAAATATAACTTCATCTGCATTGTTTAATTGTTCATGAATATCTATTTTTCCTTTATATCATAAATCATGACTACTTCTCCATGTCTGATAAGCAGTTTTCCATCAGCAATAAATGGATGAGCCCAATGTGGGCCGGCACCCTTTGTTACTTTAAACTGACTGACTACTTCAAAATTGTCAGCATCAGGTTTAATAAGTCCTACACTTCCACGTTCATTGTATCCGTAAAGCATATTGTCGGCCATTACCAAAGCCCCTTTTGTATCCCAGTCGGCCACATATTTTATTTCTCCGGTATCCCAAACCATACATACCCACCGTCCACGGCGGTTATCAAACCAATTTGAACCATACAAATGACCATCGTGCAAAATAAGACCATGATGATGATTATCTAAGGTATGATCAATATATTTTTCTGAAACCGATGTTCCTAAAGTATCCATCTCCAACATCACCGCATCGTAATTATACCCCATTGATAAAAATATAGTATTCTCTTTGAATACAGGAGTATTCGCCCAAATCAATCCTTCACGATCCCACTTTTCCGGATCCATATATCTATAATTCCATACTACTTTCCCATTTTCAGGATTAACAGCCAAAAGATGCGTCCCGGTAGCAGCCAGAATAAACCGGAGGTCTTTATATTCATAAATTGTCGCAGAAGCATAAGATCTTGGCCCACCAAGAGACTCAGTTTGCCAGACTGTTTCGCCGGTCATTTTATTAAATGCAACAACACTTGTTTTTGAACCGGCAGGTGTGCAAATTATTTTATCATCAATCAGCAGCGGAGTTTCGGAATTACCCCATGTGCCATATTCGGTTTCAAAATTTTTATCTACATCAACAGCCCATATTTCTTCACCGGTTTCCCGGTTAAGGCAAACCAGCCGGCCGGAGCCACTTTGAACATAAATCCGGTCATCTTCAACTAAAGGAGTGCTTCGGGTATCGGGAAAAGATTGGTTCCACGACCGCCCATAAGCTGTCTGCCACTTAATTTTTCCCGACAAATCGACAGCAGTCAGATAATCCAGTGTATCCATCATCCCCGAGACATATACCATATTCCCTACTAAAACAGGCGATGAAAATCCTTTACCAATATTTTCAACTTCAAGAATCAAAACTGGACCATTTTCCGGCCATTCTTTGAGTAATCCTGTCTCAACAAAACGACCATCACGTTCGGGACCCCGCCACTGGGCAAACTGTGCCAATGATGAAAAAACAAATAAAAAAAAGAAATAGACTGTAAGTATTATTTTCATAGATAATCAATTAATTTATCAATTGTTATTTTATTTTATAAGCCATCAGCACGTCACCATGACGAAGATAAAGTCTTCCGTTATTTATAACAGGATGTGACCAATGTTGGGCAGTTCCGAGTTCCACCTTTGTACGGCTTTTAATATCAAAACCTTCAGGAGTTGCTTTCACTAAAGCCAGTTCACCACGTTCACTGTAACAGAACAACATTCCATCAGCAGAAATCACTACCCCTTTTGCCAAATCGGTTGAGGCATATTTCACTTCACCTGTTTTCCAGTCAACACACCGCCACTCTCTTCCTTTGTCGCCTGAGCCGTAGAGAAAACCATCCAAAACAACCATTCCACCAATCCGACTATCCAATTTTTCATTAAACCATGCTTTTTCAACACTGCTGCCGTCTTCATTTAAAATAAGTTTAACTCCACCCTGACCATATCCACTGAAACAAAACAGTCCGCCATTATAATAAAGCGGAGTATTTGCATGAACCTTGTATTGATTGGTTTGGGGATATGACCACAGCAAGTTGCCTTTTTGAGCATCAATTCCAATTATATGATCACCAGTATGAGTAACAAGTAACTTTCTTGCCGGTAGCTCTACCAACAGCGGTGTGCAATACGCCGACTGATCCCCCTTTCCCGGAGATGACCAAACAAGATTTCCGTTAAAACGGTTTAATGCAACCACATTATTTTTCTTTCCCCCGGGAGTAAGATAAACCACATCACCATCAATCCGGACAGATTCCGCAACACCCCAGGTAATATTTTTACCGTCGAAATCATCAAAAGCATTTTTTCTCCATTTAAGGTCACCGTTATTTGCATCCATACACGTTAATATGCCATTCCCCGAATAGATATAAAGCAAATCGCCTGCAATAACCGGAGAAGAACGGGATCCCGGATAGCTTTCAGTAAACTCTTCACCGTATGGAACTTTCCATTGCAGCTTTCCGTTAAAATCAAGTGCAAAAATATACCCTGTTTTTTCAATCATTCCCGAAAGGTAAATCAGATTATTGGCAATTGCAGGAGAGGAATGTCCCTTACCGAGCCCTTCAAAATGCCAGAACATTTCCGGGCCACCTGCCGGCCATTCTTTTAGCAGACCGGTTTCCGGATAAATACCATCTCCGTTTAACCCACGCCAGCCGGCAGCATTTTGCGACGACACTGATAAACCAATAAAAATAAAGAACAGAACCATATAACTTATTCGTTTTTCCATCGCCATTAGATAATAAATTAAGTTGCTAAAAATAAAACCAATAAGTGATATTTACAATTTCAGGTGGTAATTTATCGTATGTCTAAATAGTAATATTCCTTTACATTTTGTTTGGAGTTTATTAACATGCCTAAGGATTCAAAACAAATGATTTATACAGAAAACTGTTTTCTTGTATCGGATTTACCATAGAAATATCAGGTATTCCGAAACCTTCTTTTTCCAAAGTATAAACAGCCATTGCATCACCTGTACTTTGAATTAACTTTAGACAACATTAAACAAGGTCAGGAATTCCTGACTTGAGCATAGTTGATGCGGAATTGGATGATATATATTGCAGTCGAAAAACCGGGTGAATAAAAATAATCCCACACGAAAAATCTAATACCCGATTGAAAAAAGAAAATAAATTCAGACGAAAATGCAGTATAAGATATATCATTTATTCAGAAAAAGTTTTAGCCTGACGCTTACGGTCGTGCTCGTTGAGTAGAATTTTACGAATACGCATGTTTTTTGGCGTAACCTCAAGGAATTCATCGTTGCGGATATATTCCATGGCTTCTTCAAGTGAGAACTTTACCGCCGGAGCAATACTTACTTTATCATCTGAACCGGAAGCTCTCATGTTGGTAAGTTTTTTTGTCCGGGTGATGTTAATGGTTATATCATCCTGCCGGGTATTTTCACCAATAACCTGACCCGCATAAACATTTTCACCCGGATCAACAAAGAAACGGCCTCTATCCTGCATTTTGTCAATAGAATAAGCAATAGAAGTTCCGGTTTCGAGGGAAATCAGGGCTCCGTTTCGATGAACACCCAGATTACCTTTCCAGGCTTCATATCCCTTAAAGCGATGTGCCATAATGGCTTCTCCTTCAGTTGCAGTAAGCATTTGATTTCTAAGCCCGATTATTCCCCTTGCAGGAATGCTGAATTCGAGATGCGACCGTTCGTTTTTTACTTCAATGTTGATAATTTCACCCTTACGTTGAGTAACCTGTTCGATTACTTTTCCTGAAAATTCCTCAGGCACTTGAACGGTAAGAAATTCTATGGGTTCATGTTTAATGCCATCAATTTCCCTGATGATAACCTTTGGCTGCCCCAGTTGCATTTCATATCCTTCGCGGCGCATGGTTTCCACAAGAATGGACAGATGCAGGATTCCGCGACCAAAAACCATGAAAGAATCGGCTGAAGTGGTATCCTCTACGCGAAGCGCAAGGTTCTTTTCTGTTTCCTTATAGAGCCTGTCGCGCAACTGGCGGGAAGTTACAAATTTTCCATCTTTACCAAAGAATGGTGAATTGTTTGCCACAAACAACATACTCATGGTTGGTTCATCCACTCTTATAGGTTCCAGCCCGTCGGGTTCCAGGGCATCGGCAACCGTATCGCCGATATCAAAACCTTCAAGGCCAAGAACAGCGCATATTTCACCTGAAGGTACAGGTTCTTTTGTTTTTTCCTTCCCGAGCCCTTCGAAAAGATACACCTCTTTGGCAACAGATTTAACAATGCTTCCGTCGCGCTTTACCAGGGATACCGGTGCCCCGGGGGTCAATTGCCCGCGGGTTACCTTACCCACAGCAATACGGCCGGTATAGGATGAATAGTCAAGAGAGGTAATGCGCATCTGCAACGTTCCTTCCTTATGGGTTGATGCCGGGATATGCTCAAGAATGACATCCAGAAGGTAACTAACATCTGTAGTCTCTTGCTTCCAGTCGGGACCCATCCAACCTGCCTTTGCTGAACCATAAACGGTTGGAAAATTAAGTTGTTCCTCAGTAGCGTCAATACTGTACATCAAATCAAAAACCTTCTCATGGGCTATATCGGGAGTACAATTTGGCTTATCCACCTTGTTCACCACGACAATAGGCTTCAACCCCAGATCTATGGCTTTCTGCAAAACAAACCGGGTTTGCGGCATGGGGCCTTCAAATGCATCAACTATCAACAGTACACCGTCGGCCATATTGAGCACCCGCTCAACCTCTCCTCCAAAGTCGGAGTGACCGGGAGTATCGATGATGTTAATTTTCGTTTCTTTGTATTGTATAGAAACATTTTTAGATAAAATGGTAATGCCCCGTTCCCGTTCCAGTTCGTTGCTGTCGAGAATGAGATCGCCCATGTCCTGATTATCGCGGAAGAGTTTAACCTGATGAAGCATACGATCAACAAGGGTGGTTTTGCCGTGATCGACATGTGCTATAATGGCAATATTTCTGATTTCTTTCATTGTTTTCAATTATTTTCTAAAAGTGCCCGGAGCATACAATTCCTTCTTTTCTTATCCACCTTATTTTTATGGATGTAAAAAGGATTTTTAAAATGGCGTGCAAAGGTAAAAAAGAATTCTATAGACTAAACAGACAATCTTATAAATTACCGTCTTTGAATAAATAATTTATTACTGACACTGCTCCTTCTCAAACTGGTGAAAGAATTGAAGTCTTAAGTAAATTCATTTTAAAAAATATTTGTTTACTTTTTTTTAAAAAAAACAGGGAATAATCTGTTTAAACCTTTCCGAAGATTTACGAATAAAGCCAGCGGAACGGGTCTGGGCTTGTATATCATTAAAAGCATAATCGAAAAAAACGGTGGGTACATTCAGATGGAAAGCAAGCCGGATATTGGCACTTCTTTCTATTGTTACCTGAAGGAATTTCCTTCAGAGGAGGTTTCTTAAATTAAAAAAAGCCATTATGGCTTGTTGGCGAAAATGGCTTTTCATTTTTCAAAATTCACAATTCAAACTTATAGGAACCCATATCGCTCAATTCTGACACCCTTATAAATTCGGCATGTGCCTTTACCTGCGCCTTGGCAAAGGTAATGTAGTTTTTTGCAGAACGCAGAAACAATTCGTCGCGGTTGCTGTCGAGCAGCAACAAATAGCTCATGATGATATGACCGGCCATTTCCACAAGACGGCGGGCATGAAAATCAATATATTCCGTATCATCTGCTGCAGTTACTTTTTTGACTGCCTGCTCATAATCATCGGTCAATATAATGAGTGAACGCTTCAGGTATTCCAGTTTCGGAGATACGCGTTCGGACTCGTACTCCCTTATGCGGGTAAGAAAAGCACCGGTTGTGATGCCTCTGATTGCAGCAACTACCTGAAGCTGGGTAGTCCCTTCATATATTGATGTAATACGTGCATCGCGGTATATCCGTTCAACAGGATAATCTTTCATAAAGCCTGATCCTCCATGAATCTGTACAGCATCGTAAGCCAGCTGGTTGCTGTATTCGCTGGCCATTCCTTTAACCAAAGGGGTAAAAATATCAGCCAGTTTTTGGTACCGTTTCATTTCGTCCTTTTCATCCCGCGTAATCTCCCTTTCTTCAGAAATATGCTGATAGGTTTTATAGACATCTACAAACCGGGCAGTTTCATAAAGTAAAGTTCTGGAGGCATCGAGCTTTGCCTTCATCAGCGACAGCATTTCAAAAACAGCGGGAAACCTGATTATGGCTTTTCCAAATTGCATTCTTTCTTTGGCATACTCCAGGGCCTCCCGGTAAGCAGCCTCACATAAACCCACTGACTGAGCCGCAATTCCAAGCCTTGCTCCATTCATCAGCGACATAACATACTTAATCAAACCAAGCTTACGTGAACCTACCAGTTCAGCAGGGGCATTTTTAAAAACAAGTTCGCATGTTGGAGAACCAATAATACCCATTTTATGCTCAATGCGCCTGACAGTAACTCCTCCGTTTTGTTTGTCGTAAATAAACATGGAAAGCCCGCGGCCATCTTTTGTTCCGGGTTCAGAGCGTGCCAGGACAAGAGAAATATCGCCGTCACCGTTGGTAATAAAACGTTTCACTCCATTTAACCTCCAAACATTGTTCTTCTCATCCCATGTGGCTTTCAGTTGAACCGCCTGTAGATCGGAACCGGCATCGGGTTCGGTTAAATCCATAGCCATGGTATCGCCTTTGCAAACACGAGGCAAGTATTTCTCTTTCTGCTCTTCTGAAGCATATTCATTGATGGTTTCGGCACAGTCCTGCAAACCCCAGATGTTCACAAATCCGGCATCGGCCCGCGATACAATATCGGCAGCCATAATATAGGGGACAATCGGGAAATTCAACCCGTCGTATTTATAAGGCAGCGACATACCCATCAAACCGGCCTGATTTAAAGCTTTCATATTTACCTCAGTCCCGGCAGCATAAACTACTCGCCCATCCACAACCTTCGGACCTTCAGAGTCTATGCTTTCAGCATTCGGAGCTATAATATCGCCACAAACTTCACCTACAATCTCAAGCACACGCTCGTAATTATCCATTGCATCTTCGTAATCGAGCGGGGCAAACTGAAACTTGTCCTTGAACGTAAAATTACGCTCTTTAAGCCGTACTATTTTTTCCATTAACGGATGGTTCAAATGGAATTTCAATTCGCTGTTATCGGTATAATAATTTGCCATTTTACTGGATGTTATTTATCTGAATTATTTAGTGTTCTGTTTGTAATATTTAATCATTTTGGGAATGATTTCAGCGATATCCCCTGTAATCACGTAATCGGCTATGGAATTAATCGGAGCTTCAGGATCGGTGTTGATTGCAATAATCTGGGCCGATTGTTCCATGCCGGCGCGGTGCTGAATTTGTCCCGAAATTCCACAGGCTATATAAAGTTTGGGTCGCACCGTTAAACCTGTTTGCCCGATTTGCCTGTCATGTTCGACATAACCGGCATCAATAGCAGCACGCGATGCTCCCACTTCTCCCCCAAGCACTTCTGCCAACTGGTGAAGCAGTTTAAAATTCTCTTTTGAGCCAACCCCATATCCCCCTGCAACAATTATCGGAGAACCTTTTATGTTCAGTTTACTTTTTTCAACGTGCCTGTCTATAATTTCAACCACAAAATCGGTATCGCTGATATATTTAGAAACATCAAGGTTAACTACTTTACCCTTATAATTTGGGTCGAGAATATTTTTCTTCATCACACCTTCGCGAACGGTAGCCATTTGTGGCCGGCAATCGGGATTAATAATGGTTGCAATGATATTACCACCAAAAGCAGGACGTATCTGGTACAACAGGTTTTCATAGTCTTTACCCGCTTTTTTATCGGAATGACTGCCAATTTCGAGGCTGGTACAGTCGGCAGTTAAACCACTGTGCAAAGCCGAAGATACTCTGGGTCCGAGATCACGGCCAATGGAAGTAGCCCCCATCAGGGCTATCTGAGGTTGTTGTTCTTTAAACAAAGTCACCACAACTGCTGTATGCGGAAGAGTCTGGTAGGGATATAGTCTTTTATCATCAGCCAGATACAGGGTGTCAACACCGTAAGGGATAATTTGCCGGGCAATGTTGCCAAGATTATCACCTGCTGCAACTGCTTCCAGTTTACAGTTCAGTTCATTTGCCAGCGTTCTTCCTTTTGTCAGCAATTCCTCGCTTACTTCAGCCACCTGGCCGTCTTCCATTTCGCAATAAACAAATACGTTATTCATATTTCTTACTATTTCTAAAAACAACTACCCAATGGTATGACTTTTAATGAGCTCAATCATCATGTTTTCAATTTCTGCATCAGTATCTGAGATAACCTTCGAATCTTTTGCCTGGAGCACTACATTCTCAATGGTTTTAACTTTTGTAGGTGAACCGGTCAGTCCCAGCTGTGAAGCATCGGTTTCAATATCGTTTACTGTCCATTCTGGTATATTCAGATCGGGCCGGTTGTTATAAAGTTGGGTATAATCTTCGTTTTCCTTCTGAAGCTCAGTAACAGTTTTTGCCCGTTTGTATTTCATTAATAATTTGGCATTTCTTACTCTGCATTCCGGAGCGGTTCCGTTGACAGTTATTACAAGCGGCAGTTTACACTTCACCGTTTCCACTCCGCGATCGAGTCGGCGTTTCAAAACAATGGTATCCTTTATTATTTCCTTCACCTCTTCCACATAAGTTACCTGGAGCATATTCATTTTCTCAGCCACCTGTGGCCCCACCTGGGCAGTATCGCCATCAATAGCCTGACGTCCGGCAACGATGAGGTCAATCTTCCCCATTTTTTTTAGTGCCTGACTGATGGCATATGATGTAGCCAATGTGTCAGAACCTGCAAAAGCCCTGTCGGTCAGTAATATTCCTCCATCGCCTCCCCGGAATAATCCTTCGCGAATAATTTCAGCAGCACGAACCGGCCCCATGGTCAAAATTTTCACTGTCGTTCCCGGAAACCGATCCTTGATGCGTAATGCCTGCTCAAGGGCATTCAAATCTTCAGGATTAAATATCGCAGGAAGCACAGCCCGATTAACAGTACCATCGGCTTTCATGGCATCTTTGCCAACATTCCGGGTGTCGGGAACCTGTTTGGCCAAAACAATAATGTTGTAAGCTTTCATCTTATTAAAAATTAACTTCTTTAGTTTACGGCGGAACTTATATATGCTGTTCACTACCCTTTCCAAACAGAAAACTGTTCCTGTTCGTCAAAAATATTCCAGATTGATGTTTTGTAAAACCTTTCTGTAATTCTCCCTCATTTGAAAAAATTGTCTCCCTTTTTTCCAAGAAGGCATCAAATATAGATATTGAACCGAAAGAAATCAAAACCAAAAAAAAAACAAGGAGGTAATCTGCACGATTTAAAAACATAAAAAGGCCCCTTTCCGAACCAGGAAGAAATGAAAAAAAAGAGCTTCAAGGCTCTAATAATATTAGCATTAAAACAATTCAACCGATAATTCCAAAGTTTTTAAAAAAAATCATGAATTCCCATTTATTTAGAATTGGTATAATTAAATATCCTTCAACAACGACAAAAAAAAAAGATACACTCACCTAAAAAAATCAGAATTATATAAAATGCAAAACTGCAAAGGGAAAAGGCTTTGCAAAAGAGATCGGGTAGGAGGAAAATAAAGTAGTTTTCCTCCTCTCGGAAAAGTGAAATGATACTTATTTATTAATCTGAACTTCAGCTTTTGTGCCTCCCGGGCGGGAGTTTTGCTTACTTTTATGTGAGCTGATTTCACACGTGCACCATTCACTCCGTTCCTTTTTCACAGATCCAGGTTGCCCAGCTTACCACCTCCTCCATCGAAGATGTTTTTGATTTTTGTCATAGTTTTATTTTTAAGTTATTTATATTGTCTAAATGTACAAAGGAAGTATTACAGGCGTGTAATTCGCGGCACCGTTTTCTTTCAATTGAAGGGTTATTTCACTTCCGTCTTCATCCTTTATCGCACAGAGATAGCGAAGGGATAGCGTAGAGATGGAAGTGACACAGGCTGTGGGTGAAGAGTAGGGCAGTTTATGTTGAGGATTGTCCCGCCAGGCGTTATCTTCGCTATGCTCCGACTGGTTGTTGCGCTGATGCGGGATTTTCGCAGGATGCAGATCCAGGAGAATGGCTGAACAGACTTTCACCACCGTTATTTCCCATGCACGGCATATCACCAAAAAAAAAGGCATCTTAAAAAGATGCCTTTTTTTTAAAAGAATAATTTTTTTAGTTGGTAATTAATTCAATCTGCCCTGTGGAATTGCTATTCAATACCTCGTAAGAATTAGCAAAATCCATTATCTTTCTTATTGATCCGGCAGAAGGAGAAAACTTTGCATTTTCATCTGAACCTGTTAAGAAATTCTGTGAATTTAAATCAATGTATTTGATTTGGTGTACAGAGAATTTTTTAACAAAGAAAACTAATGTAGACCATTTTTTCATAGGCGCTGTATATATTAAGTTCATAATATATTAAAAACGCCTTTGACCCTTGCTTATTGTGTTAACAAAAGTTAAATACGGGTTAAGATAAGATTTTTTTGTCTTATAAGTTTTCGAAGATTTATAAGAGCATAGCGCATTCTCCCTAAGGCAGTATTTATGCTTACTCCAGTCTGATCGGCAATCTCTTTAAAACTCATATCCATATAATGCCGCATATAAATAACCTGCTGCTGATCGTCGGGAAGTTCTTTTATCAATTCTTTCACCTCATTCAAAATCTGGCTGTTCACCATTTGATCTTCAATGGTTTCTTCCGAGAATTTGTGTGAATTGAAAACATCTACTTCCATGCTGTCGTTAGAAACAGTCCCCTGGAGCTTTTCCTTCCTGAAATGATCGATGATAAGATTATGAGAAATACGTAAAACCCAGGAAATAAACTTACCGTTTTCCACATATTTACCACGTTTCAGCGAGCGAATTACCTTGATGAATGTTTCCTGAAAAATATCTTCCGCCAACTCCTGATTTTTTACGATCAGCAAAATATAGGAATATACTCTATTTTTATGACGATGAATTAATACCTCAAGGGAACTTTGATCGCCTTCGATAAATTTTTGAACGAGTTCATTATCGTTCAGTTCATTCACTTTGAACATTACCTTCTATTTAATTGTAAACAAAAAGTAAAATTTTCCCGATAGGCGTCTAATTTAAATTGATGTAAATGTTAGTAAAACTATTTATTAATTTTGTGCGGGTAAAAATGAAACTTTTTACTGAAATAAACAAACATTTTTCATAATTAATAACCATTTCATCTTTTCATGCCAAAAGAAAAAATAAGTAAATACATCGAAATCCATCGTGCAAGGGTACATAATCTTAAAAACGTCAGTCTAAATATCCCTCTGAATCATTTTATTGTTGTCACCGGAGTTTCTGGTTCGGGAAAATCTTCCTTAGCCTTCGACACTTTGTTTGCCGAAGGCCAGCGCAGATACGTAGAAAGCCTGTCATCCTATGCGCGTCAATTCCTTGGCCGGATCAATAAACCTGAAGTTGATTACATTAAAGGTATTCCACCTGCCATTGCCATCGAACAGAAGGTAAATACCCGAAACCCCCGCTCTACAGTAGGAACTTCTACAGAAATTTATGATTATCTGAAACTGCTGTATGCACGCATAGGCAAAACATTTTCACCCCTCTCTGGGAAGGAGGTTTCACGGCATGCCGTATCTGATGTGGTAGATTTCATTACATCCTTTTCGCAAAATACCCATGCAATGATTCTTTCTCCTTTAACATTAAACAAGGGAAGAACGCTTTTTCAGGAAGCTGAATTGCTAAGGCAAAATGGATTTTCACGGCTCGAGAAAGATGAAGAAGTAGTAAGGATTGATGAGTTGCTGGCTACATCAGATGAAACATTCTGCAACGGCAGCTGCAATATAGTTATTGACCGGGTGATGATCCAATCAGATGAAGAAACCCAAAGCAGGATAGCCGACTCCGTGCAAACAGCTTTTTTTGAAGGTCAGGGAAAATGTACAGTTAAAATCTTTTCAGAAGAAAAAAAAATACAAAATCATTTTTCAAACCAGTTCGAAACCGATGGGATAGTATTTGAAGAACCTTCTGTTCATATGTTCAGTTTTAATAATCCGGTAGGTGCCTGTCCCACTTGCGAAGGGTATGGAAAAGTTATTGGTATCGACGAGGATCTTGTTATCCCAAACAAATCCCTTTCCATTTATCAGGATGCAGTAGCCTGTTGGCGCGGTGAAAAAATGAGTCAATGGAAAGATAGCCTCATTTACTCAGCAGATAAGTTTCATTTTCCTATACATAAACCTTATTATGATTTAACCAACGACCAAAAGTCACTGCTTTGGACAGGCAATCAATATTTCGAAGGGTTAAACCTTTTTTTTAAACACCTGGAAGAAAACAGCTACAAAATCCAGTACCGCGTCATGTTATCGCGTTACCGCGGGAAAACCACATGTCCGGAGTGCAGAGGAACCCGATTAAAAAAAGAGGCAGGTTATGTAAAAGTTACCGGTAAGTCGCTTCAGGAACTTGTATTAATGCCCATATCGGAACTGAAAATGTTTTTTGAAACAATAAAACTTGAAAACCATGACTTTGAAATTGCCAAACGTATCCTTCTTGAAATTAAAAGCCGTCTGTCTTTTCTAAGTGATGTGGGCTTAGGTTATCTTACCCTGAACAGGTTGTCGTCCACACTCTCGGGGGGCGAGTCGCAGCGGATTAATCTGGCTACCTCACTGGGAAGCAGCCTGGTTGGGTCACTCTATATTTTAGATGAACCCAGCATCGGCCTTCATTCACGCGACACGCGGCGTTTAATTCATGTACTGAGAAAATTGCAACAAATGGGCAACACTGTATTTGTAGTGGAACATGACGAAGAAATCATACGTGCTGCCGATCAGGTTATTGATATTGGGCCATTTGCCGGCCAGCATGGCGGGGAAATTGTATTCCAGGGCACGCATGAAGAACTTAAACTGAAACCTGAGAGCCTGACCACAAAGTATCTTACAGGAATTGAAAAAATTGAAGTCCCAAAGCAACGCCGTAAATGGAATAATTTCATTGAAATAACCGGTGCCCGGGAGAATAATCTGAAAAACCTGTCCGTTATATTTCCTCTCAATACACTCACTGTTGTAACTGGAGTAAGCGGTTCAGGCAAATCTTCCCTGGTTTCAAAAATCCTATTTCCTGCCCTGACCAAATTGCTTGGTGGTTATGGAGAACGTACCGGCCACCACGACACCATAAAAGGAGACTTCAGCATGATTTCTGCTGTGGAATTTATTGACCAAAATCCCATTGGAAAATCTTCACGATCAAACCCGGTAACCTATCTTAAAGCATATGATGAGATACGAAAGCTGTATGCCGATCAACAGGCTGCCAAAATTCAAGGCCTGAAACCGTCCCATTTTTCATTTAATGTAGACGGAGGACGTTGCGATGAATGTCAGGGAGAAGGAACCATTAAAGTTGAAATGCAGTTTCTTGCCGATGTTTACCTTTTATGTGAAAGCTGCGGAGGTAAACGCTTTAAAGAAGATATCCTGGATGTACATTACAAACAGAAAAGCATTGATGACATTCTGAACCTGACCGTCAACCAGGCATTGGAATTATTTTCTTCCGAAAAATCATCTACTGAAAAAAAAATAATAAAACGATTGCACCCTTTGCAGGATGTAGGTCTGGGATATATCAAACTGGGGCAGTCGTCAAGTACCCTTTCCGGAGGGGAAAGCCAGCGGGTAAAACTGGCATCCTTTCTCGCACTGGAGAAAAATTCCCCTACACTGTTCATTTTTGATGAACCCACTACCGGGCTTCATTTCCATGACATCAGAAAATTGCTCGATTCATTCAATGCACTTATTTCAAGAGGACATTCTATAATAATCATAGAGCATAATCTTGATGTTATCAAATCGGCCGACTGGATCTTAGATCTTGGACCGGAAGGCGGTGATGAAGGGGGCAATTTGGTTTTTGCCGGTACACCTGAAGACCTCATTCAAAAAAAAGAATCCTATACGGGCAGAGCTTTGAAAGAAAAGTTGTAATTTCTGGTAAAAATTTTAATCGTTAATTTTGCCTGTTATGTACAACAAATTAATCAGTAACATTAAGCCACTGGGGTTTGCCTGGGAAACCAGCGATCCCTTTTTATTTTGCGTTCATCATCTCGACAATTATCCGGCGGGAAATGAACATTTGGGCCCTGCTGCCTCTTTGAAAGGAAGAAACCTGGGGCAGGATTTTACAAAAAAAGACGGATGGCGTATGTATCATGGTGACGTAGTTCCCGGTTTCCCTGCTCACCCACACCGGGGATTTGAAACCGTTACAATTGTTTTAAAAGGTTTTGTGGATCATTCCGATTCCCATGGAGCTTCAGGCAGATATGGGAACGGTGATGTACAATGGATGACAGCAGGGGCAGGATTGCAGCATTCTGAAATGTTTCCACTGCTGAAAAAAGATGAAAAAAACCCACTTGAACTGTTTCAAATCTGGCTAAACCTTCCTGAAAAGAAAAAGTTTGCAGACCCTTTTTACATCATGCTCTGGGATGAGAACATTCCGGTATTAACGCTGGGCGATGCCAGCAACAGAAAAACAGAAATTACTTTGATTGCCGGTGAACTGGAAGGCACCAAAGCACCTGCTCCCGCTCCTGATTCATGGGCTGCCGATCCGAATAATGAAGTTGGCATCTGGCTTATAAAAATGGAACCGCACGCACAGTGGATTATCCCTGCCGCTTCGCTGGAAATCAATCGGACACTTTATTTTTATAGTGGTAATGAAATAACTGTTGCAGGAATTAAAGTTAAACCATATCATTCGCTTGACCTGCTTGCCGAAGAATCCATAATTCTGGAAAACAGCAGCCAGGATGCCTCTCTTTTGCTGCTCCAGGGAAAGCCAATTAATGAACCGGTAGTGCAACATGGCCCATTTGTTATGAATACTTCTGATGAAATTTACCAGGCTTTTACCGATTACCGGCAAACAGCCTTCGGAGGATGGCCATGGAAACGTCACGATAATACTCATGCTCCTGAAAAACCACGGTTTGCCAGGTATGCCAACGGAAAAGAAATATTACCCGGAAATATACTGACCCAGCATTAATCACAGCTTTACAAACAACTTCTATCTTTTTCCGATAGTTATTTATAATTACCTCTCCTCTACTCGGAACGACCATGCAATACTTATTGTTGACTCTTACGTCCATAGCAACCTTTGCCCAAGCCCGTTTGCTTCACAAGGTGCTGATGGCGGATAAAATGAAGTACATTAAATAAAGAGAAATGATTCGGTTGGCCGAAAGAAATCATTCAGGAAGAAATCATTGTACCTGAATCCCTTACCATCTGCGGTAATCTTCTCCATTCTTTCACAAGTAACATGGAAACCACCAATGCCGAAAGTGAATCGGAAATGGGATAAGCCAGCCAGATACCTGAAATCCCAAAAAACTCAGGAAGGATGAAGAGTAATGGGATAAGCCCTATAACCTGCCGGAACAGTGTAGCAAACATCGCTATTTTGGCTTTCCCGATGGCCTGAAAAAAATGGGAAGCAACAATCTGGAATCCTACCAAAGGCAATGCCAGAATAACCAGTCGCAGCCCGTGAACAGTAATAGAATACAATTCGGCACTATCGGTATTAAACAACCGCACCAGAACACCCGGGATGGCTTCAATTAAAATAAATGAAATCGCAGCAATTAGCGTAGCTGCAATTAAGGAAATCCGGAGTGCTTCTTTTACCCGTTCCACCGACTTTGCCCCGTAATTGAATCCAATTATCGGCTGCGAAGCCATGTTAATGGCCACTATTGTCATTATAACCAGGGAAAGTACGGAGTTCACAATACCCATTGCCCCCACAGCCAAATCGCCGCCAAAATCAATCAGCTTCTTGTTTATCAGCCCTTGCACAATACTGTTGGCAATCTGCATGGTAAAAGGAGCCATGCCAATAGCTAGAATTTCCACCAGGATTTCCCACCTCACCCTGATGTTTTTGTTTTTTAAAATTATTACCGAACGCCGTCCCCTGAAGTGAACCAATACCCAAACCATCAGCACAAACATAGAAATTACTGTAGCATAAGCCGCTCCCTTCACTCCCATATCTAGCCAGAATATAAAAATGGGATCGAGTACTATATTAGTGCCTGCGCTAATCAACATCGAAAACATGGCAATGCGCGCATTTCCTTCTGAACGAATTACATTGTTAAGAGAAAAACCCACTACCATAAATGGTGTTCCTGCAAGTACGATGTTCAGGTAATCGTTGGCATATTGAAAAGTTTCATTGGTTGATCCAAACGACCTCAATATAGGCTCCTTAAAAAGATAGGTAACAATCATTATTAATACCGAAACCAGCATCATAAGAGCAAACCCTGTTCCAAGGGTTTCTTCGGCCCTATCCATATTCCTCTTTCCCAGGTTGATGGATACATAAACTCCAGTACCGATTCCAATGAGCATACCAAATCCCATCATAATGAGCATAACGGGAAAAATAACAGATAAGCCCGATAAAGCTTCGGCACTAACTCCCTGCCCGATAAATATGCGATCGACTATGTTATAGAGCGCATTTACGAATACACCCACGAAGGCAGGCACAAAATATTTAAACATCAGGCGTCCAACACCGGCACTCCTTAATTCTTCCACTTTTCCCATTGCCGCAAAGGTAAATAATTCGATCTACTTCATCCTCGTTCTGCAGAACTGAATGGTTTCTGTTTTTTACCTTCTATATGATCACATACGCTGATAAAATAAATCTTCTCTTGCTCTGAACCTTTCTAATTCAATGTATTCTCAAAATTAATTTTGAATTTAATAAAGGACAAGGTAAATATATGAACCTTCTTTTTCATTAAATCCACCATTCCTAAAAAAGAATAGCAAAACAGATGTCTCAGGATAATTAAGTTTATCAGCAAAGCGTTTACTGTAAGAAACGACAAAGGAATAAGGAATTAAGGCAAGAGAAAACAAAAGCAACCGTGCAAAAAGTCGGGCTTTATTATCCTGCCCAAATATTTAATTAGTTTTGCAAAAAATATCGGTTTCATGGACAGCAGAAAAACAGATAAAAATTTAGAAGCAAGATTATCGTCGGGAAGAAAGATTACCGTATTATCGGCATTAGATGAAATAAAAACAAAAGGAAATGTTGCTTATCTCCCTTTGTTGTTCAATCTGTTAAATTCCAATCCGGATAATCAGGTTGAGAAAGAGATTCTCAACATTTTAGGGTCCCTGAAAATTCAGGAAGCAGCTCCTGTAATGGCCGAAGCGCTTGAAACCAAAGAATACAAATCGTTAAGAAAAAAACTATTAACCGCATGTTGGCAAAATGGTCTTGATTATAATAGCTATCTTCCAGTTTTTATTGACATAATCATTAAGGAAGAATGGGAAACCGGATTTGAAGCTTTCACTGTAATCGAAAATATGGAAACTTATCCGGGACAGGAAATCATTGACCTTTCGGTTTCCATGATAAACAATGCATTGCCTGGTTCTGCAAGCAAAAAAAAGTATTTTCTTCAGGAAATTCTGGTTCTAATTTGTTAAGTAAGAATAGTCTGTTTAATCTGAGAAAGCGTCATCTAATTGAAAAAAAGCGTTAAAATAAGTATACTGGTTGCTCTTTTATCAACCGGTTTTAATTGCAGTGCACAAATCGAACAAGGACTTCTTCCTTATTCAAACAACCTGTTGATAAATCCTTCATTTGCCGGTTTTAACAAATCAACCAACGTTTGGAGCACCCTTCAATTTTTCAATGAATCCAGAAAACGTATAGATTACTCTTTTTCAATTACCTACGACACATGGTCAGAAAAAATGGAAGCCGGAACAGCATGGTATTTTTACCAGGGATTAAAAGGAGAGACGAATACCAATTATTTTGGTACAGGATTTACCTTTTCAAAGCCTTTCTATTTAAAAAACAATGAACTCATTCCCTCTATAAATATCAATTATTTTTTATACACAAAACAATGGTATGTGCATGTTTTGGATGGAATGCTGGATTTGGAACAAGATGAATTTGGAAATAGTATTTATCAGCCTCCCGGTAAAGACTTTATGCTTTATAATAAATTTACCCCCCGGTTAGGATTGTTGTGGAATTCACCGGAATTAACGTTAGGAATCTCAGCCTCAAGACATTATACGGTCAGGAGTTCTTCCATAACACCCGAACATTATTTTGTTTTAAATGCATCCCAAAAAATGCGGGGAAAACATAAAGGACTGGAATCACAACCATTTAAAGCCAGCCCTGAACTGGTGGTACTTGTTTCAAAAAATCTGCTGGTTTCCAGGGCGGGTTTTCGAATGGAGCAGGTAGATCGCATTATGGCTTTATTCATTCAAAATAACTTTACAGAAAACACACACGGTATTGCAGGAATATTCGGATGGAGGTCGGACAATCTGAAAGTTATTCTTACGGCAGGCGGTGCATATTCCATTCAATCTAAAAAGCCAGTTTTGTTTGGTGAAATCAGCTTTGGATTTGTCATCCCCTATCAGTTTTCAAATTTGAAAGATCCATGGGCTCCTCCCGATAATTTATATTAATTTTATTATATTGTATGAAATAAAGAACACCCAATACATGCGCAGTTCCTTAATCATAGTACTTATAATCCTTCTTTTCAAAAGTATTTCAGCACAGGATCCTGGATTTTCCCAATTCTATTCCAACCCATTGTACCTGAATCCTGCCCTTGCAGGCACCACTGAACTTCCCCGGGTGGCAATCAATTACAGGAACCAGTGGCCTCAACGGGGTACAACGTTCAGCACCTATTCACTCTCATACGACCAACTTCTTTTAAAAAGAAATGCAGGGATTGGATTTCAGGTAATGCATGATCAGGAACTTAATAATGTAATAAACACAAATTCCTTAACTTTTTCCTATTCCTATCATTTGCAACTTGGATTCGAAAGTTTTATGACTCTAGGTTTGCAGGCAGGAATGGTATACAAACAATTCAACATTGGCAATCTTGTATTTCCATCTGGTATCAATCAATTAACCGGTGAAATATCAGAATGGGTTTCAAGCCAATATTCAGATGAAACAAAGGTATATCCTGATTTTGCAGTGGGAGCAGTGGGTCAGCATGGGGAGTATTTCTGGGGAGCAAGCCTGCATCATCTGAACCGTCCCGACGAGTCAATCTTAAAGGGAGATCAGAAAGGCAGACTGCCGGTAAAAGGTACCATACATGCAGGAGCAACCCTTCATCGATTACATTTTGGTCTGCTTTCAAGAGAATTCACGCTCTCCCCGAATATATTATATCAGCAGCAGGGAAGTTTTAATCAGCTAAATCTGGGAGTTTATATGATTGAAAAATCAGTCCTGATTGGAGGCTGGTTCCGGAATAACATGGATTTAAGACCGGATGCACTTATTGTTCTTGCAGGATTTGCTCTTGAAAAAATACAAATTGGATACAGTTATGATTTTACCATTTCGAAGCTCTCAAATTACAGCTATGGTTCGCATGAAATTTCGCTGAAGATTTTTCCGGGAAGAAAAAAAGATACTCCCCTACGGAAAAAATTAATTATTCCGATGATTTGAAAACCCACCTCACTTTTACTGAATCCATCCACCATCAAGGGTTTATTTTTCTTTCTCATTTTCTTGTTTTATTCCGTCCATTTGCCATGGGACTATAAATTTTTCATGAGAAAGATGATATTTAAAACTCTTGTGGTACTGTCCTCTGTAAGGATAATTGGTTTCATTTTCCTTTCTGTATTTAAACACAGTTTCCATACACCTATATACGAAATACAACGATTTTTAGTTTTATCTGTTTTTCAATAAAAAAGTGTCACGCTACCCTTTTGTGTATGGGTTTTACCCTGAAAGTCAAAATACTCCAGAACCCATAAGTAGCTTCCTGCCGGGGCATTGGAGCCATTTTTCATTTTTCCGTCCCATCCGTTTTCAGGGCTCTCAGAAGTAAAAATGATTTCTCCCCACCGGTTAAAAATTAACAATTTATAACCTTCATTAACGATGCCATCAGCATAAATCCGGAATTCACGGTCTTCCTGCAAAGCTGCATTGGGAGAAAAAGCCGTGGGTGGAAAAACCTTATCAAAATTAACCTCTATGCGGGTAAAGGCAGAATCGGTGCAACCAAATTCGTTAACAACCAGCAAAGAAACATCAAAATATCCCAGTTTTTCAAACTTATGATCCGGACTTTGTTCACTTGTGCCAAATGAATCATCATCAAAGTCCCATTCATATTGAGTAGCACCCTGGCTGAAGTTTTCAAATTGAATAACCGCATCGGTTACGAGAACCGAAGATCTGCTGGCAGAAAAATCAGCTTCAGGAACCGGATACACAAAGACTTTTCCGGGGAGGAACAAGGAATCGGAGCAGCCTGTCAGGGAAGAAAATGCTGTTACTGACACATCGAAATACTGATTCTCCTCTGTATACTGCTGCGAAACAGAAGCACCTTCATCTGTTTGTCCATTGCCCAGATCCCATTTATAATCTACCTGGTCAGTAAAATCGGAAGTGGAAAGAGAGAACTGCACATTAAATGGCGGGCAGCCACTGATGGTATCGGCAGGAAGACTTAACACAGGTTTCCTTTTAAACGTTTTAAACAAGGTATCGGTCTTGCAACCGAACCCGGAAACTACCTGAAGACCGATTTCTGCTGTAGGGCTGCCGGTAAGATTCAACTGAAGCGGCCCTGCACTGTTGCCCGGATTTTCAACTATTTCTTCAGGTTGGATATCCGTTAAATCCCATAAAAAGGTGTCTCCTGAACCAACAGATCCCTTATACCAGATTTCCTCATTACCCTCATAACAGGTTGATTCATTAAAATCAATATCAACAGAAGGCGCCGGATGCACAAACACTTTCCCCGGAAGAAAAAGGGAATCGGAGCAGCCTGTCAGGGAAGAAAATGCTGTTACTGACACATCGAAATACTGATTCTCCTCTGTATACTGCTGCGAAACAGAAGCACCTTCATCTGTTTGTCCATTGCCCAGATCCCATTTATAATCTACCTGGTCAGTAAAATCGGAAGTGGAAAGAGAGAACTGCACATTAAATGGCGGGCAGCCACTGATGGTATCGGCCGGAAGACTTAACACAGGTTTCCTTTTAAACGTTTTAAACAAGGTATCGGTCTTGCAGCCGAACCCGGAAACTACCTGAAGACCGATTTCTGCTCTAGGGCTGCCGGTAAGATTCAACTGAAGCGGCCCTGCACTGTTGCCCGGATTTTCAACTATTTCTTCAGGTTGGATATCCGTTAAATCCCATATAAAGGTGTCTCCTGAACCAACAGATCCCTTATACCAGATTTCCTCATTCCCCTCATAACAGGTTGATTCATTAAAATCAATATCAACAGAAGGCGCCGGATGCACAAACACTTTCCCGGGGAGAAAAAGGGAATCGGAGCAGCCTGTCAGAGAAGAAACCGCTGTTACTGACACATCGAAATACTGATTCTCCTTTATATACTCCGCTGTTACTGAGACACCTTCTTCCGTTTGTCCATTGCCCAAATCCCAGGAATAAATTACCTGATCAGAAAAATCGGAAGTGGAAAGAGAAAATGGCACATTGAAAGGCGGGCAGCCACTGATGCTATCGGCCGGAAGACTAAAGACGGGTTTCCTTTTAAAGGTTTTAAACAAGGTATCAGAGTTGCACCCGAAGCGGGATACTACCTGAAGTCCGATTTCTGCTGTAGGGCTGCCGATAAGATTCACCTGAAGCGGCCCTGCACTGTTGCCCGGATTTTCAACTATTTCTTCAGGTTGTAAATCCGTTAAATCCCATATAAAGGATTCTCCTGAACCAGCAGATCCCTTATACCAGATTTCCTCATTCCCCTCATAACAGGTTGATTCATTAAAATCAATATCAACAGAAGGCGCCGGATGCACAAACACTTTCCCGGGGAGAAAAAGGGAATCGGAGCAGCCTGTCAGAGAAGAAACCGCTGTTACTGACACATCGAAATACTGATTCTCCTTTATATACTCCGCTGTTACTGAGACACCTTCTTCCGTTTGTCCATTGCCCAAATCCCAGGAATAAATTACCTGATCAGAAAAATCGGAAGTGGAAAGAGAAAATGGCACATTGAAAGGCGGGCAGCCACTGATGCTATCGGCCGGAAGACTAAAGACGGGTTTCCTTTTAAAGGTTTTAAACAAGGTATCAGAGTTGCACCCGAAGCGGGATACTACCTGAAGTCCGATTTCTGCTGTAGGGTTGCCGATAAGATTCACCTGAAGCGGCCCTGCACTGTTGCCCGGATTTTCAACTATTTCTTCAGGTTGTAAATCCGTTAAATCCCATCTAAAAGTATATTCTGAACCAGCAGATCCTTTGTACCAGATTTCCTCATTACCCTCATAACAGGTTGATTCATTAAAATCAATATCAACAGAAGGCGCCGGATGCACAAACACTTTCCCGGGAAGAAAAAGGGAATCGGAACAGCCAGTCAGAGAAGAAACCGCTGTTACTGACACATCGAAATACTGATTCTCCTTTAAATACTCCGCTGTTACTGAGACACCTTCTTCCGTTTGTCCATTGCCCAAATCCCAGGAATAAATTACCTGATCAGAAAAATCGGAAGTGGAAAGAGAAAATGGCACATTGAAAGGCGGGCAGCCACTGATGCTATCAGCCGGAAGACTAAAGACGGGTTTCCTTTTAAAGGTTTTAAACAAGGTATCAGAGTTGCACCCGAAGCGGGATACTACCTGAAGTCCGATTTCTGCTGTAGGGCTGCCGATAAGATTCACCTGAAGCGGCCCTGCACTGTTGCCCGGATTTTCAACTATTTCTTCAGGTTGTAAATCCGTTAAATCCCATCTAAAGGTATATTCTGAACCAGCAGATCCTTTGTACCAGATTTCCTCATTACCCTCATAACAGACCGATTCACTAAAATCAAGATCAACAGAAGGCGCCGGATGAACTTTAATCCTATTATCTATTGTATCTGAAACTTCGCATCCTTCGGCAGAAAGGATTCTCAGCGACACATTATAACTTTTGACAACAGTATCAGTATTCTCAAAGGTTAAAGCAGGATTTTCGCTGACAGAAGTTCCTTCGCCTTCAAAATCCCAAAAAAGTTCTTCAACTTCCTCTGAAGCCGAATAATTAAACTGAACTTTTAATGGGGAGCATCCTTCCGGATGATCAGCAAAAATATCCAGCACAGGTTTAACGGTTACCGGAATCTGAACCGAGTCGGTACATCCGTTTTCAATTATTTTCAATCCTGCAGTACGACTTGACTGACCTTTTCCCAATGGAATCTGTAAGTTATCGAGATTGACCCCGGAATCAAAAAGTGTATCGTTCCTGTACCATTCAAAAAGCGCATCGCCTTCAACATCTCCATCAAAGTAGAGTTCAAGACTGTAACCCACACAAGTTGCTTTATCAATATTTAATGCTGCCACAGGCTGGTGCTGAAATGAGATAGTGATGGTATCGTACCAGCTGCACTGGTTTTCGTTATATACTTCCAGTTCAAAACGGAAACGCCCTGAGGCTGTCACCTGAACCGTGGGTGTAAGGGTATTGTCATTCAATACTCTGGAATTGGGGTCAAGAGGGCGCAGTTTAACAGGAATATTTTGGTCAATGTGTATGTTCACTTGCTGCTCCCGTTCACCACAAACCAGCGTATCGTATTCATCAATACTAATTTCGGGTACTTGATTTACACCAACAACGGCAGAGGCCGACAATTGAATTTTGGGGTCGTCATCCATTCCGCCATATTCTACTATGAAGCCCTGAGATCGGTATGCTGAACCAGGAATTCCATCTCCTCCAGCTCTCAAATCATTCCAGGTTTTGTCTGCTTTATTAGGATCCTGATTTATATGGGCATAATCTTCACCATAACTATCATTAGGTTCTCCCTCCGACCAGTTTGAATATAGTCCGTTAACAGGCTGCCCGTCAGCATCTCCCTGCCAGAAAACAGTACCTGCCTCCGGTCCCGTAGCCCATCTCCAGGTCCCTTCTTCATTTTCACCCTCATCAGTTGCACCTATCCAACCCAGACCGTCAACTTTCGACCAGATAAAATCATTTTCGACGGAGGATGTAATGGTGGCCAAATACCCTTGCAATCCGTGATATTCTCTTTCAGGTGCTGCAGCTGTACTCCTGGCATCATTCCAGGTAATATCTACCTGAGGGATAAACTTATAAAAATGCCCTGTTTCAGGTAAAAAATCTGCATCGAGCAGGCTTATTGATATTGAGCGGAATTCAGTTGAAGGTGCTGCTGCTGTATTTTCATAAAAAACATTTCGTGCGGCTTCCTGAAGTTCTGCTGATGTACCTTTCCCTGTTAATGTAAGATTGCCTACTATAGGGTCCCAGTCAGCCAAAAACTTATTTCCCGTGTAGAAAAGGACATCTTCTCCGGTAACATAATTTGCTATTGAGATTTTTATCCCATCAGAAGGTTGATCAACATTATAATTTTCAATTATTATCCCCGGAGTTACAGCAACAGGGTTTCCGCAATAAAAAAGTATATCGGCACCGGGGTTGTCAATAATAATTGACTCATCCGGCTGCTGGGCTGAAAGCCTGATGTAACTTAGGAAAACCAGAAGCATAAAATAAAATATGTGGAGAGGGTTTCTCATACATTTTGGTTTATCGTTTATCCGCGTAATATTTCATAAACTGAGAACGCTCATATACCAGGGGGTCCTGTATTTTTTTATACGACAATCTTCCCCTGAATTCGTCGAGGTACCGAAAGTTCCACTTCCTCATGAATTCCTGCATCCGGGAAATAATATCCGGAATTACATTATTGCCATTGACATAAAGAGTTGAACATAACTGAGCTACTTTCGCACCGGCAAGCAACTGCTTGATAACAGCATTACCATCATGAATTCCGGTGGAGGCAGCAATATCAATTTCGGGTACTTCAGATGACACCAACCCTACCCACCGCAGCGTATGACGGACTTCTACCGGTGAGCTGAAAATTTCAGCAGGAACTAGTTCCAGCTTATCAAGATCAATATCGGGTTCATAAAACCGGTTAAACAAAACCACACCTTTTGCGCCTGCTGCTTTAAGTTTATCGACCATAGCCACTATGTTACTATGGTATAATCCTATTTTCACAGATACAGGAATTGATACTACTTTCTTTACTTTATCCAAAACATCAAAATAAAGGTGTTCAATAGAAACCGATTCTTCACGGCGGCTTACCGGTACATAAAAAATATTCAGTTCCAGGGCATCGGCTCCGGCTTCCTGAAAATCTTTGGCAAAGGTGGTCCATTCATTCGACGAAAAACAGTTGACACTGGCAATAACGGGAATACTGACTGCTTTCCGGGCTTCTTCAACAAGCCGCATGTGTTTTGTAACGGTGTTGTCGCGAAGATAATTACGAATATAATCCTCCGCTTCAGGATATCCTGTATTCTGAGAATCCTGACGAAGCAGATCTGTCACCTCATTCTTAATCTGCTCTTCAAATATCGATTTTAATACCACAGCTCCAACGCCGGCCTGTTCAAGTTTCTTGATTTTCTCAGCCGAATTGGTAATTCCCGAGCTGGCTGCTACCAGAGGGTTTTTAAGTTTTAACCCGAGGTATGTAGTTTCCAAATTTGCCATCAATTTCAGTTTTTTATATAACGTTTAACAAACGTAAATTTTATCTTGTACCAAATATTTTACTGCCTACGCGTACCATTGTACTTCCTTCTTCCACAGCGATAAGGTAATCGTCGGACATCCCCATTGAAATCTCTCTGAACCCGGGATTTTCAGAAAAATAACCTTTCTTCAGCCAGGTGAAAATTTCTTTCAGCTTTTTAAACTCCGAACGGACCTGCAGGTGGTTGTCGGTAAAGGTAGCCATTCCCATAACACCTGCAATTAAAACGTTTTTCAGGGTATAAAATGTTTCAGATTCCAGCATTTCACCAACTTCTTCTTTATCAAATCCAAATTTTGAAGATTCCTGTGCAATATGAAACTGCAGAAGGCAGGAAATTATCCGGTTGTTCTTCTTTGCCTCCTTATTTATGGTTTTCAGGATCTTAAATGAATCGATGCCATGAATCATTTTCACAAAAGGCGTTATGTACTTTGCTTTGTTGGTTTGCAGATGGCCAATAAAATGCCATTCTATATCTCCGGGCAGTTTTTCATATTTTTGCAACAATTCCTGCGCTTTATTTTCTCCAAACAATTTATGCCCGGCATGATAGGCTTCCAAAATAACCTCCGGAGATTTGGTTTTAGTAACAGCTATCAGTTTTGTTCCCGATGGCAGCGATTCTTTTACTTCGGAAATGTTCTTCCCAATATCCATTCTTACCAGTATTTTAATTCAAAAATAACAATTATGGCTTTATTTGGAGGTTATTTTCGCAGCAATTTTAAACGTTAGGTTTTATGAACCAAAATATTCTTTCCTGCAATTTTTACAGGAACAGCATTTTTCCGGCTAACAACATCCCTCTGCACCAAAACTACCCCGTATTGTGCATGGTCAAAAATTCATACCTTTGCCGCGCAAAATAAAAGAAATGGAGAATATTAAATATGAAATGAACCGCCTTGGCCAGAGGGGGGAATCCTTCGTATTTCTCATCGATTTCCTGATGGAGCAGTCACAAATATTCCCTGTTAATGATACATCAGAAAATTTAAAATGGCAAATTAAGCAAATAGGGAATTATCGGTTGCCGGAAAAAAAACCTGTGCTAACCAGGTGGAAACCCTTCCCTGTTTCCTATCAAAATTACCTAAAAGGGTATGACCTGATACAGAAACATATACGCAAAGGTGATACCTACTTGCTGAATTATACACAACCAACACCTGTAGAAACAAATCTCGGCCTTGAGGAAATTTTTCAGATTAGCAGTGCTCCATATAAAATCCTGCTTAAAAACCAGTTCGTATGTTTTTCTCCCGAGCCATTTGTAACCATTAAAAATAGAAAAATTTCATCCTTTCCTATGAAGGGAACAATTGATGCGCAGACGAAAAAAGCAGAGGAATTAATACTTTCCGATCCGAAAGAACTGGCAGAACATAATACCATTGTAGATTTAATCAGAAACGATTTGAGCCGTATTGCTGAATATGTAACTGTTGAAAAATTCAGGTACCTGCAGCGGATACATACCAACACGAAGGATTTATGGCAGGTAAGTTCCGAAATAACAGGATATTTACCAGAACAAAATTCATTGAATTTAGGAGATATACTATTCTCCATGCTTCCGGCCGGCTCAGTTACAGGGGCTCCAAAAAGTAAAACGCTATCGGTTATACGTGAAGCAGAAAATTATGAAAGAGGATTTTACACCGGAATTTTTGGATATTTTGACGGGAAAAACCTGGACAGTTGTGTTCTTATCCGGTTTATCGAAAATAAAAACGGGCAGCTGGTTTTTAAAAGTGGTGGTGGAATTACCTATATGAGCAAAGCTGAAAATGAGTACGAAGAGATGCTAAAAAAAGTATATGTACCAATTGCTTGAAACCATAAAATGCCTCAATGGGGAACTGATTAATCTTCAGTACCACCAGTCACGGCTTAATCTTTCCAGAAGAGCACTTTTCAGGTCTTATGAGGAGATTATTCTTTCAGAACACATTGCAGTTCCTGAAGAATTTAACCATGGATTGTACCGGTGCAGGGTAGTTTATTCCAGAACCATTAATAAAATTGAATTTCTTGTCCACCGGTACCGAAAAGCAGGAAGTTTAAAACTGGTGGAAGATGATTCCATTGATTACCGGTACAAATACACTTCCCGTCAGGCACTTAATCAGTTATTTGAACACAGGGGGAAATGCGACGACATTCTTATTGTAAAAAATGGTTTTATCAGCGACAGTTACACGGCCAATGTTATTTTTTTTGACGGAAAAAGATGGTGGACACCCGACACTCCCCTGCTTCCAGGCACTCAGCGCGCAAGACTCATTTATGAAAAGAAAATTCATGTGTGCAGCATTACTCCTGATGATCTCCGGAAATATCTAAAAGCCGGACTTATCAATGCCATGCAGGATTTGAATGAAATGCCTGTCATAGAAATGAACCGGATTGAGGGTATTTAACTCCATGTAAAAACAAGAAAAATTTACCCTCACCGTTCTTATTTTATCCTGCTGTCTCTTTTAGCCGGCAGACTTTTCTTGCAAAAAGCTCCCGCAGGCTACAACTCAAACTGGTTCCTTCACCGGTTGTGCCAAGTAAAAACAATCCATGTTCTCCCCCTTCCAGGACGTGAATAACCAGCCGCTTCAAGCCTTGCTCATCAATTTTCCTGTCGTTTAACAGAGGTGTTGCCAGTGGAGGGATGATTCCATAAATGGACATAACAAATTACAAAAGATTTTCCAGCATCATTTTCAACACAGCCTGTGCTGTAATTTCACGATTGGCTGCCTGCTCCACTACAATGGAAGAAGGACTGTCGAGCACACCGTCAGTAACTATTACATTACGGCGCACCGGCAGGCAGTGCATAAATTTTGCCTGGTTAGTCAATCCCATCTTCTGTTCATTTACAGTCCAACCCAAATCTTTTGACAAAATCTGTCCGTAGCTGGCATATGACGACCAGTTTTTAGCATAAATAAAATCAGCCCCCTCGAAAGCTTTTTTCTGATCGTATTCTACTTTCAGATCGCCCATAAATTCAGGTGCCAATTCATATCCTTCAGGATGAGTAACCACCAGTTCATAATCAGCTTCACGCATCCACTCCACAAATGAATTGGCTACTGCCTGAGGCAAAGCTTTTGGGTGTGGTGCCCATGATAATACCACCTTAGGGCGTTCTTTGGTTTTAAATTCTTCAATGGTAAGCAAATCGGCATAACTTTGCAGCGGGTGCCGGGTTGCCCCTTCCATACTCACTACAGGTACACCTGCATATTTTATAAACTGGTTAAGGATTTTTTCTGAATAATCGTCTTCCCTGCTTTTAAATTTTGCAAATGCTCTTACACCAATTATATTGCAATATTTTCCAATCACGGGAATAGCTTCAAGCAGGTGTTCCGGCTTATCTCCATCCATTACTACACCAAGTTCCGATTCCATTTGCCAGCCGTCCTCATTCACATTTAATACCATGGTATTCATTCCAAGGTTCATGGCTGCCTTTTGGGTACTTAACCGTGTGCGCAAACTGGAATTAAAAAAAATAAGTACCATGGTTTTGTTTTTTCCCAGATGCTGGTATGCAAACCGGTTTTTTTTAATATCCCTGGCAATTTCAACTGCTTTTTTTAGATCGGGAATATCCTTTACTGAAATGTAGTGTTTCATGAATAAAATGAATTTCAAATTTAAAATTTTACCAAAAGTATTAAAAGACAAAATCTGACATTACCATTAACGTCAGTTTTTCTATTGCACCTTATTTTGGCCTAATTTGTCCCTCCCCTTCTATTATCCACTTATAGCTGGTAAGTTCTTCCAATGCCATAGGGCCTCTTGCATGCAGCTTTTGGGTACTGATACCTATTTCGGCACCAAGACCAAATTGTGCGCCGTCGGTAAATGCAGTTGATACGTTGGAATAAACAGAGGAAGCGTCTATGAGCTTTTGGAAAGTATCGATACGCTGAAGGTTTTCCGAAATTATGGCTTCACTGTGTTTTGAAGAATTCCTGTTGATTTGTTCTATAGCATCCTCAAATGATTCCACTGTTTTTATTGCCATTTTTAAGGAAAGAAATTCAGTGCCAAACGATTCTTCTGTTGCCGGGAAAAGCAAATGATCGGGATAATTTCCCTTCAGCTGTTGATATGCTTCATTATCGGCATAAATTACAACTTCTTCTTCAGCTAGTTTCCTTCCAAAAACCGGTAATTCGCCAAGCCGTTCCCTGTGAATAACAAGGCAATCGAGAGCATTACAAACCGAAGGTCTGCGGGTTTTGGCATTATAAATAATTTCACTCCCTTTTATAGCATCCCCATATTCATCAAAATAGGTATGGCAGATTCCCGCACCCGTTTCGATAACAGGGATAGTGGCATTTTCCCGCACATAATTAATAAGTCCCTGGCTTCCCCGCGGGATAACCAGGTCAATATAACCATGTGCCCGCAGCATTTCCTGTGTCTCCTCTCTTCCTGCAGGCAATAGTGAAACCGTATTTTCATCAAGCTGATACTTCTTCAATATATTTTGGATGATGGAAACAATGGCTGTATTGGAATAAATGGCATCACTTCCCCCTTTCAGCACACAGGCATTTCCCGATTTAAGGCAAAGAGAAAATACATCGAATGTAACATTAGGACGCGCCTCATAGATGATCCCGATTACACCAAATGGCACTGATATTTTTTTTATCTTCAACCCATTGGGGCGAACGGTTTCTTTTAAAACCTTCCCAACCGGGCTTTCCAGATTAGCCACATTTCGTATATCGGAAGCAATTCCTGCAATTCTTTCCTGTGTCAGTTTCAGCCTGTCGTATTTGGGATCTGATCGATCCATCCGGTTCAAATCTTTTTGATTTTCGGTCAGAATATAGTTTACATTGGCTTCAGCCTCTCCGGCCAAATCGAAAAGCAGCATCCTGATGGATTCTTCCTTCACCAGGGTTAACTTTCGGGAAGCTTCCAAAACCTTTTGCAATTGTTTTTCAATCTTCATGATAATTTTTTGTTGATTTTTCCAAATATAGATAATCATAATGAACCAGGGCTTTAAGCTTTTCTGCAGAAGTTCCGGTATTTAATTTTTCAGAACCATATTGTGCTTTTCCCAGACCGACCAGATTTCCTGATTCATCTATAATCCGGATTAAATCACCTTTTTTAAACACATTTTCAACAGCAACAATACCTACAGGCAAAAGGCTTACTGCTTTTTCTGACCTGAGGGCAGTAGCTGCACCATTATTAATAACTACTTTACCTTTTGTAAAATCATTCGAATATGCAATCCATTTTTTAATTCCGCTAGAAGGCTTCATAGCAGGTTCAAACCAGGTATGATCAGTAACTTCATTTAGAGAAAGGACTTCCACCAGGACATTTTCTTTAAATCCATTAGCCAGATGTACACTTATACCATCATTTGCCAATTTTTTTGCGATTCGAAATTTGGTAAGCATACCACCACGCCCAAATTCAGAATGATTTCCTGAAATAGCATCTGCCGGTTCTCCCTCATTAATACCCACCTTCTTAATCAGTTTAGCATTTTCACTGCCCGGATAAGCAGAAAAAACACCATCGACGTTACTCAAAACAATTAATGCTTCTGAATTTACCATGGAAGCTATCATTCCTGAAAGTTCATCGTTATCAGTAAACATCAGTTCAGTTACTGATATGGTATCATTTTCATTTATAATAGGAATAACTTTATTTTCAAGCAAAGTATTCATGCAATTTTTCATGTTCAGGTAATGTCCACGGCTGGAAAAATTTTCTTTGGTGGTCAAAACCTGAGCACAAACGAGGCCATGCTCATTAAAAAAATCGGAATAGCGACTGATAAGTTTTACCTGCCCCAATGCTGCCCATAACTGCCTTTTCGAAACTGCATCGGTTTTTTTCAATGGCTTCATTACAGCTCTGCCTGCAGCAACAGCACCAGAAGAAACAAGAATTACCTCTACACCATTTTTGTGAAGATAAGCCATCTGATCGACCAGATGGGCAATACGTGAGACATTTAAGGTCCCATCATTTTTAGTCAGCACGTTGCTGCCAATCTTCACAGTAATTTTGCTATATTTGAACTGCATGAATTATTTTTTCAAATCCTTTTCTATTTTTTTATATGATGCCAAAACACCTTGAATCAGCGATGAACTAAATCCTTTATGTTCCATTTCATTTAGTCCAGTAATAGTTACCCCCCTTGGAGTCGTCACTTTATCGATTTCCCTTTCGGGATGATGACCGGTTTGCAAAACCAGTTCAGTAGCACCTTTAACGGTTTGTGCTGTAATATACTGTGCCATCTCAGCCCCAAAACCAATTTCAATTCCTCCCTGCATGGCCGCTCTGATATACCGCAAAGCATATGCTATCCCACATGAAGATAATACCGTAGCAGCAGCCATTAACTCTTCAGGGATCTCTATGGTCTTGCCAAGATTATTGAATAAATCTATCACAAAATCTTTATGTGCTTCAGAATTTTTATTTGACGAAATACAAGTAAGAGATTCCTGTAAAGCAATAGCAGTATTTGGCATTACCCGGAATATGGGAATATTTTCTCCGGCAATTGAATCAAGTTCATCAAGACCAACACCAGCAACTATCGAAATCAGGATTTTATCGGGACTAAGTGCAGGTTTTATTTCTTCCAACACATGTTCAATATGATAAGGTTTCACAGCCAATATGATAATATTTGCCTGCTGTGCAGTCAAGAGATTATCATCGGATGCATGCACTCCCATTTCCTTCATTTCAGCTAAAACATTTTCTTTCCTGTCGGAAACAAATATTTCAGGAGCATTAATAAATCCGGATTTTAATAATCCGATAACAATAGCTCCCCCCATATTTCCAACTCCTATGATTCCAATTTTTTTCTTTTCCATGTCCTATGCAGTTAATTAGCCTTTAAAGATGCAGAAACTTCAGCAAAAGCATCAGCAAATGCATTCAAAAAAAAGTCAGCATCCTCTTTTCTCAGGATTAACGGAGGTAACAGACGAATCATATTACTACCAGAGACTCCTGTAAATATTTTGTATTCAAACAACAACTTCCGCCTCATTTCAGAAACCGGAAATGGAAATTCGACACCTATCATCAATCCTTTTCCACGTATCTGAATCAAATTACTAAAAACGGC
Organism: uncultured Prolixibacteraceae bacterium; assembly: GCA_963747515.1. Taxonomy (GTDB): domain Bacteria; phylum Bacteroidota; class Bacteroidia; order Bacteroidales; family Prolixibacteraceae; genus Mariniphaga. The sequence goes on from CAVVFN010000008.1 coordinate 804,274, forward strand.
GAGCTTATCCATAAGGTAATTTCCTATTTCCCGGGCATTCTGAATCAGGTTTTCATTTTTCAGAACATCAAGAACAGCAATACCTGCAGCACAAGCCAGGTGATTGCCTCCAAAGGTTGTCCCAAGCATTCCCGGCCAAGGTTTGATACCAGGATGAATTAAAACTCCCCCAATCGGAAATCCATTGCCCATACCCTTTGCCACTGTAATGATATCGGGTTTGACCGATGCATATTGGTGGGCAAAAAATCTCCCGCTTCGGCCATACCCCGACTGGATTTCATCGAGAATTAAAAGGCTTCCATACTTTTCTGTAAGGCTTTTAAGACCTTCTAAAAATTCAATTTCAGGAATAATTATTCCTCCAATTCCCTGAATTCCCTCAATAATTACTGCAGCCACTTCTCCTGTTTTTAATTCCGCTTCAGTAGCTTCCAGATCATTAAATGGCAGGAGCAGAGCATTTTCTGTTTCATTAACCGGTGCAATGATTTTGGGATTATCGGTTAATGCCACAGCCGCAGATGTGCGGCCATGGAAACCTTTCTTATAACTTATAATCTTCTTTCTTCCGGTTACAAAAGAAGCCAGTTTTATTGCATTCTCATTTGCTTCGGCACCTGAATTGCACAGGAAAAGCTGGAAATCGGGATAGCCGGATAAATTACCTAGTTTTTCGGCCAGTTCCTGTTGCAATGGATTTTGGATGGAATTACTATAAAATCCTATTTTAGAAAGCTGGTCAGAAACCAGTTTAATATAATGCAGATGGCTGTGTCCAATTGAGATAACGGCATGTCCTCCGTACAAATCGAGGTACTTATTTCCTTCTGAATCCCAGACATGGCTTCCCAAAGCTTTTATGGGGGTTATATTAAAAAGTGGATATACATCAAAAAGTTTCATCATAAATATTTTAATTCCAAAAACAGAAATAACCGGTTCAATCTATCATTTACCAGATTCATCTAAAGAGGTTAGAATACTACCGGCTTTAAATTCAAACCTGAAGTTTCCTTTAGCCCAAACATCAGGTTCATATTCTGTACAGCCTGGCCTGATGCTCCTTTAATCAAGTTATCGGTTAAACTGATTACAGTTAATTTATCCCTGTGTTTCTCAAGGTATAGAATTGCTTTGTTGGTATTTACCACTTGTTTAAGCGATGGATTACCATCTGACACAAAAACAAAGGGATGTGTTTTATAAAACTTAAGGTACAAATCCTTTGCCTCCTCAAGAGAACCTTCAAAACGGGTATAAGCCGATACAAAAATACCCCTGGTATGATTTCCACGTATGGGGACAAAATTAAGCTCATTTGAAAAATCAGGCTGTAACTGTTTAAAACTTTGAATAATCTCTCCTTCATGCTGATGTTGAAAGATTTTGTACGCTGAGAGGTTACTGTTGCGCCAGCTGAAATGAGATGTTTCAGTAGGTTGTTGTCCCGCACCAGTTGAGCCGGTTATTGCCTGTACATGTACCTCATCCTGAAAAAGTTTGTTTGCAGCCAAAGGCAACAGTGCAAGTTCTATCCCCGTAGCAAAACATCCCGGATTTGCAATCCTTGAGGCATGCCTTATCTTCTCACGGTTCAATTCTGGTAAGCCATATAAAAAATCATTGCCTGCTCTTTCTATCCTGAAATCGTGGCTTAAATCAACAATTTTTAGATGTGCAGGAATCTCATTTTTTTCAATAAATTCATTTGATTTGCCGTGCCCCATGCACAGGAAAACAATTTCTGCATCCTTTAAAGGCAGATCATCCGTAAAAACCAGGTCAGTATCACCAATTAAATCATCATGTACTTTATAAACCGGATTCCCTGCGTTGCTGGTACTCTGAACAAACACCACCTCAACCTGCGGATGGTTGATTAAAATCCGCAACAATTCACCAGCCGTATAACCTGCCCCTCCAATAATGCCAACTTTAACCATGCGTTTAAATTTTCTTATTCACTTTATGGTACACCTTCAACGGATTTGCCAATATTTTGGTAAAGCCTTTCACATCATCGGCAGTCCATGCCTTAACGGTTTCACCATAATCACCAAAACCGGATTTCATCAGATCGTGCTGTGATTCTACTCCCTGCAATTCAAAACGATAAGGTTGCAGTTTAACAAATACCTTTCCTGAAACATTTTCCTGTGAATCCTGCAAAAATGTTTCAATATTTCGCATCACCGGTTCATGGTACATGGCTTCGTGAAGAAACATTCCGTACCAGTTTGCCAGTTGTTCCTTCCAGTAAGCCTGCCATTTGGTAAGTGTATGTTTTTCCAGCAGGTGGTGCGCTTTAATTATAATTAATGGAGCAGCAGCCTCAAATCCTACCCGTCCTTTAATTCCGATAATTGTATCTCCTACATGAATATCGCGGCCGATGGCATATTTTGAAGCTATTTTTTCAAGTGACTGAATTGCTTGTGGTCCATTGGCAAAAGATTTCCCGTCGATTCGTTTCACTTCCCCTTTTTCAAATTCCAGGGTGATAATCTTCTCATCCTGTGCTTCAAGCTGGCTCGGAAAAGCTTCATCAGGAAGTCCTTTGCCGGATGTAAGGGTCTCCTTTCCGCCTACACTGGTGCCCCATATTCCCTGATTTATGGAATACTGCATTTTTTCAGAATCAATTTCCACACCATGCTCTTTCAGGAAATCTACTTCTTGCTGACGGCTTAACATCAGGTCACGTATGGGTGTTACAATTTCAATATCGGGGGCAAGCACCTGAAATGTAAGGTCAAACCGCACCTGGTCGTTACCGGCACCTGTACTTCCATGGGCAATGTATCGGGCACCAATTTCTTTTGCATAGTTAATAGAGGCAATTGCCTGAAAAACCCTTTCTGAACTTACTGAAACGGGATAAGTATTGTTTCGCAGAATATTACCATAAACCATATAGCGTATGCACTTCCTGTAATATTCATCGGTCACATCAAGAGTAACGTGTTCTTTTGCCCCCAGAGAATAAGCTTTTTCCTCTATACGTTTTAATTCACTTTCGGAAAAACCTCCTGTATTAGCGATTGCAGTATAAACTTCAAAACCTTTCTCTTCTTTTAAATACTTAACGCAAAAGGAGGTATCGAGCCCTCCGCTGAATGCCAAAACCAACTTTTTATTCATAATGAAAATTGTTAAAAAAGTGACAGAAACGCCATAAAAACTATTTATATCAGGAAATCTTTCCCCTTTTACTGTTTAATAAAATGCTGAACGTCCTGTCACTTCATATTTTTATTTATTATCTGCAGCAGTTTTTTTTGTAAAAACATTTTTCGACTTTAAAACATCAAGAAGGCTTCTTTTTCTTATGCCATTTACATTCTTTGCAGTTTTTTCCCAAGCCGGATCATAAAGCATTCCTGTACAAAGGCATTTTGTGCGCTCCATCCGCATCAGGATATCATAATTCACACAGCCCTTGCATCCGTTCCAAAACTGGTCGTCATTTGTTAATTCCGAGAATGTTACCGGCCGGTAACCTAATTCGTGGTTGATCTTCATAACAGCTAAACCTGTTGTCAATCCAAAAATTTTTGCATCGGGATATTTCTTCCTTGACAATTCGAATGCTTTATTTTTTATCTCTTTAGCCAGGCCATAGCCTCTGTATTCAGGGACAACAATTAAACCCGAATTTGCTACAAAGCCCTTGTTCCCCCAGGTTTCAATATAGCAAAATCCGGCAAAAACATCTTCATCCAAAGCTATTATTGCCTTGCCTTCACTAATCTTGGTGATTAAATATTCATCGGTTCGCCTTGCAATACCTGTGCCTCTTTGTTTGGAAGCAATATCAATCGCGTTATTTATTTCATCCACATATTTAATATGCTGTTTTCCTGCAACTTCCACCTTTATCTTTTTAACATCTTTCATTTCACAATTTATTTTTTAATTTGGGAATTATAGATATCAATGCATTTCTTAAATCATTATTCGTGGTTCCTTCACGTCTAATGATAAGGATTGTATCGTCACCAGCAACCGTGCCAAGAATTTCCCATTTACCTGCACTGTCGATTACCGCTGCCAGTGTACTGGCATATCCAGGAAGTGTTTTCATCACCGCCAGATTACCCGAATAGTTAAGTTCTTTAAAACCATCAGCAAGAAACGTATCTTTTGTATGATTGAATTTATTTCCATCCTGACCGTTTTCAGGCATAACATATACATAACCTTGAACTGGGTGAGAAACTTTGGCAACCTGTAAAAACTTCAAATCGCGCGACAAGGTTGCCTGAGTAAGTTCATAACCCTTACGCTTCAATACAGCAAGCAATTCCTCCTGGCTGTGTAAATTTCCCCTGGCGATTATTTTCCTTATTACAAGTTGCCTTTGTACTCTATTTTTCATTTATTACTTACACGTATAAATATTCATTTCAAATGCAAAATTATGCATTTTTTTTATACTACAGAATTTTATTTAGATTTTATTGTTATTTTTGCCATCGGGTTAAGAAACTCTTTATATTTAGAATTTATGGAAGATATAATATTTAAAATTAAAAAATCAGTAAAATGCGTTTGAACCAATTTCTGGGCAGACGCATTTTTTTTATAATACATTAAGATGTTAAACAATAGGCAAGCAAAAATAACTCTTGAAGACGGAACAGTCTTTACCGGAAAATCTTTCGGAAGTGAAAACCCAATTGCGGGAGAGGTAGTTTTTTATACAGCCATGACAGGCTATCCTGAAAGTCTTACAGATCCTTCTTATACAGGACAAATACTGGTGTCTACCTATCCGATGATTGGGAATTACGGGGTACCACACAGTGAAAAAGAAAATGGAATTCATAAGTTTTTTGAGTCACATAAACTACACATCAGCGGATTAATAATTGCTGATTACTCTTTCGAATTCAGCCACTGGAATGCAGAAAAAAGTCTTTCCGACTGGCTCAAGGAGTATAAAATTCCAGGAGTTTTTGACATTGACACACGTGCTTTAACTAAAATCCTTCGTGAAAAAGGATCGATGCTGGGCAAGATTGAATTTGACAACGATGAAATTGATTTTTTTGATCCAAATAAAAACAATTTGGTAGCTAATGTAAGTTGCACAAAAAAGAAAGTTTATGAAAACGGCGATGTTAAAATAGTTCTTATCGATTGCGGGGTAAAAAACAACATCATTCGTTGCCTTTTAAAACGGGGTGCAACTGTAATACGTGTTCCCTGGGATTATGATTTTAGTCAGGAAGAATTCGATGGCGTGTTCATTTCAAATGGTCCCGGAGATCCGGCAATGTGTGCAGAAACAGTTGAAAATATCCGAAAGGTTATGAACACCAATAAACCTATCATGGGAATATGTTTGGGAAACCAATTGCTTGCAAGGGCTGCCGGAGCTGATACTTTCAAGTTAAAATATGGTCACAGAAGCCATAATCAGCCGGTATTGCTGCAAAATACGAATCGCTGTTTCATTACATCTCAGAATCATGGATATGCCGTTGCAACCGAAACTCTTCCGGAAGATTGGGAACCCCTTTTTACAAATGTTAACGATGAAACGAATGAAGGGATAAGACATAAAACCAAACCATTTTTTTCCACACAGTTTCATCCTGAAGCTTCCAGTGGACCAACTGATACAGAATTTCTTTTTGATGAGTTTATAGAAAAAGTAGAAACATATCGATCAAAATCCATTGCATAAAGAAATAAATCATGATTCATAGCAAAATTAAAAAAGCAGTTATCCTGGGTTCAGGGGCATTGAAAATAGGGGAAGCTGGTGAATTCGATTATTCAGGTTCACAGGCGCTAAAAGCGTTAAAAGAAGAAGGAGTAGAAACCATTCTTATCAACCCAAATATTGCCACCATCCAAACGTCAGAAGAAATAGCCGATAAAATATATTTTTTACCCGTCACTCCCTTTTTTGTAGAGGAAGTAATAAAAAAAGAAAATCCACAAGGCATTTTACTGGCATTTGGCGGCCAAACTGCATTAAATTGCGGTGTTGCTCTATTTAAATCAGGTGTTCTGGAAAAATATAAGGTTGAAGTAGTAGGAACTCCCGTACAATCAATAATTGATACAGAAGATCGTGATATATTTGCCAGGATGCTGGCGGAAATTAATATAAAAACACCTCAAAGTATTGCAGCGGCAAATATGGAAGAAGCTTATGCTGCTGCAAAACAAGTTGGATTCCCTATAATTATAAGGGCTGCATATACCCTGGGAGGGTTAGGTAGCGGATTCTGCGAAAACGATGAAGAACTGGAAGCACTGGCATCAAAGGCATTCTCCTATTCTCCACAAATATTAATTGAAGAATCGATTAAAGGCTGGAAAGAAGTTGAGTATGAAGTTGTACGCGACCGGTTTGACAATTGCATTACGGTATGCAACATGGAAAATTTTGATCCGCTTGGAATCCATACAGGTGAAAGTATAGTTGTAGCCCCCTCGCAAACATTATCAAATTCAGAATATCATAAATTAAGGGAAATTTCCATAAAAATCATTCGCAGAGTGGGGGTGGTTGGTGAATGCAATGTGCAGTTTGCCCTGGATCCTCATTCAGAAGATTATCGTGTAATTGAAGTAAATGCCCGTCTTTCACGTTCTTCCGCTCTTGCTTCCAAAGCCACAGGTTACCCGCTTGCATTCGTGGCTGCCAAACTCGGATTGGGATACGGATTGCATCAGTTAAAAAATCAAGTTACCAAAGTAACAACTGCAGCTTTTGAGCCGGCCCTGGATTATTGTGTTGTGAAAATTCCACGTTGGGATTTAAACAAATTCATTGGTGTATCAAAAACAATTGGAAGTTCCATGAAAAGCGTTGGCGAAATTATGGCTATTGGCCGAACATTTGAAGAAGCCATCCAGAAAGGAATACGAATGGTGGGTTTGGGAATGCATGGATTTGTAGGAAATAAAGAAGAAGTTAATATTAAGGAAATAGAATCAGAACTTGCCAATCCTACCGACAGACGAATCTTTGCAATTGCGGAAGCATTCAATAAGAATTATTCAATTGATGATATCTATGAAAAAACAAAGATAGACCGGTGGTTTTTGTATCGGCTGAAAAATATCCATAAAATTAAGAATGAGTTGGAACTTGCCTCTAATTTGAATAACCTGGCTATTCCATTACTAAAGCTTGCAAAACAAGCCGGTTTTTCCGATTTCCAAATTGCACGGCTGGTTTTAAACAGCCCAAATGAGAAAATACAGGAGGATCTGCTAAAAGTTAGAGCACTTCGAAAAAAACATGGAATTGTTCCTGTGGTAAAACAAATTGATACTTTGGCAGGAGAATATCCTGCTCTTACAAATTATTTGTATCTTACTCATAATGGTATAGAGCACGATATTGAATTTGTATCCGATAATCGTTCTGTTATCGTTCTGGGCTCAGGAGCATACCGTATTGGCAGTTCAGTAGAATTTGACTGGTGCAGTGTAAACTCTATTGAAACCATTAAAAAGGAGAATTACCGATCAGTAATGATAAACTATAATCCTGAGACCGTCAGCACAGATTATGACACCTGCGACAGACTGTATTTTGATGAACTCTCTTTCGAACGGGTAATGGATATCGTTGATCTCGAGGAACCTCATGGTGTGATCATATCAATGGGTGGACAGATTCCCAACAATCTGGCTATGAAGCTGTATAGTCAAAATGTACCCGTACTTGGTACTTCCCCGGTTAAGATTGACAATGCTGAAGACAGGGAAAAATTTTCATCCCTTCTTGACACCTTGCAAATCGACCAGCCGCGTTGGGCGACACTTTCTACGTTTGAAGAGATTTACAAGTTTATCGATGAAGTAGGATATCCGATACTTATAAGGCCTTCCTATGTATTATCCGGAGCAGCCATGAATGTGGTTTCAAATGCCGACCAGCTTGAATATTTTCTGGATATGGCTTCCAATGTTTCAAAAGAACATCCGGTAGTAGTAAGTGAATTTATTGAAGAAGCAAAAGAAATTGAAATAGATGCTGTAGCGCAGGAAGGAGAAATTGTAGCCTATGCCATTTCAGAGCACGTAGAATTTGCCGGTGTGCATTCTGGAGATGCAACCATTGTTTTCCCTCCTCAAAAACTTTATGTGGAAACCATCAGGAGAATTAAAAAAATCGCTCGGCAAATTGCAAAAGGACTCGAAATTACCGGCCCATTTAATATGCAGTTTCTTGCTAAAGACAACGATATAAAGGTAATTGAATGTAATCTTCGGGCCTCACGTAGTTTTCCTTTTGTTTCGAAAGTAATGAAACTGAACCTGATTGAAATTGCCACTAAAGTAATGTTGGGAGTTTCTGTCGAAAAACCAGATAAATCATTATTTGAACTGGATTATGTAGGAGTAAAGGCACCCCAATTTTCATTTGCCCGCTTATTAAATGCTGATCCTGTGCTTGGGGTAGACATGGCATCTACCGGAGAAGTTGGATGTATTGGTGAAACTTATTATGAAGCCATTTTGAAATCGATGCTTTCAGTTGGATACCGTCTTCCTGTTAAAAATGTACTCATATCATCGGGAGCATCTCGTTCAAAAATAGAACTTTTAAACAGTGCTCAAATGATGCAGGAAAGAGGGTATAATATTTTTGCTACTGAAGGTACCCACCGATTTTTACACGATAATGGCGTGGAAAATACATTGCTGCATTGGCCGGATGAAAAAGACAGACATCCCAATACTATTGAATATATAAAACAAAAAAAGCTTGACCTGGTAATAAACATTCCTAAAAATTACACCACAAGAGAATTAAAGAATGGTTATAAAATTCGTCGGAATGCTATTGATTTTAATGTGCCGCTAATAACCAACTCACGGGTTGCAAGTGCTTTTATTTATGCCATATGCAAATATGAATTAAAAGACCTGCCCATAAAAAGTTGGGATAGTTATTAGTATATCTGTTAAATGCTGCTGAATTAAAGAATGATCAGAATCTCACCGGATAACATTTTTTAATTCAGCACTATTTTATATTTCACATAAAAACTTTCAAAAGGAATATCAGGAGTTAACAGTAATTTTGTACGGAAGAAACCAACCTTTGTATCCCAGATTTCACCTTTTTGATGTGAAATCTTAGTTCTTTTATTTACATTATTTTTCATGGCAATTTTCATTTTTCATATATATTCATATTCTAACATCAAACAAACGAAATGCCATTCTGCCAAATAAGTTCTTGCTATAACAACAGAGAAAATACTCTCAGGGATTTAACTTGCTCTTTTTTAAGATATATCCACGCTTCTCAATCGCTTTTCTTAATTCATCAATATTTGTTTTCGAATTATTATATTTTACAAGAGCTGTTGAATCCTCAAGATTAACTTTCACAAATTCTACACCTTCCACACTATTTAATCCTTTTTCTATAGAAGCAACACACATTTCACAATGCATTTTGCCAATATTAAGTACCTCTTCATGCACTACTTTTTCTGACTTAGTCCGGGAAGAATTCATTGAATGGTTTTTCCCTTGCTGACAGGAAATTAAAAATAATAATACAATAATTGAAAGTAAATTTTGCATGGTACCTAATATTTTATTATTCTTAATATTTGCATCGATTCTTCATTTGCAGCTTTCAGAGTTTCCTTTACATCTTCTTTCAGAAATGGGTAAAAAAGTTTAGCATTTAACATGGAAGCAAAAATTTTACCATCATCTTCATAAATAGAAAGCCTGCAAGGCATTATTGCAGATAAAAACCTGCTGTTTCCCGAATTTAAAATCCTCTCTGCCAAAACAGGATTGCACATAGACATAACCACAACAGGCTTCGTGTCATATCCATGCTTTTCCAAAGTAACCTGTAAATTATATTGCTGAGGAATAGCCCATTTGTTGGCCTCTGCTGATTTTGAAACAGCATTGACCGTTTCATTGAAGTTTAATCTGCTTTCGGCTACCACAAACATTTGTCGTGGCAGAACAATAAAAATAGCGAGAAAAGTAATAAAAATTCCTGCTATTAACCCGACTGTAAAGACTATAATATTCTTCTCCATTCTTTAGTTTTTTATTAAAGTCATAAACAGTTATATGTGTGAAAAGTTGAACCCAGCCTTTGAACTTAATTCCGATTTGTCTGATTAATTAACTTTCAATGGCTGATCAACCCGGGTTTCCAGAAGGGAAAACTTCAATACATCCATAATTGTATTCACAAAATGAAATTTAATCCCTTTCAAATATTCTTCCTTAATCTCCTCAAGGTTCTTTCTATTTTCTTCCGAAAGAATAACCTCTTTTATTCCAGCACGTTTGGCAGCCAGTATTTTTTCTTTTATCCCTCCTACTGGAAGAACTTTTCCTCTTAAAGTAATTTCACCTGTCATCGCAATGTTCTTTCTTAATTTCCTCCGGGTGAAAGCTGAAGCCAGAGATGTAACCATAGTTACACCAGCAGATGGGCCGTCTTTTGGTATTGCACCTTCAGGAACATGCACATGTACATTCCAGTTGGAGAAAACTTCAGGATCAAGATTTAATTCTTCAGCATGAGACTTCAGATATTCATGCGCCAGCATAGCCGACTCCTTCATTACATCACCCAGGTTACCTGTAAGGGTTAATATCCCCTTACCTTTGCTCAGGCTGGTTTCCACAAATAAAATTTCACCTCCAACAGCAGTCCATGCAAGCCCTGTCACTACTCCTGCAAACTCATTTCCCTGATATTTGTCTTTTGAGTATTCCACAACCCCCAGATACTCCCGAACATCTTTCAATGTTAACTTCTTATTGTAAGGCTCTTCAAATGCAATTTTCTTTGCTACCCTTCGTACAACCTTAGCAATTTTTTTATCAAGTTCCCTCACTCCCGATTCGCGTGTATAACCATCAACAATTTGTTCAATAACTGCTTTGGGAAATATCACTTCCTCCTTTGTTAATCCATGATTTTCCAACTGCTTAGGAATAAGATGACGTTTTGCTATTTCCAGCTTTTCTTCCACAAGATAACCACTGACTTCAATCAACTCGAGCCTGTCGCGTAAAGGCGGTGCAATTGTATTTAAGGTATTGGCAGTTGCAATAAACATTACCTTTGAAAGATCAAAATCTACCTCTACATAATTGTCATGGAATTCGAAATTCTGTTCCGGATCAAGTACTTCGAGTAAAGCTGACGCAGGATCACCATGAAAATGTTTGGATACTTTATCTATTTCATCAAGAATAAATACAGGGTTTGATGTCTTTACTTTTTTAATGTTTTGAATAATACGTCCAGGCATAGCTCCAATATAGGTTTTCCTGTGACCCCGGATTTCAGACTCATCGTGTAATCCGCCAAGGCTCATGCGGACAAATTTCCGGCTCAGTGCTCTGGCAATTGATTTTCCAAGTGAAGTCTTGCCAACTCCCGGTGGACCATATAAGCATAATATGGGAGATTTCATGTCTTTTTTAAGTTTCAGTACAGCCAGATGTTCAAGAATACGCTCCTTTACCTTCTCCAAACCGTAATGATCTTCATCTAATATCTTCCTGGCATTTTTCAAATCAAAATTATCTGAAGTATATTCATTCCAGGGCAACTCAACAAGAGTCTGACAATAGGAAAACTGGACCGAATATTCTCCTGCAGCAGGATTCAGCCGATGAAGCTTATCTGCCTCCTTTTCAAAATATTTTGCAACATCTTCACCCCAGTTTTTGTCCTTTGCCTTCTGCTTCAGTTCGTTTATTTCCTGCTCAATAGGGTTGCCTCCCAATTCATCCTGAATGGTTTTCATTTGTTGATTGAGCATGAATTCCCTCTGCTGGCGGTCCATATCGGTTTTCACCTTCTTTTGGATATCCTGCTTCAGTTCCAGCATCTGTACTTCTTTTACCAGATAACTAATTGCCTGTATACCTCTATCCTTTAAGTTTTCTATCTCCAGCAGGTTTTGCTTGTCTTCCACATTAATGTCTGCATTGGAACAAATAAAATTAATCAGGAAAGTGGAATTTTCAATATTTTTTACTGCAAACGATGCTTCCGGAGGAACATTGGCAGAAAACTGTGCAATTTTAATTGAAAGGTCTTTCAATGAGCCAACAATGGCATTAAATTCAGAGTCATCAAGCGGGGAAACATCGTTCAGGGGTTCCACATTTGCCTTATAGTAAGGTTCCCGGGTAATAATATCACGAATGGCATACCTTCTTTTACCCTGAATAATCACAGAAGTGGAACCATCGGGCATTTCAAGGATCTTAAGAATTTCGGCAACTGTCCCTACCGAAAAAAGTTCTTCTGACGAAGGGTCATCAATGGTATAATCCTTTTGTGCAACAGTACCTAACAACTTGCTTCCTTTATATACATCCTGAATCAGCTTCAACGATTTCTTTCGGCCAACATTAATTGGCAGAACCACTCCGGGAAACAATACGGTGTTTCGAAGGGGGAGAACAGGCAACATATCGGGCACCTCCGTATTTTTCAGATCAGCATCATCACCGTCGGCAATTATTGGTATATAATCCGAATCGTCTTTCATCATACCTCTAAATATAATATCGTTAAATCCTGTTTTCTTCAACTTCCCCATGTATATTGTAGTTTTATGCCATAATGGCGGAAAATGGTGTTTAATACCTAATGGTGTATAAAGTGCAATAGTTGTGCCATTACCTCCCAAACATTCAGACATTGCCATAAGTTCATCTTGAGAATTCAAATACACCAGTTGCACAACCACCAGACAAAAAAAAAGCTCCGGAATTCCGGAGCCATCAATTCTCTTTATTGAAACAGTTTATTTTTTTCTCTTTTCCATATGCTTTCCGTAACGGTTCATAAACTTGTCTACACGCCCTGCAGTATCCACAAGTTTAACTTTACCAGTATAGAAAGGATGCGAGGTATTGGAAATTTCAAGCTTATACAACGGGTATTCCACTCCCTCAACCTCAACAGTCTCTTTTGTTTCAACTGTCGATCTGGTAAGAAAAGTATGTCCGTTTGACATATCTTTAAAAGCTACCATTCTGTATTCCCCTGGATGTATCCCTTTTTTCATTTTCTAAGTTTTTATATGTAAATGGTTGCATTTTCTACTACAATCCATTTATCGATTTGTTTATAATGCTATTTTAAGGCCTGCAAAGATAAATATTGTTTTGAAGAAACCAAAGAGGAAAATATTTTTTACAATAGCCGAAATCATCCTTTTACTGCTTCGCCCAAAATAATAGGAGCCCGGGTAAAGGGTTTGTTCCTGTCGAAGAGGTAACGCATGGTATAATGGGTTTTCTTCCGTTTTCCTCCCACCGATTCATAAAGAGCCACAATTTTAGGATTAAAATCACCAGCCCACGACAACTCCATCTCGCGGTACCACCTCTTTTTATACATAACAGGCCGCAGATGCCAAAAGATTCCCGATTCAATACCTGACCGCTGAAATTTAGGAACTATACCAATAATAAGGCTGCGGGTACGGGTTATTTTCTTGCGCCATTTCAGCCACATAACCTTTGGTAATGTAAGCAAATTTATTCTGCCTTTCAGTCTTGCCAGAATCTGATTAAAATCAGGTATCATGACAAAAAGTGCAATAGGTTCTTCCTCATGGTATGCAAACCATATAAAATCTTCCTCAATCAATGCTTTGGAGCTGTATATAAAATCCTTAAGGTCATCTTTATCGATAGGTTTAAAATGCTCATGAAACCTCCAGGCATTATCATACACATGGGCAAAATCATCTATAAATTTTTCCTTGTCCTTCCAGGTAAAATGTTTAAAACTAAACTGAGGTTTTTTAGCAACCCATTCAGCAACTTTCCAAAATCGTTCAGGCAGTTCAGGCAACGTTGTATCCAGGTGGTAACTGAATTGTTTAAAATATATTTTAAATCCGTAGCTTTCAAATAACCTAAGGTAATATGAAGGGTTATAGGGCATCCCAAATCCCTGGGGCATATAACCATCTGCAAGCAGGCCCCAGTTCATATAGTTTTCACCAAAATTCACCGGCCCATCCATTGCTTCCATTCCCTTAGATTTAAGCCATTCCCGTGCGGCATCAAACAATTTATCTGCAGCTTCCTGATTATCGGTGCATTCAAAAAAACCACATCCGCCAGTAGGCTGCTCAAAAGTCTTTGATTTTTCAAGATTATAAAAGGCTGCTATTCGTCCAAGAAGCTTATCGTTTTCATCAATCAAAACCCACCGAATGGCTTCGCCATTTTTAAAAGAAGGATTTTTTGCCGGATTGAACATGTTTTCCACCAATCCTTCAAGCGGGCAAACCCAATTTGGGTCCCCTTTGTAAATTATATGTGGCACCTTATGGAAAAATTTCCGCGATACCTTATCGGTTACTTCTATCAAATCCATAAAAAATTATTTAATCCTTTCTGCCTGCACCCATTGTTTGTTTTAATTTACGATCTCAGCACGTTTAAACTTTTTTTTGGGATCAAATAAATAACGCATTGTTAAATGTGTATGTGTTTTTTTTGCTCCAAATGATTTAAACAATGCTATCATACGCGGATTGAAATCTCCTATCCAACTCATCTCCATGTCGTTGTACCAGGGTTTTTGCAACATTACTTTTTTTAACTGATAAAATATCCCCGACTCAATCCCGAGGCGTTGAAATTTAGGCACTACCCCCAACACAATTACCCTGCATCGGGTAATCGCATGTTTCTGTCTGTAATAATAAAGTTTAAAAATGTTCAGCAGACTTAGTTTGCCTGAACCCAATTTTTTCAAAATCTGATTCAAATCAGGAATCATCATATAAAAAGCAATGGGTTCATCATTATGGTACACATACCAGATAAACTCTTCGTCAAGTATAAATTTAGCCTGATCAATTAAATCCTTTAGCTGTTTGTATTCAGCAGGCTTATAATTACTATGGCCCGACCATGCCTGGCGGTGAATTTCAATAAAGTCACTGATATATTTATCCTCATTTTTAAAGCTGAAATGTTCATACCTGTAACCGGTTTTTTTTGATACCCAGGCTGCTATTTTCCAAAATCGGTCTGGAAGATCGGGATTTGTGATATCAAGTGAATAACTGTACTGTTCGTAAAAAGTCTTTAATCCATAATTTTCAAACAATTTTCTGTAGTAGGGATGATGATACTGCATCCCATATGTTTGTGGTTGAAAACCGTCAACAAGCAAGCCCCAGTAAAAAAAATTTTCACCAAAATTGACAGGGCCATCCATCGCCTCCATGCCATTTTTCTGAAGCCATTCCATAGCTGCATTAAACAAAATAGAGGCAGCCATCTGATTGTTAATGCATTCAAAAAAACCAAAACATCCGGTGGGCTGCTCATAACCCGAGGCATAACCCGAATCATAAAAGGCAGCAATTCTTCCAATGTATTCTTTTCCGTCTTTTAATATCCAGCGGCAGGCATCTCCTTCCCTAAATTTAGCGTTCTTCCCAGGTTTAAATATATTCTCAACCTGCTGATTTAACATTGGGATATAGTTCGGATCGTATCTGTACAACTTCTCCGGGACCTTATGAAACAAACGTATTGTTTCCTTGCCGGAGACTTCAATTAATTCCATATCCAGGCAGAATTTTAATAATTAACCGAAAATAATAATTTTACCGGTAGAAGAAAAGTGAAAAGTGCCGGAAATAATTTCCTGCTTGAACTACTTATTTTACAATAAGCAATAAATTACAAACGCTACGGATTAAACAGCATCAGTTTTAACTGCCATTGCTTCCAAAAATTCCTGCTTCAATGCTTCGAATGTTTCTCTGACAGAAATAATTTTTGAAGATCTCCATGCATTTGACCCAGCAAAGGCATAACCATTAAAAAAATTTCCTCTCATTGCACTTATAAGTGCTGCAAATATACAATAGGGCGTTTTTTCAATATTGCAAGTTTTCAAACATTTATATGGACATTTAACAGGTCTTTTTTCACCCCTGTTTATCTTATCGATAAATTCATTTCGGATGGCTCTTCCAGGCATTCCCACAGGGCTCTGGATAATCTCAATATCACTCTCAACTGAATTGATATAAGTTTGCTTGAATTTATCAGATGCATCGCATTCATGAGTTGTAACAAAACGTGTACCCAGCTGTACTCCTGACGCTCCCAAATCCATTATCTTTTTGATATCGGCTCCGGAATATATTCCACCGGCAGCAATAACAGGAATGGAAACATTAAATTTTTCCTCAAACGGCCTTACATGGTTTATCACATCCGGGACAAGTTTCTCCAGCTCAAATTCCGGATCATCCAGTTGTTCCCGTTTAAAACCAAGATGTCCTCCTGCCTTAGGGCCTTCCACTACGATGGCATCGGGCAGATAATCATAGGCATCCTTCCATTTTTTACATATCAGCTGAGCTGCTCTTCCAGAAGAAACAATGGGCACCAATTTTGTTTTTGATTCACTGCTTAGAAAAGAAGGCAGATTAAGCGGCAGGCCTGCACCCGAAAAAATAACATCTGCTTTTTCAGCTATTGATGTTTTCACTAAATCCGAAAAATTGGTCAGTGCCACCATAATATTTACACCAATTATACCGCTCGTTTTTTCTCGCGCAGATTGTATCTCTCTTTTCAATGCTCTGATGTTGGCACCAATAAAATCTCTGGCGTAATCCTTATCAAACATTCCAATTCCTACAGCTGAAATCACTCCTACTCCTCCTTCATTGGCAACGGCAGAAGCCAAGCCGGAAAGGGAAATACCAATACCCATTCCTCCTTGTATTACAGGAATATTTACAGTTAAATCTCCAATTTTAAATGCTTTCATAAAATAAAGTAAACAATAATTATCAGCAAAGATACTTTAATTCCACAATCAAAAATAAAATTGGGAAATATTCACACTAAAATAAAAAACCTTTTTATCTGAAAAAAAATGACTGAAGTATTGACATGAAAGGTTTTAATGCCTAATTTGCATAAGTTAATCCACAAATTAAGAATTATGTATAAAAAAATTTTAGCCGTTTTAGTTGCAGTTCTATTTGCTTATTTAGCAGAAGCACAGAACACTACATTTAATGAAGGAGACAAAGTACTAAATGTCGGATTGGGAATTGGCAGCACACTTTATACCGGCAGCGCCTACGGAAGCAGTATTCCTCCCTTATCGGTTTCACTTGAGTTTAATGTTGCAGATGAATTGTTTGATGAAAACAGTGCAATTGGCGTTGGAGGATATTTAGGTTATGCAGGATATAACTTTTCAGGCTTTAACAGTGAATACAGTTTTTCAAATTTTATTCTGGGTGCCAGGGGAGCCTTACACTACCAGTTCATTGAACAACTTGACACCTATGCCGGATTAATGCTTGGATACAACATTGTTAACTGGAATTCAAGTGCAGGCGGATTTGATTTTGGTTCGGCTGCAAGTGGTGGTTTTATTTCATCATTCTATATTGGAGGAAGATATTATTTTAATGAAAATATAGCCGCAATGGCTGAACTGGGTTACGGCATTGCCTATCTCAATTTAGGGGTTGCTTTTAAATTTTAGTTTATCTGTCAGATGAATGATTCCATCCTTATTTTAAATAAAGATGGAATCATTTATTGCACCTGAAACTCATCTAACGAACTTCTTTCTCAGGACAATCTTTTGGTTTGCCATTTCCGTTTGGGTTGCCGGTAACCTCCCAGGTATTTCCTGAATTCAGCAAATCATCGAGGCAGGTTATTTTTCGTGTTTCCTGCACAGAATCTATCTGACGAACCATTTCTGCATCGTAAACAGGCGATGCAACACTGCGTATAACACCAAAAGCCACAGGGAATTCGGGCAATGCCAAATTAATAAGGCTTAAATGAAGAGAAGGATCTTCTTCATGTGCATCATGCACCAGAACATCACCAAGAGTAATTCCGTTTTCACCTATTTTGGCCACTTTTAACCGTCCCTTTTCCATTACAATGCCTTTTTCGTTATCTGCACCAAACAGCATGGGCTTTCCATGTTCAAGTATAAGCTGACGGTCGGCTTTATAAAGCGGATCAGTAATGGCATTATGAATTCCACTGTTGTATATTACGCAGTTCTGTAAAATTTCGACCACAGAAGTACCTTTAAATGATGCTGCCTCTGAGAAAATCGACTCACTAAGCTTAACATTCCCGTCAATTCCACGGGCATAAAAAGTTCCACGGGCTCCAATTACAAGTTGACCAGGCACAAAAGGATCCTCAATGGTTCCGTATGGTGAGGTTTTGCTTTTAAATCCCCGATCGGAAGTAGGAGAATACTGCCCTTTGGTCAAACCGTAAATCCGGTTGTTAAAAATAATGATGTTCAAATCAATATTGCGTCTGATGGTATGAATAAAATGATTCCCGCCTATAGCCATTGAATCGCCATCACCGGTAATCACCCATACATTTAAATCAGGATTGGCCATTTTAACACCTGAAGCAACAGCTGCAGCTCTTCCATGAATGGTATGAAATCCAAAAGTATTCATATAGTAAGGGAAACGGGAAGAGCATCCAATTCCTGAAATAACGGCAAATTTTTCTTTCGGAACTCCCATACCTGCCATTGTACGCTGAACAGCATTCATAATAGCATAGTCGCCACAACCCGGGCACCAGCGTACTTCATTTTCACTTTTAAAATCTTTGATTGTATAATTTAATTCGGTCATTTCTATTCCTCCAAAAGTTTTTCGATGCCTGATTTAAGTTCATTTATGGTGAAGGGCAAACCTTTCACTTTATTTAACTGATGATAAGTGAAACCCGGTATTCTATCGCGCAGGTAACTTACAAACTGGCCAAGATTTAATTCACATACGATAATCTTCTGAAAGTTTGAAAACACCTCAGCTGTATTTTTGGGCAGAGGTTTTATGTAGTTGAAATGAGCCAGGCTAACATCTTTTCCTTCCATGCGCAGGCCGCGCACAGCACTGATAAGGTGTCCATAAGTACCTCCCCAGCCCACAACAAGCACTTTACCATTATTATCGCCACAAACTTCCAAATCGGGTACCAGGTCAACTACTTTCTGTACTTTTTGTTCCCGTATCAGGGTATTGGCTTCATGATTCTCCGGATCGTGACTTACAGTTCCCGAAGAATTTTTTTCAAGTCCTCCAATACGATGTTCGAAACCCGCCATACCTGGGACAGCCCATTTCCGGACCAGAGAATCAGGATCCCGCTCATAAGCCTTATATGAAGATGCATCTTTTGCCATTTGCGGTTTAATGGGAGGCAAATCAGCAAGTTTAGGTATACGGAAAGGTTCACTGCCGTTCCCCAGGAATCCATCGGTAAGTAAAATAACCGGCACCATACGCTCCAATGCAATTTTTGCTGCTTTGTAGGCATAGTAAAAGCAATCAGACGGAGTACTGCCCGCCATAACAACTACCGGACTTTCCCCATTGCGGCCATAGAGGGCCTGCATCAGATCCGACTGTTCGGTTTTAGTTGGCAATCCGGTGGAAGGACCTCCCCGTTGCACATTCACAATTACCAGCGGTAATTCAGCCATCACGGCAAGACCGATGGCTTCCGATTTTAATGCCAGACCAGGTCCCGAAGTTGTAGTTATTGCCAAATCACCTGCAAATGCGGCTCCTATTGCCGATGCAATGCCTGAAATTTCATCCTCAGCCTGAAAAGTTTTTACTCCCAGATCTTTTCTTTCCGCGAGAGCCGTGAGAATATCGGTTGCCGGAGTAATGGGATATGAACCCAAAAACAACTCCAGTCCTGCTTTCTCTGCAGCAGCAATAAATCCCCATGCTGTAGCATAATTTCCATTTACATTGCGATATGTTCCGGGAGTAATGTTGGCCGGATGCACAATATAGGTCGGAGTCATATGCTGCAGATTCATCCCATAGTTGTATCCATCATGCAAAACTTTAATGTTCGAATCAGCAACTACAGGCTTTTTACCAAATTTAGAGCGTATAAAATTCTCGATGTAATCCAAAGGACGATTAAACATCCAGCATATCAACCCTAAAGCAAACATATTTTTGCTGCGCATGATGCTTTTATTGTCAAGACCAAAATCTTTCAGTCCTTCCCTTGTCATACTGGAAATGGGCACTGAAAGAATCCGGTAATCTGTAAGATTGCTTTCAATAAAAGGATCATCGGTTTTAAAACCTGCTTTTTGAAGGTTCTTTTCATTAAACGAATCGCTGTCGTAGATAATGGTACCACCTGGCTTCATAAACCGTGCATTGGCTTTAATGGCAGCAGGATTCATTGCTATAAGTACATGGGCGTAATCGCCCGGAGTTGTCACTTGTTTTTGTCCAAATTGCACCTGGAAACCCGATACACCCCCTACTGTTCCTTGAGGTGCCCTTATCTCCGAAGGGTAATCGGGGAAAGTGGAAATATCATTTCCAATTAAAGCGGCGGCATCTGAAAATAAGGTACCGGTTAATTGCATTCCATCTCCCGAATCTCCCGAAAACCGGATGGCAACTTCTTCCAGTTCAATCACTTTATCATCCTTCATTTATAAATTGTTTATTAATAAAATTCTTTCAGGTTGTAAGTAAAATAATCTGAAAACTTTCAATTCTTTATTCATTTCCCAATTATGAATATTTTTTTAAAAAAGCAAAAATAACCATTATTTAACAAGTAATGAATGACCTATCCAAATATTTACAGGTTTTAATATATTTGGAATCAATTTAAATTTTACAGTAATGGCACTCATCAAAACACTAAATAATAAAACTCCGGTTTTAGGTGAAAATTGTTTTCTTGCTGAAACAGCCACCCTTATTGGAGATGTGGAAATGGGCAATAATTGCAGTGTTTGGTTTAATGCAGTTATCCGGGGAGATGTGCATTCTATTCGGATTGGTAACAATACCAATATTCAGGATAATGCAGTAATTCATGCTACTTATAAAAAATCACCAACACGCATTGGCGATAATGTTACCATTGCGCACGGCGCAATTGTTCATGGCTGTACGCTTCATAACAATGTTATGATTGGGATGAATGCTGTTGTTTTAGATGATGCGGTTATTGAAAGTAATTCTATTATTGCTGCAGGATCGGTGGTAACAAAAGGAACTGTTGTGGAAGAAGGAAGTATATATGCAGGTATCCCTGCAAAAAAAATTAAATCAGTAAGCCCCGAACTTCTTGACAGCGAAATAAAACGTATTGCTTCATCCTACAGCATTTATGCCGGATGGTACAGATAACTCATATTAAAAGAAAGGTGTACATTCAGAAAAATTAAAAAATTAAAAAAAACAACAATGCGCGTGCAGAAATACCCCTATTATTCGAATAAATTATCCTGTGAATAACAATAATAATTAAACATTCTATCAAAACGTTTTTATAAATCAAAAAGATTTGTATTTTTCGTATAAATACCGATTACAAAAGAATAAAAAAAACCCAAAATTTTAATTTGAAAGAGATTTTATGAAACCAACCTTACTTATATTGGCCGCAGGAATGGGTAGCCGGTTTGGAGGGCTTAAACAAATAGAACCTGTAGGACCAAATGGAGAAACAATTGTCGATTATTCTGTTTTCGATGCCATCAGGGCAGGATTTGGAAAAATTGTTTTTGTTATCCGGGAGAGTTTTGCTGAACCTTTTAAAGAAATTTTCGATCCCAGGTTAAAAGATAAAATTGACGTAGAGTATGTTTTTCAGGAACTCGACAACTTACCACAGGGCTACAGCCTCCCACAAGGCAGGGTAAAGCCCTGGGGCACTGCCCATGCCATTCTGGTAACAAGCAACGTTATACATGAGCCATTCTGTGCATTAAATGCTGACGATTTTTATGGATTTAATGCATTTAAGGCCATGGCTGATTTTCTTTCCAATTCAAAGAACCCGGAAGTATATGCCATGGTGGGTTACAAACTCCGAAATACACTTTCTGATTATGGCTCAGTGTCGCGTGGTGTTTGTGCTGTGGATGAGAATAATATGTTGCAGGAGATTGTAGAAACAATAAAAATTTTCAAAAGGGGTAAAAATATAGTATCGGCAGAACCCGATGGTACTGAAAAAATTCTTTCAGGAAACGAAAGTGTTTCCATGAACATGTGGGGGTTTCAGCCTTCATTGTTTGACAAATTGGAAGAAAAAATTTCAAGTTTCCTGAAACATCATATCCATGAACTCAAGTCTGAAATCTTCATTCCTTCGGTAGTTTTCGATATCATTCGGGAGGGAAAAGCACGTGTAAAGGTTCTGAAGGCAGATTCGCCTTGGTTCGGAGTCACCTATAAAGAAGATACACCCCGTGTAATTCAACGAATAAATAAATTAATAGAGGAAGGTCAGTATCCCAAAAAACTATTTTAAAAAATGAATGCAAATTTAGAAGAAATTGCCGGCAAATTCAGGCTGGATGGTACGGTAAAAAAAGTTACCCAACTTGGGGAAGGGTTTATTAATGATACGTATGTTATTGAACTGGAAGAAGGACTTCCCCGATACATCCTTCAGCGAAAAAACAAGCGGGTGTTTTCACCTGTTCCGGCAATGATGGAAAACATTGAGAAAGTATGCAGCCACATCAAACAAAAAGTTAAAGAGGCTGCAGGAGATCCTATGCGTGAAGCAATGACTGTTATCAGAACAAAAGATGGAAAACTGTATTACGAAGATGAAGAAAACGAATTCTGGGCAGTCAGCTTGTTTATTGAAGACACCATTGCCTACGAATCGGCTCCAAATCCTGAACTGGCTTATGCAGGCGGAAAAGGCATCGGAAAGTTTCAATCTCTGGTAGCCGATTTAAAAGACCCGCTGACAGATATCCTGCCCGGATTTCATAACATACGCATTCGCTTTGAACAATGGGATGCTACCTTGAAAAAAGATCCTGCAGGACGTAAAGCATCGGTTGCCGAAGAAATTAGTTGGATAGAAAGCCGTCGGGATGAAATGATGAATTTCTGGAAACTTGTTGAAGATGGGACTATCCCGACACGTATCAGCCATAATGATACTAAAATCAACAATATACTTTTCGATAAAAAAGGAGAAGTGCTTTGTGTAATTGATTTGGACACAGTTCTTAGCAGCACAGTGCTGAATGATTTTGGCGATGCCATCCGTTTTTATACCAACACCGGGAAAGAGGATGACACCAATCTCGCGAATGTATCGATGGATATGGAAATATTCAAGGCTTTTACTAAAGGATACCTTGAAGAAGCTGCTTCATTTCTTACCAAAAAAGAAATAGAATACCTGCCGTTTTCAGCCAAATACATTACCTACGAGCAAGTTCTTCGCTTCCTGATGGATTACATCGATGGTGACAATTATTACAAAGTGAAATCGGAGGATCACAACCTGATTCGTACGCGTGCTCAGTACAAACTGCTTACAAGTATTGAGCAACAGTATGATGAAATGAAAAAGACAGTTGAAGAACTGCTATAAAATATAAAGAATTACTGTAAATGAACGGTTTCAGACAATACTTTCTGCCCAAGAAACAGTGCTGCCTTTTCATTAAAATTCTCGGCCGATTCTGTTGTCTGAAACCTGATATGCTTATTTTTAGAGAGTCTTAAATCTATTTCCGGATGACGATACAGGTAATCGGTGAGCCTTTCTGCCACAACGGCTCCCTGTTCAATAATGTGTACGTTCTCAGGTACAAATTTAGCAATCTGACCAATGAGCAATGGGTAATGGGTACAACCTAAAATCAATGTATCCAGATCGTTATCCTTCCTAAAAATATTCTCAATGTTTTTCCTGACGAAATACGCAGCCCCTTCCGAGTCAATTTCATTGTTCTCCACCAGGGGTACCCAAAGCGGACAAGCTTCCTGCACTGTCGATAGCACTTTACCACCCGACCATTTCTGAAGTTCAATGGGATAGGATTCGGAGAGAATCGTTCCGGGTGTACCCAAAACACCTATTCTGCCATTTTTTGTTATTTCCGAAACTTTTTCCACGCTTGGTCTGATTACACCTAAAACCCGTCGATCGGGAGCAAGCCCGGGCAAATCAAGTTGCTGAATATTCCGCAACGCCTTAGCCGAAGCTGTATTGCAGGCAATAATCACCAGGGGGCAATTCTGAGAAAAAAGATATTTAACTGCTTGCAGGGTATACTCATAAACAACTCTGAATGAACGGGTACCATATGGGGTACGTGCATTGTCACCCAAATACAGAAAATCGTATTGAGGTAAATGCTTAATCAGCTGTTTTAAAACAGTTAACCCGCCATAGCCCGAATCAAATACACCAATCGGAGAATTTATCATACCTGCTGAATTATAAATTAACCACCAGGTTATAGGCTTTATTGTAGTATCTGCCCAGATTCGACCAGTCGAAATGCAATGAAGCTTCTTCGCTCCTATACCTCAAAGCAATACGTTCACGGCGCGTTAACTTAACAAATTGCATCATGATGTTGGCAAGTTCATCGGCCGATTTATGAAAATCCTTTGTTTTACGGTCGATTATGTACAATCCGTACTTCTCATGCTCGTGAACATTCCGGACTACATAATCACCAAAACCCGCCAGATTACTTGTAACCGAAGGAAGGCCGCTGGCAAGGCATTCAAGCGGTGTATATCCCCAGGGTTCATACATGCTGGGGAATATCCCAAGATGGCACCCCCGAACAAACTGGTGGTAATCCATTTTAAACAAAGGATTTGAAGTAGAAATAAAATCGGGATGATATACCACTTTTACTTTATCGTGCCTGTTGTTTACCAGGTTTGCCATCCGCAGAAAATTCAGAATTTCGTCCTTTGTGTCATCAATCAATGTATGGGTAATAATCTTTGGCAACGATTTGCTTTTCCAGCTCTGGACGTTCCGCCGCAGTTTCAACCGATGATAATCGTCAACCATTTCCCTTAAATCAGGAAATTCATAATGACCACTGTTGGAAGTTATTTTAGTATACAACCTTCTACCTAACTGTTCTTTAATCTCTTCACATGCCCTTCTGATATCTTCAATCTGTGCTTTTGACTGCAGAACTTCGGGATTAAAGGAATAGAAGGGTTGTTTGGTAATGAAAAAGGCAACAACGGTCATTTCCGACCGGTCCTGCTGCATGCGCCAGTTAAGCCGAGCCAGAGCCTCAAGGGTTAAATCGTATCCTTTGTTATAATATTCATACCTTCCGGAGGTAAAAAAGTAGATGGTATTATCCAAGTCAAAAGAGTAACTCTGAAAAAAATGACCCATTACAAAATCATGAATTTTTTCTTTGTACTGCAGGTGCTGATTCTGAATATGGTGAAGAGCTTCGAATCGCTGAATGTTAAGTCCGTTCGGAAGGATCAAATCGGGAGTTCGCCCCAGCAGATGAGTGCATTCCCTGCCTGTAAGTTCACTGACAGTAGTAAACAAATGCGCCCCATGTGCTGAAGCACGTTCAATATCAACAATGGATTTCACATTAAACCGAATTGCTTCTGCCTCCCAGTTGTAGAATGCCAGATGCTCATAAAAGCTGGTGTCATTCATTGCCAGATATCTGCCAAGCAAGGTGGCATGGGTGGTAAAAATAATCCTGACATCAAGGTTTTCCTTCCTCAGCCCAGGAATGGGAACACCAGCCATCCATTCATGAAAATGTGCAATTACCTGTTTTTGACAAAATCCCGATGAACAAAGATACCGCAGAAATTCCTTTACCTGAAAGCCAAAGGCAGCTACCTTATCAACCAACTCATCCTGCCCCGGAAGGGAAATATGATAATCCTGGTTCATGAAATGTTTAATTTCAGGCAACTTGTCAAACACCGAATAAGGATTAAACAGCACTACATTGGGCCGGCCCGAAACGATCCACTGCCCGTAGTGCACATCAAATCCACGCTCCTGCATTTTCAGAACCGCTTTGCCTACCTCAGTTGTATAATCGGTACACGGTTCAAAATGTGCTGCGGCCTGATCTTCAAAATAGGGCCCAATTAAAAAATAATTATCCTTTCCCCATTGTTCAATAACCGAAGGTACTTTTGAACGGATAACGGTGTAAATTCCACCAACCTGATTACAAACTTCCCAGGCAATTTCAAATAAAATGGTATTTGCCGGTATGCTTATCTGAGGTGGAGTCTCTGCTTGTATTGCTGCACTCATAAATTGTATGGTTTGCTTTTCATAACACTAAATTAATCTGAATTCATGAGGCATCCAAACAAAAACATTTTTGAAAGTAAAAAAAAGAACGAATAACAGAAAAACAGCTCCCATAAATAAATAAGCTGACCCGATAAGCTGTGCAAGCATTAACTCAAAAGCAGACATTCCGGATGGTATCCAAAAGTACCGCCGGATGAATTCTATTTTTTTCCTTATTAATTATAGTAAAATCAATATATAAAGATAGTAATAAGTTAGTATAAAGCTAGTATACGATTATCTTTATACTAGCTTTATACTAGCTTTATACTAGCTTTGAACTTACTTTGGTATGAACAATTTATATTCAATTCACTTTAAAATTTTCTGGTAATGGGAAAAACAGCGTATTGGCATCCTTGTAACGCGCCGGCCTTGTCCGTAAATAACTGATGCCTCTCCAGGAATTTCCTGCGAGGTTTCCTGTTTTTCCTGATGGACCGCTAAGTACTCCTTTTTTAGGGGTGATAACTGTTTCGTAAATTTTTGATTATCGGGTTTTCTGCCGGTACAGCAGATCGGGTATAACTTTGTCGGTTATTTTTTAAAATTTGTATTTTTACCAAAGTCTGACTTTTTTATGTAGTTACTCAAAAGCAGACATTCAGGGTGGTATTGAAAAAGTACCGCGCGGATGATTAACATTCTTTTACCGGACACTAATGTTTAAAAAAGTAAGAATGGGGAAATTGAATAAAAAACAGGCCGTAACGTAATCGTCACGGCCCCTGCTGTAAGTAATGTAAAGTAAATCCTATTGAATGTTCAATTTCTTTTTAACCATCGGAAGAATGTCGATGCTTTGATTTGACTTATATAACACAACGCGCGAGCCGGTATCAAATACATAAAGCAATCCCTCTTCTTTTGCTACTTCTTCAATAGCTTGCTCAGCTTTGGTAAAGACAGGCTCAAGCAGCTCGGCCTGTTTCTGTTGCAGTTGCTGTTGGGCAGTTGTCTGATAATTTTGGATTCGCTGTTGCAGTTCCTGAAGTTCAGTTACTTTGGCATTTCTTTTAACTTCAGAGGCTTCCTGGCTCAATTTCTCAAGTTCAGCTAATTTTTGCTGGTAACTTTGTTGCATTTCTCCAAACACTTCCTCAAGATCAGCCTGGAACTTATTGAACTCTGTTTCAGCAGCAGCTCTTTCAGGCATTACCTGAACAAGAGCCTGCAAATCGACATGTCCAAACTTTAAGGTTTGAGCGTGTGTAGAAATGGCAGCTAAAGTAAAGAACAGCAGTACGAGTGGTTTCATTAAATTTCTCATAATCAATGTGGTATTAAATTTTTGGTCACAAATATAATTATTAATTATTTATATCCGAGTTTTTGCAGGACCTGGTCGCTCAAATCGTATCGCGGGTTGGTAAAAAACAAAGTAGTTCCTCCGGCTTTATCAAAAATTACGGCATAGCTTCCTTCGTTAGCTAATTCCTGAACAGCAGTGAAGATATCATCCTGAACGGGTTTAATCAAAGCCTGCCTTTTTTTAAACAGATCTCCCTCAGGTCCAAAATATTTCCGCTGCAATTGTTTATAATCCTTTTCTTTTGAAATAATAACATCTTCACGCTTGCGTTTCATATCCTCGGATAATAATACACTTTCAGCCTGAAAATCCTGGTACATTTGTTCTATTTCCGCATGCATCGACTCAAGTTCTTTCTGATACTGGGCCGACAGCTGATTTAACTGCTCCTGAGCAGCTCTGTAGGAAGGAATATTTTCCAGTATGTATCCGGAATCAATAAACCCGTACTTTTGAGCAAAAACTGACCCTGTTACTGCTATCAGAACGGCAAGGGTTACTATTAATTTTTTCATTGTTCACAAAACTTTTCAATTAATTACTATCAGCTATTATCATATTTTATGCCAAACATGAACCACTTAGAACTGTTGTCCTATTACAAAATGGAACTGGCTTCCATTTGCCCCTGGATTTCTGGGTACTTCATCAAATCCATAACCCCAGTCAATTCCCATCAGACCAAACATGGGCAAAAAGATTCGTACACCCACACCTGCCGATCGGTGCAGCTTAAACGGATTATAATTCTGGAAACTCATGTTGGCGTTACCCCCTTCAAGAAAAGCCAGCGCATAGATGGTCGCACTGGGCTTAAGAGTTACCGGATACCTAAGTTCCATGGTAAACTTGGAATACATTTTAGAGCCACTCTGTGGACTCAGGCTGAAATCTTTATAACCACGCAAGGCAACGTAATCGGTTCCATATAAATTATACCCCGACATACCCGAGCCACCTACTATAAATCCTTCGAATGGAGATGGACGGTACAGGTCGTAATAACCTAAAAATCCCATCTCAACTGCTGTCCGAAGCACCAAATTCGTATTGCTCGAAAGGGGATTATACACCTGTCCTTTAAATAACCACTTATGGTATTCTATCCATTTATACCTTTCCTTGTTGCTAACTGCAGGATCACTGTAATCAGTGTGAGTAAACAATGAAAATGGCGGGGTTGCCTTCAGTGTCAGGTTAAACGATGAACCCCGGCGCGAGTATAGCGGGTTATCCACTGAATTGCGGCCAAATACTGTTTTAAAGCTGAAGTTATTGAATGTTCCGTTTACATTTCCCTGGTCATCGGCCAGAAATGAGAAAAAGTTTCCCATATTCTGAAGAAGGTAGTGCTCGTACGACAGTTCGTGATATACTGTGAAATAGTCATCGGGCCAGGAAAGCCGGTAGCCATAACCCATAGCCAGCGCTGTAGTTTCCCAAATCTGGTCATTTGCTGTATTGGAATCTTCCGAATCGTAGTTATACTGATATTGCGGAATTGCTCCATATCCGCCATACCCAAAACCTCCGTATGGATAACCTCCATAACTATTGTATCCGCCATAAGGATAGCCACCACCATACCCGCCGGGATAACCTCCATAGCCACCATAGGGATATCCGCCATAGCTCCCTCCGTAATAAGGGTTGCTTTGATAGTACTTATTGGCACTGTAATTTACTTTCGAATGCGACAAAGACAGTGAGAAGGAATTTGGTTTTTTACCTCCCAGCCAGGGTTCAATAAATGAAAGACTAACGGTTCGGTAGTACCGTCCGCTGGTCTGATACCGCAGGCTAAGGGTTTGACCGTCACCCGTTGGCAAGGGACGCCATGCTTCCTTATTCAGAATATTCCGTACCGAAAAGTTTGCAAATTTTAGTCCCACCGAACCTACAAACATACCGGCACCCCAGCCTCCCGATAATTCAATCTGATCGTTTGCTTTTTCCTGCAACTGGTATTCAATATCAACCGTCCCGTTTTCCGGATTTGGTTTTACATCGGGATTAATGGCTTCCGGATCGAAATGCCCCAGCTGAGCCAGTTCCCTGACAGAACGAATGATCTCCGATTTGCTGAACAAATCACCCGGATAAGTCCGAATTTCACGTCTGGCAACATGTTCATGGGTTTTTGTATTTCCGGTTATCAATACCTTATCAATGGTAGCCTGTTTTCCTTCCCGGATACGCATTTCATAATCAATCGTATCGTTCTCAACATTTACTTCCACCGGTATTAAATCAAAAAACAGGTAACCCCTGTCGAGATAGAGGTTATTTAACCCCACATCATTATCAGATAATCTTTTATCAAGGATTGACTGGTTAAACACATCACCCTTTTCTATACCAAGATAGTTGTTCAGATAATCAGAAGGGTATACTGTATTCCCAACCCAACGGATATCCCCAAAATAATACTTATCGCCTTCGTCAATCCAAAGTTCCACATTTACTCTTGGTTTATCTTTTCTGCCAGTCTTCACCTGGTAGACCGTATCTTTGACGATAATGGCATCGCGGTAACCTTCCTCATTGTATTTTTCAATTAGCTTAGCCTTATCGTTTTCATACTCTTCTTTCAGGAATTTTTTGGTTTTAAAGAAATTCCGGAGTGATTTGGCATTTGTTTTTTTCATTGCCCGCTCGAGAACAGTTTCCTTAATGGCCTCATTTCCATGAATAATAATATCATTTACTTTAACCTTCTCCTGCTTATCTACATAGATATCCAGAATAATACTGTTATTCTGAGTAGTATCGTCTCTTTGAATAACATTTACGGTAGTATTAAGAAATCCTTTGGCCAGAAAAATATTTTTTATGGTACGTTCGGCATTGTTTACCTGGTTGTCGGTTACCTGAGAACCCTTCAGCAACAAAACCTTTTCGGTTATATCGTCTTTTTCAGATTTACTGACACCAAAAAAATTAACATCGGAAAGACGGGGACGTTCCTGAAGGTAGAGATCGAGCCAGATTTCGTCACCAACAATTTTACTGGCCGTTATTTTCACATCAGAAAAAAGCCCCTGCTGCCACAATTTTTTTATGGCATTAGTAATGGCATCTCCCGGCACCTGAATGGTTTGTCCCACCTTAAGACCGGACAGCTGAACGAGAACAGTTTTATCAAGATAGCGGATTCCGGAAACTTCAATATCGGCAATTGTATATTTACCCGGACTGGAATAATAAATGGAAAAATTTGAATCATCAGGAATCTGGGCAACGGTGGGTTTCAGAAATCCTGCAAAAAAGAACATTAATAAAAGTAGCTTTCGCATTCTGGTCATAATTTAACTTATAAACTGTTCACTGATTTTACCAAATCTTCTTTCTCTGTTTTGAAAATCATAAACTGCTTCAAACAAATCTTCTTTTCTAAAATCGGGCCAAAGCTTTGCAGTAAAATACAATTCAGCATAAGCAATTTGCCAGAGAAGAAAATTACTGATCCTGAATTCACCACTGGTACGGATTAAAAGTTCAGGGTCAGGCAGATGAGCAGTTGAAAGGTAATTTCCGAACAGTTTGTCATCAATATCATCAGGGTTGATTTTTTCATTTTTTACATCGGCAGCAATTTTCCGGGCGGCTTCTGCGATTTCCCATTTCGAGCTGTAACTAAGAGCCAGGACGAGATTTAAGCCCGTATTTGCATCCAGCAGTTGAATACATTCATTTAGCTTTTCCCTCACATCGGTTGGCAATTTATCCAAATCACCAATGGCATCGAGCCGCACATTATTTTTCAGGAGTTCCTCAGTTTCATTTTCAATAGCTTGAACCAGAAGACCCATTAGGGCATCTACTTCATTTTTTGGACGTTCCCAATTTTCAGTTGAAAAAGCATAAAGTGTAAGATATTCAATCCCAATCTCGCTGGCACCTTCAACTGTAGAACGTACAGATTCCACTCCATGCTCATGACCGAAAGATCGTTCACCGCCATGTTTGGCAGCCCAGCGTCCGTTTCCATCCATAATTACGGCTACATGCCTGGGTATTTTTTTACTATTTAGTTTTTCTTTAAAGGATTTCATTACCAGTATTTCCTGTCGTAGGCAGGGCATTCCCGTTGGTTTAAATACAACTTATAGGTTAAGTGAATACCAAGATAGCCCGGCCAATCGTTATTATGCAATAAAGTAGAATATTCAATTGTTTCAAAACTCCCATCCTCATTTTCTTTTGTAAATGACAGTGGATCATTAACATCATCAAATTTATCACTGAATAACTTTCTCATCTGGTATTCAGCACCTATTCCAAATCGTTTTCCAAGAGAAACTTTAATTCCAATTCCAAATGGTATTGTTAATGCAACAACCGATTCATTTATATTTTCCTGAACAGGATAATTCGGATTAATGGCCAGCATGGTATCCGCATTACTGGTGAACGGGAAATACATTACACCAATTCCCCCCAGAATATAGGGAGTGAAAGGGGTTTTCTTCTCTCCCAGTACATATTTCAGAAAGTTAATTTCCATCATAGCCGAAATATCCTGTGCATTTTTTTTAAATTCAAACGGAACATGCTCCACCAACCCGCTGGAAGAGAAACTGCCTGTTAAAAACTGGGTGCGTAGTGCAACACGTGCATTGAAATTATATCTGAAGTATGCTCCTACATTCAAATTAAACGACTGAAATGGCGAAGCTTCCCTTATGTCACCAAAATATGCCGAAGAACCTCCCCAGATACCTATATCCGCTGATTTTTGTGCAAACCCTGAAACAGTTAAACCAACTGCCATAAACACCAATAAAATTTTTCTCATTTGGTATTCCAAATCATTTATCCAACAATAGTTTCAGGCATGTTCATGTCCATTATCATTAAAAATCAGGTTTTGCAGATAAACTGCCTCATTCTTCTAAAAAAAGCAGTTATTAAACATCATACACATTGGCTGCAAAATACTGATATAAATGAACTTAACTTGAGTTGCCCCCCTCTTTTTTTAGTTCCGGGAGGTACAAAAGTAATATAATTCTATATAAAACATACCTGCATGCTATTATAAAACCCAAAGAAAGATTAAAAATTGTTAAGCTCTGAAGAATATTTAATTTCGTTTGTCGAAGCCCCACATCAACTTGTTTCTCAATGTATTAAAAAAATTCTGGTCGGGCAGTTGCAATGTTTTTAAAGTAACATTTGCTTTTCTGATTTTCAAAACGGAATCAAAATCTACCGTCACTGATCGATAATCAAGTGAGACAAGATAGGTGCTGCCCCTGCCTTCGACTTTTAATTTAATTTCGTAGTGATCGGGAACTACAATAGGCCTGATAGTCAGATTATGCGGAGCAAGAGGAGTAACAACAAAATTTTGGGAATCGGGGGTAAGAATAGGACCTCCGACACTAAGGGAATAAGCTGTTGAACCTGTAGGGGTAGCAACAATTAATCCATCGGCCCAATAATTATTCAGCAACTGATTATCGCACCATGCCGTAATATTAATCATTGATGAGGAATCGGTTTTTAATACTGCCAGCTCATTTAAGGCAAAACTGAAATCAATCGTTTCCTTTCCGCTGAATTCAACCTTGAGTAAAGCGCGTTCAATAACGGAGTAACGATTGTTGAAAATATCGCTCAGTGCGGTATAAACCTGTTCCTGTGAAATATCGGCAAGAAAACCCAGCCTCCCGCTATTTACTCCCACTACGGGAATATCAAAATTTCGGATATTTACTACTGAATGTAAAAATGTCCCGTCTCCTCCAACGCTAAAGATAAACTTATTGGAAATATCAAAATCGGAAGGCGATTGAAAAAAAGAAGTAAAATAAACCGGCAATTTTCTTTCCCTGAGTAAAAAATCATAAAATGGTTTAAACAGCTGAACTTCAATTTTATTTTTTTTTAGAAATCCAAAAAAATCTTTCAGAAAAGGAAGGAAATTCTCTGATACTGAGGTCCCAAACACAGCAACTTTCACATTAAAAAGATTTTAAGTTTTTTATTCCCGATATTAACTAATCTGATGAAACTAAACTGGTATTACACCAAAATATTGTCATAGATTCATGTATTTCATAAATTGATCATACCTGTCCTGGTAAAGGTCGTTTAATGTGGAATCATCGAGATATATTCCCTTCACATTGTAGTCGTATCGTTCAAAAGCTCTGATAACAGGAGAAAGATCTTCCTTATCAAATTTTAATATTATTTCAAGACTATTCGTTCCCGGCAAACGGTTCAAAAAGAAACTGAGAATTTTGGTATCATTTTCTTCAACAATTCTGCTGATCTGTGCCATCGAATAGTCATTCACATTGACTTCCAAAACAATAACACCACCCACCTCCTGCAGGGAGAAAAAGCGGGCAAAACGCCGGGCTAAATCATACAAGGTTATTGCCCCGAGGTATTCATGATCTTTACTCACAACAGCAATAACACTTATTTTGAGTTTATACATCAGTACCGCAACCTCAAAGATATGCTGCTGCTCATGGACATGCGCGATAAAGAATTTTTCCTTTTCTTTAGAAATAGGTTTATCCAGCAGATTAAAATCATAAATAAGCTTATCGGATACCAGGCCCAAATATTTCGAATCTTCAATAACAGGAAGATGAGACACCCTGAAAAGGTCCATTGAATTCAGAACCTTCTGCCCCTTTTCGCTGCTCATAACGGCAGGAATAACATCTGATATTAATTTTTTTGCCAGCAAATCTTTTTTTTTGTTTTAAAAATATCGAACTGAAAATTGTAACTTGCACTTTCAAAAATACAAAAATGACACGACTTAGTGTAAACATTAACAAAATTGCTACCTTACGAAATTCACGCGGTGGAGAAATTCCCAGTGTAAAAGATGCAGCCATCAATTGCCAACTATATGGAGCACATGGCATTACCGTTCATCCACGCCCTGATGAAAGGCATATTACCCGAAAAGATGTTTATGAAATCAGACCATTAATAACTACTGAATTTAACATTGAAGGGTATCCGAGTGAAGATTTTTTAACAATGGTAACCGAAGTGTTGCCCCATCAGGTAACCCTTGTTCCCGATACCCATTTCCAGCTTACCAGTGATCATGGATGGGACACCTGGGGAAATCTTACTTTTTTAAAAGAGGTTATAGAAAGGCTAAAAGAATACGGCATCCGCACCTCTATTTTTGTTGATCCGGATAATAATATAATTGAAGGAGCAGCTGAAACGGGAACTCACCGTATAG
The DNA here is from genome assembly GCA_963747515.1 of uncultured Prolixibacteraceae bacterium. Classification (GTDB taxonomy): domain Bacteria; phylum Bacteroidota; class Bacteroidia; order Bacteroidales; family Prolixibacteraceae; genus Mariniphaga. Next base: position 839,001 of record CAVVFN010000008.1, read on the forward strand.
AACTATACACCGAACCTTATGCAAGGCTATATTCAATCGACCGGGATGCAGCAATAAAACCTTTTAGTGAAGCGGCCAGATTTGCCAGTCCCATTGGATTGGGAATTAATGCCGGGCACGATCTAAATCTTGAGAACCTTCACTTTTTTGCTAAAAATATCCGGAATCTTGAGGAAGTATCCATTGGTCATGCCCTTATTTCCGATGCCCTTTATTTTGGACTGGAGAATACCATTACAAAATACATCGATTGTCTTAAGTAAGAGTTGCCATGGAATTATTTTATCGAAAAGAGGGGTCAGGGCCTGTTGTTGTTATTGTTCACGGACTATACGGCTCATCGGACAATTGGATTAATATGGGGAAACGCCTGGCGGAGAAGCATACTGTTTATACCATCGATCAGCGAAATCACGGACGTTCACCTTTTGCTCCGTCTCATACATTTGATGATATGAGCAGCGATTTAGCTGAATTTTTTGAAAAGCATCAGATTGAACATGCCACCCTGCTGGGGCATAGTATGGGAGGAAAAGCAGCCATGTGGTTTGCTGCCAATTATCCCGAAAAGATTGAAAAACTTGTTATTGCAGATATTGCGCCTAAGAATTATCTGGAGGTAAATGATAACAATCAGTATCATTTACACAGAAATATTTTGATGGCCATGCAGGAGCTGGATCCCGGTAAAATACATAATCGCAATGAAGCTGATGACCAGCTTTCTGAAAAAATAGACAACTCCCGTATCCGGAAATTCTTATTGAAAAATATAAAGCACGACAAAAAGAACAAACGCTATTATTGGCAATTGAATGTAGAAGTTTTATATGACTACCTCGATGAAATAGTTGGAGGGGTTAACCGGCAATGGTTTGAGGATCGAATTCCAATCCGGAACTATCCTGTAATTTTTATCAGGGGACAAAAGTCGAATTACATTTTACCCAAAGATGAGGCTCTGATAAAAGAAATCTATCCCGATGCATCAATAGTAGAAATTCCTGGTGCCGGGCATTGGCTGCATGCAGAAAAACCGAAAGAGTTCATGCAGGCTGTTCTGAGATGTTGTTGACCTAACGGTTGTACTTAAAGGTTATATTTTTAATAAATTCACGATGTTTTCTTTTCAGCTGCCTCCCATCGAATCGCCATTCCCAGTTTCCGGCAGCGGTTCCGGGAGTATTTAGCCGGGAATTTTCATTCAACTCAAGCAAGTCCTGCATTGGAATAATTGCGCTGCAGGCACAGGATGACCAAATATGTTCTATGGCAGTTCTCACTGCTTTTTTGCCTGTTGTTCCCAGGTATCGGCGTACCATTTTCTTTTCTGAACCTTCCAATGACCTGAGCCAGCCAAAAGTAGTATTGTTATCGTGTGTTCCTGTATAAGCAATAAAATGGGGCAGATAATTATGGGGCAGGTTATGATTGGTCGGATCAGAACCAAATGCAAACTGAAGAACTTTCATTCCGGGAAGTTTTAACTCATCACGTATATGCTCCACTTCCTCTGTTATTACCCCTAAATCTTCTGCAACAAGAGGCAAATAACCAACTTGTTGCTTAAATATTTTTAACAGCTGATGCCCTTTAGCTTTAATCCATTCACCATTAACGGCAGTTTTTTCACCTGCAGGTACCGACCAATAGGCCTCCAAACCTCTGAAATGGTCGATGCGAACCTGATCGTATAAATTAAGATTAAAATGTAACCGTGCTAGCCACCAATCGAAATCCCGCTCCTCAATCCGTTCCCAGTCAAACACCGGATTACCCCACAACTGACCTGTTTCACTAAAATAATCGGGTGGAACCCCTCCCATTTCCAATTGGTTCAGGTTATCATCCAGGCGGAAAATTTCAGCATTGGTCCATACATCAACACTATCACCCGACACATACAATGGTAAATCGCCCATTATCTGTACATTTTTAGAATGAGCATATTCCTTTAACCTGAACCACTGCCTGAAAAATAAAAACTGCAAAAATTTCCGAAATCTGATTTCTTCTTCAAGAAGAATGGTATATTTTTCAATGGCATTTTTTTCCCTGAATTTTAATTCAGCTTCCCATTCCGTCCAGACTACATGATTAAAATGTCCCTTTGCTGCCATAAATAGTGCATAATCATTCAACCACCAATAGTTTTCATTTAAAAAATGATGGTATTCATTTTCCAACCTGCTTGATTTTGTAAAATTCTCAAAAGCTTTTTTAAGCAGCGGATATTTCCACTCTTCCACCTTCCTGAAATCGGTACGGTACAATGGAAAAGCAGGTTTTGTTTCCAAATCCTCTCTGCTAAGAAACCCTTCTTTGGCAACATATTCCAAATCGATAAGCAAAGGATTTCCGGCAAAAGCCGAATAGCACTGATAAGGAGAGTTTCCATATCCTGCCGGGCCCAGAGGTAAAATTTGCCACAACTTTTGACCGGTACTTTCCAGGAAATCAACAAACTGGAATGCCTCCTGACCTAAAGTCCCTATACCATCTGAGCCGGGAAGGGAAGTAATATGAAGCAGAATTCCACTGTTCCTTTCATTGTTTTGCATAACTTTCTCTATAATTTTTAAGATGATCCGCCGTTTCACGGACAATTCGCTGAACAGCAAGCCCATGTTTCAAATCCGGACAAACTGTTTTGGCATCGTTTCCGGTAAAAAACAGAAAATGTGAATGCACCATTGAACGCAACCATCCTGGAGGTACATGGCCTGAAGGGAAACTTGTAACCGGTGCATAATTACTTCCCACCATGGATTTAACCCACTGTTGAGATCCTTCAAGATAATACTCAAAAAAATCAGAAGTTTTTGAAGAGTATTTCAATGCACCCTTCTCAGCATACAACTCAAAATCGACCAGATCACCAGTTCCGGAGCTTATCCGACTGGCAGAAAGATTTCCGACTGCTCCGGTTAAAGAATCAGTCAGGAATATGGAACTAAAAAGATCGGAACCCTCAGGAACATCGGGAAATTTCCCCCCCTGCAGGGCACCTGTGATTTGCAGATTCTCACCGAGAAAGGCAATCAGAAGACTAATTCCATGAGAACCAAGATCGGCCATTGCTCCGCCATCCGGAGCAGGTGTAAGCCTGGTAACCCTTTTCTCACGATAAGCCGGTTGAAGGTAATCGCCATGGTAATATTTTAAACAGAAATGGATGGGATTTCCAAGTTTGCCCGTTTTCCAGAACTGCAGTGCTTCACGTACCGAGGAAGTTTGTAAGTATTGAAAACCCACCTGTACCTTCACCTTGCCTTCAAGTTCCAATGCCAATTGCCTCATTTCCTGTTCTTCTTTAGATGTGGAGCAAACAGGTTTCTCAAGATAAATATATTTTACTCCTGGCATTTGTACTGCCAATTTAAAATGTTCGAAATGGACATTATTAGGACCTAAAATAAAAACGGCTTCAATGGAATTGTTTTGTGAAAATTCCGCAACACTTTGAGCATGAACAAAACCATAATTGGAAGCAAATTCTTCGCGACTGATTTTTCGTGCAGAAGCCACCGATTCAAAAATAAGTTCAGGAACACGATTATAATAAAACTTAAGTGCCTGCAATGCATAAGCATGAGCACGGGCTATTCCTCCTGCACCTAAAAATCCAACGTGTATTTTTTGCATAAACTCTATTATTTTTTTCAAAAATAATGATTTGAGGGCAGAGTGCAATCAGAAATGCCTGCCAGACCTCATTCTTTCTCTTTTCACAGAATAAACTGGTAATTTGAGCCAAAGGGAAAATTCATCGAGACTGTTTCTGGCCATTTCCTTTGATTTACATTTTTTTATTGCAAACACCGGCTTCCTGGCCTTGTCAACAAAATAAATCCGATAATCAATAGTTTTTGTTGATGATATTCGGTTAGACCAGCTTGCCATTACCTCTACTGTTGAAATCGGGATGAGAGTTATTCCTATGTAAGGACTTAACGATTTCCATTTTCCAGTTTTAACCATTCCAAATAACCTATTGTACTGTCTGACCTGCCGGATATCTGTATCAATTTCTACTCCTGAGTAAGTAAAAGCCACAAATGCAGCAATAACAAAAACAATAAAACCCATTATAATGGCACCGGCAATTGCAACTACAATTCCTGTCAATAATAAAATAATTCCGGCAAAAACGGTAGGTTTACCAAAAGCATTCTCTGTTTTGTTATCTATTCTCAAGAGAGTTTTTATTCAAAGATAATGAAATGCCACAAGCTAAGTTTTACCTTTCACTAATCTTTTATCAGTTTAACCAATCAGTTAAAAAGCATATTTAGTCAGAAAATGTCTTTTCGCGCCTGAAAAACTTCCTCTGAAAAAAAAGAACATGAGGACTCACAAAAAGAAAAACTGCTGCATTAAATCCACCCACTTCCTGGTCAGGCGGTATCCGAAAAATCCTTTCATCATGTGCTATTGAAATGAGAGGATCTCTATTCCAGATGTAATAAAGGAATGTGAAGGGGAAGTCATGTATGCTGCAGTATTCTATACTCACAGAAAGGATTACCGGTATCTTTGGCGCCTTCATTATTGAAAAAGGCGAAAATTCGGTCTTAATCGTATTAAACTGAAAGTTAAAGCCTGTTCGAGTTTTTTGTTCTCTTTTCTCTTTGTTTCTTTTACATTTAACAAATAACTCCCTTATGATGAGAAAGAGGAGTGTAAAAACACTCCTCTAACAAGAAGGCAAAACCGAATTGATGGTAAAAACATTTATTTAAAAGTGCCTTCACTAAAAAAACGATATCTAATACTTTTTATTTCATAAACGCAATAAAAAAATTATTATTAAAACTAATTCTACTCACATGAATAAATTCTTTCTTATAAAATCGGTTTCTATTTTTTTGGCTTTGCAAGTGTCTGAAAAAATATTAACCTAATCATTTCTTTATCAGTTATGGTTTACGATAGTTTGAAGCAAATCCATTTTCTGATTTCGAGTAAGAAAAGCATGGGCAAGTCATCAAAAAAAAAACAGTTTTTCTTTTATTATAAAACAAATAGTAATAGCCACCTGGTATTTCCAGGCAAGCCATTTTTGGGGTTTGAAACTGGTTTAACGCCAGTGACTGTTTGCTTTCTTTGATACAATACCCAACAAAGAACCTTGGTGCCTGCAAGTAAGCAATGGCTTTCCCGGTATATTGCCCAAAATTGGCATTGGTAAATGAAAATTTGATATCGAATCCGGTTTGGGTTTTTATATTTCGGATTACCAACAGCCTCTTTACGGACCTTATTCAAAACATATACCGGGAATTCTTTACAAATTATAAATTTCTAAACCAACCCTTGTGCAATCATGGCATTTGCAACCTTCACAAAACCAGCAATATTAGCACCTTTCACATAATGAACGAACCCATCTTTTTCCTGTCCATGCTTCACACACATACTATGAATATTATGCATAATAAACTTAAGTTTTTCGTCCACCTCTTCACGGGTCCAACTCAAACGCATACTGTTTTGGGTCATTTCAAGTCCTGAAACAGCAACTCCTCCTGCATTTGCAGCTTTACCTGGAGCATATAGAATTTTGGCATCCAGAAACTTATGCTCTGCCTCATAGGTTGAAGGCATATTTGCTCCTTCTGCCACAACAAAACATCCATTATTAAGAAGCGAATCTGCATCGCTGCCACTAATTTCATTTTGTGTGGCACAAGGAAGAGCAACATCACACTTGATTCCCCATGGACGCTCCTTCTCGTAATATGGAACATTATAGGTTTCCGCATATTCAGAAATTCTTCCTCTGTAAATATTCTTCAATTCTTTAATGTATTCCAATTTATCCCGATCGATGCCATCGGGGTCATAAATTGTACCACCTGAATCAGACAAGGTAACAGGTTTCCCACCTAAATCGAGAACTTTTTCCACTGCAAATTGGGCAACGTTTCCTGAACCAGAAATAGTAACAACTTTGCCTTTAAAGCTATCACCCCGGGTTTTAAGCATTTCCTCAGCAAAATAAACAGTTCCGTAACCAGTTGCTTCAGGTCTTATGAGTGAGCCGCCCCAATCAACCCCTTTACCTGTCAATACTCCCGTGAATTCATTTTTAAGCCGCTTATATTGTCCAAAGAGGTACCCAATTTCACGGCCTCCTACACCAATATCTCCGGCCGGAACATCTGTATTCGGACCTATATGGCGGGTTAATTCAATCATAAAACTCTGACAGAACCTCATAACCTCTGTATCGGATTTGCCCTTTGGATCAAAATCAGCACCACCTTTTCCCCCTCCCATAGGTAAGGATGTAAGGCTATTTTTTAAAACCTGTTCAAAAGCGAGAAACTTATATATATTTAAATTTACATTGGGATGAAACCGTAACCCACCTTTATATGGCCCTATTGCACTGTTCATCTCCACTCTGTATCCCCTGTTTATGTGGATAGTACCGTTATCATCTGTCCAGGGAACCCGGAATTGAACAACCCGCTCAGGTTCAACCATACGTTCAAGAATCTTAAAATGGATATACCTGGGGTTGTTAATTAAAAACCCGGAAAGAGATTCTATTACTTCAAGAACAGCCTGATGAAACTCAGGTTCGCCAGGATTTTTTGCCTTAACATAGGCCATAAAATCCTCAGTAAATTGTTTTGGATCTTTTAAATTCATAAAACTATTAATCTTTATCTGTTGTGGTCAAAATATCAAATATCTTAAAATGCCATAAATGCCATATTTTATTAGGTTTGATGTACCAAAATAATCTTTGTTGTGAAATGGAATTAATTTTTCAAGGCCACAAAAGTATAAGAATTCATTTTTTTTATTTATAATCATTAAACTAAATCCGATTAAAAATTACATTTTTTTAATTTACAAGTAATAGATTTATCCGATTGAAGCCTTTGTTGCTATTGGGTTTTTATAATTTTATTGTGAGTTTCTTTACAGCTGTAGGTTATAAAGTTTCAAATTTAAAACCAGCACTCCGGCATTTTATATTCCATACGCGATAATTTTTACTCATTTAAATCCAGCTCTCCCCCTGTAAGTTGTTCCCCTGTTTTATCTGATTTAAATGTTTCTGTTAAACAGATTAAGAGAACTGCCAATTGCATTTTTTATGGCTTTACTTTAACCCAATCCGAGAATCATTTTTTTATCTTTGCGGCTTAAAATTCAGAATTTTCATAAAAATGGATTACAATTTCAAAAAAATAGAACCCCGGTGGCAAAAATATTGGGAAGAAAATAAAACATTTAAAACCAATGATGATTTTTCAAAACCAAAATATTACATTCTGGACATGTTTCCTTATCCATCAGGAGCCGGATTACATGTTGGACACCCTGAAGGTTACACTGCCACTGATATCATCAGCCGCTACAAGAGAATGAAGGGATTTAATGTTCTTCATCCAATGGGATATGATGCGTTTGGGTTACCGGCGGAACAATATGCTATGCAAACGGGTACACATCCTGCAGTCACGACCAATAAAAATTGCGATAATTTTCGCAGACAAATAAAATCGATTGGGTTAAGCTACGATTGGGATCGTGAAATAAATACCACCGATCCTCAGTATTTTAAATGGACTCAGTGGATTTTTAAACAATTATATAATACATGGTTCGATGATAAACTGCAAAAAGGCCGTCCTGTTTCAGAACTGCATGTTCCTGAAAAAATTAAATTAAGGGGAGATGGTGCTATAAAAAAATACATTGCTGATAAGCGGTTGGCTTATTACGACAATGCCCAGGTTTGGTGGTGCAATTCATGCCAGACAGTATGTGCCAACGAAGAAGTTCTGACCGATGGTTCTCATGAAAAGTGCGGACATAAGGTAGTTCGAAAAAATCTAAAACAATGGCTTTTACGGATACCCCATTATGCAGAAAGATTGCTGCACGGACTTGAAGGTCTCGACTGGCCGGCTGGTGTAATTGACATGCAAAAAAACTGGATTGGCAAATCTACAGGAGCCGAAATTGATTTTCAGATTAAAGGGTTGAATAAGAAACTTCGGGTATATACAACCCGTCCCGATACATTATTCGGAGCCACTTATATGGTTATTGCTCCTGAACATCCAATGGCAGGTGAAATTACCACTCCGGAAAAAGAAAAGGAAATTAATAGGTACATTCAGGCAGCAGCATTAAAATCGGATATTGACCGCACCGATCTTGCTAAGGAAAAAACAGGTGTATTTACCGGACGCCATGCAATAAACCCTGTTAATAATCAAGCCATACCCATATGGATGGCCGATTATGTGCTGATGGGATACGGAACAGGAGCCATAATGGCTGTACCTGCGCACGACACCCGTGACTTTGAGTTTGCAAAAGAATTTAACATCCCCATAATTTGCATTCTGGATCCAAAAGACGTTGATGATAGAAAAGAAATCCTTTCAGGAAACAAATGCTGGACGGAAGATGGGGAATACATTAACTCATACAGTAAAGAAAACAACCTGAACATTAATGGATTAAATAAAGAGGCCGGTATAAAAAAAATCATCGAATGGCTGGAGTCTCTCGAAGTGGGTAAAGCCACTGTAAATTTTAGAATGCGCGACTGGTTGTTCAGCAGGCAACGTTACTGGGGTGAACCTTTCCCGGTGATTCATTGGGAAGATGGAGAAATATCACTTCTGGATGACGAAGAACTTCCATTGTTGCTTCCTGACTTGGAGAAATTTTCTCCCGGAGAATCCGGAGAATCACCCCTGGCAAATGCCAAAGAGTGGCTAAATGTAGTTGATAAAAACGGACGAAAGGGACGCAGAGAAACGAATACCATGCCCCAGTGGGCAGGTTCATGCTGGTATTACCTGCGATATATTGACCCAAAAAACAACCAACTTATATTTAATCCTGAAAAAGAACAATACTGGATGCCTGTTGATTTATATATTGGCGGTGCTGAACATGCTGTTTTACACCTGCTTTATTCCAGATTCTGGCACAAAGTATTGTTCGATTTAGGTATTGTTTCAACCAATGAACCTTTCAGGAAACTTTTTAATCAGGGTATGATTCTGGCATTTGCTTATGAAACCAATACCGGCGCAAAAGTTTCATCCGATCTGGTGGAAGAACGTGAGGGAAAATTTTTTCATACTGAAACAGGTGAGGAGCTGAAACAAATAGTAGCCAAAATGTCCAAATCACTGAAAAATGTGGTAAACCCTGACGATGTGATTGAACGGTACGGGGCCGATTCGCTGCGCCTTTATGAAATGTTTATGGGCCCATTGGATGAACGTAAACCCTGGGCTGAAAATGGCGTAAAGGGAGTTTACAACTTCCTGAACCGTGCTTATCGTTTCTTTGCAGACATTAACAATATTGCTGAGGGCGAAGAAGATAAAGAAATAGCCAAATTGCTTCATCAAACCATACAAAAAGTAGCATTTGACATTGAAAACCTAAAGTTTAATACAGCCATTTCAGCATTAATGGTTTTGAACAATCTGGTCATAAAAAAAGGCAGAGTAGTGAAAGAAACTGCAGAAACTTTTGCAAAAATTTTATCACCGTTTGCCCCACATCTGGCAGAAGAATTATGGTTTATTTATGGTCACAATAAAACATTGGCATATGAGCCATGGCCAAAAGTAAATGTAACCCTGCTTCAGGAAAACAGCTTTGAATATCCGGTTTCTTTTAATGGTAAAACGCGTTTTAAAATTGAACTCCCCGCAGATATGCCACTGGCCGAAATTGAAAAAACAGTGTTGGCCGATTCAAAAGCTAAAAAATGGATGGAAGAAAAAACAGTTCGAAAATTTATTTTTGTACCAAAAAAAATTATAAACATTGTGGTCGGATAATATTTATTGCAGAATAAAAGCTAAGTCTATAAAATCTTTTCTTTTAAGATTTTCCATTCAAAAGATTTTAAGTTCGTGTTATTTTTAATTTAAATCAATAATACATGAAAAATGTATGGGCTCTGATTTTGGGAATTTCAATAATACTGGCCTTTGGCTTATGGGGCTGGTTTTTTTGGCAGTCGAGGCAGGTGCAGCAAACGGTGCGTGTAGTGGGTTATGGTACTGAAGAATTTAACAGTGACATTGTTAAGTGGTCGGTTAGCTTTTCCGAAAATGTTTCGCTTACAGGCTTACAGGCAGGGTATAAAACAATGGCTGGCAAATTGGAAAATTTCCAGCAATTGTGGGATAAAACAGGCATTAAGTCCACGGAATTTAAAGTTTTCCCTGTAAATGTAAACCGCGAATACGGACAGACCGGACATATCGGTTATACCCTCAGTCAGCGGGTTTACATCGTATCTGGTGAAATTGAAAAAGTGGAGCAACTTGCAATCGACCCTAACCTGTTTGTTAATAAAGGAGTAACCTTTGATAATTCCACCATGGAATTCTACAGCAGTGAAATAGAAGAAATAAAAAAACAGCTGCTGGGAAAAGCAACCCAAAATGCCTATGAGCGGGCAGAAGAAATTACATCCACTACCGACCTGAAGGTTGATAAACTCATTTCAGCCCGTGCAGGTGTCTTCCAGATAACTGAACCCTACTCCACTGAGGTATCCGGATATGGTATACATAATACCAGTTCTGCAAGAAAAAATATAAAGGTCACAGTTACTGCTGAATTTACTTTGAAATAAAGCATCAGTCAGAATTCTTGATTTAATTAATCGCAGTAATTTTCCACTGCCAAAAATACAAATCAGGTTAGAAAATCCATGCATTCCGGTTCAGATTCTTCTTTTGAATGATATTCAAAAACTATTAGGATTTTATAAAGAAGCACAACTTCCTGCTTTAAAAATTTGCATCATTGGAAGATAGAGAAGACTATCGTTTTTGTTCTTTGCTTTATTTTGTTATTCAAATAAAAATAAGCAAAACAAAATATCAGGTATCCTGTCTTATTCTTATCCTCAATTTTTGCCCAACAGCAAGATTTGATTTGTTCGTTAAATTATTCAGCCGAAGAATTTCCTGAGGGGTAACGTCAGAAAATCTTCTTGCAATATCCCAAACAGTATCTCCTTTTTTCACAGTGTAATATTCGTATGCTGATGAACCACCTGAATTATTATTTGAACTGGCTGTTACAGGAGTTTTACCAATTGTAGCCTGCTTTTGGGCAAAAGTCATTTTATTAAATTTCCCAAAATACTGTTCCTGATTTTCAGGGACATAAATTGCCAGCTTTTGTCCAACCCGGATAAGATTGCCCCTTATATTATTCCAATACCTTAGATTCGATACGGAAACCTTAAACCAGGTGGATATAAAACCAAGATTGTCACCTGATTTAACCGTGTAAGTCAGTTTTGTTTTTCCCTCCATATCGGCCGGTGAGAAATAAGCGGCAGAACTGGAAGGATTAGCAAGTGCATTATTTGGAAAATATTTTTCACGCTGGTAAGCAAAAATGAGGCTATCTTTTCCCAAAAACTCCAAAACTTTATGACGTGGGAGTGTAAGAACATAGGGTTTATCCTCTTTTGCAGGAATCACATCGCGCCGGTACATAGGATTGAGAGATCGTATCAACTCTTTTTCCATCTCAAGGGTTTCAGATAATTGGTCGAAATGCAGGTAATCATTAACAAACAAAGTATCTGCCTGAAAAGGAATTTCCGGCATTTCTGCCCTCAGATTGTGTTCCTTATGATAGTTCATCACATAAGCAGCCGCTATGAAGGCCGGAACATAACCACGGGTTTCGCGCGGTAACCTGTAATAAATATCCCAATAATTACGTCTATTGCCTGAACGACGAATGGCACGATTTACATTTCCCGGACCGCAATTATAAGCTGCAATGGCCAAATACCAATCATCGTAAGTGTTGTATAAATATTTCAGATAACGTACTGCGGCATCAGTCGATTTAATAGGATCCCGGCGTTCATCAACAAAACTTGTAATTTCCAATCCCATTTGCTTACCAGTGCCATACATAAATTGCCAAAGGCCATTTGCTCCGGCACGGGAATTTGCTTTTGGATTTAATGCTGATTCTATTACAGGAAGGTATTTTAATTCAAGAGGCATTTCATACCGGTCAAGAACTTCCTCAAAAATGGGAAAATAATAAACGGAAAGCCCTAGCATCATTTCTACCAAATCGCGGCGTTTTTCTGTATAAAAAAGAATAATATTTTTAACAGTATTGTTGAAAGACAATGGAACAACTTCCTGAATTGCCTGCAAACGAGCAATATATACCGAATCGGAAACATTTAACGGATATATGTCTGTTGTATCCAAATCAGAAAATTTAAAATGAAATAATTGACGGATATAGCTTGAATTTACCAGGCTGTCCATCTTTTCTGAAAAAATATCATTCAGGTTTTCATCTGGATTGGGACCAGGGTCAAACAAAATGGTATCTGTCAATTCTTCCTTAATCATTGAATCTTCAGGCACAATGGCCATTGTATCGGGAGCAAGTAAATTAGGCTTTATCATTTCAATTCGGGGAAGCTTATCCTTTCTCCGTTTCCTTTTTTGAGCAGAAAGCGGTTGAACCGAATGCAATAATAGAATTATTCCAAAAAGCGTCACAAAAAACTTCAACATTACTAAAAATTAAATTTTAAGTTTATGCAATAAACTAAATTATTTTCAACCCGCAACATTGAGGGTTGCCAGTTCAGCGTCAAATCATCGCTGATATCAAAATCATAAAGGTGTGCATCTACACTGGCATCGATAATATTCAGTCCATAAAATCCTATAAAACTGATTATCAGCAAATCTCTGTTACGGCGATAATAATCCTGCTGACTTAACAATGCAGTTTTTAATGTACTAAACTGATTTGGATTATCCAAATCAAAATTATTTCTCCTTACCGCCTCTATCTTCAGATAATCCTGGGTTTCAGGATTATCATCGGTAAGATCCTGATACCCTTTTCTGAACAACTGATAATTCTCGTTATTCCAGTTTATAAAATACCCAATTGCTCCAAAACCAGCGTATATAAGAGGGATTTTCCAGTATTTCTTATTGTATGCCTGCCCTAAACCGGGTAAAACAGCTGAATATATTGTTGCCTTTCTGGGAGAATGAACTTCTTGCTCTTTTTCGTTACCATCAGATTTCTGAACCACTCCCACCGAATCAGCTTCAACTATTACCTGAGCATCAAGTTTACCAACCATTTGCACCGTTGCAAAAATTAAAATAGCTTTTAACCAAAACCCTCTGTTAATCACACCTGTCAATTTTTGCCTTAAAAATAAACGTTTCAACTCACAGTGCGTCAGGCTTCGAAATTTTCTTTGTTATTTTCTATTATTTTAACAATCCGATCCAAATCTTGTTCGGATTTAAAAGGAATTACAATTTTTCCTTTCCCTTTCTCATCAACTGAAATGCCAATACGAGAACCGAAGATTTTACCCAATTGTCCTTTAAAGCTTTTATATTCATTTGGCAGTTCCTTTTTCTTGCTTAATAGCGGATATTCATTTTCTTCATTCAGACTTCTTACAATTTCTTCCACTCGCCTCACAGAAAAGCCATATTTTACAATTTGGGTATAAATCATTTCCTGAGTATCAGCATCATTAATATTTATAAGCGCCCGGGCATGCCCCATACTGATTTCCTTTTCCCGAAGAGCTTTTTGAATGATAGCCGGTAATTTTAACAATCGGAGATAATTGGCAATCGTGGAACGTTTCTTCCCCACCCGGCTGCTTAAATCTTCCTGCGTAAAATCCAGTTCTTCAATAAGCCGCTGATAACTTAAGGCTATTTCTATGGCATCAAGGTCTTCGCGCTGAATATTTTCCACCAGTGCCATTTCGAGCATGCCATCATCTTTAGCAAGACGAATATAGGAAGGAATAGATTCCAATCCTGCTTTTTGGGCTGCCCGGAACCGTCGTTCTCCGGCAATTATCTGGTAGCTGTCGGGTCCTGTTTTTCTTAATGTAATCGGCTGAATTAATCCGATTTCCCGTATTGATGCGGCCAATTCCTCAAGAGATTCTTCATCAAATTTTGTACGCGGCTGAAATGGATTGGCTTCAATTTTTTTAAGATCCACATCACTCATAAGAGCCTGTTTCATTTTTTCCGCATCATCAATTAAGGCTCCCAGTCCCCTTCCAAGTGCATTCCTTTTTACCATAGCCTGAATTTTAATTGTTAATGATTTTGTGTTCCTGCGACAATTTTGTCAATCCATTTCGTTGAAGAATTTCACGGGCAAGGTTCATATGATTTATTGCTCCCCGGGAACTCGCATCATACAGCACCACGGGTTTACCGTAGCTGGGTGCTTCGCTTAATTTCACATTCCGCTGAATAACCGTTTCGAAAACCATTTCCTGAAAATGATGCTTCACCTCTTCATATACCTGATTAGACAAATTCAGGCGCGAATCGAACATAGTAAGTAAAAAGCCTTCGATTTCAAGTGCAGGATTTAACCGGTTCTGAATAATTTTTATGGTATTAAGTAATTTACCCAGACCTTCAAGCGCAAAATATTCACATTGCACTGGAATTATTACTGAATCGGAAGCCGTAAGAGCATTAACAGTTATTAACCCCAGAGAGGGAGAGCAGTCGATAAAGATGAAATCATAAGAACTCTTTAATTTCTCAAGGGTTCCTCTCAATACTTTTTCACGATTTGGCAGGTTGAGCATTTCAATTTCAGCCCCCACCAGATCGATATGAGAAGGAATGAGATCGAGATTGGCGATTTCAGTTTTGAGGATAACTTTTTCAGGATCAATTTCATCAACAATACATTCATAAATGCTCGACTGAACATTTTTAACATCGAAACCGAACCCTGAAGTAGAATTTGCCTGAGGATCGGCATCAATAATTAACACTTTTTGTTCCAAAACCGCCAGGCTTGCCGCCAGATTAATTGCAGTAGTTGTTTTTCCAACTCCTCCCTTTTGGTTCGCCAATGATATAATTTTACCCATCTGATATCCTTTATTTATGAATGGTTCCAAATATAGTAATTTACCCTTAACTCCTTTAAGGTACTTTTCGACAACATTCGTTAGTAAATATTTAAAAGGCTGTAATTGAGTGAAAAAAGAGTTTATAATTTCTGTGATTTCATTACCTGAATCAACTGGTTCTTATCTACCGGAACAACCCCCAGATTCTCGCACACCAATCCGCCGGCTATATTCGACATCAATGCCATTGTTTTTGGGGGAAGTTTTGCTGCCATAGCAAGACTGGCAACGCTGATGACAGAGTCACCGGCCCCTGAAACATCAGCAATATGACGAATAACTGCGGGATAATACTGTTCTTTTACACCATTGCTTATGAACACGCCCATTTCGGAAAGGGTAATAAATATGAGCTTAAAATTCTGTTTCTCCTTTACAGCATGAGCAGCTTTCCTCAAGGTATCCAAATCTCCCTTTATTAGCGGCAATCCGGTACCATCTATAAATTCCTTAAAATTAGGTTTAAACAATTCAATATTTTTATAGCAACTGAAGTTTCTTTTTTTTGGATCTACAGCAATTGGAATACCTTTCTTTTTTGCCAACAGTCTAACCTCTTCGAAAAGCGAAGGAGTAATTACACCTTTATCGTAATCAACAAAGATTATAACGTCAACGGGATTTTTTTCTATTTCAGCTTCTATTCCGTTAATGAGCTTTTGCTCCAGCTCATTGCTTATGTATTCTGTTGACTCCTCATCAACCCTGGCAATATGCTGTCCTTTTCCGATAATCCGGCTTTTAACGGTGGTAATTCTGGATGAATCTACAAAAATTCCATAATCAGGTAAATTATTTTTACCTATCATTTTTTTGAATTTACGTCCCTTGTCATCATCACCCACCACCGAGAACAATACGGGAGCAGCTCCAAGCGACTGGATATTCAGAGAAACATTTGCAGCTCCTCCCAGGCGGCTTTCACGATTAGTAACGGATACTATTGGAATTGGAGCTTCAGGTGAAACCCTTTCTACTTTACCCCAAAGGTAGGTATCAACCATCGCATCACCGATAATTATTACCCGCATCTGGCTAAATAGTTCGAAAATATGATTTACTTCGTTTCCGTTCACCCGGTTATTTTAAAAAAGACAAAACTAAGAAAAAAAGGTAATCAGAAAAAGAACACATGGAAGAATTATTGACAATTAATTTTCCGGATTTCTTTCTCAATAAGGATCCACATCCAAATATATCATACAGCTGGTATTTTCCTTTTGAACCTTTCCGATGCAATCAACAACAAACTGCTTCACCTTCTCCTGCATTTCATTGCGGGTTATTTTTAGCCAGATTTCCTGGTTATACCAGAGTTGTATCCGGCTAACCAGTGGAAATTCGGGACCCAAAACGTTCATCTTTTTATTTGCACGCAGCAATGCGGCCACCTTTCTTGCAACCTTTTCAACTGTCTCAGGCTTTTTATGTTTTACAACTACTTTTATTAAACGAAAATAAGGCGGATACCTGAATAATTTTCGCTCCTGCATTTGCATTTTGTACACAGTCAGGTAATCATGCTGCCGGATAAAATCAATCAACGGGTGCTCAGGCTGTGAGGTTTGCAATACCACTTTTCCACGATTTTGTCTGCGCCCTGCACGTCCACTAACTTGTGATATCAGCTGATATGCCCTTTCATGTGCCCTGAAATCCGGAAAATTGATGAGGTTATCGGCATTTAAAATACCTACTACACGCACATTTTCAAAATCAAGACCTTTGGTAACCATTTGAGTCCCAATTAAAATATTTGTTTTCCCGGTTTCCACATTATGTATTATCTTTTCAAAAGAATTCTTTGATCGTGTTGTATCTAAATCCATACGTTCAACAGATACTCCTGGAAAAAGATTACTTATTTCCTCTTCTACTTTTTCTGTTCCAAACCCCACCGTTTTTATTTCACGGGAACCACACTCAGGACATTCGTCAGGCATAACAGTATTGTAGCCGCAATAGTGGCAGTTCAGCCTCTTTTTGAATTTATGATAGGTGAGCGAAACATCGCAATTGATACATTTGGGAACCCACCCGCAAGTTAAACATTGAATATAAGGAGAATAACCCCTCCTGTTCTGAAAAAAAACTACCTGCTCCTTATTTTGAAGTGCCTCTTCCACACTGGAAAACAGTTCAGGAGAAAGAACCGATCGCATTTGTTTCCTTTTCCAGGCACGTTTTAAATCGGCTATAATTATTTCAGGTAATTCCGTTTCGGAATACCGTTTTTCCAATTTTACCAATCCATACTTTCCATTGACAGCATTAAAAAAACTCTCATAAGATGGAGTTGCCGATCCTAATAAAACATTACTCTGATAGATTTTACCCAGTACTATTGCCATATCACGGGCATGATACCGGGGTGCAGGATCAAATTGTTTGAAGGAATTTTCATGTTCCTCGTCAACCACAATTAACTTTAGCTTCGAAAATGGCATAAACAAAGCCGAACGCGTACCAAGTATAACCTGGTAACCTTCTTTCGGATTTTTTTGAAACTGCAGTACCTTTTTCCAGATTTCCACCCTTTCGTGATCATTCAGTCGCGAATGATAAATTCCAGCTTTTGCTCCAAATACATTCTTTAATCGTTCAATAATCTGAGTGGTGAGGGCAATTTCGGGAAGAAGGTAAAGTGCCTGCATTCCTTTCTTCAATGCTTCCTCAATCAGGTAAATATAAATTTCTGTTTTACCGCTTGCTGTAATGCCATGCATTAAGGTTACCTGTTGTTTTTCAAAACAGGTTTTAATTTCCTCCAATGCCTTTTTCTGATAAGGATTCAGGAGATTTAAATTAACCTGTTTTATCTGTTGCTTTTCAATCCTTGAAATTTCATGCTGAGAAAGTACCAGAATATTTTTTGAAACAAGCTCATTTAAAATAGAATTACTGAACTTGTTTTCTTTTAACAATTTTTTTCTGAATAATGCCTTCTGGTCAGGTTGAAAAACATTTGCTTCATCGCAGTATCTTTCCAAAAGAGCCTGTTGCTTCTTTGCTCTAACCAGCGAATCAATCACATTTTGAAGCTTTTCTTCGGAATTTATCCGAGGATGCAATTCAACCACGACCTCAGATTTGGGTTTAAATTTATCTCCGATTTTTTCTTCTACCCTTATTATATTTTTGTTGAAAAGAGATTTTAGAGAAGAATAGGTAAAGCCCTTTCCAAGTTTCTTCTGAAAATCATCAAGAGAAGAAACTTTATCTGCAATCAGACGAATTATGGTCCGTTCGGAATCAGATACCTGATGATTTTCCCAGCCATCGTTCAGGAAAAATTTTGATTTGCTTTCAAGCTTCAGCCCCGGAGGCAGAGCTGCCCGGAATACGTCACCCAAAGTGCAGCAATAATATGTTGCCATCCATTTCCACAATTCAAAATTCTGAGGTAAAACTACCGGTTCATCATCCAGCAGTTCCAGTATTTCCTTTGGCTCAAAATTTTGCTGATAGTTTTCAGATAATGAATAAACTATAGCTGCATAAAGTTTTTTTGAACCGAATTGCACTACCACCCTATGTCCGGGTTTTACCTGATTCACCCATTGTCCGGGAACTTTATAGGTATATGTATCGTGCAGGGGAAGTGGTAAAATTACATGGGCAAATAAACTGGTCATCGGGTTATTATCTAAGCTTTCTTCAAAGAAACAAAAAAATAAAAAAAGCTCAGTGGAAATTCGTTAAATAAACCGTTTCATGATCCAATTGGCCACCTCTTCCATAAGCCATCCGGGGGTGGAAGTAGCACCACAAATACCTACTGAACCAACACCGTCAAACCAGCTTAAATTAATCTCAGATGTACGGGAAACAGAATAGGTGCGTTCATTTTCTTCCTTACAAATGGTATACAGGTATTTCCCGTTTGAACTTTTATGCCCTGCAATAAACAGAATTAGGTCGTAACTTGCAGCAAATTCTTTCAGATGAGGAACCCGGTTAGAAACATGCCGGCAAATAGAATCTTTAATTTCAATTGGAACTCCAGGTTTCATATTCATTTTCACCGAATCGGCAATCCGATAAAAATCTTCCACTCTTTTTGTTGTTTGGGAATACAGAGAAACAGGCCGCGAAAAATCTATTTTATTAATGTCATCCATGTTTTCAAGAACAATGGCCTGGTTATTGACCTGACCGCCCAGACCAATGACCTCAGCGTGGCCTTTTTTTCCATAAATTACAATTTGTCCGTTTCTTTCCCGGAAGTTATCGTGTGAAAGCTTTACCTTCTCCTGGAGTGTAAGCACAACGGGGCATGTTGCATCAATAAGCTCAATGTTATTTTTTCTGGCATATTCATAAGTTTCGGGAGGTTCTCCATGTGCCCTGATAAGCACCTTACAATTTCTGAGCTTGTAAAATTCTTCTCTTGAAATCGACTTCAGTCCAATTTTTTCCAGTCGTTCCACTTCCATCCCGTTATGCACAATATCACCCAGGCAATAAAGCTGATCGGCATTTTTCAATTCACTCTCAGCTGATTTTATTGCTTTGATTACACCAAAACAAAAACCTGAACGTTTATCGATTTCTACCCTCATACTCCTTAATTTTTTCTTTGACCTTATTCAAACTCCACTGCAACTGTTCTTCTCTGGTCAAATGACTGTTATCGAGAACAACTGCATCGTCAGCTTTTCTCAGCGGACTAACTTCTCTGCCCGAATCGATGGCATCACGTTCTTCCACATTTTGGAAAATTTGGCTGTATTCAACATCAATCCCCTTCTCCTTAAGTTCAAGGAAACGGCGCTGACTTCTTACTTCCGGAGAAGCTGTCATAAAAATTTTAAGTTCCGCATCGGGGAACACTACCGTTCCAATATCCCGGCCATCCATAACAATACCTTTATCTTCAGCATTCTCACGCTGCATTTTTACCAATTCTGTCCGAACTTCAGCAATGGTACTAACAGGGCTCACATTTTGCGAAACAGCCAGTTGTCTTATTTCATCCTCCACATTTTCACCGTTCAAAAATGTAGTATTTTTTTCCTTCTTCTTATCCCACTGAAAAGTTATAAATACATCTTTTAACCCTTCGATTATTTTTTGGCGGACGGGTTCACCATTTAAAAACCAACCACGGCGCATAGCAAAAAGAGTAACAGCCCTGTACATGGCACCACTGTCGATATAGATATAACCCAATTCACGGGCAAGCGATTTTGCCAATGTACTTTTCCCGCAAGATGAATGCCCGTCTATTGCAATTATAATTTTCTTTTCTGTCATGAATTAACGGATTTCATACAAAGATAAAAGGATTTTTCAATTCAGACCAAATTGTCTTTTAACTAAAACCGATCGTTGAGGTTAACCGCCAACGAGAACAAATTGGAGGAACCTGCAAGATGGAAACGGGAGGTGGCAAAATCAAGCCTGAACCGGTTAATTTTCACTCCGAAGCCCATTGAGAACCCCACGGTGGAATTTCGTTCATCAAATTTAAGTTCCTGCCTTCGCTGGTAATTATAACCTGCACGTAAGGTAAAGTTGTTGGATGGAAGAATTTCCACACCCAGAACAGCATGACGCATAACCTGTTTTGCAAAACTCTCCTGACGTTCAGCCCACGATTCAAGTGTCTGCTGCTCCTCATCCTTATGCCAGGCTAAATCCCAATGTGTAAGATGTTGCATGGTTAAGGAGATAATAACAGGGGCATGTCTGAGCCTGGTGCTTATTCCTGCCTGTAAATTAAAGGGAACAGGCTCATGGTTCCCGTCTTCATAATAAGTGGTGAACTGCCTGCCTATATTCCGGGTTACCACAGCCACATTTGTCAGGCTGTCTTTGCTGCTGTATACAAATCCTAAATCAGCGGCCATACCCAACGACTGATAACTTTCAAAAACAGAATAAATAGGCTTGACATTTAATCCGTAACCCAAACGGTTGAACTTTCCCGAATAAATAATATTTAAAGCATATTCAGCGGCTTTAAAATAATTACCTGTCAACTCACCCTGTTCTGTAGCTTCCTTAAATTCTCCATAATTAATGTAATGCATGCCAACAGCAAGATTTCCCTTTAATTTAAATTGAGGTGCATAAGATACGTATCCATATTGAATATCAGCCAGATAATTTACATAATTAAGGAGCAGAATATTTTTCATCCCATCATTCAATAAAGCAGGATTGTAATAAGGCAGGTTTAAATCACTTGTATCCGACAGTGCTATTTGAGTACCACCCAAAGCAGCAATACGTGCTGAACTGGTCAGTTCCAGGAATTGATAGGTTGTTTCACCACCTATTTGCGCCTTACTTCCCAATGCAATCATCAGGCACAGAAAAATCAGGTAAATTTTATGGTTCATCCGCTATTTTATATTCAGTAAAACGCCAAAGTTATTGAAATATTACCCAGATGAAACTCATGAACCACCAGAATTATGACATCCCGGTAGAGCGGAATTGTTAATTAACCCACAAAAACAATTACCTGTTGTTTATCCAGTGCAGTTAAAGGTTCCTCTTTACGGACGTATATTTTTTACCTGTGCAGCCCCGGGCTGCGACCGTTCAAGGACAGCTAAGCGTTCTGCCAGATTATTGAATTCTTCCCGCGAAGGAATATCCATTTTCTTCAGTGCTTTTTCTATATAAATATTCATTTCCTTCTCAAAAACCTGTCGTTGTTCTTCTCCTTCCTTTTCGAGATCTTCAATAATTTTTTGCCCTTCACCTTCCGAAATTTTTCCCTTGTCTATTAAGTCTTTAATAACATCTTCAGCAAACCTGCTGGTTTTGGAAGCAACGCCTATGCCGGCATTCAGCAACCTTTTAAAAATTGATTCCATGGTTAACATTTTTAATTAATAAAATAAAACAGCCTACCAAAGTATATGTTTACAATTCTTTTTTTATCCGGTTCACCAACAAACAAACAAAAAAAGTTTATAAAACAGCAGAGGGTTACATGTTGAAGAAAATAATTCTGTTCAATGAAATTCTACAGAAATTAATAACCGTAAATATTTTGTATTATATTAAAAAATACTACTAAAAAAATCAATTCTCCGATACCCATGAAATTTGCAAGAATAATACTTTCTGTTTTCAGGTCCCCTGTAGATCAAAAAGGATTCATTCCTGTCCTTTTATGATTGGCAAAACAGTGTTGGTTACATCATGAAATTTAATGCATAATAATTAAATCTCATGCTCTTAAAATGTTGAACTTTCTTGTTCCACACATGTTATAAATATAGGTTAACTAAATAGAAAAACATACAAGTTAAATTTAAATAGAATAGTTATGGCAGATATTAATGTAGAAAAAAAGAAGAAATCGCCCATAGGATGGATAATCCTGGGAATTGTTGTTATAGGACTGGTAATATGGTTTGCAGCTTCCGATAATGATGAAATGCAGGAAACTGCTGAATACGATCAGGAGCAGGAACAAAATTCCGAATACGGCCAGGAACAAAGTCAAGCAATAGCTCCTTATAATAAAGAACAAAGCCGGACAGAAACGAGTTCAAGAGTTCAGGAATATATAGAATATGTAGATAATCAAACAGAGGATGATTTGGACCGTACCGCGGTGCAGGAAGGTATAGCAAAACTTTCAGATGCATTAATGGCTGTAAGTAATGAACAGACTCAGGGGCAGGATACCTGGGGCGGTGAGCTTGAGCAAATTAAAAATGAAGCCGGAAAATTGCAGGACGAAAACATGGAAGAGCAACATTCTACGGTTATTCGGAGTGCATTTTCAAGTGCAGCAAATGTGATACAAAACATCCAGAACCGATTTTACCCGGGACTTGAAAATGACGCGTCAGATGTTATGGATGCAGCTCAGGAAATTGAAGCACAGAAACTCGCATCCGAACAAAAAAGTGAAATACAGTCCTTCTTCGAGAAATCAGCCGATATCTTAAAAAAGATGGAGGAAAGAAGCCAGTTTACTTCGGCAAAATAATTTAAACATTAAAAACAGGAAAAATGGCAGACTCAAAATCACACAACAGAAAGTTAAATTACCTGAAAGACCTGAAAGATTACAAGATTGCTAAAAACGATCCCGATGTAAGAGGTTGGGAAGTGCACGATTCCAATCGTCAGTCGGTAGGCACCATTTCGGGATTGGTAGTTGATGTTTCAAGAGAAAAAGTCAGGTATATTGACGTTGCTATCGATGAAACCATCCTTCCTGGCGATCACGATCCATTCAGTGCAGAACATGAAGATGGGATCCATGAGTACCAGGATAGTAAAGGTGATATTCATATGATTATTCCAATTGGGGTGGCGCGAATTGAGCCCGAGAATAAAGTCGTTATTGCCGATGGAATTGATCAAAATTCGCTGCGAAACATACCCACCTACAGGTACCGCGAAAATGTTCCGGTTCATTCGGAATATGAACAAAGTGTGCTCGCAAATTTCAGGGATAAAAATCAACCTGCTGACGAAGATGTTAACAGGGACGACACAAATGATGAATATCCATACGATTCTGAGCATTTTAACGAAGACCGGTTTTATGGTCGGGAAAGAAAATAAAACATAAATAATCATATAAGATTTTCTTATTCCAGCCGTTCCAAATCAAAATTTCAGGAACGGCTTTTTTGTGTTTACCCTATCCGGCTGTCATTAATTCTGTGGCTTACTTTAAATAAATCTTTCTGTTCAGGTATGCGTATATGTATAAATTAAAAAAAAAACGCAGTACCGGTAACCGCCGTATTTCAGAGAAAGCAGGTCATAAGAAAACCGGATCTTTGTTTCCTGATCGATAAGAAAAAGGGAATACCCAGAGATTTTGTGCAAATTCCTGTGTTCGCAGGTATATTAAAAAAATGACCGCATATTTTGGTTTAGCTGTTCAAAAACCTCAAGAACAACAGGACATGTTTCACAATTTTTGCGCGATAAATCCAGTATCTGAACAAAACGCTTTCTATTGGTATGCGGATAATCGCGGCAGGCTTTCGGGCGGTTTTCATATACCATACAGTAATTATCGGAAAGCAGAAACGGACATGGGTGTTTCCTGAACACATAATCGTTATCTTCATCGATTTCAACATAAGTTTCAACGAAAGCAGCTGGCTTCAATTTTAAATGCTTTGCCAGCCGGCTTATGTCCTTATCGTTAAGCCGGGGTCCTATGGTCTTGCAGCAGTTGGCACAATTGAGACAGTTAAATGAAGCAAATAACCCATCATGCAGTTCATGCACAACATCATCGAGGTTTTTAGGCTTTTTCCTTTTCAGGGTTTTAATCAATGTATTTATTTCAGCCTTTAAATTTTTAGTTGCCAGTGTCAATTCTCCGGGTGTTTTATACTGAATAGGTTTCATTTATATCTGCGTGATTTCGATGGTTTTTTGTTTGGGCGTTTTTTTCCCTCCTGCCTGGGCCAGGAATAAACCTGTTATCACAACCAAAATTCCGACTATTTTTTGAGCATCCATTCCTTCCTTTAAAACAACGAAAGACAGGATTGCCACAAAAACCGGTATCAGGTTAACAAAAGTATTTGATCGGTTCACACCTAAATGCCTGATGCTTTGGGTGAAAAAAACAAATGCCAGAGTAGATGCGAATACTGCCAGCAGGACAATTGCCTGAAAAGCCTTTAGATGAAAGGGGGTAGCCAGGAAACCGCCTAAATCGACCATAAGCCAGATGGGTAAAAACAGCACAATTCCAATCAGGTTTTGATAGGCAATAATGGTAAGGGTATTGTACCTGTAAACAACATTCCGAAGAACAATTGAATAGGCGATGGCAGCAAACACTGCAATGAATTCGAGCCCGACTCCAAGAGGTGAAGCATCGAACCTGAAGGAACTGTTTAGTACAACCAGACCCACTCCCATAAATGAAAAAACGAAACCAAGAATATTCTTCAGGCTCACCTTTTCACGAAAATAATACCAGGCAGCCACGGGGGAAAGCAATGGAATGGTTGCCACAATTACTGCTGCTACCGTAGATGAAACATACATCAAGCCATAACTTTCGCCCAGGAAGTACATAAAAGGTTCAAAAAAAGCCATCAGGACAAACAGTTTGAAATCTTTCATCGTGGGTTTCTGTAACCGTTTCAGCGACATTGAAATCACCAGAATAAGTACAACTGAAATTACCAGCCTGAACAGCACTACCGTTATGGGCCTATAGGCGAGGTAGGCGATTTTAAACCACACAAAGGAGAAGCTCCAAAAGAAAACTGCACCCAAGGCCGACAAATAAGCCAGAATATCTTTATTTTTCATTAACAGAATAACAGGCCACAAAAATATGCTTTTGGCTCAACATTAGGAAACGGGTTGAAAAACAAACAGATTCTTTTTTCCAGGAATATGAAACAATGAATAGATAAATGCGGACAAAAGAATGCCATAGATATTTGCATCGAGGCCGAAAGGCATATTTATCCCGCTCAGGATAAGAGACAATGTAGTGCTGCCACCAGCAATCATTGCCCAAAAAGCACCATTATTGCTGGGCTTTTTAAGAAAAATACCTGCTATTACGGGTATAAAAAGACCCGATACCATAAATGAATAGGAATGAAGCATCAGTTGGAGCACATTTGGAACTTTCCATGCAACTAATATTGCGGAAATTCCAAGAATCAGGGTAATTCCCTGCGACCACAGCATTATTTTCTTTGAATTATGTTTTCCGAAAATATCGGTGATAACATTACCGGAAGCCGCCATCAGACAGCTGTCGGCAGTAGACATGATAGCCGAAAAGTAAGACGACAGGATAAGACCTGTTAAACCTACCGGCAGTACAGTCCTTAGAAGAACAGGCAGTCCCATTTCCGGATCAAAAGTACCTGGGGATTCTGATCCAATGATCCCGTTCACAAATGCCACGCGGGCAAATAATCCCAGAATAACACCTGTGAAAGCCATAACCGGATATTCGAACAAACCTGCAATAAGCCAGGCTTTTTGAGCTCTTTTTTTATCGCCTGCAGCATAAATTCGCTGATAAAGGGTCATCCCGATAAACCAAATGGGAACAATGGTAATAAACCAGTTCACAATTTGCTGCCAGGTGATATTACCCAGTGAGAAATATTCTGCCGGAAGAGATCCCACAACGGCATCATATCCCCCAACAGCAAAATAACAGAAGGGAATGCCAATGAAAATCATCCCCGACATGAGCAGTATCCACTGGATGGTATCGGTAAAAATAACAGCCTTTATTCCACCAACCGAAGTATAAATCACAGCAATGGCTCCCATAAGGATCAGTGCGGCTTGTAATGAAATGTCGGGAAAGGTTGCCGATGCAAGTTTGGCTCCTGCCAGTATCTGTGAACTGGTGAATCCCAGATAACCAACAGCCGAAATAATGCCGGCTATTAATGCCACCTTTTTATTAAACAGCTGATTTAAAAACTGGGGAAAGGTCAGAAAACGATGCTTAGCTGCCATTTTTGACACCTTTGGAATAAGAACTACGGCACTAAGCCAGGCCCCGATAAGCCCCGTAAAAAGCAACCATGTTCCGGAAATGCCCATAATAAAACCGAGCCCACCCAAACCGATAGAAAAACCACCTCCAACATCGGTAGCCACAACCGATAACCCAATATGAAAGGAGCCTATTTTTCTTCCACCTACAAAATAATCTTCGGCTGACTGGTTTTGAAACATGAAATAAAAACCAACACCCAACATTGCCAGCAAATAAATTCCAAAGATCAAATAATCGAGCCAGTGCATAATTTATTCAGAATCGGAATGAAGTTCAAACAGCAGAGGTCGATTGGTTCGTCTGATGACTCCTTTTGTCAACAACTTATTGATATGTTCCAATCCTTTCGTATATGACAATTTAAGTTCTTTTACCACTTCCCCCTGAAAACTGGGGCCATTCTCATCAAGAAATTCGACTATACGTTTTTCTGTTTTTTTACTCATATCTTTCTTTTTTTCATCCGTATGGAGTCATTTCTTCCTGCACAGCTTCACCCCTTTCATAATTTAGAAAACGAAAACAGTTGTTCCATCCTTTTGCACCCCGATTACAAAACACATTCCGGATTAGAAACACCGGTTTATTTATTTCACTGTTGTTGTCCTGATATACCGAACATCGTTTAGAGTGCTTACATAATTTTCCTAAATTCATATTCTAAATGTTTATAAAAAATATTCATACTTTCGATGTTCCCGCCAATGTTTGTGTTATTAATAAGTGTCCCGCTGAATTTATATCCTCTTTTCATAAAGGTCAGATTCATTCCCGGTTCAACAAGACGGGCAATGGTATATGCCGTTTTAATGCCTTCCCTTCTCACGGATTCTTCCATGAAAAGCAACAGATGCGAAGCAAGGCTGTTCCCGCGGAATTCCGGCAAAACAGCAAAATCCGTCATTTCTGCATTTTGCTTTTCAAAATCGGTTTCAGCAGTTGATGTCCCCACCAGTTTATTGCCTTCCCATGCACCAAAATACCTTGCCATATTGCTGCGCATGGTTTGCCTGATGTATTCCGGATCATAAACCGGGAAAGGATAGGTTTCAAAAACTATTCGAAAAACTGTTGCAGCAGCTTCAGCATCCTTTTCATCAAGTCTTCTTAATTTAAACCGGGACGGAAGCGGCTTTTTGTTGCTTTCACCATTAGAACTGAATAAGCGGGCAAAGTTTTGCATAGGCGTTTCAGACATTCTTTTTCTATTTTCATCAAGAAATTTTGAAGCCATAATACAATCGGTTTTCCCATTATAAAAACCGGGTACAAAAGCTTCCACAGTATATCCGTTCAGGATGAATTCCGGCATCACATCGGCCTGAATTTTAGTAAAAATTTTTGTATACCCGTTACTGATAGCCAGCTTGTCCAATTCAGGAACTATTGCAGGAACATCATCAGCATTGAGCTTAAGCAAATAAATTCTATTGTTTGACTTTCCGTGCTGTATTACTGATTTACCAATATTCTCAATTTTATCGAACATCGTTCTCCCTTCTGCTATGACGCTCATTATCATCCGGTATCAGGGAAATCGTAGTATTGTAATCCGACAATAATTTTTCAATACCTATTCCTTTTTGTTCATTCGGCTCATCAAGTTTTAAATCAAGATTACAATCTTCACAGTTTCGATCGCAAAATTTAGAATCATAACTTTCCGGTTCGGTATAGGTGGTAATAATTCCTTCATAATTTCGCAACACCACTTTATTGGTCGACCAGGAGATAATATAATTTGGCATTACGGGAATTTTTCCACCTCCGCCGGGAGCATCAATTACATATGTTGGAACAGCAAAACCGGAAGTATGGCCAATGAGGCTTTCCATGATTTCGATACCTTTTCCAACAGGAGTTCTGAAATGTGCCAATCCCTCAGACAAATCGCATTGATAAAGATAATAGGGACGAACTCTGTTCTGCACCAGCTTATGTACAAGTTCTTTCATAATCCGCGGACAATCGTTAACATCGGCCAGCAACACCGACTGGTTTCCCAGGGGGAAGCCGGCATTGGCAAGTTTTGCCAGCGCTTCTCTGGAAGAAGAAGTAATTTCACGGGGATGGTTAAAATGGGTATTTATCCACAATGGATGATATTTTTTAAGTACATCAATTAATTCATTGGTAATCCGGTATGGAAGTACAACCGGCATGCGGGTGCCAATCCTTACAACCTGAACATGAGGAATGGCGGTAATTTCCGACAGCAGCCAGTCAAGATAACTATCGGGAAGCATGAGCGGATCACCACCGGAAAGAAGCACATCACGCACCTGAGGTGTATTTTTAATGTATTCTATTCCTTTTATCAGCTGTGCTTTACCAGGTATGGAATCAACATCACCTACCTTACGTTTTCGGGTACAATGCCGGCAGTACATGGAGCACACATTGCTTACATGAAACAATACCCTGTCGGGATACCTGTGCGTAATGCCATCCACAGGACTATCGGTATCTTCAGACAGAGGGTCTTTCATATCTGTCTTCAGTACCGTAAGTTCATTAATATTGGCAAACGACTGTTTAAAAACCGGATCATTTTTATAATTGGCAGTATCGATCAACGACAGGTAATAAGGCGTTACCGACATCGGAAAACGCTCAATTGTTTTATTCATTAATACTTTATCCTCATCCGGAATTTTAATTCCCATCAGCCGCTCAAAGGCATCAATTGATTTTACTGAGTTTTTTAATTGCCATTTCCAATCTTTCCATTTTGAAATATCGCATCCAAACCGATCCTCACCGGCAATTTTCTGCCGGACATCATTAAGTATTTCCATAATAATTAGTTTCTATGCGAACAAAATTAATAATAATATTTTGACAACCTAATGCCCTGTCTCTTACAAAGCCTGATATTTATATACTATAAAACTAAATATCAATAAGTTAACTTAATATCATAAAAAATATTGATTGCAGGAGTTAGGGATGAATTCACCTGAGTTATTTTTTATAGGAAATACTTTAATCAAAGGATTGATTTCTTATTGCAAGGAAGGTTTTTCCGTTTCGGTAACTGATGGTGGAAACGCTTCCAAATCCTCGATATCAAGCAAATCGACAAGCAGTTCCAGGCTTTCCTGAATTTTTCCGAGAGTTCCTCCATCCAGCTTTTCGAGTTTTTCAGCAAGTTTTTCCTGCAACAGAACAGGGATTTTATTCATAAGTCTGTCTCCTTTCGAAGTAAGCGCAATTGTTACGACACGTTTATCGCCCGATTTAGGCAGTCTTGCAGCCAGACCCTTGGCCTCAAGCCGGTCAATAATACCGCTGATGGTGCTGGCGTTCAGGTTTAGAAATTTTTTAATATCACCCTGTCCTGCCCTGAAATTTTCAGAATCACGTAAATATCCAAGACACAGCACCTGCGGAATGCTCACACCATATTCTTTTTCAATTTTTTTTGATTCCAGGTTAATTGAACGGACAATCTTCCTGATTTTTATGATAATATCTGTGGAATCCATAACCTCCTGTAAAATATCATTCAAAGTAAATTCTTTTTTATTACTTTCTTTCTATGCGAACTATTAAAATTTTAATTTAAAAATACAATCAATAAAAGGGCCAACACAGTTAAAAAAGAATTATGCACTAAAAAATTTTGTAATTATGTCAGCTTAACACAAAGTTTTCGATAAATTTGGAAAAAATTTAGTATTCAGAAACCTTATAAAACCAGTAAATGATGATGAAAAAAATGAGCGTCAAAGTATTAATCCTTACAGGAATTATCGTTTTAACCGTTTTTGCATTTACAAGATGCAACACGAATTCTTCAAAAGAAAAGTTCATTGGACTTCAGCTTTATTCCGTTCGTGATGCAATGAAACAGGATGTTGAGGGAACGATTTCGCAGGTAGGAGAAATAGGTTATAAATTTGTTGAAGCTGCGGGATATAGTAATGGGCAGTTTTATGGCAAATCACCTGAAGAATTTAAACAGATTTGTGAAAGCAACGGATTGCAGTTTCTGGGATCTCATGCCGGACAAAATGCTCCGGACTCGGCCAATTGGGACAAAACCATGGCGTGGTGGGATGAAGCGATACAAGCACATTCAGATGCAGGTGTAAAATGGATCGTACAGCCATCGATGGGAAGAACAGGTTATGAAAGCCTTGATGGGTTAAAAAATTACTGTGAATATTTTAATGCTGTAGGAGAAAAGTGCAATAAAAAGGGGTTGCGCTTTGGGTACCACAATCATGCCAACGAGTTCAAGACCGAATTAGAAGGCAAACCCGTTTATGACTGGATGCTTGAACTCACGGATCCTGAAAAAGTAATGTTTCAACTTGATCTTTACTGGATTATTGAAGGGGGCAAAAACCCGTTGGATTATTTTAACCGCTATCCCGGTCGATTTGAAATCTGGCATTTAAAAGACAAGGAAGAATTAGGGGCCAGTGGAAATATCAATTTTAAAGAAATATTTTCTGAGCGCGAAAAATCAGGTGCAGAATATGGAATTGTTGAAGTGGAACAATACAATTTTGAACCGATGGAAAGTGTTCGGCAAAGTTTTGAATTCCTTCAAAAGGCAGATTATGTTGATTTTTATAAATAAGTAGAAAAAAGAAACACTAAAAAACCCGTGGTATGGCTTCATCTTAAACCACGGGTTTTTTATTCAGCATCAATTAAAACTTTCCAAACTTAAATGTCAAACCAAACTGAAGTCCACGCAGCACGTCCTGATTAACTCCTAACAGTTCAACACCGGATGTAAAGCGATAACTTAAAGTGGCGGCTGTACGAAAGAACCTGGCCAGGTTAAATTCAAGATCTACAGCCGGTTCAACAATAAAAAACAAATCGTTATCGGGCGTATCAAGATATGGGAATTCCCAATAACCTGGACCATAGTTTCTCACCTGTGCAACTCCTCCCACACCAAATAATACAGGAAATGCAACATGTACAGGCTCCAAACCTCCAATAATCGGCTCAACGAAAATGCCTCCATATCCTCCGGCCAAAGAGTATTCCATCCGGGTTTCATCCTGCCATTTATAATCATCCAGGTTATTCACAAAACCATAACCAGCTAAACCGATTGCAGTGCTGTGATTAAAAATCATGCCTAAACGGCCTCCGGAAACCAATGCATCTTTTCCATTTATTTGAGAATATCCCAATGAAAAGGCCCCATAAAAGCCCAAACTTTTTTGTCCGGAAAACAACGTCTTAATTTCGTTGCTTTTTTCTTCCTGCGCGTTTGTAACCATTACAGATAAAGCCATTAACAACAGCAGAATAATCTTCTTCATAAATAAAAATATTAACTGTTAATAATTTGATAAATAAATAACAAAGTTCAACTAAAAAAGATATTTTACAGTAAAGGCAAAATCGGGTATGACAATTTTAAATCCATCCTGTCCAAAAACATCGATAAAGGGTTTTATTTCCAAACCAACTGAAACCGGTGCTTCATAGAAAATATATTCCAGGCCCAGAAGCCCGTCAACACCAGCCAGAACCGAGGAGCGTACGTTATTCAATCGCTGGTTGTTCTCATATACAGGTACATCCCAGCTTTCAAAACCAAAATGAATACCTGCACCATAAAAAAATAAAAGTTGATATGAAAAAGGAAATAAATCGTACTTGTAGAATTCAGTCAGTGCGTGCAATTGCAGCCCTCGTTCACGAACCGACAGCAATGCTTTAAAAGATTGAATGTCACTTTTGTAATAGCGATATTCAATACCCGGAGAGATCCAGCCCGCCCTAATCCCAACAGCC
Source organism: uncultured Prolixibacteraceae bacterium (assembly GCA_963747515.1). Taxonomy (GTDB): domain Bacteria; phylum Bacteroidota; class Bacteroidia; order Bacteroidales; family Prolixibacteraceae; genus Mariniphaga. The sequence goes on from CAVVFN010000008.1 coordinate 871,265, forward strand.
TGAGTAAATCCTTGCGCTGAAAGATTGTGGGAAATAAAAACAACAAATGCAAAAAACAGGAACCTTTTCATAGCTGGTAAATTTGTAGCTCTAATTTACCTAATTTTTATGAATTACACTACCTGATCCGGATACTACCGTCTCCAACTGAGGCATCCCCTTGTATAAAACATTACCACTGCCTGTAATAACAGCCTTCAGATAATGATCTACATCCGTCAATACGTCACCTGAACCTGAAATCATTACACTGCAATTTTGTACCGGCATATTCCATGCATCAATCTTTCCGGAACCACTGACTGTCAGTTTTGCATCTCTTGCAGTTCCGGAAACAACTAAATTACCTGAACCGGAAACAATTGCCTCCACAACTAAAGCATCCACTGTAGCTTCAATACTTCCTGAGCCGGAAATTATATAACTGACTGACTCTCCAACCAACCTGTCGGTGGTAATAATTCCAGAACCACTTTGCACTATGGTTTCCAGAAAAGGAACAATAATAGATACTTCCATCGGAACCTGATGGTGTAAAATATAGGTTCTCTGAACATGAATTCTAAGATAATTATTTTTCACATCGGTTTGAATAAACGGCAGCAGGTTGGATTCAGCGTTAATCCGGACCTCACTAACCTCTCCTGATTGAATATGAACTTTAAAATCACCTTCAGAAGCTACTGAGGAAAAACCAGAAACATGCCTGACCTCATCTTCAGGAACACCATTCCCCCTTATAAATAAATCCTCGATGCAGGAAATTGCCATCAGCAGAATTAATCCTGCAGTAAACATTAAATTTAATTTCATGAAATAATTTCTTTTTCCCTTCATACCAAATACTAAAGTCATTTTTTCAATTCACCAACTCCTTTTTATTCAAAAAAACATCCTACGACAGAATAATGTTGCTTCCGGATATAGAGTTAATTAATTGTTACCAATTATGCACCGCTAAAATCTATTCCATCAAATAAAATGGAGGGAGAGAGCCATGATGAATTTCGATAAACATCGTTTCCCACCTCACCAATACGCGACCAGAGTTCTTTCATATTTCCTGTAATATTCATTTCAGAGACCGGTCTGGTCATTTTTCCATCAATAATCAAAAATCCTTCAATTCCATAAGAAAAATCGCCTGTTGATCCATTGCTGTTGCCACCATTAAACCCGGTAACCAGAATACCTTTGTCAACCATAGCAACAAGCCCGTCAAGATCTTTATTGCCGGTACTAAAAACCAAATTCGTGGTATTCCCGCTGGTTGGCTGCATATTTAACTTTTTACCATAATATGTATCTATAAAATAATTCTTTACCACACCTTTGTCAAAAACCATTCGTTTTTGACTAGCTAGTCCTTCACTGTCGAATAGTCTGCTGCTGCGGCCTGAAGGTATAAAAGGGTCATCTGTAACGGTAAGTTTATCGGAAAACATTTTTTCTTCCAATTTATCAACCAGAAAGGAATTTCTCTGCTGTATGGCCGATCCGTTTAATGCTGAAACAAGGGGATTAAAAATTCGTGGAATCATTCTGTTTTCAACAATCATGATCATTTTTCCGGATTCCACTTTCCCTTGTCCGATTTTCTTCAGAGCACGTTCAAGAGCTTTTTTACCGATACCTTCTTTTTCCAACATGTTGTAAAATATGGCACTTTCACCCCAGCCTGCTTCCGGTCTTGCTTCACCTCCCTTTACCGACACCGATGCATTCAGCCCAAAATAAGAATTGGCTGAATCTCCTTCAAACCCATTACTGGTAATCATTACCCGTTCGCTCATTCCGTCATAATATCCGGCAGATACGGATATGATCCGTTCATCAACACCAAGAACCTCTTTTTCAGCTTTAAATGCAAGATCTATTTTAGCCTGGGAATCGTATTTATCGAAATCTTTATCGAGAGTATTCAAATCTTTTCCCGATCCTTTGTAATAAAGTGAAGGGTCGGGCAATGTTCTGAACTCATCTTCCGAAAGATATCGGGTACCGGTAACAGCCTCTTCAATAAAACGTGCAAGTTCCTCTTTTTTTAAACGATTTGTTGAATGGGCCGAATATTTTTTATCAACATAAAGCCTGATGGTAAGACTACTTTCAACAGCCTGTTCCAGTTTATCAATTTTTTCTTCACGCACATCAACACTGCTGCTGCGGTTGTTCGAAATACTTACACTTGACTGGCTGGCACCACTATTTTTCGCATGGTTAATGGCCCATTTTGCCAGATTATATTTTTCCTGTTTTGTCATTTATAAAATCTTTAAAGTTGAACATACATCAGGCTGTACCACCGACAGTTAATTTTTTCACCAATACAGTTGGAAGCCCGCATGTAACCGGCACCGACTGTCCGCTCTTACCGCAGGTCCAGGTTCCATTGTCAATCAGAAAATCATTGGCTACCATAGTAATGTCGGCAAGTGCTTTTGGGCCGTTCCCGATTATATTGATGTCTTTTACCGGCTGGGTTAATTTTCCCTTCTCAATCAGGTACCCCGATTTTACAAAAAAGGTAAAATCGCCGGCACCGATTTTCACTTCACCATTGCTGAAGTTATCCACATACACCCCGTAATTCACATTGCTGATGATGTCTTCTTTTGAATGTGGACCTGCTTCCATATAAGTAGCACGCATTCTGGGCAGGGGTATGCTCCTGAATGATTCACGGCGGCCGTTTCCAGTGGGATCAACATTATAATGTCCGGAACTGATTCGATCGTGAATGTAACTGTTGAGCATGCCTTCTTTAACAAGGTAAGTCTTTTGCACATCGTTCCCTTCGTCATCCACATTCATAGAACCACGATTGCTTTCCAAGGTCCCGTCGTCGATAATATTCACATAACTTTCGGCTACTTTTTTCCCCATTTTATCGCTGAATATAGAGGTCCCTTTTCTATTAAAATCGGCCTCAAAGGTATGTCCGATAGCTTCATGCAACAATATTCCTGAACCTCCGGCTCCCATCACAACGGCCATTTCGCCTGCCTTAGGTTTGGTAGCATCAAAAAGCAAACGGGTGCGATCTACAGCTTCTTTGGCCAGTTCATCTACTATTTCCCCTGAAAGCCATTCAAAACCTTTCCTAAAAGAACGTGCGGCATAAGAATTTTCAACTTTCCCATCTTTTTCCATAATGCAAACCACACCAAAACTTATCATAGGTCTGTAATCGTATGTAAGCTGGCCTTCAGAATTATAAAACAACACATAGGAAGTTTCATCTCCCAGAAATGCATTCACTTTTATGACTTTACTGTCGAGGCTGAAAACTTTGTCGTTAATTTGCTGAACAAAAGGCACCTTATCCTTTACCGACACATCCTCCCATTTTTGGGAGATTCTGTAATAATTGGCAGGCAATTTTTCATTCACTCCTGCGGGCACAAAGCGACTACTGCTGTTGGCAATATTGGCAGCCATTTTTGCAGCATTATTTAATGCCCCTGGTGTAATTGTTTCAGAATAGGCATACCCGGTCTGATCACCTTTTAATACCCGGATACCCACTCCATAATCGACATTTGAGTAGGCCCGGTTTACCTTTCCATCTTCCAGCCCCAGATTGTTCGACTTTTTGTGTTCAAAAAATAAATCGGCATAATTGCCTCCCCTGCTCATAGCAGCTGCAATAACATTTTGCAGCAGCTCTTCTGAAACCTCAAAATGGTCTAAATAATTTTTCACGTTTCCTGATTTTTGAACGTTATGAAACGACTGTAAAAATGGAGGCAAAATTATTCCTCCGGCTACTGCCGCTCCGCTAGATTTAATAAAATTACGCCTTTTTGTTCCCATATCTGAATTTTATATGATGACTGCCATATGCATTTGAAAATTAGATTCTACGTATATGACTGCCATAATTATCAAATATTACACCCAAAAATAGCTTTTAGAAAATTTAAATTCAGAATGTACTAAAATTGCACAGATAATTTAATACTGCTTTACATACTGCAGCATATACTTTTCGATACCCTTTTTGAAAAATAATTACATTTTTTTCAATTACACCCTAAAAATTGATACCATTGTTAAAAAAATATCAATAATTTTTAAAATTAACCCCTAATTTTTAAATGATACCTAATAAAATAATCTATTTTTGGCTCAGAAAAATAAAATTTAAAATTTACAATTATGGCAAAGTTCAGATTAAAAGCACTGGATGAGGTACTCAACCGCGAACCAGAGGAATTCGTAAGGGAAGACAATCTGGTTTCCAATTATTACGGCAAGCTGGTTTTTGATCAGGCAAAAATGAAAAAATATCTTTCCAAAGAGGCATTTGCTGCTGTAACAGATGCCATTGAAAACGGAACTACCATCGACAGGAAGATGGCCGATCAGATTGCGCAGGGAATGAAGGCATGGGCTCTGGAAAATGGAGCCACTCATTATACCCACTGGTTTCATCCCCTTACAGATGCCACCGCTGAGAAGCATGATGCATTTATTGTGCATGGAGAAAAAGGAAATGTAGTAGAAGCATTTTCGGGAACACTACTTGCACAGCAGGAACCCGATGCCTCCTCCTTTCCGAGTGGTGGCATACGACAAACATTTGAAGCCCGGGGTTATACAGCCTGGGATCCTACCTCACCTGCATTTATCAGCGAAACAACATTAACCATTCCTACCATTTTTATTTCCTATACCGGAGAGGCACTTGATTACAAGACACCACTTCTGCGTGCTCTTCATGTAGTAGATAAAGCATCAACAGCAGTTTGCCAGTATTTTGATAAAAATATAACCTCAGTACAGGCAAACCTGGGGTGGGAACAGGAATATTTTCTTGTTGATGAAGCACTTTTTATGGCCAGGCCTGATCTGATTCTTTGTGGAAGAACACTTATGGGGCATTCTTCATCGAAGGATCAGCAGCTCGATGATCATTATTTCTCCTCTATACCTACACGTGTTAACCGCTTTATGCAGGATGTGGAGAACGAAGCCTACAAACTGGGTATTCCCGTTAAAACACGGCACAATGAGGTTGCACCCAATCAGTTTGAGCTGGCGCCAATTTTTGAGGAAGCCAATCTGGCTAATGATCACAATCAGCTCATTATGGACATTATGCAAAAAATTGCACGCAGACATAAATTCCGAATTCTTTATCATGAAAAGCCTTTCCAGGGAATTAATGGATCCGGGAAACACAACAACTGGTCTTTATCAACCAATACAGGGGTAAATTTATATTCTCCCGGTAAAAATCCTAAATCAAACCTGTTGTTCTTAACCTTTGTTATCAATACGATGCAGGCAGTTTTCGACAATCAGGATTTGCTGAGAGCAAGTATTTATCATGCCGGCAATCAACACCGTCTTGGAGCAAACGAAGCTCCTCCTTCCATACTTTCTGTTTTTCTTGGAACGGAGGTTTCAAAAATGCTTGATCTTATGGAAGAAGCTGTAACCGACAAAAAAATGACACCTGATGAAAAAACAGCACTAAAATTGAATATTGGGCGGATACCGGAAATTATTCTTGACAGTACTGACCGAAATCGCACTTCACCTTTTGCCTTCACCGGCAACCGATTTGAGTTCAGAGCTGTAGGATCTTCAGCCAATTGTGCATCGGCGCTCATCGTTCTTAATACCGTAATGGCGCATCAGCTAAATATGTTCAAAAGCAAGGTAGACGGATTGTTGGAAAAGGGGACTAAAAAAGACGAGGCAATTTTCCAGGTTTTAAAGGAGCTGATTATAAGCTCAAAGGCAATACGCTTTAATGGCGATGGATACAGCTCGGAATGGGTGAAGGAAGCAGCCGCCCGCGGCCTTTCCAATATAAATAATGTTCCCGAAGCTCTCTCGGCATATATGCGCCCCGAAAGTAAAAAAATGTTTGAAGAACTGGGTGTGTTTAATGAATCGGAACTGCATGGCAGAGTGGAAGTAGAATATGAAAAGTTCATTATGAAAATTCAAATCGAATCGCGTGTTTTGGGTGATTTGGCTATCAATCACATTGTGCCAACGGCAGTTCAGTATCAATCAACACTTCTTGAAAATGTAAAAAACATTAAAGAAGTATTTTCAGCTGAGGAGTTTGAGGAACTTGCAGGAGCCAGAAAAGATTTAATCCGGGAAATCGGAAAGCATATTTCTGCAATCAAAGCAAAACGCAAAGAGATGATTGAAACGCGCAAAAAAGCAAATGTCATAGTAAATTCGGTTGATAAAGCTAAAGCATACGATGAAACGGTGAGACCTTTTCTGCAGGACATCCGTTACCATATTGATAAGCTTGAAATGATAGTTGACAATGAGCTGTGGCCATTACCTAAATATCGTGAATTACTGTTTGTAAAGTAATTTAATCTTATACTCAGGATGGTTAAAAGAGGCTCCTTATTTATCAGGAACCTCTTTTTTTTCCCCCATATACTTAAACTGAATGAATGCCGTTATTTTTACAGCCAGTAATTTTAATATACTTTTACCTTTCCAAAGTTAAAATGGGAAATGAATAGATACGTTAGGTTAATCATTTTTATTGCTATTATAACAGGTCTGGCATCATGTGGGGCCGGAAAAGCAGGCCGGGATGCTTTACTTTCTCATGAAATAGGGGAATATTACAGGGCGATAGAAAAATACAGGAAAGCCAGCCGTAAAGAAAAAGATCGTACAAAACGAAGAGATTATGCCTATGCCATTGCAGAGTGTTACCATTATATTGGCGACTATGAACGGGCAGCTTTATATTATCAGAATGCAATTCGCAGGGGGTATGAAGATCCGGAAGCATTATTTAATCTGGCAGAAATGCAGCGTAACACACAGGACTATGAGAATGCCATTGAAAATTACAGGCTGTATCTTGACGTGAAGCCGGGAGAGGAAAGGGCACGCAAAGGACTGGAAGCAATAAGAAAAACACAGGAATGGATCGAAAATCCCACACGTCACATTATAAATCCCATTAAGGAAATAAATTCAAGAGAAAGCGACTTCGCACCTGCATTTGTGGCAGGACGCGATAATGAAGTTATATTTACATCCACCCGCCAGGCAGCAACAGGAAAACGAAAGAGTATGATTACCGGTCAGAAGTATGCTGATCTGTTTCGGGTTACCTTTAATGTACAGCGTCAGAAGTGGGAACAACCAAAGCTACTCGAGGAAAATCTCATCGTAAACAGCGGAGATGAAGATGGCGCTGCCACGTTATCTTCTACCGGCGAACAAATGATATTTACCCGTTGCCGGTATGATAAAACAGAAGCCCTGGGTGCTGAATTATTTTCCTCCTCCCAGTCCAGAGGTTCCTGGTCGGAGCCTCTAAAAGTACAGGTAGTGCGTGATAGCATAACCGCTGCACACCCTGCCATGAACCGCGATGGGACAGTACTTTATTTTGTTTCCGATATGCCGGGAGGATATGGAGGCAAAGATATCTGGAGAGCTGAAAAAAATGGAAGTGCTTATAACGATCCGGTGAATCTTGGTGAAAAAATCAATACCCCGGGTGATGAAATGTTTCCGTTTGTCAGAGACAATGGGGAACTTTATTTCTCTTCAAACTACCTGATGGGAATGGGTGGCTATGATATCTTTAAAGCCGTGGAAAACGAAGATAAAACATGGACAGTTGAAAATATGCGGTATCCTGTCAATTCACCCTCCGACGATTTTGGAATTGCGTTTGTAGAAGGTGAAAATAAAGGCATGTTTTCATCCAACAGGAAAGGTTCAAAGGGGGATGATTTGTATGAATTTTTTGTTCCTCCAAAAATTTTTAAAGCTGAAGGTGAAGTTTTCGATAAACAAACAGGTACCCATATTGATGGTGCAACTGTGCGAATAATTGGTACCGATGGCACCAGCCTGCGTATGCGTACCCAAAACGGAAAATTCCAGATGACCCTGAAACCTGAAACAGAATATATATTTGCAGCATTTAAAGATGGTTACCTGCGCGATAAGGCCTCCGCAAATACAACAGGATTGGAAGACAGCAAAAACTTCCGGTTTGAATTGTTCCTTGCCCCTACCGATGCTCCGGTGAACCTTGAAAACATCAACTATGCGTTTGGAAGCTGGGAATTAATGGATGAATCCAAAACAGCCCTTGATACACTTGTAGCTGTGCTTATGGTGAATCCCACCATCACCATAGAAATCATGTCGCATACCGACCATGTTGGCAGCGACCAGTTCAACTTCGATCTCTCTCAAAAAAGGGCACAAAGCGTGGTGGATTACCTCATTGAAAGAGGAATCAGTCCGCAACGGCTTGTTGCCAAAGGGTACGGTGAAACCTGGCCAAAAGCAGTGAACCGGAACATTGCCCGTCAGTATGAATTCCTGAAGCGTGGAGACGAATTGACGGAACAATTCATTCTTGGCCTCAATGAGGAGCAACAGGAAATTGCCAAGGCCATCAACCGACGTACTGAATTCAGGGTGCTTACTACCGATTTCATCGAACGTTTTGATGCTGAGCCGGAAAATTAAAACCTGTTTGTTTTCTTTTATTACTGTCCTTGAACTTTCAATTGGAAATTTTTTTTTGCTGCCAAAAACCCGAATTGAATTTCATTACCTGGAGGAATAGCCCGAAATTGCTGAACCGTACATTCAAAAAGGGGACAGAACAGTATTTCGAAAGCTGATGAAAAGTAGAGGTTCATTTATTTAAGCAGTTAAACATACCTCCTTTCTCTCTTTTTGGATTTTTTTAGTAAAATACCATCAACGGAGTATTTCCCTCCTCCTGTTAATAGTAAGAATGTAAAAATAAGAAGGAATAGCAATGCTTTTTCCTTAACTGCCAACAGATCGCTGCTGTGAATATGAAATGCCGCTACCGACATGGTAATAATCAGGGGAATGGTTGCCAGACGGGTAAAAAGTCCAATAAAGACGAAGACCGAACAAAAAAACTCAGCAAAAACTGCAAGCAAAAGGGAAAGTTCAGGTGTCATCCCCATGACACTGGAAAAGGATACAGGCTCACCTGAAAATAGTTGCATCAATTTGGGATATCCGTGAGTAAGCATAAGGCTTGCAGCCATGATACGAAGTATAAGCAATCCAAAATGTTTATTGGCAACAGGTAATGTTTTGCGTAAAAAACTGTTCATTATTTTGAAATTTCTGAAGCAGGCTATTCCCTGCAATTATTTATTAAAAATAACAACTAGTGGAATGGTTTGTTGGATTCAGCCTTTTTAACTTCTGCATGAAACATATACTTTAATTCAACAGATAAGGTTTCTTTTATAAGAAAATGTTTTCAATAACAATTACCCGAACAACTAAAAAACTATAAATGTAGTTGCATAACTTAAAATTACGTTATATCTTTGATTGTATAAAAAAATAAATATAAAAGTTTACCCAAAAAGAAGTGCTGCTGATGAAGTTAAATGGCTAAAACACGATTGCGTGTTTAATTCCTTTATGTATCAGTTACCTTGTACTATGAACTTTTTAAACTGCTAACTTCTCATGTCTTTTTTTTATTTAATTGTCCTATGTTTTAAGATATATTCTTTAATTTCTTTCATGGGAAATATATACGAAAATAGTACCTTTATTATTTCTGATTAATACACGAATTCACAAAAAAAAATTAACCAATGAACAAAATTAGCCTCACCTCAGTATTTATTCTTCTGACTTTCTTCCTCAGCGCACAAAAAGTAATCGTGAATCCATCCTTTAAAGGAACTACTGCAAATTACGTTAAAATTAAAAGAATTGAGCTGCGTGATACTGCTACTGTAATCGATTTCGAAACGCATTCCAGGCCTAAAAGCTGGATCAGCATTCCAAAGGAAACCTGGATCCAGAACAGCAATGGCGGGGAAAAGCTTTACGTAAAAAGCAGTAAGGGAATTCCAATTGCTGAACGATATACCAGTGCCCGATAATGGCATAGTCATCTATACTTTGTATTTTCCTCCTGTTGGTAATGATGTTAAAACAATCGATTACCTGGAAAACCAGTGGAAGACGTATGGCATTGAACTGGTGCAACAGGAGAAATTTTCCATTTTCCCCGAACCGCTGCTTGGCAACTGGCTGCGCACCGATGGCAGCAATGAATGGGGTTACAGTTTTCATGAAGAAAGGGTTGTGTACAATAGTGAGATATGGCAGCAGGTGCTCATCAGTCAGAAGGAGGATTTATACGAAGTCGTATTTCAAAATGAGGGGCAACGCATGAAAATTATCGTGAAACAACAAGATAATTTACTGCTTATAGGAAACGATAAGGATAATCTGAGTCCATTTAGCAGGGAAATCACCCAAAAGCCGGACTATGTAATTGCCAACGACGAAGAATTCCGGCTGCCTGTATTCCAAAAGGATTCATCAGTCTACAGGGGACTCATTAAAGGTTATCATCCGGATATGGGAACCACGGGGATACTTTATGTGAATAATGTAATAGCAGCAGATCAGGAATCTTATCTCATTTCCATCCAACCCGATGGAACCTTTAAATCAAAGTTTCCGATGATTTATCCCCAGCAGGTATTGGTCCGCATGATGAATTTCACTGAAGGCATTTATTGCGAACCCGGCAATACAACTTTTCAACTGTTCGATTTCTCCAAACCTTTCGATGAGAAAGGTCCAAGCATCCTGTTTATGGGACCTACAGCAAAAATAAACCAGGATTTGATGACTTTGAAATCCATAAGGTATTTTGACTATGGTGATATGACAGCAAAAATACTGGACATGTCTCCTGAAGATTACAAGACCTACTTCCTGGATATTAAAAGAAGAGAACTGGAAGCTTTGAATGAGATGGCACAAAACAATGCCCTCAGCAAAAAAGCCTTGCAGATAAAGCGGATGCAGATCAGCTTCAGTGCTGACAGGAATATTCTTATCCTACAATATGAACAGAACTTCAGCCTACAGGACAAAACACAAAGTTCCCCGTGAACAGAGGGAGATTCCTTTGGAGCATGTTGAATTGCGAAAAGAGTTTTATGATTTTATAAATCCGGATGAATTAAATGATCAGCTCTCAGTAGTTGCCGGCGGAGATTACTATTTCATGATAAACCGGGTTAAATATGCTGAACATGTCAGACCAACAGACATTACATGATTAGCAATGAAGCAATGAATACAGCTTAATGAATCAAAGGAGAAACAACATTAACTGAAAGCGACGAAAAACAATTAGTGGAGATAACGTTCAGACGCGAACTCCATGAAGCAGGGTTGAAAATAATAAAAAAGATACTGCTATAATTTATAACGGTTTATAGACAAATACAAAGATGTTTTGAGGGAAATTTCGATGGTAAAAATGAATAAGAAAAGAAGGAAGACCTGGAAAACGACTAGAAGAATACTTCAATTTAGAACCGGCTTTGCGATGGATGTAATGAAGGCCCAGGATATTTACAGAAGAATGGAATCAACTTTTGAGCCCCTCACAGAAATCCAGAAAGAACTGTTAAATAATGAAATCTGGAATGAATTTATATTCTCCTGTTTGCTTGAGAAAAGTACTGAACTGGAAAGGAAAGTTGCAGAGAAGCAGGAAATGTTCCTAAATCCATCAGGGTTTGTGGTGAATGAAACTCCCGAAATTACGGAAGGTGATCTATTCGATACCATCATGAAAAAATACAGGGGCAAAGTAGTGTTTGTTGACTTCTGGGCAACCTGGTGCGGTCCCTGCCGCTCGGGAATGGAACGCATAAAACCGCTGAAGGAAGAACTGAAAAACAAGGATGTGGTATTTGTTTATTTAACCAATCCCTCTTCCCCTAAAAAGACATGGGAAATGTTTATCCCCGATATTCATGGAGAACATTATTATTTAACCCAGGATGAGTGGAATACCATAGCCACGCGTTTTAAGGTGAGCGGGATTCCGCATTACGTGCTGGTGGATAAAAATGGAAAGGTGGTTAAAGACAAAGTTTATTTTGCTTCGGCAAATGCAGAACTAAAAAAAATGTTTGCAGAATTCCTTGATGATTAAAGATTCTTTAATCCCAGGGAAAAGAATTAAATCAATGAACCGGGTGTGGGGCAAAAAACCATATAAACTACAAAATCATGCAAGCTACGAATCTTATATCATTAATTGTACTCCTTTTACTGTTGTCAGGGTTAACTGCATTAAGTTATTTTCAGGTAAAAAAGGTAAAAGCAAATGTTGGTAAAGTTATCAATGGAAAAATTGAAAACAGACGTATAATTAAACTTATAAAAAAAGCACAGGAATCAGGCAGAACCAAATTCATTATTTATATGTGGCTCTGGCAAAGTTTAATGTTTAGCATCTTAATAACGATAGTTACAGGAGTAATGGATTTTGTTATTGCCAACAATGAACCTGACCCGAAGAAGTATCTTATTAATTTTGCTATAGTACTTGCTCTTTCTTCATTGAATGAAGTTGTAAAAGCGAATTTGATTTGGAATTCAATCCGGAAACAGGAAAGACCATAATTAACACCTTTATCCAATGAAACCAAAATTACACTGCCTGAAGTATTTATTAGCAATTTTGACTTTATCTTTACTGTTTGTTTCTGCAACGGCATCCGCAGGTCAATTTCGAAGTTTATGGAGTAGTTACAGATTCGGTAACCGGGAAAGGCATTTCCTATGTTACCCTAAGCATCCAAAATGAAGAAGGAGTGGTTAAACGACTGGCAAGTGATGAATCGGGAAAGTTCAGTTTCATACTCGATAAACCCGGTACATACGATGTAATTTTTCATTCGGTAGGATTCCAGTTACGCAAAACGTCAATTTCCCTCAGTGAGCAAAACCCAAAGCATGACATGGGCACGGTTGTATTACTTCCGTCAAACGAAGAAATAGGGGAAGTAGTTGTTGCTGTGCAAAAACCCTTAATCCGGACAGAAGCCGATAAAATAGTCTACAGCATCGAATCCGACCCCGAATCAAAGACAAGCAATGTATTGGAAATGTTGCGCAAGGTACCCCTGATCACAGTTGATGGTGAAGACAACATCCAGATGAGAGGTTCATCGAATTTCAAAATACTTATAGACGGGAAAAGCTCCACATTGGTGTCGCAAAATCCGAAGGATGTTTTACGAAGCCTCCCGGCCAGCAGTGTACGCGATATAGAAGTAATTACCGATCCGTCTTCAAAATACGAAGCTGAAGGGACTGCCGGGATTATAAACATTATTACCAATAAAAAACAGCTGGAGGGATTTATGGGACGCCTGAATGCAGGTGTGGACTCCCGCGGCGGATTCAACGGAGGAATTTTTGCCACCTCCAAAATAAAAAAGTTTGGCTTCTCAGTCAATTACGGATACAATAAATTTAAGCAACCTGAAGGTGAACAGTTCAGTACCCGGGAGAATTTCCTAAGCACAGAAAACAGGTTTACGGAATCGGAAGGTACGAACCGTTATACCGGGAATATGAATTTTATCAGAGGTGAAGCCAGTTATGAAATTGATACGTTTAATCTGGTGAGTTTGTCCTATATGGGATATTCGGGAAACTTCTCAGGAAAGGGACTGAGCACTACCACCGATTACAATCTCAACAGGAACATTACCCGGCAGTTTGAAAACAGGATAAACACCGGAAACGAATACGGTTCACTTACCGGAAACATCGATTACCAGCGGACATTTAAAAAGCCCGATAAAACATTTACTGTCTCCTACCGGCTCGATAATTCACCCAGAAATACGGAGAACGAAAATGCAGTAGACGGAATTATCAACTATCCTTCCTACCGGCAGCGGACAGTAAATGAGGCTACCGGCAGGGAACAAACCTTCCAGCTTGATTACTACGACCCTTTAACAAAAGTTCACCAGTATGAGTTGGGTATTAAATACATCCTTCGTCAGAACATCAGCAATTCCGATGTGTTCAGGCTTGATGACACAGGGGACTGGCAACGCGATTTAAGCCGCATTAATGATTTGGATTACGACCAGCACATAATGGCCGCCTATTTTGGATATGTATTAAAACTGAAAAAGAACAACCTGAAAACAGGATTGCGCATGGAAAGCACCAAAAATGACGGCCTGTTTAAATCGGAAAGCGATACTACATTTACAAACAGGATGTTTAATCTTGTCCCCTATATTAATTTATCAAGGAATATGGAAAACGGGCAGAACGTGAAGCTATCTTACACCCAGAGGCTATCGAGACCGGGAATCTGGTACCTGAACCCTTTTTATAATGATATCGATCCGTTAAATGTCAGGTACGGTAATCCAAAACTTGATGCCGAAATTACCCATTCCATCAGTTTTGCCTATGGAAAATTTACTCCAAAATACAACTTCAATCTGAATCTCAATTCGGCATTTACCAATAATTCGATTACATCAATCACCCGGCTTCAGCCAAATGGGGTAAGCGTATCAACCTATGAGAATATTGGGAAGAACCGGAACTTCGGGGGCAATATCTACGGATCTTTTAACCCGGGTAAAAAACTCAATCTGAATACGAATCTTGGGTTCCTGTACAGCATTCTTGAAAGCAACAACGGCCTCGGCCTCCGGAATGAAGGAGCCACCTACAACGGCTCGTTATCTGTAAGGTATACAGCCTGGAAAAACGGAACCTTCTCTGTTTTTGGAGGATTGTATTCACCGCGGATTATGCTCCAGGGGAAATCTTCTTCCTATTCCTATTCAAACGTTTCCTTTTCGCAGCAGTTTTTTGAAAAGAAGCTAACGGCAAGTGTTTCTGTCAACGATCCGTTCAGGGAACGGATGATTTTTACCAACAGAATGACAGACCCGAACTTTACCATGATTTCAAAATCCTATTTCTATAGCCGGATGTTTAGGGTAAACATTTCCTGGCAAATTGGAAAGCTGAGCGAACAGATCAAAAAAGCCAGGCGTACCATCTCCAATGAGGATCTTAAAGGTGGAGGAGAATCACAACCTGGAGGAAGTGGTGGTGTAAGAAATAATTAGAAACGGAAGGTATTAAATCGTTGAGAATCTTCATTTAATTATAATCCCGTTGTCATTCTTCCTTAAATCATAACTTGTTACTGTGGTTATACTCCGGGAAGGCAGTGATAATTTCCTTTTCTTCCCCGAATTAAACCGCTCAACCGCATTCATTTCATAATCAGGCCGGGATAAGATTTCTTCTGAAACCTGGTACATGCACATAGTTTTATTTGGAAAATTTAAGGTTTCGACCAATACATCAACCGGTACATCTTTCAGGTTCACCAGAAAAACACTCAGTTCACCTTCAGGGCTTAACACGGCAGCCTGCATCAGGAGGCTGTCGGGTGTTTCCGGAATGCAGGCTATAGTTGAAGCATATTTTGAAAAGAAACGTGAGAGAATGGCAAACCCGTAATAGGCTTCCTTTTCCGGAACAATGTCAGTTAAATACTTCTTCTTATCCCTGTCCCACGTATGAATCAGCTGCCACTGCCCGTCAAGGTCTCCCCTGTTGGTAAAGCTCCAGCGGTTAAACCCGTCGACCCCTGCATGCAAACCGCGTATTACATCCTGTGCATTTGAAAGTGCCGCATCAAACGATTTGGGAGCCGGATTATCGCCCCGCCAGCCAAGATTCATGTTGCCGAATTCGGTCAGGAAGAACGGCTTATTTTGTTGGTGAGCCCATGCTGCCCATTTCCGCAGATTTTCCTCCCCGGCAGTCGTCACTCCATGGTAAGAATGAATATCAAAGCTTCCCATGTATGTGGAAAAGGAAAACTTTTCTTCCTCAAAGGGAGGCATATCGGTCCAGCCGGGACCGGAAATGCAAACTTTAATCCCCCTTTTGGTAAACTCTTCATGAAGCATTTTCCAGACATCATTTATGGAGCCTTCCTGTTGTCCATATTCCCACCACGAGCCCCAGGTACCGCCGGGCGGCTCATTGCTCATACCAAAATACCGGATGCACGAGTACCCTTTTGCATTCACCAGATACTCCATCAATGTCGCTATGCTGTACACAAAATCCGCTGCATTCTTCGGAGCACTTACCAGCGGATGAACCTCCGGGATCGCATTCCACTCAACATACCGCCACATCTGCTGAAGGAGTACATCCGCTTCATTCTGCTGACACCAGTCGAGTATGTTGTACAATACCTGCATTTCATCATTATCCCAGTCGAACTGTCGTCGTTCGGGTTCATACATCCGCTGGCTCATTTCAACACGAATGAAGTTCAGACCAAGCCAGGCGGCATGGTTGGTTACCTGCTTCCAGCCCTTTTTATCGGTAACAGGTGGATTGCCTCCATAGGCACTGCCGCGGGGCGTACTTCCCTGCGGAAGATATTTGTAACTTTCAAGATTCAGTGGGATCTCTTTACTGATAGCATGCCAGGAAGCACCCAGCCCGCCTTGCAGCGAATACAGCTTTTGGGAACCATCAATTCGAATGTGATGAGCTGCGTTATCGTTATCAGAACAACCTGCCAGTAATGCAAGAAGTAAAATCAAAGAATTCAAAAATAGCCTCATACAACACATTTTAGTTCAGGTAAAATCATTAGAAAACATTAAACCCCCTTTTGCAGGCAGACCATCGAATATAACAGAACTTTTTTACAAAAGAAAATAGATCAATCACTATTAAATCCGGAAACTGAATTATGCCGCTAAGCCGCAGGCAGAATTCCTTCCCAAATGCTTTTTCTTTTCCAAATAAAAAACCATCTTTAAACTTCTAATGAATCATCAAAAAATAGCAATATGGCAAAGTCGAAAATGACACGCGGTCAGTTTTTGGGTACCACTGCAGGACTGACATTTCTAACTTCCACCGGGTTTAGGTCTGGCCTGATGGGTACCATCATGAAACAAAGCCGGAATGATTATTACATGACCGATGACATGAAGCGGAATTATGAAGTTGCCCTGAGTATTTTGAAACCGACCAAAGCCCAGCTTGAACATGGCCTGGAGCTCCACCGGAATTCCCTGGTATGGGAACCTTATGGCTTTATTCCCCGCTCACCGATTGACGGTGCTAAAGTGGCTGCCGCTATCAACGATAATGCCTCTGCACTTGAACTGCAGGATATGCGTGAGGACATGTTAATGACACGGTATGCTGATGATGAACGCGAAAGAAAAGAATTCGAGAATGCCTGGAAAGCTGCCGGAGTTACCTGTGTCGGACAGAATGCCGGCGAGGAAAACAACTCTATTGAAATTCTGTTAAAACGGCTTGCACGGTATACCTATGCCACCGACAAAACGCGTGATTTTATGTTCAGGGCTGCTTTCCCCCAGGATGTTGTCAGGGCTAAAAAGGAAAATAAACATGCAATTTACATGACTGGCAATGGGGTCCCAATGCCTATGAAATTTGTATCGGTAGAGGAAGAGCTGGCGTATATAAAAATATTTTTCCAGTTGGGAATACGAATGATGCATATAACTTATAACCGGCGGAACCTGATTGGTGACGGTTGTGCAGAACCGGCAAACGGCGGACTGAGTGACTTCGGCAGGGCTGTTGTCAAAGAGATGAACAAGGTAGGTGTAATACCCGATGTGTCGCATTCCGGATGGCAAACAAGCCTGGAAACCATTCAGCTTTCGGAAAAGCCTGCAGTAGTCAGCCACAGTGTTGTTGCAGCATTAAATAAGGTCATTCGTTCCAAACCCGATGAAGTTATTAAAGCACTTGCCGATAAAGACAGTTATATGGGTATTTGTGTTGTCCCGCGTTTCCTTGGCGGCACAGGCGATATAGCTGAAATGATGCGCCATATCGATTATGTGTATAAAAAATACGGCCCCAGGCATGTTGCAATTGCTACTGATATCGCCTATTTCTCGCAATACGGAAATGAAGAGTACAAAAAACTGAACGAGTTAACCGAAAAGAAGGCCCCATCATCAAGGGCTGAATGGGAACAGCTTTGGGCCGATGAAACCTATGAGACCCAGCCGGAAATGAGCCAAAGCACCGCATGGACCAATTTCCCGCTTTTTACGGTAGGTATGGTACAGATGGGTTACTCTGACGATGACATCCAAAAAATTCTTGGAGAAAACGTATTAAGAGTTGCCAAAGCAACCCTGGGGCTTTCCTGAACTTTGAGCCTTTGATCCTGGTGGCTGTTCTTTTTTGCCACTACGGAACATTTGCAGGTGTTCTTTTTTTTGCCACAAAGGCACGGAGACACGAAGAAATCACTAAGCTAATTTATAATAAAAGATGAAGAAATCTTTGTAAACCTTTATACCTTCGAGCCTTTGTGGTTGTTCTTTTTACAAGAAACCAGTCAAATGAAGCGTTTTCTTCTGCCACCAGGGTCCTCAGTGTTCGTACTACTGCCCTGGCCATTCATTTTGCAGATCACCAGGTTCATTATTTTCCCCGGCCGGCATCAAACAGGTCTTGATTTTTTGTCCTGATGTTGAATTAATTTTATTACCGCAGATATACCTTTGAGCTTATTTTTTGGTCGATTTTTCGTACTAAATTGGTAATTAACTAGTACAAAATTCGTCGTGTTACGAATTAACTACGAATAAACTACGAGTAAAATACCAATAAACGACGAAAAAAAGAAAGCTACGGTAGATCCATGCCAATCAAAAAGATGCCGGAAGGGGAAAAACACTCGTATCGGCAAAATTACAGGATACCCTAACCTGCTGTTGGCTTAATTTTTGTTATCATTACACAACTACCAAAAAGAAAACTAATATGAAGTCTATGTTCATTTTATTCCTCTGTCTGGTGTTTCCTGACTTCCTGGAATCACAGCCAAATGCGCAAAACCCAAAGGCCCTGGAACAGAATAATCAACTCCCCCTGATACCCAAACGAATTCCCGCCGATAGCCTGCCCCTGACCTACCGGCATCCGGACAATCCTGAAATCCGTGTAATCCCAAAAAACAGGCAAAAAATGGATACCATCGATTTTTACAACATGCCAAACATCCGCCTACCGGAATATCATTCCAATATGCCCGTCATGGTTCCCGACTCATCCGTACATTATCACCTTAAGATAAAAAAGATTAGAAATGGAAAGCTTTTTCCCATGCCCGTTGTTCCAAAAAAATGAGCCACCGATAATAAAAGACAGCAGGCAGACTCTCTTTCAAAAGAGAGAGGCCGGGGGTGAGTCCGGAGTCGGTAGTAACTAAAAAAATGCAGCTATGAAACACATTCTTTCCTTCACTTTCTCCCTTCTTTTCTGCCTTGCCGGAAATGCACAGGTATTTACCAGCCCGGAATCGGATTCCGACACCATCCTTTACGAAAAGCTGTACCTCCACATCGACAGGGAAATGTATGCTCCCGGTGACGATGTGTGGTTCAAGGCATATCTGGTCAGCGGAATCAACCACCAGCCCATTCCAGGATTCAAAAACGTATACGTTGAATTGATTTCTGAAAAAGGAAAAATTATTGACCGGCGGATGATGCTTTCCATAAACGGGGTATCCAATAATGATTTCCGCCTTCCCGATTCCCTTGCCACAGGACAGTATACCATCAGGGGGTACACCAAATACCTGCTGAACTTCGGGGAAGAAAGCCTGTTCCACCAAAAAATTGCCGTAGCGTCTATATCCGATATGCCCGAATATAAAGAGAAGACAAAAGAACAAAAGCCCATCAATGTGGCGTTTTTGCCCGAAGGAGGAAATCTTGTGCTGAATACTGCCAACTATGTAGCCTTCAAAGCCATCGATGAAACGGGCAGGGGAATACAGGTAACCGGTAAAATAACTGATGAAACCGGACAGAAGGTTGCCTCCTTCGAAAGCAGGTACAGGGGAATGGGAACGGTTGTGTTTATGCCTCAGGATGGTAAAAAATATTATGCACGGATTGATGGAAACCCCGATTTTAGATATACGTTCGAAGATGCCCTGCCCGAAGGTGTGGCCATTCATTACCAGCCAAACGGAAACAACCTGCAATTCATACTCAACCGCAATTTAAAAGCAACCAGTGACCGGAAACTGACCTTAACCGCTTACCATAAGGGTCAGGAACTTTTTTGGGAGGAGGTTCAAATGAGCGGCTTTCAGCAGCCGGTAAATATATACAAAGGGTTCTTTCCACCGGGAATATCTAAAATCACCCTGTACGACGAACAAAATAACATTCTTGCAGAACGGCTTGTTTATGTGCGGAATTCAGATGATAAAACATTGAAGATAACTACGGACAAAAAACAATACCAGGCACGTGAGAAAATAAATATGGAATTTGAATCCCTGCTGAATGCAGAAGAAGACAGTATTGTCACCGGACTTTCGGTTGCAGTGGTAAACGATGCTTATTTCAGCGAAGGAGGCAGAACCCAAACCATAGAAAGTTACCTGCTGCTGGATTCGGAACTAAAGGGACCGCTCGAATCGCCCGCTTCCCTTTTTACAGATGAGGAAAACCTTTCAGCCGGTGAAAAACTGGACCTCGTAATGATGGTACACGGCTGGCGCAGGTATTACTGGGATGAACTGATATACCAGTTTGGTAAACCGCTGCCCGGATGGGATGATACAGGGCTTACCATTGAAGGGGAAGTAAAAACGCTTTGGGGCAATAATCCGGTGGCTGGCGGAACAGTTGAACTGGGACCGTTCTCCGGTGAGTTTCTGATTTTAAAAGATACTACCGACGCAGCCGGAAGGTTCAGCTTTAACCGGCTTTATCTGAAAGACTATGCACTGGTCATGATAAACGCTTTCAATAAAAAGGGAAGGCGGAGCGTAGAAATTACATATGAACCCACTGCTCTTTTTGATACATTAGTCCCATTTAAAAAAGTAGACCAGGGAGCCCGGAATGTTGAATTGCACGAAAAATACAACAGCGCCAGTTTTAACCGGCACCTGGAAGAACGGGAGTTCGAACTGGAACACGGAAGCATTCTCCTTGATGAGGTGAATGTGGTTGAGGAATACAAATCAGGCCCTGTGGTTACAGGAAATTATGGATATCCCGACAGAGGATTTATGCTTACCGATGCCGATCGCGAGGAATATTATGACATCATTAAATATTTGCAGTTTGAGGTTCCTGGAATTTTTGTTTATGGAGAGGATGAAATCAGAATAGGAACTTCAGATAAGCCTCCGTTATTTTTTGTAGATGATTATTCTGAACCAGACCTGGAAAGAATAAAATTTCTGCCAATGGAAGATATTGTTAAAGTTGAAATTATTCATCCTAAAACGGAATTGACTGTAGATATGATAGATGTAACACAAAAAAATGGAGGTGTCATTTCAATTCTGACCAAAACAGGATTTGGCTCATTTCCCGATGAGTTTGTTCGTAATATTCATGGCAGGATTACTCCCCGGGTCAGAGGATTCAGGCAGGCAAGGGAATTTTATTCTCCTGCATACTCATTGGCAGAACAATATTTAAAAGACAACCCCGATTACCGGCCAACACTCTTCTGGAAACCATTTGTAGATCCGGAGAAGAACAAAACAACTGTTGAATTTTATGCATCAGATATGTCAGGACAGTTCCGGATAATCGCTGAAGGAATAAGCGCAAACGGTAAGATTTGTTACAGCACAGCAGTTTTCGATGTAATTGCTCCTAAATAATGAAAGATATGCCGGCTGGTATAATTTGTAAAATATTCACTCATGCCAACATGAGACCATTGGGATTGGTTCTTCTGCTGTTCCCTTTGCAGGTAGTTTCACAAATTAAAATTACGGGGACAGTTTTCGAAACTGAAAGCAATCATCCTGTAATGTATGCCACTGTATACGTTAATGGCACAACTATTGGAACCATTACCAATCCGGCAGGTGAATTTTCTCTGGAGAATGTTGTACCTCCATGTGAAATTGTAATAAGCCATGTAAGCTATACTGCCCAAATAATTGAGATAAAACAAAATGCAGACACTGAATTGCACATTAAGCTTAAACCAGCAGAGGTGGAACTGGGAGTGGTTGATGTAAAAGATAAGAATCTGAGGGAAGCAAATTTAATCCATTTTAAAAAGCGTTTCCTGGGAACTGATTACTGGGGTAAAAATGCCTTCATCGAGAATGACAGCGTACTTGTATTTCGCCGGGAGAAAGTAGTGGACAATAACGAGGTTGTCCTTGAATCAGAGATATTATCCCCCGACAGCAACTCCATCTTATTTACCGTAAATTCAAAGGGTCCTTTGCTGGTTAACCTGCCTTTACTGGGCTACAAACTACACATAAACCTCATACACTATAAAGAATTACAAACCGGTAATGAGGATATGTACAGGTTTCATATCCTGGGTTATTTCTATTTTCAGCCTGAAGTCGAGTCTTCTAAAAGAAAAACCAACCGGTACAGGAAAAAACAACTGGAGGCCTGGTACAATTCCGACCGTCATTTTTGTCATTCGTTTTTTCACAATCAGCTTAAAAAGAATGGATTTTTAGTATTTGAGATTTCAAATCCGGAAGAGGGAAAGATAGAATTCAAAAATTTTGAATTGGATAATTATACAGTCCGTGACAACAAAGAGATTAAAATCATTGGATTGAAAAATAAGATCCTGTTTATCCAGTATGTAGAATATTTCAATAAGCCTGTTGATCTGATAAAAAGAGAGAAAGACAAAACGCCCCATTCACCAAATATGATCTCATCCAAAATCTATTTTTTAAAGGATACCTGTACCATCCGGGCTGACGGTTCCCGCCCTGATAACTCCATCATGTTTGGTCCGGCAATTGGTAACAAACGTGTGGGAGCTATGCTGCCGTATGATTTTCAACCGGGGAATGAAAATTGATGATGAATTAAAGAATACTACTTATAAAGAACCTGCTCTTAACCAGTTGTTTTCTTATTGCCTTCCAGGGTTTTGTCTTCAGCCAGATGATACCGGACAGAATACTTCAGAATGACACCATCCTTTACGAAAAACTCGACAGGGAAATGTTTATCCGGCGATAAATAGGGTTTTAAAACAAAAGGAACAACAACATCAGTGTCGGAATCGGAAACTGGAAATTCCGGTTAATGCGTCACGGCTTTCAACCCTATTATGGACACTATTAATGCAGTAAGAAAAAAGAGCCTTAAAAAGGTTGCAGGTTCTTTGAACACAAAAATTCCAATTAATGCAGTGCCAACAGCTCCAATTCCTGTCCATACTGCATAAGCTGTTCCGATAGGTAAAGTTTGAGTTGCTTTGACCAAAAGCCCCATGCTGATGCCCAGGGCAACAAGGAAACCCAAATACCACAGATATATATCGTTTCCGGTACTTAGCTTTGCCTTCCCCAGACAAAAAGCAAAAGCGACTTCAAACAGTCCTGCTGTGATTAATAAAACCCAGTTCATCATTTTTTTATCTTTTCTTTTATATGTTCCCAATAATAAGAATAAAAATTCATTAGGAAAGTTAATTTTTTTGGGAACACTACAGAAATAATGCAAACCTCATCGGCACGGCTGCTGACTTCTTCCCGGTGCTTTTCATAAAATATAACTTTCGCTTTGAAAACTTCCTTTTCTTGGAAAACTACACCATATTTTCTTACCATAAAAATCAGGAGTGATTTGGAATTAATGGCTATAGAAAACTTCGGGAAAGACAAGGCTACAGCAAAGGACAGGAAATTTGCCGATGCAGGTAGTCATACCAACCATCCTGCAATAATGCTGAGCAACAGATACTTTAGGAACAGACCAACGATACTGAAAATAAACATATCGCGCAGGCTGAACTTTAAATAGCCTGCGGCAAGGGCAATAACAGGAGATGACAGGGGCAGTAAATTAAAAATGAAAATGGTCAGATTACCGTATTTTTGAATGTATTTTTCTGCTCTCAATATTCGTTTTTCATTAATGAACCGGGTGATGGTCCGGCTGCTGATGGAGAACCCGATCAGATAATCGATATACTGGGCAGCAACGGCTGTAACCAGGGCAAACCAGATGAGAACGGCTTCATCGTACCATGTGAGGTAATAAACAAAAGCCATTTCCACAGGCATAAGCAGGAAGAACAGGTAACCTGAAAAATGGATAAGCGAAAAGGAGGTGAGGGTTTGGTTGCGCCCTTCATAGATATCTTTTCCGATGGTAAAGGAAATGATCAGAATGGCCACTATGGATATCATTGCAGCAAATGCAACCTTCGGGAACTTTTTCCTTTTCTCCCTTACAGAGTCACCATCGAAAACGTTCTGTTTCATGCCCCTAAACTACGCCATTCCCCTGTTTTAAAAAAATCTTTTTTGAAATCTTTACTTATTCCGGTTTCAAAAGGCTCCTGGTCTTTTCCGGTGATAAGAAAAAGGGTAAATTCGAAGGAAAGATGATGGGATTTGAATGGGTATTGTAATTTATGAAATGGAAATTTAATTTTGCCTCTTTCAAAATTGGAACAAGACAAGCTACACCCCTATAAGCAGGAGTGGGATATTTTAAAAAAGCAGGCATAATCAACAGGCCACCACCTGGCAATAAAAAAAGCAATGGAATAATTTATCTGCCGGATGAGTGAAGGCAATTTTTGATCTCAGGATGTAAAATGAAAAAGGCATAACGGCTGCTGAAGCCTTATTCCTGTGCTATAGTTAACATAATAATTAACACAAAAACAAGAAAAACCCCGGGATCTGTATCCCGGGGAAAAAAACCAAAAATCAACTAACCTTTAAACCGCCTGGTGACTTCGTCCCAGTTGATGAGACTCCAGAATGCATTTACATAATCCGCCCGTTTGTTCTGATACTTCAGGTAATACGCATGTTCCCATACGTCGACTCCCAAAAGAGGTTTTCCCTGAACTTTAGCAACATCCATAAGCGGATTATCCTGATTGGGCGTAGACGAAACCACCAGCTTTTTGTCTTGAAGAACCAACCATGCCCAACCCGATCCAAACTGCGTTAAAGCAGCCTGAACAAAAGCATCCCGGAAATTTTCCACGGAACCAAATGATTCCCTGAGTGCATCAGACAATGCTCCTTCCGGTTTTGAAGCACCACCACCTGGTGCCAATATTTTCCAATATAGATTATGATTGTAATAACCTCCTCCGTTATTACGAACAGTGGCAGATTGATTTGAAACATTTTTCAAAATCTCTTCAATACGCTTTCCTTCGAGTTCGCTGCCTTTCACTGCATCGTTCAGTTTGTCGGTATATGCCTGATGATGTTTGGTGTAGTGAATTTCCATAGTCCGTGCATCAATGTGAGGCTCCAGTGCTGAATAATCGTAACCTAATTTTGGTAGTTCAAATGCCATATCGTTTTGTTTTCTTTTTTAAATTAGTAAAATACTTTTTTGTCTTTATTGCAAATATACGGAGTGTTTTTATACGCACCAAATAAATACAGGATAAAAACATATTCTTTTCTTATATTGTTCATTGAAGGAAAGGTTATTTGGATTTTTATTATAAGAAGATGAGGTTTTCGCTGCTGACATTACATTACTGAGGCTGCTAAAATGAAAAGTTCGGGGACCGGCATTCTTTTTCTTTATTCCAATGGACATGGTAAGGCTCCAGGAGAGGCCAACCGGTGAAAAGTTGCTCCAGGAGTTCAGGAACGGAAGCTTTTTTTCAGCGGGTTAAAGGAATTAAAATTCCTGGAAGATCCGGATGCAGTATTTGGAGTGAACGAAAACATTTATACATTACCTCGCAAAGGAATAAAGGAAAATCACCCCAGAGCTGTTCGCTTTTTCGAGAGAATACAGTTAACAGAAAATCAGCTAAACCGGTTAGTGTAACAGGTACAGTTGAGTGATGATCCCAGACAAGGAGTAAAAAATTGGATTAAGGAAAACGGGTGCAACGTTAATCAATGGGTTAGGAACCTTCAACCGAAGCGAAAGAAAATGATGCAATCTTTAAAAAATGGGAATCAAAAACAGAATTCAATTTGCAATTTTTCGGATTAGACCCAATAATACAAGCAGAACCACAGCCCCTATAACTGCTGTAAGCAGGTTTCCCCAAAATCCGCTGTGAACAAATATTCCCAGTTCATTTATCAGCAGGTGACCGAACCAGGCTCCGGCCACTCCCACAATAATGTTTAGCAGGCAGCCAAATCCTTTCCCACGAACAATTAATCCGGCAATCGCCCCGGCAATTAAACCCACAAACAATACATACAGCATAATTATAATTTTGAATGAACCTATAATTTATAAAATCATTTTGGGATAGAAAAAAAGAGGTTTTAAAAAGTGAGTACACAGCAGTTCCCTTTTATTTGAAAAGCAATCCTGAGAATTATACCATCTTTACCTTTCCTGTATGGGTTTTTTTGGTTTTTATAACAATATTAAGTGCAATAAAGGCTGCAATTAAAATAATGGGCAAAATAGCCATGTTCATCAATGTGGTTTGCGGACCTGCTGTTTCAATGGACTTACCCATAATGGGCAAAATCATGGATGTGGCCACAAAACCTGCGCCTCCCAGTATGGACATTCCCAGAGCACCGCTTTTGGGCGTATATTCGGAAGCCACCCCAATCATGGTAGGCCAGAAATAACATACACCAACAGCAAAGACTGCCGCCGACAGCAATGTCATTACAGGTCCTGACGAAATACTTAGCAACAATAAACCGGCAGCAGAAATAATGGCAGATCCCAATAATACTCCCGGCGGATTTAGCCGGTGAATCAGGGCACCGGCAAAAAATCTGCCTACTGCCATAATTCCGGTGACCACAACAAGAATAATCATTGGGTTAATGCCGTTTGTCATCAGCAGGGCGTTGATCCATTGGGTAGTACCTAGTTCGGTGGAAGCGGTAAGCAACATGCAAAACAGAAGAAACGGAAACAACAGATGCATTTTATTGATAAGCCGACCTTCCAGAATTACCAGAAGAACCAATGCCCCGGTTAACACAAAAGGCAAAATGCTGTTGAAGCTGATGCTCAGCGACGGGACTGAGGCAACCATGATCATAATGATAACAGAAATAGTAATGGTGACGGGTGCCCCCACATTCCGCAACATTTCTTTATAGGAAACACCACTGGTGACACGTTCAGTTTCCGGAATTTTCTGCCCCATGAACAGAAATCCATATATTGCCAGGGGAATAAACAGCAAGCTTACGAGAATTTCCCAGCGCAGATTCAGGATGTCCATCACCAGCCATGCCAATATTCCGCCAATTACAATTCCACCGGGAAACCAGACATGGAACCGGTTCAGCATCTTGGTTTTCTTATCGGGGAACAAAGTGGCTACCAAAGGATTACAGGCTGCCTCCACACTTCCGTTTCCCAACCCAATAAAAACATTGGCAACAAACAGCGAAACCATATCCCGGGAAAGCAGCAACAGGACAATACCTGCCAAATGCATACCAAAAGCAAGCCAGATCACAGTCCGGGTTTTTACAATATCAATAATAAACCCCCCGGCAAACATAGCCACTGCAAAGCCCCAAAAGGCGGGACCAAAGGCGTATCCGATTTCTTCCCGCGACAATCCATAACCGGTAGCAAAAACTTCTTCAATTTTTGCACGGATTGCAAAAGTAATTGCAGTTACCAAAAGAGCCAGGCAACTGGCAATAAACAGTCTTTTTTGATTTACCTTTTCCATAGTTTGATTTCATTTGATTTTTGAAACATGTAATTTTAGTTCATTTATCCGATAAAAAAGATGCTAATTTGTTGATGCCAGATACCTTATTGACTGCAGAATCAGTTTTCGGTAGGCTTCCGATTCAAATGCATGTTTATCATGCCCCGGCTGCAGGTAAAGGATGGAAGAAGCGTTGTAACGTCTTTCCCAGCCTATCACAGAGGTACTTTCAGGATGGGTTGTCTTCAGCAATGGAATAACCTGGGGTAAAACCCTGTAGTTGCCATAAACCTCATCAAAAAGTTTAAACCCTTCCATACCTTTTGTAGCGGGGTGCAGGGTATCAGCAACTTCAATTTCAATCCATACATCGTGTTTATAGGTAGACTGTTGTTCGTCTGGCAATTTAGCATTCTGAATATACCTGCCTCCAAGCAGGTCTTCAAATTCTGACCATGTGGGGTAAGATACCAGCGCATGATGCAAAAAAAGAAAGGGCTTCCCTTTTTTTGTCAAATCAATATATGCATTCTTTTCCAGATTCGACAGGTCTTTCCACATATCATAAAAAACAAGAACGTCGTAGTTTTCGGCCACCCCATCCATCAGCGCCTGATTTGCTTCCGGCTGATTAAAATGCTCATATTCAAGTTCGGAAAATGACCTGAACATTTGAAAAAATTGAAGGGTATCGTAGGAATGTCCACCTGTTACCAGCATAATTTTTACCGGCTGTGCTTTCATGTTGAAACTGATTGCAAGACAGACAGCGATGGTCAGGAACAGTTTCATAATATTGGAATTACTTGTTTCGAAAGTAAAAATAGAAAATTAATTAACGCTTTATGCATCGTTAATGCCAAATCCTTCAGTAGTTACCAATCTATATTTACATAAGTTATTGTTTTTCAGATAGATTAAACTAATGATTTTAATTTAGCTATATTAAAAAAATTTACCATTTTTACTCAATGACTTCATGGAAGAACATACAGAATTTAAGAAAGTGGTTGTTGCCATCTTTTTTACTGTTGCTGATGGCTGCAGTTATCATTATCTGGCTGTGGATTCCTGCCTTTTTAATTTCCCGGATAGTAAAATATACCCATATGCAGTCGAAAGGACAGTATGAATTGTCTATTGCCGGCATCAATATAGGTGTATTTCCCTTAACACTTACTTTTCAGGAAGTTAGCCTCACACCAACCCGCTACAGATTATCAGACAAGGAAACAACTAAGGAAGAAATTCTTTACAGTTTCAGTGCAAATGAAATTCAAATGGAAGGAATAAATCTGAAATTGTTGATTTCAGAAAATGTGCTTTCAGAAAGAAAAATTAAAATAACCCGGCCGGAAGTAAAACTGGCCGGAGAAAAATTGCTTCAGGTAGATTCCTTAACAATTAAAACAGGATTCATAAAAAAAATATGGCCCCTTTTTGAATTTGTGCAAAAGGTTGATATTAAAAAGATAGAATTTGAAGATGCAGATTTTGACTTGTATAGTGCAGTTGGCGATTCCAATTTTATCACCAGGGCTGAAAAAATATCGATTGATGTATACGATTTTATTTCCAGTTCTGATATGGCACGTAGTCAGGAGAGCTATTTTGAAACATCCGATGTTCTTGTGCGGATAAATGATTTCAGGAACGATATAGGTGACAGCCTTCATAAATTAACTATCGATACCCTTTACTATTCTCTTAAAACAACCGATATCCGGATAAAAGGATTTAATCTGTTCCCATACGCTTTTCAGCCTGAGAAAAATCTCTTTGAAGTATATGTACCCGAAGTTTATATTAAAAGCCAGAGTATTACACGCTTTGCATTAAGCGATTCACTGAAAATAGGATTTCTTGAATTTCTTGAACCGCAGATTAAATTCTTTCATAAAAATAACCCGGCACAAATTAAGTTTGAGGATATTGATGAATTTGATCTTTATTCACTGATTAAAAGCCGGTTTATAAAACTGGATGTTGACAGTTTCTATCTTCAGGGCGCTAATGTTGAAATTTTCAGGCAACCCGATACCATATATTACCGGCAGCGTTTTGAATCGATTGACATTATACTTAATGATTTCAGTCTTGATTCTACCTCTTATTTAAACCAGGGGAAACTGTTGCATGCAAGCGATCTGGAAATGCGGGTTAAAGGATATCATCTGAGACTTGAAGATAATGAACATTTCTTCAGAGCCGGTTCATTGTTCGCCTCTACTTACTCAAACAGACTGAATGTTCATGATATTCATATCCATCCTCAAAACAATAAAAGTACAACAGCACGAAATGAAATTAACATAGAATGCAAAGCATTGAATATTGAGGGGGTTAATTTTTTGGATTTATATCACCGGCGTATTTTACCGACTGCAAAAATTGAAGTGACAGAACCCAATGTTAATCTGCTGTATAATCTCGAAAAAGAGAAGCAAAAGGGGAAAGGAGGTTCAGGGCTCCTTTTTGAAGTAGTAACTGATTACCTTCAGGGTGTTTATGCCAATTCTGTAATTGTTACGGATGGAAAGCTGAACATCAGGAACAGTTACAATGAAACATTAAAAGGGTACCTGGAATCCAATATTGAATTCTATCTTTCCGATTTTCGGCTTGATTCAGCAAGTTTACAACGCAGGGTTAACTTCTTTTATGCTTCTGATTTCGACCTGCATTTCTATGATTACAGTATGCGTCTCACCGATGATTTTCATAAACTCGAGGTGGATACCCTGTGGGTTTCAAGCTTCAATCATCGGGTTGAAATAGCTAAAATAAGGCTTCAGCCGGTACATGAAAATGTTGGAATGGAAATGATGTCCAGCACTGGGCACTCTGAGTTGTTCAATATTTTTGTACCCCGCATAACACTTAAAAATGTTGATTTGGCAGATGCGTTTTTAAACCAGAGGGTTAAAATTGCTGATTTTAACATTTCCAATCCGAAAATTTACTTTGAGAATTTCGCTTCACTTAATGAAGAAAGCGAAAGGCAGGAACTATCCGACTTCTACGAACTTATTTTTAGCTATCTGGAAGATATAGAAATCAGCCGGTTCAGAATCTCTGACGGATTGTTAACATGGATAAACCATACACGAAAAGGACGTACAACATCTTTTGATAACGAGTTTTCAGTTATTCTCGAAAACTTCAGGCTGAACGATAGTGAACGCCATAAAAAGCGTCTGCTCTTTTCAGATAATTTTGATTTAACAATTAAGGATCAGGAATTTGAATTGTCGGATGATGTGCATGTACTTAAAGGAGGTAAAATCAGATTTTCCTCATCTGAATCGGGCATCTATGTAAAAGATGCATTGCTGTTTCCGTTAATTACTTCAGAAAAATACAACGAACTTTCAACAACCTGGCAAGTAGCTATTCCAGAAATAAAAATTGAAGGATTCGATTTTCAGAAAGCATTTTATTCACATAAACCTAAAATTCAATCATTAAAAATAATAAATCCACTTTTTCAGGTTTACATACAAAAAGAAAAAGCAAAAGGGCTGGATATAAAAGCATACAGCATTCCAATGCCTTCCATTGTAGAGTCGCTGGATATAACTGAATTAAAAATTACCAACGGAAAGGCAATCACCTATACTAAAACGGGTACTCAGCACAAAGCCATGGCTAATTTCTCGTTTCAGCTGGTTGTCCCCGATATTTTATTAAAAAACAACGAACAGAATCTAATTCAGTTAACCAGCAGTAACGTCAATCTTTCTGCTTCTGATTTTATTCTTCCTGTTGATGCGACTCACAATCTTCGGATTGATTCCTTTAATTTTAACAGGGAGAAGAAATCAATTGACATTTCAAACCTGAAGTTTTTACCCGACATTCCTGATGATTCAAAAAACAGGTTTTCTATTTCTGCTCCAACTATTCATTTTTATGGTTTTGATTTTAATTCCGCCCTTACTGAAAACAGTTTTAAATTTAACAATATTGAAGTAAACGATCCGGAGATTTCCATTATAATCAATAAAGAATTAAAAGAAGATACACTGGAATTTTTGCAGACTCTTGATCTTTATCCTTACGTGGAACATCTTGTAAACTCGATAGAGGTAAAAAGTCTGGACATCCAAAATGCAACTTTAAACTTCAACTGGCTGCGGAAACAACTTCTTAACAACAGATTGAATTTATCTTTCAAAGACATTGTATTAAGTGAAAACCAGCCGCCTCACAATTTGCTGAATTCACGTGAATTTACAATTTCTGCTACTCAATTGTCAACCAGGAGTAAAAACCAGATGTATGCATTCACTGCAGATTCTTTGATGTACAAATCATCCGGACATCTGGTTTCATTGAATAATATTGAGATTAAGCCGGTTGCCGACAGAAAATCATTTCCACTGCAGACAGGATTCCAGACAGATGTTGCTGAAGCAACCATCAAATATATAGAGTTAAGGGGAATTAATGAAAAGCGCTGGCTTCAGGATAATATCCTTGATGCAGGATCCCTGGTTATTGGTCCTGCAGATGTTCAAATTTTTAGAAATAAACGCTTTCCATTCGATCAGAGCCAGCAGACTGAATGGCCGCAGGATTTAATTATGGATATGAAGCAGCCTTTCGTTTTCGATTCTGTAAAACTAAAGCCTTCGCGAATTAAATACAGTGAATTACTAGGTATATTTGATGAACCCGGTTTTGTGGAATTTACCGGTCTTACCATTACCGGTGACAGATTATCAAATATAAAAGAAAAAACAGGGTTCCCAGGACTTTTCCATGTTAACGCTGAAGCACACCTGATGAACAAGGCATTATTAGCTGCCCGGTTTACATTCGATTTAAACAGTCCGGAGTATGAACATACAATTACCGGGTCGTTGGGAAACATGTCTTTAATGCCCCTCAATAATATGATTACAAAAACTGCTCCGGTAGCTCTGGAAAGTGGAGAATTAACCCGGTTTGAATTCAACATTGCCTTTAACAGGGAATTCGCAGCCGGAGAATTATATATGGCTTACGATAACTTAAAAATAGCGGTTCTCGATTACAGCGGTGATGAAATTCAAAAAGCAGGACTTTCTTCCTTCCTGGTCAATAACTTTAAGGTTGAAACGCAAATTCAGAACAAGGATAACCTTAAACCTGCAGACATATATTTTGAGCGTGATGAAAAAAGGTCCATCATCAATTTTTGGTGGAAATCGATCTATTCAGGAATTTCCGGGATTATTGGAATTTAGGATTATCAGGTGTGGCATCTCATAAAGATTCATCAACTTTTTGTACCTTTGAAAAAATTATGATACCATGAAAATAAATTTATTTATCTTAAAGATATTGGCTATAGCCTTAATTTTCAGCTCATCAGCTTGTCAGAACCTGTTTAATGACGATGATGACGAACCTCAGCTGGAGTACCTGGTTAATTATGAAATTAAACGCTCCTACCTTCCGGTAATGGTCGAAACCATATTCAATCAAGTGGTAACGGCCTACCCTGAAATGGCTGCAGTTCAGGAAAGGGTGAAGTATGGCCTGGTAGTTTATTCTATTACCTATAGAACAACATTTGAAGGGGAACCTGTCATTGCATCAGGATTGGTAAGTGCACCAATGGGAGAAGGTCCGTTTCCCATATTAAGTTATCAAAACGGCACCAATACGCTTCACAATAATGCACCCTCGGTAAACCCCGATCGTGATTTTTATATCTTTCTTGAAACGGTTGCATCAACCGGTTTTGTTATTGCCCTTCCCGATTATATAGGATTTGGCTCAACCGATGATACATTTCATCCCTATTTGCATCAAAATTCCACAGTCCCGGTTGTAATTGACATGCTGCGGGCGGTAGAAGAACTTGCTTCTCTGAGGGATTTCAGGCTGAACAACGATCTTTATCTTACCGGTTATTCCATGGGAGGATGGGCTACCCTGCAGGTTCAGAAGGAAATTGAAACCAACCACTCCTCGGAATTCAATCTAAAAGCAAGTGCACCCAGCGCCGGACCTTACGATCTTAGTTTTGTCAACAATTATATTTTAGATCAGGAAACATATATTAATCCCTATTTTATGGGATTTGTATTTGAAAGTTATAATCAACTCAATGAAATCCATACTCCCCTTGATGCAATCTTCAATCCGCCATATGATTCACTGGTTGCAGTATTGTATGACGGAAATTTATCGGGAGAGGCAATTAACAGCCAACTCACCACTGACATTTCAGAGTTGTTTACCGAAAATTTTTTAATGAACTACGATACAGACACTACCTTCTCTTCTATCCGGGAGGCCCTTGAAGCCAATAGCGTAGATGCATGGAACGTATCAACACCAACGCGTCTTATCCACAGCACGGGAGACGAATCCGTTCCATTCCAGGTTTCACAGTCAATTTATCAGCAATTATTAAACGAAGGGACAAGCACGAATACTGTTCAACTTGTTCCATTGCCTGATTTTAGCCATGATGATGGAATTATTCCCGCCGGCTTATTTACTATACAGTGGTTTTTAGAAATACAGGAGGAATAAATCAAAAAAAAGTTTATAAATTATTGTTTTTACGATATTTATCCACCAGTTTTAGCAGATTGTTGTTTTTTAATGCCTTCGGATAAATATCGAAAAAGTAACTTATATTTAAAAAATCCTGATTCATTGCTGATTTAAACAATGCAAGTGCTTTCTTTTCCTGCTTTTTCTCAAGTAATAAAGTTACCATGCGGTACTTTAAAAGGGAATCGTCGTTATTTCCCATACCGTCTTCCAGAATCCTGATGGCATTGTCAATGTCCTTGTGTTTCATATATACATCAACCCAGGTAAGCCAAAGTTCGGAATTCTCAGTTTCCAGCTCAGCAGCTTTAATGAGTGCTTTTTCTGCTTCTTCTTTCTGATTACTGTCGTTGTATAATTTGGCCAGAGTAATCCAATACTCCGAATTTAAAGGATCAATCTTTAATGCTTTTTTTATGTATTTTATTCCTTTTTTCCATTTTTTTTCTACCCACATAATCAATCCGATGCCAAACATTGCCGTATCGTTTTCCGGATTTAGTTCCAGAGACTTCTTGTAAAAATGTTCTGACTCCAGGTGATTTTCGAGATTCAGGTAACATTCTCCAATGTAACACATGGCATCATCATTTTCCGAATCCAATTCCAGGTACTCCAGATAGCTTTTAATGGCTTCATGATATTTGCCTGCATTGGCATAAGCATTACCAATATTGAAAAGAGACTGATCGAAATCTTCATTTAAAACAAGGGCAAATTCATATGCTTTTACTGCATTATCATAATCGCCTGCTTTATTGTATGAAATTCCCAAATTAAACCATATCGAAAAATTAAAGGGATCAATATCAAGGTACCGATTGTAATATTCAATACTTTTCTGGTAATGCCCCTCCTGATCACTAAAAAAACCAAGATCATATAGTGCCAGTTCATTTTCAGGATTTATTTTCAGGGATTTCTCAAAGTAGCTGATAGCCTTATCAATTTCCCCTGCCTGAACATAAGAAGAACCAATGTGATACAAAATATCATCCTTTTCCGCATCTGCATTTTTCAAAGCTTTTCTAAAAGAATTTTCGGCTTCCTTTTCATTTCCCATTATCAGCCAGGCCGAGCCTTTCATTAAATGCACATCGGGATTTGTCAATTCAATCTGTTCTGCAAGGTTAAGATACTTAAGTGCATTTTGATATTTTCCTTTGCTAAGCAATACCTGAGCATATTTTAATTGCAAGGGAACAGCGCCGGGATGAATCCGGATACCTTGTAAAGCAGCAATCTCTGAAGTATTAATATCTCCTTCATCGAGCAAATACTCTACGATACCTTCAAATTCAGACACATCAAAGTAGCTTGTTCTTCCTGAAACAAGCGATCTTTTGAAGCGCTTAAGTGCTTCTTCAATGCCCTCTTCTCTTAAATAACTCCAATCTTCTTTATTCATTCAATTTCCAAAATTGAAACAGCGAAAGTACGAATTCAAACTGAAAAAAGAAACAGTTAAATTTAAAGGTGTTGTTCCCTTAACAAATCGGCTACAGTTTTCACCGGATTAAACGTTTCTATCGGAACTTCTACAAAAAGAGTAATCCAGTAGCTCATAGCTCCATTCCACAGTCCTGGCAATTCCTGTGCCTTAAGATCTCTGCCGTCTTTCGATTTTATAGATATAAATCCAGCAGCCGGATCCGTAAACATGGTTAAATCGTATTTTTCTCCTTTATAATTTTTCACACCACAAACCAGGTCAACAGGATTAAAATGAGTGGACTGGTTCAGAATTTTCTGTTGCTGAACACTATCCGGATCTATCTGTGAACTTTCTACAATCTGCAGTGAAATGGTCTGATCGGGATTAACCGTCCAAAAAGGTCCCCCTCCTGGTTCCCCCTCATTTTTCACCATGCCACATATGCGCACCGGGCGGTTGTACTTTTCCTTAAGATACTGATAAAGTTCTTCTTTCTCAGTATAATACTGGCTCTCAGGAGGCTTTGTATTTAAGGTATTTTCCAGAAAATTGGCTGCTTCTGCCAAAAATCCGCTTTCAAGCCCTGCGGGATGCCTTTCATTGAGCAACTTCTGATATCTGAAGATTTTTTCCTGATATTTAAACAACAAGCCCCCAAGAGCTTTTTTATATTCAATACCAGGAGCTTTCAGACGATCAGGAACTACATTATCTATATTTTTTATAAAAATAACATCCGCATCCAAATCATTCAGGTTCTCAATTAATGCTCCATGGCCACCCGGACGAAAAAGCAAACTTCCGTCCTTATCACGAAAAGGTTCATTATTCATATCAACTGCAATCATATCAGTTGATGGTTTTTGCACACTAAAGGAAACCTCAAATGCAGTTCCTGTACTACTTTCATACATTTCCCCTACATCTTCCAGAAGATTCTGAAATTCCTGTTTATGTTCGGGTGAAACAGTAAAATGTATTCTTGATATGTTCCGGTTGTCTTTCCCGTACATTGTCCCCTCCACAAGATGTTCTTCAAACGGAGTACGTTCACCATCGTTATATTTATGAAATTTAAGTAACCCCTTTGGAAGGGAACGGTAATTGAGCCCTTTTTCATTTAAAAGAAAATCAATCCAGTTAAAACAGTTTTTTTTCGCTCCCTTCTCTTCAATCGATTTTTTCAGATCTTTATAAAAAGCATATTTCTCTTTGTTTTCCAAAAACTCTCTTGCAATTGCATTGTCCGCAAGTGCAACTTCCCGGTCACTGTTTTTGCTGCATTCGCTCAAAGCTTCAAACAGAGATTTAAACATTCTGCTGGCAGCTCCTGACGCAGGTACAAACTTCAGGGGTAAACTGCCATCATTAAGTTTTTGCAGATAATAGTCCCCATAATTTATTACCTCATCTTTGTCAATGACAATAATTCCATTTCCAACAGTTGCTGCTTCTTCAACTATCAAATAAGGAAAACCATTTCTGAAATTTTCTATCTGCTTTTTTACTTCCTCCGGTTTACTGCCTCTTTTTCTGATTCTCAGCTTCATCTTTTTGAGAGAACATATTTTTTGAATTTAAATTCATAATTAAAAATAGAAATAAGTTTTTATACTGGAAAGGTAAACAAACTCATATCAATCAAAGTTTTCAACTATTTTTCAACAAGCAAACAGAAAAAACAGACATCTGTATATTTCTCCTCATTTTTTTATTCAGCTTCATTATCAAAAAAAATAAGACTTTTTTATTTTTTAAATTTGCCGCTTCACTTTGAGGTGTAATATGGAAAAGGAATACAGCTGGGGACATAATAAAAGGTACAATGATTTCTCAACTTATTTTCGGAATTATTTTTCCGAACGGGTACAGAAAGTTTCAATAGATGCTGGTTTTACCTGCCCCAACAGAGATGGTACAAAAAGTCGCGGAGGATGTTCTTATTGCAACAACAAAACATTTAAACCCAGTTACTGCAACCTCGAAAATTCCGTTTCGAATCAGGTACAGCAGGGAATCCGGTTTTTTGAACAAAAATACAATGCCATGCGGTTTCTCGCTTATTTCCAGGCCTATACCAGTACGTGGGCTCCCCTTGAAGATTTAAAACTTCTTTATGAGGAAGCCCTTCAAAACCCCAAAATAGCAGGACTTGTTATTTCCACCCGGCCCGATGCAGTCAGTGAAGAATTGCTGGATTACCTTGCAGCATTAAGTAAAAAAGTATACGTAATGGTAGAATTCGGCCTGGAATCCCATCTTGATTTATCGCTCCAAAATATGAACCGGGGACATACATTCGCCGAATCGGTTTGGGCACTGGAACAAACCAGTCGGAGAAATATAAATACATGTGCACATCTCATTCTCGGATTGCCGGGAGAATCGTATACCGACTGGCTGGACCAGGCAAGGGTAATATCCGGATTGCCGGTTAAAAACTTAAAGCTGCACCAGCTGCAAATTCATAAAGGAACATTAATGGAAAAGCAGTACCAGAAAACTCCTCAGAAATTCCATCTGTTTTCGGCTGAGGAATATGTTGAACTGATAGTTGACTACCTGGAACTACTTAATCCTGAAATAATTGTAGAAAGGTTTATCAGTCAGGCACCTCCGGAAATGCTGATTGCTCCAATATGGGGACTTAAAAATTTTGAATTTATGGCAAAAGTGGAAAAACGGTTAAATGAACGGAATACCTGGCAAGGGAAAAAATTTCTGAGTTAAAAAGTGAAATCCATTCTGCCGACGGATTCTGAGCCAGATTTGGAAGATTGGCAAAGCACAGGCAGCAATGTGCCTCTTCACCTGCAAAATCCGGTGGTACCGTTAAAACTGCTTCTCCTTCCTTCCTGATACTTCCCTGCAGGCTGTCGGCCGCATACTTCTTTGAAGGAAAGTATGCCAAAAGCATTACCGTCTCATCGCTTCGTACGCCGGGCCTTTCCGATGTGGCCATCCAGGTGAACCTGATATTGCCTTTACCAGCCGGTGCGCATGATGCCTGTTCTGCCGCAGGAAGATTCCCGCGCCCAACCATGACCTGGCTGTAATCAATCTCCAGTTTGGGAAACGTTCCTTTGATCTCATTGTGGTCGTTGTATGAAGTAACCGCATGAAAAGCTTCCTGAGTGGGGGTACTGTGCCTCGGGAAACTTATCCTGACAATAGCTGCGCATGCATTTAAAAACCCAATTATCAGCTTCATTTTCATCCTCGTTGTCTGCTGTACAATCGTATTGGCATCCTTGTAACTCGGCGGCTTTGTCCCTAAATAACTGATGCCTCTCCAGGAACTTCCTTCGAGTGACCAAAGCTAGTATGAAGCTAGTATGAAGCTAGTATAAAGTTAGTATAAAGATAGCTAATGACTAGCTTTGGACTATATTTATATATAGATTTTACTAGAATAAAACTTACTCGTGTAGGGTAAAAAATAGTATGAATCCGGCGGCACTTTTCAATACCATCCGGAAGGTCTGCTTTTGAGTTAATGCTTGCCAATCTTTTAATAACCTTAACAATGTTACCTATACAAAGAATGATATAACTATTTTATTGATTTGACAGAATATTTTCTCACAAACTTCCTGATTTAAAGGAGTAGAACCAATTAATTCTCTGAATTGTATAAATATCAATTCATTTTTTTTGTCAGATGATTTCTATTTAATTAATTTGGTACTTTATCATTTGCTTTTCAGAAAAAGAACAAATGCAGGTTAAAATAAATAATTGAATATAGAATGCCATTAATGAATGGAATTTCAAACTCATTCAGCCTTTATTCTGAATTACCCGGTTTTTTAAGCAAAAAGAGCAAATTTGCTTTGGCAACTGTTACAGAAACAACAGGCTCTGCTCCACAAAAAAAGGGCAGTTCGGCTTTATTTGGTGAAAATGGATTGATTGCGGGAACCATCGGAGGCGGAATGGTTGAATTTTCGATTAAGCAAATTGCAAAAGAAGCTATTATCGGAGGAGACACAGCTATTCATACCTTTAATCTGTCAAATGATATTGCGGAAAAGGATGCTGCTGTATGCGGCGGAAAAATGGAAATTCTTCTGGATACTGAGCCAGGTAAATATATTGATGTTTTTAATGAATTAAAAAGGTCGGTTTCTCAGAGGATTCCGGGGGTCATGGTAACCCATGTTTGTATTGATAAGAACGGGAAATTTAATGTTGAACGAGATTGGATTTCAAAAAATGGGTACATGCATCGCTCATCATCTTTGAACCCTGAGGTAAAAAGTCATGTTGATGAAATGATGGCTTACCCGGTTAATGAAGACTACAGGAAAATAGAATACCCGGAAGTTTCGGCAAAAAGAGAGCTTGTGTACCTTGAATCTATTCTCCCGCCGCCAAGACTCATAATTGCCGGAGCAGGGCACATCGGGAAAGCATTATCCTCACTTGGGAAAATGCTTGGTTTTGAAGTTATTGTATGGGATTTCCGCAGTGAATATGGCACAAAAGAAAATCTGCCCGACGCTGATATCGTTCTTAACGGAAGTATTGAAACTTCATTTGCAGAAATTGCAGTAGACAGAAACACCTATATAGTTGCAGTAACTACCGGCCATAATAAAGATTCAGAGGTTCTTAAAGCTTTTCTCAACTCATCGGTGAAATATCTGGGGATGATTGGCAGCAGAAAGAAAAGTATGCTGATGCGTGAACAGTTTATTAAAGAAGGCTGGTCTACCCCGGAACAATGGGAAAAAATTATCAGCCCTGCAGGGATTGACATCAATTCAAAAACTGTTGAGGAAATTGCAGTAAGCATTGCCGCTCAACTGATACAGGTTCGACACCAGACAAACAGCATGAAATGAAAAATGTGTGGGCAATTATATTGGCAGCAGGCAGCTCAACGCGAATGCACAGGCAAAAGCTGTTGCTTCCGTTTCACGGGTTATCTGTTATTGAGAAAGTAGTAAAGATTGCTGCTGATTTATTAACCCACAATGTAATTGTAGTCCTCGGTTCGAACAGTGATGAAATACGCCGGCAAATCAACAATCCCAACCTGAATTACTGTAAAAACCCAAATTACTCTGAAGGCATGCTTTCTTCAGTTATTTGTGGATTTCAAGCACTCCCCGGAAATGCTGAAGCAGCAGTTATTTTTCTGGGAGATCAGCCTCATATTCCGGCAGCGGTACCGGAGCAATTATTAGCAGCCTGGAAAACTTCAGGAAAGGGAATCATAATACCAACCTATTCCGGAAAGCGTGGCCACCCGATTCTGATTGAAACAAAATATAAAACCGATATAGAACAACTCGATAAGAATAAAGGATTGCGAAACCTGATGGAAAATTTCAGCAGCCAAATATTCGAAATGGAATGCACAGCAGCGGAAATAACCAGAGATATAGATACACCAGAAGATTATTTTTATGAAATTAATAAAACCCAATAAGTATGGCAGAAAAAATTCGTTTTGAGTTAAACGGAAACAAAGTAGAAGTTCAGGTTGAACCTAACCAGACACTGCTTTGGGTGCTGCGTTCACATTTTAACCTGACGGGAACAAAATATGGATGCGGACTAGGATACTGCGGCGCATGTACTGTTTTAATGAATGATGACCCGGTACGTTCATGTGGAATATTAATAGAAGATGTAGCCAACACAAAAATTGTAACTATTGAAGGACTTGCAAAAAACGGAGAACTCCATCCTGTTCAGCAGGCTTTTGTCGACAACGATGCACTCCAATGTGGCTACTGTACATCGGGGATGATTATGAATGCCGTAGGTTTACTTCATAAAAATGCCACTCCTTCCCGAAAAGAGATTATTGATGGAATGGAAGATAACCTTTGCAGATGTGGTGCCCACACGCGGATTATAGAAGCTATTGCATCTGCTTCAAAAGCAATGAAAGGAGTAGAACAGCCATGAGAACGGAAACAATTGACAGTTTTTATTTTCATGATGTAAATAAACCACCGGTACAGGTAAACAGGCGTGACTTCCTGAAAAACCTTGGAGGGGGTATCATCATTGTTTTTTCCCTGAGTGAACTGGCTTTCAAAAGTGGCTTTAGCGGGCTTGATGAAGAGGACTTTCCGGAGTTCAATGCATTTTTGAGAGTAAAAGAAGATGGTCGTGTTGAATGTTATTCGGGAAAAATAGAAATGGGACAGGGAATCATCACCTCGCTTGCACAGTCCCTTGCTGATGAACTGGAAGCAGATATCAATCAGGTTGAAATGATAATGGGGGATACTATGCTTTGTCCCCACGATAACGGAACATGGGGCTCTATGACCACACGGTTTCACGATCCCCTTATACGTGCTGCAGCTGCGGAAGCAAGAGAAGTTCTGAAAAAACTTGCATCGGAAAAACTAAATGCACCTGTTGGCCAGCTCATAGCATCAAAAGGAAAAATAT
The DNA here is from genome assembly GCA_963747515.1 of uncultured Prolixibacteraceae bacterium. Taxonomy (GTDB): domain Bacteria; phylum Bacteroidota; class Bacteroidia; order Bacteroidales; family Prolixibacteraceae; genus Mariniphaga. The sequence continues at coordinate 913,224 of CAVVFN010000008.1, forward strand.
CTCTGAAATCAGATACCAGCAAAAGCATATCCTATGCCGAACTGACAAAAGGGCAAAAAATCATCCAACAGGTTTCATTTAAGCCTGAAATAAAAAAGCCGGGGCAGTTCAACTACATCGGAAAATCATTTAACCATAGAGATGCTTTAGAAAAAGTTACTGGTAAAGCTCTTTACAGTGCAGATATCCGGTTCCCGGGGCTTTTATATGCCTCGATAGTAAGGCCACCTGCCCATAATGCAAAACTCCTTTCAATTGATACATCGGCTGTTGAAAAGATTGATGGAATACAAATCAAAAAGGAAGGTGATTTTGTTGTCCTTCTTCACAATAATCCTGAAACAGCTGAACGGGCAATATATCAGGTAAAAACCGAATGGGAAAAGCCTTCTTCGAAAGCCGATAATGAAAGCATATTTGATCACATTTTAAGAACAGCCACCGATAGTAAGGTACGATATCAGGATGGAATTCTTGATGCAGGAAAAAAAGAATCTGATTTCGAATTCGAGCATGAATACCTTGATGGCTACAAGGCACATGCCTCTATTGAAACACATGCTGCTACGGCCATTTATGAAAACGGTAAAATTACCATGTGGGCTTCATCCCAGACGCCATTTGGCACGCAGCTGGAAATTGCAGAACTTCTTGGAATTTCTAAAGAAGATGTTCACCTCAGGCAAATATTTATAGGAGGAGGTTTCGGGGGAAAAATATACAATCAACAGGCCATTGAAGTTGCACGTATTGCTAAAATGACAGAAGGCACTCCTGTTCAGCTTATGTGGACCCGCAAAGAAGAGTTCATGTATGACAGGTTCAGGCCTGCAGCAGTAATCAAAGTGAATTCGGGAATAACAAAAAGCGGAGCAATAAAATACTGGGACTTCAACATCTATTGTGCAGGAGATAGGGGAACAGAATTATTTTACAGCGTTCCGAATCATCGCACCACCAATTTTAATGGTAAAGACGTTCATCCGTTTGGAACAGGAGCCTGGCGTGCTCCTGGAAACAACACCAATACATTTGCCAGAGAATCGCAAATTGATATTATGGCTAACAGCATTGAAATGGATCCTCTTGAATTTCGCACAAAAAACATGAATAACCAACGGGCTATAAACTCACTCCGGGCAGCTGCACAGAAATTCGGATGGTCAAATGAAAAGCCGGCTAAAGGAACAGGCCGGGGCATTGCCGTTGGAACCGATGCAGGAACTTTTGTTACTGTAATTGTGGAAGCGGATGTAAACAGTCAGACAGGTGAGGTTAAAATAAAACGTGCAGTTGTTGGTCAGGATATGGGACAGGTAGTAAATCCTGAGGGCGCAGTTATACAGGCTGAAGGTTGTGTAAACATGGGTTTGGGATATTCCTTAAAGGAAGATATAGAATTTGACTGGGGCGAAGTAAAAACTACAAATTTTAATAACTATCATATACCCTTATTCTCCGACATTCCGGAAGTTATTGAGACTGCATTTGTTGATGCTATGGATCAACCTCCACAGGGAGGTGGCGAACCTGCCATTATTTGCATAGGAGCAGCTGTGGCAAATGCTGTATTTGAAGCATGTGGCGCAAGAGTTTTCCAGTTACCGGTAACCCCTGAACGTATTCTTGCTGCATTAAATAAAAACAAATGATTTCTCCGAAATAAGAAGCAAAATGAAAGTTTATGCAAAAGAAGAAATAGTAAAAGACTTATAAGAGTTAAAGCAAAATATTCCTTGCATGAACTTTCTTTTCATTTTGAGAAAAAAATTAAACTGTTCTCAATGTTTTTGAGTTCTGTCTTCAATAACTACCAAACGGTATTTATTGCCACGCATCACCAATCTGTATGCCACAATATGCAGATGCTTTGTAACCATTTTATTGTGTATATTAAAATCACGAATCAAAGTAAGTTCTGATAAATTCGAACCGGAAAGAAGCTCTCTCATCTGACAAACTTTACAAAAATTATCACTTTGTAAAACTACTTTTCCACGGTCAGAACAACCCATTATTTCACAAAATTCATGGTCAAGAATATCACCTTTATCACTTCGAGTAAGTAACTGGAACGCTTTGTTGAAATATTTGATTTTAAATTCGTGATCAGTTAAAAAAATTGCCTGAGGATGGTGTTCAATTAATTGGTTTACCAAATCATTGGCTTCTTCTATTCGTTGAAATTCAAGTCTCATGACAGTTAATTATTATGTATTAGACACTTATGTCAGGTATAAAATGTATACAGCCGAATATAATCCTGCAAAACAATGTAGCAATTATAATTGAAAGTGAAATTATCAGGCAAGAAAAAAAATTTCAAAAATTCTCTATAAAACTAACCCTCTTGAACCGATCCAAAAACACGCTTCAGGAGATCGGTCACTCTGGCCACCGGGTCCTTACGAATCCGCTGTTCCTCGTTTTTAATTTTCAGAAACAGACCGTCAAGTGCTTTTTCAGTCAGATACTCATTCAATTCGGTGTCAACGGGTTTAAGTCCTGCCACCTGGCCCAGCATCGAATTTGCCATTTCATTCCACTTAATAACAAGTACATTCCAACTTTGGCTGGTAGAAATATTGCCTACCAGCTTTTTATCGAGTGAATCTTCAATTTTTGGGCTGTAGAGATTGAAAAGTTTGTCGTAAGTAGTACGGCGAAGGTATTGAGTTGCTGCATCATTTTCTCCACGTAAGATGCCAATGGCATCGGTTATAGCCATCTCCTTTATACTGTTAACAAAAATAGGACCTGCTTCAGAAACAGCATCCTCAGCTGCACGGTTAATGCGCAGCAACACATCATCAAGCAACTCTTTTCCACCCGGAATCTTGCCAATATTTTCCATAACTACTTCAGCTTCCGGTGGCAAAAGAATTTTTACAGCCTCATCGCCGTAATAACCATCGGTTACACCCAAAATCTTTACCGACTTATTGGTGCCTACTATCAATGCTTCCTTCAGACCGGCCACGATTTCGGTCTGAGTCAAAGGTTTGTTTCCTGCTGAAGCTTCCTGTGCTATTTGCATGAGTTCTGAACACGATGTAAAAACCAGGATTAATGAAACGATACCGATAATACTTTTATTCTTCATAACACTACTTTTAAATTTATTTAAACAGCTGATCGATAAGATCCTGTCGGTCTTTGGCTTTTAATTCCCTGATGATGGATTTCCGGTATTCTCTTTTATACCAAAAGAAAAACTTTCGTTGTTCCTGTTTGGCAGTTTGGCTGCGGGCTGTAAAAACTTTTTCGAGAGTATAGGGATGGTACCCTGAATAATAAATCACGGCAGCTAAAGTCATCGGAGTAGGAGTAAAATCCTGTACCTGCTCCAGCCTGAAATCCATATTTTTAGTCCGGATGGCAAGATCTGCCATGTCTTCCGGCGTGCTACCCGGATGACTTGAAATAAAATACGGAATCAACTGCTGCTCCAGCTTTTCATTCTTATTAATTTTTAAGAATTCCCGTGTCAGTTTTTCAAACAGGCTGAACGACGGCTTTCTCATTATTTTTAGAACTTGTTCAGAAGTATGTTCCGGGGCCACTTTTAACCTGCCCGATACATGATGCTTAATAACTTCACGCAAATAATGCCGGTTAATAGTGTCTGTTTCCTTATTCCCTGTCTTTTCCAAAATAAGATCATAACGAATGCCACTGCCAATAAAAGCTTTTTTCACTTTTGGATGACGACGTACTTTTTCATACAACTCAAGCATAGGCTTATGGCATGTATCCAGATTCTTACATACATTCGGAAAAATACATGAAGGACGTTTACACTTCCGGCATACTTCCTCATAAATTCCTTTCATTCTGTACATATTGGCTGAAGGTCCACCCAAATCAGAGATATATCCCTTGAAATCCGGCATCTGAGTCACCTTCTCCACCTCCCTAAGGATGGATTCTTCCGAACGACTGGCAATAAATTTCCCCTGATGAGCCGAAATGGTGCAAAATGAGCAACCTCCAAAGCAGCCACGGTGAATATTTATTGAATGACGAATCATTTCATAAGCCGGTACCGGTCCTTTATTGTTGTACCGGGGATGAGGCAACCGGGTATAAGGTAAATCATATACCCGGTCGATTTCCTGTTCCTGAAAAACCGGCCAGGGAGGATTCACTACAGCTTTCTTATTTCCGATCTTTTGTACCAGCTTCCTTGCTTCCTGTTTATTTGATTCTTCCTCAATGTACCTAAAATTACTGGCAAACAACTTTTTATCCGTCAGGCACTCTTCATGAGAGGCAAGCTCAAATTCATTCCATTCCTTTATTGTAGGATAATCAGTTTCTTTATCAACCAAAAAGGCCGTTTGTGGGATGGTTGTTAATTTATTAACAGGCACCCCCCGCAACATCAGCCGGACAAATTCCACTATTGATTTTTCACCCATTCCATAAAATAATACATCGGCCCCGGAATCATTCAGTATGGAGGGTTTTAACCTGTCGGACCAATAATCGTAATGGGTAAGCCTGCGAAGTGATGCTTCAATACCTCCAATAACCAGCGGAACATGTGGGAACAACCGTTTGATGATCTGTGAATAAATTATGGTTGCATAGTCGGGGCGTTGGCCAGATCTTCCTGCCGGAGTATAAGCATCATCGGAACGTTTACGTTTTCCTGCAGTATAATGATTGATCATTGAATCCATATTCCCTGCAGTAACAGCAAAAAACAGCCGAGGAGCACCCAATTTTTTAAAATCCCGAAGGTCATCCTGCCAGTTGGGTTGAGGAACAATGGCAACCTTCAATCCTTCAGCTTCCAGCACACGTCCTATAACAGCAGCCCCAAATGAAGGGTGGTCGATATAGGCATCTCCTGTAAATAAAACAACATCGGCCTGTTGCCATCCCAATCCCTGCATTTCCTTTCGTGAAGTGGGAAGCCAATTATAGTTTTCCGATGTATTCCTTAATCTTTCCATGCTTTGCCAAGAATAACAAATTATTTCGGATTTTGATAAAAAACATGCTACTTTTATCCTGTTTTTTACTGGCCTTTATCATCATCCTATATTACCAGAAATGAAACTGCTCAAGTTAAAGGATATTTTTAAAGCTCCACCCGTTTTTTCTCTGACCGGAGGTGAATATTTTGCCCGATTCCTCATGTACATCCTTCGTTTTAACAAGATAAATAAAATATACGAGCAAATTGCAACAAAGGAAGGAATAGAGTTTATCGATGAAATCATACGCATACTTGACTTTAAAATTGAATTTGAAAGAAATGAATTGAAACGAATTCCATCTGCAGGACCAGTCATTGTAGTGGCAAATCATCCGTATGGAGGCTTCGACTGTTTGCTGCTAGCTAAGTACCTTTCGCAGGTACGCTCCGATGTTAAAATAGGCGGAAGTTTTCTGCTGCAAAAGGTAAAACCTTTATCACAATATTTTATCCAAAATGGTTACCGGGACATAAAATCAGCCAGCAGTGCAGAAATATTCATTGAAGATTATAACGAAGCCATCAACCATCTTCAAAAAGAGAAGTTGTTATGTTTATTTCCTGCCAGCGGTTTAAACATCTTCGGAACAAATGAAAATATCACCGACCAGATTTGGCAGTTTCCGGTAGTGGAATTTATAAAAAAAGCCAGAGTTCCTGTTGTTCCTGTGCACTTTCAGGTTAACAGCAGCCATTTGTTCCAGCTTATTGCAAAAATGCATCCCTTTCTGCAGCATGTTCATTTTCCCTCAGAAATGCTAAATAAAAAACAAAAAAAAATAAAAATAAGAATAGGAGGAATCATCCGGGTAGAAGAACAGGACAAATTTTGTGACGTGTATCAGTTCGGCAGGTTTTTAAGAGCCAAAACTTACAGTATGGGGTCCTCCATTGAAATCAAACGTTTTTTTAACTACAGCCTGAAGCATGCACCAAGGCCGGAGAAAATTATTGAACCGGTGGAACAGGAAAAAATTTTAAAGGAAATTGACTACATAAAAAAAGAATATACTCTTTTTAAGTTTAAAAACTATATTGCCTTTTGCTCCCCTCCGGTAGTCATTCCAAATATAGTTACTGAAATAGGACGACTGCGTGAAATTACTTTTAGGGAGGCTGGTGAAGGAACCAACCGGAATATCGACATTGATGAATTTGATTTGTACTACAACCAGATGTTTATCTGGGATGAATATGAAAAACAAATAGTTGGCGCTTACCGTATTGGCAAAGGCAAGGAAATTTTGGAGCAATACGGCAAACGCGGTTTTTATATTCACACGCTCTTTCGCATCAACAACAAAATTAAACCTGTGCTTTGTGAAAGTCTTGAATTAGGACGCTCGTTTGTAGTCAAAGAATATCAACGTAAGCCGATGCCCTTATTCCTTTTATGGAAAGGAATCCTTTACTTTCTTTTGAAAAATCCTGAATACAGGTATCTGATTGGGCCGGTAAGCATAAGCAACAACTATTCTCATGTTTCAAAAGATCTTATCATCAGGTTCATTATGCAAAACCATATGAACTGGAAAATGGCACAATTTATTAAACCCAGAAACAGCTATAAGTTCAAGAGCAAAGATTCCGATATAAACATTCTTATGGAAACCATGGAACATGATATCAACCGTCTAGACAAAACCATCGGGGATCTTGATGAACTGAATTCCGGGCTGCCGGTTTTGCTGAAAAAATACATTAAACTGAATGCTAAAATAATATCTTTTAATATTGATCCAAAATTCAATTATTGTCTCGACGGGCTTCTTGTTCTTGATGTAAATGATGTACCAAAATCTACCATTGAATCGCTCTCAAAGGAGGCAAATGATGTATTCCTATTGGAACGCTTTTACACGAATAGGGAATAATATTTATTTCCAGTAATCGAAGAGTTTCCCATTTTCTCCAAAAACAGGGTCATTTTTTGGTAGCGGCACTCCGGTAATATTCTTTCTTACCTTTTTTGCTTCATTTTCTTTTCCGTAATTCATATCCCAGCTCTGATTACCAGGATATGCTCCCACCACAGCAAAACCCTCTCCCGAATGAAGGCGTTTATGAGCTGTGCCTGCAGGCAATACTACCAGATCTCCCTTTTCAATGCGCAGTGGCTCATTACCAGGTCCGCCAAGTTGTACTTCCGCCCACCCGGCATATACTCCCAATGCTTCATGTGCTGTAGAATGGTAATGATGGAAATCATATATGCCATTCCTCCAGGAACCACCCCATTTATTTGCTGTAAATACCTTTTCAATAGTTAAAGCCGGATTCATATCCAAAAACTCAAAAATTTTTTTATAGATCAAAACAGGCAGTTCCTGATTATTGGGGAAAAATCCATTTTCGGCTAAAGGAATTGCAATTATTTCTGTATTTGTATTCACTTGTGCATTCATACTAAAAAAAATTAAAATAAAAAGAATGCTAAGAATTTGTTTTAAAATCACTATTCTACTTTTTTTTCTTAACAATCTGTCTTTACTTTTTGTTAATTTGCCGCCCTGATTATTGAAAATAAAATAACAACACCTTAATTATTAATTATCCAAGACTCAAACAAAAATAAAATATGACTAATAACAGAACGACGAAAGAACACCTTCTTTTGGTATTAAAAGGAATGGGCATGGGTGCAGCCGATGTAGTTCCGGGAGTTTCAGGAGGAACAATTGCCTTTATTACCGGCATTTATGAAGAGTTAATTAATTCAATTAAATCAATAAACCTTAATTCTCTGAAACTTTTATTTACAGGTAATCCAGCAGATTTTTGGAAAGCTGTTAATGGCAATTTTCTGGCAACTGTGCTGCTGGGAATAGCCATAAGTATCTTTTCACTTGCAAAAGGACTTGGATATCTTCTTCATAATTATCCAATTCTGGTGTGGTCTTTCTTTTTTGGTCTTATTGTAGCTTCAGCAGTATATGTAGCCCGTGCAATAAAAAGATGGAATCCGGGTACTATAACAGCGGGTATTGCAGGCATCGTTGTGGCTTTTTATATAACTGTAATTTCTCCGGCAGAAGCAAATACAAGCTGGTTTTTTATATTTATATCCGGATCCATTGCCATTTGTGCAATGATTTTACCAGGTATTTCCGGCAGCTTCATACTTGTATTACTCGGCATGTACCGGTTTATTCTCGATTCAGTGGGTGAATTAAACCTTGCCGTTATATTGGTCTTCATGGCAGGTGCTGCTATAGGCATTATTGCATTTTCAAACCTTCTTTCGTGGCTTCTAAAAAATTACCACAACCTGACCATAGCTTTGCTGGCAGGATTCATGGTTGGTTCACTTAATAAAGTATGGCCATGGAAGAAAATTTCAGAAACTTTTATCGATAGACACGGAGAAGTTAGATCACTGGCTGAAACTAATATCCTACCCCAAACCTACGAAAAACTAACCGGCAATAATCCCATGCTTACTGGTGCAATTTTACTTGTGATAACAGGATTTGCACTTATTTTTGTTATTGAAGGGTTAACGGTAAAAAAAGATTGACCTTATATACAAAAGTAGTTATGAAGTTCAGAGATTTAACTTACATATGACCATGAACATATATAAAATTTTTTCAGTCAAAGCAGTAGTAAATTAATGGTATAAAACTGCCTTTATTGAAATTCAACAACTAACAATTAAAAAAAGATGAAGCAATTTGGTTTGATTGGCTATCCCCTTACTCATTCATTTTCGAAACAATTTTTTACTGATAAATTTGAAAAAGAAAAAACAGATGCCATTTACCTAAATTTTGAAATTGATACCATAAAGAAATTCACAAACATCATAAATGAGCATTCGAATCTGATGGGATTAAATGTAACCATTCCTTATAAGGAACAGGTTATTCCTTATCTGGATGTAATAGATGAAGCTGCTGAAGAAGTGGGAGCTGTAAATACTGTAAAAATTATGCGAAGTACGGGAAAAATAGTCTTAAAAGGATATAATACCGATACCTGGGGTTTCGAAAATTCATTGACCCCTTTGCTAAAGAAGTACCATAAAAAAGCACTGATATTAGGAACTGGCGGAGCTTCAAAAGCTATTAAATTTGTTTTAAAAAAACTTGGGATACAATTCATTTCCGCATCTGTTGAGGAATTAAAGGCAAACGAAATACGATATGAAGATCTTGATAAAAACCTCATAAAGGAAAGTCTCCTTATAATAAATGCCACACCTTTGGGTACCTATCCAAAAGTGGAAACATATCCTCCAATACCATACGAACATTTAACAAAGAAACATTTGCTGTTTGATTTAGTCTACAATCCGGAAACAACCACTTTTCTAAAAAAAGGAAAAGAAAAAGGAGCTTCGGTTAAAAACGGATATGAAATGCTCCTCGGCCAAGCAAAGCGTTCGTATGAAATCTGGAATCATTAAATTAAAAAAATCAGAAGCTTAAAGAATGGAAAATCAAAATATAAAAACAAAAAAAATATTGTTTGTCTGTCTTGGAAATATATGCCGATCACCCAGTGCTGAAGCAGTATTTAAAGGTAAATTAAAAGAAAAAAAAGTTGCCGGCAGTTATGAAGTTGATTCAGCAGGAATTGGTGGATGGCATGTTGGGAAACAGGCCGATAAAAGAATGCAAAAGCATGCAATCAGGCGAGGGTTCAACCTTACCAGTATTGCCAGACAATTTGATCCTCATTCCGATTTTAACTATTTCGATATGATAATCGGAATGGACTATGAAAACGTAAAGGATCTGAAACAAATGGCACAAAGCGAACCGGATCTGCAAAAAATTCATAAAATGACTGATTTCTGTAAAAAATGGGGATATACTGAAGTTCCCGATCCTTATTATGGCGGCGAGGAAGGGTTTGAACTGGTACTAGATCTTCTCGAAGATGCATGCGAAGGATTACTTGAAGCCTTAGAACTAAAATAATCAGGATAAATTAAATAGTAACTGAAACAGATACAGTTCCTTCCTGCTTTTCCATAGAATCGGCCAGTTTCTGAACATCGAGATCACGGGTGACCGCCACCATGAAAGAAAACTTATCGGTAGCATCGTTTACATTCCGGTCAAAACCGGTAGAATCTATCCGCACATCAAATTCCTGAAGAATTTTCGTAATGGCATCAAGGCTGGAGAATCTTTTCTTTACCACTACCTCAATTTTCCTGAGCGTTCGCTCTTTGAATATCTTTTTTTCAAACAGGTTCATGGCGGTAAGAGCAAAAAATATAACAGTAACTCCAACAATGCTGATGCCATACATGCCCGCTCCAACTGCCAGCCCGACAGCAGCCATAGCCCAAATAGAGGCAGCAGTTGTAAGACCTTTTATATCCGTTCCAAACTTTAAAATTGCTCCGGCACCTAAAAACCCGATCCCCGATACCACCTGCGCTGCTATTCGTCCGGGATCACCCGGGGAATCATAAGCCTGTGTTATAAATATAGATATCAACATAACAAGTGTTGAACCGATACTTATTAAAATATGAGTTCTCAACCCGGCCGGCTGGTTGTTCATTTCACGCTCCAGTCCAACTAAAGCTCCCATGCCGAAACTAATTAATATCTTAATTAATGAAGTTCTCCAGTTTATATCTTCAGACAAAAAAATCGAATCCCAAAATTCCATAGCTCTTTTTTTATCTCACTAATTTACAAAATTATTGGGATTTTTACCGAGGATAGATTTTACTGAATTTTCAGAAGGAACTGCCTAATGGAACCAGGATTAGTTATTAAAATGATAGAGAAAAGTGATTAATGCATCGTAAGCTGGTTTCTTTTGCCCTTCTATATCCACTATTATTTTTACTTGCACTTTAGTTATTCCCCGCAGATTGCGTATTTCATTCAATGAAACTTTCGCTCTGATTTTATCATTTACCAATACCGGTTGCTGAAACCTAAGGTTCTCTATACCGTAATTTACAATCATCTTTACATTACGTACATCAACAATTGAATACCAAAGGTAAGTCAATAACGACACAGACAGGTAGCCATGTGCAATAGTGCTTTTGAACGGCGATTCAACGGCAGCCCGCTCCGGATCGGTGTGAATCCACTGATAGTCGAGGGTAGCATCTGCAAATTTATTAATCTGATCCTGCGTTACCTGAATGTAATCTGAAGTGCCAATTTCCTTCCCTAGAAATGATTCAAATTCTTCGTAGCTGTTGATGATTGTTCTTGCCATATAAAAAGCTTGATTTAAATAGCCGCAAAAATAAACCATTTTTCAGGGTTCCTCTAAAAATAAGCTAAATGTACCTGAAAAAAGAGGGATTAATCCATTTGAAAACGGAACATTTTGCCGCCACGTTCTAATTTTACAAGTTTCACTATTCGCAAATTTTTTATCAACTTTGCAGCAACTTTATAAATTTCAATGAAAAGTTTATTCAAAAGCACTACTTTTTTAGCTGTTTTGGCTACCTGGTTGTGGTCAACAGCATTTGTAGGAGTTAAAATCGGGCTCAGTTACCATACTCCTCTGCAATTTGCCGGAGTACGTTTTTTTATTTCGGGAATTTTAATTTTAATATTCTTTGGCCAGTACCGCAGGTATTATTCAGAAATAAAATCTCACTGGAAATTTATTTTATGGGTATCGGTCATCCAGATATTCCTTCAGTATTCATTATTTTACAGTGGTCTTAATCTTGTTCCGGGAGCCCTGGGGGCAATGATAATAGGCTCCTCTCCTCTCTTTGTAGCCGTAGTTGCACATTTTGCTTTTCATAACGATAAAATGACCTGGTTAAAAACCATAAGTATTCTGATTGGTGTTTCAGGAATTGTGGTAATTACACTAGGAAGAACAAAGGTTGAGATAAGAAATGAACTTGAATTCCTGGGCATAGGGTTACTCCTTGCAAACAACCTCATCTCTGGTTATGCCAATGTGTTAATATCCAAATCACCTGTCAGTGTCTCTCCATTGACCTTAAGCTCTACCACTCTGATAATCGGGGGAATGATGCTGATGATAGTTTCAGTTCCGGTTGAAGGCATAAACACCGGTCCTTTCCCTATTCAATATTATGCAGCATTAGGCTGGCTTAGCTTTCTTTCGGCAGCAGCAATCTCTATTTGGTTTATTTTACTGAAAAGACCAGGAGTAAAAGTTTCAATTTTAAATGTATGGAAGTTTTTGATCCCCGTTTCAGGAGCTGTTCTCAGCTGGCTTATTCTGGATAATGAAAACCCCGATATGATTTCAATTATTGGAATGATGATAATTGCCCTTTCGTTGCTGGCCCTAAATTTATCCAACAGAAGAGAACTAAAAAAAGAAAAGCATTCATTAACTCAGAAACCAATTTCTTAAAAACTCCTTTTCTTAATCTTTATCGAGAACCAGCAGTTCAATTTTCCGAAAATCAGTAGGATGACTTTCAGCCTGAATAGAAATTGTACCTCTGGAAATAATTTTATTCCCATCGGGAGGAAGTAACTTTTCATAATACTGATCTCTGGGATCAAGTTGAGGTTTTTCATATTTCATAACCTCTATACCATCAACAAAGTGCCTGATAATTTCACCTCCTTTGACTTCAACCTCCACATTTACCCACTGATCGCCATGGAAGGTTTTTGATCCTGAACTTATACAATGATCCTCCACCAGAATTCCTTCCATTACAACATTGGTGCCGGGAGTACACAGGTTCATTGTGGAACGTTCATTTTTTCCATTTCCTCCTAACAACTGAACTTCGACAGAAACCGGAAAATCCTGATCGAGTTCCATCGATTCGGCACTTTGCCCGTGCAGCATCAACCCATTGTTCCGGAATGCCCAACCTGGCCCTCCTTTCACTTGTTCGCCAACAAAACGATATTCAACATGAAGACGGTAATGGGAAAATTCATCTTTATAAAACATGTGGCCAAACTGGTTGTTCCATTCATCCCATTCGTCGTAACTCACCCTTAACAACCCGTCCTCAACCCTAAACGTGTTGTTGAAATTTTCCCCCAGCTCATATCCGGAAAATTTAATCTGCCAGTCATCCAGATCTTTTCCATTAAACAACTGAACCCATTTTTCATTGCTGCCTGCCTTAACCTGTTCATTGTTACTTTTCCCTGATTGCTGTTGCCCTGGACCACATGCAACTGTGAAAAATGCCATACCTATACCTAAAGACTTAATAAAAAAAGTCAGTTTTTTCATACTTGTTGCCATCTAAAATCAGTTAAACATATAAAGCAAAGGTAAAGGTAAAATAAAATCCGACGCATCAAAAAAGCCGCCAACAGATGAAGGCAGCAAAAATACTTCAGTTTGAAGGGAGATGTGTATATTTGACGTTATTTTAAATAAAAAAGTTGATTACATTCGGAGTAAAATATTGGTATATTTTTCTGCCACTGATTGTTATGGCAGCCGCAGGCATTATGCTTTTGTTGTATTACAGGAACAGCGACAACCGTGAATTAACCCGTCGGCAACAGAGTGTGCTTATGACATTAAGGTTTTTATCGGTTGCTGTAATTGCTTTTTTATTGTTATCCCCTATTTTAAAAAATTTAAAAAAACTGGTACAAAATCCACTGATAATTGCTGCATGGGATAATTCAGGTTCTGTTGTCAGCTCAGGTGATTCAATAAAAATAGCGGAAGAAATTTTTCAACTTAAAGAAAAAATAGCGGAAGAATTGGGAAATGAATTCAGAATTGTTCATTATACTTTTGGTCAGGAAACAACGCTGAATGGCAATTTAAATTTCTCCGAAAAAAAATCGGATTACAGTAATTTGCTTACAACAGTTGCAAACAATCATTTCAACGAAAAAATAGGAGCCTTAATACTGGCAGGTGATGGCATCTACAACCAGGGAAGAAATCCTGTAAATATGCTGACAGATGTTACTTTTCCTGTTTTTTCCATCGGAATCGGAGATACTGCTGAGATTACAGATGCACGTATCCTGGGAATCAGAGTAAACAGGACATCTTTCTCAAATAACCGGTTCCCCCTGGAAATTGATGCTGCTTTTGCAAAACTGCAGAATAAACCGCTTAAACTGATTATCAGGCAGGATGAAAAAGAAGTTGCTCAAACTGTTATTACACCTGCAACAAATGATTTCTTCGTCACCCGCGAGTTTATTCTCGATGCAGGAAATGCAGGATTAAAACATTTTTCTGCAGAGATTGAAACTGCAGACAATGAAAAAAATACTAAAAACAACAAAACAACCTTTGTTATCAATGTACTTGAAAACAAACAAAAAATTCTCATCCTTTCCAGTGGGCCTCACCCCGACATCGGGGCAATAAAATATACCCTGGAACAACAGAAATCCTATGATGTTTCTGTATTTAATGAAGAACCCTATCCATCCAATTTTGCTGATTTTAACCTGGTCATTTTAAATCAGTTGCCTACCGCAGGCAAATCAATGGCCGGGTTAACAGAAAAAGAAGGCATATCAAAAGTTCCTGTACTGTTTATTATTGGATCTAAAACTTTTCTTCCACAACTAAATGCACTGGCCGCCGGTGCAGAAATTAAACCACTGGCCGGTTCCCCCGAGGAAGCTCAGGCTTTTATTAATCCGGCATTCGGCACGTTTACCTTAAGCGAAAGTTTAAGAGAAATGTTGCCAAAATTTCCTCCACTGATGGCACCGTTTGCTGATTATACCCTCCATCCTGCACTTTCACCAGTACTGTATCAGAAAATCAAAAATATTGAAACTGGCAAACCTTTACTGGCAACAGGAATATTGAACGGAAAAAAAACCGGATTTCTCTTTGGCGAAGGAATATGGCGGTGGCGTTTGAATAATTATTTTTTAACACAGTCACACGACCAGTTTAATGAATTAATAAATCAATTGGTGCAATATCTGGCACTTCGTGAAAATGAAGATAATTTCATGATTGATTATGAAGCGGTTTATGCTGAAACCGACGATGTGGTGCTTACAGCTGAAGTATACAACGATGCATTTGAGCGGATATCTTCTGCTGAAGTAACCATTGAAATTGAAAATGAACAAGGCGATAAATTTGATTTTACATTCGATTCACGTGGAAACGGATATTACCTGAATGCAGGAAAATTTCCGATAGGAAACTACAGCTTCAAATCAGAAGTTACCCTTGGAGAAACAACTTATACTGAAACAGGCAATTTTGCTGTAACAGAAATGAACCTTGAGCACATATCATCCAGAGCAAACCACCGCATGCTTTACCAGCTGGCTTCTCAAAGCGGAGGAAATTTCCATCCGTTAAATCAGGCAGAAGAAACTATCCGTGCGTTAAAAAACAGCAACTATTTAAAACCAATTAGCAGCTTTCAGGAAATGATTACAGAATTGCTAAACATGCGCTGGTTATTTTTTGTTCTCATCTTATTGTTAAGCGTGGAATGGTTTTTGAGGAAATACTGGGGAATATATTAGAAGAAGCTTGAACAATATGAAAAGCAGGATGAAACATACGGTATATTTTGCAACATTTTTTTTATTACTATTCTTTTCATTTTCATGTGTGCCAACCCGAAGTTTGATTATAGATATTCCGCAGCCTGCTAAAAAAGAACTTCCTGCCGAAATTCAAAGCCTGACTTTGGTTTCACAGGCAATTGACAGCAATTTCACCAATCTTCATACCGATTCCCTTCAAAAAATATTTTACCAGAATCGCTTTAATCTTGATACCGTGATTTTTGATTTTCAGATGGCCGATACTACATTGAAAGCCTTGGGAGAATTGTTATTTGAATCAGGAAGATACGATTATGTTATTCCTGAAGCCCGTTTTCTCAAAGCTTCTTCTGATGTCAGACCTGCACCTGAATTAGACTGGAACGATGCCGCTGCACTGAACAAAACTTTTGAAACAGATGCGGTATTATCACTCGATTATCTTAAAACAAGGGTCATAACCGATTTTAACAGCAATACCTACTTCAGACCTTATGAAGAGAGTTATTTTTCAGCAGTAGGTGCAGAAATGAAAATTGTTTATGAAGCACTTTTCAGAATTTATTATCCGCAGCAAAAACAGGTATTGTTGCGCGAATTCATTCGCGATACCCTTTACTGGGAAGATACCGACGCAACTGCAAAATTGTTGTTTAGTCATTTCACTCCTGTTAAACAAGCTCTTACTGAAACAGGGATTGCCGTTGCTCTCGACTTGTCGGAAAAGATTGCTGTTCGTTGGCGCCCGGAAAGAAGAAGGTATTTTATCACAGGGAACCGGCAGTTAAAGAATGGGGATCAGTTGGCTGTTGACGGAAACTGGGAGTCAGCCATTGCTGTCTGGAAAGAAGCAGCCGAAAATACAAGTTCAAATTCAGTAAAAAGCAAGGCACAGTTAAATATTGCCCTGGGATACGAAATCCTTGGCAACATTGAGCAAGCCATTAACTGGGCACTAAAGTCATACGATACTATGTACCGTCCACTGACTTATGAATACCTGGAATTGTTGAAAAACAGAAAGAACGAATGAACCAGAACAGAATGAACCTTAGATTACTTTCAGGCTTCTTGCTCATTGGCTTGTTCTCCTCCTGCACAGTATACAGGGAATACCGCATTGATGTATATAAACCGGGAGAACTGGTTATTCCTCCTCAAAAAAACAGTGCTGCGGTTTTATACCGTAACTTTAAATATACGGGCGATACCCTTCAGGCTTTCTATCGGAAAGGGACCCAATTGGTGAATGCAAAAAATACTTTCAATCTCGACAGTATTCTGGTTAACACCTGCTTAAATGAACTGGCAGTTAATCTGAAAAACCAGAACGTTTTTAAAGAAGTGCCCGTTTTCCCATACCACACATTTGACAGACATACCGATGATAATCTTTCTGCTCTTCCGGGAAATTTGATTTCCCGGCTATCGAATGATGCCAGTGCAGACCTGTTAATTTCACTTGAAACGTTTTCTACCTTCTTTTCAACATATCCTGAAACATTTGATACCCCTCTTACCAATGAGGTGGTTACAGTGGCTGTCTGGGGAATATATGATTCGGAAAAGCAGATCAGAATTGAACAAAAAACAATGATTGATACCATCTTCTGGAATGGATATGATGCAGAAGGAAACCTGCAGCCGGATTATAGTCCCCCTCCAAGACTTACAGCACTCAAACTTGCTTCGGCATTGGCCGGTGAAAAATTTGCCAAAAGATTCTACGCCTCCTGGGAAACGGAAAGCAGAATGTATTCTGTTCCTCCACTGCCTGAGTTTTCAGATGCCGCTTTCTTTCTGGAAGAAGGAAAATGGGATGAAGCTATTTTACTTTGGCAAAAATACATTGACAAACAAAATGGTAAAATGGCAATCGATGCACGATATAATATAGCCTTGGCATTTGAAATGAAAGACGATTTGGAAGCTGCCCGGAAATGGCTGGCATCGGCATATGAGTTAGCAAAAAGTTTCCGGAGTAAAAACGATTTGCACATGATTCAACGTTATCAAAAAACACTGGAAAGAAGGCAAAAGGAAAGATTATATATTGAACAACTTAAAAAATAAAACCATAATTTAATGCTTTTATTCAGAACTTCCGGATCAATTGAATACCGTCTGATCTAAATTGAATCCATCGTTTTTTATAGAGTTGTCCTAACGCTTTTTTAAAATTCTTTTTACTGATGCCAAGTAAGGCCTGAATTATTTCAGGAGATGAACTATCGGTTAAAGCCAAAAAACCATTGTTTTGCTTTAATACCTGCAGAAGCTGTTCTGAAAGAACATCAATTTTTTCATAGCCCGGTTTTTCCGATAAAATATCAATCTTACCATCTTCCCTCACCTTATTCACAAAACCCTTCATCTTTTCACCCACAGCTACCGGACTAAACAGCTGATTCTTATAAAGCATACCCCAATTTTTGTTGTTTACAACAACTTTGTATCCGGTTTCAGTTTCTTCAGCTACTAAAAGCTGGACCTCATCGCCTCTTTTATATTCAACTGATTCACTATTCATGAATTTATCTGTCTTTGCCGATGCAGCTATACGGTTTGTTTTTGTATCTGCATAAAGATAAACCATGAAAAACCTTCCTTCCTCCATTTTAATTTTTTGCTCACTGAAAGGCACCAGCAGATGTTTTGGTAGCCCCCAATCAAGAAATGCTCCAAAACGATTAACCTCAACAACTTCCAGAAAAGCAAATTGCTCAACTTCGGCATAAGGGGTTTCAGTGGTTGCCACCAGCCTGTCTTCCGAATCGGAATAAATAAAAACTGTTGCCTGCTCGCTTGTCATTACCTCTTGAGTAACAAATTTGCGGGGCATCAATATTTCACCAAGGTTTTCACCATCGAGGTAAACACCATTTTCTGTTTCCCTGACTACATTCAGTTTGTTTGTCTTTCCTAATTCAGCCAAAATAATTTATTTAAAAATGTAAAACTATTTCAAATTTCCCAGAATTTGGGAATGCCGCAGCATAAAATAATAAAAAAATCAGTGGTCACTAACCCTCAGGTGATTATGCACTTCTTTTAAAGAGTCTGGAAAATAAATTACAGATTAAGATTAAAAAGAAAAACAGCACAGTAAAATGTGAAAATCATCTTCAACCAGATTCATAAAAAAAAGAAAAAAAGTCTCTCCGTTTTCCGGAAAGACCTTTTAAATGATAATCCTCATGCAGCCCGTTATGCCAGGGCAATTTGTTTACCGGGAGCATATTTGTGCTCCTTCTTTTTTTGTTCTTTTATTAAATCCTCAATAATTTGTTCCCATCTGATGGCAACATGAAGCTCATTGCCGAGTGTCAGGTTGTCCAGTTCTGAATTGTACAGATCAAGTGAAACCTGAGGCTGTCCCAGCTTTTTATGAAAAAGCACCAGCTCAATCCGGTCCGTTACTTTTTCTCCTTTCCCAAAATTCCTGCTGACTGTATTTAGTTTGCACAGGTAAAATTCCGTAAGATCGGTTAATTGTACCGTTATTCCATCACGAATAATACGGGCAAAGTACAGCTTTCTGGCCCCTTTACTTATCCCGATACCAAAATTGCCCTCTGCTTCGAAAAGTGAAAGCTTATCCTGACTTTTTTTGGCCAGAGTTGTGAGCGCGTTTAACAGTTGCTTCTTTTGATTTCTGTATTTTTTGCCGAGCATTACAAACGGTAATAGGGCAATGGCTAACAGAACCGCCGCAATAATTACTGTACCTGAATCCATTTTCTATAAATTTAATTGAAACAGAATTAATTTATTACAGGCCTGACAACCTGCAAACTGAAAAGTGCTGCCGGTTACAACAGCTTTTCTATATTAATACAGTATCAAAAAAATAATGAAAGGGAAAAAGCATGTCCGATTTTCGGATACGGACAGGAAAATGGTTTAACTGTGAATTAAAACTTATAACCACACAGGAAGACTTCGCTTCTGCGGCGTGTATTGCAGCTTTATAAACCTCTTTCTTTTGTGATGCTTCGGGAGCTGTCTTTACAAAAAGAATGGTTAGATTACTTTCCTCCACAGCAAAAGCATTCACAAAAGGCCGTTCCTCAGAAAATGAAGAACCGGTTGCTGCTGTTTCTGTTATCTGTTCCTGCTGCCTGTGATGAATTAAGCTATTTGAAATACCTTTTGCTGCCGCACTATACAGCACAGCTCCTAGAAAAATAACGAATATTTTAACCGGTATTTTCATGCAGCAAATATATAGGTTTTTAAATATGTCCTGTTTTTTTTTAAGGAATAATTTATAACGTAATCTGTCACTTAACATTCTTTAAAGGAACTCTTGGATATGCCAGGAAAAAACCTACTTAAAGCTGTCAATGTAAATACGACTCCTGCAGGAAATAAAATTTCTGGTATATAACTCATTTACCCGGATTGGCTTTTGTAATTTTGAATAAAAGAACGCCATGCAGGAAGCCCTATTTTATACTAAACTTGAAAACAGCAAAGTCAGGTGCATATTATGTCCCTGGTTCTGTGAGTTAAAGCCTGGTAATACAGGTGCCTGCCGGGTTCGCAAAAATATAGGAGGAAATCTTAAAACTTTAGTTTATAATACAGTGGCAGCGTTGAGCATCGACCCCATTGAAAAGAAACCCCTCTATCATTTTCTTCCGGGCAAAGACATTCTTTCCTTAGGAATGGTTGGTTGCAACCTTCATTGTACATTTTGCCAGAACCATAGCATTTCACAATGCCGGGCAGAAGATTATTCTGGTTTTACTCCAATTTCAGCATACCAGATTCTGAAAAAAGCTTCAGGAATCATAAAGAACGCAGGTATTGCCTTTACCTATAACGAACCTTTTATCTTCTATGAGTTTATGCTTAAAACAGCACAACTTTCCCACAGGCATGGGATGAAAAATGTGATGGTTTCCAATGGATATGTGAATCCGGAACCGCTAAAAAGAATTCTACCCTTTATCGATGCTTTTAACATTGATTTAAAAGCTTTCGACAATAAATTTTACATTCAGCAAACAAAAGGTAAGCTTGAAACAGTGTTGAAAACAATTATTGCAGTGGCAGAAAGCAAGGCCCATCTCGAACTTACTAACTTAGTAATACCCGGACTAAACGACAACCAGAAACAGTTTGAGGAGATGGTGAAATGGATTGCAGGAGAATGTGGCAATGAAATTCCCCTGCACCTTTCCCGGTATTTCCCTCAATATAAACTTGATTTCCCGGCAACTCCGCCTGAAACACTTGAACGTTTATATCATGTTGCAAAGAAATACATTCATTATGTATATATTGGAAATATGAAAACGAATAAATTTTCCGATACTTTTTGTCCTGAATGTGGAAAACGGCTTATTCACCGAAACCGGTTCAGGGTAGAAACAGAACCCGGTTTTAACGGAAACTGTCCCACATGTGGTCGCATAATTCCCATAGTTCTTTAAAGTTATAAAATAAATACAATGCATGCACCTGGAATTCACTGTAAACATGTATCTTTTTGTCTGTATAAATAACCATTAAACGTTTATAAAAATGACCTATGAAGATTTTATTCAGCAGCCTGAATTTATGCAAATGGAGGCTGAGGCAGTTCCTATCGCAGGGAATGTGCCGAAGTGGATGATTTACGAGGTTTTATCGGTTCAATGGTCAATACCATGCGTCATGATGCTGATAATGAATTTCTGCTTCAAAATCCTGACTTCAGAAGGTTGATTTGTTTTATTGATGCAGATGTGGAATTTAACTGGCTCAACTTCCAGATGAGCGATGAAAAGAAAAAGAAACTTTTTTTGCTTGGTGCCCGAAAGGCACTCGAATTTTTAAAGCAGTTCGATTGGCAGGAGTATAAATCAATAAGACAGAAAGACATTGAATAGTCGGGGACAGGTAAAAATATTTACATTATTTCTATTGGTTTATGGAGGTAACTTTCGTTTAACACCTGCTAAATCAATAAATTTCATTTACTTTGCTGTTTAAACTTTTAAAACACGTAAAAGATTTGTACAACGAATGAAATTTGAAGAATTAGGAGTTCACCACGATATACTTGATGCCATTTCCTACATGGGATTTAAAAATACGACTCCCATACAGGAACAGGCAATTCCTGAAATACTTGCAGGCAAGGATTTAATTGCCTGTGCCCAGACTGGAACCGGAAAAACAGCAGCTTTTATCATACCCATACTCGATTTGATTTTAGATCAGCCGGCTGGGGAAACAACTACCCTTATACTTGTTCCCACGCGTGAACTGGCTATGCAAATCGATCAACAAGTTCAGGGCATTGCCTATGGAATGGGAATTCACTCCATTGCCATTTACGGCGGAAGCGATGGTGACGACTGGGGCCAGCAAAAACGTGCACTCACACAGGGTGCTGATATTGTTATTGCCACACCCGGCAAGCTCATATCCCACCTCAACCTGGGCTATGTAAAATTTGACACCATTAAATATCTGATACTGGATGAAGCCGATCGGATGCTGGACATCGGGTTTTACGACGATATTATTAAAATTATTTCTTTTATTCCAAAAAAGAGGCAGACATTGATGTTCAGTGCTACCATGGCCCCGAAAATTAGAATGCTGGCATCAAAAATCCTGGAGAATCCAAGAGAAATCAACATTTCAATGTCGAAGCCGGCAGAAGGTGTATTACAGGCGGCATATTTATGTTACGATAATCAGAAAACGGAACTTATCAGCCATTTAATTGCCGATAAACCCGAATATAACAGCATACTTATTTTTTGTTCTACAAAGAAAAAAGTAACCGAACTTGCACGTTCCCTTCAAAAGATTAAACTTTCAGTCGAACCTATTTCATCCGATCTGGAACAAACCGAAAGAGAAATGGTGCTTCAGGGATTTAAGGCCCGGCGCACCCGGATTCTGGTAGCTACTGATGTATTAAGCCGTGGAATAGACATTAAGGAAATCAATCTGATTATCAACTACGATGTTCCGCATGATGCAGAAGACTATGTGCACCGAGTAGGCAGAACTGCCAGGGCCGATGCAACCGGTGTGGCACTCACCCTTATTAACGATAAGGATATGGGCAAGTTTCACCAGATTGAAAAACTTATTGAAAGAGAAGTTATAAAACTGCCCCTGCCCGCACAAATAGGAAAAGGTCCGGAATGGAACCTGCTTAAATCGCACAGAACCTCAGCCCGAAAAAAATTTAAAAGCAAGAATAAAGGATTTACCCATCATGAAAAAAAGGGTAAAAGTACTGAAAATAATAAGTACCAAAAAAAATCAAACCAGCAGTAGCTTATTCATCGTTGTTTTATCATTTCTTTTTATATAACTTAACAAGCTAAATTGAGAAACCATGAAACCTTTGAAATTAGTGTTTTTTTTAGGTGTACTTCATTTTTACTGCTTAAATGCCGTTGCCCAAAATGAATCAGACACAACCTTTGTACTGATAGAAACTCAGGAAGGGAACAGGTATACAGGTAAAATCAGCAGCCAGAATTCTGAACAAATAATCCTTTCAACTCAAAACCTTGGTGAAATTGTCATACAAAAAAAGAATATTAAATCTACCACCCTCATTTCTGGCAGCCAGCTGAAAGAGGGTGAACTGTGGTTTGATAATCCTCAGTCGACCCGCTATTTCTGGGCACCAAACGGTTTTGGATTAAAAAAGGGAGAAGGCTATTATCAAAACATATGGGTGCTTTGGAATCAGTTTGCTTATGGTGTAACAGATAATTTTTCAGTGGGAGGTGCAATTGTTCCTCTATTTTTATTCGGGGGTCTGCCTACGCCGGTTTTTATAAGTCCTAAAATTTCCATCCCTGTCGCTAAAGATAAATTCAATATTGGGGCCGGTGCTTTAATTGGAACCGTAGTGGGAGAAATTGAAACCGGGTTTGGAATTCTTTATGGTGTCTCCACATTGGGTTCTCCTGAAAAGAACCTAAGCCTGAGTATGGGTTATGGATTTTCCGGAGGAGATTGGGCTTCTTCACCGCTGGTCAACATCAGCGGTATGATAAGATTATCGCCAAAATGGTATTTTCTGACTGAAAATTATTATTTAGGGTTTAGTGGAGAATCAGCCGGGATTATAAGTGCCGGTGCAAGATGGATTATAAAAAAAGCAGCTCTCGATTTTGGTTTATTTGCTCCAATAGGGGCAGAAACCAATATTCTGATTGCTATTCCATGGGTTGGCTTCACAATTCCCTTTGGAAATGTAATTTAATAATAGGATTTTGTTGTTGCAAATGATATTTTAGCAGACAAAAAAAGAATGTGTGTTTTTAAAACAATCGGTTTTCTAATAACATTTCTTGCATCTTTTGCCTGCACCGGGCGTACTCAGGGAGAAATTAAAACAGGAGCAGAACAACCCGATAAATACCTTCCGCTATTAAAAGAAAAAAAAGTTGGATTGGTAGTTAATCCTACTTCACGGGTAGGTGACATCCACCTGGTTGACTTTTTAATGCAACACGGAATTGACGTGGTAAAAATACTGGCACCTGAACATGGTTTTCGGGGGAACGCACAGGCAGGTGAAATTATTAAAGACGGTGTGGATAAAAAAACTGGAATTCCGGTAATTTCCCTTTACGGTGAAAATAAAAAACCATCGCCTTCAGATTTGGATGATCTGGATTTGTTAATTTTTGATATTCAGGATGTAGGTGTTCGGTTTTACACCTACATCTCAACAATGCACCTGGTAATGGAAACCTGTGCCGATAATAATAAACCCCTGATAATTTTAGACCGTCCCAATCCAAATGGCGATTATATAGATGGCCCTGTACTGAAGCCCAATTTTCAATCCTTTGTAGGCATGCATCCAATACCCATTGTGCATGGCTGCACGGTTGGTGAGCTGGCACAAATGATTAACGGGGAACAATGGCTTAAATCACAGAAGAAATGCAATCTTCTGGTGATCCCTGTCAAAAATTACAATCACAGCAACAGGTATTCTCTTCCAGTTCCGCCATCTCCCAATCTGCCTAATTATTTGGCAGTGCGGCTCTATCCTTCCTTATGTTTATTTGAAGCCACGAGCATAAGTGTTGGTCGCGGTACACCATTTCCGTTTCAGGTATTGGGAGGACTGAATCCTGGCCTCGGTGAATTCCAGTTTGTGCCTCATAGTATTCCGGGTTCACCTATCAGCCCATTAAATGAAGGAAAGGTATGTTATGGAATTGATTTAAGGAAGTTGGAAGACACACCAAAATTCACATTAAAATATTTCCTTGAATTTTACCACCAGTATGAAAATGAGAAAGAATTCCTCATCCGTGAAAAATGGCTGAACATGCTTGCGGGTACCGATGTGCTGATACAGCAAATCAGACAGGGATTAAGTGAAGCAGAAATAAAGGCAAGCTGGGCCCCAGCGCTTGAACAGTATAAACTTATGAGGAAAAAGTACCTGCTTTATCCCGATTTTGAATAATGTATGAATCCATACCTGGTTTTAGGACTGCTATTGGGCTACTTTTCCGTGTTGATCGGGATTTCATGGCTGACCTCAAGAAATATCGATACCTTTACATTTTTCACAGCAAATCGAAAATCCCCATGGCTTTTGGTAGCTTTTGGCATGGTAGGAGCTACACTATCAGGTGTTACCTTTATTTCGGTACCTGGTGAAGTAGGCAATACATCTTTTTCCTATTTGCAGTTTGTATTTGGTAACATCGTTGGCTATTGGCTTGTTGCAGGCATACTACTGCCTTTATATTATAAGCTGAATCTGGTATCCATTTATTCATTTCTGGATCAACGATTCGGTAAAAATTCCTACAAAACCGGCTCCTTCTTCTTTCTTATCTCAAAGCTTATCGGGGCAGCATTCCGTCTGTATCTGGTAGCAGGTGTTCTGCAAATAGCTTTTTTCGATGCCTTTGATATTCCGTTTTCAATTACCGTAGTGGTAACCATTTTCCTGATATGGGTATATACATTCAGGGGTGGAATCAAAACGATTGTCTGGACCGATACCCTTCAAACATTTTTTTTAATCAGTGCCGTTATTTTCACAATTGCTGCAATCAGCCAAACGCTTGATTTAAACATTTTCACTTTAGCAGAAAAGATTTCATCGGAACCTTCTTCCAGATTATTTTTCTGGGACTGGAAATCAGGCAACAACTTTTTCAAACAGTTCCTTGCCGGCATGTTTATAACCATTGTTATGGTTGGTATGGATCAGGATATGATGCAAAAAAACCTGACATGCAAAAATCAACGGGAAGCACAAAAAAATATGATAGTCTTCAGTTTCTCGTTTTTAGTGGCAGTATTCCTGTTTCTTTGTCTTGGAGTTTTATTAATACTGTTTGCCAGAGAAACCGGTATAGCCATTCCGGAAAATACCGATGATTTGTATCCGTTAATTGCTTTAAATCATTTAAGCCTTCCGGTAGGAATAGCATTTCTCCTTGGCATTACCGCCGCGGCTTATTCAAGTGCCGATTCAGCACTTACAGCAATGACCACCTCGTTCAGTGTTGATTTTCTGAATATTTATCAATTTGCAGAAGTTAAAAGAAAGAAAATTAAACGGAATATCCACCTTTTATTTTCAGCGTTGCTCATTCTTGTCATTCTTGGTTTTAGAGCGATCAGCAATGAAAGTGTGGTAGTTGCTGTTTTCACAGTAGCAGGATATACTTATGGCCCAATACTTGGTTTATTTGTATTTGGCATTTATTCGAAAAAAAAAGTTATTGACCGTTGGGTTCCTCTGGTTGCTGTTCTTTCACCTGTCATCAGCTTTATTATTTCCAGCTATTCCGAAGAACTGTTGGGTGGGTACAAATTCGGGTTTGAAATACTCATACTCAATGGCTTAATAACAATGGCGGGATTATTTTTAATATCCGTGAAACTAAAGAATTAAACGTGAAAGTTAAAAACAAATAGTTGCAAATAAATGTTAATTTATGTAAATGGTTTTTGTTATCTTTGCAAATATCAGGAATAAGAAAATTTAAAATATAAATATTGTTCAGGTACCTTCTTCAAATACTAACCATAGCTGGATTTTTCTTTTCGCTAATTTCATGCGAAGATGAAGGATATCTGGATTCTCCTGATGCCTCAGTTAGGTTTTCAAACGATACCATCATGTTTGATACCATCTTCACTACCATTGGTTCCACCACGCAAAACCTTAAAGTTTACAACCCCTACAACGAAGATATTCTCATTTCACGTGTTCGGATTGCAGGTGGTGATTTTTCCAATTTCAGGTTGAATATTAACGGAGAGCGGTCAAATGACGCCTATGATATTGAAGTTCCTGCCCGGGACAGTATTTTTATTTTTGTAGAAGTTACAATTGATCCGAACGGACAAAATCTACCTATGGTAGTACAGGATTCAATTGAATTTACTACCAATGCCAATCGCCAGAAAATACAGTTAATAGCCTACGGACAGGATTTCAAGTTGATAAAAGGGGAAAATACAGGAACTACCACCTGGACATCCGAAAAACCTTATTTGGTTTATGATTATGCGTATGTTGATTCAACCTCAGTTTTGACCATTGAACCAGGGACCCGGATTCATTTTCATAAAGGAGCCGGTTTTTATGTTCGTGGCACAGTAAAGGCCGAGGGTAATTTCCAGAACCCGGTCGTTTTTACTTCAGACCGGCTGGAAGACACCTACAAAAATATTCCTGACCAGTGGGATGGAATAATTTTATTTTCAGGCAGCAAAGGGAATGTATTTAACTACGCAATAATTAAAAATGCCAATATCGGCCTTCAGGTTGGCACTATTGAAAACGAAGGTTTTGCTACCCTCGAATTGAACAATTCCCGCATCGAAAATATGGCTTATGCAGGTTTATTTGCAATGAAATCCCGGATTTTTGGGTATAACAATTTAATTGCCAACTGCGGGTTTTATGCAACTGCACTTCTTGTTGGAGGAAATTATGAATTTTACCATACCACCATTGCAAATTACTGGGGAGGTTTTTCAACCCGTGCACGAATGACTCCATCACTGGTAATTTCAAATACACTGGAAATTGCCAATGCTGATGGGTCCAGCAAAGTATACAACGGCGACCTTGAAAGAGCATTTTTCGGAAACTGTATCATTTACGGCAATAATACAGTTGAATTGGAATTGGGGAATAATGAGGAAAATGCTTTTAATTACATTTTCGACCATTGCATTATACAGGTTCCCGATACCTTTAACACCTCTGATAAAGATCATTTCCGTACTGTATGGAAAGGTTCGGAACACAATCCGAATTTTATTGACCCATACGAAGATTATAATTATGCTCTTGATACCTTATCGGCTGCCAAAGATGTAGGGAAAATCGAATATGCAAGAATGTTTCCCTTCGATATCCTGAATAAAGATCGCTTATCGGATGAAGGGCCTGATTTAGGTGCTTTTGAGCGCATCGAAAAAAAGGATGAGAATTAAGTTTTTAGTTTTTAGTTCATTTGTTTTACTATGTGGATTTGCTTTCCCCCAATCCCAGTCAAATGATTATTTTTTTCTTTTTTACAATGTGGAAAATCTTTTCGACATAAAAGATGATCCGGAAACTGCAGATGAAGAATTTACACCAGTAGGAGAAAGACACTGGACCTATAATCGTTTCAAAAAAAAATTACTCAATATTTCAAAAGTCCTGTTAAGCGCATCGGAATGGACTCCTCCCCATATCATTGCCCTATGCGAAATTGAAAACAGGTATGTGCTGGAAAAATTAATTCAGGATACTCCGCTTAAAAAATATCCATATAAAATTATTCACAAGGAATCACCTGATCAACGGGGTATTGATGTGGCATTTATTTATAATTCTGATGTATTTTATCCACTCGAGTACAGATTTTTTTCTCTGATAAACCCCGAAGGTTCCGTTCAAAAAAGCAGAGAGATCCTATATGTTTCCGGCATACTAAAAAAAACCGATACGCTGCACATTTTGGTCAACCACTGGCCATCAAGATATTCCGGACTTCTGGAAAGCCAGGATGGGAGAAATCTTGCAGCAAAAACATTGAACTCATGTATCGATCATATCAAGGGAAAATATAAAAATCCAAAAATTATTATTGCAGGTGACTTTAATGATCAGCCAACAAATGAAAGCCTGTATTTATCAGTTGGAGCCAAAGAACCAACACTTAATCTTTTAAACAGCAACATGTACAACCTTTCTTTGCCCTGGATGCAGAATGATATTAAAACTCTTAAACACCGATCGCAATGGTTGGTATTCGACCAAATCATTGTATCGGGTTCATTACTGAATCGACAAGATATCTTATATACGCAGCCCGAATGGGCACAAATAGTGAATCTTCCCTTTCTCACTGAAAAAGATGAAAAATATGGGGGCGTCAGATTAAACCGAACCTATAATGGATACAGATATCACGGAGGTTTTAGCGATCATTTGCCGGTTTTATTAAAAATCAGGATGCACCTTTAACCGGAGTCAATCCCAGTTCTTTTGCCTTTTCCATCATATAATGGTATGCTTCTGTGAAATCGTTATGAATTTCACCTTCAAGAATCGCTTCTTTAATGGCATCTTTAATATAACCCACTTCCTTACATGGAGGAATACCAAATGTTTCCATAATTAACTCTCCTGATACGGGCGGCTGAAAGTTCCGGATGGCATCCTTCTCTTCTATTTGCTTAAGTTTTTGTCTGACGATTTCAAAATTATTCATGTATCGTCTGACCTTCTGCGGGTTCTTTGACGTTATATCTGCTTCGCATAAAGTCATCAGATCGTCGATATCATCGCCTGTTTCAAACAAAAGACGCCTGACAGCAGAATCGGTTACTTCATCTTCTGAAAGTACAATAGGGCGCATGTGAAGCATTACCATCTTTTGTACATACTTCATTTTTTCATTTAAGGGAAGCTTTAACCGGCTAAAGATTCCGGGAATCATTTTACCACCCACGAAATTATGGGCATGAAAAGTCCATCCCTGCCCATCTACAAATTTTTTTGTTGCCGGCTTGGCTATATCATGTAAAATGGCGGCCCATCTAAGCCAAAGGTTGTCGGTATTGGGTGCAATTCTATCGAGCACTTTGAGTGTATGATAAAAGTTATCTTTATGCCCGATTCCTTTCACTACATCAATTCCCTTCATTTGATTCAATTCAGGGAGAACAAAATCAAGCAATCCCGTTTCTTCCAGCAATTTAAATCCTACAGAAGGTTTGGGAGAAAGAATGATTTTATTCAACTCCTCGGTCAGACGTTCAGTTGAAATGATTTTTATCCGGTCTTTGTTTTCGGCAATTGCCTGAAGCGTAGGGATTTCAATTTCAAATTCCAACTGTGCAGAAAACCGGATAGCACGCATCATTCTCAATGGATCATCCGAAAAAGTAATAACAGGATCCAAAGGCGTGCGAATAATATGATCATTTAAATCCTTCAACCCATTAAACGGATCAACCAGTTCTCCAAAATTAGATTCATTTAACCCCAGTGCAAGCGTATTTATTGTAAAATCCCGCCGGTTCTGATCATCTTCAATAGAGCCATTCTCAACAATGGGTTTGCGAGAGTTACTCCGATACGACTCTTTGCGGGCACCTACAAACTCTACTTCAAAACTTTTATAACGAAAATGTGCAGTACCGAAATTTTTAAAAACAGTAACCTTTGGGATTGGTACTAAACTAGCAGCAACTTTCCCGGCAAGTTCAATACCGCTTCCAAGAGTAACAATATCAATATCTTTTGAAGATCGTCCAAGATATAAATCACGCACATAGCCGCCTATTACAAAAGTGGGTTGATTTAACTTGTCGGAAACCTGCGAAATAATTCTAAATATTTTGTTGTTCAATCTGTTATATATTACATCTGCCAAAAAATCCATGTTCTGCCAGCTCATGTTAAAAATTGTGACAAAATTACAATTATTTGAACTAAAACCGTTCTAAAATGATTTAAGTTAAAGTGGCATTATATTTGGACCCATCTATGTAAATATGTATATGTATTAATTCAAAAAATAATTTTGATATGTTGGAACATTTAACAAAACAGTCGTTTAAAGAAAAGGTATTTAACTTTGAAGAAAGTAAAGAATGGAAATATGAAGGTTCAGTTCCATGCTTAATTGATTTTTATGCAGACTGGTGTGGCCCATGTAAAATGGTTGCACCTGTATTGGAGGAATTACAGAAAGAATATGGAGATAACCTTGTAATATACAAAGTAGATACAGAAAAAGAACAGGAACTTGCCGGTATGTTTGGTATACAAAGTATTCCATCCCTGCTGTTTGTTCCGGTTGAAGGACAGCCTCAAATGGCGATGGGAGCTTTGCCAAAAGATTCATTCGAAAAAGCAATTTCCGATGTTTTAAAGGTTGAAAAGCCTTCGGTGAATTAAAGGCATTCCACAACTTTTTCAAGTTGAATGCCCCGGGATCCTTTTATCAAAACAACTCCCTTTTTGAGAGGATGAAGTTTTAAGTGTTGAATTAATGCTTCGGAATTAAGAAAAGTATTAAACGTAAATTTTTTAGCTGCTTCGGTAAAAACAGGGCCAACCAGAAAAACTTTTTCATAGGGTTGTGTGGAAATTATTTCAAGAACCGATATATGTTCGTCGAGAGATTTTTCACCTAACTCAAGCATATCACCCAGGATAAGAATCCGGGGAGACTGAAAAACGGAAACAAAACTTTTAATGGATGCTTTCATGCTCGTAGGATTGGCATTATAAGCATCCATTATTAATTTCAGACCGCCTCTTTCAATCATTTGTGACCGGTTGTTGCGAGGTTGATAATTTGACAGAGCAGCTTTTACATCATCGGGGTTTACCTTGAAATAATGACCAATACAAGCTGCTGCCATAATATTTTCAAAGTTATAGCTTCCTATAAGTTTTGTTTTTATTTCAATGGATTTCTGAGGAAAATTTACCAGCAAATGAAGATAAGGAGAGGAAGCAATATATTTACCCGTAAAATCACCATTCTTTTCGCCAAAGCCTATTTTCCTTTTTACTTTAGATGCGAGCTCCGACAGAATCCCATTCTCAGTATTGTAAAAAATAACTCCATTTTTACTATTGATGTGATTGTAAAGTTCGGCTTTTGTTTTTTTTATAATTTCAACCGACCCAAATCCTTCCAGATGTGCAATTCCTATATTGGTAATAATACCATAATCGGGATCGGCAATAGCACATAGTGCAGCAATCTCACCAGAATGGCTTGCACCCATTTCAATTATCCCAATTTCTGTGTTGTTGTTCATTCGAAGCAGAGACAACGGAACACCAATATGGTTGTTCAGGTTGCCCTGCGTAAATTCAACATTAAAACGGTTTGAAAGCACAGTTGCTATAAGTTCTTTTGTTGTGGTTTTCCCATTTGAACCGGTAATGGCCAGTACTGGAATTCCCAGTCGTTTGCGGTGGTAGTTTGCAAGATTCTGAAGCGTTTCAAGTACGTTCTTTACCAGGATAGTCCTTCCCTGCAACTGATATTTTTCTTCATCAATAACAGCATATGCAGCACCCTTTGAAATGGCTTCGGCTGCAAAAAGGTTTCCATTGAAATTTTCACCTTTCAACGCAAAAAAAATACAGCCTCCCTTTATTTTTCGACTATCGGTTTCAATGATGGGATGCTTTAAAAATAAACTGTAAATTTGCTCGGCAGTCATTTTATGGATAATAAAACCTCATTTTTCTAAATGAGGTTTTATTACTTTATAAAGTCATTTAAAATCCCTGAGGGCTTCCGGTACGGTCCATTACACAGCGGAATCCCAAATCATTCTGTGCCCCCGATTGTTCCAGATACCTTCTTGTACCAGGAACCAGCCAATAGGAGCGGTCTTTCCAGGAACCTCCTTTAAATACTCTGACTTCATCATTAATAAATGAAGAGAAATAACCGGGCCGATTATCGGACATATACATATCAGAGGTTCTTCTTCCTTGTTCTGCATTCCAATCACCTGATTCTACTACCTGAGAATCAACGCTACCATCCCTGTAATTCCGGTAATCTGCAATGGTATCCCGCACCAGTTCACCATATTGATTACGCACCAATTGCCCATTAGCATCGCGTCGGTATTCCGTAATTACATTCCCACGAAAAGGTTGAAACTCATCCACATCGAGAAATGAAAGCGGACGATATACATCGGCAACCCACTCGTTTACATTTCCTGCCATGCAGTACAACCCGTAGTCGTTAGGTTCATAAGAGAAAACAGGTGCTGTAATATCGGCATTATCGTTCAATGCTCCTGCCATACCCATCATATCCCCACGGCCTCTTACAAAGTTTGCTCTCAAACGTCCTTTTTCCTTACGATCATCTTTCCGAAGATAAGCACCATCCCAAGGGTAAAGCCTGCGATCGGTAAGTAATTCGCCATCTGTATTGCCAATCAGGCCATATGCTGCATATTCCCATTCAGCTTCGGTAGGTAATCTGTAACTTGGAAGCATTATACCATCTTCCCAACGTACCTCCTGGTCATTATTTCCTGGAGTCCCCTGGTATAATCCGGCTAAATAAGCATCAGTTGTAAAAACATTTTCGCCTGCCTGCGTATTGTCATGCACCAAAATTCCTCGTTCAACAAGAATTTTTTCATTTACCCGGTCAGTCCTCCAGGTACAATATGCATTTGCCTGATTCCAGTTTACTCCTACAACCGGATAATCGCTATAGGCTGGATGCCTGAAATAATTATTGACATAAGGCTCATTGTAGGCAAGTTCGCTTCGCCACAAATTGGTATCAGGAAGCGCGAAATTCAATTTTTCGCGATCGCCCGGATAAACACGTCTCAGCCAATAGATATATTCCCTGTAGTCCTGATTGGAAACTTCGGTTTCATCCATATAAAAAGAAGCAACGGTAACCCTGCGCGGATGATTATCCCATTGATACATAACATCCTCCTCCACCCGGCCCATTGTAAAAGTTCCTCCTTGAATGAAAGCCAGCCCGGGTCCCGTTTCCTGCTCATAACCCGACAGGTAAGGAATATTACCTGTTTCTTCAGAATTATACTCCCATCCTGTAGTACGTGATTTTTCAGAACTTCCCCTGAATAAACCACATCCTGTAAAGAATGTTGCTAAAAACAAAAACAATAACGTTTTCAGCTTCAATAAATTGGTGTTTTTCATATCTTTTTTCGATTGTCACAATTATAACTAAATTGTTGTATTCTTATTGTTATAATGTATAATAAAAAATCAAATTCTTTCTATCAGTGGCTTGTTTTTTAGCACATATTTGTCAAAAATAATTGTTTTATTGTAATTGATATACGACTGCAATAAAAAAATTTAAAAGACGTTTAACAAATATTGACTTTTTGACATGACATTACTAAAAAAATACTTCCCTTTGTTGCTGATATTTTTATCTGCTGCATTTACTTCAAACGATGTTCACAGGGAAATTATTGCAATTAATTGGTTTCCTTCTTCCGAAAAAGAGAATAAATTAGGTTATACCTTTACAAATGCAGACTATGAATGGCATGAAGATCTGATGATTCCTGTTTTCGTCAAAGATTTTATGCTTGATAATCAGGGACAGGATTATCATTTCATTCTTGAAAATCCAAATTATGAAGAAGTTGATATAGAAAGCAGGGAATTCTTGTTATCTGTTTTACCTGCAAAAGCTGACATAAAAAAAATAAAATTAACTTCAGGCGATACCTATAAAATTGAAATTCAAATTCCAGCAGTTATACAAAAGGATAATAGAATTCTGCTTCTAAAGCATTTCGAACTGAAACAAATTCCCGTCAAACTGAAATCTGCAACTGTGGCAGACTATGCCTGGAAGGCGCAATCGGCTCTCAGCGAAGGGAAATGGATAAAAATCAGTACTACCGAAAGAGGTATTTACAAAATTCCTTTTTCGAAATTATCTGCATGGGGATTTTCAAATCCAGAGCAGGTCAGGGTTTTTGGTGCCGGAGGCATGATACTTTCAGAAGACCCTGGTAAAATTGGATACGATGATATCCCGCAAATACCAGTTTGGCAGGGTAAAAATAAAGGAACCGATTGCCTCTTTTTTTATGCACCAGGGACAACAGAATGGAACCCGGATCAGTCAGGGAAGTATTTTGAGCACAAGCAAAATTATTATGCTACCAAAGGATTTTTCTTTTTAAGCGAACAATCAGGTGCCATTAAAAATATCGAGCTGCTTAATGAACCTCCGGAACCCATTACACACAGCATTTCAACGTTTGATGAATACGCCCTGCATGAAACAGAACAGTTCAATCTGCTGCAATCGGGAAGGCAATGGGTGGGGGATAAATTTTCCAACGGATCAGTACGAAATTTCCCATTTCAGTTATCCGATGCTGATGTTGATTCCAATGTTTCCATCAGGGTAAGGACAGTTGCCCGTTCATCGGTTAATTCAGAAATGACCATTTCTTCCGGACAAAAGAATATAGGAAAACTTGAATTTACAAGAGTAGATAAATCTGACAATACAGGTTTGTTTGCCTCTGAAAATGCCTCACGCTTTATAACAACTGCGTCTTCCGCAAATATGGAAGTAATCCTGAAATATTTCGGAGGCGGTGAAAATCCTGAAGCGTGGCTTGATTTTATTGAAATCAATTATCGCAGAAAGCTAAAATCTGGCAGCAACCCGTTATTTTTCCGTGACTTAAAGTCAAATGGACAGGGAAATGTACTTGAATTTAATATCGAAACAAGTACTTCAGATTTGAAAGTGTGGGATATCTCAGATGTATTTGATGTAAAGGAAGTTCCTGTTAGTTTTTCGGGGAATATAGCCAAAGGCAGACAACCGGCAACAAAAATGCGGGAGTATGTTGCTTTTTTACCGGATGGTAATTTTCCGGAGCCTGATCTGGTAGGTGAGGTAGAAAATCAGAACCTGCATGGGCTAAGCACACCTGAATTCCTGATAGTTACACATCCCGCATTTCTTAATCAGGCAAATAAACTGGCTGACTTTCACAGATCGCGGGATGGCATGAGTGTGGAAGTTGTTGCAACAAATACGATTTACAATGAATTCAGTTCCGGCAATAAGGATGCAGCGGGAATCCGCAATTTCATTAAAATGTTTTACGACCGGAAGGAAGGACTGAAGTATGTTCTTTTATTCGGGGATGGCAGCTACGATAACAAAGGGAATAAGTCCGGAAATTCAAATCTTATTCCTACTTTTCAATCTGAAAATTCATTGACTCCGGTAATGTCATTTGTTACCGATGATTATTTTGTTTTACTCGATAACGGTGAAAGTGTTTTTTTAGGTGCTATCGATTTAGGTATTGGCAGAATTCCTGCCGCCACCAGTTTTGAAGCAGAATTAGCCGTACAAAAAATTGAAAACTACCATTCCGGTGAAGCACTTGGCAACTGGAGAAATATTCTTTGCTTCATTGGAGATGATGAAGACAGCAATCTGCATATATCTGATTCCGAGAAATTGGCTAACCAGATAAATCAAAATCATGGAGAATTCATTACCGATAAAATTTATTTCGATGCCTACCGGCAAATTACTGGACCAGGCGGAGAAAGTTATCCCGATGTAACCCAGGC
The DNA here is from genome assembly GCA_963747515.1 of uncultured Prolixibacteraceae bacterium. Lineage (GTDB taxonomy): Bacteria > Bacteroidota > Bacteroidia > Bacteroidales > Prolixibacteraceae > Mariniphaga. The sequence continues at coordinate 949,288 of CAVVFN010000008.1, forward strand.
AATTAATAACCGGGTAAAAAAAGGAGTCTTGGTATTAAACTATGTAGGACATGCTAACGATCGTTTCATTTCTGATGAAAAGGTATTGGACATCAGCAACATCAATTCGTGGTCAAATACATCAAAGCTTCCCATTTTTGTGACGGCCACCTGTGAATTCAGTCGTTTTGATTCAGACCACACTTCAGCAGGTGAATACATCTTTTTTAATCCCAACGGAGGAGGAATCGGATTATTTTCAACAACACGGCTTGTTTATGCAAATTCCAATTATTTATTAAGCCGCAGTTTCTACAATTTTATTTTTGCCAAAGATCAAAACGGCAGCCAATACCGGATGGGTGACATTATGAAACTGGCAAAGATAAATACCTCGAATGCCAATGTTATCAATAAACGCAATTTTGCTCTTCTTGCCGATCCTGCTCTAAAATTATCTTATCCCCATCATAAGGTGATTACCTCATCGATAAACGGGAATGATGCCAATACTGTTCCAGATACCATTGGAGCGCTGCAGAAAGTAACCGTTACGGGATTTATTGCCGATGAATTTCAAAATAAGCTCAGCACCTTTTCAGGAAGAATTATTCCGACCGTATACGACAAGGCTGTCCTAAAAAAAACCAGGGGTAATGCAGGAGCAACACCTATGGAATTTAAGGTACAGGAAAATATTATATACCAGGGGACAACTGATGTGATAAATGGTGAGTTTTCATTTAGCTTTGTGGTACCAAAAGATATTTCCTACTTTCCGGATAATGGAAAAATTATTTATTATGCCGATAATGGAGAACTGGATGCTCATGGAGTTTTTGAAAATTTTGTAATAGGTGCTTCCGGTTCTGTTATTGCAGATAATCAGGGACCACAAATTGAACTTTTTCTTGATTCTCCTGAATTTGTTTCTGGTGAAAAGGTCAGCAAAAATCCTGTTTTGCTGGCATTCCTTTCCGATGAAAACGGAATAAATATGGTGGGATCAGGCATCGGACATGATATAACAGCTGTTCTCAACGATGATTTTTCCAATACGATAATCCTGAACAACCATTACCAAACCAGTGCAGGAGATTTTAAAAGTGGCACCATCAGGTTTCCACTTCAAAATATTCCTGTGGGAAAACATACTTTACGATTAAAAGCATGGGATGTAGCCAATAATTCCTCCGAGGCTAAAATTGATTTTGAGGTCACAGGAGAATTTTCTGTAATAAATGCCTCAAATTATCCTAACCCAATGAACAACTACACTTTTTTTACGTTTGAACACAACCAGTCAGATGCTACCTTTGAGGCAATGTATGAGATATTTGATCAAAACGGCAGCCGGGTGGATTATTTTATTACGCAGGTAGGATCCAATGGAAAAGTAAGCAATCCGGTGCGGTGGGATGTGAATGAAGCAGGCATACAACTGCATGGCGGAGTATATCCATACAGGATAACGGTACAAAATTCAGACGGAACAATCACCTCCGCTACTGGAAAAATGATAGTTGCACAATAAAAATTTTATTCCAGTGTACTTTTTCTATGATCGATCCGTTTTCTAGTATTAAACGAATTGTAGCCTTCGCTTCAATTTATATATTTGCAACGCTCAATTTTAATAAAGGTTATGAATAATTTAGTCCGTTTATTTTTTGTTTTAGCACTTGTAATTTCAACTACAGAAATAGTAAAAGGGCAGGCTAATACATCCGGAGCCAACACCATTACCACAGCAGTCCCATTTCTGTCGATAACCCCTGATTCCAGGGCAGGAGGTATGGGAGATGCCGGTGTGGGGACTACTCCCGATGTTAGCTCACAACATTGGAACCCGGCAAAATATGCGTTTATGGAAAGTGATATGGGGGTTAGTCTCTCCTATTCTCCGTGGTTACGTGCCCTGGTTGACGATATGAACCTTGCATATCTGGTTGGATATAAAAAAATTGACGAAGTGCAAACCATAAGCAGTTCCTTACGCTATTTTTCTCTTGGCGATATCATTTTCAGAGATGATGTAGGGGAACTCATAAGAACCGTAAATCCCAATGAATTTGCAATAGATATTGGTTATTCCAGATTGCTTTCCGATGTGTTCTCGGGATCGGTTGCCGTGCGTTATATCCGTTCGGATATCTACAGCGGACAACCCGTTAACGGAGTTGAAACTTCTGCAGGCAATACTTATGCAGCCGATGTTTCCTTTTATTATTACAATGAATTCAGGGCAAACCGAAAAGACAATAAATTTTCTGCGGGTATAAATATTCAAAACATTGGTGCAAAAATTTCATATACCGAAGGAGAAGAACAATATTTCATTCCAATAACTATGAAGCTGGGAGCAGCATATACAACTGAACTTGATGAATACAATTCATTTTCATTTGCTGTGGAAGCTAATAAATTACTGGTCCCAACCCCTCCAAAAGATACCACCACATTTCAGGAAGGAGAATTAATACAGGATTTTTTCGGGTCAGATAAGTCCGTAATTGCGGGTATCTTCTCATCCTTTAATGATGCTCCGGGGGGAGTTAAAGAAGAATTACAGGAAATTAATCTTTCATTTGGAGTTGAATATTGGTACAACAAACAGTTTGCTCTGCGTGCAGGATATTTTTGGGAACATGAAAACAAGGGAAACCGGAAATTTCTCACCGCCGGTGCGGGATTCAAAATGAATGTATTTGCCCTTGATTTTTCCTATCTGTTGCCTACACAGCAGAACCATCCGCTGGAAAATACTCTGCGCTTTACACTTTCTTTCGATGTGGAAGCTTTCGGGAATCAACGGTAAAAAATGTACAGGATCGGACAAGGATACGATGTTCATCGGCTGGCCGAGGGTGAGACACTTTGGTTGGGAGGAATAATAATACCCCATAAAAAAGGGACTGTTGCACATTCCGATGGCGATGTACTTATTCATGCTGTATGCGATGCGCTGCTTGGATCCCTCAGCCTTGGAGATATAGGGCAACATTTTCCTGACACTTCTGATGAATTTAAAAACATCGACAGCAAAATTCTTTTATCCGAAACAAATAAACTCATTAATAAACAGGGATATCAAATAATAAATATCGATTCTACCATTAGTGCCCAGCAGCCTAAATTAAAACCGCATATCCCTGAAATGAAAAAAACATTGGCCCAGGTACTAAATATAAAAACAGATCAGATTTCCGTTAAAGCAACTACAACTGAAAAACTTGGCTTCGAAGGCCGTGAAGAAGGAATTTCTGCACAGGCGGTAGTACTTGTTCAAAAAACTCACAAGGCATGATCTCCCTTCAAAAAAAGACGCTTGTTATAGGAGCAAGCTCTAAGCCCGAACGTTACTCCAATGCAGCAGTCAGGCTGCTTCAGGAATATGGGCATCCGGTAATTGCCCTGGCAAAACGACCAGGATTTATTAATAAAATACCAATTGTTACCGAATTCCCTGTTAATGAGAAAGTGCATACCGTAACATTATATGTAGGACCAAAACATCAGCCAGAATACATTGGTTTGCTAAAAGAGTTGAAACCTGAACGTGTTATCTTCAATCCAGGTACTTTTAACAATGAATTAAAAAGAGAACTAAATGATTTTGGAATAGAAACAGTCGAAGGTTGTACCTTAATAATGCTACGTGCAGGTGAATTTTAAATTCATTTAAGTATCTTGTTCATTTAATCTCATCTTAAACATGTTTATTGAATTACAATCATCAGCGAAATTTCATGAACGAATACAAACCGAAACCGCATTGCTTGTTTATTTTTCCAATGACGGATGCAGTGTCTGTAAATCATTAAGGCCAAAAATTGAACTGATGGTTCAAAAAGAATTTCCCCTGATGAACATGGTTTATATAAAAACGGATGTTTTACCGGAAACCGCAGGACAGCTTAGGGTTTTTACTATTCCCACTGTTTTGGTTTTTTTCGATGGCAGGGAAACCATTCGAAAAATCAGGAATTTCTCTGTTGAAGAGTTAATGAGTGACATCAGAAGGCCATACTCCCTGATTTTTTCAGAGTAACCCTATTTCCCAGGGTTCCTGAAATCAACAGCAATAAACAGGAACATTTTGTCAGCATTTTCCAGTTGGCGCAGCTTTTGATAGGATCCAACGACAAAAAAAGCCATTTCCCCGATAAGGAGTAAATAATAAACTCCAAATTGAAGAAATTTGAAAATTTAATTTTATAAAAAATACAGATGAAAAACGGAATTATCCTTATCGCATTTGCATTATCAGCCCTGTTTCTGACAAGCTGTGGTTATAATAAAATGGTTGATCTTGAAGAGCAGGTAACTTCACAATGGTCGCAGGTTGAAAATGTTTATCAACGCCGTGCCGATCTTATCCCTAATCTGGTAAATACCGTGCGGGGTTACGCTTCACACGAGCAGGAAACCTTTGTTGAAGTAGTGGAAGCGCGTTCAAAGGCAACATCGGTAAATGTTGATGCCGAAAATCTGACACCACAGGCTATCGAGCAGTTTAACCAGGCACAGCAAGGGCTTAGTTCTGCGCTTAGCCGCTTAATGGTAGTAGTTGAACAATATCCCGATTTAAAAGCCAATCAGAATTTCAGGGACTTACAGGCCCAGTTGGAAGGGACTGAAAACAGAATTGCTGTTGAGCGCCGAAAGTTTAATGAAGTTGCACAACAATATAACGCATACATCCGAAAATTCCCCCAGCTTATATATGCAGGAATGATGGGCTTCGAAAAGAAGGATTATTTTGAGGCACAACAAGGTTCAGAACGGGCACCGGAAGTAAAGTTTTAAAAATCAGCAAATGAATGTTCGTAACTATTTTACAGAAAAAGATAAGCTGCAGATAAAAAATGCCATTCATGCAGCTGAATTCAATACATCAGGGGAAATTCGCGTGCATATTGAAAAACATTGCAAGGAAGATGTTCTTGACCGGGCTGCCTACTTATTTAAGAAGCTTGAAATGCATAAAACCGACTTGCGAAACGGTGTATTGTTCTATCTGGCCATTGAAGATCGCCGTTTTGCCATTTTGGGAGATGCCGGAATAAACCAAAAAGTGCCAGATAACTTTTGGGAAAAAATTAAAGAAGAAATGGCTGCTCATTTTCAGGAGGGTAATTTTACTATTGGATTAACCACCGGTATATTAAAAGCCGGAGAAAAGCTGAAACAGCATTTTCCCTGGCAAAAAGATGACGTAAATGAATTATCGGATGAAATTTCATTTGGTTCATAAAAGAAGAAAAAAAAATGAAGAACTACAGTATGATTGTAAATCTGGGAATAAATGCGTTGAAAACAAAAATAATGAATCATTTTAAGTTTACCTTCCTTATACTTTTATCCCTTTTTTTTGGTGTTATTTCGGCAAGAGCAGAGATTCCTAAGCGACCAAGCCCTCCGCGGCTGGTAAATGATTTTGCCGGTGTACTGAAGCGGGGAGAAACGGAAAAACTGGAAAATAAGCTTGTTCAATTCGAACGCGAAACATCGACACAGATTGTTATTGTGACTGTATCCGATCTTGAAGGTTATGATCCGGGTGACTATGCTTTTAGAATCGGTGAACAATGGGGAGTAGGCCAAAAGGAAACCAACAACGGACTTGTTGTTCTGCTAAAACCTAAAACAGGAAACGAACAGGGACGGATTTTTATAGCCACAGGTTATGGGCTCGAAGGCGTGCTGCCCGATGCAACTGTCAACGGTACCATAATAGACACTGAAATGATTCCCTATTTTCAGCAAAATAATTATTACCAGGGGCTGGAGAATGGTTTAAATGTTATAATGAATATAACCCGCGGGGAATATACTGCAGAATATTACGAAGAAAACGTTGCCAACCGGGGCGGAGGCATATTTCCTGTATTATTTATCTTCTTTCTGGTTTTCATCATCTTACCTATTCTGCGCGGGCGGAGTCGCAGACACTACTCTCCGGGTAAAAGCCTGCCCTTCTGGCTGGCCTTGGGCTTGTTCTCGGGAGGAAGATCCCATTCCGGTTCCTTCGGTAATTTTTCTTCCGGAGGAGGAGGTTTTGGTGGGTTTGGAGGCGGTAGTTTTGGAGGTGGCGGTGCCGGTGGAAGCTGGTAGCCCAATTCTCTGCTGCCTTTAAAACTTATAGCTAAAGCCAATCCCCAGCACCTGCTTCAGTTGCACTCTTCTTCCTGTATTTCCCTGTTTGTCAATGGGGACCAGTACATCATGATCGTATATCAGGTTCGTACTGAAATTGGCCGAAAGGTAATCGTTTATTTTCATGTTGAGGACAACATCCCAGTTTACATCAATATTCTCAGGATTGTTGAAGTAATTTGAAAAGAGCGATAAACTGGTAGATAAATCAACATTTGGCAACACTGTAGCCTTATATTCCCCTTTAAATGTAGCTCCCAGCTCTGTTCTTACCTGTTCGCCCGGGTTAACACCAAATGCTCCTGCGTTGGAAAGCGAATCATTTGCAACAAAAGTAATCTTTGCTGAAAGGGGGGTAAAAAACAGGGAAAGAGATTCTGAAGGCTGATAATCCACTCCTGTGGCAAGGGTAAGATATGCCGGAGCCAGAAAATCAGAAATTTTATTGGCTGTATTCGGGTATTTATAACCCGGTGCAAACTGTGTCTGAAAATTGACAAAAGAAGAATACAGCAAATGTTCGTTGTTTAACTCCAGTCCCAGCTTTGAATTTAGTTCCAGTTTATCTTCGTTCTTGACAACTTCCTGTTCACCCTCTTTCATAAGCCCATAACCTGCTTTTACTGTATTATCCCATTGCAGGCGGCCCTTCTGGTAAACAGCATTAAAATCGAAATTACCAATACCCGAGACTGAACTGTTTCCGCCACTTGCCCAATTTGACAGGGAAACCTGACTGAAATTAAGAGATGCCTGTCCGGAGGTTTTCCAGTAAGTGGTGTCCTGAATTCCCTGAGCATAAACAAAAGATGATGCAAAAAGAAAGAAAAGCATGAAAAATGCTTCTTTTACGTAATTAATCGTTCTAATTTTCATTATTATAAGTTTTCTTTAATGATTTATGAAAAAAAACTTCCAACCCGTCAATTTTGACAACGACGATTATAATCCGGCATTTTTTTTAAACCATAGATTAAATATACGAAAAAATCAATTATTAGTGGCATCGCAGCTCTCCCTTATCCCTGAAGTCAAAAAGAACCTGACATATATAACGTAAATGTTGGGGTATTCTCTGGCCCGAATTTTATTACCATTGATATACCATTGTATTGATTTATTGGTGATTTTTTGGTAATTAAAAGGTAATTAACTGGACGTAAATTCGTGGAATTACGAATTAACTACGAATAAAGTACGACTAAACTACAAATAAATGACCAAAAAAAGTAAACCGTGGCAACCCCGTGCCAATAAAAAAGATGTCGGCAGGTGAAAAACATTCCATTGAATCTCGTGGCATTTGAACCGGTGCACTCCCAGGTGTTTTCTGAAACCGGCTTTACCTCCGGGGCATAATTACCTGAGCAGGAAATGGAGCCATCCTGCTCATAAAAGGATAAAAACACATTTTTCAGATGGCGCTAAAACTGCAGCAAATTGGGACCAGGAACTGAAAAAATACTGTGATAAAAAACGAGCCGGAGACAAAGAACATTAACTGATTATTAATATTTAATAATATGCAAATTAGTAAACCTGAAATTCGCTGCAGCAAAAAGATAAATACTTATGTGAAAATTTATCAACAAAATTTTGCCTGAGAATTTGGGCCTGTCTGCCGGCAGAGGCAGACATTTGGCCATGAATACTAAAATTATTACGAATGAAAGTACTTCAAAAAAAAAGTACCGCAAATTTTGCAGTACTTTCTTGCCAGTCAAAAGAGCAGCTGGCGTTATTCTGTTTCTACCATATTTATGTCTTTATCAACCAGGATACGTCCGCAATATTCACACACAATAATTTTCTTACGGTTGGCGATATCCATTTGCCTTTGGGGAGGTATTTTATTAAAACACCCACCGCATGCATCACGCTGAATAGTAACAACTGCCAGTCCGTTACGTGCATTTTTCCGAATTCGTTTAAAAGCCGTTAAAAGGCGTGGTTCAATAAACGATTCGATTTTTTCCGATTTTGACTTAAGCTTTTCCTCTTCTATTTTTGTCTCCTGGGTTATTTCATCCAGTTCATTTTTCTTTCGTTCCAGATCATCTTCCCGTTCCTTAAATAAAGCTCTTGATAATTCAATAGTTTCTTTTTTTTCTGCCATCTCCGTATTAAATTCCTTTATCCTTTTTTCAGAAAGTTCTATTTCAAGGGTCTGGAATTCTATTTCTTTTGACAGTGAGTCAAATTCACGGTTATTTCTTACATTATTTTGCTGTTCTGTATATTTTGCTATCAGTGTTTCCGAGTCCTTGATGGCAATTTTTTTATTTTTAATAGCTGTTTCCAATGTTTTTATTTCATCTTCCAGGTTCGCCAGTCTTGTTTTTAAACCTGTAATTTCATCTTCAAGATCCTGAACCTCAAGTGGCAATTCTCCCCTTAACGTTTTAATCTTGTCAATTTCAGAAACTACACTTTGCAATTCATGCAATGCCCGCAGTTTTTCCTCAATAGAAATGTCCTTTTCTTCCTGCCTTGATCCTGATGTATTCATTATTTATTTCTCTTTAAATTCTACTTTTCCTATCAATGACCGTTTAATTCAGAAATAACAGACCGGATTGGTTGTTACTTCAGAAAAACGGACTGCAAATTTAGGGAATTTTTTCACAAGTACTTCATAAAAAAGTTCTTTAGTAAACTGCTCACTTTCAAAATGCCCCACATCCGCAATTACTATTTTGCCTTCAGCCTCGAAAAACTGATGGTATTTAAAATCAGCTGAAACAAAGACATCGGCTTCTGCAGCCAATGCATCCTTTAGCAGAAAAGAACCTGCCCCGCCACACAGAGCTACTTTACTTACCTGTTTTCCCCTAAGTGCAGTATATTTTATACAGCCACTTCCAAAAATATTCTTCAGTGTTTTAAGAAATTCCTTTTCCTCCACCGGTTCGGGTAACTCTCCCACTCTGCCTAACCCTGTATTTTCCAAAGCATTGTCTAACGGATAAATATCATAAGCCACTTCCTCATATGGATGAGAAGCAATCAATGCCCGAATTATTTTTGATTTAAGCCAATCGGGAAATATGGTTTCGAACCTGATTTCCTTTTCGTAATGTATCCTGCCCTTTTCACCTACATGCGGATTTGTATGCTCATCTCCTCTGAAACTACCGGTACCTTCCAGATCGTAACCACACCAATCGTAATTTCCTATATGACCTGCTCCTGCACTAAAAACCGCCTCTCTCACCTTTTCAGCAGCATTGTTTGGGATGAAGGTTACCAGTTTTTTAAGCTGCCCGGTAATTGGGTGCAGCACTTTTGTGTTCACTAAACCCAGTTTCTCACAGATTTTATCGTTAACACCACCTGTTGCTGCATCAAGGTTTGTATGAGCAGCATAAATGGCAACATCATTTTTTATTGCTTTCAGAATTATCCGTTCCACATAATTTTTCCCGGTAAGTTTTTTTAACCCTGTAAATATTACCGGATGGTGAGCAACTATTAAACCGCAATTTTTCTGAACAGCTTCATCAACTACAGCTTCGGTTACATCTAAAGTAACCAGGGCTGCTTCAACAAGAGAACCTGAATTTCCTACCAACAGTCCCGGGTTATCGTAAGATTCCTGTAAGGCAAATGGGGCTATTGATTCAAAATGATCGACAATTTCTTTGATTCTAACCATACTTATTCCAATGCATTTCTGATTTCCACCAGCTTATCCCTGACAATCTTTAATCTTTGCACTATATCCCAGGTATCTACCGTTGCTTTCCGGTTATTTTTTAATTCCATTTGAGCCCCCTTGATGGTAAGCCCTCTTTCCTTAACAAGGAAATTGATCAACTTAAGGGTTTCGATATCCTCCGGCGAGAAAAGACGTGTTCCTCCGCTGCTTTTCTGTGGAGCAAGTTCACTAAAACTACTCTCCCAATAGCGGATTGACGAAGGTGTGATGCCAATTATTCCTGCAACTTCACCAATCGTAAAAAACAACCGTTCTATTTTCTTTTCTTTATAGGGCACCTGATGCTAATCGAGTGTCTGACCAATATTTGAAGAAATGGCTATCATTCTTTCATACTCCTGCGGGGTAAGGTCTTTGAAATAATAATGTTGCGGGTTTACTGCACTTCCGCTTCGATGCACTTCATAATGCAGGTGTGGAGCCGTTGATCCGCCCGAATCCCCCACATATCCGATAATATCGCCACGTTTTACTTCCTTTCCCGATTTCACAGCAAAGGAATTAAGGTGAGCATATACGGTTTCATAGCCATACCCGTGGTCTACCTTAACTACCAGCCCGAAACCTACACGACTACGGATAGAACCACTGGTTTCAACTACTTTCCCGTCACCAGTTGAATAAACCGGTGTGCCAACAGGAGCTGTAAAATCCATTCCATAATGCATCTTCCGGACCTTGTAAATCGGATGTATGCGATAACCCCAGCCACTGGCAGTACGCTTCAGATCTTTATTGGCAACCGGCATAATAGCTGGTATACTGGCCAGCATTTTTTCCTTATTCAGAGCCATTTCCAATACTTCATCGTACGACTTGGACTGAATATAAGCCTCCTTGGATAAAATATCAAGTTTACGAGCGGTTTCGATTATCAGTTTTGAATTATTTAAATTTTCAAGGTGAGAGTATTTGTTCACACCTCCAAATCCAGCCTTCCTCACAGAAGAGGGAATAGGATCGGCTTCAAATATTACTCTGTAAATATTATCGTCACGCTGCTGTAAATCTTCCAATACGTTTTCAACTGTAGATAAATCGCGAGCCATCAGTTCGTATTGACTCAATAACTGTTGATTTTCTCTTTTCAAAGCCTTCGAACGCGGAGTTTCATAATAGTTTAGAAAAACGATAAGAAGTATTATAGCAAGTGCCAAACTACTGGAAAGATAAGTGAGAATTTTTCCAAGCCTTTCTCTGATGGAAATTCCCACGCGCTCATAGCTAAGTGTGTCGGGATTAAACTTATATTTCTTTTTTACCATATAGTAAAAAGCTATTTTTATTTTCTCTTGCAAGCAAAATTAATTAAAACGTCTAACTTTGCAACAATTTTTATAAAAGGTGTGCTATTTTTCACACAAGATTATAAATTATTAACTACCAAAACCACAAATTGGTTTAACCAACATTGGAACAATTTAACAAAAAAACAAGGAAAAAATTGATAATGAGGACATCAAAGGAAATAAGAACGGCATTTCTGAATTATTTTAAGGAGAAGCAACATCAAATAGTAAGTTCAGCACCAATGGTGGTAAAAGGCGATCCTACGCTGATGTTTACCAATGCCGGAATGAACCAGTTTAAGGACATTTTCCTTGGAAATGAACCGGTAAAATGGCCCCGGGTTGCAGATACTCAAAAATGCCTGCGAGTATCGGGTAAACACAACGATTTGGAGGAAGTAGGTCTCGATACTTATCACCATACCATGTTTGAAATGCTAGGCAACTGGTCGTTTGGTGATTATTTTAAGAAAGAAGCCATCGACTGGGCATGGGAGTTCCTTACCGAAAGGATGGGAATTCCTTCCGGAAGAATATATGCCACAGTTTTTGAAGGAAGCAGCGATGATAACCTCGGCAGAGATGAGGAAGCTGCAGGAATCTGGGAAAAACATTTGCCAAAAGAACGAATATTAAACGGCAGCAAAAAAGATAATTTTTGGGAAATGGGTGACACCGGCCCCTGTGGTCCATGTTCAGAAATACATATTGATTTACGCCCGGAAAAAGAACAGGCAGAAACACCGGGCCGTAACCTGGTGAATAAAGACAACCCGCTTGTAATTGAAATCTGGAATCTTGTTTTTATCCAGTTTAATCGAAAAGCCAATGGCACACTGGAAGAATTGCCTGCAAAACATGTCGATACAGGAATGGGATTTGAAAGGTTGTGTATGGCATTGCAGGAGGTTCAATCAAACTACGATACAGATATCTTCCAGAATATTATTCAAGAAATTGAAAATCTAAGTGGAATAAAATACGGTACCAGTGAAAAAACCGACATTGCCATGCGCGTTGTATCCGATCATTTGCGAGCTGTGGCATTTGCTATTGCCGATGGGCAGTTACCTTCAAATAATAAGGCAGGATATGTTATCCGCCGAATCCTGCGCCGTGCAGTACGATACGGCTATACTTTCCTTTCATTCAGAGAACCTTTTATTTTCAAATTAGTTGACGTGCTTAAAAAAACGATGGGCGACACATTCCCTGAACTGGCAGCTCAGCAGGTACTTATTGAAAAAGTGATGAAAGAAGAAGAAGAATCGTTCCTGCGTACTTTATCAACAGGCATAAAACTGCTTGATGACATCATATCGAAAACAAAACATGAACAAGACACACAAATCTCAGGAAGAGATGCATTTATTTTATACGATACCTATGGATTTCCACTCGATCTGACAGCATTGATAGCCCGTGAAAATGGACTTGGAGTCGATGATACCGGCTTTAAAACAGAAATGGAGGGACAGAAAAACCGGTCGAGAAATGCTGCACAACTCGAAACAGGCGATTGGGTGGAAATAAGAAAAGCAGAACAAACCCTTTTCCTTGGGTACGATCAAACTGAGGCAGAGGTGCGGATTACCCGATATCGAAAAGTTTCCCAGAAAAATAAAACTTTTTACCAGTTGGTATTCGACCAAACCCCCTTCTATGGGGAATCGGGCGGACAGACAGGTGACTCCGGTACCATTGAAAACGATGAAGTCAAAATCCGGATATTTGATACGCAAAAGGAAAATAACCTTATCGTACATTTAACTGAAAAGCTTCCTGAAAATCCGGAAGCCCATTTTCATGCCCGGGTAAATCAGGAAAGAAGAATTGAAACAGCAAACAATCACACAGCTACCCATTTACTTCATGCAGCTTTGCGTGAAATTTTAGGAACTCATGTAGAGCAGAAAGGCTCACTTGTTAATTCCGACCATCTTCGTTTTGATTTTTCCCATTTCCAGAAGCTATCGGATGAAGAGGTAGAAAAAGTGGAAGAACTGGTAAATGAAAAAATCAGGGAAAATTCATTCTGCGAGGAAGAGCGGGAACTCCCCATGCAAAAAGCTCAGGAAAAAGGTGCCATTATGCTTTTCGGCGAAAAGTATGGCGAAACAGTACGCGTAATTAAATTTGGTAAATCTGTTGAGTTATGTGGTGGAACACATGTAGCTGCAACAGGGCAAATCGGATTGTTTAAAATTGTTTCGGAAAGTGCTATTGCTGCAGGAGTGCGTCGAATTGAGGCCATCACCGGGAAACGTGCAGAAAAGTACGTTAACGATCAGATAGTTACTTTGAAAAACATCAGGGAACTGATAAAAGGCTCGAATGATATTCTTTTAAGCGTAGCTAACCTGCAGAAAGAAAACACGGAGCTGTCAAAAAAGATTGAAGCTTTTGGCCGCGAACGGTTAAAAGTTTTAAAAGAAAACCTGAAAAGTAAAATTCTTTCTGAGAATGGTATCAATATTATTGCCGGACAGGTAGATGTTGATAATTCAGCCATGATAAAAGATTTGGCTTTCCAGTTAAAAAATGAGGTTGATAACCTTTACCTGGTATTGGGAGCTGATATAGAAGGAAAACCGAACCTTACTGTTATGATTGCAGAGAATCTGGTTGCCGATAGGGGACTTAATGCCGGTCAGATAGTTAGGGAAGCAGGCAAAGAAATAAAAGGCGGCGGTGGCGGCCAGCCGTTTTATGCAACTGCCGGAGGAAAAGATGCATCTGGAATACAGGCCGCTGTTGAAAAAGCTTTAACTTTTATCAGCTAACCATCATTTGCAGCATCTGTAATTATTTCACAGCTACTACAAGATATTTTGTTGCTGTCCAGAAAAGATTTGGGTCTTCAATGAATAATGTATCGGCCTGGTTATTACCTGAAATATGATACGATTCATCGGGATGGACCGAGATAAGTTCAGCTTTTTTAGATTCCAGGGGAATAAAATCCACATCGCGGATATCAACAGGAGTAAAATTTTCCCGGGCGAAATCGCTTCTCAACATTGGAGTACTGCCGATGCCAAGTATACCCCCTTGCCGTTCAACAATTCCTTCATCTTTAAGTTCACTGATTGAACCAATGGTATAGTATGCCTGGTTTAATGCAGTAACCCGCATTTTTAAAGAATCTGCCTGAAGAGTACTGAATTCAGTAGCTTCAGTAATTTGTTTCTGCAGCAGTTCAATGTTTTCCCGCTGTTCTTGAACCATTTGACTCAGTTTACCCACTTCTGTATCTCTCTGTTTAATACTTTGCTGCAATTCTTTCGACTGGTCTTCCATGTCTTCAATCATCGATTGCAATTTAGAAGACTGCACATTGGAGGCACTTAACCGTCGTTTCATTGAAGCAATAATCTCCTGATTTTCTTCCAGAAGGGAATTAATGGCTCCAATATCACTAATAATTTGATTTCTTTGGTTACCACTCAATCTGCTTTCCGATTCTCCTGACTCGGGTAACATACGCTCCAGTCGTCGTATTGAATCTAAGCTCGCCTGTATTGCTGAGAAATCTTCTCTGAATATTTCAATTGTAGAATCTCTTTGGGCAGTAACCGATTTTAAACTGTCAACTTTCTGCTCCAGTTGTTCAGCTTGTTTTTTATAATTATGACAGGAAACGAAAAATAAAACCGTGAAAAATAATATAAAGTACTTCATAGCTCGAAATTTTATGTTTTTAAGGATTACCTAAACGACTAACTATAAAGACACAAAAAATAAGCCAAAGATTAATTTAAAGCACAATAAATCAAATCATCAGCGTAAAAAACTGATACTAAAAGAAATCTGTCATTCTGAAATTAATCTCCAATTAAATAAACATATATTTATATGGGAAAATAATGCCCCTTTTTACACAAGAAGGATGCACATACAATTTTGTCAGAGAAAAGAAAATAACAACATATGTTTATTCCATCTGCATACCATTTGGCATATTAAAGATTATCATCTATGTAACTTAAAGTACCATTTTATCTAACCCTTCTTTAACAACATCTGTTTCATGACCATTTTGAACATGAATATCCATTTGTGGAAAAGGAATGTTGAGTTTGTAGTCAATAAATCTTTTATAAACCTTTTCATTCATATCGAAATAAACACTCCAGTAATCTTTTGCTTCTACCCAGGCTCTTACTGCAAAGTTCACAGAACTATCGGCGAGTTCAGATAGCCCGGTAAAATAAGCCGGCTCCTTTAATATCCGGAAATCTTCAGTAATAAACTCATGAATGGCAGCTTTAAAATTCTCTGCATCATCGCCATAGGCAATTCCAAATGTCCAGTCGACTCTTCGCAAGGGTTCTTTAGAGAAATTTGTAAGAGCATTCGTTGAAAGTGGCCCATTCGGTAAAATAATTGTTTTATTATCAACAGAATTTAAAACAGTGGTAAAAATTCCAATTTCTTTAACTGTTCCCATAAATCCCTGTGCTTCTATAAAATCACCAACCTGAATCGGTTTAAATATTAAAATCATTACTCCACCGGCAAAATTCTGAAGGGATCCGGATAAAGCCAATCCAATTGCCAAACCTGCAGCACCAATAATGGCAATAAAAGAGGTCATTTCAATTCCAACCATTCCCATCACACTTATTACAACCAAAACCTTCAGTACAGAGCTTATAAGTGCCTGTAGAAAGGGCCTGAGAGATGCATCCACTTTTCTTTTCTCAAAAGCTTTCCCTATGCTTCTGGTAAAAATCTTAACCAGCCATAATCCAATTACCAAAACAAAAATTGCTCCTATGACTTTTGGTCCCCATTCGACAAATAAACCGTAAAGATTATTCAGATGTTGAGTTACTGCGGCTGCTTGTTCATTCATAATGTTTTGTTTTAAATGTGTATTGTCTTTTTTATATCAATTGCTATCAAATCCTACAGCAAATCATAAAGTTAGTTTCTTAAACTTGAGTTAAAAATAGCTTTTAATATAAACAATACCACACAAATAATAATAAACTTTACTCAGGGCAGGCTGAGAATTTATTTTTTTTCTTTGGTTAATAAAAACTTATCGCCATTGTTTGCAAAAACAAGTGCAGGGATTTAGGAATAGAGCAAGAAAAAAGTGTGCACCTGCTCCGGTCAGTTAAAAATGCGGGTTCCACATTTTCTCATTAAAGATTCCAATCTTACAGCCTTTGACAGGATATTACTGGAAAAAACATCAAAGCAACAGAAAAATACCTATTCAATTCTTCCTGTGTGCATCAAATTATATTGATATTATTTTATCAGAATCCTAAAAGTTGCTTTTAATTTCAAAATCGAACTATGCATTGTGCTAATTTACTGATCGTTTCACAAATTAATAAGAACTTCCCGATTACTGGTAAGGTTGATTTTTTTACTAATCTTATCACACGTAACGGTGTAGGGAGACAGCACATGTCGATTTTGACCGTCAACTTCATATTCAGGTAATTCCAACGACAACAGGCCATCATTATTTGTTTTGCCCTGGCCTACTACATTAAGCTGATTATCTGTTATTACAACAGCCTTATCCTTAACAGGATTCCCATCCGATTCATAAATCCTTACATTAAGTCTCCAATACACTTTATAACTGTGATTCCTGTCTGTGGCATCAATAAAAAATTCTTGTCCTACCATGTTATTAGACCTGAATTCTATGTTCTTCGCTTCATAGTTTCCACTTCCCATCCTGACGGCAGCAAATTTCGCATCACCCTTGGGAATAATTGTATTATTGAAAATTTTCGATTTTGAAGCATCTCCGTATTCAGTGGCAATCCATACGGCCGGCACATTGGTTGTTATACGGTTATTAAAAAATTGGCCACCATAAAATTCAGGTCCTCCGCATATATAAAAAGCTGCAGCAATAGCTTTTGATTCAGGCTTAAGCTTATTTACTATAATATCGTTATCATATACATAATTTTCCCCACCTCTTGCACTGTAAAAAATACCCCAAACTACCGGTGTATATTCTTTGGGTTCCGGATAATCTTTTGCCGTGATATTTATTTTATTATTATAAATTCGTGTTCCGACAGTGGCTTTTGGACTGCCAGGTTTTGCATGATAATCTCCCATTCTGATTGCTGCAGTGCTGTATATATCTCTTCCGTATTCACAAGTGGGAGGTGATGTTTCGATATTAAACACATTATCGAAAACTTCTGTATAACGGGAAACATAGATTCCCGACCCCTGATACGGTTCAAACCTGTTATTGTAGATTTTTGAACCTTCTCCAGTACCCATGATGCTGTAATGATTGGTTACAGCCTGTTCATTTTTAAAGAGATTGTCGTGAACAATAGAATTCTTCCCTCTTATCGACAAGTTTCCCTGTCCGCCATAGAAATCAGAAGATGCAACTTCCGACGGGTTGTCATTACCTAAAATTACATTACAAATATTGGTGTGGCGTTGAATTAGAAAGGGCATTTTAGCATCAAACCTGCAATTCCTGATGGTTGCAGAAGGTAAATTTACCGTTCCCGAACTGATTCCATTTGATTTTACATAAATGTTTTCAAGAACAACTTTAGCTTTATAAGCTGTGGAAAGTATACCCCAGGAAAGTATGCCCCGTGCAGCGCTTTCAATAACACCATTTTTGATGGTAATTGTTCCTTCCCCATGAACGGTTGGTATACCAGCAAGAGGTGTTCCTTCAGAAACATTTTGGGTATAGTCGAAAAAAGTACCGGTTGGCCAGCCTTCGCGCATATGATCGTAATGTCCAAAGGGCAATGTATTGCCAATAATTCCGATTCCGGCATCCATTGCAGGACAGATATCTACCTCATCAATAAGGCAATCGGTATCTGCCTTCACCCTAACGCGGTAATTTCCTGCAGGCAGGTTATTTAAATGAGCGTATATAAAACCGCCACCCAAACGAGGACTTTTATTTTCCACAGGGCAGCTCGTCATAGATTTATTGCCGTAATCAGTAACACAAACCACATCATTGCCTTTTTCATCTTCCACATAAATGCTGATCCTCATTTCATCATCCGGATATTTTTTCATATCATTCCAGTACCTGCCGGTGATTCCGCACATAGCAAAATAGGATCGATTTGCAACAGGAAGATAAACAAATGGAGATCGTATCACATCACCAGCCTTCAGGCTTAAAAGTTTATCACCCAGAAAAACATGCACATCGGCGGTATTCATTACTTCAGCACCCGGAGCTTCTGAAACATTCCATCCTGTAAGCCCTTCTTCAAAACCGGAATTAGGAACCTGTTGATAACCTCCATCGGCATAAGTGATTGTATATCCGTTCAAATCAAGGGTAACATTGTTTGCTAAAAAAATGGTGTTTCTTTCACTTTTTATATCATTTACAAGAATATAGGTGGCACCATTTTTATCTAAATAATCAGCCTGGCTGACTGCTATTTCTCCTTCAACAGGCTCTCTGTGAACTACCGGCTTATACTGACAATTCGCGTTATACGGGAGGTACAGATGAACTACAAGAAAAGAATAAAAAATAAAAAAATTAATTCCTTTAATGGATTTATTCATGGGACAGCTGTTTTTTGTTTTAATTCCGAAATTTATAAAAAATGCGAAAGTAAAGATTTTGGGTGGTTCAGGCAATTTTAATACAGCATAAAATCATCATTCAGGGGTGACTTTTAACAATAAAACAGTACTTACTTTATTCAAATCGAACCTGAAACCTTTTTTGCTCATTTTAAAAAAGCGGAAGCCCCTTTATCAAACTGCTGATTCGGGAGAATTCCCCAACCAGAGCATCGACAAAAGTAAAGTCCTGCTCCGCCGTGGGAGATTACCAATATCCACTCCTTCTCGCTGAAGCTTCACCGGGAAGGTTTCCTGATAGAGTGGAAACTCAGCGATGAAGGAATGAACTATTGATTATATGTTTACTTTTTTTATCAAATTAATAATCTGTTTAAAAATCGGTTGTCCGACAAATTTTATTTCTGTATTTTTGCTCATGTTGTATATAAGTTTTGCCAAAAACAATTTTACAACATCTGAATGAAAACCGAAAAGGAGTACCTTCTTTTTATTGAATTTTGTCGGACATTAGTGAAAAAATATCTGGATTACCTATGCTTATGCTTGGAATAGAAGATTTATTTCCTTTTACAATTTAACCTTTTAAATGAAATGTATTTAAGCATTTAAATAAAAGTCATATTTACCTTTTAAATGAATTGTTCATGAAAAAACTAACAGTGAAACCCGGATTATTATTACTGCTTATATCCATCATTATATTTACATGTAAACAAACCAATATCGTGAAGGAAGAATTGGCACAGACCCCACCCATGGGTTGGAATAGTTTTGATTGTTTTGGTGGCGATGTGTATGAACATGAAGTAAAAGCTAATGCCGATTTTATGGCAGAGCAACTTAAGCAATATGGCTGGGAATATATCGTAGTAGATTACATGTGGCATAGTCCAAAGCCCTACCCTGATAATAAACATCAAAAATGGTCACATGGAAAACCATTGGAAATATTCCCAATGGATAAATATGGCCGTTTGATGCCTGCGGTAAACCGTTTCCCGTCAGCTTCAGAAGGCAAAGGCTTCAAAGCCCTGGCAGATTATGTGCACCAAAAAGGCTTAAAATTTGGAATACATATCATGAAAGGAATTCCAAAGCAAGCTGTATATAAAAATACAGCCATCAGCGGATCAAACTACCATGCCACAGATATTGCCAATATAAATGATACCTGTACATGGTTAAACCATATGTACGGATTAAACATGAAACATCCGGGAGCACAGGCTTACCTTAATTCTTTATTTGAACTTTATGCTTCATGGGAAATTGATTTTGTAAAAATAGATGATATTAGCAGACCCTTTTCTGGTGCTGAAATCTTCGGGTACCAAAAAGCCATTGAAAACTGTGGAAGGCCAATAGTTCTAAGTCTTTCCCCTGGTGATGCTCCGGTTGAAAAAGCCGATTCGCTCAGGCAACTAGCAAACATGTGGCGAATCTCAAACGATGTAGAGGATAAATGGCCAATGGTAGTTCATATGTTTGATTTGTGCAAAAGATGGGAAGGCCATTCAGGTGCAGGGCATTGGGCTGATGCTGATATGCTCCCCCTCGGACATATTGCAATAAGATACCCAAGAAATGTGAGAGAAGAACATGACTGCTACCTTTCGCAAGATGAGCAAAAAACTCTTATGAGCCTTTGGGCAATATTTCAATCACCGCTCATGTTTGGAGGCCATCTGCCACAATGCGATGAATATACTATCTCTTTTCTTACCAACAATGAAGTAATAAAAGTAAACCAGTATTGCTCAAATAGTCGTGAATTATTCCGAAATGATAGTTTAATTGTATGGACTGCTGATGCAACAGAAACAAACGAAAAATACTTTGCAGTTTTTAATTTATCTATGGAATCTAAACAAATTGAAATTCAAATAAATCAAATAGGAATAAAAACAAAAGCTACAATAAGAGATTTATGGGAGCACAAAAATATGGGTGAATTCTCAGAAAAATTCTCAGCGACTATACCAGCTCATGGAAGCGGATTGTATTTATCCCAGATTAAGCATTAGGAAATGCCAGTAAAGAGGTAGCTTTGCACCATAAAGCAAGGAAAATGTTATCCACTGAATTTCTATGACCTGTTTGGCAGAGAGGATAGAAAATTCCAATACGCAGTAGTTGTAATATAAAAAGAAAAAACCCGTGGAAAAGATTCCTACGGGTTTTTTTGAATAATTAATTGAAACCAAAACTATGTATATGAAATACAATTAGGCATTTGCAAAAAACCTTTAACATTCGTTTTTTCTATTTTCCGGTAGTGACCCACGGTTCATCCATTGATGGGACAGTACCCGGATGTTCATGCGGGGCAGCCGTGTTGGCATCCCACCATATCCTGGTAAGCCTTGTATCTGCTCCCTGACGCGCCAGTGCTTCTTCATAATTATCACTATTCACACTTTGTTCAATCTGTGGCCATGGCATTCTTCTGGGAGCTTCATTCATTGTATTATTAGATGGCCTATGGCCCACCATTATCCTGGGGTAACCGGTTCTAAGCCATTCAAACCATGCTTGCGATTCATCAGGATACATTGATATAACCTTTTGATTCATAATCATCTCAAGCTGATTTTCTGTGCTTCCTGACAATGTATATACAGCATCTGCTTTTAAAGCATCAATTTCAGATTGTTTGATTTCTTTGTCAGCAAAATAATCAGCTTCCCATGTAGCGTCCCACTCCGGATATACCTTGGAATAAAAAGTACGCAGGTAAGCCGGCATTTGTGGCTTGCTCCTGTCATAAATTCTTTTAATACGAACAAACGCCTCATCAATACCTTTTTGGTAATAGGTATTTGCATTACCACTCTTTAATCCTGCCAAAACAGCTTCAGCTAAATCAAAATTAACTTCAGAACTACTGATTAACGGCCTTTCAATTACAGGCGCATACCAAAAAGCAGCAAGTTTAGATGAAGTATCAGCTCCCCAGGGATATTTTTCTTTTACAGTAACATCTCCCAATAAAGGTCTTCCACGATAACCAAAACTTGAAATATTTTCATATCCGGGTTTTCCCACCCACTGTGCATAAGCGGTATCAGCATAAATTTTTAGTCGTGGATCAATTGGATGATGCGCATCACCACTTCCTATTAATATATCAACTAATGTTTTCGACACCATATGCGAGGTATGAGGTTGACCAGAATTAATCATATTTGTGTATATTGCATTCATGTTTTCCGAATAATCATCTGCGGACAGTATAAATGCATCGTCAGCGCTTGTGGTAATTAAGTTGGCTTCCGTCAAGTCACTCATATTGGCTTCTGCCATTGCCCTATCAGCATATCGTACCCTCAATGCCAAGCGGAGCCTTATCGAATTTGCCAGTTTCTTCCATTTTGCTACGTCCCCCTTATAAATAAGATCGGCCGATCCAAAGCTTTCCTTGCCGGGGTCCAGTTGGGCAGCAGCTTCTTTTAATTCTTTGAATAAATCTTCATAGATACTTTTCTGCGTATCGTATTTAGGCTGTAAAACTGCCTTATCAACCGGGAGGCATGTTTCAAAATAAGGGACGTCACCATAAGTGTCAGTGATTTCAGAGTATGCCCAGGCTTTTAATATCCTGGAAATAGCAATTTTATTGTCCAAGGCATTATTATTATTTGCTTCATTACGTTTCTTACAGAGATTGACGATATCAGCAAGATTACGGCAGTAATTGCCATATCCACTATTCCAGACACCCGGAGCATCTCCGGTTGTAAATGGAACATTATCTTCACGAACAGTTAAAACGCCATTCCCGGTAGTGTTTGAAGTTGAACCAAAATGAATTGCCTGCACTTCTACCCTTGTAAAGAGCAAATCTTCATCAATAATGTCCTCTGTCACCAAACTGTTCCGGGTATTCAATTCCTCGTAGTTGTCTGTGCAAGCATTGAACATTATTAAGAAAAATGCCAGTACAGAAACCAACTGATATTTTATATATTTTTTCATATCTTCAAATTATTTGTTTTTGTTATCAACAACTAAAAATTAAGCTTTACATTGACACCAAAAGTTCTTGTTGTTGGTGTTGAAAAAGCTTCCATCCCTGATGCACCGGCATCAGTTGAAGGAGCAGCCTCAGGAGAAACCCCTAATTCATCCAGGTGGTTTTCTAAGTACAATAAATTTCTTCCAACCAGGGTTATCGCGATTGCATTAAAAGGAGTTCTGTCCAGGAATAAAGGACGAAAACTATATCCTAACATCACCTCCCTTAACATGATGTAGCTACCATCAACTACAAACCAATCGGTTGGCCCGCCCCAGGCTCTCGATGCCCAATAGGTTTGTCCGTCAACAGGTTTTGTATTCGGCTCATAGGTGATATTACCGTTACCATCATTCACTTCAACTACACCCGGCAGAATGCTCCCTTCCCGGCCCTCTTCAGTAAACTTGCCTATGCCGGAAGCCATCATTCTGTATTTTGATTCAGATGTGATTTCGCCACCTTGCACAAAGTCGAGCAGGAAATTAAATGAAATACCTTTAAAGGAAAAAGTATTATTTAACCCGCCAATCCAGTCAGGAGTAATATTTCCCAAAACACTTTTTTCTGCTTCTTTTTCATATGCACCATTGGCGCCAACTATAAGCTGTCCATCAGGAGCTTTTTTTGTGGCAACGCCAATAATATCTCCATAAGGATGTCCCGGCCTTGCTTCAACATCATTCGCATAACTATCTCCCACCAATATTGTTTCTACTCCAGGTGCCAGTGCAATAACTTGTGATTCATTCCTGGAAAAATTGGCCGTAATATCCCAATGGAAACCACCAGGGGTCCTAATAGGATTTATATTTAATGTGGCCTCAATACCCTTGTTTTGGACTTCGCCTGCATTTATAACCACACTGGAATATCCGCTGGCAGTGGATATTCTGGTAGGCAATATCTGATTGGTTGTTGTCCCATCATAATAAGTTACATCTAAACTCAACCTGCTGTTAAAGAAGCGTAAATCGGCACCAACTTCCCATGATTCAGTCAACTCGTTTTTCAAATCGAACAGAGGAATCTGCCCGCTTTTCGATGCTAAACTACGTCCGCTATAACCTGTTGTATATGAACTATATCCAACTTTTGTCAAATAAGGGTCAGAGTCGTTGCCAACCTGTGCCCATGATCCCCTTATTTTTCCAAAGCTCAGAAAATTTTTATTCATTCCCATTGCATCTGAAAATATGAAACTTGCTGCTACAGAAGGATAGAAGTACGACTGGTTCTCGAGACCTAAAGCTGAAGACCAATCATTCCGCCCGGTTACATCCAGGAATAAATAATTATTATAACTCACTTGTCCGGTAAAAAACAGCGACTGCATCTCTTTTTGCCATAGCGTAGATTCCGGATAATAGTCTGCCGCATTGCTGATGTGGTAAACACCTTCTGCTTTAAAAGTGCGTGCATCCATTGCCTGATAGTCCCTTCTCTGTGACAAAATGCTGGCACCACCAGTGGCAGATAAACTAAAATTGTCCGAAACCTGTTTTGCGGCAGTCAACAAAGCATCACCGTTGATTTCCTTCACCAGTCTCATATTGGTAGTTACCCGTCCCTTACTGTTCGTGCTGCCGTAAGAACCAACCGGCCATTTTCTCTCCTGGAACTCGGAGTAAATATCACCTCCAATTCGACCGGAAAAAGATAACCAATCGGTCATTTTTAAGTTCACAGATGCAAAACCAATAAAGCGATCACGAAAGTCATGATTTTTTAGCTCATTGACAATGTAATAGGGATTGTAAGTTAATCCCTTAAACTGGCCATAACCCCCTGTCGTTTCATAGTACTCCTTCCACCAATCAAGTTTAATGAAAGGCGCTGCACTACCAAAAACACGGGATACGTTTTCCAGGCTCGTGCCAAGGGCAGGCCTTTGATCTCCTTCAGTTCTAACATAACTCATCTTCGCATCGAATGACAGGTACTCTGTAACCTGCGAGGTTGCCCGCATACTAATGTTGTACCGCTCGACTTTGTGGTTTGGAATAATTCCTTTAATACTGGTATTCCCAAATGACAGGCGTGCTGTGGTTTTGTCGTTGCCCCCGCTAATTGCGACATTATTGGTATTAGTAATTCCAACTTCGTAAAAATCCCTCACCTGTTGTTCTATTCCCGTAGGAAGGAGCGTCAAAGTACGGGTATTTTTGTCTTCAGGATAAACATATGGGTCAACGACAGTGACACTACCATCAAGCGGAGGCCCCCAAACATCACCATTCCATCCGTTAAGGGTTTCATACTGCTTACCGTCAATTTCCACCAAACTGCCGTATAAATTTATGTCTTCATAACCGGTTGCATACTTGTTCTGAAAATGGGGAAAAAGGTTAAGTACATCAACTGAAACATTTGAATTTATTTCAACACCAATACCTTTCTTTTTCTTTCCCGATTTGGTTGTTATGAGTATAACCCCGTTTGCTCCTCTTGATCCATACAAAGCGGAAGCATTCGGTCCTTTGAGCACGGTCATCGATTCCACATCTTGGGGGTTGATATCAAATATACCATCTCCCCTGTCAATACTTCCACCAATACTGGCAACATCACCTGTCATTGGCAGGTTTACTATAGGCACACCATCAACCACATATAAAGGTTGGTTTGTTCCTGTTAAGGAACTATTTCCGCGAATAATAACACTTGATGAACCACCGGCTGCCCCGCCGGAAGTTCTGGCAACCTGAACTCCTGCTGCCTTTCCGGCAAGAAAATTTGTCAGGTTGGTTTCTCTGGCTGCCGTCAACTCTCCCTCTCCAATTTCCTGTGCCGCAAATCCCAGCGCTTTCTTTTCGCGTTCAATGCCCAGCGCAGTTACAATAACTTCATCTAATGCCTCTGTTGAATTTGCAAGAACAGCATTTACAACATCAGATGATCCGATTTGAATTGTTTGCCTCTCCATTCCTACAAATGAGAAAATCAGCTCTTCAGCGCCATCTGGCAACCTTAATGAATAATTTCCGTCTGCATTGGTAATTGTTCCTTGGGTAGTGCCTTTTACCACAACCGTTACTCCTGGTAAAGGCTGTCCGGATTCATCGGTTACGGTTCCTGAAATTAATCTTTGTTGCTGAACCATGAAATCATTTCCTGTAACTTCAGGTGTCATTAGTAAAACAAAACGGTCTTTTACACTATAATTTACATTAGTTCCGGCAAAGAGCTCGTTAAGTATGTTATTGATTTTTTTGCTCTTAATATCAAGCGAAACTTTACGTTGTACGTCAATTAGCTTTTCGCTGTACATAAAGACAAACTCGCTTTGTTCCTCAATGTTTTTAAGCGCTTCTTTCACCGTGCTGTTTTTCAAATCGAGGTTTAGTGTTTTTGTTTGCGAATAAATATTACTGGCAAACACACTGATTACAGAAAGTAATAATAAGAAGGTGGTTAGTTTCATAATTCTAAGTACTTTTTGTAATACGGGAATTCTTCGTTCCCGAAAAAAACATTCATTTTTTTTCATACTTTTGTATTGTTAAGATTAGAAATTGCCCAGTTGCATTGAACTGGGATGATTTTAAAATTCACGAGGAGGTGTTGACGCACTTCCTCGCGTTTCTTCAGATAAAATAGTTCCGGTTTTAATTCATAGACAAATCATTTTTAAAAGTTAGATTATAATTTCATTTATCGCTTTCTTATAATTATTTTTTGTTTTGAAAAGGTACCATCGGGCTGTTTTTTTCTTGGTAATACTTTATAAACTATGGGAGTGGTTTTAGTCATTAAATCAAGAATTAGAAAAAGCGGATCGTTGTAAAACGTAACGGTATACGTTAAGTCCCTTGCGTCTTCAGCAACTTCAATATCCACATTAAATATCATACCAAGCTTTTTAGCAACTTCTGAAATAGATTCATTATCAAAAACCAGTTTGCCATCTGTCCAGGCTATATACTTGTATATGCTTCCTTTGCTTGATGTTATTTTTCCTGTTACGGAATTATATTCAACATGTTGTCCGGGTACCATCGTCCCAACTTGTGTGGTCAGGTTGTCTGAGGTGATTCTTTCAATCACCACCTTCCCTTCTGCCAGTGTTGTTGAAACAATATCATCGTTCGGATAGGATTGCACATTAAATTGAGTTCCCAGCGCTTTTACATTTAGTTTCCCGGTTTTTACAATAAATGGCTTTTCGGAATTGTGGGCTACATTAAAATATCCTTCGCCCGATAATGTAACTGCCCTTGTATTTCCTGTAAAATTTCGTGGATATTTAATTTTACTTCCGTAATTCAGATTTATTACTGTTCCATCGGATAATTGCACAACAGTTCTTGAACCAATAGGGGCAATCACCTCAAGAGAATCAACGGTTAAATCCGTAACCTGGTTCTTTTGAACATTATCTGATAATAGATAAAATACAAAGCCAAGTAAAGGTACAAACAAAATTGCGGCTGCACGGCTTAACCATGTTGAAACCTTCGATAGTACAAGGACTTTGCTGTTTTCTTTTTTCCGGTGCTTCAGGTTTATTTCATGGTGAATTTTATCGAGCAGTAAATTGTACTTTTTCGAATTTTTTATTGTAAGTTCGGGTTCAAACATTTTCCATTGCTCAAAGCTCCAGCTTTTACCTTCTTGTTTATAAGTCTCTTTACTGGTCCAGATGACAAGTTGTTCAAATTCTTTATCAGAACAGTTATTTTTTAAATATTTTATCAGAATTTCCTTGTTCATATATTTCTCAAGTTATGTACCTCCCCTCAATCAGGGAGGTACTCTTCTTAATCTAACTAAACTATGAAACTAACTGTATTTCAAATCAGGTTTAATACTATTACGCATTAAAGCAGGATGATAACTATATATAAAATGCTTTATTTTAAGAAAAGAATGAAAAGATAAATAAAATATTGATTGCCAGGCTTCTACCGATATGGAGTTTTAAAAATTTCAAGGTGGTTACCAGGTGGTTATTTACGGTACTTTCGGAAATATTTAATTTTCGGGCAATTTCTTCATGCGTCAAGCCGTTTTCGCGGCTTAAAAGATAAATCTCTTTCTTGCGTGGGGTTAATTGGTTTAACAAGTTTTGGACCTTTTGATTGAGCTCATTAAATTGGATTTCGTCAATTACCTGATCGTCAGCAACGATTTGTTGCAGCGATATTAAATACTCTCTCGATTTTGTCTCTCTCAATCTTTTACGCAATAGACTCATTGTTGCATTGTAGGCAATAGTAAACAAGAATGATTGGAAAGATGAATACACATCAATTTTCTCTCGTATTTGCCAGATTTTTATAAAAACTTCCTGAACAATCTCTTCGGCATCCTCTTCCTGCTTAAGATACATAAATACAAATTGATGTAATTTATGGCAGTTTTTATTATAAAGGGCATCAAACGCAGCCATGTCTCCTTTCTTCAGAAGTTTTACCAGTTCAGTATTTGATTTTATATCTTTCAACTCAATTGAAAACAGGTGATTGAAATTCAAAGCTAATAATTTATTTGATTAATTTCTGCTTCGAATCTGGCTTTATAAAAAATTTATTTCGAGAAGCCTAAAAACACATTGAGGTGCTATTAAACTTTTGTGGCCGGAAATTCAGCAGTTAAAATCGCACAAAATTCTTTTGTAATCAGCAGTAATCAATTCTCTATATATTCCTTAAATTAGTCAAAAGGAATAGTAACGTTTATAAACAATAGAGAACTAGCATAAAAAAAAGGAACACCAATTAGCATTCCCTCTTTGAACTTTCAATTTTATTGTCGCTAAAATAGTTACACAAAATTTTTCATAAGGTGCTCATATAAATATCTCCAAAAACATTGCTGCTCCGTCGACCACTTTTATTACTCCAAACCAGCATCCAGGGCCGTTCTGCTTTGGTTGACTTGCTTCTGCCACCATTATGCCTTAATAGCCTGTCGGTGAGATTGCCAGTTTGCCCGCAATAGTACCTGCCGGTAACTTTACTTTGAAGTATATAAACATGAAACGCCATGAGAATAAAAAATAAAAGGGTTTGAAAATAATTTCAAACCCTTCTTTCCTTCGTCGGGGTAGCAGGATTCGAACCTGCGACCCCCTGCTCCCAAAGCAGGTGCGCTAACCGGACTGCGCTATACCCCGTAATAATATTTACAACTCTCTCAGGATTCGCTACCGATGACCCTCCCGCCTCAAGCGGGATGCGCTAACCGGACTGCGCTATACCCCGTAATCTGTTTAAAGCGGTGAGGGCGGGATTCGAACCCGCGGTACAGTTTCCCGTACGGCAGTTTAGCAAACTGCTGGTTTCAGCCACTCACCCACCTCACCTGAAATTTAGCAGAGAACGCTTGATTTTTGTGCGTGCAAATGTATTAATTGTTTTTTCATCCGCAAAATCTTTTTTATTGATTGCATCACTTTCTCAAAAATAAATCACCAGCTTGCTTATCTAAAAGATAATAAGCCGGTGATTAGAACGTATATTCTTATCCTCAAATGAATCCTATTTTACATCAATGTGGTGTTTTTTTCGGCGTGCGAAAATATACTTTGCTGCCAGCCGGTATCCGAAATCAAATGCCAGATTGCGGAAATTTAAGGCGAAGTTATCTAAAAATCCACTTGTTGAGAAAAGCATTTCCTTTTTGTAGAATTTCTCCTGAAATTCAAGTTGCTGTTTCTTCTGTTTCAAATCCCTCATATTTCTTATTGCCATACCCTTTTATTTTTCCCCGTCACTCAACAGTATTCTGGAAAGATTTGACAGGATTGATGCCACTGCAATCTTTTTTCGCATTACTATCAGAAAAACTGCTATAATGACTAAACCTGCACCTGCAATCAGAACACCAAAAAAATAATTATTAAAAGCAGAACCAAACCAAACTGCCAGTGCTCCTATAAAAAAGCCGACAATAAGAATAGAAAAATAGACCACCACCACGATTTTAAAAAGATAAGGCCCAATTTGTGATAATTTTTCCAGTAATGATACTTTTTCCAAATCCAGCTGAATTTGCATGTATTCTTTTAAAGCATCATTAAACTCTTTTAAGTCCCTTTCAGTATTTTTTTGCATGCTCCTTTATTCCAACCACTTTTAGCAGTTATAAATTTGTACCTGCTGATTTGCCATATATTTTTTCATCTGTTTTTTCCGATGCAGCCTCGGCAGCGGCAGCTGTTTTCTTGCCGCCTGTTTCAGTTGCTTTGCCTGCTTTCTCGCCTGCTTTCTCGCCTGCTTCAGCAACTTTATCACCCGCCCTGGATACTCTTTCACCAGCATCTTTAACTTTCTCGAGAACTTCGGCAACAATTTTATTAACCTGTTCTTTCAGTTCATCTACTTTATCCTGGAAGGTTTCACTTACATCCTTTGATACTGTTTTAGCAGTTTTGGAAATTTCTTTACGTGTATTTACTCCCTTATCAGGGGCAAGTAAAATTCCTGTTATTGTTCCGGCAGCTGCACCTGCTAAAAAACCCAATAACGCGTTCTTTGTTCCATTTTTCATGACTTTAAAATTTTATTTGTTATTTGTAATCTCTTTTTCTTTTAACAATGGTATTATGTGTTAGTTCTGCAAATTTTTAAAACCGGAGTTTTTATAAAATGGAATTCTGACACAACTTTAAGCCACATAAACCGGATATATAGTGATTAACCTGAATATAAAGAATATGCTTCATAAAAGAATTTCTCTATTTAACTCATACTACTTTTTATCCGATTCCCCCCTATCCACAAACATTTTACCTGCAAATGCCCGTATAATGGCGTTGGAAAGCATTTTCTTTCCTATTAAAACAAGTAAAAACGTAATAAAGATCAGCCCCCCTCCGGCGAACAGCAGACCTCCTACATAATCATTATAAGTTTCACCATACCATACAGCAAAAGCAGCCACTCCCACAGCTATAATCAGCAGGAAAAAAAACATGACTACTGCTAAAATATAGAGGACAGATATAACTTTTGCAGCTTTTTCTACAATGGATAACTTAATTAAATCCAGTTTAACCTTTACATAATTTCTAACAGAACCATTTAGTTGGTCTAAACTATCAGTTAAGTCTTTGCTCATTTTTATTAATTAGGGACCTTGATTTAAAACAGGTTAACCAACAGGAGTTGAAGATTTGTTTGCTTTCTTTTCTGCCTTTTTCTTCCTCTCCATCATTTTAAGTTCAGCTTCATTTAATTTCTGCTGCATCTCATCAACCATTTCATTTACTTCATATTTTAGCTCATCAACTTTCTCCTTCATAGTCTGGGCAAGATCTTTCCGGGAATTTCTGACGCTCTTGGATATATTTCTACGGGTTCTTGATCCTTTTTCAGGTGCCAGAAGAATTCCAGCCAAAGCACCTGCTGCTGCACCTGCAACAAAACCCATCAGCATATTGGTGATTCCTTTTTCCATAATATTTATTTTTAATTAAAAATTATTTGCTTCCCTCATGAAAAAAGCATTCCATCATTATGTTTTGAAAAATAAATATACTTATCCGTTGTATTTCAATTTAATAAATATAACTAAAAATTTGCTAACAAAAAAGAAGTGTGAAAGAAATTCTACAACCTGTGTAATAACTGAACAGATTCCTTTAGATATTTTACCTGCTGATTTTCAGCTTATTTGTCCGGTTATTAGGAATTCGATGTAATTGGATGGAACAGGCTTGACTATGAATACACTTACAAATGGATAATGCATAATTTTATTGTGAATTAACGCATTGTTATCCTCTGTAACTACAATTACATCAGGCTTTTTCAGGAAACTATTCAGACCCCATATTTTCTCGAGTGAGTATGAAAGCTGGTTTCCTGCTACTTTTTCATCCAATATAATATAATGAATTTTATTATTTTTTTTGATAATTTGATTTTCAATGAATTCAAAGGCTTCTGACAGATTATTATAGGAATATAAATAATCATCAAGTTCCTTACTGCTCAAACTTTTCTTTTGTTGTTCGATAAATGAAGGTTCCGAATCAATACAAAGCACTTTTTTTATTTTCTGTTGCATCTTCACAATCTCCGTTTGATGTTTGATGGCTCAATTATCATTCCATCCACTTTGTATTTCAGCTATTTTTCTTCACAAAAAAAAATTTAAATTTTAATTTTGGACTTTTGTGCCACATCAATAACCTTTTCTATTTCCAATGAGGTTGTTTTCGCAAGCTCACCCACTTCTTTAATTTTTTTCTCCCGAAGGACAAGATTTTCAATCAGAGTTAAATTATTTACCAAATGTTTCAATCCAAAATAAGAAAAAGAAGGAATAGCTTTATGTGCCTGTTCACCAATTTCCGTCCATTGCCCTGAATCCTGCAGAGAAATGAAGTTTATAGCAGTTTCCTTTGCATTGGCAATAAAAGTGTCGATCATTTTATTGAAAAAATCGGTATTCCCTCCGGTTGTTTTCATTAACAACGATGTATCGAAATTAAGATTATCCACATTTTTTTCACTTTCATTCCCTTGTTCCATACCTTCTTTCATTTTATAATTCATTTTTAGTAAATTACAAATTTTATTATACAGATGCTCTTCGCCAAATGGCTTCAGAACATAACCATCAAATCCACTTTTCAAATAAGAAAGAATTTCGCTCTCCATTATATTTGCAGTAACTGCAATCATTTTTGTTTGTGCATTCAAATGATTAGTATCATTTCTAACCTTTTCCACAACCTCTGTCCCCATCATTACCGGCATTCTGATATCAAGCAGTACTATGTCGAATTTTTGGTTCCTGAGTAGTTCCAGCGCTTCGCCACCATCGTGTGCAATGGAATAATGGACACCCCAGTTCTTCAGAATAGATTCCCCCAAAAGAATATTATTTTTGTCATCATCAGCATATAATATATGTTTGCCATTTAAAAGATTGTTCTTTAATTCATACTTTTTATCCGGAAGTTCTTTATTTAACAGATTTGGTCTGCCAAATGGCAAAACCACAGTAAAAACAGAACCTTTACCCGATTTGCTTTTTACATGAATCCGTCCATTTAAAAGTTCCACCAGCTTTTTTACAATGGTTAAACCCAGTCCTGTACCTTTTCTGACTTCCGGATTTTTCTGTCCTAATTGGATGAATTCATTGAAGATAACATTCATATTCTCTTTTGGAATTCCAATACCTGTATCAGCTACTTCAAAACGTAAAAAGACATTCTTTCGTGTTATTTTTTCATGAACCACCCTTATTGCAACCTTCCCCTCATCAGTGAATTTAATGGCATTCCCGGCAAGGTTGATTAAAATTTGCTTTATACGAAACGGATCACCTATTAATACGGACGGAATCTTTTCATCTGAATTAATTTCAAATAGCAGTTTCTTTTCATTTGCTTTTATGATAAGCGTTTCATGTAAATTATCCAACAGCTCGTGAATGTTTAAAGGAATTTTTTCTATATAAACCTTTCCCATTCCATATTTAAACAAAAAGAGGATTTCATTAACCACTTGCAATAAATGTTGGGAAGACTGACTGATTAATTGACAGAATTTTTCCTGTTCCTCTGAAAGGTTTGATTTATTTAGCAGATCGGAAAATCCGATAATGGAATTTAACGGTGTGCGGATTTCATGACTCATATTGGCCATAAAAATGGATTTGGCGTTGTCTGATTCTTCGGCTTCCCTTTTTGCCTTCAGAAGTTTTTTTTCAATCTCCTTTTCTGCTGAAACATCCTGAGATATTAATGCCCCGCCGACTACCTGCCGGGACAGGCCAAAAACAGGTGTGGAATGAATAAAATAAACTCGACCTTTTATTCTGACTTCACCTTCCGATTCGTTTCCATCCAGGGCATTGCGATAAAATGGAAAAAGTCTTTTCATTGTTTTTTCATCAAAAACTTCAAACAATGTTTTACCCACAAAATCTGAATTCGACAAACCCATTCGTTCCTTTTCACGCCCGCCGGTCAAAACATACCTGAAAGAAGGATCAAACAGATATACATCTATTCCAGGAATATTTTCTATCAAAACTTCACGATAATTTTCAAGTTCTGAAGGAGTCTGACTTGAAAAAATCATCCCTGCTGAAATAGCCTGCAGGCTATCGCTAATGGTAATTTTCTCCAATAAAAAATAGACCGGCAACATCAGCTCATTTTTTGAAACAATATCCGTAAAAAATGATTGGGGTTCACCCGTCTTCATAAGGGTTTCTGTTTTTTCCCTAAAATGCTCAAATCCCGATTCAGTAAATAAAGATTTCACATCGGGAAGAAAAACCTGTGATGAAACATCAAAAATATTTTCAAAAGCTCCGGTAATACGAAAAATCTTATATTTATAATTAAAATAAAAAACAGCATCCTGATTTATTCCACGATCAGGAACTTCCTTGTCATCATGAAAAACCTCCAAATGAGAAGTTTTTATCTGATGACTAAGCAATTCCAACGACTGACTTAGCTCTGTCAATTTATCAAGATCAGCATCTTCGCCTTCCAATCCCGATATAAGATTGCTGATTTGTTCCAGTTGCTTTGCTAATAATTTATTCATTGGTATAAAGGTAGAACGAAAATGTTAATCTGACAATTCCGGAATTAATAGAATTTTTTGCCATCAACACAAGTTCAGGAAATTTGTTTGTTCATTTTTTCTGCAACATGCTTATATTTAATGAAAAATAATCGGAATCATGATTATACAAAGAAGAAACTTTGGTTATTTCAATTTAACCTTATTTTTGTTTATCCTGTTAATTTTTTCAAACTGTACTAACAAGTCGGATAACAGGAAAGACCAAATCCCCCGGCCTGCTTTTGCAGAACAGGGATGGACGTTGCTTTTCGATGGCAAAACGTTGGAAAACTGGGAAATTACTCAATTTGGCCCACAGGGTCCTGTTCAAATCTCAGGAGGGAACATCGTGCTGGGAATGGGAGAAGGATGCACCGGAATTACCTGGACAAAAGATTTTCCCAAAAGAAATTATGAAGTACAGCTTGAAGCAAAAAAAATTTCGGGAAATGATTTCTTCTGCGGCATGACCTTTCCTGTAGGAGATTCCTATTGTTCATTTATCGTTGGAGGATGGGGAGGACCGGTTTTAGGTCTTAGCAGCATTGACGGGCTGGATGCTTCGGAAAATGAAACACGAACCCTGAAAAAATTTGAACACAATACCTGGTATAAAATTCACCTGAAAGTTTCAAACGATTCAATTAAAGCCTGGATTGACGGGGAAAAATTTGTTGATTTTAATACCCGGAGCCGTAAAATATCAACGCGACCTGAAGTGGATCTGTCGAAACCATTCGGAATCTGCTCCTGGAATACTACCGCAGCACTACGCGCAATACAAGTAAAACGTATCCAATAATTTCCTGCTCACAACAGGAATTTTGCCGTATGAAAACCATTTACTTCAGAAAACATTTTCCTCCAAATGCAAACCCGGAATTTTTTTATCCCGTAAAAAAATTTAGAGTCAGATATCTGGTTAATGCATATTTTCATATTCATCAACAGGTAAACACCTGCCTTTTTCCTTAACTTTAGCTCCTGGAAACAGAAACTTCATATTCAATATTCAATGCAAATAAATTTCAATCCTGTCGGAATCATACACACACCATTCGTCTCAGGAGAGGGAATGCCCGTTCAGCCCCCGGGAGCGAAAGGAATCAAAGGAACTATAATAGTGAATAAAGAACTTCAGGGTGGATTATCCGACCTTGAGGGCTTTTCCCACATCATCCTGATCTACCATTTCCATCGGTCGAAAGGGTTTGATTTAAAGGTAATTCCTTTCATGGACAACCAACCTCGTGGAATTTTTTCGACACGGGCGCCAAAAAGACCCAATCCAATAGGAATTTCGGTAGTAAAGCTTTTGTCAATTAAAGAAAATTTTCTGGAAATTGAAAACACAGATATACTTGATGGCACCCCTTTACTTGATATAAAACCCTATATTCAGGCCTTTGATGTATATGAAACACAAAAATGCGGATGGTTTGACCAAACTGGAAAACATCCTGAAAAATTCCTGTCGGATAACAGGTTTTTATAAAACTACCCCCTCGGTTTAAAAGCTCAAATCTCTTTAACCAGAAGAAGAAAGCAAAGATACCTGGCCTGGGGATTTTTTCCGGATGAGTTCGATATAAAAAAAACAGCCGGCTATAACTGCACCGGCTGTTCCAATTTATTTCCAAATAACCAAAAGATGGTTACTCTGCACTAACTTCTTCAGGTTTTGAGAAATCCATTGCTGCCAATCGTTTGTAAGAACCGTGACGCCATTTGGCATTTTCTTCTGCAGCGGCAAACAATTCATCGGCCTCGGCAGGAAATGATTTTTTCAACGAGGTGTAACGTACTTCTCCGTTAAGAAAGCTTTGGAATTTGCTCCAGTCAGGTTCTTTGGAATCGAGCTGAAACGGATTCTTACCTTCATTTTCAAGCAGGGGGTTGTATCGGAACAATGACCAGTAACCAGATTCAACTGCACGTTTCTCTTCGTCCTGTGTATTTCCCATTCCTGCTCTTAATCCATGGCTGATACATGGTGCATAGGCAATGATGATAGACGGTCCCGGATATGCTTCTGCTTCTTTCAGTGCCTTCAGGTACTGAGTCTGGCTTGCTCCCATAGCTACCTGGGCAACATAAACATAACCGTATGTCATCATCATGGCACCCAAATCTTTTTTGCGAATTTTCTTACCCGATGCAGCAAATTTTGCCACTGCTCCAACAGGGGTCGATTTCGATGACTGACCTCCTGTGTTAGAGTATACTTCGGTGTCGAGCACCAGAACATTCACATCTTCTCCGCTGGCCATTACATGGTCGAGGCCACCAAAGCCAATGTCATATGCCCAGCCGTCACCTCCAAATATCCAGATTGATTTTTTAACAAGGTATTGTTTTAACCTGGTTATTTCTTTGGCATATTCGCTGGAACTGTTGGCGATAGCGGTTAAAACTTTAGCTGAAGCATCAGCAGAAGTTTCACCATTTTTTTTATTTTCAAGCCAATAGCCAAAGGCTTCTTTTTCTGTTTCAGATGCTCCGTTGTTCATGGCATTATTCATAATTTCGGCAAGCCTGTTCCGCTGGGCCGATACACCTTCATTGAAGCCAAATCCGTATTCTGCATTGTCTTCAAATAACGAATTTGCCCATGCGGGACCATGACCCGAATCGGCATTTTTACAATAAGGTGTTGATGGAGCCGACCCACCAAAAATAGATGAACATCCGGTGGCATTGGCAATCATCATACGTTCCCCATACAACTGAGTTATAAGCTTTATATAGGGTGTTTCACCACATCCGGCACATGCTCCTGAAAATTCGAAAAGAGGCTGAGCGAATTGCGAATTCTTAACCGACTTGGTTTTATCTACTACTTTTTCCTTCAACGAAACCTTATTTACCATATAATCCCATCGTTGTATTTCATTCCGTTGGGTATCCAGTGGTTCCATTACAAGTGATTTCACCTTTGAGGGACATACTTCAACACAATTTCCGCAACCTGTGCAATCAAGCACACTCACCTGAATGCGGAAATTTAGCCCATTGTACATTTTAGACGGTGTTGCTACCCGGGTTTCGGTTCCTTCCGGTGCACCTTCAACTTCCTGATCAGTTAACAGGAACGGACGAATGGCGGCATGCGGACATACGTACGCACATTGGTTACATTGTATGCAGTTTTCAGTCTGCCATTCGGGTATATTTACAGCAATGCCTCGTTTTTCAAAGGCTGCCGTTCCCAGCGGAAAAGTTCCGTCCTCTGCACCAACAAATGTTGAAACAGGAAGATTATCGCCCCTCTGCCCGTTAATTACATCCACAACCTTATAAATATATTCCGGGCGTTCAGACTTACCATTAGTGTCACTTACTTCAATATTTTTCCATTCTTCAGGAATTTCTACTTTATGTACATTCTTGCCTCCTGCCTCAACAGCAGCAAAATTCATGTTAACTACCTTTTCCCCTTTTTTACCGTATGATTTTACAATGGCTTTTTTCATTTCGTCTACTGCCAGTTCGTAGGGAATTACGCCTGTAATCTTAAAAAATGCAGACTGCATAATGGTATTGGTGCGGGATCCCAAACCGATTTCATCCCCTAACTTAGTACCATTGATGATGTAAAATTTAATTTCATTGGCAGCCAGATACTTCTTCATACTATCGGGGAGCCTGCGTTTGGTTTCTTCCTCATCCCAAATGGAATTCAACAGAAAAGAACCTCCTTTTTTCAAACCTTTTAAGACATCATACAGATGTATGTATGCAGGAACATGGCATGCCACAAAATCGGGAGTAGTAACCAGATAGGTTGAACGAATAGGTTTTTCGCCAAAACGTAAATGCGAACAGGTGAATCCCCCTGATTTTTTAGAGTCGTATTGAAAATACCCCTGACAGAATTTATCGGTGGCATCCCCAATAATTTTAATTGAGTTTTTATTGGCACCTACAGTACCGTCAGAGCCGAGGCCATAGAATTTTGCCTGGTAGGTACCCTTAGGGGTGATGTCAATTTCATCCTTCAGCGGAAGTGATTTAAACGTTACATCGTCAACAATACCGATAGTAAAATCGTTTTTCGGCTCATTCATCTCAAGGTTTTCATAAACCGATAAAATTTGCGACGGTGTGGTGTCTTTTGAACCCAGTCCATAGCGTCCTCCAACAATTACCGGAGCATTTTCCTTACCATAGAAATTAGCTTTAATATCCAGGTAAAGGGGTTCTCCGGCTGCTCCGGGTTCTTTAGCCCTGTCGAGCACAGCTATCCGTTTTACACTTTTGGGAAGTGCTTCCATGAAATATTTAGCAGAAAACGGCCGGAATAAATGGACGGCAATCATCCCTACTTTCTTACCCTGAGATGTAAGATAATCGATGGTTTCCTTTATGGTTTCAGTTACCGACCCCATAGCAATGATAACATTTTCCGCTTCCGGATCGCCGTAATAGTCGAAAGGAAGGTATTCACGGCCGGTAATTTTGGAAATTTCCTTCATATAGCTGGCTACAATATCGGGAACGGCATCATAAAATTTATTTACCGATTCTTTAGCCTGGAAGAAAATATCAGGGTTTTGAGCAGTACCTCGGGTTACCGGATGCTCAGGATTAAGAGCTCTGTCGCGGAATTCCTGAAGAGCTTCCTGATCAATCAGGGGAACAATATCTTCCATCTGGATGGCTTCCACTTTTTGTATTTCATGTGAAGTCCGGAATCCATCGAAAAATGCCAGAAATGGAATCCTGGATTTCAATGTTGATAAATGAGCAACACCGGCCAAATCCATTTCTTCCTGAACCGAACCGGATGCAATCATGGCAAATCCTGTTTGACGTGCAGCATAAATATCGCTGTGATCTCCAAAAATTGAAAGGGCATGTCCTGCCAGCGCTCTGGCACTTACATGAAATACAGTGGGAAGCAGCTCTCCTGCTATTTTATACATATTGGGAATCATCAGTAACAATCCCTGCGAAGCAGTATATGTAGTGGTAAGCGCTCCTGCCTGCAATGAACCGTGAACAGCTCCGGCGGCACCCCCCTCGCTCTGCATTTCGGCAAGACGAACCGGGCGGCCAAACATGTTCTTTTTGCCAAAAGCTGCCCATTCGTCAACATATTCCGCCATGGTCGATGATGGTGTTATCGGATAAATACAGGCTACTTCGCTAAACATATAGCTCATATACGATGCAGCATAATTACCGTCACACGTGATGAATTTTTTTTGTTTTGTCATTTTTGTTCTTGTTTATCTATTAATTAATGTTCCTTTAAAATGTTCAATATAAGAAACCAAACAGCCACAAAGGTATTTTATTTCCCTCTCCTGTCTCAATCATATCAGCTGCCGCATAATGTTCATCTGGTGCTTCAATTTTATAACCCCCTATACGCACATGATAGGTGTTATTAACCAAAAAATCAGCAACCGGTGAACTGTTTAAATAATTTTTATAACCAACCTGATTATAAAAAAAAGTATGCCGCAAGTTAATTTTTTCGGCATTGTCGGGCGCTATGGCATACAACAGGTTCGTGTTGTGCATATATATCTTGTCCGGTTTTTTCATTTCATTTTCATCGCCGTTGGAATAGAGTAACTGGATGAGCTTAGCATTCTTCAAGTACCGTAAATAATTCATAACTGTAGCACGCGATGTTTCAATATCGGCTGCTAATTTACTCACATTTGGCGTAAATGGCGTCTCCGTTCCTATGATATACAACAGCTTTCTGAGTTTTGAAAGATATTTTAATTCAATTTGATTAATGTAGGGGACATCAATTTCCAGCGCAAGATTTATATGCTTTAATAACCGGCTGCCGTAAAAGCTGGGTTCATTAAATACATAGGGATAGATTCCGCTTTTAAGATATTCTTCAAAATAAGCAAGTGGCCTTACCCTGGAAATAATGCTGTGGGCAATTTCTGTATGTTTCTCAAAGATATCGGTTAATGAATAAACCGGAAATTCATTCCTGGTAATGTAATTTAAATATTCCCTGAATGATAATCCTTCCAGATGGTTTACCTTTACAATTCCTTTAAGATTGGGGTTATCTTCTGTTATCCGAATAACAGGAGAAGAGGTAAAAACAATTTTGAGCTTTGGAAGTCGATTATAACATCGCCGCAATTCGCTCGACCAGTTTGGATATTTTTGTATTTGATCCAGGAAGAGAATTTTACCTCCTTTTTTAAAAAATTCATCGGCAAAAGATATAATGGTACGATTTGTAAAATAAAAGTTATTTAAGTCGACATACAACACCGAACCTTCCCCGGAATATTCCTGTTTAAGGTAATCAAGCAAAAAAGTTGTTTTCCCCACTCCACGAAATCCTTTTATACAAATTAACTGCTGTGTCCAGTCAATAGTATGCACAAGCTCCCTTCGCAGTGTAGACTGTGTATTTTCAACTAAAATATTATGACTTTTATACAAAAATTCCAAGGTTATAAATTTTGTACAAAAATAACAGTTTTCAGATGAAGTTGTAATGTACAGATAACAAAATTTACGATTTTGTGTAATTTATAATTGATAAAAATAAAAAAAGCAGGTTGTTAAACCTGCTTTATATTATTTTATTCCAGTTTTAGCCATCATTCATGGAAGTCAGGAATTCAGCAACAGAGTTCGATCGCATTAGCCTTGTTTTCATAAACTCCATAGCTTCAAGAGAATTCATATCACCCAGATAGTTACGAAGTATCCAAAGCTTGTCAAGCATTTCTTTTCGAATAAGAAGGTCTTCGCGGCGGGTGCTTGATGATGGAATATCCACTGAGGGGAATATCCTTTTGTTGGAAAGTTTTCTGTCGAGCTGAAGTTCCATATTACCGGTTCCTTTGAATTCCTCGAAAATTACCTCATCCATTTTTGAACCCGTTTCCGTAAGCGCAGTAGCCAGGATGGTAAGAGAACCACCTTCCTCTATATTTCTGGCAGCACCAAAGAATCGTTTGGGTTTATGCAATGCATTGGCATCAACACCACCCGACAGTACTTTTCCGGATGCAGGTTGGACTGTATTGTAAGCACGAGCCAGACGTGTAATGGAATCAAGCAGAATTACCACATCGTGCCCACACTCTACTAAGCGTTTAGCCTTTTCAAGAACAATGTTGGCTACACGAACATGTTTCTCTGCAGGTTCATCAAAAGTTGATGCAACTACTTCAGCATTTACACTGCGGGCCATATCGGTAACTTCCTCAGGACGTTCATCAATCAGAAGAACTATCATGTAAACTTCCGGATTGTTTGCTGCAATGGCATTGGCAATTTCTTTTAACAAAACGGTTTTCCCTGTTTTGGGCTGAGCAACAATTAGTCCGCGTTGACCTTTTCCGATGGGTGCAAACATATCAACTACTCGGGTTGATATATTATCATGGCCATTGCCGGTCAGCTCAAACTTCTCTTCGGGGAAAAGTGGTGTCAGGTGATCGAATGGAACCCTGTCGCGAATGTACTGAGGACTCCGGCCATTAATCTCAAGCACTTTTATCAGAGGAAAATACTTTTCACCTTCCTTGGGTGGCCTTACTGTACCTGTAACCGTATCCCCTGTTTTTAATCCAAAGAGTTTTATCTGCGACTGCGAAACATACACATCGTCAGGTGAATTCAGATAATTAAAATCTGAAGAACGAAGAAACCCATAGCCATCCTGCAGAATTTCCAAAACACCAGTATTGGTTACAATGCCATCAAATTCGTAAAACTTACTGTTCCCCGATGACTGACCTCCGGAATGCTGACCGCCATTTTGTTTCTGCTGATGCGTTTTATGCTCCCGATGCTCTTTCTTTAAAATTTTAGGCTTATCCTGCTCTTTATTCTCTTTTTGACCTTTGGGATTGCCTGAAGACTTTTGAATATTCGGAATTTTTTTTGAACCCTTTTGATCGTCTTCATTTATCTGCTCAGCAACTATTTCTTTACCCTGAATCTGAGGGTTAGGCTGTTTTTGTTGTTTGGCTTGCTGATTTGGCTGATTCTGCTGATTTTGCTGATTTTGCTGAGGTTGCTGAGGTTGCTGAGGTTGCTGTATTTCTTCAGTTTTACCTTCGCCTTTAGATCCTTTGTTCTTTTCATTAAAACCTTGAATTATGGCTTTAATCTGATCTTGCCTCGATTGAATGTTGCTTTCTTTAATTTCTGGTTTTTTTGCCTGAACCTCCATTCGCTGTGTTTTAGTTACAGGTTCAATCCTTTCCCGGCGCTGACTTCTTCCGCGATGGGGTTTTTCGGTA
Organism: uncultured Prolixibacteraceae bacterium; assembly: GCA_963747515.1. Taxonomy (GTDB): domain Bacteria; phylum Bacteroidota; class Bacteroidia; order Bacteroidales; family Prolixibacteraceae; genus Mariniphaga. The sequence goes on from CAVVFN010000008.1 coordinate 991,815, forward strand.
TTTTGATTTTCATCTGGCCCTTGTTTTTTGCGCAAAAAATTTCTAAATGAGGAACGCTCCTCCTTTTTTTCGTTTTGTTCCTGGGGAGTATCCTTTTTAACATTTTTTTCCGCTTCCTGTATAGCTTGTGTATCCAGTATCTTGTATATCAGATCTTGCTTTTTGTAAGCTTCTACACGTTTGATTTTTAGTCCCTTGGCTATATCACGCAATTCCGGGACAAGTTTTTTGTTCAATTCTAAAATGTCGTACATTGTATAAAGTATTATTCGCTTATCCTTATTAAAAACCTAATGATAATCTTTTGGAAAAATAAAGTGGAGACGAGAATTTTTTGAAATTCGGATGCAATTATAATAAATACTTATTACATTCCAAAAATTAAAAATTCTTTTTTTATTTCATTCCTCCTTAATTCCAACTAATTTAATATTAGAACGTTTGTATAATTTGGTTCCGGTCATGTATTTATATTCACAAATCCCCCGCCGATTTTGCAGTATACGTTTGACGAAAATGTAAAGTTTGGATATTTCTTAACATGATAAACAACGATTATATCTTCATTTTGTTTCACTTATTCTTAAGATCTTATGTTGTATCTGTCGATTTTTAAAACCTGTTTTCTCTGCTTTTACCTTTTGCGGATAAGTTGATTTATCCTGCAATCCTTTTTTATCCGGCATTTGTAGCATGCTTTTATAATAAAAATCTAAGGTTTTTGGCTGTGCTTTGATTAAACAAATACCAATTATTTTATGAATCTTTAATCAAGCAATTGAAAAAATGATCCGTTCAGACTTTAAGTTGTTGGAAATTTGATTAACCGGCTGATTTCTTTCAGCATAATATACAACCTTTTGCGAACCTTTAAAAGGTTCTGGTATATCTTTGAGCAACTGATTCAATAATTTACATTATAGATGTTTTTATTTGAACATTAAGTAAACCGAACGCGTTTCTTTTTTATTTTTGCAAAAAAGCACTGCAATGAGAATTGAGATTGAACAACCGGAACAGGAAGAACTGGAAGAAGCAGGAGTGTTTTTCTGGCCGGTATGGGAACATGATGAAGATAAGATTGAGTTGTATTATGACAAAACGGAACATTGTTATATTATTGAAGGTACAGCTACCATTATCTCAGAATTCGATTCCATTATCATTAAACCGGGTGACTATTTAATTTTTCCTGCCGGATTGGAATGTATTTGGGATATTCAGTCAAAAATTAAAAAGCATTATACTGTTGAATAAAAAAAAAGACTTTTATCTTTCATTCCTACTTAAATATAACTAAGTGCTTTTCTTTTTAAAGTTCCGGGATACTCCTTCTTTTAACTTTTCTTTTTTATTATAAAATAAGCTGTCTTTGCCAAAAATTATTACAAAACGGTTTATATATTAGCAGCCGGAGAATGATTAAATGAGTACTAAATAAAATGCACCATATCAATTGTGTTATGAGAAATGTAGTGGTTGCAAATCCGCAAACAGAGACCTAAAAACCTGTACCAATTCCTGACTGGTAACAGGCAAAAAAGCAACTTTGTGTGATAAATGCATGAAATCAGATAAACATTCAAAAATCTTCATTGTTTTCAATAGCATTATTAAACTTAAAAATGGATAAATTTTCATCAGTAGGAAACCAAGAGCAGGCAGTAATTGATGACCTGTACCAATCGTATCTGGAATCTCCTGAATCCCTTGATAAAAGCTGGCAGCATTTTTTTGCAGGATTTGAACTTGCCCGTACCAATTATCCTGTCAGGCAGGCCATGTCGATGGCCGGTGATATTAATAAGGAATTTGCAATTTTAAGCCTGATCCATGGTTATCGTCAACGAGGTCATTTATTTACAAAAACCAATCCGGTAAGAGCCCGACGTCAGTATTCCCCTACGCTTGACATTGAGAATTTTGGTCTTAGTAAGGATGATTTGGAAACTACTTTCCAGGCCGGCAGCGATATAGGTATTGGACCAGCAAAATTAAAAGACATCATTGAACATCTTGAAGCAACGTATTGCAGTTCAATAGGTGTTGAATACATTTACATTCGAAAACCGGAAGTGCTGCAGTGGCTGAAGGAACGAATGGAGAGTAAGCATAATTCGCAAGAGCTTTCACCTGAACAACGCAAAGATATTTTTTATCACCTCAAATTAGCTGTAGGATTTGAGAATTTTATTCATAAGAAATTTGTCGGTCAGAAAAGATTTTCTCTGGAAGGAGCCGAAAGCCTGATACCTGCCCTCGATGCTGTTATAGAACGTGGTGCTGAATTGGGAATTGATGAATTTGTTATTGGGATGGCTCATCGTGGCCGGTTAAATGTACTTGCAAATATTCTGGAAAAACCTTATGAAAAAATATTCAAAGAATTTTATGGAAAGAAATATGAAGCAGACATCTGGCATGGTGATGTAAAATACCATCTGGGATATGAGAATGAAGTTATGACCGACTTTGGCAAAGAGGTAAAACTAAAACTTATGCCTAATCCTTCCCATCTTGAGGCTGTTGGTCCTGTAGTGCAGGGAATGGTGCGATCAAGAATAAATTCTGTTTATGAATGCGATTATAACAAAGCTGCAGGTATCATTATTCATGGTGATGCTGCTATTGCAGCTCAGGGAGTTGTTTACGAAACGGTTCAGATGGCACAGCTCGATGGTTTTCGCACAGGAGGGACCATTCATCTGATAATTAACAACCAGGTAGGATTTACCACATCATACCTGGAGGCCCGCTCAAGTACATATTGTACTGATGTGGCAAAAGTTACCCGCTCGCCGGTCTTTCATGTAAATGGCGATGACGTGGAAGCACTGGTCTATACCATTCAGCTGGCGATGGAATTCAGACAGAAGTTTGATGCAGATATTTTTATTGACATTCTGTGTTACCGCAAATATGGGCACAATGAAGGAGATGAACCCAGATTTACTCAACCTGTTCTTTATAAGGCAATCGCAAAACATCCCAATCCGCGTGATATCTATGCTGACAAACTGAAAAAAATGAAGGTAATGTCACATGAAGATGTCCGAAAGGAAATAAAGGATTTTGACAATTTCCTGGAGCAAAAATTTGAGGATTCAAAAAAGATTGAACGGCTGAGTATCCGCAAACTTCTAAAGAATGAATATGCTGCTTACGAACTGCCGCATAAATCTACTTTTGAATTAACAGCTACTACTGCTGTAAAAAGAGATGATTTGATACGTATTGCTGAAAAAATCAATCATTTACCTGAAGATTTGATCTTTTTCAGTAAGGTGAACCGTATTTTATCTGACAGACGTATGATGATTCACGACGACCGGCTTGATTGGGCCATGGCTGAATTGTTAGCTTATGGTACTCTTGCTGATGAAGGGCATCCGGTAAGACTAAGCGGACAAGACAGTGAGCGCGGAACATTTGCCCACAGACACGCTTCCTTTGTGGTGGAAGGAACCGATGAAAAATATTTTCCCTTGAAACACATTTCTGAAAATCAGGCTCCTGTATATGTTTATAATTCATTGCTGTCAGAATATGCTGTACTGGGATTTGAATACGGTTATGCCCTTGCTCAGCCAAATGGACTAACTGTTTGGGAAGCACAGTTTGGTGATTTTAACAATGTGGCACAAGTGGTTATCGACCAGTACCTTACTTCTGCCTACGAAAAATGGGGCCTAATGAACAATTTGGTATTGTTTCTTCCTCATGGTTTTGAAGGGCAGGGTCCCGAGCATTCCAGCGGCCGGATTGAACGATTCCTGGAATTATCGGCAAACAATAATATTCAGGTAGTTGTGCCAACAACACCAGCAAACATGTTTCACCTGCTGCGGCGTCAGGTTAAAATGAAAATGCGCCTGCCTCTTGTCATCTTTACACCTAAAAGTTTGTTGCGCCACCCGCAGGTTGTTTCAAAAATTGATGAATTGGCAAAGGGAAGGTTTAATGAAGTTATTGATGATCCTATGGCAGATCCGGCATTCGTCGAAAGAGTTGTTTTTACTTCCGGAAGACTCTATTATTCTCTGGAGAAATATAAACTCGAAAAAGGAATTGAGAATATTGCCATTGTCCGTCTCGAACAAATTCATCCCATTCCAAATGAGCAGATTGATAAAATTCTTGAGAAATACAAAACAAATAACCTGATTTGGGCCCAGGATGAACCCGAGAATATGGGAGCATGGCCTTTTTTAAACCGAAAACTTGCTTCATTAAAGTTGAAGTTGATTTCCAGAGAGGAAAGTGCAAGTCCTGCAGTTGGATTATTGGAGATTCATTCTCAGGCACAGGAAAAAATTATTAAGGCTGTTTTTGAAAAAAAAGAATACGTTTCCTCATAAAAAAAATCGAAAATGATTATAGAAGTAAAAGTTCCTAGTCCCGGAGAATCCATAACTGAAGTGGAAGTTGGATCCTGGCTGGTTGAAGATGGTACAGTTGTCGAAAAAGATCAGGAAATAGCAGAAATTGAATCGGATAAAGCCACCCTCACCATAACAGCAGGCGAATCGGGTAAAATTGAAATTAAGGCTGCAGAAGGGGATACTATTGAAGTGGGATCGGTGGTGTGTACCATTGATACCAGTATTGAACAGGAAGCCAAACCTGATGCCGGTAAACCAAATAAAAAAAAGTCGATTCAGGAAGATGCCGAAAAAGAAATCAAAAAAGAAGCACCCGTTGAAAAAATTGAGCCTCCTAAAGAAGAACCTCTGGAGGTGAAAAAAGAATCGGAATACGATCAGGTTAAAATTACTCCGGTAGCCAGGGAACTGATGAAGGAACACGGGCTTTCTCTGGAAGATGTTATAAACGGGTTGAAACGGATTGGCAAAAATGAAATAGCGGCAGTGGTGGAAGCACCCTCTGAAGATTCATCAACAGGAAAACTCTCTAAAATTTCAAGAGATATTGATAGGAGCAGGATGTCATCCTTACGCCGGAAACTGAGCGAACGTCTGGTAGCTGTTAAAAATGAAACAGTTATGCTAACCACGTTCAATGAAATTGATATGGGTAACCTGATGGATCTTAGAAAAAAATTTCAACAGCAGTTTATTGACAAACATGGATATAAACTGGGGTTCATGTCCTTCTTCACCAAGGCAGTTGCATTGGCCATGGAAAGCCACCCGATGGTGAATGCGCAAATTGACAATGAAGAAATTCTTTCTCCGCAGTTTGTCGATGTTGGTATTGCTGTGTCTACTCCTAAAGGACTTATGGTACCTGTCGTGAGAAATGCCGAAAGCAAAACCATTGCTCAGATTGAGCTTGAAATAAAAGAACTTGCCGAAAAAGCCCGAACCAAGAAAATTTCGGTAGATGAGCTGTCAGGTGGGACATTTACAATTACCAATGGTGGTGTGTTTGGCTCTCTGCTTTCAACTCCGGTGTTAAATCCTCCTCAATCGGGAATACTGGGTATGCATAACATTCTCGAACGTCCGGTAGCCATTAATGGACAGGTAGTTGTACGCCCAATGATGTATGTTGCTCTTTCCTACGATCATCGCATTGTAGATGGAAAAGATTCGGTTGGCTTTCTGGTTAAAGTAAAAGAAATGATTGAAAATCCAGGCATGTTGATAACTGGTGGCAAACCAGCCGAAAAAATACTGCTTGGGTTGTAACATATATTTTATTCCTATGGGTGACATACCTATATCAAAGGGCTTGGTTTCGCAGACAACCGGGACAATCCGCAAGATTAATTAAAATTATACCTTCACAATCATTTTCCCTTTGTTGATTCCCTCAAACAATCCGACAAATGCTTTGGGAATGTTTTCAAAGCCTTCTACTATCGTTTCCTTGTTTTTAAGTTTTCCTTCAAGAAACCAATGAGTAAGTTGACCGATTGCATTCGGGAATTTTTCAAAATAATCATTCACAAGAAATCCTTTCATCAGAGCACTGTTAACCAGCAATAAGGATTGCAGTCTGGGACCTGTTGCCATGCATGTATTATTGTATTGTGAAATCGCACCACAAACAATAATCCGTGCAAATTTATTGATATTCATAATGACGCTGTCTGAAATTTCACCTCCTACATTGTCAAAATAAATATCTACCCCCGAAGGGCAACTTTCTTTTATTGCTTTATTAAGATTTGATGTGGTTTTGTAATTTACTGCACCATCAAATTCAAATTCAGCTTTTAACATTTCAGTTTTATCGTCACTGCCGGCAATTCCAATGACCCTGCTTCCCAAAATTTTTCCTATTTGTCCGGCAACAGTCCCTACTGCACCTGCAGCACCTGACACAACCAGGGTTTCACCTGACTGCGGGCGTCCAATTTCCATCAGGCCAAGATAAGCTGTCAGCCCGGGCATACCCAAAATACCCAAATAGGCAGAGCGGGGGGCAATATCCGGATCTATTTTAGTCAGCCCATTCCCATCGCTGAGCTGGTATTCCGCCCAGTTTAACAAACCACTGACAAAGTCACCCTTTTCAAAGCTGGAGTTATTCGACTCTATCACTTCTGCTACCACAGCCGAACGCATGGGATCTCCAGGTTCAAATCCTTTTGTATAGGACTTGCTCTCACTCATTCTTCCGCGCAGATATGGATCAACTGAAACATATTCTGTTTTTAAAAGGATCTCATCTGCTTTGGGCAACGGAACAGTGGTTTCTTCCTTTCTGAAACAATCCGTTGCAGGCATTCCCACAGGACGTTTGTTAAATATAAACAGGTTACTCTTCATGGTAAAATAATTGTTTGGAGTTTTTCTTTAAGTAACATCATGAATGAATTAATGTTTTATTCTTACCGAACTTTCGAAACGCATACTTTTTTTCAAAAAATGTTAAAATTCGTTTTTTTACCTGATTACCTCAGTTCATCCTCTTCAGATTGATGCCATATCCTGTTATAAAAACCATTGTGAATAGGGCATTGGTAAAGGAAAAGGCATTCCAGTTTAACCACAGAACCGGCATTACAAGTATGGCTAGTTGAGCGATAAAGTAAATAAAAAACCCGTCGCGTTGCAGTTTCCATATACGAATGGCTCCTGTTAAGGAAAATGCATAGAATACCATAAGTAAGGTAAAATAAAACCACGAAATATTTTCGGTTGAATGCCATGAGGAATAGCTGATAATGACCTGTGAAACCTGTTCAAAATAAATTGAAGCAAGGAAATAACCAATAAATCCGGCAGTGCTGCCGATAAATGTTAGAATACATAAGGCACTAAGAAAGGAAGATCGTGAGGCAGAATTATTTGTATGTTCCAATGTATCTATGATTAAATTTTTGATAGTGTAAAAATAGAAAAGCAGATATCTATTTTATTACTCAATGGAAGTTTTTTTTCTGCTTAAGATTAATTGTTCAAAAATAGTGCGTTTTTCTGTGGTTTTTCTTCCGACCACTCCTGTAAAATATTTTACCTTTGGACTGGATTTCAAAGTTGATGCTCTAATGAAATAAGCATAGCCGGGCAAAGACTAATGGGAATGAACACATTTTCAATACGGGTGACAACAAAAAGGATTGGTAAAAATTATTCCTTCGCTTTGCATAAGTATCGAAAAACATATATTTCAGCATCCTGTTTGACTGAATACAAAGCTTTAACTATAATATATTCGAATGAAAAGGGATACGCAGGTTTTTGACATCATCAGAAAGGAACATGAACGTCAGCTTGGAGGCATTGAATTAATTGCGTCTGAAAATTTTGTTAGCGACCAGGTTCTTGAAGCCATGGGCTCGGTTTTAACCAATAAATATGCAGAAGGTTATCCTGGTCACCGGTATTATGGAGGGTGCCAGTTTATTGATATGACTGAACAACTGGCTATTAATCGTATAAAACAATTATATGGTGCGGAATGGGCAAATGTTCAGCCACATTCAGGTGCACAGGCCAATGCTGCTGTTTTAAGTGTAATCCTGAATCCCGGCGATACTTTTTTGGGCCTCGATTTATCACATGGCGGACACCTGTCGCATGGTTCACCTGTGAACAGTTCAGGCATTCTGTACCAACCGGTTGCGTATCGTGTTAAAGAAGAGACCGGCCTGGTAGATTATGACGAAATGGAAGAACTGGCGCTAAAACATGCACCCAAATTAATTATTGGAGGTGCTTCGGCATACAGCCGTGAATGGGAATATCAAAGGATGCGGGAAATTGCAGATAAGGCGGGTGCCCTTTTAATGGTGGACATGGCCCATCCTGCCGGATTAATTGCTGCAGGCCTGCTTGATAATCCGGTCAAATATGCACATGTGGTTACATCCACTACACATAAAACTTTACGCGGACCGCGTGGCGGAATCATTCTGATGGGAAGGGATTTTGAAAACCCCTGGGGGATTTCCACGAAGAAAGGAGCAGTGCGGATGATGTCGTCTTTGCTCGATTCATCTGTCTTCCCTGGCCAGCAAGGCGGTCCCCTGGAACATGTGATTGCCTCAAAAGCGGTTGCCTTCGGAGAGGCTCTTGCACCTGAATTTCAGGAATACCAGCAACAGGTAAGAAAAAATGCCAGGGCTATGGCACAGGCATTTATTGATTTAGGATACAATGTTATATCGGGCGGAACCGATAACCACTCCATGCTCATCGATCTGCGTACAAAATTTCCGGAAATAACCGGAAAACAAGCTGAAAATATACTGGTGAAGGCTGATATAACGGTTAATAAAAATATGGTTCCTTTCGATAGTCGTTCACCTTTCCAGACTTCAGGACTGCGCCTGGGAACACCTGCCATTACAACACGAGGAATTAAAGAGGATTTAATGCCGGTGATTGTACAGTTAATCGATGATGTAATTTCCAAACCCGATGATGAAAGATTGCTGAAAGCTGTGTCAGAGGAAGTGCACCTGATGATGAAGGATTACCCACTCTTTGCATACTGATTCTGCTCTTTATGCAAATCTGCCTTCGGGTAAGTTTTCAATTCTTGCCCTGGTTTTTGTTATTCAGGGGGATAGTACGATACCAAATATATAAAAAATCCTAACCATCTCCCTATTTTTGACACATTATGTAATCATCATTCTAAGACTAAGTTCACATCAAGAACACATATCTGTGATCTTGGTGTGAAGTTAATGTGTATTTGGTGTTAAAATACACTGAAATTAATAAGGCTATGGCAAAGTTAAAGAAAGGATGAAGGGAGGATAATTTTTAGTTCCATTTGCGCCAGTAAAAAAATTCAATTAATTATGAACAATTATCTCTAATGACCACCATTAGAAATGATTCCTATTGACAAATCTGGATTAATTCTTTTAACCCACATTGCAGGAATAGGTATCAAAATCCTAAAAAAATCAGTTAATAACCCTGTTTTTATTAACATTTTCCAGGACGATAAAAATATCGATACTGACATTCAGGGATTTAGGATTATTGATTTTTATTTTTTGAAATGTTGTACCCCCTCTCTTATTGCTGACAAACAAATAGTTGCATAGCTTTGCAACATGTTTGTAAAGCCATATCTGAAACAGAATTTAACCACAGGAGAACGATACACTGTTTACAAATTGTGCGAGGGATACCGGATCAATGGTCAGGTAACTCATCGTATCATCGTCAGTTTAGGCCGTTTGGATGAATTGGAAACCGATGAGCAGAAAAAGCTATTGGGCAAACGGGTGGAGCAATTGCTTATAAACGGAGGGAATACATTATCCACAAATGACGCAGGAGATCTGATCGAACAACTTGCACGTTTTTATTTTGAAGAAATACGAAGAAAAAAGCGGTATGATATTAAACAGGGCAAAACCGATTGGGAAGTGGTTAACATGTCCACACTAAAGAACAAGGATGCTCGTGAGATAGGAGCCGAATGGTTGTGCAAACAAGCCTTTGACCAATTGGGCATTAGTGATTTCTTACGGCAGTCTGGCTGGGAACAAGACAAAATTGCCCTGGCCACATCGCACATCATAAGCAGGGCAGTATACCCGGCAAGTGAATTTAAAACCGTTTCCTACATTAAAGAAAACTCAGCCGTCAGTGAAATAACCGGGCTTGACAGGGAAAAGTTAACCAAGGACCTGCTCTACGGCATATCGCATCAACTGTATAAAATAAAGGATCCTTTGGAGCAATATTTATCCAGACGCACCAATGAACTGTTTGACCTTGAAGATAAAATCATATTATATGACCTGACCAATACTTATTTTGAAGGAAGGATGCAGGGCACCAAAATAGCCAAATTTGGGCGCAGCAAAGAAAAGCGAAGTGATGCCCGGCTGGTAGTGTTGGCAGTAGTAGTCAACCGGGAAGGCTTTTTGAAGTACTCAAACATTTACCAGGGCAATATGGCCGACTGTAAGACACTGGAAGGAATAATAAATGGGTTAGGTGCCCAAACCTCTTTTTCAGGTCGTAAGCCCATTGTAGTGATTGATGCAGGAATTGCAACCGATGATAACCTTTCTATGCTAAAAAGTAAAGGGTATGATTACATGTGTGTATCACGCTCATCATTAAAAGATTACCATGCAGATACCAAGGCAACCCCGGTGCAGATTACCGATAAAAGGAAACAGCGCATAGAACTGCTCAAGGTTCGGGTAGATGGAGATAGCGATCAGTATCTTTGGGTGAAGAGCCAGGCGAAAAAGCTCAAAGAAGATAGTATGAACGGCCTGCTTGCGCAAAGATTTGAAGAGGGCATTCAAGCAATACAGGAAGGAATTGCCAAAAAGGGTGGCACCAAAAGACTAAGCAAGGTTTATGAACGTATTGGAAGGCTTAAACAGAAATATCCTTCTGTTACATACCTGGTACGATATAAATGTATGTGACAACGGAAGTGGAACGGCTACATGTATAAGTTGCCGCCATAAAACAGGGGAGTCTGAAAACCAATGCGGAATTTACTCTTTATCGGGTAGGGGCAAGAAGCAAAGTTCGCCTGACTCATGAAGTACAGTCTTTTATAGATGCGCAGCTTGAAGTAAACGGCAAGAAAGTAGCACAGGGCATGCGCAAGCAAATACTGAAGAATATAGATATATTGCAATTACTTCATGAACAAGGTTTCAATATTGGCTACACCACTGTAGTAATTACATCAGGGAAAAGTTAGGAAAATCAGTCAACCTTCCGGAGGCTTTTATCCGTCAGCAGTATGAGCCAGGTTCAGTATGTGAGTTTGATTGGGGCGAGATTAAACTAAATATAGATGGACATCTGTTGCGTTTTCAACTTGCTGTATTTACCTCTGCTTATAGTAATTATCGCTATGCTATGATTTTTAAACGTCAGGATACCCTGGCTTTTATGGAATCACATGTTTCCTTTTTTGAGCATACAGATGGTGTTTACCACCAGATGGTTTATGACAATATGCGTGTTGCTGTTGCCAAATTTGTAGGTAAACACGAAAAGGAGCTTACCAGGGCATTGCTCCAGCTCAAGGGGCACTACCAGTTTGTCCATCGTTTTTGTAATGACTACATACCCGCTTGGAAAACCGGAAGAAAGCACAGATCAGGCAGGCAGGTTTTCCAGCTAAATTATACCTGCACGATTTAAAGCGGGATTTACTCCCGGTTGATGCATCAGAAAAACTCACCTTGCTTGAACGACTTGATTTTGTGGCTTCTGGAAGAAATATCATATTGGCAGGAAATCCGGGAACAGGCAAAACTCATATTGCTACCGGACTTGGGCTGAAAGCCTGTCTGCAAGGGTACAAAGTTTATTTTACCACCGTACACGGGCTGCTTACCCAATTGCGCGAATCACACGCACAGCGAACCCTGCGACAGATGGAACTGCGGTTTGAAAAATATGATCTGGTGATATGTGATGAGTTTGGCTATATCTCTTTTGATAAACAAGGAGCTGAACTGCTGTTTAATCATCTCTCGCTTCGTGCAGGTCGTAAGTCAACCATCATAACAACAAACCTGGGATTCGACCGGTGGGAGGAGATCTTTGGTGATGCGGTACTCACCGCCGCTTTGGTAGACAGGTTGACTCATAAGGCACATCTGGTAAATATGAATGGTGAATCGTACCGGTTAAGGGAAACAAAAGAAATGATGAAAAAATGAAAAACCAACAAATCAAAATCCGTGCACCAGTACTCTTCTGATCGGGGTACCCCGATCAGAAGAGTACTGCCTTTTTATTTAAAGTAAAATGGTATACTTTTGGACTGAACTACTGGTATACTTTTCGGTTGAAATAAACAATTTTCTGCGGACTTCGATTATGAAACTTAACGAGCATACCTTCTGGTCCATTTACAACACTATTCGTGAAATTGAATATACTTTCCGGGTATTGAAAACAGATCTTGATCTGCGCCCAATTTATCACAAAACAGATGAAGCCTCGATGGCACACCTGAACCTGGGAATACTGGCATACTGGTTAGTAGTAACTATAAGATATCAATTAAAACAAAAGGGGGTAACCTCAGACTGGCGTGAAATTGTCCGAAAGATGAGCACCCAAAAATGCGTGACCACAAGTATGCAAAATATTAAACAAGAGACCATCTCAATTAGGCAATGTACTGAACCAACAAAAGAAGCAAAAACTGTATATGATCTCTTGCAGTATAAATATGCACCTTTTACAAGAAAAAAATCTGTTGTACCCCCTCCGGAAATCTTAAAAAAAGATAGTTCTTGATATCAGACATTTACAGGTTTACACCTGCAATGTGGGTTAAGCCTGATATATCTTTTAGGATAATCGTAAAGTCTTCCTGTAAATAAAGAAGTCCTCAGTTTAAAAAATAAATCCACAACGGGAGAATCACCACAGATAGCAAAGTTCCAAAAACAACCGTCCGTGCAAACAGCTTTGACTCCAGATCATACTGAACCGATAATGCGTATGGGGTAAGGCCTAGAGGCATGGCAGCTTCCAATACACTGGCATTTATAAAGTCAACAGGGACAGAAAAAAATTGCAGAACAAAAAGGTACATTGCCGGCAGTAAAATCATAGCTGTGAATGTAAACAATGCCACCTGTTTCCACTCATTGAAACTGCCTGCTTTTTCATATCCAAGAAAAATACCCAATGAAAACAAAACAACAGCGGTTACCGATTGAGAAAAAAAGCGAAGTGTTTGTTCGGCAAATCCGGGTACCGGAATGTGGAATGCAACAATTGCCAGGCCTGCAAAAACCGACAGCAGCAAAGGATTTTTAAGCAGGCTGAAAAGCATCTTCCTCAAATTGACTGTTTTCTTGCCATTTACCTCTACCAGAATAAGTGCAAATGTTAACATCCAGAAAATATATACTGCTGCAATAATAGCAGCAACCGGCATAATTGCTTCTCCAAAGGCATTTTGAAGCACGGGTATGCCCAGGTAGGCTACATTTCCAAAAGGTAGAATTAGGAAAAGGGCCTGCCTTATTTTTAGAGGAAGTTTAAAAATCCATGCCAAAGGAAAAGCAAGCAGAATACTTGCCACGATATATGCCGAATTCAACAGAATGAGCGGCAGGTAAGCTTTCAACTCCGATTGAAGCTGCATAAGAGACACGATAACCAAAGCCGGAAATCCTATCCACAAAGCATACTTATTAAAGATATTAACCCATTGAACTTTGGCTGTACCCGTTCTTTTAAACAGGAGCCCTATAAAAATAACCAGGAAAAGTGGTAAAACAGTTTCAAAAGCAATCAGGAATGCATCCATTCTCCATAATTAATATGAGGGCGGATGTCGGTTACCATCATCCCCGCCTTTTTTGCAGCCAAAATTCCCAGATCTCCGTCCTCAAATACCTGGCAAACCGATGGCTCCACTTTCATCAACCTTGCACATTCCAAAAAGGTATCGGGTTCAGGCTTATGTTTTGTAACATCCTCAGCCGATACAATGAAATCGAAATATTTTTCGAGTTCGAGTGCATTTAGCTGTACTTCAGCACTCCTGCGGCTGGCTCCTGTACCCACTGACATGGGAAATTTTTTAAAGTATGCTTTCACAATGGAAGTTACCTCTTCAACCGGCTTTAAAAGTTTTGATGAATCCCAAAAAGAAGTTTGCTTCAATTTCACAATCTCTTCCGGTGACGCATTTAATCCATACTGCTCCACAAGGCGCCTGGCAAATTCAATTGTTGGTCTGCCGGTTAATTCAAATAATATTTGCGGATCGAATTTGAATCCATACAATTCACCTATCTTGTTCCAGGTAGCAATATGCACCGGCAGTGAATTAGATAAAGTCCCGTCGAGGTCAAATATAAGAGCCCTGGCATCAGGGTGAACAAGTAATCCCATTTTTATACATTTTGTTTGCAAAAGTAATATTTCACAGGCGTTTATTATTCAAAATGGCCCTATTTCAAGATTTTTTAAAATTGAAATCATACCCTGGATTGTTCTTATCCAAACCATCAAATGATTTTTCCTGATGAAAAGGGTCAGACAACATAAAAAATTGAATTCGTTTCGTGGAATTTACTTACCCCAGCACAGCAAATTCCCGCGGAAATCCGGAGATTAAAACTGACTGTAAATATTTTTAATAATTTCGGCAGAATATAAACTGGCTATTTTTTTCACAAAAGCTGGAAAACTTACAGGAGAATGTTCATCTGCATCATCGGAAATGGTTCTTATAACTGCAAAAGGAGTATCATTTTCATAACAAACCTGTGCCACGGCAGCACCCTCCATTTCCACACATAATATATCCGGTAAAACCGACTGCAGCATTTTTTTTTGGTGGGAGTTGTAAAAGAACTGATCTCCGCTTGCAATGTCACCTGTGAATACTTTTGGGTCAGAAAGGTTAAAGTCGGCCATATCTTCCTGGCTAATTATTCTATGAAAACTTTTATTTTCAAGCAAACGATCAACAGCTTTCTCAGCCATAGCCGCCAATTGTGCATCCGCCTCCACATAGATTTTGTTCAGCAACGGAATTTCAAATTGTTTTATGAAGGGACGGGCATCCAAATCGTGCTGTACCAATCTTTTTGCGATAACAATATCTCCTGTACGCAAACCGGAATGAACTGCACCGGCCACACCTGTAAATAGAAGTCCCGTTACATTAAACCTGTGCACCAAGGTGGCAGCAGTAGTTGCAGCTGCCACTTTACCCCACCTTGAAAAAACCACCACAGTATTTATACCATTTATTTTACCTGTGAAATAGGTCCTTTTCCCAGTTGAAACTTCCTGACATTCTGAAAGCAATCCAACCACACCATCAATTTCTTCAGGCATTGCACCCATTATTCCTATAACTTTATTCATAGCCCTTTCAAAAGAAATACAGTAATTATCGCATGCTGTTTATTCCAAACCAATACAACAGATCATATCGACAAATTTTCGTAAAGTTAAATTTAGTCAGGAAAAATATCATGAAATTTGAAAATTAATCCGGATAAACTTGCCTCGAATGATTACAACCAATTATCAATTTTATAATTAACAAATCTTTTTGAAGAATGATAAACAGAATAAAATTTATTACTGCAGGAGAATTAAGCATGTGGTGAATTGTATAGGACACACGAATTGAAACCACTTATTATTATGGAATGGTTAAAGGATTGATATATAAAAAGGAGGATATTCACAAGACTGATAACCTTTCCTTCCTTTTAAAGTTTGTTTATTCCGGATTAACTGATGTTTTCTGAAACAGGATGAAACATTCCTGCCAAAAAATGTTTTACTTTAACAGACCAACAGGAAAAAATAAAAAAAATATCGCATAAAATATATCCTTAAAAGATTATATCTAATGCGATATCGGTTTTCAGTAAAACAGTTTTATTAAAAAAGTAAAACTAGTTTCCGCTAATTTGTCCCCTTATTTCTCCTCCTCCAAAAGCTACTGTATGAACATTAACATACGCGTTTCCTGATTTCATGTTTTCTATAAGATCTTTAAGAGTTTGACCGGCAAGACTTCCTGTTAAATTATCAGCAGTAATTTCTCCCTGTGCCAGGATGCCGTTGGTTATTCCTTCTATCAGAACAGGTGGCGCACCTGATGGATACAACCAAACGACCACACCACCAATTGATCCGGCTGCTGCCAGGTGAATGTGAGCCATTCTTACATTTTCAATATTGGCAACAATCAGCTTGTAACTAAGCGTCATGCCGTCTTTGCTCAAATTAAAAATAGCCTGACCTGTTGCATCGGTTTCAACAGCGGGCACCTCCTGGTCGCCTGAAAGATGAGCGCGGAAATTTGTTTTCATACCTGCGCTTTTCAGAGCAGCTTCATCCTGAAAAGTTTCTTCAGGTTGCAGTGAATCGCACGATGACACAATTATCATAAACGGTGCAATCAATAAGAATAAAAATTTTTTCATAAAAATGGTTATTAAATATTAAAGCAATTAACAATCAGTGGATTAAAATTGTTCTAATAAAAGACAAAAATGTTTTTTGTTCAATATTTTAACTGTGTGCAAAATAGAATTCCCTAACCAATCGTTGATTCTTCATTAAAAGTTTCCTGAGTTATTTATTTGAAATTCTTAGAATACAAACTTTTTTTCTACTTTTAATTCCAGATTTAATTCAATTTATCATGAACAATAGACAAACAAGAAGAAAATTCATCAAGCAATCAGCTGCGGCAGCTGCTGTACTTACTTTTCCAACCATCATTCCCGCACATGCATTTGGTGCCAACGATCGCATCAATGCGGCCGTGCTGGGACTAAACGGACGTGGTAAAAGCCATGTTACCGGGCTGATGGCTCAGGAAAACGTTCAGATTACCACCTTGTGCGATCCGGATATGAACGTATTAAAAACCAGTCAAAAGTCATTTAAAGAGACATATGGAAAGGATGTGGCCCTGATCCAGGATCTTCGCAGGGTAATGGAAAACAAAGATATTGATATTGTCACCGTAGCAACACCCAATCATTGGCATGCGCTGGCGGTAATCTGGGCCTGCCAGGCTGGAAAAGATGTATACGTGGAGAAGCCTGGTGCACATAATGTGTGGGAAGGACGTAAAATGGTGGAGGCAGCAAACAAATACAACCGGATAGTTCAACACGGAGTGCAGTTAAGAAGTTCACCTGCAATAAATGAAGCTGTTAACCTGATGCGCGATGGGTATATAGGCAGGGTATATATGGCCCGGGGTCTTGTTTTTCGCTGGAGGCCAAGCATCGGAAATCATCCGGTTGAACCGGTACCCGAAGGTCTGGATTACGATATCTGGACAGGACCAGCTCAAAAACAGCCCTTCAGCAGGAATCTGGTTCATTACAACTGGCACTGGAACTGGGAATATGGCAATGGCGATGTAGGCAACCAGGGAATTCATGAAACAGATATGTGCATGTGGGGCCTGGATGTGGGTCTTCCAACAAAAATTACTTCCATGGGAGGTAAATTTCTATGGGATGATGCCAAGGAAGTTCCTGAAGTACTGACCTCAGTTTATCATTATCCGGATGAAAATAAAATTATACAATTTGAGGTTCGCCCATGGGTTACCAATACCGAGGAAGGGGTAACGGTAGGTAATATCTTTTATGGCGACAAGGGTATTCTTGTAATTGATGGTTACAGCAAATATCAAACCTTCATGGGTCAGAACAGAGAACCCGGGAAATCGGGGGATGACGGTGCTAAAGAAGCTTCTGGCATGGACAGGGGTGAAGGCGGTACCATAGGTCATTTTACCAATTTCATTGAAGCTGTGCGGAAACACGATAAATCCATATTGAATGGTCCTGTTGAAACTGCCCATCTTGCTTCGGCACTGGCACATCTCGGAAACATTGCTTACCGGCTGGAAAGAGTATTGACATTTAATCCTCAAACAGAAAAATTTGTAAACGATAAGGAAGCTGATAAAATGCTTACCCGGAATTACAGGGCGCCTTATGTGGTACCTGATAAAGTTTAGGACTTTATTTCAATAACAGGAAATGCTCCGGGAATGGAGCATTTCCTGTTATTGACTTATTATATTTAGAAAATGTTGTGCTATGATTCCAAATGAATTGATTTTATATCAATCCCGCAGCTTTTAAAAGTTGTTCCATTTCTTCCCGGACCTCTTTTGCCGTTTCACCTGCCTTTTCTGCAAAATCCTTTCCTTCGGAGGCATAGATAATGCCACGTGACGAATTAACCAGAAGGCCACACTTGCTGTTCATCCCGTTACGGGCTACTTCCTGCAGACTGCCTCCCTGTGCACCCACACCGGGAACCAAAAGAAAGTGGTCGGGAACAATTTTTCGGATTTCCTTCAGCTTTTCAGCTTTGGTGGCACCTGCAACATACATCAAGTTCTCTATAGAACCCCAGTATTGGGAGCTTTTAAGCACCGTTTCGAAAAACAGATCGCCTGAATTCTCATTTTTTAAATATTGAAAATCAGCTGCACCTTTATTTGAAGTCAGTGCAAGCAGAATTACCCACTTCCCGGGGTAATTGAGGAATGGTGTTACCGAATCCTCGCCCATATAAGGTGCTACGGTAACGGCATCAAAATCGAGTGTCTCAAAAAAAGCACGGGCATACAAACCGGAAGTATTCCCAATGTCGCCGCGCTTGGCATCGGCTATCAGAAAAATTTCAGGATATTTTTTCCGCACATAGGCCACTGTTTTTTCAAGACTCTCCCATCCCATAGAGCCAATGCTTTCATAAAATGCCAGATTGGGTTTGTATGCAACGACATACTCAGCCGTGGCGTCAATTATTTCCTTGTTGAAGGTAAATACAGGATCTAAAGCATCTGACAGATGTATGGGAATCTTTTTTATATCGGTATCCAGGCCAACACACAGGAAGCTTCGCTTATTTTTAATTTGCTCGAAAAGAAAATTACTGTTCATAAATGTAGTTGTTTAATTAAAAGATTCAAATCTGTCGTGATAAACATTAACTGGTTTGAGACGTTCAGTATTTAAAATACATGGAATCGTATTTATTTTCAGTTTCCAGCTTTGGAAATTTACCCAGGCTTTCTTCACCGGGAGACAGGACCAACATAATTCTTTCACATATAAATTTCATATCCATTTTTATTCATATAAAGGTTCGGATTCAGTTAAAACGAATAAAATTACGGAATAAGTTGATTGATCTAAAATTGATAACCTGCACGTTAAATCTCCGCCTCTTTCAGTTTCTGTGCATTTTCTTCAATCATAAGCTGTTCAATGATTTCATCGATTTCGCCATTGATAATGGCTTGCAGGTTGTAAAGTGTAAGGTTAATACGGTGGTCGGTTACCCTACCCTGCGGCCAGTTGTAGGTGCGGATTTTAGCCGAACGGTCGCCGGTGGAAACCATAGTCTTCCGTTTTGAGGAAATTTCATCAATGTACTTCTGGTATTCCATGTTGTAAATTCGGGTACGCAGTTCGTTCATTGCTTTGGCCAGGTTTTTAATCTGCGATTTTTCATCCTGACAGGTAACTACGATACCGGTAGGAAGGTGCGTTAAGCGGATAGCTGAGTAGGTGGTATTCACCGACTGACCTCCCGGACCAGAAGAACAGTAGGTATCTTTTTTGATATCTGACTCTTTCATCTCCACCTCAAATTCTTCAGCTTCGGGAAGAACAGCCACTGTGGCGGCCGAAGTATGCACCCGTCCCTGAGTTTCGGTCTGAGGCACCCGCTGCACACGATGCACACCCGATTCGTATTTCAGGAATCCATAAACACCTTCTCCGCTTACATTGGTCACTATTTCCTTATAGCCCCCTGCTGTTCCTTCGTTCACATTGGTAACCTCCATTCGCCAACCCTTTTTCTCGCAGAATTTGGAATACATGCGGAAAAGGTCACCCGCGAAGATGCTTGCCTCATCGCCACCGGTTCCTGCACGAATTTCGAGAATAGCATTTTTACCATCTTCCGGATCGGCCGGTATAAGCAACATCTTAACCTGCTTTTCCTTCTCCGGTAACTTCTCTTCAGCCAGTTCCATCTCCTCGTGAGCCATTTCACGAAGTTCACTGTCGCTTTCTTCTGCCAGCATCTCCTTGCCCGATTTAATGGTTTCTACCAGGTTTTTGTATTCTTTAAAAGCAGTTAACAATTTTTCAAGGTTTTTATATTCCTGGTTCAGCTTTACATACCGTTTCATATTGGAAATTACTGCAGGGTCGGTTATCTGCTGCTGCACTTCCTCAAACCGGTGCCTTAATGAATCGTATTTTTCTAATAATGTGTACTCTGCCATTGTTTTTATTTCCTTTTACAATTAATCTTTCAGCTAAATTTCATCCTTTTCTTTTTCATAAAAAAGGATTTTTCCCTGATAAGGATTAATAAATAAATTCTCCTTTTTCTGTTTTTATAGTAAGTTTCTTTCCTTCAAAAGGTTCAACTCTGCCGACAACCTGTGCATCGATACCAAAAGACTTTGAAACGGAAATAAATTCCCCGGCCAACTCAGGCCGGGTATATATTTCAAATCGGTGCCCCATATTGAACACCTTATACATCTCCTGCCAGTCTGTACCTGATTGATCCTGGATGATGCGGAACAGGGTTGGTACAGGAAATAAATTATCCTTAACAACATGCACATTTTCAACAAAATGAAGCACCTTGGTTTGCGCACCTCCCGAGCAATGAATCATACCCGATATATCATTCCGGAAAAGGGCAAGCAGTTTTTTAATTACAGGAGCATACGTGCGTGTGGGTGAAAGCACCAGTTGACCCGCATTCACACCAAGCTCTTCTATTTCATCGGTAAGCCTGTATTTTCCTGAATAAATCAAACCAGAAGGAACTTCCGGATCAAAGCTTTCCGGGTATTTTTTTGCCAGGTAACCAGCAAATACATCGTGCCTTGCTGAGGTAAGACCATTGCTGCCCATTCCTCCGTTATAGCTGTTCTCATAGGTAGCCTGCCCTGAAGAGGAAAGGCCAACAATTACATTTCCGGCTGAAATGTTTCCTGCAGAAATAATATCCTTGCGTGGCATCCGGCAAACGACAGTAGAATCCACAATTATGGTCCGAACCAGGTCGCCCACATCAGCCGTTTCACCGCCGGTTGACCAGGCATCGATGCCTAATTTACGGAGGGCTTCCAGCAGTTCTTCCGTACCGTTAATTATGGCTGCAATCACCTCTCCCGGAATCCGGTTTTTGTTCCTGCCAATGGTTGATGAAACGAGGATATTATCGGTAGCCCCCACACACAGCAAATCGTCGATGTTCATAATCAGTGCGTCCTGCGCTATGCCTTTCCACACCGAAGGATCACCGGTTTCTTTCCAATATAAATAGGCCAGTGATGATTTGGTTCCGGCACCATCGGCATGCATAATGTTGCACCAACTGGCATCACCTCCCAATACATCGGGTACGACTTTACAAAATGCTTTGGGAAATAATCCTTTTCCAATGTTTTTTATAGCTTGATGCACATCATCTTTTGCAGCGGATACTCCACGGGCATTGTATCTTGATTCAGTAACCATTCAATTGGTATTAAGGCTACAAAATTAACATTTTAACGACATTTTACAGGATGTCAGTGTAAGTTTCTGAATGGATTTCATTTAATCGGGATAAATTTGGGAAGTATAATCCTGCACTACCCCCTCCTATTGAATAGCATTCTCCGGTTGAAAAGTTCCAAAAGGGGGAATATGGCCTGCGGTTTACTGCCGTTAATTTTCAGGCATATAAAAAGCGCTTAATTTTTTTTGTCGGTGTTTTTTCAAAAGGAGTGGGTTGTAAAACAATTGCCTGTAACCTTGAAAATTTATTCAATTCATCGTTTACCTTTTTATGTATCTCCTTTAAAACATCATCTGTTTTTTCGTGGAAATACTGGTTAGCTTCAGCTTTCAGAATTTGATAATGCTGTTCTACTTCTTCCATATTCAAATGAACCATAGCCACCAGTTTTCCCTTTTTCTCTACCACCAGCGATTCAAGAACAAACCGCATTTTATTGATAACTGTTTCAATTTCTTCAGGATAAATGTTTTCCCCGCTGGCTCCAACAATCATTGTTTTAATTCTGCCTTTTATGTATAGAAAATTATCTTTATCGAACCATCCCCTGTCGCCGGTTTTAAACCAGCCATCATCGGTAAAAACTTCCTTCGTGATATTGGGAGCCTTATAATATCCTTTCATAACATTCGGACCTTTGGCCTGAATTTCCCCTTCGCCGGTAGTAAGATCAGCATCTCCAAGCCTAAGTTGAACCCCTTCCAAAGCCAAACCTGTAGAACCAATCCGTACATTTTTCCCTACAGCACCTGCTAACAGCGGTGAAGTTTCAGTCAACCCATAACCAATGGCATAAGGGAATCTCCCTTCATTTAAAAACCGTTCAACTGTGGAATCAAGTTTGGCTCCCCCAATTCCAAAAAAACGCAGGCTGCCACCAAAAGTCTGGTAAAGTTTCTTTCCTGCTATACGATGTAACAATTTTCGGGCAATCGATTTCGAATAAAGAAAACGCATAACCGGTGTCTTCTGAAACTTAGGATAAATTTTTGCCCTGAAGATCTTTTCAATGATCAGAGGCACTACCAGCATAATAGTAGGCTTTACCATTTCCAGAGCAGGAAGAAGAACTGATGCTACCGGAGGTTTCCGCAAGTAAAATACCGAAGCGCCATACCAGATTGGAAACAAAAAGCCAAGGGTGTTTTCGAAGGTATGTGAAAGCGGAAGTACCGAAAGAAAACGATCAGTTGGTGAAATATCCTGGAAGGTATAGCTTTTTTCGGCTGTCCATGCCAGATTTTTATGCGAAAGCATTACACCTTTAGAACTTCCTGTTGTACCTGAAGTATAAATAATTGTGGCCAAATCTTCCTCCTCAACATTTTCCGGCAGAGCTTCACCTTTCAAACCTTTAATTGCACTCTTTCCAGGTTCAATTGAAGTTGCAGGAATTTTATCCTCAACTACAGAAAAATTATCCAGTATAATAATTTGCCTCAGCTTGTCGAGGGAATTCTTGTTGAGGTTTTTATACATCAATTCTGAAACAAAAAGAACTTCAGTCTCTGAATGTTCAATTATGGATTGGATTTCATTGGTATGAAAATCGGGAAGAATTGGCACCGCTGTGGCTCCAGTCCAGGATATGGCAAAAAAAGCTACTCCCCAGTTTGGCATATTAGCGCTTAATATGGCAACTTTATCCCTTTTTTTTACATCCAGGATTTTAAGCAATGCAGCAACCCGTTTAACATCGTCGCCCATCTCCCTGTACGTATAAATATTTTCTCCGGCAAAAGCCAAAGAATTATTATCAGCAAACTTCTTTAATGAATCCTGCAAAAATGCAGGTACGGTATACTTTTTTGTCATATCAAAATAATAAAATCTAAAACAAGTTGAATCATTCCATGTTTAAGTATGTAAAAGTAATAATAACAATGGTTTTCGGTTAATTTGTGCATTTATTTCAGTTATTTTTTACTTTTCGTCTTAAAAAAATGGCAAATATTAATTCATTTGATTCAATTCTTTTACAGAAATGATACCAAAAAGGGCAGAAAAGTAAAAACTACAAAAAAAAGATAGATACAAGAGGAATTAACTGAGGCAGAATCATGAATTAACCGTAACTCTGCAACTTCCATGAGGAACCATTTTTTGTTGTAAATTTAAATCTGTAAATTAAAGTATATGCGAATCGAACATCTTGCCATCTGGACGTATAACCTTGAAAGGCTACGGGATTTTTATATGCATTATTTTGATGCTTCATCAACAGAGATTTATTATAACCATTCCCGGGAATATCGTTCCTACTTTTTATTTTTTGATGGTGAATGCCGGCTCGAAATCATGGAAATGCCCAATATAGGCAAATCGAAAAACGACCTTTTAAAAAATTATACCGGATTAGCTCATTTTGCCCTCAGGGTGGATAGCAAAAGTGAAGTAAATCGGCTGACAGAAGCTATCCGAAACGACGGGTATAAATTGATTGGCGAACCACATACTACAGGTGATGGCTTTTATGAAAGTGTCGTTCTTGATCCTGATGGCAATAAAGTAGAAATTGTGGCTTAACCAATTCCTCAATAATTTCTTCCCCCTTTACTATAGGCTATTGATGGTTTTTCCCGCCATCAGCTTATTGATAATGTTCATTACAGCTTATACATCATAACCGGAAATTTATAACCAGATAACGGTGCATATCCGATTTGTTATTCTTCCATGTGTTGCTTCCGGCGGGAGTAATTATGCAGCGGCCCCTGACATATGAAAAGAAATTATCCGATTGGGTTACCAATTGTAAAACAGCAAGTTGATCTCAGCTTTGGCGCCCACAAATCCGGTATATAATTCATATCCTCTTTTCATAAAAAATATAGCCAGCAGGTTGAATTTCCAGATTAAAAAAAATGTAACTACTCAGGTCTAGTTATTGGTTAATATTTCTTGTTGGAAGAATACTCATTTTTACAGCTAGCAACATTAATGGCAAATCGGATTGATTCAGATGGATTTCCACCTTTTTTGATTATCGTATCAACAACAGATCGCAATATTGCAAATATTTCTGCCCCTCTTTCAGAACGAAAGCCCCCGGAAACTTTTTGCTTTACTTTTAGATTACGGATTGCATGTTCTGAAGCATTATTATCATATGGCACATCTGGATAAAACAGAAAGTTGAATATCTGGTTCTTTCGTTTCTTTAGCCTTTTTTTAAAAGGAAATATTTTAGAATACTTCTCTGGCAGTTCCTGATTTACTAACTGGTCAAATTTACTGAGCAAATCACTCCTTTCTTTAAATGGCAAATCATACTGTTCGGGAGTCATTCTTTTTTTCAGATTTATTGCACTTGACAATACTTCTTTCATCTCAGTTATCCATTTGATTTTATACAATTCCTGGAAAAAGTTTAATTCCCGTAGTAGATGTGCCAGGCACAGCTGGTGTCTTTTGGCCGGAGTCTTTAACTGTGCCGCCCATGAGTCGCTTACCAATGTCGCCTGTGGAAATCCGTCAGGAAAATTTCCCATGATTGTTGCGAAGCCCCTGCTTGAAGAAATAGTGATATATGTTGCCAATAAGCTCTGCCAGGTCCACGCCCAGGATTTGTCTTTATTCACTTTAACGCCGGTTTCATCTCCACCGATTGTGATTGATTTTGAAATCTCTTCTTTTATACCTTCATATACTGGAAGTACCATATTGGCAGCTTTGTTTAGCATGTTATATATAGTGCCCTCGCTTATGGAAATATTTGTTATGCTTTTTATAAGTTCTGACAAGCGATTATAGGGTACATACTGCCGGGAACTTAGATAAGCTGTTAGGGAAATCAAATTATTCCCGTATTGAACAGGAGCCGTTATACCGGCAGGATAATATCCTTCAGTAACGCACCCACAACTGCATGTCGATTGAAAAATCTGGTGTTCAACAATGCTGGCTTTAATTACTGGTATGTCTATTACTTGTCTTTTGCCAATAATTTGATATGCTTCTTCAGAATGAATCTTACCACATCGAGAGCAGGTTTTATAAGGCTTGTGTTCTATTACATTATCAGGATTAGGTGACATCAGTAGTGTTTCTCCTTTGTGTCCTGGTTGCCCACCTGGTTTTTTATTGCTCTTTTCACGAAGGCTTTGGTTCTTTTGCCGGAACATATCCTGAGATGGAGGAAGCGAACTGTTACCACTGTTTTTATGTGTTTTAAGCCAGTTAACTTCAGCCTGAAGCATCTTAACTTGTGCTGTCAAGGCATCAACCGTAATCAAAAGGTCATATACCATATCAACCAGTTGTTCTTTGTCCAGCTTTCTTAATTCCTCTTTTGAAACCATTACTTCTTTGCTTTATCCAAAGATCGGTATTGACAGCACCAATTGGCAAATATTTTAGCAGCTCATTATAAACATCAGAACCATTGGTTATCAACAACAGTTAACCCCATACTACGATTTTAAACTTGAACCTCTACGAGAATCGCCTAAATGAAATCAAAACTTGAAAATTACATTCAATTCAAGGAAATTGAGTTAATTAGAAAAAGCAATGATTCTTATTTTTGTTAATTTTGTTCTCAACAAGTACCTGAGTAGTTACAAAAAAATAATATAATTTCGTAGCAATGATTTGGTTTCATTTTTGTCAACAGACAGGAGAATATTTTTAACCTAATTCTATAAAATTCAATTTTATCTGGAAAGAGTGACATTTCTGACAACATATTTTTTTCGTTTTTCCCCTTTTCCTGCAACGATGAAATTTATACATGAATTGCCACTTTTTCTTAAGCTATACCATTTCTGAATAAAATAATAAAAGAAAAATAAAAAATGAAAAAAAAACATCAAAGAAAAATTTTCGGAAAAACAGGAACCATTAGTCTCCTCATTGTTGCTGTAATACTAATCCTTTCAGGATGTTCCGGACAACATTCTGATAAAATAAACCTGCGAACCGATAACACGGGTCTCTATTTTGAAAATGAAAAAATTCAATTACGGTTTGATGATCAGTTATTTTGTAAAATCAGTTACCGGAATGATGACAGAATTTTATCTATAAATGATGATGCCCATACTGAATCTTCAGGATTTCCATCAAATTTCATTGAGGTTAATGGTCAGATTTTTTCACATTTCAAGAAAACATCGCATAAAATTGAAGATTTGGATGACCTTCATTTTGGTAAAGGAAAACGGTTGATTCTTACAGGTGTCTTACCGGGACTCAGGAAAAGATTATCGGTGGAGATGTATGAAAATTTTCCGGATGTGGCAATTTCTGAATGCACCTATTCAAATCTGACAGATGACATAATGCCTATTGATCGAATAGGATATAATTATTATCGCCTCAATCGCCAATTAACAAATTCCGAAAAGGCCCCCAACAGCTTTCGTTACCTGAAGCCCGTAAATAGGAAATGGGGTGAAACCTGGACCAATGTTGCCGTAACCGACACCACAGATGAAAACTTTCTCGTCCCGGGATCGGGAAGTAATTTTTCAGGGGTTCCATTTATTGATATCTGGGGTGCTGAATTGGGTATGTCTGTATTTCATGTAGAAGGTGAACCAAGGTTTTTGAATGTCAAATTACAGGTACAGGATGATAAAAAGGTGGATATGGGACTTATTACAATACCTGAAAACACCTATGGGCAATTTCCGGATCATATTGCTCCCGGCGATTCAGTAACTACCTGGAAAAGTGCCGTGTGTGTTCATAAAGGAGACTTTTTCGATCCAGCGCGACGTTTCGGACAGCTACTCGATCTGGCACTTCAACAAGAGGGTCGAAAGGGGTTTTTTGATGAATATCCTGAACAGGCTTATGAACCCTATTGGAAGACATGGGGGATGAACAGTCTTGCAGGTTCCGGAGATTTTACAACAGAACAGGTCAGAGAAAAGATGGATGAACTGGCGAATTATGGCTTCAAAGCCGTTATGCTGGATGATGGCTGGCAGGACTACCTCGGAACCTGGAACCCCAACCCTGAAAAGTTTAATAATGAACAGGAAATAATGGATTTTGTAAAAGAGGCACATACCCATGAATGGGGTGAAAATAAAGATAAATCGTTTAAGGTATACCTGTGGTTCGACCTTTTAGGTGCAGATACAATTACCGAAGCCATGAAGCCGCTGCTTATAAAAAATGAAGATGGTTCATACTATAAAAGCAAGCAGTCCAAATATGCTTTATGCCCTTCATTCAGCGGTACGCACAAATACATACGTGATTCATTAATAGATAAAATAATTGGCAGATGGGACATAGACGGATTATATACCGATTGGGAAGATCAAAATCCTTTGCCATGTTTTGCTGAAAATCATAACCATTCTCAAAGTGCAGAAAGCGTAGTAGACAATTACCAGGCTTTCAAACAGATGTATGACAGGATAAAGGAGATCAAGCCAGAGGATTCATGGGTCGGCCAGTGTGCTTGTGCTGCAGTTCATGATGTTTACCAGTATCCTTATTACCATGTTGAGGATGCTTCCGATCCAACTACAAACGGGCAGGTACGCTGGCGGGTTCGTTGGATGAAAGCTCTTCGTGGCGGCAAAGCTCCTGTAGGAGATGGCTATGTGGAAAAAATGGACTATAACCACCTTGCAGGTGAACCTGCTCAAAGTGTCGCGATAGGAAGTATAATTACTTCCCTCAGATGGGAAGTGGATGAGCTTGGAGGAAAAAAACATGCCAGGAATTGGATGGACCTTTATTATTCGGAAAAAATCTTTTTAGGTGACTATCTGGGACTTTACGATGTTGCTTATCATTCACCCGAAGGACATGTGGTTAGAAAGGATGATGGTACCCTTTACTATTCCTTCTTCGATGATGCCCCATTCGAAAAGGAAATTGAACTTAGAGGTATGGATCCACAAAAGAATTATAGTATGGTACAGTATGAAGAAGGAGTTGAATTGGGAGAGGTATCAGGTAGCAAGCCAGTAGTAAAAATAAAATCAAAAGATGGAAATAGCCAAGGTGATCCCGTTTTTTACCAGGTGTTGAAATGTACTCCGTTATAGAACAGACCAACCCAATATTAGGATCTGTTGAGGTATAAATTTATAAATTAAATTATAATTGCACCCGTACCATTGGAGGCTTTCAATATTTTAAACAAATAAAACCGAAGGATATGAAAAATAAATCTGTTGGTATTAAAATTTATGCAATTGCACTGCTGATGGTTGTCTTTAATGGGGTTATCCTGGCTCAATCCGGTTTTGGTGGCAACCCGGGTAAGCAAACAGTTCGTCCGAAAAGAATCGGGAACGTGCTTTACAATCCTGGGAAAGGAATTACAACTGCCAATTCCTTCGATGGTGATGTAGAAGGTTATCCAAAATCCAGGATTGCTTATTGGCGCTTCTACTGGAGCAAAATTGAACCCAAAAACGGAGAATTCCACTGGGAATTAATAGATGAGATTATTGAAAAATCAAAATCCCGTGGACAACGAGTTGCCCTGGGAGTAATGCCTACGAATGGCTCAGCCCCGCAATGGTATCGGGCTTTAGGGGCAAATGGTTTTGAGTATATGCCTGAACAGGGGGGAAATAAAAGCTGGATGCCCGATCATAACGACCCTTTATATCTGAAATATATGGGAAGGCTGGTAAAAGAAATGGGAATGCGGTATGATGGAAATCCAGATATCGATCATATAGACATACGTTCTCTTGGCCATTGGGGTGAATGGCATTTTGCCTTTGTTGAACCAACACCGGTGGTTAAACCGGAAATTAGAAAGGCACTGGTAGATATTTATCTCGATAATTTCAAGAAAACTCCTTTGATAATGCCAATCGGAGGTGATAAGGAACTAGCGTATGCTGTGAAAAACGGAGCAGGATGGAGAGCAGATTGTCTTGGAGATCTGGGATATTTTAGTGAAACCTGGAACCATATGCGTGACTCATATCAGCAATCGATTGATGCCGCAGATGCAGACGAAGCATGGAAAACTGCCCCTGTATGTTTTGAATCATGCGGAGTTGCTCAGGGTTGGGCTGATGCGGGATATGATGTTGAATTTATTATCAATGAGGCATTACGATGGCACTGCTCTGTTTTCAATAACAAGTCCTCTCCCATTCCGGCAAGATGGTGGGGAGAGATGGAAGAATTTATTAAAAAAATGGGGTACCGATTCGTTATCAATTACCTGTCTCATCCTACAGTGGTAAAAGCAGGTGATATTCTTCCTGTTGAAAGCGAGTGGGAAAACCTTGGTGTTGCTCCCCCCTATCGCAATTATTTGATTGCCTTTAAATTAATTTCCGCAAAAAGAATTCCGGATGGTACAGAAATAAATGATCCGCAATACAATGTTGATTTAAAGAAATGGCTGCCGGGCATACATTATTTGAACCTTCAACTAAAAATTCCTGATTTTGTAAAACCGGGTAAATATAATCTTGCAGTAGCTTTAAAAGATCCTTATACAATGGAGATTGCCGTTAAATTGGGCATTGAAGGTATGGATGCCCAGGGTTGGTACAATTTAAGTGAATTAATGATTGAATAATCATTTTGGTTAATCTCTTTCATTCCTGACGGTTATGAATCGTCTGTTAATGTAACCGCATTGGAACAGACTTTCAACTCTTTGTCCTGCGGCAATTCAAAATCAAGAGAACATGCCCTCACCCAAAGAGCCCTCTTCTGCCAGAATAGAGGAATGCCTTTCGGGGATTAGGTTCATGAAAATTGAAGGCGTTAGTCTGTTGAAAGCAAGT
Source organism: uncultured Prolixibacteraceae bacterium (assembly GCA_963747515.1). Classification (GTDB taxonomy): domain Bacteria; phylum Bacteroidota; class Bacteroidia; order Bacteroidales; family Prolixibacteraceae; genus Mariniphaga. The sequence continues at coordinate 1,022,041 of CAVVFN010000008.1, forward strand.
TTTTCTTCTCAAGTACTTTCATTTTGCGGGAACATTCAGGAAATCCTTTTCTCCGGTTGCAGTTCAGGATTTCAATGGTAGCCCTTGAGCAAAAACAATTCTTTGCTCGACATACTTTTTAATTAAATTTTGTTCTTTAAATCAAATATTGAACAATCAGCTGGGCAACAAAAAATTAAAATGCAAAAAATCATGAAATAAATTTTAATCAACAAAGGTTTTTAATAAATTAGCAACGTATATAGGTATTTTTTAAATTATTAAAAAAATTTCATTATGAAGATAAAACCAGGAATTGATCGTCGAAATTTCATTACCAAAACAGCAATTGGGACTTTAGGAGCCGCAGGCATATTAACTTCTTGTTCAGGGCCATCAAATAAGAAAAAAGAAATCCCGCTTCCTAAACTCCTTGATCAGGCACCTGACGGGAAAGTAATAAAAGCAGGCTTAATTGGCTGCGGAGGCCGCGGAACAGGAGCGGCTATTAATTTTCTGGATGCAGGGCCTAATTTGCAGATTACAGCATTGGGTGATGTTTTCGAGGACAGGTTGGAAAGTTGCAGAGCAAAACTGAAACAGGAAAAAAATGTGGAAGTTGCTGATGAAAATTGTTTCCTGGGATTCGACAGTTACGAGAAGGTAATTGATTCGGGTGTGGATGTGGTGCTTCTTTGTACTCCGCCGCATTTCAGGCCGGCACATGTAGAGGCAGCAGTGAATGCACGGAAGCATATTTTTATGGAAAAACCAATTGCGGTAGATCCGGTAGGTGCCCGTTCGGTAATGGCGTCGGCAAAAAAGGCAGAAGCGATTGGTTTAACTATGGTAAGCGGAACTATCCGAAGGGTACAGAAAGATTATATGGAAACGCAACGCAGGGTGGCTATGGGCGAAATTGGAGAGTTAACCGGCGCAAACATCATCAGAAATGGAGGAGCCCTTTGGTTTCGCACACATCAGCCCGAGTGGAGCGAAATGGAATACATGATTCGCAACTGGGTTAATTTCTGTTGGTTATCAGGTGATCATATCACTGAACAATTTATTCATGAGATTGATGTCATGAATTGGTTTGTAGGTCAAAACCCCACAAAGGCGGTTGGATGGGGAGGCCGCCAGAGAAGGGTAACTGGCGATCAGTACGATTTCTTCAGCGTTGAATATGAATATGAAAATGGTATGCGTACCCACTGTGCTGCCCGTCAAATTAATGGTTGCACCAACCGTAAGGTACAACAAATCAACGGCACCAATGGTTATGCTGATGCATCAGGAAAAATATATGATCTAAAAGGAAATGTTATCTGGGAATATCCTTATCCTGAAGATGGAGATACAGAATCGGAATGGAAAGTAACAAATCCTTACGTACAGGAGCATATTAACCTCGTTACTGCCATCCGCACAGGCAACAGTATAAGTGATGCCGAGGCAATGGTTAATTCAACGCTTCTTACCATTATGGGAAGAATATCAGCCTATACGGGCAAAGATGTTACCTGGGAAGAAATATTGAATTCTGATTTATACCTGGGCCCTAAAACATATAATTTTGGACCTGTGCCAGAAGTTGTTGAAGAAGTGCCACATCCTGGAGTCCCAAATACAACAGCCTAAAACTAATCTCCGTAAAATTTTTTCGGAAAAAAATTGAACTGGATGAAAAAATTTCTGATACTTATTGTATTGTTTCTTTCCATAACTTTAACAGAAGAAACTTTGTTGTCAGCTCAGGAACTGGCAGTAACTTTTGGAAAGGAATTTCAATGGGAAACTGTACTTCAGGAAAGGAATGCTGACAGTCGGCCCATTAACTGGATGCAGGTAAATACTAAGCCTGAAACCTGGAAAAAGAAAAACGATGTTTTGGTTTGCACCGGACTGCCCATAGGCGTAGTTCGGACTGAAAAAGAATATGAAAATTTCATTATGCATATAGAATGGCGGCATATGGAACCTGGTGGAAATTCCGGAACATTTGTCTGGAGCAAGGCAGTTCCAGGCAAAAACCGGTTACCCGATGGAGTAGAAGTTCAAATGCTGGATCCTGAATGGGTTAATTTGAATATGCGTAATGGGGAGAAACCACCAGTTGCATACGTGCATGGGGAATTATTTGGTGTTGGAGGGGTAGAAATTGTTCCTGATAATCCAAGAGGTGTACGCAGTAAATCGAAAGAAAACAGGGTTAAGGAAACGAAAAAATGGAATACTTACGATGTAATATGTGTAGACGGTACTATTAAACTTTCTGTAAACGGAAAGTTTGTTAATGGGATAAGCCATTCAACGCAAAAAAAGGGATATATCTGCCTGGAAGCAGAAGGGGCTGAGATTCAGTTCAGAAATATTCAGATATACGAAATTCCATGATCTTTCCTGAGCACGTTTTTTATTTTTACTGTTCAGCATAAATGGTGGTTATGAAACCAAAGTTATTCATAATAATTTCACCAATTCAGCGCAGAAATTTAATGTAATTAAATGGTGTAGTTGGACGATTTGAAAAAACCAGGCTTCCGGGGTTACATTTTTTATTATTTCCGGCAGGTAAATAACGTTTAAATCCTATTTGAAAAGGGAACTTTAAAAATATTGCTTTTTATTTAAATTTATTAGAAACTCTGTTTAGGATATTATGAAGTGCAGGAATTTTATCCAGTTTCGAAAACATACTGCTCCCTCCAGAATGCAGTAATATGTTGCGGATGTAAATGAAAAGACCCAGGCTATGGGCAGCAAACAACACAGGATCAAGACGATAAATAGCATAACTGAAAATCATTAATGAACCAACTGTACTGATTATCCAGAAACCAATGGGAAGAAAAGATGCTTTTCTTTTTTCGGAATAAAGCCATTGATAAACAAACCTGAAGGTAAAAATTACCTGGCCTGCAGAACCCCAAATCATAAGCATTAAAGGCACATCATTATTTTGAATAATCGATTGAAAATTATAATTTTTGCCATACAACAACCAAACAAAATATATGAGGGGTATAATGAAGGTTAACATACGTATTACCGGATGCATTTGTCGCCAGGCTTTTTTAAGCTGCAGATTCCGGATATAAATTAAATATACAATAATTTGTCCCAGCACAATAGCAAAATCGTTTCGAAGAATTCCATAAGTTAGCATTAGTATAGAGGCAGCCAAACTAATTTGCCAATAAATTACAGGTGAAACTACAACTCCTTTTTTTTCTGACAAAAACCACTGTGCAATATTGCGCGCAAAAAAGAGAACCTGCGATAGAAAACCTAATGTGTAGATTAGAAGAATATTCATGTGCAATTTTTATTGGAGCGCAAATATAACTAATTAAGAAAGGATAAAAAGTACAACAGAAAAAATCTAATTGTCGAGTTTTTTCAGAGTTTCGCGGGCAGCATTCTGATGTGCTTCTTTTTTAGAAGTTCCAGTTCCCCTTCCCATCTCAGTATTATTGATAAGAACAGTAGCAATAAATACAGGTTGCTTTGATTTTTCGGTGGCATGTTCTTCTATAGTTTCAAATTTCAGTTCCTTTTTATTTTTTTGGCTCCACTCAATTAACTGGCTTTTGAAGTTGGTATCTTTCTGCTCAATTTCATTCATATTCACGAATTGAGAAAGAATTCGTTTTGTGACAAAGAATTTTGTTGTACGATAGTCGGTATCAAGATATATTGCTCCAATTAAAGCTTCAAGGGCATCGCCGTATATATGGCTCTTATCAATGTTTCTTGTGGTGTTGGAATCAATAAAAACATTGAGTCCCATATCGAAGGTAAGCCGCGTCAGAAAAGTGCGGTTTACAAGCTTTGACCGGTTCTTAGTTAAAAATCCCTCATCCTGCTGGGGAAAACGGTTGTAAAGGAAATCTGCAATAATTGCTCCCAGTATAGCATCACCCAGGAATTCAAGCCGCTCGTTATTTACAGGATTCCCTTGTGAATCGGGAACAGAGGCCGATTTGTGAACGAACGCCAGGTCGTAAAGCTTTAAGTTGACAGGGTAAAATCCAAGCAAATCTTTTAAAAACAAATAAAACTCCTTCCTGGGTGATGAAAAGAGTTTTATTCGTTGCGTTAGTTTTCTGACCACAAGGCTTTAGTATTTTTTAAAAACTACAGTAGCATTGTGCCCTCCAAAACCAAAAGTATTGCTGATGGCAATATTAATCTCTTTTTGCTTTGCAACATTAAAGGTAAAATCGAGATTGTTATCGATTTCAGGGTCATCGGTAAAATGATTAATTGTTGGCGGAACAATACCATTTCTGATAGCCAGGATACTGGCAAGTCCCTCCACTGCGCCGGCTGCTCCCAGTAAATGACCAGTCATAGATTTAGTTGAACTGATGCTAACATTATATGCATGTTCGCCAAAGGTTTTTTGAATGGCTTTTGGTTCGGCAATATCGCCAAGAGGAGTTGAAGTGCCGTGAACATTAATATAATCAACATCTTCGGGTTTCAGACCCGCATCTTCAATAGCCCATTTCATAACAAGGCTGGCACCTTTTCCTTCAGGATCGGGCGCTGTCATATGAAATGCATCGGCTGACATACCGCCTCCTGCTATTTCAGCATAAATTTTGGCACCTCTTTTAACGGCACTATCATATTCTTCGAATATAAATGCAGCTGAACCTTCGCCAATAACAAATCCGTCTCTGTCTTTATCGAAAGGTCTCGAAGCAGTCTGAGGATCGCTGTTTCTGGTTGAAAGTGCACGCATAGAGTTAAAACCGGATACTCCTGCTTCATTTACTGCAGCTTCAGAACCTCCGGTGATCATAACATGAGCTTTCCCCAAACGAATCATATTAAAGGCCTCAATCATAGCATGAGATGCTGAAGCGCAGGCAGAAACAGTTGTAAAGTTAGGACCTCTGAAGTGGTATTTGATTGAAATAAGACCGCCAGCAATATTGGCAATCATTTTAGGTATAAAAAAAGGTGAAAACCGGGGGTTTTCCTCCTTATAATTTCTTGTTTCTTCAAAGAATGTTTGTAACCCTCCGATGCCAGCTCCCCAGATTACACCTGCACGATCATGATCAACCTTTTCAAGATCAAGACCTGAATCAGTCATTGCCTGAGCTGCAGCTACCAGAGCATACTGAGTGTAAAGGTCAAACTTTCTTGCTTCTTTGCGTTCAAGATACTGACCTATGTCAAAGTTTTTTACCTCACAGGCAAACTGAGTTTTATGTTTCGATGCATCAAACCTGGTAATGGGTGCAGCACCGCTAACCCCTCTTTTAAGATTATCCCAATATTCGTCAACCGAATTTCCCAAGGGATTAACGGTGCCCACTCCGGTAATTACTACCCGCTTAAATTCCATAAATGAATTTTCTGGATTATTTTACGGCTTGTTCAATGTGTGCAATGGCTTCGCCTACGGTAGAAATCTTTTCAGCCTGATCGTCTGGTATAGCCAAATCAAATTCTTTTTCAAATTCCATTATCAGCTCTACAGTGTCAAGTGAATCGGCTCCCAAATCATTGGTGAATGATGCTTCGTTGGTAACTTCACTTTCGTCTACTCCCAGTTTATCGACAATAATTGCTTTTACTTTTGCTGCAACGTCAGACATAATTCTAAAATTTTAGTTAATACTAATTTGAGTTTTTAAATAATTCGCTGCAAAGTAATACATTTACAATTTATATTTCAAAGAAAAAATATAAAAAAGATAGCTTGAATGAAATATATTAGGTTGGTATATATCTCTATTTGAATTTATTATTCTATTGTTCCAAAGTACTAAATCAATATAAAATGAATGTTAAGAAAATAGCTGTATTCGCCTCGGGCTCGGGTACAAATGCCCAGGCAATTATACAGTATTTTGCTGAAAATAAGAAAATAAGGGTTGATTCTTTGTGGAGTAACAATCCAGGTGCTTATGCATTGCAAAGGGCTTCTGGTTTGGGTATTGAAACATTTACCTTCACCCGGCAAAACTTTTATGAAACGGATGAAGTTGTGGCAATGTTAAAAAAACGAGAAATCGATTTAATTGTTCTGGCCGGCTTTCTATGGCTGGTACCGGAAAGACTGATAGGAGCATTTCCAATTATTAATATTCATCCTGCTTTATTGCCAAAATATGGAGGTCGGGGAATGTATGGAATGAAAATTCACCAGTCTGTAATTGAAAATAAAGATACTGAGACTGGAATATCTATTCATGTAGTAAATAAAAATTACGATGAAGGAGAATTGATCTTTCAATCCCGTTGCCAGATTTTACCGGAAGATTCTGCTGAAGATGTAGCAAAAAAGGTTCATGAACTGGAATACAAATATTTCCCTTCTATAATTGAGAAGTATATTACGGAAAAATTATAGAAAGCAGTAGTATTCTTATTTTCATACCACTAAAGGAGGTTAATAATAATTACATTCCCAGGTGTGGTGTTAAATATTGTTAAGTACCTTATCAGCAATTTTCCTTTAAAATTATCTTTGTGGCATGAGCAGAAAAATGTTGGTAACTTTAATTGCATTAATGGCATTTGTGCTTTCAGGATTGATACTGATTCAAATCAATCTCATCAAAACTGCTTCTGATATTCGTGAAGAACAGTTCGATCAGATGGTTAGCAGTGGTTTGAACAGGGTTGTAGATCTTCTTGAATTTCAGGAAGAGCGGCTGGCAAGGGAAAGTGTTCGCCTTGGCCGGTTGCCCGGATCAAATTCCGGTTCGGGAAATTTAAACATTTTCCCCCGAAAAGGTTCTGGTCAGGTTACCGGCAGTTTTCAGTTTCGCTATTCAGAAAATAATATATATGGTAATTTCCAGCAGCAATATAAGGTAATTTTCATAGATTCATTGCAGGCCGAACAAGGTGATTCAGGAGTTGCCACATCATTAGAAAAACTTCATGAATTCAACCTCAACCAGGAACGCCGGAGGGAAGACTGGTTGAAGGATGTGAACTGGAAGAACTATGAAATTTTACTGGAAAGCAGATCGCTAAGAGAACGCATTGATTCAGCTTTTCTGGCAGAAGGAATGGCTTCCACTTTTGAAGGCCTGGGAATTGACCTGGAATACAAGTACGCAGTCCGATCGGCTAACCAGGGCCAGGACGAGTTTATTCTGGGAAGTGCCGACTATAACCCTTCGAGAAAGAAAGAGTATTACAGTCTGTTGTTCCCTTATGATTTCCATGGGCAGCAACCAAACTACCTGTACATTTATTTTCCCAAAAGAACAGGTTATCTGCTGCGAACAACCGGTTATACCACTATTCCAACTATCATTTTAACTGCTTTGCTGATAGGAATATTTGCCTATGCTATTATGATAATATTACGCCAGAAAAAACTTTCAATGATTAAAAATGATTTTATCAACAATATGACTCATGAACTAAAAACGCCCATATCCACAATATCCCTTGCCAGTCAGATGCTTGAAGATGGCAGTATAAGCAATACCCCTAAAACAATTGAACATATATCAAGGGTAATAAACCAGGAAAGCAAAAGACTAAGCTTTCAGGTTGAGAAGGTTTTACAGATGGCGGTTTTTAACGAAGGCCGCCTAAAATTAAAGTTTAAGGAATTTGATATTAATCGTACGCTAAAAACAGTGGTTAATAATTTCGAATTAAGAATAAAAAGTAAAAACGGAGTCCTGCATGCGGAATTTAATGCTGAGGACCCTATTGTAAAGGGAGATGAGGTGCATTTGACAAATGTTATTTTCAACTTGCTCGATAATGCAATGAAATACAGCAACGGCCAGCCGGAAATTACCGTGTCGACCATAAATAAGAACGACCAATTGGTGATAGCGGTTAAAGATAATGGCATTGGAATTGCCAAGGAACACCATGCACAGATTTTTGATCGTTTTTTCCGGGTTCCCACCGGAAATGTTCATGATGTTAAGGGCTTTGGTTTGGGGTTGAGTTATGTTAAGAAAATTATAGATTTGCATGGTGGGAAAATAAAAGTAGATAGTGCTGTGAATAAAGGCACAAAGTTTAGTATATTGTTACCAAAAATAAAAAAAGAATATGGAACAAAAGATTAAGTTACTTTTGGCAGAGGATGACGAAAATTTAGGTTTGCTGCTTAAAGAATACCTGGTAGCCAAAGGTTTTGAAGCTGACCTTTATCCTGATGGAGAAGTAGCCTACAAAGGTTTTATGAAAGCTCATTACGATATCTGTATTTTAGATATTATGATGCCTAAAAAAGATGGATTCACTCTGGCAAAAGATATCAGAGCTGTGAATCCCGATATCCCAATCATATTTCTTACAGCCAAAAATTTGAAAGATGATGTAATTGAAGGGTTCAAACTCGGAGCTGATGATTATATAACAAAACCTTTCAGTATGGAAGAACTTATATTCAGAATTGAAGCAATACTTCGACGTACTTCACAGGAATCACAGGCAGCATCAGAACCTGTATATACGCTGGGAAAATACACTTTTGATACACGTAAGCAAATTTTATCTGACGGAGAAACGACAGTGAAACTAACTACCAAGGAATCGGATTTGCTGAATCTGCTTTGCCAAAATGCCAATAAGGTTCTGGAACGAAATTACGCACTTAAATCAATCTGGATTGATGATAATTATTTCAATGCCAGGAGCATGGATGTTTACATCACCAAACTGAGAAAACATCTTAAGGATGAACCTTCTGTAGAGATAATAAATGTCCATGGAAAAGGATATAAATTGATTATGTAAATCCCAAATCTAAATTTAAGTAACCGGAAATCCGGTTATTTTTTTATATTAATCGAGTTTCAGAACTGCCAGGAAAGCATTTTGGGGAACTTCAACATTACCCACCTGCTTCATTCGCTTCTTGCCTTTCTTTTGTTTCTCCAGAAGTTTTCGTTTTCGGGTTATATCACCCCCGTAGCATTTTGCAGTAACATCTTTACGCACAGCTTTTATTGTTTCCCGGGCAATAATTTTTGCACCAATAGCAGCCTGAATAGCTATATCAAACTGCTGTCGCGGTATCAATTCCTTTAATTTTTCGCACATACGGCGCCCAAAAGGATAAGCATTATCGAAATGTGTCAGTGTGGAAAGAGCATCAACCATTTCACCATTCAAAAGAATATCAAGCCTTACCAGTTTTGCCGGTTTATATCCGCTCATATGATAATCGAACGATGCATAACCGCGGGAAATGCTTTTTAACTTATCGTAAAAATCAAATACAATCTCTCCCAGTGGAAGGTTAAAAACCAGTTCGGCACGTTCTGCTGTCAGATAATTCTGACTCACCAATGTTCCTCTTTTATCGAGGCAAAGGTTCATTACCTGACCAATAAATTCTGCTGATGTTATTATACTTGCCCTGATGTAAGGTTCTTCTATTGTATCGATTATTGTTGTATTTGGTAATCCGGAAGGATTGTATACTTTTTCAACCGCACCGTTTGTAAGGATAACATTATAGGAAACATTAGGGACTGTCGTGATTACATTCATATCGTATTCACGTTCCAGCCTCTCCTGAACGATTTCCATGTGTAGCAATCCCAGAAATCCGCATCGAAAACCAAATCCAAGAGCTGCTGATGATTCAGGTTCAAAAGTAAGTGATGCATCATTAAGTTGCAATTTATCCATAGCATTACGTAAATCTTCGTAATCATCGGCATCAACAGGGTAAATACCGGCAAATACCATAGGTTTGACTTCCTCAAAACCGGAAATTGCCTTATCACAGGGTTTAACAACATGAGTTATTGTGTCACCTACTTTTACTTCCTTGGCTGTTTTAATACCCGACATAATATAACCCACATCGCCTGCTGAAAGCATCTCCCGCGGAACCATACCCAGTTTTAATACGCCAATTTCATCAGCATTGTATTGCTTTCCAGTAGCAACAAACTTAACAAGTTCTTTAGTTTTAATTGTTCCGTTTACAATTTTAAAATAAGCGATAACTCCTCTGAAAGAATTGAATACCGAATCAAAAATAAGTGCCTGCAATGGGGCGTCCGGATTTCCTGTTGGAGGAGGTACTTTTTCTATGATTCGCTCTAAAATTGCTTCTACCCCCATGCCGGTTTTCCCGCTCGCATGAATAATATCCTTATGATTGCACCCAGTTAAATCAATTATTTGATCTTCCACCACTTCAGGAATGGCATTGGGCAAATCCATTTTATTCAGAATTGGTATAATTTCAAGGTCATGTTCCAGAGCAAGATATAAATTTGAAATAGTTTGTGCCTGTATGCCTTGTGTGGCATCAATAATTAACAAGGCTCCTTCGCATGCCGCTATTGAACGCGAAACCTCATATGAAAAATCTACATGGCCCGGTGTATCAATTAAATTTAATTTATAAACCTCCCCATTCAACTCATAATCCATTTGGATGGCATGGCTTTTAATCGTTATTCCCCGTTCCTGTTCTAAGTCCATATTATCTAACACCTGGTCACGCATTTCACGCTCACCAACGGTTTTTGTAAATACCAGCATTCTGTCTGCCAGGGTGCTTTTTCCATGATCTATATGGGCAATGATACAAAAATTACGTATTTTATTCATTCAATCTTTTCCTTCTTTATTAAAAAATCTACACGTAGGATTTTTCGCAAAGATATCTATTTTTTAGGATTGAATGATTGAAAAGGATGATTTGGAATAAACCATCAGAATGAAAAACAAAAAATGGCCATTAAAATAAAATAAACGAATCAACTATTCAAATTATAAAAATAGTTATATCACATACTGTACCTATTAATCAATGAATTAACTGAATTAAATGGTGATTTATATTCTTCATTATTTATTTTGAGGCTTTAAAAAAGAATAATTTGGCATAAAAATTGAATATACTTTTTTAGTCATGAAAACAATTAAACATTCAGAAGTTTGTTCTTGAAAAGAATTTAGTATTATAATTTGCTGTTTTTTCATAAGTTTGGTTTAGTTAGGTTTAGTTTTAATCCCGGGGTAGAGGCCCCGGGATTTTTTTATGCTTCGATACGTTGCTTCCTGTAATTCAATTTAAATTCAGGATTTATTATACCTCATTCTCCACAACATATGGTTTCCTGTAATTACGGGTAAGCATGATATCTGCTTCCGCATCATCTGCAAATTTTTCATATTCACCCATAAAATTCAACTCTCTCTTTAGTCTGTAAGATATGTTGGCAAGAATGGGAAGTGCCGAAGAATAATATCCTTCACGGATATCACAATTCAAATCGAAATTACTTCCCGAACGGATAGCATCAATGAAATTTGCATAATGCTCTGTACCACCCGGAGCAGCTCTGAAAGTAGGGTCCTGAGGAACTTCCGACGTTTCTTTTGCTGAGCCCGCAAATGGTTCTTTTTCCCTCTGCCGGAAAGCTTTCCATGTACTGCCATTTAATTCAAGATACCCATCCGTTCCATAAAACAGATTACCGATTTTAATATCGAGACCTGACTCACCATGAGTAAATCGCCCACGGGTTTCAAATTCCAAAACTTTTCCATCCCTATAAGTAAACAAGGACGTTTGGGTATTGGGTGTTTCCTGTGAACATTCTTTGGGATTGATACCATAGATACCACCTGTGCTGTATATATTTTCAGGATGTTCATTTTTATTAAGCCCCCAGCGGGCAATATCAAATTGATGTGGTCCCTGGTTTCCTGTGTCCCCATTTCCGGTATCCCAATGCCAGTGCCAGTTGTAATGGCCGCGTTTTTCATTATAGGCACGATAGGGAGCAGGCCCCAGCCACATATCGTAATGCAGGGATTCAGGTGGCATACTGTCGGCAGAAATACCAAAAGAGTCACGAGGCTTATAACATAACCCTTTTGCCAGGTAAACTTCTCCAATTCCTCCTTCATGTAAAAATTTCATAGCTTCCATAACATTGGTGATGGACCGGTTTTGAAAGCCAACCTGTACCCGTACGTTATATTTTCTTGCTGCCTCAATCATTTTGCGACCTTCGAATACATTATGGCATGCAGGCTTTTCTACATACACATGCTTTCCTGCCTGAGCAGCCCATATTGTTCCAAGAGCGTGCCAGTGATTTGGTATGGCAAATGAAACAGCATCAATCTCCTTATCTTCAAATACACGGCGCATGTCCCATTCGGTCATAGGCTTCGTGCCTGTTTCCTCCTGTACTTTTTTTATCCGTTCAGCATACAATTCTTCATCTACATCGCATAAGGTTTTAAGATAAACATTCCGGTTATCTTTTAAGGAACACCACCTTCCTATATGACCATTACCCTGACCACGTATGCCAATCACGGCCATGGTTATTCTTTCATTTGATCCTAGTATGGAACCATATGATTTTGCACTTAACCCGATGCCTCCAATGGCAATGCCTGCTGTTCCCACCAGGCTCTTTTTAATAAACTCCCTTCTTTCTGTCATTTTATAAATTTAATTGGTTTTTTTATTTATGCGGCTCAATTTAGCAAAATGTATTTTATCTGAGAAGAAAAAGAGGATACTTTTAGAATCAGACTGTTGAATAATTTACACCTTAATTTTTTTTCCTGATTTATGGGATACAATTGTATTTCGTTGTAAATTTTATACCATCTCCATTTGCCCTGAGAAAAAATGATTAACATTCCAACGGAGTGGGATAAAATATTTCCATATTAAAAACGATCAAAGAATCAATATTTCCTTCCAAACTTGTAAATTAACTGGAATTCCAAATTTAACATTCTCAATCCGGGTTTGTAGAACCCGCTCACCGGGGTAGCGAACATCATTTCCAGTTTCATCAGGTATTGCATTTTTAAAATCAGAAATAATTTCATTGATGGTGTTTTCTACAGCAGGAAAATTATAAAGTTTTTCAAAACAGAAAACAATAAAAACCTGAGAAACGCCATATTCTGCTTTCTTTTTACTCAAAAGATGGGTGGAATGCCCTGCAGAAAGAACAGACGCCAAAATATCGAGCAACAGCGATAATCCTGATCCTTTCCAGTATCCGACAGGCAGAGGCCGACGGGTGTTTAGGATTTCGCCGGGTTGAACAGTAAGTTTTCCCTTTTCATTGAACCCACCTGAATATTCAAGTTGCTTCCCTTCCAATTGAGCGACTTCCATTTTTCCATAAGAATATTGTGACATAGCAAAATCAAGTACAATAGCTTCGTTATTATAAGGCACTCCAAACACCAGTGGGTTATTACCAAGTCTGCAATTTTTTGCTCCCCAGGCTGGCATATTGGCTTCTGTATTTGTCCAGCCAATAAATGCAAACCCTTTTTTCGAAGCCTGCCATCCGTAAGTGCCGCCACGCATCCAATGGTTGGTATTGGCAATGGCAACACAGCCTAAGCCATAATCCTTTGCCAGTTCCATTGCCCGCTCAGTACAGATCATAGCATTCAAGGGTCCGGGTCCCAAATGTCCATCCCATTGTTCAAGGGCACCTGCAGAATTCACAATTTCGGGTTCACCATGTACGTCAATATAACCTTCCTTAATGTAATTAATGAACCGCGGGAATCTGTTTACACCATGCGAATATATACCGTCAAGGCTGTTTTCTGTAAAAATACGGGCACATATTTCTGCCTTCTCCGGAAGAAATCCATATTTGAGCAACACGCGTTTAAATTCAGAATGCATTTTGCCAAATGCGATGAAAATTTTAGCCATACTAGACTAGGAGTTTTGCAAAGCGAATTTTACGCTTTCTAAAAAAACAGGTACTTTTTGGTAAGGATCTCCTGCGCCTAAAGTTTCGAGAGGCAGGTAACCCCTGTAACCGGCATTTTTTATTATACCAAATAATTTCACCAAATCTGTGGGAGTTTCTTTACCATCAATCCAAACATTTTCTTTAATTTGCCAGGTAACTGCGTATGGGATACTTTTTTTTATTTCTTCATAAGGATCGTGCTTTCTATAACTGCCTATATCAAGATTAAGTCCCAGCCATTCCGAATTCACCATTTCGAATATACGATCCACATCCCCCGATGTTAAAATGAAATCACTATGATTTTGCAGTGCAATAATAACCCCAAACTGCTTTCCATATTCACAGCACTCCCTGATGTCGTTGGCCATCCACTTAAACACCTGATCGCGTGAAAAGCCTTCATGTTTATGAGTTCCTGCAAATATCCGAAGATTAGATATCCCCAGCATAGAAGCAGCTTCAATCCACTTTTTAATCATTTCTTTATCGGCTTTTCGCGCTTTAGGATCGGGATTGGCAAAATCATTCCTGACTCCAGTCCCACTGATATCGAGACCAAGCAGGAATGCTTTTCGTTTAAATTCATTGATAAAATCTTTTTTAGGTGGCTCAGGATAATCAGGGAAATAATATCCCGTTGGATCAATGGCATCGAAATTAAATCTGGCACAGAAATCCAGCATATCGAATAAATCTGCTTCCCCATTACGCAGAAGTTCATTAAACGAATACAAATTCAGACTAAGCTTCAGCTTATAGGATTCTTTTTCCTGAACTCCTTCAAAATTCTTAAAAAACCCAGGGATGATAGATGATCCAAATACAGGAAGAGTAACAAGTGATTTCACAAAACTCCGTCGGTTTTTACTCAATGGATTATTCATTTAACAGGTTTTTATTTTTAGCGAATTTTTTTAATTCTACCTTGACCGATAAAAACAATAAATCATTTTATCATTTAAATGCCTGATAATTAGAAAAAATGCCCTTTGAATTTTATTATCTTCAAGGCATCAATGGAGAAACAGGCCCATCGTTTATTAAAATGCTTAATACGACGTAAAAATAGTAAAAATTATGGAGAAACACTGAAAGCCGCTTTGCAGCGGATGGGTAGATATATTATTGACTATCAGTATTTCCTTGACAAGGCAGAAAATTTTTCCATAGGAATCTTTCGAAGCAGGGAAAGAAACCTGGAATGGATTATTTATATTCCCTAACTTTACAATAAATTTAGAAGGAAAAAGAAATATGGAAGAACCGGTTAAGTGGCACACAAAAAGTTTTAAGCAGGTAGCTGAAGAAATTGGAAGTTCAGAAACTGGACTGGCAACAGAGGAGGTAAAAGAAAGATATCAGAAATATGGGGCCAATCAAATTCAGAAAAAGAAGAAAGACAGCGCATTAAAATTATTGTGGAGGCAAATCAATAATCCTTTGATATGGGTTTTAATCGGTTCAAGTTTACTTGCAGTTTTACTTGGAAAGATAACCGATGGCCTTGTTGTTCTTTCGGTCGTTGTGGTCAATACCATAATCGGATTTATTCAGGAATATAAAGCAGGAAAAGCCATTGAAGCACTAAGTGAAATGGTACCTGAAAATGCAACCGTTCTTCGCAATGGGCGCAAAGTATCCATTCCTGTATCTGAAATTGTTCCGGGCGATGTGGTGGAAATGGAAGCAGGTGACCGGGTGCCTGCCGATATGCGATTGATGCAGCAAAAGAACCTGATGGTGGAGGAAGCAGCACTTACCGGTGAATCGGTGCCCTCTCAAAAATCGATAGAGGCTGTTGATGCTGATGCTTCGCTTGGTGACAGGAATTGCATGGTTTACAGTGGAACGCTGATAGTTTCAGGCACAGGTACAGCAATAGTAACAGGTACTGGCATGAATACCGAATTGGGAAAAATTTCTGAAATGCTCAGCGAAACTACCGATTTGGAAACACCGTTAACAAAAAAACTGGCTGTTGTTGGTAAATATTTAACTGTTGGTATTGTTGTCATAACCCTTATTATAATGGTTATCGGAACCTTTCGTGCAACCGGTCAGGGAATCTCCCTTAACACTGCATTAAAAGACAGCCTCATTTTTGCAATTGCACTGGCTGTTGGTGCTATTCCGGAAGGATTACCGGCTGTTGTAACCATTGCGCTCGCCATTGGTGTTCAGCGTATGGCACGAAGAAAAGCGATTATCAGAAAATTGCCTGCAGTAGAAACCCTTGGCAGTACTACAGTAATTTGTTCCGACAAAACAGGAACATTAACGCGCAATGAGATGACTGTTAAGGAAGTGTGGACAAAAAATCACAACCTCCAGGTTGCCGGAGTAGGGTATAATATTGAGGGTGTTTTTAAATCAGAGGAAAAAGAAATTAAGGACATACCCGATGAGGTTAAAAAGTTACTTAGAAATGCTGTTCTTTGTAACGATTCAAGCATAAGACCTGAAGGTAATGACATGTCAATTACCGGAGACCCTACAGAAGTGGCGCTGGTTGTTGCCGCTTCAAAAGCAGGATTAAATGTTGATGAAGTGAGAAAAGAACATCGGCGGGAAGATGTAATCCCCTTCGACTCGGAGCAAAAATACATGGCCACCCTGAATAAAATCAACGATGAACATATTCTGATAATCAAAGGAGCCCCTGAAGTGATTCTGGCACGTTGTGCCTCAGTCGGGGGAAACAGTTTGAATACTGATGAAGTACATTCTCAGATTGAACAGCTTGGAGGAAAGGGTATGCGCGTGCTGGCTGTTGCTCAAAAGAAATTGAAAAATACTGAAAATCCTGAGTTAAACGATAAGGATGTTCGGGGAGAATTTGAATTTTCGGGTTTGCTGGGAATGATTGATCCTCCCCGTGCAGAAGCAATTGATGCCATTAAAAGATGTCACGATGCAGGAATAATTGTAAAAATGATAACGGGCGACCATCGTACAACAGCCCGTTCTATTGGTATGGAACTGGGCTTGTCGGATAAAGGAGAAACTGTTACCGGTGCAGAAGTTGCCAAAATGGATGAGCATACGCTCGATGAAGTGGTTAAAACAACACATATCTTTGCGCGTGTGGCACCTGAGCATAAGTTACGCCTGGTAAAGGCGCTACAACATGACAACCAGATTGTTGCCATGACAGGCGACGGAGTGAATGATGCGCCTTCGCTGAAGCAGGCCAATATTGGTGTGGCAATGGGTATAACAGGAACTTCAGTGTCAAAGGAGTCGGCTGATATTGTGCTGGCTGATGATAATTTTGCCAGTATCAGCGCCGCTGTTGAAGAAGGCCGCAGGGTATATGACAACCTGCTGAAATCGCTGGCTTTTCTGCTCCCCACAAACCTGGGACTTGCTTTTATCCTGATATACGGTATCATGTTTTTCCCTTTTAATCCGATTACAAATGAACTGTTGTTGCCCATGCTGCCAACACAGTTGTTATGGATTAACCTGATTGCCGCTGTTGCTCTTGCCCTTCCACTTGCTTTTGAGGTAAAAGAACCAAATGTTATGAACCGCCCGCCGCGGAAACCGGATGAGCCACTTTTTAATAAGTTTGTTTCGTTCCGTGTGTTTTTTGTTTCTATTATGATGACGGTAGGTACTATCGTTCTTTTTAACCTGCAATATTCCTCCGCGTTATCAGAAGGACTAGAGGCGCCCGATGCACAGGCAAAAGCACAAACCATTTCAGTTACTTTTGTTATTATATTTCAGATTTTCTATATGCTAAACTGCCGGTCGTTGAAAGATTCACTCCAAAAAATAGGCTGGTTCAGTAACCCCATAGTTTATGTTGGCATAGGTTCAGTCATAGTATTGCAGGGCATTTTTATTTATGCTCCTTTCATGCAAAGCATTTTTGGTACCAAACCACTTGAATATGTTGACATTTTATGGGCAACTGGTTTCGGATTTTTAGTTTTCCCAATAATCGGAATTGAGAAATGGATACATTCTGAACTAACTCGGAAATAAATAATCTTACTGACTTTTGGGATTGGTTAAAACCACCTCCTTTACACATGTTCCCGGCGAAAGTTTTAGAAGCCATTTTATCGTTTCATATATATCATCAGGTTGTATCATATCTTCAGCTTTCAATGCAGTTCCTGACTGCCTTGCCATATCTGTATTCACCCAGGCAGGGCATAATGCCGTTACTTTTATACCAAATGGCGAAAGTTCTCTATACAATGATTCAGTCATTCCTACCAGCCCGAACTTTGATGCACAATAGCCTCCGGTACCCGGGAATCCTACCTTCCCCGAACGGGAAGCTACGTTAAATATATAACCTGCCTGCTGCTGTTTCATTATCGGAACCACCAGTTGCAAAATCATAAACTGCGCCGTAAGATTTGTATCCATCATAAGTTTAAAATCGTGCAAGGGCAATTCCAATGTACCTCCAAAATGAATCCCCGCATTATTTACCAGTACATCAATTCTCATAAATTTCAACATTACCTCTGAAATCATTTTTTCAACTTCCTCCTGATGGGTAATATCAACGGCAAATATTTCCGGCTTTAAACCCCCGGCTTTCTTTATTTTATTCGAAACATCTTCCAAATCAGTATGTTTGCGGGATATAAGCACCAATTGATATCCCGATTTTGCCATACCTAAAGCAATGGCCTTTCCAATTCCTCTGGATGCCCCTGTTACTATAGCAACCTTTGTCTTTTTGTAATTCATACCTGAATTTTTTAAATAATGTGTTTGGGTTTTTTTCATTGAACTTTTATTTTTTCAAAATGTTTTCAATTGAAGAATACAGCGAATGTAATGAAAATTAAATTTTTACGATAACATCAATTCACAGAAATCCAATAAAAGCAAAAAAAACAGAAAAAATTATGAGTGAGAAAATAAAAACTGCAGTTATTTATTACAGTTCAACAGGAAATAATTATCAGCTGGCACAATGGGCCGCCGAAAGTGCCAAAAATGAAGGATCCGAAGTTAGATTAAGAAAAGTGAAAGAACTCGCTCCCGATTCGGTTATTGAACAAAATTCGGCATGGAAGAAAAATGCTGAAGCAACAAAAGATGTTCAGGAGGTGTCACTCGATGATCTTGAATGGGCTGAGGTCATTATCTTCAGTGCACCAACCCGGTATGGCAATGTTCCTTCTCAAATGAAACAGTTCATGGATTCTACCGGCCCTTTATGGTCACAGGGAAAACTTACCAATAAAGTGGTTACAGCAATGACAAGTGCTATGAATCCCCATGGTGGACAGGAATCAACTTTACTGGCACTTTATACTACCATGTATCACTGGGGAGCCATTGTTGTTACACCCGGTTATACCGATCCCTTATTGTATTCTTCAGGAGGAAATCCTTACGGAATAAGTGTTTCAGTAGATGGTGAAGGAAAAATGAAAGAAGACCGGGGTACCATTAAAAAGGCAGTTTTTTACCAGGCAAAACGGGCAGTTGGAGTTGGGCGGCTCATTGCAGGTAAAAGTGGTACCTGAATAAAATATGAATTGCCACTCCTTAAGAGGCTCCCACTTTTAAAACAGGTTGACTATACAAGGTCAGCCTGTTTTGCTGTATTCATTTAGGCGGGAGATAAACTTATAACCAAATTTATTGTTCTTTTAATGGTTCACAATTAATCAGATATGAAATGAGAAGTACCAATAAGATACACCAACCGTTAAATAATAAAACTCCCTTACAGATTCCATATTTACTTTTAAAACTACCAATTTTAATGGCATGAAAAAATTAGTTATTCTGTTAATAATTGCAGCTCTTATACCTGAAATTTCTGCACAGGATTTTGCATTAAAGCAACTGGAAAATTCCCCGCGGCACCAGGAATGGGTAAATGTGCAGGCTGCCGACAGAAAAGTTACCTGCTTTGTGGTTTACCCGGAGGTTTCTGAAAAAGCAACTGTAGTAATCACCATTCATGAAAACCGTGGATTAACAGATTGGGTGCGCAGTTTTGCCGATCAACTCGCAGGAGAAGGTTTTATTGTTGTGGCGCCCGACCTGCTATCGAATTTCAAACCCGGAATCAATACCACTGCCGATTTTGAAAATTCAGATGAAGCCCGCAATGCGATTTATGTATTAAATCCCGAACAGGTCAAAAATGATTTGAATGCGGTGCAGAAATATGCATCGGGAATACCTGCAGGTAACGGAAAAACAGTGGTGGCGGGTTTTTGTTGGGGAGGTTCTCAAAGTTTCCGAATGGCCGCCTATAACGATGAAATTGATGCAGCACTGGTATTTTATGGCAGCGCTCCTGAAACGCAAAAGGAAATCGAACAGATTTCTGCTCCTGTGTACGGATTTTATGGGGGCAACGACCAGCGCATAAATTCCGGTATTCCAAAAACAGAGAAAATGATGGCGGAAGCCGGAAATACCTATGAGTATGTTATATATCCTGACGCAGGCCATGCATATATGCGCCAGGGCGATGACCCAAATAGTTCTGCAGGAAATTTGAAAGCACGAAATGAATCGTGGAAAAGATTGATCAGGATTATTAAGGACATCTGACGCACAGGCATCGGTTTTCTTTTCTTATTTATAATCTGCACCAGCAATGAAACTTTAAGATTCTCCTGAATCTTTATTCACATTTTCAGATGGTTCTGATACATTGCTGAACTTAAAAACTTTATATAAATACCCGATATAAGGAAAAATAATAAGCACTCCTGCTATCAGGGCAATCAGCATGTAAAACTGCACCTGACCTGGTGCTGCGGCATTTTGTAATGTAATATCGGGCCCGTCTTTTATTTTTACAAGAATGGGAAACTGAATGGCAAACCAACCGGCAACAATCATAGTCGTTTGAAATCCTGCGACTATGCGCAGCAGGTTTTGCCGGTTTCGCTTAAGGTTTTTCCAAAGTAGTGGTAACGCCAGAGTTGCCAGAATTATACTTAAAATGCTAACCGGCGAATCTATAAATTCACGGAACAGCGGGTGGCCATTAATTTCCGCAGCAGCAAAAACCACCCCTCCGGCAACTACCAATGCCACTATATTGTATTTTGCAAGACGTGCAAACCAATCAACTTCCTTTTCTTCTTTAATCTCCCCCATAGAATAGATGTTGGCAAGGAAAGCAAACAATATGATCAGAAATATGCCAAGGCTAAGGGAAAACAGGTTAAACCAGGGGTGAATGTAAATCTGATAAAATCCCTGATGGTAATCGGTTGAGATTTCACCAAGAATGATTCCTCCAAGTGAAACGCCTAAAAAAAAGGTGGTGAACAGGCTTGAATATCTGAAAATGGATGAATAAACAGCTTTTGGCTTTACTTCCTCGATATCGTAATGTCGGAAGGTGAAAGCCGACCCACGGAAAATGATTCCTATAAGAACAAGCAATATTGGAATGTGCAAAGCAGTTAACACCGTTGAATATACAGGTGGAAATCCTACAAAAAGAATTACAATAACAAGAATCAGCCATACATGATTAGCTTCCCAAACCGGTGCAATGGCTTTCGATACAATATCAGAAGCTTTCCCACGTGTAAACAATTCGAGAATTCCGCCTCCGAAATCGGCTCCTCCCAAAATAACATACAGAAGCAGAGAAATGGTTAAAATGGCAAAAATTACTTCAGTCATTGGAACGGTATTTTAAGTGTAACATCTTAATCTGGCGGCTGAAAAGCCAGATAACAATAAAAGTAAGCATCAGGTAAATAGCGGTAATGATATAGAAAGTATACTGAATACCAGGCATAGGAGTCAGTGAATCACGAGTTTTCATTATTCCGTATATGATCCATGGCTGACGGCCAACTTCGGTTACCATCCAGCCGGCCTCAATGGCCAGATAACCAAGCGGTGTGGCAATTACAAGCAGTGTAAGCCACCATTTTTTTTGCAGCCAGTGCTTCCATTTATAGGTTCCGGCTAAAAATAAAATGCCCAGGAAGGCCAGGAAAAAACCGATGGCCACCATTAACTGAAAAGAAACATGAGTAAATAAAACCGGTGGCCACTCCTCCCGTGGAAATTCTTCCAGTCCAATTACTTCAGCATCAAAGTTACCATGTGCCAGAAAACTTAATGCACCGGGAATGCGGATGGCATGATCTAATTTTCGCTCTTCAACATTGGGAATCCCTCCTATTACCAGTGGAGCCCTGGTAGTTGTTTTGAAATGCGATTCAAATGCCGCCAGTTTTGCCGGCTGAAGTTTTGCTACCATTTTGGCTGCATGATCACCACTTAAAGGCTGCACAATGGCAGCTACTGCTGCAAAAGCCAGTGCAATTGTGATGGCTTTAAGATGAATTTCATATCTGGTTCTCAAGTACAGCAAGGCATGAACCCCTGCAACTGCAAAACCTGTAGCCGAGAAAGCCGCAATGGTCATATGATGCGTTTGGTGAAACCATGCCTTGTTAAACATGGCTGCCACCGGATCAATATTTTCTGCCTGCCCGTTTACCCAGTCAAATCCGGCTGGAGCATTCATCCAGGCATTGGCCGAAATGACAAATATACCCGACATTACACCTGCAATTCCCACTACCACTCCTGTATACAAATGCACCTTTTTATTTAGCCTCCCCCATCCATAGAGCCATAACCCAATTGCGATGGCCTCAACAAAGAAAGCCGTTCCTTCCCATGAAAAGGGCAAACCAAAAATTGGCCCTGCATGACGCATAAAAGTAGGCCAGAGCATTCCAAGTTCAAAACTCAGCAGGGTTCCCGATACTGCACCCACTGCAAAGAAAATGGCAACTCCTTTGGCCCATGTCTTTGCCAAATCAAGGTAAACCGGATTTTTTGTTTTTAACCATTTCCACTCCGACACAAACATAAACCAGGGCATAACCATTCCTATACAGGCAAAGACTATATGAAACCCCAGCGATACACCCATTTGCAAACGGGCAGCCATAAACTCATCCATTATTTTCTTTTTTTGCAACTATACCCCTTAACATCCTTTTCTGGAAAATGTTTCTCGAGATAAATTTAACACATGCTAAGTTAAGTTTTTTATCTTAAAGCACCATATTCCTCTTTCGTATCGTAAAAAATTATGAAATTGCCTCAAACTCCTGTTTGTTAATGCAATATCCAATCCTGCAACAAATAGAAATTATGAGTTGAACTGTATTTTCTTTGGGGTTTTTTCTATTGAAGAAATTTGATTAACAGGAAGATACATCTGATGATCAAAAAAACATTATATTTGTTCCCATCCATTACGGTAATTGTGCCTGATCCATTCCTCCGCAGTGGAGCCTGCAGGCAGAGTTGCATACTCATTATTGGTGCGGGGATTACCGTAAGATACCTCAAAATCACTTCTTATCAGAATACGCAGGATGTCGTTTGATTCTATGTTTGTAAACTGCATGTTGGGTCCATCCCACTGAAGTCTGCGGCGCAGGCTCTGCAGCCGTATGGCAAGAACTCCAAGCAAAGCCATTTCGGTAAGCGGCCCTGAATAGGCAAAATTTCCGGAAGGTTTTAGCCGGGTATCGAAAGGCTCCTTGCAAGCCCTGACCCAGTCTTGTTCATGGCCACCTTCCAGTGGATTAAATATCCGACGGATGGATTTGGCAGGTTCCTGAAAGTGATCCATTTCACTCCTGGGAAGCAAAGTAGGGTTTTTTGCATATGCGCCACACATAAGTTTTCCGCGTGTCCCGTAAAAAATGCAGCCCCCGGTCTCATCACCCATCATTTCCCCGTCGGCCAATTCAAGGGGCCGGGGAGGCATCCAGCCTCCTTCGTACCAGTTAACCGACACTTCAGGCATTCCTACTTTCGGAAGATTGTCACGTCGGGGAAACTCATAACGTACAAACGAAGAATTTGGAGGAGAAACTGTATTGAATTCCGAAGAACTTGCTTCTACAGTAACAGCATGCTCAAGCATTAGCGCTTTAAATACCGGATCGAGGATATGAGGCCCCATGAAACCAGTTGCACCCGTTCCAAAATTCCACCATGCCCTCCATGTCCAGGGATGATAAACCGGATTGTAATCACGCCAGGATGCAGGTCCTACAAACAATTCCCAGTCAAGTTCCCGGGGAACCCGCCGCCCCCTGTCGGGTTGCTGCAAAAATTGCGGCCATACCGGCTGAGTTGTCCAGGCATCTACATGGGTTACTTCACCTATCGCTCCTGCCCATATCCATTCACAAATTCGCCTGATTCCTTCATCAGAATTTCCCTGAATACCCATTTGCGTGGCTACATTGTACCGGCTGGCTGTATTGGCGAGCAACCTCGACTCAAAAACTGAATGTGTAAGAGGAGACTGAAGAAAGACGTGTTTCCCCTGGCGCATGGCTAAAACCGCTGGTAAAGCATGTGAATGATCGGGAGTGGCAATTACGACAGCATTAATATCATTCTGCTGCTCAAGCATTACCCTGTAATCGGTATACTTCTTTGCCATTGGCCACCTTTTAAACGTATTGCCTGCATAATCTGAATCTACATCACAAAGGGCAACTATATTTTCGGTTTCTACATTCCTGAGGTTGATGTATCCCCGGCCACCAATACCTATACCAGCAATGTTCAATTTATCGCTGGGAGCTTTATGCCCCAGCCCTGCTATAACATGCGA
This sequence comes from uncultured Prolixibacteraceae bacterium, assembly GCA_963747515.1. Lineage (GTDB taxonomy): Bacteria > Bacteroidota > Bacteroidia > Bacteroidales > Prolixibacteraceae > Mariniphaga. The sequence continues at coordinate 1,046,377 of CAVVFN010000008.1, forward strand.
CGGAAGAACAACAAAACCTGCAGAAGCAGTTGCTGCACCTGCAATGAATGTTCGGCGGGAAATCATCCCTGACTTTTTATTCATAGTTTTTAAAACGTTCATAACCTGAACTGACTGATGCAAAATAGAAAAAAATTACTTTACGCTCCAATTTTTCCTGAATATAAACGTGTTTATTTCAAGATATAAAACAATGCCGGAGCAAATAAATGATGAATGAATATCCTGTTCCCATAAATCGGGCCAAAATTAAAAAAATGAAAAAGAATAAACCACTACCTGTAAATAAGGAAAATCCAAAAGCAAAATCGTTTCTTTCCATTAATCTGTCCCGGATTTTATTCAGAGTTTCTTCGCAATACAGAGAATAACAACGGGGTAAATAATGAACAGGCAGTTACCATTGATTATTAAAATTTTATTATTTAGACAAGGACAAAAAAATCGAAAAACTATTCCTGAAAGCTTGTAATTTGCGGTGCCATTTTTTTTCAATTGCCGGGTTATTTCACTTCCGTCTCCATCCTTTATCGCACAGAGATGGCGAAGGGATAGCGAAGAGATGGAAGTGACACAGGCTGTGGGGGAAGTGTATGGCAGTTTATGTTGAGGATTGTCGCGTCAGGCTGGAATCCCGCTTTCGCTCCGACTGGTGGTTGCGCTGAATCGGGATTTTCGCAGAATGCAGATCCGGAAGAATAGCTGAATGATCTTCTTACTTTCCCCCATGTTCCCGCAACATCTACACTCCGATATCCGTTTAGTTTTTGGGCTTTGATTTGTTTTGTAATCTCAACCCGCCAGTTATGCCTGATGCGTTACCTGGGGCAGAGGTTTGCCTCCAGCTTCCTTCAGGTTCCACCTCACGATAGACACCTTTTGGCCAGCTGCCCGATAATGATTGGCAACTACAAACCATCCATAGCGTTACTTTCCCCACCGGGTTATTTACCATGCACGGCACACAAAAAGAGGTTGCCGTTTTACGACAACCTCTGCTTGGAATATTCTATTAAACACCTGATTAAGCAGGCATATCGGGCAGGCTCCAGGGCTTGCGGTAGGTATGTTTAATCAATTCAGATGCAAATTCTTTTGCAGATACCGGATCAGTCCAGGTTTTTCTAAATGTTGGATGACCATCGTGGATTTCAAAACCATCCTTTATAACAGTACGGATTTGTTCATCGTCGGTAAGATTGGTAAACTGCATATTCTTGCCATCCCAGTCGAGAACTTTATTAAGCGACTGTAAACGAACAGCCAGCACTCCCATAACGACCATTTCATTGAATGGTCCGGCTTCCTTGAAATCAGAAGCAGGAGCTGTACGATTTTCAGGGCTTTCTTTACATGCACGTACCCAATCCATTTCATGGCTGGTTTCAATTCTGCGACGGAATTTAGGAGCATCGGGGGTACGTCCTGATATCAACCATGGGTCTTTTCCATAGCATCCGCAAACCAGTTTGTCCTTTGTTCCGTGAAAAATAACACCACCACCTGCATCGTTTGGATTTTTACCATCGGGCCATTCGTCGGGAAGCATCATCTTAATGCCACCATCATACCAATATACATCAACCTGTGGCAATTGAGCATTCTTTTTCATTCCTTTCCATGAACGTTCCGGTGTACGAGAGGGGAAAGTAAGTTTAACAGCCTCCGAAACCGGGGCACATTCCTCAAGAAGAAGGCTTGAGCTTGCCTGTGCATGAATAGGATAACCCAAATTAAGACCTACGAATACCGGATGCAGGATGTGACATGCCATATCGCCAAGGGCACCTGTGCCAAAGTCCCACCAGCCACGCCAGTTCCATGGGTGATAAATTTCATTGTAAGGACGCATTTGTGTAGGGCCGATAAATAAATCCCAATCGAGAGTTTCAGGCACCCACTGACCGTTTTCAGGAGTATTCAGCCCTTGCGGCCAGATAGGACGATCGGTAAAAGCTTCTACTTTTGTTACCTCACCAATTTCACCGTTTGCAAGCCATTCGGTAGTAAGGTTAACACCTTCGCCCGATGACCCCTGGTTTCCCATCTGTGTAGCAACTTTGTATTTGTCGGCAAGGCGGGTAAGCAGCCTTGACTCGTAAACAGAGTGAGTAAGCGGTTTTTGAACATACACATGTTTTCCCATAGTAATGGCGTGGGCAGCAGTTATAGCATGGGTATGATCGGCAGTAGCAACAACAACAGCATCGAAATCTTTTCCCATTTCATCATACATCCTGCGCCAGTCTTTGTACTTTTTAGCTTTTGGAAAACGGTCAAATACTCCGTTCCCACCTGCGTACTTCCAGTCGACATCACATAGCCCAATGATGTTTTCAGCTTCCAGGTTTTTCAGATTAGCAAAACCCATACCTCCAACACCAACACCTACTATATTCAGTTTGTCACTGGGAGCTTTGTGCCCCAATCCGGCCATTACATGGCTCGGAATAATTGAAAAGCCTGCTGCAGCTGCAGCGGTTGTACCTAGAAAGGCTCTTCTGGTTACAACACTTTTGTTCGAATTTTTCTCCATAATCAATTAAAGTTTCAATTGGATAGGTATTTTTTTTCCTACTATTTATGATTTAAAAAACTGCTAAATATAGGTATAATCAAGGTTTTCTCAAATACAGATAAGTTACTGGCAATGCATAATATAAAAAAAAACAGTGGAAAAATGAAAATGCCTGTTTGATTAACTTAACTTAAACTTCTAATATAAAGTTAATTATGAGACAATAAATAACATTTCTCTATACGTGTTAAAAAAAATCAATTTGTTTAAAATACCCATATATTCTATTTTTGACCCTAAATTTTTAATTAGTCTAAATAATAGTATCATAAATCTTAAAATATATAAATTATGCTTACAGTAGGAGATAAATTTCCGGCATTTGAAAAGAAAGCAGTAGTGTCGCTTGAACCAGGTAAAGAATTTCAAACCCTCACGCTCGACAATGTAAAAAATGGAAAATGGACTGTTTTTTTCTGGTGGCCTCTCGATTTTACCTTTGTATGCCCAACAGAAATTGCATCGTTTAATAGTTTATGGGAAGAGTTTGAAAAACGCAACACAAATTTAATAGGAGCTTCCATTGATTCAGAGTATGTTCACCTGGCATGGAGAAATAATCATCCTGAATTAAAAAAACTGAAATTTCCAATGCTTGCCGATACTTCGAAATCGTTGTCGGAAGAACTCGGAATTCTTGAAAAAGTGAACAAAATAGCCTATCGCACCACATATATCATTGATCCCGATGGTGTCATTCAGCATGTTTCGGTAAACGGACTTGAAGTGGGCAGAAGTGTAAAGGAAATCATACGGTTGCTCGATGCCTTTCAAACAGGTGAATTAACTCCCTGCAACTGGGAACCGGGGCAGCTGACGTTAAATTAAATCCGATGAATAAAGGATAATCGGGATTCATAGATATTCGTTTTACTTAATTCACATTTTCAAAAAGAGGAGCCTGAAAAGTTCCTCTTTTTTTGTTTGCCGTAGTACGCTAATCCTGTTTGTTTGCCAGATAGCCAACATCTTCCTTCAGATTTTCTTCCATAGAAGCTTCCACCGCCAGCCGATCGCAACGTTCATTCATAATATTGTTGCTATGTCCTTTTACCCAAATAAATCTGATCCGGTGTTTTTTATAAATTTCAAGAAACCGCATCCATAAATCGGGATTTTTTTTGCCTTTAAATCTTTTCTTTACCCAATTAAATACCCATCCTTTTTCTACTGCATCGGCCACATATTTTGAATCGGTATATAATGTTACTTCACTTCCAGGTATTTTCAGAGATTCGAGGGCAACTATTACCGCCAGCAACTCCATACGGTTGTTGGTTGTTAGCCGGTATCCTTCCGAAAGTTCTTTCCTGTGCGGACCTGAAATCATTACAACTCCGAAACCACCCGGTCCGGGATTTCCACGGGCTGCCCCATCGGTATAAATCGTAACTGCAGGTTTTGTCATCAGCACATAAATATGTTGTAAAATAGTTATGAAAAAATTTAAAAAGCAAGTTGAAAAAAGAATTACCTTCCTTCTGTGATAATAAATCAATGACTAAAGGTCACCGAATTCTGATTATAAATTTCATTATATTCCTGTGTCTTTTTATATCAGGCACAACAGCAGTAATCCTTAAAAAGCCCGGGTGGTAAAAACAGACGGCACAGAAATAAGATTTCATTTACAATGTTCCGAAGGAACGAAACGGCAATTTCTTTATTCCACAATATTCATTTCATCAATAAGGTGTGTTGCCCCGGCGTATATATCAATAACCCACAGCACAAAACGAATATCCACATTAATGCAGCGTTGCAATTCGGGTTCAAATGCCAGGTCGCCGCTCATGGCTTCCCAGTTACCATCGAAAGCTACACCAATAAGTTCTCCATTGGCATTCATAACCGGACTACCTGAATTGCCCCCTGTAATATCGTTATTCGAAATAAAACATGCATATAATTCTCCGTCTTCATTGGCATACCTTCCAAATTTACGGGAAAGCAGCAACTCCTTCATCCGGGCAGGCACATGAAATTCATCATCTCCCGGGATTTCCTTTTCGAGATAGCCGTCGGTGGTAGTATAGTATTTATAGATTACCCCGTCGCGAGGCATATAGTCCGCAATTTTTCCGTAGGTCAGGCGCATTGTGGAATTCGCATCGGGATAAAACTTTTTCTCGGGGAGCATTTCCATTAATCCCGCAACAAATAACCGGTTTCCCTTTTCCAGCAGATTGTTTTTTTCAGCTGCTATATCGCTCAGTTCACTGAACTTCTCAAATATATCACGGGCAGCCTGGAATGCCATATCTTTTTCCAGTTCTTTTAAATCCGGGTGATCAAGAAACTGTTTAAATTCATTTTCATTATCAAAGATTGTCCGTTTAAACATTTTTTCGGCATATTTTTCAAAATTACCTTTGTATTTTTTTCTGACTTCGGCAAAAAACTCAGGTTGATATTCAGGTGCTATATTTTCATTGTAAAGCTTCATTAATGATGCAGCAATTTTCATATCGGTTTCTGCATCATAATCTTTAAAATGAGATTCCAATTCATCAGTTAACCTGTTTTTGATTACATCCGCAAGTTCAGGTTCTTTCTTGTTTTGGCCAAGTATGCGGTATAAAGGCGATGCCCGATAGGCAAACATAAATATTTCCGGTCCTCTAATCAATGCTTCTGCCATGTACTCACGGGCTTTGTCTACTTGATTGTCACTGTATGCCTCTTTAATGTAGTCCAAAGCCTGACCGTATTTTTCCTGTCTTGTTTGATCTGCATTTACCCAATGGGTAAATTCATCCTCCAGGGTTTTCTTTTTTTCAGGTACATTCAGGTTTTTGAGACCGATATTCTGACCTATACTGTATTTATAATAATTTGAACTTCTGGCATATTTTGAAGCATACTGTATGCGTGCTTTCTGGCTGGTGCTCATATATTCATCGATAATGCGCAGCTTTTCTGCGCGCACCTCAATTCGAACCGGATTGGTTACCTCCATTGTATATTTCACTCCATATGATGTTTTATACCTGTCGGTACTTCCGGGATATCCCATTACCATGGCAAAATCACCATCATCAATTCCTTTCAGGGAAACAGGCAAAAAATACTTTGATTTGTAGGGAATATTATCCTCCGAAAATGAGGCAGGTTTTCCATCGGGGCCCGAGTATACCCGGAACAATGAAAAATCGGCTGTATGGCGCGGCCACATCCAGTTATCGGTATCTCCGCCAAATTTTCCCAGAGCCTGTGGTGGTGCACCTACCAGGCGGACGTCGTTAAAGGTTTCAACAACAAACAAATGAAATTGGTTGGAATTAAAAAAACTGCGAACATATGTTTCATAATGAGTATCTCCTTTGGCTTCTTTTTCCAGTTCCCTGGAAATGCTGTAAATTTTATCCTCTCTTTCACTGGTGCTCATATCGGGAGTCAATTCACTTACAACTTTTGATGTCACATCTTCGATGCGTATCAGAAACGACACCGATTTACCAGGATTGGGCAGCTCCTCCTCCCTTGTCATAGCCCAGAAACCATCCTGCAGATAATCGTTTTCAACGCTTGAATGGGATTGAATTTCACCATATGCACAATGATGATTGGTAAGTAATAATCCATCGGGTGAAATTAATTCTGCAGTACAGGAGCCACGATCCAGTGCTACAACTGCATCTTTAATACTGGCATTATTAATAGCATATATATCTTTTGCATCTAACTGAAATCCCATTTGCTGCATTTCAGCAATGTTTAATCTTTGAATTAGTGAAGGCAGCCACATGCCTTCATCGGCAACTGCCCTACCCCATACTAAAACAAGCAGCAACAAATAAATCAATCTTCTCATTTTGGCCAATTAATTAAATTAAAAAAAACTGCAAATATAATATTTCAGAATTCAATGTCTCTGATATATTGACATGTTTGAATGCTGAGTTGGTTAAAAAAAACTAAACCAGGTGGTCGTTTCTCATTTCTTGTTAAATTTGTAGCTCTCAAAAAACCAGGAGAGAAAGTGAAAAAACAAATAATAAAGAAACTAAGCGACCGTTACCGATTAATTATTTACAACGATACCACATTTCAATCGGTTTGGAGCATGAAGCTGAGCCGTTTGAAGGTTTTTACAATTACCAGCCTGTTATCGTCCATAATTGTAGTTTTGGTTATTTTGCTCATCGCCACCACTGCTCTTCGTGAATACATCCCCGGATATCCGAAAGCCGAATACAGGCAAATGCTGGTCTACACAGCATTAAAGATGGATTCCCTTGAGCAGGAAATCAACCAGCGCGATTTGTTTTTCAGAAGCATTCAGGCCATTGTTTCAGGTGAAACTCCTGATGATTACCTGCTGGCTGATACCTCATCGGTGCAAGATGGGGTAACTATTCTTGAATACAATCACGATTCAGTTTTCCAGGACAAGTTACTTGCAGAACAAACCAATCTGTCAGTTGGTTCACATGAAAACCGTAGACTCAACCTAAGCCAGATACATTTTTTTGTACCGGTAAAAGGAGTAATAACAGAAGAGTTTAATGCAACTGCAGATCATTTTGGAGTGGATTTGGTAAGTGAACCCAATGCACGGATTTCTGCAGTAATGGACGGAACAGTAATTTTTTCAGAATGGACTATACAAACAGGTTATGTTCTATTTATTCAGCACGATGCTAATTTGATTTCCGCATATAAACATAACTCAGAACTGCTAAAAAGAAAGGGAGACAGAGTAAAGGCCGGTGAAGCGGTTGCTATAATTGGAAGTACGGGGGAATTATCCACCGGACCACACCTTCATTTTGAATTGTGGCATAATGGAACCCCATTGAACCCGGAATTATATATTGATTTTTGAACATGAACAGAGCATGAGAATAAATACTGCACGAATGGCACTGATTTTCTTTTTCAGATTGTTCATCTGCCCTTCAAAAAAGGCCCGCATATGCGACAACCCTAAACAAACAATTTTAACCTGATGAAAAAACGAATTGCTATACTAGGTTCCACCGGCTCCATTGGAAAACAAACACTTGAAGTGATTTCATGTCACCCTGAATTGTTTGAAGTGGAAGTGCTGACTGCCAATAATAATGTTGATTTACTTGTAAGCCAGGCAAAAAAATACCAGCCTAATGCAGTGGTTATAAGCAATCCCGATAAATACCGGATGGTAATGGAAGCCTTACAAAATGAACCTGTAAAGGTTTATTCAGGTACCGAAGCCCTGAACCAGGTAGTTCAAATGGATACTATTGATTTGGTGGTTACAGCCATGGTTGGGTACTCGGGACTGACACCTACATGGCATGCAGTGAGAACCGGTAAAAATATTGCTCTGGCAAATAAGGAAACTTTAGTGATCGCAGGTGAAATAATAACAAATCTTGCAAAAGAAAAACAGGTTGATATCCTTCCGATTGATTCCGAACATTCAGCAATATTTCAATGTTTGATTGGTGAAATTGCCAATCCGGTTGAAAAAATCTACCTTACCTGTTCAGGTGGACCTTTTCGCGGCAAACCGGCAGAAGAACTTAAAGATGTTACAGTAGAGGAGGCTCTGGCACACCCGAACTGGGATATGGGGCCAAAAATAACAATCGATTCGGCAACGCTTATGAACAAAGGGTTTGAAGCAATTGAAGCACACTGGTTATTTGGACTGCCTTCCTCCAAAATAAAAATTGTTATTCATCCCCAATCAATTATACATTCAATGGTGCAGTTTGAAGACGGATCTATAAAAGCACAGCTTGGTCTGCCCGATATGAGACTCCCTATTCAGTATGCACTGACTTTTCCCTACCGCATTCCTAATAATTTTCCGCGGTTCAGCTTTTTAGATTACCCGGAACTTAATTTTAGTCAGCCGGATACAAAAAATTTTCGTAATCTTGCACTCGCGTTTAATGCAATGGATGCTGGAGGCAATGTTCCCTGCATCCTGAATGCTGCAAATGAAGTGGCAGTGCAGGCTTTTTTGGAAAAGAGAATCACATTTCTTCAGATTTCTGACATTATTGAACAAACAATTGATGGCGTGAGTTTTGTAGAGAAGCCAACAATGGATGATCTTATTCAGACAAACACTGAAACAAGAAAAAAAGCGCAAATATTAACAGAAAACAGAAAACAGAAAAATAATTAATGGAAACAATATTGATAAAAACGGCTCAACTGTTATTAAGTCTCTCGATACTGGTAGTTTTACATGAGTTCGGCCATTTTATGTTTGCACGTCTTTTTAAAACACGGGTTGAGAAATTTTATCTTTTTTTTGATCCCTGGTTTTCTCTTTTTAAAGTAAAAAAAGGAGAAACAGAATACGGCGTTGGATGGCTCCCTCTGGGCGGTTATGTCAAAATATCAGGAATGATTGACGAATCGATGGATAAAGAAGCAATGAAACTACCTCCCAAACCTTATGAATTCAGGGCAAAACCGGCATGGCAAAGGTTGTTCATAATGACAGGTGGAGTACTTATGAATTTTCTTTTTGCGATGATTATTTATATTGGGGTGCTTTATGCCTGGGGAGAATCTTACCTTCCTACCGAAAATGTGAAATATGGTATCGAAGTGGATGAGGTTGGTGAAGAGATAGGATTTAGAGATGGCGATAAGATACTTACTGTGGATAACAAGGAAATTGAGAACTTTAGCAAAGTTGTGCCTGCAATTGTGCTTGATAATGCAAAATCTGTGCAGGTGCTCCGCGGGGGTCAAAAGGTAAATGTTGAAATAAATGATGCCGACCTGGCAAAACTTTTGAAAGCAAAGATGCTGATGATGCCACGCAAACCGTTTGATGTACATATTTTAAAGGTGATGAGCGATTCTCCTGCAGCAAAAGCAGGTTTACAAAAGGGAGATACCTTGGTTAGTGTAGATGGCCATCGATTCGAATTTTACAGCCAGTTTTCGGAATACCTTTCTGAAAATGCCGGTGAGCCGGTGCAGGTTACGGTAATACGGGATGGCCAAGAAATTCAGAAAGAGGTACAAATAGGTGAAGACGGGTTGATGGGATTTTCTGCCGGGTTTAATAACCCTAACATGTTTGAATTTGAAACCCGCTCGTATGGCTTTTTTGAATCCATTCCTGCAGGAATAAGCCAGGGAGTTCAGATAACTAAAGATTATCTGAAACAATTTAAATTATTCTTCAGGCCTGAAACAAAGGCATACGAATCGTTAGGTGGTTTTGCCACCATCGGGAATATATTTCCTTCTACCTGGGACTGGTATTCTTTTTGGAATATGACAGCTTTTATTTCGATTATTCTTGCCATTATGAACCTGCTGCCTATACCTGCACTGGACGGAGGTCATGTTATGTTCCTTTCATTTGAAATGATATCGGGACGCAAGCCTGGGGAAAAATTAATGGAGTACGCACAAATTGCAGGAATGGTGCTGTTGCTTGCTTTGGTATTGTATGCCAATGCAAATGATATAATAAAAATGATTAATGGAACTTTTTAATTAAAAAAATTATATTTTTGTAATCAAACATTTTAACTTTGTATCATGAATTTATATGTTATTGCAGGATTTATAGGACCACAGGAAATAGTTATAATATTAATTATTGTACTTCTTCTTTTTGGAGGGCGTAAGATTCCTGAATTAATGAAAGGCCTTGGTAAAGGAATGAAAGAATTCAAGAAAGCAACCAAAGAGGATGATGAGGAAACTCAAAAAGCCGAGCCGGAAAGAATTGATAAATAATACCAATTCCCAACCTTTCGCGGAAATCCCGTTGTGGCTGATGTCGCAACGGGATTTTTGTTGAATTACCCTTCGATTTATCTGGTAAGATTTTTGTTAGAATAGCATAAAAAAACAAATACATCGATGAAAGTTAAATTGTTATACGGAATCTTTATTGCTGCTTTACTTATAATGGGATCAGCATGTAAGAATGAAGGAACCGGATTAAGCAAAAACATTACCGGGAAAGCCGGTGAATTGATAGTAGTTATCAGCAGTGATGCATGGGAAGGGAGTGCCGGAGAAATGATTAGAGGAAACCTCGCTCAGGAACATATTGCATTACCTCAGGATGAACCCCTTTTCGATCTGGTTAAAATTCCAAGGGATAGCTTTAAAAACATATTTAAAACCACCCGTAATATTTTACAGGTGAGAATTTCTCCATCCCTCGATACCTTTGGTGTTTCATTTCAGGAAAATTTATGGGCAAGACCACAGGCTGTGGTAACCATTCATGCACAAAATGAAAGTGAATTTGAGAAGATGTTTAATGAAAACAGAAACAAAATCATTTCTTATTTTTTGAAAGCAGAAAAAGACCGGCTTACCATGAATTACAACAAATATTATGAGCGAGGCATATACAATGTTCTTAATGAGCAATTTGGTTTAACAATGAAAGTGGCACCCGGCTTTCAGATTGCCAGTCAAAAGAAGGATTTTATTTGGCTGAGGTATGAAACTCCGGAAATAGCACAGGGTATTATCCTTTATACCTTCCCCTATGTATCTGACAGTGCTTTTACCGTAGATTACCAGCTGAAGGTCAGGGACAGTATTCTGAAAGCAAATGTACCGGGGCCTTCTGAAGGCAGTTATATGGCCACCGAAAAGAGAATTGATCAGGTATATAACGTCAGTAAGCAAAATGGAAATTATGCAACTGAAATGCGAGGTCTCTGGCGACTGATGAACGATTTTATGGGAGGGCCATATATTTCACTGGCACTGCTTGACATTGAAAATCAACGGGTAGTAGTGGCTTTCGGATATGTTTATGCACCAAGTAAAGACAAACGTAATCTGTTAAGGCAGGTAGAAGCCATGATTTATACCCTTAGCCTTAACAATCAGGAAAACAACAATAAATTAAATTCACAGGTAAGTATAACGAATTAACAAATCGGGAAAAACCAGGGCAAGAAGATTAAAGAAGAATATCAGGCAAAAAAATATCATTCTTCAGTGGTTAAAAAACCGCCTTTACAATATCCTTTACATTATCGGAAATTCCGTACGTATATATATGCAGAGACGGTACATTGTTGGATGCCAAATCCTTCGACTGCATAATTGCCCATTCGGTACCAACTAAACGGGCATCATCATTATTTTTACATTTAGCCAGTTCTTTTGATAATTCGAGAGGCAAATCAATGTGAAAAATTTTTGGCAAAACAGTCAGCTGGTTCTTTAAATTAATGGGCTTAATGCCTGGAATAACAGGTACAGTTATTCCATTATCACGACATTTACTTACAAAATTGTAATAAACCTGGTTATCAAAAAACATTTGAGTAACAATATATTCGGCACCGGCCTCCACTTTTTGTTTGAGATAAAATAAATCCAGCTCCATGTTGGGTGCTTCAAAATGCTTTTCAGGATAACCGGCCACGCCAATGCAAAATTCAAGTGGTGTGTTGTTCTTTAAATCCTCCTCCAGGTATTTGCCTTTCTTCAAATTTACTATTTGTTCCACCAGTTCGCTTGCGTAAGTATGGCCTTCTTTTTCAGGCACAAATACATGCTGGTTTTTTACGCCATCACCTCTTAAAGCCAATACATTTTCAATTCCCAAAAAATTCAGATCAATAAGCACATGTTCTGTTTCGCTTCTGGTAAATCCCCCGCATAATATATGCGGCACTACCGGAATATTATACCTGTGCTGAATAGAAGCTGCAATGGCAACTGTTCCTGGTCGTTTCCTGACGGTTCGTTTCAAAATCCTTCCATCGGGCAATTCCCGGAATTCAATTTCATCGCGATGAGTGGTCAGATTAATGTACTTTGGATCAAATTCCACCAGATTCTCTATCGTTTTATAAATTCGGGTTGTATCGTTTCCCTTTAAAGGAGGAAGCAACTCAAAGGAAAAAACCGTCTTTTCCGATTGATTAATAATGTCGATAATTTTCATCTAAATTAATTTCAATAAATATTTAATATTTATAATTGCTTATTTTTCAAGGCAACGTATGCCTGCCTAGCCTGCAGCCTGGTTAATTGAACGCTCCGATTGCCACAGGAACTGGTTATAAACAATTGATGTAAATACATTCTCCGTTTATTTTATATTTAACTTTTTGCAGCTGCAAAATTAATAAAAGGTATCTCTCCCTGCGAAAAAAAAACTTAATGATGAAAAATGAATTAAATTTCAGGAAATAAATACATGTAAAGTGGGCCATACTATCTTCATAATTCCAAGATTCATGATGGCATAATAATATACAGATGTTAAAATTTCTTTAGAAAATAAAAAACAAAGTTACCTGACATCAACAACCCTAAAAGTATAAATGTTATCAATTATACAGGAAAAGGTTAAACCCAGGTAACAATCAATTGAAATTCATTGTATGTCGCAATTATACTTTAATAAATTACTAAAGAGCCTCTCTCTCATTTTCTGTTTTTTTGTTGTTGCCCTGGCATTTTTGGGCTGTGCCAGACTGAATGTATATAAGATTAAATACAATCCGGAGAAGAAGGTTTATGAATATCCGTTGCCTGGAATGGAACCGATAACCTTACGCACCAACAGCAGAGAACTGGTGACTGAAGAAAATTTTGAGCAGTTTATTGGTGAGTTGGCACAAATGGATTTCAGGTATCCTTTTAATGAGCGTATGGAACTTGCCAATTCACCAAAGGAATCAGATTATCAAATTGCAACATTGTATGCAGAGTCAGTACGTAAGATAAAAGAAGAAGATTATAATCAAGCTTCAAAAACTATAAAGGAACTTGAAAATTCCTATCCTCAGGCCATTCTGTATTCTGATTTAGCATTCCTGAAAGGATATCTGGAGGAAAAAAGAGGACAGCACGAAGAAGCGGTAAAAAACTATACGGCATATTATTCATTATCTTCTCAAAAATATTCTGCTCGTTTTAGAGAATATCTGTATGCCGATCCAAATGATACTTATTGGCTACAGCAAAGAAAATATGCTTCAGATTTTATAGCAGGTCATCCCCAAAATGTAAATTCTGAATTTCTTCGGGAGATTAAGCCTAAATATTATTTTACCAATCTCCAGCCAGGATATACTCTAAGTGATGAAGGAAAGGTTGAACATGCAGGCGGAATATTTTCAGTATCGCTCGGAACCGATCTTTCTTCTGGCCTGGCAGGGGGATTTCAGTATTATCGTAATTTGGTTAAAGGAGTGGATATAAACCCCAACTTTTCCATATCGAGAAACATGTGGGAGGTCAAAATGGCACTTCCAATTCAGTTGTACCGATCGGCAAACAACAGATTTGGTATTAAGATAAGCCCCTTCGGACATTATTCAAAGATCAGTAAATTAAGGGTAAGTGGAGCATATGCAGATGTTAATGAAGCAGTTTTCAACTATGGAGCTAAAGCATCCATGGGATTTTTCATTGTCCAGAGACTTTCATTGGGTGCATACTACACCTATAACCATTACAATGCCGACAGACCTTTTAACAAAAGCAGTAAGATATCAGACCTGTGGTGGGATAATGAATACGATGTAAGTCTGTATTTTCCGATTATAAAAGGATTAAACCTGAAAGGAGGAATTAAATCGGGAGATTGGGTTGCCGGATTTTATTTATCAGGCTGGGAAGTGAGTTTTAATTTAAATGAACGTAACTTTATATTGCGGACTGAAATGTATTAACTGCGGTTAAATGACAGAAAGAAGTATTTTCTGAGATAAGTATTCAAAAATTACCAATAAATTTCCATTGTATGCGAAGAGCCCGAAAAAGCAATCATTTTGTAAACCTAAACCTGAATGTAAGAGGATTAAACCAATCGGCTACATTGCTGATTAATGAACGAAGCAATGAACTTATTAAACAAGGCAAAACAGTTTACAAGTTTGGACTTGGGCAATCTCCGTTTCCTGTACCCGATCGGGTACAGGAAGAATTACGCCGAAATGCACATCAGAAAGATTATTTGCCGGTTAAAGGACTTTTGTCACTGCGGGAAGCAATTGCAGGGTTTAATTTCCGGCATCAAAAGATTAAATGTACACCCGACGATATTATGATAGGGCCCGGTTCAAAAGAGTTAATATTCATTTTACAACTGGTCTATTACGGAGAATTGATCATTCCCACCCCCAGTTGGGTTTCCTATTCCCCCCAGGCACGAATAGCCGGAAGGCACGTCACCTGGGTTCCTACTTCCGAGGATAATGATTGGCGGCTAAGTCCCGAGAAGCTGGATATTATCTGCCGCTCCGATCCCGACCGCCCCAGAGTTGTCATACTTAATTATCCTTCAAATCCAACCGGATCAACCTATCCAAAGGCAAGGTTAAAAAAGCTGGCAGAGGTAGCACGAAAATACAACCTGATTCTTGTTTCAGATGAAATCTACAGTTTACTCGACCACTCAGGAGAACACGAATCAATTGCCAGGTACTATCCGGAGGGTACAATAATTAGCAGTGGGTTAAGCAAATGGGCAGGAGCCGGAGGATGGCGTCTTGGAACATTTACATTTCCGGAGAACCTTCGGTGGTTGCAAAATGCCATGACCATTGTAGCAAGTGAAACCTATACTTCCACAAGTGCACCAATACAATATGCTGCCATTGCAGCTTTTAGCGAAAATCCAGAGATTGATGCTTATTTACATCATTCCCGCAGAATTCTGAAAACTCTTGGAAATTTTACTGCCGAAAGGTTAAAAGCCAGTTACCTGACAATGCCCTCACCAAAAGGGGCATTCTATCTTTTCCCAAACTTTAATTATTACAGGGAGAAGCTTATGGCAAAAGGGATATTAACTTCATACGAATTATGCGAAACAATGCTTAATGAAACAGGCGTAGCCTTATTGCCAGGCATGGATTTCGGCAGGCAGCCCGAAGAACTTACCTGCCGTATGGCTTATGTTGATTTCGATGGAGCTATGGTACTGCAGAAAGCAATGGGTGAATACCGGAATGAACCCTTGAATGAAGATTTTTTGAAAAACAATTGCGGGAAGATGTATGAAGGTGTAAGTAAATTGAAAGCATGGTTAAATGGTCTGTAAAAAAGAAGAAAGATAACGATCCTGCGAAGGAACAGGGAAAGATGGTTCTGGGAAAAAAATAAAATCCGACAAAAAAGTTCTTTTACTGGTATTAATACTCAACCCGTGTTGAATTCTTTACGTAAAGCATTTCGGGAGGCGCGATCTACAAGAGTAAATATATGGGTGATTTCATCTTTTTTACTTTTGGGCTGATGCCCTTTCACTTTTATCAGTTTATAATCCAGCTGATCTGTTACCCGGAAAAATTCCCTGTATAATTCATGGTTTCTTAAAAGACGGTTATTTTTTGATGAGTAGTTATTTTGCTCAAGCCGTTTTCGCCTTTCAATCAAGCTCAGGATATTAAGAGAATCGGTATGAATTTCTATTTTTACCTCCTGATAACTTATGTGGCCAAGAGCATACAATAATGTTTCAAGTTCAAGTTTTACAGATGACGTATTTTCAAACCGCTTTACCTTTATCCTACTTTTTAATTCTTCATAGGATGCATTTCGGTCTTTAAATGCAAGCCATGCACCATAGCCAATACCAGATTTCACATCTACACTGCCATCGGAAAATAAAAGAATAGTGTCCTTTGTCCTGTTGCTGCTTTCCTGGGGACTATCCGGCATACCTTTCAATCCTTTCTGTAACAAGTTTTGAACTGATGATTGCCATTGGCAAACCTGCACCTGGTGCTGTGGAAGCTCCGGTATAAAAGACATTTTTGTATATTTCATCAAAATTAGCCGGCCGAAATGCTCCAATCTGTCTCATGGTATGAGATAAACCCAATCCGCTGCCCTGGTATAAATTAAATTGATCGCGCCACTCTAAAGGAGTGTAAACCGTTTTTGATATTATATCAGGAAAAATGTCTTTCCCAACCCGTTTAGAAAAATCGGCAATGATGCTGTTGACGATTTCATCGCGGTCATCCCAGTTTTTTTTATAGTACAGATTGGGAACCGGGCAAACAAAAAAGAGGCTTTCGCAACCCTGAGGTGCACATTCTGAATTATATTTTGATAAAACATTTACATAATAATACGGTTTTTGCAAGGAATCCGGTTGTTTCATAACATTTTTTGCATACGTCTCAAAATTATTCCCCAGATAATAATTATGGTGGTTTACCTGCGGAAGTTTGCATTTCAGCCCTAAATAAAATGTGAGATAACCCATGGTCCAGCTCATCCTTGCCAGTTTATTATCGTTATACTTCTTTCGGTTGAAAATTTTACCCCTAAACCATGCTGCATCTGCATTTATCAGGTAAATATCGGCTTTATGTCTTTGGCTATTTTGATCCAGAAAACAATCGAGCCGGCCATTTTTTTCTATATAGCCTGCTATTTCGGTATTGTAGTGAATTTTTACATGCTCCTTTTTCAGTTCATGAACCAGGCCCTCCACTATTTTGTACATTCCTCCTTTTACATTGTAATAACCATCGTGTTTGAATTCCGTATAGGAAAGCAGACTGTATATGGCCATCGTATCGAAAGGTGTCCTGCCCAGAAAGAAGGCCACCAGTGAAATTATCTGCTGTGCTTCTTTCGAGCTGAAATATTCCTTTACATGCGAATAAAAACTTTTAAAAAGCACAGGTAAATGCACCGGATTCACACGCATTAGCGTAAGGAGGTAAGCCAATTTAGAGTTAAAGTTGTTTTTAATAACCAAATCCACCGTGTCATGAAAAAGAGCACCAGACTTTCGCATGTATTTATCAAATTTCTCCTTAAACAGAGGTTCTATTCCGGCAAACTGAGCAGCGAGTTTATCAACATCTTTGTACAGGAAAAATGTTTTTGGATTTCCGCTAAAATGTACCGTATAAAGCGGATCAAGCTCCATGTACTCAAAAGGCAATTTTATGTTACAATCCCTGGCAAACGCCTCAAACTCATACGACATGCTGAAAAAGCTGGGGCCTGTATCGAATGTAAAGCCATCCTTCACAATCTGGTTCAAACGTCCTCCTGCCTGGTTGTTCTTTTCCACAAATTCAACATCAAATCCTTTTTTTACCAGCCGAAGTCCTGCTGCCAATCCTCCTATTCCTGCGCCGGCTATTAAAACTTTCTTATTCATTTTTTACATTTATCTTTGTTTTTAGAAAATGAGGATAAAGTTCATTTTTTACCCATTTGTATTCTGGTTCAATCTTCAGAATTTTTTCATAATACTCCTTTGCCTGTTCATACTGCCCGGTCTGTTCAAACGACTGAGCAATGAGTGTTAAGAGGCTTAAATAGTTCCAGTCATTTACCAATTGATTTGTATCCCGTTCCATTAATCTCTCTGCCTTTTGGAAATAATCAATTGCCTCTTCTTTTGATCCTCCAAAAATTGGCGGCATGTAAAACTGGCTGTTGCCGTATTGAATGTATCCTAAAGGATTATCTTTATCTTCTTCTATTGCCAGTCTTGCATGCTTTATGCTGCGCGGACCATAAATGGGCGCCCGAATTTGGCTAAGCCCAATTTTATATCCATAAAATGCCGACTGATATGCATGTATAACCGATGCATCAGCATATTTTTCAAGTAATTCCAGATTCTGCTCTGCCAGTTCCAGATAGTATTTTGCCAGTGTTGTTTTATCCTTTCCAATACACCATCCGGTGTATCCGTACTGATAATTTACAAGTTGCAGAAGAAAAGTTTCATTGTTAATTTTCTCCTGCTCCATTTTATCAATAATTACTTTCCATCGATCCATATTGTTGCCAATATAGGCCTTATATATTTCCGTTTTCCAACCGGCAAATGCCGGTTCTGTCCCTGAGCACAAAAGCAAGACTATTATCAGGATATATTTCGACCTTTCCATTTGTATTGCTTATTGTATTTATTAATGAAAGCCTTAAAAATGATTATTCCCAATATGCCCTGCTGTGGGATTGCCAGCACCAGATTTTGTAAAACAGGTTGTTTGCTTGCTAAAGATATCCATATTCTGGTTAAAACAATTAAAGTCAGGTAGATTAGGAATATTATAGGGGGAAAAGAAAAAAATACCACAATAAACCCAAAGGTTGTAATCAGCCAAAAAAGCACTGCCAGAAAGAATGAATCACCAAAAAACATAACTACATTTTTAGAGAAACCATTAACAGCATTTTCAAGACCTTCATACATCCGGCAGGAAACTTCATTATTCCCGGTAAGACAAGCAATAAATTTATTTCTTCTCTTATATAATCTTGCTATTTCAATATCTTCCACTTTGCTGTATTTAAGAACCTCATGCGGCCGAATGATTTTATAGCTATCAGCCTGAAATAACATAAACTGTCCATTTGCTGCCGCAAGTGAGGAAAATCTGCTTTTCCTGACCAGCGGAAGTGGCAACAGCGATAATAAAATGTAATTCATGCTGGGAACCGCAACCTTCTCTCCCGGAGTTCTCATGATTTGTGCAGGAAAGATAGACAATAATCCAAGATTGTATTTTTCAGCATAAGAAACTGAACTTTCAATGATATTCCTTCCAATCCGTACATCAGCATCTAAAAACAATAAATATTTCCCCTTTGCTTTAGTAGAAAGAAAGTGACATGCATAATTTTTACCCAGCCATCCATCAGGCAATTCATCGGAGTCATAGTAACTGATGCGACTATCTTTTTCAGCAAACCGATTCAGTATATCCATTGTAGCGTCAGTGGATTGATCACTAAAGACTTTAATCTCCAGATTTTGATAATCCTGGTTTAAAAGGTCAGTTAGCAGGGTTGCAATATTTTTTTCTTCATTTCGTGCAGGTATTAATACAGAGATTAAATCCTTTTCAGGTTTTTTATACCCCGATATATTCGGATAAAACAACAGGTTTGCCACCGCAATAAAAAATTGCAAGGAAGTGAAAGCTAATATGAATATTCCTATATAAATCATTTCAGCTTTTAAGTTTTAGTTGTTCGGAAATACATGCCCTATAAAAACGATTATAGCATTCCTGAATTTCCTCAACTCTGTATCTGCCGGTAAAATCCTCTACAAATGAATATACCGTTGGTTTTACATTTGAATGATAATCAATAATACTGGCAAGAAACACCACCTGTACATCATTACCAATTCCCTGTAAAATACGTTCTATTCCTTTTTTAAATTTAAATTCCCGTTCATGCATGCTTCCAATCTCCCCTTGTGGAAAGAGGAGTACCAGGTTTTTTTTATCTTTCAGCAGTTCTGAAGTATACGTAATGGTTTCCATTATGCTTTTTGAATTTTTAGAAATGGAAAATCCGCCTGTATATTTTAAAAACCAGTTTTTACGAAGTTGATCTTCCAGCATCATAAAAAAATATTTCCGTCCAAAAAGTGTTTGATTCACATGCAGTGCCCATATTCCATCCCACCAGCTCATGTGGTTGCAAATAAGCATTACCGGAAATTTCTTATCGGTGATTGTTCCTGTAATTTTTATGGAATGAAAGTTCCTGTGCATTTTTTTTATTACATAAAACCGGAAGAAAGGATCAAGTAAAAAATGATGTTTTCCCTTTAATATCATAATACTGCTTTTACAAAAAGAGGAACAAAACCAAAAAGAAAATGACCTGGCATATGAATAAAAAAGGAGCCAGCTTATTTGAGGTTTCTGCTTTAAATATCCTGATTAAGGAATGAAATATAAGTGCAATAATGAACCAGGAAATATAATTTCGGGCAGGAATTATATCATACTGCCAATACCACATATCCAGAACCGGAGCCACCTGTTCAAGCAGAAGGTCATATGCCACCATCACGGCTGCACCTGTAACTACTTTTATTGCAATGTGCATTTTAAAAGGTTCAGGCAAAGAAGCGGTAAGATAAACCAACAGCAACCAATTTAAACCAATAATTAAAGGAGTATTGAATAGTTTTACTCCCAGACTTTCCCCATAATGATAGGAACCGAAAATGAGTCCGGTATTTACTCCTGCTGCCTCAATAAAAAATCCTATGCTGAAAATGGTTGCATACAGGATTATCTGTTTCATGGAAAATCTTCCATGAAATACGGCAAGTGCTGCAAGACTTATTAAAAGAGCCAGAGGTATTAGTTTTATAAAAAATGGAAATGAAACAGGCATTAACAATCCAATAATCCCGACACTATAAAACAAAACCAAGAACCGGTTTACGATCTTACTATTTATGTTCAGGGTGGATTTCATTGCCCGAATTGATTGCATGAACTTGCCTTTAAAAATTCCAAAATGCACAGCATTTTCAATTATAAGCTTCATTCAGATGTGGCACTATTTTTTGCTGCAACGATATCAGATACCTCTGCCTGCAGGCGTTTGTAAATTTCCTTAAACCAGACGGTGAAATTCTCAGGTTCATCGGCTATTTCTTTAATCAAATGATTGTAGGAAATATACCTCCACTCCTTTACCTCATCAGCATTAATTTTGGGTTCCCTATCGGTAATTCCAAAAAATACATGATCAAATTCATGCTCATTTAATTCATTGTCCAATTCCGCTTTATATATAAAATGAAACAATTCTTTCAGAGATGCATTCAACCCCATTTCTTCCATTAAACGACGGTTGGCAGCTTCCAGATTCGTTTCTCCAGGGTAAGGGTGACTGCAAGAGGCATTTGTCCATAAGCCACCTGAGTGGTATTTATTCAGCGCCCGCCGCTGTAAAAGCCATTGCCCCCGCGAATTACAAACAAAGACAGAAATGGCACGATGGAGCAATGCTCTTCTATGCGCTTCCATTTTTTCCATCGTCCCTTTTTCATTATCATTCTCATCCACCAGAATTACAAACTCTTGTTTATCACTCTTCATATTAATTTTAATTGGGAAACCAATATAGCTTTCATTAACAAATAAATTTTCCTGAAATTTGAAATCCTGATTCTCGATTCCAGGATTTTGTCAGCTGGAGTATTCCTTATTTTCAACAATAAGATTTTATAATAATAATAAGCCGCCAAAACTGCCATCTTTGTTTTTTGTGGAAGCTTTTTGATGCCAATATAGGCTTCATCGAATTCAGATTCAATCTCGGCGATAATTAAACCTTTAATATTTTCATTAAACGCTTCCCCAACAATTTCCGGAAAATACACCCGTTTCAGATTTTGGGTGTCATTTTTAAGATCACGTAAGAAATTTACTTTCTGAAATGCAGATCCCAGCTTCATTGCTGGTTTTTGCAATTCCTTAAAACGAACCTCATTCCCACCGGTAAAAACCCTGAGACACATTAATCCCACAACTTCAGCCGACCCATAAATATACTCACCCGCTTTTTGTTTGGTATTGTAATCATTTAACAGGAGGTCGGATTTCATGCTGTGAAGAAAAGCACTGGACGTATTCGTAAGGTATATTGTACTTTTTTAATGCCATCTGAAATGAATGTAAAACAGGATTTATACAGATTCCCTGCTCCAGTGATTCCTTCAGATCGTTTTCAATTTTTTGGAGCAAATGCTCCTTTGGGAATTCATGAAAAGTATCCACAATCTCATCAGCCAGCCGAACAAACCCATAAATGGAATAAATGGCATCACGGTGTTCCTTTTCGAGCAGGCTTGTTGCCAAAGAAAATGAAGTGCTGTAGTTTTTTGTTACAACTTTGGAGATTTTTATCGCTGTTGAGTCATACAAATGAACCAAGATTCAATGGTCTTTGATAAATTAATACATTTAGTATCAAATTAATCTAAATTTATTAAGAGTCTGCTTTTTATGCCAAAATATACGGAATGTAAACAATAAAAACAAAAAAACCTGATAATAAAAATCGAGTTTAGCTGTAGTTCAAAAATTTGTTCTGAATTACTGGGCGATGTTGAAGGTGCATTGCAAGAACCTGGCGGAAGTATCGTTCCCAGTGGCGACAACTGGGGTACTGACCTGGTAGTCAACGACAATACTTTTAAATGTTTAACTGTGTTTTATAATTTTTTTAGTACTTTTTACACTACCTGTGTTTTGGTTTTACCACCTCCCTGCCGGTTCATTTTCGATTCAGAACTGTTTCACGGCCGATCATAATCGAAGTTGAATCGAAGCGGAAACAAATCCCGGGCAGCAGGGATATAGAAAAACCAGGCAGCAGGTAACCTAAAGGTGTTTTAAATTTTATTGGTATTGAAGAAAAATTCAAATCAGTCATTTTAAGAAGCTTTACAATTTATTTTGATTTGATACTTACGCAGAGCGTCTAAAAAATACCGCCTGAAACCCAGGCGGTATTTTAAAACTCCTGTAATAACCTTAGTAACAAGCAACAACAAATTCACCTGAACCTTATTCCCTGATTTGGAATAATGGAATAAGGTTGAGCCATTTAGGGGCACAATTTTTTACTAAGGATAAGAAATTAAAATAAGGTTTTCAGGATCTGGATCATTTACCATTTCGGAAACTGCTTTCATCACAAAGCATTCAAAAAACCTTATTTCCTTATTGGGAATAATATTGAGAACTTTTAGGTTAACTATTTTACTATTTTACTATTTTACTGTTATCCTTTAATTATAGTATTTATAAAAGAAATTTGAGTGAATTTAAATAATAATAATAATACTCCCCCCTACAATCTTTTTATATGTGACTGTACTACTGATAGTTATATGTATGGTATGTTTATCGTTCGTTTTTAATTCATAGTTTTACTATAGTATAGTAAAATAGTAAAATAGTAATCAGGATTTAGTTCCTCATGTTTCATCTTGTTCCATATTATTAAATTGATTTATGTAATTATTTTGACTCTCACGCCGGATAATGCCTTTTTTAAAAGTTTTAAACTCTCATTGATGTGCTTGATTTCAAGGGTAATTTGCAGCAATAATTTGATTAGGTCTTCCATTTTTATCTTTTTTTAAGTGAACAGAACTGACCCTGGCGCCAGTGTCAGAATATTTGTTTAAACGGTTTGAAGTTACAGCGATAAAAAATAAAAAAGTGTAAGGTATTCAGGTAGTGTAAGAAAAATGACACTTCTTACACTTTTTTTTCAGAAAATCGGTCGATAACCTTTTTTTGTTTTTTGGTAATAACTGATAAATCCCTTGCTTTAAATACTTCAAGTAAATCCTCTCAAGGCTGTTTATATGGGGTGAAGGAATACACCTTTATTCACCTATTCATGAAAAAAAGTTTCAGTAATGTTTCAGTAGTAAAAGAAAAAACCTCTATAAACTTCTGATTTATAATATAATATAGTGATTTCGGAGTAGTCCCACCAGGAATCGAACCTGGATCTACGGTTTAGGAAACCGCTATTCTATCCGTTGAACTATGAGACCTTTTATAAGGTGTGCAAAAATAGAGAAAAACCTCCTCTCCGACAAATCATTTAAAAATTATTGCTGGCTTTTTTGATTCGCGCAATAAGAATTTTGTTTGGAAGTTTGAAAATTATATAGCTAATAAATTCACTTACATTAAAGTCCGAAGAAGATTTTCATCAACTAAATTTGCCATATACTTCAACAGAAGCCATTCTTTCGTCAATTCAGCAGGAAAAATTCAGGACTATCTGCTGCCATATCAAAGAAAAAATAGATCTGGCAAATGCTTATTTTTTCCGGATTACCGTCATGCCGTCTCTTATTGGCAAGATAACCTTTTCCACCCGGTAATCGCTATTTATCAGTTCATTAAACAGAATAATTCCTTGTGTTTGTACATCTCCCGGGGATACAGGCTCAACTACTTTGCCACTCCACAAGGTATTATCGGCGATAATATAGCCACCATTCCGTAATTTATCAAATACCAGCCTGTAATATTCCGGATACTCACGTTTATCGGCATCAAGAAAAATCAAATCAAAAATTTCATTTAATGAGGGAATAATCTCCAGTGCCGGTCCAATAAGTTGTACTATAGCCTGATCCAATCCTGCTTTTTTAAAATAACTGCCAGCCATATTCTCCAGTTCATCGTCCAGTTCAATGGTAATTAATTTTCCCCCCTTTTTCAGTCCTCTTGCCAAACAAATAGCCGAATACCCGGTAAAGGTACCCACTTCAAGGATACGATCAGGTTGTATCATTTTCGCTAACATAGAAAGCACCTGCCCCTGCAAATGACCTGAAATCATACGTGCACCAGGCACCTTCAAATGCGTTTCACGATCAAGTGCCTGTAACACCTGGTCTTCCGGTTCAATATGATCGTCAATATATCGTTCGAGTTCTTTTGTCTTCTTCATCCTTTCATTAACTTTTTTCGTTAAGCTGGTTACCTGTAAACAAGCCGGGTCATCTGATTTTCTTCCAACAATTCGTTGGCCACTTCCAGCAAATCGGAAGGAGTAATTGCTTCTATCTTTCTGAAGATGGTTTGAATAGAATCCACTTTGTTAAATAAAAGCAAACTCTTTCCAATGGTCAGCATCAAATCCTCCCTGTTCTCTGTTGAAATGGCAATCTGACCCATCAACTGTTTTTGGGCTTTACTCAATTGCAGCACTCCAAGTTTTTTTTCCCGCAGCAATTTAAACTCTTTCAGAACAAGGTTCATTGCTTTATCAAGGTTATCATGATCAGTACCAAAATAGACACTAAAGAGCCCTGTATCGGTATATGCCGTATATCCGGATTCAATATTGTAAGCCATACCCTTTCGTTCCCTTAATGCCAAATTCAATCTTGAGTTCATTGCCTGCCCACCTATAATGTTGTTTAACAATATCATGGCAATTCGCCGCGGATGCATCACGTCATAGGCCACATTTCCAATCATGCAATGCGACTGATAAGTATCTTTTTTCACCACCCTGTTACCTGGATGGTAATTATCAAACCGCTTCCGTTCATTTTGCCGCAGATGCGCTTCTGCCTTTCCAAAATATTTCTCTGCCAGCTTTATAAGACTATCAAAATTAATTTTTCCCACCGAGGAAATCACCATCTGGTTGG
Source organism: uncultured Prolixibacteraceae bacterium (assembly GCA_963747515.1). Classification (GTDB taxonomy): domain Bacteria; phylum Bacteroidota; class Bacteroidia; order Bacteroidales; family Prolixibacteraceae; genus Mariniphaga. The sequence goes on from CAVVFN010000008.1 coordinate 1,071,855, forward strand.
TATGGTAGTTATTGGCAATAAACCGCAGGATGCTTTCACGGTTAAAAGCAGACAAATTTTCAGGACTCCCAAGAATATTACGGGCAATGGGATGTCCGTCGTATACCAGTTCCTCAAACTCATCGAATATCAATTCCGAAGGCGAGTCTTTATAGGAGTTAATTTCTTCCAGGACCACTTCTTTTTCACGGTTTAGCTCTTTTTCAGGATACGTGCTATTTAAAAGAATATCGCTCAGAAGCTCAGCCGTCCGCTCATAAAATCCGGATAAAAAGGTTGAATAAAGGGTTGTTTCCTCCTTTGTTGTGTAAGCGTTTAATTCACCACCCACATCTTCGATGCGGCTTAAGATATGAAAAGCCTTGCGCCTGGCAGTTCCTTTAAAAACCGAATGCTCAATAAAATGAGCCAAACCATGCTCCTCCTGTTCCTCATCACGTGAGCCAGCATTAATAAGGATACCAAGATGGCCGACAGGTGATGTATCGGGCCGGTGAATAAGCCGGATGCCATTAGTTAATGTATGTGTTAGAAAATCAGTTTCAATCATTAAAAAATAATAAGGTTGCAAAAGTACGAAAAGATAAGCGCCCGCCAAACAATCAATCAAAACCAAAATTTTATTTTCAACTCTTGATTTGATTTGAAAATTCTTTGTGAATTTAAAAAATTACTTACTTTTGCAACACCAAAACAAAGGGGTGCCATAGCTCAGTTGGTAGAGCAACGGACTGAAAATCCGTGTGTCCCTGGTTCAATTCCAGGTGGCACCACCCGAAGAGGAAAAACGAAAGATTTTCCTCTTTTTTATGGTCTCAATAAATTACCTCGAGAATTTAGAGGGTCCGGGCAGAATAACAAGAATCCTGTTATTCCCTAAATCCACTCTGGATATAAGTTAAAATGTATTTACGGAAATCTTCAGGGATAACACGTTCCATTACCGGTTCATGTCCAACACCTTTAAAAGAGCGCCGGTACAATTCCGCAGGTGAAAAAATCACCATACTGTCACCGGACAAATCAGACGGACCTGGCACATAGCTTTGTCCAACCGGTCCATTTCCTCTGCCATTTTCACCATGACAAAATACACAGTAATAACCATAATAAATCTTCCCTTTGTTCAGGTTCAAAGGAGTAGATTCAGGAATTAAAATATCCTCTGCATCTAAAGGATTGTGGGAATAAAATTCAGAATTAACCGGTGGCAATGCCATAGTGGTTTCAAATGCACGCATGCTTGGCTGCTGACGCATATGAGGACCCGACAACAGCAAAATTGCAGCTGTAATGGTAAATACAACAACAATACCTGCCACTATAAGCAGAATTTTTCTATTCATCTCTTCCTGTTGTTTATTTGTTTTTCTTCTTCCATTGAAACACCATCGGGTAAAGGTGCAATTTGATTTTTCAGCGTCTTCTTTCCCGGATTGTGAGTAGAATATTCAGATTTTCCAGGTGTAAATTCAATAGTTCCAAATTCCCATTCTCTTGGAACATCCTTCACCATGGTCATCATAACCATAGCCCATATCAGCAAGGAAGCAGAAAGAAATAAAACAAACATCCAGCTTTTAAACTTACTCCAGGATTTATTTTCTTCGTACTTCATATTAGAAACTATTAGGATAAATTATCGCATGAATGCTGTAGACCAATGCAAATATTACTATGCCTGCAACGGTAACTTTAATCGACCAGGGAATAGCTTCCCAGGCACCCATATATTCGGTTTCAAATTTTTCCGGGTCGTCGCTTCGTTTTTTTCGGGATTTATGATAATCGTTGTAAAAAACCAAAACGTAAAACAGCAGAGCCAATCCTCCGAACAACATGAGAATCACCCATTTATTTCTTAAAATTTCATATCCGAACATACTTTTGTTATTTTTGATTATCAAAATCCGGCACTTCAATTTCTAACGGAAGATTTGATGCATTTTTTTCTTTTTTAAACTGTCCTGACTTAATCCCCCAGATTACAGAAACAGTTACAACAGCAATAAGAACAGCTGTATAAACGATCTGTAAAATAACCAATATGTTTACTGCATTTTTCATTTACTTTATTTTTGCCGGCAAACCGGTTGAATCTGGCGGTTGGTAGGTATTTATCCACTCATTTTCGTATGCCGCATCAATTCCTTCAGGTGCAATATCAGCGTCGGTATATCCAACAAATTCAACGGCTATATAATTTGAAACATCCCATATTTTTTCAGACTCAAGTGCTTTTTTAAAATAAGGCATGGCTGTCCCGGTAATCCCGTTCATAATCTGATAATAAAAAATTCCCCCGATATACTTCCCATTCACAAGATGCCGTCGCAAAGTTGTAAAATTCAAGGGTGGAGGGTTAAGATATCGTGCAGCCGGTCCGTTCCCGTCACCAACCGGGCCATGGCATCCAATACAAAATTCCTGGTAAATATTTTTACCGCGTTTAATTGCATCTTCGGTGGCAGGATACGGATTGGGCATTTCCCGCCACACTTTTGGTACTTTTGAATGCAGCCATACGATGTTGGAATCAGGTCCGGCTTCAAGAGCTGCAACAGCTTTTTCTTTCCAGAACATCTGACGTGCCACGCGTACATCAGCCTGCCGATATCCCAGATACTGAACATAGGCGGTAAGTTGTTTTATCTTTGTCTCTCCCAAAAATTCCCAGGAAGGCATCAGCGAAACAGGACTGGTATTCCGGGGATTTATAAAATGAGCCAAATGCCAGTCATCAGGATGTTCTCCACCTTCCTGCGACAAATCCGGACCAGTACGTTCAGACCCCAAAATTGCGGGTTGTTGTTCATAATAATCGCCCGGCTGCGCAATACGGCTGGCACCAATACCCCAATCGTATGGCCGTATATACATTGAATGGCAGTAACTACAGCCATTTTGCACATATAGTGTATTACCCTTCCGTTCCACTTCAGTCATCGGCCGCCAGATATCGGAAGGTTCATTTTTAATGTTTAAAACAGGAAATACAACCATAATGGATATTGATGCTGCCCAAACCATCAATCCACCAATAATCACTATTGTTGGAGTCATTTTCATACTTCAGCAATTTTTAAAGGTTTAGCTTCATCAGCAACTATTTTCTTTCCCATGCTCATCAAAATGTTGTACAAATGAATTAGTGCACCTGCAATTATAAATACACCAAACATAGCACGCAATGCCATATAAACATTCAATTCAGGAAGAATCCGATAAACAGTTTCTCCGTTATACCAGCCTTCCCCCTGTATTAATCCGGCAGCTGTAAGAACAATAAAAAATCCGGTAAGTCCAATCATAATAAAAATAAACTCAAGATTAGCCAGCCTTATAGAATATAACTTTCTGCCGGTTATCAAGGGAAGTACATGCCACACTGTTCCAATGGCAATAAATCCGGAGAAACCCAATATAGCAATGTGGGCATGACCAATTACCCAGTTATTGAAATGGGTTATTTTTTGTACCTCAGGTATCGACTGAAATGAACCTTGCGCCCCAACAATCAGATACCATATGATACCCATAACAATCCACCTCCCTGCCACATCTTTTATGATTTTAAACGACTTTCCTCTCCAGGTCATCCAAAGGTTAACAATTACGATAATTACCGGAATAAACATAAACATGGAATCGACCACAGAAATTGTTTTTAACCAGGCCGGAATGGGTGCCTGCAGAAGGTGATGGCCTCCGATGTGTGAATAAAAAGTTACCAGGGTCCAAAAACCAAGAATGGAAAGGGTATGTGAATAAAGAGGAGTTTTTGTAATACGCGGCACAACAAAATAGGCAGCACCAACTGCAAGAGGAGTCAGTAAAAGTCCTGGCAGTACATGTCCATAAAACCAGAGGAAAATGGAATCGAGGATGCCAGGAAGGGCACCTGACGGAGGATTCCACATTACATTACCCATAAAATAGCTTCCGCCAATCCACAAAAAACTGCTTACAAAATACCAAACCGAAACATACAGGTAATTTTCCACTCTTCTTAGAATAGTCATCACCAAATTTACAGAAAGAGTAACTACAGCCAGCACCAACGATACATCAAAAATCCAGATGTATTCCTGGTATTCCCTTCCCTGCGTTAAACCAAAGGAAAAAGTCAATGGCCCGCTTAAAACCGTAAGGTTCCACAGAACAAAACTTACCCATCCCAGCGGTTCCGACCATAAACTTCTTTTAAGTAAAGCAGGCATATAATACAACCCGGTTCCAATAAAGCTACTTGCTACAAATCCATATAAAACTGTATTTATATGAATTGGCCGTGTGCGTCCAAAAACAAGCCCTGGAATATTATTAAAAAACTCCGGTGCCATTAGATGTATTGCTGAAAACAACCCATAAAAAGTTCCTACAACAAACCATACTGCTCCGGCTACAATGAAGGCCAGGGCTGCGCTTTTCGGTTTTTTGGTAAATTCAAACATATTTTATCTGTGACATGTAAAACATTCCGTTGTTGCACTATTTTCTCTGTGGCAGTCGATACAAAAATTCATTTTAAATTCCTGCACCTGTTCAATTCTGTCCATATCATTTACATTTCCATGGCACCGGCTGCAATCAATTTTTCGATACATATGAACAGAGTGGTTAAAGAAGGCAAAATCAGGCAAATCATATATTTTCTTCCACTCAACAGGTGTATTGGCTTCATAATGGGCTCTAAGATTTTCAATCTCCGGATGATGAATTATAATCCGGCTATGACACAACATACAGGTTTCCAAAGGTGGAATTCCTGCCCGTGCTGAATTCACAGCCCCTTCATGACAAAAAAAACAGCTTATGTGTTTTTCATTCACATGAACTCGGTGACTGAAAGGAACAGGCTGTTCTGGTCCAATCCTGCTCTGATAATAAAAGAAATACAGCAGAACAGATGTTCCCAGCAAAGCCAGAATCAGTAAGGACAGAAAAAACGGGTTGTTCTTTAATTTCACGGTTTCTTACTTACTTTTTTATTTTAATTACATCATTTCAAATTCAAATAAGCTCTTTCAGAGAATAAACATGAATTTTTTAAGCATGTTATTTTTTTATCGTTTTCATTTATGAAGTTTTTCAGATTCAACCTGATGGCTGTTTAACAGACTTGCAGCAACTGCTCCTGCCAAAAACAACAACAGGAATGCAGCAAAAGGTACTATTTCCTGCCATCCAAAAATGATATTTTCCCACTGAAAAACCGCAGCAACAAGCCACCACCGTTCTATCCACATGCCAATAACTATCATCAGGGAAATCAGGCCCAGTGTTATGCGGTTTTTTTTCATGCGCGCAGGCAGGAGCAAAATCAAGGGACCTATGTATACCATAAACAACAGCAAATAACTTATCCATTTCCAGCTGTAATTCATCCTTGGAATCAGGAAAAGGACTTCATGAGGATTATTGGCGTACCAAATGGGAAACAAATGGCTGAACATCAGATACGAAGTAAACATGCAAAATGCCACCACCAGTTTTCCCAAATCATGCAGAATGGGTTTCGCTTCATTAGCGAATACAGCCATTAAAGCCCATGCTGCCAATGCAACATAAACTCCCGAGATAAAGAAATAGCCACCGGTCATCATGCTGTACCATTTTGGTTCGAGCGTCATTACAAAATCGAAACCGATAAGGCTAAAGGCAACTACATAGGCCAATATCAACAATCGGGCATACACCCTGTTGTTTGATGCATTTCTTTTTACCACAAACAAAAAGGCCACAACCCAGAAAACCACCAGGGCAACTAAATTTCTTAAAAATAAAAATGGAGTATAAAGCCAAAACATATCTTTGGAAGAATTTATCCATGGCGCCCATGATGATGCCCCCCACCAAAGAACCAACAGGGCCAGTACAGAAGGAACAGAAAAAGCCAGGCCAACCCTGCACAACCGTTCTGAACTGCCCATCCATTTTCCATATGTGGCAACCACTATCGCCGGCCAAACAGCAAGGCCTCCCGCAATGGAGGTGAAGTAAAGGAATTCGATCAGAAAGGAATGCCACAACCTTTGGTCGTTTATACCGGTAAACATGATGCGCCAAACTACAAACAAACCAGCCGACAGAAGCAGGTTAACAATTATGAAAATTTTATTCTTCATCCCTAACCTCCTCCCGCATCAAAATTTCCATAAGATGTTGTATCTCATCATCCTTTTCTTCGGAGTATGCTACAAGTAATCCGTATTTATTCATGCTAAACCTTGAATCGTACCAGGGGTCGGTTTGTCTTTTTCTCAGACGTGCATAATAAATTACGGCTATTAAATTGAAAATGGCAGCAAACAATACGGTTAATTCAAACATTACGATTGTAAAAGGAATCAGCGAAACTATCAGGTTTTCCTCCTACAATTAGATCATAAATGCTTACACTTCCTGCTGTTAAAGCAAATCCCGATATCAATCCAACTATTCCCCCTGCCGTAGTCCAGTATGTAACCGGACTTTTGGTTTTTCCCATAAGTGCTTCTACCTCATGAAGTTTAACCGGTGAAAAAACTTCCAGTATATTGTAATTTCTTTCAAGAAGGGTATGAACAGCTTTTATCAGGTATTCAGCATCAGGAAAAATAAACATCTTTTCCCTGCTGTCGGTTTTTTCCGCAAGAACATTTGCTTTATTTTTAAGTGTTACATCCTCTGGTTCGGGCAGTTTGCCTTTTAACAGATAATCCTTGAAATCGGCGATTGGAATGGTTGGCAGGAACTTTGCAAAGCCTAAATAAAAAAACAGAAAGAAAGCGGCAGTGCCGGCCGTAATGCTGATCTCAACCCAACTGGGTGCATATTTTCCCCAGTTGTGTGGCATAAAATCATGGGATGTAGAAGTAACCACAATAAAGTAGCGTTCAAGCCACATTCCAACATTAATAAGCAATGAAGCAATAAAAAGATATTTGATATTTACACGAAGTTTTTTCCATAAAAAACTAAAAGGAACTAAAATATTGCAAAACAGAATGACATAATAAGCCCACGACAGCCATCCCGTCATTCGCCAGGCAGTAAACTGGATATGGATCGTACTGTCAGAATATATTTCAATAAATGGTTCGATGATATAGGCATAGGCAATAATGGATCCGGTGAATATGGTAAATTTGGCGATGGCCTCCAAATGTTTTACCGTTATCAGCTTTTCAGTGCCAAGAAACATTCGCATGGGAATAAGCAGGGTTAATGCCATCGCCAGCCCAGAATGGATGGCACCGGCAACAAAATAAGGCGGAAACAGGGTAGAATGCCAGCCGGGCAGCAAACTTACGGCAAAATCCCAGGATACTACTGAATGAACTGAAATAACCAATGGAGTAGCCAACATAGCAAAATACAGGTACGACCGGTTATAATGCCTCCATTGGCTGAGTGCCCCCGACCATCCCAGGGAAATGAATGTAAAAAATTTGGAACGCCAGTGATTCATACCCAGTTTGTTCCGGTAATAATCCCTTAAAGAAGCCGCATCCGGTATCATCCCTACATAAAAGAAAATGGTACTAACGGTCAGGTAAGTCAGAATAGCAATCAAATCAAGAACAAGAGGACTTGAAAAATTCGGATACAAACCCCGTTGATTTGGATAGGGCAAGATGTAAAAAAATACCCAAAGGCGTCCCAGGTGGATGAGCGGGAACATTCCGGCTGTTAATACGGCAAATACGGTCATTGCTTCAGTGGATCGGGATACTGCATCGCGCCATTCAGAACGGACAAGAAACAAAATGGCAGAAATTAATGTCCCCGAATGGGCAATTCCCACCCAAAAAACAAAGTTGGTGATGTAGGTACCCCACCCAACAGGATGATTAATTCCGGCCACACCCATTCCCATTTTTACCTGATAAATCCAGGAAAATATTCCCCAGCCGATTATCAGCATCAGAAATCCCATGAACAGGTAATATTGTTTTGGAGCAGGACGCATTGCCCTGGCTACCGTATGATTAACCTCCTTAAACGTGATATTTGATGTATAGTCCTGCAAAACAATAAGATTTAAACGGTTACTTTTTTTAAATACACCACAGCAGTTTTGGTATTTAATTCGTTCAGCAGCTGATATCTCCTGCTGTTCTTAATTAATTTTCTTACTTCTGAATTTTCATCCATGAGATCTCCGAAAACAATGGCATTTGTCGGACAGGTTTGCATGCAGGCCGGTACAATTTCACCATCTTTAAGTTTACGGTTTTCGATTTTTGCCTTATATTCTTTATTTCGAATCCGCTGCACACAGAAGGTACACTTTTCCATGACCCCTCGCTCCCTCACGGTAACTTCCGGATTTAAATGAAGTGTCATTGGAAATTCATAATTTATATTGATCCAGTTGAACCTGCGAACCTTGTAGGGACAGTTGTTCGAACAGTACCGGGTTCCGATGCACCGGTTATAAATCTGAGCATTTAATCCTTCCTCTGTATGTACCGATGCATATACGGGGCACACCGGTTCACAGGGTGCCGAATCGCAATGCTGACAAGGTACTGGCAGGTATGCCATGTTATTCTTGCCTGGAATTTTATAAGGTGGCACCTTTAACCAGCTCATTTCACGTCCTTCCCTGCAATTTTCCCTGCCCACTACCGGAATATTGTTTTCAGCATAACAAGCAGCTTCACATGCCTTGCAACCTATACAACTCTGCAGATCAATTACCATTCCCCAACGATGGTCCTTGTGCTTATGTCCTTCATATAAATCGGCAGCCTTTTCATAGCCTTCAGGCATGGGCCAGTTCATTTCTTCGATCTCTGCTTTGTTGTTTTTAATGGTTTCAATCTCCTCATGTTTGAGCAGTTCCCTGTCATGTTGCTCATTGGAAGCATTCAGGTACAACAGCTCTTCATGCTTTCCAGCCTTTTCAACCGTAACCTTTGGTCGTGCACCAACATAGGAAGCTGCCGGTAAATCAAAAACATTAATACCCACTCCGTTTGCTGTTTTTCCAAAATGTGTATGCCCCTGTCCTGCATCAATGCCCAGCGTATTTTTATCAACTTCATCTGTCAGCCTGACAGCTACCTCCACCTCTTTCGTTTCAGAAATAAGTCTTACGATATCCCCTTCATGAATATCCAGCTCCTGTGCTTTTTCCGGATTCATATCGATCCAGCTTTGCCACACAATATTGGAAACCGGATGTGGAATTTCCTGCAACCAGCCCCGATTGGAAAGGCTGCCGTCGTAAAAAAATAAAGAAGGAGAAACATGCAGATAAAAACTATTTCCAGCAAGATTTTCTTCCTTATACTGTTCTTCGATTGCTCCGTTCAATCCTGAATCCGGAAATTGTTCTTTGCTTTTTTTGAGGAACCCCTTTTGAAGAACTTCCTTGTAAAATCTGTCGTTTGATGCTTTATCAGGAACATTTTCACTATCACCCGCAGCAAGGTTTTGCTGCGCCCATTTTTTCCAGTTTTCCCTGACCAAATCACCAAACGGAATTGTTTGTCCGCCCAGAGCAAGAAAAATATCACCTGCGCTTTTGGTATCGAACAAAGGGTGCATTACCGGTTGAAGTAAAGAAACAGTTCCGTTCCAGGCTTCATAATCCCCCCAGTTCTCAAAATAATAATTTGAAGGCAATATATAATCGGCCTGAAGTGCGGTTTCGTTCAGCATTGAACCAATATATACAACATTTTTTGCTTTCTCTATTTTTTCTGCCAGTTCAGGATTGCTGTACAGCGGATTGGTTTCATGAATTACAAGTACTGTATTTTCGTCAACCGTCTCAAAAAATTCAACAATTTCACTGCTCAATGCCGTTTTGCTTAAGGCATGGGCTGCAGAAAAATCAGGCAGCTGATTTCCCAGCAGTTCATTCATCCGGTTAGCTGCTTTTACAGTCATTTTTCCCGAAATACTTTTATCTGCTCCGTTTCCCGCCAAAATAACCGGATTTTTGGCATGGCTAATTTCCAGAGCAATTCGGTCGATTTTTTCACTCATTTCTGCAGAGAAAACTTTACTGTTTCCCCTCATTTCATTGCCGGGCTGGCCAAGCCGTTTCATTATTTCCCCGATAAGTAAATGTTCAGTTCCGGGTTCAGTCAGTACAAATTCATCGCTGTTAACAGCGGTCATATTCTTTACCGGGGCAAAATAAATAAATCTGTTCAACTTGTTGTTTCTCAATGAATGAAACTTGCCAAACATACCCGCATATTCTACAGGTGAAACCCAGGTTTCCAAAAAGTCGGCACCAAAGCTGATGATCAAATCGCTCTCTTCAAAATTATACCGGGGAATCAGTGGCTGACCATACTGTTCAGCATTTGCTTTACGCAGCGATTCATAATTGAAAACTTCATAATACAAGGGTTTACTGTCGTAACTTTTCGCGAAGGTATCCATAACATCTGCAAGCGAGCCGGTTTGCAGGTTTGAAACAACCCTAACCTTCCCGGTGCTGTTGATTTCCTGTTTTACTTTTTGAAGGATCTCTTCCCATGAAACCTCAGAAAATTTCCCCTCCATATTTTTTTCCAATGGATGTTTCGGGCGGTCAATATCGTATTGTCCCAACACCGATGACTGGCCGCGTATGCATAATTTTCCTTTGTTGACAGGATTTTCAGGATTCCCTTCTGCTTTTGTTACCCGTCCGTCGCGGTACCACATCATCAATCCGCAGCCGGCGGGGCATTCGCGGCAAGAAGTTAAAAAATAGGCCCATTCACCCGGGTGGGGATATTGGGGAGCATTAACATAAGGAATAAGTTTATGGCTGAATTTTCTCTGCGAATTTAATACCAGCCCTACTCCGGTACTACCGGTTAAAGCTAAAAAAGTTCTGCGATTTATTTTTGATTTTTTACCTGAGTTCATTCGGAAAAAGCTATTGTGGATAATAGGGCATTTTCTGCCTGTCGTGAATCAAGTCTGCTATGTTGAACTACAATTGGTTCATCTGAAATTAACACGCTGGAGTAGTCAGTTCCCAAAGGAATTTTTGGATTTTCCAGCTCATTGAAACGCAGATGCAAGGTACGTTCGGCAGGTACCGAAATTTCGTATGGCCCTGCAGGTTCTTTATCAGAAAAATAAATGTATATTTTTACATGAGCCTCTTTTTTGCCGGCATTTAATATACAGGCGGTTTCGTGACTGGTAAATTCGGGTGCAGGTCCATTGCTTCCTTTTGGAATGTATCCTTCAGCAATTACCCAGGTATGTTTTCCGATTTTCATTCTGTGGAAGATTAAAAATTTATATAAAATATATTATTTCAACCCTTCTATAAATTTAAACTATTTATTCGAAAAAGTTAATCTGTTTTTTCCTTTTTTAGCGCCAGTTGCAATATTTCTGCCAGGTGCATTGCTTTTCGGCCCGTTCCCTGCAAAATCTGCTCTTTGCAGCTAAATCCATCTGCCACAATCAAGGTTTTCTTGTCTGCTTCCCTTACTTTAGGCAACAAAACCCTTTCACCGGCTTTCATTGAAACATCATAATGTGCTCCCTTCTCATATCCGAAATAACCGGCCATACCACAACATCCGGAATCCAGGACTTCCACATCAAGACCCATTTTTTTAAGCAGCTTTTGTTCATTATCAAATGTCATTACAGCCTTATGCTGGCAATGCCCATGCACGATAGCTTTTTCATCCAGCTTTGGAACCTCAAAATCCGGAGCGAATTTTTCAAGAAATTCTCCCAGGGTATAGGTTTGTTTCTTCAAACGCTGAGCGTCCTGGTCGTGCGGGAAGAGATTGCAAAGTTCATCACGAAAAACCGCTGTACAACTCGGTTCTATTCCTACCAGCGGAATCCCTTCCCTGATTTCGGAACGCAGAGTGCTCAGGATTTGCTTCAACAATCGTTTGGCAAGATCAATCCATCCGAAATCGAATAATGGCCTTCCGCAGCAGAGGGAACGTTTGGGAACAATCACATCAAAACCTGCACGGTTCAGCACTTCATAAGCAGCTTTCAGTGTCGGTGGCATGAAATAATTATTGAACGTATCGGCCCATAATATAACACGTGGTTTTTCATTTTTCTCCTGTTTCTGTTTAAAAAACCATTTCTTAAAAGTTTCTGAAGCGAATTTAGGGATTTTACGCTTGGGGGCAATCCCTCCGGCAGCCTTTACAATGAGGTTTAAACCTCTGGTTTGGGTGAAGAAATTTGCAAGACCCGGAAAATTGGAAGCCAGCCGCGACCACCAGTAGATCAGACCGAATGCATAGGCAGTGCGTGGCCTGAGTTTTCCTTTGTAATAATGTGAAAGAAATTCAGATTTATAAGTTGCCATATCCACATTCACCGGGCAATCGGATTTACAACCCTTGCAGGCCAGACACAAATCAAGTGCTTCTTTAACGTGTTTATCCTTCCAGCTTCCGGTAATTTCTTCTCCCTGCAACATTTCAAACAACATATGTGCCCTGCCACGGGTAGAATCATTCTCCTCGTGGGTAACCATGTAGCTGGGGCACATGGTTCCGCCATTCCATCTGCGGCACTTGCCGACACCAACGCAGCGAAGTGTGGCTTTTGCAAAACTCCCTTCATCTTCAGGAAATTTAAAATTGGTTTTAAAACTGGGAGGATTATAATCGGCACCCAACCTTAAATTTTCCGTACGGCTGAAAGGTTCAATTACTTTTCCCGGATTCATTCGCCAATCAGGATCCCATGCCGATTTAAAATCCCGAAAAGCTTTTATCAGATCTTTCCCGTACATCACCTCAAGCAATTCAGCCCGGGACTGGCCATCGCCATGTTCTCCCGAAAGGGAACCACTGTATTTCATTACCAAACCGGCAGCTTCGCGTGTAAATTTCCGGTAAGTATCCAACCCTTCCCTGGTCACTAAATCAAAATTAATCCGGCAGTGAATGCAACCCTGTCCAAAATGCCCATATACAGAAGCATCGTAATTATATTTATGGAACAGTGCCTCGAGATCTTCCAGGTATTCACCAACATAATGCGGATCAACAGCTGAATCCTCCCATCCTGGCCAGGTGTTCTCCATTCCTGGAATATTGGCAGTCGCCCCCAAACCTGATTCCCTGATTTCCCAGAGCTTCTCTTCCTGGTCTCTTTTATCAAACAGGCTCATGGTTGGCGGGTTGTCCTGTTTCTTTAATTCCTTCATCAGTTTCTTAGCCTTTTTGTCGGACTCTTCTTTCGAGTCTGCACCAAACTCTACCAGCAACCAGCCCTTACCATCCGGTAACAAGGGAATATCATCAAGATTTAACTGTTTTTTCTCCATGTACCCAATCAGTTTATCATCGATTCCTTCCAGTCCTACCGGCTGATGTTTCAAAATTTCGGTGGTATGCTTTCCGGCTGCAAATACTGATGGATAGCCCAACACCAGCAAAGTCCGTGCTTTTGGATTCTCTATCAGCTTCATTGTTGCTTCCAGGATAACCACACAGGTCGATTCGGTTCCTACCAGCGCTTTTGCTACATTAAATCCATTCTCAGGCAACAGTTCATTCAGGTTGTAGCCCGAAACCCGCCTTGGAATATCCGGATACTTCTTTTTTATCTGGCTGGAATTGTTATCACGGATTTCCTTCATCCTTTTATAAATCTCGCCTTTCCTGCCTCCCCGGCTGATGATAGCCTCGAGCTCTTTTTCTGGAGTAGGGCCTACCTCCATTATTTCACCATCATAAGTGAGTATCTTCAAACTATAGGTATTATCGGAAGTTCGTGATCCCTCTCCAAGAAACTGTGCCATTACCGAATGAACTCCACATGAGTTGTTTCCCAGCATTCCGCCAATTGTACAATGGTTATGTGTGGCCGGATCGGGACCGAAAGTAAGTCCGGCTGCCTTCTCTGTTTCATCCCGCAAATGGTCCAGGATAATACCGGGTTGAACAGTTACCCGTTTATTTACTTTATCAACTTTTATAACCTTGTTGTAGTATTTCGACATGTCCATTACCACCGCTTCATTGCAGCACTGTCCGGCCAAACTGGTACCTCCTCCGCGGGAAAGCAACGGCGCATTGTGTTTTCGGCACAAGGCAACTGTTTTTATAATGTCGTCCTGACTTTTTGGCAAAACCACACCAATGGGTATTTGACGGTAATTTGAGCCATCGGTAGCATATAATGCACGACTACCATCATCAAAGCGTACTTCACCTTCAATCGATTCTTCCAATTCCCTTGCCAATAATTCCATTATAATTCCTGTGTTTAATTTACTGTATTATGAAACCTTAAATTTCTCAGCATCTGACCTTTTGAATTCAAGGCCTAAACCAGGACGGTTGAAATCGGGAGTTACCCGTCCGTTTACAGGATCCTGAAATCCATCCAGCAGCATTCTTTCAATCCGGACATGATCGTAAAAATACTCTCCGATAAAAAAACCAGGCAGGGCAATGGCAGCATGAAGATGCACGGAAGGTGCGCAATGAAATGAAAAGGGAACCTGAAAAGCTTCTGCAAGCCTCCCCGCTTTTATAAAACCGGTTATCCCGCCACAGCGGGTAGCATCTGCCTGTATAACATCCACGGCCTGGCTTTCAAGCATATTTCTGAAGTAGGGCAAATCAAATCCGTATTCTCCGGCAGCAATACAGATACCAGCCGGACAATGATTGCGGATGAAAACCAAACCTTCCAGGTTATCAGAAGAAACCGGTTCTTCATACCACTGTACATTGTACTTTTCAATTTCCATTGCCAGTTTCAATGCCTCCTGAACAGTATATGCCCCGTTCGCATCAACAAACAAAGCTGTGCCGGAGCCTATCGCATCATGGGCTACCCGAATCCGGTGAAGATCTTTTCCGCAATTCTCTCCTATTTTTATCTTTACATGAGTAAAACCCTGTTCCGACCATCCGCTCAACTGTTCTGCCAATTTTTTATCGGAATAGGTAATAAACCCGCCCGATCCATAAAGCAACACATCCTCTTTTGCAGTTCCCAGCAACCCCGATAACGGAAGGTTAAGCAATTTTGCCTTTAAATCCCACAAGGCAATATCGAGCGCCGAAAGGGCCATAAAGGCAATTCCGCAATTGCCGTTGTTCCGGATACTTTTTTGTACCCTGAAAACTATTTTTTCAATATCAAAAGGATTTTGTTCCAACACAAGGTCCCTAAAGTTATTCCTTATAAAACCGGCAGCCGATGCATCGGCATAAGTATATCCCAAACCTGAACTGCCTGACGACTGCACCTGAACCACCACCATTGTGGTACTTTTCCATTCCAGGGTTCCATCTGACTCCGGCTGGTCGGCCGGTATTTTATATGCATCCGCTTCCAGTCGATCTATTTTTAAAGGATTACCGGCATTATAAACCATCCTTAGCTGTTATTAGGAATCAAACTTTTCATGACGTCTTTAAATGTTTGCCTGATGATGCTTTTCTCGTGCGGATCTCCCTTCAGCAGAGTCTTACTCATGTTAACCATCTGTTTAAAAGTTATGTGCGGAGGAATTGTCGGCACATTTGGATCCGTGAGTACATCAAGCACTACCGGCCTGTCGGCCCGAAAAGCTTCGTCCCAGGCACCGGCAACTTCTTCCGCCTTCGTTACCCTGATGCCTTTTAAACCCAGAGATTCAGCATACGATGCAAAGTTAAATTCAGGGACATTCTGTGAAGTCTCAAATTCAGGATCGCCTGCCAGTACGCGCTGTTCCCAGGTCACCTGGTTTAAATCATGATTGTTCAAAATCATGATCACAAGCTGGGGGTTTGCCCAGCGTTTCCAATACTTGGAAATGGTTATCAGCCCATTTATCCCGAGCATCTGCATGGCACCGTCACCCACCATTGCAATGGAAACGCGTTCAGGAAAAGCAAACTTTGCTGCAATCGCATAAGGTACCCCAGGGCACATCGTAGCCAGGTTTCCCGAAAGCGATGCCTTCATGCCATCCCTTATTTTCATGTTACGTGCAAACCAGTTGGCTGAAGAACCGGAATCGGAAGAGAGAATGCATTTATCGGGTAACCTCGATGATAATTCCCAGAATACCAGTTGAGGATTTATGGGTTTTGCCGATTCCATTGATTTTGCTTCCACAACTTTCCACCAGTCCTGTATTTCCTTCATAATGTCTTCCTGCCAGGAACGATCCTCCTTGCGTTTCAGAAGTGGAATCAATGCCTGCAACGTCAGTTTGCTGTCACCATTCAGGTTCACCTCCATGGGATACCTGATGCTTAACATTTTAGGATCCAGGTCAATCTGAACCCCACGGGCCTGGCCTTCTTCGGGCAGAAATTCGCTGTAAGGAAAGCTGCTGCCAATCATAAAAAAGGTATCGCATTCGCTCATCATCTCCCAGCTGGGTTTCGAACCCAGCAATCCAATGGGGCCGGTAACATAAGGAAGATCATCGGGTAATGCCGCCTTTCCGAGCAGTGCTTTGGCTACGCCGGCTCCAAGCAGATCGGCTACTTTCATAACTTCTTCCTGTGCATTTAACGCTCCGGCACCAATAAGCATAGCCACTTTTTTTCCTTCATTTAATATTTCGGCGGCCTTATGCAGTTGTTCATCCACCGGCACCACACGGGCATAAGAATGTCCGGTGCCACTGTGAACAGAACCGTGCGACCGGGGTGGCTTCTCAACAGCATCCATTTCCTGAACATCGTTGGGTATGATTACGCAGGTTACCGTCCGTTCGCTTTTGGCAATCCGCACGGCCCGGTCAATAACATGCCGCATCTGGGCAGGATCAGTAACCATATGAACATACTGGTTTGCAACATCTTTATAAAGACTTATCAAATCTACCTCCTGCTGATAATTCCCTCCAAGTGCCATCCGCTTTTGCTGACCAACTATAGCTACTACCGGCTGATGGTCAAGCTTTGCATCGTACAGCCCGTTTAACAGATGGATGGCTCCCGGTCCTGAAGTGGCCATACAAACTCCCACTTCACCCGTGAACTTGGCATGCGCTGTTGCCATAAAAGCCGCCATTTCTTCATGCCGGGTCTGAATAAATTCCATCTTATCTTCTGCCCGGTTCAGTGCACCCATAAGTCCATTGATACCATCGCCCGGAAATCCGTAAATTCGCTTTATATCCCACTGTAACAATCGCTCAATTAAAAAATCACTGACTTCTTTACTCATTTTACAGGATATTATGTTGTTAATAAAAATGTACTTCTGTTTAAAATAAAAACAGGCAGAAGAGAAAGTTTGCCGGATTCCCGGTGCCATAAACCATGCCACGCAAAAAGCAATTACATCCTTTTGTTGCTTATACATTAAGATGATCGTTCAAAAAAAATCCCTGCTCCTCTAATCCACCGATTATCAGGAGAAAAAATTCCCAATAAAAATTTCATACTTAATGATCCCCCGTTCATTATCTCAAAAAGAATTGTGGAACAGCTGCCACATAATGGGCAGTATTTCCTCAGAACCTTTCACAACAACAGCCTTTTCCTGTAACAGGTTAATTATGCAGTTAATTTTCCCCTAACCCCCATTCCGTTAGCCTTCGTCTTCCTCCTTTTCCTCAGGAGATGATTCACGCGAATAAAAAAACCACCTTGAAAAAGGATTGGCAGTAACAGCATGAATCAATGTAGAACAAACAACAGCATAGGTAATCACAGGCCAGAGATTTTCGTGCCCGGGGTAACGGGTAATCAGCAGCGTAATGTAAAAAAGAGCCGCCACCCCTATTGGACCAAACCAGCCCATAAAAAAAATCTCCTTCCGGTTGAATATACCTAATAAAGGTTTCAGTATAAATAAGGCAGGTATACGTCTTAAAAAAATAATGAGCGGTGTTACAATCCAAACGGAAGCAGGCATTTCTTTCCATCCGTCGAGGGGGAGCATGAACCCGAGAATCACGAAAACAGGGACAACAAAAAGCCGTTCCATCATCGACTGCACCTCCTGGTGCCTTTCTTCGATGTCTTCCCCTATAAGTGTCTGAAAAACAATTCCCGCCGAGAAAACTCCAATAATGCCGTTCATTTTAATTAACGGAAAAAGCGTGGCTATCAGAAAGGTAAATGAAAGGGCTACCGACATTAATGTTTCAGGAACCATGAACTCTCTTTTATGAAAAAACCGGAAAGCCCTGCCCACAAGATATCCCATTCCTCCTCCCAATAGAATGGCACCTGCATTTTCCCATAATAAAACCTCCGTAAACCAGTCAGCAAAAGGCAATGACCTGCTTCCCTCCACAAACAGGGGCAACAATACCAATGCATAGGCCAGCCCGTCGTTTGATGCCGATTCGGCAGTTAACATGTTCCGCAGTTTAGCCGGAATGTAATGATTTGCAAAATTGCTCGATACAATAGTAGTGGCTAAAACAGGATCGGTAGGAGCAAGTATCGCACCTGCCAGCAGGCTTTCCCAAAAGGAAAATCCCGCGAGATAAAAAGCCAGGGAAGAAAAAACCAACATCAGTACCATGCCTCCAAAAAGCAGGGTCAGGTAGGACTTTGCCCTCCTTTTAACAAAGCGGGAAGGAAGACGAAGGGCAGACGCCATAACTGCCATCGCCAGAGTAAGCCTCGACAACTGGTGCATGATTTCAAACGGATGATTCCATTCTCCAATATCTTCCAGCCCCAGTACCACGGGCCCAAGAAGAACCCCCGCCATAAGGGCAATTAATGGTTCCGAAACATACGAACTTTTAATGTTGGCTTTTATTAGCCCCAGGCCTAATATCAAAAATGCAATAATTGAAACCAAAAAGTTTATTTTTTCCATACCTGTGCCATTGGAATATTAACCGATGCTGAGAAATTCATGCAATGAGAAATTCATTTAAAGCAACTTTAATTCCGAAAACCATTTCGGCAGTCGTATCCATAAACCGGCCGGTTTTGTTGTTCCGACTGAGTAAGAAAACCACAGGCCCACTGTGATTGTGTAACAATTTCCACAAAAGTTTAAAATCAGGTTTTTCTGCCGGAGAAAAGGTTCCACCCTCATAATTGTTGTGCTGCAATCAGCCCCAATGGGATTCACCTCTCTTTTACAAGAGTGTGTGTAAATGAATTTGCAGCCTGAAATGGGCTCTGGCAGGATTCTTGAATTTTTAGGACAAATTCCGGATAAAGCAAAAACGGTTGTTTTTTATCTAAAAAAGATTTCATGGAAAAAAGAGGAGTAACCAGGCCAATGGCAGAAAAAGAAGCCAGAGAACATCAAAAAAAAAGGATGGAAGGCAACGGCATGAACATGGAAAAACGCCGGCATATGCTCCGGATGCACCACATGCAAACCCTTTGGGTATATTGGGCATTAATTATCCTGGGAATCTGGCTGGTTCTGTCGCCGCTGACCTTTAGTTACGGGAAATCTGTGGTAATGCCCAGTGGAGGAAGAAGTCTCTGGATTTCGACTCAGGGGCGCATTCTCGCCATGACCTGGAGTGACATCATCAGCGGGATTCTTCTCATTTTTTTTGGATGGCGCTCGCTGACGCCCAACCGCCCGGTCAGTCTCTGGATTATCTGTTTTACAGGCATCTGGATCACTTTTGCACCCGTCATTTTCTGGGCCCCAAATGCGGTTGCCTACCTGAACGATACCCTGGTGGGGGCACTGGTCATTTCCCTGAGCATCCTTATTCCGGGTATGCCCAATATGATTATGTACATGAAAATGGGAGGTGAAGTTCCTGAAGGATGGTCGTACAATCCCTCAAGCTGGCCCCAGCGGTGGATAATGATAGTCACTGCTTTTATGGGCTGGATAGTTTCCCGGTACCTGGGTGCCTTTCAGATGGGGTACATCGATCACATCTGGGATCCCTTCTTCGGGCCGGAAAGTGAACTGGTTCTGAACTCTAAAATGTCGCATTCCCTTCCCATCTCCGACGGTGCATTTGGTGCACTGGCCTACACCTTTGAATTTCTGATGGGATGGATGGGCGCCCCTACCCGGTGGCGGACCATGCCCTGGATGGTTACCTTCTTTGGAATCCTGGTCATCCCGCTGGGCCTCGTGCACATATTCCTGGTGATTTCGCAACCGGTAGTGGTTGGCCATTGGTGCACCTTTTGCCTGCTGGCAGCAGCCATTATGCTTCCTATGATTCCGCTTGAAGTGGATGAGGTAATTGCCATGGGTCAGCACCTGAAAAAACGGTTGAGTAAAGGTGATAAATTCTGGCAGGTATTCTGGAAAGGAGGAAAACCTGAAAACGTAACGGAAGATAACCGCAGCCCGCAACTGCTCATGCTGCCCCACAGTTTTTCCCGTGTTTTCAAATCTTCGGTTTGGGGGATGAGTGTGCCGCCTACATTGCTGATATCGATGTTCGTGGGAATTTACCTGATGTTTGCACCGGGAGGATTTGGTGTTCCCATTGGAAAAACACTCGCCCACATCAATCATCTGGGAGGCGCACTGGTTATCGTGGTATCGGTCATCAGCATGGGCGAAGTGGTACGCCGCGGCAGGTATCTGAATGTGTTGCTGGCAAGTGGTATCACAGTTATGCCCTGGTTCTTTACAGAAGGATATACCTGGCTTGCTGTAACCGATGTGGTTGCAGGAGTTGCCCTGATTTTTCTTGCGCTTCCCCGGGGACCTAAAAAAGAAACCTATGGCCTGTGGGATAAAATATAATATATATAACGTAATATAAATTTTAAAAAAATGATGCCGTGAACAATTTAAAGTCAAAAATAGTCGTGATAACTGGTGCTTCTGCCGGATTAGGCAGGGCAACCGCAAAGGCTTTTGGCGCTGCCGGGGCAAAAGTGGTGGCACTGGCAAGAAACAGGGAAAGCCTGGAAGGGACAAAACAGGAAGTTGAAAAAGCCGGCGGTGAATGTTTTTATTACCCGCTCGATGTGGCCGATTATGAGAAAGTGGAGTCCACAGTTCAGACAATAGAAAAAGAAATTGGTCCGGTGGATGTATGGATTAACAATGCCATGACCAGCGTTTTTTCGCCCATTAAGGAGATGAATTCAAAAGAATACAAAAGAGTAACCGAAGTTACCTATCTGGGCCAGGTGTATTGCACGATTGCCATTTTAAAGAAAATGCTGGAACGCAACAACGGCAAAATAATACTCGTTGGATCCGCTCTGGCTTACCGCGGAATTCCGCTGCAGGCTGCCTATTGCGGAGCCAAACATGGAATCCAGGGATTTTTTGATTCCCTGCGAAGTGAACTGCTCCACTACAAAAGCAATGTGACGGCAACCATGGTTGAACTGCCGGCAATGAACACCACGCAGTTTGGCTGGGTAAAAAGCAGGCTTCCCAACAAGGCACGCCCCATGGGAACCGTTTATCAACCCGAAGTGGCCGCAAAAGCCATTGTTTATGCCGCTACGCACAACCGGCGCGAAATTTTTGTTGCCCTCCCCACCTTTCAGGCCATCATCGGAAATAAATTCTTCCCGGGATTACTCGACAGGATGATGGCAAACACCGGATTCAAGGGACAACAAACCGATGAACCGGAAGATCCCGGCCGCCCCTTTAACCTCTGGGAACCGGTTCCCGGCAACCACAGTGCCCATGGCCGTTTCGACAGCATCTCAAAAGATTCAAGTTCTGTTTTGTGGTTTTCATTGCACCCCGGTGTTTTCTGGAGTGCCCTCATACTTTTTATTGTCGCTGTAATCGTGATACTTGCACTTATATTTTAAAACGAAACCTGAATATGCTTGATAAGGAAGAAGTAAAAAAAAGGGTACGAAAAATAATGTTCGACAACATGATTCACGGACACTCAAATCCAGCTGACGTGGATTATGGATTTACTCAACCTTCCCCCGAACGTTATCCCTTTCAGTACTTCTGGGATACCTGTTTTCATGCCATTATCCTGGTGTCGCTGGGAGAACCGGGCCATGCACGGCATCATCTGAGAACCTTGTTTGCCAATCAGCGGGAAGATGGGTTCATCGGAAACATTATTTACTGGAAGAAAATTTTCCCAGCCCGGATTACCGACTTTTTACAGATGAAACCTGCCACCGTACTGGAACTTAAGTCGCCGCATATGAGCGGTATTATCCAGCCTCCCATTGTTGCCCAGGCGGTAAAACGGGTTTATGAGGATACAGGTGATAAAGAATTCGTTAAAGAAATACTCCCAAAACTGAAACTTTATTACAACTGGCTGGCCAATAACCGTGATTTTGACGGCGATAACCTGCTTACCATAATTACCACTTTTGAGTCGGGCATGGATTGGAAAGCAAGTTACGATCCGGTACTTGGTTTCAGCGGCAAAGCCAATTACCATCTTTTTATAAAAGGGGTTGGTGTCGATTTCCGGAATTTTATTCGCAATTACAACATGAATAAAATTTCCCGGACCAGCTATTTCAAGGTGAAAGATACCGGGTTTAATTCCATTTATGCTGCCAACCTGCACGACCTTTCCTTCCTGTGCAAGGTGGCCGGCGATGAAGATCAGGAAAAATACCTCTCACTGGCACGCATGGTTACGGAAAGCATCCTCAGGGTAATGTACGATGAAGAGGATGCGGCATTCTATGATACCTATGCCCCCGGCAACAAAAAAATTAAAATACTTACACCAACCATTTTCTATCCTGTCATTATGGACGATATTCCCCGTGAAATCCGGCAGGAGGTAATGAACAGGCATTTTTACAAAAGCGATGAATTCAACACCCCTTACCCCCTTCCCTCGCTGGCAAAAAATGAGGCGGCTTTTAATCCCGGGAGCTCCGTCTACATCTGGCGCGGCCCTACCTGGATCATAAACAACTGGTTCATGCACAAATACCTTATCCGGAACGAACACCGGGAAATGGCCAAAACCCTTATCAACAGCATGCTGAAACTTATTGAAAAAAGCGGCTTCAGGGAATATTACAACCCCTTCACCGGCGAAGGATATGGCGCAAAGGATTTTACCTGGGCCGGCCTAATTCTCGATATGATGAACAACGACAAGTAACCCCCGGAAATCATCACCTGCTGGCTGGACATTTTTTTAGCGCATGCCCGACGCAGAACCATTAAAATATAAATCTTACCCCACTGTCAAAACAGAGGTAAAAAAGGCGGCGGCGTCAAAATTCATGTACTGTCACTACCTGAGGTTCCTGCACCTGTTATTCATCCGGAACGGAAATTTTTATTAAATCCTGAATTCCGGAACTCATGGCCAATGCAACTGTATTTTCAATAATTTCCCTTTCTATCCCGGGAGCCCAGGTGGAAGGTAAGCCATAAACCATCTGGGAACTTTCGCCTTCATATCCGCCTTCCTGCAAAACTTTTTCTGTGGGGATATAGGCCATTACATCATTGGAATAACCCATTACGAAAATATCGTTCCCCAGTATTTTTTTTAGTTTATTGGAATAACCCACCAGTACCTCGCCTCCAAGACTGACTATTTTCTGATTTCCCAGCTGCCAAAGCTGAACCGGGTAGGGATAATTCTTTATAAACGGTTCTCCCGATTCCAATTTGCCCAGCATACGGTTCGACCACTTTTTTGTTATAGCTGATGCATTGTTCGTCATTGCCCGGAGTTCTTCCTTATTTGGAGGATCGGATAACGGCAGGCTAATTTCAGAATAGGCCGTTAACAAATGAGGGGATAGTTTATTCATATCTTCCTCCAGAACACGTTCAACAGCCGAAGCCAGTTCCTGCCCGTATTGTTTGGCCAGTGAAACGGATCGGCGGGGCAAAGGGTTCTGATCCCCTCCCGCACCTTGAAAAAACAGGGCTGTTGCTCCTTCATATTTTCGTTCCAGTTCTATCTGGGCAAAACCCGGATAATCACCCGACAATCTATATTCAGATAAGACTGTAGGATGACAGGCATAGCCAAATACAACACCTATTATTCTTCCCCTGTCATCTTCAACTTTCAAAACCGGCACGGCATAATCGTTTGGCCCCTTAAGTTCGGTCAGTTCCGATATTTTTCCTTCCTGGTTATTCCGCCGGTTAACCTGGAAACGGACAACACCGTTTTGAGCATAAATATTGGCAGACTGCATGGATTCTTTTGCCCTGATCGCCAGTTCCACAATCTGCCCTGCCAGCCAATTGGAATAGACATCAATTTTTTCCTCCTGCCCCGGATCCAACGGATATATATCCACCAGGGCATTGGTTAGGACAGGCCCCGAATGGGTATGTGAACAGTTTAAAATTATTTGTGAGCGGGATAAATCCAACTCTTTCTTCAACCTGTCGCGGACATCATCAGAGAAATCTTTTGGCAGACCAAGCAAATCGAGGGTGACCAGCAACGAATTGTTTCCCAGGGAATCTTCCAGAAACAATGCTTTTGCCCATAAATCATGCAGTACTCCATCGGAAGGTTTTGTCCGGAGGCCATATCCGGCCATCCATAAGCTCTCTTTAGGTGTAATTACAACCTTTGCAATCCCTGCCTTCCATCCCTGCGTTGATGCCGGACCCGGAACGGAAAACAGATCAGCCTGAAGTGCAATCAGAAATATTACGACGATAATCAACCGTTTCATCAGCTATCCTTTAATTTTGATTTTCTCCACATTTGTTTTGATCTTTTCAACGGCATTTGCTATGTTGTCCATATCCGCTTTGGTTCCCAGCAAAACATTTTGCGGCAACCAAACAGCCAGCTCATTGCATAACTTTTCATTCAGAGGGCACCCGTTATTCTCAGCATACGTTTTGTAATCGATTCGTTTTTCAGGGTAAAACTTCCGAAAAAAACGGCTGTTAAAGGTATTCTTCAAAAACGGCATTTTGTTAAGTTCCCGGTAGCCGCTGCTGCATGGAACCCCTTCCGCCTGCAGGGCCTCAATAAACCGGGATCGTTCCAATCCGGAGAATTCCTCTTTGTTGTATAAAAACGGGAAAAGATGAAAAGCAGCTTTGGTTACATTCGGATACAGCCGGTACGGCGTGATTCCGGGTATTTCTTTCAAACGGGATTTAAGGTATTCTGCATTGCTGAACCGGGTTTGAGTCTGTTCTTCCAGCCGTTCCAGCTGCGCCAGGCCAATGGCTGCCTGGTATTCTGTAAGCCGCAATTTTGTTCCCGACATAAAGGTACCTGCCCTTACCTCACCTGCTGCGGAACCATACGGGTTCCCATAGTTATGATAGGAATAACAGCGATCCATAAATTCATCATCATCACTCACAATGGCACCACCTTCACCCATTGGAATGTGCTTGGAGTTCTGAAAACTAAAACAGCCGGCATTCCCAAATGTACCCACTTTTTTGTGATTTATCTCAGCCAGCCAGGCCTGACAGGCATCTTCCACAACAAGAAGATTGTGTTTGCCGGCGATACCCATTATTTGTTCCATATCTGAAGGAAGTCCCAATATATGAACCGGCATTATTGCTCTGGTATGAGGGGTAATCTTTGCTTCAATTTTTTTGGGATCCATCTGAAAGGTTTCCGGATCAACATCAACAAAAACAGGTATTGCCCCATTAAACAATATACTGCTGACCGATGCAATAAAGGTATACGGGGTAACCAGGACTTCATCGCCCCACCCCACATCCAGCTGTGCCAGCGATGCGTTTAATGCATTGGTACCGTTCACCAGGGCAAGGCATCGTTTTGCCCCGATTAATTCAGCCCAGCGTTTTTCGAACTCAGTCACTACTTTATCTCTCGACCATATGCCACTCCTCATTACTTCCAGCAATTTCCTTTCATCGGTTTCCGGGTTCCATACAGGCCATTCCGGCCAGTGGTGCGAAGCAAATACCGGTTGGCCACCCAAAATGGCAGGTACTGTTGTTTCCGAAATGCTGCCGCCTGCAAGGATGGTTTCAGCTGCTCCCATACCCATCAGCGTACCGGCTCCAATCAGTGAATTCTTTCTGATAAATTCACGGCGGCTTTGATTTTTATTTTCCATACTCCCGATATTTTTTACTGTCATTGATATTCCCCTGTCTTGCCTTATTAAAATTATTGCGAAATCATCACTTTTAAGTCCTGTCCATCCCCGGCAAACGCAATCAATTATCTGCAGAACCAGTTGCCGTCGATGCTGCCATCTACCCAAAGATAATCCATATCCATAGTTTCCTGCCTGATAAAACTCATTTTTTTATTCATATTTTTTCATTGTTTATAGTATATCCGGGTTCTGCAGGACAGAAAAAAATTGCATTTTCAGCAGCCGGAATGAAGCACCCGTTTACAACCTACACCACCAACTGGTGTTCAGTTAAAACTTAAATTTCATACCTCTTTTCTTTTTTTATTTTCCTCTTGTGTAATTTGGTATAAAGTTGTAAACTTGCACTCCGAATTTTGATGCCGGGTTTTTAGCACATCCTTAGCCGGGATACGAAAATTAAAAACCTTGAATCAAAACTCATTTAGGGCCTATAGCTCAGTTGGTTAGAGCACCTGACTCATAATCAGGGGGTCGCTGGATCATGCCCAGCTGGGCCCACAGACTGAAAAAGAGGGGGTTACATTAAAAATGTTTCCTCCTCTTTTTGCTTCAGTTAAAACTTAGTTAAAACTATCATCTTATTTTAATGATTTTTTCAGCTTCAGGGAAACAGACTTTTTAGCATTTTCTATTGATTTAAAAAGATGCTCAGCATGGTCATACTGTAATACATCTTTCTTATATTTTCCTTCTTCACAATGTAAAATAGCAGTCCTAATTAAATCCGTGTCATCCTAATCAAGTACATGGTCATATTCCCGAAGGAAACTTTTTAAGGAAAATTCTGTTTTTTTAAATTTTCCTGCTATATCAATTAATATATCTTCCAAATCCATATTAGGCTTTGATTCCGGGCAGATGTCATAATATATAGAGTTTAAAGTTTTTAAAGCATTATAGTTTTCAGATTGAGATACTCCACCTGTTTAATTTTGCTTTTAAAATCTTCTAATTTTCTTTCATATTCATTTTTAATTTTTCCTCTTATCTTTTCTGAGATATAAGTCCTTAAGACGACAATAACTAAAGTAGATACAATTGTACTTGTTACTGCACTTGTTAAAATATATGTCTCTATTGAAGAAAAATCCATTACTATTAATTTCACCTACTATTTTTACATTGCATTCAAATAGATAAAGATTCTTTATACTCCTGCACTTCAGATTTAACTATACCTGAAGCATCATATTCTTTTTTTAGTTTATATAGCTCTGAGTCTTTATTATTCACAAAATCATGTTTTATGTGTGTGTAATGGGTTAGTAGTTTTAAGATTCTTGGATTATTGGTGCTATATTCAATATTTGAAAAATCCCCTTCTTCAATAATTTTTTTAGCAGTTTCTAAATCTTCAACCGCTAACAGATTAAAATCCTTTCTCCAAGCATCAATATAACCAATATGTTGAAAGAAATAACGATATATTAAAAATGTTTCAGGCATATATAATAATTCATAAAATTCTTCTACATTTTTACCGAATGCTTTAGTAAAAAAAGAATAACCTCTACCAACTTTACCTTTAGTAGAATTTAAAATTGCCTGAATGGCCCTTAAAAATTTTTTATTCCAATATTTTCCTACATAGTTTCTATTCATATAAAATTTTTCTAAATCAATCGGGAGAAACTTCATCGGAAAAGAAAAAATTGAAATATTTAACTCATCACTTAATTTTACGTTCAGGTCAAGTCGCTTATATAACTCTTCAGGCTTATCTTCAAAATTATACAACAAATAATTAGACAATTCATTGATTTTATATTTGGCAGCCCATCTTATAGCTTGCTCATATACATCCCAGTATTCCATGCTATCCAATGCAATTCTAAGAGGTTTAATTGGTATTTCGCTTAATTTTTTCATTTTTCCCTCTGTCATTAATCTAGCATCAACACCTTGATTAAAATCAACATATCTTAATTTTTCAGTCTTATTAAGGTACTTTTTATTTATTTCATTTAATTCTTCGTAGGCTTTAATAAGTTTTTGCTTATGTGATTCAGAAAAAAGCTGGTGTTTATCTAGTACATCATAAACAATTTGTTTATCCTTTCCTTTTGCTTTATCAAGAAGATTCTGAAAAAGTTTGTTGGATTTCCGAATATAAGCATTATCATTAACTCCTGATTGAAGGTTGTTAATGGCAATTTCTAAATAATCAGGGTCTTTAAGTTTTGAACCTCTATAAAAACCGTTTCCTTTTATATCATCAATAATAGAATTAAAATTTTTTGAAGCTAAAACATTATTGTCAAGCAATAAAAGATTACGTTTAGCACCATAAATTTTTGAAGTTTCTAGAATTTTATTTTTTAGAGGAATATATTTATCAAATTTTGGTTCTATTCTCCAAACTGCACAAAAACCACATTTCCTGACACAACCTCTTGTCATATACCCATAATAAGCATTATTTTCAGGATAGGCATAATCAATTTCTTCAAGTATAGAATAATCTAATGGCAACTCATCAATAACAATAATATTATCATCAAATATTCCGGGCTTATTAAGTAATCCTTTAATCGTACTTATACCTGTTTCTTTTTTGACTTCATCATGAAGTACTGTGGCTAAGACTCCACCTACTTTTAATTCATTTATATCCTTTACTAAATATTTAGCAAAATTGATGGTTTCAATAGTTATCTTCCAATGGAAAGTAAATAATGTAGCTACATATATTATCCCATTGAGGCTTTTCATAGTATTTTTTATTTTTATAATAACTATAATAATATTTGAACCACTCTTTTAAAATAGGAGCATGAGTAGTTTGAAATCTGAAGTAAGTAGATGCAAGTCTTTTAATCTACCTCTTTTTAGATATTCTAAAATTTGGTACTTTAGTAAGTGCCAATCAACTGAATTTTCAATGCTTCCTAGCTTAAGAATTATTTCTTGACTAATGTTATCAAGAACGAATTCTTTCAAATCCCCTTTAAAAAATCTTACGTTATCGCCAATCATTCGGTGATAAGTTGCAAGCTTCATTAAACCAATTGGTGGATACTTATTTTTATAATTTGGTTCAATTAAAAGAATATTTCTCTTCATCTAAAATTTTGTTCAATCCAATATTTCAAATTCTCTGCTAAATCTGGCGTAAGTTTATCATCAATAATCTCATATACTTTTGAAATTAATTTACGTTCATTTTTATTTAATTTGGAAAGATTATTACTTCGATAAATTGTTTTGCCGTTATCTTGTATATTTTCTGCTTTCGGATCTAATTCTTCAGTTGTTACAACTTTTTCATATATTTTTGTAAGCACATCATCTCCATTGATTTTTGCCTTTTGTCTTTCTAGCTCCTTCTTTGCCTGCTCAGCTTTTGATTTACTGTCGTTATATTGTTTTAATAGCTTTTCTTTTTCTTCCTTACTTGTAAAACCATTTTTTTGAGTTTTTTCAAGGTTATTTTTAACTTCAATAAAGCTCTCAATCTTTTTATTTGCTGAATTAATAATTGATGCAGAGTAAGTAATTTTATGAAGTTCATTTGCAAAAAAATCTTTCAATGAACTTTCGAACTCATAACATACTTCATTTTGCAAAAAGTAATCTCGGCGAGCATTTGGAATTAAATCTGGTCCAAAAGCATGTATCTCACCAAAAAAATAGAAATGGAATCTGTGATCTTTGTGTAACTTCCTTAGGGTATTTTCAGTACCGATTTGAATGTTATCTTTTCTTAATCGAAAACCTCTTGCTAAATTAAATTTTGGAGGAATTTGCTCAATTGCTTTTGAAACACCATACCAAAGAAATCCAATAATTTTTCCTTGATAGCTGAATGTTTTATACTTCACATCAAAAATTTCATCTTTATTTTTGCCATTATTATCTTTTATCGTTGACCGATAAGCTTTATATAATTGCTCTGTGTTTATAAATATTTTATATTCATCGATAATTAAATTATTCCTTTCTAACTCAGCTAAAATGTTGTTTTTAAACATGAAATGACCTTCAAAAGGTATTGGAGATACCATTGATAAATACTCCCTGACTTCAGTAATATTCAACAAAACAGGATCTGAAACATTTTCTAATGTAACCCTGAAATAATGACTTTCAATACTTTCTTTTTCAGATTTCACTGAGATAATACTTTCAATTACCTCTGTTGCCTCTTCCCTCTTAGTTCTATTATTAATTATATGTTTTAAAAGATTAGCATCCCATACCATTACATTTTTAGATTCTTCACCAGTATAGGAAGATTCAAAAGTTAACAAATCACAATAGGCTAAACCCCCCAGACGACCTATGCCTCTAAATCCTTTATGTTTTCCTCTATCTTTCGTAGATTGGGCGATGTTCTTAAGAATACTATAAAAATCTTCTGAAGGAATGCCAGTTGCATTATCCTCAATTGTTATCCGTTTTTTAATTGGATCTATTTCAATAAAAATATTTCCATCATTGAGGCTTCCTAGAATATTAAGTTGGACAGCTTTATCAATCTGGTCTGCTGAATTTTGAATATATTCTCTAAATACAAACCTGGAATCTTCATACATGGCAAGGGTTAAAGATTCAATTACATCTTTTCCTATTTTTGCTTTATTCATAAAAAACCTATTTAAATTGCTTATACAAGGGTTTTGGAAATTTCACATTTAAAAGTGATCTAAAAACAGGATTTTGTATGATATATTCTCCTTGTTTTAAACGGGTCATCATGTTCTTATAAACGGAAGAAACATATCGATAATCATTTTTTGAGATTTCAATTGCATTTGTTCTTCCATAAGCGTGAGTTGAGCAATTTCCTTTTACCCTATCGTGGATTGCACTTTTAAATTGTTCTGCAGAAAATAAAACAATACCCAGAGAACGTCCCCTTTCTGTAATATCAATTATTTGCCTTAATATCGGGGAATTCCTTGGAACATCTGATGATGCATATTTATTCATTTCATCAATAAATATTACAATTTTTCTTGGTGTTTTATCTTCATTAACCTCATTTAAACCCAATTTTAAATCATATACCGCTCGTATTACATCACCAAAAACAAAACCTTGCATTGTTTCATCTAATCTAGCTATATCTACAACATAGACATCATTTTTTTTAATATTAGCCACAGCATCACGTAAACGAATTTCTTTATTTTTCCCGGATACAGCATTAGCAAATATTTCATTGTCTAAAGCTTTACTAATAACCCTTTTATATTTCCTCCAACTTGAAACAGTTATCTCTTTATCACTCTTTATTTGAACCTGCTTTACAATGTTCTCCAACTTCTTTTTTAAAATCTAACCAGCTTCTAAATTTGCCAAATTCTCCTTGTTCCGATACAATAAAATTGTTAATTGATTCCATTGTTTGGTTAGGATCATCAATATTTGCAAAAAGCATATCCAAACTATCTTTATCTTCCTTATAAAGGTATTTATACAAAAACGCTTTGTTACCTTTTTTCTGCTCTTCAACATCTATCTTTTTGTGATAAGTGTTAGAATAATTAGAAGAATAAGGGTAGAAGTAACTCACATTAGAAAAAGGTTGAGTATCCATTCCTAACATTGAATAAATTTTCTTGTGGGATTCCTCTAGATGTCATCATTAGGTTCATCGATAGCAAGTAAATCTCTTCCTTTAACATTTAATAGCACAAATGCAATGTCATCATCCTCTTCTTTATCAAGACCATTCATATAATTATGCTGTATGGCTTTTAATAAAAACATTGCATATGAAGTTTTAGAAGCGAAACCTGAAATACCTGAAATGTTAAGATGCGCCCCTTCAGGACCGATTAAGAAATGACTATTAAAATGTACTGGTAAAGTGACTTTGTTTTTATCATCATTTTCATACATTTGAAGATAACCACAAACTAATTTATTTTTTACTTCTTTCAATCCAAGAGCTTCTTCTATTTCGTTTTGGCTTGAGAATTGAACATTGCTACCATCAAGAACAGGAGTATAAATTGATTTCAGTATTTCCCACGACACGTGCTTTAACAAAATTCATCCCTATTCTTTGTGTATTAAGGGTACAACCAACATCCCCAAAATCACAAGAAATAAAACTTGTTAAATAGCTTGGAGTATCTGTTATATGAGAGATTTCTTCAATTACTCCATATGTCTTAGAATTCTCTATATGATTTACTGTAATAACATCAAATGGATTTAAAATTCTATCTTTTGATGTCCAAAAATAAAACTCATCAATAGTAGTTGGGTTTTTCTCTGTTGCTGTAATTTTACCAATAATTTCCATTTTAAAATAGATTTAGGAAGAAGTTGTCACTGATATATTGACTTTTTATAAACCTTTCAGTCATATAAATAGGGTATAAATGATTAGCCCACCTACTATCACTACCATAACAAACAGGATTTCTTTCATTTATAAGGTTTGCCGATATTGCGTCAATTTCTGCACTATCGAAACCATCTGTCCCTTCGGAATCTGTAACCATAATTTTCTGAACCTTTATTATCCCAGAAAAAGGACTATGGGAGTACATAGCATCTCGAATTCTTATATACCAAATGCCAAATTTGACATCTCCAGTTCTGCTTGAATTATACTCATATACTGCAGTTCTGCAGAAAAGAGGTAGATTGGCAATTTTTGTTGCATTGCTTTTCCCTTTTTCATCCTCACATTTTTCCGGATTAAATGATTTGGAAACACCTATTACTCTTCTATAGTTGTTCTTAATTATGGAAAAATCTTTACTATCGCTTGTTTTGATTGATGCATACTCTAATGATCCATCTTTTATTAAGTAGGCATTTTCATTTAATGCTTTTTCTTTAACTAACTCAATAACAATTCCCTTCTCGTCATCTATCATTTCGTCTTGTATCTTAGCGATTCCTTTATCTTCATATTTAGCAGAATCATCTATATCAGGATAATTCAACACCTTGCTTATTTTTATTCCTTTTTCAATCAAAACAGGATGTTTATTAATCTTCATAGTGAGATTATTGAAAAATAATTCACCTTTAGCATCTTTATCAGAACAACTAGGTAATGCTATTACATTACATCTGTGTAATTTCTTTACATTTATTTGATGAGGTGAATGCCTTTCGCAACAACCTACTCCTATTTGACCTGCAACAATCGGATAGATTCTGTTATTATATGCAATATCATCAACTTTATATGTTCTCCTAGAGCCATCTACAAAACGAAACAATGGGGGGTGTTCGGCATACATTTTTGATTTTTGTGTTAAGTCTTTATAGCCTTTAAATTTGTCTGTTTCTCCATATCTTTTAAAGGAAATGTCTTGTGTGTCATCATATATTAAGGTTGGTACATCTACTTTCTCAAAGCAATACTTGTATGTCTTGAAACTATCTCCGTCGCTGTTCATTTGCAAGGAAAGTTGAAAGTTTATCCATAGCTTGGTGTTCGACTTATTTAAAGTTCAGTTGATAAATCAATTACCAAAGCTATGAAAATATTTTGTAAAATTTAAAAGTTAGGTCCTTTTGATTACCATCCTAATTTTGTTTGCCTCAAGTATACAATCATTTATAATAATTATTTAGAACAAATCTTAAAATAAAAAGTAAGATTGGCAGGATAAAAAAGCTGTATCTTGAAGCTTTCATCTTTTATAAGCTTAAATTAGCGCCTTAATTTCACTTTAGCTTTTTAGGGTTAAATATTCACCCACTTTAATATTAAATCGGTAAAATGCCAGTTCCTTTATGAAAATTTTTGTTAGCCCATGTTCTTAATGAAATAAGATTTTATAATTCAAAATTAGCTATTGGGCTATGACGATTCTTTAGCGGGTTAAAGCTATTGTATTTATTATTATAATGCCAATTTTGTATATGCATCTTTATAAGGCGTCCTTTTTTAATTCTTCAATTAAATCATCGTATTGATTTATGCTTGATCTTAATAAGTCAGAAAAGGAGCGATACATATCCAATAAAATATGAAATGTTCTACATGGACAAAGTGTAAAATTGTGAAATGTATTATCCTCACTTATTTGGATACGTTCGTATGTTTTTTGAATCATATTCTTTAAAAATTCAAGATCTTTTATTTTAAATTTAGTGAAATGATGATAATAAAAAGGGGAAAACTGTTCTTTTTGTTTATGAACTTCTTCAGACCACAATAGATGATATCTTGTTGTTAACAGCAACTCTGATAATTCTTTGTCAATAATTTGTCCTGTTTCAGTTAAATACCATCTCATAATATTTGGAAAAATGTCTTCCCATTTCGAAAAACCTGAATCTTTTCTATCTATGCTAATATCTTGATATTTCAATGGATTTCGCAAAATATCACGATATTTATCTTGAACGTATGTATTGAGTTCTTTGGCTATTTCAGCTTGTCTTTCAAGAAGAGAGCCCGTTTTATATGTCGATAAATAGTTAAATACATCTTTCCTTAAATGCTTTGGTTCAACTTCTTTAAAGACAACTTTAGTAACATCCTCAAATCCTTCAAATTTTTCAATATCTCCAAAATGGGCATAAAAAGGTTCATTCTTCTTTTGAAAGATCAACACCCCCAATAAAGTAAGGAAGCGTTACCAATGATGTACAAACTATACCTTCTTGCCATACTTAATCGAGAGAAATTTCAATATCAAATCATTACTAATACTTCTATTATTAATGTAAAACAATAATCGTCTGGAGTAGTTACAATATGCCAAACTTCTCAAAAAATCTTCTGCCTTTTTAAAGTTTAACTTTGATTTATATTCTTTTTTAAGCCTTAATACTTGGACATTATCTAAATTTTCAAAATAATATCTATGGTATGAAAATAGTCCAACAATGGGGTCAACTCCTTCGATAAATGAACCATTACCCAAATATACTATTGCATGACTATAACTTGAATCACAAGCTTGTCTAATTTGCAAGCTACTTTCATCCTCTGGAAATCTCACGAGAACAACATCAAGTTGCTCTAATTTATCAATATCTAGAATATTCATTCTTTTATAGCAAAATATTTCTTATATTACTCACTTTCACATATAATAAAGTTATTTTCAAGCTCTCTGGAAATATAATTTTTTATCATTCCTCGCATAACTATTTTTGATAAATCAGTCCAAGTTAGCCACCCCATATTTTTAGCGACAGCTTCAACAGAGTCATGAGTAATATCTTCTAATTGAGTTTTTAGAGGTTTCATACTTTTATTCCTGCCATATTTATAATACTTGTACCACCATGCACTTTTCCACTTACCTTTTGTATTTTTCAAAGCATTTTCTAAACATTTATCAGGGGAGAATTTTAGAAGTTCATTGGCAGGAGCAATGTCAATGAAGATGAAATAAAATTCTTTTAGTGGATGCTGGTGGGCTGCATAATCTAACCCAACTCTGAGTTTTCGAATAATTTGGTCATGAGGCTTGTTTTTATTTGGGTCGGCTAAGCTAATTGAGCTGTATAATTTTGCTTCAAAAAAAATTAACTTATTAGGTAATTCTACATAAGCGTCCACTTCAGTGGCTTCCTTAGTTGTAGGACCACGAAATTCTTCGCCACATTCAACTTGTATATCATCCAATGAATATCCAGAATTCCTATATAAAAAATCTTTTGTTTCTGTTTGAAAAGAATCTTCAATAATTTCATCTAATGCCTTCAGCTTATTTTCTAATGAAAGGTTCTTTAATATATCAAAATAAGACCATGTTAAAGCATCCTCACTATTTGAACTAAATCCATTTTGCCATTTATGATTCTTTCCATGAAATTTTGATTTTAAGAAAGCCTCCAGAGCATCTTCTCTTCCGGGTAAAATTACATGATTCCGTTGATAATTTGTGTATTTCATAGGTTTAGCTGTTAGTTTGTAAATAATTTTTCATATCGTGCACCATGAAAAAACAGAAGATATTATAATAGTTTGACAAATAGTTTCTGATTCTGGCTAGACAAATATATCGAAAATAATGAAAGTGTCGATGTGGGAATAAGCGTTGTGCTAAAAACTAAAAAGAGGAAGATACATAAAAATGTTTCCTCCTCTCTAAAAATTAGTTATCATTGAGATGTATCCTACAACAGAAATTTAGGTGCATATTTATCTGCATGTGGATTATCTTTCAGAAAAGAAGGTAAGTCATAGGTTACCTTACAGTATTTCCAGGGGTCAAAATCTGGTGCTAGAAATGCATCTCTATCGCTGATGGAATTTACAATATCATCCGGTTTATAATACTCATTTGCTGAAACAAACGCATTATTATTTAACTGTTTTATGAGCCTCTGATAATAGAAAATTACCATTTCTTTATCCTCAAAGACAAAATTATTACCTAATTCTTCTTGTAATAAAGCGAAATCATGGTTGACCCATAAGGCACATCTGGTAAATATGAATGGTGAATCTTACCGGTTAAGGGAAACAAAAGAAATGATGAAAAAATGAAAAACCAAAAAATCAAAATTTGTGCACCAGTACTCTACTGATTGGGGTACCCCAATCAGTAGAGTACTGCCCTTTTTATTTTAAGTAAAATGGTATACTTTTGGACTGAACTACTGGTATACTTTTCGGTTGAAATAAACAAGAAGTCCTATTTATTTGCCACCGTGTTTTCTAATTTTTTATTCGGTAATGATATAAATCCAGGTAGTGTCATTAATTCCCAAACTTGCACCATCAGATCCTCGATTCAGTATCAATCCAACCGTGTCTTTACCCGTAAAATTGCCTAACGGAGAATATTCATAGAAAATTGAACTACTGGATAGTTCTCGTAATATTCTACTCACCTTTGCGTTTTGAGGGGCTTCAAAAATCCATGCACCTTCCTCGTCTCCGAAGTTTCCCAAATTCAATATTAGCTTATCTCCGTTTTTAATTTTAATTTCCTGTTGAACCATAGAATTTACTATATGCTCTCTGGTCAAATCATCTTTCTTTGAACAAGAAATAATCATTAAGATAGAGATAAGAAAAATTAATTTTGTCTTCAGATTCATTTCCTCAATTTTCTTGAAATCCTGAGATTCCTGAATTTCTTGAGAAAGAACAGACACAAGATATTGATACACAAGACATAGGACATAAAAACAATGTAAGGTCGTTAAGGAGATTAGGGAGCTTAAGGAAGGACTGGTATGATATCTGAAGTGATGTGTGTTACATTAACCTGTTAAACCTTGTTTTGATGAGGTTTTTACAGTTTTCCCTGAAATCATTGGCTAGAAAACTGTTATCGATTAGATCCATCCAATCAGAGCTGCTTTTCTCCATTTTTCTGAATATGTTTTCCTGCTGCTTTTCATCTAACTTGAGGGTAGTAAATGCAGTTTTAAAATCGTTCCTGTTGATTTTTTTCTTTTTTCCGTTCAGGGTAAGGGCCAGGTCCTCATCGTCGGCAGGATTGACAAGGGCTGTTGCCACCAGGTCGTATGCAGGTGCAAGCACAATGCCTTGTTGCGGCTGATGGATCAGGGAAAAGTTTTTCAGGTGCATATCGGCATTTCCTGTTAAAAAGGAGAATACGACCAGTTCACAAAAATTAACGACATCGAGCCCGGGATTGGAGGAATATTTTAGAATTGCCTTGCCAATTTGTTCGTAACTGCCGTTGTATTTTTCCTCTGTCAGCCGTTCGGTTAACTGACACATGTCTTCCATATGCAGTTTCTCTTTTTTGATGCGGTCGATGCGTTTGGTAATATACGCCAGATTGCCTGATTGCATGCGGATCAAACTATGCGGGACAACATTTATTTTGGCAAGGTTTGCCAGGTGCATTGTCAGGTCTTCGACTTCGGGCAACTGTTGATAGTTTGGTCCCGGAGGTTTTAAAATGTACCCTCCCCAAAGCCCTACGATAGTAAACCGTTTGGGTGCATTGCGATGCTCACCGGAGGCCAGGTGCAGCGAAAGTTTAGCCTGTACCCCGGTTACAGTGGTCTGAGTTTTCAAAATTTCTTCGGCCAGCTTTTCCAGATCGTTTTCATGATATGGCAAAACCGGGGGAATTGCCAATCCGAACATTTTTTTGCTGCACGAGGCGTGGAAATCCCGTTCATCGACAGCCAATGGTTTATAGCAATAAAGACAATTCATGTTTTTATTAAATTTCTTCGTTAACAGAGATTATACTCACTGCCCCAATACAATCTTTGCAACAGGCCATTAAAAGGCCCATCCGGTCGCGAGGGTTCAACTTCCAGTTTCGTTCGGCAATGTCGAGCAACCATCCTTCGGGAATGAGGCCGTCGAAAAAAGGGAACATGACTTTGGAGGTGAAGGCGGATTCCTGCAAAGGCAAAGTCAGGCTTACAGCCTGAGGAGAGTCAGAATCCAGGTACGCTTTGTCGTACTGAAAATGATACCCCTCCTCGTCCTGGATCAGCCAACCGGCGGTTTGGTTATGCATTCGTATTTCAGCTTTTCTTTTTGGCATTATTCAAACTTTTGAATCTTAACAGGACCAACTTCATAGCCAAACATTTTTAGCACCTGGTTTACCTTGTCGAGGCGCAGGGTTTCCTTTCCCTGTTCCAGGTCGCGGACGAACCGTAACCCAACACCTGCCTTTTCGGCCAATTCGGGTTGGGTGAGCCGGACTGCATTTCGTTTCTCTTTTACAAAATCACTTAATGTCATTTTTTTTTATACCTTAAAGGGTATAAAGTTATGTAATTAATTTGAAATTATATCCTATCGGGTATAAATAATTATTCTAAATTCTTATTATACCCAATCGGGTATAGAATGCAGTTTACTTAAAGAATTTATACCCGGGAGGTATAAACTGAGGAGTTAAAGAGTTTGAAAAAGAATAGACACAAGATTTTTGTGACGCAAGTATCAAGACTGTGATGATTTGCATTTAAACACAAAGGCTCGAGGACCTTTAGCACAAGACACAAGCCTTCGAACTTTTCGAACCTTTCGAACCAATCAACATAAACAACATAAACAACATGAACCAAATAAACCATTCTTCCTACCCTTCGAACTTTTCGAACCCTTCGAACCAAACAACATAAACAACATGAACAACATGAACCAAATAAACCATTCTTCCTACCCTTCGAACATGTGGCTAAAGCAACTACTGCTTTCAAAACCGTTTGATAAATCCACCGGCCAACGGCAATTCACCCCGATGGATCTAATGAAAATTCATTGGCTCAGTTTATAGTTCTGAGTTCATTGAGTTTAACACAAAGGTTATCTTCATCCTACAAATTAATTTTCCACCTTTTAGGATTTTGCCGGTTATCAAAAAAAGTTAAAATATAAATTTTCTTCTTCTTTTGATCCACCAGATAATAAAAAGAATTATGCTTGTCTATTATAGCTCACCGGATATTTTTGTTTTTAACTGCATAAGTATAGATTCCTGGATTTTTCTTTATTGCATTTATTACAACTTCAGTTCTGTTTATAAACTGAATTATTTCGTGCCTGTACCAATTCTCTTCTAAATAATCCAGTACCTTGTAATATGTAATTCTGGCCCGTTCCGACCAAATAACTTCCATACTAGAATCCATATTTTTGCCTGGCTTCCTGAATCATCTGATCATGATTATGCACATTTCCTTTTTTAATATCTTTAACTCCCTCCATTATTGACTCCTGAACTTCTTCAGGTAATTCATCCCACCAATCTGCAGAAATTTCTTTTTGAAATATTTTGTCGACTTCCATCAACACAGAAAATTTATTGGTATTGATTATTCTGGAAACCAGTTCCAGTTTTAATGCCTGAATATCCATATTCTTTATTATTTACTAAGTAAAGATAGAAATAGAAAGTTATTTATTGAAACGATTATCCCAAATGTTTCGGGCATTTCATAATATTTTTTTTTGAGGAATGGAGTTAAAAAATTTTCTTACACAAGCGACTGTTCTGTAAAAACAAGTTTCATCAACGGCCTGTGTTTATTTTTTATCTCTTTTAACGCCTCTTCCACTGCTTCTCTGCTAATTCGAAATCTATGAGTATGCCCTATGCAAACCAGGTAAACCCTGGTAAGCAATCAACATAAACAACATAAACAACATGAACCAAATAAACCATTCTTCCTACCCTTCGAACCCTTCGAACCCTTCGAACCAAACAACATAAACAACATAAACAACATAAACAACATGAACCAAATAAACCATTCTTCCTACCCTTCGAACTTTTCAAACCTTTCGAACCAAACTACCCAAACAACATAAACAACATGAACCAAATAAACCATTCTTCCTACCCTTCGAACTTTTCGAACCCTTCGAACCAAACAACATAAACAACATAAACAACATGAACCAAATAAACCATTCTTCCTACCCCTCGAACTTTTCAAACCCTTCGAACCAAACAACATAAACAACATAAACAACATGAACCAAATAAACCATTCTTCCTACCCTTCGAACTTTTCGAACCCTTCGAACCAAACAACATAAACAACATGAACAAC
The DNA here is from genome assembly GCA_963747515.1 of uncultured Prolixibacteraceae bacterium. Lineage (GTDB taxonomy): Bacteria > Bacteroidota > Bacteroidia > Bacteroidales > Prolixibacteraceae > Mariniphaga. The sequence continues at coordinate 1,112,216 of CAVVFN010000008.1, forward strand.
ATGAACCAAATAAACCATTCTTCCTACCCTTCGAACATGTGGCTAAAGCAACTACTGCTTTCAAAACCGTTGGATAAATCCACCGGCCAACGGCAATTCACCCCGATGGATTTAATGAAAATTCATTGGCTCAGTTAATAGTTCTGAGTTCATTGAGTTTAACACAAAGGTTATCTTCATCCTACAAATTAATTTTCCACCTTTTAGGATTTTGCCGGTTATCAAAAAAAGTTAAAATATAAATTTTCTTCTTCTTTTGATCCACCTGATAATAAAAAGAATTATGCTTGTCTATTATAGCTCGCCGGATATTTTTGTTTTTAACTGCATAAGTATAGATTCCTGGATTTTTCTTTATTGCATTTATTACAACTTCAGTTCTGTTTATAAACTGAATTATTTCGTGCCTGTACCAATTCTCTTCTAAATAATCCAGTACCTTGTAATATGTAATTCTGGCCCGTTCCGACCAAATAACTTCCATACTAGAATCCATATTTTTGCCTGGCTTCCTGAATCATCTGATCATGATTATGCACATTTCCTTTTTTAATATCTTTAACTCCCTCCATTATTGACTCCTGAACTTCTTCAGGTAATTCATCCCACCAATCTGCAGAAATTTCTTTTTGAAATATTTTGTCGACTTCCATCAACACAGAAAATTTATTGGTATTGATTATTCTGGAAACCAGTTCCAGTTTTAATGCCTGAATATCCATATTCTTTATTATTTACTAAGTAAAGATAGAAATAGAAAGTTATTTATTGAAACGATTATCCCAAATGTTTCGGGCATTTCATAATATTTTTTTTTGAGGAATGGAGTTAAAAAATTTTCTTACACAAGCGACTGTTCTGTAAAAACAAGTTTCATCAACGGCCTGTGTTTATTTTTTATCTCTTTTAACGCCTCTTCCACTGCTTCTCTGCTAATTCGAAATCTATGAGTATGCCCTATGCAAACCAGGTAAACCCTGGTAAGCAATCAACATAAACAACATAAACAACATGAACCAAATAAACCATTCTTCCTACCCTTCGAACCCTTCGAACCCTTCGAACCAAACAACATAAACAACATATAACAAAAACATGAACCAAATAAACCATTCTTCCTACCCTTCGAACTTTTCGAACCTTTCGAACCAACAACATAAACAACATAAACAACATGAACCAAATAAACCATTCTTCCTACCCTTCGAACTTTTCGAACCCTTCGAACCAAACAACATAAACAACATAAACAACATGAACCAAATAAACCATTCTTCCTACCCTTCGAACTTTTCGAACCCTTCGAACCAAACAACATAAACAACATAAACAACATGAACCAAATAAACCATTCTTCCTACCCTTCGAACTTTTCGAACCCTTCGAACCAAACAACATAAACAACATAAACAACATGAACCAAATAAACCATTCTTCCTACCCTTCGAACCCTTCGAACCCTTCGAACCAAACAACCCAAACAACATAAACAACATGAACCAAATAAACCATTCTTCCTACCCCTCGAACTTTTCGAACCCTTCGAACCAAACAACATAAACAACATAAACAACATGAACCAAATAAACCATTCTTCCTACCCTTCGAACTTTTCGAACCCTTCGAACCAAACAACATAAACAACATAAACAACATGAACCAAATAAACCATTCTTCCTACCCTTCGAACTTTTCGAACCCTTCGAACCAAACAACATAAACAACATAAACAACATGAACCAAATAAACCATTCTTCCTACCCTTCGAACTTTTCGAACCCTTCGAACCAAACAACATAAACAACATAAACAACATGAACCAAATAAACCATTCTTCCTACCCTTCGAACTTTTCGAACCTTTCGAACCAAACAACATAAACAACATAAACAACATGAACCAAATAAACCATTCTTCCTACCCCTCGAACTTTTCGAACCTTTCGAACCAAACAACATAAACAACCTAAACAACATGAACCAAATAAACCATTCTTCCTACCCTTCGAACTTTTCGAACCTTTCGAACCAAACAACATGAACAACATGAACCAAATACCCCTCACGTAACTTTTACCATACCTGCGGTAAAACACCAGGTTACCCAGCCTGCCGCTGCCAGCGTCGAAAAGGTTATCAATTGTTGACATGTCATTATTTTTAATTACTTAAAAAAAAATATCAGTTATCTAAAGAACACCTACCTAAGATATAAGAATTTTTATATCTATTCATGATGAACTCGCTATTTTTTCGCTATGAACTCGCTATTTTGCGAATTTATAGCAAATTTATAGCGAATTCATTAAAATTTAATAAACACATTAGATACACTCTGGTATTTTTATTGCAGCTCATCAAATAGTTCAGGTTAAATGATTCTACTTTAACACATTCGAAAAGTCTGTCTGTTTTTACCCTGAACCCTAAAGGAAACAGCCAGATTTTTCTCCTGACATCCGGCGGCTGACGGATTGGGGTAAATCAGGAGCGCCAATTATTTTTCAATTATTTTTATTGAGCCTTAATAAAATTTACACGAACAGTATTAAAAGAATCATTAAAGGATCCCCCTGTTTCCCATCCACCTGTGAAAACGATGGTAGCAGAGAGGCCGTCTTTGCTTATCCATTTAGTTGGAATACACCAGAAAAAACGGGTTGCCGGAACAATTTCGGGGTTAAAATTGTGTCCGAACCAGGTTTCTTCTTTCGCATAACTTATCCTTGACCACGGACCCCACGGCGAAGAGGCTTCAAAAAGGCCTAACATCCCGGAATGGCCCATGCTGTGTCCGGTTGTTAACAAATACCTGCCCAATCCCCGGTTATAGCTGATTCCCATTGGGGTACCAACACCGTTCCTGTCGACAAATACAGGCTTCTTATCTTTTACGTTTTTAGTCCAAACAGGTTTTTCTCCTTTAAATCCTGAGAAAAATTCATAGGATTTCCTCTTCATCATTTTTTTGTGATTTACTCTGAGGATGCCGAAATGCTGGGATTTAAAGGCGAACATTTGGGAACTTTCCCCAGGCATTCACCCATCTGGGATTGATAAGTGCAGCCTTGAATTTAGATAAGCAATTGAATGATCAAAGAAACCAGGACATATCTTCCGGTGTTTAAATGTTTATTCAAATGAATATGAAATGAAAGCTACGTTTTTTGGAGGATAAAAAGTGGCAGGAGGCAGAAGGTAGTAGCAGTAGCAGGGGCTCTTCCACTAAAAATGCAGCAGGTACAAAATTTATAAATACATTATGAAACGAGCATGTAAAATATTTATATCCAGGAGAATGATTAAAATACATGCGAGTTCCATACTATACCTTTAAAAACAAACAGTATGAAAGAAACTATGAAAGCTATTTCCATTATGCCAGGACAACCTGGGATATCCATCGTTGATAAAGATGTGCCTGAATTGGTTACTCCCTACGATGTGAAATTAAAAGTGCTTCAGGTGGGCATTTGCGGCACAGACCGCGAAGAGGTTGTTGGCGGAAGGGCAGATACCCCCATGGATAACAACTATTTGGTGATTGGCCACGAAATGATTGGGATAGTTACTGAAACGGGCGAAAAAGTAAAAAAAGTAAAGGTAGGCGATTATGCTGTTTTTATGGTCCGAAGGGAATGCAACAAAGGATTGTCCTGCTGCACGAATAACCGAAGCGATATGTGTTTTACGGGCGAATACAAAGAAAGGGGCATAAAAGGCTTACATGGTTTTGAAACCGAATACGTTGTTGATCACGAAGATTATTTGGTTAAAGTACCTGTGAGTATAAAAGACATTGGGGTTTTAACAGAGCCCATGTCGGTGGCATCAAAAGCAATAACCGAGTCGGCATTGATACAGGCATCGCGCATACCCGGGGTAAAAGCAGAAGATTGGTATAAAGGAAAAAAAGTACTCATCGCCGGTATTGGGGCCATAGGTCTTTTGGCAACTTTTGCATTAAAATTACGTGGAGCTGACATTTGGGGATTGGATATAGTAAGTGAAACCTCACAAAGGGTTAAAATTCTGCACGCTCTGGGTGGCCATTACATTGATGGAAGGGAAATCAAAACCATAAACATTGACGATAAACACGGCGAGTTTGATTTTATTTTTGAAGCAGCTGGCATAGCCAGGTTAGGGTTTCAGCTTATTGATGTATTGGGAATTAACGGTATCTATGTTATGACAGGCATTCCAGGGGATCACCGGCCAACTTTTGTTTTAGAGGCTGAATTAATGAAGCAGATAGTACTGAAAAACCAGATAATAGTAGGCAGTGTAAATGCCAGTGTCGCACATTTTGCCACTGCGGTAAGCGATTTGGAGCTTGCCAAAAACAGATGGGGCGGTTTAATCGATGGGCTCATTACCAACCGTATACCATATACCGATTTTCAACAAGCCATTGATGTACGATCAGAAGATGATATAAAAACGGTGATCGAATGGGGGTAGGCCCCCCTGTTGGACCCACAAACTGAAAGACTAAAAATGAGAGAGTTACAGAAGTTAAATTTTGTAACTCTTTTCATTTCGTTAAATCATCTTTCTCCAGTTCTCCTTCTGCATTGGTAAATGTCTGACTGTTTTTTTTGCCAAACGGTGGATTTGCCAATACATAATCATAGGTTGTTGGTGATGCTGCAATCAGGGCATCAGCAGGTGAAATAAAGTTGTCGCTGTCAATACTGAAGAAAAACAATAAAAATTATTTTGCATTATGTACACTTCCTTATTCTGGTGAAGGTCGCTTCCGGAATAATTATGCACTGGAAAAACAACAGGAGTTGGCAATCTTTGAAAACATCAGGTATTATCAACATTCAACCATTTTTGAAAAATACGAAGAGCTTCCTGCATCAAAAGTCATATCCTTTGCCAACGAGGAAATATGCACTATTATTAAAAAAGAAATTAAACCTGTTATTCCATAAGCGCACAGTGGCTTATATTATCCATCATTCATCCATACAACTCCTCCAGCTCCAGCTTCTTTATTCTCCTTCTTATCGCCCCCCTGCTTCTGCCAAAATGTTTGGCAATATCTTTAACTGTTACCCCTTCACAAAACATAACCGTCAACTCATCATCAAGCTCCGTTGTCCATCGCTGACAGGCTTCTTTATATTTGGCAGCTTTCTCTTTCAATTTATAGTTGTTAATCACATCATCCTGAGCATAAATCGAAATTAAACCCGGTTTATTTTCAGTTTCTGCATGTATACCTTTTTCCGGTTTCTTTTCACCTTCCACTCGCATAACATGTATTTGCCGCGACCTGGGAAATTTACCGGGTACAATGGTTTCCGGAATGTGAATGCTGCTTTTGGTGCGGGTTATAGCTACGTAAAGCAGATTTATTTCCTCATTCAGATGAGCCAGATTAAGATTTTCTTCTCTGGTGGTAGTCATCTGTTTTGTAATTTCCTCAGCTGAAATAAAGTCCCGGGCAAGCTGTATGGCATCATATTCCATTCCCTTACTGCGGTGAACCGTAGAAAATATCATTTCAGCATTTTCTTTTTTATCATTCTTTATATGCTTTTCTTTTATTGCCTCAATGATTTTTGGAATTTCATTACCATATTCTTTCACAATTTCTACCATCATTCCCAACTGAACATCTTCAGTTTTTTTTATATAATCCTCCAGTTCATCCATGTCCTTCATTTCCAGAATAAGCTTATCCTTAATTAGCTTACGGTTCTTATTATATAAGTTCAAAACATCATACAACGACGCTCCGTCATCAGCATAGGTGTAAGAATTTATATTGCCTTCAAAATAAATCGAACGCACTTTTTTCTTTTCCATCACATACTCAATGGCTTTTAACAACAGCCCCAGGTTGGTCCTCGCAATCACCGCCTTCGACTTAATTTCACCCAGTGTGCCTTTCCCTTTTATGGAAAATGACACGGATGTGCCCATCATCTCTTTTAACTTCAATGCATCCATTGCCAGATTCGCAATATCCTGGTTAAACCGAAAACTGGTCGAAAGATAATAATCCTTGAAATCTACCTTTTCAAGAGAATTAACAGCATGCCGCCAACCATAGATTTGTTGATGGGTATCACCAACAATAACCTTAACTGCCTTTTGCTTGAAAAACACATCCAGCATTGCAGGAGATGCATCCTGCCCTTCATCAAACAAAATAACATCGTAATGCAACTGCGGATTTGAAAGTTGAAACTTCTTCAGGTAAAAATCATGTGTAACATCAATCTCCCCCTTATCCATCTTGTTCAAAAGAACCCGGCTTTGCCGCTCTATATAACTGTAGAATGTAGTAACAAAAGTTCTTGCTTTAGAATCATGAATGGTTTCCAGGTAATTCAGCTCCTGGACACGCGGGGTGTCACTGTTGCAAAAAAAAGAAATAAACTTCAAAATATGTTTTGCCACAACATATTCAGCATGCTTCTCTCCGTTTCCCTGAAGCCCTAAAAGTTTTGCCACTTCATATGGCTTATAATCTGTAGGCTTTACCCTGTAACCATTTTGATGAACTACATGCTTGTAAGCAAGAGAATGAGCAGTCTCAACCCGAACATTAGTTATCCCTCGTTCAGTAAATTTCCGGATTGCCTCCAGCCTCACCGACCTGTTGAAGGCAAGATACAATATCCTGCTTGTCTTAGGCCTTGAAGCCGCATATTCAATAACCGTAGTAGTCTTTCCCGACCCCGCAACAGCATTAATCTTTATATTACCGGTCGACGCAATAATCTTTTTCTGTTCTTCCGTTAGTTCCATACGTAATATACTTCTGCTTCAAAACCCTTTTTTTTGTTAGGTATTAATAGTTTGTAAACTTAAAAAATCTTTGATACTTAAGCATAATCAGTAATCCCTTTGAATCCATTAAAACCAGTTGCTTCATTTTTTCAATAATGTTAATGTTCAAAGCTTAATTGATTTATAAATTCAATTTATGATTTTTTTCGCAACACTTTAGCCATTAAAGCACTGGCAACCATCCGGAATGTTTAACACACTGAACAGTTACCCATAAGTAGATTGCAATTTAAATGATTCAACCATTTTTGTTCATTCCGAGAATAAATCAGTAATCGGATTTTTTATATTGAGCATTAATAAATACATTTGAGATCGAATAATCTATATATCAAATTATAATGACAAAATCAGAAATAGTAAACGAAATTGCAAAACAAACAGGAGTTGAAAAATCAGAAGTACTTAAAGCAGTGGAAGGTTTTATGAAAACGATAAAAGACTCTATGCTGGAAGGCAAAAATATTTACCTCAGAGGGTTCGGGAGTTTTGTGGTTAAGGACAGAGCTGCAAAAACAGCCCGTAATATTTCAAAAAATACTTCAATTGTAATACCTGCACATAAAGTTCCTTCTTTCAAGCCGGCAAAGACATTTATAAATAATGTGAAATTAGGGAATAAATAGACACAATACAAAAAATTCATTTAGGTATCAGGGAGTATAAAGTGGCATAAATATTAGCGCTTTGTTGTATCTTGATTGAATGATGAATAAAATTCTCCGTTCAAGGGTATAAATAAAAAGACGATTAATAAAGCTGAAATTAAAGCTAAAAAAGAGGGTAGTTCAGCCGAAAGATTTTTTTAAAGGCCGTCCTGTTTCCTGCAGAGAGATCAGACACTATTTTTTTCATAACAGCATTTTATCTTCGGGGGGCCAAATTACAATAAAAATTTACTTTTACTTCTTTTGGATTGCTTATCTGGTTTAAAAACGGATGCATTCCTTTTGAGGCTACAGCCTTGATCAATCCGGCCGATGACGAGGACCTGACACTTTTCCTGAACGGGAAAAAGAAAAAAATCAACAAGAGGATGAGGTTGAATTCTGATAATTGTTTTCAAATATCCTTTTTTATTGTGTTTCTCTTATCGCAGCAGGCAAAAAAAATCAGATAAAGTGCGGCATCTTAATCCCAACTCATGTCTTTTTTTGGTATTGTCAATTTTTTTTCGGAACTTTTTAGTATAGAAAGCGAATGTTGTTTGATAAAGTGAAAAAAGACACAAACCCTTTCTGTTCTATTTTTTTGAAAGTAAACAAGAATAGAAGATCGTCTTTTTATAGAATCAAACATTTTTCAATTCCAAAAAGACCAAATTCTTCGAATCTGCTTATTTGTGATAATGCCAGAGCATAATAGATTACGCAAGTTGTGTGTAGTATAATTGTTGAAATATGTTCGGGATTTATTTGTGTATTATTCCTCTTTAATCTGCTAATAACAGGATATATTTTTTATGAATATAACTAATTCGATATTACGAAATCTTTGCGAAGCATTTCATTTCGATTTAAAATCTGAAAAAGTTGTTTTGTTTGCAATTAGAGGTGCCTTACCAAAAGTGTGTTTTAGTAAAATGGCTGATTTTTTGGGGAAACCGGAAAATGGGCATCATATTAAACGAAAAAAGATTGACTTCCGGACTTTTGGATGCACAATCGGAATTTGGTGGACAGGATCTGGCAAAATAGCGATGTTTCCGGGCAGCACTGTGCCTTCCCTTGATTATTTGCATCGATGCCCCGAAACAGTATTGCATTTTAATACATTATGTCCGGGGAAATACAAATTGGAAAAAGGAATTCATCCAAAAAAACATTCAGGCTTTCAACGGCACGAAGCATTGTTAATGATGGAGGAAGGTTGGATTCTGAGGCCTGAAGTTATTCGTAAACCTTCAAAAAGTGCCTTCAATTTTAACGAAATAACTTATAGTATTGCGTATCCCGGAGACAATTTGCATGCTTCCAGAACAGAACCTGTTCAGCTTACTGACAATGAAAACGGGTATAATTCCTTTCTCAAAAAACCATTTAGTAGTTCGGGGTGCATTACAATTGCCGGACAACCCAAAGAATACGTTAGTAACAACAATGCTGGATTTTTTTGGAATTCGTGGGAACAGTTTATTGAAATAATTAATTCTATGCCTCAAAACAATGCTGCTTTTTCATTCTTATTATTCGATTTTAATGATTTAAAAGAATTGAATAGTGGACAAACCCGGCATATTTTACGTTATGGTTCTTCCGGCAGGGAGATATTGAAACTTCAAAAATGTTTATCGCAATTATATAGTGCAAGACTAAACCGGTTCTATTTTATGGGCGAGCCCGATGGTGTATTTCAGTCTGCCTCAGCCCATTCATATCTCGAATTTATGAAAGACTACGCACCTCAAAATATAAATGGCGAGGTTGACTTATCAGAATTTATCAATAAAACGAAACATTTTGTATTTACATTAAAAAATAAAGAAAATGCTATCAATTGATCATCAGAGAGTTATTAAAGGAATAACCATTTTTAGGGATTTCCAGGACACTGCTCAGTATTTTTATTTGCCGGATGATAAAGTTAAAATTGCCGACAATGGAAAAGGCATTCAATATGTTGCTTATATTGATGGTGAAGTAGTGGAAGGGACCGAGCCGGAGTTTACCGATAACATGGATCGGACCGGAGGATTTTTGACACTGGAGGTTGAATTGGGTCCGACAGAGACCGAATTGGATCAAATTAAACAGGAACTTCAATCAGAAGCTGGTTCTGAAGTAAAATTAGCCCAGGTGCCTTTTAAAGATGGCGCTGTGAAACTTGTAATGTTTGGAAGCACCGGTGGTGAAGAAAATAGCCCGGTAAATTTTTCCGTAGCAGGTTCGGCAAAACCTTCGTTGTTTGGAAAGCAAACCGCAGTTTTTTCTTTAAGGTTGGGTGGAAAGGAAGCTCAAATAATGTGGAGCTTGCTTAAAAACAGCACTCAGACCCAGGTCGGCATTGTTTACGATTTGCAGTTTTTAGGTGTTATGCCTGCCTATCATTTAGAAATTACGGTTGATTTTAAGGCTACGGAAGATTTTTGGCAACATCATATAGATGCTGATTTAAACCTTGAAACCGGTTCTGTAAAAATTGTATCAAATAATGATATCGACTTAATAATGCGCGACCTTGTTAATAAAGGTGCTATATCCATAAAACAAGTTGATTATACAGGTACAGGCGCGGGGAATCCATTAGGCTCTGATGATCCGAATGCGATGAAATTAGTCAGAGAATTGATGTCGCCAACGCTTTTTGATGCAACCGCCATTCCGAGAGAAGATTATAATGTTTTGGGCAGTACTTTGCCAAGTGAAAGTACGCCCACATCTACAGCAACTCCTACAAGATCAACGCCGACACCAACCCCAACCCCAACGCCCACTCCTACACCGACACCAACAACGTCCACATCAACGTCACCGCCAACCCCAACGACTCCTACAACACCCTCTCCTTCCCCCACTACTCCAACCCCATCACCTACGTCCCCTACTCCAAACGATAACGATGGAACCACACCAACGCCGACCCCTCCACCAACCATTACAGATCCGCCACGAACAACTCCAACGCCAACGCCAACAACTCCGCCTACACCTACAACAACTACACCTACGCCCACAACAACTACACCCACGCCAACTACACCTTCACCAACAACACCCACACGAACTACACCTACCCCGACTTCTCCAACACCCACAACGCCCACGCCAACAGGAGGTGGTGGAAATACACCAGAGCGCGTTGGAACAAAAGTGTCTATCAATGCTGGCTATTCATTGAAACACCGTTCTATTTCACAGCAAATAAAACGAACCTACATTTTCGACAAAGCAGAAGCAAAAGTGCATGAGTATCATCCTTCAGGCGCTTTGTCAACAGAAGGGACCCAGTTCGATGCTGACAAGCAGGTTATGCTGGTAAGGTTAGGGGATGGGCCATTCAAAGAAATAGAAATAGAAATAAGATCGGCCTTGAATTTTGAAGAATTCAGGATAAGGGAAGCCATCGTGCATATAGCTTATGGATTCAGGGAAACAGAAGGGGATAAAACAAAACGCAAACATGAAATTAGTATCATGGTAAATACCGCTAATCCACGTAAATTCATCAACTTTTTTGTAGATGATTTTGGCACTCTGGATTACGATTATTATGTAGAATTTATACATGAGCCGGGCTCCATTATCGGCACGCATGAAACCAAAATCCGTTCACGGACATTTGAAAATTCAACGGTCCGTGATATTGCCGTAAACATTACCGATCATTCACCGCTTATCCCATTGGAAATCCAACCGGGGCAATTGATTTTTTCTGAAGATGCAATCCAATCTGTACAGGTATTTCTGGCGCCCGGGAAAGATGCCAACGGGAAAACCGTTATTTTTAAGGAGGGTGAAAGTTCTCTTATAAAACACTTAATATTTCCTGCCGTTGAAAACAAATACGTCTATTTTAAACGGGAAAAGTTTTTCTTTAAAGAAGATTCTGTGGTTGAAGAGTACGAAAACCAAACCGATTCGCAGGTTATTGTAAACCGGCCGGAAACACGGGTATTAAATATTGCACCCATTCTGGTAAATCCTGGAAACCTTATTAGCAAGGCCATTGTAAAGGTCAGGTACGAAAACGCCGAAGGGGAAGAATTAATGCGTTCTTTGGTGCTTGCTTCGGGAGACGCAAATCCGAAACAATTTTCTATTATAGTTGAAGAAGAAGATCCCCGGATTTGGAATGCCTCCACCCAGTTTATTTTAACCAATGGCGAAATAATTGATGGTGAAGAAAGGGAGTATCGTATTGAAGAACCTCCTGTCAGCCTCGAAAGTTGTGGCCTGAAAGTTTTGAAAGTCTCCACAATGCTTGGGGCCGATACTTTTGCAGGCAATATTGCCGCGGTTCAGGTACAAATATTCGACAGTGCTACTACTGCCGGCGTTCAACCGGTGGAGACCATTATTTTAAGAAGTTCCAACCCTGAAGAAACCATTGTGCTTAAAGATGTGGCGCCAACCGATCCTTTGTCGGCTGTTGCAAAAATATTTAAAAAAGATGGCTCGGACGAAGTGCTAAATGTAGTAATACCAGCCGGTTCAGAAGAACTATTGTTAAGAATTTTCAATGTATAAATAATAAATTAAAAATTTGAAATTATGTTAATGCTATTTCCAACTTTAAAAGTTCCCGGATTAGACGATATAGAAATTTTTCCGGATCACGAAAAAACAGATGTATTTTATGCTTTAAGGGGAAGGCCCAAGTTAGCTGTCGATGATAAAGGGACGCCTCAGCTTACTTTTAACTTCTTTTCCCGAAATGCCGATATTGCTTATGCAAGCAGCAGCAATAAAGATTTGGTTGAATCGCAGTTAGGGCAGCTTCTGTTCACTACCGATCTTTCGGTAAACGAAGAAGAACACAAAATTATTACCGATTATCTGGCGACAATTGTAACCAATAACCAGCATAAATTTACAAGGCTGATTGGTAAATTCAGAAAAGGGAAAATGAGCCCGGTGAGGGTGAACCGTGGAAATAAACCGATGATTAAGCTGGGCACACCAAATACCTGGAAAGACGGAACAGCGAAACTGGAATTATTGGAGGGCCTGGGAGATACGTTTAAGAAACAATCATCAGAAGAAGTAAAACCATCGCTGGTGGGCAGCAATTCAGCTTCATTTTACGCTACATTCGGGATTGAGGGCGCCCAGATTTATTTTGATGCCTTAACCAAAGGTTTTAGTGGCAAAGGAGATGATATTACCCCTCTTCAGGCCATTGTTCGTTACGATTTGAAAGGTTTTGCCTTTGTGCCAAACCTGGAAGTGAAAGTAAATGCAAGTTCAAGCCAGATGTATAACTTTATGCAATCATACAAGGAAGACTATACCAAAAAGAAAAGAGGGTCTTATAAAGTGAAAACTTCGGGGGCACTATGGTGGAAGAAAAAAACAGTTACCGACTCAAGGAGTGTTTACGCCAGTAAAACGGATGTTGCGAAGTTAGTGGAGGAAATGATTGACCGTAAAGTCATCAATATAGAAATTACCGATTTTGGTGATGTTGCGGCAAATAGTGAAGAGGTGCGTGAGATTGAAAACAGCCTCAGGACTACTTTGATGGATACCATTATGAATACGATTTTACCGTCATTCTTCGAAACAGCATTTATTGGGGAATCTAAACCCGACGATGGCAGTGACGACGAGGAAGGTGGTGGGGGAGGCACCAGCCAACCACAACCAAATCCTGATGTAGGTGTAAATGTATTTGATAAAATGAGGCCTACTGTAGAAACGCATTATTCATTCAGGAACGATATCGATAAATCGAAAGTAACAAGTATCAATTTTAGGTTTAAAAAAAATGGTACTGTTGAATTCAGGAGATACCCAAACGGAACGTTGCTGGCAAGCTTAACTGAAGACCAGAGAAAACAGTTGGTCCGTCATATTGATGTTAGTAGCCCCGAAGTACAAATACTGACAGTTCAGGCAAGTGTTAATGCTGATTTTGAAAATGACAACATTCACAGCATCATCCTTAACATGTCATATAGCCAAAGGGATCATAAAAGTGGTGTTGTGCGCGAAAATTCAAAATCTTTCCTGTATAAAACCGGAGATGAGATCAATACTTTCAGGGTTACAATGGCCCGCAACGACAAGGGGGAGTTGGTCGATTTATACGATGTAACAGCCAAAATATCGTACATCGGAACAGCAGATTCACCTCCACCCGTAGAGTTAAAAGGCATTAGCGATCGTAGTTTGGTGATTTCGTACGATAAACTTGGATTTGTAACCGTGAATTGCATTGCCGGGGATATTGACTGGACTTTGATTAAAGAAGCCATTGTAAACCTTGAGTACAAAGCGGCTCCAAATCATCCCGACACCAAAAAAGAGATCCGGCTAACTCAGGAAAATCCAACCGGAAACTGGCGTTGCTACATGTATGGCAATAAAGATAAGAGCTATCAGTACATGGTAAAATATGTAAATCACGATGGGCAGGAAGCGGAAAGCGAGGAGAAAACAGATACCCGGGATACGCTGATGATTGACGATATGTTGGTTGGAAGGGCTAAAGCTTCTTTCGATGTAATATTGGATACCAACACCGTTAAAACTGCCAAGATCGAGATCCTTTATGAAGACAGTTCTGTTGGCGTAAAAGAGGAGTTTTCGCACTGGTTTACCCAAACTGAAACCTGGGACTGGGCAATGCGCCTAAGGGAAGGGGCAAAAGACTCTTTCAAATACCGCTACTTTGTTCAGTATCAGGACGATATTGTATTTACATCTCCCTGGGCCGAATCAAGGACAGACGAAGATATTCCACCCATACATTTAAGGAGATATCAAAAGCAGCTTACCATTGATGGCGGTCTTTTGGATTGGAGTTTATGGCAGGTGGTTTATGTTTCGGTAAGTTATGCTGACGATGAACATAACTGCTTTCTTCAAAAGAACATCCGGCTCGATTCCAGTAACTTTTTGAGCAGTTTTGATGTCTTGGCGTTCGATGCCAAAGCCAAACCGTTTAAGTACAGTTTAAAGTTTGCAAAAGCAGGCAGCGCTCCAATTACTGTTGATGAACAGGAAAATACAACCGGATTGTTAATTATTGAAACTCCACCAAATGTAGACTAAAAAACAGAGATAAACATGCCACAACTATTAAATTTAAAGGTACAGCCACACTTTATAAAAACCATGCATTTTGCGAGTTCCATGCAACTAAATTATGTTAATGAAACTTCGCAAGCGCCGGTAAACGACAACCCGCAGCTAATTAATGGAGTAAAGTATGGTCGTCCTTCCTTCCGTTTAAAAAGGAGGGGGGGCGATGGTTTTCCCGAATCGGATGCATTTTGGTTTACAAAAGATGAAACTACGGGAAAAATTCACCTGAATTGCATTATCGAAGTTTTTCGCGAAGAAGCCGATGTTCAACCCATGCTGATTAAAAATAGTTCGGTGGAAATGGAATATCTTGCTGAGGGAAAGAAAATGGTTAAAACGTTGAAAATAACGCAAAGCCCTTTCATAAAGCAAACCAATATCTTGCAAGATATTCATGCCGAAACTGAAATTTCCGAACAAGAGATTAAAGGTTTAATCGATGCATTAACGGAATTAAATAAAGCGCCCAAGCTTTCAATTAAATCGGAACTTTGGTGGCAAAAACCAACTGCTGCCACAGCCCGGCCACAACCTGCGCAACCTCATACACAGGTTGCAAAACCGGTAATTTCTAAAAGAACATTTAATTGTATGACATTAAGGATAGCCGGGAATAAAATACTTGATAATGGGAACCGGGTTTTGTGGAATTGCAAAAATGTTGAGGAAGCCAAATGGGGATTGCATATCCTGAAATTCTACAAGTTCGATACCGAGGTTTGTATTGGTAAAAACAAGCAATGTCAGTATTTTTTAAGCAGGGGCAGAATTCCTGTGGGACCAAAATTAAATTGGGAAGATTTGCTTCTTTTTGATAAACGGCAAGTTACCATATCAAAACAAAATAACCGTTGGATATTAGGTTACGACAACCGATCCATGATTAATTTTGATGGTGATGAAGCCAGTGCAAAAGAAGCATTGCGGGCAATTCGGCAATATGGAGCCGATGGCATTGGATACATGAAACGGCCCCGGCCAACATTTATGTATTTTAAAGCAAGCAGGGCTGAACGCGCATTTGTTTCCGGACAGCTTAAAATGTCAACTATGCTTCTTAAGCATGCTGTCCGGCCGGTTCAGTTAAATGCCGTGGTTGCTGCCACTGCCACTGCAACAGCTACTACCTCAAATAAACCTCAAAAGCTGGATCTCCAACATACCATTGTGTTGCATTACCAAAAAGATGATTCGGCAGTTTTTGGCGATATTATTGAACAATATGAGGTAAAAGAATATAAATGGCGGCACGAGTCGATTATAAAAGGTGAAATGCACACCATTTACTACAGGCCAACTGCCCGCCCCGATACATTCTACTTTCTTCCCCAGGTATTCCGAATAAAAGTGAATGAATATACGGGCGAACCTAAAATTTCAATCGCAATGGTGCCGGGAGAAAATCCTGATATTATAGAGCAATACCGGATTATTATCAATATGCAAATTGTTCCTTATTACAATCCCAAAGCCAAAAAAGATCTCTACCGCACCCTGGACAATATTTCCGGAGGAAAAATAAAATATTGCAAACTTAGTTTGGGAGGTTTTAATTCTGCTGCATTCGGTTTACGCGGCGAATATGCTGGCGAAAATGCCGTATTCCGCGGAAAAGTAACCGAAAAAATTGAAACCATAGATCCAATCAATGGGTTTACATTATCTGTTGATTGCACGCTCGAATCGTTCGACTTCTTTAAACGCGAGATAGTAAATGGATTTAATATAGGAGATATTATTTTTGATTTGGTGGAAGAAACAGAAGAGGGTGAAAATGTTACTTCAAGCCAACCTATTCCGGTGGAACTCGACATCCGAAAATTAGGTGGGCTCGATGTTGGCGTTGACATCATTCAAAATGAAGGGGAAAATGAACTTTTCCCCAAAGGAGTGAAACTATACAACGCAAACGTGTTTCCAATTTCAGTAAAAGGGGCTGAGATGACATTGCTTTCTGATGTGAGCGGTACTGTATATGAAGCAGATTATGACATTGGCAACAGCTTACAAACCTGGCCCTTAGTTCTTCCCGAAAACAAAGGAGGAAGCCAGGAAGTATTACTGAATGAGTCTGAAGTTGACGACCTTTCGGGCGAAGATCGTTTTTGGACACAGTTAATTTGCGAACCCTATGGTATTTATCTGAATAACGACCCGGAATCGATAATCGAAAGGGTAATCGATTATGCCACCGGAGATCCACAGATTTGGGAATTGAAGGTAAGCTGTCCCTTGCTGGAAAGATGGGACGATTTGGATCCTACCATGTTGGAACCCTATAAATTGTTGGATAAAATTGAAGTGGAGGTGAAAAATGCATCGGGTAAAACCTGGGGGATTGTACTCACTAAGAATGCCTTCACTTCTAATATTCAAATGGCCCGTTCGATATCCGATATTTTAAAAACCCAACAAATCGACGACCGGAAATACCAGTACAGGGTGAGATCACATTATATCCTGAATAAAACGGACTGGACGGACTGGACGGATCCAGACTCCACCGCAGCCAATTTTTTAGATGTACAACCGCAATTATTGCAAAATTAAATTGATTAAAATGATAACAATACCAAGTGTTTTGCTGCACAAAAATGTAGTAGTTTATCCTGATGACGAAGACTGCAATTTATTTTATTGCATTAAAACAAGTCCCGAGATCCGGATGGTTGATAACCAACCTGTTTTTAGTGGATTGTTTTGGACCGATAAAGCTGACGGATCAGCCGATAGTGTTGCTGGTTTGGGGGGAGGATGGATAAATTTTGATGCACACCTTGCAGTTTCTCCCGAAGTTGAGGATGAAATAAGCAAAAAAATTGCAAGTCTGGGAATACAAAAAGCCAGAAGGCAGGCATTGATAAAAAAGGAACGCGAACGGCTGGGTTTAATTGCCAAAGCCAGAGGCGAAGATCGTGTCCCCGACCCCGATGTTCCTCGGATTGAGAAGGTACGGTTTGGAGCAGTAAATTTTACCGAAGGCACCGTTACGCTTTTGGAAGAAAAAGGTGGAGAAATTGTTCCTTGGTCATCTGCAGGGGGTCCGGCAAGCCTTATTGGCG
The DNA here is from genome assembly GCA_963747515.1 of uncultured Prolixibacteraceae bacterium. GTDB lineage: Bacteria > Bacteroidota > Bacteroidia > Bacteroidales > Prolixibacteraceae > Mariniphaga. The sequence continues at coordinate 1,129,838 of CAVVFN010000008.1, forward strand.
ACAATAATGCGGCTTTTGCACTGCGATTAAGCGCCCAGGGAGCTGCCATTTGGTATAAATCCTTAAAGGAAGGTGCAAAAGCAATAAGTATCCGTTATGATCTTAAATTCCGCCTGCGGCTGCCCAGTTTGCAGATAAGGGCATGGGCCGGCTCTTCACAAAAAATGGAGGTGAACAGGAAAGTAGAGCGCGTTTGGCGAAATACCGACCAGGGATGTTCTGATGCCGATGTAGAACGGATAAACGTAAAAGAAGTAACCGAAAACCTGATGGAAGAAGGCCTGATGAACATTGAGATCAAAAAAGGATCGACAGAAATTTCTGATGAACATGTCAGCCAGCTTCGAAACATGGCAATGAAACTGATTGAAGACAAGGTTCAGGAAATTATCAAAAGCAGGGTACACGGAATGACCGAGGATGAGCGAAAAAATTCCATGATCGAGTTGATGAAAGAAGAGATCAACTCCTTTGTTGAATTGCGGTTCACCCAGGAAGATGTGGTGGAATGGCAAATTGCACCACAGGGGACAATCATGAATTTCCTTGAAAACATTCCTGAAAGCAGAAAAAAACATGTTACTAAATTGGTTGATCTCAGCGAGAAGGAGGTAGAAACAATAGAATTGCAAATTAATGTTGACGCCCCCTGGGACGAATCGCCTTTTGTAAATGCGGTTAAAGTAGATTTAAATTACCCAACTGCCGGGAAACAAAATTCCTACTTGTTCAATAAAACAAAATTTACTGATACCTGGCGTTTTAGAAGGCCAAAAAACGACGACGGCATAGTAAAGTATACCACTTCGGTATTTTTTAAAGGAATATCTGAACCGGTGGTTTTGCCCGGTGAATCAACAAATGGAAATGTAAATATCAATATCGGAAAGGTTGGCCTTGTTGACGTAAATTTCAAACCACATCCAACCCTAGCGTTCTTAAGTGGCGATAATAAAATTAATGCCGTTCAGGTCGATGTTTCCTATAAACCGGAAGACGATGAAGATCATTTCGTTGATACAATGGTTTTTACAACAGATGAATTGGATGGCAAAAACTTGAATAAAGTTCTCGGTAAAATTATTGATGCGCCAATTAACTACAAAGTAACCTACTTTGCCAAAGGCGGTAAATCGGTGGAAATGCAGGAACAAAAATATTACCTCACCGAGAATAATAAGGTAAACATCTATACGCCAAATCCTTATGAAGATACGCTTGATTTGGGTGTTGAGCTTCCATTTGTTCCCGATGAATCAGTGAAAAAAATAATTGCAGAATTTATATACAAAGACCAGGAAAATGATTTTGAAAGCTCCGATCAGGTAATTTTATCGGAAGAAGATGATTGGGAATCGGTAGTTGCGAAATTGGTGTTGATTGATAAGGATAAAGCTGCATTTAAATACCGTTATAAAATTATTTCGAAAGAAGATTTGGCTAAAAGTGGCTGGATTGAAGGACACGGGGACGCGGAAACCATTATCCTCCCCCTATTTAAAGTGCACATTAATGCATCCCAACTTAAAATCGGGACCGACTTTGCCAACGGATTGTTATCACTTCAGTACAACGAAGGGGATACAAAAGTGAGCAAAGAGATTTTTCTGACACCTGAAAACGCTGCCGGGGCAATTTCGTGGTACATCCCCAGGACCAACAATAATGATGTTGAATACGCCTATAATTTGACTTTAATTGATAACGACGGGAATAATACCGAGACTTCGGGAACGAACAATGGAAAAATATTTTTCATACAAAAACCGGTATAAAAATTTAAAATAAAAGCATGTTAAGTTATAAACCACCTTTTCTGGAAGCGGGTAACCTCAGCATTTTCAGGGACGATGCCAACGCGGAAATATTTTATTATATCTGCCTGCAACCTTCGGTTTCGGTGAACGAAAATGGCGAACCCAATATGTCTGCTTATGCCATTCTTCCCGAATCGGGCGTGGGAATCGAAAGCGAGAGCATCCTGGAAGCAAGCATAATGATCGATATCAACCTTCGACCAACTCCTGAAGAAATTAAATTGGCAGAAGAATCGATTAAAGAAAAATTTGGCCGGAAGCCTAAAATTTTGGTTCCGGCGCCTATTCATTCAGGCAAAGTGTATCTTATAATGGCGCAGGCCGGTGAAACTCCCGATCCTAAAACATGGTTTGTAACATCGGAAGTAAAACCTTCGTTGTTTGGCGATAACCGCGCTTCGTTGGTGGTGCGCGCCACCGGCACCGATGCAAAACATTTAATTGCCGCCTTAGACGCCGATGTTGTGGCTGCAAGTGTTCATTACGAATTGGAAATGATTGGAATTGCCCCTGTTTTTAAGGCATCGCTTAAAGCGCACTGGGATAAAATTTACCACCATTTCGATAAATCGGAAATGCTAAACCTTATTTTTTATACCGATCAGGTAAGTAAATCAATTGATGATTTGGCAGAAACTAGCGCCATTGAAATTGAAATAGAAGAGCTTGACCCCGATATAAAAGCCCAGGCGCTGATGAACCTTTTTAACGAATTAAAATCGGAAGTAATAAAAAGGTTGTTTAAACCAGCTACGTCACCTTTAAGCGCTGCAAAAAGCTGGGAGGATAGAATTGGCAACGGTGTGGTCAAAGTAATGTCTTCGCTCATACCGGGAATGCACTATACCAGAAGGACTGTTGATGAAACGCAGTTGAGTACAACCACCATAAACCTGTCTCAACGAAATGCAAAGAAATATCCTTTTTACCCGCAAAGCCTTTTGTCGTCGTTAATTAATTCGGTTGGCGGGATTAGCGACCGCATAAAATGGATTAAGCTTGACGAAATACCGTTTATCGACCAACGGGTGGAAATCCGCTTGTCGGCCGATACCTTTACCAGCTCAAATATTAAATCGGTGGTTATTGAATGCCATGTTTTTAATGTAACCGACAATAAGTTGGTTACTCAAAAAAATATTGTTTTCGATACGGATGATGCCTTGCAAAACCACCTGAATTTTACGCGCGAAAAAGATATTGAATACCGTTACGATTATAAGGCCACAATGTTTATGACAACCGATTCCAACAAGCTTCCGGGCAAAATGGAACTGGATTGGAAAAGCGAGGAAAGCCCGTATATTTATGTTAATCCTGCTGAATATTTCGAAACGCACGAAATAAATATTAACCTTGATGACACTTCAATATTTGAACAAACCCATTTAATTCAGGTCGATGTGCAGGTAAAAGATTCAAACGACGGCGAAAAGGTGTTGCAACGTACTTTTTTGTTTAAACAAGACAATAAAGAACAGAAAGTTTTAACTGTAGTAGCCAATAAAAATTCACCCTTGCAATTTGATTTGGACATTACTTATTTTTTAACCGAATCGAAGGAACATTCCGCATCTTATAAGGGGGTGGATAGCAATTTTTTCTTTATTCCGAACCCGTTCGAGAATAAATGGTCGGTTGATTTGGTATGTAATGCCGACTGGGAACAAACAAATAAAATAATTTTGGAAACCAGGGTATTTGATGCCGAACTTGCAGATCCAATATTTAATAAATTCACGTTTATGCCCGATTCAATAAATCAGCAATTAAGCATTGCCAGTAGTTTAGATACGCCAAAAGAAAAATTGGAATACCGGGTTACCAGGTTAACAAAAGCAAACGATATAGTTCAGGGGCCCTGGCAATTGCACGAAGGTCCAATTCTTGTGTTCAGCGATAAAATAAAATCGGAACGGATAATCCGTGCGGTTATCATTGAATCACCGGATTTTGAGAAAAAGGAAATAAAAACCGTAACGCTTGAATTTAAGTACGCGGACAAGGACAATAATATCAAGGTTGAAAGTGACAGGATAGCCTTTAGAGACGTTGAAGACACGGTAGAATTTAAACATCCGATGCCCGACTTCAATAAAAAGGAATACGAATACAGGGTTCGTGTGCGGGGAATAAGCGGCGAATCGTTTAAAACAGATTGGATGGAAGAAAAAAATGAAAAATTAAAAATAATTATTCCAAAAGATATTTGGTAAAATTGAGATTATGATAGATTTATCAAAGCCGTTGGGCATACATAACGATATAATATTTTACGGAGACCACGAACATTCCGACCTGGTTTACTACTTTCCCGATCAGGTCAGCCTTGCCAAACAAATGGGTGGCGGTGGCGACGAAACAGGTTTATACGAACTGTTTTTTCAGATTTTCCATGAAGGCGATATCAGCGAAGGCGGAATTGAAGATTTGAGAAAATCTGCCGGATCGATATTGCAACTGGGGGTTCAGTGCAAAGTGGATGAAAAAAGATTGGAAAAAGCGCTTGAATCGTTAAAAGGAGTCCATGTTTTGCCCGAAAATTTACGGGTTAGCACCCCGCTTTGGAAAGACGGGTCGGTTCAGCTGATAGCGCTGGATGCCACTACCACAAATTTGGAAACCATGGGAGAGGATGCATTTGTAAAGAGTATTGTTGGCTCTCACAAACCATCGTTAATGTCAACCGATTTGAAAAGCATTTTCAATATACGTTTCGACAGAAGGGGAACAGCACTGATTAATTCGGCGCTTGAAGGCGGCACAGGGAGCGTTGCAGGAGTATTGTACGATTTAAAATATACCGCCATCCGGCCCGCAGTCGATTTGAAAATATGGGCCGATCTCGGCAGATGCTACGATAGTGTTTCGCATTCGGTTGGTGTTGAAATTCAGTACAGTAAATTTTCTATTGGCGCCGATTTTGAATGGCTGACAAAAAAGCTGGTGGAAAATGGTGATATTAAAATTGAACTGTTAACGCAGGTTGAAGATGCGGAAACTAAAAAGATGATTGACGAAATGGTGAAGGAATTCAAGGAAAGTATCCTGAAAGAACTTTTTCGCCCTTATGTCGATCCTGCAGTACCAAGTATTGCGGGTGCGGCGGGTATGGATGCCGGTTTTGGAATTGGCGTTTCATACAAGTTCAAAAAAGAAAAAATCGACCACGGAAAAATTATTGAAGTGGACTACCGGGAACGTAGCACAACAGTAAGGACGCATAACCCGCAATCGCATTTGTGGTTGTTTGGCCGTCAGATTGAAGAAAACAAAAGCAAATACATCCAAAAAGTTGTATTCAGCGATTTGTGGCGCGAGCAGGAATTGGAAATTCAGTTGATGCACGATTTTAAGGCAGATGACAACGACCTGTTAAGCGCCGAGGTTATTATCTGGCGGAAAAAGGATGGCCTGGCCAACGATGTTAATGAGGGAAGGTTTTCCATTCCTGCAAATGCTGATTCTCTGAAAAATATAACTTTTCATGCTAACGCTGTAGAACCGGTAAAAATGGCCTGGTTGTACGATGAAAATGAGGAAGTTGGATATTATTATCAGATAAGGTTTTTGTACTCAGGTAAAATAAATAACATCAGCAGCCCAAAAGAAATTGTTACAGGACCCATTTACAGCAGCAATCAGGACCTCATTATTTTTCCCGACACCTACACCTATTACAAACAACTGGAACTGCGTCAGGGGAATATTTCTTTTGATGAAATTTCGGGTGTTGATATTGCATTGCAATTGAAGAATAAGGATGGTGAATTGCTCGACGTGGAAGTTGTGACATTGAATGAGGTAACCAAAAAAGAAATCTGGACGGTTCGCGGGCGCGATAAAAATAACCTGTTTATTGAAGCTACAAGGGAATTTCATTTCAAAGATGATCGTCCTTCAATAAAAACCGAACCTGTTTATTTGGTTGATGATGAGGTGATTGTAAATAGGCCGCTAAAAAAATCAGCCTTTGAACTGATTCCGGTTATAGCCGGGAAAAACGAGCACATTAAAGAAATTATCCTGAAAATTATTTTGGAATCTCCTTCATTGGAAGAGCCGGTTACTGAATTGTACCGGATTCCGGGCCCAGGTTTTTCAATCGATCCCATCGGGATAAAACTTAATTCGAACGACGATATAATTAAATATGTGGCTCAGGCCATTACCGATGAGGGTAAAATCGTGGATATTGCAGACGGTCAGGTTACGGATAATGCCTTGGTAATCGATCTTAAAAAAGCAGATCAGGACCAGGTGGTGTTTGTGTGGGATGGTCCGAACCCCGAGGCTGCCGATTTAAAATACCTGAGAGTGGAATTAAGATCGCTCGATGCAGCAGGAAATGTTACTGATTTACAGGGAATCGAATACAAAGGCGACGAATTGCCTGAACCAATTACAAAAGTGTTCGACCGATCGCTAAAAATTGAGATGAAGATTATCAAAAGGTTTTTTGACGGAACAAAGGAAAAAGGTGAATTCGAAACTATTACTGGTGAAGAAGTTACAATAAAAGTCAGATAAAGTGTTGAAAATGACCGAAACACATTACTAATTGTCTAAAATCAAATTTTACACGGATGAAGAAATATGTTATTTTGGTTGCTGGTCATGATTATGGTGGTGGTGGAACTAATTTATCCCTTATTGCCGATTTAAGAAGAAAATACATTCTTCAGTATAATCCGGCCTGGACAAACGATCCGGATGTGATTTTTGTGAGATTCGACGTGAAAGCCGGAAAATTGGAACGAAATATTTCTGACGGCACAACCCGGAGATGGCATTTGGAAAATTCTTTCGACCCGATCAATCGCAGGAGGCATTATACCCGGACAGATTTCAGGCAACAGCCTACTAACGTTATTTCAATTGCCGATGCTTACAATTATATAATCAACATCGGAAGAACAGAACCCGGAACAGTGGAAGAATTTTCGGTAATCGGACATGGTTGGCAGGGAGGCCCGATTTTGGTCAATTCTTATCAAAGGAGCGAGTACGATTCGGGTGGTCCTAATTCACGTTTGCGCGACCCATGGGATAAAGATGGCCGGAATAAGGATTTTTTAGCCGATAATCTGAATAATGAAGACTGGAATAGCTTTAAACTTGCCTTCACCGATATGGGTTTTATTTGGATTTGGGGATGTGTTTTTACCCGTGCTTACTACAATACTTTATATGTTATTATGCGAAGTTCCGAATTCAGGGCAAAAAGGTTTGGGACACATGTTGATTCCGATACTTTTACAATTAATGTAAATCGCTCTTTTGTAAGTAAATACTACAATACTGATCGAACTTTCTTCCCGACTGATGATAACGAGAGAACTTTTACACGATCATTGTTGCAGGTTAAGCAATTTTTAATCCGGGGATTAAAAAATACGTATTCAACAAGGGTTGCAGGCGATACCGGAATTGAATGCCGCGCTGGTTATCTCGGCACATATGCGGGGTACGAAAGAAGCTCGCCCGGAAATTATGTGCAGAACAGGGTGATGGTCGTACCGCGTAGCAGGAGCATTTACGGCGATGATTTTTCGAAGACAGTAAATTTTTACAAAATGTATTTAAATATTCCCGAAGACCCTGAAAACAGGGGTTATGCAAGGTATATCAGGACCCAGGTGCATCAATGGTTTCAAACAAGCTAACATGAAAATTTTAAATTGGATTTAGCAAAAATGCAAGCGGAAAAGAAAATTAACAACCGGGCACAAGCAATCAATAGTAAACAAATCAACGACAAAATATTGTTGCTGCATTGGAACGGCAGATTTGGGAACAGAATGTTCACTTACGCATTTTTGCGGCATTATGCAGAAGAGTTCAATCTGAAAATTTTACTGCCTTCAGAATGGGAGGGGAGTGTGTTGTTCAAAAATCAACCTCACGAAATTATTCAGGATGATGAGCTTCGCCTTTATTTAAACCAAACGGTTCAGCCATTAGATAACATCGATGCCAGAATGGCCGCAATGGAAAAATATAGCCAGCGCACGGGAGAAAAATATCAGTATATGAATCCCGACTGGCCTTCTGATTATGGCAAAATAAACGTTTGTATTGACAGCCTTTGTTGTTACAGCCCGCATATTTTCGAGAAGTATTCGCGTAAAAAGATGATAGAAGATTATTTTGTTTTTTCAGATGAAGTAAAAAACTCTGATCTTTATAAGAGAATGGAAGATAACCAGGGGAAATACGTAGTTGCACATCTAAGACGTGACGATATTGTAGATGCTAAAAATTATTCGAATAAAGGATATTCAGTCCTTTCAAAGGCTTCTTATATAAAAGCTTTTCGGCAATTTGGCTACGACCCAGAAAAAATAATTTGGGTAACGGACGACAGGAGCGGACGTTATGGAATTAAACCGGCATGTAATCCAGGAGGATGGAATTACCCGGAGGGTGCTGAGAAAATTCCGGATATTTTTTTTTCATGGTTGCCTGATTTTCTGCAATTAATATTTGCAAAAGCTGTTTTTAGGGCAAATTCGTCTTTCAGCTGGTGGGCAGCATTTTTTAATCGGGGCAAAGTATATTCTCCCCGTTTGCATAAAAGAGAACTTTATCATCAAACATTTCGTGCCATCGATGTTGAATTTGAAGAGGGAAATCATCCCCATTGGATATCTATAAAGGGAAAAGAACCTTGTGATGATATTATAATTGTTTAAATTAGAATTGATCGAGCTAAACAAGCACATCCCAAAAGCCGAAGAACTGGTCATCAAACAGTCACTGAAAGTTAAAGCCAGTTTTATCAAAAAGGTTTCCAAAGAAAAAATCGAACCAAATACAAATCATAAAGCAATAGCACTTGCTTCTCCGTAGTCAACTTGAGTTTCTAAAAATTTTTGATATTTTTTATCAGATACCTCTCGAATTTTAATCCAGTCAGGTAATTCTTCACCAATTCTCTAAACATTATTACATATGATTGTTATATTTAAATCTTAATTTAACTAATTCAATTAACAATGAAAAAGTGCTGTTCAACCTGTGACAAGTGTTAAAAAACTGAGCTACATTGATAAAAAAATTGAAATTTAAAAAATCGTATTATGAAACCAAAACTAATCATTTTCTTTTTAACCATCACATTATTTACCTGTTGCACAAAGGAAGAAAAAGTTCCGGAACAAAAGCTGGGCAAGAATATTCTGCAGAAGGAAACAGCATGGGGAAGAAGTACCAATTATGAATTAAAAACCGTGCAATGAGCATACAAACGTGAATTTGCTCAGTTCGGATTCACTGGTTCACGAGCTAATTGCGATAAAAATTCCAGCTTTTCCTAAACACATGCAATCATTTGCAAAAAAACAACAGCTTAAATCATTATAATCTATCAGAATCTTTTAAATTTAGAGTCATTAAATTAACGACAAATATAATTAACCCTTTGATATGGGATTATTTCAGCAGTCGGTACTTAACAAATACCTGAACGAAGCCAGTCAGGCCGAAATGAAAGCAGCTTACCAAAAACTTACAGCATACTTTCACAATCCGGTTATCCAGCAAAACATACGTGACAGCAAAGAGGAGCAGTGGCAGGAAGGTTTTTTAACGGAACTGTTTGTAAAAGTCTTTGGATATACCATTAATCCGAATCCGGATTATAATTTAACAACCGAATATAAAAATGAACGTGGCGCAAAAAAAGCAGATGGGGCCATGCTAAAGGACGGGGCTGCCATTGGAGTCATTGAGCTGAAATCTACAATTACAAAAGATTTGGAGGCCATCCGGCTACAGGCGTTCGATTATAAAGCCAATCAGTCGAAATGTGTGTATGTGATTACATCCAACTTTGAGAAGGTCCGGTTTTACATTCACAATGCGGTGGAGTTTGAGGAGTTTGATTTGTTCCGGCTCACCTGGGAACACTTTCAGTTGATGTGGCTCTGCCTGGCAAAAGAAAATTTGCTCAGAGGAATCCCGCTGCAAATCAAAGAAGCGTCTATCCTGAAAGAAGAGAACATCACCAAAAAGATTTATGTGGATTATTCCAGGTTCAAGTACGATTTGTACAACGACCTTGTGGCAAATAATCTCAACCTCGAAATTTTTAGCGGCAAAGAAGACAAGGACATCAAACTGCTTCTTTTCAAAAAATCTCAAAAGTTGCTCGACCGGTTCCTGTTCATCTTTTTTGGTGAAGACCGCGGATTGCTGCCTGCAAATTCCATTTCTAAAATTATTGAGAAGTGGAACGACGATACTGAATGGGGCGACAACAAACAGCTTTATGATATTTTCAAACAATACTTCAACTTTCTGAATACCGGTCGCCCGGCCAAAGGGAAACGGGCGGAAATACATGCATACAATGGCGGGTTGTTTTTACCCGATATCATCCTCGATTCGGTGAAAATCAGCAATGAAATCCTGAATAAACATACCAAAATCTTAACCGGATATGATTTCGAAACCGAGGTTGATGTAAATATCCTGGGGCATATTTTTGAAAACAGCCTGAATGAAATTGAGGAGGTGACTGCCGAACTGGAAGGTGAGAAAATTGACAGAAAAAAAACCAGGCGCAAAAAAGATGGTGTTTTCTATACCCCGAAATACATTACCAAATACATTGTTGAAAATACGGTGGGGAAACTCTGCGAAGAGAAACGGACTGCGCTGGAGCTGGATGAAAATGAATACCTGAAAGCACGGAAAGGACGCACTAAGAAAAAACTGCAGGAACTGGATGGAAAACTGAATGCTTACCGTGACTGGTTATTATCGCTCACCATCTGCGACCCGGCCTGCGGTTCCGGTGCCTTCCTGAACCAGGCGCTCGACTTCCTGATTCGCGAACACCGGTACATTGATGAACTGCGGGCAAAAATGCTCGATGTGCCCATGGTGTTTACCGAAGTTGAAAACAGCATCCTCGAAAACAACATTTACGGGGTGGACATTAACGATGAATCGGTGGAGATTGCCAAGCTCTCGTTGTGGCTGCGTACGGCACAAAAAGGCCGGAAGCTCACCACCCTGAGCAACAACATCAAATGCGGAAACTCCCTGATCGACGATCCGGAACTGGCCGGAGAAAAAGCGTTTGACTGGTACACGGAGTTCCCGGAAGTATTCCGGAAAAAGAAAAAAGAAATCTGGCACATTACTGCGGCAACCCATAATTCCAGGTATTCGCAGCGGATGTTCGACAATCATGTTACCAAAGGCGAACCGGTGTGGCTCTCAGAAAAGGAAGAACTGATAGTAATGGAAACCATTGCCTCAATTGTAAAGTCTGACGAACTGAACATTCTGGAAGCCAATATCTGTGGCGACCACATGCACATGTTGCTTGTATGTACTCAGGAAGAGTTGCCCGGCATTCTGCAAAAAATGAAAAGCATGAGCGCTCGCGAATGTAATATTGCCATGGGACGCACAGCACCGCAGCAAACACTGGAGCATGCTCCAGTGCATTCTCCCGAACATGCTCCGGCGTCTGTTCACACAGCAGGGGAGTACGCACAGGTACAAACACGGGAGCATGCTCCCGTGCATACTCCCGTGCATTCTCCCATGCATTCTCCCGTGCATTCTCCCGTGCGTGGGAAAACACAATTTCACCTGTGGGCACAGAAGTCAGGAAAAAAGCATGTGAATTCCACTGAACAACTGGAAAATACGATGCAATACATCCGAAACAACCGCAAAAAACACCAGCTCCCGGAAATCAAGGCGCTGCAACAAATCATCGCCGGCATGACCTGTTCCCGCAAACATGCCTTCAGAACCGAATATGCCGGCGGGTTTGATGTGGTGATTGGGAATCCGCCGTATGTGCAGTTAGCAAAAAATGGGGGAAATGGGTAAGAAAACTATGAAGCAGCTGAATTATGAAACATTCGATAAATAGCAGACTTGTATTGCCTTTTTAGAAAAATGGTTATTAATATTCTAAAGAAGAGGCGGTATTTGCGATCTTTATTACGCCCAATAAATGGTTGCTGGTGGCTTATGGAAAAGCATTTGCAAAAATTTCTCTCAAAATCTGGACAAGAATAAGTTGCTTGAATTATATGGAGACATTCAATGTTTTCCCTGATGCAGTTGTAGATTTGCATATATGTGGTTTACAAAAAGTTCTCCAAGGAAACAGTGAAGGATGTGTTAACAAAAAACGTATCACGGACTTCATGACTGAAGAAAAGCAAACTTGTCAGAATTATCCTGCAAAACGATTTGGTGAGAAAAGTGGAGATCAACCTACAAAATTCTGAAACTGGATGAAACTATTAATGGTATTAAATTAAAAGAATTACCAGTTGATATTAACAAGGGGATTAAAACTGGTTATAATCGATGCTTTTTATATTGATGAATCAATCCGGAAAAAACTAATTGCCGAAGATTCCAAAAGTGCAGAATTGATAAGGCCAATGATTCGAGGAAGAGATATAGTAGCTTACGGAATATTCAGATTTTGAATATTTAATTAGCACATTCCCAGCATTAAAACTAGATATTAAGAAATATCCTGCCATTAGAAATCATTTGCTATCGATTTGGATACAACAGGTTAAAACAGACTGGCGATAAAGGTTCCCGTAAAAAAACAAATGGCAAATGGTTCGAAACACAAGATAGTATAAAGTATTACGAGCACTTTAACAAGCCTAAAATTTTTTTTCCCAACATGACTTCGATTTTTCCATTTATGTACGATGAAAGTGGAATACTAGGCAATCAGAAATGTTTTATACTTACAATACAGAATAATTCTGTTTCATTGCAATTTCTCACTGCTGTTTTCAATTCATTCACTTGGCAAAACTTTGGATTTGGTACCATTGTCCTGAATTGCAAGGTGGTACACGCGAAATTAGCAAAGTATATTTTGAGCATTTTCCTGCACCAAAGGCAAACGAAGAACAAACCGAAACACTGGCAAACTTTGCACTGAAGCAGACCGAATTAACCGGTAACCTAAAGGAATCAACTTCAAAATTTATACGCACCATTCAGCGAAAATTCGGATTTGAAAAAATGAGTAACAATTTGCAGAAGTGGTATTTGCTTTCGTATGCTGAATTCATAAAAGAACTCAGCAAAAAGAGAATAAAACTAAGTCTCTCGGAAGAAGCTGAATGGGAAGACTATTTCAACGAACAAAAACAAAAAGCTCTGGCCCTTAAATCCGAAATTGACCAGACCGACCGCGAAATCGACCTGATGGTTTATGGGTTGTATGAATTGACGGAAGAGGAGATTGGGGTTGTGGAAAATTAAAAAATAGATGGAAAAATTTGGATATCCTGAAAATTGTACGTTGTGCAGAAATTCTGTAACAACCTCAGAATCGCTTCAACTAAATGTTGAACCATTTTTTCGTAAAGGAAATAATTATAGATTAATGCTAATTGGACAAGACCCGACAATTTTCATAAAGAAAGAAAGAGTCAAAAAAGTATTGATGTTAGATGAAGAAAATAGTCAGTTAAACAGATGGCTCGAACGAATGTTTTGTAGAGAGAAATTTAATGACTTTACTGTTTATGCAACTAATCTGGTAAAATGTACTTTTCCTAAACCTCCTTCAACATACAGAGGAAAATATTTTTTGAAACCCTATTTTGAAAATTGCATGACCCATTTGGAAAAAGAGGTTTTAAATTTTCGACCGAATTTAGTTTTATCATTTGGTGAACCTGCCCATCGGTATTTTTCAACAATGTTTGATAATAGAAATGAAATTGAAAATTCCATGAAATTGGCTTTTGGAAAAGAAGAGAAATTCTTTAAGGCAAGAATTAATGGATTTGAGTTTAGTTATTCTCCATCTCTTCACATAAAAACGTATAGAGTTGCTGAAACGTATGGAAAAAAAATTGAAAAGTTTAAGCTTTCATTGAAAAACGAAATCAAAAAATATGGAAAAACATATTAAAGAAGGAACAAAACTCAGAATTAAAATTAAAGAGCTGATTATGAGCTTTATTAAAGAATCTCCTGAATGCAGGTCAAACGCTGAGGGTTTAAGACAAACTTTAATATTCCGCGAAATGAATGAAATAAATGATTGTTTTAAAGAATAATGTGCAAACATGTTTAATGCACGGCATAAAAAAGCCTGCACTTAAATTTATTCTGGTCTAAAATTATCCCAGAGGGATAACATGTTTATAGTAAATAGTTGATGCGGATTATGCGACCCTGGCCAGGGTCGAACATCTTTCTAATCATCATGTTTCTATAAGCATATGACCTCTCTGAGGTCAAACCGAACATCCATGAGTTTTTCAGCAGGCCCTAAGTACTTCAAACTTTTCGAAACTCTCGAACCCTTCAAAGCAAACCATATAAACAACATGAACAATATGAACCAAATAAACCTCTTCAAACTCCGTTCTTCCCTCTTACAACCGTTCATTCACCTGCTGAACTCAAGTCAGCAGGTGAACTACTTCAAACTCTTCGAACCCTTCAAACCAAACAACATGAACAACATAAACAAAATAAACAATATAAACTCTGAAACAACAAAACATTAAACAACAAACAAACTATCACTCACCGCCGTCATTTTTTCATTGCGGAAGGCTATCCACACATCCGGCAGATCGTCTTCCCCATAGGGCAGTTCCGGCTTCCACAGGTACTGTCCCCGGGAGCGCCGTACTTCGGTGAAGCTGTAAGCGGTGCTTCCGGCACTCTCCAGGTAAGCCATTACCACCAGGGTATCGGTTGCTGTGCTGCTTTTAACTTCTCCACCATTTTCCCAGCTTATGAGCAGCCCGTCGGGCCGGACTTCCACCCGGGCGCTCAGCGGCAGCGGAAGAGCTCCCCTGCTCAGCAGTACCTTGCTCTTATCGACACGAATGTCGGGGTATTCACCAGCCAAAGCATTCCGCATGTTATACGACTGTGCCGCCTGCAGCGCCGAACGCCCAACCGCCTCAGCAGCAAAAGTTACACGCAGTGCATTACTGAAAGGTTTTAAAAAGCTGGTCATCACCTGCAGGCGTTGCCGCTGCGCCAGCTGTGCAGGCGATTTCCGGTCTTTGTAATGCGCAGGCCTTACCCTCACGTAACTTTTACCATACCTGCGGTAAAACACCAGGTTACCCAGCCTGCCGCTGCCAGCGTCAAAAAGGTTATCAATTGTTGACATGTCAGTGATTTTTAATTACTTACAAAAAAAATATCAGTTATCTAAAGGACACCTACCAAAGATATAAAAAAATTTATATTTTTTCATGATAAACTCGCTATTTTTTCGCTATGAACTCGCTATTTTGCGAATTTATAGCAAAATTATAGCGAATACATTACCATTTAATATACACATCAGGTAAACTCTGGTACTTTTTTTGTAACCCTTTCCTTTCCGGCAGTTGGTCAGGATTTGTAATCAATTTATGCCAGCTGCTTTTATACCGCAGAGACTGTTGGAATCTACATTAAAATATCGTCAGGATATATTTATTCACCTTAATGTAACTGTTTCAGATACGGGGACTGATTGCTAATTTGGCCCCCCGCTTCCGTGCGATTGTTTGATATCGCCAAAACAAAAACAGGAACATCAACAGGGGGATTGATATTGATTTTCATTCCTGTCTGGGCATTTTTGCTTGGTTTTCTGCCTTCAATTGTAATGTTAGTTAAAACTTCGATGCTGAAAAAGAAATTGGAAAAGTTGCAGTGATTATAGACAACAGCAATGGCAGGCTTGATGAGGTTAGGATTTTTGCCAAAGAAAATAACTTGCTGTAAAGTGCAACATGAAATGACTTAAGGATCAATGATGGAAAGGGGAAATCCCATCACCTCAACTAAACCTGCAATCAACGAATTTAGGTAATGTTCAATAAAACCTTCTTCCTCTTCTTTTTCTCTTTCGAATTTTACGGTTTCCGGTTTCTCCCTTTTACCATCAGCTATATCTTCATCCAGCACCAGGGCATTAGCCAGGTATGTTCCGGCGGTATTCAAAAAGCCATCGGTATCAGGTGATTCAGCCTCGCTCAGTTGAATATTGAGATTCTCATAACTCATTCCAAATTTGCCCCGGGCGATACCATTGCTTGTCTTAAAATTCCACAGTAGTTTGTAAATAGTGCCGCTCTCTATACCGAATCTTGTTGTGTATTCCGTATAATCATTTAACCGGGTCAGGTCCAGGGTATCCAGCTTTCCTGAAACAACTACCGGTTGATTTGTGCCAGGCACAGGAATTTCAACCTGTATCTCAAGCAAACCTGCATCCATAAGTCTCGTGCTGAAATTTAAGGATGCCTCAGGGATATTATCCAAAATATTCCGGTTGTTAGAAAGGTTCTTTAGACTAACATTTAGTTTATCGGCAGTAAATACACCAGGCTCCTCGCCACCCTCAGCCATTTCTTTATAAGTTAATGACCCGTTGGTAAGGTTGAATTCGCCAACATAAAATGGCATTTCGATAGCCATTATCATCGCTTGCGGAGTTGGATATACTTTGCCATCCGGTTCTTCTTCGGGATAATTGTTGTTTTTGTAAACATAAGTTTCAAGGCCTTCAAGTAAAACCCGGCTGGCAAAAAAGCCGTTACTTTTTATAAGGTCCTGAAACTCCAGGTTACTTATTAAAAAGCGATTTCCTTTGACTGCATACACCTGATTTGATTCAGGTGCCTCAAGCAACTGTTTATAGTTGTTGTTATATGAATAAGAAAAGTTGTTGATGCTAAAGAATTTTTCCCTGGTACTCAATTTTAGCAAGGCTACTTTTGCTTTATAAATAGTATCAGGCATGGAATAACTGATATTCTCCAGACGTACAGCGATGTCGTCGGCATGGAAAACCCTGCGGCCGGCAAAGGCATTACCCTCATGAATATTCATATCCGAAATCTGTACATATACCTCCGGAAGGTGGATATCCCGGCGTTGTTCACCAAATCCTTCTACTTCTACATCTCCGTTAACAAAAGCAATTTTGCGGATTGAAAGGGTGTCCAAAAAGTTACTTATAAAAGGATATAAACTTTCGATTTCATTGGATTGCTGACTCCCGGCAATGCTTGCATGAATGGCTGGATTGTTTATTGCTATGCTGTCTATCTTCAATATCCTGGAGGTTAGTTCAGTAACATCGAGCCGGCTCACAAGAAACTCATGAAGGTCTAAGTGAATTAATGATTCACTGGTTTCATTTTGCAGTGGTTTTACCGAAAGGTCATTTAGCCGAATACTTCCTTTTCCGTTATCAATGTCAATATTAAAAGTATTAAGGTTTACCTGGTAACGGGCAACATCATTGATGTTAATTCCATGAACTGAACTTTTAAAATGCTCGGCGTGCAAAAACCGGTTGTCAGAAAAAGCCGGCATACTATCCAGCCTGAAGTTGTGAGATTCCAGGTTAAAGCTTTCCACTACCAAATTATAATTTTGATTGTAACTTAAATTTTGAAAATCAATTTCCTCTATGTTGATTTGATGTACAAATTCAGGAAGCGTTTCTCCAAGACTAAACGTGGATAAGGAAATCGATCGGTTGTTTTGGTTCCCGGGTTCTTCAGATTCAGCTTTTTCTTCTCCATCCGGATGAGAAAAAACTTTCAGGTTATGCAAAACCAGATTGCGAATATTTGCAATGCTGTCTGTCCGCAAAGCTTTAAGCTCAATATCATTTAATTCAAACGTGCTGTACCCTGCAAAAATCAGGGTATCTTTTACGGTATTTCCACTGTTTAAAAACACCATATTTTCTGATAACAGACTCAAATCTTCTTCCCGGGTATCAACAGATACAAGGTCGAAATCCAGATTCCAGTCAACATTTCCGGAACGTTTGATTACAATATCTTTACCTTCCAAATCAATTTGTGAGGCGTAGAAAGAACGTGCATCTGTAAATACCTTGTCGGCATCTACCAATATATCATCACTGTTCAGGTTGAACTCACTGGACGCGAAGACTAACGTATCAGCACTTTCCAAATTTATAAGCGTCAGATCGATGTTTTTGAATCTCAGGTCCTGCAACCGGATTCTGTCAATGTACTCCTTTATGTCAGGATAAATATTAAGTTGAGTCCATGTAAAAGGTTTTGTGTCCTCATCGTCTCCCTCAGTCCAAACCTTCATCTCCGTCCTGATGTTCAGAAGTGAAATACGATCGATATAAAGTTCATCTGTAAGCAAAAATTTGAGCCAGGAAATTCCTTCGGCGGATATCTCCCCTGCGTCCATAGAAACCACAGGCACTTCTTCATCTTTTGCTTTTGAGGTATCACTTTGCAATAAGATATCTTTCAGGATAATATTGCCCGACAATAATGAAATATCTACATCCTCCAGATTTAATGTGTACTGGCTTTCGTCCGACTTATTAACCTGCCGTTCAATTATATTTTTTGCAACTGGATCGATGGCTATACTTACTATCAGGAGCAACAGTATAACCACCCCAAAAAAATACATAAAAAATTTCCCGATCTTCTTTAACCTTTTCATCCATACAAAATTTAATTTAAGGTCGGATGGAACTCACAATGAATTTTGTTCATGCGCTTTTGTAAATATCGCATTCCAAAATTCCGGGTAGAGCGGTTCGTTACCTCCCCGCTCCCCCACAGACCCGGACGAGCGGATTTCCCGCATCCGGGTCCTCTGACCCCGACCAGACCTTGGCATCTTGCCGTTTACGATGCTTTTGGTGTTGACCCAACTTACATGAACAATTGAGTCCCTGGTGTTTCAAACCTTTCGTGGCTCTATAACACACCTTTAACAGTCACTGTCTACGCTTCGTGCCACCATTTCTAATGACTACGCAAGACTCGCTTCCGGTGGCTGGCTAAACCTTGCCGGACAGGATTGATTTGTTCGCCATTAAATCCCCACCTCACGGATTTTGCACGGCGCCATCATGTTCGTTTCATCAGTAAATAATTTTTTGTATTTATTGGTATAGTGGATCACACATGTTTATAAAACCGGCTTTACCGGTTTTCCACTACAGGTACTGATGTCAATCACTGTAACATACCCTCATGTTTTTTTGTTTACATATCCATAACAGCAGTGCAGGAGGCAGCTCAACAGTTAAGAATTGGTTTGGGATTTTTAACTCATACAATACAACTTTCCCGGGCTTTTATGCGCAAAGACCGTGATCGGATAGGTAACTTCATGTGCACGGCATGATATTTGGAAGTTATTTGAACCTATTACCAACATATATGTAAAAATGATATTTCCGGAATTAGGTATTTTCAATGATATTGCTTTATTGTTTCTAAGGATTATTACCGGAATTGTTTTTATTACAAGTGGCTGGAGCCATTTTACTGAACCGGGTAAGAGAAGCAAAAGCATAGGAATGAGCAAAAATTTTACTTTTTTTCTGGGGTTAGGTGAATTATCAGGAGCTGCCGGTATAATTTTAGGTGTATTTTCACAATTTGCAGCTGCTGTTCTTGTTGTTGTTATGCTGGGAGCAATCAGCAAGAAAATATTTGTATGGAAAACAGGGTTCTATGCAGAGAAAGGATTTGGATGGCATTACGATATGTTGTTACTTACATGCAACCTGATAATAATAACCAGCAGTGGAGGTAACCTGACATTGATTCCGTGAGGTTATCAGATGCAGTGGAGAAAATCAATTTACAGCTTCCCGTTTACCACAAAAAAAGAAACGTCAATTGACGAATCCCAGGCGGGTATAAAAAAAGCTGAAACATTAAAAGAATTCCAACCATTTTGTTGCATTTTTGCTGTGCAACACCTTCACAAAAAAAAAGAAGGTAATTTCTGCAAATCAAGATTAATCTTCACTGGTGATTTCTCATGATGAAATTTATGAAAAGGAAGGTGAAGCAATTTATTTTTGTTCTTTTGCTTTATTGCTGATGGCCTTGACTTCAATAAATATACTTTTGACCTCAGGGTATTGGCTTTTTATTTTTTGCTCCAGGTTCTCTACACTATCTTCCAGCTGATTGGAATGCAATTCATCTTTAAAATCAATCTCCAGAGCCAGGATAATTTCCTCAGGTGAAAAATGCATGCTCAGGGGTTCGTTGTACCGGTTTATAGCAGGATCAGCATCCATTATTTTTTTTACATCAGCCACAAGTGCCGGATCGGCTGCCTCCCCCAGCAGCAGTCCGTGGCTTTCGTAAGCAAGTAATGCGGCCACTACAGCAAGAATGAGTCCGATGATCAGAGATGCAACCCCATCATAAAAGGGATTGTTATAATGTGTTGAAAGAAAGGTTCCAATAATTGCAACAATTAAACCGGTTACAGCAGCTGAATCTTCGAAAAGAACCACAAAGGTTCCGGGATCTTTGCTCGAATGTATCGCTCCTATCAGATTTTTGTTCTTGGTAAATTTGTCCTTCCTGAGCTGCTTATAAGCCATACTCCAGGCTGTACTTTCAAAAATTATGGCCAATCCTAGTACGATATAGTTCCAAAGTGGATTTTCAATGGGTTCAGGATGTTTAAGATGAACCATGCCTTCATAAAACGACATGCCTCCGCCCAAACCAAAAAGCAATACCGCAACAATCAATGACCAGAAATAGAATTCCTTTCCGTAACCAAAAGGATGCTTAACACTGGGTTTTTTCCTGCTTCGTTTTATACCCAGCATTAATAAAAGCTGATTGCCACTATCAACCACAGAATGAATCCCTTCTGAAAGCATGGCTGAACTTCCGGTGAAAGCTGCGGCTATAAACTTGCTGACAGCAATGGCCAGATTGGCGGCCAATGCTCCGTAAATTGCCTTATGTGTTGATGCCATAGTGTAAATTGATTATTAAATATAAAACCCTTAAAAATGGAAAGAGGAAAAATGTTCGGCCGGTTTCCTAAATTATTTTCTGTAATCTTTATCAATCAGCCAGTTTAAAAAATTCATCTTTCTGTATTTCAAATTTAATACAGTTGGTTTTTCATAAACTGTACCATCAAACAAATAAAATTCATTCTTTTTATATCCTCATATGTCTTCTTTTACTGTCAACTGCATCGCCTGTATCCGTTAAAATTTAAACCAACAGCATTTTTATCGTCATGTTTTTTTTCGACTTCCCGGTTGGTTTGATGGCATCAAAACGGGATTATAATCTACAATTCCGTGTTTAAATTCCACAGCAGCAGCACCATTTTCAGATAGCTCGTAAGGGTATAAAAAAAGATCAGTATAAACTCTTCCCTGCTAAAGCCAATAAAATTTCATTCCGTAAACAACGGCATTGCCCGCATTGCCCCGGTCTTCACCAAGAACCATGAATACGGTATTGTGATTCGTGTCATAAGCCCAGGCCCGGTTTTGTCCGGTCATGTCATTCATTGTCAGGCCCGGTGGCGAATCGATTTTCACTTTATACCAGCGGTTCTCTCCCACCCGGTAAGCCCATAAACCGGGACTGGTGTTTTCTCCCCCGGGCTGTCCGGCAGTAAGGAACACATCCTCATGCGGCAGGTAAACAGCTTCGCGCCGGCAAACCGGAGGGCGTCCTCCGGTATTGGCAGCAAAACGCGGTTCAATTTTCTCCCATTTGCCCGTGCGTAACGGGGCGGAAATTTACGGCGTGATTTACACACGTATTCCTGAACTTTCGGAATCAATTTTTCGGCCGATAAAGGTTTGGTAATAAAATCGGTACACCCCGATTCAAATGCCTTTTCTTTTACTTTATCAAGGGCAAATGCGGTTTGGATAACTATCGGTATGTTTTTGTTTATTTTCCTTATTTCTTCTGTAGCAGTTAATCCATCCATTACCGGCATTTGTATGTCCATTAATACTAAAGAAATGTTATTTTGGGTCTTAAAATAGTGAACTGCCTCTTCTCCATTCTTAGCCCGGAAAACCAAAAAGTTTTCCAACAGCAACAGAGCTTCAATAACAAAAAAATTCAAATCATCATCTTCTGCTACCAGAACGTATTTCATGACCATCTTACTTTATAATAAAAAAAACAAGTTACTCTATAATAAATAAACAGGCAAAAAAAAATGTGAACAACCCCTGTTGATAATAATAAAACCGGGCGTGGGAATACCGAAAAAAAAAAAATAAGCTCCGTTGCCTCTAATGTGACAAGGGCAACAGTATCAGCTGTCCTGTTTTTATTGAAAATTCAAAAACGGTTCCGGTGAATACGAATACCTTAAAAAAAACGACAAAACAGGATGAAATAATTAAAAAAATTCTATTTTCATGCCGTTCTTTACGTAAAACGGTCAAATGGGGAAAATGGAAAACAGGTCAGCAGGTAAAAAAACAGACTGGAGGGATTTACTGGATCAATTTCACGTCTACGGCGGTTTATTTATTGCAGGATACCTTATAATGATGGGTATAAGCTCTGTTTATTTCCAGCACCACATCGGCTATCCCGAAAACGATTCAGAAGTAACCTGGGAGCAAAAAATCAACCTTCCTGCTTTTGATGATGTTCAGGTATTTAAACAGGCCGTGATAGATTCCCTGGGGCTTTTTGGACATACACCCTGGTGGGAGGATTATAAAGATGATGCGGGTATTCACCACTTTATGATCTCACGGCCCGGTAAAAAATACTGGGTTGAAGTTCCTGAAAAAGGCAATCTATATAAAATCAAAGAATCCCGCGCTTCCTTTCTAAGCGTTTTCAATGCGCTCCACGGCCTTACCGGCGGAGAACTGAAAGGTCCTTTCTTTCTTTCTGCCTGGAAGTTTATTGCCCTGGTCATGAATATTTTGTTTCTCATTATCCTGTGCATAACCGTTTACTACTGGTGGGTCCGGTCGATACGGTCGTACAGCGGATGGCTGGTTGCAGGGTCTTTTATTGTATTATTATTTATTATACTTGGTGCTATATGGTTCGCAGGATAAAATATTACCGGCTGTTTAAACAAATACATCTTATTTCCAGCATGATTCTTTTTTCATTTGTATTTGTGTTCCTGATTACGGGGATAATCGTTTCAAACCGGAACCTGTTTGAGGTTCCCCAAACAGAACAGCAGTTTAAAAAGGTGCCTGTTGATAAATCCGTTACCGGAAGCCCGGAAGAAGTCGCGGGTTATTTGAAAAAGGAATTTGGATTTAAGGGCAGGGAATTTATTAATCAGCCAGATAATGGGAACTGGGTTTTTGTTTTCGATTTTCAGGGTGAGAATCATCGCATTACATTGCCCCCTGCAAAGGATACCCTCTACATCCGGTCAAATATTCAGCAAATGAACCTGTTGTCGGTGTCGTCAAAATTGCACCACATGAGAGGATTTAAAGGAGGATGGGCCTTCACATTATGGGGTGTATTCTATGAACTCACAGCCGTTTCCCTGATTGTTTTTGCCGTAACCGGCTTCCTTATGTGGTTTAAAACCCGCTTAAGGTACACAAGCGGGTGGTGGTTTCTGATTGCAGGACTGGCAATTCCGGTTGCAGTTGTTTTTTTGTTTTTATTTTGGCGGTAAATTAATCGGGGAACCTTTTAATGCACGGATGCTGTAGTTTTGTTCATTCTTCGAAAACAACACCAGCAGGCCAAAAAGAACTGCAGGGTACACCGCATCCGGTAAAGATTCGCAAACCACGGAAAGTACCCTATCAGGACTCCCGTTCCCATACCGGGACTGTTTGTGACAGGATGGATTTTGTTTCTTCACTAAAAATCAACCGCTTGTTATTTTGGGATCAGGTTTTGGAACAGAGCTTCAAAGAAAGGGGTAGCGTCTTCTAAAACTGACTGTTGGTTTGTGTTTCAGGGTTTGTATATCATCAATCATCTTCAAAAAGCGTCCATACTACCCCTTTTTTTTTTGCATATCGCTCCCGTAAAACCCGGCCTTATTTCCTGCAACTTCAAAAAAGCGGGTTTTTGCAGTTCATCCTTCTTCAATTGATTTGTTGAAAGCTCTTTTTGCCCAACATTGATTATGGTGTTTGACTACCGATATTTTATCTTCTTCCGAAAGGTTTTCAAACCATATAAACTTTTCTCTGAAAGTGCTGGAATCCAATGGATAAACCCTGCAATCAGGCAACCTTGAACCAAACGGGCAACTGAATAAATTGCCCAAAAACTGGAATTCATTAAACTTCATACCGAAGAAGTTAAAGCATTTACAAAATGTTTTGTTGAATTTTAATTCTCTCTCAAATCGCGTCTTCGCAAATATATTAAACATATTTTCAAAAACAAAAAAAAACAAAAAAATCGCCCAATCCTCTCTTAGCTCCAACCCATTTAAGAAAGTGGCTACCCGTTCAGGCGGGCGTAACAGCAATCCAAAGACCTTCCGGTTGATCTTTCTTCATGCAGGGAGTCTTCTTTAATTGTATTCTTTCAGGTAACATAAAAAAGTTGTGCCTTCACCCGGTGTGCTTTCCACTTTTATATAGCCTCCGTTTTTTTCGATGATGTTTTTGATTAGATACAGCCCTATCCCCGTTCCTGTTGCCTTTGTAACTACCAGCCGCTGAAAAGGAGAAAACAATTTACTCCCGTATTTGCCGATATCAATTCCAATCCCGTTGTCGCTGAAGGATAGCAACGTATAATTTCCTTCTTTATGCGTACTGACATCGAT
Organism: uncultured Prolixibacteraceae bacterium; assembly: GCA_963747515.1. Taxonomy (GTDB): domain Bacteria; phylum Bacteroidota; class Bacteroidia; order Bacteroidales; family Prolixibacteraceae; genus Mariniphaga. The sequence continues at coordinate 1,154,230 of CAVVFN010000008.1, forward strand.
GCGCAGGGGAACCTCATCGCGGCAATATTTTATGGAATTGCTGACCAGGTTTTTTATTATGCTGTAGAGAAAGGGTTCGGTATACCAAACAACGGGCTTATCTGAAAAATTACGATGAAGGACAGCAGGAGGTAAAGCATCCCTGAATTCATCTAAAATACCTTTAAACACATCTTCAAAATTAACTGCCGTTACAGAAGAATTATCAGCATCGCGTATGCGCAGGATATCGGTAATTCCGCCAATTGTTTTATCAAGCTGATCGGCTAACTTTCTGAAATGCTCCAACAGCGAAAGTTTTTTTTCAGATGCCAGGTTATCCATGATATTCAGGAAACCATGCATATTTGCAACCGGCCCTTTCAAATCATGTGCTGCAATGTAAAGAAGATTTTCAACCAGTTCCTTTTCATTCTTAAGCAGATCTTCCATTTTTCGTTGTTTGGTTATATCGGTGGCTGTACCAAACCAGCGGAGGCTGCCCGATACCTCATCCCTGACAGGAATTGCCCCAAAAAGAAACCATTTGTAGTCCTTGTCTTTGTTTCTTAACGGGATCATCACTTCCCAGGCTTCTTCTGTATTTACGGCGTTTTTTACGGTTGTCAGGAGTTGGTTCAGGTGGCCGGGATGAATGATTTTTTTCCATCCCCATCCTTCTAATTTATGGGAAGGATATCCGGTATAATCGAGCCACCGCATATTGTGCCAGAATATCCGGCCTTTATTATCGGCCATCCATACCAGCTGAGAGATGTTATTGGCGAGCGTCCGAAATTTTTCTTCACTATCCTGAAGCTTTATTTCCGCTTCCTTTCGTTGTGTAACATCTTCCACAACTCCGGTTACGCGCACAGGTTCTCCTTTTTCGTTGTACCTTACGCTCCCGCTGGCTGCTATCCAATGAATGCTGTCATCGGGCCAGATGATGCGGTTTTCATGGAAAAGCAAGCCCGTTTTGTATGCCTTATCGTACGCCTTTTCAATTACCGGGCGATCTTCCGTTACAACCTGATTTAACGCTGAATTCAAATTCCATTCTTTTATTCCCTGCGAATAGCCCCATATCTGATCGTGCCGCAACGATCGTATGACCTTTCCGGTTATCATATCCAAATCCCAGGTGCCCATATTGCTGCCCTCCAAAGCGGCCTGTAACCGTTCCTTACTTTCCCGGAGCTCGGTTTCGTTTTGCCTCAGTAAATCTTCTGCTGTTTTATGCGCTGTGATATCGGTAAATAAAATGCCAAACTTCCGGAGATGTGGCTCCCCTACCCGAAAAGAATAAACATCAAACCAGCGGCCCATGGCCTGTGAACCTTGCTGGAAACGCACCGGCTCACCCGATAAGGCTACCTTGCCGTATACTTCAATCCAATGCTGCTCCAGGTCGGGGACCAATTCCAGTGCAGTCCGCCCTACAGGATCTTTAAGGCCTGTTTGCTTTTCCCAGGAAGGATTTACCTCCAGCCATCGGTAATCGCAGGGTTTTCCCTGTTTATCCAGCAACAGCTCACAAATGGCAAACCCTTCATCAATGGAATCAAACAATGCCCGGTATTGTAATTCCGATTTTCGCAATGCATCTTCCGCCTCCTTGCGATCGGTAATATCCATTGCAATGCCGTATGTTTTTAAAAGTCTGTTTTTTGCATCCCGTTCTGTTATTCCTCTGACATTCACCCATCGAACGGCACCATCGGGAAGAACAATCCGGTGATCGCTGCTGAATTTGGTATTGTAGGATTGATTGTAATGCCGGTGTACCAGGTTAAGAACCCTTTCACGATCATCAGGATGAACTGCTGCAGGTATCCTGTCTTTCATCGGGAGTAATTCTTCCGGCTTCAGACCATATAAAGCAAGAAATTCAGGAGACCAGTAATCTTTACCCGTTTTTAGATTCCGGTAGTAAACCCCAATTTTTGCTGCTGAACTGGCAACTTTATACTGTTTTAATATATTTTGCAGTAACTCTTCTGTCTTTTTCTTTTCAGATATATCCTCCACAACTCCTACAAACATTTCGAAACCGCCGGAGTCATCGAAGACGGCTGAACCTGTAAGTTTAACCCAAACAGTTGAACCCTCTTTTCTGATGTAGCGTTTTTCCATGCTGTACGATCCGATTTCTCCCCTGTATATAGCTTCAGCCTGTTTGAGATCATTTTCCAAATCATCGGGATGGGTAATTTCCTGAAAAGTTTTTTGTACCAGTTCTTCTGCAGTATACCCCGTAATTTCAGCAAATTTCTCATTTACTGTAAGAAAATGCCCATCCTTGTCTATTTGAGCAATACCTACAGCTGCATTTTCGAATATCAGCTTGAAAAGTTTTTCCTGAGGATAAACATCCCGGTTTGTTTTACCTGCTTTTACCATTTTTCCAGGTTTAATAGAACTAATTTAGCAATTAAACCTTTATAAAATTTAAATATGGTAACTTTTTAACATCCTTTTATTTAAACGGCAAAAATATCCCGGCTCTGCGGAGATTATACAGGCAGGATAGGATTAAAGTGGACCTGTCAGCATAAAGGGTTCCATTGATACAAATGCCTGACCTGTTTATTTTTTTGTAACCACCAGGAAAATTATTTGTAAAGCCGGGAAAAAAAGTCATTGCTACCGTTCTTTATCTTGAAGGTGAGAGAATGAATAAAATTCCTGCTACTCCAGATGAATTGGCTGAAGTAGCCGGTTTTTATTGCACGAAACACGATCAAGGAGATCATTTTGGCAGGGAAACAGCACGTGTGTAAGAAACGATGATTCCGAAACCCTGTAACTTTATAATCGGGTTTAACCTTTAATTTGATATCCGGGAATATTCATTAAATTGGCAAATTCTTTTTCAAATCAAATACGGATGAAAACACGGGCTGGCTGGATTTTAGAAAAACAGGGGTGGAAAATTATTGGTGATTATGGCGGAATTAAAAAATCGGTCACCATTTTTGCTCCGCATACTGCTCATATCGACTATTACTACGGTAAGCTGGGCTTCACTGAACTTGGCGTTAATTTCAGGTTTCTATCAAAAAAAGAACTTTTCTTTTTCCCCTTAAACCTGATCATGAAAAGTTTGGGTTCGATACCGGTGAGAGGGGTGAAAGGACAGAATGCCATTTACCATGTAGTTGAATTGCTTGAAAACAGCGATGAATTGCACATTGTAGTTTCACCTGAAGGATGGATCAAAAAAATGACGAAGTGGAATATGGGATTTTTATACATGGCTCAGAAAGCCAGGGTGCCTGTTGCTGTTGCCGTACTCGATTACGGGAAAAAGGAAATGGGCATACAACGCATTATTTACGATACTTCAGATCTCAAAACGGTATTGGCTGAAATTAACGCTGTTTATAAAAATGTGCAGGGCAAAAATCCGGAACAGTTTGCACTCCATACCGGATAAATCCTATACCTGCTGATTCTGATTTGTTCAACGAAAGACAGAGGATAACACCGGGGGCTGCTTTTTTTCTGCCCGTCATTTTGCAAATCTTTGTTACATTCATGCAAGAGACCTTCCAGGTGATTTTGCCTCCCGGTCATTAATAACTTTCGCCGGCGCCTCTCGGGCGCGGGCCGTAATGCGGCAGGGGCTGTCCTGCTTCAAGAGCGCCAATATCAGGGGCACTGCCGTTGAAATTATCGTTGATATTCGGCAACAACAAAGCTGCATCGGCTGCCACAGAATTTGGAGCAATACGTAAGTCCTGCGGCTCACGCTTTGGAAAAACCGGATCAGGAAATGGGACATCGTTCTCAAAAACACGCATGTCTGTCCTGACACAGTGGGAAGCACCTGTGAGGCGATGCAGTCCGTCGATGGTTTCGAAGCTTTTATTCCCGATTATTCCGCTAAAAGGAGTATTTACAGTTCCTGCCGCATTGTAATCAAATATACAGGTTGAGTTGTAACCCGGCAGTGCAACAGCCAGTCCGTCGCCCGATGAGTACCGGCCGGTTTTCCCCCCGCCCGATCCCCCGATGCTGAGGTTATTGATCCACCACGTCGTGAAAAATTCATCCTGCCCGTGATGCTCAAACAAACCGTTGCCGGCTTTTACCACAGTATTGTGCAGAAACAGATTACCAAAACTGCGGCGTTCAAGTTTAAAAGGCGCCATGGCAATATTGTACATAACATTGCGGATAAAATAAACCGGGCCTCCCAATGCGGGTTGTGAACTCAGTCCCATACCGCAATTGGTAATCCGGTTATTCATGATCCGGCAGTTGTGCATGCAAAAATCGGCCTCAATTCCATCATCCGCACCTTCAGAAATGTCGTTGTTGTATATATCAATGCAAATTTGATCATACACCCACAAATCTTCCATGGTAGATATGCAATCGCGGTAACCCGACACGCGGTTGTAACAGATGACATTCCCCGGTCCTGTAATTTCAATACCTTCACCAATATTGGCCGGCCCGCCCCAGATACTGCCGGAACCGGTGCTTTCGGCTACCCATGGAATTTTATACCGAACCGTATTGTCGGCAATGTAGCAGTTTTTGCAACCCGGTTGTTCCTGAGCAATGATCCCATACTGTGACTCTACCGTACAATACCGTACAGCTACATTTTCAGCAAAACGCAATTTTACCGGTCCCCAAACCGTAAGCCCGTCAATGATAATATTTTGGCGGTGTTCCAGGTTTACCGAATTGAAGGTGCTGCCGATTACCGGATGTGAATTATCGGCGCGCAAAACCACAGGTTTTCCGGGTTCGCCGTCAACAGGCATGGTAAAATCGCCGTAATAGCCCGGGCTGAGTAACAGCACATCTCCCGGTTTGGCAACCACAACTGCCTTTTCCAGGGTTCGCGGATCAACCTCAATAACTTTTGCATCTGCAGCTTCCTGCGGTACTGCCCGGGTGCGGGCTTTCACCGTTTCTTCTGCCTCACCTCCATCGGGATCATAAAGCGTCAGGCGAATTTCATATTCCGTATCCTGTTTCAGATTGAAGATGCTCCCCGAATGCTTGTTTTTCCATGTATATTCCGGCCGTGTGCGGTTTTTTGTACTTCCGGCAGGAACGCGAACCAGCGGCATTCCGGTTAACCATTTTTCAGTGCCTGTTTCGCGGTAAGCAACTTTAACCACACCATTGTGATTGTCGTCACCAATGATTTCCCACTCCGCTGCCAAACAGGTAACAGTTGGATAAGGAATGGTTATTCCGGCCGGAAAAGTGGCATTTTCAATCTGGCTGTATGCCGCCGGCAAAAAAGCAAGGAGGAAAACAAGGAAACCGATTGCGTTTTTCATTTTTGACATCAATTTATTGTTCAGGTTTATAGAGTTCCCGAACCTGGCCTTCGGATGTGAAAACAATCAGACTCAGAGTCGCCAGAACCGGCAAAAAATTCATCTTTTGCATAAATTTCGGTTTATAATAATAATGTTCAAGAAAAACCCCATTTATCCTATGCTGTAAAAATATACATTTTTGGTATTTTTTGCTAATAAAAATGAACCTTTCAAAGGCTGCTGAGGCATGTAAACCGGAAGGTACGGAACTTACTTTCATTGATCCTCCGGCTGGCGTAAAAATCGGGGAAAAGGCTGACTCCGTTCCAAAGTTTGCCGAAGCTCATCAGCAGGAAGGTGACGCCAGACAACCTGCCGGGAAAGGAGGCAGGGGTTCTGACTGCTTAAGGTGGTTTACTTATGAACAATCCATCCTTAATAAGTTTCTGTGAGCGGGCACCTAACCGGTGAATTTTAAATGTAAATTTGAGTCCGGAATACAGTCAGTATTGATTTTGGTATTGAATTAAATCTATGAATTATGATAGTAATGGTTATTTGTTCCGTCCTGTTGCTGATGCTGGTGTCGGTTATGATGTATTTAAGTTACCGGGATTTAAAACAGAATCAATAAACCTATTTTTCTCCGGTTGAAGGTTCACCGGCTGGAGCCCGGGGTTCAGGACCGGCAAACATCAAAAACTTTTCATGAACCGTGAAGTTAATTGTCAAGAATCCTTACTTCGGTTCTTCTGTTATTTTGTCTGCCTTCAGGGGTACTGTTCGTATCGATAGGTTGATTTTCACCATACCCTTTTGATTCAATTCTGCCGGGGGATATCCCTTTTGAAACCAAATACGTTTTGACTGCGGCTGCCCGTGCTTCTGATAATTTAAGATTCGATTCGTCTTCTCCTACATTATCGGTATGTCCTCCTATTTCGATAATCCTATCTGTTTTTATTTTCAGAAACTCCAAAAGCTCCTCAAGTTCTTCAAATGAGCTTTTTACCAAAGTCGATTTTCCGGATTCAAAATGCACATTATCGAGGGTAAAGGTTTTTGGCGGTTCAAACTGAATGGTTACCTGCATTGGAGTGTAATATTCTCCCTTTTTTAACGGAGGTATGGTGAATTTGCCATATTCCTCTGCCTTGCCAATGCTTTTTAATTTTATAAAATAGGTTTCGTTCCCTTTTAACTGAATTTCAAATTTACCTTCTGCATTACTTATGCCCTGATGTATCTGATGAGAATTCAGTCCTTCAAAAATTACCTGTTCCCCACTTTTTGAATTGTTGTTAAAATCAGTCACCAGTACCTCAACCGTTGCCAAATCCGCGTTAACGGTATCCTGTCCGGAAACCGGATAAATAAACAGAACCAGGGTAACGGATGTAAAAAATGCGGTTATTTTTTTCATTTGAATCAAACATACATAAAATTCCTGAACCGGCTTGAAAATATTTGAGGAGTTTGAAGGTTTTATTGATTTATTGTTTGACTGTTTTAGTGTTTGAGGGCTCGCGGATATTGCCTTCGGCTTAAGCCAATGGATAGAGGATGCAATATTCTCTATTTCGATGGATATTCAAACATATTCTTAAAAACCACGAATATGCAAAGCAAGAAACTACTAAAATTCAGGTAGAAATTAACCGCATGTTGTTGACACCATCAATTCTTATGCATTTTACAACGAACCAGTAAAAAGATAATGTATACCCAAAGATATACGTATACCTGTTGGTTCAACGTTGGCATAAACAACACGCACTGGTTAAAGGTAAATGAAAAATACCGGAACTTAACCGCATTTAAAGTTGCCCAATATTTCAGCAATCTTTAAAATCAAAATCTAAACCAATTTTTCAGGCATTGGCCCGGGAGGTGGCGCACTCATATCCATGCCATGAAATTTTTCAATACTTTCTTTCATCAAAACATCAGTTGGATGATCCGATACGGCAACATCGTGCATAAATGTTCCGGCACCCGGTCCCTCGTGTAAAACAACAGCCAGCAATCCATCCGGCGTTTCCACTGCCCATACATCGTGGCGGGTAAGCCCGTGACGTTTGTTCAAATCATCGTAATCCTTCTTCATTTCCCCTTTAAGCTTTTTTGTCCAGCTTTTCCATTCTTCTTCCTTGCCTTTTACAACAGGCGCAACAACTAACCCCATAATTTTAATTTTAAAATTGATAACTACACAACCAATTCTACTAATTTAAGACTATTTTATCTTAATATAAACCTTCTTAAGTTAATAAAACATAAAACCATATACAGCTCCGGCGGAGTGCAACCGAATCGGGGTCCTTCTTTCAATACCTGTTTTACTCAAGAATTAAATTAAATTAAAATCAGAAGCGGAAAAATTGCACTATTTGCCAAATCATTTTACAATAGGAAAGAAAATAGCTTACTTCGCACCGATGGAAATAAAAGCGATGATGAATTTATCCTGGATGGCAATAGCCCCTGTGATTTATAACCGGCATATGTTAAAAGTGCATCCTAAATATTTGTTCTCGTTAACAGGATTCGGGGCTGCGAGTATTATTTCCTTTATTATTATTGTTGCAGAAGAGCTTAACGGGGATGTATCGGTAACCGGGAATCATTCCCATCTGCACCAGGTAGTTGTTCCGTTTTTGTTTGGCCTTCTGGGTATGTTTGCAGGATATGTTTACGGAAAAAGAAGACAAACCAAAGCAGAAGTTTTTCAGGAAGTTTTTGCCAACCAGCAAACCATGAGCCTGATTTTAGACCATTTACCCGTTTTGATTGCCTACCTTGACTCCGACCTCTGTTATAAGTATGTGAATAAAACCTTTGAAGAGTGGCATGGACTTTCTTTTAATGAGGTATTTGGAAAACCGGCAAAAGACATTGTCAGCAAGCAGGCCTTTGAGCTGATCAGGTTAAATACCGGGAAAGCTGCTGACGGCGAAATCATCAGTTTTGAAAGTTCCCGCAAAATAAAAGGAGAAGAACGTTTTATAAACTCAACATTGGTTCCGCATTTGGGGCATGACAACTCTGTAAAAGGATTTTTTACCATTGTTGCGGATATCACGAAACTCAAAAAAAGGGAAAATAAAATCAGGAAACAAAAAGAAAAACTGGAGAAACTAAATGCAACCAAAGACAAATTTTTCTCGATTGTTGCCCACGATTTAAAGAATCCCTTTAATGCATTGCTGAATTTCTCAGAAATCCTTCATCATGGAATATCCTTCGCTGAATGAATCTTTAAAAAGAGAATTTATCGGCCTGATTTATGAAAGCAGCCAGAATACCTATAAATTTTTAGAAAACCTGCTTGAATGGGCCCGCTCTCAAAGCGGTTCAATTGAATATAATCCTTCAGTTACCGATATAAAAAAGCTGGCAGATGAAAACATTGAACTGCTGCAATCGGTTGCTAAAAAAAAGAATATACAATTAACGTCAGGCATTGCTGAAAACCTCACGATTCATACAGACTCTGACCTTATCAAGACGGTCATGCGTAATCTGATTTCCAATGCCATTAAATTCACGCCGGAAAACGGTAAGGTTTCCATATTTGCAAAATGTATCACAAACCAGGAAGGGAAGATTGCGCTGAAAGTATCGGTTGCGGATACGGGAGTTGGAATTGCACCTGAGCAACAGGAAGAACTGTTTAAACTCAATAAGAATCATTCGACAAAAGGAACAAAAGGAGAATCCGGTTCTGGTCTTGGCTTAATCCTTTGCAAAGAGTTTACAGAGAAATGTGGTGGAAAAATCTGGGCTGAAAGCAAAGTTGGGAAAGGCTCTGTTTTTCACATTACCTTACCCACAAAACCACTTGATTCCAAACCTTCCGTTTCTGAATAGCCGATACACAAAAAATTCACCCTAAAAGCAGGTATTTTTGAGATTTCAGACCGGCATTACCCGGCCTTTTTCTGCCGATTCATAGAGGGCAAAAATGACTGACAGGGCATTAAGCCCGTCGATTCCCCTGGTTCCGATCTGCGGAGATTTATCATTTATTACACAATCAGTAAAATGGGCAATTTCATTAACATACCCGAGCGACATAAATTCATCAACGGCAGGCTGTGTCCAGCCATGCGTAAAGTCGGCCTTTTCAACGGCATATTTAAAACCTGGCCGGCTGTAGACCGATAAGGGAGATCCCTTGGTAAGATCAATATGTATGTTCCCTTCAGTACCGTATATTTCAACTTTATCGTCCATTCCTCCGCAGGTGATGTAGTTTCCCTCCACAAAGCCGCGTATTCCGTTTTCGAAAGTCAGCAATGCCGCTGCCCAGTCTTCCCCGGTATAATCTTTATGCAAAAGGTTACCGTTTGCTCCTTCGGTCTTCATCCCCATCACGTGTGTAATCTTCTTATTGGTTATCCAGGGAAGAAATCCTGCCGGATGTATCCCCAGATGAATCATAGCTCCACCTCCGCAATATTTTTTCTGCTGGGCAAATACGGAGTGGGATCCATTATGTGTTTCCTTGGCTTTCACGTATAAAATATCCCCGATACCCCCTTCTTCGCAAATCTCCTTTGCCCTGACAAGGGCAGGTGCAAAAATCCAGTCCTCTGCATACATCAGCTTAACGCCGTATTGCTCACATACCTTCAGCATCTCTTTGCCATCTTCAACGGAGGTGGCAAGTGGCTTTTCACAAATTATTGCCTTCTTGCCTGCCCTGGCTGCATCGGTAACCACATCCCTGTGAAGGTAATTGGGAACACAGACACTGACCAGATCGAGCTGCTCTTTGTCAAACATCTCCCGGTAATCCGCATATCGGTTTGGGATATCGTATTTTGAACCAAACTCTTCCAGATTATCGATGGCTGCTACCGAATGCATTTCCACGAAAGGAGATCTTTTGTAGGATTCGGCATGAAGCATAGCCGCAAATTTTGAACCTACTATCCCAACCTTTATTTTCTCCATATTTTTTGTTTACTGAATTTCACTTACCATTTCAATATTTTCATTCGGACACCGCCAGGCACAGATGCCGCACCCAACACACTCCATCTCATCAATCAGGGGTTTGTTTCCGTCGCCAGAGATAGCAAAGGAATTGCAAACAGAGGCACAAAGCATACATCCCTCCCCGCAGCCGCAGTTCAGGCAGCGGGAAGCTTCCTCAACTGCTTCATCCTCCGTGAACGGACGGCTGTAGGTTTCAAAATTTTCAACCCGCCTTGCTGCATCAACAAAACTGTTCCTTTTTGAAGGCAATCTGGGGATACCTCCCTTCGTCTCCAGCACATGATTTATATCTACCTGGTTCATATCCTTTACCTGGCGGATAACGGCCTTTTCTCCCCTGATTTTCTTATCCACTGCAGCAGCAGCCCTTTTTCCACTGGCAACAGCAGAAATAATATCGCCTGCACCCGTTGCCGCATCACCTATGGCATACACACCGGGTATTCCGGTTTCAAACGTTACGGGATCCACCTCTATTTTACCATTCAGCGAAAGACTGGATAAATCAGGATCGTTTAGCTCCATAACTTTCTGACCCAGGGCAGAAATGACCGTATCCACCTTCAGCGTAAATTCGGTTCCCTCAATTTCGAGCGGCCTCCTGCGGCGGGTAGTGTCTTTTTCTCCCAATACATAATTCACCATACGAATACCGGCAATTTTTCCGTTTTCCGTTACAATTTGTTTGGGAGATACGAGGTACATAATTTTCACTCCTTCTTCTTCCGCTTCTTCAATTTCTTCAGGAGTTGCAGGCATTTCATCCTTTGTACGGCGATAGGCAATATATACATCCCGGGCACCCAGTCTCCGTGAAGTTCTGGCAGCATCAACCGCACTGAAACCACCTCCGATAACCACCACACTGTTGCCGGTCACAGGTCTGTTATTTTCCCTGATTCCGCTAAGGAAATCCACTGCAGTAAAATATCCTTCTGCACCTTCACCCTGTACATTCAGGGGCAGGCTTTTTTCGGCACCAACAGCCAGAATGACAGCACTCATCCCCTCCTTTTTCAGCCGGGCAATGCTTAGATTTCTTCCCAGTTCCCGGGAGTTTTCAATTTTTACTCCTGTTTGTTCAAGCATTTCAATTTCCTGATCGATAACCTCACCCGGTAAGCGATAACCCGGAATCCCATTTCGCAAAAGACCGCCAGGTGATTTCTTCTTTTCATAAACAGTTACTTCATATCCCGCCAGCTGAAGGTAATGTGCCGCAGAGAGCCCTGCCGGGCCGCCACCTATAACGGCAATTTTTTCCCCGTTCCTGGCAGCAGCATTTAATTCCGGCCTCCATCCCTGCTGCCATCCGTATTCCAGCACGAAACGCTTTATTTCCCTTATCCGCAGCGATTCATCAATGTTTCCGCGTATACAGGCCGTTTCGCATGGATGATTACAGGCATATGCACAAACCGACTGAAAAGGGCCTGAACCTGTAATGAGTTCGAAAGCCTTACGGTAATCCTTCCGGGCAACTGCCCTAACATAGCCCTGTGCAGGCACATAATTGGGGCATGCGACCACACAAGGGGCAGATAAAGTCCTGTCTTTTATCTTTGCATGTCCCTTGCTTAAGGTGAGGGTTTTTGCCGACTGAAGCTCATGAACAATTGAACCGCGGATGGAATTCAGTGATTCAAGATTCATCTCCTTCATATATGATTTTAATCCCGTAATCATATCCCCCATGATATCAAATCCGGAAATGATGGTTTCGGCACATATTCCCAAAAGATTAGCCCCCATATAAACCATCTGAACAGCATCCTCATAGGTGCGAATGCCTCCGGCTCCTGTAATGACCGGCCCTGGTCCCACAAGTTTTCTTATTTCAAAAACATCTCTGAGCGCCAGCGGCTTGATTGCCTCTCCTGCAAAGCACGACAGGCTCAATTCTTTTTGAAGGTGGAACGGAGATGCAGCCGGATTATAAATATCGAAAGGCGGTATCGCCAAACGATTAGCGGTGCTGCCAACTGCATCGGCCCCTGCGTTGAAACAGGCACCGGCAACTTGGGCCACTTTTCCGCCTTCAGGGGTTAGCTTCACAAAAACCGGTATGGTAACACACTCGATAACTGCCTGTGTAATCCTGCTAACGGCTTCTGCATCCTGTCCAAGGCTTGCGCCTGTTTTTGGTCCGTCGGAATCCGGGTTTCCTGAAAGATCAACATTAAACGACATATTGGGGCAACACATGTTCAGCTCAATGATGTGGGCACCTGCATCCTGGCATTGCCTGGCAAAACCTCCCCATCCGGTAGAAATATCCTCATCACCCGCGTATGTGATGTTTGCCATAATTACCAAATCGGATGTTTCCTTCCGCGCCTGATGAATGAGTTCAAGACATTGTTCGGGTGTTAGCCGTTTTTCAGCAGTAAAGGCAAATATCCCCTGTCTGGCGAACCAGCCGTAACGCGGTTCACGGTTAATGTAAGGCTCAGGCGCAATTGCCAGTTTCAGGCTTACTCCTCCCCAGCCGCATTCTTCAGCCCTTTTTAGCTGCTTAATATTCCTTGTGGTAGGTCCGGAAGCTATATAAAACGGATTCCGGAACCTGACATTTTTTATCTCAACGGGTTGAAATTCAAACAAATCTTTATTCATAGCCGTAAACAGTTTTCAGCACATTATTCAGGATTTAAACAATCATCGGGAATTCTGCCCTGCAACATCATCAGCAGGTTATCAGCAGCTCTTCTTTGCAATTCCACAGAAGCCTGTGTTGAATACCAGGCATAATGCCCTGTGGCAATTACTCTGGGATGATTTAAAAGGGCATCGCGGTCGGGCAGAGGAGGTTCATCGCAAAACACATCAATGCCCGCACTGTGTAAATGCCCTTGCTGAAGACTTTCGTAAAGATCGTCTTCATTAACAACCGGACCACGTGATGTATTTATAAAAATGGGTTTGCGGCGCATCTGTCTTATTTTCTCCGCATCAATCAGACCGGTTGTTTCTTCGGTAAGGTTGCAGTGAACGGAAATGACATCAGATTCTGCAAGCAGCTCTTCCAATGATGCTTTTGTTGCTCCAAAGAGATCAAACCGTTCATCAGCTATATACGGATCAGTTGCCAATACTTTTGCGAACAAAGGTTTAACTTTCCGGCACAAGGTACCTCCGATATTACCAAGCCCGATAATTCCCAGTGTCCGGTCATGAAATTCAAAAATCTCCGAAACCGGCGGAGCACCATACTTTTCCCGCAACAGATTTTGCCCCTGCGGCAGGGCACGCGCACAGGAATACATCATAGCAATGGCATGATCTGAAACAGAATGCCGGGCATATCCCTGCACATTCGAAACGCGAACATTGTGTAAAGATGCAGCCTGCAGATCGATATTATCATAACCTATACCGTACCTGACAATTGCCCTGAGATTGGGCGTTTCATTTAAAAATTCGTGGTCGATATCGGTCCACCTGATAAACAATCCGGTTTTATCCTTTGAAAATTCAATCTTCCCCCGGCGGTCGTGACGTTCGCCCGGAAATATTTCCAGTTGATATCCCGCATCCGTTAATAACCGTTCTTCGTATTCGAATGAATCGTACCCGGTATCGAGAATGGCAATTTTTCCTTTCATATACCCAATTATATTAAGCGGTTTTGTATGGTATCCTTTAAAACAAGTTGACGGATTTGTTTATATGGTCATGGCTGTGTATCCCCCATCTACCCGGATGACGGCACCGGTGACAAAAGAGGAAGCTTTTTCAGAAGCCAGCCAGATAACGGCTCCCGTTAATTCACCGGGATCTCCAAACCGGTTCATGGGGGTGTGCCTGAAAATCGCGTCTACACGATCCTGTGTTAATATTTTGCGGTTTTGCTCTGCCGGAAAAAATCCGGGAGCTATGGCATTTACCCGGATATTATGCTGCGCCCATTCCTTTGCCAGAAACTGTGTCAAATTGTTTACACCCGCCTTTGAAAGACTGTAGGTAAATACTTTGGATAAGGGTGGTCCGGAGGAAACTGAAGAAATGTTGATGATGCTGCCCTTCTTTCCCTGCTCAATCATCCTTTTCCCGAATACCTGACAGGATAAAAACATGCTTTTTAAATTGATGTTCATAATCCTGTCGTATTCTTCTTCGGTAATCCCGAAAAATGGGGTTGCCGAATTTATACCCGGTGCATTAATAACAATATCGGCCCCGCCAAACTCTTCTTCAATTTGTTGAGAGGCCCTTTGCAGATCCGGTTTTAGAGAGGCATCTATCTGAATGGCAGATGTTTTTACATGGTATCTTTTCAGCTCCGCAGCCTTTTTCTGTGCATTCTCCAGGTTCAGGTCAAGAATAACAACATTGGCCCCTGCTTTTGCCAGTCCTTCAGCCATACTGCCTGCCAATACACCACCTCCGCCAATTACTGCTGCTGTTTTGCCCGCAAGTGAATAAAGTTCTTCCAGATAACTCATTTTTTAATTCCTTTAAAATATTGGGTATCAAAATTAAAAATTTTTCTGAAGTATTGGATTAAAACCTTATCTGTGTTGGTCAATTGATGGTGCTGTTGAGCCGGCTTCCACTTTCCCGACATAAGCAAAGACGTGCATGAAAAATGATTGGAGCAAATAGAACTAAGTAAATTTTTATGATGTAATTCTAAAAAATTTGAAAAGTTGTGAGTAATTTAACCCCCTAAATATCAAATTATGAATTAAAACCATTATTTATTATGAACTCACGTTTGATGATTTTTTTGCTGCTAATTCTTCATATAAATCTTTTCTCATGTGGCAGTTTAAAAAATAATAATTCTGATAATTTATTCTTAGTATGCGGAGACAGTAAAATTATGATGGTTGATTTAGCCGCATCAAGAGACAGTACTCCTGAAATAGTTTGGTGTTGGGATGCAAAACAAGCTGAAGATTTGCCAGAAAATTACCGGACAGAAAAATTTAACAGTATTGATGAATGTAAGGCTGTTCATTCCGGCAATAAAATTTTAATCTCTTCCTCCTCGGGAGCAGTGGCAGTTCTTGAAAAAAATAGTAAAAGTGTATTATTTTATGCTGAAGTTCCTAATGCCCATTCTGTTGAGCTTCTACCTGGCAACCTTCTTGCCGCTGCCGCATCGACTGCAGAAAATGGGAATAAAATAATAATCTACGATTTAAATCAATCCGGAAGAATCCTTTTCACCGATAGTTTATATTCTGCTCATGGCCTGGTGTGGGATACTAAAAGGAAATCGCTATTTGCATTAGGATATGATGTTCTTAGGGAGTACAAATTTTTAAATCAAACGGAATTTAAAAAGGCAGATGAATGGACCATTCCAGGTATTAGCGGTCACAATTTACAGATGGGCTCAGCCAATAACAGACTATTCATTACTGAAAACACGGGGGCATGGTATTTTGATCTCAGAAAACATTCCTTTAAAAAAATAGAAAACTTTCCTGATCAAAAAAATATTAAAAGCCTCAATCAAAATGAAAAGGGTCAGTTTTTATATACTGTTGCAGAAGTAAGTTGGTGGGCGCATCATGTCAGACTATTAAATCCGGAAAGAACTTTAAATTTTCCTGATATACGGGTATACAAGGCCCGGTGGATAAATAACCAATAACCGGAGTGACGAATCCCACCTGCTCCCGAAGATTAACGTAAGTCTTTTTTGAGGGTGTGGCACAATTGCCTCCACAGCCATCGCGCAATTGTTTGCTGTTGCCTTTGTTATGTCCGGCTCCGCTTCCGTCAAGGCGACATAGCCCGTTACCGCTGCCATCCATTAATCCGGAATCTTTGCCAGGTCCCTTTCCGCAGCACGGCACTGTCCCTGCCCGTTTCCCGGACCGGGCCCTTTTCCGTGCTGGTTTGAAGACACAGGAGACAGCAGACCGGCCAAATATGGATAATGTGGGATTATTATAACAAACAACAGGCATAAGTCTATCCTTATTTATATCCTAACTAAAAAGTAGGACAAAATGCATTTTAATTAACTTCAGGTAAAAAAAAAATATATATTTGCAGTGCAATACGTTCTGTATTGCTAGTGTGTTTGGGGGTTAACATTTGAGGGCAGCTGATGAGCTGCCCTTTTTTTATCTTAAACACCATGTGCAGGCCCTTTATGAATGGAATGGTAAAAGGCAGCAAATAAAACGACAGGTTGTACACAGGCACACGTTCATGCTCTTCCCGCCTTTGATGACCCACCGGAATAGCCGGCATTAAGGACATACTGCCCTTTGTTAAAAAAAAATGCTTCTATTCCGGGTAATAAAAGCATCTTTAAATAAATAAGTGAATATATATTGGGTTTGTGAGTTTCAAAATTATGAGTCCCATTCTTTTACTGGTTCTTATTCTTCAGCAGGAACAGGTAATTCATCATTTGCTATTCACAACCGAATGCCTGATACACGTTTCAATCCTTATGCCACTAAAATTTAAAACCTTAACAATATGAAATACAGGGTTATCCATTATTTTATCCTGCTCTTTCTTTTCCTCATTTGTTGAGTGTTTTCTACAGCAGATGTAGAAAATATCTCCAGATTGGAGAAAACCTGCCCGGGCTGATTAAACGAGCAAAGGCATTTGCCGGCAGCTTTCAGAGCAGAGAAAGGGATAAACCTTACCCCTTGCCGGCTGGCAATGAAAAAGAAAAATTGGAGCCTTCACCTGGCTTACTTTCCGCCCAAATAGTGCCACCGTGCCTTTCAACAAACTCCCGGCACAAAATCAATCCCAGGCCGGTACCCTTTTCGTTATCTGTTCCGGGGGTGGTAATGTTTTCATCTATCCTGAAGAGCTTGTTTATTTTGTTTTGGGGAATACCTATTCCTGAATCGGCCACGGAAACAACAACATGGCTGCTCTGCTTGTTTACTGAAACGATAACCTCTCCTCCTGCAGGAGTAAATTTGATGGCATTGGAAACCAGGTTTCTGAGAATAGTTTCAAGCAGTACATCATCGCCGAAAACTGTTTGATGATCAGGTATCTTTATTTTTACAGATATGCCTTTTTGCCTGGCAGCCGAAGTAAATTGAAGTTCTGTTTTCTTTACAACATCTGCGATCCGGATTTCTTCAGGGTGAAACTCCAGCCTGCCGCTTTGCGATAACGACCATTCGATAAGGTTCATCAGCAAATCCATTGCCATTTTTGATGATTCATAAATTACCTGAGCCATCCGCTCAATTTTTTCCTTATCCATATTCTGCACCCTTTCCCTCAGCATCTGGCTAAAGCCCATAATGGAGCTGAACGGGCTTCTGAGATCATGGGCAATGATTGAAAAAAATTTATCCTTTGTGGCATTCAGTTGCCTGAGCTCCTCATTCTGAGATTCGATGATCTCCTTATTGCGCAGTTCCACCTGTGTCCTTTCCCATTCTTTGTTCCTGGCTGCATCACTTAAAGCACGGCCGACCGCAAAAATGAGCCTGCCAAGCCTGTCTTTCAATACGTAATCTGTGGCCCCCTGCTTAACAAGTTCAACTGCCTTATCCTCGCCAATTGTTCCCGATATGCAGATAAAAGGAGCACACGGTTGCAGCGCTTTTGCCAGCTTCAATGCCTCCGATGCATTAAAGCCCGGTAATGTATAATCGGCAAGAATGATATCATAGGTGGTGGCTTTTAAAGATGAAGTAAATTGCTCTTCATTTTCCGCCATATCCATATCCACATGGTATCCGGCCCCGATGAGCATTTCCAGCAGGAGTTCTGCATCTTTGGGAGCATCCTCCAGGCACAAAAGTTTCAGAGTTGTTTTCGTGTCTGCCATTGGTTTATGTTTTAGTCCGGCAATTCGTTCAGAACTGCCCAAAATCCGCCAATTTGTTTAACCGCATCAATAAACTGCTGAAAGCCCACAGGTTTTACCACGTAGGCATTCACTCCCAGGTCGTACGCCTGGTTCAAATCACTTTCTTCACGCGATGAAGTAAGAATGATTACAGGAATCCTTTTCAGTTTTGCATCCTCCCTGATGTTTCTCAGGGTTTCAATCCCACTCATGCGAGGCATTTTTATATCGAGCAGCACAATGACAGGGTTTTCAGGCTTCCGTGCAGCAAATTTACCTTCACAGTGCAGGTAATCCAAAGCCTCTACACCATCATTAACCACCACAACCTGATTGGCAAGGTTATTTTCGGCCATTGCTTCCAGAATAAGTTCAACATCTTTAGGATCGTCTTCAGCCAGAAGAATTGTTCTGATTTGAATCATGATTTTTCTTTTAAATTTTTGGGCAGTGAAAAGTAAAATGCAGCCCCTTTATCCGGTTCGGCTTTTGCCCATATCAAACCCTGATGCTTCAGAATAATGCTTCTGACAAGGGCAAGGCCTATTCCTGTTCCCTCAAAATCTTTTGTGGAATGGAGACGTTGAAACACGCCAAAGAGATTGTGCGCATATTTTAAATCAAATCCCACACCATTATCACTCACAGAAAATACATATTCCCCCGGTTTATCGGTTACATCTATCCGGATAATGGCTTTTTCCCTGTTGCCTGTAAATTTAACTGCATTGTTCAGAAGGTTCTTCCACACCTGAGCCATCATGGCTTCATCACAAACTACAAAAGGCAACTGTGCAATCTGCCATTCTATTTTTCTGTGACTGTTGTCTTTTTTTATTTGGGCCACGATTTCATCAATGAGGGCATTCATATCCACACCGGTATGTTGCACTTCCTTTCTGCCGGTACGGGAAAACTCCAGCAGATTGTTAATGAGTTCATCCATCTGACGGGCCGAACCAGCTATGCTGTCTAGATAATGCTTTGCCTTCTTAGGCAACTGTTCGTAATAGCGGGCTAAAAGCAACTCCACATACCCGCTGATGTGCCGTAAAGGAGCCCTCAGGTCGTGTGAAACAGAATAGGAAAAAGCTTCAAGTTCTTTGGTAGTTTCAATCCGCAACTCCTTTTCCCTTTTTTGAAGTGCCACTTCCTTATTGGCAATATCCAGCTCGGCCTGCTTAACGATTTGCTTTTTATTGGCAAGGCCGAGTAACTCCTTTACATCCCTGAGGTCATCCAGGTTGATATTGTACAACATGAACAGGTCCTTGTATTTTTTATCAAGAGCCTTCAGTTCAGTCAACAACTCATCAGGAGACTTTTCCATAAATATTGGTTTATCTTTAGTAAAAGTACTAATAATTTTAACTAACTAAAATGTAATGAGTAGATAAACTGTAAAAATATAAAAAAGCAATTCGGAGAAAAAACTTTTACGGCATAAAAAACCTAAGCTGAAAGTAAAGCACAGAAGCTTTACCCATTAACAAAAAAATAGTACTATTTTAAGCATGCAGTTTCCACCGGGTTAAAAGATGAATATACCTTGTTGTCAATCCGTGACAACGGAATAGGTATCGATTTGGAAAAGTATGGAGAAAAATTGTTTTCTCCCTTTCACAGGTTCAATACAAAAAAAGCCAAAGGAACCGGAATAGGCTTATACCTTATAAAAAATATTATCGAACAAAACGGGGGCTACATAGAAGTTGAAAGCAAACCCGGAAACGGAACAACCTTTTATTGTTACCTGAAAGAGTATTAAATATCAGTATCCGGTTTTCTCCAGGTGGTAAAAAAGCAACAGAACCCGAATAGGATGATTCAGCCCAATATCCAGGAGTTTGATGGTTTAACATTAATTAATTTTTCGCTTAAACTTTCTTAACACAGCATGAGAGGTCACTTTCAACCTTTTCTTCTAACTTAGCACTAAAATTCAGTGATTATGAAACTGTTTTCATTCTTATTTTTTCTGTTGACGTTTCTTTTAGCAGAAAATGTTTCGTGCCAAGAAAGCGCCGGGAGTGAAAACAGTTTGCTGTTAAAAAAATATAGTTATTCTGAAGTTCATCTGTCTTTTTTGCAGGGAAACGGGCAGGAAGAACAGGAATTGAATGATGAGGAATATGGAAATGGATACACCCTCATAATATGTAGTTTTCCCCATACCCCGTTAGCAAATGCAAATCCGGTATTTCCCGATTTCCGTTCCATT
The DNA here is from genome assembly GCA_963747515.1 of uncultured Prolixibacteraceae bacterium. Taxonomy (GTDB): domain Bacteria; phylum Bacteroidota; class Bacteroidia; order Bacteroidales; family Prolixibacteraceae; genus Mariniphaga. The sequence goes on from CAVVFN010000008.1 coordinate 1,174,523, forward strand.
TTACCTGCAGCCATTCTGCCGGATTATCTTATCGATCTGCCTCCGCCGTTGCTTTCATAATCAACCGGAATAACCTGAAAAAAATTATCAGGCATTTACGGTCATGCTCCAATAACACAACAATTAAAAAAGGTTTGATTTGTAATTTTTAAACGGCAAAAAAATGAAAGCAATAAAAAATAACAACACCATAATTTCATATCCTGAATTAAAAATGCATCAGGATATTGAATCGTTTGAATCGGGTGATTTTAAAATCACAGGGATTAAAGATGAAAAAAATCAACTCACCGTTACGGTTTATCCGTTTCTTTTTCTGGGAGATAATCTCAAAATTAAGCTGAATGGCAATAGGATTACTGTCATTGTAATAGAAACAGTTGGTTTAGACAAAGAGTTTCCGGATGTTTTCGTTGACTGGCAAATGTACCTAAGGAAACCTTATGTCAAAATGCGCAGCTTTCAGGTGTTGCTGCCCGGCGATAACTTCTATTTGGTTCGTTATTACGTTATCCAGGAGCAGTTTCTGCTTAAGATAGTGCTGCAACAGTCTGATGAAGGGAATGGACAATAGCATGGTCCAGGGGTTGCAACGTAAGTTCAACCCCTTTTTTTTTAAAATTTTTCTATTGCCGCTAAAAACATGAACAGTCAGGAATGGTACAGAGGCATTGACTGGATTCAAATTAAATTTATAATCATCGGAATAAACCAATTATTTTGATAAAAACCTGCCATTAAACGCTGGAGGGATAAGCTAAAGGGACATAAAAGAGTAGGTGTATCTGCAAGCATGATAAAAAACAATGAGTGGCAATTAAACTGCTGCAATAAGAAAACACGTCAGGAAAGCAAAAAGGGTTCCGGCTGTTCAGGGGAAAAAATATCCTTCTCCTTTTTATACCCCCTTTGTTCCAATAACAATTTCGGTGGGTAAGCCAAACAGATGGACTCTTCTTGTTTGATTTATTTCAAATCCATTTTCTTTAAGTGATTGCTCAACAAATATTGGCCTGCAATCGACAAACCGGGGATATTTATTATGTACCCATTCATAAAATCTTATTAATCCCTGATTCCCCTTTTTCTTTGAAAGGCTGACGACTCCAAACTTTCCGCCGGGTTTTAGAATTCTCCTGATTTCCTCTAAAATTTCAGGTATTTCGGGTGTATCAAACAATTCGAGGGTAAAGCTCATAAATACGCTATCGAATTTATTATTCTCAAACTGCATTTTTAATGCATCCCCGCAATACAAATCGACCCGGTCAGACAGTCCTGCTTTTTGTAAACGTTTCCTGCTGACATGAAGCATTCCTGAAGAAATATCGATGCCGAATACCTTTCCGTTTTCTCCTACTCTTTCTGCCATTTGTTTTAAGCAATGACCGGTTCCAAATCCAATCTCCAACACGATTTCACCCTGACCTATGTTAAGCATTCGTAATGCCCTGTATTCATATTTCTTTTCGAAAATACCAGCAAACCAATCATATAACCTACTCATCCTGTCGTAATTCTCCTTTGCCTCAGCCTTACTTCGCTGAACTCTGGATATCTGCTTGTTATTTAAGCTCATTCTGATTCCTTTTTTAATTAAAGATACTGGAATGAAAACAATTTGTTTCATACCCTTCATAAAAGTTTTAGGTATACTCCTGTTTTACCCGATTTTAATGGTAGTTTTGAAAAAAGCCTGTTCCGGAATTGGTGGTTTTATCTCTAGTTTTTCTGCCTGCAATTGCTTTTACTTTTTGGAGGGGTGGAGACGGATTCGTATTGACCATCATCTTTATCCGGTATATAGTATAATAAATTCAGCCTCAGCCAACTTAGAAATGATTGGTAATACTCGTTTATTGGTTATAATTTAAAACCGATTCCTCAATTTTCCGTAAACATGCAGACTGTTCATCTGAAATCATATTGGAACGTGTTTCACTGATAATTTCATCAGCTACGGATTCTGCAATTTCATGCAGAAATTTACTTCCGTTGTTTTCCCAGTCCGGGCGTTTTTTGCGAAATAAAAGGGAAGGTTCGAAGAATTCAGTTCTAAAATTATACAAGGTATGTTCACTTGAAAGAAATTCTCCGCTGATGCCAATTTCACGAATTAAATCAATCGCCAGGGTTTCATCTGTAACCTCCACCCCTCTTAGCAATCGTTTTGCATACCTGATTATCTCATTATCGATAACAGCCTGGGCAGGAGAAATAGTAAGTTCCGACTCGAGTTGTCCTGCGCCCCAGATGACATTTACACCCTGTTGAAGGTGAGTTAAAAAGCCTGTTGATTTCTCAATGGCAGCCTGGCTGTCGGGACACATACTTTCGGTAGAAACCCAGGAACAGGATGGAAGGTTATAGAAACGTCCCATTGCTGCACTAATCCCTGCAAAAAGATGATTTTCCGGAGCTCCGGTAACAGCAATTGCAGTTCGCATATCGAAAATATGAGCCAGTCCCAGATTGTAAATACATGGTCGCCCGGGTTCAAGAATTTGATTTATAACCAAACCAGCAAGAATCTCTGCATTTCCAACTGCTGCTGAACCAGCAAGGGTAACCGGTCCGGAAACACCTGCCATTGGTTCGCCATTGATGGTAACCGGAATTTTCTTTTTGGCGGTACGTTTAAATATTTCGACTGCCAGATTTGTCCATCTCAACGGACCATGAGCTGTAAATCCCATACTGAACCAGGGTGAATCGCCCAATACATCCTTCATTTCGCAGATGGCTTCTGCACCCTCAGGAGAAAAGCTAAGTACGCGGATGTGTTTGGTTGTATTTTCAGCCATTATCCTAAGGCCCACTACATCACGTGCAGCCGGAGGAACATCATCCATTGACATCCCGAAAACCCCATCAATATGAGGCAATTTATCCATCAGCCTTGAAACATCAGCCATATCTGATTGCATAAATGGCCGGTGAATCCCTTTGCGGAGGATGTATATTCCCGGAACAGACCAAACGAGATTACTCTCATTCAGGTTGACAATATGGCCTTCATCGCGCCTGTTTACCAGAAATACTTCGGATGGTGCCAGAGCAACACACTCCATGACCAATTCTTTGGGAAAGCGGATAACATACGGATTTTTACCAGCAATCGCTCCTGCTTTTATCAGCATCCTGAATACATCGTCATGTTCAATCTTAACACCTGGATTATCAAGTAACGAAATGGATGCTTCGTGAATCTGTACTGCCTGCGCTGAATTCATTTTCTCGCCTGTTAATATGTTTAATCAAATAATAAATGTTCTGTTATTTATAACAATTCTTCAGTTAAAGGTATAATCAAATTCTTATAAAATTAGATTAATCAACAATTCGATAAAATTTCATTAACAAAATATTACGGACAAATTGGGTTAAGAACAAGGAAGGGTATTTTTTATCAACGGGAATGGGCCAGAATTGCAGGGATCAGAAAAAATCAAGGCTTTCAGTTCAACGATACAAAAGGTACATCAAATAATTAGCAATATATAAGAGAAATCATCACATGTGATTTTCGGGTTACTTTAATTTATATACCCCTTTTCTGAACTTTTTGGTTTTAGGATTTTTTACCCGCGCAAACAGACTGCCTTTCTTTTTGCGGATATCGTAAAGAAGGATTCTGTTGACTTTCGTTTTTAATGATTCGAAGCTGAGATTTTCTCCTTCGGAAAAAAGGGTGTTGCTCATGTTGAGGATATGCTGGGTTATATGCTTTACATGAAGCCCGGTTTGCCTGGCTTTTTTATCGGAAAGAATTCGTTTAACAGATTCCTTAATCTTCATACCGGGTAAAAATATATTCGTTGTAATTTTTCAGCAAGATAAAAAATTCTGAGGCTTTATTGCCGGGCAGTTGGTAACTTAAGTCTGTCCCGATGCCATTAAAATAATTCCAGCCATTTTATTCATTTTGCCTGTTAACTATTTGTAATCTGTATTTTCTCCGGTTAAAATTTTATTGGCATGACGAATAAATAATCCCCGGAAATCTTTTTGGTAACTGTTCAGTATATTTTCGCCCAGTTGGTTGCAATCACCACACTTGAATAAAACGCGGGCTAAGATAATTTCGCGTAATGCCCTTGTCCTTTTTGCTAAGGAAGTATTTTTTACAGGATTTGGTCCTTTTCCGTCATTATCCAACTCGCTGAGAGCATCATCAAAACGAAGCATGGCATGGCCTGACATACCAGGTTTCTGTAATAACTTTGCAAGTGGTGGCGCTGCCAATGGGTCAGCAATTTTTTCAATTGCAAGAGCAACAGACCTGTGATGGGATAATGTAACACTGGAATCAAGTTTATCAACCCATTTTAAAAGTACAGGTAAAACAGATTTATCACCACTAAATCCAAGGGAAAGGATAACGGCATCAACAGGTGTAGGGAGATGGGCAAAATCGGCCATAGAACCCTGGTAAATCTTTTCATCCCATCCGGAAAAATTTTCCAGTTCAGCCAGCAGGGTTGGAACTCCGTCTTTTTCTCCACACATGCCTAAAACCTGGGCATATAGAAGTTTTCTTTTACCCGTTGACTTTTCATATTCAGATTTTAGCATCGGCAATGCCTTGTCAGTATGTGAAAGGAGAATTGCCAGTGGTTTCCCGGCATTGTCCGGATTTGTTGCTTTTCCATAGGATAAAACTGCCTGAAAAATGGTTTCCTCAGGCAAGGGGAAGGAATCTTCGAGGTGTAAAACGGAATCAGGAAGGTTCCCATTACTTACAAGTATTTTTTGCAATTCTCTGACATTGATGTTCCTTGGCTGAACCCCGTTTGTAATTGCCAGCATTGCGGCCACACCTGCTGCGTATCCCTGGTTGGCCAAATCGAGTTGCATCCGGATCATTGCTGATGCATCTCTCTCCATGCTTATTCCAAGTCCGGTTACCAAAATGCCATCCAGCTTTTTTGGCAAAAGGCACCGATAGGGAGTAAAACAAGTTCCACCTGGAGCAGGCTGATTTAATTTTCTTGAGATACTGTCGTGTGGTAACAGAGCAAAATATGGTGAACTGGGATATCCATGGGAATCGTATGAACTGCCTGATATTACAATAACATCAGGGAAAGTCCTTCCGGCTACCTGATCGGGATAAGTTAATACATAATCACCAACAATTCTTTTTCTTTCCCGGTTTTGAATGATAGGAACAGCATCATAAGCATTTTCTGAAGCTTTTGTAATATGAACACTGACCAAAGCACGCCAAATGTCTATCATATCTGACTCATCAACAAGAAGGTAATCACTGTTATAGTAATTTCCGGTTAAAGGTCGTGACGAAAAACCGGTACCCTGGAGTGCAATATCATTATTCCCGATGTCGCCATACATATAATCAGCTCCGGCAGCGATTGCAACTTCAGCACTTCCTGTCGCATCAACGATTACGTTGGCTTTAACAACCCCTCTTCCTTCGGGTGTACAAATAACCGCTCCTTTCACACAATTATTTTCAGTATAGGCCCCACACCCCAAAACACCCAGCCAGATATCACCCCCTACTTTTTGTATTTCAGAACGGTACCACTCCATTTTAGGCTCTGCATTGTCATTAGGAAAAGGAACCTCCGCCGCAAAACCTACTTTGTTTCCATGCCAGGGCTTTCCAATCAACCCCAGGGTACCAATTCCACCCAGACCTTCAAGATATTCAACAACCAGCACCTTCATTCCCCACCAGCCTGCCGCAATAGCAGCAGGTGCTCCGGTTGTACCTCCTCCAACAACAATGACATCATATTCATCCAGAACTGGGATATTCATTTCAGGACACTCAACTGTTTCTTCCCTGTTATTCACAGGCCTTAAACCCTTTAAAACTTCTGAAACATCACCTGTTGAATTTATTTTTAGGTTGGTTTTTCTAAATGAGGCTTTTATTGGTATCTTATTATGTTTTGCCCTGTTTGCCGCTTCATGTCCTATAATTTCGGCAATACCGGTTAATGCAGCAGGCTTTAAAAGCGAATCTGCAACGGCACGGGGAATATCAGCACATCCACTTAAAATGAAAAGGTTTTCAAATTCTTTAGCCTTGAAATGATTTGTATCGGGTTGTTTTATGTTCCTCCATTCTTCAGCACCTTTTTCACAAACGATGGGGTCGGGAGGAATATGAAACAATGATTCCGATGCCCTGAGTTGTCCTTTTGTATAAGTTTTTTCTCTTGCAATTTGCTCAGCATTTGCAAACGAGGGAAAATGCAAATCGGGCATTGGTATGTTCAGCTTATGCGTAACGTACTTTGGATTATCTTTCCCTTCGCCAGGCATTACAACTATACGTTGAAATTCCATTTCCTTTCCATTCCATTTATATGCTTCTGCTCCGGCCATGCGTCCAACCCATGCACGGTCACCTGCATCTATCAAAACCCTTGCAAATATAGCCTGCCGGCCAGCCCTGTTCGCAATTACAACTCCAGCCGGTTGATTCTTTTCATCCCATAAAATGTCGGTTACATAGGAACCAAAAACAAAATCAACGTTGGCATGAATTAATGCTTCACTTAATTTTGCCTTGACATCCAGCGGACTTGTCCTTAATTTATCATCAAAAATTAGTTTTTCGATTTTGCTGGTCAGCACCCTGTCTTTTTCTATTTCCAGCCGAAGCGATGCACATAAATCCTCTCCCAGGTAGGGTTTAGACGCAACAAGAAAAACTTTCGCCCCCTGCTCTGAAGCCGCAACGGCAGCACTTACAGCAGCCGTTGACCCTCCTACAACTAAAACATCGACATGTTGAACGACTGGAATATCCCTTTCAGATTGTGTAATATAATGATTGCTGTTGGTTTGCCCAAAAGTTATTAAAGAACCAAAAACAATCACTATAAAAAAAACTATCCTAATTTTCTTCTGCATTTTTTTCAATTATTCCGAACCATAAGAACCAACTATCATCTATTGAGATTTTAGATAACTGTTGATATCAAATACCTTATCAACAAATTCAAATGTATAAATATTTAGGTTATGGAACTAAAAAAAGGAAAAAGAAAACAGGCTGAGATTAAGTTTGCTCCGCCAAGTTCAGCAAGCCCGATGAACTTGGACTGCTCTATGAGAGGTACAGAAACTTTTATTCTGTTTAATACCCATTTTACAAAAAATAAATGAAATAATCTTCGTACAGGTAAATCAATTGTTGCATTAAAGAAAAAAAACAGAGGCATCTGATAAATAGCTTCAATAAAATGAGAGTCAACGAACTATGTAATGTGCCGTATTAAATAAAAGTCAGTAAAAATATCAGGCAGCCCGCTATAATCAATCCTATGTCCACATATCTAATTTTGTCGCTTCTTCATCTATCGTATTCTTAAATGCCCAGATATTTTCAGTTGTAACTTCCGGAGGCATTCCCCCGCCGCACGACCAAACTATCCGGTTTTTATCACCGAATTCCCTTACCATTTTTCTTGTTTTCTCAGCTACAATTCCGGGAGTCCCTGCAGCGAGCACATCACGTGGAGGAAGGTTTCCGATAAGAGCCACTTCAGGTCCGGCAAGCTGGTGTATTTCATTTAGCGAATGTTCGAAGCTAAAATTGAACAGGTTGACATCCATATCTTTCAAATAGGGGGAGGAAATCAAACTTTGTGCATCATTGTGGAAGAAATTCAGCTTTGAGTCAAAAGCATTGAAAATTCTTTTAATATAAGGCACTGCAAATTCTTTGCATTCCTCCTCACCGATAAAACCTACCATATCATCCAGCACAAAAATCCCTTCAATTGATGGAAAAACTTCCTTTTGATGCTGTATCCAATGAACAGTAAACTGCGTAATCGTTTCCAGCAAGATGTGGCTGTTTTCGGGATCCATTATAAAGCCCAACATCAATTCGGAAGTGCCCAATAAAAAAGAAGCTATATTCAATGGTCCCCTCGTAACTGCAAATTTTATTTCATGCCCCAACTCCTGCATAGGCTTCTGGAAATTCAACAGACGTTGTATAACAAAAGGCAACAATCCGTCGGTTTTTGGATTGGGAAGTTTTAATGCACCAGCCTCTGAAACATTATGTAATATTGTATGGGCATGAGGCAGATTAAATTCTTTCCAGACCATCTTTGCTCCAAACGCAGAAGGTTCGGTACACATTCCAAATTCTGACCAGAAACCCGGAAGAAAAATAATATCGGGAAATGTTTCAACTGCTTTTTTATTGGATTGAAACCAGATATCTTCAGAAGAATAATACTGAAGCGTCGTAAATCCTGCCCAACCTGGAATCCAGGGGCTGTCGATAATAAAACCCGTTACCGGCCTTTCCGATACGTTACCATGAACAGTATCAAGTAATAATCGCCATTGCCCCTGAGTCATGTTGCCTGTATTTTTTTCAAAATTAATTGAAATCAATCGTTTTACACCCTCTTTTTTTAGTTATACCACATATTTCTTCACCATTTCTTACTGAAAATGCTCGTGTTTTCATTTTTATGAACGGATGAATTGTAAAAATTTGAATCTGCTGGTTAAAAAAATGGTCATCTTAAACCAACGGATTGTATTTATTAAATTTCCGCAGCATTCAATAGAAGAAAATCGAATTAATCACTGGGTTATCCTCCCAATCAGATGACTGCAAACCAGACGTTCATTAAATTAGGGCCTGCTGAAAAACTCAAAGAATGTAAATATGACCTCAGCGAGGTCGTATATTTATAGAAGAAGAAGATGATGAAGGAAAAGATGTGCAACCCGGGGTTGAATATCCACTCATGTTATCCCTTTTCTATAAACATGTTATCCCTCTGGGATAAATTTTCAAACTGATTGAAGATTCAAGTGCACGTTTTTTCCAGTATTCCTCTTTTAATGCTTGCACCTCATCCTCGCAAATTGTTCGTTATAATATTTAATATCAGTAAGTAAGATATTTATCAGCAAGCCCTAAATTAACAGAACAGGCTTTATGTTTATATTCCTATAAAACCTGAAAAAAATACTTTTTTTAAGCTTATATAACTACTAATTAAAAAATTTAATTAGATTTGTAGTGCAATACGTTCTGTATTGCTTGTGTGTTTGGGGGTTAACATTTTGAGGGCAGCTGATGAGCTGCCCTTTTTCTTTTTCCTGAATCTGCACAAACACAACCTGGTTCAGCACCATTTTCCCAGAAATCATTAAAATTTTTCCATAATTAACATTAATTAACACTATAGGTATGTATATGAATATATGCAACTTAATGGACAACATAATAGTAAATATATAAAAAAAGTTATATTTTTCTTATAAAAGATGAACAATATGCAATCATTTCGGGTTTTATTGTTTAATTATTTAAAATATAAATTAGACAAAACATTAAATGAAAATGAAAAAACTTAATTTAAAAAGAATGCCGAACATTAGAAGTTTTGCTCTTGCAGGAATTTTATCAATTGCAGTATTTGCTGTAAGTTGTAACAAAGAAGATGATGGTTATATACCTGATTCTGTAGTTGAAAACACCGATTTAAAAGCCGGAAAAGCTGTTAAAAAAGGAGAGCTGAGTATTGCTGAAATAGCTTTGGCTGATGACGGAGAGTTTGATGAACTAGTTTCTGCTCTTGTTCATGTTGATACGGAATTAGGTGCAGGATTGGTTGATCTTTTCTTAAACGGCACTGACCAGTACACCGTTTTTGCACCAACCGATGCCGCTTTCGAAGCATTATATGATGTATTGGGAGTAAGCAGTATTACCGAAGTAGATCCGCAAACGGTATTAAATGTTCTTTTATACCACGTAACTGAAGGCCGTCGTGCTGCTAACAGCGTAGTACCTAAAGTGAATACACGTACAATGGAAACTTTGCTTGAGGGAGCAACATTTTCAGTGGATACAGAAGGCAAAATATGGGCAGTAGGAAATACTGCAACGATTTTATCAGCCAATATCTCAGCTTCAAATGGAATCATCCACGTAATTGATTCAGTGATATTACCAATAACTTTGTAAGTTCAGGTAATTTTTAAATGGTTTTGGAATTCAGAGGCTGTTCAGAAATGTTCAGCCTCTTTTTTTATTTTCCGGTAAAAGTAAAGAATACCAAAAAATGCAGTCCCCACAAAAACCACTTCATCATTTAGTAAAAGCCCGGAATTCGATCTTTAATCAGGTAAGCCTGAATAAATTTATAATTAACCGGCAAGAACAATCTTATACACAAATAAATTATTGCTTGTTGTAATGGCAATGTGGTATATTCCATTTACAAATTGTGAAAGATCAAGGAAACCATTCTGCCGGAAGGAATTTCGTACCATACATATCTTTCCTGTCATATCCGAGACTTTAATGCACAGAATGCGGTGATTAAACGATTCAATGTACATTTTTCCCTTTGTCGGATTTGGATAAACTTTTATTCCACTCTGCCTGTTGGTTTCAACTCCTACATATTGACTTACTGTTATTTCCTGACTACATTGTTCCTGATTGCCTGCCGCATCGGATGCAGTCCATGTAACTGTTGAAGTACCTGCCGGAAATTCAGCCAGCTGTAAAGTTGAAGTCTGAGTATAATCATTCAATACGGTTAAAACTTCACAGTTGTCGCCAGTTGACAGCGGATCAAGCTCTGTTCCTGTTACCCGGTATACCTGTTCATTACCTGAAATAACAAGGTTTGCATTTTCTGCGCAGGTAACAACAGGTTTAATGCTGTCGGCAACTTCCACGTTAAACGTTACAGTTGTGCTGTTACCCGATTCATCGGTAGCGGTAAGTGAAATTAAATTATCACTTCCTTCGATAAATGAACCAGCTTCCGGGTGCTGACTGATTACCGGACTGACTGTATAGTTATCGGTTGCTGTTACATCTCCTGTAAAATCTGGTAATATCGTCTGGCAGTTGTTATCTGCCTGCAGAACCCGATCCGGATGGCTGGAAGTTATTTCCGGTGCTTCCTTTTCCTCAACAGTTAATACTGCCTCGTTCGTAGAGAATGAATCCGAAGAATTGGAAATGATGCACCGGTATTTATTTTTTGAGAAGCCAAGGGGAGCATTTTCAATCCACAATGTATCGTTATTTGATCCGGAATAAATCTCATCATCAAGAATATCAATATATCCGGCGCCTGCATTTACCTGCCACCGGAAATCATCAGCATTTCGATCTTTAATAAAGAATTTTGCATGTGCATCCGGCTCAACAGTTACATCTTTGGGATGCTGCAGCACCTTTGGCAACAGAGAAGCAATCCGGTCGTCCACAATGGTTTTCCCCAGGCTGTCGGTGATGTGTATTCTGCTTTTTAATTCTCCGCCGGTGGTAAAATAGACTTCATAGGTCTGTCCGTCATCTGTTATCCGGACACCCAGACTGTCTTCTTTTTCAAGCAATTCCACTTCCGGAGCAACAGGAGAAGATTCAGCCGTACGTAAAACATGAAGAAAATAATCTCTTTTCCGGAAGGTCTGAGGACTTATTTCTACCCGCCATGCACCCGCCTCCGGATCATTAACTGAAGAAGGGAAATTTGTACCGTTCACTTCAAATTCCCGGCCGGGTCCTCCGATGGCGATTTTTCCAACATTTACAGGATACACTGTCTGACAGGTTACATTCCCCGAACCATTTACGATTGTAATTTTATCAACATCAATCACAGGCTCATTTACTGAATGCAGCAACCAGCGTTTAATGAACGAAGAATCGGTACTTTCCACCCGGTCGAATACTACGAACAAATCGGGCCGGAAATGAATGAAGGCACGTTTAAACTCTTTCATTTTTGAACTGCTGTACGATTTGGTGGCATCGCCTGCAGTATATGTATACTCAGGGGTATGTTTATAGGAAATGATATCACCCCGGTCGTATTTTGTTCCCGGTGCACAGGCTTCCACTCCCGACGGGCTGGGGGTATAAAGCTGTCCGCCGTCATTTACTGTAGGATCTGAATTGCTCTGCCCCCAGGTACCTCCAAAGAATTTCTCATTCGGATTGTACACCGTAATTGTATTGTGAGCAATGCTCCGGGCAGAATAATTGGCACGGTGAGGACCTGCATCGTAAATACCGCTGTCGATAATCAGAGGTGCTTTTTTATGAATCGTAAAGCTGTTGTTATCGCAATGCTGATGTCCTCCCCACCAGTCGCTGCAAACAAATAAACCAAAACTTGCATCTTCATCCCAGCTGCTTCGGGTGGAAACCCATCCCGTTCCCCTGAAATGACTGGCAAGCGGCAATTCTTCCCTCTCAACTGCGGGAACACTCTCATCCCCCCAAACCACATAGGGCCACCACATGTATCCTCTGTTCACCGGATCCTGGGTATGATTTTTAATATAGTCGGTCCAGTATCGTGCAACACCGTCACGATGATGCTTCCACAGCAAGGGCAGGTACCACGAATTAGCCAGGTCATAACTGCTGTTATCTCCCAAATCAGCAACATGAACCCGGCTGTCATCCCAGGGACGGGCATTGTATACCAGCCAGTCTGCATCGCCCTGAAGTCCTCCGGGTCCCTGCCATACCTGTTCACCAGAGGCTTGTTGCCACAATTCCAGCAGATGGGCATATTCCAGTGTAAAAAAGGAATGGTAGCTCATGCTTTCATACCATCCACCATCTTTGGCAAGTTGTTCGTGTGCAGGAATAAATTGATCCAGTAACAGTTGCATACCATCTAACAGCAACTGTTCAACAGCTTCATCATCGATGCCTTCATCCAGCAAGGCAATACCTGCGTACAACACAGGTCCGTATTCAAGATAAACATGATTGTTCAATTCCGAATGTTTCCACGTATCGTAACAGGCCTTGGAATATTCGATGATCTTTTTCCCGTATTTCTGTTTCTGCGCATCCGTTAAGTCATCGTAAAGCCAGTCGTATGCCATCGACAATCCCCGTACTGCCCGTGGATATGTCCAGCTGTCGGGTTTGGCGCTGCAAAGAAAATCCATACAGCGGATGCATTCATTCAGAATTTTTTGTGGTTTCCCTTCGAGCCTGTATACCACTACCAACCCCTGCAATTTTTTTGGAGCCACCCATAAATTGTGATAGTATTGCCCTCCATAGGCCCATTGCCTTAACCACTGGTAAACTTCACCTGACGAAGAATTTTCCGCTAAACGGACTTTCACAGCCTCTATTTCATCAGAGGTCATAAAAATCCTGGGCCGTTCACGCCGAATCTCACTAATTCTCCTGCGCAATTCCTGTTGCCGTGCCACATCCCGATCCCTTAGGTTAGGCCAGGAACCCATTACCTGCACAGGAAGTACAATGAACAACAGAAGGAAAATATACACCCAATTTAATTTTGACCAAAAAGCTTCCGAATGCCTGTTTTCAGTTTTCATGTTGTTGAAAATGGTTTTAGTAAATTTGGTATTACAATTTGTTTTTTCGATAAATATAAAAATAATTACCAACATGCTTAATAGTCTTTAACATCTTGCCCGAGAGCAGCGGTATCACGGGTGCAGCAGGTGCCACGGGTGCAGCGGTTTCCAAACCGCTGATTCATGAAGTTCCTGTAAATGCGCGGATCGGAATCCGCGCCACCCGATCGCCCGCGCCACTTATTCAAACAGTTCCTTTATAGTTTTCATTGGGAGGAACATCTTACCGCTATCAGGAAGTTTTATAAATCCATACTTTTCATAAAACCTTTCTGCATCACGATCTAACGGATCAGCAATAACTGCAAATGCTCCTATAGATTCAGAAGTTTCATAACATCTTTTTAACGAATCAATCAGAAGGATCTTCCCAATTCCTTTTCCCTGGAAATCTTTATCAACTGCCAATCGGCCTAAAAGTATTGCTGGAATTGATAAATACGATTTTGGCAGTTTCTTTTTATAGAATTCTGGTATCAGATTGTTTGGAATGCTGCTACCTGAAAGCGTATAGTATCCGGAAATTTTCTTTGTTCCCTCATCGACCAATACAAAACAAGCAGAAAGTTTTCGTTTAACATCTTGTTTTGCCTGTTTCCAAAAATAATTGTCCGGCAAAACCTTCCCGCACGAAAAATCTTGCTTATTATGTTTTGAATTAAGTGGTTCAGTTAAATAGCTCATTTAACCCATTTATTGTATTCTTCTTTTGCAGAAAGCAAGTTTCTGTTTGGCTTAGGAGGATTCACCAAGGAATCAAAAAATATTTCTTTGTCTTTTTGTGAGGCAATTATTTGTTCTCTTTCCTCAATAATCTCTTTAGCTTTGTTTTGGACAGTAACAATTACAAAATCAGTAAGATTTCTATATCCTCCCAATACAGCTGCTTTCTCAAAGAACTGTTTTTGTTCTAAAGGTAGTCTTGTATCAAATCTTGCTTTCTCTTGTTTTTGTGCTCCCATGATTAAAATTTTTAATGCAAAAGTACGGAAATAAACCGTATAAAGCAAACGCAGTGTAGGGAAAAATGCAGTACGTTTTTCATTGCAAACATTAAAAAATTTTCGGGTGCAGCAGGTGCCACGGGTGCAGCGGTTTCCGAACCGCTGATTCATGAAGTTCCTGTAAATGCGCGGATCGGAATCCGCGCCACCCGATTGCTGGGTGTTGCACCGGTTCAATTGCCGGGAAATTTTATTGAAATGTTGTTCCCCTGCCGGAATTTTTTTTATTGGCAGGGAACTACCATAGCGTCCGTTTTTTCGTGATTTATTAGTATTTTACTCGTCGTTTATTCGTAGTTAATTCGTAATATGACGAGTTTAATACCAATTAAATTCCAATTAAGTACAAAAAATTTACCAGTAAATGAAGGATATGGCATTTCTTCGCCAATAAAATTAATTCATCCTCATGGCAAAAATTCAGGACGTGTTTGACGCCGGCCGGGGAAAATTAGTCTGACACCTCTATAAAAATCTTAGTTAATTCTTTGTTTATTAGCGTCTTCGTGGCAGAAAAAAAATATTTCATTTTCTTTACCGGGGCCAGGAGGGCGGCTTCTTTTATAAAGAATAGCCACAAAGGCGCCATGGCACGAAGGGGCATATCTGAGGGAACAAGATATATAGGATATGTTTAAAGACAATTGGTCACTGGTTATACCTGTTTTTTTTGAAGAAGTTGAACGGCTTAAAATTTTTTCCTTATATTGAATCCTGTTATATTTAATACCACTCTTATGAAAGCTTTGCTTTTTTTCATTCTCTTCCTGCCAGGGATTGCCGTCTGTGCACAGGTATCCGATTCCATCTGGATTACAGAAAATTACACCAAAAAAGAAGTGTATATACCCATGCGCGACGGAGTACAGTTATTCACATCTGTCTACCTGCCAAACAATTCTGCCGAATCACACCCCATCTTAATCACCAGAACTCCCTATTCGTGCGCGCCTTACGGTGAAGAAAACTTTCACAGTTATTGGAACAGCTACAAAAAAGAATATTTTAAAGAAGGTTATATTGTAGTAATCCAGGATGTCAGAGGAAGGTGGATGAGCGAAGGGGAGTTTGTTAATGTCAGGCCATTTATTTCAGAAAAAAAGGGAAAAGAGACGGATGAAGCAAGCGATACTTACGATACCATCGAATGGCTTATAAAAAATACAGCAAACAACAATGGCAAGGTTGGTGTTTTTGGCATCTCCTACCCCGGATTTTATTCCACCATGGCAGCAGCCAGCAATCACCCTGCCCTGAAGGCAGTCAGTCCCCAGGCTCCGGTAACCAATTGGTTCATCGGGGATGATTTTCATCATAAAGGGGCTTTTTTCCAAATGGATGCCTTTAATTTTTTCTCAGCATACGGAGCTGCTTTCGGAATTCCCCGTCACGGCCCGGTTTCCGTAGATGCAACTTCTGTTGATTTTCCAGTACATGATAATTATAAGTTCTTTCTCGATATCGGCACAATAAAAAACCTGACCAAATTAACCGGCGATTCCATAGCTTTTTGGAATGAAATGATGCAACACCCCAACTATGATGAATTCTGGCAGATTCGGGATGCACGCCGTGCAACAAAAGATTTACAACCGGCCGTATTATGGGTAGGCGGGTTGTTTGATGCGGAAGATTGCTGGGGTGCCTGGAATGCATACAAAGCTGCGGAAAAGAACAACCCGGGCAAAAGTTTCAATAAAATTGTAGAAGGCCCCTGGTATCATAATCAGTGGGAAAACAAGGACGGTACCCATCATGGACACATTCAGTTTGGTTCAAACACCAGTGAATATTATCAGCAGAATTTTGAAATTCCCTTCTTTAATTATTTTCTGAAAGGGAAAGGCGATGTTTCACATATAGCAGAAGCAAATGTTTTTATTACCGGAAAAAATGAATGGAATTCCTTTGACAACTGGCCACCCGCGCAGAAAACAGACAAAGCAATGTATTTTCATACAGGTGGGAAATTAACCTTCGAAAAACCCTCAACCTCAAATGATTTTAGCGAATACATCAGTGATCCTTCGAAGCCTGTACCCTATGAGGAGGATGTCCATTTCAACCGGTCGAGAACCTATATGTCGGCCGATCAGCGTTTCGCTTCACGCAGACCAGATGTACTGGTGTTTCAAACCGATACATTAACTGAAGATATCACAGTTACAGGAAATGTTATTGCCGAACTAGCGGCAAGCATTTCAACCACTGATGCTGATTTTGTGGTTAAAATCATTGATGTGTTTCCCGATGATCTGGGATACAACCAGGTAAACATCTATGCAGAAGATGATCCTGTCCTTCCCTACCCGATGGGCGGTTACCAGATGCTGGTGAGAGCAGAAATTTTCAGGGGACGCTACAGAAATAGTTTTGAAAATCCATCCGCTTTTATTCCGGGCAAAGTTGAAGAAGTGAAATTTGAACTGCCTTCTGTTGCTCATTGCTTCAGGAAAGGCCACCGGATTATGGTTCAGGTACAAAGCAGCTGGTTTCCGCTTGCCGATCGTAATCCGCAACAGTTTGTCGATATTTACCATTGCGATGAATCTGATTTCATAAAAAGCCAAATCAAAATTTTTCATAACAATCAACATGCGTCGAGAGTCATTCTCCCTGTATTGGAGTGACAGACAACAACTCGTTCAGCAATTTGATTAAAAACCGATTTTTAAAACAGGTTTCTAAATTTGTATGAATGTGTTTTAAATTCCCAACAGTGCTGGCCGGTAATCTGGTGCTCTTAGATGTATTTCAAACTTCTGATCAGGAACACTGCAATATACCCGAAAGTTTTCATAATTTTGCATTTTAAAGATTTACGTAACGTTTTTATTAAACATCTAAAATTAAGAGCATAAATAGTTTTCAAAGGATGTCATTTAAATTTATGTGATGATTACACCAAATTCCCTTTAAAGTTATTTTTAAATAAAAAGTATCTTTTAATTTTATAACCGAATTTATTCGGATTGTTATGAAGGTAAACTTTAATTAATTCAAAATATGGCTAAATACAATTTACACCCGGTTGAAGTTCCAAGAGTGGAAACCAAATACAGAAGCATAAAGACTTCACTTCCTGTTCCCGAATCATTACGTATATTCCAGGCCTTACAGGAATCAGAACCGGTATCCATGATGGGCCAGCCTCCGGTTATATGGGACAAGGCAGAGGGATTCCAGGTCAGCGACAAGTGGGGAAACAAATGGATAGACTGGTCGTCAGGGGTATTAATAACCAATGCTGGTCATGGACGAAAAGAGATAATAGACGGGTTAAAGGAAGTTATCGACCAACATCTGCTGGCTACCTATGTTTTCGTTCACGAAAAAAGAGCGGAATTAACAAAAATGCTCCAGGCGCTTTCTCCTGATCCGGCAACCTATTCCGTTTTTATTCTGACTACAGGCAGTGAAGCTACAGAAAACTGCATCAAACTGGCCAAAACGTATGCCATTAACAAATACGGGCCGAAGAAAAAATACATTGTTTCGTTTAAAAATGCTTTTCATGGCAGAACTTTCGGAGCTCAGCTTGCCGGAGGAATGGATAAACTTAAAACATGGATAGTTGATGAAGGCAAGACCTTTGTACAGGTACCTTTCCCCGACGGTTATAAAAATGAAGATACTTCCTTTGAGCTTTTCCTGAAGACTCTGGACAACCTGGGAGTAAAACCTGAGGAGATCGCAGGTGTAATTACCGAAACCTACCAGGGAGTGGGACCCGACTTCCTGCCCGTTGAGTATGCACAAAAACTGGAAGCGTTTTGCAAAAAGTATGATATTATTACCATCTACGATGAAGTACAGTCAGGTTTCGGTAGAACAGGTAAAATGTTTGCTTATGAACATTATGGAGTAACGCCTGATCTTGTAGCCTGCGGAAAAGGAATTTCATCTTCCTTGCCGCTTGCTGCCGTTATAGGAAGAAAGGATATAATGGGACTTTATGCTCCGGGTTCAATGACTTCCACACACTCTGCAAGTCCTCTGCCTGTAGTTGCTGCCATTGAGAACTTAAAAATCATTCATAAAGAAAATCTTGTTGAACGGGCTGCCGAACTGGGAGAGGTTTTATACGCGGGGTTAGAAAAGATACAGCAAAAATATCCGGAAGTTCTGGGTTGCCTGCAGGGAAAAGGATTGGTGGCAGGAATACAGGTTGTAAAAAAAGGAACAAAAGAACCCGATTCTGAAATGGCTGTAAAAATTAACGAGAAATGTTTCCATAAAGGATTGTTGATGTTCGCTCCGGTGGGTATTGCTGGTGAATGCATTAAAATAGCCCCGCCATTAATAATTTCCAAAGATGCGCTGGTGGAAGGCCTGAACGTTCTGGAAGAAGCATGCGACGAATTACTTGGCGAAAAATAAACTCAATGAATCGAATTTGAAATGGAAAATAAAATGGATATCACCATCGTGGGAGGTGGAATGATCACTCACGACCTTATTCTGCCTTCTGTTTATCATCTTCAACGAACAGGTATCGTTAATGAAATCAACGTCTGTGCTCTTAATTCCGGTCCACTAAAATTCTTAAAAACATCAAAGGATATCGTGTACGCTTTCCCGGGGCAGGATTTTAATGCTTTTCCTCCGGTTACTGAACCCGAAGAAAACATGTTCCCGGAAATGTTTAAGGAAGTTCTGGCGAAAATGAAGCCCCGGCAGTTGGTGGTTGTCGCCATGCCCGACCAGCTTCATTATCCGGTTATCATGGAAGCATTAAAAAACAACCAGCATATATTATGTGTAAAACCTTTGGTCCTTCAGTATCAGCAAACCGTTGAAGTTGAAAAGATGGCCTATGAAAAAGGATTGTTTATTGGCGTGGAGTATCATAAACGTTTCGACACAAGGGCATTAATGGCCAAAAGAGCTTATGAATTAAACCAGTTTGGAGAATTTATAATAGGTGAAGCCAAAATGATTGAACCCTATTTCTACAGGTCCTCCAATTTTCAGAACTGGTTCACCTGCGATAAAACCGATCCGTTTGTTTATGTTGGTTGTCATTATGTCGACCAGGTATATTTTATTACAGGGCTGAAACCGGTAGAAGTTACTGTTTCAGGAGTGAAGGGAAAATTCCCCAACGGTAATGAAGGTTATATGTGGGCAAACGGCAGGGTAAAGTTTGAAAACGGAGCTATTTTGTCTGTCACCGACGGGCTTGGCTATCCCGATGACGGAGCTGGCAGCAATGAACAAAACCTGCACATGTATTTTGAGGGGGAAGGCAAATCAGGTCACCTGAAACACAACGACCAGTTTCGGGGAGTAGAACATTCCTATCTTGAAGGAATTGGCCCGGGGGGTACCCATTTCAATTATGTAAGCCCCGATTTTTACCGGCTTGTACCATGGGAAGGTGTAGGTGCCAAACCTGTCGGTTACGGGTTTGAATCTGTTGCAGCAATTATAAAAACAGCACACTCAATCGAAACCCAGGTATCGTCCCTGACGGAATCGGGATCGCTGGAGAAAAGACGGGAACTTATAAAAGCCGTCGACGAAAAAGGCATTCTGGCTACACCTGCAAACAGTTCCATTAATGAACTGGTGGTTGAGGCAGCACGCCTTTCAATTTTAAACGACGGTGAAATCGCTGTCATTGAGTACGGAGACAATCCGCATGTGCATCTCCGCAACAAAATCAATTAACTAAACCACAAAAACGTCTTTTTAATGAAACCGCTAAATGCAGCCGGTTAAAAAAAGCATTATTTAAAAAATAACAACCTGGCAGAAAGACATAAACCTAAATACTAGAAGTACTGCTATTTATGTAAAAAAATGTAATTATGAAAATATTCATTTTTAAAGGATGAATAATATTCTTTTTATTTAAACGTTAAAAATTGTATTCATTTTAAACTCTTACATCCATGAAACAAAAATTAATCTTATTTTTTTCTTTGATCCTCTTTACTTTAAGTAGCGCTTTTGCTCAACAGCGTACTGTTACGGGAACTGTTACCGATGCAAATGAAGGATCACCTCTTCCGGGTGTTACAATTGTAGCTCAAGGCTCCAGGGCTTTAGGTACAATCACAAATGCCGATGGAAAATATTCTCTCAGTATACCTGATAATGTTGATGCCCTCATATTTTCTTTCGTTGGAATGGAAACGAAAACAGTAAACATTGGAACATCAAATGTTGTAAATGTAGTGCTTGAACCTTCTTCAGAATCTTTAGACGAGGTTGTTGTTACTGCATTAGGCATCAGAAGGGAAGTAAAAGCCCTTGGCTTTTCAGCTCAGGAAATTGGGGAAAATGATTTGTCTGCATCCAGAGAAACAAACGTTGCAAATTACCTGACAGGTAAAGTTGCAGGGGTACAGGTATCTAAAACAGCAGCAGGTGCGGGCGGAAGTACAAACGTGGTCATCCGCGGAAACAGTTCAATCTCCGGAAGCAATCAGCCTTTATATGTTGTCGATGGAATTCCAATCATAAATTATTCGAACGACAGCAGATCTTCTGCAGTTGCATCGGCCGACATTGATTATGGTGATGGGATTGGTGACATCAACCCGCAGGATGTGGAATCAATGAACGTTTTAAAAGGTCCTGCTGCAACCGCCCTGTATGGGTCACGAGGTGCCAATGGTGTAATTCTGATTACTACCAAATCAGGAAAAAGAGCTGGCAAAGGATTAGGTATTGAGATAAATTCAGGTGTTACCTTTGAAGAACTTTATCTTATTCCCAATTTTCAAAATGAATTTGGTTCCGGATATGATGATGAAGGGTATGCAAACTATTCATGGGGAGGATTCACCTTCGATGGCATTTATTATAACTGGCCGGAAAACGGGCAGCTGGACAGCTGGGGAGGTCCTTTGGACGGAAGTATTAAAATCCCTAACTGGTGGACTTTGCCTGAAGATGGCTCCATACCATCGAGTGTTTGGGATAATCCAATCACCGAAGCCATTCCTTATGCAGCCCAGCCAAGAGATAATGTCCGTAATTTTTTTGATACAGGTATTACATTTTCAAATAACGTAGCAATAACCTCTTCAAACGATAAAAGCTCCATGAGGTTGTCTGTCGGAGATATATCAACAACCGGCATCGTTCCAAATCATAAAATTGGCAGAAAGTCTGTTACTTTTGGAGGAAACACCAAAGTTAACGATATCGTGTCTTTTAACGGAAAAATAAGTTACACAAGAACAGAAGGAGAACAAAGGCCACGCACAGGATACAGTCCCTCGAATCCAATGTACAACCTGATAAGCATGTCGAGAAATACGCCTCTTGATTTTGTGAAATATCAGTATGAAACTACGAAAGTTAACATCCGGTATCCGGGGATTAATTACAATCCTTATTATATGGTAAATGAAATTAAAAACTTCGATTATAAGGATCGGATTATCGGATTGACTTCTGCAACATTGCAATTCACCGATTGGCTGAGTTTAATGGGCAGGGTTGGTGCCGATTATTATAGTCTTGTTCAGGAAACAAGATGGCCGGCAGATCCAAATTCAAGGAATTCGGCATCAAGAAAGGGATTAATGACACAAAATTTAAGCAGAGCTTTTGATCTGACTTCTGATGTATTGCTTACTGCTGATAAGAAAGTTTCTGAAAGTATAAGCTTAAACGGAGTTTTGGGAGCCAGCCTCAGAAAATACAAAAGTGAGGATATGTATTGGGAAGCCAGGGAGTTTAAGTCGAAGGATGTTTATCATATTTCCAATTTCAATGACATTCGCCCTGGTTACAGGGAATATGAAAAAGAAATGCAGTCTGTATTCTTTACCGGACAAATAGCTTATCAGAATTTTCTGTTTGTTGATGTAACCGGAAGGAATGACTGGTCTTCTGCTTTAGGTCTCAGTAATCAATCCTTCTTCTACCCTTCAATTAGTACCAGTTTTATCTTCACCGATGCATTTGGTATTGGCGGGAACATTTTAAACTTCGGAAAAGTAAGGGCTTCCTGGGCTCAGGTGGGTAATGACTCAGATCCTTACCTGACCCGATCGGGTTATTCCTTATATTCCACAGGATTTAACGGTCTTCCCTATGCAACCAAGAGTGGAACTATTCCCCTGTTGGATTTAAAAAATGAATTAACAGAATCGGTTGAATTTGGTACTGATTTACGGTTCTTCGAAAACAGGGTTACTTTGGATTTGACCTATTACGACAGCAAAACGAGCAATCAAATATTGAGTTTGCCGGTATCCAGCGCTTCGGGATACAACACAGCCGTTATCAATGCCGGAGAAATCAGGAACAGTGGTATAGAGGCGGCCATTGGGTTAGTACCTCTAAGAATTGAAAGCTTTCAATGGAGGGTTGATTTTAATTATGCAGCCAATCAATCGGAGCTGGTTAAACTAGATGGAAATCTTCAGACATACCCACTGATAGCTAATAGCGGAGGAGAACCTGCATTAAGTGATATTGAAGCCCGGGTAGGAGCTCCTTATGGGAACATTATAGGCTATGCCTATAAAAGAGCTCCCGACGGGCAACGGATTGTAAGTCCTTCAGGCAGGTACCTGAGAGAAGATGAAGTGTCGGTTCTTGGAAATATTACTCCGGATTGGATAGGTGGATTAAACAATACATTCTCCTATAAAGGATTATCATTGAATATACTCCTTGATTTTGTTCAGGGTGGAGAAGTGGTTTCGGCAACCAAATATGAAATGACAAGAAAAGGCACCGGTGCCTGGACAGTAGAAGGAAGAAGACCAAAAGCCAGGTATACCGAAGGAGATGATATCCCGGCTGGCTCTGCAGTAGGCGATCCGATGCCTTATGTGGGTGTATTGGAGGGTGTTGTTGAAATTAAAGATGCTGAAGGAAATGTTACCGGATATGAAAAAAATACCAAAGCAGTTCCCGGACAAAATTACTGGGCCAACAGAGCATGGGATGGTATTGGAGAAGAATTTGTTGAAGATGGCAGTTATATCTCACTGAGAGAAGTTATGTTGAGTTATAAATTTAATCCTTCAATTTTAAATAAAACTCCATTTACAGGCCTTACATTAACGGCTATAGGGCGCAATCTGCTGTACCTTCAAAATAAAATGAACTATCTGGGCTTATCACCTGAGTCTGCTCCAAATACCTCGGGTGGAGCTTCCGGAATTGAAGCATTAACCATGCCTTCTACCCGTACATATGGGCTCAACGTAAAATTATCATTCTAACATTTTTTAAAATAATATAACAATGAAAAGATATATTAGTACAATAGCGGTTATTCTCCTGATGTTGTTTATAAACAATTCATGCACGGAGGATTTCGAAGAAATGAACACTTCAAGAAGCCTTATTACCCAGGAACTTGTTGATGTGAACATGTTGTTTACTCAAGTTCTGGCAAATGCTATAGTTGAAAGCCAGGAGAATGGTTTTGGGACAACAGGGAACTGGGCAGGAATGTCTGTATCAGGAGCAAACAGGCCATTTGCCACGGGAGAAAGCAATGGTGTATGGAACAGTACGTATTCCAATTATGCAAGGAATTTAAACGATATCATTTATATCTGTTCTACAAGGGAAAATGCAGAAGAGTTGGTAAATAAAAAATCCATTGCACGAATTCTTAGGGTATGGGTGTTTGCAAGAGCCACCGATACTTATGGCGATATCCCTTACTTTGAAGCTGGTCTTCCGGTAGAAACTGCAGTGACCACACCCAAATATGATACGCAAGAAGCAATCTATGCTGATTTTTTCAAAGAACTGAAAGAAGCGGTGAATGAAATGGATGATTCCAAGCCTTCATTTGGAAATGCAGATATTTTGTACAATGGAAACATCAATAAATGGGAAAAATTTGCCAACTCATTGAGGTTACGTCTGGCACTGCGCGTACGCTATGCTGATGAGGAACTTGCCCGGGAACAGATGAGCGATTTATCGGAGGATGATTTGATAACATCCCGGGAAGATGATGCTTCCATTTACAACATCGATGATTTTCCGAATCATCAAAACGACCGGTATGTTGATTTGGTTGCAAGAAAAGCTACCGTAGATAAACCTGCAGTTGCCAAAACTTTCCTGGACATTTTAAAAAACAATGACGATCCCAGACTTGCAGTATATGTTGATACCGTAACCGCCTGGTTTCCACAAACACCAGGTTATGAAGACGTTCCTTATTTCGGATACCGCGGAAGACCTTTGCTAAGCGGAGAAAGCCAGGAAGAAGGATATGCCTATGGTGATAATACTGTTTCGAAATGGTCCGATTTATTATGGGTAAAAACTCAGGAGTTGCCTTTATATAAAGCTTCGGAAACCTATTTCAATTTAGCCGAAGCAGCTTTGTTTGGATTAAAAGGAAGTAAGGAAGATGCCCAGGGTTATTTTAAACAAGGCATGGAACTGGCACTTGAACACACACTGGAAATGTATGAAAAAGCACTTCCTCAATTACCGGAAGTAGTTGCATTATTCAATGCAGGTAAAACAGAAGCAGAAATCCAGGAAGCCCTGAACAATCTCATTGAAGCTAAAAAAATCACTCAGGAGGAAATAGATAACTTCTTGCAAACGGATGCTGCAGTTCTTAGCGGAACGGATGAGCAGAAACTTGAACAAATAATCAACCAGAAAATCGTTGCTCTGTTTCCAATGGAACACGAAGGTTGGGTCGAACACCGAAGAACCGGTTATCCAAGAATCCTGGTGGGGGTTGAAAATTCACCTCTCAATGGTCATATGCCCCGGAGAATGCCATGGCCAACTGAAGAACAACTCATCAATACAGAGCAGTACCAATCAGCACTGGAAAGAATCGGCGGAGCAGGAAAAGATTCCCGGCTGACAAGAATTTGGTGGGATGCTAACCCGGACCCCTATAAAGAACACCCGGGAACTGTTGAAACCAGAACAACACCCTGGGTTTCTCAATAATCAGATTTACCGGAGAAGAAAATTATTTTGTTTTAATTCATATTAGCCCATAAGAAATTATGGGCTTTTCTCTTTTAAAAACAATTGTTTTCCCATTGTAAAAACTGATTTTCAAATACTTTCCTTTAATTTGCCTTTAGGTGTATTTAAATAATTTTTTAATCCTGTAGAAATATTGATTCCAACTGAACCTGACATCCGGTAAGATTTTTTATAGGATGTGGCTTGTACCAGATTATCGGTAACAAAAAATACATCCATTCCGGGAAAGAATCTTAACCGGAAGCCAAGGCCGAAATTGTCAAATTTGTATCCTGCTGTGTAACTAAATGAGGTGGAAAGCATCCTGCCAACTGCTCCGTTAAGCGACAAGGTGGCTGAGGCTAGCGACTTTCCCGGGAAAAAGGTATTTCCTATCATCAGACCGTAATTCCATCGGGGGGAGAACTGACGGGCTGCTCCCAAATAAATTTTAGGTGGTATTCCTATTTTAATTTTTTCTGTGGAAATAAGAATATCATCTTCTGTTCCCTCAAGCCGATAGGCATTTCTTTTCCAGCTGCCTGCACCAATATTTAGCAGACTGGCAGATAAATTCCATTGATTAAGCTGATAGACAGCTCCCAGGTTTATTGAGAAATTTGTATTTGTAAACATATCGGATAATTCCAGATCTTCATCCCAGTTTTCTGAAAGCAAACCTTCATCTAAATCCAGCTTTCCATCTGTTATGGCTTCAGAATTGATTTCGACAGGTAAACCCAAAACTGCTTCACCTGTAAAAGTTTCATTATATTCTTTTACTCCGTAATGATCTTTGGATTCAATTTCAACAACGTATTTCAGGTCTTTAGCCTTAATTCCTGCCAGATGGCTGTTGAGATTCGGATTAATCCCGATTGTTAAATGTTCGTTCAGTTTCCGTATATAATTAAATCCTATGTTCATGTAATTGTTTGTATTTAAATCCACCCCATCAATTACAATCGGAAATTTAATTTCCCTGATATCATCATAATCTGTTAAAAGATAGGCTATATCCGATTCAGCATCAAGAATCAGAGTACTGTTCAAGTCAATACTGAAACTAAAAAAGGTTTTGTCTTTTATCCTAAAACCAAAACCAAACAAACCAACTCTCCCCTCCGACTGAAACCTGTTGATTTTCCCAATGGATTGAACAAACTTATCGGGATTATAACCTTCTTCATCTAAATGATCAAGGAAACCTTTCAGCTCATTATAATTAAACCCACTGTTGTAAGCGTTTGCAGAAAAACCATTTAAGCCTGGTAGATTCAGATAAAAACCAACTTTAGGCATAAGTGCTGGATTGAGATTCTGTTTCTGAGGCATTTGCTCCATAAAATACATGGTATTCTGAGCATTGGAATAAAAGAAGTAGATGAAAAACAGGAAAAATAAACTGAATTTTTTCATTAATTTTCAGCTAAGGTTAATGGTTAAGAATGATTTTCTCCAAATATAACCAATGTTTATTAAAAAATAAAATGAAATAAAAGCAGCATGACTAAGTTTAAAGAAATCAACACATAAGAAACGAACATCCATTCTTGCGACTCAATAAAACCGGCGAATTATGGCTCAATGAGGGGAAGATACCAGCCTATAGTTTATTTTAACTGGAAAATAAACAAACTTGAGCACCTAAAATGAGATTTAGAAATCATACAGGTATGTTGTCCTGCAAGATCCATTCCTCAGGCTGCAATAAACAATAAAGGCAAAAAAGAAGCAGGTTTTAGTTGATGGTCTGTCCAAAAAAAACAGCATTTGAAAACAATTTACCTGTAGCTTTCCACATTCCCCGGAATGCCATTCTTTCGTGAAAACTAATAACTTTGCCCCTGCCTAATGATTCCACGGTTACTACCGGTGCATTTTTAATTCTTTCAAGATTTTGTAAAGAAACAAATCCGCTAAGATAGGGCTGTTCAGTGAACTTCACGGGTTCGGCAAATTTCTTCTGCAACTTCTCAACCACATGATTTCCGGTTTTAAATACGGCCACATCTTTTGTCTGATAGCCATAACATAACGGATGCGTAAGATCCATTTCTGCCTGAAAAATGGCACCTCCTATTGCATTGAGGCTATTTTCCTTTGCACGGTCACCATAACTAAGAAACAGGGAAGAATCAGGTTCACTGTTCTTTTTCAATTTTATTTTACTCAATTCATTTTTGGTAGTCCATCCGGTTGATCCTGTAATAAGAATACCTCCATCCTGCACCCAACCTTTAATTTTTTGTGCTGCTTCACCACCAAGTTCGCTTAACGACCCTCCCGGGAGTATCATTACATTGTATCTGTTCAGATTAATTGATCTGAAGGAACCCGGATCAGCCAGAGTTACAGGGATTTTATAATCCTGATCGAACAAATACCACAGTTCACCGGCATCACTGCTGCTCACACTGTTTCCTGCAGCCATTATAATTTCAGGCTTCTTCAGTAAATTAAAATCATTACTGCCCATATCCATTCCATTAGGTGATAACCCTGTGGATAATCCATAAAAATCGATACCTGTATTTTCAGCAGTTTTATTTACAAGGCTGTAAATTTCTTCCTGGCTGAGCGGTTGACCATGAACCGGAACCAAAATAGTTCCGCGGTAAAAATCTTCATTTTTCCCGTTAATATTATAACTGAATTCACCGGCAGCTACTTTTGTTATTAAGCCAGCATCCTGCAAGGCATAAAGCGCTTCAGGTGCTGAATATTCATTCCAGCGGAAAAGGTAGGCCAGCTGGCTTTTCCCTCCTTCTATTTTGCCCATTATTTTTTCTGCGCCAATTTTTTCGGCAGAAGGCTTCACATCCTTCAATGAGGTAACTTTTGCATATGGAAGGTTATAAGCATAAGGAAGTGTCCAGGTAGAAACATCGTAAAAGGCACTGTCGGTAAAAGAGGTTACTTCCTCAAAAAAAGATTGAATCAGCCGAAACTGTTTCTGCTTCAAAGGTACAATATAGCTGCTGCCAGCTTTAAATTCTTTCCCGTTCAGGTTAACATCCTTTTCATTGCGATAAACATCAATCTGATGCCGGTTAAGAAGTTCAACAAATGACGAAGTATTCACCCGGTCATTTTCACGGCCAAAAACATAAGCTTTTACACGATTATTTTCGGCCAGTTGTAAGGCTTCTTCATAAAAATCCTTTTGAAAAGACAGCAGTTTTTCTTTCAGATTCATTGCAGCGTCGAGTGTCGAAAGGGATACGGTAAACTGATTCCGAATGCCATAGGCAAGTTTCCGGATTCCATTATCGGTTTCTCTGATTCTTCCTCTGAACCCGGCCTGTTCGAAAAGAATACCGACACCGCCGTTCACATCAGGATAGGATGATCCTTTTCCAATATAATAATCATCAAAACTTTCTTCCGAATAATAAGATGACCCGATACGATCGAGGTAACCGGCATGGTATTTGGCGATTTCATGGGTTAGCTCGTAGTTTCTTTCAGGGGTCAGCGGATTATTTCGGGATGAGATTCCGGGCTGAAAGAAGAAGGAAGAATTGGCACTCATTTCATGATGATCGGTTACAATATTTGGTTTCCATTCATGAAACTTTTCCAACCTGCCCCGGCTTTCCGGGTGAGCCAGCGGAATATAATCCCGATTCAGATCAAACCAGTAATGGTTGGTACGTCCTCCAGGCCACACCTCTGAATACTGGCGTGAATCGGAACTTAGCACATTAGTAATGCTCTGGTGCATATTTGCCCAGGTACTGTGGCGGGTAAACCCATCGGGATTTAAACTGGGATCAATCAGAATGATTGAATTTTTGAGCAACTGGTCAATTTTATCACCACGTGCTGCAGCCAGATACCAGGCTGTTAAAACCGACGCATTTGTTGCACTCGACTCATTGCCATGCACTCCATATCCCAAAAGAATTACCAGCGGCACCTTGTCAGCTGGAATGTCAGCCCCCGGCTCACTGAACCGGTAATGAATTTCCCGGAGTTGATCCAGCTTTTGCTGATTTTCTTCGGAAGTAAAAATAAGGTGAACCAATGGCCGGTTCTCATACGACCGTGCATATTCACTTATTATTGCCCTGTCGGAAACTCGGGCAAGTTCATTCAGATAACTGTAAACCTGTTCGTAATTTAAATGCCATTCACCCACCTGCTGATGAAAAAATGCTTCCGGACTTGGAATGTCCGGATTGTACGTAACCTCATCGGAGGGCAGAAAATAATCAAGCCTTTCCTGGGCAAAACTATTTATGGTTATTATCAGCAGCAGGAGTATCGGGCAAACTTTACTTTTCATTCTCATTATTTTGTTAAAATAAATTTGGTAATAATTTATATGAATTTTCGAAGATTGGGAAAAATCTCAACTTATCAAAACAAATAAAATAAATTATTCTTCTTTTAGATAAGAATTGAAATCGGCACCTGCCGGAATGAACCTGAAGAATTCCCAGTAAAGGAACAGATGATTCTGTTTATCACCATCCCTTAACGACTTAAAAGGTTATCAGCAAGTTCATTAATGTAAAATTCAATAAACGTGTAGCCCTGATGCCGGATATCAAATGAAGCATTAACAGGTACAATTTTACGATCATCCCCTGGTTCCATAGGATTAAGTCCATGTGCTGATTCCCAGTCATCAGGCAAGCCGTCATTATCGGAATCAGTAGCGCTTTTTCCAATATTCAGTCCTTCCATGAACCATTCCACAGACGGTTCCTGGGGAGCATTCCTGCCCCATGAACCCGATTGGTTCTTTACCTCCTCAATGGTTCTTTTGGTAACCTTGTCTCTGGGCCAGCACCCAGCCTGTGACAGAACAAGTTCATATACATCTTTTGCATCCTGCATGGTAACAGGAGGAACTTTCGCCGGTTCATTAATTTCATTTCCATTGTTATTGTATTGAATCCATTTCGGAACTCCTCCCGGCTGATTTGGCGGCAACCAGTATTTTGGGTGATCCTGATACCCCCAGTCTTCAAAGTAATTATCTCTCACATAGTAATCCATTGAAACAGACAACGCATAAGGATACATTCTTTCCATAGTCTGAGGACCTCTGCGGTAATAATTTCCATGCAGATTAACAGGACTTTTGGCATTATCTCCATGACCGTCATCGGTATAACCTCCGCGACAATTGTAAATTAAATTATTTACAAAATCATCTGCTGCATTTTCTTTGTAGGGAGCCATACAGGGAACCCTGCGGTAATGATGTGCAAATAAATTATGATGAACAGTAACCGCACCGCTATTTTCGGCAGTTGAGATGATCCCATAATTGTGAGCACCTTTCTGGTGTCCCTTATCGTCTGATTCCTCAATTGAACACCATTGTACTGTAATATCATGTGCATTGTAAAAATCGATTGTCTCATCGTTACCCCAACTGAGGGACAGATGATCGAGAATGATATTGTAAGTTCCCCTATTCCCGGGTCCAAAACCTCCAATCTGGATTGCATCTCCCCCGCTTCCATAATCCCTTTGCCTCCGTACTCTTAAATGACGCAGGATTACATCATGAACTCCGTAGCCATAAGAACCTATTTTTCCTTCAATTGTAATACCTGCTCCGGGAGCAGTCTGGCCAGCAACAGTAATATAGGGTTCTTTTATAATCACATCCCCCTTTATTACACCGCTGACTTCAAAAATAACAATCCGGGGACCTTTTGCTGCGCATGCCTCTGAAAGGCTTCCCGGTCCTGATGGATTAAGATTGATGACTTTCATGATCTTTCCCTGTCTCCCCCCCTGAGAAGATGCACCCCATCCTTCAGCACCAGGAAAGGCTTTTACACCATCATTTTCACTGCAAAAAGCAAATTCGAAGGAGAACAACAAAAAAATAAACAAAAGATTTAGGAATGGTCTTTTCATTTCATTTAGGTTTAATCAAAATATGGGTAATAATTTAGCTCTTTCATTTTTCCCTGCAATAAGAAATAAATCCAGATCTTCAAAATTAGTTATTTAGCGGAAAAAACAAGCTAAAGTCGGATTGTAATTTATTGACTCCAAAAACAGAATTAAAATCATTTTTACTTCCCTCAAAAATTAACTTCCTGCTTTTATGGAAAAGAATCCAATCCCATACTACCTGAGCCAGGGATCTAAGAAAACGGTTCAATATGAGGGATCATCATTTGGGAATCCCAATGGCTTCAAATTTTGAGATATTAATTATGCATCAACTAAATTATAAAAGCAGGGATTAAAAGTCCCTGCTTTTATTTATCAGATTCATCCATTCAACAAAATTTGTCGGGGAATAGCTTCAAAAAGTTCTGTGAGATATTGGGGGGAAAATGTCTTCCTTTCCCTACTCCTCTTCGTACTTGATAATTAACACCGGACAAGATTCAGCAGCCTCCTTTAAATCGTCGGCATTAGCGTCAAAATCGGCCCCATCTTTCACAAAAGCTTCGCCGGTATCATCATCGAGACCAAAAACTGCAGGACATATATCGTTGCAAATCCCATCAGCAATACAACCCTCTTCAATCCATACTTTTTTAATAGACATAATTACCTCCTTTTCAATTTTAATTTAAAAACCTTGTACTATTTAAAGGCCCCCAAGTTACATAATAATCCTTTTTTTTCAAAAAGCTGCTCCTGTTTTTGGGGAGGAAACTGTATATCTACAACTGCAACCACAACCTGTGGGGAGATCATCTACATTTTTCGGTAAGCTGTCATTGGCTGCAACTGAATTAAACATTTGAGTGACTTCCTGTTACCATCCTACTTTAATTTCTGGAATGATTCTTCCTTAAAACAATTTCTTTTAACAGACAGAAAAGTAAAAAAGAAATGTGCAGCAGGTTGTTTAATATTAACTTTTTCACAGCAATAATTACCTGCCGCAACAGTTTAATAGTTTTTGATTACAACTTCTAATAAAAGTAAAATTGATAACAGAAAAAATACATAGAATAAAAATTTTGAATCGTTATTTCAGAATAACCCGATTTTACTCTTTTTTGTTAAATATAACAGTTAAAACAGGATTGATTTTGAGTTTTTTTATCTTGCTGTTTATTTTATTTGACCATTTTTTCCATGACACAGAAACCTTATTTCATGCTTTTACATCAAAATATTCGCCCCTGATGATTTTTTCGGTATTTTTTACTTCGGAAATGTTCATGGGTCTTATTCCACCTGAATTTTTTATAGCCTGGACCTCAAATACAATTAGTCCATGGTTCTACGTCTTTCTTCTTGGAACCCTGTCGTATGTTGTTGGAATTCTGGCATATTACATGGGACAAATGCTGTTTCTGTTAGCATTTGTCAAGAAATATCTGGAAAAAAAAGTTTCAAAGCATATCCATAACCTAAGGAAGTGGGGTGGAATAATTATTTTTATTGGTGCCATGCTTCCTATACCATATACAATGGTAAGTTTAACTTCGGGATTAATCAATTATAAGATAAAGCATTATATGTTATGGGCTCTTTTTCGGTATGTACGTTTTTTCCTGTATGCCGTTGTGATTTTTAAGCTAATGTAATAGTCTGTTTCACTTCTCATAATTCTTTATTGCTTAGCTGAATTTAGCTGCTGGCTGATTGTAATTCAGCAAATCATTCTTCCGGAATAATCCTTTTGTTTGATATCGTTTACATCTGGAAACTTTAGTTTTACACATGACAAAATCCAGCATATGATTGCTATCTTTTTTTATAAAACAACAGGAATGAAATTAAAATGGAATAAATTATTTTCATTGA
Source organism: uncultured Prolixibacteraceae bacterium (assembly GCA_963747515.1). Taxonomy (GTDB): domain Bacteria; phylum Bacteroidota; class Bacteroidia; order Bacteroidales; family Prolixibacteraceae; genus Mariniphaga. The sequence continues at coordinate 1,207,603 of CAVVFN010000008.1, forward strand.
GAATTTACGGAAAATCATTTGATACCATGGACAAAATTAAATTTACAGGATGTAATAAAATTGAAAAAAACTGCATGAACTATATCCCGGAATTAAATGATTGCTTTCGTGAATCAGACAGACATTATAAGAACAGAGACTTTGCCCGCTCAATAGAAGCTTTGGAAAAGGCTTACAATAAGGTTCATGAGATACAACAGCCTGCTTGCTTTAATTGTACATTATTTTTACAGGCTACTGTAGTACAATCGGTTGAATTCATTCAAAATGAGCTTGAGAAAAAATCGAAAGGGATATTTGCAAAAAGGCAATACGAGGCTTATTATGTGAATGCAGATAATTTATTAAAAAAAATAAAACCGTATAAAACGATCATATCCACCTATTCCAGGGAATGGACAAGCTCAGCCCTTCAATCTGTGTATCATTAAAAACCTTACGAAACAGAGTGATGAATTTGCGGTACCGGAAATCCCATTGTTCTTTGACTCCTATCTGTTCTATCGGACAAATTTTCAAATACCATGAAGGAGTTATTCCTATTTTCGCCGAAACTTAAACCCAGAATTTGTCAATAGGAATCACTTCTAATGACGGTCATTAGAGATAATTGTTCCTGATTGGTTGAATAATAATTTGTAATGAGCTTTCATAAAGAAACATTTCCAATTGATATCCATATAAGATTTTCTTACCGGGCAAAAGGAACTAAAAATTGTAGTCCCTTCATCCTTTCTTTAACTATGACATAGCCTTCCTAATTTCAGAATATTTTACCACCAACTACACATTAACTTCACACCAAGGTCACTTCCTTGTGATGTTACTGTGAAGTTAGTCTTAAAATAATGATAAAATAATGTATCAAAACTAAGGAGAAGGTTAGGACTTTTTATCCATTTGGTATCGTACCATCAATCTGAAAAACTAAAAACAATGGAACGAATTGGAAACTTACCCGAAGGCAGACCGGGAGTCCTGGGTAATATGATACTGTACATGATGAACGGCAAAAATTACATTCGCAAAAGACCAATACACATAAACGATCAGAAATCATCTGCGCAGCTGGCCCAACGGCAGCGGATGCAGACGGTGATCGGCTTTTTACAAAAATTCAGTGAGCCCATCCGGTTTGCATTTGCCTCCGAAGCGGCAGGGCGGACGGCCTGGCAGGCAGCTCAGTCCTGCAACCTGCGCCATGCCCTGACGGGCGATTATCCCGATTTTCAAACCGACTACAGCAAGGCGCTTTTAAGCCGTGGGCCTTTTCCGCTGCGCGGTGGCTGTACACCCTGAAGGTTTCCGGGTGCAGTGGGTGAACAGCCCTGAAGCCGATAGAAATCATGGCTGCGATTTCCTGGTGGTAATAATCCTGTTCCCCGGCGTAACCGTCTGCAACTACCTATTGACCGATACCCGCCGCTCCGAGGGGCAGTATGTCTGGAAAACCAACCGCCCAATGACACAGGATCCCCTGCCCGATGTGTGGATTGCCTTCCGCAATGTCAGGATGACAAAATGGAGCAACAGCTGTGGGTGCAGCGATAAAAAGATGTTTTTCAAGTGTTTCCTGGATTTTTTATTGCCTTTTCTGCCGGCTCTGTGGGGTAAATTAGAATTGATGTGTTTTGGTTCAGCTAGATTCACACGTTATGTGAACCAACAAGGTGCAGAAGTTGAGTATTGAGCGAGAAACGGGACTCGAACCCGCGACCCCGACCTTGGCAAGGTCGTGCTCTACCAACTGAGCTATTCTCGCATTTTCATCAAAACCCGCTTCACCTCCGAATTAGGTCAGATTCCAATGGAATTCCGATAAAAAAGTACCCGGGGGGGGACTTGAACCCCCACGATCATAATGATCATTGGATTTTAAGTCCAACGTGTCTACCATTCCACCACCCGGGCCTCCTTAAATTCAATACTTTTTTAACTGAAATCAACTCCCGAGGTTTACCGGAATAACTTTCAGTCGCTTTTACTTTTGAGCGAGAAACGGGACTCGAACCCGCGACCCCGACCTTGGCAAGGTCGTGCTCTACCAACTGAGCTATTCTCGCCTATTGAACTTCATTTCATGTTAAAGAACCTGCTTTTAAAGCGATGCAAATATATTGCTAATTTTTTGTTATCACAAAATATAAAAAAAAAATTGGCCGCTTCCAAAATACTACTTTCTACAAATTACAACAGTTCAACCGGTTTCATTAAAACCCGTTATTTCCTCAGACTTAACCAACGGAACTACCGCATTCCGGTCAGCTTTTTAATATCATTCAGCTTATTTAAAGCTTCAATGGGTGTAAGGGTATTGATATTGAGATGTGCAATCTCATCACGAATCTGTTTCAATACAGGATCGTCCAGCTGAAAAAAGCTTAGCTGAAGGCCTTCACGTGTAGTACCAATTTCCACCAATGGTTTTGAAAGATCTTCTTTTCCCTTTTTGCCTTCCAGTTTTTTCAAAATTTGCTCTGCCCTTACTGTAACGGATTTTGGCATGCCTGCCATTGCTGCAACATGAATCCCAAAACTGTGGTTACTTCCTCCACGCACCAGCTTTCTTAAAAATATCACTTTATTACCCACTTCTTTAATGGATACATTAAAATTCTTCACCCGGGGAAACGCTGCTTCCATTTCATTCAGTTCGTGATAATGGGTGGCAAACAAGGTTTTTGCCTTTGCCCGCGGATGTTCATGCAGATGCTCTACAATAGACCAGGCAATTGAAATGCCATCGTAAGTAGAAGTCCCTCTTCCCAACTCATCAAACAGAATCAGGCTGCGATCGGAAACATTATTTAAAATGCTGGCGGCTTCGTTCATTTCCACCATAAAGGTTGATTCACCAAGTGAGATGTTGTCGGAAGCTCCCACACGTGTGAAGATTTTATCGACCAGTCCAATTTTTGCTGTTTTAGCAGGTACAAAGCTTCCCATTTGCGCCAACATGACAATCAGGGCTGTTTGCCTTAACAATGCCGATTTACCTGCCATATTTGGACCCGTAATAATTATTATCTGCTGGCTTTCCTGATCAAGATATACATTATTTGCAATATACGATTCACCAACAGGCAACTGGTGTTCAATGACCGGGTGTCTGCCTTCTGTAATCTCAATTTCAGTACTGTCGTTAATTTCAGGGCGGAAATAACCATAGTTTTGGGAACAAACAGCAAACGATAACAAACAATCGGTTTGGGCCAGAATAAAAGAATTCAGCTGAATGGCAGAAATATAATCCGAAAGTGCCAGTACCAGCTCATTGTAAAGACTGGTTTCAAGCGCAGCTATTTTTTCCTCGGCACCCAATATTTTCGATTCGTACTCCTTCAACTCCTCGGTGATGTAACGTTCGGCATTGACCAGGGTTTGTTTGCGGATCCAGTCTGAAGGAACTTTATTCTTATGTGTATTACGCACCTCAATGTAATATCCAAAAACATTATTAAACCCAACTTTCAGAGACGGTATTCCATGCTTATCGCTTTCCCTTTTTTGCAATTTGGCAAGGTAATCTTTACCTGAATAGGCGATACTTCGCAATTCATCCAGTTCTTCCGAAATACCGGAAGCGATAACCTTCCCTTTTATTACAGCAACAGGAGGATCGGCAGTTATTTCCTTCTTAATACGTTCCCGAATTAAATCGCATGGATTCAATTGCTCGGCAAACCGGTTCAATGTTTTATTGGCAGCTCCTGCACCTAATCGTTTCACAGGGACAACAGCATCCAGGGCATTTTTTACCTGCACCACCTCACGTGGATTAATACGACCAACTGCCACCTTTGATACCAGCCGCTCCAAATCACCTATCTGCCTCAGGTGATCTTCCAGAGTTTCTCTCACATCAGAATGTTTTAACAGAAATCCCACTGTATCGAGCCGCTCGTTTATGGGCCCAATATCCTTAAGTGGCAATGCCATCCACCGTTTCAACAACCGCGACCCCATGGGAGTAATGGTTTTATCGATAACCTGCAGCAACGATTTTCCACCTTCATGCAAAGGAGAAAACAATTCAAGGTTACGAATGGTAAAACGGTCGAGCCAGACAAAATGCTCCTCCTCTATCCTGCTGAGTCCGGTAATGTGCTTTACCTGATGATGCTGTGTCAGATCCAGGTAGTGTAAAATGGCTCCCGATGCAACAATTCCCAGCGGCATATTCTGAATGCCAAATCCTTTCAGCGAAAGGGTTTCAAAGTGCCGAGTTAGCCGATCGATGGCTGCATCGCTGGTATAAACCCAATCGTCGAGGTTATAGGTATAGAATTTATTGCCGAAAATTTCGGTAAATTCCTGCCCTCTTCCCCTTTGAAACAGCACTTCCTTAGGTTGAAATGAATTCAGCAGCTTATCGATGTATTCATATTTTCCCTCTGCGGTTAAAAATTCTCCGGTAGAGATGTCCATAAATGCAACTCCTGCCAGATTTTTATCGAAATGCACCGAAGCAAGAAAGTTATTCTCCCGGTTCTCAAGGATATTGTCGTTTATCGATACTCCAGGTGTCACCAATTCGGTAATACCGCGTTTAACTATGTTCTTTGTCAGCTTTGGATCCTCAAGTTGTTCACAAATGGCTACCCGTTGACCTGCACGCACAAGTTTTGGCAGATAGGTATCAAGTGCATGGTAAGGAAATCCGGCCAGCTCAACATAACTGGCCGCCCCATTGGCACGACGGGTAAGGGTAATACCAAGGATTTCAGCAGTTTTTATTGCATCTTCACCAAAAGTTTCATAAAAATCACCCACCCTGAAAAGCAGAACTGCATCAGGATGTTTGCCTTTGATATTAAAATACTGCTTCATCAAAGGCGTCTCAACATATTTTTTCACATCAGACATTATAACAAAGATAATGGTTTGGATTTTCCAATGAAACTATTCCGATAATGGTTCCATAAAAAAAATTCAAAATAAAACCTGTCGGAAAAGTGTTTTACTCCCTATAAGATCCAGTTTTAATAATGTCCCCGGAGAGAAAAAAAAATAAAATAACAACTCATTGCCAGGCACCTATAACCGCACCCATTAAAGGATAAATCAGGATATAGTATCCGGCATTAATAAAAAATAACCCCCAGGGTTTATTTTCATACAATACATCATTTAAGCGATTCGTACCTATCCAAAAAACAGCTATAATTATTCCGGCAAATATACCAAAACCAGCACCTGCCCCTGAGCCTAAAAATAGTGCAATTGCAAAAGCAGCAAATGCGGTTGCAAGGTAATTTACAGCAAGTATAACCGGCATTGACATGCTGCCCTTCTTCAGATCTTCTTCAGTAAAGCCCCTGTAATGCATCCATTTTTTACCAAAAAGAGGTCCATACCACAAAGAACCAATTACAAAGGAAGTTAATGCAGCAACAAATACTGCCAGGTAATTGATGTTCGAAAATAAGATTTCCAGTTCCATATTCTATTAAATTTAAATTAGAGAAGAATAATTTACGACATTTCAATCTTTTTTTTGATCTTTGCCACCGGATTATTAAAAAGGGGAGATTATGAGTTGTACAGGATGTGCGTTAAATAATTCATTTACTGAAGAAAAGGTTGATGGTTACAATTGGCTGAATGACTTGCCAGACACGTCGGATCAGTCGGATATAGTGGAAATTAAGTTTAAAACTACGCGTAGGGAATTTTTCAGAAATAAGGAAGGCCTTCCTCTAAAGAGAGGAAATATAGTTGTTGTTGCCACTTCACCGGGCCACGATGTTGGGGAGGTAACCCTTACCGGCTATATGGCAGAAAAACAATATGAACGAAAAGTAAAAAATCCGAAACGCTACCTGTTAAATCCGGTTTACCGGAAGGCTTCCGACAATGATCTGATAATTTTACAGGAAGCTCGCAGCAATGAGAAACCTGTACTTATTCAAGCCCGTAAAATTGCATCCGGGTTAGGACTGGAAATGAAAATTGGTGATGTGGAATATCGGGGTGACGGAAAAAAAGCCATCTTTTACTATCTCGCCGATGGTCGTATCGATTTTAGAGAATTGATAAAACATTATGCACGTGAATTCAGGATTAAAGTAGAGATGAAGCAAATTGGTGCGCGCCAGGAGGCCGGACTAATTGGTGGCATAGGCTCCTGTGGCCGTGAACTTTGTTGTTCAAGCTGGCGCACCGACTTCTCGAGTATTTCTTCGGATGCAGCCCAAAAGCAGGGATTATCCCCGTCGGCTCAGCGGATGGCTGGTGCCTGCGGTAAGTTAAAATGCTGCCTGCTCTATGAACTCGATACTTATATGGAAGCACGTCAGGAATTTCCTGAAGAACTTATCTACCTTGAAACTGCCAAAGGACTGGCCAAACCAATTAAAACTGATTACCTGAAAAAAGAAATCTGGTTTACCATCGAAGGAGAAGTTATGTCTGCAGCCTTTTCATTATCAGTTAAAGAGGTCAAAGATGTTATTCAGAAAAACAAGCGAGGATTAAAACCTGAAGTACAACCAAAAGCTGAAAAAGTTAGCGGTGAACTAGGCTGGCAATCCATTACCGAGGAGCGGATTGACCGGTTTGAAAAGAAAACATCAGTAAAAAAGAAAACAAGAAAAAAATCGAATCACAATAAAACACAATAATCAAGTACAGTCTTAAAAATACAAAACAGATCAACAACAACCCATCAACGTATCTATCATATGATCAAATGAATCAGATGATACAGCTACTTCGCTGTAAATTTCAGATACGGTTTTGTGATCGATGAGGTTAAAATCCTCATATCTGGGAAGAATCAGGATTCCTGCCATTTCAACGGTAGCAGGTCCAATTACGATTTGATTTTTACCTTCCCTGAAAAAATGAGAAGGACGCTGCCGCTTTCGGGGAAAAATTATGATGCGCCAAAATCCATCCCGGTAATTCGACAGTACATTGATCATGGGTTCTTCTCCGTCCTCCTGCACAAATGAAGTATAAAACCTACTAAATGACTGAATAATTGCATCTTTATCTTTTGAAACCACAGAAAGAAATGGTCGCAAATAATCTTCGACAGCTACAATCTCCAGATTATTTTTGTTAAAAACGACTTTTGAATGTTTCTCTTTCAGCAGGTAGAATTCCTTTTCAACAGGTAACAATCCTCCCGATACAGCCTGAAAGTGAAAATGATCAGGAGCAGATGCTCCACAACGCGGTCCATTGTAAAAGATGGTAAAACCAGATAACTGACTGCTCAAATCAAGCATATCGGGGAAATAATGTTCCAGTCGCTGTGGAATGTGCTCAATCAGAGGAATGGTCAGGTGTGCGGAAAAGATGGGAAATGGGTTGGTGAAAATAAGATAGTTATCCCTAAATGCGATGCCATTCTGTTCGGGTGTCATGTTTTCGGTACATAAAAAACAGAGACGCTGAGCCAGACTTTGCGGGTCAGTAAGGGCAGCCGACGACCCAAGTCTGGCTGGGTTATGGTGTACCTCTATATTAAAATGTCCAAAATCTAAAACTCTTGTTTGCACATCTGCAAGTGCTGCAAAATTTTTGGCGGCCAATTTCCATACCTTTTGTTGTTGTTTTACCAGAGTCAGGGCCCGTTCGTTCAATGTGTTTACCGGACCATATTTCGATAGTTCCTCAGCAGAAATTAGTTTACTCCCGGGCATGCCTTTATTATTTTTGTTGTACTTCAAAATTATCTTTTAGATCCTTTAAAATTTTTCCCTGGTATAAAATTCAGAAAGTGCTTTTTGACTTTCACCAATTTGCATTCAGGATTCCCCATAAACTTCACCAGATGCTTATTGAAGCCAGCAATAAAAAAGAAATCCTGAACAGGCATTACCAAAGATAGCTAAAGCAAGAAAAAACAGTGCAGACCTGGAATTTTTTTCTGAGATTCCGGGTCGGGTATGAACCCACAGCCTTATTTCAAACAGTAAAATAAAATTTTCGAAAAGGGGTAAAACAGCGAATTAACCTCTGCGATCTAAAAATCATTAGTCGGCCTGCAGGGGCTCGAACCCTGGACCCGCTGATTAAGAGTCAGCTGCTCTGCCAACTGAGCTACAGGCCGGATTAGACAAAGTTAAACAATCAACAGGATTATTAAAAGAATATTACAATCTTATTGTTACCGGCTTACTTAGCCCGCTTTCGTTATTCAACCGGTTAATTACCGAAATCTTTACCTTATATTTTTTTTGTTTTGAATTTATTCTATCAAACTTAAACTTGTTCACATCTTTACCGACGACAGCAACTATATTTTCCGCATTATCAGGATTCAGTTCTTTATCTTTTTCAAACAAATAGATAATGTATCCTCTGGGGCTCTGCAGTCCGTTGTTGGTTTTCCCTGACCTCCACCGGATGGTTTTTCCACTTTTTTTTATGCGTTTTACCGGTTGCGGAGAATCATTTCCCAACCAGGGCATAGGTGGAACCAGGGCAGGGTGTTTAAACAAACTTACCCTCAGGCTGTCAGGGAATCCCTGTAGATTGCGGGTAAAATGTTTGCTGCTGTAAAAAGCTACTCCTTCAATTTCCTTTACTTCCCTGAGCAACTTTATCTGCCTTGGAAGTTCTCCAGGATTTCTCCATTCTTCAACATCAGAATCACTGTTGCTTTTGTATAGTCCCAATCCAATATACATCCCCCTCCCGTAAGCATGATTCTGCCACCAATAGGCCAGAGTTCTGAAATCGGCCGCTGGATGCCCTATCTGCCAGTAAAGCTGCGGCAATGTATAATCAATCCAGCCATTTTCCTGCCATTTTATGATATTGGCATACAAATGGTCGTAATTAGTAGCTCCTGCCCGGGTATTTGAACCCAATGGGTCATCCGAACTGTTTCGCCACACACCAAAAGGGCTGATACCAAATTTTACCCATGGCTTGACAGCTTTTATGGTATCGTTCAGCATTTTTATGATAAGATCTACATTCTCCCGACGCCAATCGGTTCTGTTTTCTGAAAAATACCCACGACTATACCGGGAAAACGAAGCAGTATCGGGAAAATCTTCTGCAAGCGGATAGGGATAAAAATAATCGTCGAAATGGATGGCATCCACATCGTAACGTGAAACTACATCTTTCACAACATGGGCAACATACTCCCGTGTCTGTGGCAACCCCGGATCGAAATAAAGGCTGTTGCCGTATTTCACTATCCATTCCGGATGTCTGAATGCTATATGATTTGCAGCCAGAGGCTGCCTGTAGTTTAATGCTACCCGGAAGGGGTTAAGCCACGCATGCAATTCCATACCCCGCTTGTGCGCTTCTTCGATCCAATACTGCAAAGGATCGTAAAACGGTTCGGGTGCTTTGCCCGGAATGCCGGTCAGATACCTCGACCACGGTTCCAGTTCCGAGTGATAAAATGCATCTGAAGAAGGACGTATCTGAAGAATGACGGCATTCATTCCCAACTTCCGGTGCATGTCCAGTATACGGATAATTTCATCCTGCTGCTGATCGGTGGTAAGACCCGGTTGCGAAGGCCAGTCGATATTGGCAACCGTAGCTACCCAAACGGCACGAAACTCAAATTTTGGAGACTTTGACTGAGATTGAACGGGATAAATGAATATAAACAAAAATACAACTGAAAATAAATGCCTCATAATCTTCATTCGCTTTTTCATGCGACGCAAATATATTGAAATTGCTGTATTCACCTGTAAAAAGATAGAACAGAAATTATTCCAACTTTTGAAATTCTGCTTTTGAAATTCATACTTTTGAGAAAAATTATTAACAAAATATTTATCAAACAGAATTCATTTTTTAACGAGAAAAATAAAAATAATAAGAAACAAGGAACTTAATACTCATTAATAGTATGATGCTCATAGCAGAAAGCGGCTCTACCAAAACAGCCTGGTGTTTTTCGGACAGAACGATCCAAAAGCAATTTACTACCAGCGGTGCAAATCCTTTTTTCATGGATACGGATGACATGGTTAAAGAATGGAAAAACAGTCCGGTTATCCACTTGCCGGGAAAAGTAACATCAGTGTTTTTTTATGCCGCTGGAGTGGTAAATGCAGAAAAAGCAGAGGTAATTAAAAAGGCATTACAGGTTTTTTTCCCGGAAGCAGAAATCAGTGTTCAAACCGATCTTCTGGCTGCCGCCCGCGCAACATTGGGCAACGAAGAGGGAATTGCCTGCATTCTTGGCACCGGCTCCAATTCGTGCAGCTACAATGGCAAAGAAATAACAGCCCATGTACCCCCGCTTGGATATATTCTTGGCGATGAAGGTAGTGGTGCTGTTCTGGGACGTCAGCTCATAGGGGATTACCTGAAAAAAATAATGCCTGAAGAAATCAGGCAGTTATTCCAAAACAGTTATGGGATGGAATATGGTAATTTTTTGGACCGGGTATACAGGTATGAAAAGCCAAACATGTACCTTGCAGGCTTTGTGCCCTTCCTGAAAAAAAACATCCGGCATGAATACTGTACCCAATTGGTGAACAATGCCTTCGATTCATTTTTAACACGAAACGTAGCTCAATATGAAGGATACAAAACACAACCGGTTGGGTTTGCAGGTTCGGTAGCCTGGCATTTTCAGAAACAGTTAAAAGCCGTATTTAGAAACAGAAAACTCCATCTCGGGAAAATCGTAAAAGACCCTTTATTAAACCTTATGAATTACCATTTACAACAAAAATAAAATGAGCAGTATAACCGAATCTGATTCTTCTTACAGCAACCTTGAAAAAATGAGCATTCGCGAGTTACTGGAAGGTATTCACAATGAAGATAAAAAGGTAATGCCTGCAGTAGGTAAAACTATCCCTGAAATTGAAAAGCTGTTGGCTGAAATTGTGCCAAGGGTAAGAAGAGGAGGCCGGCTGTTCTATGTGGGAGCAGGCACCAGCGGCAGGCTTGGCATACTCGACGCCTCAGAGATACCCCCCACATATGGAGTGGGTTACGATCTGGTAATAGGAATGATTGCAGGAGGCGATCAGGCCATCCGCAAAGCCGTGGAATCAGCCGAAGATGATGAAAACCTTTCGTGGCAGGAACTGCAAAAGTTTAACATCAACATTTCTGATACCGTAGTAGGCATAGCGGCATCGGGCCGCACACCTTTTGTTACAGGGGCTGTAAAAAATGCACGATCAAACGGTATTCTGACAGCATGTATTACCAGTAACCCCGGCTCAGAGCTTGCCAATAATGTGGATTTCCCCATTGAAGTCATCGTTGGACCGGAGTTTGTCACAGGAAGTACACGTATGAAATCAGGTACTGCCCAGAAGCTTATCCTTAACATGATTACTACCACACTGATGATTCAACTGGGCCGGGTAAAAGGCAATAAAATGGTAAATATGCAGCTTACCAATAAAAAGTTGGTGGAACGTGGTGTGCGTATGATTATGGAAGAATTGCATTATCCGGAAACTAAAGCACGGCGACTGCTTTTACTGCACGGATCCGTGCAGAAAGTTCTGAATACAGCAGGAGAAAAATAACCGAAAAAAAAATAAAAATTTTAATATATTTGCCTGTACGTTCTGAATTAAAGCACTCAAATTTTGTGAAATAAAATATTGAAAATAATCATTTGCCCTGCAGTTCCTGCAGGTTCATGGTTTATTAGGTTTAGTTGGTTTAGGTTTTACCCGGGAAACCGGGAGTAAAAAGGCTGTCGGGGGACAGCCTTTTCTTTTATTTTTAGATTCATTACCCTCATGCAAACAAATGAAACCTTCTACTTGTGTGACATTTCCCGCAAAAATAAAATCCGGATATACTGAATCCTTGTCAGTCGAATTTCAGGCTAAAGCAATATCATAAAAAGGATTAAGAGCAAGAGCAGCATGAACAAAACAAATTGATTGCGCACAAACAAACCCAGTAGAATAAGAATTTCCACCTCTTCGTTGAATGTGGTATATAATTCAATCTCGCCCTTGTCTTTGGTAACAAATGCATTGGAGGTGTATGTAATAATTTCGGTACCATTAAACTTCCACGACCAGCGCGACTGCCAGAAATTCTGAATCTCCAACTCAAACCTTTTGCCATTTATAACCACATCGCTGCGCGGGTTGAACAGATTAATCATCACCATTCCCAGAAGTGACTGGTCATTGGCATCATAAATTTCAAGCTTCGACAGAAAAAAATCGCGGTTCAGCATAAACAACCTGCCGGCAATCATTGCCTGTGCTTTTGAACTTATCATATTCTCCCACCGGATGCTCCCAATAAGTTCTTCCCCCCTGCTGATTTCCAGCTTCGGACCAAAAACATCTTTTGACCACTGCAGTTTCTCCATCTTAAACCATTGAAAAATAATGACGCAATTTAGAAAAATCTATTGACATGAGAAGGTGAAAAAAAGTTAACCATACTATAATTGCACATTTTGAAAAGCAACAGTCCCGAAACCAACACAATTTAAAATCTCTTTCTCAAATAAAATTGCCGGTTTCGCTTGGAAACCGGCAATTTTTTAAAGAACGTTTAATAACTGCTTCAAATTATGTCTTTATTTACCGGGCATCAATACTTTATCGATTACATGAATTACCCCATTCCTGCCCTCGATGTCAGCAGCAACCACATGGCTGCCGTTTACCTTAACTCCATCTGACAAATCTATTTTAAGATTTTCACCTTCATTCAATGTGCCAATAGTGGAGTCCGATAAATCATCTGACATTACTTTTCCTGAGACTACATGATAAGTTAAAATCGGAATAAGCTGCTCTGCTGTCAGATCTTTAATACCTGAAATCCCAAGTTGACTGAAAAGACTTTCAAATGCTGCATTGGTTGGTGCAAACACCGTAAAAGGACCTTCAGCACTTAAAGCTTCGGCCAGACCCGCTTTAATAACTGCTTCCACCAGAATGGAAAAGTCGGGATTTCCTACTGCAATTTCAACCACTGTGGAATTCACATCTTTCGACTCTTCAACTCTAAACAATTCTGCATCCGTCATCCAGTCTTCCAAAACCATAGCTTCAACTGAATAATCTTCAATCCATTCTGAAGTTCTTATTTCCGATGCAATTGCTGTGGATGCTCCGGCTGCCACCAGCAATGCTGCTGCAATGTTTCTCATTTTTGTTTTCATAACATCTGAATTTTAAAAAATTAAAAAATAATACCTCTACTTAAAAAATTGTTTCAGCATCAATCTGTCGCTGAATGTTTGTTTATATCTTTATTATTCAGGCATCAGTACCTGATCGATAACGTGAATTACTCCGTTTGTTCCCTGTATATCTGCAGATACCACCGAGCTTTCGTTAATTTTAACACCTGAACTTAAATCAACGGTCACGTTTTTACCACCATTCAGGGTTCCTACATTCCCTGAAGTCAGTTCCGATGAAAGAACATTTCCAGGTACCACGTGGTACAATAAAACAGGTGTCAGCTGCTCAGCAGTAAGGTCGTCAATTCCTGCTATGTCCAGTTGGGCAAACAATTCTTCAAATGCAGCATTTGTAGGAGCAAATACAGTAAATGGCCCTTCGCTGTTCAGTGCATCAACCAAACCGGCTTTTATTACAGCCTCAACAAGTGTGGTAAAATTATCATTGGCCAGTGCAATGTCTACTACCGTTGGAGGAAGTATCACTTTATCCACCACATGAATCACTCCGTTGGCCGCTTCAATATCGGCTGTGGTTACCGAAACTGAATTGTTAATCATCACTGTCTGAACCTGTTTCGATGTACATGGAAATACTGTTGTTGTCATATCCCGATAAAGTGGATAAATATCCTGTACTCAAACCGGAAGACATAACTTTTGTCCCGAGAACATGATAGGTAAGAATACCTGTCAGATCAGCTACCGGAATCTCATCAATTGACGATAGGCCAAGGTCTTCAAGCAAGGATTCAAAAGCATCATCTGTCGGCGCAAATAGAGTAATATCGTTTTCGGGTACTTAAAAAACCGGCGAGACCTGCTTTCTGAGCTGCCTCAATTAACATACTGAAGTTTCCTGCATCAGATGCTACCTCAACTATATTTTTCTCACTCATCGGAGTGACCTCTTCATCATCGCTGCATCCTGCAAAAATGGCAACAGAGAAAATCAGCAATAAACCGGGAATAAAACGCATCCGTGTTTTCATGATTTTGTCTTTAAAAAATGTTTTCATCTTTTCTAACTTAATTAAAACTCCTCTTTGTGGAATTTATATAGATAAAGGATTAAACAACTAAATTGTTTATATATGAATTAAAATAATAATACAATAATATAAAATTTAATAATATATAATTGATTAAAAGTTATTTAACTAAAAGTTAAAGTATGTTAACAGAAAAAGAAATACATTTTTATCCATGTAATTTTAGATAAAGAACATCAAGCATTTTCATGCACAGGTAATCTAAAATTTACATTCCCGTCTGAAAACATGATTTTTTATCATTTTTTTTAAAAACAATCTGGATCCTAAGGTTCATTTTTTTTAATCAGCTAATTTTGCTGTCCGATTTAAAAGAGATATTAAATGACAGATAAAGACCAAAAGCTGTTTTCTGAGTTTGAACCTGTTTCAACTCAGGCATGGGAAGCCAAAATAAATGACGATTTAAAAGGCAGAGATTACGAAAGAGCGTTGGTTTGGAAAACCTGCGAAGGCATAGAAATCCGTCCTTATTATCGTTGCGAAAACCTGAAAGGATTGGATTACCTCAATGCATTGCCTGGAGAATTCCCTTTTATACGTGGAAATAAAAAGAAAGGTAACGACTGGTTTATCCGGCAGGATATCTATATAAAGGATTTTACAGAGGCCAACAAAAAGGCACTTTCGGTATTGGGAAAGGGAGTGAATTCACTTGGCTTTTGTTTCGATTGCAATACCAAAATCACAAAAACGAATCTGGCCGTGTTGCTAAAGGACATTAGCCTTGAAGCTATCGAAATCAATTTTATCTGTGGTTGCGGCAACTGCAACTATGCAATTCCTTTTACAGAATTTGTGCTCAAAGGAAAAGAGGATGCTGCTAAAATTATGGGGTCTTCACCTCTCGATCCTATCGGTTCTTTCGTGCTGAAAGGGAAATTAAATGTATCTGATTTTGATAAGCTGAAGCAGGTCGTTGAAAAAACGGCAGCTCTTCCCCACTTTCGGGTAATTGGGGTTCATGGTAAGCATTTTGCTAACAGCGGCGCATCTCTTGTGCAGGAGATGGCATTTGCACTTGCGCAGGGTACAGAATATTTGTCAATACTTACCGATGCCGGATTAAGTACCGACGAAGTAGCGGGTAACATCAGGTTTACCTTCGGCATAGGCAACAACTATTTCATGGAAATTGCCAAACTTAGGGCTGCACGTCTTCTATGGGCGCAAATTGTTAAAGCTTTCCATCCGGGAAGCAATGAATCGGCCAAAATGAGTGTCCACAGCGAAACAAATACGTACAATAAGACATTTTATGATCCATATGTGAATATGCTGCGCACCCAGACTGAAGCCATGTCGGCAGCATTGGGAGGTACCGGTTCCATAACTGCACTGCCGTTTAATGCTGTTTTTGATAAATCTGACGAATTCTCGGAACGCATTGCCCGTAATCAGCAAATCTTGCTGAAGGAAGAAGCGCACCTCGACAAGATTGCCGATCCTGCCGGGGGATCCTATTACATCGAAAACCTCACCGCATCGCTGGCAGAATATGCATGGTCACTCTTTCTGCAGATACAAGATAAAGGAGGTTTCATTCAGGCCTTCAGGGATGGGTTTATTCAAAATGAAATAAAAAACACAGCAGCAAAAAGAAACATCAATGTTACTTTTAGACGCGAGAACCTGCTGGGCGTGAACCAGTTTCCCAATTTTACCGAAACAGTAAAAAAGGAGTACCCTGAGAGGGTTTTTAAAGCAGCCGATCTCACTGAAGAAGGAGCAACAGTGGAAACCTTAAAGCCTTACCGTGCTGCCCAGCCGTTTGAAGTTCTACGATACAGAACCGACATGTATGCAAAAAACAACAAGCGCCCGGTCGCCTTTATGCTTTCCATGGGAAATCTCGCCTTCCGTAAAGCACGGGCGCAATTCAGCACCAACTTCTTTGCCATAGCCGGTTTCGAAGTAATCGACAACAACGGATTCAAAACAGTGGAAGAAGGATTACAGGCCGCCAGAATAAAAAATGCCGATATCGTGGTATTGTGCAGCTCCGATGAAGATTATGCCGAACTGGCACCTCAGGTTGCGGAACAGTTGGATAATGAAATTCTTGTTGTTGCAGGAAATCCTGCATGTAGGCCTGATCTGGAAACAAAAGGAATTACCAGCTTCATCCACATGAAGAGCAATATTCTTGAGGAACTACAGGCATATCAATCAAAATTGAATATTAAAATTTAAACACAAGGACACAAAGACACGAGGATGATTTCAAGGGCTGAAATAGAAAGGTTGGGGAAACAATTAGTTAATGCGGCATGTGAGGTGCATAAAGAGCCTGGGCCCGGCTTACTTGAATCAGTTTATGAAATGTGCTTGTTTGAAGAAAACAGGTACTTCTAAACTTTGTGCCTTTATGTTAAAAAATAAAGATTATGAAACCAGATTTTAAAAATATAAACATCAAAAAAACCTTTCAACAAAAAGAAACGGTTGTCTGGAAGAATGAGAACAACATCAAAAAGAACTGGATTACTCCGGAACAAATACCTGTAAAGCCGGTATATACCAAGGAAGACCTGGAAGGAATGGAGCACCTTGATTATGCTGCCGGATTGCCTCCTTTTTTGCGGGGCCCCTACTCTGCTATGTTCGCTATGCAGCCCTGGACCATCCGCCAGTATGCAGGGTTCTCAACAGCTGAAGAATCGAATGCTTTCTACCGCCGCAATCTGGCAGCCGGACAAAAAGGACTGTCGGTGGCCTTCGACCTGGCTACCCACCGCGGTTACGACTCCGACCATCCGCGGGTAGTAGGCGATGTAGGAAAAGCCGGTGTGGCCATCGATTCAATCCTCGACATGAAAATTCTGTTTGATGAGATACCGCTCGACAAGATGTCGGTATCGATGACAATGAACGGGGCAGTGCTTCCTGTGATGGCTTTCTATATTGTTACAGGGCTGGAACAGGGCGCTACCCTTGAGCAGCTTTCGGGAACCATTCAGAACGACATCCTGAAGGAATTCATGGTTCGCAACACCTACATTTATCCACCGGATTTCTCGATGAAAATCATTGCCGACATCTTTGAGTTCACTTCGAAACATATGCCAAAATTCAACTCCATCTCCATCTCGGGCTATCACATGCAGGAAGCAGGAGCAACGGCCGATATTGAGATGGCGTATACTCTGGCCGACGGGCTTGATTACCTGCGCACCGGTATCGGTGCCGGGCTTGATATTGATGCCTTTGCACCCAGGCTGTCGTTTTTCTGGGCCGTTGGAATGAACCATTTCATGGAAATTGCCAAAATGCGGGCAGCCCGCATGCTGTGGGCGAAAATTGTGAAGGAATTCCACCCGAAAAATCCAAAGTCGATGGCGCTCCGTACCCACTCGCAGACTTCAGGTTGGTCGCTTACCGAGCAGGACCCCTTTAACAACGTAGGACGCACCGCCATTGAAGCCATGGCTGCAGTCCTGGGACATACCCAGAGCCTGCACACCAATGCACTCGATGAAGCTATTGCACTTCCTACCGACTTCTCAGCACGTATTGCACGTAACACCCAGCTGCACCTGCAGATGGAAACCGAAATCATCCGTTCCCTCGACCCGTGGGCAGGATCTTATTATGTGGAATCCCTGACCCATGAACTTGCTCAAAAGGGTTGGAAACTTATCCAGGAAGTGGAAAGGCTTGGAGGCATGGCAAAAGCCATTGAAACCGGCGTCCCAAAAATGCGTATCGAAGAAGCAGCTGCCCGTGCACAGGGAAAAATTGACAGCGGCACACAAACAATTGTGGGCATCAACAAGTACCGCCTTGATAAGGAGGATCCCATTGATATCCTCGACATCGACAATACTGCAGTCCGCCTGTCACAGATAGAGCGGTTAAAAAAATTACGGGCCGAACGCAACGAGGCTGACGTACTTGCTTCTTTGGCAGCAATTACAAATGCCGCAAAAACAGGCAAGGGAAATTTACTGGAATTGGCTATCGATGCAGCAAAAAAACGTGCATCTTTGGGTGAAATTTCCGATGCCTGTGAAAAGGTGGCCGGAAGATACAAAGCAGTAATCAGAACAATTGAAGGCGTGTATAAATCGGAAGCAAAAGACAAATCGGAATTTAAGGAAGCGCAGGAACTGGCAAAGCAATTTGCTGAACTGCAAGGCCGCCAGCCGCGCATAATGATAGCCAAAATGGGACAGGACGGACACGACAGGGGTGCCAAGGTAGTAGCCACCGGCTATGCCGACCTGGGCTTTGATGTTGATGTAGGCCCGCTGTTTCAGACTCCAGAAGAAGCTGCAAAGCAGGCCGTTGAAAACGACGTACACGTCCTTGGCGTTTCCTCACTGGCCGCCGGTCATAAAACGCTGGTACCGGCCGTTATCGAAGAACTGAAAAAACTCGGCCGCGACGACATCATGGTCATTGTTGGCGGGGTTATTCCCTCGCAGGATTACCAGTTTCTCTACGATGCCGGCGCCGTAGCCATCTTTGGCCCGGGTACCAGTGTGGCAGCAGCAGGAAAAAAAATCCTCGGAATTTTAATTGAAGCCTACAAGGAAAACTAATTTTCAGATATAAAGTTCAATGATTACAGGAACTGCGGTGGTTTCCAAACCGCCCAATTCGTTTAGTTGCTTCCTGCCATAAAGCCGGTTTAAAAAACCGGTTTTATGGTTGCTCGAAACCTTGCTGACTGTGAAAAAAATCAAACATCGTTTAATTCATTCGCTAATGAAGTTACTTTAAATTATAAGCACCAAATAATCTCCCTAATAAACATTATTTCCATACAAACAATCAGCCAACTATTTTTTATCAGATATAAAGTCCTTCATATCAAAGGATTTCATATCTGTTTAATGATTATTTTTTATAATTAATCCGCATTATTAATAAATAATTCATACCTTTCTGTAACGGTGTAATCATAAATCTTCAGGCAAAAAATCAGCAGATGCATGTGCTGCTCACTGTTTCTTTTATTGAAGATGTTTCCCGATAACCTCTTCCCAGATTTTATATCCCTTTTCATTCATGTGCAGGTTATCGTCGACAAAAATATCGGTAAAGACATCACCATTTTCATCAACCATGGCGCTCCATACATCGGCATATCCCACCCCTTTGGTTTTCTTTGCCAAATGCTCAAGAAGTCCGTTCAGTTTCATATACTCCTTTTTCAGCTTCCACCGGGCAAGACTAGGTTTTGCACCAATCAAAACGATCCGGGTTTGCGGCAAATCCTTTTGTATTTTCGATATAAGTTGTTTGGCTTCCTTTATTATTAATTTTGGGTTCTTGCCCGAGGCAATGTCGTTGTCGCCTTCGTAAATAAACAAAATATCGGGCTGAGGCCGGAGGATCAGCTCGTCGTAATAATAAACCAGATCGCTGAAGTGAGAACCTCCAAAACCGTTATTAATAACATTATATTCCGGAAAAGCAGCCTGCACATCCTTCCACATTCGGATACTCGAGCTTCCGGCAAAGACAATCCGTTTTTTGTTTTTACTGAAATTATGCTCTTTTTCTGTAAGCACCTTTATAGCCTTCTCAAAGCGTTTCGGGTCCTGTGCGTTCGAATGTAAGATCCCAAATAAAAAAATTGCCAATAAAATCCATTTAATCCAACATGTATTTCTCATAATTGCCTCAATAATAAAGTTATTCGTTTAATCTGTATGTTCTTAATCCTGGTGATGCCAGCAGGGGCAGGTTGTTTACAGGTTTATCAAGATAGAAATAGGCTGTTGACGACCAGTCGTCGGATCGGTAGAAATTCGTCCAGCCATTCATTAAATCCTCATTTTTCAGATCCACCGGCGGAACCGAATCCATAAGTCCTGTAAAAATCTGAACATCCTGCACCGACACAGGAATCATCATCGCTCCTGCATCAAGCATCTCAATAACTTTCTCCTTCATGTTTCCACCCATTGTCTGGATATCGGCCCTGAATTCCCGGTTAAACCAGATAGGATCGGGAACATGATAACGATAGAAGGTCCAGTGGTCGTTTTCTGTATCCGCAACCGGGCAGCCGGTATAACGGTTGATAAAGACCCCCTGCCCCCATGCTGTACCGATATAATCTTCGGTGCCGGTGCCAACAAGTGTCGGAAGTTCTTCATCTCCGTCGAGGTACATTTTCACTTCACCTTCACCCCACCACGATTTCTGATACACCCGGTTGGCCATCACACCAAAATTAACACCAAGAAACCTGCCCCTCCCTTCTACTTTAGGAAGAATGGTATAATCTATTCCCGGTGTGGTGGCTGTATCGCGGTTCCAGTAAGTATGAAGATACAGGTTGTTATCGTTCCAGCGCTTCAACTTTATAAAATTGATGTCATAAAAAAGCATTTTCAGATCGGTATCCCCATCATTGGTTACCACCACCCTGGCAGCAGTTTTAAAAGGCATTGGAATAAAACAGTTGAACGAGCGGCCCTCGGCACTTGAAAAAAACTCACTTTCATGCTTAACCAGCCTTCCCAGCCCATTTCCAAAAAAATCGCCAAATGGAGCCGATACAGCGGGTTTATCCTGCCCGTCCCAAAACATTTCAATCTTAAGCGAGCGCAGCATACGCGGGGAACGATCCTGAACGGTAAACCACATACGGGTAATTATCCCCGGGCCCTCAACATCCATCAGAACTTTTGTTTCACCTGCATTCAAAAAATCGTAGGGATGTCCTTTGGCACCTTTGTTTTCAATACCCCCTGCCCCTTTTTCCGAAGCTGGATTTTCAAAACTGTTCCAGCGGGGTTCCGGATCCTGAAATTCAAATAATGGCACGGCAACCGGATGAGTGAAAGATCCTGGCTGGGGGTTCCGGCATGAAAAATTTCCGGTCAGAAGCAGGCATATAAAAACTATAAATTCAACTTTCATCCTTTTTTATCTGTGGTTTACAACCAAAGATAGCTTAAATAAAGAAAATATCAGAATGTTTTCAGCAACAGAATACGCTATAAACTCCATTTATCATTCCATTTCGGCAATAAAACCGAAGCACATCTTCCCAAGGTGAATGGTAACCGTTCACCGGAATTTATACAACCTTTTTCAGGCCATACATGCTTGCAATAAAACTTTTCACCTCCTGAAATTGTATCATTGAAAGAAAACAACAACATGAAATTAAAATTCCACTCCCTTTTGGCAATACTCCTGATAGTTGCCACTACAGCGAAAAGCCAGAATGAACCTTTGGGTATATTGCTCACCTGGACAGAAAATCCTTCCACAACAATGAGTATCGACTGGCATACTGCCGATAACCAGCCTGCCTCCTTATCCTACAGGCCGGAAGGGGAAGAAGAATGGAAAGAAGTAGCAGGCAAGGTCAATCCTTTTCCCTATTCCGACCGTTTTGTGCACAGGGTGGCATTAAACAGGCTAAAACCGGGGACAACCTATCAGATAAGATTCGGTGAGTTTGAACAGGTTTATTCTTTTCGGACTATGCCCGATAATCTTGCATTGGAACCTGTAAGGATTGCCATAGGAGGCGATACAATGCACGAAATTGAAATGCTGAGAAAAACGAACAGCCAGGTTGTAAAATTCGATCCTCATTTTGTTGTAATGGGAGGCGATATGGCTTATGAAAATGGGGCGGCAAAAGCAGTGGATAAAGTTCACAGCTGGTTTGAAACGTGCAAAAATACATTAATAACTGAAAACAACCGCATCATTCCCATAGTGGTTGGAATCGGCAACCACGAGGTTGCCGGAGGATATTACAATCCGGAACGGTTCAGCGGAAACGATCAAGACCGGGAGAAATATGCCCCATACTTTTACAGCCTGTATGCTTTCCCGGGCCACCCCGGGTACAATGTACTCGACTTTGGCAACTACTTAAGCCTGTTCATGCTCGATTCAGGTCACAACAACCCGATTGAAGGAGAACAAACGGCATGGCTTGAAAAGAAATTAAATGAGAGAAAAAATGTACTTCATAAAATTCCTGTTTACCATGTTGGTGCCTATCCGTCGGCGCGGGATTTCACCAGTTCCATTGCCACGCAAATACGCTTTAACTGGTTGCCGCTGTTCGAAGAACATAATGTTAAATTAGCTTTCGAAAATCACGATCATACTTATAAAAGAACTTTCCCGATAAAGAGAAATGAAATACATGAAAACGGGATTGTATTTGTAGGGGACGGAGCCTGGGGAGTATACGTCAGGGAAACACACAAGGTTGAAGATACCTGGTACCTGAATAAAGCACTGTCGCAACGACATTTTATCCTCCTTACCCTCCACGGGAGCCACCAGCAGCTAACTGTAGTCAATGAAGACGGTCAAATTATTGATTCTTATCCGTGAATCCAATATCAGGTACTCCATCGGTTTTCTGACTTCTCCCCAGATTTAGGGTTGCACCCCTTTGGGCTTTGAGAATGACTTGCCTTTAATCCCGGGGCTATTATCCCGGATTGGGAGATTGCGCCTCTCTGGGGCTTAAAAGCTCAAACCCTCAAAAATTCAAAAATTATTACCTAAGCCACCCAATCCCGCTGCCGGTCTTTCAGCTTGTTCAGCACATCGATGGTAGTATTAACATCATTAACCACCTGGAAGTCGAACATTCCCACGCAAATAAAATCGGCACCGTTTTTAAACGCCCAGTTAAAACCATCTTCAGGTTTAATAGCTCCGGCAGCAAGAACCTTAAATCCCATCACCGGCACCGTTGCCCTGTTTACAAATTCCACCGTCCGGTCGGGAAAAAGGCAGAAGCAATTGTCGTGAAACCGGTCATGATCGAGATGCTTTTTCCCGTCCACCTCAAACGGTATCCGGTTCTCCATAGGGTGAGCCGACCAGTATTGATCGTGATGCATGGTCTTCATGTAATAATCGGGAATAATGCCCTGTTCCTCACAGGCAATTAATGCATCTACAGTATGAGAAGCCAGACCGGCAGTAAAACCCTGCGAACGGATGCGGCCGAGCATTTTATCAATCACATCAATCCGGTTATCGCGCACCAGCCAGTCGCACCAGTTGCCCTGTACCTGAATGATGTCCATACCCGCATCAATGGCCTTATTGATATTGACATAATAATCGTTCTCCTTCATATCAGGATGCACCTGCACAATCACCTTAATGTTACTGCCGGTTACCTTGCGGTATTTCACCATGGTCTCCATGGTCGGAAACCCGATATTGATGGTATTGATACCTGCCTTTTCGGCAAGCATCAGGGTTTCAAAAATTTTCTTTTCCGTATTGTAGGCACGGAACAAAGAGGGAACATAAATAAGGTCGCGTGAATGCGCCCAGCCACCAATCAGATTACCACCAAACACCAGCCGGCTTATTTCATGATTTCCGAGCTTTCCTGTAGGCAATGTTCCCTTGAGCTGACTAATGTCGGTACCGCCAACCTTTATGGTCGCACCCGACAAGGTATCTGCACCATACTCCTGCGATTCGCGGAAAGCACCGAGTCCTATGATACCAAGAGCAGGCAGTGTTGCCAGGTTCTTCAGAGCTTCACGCCGGGAATGGGAAACTTCGTTTGGGACTACAACAGGTACGGTATCCTTTTTATTTTTATTCTGAAACCAGGTCAGCGCATAAATACCATATCCCTTTTCTTTCATCAGCAGGATACCCAGCAGGGCAATGGCTTCAATCAGGTTCTTATTCACAAGAAACAAGCTTCCGTCAGAAGGATCAAAAATGGAACCTCCGAACGGCGGGTAAGCAAAATAATACAACGTCAGCAGGGCAATACCTCCAATGGCAGCATACCGTATGGCAATACCTAAAAACAATGCCATTCCAATCAGTATCAGGGCAGCCACATTTACCGGGTCGATGATGTTCATCAAGGCTTCAGAGGAAGCCATCCAGTGATAAAACCCGGCAAAGGGTCCTGTGGCATTGGCCAGAAATCCTGCAGCTGTCCAGTTTACCGTCCATAGTTTCGACAATCCTTCGAATAAAAAATGCCATCCTATGACCACTCTAAATAAGGTAATGATAAATTTCTTCCAATCCGGGTTTTTCATATCTGGGTAAACTTATTTTCGAACAAATTTATAATTATATTTCTTTTTAAGCTGTTTTTTTAAGATAAAATATAAATTTTACTGACAACCCGCCATTTTTCATAAATGGATTACCCTATTATTCATCTTTCAAAAAACCGGCAAAATGTTTAAATTTACCCCTTTTCCTGCACTGCCTGTTGGCATGAAATATAATTAAGTTTCAAAAAGATGATAAAGAACTGTATTCTTCTGATATTGTTAGGGATTACCTTTACAGGTTTCGGGCAAAAAACCCGGTTGCTGATAACCACCGATATTGGCGGTGACCCCGACGACCAGCAGTCGCTTATCCGGCTGATGCTCTACACCTGCGACTTTGAACTGGAGGGAATCGTCACCTCTGCTGCCGGCACGCAGGGCGAACTGGGGGAAAGCATCATCCGCCCCGATTTGGTTGAAAAGACAATTCATAGCTACGGGGAAGTATGGCCAAACCTGGTGAAACATAATGAAAATTTCCCTTCCCCGGAACATCTCTTATCGGTGATTAAGAAAGGAAATCCTTTTCGTGGATGGGAAAACATAGGAGAAGGACACGACACGGAAGGATCGGAATGGATCATCCGCTGCATAGATAAAGAAGATCCGCTACCATTGAATATAGCTGTATGGGGAGGCCAAACCGATGTGGTACAGGCACTGTGGAAGATAAAAAATACACGTACTTCAGAAGAATATAAAAATGCAACAGCCCGGTTTAGGATTTATGATATTGCCGATCAGGACAGCCTGTTTAAGGGAATTAAGAAAAGATTTCCTGACCTGTTTTATGTAATCAGTATAGCCCCTGCCGGCAACGACAAGCGAAATGCTGCATTCCGGGGGATGTATCTTGGAGGAGATGAAAGCCTCACCTCTGCAGAATGGATCAGGGAATATATAACCGGGGGGCATGGACCGCTGGGAGCACTATATCCCTTAAAAACCTGGACAGCACCCAATCCGCATGGTGTGCTGAAGGAAGGAGATACCCCCTCCTGGTTTTATTTTCTGGAAAATGGGCTGAATGTTCCCGCACACCCGGAATACGGCGGTTGGGGAGGCAGGTTTCAAAAAATAAATGAAGAATATTATACCGGTGCAACCGACAGCTACAGGGGAGAAACAAATACACGGGCTACCGTTTACCGCTGGCGTAACGATTTCCAGCGGGAGTTTGCTGGCCGTATGGACTGGTGTGTAAAAGATGTGACGGATGCCAATCATTCGCCGATAATTGCTGTGAATGGCCATTCTGATAAAGAAGCGCTGGTAATCCATAAAAACCCGGGGGAAAAAATCAGACTCGATGCAAAAGGGTCTAAAGACCCCGATGGTGATATTATCACTTTCGAATGGGTGGTTTATTCTGAAGCAGGAAACTTCAAAGGAAATTTCCATGCCCCGGCAGAAGGTCCCCGGGCTGATTTCCCAATGCCTGAACTGGAAGAAAATACAAGCATCCACCTTATTTTAAGAGGAACCGATAATGGTACGCCAAACCTTACGGGGTATAAACGGATTATTCTTATGAACCGATGATCGCCTCCGGACCAGAAATAGAAACTCTGCAACTTTGATTACCCGATTTTACCGATACCCCATAACACCAAAACAAGGTATACCCCCTTCAGGTTTTCTGTTACCTGCTCAAATGTAATTACAAGAATTATGAAATTTGAGCAGGTGTAAAGATAGCATCTGCCAAACCGGTTGCCATTTCCCGGAAGGCCCAATGGGATGGAATTATCCCTGATTTATCAATAAGAATTATTTCTTTTGGCGGTCATTAGAGATACTTGTTCATAATTACTTACCGGGCAAATGGATCTAAAAATTGTCGTCCCTTCATTCTTTCTTTAACTATACCATAGCCTTCTTAATTTCAGTATATTTTAACACTATGTACACATTAACTTCACACCAAGGTCACTTATATGTGAATTTGATGAGAAGTTAGTCTTAAAATAGTGATAAGATATTGTATCAAAATTATGGAGATGGTAAGGAATTTTTGTACATTAGGTATCGTACGATCAATCTGAAAAACAAAAAACCATGGCAAGAATTGGAAACTTACCCGTAGGCGGACAGGGAGTCCTGGATCTAAAACGAATTATGGATTCCATCCGACTTTGTTAAAATCTGTACCAATGGAATCCATACTCAGGGGTTTCATTCGATCCCGGAAGCAACTTATTTCATTCTGTTACTCCAATTCATTTCAAATTCATAAAATTTTCTATTTTTGTATCAAATTTGATGTCAGGAAGGTTAAATCTGTGAAATTAAGAGGAAAACATATAGAATTTTTATTCCTGTTTTTAGCGGGAATAATGTTGTGTGCCCATACCATTGTACCTCATCACCACCACAACCGGCAGGTATGTATTGAAAAAATGGTTGGTCAACACCATGGCCTCAATCCTGATCATCCATTTGAAAGCGACCATCCGCATGATGATCAAAACCACAGATACTGTATATTAAATCAACTTATTGTAGTACCCAATAACCAATGGAAGCAGGATTATTCTTATACTGCCTCCTGCGATAAAAATGTTCATGGATTTGTTGTTTTTTTCTCCGCTAATACCCCGGATGCAATCTTTTCTTTTAACTCGCAGAGAGTACCTGAACAAAAAGATACGCACAATCCCCTTTTACTATTGCGCTCATTGCGGTTTCGCGCACCCCCGGCCGTTTAAGATTTTTGTTTTTTTATCTTTTAAAATCATACTCATTTTTAACGTATGATTTCATTATCCATTTTTATTCATCAGGGACCAATCATATGAATTGATCATGAGAAGCAAGCCACTCCCATGTAAATTGCATATGAAATCTTTAAAAGCAAACAATTTTTAATTCTGAAATGAGCTTGAGCAATAATCCGCAGCAAACCTGGATTATTAACCTCTCATTGCGAATTCTATAGTATACCATTGAAAATTACAATTTTTTAATATGAAAGTTATTGTTTTATTCTTATTTCTGGTGGTGTTGAGCCTGAATTCCTGCAATCCTGACAACCACAGCCATAATGCAAACGAAGAGCACAGCCATGAACATGAAGAGGATACAGAACAGCATGAAGAACAAGAAGAATTAAAATTTCAGTACACCGGATACAGCAACAGCTTTGAAGTGTTTGCTGAAGCCGATCCCTTTGTAGTTGGCGAAAAGGCAGCTTTACTGGCACATTTTACCCTGTTACCCGAATTTGAACCTTTGGAAATGGGGAAGGTTACCGTCGTGCTTAAGGTTGACAACAGCGAATCTGTCCAGATCCTGGATACACCAGCGCGCAAAGGGATATACAGTTTTAATATTCAGCCTGAAAAAGCAGGGCAAGGTTCTCTGTTTTTTGTAATTGAAAATGAAAACGGAACTTTTGATGTACAGATTCCGGAAGTTACCACCTTTGAAAATCATCAGGCCGCCCACGAAGCCGCTGAAAACATACACATTCCCCAGGCAAATACCACTGTATTCACCAAAGAGCAGTCGTGGAAGATAGATTTTGCCACTAATTTGCCAGAGATAAAACCGTTTGGGCAGGTAATAAAAACGACAGCCCTGGTAAAGCCATCGGTTGGCAGTGAATCGGTGATAGTTGCCAAAACCGGTGGTATTGTAAATATCTCCTCCGCCAGTTTAATGGAGGGAGAAGAAGTAGCAGCCGGCGAAAGGCTGTTTACCATTTCTGGAAGCAGCTTTGCTGAAAATAACTTATCGGTAAGGTACGCTGAAGCAAAAAACAATTACGAAAAGGCAAAGGCTGACTTTGAACGGATGAAAGCACTGGCCAAAGATCAGATTGTTTCACAAAGACTATTGCTGGAAGCAGAAAATGAATATGCGAATGCCGAAGCGGTATTCGAAAATCTGAGAAGCAATTTTACTTCTGCAGGTCAATCGGTTTCCAGCCCGATGAAGGGATTCATAAAGCAGGTATTTGTTGAAAACGGAGCCTATGTGGAAGCCGGTCAGCCGGTGGTTACTGTTTCACAAAATAAAAACCTGGTGCTGACCGCTGATGTGCCTCAGCGCTATTCCCCTGCCTTAGGGGCCATCGTGTCGGCCAACATCCGCAACACAATTTCGGGCAACACCTATACTTTGGAAGAACTAAACGGTAAAATTCTTTCCTATGGAAAGACAGCAAACACCAGTAATTTTCTAATCCCGGTAAACATGGAGATCGATAACAAGGGTGCGTTCATGTCAGGCAGTTTTGTGGAGGTTTACCTCAAAACACTTACCGGTGCCAATGAGCTAACGGTTCCCAGTTCATCTCTTTTAGAGGAGCAGGGAAATTATTTTGTTTGGGTTCAGATAACTCCCGAGTTGTTTGAAAAAAGATTGGTAGTTCCCGGAATTACCGATGGTATAAATACCCAGATTAAAAAAGGAATTTCTCCGGATGAACGGATTGTCAGCCGGGGGGCTGTAATGATTAAACTGGCAAAGTCATCAGGCACTTTGGACGCTCACTCGGGCCATGTTCATTAAAAATTAAAAGCAATGTTAGACCGTATCATAAAATTTTCGCTTAACAACAAATACCTCATTTTGCTTGCGTCAGTGGTGCTGCTGGTTTTTGGAATAAGAACTGCAGGCAACATGGATGTGGATGTTTTTCCAGACCTGACTGCACCCACCGTGGTGGTAATGACCGATGCTCACGGAATGGCCTCAGAAGAGGTGGAACGACTCGTTACCTACCCCATCGAATCGGCAGTAAACGGGGCAACCGATGTACGGCGTGTACGCTCAGCCTCCTCACACGGCTTTTCATTTGTGTGGGTAGAATTTGACTGGGGAACCAACATCTTTAAAGCCCGGCAGATTGTTTCCGAGAAGCTCATAACCGTAGCATCACAAATGCCGCTGGGAGTTGGGCAGCCTGTAATGGCGCCACAGTCCAGTGTAATGGGTGAAATTTTCTTTGTAGGAATGCAGGCCGACAGCACCAGCATGATGGAATTACGAACCCTTGCCGAATGGAGTGTCAAACCGCTTGTTCTTGCCACAGGTGGTGTTTCGCAGGTGACTATTATAGGGGGCGATTACAAGCAATACCAGGTGTTGGCCAACCCTCAGAAGATGCATTTCTACCAGGTAACTCTTGATGAACTGGCCAATGCCAGCCGGTCAATCAGTCAAAACTCTGCCGGAGGTGTATTGCGTCAATATGGCAATGAGTATGTCATTCGCGGAATGGCCCGGACCTCTGAAATTCCGAAGCTTGCCAATACCTTCGTAAAGTCGGTAAACGGAAAGCCTGTGCGAATTGGCGATGTAGCCGATGTAAAGACAGGCAGCGCGCCAAAAATGGGCTATGCCTCCAAAAATGCCCGCCCCGCAATAATTATTTCCATATCGAAGCAACCTCATGCCAATACACTGGAGGTAACCCGGAGCATTGAAAACAACCTTACTGAGTTGCAAAAAACTTTGCCTCCGGATGTGAAGCTGGATACCCAAATTTTCAGGCAGGCCCATTTTATAGAACAATCGGTAAAAAATGTGCAGGACGCACTGATTGAAGGAGGAATTTTTGTCATTATTATCCTGTTTTTCTTTCTGGGAAGTTTCCGCACATCGCTGATATCCCTGCTTGCCATCCCTCTTTCCTTAATAGGGGCAGTTTTGGTACTTAAAGGCCTGGGCATGACCATCAACACTATGAGCCTGGGGGGAATGGCCATAGCAGTTGGTTCTCTTGTTGACGATGCCATTATTGATGTGGAAAATGTATATAAAAGATTGCGGCAAAACAGGAGGTTACCTCCAGATGAGCGGCAATCGTCATTTAATGTGGTATTTGAGGCTTCCAGGGAAATAAGGGCATCCATTCTGAATGCCACTCTAATCATCATGGTTGCCTTTCTGCCCCTGTTTTTTCTTTCGGGTATGGAAGGCCGGATGCTGAAACCTTTGGGAATTGCCTTTATTGTGGCGCTGTTTGTATCGCTAATCGTGGCGATGACCCTCACTCCGCTGCTGGCAAAAATGCTGCTTACAGATGAAAGATACCTTGCCCGGAATGAAAAGGACAAGTGGCTGGCGCGCCTGCTTTCGGTCAATTATGAAAAATCGCTCGTATGGGCACTGCGCCACAAAGCATTCATTTTGTCGGCCATAACCGGACTTTTCATTATTTCCCTGTTGGTATTTTCTACTTTTGGCCGCAGCTTCCTTCCCGAATTTAATGAAGGCGCTTTAACCCTTTCGGTTATCACCCCTCCCGGAACATCGCTGGAAGAAACCAACCTGATAGGAAATCTGGTGGAAGAAAAACTTTTAATCCTGCCGGAAATAGTAAGCACTGCCCGAAGAACAGGAAGAGGTGAGCTCGATGAACATTCGCAGACCACCAACAGCTCAGAAATTGATGTCAACTTCCGGCTAAACCTGCGCAGTCAGCAGGAATTCATGGCTGAAGTAAGAGAAACGCTCTCCGGTATTCCCGGTATTGCCTTTACTGTAGGGCAACCTCTGGGGCACCGCATCGACCATATGCTCTCCGGTACAAGGGCCAATATTGCCATTAAACTTTTTGGAAGTGATTTGAACCGCCTTTTTGTTACCGGGAATGAAATTAAAAGCGCCGTGTCGGGAATAGAAGGACTGGTGGATGTGAATGTTGACCAGCAGATAGAAATACCGCAGGTACATATAAATGCCAACCGCGATATGCTGGCACAGTATGGAATCACTGCCGGACATTTTACTGAATTTATTGAAATTGCCTTTGGAGGTGAAAAAATGGCCGACATCTATGAAGGACAAAAACGATTTGACCTGGTACTAAGGCTAAATAAAGATTACACCCAATCCTTTGAAGGAATACATACTGCCCTCATCGATGCCGGAAACGGACAGAAGGTACCCCTGGAACAGGTGGCCGAAATTGTTTCTGCAACCGGCCCCGGTTCCATCAGCCGGGAAAATGTACAACGTAAAATTGTCATTTCGGCAAATGTAGCCGGGCGCGATTTACGCAGTGTGGTTGATGATATCAGGGAGCAGATAACCCAAAAGGTAGTATTGCCCGAAGGTTACAGGATTGAATACGGCGGGCAGTTTGAAAGTGAGGCAAGGGCTTCCCGTACGCTTATGGTTACATCAGTTATCGCCATCATCATCATCTTCTTTCTGTTGTTCCAGGAGTTCAGAAACTTTACCCTGGCAGGCATTATCCTCCTAAACCTGCCGCTGGCACTTCCAGGCGGTGTCTTCGCCATATGGGTTACCTCGGGCATCCTCAGCATTCCGGCAATCATCGGGTTCATTACCCTGTTTGGTATTGCCACCCGGAACGGCATCCTGCTGATATCGAATTATCAGCGCCTGCAAAAGCAGAACTATACACTTCACGAAACTGTGATTATGGGATCTGCCGACCGGCTTAACGCCATCCTCATGACTGCCCTTACGGCGGCTCTTGCACTGGTACCTTTGGCCATGAGAGGAAACCTGCCTGGAAACGAGATTCAAAGCCCTCTTGCACAGGTAATTTTGGGAGGGTTGCTCACTTCCACTGTTCTTAATATTTACATTGTCCCTATAGTGTACAGCATTTTAACCAATCGTGGAATTCTTAAAAATGGTAACACATGAAAGCATTTCTTTTATTAACAATACTCACAACAGCTATTTGCACCGCCTTCGCACAGGAGGGGACCGACGATATCCTTGAACAAACAGAACGGAACAATACCACCCTTAAAGCCATCAGGGCAGCAACGGAAGCAGAAAAAACAGGCAATAAAACCGGATTGCTGCCGCCTGACCCGGAGGCGGAGTTCAATTACCTTTGGGGAAATCCTTCTGCTGTTGGCAACCGCACCGATTTTTCCGTGTTGCAATCGTTCGATTTTCCGACTGTCTACAAATACAGATCGCAAATTTCTTCCCTCAGAAATAAACAGGCTGAACTGGAATACCTGAAGCAGCGAAATGAATTGTTTCACGAAGCGAGAATGCTGCTGGCCGGTCTTAAATACCGGAATGCCCTTATTGCTGCTTACAACATACGGCTCAGCCATGCCGACAGGATGGCCTTCAATTATAAAAACAGGCTTGAAGCCGGCGAGGGAAACATTTTGGACTACAATAAGGCTATGGTGAACCGCCTGTCGTTGTCGAAAGAACTGGAAAATCTGAAAATAGAACGTAACAGGCTGCTTGCAGGGCTCGCACGTCTGAATGGCGGAAATACCCTTGAATTTAACGACAGTATATTTACAGAACTGCCGCTGATAGCCGATTTTGAACAATGGGTAGAACAGGCAGGCAAAAAAAACCCGGTCCTTCTGCAACTGAAGCAGGAGGTTGCCGTTGCCGAAAAGCAGACACAGCTGAACAAAGCGCTGGGCCTTCCCAGTTTACAGGCTGGGTACATGAGTGAGAAGGTAGTGGGGGAACAATTTAGTGGCATAACCGCCGGAATTTCCATTCCCTTATGGGAAAACAAAAACAAAGTAAAATATGCACGAGCCAAAGCAGAGGCGGCTGCCATCCGGGAAGCCGATGCAAGATTTCAATTTTACAGTAAAATGAAAAGCCTGCATCAAAATGCAGCAGCTCTTCAAAACAGTGCGATGGAATATCAGTCCCGGCTGCAGGATTTCAGCAACAGGGCACTGCTCGACAAGGCTCTTGGAGCCGGTCAGATTTCCCTCTCGGAATACCTCCTGGAACTGGCGGTCTACTACCAGAGCGTGGATGATCTTCTTAAGATGAAATATGAAGCCCTTATTGCCTGGTATACACTTCAAAGATATCTTAGCTGAGCGGGTGGCTGGATAACAGACTCCACTCACGCGCTAAGTGATTGTAAACCCTTGGAGCTTTTTGTGCCCTAAAGAGGCGTAAATCAGGACCGGAAATCATCGCCTAAGCCCCAATATTGTTCACAGGTACGTGGATGGGCATTTTTCCGGGCAATTTTCTATTGTAAATATCATCATCCACACATGGGAAAACGCTTTATGTACATCCCAAATCCCCTTGGTACCATGGAAATCGAACCCAGGAAAATTCCCTCTCCAATACATGAAATCATTCGCAGTTTGCGAATTAGAAATCAAAATTCTTATCCAAATGGCGAAAAAAAGATGCATCGAATTCAAAATTATTCAAACTTAATATCCACCATCATGATTTCGGATTTTCCGGCGGTCTTCACAGGAGGTCCCCATAATCGCAAACCACTTGTTACAAAAAAATGGGTATTATTTATTTTTTTATGTCCCCAACTCAATTCATACAAACGGTGAATGTAATAATTGAGGGGAAAAAGCTGTCCGTTGTGGGTGTGTCCCGAAAATTGAACATCCACAGGTGTCTGACTGACTTCCTGCAACCGGGTGGGACGATGATCCAAAAGGATGATGGGCAACCCGCCTGAGTTATTTTGTAAAATTTCATTTGCTGATTTTCTTTGCCTGTCGCGTTCATCGTTCCTTCCGGCAAGATAAAACGACTCATCAATATTCAGCAGGGTATCGCGCAGCAGGGTAATATGTGCTTTTTCATAAAAAGTTCCATTGCCGCGACTGCCATACGATTCATGATTTCCAGGCACGCCAAAAACGCCGTATTTCGATTGTACTTTTCGTAAAGCCGCCAAAATAGTTTCCGGAATCCTGTTTTCTTCGCGCCCTTCCACAATATCGCCGCCATACAGCATAATATCGGGGTTTAACGCATTTGCTTTGCTCACAAACTGCTCCACATAATGCAGACTTGAATTTTCCCGAAGGTGAAAATCTGCCACAAAAGCCACCCTCAAGTCGTTCAACTGCGAATTTCCTTTGGGAACAGTAATCCGGTAACGGGAAATACGAATCGTATTCAAATTAATAACTCCACCTGCAACTATTGCCCCTGATAAAAAAATAATGGAAAGAAGTGTATAAAAACGAAACGAGAATGTTCTCCTCACTTCTTTTGAAATCAAAGGAAACAGGCTGTTGAACAGCAAAAACAAATCGAAAAAAAGTACCAAAAGAAATAAATATAAATAAAAAGGCAACAGGTAGTCCGCTACCGTGGAAAGCAGTTGAGTAATGCTGTTGGAACCGTGCATGAAATTTTCAGAAACCGGATAAACAGCAGCCAGCAGCAAATAAATACCCGCGTACCAAATCCTGTAGCCTTTGCTTATAAAAAGGTACATTATTCGGAAAAAAACATAAATATTCGGAAAGATGTAAGCCAGCGTGATGTAAAAATGAAACATTCCTTTTGTATTTCAGCATTTAAGGGGGCGAATATAACAAATTCCGGTCCAATCGGGGGGGACCGAATCCGGTGCATCCATGGCAGGTTCTGTCTCACTTTCAGTTTTAGCGCAACAATACAGTGACGCAGGTATTCATCGGTTCACCACATTTACGAAAGATTCGGTACAGGTGATTTTTCCGGGGCATCCGGGCTGTTTTCTTACTATGAGATTGAACATTGGGATTTGGAATTTGTCATTTGTATGTGAAAATTTATGTAACATGGAATTGAATATACAAGGAAAAGTTTTTCTGATAGCTGCTTCCAGTAAGGGTCTGGGATATGGCATTGCGCGGGAACTTGCGCGAAACGGAGCTGTTGTTTGCATTGCCAGCCGCAACCGTGAACATGTAAATGCAGCAGCAGAAAAATTAAGAGAAGAGTCAAATGCAACGGTGCTTGCTTCGGTTTTTGATGCAGCAGATGCCGGTACCATAAAAGCATGGATAGATGAGGCAGCAGGGGCATTCGAACGCATAGACGGACTGGTCGTGAATGCAGGAGGTCCTCCTGCAGGCGATTTTGATGATTTCGCTGATGATGCCTGGGAGGCTGCATTTAACTTAACCCTGATGAGCACCGTGCGTTTGATAAGGGAAGTACTTCCATATTTCCGTTCGGGTAACGGAGGTTCCATTTTAACCATCACCTCCCTTTCGATAAAAGAACCTGTTCATGGCCTTCTGCTGTCGAATGTATTCCGTTCAGGGGTTGCCAGCCTTGTTAAAAGCCTTGCCAATGAGCTGGGGCCTGATAACATCAGGGTAAACAATCTCATCCCCGGACGCATCGATACCGACCGGGTCAGGTCGCTCGATAAAATCCTGTCGGAAAAACAACATGTGCCGGTAGAAGTGATTCAACAGCAACATAAATCTTCCATTCCCATGGGCAGGTATGGAACTACAGAAGAGTTTGGCAAAGCCGGTGCATTTCTGTTGTCGGATGCGGCATCGTATATTAACGGCACCAGCCTGATTGTAGATGGGGGTCTTCATGAGGGAGTATAGAAGAAGGTTACCGGGAATTCCTGAAATTAAATATCACTTTTTACCCGGCAGTAATTTTTAATTTATGTTGAAAACAGATAAACCGGTTTAATCAGCTTTTAGAGCTAAGTTGTTGCTACTGTTCCAGCATCTTTATTCAGAAAAAAGCGCATGTATGTTATCCGAATCTTTAGCAATAGATAATTCATCCTGTAAATATCAGACAAAATAATCTGCTTTAAGATATTTCACCTTGATTTTGGCTTTCTTTGCAATTAAAATTGTTTTTAGTTAATATGTCTGGCAGTAAAAAAGGAAACGAACGGAAGAAAAAAAGCAACTCAAATATTTTTGAGTTACTAAAGCCTTACAAACTCTTGGTTGTATTGCTTATTGTTTTTGCATTGTTAGGCAATGCGGCAAACCTGGTAATTCCGAAAATTATTTCTCATGGGATAGATACCTATATTGCCGGGAATTATGTACTGAAAACCATTCTGGGTGAATTTATATTGGCTGCAAGCCTTATTTTTATTTTTTCCCTTTTGCAAATGATTGTTCAAACCTATGCTTCGGAACGTGTTGGATTCGATCTCCGCAAAAAGCTTTCCGATAAGATATCGCGGCAGAGTTATTCTTTTATTCAGGAAAGCAATCCCTCAAAGCTGCTTACCAACCTTACTTCCGACATGGATTCGGTAAAGCTTTTTGTTTCACAGGCCGTTACTTCAATTGTTTCATCAGCGTTCATGATTATCGGGACAAGCGTGCTTCTTTTAACCATAAACTGGAGACTGGCATTGCCCGTAATATTGATGATCCCACTCATCGGCATTTCATTCAGTTTTGTATTAAAAAAGGTAAGGGTATTTTTCAGAAAGAGCCGTGAGGTAGTCGACTGGCTGAATAAAGTAATCAGTGAAAGCATTTTAGGTTCAGCCATTATAAGAGTGCTCAATTCCCAACATCTGGAATACACTAAATTCATTGCAGCAAGTACTGAAGCCCGGGATTTGGGGATCTCCATTGTAACGTTGTTTGCCATTTTGATTCCACTTATCACCTTTGTAGCCAATATGGCAATATTAACCATTCTTACATTGGGTGGTCATCTGGTCATTTCTGGAGATTTGTCGCTTGGTGATTTTGCTGCATTTAACAGTTATGTTTCCCTTCTCATTTTTCCAATAATCGTAATTGGATTTATGAGCAATTTAATTGCCCGTGCTACTGCCTCATATGAACGAATTGATAAAGTCATGAAGTCGCCTGAAACCGAAGTCACCGGGACAATCGACAAGCTTCTCCATGGCAATATTGAATTTAACGGCATTACTGTCAGGTACGAAGGCAAACCGGTATTAAAGGAGGTTTCATTCAGAATAAAAGCCGGCACGCGTACTGCTGTCATAGGTCCGACGGCAGCGGGAAAAAGCCAGTTGCTGTATCTGCTAACGGGGCTGGTTAAACCCGATGAAGGCACAGTGGAATTTGATGGTACAGATGTTGAAAAATACAACAAAGAAAATTTTTATAACCAAACAGGTTTTGTATTTCAGGATAGTGTGCTGTTTAATATGAGCCTGAGAGAAAATATAGCTTTCAGCGATACGGTTACAGACGAATCCCTGCAGAAAGCCATTGAAACAGCCGGTCTGACAGAGTTTATCAAAACGTTGCCCCAAAAACTGGATACAGTAGTTTCAGAGCGGGGGACAAGCTTATCGGGCGGGCAGAAACAACGAATAATGCTGGCCAGGGCCCTTTCGCTAAATCCAAAAATTCTTTTGCTCGATGATTTTACATCCCGGGTTGATCCGCAAACCGAAAAAAGAATCCTTCAAAATGTAATGAATAATTATCCGGGGATTACCCTGATTTCCGTTACTCAAAAAATTACACCAGTCAGAGATTTCGACTTAATCGTGCTGCTGATGGAAGGAGAACTTATAGCAGCCGGCACCCATAAAAATTTGCGTTCTACCTGTCCGGAATATGTTCAGATTTATGAATCGCAAAAAAGCACCAGTCACTATGAACTATAATCTGAATACAGAAGATAATCTGAGCATAAAAAAACCCGGGTTCAGCTCTTTAAAAAGCCTTGTGGCCCATATGGTTAAAGAGAAGAAGGTTCTGGTGATTGCATTTGCTGCGATGGTGGTAACTGCTGCACTCAACCTTGCCGGTCCTATCATCATTGGATACACGGTTGATAATTATATTCAGACCGGTCAGTTCAGCGGCGTGCTTTTTTTTAGCAGTATACTTTTTGTAATGTACATTGTTGCCTTTGGAGCAGGTTATTTGCAGACCAAACTGATGGGTACCGTGGGACAGCGAATGCTCTTTAACCTTCGGAATTCTGTATTTTGTAAATTACAGGAATTGCCCTATGCTTTTTTTAATCAAAACAAAACCGGTGACCTGATATCAAGAATCAACAACGACACCGATAAGATAAATCAGTTTTTTTCGCAGTCGCTGATGCAGTTTCTTCGCTCAATACTTACAATGGCTGGTGCAGGGATGTTTCTGTTGTCTATTCACCTGACATTGGGAGCAGCCGCATTATCCCCTGCTCTGCTGATATTTATATTTACACAGGGAATATCGTCGTGGGTAAAAAACCGGAATGCAAGAAGCCTGAAAAGTGAGGGTGATTTAAGTTCTGAAGTACAGGAAAGCCTGAATAACTTTAAAGTAGTGGTAGCTTTTAACCGTCGGGATTATTTCAGGAAACGGTTTAATCTGATTAACAGCAACAACTATTCAGCATCGGTAAAAGCAGGAATTGCCAACAACCTGTTTTTGCCGGTTTACACTTTATTTTCAAACATTGGGCTGGTTATTGTTCTTTCCATGGGCATTTGGTTTATTTCCAGCGGTGAATTTACCATAGGGTTATTAATCAGCTTTATAGCTTATGTAAACAGTTTTTACAATCCTTTGCGGCAACTGGCCTCACTATGGGCAAGTTTTCAGATTGCACTTGCCGCATGGGACAGGGTCAGAAAAGTGCTCGAACTGGATAATGACCTGCCTCTTGCAGAGACAAAAGAACCAGATGTTACTGCACCCTTGCTATCGTTCCGCGATGTTTCGTTCACCTACCCCGATGGAAACGAAGTATTGCACCGGATAAATTTTGACTTAAAGAAGGGAAAAACCTATGCATTTGTTGGACCCACCGGAGGAGGAAAAACAACCACCGCTTCCCTTGCTGCCCGTCTTTTTGATCCGGTCAAAGGAAAGGTACTCTTATATGGACAGGATATCCGTTCATATCCTGCTGAAGAAAGGGTAAAAAAAATCGGGTTCATTTTACAGGATCCCTTTTTATTCAGTGGTACCATCCGGGATAACATTTTATATGGAAATAAAGAATACACGCACCTTAAAAACAGCGAGCTCACCAGAATATTTCACGAAACTGGTCTGGAATCTCTGATTTTTCGCTTTGAGAATGGTTTGGAAACAAAAATTGATGCCTCGGGTGATGGCATCAGTTTAGGTCAGAAACAACTCATAGCATTTATGCGGGCTGTGCTTCGAAAACCCGACCTGCTGATATTGGATGAAGCTACTGCAAACATTGATACTGTAACAGAAAACATGCTTGAGGAGATCCTTCAGAAACTTCCGGCAACAACCACAAAACTGGTTATAGCTCACCGGCTAAATACCATTGCCAATGCCGATGTTATTTATTTTGTCAACACAGGGCAAGTAATCCGTGCCGGTTCTCTCAATGAGGCAATTGAAATGCTGATGAAAGGGAACATTGCCAGCTGAAAATGAAAAGGTTTTATTAACCTTACTTTATGTTATAATCCTCTTCTTCTCTCATCAGGATTATCACCCGATTCCAAATCCCTTTCTCCCTCATCATTTTCCTCAGGAACATTTTCTTTTCTTCTGCTTCTTTCATCGGGATTATCACCCGATTCCAAATCCCGATCTTCTCCTGCAATAACATCCTCAATTAGATACAATTCATCGATACTCATAACAAAATTCATATTGATTACAGAATATCTGTACAATTCATATTCCAATGGGAAAATGTGGCTGTACAAATAAGGCAAAAAAAAACGGATACCAGTTTAATAACAGATTTCAGTTCCATTTATGTAAAAGGAAATAAAATTTACCTGTCAAGAAAAAGGAATTATAATGGGTATACATTGAACAATTGAGGACAATTTACACAGAAGCATTTCTTAAATCCCGGAAGTAAAAGGTACAGATGAATAATTCAATAAAAAAAATTATTAGCGGATAGGTAAAATAAAAAAACCCGGAAGTAACTCCGGGTTCTTTGAATACATTCACCTAAAATATACAATTCACTATTTTACTTTATCAACAATTGCTTTGAACGCTTCAGGCTGGTTCATGGCCAAATCGGCCAGTACTTTCCTGTTGATTTCAATGGCATTTTTTTTCAGCAATCCCATAAACTGTGAATACGATAATCCTTCAATACGGGCAGCTGCATTGATTCGCTGAATCCATAATGCACGGAAATTGCGTTTTTTGGTTTTCCTGTCACGATAAGCATACTGCTGGCCTTTTTCCCAGGTATTCTTAGCGACTGTCCAAACATTTTTACGCGCTCCGAAATAACCTTTCGTCCTCTTCAGAATTTTCTTCCTCCGGGCACGTGATGCTGCATGATTTACACTTCTTGGCATACTTTTTACTTTTTTGGTTAATGGCGCCTCCGTCTGCCGGCTGGCGGACAAAAAACTTAATGCACAATAACCTGGTTAATTACTCTTTTTACTATTTAAAAGGAAAATTGATATTACAATCACTTCATGGCCAACATTTGCTTCACGTTATCCTCATTGGTTTTATCGATAATAGCCCAATAGGTGAGGTTCCGTTTCCGCTTCGTGCTCTTTTTTGTTAAAATATGGCTCTTATAGGCGTGTTTCCTTTTAATTTTCCCTGTTCCGGTTAGCCTGAAACGTTTTTTGGCGCCGGAATTTGTTTTCATCTTTGGCATATCCTACTTGTTAAAATGTTATCAAAGAACTGTATTATTTCTTTTTAGGTGAAATCATCATTATCATTCTTTTGCCTTCAAGTTTGGGCATCTGCTCAACTGTCCCGATATCCTCCAGCTCTGTAGCCAACCTTAGCAAGAGAATTTCTCCCTGCTCTTTAAACAGAATTGACCTTCCTTTAAAGAACACAAAAGCCTTAACTTTAGCCCCGTCTTTCAAAAACTTTTCGGCATGTCTGAGTTTAAATTCAAAATCGTGTTCATCGGTTTGCGGCCCAAACCTGATTTCTTTAACCACCACCTGCACTGCTTTGGCTTTCATCTCCTTTTGCTTCTTTTTCTGTTGATAAAGAAACTTGGAATAATCAATTATTTTACAAACCGGCGGATCGGCTTTGGGAGAAATCTCCACCAAATCCAACTCCTGTTCATCAGCCATACGTAGTGCATCTCTCAGGGGATATACACCCTGTTCTTCGATATTTTCTCCTACCAACCTTACCTGCTGTGAGGTAATATTACGGTTAATCTTGTGTTGTGGTCCTGTATCCCT
The DNA here is from genome assembly GCA_963747515.1 of uncultured Prolixibacteraceae bacterium. GTDB lineage: Bacteria > Bacteroidota > Bacteroidia > Bacteroidales > Prolixibacteraceae > Mariniphaga. The sequence goes on from CAVVFN010000008.1 coordinate 1,248,679, forward strand.
TCTCTGGAACGGTGAGCGCCCGGGCCCTTTTCTCTTAATAGCTATAGTAATGTCCTCCTATATTAATTATACAATCCGGATAATTGATCTCTTACTTCCTGTGTTACTAAACCGGCAAACTCACCGGTTTGTTTAGTTCCGATATCTCCTTCTCCCTGACGGCGTACCGAAACAGTACCGGTTTCCAGTTCTTTTTCACCCACAATGAGCATATATGGTATACGTTTCAGTTCATTGTCCCGTATCTTTCTACCAATCTTTTCATTACGATCGTCAACGACGGTGCGAATATCGGAATTATTTAGAATATTTGAAACTTTTTGAGCATATTCATTGTACTTTTCACTGATTGGCAGCACAACAGCCTGTTCAGGAGCCAGCCAAAGCGGGAATTTTCCGGCAGTATGTTCAATGAGAACAGCAACAAACCTTTCCATGGACCCGAATGGGGCCCGGTGTATCATTACCGGGCGGTGCCGGTTATCATCGGCACCAATATACTCCAGATTAAAGCGTTCGGGCAGATTATAGTCGACCTGAATGGTACCCAACTGCCAGCTGCGGCCCAGGGCATCTTTAATCATAAAATCAAGTTTGGGACCATAAAATGCCGCCTCACCTTTTTCCGTAATTGTTTTCAGCTCTTTTTCCTCGCAGGCTTCAATTATTGCCTTTTCAGCTTTATCCCAATTTTCAACAGAGCCAATATACTTCTCCGGCTTTTCAGGGTCGCGCAATGAAATCTGGGCAGTATATTCGTTAAAACTCAAAGCTTTAAAAATGATGAAGACAATGTCGATAACCTTTTTAAATTCATCTTTCAACTGATCGGGACGACAGAATATATGCGCATCGTCCTGGGTGAATCCCCGAACGCGTGTTAACCCGTGCAATTCACCGCTCATCTCGTAACGGTAAACAGTTCCAAATTCTGCCATCCGAACAGGCAAATCTTTATATGAGTGTGGTTTGTTTTTATAAATTTCACAGTGGTGCGGGCAATTCATTGGCTTCAGCAGGTATTCTTCCCCTTCAGCGGGAGTAGTTATGGGTTGAAATGAGTCTTTCCCGTATTTTTCGTAATGTCCTGAAATTTTATACAGCTTAACATCGCCGATATGCGGTGTAATTACCTGATCGTAGCCGTATTTTTTTTGAACCCGCTTCAGGAAATCCTCAAGTTGCATGCGCAATTGGGCACCTTTAGGCAGCCACAAAGGCAATCCCTGCCCCACTGCTTCAGAGAAAGCAAAAAGTTCCATCTCCTTTCCTATTTTCCGATGGTCACGTTTCTTGGCTTCCTCCAGCATAACCAGGTACTCTTCAAGCAATTTTTGTTTTGGAAAAGTAACCCCGTAAACGCGGGTGAGCATCTGGTTCTTTTCATTACCGCGCCAGTAGGCTCCGGCAATGGAGGTAAGTTTTACCGCCTTAATGTAGCCGGTATTCGGCAAATGAGGTCCGCGGCAGAGATCGGTAAAATTTCCCTGCTCATAAAGCGTAATGGTACCATCTTCCAATTCCCCAATCAGCTCCAGTTTCAGTTCATCCTTTTTTTGAGTAAACATATCCAGTGCATCCTTTTTGGAAATCTCCTTCCGTACAATATCGTTTTTCTGCCGGGCAAGCTCCACCATTTTCTGTTCGATTTTCTGCAAATCTTTTTCGGTAAGCTGCAGTCCGTTTGGAAGTTCTACATCGTAATAAAAACCTGTATCAACGGTAGGTCCGATACCAAATTTTGTTCCCGGATAAAGATGTTCAATAGCCTCGGCCATAAGATGGGCCGACGAATGCCAGAATGCTTCCTTCCCTTCGCGATCGTCCCAGGTGTAAAGCTTTACCGATGCATCTTCAGCTATTTTACGGGAAAGATCCCTTATTTCCCCGTTCACCGAAACCGATAAAACTTCTTTGGCCAGCCGGGGTGAAATATTATTTGCCAATTCAATGCCGGTTACCGGTTCTGAAAATTCCCTTATACTGTTATCGGGAAGTGTTATTTTTATCATGCTATAAATACTCTTTTTTAAGAGGTGCAAAGATAATGAATCAGATAGAATTACAACTCTACGGAATACTTTGTTCTCGAAAATGAATGCAAATAAATAAATTTTGATGGTCTATGTATTCGGGCACATCCTTTTTTTGAAAAAAGGAAACAAAAAACTCAATGATCCTTAAGCGGATAGATTCTATTCCTTCTTTTTCGCCTCTTCCCAAATTTCATTCATTTCAGCCAGTGACATGGTTTTCAAATTCTTTCCTTTCAGTAGGGTCTTACTCTCAAGATAGTTGAACCGTTTAATAAATTTAAGATTGGTACGTTCCAGTGCAGCTTCCGGGTCTACACCATAGAGCCTTGCTGCATTTACCATTGCAAAAAAGAGATCGCCAAATTCAGCCTCAATTTTGTCTTCATCCACATTCAAAATCTCGCTGCTTAGTTCTTCCACTTCCTCTTTTACCTTATCCCATACCTGCTCTTTATATTCCCAGTCGAAACCAACACCACTTACCTTTTCCTGTATGCGGTTGGCTTTAACCAATGCCGGCATAGCGGCAGGGACTCCTTCAAGTACCCTTCTATTGCCTCCTTTCTCCTTCAGTTTTAAAGCCTCCCAGTTTTCCTCCACTTTTCGGGCGGAGCCTTCAACATCAACATTGCTGAAAACATGCGGATGGCGATAAACCAGTTTTGTGTTTATTCCCTCAAGTACATCACCAATATCAAAAATCCCTTTCTCGGAACCTATTTTAGCATAGAAAACAATATGAAGCATCAGATCACCCAGTTCCTTTTTTATTTCATTTAAATCGTTCTTAAGAATAGCATCACCCAATTCATAAGTTTCCTCTATTGTCAGTTTTCTTAATGATTCCAGGGTTTGTTCCCTGTCCCATGGACATTTTTCCCGGAGCTCATCCATGATATCCAGTAAACGTTGAAATTCTTCAATTTTTTTATCCATAATGAGTATTTGTAGCAGCGAAAATAATGATTCTGCAAAACTTATTCAGGATTAATTCGATTTAGTTGCCGGAATTTAAAACGGATTTATTTTTGTAATTTTGAACTTATAAATATTTAATAAAAGCTATTGGAGAAACAAATATATCTGGAAGGCATTGATCCTTTGGAGTTTTTTGGGATCAATAATGTAAAGATGGATTTAATCCGGACATTATTTCCAAAAATAAAAATCACAGCCCGCGGGAATATACTCTATATTCAGGGAGAAGAAACCGAACTGAGAAATTTCGAGAAGAAATTTACCCTGCTCCTCGATCATTACTTTCAGTTTAATGTCATCACCGAAGAAATTATCCTTCAAATTCTTTCAACCGGTACATCTTCGCTTGAAGAAAATGGAATTACAGAGAAAGACATCATATTGTTTGGCAACAGTGGCAAGCCCATACGGGCACGTACACCAAACCAGCGTCTGTTGATAGATGAAAGCACAAAAAACGACCTTACATTTGCCATTGGTCCTGCCGGTACGGGGAAGACCTATACCGCCATTGCTCTTGCAGTAAAGGCTCTTAAAAACAGGGAAATAAAAAAAATTATCCTGAGCCGGCCGGCAGTGGAAGCGGGCGAAAATCTCGGATTTCTTCCCGGCGATTTAAAGGAGAAAATAGATCCCTACCTGCAACCTTTGTACGATGCCCTGCAGGATATGATACCGCCCCGAAAACTGGAAGATTTTATGAAGGATGATATTATCCAGATTGCCCCACTGGCCTTTATGCGCGGACGTACACTCAGCAATGCCTTTGTAATCCTGGATGAAGCCCAGAACACAACAATCAATCAGCTAAAGATGTTTCTTACCAGAATGGGACTCAATGCCAAGTTTATTATTACAGGGGATGTAACACAAATTGACCTTCCGAGGCGAAGCAACTCAGGATTAATTTTTGCCATGAAGTTGTTAAAGAAAATTGAAGGAATTTCTGTAGTGCAATTCAATAAAAACGATATTGTAAGACACAGGCTGGTGAGAGATATTGTGGAGGCCTATGAAAAATATTACGATGACCAGGCTGATAAAGATGAAGGTAAAATCAATGGTTCTGGCAAAGGTCCACAAACAGATACAGGTGCCGACAATGAAGATTAAGCTGAGAAAAAAATAATTTTTCGTAAGAAATATCCAATTAAAAACAGATAACAATGAGCAAAGCATTAACAAAAACCAGTTTCCTTTTTCCGGGCCAGGAAAGCGTGTATTATGGAAAAGTGCGGGATGTGTATAACATCAGCAATAATCTGCTGGTAATGATTGTTACCGATCGAATTTCAGCATTTGATGTGGTACTGCCTAAAGGAATTCCTTACAAGGGACAGGTACTGAATCAGATTGCGGCTAAATTTCTGGACGCAACATCCGATATCGTGCCCAACTGGAAAGTAGCATCACCCGATCCAAATGTTACGGTTGGAGTTATGTGTGAACCCTATAAGGTTGAAATGGTTATCAGGGGCTATCTGACCGGGCATGCCTGGCGCGAGTATCGCTCAGGAAAACGTACCATCTGCGGGATACCCATGCCTGAAGGTATGGTGGAAAACCAAAAGTTTCCTGAACCTATATTAACTCCCACCACTAAGGCAGCAGAAGGCCACGACGAGGATATCTCCCGCGAAGAAATCATCGAACAGGGGCTGGTCGATAAAGCAGAGTACGAAAAACTTGAAGATTACACGCGGAAGCTGTTTGCAAGAGGTACCGAAATGGCTGCTGAAAAAGGATTGATACTGGTAGATACCAAATATGAATTTGGTAAAAAGGATGGCGAAATTTACCTCATCGACGAAATTCATACACCCGACTCTTCCCGCTACTTTTATGCCAAAGGCTATGAAGAAAGGCTGGCAGCCAACGAACCGCAGAAACAGCTTTCAAAGGAATTTGTGCGCCAGTGGCTGATTGAAAATGGGTTTCAGGGAAAAGAAGGCCAGGCGGTACCTGCCATGAATGAGGAACTGGTAGATTCAGTGTCGGAACGGTACATTGAATTGTACGAAAACATTACCGGCGATAAATTTGAAAAGTCGGATGATTCAAAAATTAATAAACGAATAGAAAAAGCAGTTACCGAATTTTTAAAACAAACAAATTGATAACAATAAGAATGTCTTTCCATTTAAAGAATGAGAAAGACATTCTTATGGTTTTGTGTAAGAACTATTCTTCATGTAATTTTTCATAAAGAATTGCCGCCCCTTTCAACCGATAAGAAATTGAATTGAATTCACATCATTTTCATTAGATTTTAGTACCCTTTTTAATAAAAATGCTTTACATTGCAGGAGATAAATCATCATTAAATTCAAATAAAAATGAAAAAAAATCTGTTAGCGGCTTTTATATTTTTCATACTGGCCGGGTTCTTTAGTGCGTGTAATGATACACTCACTGAAGAAGCAACTATTAATGACCCCATACTTAAATCAGCACAAAAAAATAAAATAACTTATATTGTTGTGCTGAATGATGCTGAACTGAACGCTGAACTCATCAATGTTAAAGGCTATGAAATGCGGCAGCAGGCTGCAAAAAAGGCAGCGGAAAAAGTAGTGCGACGCGCAGCAGTTGCCGACGCAGAGCTGGGTTTTGTATACAGTACCGCCTTAAAAGGATTTTCAGTTAAAATACCTCCCGGACAATTAAAAAAACTTGAAAATGATCCTGCAGTATTAAGAGTTACAGAGGACCAGGTAATAAACCTCATTGAGCCAAGTGCCAGACCCGGCAGTGGTGATGTGCAGGCATCAGGCCAGGTCATTCCATGGGGCATCCAACGTGTTGGTGGTGGTTCTGAGTATAAAGGAAATAGTGTTGCATGGATTATTGATTCGGGAATCGATTTGAATCATCCTGATTTGAATGTTGATGCATCAAGGAGTGCTTGGTTCGTAAACCGTGTCAGTTCAGCCGACGATGATAATGGCCATGGAACTCATGTGGCAGGAACAGTAGCAGCTATAAACAATGGCATTGGTGTTGTTGGTGTGGCTGCAGGAGCTACTGTAATTCCTGTTAAAGTATTGGATCGCAGGGGAAGTGGTTCTGTGTCGGGTGTGATTAAGGGAGTAGATTATGTTGCAGGAAATGGTCAACCAGGGGATGTAGCCAATATGAGTCTTGGAGGGAATTATTATGAAGATTTAAATACAGCTGTTGAAAATGCTGCTGCTAAAGGAATCAAATTCTCACTTGCCGCGGGAAACGAAAGTACTGATGCAAATACTAAATCCCCTGCAAGTGCTGAAGGGACTAACATTTATACAGTTTCAGCCATGGCAGAAGGCGATTTATGGGCCTCCTATTCCAACTACGGCAATCCTCCTGTTGAATTTTGTGCACCCGGGACAGGTGTATTATCTACATATAAAGATGGAAATTATGCAACCGCCAGTGGAACTTCAATGGCTGCACCACATGTAGCAGGATTGCTTTTGCTCGGAAATACCAAAACGGATGGATATGTAAAAAATGATCCGGATAAAAAACCTGACCCGATATTAACCTATAACGGAACTTTTACACCGCCCCAAAATAATCCTCCTTCTGCAGGTTATACCTTTGACATTAATGGATTAAGTGTGCAGTTTACCGATGCAAGTTCCGATCCTGACGGAAACAGTACCCTTACAAAATGGAACTGGAATTTTGGAGACGGGAATACCTCCACTGCACAAAATCCTTCTCATACTTATGAATCTGGCGACACATACACAGTAACACTGACTGTTGAAGATAATACAGGAGCTACTGATTCAGAATCAAAAAGTATCGTGGTTTCAGCAAGCACAGGGAATGAAATTATACTCACTGCATCACTGGGTAAAGTTAGGGGAATAAGATTTGTTGACTTATTATGGGAAGGAGCATCCGGTTCAAGTGTGATTGTAAAAATTAATGGAATTGCAGATGATGTTCCTTTGGAAAATACTGGAGCAGCAACGCTTGACATGGGAAGAGCTTCGGGCACATATACTTTTCAGATATGCGAAATGGAAGGCACAACATGTTCTAACGTAATAACTTTAATTCTTTAATGTCAAATAAATTTCAACTGTTAAAAAGCACAGTCAAGGAACGACTGTGCTTTTTTATTTACTACTTTCGAATAAAACACATATTTGTCTTTAAATTGTATTTTCCTATTTTTGCCCAGCAAAACAGGAATATACAATGCAACTGCACAACAGAATAAACAGGAAAGAGCTTAAACAGCGGCTGATGGAAGAAACCTTCAGCCGCAAAACCATATCGTTTTACAGATATCATTACCTGGATAACCCGCAGGAGTTCAGGGACAGCATTTACCGCGACTGGGTTGCACTCAACTGCTTCGGCCGCATCTATGTGGCACGCGAAGGAATCAATGCCCAGATGAGTGTCCCGGAGCATCATTTTGAGGCTTTCCTGGAAACCCTCGGAAAATATGACATTTTGAAGGAAATCCCCATCAAATATGCTATCGAAGACAACGGGAAATCGTTCTATAAACTCACCATCAAAGTGCGGCCAAAACTGGTGGCCGACGGACTTGATGAGGGTATATACGATGTTACCAACGTGGGCAAACATCTTTCGGGACTGGAATTCCACGAACTGGCCGGAAAAGAGGACACAGTAGTTGTTGATATGCGCAACTTTTACGAGAGTGAAATCGGCAGGTTTGAGGGTGCTCTCTGTCCCCAGGCCGATACGTTTCGCGAAGAGCTGGAAATAGTAACCAACCTGCTCGAAGAAAAGAAGGACAAAAAAATTCTGCTCTACTGCACCGGCGGCATCCGCTGCGAAAAAGCAAGCGCTTACCTGAAACACCAGGGATTCAGCGATGTGAACCAGCTGCACGGAGGTATTCTTGAATATGCCCTGCAGATAAAAGCTGCCAGCCTCGAATCGAAATTCATCGGTAAAAATTTTGTTTTCGATGAACGTCTGGGAGAAAGTATCAACGGCCAGATCATCTCACGGTGCCATCAGTGTGGTCAGCCCTGCGATACCCATACCAACTGTGCCAACAAAAGCTGCCACCTGCTGTTTATCCAGTGCCCCGAATGTGCAGAAAAACACAAAGGGTGCTGCACACCTGAATGTACTGAAGAGCTTCAGAGCACTGGTATTTCTGTAAATTCGAAAGCACTCCGTTTTGGCAACAGAAAAAGGTACCGGAAAAGTCTGGCTTTAATGAGGGAGGAAGAAAACTTCTAACGCGACGGCCTTATCAGTAAATAACTGATGCCTCTCCAGGAACTTGCTGCGAGATACCAAAGCTAGTATAAAGTTAGTATGAAGCTAGTATAAAGCTAGTATAAAGATAGCTCTTGACTAACTTTGGACTATCTTTATATATAGAATTTACTATATTAAAACTCATTCTCGTAGGGTAAAAAATAGTATCAATCCGGCAGTACTTTTCAATACCATCCGGAATGTCTGCTTTTGAGTTAATGCTTGCCAATCTTTTAATAACCCTGGTGAAAAGCCGGGTAAAACGCAATTGGGCTTTTTCAAATCCAGTTTCAATAATCCGGCAACAGTTGATGAACTAAATCAATATATATGGCTTCTTAGAGGACCCGGAAGGCAGTTGGAGGAAAATTATAAAAGAAAATAAATTGAACTATCAAAATTCGCCATTTCCGGAAATAGAGGGGGTTACTTTTGAACATGAAAAACAAATTTACTGATTAACTGCATGTTAAAAATAAAGAATTATAAATATTCCGGTTTACCTGACAACAATGATAACAAATATCAAAAAAGCAAATAACAAAACTTCAAATCGTAAATAAAATCTCAGAGTCTTATATCTGATCAAGAATGATTCGTTAAGCTGTCTTATCTTTGTTTGAATTTTGTTTTTTGGTTTTTGTAATTTTCTTCAGTGATATGAATAACTTTTGGCAACATATAAGCTCCCCCGTTTTCTCACTGGCCCCCATGGAGGATGTTACCGACACGGTTTTCCGTGAAATAGTGCTGGGGACATCAGCTCCGGGAAAACTGCATGTTGTATTTACCGAATTCAAATCAGTAGAAGGCATGAACCACCCCGATGGCAGGGAGCGTGTTTCGGAGCGGTTGATTGTCAATGCTTCAGAACGAAAACTGCTTGACGAAAAAAACGTAAAGCTGGTAGCACAGATTTGGGGGCGCAGTCCGGAAATTTATTACAAAGTTGCTAAATACATCAGTGATAATTACCGGTTCGACGGGCTGGACATCAACATGGGCTGTCCTGTTAAAAAGGTCATCAAAACCGGTTCCTGCAGCGCTTTGATTGGCGAACCGCAGCTTGCAAGGGAGATTGTACTGGCAACCAAGGAAGCGACCCATCTCCCGGTAAGTATTAAAACCCGCACGGGCATTAAGCAACCTCAGACAGAAGAATGGATTATACATTTGCTGGAAACAGAACCTGCAGCCATTATCCTCCATGGACGCACTCAGAAAATGCAGTCGGAAGGAGAAGCAAGCTGGGAAGAAATCGGTAAAGCGGTACAGGTAAGAAACCAACTTAAATCAAAAGTACCCATACATGGCAATGGTGATGTATTTTCATGGGCTGATGGATTAAAGAAAGCTAAAGAATCAGGAGTTGACGGAATTATGATAGGCCGTGGCATTTTTCAGAACCCCTGGTTTTTTAATCCCGGGAAAGATGAAATTACAGAAGAAGAACGAATAAAAAAACTGCTGGAGCATACCCTTCTCTTTGAAAAAACATGGAGAGGAATTAAAAATTTCAACATAATGAAACGGTTTTATAAAATCTACCTGAACAGCTTTCCCGGGGCAGCCAAACTGCGTGCCGACCTGATGGAAGCAAAAGATTATGAAGATGTTTACAGTTATTTTGGTCAGAAGCATCATGAACTGCCGGGTGAACAGGGATCATCCATCAATTAGGCTTTGTCGGTTAGTTGTGTGTTGCTGTTATATCCTCCGGCTAATAAATCATTCTGCATTGTTCTCCTTCAATCTTAAATATCATACGGAGCATATCAAGGTAAAAGAATTTCCCCTGTTTATTGATTCAGGATTGTTTTTCAAATCTATTTCCTTGATATGAAAATAAATACCTGCTAAAAATCGGGCATAAACCCTGCGAGGAATTTTGTCGATTAAATATGTGAATGATGTAAGTCTTATCCGGAATTGTGTAATGCTTTTTAATCATAAAGTTACAAACTTGCGAGTGTGAAATCTTATTCACAACTGTTCCGCCAGTTGCAGGAATATAATAACAAAGAATACATCAAAAAAGGTGGTGTCGACTCCGGCCTTTCCGGAACAAGTCGAAAATTTGAGAATGGATGAGAGCCTGATGCACAACAAAGAGCAAAATCAATATACAGATTTCTACAAAAAATTAAGCTATGTTATTAACGGTTACAGCGAAGTCCTCCTTTTTGGACCCACGGATGCCAAATCCGAATTATTCAATGTGCTTAAAAATAACCGCCAATTCGAAAAAGTTAAAATTTCTGTTCAACCAGCAGATAATATGACCGAAAATCAACAAAAAGCCTTTGTGAAAAAGTATTTCGATGTGGTAATTTAAATGATATGAATCAGATAATGACAGATACTTCACTCCTTTATCTACTTAAGGTAAAAATTCTCTTTAAACAGCTTTCCAAATATTTTAAAGTAATCACCCTTATGTTGGATTTTGGAATGAGAAATACAATAAAAAATGTCATTCCTCTCACGAAAAGACCGAATTAAATGAATAATGTAAAACCGAAATACGTAGCCATCATTGTGGCCCATCCTGATGATGAAACTTTATGGGCCGGAGGAACAATTTTGAGCCACCCAACCTGGAATTGTTTTATTGTTTCGGTTTGCAGAAAGAATGATACTGAACGCGCCCTTAAGTTTTACGAGGCGCTTAAAGTACTCAAATCGGAAGGCAACATGGGCAACCTGGATGACGGCCCCGATCAAATTCCGCTGGATGAAGAAGAAGTTGAACAAACCATTTTAAACCTGCTGCCCGAAAAACAATACGATCTGATTATCACACATAACCCCAACGGGGAATATACCCGCCATTTGCGGCATGAAGAAGTGAGCAAATCAGTGATAAATCTTTGGAATAACGGTAAAATCAAGGCTGACGAACTCCGGACTTTTGCTTATGAAGACGGGCACAGAAAATACCATCCGAGGCCTGTACAAATTGCAGCAATTTACCGGCCTCTTACAAAACGTATCTGGCTTCGGAAATACAGCATCATAACTGAAATATATGGTTTTGATAAAGATAGCTGGGAAGCCAGAACAACACCCCGCCAGGAAGCTTTCTGGCAATTTACCAATCCGTTTCTTGCAAGGAAATGGTTAAACAACGGAGGAAAATATTTATGAAGGTATTGGTTTTATACGATTACCCACCATCGCCCGGAGGGTTGGCTACACAGGGAGACCTTCTATACAAAGGACTTTTTGAGATGGGTGTTGATACCCACGCGGTTCATTTCGAATCGGCACAGGAAAAGGAATGGTATTACCGCTGGTTCGAGCCCGATGTAGTGGTTGGAGTGGGTTACTGGGGGCATACACCGCAGTTGATTCTTCACCCGCAGCGGTATGGTGTGCAGGCTGTTCCGTGGCTGGTTGCTGACGGGTATATTGCCAATTACCAGGAAGTTCTAAATGCGTTGCCGTTAATCCTGGTTACATCAAATTGGGTGAAAGAGATGTATGTTCGGGATGGAATAGATGGAGATCGAATTGAAGTTTTGCCCGTGGGCTGCAATACCGATTTATTTATTCCTTTTCAAAAGGATGATCCAAAAATATTGGCTGTTCGCGAAGCGCTGGGCATTTCACCCGACCAGTTAATGATTCTCACCGTGGGAGGCGACGCTGCATCGAAAGGTGCACAAGAGGTGATGCAGGCGCTGGCCATTATTGATACAAAAGCGCCCGACTGGAAATATGTGTGCAAAGTATGGCCACAGCCACGAACCAAAACACAAAACCTGGCTGATCTGCAATTAGCCACTGATTTGGGGATTGAAAAAAATGTAACGTATGCCACCAATACCATTTCCCGCAATTTTATGCCTTATCTGATTGGCGCATGCGATATCTATGCAGCGCCATCCCGCTTGGAGGGTTTTGGTATGCCGCAGGTGGAAGCCGGGGCATGCGGAAAACCTGTAATCAGCTTAAAAGCTATGGGAATGTTAGATACACTTATACATGGAGAGACAGCATTCCTGGCGAGAATAGCACGAAAAATTGCGGTAAACGAGGTTATGATTGGCGAAGAATCAGGATTCGAAGATCAGCATAAAGTAATTTTTAAAGTGCCCCGAACAGTGGATTACCGGGCGAATGTGCAGGATATTGCAAAGTATCTTTTGGAACTGATGAAAGATACCTCCCTCCGTGATAAAATGGGGAAAGCAGGCAGACAGCGGGTTGTGGCCAATTTCGACTACCGGGTGGTTGCCAAACGGTTTGTCCAGATTATTAACGATAAGTTGGGAATAGTTTGAAAAACTTGCTGGCTGAATTAATTTGTGATAAATTGAAAAACAGTTCGGCTTCGCTCACTGTGGCCGTCAGACTGACTGAAAAAAAAGGCTGAAATATCAAAAGATTAAGGATAGTTCCGCCAGGACGTTTGAAAAAATAAAAAATTTAAAAATCATGAAACGAACAGAAAAAAAAGTGGTTATCGTTACAGGTGGCGCATTGGGAATTGGACGCGAAACGTGCCTTTTATTAGCAAAAGAAGGTGCTAAAGTTGCTGTAACTGATGTTCTGGACAAAGAAGGTAAAAACTTAGCTGAAGAAATTAATCAAACAGGCGGAGTAGCAAAATTCTGGCATCTTGATGTATCGGATGAGAATGAAGTTAAAAAAGTATTTGCCGAAGTAGTCAAAGAATTTGGAAAACTGGATGCCACAGTTAATAACGCAGGAATTGCCGGCGTCGACAAACCAACCCATGAATTAACCGAAAAAGAATGGGATGCCGTTATGAATGTAAACGTAAAAGGAGTTTTCTTCTGCACAAAACATGCAATTCCTTACTTGCAAAAATCAGGCTATGGAAGCATTGTAAACCTTTCCTCCATTTACGGGCTGGTTGGAGCAGGTGATATTCCTCCTTATCATGCTTCAAAAGGTGCAGTCAGGTTAATGACAAAAAATGATGCTCTTATTTATGCAAAAGACAATATAAGAGTGAACTCTGTGCATCCGGGTTTTATCTGGACACCACTGGTGGAAGCGCTGGGTAAAAAAAATCCGGAATTCAGAAAACAGCTGGATAGCCTGCACCCCATAGGACATGTTGGCGAACCTAAAGATATTGCTTACGGAATACTTTATCTGGTATCTGACGAATCAAAATTTGTTACCGGTAGCGAATTAGTTATTGATGGTGGTTATACCTGTAAATAAATGTAATGGAAAGTGAAAATCATTTTGTAAAAAGAAGCGGATGGCTGAGAGCCTCCGTACTGGGCGCCAATGATGGTATTCTTTCTACCACCAGCTTAGCCATTGGAGTTGCTGCCGCTAGTGTGGCAAGAGATCCAATCATTCTGGCAACCCTGGCAGGCCTGGTTGCGGGAGCTCTGTCAATGGCTGCCGGAGAATATGTTTCTGTAAGTTCGCAACTGGACGTTGAAACCGCAGATTTAAAGAGGGAAGAAAATGAACTGGCCAGAATTCCGGAAATTGAATTGGATGAACTTTCTAAAATATACGAAAAACGAGGGCTGACCAGCGATTTGGCCATAGAAGTTGCAAAACAACTTACTGTTCACAATGCTTTGGAAGCTCATGCCCGGGATGAATTGGGTCTCAATGAAATATCAAGGGCAAAACCTTTGCAGGCAGCCTTTGCTTCTGCAACTTCATTTTTGGCAGGCGGAATATTTCCTCTTTTGATTGCAATTTTTGCTCCTTTAAGTCAAATGATATACTTCCAGTATGCCTTCTCCATTTTATTTCTTGCTTTATCCGGAACTATTGCAGCAAAAGTAGGGGGTTCGGTAATTATAAAATCTGTTTTGAGAATTTGTATCTGGGGAACCATTGCAATGGTAATGTCAGCATTGATTGGATATCTGTTTGGAGTTAGCATAAATTAGGTTTTTGATACTTATTATCGGACGTACAAATGAATTTCATCGATTATTACATTACACGTAATTAACAAGATAAGATAATGCAAATCGACAACAGAAAAGAAATAGAACAAGCAAAAAAAGCGGCCCTTGAAGTTTTACTTCATAATGCCCATGGACCTTATCACGGGCTTCCACGAACCGCAGGCTGGGGATATCCGGAACCTTACACACGCGATCTGATGATTTCGATTCTGGGAATAGCAGTGTCGGGAAATCAAAAATTATTGGACAGCATTCGCAAAGTGTTGGAAACACTGGCAAAAAATCAAACCAAACATGGTCATATTCCTTCGCTGGTGCACGACAACGATGATCGCGGGGCCAGCGACACCACTCCCCTTTTTTTGCTGGCAACGGGCATTTTCAGAAAAGTGACGGGAGAAACCGGCTTTCTTGAAGAAGCCGTTGAAAAAGCGCTGATTTGGATGAGTTATCAAAGTCCTTCCGACCGGCTTTTGGTGGCACAGCAACCCACCAGCGACTGGCGAGACGAACAATGGGTGATTGGCTACGGACTTTTTGTGAACACGCTGGTTTATAGCTACATGAGAATGCTTGGCAAACACGAATCAGCAGAAAGTATGCGTCACGAAATGGGGCGGTTTACCATTACCGCAGGAATCATGCACCGCCATGTGCACGAAGGGCTGGTGGTGAAATACAAGCCTTACTACGCTTTTTGGTCGTACAAAATTTTTAGCAGCGAGCGTTTCGATCTGCTGGGTAACAGTCTGGCCATTCTTTCGGGAATTGCTTCCCCTTCGCGTGCCGATGAAATGGTTTCGTGGATTGAAGAAGAGTGCGCCGGCATGCGCGAAAGAGGTGAATTAACCGGCGACCTGCCTCCTAATTTTTTCCCGTTCACAAAACCGGAAGATCCCGACTGGCACGAGCGATATGCAAAATACAACCAACCGGGAGATTACCACAACGGTGGAATCTGGCCTTTTATATGCGGGTTTTACGTGGCTGCGCTGGTGGCAGCAAAAAGATTTAAACTGGCCGAAGAAAAACTGGTTGCTCTTACCCGGCTAATCAGAATAGTACGTTCAGAAAACCTGGAATTTGGATTCAATGAATGGATAAAAGCGCAGAATGGCTTACCCATGGGACAAGACTGGCAAACCTGGAGCGCAGCTATGTACCTCTATGCTGCAAAATGTGTGGAAGAAAAAAGAACACCGTTATTTGAGGAGATGAGAAATAAATGAAGAAAATAATGAGAACTCAAATATTCAGCTGGAACTTTTCATAAAATTTCTACAAATTCCTGTCCGTTTTAAGAAACAAGAAAATTCTTAAATTTTTAAGATTGAATAACTAAAAACCCATGAAAATTCGTTAAACTATTGATGAAAACACATTAATTTCATTTATTTTGGTTCAATTCAATTCATTTAACCCACATTGCAGGGTCAAGCATCAAAATCCCAAAAAAATCGGTTAATAACCCTGTTTTTATTAACATTTTCCAAAACAGTAAAAATATCCGCATTGACTTTCAATGATTTTAGAAATATTAAATTAAATTTTTTGAAATGTTGTACCCCCTCTCTTATTGCTGACCAACAAATAGTTGCATAGCTTTGCAACATGTTTGTCAAGCCATATCTGAAGCAGAATTTAACCACAGGAGAACGATATACTGTTTACATGCTGTGTGTGGCACACCTGAACCTGGGAATACTGGCATACTGGTTAGTAGTAACTATAAGATATCAATTAAAACAAAAGGGGGTAAACTCTGATTGGCGTGAAATTGTCCGAAAGATGAGCACCCAAAAATGCGTGACCACAAGTATGCAAAATATTAAATAAGAGACCATCTCAATTAGGCAATGTACTGAACCAACAAAAGAGGTTAAGGCAATGTATGACATCTTAAAGTATAAATATGTGCCTTTTACAAGAAAAAAATCTGTTGTACCCCCTCCGGAAATTTTAAAAAAAGATAGTTCTTGATATCAGACATTTACAGGTTTACACCTGCAATGTGGGTTACAATCAGAATTTCGCGTTTAGCATGGTTTATGTCGTTTGAGAAAACCGGATAGAAATTACTTTTATCGAAAATGATGTCCACGTTTTCTTCATTTTGATCGGATTTGGTGAAAAGTTCGCTTTTCAATTTATAACCGATGGACGCATAACCCGACAGTCGTC
This sequence comes from uncultured Prolixibacteraceae bacterium, assembly GCA_963747515.1. GTDB lineage: Bacteria > Bacteroidota > Bacteroidia > Bacteroidales > Prolixibacteraceae > Mariniphaga. The sequence continues at coordinate 1,265,033 of CAVVFN010000008.1, forward strand.
GGTTGTACAACCGCTCAAACATTCGCACATGAATATCGATGTAATCGAAAATCAGCGCCTCTTTTTTTCCTTCGAACAGCCGGTGCAACCGCCCTGCATATTGCTGAAGTGTTCCTTTCCAGGAAATGGGCATGGCCATAAACAGCGTATCGAGACGCGGTTTGTCAAAACCTTTGCCAATAAATCTGCCTGTTGCGTTTATAGTTATTGGTTTATCTTTAGGAAATTCTGATATTTTCTGCATGATTTCCCGCATGCCTTTGTTTCTCATTCCGCCGGTAACTGAAATGGCATCCGGAATTCTATGACTTAGCATTTCTGCTAAAATTTTTACATGTTCCACCCGTTCGGTGAGCACAATGGAATTTTTACCTTTTTGGGAAAGCATTGGTATTGTTATTTTAATCATTAAGAAAAAAAGTGACCTATTGTTGGATATCAGCCATAATTTCATTAAATTAATACCTCTTAAAAATCGCAGGTAAAATTTTGAAAAAACCTTGATTATTAGGTTAGAAAAGATAGTTCCCTGTTGATTTAACGATGACAGTAAACAGGGTTTTTACCGGCATATTACCTCAACGAAAAACTTTCCGCTCTAAACTTTTAAATAAACTACAATTATTTGTGTTCTCCGGGAAACCGGGTTAAAAGGTTTATAACATCCAAATAAAAATATCATGAAAGAAAACATGGACAAAATAAAGCCTGTTTACAGTTTTTTGCCACAAGATCAAAAAGAAGTCAATGATCTTTCTGAACTTGCTCTCGACATGCGATGGTCATGGGATCATTCAGCCGATGAGGTTTGGCGCCAACTGGATCCCGAGCTTTGGGACAGTACACATAATCCATGGGTAGTTTTGCAAACCATTTCCCGCGAACGCTTCCAGTTGGTAACCAATGATCCTTCGTTTCGCAAAAAAATTGATTCCCTTGTACAATTCAGAAAAGAAGCAAATGCAGCGCCCGCCTGGTATCAAAAATATCATCCCAAAGAAAAATTAAGCTGCGTGGTCTATTTCAGTATGGAATTCATGTTGACTGAGGCGCTCCCGATATACTCGGGTGGTTTGGGAAATGTTGCCGGCGATCAGTTGAAAGCGGCCAGCGATTTGGGTGTCCCCGTTGTGGGCATCGGACTGCTTTATCAGCAGGGGTATTTCCGGCAGGAAATTGATTTCGACGGAGGACAGCGAGCACTTTATCCTTTTAACGACCCTGGGCAACTGCCTGTAACACCTTTGCGCCAGGATGACGGAGAATGGCTGCGTTTGAAAATTGAACTTTCGGGTAACACCGTTTGGCTGCGTGTCTGGCAGGTTCAGGTAGGCAGAATAAAACTTTTTTTGCTGGACAGCAACGATGCGGCAAATTTTCCTGTTCACCGCGGAATAACGAGTGAATTATACGGCGGAGGAACCAATTTGAGGTTTAAACAGGAACTCATCCTCGGAATTGGCGGGTGGCGTTTGCTTCAGGAACTGGATATTCATCCCGAAGTTTGCCATCTCAATGAAGGTCATGCTGCTTTTGTAATTTTGGAACGTGCCCTTAGTTTTATGAAGGAAACCGGCCAGTCATTTGATGTTGCGCTGACCGTTACCAGGGCAGGAAACCTGTTCACCACCCACACTGCCGTTCCGGCCGGATTCGATTGTTTCCCTCCATCACTTATTGAACAACACCTTGGTGAATATGCCGAACAAAAACTGGGGATAACCCGCCGGCAATTGCTTGCGCTGGGTCGAAAAAATCCCAACGATGATTCGGAAGTATTTAATATGGCGTATCTGGCTATCCGGGGAAGCGGCGCGGTGAACGGTGTCAGTTGGTTGCACGGAAAAGTCAGCCGTCATATTTTTGAGCCACTCTTTCCAAAATGGCCAACATCAGAGGTACCGGTTGGCCATATTACCAACGGGGTGCACATGCCCACATGGGATTCAAAAGAAGCAGACGAAATATGGACGGAAGCTTGTGGCAAAGACCGGTGGCTGGGTACAAACAAAACCTTGGAGCAGGACATCCGCAAGGTTCCTGATGAGCGGCTTTGGGAAATGCGTACCAATGCGAATAAAGCCCTTATTAAATTTGCCCGTGCACATTTTGCACGGCAATTAATTGGTTCGGGATATTCGCCCTATACCATTGAACAGGCTAAGCATTTGTTCGATCCCAACATTCTAACGCTGGGTTTTGCCCGTCGCTTTGCTACTTACAAACGTCCTAACTTATTACTGCACGATCCAAAACGGTTGCTCCGGTTGTTAACAAATCCAACATTTCCTGTTCAACTCATCATTGCAGGCAAAGCCCATCCGGCCGATCTGCAAGGTCAGGATTTAATCAAAGAATGGATGCAATTTATAAAGCAGAATGGATTTCATCCTCCCGTCATTTTTCTCAGTGATTACGATATGCATGTTTCTGAAAATCTGGTGCAGGGAGTTGATGTTTGGATCAATACACCGCGCCGCCCCTGGGAGGCTTGTGGAACCAGCGGCATGAAAGTGCTTGTAAACGGTGGCATTAACCTTTCGGAGCTTGATGGCTGGTGGGCAAAAGCATACAATCCCGAAGTGGGCTGGGCGCTGGGAGACGGGAACGAACACGGCGATGACCCAGCCTGGGACGCTAAAGAAGCAGAACAACTTTATAATATACTGGAAAACGAAGTCATCCCGGAATTTTATAACCGCAATGAAAACGGAATTCCAACGGAATGGGTAACCCGAATGCGTGAAAGCATGGCACAATTAACACCAAGCTTCTCAGTCGACAGGACTGTACGGGAGTACACCAAACAACACTATCTGCCTGCAGCAACAACTTATCTTGAACGCGCTGCCGATAATGGTGCAAACGGAAAACAAATGATAAACCAGTTGAAGACCCTTCAGGAAAACTGGGATTCAATATATTTTGGCGAAGTAAAAATTGCAACTTCAGATAAACAACATGTATTCAATGTACGGGTTTATTTAAATGATATTGAACCGGATAAGGTGCAGGTGGAGCTATTCGCCAATGGCTTAAATGGAGAAGATCCATTGATAACAAAAATGGAACGTGGTGAAAAATCAGATGGCACAGTCAACGGTTATCATTATTCCGCATCAGTAAATTTATCCCGCCCTGCAGCGGATTATACTCCACGTGTTATTCCGCACCTCTCCGGATTATCAGTTCCACTTGAAACAGCTTTAATTCTTTGGCATCATTAATTTTTAAATTATGGAAAATACGAATTCAAAACAAGCATATAAAATTGGCATGGTAGGCTTAGGTGTCATGGGCCGCAACCTTTTATTAAACATGCCAGATGAACCTTACGAAAGGGTAAAACCAATTTTTGAAGCCGTTGCCGCAAAAGTAACCGACGAACCCTGTGTAGCGTATTTAGCCCCACAGTCTGCCGGCCATTTTGTAAAGATGGTACACAATGGTATTGAATATGGAATTATGCAGCTTATCTCCGAAACGTATGCTTTGATGAAACAGGTACTTGTTTTTTCCGATGATGAACTTCAAAAGATCTACAGCGAATGGAATGAAGGGGAATTGAATGGTTTTTTCATGGAAATTACCAGCGCCATATTTGGCAAGGCAGAAGAGAAAACCGGTAAACGATTAATTGATGAGATTCTTGATGAGGCCCGGCAAAAGGGAACAGGGATGTGGAAATCGCAAAGTGCAATGGAATACAGGTGCCTGTTCCAACCATCGATATGGCAGTTGCCATGCGCGAATTAGGCAGTTAAAAAAATAAATAATTAGAAACAAAAATTTTAAACACATGAATAAAAATCCTTTGAAAAAACTGGAAAAATTTGGTCAGTCAATCTGGATCGATTATATCCGACGCGATTTAATCACTAGTGGAGAACTTCTTCAACTGATAGAAAATGACGGATTACGGGGGATGACCTCGAACCCGGCAATCTTTCAGAAAGCCATTGCAGACAGTGATATTTACGATGCTGACATTCGTAAAATGGCTACACAAAATAAAGATATTAATACAATCTATGAAACGATTAGCCAGCAGGATGTACAAAACGCAGCTGATGTGTTCAGGCCTTTGTACGAGAAAACAAAAGGGGAAGACGGTTATGTCAGCCTTGAGGTTAATCCGCACCTGGCTAACGATACCAAAGGAACTATTGATGAGGGACGACGGTTGTGGATTACCTTAAACAGGCCGAATATTTTAATCAAAGTCCCGGCAACCACTGAAGGAATGCCTGCTATCCGACAGCTCATAACTGATGGTATAAGTGTCAATGTCACCCTGCTTTTTGGATTACCGCGTTATCGGGAAGTTGCCGAAGCTTTTATCGAAGGACTTGAAGACCGCTTAAAACAAGAAAAACCTATAGATAATATTGCCTCGGTGGCCAGTTTCTTTTTAAGCCGCATTGACACTTTAGTGGATCCGATGCTGGAAAAAATTATTAATTACGATAACCATAAGAAAGCAATTGCGGAAGAAGCGCTGGGTGAAGTGGCCATTTCAAGTGCCAGGGCAGCATATCAGATTTACAAAGAAATTTTTGGAAGCAACCGGTTTAAAGTTCTGGAGGAAAAAGGAGCACGTTCACAACGTTTGCTCTGGGCCAGTACAAGTAACAAGAATCCTATGTATAGCGATGTAAAATACGTAGAAGCCCTTATTGGCGCGAATACTGTAAATACTGTTCCTCCAAAAACTATCAATGCGTACCGCGATCACGGCAATCCGAAATTAATCCTCGAAAAGAATATAAGAATGGCAAAACGGGTATTGACTAATCTTCCAGTACTTGGAATTGATATAAATGAGATTACGCAACAACTTGAAGATGAAGGTATCAGCAAATTCAACGAACCTTTCGACAAACTAATGGAAACATTGGCAAAAAAATCAATAAACTGAAGTTGTGTTGAAAATAAAACACTAAAAATGGATAAATCAATTTCGGTCAAAACATTGTTTATAGATATTGGAGGCGTTTTGCTCACCGACGGCGGGGGACATAGGTTTCGCAAAATGGGGGTTCAAGAATTCCACCTGAACCAGCAGAAGATAGAAGATAGGCATCAAAGTGCAATTTCAGTCCTACGCGTACCGATGCAAACGATGTAGCTAACGCTGTGCTTGATGGTGCTGATACTTTGATGTTAAGCGCCGAAACTTCCATAGGGAAATATCCGGTTGAGAAAATTAAAGGTATGCAAAAAATTATTACTTATACTGAAAATCAAGGAAATCCTTTTGATAAACAACAAGAACCAACGAAAGGAAATTCTACCTTTCTGGCCGATTCTATTTGCTTGAATGCAACAAAGCTGGCCAAACAAGTCGGAGCTAAGGCAATTATTGTACTTACGCATTCAGGATATGCAGCAATCCGAATATCCAGTCATCGACCCAAATCCAATATATATGCCTTCACCAACAATAAAAATATCTTGTGTAAAATTTCACTGGCCTGGGGAATAATGCCCTATTATTTAAAGACCTACAGTCATTTAAATGAGACCATTCCTAAAACAGTAAAAATTCTAAAAAATAAGAAACTGCTTTCGGAAGGTGATTGTGTAGTTTTTGTAGGCACTACTCCGCTTAAACTTCAGGGAAGCACCAATATGATAAAGGTAAGTATGTGTAAGAAAATTTGTATTTGGATAATAATATTATTTTTTATGAAGATTTTGTAACACTATTAAAATTAAAAACATACGATGAAAAAAGTATTGATTGCATTGGATTTTGATCCGAGTTCAGTAAAAGTAGCTGAAAAAGGATATGCTTTAGGTAAAACAATGGGAGCAAAAATCGTCCTCATGCATGTTTTATATGAGCCGGTATATTATTCTTCCCTGGAATATTCTCCTATCACAGGATTTAATGATTACGTGAATTTGGGAAGCTTCCAGACAGAAACGATTCAGGGATTAAAAGAAGCAGCACAACATTTTCTGGATAAAACAAAACTCCACCTTGCTGATGAAACCATTCAAACCATTTTGACAGAAGGGGAAACTGCTGATTCAATTTTGAAAACAGCTAAAAAATTAAAAGCTGATGTAATCGTGTTGGGAACACACAGCCGTAAATGGCTTGAAAATATTCTTGTGGGCAGCGTTGCAGAACATGTGTTAAAACATTCGACTTTGCCGCTTTTCATAATTCCGACAAAAAAGAAAGTGCAATAAAAATGAAAACAAAGAAAAAAACTTCAAATGCCCCGGAATCGAAGTCGAATGATAAATCCAACGGGAAAGATGGTCTGAAATCTCTTTCAATGCCAGAACTACAAAAAAAACTGGAATCGTCACCTGATGGTCTTACAACTGCAGAAGCAAAGAAACGGCTTACACAATATGGCCCAAACGAGATTGAGGAAAAGAAAACCAATCTGTTCCTGAAATTCCTCACCTATTTCTGGGGGCCTATTCCCTGGATGATTGAAGCGGCTGTTATCCTGTCGGCAGTAGCCCGCCATTGGCCCGACTTTGGTATTATTCTCGTTTTGCTTCTGGCCAATGCCACCATCGGATTCTGGGAAGAACACGAAGCCGGAAATGCAATCGATGCACTAAAGGCCAAACTGGCAGTCAAAGCGCGGGTTAAACGCGATGGAAAATGGATTAATCCCGAAGCGCGTGATCTGGTTCCGGGCGATATCATCCGCCTTCGTCTCGGCGATATTGTGCCAGCCGATGCACGTTTGCTGGAAGGCGATCCGGTTGAAGTGGACCAGTCGGCTTTGACAGGCGAATCATTGCCTGCAGAGCGCAAGTCAGGAGAGGCGGTATTTTCAGGTTCCATTATTCGTCGTGGTGAAATTGAAGCGCTGGTTTATGCCACAGGCGCAAACACTTACTTCGGTAAAACGGCTCAACTGGTGCAGGAGGCTGGCACCATCAGCCATTTTCAAAAGGCCGTGCTGAAAATCGGAAACTACCTGATTATTCTGGCTGTTGCGTTGGTGGCAATCATTATTACCGTCGCATTAATTCGAGGCGACGCCATCCTCACCACTTTGCAATTTGCACTGGTACTTACCGTAGCCGCCATTCCGGTGGCCATGCCAACCGTGTTGTCGGTTACAATGGCTGTTGGAGCGCGCTTGCTGGCAAAGAAAAAAGCGATTGTCAGCAAGTTGGTGGCCATCGAGGAATTGGCTGGAGTGGATGTACTTTGTGCCGACAAAACCGGTACCCTTACCCAGAATAAACTAACCTTGGGTGATCCGTTCACGTATAAACGATGTTCCTGCTGATCAGCTTATTCTTTTTGGAGCTTTGGCCTCGCGTGCCGAAAATAACGACACCATTGATTTGGCTGTGCTGGCGGGTGTAAAAGATAAGGATGCCCTGAAAAAATATAAAATTGAACATTTTCTGCCATTCGACCCGGTACATAAACGCACCGAAGCCACCGTAAAAGATTCCGGCGGCAAAGAGTTTAAAGTTACCAAAGGTGCGCCTCAGGTGATTTTGGAATTGTCAGCAAATTCAGGAAAGGTCAAATCTGAAGTTGATAAAGCGGTGAATGAATTCGCTTCACGTGGTTTTCGTTCGCTGGGTGTGGCAAAAGACAATGGCAACGGCAAATGGCAGTTTGTTGGCGTGTTACCTTTGTTTGATCCTCCACGAAAAGATGCCAAAACCACTATCGCGACTGCGCTTGCCATGGGCGTGAAAATAAAAATGGTTACCGGTGATGCGCTGGCAATAGCACAGGAAACAGCCAAAAAATTAGACATGGGCACAGGATATCCTCGATGCCAGCAGTCTTGGGTGATTCAATGAAAAAGGAAACAAAAGCCACTGGCTGAATCTATTGAGAAAGCCGATGGTTTCGCCCAGGTATTTCCTGAACATAAATTTCACATTGTAGATGTTTTGCAAAAACTCGGACACATTGTTGGTATGACTGGCGATGGGGTGAACGATGCCCCCGCGCTGAAAAAAGCCGACTGCGGCATTGCCGTTTCGGGCGCTACAGATGCGGCGCGGGCTGCTGCTGCAATTGTACTGACTACGCCAGGTTTATCGGTAATTATTGATGCCATCAAAGAAAGCCGGCGCATTTTCCAGCGGATGAACAGCTACGCCATTTACCGGATTGCCGAAACGTTACGCGTACTGTTATTCATGACACTTTCAATCCTGATATTCAATTTTTATCCGGTCACGGCAGTCATGATTGTGATGCTGGCATTGTTGAACGATGGCGCCATCCTATCGATTGCCTATGACAATGTACAATACAAAAATAAACCTGAAGCCTGGAACATGCACATGGTGCTGGGGATATCAACGGTGCTGGGTGTAATCGGCGTTGTTTCTGCCTTTGGTTTGTTTTACCTTGGCGAGCGGGTTTTTCATATCGATCGTGACCATATTCAAACACTCATGTATTTGAAGCTGTCGGTTGCAGGGCACCTGACGATTTTTCTGACACGAACCCGTGGCCCGTTTTGGTCCATACGTCCGGCAAAAATTTTATGGATAGCCGTGCTTGGTACACAAATCGTAGCAACTCTAATTGCTGTCTATGGAATATTCATGACGCCGCTTGGCTGGGGTTGGGCAGGCTTTGTTTGGGGATATGCATTGATTTGGTTCCTCGTAAATGATCGGATAAAATTGCTGGCTTATAAGATTTTCGATCCGGTAAAAAAAAGTCACCCGTTGGTGTGACGGATAAAATTACTGAACTTGCCTGTGAAAGTAACAAAAAACAAGTCCGCTGCGAAGGATATGCAGATCAGGATTGGAATAAGGCTGAAAAAAAATTTGAAATGAAGAATCTCTTGATTGAGACGAAGCATTTCTCAATGGAGAAACAATTTAGTTTTTAATACTATATAATGAATCTTAAAACTCTCTTAAAACCTGAAGAGGGAAATGCCCAAATGTCGTTTTGGCAATTAACTGCCGAAAAAGCCTTCCAAAGCACAGGAATTACAAACAAAGGAATTTTCTCTGATGAAGCCCTTAAAAGACTTGCACAGTATGGAGGTAACACTCTGAAAGGAGGGCCGAAGGCTTCTTCTCTCATTCTTTTTTTATTGCAATTCAAAAGCCCTATAACCCTTTTGCTTATCGTAGCCGCAGTGCTGTCCTATTTTTTAAGGGACACTACCGATGCGGAGGGTTTCCGAACACTTGGTGTAGCTTATTCCCCGTCAACCTCTATACAGAATTTTACCAGACAGGATGAAAAGGAGATGATTTTCCTTGGCTTTGTCACCCTTTTTGGCCCGCCAAAATTCAACGTAAAAGAAACCATCAACGAACTGAATGAACTGGGGGTGCAATTAAAAATTATTACCGGCGACAATAAGCTGGTTGCAGAGAATTTAGCAAAGCACTTAGGAATGGCAAATCCATCAATACTTACAGGAATGGATATGCGAAAAATGAGTGAATCAGCCCTGATTCAAAAGGCTGCCCGAGTGGATATTTTTGCTGAAGTAGACCCCAACCAAAAGGAAAGAATTATTCACGCACTCCATAAAGGAGGAAATGTAGTGGGCTTTATGGGAGATGGCATTAACGATGCTTCTGCTTCTAATGACAAAACAGGGTTTATTCTTCCGATTCCTAGGATAATTTTATGGAAAAAATGAAAGTGCCGGCAATAATAAGATGTAAAAACAGGAAAGATTTGTTTAATTTTTGTATTGCCAGCCCATTAGAATAAATCACAAAAGCACAATTGATTGTGATAATTTTTCAGCTTCTTCAGTAATGTACTTTTTAAATCCTTCTTCTGTTTTCCATTGATCCTTATCAAGGCCCCAAACCGAAAAGAAATAATGTTTCGACGGTTTTCCGCTGTCACATTTCTGTCCAATGAAATAAGTTTCGGAAATGATATGACTGAATTCTTTTTCAGGAACGGTTTTAACTCCAAGATTATAAAAATTGATATCGGTGGTACGTCCGATTTTTCCTGCTTCGCTCTGTGGAACGATAACAGCCATACCTAATTCATCGTTATTCAATGACTGCATATCATGAGTTCCAATGCACCGGAAGTTCCCTGCAGTGAAATCAAAGGGCTGCCTTTTCAGATGGCTTGTTACAATGCCGGTGACAACCTGGGAACTTTCAGGAGCATCCTGAACAGTAACATCCGATTCAAACCAGTATTTACCCGGATATATCGAAATCCGCTCCACCGCAGCAAGCATATCGCCATCAACATCCCAACCATCATACCGGAGTTCAAATACTGAACGAACAGGTCCTTCAACTATCTTCTGATATTCATAAATTTCGGTTGAGCCAAGTCTGAAGAGGGAATCTTTTTTTAATAAAGCAATGCCACCTGACCCGAGGGAACTCCCGCAATGTAAAACATCCATACCCCAATCGGCCAGCGTATGATAATCACCCAGATCGGGCGTGTTAATTTTATCAATAATCATTACGGGCATCCGCTTTCCAAATAAATCTTTTACGTTTCTGCAATCAAAATAATTTCGAAAACCTATTTTGTCATTTTCCCAGTTTACACCTTCCCCCTGTGCAATCACTTCAAATCCATCATTGCAAGGTAACGCACGATATTGATCCACCTCTTTATACGAATCATCATCCTGAACAATTCCTAAACGAAGGTTGGTTCGTTTATCAAAAGCAGGTAGATTATCTCTGCCATCTACCCACTCCACATTCACCTTCAGTATTTCATTGGGCTCAAAATTCAACAACAAAGCCACCTCATCCCAATTGCCGTCATTATTCATATCGTCCAACTGAAAAGGAACCAATGCATTGCCTGAAGTTCTGAACAAAGGAAACTTACCTTCTTCCACCCCCACCTTATCCCGCAGGGTTTCCTTAGAAAGCACTACCACCTCATCAGGCCTGTTAACGTTTTGCGGATTTTGAAAAGACAGAACTGATTCACTTCCACATGAGAAAAGAAGCCAGGGTAGCAGAACTACCAAAAAAATATTAATTTTCATACTGTTACAGTAAATCATTTTCACCTTTAACATAGCCAAAGTTAGCAAGAATTCCACCATCGACATAAAGAACCTGGCCGTTTACAAAATCACTGGCCCTGGATGCGAGAAACAAAGCTGCATGACCAACATCTTCGGGTTCTCCCCACCTCCCTGCTGGAGTCCGGGTCATTACCAGATCGTTAAAAGGATGATTTCCTTCACGAATGGGAGCAGTTTGAGCTGTAGCTATATAACCTGGACCAATGCCGTTAATCTGAATATTATATTTAGCCCATTCGCAGGTCATATTAGCTGTGAGCAGCTTTAAACCGCCCTTTGCTGAAGCATATGCTGAAACAGAGTTTCTTCCATAAACGCTCATCATGGAACACATGTTAATGATTTTTCCAGAACGTTTTTTAATCATTCCCGGTGCTACTCTTTTTGATACAATAAAAGGAGCCACCAAATCCACTTCAATTACCTGCCTGTAATCGGTTACAGGCATATCGAGTATGGGAATACGCTTAATGATTCCGGCATTATTAACAAGGATATCAATTCCTCCAATTTCTTTTTCTATCTGCAAAATTCCGCGATTAACATCATCTTCGCTGGTCACATCAAATTTTAAGGTATAAACATCAATTCCTATGGCTGAATATTCCTGTTTACAACCTGCAAGCTTTTCTTCTGAAATATCGTTCACACAAATTTTGGCCCCGGCTTCCCCAAGAACCTTACCAATAGCCAATCCTATTCCATGGGTACCCCCGGTAATTAGAGCTACTTTTCCGGTTAAATCAAATAACTGCTGTATCATAATTTATAATAAAGTTACCTTAATTCAGTTGGTTTAATGTGATCCATATCGGTATAATCGAGGTTTTCGCCTGCCATACCCCATATAAACATGTAATTGCTGGTTCCGGCAGCCGAATGAATAGACCAGTTTGGTGAAATTACGGCCTGTTCGTTATGCATCCAGATGTGTCTGGTTTCATCAGGTTGCCCCATCAAATGGCAAATAGCCTGGTCATCAGGCAGGTTAAAATAAAAATATACTTCATTCCTTCGGTTATGCTGATGGGGCGGCATGGTGTTCCACACACTTCCGGATTTAAGTTCTGTCATCCCCATCTGCAACTGGCAGGTGTCAACCAATGTATTTATTAATAGTTGATTGACATTGCGTTCATTGGAAGTTTCCAATGAACCCAGATGAAGCACATTTGCATTTTCCAATGTTATATGCTTCACTGGAAATTCCTTATGCGCAGGAGCAGAATTGATGTAATAACGGGCCGGCGCAGATGTATCAGCCGAACGAAATTCAACATTCTTGCTGCCTTTTCCAATGTAAAGGGCATCCTTAAAGTTCATTTTATATTCGGTTCCATCAACCACAATGGAGCCGGTATTGCCTACATTTATTACACCCATTTCCCTTCGGTAACAAAAATATTCCGCCTTCAACGGATCAATTGTTTCCAGTTTCAGTGGCTTATCAACCGGAACAGCACCTCCTACAATAAACCTCTCAATTGAAGAGTACACCAGGCGGATGTTATTCGGGTCCATAACTTTTTCAACCAAGAACTCTTTTCTTATCCGCGCAGTATCATATGTTTTAAAATCATCGGGATGATATGCATACCTTTCTTCATAAATTGTTGCCATACTATTCTATTTTGTTAATTCCTGTTGTCTTTTTAAACCTTCAAGATAATAATAATCAGTGTAATTTATAGCCACATCTATTTCACTTGAACCTGGCAGGTGTCCAACACTGTGTTTTAGAATGAATCCACCGTTTGATCCATCTGTAGCTCTGTATTCTTGTGACGTAAGACTTTCCATAATTTCATTCGCCGCTGTAAGCCAGGTACTTTTATTTTGAGAAAAAGTACTCAATTCATACAATGCAGAGGCAATGATGGCAGCAGCAGATGCATCACGGGGTGCCTCAGGAACATCAGGATCATTAAAATCCCAGTAAGGAACTTTATCTTCAGGCAGATTTTCCAGAATAAATTGTCCGATATTCTCAGCTGCATCCAGATACTTTTTATCACCTGTTTCACGATAACACATAGTAAAACCATACAAACCCCAGGCTTGTCCTCTTGCCCAGGCTGATTCATCATTCAATCCCTGATGAGTTTGTTTTTGTATAGGTTCACCTGTAAGGGTATCATAATCGACCACATGATAAGAGCTCCAATCATCGCGGTAATGATTTTTAAGTGTAGCATCCGCATGGGAAACTGCCACATTCCTGAACTTCGGATCACCGGTAAATTCTGAGGCTCGAAACAACATTTCCAGGTTCATCATATTATCAATAATTACCGGGAACTGCCAATCACCAAAATCCCAGGAGCGAATACATCCTACGACAGGATCATACCGCTTTATCAAGGATTCAGAAGCCTCAACAATAATCTTTTTGTATTCAGTATTACCTGTTAAACGGTAGCCATTTCCATAACTGCAAAAGATCATAAAACCCAAGTCGTGTGTGTTGGTTCTATATTGAACTCCATCCAGCTTCACTGTGTTTTCTATAGCTGTATTCTTCCAATAGGCATCATTTGTTAATTCATACATATACCAGAACGAACCAGCAGGAAACCCACAGGTCCAGTCATTGATGCTCACCATCCAGTAGCCTCCGTCTTTATAGGGATATGAACGTGGTACTTTATCCACAGGAATTTCCTGCACAAGATGCTTCAACTGCCTTGATAGCTCTTCCTTCAATTTCGAGAAAACCATTTGATCCTGCCGGCTTTCAGAACATGAATAAACTACAACCAAAGCCAACATGTAAATCAATATTCTCATTATTCAAATAATTTTCACACAAATATAAAAGGAATTACTTAATTCGCAATCGACTGCGATGTGATGAAAAATTCAAAAAATTTGCTTTTAAAATGATACGGCCAACGGAACCGTCCAATTTATGACATAGCAAAAAACTGAATATGACAGGCTCCACCGTAACAAGAGCATTAACAACAATCCAATTATCAATGAATCTGCCGCATTCCAATACAGCACGTGAAATGAGCTGCCTTCCGAATGCGATAGCAGCAAACTTCAGGACAAAAGCATAAACACAATTGGGAGGAATTGTTCTATAATAAATCGTCATTTTCTTTCTTCTGCAATAAGAGGGAAGAGGAAGTAGCTTATAAAAAAGTATTGCCATTACATTTTTCTCAATTGCACATGCAGAATGGAATGTATTGCATTTCAAATTTACTTCTCAGAAATATTACGAACAAAATAGTATTGATAAAAAATGAAAACTATGAAAAACAAATATCTTTTAAAATTGTTTTATCTGGTTATTATTTTGCTGAGCCAGTCCCGACTATTTACTGTTACGAAACTCTTCAGAAAATCCATCAAATAACCAATTGGCAAGAGCCTGCCGATTGCTGGAAAGAATGAACCTTTGCTGATCGCGGAGGTGGTTAATGTTGCCCAATTCAATGTAAACTGTTACAGGATAACTATTTCGCACCACATAAAGGTTTCTGTCGGATACTGATCCATTGTAACCTCTTCCGGGTTGATGCAAATCGTATTTCCGCTGAAACGTTTTTTGCAGAATACCTGCAGCTTTTTTCCCTGACACACTTTGCTTATCGTGGTAAAAAAATACATCAATATTTTCACCGCGACTTCTTGAATCCACATGAAGAACAATCATTCGCTGAAAACTTCCTTTGTGTTTCTTATACAATTCATTTACTGCATCGGTCCGCTGCCTCAATCTTCTTAGCTGATTGATCGGAATTTTTTTGTTTGGATAACATATTTCATTTTTATCCGGTTTTAAATAACTGTCATCACGAATCCCATCATCGGGATCCCTGATAATCATATAAACTGTTGCACCATGTTGAATAAGGTTTCGTGCCAATCTCAGTGTCACATCGTAAGCATATTCATCCTCACACAACTGCAAATTGGAATAATTACCCACTGCTCCGGGATCAGGCCCTCCATGCCCTGAAATCAGGTAATAAACTGCACCCTTAAGCTGTTCATCCAATATTTCGACATTCGCATAATTTTTACCAAAAATTTCATAATGCACACTTTTTCCTCCCGCTTTTACAGGTGCTTCTTTAACTTTTACAGGAAGTTTATATTTTCTTCCTGCATACAATGAATTTTCACTCCCAAGCCGATCCTTGTTTAATTCAATAAAGGAATCCATATATTGAGCAACAGAAAGACCATTACGGGTAAGAAGCCTGTATATTCCCTCCCCTTTTTCTGCAACTACTTCAATATTCTGTGCCTGAACCTGGAAAGAAAATAAAATTCCTGTGAAAATAAATGTTAAAAAAATACAGATGTGTAGTTTAATATGAAGTTTTAACTCAAACATATCCGTTTTTTATCTTTTTTTGCTGGTAATTGTAAACTTAGCGCTAAAATAATTGTAAGTTTCTTTAATATCTGTAATAAATGCAAAGAACTTTCAGCTATGCGTTGTTGATAACTTGGATTTTCCCACAGCTCTTGAAATGGAAAAATTTCTGAAAAAGGAAAAGAAATGTGATTTGATAATTTGTCTTTCGCACCAGGCCCATAGTTATCGCGATAATGGTTTCAGTGACAGAGATCGTGCTGCAGAAACTCTTTTTACCGATCTTATTATTAGCGGGCACATGCCCTTTTCACTAAAGAGCCTGCTGTCATTAAAAGTAAGGCAGGTAAACCGGTTATTGTGAACTTAGCTTGGTGGAGTGGTCATGTACCCGGCCAGATAGATTTTGTTTTTGAACGGGTAACAAAAAAGAGAAAAAAAATAGTTGCCAGCAATATTTTATGCGTATGAGCCGAATAATTCGTTTATTACTTTCAGGTTTAACCGGAGTACTTTTAAGCCTTGCCTGGTTAGGATTTCCCGGATGGATTTTGCTTTTTGCCTTTTTTCCCTTACTGCTGCTTGAGCAGTTTTTTGTCAGGCATAAATCGGAATACAACAGCGTATCTTTTTGGGGCCATTCCCTGTTCGCCTTTTTTATCTGGAATGGAATTACCACCTGGTGGATAGCTTATGCTACCGTGGTTGGAGCATTACTGGCCATCCTTGCAAATTCTTTTTTAATGTCGGTAGTTTGGTGGCTTGCTCATATTGCCAGACGTAAATTTAAATCAAATCTGGCATATCTGTCTTTAATGGCTTTTTGGATTTCATTTGAATATTTCCATTACCATTGGGATATTGAATGGCCCTGGTTAAACCTCGGAAATGGTTTTGCCAACAATATAAAAATAATTCAGTGGTATGAGTTTACAGGAACATTAGGGGGAACACTTTGGGTTCTATCTGCAAATATTATGCTTTTCAGAATTTTCCTTTATGCGACATACAGCAATTCACTTAAATCAATAACGGTACCTAGCATTGGACTGGTTCTTTTGGTGGCATTCCCGATTCTTATTTCTTATTCCATTTATAATTCATATACTGAAAAAGAAAATCCGCTGAATGTGGTTATAGTCCAGCCAAATATCGATCCTTACAGCGAAAGTTATAAATTTGAGGCAGAGGAAGAAAAGCTTCAAAAATTCCTTAAGCTGGCCGAAAAAAAAACAACAGAATATACACAACTTGTTGTTGGTCCTGAAACAGTTTTTGAACGTTGGCCTGACTGGAATATTGAAAGACTTGAAAATAATTTGCTTTACCAGCAACTGAACAATTGGATAAAGGATCATACTGAAACCGAATTTATTTTCGGAGCATCTACCCATAAAACCTATCCCGATAAAGAAAGTGCTACATCCACTTCACGCATTTCCGGCGGGACACCTTATGATGTATTTAATTCCGCAATTTTTATAGGACAAGATGAAAAGATACAGTTTTACCATAAATCAATATTGGTACCGGGTGTCGAAAAAATGCCCTTCAGACAATACTTGTCGGTTCTGGATGATTTTGTATTCGATTTGGGAGGAACAACAGGTAGCCTGGGTCGTCAGAAGGAGCCCTCCAACTTTGTTTTAAAAAATGGCACAAAAGCAGCACCGGTTATTTGCTATGAATCGGTTTTTGGAGGATATCTGGCTCAATTTGTGCGCAAAGGAGCAGAAGTAATAATAATAATTACCAATGATGGCTGGTGGAGAAATACCTCAGGTTATAAACAGCACTTTTCCTTTTCCCGGCTAAGGGCCATTGAAACCCGTCGAAGTGTGGCACGTGCAGCAAATACAGGGATATCATGTTTTATCAATCAACGTGGCGATGTTTTTCAGCCAACATCGTGGTGGACAGAAACCTCCATATCGGGAAAAATAAACTTAAACAATAGGATAACATTTTATGCGCGGTACGGTGATTATATTGGCCGGATTTCCATGTTTGCAGGCGGATTACTGCTGTTGCTCCTTGTGGTAAAGCGCTTTATTCGTGAATAAAAAAAATCCGCATCAATTCCGTTTGCGTAAAACCCCTGATTAACAGGATTTGAGCGCCTGGTCGTTCAAACGTCCACTGGTCTTTCGACTCACCCCGATGGAAATCGGGGCTACGAGGCCTGTTTTTGCAACCCTTGAGCTAACTCGGTTTAATAATTTCTGTTGAGTTTACCAACTGCTGAATCAATGCGGATAATTTCTTATCTTTTTATTTTAAAGAACTCCCTTATATGTTCCAAATTTAAACCTATTGATTGGCATTTGCAAATTTTTTATGCAATTAAAATGATGGAAAAAAATAAGAAATTGAATATGATTCAGTTAAAAATTGTATTTACTGATTTTTTAACAATTCAGTTAAAGCAACCTGTAAGAACAAACAATTGCTGTTAAAAAGGTGCTTAAATTCATTCGGATAAAATACAACAGGCTCTTGGAATTGATTTTCACCTGGTTAAATTGTACCTGATGCAATCGGATGCAGAAAGTAGATTAGACTTTTTCTAAATTGGCTGCTTCTGGTTGAAAAAAAAGATTTTGTCATGTCGGCATTAAAATAAATCTCTAAATTTGCCACCTATAAATAGCAAACCTGTAGTTAACAGAAAAGTGATAAAGCACAAAGCATTTGTAAAAGATATTACCGAATGGTCGCTGACAGTAAGCATTACGAATCAATCGGCATGTGCTTCCTGCCATGCAAACGGAGCATGCTCAATGGCTGATGTAAGGGAAAAAGAGGTTGAAATAACAAATTTCCATGGGAACTATGTACCTGGCCAGGAAGTTTCTGTAATTTTTCATGAATCTCTGGGATTTAAAGCTTTGTTCTATGGATATATTTTGCCCTTTCTGCTGGTATTATTTTTGCTTATTTTTATTTATTCTGTAACCGATAATGAAGTAATAGCCGGCTTATCTGGATTGGGTATTTTATTCCCATACTACATGATGTTGTATTTTTTTCGCAGTGTTCTAAAAAAAGTTTTCAGTTTCGAACTTGAAGAAGAGGATCGATTATGAGTATAACAGTATTATATACAATAGCTACATTAAGTGTGATTGGAATTTCCGCAGCAGTTGTTCTTTATTTTGTGGCAAAAAAATTCTATGTATATGAAGACCCACGTATTAATGAAGTAGAAGAACAATTGCCTGCGGCAAATTGCGGGGGATGTGGATTTGCCGGTTGCCGGGCATTTGCAGAAGCATGTGTTAAAGCTTCAGGGCTTGATGAACTTTATTGTCCTGTAGGCGGGAACGATACCATGGGCAAGGTTTCCACAATCCTGGGTCTGGAGCCGGTTAAAAAAGATACACGTATCGCATTTATCCGTTGCAATGGAACCTGTGACCACCGGCCTAAAACCAGCCAATATGATGGTGCTTCCACATGTGCCATTGCAGCTTCTGTTTACAGCGGAGAAACCGATTGCCAATGGGGATGCTTGGGATACGGTGATTGTTTCGATGCATGCGATTTTGATGCCATCGAATTACGTGCCGGTTTAGGGGTACCAAAAATAATCGACGATAAATGTGTTGCCTGCGGTGCCTGCGTTGATGCATGCCCTAAAAACCTTATTGAATTGCGTAAGCAAAGTCCCAGAAACCGAAAAGTAGTTGTTGCATGCATGAATCAGGACAAAGGAGGTATTGCGCGTAAGGCCTGTGCGGTAGCTTGTATCGGTTGCACCAAGTGTGAAAAGGAATGTAAATTTGATGCCATTACCATAGAAAACAATCTGGCATTCATTGATTCCGACAAATGCAAACTCTGCCGGAAATGCGTTCCGGTTTGCCCTACGGGATCTATTATTGAAGAAAATTTTCCACCCCGTAAAGTAAAGGTTGAAGAAAAATTAGTAAGTAGTACTGAAAATTAAACCAGAATGTTAAAGACGTTCAAAATTGGTGGCATACATCCACCCGAAAATAAATTATCAGCCGGAAAACCCATTGAAGCTTTGCCCTTGCCCGCTTCCGTTTTCATTCCGGTTGCCCAGCATATAGGAGCACCTGCTGTACCTGTAGTAAAGCGTGGTGATTTGGTAAAAACAGGACAAATAATTGCCAAAAGCAGCAGTTTTGTTTCAACCAATATCCATTCATCTGTTTCCGGAACCGTAAAAAGGGTCGATTTTCAAGCCGACAGCTCGGGTTATCCGAAACAGGGAGTACTTATTGATGTTCAGGGAGACGAATGGCTGGAAGGTATAGACCAAAATGATGAATTGGTAAAAGAATTTGATTACGACAGTGAGACAATTGTCAAAAAAATTCAGGAGGCAGGAATTGTAGGGCTTGGAGGGGCAACATTTCCAACTCATGTAAAACTGGTTCCGCCAAAAGGGATGAAAGCTGAAATACTCTTAATTAACGGAGTTGAATGCGAACCTTATCTTACTTCCGATCATCGGTTGATGCTCGAAAAACCGGATGAAATTTTAGTAGGCATCCGTTTGTTGATGAAAGCCATGAATGTTGAAAAGGCAGTTATTGGGATTGAAAACAATAAGGCTGATGCCATTCAGGTGCTTTCGGAAAAATCAAAGGCATATAAAGGAATAACAGTAACAAAATTAAAGGTAAAATATCCTCAGGGAGGTGAAAAACAGCTTATTAAAGCTGTAACAGGAAAGGAAGTTCCATCGGGTGGTCTGCCAATTGCAGTGGGTGCCGTAGTTAACAATGTTGGAACTGCATTTGCAGTTTACGAAGCCATTCAAAAAAATAAGCCTCTTTTTGAGCGGGTGGTAACCATTACAGGCAAAGATGTAGCAAATCCATCAAATTTCCGGGTTCGCATAGGCACACCAACTTCCATGTTGCTTGAGGCAGCGGGAGGAATGCCTGAAAACACAGGTAAAATTATCAGCGGAGGACCAATGATGGGCAGAGCATTGGCTTCTTTAAATGTCCCTGTTACCAAAGGAACATCAGGAATTCTGCTGATGCAAAAAGAAGAATCAAAAAGAAAAGAAGTAATTGCTTGCATCCGCTGTTCACGCTGTTTATCGGTTTGCCCAATGGGATTGGAGCCTTACCTTTTATTGACCCTTTCCGATAAACAACAGTTCGATCGTGCAGAATCGGAAAGAATAATGGATTGCATAGAATGTGGATCGTGCAGCTATACCTGCCCTTCCGACAGGCCTTTGCTTGACTACATCCGGTTTGGAAAAGGAAAAGTTGGACAAATTATACGTTCAAGAAAAAAGTAACTATTTAATCTCCTGCCGGTAAGGCAGATAACTGAATTAAACTCAAAACTGAGAATGAGTAATTTATTTACGGTTTCGCCATCCCCCCACGTTTATTCTGCTGAAACTACCCAAAAAATTATGTACCGGGTAGTTTATGCTATGATTCCAGCCCTGTTGTGGTCTGTATTTATTTTTGGGCTTGATGCCTTAAGAGTAACACTAATAGCAGTTGCTGCTTGTTTGTTTTTTGAATATGCTTTTCAAAAATACCTGATGAAAATAAAGCCATCGGTATCCGACGGTTCAGCATTAATCACAGGTATTCTCCTGGCGTTTAATGTACCGGCAAATTTACCCTGGTGGATTATTCTTATAGGAGCGCTTGCTGCAGTGGGTATCGGAAAACTTTCATTCGGAGGGTTAGGAAGTAATATTTTTAATCCGGCACTTGTGGGAAGGGTTTTTCTGCTGATTTCATTTCCGGTGCAAATGACTTCCTGGCCGGTTGCAGCAGAAAAGGGGGTAGATGGATTAACCACAGCTACCCCTCTGGGAATAATAAAAGAAGCACTTTTAGCCGGAACTCCGGTTGAACAGATTTCACAGAAACTTCCTTCATCAACTGATATGTTATTAGGCCAAATGAGTGGTTCATTGGGTGAAATTTCTGCTTTGCTGCTGATTCTTGGCGGCGTATATATGCTTTATAAAAAAGTCATTACCTGGCACATTCCGATTTCTGTTATCGGAACTGTGGCTGCCATTGCAACAATTTTCTGGCTGTTTGATCCGCAAAACTATGTTAATCCTGTCTACCATGTATTAACAGGTGGATTAATGCTTGGAGCAATTTTTATGGCCACTGATATGGTAACTTCTCCAATGACTCCCAAAGGACAACTGATCTTCGGAGCTGGAATTGGAATTATAACCATTAGCATCCGCTTATTTGGTGCTTACCCTGAAGGTATATCATTTGCCATTCTTATTATGAATGCGTTTACACCTCTTATAAATAATTACGTAAAACCTAATCGATTTGGAGGAAAATAAAATGGCAAAACGTGAATCAACATTTATAAATATGGTAGTAACGCTTTTCACTGTTACTTTTATTGCGGCTGCCGCACTTGGTTTTGTTTATGATTTAACCAAGGAAGCCATTGAACTTGCTAAAATAAAAGCGCAAAGCGAGGCTATAGAAAAGGTTCTTCCTGAATTTGAAGAACTTGGAGAATCTTATAAGGTGGCAGTTCCATCGACCAGCGACAGCGTTGAGTTTTTTCCTGCCTTTAAAGATGGAAAACGTGTAGGAATTGCCGTGAGAACATTTACAAACAATGGGTTTAGCGGGTACATTTCAATTATGGCCGGTATCGACAGCCTGGGTAATCTTTCAGGTTATGAAGTTTTGGAACATTCAGAAACACCCGGTCTTGGTTCAAAAATGAGTGAATGGTTTAAAAATGAAGCAAAACCACAGCAATATGTAATTGGAAAAAATCCGGAATCATTCACATTTAAAGTGAAAAAAGATGGAGGTGATTTTGATGCCATTACTGCTTCTACAATTACTTCACGTGCTTTTTTGGAAGCAATTACCAGAGCTTTTGATGCTTATGAAAAGAATGTAAACGCAACGAATGCTCAAGCAGCCATTCAATAAAAACAGATTATGGAACAGTGGAAAAATTTTACTAAAGGATTTATTAAAGAGAACCCTGTTTTCGTGCTCCTGTTGGGAATGTGCCCGACACTGGGAGTTACCTCCTCAGCCATCAATGGTTTGGGAATGGGGCTGGCAACTACTTTTGTACTGGTTATGGCCAATACAGTAGTCTCACTTATAAAGTCGCAAATACCCGATAAAGTAAGGATTCCAAGCTTTATTGTTATTATTGCTGCATTTGTAACTGTAGTTGAACTGATAATGGAAGCTTACCTGCCTGCATTATTTAAAAGCCTGGGTATATTTATCCCGCTCATTGTGGTGAATTGCATTGTTTTAGGGCGTGCAGAGGCTTTTGCATCAAAAAACACCCTTGGGAAATCAGCACTTGACGGATTGGGAATGGGTTTAGGATTCAGCTTCGCACTTGTTTTACTTGGCGGGGTGCGTGAGCTTCTGGGCAGCGGAAAACTTTTTGATTTTCCGATATATTCCGAAAATTACGTGTCGCTGTTATTTGTGCTGGCACCCGGTGCTTTTATTGTTCTGGGTTATCTGGTTGCCATTATTAACCGTATCAAAAAAAATTAACTTAAGATTGAAATTAAATTTTTGAATAATGAATTACCTGGTTATTATTTTGGGTGCAATTTTGGTCAACAATATTGTATTAATGCGTTTCCTGGGAATTTGTCCTTTCCTGGGTGTCTCAAAAAGAATTTCAACAGCCATTGGGATGACTTTTTCTGTGGCATTTGTAATGGTTTTAGCCACTATTGTTACCTACCTGATACAGGTGTACGTATTACAAGCTTTCGGACTTGCATTTTTACAGACGATTGCATTTATTCTCATAATTGCTTCTCTGGTTCAGCTGGTTGAAATTATCATGAAAAAGGTAAGCCCTTCCTTATACCAGGCATTGGGAATTTTCCTTCCGCTTATTACCACCAATTGTGCTATTTTAGGTGTAGCCATTTTAACCGTTCAAACCAATTTTAATTTGGTTGAAGGCGTTGTTTTCGCTGTTGGCAATGCTTTTGGATTTGGTCTGGCGTTAATTCTTTTCGCAGGTATACGTGAACACCTCGACTTACAGAATGTGCCAAAAGGACTTAAAGGAGCCCCCATCGCTCTTATTACAGCCGGAATATTAGCCATGGCATTTATGGGATTTTCGGGTCTGGTTTAAATTTTCTTGTTGTTAAATCTTTTTGATTCGGGTCCTCTGAAATTTTAAAAAATCTTCATCATTCAAAATAGAAATCTTTGGGAATCAATAAAATTTGTCCAATTTTATGCGCAATTATTATTTAAAAAAGCCATGAAATGAAATACGTATTGTTTATTCTGATTTTCACCCTTCCGTTTTTAACGAAAAGTTTTGCTCAGGTATCTCTTTATACCGACTATGAAATAAAACAGGCAATAGATTTTTATAACTTCAACAAGTTTGAAAAAGAAAAATTTGCCATTAGAATTTCCGAACCTGAAATTGATGGTTCCCCTTTCCTAAATGATGAATTTATTGATGGTTCAATCTTTACCACATCGAAAACCAGATATGTGTCGGTACCTCTGAGATTAAATATTTATAATGAGCAGGTTGAATTCAAAAGTAACGATGGACAAGCCTATGCCATAGCTGTCCCGGAAGTAATTGAGAAGGTTGAATTTGGAGAATATACAATAGAATTTATCCCTTATATGGCTTCAAATAAAATTAAGCGCGGATTTTTCATTGTCCTTGAAAAAGGAGATATTTCATTGTATTCAAAACAAAATGTAGTTTATGAACCCGCCTCCCCGGCCGCCCCATTTAAGGACCCTCAACCTGCCAGATTTAGAAGAAAACCTGATGAATTTTACATCAGAAAAGGTATGGAACCTGCAAACCTGGTTTTAAACAAGAAAAATCTGATTGAAGTTTTGTCCATTGAAAATCCAAAAATAAATGCCTATTTTAAAAAAAATAAGGTAAGGATGAAAAATCCGGAATCTTTAAAAGATTTAATAACTTATTGCAATTCACTCTAGTTGGTTGTAACAGGCTTTTAGCCTTTCTATTACTGAGTCTTTTTATGAATTTTGTGTTGTTTATTCGCATGTGTATTTCAATTGAAAACTTCATTTTTCCTGGCTGAACCTTTCACTCCCGGGGGATCATCAGCTCTGACAATGATAACAGCGGGTATTAAAAGCCTGCTGCCGGTAAACCCGTTTCATTATCCTGATTATTCGGCACGCTGGCTGATTCCTGGTGCAGAGGAAATAATGGAAAAGGAAAAAATCTTTTCCGAAACTTGGGGAAGCAGGTGTTGATGAAAGCTCAGCCTTTTTCTCCCGGTTTCATAAAAGAATCAGCTTAATTACTGAAAGTGATATCCATCTGCTTCTTACATTTTACAGAAAATTTTCTGTTAGAAAAAAAAAAATGAAGCATAATGTAACATTGAGTAAATTACGAAGTCATTAACTCAGAACTGGAAAATGTTGGAAAAAAAGTATCAAAATATTCATCAGGATTTGGTCGACCAATGCAAAATGGGAAATCAAAAAGCACAATTCCAGCTGTACAAACTTTATTATAAAGGTATGTACAGTGCGAGCCTGAGGATCGTAAATAATGAAGGCGAAGCCGAAGATATAATGCAGGAATCATTTCTGAAAGCCTTCAGAAAAATAGATACCTACAGGGGAGAAGTTAGCTTCGGAGCCTGGTTAAGAAAAATAGTAATAAACCGTTCTTTGGATCATCTGAAAAAAAATAATGTAAAATTCGAGGAGATAAATCCCAGGTTAGTTCAACTTACTGAGGAAATCGACACGTGCAGGGAGGTAGATGTGGAGCGCATTAAATGTGCCATCAGAAAATTGCCGGTTGGGTACCGGACCATCCTGAGCCTTTACCTCATCGAAGGATATGACCATGATGAGATAAGCCAAATTTTGGGAATAAGTAATTCTGCCTCGCGAACCCAATTTTCAAGGGCAAAAAATAAATTAAGGGAATTATTAAAGGGAAAAGAAATTTTTTTATACAGCTGAAAATGAAAAGTAAAGATAACATAGAGAAACTGATATTAAAAAATCTGGAAAAATTAAACGACAACGAACCGGGTGAAGGACATTTCGACCGCTTTGAAGCACGGCTAGAGGCTATGAATGGCAAAAGAAAATTCTTCACCTTAAATGGTATGTGGAAAATGACCGCAGCAGCTGTATTCGCATTCCTGATTATTAACCAGTCGTTAATTTGGCTCTCTTCTGAATCAGGAATTCAAACGATTTCAACAGGAACTTCAAAAACAACTCTTGCAACAGTTTCTTCAGAATATGAAGAGGTTGAATTCTATTTTACAAATGCCATCAATGTTGAACTGAATCAATGGGAAAACCTTGTTATCCAAGGATTGATTTCCCCTGAAGAACAAAAAATGATGGACAATGAAATGAAGAATTTTGAAGATGTTTTCCTAAAACTGCAAAACGATCTCTCGATAAGCCCAAACGATGAACGGGTAATAAATGCAATGCTTGATTATTACCAGACAAAGCTGAGTTTAATAACAATGATTGTAGAAAAATTAGAGGAAGTAAAACAAGAAAACAATAAGAATCATGAAACCGAAAATTAACATTCTGGCAATACTATTTATATCCGGTCTTTTAATGGCAGGTACTGCAGCCAAAGCAGAAGAGAAAACCACAAAATACCACGAATCGTGGCCAGTGAATAGTTTACAGACACTGGAAATCAATAATCGTTTTGGTGAAATCAAAATAGTTGATAAAGGAGGAAATAATATTACGGTAGATGCAGTGGTTACCGTAGAAGCCTCCAATGAAAAAAAAGCCGACGAACTGCTAAAACTTATCGATGTAAGCTTTGGCAAAACAGGAAATACTGTAACCGCTCAAACTCATATCAGCAATAACTTTAGCAGCAATAAACATTTCTCGATCGATTATGAAGTGAATATACCTCCCGATAAAAATCTTATTATAACCAATAAATACGGCAATACTTTTATAAATTCTTTGAATGCAAATGGTTCCTTTGACATCCAGTACGGAAGCATAACGGTTAATGAATTAAATACTCCGGAAAAAGGATCTGCAGATCTAAAGTTGGCTTACGGAAAATCAGATATAGAAAATGCAAGAGATCTAACTGTTACGGTTCAATATTCAAAAATGAACTTTGGAATGCTTAATCATTTAAACCTGAATTCGAAATATACGGTAACAAATATCGAAAAGGTTGGTTCGGTTAAGGCGGAATCAAAATACGATACATTCAATTTAGGAAATACCGGTTCTTTACAGGCAAATACAAAATATACGCATATAAAAATAAATGAACTTCTTGATAACCTGAATCTGGATGCAGGATATGGCGGCATTAACGTAAACAAAATAGCTAATGGCTTTAAAAACGTGAACATAACAAGCAGTTACGGACAGGTATCCCTGGGCTTGAATGATGTAAGCTATTCCATTGAAGCATACTGTACTTATTGTGGTGTATCTTATCCGGAAAACAGGTTCTCGGGAGAGCGGATGAGCGAAAATCATTCCCGCATCATAAAAGGCAAGGTTGGCAATGGTTCCGGTGGAGAGGTATTTATCAAAAGCCGCTATGGGGAAGTTAAATTGGATTAATGTGGTGATTAACAAGTAAATTATGCCTTTGGAGATAATAATTTACAAATTCTTTCTTTTAAGTTCTGCATAATATCCTACCTTATACAAGTCTAACCCAAAAAGCAAAGGATGGGTGCCGGTAAGATTTCTTTCAATCAATTTATTAAAAAGGGAAAAAAAAGAACTCCAGAGAAAAGAGGGAAGAATAGATGTTATTTTATGGTAATGCCGCAGAAAATCAACCTGCCTGGAAAAATCAATTGAATCTTCCAACACAACTTCTGAAATAAGAAAAAGATTCTCCAGACCCTTTCTTGTCTTGGCTAAGAAAGTACCGGAATCTTCCAATCCAATATGTATGACTGGATTGTCGATATGAACAGGATGTATTCCCCTCCTGTACAAATCAAATCCAAGTAAGGTATCTTCATGTCCGTAGGGTCCGATGTTTTCTCTGAAATGAACGTTCTCAAAAACCTTCGAATCAATAAGAAAATTGTTTGAAGTAATAATAAATCCTTTTTGACTGTTTCTTTTTTGTGCTGAAATTGCCTCACGCTTTCTTCCATAAACCCAGCGCAGTAGTTTTTTCGAATCTGCCGGTTTTTCATTATTGTATTTTGTGCCTCCGCACAATACACATCCGGGAATTGCATTCCTGATATACGCTTCAATGTAATTTTCAGAATCTATCTCTGAATCGGCATCAATAAATAAGAGATAAGATTTTTTGGCGTCAAGACCCATTCTGTTACGAATGGCCGATCTTCCAAGATTCTCAGACAACTCTTTATAAACAACACCTGGAAGACCTGCCACATGCCTGTTCTTTAATTTTACAAAATCTTCTGAACAATCATCATAAACTCTGATTTCATAATCAATACCCAATAATTGAGCCTGCCTGGAGAGCTGCTTTACAAGATCAGTAACCTCAAAATTAAAAACCGGAATATTTACTGAAAGCATGTTATCTTTTATGAAAACGCATGAATTTACAGAAACCTTTCAAATTAAGGATTTTTAATCCTGTTTTTCAACATTAAACTTTATTTTTGCCAATTATTATCCGGATAATGCATCAGAAAAGTATAAAATATATTTGGATCGTTCTGCTGTTTTTTCAATTTACATGCTATAGCCAGAGCTTTAGGTTACAGGTTGAACTAAAGCAGGCAGCAGGGAAGGAGATTTTTCTGGCCAGTCATTACCTGGGAAGCATCTATGCAAAAGACACCATACAACTCGACGATGGAGGAAAAGGCATATTTACTTCCGATACACTGCTTCCTCAGGGATTGTATAAAATATTTGCCGATGAAAGTCATCATTTCGACTTTTTATTAGGTTCCGACCAGCAATTTATTCTGAAAAACAATATGTTTCATCCTGAGACCATGGAAATAGAAGGCTCAGATGAAACTGAAGCATTTGCCCATTATTTAGGATATCTGAAAAACCTTCAGCAAGAAAATTCTGCAATTCGTGCTAAAATGAATACTGCTTCTGAGGAGGAAAAAGAACTCCTTTTAAATAAGTTGCAAGAACTCACAGTCGACCTGCATAACTACTGGAAGAAAACAGAATCAGCATTTCCAAACTCCTTTCTGCCCAAATTTATCAAAGCAAACCATGTTCCTGCCCTTGATGTATCGGCCCTGCCCGAAGGGGTGCAAAAGAATGACTCCCTTTTGCTGCTCCATCGTTTTTATTTTCAAAAAAAACATTTTTGGGATAATTTCGATTATACCGATGAACGATTTTTATTTACACCCTTCTTCAAAACAAAACTCGATACCTGGTTTACTAAAGTTCTGTATCAAAATTATGATTCAGTAAAACCCTATGTTTTTGAATTTATAGAAAAGGTAAAACCCTCTAAAAGAATTTTTCAGTTTGCAGTATCCTTTTTTTTAAACAGCAGCATTAACAGCAATATTATGGGTATGGATGCATTATTTGTTGATCTTGCACGAAAATACTATTTATCGGGTGACGCCTTCTGGGCTTCTGATGAGTCACTGGAGAAAATCAGGGAGAATGTACTATTTTTTGAAAACAATTTAATAGGGAAAACTGCTCCGGATCTTACCCTTGAGGGAATCGATGGCGAATATCACAATCTTCATCAGATAAATGCAAAATATACCCTTGTGGTTATTTATGAACCGGGCTGCTCTCATTGTAAGGAATTCGTTCCTGAATTATATAACAAAATATACAAGCCATTCCGGGACTATGGGCTGGAGGTTTTTGCCATTTATTCCATGAATAAAAAGGATGAATGGAAAAAATTTATTGATGAACATCAACTCTATGATTGGATAAATGTATGGGATGAACATCATGTATCAAGATTTAAAATATTATATGATGGGCGAACCACTCCGGGGTTGTATCTCCTGAACAAGGACAAAAAAATCAGAGCAAAAAAAATGACTATAGAACAATTGGAAAAGTTTATGCAGAATGAGTTGCTTTAAACTTGTTAGGATTTTTTATGTCTTTTGCATGTTTTAAGGCTTCTTCCATTGCTTTATCAAAAGAAGGAAAAATAGAACGACTGCCAATAATTTTATAGACATTCGATTTTATCATATCTGCATTAACATTATCATTAACTCCTGAAAGAATTACTTTAATACCTGAATCGGTCAGAATTTTTAAGGCTGCCGTTAAATTATTCAAGCCTGTGGAATCAACAAAAGGAACATGACGCATCCGTATGATCAGAATCTTATTTTTAAGGCCGGTTGCTTTAAGTACCTCACAGTATTGTTTTGCAGAAGCAAAAAATAAGGGGCCACTGATTTCATAAACACCAATATCTTTAGGCAGGTTGGAATAATCTTCAATCACATCACTATCAATGGTTACCGGAATAGATTTACCCATATCGGCCATCCGTTTCATAAACAATAATGCTGAAAGCACTACACCTACTTCAATAGCTACAGTTAAATCAACCAGAATAGTCAAAAAGAAGGTAGTTACAAGCACGGTAATATCAAAAAAAGAGCCTTTCAGTATAGAATAGAAAGAGCGCCATTCACTCATGTTGTATGCAACAACAATTAAAATTCCTGCCAGAGATGACATCGGAATTAATTTAACCCATTTACCAAAAAACAACATAATCAGAAGTAGAATTACGGCATGAATCATTCCGGCTACAGGCGTTTTTCCTCCATTTTTTATATTCGTTGCAGTACGGGCAATGGCTCCGGTCGCAGGTATTCCGCCAAAGAAGGGTGTAACTATATTAGCAATTCCCTGGGCTATGAGTTCAGTATTGGAACGATGCCGGCTGCCAGTCATTCCATCAGCGACAACAGCCGAAAGCAACGACTCGATGCCTCCCAGCAGGGCGATGGTAAGTGCGGGCTGAATATAATTTACCAACTGATTTAATTCCACCTCTGGCCAAATAATCTGAATTGAGTTTGGAATTTCAACAAAAAAAGATTCAATGGTTAACACAGGCAGATTAAACGCCTGAACCAGAATTGTCCCAATTAAAATGGCAAAAAGAGAGCCCGGAATTTTTTGAACGAATCTTTTGGAAAATAATACAAGAAGAATGGAACTTGCAGTTAATCCTGCCGCATATAAATTTAAAGTACTGAAATGGTTTATAAAGCTTGACCATTTCCCGATAAAGCCAGACGGTATCTGCTCTATATCGAGTCCTAAAGCATCTCTTATCTGTGTTGAAAAAATTACCACTGCAATTCCACTGGTAAAACCAACTACCAGTGGATGTGGAAAATATTTTAAGAGTGCACCCAATTTTAATAATCCGAAAATAACCAGGAAAATTCCGGCAAGAATAGTGGAAATCATCAGGCCATTCATGCCATACTGTGAAAGAATACTATATACTATTATTATAAATGCTCCGGTTGGACCACCTATCTGCACCCGGCTTCCACCCAATAAAGAAATAATGAACCCCGCCACTACGGCAGTTATTAAACCCTTTTCAGGAGAAACACCCGAGGCTACAGCAAATGCAATTGCCAAAGGCAAGGCAACAATTCCAACTACAACCCCTGCCAATATATCGGATGATAAGTCTTTGGCAGTGATGCCTTCTTTTACTATACTAAAAAACTTTGGTCTGAATAAAGATTCCACTTTCCCTTAAATTAAAAATCCGGCAAATGTAAACTGTTTTCCTTTTTGCAAATAAAAAAGAAAAGTTTTTCGGTGCTGATTAACTATTCATTTAACATGATTATATGAATAGAAACCAAAAAAATTATTTTATTAATGTAATATCCTGTTTCCCCGGCAGCATTCTGAAAAAAAAAATGAACCCTTTTAAAGGTTTATATGAAAAGTTAAAGTTTCGTTTTTTAATATTTTATACATTTATAGAATATATCAGAAAATTAGCCATATGGAAAAACTAACAAAAAAAATGATCAGGGCAGTCCAGAAAGATTGGGCTGATGGTATCATCAGAATCGGTTTGGCATATAGAAATAAAGAAGACTACAAAACGATTGCCGAGGAATTCATAAATCATTTTTACGGATACCGGGAAGGTATCGTATTGTTTAAACCAACTTTGGCTTCTGTTGAACAATTTCGGGATACATTTGAAAAAGCATTGTCGTATTTCATTGCAGGTAATCCAATTTATCCTGAAGATCAGGGATTTGCCATCAGGCAGTGGCAACAAATCAAGTTTCAAAATATTGGAATCATCATTATTGAAAGCCGTGCAGTTGCAATGGGAAATTATTTTTTTACTGATGAAGCCGGAAACACAGTAAAGGTTGAATATACATTTGGTTATTTTGTAAATGCAAACAATGAAATAAAAATACATCTCCATCATTCATCCATACCTTATTCATTAACTTAATCATGCCGTTCCCGGAACCAAAATTTTTTATCTCCGACTTCTTGCTGATTGAGATTCCAGCCCAAAAAAAAACGAAACAGGAGGTTATAGAAAAATCCAGTCATTGAATTTTAAGAAAATGAAATTTTAGGGAAAAATCTTTAGTTGGGTTTGCCTGAAAAGAAATAAATACTACTTTTGCACCCGCCTTTGATAAACAAAGGCACGTTTGATGATGACTCAGTAGCTCAGCTGGTAGAGCACATCCCTTTTAAGGATGGGGTCCTGGGTTCGAGCCCCAGCTGAGTCACCATTTCAAAAAGGAAAGCATTTTATGGCTTTCCTTTTTTTGTGTCTCATTATTTAAGGCCTGCTGATAAACTCCTTCTACGATTTTATATTACCTCCTTCAGGTATTCCTGTTGGACAATACATTTGCAGTATATCTCATTATGAGTTGCAAATTCTTTAAAAAAGATCTCCTTCATTTCTGCTGAAAAATTTTCTGCCCGCCTGATTAAAAGGCACGGGAGTGCCATCCGCCATTGGGTAAGTTTTCAATCCTTGTCTTATTTTTTTATTTTTCAGATTGAAAATACGATACCAAACAGACAAATAACCTTTACCTTCTCCCTAAAATTGACACATCATTTTATCACTATTTTAACACTAACTTCACATCATCATCACACAAGTGTGACCTTGGTGTGAAGTTAGTGTGAAGTTAGTGTCAAAATATACTGAAGTTAGGAAGGCTATGGTAGGGTAAAAGGAAGTATGAATTTATTTGAATAAGATACATTTTAATATTTTCCGAAATATAAATGGGAACACCGAATTCAGATAAATTTAGTGTCTCATG
Source organism: uncultured Prolixibacteraceae bacterium (assembly GCA_963747515.1). Classification (GTDB taxonomy): domain Bacteria; phylum Bacteroidota; class Bacteroidia; order Bacteroidales; family Prolixibacteraceae; genus Mariniphaga. The sequence goes on from CAVVFN010000008.1 coordinate 1,297,683, forward strand.
AATTTATCCCGGATTTGTTTTTCTAACGGACTTCTTTGGATTAAAACCAACTTTTGCACCTAGTTGGTTCCCATAACGTGTTAATGTAGTTGAATCAAAATAAATATTGAAAATCTCATCCCCTGGAATCAATTCAGCTAAAACTACTCATCGGTTTTTTTTGCTCAGATACTGGTCAGATGGGGTGTGAAAACATTCCAGGGAAAGTTGATTCGGAGAGTCATAAACCGGGGCATGTGCACGCTTTTTTCTTGCTCTATTCATAAATTCGTGCACTTGTTTCTATAAGAATGGCGATAAGTTTCTGTAAACCAAAGAAAGATAATTTCTCATCAGACCCTATTTAAGGATATCTCCAGGTGTATACAAAAGGACTTTCATAATGGGCAGAAGACCCAATTGCGCAAAAAAATTTACATGAAGAAAAATGGAAACGGAAAAATTTATTAAAAAGCTAAAATCCAAAAGTGTGGCAGAACATGTTGGTTTTCAGCAGATCCTATAGTATTATTTTTCATGCGTTTTTTTTCAATACCATTTTTCATAGTCTGCTGACTATAAGATTCAGTCATTTTATTATGAAATTAAAATACTTTCGGGAATAACAGGCAGAAGGGCATGGATGGGGTGCATAAATCCCTGGCAGATTTTGCCAGGGATTTCTTTATTTTTCAGTTTACTATTCCGGCAATAGCGGCTCCAATAAGGCTGGAGTTTTCAACTTCCACAATCTCATAATACCTTTTGTTATCACCTGAAAGAAATTTTTTAAGGAAATCTTCAAACATGTACCGGAAATTCTTTAATTTATAAAAAGTAGTTCCTTCAATTGTCATCAGTACTGGTTTATCTACCGATTTGGCTTTCCCTGTTTTAAGAATTACAGCTCCCAGGTTGGCAGCTACCAGTTTTGCTGCCCGTTCAATTAAGGCTTCAATAATTTGTGTGGCAAATAATAGGTCTTCTTCGGTTGACAGTGCATTTGCCAAACGATTTTCAATCATATTAAAACCTGAAACAAAATTATTTACCTCTTCTGAAGAAAGTTCCAGCAATTCTTTCACATTATATCGTGATTTTTCTGAAAAAACTCCTTCATTGGCAGCTACTCTTAATGCAGCTGTACATAAGCCTCCGAAATAACCTCCCGAAAACATTTTCTCGAATGAATACCGTCCTGGATTTTTAGTCTGTGTATCGAAAAGTAAATCAATGTCTGTTCGAGGCACTTTACCGAAATTACCCGATTCGATGTTGATAACCTGCGACTTTTCCTGCGCCAGGTCCTGAGTTTTGGTAATATTTTTATTGGATTCAATATAGCAGGTATTCGTACCGGTGCCCAGGATAAATCCAATATATGTATCAAAGGATTTCCCTGCTGTGGCAGCCTGACCAGCCAGAAGGGTAGCAACCGTGTCGTTCAAAAGCACGAGATGCTTTTCAGGGGTACCCAATGCATCAAGAAGGTTTTTTCCTACCATCTTTCCTATTACACCGGGAGCCTTTACTTCTTTGCTCCATTCCAGCAGTTTTCCATCTTTATTGGGATACATTTCAACTGCATAAGAAAAGCATAATCCTATTTTATCTGAATAACTTTTATAATCCTCAATCAAAGTCGCCATAGTTTTAAAGAATTCCTCCGGAGATAATTCTTCTACCAGAGCAGGCATTTTTTCACTTTTCAGATCTGAAACTATTAGCTGCATGTTTTCATCGAAATGTACTTTTGCGGTACGAAAGTTTGTGCCACCTGCATCAATTGCTATTACCGGCAGGTTTGATTTAAGTTCTTTGTCAGCTTCAATGTAAGTTGGAATCATCTGTAAAGAACTTTCTTTACCCTTTAATCCGGCATCCATTTCCTTTAGAAAATCCTGTACCAGATCATTTGTACTCAAATTATCAGCCGATAACTGGTGTTTTTTTATAAACTGTTGTGCTTCATTCATAATACCGTATTTTATTTTTCAATTAAAGCTAAATTAACACATTCACACCGAAAGCCCAAGCAATGCATACTGTTTTTACCTGAATTGTTACAAAGAGCATTCATGGCTTATTGAAAGTCTTTGATTTTAAAAACCCAGGCAAAATTACCCTTAAAATTTGCAGGCGAAATATTCGGTACTTTAACAATAAGATTATTTCCGGATGTTTTCCATTTAATGCTACCACTATACCCCAGCAGCGATACTCCTCCGGCTTTTTTCAACCCTTTTACTGAAATTGCTTCTTTTGGATATTCAGTGCATAGTATATAAAGATCATTATCTTTTTGAGTAAAAAACACATTCTCTGTAGCATTACCGGCCGATCCTTTCCATTTACGGCTTTTAAATATAGCCTCTCCGTTCACATCGAGCCAGGAGCCTATATCGATCAGCCGCTGCTGCTGAATGACCGGGATTCTTCCATCGGATGTAGGGCCAATATCAAGCAAAAGGTTTCCGCCCCCTGCAACCTTCTCAACAAGCAGATCAACCAATTCATCAGAGGTCATGTAATTATCCAGGTCTTCGATTTGATTGTACCCGAATGAAGTACCTATTCCCCGGCATTCTTCCCAAGGACGTTCAACTTCACCCAATCCTTTTTCATTATGTACCATGTCATATTCGGTTGTAAAAAAACCACCAAGAGAACCGCGGGTTTCCTTTCCCCAGCGATCATTTACAGCTATTCGGTCTTTAACTGGAGATTCGTTGTACAACCAGGCTAAAAATTCGGTGCTTTTCCATTTTTCACTGGGATGATCCCATTCTCCGTCAGTCCATAAAATATCAGGTTCATATCGGGTTATTAAGTCCTTCATTTGAGGAATCATATGGTCGTCGACATATTTTTCGAGGTTGTTGGAATATAAAGGATTGTACCATTCATAAAGCGAATAATAGAATCCCATGTGCAATCCCGCCTCTTTAACCGATTTGGTTAGTTCTCCGCATAAATCTTTATGAGGCCCAATATCCATGCTGTTCCAATTCCAGCTTTGTTCACTGGGCCATAGGGTAAAGCCTTCATGATGTTTCGAAGTAAGAACCACATATTTTGCTCCTGCTTTTTTAAAAACATCAGCCCATTGATCAGGATCAAAATGCTGTGCCTTAAATTTTGGGGCAAAATCCTGATATTTAAAATTGGCACCATACATTTTGTTGTGGTATTCCCTGAAAAGTTTACCGGCTTCACTGGTGTCGTTTATCCGTTTCCAGTACCATTCTGCATATTTGGCATATATGCCGATATCAGCATCGGCCGGTGCCCAGGCCGGAACAGAATAAACTCCCCAATGAATAAAAATTCCAAATTTGGAATCCCCGAACCATTCCGGAACTGGACGGCTGTCAATAGATTCCCAGTTAGGCTGATACTTTTGGGCACTGGTATTAATACCCATTAATAAACTAAAAATTAAAAGAAAGAAATTCCTCATTTTGGTGAAATTTAAATGTAAGGTTTACCGCTTTCTGTTTTTATTGCAAATTTAAAACTGTGAGTAAATTTTTCGAAATACTTATTTATCTTCCATTGAATTCCTGTATTGCCTCCAGCATAGCAACAATATTTTCAACCGGGACATTTGCCTGGATGTTATGCACAGTATTAAAAACAAACCCTCCGTTTTTATTAAAAATCTCACAATTCCTAATAACGTTCTCCCTGACCTCGGCAGTCGATCCAAAAGGCAAGATTTTTTGAGTATCAATTCCACCTCCCCAAAAAACAAGGTTTCGACCGTACTTTTCCTTTAGTCGTTTGGGATCCATTCCTACAGAATTTATCTGCACCGGATTAATGATGTCGAATCCTGCACGAATATAATCATCTAAAAAAGGCTCAATTGCTCCGCAAGAGTGTTTAAATGTCTTCCATTGGGTATTTTGATGGATCCAATCGTTTATTTTTTTATAGTAAGGAAGCCAGAGTTCATCAAATTGTTCAATAGAACAGAAAGTTGAATCATAAGTTCCTAAATCAGAGCCACAAATAAATACTGCATTCACCTTATTCCCAACAACAGCAAATATCCGGCGCAAATTTTCAAGAGCAATCTCCACTTGCTTTTCAAAGATCTTTTTAATGTACTCAGGACGACTGACGATACTCATGTACCATTCAGCCAAATTGCGTATTCCTTTTGGATGCCGGAGTTGCATACCTGGTATTAATGTAACATCACCAAGTGCTGTTCCGCCAAAGTCTGCAATTACTCCTTTTCCCGAATAATAAGCTTTATCAACTTCAACCCGCCAGTGTTCCAACTCCTTATCTGTAATAACGCCAAATTCTTCCAGATTATCCTCTACCTTCAATTCTTCTTCAACTATAGGTTTCTGACGGCTAATTGCCTCGAAAAAATAATCCTTCTTATGCATGCACGCTGAAGGAGGTATAGTCGTATCTCCTTCCGGGTGAATAAATACATCAAGGTTATCATTGCAGGTTACATTAAAATTCAATGGTACCATTACTCGCTGCCCCCAAGGGGTTTTCCATTCTTTATAGGGACTGTGATTGTGAAATCCAAACACATTATTTTTGCCCCAGGCACCAATTACATCAATACCTATGGAATCAATCAGTTCCCAACCTACCTCACCAAGCATCTGAAAGGGTTCAATTACACGGATTGGCTTTCTTTGCAGGCCAAAATACCTGCGCAACCTTGAAATGGCGTGCACATGTATACCGGTAACTGCTGTGGAGCCCAAATCAAAAACAATGCGGTCGGTCTGCCGGTGATTTATGGTTTTTAAAAACTGTTCCCTTGAATTCATATTGGTTCTCATTTATTTTCGATAAGAGGTAAATACATTTAGGATGGCAATAAAATACGAGTCAAAAGCAATTTAAAAAAATTCTGTTTTTCTTTCAAATCTGTATTTTATATTTCCCTGAATTAAACATTTTCCATCCCCACCTTATGGAAAAATTAAATCCATACTCTTAGATCTGCCCGAAAATACAAAATAAATGTTAATATTGGTTTTCTAATTCCTTAAACTAATTTCAGAAAGTAAAAAAACAGAATTAAAGTTTTATCCTCAGTCATTATTATTGGAGAAGTACCTTCAAGATTTATATAATACCCATTTGTTTCATCAGAAAGGTGGCATTCATAGTTTTGGTCGCACCTTCTTTCAACTGGTAATCGAAAATCATTTCATTGTTTTCCAGTTTAATTTCGAAGCATTTATTGTGTATCATCTGGGGGAAATCCTCTTCCATTTCGCTGATTTTCAGATCGTGAGTTGCTATTAACGCCACGGCTTTCAGTTCCAGAAGCTTCTTTATAAGCTGTTTCGAACCATTATATTTATCAACAGAATTGGTGCCCTTTAACATTTCATCGAGGATAACGAAAATTCGTTCACCTTTTCCAAGTCGGTCGAGCACCATTTTAATCCGTTTCAGTTCAGCAAAAAAATACGATTCATCTTTCAGCAGAGAATCGGTTGTCCGCATGTTGGTGTAGATTTCAACAGGGGTAAAAATTAGCTTTTCAGCACACACGGGCGCTCCTAGGCGCCCCAGAATAAGATTAACTCCTGCTGTTCTGAGAAAGGTGCTTTTACCAGCCATATTCGCTCCAGTAATTATCATTACCTTTCCCCAGCCATTGATGCAAAAAGTATTATCAATGCGTTTTGCCGGTGGAATCAGCGGATGACCCATCTGAGTTGCCTGCAAGACAAAACCTCCCTCATGAATTTCAGGATAAGTAAATTCAGGATGATTATAAGCCAGGTTGGCGAGACTAATTAAAGCATCAATTTCAGCAATTACTTCGAGCCAGGCAGCCAGCTTTTTACGGTTTCGCCGGTGCCAGTTCCAAAGATGCCAGATACAGCGAATATCCCAAAGTAAAAGTGAGTTTAAAAAGAAGTTAATGACGAGGTTCTGGCGATATTCAAATTGATTGACACGTTTTTTCAACTGCTTTATAATATGACTTGCCTTGTCGGGCTTAAGTACTTTTTTTTGAAAAAGCTTCAGTAGTGGAGATTTAAACTCTTCATCTTCAATCAATTTCAGCAATTGCATGTATTTCCCGAGTAGTTCTGATTTTCTTCCAAAATAATTAAAAAACTGAATCCCCTTTTTTCGGAAAAAATAAAGCAGGCTCCACTGAATAAAGACCAGCAGAATAACCCAAATGATGTTGCCCCCTGTAATTGCATTTACCACTGCCCATAAAGTGAGAGCCGGAATCAGGACCAATAACCAGCGAATAATGGATGGACTGGTTAAGTGCAACTCCACTTCCGACCACGTTCTTATTTCTTCACTTACTTCATAAGATTCCTGAAACAGATGGCCGTTTGCCAAAAAATTCAATCTCCAGAGCGGTTGGGAAGCCAATTCCCAAATAGCATCCTGTCGTTGTTTGATTTCATCTTTCTGTAGAAAAGGGTTTTGAAACCAACCAGCCAGTGTATTCTTCCCATTTTGGGATGACGTGCGATTGATAAACTGAAATATCGAACCTTCTCCAAATAAATCCAAATCGTAAGAATTGAAATGAGCCGGATTTAAAAAACGTTTACCGTTTTCAAAATGACTGAACTGATGATTCAGCGCCATAAGTTCATCTTCAACCAGCTTGCTTAGAACTTCCCACTCTTTTTTTTGTTTTTCGAATTGAATGTTCTTCTTCACCAGGAATAAAAAAAGAACAGTAAACAAAAATGAAAAAATAAACAGCCCGTTATTCCATCCCCAAAAAACCAGAGGAATAAAAATCAGTAAAAAAACAAACAGACGATACCATGCAAAATAGTTTATCGTTTTTGTGATTTTTGATAATCTGGAATAATATATTTCTTTCCGATCCTTGTAAAATTCATCAGCAGATAAGGTCATGTTACAAATAATTGTAATGATGCAGAATATAGGAAACGATAATAACAGTAACTGCTAAAACAGTAAAAACCAGGAACACAATGTACATTTGTCCGGGCGCTAAATTAGTAGTTTCAATTTTTGGATTTCTTGCCAGAAAAAAATGATTTTCAACAATTATCAGTAATTTATAAGTTCCGATTCCAATCAGCCAACCCAACAAGGCTCCGCCTGCCAAATCGAGGGGATAGTGCACACCGGAATATATCCGGGAATAGGAAACAATAACTGCCCAAAAAAGCATCAGCATCCAAAATCCGCGGTTCTTTAAAAGGCGGGTTGAAAATGCGAACACAGCAAAAACATTTGCAGCATGAGATGAAACAAATCCATACAAACTTCCCTTACGCAAAACATTATGCACAAGATGCTCTATTTCCGGATTGTATGCCGGTCGTAAACGCTGAATAGATTCTTTTATAAAAACCGAAATCTGATCGCTGAGAAGTAGCGTGATTGCGAGAAAAAAAATTATCAGCCAGGCTTTGTTCCGGAAGTTTTTAATGATGTAAAACACAATTACAGCAAAAAAAGGGAGCCAGGGTTCTTTTCGGGTAGCCATCAACATAACAGTATCCCAAAAATCACTGTGTATACCGTTCAGGTAAAGAAAAAGTTCAGTGTCAAGTTTTAGTATTTGTTGAAAAAACTCCATCAACTATTCAGTATTTTCCAGATTTTATCCTTTAACTGCTGTATGTTAAAACCTGTAACAGAAGAAAAAAACAGGTGAGGAATGTCATCCAGCCCGGCACTGATTTCCTCCATAAGCTCCTTGTCAAGCATATCTGCTTTACTGATTGTAAGAAAACGTTGCTTGTCGAGCAGTTCAGGATTGTATTTTTCCAGTTCGTATAGCAAAATCTGGTACTCTTTCAAGTGATCGGCACTGTCAGCAGGAATCAAAAACAAGAGCAGAGGGTTGCGTTCAATGTGCCGGAGAAATCTCAAACCAAGACCTTTGCCTTCATGAGCACCTTCAATGATTCCGGGAATATCAGCCATTACAAATGATTTGTCTTCACGGTAACTAACAATCCCCAGGTTTGGTACGAGAGTAGTAAAAGGATAATCACCTATTTTAGGTTTGGCTGCAGAAACAACCGAAAGAAGGGTTGATTTACCTGCGCTGGGAAAACCCACCAATCCAACATCAGCCAACACCTTTAGTTCGAGAATTCGCCATCCCTCCTCGCCTTCTTCTCCGGGTTGTGCATATCGGGGAGCCTGGTTAACCGAAGTTTTAAAATGGTCATTTCCAAGGCCTCCCCGACCCCCTTTCATTAAAGTAATTTGCTGCCCGTGTTCGGTAATTTCAAACAAGTATTCCCCAGACTCCGCATCTTTTGCAATTGTTCCCAAAGGCACTTCCACAATAACATCCTGACCATCGGACCCCGTTCTTTTCTGAGCTCCTCCAGCTTCTCCGTTTTCAGCATGTATATGCCTGCTGTATTTTAAATGGAGAAGGGTCCATTTATGCTGATTTCCCTGCAGTATGATGTGTCCTCCACGTCCGCCGTCACCTCCGTCGGGTCCTCCCTTTGGAACAAATTTTTCACGCCGAAAATGAGCAGAACCGGCTCCTCCGCTGCCCGATCTGCAATGTATTTTTACATAATCAACAAAATTTGACTCCGCCATTTTCTTCCCCCTCTGCTTTCTTTCCTTAAATGTAATACGTCAATTGCGCAAAGTGAATTCACACTTTTTTATCAATAACATTTTTCAGCCGTCCTGCAATTTCTTCAATAGACCCTATACCATTAATGTCGTAATATTTATTCTGCTTTTTATAATATTCAATGAGCGGCGCAGTTTTCTCATTATAAACACCGATGCGGTTTTCAATAACCGACGTATCCTGATCATCGACCCTGCCCGAAATCTTTCCACGGTTTAATAATCGGTTTATAAGCTCCTGTTCTTCAACCTCCAGGCTTAACATAGCAGTAATGGGGGCTTCTTTACGATACAGCAGTTCATCAAGAGCTTTAGCCTGATCTACTGTACGTGGAAATCCGTCAAAAATAAATCCGTTGGCATCTTTATTGGCTTCCAGTTTATTTTCTATCATTCCTATAACCACCGCATCGGGTACCAGCTCCCCTTTATCCATAAAGGTTTTTGCTTCCTTGCCAAGCTTTGTGCCTGCAGCTATCTCATTTCTCAATAAATCTCCTGTCGACAAATGAATTAAATCATACGACTTTATTAAAAATTCTGCCTGTGTACCTTTCCCCGCTCCGGGTGGTCCAAATAATACAATATTTAACATGATATCCGGTTTTTATTAATTAATAACTTTATAAATGTCAATCAAATTACGGCCATAACCGTTATAATCCAACCCAAAGCCAACAATAAAATCATTGGGAATCTCCATACCGATATAATCGAGCTGCACTTTTTTCTTCAGTGCATCAGGTTTTAAAAGAAGCGTAGCAATTATCACTTCAGCCGGATTTAATTGCTGCAACTGCTCCTGTATGTGTTCAATGGTCAGTCCGCTATCGACTATATCTTCCAACACAACTACAGTGCGCCCTTCTATTTTTTCATTTAATCCTATAAGCTGTTTCACCTCACCTGAGGTTTTATCCCCGGCATAGGATGCCAGCTTTACAAATGATATTTCCGTTTCTATCAGTTCAATGCATTTATATAATTCTGCCGCAAACATAAATGATCCATTCAGAATACAAACAAACAAAGGGTTCTTATTGGCTAAATCCCGATTCATGGCTGCGGCCATTTTCTTTACTTCCGACTTTATTTTTTCATAAGGGACAAAAAGCTGAAAGTTTTTATCGTAAATTTTAACTTGTTTCATTTAAAGAAAAAAATTATTTTTATAAGTAGCTTTAATGCTGTATTTTCGTTTAAAGATTACAAAATAACAAAAACAATTTGATTAACTGAAAACATAATTAAAAGATGGATCCAAAAGTTAGCATTATTATGGGAAGCACATCCGATTTGGATATAATGGCAAAAGCAGCCCAATTACTTGAGGAGTTTGAAATTGCATTTGAAATGAATGCTTTATCGGCGCATCGTACACCCGATGAGGTAGAAGAATTTGCAAAAGGAGCAAAAAACCGTGGGTTGAAAGTTATTATAGCCGGTGCAGGTATGGCTGCTCATCTTCCGGGTGTTATTGCTGCTATGACTCCCCTTCCGGTAATCGGAGTTCCCATTAATGCAAGTATGGCCGGGTTCGATTCAGTTATGTCGATTGTACAAATGCCACCAGGAATACCCGTTGCCACAGTTGCAGTTAATGGTGCAATGAATGCTGCAATTCTTGCGGTACAAATAATGGCTACTGGCGATGAAAAGCTTATGCAAAAAATGATAGATTATAAACAAAGCCTTAAACAAAAAATTGTAAAAGCGAATAAGGAATTATCTGAGATAAAGTATAAATTTAAAACAAATTAACTTTAGTTGGATTAAAAGCCATTCCAGACAATTATCAATAAAACCTGAATGATAGGAGTTATCCTCGATATAATAAAAAATTGGGGTTTTCTTGTATTAATAATATTCACATCAAACCTTTCTGCCGGAACAGAAAACTTTTTAGCAGGTGCCCGTTCAATAGCATTATCGCATGCTTCCGTGTCCTTTTGCGATACCTGGGCTGTTTTTCATAACCAGGCAGGATTAACAGGAGTATCCGGAATTTCGGCCGGATTCTATTTTGAATCAAAATTTGGTATTGATGAGCTGTCAATGACAGCGGGTTCTGTGATAATGCCAATAAACAGAGGGGCTTTTGGCATCAGTCTGTATCAGTTTGGCAAAGGCATTTTCAGAGAAAACAAAATGGGTCTTGCCTATGCACACCGGTTGTCTGAAAAATGGAGCGCAGGACTACAACTGGATTATTTTGCGCAGCTATACCCTGAAAATGAACATGCAATGAAGCTTGTTACATTTGAAGGAGGGATTCTTTTACGGGCTAACGAACAGCTTCATCTGGGAGCTCATGTATTCAATCCTGTAAAGGTTGGGTTCAATTTACCTTCGGGCAGGCAGGAAATGCCTGTGACGATAAGGGCAGGCGGACATTACAAATTTGATAAAGCAGTGCTGGTTGTATTTGAGGTGGAAAAGGAGAACCTCCACCCGCCACTTTTTAAGTCGGGCCTTGAGTTTTTGCCTGCAGAAAACTTTGCCATACGTATTGGAGCTTCAGGAAAACCGGTAAAATATACCGGTGGATTTGGATATCGTACGGGATGTTTTTCTGCTGATCTGGGCTTCAGCTATCATGCAAATCTGGGTTTTACTCCTTCTCTATCGGTTCAGTTTGATTTGAAATGAAACGGATATTCTGTTATATCGGATTAATTCTTTTTGCCGCATTTCCGTTTGTTGTGCAGGCACAAATACCTAAGGCTCAAGAACAACTGGAGACAATTATTGAATCAATTATTGAGGAACAGGAAGAAGAAACAGAAGGAAGTATTAATATAGAAGATTTGGAAGAATATGCAATAAATCCTCTGAATATAAATACAGCAACAAGCCATCAGCTCTCAAGACTTCATTTACTGAACGATATTCAGATTAATAAACTATTGGAATATCGTAATGGATATGGACCAATATTTACCATCTATGAATTGAACGTAATAGAGGGATTAGATCCCGAAGTTCTTATGAGAATGGAACCATTCATATTTTTTGGTCCTATGGAACATGAGCCAGTGAAACTTTCAGAAATTCTGAATTACGGGCGGCATGAAGTACTGCTGCGGTCACTAGGAACCATTCAAAGGCCTGGAGGATATAAACAAGATGAAAATGGCATTGTTCCTTTTGCAGGAAACAGGTTCAGATATTCTACCAGATACAGATTCCTATCGGGGGATAACATCTCTGCCGGATTTACGGCAGAAAAAGATCCGGGTGAGGCATTTTTTTCCAAATCAAATCAATACGGCTTTGATTTCTATTCTGCCCACCTAAGTTTTAAAATTAGCCCCTTCATCCAAAATATAACCTTAGGTGATTTTATTGTTCGAAGTGGACAAGGATTGGTGCTGTGGCAGGGATTTTCCCTCGACAAATCATTATATGTTACTGATGTTTACAAGACAAACCAGGGAATAAGACCATATACCTCTGCTGATGAAAATCAATTCTTCAGAGGAGCTGCAACTACTTTAACACTTGGTGATGCAAAAATCAACTTCTTCTTCTCAAAAAAAAACAGTGACGGTAATCTGGTATCAGTGGATTCGTTGGGAAGATTTTTTACCAGTCTGCAAACCTCGGGTTATCATCGTACAAATAATGAAATTGCCGATAAAAAGAGTATAAACGATTTAAATACAGGTGCATTGGGAAACCTTATGTTCCGAAATTTGAAACTGGGGGCTGTATTTTTATACCGGAAGTTCGACCTTCCTTTCCTTCCCGCTGAACAACTTTATAACAAGTTTAATTTCAAGGGTACAGAAAATTTTGCAGGAGGAATTGATTATCTGTTCAGCAAAGGGAGATACCAGTTGTTTGGTGAATCTGCTATTTCAAAATCGGGTGGCAAGGCAGTTCTGCAAGGAGCAACGGCTTATCTTCACGATCGTATTCAGCTATCTTCTCTATTCCGGCATTTCGATAAAAATTACCATGCTTTATGGTCGGCTCCTTTTGCTGAAAACAATTTGGCTTCAAATGAAACAGGCCTTTATTCAGGCATTCGTATATTACCAGTCAAAAAGGTTACCTTTTCGGCATATTATGATATCCGCCATTCAAAATGGATTAAATTCAATACAGCTGGTCCATCTAATGGATGGGATGTTTTCGCTCAGGTCGATTTTCGTCCGTCGGACCATATCCAGTTGTATGTTCGTTATAAAAACGAAGAAAATGAAAAGAAATTCAGGATAGATGAAAAAAATGAAAATTTTCCTGAACAGTTCAGGAAATTACGTATTCATTTTCAATACGTTCCTTGTGAAGTAATTACACTTAAATCCAGGATAGAAACAGTATATTATAAAGGCATTAAAGCAGAAAATGGCATCATGATATTCCAGGATGCTCAGATTTCTCCTGCCCGTATTCCGTTAAATGTTTCAGCACGTATTGCCTGGTTTAATACCGATAGCTATTACTCCCGAATATACGCTTATGAAAATGATTTGCTCTATAATTTTGCCATTCCTGCTTATTATGGGAATGGATATCGTATTTATATTTATATGAAATACAAAATGAGTAAAAAACTTGAAGTGTGGCTGAAAATGGGAAATTTTCTTTACAATCATGTTGAAACTATAGGCTCAGGCTACAATGAAATAGAGGGAAATAAAAAAACTGAATTAAAATTTCAACTAAGATTAAAAATATAGGTCTTTAATTCGTTATTTTGTGCCTTAAAAAAAATCAGCATGGAATTCAATTTCGATGATATTCGCCCTTATACCGACAAGGAGGTTAAACAAAAAATAAGATTGATGGTGAAAGATCCTGCATTCGACAGGGTATTAATTCATCTGTTTAAAACCAGGCCAAAAGTAGAAATGGTAAAATTGCAATTGCGAATGATTCGAAAGATAAAACAATTGCAGGGAACATTTATTTATGATTTGCTGAACTGGATTATTAACAAAACATCGGATGGATTATCATGTAACGGCTTAGAGAATCTTGACAAAAAAAAGCCGTACCTGTTTATTTCAAACCATCGCGACATTATTCTGGATGCTGCCTTGCTAAATTTATTGATTTTTGACAAGGGGATGAATACCACTCAAATAGCCATTGGCAACAACTTATTGTTGTATGAATGGATTGAACATGCTGTAAAACTCAATCGTTCATTTATTATCAAACGGAACCTTCCTCCAAGGGAATTACTTCAGTCGTCGAAAATCGTTTCTCATTTTATTCGTAAATCTATTACGGATGATAATTTGTCGGTGTGGATTGCCCAAAAGGAAGGCCGAACCAAAAACGGCTTCGATAAGACTCAGGAAAGCGTACTAAAAATGCTTAATATGAGCAATAAAAAAAGCTTTGCCGAAGGTTTTAATGAATTGAACATTGTGCCGGTTTCTATTTCGTATGAAATAGAACCTTGTGGATTGGCCAAAATGAAAGAGCTTATAAAAAAAGAGCATTATGGACAAATGAAAACCAATAAAGACGATTTGAAAAGCATGTCGATGGGAATATTTAATCCTAAAGGTCACATGAGATTTTCATTTGGTAAACCTATCGAATTCTCTACCTATGGAACAAATACCCTGGAACAGAAAAATCAGCAGATTAAAGAACTGGCTGAACTTATCGACCGTCAGATTTATGCCAATTATAAACTTTGGCCAAACAATTATATTGCCTACGATATGCTTATGTCCGAGCCGCGTTTTATGGATCGGTATACGCATCATGAAAAGAAAAATTTTAAGCTTATGATTGAGCAGGCAATGATTCACATTGATTTCCCGATTACCGATATTCAGGAACGCTTTTTAAAACTTTATGCCAATCCTGTTATTAATAAACTGAAAGTAACTGAACCCTAATGCAGCCAGTTCATTTAATCTGGGATTGGAATGGTACATTGCTTAACGATCTCGACCTGTGCATATCATCAATAAATTTGTTGCTCAGAAAAAGAAAACTGCCATTAATCGATAAAACCCTATATCAGAAGGTATTTTCTTTCCCGGTAAAAGATTATTACAAAGCTGTTGGTTTTGATTTCAACAAGGAAGATTTTTCCATTCCGGCACTTGAATTTATCGATTTATATGAAGCCGGTGTTGAGAAATGTCATCTTCACCCATCAGCTGTCCAGGTACTCACTTATTTCAGGGATAAAGGCTACCGGCAGTTTGTGCTTTCTGCCATGCATCAGAAAATGCTTTACAAAACTCTAAAGTTGAATGACATATTAGGTTTTTTTGAAGGAATCGCCGGTTTGAATGACCATTATGCAGTATCAAAAGAGGAGCGTGGAAGGTGGCTTATGAAAAATTTTGATATAAAAACAGAAAATACCTTTCTGATTGGGGACACCAATCATGATTTTGAAGTAGCACAGGCACTTGGTGTCGGATGTATTTTAATTGCCGATGGGCATCAGTCAGAACGACGGCTAAAAAGTACAGGGGCTGTAATATTAAATAAGCTTTCTGAGTTAATAACTACTAACACAATTAACTCTCCTGAATAAAAAAATGCGAATATAATATGAATCTTTTTTGGTCTGAAAAAAAAATAGCTCTGTTGCTTTTATTGGGTTCAGTGGGGTTACGTTTCTTCAGTTTTTTTCCCAGTGTGCTTGATCATGATGAATCAACTATCTTATAATAGTACGTGATATTTTGCATGGGAAAGAACTCTACACCGATGTAACCGACACCAAACCGACAGGTATTTTCATTTTCTATGCAGCGATGGAACTTCTTTTTGGAGGTTCTATTTTTATGAAACGGTTTGTGTTTGCCATGGTTGTAGGGTTCACATCATTTCTAATTTACAGGGCATCGATGATTTTTTTCAAGAAACAAAATCCGGCATTTGCATCTGGTTTAATTTACATTTTTTATACGTCTATTTGGATATACCATGGAAGATCCCCAAACACCGAATTGTTATTTAACCTCACTACCATAGGTGCCTTATTGCTTTTTCTTCTCCCCAAATGGGAGACATGGTTTCTTGGAGGGTTGGCGGATTGTTCTTTCATCCTGAATTAAAAAAAGGCAAAATTCCATCGCTATTATTTTCCGGGAACACGGGGTTAACCTTACTGTTGCTGGGAACACTGGTCATACAAATCATCAGTTTTAACAATGAGGTGATGAAGCAGGATTACCCGAGGGAAGTTGCCACTGCCATTGAACAGGAACTTGACCCCGGGGAGCATGTATATGTTACAAATTATGAACAGGTAGTATATTATTTGCTTGAAAAGGAAAGCCCTACCAAATATGTACATCCTAATCTCATTTTTACCGACACACATAAAGCATTTAAAATTAATGTAGACCAGGAGATAAAGCGGATTATGGATGATTCTCCTGAATTTATTATAGTTGAACGGGAAAATAGAAAGTTAAACCAGTACATTGAAAAAAAATACAAATTAATGAGAGAATGGAATGATAAGAAAATTCGTTTGTACCGGCTGAATTAAAATATATCCCTCTTTTTAATATCACGGATAAAAAGCTGCAGGCTGGTCTTCCCACGGTATTCATTTTCAGTAATCGAATAGCATACATCAAAAGGCAGACCGGAAGTTATCAGGTCAAACTTATCGGACTGGCTAAAAGCGATGCCGGGAAAGATACCGGAATGAACATCCGGTTCCACCAGATCAAGCTTCAGATGCTCCTGATTTTTTCCTACCAACCGGCTTGTACCTGCATCAAAAACATCTTCAGTTATAAATACCGGTGTCATATTGTGAGGTCCGAAAGGTGCAAACTGCTTCAGGATTCGATAAAAACGTGGTGTAATTTCGCTCAGGGTAATTTTGGCATCAGCATCAATAGATTGCACCTGTGAAAGATCAGTAAGTTGATTGGTGACAATTTCTTCAAATCGCCTTCGGAATTCAGGAATATTTTCGATTCTAAGAGTAAGTCCGGCAGCATACATATGCCCGCCATACGATTCAAGAAGATCGCTGCACTGCCCGATGGCTTCATACAAATCAAAATCCTTTACTGAACGTGCCGAACCAGTGGCCAGTCCATTTGATTCGGTAAGAATAATCGTAGGTCTGTAAAATTGCTCGGTTACCCTCGATGCAACAATTCCCACCACACCCTTATGCCAGTCGCGGTTGTACAATACCGTGCTGTTCATGTACTTCATTATTTCATCGTTCTCAATCATATCCAGGGCATCTTGAGTAATGTCGCGGTCGAGTGTTTTGCGAATTTCATTAAAAGAATCAATTTCTTCTCCCAGAATATCAGACTTATCCTCATCCACAGAAACAAGTATTTGAACCGATTTTTTACCATGCTCGATGCGTCCCGATGCATTCAAACGGGGGCCAATTTTAAATACAATATCACTTATTGTAATATCATTACCGTTTATACCCGCCAGATTAATAATGGTTTGCAAACCCATACCGGGATTTGAATTTAGCTTTTTCAGACCATAATATGCCAATACTCTGTTCTCGCCGGTAATAGGGACAATATCGGAAGCGATACTAACCACAACCAAATCAAGCAAATCATAAATTTCTTCAAGTTCGATGTTATTTTTTTGACAATAAGCCTGCAAAAACTTAAACCCGACACCACATCCGGATAATTCTTTATAGGGGTAATTGCAATCCAATTGTTTGGGATCAAGAACCGCCACAGCAGGTGGCACAGTTTCATCAGGATTGTGGTGATCGCATATGATAAAATCAACACCTCGTTGTTTGGCATCGGTTATTTTTTCTACTGCTTTTATTCCACAGTCAAGGGCAATAACAAGTGAAAAATCATTTTCTACAGCAAAATCAATACTTTTAAGCGATATCCCATAACCTTCGCTGTATCGGTTGGGTATATAATACTCAAGATGGTTGATTCTTGATTTCAGAAATATATACATCATCGCCACGGAAGTAGTGCCGTCTACATCGTAATCTCCGTAAATAAGAATTTTCTCCTGCCGGGCTACAGCAAGTTCAAGCCGTTCAACTGCATTTTCCATATCTTTCATTAAGAATGGATCGTGAAGGTCACTTAAACGTGGCCTGAAAAATGCCTTGGCTTCATTGAATGTTTTTATGTTTCTTTGCACCAGCAACCGGGCAATGGTCATATTTACATTCAATGCTGCCGAAAGGTGCTTGATTTCATTTGCATCACCCTGTTTCTTCAAATTCCAGATCTTTTCCATGTATTAATTGTTTTCCCCTGCTACTGCAAAGATAACAATTGATTCCAAATGAAATTTTAATAAAAGTAAAGCCTGATTATTACATAAATTTTAATAATTACAATTATTCCATTTCAATTAAAAATGTTATTAATTGTCATTTAGGAGAGAGAAAGACTAAATCCTATAAAGCCTTTTGCTTATCTGCATAAATTATGTCATCCGTAACTCGAAAGTTCATTATTTTTTTT
The DNA here is from genome assembly GCA_963747515.1 of uncultured Prolixibacteraceae bacterium. GTDB lineage: Bacteria > Bacteroidota > Bacteroidia > Bacteroidales > Prolixibacteraceae > Mariniphaga. Next base: position 1,315,712 of record CAVVFN010000008.1, read on the forward strand.
CACCTAATCCATTTCGCAATTCATTATGATAGCTGTTTTTTCTTAATGAAACTTTATATTTTTCATTGCCATCCAGCAACTAAAAGTGTAAATTTGCCGTTGTATGAAAAATATACGTGAAGATGAGCAGAAAAAAGTTGTGGAGGATTTTTTTACCCGTTATCATAGCAGCCAATATTACCGTTGTTTATTTTTTAATTCTCGGCTCTTCCAGCAATGAAGAGCCACAAGTCATCAGAATGAATGTGCCGATTACATTTAAATCGGTAGAAATTCCGGAATCGGTAGAATTTGCCGGAGAACCTGTACCAATGGGGCGCTTCGATGTTCGCGAATCACTCGACCGTGAGTTGCTGGTAAATTCTTATTTCCACTCTCAGACTCTGCGGCTCTTAAAATTAGCGCCCCGCTACTTTTCTGTCATTGAGCCTATATTGGCTGAAAATGGTGTCCCAGCAGATTTTAAGTATCTGGCAGTGGCAGAAAGCGGGTTAAATCCACGTGCTGTTTCTCCTGCAAGAGCTGTAGGATTATGGCAGTTCCTGTCAACTACTGCACAGGAGTATGGTCTGGAAGTAAACAGCGAAGTGGATGAACGGTATCATATTGAAAAATCAACCTATGCTGCTTGCGATTATTTGCTGAAAGCATACCGGAAGTATGGAAGCTGGGCAATGGTGGCTGCAGCTTATAATGGGGGGATGGCAGGAGTTGACCGTCAAATGAAAAGACAGAAAAATGAAGCTTATTACGACCTCCTCTTTGGTGAAGAAACCAGTAGGTATGTGTTCCGTTTAATTGCACTAAAACTGATATTGGAAAATCCTGAAAATTATAATTTTCTTGTTACCGAAGAGGAAAAGTATCCGATAATTCAAACCTACAATGTTGAGGTAACAGGTCAGGTGGCTGACCTTGCAACTTTTGCCATGGATCACAATACTAATTATAAATTATTGAAGGATTTCAATCCCTGGCTCCGGGAAAATAACCTGACCAATGCAGGCAAAAAAAAATACACCATTAAAATTCCTGTTTTAGATTAACTGCAAGCAATTACAGGATGTTTCACAAGAGTTTAAAAAAATCCTTATGCAGGAAAATAAAAAATCAGATGAATTGATTGAATATGAATATATTGAGCCGGAAAATAAGATAATCGTTTACGGAGCACGTGTTCATAATTTAAAGAATATTGAAGTAGAAATCCCCCGGGATAAACTCACAGTCATTACAGGGTTAAGTGGAAGTGGCAAATCTTCCCTAGCTTTCGATACCATCTATGCAGAAGGCCAAAGACGCTACATAGAGACATTTTCTGCTTATGCCAGATCCTTTCTCGGTAACCTGGAACGTCCCGATGTAGATAAAATAACAGGACTCAGCCCGGTAATTTCGATTGAGCAGAAAATTACTACCCGCAATCCACGTTCGACAGTAGGTACGGTAACTGAAATCTACGACTTTCTTCGGTTGCTTTATGCCAGGGCTGCTGAAGCATTTTCCTACAATACAGGAGAGAAAATGGTGAAGTATTCCGAAGAGAAAATCCTGCAATTGATTAACCAAAATTTTAAAGGGAAAAGAATCTACATTCTGGCTCCCGTGGTAAAGGGAAGAAAAGGGCACTACCGTGATTTATTTGAGCAAATCAGACGTAAAGGTTTTTTGCATGCCCGTGTTGACGGGGAAATTATGGAAATCAAACATCATCATAAGGTAGACAGGTATAAAAACCACTTTATTGAAATTGTGGTTGATAAGCTGGTTGTGGATGATGCGGGAGGGAAAAGACTTAAAGACAGTGTGCAAACTGCTATGAAGCATGGCCATGGAATCCTCATGATACTTGATTATGAAACAAATTCTGTCAAGTACTACAGCCGTCTGCTCATGTGTCCTACCACTGGTATTTCCTATAGTGAACCTGCTCCCCATAGTTTTTCATTCAATTCCCCGCAGGGAGCCTGCCAATACTGTAACGGACTGGGCAGAATAACTGAAATAGATGTGGAAAAAATAATCCCGGATAAAGAAAAAAGCATTGCCCGGGGAGGAATTGCCCCTCTGGGGGCTTATCGCAATTCCTTAATATTCTGGCAAATTGAAGCCTTGGGTGAAAAGTATGACTTTACGCTCAAAACTCCAATAAGAAAGATACCCGAAGAGGGACTACATGCTGTTTTGTTTGGTACAAATGAACGAATTCAACTTAAAAATACACCACTTGGTACAAGCATGAATTATATGATGAGTTATGATGGAGTGGTAAAATATATCGACAGTCAGCGTGAAGATAATCCGGCCAAAAAAGCACAAAAATGGGCCAGCCAGTTTATAAAAACGATTGTTTGCCCTGAATGCAACGGACAAAGATTAAAAAAGGAATCGCTTCATTTTAAAATCGATGGGAAAAATATATCAGAGCTGGCCCAGCTTGATCTGAATGAATTGGGATCTTGGTTAGATGGACTGGAAGACCGATTGAGCAGCCGTCAACGTCAAATAGGGTTAGAAGTGATTAAAGAAATCCGCGACCGATTAGGATTTATGCTTGGAGTAGGACTTGATTATCTGGCGCTTGATCGCACAGCTCAAAGCCTTTCGGGAGGTGAATCACAGCGCATCAGGCTGGCTACGCAAATTGGTTCACAACTGGTGAATGTTTTGTATATTCTGGATGAACCCAGTATAGGACTGCATCATCGCGATAACCTAAAACTGATTCATGCACTGGAACAATTGCGCGACAGTGGAAACTCGGTTGTAGTGGTGGAACATGACCGGGAAACTATGCTTCATGCAGACTGGCTCATCGATATGGGCCCTTATGCCGGACAACACGGCGGAGAAATTGTGGCAGCAGGAACTCCTGCAGATGTGTTGAAGACTAAAACTCTGACTGCCGATTACCTGAACCACAGAAAAACGATAAAAGTTCCGGAAATAAGACGAAATGGAAATGGCAGGATTTTAAAAGTTTCTGGCTGTACGGGAAATAACCTGAAAAGCATTTCACTTGAAATCCCTTTGGGAATGTTTATATGTGTCACCGGTGTCTCTGGAAGCGGAAAATCAACATTGATTAATGAAACCCTACAGCCCATCTTGAGCCAGCATTTCTACAATTCGGTACAAGACCCTCTGCCTTATAAAAAAGTGGAAGGGCTGGATTATGCCGATAAGGTAATACGCGTGGATCAATCCCCTATTGGACGAACTCCCCGGTCTAACCCGGTTACCTATACAGGTGTTTTCTCCGATATCCGAAACCTGTTTACTCAATTGCCTGAGTCAAAAATACGGGGGTACAAACCCGGCCGGTTTTCCTTCAATGTGAAAGGAGGGCGTTGTGAAGAATGTCAGGGAGGAGGAATGAAACTAATTGAAATGAATTTTCTTCCCGATGTGTATGTTCATTGCGATAAATGCAACGGAAAAAGGTACAACCGTGAAACTCTTGAAGTCAGATTTAAGGGAAAATCGATCAGCGATGTGTTGGAGATGACCATTAATCAAGGTGTAGAATTTTTTGAAAATATTCCAGCTATTGTAGTAAAATTGAAAACCCTGCAGGAGGTAGGCCTGGGTTACATTACCCTGGGCCAATCATCCACAACTCTGTCGGGCGGAGAATCCCAACGGGTTAAACTGGCTGCTGAATTAGCCAAACGCGATACCGGCAAAACCATTTATATCCTTGATGAACCTACCACCGGTCTTCACTTTGAAGACATCAGCGTGTTACTGGAAGTTCTGAACAAGATAGTTGATAAGGGAAATACTGTGATTGTTATTGAACACAATATGGATGTAATAAAAGTGGCCGATTACATTATCGATTTAGGTCCCGACGGAGGAAAAAACGGTGGAAAAATTCTATGTACCGGCTCTCCTGAAAAAATTGCAAAAAATAAAATCTCTTATACCGCAAAATATCTGAAGGAGGAACTGGAATTAATGAAATAGCAAACTTAAATTTTTTAAAATTCTACCGCACAAGAATTAAAATTAATAAAGAGATTGTTCGGATAATCACCTGAGTTGGTCCAACATGCGAACTGATGGGGAAGACAGCATAGGGAGCAAAGCCTTCAGGCACAAAAAAAATGAGAAATTGTACAAATACGTGAATTTCATTCCAGGCTATTTTAAAAATCATCGAACGATGGTCGTTAGTACTATAAAAAGAAAAGGGCAGCTCATCAGCTGCCCTCAAATGTTAACCCCCAAACACACAAGCAATACAGAACGTATTGCACTACAAATGTAGAAAACCTTTTTTCATTTCCAAAATTCTTTCTTCTTTTTTTATAAAAATCCGATTTCCTTTCAAAAAAGAAGCAATTTATATTAAATGAATTGGCCCCCGCAACTCCGGGCTGATTTACAAAATGCTGATTTGAATTCAGTCATAATAGGAAAATCTATCTGAATTAATCCGGTTGCCAAACCTGCCAAATAAGCTACTCCCAGGTCTGTTGTCTCCGTTATCAGGGGACGTATAACACGTGCATTTGCATTTGCCTGCATCTGCAAAAGCAGATTGTAACGCTGCTGCATTACCCCTGCAACATCACCCGATCGATTGAACAATATGGCCCGGTTACTGGTTGTGCCTGAGTCAAGTGCAAGAATAAAATTTCGCATTTGCCATTGTAATTACTGATTTGTTACTCATAAAATACAACAAATCGGGGAATTTGAATGAAAGTTTTATAATCTTCTTATTTTTGCATTCCGGAAAAGAAAAGGAATGAATATAAAAACGGATAAGGTAGGTGTAATTGGAAGTGGAAGCTGGGCCACAGCCATAGCAAAAATGCTGTTGGAAAATGTTAGCCAGATCAACTGGTTTTTCAGAAAAAAAGAGACTATTGAAATATTTAAAGAATTACGAACCAACCCGCGTTACCTGCAAAGCGTTGAATTCGATCTTTCCCGTATTCATTTTTTTAATAACGTAAATGATCTTATTTCCGATTCCGACATTGTTGTATTAGCAGTTCCTTCAGCATTTCTACCCGAGTTACTAAAACGGTCAAAAAAAAATCTCAGCAAAAAATTTATACTGTCAGGCATTAAAGGAATTGTTTCAAAGGATAACCTGCTTGTAGTAGAATACCTGCATCAACAGTTCAATGTGCCTCTAAAAAACATGGGAGTAATTGCAGGCCCATGCCATGCAGAGGAAGTAGCACTGGAGAAGCTTTCCTACCTTACCATTGCCAGCCTTGATGAAGCCAAGGCAGCCGGTTTTGCACGGTTAATTCACAGCAACTATATTTACACCACCATTTCTGATGATATCTGGGGAACGGAGTATACTTCAGTTATGAAAAACATAATTGCTATATGTGCCGGTATCGCTCATGGACTTCACTATGGCGATAACTTTCAGGCAACACTGGTTTCCAATTCCATTCAGGAAATAAAACGTTTTGTCGACACTGTTCATCCCATCAGCCGCGACATGAAAGATTCCGCTTACCTTGGAGATCTGATGGTCACAGTCTATTCGCAATTCAGCCGGAACCGGTTATTGGGAACAATGATTGGTAAAGGATATTCGGTAAAGAATGCTTTTCTGGACATGAACATGATAGCCGAAGGATATTATGCCTGCAAATCCATTCACGAAATCAATAAAAAGCACCAGGTATTATTGCCTATTTGTGAAACTGTTTATCGTATCTTATACGAAAATGCTCCCCCTAAAAAAGAAATTAAACAATTATCACTGAAGTTAAGCTAACTCGTTCCGGTTTATATACATGAGGTTCAAAAGAACCCGATGCAATTATCTCATTTCCTTATAGGCATTTATCAGCCCATTGGTAGAAACATCATGACTGGTCACAGATCCATCTCCGGAAAGTTCGGGAAGAATTACATTTGCCAGTTGCTTGCCCAATTCCACGCCCCATTGATCGAAGCTGTAAATATTCCAGATAATACCCTGGACGAAGATCTTATGTTCATACATAGCTATTAATGAACCCAAAGTATGGGGAGTCAGTTTTTTAATCAGAATGGAATTTGTAGGAATGTTTCCGGTAAAAACTTTATATGGAAGCAAAGCTGAAATTTGTTCTTCTGTCTTGCCCGCATTCTTCAATTCCTCTCTCACCTGATCTTTGCTTTTCCCTGCCATCATGGCTTCTGTCTGGGCAAAAAAGTTGGCCAGCAGTTTTAAGTGGTGATCCCCAACAGCATTGTGGCTGATGGCCGGTGCAATAAAATCGCAGGGTATTAATTTTGTTCCCTGGTGAATCAGCTGATAAAATGCATGCTGACCATTCGTTCCCGGTTCTCCCCAGATTATTGGCCCTGTCTGGTAATCTACCGGTTTTCCGTTACGGTCAATATATTTTCCGTTACTTTCCATGTTCCCTTGCTGAAAATAGGCTGAAAAACGATGCATATACTGATCATACGGCAAAATGGCTTCGGTTTCGGCACCATAAAAGTTGTTGTACCAAATGCCGATGAGTGCAAGCAACACCGGAATATTTTTGCCAAAATCCATAGTACGGAAATGAATATCCATTTCATGTGCACCTTCCAGCAATTCAACAAAATTTTCGAATCCCAGTCCACAGGCAATGGAGAGCCCTATTGCCGACCATAATGAATAACGGCCTCCTACCCAATCCCAAAACCGGAACATGTTTTTGGTGTCGATTCCAAATCCGGCCACCTCTTTTTCGTTGGTTGAAACTGCAACAAAGTGATTCCTGACAAACTTTTCATCTTGCGCTGCATCCAAAAACCAACTCCTTGCTGTATTTGCATTGGTCATGGTTTCCTGAGTGGTAAATGTTTTTGAAGCAACTATAAACAATGATGTTTGGGAATCAATCTTTTTTAATGTTTCAGCCATATGTGTGCCATCAACATTCGATACAAAATGCAGGTAGATGTGTTCCTTCTTATAAGGTTTCAATGCTTCAGTTACCATCAGCGGCCCCAAATCGGAGCCCCCGATACCAATATTTACTATATCTGTAATTGCCTTGCCGCTATAACCTTTCCATTCACCGGATATAACCTTATCCGAAAATTCCTTTATCTGATTAAGTACATCATTTACCTCGGGCATCACATCCTTTCCGTCGACCAGTATAGGGTAATTGCTCCTGTTTCTTAATGCCACATGCAACACAGCCCGGTTTTCCGTTACATTTATTTTCTGACCCGAAAACATGCTGCCAATGGCTTCATTCAATCCACATTCACCGGCAAGCTCTATCAATAATCTACGTATAGTGTCATCAATCAGATTTTTGGAATAATCCACCAAAATATCCCCGAATTTTAGAGAATAATTTTGAAAACGATCGGAATCCCCATCAAACAACTCTTTTATATGTCTGCCTTTGAATGAACTGTAACAGGCATCCAGTTTTTTCCATGCATCCGTTTCGGTAGGATTTATTTTTGGTATCATATTTTATATATTTTTTTAAATGAACGTATAATTTACCAGGCATTGACAATACATAACCACAAAGGTGAATACAAAGATAAATTTTTATGTAACCATTTAAAAAAGTAAGCATTCAATACCTGAACACCATTTAAACTTCCTGATTTTTATAATATTCTACTTTTCCGGCCAGTGCTTTATTTCTAACTTTCTCAATCAAAGCCATTCTTTGTTCCTCTGTGAGTTTTACAAACGAACGGGCAAGAGCAACTTTTTCGCGCATATAAGTTGCATTCTCATTACCGGAAATAAGCACTGTAACCGGTAGCGACCAAACAAAATACATGGCTTCTTTAAGACTTATGTAATTAGGTATAACAGGATCATCGCTGGTCCAGCCGGCTTCTTTTTTATTTGCAAAAAAACGGCCATCGGCCAATGATTTCATAGCCAAAATACCCAGATTTCGTTTTATTGCTTTAGGAATCACATTTTCAATAAAACTGAAATACGACGGATCAAGAGCATTTACAGGCATTTGTACCCCACTGAACAAATCCCTTTCATCGGTCCGCTCAAGCATACGGACATGTGCAAATGGATTCTGGTGCCCGGTAAATCCGATATGCCTTATTTTTCCTTCTTCCTTCGCTTTTAAAAGTACATCCAGCACTCCATTCTCAATACGCTCAACCACATCCTTCGGTGTCCGGATTGAATGCACCTGAAACAAATCAATCCGATCGACCTTTAACCTGCGAAGCGATCCTTCCAGATGTTCCTGCACACTTTTGGCATCACGACCTGTAGATTTGGTCATAAGAAATATCAGATCGCGGTATTTGGGTGTTAAATACCTGCCGTACCGCTCCTCACTAACACCATCTGAATAACTTTCAGCCGTATCAAAAAAACGTACACCACCTTCAAGAGCGGCTTCAATTACCTCCTGAGCATCACGTTCTGTTGTCCAACCTACATGATAACCACCCGTCCCAAGCATGGTAATATATTCCCCCGTGCTGCCAAACTTTCGTCTGGGAAGCACTTCTCCCAACCTGTCGGATTCCTGGTTATTTGCATGAGATAAACTGCTTACCGAAAGGCCGGCAGTTATACCAGCCAAAGATTTTAAAAAATTCCTCCTGTTTGCCATTAGCTTTAACTTTAAATGAATCAGTATCTATTACCATTAACAAAAGGAAATTGTTTAATAAATGCTAAAATTATGGCCGACAAAAAAAAAAAAGGAAATTTACAGAGCTTTTATTTAATAAGATTTTAATCCGGAAAGGCATAAAAAATTTTGAAGAGATATCAAATCCGGATCAAATTATCTTTATGCCCTCCATGAACCGGTTTACCTAAAATAAATCGGGTACATCTCAGTGATTCAGTTTGGCTGCATCTGCCCCTGATACTGTTCCTTTTGATTTGAGTCTGACATATTTTTAGCACCTTTAACATCACATTATCATTTGGGATGTTGAATTTTTCTTAATTTAGAACCAGGTTAAATAAAAAGCCGGTTTATTGAAAAAACAATGACAATGAAAAAGTACCTAATTCTTCTTCTTATCCTGGCAGCCATTATATCTGCCGGATATGGTCAAACACAATCTGCGGTTGTTTCTGCCGAATTATATGAAGCCGAACCCTGGGAAGCGGAAATTTCACCCGAACGTCTGTCCCGCATAGACAAAATGTGTATGGAATCTGTTGATGCCGGCGATGTTCCGGGAATCGTTACTCTGGTTGCCCGCGATGGCAGGATTGTTCATTGGAAAGCCTATGGCATGGCCAATAACCAGGAAAACAAAAAGCTGAAGCGCGATGATATATTCCGGATTGCATCACAGACAAAAGCGATTACGGCTACAGCCGTGATGATGCTCTGGGAAGAGGGTAAGTTCCAGCTCGACGATCCCATCTCCCGGTATATTCCGGAGTTTAAAAACCCACAGGTATTAAAAACCTTTAATGCAGCAGATTCAAGCTGGACAGGGGAGCCGGCAGAATCGGAAATTACAATCAGGCAACTTCTCACACATACTTCCGGTGTAGGTTACGGAATAATTGACAGCGATGAACGTATGAAAAAGATTTACCAGAAAGCGGGAGTTACCGATTTGTTTACTACTGAAGATGTTTCGATTGAAGAAAGTGTAAAAAAACTGGCCCACCTGCCCTTACATTTTCATCCCGGGACAGCTTATCAGTATAGTGAAGGACTGGATGTTATGGGGTATTTCATTGAGGTTATTTCGGGGTTACCTTTCGACGAATTTTTAAAAACCCGGATTTTTGATCCGCTGGGTATGGACGATACACGTTTTTACCTGCCTGAAAACAAAGCCGGCAGACTGGTAGCTGTTCAGCACAAAAACAACGGCAAATGGGAACAATACCCGGTAACATTTTACGATACCAATTACCCGGTAAAAGGTGCAAAACAATTCTTTTCAGGCGGAGCAGGACTTTCAAGCACCGCAAAAGATTATGCTGTGTTTCTGCAAATGTATCTTAATGGCGGGGAATATAAGGGTGTGCGGTTGCTTAGCCGTACGACAATAAAAAGTGTTATGGGAAATCAAACAGGAGAATTATGGGGTGGAGATGAAAAATATTACGGTCTGGCATTTGGTGTGGTAACTTCAAAAGGAGAAGATATGGGAGGAATTGGAAGTGAAGGAACCTTTGATTGGGGAGGTTATTTCAATACTCAGTATTTTGCCGATCCTCAGGAGGGAATTATAGGTATTATAATGAAACAAACTCAGGGTGAAGTGAATGATCAGACAGGGTGGAAATTCAGACAGATGGTATTCCAGACCATCGACGATTAAAAATACGGCTCATGAATAAAGTTAATGAACTGGCTAAAATGATTGATCACTCCATTCTTCACCCTACACTTACTGATGAAGATTTGAAGAGGGAGTGTGAAGTGGCAAGGGAATATGGTGTGGCATCGGTTTGTGTTAAACCGTATGCTGTAAAACAGGCGGTTGAACATCTTAAGGATTCTGGTGTACTCATTGGCTGTGTTGTTGGTTTTCCTGCCGGAAATTCAGCCATTGAAGTGAAGGTATTTGAAGCTGAAACAGCCTGTAATGATGGTGCAACAGAAATTGATATGGTCATCAATATTGGCAAAGCCCTCCAGGGAGACTGGGAATACATCGAGCATGAAATTAATTCAGTTACTCATATCTGTCACGAAAACAATGCCATTGTAAAAGTAATTTTTGAAACCGATTATGTAACTAAAGAGCAAGACATTAAAAAATTGTGTGAGATTTGCACCCGCGTGGGTGCTGATTTTGTTAAAACATCGACAGGGTTTGGATTTGTGAAAGGACCCGAAAATACATATTCTTATACAGGAGCATCGATTCCCAATCTGGAATTAATGAAGAAAAATGTAGGTCGGGGTGTTAAATTGAAAGCAGCGGGGGGAGTACGTTCACTCGATCGGTTGCTGGAAATGCAGAAGACAGGATGCAGCAGATGCGGCGCAACAGCTACAAAGGCCATTTTGGAAGAAGCAAAAAAAAGATTTGGTACCTGCTAACAACTAAAATTTCAGAAAATTTAACTGTTGGTAGAAACCGGGATGTGTAACTTATAAAAGTTGATTTTGCTCAGGATATTAATGTGAAGAAACCACCAGCTTTTTAACAACCGTTTTGTTTTCAACAGATTTTATTCTGACAAAGTATATTCCGTTGGGTAAATTATCGAGAGATAAGACGTATTTTGGTGCTCCGAAATCCATTTTCCTGTAGATAACTTCCTTACCTGCTATATTGATTAGCCGGATTTCAGAAATCTCTCCTGTATTCATTTCGAGTGTTACCTGGCCTGTTTGTGTAGGATTGGGATAAACCCTCAGTTCATTTTGACTGGAATCAATAACACCCCGATTATCCTGCGGGCCCAATTCAAAGCCCGGACGGATGGCAAAAGATGCAAAAATAACAAGTGAAAATATGGTTCCCAGTAAAAATTTTTTCATAGCCTTTAAATTACAATATTCTTATTAAACAAGCAAATAATATGCCTTTTATTTTAAAAGCATTTCAGCTGCGGTCAAATCGGCAGGAGTATCAATTCCTATGCTTTGAAAATGAGTAACCGCTGTTTTAATGCGATAGCCGTTTTCGAGCCACCTCAGTTGTTCCAGCGCTTCTGCCTTTTCAAGTTTTCCAGACTCAAGTTGAGTAATTTCCTGTAATACTTGTTTAGTATAAGCGTACATACCCACATGTGACCAGAATTTATGGTATAAATACCAGTTTCCTTCCATTTCTCCCCGAACATAAGGAACTGGCGAGCGGCTAAAGTACAAAGCATTATTGAAATTATCAAGTACTACTTTAGGCCGGTTGGGATTAAAAAGCTCATCTGCATTTTCTATTTCTCTGACAAGTGTAGCTATTGCAGTATTTTCATCAAAACTCGACATCAGTTGAAGGAGTTGTTCGGCTCTAACAAAAGGTTCATCTCCCTGAATATTAATAACTGCATCAAATTCAATTTCCTGTTCAAGCAGCCGGGCTGCTTCAGCACAACGATCGGTGCCACTTTTATGGTTTGAATGGGTATATATTGCTTTACCTCCAAAATTTTGAACGGTTTTAAAAATCCGTTTATCGTCGGTAGCCACCCAAACCTGCTTAAGTCCAAGTGCTGAATTTTCATATACCCATTGAATAACAGGCTTCCCCCCCAGAAGTGCAAGAGGTTTACCAGGAAAACGGGTAGATTGGAAACGAGCGGGTATCAGTGCAATAAACTTCATGGAAAAAGTTGTTTCAAAATTGATTATAAAGATAAACAATATAAGAACCTGTTGGCGAACGCAAATATATTTTAAACTTATAAAAATAAAAAAGGTTAAACAAAAATTCAAATGAAACATTGCCAGCGAAAAATTGTAAATTTGGGGCCGAAAACAGGCCTTATATTTTAAAAAGCGGCACAACAGGTTTATTTCCCTTGCTTTTAAATTTAAATGGGCTACAGGTGAAAGAACGATGGAAATGGATATTCAGGATATAAAACAACGGTTTGAGATTATTGGAAATTCCCCGGGTCTGAACAGAGCAATTGAAACTGCAGTACAGGTCGCTCCTACCGATCTATCGGTATTGATTACGGGCGAAAGTGGAACAGGAAAGGAAGTTTTTCCTCAAATCATCCATCAGTTTTCGAGTCGTAAGCATGGAAGATATGTAGCAGTGAATTGCGGAGCCATACCGGAAGGAACAATCGATTCGGAGCTTTTCGGACATGAGAAAGGTTCATTTACAGGTGCTCTTTCCGACAGAAAAGGTTATTTCCAGGAAGCGGATGAAGGGACTATTTTTCTTGATGAAATTGGAGAACTTCCCCTTGCTACCCAGGTTCGCCTGCTGCGGGTACTGGAAACGGGCGAATTTTTAAGAGTTGGCTCTTCAAAAACATTAAAAACCAACGTAAGAGTAATTGCCGCCACTAACCTTGATATTTCAAAAGCCATTGAGGAAAGTAAGTTTCGGGAAGATTTGTATTACAGATTAAATACTGTACCTATTCATGTGTTGCCATTGCGACAGCGACCGGAAGATATCCATCTGCTCTTCAGAAAATTCACGCGCGATTTTGCAGAAAAATACCGGATGCCTCCCTTAATTCTCGATGAGGAAGCACGAATTTTACTCGAGAATTACAGATGGCCCGGAAATGTAAGGCAACTGAAAAACATCACTGAACAGATTTCCATTATTGAGCAGAACCGCGATATTTCTGCCGCTATTCTTCAGCGTTACCTGCCATCCATTTCATCCAAAAATTTGCCGGCTTTATTCAACCACCCTGAAGATAAAACATTCGCAAACGAACGGGAAATTCTTTATAAAATCCTGTTTGATATGAAACGAGATGTAAATGATCTTAAAAAACTGGTGCTTAACATGATGGAAAACCGCGACTACCAAATATCTGGCGATCAGGAGCGAATAATTCAAAATCTTTACGATGGAGAAGAAATAAATTTATCATCGTCAGAAAAACTGCCAAGGCCCGTTCGTTTTAAAGAATTCGACAAGAAAAATATTCAAGATACAGAAGAGGTGGTGGAGGAATCCTTGTCGTTGGAAGATAAGGAGATAGAATTGATAACCAAAGCCCTTGAAAAACATAACGGCAAACGGAAATATGCAGCAAATGAATTGGGAATTTCGGAAAGAACGCTCTATAGAAAAATTAAAGAACATAATATTAAAGGGTGAAAGATGCTAAAAAGAGCACTGTTAATATTTTTAACTGCATTTATAATAACAGGAGGAATCCACTCCTGTAAAGTCGGATATTCATTTACCGGTGCCAATATTTCACCGGCAGTGAAAACCTTCTCGGTTTATTATTTTCCAAACCGTGCCAGGTTAGTAAATCCCACACTTAGCCAGTCGTTTACAGAGGCCCTTCGTGAAAAGCTGCAGCGTCAGACGTCACTCAACGAATTGGCTGAAGATGGAGATTTGATATTTGAAGGCCAGATAACAGGATATGAAGTACGTCCTGTTTCTATTCAGGCAGAAGACAGAGCTGCTTTAAACCGGCTTACAATAACAATCCGGGTGAAATATACCAACATCATCGATCCGGAACAAAGCCTCGACAGGTCGTTTTCAGCTTTTGAAGAATTCGACAGTTCCACCACGTTAACTGCAGTTGAAGATGGTCTTGTCCCGGAGATAATAACAAAAATTACTGAAGATATATTTAATGCAACACTGGCCAACTGGTAACCAATGGATAAAGAAACTTTTTATAAACTGGCCCAAAAACCTTTACATTTAAACCAAGATACACTGGAAGGGCTTAAAAAACTGACCGAAGATTTTCCGTATTTCCATGCCGCATGGATGCTTTACCTGAAAAATCTTAAAATTGTAAACGATCCGGAATTTGATGCTGCTTTAAAAAAAGCAGCACCCCTCATTCCCAACCGGAAACAGCTTTACCGGTTTTTAAATACTAAAGATGAACCTTCGAAATTCAGTTTCGAAATGGGAAAAGCAGAAATTTATCTACCGGAGTATGTCCTTGAAAAACTGGACACATCTTCACCGGGAAATAAGCTCATTGACAAATTCCTTTCGGTATCTCCCGGTTCTCTGAAACTGGATAAACCTCCTGCAGAAAGCAGGTCTTTTACGGGCGACAACGATGCTCTTGTCAAATCTGTTTCGAAAAACGATGAACTGGTTACCGAAACGCTTGCCAACATTTATGCTGAACAAAAAAATTACGATAAAGCATTGGAAGCTTTTAAAAAATTAAGCTTGAAATATCCGGAAAAAAATAGTTACTTTGCAACCCGAATTGAAGAAATACTAAAACTAAAAAATATTTAATTGTTTTGAGATGTACACGCTAATTATTGTTTTGATATTTATTGTCTGCGTTTTGCTGATACTGATTGTGTTGGTGCAAAACTCAAAAGGCGGAGGTCTGGCCAGCAACTTTCAGTCGTCGAACCAGATTATGGGAGTCAGGAAAACAACCGATTTTCTTGAGAAAGCGACCTGGGTATTGGCTGGTTCGTTGTTGGTGTTATCCATTATGGGATCGGCATTTATTCCCCGTGGAGGAATAATCGAAGAAAGATCAAGGGTACAGGATCAGATTGAGAATGCCGTTGACCCGACACAGGTCCCGAATTTTCCTACAGTACCTGATGCAGGGGATCAAACAACCCTGCCGGCAGAAGCAGATACATCCCGTTAGGAGAACTGAGCATCTCAAAAAAGCCACTTGCAAAACTGCAGGTGGCTTTTTTGTTAAGAAATCCGGTTCAATAAGTGATTTTTCTCACTGGGCAAATGGAACTAAAAATTGTCGTCCCTTCATCCTTCCTTTAACTTTGCCATAGCCTTATTAACTTCTGTATGTTTTAACACCAACTACACACTAACTTCACACCAATATCACTGATATGTGTTATTAATGTGAACTTAGTCTTAGAATGATGATAAGATAATGTGTCAGAAATATGGAGATGGTTAGAATTTTTTATATACTTTAGATAGCTAATGACAAATCTGGGGACTAATATTTTTTTTGAATAGTCTTAAAACACAACCCATTGAAATTCAACAATCATGATTCTGGATACTTAAGTTGTATGGATTTTTCATCAGGCAGGTTACTGAAATTTAACCGGATATTTGAAAAAGGTTGCCGGCAATTCAATAGTTATTAAGAATCGATCATTTTCATTACTTCATTCAAATCTACATCGGGTTCCGTAATCTGATACTGCGCTTTGCTGTAAAACTTGTTTCTCTTGTTAAGCGAATGTTCAATAAATTGTATGAGTTCATTTTCGGATTTTCCTTTAATGAGCGGACGTTCTGTTTTGGATTTCATTAATCGGGAGGCAAGAATATCGGGATTGATATTCAGGAAAATTGTTTTACCGGTGCGGTTCATCAAATCCATGTTATCGAAAAAACAGGGAGCACCTCCGCCAGTAGCGACAACCACATCGGTATATTCAGAAAGTTCTTCCAGTGCCTTTCGTTCTTTTTTTCGGAATTCGGCTTCCCCTTCTTCTTCAAAAATTTGCGGTATGGTTTTACAATTTCGTTCTTCGATATAATGGTCCATATCGATAAATTGCAGTCCGGCATGCATGGCAAGGTGCCTGCCAAGCGTCGATTTTCCGCATCCCATGTAACCAGTAAGATATATCCTCATTACGTCTGCTATCTGTGAAATTTAACATAGAAGATTTGAACGAAAAAACAGGTACTAAAACAGTGACATCTGATTTGGGTCTTCTTCCTTTGGAGGCCTTTTTATTTCAAAGGGAACATCATCAAAAGAATTCTCTTTTTTTTGCTCTTCATCCTCCTCAATTGCCGGTTTATCATCTTCATCCTTAATAACAGGTTTAATCTCCTTCACATTTTCAATGCTGTAATTTGATAAGCGCTTCCCTTTGGCTTTCCAGGATTTTACACCAATAAATTCTGCCACTTCAATGATTTCATTCTCCCTCTCAGCATGTTTCCCTCCAAATTCTATTTCCAACCTTGGGAAACGCATCCAGGTAATACTTACTAATTTATTACCAGCATGTTCCCCAATAAAACGGATTCTTTTACCTTCAATGTCCTCAATTTCAAACCTTTTCAAGTAATAGAAATTTTGTTCAGTGTCGTAATAGACCACTGAGAGAATTTTACAGTTGTCGAATTTTTCAATGGCAAGAATATCGGAACCGAAATGGTTACTTAAATCGAAGGAGTACAATTCATACTCTCCGTCTTTGTATATCACCAAAATCTTATCATCCCCTGAGAATTCACCAAGGTATTTTCCCCGGTTATCGGCATTCAGGCGAAGCACGTCCTCATCGAACCATATTTTTCGTCCGCCAAGGGTGGAAATACCTTTTTCCTTCAGTGAAATTTTATGCACATCGTGTTTAGTAAGAATGTTTCCCATCGATTGTCTGCCTTTAATGGCTAGTTCTCCCATATCCACCTCAAAAGCCAGTTTTTTAATTCGCGGTTTTGGTTTTAGCAGTATTTTTAAGACTTCTGCCTCGCCATTCGGGTTGGCAGAAAAATAAGTTATCCTTGAACCAATTGTTCCTTGTGTTATATCGTACTCTTTATCGCGGGTAACTCCTGTCACAGCAAATCGTTTCATAAAGGAAAATCCGGTTTTCCCGTCACGATAAACCACATTGTAAATGGTTCGTTTATCATCTTTTCTGAATACGGCCAGGTGCAGCGGATTTTTCCCGATAAATGCTTTTTCAGAAACTTTGGTAACAAAATAGGTTCCATCGCGACGGAAAACAATGATGTCGTCGATATCGGAGCAATCGCAAATAAATTCTGCTTTTCTGAGGCCAATCCCCATAAAGCCTTCCTTTCTGTCGACATACAGCTTTTCATTCTTAACCACCACCTTTGTAGCTATAATGTTTTCAAAGTTGCGGATTTCGGTTTTCCGTTCACGCCCTTTACCAAATTTATCTTTCAGGTGACAAAACCACTGTATAGTATAATCAACAATATTGTCAATTTTTGTGATTACTTCCTCAATTTCATCCTCAATTGAAAGAATATTTTCATTGGCTTTATCGGTGTTGAACTTTAGAATCCGGGCCATTCGAATTTCCATGAGCCGCAGAATATCGTCACGGTTAATCTCCCTTCTGAATTTGCTTTTCCACGGTTCCAGCCGTTTTTCGATATGAGCTATGGCTTCATCCATATTTTCCGACTCCTCAAACTCCTTATCCTTGTATAATCTTTCTTCAATAAAAATTTTCTCAAGCGAAGCGAAATGCCAGGCCTCCTCCAGTTCTCCTTTTCTAATTTCGAGCTCTAGTTTTAACAGCTGAAGAGTGCTGTTGACTGATCGTTTGAGGATTTCTGTAACTCCAATGAAATGGGGTTTGTCGTCTTCAATAATACACGCATTGGGAGAAAGCGAAACTTCACAATCGGAAAAAGCATAAAGGGCATCGATGGTTTTATCTGACGAAACTCCGGGTGCAAGATGTACCAGTATTTCCACTTCAGCAGCGGTATTATCATCAATTTTTTTAATTTTTATTTTCCCCTTGTCGTTTGCCTTTATGATGGACTCAATAAGCGAAGTGGTATTTTTGCCAAAAGGTATTTCGGTAATGGCAAGGGTTTTATTGTCGCGCTTTTCAATTTTGGCACGAATCTTAACTGCACCGCCACGTAAACCATCATTATACCGGCTGGTGTCTACCATTCCACCGGTTGGAAAATCGGGCAGCAGTTCAAAATCTTCATTTCTCAGGTAAGCTATCGAAGCATCAATAAGTTCATTGAAATTATGAGGGAAAATTTTTGATGCAAGGCCAACAGCAATACCATCAACTCCTTGTGCCAGGAGGAGCGGAAATTTGGAAGGCAAAGTTAACGGCTCTCTCTTCCGTCCATCGTATGATAGCTTCCATTCGGTAGTTTTAGGATTAAACAGCACTTCCACTGCAAATTTTGAAAGCCTGGCCTCTATATATCGGGGAGCTGCAGCACCATCTCCGGTAAGCAAATTCCCCCAGTTCCCCTGAGTATCGATGAGTAAATCCTTCTGTCCCAATTGAACAATAGCATCACCAATGGAGGCATCACCATGAGGATGGTATTGCATGGTTTGCCCGATAATGTTGGCCACTTTGTTATAACGACCGTCGTCCATTTCGCGCATAGCATGCATAATTCTTCGCTGCACTGGCTTCAGGCCGTCATTTACATAAGGAACCGCCCTTTCAAGAATAACGTAAGAGGCGTAATCAAGAAACCAATTGCGATACATTCCAGGCAAATAAATTATTTCTTCTTTTATACCATCGGTTTCTTTATCCGGTTGTACTTTTCCGGTTTCATTATTTTCCAACTCTTCTGACATTTTATGATTTACTGTTCTAACGGCTAAGTAATTGAAACTCCAAGCTTATCCCTCATTGTCACCTGTTGTCAGGCAACTTCATCTTTCTCTACATATAAATTATCAATAATAAAATCCTGCCTTTCAGGAGTATTTTTTCCCATATAAAATTCCAGCATCTGGCTAACCGATTCGTGTTTTTTCATCAGCACCGGGTCGAGCCGGATGTTACCTGAAATAAAATGTACGAATTCATCGGGAGATATTTCCCCCAGTCCTTTAAACCGGGTAATTTCAGGTTTTCCTTTCAACTTGTTGACAGCTTCGGCCCGTTCTTCTTCAGAATAGCAATAATAGGTTTTTTGCTTGTTTCTCACTCTGAACAGCGGGGTTTGAAGAATAAATAAATGCCCTCTACGAATTAGCTCAGGGAAAAACTGCAGAAAAAAAGTAATGAGAAGCAGCCGGATATGCATACCATCCACATCGGCATCGGTGGCAATAATGACTTTATTGTATCGTAAATCTTCCAGGCCATCTTCAATGTTTAAGGCAGCCTGAAGCAGATTAAATTCCTCATTTTCGTAAACTACCTTTTTTGTCAGACCATAAGTATTGAGGGGTTTCCCTTTCAGGCTAAAAACTGCCTGAGAATTAACATTGCGTGATTTAGTAATCGAACCGCTGGCTGAATCACCTTCCGTAATGAAAATGCTTGATTCTTCCGCCTTTTCATGTCCACTGTTAAAATGAATACGACAATCGCGCAGCTTTTTATTATGAAGGTTTACTTTTTTTGCTCGTTGTTTGGCAAGTTTTTTAATACCCGAAATGGCTTTTCGCTCCCGCTCCGATTCAGTAATCCTTCTTAACAGAACCTCAGCAGTATCTGGATTTTTATGCAGGTAATTATCCAGCTCCTTCTGCAAGAAATTCCCTACATGAGCACGCACAGATGGCCCATTAGGCCCAATATCCTTAGATCCAAGTTTGGTTTTGGTTTGTGATTCAAATACAGGTTCTTCCACTTTTATACTCACAGCAGCAACAACAGATGCCCTGATATCGGAAGGGTCGAAATCTTTTTTATAAAAGTCGCGGATAGTTTTCACATAAACCTCGCGGAAAGCCTGCAGATGAGTACCGCCGTGGGTGGTATGCTGCCCATTAACAAAGGAATAATAATCTTCCCCGTAACGGTTTCCATGGGTAATTGCAATTTCGATATCTTCACCTTTTAGATGAATAATGGGATATAAAGCTTCATCGTCGATATTTTCTTCCAGCAGATCACGAAGACCATTCCTGGAATAAAACTTCTGCCCGTTATATTCAATTATGAGCCCGGCATTCAAAAAAGTATAGTTTTTCACCATATTCACCACATAATCACTTATGTAATGAAAGCTTCGGAATATTTCCAGGTCGGGTTCAAATACCACAAGAGTTCCATTAGGTTCATCCAAACCATTTAGATCTCTTTCGTTTGTTTTTATCCCTTGTTGAAATTCGACTTCCTTGGCAACCCCTTCACGGACTGATCGAATGGTAAACTTTGAAGACAAAGCATTAACCGCTTTTATACCCACTCCGTTCAATCCCACCGATTTTTTAAATACCTTGGAATCGTATTTTGCCCCTGTATTCATTTTACTGGCTACATCAACCAGCTTACCGAGAGGAATTCCCCTGCCAAAATCCCTTATGATAACTTTATCGTCTTCAATTTTAATGGTAACTTTTTTTCCGTTACCCATCATAAACTCATCAACTGAGTTATCCATTACTTCTTTAAGCAATACATATATTCCATCGTCGGCAGCTGAACCATCGCCCAGCTTGCCAATGTACATACCCGGACGCTTTCGGATATGTTCCTGCCAATCGAGTGTACGAATTGTTCCTTCGTCATAATCCGGAGTCATAGTTTTCCTGAATTTTGGCACAAATATAACCAAAACAGCGTTGTTTTGTGACTGTCATAGCCAAACATTAACTAACAGCCTAAGGTTGAAAAGTTTGGATAAGTAATTACATAAGAATTCTAATAAGCTCATGAAAAGCAGATAATTTCTGAAGATAAATTATGCACAGCCCTTACCCTCTGAGGCCTGTCAGACGGTATTTTCAACATTCCAGACAAAAGCCCTTACACCCACTTCCTTATTGATATCATCCAGTTTTCTTACAGCTTTAAGCAATTTATCCACAAATTCTTCGGGGATTATTGTTATAACCGAAGAATTCATTTCCGGCCAGGTATGTGTACCCATACGCGGTTCACCTGTTTCGCTGCCTCTGCCTTTCACCTCACTAAACCAGGTGAATCCTTTAATGCCTAATTTATCAAACATGTATTCTACACGTTCAGAATTTGCCTGATTAAATATTATCATCACAGCTTTCATTTCAATTAAATTTGCTCCATAAAATGGAATTGTTTAACCACCTCTTTCTTTTTATTTCGTTTGCCGCGTTGAGCCAGCAAACCATACATAACCGGAACAATTACCATGGTCACAAGTGTGGAAAAAACCAATCCTCCAATTACTGTAATTCCCATCGGGCGCCATAATTCGGCACCTTCTCCTGCACTGAGTGCAAGAGGCAACATGCCAAGTATAGTTGTTGCAGCTGTCATCAGCACCGGGCGTAAACGCGATTTTCCGGATACAGCAATTGCTTCATATAAGTCAAGTCCCCGATCGCGCATAAGATTGGTATAGTCGATCAGCACGATGCCATTTTTAACCACAATACCTATTAACAAAACAGCACCAAGTGCAGCAACAAGGCTCAATGTAGTTCCGGTGAGAAATAATGCAACGGCCACTCCCGTAAATGCAAAAGGGATGGAAAACATAATAACAAAAGGCGTGGTAAACGATTCAAACTGTGAAGCCATTACAATAAACACCAGAATTAAACTGATTATCATCAATAAGCCAAGATCCTTAAATGATTCCTGCTGGTCCTCATAAGCTCCTCCAATATTCAGCAAAACTTCCTGAGGAATCTCCAGGTCGGCCAGTTCTGCCTTTATTTTGTTTGCGAGTTCACCTAAAGCCACCCGATCGGGTTTGGCTGAAACAGTAACAATACGTTCTCGTCTCTTATGCTCAATATTGGGTGGCGACCAATACTCATTAATTTCTCCAAGCTCTTTTACTTTTACACGTCCTCCTAATGGAGTAGCAATAGTAAGCTCTTCAAGATCTGTCATCGAATTGCGATATTCCTCCTTCAATCTGACACGAATATCATACTCTTCACCTTCTTCTTTATATTGCGAAGCAATCATTCCGCTCACCCGGTTTCTGATAACAGATGAAACCTGAGCAGTAGTTAAACCATGCAGTGCCAGCTTATCGCGGTCGAGTATAAACTGAAGCTCCGGCTTATCATGTTTACGGCTTACCTGAACGTCAATGGCTCCGGGGACAGCTTCCATCCTTTGCCGCACTTCTTCAGCCAGCTTATTGGTAGTATTAAAATCGTACCCATATATCTCCACATCAACGGTATTGGTTGTGCCTCCCATACCCTGGCTGGCAGTTGAAACACTGAAATTGATTACCTCAGGCAAGGCAGCAATTTCCTCACGCAGCTCGGCAGCTATATCCCAAACTGAACGTTCACGTTCTTCAACATTGGAAAGGCGCATCATGAAATTTATCATATTGGAACCGGTAGTTGTGAATAGGGAAAAGATACCCCCTTCATCATCTGATCCGGAGGAGGCAGCCATAACCTGCACTTCCGGAAATTTTTCCCTGATTACATTTTCGAGATATCGTGTAGTTTTAATTGTCTCTTCCACGCGTGTCCCTGTTTGCAACTCTATTTCAGCCTGAATTCTGCTCTCATCCGATTCAGGCATAAAGTCGGTCTGTATAAAACTAAAAAGAAACATCGATCCAATAAAAACAGCTAATGCAGTAAGTAGTATAAATGTTTTATGTTTCAATGACCACCTAAGCGTTCTTTCATAAAAATTATCCATAGCAATCAATCCCTTTTCAATTGTATTCTCATAACTGAAAGTCCGCATTTTCTTCTTTTTTTTCTTTAACCTTAGAAATTTAGACGCGAGCATTGGAGTAAGTGAAATAGCTGCCAATGTTGAAGCAACCACTGTAATTGTAACAATCCAACCCAATTGCTTAAAAATAACACCGGTCATACCGCCTACCATTGTAAGCGGAAAAAATACCGCAACAACAACAAGAGTTGTAATGATTACTGCAAGCCACACCTCGTTTGTAGCATAAATAGCTGCTTCCCTTGGGGTTGCACCGCGTTCCACGTGCCGGGTGATGTTTTCAAGCACTACGATTGCATCGTCAACCACCATACCAATGGCGATGGAAAGGGAAGTCAGTGAAATAACATTTATAGAACTACCAGTAATGAAAAGATATAGAAATGCCACGATAAGAGAAATAGGTATGGTAAGCACTATAATAAATGTAGCTCTCCACCTTCCAAGGAAAAACAATACGACCAAAACCACAAATAACAAAGCATACATTAAAGTCTGAGACAAGTTGTTAACTGAACCCTTTATAAATTCAGAAGTATCCATAATCAGGTCGATTTTAATATCCGGAGGAAGTCCCTTTTGCAACTCCTCAACGCTTGAGCGAACTTCACGAGCCACCTTAACAGTATTGGCGCCCGACTGTTTCATGACAAACATGCGAAGACCAGTTTGCCCGTTGATTTTTTCATCAAGAGACAGATCTTTTAAAGAATCCCGGACCACGGCCACATCCCGAATATAAACTGGTCTTCCGGCCAGATTTCCTACAACCAGGTTTTCGATGCGCCCACTTGTGCTGAATTCACCTTGCACCCTCAACTGGTAATCGATTTTTCCCATTTTAATGTTTCCCGTAGGAAGATTCATATTTTCGGCAGCAATGACATTGCCTATCTGTTCAACAGTAAGGTTATATGCATCTAAAAGCCTTGGGTCGGCATCGATATATACCACCCGCCTAGGGGTGCCCATTAAACCGATGGATCCAATTCCTTCAACCCGGTTAAGAGGGTTGACTATTTTTTCATCCAGAATTTTTTCCAACCCCGGATAGCTTTCTTTGGCTGTAACAGCATAAAAAACTATCGGCATCATGCTGGTGTTGAATTTAAAAATTGACGGGCGTTCAGCACCTTCAGGCAAATAGTCATAGATACGGTCAATTACATCCCTTATGTCATTGGTAGCTTCATCCAAATTTGTTTCCCATTCAAACTCAAGGTTTATTACAGAAAGGTTGTCAGATGAAGTTGATGTAATCTCCTTCAGATTATCTACTGAATTAAGTGCATCTTCAATAGTACGGGTAACATTGGTTTCTATATCGCTGGCATTGGCTCCCGGATAAGTTGTCATTACAGAAATGTATGGCGGGTCCATTTCAGGATAAAGATCGACGGGGATTTGAATCAAGGAATAAATACCCAATACCACTACCGCGACAAAAATCATAATGGTGGTAATGGGTTTGTTTACAGCATTTTTATATATACTCATTTTAGTTTCTATTTATACCGTGTGCCAAAGGGTAATTAATCAACCACCTCAATTGGCGCTCCGTCGAGCAAACGTGACTGACCTGTTACTACTATTTTATCACCAGAGTTTAGCTGATCGGAGAATACTTCCACCTGATCATTGTACCTGTCGCCCAAGGTAACCGAAATCCTTCGGGCATTACCGTTATCGTCAACAAAAAGATATCTTTCATTTGAACCCTGTAATTTAAGAATGGCTACAGAAGGTAACAGAATGGCTTCTGCCTGATCAAAACTGAACGAAATACGGGCAAACATACCGGGACGTAACAATCCCGCTCTGTTATTAAGCATTACTTCCACTTTAAAAGTTCTGTTTACAGGATCAATAGTGGGGTGTATTCGATTTACTGCACCTTCAAAAGAACGATTGGGATAAACATCAATAGTTATAGCTGTTTCCATTCCTTTTTTTATACTGGGATAATACCCTTCAGAAAGTGCAACTATAGCCTTCATCTGGTCGATTTGAGCCAAAGAAAGCACTGCAGCTTTGCCTGCGGGAGTATTGGGTGCACCAGAAAACATTTCTCCAGGCTCATAGTAGCGTCCGGTAATGACTCCGTTAAATGGGGATTTAAGAACAGCATTCTCCTTTAGGAATTCAACATTCGACCTGGCAACTTCATATTGTGTCTGAAGTTGATCATACTGCTGCTGTGCAATGCTTCCATATTTTGCAAGTGTATCAAGCCGCCTGATGTCAATTTCCAGGTTCTTAAGCTGAATTTCAGCCTGGCGTAATTGTGTACGATCCATTTCAACCAACTGAGCTCCATTTGAAACTCTGTCTCCCACCTCAGCATGAATCTTTTCAATACGGCCAGGAGAAGCCGGCGCCAAATATACTGCTTCATTCGCCTCAAGAGTAGCAGGATATTCCACAGTATGAGAAACTTTCTGAGGTTGTAATTCAATAACCCTCACCATTTCCCTCGGTTGAGGCTCCGGTACAGCAGATTGCTCATTTGGATTATTGGACGCACAGGAAAAAAGAATAAAAGCAACAAAGGCTGATCCCGGAATATAAAAATTTCTCTTTTTCATTTTAATGATATTACGCTATATTATTTTACCAATGAGTGTGTTTAAAGCATTTTGTGACTGAAGCACTTCCAGCATAGATGTCAAATATTCCGACTCTGCCTGCAAATAATTGCTGTTAGCAGTTGAAAGTTCCAGGCTCGAAATCATTCCCTGTTCAAACTTTCGTTGTAAATTAAGATATACCTCACGAGAAACCTGTACATTCTTCTCCTGGGTCGCATAGTTTTCCATGGCATTTTTCAAGGTAAACTGCAACTGCCGGAATTGAATTTCCAGTTGTTCTTCTATTAATTCCATATTATTTCGGGTGGCTTTCATTTCTATTTGTGCCTGTTTTAACCTGGCACGACGTTCACCGCCCGAAAACATAGGAATATTTAGTTGAAGGCCTATTATATGTGGAGGCGACATATCAAAAGCAGGTTTCAATAACTTATAGGTGTAGTTATAATAACCTGAAAGAGTTGGCAGATAAGCTGCTTTTTGCATATCTATTTGCTTTTCCGTAATTTCCTTCTGAACTTCCATTAACTGGTATTCAATATTTTGTGATGGTTCAAATTCCGTAATTATCTTATCAGCCAATTCAGCCTTTACTAGTTCTGAAATACTTTCTGTTAATTCAAGTTCAGTTTCAGCGGAAACTCCCAATTGCACACGCAACAGGTTTTTAGCCATCTCCAGTTGCCTCTCAGCCGATCTCACTGCATTACTCAAAGAATTTACCTGTACCGACAATTGGTCAAGTTCCACTTTTTCCATCATTCCAACTCTTACCAATGGTTCTGTTTTACGAAAAATCTCCTGAAGGTTCTCCATATTGGTATTTAATATCTCCAGTGACTCCCTGGAAATTAAAACAAGGTGATAACCATCGACTATCTGACTAATCACCTCCTGCTCAGTTTTTTCCTTATTCTTCTTCGAAAGCTCTTTAGCCAGTTTTGCTGTTTTTACACCTATAATATAGCTTCCATTAAAGATTAACTGCCCTACCTGAAGATTAAAATTACTGGTAGGTTTAATCGGTATTTCAGTTGCCGGAACATTTTCATCAAACTGAATGCTTATCGATGCTCCCATGGCATTTGAGTAATCGGCATTTGCATTTACCTGCGGCAAGCCGGCAGCAATGGCAGCCCAAACTTGTTCCTGTGACTGATCAATAGCATATTCCGATCCGATAATGGTGCGGTTATAAATGAGTGCATGCTTTATGGCAGAATCCAAATCGAGCGACAACTTGTCCTGTGCCTTTAATGAACCCATAAATAATAAGCTCAGCAACAGTGGAATGATTAAATTTCTTTTCATTTTTCCCTCAACTTTTGTTTACTTGTTTTCCTTTTTGACCTTCATTTAATTATGTTATCGATCATTTCAATACCTTGTGACGTGGATATGCCCCTCATAAAATTGATAACCAAGCTTTGAAATACTTCAGTATGATTAAATTCATCGCGTGGAAAAATTTTCTCATCCGAAATCATATTCATCTGCTCATGAAAAAGCCTCGAAACAATCGGAATATTTATATCTTTCCTGAAAAGCCCTTCATTCAATCCTTTATAAAGTAGCTTGTAAGTAAGATTGTAACTGTTTTGAATATTTTTTTCATGAATGGTTTTCGCTATTTTAGGATAGTACTTTTTTAAATCTGAAAAGAACACATGATTTATGGAATTCATCACTTTAATACCTTCCTGCATAAAAAGAAATATGGTCTCTATAACATTCCCCGTAACAGAAATTATCTCATCATTCTTTAATTCTTGTTTTCGGGATAATTCCTGGAGGCAAGAAACGACCAATTCTGTTTTATCTTTAAAGATTTCATACACGGTGCGCTTTGAAATTCCAAGTGCAGCAGCAATTTCATCCATGGTTACATTTCTTATACCATAACGAAAAAACTGCTCTGTAGCCTCTTCTAATATTCTTTCGCGTTGTTCCATTTTTTTAAATTAGGCCGCAAATATAGAAGAAAACTTTAAAAACTTTAAAAGTTTTCAAAGAATTAGATTTTTTTAAGCAAATAATTTAATATATTCCTGAAGAAGTAGCTAAGAAAATGAATTAAAGTATTTACTAAGTACTTTGATTAAACAATTTTATGTTATACAGAGTTATTAATATTAATTAATTGAAGTACAAAATGCAACTGAATGAATCTACCAAAAAACAGAAAAGATAATTATTCAGAAGAAGCCATTAGCAAGCGAATTGATTTTTTGCATGAACAAAGTGGCTTCAAGGCTGTTCATTTGCCTCAAAGCAACATTGACCCTGGACTTACTAAAGGCAATATAGAAAATATCATTGGGTTTACCCAGGTACCGGTGGGTGCCATAGGACCATTGAAAATAAACGGCGATCATGCACATGGAGAATTTTATGTTCCTTTAAGTACGACCGAAGGAGCCCTCATTTCTTCATTCAACCGGGGGGCAAGGGTAATTACACTTTCGGGCGGAGCAAATGTTGCAGTAGTACGCGACAGCATTCAAAGAGCCCCGTTTTTTGAACTGGAAAACCTGTTCCAGGCCCGAAATTTTATCAATTGGGTGGAAAATAAATTTGTTTGGTTGCAGCAAATTGCCCAAAGCACCACCAACAATGGAAAATTACTAAACTACAATGCATTCCTCCAGGGAAAGGTAGTCTTTATCCGGTTCAACTTTTCTACAGGCGATGCCATGGGAATGAATATGGTTACGAAAGCAACACATGAAGTTTGCAAGTACATAGCAAATAATTTTCCAATTCTTCGATATTCTATTGAAAGCAATATGGCAGTAGACAAAAAGCCGGCATATATTAACAGCATTCTGGGCAGGGGCAAATCTGTTTCTGCTGAAGTTATCATTAAAAAAAATATCGTTGAAAAATATCTTCACACAACAGCAAAAAAAATAGAGAAAGCATATCACCAGCAAGTTACAGGAGGTATCCTTGCAGGTACTCTGGGTGTGAATGGCCATTATGCAAATGGTATTGCAGCATTATTTCTTGCCTGCGGCCAGGATTTGGGAAACATAAGTGAATCGTGTGTCGGTTATACCAGTCTTGAAGCAATTGAAGATGATTTATATGTTTCAGTAAATCTGCCTTCTCTGGTTATTGGTACGGTAGGAGGAGGCGTTTCACTGCCAACACAACATGAATGCCTTGAACTTATGGGGTGTTATGGAACAGGAAAAAGCAAGAAGTTCGCAGAAATTGTAGCCGCAACCACTCTTGCCGGTGAAATTTCTCTCGAAGCTTCCATTGTTGCTGGTGATTTTGTATCGGCTCATGAAAAGTACGGAAGGAACAAACCGAAACAGGATATTCCTCAAATTCGGAACTAACTATCGAAACGACTAATGACAGAAAAAAAATTTGCACTGCCTGCTCAATAAAATTAAACATTCTTTTCAAATACATAAATCACAGAACTACCCCGTCCTTTGCCGGTGAGGCTATAAAGCCATGAAATTTTCCCAAAAAAAACTCCCTTTAACAAAGAAAATTTTGAGTTTTTATATTTCTCACTCAAAATAGAAACATAAAATGAATCAAACGGCATATTGTGTGTACTCATCAGTCTGAAATTATACCTTTTACCTAAACGTTTCATTTGCCCCGGAGCCAAATGCCAAATATGACGGGGAACGTCCCAGGCAGCCCAAAATCGTCCATAATGTCTTGCATCATAGGATGCCCAATTAGGCAAAGCAATGATTAATTTTCCCTCCGGTTTTAAGAGTTGCGAGAATGTATCCATATACTCATTAAGCCTGTGTATATGCTCAAGTACATGCCATAAAGTAATCACATCAAATGAATTTTCCTTAAGATCTAAAAGCGCATCATCAGGTTTTAATTTCAGATTTAAATGGTCCTCAGCAAATTTCCGTGCTTCAGTGCTTTTTTCAGTACCTTCTGCATGCCAGCCATGCATCTTCATTTCTTTCAGAAAAAATCCGGTACCCGTTCCTACATCCAGAATGTGCCCCT
The DNA here is from genome assembly GCA_963747515.1 of uncultured Prolixibacteraceae bacterium. Lineage (GTDB taxonomy): Bacteria > Bacteroidota > Bacteroidia > Bacteroidales > Prolixibacteraceae > Mariniphaga. Next base: position 1,345,200 of record CAVVFN010000008.1, read on the forward strand.
GCCTGTTACCTACAGCCCTTTCAATGAGTTTCCTTTTTCGACCCAACATGTATTTACGCACATGGTGGTAAATGTAATTCACAATTCCTTTCCCGGTATTTGAATGAGAAATATATTCTTCCGATTGATAATACCTGCTGATATGATCTTCATCTTCAGCTTTGAATGTAATTTTAGTCTCACAACCGATGCATTGTCTTATTTCGAAGGTTTCACCCGAAACAAAAAAATCGGTTGTGGTTAAAAAAGGCGAGAATTCAGTTTCCCCACACACCGGACATTGATTAATCTGAAATTCCGACATGAAAAATTATTTAATTCTGAAACGGACATTAACCTGGTAAGAAATAGTTATTTTCTGCACCTCGTCTACACTTTCGGGACTTACATCAGAGGCAAGCATTCTGCTTTCTGCTTTAAAAGGGACAGCATAACCGTCGTTGATTTCTGAAACAAAAATCACCTCACCTAACTCTTCTCCAAGACTTTCAAGCATCGAACCTGCTTTTTCGCGGGCATTTATTAAGGCATCTGATTTTACTTTTTTCCTGATGGTTTCAATGTCAGAATGTGTGAAGCCTCCGATATTCATGTTTCTGATTCCTTTGGCGTTGAGCAGTGAAATAAGCTGGTTTACCTTTGAAAAGTCGCTAATTTTTACCTGAAGTTGCTTGCTGAATAAAAATTCTTTTCCCTGCTCCCTCCAGTAATTCCCAATGCTTCCAACCCTCACGTCCTCTTTTTCTATACCTGCTTTACGAAGGCTTTTAATTACCTCATCTTCAATTTTCTCAAGCGGCACTTTTGTCTTATAATCTTTTGGTTCTTTATTTTTCTCAAACTCCTCTTCCCAATATTCCTGAATGCCGATGTAAAGCATCATTTCATCTGGCTCAACTTCTGTTTCCGCATTCCCCCGGACTTCTATGTACCTGATTAATTCTTGATCCTGAGCATGTAGAACCAGGTTAAAAAAAATAAAGAATAATAAAACACCGCTTTTCATAACCAACAGTTATTGTAAAATCATATAATGAGCATGGCATCTCCATAGGTACCAAAGCGATAATCAGTTTTAAGTGCCTCCTGATAAGCTTCCATCACAAAATCGTACCCCCCAAAAGCAGCAACCATCATTAAAAGTGTGGAATAAGGCAAATGAAAATTAGTTACCATACGGTTAGCCACACTAAACTCATAAGGAGGAAAAAGAAATTTATTGGTCCATCCCTCATATGGTTTTAAATGTCCCTGTGTTGAAACAGAAGTCTCGAGTGTCCGCATTACAGTTGTACCAACGGCACAAATATTTTTTCGCAAAGTTTTTGCATGATTTACCTTTTCACATGCCTCTTCACGAATCCATATCTGCTCTGAATCCATTTTATGCTTAGTAAGATCTTCCACATCAACACTCCTGAAATTACCTAATCCTACATGAAGCGTAATATAGGCAAATTCTGATCCTTTTATTTCGAGGCGCTTCAATAATTCACGGCTAAAATGAAGCCCGGCTGTTGGGGCGGCCACTGCTCCTTCATGCTTTGCAAATATAGTTTGATAACGATCTTTATCTTCAGGTACTACAGGGCGGTTAATAAACTTAGGCAAAGGAGTTTGGCCCAGGCTGTACAATGTCTTTTTAAATTCATCGTAGGGGCCATCAAATAAGAATCTCAGTGTGCGTCCCCGTGAAGTAGTGTTGTCAATCACCTCGGCAACAAGCATATCGTCTTCACCAAAATACAGCTTATTGCCAATCCTGATCTTTCTTGCAGGATCTACCAGTACATCCCACAATCTCATTTCACGGTTTAATTCACGTAAAAGAAAAACTTCGATTTCAGCACCTGTTTTTTCTTTATTTCCATAAAGACGGGCAGGAAAAACTTTTGTATCGTTGAATACAAATACATCACCATCAAAAAAATAATCCACAACATCTTTAAAAGTTTTATGCTCAATGGTGCGGCTTGATCTGTCCAGAACCATTAATTTTGATTCATCCCTGTTGTGGGAAGGATGTAGTGCAATCTTCTTCTCGTCTAAATCATACTTAAATTTTGATAACTTCATGGACAGTCTTTTTTACGAATATATCATTATTATTTTTTTCCAATTTCTCTAAAAGATAGAACCCCGTTTTACGATCGAAACTTCAATTAGTTACATATAAATCCAGATTGTTTAAAAAAAAGTCAATGGATACAGCATTTTTTACATCAAATTCTCCAATCCGGGTTCTGCGTAAATCGGTTAAATACGCCCCGCAACCTAATTCTTCACCAACATCCCTTGCCAGTGCCCGAATATAAGTTCCTTTACTGCAAACAATACGAAGCACAACATAGGGAAGATCGAAGGAAACCACCTCAATTTTATGTATAACAATTTTTTTTGCATGAAGTTTCAGTTCTTCTCCATTTCTGGCATACTCATATGCACGTTTACCTTTTACCTTCACTGCCGAAAATACAGGAGGAACCTGTTGTATTTCGCCAACAAATTTATTAAGAGCATTTATTAAAAGCTCAGAAGTGATGTATCCGGTGTCACTTCTATTATTTTCTAAAGTTTCCAAATCATATGAAGGGGTGGTGGCTCCAAGTTTCAGTGTCGCCACATACTCTTTTTCCTTTTCCTGAAAGGTTTCAATCAGTTTTGTAGCTTTCCCGGTGCAAAGTATTATTAATCCGGTCGCCAAAGGATCGAGCGTACCGGCATGACCCACCTTCATTTTCCGGATGTTCATTTTCCGACATAATGTGTTTCGTACACGCTGAACCAAATCAAATGAAGTATATTTCAGGTCTTTATCGAACAATAAAACTTCACCTCCTAAAAAATCGAATGTCTTTTTCAGGACTGACATCTATAATACTTTAATATACAGTAATTTACCAAATCAAAAAATCAGGCTGCAAATATAGCGATTAACCCGACAATAAAACAGTAAACAGCAAAATAAATAAGATTGCCCTTCTTCACAATCCGGATCATCCAGGTACAAGCAAGTAATCCTGATGCAAATGCAGCTATGAACCCAATTATTAAAGGACCTGATCCAACAGCCATAGCTTCAGAAAAATCCCCCCCTATAATATCCAGAAATACTGCACCAAGGATAGGAACCAGAACCATAAGAAATGAAAAGCGAGCCACTTCATCTTTTTTAGTTTTTAAAAGTAACCCGGTTGCAATGGTTGCTCCACTTCGGGAAATACCCGGCATAACAGCCATAGCCTGCGCCACCCCGATAATTAATGCCCTGCCCCAGGTAATCTTTTCACTTCCTTTTTTTGAATATTGTGCAAAGGTGAGCAAGGTGGCAGTTATCAGCAGCATGCTGCCTACCAAAACAAGGTTTCCTGTAAAAAATTGCTCAATTTCCTCAGCAAATAACAGCCCAAGTATTACAACCGGAATGGCAGAAAACAGAAGTTTAAAAACATAACTGGTTGATTCATTCCATTGAAATGCCATCAAATCGGTCAGAAGTTTTGATATGTCTTTTCGAAAAACTATTAGCGTACTTAAAACAGTTGCAAGATGAACTACCACGGCAAATAACAGATTGTTTGCAGTCTTCACCCCCAACACAGCATGACCGATTTCAAGATGTCCGCTTGAACTGACAGGTAAAAATTCAGTAAGTCCCTGAAGTAAGCCAAGGATTAGCGCTTGAATTTCATTCATAGAATGGAAATAAAAATTAATTGCTGTCTTTAGGTTTTTTCATGATGGCATATACTTCGAACATAAAGCCAAACAGCAAGATTAAGGGTGCCAGGGTAATGCGTCTGAAACTGAAAATTTCAGGATTAAATACATTTGGATCGTCACTTCCACCACCTATCATTAAAATGAAACCAATTATTATTATCCCAAAACCAATGGCCATCAGTTTGTAGTTTTCCCTATTTAATGCAAACCCAACTTCATTGGTTGGTTTATCATTTATTTCATTCTTTTTTTTCATCTTAAATATACCTTAAAAAAACCTTTGCCATCCGATTATTGAAGCCCTTGAAATAAGGAAACCCAGCAAAAAGTTTTAAAAATAACATGCCAAAGATAATCAATAAAATAATTCATCAAATTTCATTCTCAGGAATTTGTTGACAGCAAGCCAGGTTGAAATTAAGGATATTGCCACACCTATAAAAATAACCAGCAGCAAAACTGGACCCAGCACCCAAAAACTGGCTGGATCTACAATACCTTCCATTTCCCTGCGAAAAGAATACATAGAAGCGGCCAGCACCATATCTGCAATAATAGCTCCGAATATTCCCAATGACAAACTACGCCATAAGAAGGGCTTGAGGATAAAAGAGCGTGCAGCACCCACCAGCTGCATCGTATTGATTGTGAATCGCTCGGAGTAAATTGACAATCGAATGGTATTGTTAATCAGGGAAATGAAAATAAACCCGGTAAGTATACTTATTGCCAGGAAAAAGATGCTGATTTTCTGTACATTTTTGTTAATCACACCCAATAAATCTTTCTGATAATAAACCTCTTTTACCTGTGGATATTCGAGAAATTCCCTTTCAATCATCATCAGACTGTCGGAATTGGTATAGGCTGCAAAAAGTTTGACATCGACAGATGCAAATAGCGGGTTGTAATCAAGAAAACTCATAAAATCTTCCCCCAGATCACGGGTAAGTTCTCTGGCAGCTGCTGCCTTATCGATATAACGAGTCGATTTTACATAATCCGAAGCACCAAGTAATTTCTCCAGCCGCAGGATTTCATTCTCTTTAATGTTATCATTAAGCACAAGTGTAAAACCAATTTGTTCCCTGACGTAATCGGAAAGCTTTCGCGCATTTACTAAAATCAACAATAAAGCACCCAGCATCAGAAGCACCAACGAAATACTTACAGTGGAAGTAATCCATGAACGAAAAATCTTCTTTTTCAACCTGGGTGGTTTTTGTGCCATCATTCTGAATTTAACGAAAAAATTTCATGCAAATGTATAAAATAATAGATGATTCACCACAAAGTTCACTGTCGTGCATTGCTCCGGGGCTCTTCCATGTAGAAAAACAGTGCCTGGAAAACAAATGAAAAACCAATCCCCTTTCTAAACCTGCATGTATCTGTCGTAAAGCTGTGATATCGACTTTGGTTCACCAATGATGGTAAGAACATCGTTCTCTAAAATCCGGGTATTGCCATTGGGTGCAAAAGTAACTGAATTACGCTCAACCAAAGCCACTAGAATATCCGAGGGATATTTAATTTCCTTTAATTGCCTGCCGATCATTTCTGCCTGAACTGTACCTGATTTTAGCTGAATGCTGATATATCGCTCATTGTGAAGCAAATATTCCTTAATTTGTCGATGATTTTTTAGACTGAGGATATCATCCACAAAATTTTCACGTTCGATAATATCGATGAGACGTGACAGCATACGCAACTGCTGTCGTGGGTCATCAGCTGAATTTATCAGAAAAAAATAAATACGGATATTATCTTCCGAAGAAATACCCTTCTTCTGTACAGGTTTATTAATACCTTTTTCCGATAAAACAATATGAAGTGAAGGATGATCAATACCTTCTTTTTTTGCAAATAGTACCGAAACTTGAGGAATAATCAATTCGGGTTCAATGGCTGAGGTGGCAAGAAATTCATTAATCAGGGTTTCTTTTTTTACATGCATTTCAGCTGAAAAAATGCCGGAAACATATTTTAGGATTTGTACGAAATCGGTATCGTCTGCATGAGTAATACGGGCCCTGATAATGGTCTGATCAAAGGGATCACCCTGCCTGAGCCCTTTTTCCTTTATGATGCTCATGAATTCGTGTTCCAAATCAGGGTATTGGTATTTACCCAGCAATGCAAACCAATGAAAAATAGCACCTTCTCGTTTCACTTTCTCACGTGCATAATATTTGTACCACACATAACCAAAAAAAACAATCACTGCAGTAAATAAAATAGCCATCCAACCCATATATGCAATCAGTACTACCGATATGAGGATACCTGCAACCTGCATATAGGGATACAAGGGTGAATTATATCCCGGATCGTAAGCTTCAATCTTACTGTTTCTGAAAATAATGACAGAAAAATTAATAAACATGAATATTAACAACTGAAAAGTACTGGCCAGTTTAGCAATTCCTTCTTCCGAAAACAAAAGGATAAACAGCATTATAAAACCTGCAGTAAGAAAAATTGCCTGAACGGGAGTCCCCTTTTTTCCTAGTTTTGAAAAACTTGGAGGGAAAAGTTTATCGCGGCCCATTGCAAACGGATAACGTGAGGAGGCCAGCATACCGGCGTTACCTGTCGAGGCAAAAGCTGCCATGGCAGCACCCGTCATAAGATAAGCACCCAGGCTACCGGGTAACCATCTGAAAAGTTTAGCAACGGCAGTTGCCGCTGGTGCCAGATCATTGGCAAATTCTGCAGGTTCAATTATAGCCACCATTACAAACACCCCAAGAAAATAAACCAATCCGGTAACTATCAGCGACAACAACATTCCCAAGGGTATGTTTCTCTCCGGATTTCTTATCTCTTCAGCCACACTTGAAATCTGAGTTAGTCCAAGATAAGAAACAAATATAAATCCCGATGTAACAATTACTCCTTCAAATCCATGGGTAAAAAAAGGCTGAAAATTTTCATTTACAAAAGGATTATCAATCCTGTTGGTAAAGAAAATATTGTACAGCCCATCAACTATAAACGCCCCCAATACCACAAGAAGAAAAGTAACAAAAAAATTTTGTAATCCCGATGTTTTCTTGGCACCAATCAAGTTCAGCATCATAAAAAAGAGTGTAGCCCCAATAGCAATGCCTTTAACCGGAACTTCCCAGAAATAAGCGGCATAAGCACCAATACCAATAATGGCGAAGGCTGTTTTAAACATCAGGGCAAAATAAGTACCCAATCCCCCGATGGTACCCATAAGGGGTCCAAGACTACGGTCGAGAAAAAAATACGCTCCCCCCGATCGGGGCAAGGCAGTTGAGATTTCTGCAATGCTGAAAAGTGCTGGGACAATTAACAAACCTGCAACCAAATAGGCTAAAAAAACAGACGGCCCCGTATAGTGAGAAGCCAAACCGGGTAATAAAAAAAATCCGGAGCTGAACATTGCTCCTGTACTGATGGTAAAGACATCGAAAAGACCCAGCTCTTTCTTAAGTTTATGTTTTTTTATCATACCCGTTAATATTCCCTTTATAACTGCAGTAATTCAGTACAGGTTGATTTTATAAATATAAACTTTTCCGACCAAACAACCAATCAGAAAAATAAGATTCGTTTACTTCTTAAATAATTTTGCAATTGTTATCTCGGCTTCATCTAAAACCTCTAAAGCCCGGGAATATTTTCAGGTCATGCTAAAATGTTGATAAAAGAAATATAAGTTGCTACAAAAAATGACCGTTAAAAAAGAACGTTTCATTTGTTAATCCAACTCATTATTTTCATGATAAGTTTTGGTGGTGGTTTCATTCCAAGTTGTTCCATTAATGCCAATTTATCTGGGACCCCCCAATGTTCAACCAGTTTTCCATTCTCGAATCGTCCAATGTCGATTACCGTTATTTCAAATTTTTTACCAGTTGGAAACATGGGTCCAAATTTGTTAACATGGGTACCCCTGCCTGTCATCCGCCCCCAAACTTTACTGCCATCCGAAATTATATCTTCGATGGTCAATGAGAAATCAGGAAACGCATAATGAAGTTCTTTAATTCCTTTTTTTACACCTTCAACATTGGGTGGAAAAAATCCGTACTGATGTTCGGTAAAGTCTGGTGAAGTTAATGAATCAAAAACAGAAACATTTCCTTTGCTGAATCCTTCCTCAATTAATATTTTAAAAATTTCTTCATTTGTTTTCATGAATATCAAATTTAGTTTAACTGTATGTCAAATATTAGTAAATGTCGTATTAAGTTTTTGATTTCATGTATATGTAATGAAATTATTTCCGAATATTAGATGTTCAGCATGCACCCTTTCCGGGTTTCTTTCCCTGCTTGAAAAGATTCCTTTGGAATATTTTTCAGCCTTGTCAAAAAACCTCGGACAGTTTCATAGAACACTCAGCACCAACATAATACCTGTCTCCAGTTCTAATTGGCGCATTACCATTTCATGGGCACTTATAGGTTTTGATGTTCTTTTGTCACCTTGTTTCTCAATAATTCCATTGTCAACAGCAACTTTTAGGTCTTTTGTTTTACCAAACTTTCAATCGGAAGAAATACAAAAACAGGAGAGTGTTCTTTTAAAATCATGGTTTGCCAAAGTTGTCATTCTTTTTTTTTAATTCTCTTCTTTAATTTTCCATCCTTTAATCAAAAGCCAGAAAATAAGTATTACCTCTCCGGTAAATGTAAACATTGAAATATTCATGTTGTAATCAGCAGACAGAAGTTTGCCAAATCCATCAATCAAGTATCCCAATGATGCCAATATTAACAGAATTCCTAAAATCTTCCGCATGTATCCAGCTTTAAACACTAAAAATCCAAGTAACAATAAATGAAATCCAAAAATAATGAGTCCAAAACCCCAACCAAGATTAAAGGTATTAAGAGACAACATAACCTGTGCATGTATTTGACTTGTTACAAAAGAAGTTAAATAATCTGCTCCGTGCAGAAGTTGCAAAGCATTGAGAAGATAAATCAATACGACAGCTAGAACTGTAGCGTAAACCATCCTAAACCAGGCAGCAAGCAGTGATAAACTTTTGTTCACTGGTTTCAGAAAAACATATAAAGCCCAGGCAACAATTATATCAAGGATCGCCACAATCAGGAAGAAACAAATCCCAATGCGAAATAATCCTTCAGAAGAAACAATATTGCTGACTGTCTTGACTGTATCATTAGATACAATGAGTTTTTGCAAAATCGCAAAGTTTGCAATCGGTGCCAATATCGCCATGAGCATTAATCCAATTCCTGCGATAATTGCCGAATTACTCAATGAAATATCCGCAATCCGATTTGATGAGTTTTTTGAATTCATGTTTTTTCCTCTTTTGACTTATTTAACTTTTATCTATCTGATTATGTGCATTTTTATAATGAAGCACCGTTTGTTGTGCGTTCGTCTATTACCCCTTTGCTCCATTCCCATTACAGGAACTTCATCAACTACAACGAGTTATTCTGCTCCAGTACGTTGCATTGCTATTCGGCCTCCAGGGGGTGCCTGTTGTACCTTCCGCTTCACATCAACTTGACTGGTTCCCGAGTTCCATAACCAAGCCCGGATAAAGGTTCCCGCAAAGCGGGGCAGGCTATGCCGCCTGAATGACGCCTGCCGCACAGCCTGTAAACAGGTGCCTGCTGTGCTTATCACTGTACAACATGCTTTACAGCTTTTGACAGAATGTTGCCCCTTCTCGACACTTCATCAGCGGTTTACTTGCGTTCAACTCCTTTATCCACACTTGAAATGTATAATTGGGTTCAATCTATCCTTCTCCCACCCGGTCAGTTGGGGTTGAACCTGGTGCAACACCCCTGTGGTTATGTCTTCAGGTGGTAAATTCCGCCCAAATTGCCTTGCGTTCCGTTTTTTTTAAGATGGGTTCCACTGGCGAACGTCCCTGCACCTCATCCTTAAATCCCTCCCGTGCAATTATCTTAACATTCTTACTTTCACCAATAAATGCAAATGCACCTCCCGTATGGTCTCCATGTCCATGCGTGTATATGAGCACCTTGACAGGTTTATCGGTTATTTTTCGGAATTCCTCTGCCACCTTTTCAGCAGCGCCTAAAGCACGAAGTGCATCAATAATTACAACGCCTTGTTCCCCAATAACCATGGATGTATTTGAACCATCGTAACCCACCGCTGCGTAAACATTTTCATTTACTTGAATAATTTCGGGAGGTGTAGATTCCTGGTTTTGTTCTTTTAAAAGACGGGTAGCGTCCGTTTCCTGCGAATAAGAAATGTTTGCAGCTATTGCAACAGCTACTGTAAGTGTTAATATTTTATTTTTCATTGTACTTGTTTTTTATGATTTAAAATAATTTCAATAAGAGATTTATGTTGCCTTCCTGCGGCATTGTAAAAATCTGATTCCACATTAAAAGCCCCCTTTTTTATTCCTTCATAAATTCCACCAATAACCATCCCCATAAATTCGCCCAATTCATTTTTCCTTTCTTGCGTGTATTCTTCAACTGAAATAGACTTGTAAATAAGGTTTGTATTGTAAACTTCGTTTAAATATTCTGTGAGCTGTTTTTGTGATATTGGTTCTCCCGCCAAATTATATATTTGTCCGTTGTGTTTGTCCTCAATTAACATTTTTAAATAAGCATCAGCCAACTCTTTTCGGCTTGTATAGGCACATTTTCCATTACCTGCCGAATTGTGTATTTCGCCTTTGATGATATAATTGTCAATATATTCCAGGTCGGGTTCAATATACAACCCATTTCGGCCGATTACCCAGTCAAGCCCGGAATTCTTGACATCCTCTTCAGTTTGGCGGTTACTCTGTACGATTGGACTAAACGCTGTTTCTATTTCATCACCAATAATGCTGGTATAAACCACCTTTTTTACCCCATTGGCTTTAGCACCTGCAATTATATTTCGATGTTGCTGCATTCGTTTTGAAGGTTCGTCCATACTAGATACAATAAGTAATGCATCAATGCCTTTTAAGGCTGTAACAAAATCCTCCGGATAGTTATAATCCCCTTTTCGAATTTCTATACCTAAAAATTCCGCTTTTTGAGGTGTTCTTACGATTCCAATTACATTTTCAGAACCTTTTTCGGCGATTAACCGATTGGATATAGTTGAACCTAATTTCCCGTTTGCTGCTGTTATTGCTAATTTCATTTTTCCCTTTTTTTCTGTAAAATTATTGGTGCTGTTTCATTCTTAGGCTTGTTGGTATAGGTCAGGTGCTAAATTTTCGGGGCGGGTTGCGTGCGAATTTCTACTTCTATTTCAATTTTAGATCGAGAAAGAGTAGTTATCGAATGATTTCTATTTAATCCTCTTTTTACTGTTTCTAAACCTATTCCAGCCGAAGCTCCTATTATGGTTATATTCATTTTGCTTTTTTATTGTTTTCGGGTTTTAGCTGACCGCGTAGAGTAGGGCCTGATAGCCTACCCTTATTTTATTGAATCTAAAGATATCAATTTTGGGTAAACTATCAGTGCCCCCTGCATCAAACCGTACATGAACTACTCGCTCATACGGCTTACCGATAAAGTTCTTCCTGCAGCTTTCGCCTTTTTCATTACTGCCCGAACAGCCAATTCGGCAGATGACCTTCAATAACTACATAGCACTGAACCCGGTGGGTGTAGTTCAACATGTACTCGTCGCTGGGCGCTGCGCGCCGCTCAGACTCCTATTTATTGTGTGCCGTTATTCATTTTTTATTTTAAATAAATTACTGCTTTTATTAAAGCATTTTTTAAGTTCAAAACGTTTTCTGCTAAAAAATCACAATAGCTATAGCAATGAAATATATAATTGCGTTGAGCAATTGCTATTAATCATATTTTGTATACGGTCGGAGTTCTGCCCTCAACTTCTCAACAATGCTCAAATAAGCGGGTTTATTGGCTAGATTAACTATTTCATCTGGGTCATTTTCATGATCATACAATTCATAACAAGCCTCATCGCCGTTCCATTCTGTATACCTCCAACGCTTGGTGCGAATGGTGTACCCTTGTGCATTGTTGGCATGATGCACCTGCGATATAGCTGGCTTATCCCAATTGTAGTCCGAATTTTTCAGGAATGGCAGCAAACTTTTCCCGTCTAATTCTTTAGGAACTTGATTTCCTGTCAAATCCACCAATGTGGGATATAAATCCACCAATTCTACAGGCTGATTAATTACCTTATCAAACTCATTCACTCCTTGACCAGCTATTATTAGTGGGACTTTCACTGACCGCTCGAAGTTTTTTCGTTTGTACCATAAGCCTTTTTCTCCTAAAAAGTACCCATGATCCGACCAAAATATTACGATTGTATTCTCAAGAAGATTATTTTCTTCTAATGCATCCAATAGTTTACCCACTTGAGCATCTACAAACGAAACACTCGCATAATAAGCTTGTTTACATTTTCTAGCTTCATTTACGGTTATTCCATCGAAATAATAGGGCCAATTTTTCGTATCTCTTTGCACTGCCATTGCTGGCACATCCTCCAAATCACGTTTGGCTTCATCAAGATCGGGCATGGTTATTTCTTCCAGAGGATACAAATCGAAATATTTTCTGGGAGCCACATAAGGACAATGAGGGTTATAGAATCCGGCTGCAATGAAAAAGGGTTTGTCTTTATTTCTTTTCATCATTTCAATTGCTCTATCAGCAACCATTCCATCCGTATGATCACTATCATCACTGATCGGATCCCAATAAGCCATAGAAATTCCTAATTTTCCTTTTATTCCGGTTTTGCCACCTGGAAAACGAATGATACTGTCTTCATGAATTTTATCAATACCGGCTGGATTAAATCTTTCTTGCCATGTAAGGGTATCATCGTGTCCGTCTGTACCAATTTCACTTGGATTTCCATAATGATATATTTTACCTACTCGCCCTGAATAATATCCCTTGTTCATAAAGAATTGTCCAAGAGTTACAACATCTGGTTTAAGCTTTCTCAAGTTATCATTAAGGTTTACAAAACCTGTTGTATTTGGTCTTAAACCACTCATGATACTTGCTCTACTGGGACCACACAGCGCTTGCTGTGCATAGGCATTATTAAAACGAACACCCATTTTAGCAAGTCGGTCGATATTAGGTGTTTTTACCTGATTAATGCCATAGCATCCAATATCTGTATTTAAATCATCCGCTGCAATGAATAGGATATTAGGACGCACATTTTTTTGAGGGGTACACGAAAAAAGAAATAATACAATAAAAAAATATGTGCCCAGAATAATATTTTTCCTTGATTCAATTTCAAATGACTTCATACTGAATATTTTTAATAATGTTATAATTTTTGCGATCTTGTAATGGCACACAACGGTTCGGTGCAAGTTGCGTTCCGGTTTCCGGGATGGTTCCCTGCCCTTCGAGGCAGGTAAATCCATGCGGGAACCGGCGTCCGGGGATTTGCTGTCCCCGGTATGCAATTTGCACAATGTTATGGAGCTGTAATTTATTTTCCATTACAAAAAAGTCAACCCGATTTTTCGGTTTAATCCAGTCTCAAAAATTCGGATTAATGTCGAAAGCTGAATATTTCCCTTTGCATTTTCTATTTTCGAAATGTAGCTTTTTTTTGTACCAGTCCTTTCTGCCAATTGTTGTTGAGTCAATTTGGCCTCTTTGCGAGCTTCTTTTAACATTTCACTCACGATGAACATTTGAGCTTTTTCTTCAAATTCATTTCTACTTTCAGTTCCAATTTTCCCGTGTTCTCGTTCAAGTAATTCGTCAAACGTCCTAATTCCATTATAATCTGTCATGATTTCAATTTTTTCTGTTTAAAATAATCTTCTTTTAATCTCATTGCCTTTTCTATTTCCTTCTTGGGAGTCTTTTGTGTTTTCTTTTGAAAGCCGTTGAAAAGAACAACAAGTTTTCCTTCGTCAAAGCAGCAGAAAACCCTATAAATGTTTGACTGGCATTCAACTCTTATTTCAAAGAGTCCCTCGTAACCAGTCATTGGAGCTAAAAACTTTTTAGGGACCATTTCAACTTGCCTTATCAATTCAAAGACATATTTAAATTTTGATTTAACGCCAACATCAAGTTCCTTGTAAAAGTCAATAAAGTATTCTCCGTGAAATATGATTTGTCTACTCATTTTGCAAAGTTATCTCCAAAGATAACAAATTCAAATTATTTTACTATCATTTTTGTGGAAGCTCCTTGTTTTTCATTATGCCCCATAACGTTCAGGTGGTCGAGTAGGCAAAGGGAGTTTCACCCTAAGCCTCTCTCAGAACCGTGCTTGATAGTCTCCCATCACACGGCTCTTGTTATACAAATCTAAACGCTTTACCCACATAATCCTATTTGCCAATGATAAAACAGTGTTGGAAATTGTATCCGTACAGTTTCGAACCATTTATAGGCACGGTTTACGCTGGTTTTGTAGCGTTTGTACCTCATTCTTGCCCAACGCACAATGCGCTTTCGCAACAACTGAAAGATTGGGTTCAACTCGTGTTTCCCGAACTTACCAAAGTAGTTGTCGGTATTTACCTTACCGGATAGGACACGTTCGGGTATGGCCTGTCCTTTACTGGCCATTTTACGTGCGGAGGAGTTAGGCTCTCCCGTGTTCCCATGCAACCCTCTTCTGTCTTTGCCTTGTTCAAAGACCCCGACCGAACCTCTGCAGCTTGCCATGATACGCTGGTTTGGTGTTGTCCCGGGTTCTCCGATGCCCAAGACTTCGGTGAAAAACCTTTCGAGGCTCAATAGCAAGGCTTTGACAGTCACTGTCTACGCTTCGTGCCTGTATCTCTACAGACTACGCAAGACTCGTTTCCGGCGGTTGGCTAAACCTTACCGGGTAGATTGGTTACTACCGGGTTGCTAAAAAGTGTTTCAAAGTACTTATCCCCACTTTATGGGCTTTGCACGGCGCAACGGAGCGCGTTCCTATCCACCGAGGTGGAAAGTTGGAGCGGAGCAGAACATTCGCAAACTACTGAATCCCAACTGTTTTATATTGCGTGTTATGTGCTGGCGGATTCTGGCATTACATATTCTCTAAAATTATTTCTTGTAATTATTTTATTCTCTGAATTATATGCATCTGTGAATGTTTTTGGTAACTTATTGGATTTCTTTTGTGACCATTTGAATTCAAACCCAAAAATCTTGCCTCCAATATCCTCTACATAATCAACTTCTTGTTGTTGTTTAGTTCTCCAAAAATATTTTCTCGCTAAACTCTGTTTATACTCATTTTGTTTAACTCTTTCCGAGATCAAGAAGTTCTCCCATAGGGCACCTTTATCTTGTCTTATATCAAGTGGATCGAAATTCCCAATAATCATATTTCTAATCCCGTTATCATAGAAGTAAATCTTTTTATTTGTCTTAATCTCATTTCTTACGTTTCTACTAAAACTACCCAATTTAAAAATCACAAATCCCTTTTCCAATATCTCGATATATCTGCTTACAGTATTTTTATCAACTGATAGTATTTGTCCTAGTTCTGAATAATTAACCTCATTTCCTATTTGTAATGCAAGAGCTTGAACTAATTTGTCAAGTATTTCAGGTTTTCTTAAATCTGATTGTGCTAAAATATCTCGGTATAAATAACTATTCAGAAGATTTCTTAAGATATTTACTTCGTCTCCTGGGTTATTCAATACATCCGGGTATAATCCAAAGAGCAATCTGTTTTCAAGTTGTTGTTCTCCGTGTAAATATCCGTGAGTATTCTCAAACTCTTCCCATGATATTGGATATAATCGGTACTCCCATTTTCTTCCTGTTAATGGTTCGTTCAACTTATTTGCTAAATCAAAGGATGAAGATCCACTTGAAAATAATTGTACTCCTTTAAATTGGTCGATAATAATTTTCATAGTTAACCCAATACCCTCAATTCTTTGGGCTTCATCTATAAAAATGTATTTGTGTTTGCCCACTATCCTTCTAATTTCCTCCGTGTTCGGCTGATTAAGTAGCATTCTTGTTTTAGGATCATCACCATCAAGGAATAAATAATCATGATCTTTGAGAACCTCTCGAATCAGGGTAGTTTTTCCGACTTGTCTGGGACCAATAAGAATAATTGCTTTGCCAGAATTTATTCTCTTTATAATTTTTTCTTTAAGATATCTTTCGTACATTTTTTTAATCAAAGATATAAGTTTTTAGGATATAAATCACTATAAGTTATATCTATCGGTGAATTAATAGTGCTAAATGTAGCTTGCACATAACGGTTTGTG
>CAVVFN010000009.1:0-329487 GCA_963747515.1 uncultured Prolixibacteraceae bacterium
TTGCTGCCAATCAATAGAATTCTGATGCTGTGCCTTTTTCCAGGATCCAACTGTACCTTAATTTCTGATTGTTAGCGGAGCGGTAGTAATTTGTTCTTTTTCCAGGTTCTCAATCTCAATTATTTCTTGATTTATTGTAAAGACAATAAAGAAAGCCGGTTCTTTAAGTTTGTAAACCGGTAAAACAGGAAAGAATTTTCAGGTGGTTCATATGAAGCAGAAATTCTCCAGTCAAACCTATATTTCGGAGTAATTTTTTGTGAGGGTGTAATATTTTCCCTACTTGAACCACTAAACAGGTAAATATTAAATTATGACAATTAAAAATGCAACAGACTTTTTCAACCGTTTGGTATCTGAAACAACTAAAAAGTCTGAAATTAAGGTGTACAGAGATTTCATAAAGATACTTTCCAATTTGGAAAACAGAAGCTTTACAAAGTCTGAAGTTCAATCCATAGAGACCGAACTCGATGCTTTAGCTTTATATAACACCACAACAAACAAGATAAAGCATTTTAAAAAAGCTCTTCAACAATTTAAAAGATATCTGAAAGAAACTTTTTCTTTGATTACCAAAGGAGACTACATTATCTTAGGTATAACCATTGGAAGTTCTGCAGGGTTACTTTTTGGAATTATATTTCTGTCAGGTTTAGAACGCTCCTTTGGTATTCCACTTGGCGTTTCAGTTGGAACTTTAATCGGAATAATCATAGCAAGTTATTTAGAATCAAAGGCTAAGGCTTCAGGAAATTTGATATAAAAAAATGAAAAACTGAAAGCTTGAGTAACGACTTCTATGCCATATCGATTAAACCTTATTCTGCAATCATTATAAAGATATGCAGGGCATACACGAATTCTCAGGAAGATTTTGAAGATTACTATCAGGAGGTGTGCTTACAAATCTGGAGAACCAGAAACAACTTTCAGGGGCAATCTGCTATGCTAATCTTTCGAATCTTGATTCGATGAGGTTCTTATAGTTTCCCCTGAAATCATTTATCAGGAAGCTGTTATCGATAAAATCGATCCATTTGGGGTTGCTTTTTTCCATTTTTCTGAAGATGTTTTCCTGCTGTTTTTCATCGAGGTGGAGGGTTGTGAATGCCGCTTTAAAATCGTTCCTGTTGATTTTTTTCTATTTCCCGTTCATGGAAAGTGCCAGGTCCTCGTCATCGGCCGGGTTGACCATGGCTGTGGCCACCAGGTCGTAAGCCGGAACAAGTACGATGCCTTGCCGTGGCTGATGGATCAAGGAAAAGTTTTTCAGGTGCATGTCGGCATTACCTGTTAAAAAAGAGAACAGTACCAGCTCGCAAAAGTTAACGGCATCGAGCCCGGGATTTGATGAATATTATCTCATGACCCTATAAATGGTTTAGAAGAAAACTTGATTTAATCCAAAAAACAAGAAGCAAATTTATAATATAAACCTCTGGGAAGGATCTGTGAAATGAATCTCACAGACTTATTTCCAAAACCCGGGATTACAATTACCTTGTTCTTCTTCTTTAAATTTCTAATTGAACTTTTAACTACTTTCTCTGGTGTCATCCAATTTATTAATCTTCTGTTTTTAAATTCTGAAATTTTTATACCTGCCCGTTGATGGAAATTGGATTTAACAAATCCCGGACAAAGTACCTGAAACTTAATACCTTTATTTCTCAGGCTTATATGTAATGATTCAGTAAATGAAATGCTGAATAATTTGGTGGCAGGATACATGGCATAATCCGGAAAGGGTGTAAAAGCTGCAAGAGATGATAAATTAATTATTATCCCTTTTCCTTTTTGAATCATGTTTGGAAGGGATGCATAAATAAGTCGCATTGGACAATTTATATGAACCTTTATCATGCTTTCCAGCTCCGGAATATTGTTTTCAAGAAAAGGAATTCCATTAAGAAATCCTGCATTATTTATCAGCACGGTTAATTTTAAATTGTTTTTAATGATATTTTCCAATTCAACTATTTTTTCTTCAATTGCCAGGTCTGCTTTAATCAACTGAATGTCAATATTGAATTTTTGTTTTATCGCTTCCAATGGAAATTCTACAGGATCGTCAGGATGTCCGGTGATAATCAAATCAAATCCTTCTCTGGCAAAATGCGCTGCAAAAGCAGCCCCAATTCCACTGGTTGCTCCTGTTATAAAAGCTACCTCTCTTTCCATTTGTTCAGGTTTTAGGTAAAACAAATAATATATGACATAAAGGTATAATTATATTGATAATCAATTGGCTGATGTGTGTTTTTTTCATAACTTTAAAGAAACAAGCTAACAAAATACATCACTTTTCGTAGTAACTTAAATCTGATGTTATCAAGAAATAATTTATACCGATTTCCATGGTCAAAAACGGACAATCCGGGTGGATGGGTTGAGGTAACCGACCATTGCAACTTAAATTGTACAGGATGCTATCGTCACAGGATTGAAGGGCATCGCAAAGTGGAGGAAATCAAAAAAGATATAGACGACTTAAAACGGTTTACCAATTGCGACAGTATTTGTATTGCAGGAGGCGAACCTCTGGAATACCCAAACCTGCTTGAGATTGTAGAATACACCGCTTCAAAAAATATTAAACCCATGCTAAGTTCAAATGGAGTCTCGCTAACTCCTGAATATGCAGACAACCTCAGTAAAGCGGGCCTTTCAAAAATACATTTTCATATTGACAGTTCACAGGACAGGCCTGGTTGGGAAAATAAATCTGAACCCGAATTAAATGAATTGCGTCAGTATTATGCTGATATTCTTTATGAAACAAAAAAAATTCAATGTGGTTATCATGTTACCGTAAACCGGTCGAATCTGAAATATATTCCCGACGTTGTGCGATGGGGGCAGAAAAATATAAAGAAAGTACATCACTTGTCATTTTTGGCATTCCGTTCTGTTGTCAATAATCCCAACTATTTTTTTGTGGCCAATGGTAAAAAAATAGATCACGATAAAACTTTTAATTACAATCCCGATCCTTTTGAAGTAAACATTACATCCGAAGAACTTTTTGAGTATGTATTAAAAGAAAACGGTAATCTCAGGCCATCTGCATATCTGAATGGCACTTCGGCTCATGAGACCAATAAATTCCTGATAATTGTAAACGTCAGTTCTTCAAAGAAACATTTTGGAGTACTCGGTAAAAAAACAATGGAATTGTCGCAGGTATTCTATCATTTGTTTAATGGGAGGTATTTTGCTTTTCTGGAAAATCCAAACCCCGGTAAAATAGTGTTTATGGCTTCAATTTTTGATAAAGAGGTCAGAAAAGCATTCTCCGGTTATCTAAAATCCTCATTAAAACATCCGCTGCGCTTATTCGATAAAATTTATTTGCAAAGCATTCATTTGCAACAGCCAACTGAGATTATTGATGACAGGATTAATTTGTGCGATGACTGTGTAAATATGATGATGTATGATGGTAAATTAATTAATTCGTGCAGACTGGACGAATACAGAATGTTTGGAGGCCCCATGGATGTAATAAAACAAGGACAATTTTAATTTTTATAAAATGGAATTAAACAGAAAATACATGTATAACTTTCCATGGACAAAAACAGATAATCCCGGGTCGTGGATTGAAGTTACCGATATTTGCAATTTGAATTGTCCGGGATGTTTTAGGAAAAATGGTATTGAAGGGCACAGACCACTGGATACAATAAAGAACGAGATCATTCAGTGCGCAAAAATGACCAACTGCAACAGGATATCCATTTCAGGTGGCGAACCCTTATTGTATCCGCATATAGTGGAAGTGGTAAAATTTATTACCGAACAGAATCTGGAATCAATTATTCTTACTAATGGCGATTTTCTATCCCCAAAAATTATAGCTGAATTAAAGGAAGCCGGATTAGCTGAATTTTTTATTCATGTTGATAACGGACAAAACCGGCCGGGATGGAAAAATAAGACTGAAGCAGAAATGAACCAACTACGACAACAAATGGCTGATATGGTGCATGATGTGGGCAAGGTTAAATGTGGTTTCAACATGACCATCAGACACTCTAACTTCGACGAACTCCCGGAAATTATCAAATGGTATCGTAAAAATATCGACCGATTGAACCATATATCATTTATAGCCATCAGGGGAATTCCTGAGGAAATTGCCCAATCGATGCAATTCGAAGGACAAAAAATTGATTTAAACAGTTTGCCTCAGGCGGCTGTGTCTTCCCAGGAATTTAATATTCAGTCGAACGATATTTTCCGTAACCTGGAAAGTAATTTAAGTGATGTAGTTCCTGCAGGTTATTTAAAAGGTACAGCAGTTGAAGAAACTTATAAACTAATTGCTTCTGTCAATATTGGTTCAAAGAATAAAATTTATGGATCAATCGGTTCAAAAACAATGAAATTTTATCAGGAGTATCACAGAAAGTTTAAAAGGAAATATGATGCATCGGTAAAAAACTTCGGAAAGCTTGTGTTTTTAATGGCCTTGAATGATAAAATGGTACGCAGGGCTTTAAAAAACTATTTAAAAGAGGTGGCTGCCAAACCGTATTTGTTATTTGAAAAGATTTACCTGCAATCAATAATAATTCAACAGCCTTTCGAATTAATCGGGAGGAAACTTAATTTGTGCGACGGATGTATGAATTTAATGCCCTTTAAAGATGAAATGATCAATTCGTGCAGATACGACGAATACAGGCTGCTGGGAGGTCCAATCGAATACGATAGTTGAAAATAAAGGTTTTTAACTAAACCAAAACATTTACCTCATGGATGAAATCCATATCAAAACCATTTCGGGGAAGAAAGAAGTGAAAGATTTTATTTACTTACCTGAGAACATCCATAAAAATCATCAGAATTGGGTTCCCCCATTATACAAGGAAGAGAAGAATTATCTTGACCCTAAGAAAAATCTGGGATTTAGGTATTGTTCTGTCATATTTGCTCTGGCGCAAAGGAATGGTCAAAATGTAGGCAGAATAATGGGAATTATCAATTACCGCTCCAATGAAAATAAAAATGAAAAAACTGCCCGTTTTTACCAGTTTGAATGCATAAACGATCCGGATGTCTCAGATAAACTCCTCGCCTTTGTTGAAAACTGGGCAATGAAAAAGGGAATGAATAAAATAATAGGTCCGATGGGTATGTATTATCACGATCCCATGGGTTTATTGATTGAAGGGTTTGACAAAAAACCATCTTTTGGAGCCAACTACAATTACGAATATCTGGTAAATTTCCTTCATGCTGCCGGTTACAGCTCTGAAGAAGACCTTGTGGTTTACAAAATTGATTTACCTGAAGTTTTTCCTGAATATTACATCCGTATAAAACAAAGGGCATTGCGAACCAATAAGCTTCAGATAGCCAAAATCAAAAACAAAAAGCAGATAAAAAAATTTATTCTTCCGGTATTGAAATTAATGAATGAAACTTATGGGGATATCCTTGGTTTTTCAATGCTCGATAAAGAAGAAATGTTTGAGCTTGCCAACCGGTTTGTTCCCCTGTTAAATCCAAAACTGCTTGTTATTGCTACTTACGATGATGAGGTGGTGGGATTTATAATTGCATTGCCAAGTTTGAACGAGGGGATAATTGCTGCCAGAGGACGTTTATTCCCCTTTGGATTCATCAAAATCCTAAAAGCCGCAAAAAAGGCAAAACAACTTGATTTGCTTATCGGTGCAATTAAAACCAGATTTCAGGGAAAAGGTGTCGATGCGGTTCTAGGAATCCATATAATGGAGACTGCAAAAAAGATGGGATTTACAACAATTGACAGTCATTTGGAGCTGGAGTCGAACCGGAAAATAAGGGCAGAAATGGAGAAAATGGGTGGCACAATTCAGAAAAGATACAGGATTTTTAAAAAAGAACTAAAATAGAACATCAAACCTTCCCGGGTTTTAATGTAAAAGGGGTTATTTAAACGCTTTAAATTGTGAATAAAACCGTCTTCTATATCATTTTTTACACCTTGTTTTTCTTTATCGAGATTTTTAACTGGCTCGGTTTTTTAGTTGACGAGATTTTTTTTCGCTCTTATAAAAAAATAAAAGTGAAGGAACCTGTATTTATTGTTGGCATGCCCCGAACTGCAACAACTTTTCTATTAAAGGCATTAAGTGAAGATAAGGACAGGTTTTCGGCAATGAAACTATGGGAAATCCTATTCGCTCCGTCGGTAACCCAAAAAAAGTTTTTCATATTGCTCAATAAACTGGACACTTTAATTAGTAGACCTTTTATGAGGAATTTTAAAAAAATAGAAAAGAAAATTTTTCATCAATTTGAAAAGATACACTCAATCAGCTTATTAAATGTAGAAGAAGATGAATACATTTTGATGCACTTTCTATCGTGTTCATTGCTGGTCTTCATTTTCCCGAAATGGAAATACATCCATTCCCTGATAAAATTTGACGAGGACTTATCGGATACCAGAAAGAAACGAATTATGACTTACTACCGCAAATGCATACAAAAACATATGTATGTATTTGCGCCAAACAAAATCTATCTTTCGAAAAGCCCTTCTCACACATCAAAAATTAATTCGCTTAAAAATACATTCGCAGGGAGCAAATTTATTTACAACTTAAGAATTCCTGAAGAGTGCATTTCTTCAGCCATTGGGATGTATAAGGTGTATAATAAAATATTTCGTGCTCAAGCGAAAGTTGAAACTTTGGTTAAAACTACCCTAAATTTTGCTGATCATTGGTATGCATATATCAGTGCACTTGAAGATATGGGTAACAACACTGTAATAATACTCAAATACGATGATATCACTAAAACTCCGGGTAAATCCATCAAACGTTTGTATCGCGCTTTTGGATATGAGGTATCCGATTCATTCAAATTGAAATTAGACCTTATCGAAAATAAAATGGCAATGTATAAAAGCAGTCATGAACACAATTTAAGCGATTACGGACTGGAAATATTGGAAATCAGAGAACGGTACAAAAAAGTATATGAAAATTATTTTATTGAAAGTGACCAACATAAATGGGTAATGTGAGCAAGCATACAGCAACAAAAAAACAAGTAAAATGAACACAAAGTTTCAACTTATTTTTATTTACTCCATCTACGTTTAAAAGTGACCCGGAAATACCGTAAATTTCAGGGTTGGCCTAAAACAAAGATGCATGAAATTCATTTATTTAAAGCATTTTCGTTGATTTTACAGGTCTATCCAGCTCCCCTGACAATTGGAAGTTGCACCCTGAATTGGGAGAGTTTGGTGTGAAGCACTACCTTACTCAACAGTATTTTCTTGTCATTGGGAAGCTTACAAGAGCTATTGCAGTTTAATAACAGTTTGTCAGGAACAATAGAAGATTGTTACCTGTTACTACTTCACGCATGTCGGATTTGATAAAGTGTCAGTTCCTTCCTTACCCATTGCATAAATAAGTGAAAGAAATTTACTATGTGTAATGATTCTAAATTTAATCATACCGAAACATTTATATATTTAAATATTAAATTCGCCCCCTCAATTAAATAATTACCATGATTTCTGAATTTGGAATTGTATTGTTGTTTTTCCTTTTGGGAGCCGTATTTGTAGGGATTGCCATGATTGCCGCTTTGATCGTCAGACCAAGCAAACCCAATCCCATCAAAAATTCAACATACGAATGCGGTGAAATTCCCATCGGGGAACCATGGATTCGCTTCAATGTAAGGTTTTATGTCATTGCATTGGTTTTCCTTCTGTTTGATGTCGAAGTGGTATTCCTGTTGCCTTGGGCTATGGTCTATAAGCAACTGGGCTGGTTTGCCTTTATCGAAATGATTGTTTTCGTGGTGATCCTGCTGGCCGGCTTTGCCTATGTGTGGGAAAAGGGAGATCTCGACTGGGAGAAACCGAAACCTTATATTGCCAAATTGGAAGATCTGGTAGTAGGGAAAAAGAAATCTTAAATACGATTAGGGTATGGGATTGTTAAACCGTTTGGATGACCCTTATGAAGGCGGTGGAATAGTGCTGGGGAAGATAGAGGAGTTACTCAACTGGGGAAGAAGCAAATCGAACTGGTATCTGCATTTCGGACTGGCATGCTGCGCCATTGAATTTATGGCCATGAATGCCTCCCACTTTGACTTTATGCGATTTGGTACCATTCCGAGGACCAGTCCGCGACAGGCCGACTTCATCATGATAACAGGCACCGTGACTTTCAAAATGGCCGAGAGGATCAAGGTATTGTACGAGCAAATGGCTGAACCCAAGTATGTGATTTCGGTGGGTTCGTGCTCCAACAGTGGTGGCCCTTACTGGGAACATGGTTATCATGTTCTGAAAGGCGTAGACCGCATTATTCCCGTGGATGTCTATATCCCCGGATGTCCTCCAAGGCCGGAAGCTTTCGAGGAAGGCATGATGAAGCTTCAGGAGAAGATCAACAAACAGGCCATTTTTAATAAACGCAAATTGTTGGGTATGGAATAATCCGCTATTCCTGACCTGACGAAGTATATCATTTATGTTACCAGTTGAAATTTATAACAAGTTGAAGAATGATTTTGGTGATGCGATCATTGAGTTCAATGAATCACCCAATTCAGATCCCTTCATCCTTATCGGGGCTGACCGGCTTTTCGATATTTGTCATACCCTCAGGGATGACGATGAATTCCAGTTCGATTACCTGATGAGTCTTTCGGGAACCGATCAGGGCGAAAACCTGGGCGTTGTTTATCACCTCTATTCCATGACTCATAAGCATAAGCTGGTTGTGAAAGTTGAGGTTCCCAAAAAGAACCCGTCGGTGCCGTCTGTCGAAAGATTGTGGCGATCGGCCGACTGGCATGAGCGGGAAGCTTACGACCTGATCGGAGTCAGGTTTGAAGGTCACCACAATCTGATCAGAATCCTGTTGCCCTATGATTGGGAAGGTCACCCACTGCAGAAGGATTATTTGGCGCCTGAGATCTATAAAGGAATGAAAGTATCCTAATTCAGACAGCACCATGAGCGAGATAAAAAGATATGATCTGGAATACAGCCAGCTTGATTCCGACAGGATGCGGATCAATGTGGGACCGCAGCATCCCTCTACACACGGGGTGCTCAGGCTTGAAGTGGAGGTTGACGGGGAGATTGTGACCGAAGTGGTGCCTCACCTGGGATACCTGCACCGCAGTTTTGAAAAGCATTGTGAAAAGATGACCTTTCCGCAGATCATTCCCTACATCGACCGGATGGACTATATTTCGGCCATGAACAATGAGTGGCCTTATGTTATGGCTCTTGAAAAAATGCTCGACATCAAGGTCCCCGACAAGGTGGAATTTCTGAGGGTGATTGTGGCTGAACTCAACCGTCTGGCCAATCACCAGATTGCCATCGCCACCTTTGGGATGGATGCCGGGGCGTTTACTCCGTTCCTCTATTATTTCCGCGACAGGGAAAGCATCATCTGGATTCTGGAACGACTTTCGGGAGCCCGGCTGCTTTACAACTATTTCCGCGTGGGTGGCATGGCCGCCGACATCTATCCGGGTTTCAAGGACGAATGCCGGCAGGTGCTCAAACAAGTGCGGAAAACAAATAAGGAGATCATGGATCTGCTGATCCACAACAACATTTTCATTAAACGTTCTGCCAACGTTGGGATTCTGACCTCCGAGGTGGCCATCAGTTTTGCTTGCAGCGGTCCGGTATTACGCGGATCGGGCGTGAAATTTGACCTTCGAAAAGATGAACCCTATTCCGTGTATGACAGACTAGATTTTGATGTCCCGGTAGGGGAGGGCGAAGTCGGCGTGATAGGCGACTGCTGGAACCGCAACATGGTCAGGATAAAAGAGATGGAGCAGTCGTGCCGGATCATCGAACAGGCGCTTGAGATGATGCCTGAAGAGGGCGACGTTACGGGCGGTGTACCAAGGAGGATCAAACCCCCGAAAGGTGAAATGTACATCCGCACCGAGAATCCCAAGGGTGAACTGGGATTCTACATCGTCACCAATGGTACCGGCAAGCCAGAGCGATTGAAAGCACGGGGACCGAGTTTCGTCAACCTCTCGGTCATTCCGGAAATTTCAAAAGGATATATGTTTGCCGACCTGATCCTGATTCTGGGAAGTATTGATATTGTGCTGGGTGAGGTCGACCGATAAAACGAAACAAGAATATTCAAAGTATACGAAATGGAGAGTACCAACTTTATATGGGACCTGATGGGGAAAAACTTTTGGTCGACGCTTGCAGTGATTTCGCTGCCGCTGATCTTCGTTCTCATCTATGCCCTGGTTGCCATTCTGGCCGAGTTGAAGGTTTCGGCATGGATTCAGGAGCGTCTGGGCCCTATGCGTACCGGTCCCTGGGGTATCCTGCAGCCGATTGCCGAGGTGATCAAGCTGCTTCAGAAGGAAGACATTACCCCCAGCGCGGCCAGTAAAATCCTTTTCAACCTGGCGCCCTATGTCATTTTTACTGGTGCCTATGCCGCCTTTGCGGTAATTCCCTTCAGCGAAGCCTATGCACCGGCCAACATCAACGTGGGCCTGTTCTACGTTTTCGCGGTGGGATCGTTCAGCGCCATCGGAATCGTGATGGGAGGCTGGGCTTCGAACAACAAATATTCGCTGATGGGAGCCATGCGTTCGGTATCGCAGGTCATCAGCTATGAAATACCTGCCGCAGTAGCCGTATTGGCTGTAGTGGTGCTCGCTTCCTCCATGAACCTTATGGAAATCAGCAGGATGCAGGAAGGTGGCTTCTGGAACTGGTATATTTTCGGAGGCCCCGGTGGATGGACCAAGATCTTCATGATCCCGTTCACACTGATCCTGGCCATCATCTACTTTATATCCTCACTGGCCGAGACCAACCGCTTGCCCTTCGACATACCGGAAGGTGAATCGGAACTGGTTGCCGGTTTCCATACTGAGTACAGCGGGATGAAGTTTGCCATGTTTTTCTTTGCCGAATATGCCAATATGTTTGTGGTTTCAGCTGTGGTAGCCACCATCTTTCTGGGCGGATGGACATCACCATTCGGCTCCTTCCTGGCCGGTGCCGGTTGGGGTGCCTTTTGGTTTATCGTGAAATCGTTATTCGTGGTGTTCCTTCAGATTTGGATTCGTTGGACACTGCCCCGCTTCAGGGTCGACCAGCTTATGTACATCGGTTGGAAAGTATTGCTGCCCATTTCGCTGGTATGCTTTGTTGCCATCAGTTTTTTCTCATTGCTTAATCTGGGTTGATTATGATCTCATATCTTAAAAATGTCTGGGCAGGTTTTTACACGGCGGTAAAGGGGATGATGATTACCTCCCGGCATATGTTTAAAAAATCGGTTACGATTCAATATCCCGACGAAAGGTTTAAAATGCCGGCTAATGCCCGCAACAGGCTCCAGCTCGACATATCGAGGTGTAATGCCTGTACCGCCTGTGCCATTGCCTGTCCGGTGAACTGCATCACGGTTGAAGGTGTGCGGGTCTCGCCCGAAGATCCGCACCAGGAAGTGCATGCCGATGGAAAGCCCCGCAGGGTTTGGGTCACCCGTTATGAAATGGACCTGGCTAAATGCTGTTTTTGCGGCCTGTGCCAGGCTGCCTGTCCTTCGGATGCCATTAAGCACACGCAGGATTTTGAATATTCGGCTTACGATAAAGAGCGTCTCTATTTCAAATACCAGATTCTGACACCCGAGCAGTCGGCCGAGAAAGTCAGGCTGCTGGACGAGTTTAAGAAAAAAGAAGCTGCAGCCAAGCTGGCCGCAGCCGAGGGAAAACCTATGCCACCCAAAAAAGCGGCTCCAAGGACAGATGAAGCTGCAGAATAAATATAAACAAAACCAGGTGTAAACCAACAGAAAAATACCGTTCAATGGATTTAACAACACTCGCATTCTTTTTCTTTGCGGCCCTGACACTGGGATTCGGAGCTGTCGTTGTGCTGTCGAGAAACATTATGCATGCAGCATTTTCGCTTCTTTTCACCTTTTTCGGAGTGGCGGGTTTATATGTCTTGCTGCATGCCGACTTCCTGGCGATCACGCAGATCATGATTTATATCGGAGGTATTCTGGTACTGATCATTTTTGGGGTGATGCTCACCACCCGGATTTCAGGGGTGGATGTCAGATCGGGCTATACCGGAAAAATAAAGCTCGGACTTATCGGAGTACTTTCGGTTGTCCTGGCAGCCGTATTGGTGAAGATCTTCCTCTCTACCCAATGGTACATAGCCCCGGCTGCCGATGTGGATGCCACAGCCATCCTAATTGGAAATGCATTGCTTACGAAATACCTGCTGGCTTTTGAGGCTGCCTCCATTCTTTTGCTGGTGGCCATCATTGGGGCAGCTTTTATCGCACGAAAAAAATAATATACCATATGGAGATCGGATTAAATCATTACCTCATTGTCAGTGGCATCCTGTTTTCGCTGGGAATTTTCGGTATCCTTTCGAGGAAACATGCCGTGATGGTGCTAATGGGACTGGAGTTGATACTGAATGCGGCCAACATCAATTTTGTCTCATTTGCCCGGTACGGTGGGATGAACATCGACGGCCATGTTGCCGCCATTTTTGTGATCATCCTGGCTGCTGCCGAAGCCGCAGTCGCCCTGGCTATACTGCTGAATATCTATCAGCACTTCAAGCATGTGAACCTGGATGAGGTTGATAACCTGAAAGAGTAGGAATAATTGATTGAAATTGAGATTATGACGCAGGAAAATATACTTCTCTTAAGCCTTTCGGTTCTGCTTATTCCAATGGTCAGTTTTCTGATCAATGTTTTTTTTGGAAAGAAACTGGGAAGGATCAGCGGGTGGATTGGAACAACCATATTGGCTACTGACCTGGTTATTGCAGCTGTGATTGCCTATAGCAAACTGGTTATATACCCTGACATTCAGGTAATCCAAACCAGGTTTGAATGGTTGAATTTAGGCAGTTCGTCGATCGAAGTCGGTTATGGCATCGATAACATAGCAGCCATCATGCTGATGGTTGTAACGGTGATCAGCTTCCTGGTACACCTCTTTTCAACCATATATATGGAAGGCGACCGGCGATTTCCGACCTTTTTTGCTTACCTTGGACTGTTCACCTTCTCGATGATGGGAATCGTGATCGCCAACAACTTCCTGGTGATGTACATTTTCTGGGAATTGGTGGGGATCAGTTCATATCTGCTGATTGGCTTCTGGTATGAAAAGAATTCGGCATCCAATGCGGGTAAAAAGGCATTCATCACCAACAGGATTGGTGACCTTGGATTCTTTGCAGGTATTATGATTCTGTTCATGACCTACGGCTCGTTCATGTTCGAAGACATATTTGCCGGGATTTCCTCAGGCAAGCTGCCGTTCGACAATCCGACCATGCTGACAGTTGCAGGAATCTGTATTTTCATGGGAGCCATGGGAAAATCGGCCCAGTGGCCGCTCCACGTCTGGCTTCCCGATGCCATGGAAGGTCCGACACCCGTATCGGCACTGATCCATGCAGCAACCATGGTTGCTGCAGGTGTTTACCTTATAGCCAAGGTATTCGTTATGTTCACGGCTGATGCCCTGACCTTCATCGCGATCATCGGGACAATCACTGCCTTTATGACGGCCACCATTGCGATCACGCAGACCGACTTCAAAAAAGTGCTGGCATACTCGACGGTAAGTCAGCTGGGCTATATGGTGATGTCGCTGGGAACCGGTGGCTATACCAACGGATTTTTCCACCTGGTCACCCATGCCTGGTTCAAGGCAGCCCTGTTCCTTGCAGCAGGTTCGGTGATTCACGCCATGCATCATGCCATGCACCACCTGCATGACCACCACAGCGATCCACAGGATATCAACAATATGGGCGGACTCAGGAAGAAAATGCCCTGGACTTACTTTACCTTTCTGTTTGTGACTCTGGCTCTCGCCGGCATTCCATTTACCTCGGGATTCCTCAGCAAGGATGGGATACTGGCCAATACACTGGCCTGGGCAAATCTCACCGGAGGATGGCACTGGATTGTCCCTGTACTGGGCTTCTCTGCCGCCGGTATGACTGCCTTTTACATGTTCAGACTTACCATTATTGCCTTCCATGGCAAGCCCAAAACAGAAATTGCCCACCACGTCAAAGAAAACCAGCTCCCCATAGTATTGCCCCTGGTGGTGCTTTCGGTACTGACCATCTGGTTCTTCTATTCCCCCAATCCTATCGAAGCAACGGAAGGCTGGTTCCACCAACGGGTGGTATCTCCCGAAACTGCTGTTCCTGCAGCTTACCAATGGGATTTCCTTTTGCCGGAGGGAGGAGCCCACGCGCATACCTTGCATGCCGATGCAGGTCATGCCGTTGTCGCTTCACAAAATGCGGAGGTAGCTGCAGGGGAACCTGCGGGCATTCATTTCCGGAACAAATTACAGGAAGAGGTGCACCACTTCCATTATATAGCCATGATTCTTTCCCTGTTGATCGCAGGTTCGGGAATCGCACTGGCCTTCCTGATTTACCAGTACAAGGTGATCAGCGCCGAAAAGCTGGAAGCGAAGTTCCGCAGACTGCACACCTTCTCACTCAATAAATGGTATTTCGACGAATTATACGAGAAGACCGTAATCGGGTACACATTGCTGACCTCGAAAGGACTCGCATTATTCGACAATTATATAATCGACGGGATTGTCAACCTTTTTGCTGCCATCAACCGAATTGCCGGTCAAGCCATCGGAATTTTCGACAACGTTGTGATCGACGGTGCCGTGAACCTGTTAGCCAACCTGACCGGATATACAGGCATCATGCTGAGGAAACTGCAGACCGGTCGCGTACAGTCGTACGTGATGTTTGCACTTTTAGGGTTGCTCATCCTCTTTTTTGTTTTCATTTAACCAGAAATTGAACCTTTTATAAATAAAAATATGAATTGGATAATGGACTTTCCGATTTTAACCTGGATCACATTTTTACCCCTGGTGGGGATATTAATCGTGTTTTTGATACCTTCGGGGAAAGATGAAAGAGGACAGGAATTTTCGAAAAAGATGATTCGCTGGACCGCAGTGGGGGTTACTTTTCTGCAGCTGGTGCTGGCAGTTATGATTTACATGAGTTTCAATACCGGCCAGAAGGGCGTCAATGATGTGAGTTCCTTCCAGTTCGTGGAAAAGGTTACCTGGATCCATGCACAACTGCCCATGATCAATGACATCACAATCGAATATTTCCTGGGACTTGACGGGATAAGCGTTCCCATGATCCTGCTCACAGCCATCATCAGCTTTGTGGCAGTATTTCCATCCTTCGGCATCAACAAGGCCGTTAAGGGGTATTTTGCCATGTACCTGCTGCTCGACCTGGGCATGATGGGAGTTTTCGTGGCACTTGACTTCTTCCTGTTCTACGTATTCTGGGAGCTGATGCTGTTGCCGATGTACTTCCTGATCGGTATCTGGGGAGGTCCGCGGAAAGAGTATGCTGCCATCAAGTTCTTTCTCTATACCCTCGCAGGCAGCGTGTTTATGTTGCTGGTGATGATCGGCCTGTATCACAGTACCGGTACATTCAATATCCTTGAAATGATGAATCCGGATAATTTTAACCCCAACTCTATATTTGGCGGAACAGCCTCAACCATGCGATACATTGCCTTTATGGCGCTGTTTATCGGTTTTGCCATCAAGGTACCGGTTTTCCCGTTCCATACATGGCTTCCCGATGCACACGTGGAGGCCCCAACACCCATCTCGGTCATCCTGGCCGGTGTATTGCTGAAGATGGGTGCCTACGGTATGATGAGAATTGCTTTCCCCATCTTCCCCGACGCATTCGCCTACTTCCAGAACCTGATTGCCTGGATAGGTATGATAAGTATTGTTTATGGAGCCTATTGTGCTTTGGGACAGCATAAGGTTGGACAGCGCGACTTCAAGAAACTGATCGCCTACTCATCGGTGAGTCATATGGGGCTTGTAATACTGGGATTGGCATCTATGCGTCCGGAAAGTGTTACCGGGGCGATCTTCCAGATGTTCAACCATGGGATTATCACAGCCATGCTCTTCATGATCGTTGGAGTGATATACGACCGTGCCCATACCAGGGGATTGGACGATTTTGGCGGACTCGCACTCAAAATGCCGGTATACAGCGGAATTATGGCAGTGGCATTCTTTGCGGCCATTGGTCTTCCTGGCCTCAGCGGATTTATTTCCGAAATTCTGGTTTTCCTTGGCTCCTTCAAGTCCTATCCGGTGCTGACCGTTATTTCGGGACTCAGTATTGTTTTGGGTGCTGCCTATATGTTATGGGCCCTCCAGAAGATCTTCTTCGGCACATTGCCTGAGAAATGGCAGGGACCATGGGATCCTACCGGCAAGAAATATAAAGGCGATGATGTCAATGCCCTCGAGCTGACCGCCCTTCTTCCACTGGCAGCCATCGTGATTATCCTGGGTGTGTACCCCACACCGATACTCAAACTGATGACTACCTCGGTTACGGAATTTGTCGCGTTGATTCAGCCCTTTATTCAATGATGTCCGGTTTGGCACTCTTTGAAATATATAATTAAAATTCGAAATCCACATGATCGATATAACGAGCTTTACCACCGACCTGCAGAACAGTTTACAGCTGTTTCTGCCTGAAACAACCCTGGTCGTAACCTTTTTGGCAGCCTTATTTGCTGATTTGCTGGTACGCAGAAAAAAGCATATTGCAGGATATGTCGCACTGGCCGGATTTGCCCTAACGGCATTTTTCATGGCTCAGGAGACAGGCATTGGGAAATCCGCATTCTCGGGACTGTTCGTGGTCGATTCTTTTGGCCAGTTTATCCGGTTTGTGATCCTGATCAGTTCGATGCTTGTGGTCATTTTTTCCTTTTTCTCCGACGAAATCCATCACAGCTATACCAGGTTGGGAGAATACTACATGCTGATCACAGGTATGGTTTTCGGGATGTTCCTGCTGACAGGCTCCTCAAACCTGATCCTGATCTATCTGGCCATTGAAACCATGAGTATCAGCTCATATATCCTGACCGGATATATCAGGGAAGCCAAAAGGGCCACTGAAGCATCGCTTAAATATATCATTTTTGGTGCGGTATCTTCGGGTGTAATGATTTATGGCATATCCATGTTGTTTGGCCTGACCGGCACACTGAGTCTGGCCGAGATCAACAGGGTCATTGCGGGAGGAGACGTAAATACCGCTCCCCTGCTGATTTCGGGATTGATGATCCTTTCCGGGTTTGCCTACAAGATCTCTGTCGTGCCATTCCATTTCTGGACACCTGATGTTTACGAAGGAGCTCCCGTGACCATCACTGCATTGCTGTCGGTGGCTTCCAAAGCAGCCGGTTTTGGGGTGTTGATTCGTTTCTTCAGGGTGGTCTTCACCTCCGGTGATATCCCGGGTACCGGCGACTGGGCACTGGTGGGTTCGATCGACTGGCACATGGTGCTTGCCGTGCTTGCCGTCCTGACCATGTCCATCGGTAACCTTGTGGCATTATGGCAGACCAACATCAAACGAATGCTTGCCTATTCCAGTATAGCCCATGCCGGCTACCTGCTGATGGCAGTGGCCATGCTTAACGATACGGGGGTATCTTCGGTGCTGATCTACTTCTTCATATATATGCTGATGAACCTGGGGGCCTTCCTGATAGTGCAGGTAATGGCCGACAAAGCCGGGACTGAAAATATTGATGACTATAACGGACTGGGATACCGAAATCCCATGATTGGCGTGGCACTTACCGTATTGCTGATCTCTCTGACGGGATTGCCTCCAACCGCCGGATTCATCGGGAAACTCTATGTGTTTACTGCCGTGGTGAATGCGGGCTGGCTGTGGCTTGCCGCCATCGGGGTTATCAACAGTGTGATATCACTGTACTACTATGCAAAAGTGGTCCGCAACATGTACCTGCGTGACATAGAGAGCAAAAAGTCCAGATTATCTGTTTCCCCGGTAATCATGGGACTGATTTTCGCGCTGGCTGCCCTGACTCTCGTTTTCGGGCTCTGGTTCAGTCCGATAATCAACTGGGCTAACGCATCGGTGCACATTCTTTCGGGATTCTGATCTTCCCTGACAGTTAGAAGTTGCTACCTGATTTGGAAAAGTTTGGTGTGAATTACCACATAACTTAAATTGAAGTTCCTTATTTCTCCGATGAACCCACTGTGAGCCATTAATGAGCCAATTAATCTATCCATAAAGCCAGCACCTACATCACCGCATCTTTCGACTATTCTGAATTTTTCAACCAAATCAGATAAACACGGGTTGCTGTTGCATTTGAATCTTCAAAAATCTCCAGCTGTATGTTATTTTAAAATAAATTTGAATCTCTTTAACTGGTCGTTCGCCAGTAGATATATACTACTTTTAACTATTTCCTGACAGGTGTCTGAATTACCAAATTTATCTATCTTTACAAATTCATATAAATCGTTCAGGAATAAAAACTTTCAAACAGTGATGATGAAAAGGTGTTTTGTTATTCTTACAGTTATGCTTTTCGCATTCCATCTAATAGCCCAGGATAAGGGATTTGTAAAAGGCATTATACTCGATACTGAAACCGGGAACCCCATTGAGGCAGTTAATGTAAGTGCAGACAAGCGATCGGGAACCATTTCTGATAAAGATGGAGAGTTTTCTCTGTCCCTGGTCCCCGGAAGACATGTACTTGAATTTTATTATGTGGGGTACGAATTAACGAGGAAGGAAATTCTTGTTAACAAAAACGACACGAACCATGTTGCAGTAGAGATGCAGATAAGTTCAAGAATGCTGGAAGAAGTGGTGGTAAGTGAAGGGAAGTACGAACAGAAGCTATCTGATGTTACAGTATCTATGGAAGTGATAAAACCGCATCAATTATCTGACCAGAACATCACGTCACTGGATATGATCCTTGAAAGAACTCCTGGGATCAGTATTATGGATGGTCAGCCCAGCATCCGCGGAGGAAGCGGGTACAGTTACGGAGTGGGTAGCCGTGTTTTAATGCTTGTTGATGATATGCCTATGATGACGGGGGATGCAGCTGATATTAAATGGAATTATCTGCCGGTGGAAAATATGAACCAGGTTGAGGTCATTAAGGGGGCATCATCAGTGGTATACGGTTCTTCTGCGCTAAATGGAGTGATCAATCTTCGGACGCGTTTTCCGGGAAACGTTCCTGAATCTGAAGTAACTGTTTTTAGGGGAGCCTATTTGAATCCGGCGCGTGATGAACTTGTTTGGTGGGATAAAAAGCCTGTTTTTACAGGAGCGTCTTTTTCGCATCTGCGAAAAATTGGAAATCTTGATCTCTCAATAGCCGGTAATTATTTTAAGGATGAAGGGTACAGGGAACTTGAATTTGAACATAGGATTCGGGGAAATTTGGGACTCAGGTACCATTTTAAAAAGCTACACGGTCTTTCCGTTGGGATAACAGCAAGTGCCATGTATCTTGAGGCTGCTGATTTCATCCTGTGGCAAAATGCCGGTTCCGGAGCCTACAGGCAGAGCCCCGACAGCTATACCCCTTTGGCAGGTTACAGATATAACATGGATCCATTCATTGAATATTTTACACCAGGCGGCGATCGTCATTCGATTAAAACACGGCTCTTTAGTGTTGGAAATGAAAACATGGATATTGACAAGCAAGGGTATACCAAATTGCACTATGCTGAATATCGTTATCTGAATAAGATAAAGGAGAGAACCAACTGGACAAGCGGTATCACTTTCTTACACAATACGGTATGGGGAAATATGTTTCTTCAACACAACGGCGTAAATGCTGCCGTATACTCTCAAATGGATGCCCATGTAACTGAGTCTTTAAAGCTCTCTGCAGGTGTGAGATGGGAGATCAATAAACTAGACGAAGAAGTGGATTATTCAGCTCCGGTATTTAGAACAGGGATGAATTACCATGCTGCTCAAAACACGTTCCTGCGTGCTTCCTTTGGTCAGGGATATCGCTTCCCTTCAGTAGCTGAGAAATATGCTTCTGCAGATGTTGGAGCTCTGAAACTTTTTAAAAATCCGCAACTGGAGCCTGAGTCGGGATGGAGTGCAGAGATTGGGATTAAGCAAGGATTTAGTTTTGAAGGATGGAAAGGGTTTTTAGATCTGGCTGCCTACCGTACAGAATATAAAAACATGATTGAATATACCTTTGGTGCTTATCCGGATGATCCAAACGAGGTGCCTACTTTAGATGATATTGGATTCAAAGCCCTCAATATAGGTACTGCCCGGATAACAGGTGCAGAGTTATCTATAAGTGGAGAGGGCAGAGCAGGGCCGGTTTCCGTTCAGGTGATGACAGGATACACATATATGAATCCTGTGGACCCATCAATCATTGAGGAATCGGGCAAGGATGAGGATGAATCCTATATCTTAAAATACCGCCGCCGTCATATGTTGAAGGGGGATTTGGAACTGGGGTTTCACAGACTGTTCGCAGGTTTGAATTTTCAATACAATTCAAGGATGGTGAATGTGGATAATGTATTTATTGATCCCTTAATCGGAAATCTTATTCAACCTGGCTTTCCGGAATACTGGTCGAACCATTCTGTTGGTTATGCCCTGGTGGATGCAAGGTTTGGATGGGATGTGAAAAAGTGGATCAGGTTAAATACGATTATCCGGAATGTCTTCAATGTGGAATATCTTGGCAGGCCCGGAGATATAGGGGCACCAAGAAACATTACCTTGCAGATGAGGTTTAAATTCTGATGGGAATAAATGATTAGGAAAATACCAAACCTTACCTTATTTTTATAAGTTTTCGTGCCTGGTACGAAGAACCGGATTTTACCAGGTAGATATAGGATCCAGCCAGCAGCCCGCTCCCATCAAAGCGAAAAAAATGTTCACCCGGATCTGCCCTCCTGGATTCCTCGTATATAAGCTGACCCACAACATTGTATATCTTTAGCGTTATATTGTCACTCACAGGAGTGTAAAATCCTATCCTTGTGCTTTGTGAGAAAGGATTGGGCATATTTTCAAGTACACTGAACTGCTCCAGGTTGGAATATTCAGCACTGTTGGCATCTTGAACGGTTAAAACTACAGAAGTATTGTCAATTACCTGAGGACCTTTAATAATCCCGAATAGTGGAATATTTATATAAGGGGTAATGTGTAATTTAAGAGGAAATGTCCCTGCCTGTTCAGGTACTCCTGATATCAAAATACAATATGCAGAGTCTGCATAAAACCTTCCTGCATTTGTAGTATAAGTTATTCCGGGAGGAAAATTAAGCACAGAATCAATTTCTATATAAACAATTTCAAGTCGATTACCTTCAAACTCGTATTCCGAAGGAGGTATGATCGTGAGAACTGTTTCGTAGGGTTGTCCAATATAGATATCCGGCAGTATTTGCGGGCAAAATCCCCCTGTATTATTGATGCCGGTGCAGTCTGGATCGGGTTCGCATTGTGCAGAAACCTGCCATCCTGTCAAAAGTGGAAGGCAAAAAAATAGAATATTGTATATAACCTGTTTCAAAAATGTGTGTTTTATATTTTTTATTCACTACTAAAGATACAGATAAATATGATATAAGTCAATTAATTCTTGTGTTATTTTTAAAAGGTAAAGGGTACACTTTTAGGAAACATTACAGGTATAGCGGAGTCAGATTCTCTATTCGTTGCATGATTAATTCAAATTTCAGACATTTTTTGAATTGCCACCTGACATAACTGATTAAGTTGTGCAATAATACACCCTGAATCTTTAAATAATAAATGAGAGAATCTTACTTTAGCTCAATTCAGAAAGATAGATGTAAAAAGGAGCAAACACATCTTTGACGATTGGAAAGATGTAATGATTCGAAAGGGAATTTTGAAAGAAGAGGCAAACAAGAGTAGGCACAAAATTAAAAACCATAAGCCACATCCTGGTAATGTTTTAAAATGGTACCTGATTGAATTAATCCTTCAGGAACTAGAAGATCGTAAATTGATATGAAAATGAAATAACATATAAAGATTTTATCGGTACAGTGAATTTTAGTGCCGATGACCGAATTTTCTTCGGTAAGGTGGAAGGGATTGATGATTTAATAACTTTTGAAGGCTCAACAGTTGAAGAACTGGAATCTTCATTCAGATATATGGTGGATCAGCATTTAGCTGACTGTGAACGGGAAGGGAAGCCGACAGAAAAGTCATATAAAGGAGTTTTTAGTATGCGTATAAATCCTAAGCTGCATAAAAAGGCTTCACATGCTGCCATCAAAAAAGGTATTATTTTGAACCTAATGATTAAACAGGCCCTGGAAAAGGAACTGGAAGATCAGTAAAAAAAAACGTTACATGAAAAATTCATATAACGCCAATACTTTTATATCAGTGGAGGTAGGGGGGTTACGTATTAATCTGATATACAATTTAATCAGATCATTTGTATTTAATTTTTTATAAAACTCCCCAGTACTTTTTCACATGTTCCGTGAGTTATTTTATCCAGTGTTTGCTGGGGAAGCCTCAGTTGCATAATGAAGATATAATGCGGAAGCCACCAGTTCTGAATATGACCGGGTGTGTTTTTCATATCGGGACGAAAAACAAAACCATCGGTACCAAACATGATTCGGTCGGCATAGTGGATGCAAAAATCCCTGTAAGGTTTGATTTCCTCCGGAGTTAAGGAGTCGTATTGCCGGAGAAACATCCCGATGCTGGTATCAAAGTACAGGTTTGGATATTTATCCATTAATGCAGAAAGTGTCTCAGTACCCTGAAAGTTCATATGAGCCACAATCCAGTTTATTTTCGGATATTTTTCAACCATTTCAGACAGAAAATAATCAAGCAGTTCCTGGTTGGTGTAGCCGGCCTTTTCCCAGAATCTTTTGCTCCCTCTGCCATACGTATAACCCTGATCGCCCCAATGTTCATTCACATGAATCAGGATTGGGAGGTTGTTTTTTTCGCACAGTTCATACACTTTTTGCCAGCCAGGGGTTGTCATAACATGGTAATCCGGGTTGTCGCTGTTCCTGAAATCTCCGGTATGCAGTTTGATACCCTGTATTAAACCCTCATCAATCCGCCGCTGGATTTCTGTCAGCTGGTCTGCCTGATCCCAGTTCATCCACCAGAAAACATATACTCTTGGATTATCTTTTGCCCACTCCATCGTTTCCAGGTAAGGATCAAGCAGGATCATCCTGGAAGCGTGATAATTTCCCACCTGCCCGAACCACTGATCCACCACATTCTGAATCTGTTCTCCTTCCAGCCTGTCGGGATAATGACTCCAGGCCAGGTGCATGTGACTGTCGAACCAGTCGAAGGAATACGAATGATTGGTATTTCCGAATCCTCTGGAAAAGCCATTATCCCCTGTATCCCGCTCAATGTTGTCAGGGTAAGGGGCAGGTTCGATAAAAGGAATTTGATTATTTGTCTTCCTTTCCCCGGAATTATTGTTTGAACAACCCGATAAAATACAAACAGAAAAAACGACAGCAGCAGCTCTTAACGCACTTGAAAAGAAATGATTATAATTCATTGATGTAGAAAATTATGAAAGAAATTTCAGTCAATATTAGAACTTATCGGCACTTATTCTCTTTTTCGTTTCCTGCGATTTTCTCTATTTCGCCGGAGCAACCTTCGGTTTGCCTAAAGCATCCACAACAGCTATCCATTTGTCTCTGCCAATCTGATGCAGATCCACATGATGCATGGCCTCCGCATTCCAACCGTTTGAAGAGGCTTTAATCAGGGGGCTATCAATCATGGTTTCCGAATAGTTTTGAGTAGAAAGTTCAGTAATCTCAAAAGCATGCACTTTTTCACCGTAAACAGGATGACAATCCATTCCCAGGCGGTACAGTTTTCCATTCACCTGAAAAGGTCTTCCTGCAGGCCTTGCTGTATTCAGATCCTTTTTCACCACCGGGCTTTTGGGATGTTCAGTCCATGATCCCTTTAAATCGCCGGCATAAAAAAGCCGCAGCGTTTCATTTCCCGGCCGGATGGTAAACATCCACCACAGGTTGTTGTGCCGGAAAATGGTAGGAGAAATGTACGTTTCTTCTGACAATATTTCTCCCTCAAATTCCCACTCAACGGGAAACCTGGTTGCCTTGTAAAGCCGCACCGAAGTCTCGGTATGGGCTTCAGGTACCATATAATAGTCATCCTTCCATTTGAATACATAAGGATAAGCCAGTACAAACGGCTCTTTAATTACAATTTGCCTGTATTTCCAGTCTGTTCCGTTTTTACTTTCAGCCAGGCCAATGCCACCCGAATCGGTCTTTCCGTCTTTTGCGGTAAAATACATATAATACATCGAGTCGGTCACCACCATGAAGGGATGAGCTACAATATCCACCTTCAAATCAGTGACTTCTTTTGCGGTAAAAACAGGGTTACGGGCACCAGGAGCAGGAGAAAGATGAAAAGGTGAAGATCCGGAACAGAACCCTATTGTCCAGATACTTTTCTCTTCGGTTTTATCCTTTTCCCGTTGCCGGCAATTGCCTTGTTCGGGTAAAAATAAACTCAATGCGGTTCCTGTTAAAACAGCTGCTATAACATTTCTTACTGGTTTCATTTTTTCATTTTTATAGTATTTTACAGTTTCTTTACCGTTTAAACTTTACCATATCATTTTATTACCTTCATTTTAAATGTTTTTAAACCTTTATGTATTTGTGGCACAAAGTAGCTGCCACCTCTGCCAAAGCAGGCAGTTAGTATTTTTTCTTTAAAAACATCATTTACCCAATCTTTCCTTTTCACGTGTATAAATTGGCATCTCTTCATCTATATCATTCTTATCATCATCCGGCACATATATCAACAACAGAATATCATCTTTCAGTTTGTCATTTTTAACCAGGAACAGTGGAACACCATCACCATCTTCATCAAAATGATATTGGGAACCTATGGCATAAATTGTCTTTGATTCAGAATATGTTTCAATTGCAAGATTGGTATCTATGTCGATTTCTCCATCAATTAGTTCCATTCCGAAATCATAATTTGATGATTTTCCATAATCATAAAAATGCGTTAGTCTTTGCATTGACAAAGGATGACCTTCAATAACATTAGCATAAAGTGGATTGAATTTGCTGTGAAAGGATTCTTCCCAATCTTTCTGAAGTTTAAATATGATTTTACCTGAGTTGATATGTTCGCCATCAGGTGAAAAATCAGATTTATTGAATGGTATGATAAGTTCCATTTAGTTTTGTTTGAAAGTAAAAGTAATCAATTCATTACTAAATTTCGGTAAAATTTTCAAAAGATAATTTCAAAAGGAAAGATGTCAAATGGGAAACCCTTCCTAAAGAAACCAGAGAATTTACCTCATTTCTCAAAAGAACACGATGATAAACCACATAAACCAATTATACCCACCTCCCTCCGGTAAACCGGAGTACTCCTCCCTTGCAGTAGGAGAAACCGCAGCATTGTATTCATGAACTGCCAAACAAACAAACCCCCGGTAACATTTATGATTCCTGGAATTATTCATCATGAGCACGGATTGCAAATCCGCGCCAGCGTGGATGAAATCCGGCTTGTTCTTCATTTCCCCGGTTCTTAGAAAGCGTTCCTGAAGTTCCACTGTCCTTTAAAGACTGCTTGTATGAGTGCACTTTCACCTTGCAAACACCTCAAAAAGCTGTTCTTTGCTTTTTCCCAGGAATACCGTTTCAAAAGAACCGGGGATGTCGTCCATGGCATTCAGAGTCTTTACCACTCCAGTTTCACGCTGTTGCTCATTTTTGTCATAAGGACATTTTGGAAGGCTATCCAGAATCATCTGGGAGGGCATCAGGTGAAATTACCTGTTTTGTTTTCCACAAGTACTGTTTTTCATAACGACGGGTATCTGTAAACCTGAAGCTGCATGCAGAATCATCTTTATACAGGACAATAACCACCAAATGATCGCCAACCGTACTGCCGGATGTATCAAAATCATATTCCCATTGTATTACGAATCCTTCAGGATGAAGGCTCAGTGAGGCATTCAAGGGTAAAGGAAGAGATCCTGTGCTTAGCAATATTTTGCTTTTATCAATGCGTTGATTGGGATATTCACCCGTGAAAGCATTTCGCAAATTATATCCCATCGCCGTCTGATAGGGCGCTTTTCCTTTTGGAACAGCAGCAAAGGTTAAGCGGATGGGATCGCTGAACTTCCGCAGGAAGGCGTTCATCAACTGCATCCGCTGGCGCTGGGCCAGCTGAGCCGGAGATTTTGGGTTACTGATTGAACCGGGTTTTGTACGAATATACGTCTTGCCGTTTCGGTTGTAAAATACCAGGTTGCCAAGTGTACCCCCGGTAATGTTTAAAAAATTGCCTAATTTTGCCATTTGTTTAATTTTTAAATGTTTAA
Source organism: uncultured Prolixibacteraceae bacterium (assembly GCA_963747515.1). Taxonomy (GTDB): domain Bacteria; phylum Bacteroidota; class Bacteroidia; order Bacteroidales; family Prolixibacteraceae; genus Mariniphaga. Next base: position 26,403 of record CAVVFN010000009.1, read on the forward strand.
CTGTGTTTTATAATTTTTTTAGTACTTTTTACACTACCTGTGTTTTGGTTTTACCACCTCCCTGCCGGTTCATTTTCGATTCAGAACTGTTTCACGGCCGATCATAATCGAAGTTGAATCGAAGCGGAAACAAATCCCGGACAGCAGGGATATAGAAAAACCAGGCAGCAGGTAACCTAAAGGTGTTTTAAATTTTATTGGTATTGAAGAAAAATTCAAATCAGTCATCGTAAGAAATGACTTTTATCATCGTTACCAGGAAAAAAGTAATTACACATCTCCTACTATGGAAGTATATAATTTTATTCGCTCTTCATCAGCTGCAGTATTTTTTCCATATCAACACGCCGGTCAAAAATACCTTTCCAGATATCGCCTTCTGCATCCAATCGTTTGCGCATGTTTTGGAGGGTAAATGCAGTGGGGGTCAATCCTTTTTTCAGTTCATCCCAATGCACAGGGGCTGAAACGGGTGCTCCCGGGCGCGGGCGCAGGCTGTAAACCGACGCCATGGTTTTGCCTTTTGCATTCTGGAGGTAATCGAGGTAGATTTTTCCCTTCCGTTTTGATGGCGAACGTTCAAAACTGGTCAGATCCTTATGCTGGTTGTGGATGTGTTTTTCGATTACCTTCACAAAATTCTGCACCTGGGAGTAGGTGTATTTTTGCTGTACCGGCACATAAATATGCAGACCGCGCGAGCCGGAAGTTTTACAATAGGCGGGCATAGCCAGTTGGTCAAACAGATGCTTAAGCGCTCTGGCAATCAGCATCACTTTTTCAAAATCAACTTCCACCGGGTCGAGGTCGAAGATCATAAAATCGGGTTTTTCGGGATCGGGGAGGGAAGAGCTCCAGGGGTTTATTTCGATGCACCCCAGGTTGGCCATGTAAAGCAGTGTGTCCTGGTTCTGGCACAGCAGGTATTCAATTGTTCCTCCCCTGGTGTTGCCGAAAGTAATGGTTTCAGCCCATTCGGGGGCCAGGTTTTCCATGTTTTTCTGAAAAAAACCCTTTCCTTCCGGTCCGTTTGGTGTGCGGTAAAGCGATTGGGGCCTGTCTTTCAGGTAGGGAAGTATGTAACCTGCAATGTCGCGGTAGTAATCAATGACATCTCCCTTGGTAAGGTTTTGTTCTGGCCAGAACAGTTTTTCGGTGTTCGTAAACCGGACTTTGCTCCTGGCTTCAACTGCCGGAACCGGTTTTTCAATGACAATTTCTTCAGGTCTTTTATCCGATCGCAATCCTGCAAAAGAAGGATGGCGCATGATTTTATCGTTTGTCCAGTCCGAGAATTTAACTTCGCAGGCCAATTCCGGTTTAACCCATCTGATTTTGCCGGATTTGGGCGGATTGGCAACAGGAATCTTTTTGGTTTCCAGTTTTTCAAGTTTCTGCAGAATTTCTTTTTGCAGTTTCCCATTAAACCCTGTTCCCACGCGTCCGGTATAGATAAGTTTTTCGTTTTCATTCACGCAGCAGAGCAGGGAACTGAAAGCCCTCGATTGTTTTTCAGAGGGCATGTATCCGCAAATGATCATTTCCTGGCGGTGGCTTGTTTTCATTTTAAGCCATTCATCCGTCCGGCTGCCCGGGTGGTATTTTCCTGTTGCACGCTTGGCAATGATTCCTTCGAGCTGTTTTTTTTCCACTTCAGCAAAAAATGCTTCTCCTTCTTTTTCAATATGTTCTACCAGGTGTATATGTGGCGGTGCATTCGTTAACAATGCAGTCAATAGCTTTTTTCGTTCGGTTTGCGCGAAGGAGGTTAAATCGTGTCCGTTGAGCCAGAGCAGGTCAAACACGTAATAGTGCAGTTTATCGGGGTTGTTCTCCTTGTTTTGCAGCTTCTGGAAATTCATGGATTCGGCATTTTCCATATAACATACCTCCCCATCGGTAACAAAGGCAGCATTTAAACCCGATAATTCTTCTGAAATTAAGGGGTACCGATCGGAATAGTCGTTTCCGTTGCGGGAGAACAAAACCGCTTTAGTGTTTTCTTTTGCAGCAACAATGCGGTATCCGTCAAATTTCAGTTCATAAATCCAGTCGTTTTTCGAGAACGGCTTATCGGTGAGCGTTGCAAGCATGGGTTTTATGAATCCGGGAAATTTTTTCTTTTTCGCCTGCTGAACCGTATTTCCGGGAATGGGAGGTTCTGATTTTTCCGGGGCCGTTTCCTTCTTTTGTTTTTCGGCATTCCACACATCGGGTGAAGCTGTTATTTCCTCCATAGTCCGGCCGGTAAGGGCGCTTCTCATGTCAGAATCCTGTTCATCGGTGTTTTTGGGAGCTTTCATAAAAAACCATTCCTCATCTTTACTGCCGCTTGCTTTTACCAGGTTGAAGTATCCCTTTAATTTAGCTCCCTGCAGGTAAAGTTTCAGGGAACCTTTGGCAAGGCGCTTTTTCATTTCGCCTGCTGAAGGGAATTTCTTTTCACTGTCGAGATAGTAGTACCCGATATCCCAAACCATAACAGTACCTGCGCCATAATTTCCTTTTGGAATGTTTCCTTCAAAATGGATGTAACTCAGGGGATGATCTTCCACTTTCAGGGCCAGCCGTTTTACTTCCGGGTCATAAACCGGTTGTTTGGGAATTGCCCAGCTTACAAGGGCATCATTCACCTGCAGCCGGAAATCATAATGTTCGCGACGGGCCATATGGTGTTGTATCACGAACCGGTTTTTTTCCTCCGATACAGCCGGTCTTCCTTCCGGTTCGGGAGTTTTCTTAAAATCCCTTTTTTCATTATATGCTTTGAGGTTATTCATTCTTCAGGGCCAAAAACTTTACTGCCAACAGATCAATTGGCCATTTCCAGGCTTTTTTTCAGTTGTTCCATTAAATCTTCCACTTCCGGTTCTTCTTTTTTCTTCTTAGAGGTTTTCACCTCTTTATTTTTTGCTTTTGCGTCAATAATTTTCCGGAGGGTTTCCTGGTAGGTGTCCTTAAATTTTTCGGGTTCAAATTTGGTGCTCATTCCCTTTATGAGCTGCATAGCCATTTCCATTTCCTGTTTTGAGGGGTTGGTGGAAGGAATATTCAAATCGTCGGGTTTGCGCAGGTCATCGTAGAACCGCATTTGTGTGAGGTACATCACTTTTTCATCGGCCATGAGCAGGGCAAGATGTTCGCGGTTGCGCATGACAAACCTTGCCAGTCCTGCCATTTGCGACTTTACAATGGCCTGCCGTAAAAGGTTGTAGGTCTTACCTGCACCCTTTTCCGGTTCAAGCAGGTAGGGTTTTTCAAAATAACGGGGGTTGATTTCTTCTGTTTTTACAAACTCAACGATATCAATGCTTTCGCTCTTTCCCTTGCTGGCCTTTTTGAAGTCTTCATCCCTGATAACGATGTAATGTTCGTCTATTTTAAACCCTTTGGCAATGTCTTTCCAGGGAACTTCCTTGCCATCGTTCTGGCAAATCCGTACATACTTAATCGGACATTTGTCTTCCTCACGGATCATATTCAGATCGATGTCGTGCCTGCCGGCTCCGCTATAAAGTTTTACCGGTATATATACCAGTCCAAAACTTATTCCGCCTTTCCAAATAGCTCGTGGCATACTGCTTTATTTTTTATTTTACGTTATCGTTTTTTGCCGGATTGGTCAATAACAGGGAAGTTAAAACCGTGCCATGAATTTGATTTTTCAGTAAAATTTAATATAAAATTTTGGATATGAGTAATTTAAATTGGAAAGACCAAAGCCGGATGATTTTGGAAACCGGGGGAATTGTGGTATTATTCTACTATTTGGGATAAAATGGACAACATATCCGGTTGCAGCATCTGGCTGGTTGCGTTGCAGTGAAAAAATCGGGAAGGATTCCCGTTTTTATTTCAGGTATCCATTAAAAAAATTTATTTTTTTTAATGGATAAACCGCTGTATTTCAGCAGGTAATTTTTTTAGATAAAAAAAAATAATTTTTTTTTCAATTATTTTAAACCTTTTTACTGAAAGAACGTTTAAATTGGTACTTGATTAACTCACATCACACAGATGGTTTGGTTTTTGGTTTAGTTTAGGTTTAGGTTGATAGAGAAAAGGTCGGTTGTTGAACCGGCCTTTCTTTATTTAACCCCTTCGTATTTTATCTGGAACCCGAACCCGAAACAGGGCAATTACCTTTTCATTATTCCGTAGCACATAATTTTCAGGATGATGTCAACACTCCGCTCGAGGTTAACATTGCCGTAATTACCTGCTGTAAGCGGCATTTCCAGGCCTTTAATGGCTGTAGTAATTCCAATGGCAGCCAGGTTGAAATCGTAAATTTCAAACTCGTTTTTCCGCACGCCTTCGATAAGGATTCTTTTAATCATTCTTATTTCGTCCTGCTCATATCTGCGTTTAACCTCCTCAATGAATTCCACGGCGGTAACATCGTTTTCAATGGCATGATAAAAGTTTGCCAGGTTACGGAAGGTTGATAATTTGGTAAGGATATAGTCGCGCAGTTTATCAACCGGATCGGTATTCCGGTTAATTACGATTTCCAGCTCATGTGCCAGGATTTCAACTTCTTTCATTATTACCGCCTGAAATAAATCTTCTTTGCTGGCAAAGTAATAATAAAGCGAACTTTTTCCTTTCCTGACGGCATTGGCTATATCATCGAGGGTTGTTTTTTTATAGCCGTATTTGCTGAAAATTTCACGGGCGATTTTTAAAATACTTTCCCTGTTAAGATCTCTTTTCGTGCCGTTTTCAATGTTGGTCTGCATTCTTTTATTTTTTTGCTGCATTAATCAGCAGCAAATATAATTATTTATTTTACCTGAAAGGCATTTTAAATTATTTGAGTCGAAAAGGCGATTTCTTTAGTTGGGCTGTGAAAGACCTGCTAACGGGTGAATAAATCCTGCTGTTATTTGAACGTTAACTGCCGGAGCTGTTGGCAATTCTGAAATCGAGTTGCTTTTTTTCGAGATTGGTACGCCATATTTTTATTTTTATATCATCGCCCAGCTGATATTTTTTATTTTTATGTCTTCCTACCAGGGCATAGTTTTTTTCATCAAAAATATAAAAGTCATCATCCAGTTCGCGAATGGGAATCATTCCTTCAATTTTATTTTCCAGCTCAACATAGATTCCCCAATCGGTTATGCCCGAAATGACACCCAGATAACTTTCCCCTACATGATCCTGCATAAATTCAACCTGTTTGTATTTAACGGAGGCTCTTTCGGCATTTGCTGCACGTGTTTCCATGTCGGAAGAATGCCTGCAAAGATCTTCGTACTTCTGCTCATTGGCTGAACGTCCGTTTTCGAGGTATTTTTCCAGCAGCCGGTGCACCATCATATCGGGATAGCGGCGTATAGGTGAAGTAAAATGGGTATAGTAGTCGAATGCAAGGCCGTAATGCCCGATATTCCTTGTGGAATAAGCGGCTTTTGCCATAGTGCGTATAGCCAGTGTTTCCACAACATTTTGTTCTTTTCTCCCCTTTACATGATCCAGCAGCTGGTTCATTGAGCTGGATATGGCATTGGCAGAAGTAAGTGCTATTCCGTATCCAAAACGATGGATAAACGAATTAAAGGATGCCAGTTTATCCGGATCCGGTTTATCGTGTATCCGGTAAACAAATGTCCGGGATTTCTTTTTTCCTGATGGTTTTCCGATAAATTCAGCTACTTTTTTATTTGCCAGCAGCATGAATTCCTCAATGAGCTTATTGGCGTCTTTTGATTCTTTAAAGAAAACCGACAGCGGTTTTCCCCTTTCGTCGATGTTGAATTTTATTTCCACCCGTTCAAACCCTATAGACCCTTTTTTAAATCGTTCGTGGCGCAGTTTCCGGGAAAGGTCGTTCAGTTTCAGAAGTTCCGGTGAAAGAATACCCTTTTGTTGTTCGATAACTTCCTGAGCTTCTTCATATGAAAACCGGTGGTTGGAATGGATAATGGTTTTCCCGAACCAGCTGTTTATTACCCGGGCATCATCGTCCATTTCGAATACTGCCGAGAAACAGAGTTTATCTTCTTTTGGACGCAGCGAACAAACTCCGTTTGAAAGCCGTTCGGGAAGCATGGGCACTACCCTGTCGACAAGATACACAGAAGTAGCCCTGCTTTGTGCTTCTTCCTCAATCGGGGATGAAGGTGTAACATAATGGGTAACATCGGCAATGTGGATTCCGATTTCCCAATTGCTGTTGCCGAGTTTTTGTATGGAGAGCGCATCATCAAAATCCTTTGCATCAGCGGGGTCGATGGTAAACGTGGTAACCTGCCGGAAATCGCGGCGCTTTTTGTATTCTTCTTCAGGTATCTGGAATGGAATTTTTTCAGCAATGCGATCAATTTTTTCAGGAAACTTATGAGGCAGTTCGAATTCAGCCAGAATAGCGTGCATTTCGGCATCATTGTTTCCTGTATCTCCCAGTACTTCCGTTATTTTTCCAAAAGGGCTTCTTGCTTTGGCAGGCCATTCAATGATTTCGGCAATGGCTTTTTGTCCGTTTTTAGCGCCATTAAGATTTTCTTTGGAAATAAAAATGTCGAAACCAACTTTTCCGGCGGGCAATAAAAATGCGAAATTTTGTGACATTTCCACTGTTCCCACAAAATGGGTTTTTGCCCGCTCCATTATTTCGGTTACTTCTCCTTCCAGGTCATGTTTTTTGCGGCGCGCATACAGAAAAACCCGCACCCGGTCACCGTCCATGGCATGGTTCAGGTTTCCTGCCGATACCAGCACAGGACGTTCCACTTCTTCACTGTTTACATAAGCAAAACCCTGCGGCTGAAGCTCAACTGTTCCGCTAACAGTTCCTGTACGTGCCTTTAACCGATAGCTGCCATGCGATACCTGTTCAAGGTATTCATCGTCTTTCATTTCCTGAAGGGCAACCTGTACCAGCCGGCGTCCTTCGTCATCCTTTACACCGAGTACAGAGGAAATCTGTTTGTAGTTGACTGTCTTTCCAGGCTTATTGTACAGAACTTCGAGAATGCTGTTTTTTAACTTTTTTTTGTTGAAAACTACTGTCTGCTTCAGTTTTTTTCGGGTTTTGCTGTTTTTTTTGGACATGTGATAAATGTTAAAATCTTCGGCAAGTTAATTTAATTATATGATATTTAACAACAGCTAACATTCATTGTTTGCAGGAATTTGTATGTTTGTGCGTTGTTTTTTACGAATGAAATTTCTGGATAAGATACCTTATTTTGTTGTTGCAGGATTTGCATGGGTTATAATTGTTTCATCCTGTGCCAATCAAGGCATGCCTACAGGTGGACCAAGAGATACCATTCCACCAATACTGGTGAATACCTATCCCGGATACAAATCTCTGAATTTCAGAGGGAACGAAGTGCGTCTGACGTTTAATGAATTTATTATTCCCGACAAGGTTTCAGAGGAGTTGGTTGTTTCACCTCCGCTTGAAAAAAGGCCGGTTGTGCTTACCAAATCAAAAACATTGGTGGTAAGGTTTAATGAAAGCCTTCGCGACAGTTTGACCTATTCGCTCGATTTTAAAAACTCTGTTGTTGATAATAATGAACAAAATCCCATTGAAAACCTGCGGTTTAAGTTTAGTACCGGAAACAACCTGGATTCCCTGAGGGTGGCCGGAAGAGTAATAAATGCATTTAATATGGAACCCCTTGCCAATACATTGGTTTTGCTTCATACAAATCTTCACGATTCAGCTGTTTATACCTTGATTCCCGATTATATTGCCCGAAGTGATTTAGATGGTTTGTATCTTTTTGATAACCTTGCGGAAGGTAAATACCATATCTTTTCTTTTAACGATGTTAACAGCAATCTGAAATACGATGAAGGGGCAGAAGCAATTGCCTTTGTGGATAGTGTAATTGTTCCTTCGGCTGAGTTCCTTGCTGAAATGGATACAGTAGCTTCGGGTGCCGATTCTTTGCTGATAGCCGGTCATATTCAGTTTCTGCCTGAACCTGTTTATTTGAGGCAATTTAACGAGCAGATTTTTAATCAGTACCTGAAAACAGCCAAAAGGAATTCACCTTACCAGTTTACACTGGTTTTTAATGAACCGGTGAGCGAGAAATTCGATGTAAAGTTGGTTGACTCTGAAAATGAAAACTGGTATGTAGCAGAACCTAACCTGATAAATGATTCCCTCACTTTCTGGATTGCCGACACCGCCTTGGTAGCCAGAGAGTCGATTTTTATGGAACTTTCTTACCTTCAGGTAGATTCCGCAGGAGAGTTATATGTTAAAAAAGATACGGTAGATATGCAGTTTGCCCGAAAGGAAGATACAAGAAAAAAAAGAAGGGAACGTGAAGGGGATGAAGATTTACCTCCGCCGGCAGAGCAGTTTAACTGGAGTACCAATCTGAGTCCCACTGGTTTTGATTTAAATAAAGATGTTGTTATTACTGCACCTCAGCCTGTTGTATCGTTCAACCCTTCAGCAATCACGCTGTACCGGACAGACGATACACTTAAGAGCCCTTTATCGTTCCGGTTTGCACCCGATACAATGGCCTGGAGAACTTACCGTATCACCTATCCCTGGAATGATGAAACCAGTTATACCATTGAAGTCGATTCAGCAGCAGGAGTCAACATCTATGATATCACCAGCAAGGAATTGATTTCTACATTTAAAACCCGTCCGCAGGATTACTATGGAGCAATTAATTTAACCGTTAGCGGGGTGGATAGCCAGATGATTGTGCAGTTGATAGAAAACAATGAAGCAGAAGCTGTAATTCAGGAGCAAATCATTTCAGAAAATCAGACGGTTGTTTTCAATTACCTGCCACCTGAAAAGTACAGGATAAAGGCTATATACGACAGGAACGGCAATGGTAAGTGGGACACCGGAAGTTATCAGGATAAATACCAGCCCGAGCGGGTGAGTTATATTAATGAAGTGGTGAAGATACGTTCGAACTGGGACAGTAATCTTGCATGGGATATGACTCCTGATCCGGAATTTACCAAAAAAATAAGGGACCTGGAGCTGGAAGAGCAGATGAGAAAAGAGGCTGAAGAAAAAGCTGCCCGCGAGCAGGAACACCTTAATCAGGAGGGGAGACAACAACAAAATGATATGTTCCAACCTGGGGGAAATTCTCCCGGTACCTTTCAGCCTGGCAGAAGGTAAAGGAAGTTTATACCAAATTTCCGATGATAAAAATGGATAATGTACAGCAGCTCATAAAAAAATTGCATTTAAAGTACACGTTCATTTTTTTTGAAAAAAAAAAGGGTACTTTTAGCTTGTCAATATTAATCAGGCTGCTATGCAAAGAACTAAAGATCCGCTTATTTTTATTGTTCAGGACAATGTAATTTACAAAGACCTGATAGTTGGCTACTTGCAACAACGAAAATTTAACCATCTGAAAACGTTTAAGTCAGGAGAGGAATGCCTGAAGTCGATTCACCAGAACCCCGATATTATAGTTTTGGATTATTCTTTCGATGGAATGACAGGCCTGGAGTTTATGAAGCGGGTTAAGGCTGAACACCCCCTTATTGATTTCGTTTTTCTGAGCGGTCAAAACAGCGTGGAAGTGGCTGTGAATATTATGAAAATGGGAGCAGCAGATTACATAATAAAAAATGCACAGGCGCCTCAGAATTTGGTGCATACTGTTGAGTTTCTGATTTCCACCACTAAGGCTGAAAAGGTAAAGAAAGGATTCCAGGTAGGAGTAGTTGGTTTTTTCATCATGCTGTTCCTGATTATTATGATCATTATTCTAATGACCATCCTGCTTGATGATTTCAGTATGACGTAACCTTTCGCATTCAAAAATAAACCGGGAACCGGTGGTAATGGATGTTGTTGCGAAAAAGCATAGCACAGGCTTTTATCCACTTTGGCCTTACCTTGGAAAACTGGAGTGTTGCAGATCTTGCAGTTATCCTGCTACGGCTTTACAACCGTTTCATACTGCATTAGGATTGTGTTATTGCCATAAACCTCCAGGGTTTGCTAATCCATGGTTCGCCGGCATAGTTAATTCCTACCCGGGGTAATTCCTGGTACTGCAGGGAAACAGAGGAATTTTCAATCCATAAACGTTCGGATGTAAGCAGGTTCTCACCATAAAACGATTTATCCAGCTGAAGCGCCCTGCCAAGGCGGCCAGGTCCCGATATTCCCTGCACTCCCCTGATTAAAACGGCAGAGGCTTCGCCTTCCTCGCCCGTTACAATATTCAGCATCCAGTAGATTCCGTAAATGAGATATACATAAACCAGACCTCCTCCGCGAAACATCACTTCTGTCCTGGAGGTTTTTCCTTTGCTGGCATGGCATGCCAAATCATGAGGTGCACTGTAAGCTTCTACTTCTGTGATTAGATATTTTTGAATTTTCCCGTTGCTGAATTTCCGCGTAAGTTGTTTTCCCAGTAACCCGGGTGCAACATGTAAAACATCCTGACGGAAGAATTCAAGAGGTAACTTCTCGTTCATGTATTTTGAATATCACCTGTTTTATGTTTTTTTTTCTTTTTTTCCATTGCAAAATAACCAGCAATTGCCAGAATCAACAAAATGGAGCTGCCAAACGATACCTTGTTTCCGTTATAATAAGCCTTTGGTTCAAATCTGAATTCTATGACATGTTCCCCTTGTGGAACAACCATTGCACGTAAAATATAATTCACCCTGAAATGGGGCACCGGTTCTCCGTCGATATACGACTCCCAGCCATTTTCATAATAAATATCGGAAAATACGGTAAGTTGTTCACTTGAAGCCTTCATATCATATTTCAGGTAGTTGGGTTCATATTCGGTTAACCGGATGAATCCTCTGTTATCTTTATTAAATTTCTTTCCCGCGAAGCGTTCTGCAAATTGATTGCGCACCACAGCTGTTTCCGAGGGATCGATCTCATTGATTGCTGCAATTTCTTTATCGGCACTTTCTGCTGTTCTATATTCGGAAACAAACCAGGCATTTCCAAGAGCCAGAGGGTTATAAACAGGTGCCTGATTTAAGTCATAAATCACATAACGGGTATTGAGCATGTTGAGTGCCGGAAGTTCCATGAATACGGAATCCATCGGCAACCCTTTCTGAAGACGGGTTACCATTTGCTGGATTTCCGGTTGCAGATGGTAATCAATCATTTCCTGATACCTCCGCAGCTTGGCAGCATGGTATCCGCCCACATTTTTGTGATAGTAGGAAGCCCGTGCATCCTGGAAAGGATTTGGCAGGGGCAGTACCCGGAAATACAAATCCTTGTCGCTTAATATTGCCTTATCGGCCGGGGTTACCGGAAAGGGATTTTCTACCTGTCTTTCCGGTTCAAAATCTTCCGCATTCAGATACCGCTTATCAACCGACCACAAATCAACAAGGATCAAAATGCCCAATACAACAAGGAAAGGGGTTGTTTTTATTTTTTTTACATGCCACAGATATAATGCCCCGGCAGCAAAGGCAATGAAAAGAAACGAACGGAAAGCATCGCTGCGCAGCATGTCTTTTCTGTCGGCTGTTATGCTGCCTGTAAGCCATTCCGGATAACGAACAGCATCGGCAGCATGGGTAAAGCTGCCGGCAATTCCGGGCAACAAGGTAAAAAGAAGCGACAATCCACCGGTGATGATAAAAGCCCATTTTAACCCTTCCATCAACTTTTTCTTCTCTGTTTTTCCCGTCAGTATATTATTCAGAGCAATAAATCCAAGCAGGGGCATGGCAAACTGAGCAATTACAAGGGTCATACTCGGTGCCCTGAACTTATTGTAAAGGGGCAGGTAATCAAGTAAAAAGCTGGTAAGCCACATAATATTTCCTCCCCAGGAAAGGATAATTGAAACAAGGGTAGCTGCCAGCAGCCACCATTTATATACGCCTTTTACAATAAAGAGTCCGAGAATAAAAAGGAAAACAACAATTGCCCCTACATAAACAGGCCCTGAAGTGCCGGGTTGCTCTCCATGATACATGCTGACTGCCTGAATCATCTGTCGTGGATTCTGAACCCTATGCTCCTGCAATGCCTTAAAACTTTCCGAATCGGTTCCGGGATTAACCTGACTGCCTCCTCCTTTAAAATTGGGTATGAGGAGCGTTAAGGTTTCATCAATGCCGTAGCTCCATTGCACTACATAATCCTTATCGAGTCCGCTGGTTTGATTTTCTTTTTCGGTTGAAAGTTCCGATGGCCCCCGGATGGTATGCCGGGAATATTCCCAGGTAGTATATAGCCTTGAGAAATTCATTCCAATGGCTACAACAGCTCCTGCCAGCAGGAAAAAAAAGGCTTTAAAGAACGACGGCAGGGTTTTGTTACGGATGGCATAAATTAATTCTGCAAGTCCCAGCAGGGCAACCATTATAAAACCATAGTAGGTAATCTGAAGGTGACCGGCCAGCAATTCCAGTGAAAAAGCGACAGCAAACAGCAGGCTGCCGGCAAGGTATTTCCCGCGAAAAGCCAGTAAAATACCTGCCAGCACAGGAGCCATGTATGCAATGGCGTTGGCCTTGGATGTATGTCCTGCTCCAATGATGATGATAAAATAGGATGAGAAGGCAAAAGCAATGGCCCCGGCTATGCTCAGCCACCGGTTAAACTTCATGCTTGAAAGCAAAATGTAAAATCCTATCATGTACAATATCAAAAAGGAGGCAGTATGAAATTGATTGCGAAAAAAGGCTTGAATATGCCGTGCCAGGTTTCCGGGATAAATTACCGATATCAGGTAACCGGGCATTCCGCTGAACATGCTGTTGGTCCAGATAGCTTCTTCCCCTGTCTTCTGGCGGTAATCGGTCAATTCTTTGGACATGCCTTTATGATGCTGGATATCATCCATTTCCAGGGTTTTCCCTTCGAGGATGGGAAACATATAGATGTAGGCCAAAACAATAAAAAAAAGGATTATACCAAAATGGATGAGAATTTTGCGGAAGCCGTTTATCTTTGCCATTATTACAGTTTTTCATTCAGTATGAAAAGCAAAAATAGGCATTAAAAATATTTTAGCATCATAAATGGGAATAATCGTTAAGCAAAGCATTAAAGGCACCCTGTGGTCCTATATAGGTGTGGGCATTGGCTTTATTACAACCGCTTATTTATTTCCCAATTACCTGACTACTGATGTCGTTGGTTTGTTTCAGCTGCTTCTGGCATGGTCGGCAATAATGATGCAGTTTTCGTCGCTGGGCTTTACCGGTGTGGTTGCACGTATCTTTCCTTATTTCAGGAACAGGGGGGAAGGTCACAATGGTTTTTTATTCATTGCTTTTATGGTGATGGCAGTGGGGTTCGGGTTGTTTCTGGTTGTTTACTTTCTGTTTGCCCCCTGGCTGGCAGAAAACAACCTCGAAAAATCACAGCTTTTTTCGGAATACATTTATTTGCTTATTCCTCTTACCTTCTTCATGTTGGTATTTACTGTTTTTGACAGTTACAACCGGTTGCTTTACGATTCGGTTTTTGGAATTTATCTTTCTGAATTTTTTCAGCGTCTGCTCATTATTGTTGTTGTTCTGTTGTTTGTGTTTGAATGGATTAATCTTCATCAGTTAATTCTTTTATATGCAGGAGCAGTGAGCGCCAAAGGTGCTGTAATCTTTTTTTATCTGTTCATAAAAGGAGAAATTAATTTCCGGCCCAAATGGAATTTTATAACCAAAGAACTCAGAAACGAGATGATAAGTGTGGGATTCTACAGCATATTAACCGGAGCAGGCGGAAGCATTGTGTTTCTGGTAGATAAAATTCTGGTGAACCAGATACTGGGACTTGATGCTACCGGTGTATACACCATTGCATTCTTTTTCGGGACACTGGTGATTATTCCGTCCCGACCTCTGCTGCGCATCTCAGGAACCCTCATTGCCGAAGCCTGGAAAAGAAATGATGTGTCCTACATTGCAGATATCTACAAAAAAAGCTGCCTGAACCAGTTTATTCTGGGGGCTTTTTTATTTGGAGGAATATGGGTGAATATTGACAGCATACTTATAATTCTGGGTCCTGAATATGCTTCCGGGGAATGGGTAATCTTTTTTATCGGAATCGGGTATCTGATTGATATGGCTACAGGAGCAAACGGTCAGATTATTGCCTATTCGAAATATTTCCGTATGGCGCTCTGGTTTTTACTCCTCCTTGTTGTTCTGGTGATACTTAACATATACCTGATGGTTCCGGTGTGGGGAATAACGGGTGCTGCACTTGCAATTGCTGTTTCATTTTTATTAAACAACCTGATGCGGTTTCTTTTTCTTTACCGCAAATATGACTTACAGCCATTTACGCTAAACTTCCTGCTTATCGTTTTAATATTCCTGATTGCCTATGGTTTGGGATATTTACTGCCTGAACTGCCTTTGGTGTGGGATATTCTTGCACGAGGTTCAGTATTTGCCCTTGTTTATCTTTTTTTGATTATCGGTTTAAAAGTGTCTTCCGACGTTAATATTACGTTGATAAAAGCATTAAAAAAAGTGGGGGAACTGGTGAACAAAAAATAAATGCCGGAGCAGGTAATAAAGACAAACCCTGCGTTGCACAGGGTCGGTATGTTCATTACTTTATTTCAGATTTTTTATACGTTCCATAGCTTCAATGGTGCTTTCACGATCGGCAAAGGCTGAAAACCGGAAGTATCCTTCTCCGGCAGGCCCGAATCCTGAGCCGGGAGTACCCACTACATTGGCTTCGTTCAGCATTTTATCGAAAAATTCCCAGGAACTCATACCGTTTCTGGTTTGAAGCCAGATGTAAGGAGCGTTTATTCCACCGAAGACTTCATAGCCGGCACCGGCAAGGCTTTCTTTCATGATGCGGGCATTTTCAAGGTAATAAGCAATAATTTCGGCCACCTCTTTTTTCCCTTCTTTGGAATAAACTGCGGCAGCTGCTTTTTGAACAGGATAGGAAACACCGTTGAACTTGGTTGACTGCCTGCGGTTCCACAGGCGTTTTACCGAATGTGCCTGCCCTTCGCTGTCGGTTGCTGTAAGCTCTTCAGGTACTACAGTAAATGCACAGCGGGTGCCGGTAAAACCTGCGGTTTTTGAGAAACTGCGAAATTCGATGGCTACTTTTTTGGCGCCTTCAATTTCATAAATGGAATGGGGTATGTCTTTTTCAGTGATGAAGGCTTCGTAAGCGGCATCGTATAAAATGATGCTTTTATGTTCTGTTGCAAAATCGACCCACTTCTTCAGCTCTTCTTTTGTTGCTACAGTACCTGTAGGATTATTGGGAAAGCACAGGAATATCAGGTCAGGAACTTCAGAAGGTAAATCGGGAGTGAATCCGTTTTCTTTGGTGCAGGGCATATAAATGATGCCTTCATAATGACCTGAACTGTATTTTCCTGTTTTGCCCGACATAACCGTTGTATCGGCATAGACAGGGTAAACAGGATCGCAGATGGCAATTTTATTGTCGTTTCCAAATACTTCCTGGATATTACCGGTATCGCATTTGGAGCCGTCGGAAATGAAGATATCTTCAGAAGAAATATCAATTCCCTTGTCATGGTATGCATGTTTGGCAATTGCTTCACGTAAAAAGGCATATCCCTGTTCCGGTCCGTATCCTTTAAAACTTTCGGCTTTGCCCATTTCTTCCACTCCTTCGCGGAAAGCCTTTACTATTGCGGGCGAAAGCGGCCGGGTAACATCTCCGATACCCATCCGGATGACCTTTTTGCCGGGATTCCCATGCACAAATTCCGTTACTCTTCTTCCAATTTCTGGAAATAAATAACCTGCCTGAAGCTTCAGGTAGTTTTCGTTTATTTTTGCCATATTTTCTATTTTAACTTTTTCCGATTAGCTGATTCATGTCGGCAATCATCGTACGAACGTTACACAGCATTGCCCTGGAATCTATACCCTGATTCAGCTTTTTTACAACAGTTGGAATGAATCCGTCAGATTAACCGGATTATTACATGAATATTTTCCTGAAGCATAAATGTGATCATCTGGATATAAACCGGTATTATTTTCATTTTGTTTGTATATGCAAAGATAAAAATAAATTGGCAGGCAAAGAATTCATTGGAGTTCGCTGAAGAAAATTGTTTGATGTTTAATACTTTTGTAAAATTAAAAATTTGGTTATGCAAAATTTCTATGTAAAATCACATGGGCTGGGGAATGATTACATTGTGTTAAATAAATCGGATATTGGATTTGAACTTACCCCCGAAGCCATTCGCAACATATGCGATGTACATTTCGGCATCGGCTCTGATGGTATCCTGTTGAAAGTTCCCAGTTTTAATGCCAATTTTGGTCTTCGTATTTTAAATCCCGATGGGTCGGAAGCGGAAAAAAGTGGAAATGGGCTGCGGATATTTGCCAAATACCTGTACGATTATCAGTTTGCAAAATCCAGGCGTTTCACTATTGAGACTATGGGTGGCCTGGTACAGGCGGAGATTATCCAGGAGAAAAATGGTAAGGCAAAGGCTGTGAAAGTAGATATGGGGAAAGCTGTGTTTGCTTCTGATGATATTCCTGTGAATTGTGAAAGAGAAGAATGTATTGATGAAACCCTCCATCTTGAGTACAAAGATTACCTGATAAGCTGCGTTTCGGTGGGCAATCCGCACTGTGTAATATTAACCGATAACCTTGATGAGAAAGAGGTAAAGACTTTTGGTCCACAGATTGAAAACAATCCGCTGTTCCCGAAACGCATCAATGTGCAGTATGCAAAAGTAGTTTCTCCCTCTGAAGTGGAGGTCATGATTTGGGAACGGGGTGCCGGCTGGACACTGGCATCGGGGAGTTCTTCCTGTGCAGTGGCTGCCATTTTAGTAAAGAAGGGACTGGTAAATCGACATATTACTGTTAAAATGCCCGGTGGTGATTTGAAAATTGAAACCGATGAATCCTGGAACATGCGGATGACGGGTGAAGTAAGCGAGATTGCCAGCGGAAATCTGAGCCGGGAATTTTTGGCCGGTTTAACCTGACATCTGTGAAAGCATTAATTCTCCGATAAAATCTCCAAACATTATTTAGAATAATTCCATTATATTTTTTACATATACTACTTTTGTATCGAATGAAATCATTAAAGAAAATGTCAGACAGAAGTTTACCTTTTTCAAAGCAGGAATTGGAACAGATTATTGAAAAATATCCAACCCCTTTTCACATATATGATGAAAAGGGCATTCGTGAAAACGCACGGTTATTTAAAAAAGCTTTTGCATGGAATGAAGGGTTTAAAGAATACTATGCCATTAAAGCTGCTCCAAATCCTTACCTGATGAAGATTTTGCGGGAAGAAGGTTTTGGTATTGACTGCAGTTCGGAAGCAGAATTGGAGTTGGCCAAACGGGTGGGAATGCATGGTGAGGAAATTATGCTTACCTCCAACGATACACCGGCAAGTGAGTTCAGGGCAGCCAAAGAACTGAAAGCCATCATCAACCTCGATGATATTTCACATATCGGATACCTGGAAAAAAATGTGGGGCTGCCGGAAACAATTTGTATGCGATACAACCCAGGCGATTTAAAACAGGGAAATCTGATTATCGGACATCCGGAGGAAGCAAAATATGGATTCACCCACGAGCAGATTATCGAAGGCTATCGTATCCTGAAAAGCAAGGGGGTTAAAAAATTTGGGGTACACACCATGGTTGCTTCAAATGAACTTGACCCGAATTATTTCATTGAAACGGCTGAGTTGCTGTTTAACCTCATAGTGGAAGTGTATGAAAAAGCCGGTGTGAAAATCAGTTTTGCCAATTTAGGCGGAGGGGTTGGTATTCCCTATAAACCGGGTGAAAAGGCAGTAGACCTGGAATATGTGAGTGCAGGAATAAAAAAGCTTTACAAGGAAAAAATTGAAGGAAATGGATTGTCTCCGCTGAAAATATTCTTTGAACTTGGGCGTGCAATAACAGGCCCGTACGGATACCTGGTTGCGCGTGTATTGCATATTAAAAATACCTATAAGCAGTTTGCCGGTCTCGATGCTTCAATGGCCAATCTTATGCGGCCGGGAATGTATGGGGCATACCATTCTATTACTGTTGTTGGTAAAGAAAACCAGCCAAAAAACCAGAAGTACGATGTAACCGGTTCGCTCTGCGAAAACAACGATAAGTTTGCCGTCGATCGCATGCTGCCTGAAGTGGAGCCCGGCGACATTCTGGTGATTCATGATGCCGGCGCTCATGGACATGCTATGGGATTTAACTATAACGGCAAACTGAAATCGGCAGAATTGCTGTTGCGTGAAAACGGGGAAGTGGTACAAATCAGAAGAGCTGAAACCATTGAAGATTATTTCGCAACACTTAATTTTAACGGCCTTAACGACTTCAACGTATAAACTGCAATTAAATATTATCAGAAAGGCTGGGGTTAAACCCGGCCTTTTTTGTAATTTCGGTATATTAAAAGGTGTTATTATAAACAAAAATCCGGCAAAACTACATCCATGAAAATTGGTTTCGATGCAAAACGTGCTTTTTTGAACACCTCCGGGTTAGGGAATTACAGCCGCAATACCCTTTATGCGCTTCGGAACTATTTCCCAGGCAACGATTACATTCTTTTTACTCCTGAAGTAAAAGAAGATCTGTTTACAGGATATCATCATTTTAAAATTGTTTTGCCTCAGAATCTGGTGATTAAAAAGCTGAAATCGTTGTGGAGGAGTTATTTTATTGTTTCTCATGCAAAAAAACACAATATCGGTATTTACCACGGATTGAGCAATGAACTTCCAAAGGGTATCCGGAAAAGTGGCATCCCGTCAGTTGTTACGGTGCACGATGTGGTGTTTATGCGATACCCTGAATTTTACAAACCGGTCGACCGGAAAATCTATTTTAAGAAAGTTAAACATGCCTGTAAATCGGCTACCCGAATAATTGCCATTAGCAAGCAGACTCAAAACGATCTGGTCACTTTCTTTCATGTACCCATTCAAAAAATTGAATTGCTCTACCAGCCTGTTGCCCCGGTTTTTTTTGAAAACCACGATTCGACCATAATTAAAAACAAATACAAACTCCCTGAAAAGTTTATCCTGGCTGTTGGAACACTTGAACCCAGAAAGAATCAACTGGCTGTTTTAAGGGCAGTTCATGGAGCAGGAATAAAAGTTCATGTTGTGTTTATTGGAAAACCTACTCCTTACAAGTCGAAGCTGAAAAACTTTATTTCAGAGAACGGGATGGAAGGGCAGGTAATTTTTCTAAGCAATCTGCCTGAAAAGGAGTTGGCAGGAATTTACCAATGTGCAACGGTTTCATTGTATATTTCAGTATTTGAAGGATTTGGTCTTCCGGTTATTGAAGCCATGGCCAGCGGCTGTCCGGTTATTACCTCCAAGGTATCGGTGTTGCCTGAAACAGCAGGAGATGCAGCTGTTCTCTGCAATCCGGCAAATTTTAAAGAAATAGGAGAGAAAATTGAGACGCTTTTATACGACCAGAATTTAAGGAGCGATTTGATAAAGAAAGGATACGAGCGGGCCAGGCAGTTTCATCCTGAGAACTATGCAGGCAAACTGATTTCATTGTATGCGACAATTATAAAAGAAAACGATGCAGAACGATCTTAAAAAAGCGGTGGAAGTGCTAAAAAAAGGTGGGGTAATTTTATATCCTACCGATACCATCTGGGGCATTGGATGTGACGCTACCAATGCAGAGGCTGTGGAACGTATTTTTAAGATAAAAAAACGGGAAGATTCCAAAAGCATGCTGGTTTTAATGGAAAATCCCGCTTTGCTGGAGCGGTATATCCATGAAGTTCCTGAAATTGCCTGGGAGCTGGTGGAAATCAGCACAACACCATTGACCGTAATCTATCCCAACGCCAAAAATCTGGCACCCAATCTGCTGGCAGAGGATGGCAGCATCGGTATCCGGTTTACAAAGGAAGAATTCACCAGGCAACTTTTACAACGGTTCCGAAGACCAATTGTTTCTACCTCGGCAAATATCAGCGGTGAAAAAGCGCCTGCATTCTTCGGAGAGATTTCCGAAGAAATAATATTACAGGCAGATTATGTGGTTGAATACAGGCAGGATGATATCCTTCCTGCCAAATCTTCAGATATTATCAAACTTTGGCCTGGCGGAAGAATTGAAATCATCCGCAGGTAATTCAGCGTTTTAAAAGATCTCTGATTTCGGCAAGCAAAATTTCTTCACGGCTCGGTGCCGGAGGTGCTGAAGGTTTGACCTCTTCCTTTCTTTTCATGGAATTGTAAGCTTTAATTACCATAAATATGGCAAAGGCTACAATCACAAAATCCAACACGGTATTGATGAAAAATCCATACCTGATGGAAACTTCTGCAACAGCAGGAATAATAATCTGTTCTCCGTCGGTTACTGCAAGCTGAGCCTGTTTTAAAATAATGCGCATGTTGCTGAAATCCCTGTTGCCAAGAAGTAATCCAAGCGGTGGCATCAAAATGTCGTTTACAAACGATGTGATTATTTTTCCAAATGCAGCGCCAATAATAACGGCTACAGCCAAATCGAGTACGTTGCCTTTGACGGCAAAATTTTTAAATTCCTTTAGCATTCCCATAATAAAAAATTTAGTTATAATTTATTCCCTTTCCATTAAAGGCAATAGCGTTTTTGCCTGTATGGAAAACCAAAGGAAATTTAATCAATTTATTTGTAATTATAATCAGGTCAGAGTTTTTTAATTCGTCCCGAACCTGTGATATGGGTATCAAGCTGTGGGCTTCCTTTATAGGAAATACCTCCTGACCCTGATACACGGGCTTTCAGTGATTTCTGAGCAGTGAGTGTGCAGTTTCCTGAACCGGAAACCTTTATGTCGGCATTTGAAGTTTCCAAATCCAGTGCTTTTATTTTGCCCGACCCGGATATTGCACTGGAAAATTCATCGGCACTACCCCCGCCAAGATAAATATTTCCTGAGCCCGAAACTGTAGCCTTTATACGCTCTGAGTTCAGGTTTCCTACCGAAATATCACCACTTCCGCTTACCGTAAATTCCATAATCCGCGATTTGATGTTGCTGCTTTCAATGTTTCCTGAGCCCGATACTGATAAAGCTTCAATATCGGGAACAGTTACATAAATTTCAATTTTTCCGTGATTGAAACTGCGCCAGAAGGTATTGTTGTTCCTGAACCGGATGATCAGGGTCCGGTCTTTTACTTCTGTAACAAGTTCTTCCAGAGCTGTTTCACTGGCTTCTACTCTTGTGCTTTGGTTGTTCCCCTGTTCAAGATAAACGGTGCCGGAAATTTTTAAGGAAACAGCTGAGAAGGAAGGTACGTCCCTTACCTGTTCTTCTGCCACTGCCCTATTGCAACACAAAATAACAAGGGCAAAAACAGAAAAGAGCAATTGTTTTGTTCTCATGGTAATTATAATTTGCTTGTTTTTAAAATGATAAGTTTAAGTAAAGACGCAAAAAATTACCTGAGGTTTCACTTCAGCAGAAAATTAATTCTCTTTTTTGAAGAATGTTTAAAAATTTGATGTTCAAAGCAGCATGTACTTTTAAAAGATTTCAATCCAGCAGGCCCTCAGGAAGCTTTAGCCTGATAATTTTATCTTCGTCATTCAAATCCAGCAGCAGTTCCTCATTGAAAGGTACAAGTATTTCCCCGCTTCCTGAACCGATGGTAAACACCACATTTCCCGAGTAGTTGTCAACTGCTGTAATTATTCCTATCTCCCGGGCGTATTCATTCTGCAGATGGTAACCCAGTAACTGTGAAGTTGAATTTTCACCTTCCTCTTCAATAATTTCATCATGAAAAAGGTAAACCGAGTTGCCCGCCAGCCTACGGGCCTGGGTTTCACTGCCGATGGAATCGAACTGTACAAGAACGGTTTTGTCAGATTTAAACCGAAGGCCTTCTGCAGCAACAAAAAAAGGAACCAGAAGTCCGTCAACTTCCAGGAAGAAGCGATTTGCGTCAGCCACCGATGCTTCAAACTCCGGTTCGAATTCAAGCACCAGCTCTCCCTGAACGCCATGCGTTTTCCGTATAAAGCCAATTTTTTGGCAATCAGATTTTGGTATTGTTTCCATTTATTGCAAAGATAGGTAAAACACAGTCAGGTGGTTAAAAAAAAACCATTCTGCACGATGCGGAATGGTTTTATTTTCGGTTGAAATTGTTCTTTTAAGATTCGGCGCCCTTATCCTTTGGTGCTTCTTCACTTTCATCCTTTTTTTCTTCAGCGGCAGGAGCTTCAGCAGCTTCCTCTGCAGCCGGAGCTTCAGGTGCTGTTTCTTCAGCACCTTTTTCGTCTGCGTGAGCTTCAGGTTCTGCCTTTTCAGGAGCAGATGCTTCATCCTTTTTCTCTTCGGCCTGGGCTTCAGTTACCGTTTCTTCAGCAACTTTTTCATCTGCCGGAGATTCAGTTTCTGCCTTTTCAGGGGCAGATGCTTCAGTGGTTTTCTCTTCAGCCTGAGCTTCAGTTACTGTTTCTTCAGCAACTTTTTCGTCTGCCGGAGCTTCAGATTCTGCCTCTTCAGGGGCTGCTACTCCTGCTTCTTTTGCTTTTGCCGCTTTAGCTTCAGCAGCAAGTTCGGCATTACGGGCTGCAATGGCAGCCTCTTTTGCTTCCCTCAGTTTAGCTTCTGCTGCCAGCTGTTTTTTGACTGCTTCACTTTCCTTGCCTTCAAGCTGTTCTTTCTTAGCCTGAATTTGCGCATCTTTTTCTGTCAGCCATTTTTCCAGCTTTTTTTCAGCATCCTCTTCGCTGAAAGCTCCTTTTTTAACTCCACCCATGAGGTGTTTTTTGTAGAGCACACCTTTGTAAGACAAAATGTTCTTAACGGTGTCGGTAGGTTGGGCGCCTTTTACAAGCCAGTCGTAAGCCTTGTCGAAATCGAGATCTATTGTAGCAGGATTAGAGTTTGGATTGTATGAACCAATCCGTTCAATGTACCTGCCATCTCGTGGCGCCCTGCTATCTGCTACCACAATGTGGTAGTAAGCATAACGTTTGCGGCCGTGCCGCGCTAATCTCATTTTTACTGGCATAATGCTATAATTACTTTTTTAAAAATGTGGCCGCAAAGATAATATAAAATTCTGTTTAAGAAATTGATTGCTGTTTTTTTCACCTGAGGGAATCCTGCTTTTTTAACCCGGCTTTCTTTGTTCAGCCTGTTTGCCGGTGTTTCCTTTTTTTGAGTTGCCGCTATTGCTGTATTTTACAGATTTTCTTACCAATCCTGCCTGCTGCAGTATTTTTTGAATGTTATCTCCCGCTTACCAACATCTTATTAATTTCAGAACAAATTCTCATTAATTCCTACTGGAAGAATTATGACTAATTCTTTTTTGCAGATACGATTTTTTTCTATAGTTGGAATTACTCCCTACAGTTGCTTTTATAAATTATGTTTTTTATTTTTAACAGGTTAATTTGGCAAAAAAACAAGATAAAATAGAACCGGAAGAAAAGGAAGATATTGCCAGCTTAAATAAAATTATTGGTAAATGGGAACTGGTTGCTTTTTACAGCCCGATTGGCGGAAGATTGGATTCAGTGCAACAGGAAATTTACAGAATGGAAAATATACGAAAGAAAATGAAAGAATACTTTATGATTATTCGGTCAATGAAATTATAAGGTGTGGTTTTAGAATAACGAGCTCTGCAATAAAAATATTTGGGAAAAATTTGGATGGGAATAACTGGGAAAATGAATATAAGTATTGGTTTACAAATGATACATTGGGATGGGGGATGGGAATACTACGATGAATACCTCATAAAAATGGAATAAAACCAAATAGATACTTATCGTCATTTTTGTACAGTTGCAGAAGGGAAATCGCATATAGTATTTTGGACCTTTTTTAGTAATAAAATAAAAACCGGAATGAAAACCAATTATTTTTTTCTGTCTCTTTTACTGACCCTATTAATTATAAGCTGTGAAAGCCGGAAAGAGGATGTATTTGAAAACTATGCCTGGATAAATGAGATGAGTAACGAACATCCGAGGTTGTTTATAAACCGTGAATCATTGGAGAAAGTGAAAGAACGGGCCCTGAAGGAAGAGAAAGACCGGTTTGAGGAAATGAAAAACAGGGTAGACAAACTGATAGGGCAGGAAATTATTTTTAAAGATTCGCTGATACAGGATGGCACGAATAATGGCGATCACAATTATGGAACTTATGCTGCAGAAGCTGCATTTGTATACCTGGTTACCGAAGATGAAAAATATCTGGACCTGACAAAAAACATCCTGAAAGAACTGACTGAATACTATCAGTTCAGAAATGAACGTAATCTGAACATCAACTGGTATGCCTTTTCCAGGATCAATGCATTGGCTGCTTATGACTGGATATACAATGATTTGACAGAAAAGGAAAGAACCATATACGGGAAAAAGCTATTTGAGGCCATCAGCTTTATGGCGGTTGACAGGAGGCCGGGGATGTTCAGAAGAAATAACGGGGGGATCATAACCGGTTTTTATGGTCCTCCTTCCTTACCCTGGTACACAGGAATTGTTTTTCATCGGGAGGGTTTTAATGACAGTCTGGCAAGAGCAATGCTCATAAAAGGATACGACGATTATAACGAACTGCTGGAATACAGAAGCAATGCCGCCGGTGACGATGGGGGTTCTGCTTCATCGGTACTGGGATATTGCATGGGGGCTTATCCCTGGGCGGAATTTAATTTCTTCCACACTTTTAAATCGGCTACCGGACATGATGTTTCACAATTTTGGCCGTATGTGCCGAAATTTATCAATTATGTCTTCTGGAACTGGCTGCCGGGAGGAAGAGAATTTGGTTATGGTGATGCACGGCATACCGACAACGAAATTGACCTTCGGTTGATGCATCTGCATATTGCACAGATGACTCATTTCTATGGCAATTCCCAACCCGATTTAATAGCCCTCGGAAAATGGATGCAGACAAAACTTGAAAAGGAGCGAAGAAGCAGCTTTCCCTTTACACGGTTTTTACTGGACTCGCATGAGGAAATACATGCTGCTGGTCCTTCCGACGATTTGCCGACCGCAAGGCATTTTACCAACATGGGCCAGATTTTTTTACGCTCGGGATCGGGACCGGATGATACGTATGCACTATTTTCCTCAGGAGGAATCCTTTCCCAGCACCGGCATTTCGACAACAACAATTTTGTTATTTATAAAAAGGGATACGTCACCCTCGATTCCGGAACCCGTCCGCAACCGGGACAGCATCTGTCGCATTATTACTGCCGGACTGTTGCACATAACTGCATCACCATTAAAATGCCGGGCGAAGTGTTGCCCGATTATTGGGGAACCCCGGCACTCAGTGAAGAAGAATTACCTGTACCCAACGACGGCGGTCAGAATCATCAAATGGGATCGGAAGTAATTGCTTTTGATGAAAATGAATACTACTCCTATATTGCCAGCGATGCCACAAATGCGTACAATAAAGATAAAACAAATCTGGTGCTGCGTCAGTTTGTGTTTCTTCCGCCCGATCATTTTGTCGTATTCGATCGTGTTAACTCAATGCAACCCGATTATGAAAAACGTTGGCTGCTTCATGCCGCTGCTGAACCTCAGGTGGATAAAAATGAGTTTTTTACGGAACATATGGATGGGCGGATGTTTTGCAGAACCTTATTCCCCGAAAAGATTGAAATAAAAAAAGTAGGCGGGCCCGGAAAACAATTCTGGTCGGATGGCAGAAACTGGTCACTGGAGGTGGTATCGCCTGATGACTGGAACTACAGAAATTCACGATGGCTGGATGATGAACATGATTTGTTTGGACAGTGGCGGATTGAAGTCATTCCTGAAGAAGTAAAAAACGACCATATATTCCTTCATTTGATGCAGACAGGTGATGCCAGTCTGGAATCAATGACAGATTCTGAACCGGTAAAAGCGGATGGTATGGCAGGAGTCCGTTTTGCTTATGGTGGAAAAGAATACGAGGTAATGTTTGCCACCAGAAATGAAGCCGGAGGCAAAATTTCCATTTCGCAGGGAGGGCAGAAAATACTGGATGAAGAATTCAGCAAGGAAGTGAAGTCGCAGGAAGGGTTGTATTGAGCAGATTGCAGTAAATGACTAATTTTACAATCTACCCTACCCCGGAAGCAATAAGATTCAACTTATGGTGACAGCCACAGGTTGTAAACAAGATGAAATAAAAAGAGCAGTTCATAATTTTTTGTTTCTGACCTCCGTCAGTTTCGAAATACAAACTGTTGCAATGGATTTTTGCCGGCAATAGTTAACTTGGTAGTGCCAGGAGCATATATGCCGGAGGTCAACATTAAGAATCATTAGTGTCCGGTAAAAGAATGTTAATCATCCGCCCGGTACTTTTTCAATCCACCCGGAATGTCTGCTTTTGAGTAACTACATAAAAAAGTCAGACCTGGGTAAAAATACAAATTTTAAAAAATGCCCGACAAAGTTATACCCGATCTGCTGTACCGGCAGAAAACCCGATAACCAAAATTTTACGAAACAGTTATCACCCCTAAAAATATAGTACTTAGGGGTCCATCAGGAAAAACAGGAAACCTCGCAGGAAATACCTGGAGAGGCATCAGTTATTTACGGACAAGGCCGGCGCGTTACAAGGATGCCGATACCATATTTTTCCCATTACCAGAAAATTTTAAAGTGAATTGAATATAAATTTTTATTACCAAAGTAAGTTCAAAGCTAGTATAAAGCTAGTATAAAGCTAGTATAAAGATAATCGTATACTAGCTTTATACTAACTTATTACTAGCTTTATATATTGATTTTACTAGAATTAGTAGGATAAAAAATAGTATTCATCCGGCGGTACTTTTCGATACCATCCGGAATGTCTGCTTTTGAGTTAATGCTTGCCAATCTTTTAATAACCTTGGTGAAAGGCCGGGTAAAACGCAATTGGGCTTTTTTCAATCCAGTTTCAATAATGGGGCAACAGTTGATGAACTACATCAATAGATATGGCTTCTTAGAGGACCCGGAAGGCAGTTGGAGGAAAATTATAAAAGAAAATAAATTGAACTATCAAAATCCGCTATTTCCGGAAATAGAGGGGGCTTACTTTTGAACATGAAAAACACAATTACTGATTAACTGCATGTTAAAAATAAAGTATTATAAATATTCCGGTTTACCTGACAACAATGATTAAGAACATACAGATCTATATCATTGCCTTACCTTCTCTCTTCTTTAAAACAGGAATCCTACCTGCAGGAACAACAGAATCGAAAAAATGGTAAGCAAGGCTACGAAAACTTTAAAAAAATCATTTTTCATATTTTTTGACAGGAAGATCACAAAAGGAACCAGGATACCAAAAAACAGGGCGTCTTTAATACCATCGGTAGGGAGTTCCAGGGTTCGGGTCTCTATCCATTCGAAAATAATGGGAAGGATAAAGGCAATCAGGATCGAAAAGATGATGAGTTCAATCCAGTACACTAAATTTTTTGCATTCATATTATTTAAGTTAAAGCACGGTTAATAAAAACAATTTAATTCAAACTTTTCCTAAAAGATAAAGTCATTAAACCACCCGGCCAGGGTTTTTCTTAACAAAATCACCCCAGTTTTTAAATTCCTTGTTTTTTAAAGGTCGTCCCTGTTGAATAAAATGACAGATAGCAACGGCTACGGCATCGGTGGCATCCAGCCCCTGTTCAAGGTCGGTCAGGTTATATACCTTTTGAAGGAAATACGCTACCTGTTCTTTTGAAGCACGCCCCATTCCGGTAATCGACTGTTTGACCAGCAGCGGAGCATATTCGCAGATAGGTACTGAATGAAAAAGGGCGGCTGCCATAATTACGCCCTGTCCGCGGCCAAGCTTCAGCATCGACTGTACGTTCTTTCCATAAAAAGGTGCTTCAATAGCCATTATGTCAGGACGGTACTCTTCAATAAGGTGCAGCGCCCGCTCGTGCAGGTGCTTCAGCCGCTGATAGTGGTCCGAAAATTTTGCCGGCACCAGGGTACCCATATTCAGGATGACCGGCTGTTTGTTGCGAATTTCAATCAGCCCGTAACCTGTAACCGTTGTTCCGGGGTCGATGCCCAATATTTTCAGCGGTTTTTGGTCCATCCGATCGGGTTTATCTTCAATTTAATAAATTATGATGTTATTCTACAGCCACCTTTAAGTTTGATGTACTTCGTATAATCAAAAAGGGCGATTTGCAAAAGTAATCAGGAACTGGCTTCTTTCAAAAAAAAGACATCAAAAATGAGCTGCTAAAGAAAGTTGCCGGGTAAACGTCAGTTAAAAACGGATTAAAATTTCCTGGATTCCTGCCTGTCTTCTACTGTTTATTGTAAAACAATTTTTTTTCTTTTGTTATTCCCCAAAAATGAATCAATTCAGCCCGGCTTTCTGATAGTTTGTAATCGAAAGTATTTTCCCATGACATTATATAACAATCTTTAGGAATGGCCACAACTGAGTCGTTGGCAATTGCCATTTTCTCAAAGGCATTTCTTTCACATGTGTTTTCCCCAATCCCATCTGTATCAGAAAAAGTATAAACAAGAAGGATCAAAACAATTCCTGCTATATATCTCTTTTTCCTGCTTCCTTTTAAATAATGAACAAGAAAGTATGCAGAGGCTGCAAAAAAATAAATCAGGGCTATAGTAACCGGCATGAATGTGTCGTAGCGTATTATTCCGGGACGGTATGGCCGGTAACCACCAAAAGGTAAAAGCAATATATATAACAAGGCAAAAATTCCAATCCACAATAGAATTTTTATAAGCTTTTTCCCTTCCGGAGAATTACTTTTATTTATTAAATAGGCATTCCCTCCAATAACAAAAAGCATTAAAGGAAAACCAAGCGAATGAAAAATTTGTGAAAAGATACCAGCAGGGAGTCTGTAGAATCGTTCTGCCAGAGAGATGGTTTCTGATTGATAATTGGAATCGTAGTAATATCCCAGGAACAAAGAATATAAACTCCACAATGTGATTGGGATAAGTAATATGTATACAGCAGCTGGAATACCGTGTAAAATCTGCCTGAATTCCATTCCCCTGTTTTGAACCATGAATTTCAGTACAACTAAAAAAGTAACAAGTACCGTGACAGCTGGAACCAGAGGTCCGCTTAATGGCAAAACAACAATAAGTGGTATAAGGAAAATATAATTGATTGGCCTTATCTTTTTCTTATAAAGAAGTCTTTTGAATAAAGGCAGAAAGAAGAACAGTAGTAAAACCAACGGAAGGGCATAAAAAAAGACATAGGCTGCTGCCTTATCATTAATTCCCATCCGGCTCCAGTATCCATCTACCTGGAACAAAGGGGAAATAATTACTGCGCTTAACAAAAAATTTTTGTTTGCCGGATTGTTTGAGTTGCTTATAAATGAAGCTAATATAAAGACGAAAACAAGCTGAACTGTAATCTTTATCAAAGCACTTGACAGGTAAACTGAAGAAATTGGGTTAGTAAAATTCTGAAGCCACAACGGAATCTTTTGAAAGTATATGGAAAGTAAATAATGGGAAAAAAACCTGTTTGGATTAACATGTTTTTCTCCTGTTGTTACAGCATTGAAACCAAAAGGATCATCAAATATTTGCCGGATTATACTGTTGTGGAGTACACCCCCATCGATATCTCCGGACAGAGGAAGGTTGTAGTACTGGATAAAGGAAAAGGCAAGGTCGCCAATGAGAAAAAAAATCAACACGAATAAAATAACTTGATTTGTTTTTTTTGATATGCGAATCAAATGATAACCGGTGCCGGTAATTCGGGATTTGAAGCCAGAATTTTTAAGCGGTTTTAGGTTCATCCGACGGGGTTTCTGTGGGTACTTCAATACCACATTCTGGTTGTTTTGATTTTCGCATCAATATAGAATCTGTTCCACAAAAATAGTTACATTATGGTTTTCTTTCAAGATAAAAGATGAAAATAAATTATGAAAAACTTTTGTGATTGAAAATCAAATGGGTGAAGAACTATTTTTTATTGGTGTCCTTTTCATTTTAAAGCCTTTGCGGAAAAAAAACTCAGGCAACGTCCCGAAGAAAGAAAAGCGCCTCCTAATGTATAATGGTTTCTGTCTTCTTTGCCTGTTTTTTCTTATCAAATTGTTGTACAAATATTCCTGCAACAATAAACCCTAATCCGACAAATGTGGTTATGAACAAAGTTTCATTCAGTATGAAACGGATAAAGATGAGCGACAGAAAAGGTGTTAAAAAGACCATATTTCCAATTCGGGCGTTGTTGGTACTCAGCTGCATGGCTTTCATCCAAAACACATAGGTTACACCCACTTCAAAAATACCCACATAGATGGCTGCGAACAATCCCGTTCCGGGATGAATCCTGAAATCGGAGAAGAGGTACATCACAATGGTCAGATACAGCAGTCCAAACAGGAAATTCAGGAACAGTTTCACAACACCATCGCGGCTATCCCTGACATTCAGAATCCAGTAAAGCGACCAGAACAGGGAACTGCCCAATGCCAGAAGAACCCCTGTGAAGCTGGTGTTCCGGAATCCGCTCAGTCCGCCCTGCGATGAAATAAATACGACTCCTGCAAAACTGATAAATAACCCTGCTATGCTCCACTTGCCAATCTTTTGCCCCAATAATGGAACCGAAAGCAAAGACAGCACAATTGGCCACACCATATTAAGCGGTTGTGCCAGTTGTGCCGGGAGCAATGAATAGGCCTTGAACAACACCAGATAATAAAGCAGCGGATTAAAAGCTCCCAGTAAAAGGGAATAAAACAACTGGTTTGGTGATTGGTGTGCCAGCAGTTTAACTTTACCCTGGAAGATGAGAATAATGAATAACACTGCCACAGATGTGGCTGATGCATAAAAAATCAGCTGGATAAAGTCGAGTTCACTTAATCCCAGTTTAAAGGCAGTAGCTACTGTTGACCAAAGCAACACAGCCAATCCGGCATATGCATAGGATTTGTCAGTTGGCATCATCGGGAATGGAATCCTGGATGATTAATTCTTCCTGTGGGTTTGTCAGCACATCGGGGTAGATTTCCCGCAGTTCTCTGAATTTTTTTCTCGAATCTTCGGTGAATACGCTTCCCGGGTGGCGGGTAAGCATATTACGGTAAAGATCTTTAGCCTTTTCCTTTTCATCAAGCTGGTAGTTGTACAGATCAGCAAGCATGTAAAGTGCGTCGTCGGCCAGGAGTCCGGAACTGAAGTTGTCGGTAATTTCCTGCAGGTATTCAGCTGCCAGCTGAAAGTTGTTGCGGTCAATTTCTATTTTGGCTTTCCGGAAAAGAATATTATCGGTTAGAGAGTGGTAAGGATATATGGCAGCAATGGAATCGAGTGTGGACATAGCTTCAGCTTCTTTGTTCCGGAAGAAGAGTAAATCGGCACGGGCAAAAAGTTGAAGCGGAACAGCTGTGGAATCCAGGTTCAGGTTGTTTCCTATAAGCATGGAAAGCTCCATGGCATCGTTGGCAGTAAGTTTTGAGGTGCTTGCTTTCAATACATCAAGTTGCGCTTTAGCCCAGCTGAAGTTGCCCATATAGTATCCCAGTTTTGCTTTTTTTAGTTTCACCTCGTCACCCAGTGAATTGTTTTTATTTGCATCAATCACCTGCGAATAAATCAGGGCAGCTTCCCACAGATCGCCTGAAAACACCTGAATGTCGGCAATCTTAGCTTTTAGCATACCCGTTTCCTCCGCTTTAAGTTTGGGTATTTCCAGTCCTTTTTCGAGAACAGCAACAGCCTTTTTGTTTTCCCCAAGATAAAAGGCCAGCAGATGAGCATAATCGATTATCAGTCCAAGGGTTCCTGAATGGTAGCCCAACATATCCAGTGCACTGCTGAAATTATCAGCAAGCTGCTTTCCGTCGGTTTGATCTTCTGGCCCTCCCGTGGTGAAACGAAGATAGGAGGCATGCAGGTTTTGAACGAATGCAGGAACATAGAATGGAGTATTTTCCCCTTTTTCGGTAAGGTAATTGAAAGCACGCTCTGCTTCGTTGTACATTTGGTTGTTCATGGCCATTTGACCCAGCTGAAAAATATGGGCATCTTCCTGGCCTGTCCGGCGATCGAGTGCAATGGATTGCCTCAGGGCACCTGCAAATTGCTTTTCCTGCAGGAAGAACCAGATAAGCAACCGGTTGTAGGCAGTTACATTTGGTTCCGACTGAATCCGTTTCAGGATCTGAGCCCGGAAGCCACTGCGCAGACCATCATCCACATCAATTCGCATAGCTGATGCCAGCGCACTTTGCACCCGGTTAATCTGGGTCTCATCCTGTTTTATCAGGTTTAAATATTCTTCCAGCATTTCATCGTAATTCCGCAGGTAAAGATTCGCTATGGCCAGTTCATAATTAAACTGTTCCTGAGGTATGGTTTCCCTGCCTTTCAGGTATACCTTCTTTGCCCATTCGTACTCCTGCCACTGCAAAAATGTACTGGCAGTGATTAAATAATTCCCTTTGTTGGGCGGGATAATTTCCAGTGCCTGATTGTATTTTTCCTGTGCTTCCGTTACTTTTTTCTGTGCCTTTAATAAATAACCCCAGTGAATGAACAACTCTGGATTTGGCACTTTCTGCTTTTCTACCTCTTTTTGAATTTGTTCTGCAGCCACTTCATATTGCTTCAATTCAATCAGGGAATTGAGGTAAAGCCTGAAATAATACCCATTTCGGGAAAGGTGATAAATATCAAGCAATAAGGGGGCGGCTTTCTCATAATCTTTTGCATTGTAATACAATAAAGCCAGTTTTGAATTGGTCTGAATTTCATTCTGCCTGTTTTGCGACAGGACGGGATTCAGATTAAAGATGAGAAGGATTATAAAAATGCAATATTTTATTTTTTTATTCTTCATACTGCAAAAATAACATGTAAAACCAATATTCGGTTTTAAGTGTTACTTTTTACTTTAAACATTTAAATTTACTTTTGTACCAAAGAAAGAAATTATGGCCCACGAATTGAAAGAACGGGAGCGGTTACCCCGGTGGATGAAGATGAAGATGCCTAAGGGTGAAAGTTATTCGAAAGTAAAAAATCTGGTTGAAAAGCATGGTCTTCACACAATATGCACGAGCGGGAACTGTCCGAATATTGGCGACTGCTGGAGCAGGGGAACAGCAACTTTCATGATATTAGGCGATATATGCACCCGTCGCTGTAAGTTTTGTGCCGTAAAAAGCGGCCGGCCGCTTGCTCCTGATCTGAAGGAGCCGGAGAAAGTTGCCGAATCGGTACGGATAATGGAAGTAAAGCATTGTGTTATCACTTCAGTCGACCGTGATGATTTGGACGACCAGGGAGCAGAAATTTGGGCAAGAACAATTGCTGAGGTAAAAAGAGTAAATCCCGGTACACAGGTGGAAGTACTTATTCCCGATTTCCGGGGAAAAGAAGTACTGATTCAGCAGGTTATAGATGCCGGCCCCGATGTGGTTTCCCATAATCTGGAGACTGTGGAGCGGTTAACTCCTTTTGTTCGTTTTGCCTCTAAATATCGCCGCAGCCTGGAAGTGGTGCGTTACGTTGCACGGAACTATAAAATAGCCAAATCGGGCATCATGCTTGGGTTGGGGGAAACACATGAGGAAGTGCTGCAAACCATGGACGACTTGCTGGAAGCCGGCTGCAAGGTAATGACTATTGGCCAGTATCTGGCTCCTACCTCCACCCATATGCCGGTTGTGGAATACATTAAGCCGGAACAGTTTATGGAGTACCGTAAGTTAGGGCTTAGCAAAGGTTTTAGGTTTGTGGAAAGTTCTCCACTGGTGCGAAGTTCTTACCGGGCGGAAGAACATGTAAAAGCGTAGCGGTTAAAGCAGAAAATATTAGAAAATTTCCATAATAGTGGCAACATTTAATTTCAATGATATAGGATTAAAAGATTACAAGGAGTTTTGGGATATGCAGGAACAGCTCCTTTCAGGAATAATAGCTGAAAAAAAAAATACAGATCCTCTCCGAAAAATCATTTTATACTGGTTGAGCACCCTCATGTATATACCCTTGGTAAGAGTGGCGATGAGAAAAACCTGCTGGCACAGGAAGAATTTCTGAAAAAAATTGAGGCTGCATTTTATAAAATTAATCGCGGAGGGGATATAACTTATCATGGTCCGGGGCAGCTTGTAGGATATCCCATCATCGATCTGGAGTATTATAAAATTGGGGTACGTGAGTATATTGAAAAAATGGAAGATGCCATCATAGCCACCATTGCAGAATATGGACTCATTGGAGGGCGCAAGGAAGGTGCCACAGGAGTATGGCTGGATTCACAACATCCGGCGCAGGCCCGTAAGATTTGTGCCATC
The DNA here is from genome assembly GCA_963747515.1 of uncultured Prolixibacteraceae bacterium. Classification (GTDB taxonomy): domain Bacteria; phylum Bacteroidota; class Bacteroidia; order Bacteroidales; family Prolixibacteraceae; genus Mariniphaga. Next base: position 60,706 of record CAVVFN010000009.1, read on the forward strand.
GGCGTGCGGGTGAGCCGCTTCGTCACGATGCATGGATTTGCCTTAAATGTGAATACCGACATGCGCTATTTTAGTTACATAAATCCCTGTGGTTTAACATTTGGAGTTACTTCTATTCAGCAGGAACTGGGCAGAGAGATTTCCATGGATGAGGTAAAGGAAGTTCTGAAGGAGAAGTTCAACAGTAGTTATTAGTTTCATTTTGATTGTATTTTAACCTATGTAACAGGAGCATTCAGAAAAATGGGAACTTTTACCATCCCTGAAATTCATAAAATTTCAGGATATTAATCCTGGTACTTGAGGGTATGAATTGGAATCATTTTAAATCTCTTTCCCGATTTATCAATCCTTAAAAACCATGAATAAATTTAAATAGTTTTAATTATCTTTACAGTGATACGTTGTATTTATCAGCTGTTACAGATAATTAGCAGCAGGTAGAGCTTAAACCAATAAATGAATCAACAGATGAATGAATTTCAGATTCCCCGCAGAAAATTTATCAAAACAACCGGCACCGGAATATTAGGTATTCCATTATTATCGTCTGCAGTTTTTAAGGTTGCTCCCAGTGATAAAATAAGAGTAGCACATATCGGGACGGGGGGAATGGGAGGATCTCATATCCGCTGGTTTTCTGAATTTAATGATGTGGAAACGGTTGCCTTATGCGATGTTGATAAAAACCGGTTGGGCAATGCCCAAAAACTGCTTTCATCCTATAATCCTGCATCCAGGCCGGATGTATATTCTGACTTCAGGTACATTATTGACCGAAAAGATATTGATGTTGTGACCTGTGCTACTCCCGACCACTGGCATGCTTTGGTAGCTATAAAGGCCTTTGAATCGGGAAAAGATGTATATGGTGAAAAGCCCTTGTCTTATTGCGTAAAAGAGGGACAGGTTATGCTAAAAGCACTTAACCAGCATCGGCGTATTTTTCAGTTGGGTACTCAAATTCATGCCGGCGAAAATTATCATCGGGTGGCTGAAATTATTCAGTCGGGAGCATTGGGAAAAATAAAAACAGTCAGGATTTGGAAAACCGGTGGTACAAAGGGGATGGGTTTTCCTCCTTTTGAAACACCGCCCGATAATCTTGACTGGAACATGTGGTTGGGTCCTGCTCCCTGGTCGGAGTACACTCCTGTAAAATGCCATGGCAGTTTCCGAAGTTTCTTCGATTATTCAGGGGGTGTTTTTGCGGACTTTTGGTGCCATATAACTGATGTTGTTTATATGTCGGTTCATCCAAAAGATTTGTTGAGTGTTGAGGCCCGGGGCGAAACTCCTGATGATGGTATTGCAGATACACCCAAATGGATAGAAGCAGATTTTAAATTCAGGGATATGGATGTATTCTGGACTACAACTCCTCCTGATATACCAGGAGCAGATAAGATGCATATCGGAGTATATTTTGAAGGTGAAAAAGGAACATTAACCTGCGATTATGAGAAGTGTTCCATTCGGTTTGGAAATGAAACAGTTGATGATTTGCCAGAAGTACCAAAATCATTGCCACGATCTCCAGGTCATCAACGAAACTTTTTGGATTCAGTAAAATCACGTATGCAACCCGAGAGTAATCTGCCATATGCCCGTGAAATGACGCTTCCAATGCATCTTGCGCTGATTTCATTCAGATTGAAACGCAAGTTGTCGTGGGACAGCAGTAAAGAGCTGTTTGTAAATGATCCGGCAGCCAATTTTCTATTGTCAAGGGAGTACCGTTCACCCTGGAAACTTCCGGTTTATTAATCTATAATTACCACCACAAATGAAAAAAATTATCTTTCTGATAATAGGGCTTGGAATTTCTTTTTCAGGCTTTACCCAAAGCAATACCTATTTTCATTCACTTTTTAACGGTGAAAATCTTTCAGGCTGGTTTATGCCAGGTGAAGTTTCGGGATTTGATGTTGAAGAGGGTATTATGGTTGCCGTTCCTCATAATGGAAGCGATATATTTACAGATAAATTCTTTGGGAATTATATCCTCAGGTTTGAATACCTGCTTTCGGAAGTAGGAAACAGCGGGGTATTGATCCGGTGTGATCCTGAAAATCCCTGGACAACGGGAGTTGAAATACAGTTGCTTGCACCCTGGACTCCTTATCGCGATGATCTGCATTGTACAGGATCCATTTATGGTTATGTGGCTGTTTCAACCCGCCCCGATGAAACGACAGGGATTTGGCATAAAATGGAAATTAAATGCGACAGAAAAATAATTTCGGTTTCGGTTGACGGGAAAATCATTACCCATGCCAATACCGATACTGTGCCAGGTATGCAGGACAAATACCTGTGCGGGGCAATAGGTTTTCAGTCGAATCACAGCAAGGAAGGTGAATTTGCACATTTCCGCAATATTCTTATTTATGATATGGATTCTGACATCAATTATGTAGCAGCAGGTTTTTACGATAATGATGCACGTATAAGAAAACAGGCATGGACAGCTGCAGAAAATCTGGGCGCACAAATGATTGGGCGGCTGGCATCCTTGTATGACAGCCCAAATACAATGGCATATGCAGGTGCCAAACAGGTACTTTTTAATATTGCTGCCCGGTCAACTGCTCCAGGCACTCCAGTTTCAGAAAAGAAAGAGGTTATTCGTGTACTTGAACAGGAAATTACAAATCATGGTTCAGGTTCAGCATCCCAATATCTGGAATGGTTATTAAAAATGGCCAGAGCTGGTGATATAAATTAATTATTTGCGGCTGATGAACATCTCTTTATCACAATATTCGGAAACCTTAATTTTATTTCAGAAATACGGAAATGAATTTCTGTAAATAGATTTTTTGTAATCAAGTCAGTCAAGTTCTGTATTTTTTTTATAAGTAAATATTATCTTTGGGAATATTTTATAAAAGATGATATCCAGAGACCAAGAAATCAAAAATAAAACAATGAATACTAAAAAATCAACTTCAAGGAGAGGATTCATAAAAAAGGCTTTGGTGGCTGGTGCCGGTATAACTGTTATACCTCGTCATGTATTGGGGGGCAGGGGGTTTCTGGCTCCCTCAGACCTGCTTACCAAAGCCATCATTGGAGTGGGAGGAATGGGAAGGGGTCATATTCCTTATGAGGGCACCCGTGTTGTGGCAATTTGCGATGTCGATCGCCTGCACCTTGAGCGGGCAAAAAGCATGATTGACTATGACGTAAAAACGTTTAGTGATTTCAGGGAGGTGCTTCAGTTACCGGAAGTGGATATTGTGCATATTGCTACTCCGCCTCATTGGCATGGTATTATGGCAGCAGAAGCAGCTAAAGCAGGGAAAGATATCTGGTGTGAGAAACCTATGACCCGTACCATTGGAGAAGGGAAAAAAGTGAAGGAAGCTGTGAATGCTCACGGCCGCATATTCAGGTTAAATACCTGGTTTCGGTTTAAGAATACATTTTATGGACTGGGTACTGACGTAAAACCCTTAAAAAAGATCATTGAAAGCGGAATTTTGGGATGGCCTTTGAAAGTAACTGTGAGCGGTATTACAGGCTATGACTGGAAATTTTTCTGGAGCGGGAAACATAATTTGAAACCTGTGCCGGTACCTGAGAATCTCGACTATGATATGTGGCTGGGACCAGCACCCTACAGGCCTTATAATCCGGAAAGAGTGCATGCAAAATTCCGTGGGTACTGGGATTACGATGGAGGTGGCCTGGGAGATATGGGGCAACATTACCTCGATCCTGTGCAATACCTGTTGGATAAAGACACAACAAGTCCGGTAAATATAGAGGTAGATGCTCCCCAACAGCATTATGATGCCGTAGGTTCATGGCGCCGTATTACCTATACCTATGCCGACGGTTGCCAGGTAATTCTTGATGGTGAAAATAAAGAAAAAGATGCAGCATATATAGAAGGACCAAATGGGAAAATTTTCCGTGGATTCCGTTCCGATATTCCCAATCTGCAGTCGTTTCTGAAAACCTTGCCCGATCCCGAACCTCAGATATCCGTATTTTCCGAATCGGTAAAAACAAGGAAAAAATTTGCCTTGAACGAAACAAATGGATTCAGGTCGGCAACTTTGGTTAACCTTGGCATAATTGCCGTAAGGCTTGGACGAAACCTTCATTTTGATCCTGAAAACCTTGTTTTCATTGACGATGAAGGTGCAAACCGGCTTATTAATCAACCCATGCGGGCCCCTTGGACCATTTAGGAAATATCTTGAATTCAAATTTTAAACAAGAAATGAATAATAAACTTCTTCAATGTACAGTGATTTTTCTTCTGGCATTGTTAACAATAGAATCTTTCGCCCAGGACAGACGTACCCTTGATACCAAAGTAGCAGATATTTTGGTTCAGATGCCTGTAAGTGATTTGGAACATCGCGATCGTTTGTTAGCCGAACTCCTGGAACTGGGTCCGCAGGGATTCCAAAAAATTGCCCAGATGTTAACTGCTCCTGGTGTTGGAGACGATACTGCTGCACGTTTTGCCATTAACAGTCTTGCACGGTATGTGAGTTCATTTGACAGGGAAGATGCACGTAACAAAGTAGAGGCAGAATTGCTTAAAGCACTGGAAGATCATACCGACACTGAAATTAAAACCTTTATACTTAATCAGTTGAACCTGGCCGGAAGCAATAAGTCGGTGAAGGCTGTAAAAAAATATCTTGTTGTAAAAGATTTGGGAGAACCAGCTGCCCAGACCATGGTGGCTATTGCGTCACCCGATGCTGCAATGGCATTGTATGAAGCTTTGTCGGGTGCCAGTGATGAAAACAGGATAACCCTTATCCGATCCTTGGGGGAGGTGAGATGTGAGAAGGCAGTCAGAACGATAAGTTCCTTTGCAGGTTCAGCTGATACCGATATGCGAAAAGCAGCCCTTTATGCATTGGCGAATATCGGTCATCCCGATTCGTACAAGATGCTTCTTAAGGCAGCCAAAGATGCAGGGTTTGAATATGAGCCGGCTGATGCTTCCGAAGCATTTCTCATTTATGCCGATCGTTTGGGAGAACGTGGTGAAATGAAACTTTGTAAGGGAGCATTAAACACGATAATTAAAGAAAATCAGGCAGAAGAAAAACTGCATAATCAGGCTGTGGCTTTATCGGTTTATGCAAAACATTTCAATTATGAAGCATTACCACTTTTATTGAAAAGTTTTGATAACAGCAATAAGGCATTCCGGCAGGCAGTTCTAAAAGTTTCTGAGAATATCGGAGGGGCTCCGGGTACACGTATATGGATTGAAAAAGCAGGTAATTCAACCTCAGCGAATAAAGCCGAAATAATTGATATGTTGGGGCGGCGTAATGATATGCTGGCAGTAGATTTTATTAAAGCCAGTTTCAATAACCCTGCTGCAGAAGTAAGAGAGGCGTCAATAGCTGCTCTGGTAAAATTACAGCAGAAGAAAGCCATTCCTGTTTTATTGGAACATATGTCCGGAGGGAATGATTTGGAAGCTGCGAAAACAGGTTTGTTACAGTTGTTGGATCAGAAGCATCTTGCACCTGTTGCTGATCGGATGAAACAAGCATCGGGTGCCATCAAGGCAGCATTTGTTGATTTAATTGCTGCTAAAGCCGGGAATGTTTATTTCAGCGAAATATTTGCGATAACCCAATCTCAGAACCAGGAAGAAAAGGCAGCTGCTTTTAAAGGATTAAAAAATACAGCAACCGAAGATAACCTGGATGACCTGATACAGCTTTTAATTTCAGTTGATGACGGGAAAGAAGTGCAACAGGTGCAGCAGGCAGTTGTAGTTGCTGCCAAAGGTGTGGAGGCTGAAAAAACAAAAAATGGAAAATTGCTTCAGGCATTGAATACTTCAGAAAGAAAGTACCGTATAATTGAAATACTTCCTGAAGTTGGAGGCGATGAGGCCTTAAAAACGGTTTCAGAATGTTTTAATACTTCTTCAGGAAAACTAAAAGAAACTGCCTTTGATGCCCTCACCCGTTGGAAAGATTATCCGGCTGCTGCTTCATTGTATGAAATAGCTGAAAATTCATCCGGAGATTACCGTTCAAAAGCATTTGCAAGTTTTATACGTCAGGTAAATTCTGCTAATTTACCTGATGATCAGAAGCTGCTGCAATACAGAAAGATTATGCCTTTCGCATCGGGAACCGATGATCAGCAGTTAATTCTAAATGCTGTAGGAAATTTGAAAACCTATCTTTCGTTGGTTTATCTTGAGCAGTACCTCGCCAATACAGAATTGCAGCAGTCTGCTGCACGAGCCATTATGAAGATTGCCCTGCCCGATCCCGATGGAAAAAACAGCTTTTCAGGCCGGAAAGTAGAGAACCTGCTTAAACGGGTTGCATCGGTATTAACAGGAGAAGAAAGTAATTACGATATAGTCAACATCAATAATTACCTCGGTAAGATGCCTGAAGAAGAAGGCTTTGTTTCCATTTTTAACGGCAAAAATCTTGAAGGCTGGCAGGGACTTGTTGGTAATCCGGTTTCCCGATCAAAGATGAATGAGAAGGAATTGGCTCAGAAACAGGAGGAGGCAAACAGAAAAATGACCGGGAACTGGGCAGTGAAAGACAATACCATTGTGTTTAACGGAAGTGGTGATAATCTCTGCTCCGTGAAAGAGTATGGTGATTTTGAACTGCTGGTCGACTGGCGCATTACTAAAAATGGCGATAGCGGCTTGTATTTACGCGGGACTCCTCAGGTTCAGATATGGGATGTTGCCCGTGTTGATGCAGGGGCCCAGGTAGGTTCAGGAGGATTATACAACAACAAAAAGTATGAAAGTAAACCATTGAAGGTAGCCGATAATCCTACGGGAGAATGGAATACGTTCCACATTAAAATGATTGGTGAAAATGTTACGGTATTTTTGAATGGGGAATTGGTGGTGGATAATGTCCCCTTGGAAAATTACTGGGATCGCAGTCTTCCCTTATTTGAAAAAGGAGCTGTTGAATTGCAGGCTCACGGTTCCGATCTGGCCTTCCGGGATATTTTTATTAAAGAAATCAAGTCGAAAGAAATAGGTTTAACAGCAGAGGAAAAGGCCGAAGGGTTCGTGTCGTTATTTAACGGCATGAACCTGGAGGGCTGGCAAGGAAACAAAACCGATTATTTTGCACATGATGGTGAGCTGGTTGTTCAACCTGCAAGAGGTGGACATGGAAATCTTTATACAGAAAAGGAATACAGCGATTTTATTTTTAGGTTTGACTTTCAGCTGACTCCGGGGGCAAACAATGGACTTGGTATAAGGGCCCCTCTTAACGGCGATGCTGCATATGTTGGCATGGAACTTCAAATTCTGGATAATACTGCTCCTGTTTTTGCCAATCTGAAAGAATATCAGTATCATGGTTCAGTGTATGGTGTTATTCCTGCAAAACGAGGCTATCTAAAACCGGTAGGGGAATGGAATGAACAGGAAGTTGTGGTAAATGGAACTCAGATAAAGGTTATTCTAAACGGTACGGTCATTTTGGATGGCGACATTGCCGATGCCCGTGAAAATGGTACACCTGACGGGAAAAAACATCCCGGGCTTATGAGGGACAAGGGATATATTGGGTTCCTTGGACATGGATCAGAATTAAAGTTCCGAAACATCAGGATAAAAGAGTTAAAAAAATAGCCACTGACCCCTCGAAGGGAACCGGTGTGGAATACAATTACCTGAACCTGCCTGAGCGTGTACCCTTCTGAGGCGACGGGGAAGTACGATACACTTACGGTGCCGCAGGCAATAAGCTGGTAAAAAAGTTGATGGTACAATTGTCGAAAATAATATACTGTTGGATTATCCGGCACCTGCGCCGGAAGGATTGTTCCTTTCGATAATGGAGGTCAAATCCTGCAACAAAAGCAGGAAAACCATGTACAAGACATTACCTGCTTCCGATCCCGGAGGGTTCACATGTTAATAGAAAACATCAACAGAAACAGGAACATACGACCCCGGCCGGAGTTATATCCCGATTCGGTGCTGCTTATTTTCTATAAACATTTGACCTCGCTGAGGTCATCACTTTATAATGAGCAGCAGAAATTTCACAGCCTGCCCTTAGGAATCCGGTTCCGGCAGAAACCCCGGAACCTGAAACCTGCCTCGTAGCACAAGTGCCACGCGATGCTGGCGCGCGGGAGTGGTGAAGCGGAGATCCCGCCCTGACGGGACAATCCTCAACATAAACTGCCATACGCTTCACCCACAGCCTGTTCCACTTCCATCCCCCTGCCATCCCTCCGCTATCTCTGTGCGATTAAGGATGGAGACGGAAGTGGAATAATCCGGCAATTGGAGGAAAACGGTGACGCGATTTATACTCCTGTAATACTTCCTTTGTACATTAGTCAGCATAAATAATTTAAAAGTAAACACTATGGCAAAAATTAAAAACATCTTCGATGGAGGAGTCGGTAAGCTGGGCAACCTGGTTCTGTACAAAAGGAACGGAGTGAATGTTGTACGAGTGAAACCAGCTCACATAAAAGTAAGCACTACACCCGCACAGCAGGCACAAAAGCTGAAGTTCAGATTAATAAATAAGTTTCTTTTTCAGTTTTCCGAGCCCATTCGTGTAACCTTTACCAGCAGTGTGGAAGGGCGTACGGCCCTGCATGAGGCCCAGTCGTACAACCTGCGTCATGCGGTGGCAGGTGAGTATCCCGATTTCTTTGTCGATAAGGCAAAGGTACTCCTGAGCCAGGGGCCTCTCGCACTGCCGGTAAGCGCTTCTGTGAGCTACCATCCCGATGGATTCCTGGTGCAATGGGAAAATGCTCCCGAAACCAAGGGAAACAATGCGCACGATAACCTGGTGGTTTTCATTATGAAAGCAGATGGCACCGGCGACCACCGGTTTACCGAAGCCCGCCGCTCATACGGGCAGTACGTGTGGAAAGCACTATACCCTTTTTCAGAAGATGCCCTTCCGGATGTGTGGATCGCCTTCCGCAACCCTAAAATGACCAGGTGCAGCAACAGCATTAAATTATGAAGAAGAAAAAGGGGGGTTGCGCAGGCAAAACAGCAGAGCCAACCCGGGCAGTGACATTATAACAGAAGATTAACTTCAGGAACTTCTGTCGCTGTATTGCTATAAACTGGCACATTATCCCAAAAGCAGGTTTAAAATCTGTAAAAACATTAGAAACAATAAACGGGAGCTCCACATACAGAACTCCCGTTGACTTTATGATTGTATTTTAAAATGCCTATATGCTGTTTATTGCATTTAAATCTTCAAAAGCATGCTGCAGACGGGCAATTTCTGCTTCTTCAGCCTTACGAATCCAGACACGGGGATCGTAGTATTTTTTATTGGGTTTGTCTTCTCCCTCAGGATTTCCGATTTGACTTTGCAGGTAATCGTGTTTTTGAGCTTCGTATTTCCTGATTCCGTCCCAGTAGGCCCATTGGGTATCGGTGTCGATGTTCATTTTTACCACGCCATATTCAATAGCTTCGCGGATTTCTTCAACTGAGGAGCCTGAACCTCCATGGAACACGAAATCTACAGGAAACGGATCTTCGATACCCAGCTTTTTCCGGATATATTCCTGTGATTTTTTCAGAATTACAGGCTGCAGTTTCACATTTCCCGGCTTATAAACTCCATGAACATTTCCGAATGAAGCTGCAATGGTAAAATTGGGACTTACCTTGCTCAGTTCTTCATATGCATAACAAACCTCTTCGGGTTGAGTATATAACTTTGAACTGTCAACATCTGAATTATCAACGCCATCTTCTTCACCACCGGTAATTCCAAGTTCTATTTCAAGTGTCATGTTAATTTTGCTCATACGCTCCAGGTACTTTTTACAGATTTCGATATTTTCTGTCAAAGGTTCTTCAGAAAGGTCGAGCATATGAGAGCTGAACAGAGGTTTGCCTGTTTCGGCAAAGAATTTTTCACCGGCATCAAGCAGACCGTCAATCCAGGGCAACAACTTTTTTGCTGCATGGTCGGTATGGAGAACAACTCTTACGCCATAAGCCTCTGCGAGTGTATGAATATGTTTTGCCCCTGCAATTGCACCAAGGATGGCCGCCTGCTGTCCTTCCATTTTTAATCCTTTGCCTGCATTGAAGGCGGCCCCTCCGTTTGAAAACTGTATCATTACCGGCGCATTGGCTGCTTTTGCAGCTTCCATTACGGCATTAACCGATGAGGACCCTACCACATTAACTGCAGGAAGAGCAAACTTATTTTTCTGGGCTACTTTAAAAATGTATTGTAAGTCGGTACCTGTAACAACTCCCGGCTTAACCACATCTGCTATTCTTTCCATAATTGTTAATTTATTGATTTGAATTTAATTACCTGTTAAACGGCAAATTTACAACTTTGATACTGTGAGGGTCAATTCAGATTGTTAATGAAGACTAAATTCTTCATTTTTTAATATTGAATGATTTTTACAGCATGAAATTTGCTTATTTAGGCGTAAATCATGAGCTAATATATTGAAGAACAATATTTTTTTAGCTTTGTTATGAATAAAAAACTTGTTGAAAATGAAGGTTAAATTTTTACCGTTTTTATTTCTTTTATCCATTTCTTTTCTGTTTTTTCTCAATTCCTATGCAACAAATTATTATTTAAGCTCTTCAGGGAATGATGCCAACACAGGAACACGACCTGCAAATGCATGGAAAACGTTGCAGAGATTAAACCGTTTTGTCCCTAAGCCTGGCGACAGCATATTGTTCAGAAGGGGAGATGAATGGAGCGGAACCATTACTGCAGGAATATGGGGTTTGGAAGGGAAACCATTGGTTTATGGGGCATATGGGAAAGGGTCACGTCCTAAAATTTACGGCTCAGAAGAGATAAGTGGCTGGACCCGCCATTCGGGAGGTATTTATAAAGCAAGGTTCAATAAAAAAATAAACCAGCTGTTTGTGAATGATAAGAAAATGAAGGTTTCCAGACATCCCAATAAAGGTTATTATTTCATCACGTCTACCCGGGGCACAAATATTTTTACTTCCGATCAACTGGATTCAAAAATGGATTATTCAGGGGCCAAATGGTTTGGAAGAACCTATTATTATACAACCGATTTAAAACAGGTAGTTTCCTCCCGTTCAAATTCTTTAGCATTAAATGAGGCGCCGCGGAAAGAACTTAAGAGTGGGTTGGGGTTCTTTTTAATGAACAAGCTGGAGTTTCTGGATCAGCCCGGAGAATGGTATTACGATGAGACCGCAAATACAGTTTACCTATGGACTCTCAAAGGTGATTCACCGGAGAATTACATAATAAGGGGATCGGTATACGAAGATGGATTATACATCAGTAACAAAGATAATGTTGTAATTCAGGATTTGGAATTTCTGCAACAGGCAAATACAGGTATTAACCTGATCAAAAGTAATTACGTTACCATCAAAAATAATGTTTTTCATGATATGGACGGATTTGGAATTTATTCCTATGAGAATGCAAATCACGTTACCATTATTGATAATTTCATAGAGGGGGTCAATCATTACGGCATTTATGGACGAATATCCCGGTCGTTAATCTCCGATAATGTTATTTCTAAAGTAGCTTTGTTTGAAAATATTGGATTAACCGGTACCGGAGAAGATAATTTTGGGGGGGGGATGTATATTGCCGGTGAAGATGGCAACAATACAATTCGTTTTAACCGAATTACAGAAACCGGCTATAACGGGATATTGTTTGCCAAACCTGACAACATTATTGAGTATAATTTCATTAAGGACATATGTCTTTTAAAGGGAGATAATGGAGGAATTTATACAAGCTGGTACAATCGTGCAGCTTCAAAAGGTCCGGAAGGCAGCATTATTCGAAACAACATTATTTTAAATGTAGTGGGTGAAAAATACGGCTATACTTCGGGTCGTGATTTTGGTGAAGGCATATATATTGATCGAAGCGCAAAAGGAGTAACAATTGAAAATAATACAGTTGCATATTGCACAAACTCAGGTATTTATTTGCATCAGACCGAAGATTGTGTGGTGCGGAAAAACACCATATTAGATACGAGGCAATCCATTTTTGTGGTAAAATCCAGCGGGACTAAAAAAAATGTTATCAGTGAAAACATTCTGTTTGCGGCAAGCGATAAAGATGATTACCTGAAAAGACAGGTGCTCTTGAATATTTCATCAGGGAATGCCATTTTTGACCAGAACTGTTATGTTAATCCTTATGCCAGCGATGGCATTTTTAAATGTGAATCTCCCTATTTTGGATTCGATGAATGGAAATCATTTTCAGGGCAGGATACAAATTCAGAAATAAAAGTTGCTCCGCTTAACCCAGGAGAAAAAGAACATCTGTTTTATAATGATACAAAACAAACAAAGGTAATTGATCTCGGCACCAAAATCTACAGGAATATTTACGGGGAAAAAGTTACAGAGACTGTTACTTTAAAACCCTTTTCCTCGATTATCCTTATAGGAAGATAAATATACGGCCGTAAAAGCTTCTGGTTTATATCAGATACCTGAATTAACAGGAACACGCATTTTACTGCCCGATTTTACAACCTAAACAAAATTCGGCTCAATTGTATTATTCCTTCAATGAGATTTGAAAGTCGTGGCATCATAGCTTGTTAATCTCAAAAAAAAATATCATAAACCGTACGTTAATGTTTCTTAACCATTTCTAGTACAGTTTATTTTCCCAGTAATCCATGTGATATACAGTAGTATCGGCATTCCATACTTTGCTTACAATATCAATATCACCATCGCCATCAACATCACCGATAAGTGCATCGTGCCAGCCGGGATTATTTTTATGAATAACAACGGCAGAAAATTCCGGATTCTTTTTTGTTCCGATATTTTGGAAAACAATTCCCCGTTCCTCAAGGCCCTTTGGCTTCATCAGTTTTGTGGCATCCTCCTGCTCACCTGCAAAGATATCTAAGTCGCCATCGTTATCGAAATCAGCTACCTGAAGCGAATGAAAAGAACCGGATTCACCTACATTACTTTCAGGTAAGGGCAGTTTTGTTTTTTCCCAGATTTCTCCTTCTTTTTTATTTATTAACAGGTAGACATTTGAATATTGAACATCACAATCGGAATATACGATGTCATTTAATCCGTCATCATTGATATCTCCAATCCACACCCTTATGCCCCATCCGTAAGGATTGGGATACACCGGTGTATATGGCCATTTATTTTTTATCCATTTAACAGAATCGGTACCGGGATTTTTATACCAGAACATCGGCATTACAGCATCCGGAAAGCCATCGTTATTTATATCTGCCACCCCGTTTGGGAAAATTCCTGAATGTACATCATTCTCATTCACATCTGAGGCGATATCAGTAAAAGTCCAATTGTATGGGTCAACTAAATTGTACCATCGGAGAGTGCTTGAGGTTTGATTGTACATTATTATATCCTGAATATGGTCCTGATTTACATCCGCGGTTACTATATCATGATTTTCATGGGGCATATCACCATTATATTTAAACGTTTTCCATTCAGCATCAGGTGCAGTATTCAAAGTTCCCGGATTTTGAAACCAGATATGTCCCATTACAAGATCAATATAGCCATCACGGTTTACATCAATTGCTGTTGAGCCTAGCTGATATTCTCTTGCTTTACCTATAAAATGAGGTATCCAGTTGTCTGCACCTGCATATTCATACCAGTATACCTTATCGTCATCTGATCTGCATTGAATGGTTGCATCCAAATCGCCGTCATTGTCGTAATCGACTAAAGTAAATCCACCGGTACCCCAGGCTTTTCCGGGTAAAGGATTTGCTACAGTATGATGTTCAAAATCAATTTTGGAGGACTGGGTACATGAAAATAACAACACAATCAGGGAAAGTGAAAAGGCAGGTTTGATTCCCTGGATAATAAATAAGAATAAGCAGTTTCCTTGGTTTTGATTTTTCATTTTTTAGCAATATAGGTTATCATTTTAGAAAAGTTTTTTCCGGCTCCTCTGTCAGGAAATTAATAAAGGCACTTTTATACATTTCCATCCTGTCTATAAAATTCAGTATTCATTTATTGTAATTTAAAGCAATATACGATGTTTTTTACTATGACACACTTTTGCAGGTAAGGGTTCATGAACCTACTGTCTTTTGTATCCAAACTGCCAGACAAATAAATAACCTTAATTATCAACAGCCGATAAACCCGGAGTTATTTTTTTGAAATTTACCTTCAGGGAAAGTTTTCCAACTGCCTGAGAAGGTACAGTTTCATCTGTTTTGAATCCTTTTGATCAGTGATATGTTCCGGGTTTTAGTCAGCCATTATTACATAAAAGGACAACAACTGAAAACACAATCAGTACTTTACACCCTACAGAATCAGCAATTAATCTTCAAGCCGGGAGAAGCTTAAATCTATATTTGTCCGGAAGATATTATGAACGGTTAAATCATTAAATCATTTAGATCATGTTAATCAATTTAGTGAATGAATGCTCTTTTTCTTTAAAGAGCAAGGGAAGATTAAAGAGCATTAATAGAAGCGGGATTCGAAATTTCAACTTAAAAATAATTTTGGTAGTTTTCTTAGTTGCAATCACACTTGCGGGGAACGCTACCATTTACTATATAAGTTCTTCAGGAAATGATTCCAATTCAGGTACTTCATCTGATAAACCCTGGAAGACTTTATCAAAAGTTAATAATTTTTCTTTTAAGCCTGGAGATCAAATCTTGTTTAAAAAAGGAGATGCCTGGACGGGTACAATTACAGTAACTACTTCAGGAACGTCTTCAAGTCCAATAGTGTTTGGTGCTTATGGGACAGGCCAAAAGCCTAAAATATACGGATCAGAGGTTATTGCTGGTTGGACAAAGCATTCAGGTAATATTTATAAAGCAAGTTTTGGTGAGTCAATTAACCAGTTATTTATAGACGATGTAAGATCGAGAGCAGCCAGATATCCCAATTCGGGATATATCTTTATTACTTCAACTGAAAGTACAACAAGGTTTACTTCTGATGAGCTGGATCCGGGAATTAATTATTCGGGAGCAAAATGGTTTGGAAGAACATACTACTATACTGCAGATTTGAAAGATGTATCTTCATCAAGCTCAAGATCGATTTCTTTAAGTTCAGCAACACGCAAACCCTTGAAAAATGGTTTGGGATTTTTCCTGATGAATAAATTAGAATTTTTAGATCAGGCAGGAGAATGGTATTATGATGATGCAACAAATACCGTATACTTCTGGACACCACGTGGGGATTCGCCGGCTAACTATACAGTTAGGGGCTCTGTTCATAAAGATGGATTTTACCTGAACAATGCAGATTATATTACAATACAGGATATTGAGATTTTGCAGCATTCAGAAAAAAGTATTGAATTGAATAAAAGTGATTACATCACAATTAATAATAACGATTTAAGTTATCCGGATGGGTTTGGAATTTATACTCCAAGTAATTCAGCTCATTATTCAATTACAAACAATAACGTAATAGGTGCCAACCATTATGGTATGATGATACGTGTATCGTATTCAAAAATTTCGGATAATACAGTTTCTAAAATAGCATTGTTGGAAAATATTGGTTTAACCGGCACCGGTGCTGATAATTATGGTGGGGGTATTTATCTTGCAGGTCAAGATGGTAATAATACTTTAAGTTACAATCGTATAACAGAAACAGGATATAATGGAATATTATTTGCCAATCCGAAAAACATCATTGAATACAACTTTATAGATGGTGCATGTCTTTTAAAAGGAGATATGGGAGGAATTTATACGAGTTGGTATAATCGTGTGTCTCCTGCGGGTCCTGAAGGCAGCATAGTAAGAAACAATATTGTTTTGAATGTGGTGGGAGAGAAATATGGATATACCTCTCTTCGTGATTTTGGGGAAGGTATTTATATTGATGAAAGTGCACGTGGTGTAACAGTCGAAAATAATACCATCGCTCATTGTAAAAATTCAGGTATATATTTACATCAAAATGAAAATACAATAGTCCGTAACAATACAATTTTAGATACCAGACAGTCGATTAACATTGTGAAATACAGTGGCTCTGTTAAAAGCAACATCAGTAATAATCTCATGTTTGCTGCAAGTAATAAAGATGATTATTTGCAAAGACAGGTATTGGTGAACCTGCAATCGGGTAATACCCTTATGGACAATAATAAGTATGTGAATCCATATGCTTCTGATGGAATCTTCAAATTGGGTTCCCCCTATTATAATTTCAATGAATGGAAATCCTCAACCGGGCAGGATAAAAATTCTATGGCAAATGTTACCCAATTAAAATCGGGTGAAAAAGAAAAATTATTTTATAACGATACAAAAAGTGATAAAACAATAAATCTTGGCAGCCAGGTTTATAAAGATATAGATGGCAACCGGGTTACAGGATCGTTCACTCTAAAACCTTTTACATCAAGAATTCTCATCGGAACCGGTTCGGAAACTTCAGTAGATGAAAATCGGAGTCCGGTTGTTGTTGATCAGTACTTTGAATTTTCAGCTCCGAAAAAAGTGAATGATTTTATTGGGAAAGTTGATGCCTATGATCCCGATGCAGGGCAGGAACTTACCTATACAATAGTTAGCGGGAATGAAGCGGGACTATTTAAATTGAATTCTACGACGGGAGAATTGTATACGCAATCAGAAATTTCTTCTGCAACCAGCCTGACAGTTCAATTGATTATAGGAATCAGAGATAATGCTGCAAATCCGCTATCGACTAATGCTGATGTTGCCATTAATATTAAAGCAGGTGAAATTGAACAAGCAACCGATGCAACTGCACCTGTAATCTCTTCATTTTTGATTCCTTCAACTTATGAGTCCCTTGTTGTACCTGTTACAGTGTCTGCATCGGACAATGTTGCAGTTACTGGCTGGAAACTTAGCGAATCTTCAAAAGTTCCTTTGGCCGGAGATGAAGGTTGGACAGCACCAGCACCACTTAAATTTGCTTTTTCTGGGGAAGGTGAAAAAACTTTATATGCCTGGGCTAAGGATGCATCGGGAAATATTTCTGCTTCTGAAAGTGGCACTGTGGCTATAACTATACCGAATGAAGAAACTACAATACCTGACTCTGTTGAATCTGTCACCATTTGTGAAGGAATGAATTATTTGGGCTGGACCACAAGTGGTACTTACGAACGCATTTTAACAACTGAAGAAAAGACTCAGCAAGAAGGAATCAATCAAATTGGAAATGCAGATTTTAGCGATGAGGCTATAGGTTGGAGTTCCTGGGGAGATACAGGGTATAGTATTGAGTTAGTAAGAAACACTTCAGATTACATATCTACTCCTGCCAGTATGCAGGTTTCCTGTACTGCCAATGGAACACTTATATCAAAACTTCAGTTAACTTCAAAAAGTAATATTCATGTTGAGGCAGGTAAAGATTATGAGCTTTCCTTTTATGCAAAAGCTTCCGTTCCTTTTACTC
Organism: uncultured Prolixibacteraceae bacterium; assembly: GCA_963747515.1. Classification (GTDB taxonomy): domain Bacteria; phylum Bacteroidota; class Bacteroidia; order Bacteroidales; family Prolixibacteraceae; genus Mariniphaga. The sequence goes on from CAVVFN010000009.1 coordinate 78,161, forward strand.
CGGGTAAAATTGTACTGATGAAAAGGACTACTCCTTATACGTATTATGGTTCATTTTCAGGTGAGATTTCTGAGGTAACAACCGAATGGTCACAAATCAGTCTGAAGTTTACAGCAACTGAGACCGCAACCGATGGATCTCTGAGGTTTTACCTGGGGAGTACATTACCGGTAGGCCAGTCACTTTACCTGGATGATGTAAGTTTTAGGGAAGTGCAGGAAACAACCGCATCATCGGATAAAGTAGTTACAACTTTTTTAACAGTTAATCCGGTTGTAAATACCACCGAAGAAATCACTGTTGCTAATGGGGATAATTATCTGGGATGGACGGATACAGGAGAATATGTAAGAACGTTGGTTTCTTCCACTGGCTGTGACAGCACAGTTACTACGAATCTTATAGTGCTAACTTCTGTTGAACCTGAAGTTCAGGTTGAAACTGAATATGTAACCATATGTGAGGGAGATGAATACAACGGTTGGACAGAATCGGGAATATATGAATGGGAGAGAACATCGGAAACGGGCTCCACTTTAATGACGACTCATCTGACCATTGAAGCAACAAAGTATGTGACCGAAACAGTAAAAATATGGGCGAATGAAGAATATAACGGTTGGACGGAAGAAGGACATTATGAGCGGGTGTTGGAATCGGCTTCAGGATGTGACAGTGTAGTGGTTACCAAATTAGTGGTAAAAGGAAAAAGTTTTAATAACAATAGCGCATCGGTGATATCAAGTGAGCCAATTATTGGTAAAGGGAGTTCCAATGATTTTAAGATTTATCCCAATCCTGCTCAAACATATATAGATGTTGAATTCCAAAGCCAGCCTGAGCCAGATACCAAACTGGAAATCATTGATGGCAGTGGTCGCATAGTTTATATGCAGGAGGCAGGATCTGCAATAAACAGAATAAATTTCAATCAGCTAAATCCGGGAATGTATTTTTTACGATCCGCAAACAATCAATATCAGAAAGTAGAAAAATTTATGATTGAATAATTAATAAAAAATTCCGGTAGAATTAGATGAATTGTTATTTCGCATCTAATTCTGCTGGAATTATTTTTAATTTCATCCGCATTTAATTTTTGCTAATCGCCTTTCTTTTATCGTTAAATTCTTTAGCAGTTAATTTTAATGGCAGAGAATCAGGAGAAAAATGTTTAGATTCTCCATTTCCATAATGTGAATTGGTAGAGATAAATTCAGGTACAATGCGCTTCATATGATTTACTAATTCATCCCTGGTCAACTCATCTACATTTAAAAGGAGATCGGTAATTTCATTTACTATACTTAAATCGTGTTTACTTATTTTTCCAATCATTATTTTGTCGTTATAAGTAGGTTGAAGTTCTTCTTTATCACCAAGCAATTCTTCATAAAGTTTTTCTCCAGGGCGGAGACCCACAACTTTTATCTCAATATCCTTACCTGAGACAAATCCGGAAAGTGATATCATTTTTTTTGCAAGATCATAAATCTTAATCGGTTCACCCATATCAAAAACAAAAATTTCACCGCCTTTTCCCATGAATCCTGCTTCAAGAACTAACTGGCAGGCTTCGGGTATAGTCATAAAATAACGTGTAATATCCTTATGTGTAATTGTCACTGGCCCACCATTTTCTATCTGTTTTTTAAATAACGGTACAACAGAACCATTCGATCCTAAAACATTTCCAAAGCGGGTAATAATAAATTGTGTGGAAACTTTTTTGGATTGTACAAGTGACTGAATATACATCTCACTGATCCGTTTTGTTGTTCCCATAACATTGGTAGGATTCACGGCTTTATCAGTTGAAATAAATACAAATTTCTCTACACCAAATTCAATAGAAAGGTCTGCCAGGATTTTTGTGCCTCCTACATTTACACGGAGTGCTTCATTAGGAAAATCTTCCATTAACGGAACATGCTTATAAGCAGCAGCATTAAATACAATTGTAGGGGAATATTCCATAAATACTTTCCTTATCCTTACAGCATTGGTTACATCCCCAATGATTACTTTTAAGTCGGTCTGTACTTTTTTTGAAAGTATCTCATTCTGCAGATTATATAAATCGGATTCTGCCTTATCTAATAGTATAACCTTTTTGACATTGAATTCAATTAATTGCCGTACAATTTCTGAGCCTATTGAACCTGCAGCACCAGTCACAAGTACAACAGAGTTTCTTAATCCTTCACCAATTTTCTTTCTGTCGAGTTGAATGGAATTTCTTCCAAGCAAATCTTCAATTTTAATGGGTTGGATTGATTTAACTTTGAGTTCTCCATTTATCCATGTTTTCACTGATGGTACTTCTTTTACCATTATCTGCCGCTCAAGGCAAAAGTCAGTAATTTCTCTTTTTCTTTTATTTGTAATTTTTGAATTATCAATAGCAAAAATAATTTCAGTTACTTTATTTTCTCCTATAAATTTATCAAATGCACGCTTAACGGAAAGAATTGGAATTCCTGATAAGTATTTATCCTGGAGCGAATCGTTATCATCAATAAATCCTACAACTTTGTTATTTTCTGAGGTATCCATTAAAATGGCATTCAGAGTAATTTGCCCCAATTGACCTGCCCCGTATATCATAATCTTTTTTGACTTTTTGTTATCTTTTAACCAATGTTGAAAAAGTAATTTTGCAAATAGCCTTGAAAAAATTAAACCGGTAATTACAAGCATTGTAAAAATTATAATAATAGAAACAGGCATAATCATAAAGGCAGGGGCATTAAACATGCTTCCTGCCAATGAAATAACCGTAAGTATAATTCCTGCAGATAAAACAGCAGATATAATCCGAAATATATCTTTTGTATTACTATGGCGCAAAACACCTGAATAGGATTTAAATTTCCAATAACATAAAATAAAAACAGGAAGAATTAATGTAGCATGCAAGGGATTGATAGAGGCTTCTACAACAGATAAATCAAAATTAGAACGAAGCAGGAAGGCTATAAACCAGGAAAAGAATGGAACTGCCAAATCAAAAAGCAGTACCAGCCATCTTGGCAGATAATATTTTGAGAAATAGCGCTTTAAACGAAGCATGATGTAAATTTTAAGGTTTATATAGAAACACGGAGAACAATCATATTGTTTACCTGATGAGCTATCTGTTTTAAATGAGCTATCTGTTTTAAATGAATGAATTTAGTTCCACTCTGTTTGTATCCTTTTCGATACGTTGGTTCTTAAAATCAAATAAACGAGAATAAGTGTCAGAAGAATCAATCCAAAAATAGTCCAATTCATTATGGAGTAGGATATTAGCCAAATTGTAACTACATTAATACAAGCCTGTATTGTGCCATAAATTAAGGAAACCATCACATGTGGCCAATGGAATTCATTAGCCAAATATTGATAAAGATGAGCCCGGTGGGCTTCAAAAATATTTTCACGTCGCCAAAGGCGGAAAATAATTGTGAATACTGTATCGATACCATATACTGAAAAAAGCAGAATGTATTCCAGCCGCCCGGTTTCAACTATTAAAGAAGCCATAAACCATGCCAGTAAAAATGCCATGCTTACGCTACCAATGTCGCCGGCGAAAGTTAAAGCATACCTGCGAAAATTAAAAAATGAAAACACCAGTACGGAGATAATGGATAAAATCAGCAACGATTCTGAGAAAATTTGTAGCGATTGATTCAGCCAATAAAAAGAAATTAAAGCTACCATTCCGTATGTCGCAGTTATTCCGTTAATCCCATCCATAAAATTAAATGCATTAATCCATCCAATTGTAAAAATGTATGCAAGTAAAATAATGAACCATGGATATGCATAAAACTGAAGTTGCCAAAACAGGATGGATACTGATAAAAAATGGATTACTATTCTCACTTTTGGTGATAAGGTAATTACATCGTCAAGGAAACTAACCAGTGCCATTATCAGCAATGCCAGAACAATCCATGGACTGTTAAACCCATACATCAGAAACCACATCAGAACAGACGCTGGAAATATTATGCCTCCTCCCCGAATGGTAATATATCGGTGTGAACTGCGATCATTGGGTTTATCAATAATATTAAAATGATTGGCAATTTTAAAATACAATAGTATAAGAAGAATTTGTGCAACAAAAGCAATAAAATAACTGGCCATTTTATTTTAATGATAAGTGGTTAATTGAAATTCAAATACTCTGATAATTGCTTTATCAAAGGAACCTGTCATATAAATCAGTCATTATTTGAATTTCCTAGACAATCGTGGATTCTTTCTGCAGTAAGGAATTGAAGGTTTTTTTTAACCCTTCTTCGGCGTTTACAGGCATGCATTTAATGTTTAAGGCATTTTTAAGCTTATTGTTTGAAACCATATATGATTCAGTTAGTTTATTAAGTCTCTCACTGTTTAACGGGGAAAAAATGAAATCCCCTAATTTTGCAATTCCCTGAACAAATTTTTCATTGATCTTCCAGATGATCGCTCTCTTTTTATTCGATTCTGCAATGAGCTGAATCAATCTGTTGGTAGAAATGCCCTCGTCGTCAGCTACCTGGTAATCACCCGGCGCAATATTTTTCTCCAGGAGCTGATTAATTACGAAGATTAAATTATCAATGGATAAGAAAGATCGTTTATTTTGAAAGTTTCCAAGAGGCCAGGGAATTCCTCTTTTCACTATTTGATACAAGAGATTAAGATTTCCTTTATTGCCAGGTCCATGAATCATACAGGGTCGGAGAATATAGATTTTCTTATTGTCAGGTAACTGTTGATTTAGGATGTATTGCTCTGCAGCCAGCTTTGATTTTCCATAAGCTGTAAGTGGATCCGGCAATACCTTTTCTGTTAGTTCTGCTCCATTTACTTTATCTGCAATTGCTTTTACAGAGCTAAAGAAAATGAATTTTGATGCACTTGATTGTATATACCATTTAAAAATTTGTTGCGTAAGTCCTAAATTGATATCGTAATAGGTTTTTTCATCGGAGGTATTTTTTACATCATGAGCCTTTCCTGCCAAATGAATAATTACATCCAATTTATTCCATTCAATTTTATTTAGTTCATTCCAATTATAATAGTCATTATAGTAATGATTATCTGGTTTGGATATGTCAACGGCAATTAATTTAGGATTGAAGGTTTTTTTAATTCCTTTGGAAAGATTTGTGCCTACAAAACCAAAAGCACCGGTAATAAGGATGTTCATGTAGTTTGTTTATGAGTTGTCAAACGCAATGTATTATCCTTTTTCCCCAGATTATATATTTTGGGATAATATCTTATAATCTTGAATACTCTTCTTAATTGTTTTTTAGGTTCGGTAAGGATACGGAAAAACCAGATTAAATTGTATTGTGTTGCCCATTTAGGTATATCTTTTATTTCTCCTGAAAAATAATTTAAAGCAGCACCAACTCCTAACATCACCCCTTTATTCAGGTAGGGAAGCAATTTCGACATAAAAATTTCTTGTTTGGGTGCACCAAGAGAAACCCAGATGAAACGGGGCTGCAATTTATTAATTTGTTGTGCAATTGCGGCATAATCAAATTGATCTGCCCCTGCGAATGGCAAGGAGATGTAATGCAGGTTTGAAGAATTGTTTGATTCTTCAACTCTTGATTTTATCTTTTCAAAAACCGTAACCGTATTTCCAATAATGCATTGGCAATCGGGATAATATATAAATTTGGAAAAAAACTCAGGACCATTAAAAGGTTCCAGGTTCTGTTTGTAAACCAATGATGCTAATTTAGCAAGATAACTGCCATCACAGGAATTGGCAAGTGAATTATTTAAGACTTCACGTATTCTGTTTTTTTTTGTCATATGAGCATCGACCAGTAAATTGCTGTCAACAAAGCAGCAATAACCTTTTTTCGTTAAGGAATGCTCAATTACCGTTTCCTCTAACTTTTTATGATTAAATTCAAGTTGAATGTCGAAATATTTTTCCATTTTTTTAGTTTCAACAACGAAGGGATTTAAAATGTTTTTTAAATGTCAAATTTGGAGGAACCAAGCTGAATAAGATCCCATACTTAGGGGATGGAATTTTTCTAAATCAAACTGCCAGTTATAAATTTTTTGTGCAGTGATTTAATAAATTTTGAACCTAGTTTTGTCTTGTAAATTTCAGGTAAGGGTCTGTCTCCTATAATTCCCAAATAATACGATAAAGAATACAGATACAGAAAATGGTTGATATCTTCCTTATCAAACTTTGTATTGTCTCTAAAATATCCCTCAATGAAAGAATTTATAAGTTCTTTAATCGTACTGCTTCTTATGACTGGGTAAAAGCGGGAAAAACTTAATACATTGATAAAGAAAGAGGTTATATCATGCCAGATGGGCGCTTCAGTTGGAAATTTCTCATGAAATGCAGCATCCCAGTCTATTACGACGAAACCCCCTGATTTTATACAGATGATGTTACGTAGTGCAAAATCATTATGTGGTGTTATAAATGAAAGGGTTTTCTTTTTAAAATTAATTTCATTTAACAAAGTTGAAATTTTTTCTTTTTCATTTTCATTAAAATAAATAGATTTCTCAAGTGTTTTTTGAACATTCTTTTTAATCTTTTTTACCTTGAATTTACTCTGAACTTTAGATTTTTTATGATATATGCTTAACCAATGGCCTATATCATTGAACAAAAGGGTTATCTTTTTTTTTCTGCCTAAGGCAATGTCGTGAAATAATGTATATTTCAAAGTATAACCTTTGAAACATTCCATATAATTTGCATTTTGCTTATTATCGCAAATAATTGGTTTTGGAATATGTTTATTTGCTTGTGAATCATCCAGTTTTTGATAAATTGACTGCATATGATCAAAAACTTTTTTAGCATTCTCATGTTGCTTTAAAAAAAGCTTAATTTCGTTCTCCTTATTATTCTTCTGATAAACAATGGTTACAATACCATTTGGTCTGTTGTTGGTGTGAAACCTGCGTTTAATGTATCCTGAGAAAGTAATTTCTTTAAGGATACTGTTTTCAGGCAAAATTAAATTTATATTTTTTTCAATAAAATTAACCGGGTCGTATTCGCGACTTTCATGTATCATAATTGAGGTTTGATGAAAAAATTTAGAGTTCAATGTTTGATGGGAAGTTTTTCTTCTTGGAATTTTGCTCCAGCATATGGTATAACTTTTTCCATTCAGGAAGGCCCAGTAAATTTCGGTCGTCGATATAAATATCGGCATAAATTTTCCGGCTGTAAGAGTTATCAAAATTCTCACCATCGAAATTGTTATTTATGGCATGAAAATGTAAGCCCTTATTTTCACAGAATTCCACTGCTTCTTCAAGTTCTTTCCCATGCCGATAGGTCCATAAGATAAGCTTATGTCCTTTCTTCTGGAATAGCTTTAATGTTCGTATTGCATAAGGAATTTCTTTTCCTATTGCAGGATATTTATGTTCTACTATAGTTCCGTCAAAATCAACAGCAATTATCATTTCTTTTTCTTTTAGAATTTTGTTCAGGCTATATTTATTTTATATTTGGATTCTCCATATCCTTTTTTCCAGTATTTATTACCATATCCATACCCCCTGTCAGGTGTTTCATTTATAACAATGGCAGCACGTTTAATGTTGTTAAAACTAACCAAACGGTTTATTTGTTTTAACTCATCCTTATGGCTGTGATTCATACGCACAGTAAATAAACTGACATCTGAGGTCTGACTTGTTAATATTGCATCAGGTACAAGCAACAAAGGGGCATTATCTATAACGATGTAATCGTATTCTTTGCGATTTTTTTCAATCAGATAATCAAGACGCGGGGTATCTAATAAATCGGATGGGCTAGAAGGTATAGGTCCTGCCTGGAGCAAGAATAAACTGGGTATGGAGGTGGAATAAATTGTTTCTTCAAAGGTTACTTCCCCTTTTAAATAGTTGCTTAATCCCGAAGATGACTTCACTCCAAAGAACTTGTGCAGGTTTGGTTTATGCATGTCAGCATCAATGAGCAGAACCTTTTTATTGCTTTTCGTTAATATGGCAGCAAAATTTGAAGATACAAACGATTTACCCTCTTCCGGCACCATTGAATTTATTGAAATTACTTTACATCCTGGTTGATCTATAAGGGCATTTACATTTGATTTAAGCCCTCGAAAGGATTCGGCAATACCCGACCTGGGATAATTTATTACAGGTAAATTCACTTTATATTTATGTTTGATAATTCCTTCAAGTACTGGAATATTACTGACTTTTTCAACTTCTTCCCGGGTTTCAATTTTATTGCTGAAAAAGCTTGCAAGAGAGATAAACATAAAAGGAAGAATTAGCCCGACCATAGCTCCGGCTCCTACAATTTGAATCATGAAAGGACCTTTATCTATTGCCGCTTCACGAATGGCTTTATCTATTACCTGCACTTCCGGTACAATTGATGATTTTGCAATGGAAGCTTCTGCCAGTTTTTCCTGCAGGTAGGTATACAATTCATTATTTAAATCAAATTCCCTTTGCTTTTCAATAAGTTCTTTTTCTGTTTCCGGCAATTTAAGTAACCGATTTTCTATCGTCCGGTATCTTGCTTTTGAACTTGCCATTACAGATTCTGCGGCACTTAATTGATTTTTTACTGCTTCTTCCAAAGCATCTCGGGTAACCTTTATTTCATTTTGAAGATTTACATACGCCGGATTTTTTTCCTGAACACTGGCAGAAAGAACTTGCCTTCTGCTGTATAGGTCCATTAACCGGTTTAGCAGACTACTTAAATTATTGTCTTCTATTCCAACAATTGCAGGATTAGCTATTTCACTGACCTTCTCGGAATCGTTCAGGGAATTTATAAGATTGCGGTAATAATCAATTTGCAGTTGAGTCATATACTGCTCATTTTCTATCTCCTCCAGTCTTTGGTAGACCGACTGAGCTTCACTTCCCAAATTCATTACCTGATTACTCCTGCGGTAATCGCTGAAATTTTGTTCTGCTACGGTTAGAGATTCCTTAATACGCGACAACTGGTCCTCTATAAATTTAAATGCACTTTCTGATGTCTGATACCTGTTTTGCAGTCCAAAATCAATGAAAACCTCATTCAGCTCATTTATAAAATCAACTTCCCGCTGAACGTTACTTGTTTCAATAGAAATATTGATTAAATCAGCTTCAATATTCTCCAGTTCTATTACGGTGCGTTTGAGGTACTGATTGGTTAAATTGTTAATATTGTTAAAAACCAGCAAATAAGTTTCACCGGGTTGTCCATTTTTTTTGTTTAACTGGAAACTATAATAATCATTCAAAAATGGATTTCCGAATTGCACCACTTTTTCAAAATCAAAGGATTGATTATATCCGTTTTGATTTGTTTCCCCTTTAGCTGAAACCTTATATTCTTTTTCATTTAACATGGTTATCGTTAAGGGGACATCTTTTGTGTTCATTGCATTTGCCGGCAATACCAAATCAAAAGGTTCATTTTTGTATAAATCTGAATTGTACAACAATTCCTTTCTGTACCAGGAGGTTTGCCAATCCAGATTAAGAAGAGCTTTTTTGAATAATGAATAAGATTTAAAAATTCCAAGCTTGTTTCCAATATTGGATTCATTTCCTGTATTCCTTCTGGTTTGCTTTTCATCGAAATTTAATGAGGAGCTAAGGGAACTGTTTTCATCTTTTATAAGGAGTCTGCTGGTTACAAGGTATTTATTCGGCAGGTTTATATATATAAAATATCCCACTCCAGCACCTACTAACAGAAAAACTATAAACCAATACCAGTTTCGTATATATTTAATAAAGAAGTTCTTCGTTTCCTTCTCTTCTTTCGAGTCAATTAAATCGATTATTTCATCAATCTTTTCCATAATTTCTTGTTTAAAAGAAGTTGTTATTTAAAGCTGTTCCCACAACTATTAATGTTGACACAGCTGATAAAATCAGAGAATACACAGTTGTGTTATCCCGTGTTCGTTTAAGATTTGTAGGGGGAACATATACAAAATCATTTGGCAATAAATAAAAAACTTCAGATGCATAAATATTTCTGCTCGTAGCATCAACCTTATAGGCATGAGAAGTGCCATTTGATTTTCTCACTACAAGAACATTGGTTAAATCAGCATAATCAGTAATTCCGTTTGCCATACTAATTGCATCAAAGATGTTGATATTCCTTTCGTAATTGTACAAAAGATTGGGTTCTTTTACTTCTCCTGCAATCGTTATTTTGTAATTTAAAAACTTCACCTGTACCGAAGGTTGTTTCAGGTATTCTTCAGCCCGGGTTATCAGAAGTTCTTCTGCTTCTTTTAAAGTCAGTCCCCCCATTTCAACTTTTCCAATGATTGGAATTGTTACCGTGCCATCATCGGCCACCAGATATCCATTAAGATACTGACCCACAGGTGAACCATAAAGCTGAGTTGTTCCGGTCTGACTACTGTTGCCAGTTTTGCTCGGATTAAATATTTCATTTATTTGGGGATCTAATGTTAATATTTTTAAATATAAAAGATCCGATGGCCTGATTCTGTAATCCGGTTGTTCTTTTGGCGAAAGTTCATAAATGCTTCTATCTCCTGTAATATCACTTAGCATCGTTATTTCTTGTGTATTACTGCAAGAGATTTGAATCAATAATGAAAAGGTAAATAAATATAAAGCTGTAGCCTTCATTTTCATTTTTTATTTATTATAATTAAATGTTTGCAATACAAAAATGTTCAAAAGTTATAAATTTTCTATTAACTATTATTGGAATCGGTAAGCTTCAAGAATAATATCTTCTGCAACTTTTTCCGTAAAATTCTCTTTTATTCTATTTGCAACTCTTTTTGATAAACCGTCCCATTCCCCTGATCTCCAAACCTCATTTATAATGGAAACATAGGCTTTAGGATCATAGGTATTTACGATCAATTTTTTAAATCCTACTATTTCAGCATTGAACCCGATATTGCTGCAGACTGGAACCACACCCATTGCCATGGCCTCAGTAAGTGAATTTGAATGTCCTTCTCTTTTCTCAGAAGAAGGAAAAAGGAAAAAATGTTTTTTTAATAGTTTATCTTTTAGCAGGTTATTTTCAACAGGTTTTAGAATTTTTACCTGTTCATTTAAATGTAAATCGGTTATCTTTTTATTCAAATGATCTAAATAATTCTGTTCCCCTGAACCAATTATTTCCAAATCAAAATCAAGACTCATCTTTTTTAATTCAGCACAAATATCAAGAAGCAACGCAACATTCTTAGACTGAACAATTCTACCAAAATAAATCAAATGAATAATTGATTTTATTTCCTTCTGATGGGATAATGAATTTGATAAAAAATCATTTAAAACATAGTTTGGGTAGTAAATAACTTCTACATCTGTTAGTGTTTCCAGAAACGAAATGTATGATTTACCTTGACATAAAATAACAGAAGCTTTATTTAGTGCTGATTTAAAAAGTTTTTGATATAAGGATGACCTGTTTTGATAAGCTTCAATGACTCCTCCTCCGCGCAATTCATATATGCATTTTCTTTTAAATACTCTGGAGAAGAAGATCAAAAGGTATTCATGATAAATCAGATGCAAATAAAATCCTGAAATATGGACTATTTTTATATTTGGTTTTGTTACCAGTTCATAAATTAATTTTAAAAGAATAAATATCAGTCGGATAACATAAACTACATAACCTATAACATTTTTTTCAGGATAGGGTTTGAACAATTTAACAACCTCAATGCTATTTTTTTCAAGTAAATATATAGTCCTCAAATTTCCAGCCTCACCACCTCCAACCGTGAACTTTTTATTCTTTCCAAGAGGTCCGTAAAACAATATTTTTTTTTTATTTTTCAACATATATTCAAATTGTGCTATAACTCCGTTTCATTAAAAACTTCTTCATATTTATTAATAATTGTATTAAGTGAAAACCTTTTTGCAGTTTCAATTACATCTGCCTTATTAAATTGAATTTCATTACTGGCAACTGATAGCAGTGCTTTGGAAAAAGCTTCAAAATCCAAATTGGGTACAAGTATTCCATTTACTCCCTGCACTATAATGTCTTTTGGACCACTTGGACAATCAAAGGCAATTACTGGTGTTCCTATTGCAATAGACTCAACCAATACATTTGGAAAACCTTCATAGAGCGATGTTAAAACTGTAGCTTTTGCTTTCTTGAACAGCGGAGTCGTATCAGGTTGATATCCGGTAAATGTAATGTCTGAATTCAATCCTAAACTTTCGCTTATTTTTTCTAATTTTCTTTTTTCAGGCCCTTCTCCTACTATTGTTAAATGGATAGTTGAATTTATTTTACGGGCATTATTAAATATGCGGATTAGATTCTCCAATCCTTTTTGAGGTTGTAGCCTTCCAATGTATAAAAATTCGTTTGGGATTTCTTCTCTGTTGTTTTTAGGAAGATCGTTTAAAGATAAACTAAAAGCCGGATTATGAATTGTTGCTATTTTATTGCTTTTGATATGCAAATTTTTAATTAAATCTTCTTGCATACCCTGAGATTGAGCAATAATTTTATTTGAATAAGGCAATAAATATTTAATCATCCGGAATGTAAAGAATTTTTTCCATTTATTTGTTGAGGATTTATAAGCCAAAGAAATCGTATTTATACTTCTTACAATGATTTTGGTTTTTAAGAAGAACATTTTTTTGAATACAATAGCCAGAATTGCAAGCTCTAAATTAAAAACTATAGTCAGTTTGGGTTTATGTCTTAAAAAGAGTTTAATTAAAGGGAAAATACTATTTTTTACATGTTTCTTATTTAGGTCTGTAACCTTAACCTTTTTATTTAATTGCCGGAACAGGAAAGTATCTCCGGGTTCAAGAATCCATAGCTCTACATTGTAATGACGATGTGTTAATTCATTACACAAGGTTACACATACTTTTTCAGCACCTCCATGATTTAATCTCTTAATGAGTACTGTAATGTTTTTGTTAGCTGCAACTGTCATTTAACTATTATCTGCGTATTAATAAAGTCTTCTATCATGAATTTTTGAGGGGAAACTTCTTCTTCATGCCAATTCAGTTCTGAATCCCAATAACCAGGGAAATTATTTGTAATAAAGGCATAACTAATTTCAATTATTTTATACGTATTATTGTCTTTAATAAAATCGAATGCAACAGATTGCATTTTTAACTTTTTTGTTGCCTCAAATGCCAATTTGACCACCTCAGTATTTATTAATTGATGGTCGAAGGATTTTTCTCCACTTCCGGAAGCACGGAAATCATTCTTTCTGCAATATCGTCGCATTCCAAAGCACCGGGCTCCAATTACTACAAGCCGAATGTCTGAGTCATTTCCCGGAATAAATTTCTGAAATAACAAATAGCCTTTATCTCTGGTACGCATTCGGTCATTATAATTTGGTCTGGCTAATCTAATTAATCCTTTCCCCACGTGCACCAGAGACTTTATTGATTTTTTCTTTTGAAAGTTTAGTATCCGATCTTTCAATGTACTCCATTGACCTGAGATTTTAAACCCTTTTCTAAAAGCTTTTTTCGCGAATTTTCGCGCTTGATGAGGGGATTTTATAAGTTTAACATTTTTTGAACTTGCTCCTCCCCGCAGCTTAAATACTAAAGGAAATTCTGTTTTTTGTATCCATTGTTCTGCACTTTTTTTATCGTAAAAAATCAAGGTAGGGATGGCATCCAACCCAAGAGCTTCAAAGAGATATTTTTGTCCAATTTTATCATCAAAATGCCAACTTGAATTGCTGTCGGGAAATACCTTCTTTCCTGATATTTCCAATGAGTAAGTAAGCTGCCTGGCAAAAAGAATGGCTTTACTATCCCATTGTGCCCAATGCCACATCAACCCGTCACAATCGCTTAATTGACTTACAATATCTGAATCATAACAATTTACCAATTTAAAAGGAATCGTATTCTGTTTGCAATATTCAATCCAAATGTCGCTAAAACTGCCCTCTCTTTGATGGATGGCTATTTTCATTTTTTTATAATTAAGTTAATTTAAAGAACTATCACCTTAAATTATAAAGGATTTTTGATTTAACAGGAAGAAATGATTAAAAGTTCATAAAAAAATGAAACCCAAAGAACTTCAATTCTCATATAATTCACTGTGGTTTAACTTTTAATTTTTCTGAGAAAAAATTAAGCATTCTTTCCGCATGAATCAGATAATTAAAATTTGCAAGAGCATAATCTCTTCCCTCTGCACCTATTTTAGCAGACAATTCCGGATTTTTAATAACAAATTCCATTTTTTTACTGATAGCTGTCTTATCGTAACTGGTGAAGATAATGTTTACATTATCTTCCATTATTTCTCCAATAACCCCAACTTTTGTTGATATAACTGGCCTGCCTGAAATGAGATATTCACCCATTTTGGTTGGAAAATTATAATAATTTTGTCTGTTATCCGGTTTGGTAATAATTAACATACGAGCTGTGAATAAAACGTCCCAAAGTTCTTCCTCAGAAAGATAACCTGTAAATGTAATTTGAGCCTCAAGTTTATTGGCAGCTATAATTTCAACAATTTTGTTATAATCTTTTGATCGTTGAGGTGAACCTGTAAGCACCAAATTGTAATCCAGATATTTTGTGTTAATTTTAGCAAAAGATTCTAAAATGGTTAAAATGCCGTCTTTTCGCTCCTGATATGTTCCAGTATAAACAATCGTATTCTTAGTTGGTAACCTGTTTTTTCTTTTTATATCTTCCACTAAAATGGGAACTACAATGTTTAGTTTTCTATCCCCTAACTTATTTTTCATATAACTAAGGAGCTGTTGGTTTATAACAATAGCTCCATGAAACAGATGATTTTCATAACCAGCCTTTAATAATTTAAATTTTGATACCCTATCTTCTTTTAGATTAATTACCTCATTTCTTTCTCTTAAAATCTTTAAAGAAGTAAATAGTGAAATCACCTTTAAATAAATAAAAAAGACAGTTGAAAACGCAGATGAAATAACAACATCAGGCTTTTCTTTTAACAAAAATATTCCCGTTTTGATGCTTCCCATCACATCATGATGTCTTCGTTTAAAGAAATTTGAACTTCGGACTGTTGAAGCAGATAAGTATTGAAATGGAACATCATCATAAATTTCAGAAATAGATTTGTTTAGGGTGTCATTATTTTTCTCAGTAGGATGGGGAATAACTATAATAGCCCGATGACCTTTATGTATAAATCCTTTTGCATATAGGTGGAATCTCTTTGTCAGAGCATATCCATGGGGATATGATTGATTCAGAAGCAATATTATTTTCATTTATAACAAAAATCTAGTTTGATGATAATAAAAGTTATGATTTTCGAAGGTTCAACGAATAATATCTTTTAACCACCTCCGATTTCTTAAAATTTGAAAGGTAAAACAACCATAAACACATGTATAGTGCTATAAAAAGGCCATAGCTTATTGAAATTAACAGGATAAATAATATCGGAAAAATTAAACCACGGACATTAAAGACCTTTATTAGTTGCTTTGATGATTTCCAAAGACTAATTGAAAAAAACAGAATACCAACTATTCCGTATTGAGCCATAATTTTTCCAATTCCGGAAACAGTAGAAATTGTTGCACCCATTTGGTTCGTCCACTTGGCATCCTGATGTCCTCCGTAACCAATTAAAGGATGATTCAAAAAATCGACAAAATCAATCCTTAGTGATTCGAAACGTTGAGGCTGATATTTTGCATCATATTTTAATGAATTATATACAAGCTCTCTTGTATTGAATTCAAATGTCTTTGTTATTTTTTCAGCCATAAAAGGAAGTGTAAATAAATAAAACACCATAAGAAGAATAACCGGTATCAGCCAGATAATTCGCACTAATCTCTGATTATAAATATAAAATAAAACCAGAAGCACAAAAATTGAATAGCCAGTTGTAGAGAATGTAGTGGCTAAAGCAGCAATAAAAATCCATAACTTTCCATTATTCCTTAAATTAAATTTATTTCTAATCAGATTAAAAAAAATGGCAATATTTATATAAACGGCAAATGCACCTGGTTCCCAGGCGAAGCCGGAATTTCTGAAGAGGTTTAAAGCTCCGAGAGAAACCGTTTGCTCTTGTTTATAATTAAAATTACTGACTGTATAAACTATTGTGTTGTAGTCGATATTTCCTTCAGGTTCACCCTGACTTGAGAATTCAAAATGCCTGAGAAACTCAATAAAAGATTCAGGAAATACATTCATCAATATCCAGAAAACTATCGCAATGATGCATAAATAAAACAGAATCGTTTCATATATACTGAAAAAACGATAACGTAAACCTGAAATCGTGAGGTATGCAAAGGTAAAGTGTATAATATTTATTAAAAAAAAACGAGGATGCAGCTGTCCGAATTTTAAAGTAGATGCAATAAAATATAATGTATAACCGATAATTAACAGCAAAAATTTTCGATTAAACCGAATGTTTTTTATAAATCCAAATGCAGTAAAAACAACAATTGGAAAAAATAAGCCAACAGGATGATCCCATCCTTCTATTGCCTGCACAAATACTGTTGCTTTCCCTGCATAAATCGTGATTATGAAAACTACAAGATAATCAAAGACTACTAATAACTTATGTTTCTTTATGGTTTGAGCTATGTCCATTTTTATTCACTATTCTTACGTTTGAGCTGGACTAATATCTTTTTCGCTAAATCAATACCTTCTTTTAACTCATCAACTTTTAAAAACCATAGGAATAAAATATAAATTACCGCTGCCAGGGAAATAGAACTTAATAAATTCAGAATATCACTTTCTATATAATTTGACAATATCAGGCTTGGAATAAGCATAAATACTGCTGAAATAAAAAAAGGACTTACATTTTTTATCTGATACAAAATAGGAATATCAATTATCTTATTAAGATAAAAATTTATAACATAGTACATTAAAATTGTAGCCCCCATTTGTCCGTAAATCATAGCCATTATTCCAAATCTATAGGTTATCAGGATTGAAATCACGATTAAAACTTTATCAATTATTCTTAGCTGCAAATAGTAATCGCTTCGCCCTTTAACTGTAATTACCTGGTTGTTTACCATATGTAATATATATATCCACCCATACAGTGCCATTACCTTCAAATAGGGTACAACTGGCAACCATTTTTCTCCGAGTACAAGGTTTATTAATGGTCGTGATCCAATAATGATAAAAACCATTAAGGGGAGTACTGCTGCAGACAATAGTCTTAATGCTTTTGTATAACCTGAAATTAATTTGACATCATCATCCTGTATTTGTGAAAATACGGGGAAGGTTACTTTCTGTACTACGCTGGTTATTGTTAAAATTGGTAAGTCCTTAAACTGCGATGCACGTGTATAATATCCCAGGCTTTGGGCACTAAAAAGTTTTCCTATAATGAGGTAGTAAATATTCTGAAATATCGAATGCATTAAACCTGCAATCATAATCTTTGAGCCAAACATAAAAAGCTGCCTGAGAGAATTTTTACTAAATGATAATAATGGTCTCCATTTGCTAACCCACCAGAATAAGAAAGTGGCAACTGTACTCCTTACAATTGTATTGGCAACAAGTGCCCATACCCCAAATCCGGTATAGGCGAGGGTAATACTTACAGCTCCTGATATTGCTACGCTAACGATACCAACAATTGAAGGAGCTTTAAAATCCAGTTCCTTTTCTAAATGTACATTGTGGATCCGCCCGAAAGCATCGATTACAAATGACAAACAGATTACCTTAATGAGCGAGGTAAGCTGGGGTTGATTATAGAAGTTGGCTATTAATGGTGCTCCAAAAAAGAGAAGCACGTATATTGTTGAACTTGCAAGAATGTTAAAATAAAAAACGGTGGAAAAATCAACATTGTCTGCATTTTTTTTCTGAATTAATGCTTGTCCGAAACCACTATTTGTCAATGATTGTCCTATTACTATGAAAATAGTTATCATTCCTATCAAACCAAAATCCGCAGGTGTAAGAAGTCTGGCTAAAACTATCCCAATAATAAACTGACCACCACTTTTCCCTATATTATCCAGAAAAGACCATTTAAAGCCTAGTAATGTCTTGCTTTTAAGATTACTTTTATTCATTTGTAATTTCTCAGCTGGGCGTAAGGAATTAGTTAATCAAGCTTAATTGCATTTTTTGCTCCATAATCTGTTTCTTTCGTTTTTTAAGACAATACTCCGTAAAGTATTTTGCTCCTTTTGAATTTAAATGCGTCCAGTCTACAAAAAGTGAATCCTTCCACGTTGTGTCAATCGCGCTGATAAAATTACACTTATTATCATTTAAAATTGCTTTAATTCTTTCAATATGTGAAAAAATTAAATCCTGTTCTTTTTGATTTAGATTCGATAAATATCCCTCTCTGAAAGACCCATGAAAAAAATACAATTCAATACCATTCATTTCGCAAAACAAAGAAATGCTGTCAAGATATTGGTATTGAGCTAATTCAATTTTGTAATTAAGAATTTTTTCACCATTCCATCTCTCAGGTACAATTTGAAAATTGGCTTTCTTATAATTAACAGCACCATATTTATCATATCCAAGATATTCATATTCATTTTCATGTGTTCTAACTTCATTGGAATATTTTATGTTTTGAAAATAGTAAGGCATATTAAATGCTTCAAAATAGTATGGAAAGCTATAATCCGATTGTAAGTACTGTTTTATTAAATCATACCTGATGGTTTTGGAACTTTTTTGAAAATCCATAAGGTTGATTGCTGATATTACAGTTTTTGGTTTATAAATCTCAACTAAAATTTTCAGCATGTGGTAGTTTTCTTTGATGTTTAAACCCCATGAGGATGAATTGAGGTAATTTTTAGTCTTTAAATATTCTACAATTGTTTCGGAATGTAAATTATTTAAACTCATTGAAGATCCTATGGACAGAACTTCAGGTTTTATTGATGTTTTATTTTTTTTTAGAAACAGCATTTTTTCGTTTAAAGAATAGCTGGTTGAGAAATTGGGTGCAGGGTTATCAACATTGGGGTAATTATAAATAATCCAAATGAGAATTATTGATAAAAAAGTTATTACAAAGAAGCTTATAAATATAAAGAGCTTTTTTAAAAAGAAATTCATAATAGAAGATTAAAATTGAAAGTAGATGAATTGCTGTTCTTTACCCCCAAACCAAAGAATCATAAATATAAATGTATAGTATAAAGCATACTTGAAAGGTTGCCTCCATTTTAAACCTAACCGGGCAATTGCATATTCTTGTTCTCTTCCTATCCATTCTAAAAGCACAAAGAAAAATATAAGTATTAGGGTTACAACTGACCTGGAAGCTCCGAAAAAAGAGGGAATTGTAAATAACGAACTGGAAAAGATGGTTGACAGGTAATTGAATGCATGCCCTATATTTTCTGCACGGAAGAAAATCCATGTTAAAACCGTAAGGCTAAATGTGAGCAAGATCAGGCCAAATTCTTTAAAACCCGGGAAAAGCCTTCCTTTAGCAACAATTTCAATATGGTTACGGTTATTTTTTGTTAGGAGAAGAGGCAGGAAATAAACTGCATTTAACGCTCCCCAAAAAATGAATGTCCAATTGGCACCATGCCAAAACCCACTCACAATAAAAACAATAAATACATTTCTCACATTTTGTAATGTTCCACCCCGGCTTCCTCCTAAAGGAATGTACAAGTAATCCCGGAACCAGGTTGAAAGAGAAATATGCCATCGCCTCCAAAATTCAGCGATATCTCTTGAGAAATAGGGATAAGCGAAGTTTTTCATCAGGTCGAATCCAAAAAGTCGGGATGTACCTATAGCAATGTCTGAATAACCTGAAAAATCGCAGTAAATTTGAAATGTGAAAAATATTGCTCCTAACACAAGGGTACTTCCGGAATATTCGGCTGAATTATTAAATATTAAGTTGGCATATTCTGCAGCACTGTCAGCAATTACAATCTTTTTAAATAATCCCCAAAGAATCTGCCGCATTCCATCTGTAGCTTTTTCCTGGTTAAAAACCCGCTTATTATAGAATTGGGGCAGTAAATTGGTTGCTCTTTCTATCGGACCGGCCACCAATTGTGGAAAAAAGCTTACAAAAGCTGAAAATGCTATTAAATCTTTTGTGGGTTCTAACTTACGTTTGTATACATCAATCGTATAACTTAATGTCTGGAATGTGTAAAAGCTAATACCTACAGGTAATATAATATCAAGCGGATTAAATCCCATAACAACCTGAAGTCCCGGGATTATATCGTATAAAGAATCTAAAAAGAAATTATAATATTTAAATATCCCCAGGAGTCCTAAGTTTACCAGGATGCTTACCCATAAAAGTAACTTTCTTTTAGTGGGCTCTTCTTGTTTACTAAGTGCAAGCCCAACAGAAAAATCGACCAATGTGCTAAACATTATCAAACCTAAAAACCGCCAATCCCACCAGCCATAAAATACATAACTGGCAACGACAATAAATAGGTTTTGTAACTTTAAATTTTTGTTCACAACGAACCAGTAAAGAAAGAAAACTACTGGTAAAAATATTGCAAAGGTTAATGAATTAAAGAGCATTATAGAAATCGGTTAATATTATAAAAAGATGCCATTCCTATGAATAAGTTATACTGCTGCCGGGATTCTTTTCTTTTTAAGAGTGACTTCTTCATCAAGGGAAATGAATTTTCGAATATGTTTGATCACATCATCTGAAAACAAATTATAATTGTACTTCTTTTCACATAAAAACCTTCCACGTTCTCCCATCTCTCTTGCTTCATCAGGATGATCTATTAAATAATTCACTTTATCTTTCCAACCTTCTGTATCCTTATAATCAACATAAAATCCTATTTTCTCCTTTTCCAGATTAAAGGGGTACATTTTATTAACTGTTGAAATTATTGGTTTAGCCATTGCAAGAGCTTCCATAATTACGGTAATACCAACCGGCCAAAGATGACCATTGTTTTCTAAAGAAATGGCAACAGCAAGTGAGTTGTAATATTCTTTTCGGATTAAACCCACAGAATGCAATCCTGGCTTAACCGAATCATCGATTAATACATTGGGGGGAATAGGAATATCCAAATTTTCATTTTTTTTGGTCGTAATTTTAAGGTTAAAGTTAATATCGTTAAAAGCTTTAACCAGTGTTTTAAAATCCCTTCCTGTCCCTCCGGTTGAATATATAAAATCGAGAGTGGGAGGTTGTGTTTGCGCTTTTATAAATTTCGAGAAGAAGTCTAAATCGGCACCCCATTCTGTAAAAACATCCTTTCGGCTTAATGGTCCGTTTGCTTTGCTTTTTTGATAAATGCTTTCGTTAAAAAAAAGAAGGGAATCTACTCCATTTTTATAAATATACCTTATAATGCTTTGTCTTAATTTTTTCATCGGTTGATTCTTATACGGAATATGAGTATCCAGGCCCAGTGCAAAAATTGGCTTTTTATATAATCCAACCATTTTTAAAAAAGCCAGTAAAAAAATATCGGCAATGAAAGGAGCATAAATTAAATCAAACTCTTTTGATCTTCGAAGTAAGTTGATTTGTTGCTGCAGGTTGAAAATCTGCAGGTTGTTTCCTAATTTATTTATCCGGCTTGTTTTATCAAAATCTATTCCTTCAACAGGAATTCCTCTTTCTTTTATTTTATCGTAACACCAAACATGGTGAAGCGGGTATTCACCTCCACCTTTAATGAAATACATGATTTCATCAAGAGGATAAAAACGAATTATTTCTGCAACTTTAGCCATAATTTCAATTTTTTAGAGTTCAGTTTTTTTATAAGCTAATCAATTCAGGTTCCAGGTGCATTTCCAACAACATTTTTTCAATCTCTTTTTCGTATACACCATTCATAATAATAACTTTATCGGGTTTATACTTTTCTAAAAATTTCGGAGGGACATATTGAATACCGATTCCGGGAATGAAGTTTCCTTGCATATGAGGATTTATATCTACTACATGTTCTATAATTCCTATATCATTGAAATGAGTTAAAAATCCAACCGATTTTGATCCCCCTCCCCAAACAACAACTTTTTTATTTTCTTCTTTCATCTTACGCAATCGTTTTCTCCAATTATCCAGTTCATCATTCACACTGACAACAAAACTGTCAGCATGCTTTTTGAGTTCTTCGACCGACTCTTCAATCGGATGTACTTTTTGAGAAAGATCGTTGGCAGGTTTTGCTTCAACAAATAAATACTGATTGTCGTATTCAAGATAATTATCCAACACTTCAAACTGATTCATCCTGAAAAGACGTGCAAGCGAACCGGGACTAAAATAGGAGCAATGTTCATAGAAGATATCCCAAAAGGCATTTATTTTTAATATTCTTACAATACTGGGGACTTCAACCAACACAATTACATCGGGATTGTTCTTAACAGCTTTTCTTATGGTTTTAACAAATGTATGGTTATCAAATATATGCTCCATGGTGTGCCTGCATACGATAACATCTGCCGGAAGATCTCCATGAGATTCTGAATAAAATTCCCTGATGAATCGCAGGTTTGGATTTTCTTCCAATCTTCCCGGTACATATGCCGGGTCAATTCCAATGCCTTTATTGTTTCCTAATTTGCAGATTATCTGAAGAAAATCACCCTTCCCACACCCAATCTCAATAACATTTTTATTACGGATATCGTATTTGTTTATAAACCGTTCTGTAAAATCCGTTATGAATTTCATCCAGGTCCCTGAAAATCCCTGTTGATCTTCATACCCTTTGGTATACAAATCAAGGCTGGTATCAAAGGAGCTGTTAAAAATAAAACCACAATTGTTACAGAAAGTTAGTGCCAGCTCTTTCTTGGGAACAGCTATTGCTTCTTCATAGGATTTTATTGTCACGATGCTTTGAACAGGAGCATGATTCAATACAAAGAATTTTTCGGTATTAATGCTTTGGCAATTTGTACATTTCATATTTCAGTTTTTTTATCATCATTATTTAAGCTTGTTAAAAAGGGCTTAATTTTCAATTTATTATATTCTGCTTTAATATATTTTTTGCCTGACATTCTATTTCAGAACAAGTAAACACCTGACGGAGAAATCTGTTCTTCATCTTCAATTATAGATTATCAATGTTATACTGCTATATAGTGATTCCTGCTTTTGTCTGCTAAAGACCAAATGTAAAAGTATTTCACAGTATCCTCGCAGACCGTTTTAAAGTTATGCTTAAGCATTTATTAACAGGAGCAGCTTTGGTTGAAATAAACAGAATGTTTTGGCACAAGTATCGTAATATATTCTTATTATAGGAATAATCAGATTATGCAATTTCCCTGGCGAGAGCTGCACTTGAAGGCCTGGCAGCAGATTCTGTCCATGTCCAGGAGAGATTATCGTTCAAATATCCTTGCTCCCTGAGGCTGGCTAAAATTTTAAGCCGCATAAAATTAGAATCCCTGAAATTTGTATTTGCCAGCCTCATGCCTCTGATTGATTCATATAATTCATGTATGGTGGCATTTAAATCATGTTTGGGTTGATGATTTGGTGCCAGTTTTTTAAATAAATCAAAATTTACCTTATATGAGCGTTTATCTGGAGGAGCATCTGTTCTTATTGTTACCTTACAATCCGGAACAATATTACTGACTGCTTTTGCCAGGTCTTTTACCTGGTAATTCCATGAACTGGTACCGGTATTGACCACAAGGTATTCACCTCCGTTGGATGCTTTACGGCCAACTCCCCATTCCAGTGCAAGTGCCATATCCATAACATTAATAAGAGGTCTCCAGGGAGTTCCGTCGCTTAAAATATTGATTTCTTTTGATACAATGGCTCCTGCCACAAAATCATTCAGAACCAGATCGAGCCGAAGACGATTACTCATACCACAGGCTGTTGCAAAACGAAGGCAGGTTACTGTGAAATCTTTTGAGGCAAGTTTTGCCAGACCTATCTCTGCTGCTACTTTTGATTTGGCATAAGCGGTGAGTGGAGACAATGCATCAGTTTCTGTTTTGGCATAATCATCGGCAGCGCCATAAATGCTGCAACTGGAGGCATATACAAATGATTTAACACCTGCGGCCCTTGCCAACCCGGCTATCCGGACTGCCGAACGATAATTCACATCCATAGTGACCTCTTCGTAGATTGCTCCCATCGGATCATTTGAAATAGCAGCCAGATACACAATTGCATCTATTCCTTCAAGAATTCCGGCAGGAAACTGGCGCACATCGCCAATAATCTGCTTGTCAAGTCTTACTTCAGGCAGAACAGATGTATGGGTTAAATGATTTGCAAAATATCCTATATCAAAACCTGTGAGTTCAGCATCGGGATAAGTTTCTTTTAACTGTTTTACTGTACCGGGCCCAACATAGCCCATGTTGCCAATTATTAAAATTTTCATTTTCTTTAAATTAGGGTTACTAAATACTTCTTTTTCTGATATTGTGTCCATATGTTTAAGAGGATAGGTGGTTGATTTGATTAAAATCGGGATGGCTTCTATCTTTGTCTGTTACTATTTCTACCGGTACCGGCCAATTAATATTAAATTGAGGGTCATCATAACGAATTCCTGCTTCTGCCCCGGGAGTATAAAATTGCGTAACCAGGTAGGTAACTTCTGAATTATCTGTGAGTGTGACAAAACCATGAGCAAAATTCTCGGGGACATAAAGCATTTTGTAATTATCTTCTCTCAATTCAACACCCAGCCATTGCATAAATGTAGGTGACTCCTTTCTCAAATCAATTATTACATCATATATGGCTCCTTTGGTACAGCGCATCAATTTGGTTTCCGAATAGGGATATTTCTGATAATGTAAACCTCTGATGGTTCCTTTTAATTTGGTGAACGATGTATTTGCCTGTACAACATTCCCGTTAAGTCCATGTTCTTCCATTTCCTTTTTGCACCACGACCTGCCAAAAAAGCCACGGTCATCTTGAAGTTGCTTTATTTCAATTATAAAGGCTCCTTTTAATTTTGTTTCAGTAAATATCATATATGACTGTTTTAAGCTTTATACCAGTTGAGACTTTTTAACTGTTGATTGTTTAAGATTTAATTTGGATCTTATCTTATCTGCAAGGGATTCTCCAATTGCCAGAGAAGCTGTAGCTGCCGGAGAGGGAGCATTTAAAACATTGAATGTGAATTTATCTTCAACAATTAAAAAATCATCAACCAATCCTCCGTTTTTTTTGCAAGCCTGTGCACGTACACCGGCTCCACCAGGTTCAATGTCATTATACTGTACTTCAGGAACCAGCCGCTGTAGTGCTTTTAAAAAGGCTGCCTTACGATATGACCGGTAATATTCTCCTAATCCTGTTTTCCAGTACTGTCGCATTACGGTTCTGAATCCCGGCCAAGAAAGGGCGTTCCATACTTCATCTGCTTTAAATGATGTCTTTTTATATCCCTCACGTTTAAAAGCCCAAACTGCATTTGGTCCGGCTTCCACTCCTCCATGTATCAGCCGGGTGAAATGAACTCCCAAAAAAGGAAAATTGGGATCAGGAACCGGATATATTAAACCTCTGACGAGGGAATCTTTCTCAGGTGACAATTTATAATACTCTCCCCGAAAAGGGATGATGCGGACATCCAGTTTTGACTGAGTTAATTCAGCTATTTTATCGCTGTATAAACCTGCTGTATTTACTACTATTTTTGCTGTAAAGTTACCTTGGCTGGTAATAACATCAACATTGCTGTTGTTAATATTTATTTTTGTAACCTTATTATTCAGATGTATTTCACCGCCATAACGATTGGTAAATATTTCAGCATACTTCCGGCTGACTTCACTATAATCTATTATTCCTGTGTAGGGAACTTGAATTGCTGCCAATCCTGCAGCATGGGGTTCATATTCCTTAATCTGGCTGCCCGAAATCTTTTTCATTTTTTTGAGGCCATTCTGCTGACCTCTTACCCAAAGATTTTCCAATTGCGGTAATTCTTCCTTATTGGTAGCTACTATTAATTTCCCGCATAAATTGTATTTAATATTTTCCTTGTCGCAGAAATCAATCAACTGCTGATAGCCCGTGCGGCAATTAACAGCTTTTTGGCTGCCGGGCTTATAATATACACCTGCGTGAATCACTCCACTGTTATTGCCTGTTTGATGACTTGCCAGTTTTTTCTCTTTTTCAAGTAAGGCAATGGTTAATTCGGGATTGCCTTCTTTAAGCTTTAAAGCAGTAGCGAGTCCTACAATTCCTCCTCCAATTATTACGATATCATACATGGTCGATGTAATTAATTATAATTGTGTTTTTATATGGGTTTATAAGCTATCACCTGTTAATTAAAGAATGGATAAGCTTAAGTATTTATTTTATATCCTGCCTTAGGCTCTGATTTTTTTCCCACAACATCCATGGTGCAGCATTTTGCTGTGCCATTTCATCCAGTTGCATTTTATCTTTCATTGTATCCATCGGTTTCCAAAAACCGGTATGTTTATATGTAAGCAGTTGCTTTTCAATTGCCATTTGTTCAAGAGGATGTCTTTCAAAAACAGAGGAATCGCCATCTATATAATTGAGTACTTCCGGCTCACAAACAAAAAAACCTGCATTTATCCAGTTCCCATCTCCTTTTATTTTTTCCTGGAAACTTAATACTTCATTATTTCCATTTAATATCAATGACCCAAATCTGCCTTCAGGCTGCACAGATGTCATTGTAATTAATTTGCCATGTTCTTTGTGAAATTGGACCAGTGCGGGTATATGTACATCTGAGACACCATCTCCATAAGTCAGCATGAAAGTTTCGTTGTTTATGTATTTTTCAACACGCTTAATTCTGCCTCCTGTCATGGTTTCGGCTCCTGTATCTATCAGGGTAACCTTCCATGGCTCTGCCTGGTTGTTCAATACTTCGGTTTTGTTATTTCTGATATCAAATGAAACATCGGCATGATGAATAAAATAGTTGGCGAAGTATTCTTTTATTATATGACCTTTATACCCTAAAAGGACAATGAATTCATTGTATCCATAAAATGAATAGATTTTCATAATATGCCATAAAATAGGTTTTCCTCCTATTTCAACCATAGGTTTTGGTTTCAGGGTTGTTTCTTCCGAAAGCCTTGAACCCAGTCCTCCTGCAAGTATAAGTACCTTCATATATTTTAACTTTTTAATAGTATAATTAACATTTTGGAAGTACTTTTTTCATAACTCCCTTTCTGTTTAAATAAAAATTAACAATTGAAAATGTTCATGGTAATGGGAATTCATTTTATTCTGGTTTTTAAAAAATAATTATATTAACTCCAAAATGTCCCTTTTTTCATTCCCGTTATAGAAAATATTCGTGAATTTTACCCTGGCTAACTGTGTTTTCTGCAGAAATAATTTTTATTTCTTCCTTTAAAATATTTGCATACACCGAACATCCCAGAGCATCTACCCTAACTATGATGCGGTAATTTCCACAGATTTTAACTACTTCCCCTTTCATGTCTTTGAACGGACCTGATATTATCTCTGCATATTGACCCTTTTCTATATTCTCCTTTGAAAGAATCACCTTCCGCTCCTGCTGTTCAATTAATCTTTTAATATTAGATATTTGTTCTGCAGGAATTTTCTGTGGTTGACCCCCAAAGGATACATAATTAACTATTCCGGGAATATTAAGAACATCAAAAAATTCAACCTTACTTACCCGTACAAAAAGGTAATTACGGAAAAATGGGACATCTATCCATTTTTTTCTGTCGCTCCATTGTCTTAACTTTTTGTAAAGTGGGAGATAGCATTCTATTTTTGCCTCCATCAAATTTTGGTAAATTTTTTTTTCGCCGTTGTTTTTGGTGTAGATGGCGTACCAGTTATAGATGGGTTGTTTTAAGTTCATTTTGCTGGTTTTTTATAAAGGTACAAAAAATGAGAAAGATTAATACTTTTCTAAATTTTTTAATTGTGCCTTCAACGATAAATTCTCCAGGCTCAAATCGGCAAACATACGCTTTAGTCTTTCATTGTCTTCTTTCAGTTTATTTAAATGTTGAAGGTCAAACATTAATTGGTGACGGTATTTTGCCTTCCAGTTGTAAAAGGTGGCCTGACTAATGCCATTTTCCTCTACAATTTTCTGTATAGGAGTCCCATCTTCATAATCCTGAAGGATTTTTCTGATTTCAGATTCCTTAAATCTTTTTTTTGCCATTTTTTACAGTTGATTTATATTATTGAAAAAGGATAAATTAATTATTTATGATCCGGATTTCTAAAATGGAACGGATGTATTTGTATATTTTATAATGTTCTGAAGGATTAACTGGAAGATTCTTAGAATAATTCTAAAAAGTAGTATAATTATTGAAGTAAAATGCCTGTGATTTTTTTTCTCAGTTAAGTTTTAATGGGTAAGGGGTTCCCCATTGTCACTCACATACTGGTGACTTAATTTAAAAATTTATTATAGATATCAGACAAAAACTCAACAAGTATAGGCTATTAAAAGTTTTAGAAATGGTGATAAAATTTTAAAGAATATTAACAGAAGACGGATAATAAATTGTACAAAAGAACTTTATGGAAAATTAAAATTTTATAAAAAGTTTTAGAAAAAGCCTTCCATGTAATTAAATTATTCTTTTATGAAGGAACATCAGAACAGCATTTTGAGAGGGTATATATTCGCAATGACAGGCGATTTTTTAATTTATTATGGGTTTTAAGCCAACAATTAGAAAAACCTGAGTATTCTTTCTTAATTTTCAACTATTAATTCTAAAAGATTCCAACTAATTTTTATATTATTCTTAATGGTATAAAAACTGTACTAAAATTGGTAATGGTTAAATGTATTGGTTATGAAGCAAATAACAAACATATCAATTAAATGGAAAGATAATTCTTTTTTTCTATCATTTTCCAAATCAGGATTTCAGATTTATGGAGAAACTAATAATTTTTTTTCTGTAGAAGGTATTCTGAGTAAGATGTAATGCAATTTTCAAGCCTTAATAACATTATTTAAATCAGTTTTTCATGAATAATTTCCCCCTGAGTGCTGATAACTATAGCTTTCACCGGAATTTTTCTGGAACAATTTTCAAGTGCAGTATTAACCATTCCCACTAAACCACTACAGCATGGAACTTCCATAATCACTGCTGTTACTGAATTTATTTTTGCCTCGTCAACAAGGCTGATTATTTTACGAATATAAATTTCTTTTCCCTGATCAAGTTTAGGACACGCAATAACCAGTTTCTTGCCTGTTAAAAATTTTTGATGGAAATTTCCATATGCAAAGGCAGCACAATCGGCCGCAATGAGCAAATCGGCCTCCTGAAAATAACCGGCTGCCGGATTTATGAGGTGCAGTTGAACCGGCCATTGTGTCAGAGCAGACGGCATTTCTGTATTAGAGGAGTCAAGTTTTATTCCACTGACATGAAAGGATGCCGGCACAGAACCCGGACATCCCCCGGATACAGGATGATGATTTTTTGTAGGTTTCTTTTCCTCATGGAGCAGTTCATGAACTTCGTTTAGGGTAAAGGGCATGGTTTGGTGATTTGATTTTATATAATTTAAAGCCTGTTTCAAATAGGCCAGTTCATTATGATGCTGAAGATGCTTCAGGTGTGCAAATACTGTAGTCTTTCCACTTTTTATCATTTGCGCAATTACAGTTTCTTCATTGTATGCTCTCGCTTCCCGCTTTTCTATGGCGATCGCATTTTGAGGACAATGGCTCAGGCAGGCACCCAACCCATCGCACATCAATTCACTGATTAGCCTTGCTTTACCTTCAATAATTTGTAAAGCTCCTTCATGGCAGGTTGGAATACACTGACCGCATCCATCACATAATTCTTCATCAATTTTTATAATTTCGCGTAACATTCTTTTTCTTTTAAATGAAAAACAAAACTAGAGAAACTACGTTTCTGGTATTGTATCACATGTTACAAAATGATAAATTATAAATTACTTACAGATTGCCCTGTGTTTAAAGGTATTTCTGAAAATGAATTAAAAATCCTTTTTAACCAGGTACATTATCAGGTAAGGAGTTTTAAAAAAAATGAAATAATAGCTTTGACAGGCGATCCGGTAAATAATCTCTATATTGTTCTTTCTGGTATTGTAAAAGGGGAAATGATAGATTTTTCGGGGAAGACAATAAAAATTGAAGATGTTGAAGCTCCCCGACCACTGGCTACTGCATTTTTGTTTGGGAAAGAAAATACTTTTCCTGTTACTGTTACAGCTGTTAATTCTGTAGAGTTGCTATCTATTTCTGTAGAAGAGTTCTTGCATATACTTCAGAAGAATACGCTGATATTGAAAAATTACCTTTATAGTATTTCATCCCGAAGCCAGTTTCTTTCACGGAAGCTTCATTTTTTAAGCTTTAAGACAATTAAAGGGAAAATGGCACATTATCTTTTCCAACAAGCAGGTTCGAAACTGCATTCAGTAGAACTGAAAAGCACACAACAGCAGATGGCAGAACTTTTTGGAGTAACCCGACCCTCACTTGCCCGGGTTATTGGTGAAATGCAGGATGAAAAATTAATAGCAGTTGAAAAAAGAACAGTAAGGATACTGAATAAGGAAAAACTTGGAAAAATTATCCGTAATGGATAGAGATATCATTACCTACCAAATATTTGATAATTTCCCTGATGTTAAAGCATTTACATCATGCCGATTAACTGTCACAGGTGAAGCAACCCCCCGTTTTACCGGGAGTCCGGAATGGAAATCAAAAAGAAACAAGGAAAAACTTGCCGAGGTTTTAAGCATTGGCTCACATCAGCTTGTATTTCCCCGGCAAACTCATACTCATTCAGCGATGAATCTAACAGAAATTCCGCAGGAGGAACTGAATGATACAGATGCCCTTCTCACGAATCGGCCGGAAATCTGCCTTTGTGTTCAAACTGCCGATTGTGTTCCCATCTTGTTGTATGACCCGGTAAACAAAGCAGTTGCATCCATTCATGCAGGATGGCGGGGAACTGTTGGCTTAATAGTGAAGGAAGTGATACAAAAACTTAATGTACATTATTTATCTTCTCCGAAGAATATCAGGGCTGTTATTGGCCCTTCCATAGGGCCCGAAAAGTATGAAGTAGGAGAGGAAGTGGTGATTGCAGTGCTGAGTAAAATCCCAAATGCTGACAGAACCCTTCAAAGATTGCCGTCAGGGAAGCATAATTTTAATCTTTGGGAGGCAAACCGTCAAATCCTTCTGGAATGCGGTGTGCTCCCGGAAAATATCCAGGTTTCTGCTCAATGTACTTTTACTGAAGGAAATAAATTTTTTTCAGCCCGCCGTGAAGGAATCCAAACAGGTAGAATGGTCTCAGGGATTATGCTTATTAATCCAATGTGAGTATAAAAATCTCTAAATTATTTATCTGTTCTTTCTGTTTGCTTTAAAACAATTATCTTCGCAACTAAAACATTCCTGTAAAAT
This sequence comes from uncultured Prolixibacteraceae bacterium, assembly GCA_963747515.1. GTDB lineage: Bacteria > Bacteroidota > Bacteroidia > Bacteroidales > Prolixibacteraceae > Mariniphaga. The sequence goes on from CAVVFN010000009.1 coordinate 109,642, forward strand.
TGCTAAGAATAATTTCAAATGAAGAAATATAGCTTTGTTAACAGATTGACCGGATGGGTTATTTTCCTTTTTTCGGCCATAGTTTATTTAATGACCATTGAACCAACTGCCAGCTTTTGGGACTGCGGCGAATTTATTACCACATCTTATAAACTCGAAGTAGGTCATCCTCCTGGTGCACCGGTTTTCATGATATTTGGGCGTTTTTTTACGCTATTTGGCGATCCCCATAATGCTGCAGTCCTGATTAATGCTATGTCTGCTCTTGCAAGTGCATTCACCATCTTATTTCTTTTCTGGACAATCACACATTTAGCAAAAAAGATAGTAGTGAAAGAGGATGTCATTACATCCGGGAATATTTTTTCTGTAATGGCTGCGGGAGTTGTGGGATCACTTGCCTATGCATTTTCCGATACTTTTTGGTTTTCAGCTGTTGAAGGGGAAGTTTATGCTTTCTCATCCATGTTAACTGCTATGGTTTTTTGGGCTATCCTAAAATGGGAGAATGTTGCCGATAAGCCTTATACAAATCGCTGGTTAATCTTTATTTCTTACATCATTGGGTTATCTATTGGAGTCCATTTGCTTAACCTTCTTGCTATTCCGGCAATAGTTCTGGTGTATTACTTCAGAAAATACAAACCAACACGAAAAGGTGTTATTTCGGCCTTGGTCATTTCTATTATTATTTTGGCCATTATCATGTGGGGAATCATTCCAGGTGTGGTAACAGTTGCATCATGGTTTGAACTTTTGTTTGTTAATACATTTGGGTTACCCTATAAGTCAGGAGCTCTTTTTTACATAGCACTTCTTATTGCTGCAATAATTTACGGAATTCGCTATACTACAAGAAAAAGATTGGTTTTGTGGAATACTGTTGTGGTTGGTATAACTGTAATTTTAATTGGTTATTCGTCATTTGCCCTTATTATAATCCGGTCGGCTGCTAAGCCACCCATGGATCAGAACAGTCCCAAAGATGTTTTTTCCCTGTTGAGTTATCTTAACAGGGAACAGTACGGAAACCGGCCTTTACTTTACGGGCAATATTATAACTCTCCACTTAATCCGGCAGATCGCTATACTGAAGGTAAGCCTGTATATACACAACTAGATGGGAGATACGTAGAAACCGACCGACGGGTAGTACCTAACTATGACGACAAATTTATGACCATTTTCCCACGAATGTGGAGCAGCATGGATCCGGCTCATGTGCAGGCATACCAGGATTGGGGTAATATAAAGGGCACTAGAATCCAGCACCGCAATGAAAGTGGGCAAACTGAAGTAATCGTGAAGCCTACTTTTGGTGAAAATCTCAGGTTTTTTATTCGATATCAGATGGGGCATATGTATTTCAGGTACTTTATGTGGAATTTTGTTGGCCGGCAAAACGATATACAGGGTCATGGTGGAATTTTGAATGGAAACTGGCTAAGCGGTATCAATTTTATTGACGAGTGGCGCTTGGGCGAACAGAATAATTTACCCGAAAGATATGCAAATAATAAAGCAAGGAACACGTATTATTTTTTACCTCTTCTCCTTGGTTTAATGGGAATCTTTTTTCAATACAATCAGGGGAAGGAGGGAAAAAAAGATTTTTGGATAGTTTTTCTGCTGTTTTTTATGACCGGACTTGCCATCGTAATTTATTTGAATCAATATCCATTGCAACCCAGAGAGCGAGATTATGCTTATGCCGGATCATTTTATGCCTTTACTATTTGGATAGGTCTGGGTGTTTTGGGTGTAATTGACAGGCTTAAGAAATATAGCAGTGAACCTGTTGCTGCCGGAATTGCGGGAATTTTATTGTTAATTCTTGTTCCCGGAATTATGGCTTCAGAAAACTGGGACGATCACGATCGTTCAGGTCGTTATACGGCACGTGATTTAGGTGCCAATTATCTTAAAACATGCAAACCTAATGGTGTAATTTTTACAAATGGCGATAACGATACTTTCCCGCTATGGTACAATCAGGAAGTGGAAGGGGTGCGTACCGATGTTAGGGTATGTAACCTGAGTTATCTGCAAACTGACTGGTACATAAATCAAATGAAACGTCAGGCATATGAATCCGAGCCTTTGCCTTTTTCTATGAATGAAGAAAAATACCGACAGGGAACCCGCGATATTGTTTACCTGATGAACAACCAACGCATTAAACGGCAGTGGATAGGATTGAAAGAGGGAATTGATTTTATTGCTGACGATAATCCTGCAACCAAACTTCAGCAAGCGGGTAATGCTGCCTATTTACCAAAAAAGATTATTAAATTTAAAGTGGATAAGGAAGCAGTTATCCGGAATAAGGTCGTCAGTGAGCAGGATTATGATAAAATACTGGATACCATAACAATCGATTTATCCAATAAAAATTATCTTTCAAAGGATGAAATGATGATTCTCGATTTACTGGCTTCCAATAACTGGGAACGGCCTATCTATTGGGCAATTACAGTTGGACGCGACAAGTACATGAACTTAGAAAATTATTTTCAGGTTGAAGGGTTCGGTTACAGGTTCGTACCATTGAGGGGGGAAACATCCGCCGACAGAATGTCATTTGGAACTGTGTCCACCGAAATTATGTACGATAACCTGATGAATAATTTTGATTATGGAAATGTTAATGATCCCGATGTTTACCTTGATGAAAATAACATGCGCATGTTAACAAACATCAGGAACAGCTTCAATCGTCTGGCTTCCGGCCTGATTGCCGAAGGGAAAAAGGATTCTGCAATTTTAGTTATCGATAAGGCATTTGAATTGATTCCATATTCCACTGTTCCTTTTGAATATTTTTCACTTCAGCTGGCCGATAGTTATTACGCCGCGAACGCAACTGAAAAAGGAGGAAAAATTTTGAGTGAAGCACTGAATGTATTTAATGACGAATTAGGATATTTCCTTTCTTTTCGTCCTAAATTTCTTTTGACTCAGAGTATAAATGAAGAAATTCAGAGGAGTCTGTTTTACCTGCAGACGATGGAACGGACAGCCCGGAATTTTAACGACACAGAAATGGCGAACAAAATAAGGGAATCATTGAATCGCCATTTTGAAAAATATAATGCTATTTAGGTATGAATATATTGATAATAGGTTCAGGTGGTCGTGAACATGCCCTGGGATGGAAAATTGATCAAGAGCACAAAAGCAATAAGTTGTTTTTTGCACCAGGTAATGCAGGGACTTTGAATTTAGGAACCAATCTAGATGTTGGTGTAACCGATTTTGAGAACCTGAAAAAGGGTGTTTTGGTTAACAATATTCACCTGGTAGTGGTTGGACCTGAAGTACCCCTTGTACAGGGAATACACGATTATTTTGCAAATGAACCGGGGCTTCAGCATGTATTGGTGTTTGGACCTAAGAAAAGCGGGGCACAACTTGAGGGAAGTAAGGATTTTGCAAAGGAATTTATGTTGCGTCATAATATTCCTTCTGCCAAATATTTTACTGTGACAAAGGGTAATCTTGATCAGGGCCTTGTTTTTTTAAATTCCCTGAAAGCTCCTTATGTTTTAAAAGCCGATGGGCTTGCAGCCGGAAAAGGTGTCTTAATTATTGAAAATCAGGTAGAGGCAGTGAACGCACTGAAAGAAATGCTGGATGGTAAATTTGGTGAAGCCGGCAATAAGGTAGTTGTTGAGGAATTTCTGAAAGGTATCGAACTTTCGGTTTTTATTATTACCGATGGTAAAAATTACAAAATTCTGCCTGAAGCCAAAGATTACAAACGTGTTGGTGAGGGGGATACCGGCCTCAATACAGGAGGAATGGGAGCAGTTTCACCGGTGCCGTTTGCAGGTAATGAATTTATGGAAAAAGTAGAATCCCGAATCATTAAACCTACAGTCGATGGATTGAAAACTGACAATATTGAATATCAGGGTTTTATTTTTTTCGGGTTGATTAATGTGAAAGGAGAACCATTCGTTATTGAATACAATGTAAGATTAGGGGATCCTGAGGCTGAAGTCGTTTTATTGCGCCTGAAATCCGGTTTGACAGATTTGCTTATTGGGGCAGCACAGGGAACTCTTGATAATGAACCGCTGGAATTTACTGAAATGGCTGCTGCTACTGTGATGCTTGTTTCTGGTGGATATCCTGAAAAGTATGAAAAAGAAAAAGAAGTTTTGGGACTTGAAAAAGTAAGTTCCAGTGTTGTTTTTCATGCAGGAACCAAAATGAAAAACAATGCAGTGATTACTGACGGGGGAAGGATATTTGCCGTGAGTTCCAATGGTAAAACCATTGGGGAAGCACTCCAATTATCCTATGTGAATGCTGAAACAATTCGTTTCGACAAAAAGTATTATCGAAAAGATATCGGTTTCGATTTATAAATATGTTGCTTAGAAAGTTCAAATCGAACCACGCGTATAATTTTGTTTTATTCCCGATTCTTGGTGTGCTGTTTTGGCTGAGAAATCTTATTTTTCCCCAATCCTATTTATTTTACCCGGCAGAAAAGAACAATCTGCTTTATTTTCCTATTCATGAACTGCTGCAGGGTTCTGTCTTTCTGCAAAACCTGGTGGCATTGGCTCTTTTTCTTCTGATGGCCTTTATTATTCTGCAAATTAACCTCAGGTATAATTTTATACGTATCCGGACTATGATTCCAGCTACTTTATTTGTTATAATAGCGGCAGGATTTACTGGTATACATGCGCTTCACCCTGTATATTTTGGAGCTGTATTTTTTTTGATAGCTTTATACCGGCTGTTGGATGCCTTTGATAAACCTCAACCTTATTCTGCTGCTTTTGATACAGGTTTTTTTATTGGTGTTTCTGCACTGTTCTATATTAATGTGGTGGTGTTATTCCCTGCTTTTCTTATTGGAATTGGAATCCTTTCCCGGGAAACAAAATGGAGGGAATTTTTAATAATGATTATTGGAATTTTACTGCCCTTTGTTTTTGCAATAAGCTATGCGTATTTAACTGATGCTGTTTCTGAATTTGCAGTTATTCTTAAATCAAATATAGTTACTCCTAACAATCATTATTCCCATAATATCAAGCTGTTGATTTATTCAGCCTTTCTTTTGATGCTGACAGTATTGGGAAGTGTGAAAATGATAAAGGATTACGATACAAAGAAAGTAAGTACACGAAAATTTTTTATAGTTTTTTTTCTGATTTTTCTCTGTTCAGTTGCAGGTTTGATTTTCATACCGGCTGTATCTCAGGAAATGTTATTGATTACAGTTATCCCTGTTACTTTTCTGATTTCAAATTTTTTTGTATTTATGAAAAGCCGGTTTTGGAGTGAATTCCTGTTTCTTCTATTATTTGTTGTTGTAGTTGCTTTGCAAATTATTTCCTGAAGTTATTGGACATAAATAAATTATCAGCTTTGGCTGCAGCTGTGTTTATTCCTTTTTCTTACAGTAATATTGTATCTTTTCATTTATGAGTTGTGCATGATAAGATCAAAAGTCAACTTTTAGCTGAATGCTCTTGTTTAGTGTTAAACCTATATCCGCAGGATGACTCCTGGTTAATGAATTTGAATGGTGGATTCTAAAGCGGACACTTTTACTTTATTGTTTTTAAAATGAATGCGTACTTTTGTTTTTTTTTAGAGTATTAAAAATGGCAGTAATTTTAAATATTGAAACATCAACTGAAGTTTGCGCAGTAAATGTGGCACAGGATGGAAAGGTTCTATTTGAAAGGGAAAGCAGCGAAGGTCTTAACCATTCGCAGATGTTGACTGTATTTATTGAAGAAATATTTAATGAAAATGGCTTTTCTCCAAATAAACTGAATGCAGTTGCTGTCAGTAAAGGACCAGGTTCTTACACAGGCCTGCGCATTGGAGTGTCGGTTGCAAAAGGTCTTTGTTTTTCACTTGATATACCTCTGTTGGCTTTAAATACACTCGACATAATGGGAAGATATACAGCAGAAAACCACGAGAAGTATCTTGGTAAAAAAGAGGATTCTGCTCTCTTTTGCCCTATGATTGATGCCCGAAGAATGGAAGTATATACTGCTGTTTATAATACTGCAGGAGAACAACTTATGCCAGTGTCCGCAAAGATTATCGATAAAAACTCATTTTCTTCCCTCTTTGAAGAGCACCTGGTGTTGTTTTTTGGTAACGGTGCAGAAAAATGCAGACAGGCACTTTTACACCCAAATGCAATGTTTGCTGGTCCTTCAAAAGCTTCGGCACGATTTATGATTAGTTATTCGGAAAATAAATATATGAACAACCATTGGGAAGATGTTGCCTATTTTGAACCCTTTTATTTAAAAGATTTTGTTGCAACAGTGCCTGGAAAAAAGAAATACCCATGAAAAATTTTTTTATTACAGTTTTAATGGTATTTGTGGTTTCACTTTTGTCTGAAGCCAAAAAGGAAACCATTAATTTTAATCTGAAATTTGGTTTTATAAAAGGAGGTGAAGCCAAAATGGTAATATCCGATACGATTTATAACGATCAAAAGGCAAAACATTATTATGTGGTTGGCCGCACAACCGGGCTGCCCGACAAATTATTTGGTGTGAATGATGTTTATGAAACTATTGTTAATTATGAAACGCGTCTTCCACTGAAATCAATCCGTAATATAAAGGAAGGAAAGTACAAATGGTATAATGAAACACTTTATTATCATGATATAGATTCCATCAAAAGCAAAAAATCCGGTTGGCGCAGTGTTCCTGATAACCTGGTAGATATTATATCTGTCTTTTTTTATTTCATAGATAATTATCTCGAAGACGGAATGCAACAGGGATTGGAAGTTACAATGCCTACCTTTCATGCTGATGAAATTTCAGATGTTACGGTTAAATATCTTGGTGATGAACGAATAGAAACCGATAATGGGAAAATCAACTGTTATATTCTGGCACCCGTTGTCGACAAAGGAAAAGTATTAAAACGTTCCGATGGGTTAAAATTTTATGTTTCAAAGGAAACCAAACTTCCAATCCTGCTCGAATTTGATATGCGTGTGGGTTCATTGCGGGCTGAAATGCAGAGTTATCAGGTGGATGGAAAAGAACAGGCTTTTAGATAACACGCTTTTATTCTCTTATTCATTCAGGAATTTGTTGATCTTTAACGGATTTATTTATTTTTGCAGCGTTTAAATGAAAAATTAAAAATATGGCTTCAACAGCAGATTTTAGAAACGGAATGTGCCTTTTGTTTAAGGATGATATTTATACTATTGTTCATTTTTTACATGTGAAACCAGGTAAAGGACCGGCATTTGTCCGAACAAAACTTAAAAATATAAAAACAGGAAGAGTAATTGAAAATACCTTTAATTCCGGGGTAAAGGTGGATGAAGTAAGGGTCGAACGCCGCCAGTATCAATACCTGTATAAAGACGATATGGGCTTCAATTTTATGAATACAGAAACTTTTGAGCAGATTTCAATTCCTGAAAATATGATTGAAAACTCTGACTTAATGAAAGAAGGTCAAATCGTTGAAATACAGTTTCATACTGAAACTGAAACTCCATTGACTGCTGAAATGCCACCTTTTGTTGAACTCCAGGTAACTCAGACAATTGAAGGGGAAAAGGGAAATACCGCCAGTTCAACAGCATTGAAACCAGCTACCCTTGAAACAGGGGCTGAAATTATGGTGCCTATGTTTATTGGTGAGGGCGAGGTGATAAAAGTAGATACCCGCGGGCGTTCCTACAGTGAACGTGTAAAACAATAAAAGCAAAAAAAAGCAACTTGAATTCCGGTTTGATTGTCAAATCGGTTTTTTTTGTTGCTGTCCTGGATTCGATCGGGAATAAATATCAATTGCGACAATCATGGCAGTAAACCCCCAAAAAGGTACCGAAAGCTTATCGGTGTCAAGAAAATTATTTAAAAATCCATGAATATAATAGGTTATAAGACCAATCAGTGCAGCCAGCAGAATCCCCTTGAGACGATAATCAGTAAGTCGGGACCACGTGGTGATGGCACTATAAACAACGGTAAAAATTAGAATTAGAAAAGTTATCAGACCGCCAATTCCTGATTCTGACAGCGGGCCCAGGTATTCACTGTGGGCATTTCCACCATCGCCTGCATTTGTGCTGATAATGGTCCGATCTTTTTTTAGCTGATATCGCGCATACTGAAACATGTAGGTGCCCGGGCCAAAACCGAATACAGGTCTTTCCTCAAACATGCGTATGGCACTGTGCCACCTGTTTATTCGCTCGAGGTTCGAAGCATCAGTCGAAATATTGGTCATGGAAGAGAAATGTTCCGTCAGGTTGGAAGATGATTCGTCGGAATTTCGCTCAAGATACATTACTATCTGGGTTTGGAAAGTGAAAATGAAACCCAAAAATACCAACAATGAAATTGCTATAGTTTTAAACCTTATTTTTAATTTGATGACAGCCAAAACCATTAAAGCAACTATCATGCTCAGCCAGGCGGCACGACTGTAAGATAAAACAAATGCGATGAATAAAATTACAAATACGGCTGCAGCATATGCCCGGGTCCTGGCTGTATATGTGCGGCCTAATGCCAACCATGCTGTGAAAGGGAGGTACATTGCCAGTGCTGCACCATAGGATGTGTGATCATTGTAAAAAGGAACAACTACAAAATGCGCAGCCTGCTTGTTCAGCAATCCATATCCCCAATGACGGGATATGGAGTAGATTATGACAATAACAAATGAGGCTAAATAAAACCAAACATATTTTTCGAGGTTTTTCCCTTGTGAAAAGATTTTTGCCATTAAAAAATAAAAAGCCACAAGAAACCATAACCGGGCCAGCAGAAATTTAAATGAAACTACAGGCATCGTACTGGTCAGGCTGGTAATAAATATCCACACCAGATTGAGGTAAATGGCCAGAGAAACAGGATGAAGCAGTATTTTCCTGTCAAAGGTTCTTTCATGCAATAATTTTAACAGGAAGAGAATTAAAATACCAAACAGCAAAGGCTCTGTAGGCAGGTACATGTTAAAACCAAATTCGGGCATTATTCTGCTGAGTTCAATCGACAGTGGCGCAAAAAATACAACAAAGTAAATCAGCTTATCGAATGAAAAGATTACATAAAGCCCAATGGCCAAAAGAAAGGGCAATGCATTAACAGCCATTGAATCCTTTCTTACCATGATAAAAACATTCAATAAAATAAAGCTTATTGATATAAGGTAAAAAAGATAAATTTTTATGGTTGCCTTTTGAAACACTATTAGTGTTGTTCTTCTTTGTTATAATCAAGTACCAAAAAAACCAATAAGGCTAATAATACAGCCGATAGTGTTGAGAAAAAAACAATTATCCAGCGTACGGGAAATGATTTTTCATCTGCTGGAAATGGAAATTCAACAATATGACTGTATGTAATATCCTTTTCATATTCATTCAGGTTCAGTTCATAAATTGCTTTAATCCGCTCTATTTCCTGAAGAATGTGATCAAAACTAACTTCAAGTGAGCGCAACTCTGCTCCTTTTTCAAGTGTATTGAGAAAGATATCCTTGATCCGCTTAAGGTCAGAAGAATTGTTTCCACCCTCTACAAGTGCTTTTACATATCCGCGGGTAACTTCAGGAGCCTGGCTGACGACATCAATAATACCTGTTTCTGCACGAATCTGGCTTAATCTGTTAATGAGTGTGTCAACTTCGCTTTGTTTTTTTTGCAATTGGTTTTTTGAAATTAACACCAACTCCCAGTTCTTTGCCTTGTACATGTTACCAACTGCCTGATTGTAAAAGCGAATAATGGAATCACATATATCGCTTGCTATTTGCGGATCATAGGCCATTACTTTTATTTCAACAGTTTCATTAGGAGTTTTTGAGGTTTTTATATTCTTATCATAACTGGCCAGAATATAAGTCAGGTAATGCGGATCTTCCTTATCTATTTTAAGAATGTCTTTGCCTCCAAAAGCCTCAAATATTTTAAATTTTACAACATTTGAGTTTAAAATCTCCAGCATTTGCTCTGTTTTGGATTCTTCACTCATCGCCCCTAAATTGGTCGGGTATATGCGGGCAGTAGATTTGTATTTTGGCCTGATAAAGGCAGGTCCTGAGAAAACAGATGCAAGAAGTACGGCAATTAATCCTATGATTATAAAATGAAATTTACGTTTCCAGATTACCTCTAGAATCCTTTCGTTGTTAAAAAAATTATTCATAAAAATGGTTCCTTTTTATAGCTATAATGCAACGGTTCTTAACGACTTTTAGTATATAATTTTGTTTGGTTTTCTTTAGCGGACAATAATCAGCGAGTAATTCTTTTTCCCTTTTTGTGTAAGAATATATTTTCCACCGATTAAATATTTTTCATCTATCGAAGCAGTTTCATCAATAATTTTTTCTTTATTAATGGCCAGTCCATTGCCTTTGATGGTTCTGCGCAAATCTCCCCTTGATGAGAAAACAGAGGTTTTTTCCGCCAGTAAATCCACTACATTGATGCCGTTTCCAAATTCAGTTTTTGAAATATAAAATTGTGGAACTCCATCGAAAACCGACAGAAAGGTGCGTTCATCAAGCTTTTTAAGCTGCAAGGCTGTGCCTTTCCCAAAAAGTATCTCTGAAGCTTCAACAGCCATTTTATAATCTTCTTTTGAATGCACCATAATGGTTACCTCCTCTGCCAGACGTTTCTGAAGCTGCCGCTCGTGAGGTGCCTTTTGATGTTCAGTAATCAGATCAACAACAGTTTCTCTGGTTAGAGAGGTAAAAATTTTGATGTACTTTTCGGCATCGATATCCGATGTATTGAGCCAGAACTGATAAAACTGGTAAGGCGAAGTACGTTCAGGATCGAGCCAGATGTTACCCTGCTCGGTTTTTCCAAACTTTGTTCCGTCGGCTTTGGTAATAAGCGGTACCGTCAGGGCAAAAGCCTCGCCTCCTTCCTTGCGACGGATTAATTCAGTGCCGGTAGTAATATTCCCCCATTGATCCGAACCGCCCATCTGCAGTTTGCAGTTCATGTTCCGGTAAAGCCATAAAAAATCGTATCCCTGCACCAACTGATAGGTAAATTCAGTAAACGACATGCCATCTTTCGATTCAGCAGCCAGTCGTTTTTTAACCGAATCTTTTGCCATCATATAGTTCACTGTGATGTGCTTCCCAATGTCGCGGATAAATTCCAGAAATGAAATTTCTTTCATCCAGTCGTAGTTATTTACGAGTAAGGCTGAATTGGTCGCATCCGTTTCAAAATCGAGAAATTTGGCCAGTTGCCTTTTTATACACTCCTGGTTGTGACGCAATGTTGCCTCATCGAGCAGGTTGCGCTCTTCCGATTTACCGGAGGGGTCGCCAATCATGCCGGTAGCACCACCAATAAGGGCTATTGGTTTATGCCCTGCCAGCTGGAAATGCTTCAGCACCATAACCCCCACCAGGTGGCCAATGTGCAGTGAGTCGGCTGTTGGATCAATTCCCAGATAGGCTGAAGTTTGCTCTTTCTCGAGTTGTTCTTCTGTTCCGGGCATTATATCGTGCAACATGCCCCTCCATTGCAGGTCTTCTACAAAATTCATCGCTTTCAGTTTTAAGACCTTACCTAAGTATGGTCAAAATGCGCCGCAAAGATAAAAAATGCATGGGTTAATCATGGGTTGCAACTGAAAATTGTAATGGGTTAAGTTAAACATCCTGCAGAGTGAGTTACAAATTGGGATTACATGATCCATGAGGAACAGAGGATCAGGAATATTTTTTCAGGTGATATTTTTCAGAGAAAGTTCGGTTGAAACAGGAGGAATTATATCTGTTTTATAAAGATGCAGTAAATTTTTTTAATATCTGTTGAAAAATGCAGAAGGTCGGACAGTCGATGCCTAATAGAGCACCATTGAAACTGTTAGTTCGAATGAACAATGGTTAAAGCCTTTTTTAAATCTTGTATAAATGGGAGAAATTAAACGATTTCTGTACTTTTCTTTTGGTGTTTTTTTTCTCTTTCCCAGTTGTATATAAAGGGAAAGACGGAGGGGGCGAATTTTCGGATGGGTTCATAGAGGCGTGATTCCGATTTGGCCTTTTGCGACAGGATGTGCACATCGTTATCTATCTTGTTGAAAACAAGCAACAGTATGCTTAAAATAAAGGCTGTTTTCAGAAAGCCAAATACCATTCCGGTTATCCGGTTTAGCCATCCCAGCATGGCAACTTCCAAAAGCTTGCTAAGAGAACTGGCAATTAAATGTATTAATATTACAATTACGATGAAAGTTACAATAAAGGATATCAGGTTTAGGTGATCGGTATCTATTCCCATATTATTTGTGAGAAAATCAGAGGTAATGTAGGAAAATTCAATGGCTCCCCATACTCCGAATACCAGAGCTGCAAGCGATGCTACTTCTGAAATCAGGCCTCGCCTGAATCCGTTTATAACTGCAAACAGCAACAGAAGGCCTAAAATTATATCGATGTAATTCATCCCGGATTTCTGTTAAATAGAATGGAACAAATGTAGAAATTATTTTTAAGAACAACAGGCAGATGTGTCTTCATCGATTTTTAACAGGTTTTAGATTTCAGGCCAGATGAAAATATTTCATTTGGGTGGTTTGAAACCATTCGGGTTTTGTACATTTGAAGTTTAAGAAGAACCTGAAATATGGAATTTGACATTCATTCAAAAATTTATACCTGCTATGCAGATTTTGAAGTGGTTTTAAACCGCTGGAAAGCCAGTGGAGACATTATCGTGTTTACAAACGGGTGTTTTGATATCATTCATCATGGACATGTTGATTCCCTCATGCAGTCGGCAAGGTATGGAACCCGTCTGATAATAGGTCTGAATTCCGATGAATCGGTGCGTTTGTTGAAAGGGAAGGGCCGGCCGGTTTTGGATGCCGGGGCCCGGGCTGTTCTTTTAGCTGCTTTTGCATTTGTAGATGCTGTGGTGATTTTTGAGGAGGATACGCCTGCTGAACTCATTGAACAAGTCATTCCTGATGTTTTGGTGAAAGGGGAGGAGTATGCACTGGAAGAAATCGCAGGATATGAAACCGTTCTGGAGCATGGTGGCAAAGTAGAACGGCTAAAGCTGGTTGAAGGAATATCCACCTCCGAGTTGATTAATCGGATAAAGAATCTAAGTTAATGGCACAGGTAAAATCTGTTTTTATATGTCAGGAATGCGGTGCCCAGTCGCCCAAATGGATGGGCAAGTGCCTTTCGTGCAACGGCTGGAATACGCTTGTTGAGGAAATAATAGAAAAGAAGAAGACAGGTTTACGGGTGCCGGCAGTGCATTTAGGAAACCAGCCCATTACTCTGGAAGCGATTACTACCGAAAAAATGGAACGTATCAAAGTGGGCATTACCGAATTCGACAGGGTTCTGGGAGGTGGTATTGTTCCGGGCTCCATTGTGTTGCTGGGAGGTGAGCCTGGTATTGGTAAATCGACCCTTGTACTGCAGATGGCTCTGGGTTTGAAAGACAGGAAAATTCTTTACGTGTCGGGGGAGGAAAGCCTCCAGCAGATTAAGCTCCGGGCCGGACGCCTGGGGATGGATGGCAGCAATTGCCTTTTCCTGAGTGAAACTTCGCTCGAAAATGTGCTGGCGCAAACCGGGCAGGTAAATCCACACCTGTTAATCATCGATTCCATACAAACACTGGCTACTGATGCCATAGAATCGTCGCCGGGTTCGGTAACACAGGTACGTGAATGCACTGCAGCCATTTTAAAGCATGCCAAGAAAAATCATATTGCCGTTATACTCATTGGACACATCAATAAGGAAGGCAACCTGGCAGGACCTAAGGTGCTGGAGCATATTGTTGATTCTGTACTGCAGTTTGAAGGCGATACCAACTACATGTACCGGATTTTAAGAGCCAGTAAAAACAGGTTTGGATCCACCAATGAACTTGGGATTTTTGAAATGCGCAGCAACGGATTGCAGGAAATACTCAATCCTTCTGAACAGCTTATCTCTAAAGTGAGTGACGATGTGAGCGGGACAGCGGTGGCTGCTACTGTTGAGGGTATCCGGCCTTTCCTGATAGAAATTCAGGCGCTCGTAAGTTCAGCAGCTTATGGTACCCCTCAGCGATCTTCCACGGGTTTCGATTTACGACGCCTGAACATGCTGCTGGCGGTACTTGAGAAACGTGCTGGTTTTAAACTCCTGGCTAAAGATGTGTTTTTGAATATAGCCGGTGGCTTGCGCATTAATGACCCGGCAACCGATTTGGCAGTGATATGTTCCATCCTGTCATCAAATATCGATATCGCTATTGATCATAAAATCTGCTTTACCGGAGAAGTGGGCCTTACAGGCGAAATCCGCGGCGTGAACCGGATTGAACAGCGCATAGCAGAGGCCGGCAAACTGGGCTTTAAAAAGATTTTCATTCCCAAACTGAATAAAGGGTTCGATGCAGGCAAATTCAAGATTGAACTGGAAAAAGTATCACGTGTGGAGGAGGTATTCCGAAAAATATTTAGATAAATCATGACATTTGAAACATTGATAAAACAGCGGCAGAGTGTGCGCCGTTACCAGGATAAGCAAGTGGAACAGGATAAGATGGATAAATTAATAAAGGCAGTTCATCTGGCACCTTCGGCATGTAACTCACAACCCTGGAAATTGATCATTGTTGATGAACCTGAACTAAAGGAAGAAGTTGCCAAAGCTACCTTTAACGGCATCATTTCCTTTAATCGTTTTGCACTGGATGCTCCGGTAATTGCTGTGCTGGTAATTGAAAAGGCCAAACTGATCGCTCAAATCGGGGGCAGTATCAAGAACCAGGAATACCCGCAATACGATATCGGCATTGCAGCGGCCCATTTTTGCCTTCAGGCTGCTGAGCTCGGGCTGGGAACTTGTATGATAGGATGGTTCAACAACAGGAAAATAAAGAACCTGCTGAAAATACCAGGTAAACGTAAAGTTGGGCTGGTAATTACTTTGGGATATCCTCCGGATGATTACAAACAGCGAAAAAAAATCCGCAAACCCATAGAAGAGATTTGCGGATTCAATTCCTGGTGAGAGAGGTTTAGGCCAGAAACTGATTAATGTAATTTCTGCTTGTTAAAATTGCTGCTTTAACATCTTGCTCTGAACCTTCGAAGGCTTTATCTTCTACCTCAATACAAACAGGTCCGCGATATTTTACTGAAGTCAGTGCCGAAAAAAATCCCCTCCAGTCGACATCACCCAGTCCTGGTATTTTGGGCGAATGGTAATCAAGCGGATAGGCCATTATTCCTGCTTCATCCAGTTTATCCCGATAAACTTTAACATCTTTCAGGTGAATGTGGAACAGCTTTTCACGGAAATCGAAAATGGGCTTAACTTCATCCATCTGCATCCATACCAGGTGCGAAGGATCGTAATTGAGGCCAAAGGCAAGGCTGGGAATGATTTCGAACATTTTCTTCCAGATTGCCGGAGTTGTTGCAAGGTTCTTTCCTCCAGGCCATTCATCGCGTGTAAACAGCATGGGACAATTTTCAATTCCTATTTTTACATTGTTCTCTTCGGCAACTTTCACAATTCCTGGCCATACATCAGCAAACTTTTTTAAATTATCTTCTATACTTTTTACAGGATTACGACCCACAAAGGTATTCACCACTCCAATATCAAGCTTTGCGGCTGCGCGGATTACTTTCTTTATGTGTTCGATGGAAGTTTCAGCCTGATCCTCATCCGGGTCAAGCGGGTTGGGATAATACCCCAGTCCCGAAACGTATACATTGTTAGAGCTAAGAATGCTTTTGATACGGGTTATGTCTTTATCTTCCATTTCATTTACATTTATATGGGTAACCCCGGCATACCTGCGTTCAGCCTTTCCTACCGGCCAACACATGATTTCAACGCATTTGAACTTATTCTCTGAGGCAAATTCAATAACCTCTTCGAAACTTTTCTCCGCCAAAATGGCGCTAACAAATCCTAAATCCAACATGATACTTCAGTTTTATAAATTATACATTATCCGTTCTTCTGTCATTTAATCTTCATCTTTTTCATACGTCAGTTAAATTTCGATTTACTGAAAAGGTGGCATTAATTCCATACCTGTTTTTCCCGTTGGAGTACTTGTATAGCCCACGATGGCGAATATCATAGGCTTAATACCCTAAAGCAGTTAATTGATGGTATCCTGCTTTTCTTCGTAAGGGATGTATTTTTTCCCGGGAATATAAATCCATGCTCCCGATTCAGGATGTTTATCCAGGTAATTGTATTGCTGACCGTAAGCTTCAATCTCATTATCGAAAATATCTGTGCCAACAAGATAATAACTTCCATGTTTCCCCAGGTGAAAAGGTTCATAACCTTCATTTTTTAACCTGTGAAAATATTTTTGTGCATTCTTGAACTTCTCAAAACTTCCTGTAATCAGATAGTACCTGGTGGAATCAGGAGTAACAAAACCGGTGGAATCGGTAATTTCATCTGAGGCAGCAGCTGCTTCGTTATTCAATGATGGAAGGGTATCGGCAGCAAGAGTATCGGCAGAGGGTATAATTTTTTTCGGGGATGGTTCTTCAACAGTAACTTCAACAGAAGAAACCGGTTCTTTTGTATCTTTTATGAGAATGTAAATTGCACCAGCTATCAGAGGTATAAAAAAAAGCAAAAGCCACCAGGCCTTATTTCCTTTTTTTGGAGGGCTGCCGGAGTTTTTTATTGAAGTTCCGGCATACACTAAAGGTGTTTTTTCCTCAAGTGGTTCTTTTGTTTTTTGTTTTTCAATCGCATTTTCTGTGTCAGGTTTTTCTTCAGGAATATCTTCAGGTTCTTTTTTCAGTGAAGCAGATTCCAAACCATACGACTCGAGCAGCAAATTTTCATTGCCAACGTGAGTGAACTGTATTTCCCTGTTTTTATTGTAGGAAAATGCTCCCATGTTTTCAAGAATCACCGATTCTCCTTTATCGAGGTGGTAAAGAATTTCTTCCCGTTCATGCTCCAGACGACTATATGCTTCAGCGAGGGGTATGCTTTCATCCTGAGAAATTTTGCCGGCCAGTAAACCGTCATTACTTTTTATTTTAGGCTCAAAAGTAACTTCCTTGGCAGGAGGAGTCATTTCACCCGACTTCTCATTTATCTGTGCGGGTTTATAACTTGAGAGGAATGCTCCCAATCCCGGAATGATAACTGTATCGTGTTCCGGTAATAATTCATAGATGTGCTTACCCAAATTCATGTTGATCTATTTGTAATGTAAAATTAACAAAACATTTGCGGAACCAGGAAAGAAGTTTCATTAAAAAACACCTTCGCTTGTAATTCTGCTGTTCAACTGTCTTTAAATTTATATTTTTACACGAAAATTTTAAAATGAGCAGTAAAATATTGGTTACAGGAGGAACAGGTTATATTGGTTCTCATACAGTTGTTGAATTACTGGAATCAGGTTTTGAAGTTGTGGTGGTGGATAACCTTTCCAATTCGAACATTGATGTACTTGATAGTATAAAAGAAATTACAGGGATAAAGCCTTTGTTTGAAAATTTTGATTTGTCTGAAAGAGATAAAACAGATGCTTATTTTAAAAGGAACTCAGGTATCGAAGCAATTATCCATTTTGCAGCTTCGAAGGCTGTGGGCGAATCGGTTGAAAAGCCGCTCATGTATTACCGAAATAACCTGGTGTCGATGCTCAACCTGCTGGAATGTCAGGTGAAGTATCGTATTCCGAATATCGTATTTTCATCATCGTGCACGGTTTACGGTCAGCCGGAAAAGCTTCCTGTAACTGAAGACACGCCGCGAAAAGATGCCGAATCTCCTTATGGCAATACCAAACGGGTGAATGAAGACATTCTGCATGATGCCATTGCAGCCCATCCACAACTTCGTGGGATAGCGCTTCGGTATTTTAACCCTGTAGGTGCTCATTCATCGGCATTGATAGGAGAACTGCCACTGGGTATCCCGCAAAACCTGGTGCCTTTTATTACACAAACTGCTGCGGGAGTCCGTGAGGAGCTGAAAATATTTGGCGATGATTACAATACGCCCGATGGCTCGGCTATACGTGACTACATAAATGTGGTGGATTTGGCCAAAGCACATTTAGTGGCAA
The DNA here is from genome assembly GCA_963747515.1 of uncultured Prolixibacteraceae bacterium. GTDB lineage: Bacteria > Bacteroidota > Bacteroidia > Bacteroidales > Prolixibacteraceae > Mariniphaga. Next base: position 127,739 of record CAVVFN010000009.1, read on the forward strand.
TTAAGCGGCTGCTTGAGGGAAAGAATAAATTGAATTATGAAATTTTTAATCTGGGGACTGGACAGGGGGTATCGGTACTGGAAATGGTAAAGGGTTTCGAAAAGGTTACCGGCCAAAAAGTAAATTACAAAATTGTAGGGCGGAGGCCGGGAGATATTGAAAAAATTTGGGCCGATACCACCTTTGCGAATAAAGAATTAGGCTGGAAAGCTCAAAAAAGTCTGGAAGAAACCTTGCTTTCAGCATGGGAATGGGAAAAGCGGGTAAGAGGAATCATTTGATCAGTGCCCTTTTCCGGGCGGGAAGCTTATAAAATAACAGAAAAAATTTGAAATTAGATTAAGATAAAATGAAGACAGTCCTAATCACCGGCGGAGCCGGATTTATCGGATCGCATGTAGTCAGGCTATTCGTTAAAAAGTATCCTGATTATAAAATTGTGAATCTGGATAAATTAACCTATGCCGGCAATCTGGCAAACCTGAAAGATGTGGAAGATGAACCCAATTATGAATTCGTGAAGGGGGACATTGTAGATGGAGATTTTATTCTGAAGCTTTTTGAAGATAAACAGTTCGATTCGGTAATTCATCTGGCCGCAGAATCGCATGTCGATCGTTCCATTACCAATCCTACAGAGTTTGTATATACGAATGTAATAGGAACGGTTAATTTGCTGAATTCGGCCAGACATGTCTGGCAAGGAAAGAAGAATAAATTGTTTTACCACATATCCACCGATGAGGTATATGGTTCACTGAGTGAAGAAGGTATGTTTACAGAAGAAAACCGCTATGATCCTCATAGTCCCTATTCGGCTTCAAAAGCCAGTTCCGACCATTTTGTAAGGGCATATCATGATACATTTGGATTACCGGCAGTAATTTCAAATTGTTCAAACAATTATGGGGCTTACCAGTTTCCGGAAAAATTAATTCCACTATTCATTCATAATATAAAATGCAATAAACCCTTGCCTGTTTATGGTAAAGGAGAAAATATCCGTGACTGGTTATGGGTAGAGGATCATGCAGCGGCAATCGATGTGGTTTTTCATAAGGGAAAGCCAGGAGAAACTTACAATATCGGGGGCTTTAATGAATGGAAAAACATCGATTTAATCAGAATAATTTGCCGGGTGATGGATAAAAAACTCGGACGCACTGAAGGAAAATCGGAAGAACTGATAACTTTTGTTAAAGATCGCGCAGGACATGATTTACGCTATGCCATCGATGCCACCAAAATTAAAACCGAACTGGGCTGGGAACCTTCGCTTCAGTTTGAAGAGGGTATAGAGAAAACAGTTGACTGGTATTTGGAAAATACCAAATGGCTTGCCGGAGTTACCTCGGGCGACTATCAAAAATACTATCAGGAACAGTATCAGAACAGGTAAATGGCTGGTATATTTGGGGCCTTCGTTTAATATACCTGGCTGTGTGCTGGTTTCTTTTTTTAATATTTTTAATCATTGTTGTCCGGTAAACCGGAATATTAGTAATTCTTTATTTTTAACATGCAGTTAATCAGTAAATGTGTTTTTCATGTTCAAAAATAAGCCCCCTCTATTTCCGGAAATAGCGGATTTTGATAGTTCAATTTATTTTCTTTTATAATTTTCCTCCAACTGCCTTCCGGGTCCTCTAAGAAGCCATATATAGTGATGTAGTTCATCAACTGTTGCCCGATTATTGAATCTGGATTGAAAAAAGCCCAATTGCGTTTTTCCTGGCTTTTCACCAGGGTTATTAAAAGATTGGCAAGCATTAACTCAAAAGCAGACATTCCGGATGGTATTGAAAAGTACTGCCGGATGAATACTATTTTTTACCCTACTAATTCTAGTAAAATCTATATATAAAGATAGTAATAAGTTAGTATAAAGCTAGTATACGACTATCTTCATACTAGCTTTATACTAGCTTTATACTAGCTTTGAACTTACTTTGGTAAGAATGATTTAAATTCAATTCACTTTAAAATTTTCTGGTAAAGGGGAACCTCCTGTCGGGTTTGTGTTCATTAACCCATTCTTCCATTTGATTTAATACCGCCGAATGCGAGGAAACTATTTCTTGGATAACATCAGAGTTTTTACGGGGTATTTGAAGGAGTGCCCCTTTCCATTTTGTATTCAAACGCATTATAAAAATTTGTATCGGTATGCATCCGTGTGGTCACATTGTCAATTATAAAAGTATCTATCCCGGGATTAATATCCCACAAGTAGTTCATGTTTTCCTTGCTCAAAAACTTACGCGTAAAATCGTGGTCCTGCATCATGTTTTTGAATGCCAGACTGTCATTTCTTAATTCGAATAACAACTCTTTCTGAAGCTTCGGGTTGTTAAGTATCTGATTAAATGCCTGCCATTTTTGTGCTTCGTTATTTACTAAATCAATTTTCACGGCATCCCGGGTGCACCCTGCACCAAAAAATATTATTAGTGAAAGAATGAGCCTTATTTTTTTACTTGCTGAATACAGGTACATTTTAATTCTCCTTTCTGGCGATTAACATTTTTATTTTCTTTCTCAGAATTATTTTTAACGAAAATTTGTTTTGTTGTAATGAAAATGATGTACCAAAACCAGAAAGGAAACTGTTGAGTTGCAGAATCAGTGGAAGATTTGAATGTTCAGCAGGTTGTGATTATTGTGGAAAGTTAGCCGATTGTGGAATGGTTACACATTTTTGTGTACTTTAAGAAACAGGAAACCAGCAGGAAATTATTATGAATCTATTCAATATTCAATTCCTGCGACGGGTCCCAAAAATACTTTTTGAAATTGATAATCCGATCACCTTTAACTTTTATGCCTTCATTTTCCAGAAGTTCTTTCATTGCTTCCGGAGCATCAAAATGATGTTTGCCGGTGAGTAATCCGTTTCGGTTTACAACTCGATGGGCAGGCACAAATTCGGGATGACTATGCGAAGCATTCATTGCCCAGCCTACCATTCGAGCCGAACCGGTTGTTCCCAGGAATTTGGCTATAGCTCCGTATGAAGTCACTCTTCCGGGAGGGATCAGCTTTACTACTTCATACACCCTGACAAAGAAATCGCTCATAAAAAATGTATGAAAATGGGTACTGTTTTCTGTTCACTAAAAATCATAATTATCAAAAGTTGCTCAACTTTTATAATTTTTTGTTTCTTTGTTCCTGTCCTGCTATCCGGGATTTTTTCTTATAACAAACTCCTGATGTTATTCCCTTGCACTCCTGCCAAAGCTTCTGTACTCATCCTTTTCAATATTAATTTCCGTCTCACAAAATTCATTGTTCCTCAATTCGAAAGCAAGATATTTGATGGAAATGCCTCTGCTAAGCCACTGTCTTTCATAAAAAGTTTTAATTTGCAGGGTTTCATTTAATAGGTCCGAATCGTAAAGGTTGGAGGTATCGGCAATAAGTTTTAACTTGTTTAAAAGAACCAGATTACGGGTATAGGAATATTGAAAATTGCTGTCGGTTTTAAGATGAATGATGCCGTCCTTTTTCAGGAACTGGCTGTATTTGCTAAGGAAGGAAGCAGAGGTGAGCCGTTTGCTGGCCTTCTTCATCTGTGGATCGGGAAAGGTTAACCAGATTTCATCTACTTCTTCCGGTGCAAAGAACCGGTTTATAATCTCAATGTTGGTGCGTACAAAACCTACATTTTTTAATCCTTTCTGCGATGCAGTTTTAGCCCCTTTCCATAAGCGTGCTCCTTTTATATCCACACCCAAAAAGTTCTTATCCGGTAATTTTTCTGCCAGTTCAACCGAATATTCTCCTTTGCCGCATCCCAATTCTAAAACCAGGGGATTCTGATTGCCGAAGAAACTGGTACACCATTTTCCTTTCAGGGGGAAATCCTTACCTTGCAATTTATAGTATGGAGCCTGAACCACATGTTCAAAGGCTTTCAACTCTTCAAATTTAGCCCGTTTATTTTTGCCCACAGTACTTTCTGATTATATCTGCTTTTATTAAGAGTTTTTTTAGGGTGAAGTTTTTTCCACCCTGAATCCTACATCGTGTATTCCCTCCAGGTTCTCTTCCCGCATTCCATGTTGTATAGCAACAGTATATATCCCCGGAACAGTGAAGTAAACATCACGACGGTAAATGATCTGACGTGTTTTTAATCCTCCAAAGCCTTCACCAAGCCACCTGCCTGAAGGTTCAGCCAATAAAACTTCAAAAGTATCTTTTACTGTTCCGCCATCAGGTTGTGTAATTTCAATAAAGAGCCAGAGATTGCTGAACCGATAGTTGGTTTCATTTCGAATTTGAATAAGCAGGTTGTGGTTTTGTAGCGTATCATCAACCGGAACCTCGAAAACGACAATAGAATCCTTATGCCATGTCGAATCAGGAATTTCCTTGAACCGGTCATATACCCGTGTTTTATCACAGGCAGATAAAATGACCAGCAACATCAGAACAGCAAGCAAATGGTTTGAAAAACACCTCATTTTCCATCAATTCCTTTATTTTTCACTTTTTTTATACGCATCGGGTTCTTTTCATGACTTCGTCCTGTAAGCGGCGATCTGCGTTTCTTTTTATGGTGTTTGACTTTCGGCTGGTTAAAACGGTCGAGATCTTCCTGGCCTACCATGTTCAGGAATGTATCTTCAATATTTTGTATTGATGCCTTTTCTTCCGAAATAAGCCGCTCGGGTTTTTGCCCGTTACGATTCATTCTTTGTACCCTTTTTACAACATTCACGGGCAGGGCAATAAGCCCTGAGGGGGCATCACCTCTTACGGAATACCAATAAATGCCTTTAAATATATCGGCTTTCAGGAATTGGTAGGTGCCAAATTCTGTTTCCAGAGGGATGTTGTTTGGCGGAAAATCCTTTTGTGCATCAATGTAGGAATCCACTTCATAGTTAAGGCAGCATTTTAATTTTCCGCACTGCCCGGCCAGCTTTTGAGGATTGAGCGAAATGTCCTGATAACGTGCTGCATTGGTGGTTACCGATACAAAGTTGGTAATCCAGGTAGCACAGCAAAGTTCCCTCCCGCATGGGCCAATGCCTCCAATACGGCCTGCCTCCTGGCGAGCCCCTATTTGTTTCATCTCAACCCTGATATGGAAGGTATCGGCCAATACGCGTATCAGCTGCCTGAAATCAACCCGGCCATCAGCAATATAATAAAAAATCGCCTTGGTACGATCGCCCTGGTATTCCACATCACCTATTTTCATATTTAGATTCAGTTCGGAAGCAATTTTCCTTGACTGTATCATGGTTTCGTATTCAAGAGAAATGGCTTCCCGCCATTTATCCAGGTCCATTTGACGGGCAACACGATAAATTTTACGGAACTCACCATTGATGGTTGTCACCTTATGCTTTTTCATTTGCTCAGCTACCAGTTCACCGGTAAGCGATACTATTCCAATGTCGTGCCCCGGACTTGCTTCTAATGCCACCAAATCACCTGCCTTAAGCTTCAGGTTGTTTACATTGCGAAAGAAATCTTTGCGGGTGTTTTTAAACCGCACCTCTACAATGTCAAAATCACCATTTTCTGTAATGTCCTTTAGCCAATCGGTAGCATGAAGCTTATCGCAACTGCCATAACTACAGGAGCAAACTCCCCTGTCAATTGTATCAACATTCTCCATAGGCATAAATTTCAATGCCTGATGCAGATAATTTACCTGAATCATGACATTCAAGTCACAAAAATAAGGATTAATACCAATTAGATGGCGGTAGAATTGATTTTTAAAAAGAAAAGGATGTATTTTCCAGTATGAGGATAAATAGAATCAAATCTGAAAAGAAATTACTGGTGGTTTTGGAATAAATAAAAAACAATTACATTTCTGTTTTGAAAACTGTGACTTATCATGTTCATCTTTTTATCAGTCTCACCATTCTTAGGGCAGTGTCCAGAAATACAATCTTTGGATTTCCATTCATTGAAATGTGTTTTATTGCCAGTTCAAATTCGTTGGAAAATGGTATGATGTTTCGCTCATTGATGAAAGGAGCAAATTTCTGTCCCCAACTTTTTTCCTCCTCGTTCATGTAATTCAGAGAAGGTTGTTTAAAATTCATAATAAAATATTCCCGTATCATGTGCAATGCAAATCCAAAGAATGCTTTCTGCCTGTCGCGGCCAATAGTTGCCATCTCATCGGCCCATTGAGTGAGTTCAAATACCTGTCGTGCATATGCGAACCGCATCATTTCCTGGAATTTTTGGAAAAAGTACGAGGTGCTTTCCTCAGGGTTCAGATGTTCCTGCACCCTGATGTAGTTGCCATTGGCCAGTCGGATAATGTCATCAATATTATCATCAGTAATTTGTGTATATTGCTTTAGCGCCTGACGTACGGATTCATTTTCAATTAAAGGAACTTTTATCAGCTGAGCCCGCGAACGAATGGTGGAAATTACCGCTTCCTCGTCTTCCGTAATCAGCAGAAACAGGGTTTTATTCGGCGGCTCTTCTATCAGCTTCAGCAGTTTATTGGAACACGAAGGGTGCATCTTCTCCGCCAGCCATATTATCATTACCTTATATTCCGACTCAAATGATTTCAGGCTGAGCTTGCGGATGATGGAATCACTTTCCTTTTCGTAAATCAGCCCTTGTGCATTTTCGTTCTCTGCAAAGCCGAGCCATTGGCTCAGGTTGAAATAAGGAGAGTTCAGAACCATCTCCCGCCATTTGGGAAGAAAATCATCGCACACCGGTTTGCTGTTGGTTTTGGTTGTAAATATTGGGAAAACAAAGTGTAAATCGGGGTGGGCAAGCTTTCTGTACTTCCGGCAGGAGGGACATTCCCCGCAGGAATCTTCTTCGCCTTTGTTACGGCATGAAATGTATTGTGCAAAGGCAATGGCAAGCGCCAGCTTTCCCGTGCCTTCCGGACCGGTAAACATTTGTGCATGACTTATCCGCTGCTCCTTTACCGAATGTATGAGCCGTTGCTTTATCTTTTCCTGACCAACTACATCTTTAAAAAACATGGGCCAAAAATAATGGTTTTATAGTGTTATCCGATATTAAAACTGGCCATTTGTGAAACATTTTTTAATTCATAGTATTCCCATTGCTCTTAAAGGAACCTCCCGGATATATTTTTTATCTTTGATAAAAATTTACAGAATTCATTAAAAACGTATACAATGCAAACAATACAAAACTACGATTTCAAGGGGAAAAGGGCACTTATCCGCGTGGATTTCAATGTGCCGCTGAACGAGAAGTTTGAAATTACCGACGACAGCCGTATGACAGCTGCCGTTCCCACCATCAAAAAAGTGATGAAAGAAGGTGGTTCCCCGGTTATCATGTCGCACTTTGGAAGGCCAAAATCAGGTCCGGAAGATAAATTCTCCATGAAGCATCTGGTAAGCCATCTTAGTGAACTTTTGGGTAAAGAAGTAAAGCTGGCTCCCGACTGTGTGGGTGAAGAGGTGAAGCAGATGTGCCAAAACCTGAAACCAGGTGAAGCCCTGTTGCTGGAGAACCTGCGCTTCCATAAAGGCGAGGAAAAAGGTGATGAGGAGTTTGCAAAGCAACTGGCCGAGAACGGTGACTGCTGGATTAACGATGCATTCGGTACTGCACATCGAGCACATGCCTCAACGGCTGTGATTGCCAAATTTTTCCCCAACGACAAGATGTTTGGCTACCTGATTGAAAGTGAAGTGGAAAGTATTGATAAGGTTGTTAAAAATCCGAAGCGGCCGCTTACGGCCATTATGGGCGGGGCAAAGGTTTCATCCAAAATAACAATTATCGAAAACCTCCTCGACAAGGTGGATAACCTGATTCTGGGCGGCGGAATGACTTATACGTTTGTAAAAGCCAAAGGGGGTGAAGTGGGTAGCTCAATTTGCGAAACCGAATTTCCTGGATACCGCACGCAACATCGAAAAGCTGGCAAGAGGAAAAAGGAGTGAACCTATACATTGCTACCGATGTTCTGGCTGCCGATGATTTTAGTGAAGATGCCAATACTAAGGTGCTGCCTGCAAATGAGATCCCCGAAGGATGGCAGGGACTTGATGCCGGCCCTGAAACCATTGAGAAATTTAAAGAGGTAATAAAAAATTCAGCTACCATTTTATGGAACGGCCCGGTGGGTGTATTTGAAATGGACAAATTTGCCAAAGGGTCTATTGCCGTTGGTGAAGCCATAATGGAAGCAACCAAAAACGGCGCTTTCTCACTCGTGGGCGGGGGCGATTCGGTTGCCTGCGTTCATAAATACGAAATGGCCGACGGCATGTCGTACATCTCTACTGCCGGTGGTGCCTTGCTCGAGTACCTCGAGGGAAGGACGCTGCCCGGAGTGGCTGCTGTCAGAGGGGAATAAGTCTCACCTATACTCTTTATAAAAAACAAGCAACAGGCCCGGGGTTAAACACTCCGGGTTTTTTAACCCCGGTATTGAATACCCGGGTTTATTGCTATGCACCTGTGATTTATTATATTCGGTGCATCAATATTCAGGAATATGAGCAAAAAATCAGCTTTAGTCGATTACCAGTTTTCCCGATTTAACTGTGCCCAAACCGTGTTCAGTTTGTTTGCCGGAGAGATAGGCATTGATGAATCCACTGCATTAAAAATAGCCAGTACCTTTGGCAGTGGTATGGCTTGCGGGGCCACCTGTGGTGCAGTTACCGGAGCACTGATGGTAATCGGCATGAAACATGGCCACTCTGCATCCGACCCCGATGCAAATGCAAATACCAAAATGCTTGTAACCCGGTTCAATGAAGGCTTTAAGAATCAGTATGGCGCCCTCACCTGCAAGGAACTGCTTGGCTACGACACTTCCACCCCCGAAGGAGCCAATGCTGCCCTTGCAGCAGGTGTCTTTGATACTCATTGCCCTATGTACATTAAAAGCGCATGCGATTTGCTGGAGGAGGAGTTCATGGATTGGTAGTAAGAACTCATGCAAGACTTTATGGACAGGATACCTCCATCGAAGATGTTTTTGATTTTTGCCATAGTGTTTAATTTTAAGGTATTTATGCTGACGAAATGTACAGAGGAAGTATTACATGCATATAATTTGCGGCGCCGTTTTTTTTCAATTGACGGGTTATTTCACTTCCGTTTCCATCCTTTATCGCACAGCGATGGCGATTAGTGTATTTTTTTATTTTTTTAAACGTATAAACCGACGGAATTGTTAACCCCGATTGGCAGGTGCAGTGAGATTAATTCAGATAAACTTCAAAGAAATTCTGTTGTATTTAAGAAAAAAAAATAACGCTTCTGCTGTTTTTGGGTAAGGTTTCCTTCTGATGCATCCCGAACTTCAAAAGATCAATACCCGCTAAATCCTTTATTAAGGAACTACGAAGAAATCAATTAAATTCGAATAAATTTAAGAGATAATGATTAACTTTTAACTTTTAAATAGTTACAGTTCTGAATAAATGAACCGGTTGAAGATGCTTTCTGATTTGCTGCCTGCTAAAAGCTATTTTAATGATATTTGGCAACTCACAAATAGAGATTAATGCGGGTTTTTAGACATCAGCATATAATTTTTACCGGTTTCCGATACAATTTTTTTCTGTTGCACGTTTAAAAGAAGGTATTTTGAATTAACTTATTTTTGCGCCGAAATAAAACACTTTTAATGTTGCCAAAATTAAATCTGATTATAATGACTGCTGCTTTTTTGTTTTTAGGGAGCTGTCAGCGAGAAATAATCAAAGACCCTTACCTCATGGTTCAAAAAGAACTTAACGAGGGCTGGAAATTTCGCCAGGCGTGGGAGGGTCAGTGGCTTCCGGCAGTCGTTCCCGGTACGGTGCATACCGATTTAATGGAGAACAGGATAATTGAAGATCCGTATTACCGGCTCAATGAGCACGATGTACAATGGGTCGACAAGGTGGACTGGGAGTATAAAACCACTTTTACAGTGGATGGTTCAGTTACCGGAAAGGACAGGGTGGAGCTTGACTTTAAAGGGCTCGACACCTATGCAGATGTATATGTTAACGATGAGCAGGTTTTGCAGGCCGACAACATGTTCCGTGAGTGGCAGGCAGATGTAAAGGAGGCTCTGAAAGCAGGTGAAAATGAACTCCGGATTGTGCTGCGGTCGCCTATTAACGAAGGCATTAAAAAATACGATGCCCAGGGCTATGTCATTCCGGTGTCGGAAAACGATCTGGCAGAAATAGGAAAAGTGGAAGGCGGTAAAAAAGTAAGTGTCTATACGCGCAAAGCCGGCTACCATTTTGGATGGGACTGGGGGCCGCGGCTGGTAACCAGCGGTATCTGGCGGCCGGTTATCCTTAAGGCATGGGATAATGCCCGCATCGAAAACCTGCAGGTTGTGCAGCATGAGGTGTCGGATGAAAGAGCAACTTTTACGGCTGTGTTTGAAATTGATGCCGAGGGAAAGAAGAATGCTGTTTTGTCGGTTTTGAACGATGGAACTGCACTGGCTTCCAAGAAGGTGCAGCTTCAGCCGGGAAGGAAACATTACGGGGTGGATTTCGAGATTCAGAATCCGCAGCTTTGGTGGACAAACGGGTTGGGAGAGGCTCACCTCTACAACATCAGGGGAGAACTCAGGCTGGGTGAAAAGTATACAGCACAAGACACCCGTATCGGTATCCGCACACTGGAACTGGTGCGGGAAAAGGATGAGCAGGGTACTTCGTTTTACTTTAAGCTGAATGGACACCCGGTGTTTATGAAAGGTGCCAACAGCATTCCAAATGATGTGTTCCTGCCGCGGGTAACGGAAGAGAATTACCGCACGATGATTGAGACGGCAAAAAGCTCGAATATGAATATGCTTCGCGTTTGGGGCGGTGGAGTGTATGAAAACGATATTTTTTATGATTTGTGCGATGAAAACGGTATCCTGGTGTGGCAGGATTTTATGTTTGCCTGTGCCATGTTCCCGGGCGATGAGGCCTTTCTGGGGAATGTCAGGCAGGAGGCCATTGATAATGTAAAACGATTACGCAATCACCCAAGCATTGCCCTGTGGTGCGGCAATAATGAAATTCTGGCTGCCTGGTATGACTGGGGATGGAAAAAAGCCGAGGAAGCAAAGAGCCAGGAGAATGCCGGTAAGATTTGGCAGTCGTATACCGATATATTTCACAAAATCCTTCCCGGGGTGGTGGAAGCATACGACCCGCAGCGCAGCTACTGGGCTTCCAGTCCGTCATCAGGAACAGGCATCCCTGCCGACCTGGTGAATGGCGATGAGCATTATTGGGGGGTATGGTGGGGCAAGGAACCGTTTAAAAATTACGCCACCCACCTGGCGCGTTTTATGAGTGAATATGGATTTCAGTCTTTTCCCGAACTGCCAACTGTGCGTAAATATGCAGTCCCTGATGATTACGACATTTTTTCGGAAGTGATGAAGTCGCACCAGCGTTCATCAATTGGTAACGGTACCATCGAATATTATATGCTGCAGGAGTATAAAAAACCGAAGGATTTTTCATCCTTTTTATATATCAGCCAGGTTTTGCAGGCCGAAGGCATTAAATTTGGATTGGAAGGACATCGGAGGGCTAAGCCTTACAATATGGGTAGCCTTTATTGGCAGCTTAACGACTGCTGGCCTGTTGCTTCATGGAGCTCAACCGACTATTATCAGAAATGGAAAGCATTGCAGTATTATGTGAAGAAAGGTTTTGAGCCTGTGCTGGTAAGCCCTTATGAGGATGAGGTGAAGCTGAAGGTGGGGATTGTTAACGACAGGCTTGAGCAGGTGAATGCACAACTTCTCGTGAAGCTGATGGATTTTGACGGTCATGTGGTATGGGAAAGGGCTTCACTGGTAGAGATTCCCGCTAACTCCAGCCGGGACTATTTTAACGAAAACAAATATGAATTTCTTTATAAAAAGGACACCCGAAACCTTATGATGACGGCTGAGTTAATAGAGGGTGGACAGGTAATTTCAAGAAACTGCTTCTTCTTCAGACCCTTTAAAGAGCTGAACATTCCAAAGCCAAAGGTGGAATATACTGTAGGCAAAGCCGATATCGGCTTCGACATCCTGCTTTCAACCGATAAGCTGGCAAAGAATGTTTACCTGCAGATTGAGGATGAGGAAGGTTTCTTCTCCGATAATTATTTCAATTTGATGCCCAACAGCCGGGTTACTATTAATCTGAAAACGAATATTTCAGAAAGTAAGCTGAAAGAAGTTCTTACTGTGCGGACGCTGGATGATGCCTTTTAGAGATTTGGACGCAGATTTCTATGATTAGTTAAGATGAAGCATAGTTCTGACAGGTTTTTGAAGACCTGGCAGAATTATACGTCCAATCAGCCTCAATGATATATTATCTTAAAAATCTGCGTTTCAATTCATCTCTTTCTCAGTATAGCTATTTCACAATATGACCATTTTAAACCTGAGTTTTTCTTTCACAATTTCACCATTTTACAATTTCACACGATAACAATTTTATCCTACTACAATTTCCCCTATTTTTGAAGCAAAAACCGAGACTTATGGTCAGAAAGCTTTCGCTCGACAAGAAATACATCCGGGTTTTATTGCTGGAAGGCATCCATGAATCATCCGTAAGCATTTTCAATGTTGCCGGCTATACAAATGTGGAGTATCTTAAAACTGCGCTCGATGGTCAGGAACTGGAACAGAAACTTAAGGATGCACACATAGTGGGTATTCGTTCACGGACACAACTAACGCAGCAGGCATTAAGAAAAGCAAAGAAACTGTTTGCTGTGGGCTGCTTCAGTATCGGCACCAACCAGGTAGATTTGCCATCGGCAAAACAGTTGGGTATCCCGGTATTCAATGCGCCTTTTTCCAATACGCGCTCAGTGGCTGAACTGGTAATCGCTGAAATCATCATGCTTATGAGGGAAGTTCCCATGCGTAATGCAGCGGCCCACAGAGGGCAATGGCTTAAAGCAGTTGGCAACTCTTTTGAGGTAAGGGGTAAAAACCTGGGTATAGTGGGCTATGGGCACATTGGCTCACAGGTTTCCATTCTGGCCGAATCGATGGGAATGAATGTGCTGTATTTTGATGTAGAGAAGAAGCTTAATCTGGGAAAGGCCTATGTTTGTGTATCGCTTAACGATTTGCTGGAGCGGTCGGATGTGGTGACGTTGCATGTACCTGAAACATCGGAAACACGAAACATGATTTCAGAAGAGCAGTTGTTGAGGATGAAGCAGGGGGCTTTGCTGATTAATGCCTCCCGTGGGTCGGTAGTTGACTACCAGGCACTGTCGAGGCACCTTGAAAATGGCCATCTTGCAGGTGCTGCGGCCGATGTTTTTCCCGAGGAACCGGCTTCGGGCAATGAAAATTCATTTCTCCCCTGCAGCAGTTCGATAATGTAATCCTCACGCCACACATTGGCGGCAGCACACAGGAAGCTCAGGAAAATATTGGTCTGGAGGTGGCCGAAAAGTTAATCCGCTACAGCGATAACGGCTCCACTGTTGGAACAGTAAATTTTCCACAGGTGTCCTTACAGCCTAACCGCGAAAAACAGCGTTTCCTGCACATTCATAAAAACATGCCAGGTCTGCTCAAAGACATTAACCATGTGTTTACCAGCAAAGGCATAAATATAGCAGCACAGTACCTGCAAACCGATCCGGAAATTGGGTATGTAATTATTGATGCGGAAAGCAGCAACTGTGAAAAGCTTTTGAAGGAATTAAAAGGCATCCCGCATACCATAAGGGCAAGAATGCTTTATTGAGCAAAGCGTTTTGCAAATCATGAATGTGATTGCTTTTCCCACAGCCCCAAAGAAGTTTAATCGCCAATAGCGGGCACATGTAAGATGCCATTCATTTCTAAGCCATCAAACTCTTCTTAAACTCAGGCGCTTTTCGGTGCTTTGTGGCCTGTTCAAAGGCATAGGCAATTTTCAGCAAAACAGGTTCGCTCCAGGCCCTTCCGAAGATAGATATTCCAATAGGTAATCCATGGATGAACCCCATTGGCAGCGTAATGCCGGGATATCCCGATATGGCAGCAGGTGATGCACTGCCACCTCCGGAATTATCGCCATTCACCCAGTCGATGGTCCATGCAGGACCGTTGGTTGGAGCAATAAGTGCATCGAGCCGGTGTTTTTCCATCACGGCATCAATTCCTTCCTTTCCGGCATAAAGTCGCATATCGTGCCTTGCCTGCAGGTATTCCGGACTTGTTAAATCTCCTTTTTCCTGCGCCATTTCAAATACTTCCTGTCCGAACCAGGGCATTTCCTTATCAGCATGTTGTTTATTAAATTCTATTACCTCTTCAAGGGTTCTTACAGAGGTATTATGTTCTGCGAGGTAGCTGTTTAAACCGGCCTTAAATTCAAAGAGCAGTACATCCCATGAAGGGCCTCCCCACTTTCCCCTGTGCTCAAAGGTTATTTCTTCAATAATCTCCACTCCTTTTGATTTAAAAACTTCTTTGGCCTGATTAAAGAGAGGCATAACATCGCGATGGAAGCCTCTCAATTCCGACATTACTCCAAGACGCATTCCTTCCAGGTTATCCTGGAGAAATGGAGAATAATCGGTATAGATTTTTCCCTTATCCAGATAAGGGTCTGCATCATTTGGATCAAAAGCAGCCAGTGCTCCGAGCAGAACAGCTGCATCGGTAACTGAACGTGCCATTGGGCCTGCGGTATCCTGGCTGCGTGCAATTGGAATAATGCCCTGACGGCTCCATAATCCTACGGTGGGCTTGATGCCTACCACACCATTAATACCGGAAGGGCAAACAATGGAACCGTTGGTTTCCGTTCCAATTGCAATGGTGCATAAATTTGCCGATACTGCGGCTCCTGATCCGGAACTTGAGCCACATGGATTGCGGTCGAGATAATAAGGATTACGTGTTTGTCCGCCCCGTCCGCTCCAGCCACTTGAAGAGCCACGTGCCCTGAAATTTGCCCATTCGCTCAGATTGGTTTTCCCGAGCAGCACAGCTCCGGCTTCGCGTAGTTTGGCTACAATAAAAGCGTCGTTTGCAGCAACATTATCGTCAAGTGCCAGCGAACCGGCAGTGGTTTTCATCCGGTCACCTGAATCGATGTTGTCTTTTATCATAACCGGAATGCCGTGCAATGGTCCGCGCACTTTCCCGTTGCTGCGTTCTTCGTCAAGACGTGCAGCAATCAGCATGGCATCAGGATTCAGTTCAATGACTGAATTGAGGAAGGGTTCAACCTTGTTAATGCGATTCAGGTACTTGCGGCAGATATCCTGTGAGGTAAGTTCGCCTGAAACCATCTTTTGCTGCAATTCATTTACAGTGGCTTCCTTTAAATCAAAATCGGGAATCTGGGTTTCTTGTTCAGGCTTAACGGCAGCAGCATGGCATCCGGTCAGACCTGACACGGCAATGGCAGATCCTGTAAGGGCAGTGGCTTTAAAAAATGAGCGACGTTTCATTATCAATGGATTTTGTAACTTTGAAGATAGTATAATTTTATTTTATGGCTAAATTAAAAGAAAAGCTTTATGTAATCGTATTTGAAGCAGATACTCCTGCAGGAAAAGTTTTTGATGTGGGGTTGCTTATTATTATTTTGATAAGTGTATTGCTGGTTTTGTTTGAAAGTGTCCCTTCCATGCGAAAAGAATACGCCTATTCTCTTTTGATTTCTGAATGGGTAATTACGGGTATTTTTACAATTGAATACATACTGCGGATTTGGATTGTCAGAAAACCGTGGAAATATATTTTCAGCTTTTTTGGCATCATCGATTTTCTGGCGGTCATTCCCATCTTTATTGGATTGTTGATTGTAGGTTACCAGAGTTTGCTCGTGATACGAATCCTTCGGTTACTGAGGGTTTTTCGTATACTCAAATTAACCCGTTATTCGATGGCAGGAAGGGTTTTAACGAAAGCGATCCGGGACAGCAGGGAAAAGATAAGTGTTTTTCTTTTTTCAGTATTATTACTGGTAACCATTATCGGGACACTTATGTACCTTATAGAAGGTGAAACAAGCGGGTTTTCAAGCATTCCCCAGAGTATATACTGGGCCATTGTAACCCTTACCACTGTTGGGTATGGCGATATTAGCCCCATCACACCCCTGGGGCAATTTCTGGCAAGCATGGTTATGATTATGGGATATGCCATCATAGCTGTACCTACCGGTATTGTAACTGCTGAAATGATTAAGCCATCTGAAAAACAAAATACACAGGTTTGCCCTGGCTGCATGCACGGCGAGCACGATAATGATGCGATATTTTGTAAAAAATGCGGGTCGGTATTAAATCCCTGAAAAACTTTTAATGCAGCTGTTCTTTGTTATTGAAATCCTGATAATTTTGTCACATGATTAGCTTTTGTTTATATAACCAGTTTAAAGAACATGAAATTATGAAAAGAATGCATTTTTATGGATTAGTGGGATTATTCCTGCTTTTTGTTTCCGGATGTGCTACTGTATATACTGCTCCTGATTTACAGCCAGTAGTACAATCGAAATCAATTGCCATTCTGCCATTCGATGTAAAAGTACAGTACAACAGGTTGCCGAAAAATGTTACCCTGGAACAGATACATGAAAATGAGCAGGAACTTAGCTTTGTTCTGCAGAGTCAGATGTATTCACGTTTTCTGCAGAAGAACCATCAGTTCCCGGTGAATTTTCAGGATGTGGATATGACAAATATGATGTTAAAGCGCAACAACATCGATATTCAAAAGTTGAGTGAGTTCTCAAAAGATGAACTGGCAAGGTTGCTTGAGGTGGATGAAATCATTTCAGGAAATGTGCTCACTACTAAACCAATGTCTACCGGAGCAGCAGTTGCATTGGGTATTTTATTTAATGTTTGGGGAACTACCAATCAGGCCGATGTAACTGTTTCACTTCACAGCGGGAATGATTCAAAACTGCTGTGGAAGTTTAATCATGTTTATTCGGGAAGCGTTGGAAGCAGTCCCGACCAGCTTACTAAGGCCATGATGAAGCCTATTTCAAGAAAGTTTCCATACAGAAAAAAAGGTTAAATAAACAGCCGGTTTACATCTGGCTTTTCTATGGTTTGTCAATTGCAGATATTTTTAACTGAAAAAAAGGAAACTAAGAAAGCTGATTGTTTATTTTTGCAGATAAAGAAAAACAGAAATGAAATGAAGCAATACCTGCACCTGCTGCAAACAATTTTGGATAACGGTGTTGAGAAGAAAGACCGCACCGGCACCGGCACCATCAGCATTTTTGGTCATCAGATGCGGTTTGATTTAAGTGAAGGGTTTCCGGTTGTGACAACAAAAAAGCTGCACCTGAAATCGATTATACATGAACTGTTGTGGTTTTTGTCGGGAGATACCAATATAAAATATCTGAACGAAAATGGTGTACGCATATGGAACGAATGGGCTGATGATAATGGTGATTTGGGACATATTTACGGCTACCAGTGGCGGAGTTGGCCTGCACCCGATGGCAGGCATATCGACCAGATTACTCAAGTGGTTGATTCCGTTAAAAATAATCCCGATTCGCGCAGGCATATCGTAAGTGCATGGAATGTAGGTGAGCTTAATAATATGAACCTTCCCCCTTGTCATGTAATGTTCCAGTTCTATGTTGCCGGAGGTAAATTATCGTGTCAGTTGTACCAGCGCAGTGCTGATGTATTCCTTGGGGTACCTTTTAACATTGCCTCCTATGCATTGCTTACCCTTATGATGGCGCAGGTAACGGGGCTCAAGCCAGGTGACTTTGTGCATACCTTTGGCGATGTTCATATTTATTCCAATCATCTGGAGCAGGTAAAGCTGCAACTTACGCGCAACCCTTTCCCGCTGCCTGAAATGAAAATAAATCCGGATGTAAAGCGCATTTTTGATTTTAAATATGATGATTTTGAACTGGTAAATTATCAGGCACACCCTCATATTAAAGGAAAGGTTGCGGTTTAAATCATTATCCAGATACAATAAAGCTACTTTTTAAATTTCCCCTGTTTGATTTTTGAGATGGATTCATGAGTGATTTTTAATTCTGTGTTTTAGCATTACAGGTCGTTGCCATTACTGAAACTTTTTTCATGGCTTTGGTATTTTGGCAGGATAAGTGGCAAACTGTTTTTTAACGCGAATATTATATAAAATTAAAATGGGATTAAGAATACGAATGATTCAAACAAAAAAAATCAGGAGGCAGCGGATTTCAGATAAAAATTGATTTTATTTGAAATTTGAAAATTAAAGCAGTTAAAAAGCTAAACATTAAATCAAAAACAATGCGCAATTCCACAACGATTTATAAAAATATTTCCATAATTGTTGCGATTGCTGAAAATTTCGGCATTGGGAAAGACAATGAATTGTTATTTCATCTGCCAGACGATTTGAAGAGGTTTAAAGAGATTACTTCCGGAAACAGTTTGATTATGGGAAGGAATACTTTACTTTCATTGCCAAAATGGCCGCTGCCAAACAGGAAGCACATTGTGATAACCGACAGTAAAGAAGAACATTTCGATGGCTGCGAAACAGTTTATTCCCTTGAACAGGCTATTGATAAAGTTAAACATGAAAAGGAAGCATTTGTTATTGGGGGAGGATTGGTTTACAGGCAGTTTTATCCGATTTCCGGAAAATTATACCTGACTTTAGTTCATGAATCATTTGAGGCAGATACCTATTTTCCTGAAATTGATTTTAAGGAATGGGAGGAAGTTTCACGTGAAGATCTGTATGATTCAAAAAATGGCTTCCATTATTCCAATATAAATTTGGTTCGGAAATAAATAGAGGGCATTTCAGAAGATCATAACTTTATCCCATTTTAAAATGGCATTTTTTTTAAAGTTAACTGTTGTTTTTAACAAGGTTGGTAATTACAGGATTTTAATAAATTAGCCAGATAACTTATTTTTTAAACCTATACTACTCTGTTGTAGCTGATTTTCCTTTATTTTTTAAAATACATCAGGCAAGCAGTTTTCCCAGATTATCGAACCGGTTGTTATAATCCTGCATAGAGAATTCAATAACTTCAAATGCTTCATTTGAGTCATATACTGCAGCTATTTCTGTATTACTTTCCTGGCCTGGCATATCTTTATAGGTCAGGAAATAATGCTCCAGACGTTGAATTACAATTTTGGGAACTTCGGCCATTTCCTTAAAATGACCATAAACCGTATCGTTCAGAAGTACTGCAATAATTTTATCATCGGCCTGTTCTCCGTCAATCATACGAAAGCCTCCGATAGGGCGGGCATTTACCAGTAAGTCACCGTGAGCCAGTGATTTTTCCGTAAGTACACAAATATCGATAGGATCCCCATCTCCATTAATGTTGGTACGGCCTGTTTTTTTATTACAGAATTCACCGACCCTAACTCCACAAAATGTTTGTGGGATAAATCCATAAAGAGCGGGTATAACATTTGAAAATTTTTGTGGCCTGTCGACTCTAAGGTAACCACTTTCCTTATCAATTTCGTATTTTACGGTATCGGTTGAAACCACTTCTATGAATGCTGTAACTTCATACGGAGCATTCCTGCCGATCGACACCCCATGCCATGGATGAGATTTATAACGCAATCCCATAAGTCTGCCAATAGGATCAGATAATTTATCTACCATTGATTTGTTTTTATATTGTCTATTGAACCTTTCAAACTGGATTTAGTTCATTTTTAAAAATATAATCAGGAACATAATCCATGGCTGAAAGCGAATTACGGCATAATAAATTCTTTTAAACAACCATTTTTTCCAAACTGTTTTTTTTATGATGTTTCCTTTTTGCGGAAAAAGTAGCTTTTCTTTTCGTCCTTAAGATCAAAGGTGAAAAGCTCAGTATTAGGGTACTGATAGAAATAATCAAGCATTCCAATATCACCTGCACAGAACATGCTGTGAGCACTCATAATGACCCCCCAAAAATACAAACTCGGTTGACCGGTACTAAAAATTATACCTGCAAGAGATGCTAATTTTATTACAACCAGGGGAGTCAGTGCCACAAATGCAAACTGACGCCGGTTAATAACATGACGGTCTGCTTCAGCATAAAAAATGAACCTTCTCAGATAACTTCCGATTGAAACTTTTGGAGCTCCGGTTAGTTTGAATGCAAATGCATGAAGCACTTCATGTACAAGAATCAGAATTGTGAAGGAAAAAATAACTGCCATGAACAGAAAAAACAGAGGTTGGAAATTTCCTCTGTATGCAAGTACCACTGTGCGTGTTATGAAAAAAAGACCCATGAGAATCATCAATAACTGGTATAGCATATACCCCTTTATTAATTTTCCGCCTGATGTTATATGTTTAACAAGAAATTCCTTAACCTGTTGGTGTTCGAGCACGTATACCTGTTCGTAGCTGTCGCTGTTTTGAAGTTCTTCTACACCTGGATTACTCATGTTACCTGTACATGATGATTTTAAACATGTCTTTGATGCTTATAAGTCTTATTAAAAAAGCCATCGATACCGATCCTGCAATTGTAAGCAGGTAACCATAGAACCATTTTTCCATAGATTGGGTAATTTCAGCCAATCCAATAACTGTCCCTGTAAAAATCAACAGCTGAAGCAGGTAGAAAATGGATGGCTTAAGTTTGAAAATATACAGTGCCAGAATAAGCTGTGTTGCACCTGTAAAAAGTTGAGTTATAAGACTGGCATAAGCCGAACCATAAGCCTCAAGTTTTGGGATGAGCAGGATGTTCAATGTAATATTCAATACCATTCCTACAAATGCCATCAGATTAAGTTGCTTCAGGCTTCCATTTGCCGTGAGCAATGTTCCAAAGATATAAGTTGTTGCTATTCCAATAAAACCAATCATCAGAAGGCCCAGAATGTCGGACGAGTAGGCAGTATTTGAGGTGTACAGCACAGACATGATTTCCTGATCGTAATATGCGCTTGAAACTGCAATAATTATTGCCGGCACAATTAACAGGGTATAAGACAATTTAACCATTTGCCCTACCTTTTCACCCATTTTAATCATTTTTGAAAAAATGGGCAGCAGCAAACCTGAAAACAGCACACCAAACATTGAAACTGCTTCAAGCAGACGGAATGCCTGCGCATAGATGCCTGCCTGTTCATGACCTCTGTTTCCGGAAAGCATTCGTTCCAGCATCACTGAATCAATGCGGTTGTATAACGACATTAAAAGAAAAAGAATAGCATACGGATATGATTTTTTAAGAAAAGCCAGAAAGAAAACAGGATTAAAATGAATTTTTATTTTACCCGATTTTTGTATCACAACTATAAAAGTTATGATAGTCGTTAACAGGTAAGCTGCAGTTTGAGCATAAACAAACCAGTTGATTGTGAAAAGCTTTCTGAAAGGATGTGTGAATAATAAGATACTGCAGATGATGATCATCAGTGTCCGGTCAAGAACGGATATGATGCTGTCGGTTCGGAAAAGATGTAAAGCACTGATGTTTGATCTCAAATACAGGATAAAAGATACCAGAAACTGATTTAGTATCAGAAACAGTAACAGGTGAATCTGGATTTTGTTATATCCGATGATGGCTGCCACAATTAGGCTGAAAGCAGTGTAACCCAGTGCAAGCAATAATTTTAGTCCGACAATATTGGAAAGGTGTTTTGGCAGAAGGAAATTGTGTTGGGCAATGTTGCGGTTATTATAGCTCGTAATGCCCAGGTCGAGTAAAATATTTAAGATAAGTGAAAAATTAAATAATGCAAAATAGAATCCATAATTTTCATCTCCCACCAGATTTTGCACGGTGCGATCTATTCCAAAAATCCAAAACGGCTTAATCAGCAGGTTTAGGAACAGAAGCAATACCAGATTTGTAATAAATTTTCGTTTCAAGATTAATCAATCTTTTGGTAAATCTGGAATAAAGAAGAAATTGTGCTTTTTATGCAAATCTGGATCAAATTCTACCAGCTCGTTTTTCTGAAGTACAAAGGCTGAATATCCCAGGCTGTTTAAAAAAAGAATACAATTTTTTCGGTTTTGGTTATCCCAAAGTTCACAGTATATTACCGGATGATGTTTAGTTATAATCTGTTCGGCACCTTTAAGAACAAAATATTCATAATTTTCCACATCGATTTTAAATCCTGTAACCGGAGCTGAGGCGCCTGTAATTTCATTGAAATCATCGAGCTTAACCATTGGAACATGGAAACGAAGACCGCTGTTATTTTCGGTAATATCTTTATGAATGGCATGGCTCAACCCGTGCATAGGTACCTGATCGATTACAGGCATAACCATTTCAAGCTGGGTATTTTCAAATCCTGCAGCCAATTGAAACTCCCTGATATTATGAATTCTGAAGTTTTTTTTGATGCGTTTCAAAACGTTCATGTTTATTTCCAACGGTTCAAAGGAATAGATGATGCTGTGAGGCAATTTTTTGGCCAGATGAAAACTGGTAACCCCAATGTTTGCACCTAAATCAAGTACAACTCCCTTTTCGGGTAGTAATTTAAGAAAAAAGAAGAAATCTTTTTCTTTTTTATCCCACCTGATTTTGGCAATTACAAACAAAGCAAACACATACAAATAGTTATGGAGGCCCAGAGATTTCTGTAAAATAAATTTCGTAAATGTTTTCATTGAATAGTTTTTGCTGTTTTTTTTATCAAAAAAAATTCTGATTTCATTTTCTTGAGAAAATTACAGTATAGCTTTAACGAAAACTTTTTTGAAACATGCTTCATGATCCTTTATTTTTCTGAACAGCTAGCACCGGATGGCTACTCGCATCTGCCGGGGCAGATTTATGCCTGCTGATGGAATGGATACTGTTCGTTTCATTAATTATAGTTTTACAACAAAGATATTGGAATTTTATATTTATTTTCATCTCATAAAATTTTATAATTATCAGGTATACTCAGTGAATTTGCCATGAAGTTTTGATTATCAGGGATTATCAATCAAGAATGCATCAGGGTTAATTCAACTAAAATTATGAGGATTGCAATAAATACAAGGCTGCTGCTAAAAAACAGACTGGAAGGAATTGGCTGGTTTACTTTGGAAACTGTGAAACGGATGGTTTGCAATCATCCTGAGCATGAATTCATCTTTATTTTTGACAGACCTTATTCCAAAGAATTTATTTTTTCTGAAAATGTTACACCGGTTATAATTGGTCCTCCTGCCCGTCATCCGTTTTTGTTTTACTTGTGGTTTGAGTATCGCATTCCTGATGTGTTGAAAAAGTACAAGGTTGATTTATTTTTGTCTCCCGACGGGTATTTGTCATTAAAAACACATATTCCACAACTGGCAGTAATTCATGACATCAGCTTTTGGCACCGGCCTGAAGATTTGCCATGGCTGAAAGAAAAATATTACGCCTATTTTTTCCCCCGGTTTGCACATAAGGCAGCACGTATTGCAACCGTGTCGGTTTATTCAAAAAATGACATAGCCGCTTCGTTTGGAGTTGATCCTTCTGTTATTGATGTTATTTATGATGGAGTAAATGAAGGATTTAAACCTTCTTTGCCTCAGGAGCAGGAATTTATCAGAGAAAAGTATACGGGAGGATTCGCTTATTTTTTGTATGTGGGAGCTTTGCATCCCCGTAAAAACATTGCAGGTCTTCTACGTGCATATGAATTATACCGGAAAAATACTTCAAGACAGGTGAAATTGATGGTGGTCGGTAATGAAATGCACAAAACATCCGGGATATATGAAATTTTTGAAACTATGGATTTTAAAGGTGATGTTATTTTCACTGGAAGGGTTTCGGAAAATGAATTGAGCCGGATCTACAGTGCTGCACTTGCCTTGACTTATCTCCCCTTTTTCGAGGGATTTGGCATGCCTATCGTTGAGGCAATGAGTGCCGGATTGCCGGTTATATGTTCCAATACCACTTCCATGCCTGAAGTTGGAGGCGATGCTGTATTATATGCCGATCCTTTCAATGTGGAACAAATTGCTCAAGCAATGGAAAAAGTTGCTGCAAATCCACAGTTGAGAGATGAACTCATAATAAAAGGGTTTGAACAAAAAAACAAATTTAGCTGGGATCAAACTTCAAGTCTGTTATGGGATTGCATTAGCAAAATACATATAAATCATTTGTAAAAGATATATTTTTTAACAGCTTTATCTGCTTTCTTTTTTTATTTGAACAAAAATTCGCATTGGCAGTAAACTTTTTTTCAATTGGGGTTTTTATATACATATACATTTAAAAATCATTTAGCTCATGCGTTTATCAGGTTATAAAGTTGTAAATGTTTTATTCACTATTCTGCTGATTTTTTTTGCAGAAAAAATAGCTGCTCAAACTGACGCCCCTGCTTTGTTTCAGCAATATTGTGCACAATGTCATGGTTCTGATCTGGATGGTGGTAATGCTGCAAGCCTGATCGATGGCGTCTGGCAGTTTGGTGCTGAAAATGGATATATTACCCGCAACATAAAACATGGAATTCCTCACCTTGGCATGCCGTCGTACGAAAATTCTCTTTCCGATGAAGAGATACAGGCCGTCGTTGGGTATATAAGGGAAATTGAAAAAAAGGAGGGTGTTGAAAAACCTCCGGTTCCTGAAACTGTTGAAACGATGGATTATTTTATGGTAGCTGAAACTTTTGCCGATAGCCTTAAAATACCCTGGGCCATTGATTTCATTGATGAAAATACCGCTCTTATTACCGAAAGGCCTGGCCGGTTGCGGATCGTTAAAAACGGAGTGCTTCAGGCCGAAGCCATCCGCAATATACCTGAGGTGCTTCATGAAGGGCAGGGTGGATTGCTCGATGTAGCTGTTGATCCGGAATATGATCGCAACGGATGGATATACCTGGCCTACAGCCATGCATTAAAAAATTATGAAGGGGAAAGGCCTCCGGCAATGACACGTATTGTTCGTGGAAAAATTGAAAACAATACCTGGACCAATGAGCAGGTTTTATTTGAAGCACCCCCGGAAACTTATCGTACAACACGTCATCACTATGGGTGCCGTATAGTTTTCGATCCATGGGGTTATCTTTATTTTGCCATTGGAGACAGAGGTGCAGGATACCAGGCACAGGATTATTCGCTTCCCAATGGTAAAGTTCATCGTATTCATAAGGATGGGTCCATTCCTGAAAACAATCCCTTTCTTTATGATGACAAAGCAATGAAATCCATATTCAGCCTTGGAAACAGAAACATTCAGGGAATGGCCATTCATCCTGAAACAGGAAAATTATGGGCTACTGAGCATGGTCCTATGGGTGGTGATGAACTTAACCTGATTGAATCAGGGAAAAACTATGGATGGGAAACAATTACCTATGGAAGAAACTACAACGGTACTATAATAACAGAACTGACACATATGCCTGGAATGGAGCAGCCTATTCTTTATTGGAAACCCTCCATTGCAGTATGCGGTCTTGATTTTTATACCGGCGATGCCTTTGGAAAATGGAAGAACCGGCTGCTGGTGGGAGCTTTAAAATATGAGGAAGTACGGTTACTTCAACTGGATGACGATCGGGTTATCCATGAACAGGTTATTCTTAAAGGTGCAGGTCGTGTCCGTGATGTTGCTGCCGGCCCCGATGGCGCTATATATGTGGTGTTAAACGATCCGGATAAAGTTATCAGGCTCACTCCAAAAAATAAATTGTAAAAAGGCTGTACCAATAAAGGGATCGCTTTATTAGTTTCTTTACTTACAATAACTACTCAGGCATTTGAAATTCAGTATCATCAATTTTATCGTTAAAACTGATATCCGTAAAAGTGACTATTGCTGTTCCCATCGGGTTTTTCGATTCAATCTTTGCAGGCATCATAACACCGTCAACATTTTTATATTCGCTGATATTTTGCTCTACTTCCACCTCCTGACCCTGTTCTTTCATATGCATGGTCACTTTTTTTATCAAAAAATCCTCGGCATCAATATAATAATTTTTAACAGAGCCATCCATATCGTTTAACTTGATGTTATACATTGGCTTTCCCTCGATATCCACCTTACCTTCAAGAGAAAGATCTTTGCCTTTTTCTTTATAATTATAAAGCTCGCCGTCGAGGTTTGCCTGCTCCATTGCCTGATTTAAATCTGTTCCCGTTAATTCTCTGGGTTTCTGGCTTATCCATGGAGCAATCATCCATCCTTTTTTCCCATCATATGCCTGCACCATTTTCTGACCCTGCATTTCCATCTCCATCCTGAATTTATTAGGACGCTTTACTTTCATGCTCATTGGAATTTGCATGCCCATCTGGTCAATCGTAGCCTGTGAGCTATAGGTTTGTTTTTTTAAGAGTTCTCGTTGACCTACAGCATCAAAATGGCGGAAAAGTATTTCCTCTAATCCTTGCGCATGGGCAACTTGAGCAAATGAAAATAGAGATAAAAGAGAAGCAAATAAAATAAAATTCTGTTTCATGTTTCATATTTTAGATGGTGTTCAACAATAGAAGTTTGCAAATAAGTAACATTTTTTTAAATGAGGCTATTGAATTCTTTTAAAAATTAAAAATAAATTTCGGCACTAATTTTTTCAAAAGATACCCCTTTTGATATTAGCAAATCACGAACTTCTACTACCATTAATGATTTTCCACAAATATAATAATATATGTCCGGCAGACTATCCAATTGTGAGATGTAATCGGTTACCCGCCCCGGAAAGGTATTGCATGAAGATTCCCCGGAGCAACAGCGTATGTATTTTTCAGCAAAGGCCTCCTCCAGCTCATCTTCAAAATAAAACTGGTTTAGATTTTTTACTCCATGAATTAATGTTTTATTCCCGCTCAATCCTGAACGGTGCATACAGTAAAAAGGGGCGATTCCTGTACCGGCTGCAATCCACCATGCATTATCGCTGTTTCCTTTAAAGCTGCCATAGGGTTCTGAAGCCAGAATTTTTTCTCCCGGGACTAGTGCCGCAAGATGAGGTGTTAATAATCCCCCCTTTTTTACATTAAAAAGTACCGAAATTTCTGAGTCTCTGTTGCCGCTGCATATACTGTAAATCCGTGGCGGAATATTTAAATCCAGGCCAATTTTAATAACCTGTCCGGGTATAAAATCATACTTTCGTTCAAAGGAAATCAGGTGAACATCGGGTGATATTTCAAGATTTCCCGTGAGTGAAAATTCCTTTAACGGATATGCATTTTTATTTGCAGGCATCTATATATAACTAATTTTAGTAAGAATTTGGAATGGTTAAAGTAATTATCAGATTTTCTGACGAGGTAACCAACATGTTTTTGACTTTGTAGTAAACCTGTAACTCATTCATTTCTGAAACTTCATCTGAATTTCCGTTTAAATCAATAACAGAAACACGATGTGCTTTTAAAACAACTGAGGCTGTGGCTTCAAATCCTACTCCAGGTTGTACCAGTTCAAGTTGGTAATTTATATCTGAATTATTTTCCAATTCAATTCTACGTGTTTCGCCATTCCTTAATGTACCTGAAGAAGGATTAATTTTCAGGGAGGCAAAGAATAAAGGTTCAAGCAACCCTGCCCTTCCAATCAATGTATTATCGAACCAGGCTACAGAACGCCTGCTGAATAATGCCTCACGAATTCCCCCTTCCGAATGGGTTCGGGAGAAAACAAGAGTCATTGGGCGGTGTGAATTTTCCAAATCGTATTCCATACCAACAGGTTCATGAACATCCGATCCCGCTATTATGGAGAGTTTCCTGTTGCGCACCCAGTTAATTGCTTCAGGATAATGCTCATTGTAATTAAAAACCTCAATTCCGTGCATCATGTTATTTTGCAGCAGGCGAGTATGTTCTTTCCACCAGAGCATGGTATCGGGTTGCTGAACTTTCCATCCTGGATGGTTCCAAATAATAAATGCACCCTGATCACGCGCTTCACCTATAGCATCAAATACATCTTCCCTTTCCAAAAGATTGGCATTTTGAATAAACAACGCGTTTAAATGGCCGGGTGGCATGTTTCGGGTTATCTCAGCACCTTTTATCAGGATGATATTAAGACTTTTTGCCAAAGGTGCGGCAATCTCATATGAACGGTTTTGATCTGCTTCTATATCTTTTGAATGAGGTTTATATTCTATATGATCAGTGATAGCAATGGCATCCAGTCCTTCCCTCCAGGCTTCCTCCACCCTTACTGTTGGCCATACGGTTCCATCAGAAAATACGGTATGGATGTGAAAATCACACTTTAAAGTTTGGTACCCGGGAATATCGGGAATATGAATTATTTTTTTTGATTGCCCGAAGGAATAAATAAATAAGCACATAAAACTAACAGAAAAGAATAACGGACGCATAAATAAACGGTTTTATATCATATCCAAACAGAAGGTTAAATATCAGCTTTTTTTGTCTAAAAGACTATAATTTTTTAATGAAAACTGATTACTTCTTAAAAGGCAAAATTAAAGATTAAAAAACTATCTTTTTAAATATATTAAAAAGATATTGCTTCGAATCAAAAATTTCCCAATCTTTGTTTAAAGCAATTTTTTTTTATGGAGAAACTCTTTAAAAATAGCAGAAACCAAAGTCAGGGAGTTGAGCAAAAAAAAACTTTATATAAAAAACAGATAATAAGAAGTTTTTTCTTTTATGGTCCCATGTCAAACAGCAAACTATCGGCGGTATTAAAACTTAGTACTCCAAAGATAAACAGCTTGTTGTTAGCGCTTATTGATGATGGATTGGTAAAAGAATTGGGCAGGGGTGATTCAAGCGGAGGACGACGTCCGAATATTTATCATCTGGTTGAAGACAGTTTTTTTGTTGCCGGTATTTCAGTAAATGTGAATCGCACAGTTATCTCCATCTTCAACAGTAACAATAAATCTGTTGGTAAACCTCATGTTATTCAGGTTCATGTTCAATCAAGTTTTGAAATTTTTTCTCAAGTGAGCAGGGAATTGGATAAGTTACTCAAAGAACTGTATGTTGATAAAGAAAAAGTTCTTGTAGCGGGTATTGAGATGCCAGGGCTGATAAATCAGAAACAAGATATTAATAAAACCTATTTTCCTGAGATAGAAAACCTCTCCGACAAATTGAATGAGGTTTTTGGTCTGCCGGTTGTTATTAGCCACGATTCAAAGTTGCGTGCGTTTGCTGAACAGCATTTTGGTCTGGCAAAAAATAAAAAAAATGTGTTGGTGCTTCAGGTGGATTGGGGATTGGGCCTGGGCATTATCATAAATGGGAACCTATATACCGGTAAATCGGGTTATTCGGGTGAATTCGGTCATCTGCCTATTGTTGATAATGGCGTTCTTTGCAGTTGCGGTAAACAGGGCTGCCTGGAAACCATTGTTTCTGCCAATGCAATAAAGCGCATGACCATTCAGGGAATCCAGTCCGGTAGTTCATCCCTGATTGAGGACCTTGTAAATGGTGAAATAGAAAATGCGGATATTGCAGTTGTAATAGAAGCTGCCAAACGTGGCGATCAGTTTGCCATCTCCGTTTTAAATAAAGCTGCTTACTGGCTGGGTAAAGGAATTGTTTTTCTTGTTCAAATCTTTAATCCCGAATTGATTGTTATCGGGGGAAGAATTACCGATGCCAGTGAATTTATTACTGCACCCATTCAGCAGGCTATCAATACATTTAGCAACAGGGACATCAGCAACGATACGGTTATTAAATTTTCTGAATTAGGCCAAAATGCCGGACCAATGGGGGCAGCTGCCTATGCAATCGATCGTGTTGCGGCAGTTTGATTACAGGTTGAAATATAAAATAATGCAATATGAATTTAAATTTTTCAAAAGTAGAACAGGCTTTTTTCAGTGAATCTAAACTGCAGGAAATTACTACTCAGATCCCTTATATTGCAGTGGATAGTTTTCCGAAGCTTGGACTGCTGTCTGCTCTAAGTTTTTTGGAATGGGTCCATGAGAATCCAAAAGGAGTGGTTTGTTTGCCAACCGGAAAAACAGCTCAGTATTTTCTTCAGTTTACCCGCCTTTTACTCGAGGAATGGAACGATAAAAGAGGAACTGATATCAGGGAAAAATATGGATTAACCGGCAGAAAGCCATCTTTAAACGAACTTCAACTGGTTCAAATGGGTGACTTTTACCCCATCAGTTCAAAGCAGCATAACAGCCTGTATTATTTTATCTTAAAGAATTATGTTGAAATACTTGGATTTAACCTTCACAATGCTTTGCTTATTAACTCCGATAAAATTGAACTTTATCAGGGCAGGCATTTCAGTGATGTTTTTCCTGAACTTGAAATTGATTTGACACTGCGATATCGGGAGGCTAAAAATTATCAGGAGCAGATTCAGCAACAATCGATCTTTAAAATTGACCAGTGGTGCACCGAATATGAAAACCGTATACGTGAAAAAGGAGGTATTGGTTTTTATTTGGGAGGCATAGGCCCCGATGGTCATATTGCTTTTAATACCAGGGGGTCTGATCATTTTTCCTCTACCCGCCTTACCAAAACCAATTTTGAAACACAAGCCGTTTTAGCTACCGATCTGGGGGGAATCGAGGTGTCGAAAAAACGCCTGGTTATCTCTGTTGGATTGGGAACAATCGGATATAATCCAAACAATAAAGCCATTATTTATGCCGCAGGTGAAGCCATTGCCGATACGATTAAACATTCGTTGGAAAGTGAACCCACGGTTGTTTATCCGGCAACTTCATTGCAGGCATTAAAAAACAGCAGGTTTTATCTTACTGACGGTGCTTCGGTGGGGCTTGAAGATGCGGTGGATTATTTTTACAGTAATGGTCCCTGGATACATAAGAAGACAGAACGGGCTGTTATGGATCTATGCAAAAAAATTAACAAGTTTGGGGGTAAACTTGAACTCAAAGATCTGAAAAACGATAAGTATTGCAGCCAGATTCCTGATTTAAATGAAAATACGGTGCAGTCGGTAATTGATTCCATATTGAAAAAAATTCAACGGGGGTTGCAAAAGGAAATTAATCAGGTATATTACCATACCGGTCCGCATCATGATGATATTATGCTGGGAATTATGCCTTTAACCAACCGGCAGTCGAGGGAATCCAGCAATGAATTGCATTTTTCAGTGTTAACTTCAGGCTATACAGCAGTTACAAACAGCTTTCTTTCTGATTTGCTTATTGATACAAAAGAACTGATTAATAAAAATCAGATTGAGATGATCAATTACCCTGATTTTTTTGAAAATGGGTATAAATATAAATGGGACAAGGATATTTACCATTATCTGGATAATATTGCTGCACAAAATCCTGAAGAAAAAAGGCGGGGGGTTTGCCATCGTCTGATTCGTGCCCTTGTTTCCATCTGGAATGTTGAAAACAAAAACAGACTCTCAGAAGTTATTGATATCGTACTGTCATCTCTTGAAGACAGTTACGGTGGAAGTGTTAATCCTCCAAACATTCAGAAGCTGAAGGGGATGATTCGTGAGTTTGAAGAAGAACTGGTGTGGGCTCATTATGGTGTAATGGTAAAAAATGTCCATCACCTGAGGTTGGGTTTTTATCAGCATAACGAAATGGGAAGCAAGCCCGATATGGAAAAGGATATACTTCCAATTTTACAGGATTTCAGGAAGTACAGGCCAACTGTTATTAGTTTGGCAATGGATCCGCAGGGCAGT
The DNA here is from genome assembly GCA_963747515.1 of uncultured Prolixibacteraceae bacterium. Taxonomy (GTDB): domain Bacteria; phylum Bacteroidota; class Bacteroidia; order Bacteroidales; family Prolixibacteraceae; genus Mariniphaga. The sequence continues at coordinate 159,340 of CAVVFN010000009.1, forward strand.
GGCCCCGACACCCACTATAAAGTGTTGCAGGCAATTGCGAAGGCCGTGGAAGAATGGGATAAGGAAGAAGACCTGAGTCGCCTGAGAATAGTGGGTTATCGTAATGTTTGGTTTAAATACAATCCATGGGACGTGGAAGTTATTGTGCCGGTATCGTTAAATTCTCTTGCTACTCTGAACAAGTCGTTTGCTGAATGCTATGTAACGCAGGTGAATGCTTCTTTTCCAAGCTATCAGCACGATGGAATGTTTAGCGAACTTACTCAGCGCAACTGGTTTGAGCAGCACAAGCAAATTCAGCTGCTGCTGGGAAAAAACTTTTTTTATGAAAACAATTCGCCACTGCTCAGGGCAACTCACGGAATGGTTTATCTGCGTGAACTGAATGTCAGGCAGTTTCTCGAGGAGGCTTCAAAACTGGGAAATTCAATGGAAGGAATTTTATAATTTTAAAATTTATTAATATGCATTTAGTTATTCATAAAACATACGAGGATTTAAGCAGGTGGGCCGCTCATCATATAGCCAGCCGGATCAATGACTTCAATCCATCCAAAAGCCGGCCTTTCGTGCTGGGATTGCCAACCGGTTCTTCTCCTGAAGGAACATACCATGAACTGATAAACATTCATAAGGAAGGTAAACTGTCATTTGAACATGTGATTACCTTTAATATGGATGAATATGTTGGCCTGCCTGAGGATCATCCTCAAAGTTATCATTCTTTTATGAATGAACATCTTTTTAATCACATCGACATCGACCGGAATAATATTTTTATCCCAAATGGTAATGCAGCCGGTTTAGAAAAGGAATGTCAGGATTATGAAGAAAAAATCAGCAAGTTTGGCGGGATTAACTTGTTTCTGGGTGGAATGGGTGCCGACGGGCACATTGCTTTTAACGTTCCGGGCTCTTCATTGAGTTCACGTACCCGCATTATTAACCTGAACTTTGAAACCATTGTTGCCAATTCCCGCTTTTTCGAAAACGACATTGAAAAAGTACCGAAACAAGCAATTACTGTTGGTGTACAAACCGTGTTCGATGCCCGTGAAGTAATCGTAATCGTTAATGGTTATAAAAAAGCCCGTGCTCTTAAAAAGGTTGTGGAGGGGGGAATCAGCCACATGTGGACTCTTTCGGCTCTTCAGATGCATCCAAACGGGACCATTGTGTGCGATGAGGAAGCCACCCTGGAGCTGAAAGTGGGAACTGTGAAATATTTTTCCAATAACTGGTAATTTCTGGTAACATTATCAGCCCATCGGCTTTTTTGTTTTAATAACAACTTCCTCCCTGCAAAACGGACAGTAATATATTTCACAACCGGTGCATGCAAAGCAATTGCTGCATGACCGGTCTGTGTCCAGATTTGAGAAACTACGGTCGCACGACATGCATGTAAAAATCTTTTCTTTTTTTCCTTTTCCAAGCATTAGAATAGTGATTTGTAAAGCTTGAATAAACCAAACATTACCACTAAAGTAAAAATAATAGTAGCTCCTGAAGGAATGTCCATAAAATAGGAAATAAACAATCCGGTAATGGTTCCCAGAAATGCAATTACCGACGACAGAATCAGAAGCGTTTTAAAATCTTTTGTAAACAGGTTGGCCGTGGCCTGAGGAATGGTTAAAAGCGATAGAATCAGGATAATTCCCACTACGCGGATGTTTAACACTACTGTTAAAGCAATAAGTGTAATGGTAAGGTAATTGAACAGACTAACCGGCAAACCGGCTGCACGCGCAAACTCTTCATCGAAGGCAATATAAAGAATTTTCCTGTAAAAAAGTGAGAATGAAAAGATGATTACAATATTAAGAATAAACATCCACCACAATTCTCCTGTGCTTACCGTCAGAATATTTCCAAATAAATAGCTCATTAAATTAGGGGTATATCCAGGAGTCATAAATACAAAAATAATTCCCAGTGCCATTCCAAGTGACCAGAAAATGGCAATGGATGAATCTTCACGGACCTGGGCAACCCTGGTAAAAAACTGGATGCCAATTGCCGAACCAACAGCAAAGGCAACGGCTCCTAAAAGTGGATTAAATCCCAGCAAAAAGGCTAGTCCTATGCCGCCAAAGGAAGCATGGGTGATTCCTCCACTTATAAATACTATACGTCTGGAAACAATGTAACTTCCCACAATTCCACATGAGATGCTGGCAAAAATGGCAGCAAGAAAAGCTTTTTGAAAAAAATCGTAGGAGAAAAGTTCAATAAAATTGCTCATATCAGTTATGTCGTTTTAAAATTGTATGAGGTATTTCTCCATGAGAAATCAATTTGATGGGACAATTGTAGCCATCGAGCTGCTCCTGGGTGATTCTATTGTCGGGGTGGTAATGGAGTTCCCCGTTTATACAGGCTATGGTTTTCACGTAACTAGAAATGGTGCCTACATCGTGAGAAACAAGTATAATTGCCATATGCTTATTTAAATGCCTGAGTTTTTCATAGAGTTCACCTTCAAAACGGTTATCAACAAATGTATCGGGCTCATCCAGCAGAAGAACCCGGGGATCGCTCAATAATGCCCGGCATAAAAATACCCGTTGCATTTGTCCTCCCGATAATTCACCTATGGCTTTGTTTCGGATGTTTGCTATTCCCATTTCATTCAGGAGCTTGTCTATTCGTTTATCTATGTCGGAAGCGTTTGTTTTTTGCTGGTTCTCCATCAATGTCCCTGAACGAACTACTTCAAATACCGTAATCGGGAAATTGCGATCAATATGTTTTACCTGAGGAAGGTAACCAATGGGTTTTTTCCTTTTACTGATGTCGGACCGGAAAATAATTTTACCGCTCATCGGAGTCAGCAACCCAAGAATTACTTTCAACAATGTGGTTTTGCCCCCTCCATTGGGTCCTATAACTCCTATAAAATCGTTCTCAAATATTTCAAGAAATACATCTTTAATTGCCGGAAATTTCTCATAACCTGCTGAAAGGTTTTCTATTTTGATAAGTGCGTCCATTAAAAGTTTTCTATAATGAGGTGTGTGATATCCATCAGGTTTTCCTGCCATTCCGGATTTAAAGGCCATATTTCAATAACTTTTCCTCCGATTTCTTTAGCAAAAACTTGCGCATGGTCTTTATCGAATTCACTTTGAATATATATTACATCTACATTTTCTTTTCGCGCAAGTTCAACCATCTTTGCCATATGCTGCGTTGTGGGTTCTTTACCTCCCGATTCCAGTGAATACTGTATGAGCCCGTAGTCGCGAACAAAGTAGGAGAGGCTTGGATGAAATGTCATTATTGCCTGTCCCTGATGCTCTTTAAAAGCCTCTCGTATTTTTTTGTCGAGCAGTTCAATTTCTGATGAAAAGTATTGATAATTTGTCTGGTATACATCCGCATTTTTGGGGTTTAATTCAGAAAGTACTTCCGTGATTTTACCTGCCATCTGTTTTACCAGTTTAGGTGACATCCAGATGTGTGGGTCAATTCCTTCAAAATGGAAGTGATTTGCATGGGTAACTTTTTCTCCTGAAATCAAATCCAGTCCTTCTGATAAATTAATAACTTTCATTTCATGGTTTAACTGTTTAATTTTCTCTGACCACGACAACTCGAAACCTAAATAACCCAAACGAAACCAAACTGCAGAGTGCGAAATCTGTTTCAGTTGAGATGGCAGAAGCGAATATGATTCAGGGCTTGCTCCATGAGGTACCAGCACCTGTATATCAAAATCCTCTCCGGCAATCTTCTCTATAAAGGTTCTCTGGGGCAATATACTTACTGTTACAACCTGTTTATCCTGTTTATTCATTCTCTTATTTCTCGATGTGCAGGAAACGAACAACAAGATAACAGCAACGATTAGAAAAATTTTCTTTATCATATATGTTTAACTCTTTCTGTAAGTCATATTATTTATTCATGTTATCCTTCTAAATGACATAATCTGAATATAATGGTGCAAAATTAAACTTATAGTTTCATTTTTTTTACTTTTCTCCCTTTTTTGGTGGAACAGGATCGTACCCATGAGTTCCCCAGGGATGACACCTTAATATTCTGCGGACAGCCAGCATAAAACCTTTAAATGGTCCATGAATTTTTAAAGCCTGTACTGCATATTCCGAACAAGTGGGTGAATGCCGGCAAGTAGCAGGCTTTAAAGGAGAAACAGCATATTTATAAAAATAAACAGGCAGGAGCAACAACCAGGTCAGCCCTATTTTAATTCTTTTCCAAACAGATATCATTTTTTATTATTCTCATTTATTCTTCTCCAATAACTAAAGCTTAATGTACAAAATTTATTCCTTAGGTTTTAATTCATTTATGTCAAAAAAAAATCAAATACATTTTACATTGCATAAAATTTCTAAATTTGTTTTCACGATTTAAATTTATTTAAAAACCTGGTCCTAATCAAAAGCCGATAATAGATGAAACAAAGAAATAAAGTTACCAAAGAACATGTTTGTTTCTATGGTCGGATTTCTTATATCTTATTTCACAGTCACCGTTACCAAAATGTGTCCTGTTTTCAGGAAATCTGCAAAAATAGTTTTTTCAATGGGTAATGAAGACAGAACTCCTCCTGTTCCTGGTGGCAGTAATTCGTTTAAGCACATAAATGTCCAGGTAGTTAATACATGAATTGGAAAATTCATAGTGTCTGTTATTTAACATCTTGAAGTTGCAGTATAAGAAAACTTTTTAAAATAAATAATCATTCAAATTAAAAAATCAATTATATGATGAAAAGAGTTGCAATCGGAGTTGATATTGGTGGTACAAATACTGCTATTGGAGTTGTAGATCCCGAAGGGAATGTACTGGTAAAAGAAAATATACCAACTCCTTCTCATGGCGATACCGAAAGATATGTTTCTGACCTGGCATCTGCCATTAAAGCTGTTATTAACTCTGTAAAAATGTTAAATCAGGATTTGGAAATTCTGGGTATTGGAATAGGAGCTCCTAATGGAAATTATTACAGCGGCACCATAGAATACGCGCCAAATCTTTCGTTTCGGGGAGTGGTTCATTTGGTTGAGCTGCTGAGAACTCATTTTCCAAAAATGGAAGCTCTGGCATTAACCAACGATGCAAATGCAGCTGCCATTGGGGAAATGATTTACGGTGGGGCAAAAGATATGAGGAACTTTGTGATGTTCACCCTTGGTACAGGAGTAGGAAGCGGTATTATCGTAAATGGCGATTTGGTTTACGGGCACGATGGTTTTGCCGGTGAATGCGGTCATACAATTCTTGTTCCTGATGGCAGAAGGTGTGGCTGCACTGCATTTGGACATCTGGAGGCATATTGTTCAGCTTCGGGCATGAAACGTACTGCATTCGAACTCCTGGCGCAATATAATGCCAACGACAGTTTACTTGCTGAATATTCCTATAAGGAACTCGATTCAAAGATGATTTATGAGGCTGCTGTTAAAGGCGATAAAATTGCCCTGGAAGTATTTGAAAAAACAGGTGCATGGCTGGGGCAGGGTCTGGCTGATACTGTTCATCACCTGAGTCCTGAAGCAATTTTCCTGTTTGGTGGACCAACAGCTGCCGGTGACTTTATTTTCAAACCAACAAAGGAACATATGGAGAAACATCTTCTTCCGATTTTTAAAGATAAAATAAAAATTTTGCCTTCGAAACTCAAACCTGGTGATGCTGCAATTGTTGGTGCCAGCGCATTGGTCTGGAAAGAGCTGGAAAAGTAATTGGGTGGGCATAAATCTGCGAAAACCGTTCTGAGATTTCGAATCATAACGGTTTTTTTTGTTCCTTTTTCTTTTCATCTTTAGAAATAATATTCTGTTTTGCCAACAAAAAATGATGACTTTTTTTATATCGTGACCCTGCTTTATGGATAAATTCATGAAAGGAATTAATGGAGGAAGAATATCCGGAGCAGGTTTTCTCCTATGCTGAAGTGCCTTTTTTTTGTTTATGATGGTAATTCCTGCAATCATTTAAAATAAAGATCTTTCCTTTTCTTAAAAGAGGGTTCTTTAAGCACAATTTTCATTATTAATTTGGGAATGCACAGCATAAATCATTTAAGCAGCTATAAAATGCGCAATGATTTTAATTGGTTTCCGGTTTATAGCCTAATTATGAATAGGATTTTATTTGAATTCCGTAATTCCTTTCTTATTTGCCATTAAATAATTACCGGAATTCCTATCTTGCAAGCATGCTGTTGTGCATCAAACTTTTAAAAACAACCGTTGTTATGCATTAAAAGTAGTAAATTTAGAAATGAAGTTTTATTTATTATACCTGGTGGTTTTTACTGTCTTTAGTATGGGAAAGTTAAATGCCCGTCAACTGAAGGGTATATTTTTGCAAAAATCAGGTGAATGTGAAGGTGCTGAATTTCATGGGATGAAAACATTTTCAGATCCTCAAAATTATTCGGATTACAACCTGGTTTATCAGCGGATGGAATGGCTGGTTGATCCTGGGAAGAGGTATCTAAGCGGGAAAATAACGTCATACCTTATCAGCCAAACCGATGAATTATCGGAAGTTGTTTTTGATCTCGATTCTTCAATGGTGGTTGATTCCGTTTGGAATAGAGGGGGTTCAGCAGAATTTTCTCAGGTCTTTGAACAATTGATTGTTCATCTGTCAGTGCCGGTTTCTGTTGGTCAAATGGATTCAGTGGTTGTTTTTTACCAGGGAATACCAACCGGTTCAGGTTTTGGATCGTTTCTACAGGCGCGGCATGGAAACGACAGCATACCCATTATCTGGACACTGTCGGAACCTTATGGTGCAATGGAGTGGTGGCCTTGTAAACAGACGCTATCGGATAAAATTGATTCGATTGATGTGATCGTAACCACTCCTGAGCTTTACCGGACAGCCAGCAATGGAATATTGGTTTCGGAAACTGTAACCGGTTCAATGCGCACCATGCATTGGAAACATCGTCACCCAATTGCTGCCTACCTGGTGGCAATAGGCGTTACAAATTATACCCATTATTCCGACTACGTTGAACTGGAGGATGGAAAAGTAGTTGAAATTCTCAATTATGTTTATCCTGAATCACTTGGGCAGGTGAGAGCACAAACACCTGCTGCCGTTGGAATAATGAAATTCTTTAACAGTTTAATTGGGGAATATCCTTTTTCTGATGAAAAATACGGTCATGCACAATTTGGCTGGGCAGGCGGAATGGAACATCAAACCATGAGTTTTATGGGAAACTTTAGTTTTGATTTGATTGCACACGAGATGGCACATCAATGGTTTGGCAACTATATTACGCTTGCATCATGGCAGGATATCTGGCTGAACGAAGGATTTGCCACTTATTTTACAGGACTGGCAAAGGAAAATCTTGACGGAGAATCGGAATTTATGAGTTGGAAGAAAAGAAACGTTGAGGATATTACCAGCTTTTCCGGAGGCTCCGTTTTTGTTACCGATACCACAAATATGTCGATACTCTTCAGCGGGAGACTTTCCTACTCAAAAGGTGCTTATTTATTGCACATGTTGCGCTGGATTATAGGCGAAGAAGATTTTTTTAACGGCATCCGAAGCTATTTCAGGGATCCTGCAATTGCCAGTGGATTTGCTCAGCACGATCAACTGGTTGCCCATTTAGAGGCTGCCGGCGATACCATCCTGACCGAATTTTTCAACGACTGGTATTACGGTGAAGGTTTTCCTGTTTATTCCCTGAGATTTACCAGTGACATGAAACGTACTGTACTTTATCTTAGCCAGATAACTTCTCATCCTTCGGTTGATTTTTTTGAAATGCCTGTGCCTGTGCGTGTGTATAGTCAGGGGAAAATTGATTCAGCTGATTACAGGTTGAATAATACATACAATAACCAGGAGTTCGTAATTGAGCCGGGATTCGAGGTAAACGAAATTAAGATTGATCCCAGGCTTTGGTTAATTTCTGTAACCGGGAATGTTATAAATACCTCACATGCTATGAACAACAGTGAGTTAAAAGTATATCCCAATCCTTTTACAGGAAATATTAAAGTGTTTGTTCCCGGTGGACTCCCGGTGCAGGAAATTTTATTGTACAATTCGGAAGGTAAAAAAGTGGAACAGCATAAGGGGCCCCGTCTTCATTTTAACTGGGGGCACCTTCCCGAAGGTGTCTATTTTCTGAGGGTTAATGTTTCCGGAAAAACATTTGAGAAGAAAATAATAAAACATTAACAACCCTCCAAGCAATTTTTTTCTTGTTTAAAAATGTTGTTGTATATTCGTGACACGAATATTTTAAATTGTGTTATTATGACTGTATCGCGATTTGGTGTTTCGCTCGATGAAGATTTATTGCATGCCCTTGATGAATTTGTGAATAACAATCAGTTTCCCAATCGTTCCCAGGCCATTCGCTATCTCATCGAAAAAAATCTGGCAGAAGAAAAATGGAAATGTGATAACGTTGTTGCCGGAGCTATTGTATTGGTGTTTAATCATGAAAAATCAGATATTTTGAAAAAATCTTCGGAACTGCAATTTGAATACCGGGATGTGGTTCTTTCTGCACAGGGATTCTACCTGAATGAACAAAATTATATGGAAATTATCTCGGTTAAGGGTGCTTCCCGAAGATTAACCGAAATTTCTGATAAGTTGATTAGCATTAAAGGAATTCAGCATGGAAAGTTGGTTATGAGTAAAGCTGAATAATTTTTTTGCCTGTAGGGTAACACGAAAAATTAAAATAGTGTCACATAAACGAAAAATTATGAAATCCACATGTTTTGCAAACATAAACCCTGATGAACAAAAGGCATTAAAACATATGGATTCCATTCGATCATTTAAATATTTAAAATATAAACGGATGAAATTTAGATTCAGTAAATTTTTAATTGCAGGGGGGTTGATTCTTTTCATTTTAGCTGAAGAAGCCCATGCGCAAATCAATTTTCTGCAGGATACCATAAAAATTGAAGAAGTTATTATAACCGGTTCACGAATAGAAGTAGCCCGTAAAAATATTCCGCTTACAGTTTCAACGGTTAAACGAAGCGAGATTGAACGAAGCAACGAATCGGCTTTATTTCCTGTTCTTAGCCGGCGGATTCCAGGAATGTTTGTGACCGAAAGGGGAGTGACCGGTTTTGGTGTCGGAGCCGGTTCAGCCGGACAGGTGAGTATAAGAGGTGTTGGTGGCACCTCACCCAATACACAGATTCTTGTTTTAATCGATGGTCATCCGCAGTTTCAGGGTTTATTTGGACATCCGTTGCCTGATGCTTACGTTTCGTCGGATGTGGAAAAAGTGGAAGTAATCCGCGGGCCGGCTTCTATTCTTTATGGCTCCAATGCAATGGGAGGGGTTATAAATATTATAACCAGAGAACAGCAGGAAGAAGGTTTTTCCGGAAAGGCAAGGTTATCGTATGGTTCATTTAATACACAAAAGTATATGGTCAGTGGTGGAATGAAAGAGGGACCGTTAAAGATTTTCGCATCTTTGAACCACGACCGGACGGACGGACACCGCGATTCTTCCGACTTTAAAATTGTAAACGGATACGTTAAGGCAGGATATGAAATTAACAGGAATATTGATGTGTCTGCCGATATAAATATTGCCGATTTCAATGCGCAGGATCCGGGTTCCGTTTTCAAGCCTTCTTTTTTCGGTATTGATATCTTAAGGGGTAAAACATCACTGGCTGTTAAAAACAATTTTGAAAAAGTGGAAGGCGGGTTAATTGCATTTTACAATTTTGGAGAACACTCTTTTACCAACGGGTGGGAATCGAACGACAGGCATATGGGCGTAAGTCTTTATCAGGGGTTGCAGTTATTTACCGGTAACCGGTTAACTTTAGGTGTGGATTTAAAAAAAGTTTCAGGAATTGCCAATGACGGAGCTCCCGGCTCAACAGATATCTGGCACAGTGTATCGGACGTTGCAGGCTATGCTTATGTCCAGCAAACTTTAATCGACAAATTGATTTTAAGTGCGGGGCTGCGGCTGGAGAATAATTCCATGTTTGGCCTTGAAAGCATTCCACAGGTTGGATTTTCTTTTTTAGCTACAGAAAACACCACAGTGAAAGGGTCCTGGTCAAAAGGGTTCAGGAGCCCCACCCTTATGGAATTGTATCTGTTTGCTCCAAACCCTGAACTGGAGCCTGAACGCCTTACGAACTATGAACTGGGGATGAGCCAGTCAAGTTACGACAAAAGATTTGAAATAGAACTTGCACTTTTTGCCGTTGAAGGATCCAATATGATTGAGGTCAGGCCTAATGATGCGCCACCACCTCCTGTTAAACGGCAGAATATCGGATCATTTTCTAACAAAGGAATAGAGCTTGAACTTAACTGGGAAGTTAATGACGATTTAAGCTTCTCTTCGAATTACAGTTACCTTCATATAGATAAACCCAGACTGGCTGCACCGGAGCATCAGTTTTTCATGGAAGGAATGTATTCTTATAACAATTTCCGTTTAAACCTTTCAGTTCAGCAAATTTCAGGATTGTATATATCTACTGGAGATCCGGGGCTTATTCAGGAAAATTATACACTTGCAAATGCTATGTTGTCCTATAAACTGACAGAAAATTTCGAGCTTTTTGTCTCAGGAAAAAATTTATTTGACCAGGAATACAGCATAAACTATGGTTATCCGATGCCAGGTATTACCTTATTCACAGGATTGAATATCACATTTTAATTTCGAAATTAAATTGGGGAAAGAGGTTTTTTATTGTAACATCTCTTATTCTGTTTTTTTTTGTACCTTAATCGCCGGTAATTTTAATTAAACAGAACCAATGAATCCAAATTCCCGTCGTGGGTTTATATCGAAAAGTGCTGCCGTAGTTGGCGGTATGTCACTGGGTTTTCATAAGTCAAGTCCTGCAAATCAACTGTTTTCGGTTGGTATTCAGGCTGAAAAATACAAAAGGCCCATACATGTTTTTACCAAGGTACTGCAGTTTATAAGTTATGATGAAATAGCTGAAGTACTCGCTGGTTTAGGTTTTGCCGGTGCCGACTTAACCGTTCGTAAAGGAGGTCAGGTATTGCCTCAAAATGTAGAACGGGATTTACCCAAGGCAGTTAAGGCGCTTCGTTCAGCCGGAATCGATTCCTATTTAATAACAACTGACATTATTGATGCTTCGGATAAACTTACCAGACCGGTTTTAAAGACAATGGCCGATTTGGGAATAAAATATTACCGGACGGGTTATCTGGATTACGATCTTTCAAAATCCATAACTGAAAATCTGGATGAGCACAGGCGGAAGTTTGAGAAGCTGGAGCAGATTAACCGGGAATTTGGTGTTCATGGTGGCTATCAAAATCATTCAGGCAGAGGAGTGGGCGGGCCGGTATGGGATTTATATACTTTGGTTAAAGACCGGGATCCGAAGTTTATCGGGGTTCAGTACGATATTCGCCACGCAACAGTTGAAGGAGCGGTATCATGGCCCCTGGGGTTTCGGTTATTGGCACCCTGGATTAAAACCAATGATATAAAAGACTTTATTTGGGAGAAAAATGAGAAGGGCGAATGGAAGCTTAAAAATGTTCCCCTAGGTGAAGGAATGGTTGATTTTAAAACCTATTTTGATTTGTACAAATCATTGAATATTGAAGGTCCGGTATCCATTCATTACGAATACGATTTAGGTGGTGCTGAACATGGAAGTCTGAATCCTTCTGTGTCGCTTAAAGAAATTAAAGTTTGGCTAAAAAAGGATTTGGAATATCTTGAAACCCAATTCAGGGAATTCGGATTATGACAGCAATTGGATTAGACTACCTGTTGTGCAGTTCATTTCTGAAGGAGGTTCTTACACATCTGAATCCTATATATGATTTGGCAGAATCCTGATACTCATAGGAGCGGGTTGAGTTCCGTATAAAATAGGGAATGTCTTTCCACGATCCACCCCGAATAACTTTTCGTTTCATAACCGGCGGATCATCGGGCAAGGCATTGTATTCAATCTCAGGATTTAAATCACTGGCCACATCATAGGCCGATTCATAAAATGCACTGCTAGTCCACTCTGCTACATTTCCTGCCATGTCGTACAACCCGTAATTATTTGGATCAAAATGGCCAACTGCCATGGCAGTGGATGAAGTCGGACTGTCGGCAACATAATTTCCCCGTAAAGGTTTAAAGTTGGCCAGAAAGCAACCGTTGTCGTTCCGGGTGTAATAACTTCCCCAGGGATAAATGGTATTGGTATGGCCTCCGCGTGCTGCAAGCTCCCATTCGGTTTCAGTCGGGAGCCTGTAGTCATGAGCAGCAGCTTCGTTCAGCCGGGAGCTGTATTCCTGCTGAAGGTTGGTCCTCCAGTTACAGAATGCACGTGCCTGTTTCCATGTGATTCCTACTACCGGATAATTATCAAAACCTACATGAGAAAAATATTTCATGGTCAGTGGTTCATTGTAGGTATAAGTAAAGTCGCGTATCCAGGAAAGGGTATCGGGATATACGGGAACCATTTCACGCATCAGGAATGAACTTCGGTTGGCAATAGGAATGGATTCCCCATCTATGGTAACAACCGTTCCATCATATTGCTTTTTTTCAAAGTTATAGCTGTTTTTCCTGCGGGCGGCCTGCTGATAATCGACCCAGCTGTATTCATAGAATAATTTTCGGGTGTCAACTTCTTTGTAGAAAGCCAAACGTTCTTCCTCAGGGATATACAGGTCTTGCAATGCCGACTGGTACTCGGCATCCTGCCACTCAATTTTTTCATCCCAGTTGATTTTGGGTTCATCGAGAGGAATTCCCCGGACATCTTCAGTGATTAAAAAATCGGAATAAGTCTGTCCCAGCATTTTTCTTGCAATAGAATCACGCACCCAATAAACGAACTGCCTGTATTCATTGTTGGTTATTTCCGTATCATCCATCCAGAACGATTCTACTGTAACTCTTCTGGAATTGGTGCTTAAACTTTGAAGTTCGTCGTCTGAAGGCCCTATCACATATGAACCACGAGGAATATAAACCATTCCGTATGGAGTGGATTCAAACCAGTTTTTTGAATTGCGTTCACCTCCGGGAAGATATTGAACGATTTCATTCCTGCACGAATGGAAAAGCAGGCCGGTGGCCAGGATTATATAAATCAATGCTTTTCTCATTCCAATAATCTGATTTTTGTGAAAAAGTATATTAAACATTTGAAAAAAAGAGCCTTATGAAACCATAAGGCTAAACCCTTTCTTTTCTGGTTTTAATATTCCCAAAGGTCTTGTTCAAAATTAAAGATTTCCTTTTCTATCCGCTTCGATTCCAGCATAGCATCTTTACCGGTTAAATAAGCGCTGATCTCCCTGTTGTTGTACACATTAGACTCCTGAACGATGTAGCTGTTAAAAAAGCGTTTGATGAACAGGTCGTCGTATGACATCGATTGGGCCTGGTTGTATGGGTTCATTACTACATTTGTAGCCAGAAGGTTTCTCACCTCCGGGTAATACACCCAAAATACTTTCTGACGCAGCACCTGTCCGGAAGGATCATCACTGCGCGTATATTCCCGGATAGGGCAAATCCCTAAAATACGCACGTTTAATGAAGATGCCTGCTTGTCAAAATACCACTCTTCTTTAATCATGATTTGTTTGATCTCATTTGGCCTGATTTCCCCTTGTATGGTAACTGTTTTACGCTCTCCGGTATCGAAATCAATGGTCTCTTCTGTAGTTGCTTCGGCACCAAAAGCTTCCTGTACCTGTTCAAAAGTCATAGGTACTTTAAAGTCATCATCAAGTCGGGCATCGAACGGTGTTATCTGCCCGCTTTTAATTCCTTCAAGTAGCAGGGATACCAGGTTCTTTCTGCCATCTATTTCGGTCGTGGGGAAATAGAGCGACAGGTTCATCTTTTCTCTTAAGTCGATAATGCGCCAGATTTTTTTCGACCAGAATACATCGGCCTCCCGCACGGAGGGAAGAGGCATTGGCTTTTTCTGGCTGATGTCGTTTGTTGGATAGGCGCTGTTTGTTATCTGGGCATCCACCCGGTTGGCCGAACCTGCTGCCAACAAAACTGCTATTCCGATATAAATAAGTGTTTTCATATTTATTGAATTTTTAAACCTATAGGGTCCAAATCACGGGTAGTACCGTCATCACCCACTGCTTTTATATTTGCTATGTATACAAGACTGTTTGGATTAAGCCTTCTGAATTGTTCTTTTTGCTCATCTGTAAAACGGTTGGAGTTGCTTTCCCATGCATTTACATAACCACCTGCTCCGGATATCTCAACTCTGAATTGGGTAACGGTATATTTAAAGTTGAAATCAAAATCTTCAAGAACTGCAAGCACTCCGTCTTCAACCAAAAGGCGCTCTTTACGGATTGTGCCGCCACCTGAAAGACCGGCAACCTGTGCTACCGGGTCGGGAACTCTTTTTACACGCCAGTTTGTTGTTCCCAGCAGACGCTTCTGCCCGCCAATATTGGCATGTACCGATACTGCAGTTTTGCGTCCCTGTTCGTCCAGTTCATTGGGCTTAACAATAAATGAATTTCCTTGTTTAATTACAGATCCATTTGTCATGGATACTTCCAGATCTTCCTGCGGAATGCCTCCACCGCCAACATCGAAGGGATTTTCCAGTCCACGGTAGAATACATTCATTTGTGTGGCTGACATGGTAACTGAAGGTTGAGTTACCTGGTACTCCTGGCTGAACGGATAATTTTTTATTATTCCTGAAGGTGTTTTGTACTTGATTGTGCCGCTCCATTTAAACGTTCCGGGTTGTGAGGTTTTTACCCTGAAAGTTGCCTTCCCGTCTGTTACCGGAACCTGCTGGCTGTTGATATAGATTTCGGGCTGTTGGGTAGTATCTTCTGCTGCCAGAAAAACATCGGCAACATATTCATCTCCCTGCAGCACAACACTTGAACTGGGGATTACCCTTGCCCCCAGTTTATTGAACAGAAATGAGCCGGCATCGATTTGAGAATAGAGGTAATTAATAATGTTTGCTTCCGAATTTTTTACATCAATTTGAATTTTCGAAAGAAGTGTAAGAACAGCCACCAGTGGTTTATCAAGAAAACGTTCTGTTTCCCATGATTTTTTTTCGCCGCCCTCTCTAAGCTTCATCGGAGGATCAGAAGTATCGAGGGTAGCTAAAATTGTCTTTTTCAGTTCAGCATCATCATCTTCAATGAGAGAAACTAAATGTTCCCTGAATTTATCAACTTCTTCTTTTAATGCAGTGGCATTTTTTTGTGTAATCATATATTCTGAAGGGACATTCAAATCATCTTCTTTTCTCAGAATCAGCGTATCGCCGGTTTCGGTAGCATAATAAAACTCGTCGCCAATAATCCGGTTTTCAGAATTTACAGGTTTATAACCTGATTTTCTAACGAGCTCTTCTTTTATGCGGGAGATAGAGGAAAACAGGCTGTCTGTTTCCTGATGCACATAATCGGCTTTTTCTTTCCATTCCCTGACACGGGTTTCATTTTCGGCATAGGCCTGCTCGAAAGAAGCATAGACCTGTGCGTTTTTCATGTCCACTGTTTTAAGGGTTTCATTCAAACTGGTATCAACCACCCTGAATGCCTCAAGAACCTCGGCTGCAACATTTAAAGCAAGCATTGCAGTGAGTACAATGTACATCATGTTTATCATTTTTTGCCGCGGGGTTTCCGGACAGTTCTTTGCACCCATAATTCGGTTACTTCAGATTTTTACTTTTTGTAACTCAACGCGCCCAACATGTTTCCATAAATGGTATTAAGCGCTTCCAAATGTTTATTTAACTGCTCTGCGTTTTCTTTATATTTTTGTAATTCCGAAACTGAAGATGCCAGTATTTCGTTCATATTTGTCAAATCACTGCTGAACCTGTGACTTGCTTCAAACTGGGATTTTGTTCCTTTTAACTGCGATTCGAAGCTTTCATTTAAAGCATTTATATTTTGGTTCAATTTCTCCAGACTGGTAGAATATATTTTGGAGCCCTTACTTACTGTTTCCAATTCGGTAGAGAATTTTCCCGATGCACCATTAATTGTTTCTGCAAGTTTTTTTCCTGCTTCTGAAAGGTTAGTTGAAAATTCTTCACTGCTTTGGTTTAGCTTGTCGATAGAGATCTTACCGGTTTCAGAGATTTGCAGTGAGGCAACAGAATAGGATTGAATCAGCTTTTCTACCGAAGCATTTACTGTTTCATTAGCTCGATTGTTAATTTCGGCAAATGACATCATTGATTCTGAAGCTGAACTTAGATTTCTTACATACATATCGGTTGCCAGTGTTGCCGAAGAAATATCGCTGATACCATTTGCTGCGTTTGACAAATTATTCAGGCTTTGGCCTACTTTATCAAACAATTCCGGTGAAAACTCTGAAGATGAAAGCAACTGGCTGAACCCATTTTTCCCCTTTTTGGAATAATCATCCAGTTCAATCATTTCATAATCGTCACGAAGTTCAGGATATACTTTTGACCATTCAGGCATTTCAAAAGGCGGTTCAAAAGCTGATAAAAAGAAAATAAATGCTTCAGTAACCAGACCAATTGTAAGAAATAATCCTGCAAATTGCCAGTGCTGGAGTTTGAACAAAGCACCAATCATTACAACAGAAGCACCCCATCCATAAACATAGCCCATGAATGTTTTCCAGCGTTTAGTCCTAAATAGATCACCAATATTCATTTTTATGAGGTTAAAGGTTTGTACTTTAAATTAATTAAATTCATCTCCAAATGTTGAACGGACACAACGGAATCCAAGGTATGATTTAGTGGTATCCTGATATTCAAAGCTTCTGGTTGAAACTTGTGTAAAATAAGCAATATCTTTCCATGAACCCCCTCGTACCACCTTACGTTTCATTACTGGAGGATCGTCGGGACGGGCATTATACGTAAAAGTTGGGTTCAAATCACTGAAATAATTATAACCTGCCTCATCGTATGCCGTTTCAGTCCATTCTGCAACATTCCCCGACATATCATATAATCCGTACTGATTAGGTTCATAACTTCCCACTTTCATGGAAGAAATGCCTCCGTCTTCAACATAATTTCCTCTCAGGGGTTTAAAATTAGCCAGGAAAACGCCATCTTCGTCACGGGCATAGTAACTTCCCCAGGGATACATGGAGAATTCTTTTCCACCACGAGCGGCATATTCCCATTCTACCTCAGTTGGAAGACGGTACGCCTGTAAGATAGGCTGTTTTCTGGAGGTAAGATAATCGTTTTGAATCTTTGTTCTCCAATTACAAAAAGCAATAGCCTGTTTCCAGGTTACACCTACCACAGGATAATCGTCAAAACCTGGATGCCAGAAATACCGGGTTGCCCAGGGTTCGTTATATGAATAGGTAAAATCTCTCATCCAGGTGAGCGTGTCGGGATAAACATGAACCTGATCATTCATGATAAAAGCGGAACGGTTTTCAATGGGTTGCAGTTCTCCGGAACTGTTATAAACATTTCCGTTATATTTTTGATTTTTAAAGTCGTAACTGTTGGATCGTTTTGCTGCCTGATGCAGATCAATCCACCAATATTCATAAACCAATTTACGCGAGTCAATTTCTTTTTTACCAAAAAAACGTTCATTTTCTGGTAAGTACATGTCTTCCATTGCCAACTGATAATCAGGATCACTCCAGGAAAGTTTTTCTTTCCAGTTAATGCGGGGTGGGTCAATAGGATTTCCATTCCTGTCTTCCGTCAATAGAAACTCAGGGTATTGGTCACCAAGCATTCTGCGGGCAATGGAATCTCTTACCCAATGCACAAACTGACGGTATTCGTTGTTGGTAATTTCCGTATCATCCATCCAGAAAGCATCCTGGGAGACTGTTTTAGTAGGAGTTCCCGACATTGCCGGATCCTGATCGCTTGGACCGATATTGAAGCTTCCCCGACGAACATACACCATCCCGTAGGGTTGTGTTTCACGCCATTTAGGTCTGTTTTGTACTCCGGTCAGTTCACCATTTCCCGAAGGATTACAGCTGGTGAAGCTGATAAGGGTTATGAGTACAAGTGCAATAAACAAAATTTTTTTCATAGCTCAAATATATCGCTTTCTTTATAAATATCTTATACTTTTATATTTCTGGCTCCGGTTTCGTTCCAACGTCACCGAATAGCTTACAAAAATTTCATGTGAGGCAAAACCATAATATCCGATAGCAGAGGTAACCAAATCGAATGAATAGCCAACCTTCAATCCATTGGCCAGTTCAAGGCCCATCAATAAGGCAACAGCGTCATTTACCCTATATGATATGCCTCCCCAATACTTATCGTCAAAAACAACATTTGTGTTCACATCCAATTGCCATCCAGCAAGATCGGATTTAAACAAGAACGAAGGCCGTAACTCAAATAACGGATCGGCTAATCGAATATTGTATCCTCCCATAAAATAATAATGCCTTGTTAAATATGATCTTGCAGTTTCATCGTACTCAATCGATGACTGATTAAGATGTGTTGAAGAAAATCCGAGGTAATAATTACCTGAAGAAAGATAAATTCCTGCACTGGGATCAAATACCAGCTGGCTTACTTCTCCTTGCGGTATTCCAGGGTCGGATTCAGGGGGAGTGTATAAATCATCTTCGGGGACTTCCCATTCACCATTAATGCTTTGGTTATATAATCCTGCTGACACTCCGATCCCCAGAGTGCCAAGGCTCAATTCAATTTTGTAGGCGTAATTGGCGTTAATGAGTATGTTTTTTGCAAATCCCAACTGATCGCTTATTATATTAAGTCCAAGGCCTCCGGGTGTGCCAAATAAATTCGTGGCAGCATCTACACTGAACACGAGTGTTTTTGGTGCACCCTTCATTCCTTCCCATTGATAGCGGTTTAAAATTAGTCCGTTTATTGCATTATCAGCACCGGCATAGGCAGGATTTACTCCCAGCTTATAAAACATGTTGTTTGTAAACTGAGGGTCATTCTGACCTAATGCCGCCAATTTAAGAATAAAAAACAAATATAGAAAAGAAATAACTTTTTTCATACATCAATATGGATATGAATCCAATATATTTTTTCAATACAGGCTAAAGAAATAAAAAAATGTTGTTTGTAACAAACTTCTGACATCCTGGTAAGCTATGAACGCAATCATTATTTTATTATTTTGAAAGGTTATCCATTTTTTGAAGGAATCTGAGCCATCTTTCAGGAATTTCATTAGCTGCGGCTTTTTTATATTCTTCTTCTGAGCAGGCTATTTCAACAACTTCTCCTGAAATTGACTGCACATCGAACCACCAACGGTTAAACTCCCACTCGTGCCTGAAAATTATCGGATGGTCCAATCCTTCTATTTCCACTTTATAAATGGTTTTTAATTCACTCTGCTTCTTAGCCGAAACTCCTTTCAGAAAATACCAAGTTATTTCTGCAGCCAGAGCCGTTGTGATCGCATCATTACTTCCTGCAACAGTTTCAAACAAACCAAAAACATTGAGGCGTGGACTTAATCCTGCGTAATAGGCCAGTTGACAGGCTTCTTCCCCGCGCAAACCATTTGGGTTTTTTTGGGTAGTACCAGGAGCTTCATGGTATTTTATTGCTCCCATATCAAAGGATAAAATATTTGAATTTCTCAGCAATAACTCAGCTTGTTTTATATCTTCCCGCAACTCGCCAAGTCGAAGGTGATTACCAATATCTCCTGTTTTGCTTAAAAGATTTACATTTGTCAGATGTTGCTGATAGCCTATAAGGCTGAATTGAAAAATAGAGGGAACCTTCCTGAAAAGGCGTGTAAGGTAATTTTTTGAATTAAACATTTCAGTTCCTTTTTTTACATCCAAAACGGCATCAACCGTTGAAAGCCAAAAAAACCGGTCGTCGTTAAAAGCTTCACTGATTCCTATAGTTAATTCCTGGGTGCCCCCCAAAACAAGGGCAACAATATTCATTTGCCGGAGGTATTCTGTAATATCGCGCAAGGCCAGTAATGTTCCTTTATGGCTTTTAGAAGTCTTCAGATTTCCCAGGTCTACGATTCTCAATTTTTTTTCAAATGATGCGAGCCGGTACAATGCGCTTCTGATTGCATCGGGTGAAGCGGCTCCTTTTTTTTGTCTTTTCCCATTATCTGCAGGAACACCAAGAAGGGCCACATGGGTTTTTGCCAGTGTCTTTTCATTTATTGTTTCACTAAACTTCTCAACCATAGGCCCCAGTCCGTATTTTCCAAGAGGGGAGTTTCCTGTTGTTATTTTGGAAAAATCAACCGGATTGAAATAATCGGTTAAGTTCATTCGATTTTGGTATTGTAAATGTTAAAAAACAAATGAAATCCATCTGTTTTTGTTGGTTATTTTTTTCTTCTTGTACCTTTTGCTTTTGGGTCTGGCGATTGACTTATTAATTTTTTACATTCCTCCAGCGAAAGGTCTTCAGCTTTCATTTTTTTCGGGATCTTATAATTTTTTTTCTTATAGGAAATATAAGGTCCCCATCTGCCATTTAATACCTTTAGCTCCGGTTCTTCATCAAATTCCCGGATAACTGCTTTTTGCTCTTTTTCACGTTTAGTCTCTATCAATTGAATTGCATGGCTAAGTTCAATGGTGAAAGGATCGTCTTCCTTTTCCAACGAAACAAATTTGTTGTTGTGCCTGATGTAGGGTCCAAAACGTCCTATCCCAACTGTCACTTTTTTATTTTCATATTCACCCAAATCGCGTGGCAGTTTGAATAAATCAAGCGTTTCTTCAAGTGTAATCGTCTCCAGGTGTTGTCCGGTTTGAAGGCTGGCAAACTGTGGTTTCTCATCTTCCGAGTTGGTACTGGTAGTCCCTAATTGTGCAACAGGTCCATACCGTCCAATTTTTACCGAAACTTGTTTGCCTGTTTTTGGATCTGTACCAAGAATCCGTTCTCCTTTTGAACGCTCAGTATTTTCCAACACATTCTCCACCTGCCCGTGAAAAGGCTTATAAAATTTATCGATCATTTCATTCCAAACCTTATCTCCTTCTGCAATATCATCAAACTCCTTTTCAACATTGGCGGTGAAGTTGTAGTCCATTATCTGCTTAAAATTTTCGATGAGGAAATCATTAACGACAATGCCGATATCGGTAGGGAAAAGTTTAGACTTTTCTGCGCCTGAAATCTCTGTTTTAACTTTTTCTGTAATTTTATTCCTGTTCAGTGTTAACACGATATATGCTCTTTCCATTCCCTGACGATCTTCCTTTACAACATAATTCCGGTTCTGAATGGTTGTTATTGTAGGGGCATATGTAGATGGTCTTCCAATACCTAATTCTTCGAGTTTTTTCACCAACGAAGCTTCTGTATAACGAGGAGGCTTCTGGGAGTAACGTTGAGTACCTATAATGGACGAGGTATGCAGTACATCATTTACTCTGATTGGGGGGATAATAACCTGCCCTGCTAAATTATTTGCATTTTCATCATCGGTCGATTCCATGTAAACCTTCAGGAAGCCATCAAATACAATAACTTCACCTGAGGCAACAAACACTTCACCGGCAGTGGAAACTGAAATGGTAACTGTTGTTTTTTCCAGTTGCGCATCAGCCATTTGGGAAGCCATAGTGCGCTTCCAGATGAGTTCGTACAGACGCTGCTCCTGATTTGTGCCTGAAATGATTTCCTGATCCATATAAGCAGGGCGGATAGCTTCATGTGCTTCCTGTGCTCCTTTCGATTTAGTCTGATACCTTCTGATCTTTACGTATTTTTCACCATGCAGTTCTGTGATTTTCTTTTTGGTTGTATTAATTGCCAAATCAGAAAGATTTACCGAGTCGGTACGCATATAGGTAATCTTTCCGCTTTCATATAATCGTTGAGCGACTGCCATCGTTTGGGCTACCGAAAAGTTTAGTTTCCTGCTTGCCTCCTGCTGAAGGGTGGAGGTCGTAAATGGCTGAGCAGGGGAGCGTTTTGCAGGTTTTTTTACTACATCGGCCACCACAAATTCAGCCAGTTGGCATTTTTCAAGAAATGCATAAGCCTCTTCCCTTGTTGAAAATCTCTTGTTTAGTTCTGCTTTTACCTCTGCCCGGTTTCCGGCTTCATCATCTGTAGAAAATGTGCCGGTAATGCGATACCAGGTTTCACTTTTAAAATTCATGATTTCCCGCTCGCGCTCAACAATAAGTCGTACAGCTACCGATTGCACTCGCCCGGCTGACAGGGCAGGTTTAACCTTTTTCCATAAAACCGGAGAAACTTCAAATCCCACCACACGATCAAGTACCCTTCTTGCCTGTTGGGCATTTACAAGATTTTCATCAATGGAACGGGGATGCTTAATTGCCCGTTCAATGGCTTCTTTTGTAATCTCATGGAAAACTATTCGTTTTGTATTTTCAGGTTTTAAATTCAGAACTTCCTTCAAATGCCAGGCAATAGCTTCTCCTTCCCGGTCCTCATCCGATGCCAGCCATACCATGTGGGCATCTTTTGCAAGTCTTTTTAATTCCGATACAATTTTTTTCTTATCCGGTGTGACAACATATTTAGGCTGGTAATTATTTTCCAGGTCGATTCCAAAATCCTTCTTTTCCAAATCACGGATGTGTCCCATGCATGAAGTTACTGTAAAATCTTTTCCTAAAAATTTCCCAATTGTTTTTGCTTTTGCCGGGGATTCAACTATAACAAGATTTTCCTGCATATTTATATTTTATATTATGGAAATTTCTGCAAATTAAAGAAAATGAAACGCTAAGTTCAAAATTTAATATATTTATTTTAATTCTATAGTTTTGGTAATGATTTATTTATTTGTTGATTAATAAAATATTACACCGGGTATTTCGTTTCCTTTTATGCTTCACCAATAGAAACTTATATCTTTGTCGAAATAAATAACCAGGGAGTTGTATGGCCGAAGAGAAAAATAGAAACTGGAAAAAATATATTGTAATATTCTGGACTTTGTTTGCGCTGGGAGTGGTCAGTGTTGTGTTGCTTTTTATCCTGATAGCCAGGGGAAAATTAGGATTCATGCCCACTTTTGAAGAACTGGAAAACCCTCCTAATTTGCTTTCTTCTGAGATTTATTCGGAGGATGGAAATATATTGGATAAATATTTTATTAATGAGAACCGCACTCATGTGAATTTCTCCAATCTTCCCCCGCATCTGATTGATGCACTTGTTGCCACTGAAGATGTGCGTTTCTTCAGGCACTCAGGCATCGATGTAAGAGGACTGGCCCGTGTTTTTAAGGGATTAGTAACCGGTGATGCAAGTTCAGGGGGAGGAAGCACTATTAGTCAGCAACTTGCTAAAATGCTGTTTCCAAGAGAAGACATCTCAAGTAAGCCGGAACTGGTTCTGCGAAAGTTCAGGGAATGGGTGATTGCGGTAAATCTTGAACGCAGTTATACCAAGGAAGAGATAATATTAATGTACCTGAACAAGTACGACTACCTGAACCTTGCAGTGGGAATTAAATCTGCTGCCAACGTTTATTTTAGCATACCTCCCGATTCACTCCAGCTTCATCAGTCGGCTATGCTGGTAGGGATGGCAAAGAATTCATCGCTCTACAATCCGGTTAGGCGACCCGAATTGGTAAAAGAACGCAGAAACGTGGTACTGAACCAAATGGCAAAATACGGTTATATTTCAAAAGCCGTAAGAGACTCAGTAAAGCAACTCCCGCTCGACCTTGATTACAACAAGGTGGATTATAAAACCGGACCGGCACCTTATCTTAGGGAGTATCTGAGACTGACACTTACCGCACAGAAACCCGTTAAAAAGAATTATCAGGATGGAATGATGCAGAAATTCAAGGAAGATTCCATCGACTGGGAAACTAATCCGTTGTATGGATGGTGCAACAAAAACACAAAACCCGATGGACAAAATTACAACCTGTACACCGATGGATTAAAAATTTATACAACCATTGACTCACGGATGCAGAAGTATGCTGTTGAATCCGTGGAATATCATTTGAAAAATAACCTGCAGCCTGATTTCGACGGGGGTATGGTAAACCTGAAAAATCCTCCGTTTGGCAATAATATGACCGGAGAGGAAGTGGAGCAATTAATGAACCGTGAAATTCGGCGGACCTACCGGTATATTGTTCTGCACAGGCAGGGGAAAAGTTTCAGTGAAATAAAGAAAAATTTCAGAGAACCTGTTGAGATGACTGTATTCTCCTGGAAAGGGGAAATTGATACCGTTATGTCACCTATGGATTCCATTAAATGGTACCTGAGGTATTTCCGATCATCGTTTATGGCAATGGAAACACATTCGGGGAAAGTGAAGGCTTATGTTGGTGGTCCCAATTATCAGTATTTTATGTATGATATGGTAAAGG
This sequence comes from uncultured Prolixibacteraceae bacterium, assembly GCA_963747515.1. Taxonomy (GTDB): domain Bacteria; phylum Bacteroidota; class Bacteroidia; order Bacteroidales; family Prolixibacteraceae; genus Mariniphaga. Next base: position 183,682 of record CAVVFN010000009.1, read on the forward strand.
GAGGTAAAAGGCAGGTCGGCTCTACTGTGAAACCCTTTCTTTATACGCTTGCTATGCAAAACGGTTATACTCCTTGTACCAAGGTTCCTTACGTAAGTCAGCAATTCCAGATGCCCGACGGTACAATCTGGGAGCCTAAAGATGCTGATCTGGATGAAGAAAATGAAGGGAAACTCGTGACCTTGAAATGGGGGCTGGCCCAGTCGCGCAATAAAATATCGGCATGGGTGATGAAACAGTTTAATCCCAATGCCGTTGCTGATGTGATGAAACGAATGGGAATTTACAGCACAATAGATCCGGTACCATCTATGTTCCTTGGTACATCAGATATATCTCTTTATGAAATGGTGGGCGCATTTAATACTTATGCAAACCAGGGGGTCTATGTAAAGCCTTATTTTGTTACAAGAATAGAAGACCGCTATGGAAATGTTATTGCAAATTTCCAGCCTGAACGATATGAAGCCTTTGATGAAAATACTGCCTACCTGATGGTAAATCTGCTTCAGGGAGTTATCGACGGTGGTACAGGCATCCGGCTCAGGAATCGAGATGGCTATGGCAAGTTTACAATGCCTATTGCCGGTAAAACAGGAACCACTCAAAACCATTCAGATGGCTGGTTTATGGGTATTACCCCCCGGTTGACAGCAGGTGTATGGACAGGTGCCGATTTGCGGAGCATTCACTTTCGTACAATTGCTTCCGGTCAGGGTGCAAATATGGCTTTGCCTATATGGGGGTATTTTTTCAAAAAAGTCCTGGCTGATCCTTCTTTGGATTACACGGAAGATATGAGCTTTGAAAAACCTGAAGATTTTGATATCAACCTCGACTGTGATGATGACGGCATGAACACCTCCTCTCCTGAATTTGAGAATTTCTTCTGATTTTTACATTGTATAATCTGCTGTAAGAGTGCTTTTCTTTCAGAAAACCGAATAGTTTTAGGGCATTCCATTTTTATATGACATGCATCAGCAATTAGCTGATCAATTTCAGTAATTGTTACCTTCTGATACAGCAATTGTTTTTATTGAAAACAATTGCCAATACCTAGTTTTACAATTCATTTAAATGCAGTAAAAATGAAAAGTAAAACCACTTTAAATTATTACAAAAAATTAAAGTCCCTGCTACCAGCTTGTGCCTGGGAAGATATTGAAATGGATGTTGTTTATGAATCCAATGAAAGGCTGGAAGCTTTATGGCACATTTTAATTGCAGGTTATTCAATTGATTTTGCCATGGTCAATTACATTAAACTTTACGAATACCTTAAAGATAAACCCATTGAATATGCTGAAGCATTAACAACCTATGCAACCTTTCCCGGAATGGATTCGGGAATGTATGTAACCAAAACCAAATGGTACGAATTGAATTAACCATTCAGTTTAGTATGTTGAATGAACCGGTTCTAACCTTGTTGGAACCGGTTTGTTTTTATTTTTTCATATTGAAGTTCACTTACCGGCTTTCCTTTACGTAAGATTTGAGGATACCCGGCAGCAACAATATTCAGCACCCTGAAATTACGGGGAATTCCCAGCAACTGCTGAATATAATCTTCTGAAGACACCGATGGAGTAAAACTCCTGTTTCTTACCTGTATCCAGCAGCTTCCCAGTCCCAGTGATTGTGCCGTAAGTTGCAACAGCATGGATGCAATGGAACAATCTTCTATCCATACATCATTCCTGGTTTCGTCGGCGCAGATTACCACTGCAAGCGGGGCTGTTTCCAAAGGGATTGTTCCATGAGGTTTGCATTGCTTCAGCTTTTGAATGATATCCCTGCTATCAATAAAGATAAATTCCCAGGGGTTGATGTTTTTTGAGGAAGGTGCACGTAAAATTGCTTCCTTAAGTAGTTCCAGTTTTTCTGCCTCAACTGATTTATCGGTAAACTTTCGGATGCTGCGCCGGTTTCTTAGCAATTCTATCATTTTTTTTCATCAAAATTAAACATCTTCCGGTTAACCGGAGAAATGTTTTGATAATGGTGAAGGTTTTTAAACTTTTTTTTTAAATTCAGCGCTTATAAATAAATTAATTTACCATGAGAATTTCATACCTGTTTTTGTTTTTTTCCGGCTTAGCTCTGTTTTCATGTAAAAACAACAACTATTATTCAGTTGAAGATTTTCCGAAAGTAGAAAAGATTGATGCTCACTATCACATTTATACCCGTCAGGATAATACACTTGAACGGGCACAGAAAGATAATTTTATGATGCTGAATATTAATACCTATCTGGGATCCTGCGAACATGTGGTTGAAGCGCATCAGACATATGTAAAACTGAAAGAACAGCAACCCGATGCTACGGTATTCACTGCAACCTTTTGCCTCGACGGATGGGACGAACCGGGATGGACTGAAAATACCATTTCCTGGATAGACCAGTGCATAGCCGATGGAGCTGTTGCTGTTAAGGTCTGGAAGAATGTGGGCATGGAATTTCGTAACAAAGATGGTGAACTGATAAAAGCAGACGACCCCCAGTTTTTCCCGATATTTCGGCACCTTGAAGAAAAAGGGATTCCTCTTGTCGGGCATTTTGGTGAACCTAAAAACTGCTGGTTGCCACTTGATGAAATGACTACGAAGAACGACAGCAACTATTTTGCACAAAATCCACAGTACCACATGTACCTTCATCCTGAATTTCCCTCTTATGAAGAGCAGATAGCTGCCCGCGACAGGATGCTGGAAAAATTCCCAGGCCTTACTTTTATCGGTTGCCATCTTGCCAGCCTCGAGTGGAGTGTAGATGAAATGGCCGATTTTCTCGATCGTTTTCCCAATGCTTCCATGGACATGTCGGCACGTATGGGCCAGTTGTATTACCAGACAGTGGAAAACCATGAAAAAGTACGCGATTTCTTTATCCGCTACCAGGACCGCCTGCTATATGGAACCGATATTACCGATCAAGGGGGCGACAGAGCCTCATTTGAAAACCGGTTGCACCAAACATGGCTCAACGATTGGAAATATTTTGTTGCCGACGATGAAATGACCAGTAATTTAATAGATGGCCGGTTTCAGGGCCTGAAACTGCCAAAAGAAGTAATTGATAAAATATATGCTGAGAATGCCAGGAAGTGGTACAAACTTTAATGCGCCGGTTTACTTTTATAATTCAATGGGAATGCCATTATAAAAATCAAGAATTTTTGCACGGAAAATGTATTCATAGCGGGCCTGCAAAAGTTCCGACCTTGCCACCGTAAGGTAATTTTTACTTTCATTATATTCTACTGTATTTATCATTCCTACATTAAACTTTTCTTCGGTATACCGGAATGCTTCTTCCATTGACTCAACAGCTTTCTCTCCTGATATATACCTGTTAAGTGCTGCCAGCGCATTGGCATAAGCCAGTTCAATATCTTTTCGAAGCACATTTCTTGCAGATTGTAACCTGTATTCATAATCCTGAATCTGCAGATTGGCATTGGATATGGCATTTTTAACCTGAAATCGGTTAAAAATCGGAATATTCAGGGTGAGTCCTGCTGTATACCACATGTTGTTGTCAAGCTGATCATTTAAGGTAATTTTGTCGCCATTATTATCGGAATACCGATTGTTGTAAAGGTTGTAATAATTGGCACCCGCACTCAGCACCGGAAAACGGTTTCCCCTTGCAATGCTCAGCTGTCTTCTGGCACTTTCCACTCTTAGCTGTGCTGCCTTAATTTCAGGCCGTAAATGAATAGCATTTTTAAATACATCGAATGAATTGGACATAGTTATATTAGCCTTTATTTCAGGTAGTATGGGTTTTTTTACCTGAAAACTATTTTCAACCGGCAGTTCCAGAAACTGGTATAAGTTCAGATAAGCCAGCTGTATCCGGTTTTGGTCGTTTACAAGTTGCAGCTCTTCACGTGCCAGCTGAGCTTCAATTTCAAGCAATGCACCCCGTGCTAAACTTCCGGCATCCACCAGTTTCGCGGTACGTTCAATCTGCTGCTTTGTTACCTCAATCTGTGCTTCTGATACCACTGCCAGCTCTTCAGCAAATAAGATTTCGAGGTAAGCCGCGGCAGTATTCAGTACGATATCGTCTTTCGTTTTTTGTAAGTCGTGAATAGCTGCATGCAAATTGAGTTCCCTCATTTTTACGGTGTTGCTGATGATGAACCCATTCCATAAAGTGACATCGGTTGCAAGGTACCCGTTTACCTGCATTGAGTTTACGTTCTGGTAGGTATTGTCGTAGGTAAGAGATCTTCCGAAATTGTAATTGTTTGAAAGACTGCCGTTCAGATTGGGCAGCCTGTCCGATTGTGCCTGGGAAACCAGGATTTCATTGTATCCGGTATTTAGCTCCTGCTGCTTTATCTGAATGTTGTTTTCAATGGCATAATCGATGCATTGCTGCAGTGACCAAGTCTCCTGTCCTGCAGAACCCATAGCCAGCAGGATAAAAAGAATTCCTGCAATGAGTGTAGTTTTCTTTTTCATTATCTTTAATTTTATTCCTGGTCCTGATTTTTAGTAAATATTCATCAATGATAAAAAAATAATCTTTAGGAAATGTCGGAATTATATAAACATACAGAAATCATTTCATATACATTCTGTATATTATTTTATCCCTGACTGTTGTTTTTTTCTTTCACTTTTTTTGGATCTATTTTTTCTCCTTTCACTTTGTCATCTTTGCTTAGCCCGTTTATTATTTCGATGTTTATTCCATCCGACAACCCGGTTTGTACATACTGTTTTGTAAATTGCTGCTCCACTTCTGACTGAACCTCTACGAAAGAGGAATCGTTTTCAAATTTCAGCAATCCTTCGGGTACTACCAGCACACTGTCTTTTCTGTCGAGTACAATATTTGCATTGGCACTGTATCCGGCACGGATAAACCGATTGTCGACCAATTGTACACTTGCTTTTATTTCAAACTGAATAGCCCCGTTTTCTTCTATTCCTTTGGGGGATATGTATTCCAGCACAGCCTGGAATTTTTCTTTCTCAATGGCTCCTATTTCCAGCTCTATGGGCATGCCTGTACTGATTTTTCCTACTTCGGTCTCGTCTACTTTGCCTTCGAAGATCATGTCATTCATATTTGCTACGGTTGCAATGGTGGTTCCATCGTTGAAGGTATTCGACTGAATTACGGAATTTCCGGCTTTAACCGGCACATCGAGCACCATTCCGGTTATGGTTGATCTTACCAGGGTATTGGTCGTATTTTGTGCTTTTTTTGTGACCCCGTTCTTAATAAGTTCAAGATTGTTTTCTGCTGCAGTTAGTTCTTCCCTGGCTGAATCATAAGCTACTTTTGCATTTCTGTATTCCTCATAGGAAATCACCTCCTTTTCGAACAGCTTTTGTTGCCTGTCGAAGTCTGTTTTTGCATCCTCGAAACTTATTTTTGCCCTGTTGAGGCGGGTTTCCGCTGAGTTAAGATTAACCATATCGGGGATGATTTTTATACGGGCAACCACCTGGTCTTTCTCCACCCGGTCACCTGCTTCAACAAACAACTCATCAATAATGCCCGAAACCTGCGGTTTAATGTCGATTTCGAATCGGGGCACCACCGATCCGGTGGCAACGGTTTTTTTAATTACATTGCTGATGAAGGGATTCCTGGTTTCAAATACATCCGGTTTTTTTTTCGATTTGTTGTAGAGAAAAAACAGCGTTCCTGCGAAAACCCCTATCAGAATAATAATTCCAATAATTTTAAATGCTTTTTTCATGACTCAGATTATTTAATGTTTTTATTTTTCTTCTCTGATGGCATCGATAGGTTTTATTCCTACCGCCCGGTGTGCTGGTATCATTCCTGCAAAAATGCCGGAGAATACCAGCACTGTAAGTGCCGATACAGCCATTTTGAAGCTGATTTCCGGTCGCTGGAAAAATAGCTCATCTCCGCCTGATTCCAGCGCAAAATTAAGAGCCTCAAGCAATCCCACCCCCAGAACCAGTCCAATGTAGCCGGCCAGCACTGTGAGGAATACACTCTCTGCGACAATATGGAGCATTACTTTTGCCGGTGTGGCTCCTATTGCACGCTGTATACCTATTTCCTGTGTCCGTTCCCTGATGATAACCATCATGATGTTGCTTACTCCAATTATGCCTGCCAGCAAAGTTCCAATTCCTACTATCCATGTAAGGATCTGTATTCCCGTAAACAGACCGTTGAATTTTTTCCATTCCACCTCAATGTTAAATGAACCAATAGCCTGCAGGTCATCGGGGGCTATATGATGCCGCTGTTTAAGCAGTTCCTTTAAGCGTTCTTCGAGCCTGCTGACCGGCACCCCCGGTTTCGAAGTAACAGAGAAAAAATGGACCACATCACCTATGTTATAGGTGTATTGCATTGTGCTGAACGGAATAATAATGGTTTCATTTTTTTGCCCGCCTCCAATATTTACCCGTGTCTGCGGATCAACCACTCCTACTACCTGAAAGTAAACACCATTTATTTTCAGGTATTCACCAACCGGGTCTTCTCCTTTTTCAAACATTACTTCCGCGACCCGCTCTCCGATTATACAAACTTTCCTGTTCCGGAGAATATCAATTTCATTCAGCAGGCGGCCTTTAACAGGTGTCCAGGGATCGATTTTAAAATATTCAGGATAATCGCCATAAATATTGAATGCACCTGTTTTGCTCCCTCTCACAGTATTGTCGCCGCTCCGTGAGGTAGGACCAAATAACCTGGGAGACAGATATTCCACATCGTTGATGTTGGCTTTAATATACTGTACATCTGCATTATTGTAATTCCAGGTCCTTCCACGTTTGAATCCATCGTAAGGTATACTGGTTCGTTCGGACCAGAAGAATGCCGAGTTGGTGGCGAAGGCTTTTATACCGTCCATTATTCCGTTTTCAAGAGCACGTCCGGCCCCCGACATGATGATGAGCATGAAGATTCCCCAGAACACCCCAAAAGCTGTCATGAAACTGCGCATTCTGTTTTTTTTCAGCGCATCGATAATCTCTTTCCAAAGGTCAAAATCAAACATTGTGTAATAAAATTTCAGGTTTCCAATTTCAGGATGCCAAATCTTCCGAAACCATTACTCATCCCTGAGTGCTTCTATTGGTTTAATACGTGCAGCACGTTTTGCCGGAATATATCCGGCGAGTGCTCCGGCAGAAATTAAAAGCAGGGTAGCGGTAACTGCTACATTTAAATCGACCGTAGGATTCCGGAAGATTATATCTCCGTTTCCCGCGTTGGTTGCCGCAGCAGCAGCATATTGCTGTTCCACTATAATATTCAGGCCTTCCATAAGCCCTGTACCCAATACGAGCCCTATATATCCGGCAATGGTTGTAATAAAAATGGCTTCCAGCAGGATTAGGCCAATGACCGATCCCGGACTGGCACCAATGGCTTTGCGGATACCAATCTCTTTGGTGCGTTCTTTCACTACAATGAGCATGATGTTGCTTACACCAACCACGCCGGCAATCAGCGTTCCTGTACCGATAATCCATATGAAAATTTTGATGGCCTGGAAAATACGCATGGTTTGCAGGTAGTTTTCCAGCATGTTGAAGGAACCCATAGCGGAACGGTCATTCACATCAAATTTATGTTTGCGCGCCAGTGCTGTCCTTACATTTTCTTCTATGGCTTTACTTTCTGCAATGCTGCCGGCATTTATTGTCAGCGCAAAATTATGCAGCCGGTTGGCACCGTTAAATACCTTTTGGCCCGTTGTTACCGGTAAATACGCATTCCGGTGACGGGTGCCGCCACCCTCACGGCATATACCCACTACTTTAAAGGGTACATTGTTTATGCGGATATATTCCCCTATGGCTTCCTTTCCCTTGAACAGGGCATCATAAATATCCTTTCCAAGCACAACCGACTTTCGGGTGTCATGAATATCTGTTTCGTTGATAAAACGACCTTTTACCATCTCAATTGATTCTACTTCCCTGAGTGCAGGATGGCAGGTAATGGCTGTGTATTCTCCAAATTCATTTCCAAAGGCAAACCGGTTACCCTGAATATAGTACCTGCCCGATGTGAACTCAACGTTCTTCATTTCTTTAATGAGATCGTAATCGCTATTGGTGAACTGTATTTGCCTGTTTTCCTGCATTCCCTGATAGGGAATGCTGGTGCGGCCACTCCACAGCCACATGGCATTCACCGCATCACGCATGAAATTTTGTGCCACTCCATTGCTAAGGCCATTTCCTGCTCCAAGCAAAATCATCAGCATAAATATCCCCCATGCCACCGAAAAACCGGTGAGAAAGGTTCTCAGTTTGTTTTTTTTGATGGTGGCTATAATTTCCTGCCATAGGTCAATATCAAACATTGAAGTTGAAAATTAATGATGAAAATTCAATGGGCTCCGGTAAACGTCACTACCCGGTTTTTACTTGCTGCAGGTGCCTTTTTATAAAAAGTTCAGGCAGTGACTCTTGTTTTGGCAAATTGCTGTTTCCACTCTTTCAGATCACCGTTCTGAATGACCTCCGAAATGATGCCGTCTTTTAGCCGGATTATCTGATGTGTCAGTGCAGCAATGTCATGTTCATGAGTAACAATAACTACGGTAATGCCATCTTCGTTGATTTCCTTTAATATTTCCATTACTTCAAAGGAGTTGGCAGAGTCGAGGGCACCGGTGGGTTCATCAGCAACGATTACCCTTGGCCTGGAAATGAGCGATCGGGCAATGGCTACACGTTGTTTCTGTCCACCTGAAAGTTCATTGGGCATGTGTGAGGCCCATGGCAGTAGTCCCAGCTTTTCGAGGTACTCCAGTGCAATTTTATTTCGTTTTTTTCGTCCCACTCCCTTATAATACAGGGGAAGTGCCACGTTTTCCATGGCATTTTTAAATGAAATCAGGTTAAACGACTGGAAAACAAATCCCAGCATCTCATTACGAAGCTTTGCTGCGTGCTTTTCCGACATATCCTTTACTAGAATTCCGTCGAGATAATAGGATCCTTCATCGTAATTGTCGAGGATGCCAACAATATTGAGCAGAGTGGATTTGCCTGACCCCGATGATCCCATTATGGAAACAAAAGCACCTTTTGGAATATTCAGGTCGATTCCCTTTAAAACATGCAGGGTATTATTGCCTGTTCCGTAAGATTTATGTACATTGTTTAAATGAATCATAACTGTTTTGTTTTCTGTTTTCCATAAAAATTGTTTTCTGTAGCTTTTTTTCTATAGGTATAAAATTCCTGTTTTTCTTACAATTATTTAAATTTTATCGATAAACACCCGGTTTTTGAATGTGAATGACCGGATTCTAAATGTTTACTATCGATAGGAACAATGTCCTGCTTATTAAATGAGACGCTGCAGTTGTTCAATTCGTTACAGCAATCCGGGACCTTTTTTTTCCTGAACTGGATATACCTGTTCAGAAACAGGAATCCTTTTTCAGGTTCATTACGATATAGATGAACTTAATTTTGTGAAGAAATATACAGTGAATCTTACCCCGAGCGCTTTGGTTTGGGTTATTTGCAAACAATCCGTGTTAAAATGTTGCCTGTTTGTTATTTTTGCAATCCTTGTAACTTTACCAGATGGGATTTAAATCGGTTTCTTTAAAATTACCAACAGGATATTCCGAGCAAGAGTTGCTTCAGACGATTGGCAAAATGTTGCATATCCGGAACTTTACTTTTCAGATTGAGCAAAAAAGCCTGGATGCCCGCCAAAAACCAAATGTGTGGTGGCAGCTTCGTGTGGGGGTTCATTCCAGGGAATTGAAAGGAGGAGAAGCACCGGTTCAGCCGGAGCTTGATATTCCTTCGAAAAGGCGGAATTATCCGGTTGCCGTAGTGGGCAGCGGACCGGCAGGATTTTTTGCTGCCCTTGTGCTGCAGAAGGCAGGCTTCCGGGTTACGCTGATTGAGCGTGGATCGGATGTGGCTGTCAGGAGCCGTGCTTTGGCCGGATTTGAACAAAACGGCCAGTTTGATTCCAAAAATAATTATGCGTTTGGGGAAGGCGGCGCAGGCACCTTTTCCGATGGAAAATTAACTTCCCGCTCTAAACATATTTCCCGGGAAAAACAATTCATCCTTTCGAACTACATTAAGGCAGGCGCACCTGAAGAAATTGCCTACCTGGCGCATCCGCACCTGGGAACCGATAACCTGCGGAAGATTGTTAAAAACCTGCGTATGCAGTTTCAGGATTTGGGCGGGGAAGTGTTGTTTGAAACCATGCTTGATGACATACTGGTTAATAAGTCCCAGGTAACCGAAGTGGTTACCTCCCGCGGAACATTGCCTGTGGGGGCGCTGTTCATCGCTTCGGGACATTCTGCATATGAAACCTACCGGATGCTTATCCGCAGAGGAGTGCCTTTCCGGACCAAAAATTTTGCTCTCGGAAGCCGGATGGAACACCGCCAGGAAATTATCAACCTGGCCCAGTGGGGACATGAATCGTTGCCGGGAGTGAAGGCTGCCGAATACCGGCTGACCTCACCGGCCGACGGGATCCATCCTGTGTTTTCCTTCTGTATGTGCCCGGGAGGTATAGTGGTGCCGGCTGCAGCCTATCCCGAAACCAATATTGTAAACGGCATGAGCTATTACGGGCGCAACGGGCAGTTCGCCAATGCAGCCTGCGTTGCAGGTATCCATCCCGGGGTTCTTGCCGGAAAAGAGGTTTTACCTTTGGAAGCGCTGGAAATGGTGGAAGCTATGGAACGATCCTTTTATCAGTATACCGGCAGTTACAAGGCACCGACCTGCAGCATTCAGGAGTTTTTAAACCGAAAAAAAATTCAGAACAACTTCGACGGCAGCTATCCTCTCGGATTAACAGCCGCACCCATATGGGAGTTGCTGCCTGCACCGATCGTAATGGCGATGCAGGCAGGCCTTACTGATTTTATCCGTAAATTAAAAGGATTCGAAACCGGAAATCTTCTGGGACTGGAAAGTAAAACTTCGTCGCCTGTACAGGTGTTACGGCAATCGAACGGGAAGTGTGAAGGGTTTGATAACCTGTACATCATTGGTGAAGGCAGCGGTTATGCAGGAGGTATCATCTCCAGCGGCGCCGATGGGGTGAAGGCGGCAATGGAGCTGGCACATTCATAGAATTTAGCCACAGCTGAAAAACCTTCTGGAACTGGATTTGCATTCCTGATCCCAAAACTCCCGCATATCCTTCTCCGGATTAAATTCAGTGTAAATTCATAGTTAATTCAATGTTAATTCAAATAAATGCGAATTTGATCTGAATTAAAATTGAGTTTATATTGACTTAATATTGAATTTAATCCGGCTTAGGTATAGTTTAGCAATAGGCTTTTATTGCCCGGTTGTAGCATAAAACAGTAATTACCGGAGATTTATTTTCTGTGGATACATGTGAAATGGTTATATTTAAATCGGAATTTCCCTTTTTTTCAATGAAAAAATTTCAAGTCGGATAAAACTATTCCGTACATAAATTCAGGTACAATGAAAGAAATCGTTTTATTGGTTTTAATATTAATTTGTGTTGGTGCGGTACCGGAAAACCTGCAGGCACAACTTAAATGGCCGGGGAATGCCAAAGCCGCTGTTTGTTTAACTTACGACGACGGGCTCGACTGCCATCTTGATGTAGTGGTGCCACAGTTGGATGCAGTTGGCTTTAAGGGAACCTTTTTCTGTACAGGTCGGTCGCAAAGTCTTTATAAGCGAATAGATGAATGGAGGCAGATAACCCGGAACGGCCATGAACTGGGTAATCATTCACTTTTTCATCCCTGTGACGGGGAAAGGCTGGACTGGGTTAAACCTGAATTTGATCTGAACCAATATACCCTAACCCGGCTTTTGGTTGAGTTGCAGGTTGCAAATACATTATTGAAAGCTATTGATGGAAAGGAGGAACGGACTTTTGCCTATACATGCAATGATTATCGGGCAGGAGGGGAGGATTTTACAGGAATGATACCATCGTTGTTTCTGGCAGCCCGTGGGGGAGGTTCTATGCCGGAAACCATGGAGGGATATAATCTCTACCGGGCCCCCGGTTGGAATGGAGAAGACAGTAAGGCGGAGGAAATGATTGCTTTTGTGGAAACGGCTAAGCGAAAAGGTACTGTTGCCATTTTTACCTTTCACAGCGTGGGCGGAGGTTATTTGAATGTGGAAGCAGGTGAACACCGGAAGTTGCTCGAATACCTTAATGTGCACCGTGATGAATATTTTATTGGCACCTTTATGGAAGTCATGGAATACATTCGCGGTGAACGGTAACAGCAGGTGCTGATTCAAATGACTTTGCTTTTATCTGCATTTATTTCTTCCTTGGGGTAGCCTTCTTCTTCCAGGTCCAGGTGAGTATATTTATCTGTTACCTTATAATTATATTCGGGATATTCATACATGGGCATCCTGGGTTCGGTTTCACCCAGCGAATAGCCAAACACCTTTTCGTATTCACCGCGGATTTCACCCATATTTTCCATTTGCCGCAGGTATTCAGCCAGGGTTTTGGATTCAACTATAACAACGGAATCCATCTTGTCAATAACAGGACTGTGATTTCTTGTGCGGTCGTGCCGGAACTGAAGTATCCGGCGGCCATAACGGGTAATGCCGATGGTGCGGAAGGTAAGGCTTTTTCCCACGCCCGGAAGGTTCATGATATTGCGGTCGGTGGAAAGGAAAGGAAGGTGGTGGGTTTTTCTCCATTTCGCCAGGTTTTCGATTAGATTTTCAGTATGATTCAACAGTTCCTGTAATTTGGGCAATTCCTCTTCCGGCAGCTTTCCCAGGTATTTTTCTTCCATCTCTTCCTGCACGGCACGTGCATTTGGGGTAAAGTTGGCGCTGTTCTCCCTGAACCCTTTAACAGTGAACGTGTAGTAGGTGAGAATGCCGATATCGTTCAATGTCTTCCGGAGCTTTGCCGTATGTCCGCGCCTGGAGGCCGGGGCTGTAAGTACCAGCTGGTTAATTACTGCCCACCCGGCATCGAGCAGCATTTTTACAGCCTGACGGGCTTCCGGTGTAATTTCCATAGGTGATTCAAAATGCGTTTGAATCACAAACTGGCGGATACCTGCCCCCGAGGCTTTCTTTTTAAAACCGGCGAGAATTTTTACCAGCTCGGGGGTTACCCGTTGTGGCAGGTAGGCGGGCAACCGGGTTCCAATGCGTATTCTCACCATTTCGGCAAATTTTTCATGGTCTCCCCGCAGTTTATTCTCTTCTTTTTTACGGATGGTCATTTGGTAAATTTCTTCCAGGATGTTTTGCAGGCTGTTGTCGGAACTCATCAGGGCATCACCACCGGTAAGCAGAATGTCGCGCAACTGTGCATCGTCCTTAAAATAGGAAAGCAGTTTTGGCAGTCGATCCTTCCATGTCTGTTTTGGTTTTAACTTTGTAAGGTTGAAATTATAGCGCCCGCTTTGAAAGTCGTACATTCTTTGGCAGTAGGCACAGAGTCCGCCGCAGGCACGGCCCATGGTATCGGGTATAAATATGGCCACCTCGGGATAACGCCGGTGAATGTTGTGTGAGGGCAGTATCCATCCTGCCGCATTGGGTTTACCCGGCTGTACCTTATCCTCTTTTTCCCAGGCCTGAATTCGACCGAACTCCTCTACCAGCTGAGGGCTGTATAAAATATAGCACCGTATGGCCAAATCGCCGCCAACAGCAAACCCAGGAGTTCGCACATTCAACAGCGACAGGTAATAGGGGTTAATAAAAAAAGGAATGCCTTTTTCCTTTGCTTCCCTGAGTATGTTCATGGTCTCCTGGTCGAGGGAGTAATCCAGCAATTCGTTCAGCATGTCGGGATTACGCACAGCAAAATTCAGGTGAAACCGGGATTCGTTCCACCAGGTGTTCATTCGGGCAATTTTTTGTTCCTCGCTTATTCCCGGCTCAAAAGAATAAGAGTTGCTTTTGATTTCTCCGTTGTCGATTTTTTCAATAAGGATACGGATAATCCGATCGCGGTTGTTTCTCCGTAATCCGGTAATTTTGGGTTCCGTTCCTGCAGGATAGCGATCCATCCACACTTTTACCTGTTCGGGGAGTGGTATTTTTTGCTTTAGCTTGCCGTTCAGCTGCCTGAACAGGTACAGCATATCGAGGAAGAAATCGGGTTTAGCACCACCGATACCAAAATTGGTGGCCAGCCATAACATCTTTATTGGATGGGTTTGAGCCAGTTCCCCGGGAACATTTTGATCGGGCCAGGCCTCCCCGTCATGCTCAATATAATCGAGCAGTCTGATGACTGCCATATCTTTCCATTCAAGAAATTCATAAAGCTCATGCACTGAACCTTGCCCATAAAAATAAGCTTCTGCTGCCGGATTATTTTTCAGTAAGGGCATAACCCAATTCTCAATGCCGGATTTAGCTTCCTGTACATTTTTCGAATTCCTGAGTATTTGTTCCAGTATCGGATTTTCTTCCAGTATGGTCAGCAAAATTTTTCGTGCATGAACATTAATGGCAATTTTATCAAGAAAAGTTTTCATGATTTTTGATTCCTATAACCCCTCATGTCTTAATATAAGAAAAAAAGAGTAATTTTCAAAAGATAATCATGAACAAAGGGTGGTTTTTAAACTCTTTTAACTGCTTTTTGCAAATGATTGTGCAGTAAAACCTGAGTTAAAAGCAATGTGCAGCAATAATTAGTATGGAGGCTTTTGGCAGCAACGGGCAGTACCCGTTGAAACAGGAGTACAAGCCTTTGGATTTCCCTGTAGAGGCGAATGCAAGGGTATACTATTATCCCCCAAACAGTATATAATCTGCTCAACATTATATTTTTAATGAAAGCTAACAGTTCTTCTTTACATGTTAATACAATTCAATTATCTTTGCGCTGATTTTTAGCTGTTTGTCCGGCCCTCATCTTTATCGGTTGTAAATGGGGTAATTCGAACAGATTTTAATTTCCGGAATTGGGAACAGTAAAAGAAAGCAGAAAAATAAAAATGACGCATAAAGCAGGATTTGTAAATATAGTAGGAAACCCAAATGTGGGTAAGTCGACACTGATGAATGCCCTGGTTGGGGAGAAGTTATCCATTATCACCAAAAAGATGCAGACCACCCGTCACCGCATCAAAGGCATTGTGAACGGGGAGGATTTCCAGATAGTTTATTCCGATACGCCCGGGATATTAAAGCCGGGGTACAAGCTTCAGGAGACCATGATGAAGTTTGTGGACACGGCACTTACCGATGCCGATGTGATACTCTTTGTGACCGATGTGGTTGAAAAGCAAGGAAAAAATCCTGAATACATTGATCGAATACGTAAATCAAACGTCCCGGTGATTGCAATTATCAATAAAATTGATTTGTCGGACCAGGAAAAGGTTACCCGGTTGTTTGATTACTGGAGTGAAGTATTTCCCGGGGGCAGCATCTATCCGGTTTCGGCAAAGGAAAAATTTAACCTCGAACCTGTATTCAATCGTATTCTGGAGTTGCTTCCCGAGAACCCTCCATTCTTTGGGAAAGATGAATTTACCGACCGGAATGAACGGTTTTTTATGCAGGAAATCATTCGTGAAAAGATAATGATTCATTATGAGAAGGAGGTTCCCTATTCTGTGGAGGTTGAGGTGGAAACATTTAAGGAAAAGGGGGGGCTTATTGAAATAAGGGCGGTAATTCATGTGGCCCGCGACAGCCAAAAGGGCATTATTATTGGTAAGGCCGGAAAAATGATAAAAATAGTTGGAAGTGAAGCCCGCCTCGATGCCGAGGAGTTTTTTGGAAAGAAGATCTTCCTGGAGTTGTTTGTCAAGGTTTCCAAAGACTGGCGCGAAAAGGACAGACAGCTTAAAAATTTTGGGTACGAAGCCTGATGATTTAAACAATTCGGGATTCAATTAAAAAATCAGGACAACTTTTATATTAAGCGGGTTCCCCGACAATTTACATTATGAAAAGATGAGCAGCAGAATATTAGCTATAGTAGGAAGACCCAATGTGGGCAAGTCAACATTGTTTAACCGGCTTACCGAATCGCGTGAAGCCATTGTTGATGAGGTGTCGGGTGTTACCCGCGACCGCAATTACGGTAAGGTTGAATGGAATGGGAAAATTTTTTCGGTTATCGACACCGGCGGATATGTGGTAAATTCGGATGATGTATTTGAATCGGAAATCAATAAGCAGGTGCATTTGGCCATCGAAGAGGCTGATGTAATTCTTTTTGTTACCGATGTGGAATCGGGAATTACCGACCTCGATGATGCCATTGCTGCCCTTTTGCGCAGAGCCGGAAAAAAAGTAGTGGTTGCTGTAAACAAGGTAGATAATAATATGCGCATTAACGATGCACATGAATTTTACGGTCTTGGCCTGGGGGAAATCTATACCATTTCATCGATGACCGGTAGCGGAACCGGCGATCTTCTTGATAAGGTGGCTGAACAAATTCCGGATGATACCGGCACGGACGGTGACCATGAGTTGCCTTATTTTTCAGTGGTAGGAAGACCCAATGTGGGTAAATCGTCGTTTATAAACAGCCTGCTTGGTGAAGACCGTTACATTGTTACCGATGTGGCCGGAACTACGCGTGATTCCATTCATACCCGGTATAACAAATTTGGTCACGATTTTATCATTATCGATACCGCCGGACTTCGTAAAAAGGGTAAAGTTCACGAGAATATTGAATTCTATTCAGTGTTGCGCTCGGTAAGAACAATCGAAAGTTCCGATGTATGCCTGCTCATGGTTGATGCAACCCGTGGCATGGAAGCCCAGGATGTGAGCATTTTCAACCTGATTGTTCGAAACAAGAAGGGAGTGGTCATCCTGGTGAATAAATGGGATGTTATTGAAAAAGACCAGCATTCGACTAAAAAGATGGAGGCTGAAATTCATGAACGCATTGCACCCTTTAACGATGTGCCGGTGCTGTTTATTTCTGCTCTGACCAAACAACGTGTGCATAAATCACTTGATGCAGCCATGCAGGTTTTTAATAACAGGCAAAAGCGCATTAAAACCTCTAAATTGAATGAGGTGCTGCTTGAAGCCATAGAAAAATATCCGCCACCTTCGGTGAAAGGGAAATACATCAAAATAAAATTTGTTACCCAATTGCCATCACCCACACCCTCGTTTGCACTGTTCGCCAACCTGCCGCAGTACGTTAAAGAGCCCTACAAGCGGTATATAGAAAACAAGATCCGAGAGAATTTTGATTTTAAAGGAGTTCCCATTCAGGTATACTTCAGGCAGAAGTGACAGATATTGGCAGAAGGAGGCAGGAGAGGTGGTCAGTGGCGGTGGTTGTCACCGGCCGGCAGTCAGGCTGAATTAAACGGCAACAGTGAACAGTAAATGTGCGAAACGCAAGGAAATGCGGCTGTCATCAGCTAACAGTGGGGGGAAGGTAAAGGCGGGCTGTAACAATACTTCCATTTAATTTCTATAAATCTCTGCCTAATCTCAGCAATCATTATAAAATGTTTCCACTCGTCAAACACTCTTCCTTCATTATTTAATGCATTTTTTGTTTGGTTTTCGTAAATTAGTTGAAAAATGATTACCAATATGTTTATAGTTCATGTTTTTATTCATGTAAAGGAGAATCTTGTGGATGAATTCCGCAATGCAACAATAGAGAATGCCCGTAACAGTCTGCAGGAACCTGGGGTGGCACGTTTTGATGTGGTACAGCAACAGGATGATCCTTCCCGTTTTGTTTTGGTGGAGGTATACCGAAAGCTGGAAGATGCAGCCAGGCATAAAGAAACCTCACATTATAAAAAGTGGCGCGATGCCGTGGAGGATATGATGGCTGAGCCGCGCAGCAGCATAAAGTTTTCAAATGTATTTCCAAACGAAGAGGGATGGGATTGAATTTTGAATATGCAACAGCAACAAAAATTGTTTTTGGTTCAGGTAAATCGAATAGTCTGCCGCAACTGTTGAAAGACTTCGGACGAAAGGTTTTGCTGGTTACCGGAAAGAATTCAGATCGGCATGAATCTGTGGTGCACGGCCTCCGGAATGAGAATTTTGATGTTACTTTTTATTCCATTGAGAAGGAACCTGCAACCGATATTGTTTCGGAAGGTGCTGATCTGGTTCGTGTAAAAAATTGTACCGCCGTTGTTGGTGTGGGAGGAGGAAGTGTTATCGACGGAGCCAAAGCCATTGCTGCTCTGGCTCCCAATAAGGGAAACCTGTTAGATTACCTTGAGGTTATTGGCAGGGGAAAGGCGCTGGAGCAAAAGCCGTTGCCATTTATTGCGGTTCCCACTACTGCCGGCACAGGTGCAGAAGTAACTAAAAATGCGGTTATCCTGTCGCCTGAGCATAAGGTGAAGGTGAGTCTGCGCAGTGATCTCATGATTCCCAGGGTGGCAGTTGTCGACCCGGAGCTAACCCTTTCAATGACACCTGAAATTACTGCAGCTACCGGCATGGATGCCTTGACACACCTTCTTGAATCTTTTGTGTCAAATCAGTCGAACGCCTTCATTGATGCATTATGCCGTGAGGGGATGCACAGGATTGCTGCCTCGCTCGAAACAGCTTATTTTGATGGCAGTAACCGGGTTGCCCGGGAAGATATGGCTTTTGCTGCAATGCTTGGAGGCATGGCCCTTGCCAATGTGAAGCTGGGTGCCGTACATGGTTTTGCCGGACCAATAGGAGGAATGTTTTCTGCACCGCACGGTGCTGTCTGTGCATCATTACTGCCTGCTGTAATGAACGTCAACTATAAGGCTGTGAAAAAACAAAATCTGCAGCATTCCATCGAAAAATACAATGAACTGGGGAGGATACTTACCGGGAATACCGCGGCTGCTGCACCCGACGGTATTGAATGGGTGGAGCGGATGTTGCAAAAATTACAGATTTTGAAGCTTTCTTCCTTCGGGATGGATTCTTCTGTCTTTCCCGCACTGGTCGAAAAGGCTAAAAATGCCAGCAGCATGAAGGGCAATCCGGTAGTTTTGAGCGATGATGAGCTTTATGAAATTCTTGAAAGGGCAGTTTGATGTAAACTATGGAAGGGGATTCCATCCTTATTTGCATCAACAGATAAAGATGGAATCCATTTTCCACTGCATTGATGGAATTGTTCACCTGCCGGCAGGCAGGCAGGTTGTTCACCGTTGACTTTCCTTCTTCTCTGCCTTTGCTTACAGTTTGGAATACATTTTGTGAATAAATTGTATCTTTGTTAAAACAAATAAAAAACTATGATTGGACGGTTTTTTTATACACCGGGTACAAAAAAATTTAATATTACTCCCCGTTTTTACGACCCTGACAAGGAGGAACGTGAGGAAAGAGAACGCAGAATAAAAGAAGAGTTGGGGATTTTTGATGAGAAGACTGAAGATGGAAGGCCATTCCGGACAAATATTAAAGGACAATTCAGAAGGGCACAGGAAGGGTTTTCAAAGTCATCGCCAGGCGCCCGTAAGGCTTCCAATACACGATTGATAATCCTTATAATGATTCTGTCGCTCATTTTTTATCTGTTTTTTTATTCTGATTTTGTCTTTTAAGTGAGTGATATTATTCAATTATTACCCGATTCGGTAGCAAACCAGATTGCGGCCGGAGAAGTGATCCAGCGGCCGGCTTCGGTTGTGAAGGAGCTGGTGGAGAATGCACTGGATGCTGGTGCAACAGAAATAACCATTCATATAAAGGATGCCGGAAGAACCCTCATAAAAATTACGGATAACGGTTGTGGAATGTCACCCACCGATGCACGAATGGCTTTTGAACGACATGCCACCTCAAAGATAAATTCAGCCAATGACTTGTTTTGTATACGCACGATGGGCTTCCGGGGCGAAGCAATGGCATCGGTAGCGGCTATTGCCGAAGTTGAGCTGCGCACAAAAAGAGTGGGAGATGAAGTAGGTACTTTTATTCTTATTTCGGGTTCGGAAGTGCTTAAGCAGGAACCTGCAGCATGTGGTGATGGCACTTCTGTAACGGTGAAAAACCTGTTCTTCAATGTTCCTGCACGCAGAAAATTTTTGAAGGGAAATTCAACAGAGCTGAAGCATGTAATTAATGAAATTCACCGGGTAGCTTTGCCAAACCCTGGTATTCGTTTTTCATTTTACCATAATAATGTCCTGCTTTATGAGCTTGAGAGCAGCATTCAGCGAAAGCGTATTGCCGGGATCTTTGGTAAAAGCATCAATCAAAGCCTGGTACCGGTGGAAGAAAATACCAGCATGATAAGCATTTCAGGTTATATCGGACAGCCAAAATTTGCACGTAAGACCATGGGTGAGCAGTTTTTCTTTGTAAATAAGCGTTACATGCGTCATCCTTATTTTCATAAAGCGGTAATGCAGGCTTTTGAGAAATTGTTGCCTCCCGATTCATTTCCTTCCTATTTTTTATTTCTTGAAATTGATCCTGCCGATATCGATATCAATGTGCACCCTACAAAAACAGAAATAAAGTTTGAAAATGAATCGGGCCTTTGGCAGATTATTCATGCAGCTGTAAGGGAAAGCCTTGGTAAACACAACGTAGTTCCATCCATCGATTTTGATCAGAGCGGAAGTGTTGAGATTCCGGTAATTGGAAAGAACAACCCGGAAGTTTCTTTTCCGGAGATAACCATTAACCCCGATTACAACCCTTTTGAACAGGAGAATAAAGCATCAGGGGGGAATTGGGCTTTTCCAGGTGCGGAAAAGAAAAATAAGGAACATTGGGAGGATTTATATGCAGGTTTGCCTCAGCAGGATTCTGATAGAGAAAACTACCGGCTGCCATTTAGAAATGATAAAATTCACGGTGGTTCTGCCGGGGAAAAATATCCGGGGAAAAAAGCCATGCAGCTGAAGCAGAAATACATTCTTTCGCCCGTGAAATCAGGGCTGATGGTTATCGATCAGAAGCGGGCGCATGAACGCATTTTGTTTGAGAAGTTTATGGAAGTGCTGAAGTCGGATTCTGTAGCCAGTCAGCAGCAGTTGTTCCCGCAGACGATAGAGCTTAGTGCAGGCGATACCGCATTGCTTAAGGAAATTATAGAAGATTTAATGTCTTTGGGTTTTGACATCAGGGAGTTTGGCCGAAATACCTTTATTATTAATGGTACTCCGGGTGTATTGGATGTATCTTCTCCCAAACTGATTGTTGAAAAACTGCTTGAAGAGTATAAAAATTCACCGGTTGATGCCCGTGCAAAGGCCAGGGAGCAGGTGGCCATTTCGCTTGCCAAGGCTTCATCACTGAATTACGGAACAATATTAAAGCAGGAAGAAATCGACCATCTGATCGATAATCTATTTGCCTGTGCCACACCTAATTATTCTCCGGATGGAAAAAATGTATTGACCATTATTTCGCTGGAGGATATTGAAAAGACTTTTAATAAATGACAATATGTTGTTATCTTGCACATTATTAATATTGGCCTGGCCTTTGCCGGAGCTACAAAATAAACTTTATTTATGAATTATCGTCCTGCAATGAGCTCAATTCCGCCGGTTGTTAAGAACCTGATAATTATAAACATCCTGTTTTTGGTTGCCACTTATATTTTGCAAAATGCAGGAATCGACCTGGTGAAATATTTGGCCATGTATTATCCGGCTTCCGAAAAATTCAGATTGCACCAGATTGTTACCCATATGTTTATGCATGGTGGCCTGATGCACCTTTTTTTCAATATGTTCGCTTTATATATGTTTGGGCGAGTGCTGGAGAATGTATGGGGTTCACAGCGGTTTCTTATATATTATTTTGTTACGGGTCTGGGAGCCATTGCCTTGCATAATTTTGTCAGTTATCTTGAATTTTCTTCTATACAACACACTATTGAAGCGTTCAAAAATACCCCTTCACCTGAAATACTTGACGAATTTGTTAAACGGAACCTTCCACAGGCTTCGGCACAGGTCCGTGATTTTATCAATACATGGTATGATGAACCTTCCAATTCAGCATATGCAGCTGAAGGTATATCTCTTATGGAGCGAATAAAGCAACTGAAAATGGATGTCCCTACTGTGGGTGCATCGGGTGCTGTTTTTGGTGTTTTGCTTGCTTTTGGGATGTTATTCCCCAACACACGGCTGATGTTGCTGTTTCCTCCTATTCCGATAAAGGCAAAATATTTTGTAATAGGATACGGATTAATAGAGCTTTACCTGGGTCTTTCAAGACCGGGAAGTAATATTGCACATTTCGCACACCTGGGTGGCATGTTATTTGGTTTTCTGCTTATAAAGTACTGGAATAAAAAGACTACACATTTTTATTAATGGATATTTGGACCGACATAAAGCAAACATTCAGGCATGGATCTGTATTAACACGCCTGATTTATATAAATCTTGGAGTTTTTCTGATTGTTAAAATAATTGGGGTGTTTTTTTATCTGGCAGGCACGCCGTACCCCTTAATTGAATGGCTTTCGGTGCCATCCGATTTGAATATGCTCATTCGACGTCCCTGGTCCCCGATAACCTATATGTTCTTGCATGAAGGATTTTTACATCTGCTGTTTAATATTTTGGGCCTTTACTGGTTTAGTAAGTTGTTTTTATACCATTTTGAAGGCGAAAAACTCCTAAGTGTTTATTTGATGGGCGGGTTGACAGGAGCATTTGTGTATATACTGGCTTTTAATGTTTTTCCTGTTTTTACCCGGATGAACAGTATAATGCTGGGAGCCTCTGCCTCAGTATTTGCCATTTTAATGGCCATTGCAGTATATGACCCTAACCGGGAGATTCACCTGTTTTTTATTGGCCGGTTTCCATTAAAATATATTTCTGCTTTTTATGTTTTACTGTCTGTTATAAGTATTTCTGCATCCAATCCTGGAGGTAATCTGGCACATTTGGGTGGTGCTTTTTGGGGATGGTTTTACATAGCACAGTTGCGGAGAGGTAAAGATCGTGGTTCATCTGTAGTGAATATCATACAGAAGCTGAGTCACGCCTTTAAACCGAAAGAAAAATTAAAGGTAACCTATAAGCAGCCTCCACGCGACGATTATGAATACAACAGGCAGAAAAAAATTCAGCAGGATGAAATTAACCGTATCCTTGATAAGATAGCCCAATCGGGATATGAAAGTCTTACAAGGCAGGAAAAGGAAATTCTGTTCAAACAGGGAAAATGATCTATTCCTCCTCTTTTTTTTCGGTTTTTGCCTGATATATGCTGGCATTTAGTTCAAACCCTATAAGCAGGATGAGCGACAGCAGGTACATAAGAAACAGGATGATAAGCAGAGTGCCGATTGAACCGTACAGCTTGTTGTACTGGCTGAAGTTATTGATGTAATACGAAAATCCAGTAAGTGCTGCAAGGCTGAGAACCGTTGCCAGTGTGCTGCCGGCAGAGAAAAAGCGCCATTCTGTTTTTTTTGCAGGTGCCATATAATACAAAAAAGAGTTGGCAAAAAACAGCAGCAAAATTATAACTGCCCATTTTCCGAAATTAAGCAGGAAAATGGTAAACCGATCCTGAAGGATCAGGTTGTCCTGCAGGTAACCAATAGCGATTTGTCCACCTGTAATTAAGGCAATGGCAAAAAATAACAATACCGATAATATGATGAGCAAAAGAATAGCAGCCATTCGCTGGCTTATCCATGATCTGCGGTTTATACTGTGAATGGTGGCATCGAAAGCAGTCATCATAGAAGCAAGCCCATTTGTGGAAAATATAAGAGCCATAATAAAACCAAGCGATAATAATCCTCCCCGGGGGCGCATAATTATATCCGTCAGAGTATCTTCTACTGTGGCAAACGTGCTTTCCGGAAGGATTTGATGAAGAAGTTGAAACAGTTCATTTTGAAAATTTCGGATTGGAATGTAGGGGATGAGGGTAAATAAAAACAAAATAGCAGGGAACAAGGCGATAAAAAACGAAAAAGCTATGGCTGAGGCTCTTGTGGTGATAGCTCCGTTTACGATGCTGTGCCAGAAAAAAACCGTAACATCATAAAGAGGAATTCCATCGAAAAAAGGCAGAGATACCCTGCGCGCTTTTTCAACAATATTTTCTGCTATTTCCTTATACGTTTTCCGGTTTAGAAGCCCATTTGCCATAGGGTCATTCCTGTTTTTCAATTCTTAGCTGGTGGATATAATCTTTACCATCATTTTTTTTCAAAAGAAAATATACCCGGAAGAATCCTTTCCTGGTGCTTAGATTACCAATAACATATTGTGCTCCTTCTTTGCCTCCCTGATGAATAACTGAAAAGCCTTGCGGGGAGTTGATGGAGAAAAAATCATTCACGATAAGCTGAGCCTGCGCTTTACTGTAAACATTGTCGTTTTCAGGAACCACCAGTTCTACATTCTGGTTAAAATATTCGGAAAGGGTTTTGGCATTACCCGATTTTAAACTCAGGATAATTTCGTCGGGAATTTGTGCCTTAACCGGATTGACAATTAAAAAGGTTCCAACCAGGAGGGAAACCATAAATAACTTTGTTTTTAAAGATGGCATTTTTTTATTTTTTTTTGTTTCAAAAGCGTCGATAGAAATACAAAAACCATGCAAAAAGTAATTCAACCTTTTTTTTTGGTAAATTTATAAAATTAAAATTCATAAACAGCATGAGGCTAACTTTATTGATGGTAGGTAAAACTGATGAAAAATATTTAGTGGACGGAATAGAAAGGTATGCAAGGCGGCTGAAACATTATATTGATTTTAGATTGGAGGTTGTTCCCGATTTAAAAAGAAGGCGGAATGTTGAAATTGGGCAGCAAAAGATTATGGAGGGGGAACTTATTCTTTCAAAGATGGCTGCAGCAAAAGAGTTTTATTTGTTTGATGAAAGGGGAGAAGCTTTTACCTCAAAGGAGTTTGCCGTATTTTTACAGAAGAAAATGGCCAGTGGCCTGAAGGAACTGGTTTTGGTAATTGGCGGGCCATATGGCTTCTCAGAAGATGTTTATGAGCAATCGGTTTCAAGCATTTCACTCTCTCCCATGACTTTTTCGCATCAGTTGGCAAGACTTTTGTGCCTGGAACAGCTTTACAGGGCCTTTACCATTTTAAAAGGCGAACCATATCATCATGAATAGCGGGTTATAAAAAATGAACAGATACAGTTACCTTATTATTGCCCTTAGTTTGTTTTCAGTAGCGGCAATTATTGAAAATGGACTGCTGAACAGGCATCCCGAAAAGTATTTGATTCATGATTTCAGGGAAAAATTTCATGAGAATGAACGGAACCTGCATCAGAAAATTGATGAGATGGCACAACTTGCAAAAAATGAATCTTTTGATGGAAATTTTGCAGGTAAACTTAACTACGAAAACCGTACCCTTGAAGAAGAAGGTATAGGTATCCTGGTTTTTCAAAACGACAGCCTGATATACTGGTCCGATCGCTCCATTGCCTTTTACGATAATCTTTCTGATTTTCCGAAAGCGGAAGGGCTGATAAAATTGCCTAATGGATTTTATGATGCGGAGTATATGCCTTCCGGTGATTTTCAGATTTATGGATTTCACCTTATCAAATACAATTATCAATATGAAAATAATTACCTTGTAAATTCATTTTTCAATGACTACAAGCTTCCCGACGAATATGAACTGGTGCAAAGCATTTCAAAAAACTCGTATCCGGTTTACAACCTCGAAGATGAATACATATTTTCAATAAAACCAAAAGGCCTTTATCTTTGCACCAAACGACAGCTTTATTTGCCAGGGTTGTTGTTTTTATTAGGTTTATTTTCCCTGTTGTTTTATTTTAACCGTGAATTTATTGACTCGAAGGCTCAGTTCATAATAAAAATCAGCAGCCTGGCTTTAGTCCTGTTTTTGGTATACTGGCTTCACCTGATGTTTCATGTACCAAAGGTTTTTTCTCTGATGCGATTTTTTAGTCCTTCTGTATTTGCACTTAGCGACTGGTTACCGTCGCTTGGGGATTTTTTCCTGCTGTCGCTGTTTTTCCTGTTCTGGATATATCATGTTGGAAAATACCTTGATGTAGGGCAGCTTCAAAAAGATTCCCTTTTGCCAAGAAAAGTGATAGGCTTTTTGTTGTTATTGTTTTCAGGTTCAACTTACCTGTTGATTCATTATTACATTCATAAGTTGGTTTTTAATTCCACAATCTCCTTTTCGCTTAATCGTATTATTGAAATTTCAGCACAAAGTGTAATGGCCATTTTTTCTGCAGGGCTACTCCTTTTTGCTGTGTTTTTTCTTACGGTGCGCATTATCGATCACCTTCGTAACGATTTCCGGTTCGGGTTACTTGTTCTCACCACTCTTGTAATAGCTCTTCTGCTTGCCGGAGTGCAGCATTTGTCGTACAGCAAGATTTCAGTAGCAGCCCTTTCCCTGTTTGTATTGGCTACCATGCTGGCTGGCATGTTCAGTAAAAATTATCTTCATAAATTTACACTTAGCTACCTGATTATCTTTGTGTCGGCAGCTTCCATTTATTCCTTAGTGGTTTTTTATTCCACTACTGCTGAACAGCAACGAAACACGCAAAAGCTTATGGCCGTTACACTGGTGGCAGAGCGTGATCCAACAGCAGAAGTTTTTCTCTCTGAAATTCAGGATTCTATACGGATCGATTCAAAAATACCATTGTTGCTAATTGAAGAGGAAGGCCTTGCCGAATATATTGATGAGACATATTTCAGAGGGTATTTCAGGCAATATGAATTACGTATATTTATTTGTACGGGAACTGACAGCCTTCTTATTGATAAAGACAATCAAATGGCCCCCTGTATCGATTACTTTAAAGATATGATAGAGACACAGGGAACGAAGATACCAGGAACCAACTTTTTTTTCATGGATAACATGAATGGCCGGATTTCCTACACAGGATGGCTCCATTATGAACATGCTTCTGAGGCTAAAGGAGTATCCATTTTTATTGAACTGAACTCAGAAATGCTTTTCGAAGGAATTGGATTCCCCGAATTGCTCATCGATAAATCTATGATAAAACCCGAAAGCTATAAAAAATTTGACTACGCCAAATATTATGGAGGTGAACTTACCGACAGGCATGGTGACTATAATTATAATTATTACGTCCATTCGTATCTTACATCCGACAAGGAATTTGAATTTAACCGGTGGGATGGCATGGAACATCTGATTTACCATTCAAGGGAAAATAATTATGTTATCGTTTCACGTGAGATATTTAACTTTATTGATTATTTAATTTCTTTTCCCTATCTGTTTGTTTTTTATTTTCTTTCGGTAATGATTTTGCTGGTCATTTTTAGTCCTGCAATAAGGAAGCGATCCATAAAATTTGACTTGAAATTCAGGATTCAGGCAGCTATTATTTCCATTGTTTTTGTTTCATTGCTTCTTGTTGCAGTGGCAACCATCTGGTACAATGTTAAGGAATATAAGGAAAGACACCAGAACGATTTAAATGAAAAAATGATCTCAATTGCCAAGGAGATAGATCTGCGGCTGGATGAGGTAGAGGAAATTACCCCGGATTTGATAGAATGGCTTAACAGAGAATTGGCCCGAATGTCGAATGTTTTCCGTACTGATATAAATATTTACGGTACAAACGGAGCACTTATTGTATCTTCCAGGCCTGAAATATTTTATCGTGGTTTAATATCAAAAAGGATGAACTCCAGGGCATATAATGAGATATTTAATAATTTTCAGATCAATTACTTTCAGCCCGAAGAAATTGGTACCATGTCTTACCTGTCAGCTTACCGGCCGGTTATTAATAATACGGGAGAGTATCTGGGGGTTATTAACCTTCCTTATTTCATCAAGCAGGATCGCTACAGTCAGGAGCTTTCCACAATTGTGGTGGCATTTATTAACTTGTATGTACTGCTTTTCCTGGCAAGCATCATTGTTGCTATTTTTATTGCCAATCAGATAACCCGGCCATTGGTGCTTATACAGGAAAATCTTCGTAAAATTGAGCTGGGTAAACGCAATGAACCTATTTCGTACAGCAGAAATGATGAAATTGGAAGCCTGGTGCGGGAATACAACAAAAAGGTTGATGAGCTGGCAGTAAGTGCTGAAATGTTAGCCCGTTCTGAAAGAGAATCGGCATGGCGGGAAATGGCAAGACAGGTAGCTCATGAAATTAAGAACCCGCTTACACCGATGAAGCTTAATATCCAACATTTGCAGCGTACCCGCGGGAAAGGGGAAGAATATACCCAATTCATAGACAGAGTAACCAATACCCTTATTGAGCAAATTGACAATCTCTCCAATATCGCTACAGAATTCTCTAATTTTGCCAAAATTCCAACTGCCCGTAATCAGGTGTTTCATTTGGCAGAACAGCTTAGAAAGGTGATGGATTTGTTTGAATCACATGATCGGGTAACCATAAAATTTCATACCAATGGATTGGAATACATGCAGGTAAATGCCGATCGTGATCAGCTTTCCAGGGCAATCATCAACCTGGTTAAGAACGGTATTCAGTCGATTCCTGAAGATATGGAGGGAGAAGTTGAAATTAATCTTAGTCGACGCGATCATATGGCTGTCATTGCTGTATCGGATACCGGAGAAGGAATTTCGGAAAACCTGCGTGACAAACTTTTTAGTCCAAGCTTCACTACCAAAACCAGCGGTATGGGCCTTGGACTTGCCATTGTAAAAAATATTGTAGAGAATTTTGCCGGGCATATCTGGTTTGAAACCGAGCCAGGTAAAGGTTCTACGTTCTTTATTGAAATTCCGATTTGGGAAGAGCAACCTATATAAGTATGTTGAAAAATTTATTTGGATAAATTGTATAAAAGACGAATTTCAGCTATTCTTGCACTAGATTTATCCAGTATTACTTTATAAGTTCAATCGCAATGGTTCTACTTTCTTTTCAGGAAATTTCAGCACGTTTGAAGCAGATGTCACTGCCAGAGGTTGATTTGGTTATCGGGATAGGCTCAGGTGGTATTGTCCCTGCGGGTATTGTTGCATTTCATTTAAACGCAGAACTTCAGGTCATGGTACTTAACTACCGTGATGAGCAAAATACTCCACGGTTTAACGAGCCAATAATAATAAAGCAGGCTGCAGGAGATCTTCAGGGTAAAAAAATCCTTCTTGTAGATGATGTCTCGGTATCAGGTAAGACTTTGAATGCTGCCATGGAACAGCTCCATGGACTTGATGTAAAAACTTTAACTATGAAAGGTAAAGCTGATTATGTGCTTTTTCCTGAAATAAAGGATTGCGTGAAATGGCCCTGGAAGGTTTAACAGGCATTATCATTCATGCATCATTTTATTCTTCCCCCTGTACGTCAATGTAAAATTACCGGCCCTTACCTCTGATGCCAGGAATGGCAATTATGGTTGTGGCATAATAAACGCTGGTGATTGCACCGGTTCAATTGCCGCGATATTCATTGGAATGTTTTTCCCCTGCCGGCTTCTGAATAATAAACAAAAGGTATTTCCCAGCAGACACAAATTATTTAAAGCGTTACCCAAACGATATCATAGCGCATTTAAAGTGTTCATTAAATTGTAATGTTTTTGCTATAAATTCGCTATAAATTCGCAAAATCGCGAGTTTATAGCGAAATCATAGCGAGTTTATCATGAATAGATATAAAAATTTATCAATCTTTGGTAAGTGTTCTTTAGATGACTGATAACTCTTTTGTAAGAATTAAAAATCACTGCAACATGCGGATTGCCTTGGCATGGGTGGCGCGATTTCCGAATCGCGCATTTAATAAAAAGTTCGATGGGTTCGAAGCTGTGTTCACCTGCTGACTAAGATTCAGTTGGTGAATGAGCGTTTGGAAGGCGGAAGGCAGGAAACCGGACACAAAATGAAAGGGTAGGCTTATACCAATACTTCCAATAAATTTTCCCATTTGCTTTTAACTCAACGCTGTCAGGCAGGCGCTGACAGGTTTTACGTCCCTGGGATATTTTGAAGTCGCTGCCTGGGGGGTGGACTGACTTGTCAGCGTGCGTAGCTCCTGACAACGTCACTGTGCAGAAGTCAGATGACTTTTCCGGTTGACAAGGATGAAAATCTGTAACTGGCACCGGAGGAATAGAGTTTCCCTATCAAAATAAATATTTTATTCCAGATTAATATTCAAAACCATGTTGTATAACATACCCCCCCCCCCCCCCTTATTTATAAATTTTTCCCCTAAATTTGATTTAAAATAAAACTAATTTAAAAATGAAAATCAAATCCAGTGAAACTACAACCACATCTCCCTAAAGCAGTTTATCCCGGTAACGTTATTTCTCTCCTTGCGGTAATTACACTGACTGGTGCATTTCTTTCCCCGCTGGTTACAGGCGCCGGTGTGCACGATGGCTTCCGGATAGGAAAAATCTTCTTTTTCGCGCAGTGGATGTTGCTTGTTATTCCGGTGGGAAGGGTGGTTTTTATTAGGGAGTGGAAACAGCCAGCGGGTTTGCATACCACATATCAAATCAAATTTTTTACCGATGTCATATAAAAATAAAACTCTAAAATCATGAATACAAGCTGACCCAATTTCACATTAATACAAAACTGAAAAACAGTAAGGAGGGTATTACGGGATAAGGGAATAAAAAAAGAAGCCTCCGGCTCCCGAAAGCCGAAACTTTCGAAAACAGAGACTTCAGATTACTTAACCAGGGAAGCCTGCAACGGCTAAATTGATAGGCTTCCTGTAAACATTGTAAAGATATGAAAAGAAAGTTAGGATTTTGGAAATTATCAGCTGTCGGGTTGATGTATATTTTAAGTTGTTTTATTTTTAACGGATGTGAAAAAGATGAGTATGAACAGGAACCGTTAGATATAAGTATTCTCAATTCATCTGAGCTAGAAGAGTATATAATAGCTGGAGCTGATTTACAACATTCTTTGGCTGTTTTTAAATCAAAAATGAACAAAATCGACTTTTCGAAATTTGAAGTAACTTATGATGCAAAAGGAAGAAAAGTGATACATCTTTCTTCTGATTTAGTTGGTAATGTAAGAATTGAAGAGAAAGTTCATATTTTCAATGAAAAAAAGGAAGCAATCCAAAATAAATTTCCACAATTTATTTCATTTCGGAAAAGTGAAGCGAAAAAATATTTTCATAAATCGATTGAAAATTCAGTAAATATAAAAGGTGAGTTTCTTAAATTAGGGATTAATTTTTTTGGACCAAGGCTAAAAAGTGGCAATGAGTATTATGGCGAGGATGAGGTTATTTTGATGTCTGATTTGGCTGAATGGGTAAGTAATCCAAATTATGTTGAAATACATATTCTATACTTTGAGGATGGTTCTATGGAAACAGTTCAAAGTGCTGGTGCTACTTACAATAGTACTGGTTCAATATCATATCAAGAAATTAATGGTGATTATTATTTTAATAACAAAATGGTTACTAGCGTTGGACATACACATTTGAATAGTTCAGATCCAAGCGGTGAGGATATTGATAATAATTATCCAACAAGTGTTTCGTTATTTATTTATTATAATGGAACCTATACCTATTACCAATGAAAAGAATAATTTTTGTTTGGTTTGTTTATCTTTTTTCTATTCCATTTGCTTTTGCACAGGAAGTGGGTAAGCATTTTGAAAGTGGTTATTACTTAAAGAGGATTGAAAATAACATGAGGGGTGCTATCGGAAGTTACAATATGAAGAGTAAATCCGATATAGAAAAACTGTTTTTCGGAGATTTCAATGCTCTGATAGAGTTTTACTATAATCCTTCTTCTGAAGTAAATCCCTGTGTTCCCTCCGGTTTTCGCATCTTTAGTGATTCATTGAATTCATCTTATGTTCTTGAAGTAAAGCGTGTTTTGAATTACAGAGAAGCAGCTGAAGAGGCGACAAAAGAGGTGAAAAATGAACAAAAGCGTCAAGAATTAAATATTCCGGAAAGTTTATTTGATTCTCTACCCAGAGATGTTTTTAACCAGGTATGGGAATATAATCAAAGCATTTATAATCATACTTTTTACTATGATAATTACTTTGAAGTGTTACCTAAACACTTCAAAGTTGAAATAAAATCTATTCCCATCAGTAATCAGTTTGCAGAGAAATTATATAAAATGATGGTTTCGTTTATCGACAATTTTAAAGCAAAAGGGATTCCTCTTTCTAATACAGATGGTTATTCAGTGTCATTTCGCACTGTAGTTGATTACGACTTATGGTCGTTAAGTATTCATATGCCGGGAGGAAATGCCAATACAATGGCTAATTTTTGCATGAAAATTATAAATGACGCTAATGAAGATAAATTAGATGAATTAAGATTTCCGGATTTTAAAGATTTCTAAGATATCTATGCAAAGCATAAAATATGAGAATTTTTTATCTGATTATCCTCACAATTTTTACCGGAAGTGTATTTCTCACTTCCGGTAAATTTGTGAATGCAACAAATACCCCAAAGATGTACTTTGTTGGTGTGTCTTTATTGCTTTTCATTATGATGCTGATGTTCAAAAATAGGATTAATTTTATTGGCCTTTATAAAGACCTCTTTGCATCGGGACAGGGCCTGACAACATCAATGTGCTGAGGGGAGTAATTCAACGGCAGCATTACTCTCAAAAGCACTGTAGGTGTGACAGTATGGTAGCTAGGCGAATGGTGCGGCAATATATTAGCGCCGTAGGTGCGGCACATCATCCTGCAGAATATTGACATATTCAAAACAAATTAAAACCACTAAAATGTGTCGCTCCTACAGAGCTTTGGGAGTGCCGGATCTTCGATGTTACCATACTGCCGTTCCTACGGAACTCTTCGAAGGCGGGCTTACCGGTATGTGCAACATATTTTGCAGAATTCTTTTTCTTTTGCGGCACTTTTTGTATTATGCTGGATAAATTCCTGAAAACATGTTGTATAACATACCCCCCCACCCCTCTTTTTTTTATAAAATTTTTCCTTAAATTTAAGCAAACAATAAATCGAAAGTTCAAAATGAAAACCAAACTCAGTGAATCAAGAACCCCAATTTCCCAAAACAATTTTTACCGGTAATATTTTAACTTTCCGGGCGGTGATTACCCTGACCGGTATATTTCTTTCCCCCGCTGGTTACAGGCACCGGTGCACGATGGCCTGCGGATGGAAAAAACTTCTTTTTCGCGCAGTGGATGTTGCTTGTTAGTTACCAAAAAATATATAAAAACTATAAAATCATGAATACAAGCTGACCAAATTTCATACTAATATAAACTGAAAAACAGTAATGTTAATATTACGGATGCGAGTTTAAAAAAGAAGCCTCCGACTCCCGAAAGCCGAAACTTTCGAAAACAGAGACTTCAGATTATTTAACAAGGGAAGCCTGCAACGGCTAAATTGTAAGACTTCCTGAAAACTATATAACGTATGAAAAAAATAAAAAAGTATAACGTATATGCAAAATATTCTATAGTGCTGATTTTGGTTAGTTTTTTTAGTTTTTTGGGTTGTGAAAAGCATGAACTTATAAGTGAAGCAGATGTAATAACACATTTTAGTGAAGCAGATGTAATAGTACAATCTGAAGAGTTCCAGGATTATTTGTCGGCATATATCAAGATGACAAATAAACTTAAAAACATTAAACCTGGCCCCCGGAAAAAAATCATAGAAAACAATGGACATACTGTTTACCAATACCAAACCATTGATGCCAGTGATTATAAAAAAACCATAGAAGCTAGAATTAAGCTAATATCAAAATATCCGAATTATTTAAATTTTGTTGGTACCGAAAAATCTAAATTGGCTATAGATTGTATCAATAAATCAACAAAGCTAAAAAGCTTGCTAGGTGTTAATAATAATAATCGCTTAAAAAGTGGTTCTACGGAAGATGATAAAACTTATGCAGATTGGAGAGTTGAAAGTTTTGATGATCATGATGGTCAGTTTAATGCTACCGCTTTTGATTCTTTTGATGATGCTGTTCAGGCAGCTCGATTTTATGGAAGTACTAATAATGAAGAATCTGGTATTTGGAAGTTACCAGATGGCTCTGCAGTTTTTATTATAGATACTCAAGCCACTGCTGGTACTATGCAAATGCCCTACGAAGCGGGAATTGGTGCTATCGCACATTATCATCCAAGTGGAGACGGTGGAATGTCTACAGCTGATGATGATGCCTTTGATGATTGGTATAATAATATGGGCATTAATACATCAATTATTATAACACAAGATTCTATCTATACTTATACTTATGAAGAATAAAATAAAGTTTATATTTTATATGCGTATAAGAAACTGTTTAAATTTTTCTAAGTTAGTAGGTTTTAATCACTTTACAATTATTAAATAATGAAGAAATGTTATTTATTATTAGTCATTATTTTAGCGATGCAGTGCGTAGCTGGACAATCCTATAGTAAAGAAATTGCATTTATAGGTAATAAAATATCTATAAAAAAATTGCGTAATGGTGAAGCATATACAGCTGATACTATAGGCACAAAAGCTAATCCAGTCTATTTAACAACGTTTATAAATTCAAAATTTGAATTGAAATATAAGATAAAGAAAATACTTCATGGTCAATATCAGTATGATTCAATTACTTTTATAGCCTATGATCATCATGACATTCCAAAATTTACAGAGTTGAAGAATGTTTTGTTATTTTTCTATTATCAAGATAGTGGTTATGTTTGTGTAAGTAATAGATATATTCAAGTTTTTGAGACAAAAGACAATAGATGGGCTAGTGATTATTCGATCGGTTGGGTTAATCCCTTTATTAAAGATGCTAAGATATCACCGAAGAAAATAGAGTTTATAGATGACATTTCATTTGATTTGAATGATAAAGATAGTATTAAAGTTATTAAAGATTATACTTTCCCATATTATCAGATTGTTGATAGTAAGGCCATACCGGTATATGGGTACTATGTTGATGAATTATTAAATTTACTTTCAGGTAAAATACCATATAAAATAAATGGAGAGAGAAGGTTTATGTTTTTTGATTAAGTACATGACAAAAATTTACAGTATTTTTTAAATTCATCTATATTATTGTTATAAAGCAAATTAGCAATATAAGTTAATCCATATTTGAATAAACTCTTTGCTTTTCTGCCATGCCTTTTTATTTTAACTGGAGACAAACTGTCGAGATATATACCGGCAATATATACCCAGGTAAATGCTACAAGTACTAATGCAAAAAGCTTTTCAATTCTATCCACATCCGTAAGATGGGTATCTTCAATGTTAAATCCACTTGTTTTCAGTGCTTTAAAAGCTGATTCAATTTGCCAGCGTTCTTTATACAATTCCTGTGCATCTTGCGGTTTGTTAAAAGAAATAATGATTTGAAACTCAGCAATACCTTTCTTGTTCAATACTTTCGAAGCGGATAAATAACACAGCTGTCCATTTACTTTTACAATCCGGGGATAAAATACTTGCTGATTTATTTTCAAATAGTTAAAAAGCCAAAATGCCTTAACACGGTGACCGTTTCGTGGAATATCTACCCAAAAGTTTTCCCTGATTCTGATGTGATACCGTATGCTTGATTCGTTAAGCCAGGATATCCAGTTTTGTCCGATAAATTCTCTGTCGGCCAACAAGCATTCGATGCCGTCAGAACCAAAAAGATGGATAAAATGCTGTATCAGATTAATCCGTTCCTGAGTGGAGGAATTACCAAACTTTGGCATTATTTTATAAAGAACAGGAAATGCGACGCCTTTATAAACAACAGCTAACGCCAAAATGTTAATATTTTTTGAACCAAACTTCCAATTTGTTCTATCCATTGCAAGACGATAAGGTGGTTTATGCGGAAGCAATGAAAAAATTAGGCGAGCAATTAGGTCAGTATCCAGAACATATTCTGATATAAAACGCTGAATTCTTCGAAGTGAAGATTCTATTTTTGAATCAGATTCAAAACTGCAGGCAAGTTTCTCAAAATTAACGGTTTGAACTTTGCATAAAGCACTAATAAATAAGCCAAAGAACTTGATTCGGGCAAGATTCATTTTACTTCCAAAGAATCCAGCCAAGTTTTCTGATAAAATTGTACTTTTGTTTTTATCCTTGATATTCATAGTCGATAATTGTTTTGGTTTACAATTTCAACTAACTGAATGTCAAGTTTTATCCAAATATTTCAACGATTATTATTAAAATTTGAGTGAAAGTTATTAACAATCAAATAGTTATTTATTTTTTTCATGTATAAGAAAATTGTATTACTCATTTTAACGATAATTGCCGGACACCATCTTTCAGCTCAACAACAAAAAGAAATGTTATACGAAGAAACATTTGAGGGATATGCTAATTATATATCTAAGGAATTTGGTATTTCTTGCAGTATTCCAGATAAATTCACCAATTTAGACAAATATACCGTAGCATGGAAAGTTCGAAAAGATAAGAACAACCATACCAGTAGTTTTTTTGGGCTAACACTTTTATCGAAAGATAAAAAATGTATTGTGATGTATTCAGCATTTCCACGACCTGCCTCGAAAGAAAATTTGGAAAAGAGAAAGTATCCTGTTTATCCACGAAGTCAAATAACAGCGGAGATAAAAACTGCACTTGGATTATATTACTCTGCACATCATTCGTTAAATAATGACTCTTTATAATAGAGTAAGTATGGATTTTAAGCTTTTCTTTACAAAAAAAGGCAAGAAAAATGAGGAGAAATATATAAGTATGCTGAGCAAACAATTTGGTATCAGGAAGATTTCAGCCGTGAAGCGGAATAATTTAGCTTTTAGAATTTAGGATAAAAAATAAGTAAGTGTTTAGTTGTAATATAAGTATTTAGAGCTCTGTTTTGCTGTCAGGTGTAGGAACAATAACAGCTTCTATTGTTGAAGCGGTGCATGGAGGCTTTTATGGAGCTGTAATTGGTTCCGCTTATTCCGGTTTTGGTTCGTTATATGATGAATTTTTTAATTAATGAAAAAAATATGAACTTTCAAAAAGATGAAACTTTCAAAAGTCAATTATTAAAAAGAAGTTTATTGCAATGGTTTTTGGTTGGGATTTTTTTTGCAATTAGTCAGGATA
Source organism: uncultured Prolixibacteraceae bacterium (assembly GCA_963747515.1). Taxonomy (GTDB): domain Bacteria; phylum Bacteroidota; class Bacteroidia; order Bacteroidales; family Prolixibacteraceae; genus Mariniphaga. Next base: position 220,711 of record CAVVFN010000009.1, read on the forward strand.
AAGAAATATTGCAATACTTTATTAGTCTAAAAACTATAATTTTGATTTCATTTTTCACTGTTGTAGGAGGTTTATTATTTTTCTGGGGAACAAGTAAAATTATTGCTAAAAGAAGAAATAATAAATTGTGAAAAATATATTACCGACTGGATACATATGCCTTATAATTTTTACCGGAAGTGTATTTCTCACTTCCGGTAAATTTGTAAATGCAACAAATACTCCAAAGATTTACTTTGTTGGTGTTTTGTAATATATGTTATTTATGCACTTTACGGGTTATGCCAGCTATGGGGATGGATTCCATCTTACAATTCCAGGTTTACAATCACCGGGAGTTTTGATAACCCGGCAGGTTTTGCCGCAGTTTTGTCGCTAACTTTTCCAATTGGTTTGTTTTTGTTAACAAAAGCAGGAAAAGCGGAGCGGGTTATTCTGGCTGGAGGGTTAATTGCAATTTAGATTACTTAAAAAAGATATTGGATAAAATTAATAGACAAGCACAAACTGAATTAAGTGAAACTGAAGCTGCTCCTATTTATTGTGCAACCAGTACTGCTTACGCAACATATCAATACTGGCATAAGAACTATAAAAAATGGTATTTTGCATTACATTTTCCTGAAATATTGAAGGAGCATAACGATGTACAGTTAAATAGTTTATCTTTAAAAATGGATCATTAAAATTAAAAAGTTCCACTAGCTGGTGGGATAATACATGGAATTCTGTGGAAGATTGGTGGGAAGGGACCACTGACGGAGTATCTGAATGATGGGTTGATTATGGAGAAGCTGTAATGATTGCTGATGGTGTTGGAGCAGCATGGGGTTGTGGGGTAGCGATTTCTAGTTTTGGAGCTCAATCTCTTATGTTTGGACCTACGGGCATGGTTGTTGTAACGACTGCGGGTGCTGTTTCAGGGGCTATTGAAGGATCTACACAAGGAATTATTGGATGTACAATAGATGATGTGACTCATTAGTATGATAAATTTAATTGTTATTCAATATGTCTTTTTATTTTGTCAATAATTTCTTTTTTCATTAAAAATGGAAATCACCTATTGACTTTTAAACAAACTATTATGCTGAGTAATTTGCATAATTTCAAAAAAACGTTCTTTCTTAAAAACTATCCGGATGTTTTATTGATGTTTAGTGTTATATCTTTAATTTTGTTACATTTTTATACTTGAAATTATTAGTGGTGTCTTTATCATATTCGCACAAAAGATATTAATATTGATATTTCAAAACTTGCTGCCCAAAGGCAAAAACTAACTTTATGTCCTGTGAGTTTTTATTTAAAAGTTCACAGGACTTTTTTATAGTAACATTCAATAAATAAATACGAAAATGAAATCCATTAAGCTACCATACTGCCGTTCATCTGGAATTGTAGGTTGCATCAATTGCACTTTTATGGGTATTAGTGATTTTTGTCTTTGTAGTATTTCCTTTAAATAAAATTTTCTTCGTAACAGATAGAATAAATTTTTACCACCAAACCCTACCACTAAAACCTTCAACCAGTGTGAAAAATGATGCTCATCTTCAAATTCGTGCTTCGATTCATCTTGGAAATCAGGAAATTTCGTAAATTTAAGGCATGGGTTAAAAACATGGGACAAGCTTATACATACCGATGTGACCGGTGCAGCTATGAATACCGGTTTAATGAAGGACATGGATACCTGATTCATCGTCAGCCGTTGGAAGCGTATCTTAAAAATAAAAAAGTCATTTTTCACCACAAAACACATCAGGTATTGCATAAACTGGGTAAAACAGCAGGTGATTTAACGGTTGATGCAGGTTTTAAGATATATAAATGCCCTCATTGCCGGCTGCTGTATGATAAGGTAGAGGTTAAGGTATTATGTAACGGCAAGATTCTGCATAAGAGTGAATTTCGTTGCCTGCGATGCAGGTCCCGCCTGAAGCTGACCAATATCCACCGGTTAAAAGGAGCGGTATGTCCTTCTTGCAAAAGCGATTCCTTTCACATCGACAGGCGGCAGATGGTTTTATGGAATTCTGTTTAAAAGAAAAGGCTGGCGAGCAGTGTAAATGCCAGCCCGCAGAAGGCAATGATGGTTTCCATAACTGTCCAGCTTTGAAGGGTTTGCTTTTCATTCATACCCAAATATTTTCCTACCAGCCAGAATCCGCTGTCGTTCACATGCGACATCAGGGTAGCGCCCGATGCTATGGCTATCACTACCAGCGCACGTTGCGGGTCGCTTAGTCCGAATTCATTGATTACTGGTGCAATAATGCCTGCTGCAGTTATCATAGCAACAGTAGCTGAACCTTGTGTTACCCTTACCACTGCAGCAAGAATCCAGGCAAGTAAAATGGGAGGCAATGCTGATCTGGCCATCGATTCAGCCATAATCTGCCCGATTCCGCTGTCGACCAATACCTGCTTCAGCACCCCTCCGGCACCGGTAATTAAAATAATAATGCCTGCAGGCCCCAGGGCTCTGGTGCTTAAATCAAGAATTTTTTGTTTGCTCATCCCTCTTTTTATGCCCAAAAAATATGATGCCACCAGTGTTGCAATAATTAATGCTGAAAACGGATGGCCGATGAATTCAAGGGAATCCGTAAAGACCGATTTTGAGACCACTTCTTTTGAAACGGCTAGTCCGGTGAAGGTATTTACCAATATAAGCAGAAGCGGTATGGAAATGATTATGGCAATCATCCGGAAGGGCGGATAATTATCAGGATCCACTTCCTTTACTGGTTTTTGGTATTCAAAGGGTGGTTCCAGGTAAATTTTCTTTGATATATATTTCCCCCAGATTGGACCAGCAATCACTGCTGTAGGGAATCCAAGGATAATTCCCATCAAAATGACCCATCCGAGCTGGGCGTTAATGATATCAGCCACGGCCACAGGCCCGGGGGTGGGTGGAATGAAACTGTGGGTTACAGCAAGGCCCGCCAGCAGAGGAATGGCATAGTACAAAAGCGATCGTTTGGTATCGCGTGATAGTGCATAAACAATCGGTACCAGGATAATAAACCCCACATCGAGGAATACGGGTATGGCCACAATAAATCCTGTGACAACCATTGCCCATGAAGCATTGTCCTTACCGAACTTTTTAACCAGGTAATGAGCCAGCGATTCGGCACCTCCTGAACTTTCAAGCATCTGTCCGAATATGGCTCCAAGTCCAACCACCGTAGCTACGAATCCAAGTGTGCCTGCCATTCCTTCCTGGATAGCCCCTATAACTCCCTGAAGAGGCATGCCTGCAGCTATGCCCACATAAATGGCGGTAATCAGCAATGAAATAAATGCGCTGATTTTTAGCTGGAGCACCATGAACAGCAGAAGTGCTACTGCCGAAATTACAATAAACACAAGATAAGGTGTGGACATAATTACCGGATTAGTTTTCGGCTATAAAGTTAAAATTTACCTCCAGCTGTGCAAACTTCAGCAGCCCTCTATTTGCAAAAACAGGAAATTGAACAGGATTATCACTGAAAGGAATATTCTGCAAATGGCCTTTTCTGTTTATTATTTGAATTACTGATTTAATGCAATTAAGCTGAATAGTGCAATTTTTTATTTTTAATTTGTTTCCATCTGGTTAATAGCGAATAAATTTCGGGGATCAATGTGATTTTATTCTGTTGTGGTATTGCCGTGGCGACAGTCCCATCTTATTTTTGAACTCACGCGTAAAATAATAGGGGTCAGTATATCCAAGGCGATAGGAGATTTCTTTTACTTTTAGGTGGGTGTAATCCAGAAACTCGCAAGCCTTGAGTAGTTTCAGATGGCATTCCGGTTATATTCTTTCTTCCCCTTCCCGACGGCTTTATTCTTCTGATATAAATCATACCATCCCGAAAGCTGCAGTGAGCACCTTTCTTCTTTTTCTCCTTCCTTGTCCCACCAGCGGGCAAGCGATACCCGCAACAAGGTCCCTGAAGGAATCACATGTGCGGGATTTTCAAACCCGACATAAGGAAGGCTTCTTAATCCCGATGGGATGAGATACCGGTAGCGAACTTTTTCAAAAACATTGTATTTTGTCAGGTCGTTATCGGAAATCCAAAATCCGACACTATGTTCCGGAATTGTTCCATCCCGGGAAATATAACCGCTACCTTTGGCTGTCCAAGAAAGGCAGCCATCAAAAAGCACATCGGGATTTCCTTCCCAGATTTTCACATGGCATTTTTTCAGCACCTGATGCATTGTACGTCCATATGTTAGGGTTCGTTTATACTCTTTGTGAAGAACTTTTACGTCTTCCAAATGAGGAGGCTTTATTTTATGTGCTTTTCGGACTGTTAAATCCCATACCTGATTTACTTCATAAGGGCAGTCGAAGGGCTGATGGGCTCCTTTTTCATCCATGAGCCGTAAAAAACGACCATTCTCTGCCAGGGCACCAACACATACGCCTCCGGTTAAATGTGTTTTTGCAACAATCAAAGCATTCATTACAAGTGCGTTATTTTACATCCCAATTCATTCAATTTTTCGGCTACAAGTAAGCGGTGACATGCTGCAGGATGTTCCTCCACACAAAAGAGAGCTACTTTTTCAGCTTTCCATGCTGCCAGCTTTTGCAGGTAGCAGAGAAAATCAAAGTTATTTAATATTTCCTTCCGATAAGCAAAAGTGAAGGCGTCCGACAACTGAGTTCTTTCTTTTTTGCTTTTCTTTTGCAGTTTATCTGTTTTATTCTGAAGCGACCTGATTTCAGGTGTGGGAGCCAGCCCAGCCGTGTAATCGTATCTGATGCCAATATCCTTTAGTTTTAATTGCAGGCTGTTGCTGTTAACAAAAGAATACCTTGCGCCCCTTACTCCCCGGTGTTGCCGGATGTCGGAAAATGTATCTATGCCGTTTTGAATTAATTTTCCAAAAAAATCATCTTCCTCTGAATTATATACCCCAATTGTGAAGAATTGCATTGGTCAGTAAGATTTACGCGATACAAACTCCTTTAAATTGCCAAATAAATCCACAGTTCCCAATCCTTTGGTCAATTCTGTCATTACCGTTTCCTGTGATTTTACAAGCTTTGACGAAATGATATGGTTTACAGAAATACCCGATTTTAGTAACTCCTGACCTACCAGTTTGCTTCGGTGACACTCCTCTGGTTTCGATTCACTGCACATAATTGCCAACTTTACTTTTTTTGTGTTGGCATGAATCAGCCGTTTAATACCTTCCTGAAAAAAAATTTTCTCCTTTATACGGTCATAAACTACTTTCCCGTCTGCATCATAACATGTTGAATCTTTTGGCAGCCCTCCCAGCTTATCTCCCAGAAAAACATAGGTGATGTTGTGTTCTTTTAAACTGGTTTCAAGTGTTGCTTTATTAAAACCGGGGTTCCATTTAGAATAGGGATTTGAACGAATATCCAGCAAAAAGAATATATTAAAGGATTTCAGCTCATTAATGAAATCTTCCATTTTTTTACTACCATGCCCGATGGAATATATTGTTGATGCTTTCATTACTCAAATTTAATTAATTTATTCTTTTTTAGTATCAACTTCAAAAATATAGTAATAAAATCCATCTTTTTCAAAGAAAATACTATTTTCTGCCTATCTTGCTAAAGGTATTTTTGTGGAAAACCAAAAGAGTAATAACAATGAGTGAACTTTTACCCAGAATTGCTGAATGTATAGAATTTGGAAAGATTAATAAAGTGGCTCCTTTTCCTCCGAATATGAAAGGGCAGGATGGTGCCGATGAACTTACCAGGCAGGCTCTGGATTCAGGGATTCCTGCCCAGCGGATTTTAACCGAAGGATTAATGGTGGGAATGGAGAAAGTGGGCATAAAATTTCGTGAAAATAAGGTCTTTGTGCCCCAGGTTCTGATGTCGGCAAAGGCAATGAGCACTGCCATGATTCACCTCAAACCATTTTTTCTTTCAGGAGAAGTGAAAGAAAAAGGGACTTTTATCATTGGGACAGTGGAAGGTGATTTGCACGATATTGGCAAAAATCTGGTAGCCATGATGGTGGAAGGCAGCGGATGGAAAGTGGTTGATTTAGGTACCGATGTGAAAGCAGAACAGTTTGTTGCTGCACTTAAGGAACACGAGCATGCTTTTGTGGGCTTGTCGGCCTTGCTGACAACTACTATGGTAAACATGGAAAAGATAACCAAAGCTGTTAAGGAGGCTGTGCCCGGAGCGTTAGTAGCCATTGGTGGTGCACCTGTAACCGATAGCTTCCGGCAGAAGATTGGTGCCGATGCTTATTCATCTTCTCCTCAGGGGCTGGTTGAATATCTGAATTCACAGCTTGTATGATTGAAAAGCCTGGAACTTAAAGTGATTTTTCAGATTCTTAAATCAGAATCTGCTGTTTAATGGGTGCCTTTATTTTACCAGGAACCTGCGTGAAACACAAGTTAGACTTACATTTTAGGATATTCGTTTGCATTTTACTCCATAGATTTCGGCCATAGATTCTGCTTTTCCTGGTAATTTCTTATGTAAATGATAGGTAATGTACGGTCTTGATTTAATTAAAAAAGCCTTTGCACTTCAACCGGTGGAACGAGTGCCATGGGTACCGTTTGTTGGTATTCACGGTAGCTTTCTGACTAATACTGATGCTGTGGTATACCTGAAATCAGCTGAAGAAATTGTGAAGGGTATCAGCAAAGCAGTGGAAGAATATAATCCCGATGGCGTCCCTGTTGTTTTCGATTTACAGGTGGAGGCCGAAGTATTGGGATGCGAATTGAAATGGTCGGAATCGGGCCCTCCTATGGTAGTTTCACATCCTCTGGCTGAAGGAAAGAAACTGCAGGATTTGCTGATTCCAAAACCTGATGACGGCCGTATAGCTGTTTGTCTTGAAGCCACAAGAAAGTTGCGGCAAAAATTTCCGGAACTCGCTGTTTATGGTTTAATAACCGGACCATTTACCCTGGCGTTGCACCTTTTGGGTACCGACATTTTCATGAAACTGTTTGAGCAACCCGGTGAAGTGCAGGAGGTGATGGAATTCTGTTCACGGGTTGGGGTAAAAATGGCTGAATATTATGCGGATGCAGGCGCTGATGTTGTTGCTGTAGTAGATCCAATGACCAGTCAGATTGATCCATTTACATTTGAGACTTTTGTTGCGCCCTATGTTACCATAATCTTTGATCGGATAAGGCAAAAGGATAAACTCAGCTCATTTTTCGTTTGCGGGCATGCACAGCAAAATATTGAAGCTATGTGTGACTGTAATCCTGATAATATATCAATTGATGAAAATATACCCCTTGACTTTGTGAAGGAAATTGCTCTTGATAAAGGCATCAGTTTTGGCGGAAACCTTAAACTTACGGTAATATTGCTGATGGGAACTGCTGATGATTGCCGGGATCATGCTCTGGATTGTATTGAGCTGGGAGGTCAGACCGGGTTTATATTGGCACCCGGCTGCGATCTTCCCCGTGAAACACCTTCCGAAAACCTAAAAGCAGTTACTGAACTGCTGCACAATCCCTATCAGCAGGAGGTGGTACGTGCCCTTGAGCGGAAGGAAAGTGCATTGGAGGTATACAATATGAAAGATTACGGGCAGGCCGATAAGGTGATCGTGGATGTTATTACACTTGATTCAGAATCGTGTGCACCCTGCCAGTATATGGTGGAAGCCGTGAAACGGACTGCACCTTATTTCGAGGGAGTTGTGGAGTGGCGTGAGCATGCCATAAAAAGAATGGAGGCTGTGAGTTTTATGTCATCGCTGATGGTTAAGAACATACCTACCATTTGCATCGACGGCAAAATTGCCTTTGTTTCAAAGATTCCGCCTGAGCGTGAGCTTATAGCAGCAATTCAGAAGCGTATTAACGAGAAATTAAAACTTAAAATAAAATCGAAAAGGAGTGAACTCATCATACTGGGAGAGCAGGAAAGCCAGTGCCGCGATTTGCAGGATCGTGTTCAGCATTCACTTACCGAACTGGGAAAGGAAGTGAATGTGATAACGATTATTGGAAAGGAAAAAATGGCTGCCTATGGTATAATTCAATCACCAGCTGTGATTGCCGTTAATTATAAATTGAAAGCTGAAGGCACTCTTCCTTCCTCCGATGTAATTAAAGAGTGGCTAAAAGAGTTGTGATTTTTTAGTACTTTAGTCCTGCTAATTTTGCAACATTAAAATAAGCACCTCTTTTAAATGAATTAATAATGGGTAAAATTCTGGAAAAATTAAAACAGGGGAAGGTACTGGTTTCCGACGGAGCATGGGGTACTTTTTTGCAGCAAAAGGGATTAAAGCCCGGTGAATGCCCGGAGGAATGGAACCTTACCCACCGGGAAGAGGTATATGATATTGCCAAAAGCTATATCAATGCCGGTGCCGATATGATAGAAACCAATAGTTTTGGCGGCACTTCGTTTAAACTGAAAAGTTTTGGGCTGGGGGATAAGGTTTTTGAGCTGAATAAGGCGGCTGCTGAAATAAGCCGTAATGCTGCCGGCGATAAGTTTGTGCTGGGTTCGGTGGGACCTACGGGCAAGATTCTTATGATGGGCGATGTGACAGAAGAGGATTTGTATTATGCCTTCACTGAACAGGTAAAGGGATTGGAGGCTGGTGGTGCCGATGCAATCATAATTGAAACCATGAGCGATCTCGATGAAGCAAGGATTGCAATTCAGGCGGCCAGAAAGAATACAGGGCTCGAGGTTTTTTGTACAATGACTTTTGAAAAAACCCTTACGGGAGAATTTCGCTCCATGATGGGAGTTTCACCCACAGAGATGGTTCATGTGCTTGTGGATGCCGGTGCTGAATTGATAGGGGCAAACTGCGGCAACGGAATGGCCGGCATGGTGGGTATTGTGAAGGAAATACGCAGGGCAAATGATGAAATTCCTATACTTGTGCATGCAAATGCAGGTATGCCGTTATATCAGGATGGAGAAACTGTATTTCCTGAAAAACCGGATGAAATGGCTTCTTTAGTACCTGAACTAATTCATGCAGGTGCCTGTATTATCGGTGGATGCTGCGGTACTACTCCTGAACACATAAAAAAAGTAAGGAAGGCAGCTGACAGCACAAAATGAAGTGAGCATGAAAAATGCGATCAAGTCATTCTTTGATGATTAAAATTTTCATGTGAATTCTTTTTAATAAAGATAAAAACAAACATTTTTAATTCTATGAAAATTCCTTTTCATATTGTTTCCGGTTTCCTGGGCAGTGGTAAGACAACTCTTCTGAAGCATGTCATTGAAACCTATTCGAAAAGGCTGAAGCTTGGAATCATTCAGAATGAATTTGCACATTCGGGTGTCGATGGCGTGGAAATAAAAAATACCGGGAAGGATTTTCATCTGCTTGAAATTAATAAGGGTTCCGTTTTCTGTGTGTGCCTGCTGGGAGATTTTGCCCGTTCGCTTGAAAAATTCATAGATCAACATCACCCGGAGACACTGATTCTTGAAGCATCAGGTCTTGCCGATACAACGGATGTTTCTGAAATGTTAACAACAGGCAGTCTTTCCGATAAGATTTATCTGGCTACCAATTGGTGTCTTGTCGATGCCCTGAATTTTTCGAGATCGGGATTGATGAGGCAACGTATGACCCACCAGGTACGAATGGCGGATGTGGTTTTAATTAATAAAATCGATTTGATGAAAGATGTCGGGCTGGTGGAGCAGGAAGTGAGAATGCTGAATCCATTTGCTGAAATAAGAAAAACCGTTTACTGCAATACAAATTATGAACTGGGGATTACACCGGTAAATAAATATTATCCCTCCCATTTGGTTCCTTTGGGAAGGCCTGCAGTGAACTCGATGGTAATAAAAAGTGGCAGAAAAACCACATCAGCAAAGGCGATAGAGTTTCTTAATCAATGGGCCCGACTGGCTTACCGCATTAAAGGCTATATTAATCTGAAGAACGGAAATAGTCTGGCAGTGCAGTGTGTTTATGATGATATAAACTGCAGAGAAATACCTGGAAGGTACTATTCTACAGAACTTATAGCTTTATCCGACAGGTTTTCACTTCATGATTGGAGCCGGTCCTTTAGAAGCATTACATAAGAAATATCAGCCAAACGATTCTTAGAAACAATTTAAATTACTTAAATTAGGCCGTTCTTTTTGGGGATAATTGGTGGTTCCGCTACTTTTGTGCCAGAACTTAATATCAACAACATAAATAACTTTTTATGAGCAGTTTTCTTCGTGCTTCAATTGGGAAAAAATTCATCATGAGCATATCCGGATTGTTCCTGATATTGTTTCTTGCTGTTCACCTGGCAGTGAATCTTCTGCTGATCGTGGATGATAGCGGCGAACTTTACAATATAGGAGCCAATTTTATGGCTACAAACCAGGCTATTGAAATCATTGAGCCCTTGCTCGGGTTGGGTTTCCTGGTTCATATTCTGTGGTCATTTGTGCTGGAATATAACAACTGGAAGGCTCGTCCAGTTAAATACAATAAGAAGAACAAGAGCGCAACCAGCTCTTGGGCATCGCGCAACATGTTGGTTCTGGGGGGAATTATCCTTGTTTTCCTGGTAATACATATTATCAACTTCTATTGGATTATCAGATTTAATTCTCATGAAATGAATGAGGTAACCATCGATGGTGTGCAAATGGAGGACTCCTATTCCCTGGTGGCAGATTTATTCAAGTACAGTCTGGTTTACAATATTTTTTACATTCTTAGTGCTATACTCCTTGGGTTTCACCTTTCACATGGTTTCTGGTCTTCATTTCATACATTGGGCTGGAATAATGAAAGCTGGATGAACCGGCTGCAGGTTATAGGAAAATTTTATGCAGTGATTATTGCGGTTGGTTTTTCTATCATCCCACTGTATTTCTTCATTAAGTTTTAAAAAATCAGATTATGAGCATATTAGATTCTAAAATACCTCAGGGGCCTTTAGCTGAAAAGTGGAGCAGGCATAAAACTGCCATTAAAGTCGTGAGTCCTGCTAATAAAAGAAAACTTGAAATAATTGTTGTAGGAACCGGTCTGGGAGGTGCTTCTGCTGCTGCTTCACTTGCTGAACTGGGATATAAAGTAAAGGCATTCTGTTATCAGGACAGTCCGCGCCGGGCACATTCCATCGCGGCACAGGGTGGAATAAATGCTGCCAAGAATTATCAAAACGACAACGATTCAGTATACAGGCTTTTTGTAGATACTATAAAAGGTGGCGATTACAGGTCGCGGGAGGCGAATGTTTTTCGACTGGCAGAAGTTTCAAATAACATTATTGACCAGTGTGTCGCTCAGGGAGTGCCTTTTGGACGTGAATATGGAGGTCTTCTTGCCAACCGTTCTTTTGGCGGAGCTTTAGTGAGCCGCACATTTTATGCCCGTGGGCAAACTGGCCAGCAACTTTTATTGGGGGCTTATCAGGCATTAAACCGGCAAATTGCATCAGGTAATGTGGAGATGTATACACGCAACGAAATGCTCGATGTAGTACTTATTGACGGTAAAGCACGTGGAATCATTACCCGGGACCTGATTACCGGAAAGATCAGACGCTTTGGAGCTCATGCAGTGGTTGTGGCATCAGGAGGGTACGGTAATGTGTTCTTTTTATCGACAAATGCCATGGGAAGTAACGGTTCAGCAGCATGGCAGTGTTATAAAAAAGGTGCATATTTTTCCAATCCGTGTTTTGTACAGATTCATCCAACCTGCATCCCTGTTCATGGGGACCAACAATCGAAACTGACTCTTATGTCGGAGTCTTTGCGTAATGATGGTCGGGTGTGGGTCCCAAAAGATAAAGCAGTGGCTGAAAAGCTGCGAAAAGGCGAAATTGGTCCCAACGACATACCTGAAGAAGAACGTGATTTTTACCTCGAGCGAAGGTATCCTTCTTACGGAAACCTTGTTCCGCGTGATGTGGCTTCAAGAGCTGCCAAGGAACGTTGCGATGCGGGTTATGGTGTGAATGCAGAAGGTAAGGCAGTATACCTCGATTTTAAATATTCTATTGAGCGGCTGGGCAGAAAGGTTATAGAAGCACGTTACGGAAACCTCTTCCAGATGTATGAGAAAATTACAGACGTGGATCCCTATATGGAACCTATGATGATTTATCCGGCCATCCATTATTCCATGGGCGGCACCTGGGTCGATTACAATCTGATGACTACCGTACCGGGATTGTATTCTATTGGAGAAGCCAATTTCTCAGATCATGGTGCAAACAGGCTGGGAGCCTCTGCCTTAATGCAAGGGTTGGCCGACGGATATTTTGTTCTGCCTTATACCATTGGCGATTATCTGGCCGACGAAATAATGGTGCCAAAAACCGATACCAAATCCCCGGAATTCGAGGCAGCGGAAAGGGCCGTTACACAACGAATTGAAAAGTTATTCAATATAAAAGGGTCCCAACCGGTTGATTATTTCTATAAAAAACTTGGGCAGATTATGTGGGATTATGTGGGTATGTCTCGCAATGCTGAAGGTTTAAAAAAAGCAATAAAACTCATCCGGGAAGTTCGTGAAGCATTTTGGAATGATGTTAAAATAACCGGCGAGCCCAATAATATGAACCCTGAACTTGAGAAGGCTGGTCGTGTAGCCGATTTCTTTGACATTGGCGAACTGATAGCACGCGATGCACTCGACCGGAATGAATCGTGCGGAGGCCATTTCAGGGAAGAATCGGTTACTGAAGACGGAGAAGCCAAACGCAATGATGAAAACTTTACTTACGTTTCTTGCTGGGAATTTAAAGGTGAAGTTCAGGAACCGGTACTTCATAAGGAAGATTTGGTGTTCGAGAATGTTAAACTTACACAGAGAAGTTATAAGTAGAAATAGTACTGAGTACAAAGAAATATACTCACTTCTAATTTTAAAAATATGGCCGATAAGATTCTTAAAAAATTAAATATAAAGGTGTGGCGGCAAAAGAATGCAGCCGATAAAGGTCGTTTCGAGACTTATACCATAGAAAATATTTCCGGGGGTTCGTCCTTCCTTGAAATGCTGGACATTCTGAACAACAAGCTGATTTTGGAAGATAAAGATCCCATTGCATTCGATCACGATTGCCGGGAGGGTATCTGTGGAACCTGCAGCCTGTTCATCAATGGAAGAGCACATGGACCGGATGAAGATATAACAACCTGTCAGCTGCATATGCGTAAATTTAAAGACGGCGAAACCATTATCATTGAACCTTGGCGTGCTGCATCTTTCCCGGTTATTAAAGATCTGGCAGTTGATCGTACTGCATTTGAGAAAATACTGCAGGCAGGAGGATTTGTATCCGTTAGTACCGGAGGTGTCCCCGACGCCAACTCCATTCCTGTTTCTTACGAAGATGTGGAAGCGGCGATGGATGCAGCTTCTTGTATCGGATGCGGAGCCTGTGTGGCAGCTTGTAAAAATTCATCGGCCATGTTGTTTGTGGCAGCTAAGGTATCTCACCTGGGTAGATTGCCACAAGGTAAGGTGGAAGCAAAAAAACGTGCCCGCAGTATGATAGCCAAAATGGATGAACTGGGTTTCGGGGGTTGCACCAATACCCGCGCCTGCGAAGTGGAGTGCCCGAAGAACATTTCAATTACGCATATAGCAAGGCTGAACAGGGAATACCTTACAGCAAGGTTTTCAGAATAAACTGAGTTTTAAAAACATTAAAAAAGTCTTCTCCTAAATTGGAAGACTTTTTTTTTACCTGTAAATCAAATAAGGCAAGGTGATTTAATCTGTTTTATTGCCAAAACCATATTGGTAATTTTATTCTTAAATGATGTTAAATCCACTGTTAAAAAACGTTTGATTAGAACTTTAGATTATAATTTTCCCATATTTTTGAATGATATTCAAGTTATAAAAGCAATATCAGAAGAATAGTTTAAACGTAAGCAGTAATATGACACCAGGAAAGTCCATACGGAGAATGGTAATTATTTGTTTTACTCTGTTGTGGTATAGTCATTTATTATTTGCACAAACAGAAGTCCTGCCTTTACATTATGAACTGGATTCCATCCGGTTAAAGAAGTACCATTTAAACGATAATTTATCTAATTTACCCCTTCCAGGTATGGTTGAAAACAGGTTTTTCAACACGGCATCTTCTGAAATAAATAATCTTCAATACGTTTATCAATTCAGAAATAAGCAGCTGCCTAAAACATTTTTGATTTCATTTAATGAATCTAAAACAGTTTTACCAGGTTTGGGTACCATTGAACATTTTACAAATCAATTAAGATGGCATCCAGGAAGAAATTTTACGATTGACTTTAAATCTGGATTAGCTATTCAAAACACAATCATGAATCCTTATGTTCCTAATTATCAGCTCAGTTTCAGGGCTTCTGTTGAATATTTTTTTAATGATTGGCTAAGCGCTTATTTATACGCTCAGTATATAAGCAAACCCCTCAACAGGTCAGCTACTTACTTTGACCCATTTATGAGCAACAATCCTTTGTTTTTGCAAAATGAAGTTGGCGCCGGATTAAAAGCCAATTTCAATAAAACGCATATAGGTCTTGAAGTTTATTCTATGCCTGGACAGGATTTTAAATCGGTAAGGTTAAAACCTGCAAATTCCAGAATAACTATTGGGTTTTGATAGCTGTTTAATTTCATTAATTTCTTTTTTCGATAAAGGGAAGAAAATGGATATTTATTTCACTTCCGAACCATTTTTAACTTTCTGGTCGGGCGACACTATTGACAAGGTACCGTCGGCATTTTCGGCACATAGAATCATACCCTGCGATTCGATGCCTTTTAGTTTTTTCGGCTCAAGATTTACCAGGACAGATACCTGCTTCCCGATTAAATCAGCAGGTTCATAATATTCTGCTATGCCCGATACAACTGTTCTCTTGTCAAAACCGGTATCAATTTTCAGCTTTAGCAACTTTTTTGTTTTAGGTAATCTTTCTGCCTCCAATACCGTACCTACCCGGATATCCATTTTACCAAAATCATCAAATTCAATGTTGTTTTTTACAGGATGGGCTTTGGCAACTTCCACCTTATTGGCCTTTTTTGTATTTAAAAGCTTTTGCAGCTGTGCTTCAATAACATGATCCTCCACTTTTTCAAACAGCAGTACGGGTTGGTTCACCTTATGTCCTGAAGATAATAAATTAGCAGAACTCAGCTTTTCCCATTCCTGTTTGTTCAAATTGAGGATTACCCTTAATTTTTCCATGCTGAATGGCAGGAACGGTTCAAGGATAATGGTAAGACTGGCTGTAATCTGCAGGCACACGTTCAAAATAGTTTTAACCCGTTCGGGATTGGTTTTGAATAATTTCCACGGCTCCTCGTCGGCCAGGTATTTGTTGCCCAGCCGCGCTAAGTCCATGGCATTTTTAAGGCCTTCTCTGAAGCGAAAGCTGTCGAGGCTTTTTTCTACATCGGCTTTAATTGCAGAAATGGCAGCAAGAGTTTCCCTGTCGTAATCCGAAAGGCCACCCCGTTCAGGCACCTGGCCATCAAAGTATTTGTGGGTAAGCACCAGTGCCCGGTTCACAAAATTTCCCAGCACAGCCACAAGCTCATTATTGTTGCGTGCCTGAAAATCCTTCCAGGTAAAATCATTGTCTTTGGTTTCGGGAGCATTTGCAATAAGAACATATTTCAAAACATCTTCCTTCCCGGGAAGTTCCTGAAGATATTCATGCAGCCATACTGCCCAGTTGCGTGAGGTGGAAATTTTATCATTTTCAAGATTCAGAAATTCATTCGCAGGCACGTTTTCAGGAAGGTTAAAAGTCCCTTCAGCTTTCAGCATACTTGGAAATATGATGCAGTGAAATACAATATTATCCTTTCCAATAAAGTGAATTAAGCGGGTTTCGGGATCTTTCCAATAGGTTTCCCATTCCGGAGTGAGTTCCTTTGTTGCCGAAATGTATCCGATTGGCGCATCGAACCACACATACAATACTTTTCCTTCGGCTCCTTCAACTGGTACTGGAACTCCCCAGTCGAGATCACGGGTGAGAGCTCGCGGCAGCAAGCCACTGTCGATCCATGATTTACACTGACCGTAAACATTGGGTTTCCATTCCTTATGACCCTCCAGTATCCATTCTCTGAGCCAGGGTTCATACTCATTGAGCGGCAGGTACCAATGTCTGGTTTCTTTTAGCACCGGTTGGTTTCCGCTTATCATGGAAGTTGGATTAATCAGCTCTGTAGGGCTTAATGATGTGCCGCAACTTTCACACTGGTCGCCATATGCCTTTTCAAATCCGCATTTGGGGCAGGTGCCAATGATGTATCGGTCGGCCAGAAACTGATTGTTTTCTTCATCGTAATATTGTTCGGATACTTTTTCAATGAATTTTCCCTCATTGTAGAGCTTTTTGAAAAATTCAGAAGCCGTATCATGATGAATTTTCGAGCTGGTACGTGAATAGACGTCGAAGGATATGCCAAAATCGCTGAACGATTTTTTGATGATTTTGTGAAACCTGTCTACCACATCCTGTGGCGTTACTCCTTCATTTTTGGCTTTTAAGGTGATGGGAACTCCATGCTCATCTGAACCTCCAATTAGCAGTACATCCTCATTTTTAAGACGCAGGTAACGTGCATAAATATCGGCTGGAACATATACGCCGGCCAGATGTCCGATATGAATTGGCCCATTGGCATATGGCAGGGCTGTAGTAATTAAAGTCCGTTTATACTCAACCATGTTGATTTTTATCTTGAAAAATTGATTTCTTTTATAAAAAATACAAAGATAGTGGAAATTTTTTGGTCACTCCTTGGCAGATGCTTAGAGATTGATTTTAATAATAAAGAAATGTAAAATCGCATCAGAATTATAATCTGATCTTTTTTGATACTATATAAAATTAACCTTATTGTGATACTCCCATCAAATATTGATTTTTATTGATTTCTTCCACTCACTGAATATTGCAGCCGTATTTAAAAGGATGTAATAATATATATCCTATAATTGGTGGAAAATTCATTTTACCTATTTTTGCTGACAAACTATTATAAATAATAAAGCAGTATGCGGGTAATTATTTTCTTCAATGTTTTCTTTTTCTTTTTGTATCATTCTGTATTTGCTCAGGAAAAAACAGATTTTTGGAGCAATCAGTCGGGGCGCGAATTAAAATTAAGAATTTCGGATAATAACCGGTATTTGGTTTATAATGACGGGAAGCCATTTTTTTGGTTAGGAGATACAGCATGGGAATTGTTTCACCGGTTAAACCGGGAAGAAGCGGATCGATATCTTGAAGATCGCGCTGAAAAAGGGTTTACGGTTATCCAGGCAGTTATTTTAGCTGAACTGGAAGGAGTAACCATTCCCAATGCATATGGTAACCTGCCTTTAGTTGATAAAAATCCGGATAAACCTGTTGAAGAGTATTTCAAACATGTAGACTATATTGTCGATAAAGCAGCTTCATTGGGAATGTTTATTGGAATGTTACCTTCGTGGGGATATTATTGGAAAACCAATCCTGGTAACGACATAAGAATTTTTACAGAAGAAAATGCCAGGAAATATGGAGAATATCTGGGTACCCGTTATCACGATAAACCAATAATTTGGATACTGGGAGGTGATAGTAATCCTGAAAATGATGAAGAGTTGGCTATCATTGAAGCACTTGCAAACGGACTTCGATTGAATGGCAAGAACTCTCAACTGATTACTTTTCATCCAAGAGGTCCTGGCAGGTCATCTGATTATTTTCATCATTCCTCCTGGCTTGATTTTAATATGTTTCAATCGTCACATGCAGCTAAGGGATTTGACAATGGTATATTTGCTGAATTGGATCGCAGGCTGAAACCGGCCAAACCCACAATCGACGGCGAACCGCGATACGAACAAATGGTAGTGGGTTTTTATCATCAGGGAGCTCATCCAATGAATAAATTTACAAACTACGATACACGAACTGCAGCTTACTGGTCGATGCTTGCCGGAACCTGCGGCTTTACTTACGGAAATAATAACATATGGCAAATGTGGAGCGAAGGCGAAAAGAAAATAGTTGGTGCCGATATTCCCTGGTACGAGGCAATAAATCATCCGGGAGCCTATGAAATGACGCACATGAGAAAACTGTTTGAATCGCAGGAATGGGAGAAACTTGAACCTGCTCAGTATCTGATTATGGATGGACCTTTGAATGGTCCATCTAAAATCAGAGCAGCGATAGCCTCTGACAAATCATTTTTGATGGTATATTCTCCATATGGTGAACCGTTTACATTAAATCTTGATTCTCTGGCACATAACCATACCATTGAAACCTGGTTTGACCCCAGATACGGGAGCAGTTTTGTATTTCGGCAGGGAATTACCCTATCTGTAAAGACCTTCACTCCACCTACTTCTGGTGTAGGAAATGACTGGATGCTTGTTGTTGAAACAAAATCAACTGACTAGTAACGGGATTTAAATGTGCTTTTAGCTGTAAAGTCTTTAAAAGTAAGTTTTATTATTTTCTTAAGCCTTTGGATTACATTTTAATGAAACAATTTAATTCTTTTTTTTTATATGATTATGCATGAATGGCAGTTAAAGATTAAAACTTGCGATAGTTAGGCTGTAAATCTTTTTCCTGTTTTTTCTTTGATGTTTTGTGGAAGTTTTGATTTGAGATAACTTTATATAGAAAAAATATGGCTCAGTTTACACATATCATTTTTGATCTTGACGGTACATTATCCGATCCCAGACAAGGCATCGGCAATGCCATAGGTTATGCTCTTGAAAAGATGCAAATAGAAGGTTTTGATGGGTTTGTCCCTGATAGTTTTATTGGCCCCCCTTTGCAACAAAGCTTTCAGGAGTTGTTTAATCTGGATAAGCAGAATACAGAGTTGGCTATAGGACATTTTCGTGAATACTATTCGAAGAAAGGTTTATTTGAGAACCATCCGTACCCTGGAATTTCTGAATTGCTGAAGGAACTTCATTTTGCTGGTATTCACATGTTCATTGCTACCTCCAAATTGGAAAGATTTGCATTACAGATAGCTTCCCATTTTGGTTTCGATAAGTACATTGCCCGGCTTAAAGGAGCCGATTATAAAGGTGTGCATGCCACTAAAACAACCATTATCACCAGCTTGCTGGAGATGCAGCAGTTGGCTCCTTCAGAAGATATTGTGATGGTGGGTGACACTGTTTTTGATGTTGTTGGAGGCAATCAGAATGGTCTCTCTACTGTGGCTGTTATGTATGGTTTTGGTAAACCAGAAGAGTTGCTGACTGCCGAACCTGATTTTTGGGCAGAAACGGTTGACGACCTTTACGATATTCTTCTCAGATAACGGTTTCATTCTTTTTACACCGGGAATATCGGTAAAGGGGCAAAATATGTTCTATTTTAAAAAGTTTTCTGTAAGGTTCTGAATTTTATCCTTATTGAAATAGATGTCATCAAGAAAAACCAGGAGGTACTTTTCAACGATATGCAATTTTAAATAATTGCTGCTGTTTGAAAGTCAATGAACGACAGAAATGATACGAATCAGGTTTTTTTTTGCTGAATTAAGATATCTTTGAATGGAAACAAAATTATAAATGATTGTACCTGCTGCTTTAAAACCTGGTGATAAAATCCGGATTGTTTCACCTGCCGGTAAGGTGAAAGAGGAATTTGTACTTCCCGCTGTCGATTGGCTTGCCGGAAAAGGTTACCGGGTGGAAACAGGCAGGCATGTATTTGCAACCCATTTCCAGTTTGCAGGCACCGATGCTCAGCGGCTTGAAGACCTGCAGGAAGCATTAGATGATCAGGAGGCCGCAGCAGTACTTTGCTCCCGTGGAGGGTACGGAACCGTTCGTATTTTGAGTAAAATCAACTACAATGGGTTGATTAATTATCCGAAATGGATAATTGGCTTCAGTGATATTACTATAATGCACAGTTGCCTGAATAACCACTCTGTGGCAAGCATTCATGGAGTTATGCCCCGGTACTTCTTCGACAAAAATAGTCAGCCCAGTGAAAGCCTTCAGTCATTGATGAAGCTGATTACAGGTGAAAATGTTTCGTACACCTTTCCTGCTGCTGAAGGCAATCGTTCAGGACTGGTAAGGGGAGAACTGATTGGAGGCAACCTTTCTATAATTTCAAGTATGCAGGGAACACCATGTGAACTGGATACCAGCGGGAAAATCCTTTTTCTGGAAGATATCGATGAGTATTTATATCATACCGATAGGATGATGCACCAGCTAATGCTGGGAGGTAAGCTGAATAATCTGGCGGGTCTGGTGTTGGGTTCCTTTACTGAAATGAAGGACAATGAATCGCCATTCGGCAGAAATGTACATGAACTCATAACTGAAGTAATAGAGCAGTTTGACTTCCCGGTTTGTTTTGGTTTTCCTGCCGGGCATAATGAAATTAACCTGGCCCTGGCTTTTGGCCTTACCTGGGAACTTGAAGTTGGCAGCAAAACTTCTGCATTAAAACTGATTCAATCTCTTAATTTTTAATACTACAGGTTTAAAACTCAATTTTAATATGCTTTCAACAAGGGAAATAGGAGTGTTAGCCGAAAAACATGCAAAAGAATACCTTCTGGAACTGGGCTACCAAATCCTTGACACCAACTGGCAATTCGGCCATTTGGAACTCGACATTGTGGCGCGTGAGGCCGATCAATTGGTAATCGTGGAGGTGAAATCGCGTAATGGGATTCGTTACGAACATCCTTCGGAGGCCATAACCGATATAAAAATAAGACGAATTGTAGATGCTGCCGAAGCGTACATTTTTCAGAAGGACCTGCATTGCGACACCCGTTTCGATGTAATAACAGTCATCTTTTTTGGTGATATTCCTGAACTTGAACATTTCAAGGATGCATTTTATCCCACCCCCTGACGGCATTGGATCTAAATTCAAATTCGTATTTTTGCATTGTTGTGAATATAGAAGAGATCAGGAAATATTGCCTGGAAAAGAAAGGAGTTACGGAAAGTTTTCCTTTTGATGAAACTACGCTGGTATTTAAAGTCTCAGCAAAAATCTTTTGTCTTGCCAATCTGGAGGGCGATCTTACAGTGAATCTTAAAAACGATCCTGAAAAGAACCTTGAGTTGCGTGAAAGATATCCTGCAGTAAAACCCGGATACCACATGAACAAACAACATTGGAATACCGTTGAAATCAAAGGGAAGATTCCCGATATCCTGATAAAACAATTCATCGATGATTCATACAATTTGGTAGTAAAAAATTTATCCCGAAAACAAAAACAAGAGTTGAAATAAATGAAAACGCACCCTTTATTTATCATTTTCTTAGTAGGTTTTTTTATCAATACTTCTGCTTATCCAGATATCAAAGGCGGAGAATTCTCACTTGAAACTGTTATTAAGCATTTTCCGGTTATCGATCAAGGCAGTACAGGAACCTGCTGGAGCTTTGCCACCACCAGTTTTCTGGAGTCGGAAATTATCCGCAAGGGTTATCCGGAAACCGATTTATCTGAAATGTTTTTTGTTTATCATGCCTATGAAAACAGAGCTCTGAATTATTTATTGTTTCATGGCAACAACAATATTGGTCAGGGAGGCCAGGCACACGATGTAATGAATGTATTGGCCCAATATGGAATGATGACCCAGGAGGCATTCCCTGGAGTAGAGGGCAACGGCCGGCTCAATCACCGTAACCTGGAAAGAGAGGTGCGTGATGAGGCACAAAGGCTAAATGATAAAAAGGATGGTTTTACTTCAAAAAACCTTGAAACTTTCGATGCTATCCTGGATAACCATTTAGGTCAACTGCCTAAAAAGATGGCTCGCGGTTCCAAAAAAATAACTCCGATTGAATTTCGCGACAGTTTTGAAATTGACCCAGATGACTACATTGAGCTTACCTCTTACAGCCATAGGCCCTTTTATAAGCCTTTTGTTCTGGAAGTACCCGATAACTGGGCGCATGGCCTCTATTACAATTTGCCCATCGACGAGTTGGTGGAGGTAATGTACTACGCCCTCGAAAATGGATATACCATTGCCTGGGATGGCGATACCAGTGAAAAAACCTTTAGCTATGTCAATTGCAAAGCGGATCTGCCACGTAAACAAAAAGGGAAAGTGGACCAAAAACTGCGTCAGGAAACTTTTTATAACCGAACTACCACCGACGATCATTTGATGCATATTGTTGGAATTTCGAGCGACAGGGAGGACAGAAAAATGTTTTATACCAAAAATTCATGGGGACCTGCCAGCAATGATTGTGGAGGATACCTGCACATGACTGAAGATTACGTAAGACTGAAAACATTGGCTGTTATGGTGAATAAGGAATCCATTCCCGCTCATATCCGGCAAAAACTGGAGTTGAAATAGCAGCCGATAGCAGCAGAAGGAAAATACATAATGTGAGCAAAATTTCCTTGTTGCTGTACTTCTTATGGATTAACAGCCAATTTGCCCGCACTGCTCTTTAGTGTTCAGGGTGTTTTTTGTAACAAACAAATCATCCGTTTTGATAACCAACGGGAAGCAGAGACAGTGACAAATAATCAATAATAAAAACAAATGAGAATACCTGATGAATGAATTTGTACTTAACAACGATTACATTGAACTGGTGAGGCTGATCAAATTCCTTGGCATTGCTGAAACCGGGGGACATGCAAAAACATTGATTGACCTGGGAGAGGTGCGGTTAAACGGACAAACGGAACTTCGTAAACGTGCCAAACTCAGAGATGGGGATGTATTAGAAATTTCCGGCAGAAAAATACGGATTCGTTCTGCCGGAAATGCAAACTCCTGAACTGACATTCAAGCTTTATTTCTTTTCCTTTAAAAGGTTCTCAACCAAAAGGTTTTGTTTCGACACTTCAACGGCTTTCTGCAGGGTATTGTCAATCTGGCTGATAATAGGAAAATAACCTTCTTCCCCTATTATATTTCGTGCTATGTATGCCTTCAGCTGTGTCTTTATTAATTCACCCGATTGTTTCAATCCTTTCGCATCTTTTGGAATATCATTTTTTGCAGCATAATTTATAAACTCATTCATTATATTTTGTTGATCGAGATAAGTCTCAAATTCTCCTGCTGTTTTAAATTTTGATAGTTTCTCTCTGTGGCTGTCGGCATAATTAAATGCAAAAGTATAAATCAGTCCTTTCCTGAATAAGCGATTGAAGTAATCCGAATTGCCTGTTGTATCCATGGGAACAAAGATATCGGGCATAATGCCACCTCCTCCGTAGACAATCCTGCCCGCTTTTGTCTGATACTTCAGTGAATCATTAAACTGAATGCTGTCGGCAGATAATTGTTCATTGTGGCTGAACCGTGTCTGTAAATCATGATAATATTCATCGTTGCCATTTTCATAAGGCTTTTGAATGCTTCTGCCACTTGGTGTATAAAACCGGGCCACTGTCAGCCGCAATGCAGATCCATCCATCAGTGGAATCTGTTCCTGAACCAGCCCCTTACCAAACGACCGCCGGCCAATAATCAGTCCACGGTCATTATCCTGAAGTGCTCCTGCAAATATTTCACTTGCCGATGCTGAGAATTCATCTATCAGCACAAAAACCTCCATGTCCTTCCAGTGGTTTTTCCCTGAAGCCCTGTATGTTTTACGAGGCTGATTTATTCCTTCAGTATATAAAATGGACTCCCCTTTCTCCAGAAATTCGTCCAGTATTTGCAGCACACTCGATAAAGAACCTCCCGGATTCTGACGAAGATCGACGATTACTTTTTTGGCTCCCTTTTCATTTATTTTCTGCATCCCCTGCATAAATTCATTGTATGTCTGTTCAGAAAACCGGTTTACTTTTATGAATCCTGTTTCATCGTCAATCATATAGGCAATATCGACACTGATAAGTGGAATGTTATCTCTTGTGATTTCGAATTCCAGCTCTTCATCATATCCTTTTCTAATGATGCCAACTTCAACCCTGGTGTTTCGTTCTCCTCTCAAAAGCTTCAATACGGTGTTGTTTTTAACGTCCACTCCGGCAATTAAAGAATCATTTACGGTAACAATCCGATCACCAGGTAAAATGCCGACCTGGTTCGAAGGCCCGTTCGGGATAACTTCAATAACCCTTACCGTATCGTCCTGAATCGAAAATTGAACACCTATTCCGGAGAAATTTCCACTCATCTCTTCATGAACTTCCTGCATATTTTTTGCCGGAATGTAAGCAGTATGAGGATCAAGATTTTTCAGGATTTCAGGAATGGTTTGTTCCACAATTTCGTCAGCATTGATGCTGTCTACATATCCGTTTTCTATTAGCTGAAGTACAGTATTCAGTTTATTTGGCCGTGCATAACCCATTAATGGTGAATGTACAACCTGGCTGTTGTGCCTGAGCAGGTTTCCCAAAAGAATACCTGCAGCAACCGATACAGCTACCAGTAAAGGCAAAATTACAGTTGTTCTTTTATTCATTTTAAATACTTTCTAACTTTTGCAATTCAACATGTCTAACTTCAATACCTGCTCTTTTTAACAGGTTGATTCCATCTTCGAGCCGGTAATTTTCGGTAAATATTACCCGTTTGATGCCAGCCTGTATAATAAGTTTTGAGCATTCCAGGCAGGGTGATGAAGTGACATATAAGGTTGCCCCATCACTGCTGTTGCCCGATTTTGCCACTTTTGTAATCGCATTGGCCTCGGCATGTAAAACGTATGGTTTAGTCAGATTGTTTTCATCCTCACAAATGTTCTCAAAACCCGATGGTGTACCGTTATACCCATCTGAAATTATCATTTTATCTTTAACCAGTAAGGCTCCTACTTTTCTTCGCTTGCAATAGGAGTTCTGTGCCCAGATAAGTGCCATTTTTAAATACCGCTGATCCAGAAGTCTCTGCTTTTCTTCGTTTTCCATTTTAATTAAATGATTTGTAGCCAGTTCATATATCGGATTACAAAAATAGTGGTCCTTTCCTAAAATAATGCAAATTACATACCGGATGTAAATCATCCAACTGCAGTTTAAACAAAAAAAGCCGCTTTCCAGCGGCTTTTATATATTTTTATGATTTTTTCAATCCTTTATAAGGAGCCATGCATCTTTATATTCAGGATATGTATTTCTGACCTGGGCTATTCGGTTACGCGCTTCGTTCTCATTTTGATAAGAATTTACACAAACTCTGTAATATCCGGTTTCACTATGAAGAATGATGGGTGTGAATCCTCTGTTCAAAAGCGTTTCACGAAAATTCTTTGCATTATTTAACTCACCAAATGACCCCAGAATGACGAAAAAGTTGTTCGACTCATTCTGCGCTTTATCTTCCTGACGCGTGAAGGATACCTGTTCTTTTCGCATCGAAACAGGCTCACTTAATGTTGTTGCTGTTTCTTCCCTTGGCAGCGGCTGGGGCTGAGTGTCGTTTGCAGGTACGGTAAATACTTTTGGTTGAGCAGAAGGATCGGTAGTATAAGGCGATTGGGCCAATTCTTTTTTTGATTTGCAGGCTGTAAAAGCCAGACCCAAAATAACAACAAATAAAATTAACCGGTTCATTTCTTTAAATTTTCATTTTTTTATGCAGCAAATATATGTAAATCCTTTACTACTTTTTCATCTGAAAGTCGTTTTTAATGATAAGTTTTGCACAGGTAGCTGTTTGAAACACCTCCTTAAAGTTAATAACTCTTATCTGCGGGCTCCTGCACCACCACCGCCAAAAAATAACATCACTCCAGGCAGAAAACCGAAATCGTACCATCCGCAGGTGTTGGGAAAAGCAGAAATCCTGTATCCGGTAAATAAAACATCAATAAAACAGAACAGCAGGAATAATCCATGCAGTAATCCTGCCATAAATCCCGGCGGGTTGGAGGGAACAATGGTAACCGATTGGGTGGCACATACATAAAGAAATAAGATAGCGGCCGGTAAAAAAACAGGCTGAGCCTCATGAATTTGGTTTTCATACATACGATTTTTTTAATGTTGTTCTGACTAATGTGAAGGCGTAAAATGTAAAAGCAGAGGGATTGAAAATGAAATTTATTATCTGAACATGTTTATATATTTGGCTTATCACCTGGGATATCTTGTTTGTTCTGAAGGAATCTTTTTATTGTACCTATTTTGTCATTACAAAAGTTCAGGAAAATTAGAAATTGGGTGCAGAGCCTCAAAAATAATTTTTTTATTGAAGTTAATTGATTATATTTAATTGACTTATCCCATGTATGGACAAACTGAAAAGACAGAATAAAAACCAATAAACAGGCAGAATGGACTATGAAAAACCTACAAATCAATCAAAACCCGTAATTTTGGTTGTGAACGATAACCCGCTGAACATTCAGATGTTGAAAAATCAGCTTTCGCTTGTCGATTGTAATCTGGCTACAGCAATGAATGAAAATCAGGTGCTGCAGTTAATTGAGACAGTAAAACCCGACTTGATTTTACTTGATTTCGAAGTTTCAGCGAAAAAGGAATACATGCTTTGTCGCATGCTGAACAGCGGAGAACGTATCAAAAACATTCCGTTAATTGTATTCTCAGATGAACAAGAAATAGAAAATATCGAAAAAAGTGTCGGACCTGGTACAGTTGATTGTATTTCCAGGCCTTTTGGGAAATATGAGCTGGTAACCCGGATTAATTACCTCCTGGCAATGAAAAGAAAGAAAGAGGATCTTGAAAAAGAGCTTAAAAAAAAGAATCTGTTTTTTTCGATTATTTCACACGAACTCCGGGGTTCTTTTGGTATTGTTTTGAATTTTGTTGATATGCTGAAAAACGAAGGTGATAATATGTCGGCAGGGCAAAAAAAGGAGGTATTAAATGATATTGAAGGTATCACACAAAATACCATGGGTCTGCTTGAAAACCTTCTGAGATGGTCAAATGTACAATACGGAGAGATTTTTTACAATCCGGAGGATCTGGAGCTTAATAATTTAATTAATGAAACCATTGAAGATTTCACCCAAGCAGCCTGCCGGAAAAATATCAGGCTTGTTTCGAATGTCGGATCGTTAAGTGTATCAGCCGACAGAAACATGGTGCAATTAATTTTACGAAACTTGCTGACAAATGCATTGAAATTTACTCCCTGTGGAGGAAACATTACTGTGGGTTCCATTTATAAGGGGGGTTCTGTAAAAATTCAGATTTCCGATTCCGGGTTGGGAATGAATCCCGATAAAGTGGAACAGTTATTTCGAATCGATCGGAAAGTTACTACACCGGGTACTGAAAATGAACAGGGAAGCGGGCTGGGACTTATTTTTTGCCGTGAATTTCTTAGATGTCATGGAAGCGATATAGGCATTGAAAGTGTTCCGGGAAAAGGAACTACTGTTTGGTTTATGCTGCCGCTGGCAGTTATGCAACATGCCGAAGTGTAAATTTAAATTCACATCATGAAAGATTCCGGATTATCGGAAGAACAGGTTCGGGAACCTGCGTTTGCAGGCAGCTTTTATCCATCGTCAGGGAAAAAACTTTCACAACAATTGAAGGATTTGTTTGCTCATGCCAAAATACCTGTTGAAACTAATCAGCCACAAGCTCTCCTTGCACCGCATGCGGGATACATGTTCAGCGGTCAGATAGCTGCTTCAGCATACAACCAGTTACCGGCAAACTGCATTTATAAAAGAGTATTTATAATTGCTTCCAGTCATCATTACACCTTTGGGGGCGCTTCTGTAAACATTTCCGCCCGATATAAAACTCCTCTGGGTGAAATAAAAGTAGATAGAAAGTTAGCAGGCAAGCTTAATCAATCTGAAGGGCTTATCCGGTTTCTGCCTGAAGCCCACCTGGTTGAACATAGCCTGGAGGTGCAGCTTCCTTTTTTACAGCATAAACTAGGGACTGATTTCTTACTGGTTCCCATTGTTGTCGGGACGCATGATATTTCAGAATGTGAAAAAATTGCCCTGTTGCTTGAGCCCTGGTTTACTCCTGAAAATCTTTTTATTGTCAGCACCGATTTTTCACACTATCCTTCATACGAGGATGCGCTTGAAAACGATTTTCATACAGCGCAGGCAATCTGTAGCAATAATCCGGATGTTTTGATGCAGTTCCTTGAACAAGACAAAAACATCGAAAATCTGGCTACATCACTTTGTGGTTGGGCAGCAGTGATGACCTTATTATATATAACCAAAAATAAAATGGCAGAGTACCGCCTTATCCACTATCAGAACTCAGGAGATATTAAATCATACGGTGACAGGAACAAAGTGGTGGGGTACTGGGCAATGGCAGTTTACCGAAGGGATAATAACCTGGTTGTTCCTCCTGATTTTCAGGTTGAATTGCTGGAGAAGGCGCGTCATGCCATTATTCATTATTTTAAAACGGGAGAAATGGTTCAGCAGGAACCCCGAATCAATGAATTGATTCATTCAGCAGGAATGTTTGTAAGCATTTATGTAAAGGGAGAATTGCGGGGTTGTATAGGAAACGTTACCAACAGCAGTTCCCTAAATGATGCAGTGCAGCAGCTGGCTGTTTCGGCATCATGTGATCCACGCTTTAAAAACCTTAGAAGGAACGAACTGATTTTAATGGAACTTGAAATTTCCATTCTTTCACCACTTCAAAAAATTAAGTCGATCGATGAAATTATTTTGGGAAAGCATGGTATTTATATCAAAAAAGGTGCGGACTCGGGTATCTTTCTTCCCAAAGTAGCCCAAAAAAATGGCTGGAGCTTGAATGAGTTTTTGGGACATTGTGCTCAGGATAAAGCAGGTATTGGTTGGGAAGGTTGGGAAACTGCCGATATTTTTATATATGAAGCATTCGTTTTTAAAGGATAACACCCAAAGTGCGAAGACTTTTTTTTGTGAATGTGCTGTTGTTTTAAGAGTTTGAATTCTCCTTGTCCCTCTTACTGTTTTTTGGGTAAATAATAAACTTTCCACAGAATAACATAAAATTTACAACCGGCCACTTCTCATTATAGGCCCAATAATCTTTATGTTTAACCCGAATGCTAATCCGTGGCAGAAATCATGAATTTACCTCCAGTAATCCGTATTTAAAACAGATTAAATTCAACCTTAATTCAGTATTAATTCAGTGTTATTTCAGTTTAAATTCAATTATAATTGAATTTATATTGAGTTAATATTGAATTTAAATTGAATTTAAATTGAATTTACACCGGACCATGTATAGAGAATTATTCCTCATTAGGTCTGATGTAATTGTTAAGAAATATTGCAGGAGGTAAATGAAAAGGATGTTAATATCCGGGCAACAAACTTTACTTTTTCTTTAATTTTTGTACTAATTATATAAAAAATAACTATTTTCGTAAAGTTATTTAATTTTAGTAAAATCCTATAATGGTAAACAAGGACAATCCAAAATACAGTGCATTGGTGAAAACAGCCCGGGAACTTTTTTGGAAGCATGGGTTTAAGCGGATTTCGGTTCAGGAAATCTGTACCACTTCGGGTGTAAGCAAGATGACGTTTTATAAGTTTTTTCCCAACAAGATTGAACTGGCAAAACATGTTTTTACCAATGAAATAGAAAACAGCATCATCAGGTTTAACCGTTTGATAGATGAGGATATTTCCGTGCATGAAAAGATTGAAAAGATGATTCTGTTGAAAGCTGAAGGTACGAATAACATCAGCAAGGAATTCTTACAGGATTTTTATTTGGGTTCTGAACCGGAATTAAAAAGTTTTGTAGAAGAAAAAACAAAGGAGGCCTGGGATGGATTACTTGCTACATGGAAAAAAGCACAACAGGCCGGCATATTTCGCAATGACCTGAAGCCGGAGTTCCTGGTACAGGTTTCGTTCGGTCTTGTGGAACTCATGAAAGACGAAAGGCTGACGACTCTTTATTCTTCACCTCAGGAACTTATTCTTGAACTTACCCGATTTATTGCCTACGGAATAACGCCAGGAAGATAAAATGAACAGGTTGAGGTACATACTATTTCCGGCGATGTTTCTAGTGCTTTTGCAGCAGGGATTTTCACAGGAACTTTTAAGATTTAGCGGTCAGCTTTCGGTTTATACCAACATCAATCCCCATAATGATTATCCATGGTGGAACGGAGGAAGGTACCTTCCTCAGCTGAATTTTGAAATTCTTTCAGAAAAAAGCCGGCTGATAGATTTTGAAGTGTCGGCAAATATCTATGGAAATATAGGGATGAAGAATTTCAATTCTTTTTCTTCAAACACCTTTTTAAAGCCTTACCGCTTAT
This sequence comes from uncultured Prolixibacteraceae bacterium, assembly GCA_963747515.1. Lineage (GTDB taxonomy): Bacteria > Bacteroidota > Bacteroidia > Bacteroidales > Prolixibacteraceae > Mariniphaga. The sequence continues at coordinate 250,936 of CAVVFN010000009.1, forward strand.
GGGCACGGTACTCTGCTTCCCAGTTTGAAGTGAGGGCAGGACTTCAAAAGATTAATTTTGGATCGGCTTCTATCCTGCGGCCGCTCATGTGGTTTGACCAGATGGATCCCCGCGATCCTTTGCAGCTTACCGATGGGGTCTGGGGAATCCTGGGAAGGTATTATACCCTGAACAACTCAACATTATGGCTTTGGGTGCTTTATGGGAACGGCAATCCCAAAGGCTGGGAAACTATAAAAACAAATTCCCAAATACCCGAAGCAGGTGGCCGATTGCAGTTACCTGCCGGAAGTGGAGAGGCGGCTTTATCTTATCATTACCGGGTGGCCGACAGCAGGGGTCTTTCCGAAGCAAACCTCCGGCATGAGCAGATTCCAGAGCACAGGCTGGGATTTGATGCCCGATTCGACAAGGTTTTGGGTTATTGGATTGAAGCTTCATGGAAAATCATGGACAGGGATTTGGGCATGCTTACCAACCAGGAGATACTGAACCTTGGGGTGGATTATACCTTTCAGCTGGGAAACGGATTAACGGTGGTATACGAACAACTTATCGCAGCTTATGATAAAAAACCATTCGAACTCAATGAACCCATTACGTTTTCGCTTTTTAATGTTTCTTATCCAGTAGGTATGTTCGATAACATCAGTTACATTCTTTATTACGACTGGCGCAATAATTCAGCATATAATTTTGTCAACTGGCAAAAACAGTTTAACCGTTTAACGGTACATGTGATGGGATATATCAACCCAAAATCCTATCAGCTACCCACTGTTACTACCACGCAAATTTTATTTGCCGGTGCAGGCCTGCAGCTTATGCTTATATTTAATCACTGATGCAATAATAATTTACTTGAGATAATGAATAATGGAAAACAACGCGATCATTACAATCAGGAATCTTACGAAGACTTTTCCAATGGGGAAATCAAGATTTACGGCGCTGGAGGATATAAACCTTTCGCTGGGAAAAGGTGAGTTCACGGGATTAATCGGTCCCAGCGGGTCGGGCAAAACGACCTTATTGAACATTATCGGTTCACTCGACACCCCCACTTTGGGAGAAGCCCGCGTGCTGGGTCATTCCATTGGCGAGCTTTCGGCAAAGCAGGCTGCCCGGCTGAGAAAGGAGAACCTGGGGTTTATTTTTCAAAGCTATAACCTGCTTGCAGTACATACCGTATTTGAAAATGTGGAGTTTCCTCTGCTCCTTCTGAAAGTGGGAGCAGACGAGCGAAAGAAAAGGGTTATGGCTGCCCTTGAGTGGGTAGGATTAACCGAAAAGGTAAAGTCGAAACCTCCACGGTTATCGGGAGGTGAATGCCAGCGGGTGGCAATTGCCCGGGCTATGGTAAAAAAACCCTCGCTGGTGCTGGCCGATGAGCCTACCGCCAATCTTGATGCAGCCAATTCCCATAACATTCTGCATACAATGCTGAACCTGAACCGCGAACTGAATACCACATTTCTGTTTGCCACCCACGACGAAAAGGTAATTCGGTACCTTCGAAGGAAGGTTTATCTGCTTGACGGAAAGATTGAGAAGGAGGAGGTGGTTGATGCGGCAGAAAGGGAGGAGGAAAGAGTTTAAGCATCAATAGTAAATAGTGAAAAGTTAAAAGTAAACAGTTGACCATGAAGAGGCTTTAGATGGAGATAGCGATGTAGGGGTGACTAATGAAATCGAATGGCGTCCCTTGTCGTTCATGGCTTGAATGCCGGAGCAAAGAACAAGGATGAAATCTTTAGCAGAATGGGAAGACAATTATAAATAATTCAGTTAAAAATAAAACAAATGAAGACTGCTTTAAAACTGGCTTATCGCAATCTCATCGGCGCAGGTCTTAGAACCTGGTTAAATGTGATTGTTCTTTCATTTTCGTTTATAGTAATTATCTGGATGAAAGGGATAATGGCAGGATGGGATTACCAGGCCAAGACCGATATGACCAACTGGCAAATCGGGGATGGCCAGTACTGGCATGAACAATACGATCCTTATGATCCGTTTACTCTGGCGGAAAGTCATGCCCCTGTTCCCGACCGGTTCAAAGATGAAATTGCCTGTGGAGCAGTGGAGCCCATACTGGTGGTGCAGGGTACCATCTATCCGGAAGGACGGATGCAATCTGTTTCCATTACCGGGATTAACCCCGGACAGGAAATTCTGATGATTCCCACTCACAAACTGGATACTGCAGCAACCGATGCTGTACCGGCTGTAATTGGCGAAGTTTTATCACGAAGCATGCAGGTAGAAAAGGGCAACCGTCTGACTATGCGCTGGCGCGATGCCAACGGCATGTTCGATGCAACTGAAATATTTATTTCGGATGTTTTTTCAAGCAATGTGCCTGCAGTGGAAGCCGGAAAAATTTATATTCCCCTGGAAAAACTGCGCAGCATGACATTACTTGAGGATGAAGCAACCCTTCTCACCATTTCTGATGCAGAAATAGAAAGGCAAAATGTAGGGGTGTGGATATATAAACCTAAGGATGAACTTACTGCACAGGTGGATGAAATTATAAAAACCAAAACTGTGGGACAATCTGTTTTTTATGGAATTCTGCTGTTGCTGGCCATGCTGGCAGTGTTCGATACACAGGTACTCTCTATATTCAGGAGGCAAAAGGAAATAGGGACTTACATTGCCCTGGGATATACGCGTCGTGAGGTGGTCGCTTTATTTACTGTTGAGGGAGCTATGCATTCAGTGATGGCTGCTGTGGTTGCTGCCCTTTTTGGTTTTCCGTTTCTTTGGTGGCAGGCTAAAGTGGGATGGACCATGCCCATTGAAGCCAGCGATTTTGGAATGGCTATAGCACGGACACTCTATCCGGTATACAGCGCCGGACTGGTAATTGGCACTGTATTGATTGTTGTTTTGGTGACTACGGTGGTCAGTTACCTTCCTTCCAGAAAAATTGCCAAAATGAATCCTACAGAAGCTTTAAGGGGGAGAATACAATGATAAAATTTTTAATAAAAGGACTGCTCCGCGATAAAAGCCGGAGCCGGTTGCCGGTAATTGTGGTAGCCATTGGTGTTATGCTTACTGTTTTTCTTCATGCATACATCACAGGATTCATGGGTGACACTATTGAGATGAATGCCCGCTTTTCGCACGGGCATGTGAAAGTTATGACCAGGGCATATGCTGAAAACATGAATCAGCTGCCTCTCGATCTGGCTTTGATGGATGTGGAAGAGTTATTAAATGATCTGCAGCAGCTTTATCCGGGATATAGCTGGACCCCCCGGATTCAGTTTGGCGGATTGGTTGATGCTCCCGATGAGAACGGAGAAACCAATGCACAGGGGCCTGCCGCTGGTTTTGCTATGGATTTTCTGTCGGAGAACAGCCGGGAAGCTGAAAGACTGAATATACAAAAGTCGATGGTTCACGGGAGGATGCTTCAAAATCGGGGAGAAGCATTGCTCAGTGATGAATTTGCTTCAAAACTGAGATTAGAGCCCGGTGATGAGGTGACTTTAATAAGTACTACGATGAACGGCAGCATGACCATGTATAATTTTCATGTGGCCGGTACGGTATTCTTTGGATCCGAAGCACTTGACCGTGGCAGTATACTTGTTGATATTGAGGATGCCCGGCTGGCCCTGGATATGTATGATGCAGCCGGAGAAGTGGTCGGATTTCTTAATACGGGATTTTATGACAATGAAAAAGCTTTGATAACAGCAAGTTCCTTTAACAGTTCATATACAATCGGGAATGATGAATTTTCTCCCCTTATGAGAACTCTGAGCCAGCAGGGAAGCATGGGACAATATGTTGAGTTGTCGAATGTGTGGACTCTGTACATTACTATGGTATTTATACTGGCAATGGCTCTGGTGCTCTGGAATGCCGGTTTGCTCGGAGGACTGCGCCGTTATGGAGAATTCGGGGTCAGGCTGGCGATGGGTGAAGAGAAGAACCATGTTTTCCGCACACTGATTTACGAATCGGTGATTATTGGCATTGCAGGTACCCTGATTGGAACAGCTGCAGGTCTGTTTTTTGCCGCCATTGTGCAGAAGTATGGAATTGATATATCGGGTATGATGGAAGGTGCTTCCGTAATGATGCCTGCAACAATACGCACCAGAATTACGCCGGCCGATTATTATATTGGGTTTATTCCGGGGCTTATTTCAACAGTAATTGGTACTATGCTTGCTGGAATAGGAATTTATAAACGAAAAACGTCACAGTTGTTCAAGGAACTGGAAGCCTGAAAGGATTACCGAATAAGAGCTGTAAAAAGTAATAAATTTAAAAGAAACAATCAAATGAAATGTATTTTAACAGCTATTTTATCTGTTTGGTTCGTTAGCGGATATGGTCAGCCAAAAGCGGATGAAATTATGGAAAGAATTGATAGAAACATGTCGTCCGATAACCGGGTATTTGAATCTTCAATGACCATTCATGGCAAGCGCAGTAGCCGTTCCATTAAATCTAAAACATGGTCGGTGGGTGATAAAAAATCGTTTACTGAATATCTCTCTCCGGCACGGGATCAGGGTACAAAAATGCTTAAACTGGACGAGCAGCTTTGGATTTATTCCCCGTCGACCGACCGCACCATACAAATTTCGGGGCACATGCTGCGCCAGTCGGTAATGGGTTCCGACCTGTCGTATGAAGATATGATGGATGACCGCAAACTGACTGAAACTTATAATGCAGAGGTAACTGGCAGCAGTGAGGTTGACGGCCGTAAAGTATGGGTTCTTGAATTGACAGCGAAAGTAGATAATGTGGCCTATGCCTCACGAAAGCTGTGGGTGGATACTGAGCGGTATGTTCCCCTCAGGGAAGATTTATTCGCCAAGAGCAGACAATTGCTAAAACGATCGGTTATGAGCGATGTGATTCAGGTAGAAGGTCGCTGGTTTCCCAAAACCATTCTTTATAAAGATATGCTGAAACAGGGAGATGGAACTGAATTCAAAGTGTTGGATATAAAGTTCAATCAGGACATCCCCGAATATATATTTTCAAAAGCTTCTCTTAAAATGTAAGTTTAAGAAAATATTTCATGCAGCACTTTCAGCGATTTGATTTCCCCCAGATTTTCGAAATGCAGCTGGTAATATTCTACCAGCTTTGAAATAAGGGAATTGCGAAGTCCTGCAGGCAAACGCAATTGCGCCAGGTCCTGAATTTTTAAGGAGGCCAGTTTAATCAGAATCTCAGTGGCTTCCTTATTTAAAAAGAAAGGATGTGAGGGTTCGAAAGGGACAACCGCACCTTTCCGCATATCGAACCATCCTTCGAAACCTGTTTTTATGGTATCGGGCATAATTCCTGTATATTCCGTTAACCTGAACAAAAACCATAAATGGAAATTTGCTGCAGGGCTTTCAGTCAAGTCATAATACAGCAGGGAATTTTGAATAAAACTGAAAGTATCGGGTGAACTATCCTGCTCCCGGAGGATTTTATACAGCATTTCAGCCAGAAAAATAATTTGAGCCGATTTCACCACATCGAAAGGAATGCTCTGGTAAACCGGCTGGTTTTTCAGTTCTTTTATCTGTTGAACTTCTCTAGCTTCTTTTTGATAAGCAACAAAATTCAAAAAAAACAGTGGCTGCAATATGCCCTGTTTGTTTTGTGACCTTCTGCTGCGGGAGATGTTTACCATATAAGCCTGCCTGCCCCATTCCCTTGTGTAAATGGTGGCTATAATGCTGTTATCACCATATTTTACACAATTCAGAACGATTCCTTCGCCGGAGACAAGCATTTCTGTTTAATTAAAAGTTTTTACTGAAAAATTTTGATAACAATTTCAGTTTATGAATAACAGTTTTTCAATATGCGTTTTTTCTCCAAATTCATCGGTGCAGAATATAAGGTAAACGCCTGTTTTGACACGGTTTCCATTCAGGTTCTTTCCATCCCAGGTGGTTTGTCCGCCGAGGGAAGTACTTTGGTGCACCAGGTTTCCGCTGATATCGGTAATTTTTACATCGGTATCTTCCACCAATCCGGTAATGGTAATAGGGCCATACCAGCTCTCCCTCACCGGATTCGGGTAAACGTATACATTGGCATAGGTGTCTTTTCCTGCAATGGCATTACCTTTATAGGAAATCAGCCCTTCACTGGTGCCAATAAACACTTCTCCCGAACTTTGGTTGACTGCCAGTGCAGTGATGTTATTTGACAGCAGCGGTGAATTTTCACTGTTAAAATGCAGTACCTCTTTATCCCCCATTTCCGATACCAGATAGACTCCGGATTTTTGGGTACCTATCCATTTTCTGTTGGCACCATCAACAGCAATGGCAGTAATGGTTTCGGTTTCAAGTAGCGGGTGATAAAGGCCATCTTTTAAATCCAGGCTGGGTTGAATAGCAAAAAGGTTTCCCTCTTCCCATATTCTGCCTGGATTGTTATATACGGCAATTCCTTTCGAGGTGCCAATCCATATGGCACCTTCCAAATCTTCAGTTAAACAATACACATCGTTCATGCGGTTGATGATTTCCTGTTGTCCGTTATTAAAATAGGAGGTCACCAGCAACCGCTTTTTTTCGCTGCCGTCTTTATTCACCACGTATGCATCATTTCCCCGGGGAACCTGTATCCATTTATCGTCGGTTTTTGTTATGATTATTCTGCCAATCATGTTTTCGGTAACTCCGGTCAGGGAAAAAGTTTCCCAGTCTCCGTCAGGTTTAAGTTTCAGCAGGTTTTTTTCCACTTCTGAATTGGTTAGCCACAGGTTTCCTTCCGAATCGAAATCAAGGCCGCCAATCCTTACATAAGGTTCATCGGGTTTAGTGGGGATTGCTGTCTGCAACGGACTGTTTTTATTGGTATACCGTTTAACCAGTTCGCCGTTAAGAAACTCGAGGAGTCCTCCGCCCCAACTTGCCACAAACAGGTGATCGGGATTGGAAGGATGAGCAACAAGTTCAACCACATCAAAAAATCCTTCCATTTCTGCAACTGTTTTATTGCTGAATGTATTCCATTCTCCATTCCGGTATTGCTGAAACCTGGGCAACTGAAATATATTGTCCCAGGATTCAGTTCTGCCGCCAGGGGTTATCCAAAGATCTTCCATATTGGAATAGAGTGAAAAAACCCGGTTATCGGAAGGTCCTTCAGGGAAAAAGAATTCAGCTGATTGCCCCGTATACTTAACCAAACCGTAAATGTTATCAGCAATCCATAAAACGCCATCGCTACTCATTGCAACGCTTGTTGGAGCGATGGATGTTGCCGTTTCACCAGCAAAAGGATATGAATTCAACATGCCCTGGTAGGTATGGTTTTCATCAACGATAAAGAATTCGGCACGGCCTGCAAGGGTTAGGTAATTACCTGTAATCTGTGCATCATTTATATATTGAATTCCCGGCAGGTATGGTATCCAGTCGGTGCCGGTAAAGCGGTACATGGCATCTCCGCTCCATTGATCGGGTGTATAATTTACTATTAACCATCCCGCATGAACCATAAGGTGATTGAATTTTTTTCCTGACTGCGGGATGCTGGTCACCATTTCCCAACTCCGGTAGTCAATGAGGTTTGGATTGTTAAAAGCGGCTCTGTACAACCCGTTGTTGGTGGCGGCATAAATAAAAGAATCAAAAATTTCAACATCATTTACTCTCAGAGCACTTCCATTTGGTCCGATAAACCAGGTTTCTTTTATTTCCCTTCGGGGAAGGTTAATCGAAACAATACCAAAGCCGCAAGAAAGAAAAGCTTCATCTTCGTGAAAGGTGATGTTGTAAATACTCATATCACCCGTCATCTGCTTCCGCATTATATCCGAAAGATTTATTACCGTATTTTCAAATATCAAATCGAGGTTGCTGTTGTTGTAAGCCACAACCAATATTTTATGCTTTTCACTCCATCCAATGGTTTGGATACCAAAATCATTCAACCCATTTACCCTTGTAATTTTATTAAGGCTGTTGTCGTTGCGGTTTAGGTAGAATAATCCTCCTCCTGTTGCGCAGTAAATCTTATTATCTGCTACTGCAACTTTTTTCCCGTTTGTATAGGAAAGATACTCCTGCCAGCTATTCTGCTGCTGCTGGGCTGCCCCAGGGTGAGTGAGCCATACAGCCAGGAACAGTAAGATTATTTTTTGCATGGGTTTCATTTATATTCAATATCGTGTAAATAATCAACCAGTTTTATAACTGCCCGGGCACGGTGGCTGATTTGATTTTTTTCTTTCAGATTCATTTCGGCAAACGTTTTACTGTAACCCGCCGGGAGAAAAATGGGATCGTAACCAAATCCTGAGCCGCCTCTTTTATTTCTGGTAATTTCTCCTTCAACAATTCCCTCAAACTGCTTTTCAATTCCATTCATCACTAATGAAATCACTGTTCTAAAACGGGCTTTCCGGTTATTTATTTCTTTAAGCTGTTGCAATACTTTATCCATATTTGCCTGTGGATCTCTGGTTTCACCCGCATACCGTGCCGAAATGACTCCTGGTTTATTGCCAAGGGCTTCAATTTCCAGACCGGTGTCATCAGCAAAACAGGAATAACCATAGTTGTTAAATACATAAAATGCCTTTTGCCGGGCATTGCCTTCCAGTGTTGGCTGTTCTTCAGGAATATCTTCCAGACAACCAATATCTATGAGATTCAATAATTTGAAGCTGTTTCCAAGAATGGCCTGTAATTCGTGCAGCTTATACGGGTTGTTTGTTGCAAAAACAAGTTTCATGTACTTAAATTTCAGGTAAAAATAGGTAAAAATGTTCACAGCAAAATTCATGAACGCAAGTTTGCATTACATGTTTAAAATGAAACAGGTTAATTTTATGCACAATTAAATGTGAATAAAAATTTAATGCGAACAGCATAAAAGGGCAGCAAAAAAACTTTAACTTCGCATAAACGCAAATTTAAGGATATATGCCATACCGCCGATTGCCAACAACCGATAAAGCGCGTCTTCGTGCACTGGATGCTGCTTTAAATATTGCTTCCGACAGGGATGCAGGAAAACTTGCCTATTCAAAAAATACCCTTTTCGAATTAAAGAATATCAAGTCGAATTTTGAGAATCATCTTAAACATCATGAACTTGATTTGAAGATTGAATCGGAAAAGAATGCAGGCTATAAAGCGGCGCTCGAAAAAGCCCGGCTATATGTTTCGCATTTTATGCAGGTGCTTTTTATGAATATTGAACGGGAGGAGCTGAAAGAGGAGGTGCTGTCATTTTATGGATTACAGGACAAAGGAGGGAAGGTTCCCTCGTTGAACTCCGAACAGGAAATTCTTGAGTGGGGTGAAAAAATAATACAAGGTGAGCAAAAACGTATGCAAAGAGGCGGAAGCCCTATATATAATCCTTCGGTTGCACTGGTTAAGGTAAAGGTTGAAGATTTCAATGAAGCGGCGGTTTTTCAGCAAAATCTCAAAAGAAATACGCTCAGGTCGTATGATAAAATGCAAAAATTGCGAAAAATTACCAATGATTTCATCAGCAGTATGTGGACTGAAATTGAGGAGAGCATGGCTGACCTTCCTCCAAAACATAAGCGGCAGCGGGCTCAGGAATATGGTGTGGTATATGTTTTCAGGCGAAATGAAAAGAAAAAGCTGAGGGCTGAAGGATTACAGGTAGATTTGCTTTTTGATTTTAATTAATGGGTACCTGCTCTTGAAGTGATGTAAACATCCTGATTATCCTTAATCTTTAGTTGTTTATATAATCAGGACTTTTCCCTTTATTATCTCTATAGATAAGCCATGTTAAGAGGACAAACAGAATTAAACTTAATACGGTTGCATAGTAGCTTTCGGAATTTGATCCAATTTTCTCTACATTGGGATTTAGGATATTGTTATCGATAAGGTACATGGCAATCACTGCAAATGCATTGTTGAAGAAATGTGCAATAACCGGCAACCAGATTGAGCCGCTCCATATAAGGAGATAGCCGAACAATGCACCAAGCAGCAGTCGTGGAACAAATCCGTAAAACTGGATATGTAAAGCACTGAACAGAATGGCAGAAATCCAGATTCCCCAGTGATAATTTCTGGTCCATTGGGTAAAGATACGCTGAATTACCCCCCGGAAAAGCAATTCTTCTCCAACAGCAGGCAGTAAAGCAATCATGAAAAGGTTAAATAATAATCCACCTAAAGTATTGACCTGTAAAAAAGCTTCAGTAATTTCTTCCGCTCTATCTTCCGCATTTTTCATCCAATCTTCAACTCCTGAAAGCCATTCGGGAAAATTCATTTGGTTGTTCCATTCACCAATGAAATTGACAAGCGGCAAAAGGAAGAAAATAAGAACAATTACATAAAGGGAAGAAACGGATGAAATTTTTTTGTTTAGTAAAAGGTATTCAGCAGTCTTCCCATGATATAACCAGGCGAGAATAAATGGCGGGATAATAAATAAACCAATGGATTGCATCACTTGCAGATATTTTAGAAAACGGATGCTTTCGGTATTATTTAACTCAGAAAGAGAAGACATGTTTAATACAGAATCCATTCCAAACAGGGGAACAGCAATTATTATTGATATAAACATGAATATAAGGAAACAAACCAGGATAACAAATGCTGAAAATATGAGTTGTGAAAAGGGTTTCATTTCCCGGAAAGCAGTAAACATCATAACAAAAATATATTTTTGCAAATATAGTGGATAGAATTAATCATTCCTTGCATATTCGCAGGGGTTCTGGTACAATTGCTGAATTTTTTATTTTACAGGATTCTTTTTATCTTTCAATATACAAACAGGTAATTCATTTGCTCCGATTAGGTAATTTTCCTTTTATCAATGCTGCAAAAATATAATTCTATACAACTCTGCAATCCTGTTTGGCGGCTTATGACATCGGTACCATGAAGGTTGTGTTTCCATCTGCCGGATTAGGATAAAAACAGACCAATTTTTCAAATGTGTCAAAGCAGAATTAACTATTTTTTTTTCAAATGCGATCTACTTTTATACTACCATAGCTTACATTTTTTCATTCCCACTCAGCTTTCCAAAATTTATCGCTGCGCTTCTGGTCTGGACCCATTAAGACCATAAGCGCAGCGGAAAAAAAAGCCAGGGCTGACCGGAACAGGAAAAACCAGACCGCATGTAGCCGAAAGGTATCCTAAATTGTAATCCGGTTGATCGAAAGACAGTTGACAAGATTTCAGAAAACATGTTCATGTTGTATTTTGCAGATTATTCTTCCTTTACACCAGAAGCACCTTTTGATGCCTCACTATTTGATGAGTTTCGAAAGATGTCAGGTATGGATTTTTTCAGCAAGAATGAATGATATCTTTTTTAAAGAACTTGCACCTCATAAAGAGATATACTACAAAATGTATTGTCCACCAGGAATACCTGACAAAGTTAGTAAAAAATCGTAGAAGGAGTTTTTCAGCAAGCCCTAGGTACAGATTTTTTTGATTAGGCAATTCTTTGTTTTTTTTTTATAAAATCCTTTCAATTTTTATTTATAATTCAAGTTTGTTGGAAGAAACTTTTCAATAAACTCAACAGTTTTACCTTTTCGCCGGGCATAGTCTTCCACCTGATCGCGGCCTATTTTTTCGAGGCTAAAATATTTTGATTCAGGACTTGCAAAATATTCACCCGAAACCGAAGCATTTGGGTACATGGCATAATGTTCGGTAAGTTTTATTCCCACTTCCTCAGCATTTAGCAGATTAAAAAGATTTTCCTTTTCCGAATGTTCAGGGCAGGCAGGATAACCCAGGGCAGGACGTATTCCCTGGTACTTTACCCGTTGAAGTTGCTCCTGGGAAAGGTTTTCATTTGGAGCATATCCCCAATATTCCTTTCTCACCTTTTCATGCAGCAGTTCGGCAAAAGCTTCACTTAACCGATCGGCCAACGATTCCAGCATTATGGCTTTATAATCGTTATTATCTTTGCGGTACATTTCTTTCCATGGTTCGATTCCAATGCCTGCTGTAGTTGCAAAACCGCCACAATAATCGGTTTTCCCTGATTCCAATGGTGCTACAAAATCAGAAAGACTTAAATTTACTGATTCCTTTTTTTTCTTTTCCTGTTGCCGCAGGTGGTAAAACCGGCCGGCTTCTTTATTTCTACGTTCATCATCCCAAAGGATAATATCATCGCCCCCGGAATTGGCAGGCCATAATCCAAACACAGCATTGGCCTGCAGCATTTTCTTTTCAATTACCTCATCGAGGAACGTATTGGCTTCGGCAAGCAATTTACGCGCAGCATCTCCCTGGTTTTCATCCTCCAGGATTTGCGGGAAATGCCCTTTCATTCCCCACGTCAGGAAAAAGAAAGTCCAGTCGATATATTCACGCAATTCGCTTAACGGATAATCTATAAGAGTTTTTACCCCCAGTATATTGGGCTTGTATATTGGACTGTTTTCCCAGTCAATCGCAGGTTTATTTGTACGGGCATCTTTCAGTTTCAGGTATTCCTTGGGTTTACGTTGCCCCTGGAACTGACGCACCTGTTCATAATCATCTTTAACCGACTGAATGTACTTTTCATTTTTCGACAACAGGTTGGATACCACATTCACTGCCAGTGAAGCATCCTTTACATGCACAACCGGATGAGAATATTGGGGTTCAATTTTTACAGCAGTGTGTATTTTTGAAGTAGTTGCTCCTCCGATTAAAAGAGGTATGGTTAATTTTCTTTGTTCCATTTCTTTGGCAATGTCTGCCATCATTTCAAGAGAAGGAGTTATTAATCCGCTTAGCCCCACGATATCGACCTGTTCAGTGACAGCTGCATCGAGAATCTTTTCGGTGGGGACCATCACTCCCAAATCGATGATGTCGTAGTTATTGCATGCCAATACAACACCTACTATATTTTTTCCAATATCATGCACATCCCCTTTTACGGTGGCCAACAATACTTTTTTTTGTTTACTTGTGTCTTTCATTCTGGCTTTATCGGCTTCAATGTAAGGCAGCAGGTAAGCCACTGCTTTTTTCATTACCCGGGCCGATTTAATCACCTGGGGCAGAAACATTTTACCCGATCCAAACAGTTCCCCCACTACATTCATACCATCCATAAGTGGTCCTTCAATAATATTCAGGGCAGGTTGATATTTTTTAAGGGCTTCGGCCATATCCTGTTCCACAAAATCAGGAATGCCTTTTACCAGTGCATGTGCCAAACGTTTTTCCAAAGGTAAGTCCCGCCACTCATCTTTTTTTACTTCTTTTTTATCTCCCTGCTTTACCTGTTCTGCAAATTCGAGTAATCTTTCAGTTGCGTCGGTCCTTTTGTTCAGTATCAGGTTTTCTGTTCTTTTAAGCAGGTCATTTGGTATTTCATCATAAATCTGCAACATTCCCGGATTAACAATACCCATATCTAAACCGGCACGGATGGCATGAAAAAGAAACACCGAATGCATGGCTTCCCGCACTACATCATTTCCTCTGAAAGAAAAAGATACATTGCTGATTCCACCGCTGGTTTTAGCATCGGGCAGGTTTTCTTTAATCCATTTTACCGAATTTATGAAATCCACAGCATAATTGCTGTGTTCCTCCATTCCCGTACCTATTGTCAGCACATTTGGGTCGAAGATGATGTCCTGAGGCGGGATTCCTACCTTTTCGGTGAGGATTCTATAAGCCCTTTCGCAAATTTCTTTACGACGTTCAAGGGAATCTGCCTGACCTGATTCATCGAATGCCATTACTACAACAGCTGCACCGAAACGTTTAATGGTTCTTGCCTGAGCTGTAAAGTTTTTCTCACCTTCCTTTAAGCTGATGGAATTAACAATGGCTTTTCCCTGAAGACATTTAAGGCCAGCCTCAATGACTTTCCACTTTGAGGAGTCAACCATAACCGGAAGTTTTGCAATATCGGGTTCCGCCATCATCAGGTTTAGGAAGATTACCATTTCTTTTTCTGCGTCGAGCATGGCATCATCCATATTCACATCAATAACCTGTGCCCCATTTTCAACCTGGTCACGGGCAATGGCCAGGGCTTCTTCATATTTTTTATCACGGATAAGACGGGCAAATTTTCGTGAGCCGGAAACATTACAGCGTTCTCCTATATTGACAAAATTGGTTTCCCGGGTAAGGGTAACGGGCTCAAGACCGCTTAACCGCGTATTGTTATCTTTGGGATTAACATGATGTGGTTTGGCATGAACCGCCATTTTTGCAAATTCACGAATATGGTCGGGGGTAGTACCACAACATCCTCCAATAATGTTTACAAAGCTGTTATCAAGATATTCCTTAAGGTATCCTCCCATTATTTCAGGTGTTTCATCATAGCCTCCAAACTGGTTGGGCAGCCCCGCATTGGGATGAGCACTAATATGGAATGAAGCTTTTTGTGAAAGTTCTTTAACGTAAGGCCGCAGTTCGGTGGCACCCAGAGAACAATTCAGCCCGATACTTAGCAGATCGATGTGTGAAACAGAATTCAGAAAAGCCTCAAGGGTCTGACCCGAAAGTGTACGTCCGCTGGCATCGGTAATGGTTCCTGAAATCATTAGCGGCAATCGGATGTTTTTTCTCTCCAATGTTTCTTCCACAGCAAAAATAGCTGCCTTTGCATTCAGTGTGTCAAAAATGGTTTCAATGAGCAGCAAATTCACTCCGCCATCGATAAGGCCCTCAATCTGCTCCCGGTAGGCTTCTTTAACTTCATCGAAGGAAACTGCTCTGTACCCGGGGTCATTTACATCGGGCGACAGCGATAATGTTTTGTTGGTAGGACCCAATGTTCCGGCTACAAACCTTGGCTTATCAGGATTTTGCTCCGTAAAATAAAGTGCCTGTCTGCAAGCAATTTCTGCAGATGCCATGTTCATTTCATAAACCAGGTGCTGGGTGTTGTAGTCGGCCTGTGATATACGATTGGCATTAAATGTATTGGTAAGAATAATATCGGCACCTGCTTCCAGGTATTTCGAGTGTATTTCTTCAATTATTTCAGGATGTGTAAGAGAAAGGATGTCGTTGTTTCCTTTTTGGTCGTGGGTTGTATTTTTCAGGAGTTCCCCACGGTAATCTTCTTCAGATAATCTGTAGTCCTGTAAAAGTGAGCCCATAGCGCCATCCAGAACCAAAACACGCGTTTGCAATTCTTTTTGTATGTCTTTTTTAATCATAACTTTTTTTCTGTTTTCTTCTCATCAAATGCCTTAAGTTTTCTGTTGTTAAAATTTCTACTGAAGCTCTGCAAGGCATGTTTATTCTTTTACTTTATAATTTTTATTTCATATTCTCCACGAACACCAATCTTTTCATCTTTAATTATTACTAAAGAAAGAATTTCTGTAAACATTTCTGAAAGTTTAAGTGCTTTTTCCAGATCTTCCTGATGTTTAACTTCATTTCCGATTGCGGTGGCAAATGCATCAGCAAGCAATATATTTTTACATACAACAGCCACAGCATCGGCATTGCCAAAACTAAGCGAGGGTCCTACTGTCCCTGCCGAGGTGCAGATTCCAATCTTTCCGCAACCTGGTGGAATTACAATGCCAATTTTTTCAGATAAAGATGAACTTCCTGCAAAAACTGACAGAAAGAGTTTTTGTTCAACTAAGGCAAAGATATCTCCACCGTTCTCTATAACCAATTCTATAACTGAAAAGTTTTGCAAAAGAGCCTCTCCCGCCTCACGTGAAAACAATCCGGCTACCGAGGCCATAGGTCCTACACCTGCTCTGGCTGCAGCATGTGCCATTTCTTTGGCTTCTGCCGGAGCTGCATCAGAGGGCATGAAAGGATCGAGACTTTCTGCAAAATGAGGTTCTTTCCCGATCCATTTATCCAGCTTTTGCCTCAGTTCTCTTATTTTAGTAAATACAACATCTTTCATTTCTTCCCGATATGAGCCTGGATCTATACCAATCCAAAGATCGGTTTCAAGATGTTTAATCTTAAATGCTTTGAAACGTCTGTAGTTGAAATAATCCCTGTATGTTCTTTCGTGAAACATGTTTTTAGATACGCCTTTTGCTCTTTTGGCTTATTACCGGGAGGCAATATCCCCTAAGCTAATAATTAATGAATTACCTGAAGTCAATATTAAACAGGTGCAAAGGACACGCGCCGATACACAATTCACATACAACACACTTGCTTTTATTGAATTCCAGTTTCCAGTTATCTGGATTCATAGTGAGGGCGCCGGCAAAGCAAACTGCAGTACAATTTCCGCAATCGATACACTTATCTTCCTTAAAATGAATTCGTTTGTCAAGAGGTTCGCAAACAACATCATGGTCGGTAAGGTATTGCACCCCTTTTTCAATATTCTCCTTTTTTCCCTGAAGCTCTAAAAGAAGACTTCCCCTTTTGCCCGGAAATACTTCCGCCTTCAGAATGTTAATACGGATGTCATAATCCCTCACCAGGTGATAACTGAGGGGCTTGTCTCCACTTTCCGGGGGAAAATTAAGTACATATCTTTTTTTAATCATTGTCGGCCTCCGTTTCCTTTAAGCTTTTCAGAGATGTATTTTGAGGGAACAATTGTACAGGTTTTGAAATTTCAAACTGTCCGTTTTGTAACCACAATTTAAGTTGGTCGGCAATTTTTCGCGCCTTTGCAAGACTTGAAACCGGAGCTGTACGGATTTTTTTTCCATTTATTTTTATTGACCCCGACTGCAGCTGTTCGTAAGTTACCTGTCCAAGTTTTGGCATTCCCAAAGTACCATAATCAAGCACTGAAGTGTCAATTTGACTATTTGAAACGGAAACCCGCCGGGCCATATTTTCATCCAAAACAGGAATGGGTATTCCAATACCCATAAACATGCTCACTCCATATTTTTCATAATAAACAGCCTGCAGGAATTCAGGCGACATTTGTTTTAAATCTCCAATTACTGCTATTGTAGCCGCATTTGTAACCGGAATTCCCAGCTCATTTTTAGGGCGGGTAGTGTGAAATTGTGTGCCGTTCCAAACAACAAAACCCTGCGCACCCCCAAGAAAAATACGTGTTCCAATGCCAATAGTCCGCATTTCAGGATCATTGAGCAGGGGGCTTAATTCTCCTGATGTAGAGTAGGTTGCATTACGCATATTGGGAAGTAAGGTTCCCATGTAGGTGTGAATCATCTTCCTGGTAGTATTGACAGCTACATTGTAATTCTGATAGGCATTCCTTGGGTTGAAAAGGGTAAATTCATTGATGGTGTTAATATTTATTCTGGTACGTATGTGCTTGCGGGGATAGCAGTCGGTACCTTTTCCCCAGGCCTCCAATACGACATCTTTCCCTTCCAGCAAATCTTGTATCACATGCGCTCCGCCATAGGCCGGATTATCCGGATCACAGGCAGTAGCTCCAATGTATGCATCCACCGCAGCCAGTCCCTCGTAACAGGGTACCCCATTTAGCCTTATCTTTTCCATACGTATGGGGGGAGTAGAATGACCAAAATTAATGATCGCTCCGGAAGAACACATCGCACCAAAGGTGGCAGTAGTTACAATATCTACTTGTTCTGCAATCTCTGCAGGACTGGCTGATTTTGCCAGCCGGGTAACTTCTTCTGCAGTAAGAATAACAGCTTTACCCTGCTTCAGCTTCTGGTTAATCTCTTCGTAAGTTTTTATTTTAGGCATTTTAAAATGAAAAGTTGCTTTATTTTATGGAGCAAATTTAGCTGATTTTACCTAATGAAAAGTATTTTAGTACGATTCAGTTAAAGAGTCGGTATATTAAAAATATGAAAACCTGAAGATTTTTCTTTTAAAATGATAAACCTGAATGGTGCTATTCGTTGGTTTCTGTTAATTTTACCTTTTTAAATTAATTTTTTACATGATTGAAATAGATTACCGTTTACATTTTAAAGATTTACAGAAAAAACTATCGTTATTTTGGGAGCTTTCAGCAGAAAAAATTATTCATATTGATAAGAACTATGATTCTTCCAATGGTTCTCCTGTATTTACCGTTGACGGGAAATATACTACCCGCGGCTGGACAGAATGGACACAGGGTTTTCAGTTTGGTTCGTCTATTTTACAGTTTGATATAACCGGTGATGTTTCTTTTTTGGAATCAGGAAAAAAAGCTACTCTTGAAAAAATGGCACCTCATGTTAGTCATACTGGGGTTCACGACCATGGGTTTAATAACCTGAGTACCTATGGAAATCTTCTGCGGCTGATGAATGAAGGGAAGATTCCCCGGAATGAGTGGGAGAAAAATTTTTTTGAACTGGCTCTGAAAATTTCTGGAGCTGTGCAGGCCAGCCGATGGACAAAAACTAAAAACGGCGGGTACATCTATTCCTTTAATGGTCCGCATTCATTGTTTGTTGATACCATCCGTTCATGCCGTATTCTAATAGCATCGCATATGCTGGGACATGACATGCAGGGGGAAAACGATGTGAAAATATCTCTCCTGGAACGGGCTGTTCAACATATTTATGCAACTGCCAAATATTCTGTTTTCTATGGAGAGGGAAGGGATGTGTATGATGTTAGAGGCAGAACAGCTCATGAATGCATTTTTAATATCAACGACGGCAATTTTCGATGCCCCAATTCACAACAAGGATACTCAGGATTCTCAACATGGACCCGTGGTCTGGCCTGGGCAATGTTAGGTTTTGCCGAAGAACTGGAAGCTTTCCGCAATATTACCGATAATGATTTGCAATCATTTGGAGGTAAGGCAGATATCGAAAAGATGATGTTGAAAGCTGCCCGTGCTACCTGCGATTTTTACATTGAAAATACACCGGTTGACGGAATTCCGTATTGGGATACGGGTGCTCCAAATTTGCATAAATTGGGAGATTACCTGAATAAACCTGCTGATCCATTTAATGCCTGGGAACCGGTTGATAGTTCGGCAGCAGCCATTGGTGCCCAGGGACTGCTCAGGCTGGGGAAATATCTGAATGAAAAAAGCGACAAGGAATCAGGAGAAAAATACTGGCAGGCCGGACTGACAGTAATGAATTCATTGCTCGATTATCCTTACCTGAGTACCAATCCTCAGCATCAGGGGCTAATTTTGCATAGCATATATCATCATCCCAATGGTTGGGATCATATTCCGGCGGGTCAGAAAATTCCCTGCGGGGAATCATCCATGTGGGGTGATTATCATGCAAGGGAAGCAGCTCTTTATTTGCACCGGATGCTTTCTGATGAAAGATATTACACATTTTTTTAATTAAGGAAATGGCAAAATTGTTAACAGATTTTTCAAAATTGTGTGTACATACCCTTACTACAAAACCCTGGAATTTGCAGCAATGCATTGAAAACTACAGTGCTGCCGGTATCCAATCAATCACCGTCTGGAGAAATGTCCTTGAAAACCAAAACCTGAAGGTAGCCCGAAGAATATTAAAGGATCATGCTATGGAGGTTGTTTCTGTTGCCAGGGGAGGTTTTTTTCCTTCAACTGAAATTATTAAACGGAATGCAGCTATTGATGATAATCATCTTGCCATTGAACAGGCTGCCGAAATAGGTGCCTCAATTCTGGTATTGGTGTGCGGTGCTGATGGCCGGCAATCACTCGAAAAATCGAGAGACCAGATACGGGAAGGAATAATAAAAATCCTGCCCCGGGCACAAGCAGCAGGAGTGAAACTGGCTATCGAACCATTGCACCCCATGTATGCCGGTGACAGATCAGCAATTAATACCCTGGCCCAGGCAAACAGCCTGGCAGAAGAAATAAATTCACGGTATGTTGGTGTGGCTGTTGATGTTTACCACCTGTGGTGGGACAGTTGCTTACAGGAGGAGATTAGGAGATGCGGACAAAACAAAAACCTTTTCGCATTTCATATATGCGACTGGAATGTTCCTACTGTGGATTTTTTGAACGACAGGGGATTGATGGGGGATGGGTGCATAAATGTTCCGCAAATAAGAGATTGGGTAGAAGATTCCGGATTTTCAGGTTATAATGAAGTAGAAATATTCTCCGACAAATATTGGGCAATTAATCAAAAGGAGTATCTTGAGAAAATTAAATATGCATACCTAAATTATTCATAAA
Organism: uncultured Prolixibacteraceae bacterium; assembly: GCA_963747515.1. GTDB lineage: Bacteria > Bacteroidota > Bacteroidia > Bacteroidales > Prolixibacteraceae > Mariniphaga. The sequence continues at coordinate 270,985 of CAVVFN010000009.1, forward strand.
TGAAACGATTATTTTTTTTGCTGTTACTAAGCACTCCCCTTCTGGCAATACCACAGGTTCAGGAAAAAATTGACAGGGGAGTTGTTGCTCTGACCGTCAATGAGAAGGAAGTTTTTGTAAGTTGGCGTTTGTTCCGTGACGATCCTGAAAATGTGTCATTCAATGTCTATAGAAAAGATATCGGGCTGACGGATTATGAGAAAGTTAACGATCAACCCATAGCATCTTCCACCAATTTTACCGATACCTCTGTTCAGCCGGGACATGGGTATTATTATAAGGTGAAACCCTTAACGGGAACCCAGGAAAAGGAGTCGCCAGGAGAAGCTTATGTTTTTACTCTTGCGGGTAATCAACCCTGGATTTCCATTAAACTAAAGGATGAGGTAACTTTAAAAAGAATTGGAATTGGCGATCTCGATGGCGACGGAGCCTATGATTTTGTTTTGCAACATCCCGATTTTAATGTCGATCCCTATTTTAAGCCCGGATACTGGAAGCGAAGCCCTGAAACTTATAAGTTGGATGCTTATTCATCAAAAGGGGAGTTCATATGGAGCTATGATATGGGATGGGCAATAGAAACCGGCACATGGTATTCTCCTTATATGGTTTTTGATGTGGATCAGGATGGAAAGGCAGAAGTCTATGCCAAAGGAGGCGAAGGTGATCCCCGTGAAATGGACGGTCATGTATTAACAGGCCCTGAATATCTTATTAAACTTGATCCTCAGACAGGGAAAGTAATAAAAAAACAGGATTGGATTTCACGGCAAGATTTTGAATCCTATAATTACTGGAGCCGGAATTTTTTAAGTATTGCCTACCTTGACGGGCGGAAGCCATCATTGATTATGCAACGGGGAACTTATACCCAGATTATAACGGATGCACTTGACAAAAACCTGAATACGGTGTGGGAATGGAAAAGTACAGGTGAATATTCAAAATATAAAGGACAGGGTGGTCATGCATTGATGACCGGTGACATCGATTTAGACGGAAAAGACGAACTGGTTGTAGGAACATTTGCCCTCGATGACAATGGTGAACCCATGTGGCACACAGGCCTGGGCCATAACGATGCTGGATATATCGCCGATTTTCTTCCTGAACGGCCAGGATATGAAATCTTTTACGGAATCGAATCCCGTTCTCCTAAAAACGGAGTTTGTCTTGTAGACGCAAAATCAGGAGAAATTATCTGGGGTTATGAAGGAAGTACATTTCATGTGCACAGCCAGGGAATGGTTGGAGATATAACTGCCGAATATCCTGGGCTGGAATGTTATGCCGGAGAAGCTAAAGGAGGGGATAAATTTTTCCTGTATACTTCCAATGGCAAACAGTTGTCTGATGAAAACCTTTGGGGGCTGGCTCCCCGGGCAGTCTGGTGGGATGACGATGACCAGAAGGAAATTTGTTTTAAAAACACTGTTTTTGATTATCAGGGGGAAAGTAAACTCGAAATTGAAGGGAAAGTTTTAATTGTTGCCGATATCCTGGGCGATTGGCGGGAAGAAATTGTGACCAGCCTTCCGGGTGAAATCCGGATTTATTCAACTAACATACCCGCAGAAAGCAAGAAAGTATGCCTGATGCAGAATCATCTTTACCGAATGGCAGTGGCCGATGCAACAATGGGATACTACAACTCACCCCAGGTGGGATTTAAATAAAAAATCTAATTTTTTAAGATATGATTCATAAGGTTGGGATAATTATGAACGGCGTTACCGGCCGGATGGGAACAAATCAACACCTGATGCGATCCATCGTTGAAATTATCAAACAAGGTGGGGTGAAAATAAATGATTCGGAATTCATTATGCCCGATCCTGTTCTGGTGGGACGCAATGAAATTAAACTGAAGAAACTGGCTGAAATGTCGGGAGTGGAAAAGTGGACTACAGATCTGGATTCGGTGATGAACGATCCATCCTATTCAGTGTATTTCGATGCTCAAACTACAGGTCGGCGTGCCGGTGCAGTGATAAAGGCAGCAAAAGCGGGTAAACATGTTTATTGCGAGAAACCGGTGGCAACCAATACTCAGACTGCTCTTGAGCTTTACCGCATTTGCGAAGAAGCCGGCGTTAAACATGGTGTGGTGCAGGATAAACTCTGGCTGCCCGGATTGCTGAAGCTAAAGCGGCTGATGGAAAATGGTTTCTTTGGGAAGATACTTTCAGTCAGGGGTGAATTCGGATATTGGGTGTTCGAAGGCCATACCGTGCCATCTCAACGGCCAAGCTGGAATTACCGGAAAGAAGACGACGGAGGTATTATTGTAGATATGCTCTGTCACTGGCGGTATGTGCTCGATAATTTATTTGGAAAGGTGAAAGGGGTATTTTGTCTGGGTGCTACTCATATTCCGGAACGGGTGGATGAACAAGGTAATGCTTATAAATGCACTGCCGACGATTCGGCATATGCTACTTTTGAACTGGAAAATGATGTTGTAGCCCATTTTAATTCTTCCTGGGTAACACGGGTGCGGCGCGATGATTTGCTGACCCTGCATGTTGACGGCACCAAAGGTTCTGCCGTTGCAGGTCTGCGTGAATGCTGGACCCAGCATTACGGAAATACTCCAAAGCCGGTATGGAATCCCGATATTTCGCAACCTATTAATTTTTACGACGGCTGGAGTAAAGTGCCCGAGCAGGAACATTTCGATAATGCCTTTAAAGCACAGTGGGAGCTATTTCTTAAACATGTGGTTAAAGATGATCCGTTCCCATGGGACCTGCTTGAAGGGGCCAAGGGAGTTCAACTGGCTGAAAAGGGACTGGAAAGCTGGGAGAAGAAAACCTGGGTGGATGTACCTGAAATTCTTTAGACAATGATTTGGCGCTGTAGTCATTAAGGGAATATTTCATTGATTGAACGAATTTTTTTAATTGCAAAAATGAATAAAACAGCACTAATTACCGGAGGTTCAAGGGGTATAGGATTGGGAATTGCCAAAGAACTGGCAAAAGCCGGATTTAATCTGGCTTTAAATGGAGTAAGGGAGCAGGAAGCCGTTCAACCGGTTCTGGATGATTTGAAACCTTTTGGAGTGAATGTGATATATGTTCAGGGTGATGTTTCAAAAAAAACCGGCAGGGAAAAAATTTTTCATACTGTAATGAATCAGTTCGGAAAGCTAAATGTTCTTGTGAATAATGCCGGTATAGCTCCCCGCGAACGAAGGGATATTCTGGAGGCTTCAGAAGAGATTTTTGATGAAGTAATGGAAATTAACCTTAAAGGGCCTTACTTTCTCACACAGTTGTTTGCCAATCATATGGTGGAGATGAAATTAGCCGATACCGGTTATTGGGGCTGCATCATTAATGTATCCTCTGTTTCAGCAACGGTAGCTTCGGTTAACAGGGGTGAATACTGTTTGTCGAAAGCGGGTATTGCAATGGCATCAAAATTATGGGCAGCCCGGTTGGGTGAATTTGATATCCCTGTTTATGAAATACAGCCGGGTGTAATCCAAACCGATATGACATCCGGAGTTATAGAAAAATACGACAGGCTTTTTGAACAGGGACTGAGTATTCAGAAACGCTGGGGATTACCTGAAGATGTTGGCAAAGTCGCAGCTGCTATGGCCACAGGAATGCTTCCCTATTCTACCGGACAGGTGGTTAAAGTGGACGGCGGAATGACTGTTCAACGGTTGTGAGGATAAATGTTCAGGTGAAGGCTGCTTTTGCACCTGCTGAGCCTGAATCCGGAGCGAAGGAAAATCATAATCAGGATAAGGAGGAGGAATCATTTTCGTCAGGAAACAGAAGGCAGTATGAGAGAGAAGAAACAATGGAAGTATTATTCTGAATAAAAGGGAAGGCATGGGCACGGACGTATGAGCAAAAATGAAGATACATTCATAGGTGTAATGTTGTTCATTTACACGATATCAATTCTGTAGTTTGGAGAAAGAATTTCTGCATATTATCAGGGAAAACCAGGGCATCATTCATAAAGTGTGTAAGATTTACTGCGACCTGGTAGAAGATCAAAACGATCTTTTTCAGGAAATAATTGCTCAGTTGTGGAAGTCTTACCCCTCTTTCAGGAACGAATCGAAAGTAACTACCTGGATGTATCGGGTGGGACTTAATACGGCGATAACTTTTTTTAAAAAAAGTAAAAGAAGACCCGATCGGAATCAACTATCTTATAAAACTTATCAGTTTGCCGATGATGGTTATGATATTGAAACTGAGGAACAGATAAAGATCCTTCAGCATGCTGTCGCTCAATTGACCGGGATTGAAAAATCGATCATCCTGTTATTTCTCGAAAATAAAAAGTATGAAGAAATTGCTGAAATAACCGGAATTACACAAAATTATGTAAGGGTGAAAATGAACAGGATTAAGAAAAAATTGAAGGTATTGATGGAAAAGGAGGAATAGAGATGGAACTGAAAGATTTAAAAAAGACCTGGAACCGGTTTTCATCAGGAAAAGAGCTTGATGAGAATCAAATCAGGGAGATGCTGAGGAGCAAATCCATGACTCTTATCGACCGTATAAACAGAAATATTCGAATTGGATTTGTTGTTCTTTTTGTTCTGATTGCCTTATTTGTGGTTGACGATTTTATTTTTGCCCCCATACTTACAAACGGTTCAGAGCTTGATATTGTCATGCCTCAATGGCTGGTTTTTTTGAGTATTTTTAGTAATATGCTCATAATTACGGCATTTGTTTATTTTGTGATTAAGTACTACCGGGTCCAAAAAATTTGCGATAATTTATGCAACCTGAGGGAAACGCTTATCCGTATAATTGAAATTCTGCGTCTTTATCAGCGTTTGTTTTACCTGACCCTGTTTATTTTTGCAATTGCCATGGCCCTGCAATTTATATCGGGTGTCTGTTCCGGAGTGGTTTACGATCTGGAAAATCAGGGGATTCCGGTTTCTGATGTATCTTTGAAACAATGGGCTTTGGTGACCGGTGTCGGCCTTCTCGTGCTGGTTTTCTCTGTTGGTGGAATCTATCTTCTGATGCGTTGGGGCTTTCGCAGGTTATATGGAAAGTACATCGACAAATTGAAACAAATGTTGAAGGAACTAAATGAATTAGCGGCTTAACGGAATATTATTCTGCAGTAATAAAAATTTAAAAAAGGAAATATGGCATTAATAAAATCCATTTCAGGAATACGGGGAACAATTGGTGGAAAACCGGGTGAAGGGTTAAGCCCTCTGGACGTAGTGAAATTTACAGCAGCATATGCTGCCTGGGCAAAAGAAAATGCTGCGGGTAAAAAATTAAAGATAGTGGTAGGCCGCGATGCACGCATTTCAGGTGAAATGGTGGGCTCTCTTGTGATTGCCACTCTGGTGGGAATGGGTTGTGATGTGGTAAATATCGGACTGGCAACCACTCCAACAACCGAAATTGCCGTAACAGGCGAACAGGCCGATGGAGGGATAATCTTAACCGCAAGTCATAACCCAAAACAATGGAATGCCTTGAAACTGCTTAATTCCTCCGGAGAATTTTTAAATGCTGCTGAAGGTGAAAGAGTTCTTTTTCTGGCTGAAACAGAAGATTTTTTGTTTGCGGAAATCGATGAATTGGGGATAATAACTGAAAAAAATTACGCTGATACTCATATTCAACAAATACTTGGACTTGATCTGGTCGATAAAAATGCTATAGAAGCTGCCGGTTTCTCTGTGGCTGTTGATGCGGTGAATTCTGTTGGAGGAATTGTAATGCCTGCTTTATTGAAAGCTTTGGGGGTGAAACATGTGATTGAAATTAATTGCGAGCCCACCGGATATTTTGCACATACACCGGAACCCATACCGGAAAACCTGGTTGAAACTTCACAGATTGTCAGTCGCAGTAAGGTTAATTTGGGGTTTGTTGTAGATCCGGATGTTGATCGGCTGGTGGTAATCAATGAGGATGGAAGCATGTTTAATGAAGAATATACTTTGGTGGCTGTTTCGGATTATGTTCTTAAAAACACCCCGGGAAACACTGTTTCCAATCTTTCATCCAGCCGGGCGCTGCGCGATGTTACCGAAAAGTATGGCATGAACTATTTTGCAAGTGCCGTTGGTGAAGTAAATGTGGTTGCCAAAATGAAGGAAACCGGAGCCGTTATTGGCGGCGAGGGGAATGGCGGTGTTATTTATCCGGCAAGTCACTATGGCCGCGATGCCCTCGCAGGAGCTGCCCTGTTTCTGAGTCACCTGGCTAAAAGTGGGTTGAAGTGTTCGGAACTCCGAAAATCTTATCCCGATTATTTCATTTCGAAAAATAAAATTGAACTCACTCCTTCAATCGATGTGGATGCCTTACTGGAAAAGTTGAAAGAAAAATACGCAAACGAACAGATAACCGATATTGATGGCGTGAGAATCGATTTTCCGGAATCGTGGGTGCATTTGCGTAAGTCAAATACTGAACCCATTATCCGTATATATGCCGAGGCCAGGTCTGAAGCATTGGCCTTTAAACTGGCACAGCAAATTATAAGCGACATTAAAAATCTTTATTAAAATTCCAGTTTTAAACATTATCATCATTTTTTAAATACAATCTCCTCCTCAGAAAAAATATCACGGAAGCGGTTTACTTCGATATTTTTATAGACGGCTTTACAATATACCAACTATAGGGTAAATTCATTTTAAATTCAATGTAAACTCAATGTAAATTCGCATTTAATTGAATTTACATTGAATTTATACTGAGTTTACATTGAGTTTATATAGAATTTGATCAGGAGTTGGTATCTGTTTTCTATGGTGAGAAGACTCAGAAGAGTTTAGCAGTCATGTAAGAAAGGAATCTCAAATACCCCTGGTGGAAATGACCGATAAATCGTCTGCACCTGAAAATTTTATGGATATGCTGCCCGTTCATCAGTAGAATGATGAACTGCAGCTCACAGGAAATAATTCTTTGGATTTTTATTATTTTCTTGTTTAGCCATAACTTTATCCTGTCTGGCAATGCAAAGTGCCGGCAATAGAATAAAGCAGATATTGAATAAAGAAATACGGAAATCAGAAAGTGATGGTATTGGGATTTGGGCCAATCCGGCTGCCCTTATCGAGACGGTCAATTTTTTCCATATCTTCATTACTTAATTCAAAGTCAAAAATATCGGCATTTGATATTATCCGCTCAGTGAGTAACCGATTTAGGGATGGTTACCACTCCTTTTTGAATATCCCAGCGAAGTACAATCTGCACGGGTGTTTTTCCATATTTTGCAGCCAGTGCCTGCAATACAGGGATATTTAATACCCGCCCCTTCATAATCGGGCTCCAGGCTTCCGGCTGGATGTTATTACTCTGGCAAAATTCCAGTAAGTCGGGTTGTATAAGTTCCGGATGAAATTCCACCTGGTTAACTGCCGGGATTATTTTGCATTCAGGAAGAAATTCCCGGAGGTGGTGGATAAGGAAATTACTTACACCGATGGCTCTTATTTTTTTCTTCTCATACAATTCCTCCATGGCCTTCCATGTTTCAACCGAGCGTTTTCCTTTTGGCCAGTGAATCAGGTACAGGTCGAGGTAATCGGTCTGAAGTTTATTCAAGCTTTCTTCATAAGCCTGAAAGGTTGAATTATAACCCTGATCGCTGTTCCAGACCTTTGATGTAAGAAAAATTTCTTCGCGGGAAATGCCACTTTCGCGGATTGCCTTTCCAACACCTCTTTCATTTTGGTAGGCTGCAGCTGTATCGATGCTGTGATACCCATGCTCAAGGGCCACCTTAACCGCAGTTTCTACTTCATTGCCCTCTTCGGCACGAAAAACTCCCAATCCAAACCAGGGCATTTTTACTCCGTTATTTAATGTTGTTGTTGATGAACTGTCCATTTTACTTTTTTTTGCAAATTTTGTAAAAATAATTTCTCAGTATAAAGTACTTTTCTAATCAGGTTGAGGTAAGGTGGTTCGGGATAAAAAAATTTTTGCCCACAGGAAAGAACAGGTAAAGGAATGCAAAAGGTTAATATCAAATTAACCGATAGCCGTTTAAAAGTGCTGTCTGAACAGCTTTTTCAACCTGCCCTCATTCCCTGAGTCTTAAAACTCCAATCCAGGCCAGGGTATTTATTTCCATTTTTCAGCTTTACTCCGGATGAGATATTTACCATTATAAGTAATATTGATTAATGATTTTTGTTAAGTTAAAACAAGTCATTTTAAAGAATGTTTAGATTTTAAAGGTTGATCAATATTTACTTATTTTGCATTACGAAAAACATTAATAAAGTCGATGAAAATATTCAAATTTGGCGGTGCTTCGGTTAAGAGTGCAGATGCTGTGCAAAACTTATCGGATATCTTAACCGGTTACGATGATAAACTGATTGTAGTTATTTCAGCAATGGGTAAAACAACCGATTTGCTGGAAACTCTTGCAAAAGCTTATTTTAATCAAAATGAGCAAAAATGGGACATTCTTGGACAATTTAAAAGTTTCCACGGGGAAATTTGCGATCAGCTTTTTGGTAACGGACAAACCCCTCAGACCATTTCTGCCTTTTATTTTGAATTGGAAAGCAAGTTAAGGAAAATACCTTCACTGGATTACGATTTTGAATACGACCAGATAGTTTCATTCGGGGAGCTGGTGTCGACCCGCATTGTGAGCGATTACCTGAATTTGACGGGTAAGCCAAACCTATGGGTAGATGTGAGAAATTGTATCCGAACCGATGATAATTACAGAGATGCTGCAATTGACTGGGATTTGACTGAAGAATTATCAGCAAAAACCTTCACATTTCAGAACAGCAACCTCTATATTACACAGGGATTCATCGGCTCAACACCCGCCAGCCTCACCACAACTCTGGGGCGGGAAGGTTCAGATTTTACGGCAGCCATTTTAGGAAATGTGCTGAATGCCGAAAGTGTTTCATTCTGGAAAGATGTGCCAGGAGTACTTAGTGCTGACCCCAAAAAAATGGAAGGGGCATCAAAAATTGAGGCATTATCGTATCGTGAGGCTGTTGAAATGACGCATTCGGGAGCAAAAATAATTCATCCCAAAACCATGAAACCGCTTCACAATAAACAAATACCTTTATATGTAAAATCATTTCTGTCTCCCGACAATCCGGGAACAGTAATTCATGAAATCGATCATAAAATAGATCTTCCTCCCATTTTCATTATTCGTGAAAATCTCGTGCTGATTACCCTTTCACCCAAAGATTTCTCATTCATCAGCATTGAAGATATCGAACGGGTGGTAAATTTTCTGATAGAAAACAAAGTAAAAGTGACCCTGATGCAACAGTCGGCTATTGACCTGAACCTGGTGCTGGAGGCTGGAGAAGCCGATTGGGACTGGCTAATGGCGGAATTAAACCCATACTACAGCATACGTTACAATACCGGGCTGACCCTCATTACCATCAGGCATTATACTGAAGAAACACTTGACTGGATGGTAAAAGAAAAGGATATTTACCTGGAGCAGCACAGCAGGCTCACAGCACGGATGCTGGTGAAAGAATAATTATTCTGATGGAAGGATGCTTAACTTAATCCCAAATTCAAAGGGGTGGTGAAGGAAATTTCCAGTTTAGTCGCAGTACCTGAAAAGTTTGCCGATCAGATATTCAAATATTGTTATTAATGGTATTATTGCTTATGAATCTTATGCCGGCTTATTTGAAATTTTACCCGTTCAGGTTCCAAATGTCTGCTGCTGTTGATATTATTGCATTCAGGCAACAGTCCGCTATTCTGAAAAATAATCGCGGTTAACTATTTCCTTCACATTTTCTACCTGCACATTATCAACCGACATTTGCGTTGTCTCACTAACCTGCCTGCCTTTATTTCGATAGGTTTTATTCATTGTGAACAAATCAGGCTTCATTTTTGAGTAGGTAATGGTAAAGGTATAGTTTACATCTTCATAATAGTTGGTATTGTTGATGTTAACCGCAAGCGATTTGCCCTGGCGGTTTTGCATTTTCGATTTTCCCTTTGCCTCAATTTGTTTAACAGAATAATCCTCCTGAAAAATGATTATCTCACCTTCGAAAGCAGTAGCATAAAAATCCTGAGAACCTGCAAAAGTGGGGTTTTCCTGCCGGAATGAGATTACCCATGCTGGTTTCCCTTCAATAACGGGTTCACCTGCAAGGGCCAATTCAAACTGATTGCTTAGGGCAGGGTTCAAAACAGATGTGGCATTTCGTACCCAGTCGAGCCCAAGCAATTCATCGAAATGAAGGAATCCGGATGCAAAACTGTAATCGGGTTCATTTTTTTTCATGTTGTAGGTTCGCATTTTAAAAGCATCGGTTTTTGAAGGTGATCGATAACCCGTTTTATCGTAAATTAACACTTTTGCCTCTTCAATCACCTGCAGTGAATCATTAATGACTTTTTTCATTCTAAGGCTGCAGTCGAGATTAAAGGGGCCGCTCATAAAGTTGTAGGGGGTATTTTCAGATGCCATTCTGAGAATTCTTGCCAATACCAGTGAACGGCCTTCAATATCCACTTTTTCAATATCGTAGGTTTGAGGTTTAAGCTTTATAATATTAAATTCTTTTTTGAACAGGGAGGCTAACGGAAGCTTCATGCTTTGATAACCAACCGAGGAAAAGAAAATCTGCCGGGAAATCATTTCTTCCGGAATTTTAAGTTCGAAGTTTCCGTTTTCATCACTGGCAGTGCCATAAAAGGTATCTTCAATTCCCACGTTAGTATAGGCAAGTGGTTCGTTGGTTGATTCGTTTACCACCTTCCCTTTGATAGTCCTGGCAACGCGTGTTTCAGTTTGTGCAGCAGCTGAAAGCGTGAAAATAAAAGCCAGGAACATATAATAAAAGTTCTTCATTATTTGTTTCGTTTTTTTATTACAACCATTCCGGCAACAGGTTGTTTAACCAATAAGCATTATTATTCTGCTTCAGTAAATTTTAATAAAAGTAAACTTTTAATACAAATCACTGGAAATATAACGTTTTAATATTTGTTATATTTGCTAAAATCAAAAAGAAAAAACATGATTAACAAACTGTCTGTAATTTTCATAACAGTTTTTGCATTACTTTTTACATCGTGTGTATCGAAAAAGAAGTTTGTCGAAATGCAGAATGGCCGCTTACGGGCCGAGCAGCAGGTACGGGAGCTTACGCAGGAAAATAATGCCCGGGCCAAACGGATAAATGCAATGATTGCTGATTTTGAAGCCATGAAGAACGAATTGCTGGGAAGCAATGCCGAGAAAGATGAATACATCGATAATTTGAATAAGAAAATAGCTGAGCTGAATGAACAGATGAACAAACAAAAAGAATCGTTGCAGGCCAATACTTTTACTTATGGGTTTGAAAAGGAAAGGTTATCGGAGACCCTTCAGTCAAGGGATAATACCATTCGCAACCTGGAGTCAAAGGTGAAAGAGCTTGAGAAGGAAATTTCGCAGCAAAGCTCGGCAGTCAGTGAACGCAATGTACGCATAAGTGGACTGAATGACCGGATAGAAGCTCTGGAAGCAGAAATTGCCAGGGGTGAAAAACAACGGGCAGAACTGCAGCAGCAAATTCTGAAGCTTAAGCAGGAGATTGATGCTCTGAATGAACAGATAAAGACAAAGGACGAAACCATTACACGTCTTCAGAATAATGTTAACCTGCTGAAAAAGGAATTGGGAGGAAATTAATTTTTAAATCAATAATTCTGTAAATGAAAAAAGTTATTTTTTTATTCGCACTGGCATTAATAAGCATGTCGGTGTTTGCCGGAGGTGCCAAATGGGAATCCTTGTTTAACGGTAAGAATCTTAAGGGTTGGAATGTTCATGGCACTGAAAAATGGTATGTGGAAGATGGTCTGCTAATTTGTGAAAGCGGCCCGGATGAAGAGTATGGTTATTTGTCTACTGAAAAGAATTACGACGATTTTGACCTGGAACTGGAGTTTTTACAGGAGGCAAATGGCAACAGCGGAGTTTTTTTTCGTTCTACATTTGACGGGACCAAGGTGAGCGGCTGGCAGGTGGAAGTGGCTCCGCCCAATCACGACACAGGTGGTGTTTATGAGTCGTATGGAAGGGGTTGGCTTGTACAAATTCCCGATGAGAAGGAAAATATTTTGAAAATGGGGGAATGGAACAAATTGAGAATTCGTGTAGTGGAGGGTCATGTTACAACCTGGTTAAATGGTCAGCAGATGGTTGACTTCAATGATGAAAAAATTGCACAGGGAAAAGGAGCCATTGCCCTTCAGATTCATAGTGGAGGAGGTATAAAAGTGAAGTGGCGTAATCTGAAGGTGAAGGAGTTGTAAAAAATTTCATTTGCCGGTTTGGGCAGGGATAGAATAGGCAGAGTTAAAGAATCCGGCTTTTATTGAATTTCCTGAAGTTGATTTGCAGCAAAACTACGGATGGAATTCTCATAAGGCTGGAATCTTATTTACTTTTGTTATTATGCAGCTTAATTGTTGTTTTCTTTTTTATAAATTTCAAAATAATACCTGACAGAAGCCCTGATTTCATAATCTGTTGAAGTGTATGGCAGTATGTTTTGTGCATTGAACCAAAGCATAAAGCTATCGGCAGCGGCTTCATTTAATCCGGTAAGTTTCATTACGGTTTCCTTATTGTAATTTCGTGAATGCATTTCCCAGTTTTGCTGGATAGCCATAGCTTCCCTTACATCGCGCTTTTCCTGCTCATGCCTGCTGAGGTAATACTGCCAATATGATATGGGATTAAAAAGTGCTGAAAGCAGAGGAGGCTTTTCGTTGAACGCATCTCCCCGCAGTTCAACCGGAATATCTACGGGTTTTCCGGTACCAAGATCACCGGCTATATTTGGTTTTTCGCCTTTTACTTCCACTTCCCCGACAGCATAACTTACCGGATTCAGGGTAAAGGTAAGCAGTTCGTATCCCATATAATTATGAGGGATGTATATTACTTTCTTCTGATAACCCACCGAAGTAACAATAAGGCTGTCGATATTCAGGACATCGAGGGTAAAATAGCCATCGTTATTGGTGATGGTGCCGCTGCGGTTTCGGTTGTTGATGATGTTGGCATAAGGTAAGGCCGAACTGTCGCCGGCGCTAATCAGCCTTGCCTTTAACCTGACAAGGATGGGATCGACCAGCACAGGATTGGATTGTGCGTAGCTTTTAAAACCCGCATTCAAAATCAGCATACCTAATATAAAAACGAATCTCATCTTTTGAATTTGAAGGTCAAAAATATGGAAAAGATTGCTTTTCACAGAGAAACATAATTCTTTAACGTGAAATTTAACAAGTTTTAAAAGATTTTTACACAAGGATTTCCACATTTAACTGCAGGCATAAACCGGGATTTATTTTTTAAACATCTTTTGCCCGGGGAAACATCTTTTTCAAATGAATGCTGTTGCTGCTTCAGCAGGGGCCCATGGATTCGGCTGATGAAACAGGCTGATGTTCGGAAAAAGAAAACGTTTTGCTGAATGATTCTGCCTATCTGTAAAATGTAGGATTAGATAAACAAATAGCTGTACCACCTTGTTTTGAGATAATGACCAGATTTCCTGTTATACGTTGGTTCGACAGAAATACCGTGAAGCATTTGCGCTTTCCGTTTTCCTTTTTTCTGATGCCTGTTTTCCTTTTTGCTTTAAGTCAGGCCCTTTTGGTGAATTGGTTTCATGCCATTTTTGCCTTTTTTATTTTGCATTTTCTGGTGTTTCCCTCCAGTAACGGATACAACAGTTATCAGGATCGCGATGAAGGCAGCATTGGTGGGTTAAAACATCCGCCCAAAGTTACCCGGCATCTTTTTTATGTTACCTTACTTTTCGATATTGCTGCCCTTGTTCTTGCCCTCATCGTTTCACCGCTGTTTTCTCTATTGGTTCTGGTTTTCATAATCGTATCGCGGATGTACAGCTATCGCGGTATCCGGATAAAGAAATACCCGGTAGCCGGATTTTTGGTTGTTTTTATTTTTCAGGGCGCTTATGTTTATCTTATGACCTTAGTATCGGTATCGAACCAGTTTCTGCCCGCAGTTTTAACCCGCAGCAGTCTGATATGCATGAGCATTTCAAGTTTATTTATCGGAAGCATGTATCCACTCACACAGATTTACCAGCATGAGGCTGATAAGAGAGATGGCGTAATTAGTATCAGTTATCTTTTGGGATATCGGGGTACTTTTTTATTTTCATTCATTTTATTTACTGCAGCATCTGTTTTGTTGTTTTTTTATTTTGGCCGCAGAAACCATTACACAGCTCTTCTTCTTTTTATGGTGCTCATCCTTCCGGTGGTGATTTTCCTCAAGAAGTGGTCTGATAAAGTACGTCGGAACAGCCGGTTTGCCAATTATGAGAATACCATGAAAGCCAATGTGCTTTCTGCAAGTTCTATGAATTTGTTTTTTATATTACTGATTATTAACAACCGGCTAATGTTGTTTTAATATGAGCAGGATCATTTCTACCGGAACGGCAGTGCCAGAATATTCAGCCCCTCAGGAAAACATTCTGGGTTATATGTGCGGGGCATATAACGATGAAACGGTGTCGCGTAAGCTGCGCATATTGTTTCATTCAAGCGGCATTCGTTCGCGGTATTCGGTAGTGCCCGATTTTGGTAATCAACAAGTGGATAATCTTTTTTTTGGAAATGGAAAGCCGGATGTGGAAAAGAGAATGGATCTTTTCCGCAAAAATGCTTCTGACCTTGCTGTTGCTGCAATAAATAACCTTTTCAGTAAACTGGATACAGATATTCAATCCTTTGGAATAACTCACCTGATAACAGTAACCTGTACGGGCATATATTCCCCCGGACTGGAGACTGAAGTAATGGAAAAGTTGCTACTGCCCACTGATATTTTTCATACCTCAGTGAATTTTATGGGTTGCAATGCTGCTTTTCCGGCACAAAAAATTGCCGATTCCTTTACCCGTTCTGATGAGAATGCCCGGGTGCTGGTGGTTTGCCTTGAATTATGTACCATACATTTTCAACCTAAAGATGATAACGATAATTTGCTGTCGAATACTATTTTTGGCGATGGGGCTGCTGCATTATTGATGGTATCCGATAAATTGGCAAGACAGCAAAATCTGAAAGGGCTTGAGGTTAAAGGGTTCTATTCCGGAATGTTGGGTGAAGGTAAGAGTCTGATGGGCTGGAATATAAAGCCGTTAAATTTTGAAATGGTATTAAGTGCGGGTATCCCCGCTTTTATCGGGCAAAAAATAAATCACTTTATTTCTGAAACCAGCAGGAATTTGAACGTGGCTCCCGGTATGATTGATAAATGGGCAGTTCACCCGGGAGGACGAAAGATTCTTGACCAGGTTAAAGCGCAACTGGGACTGAATAATGGGGAAATGAATTATTCCTATCAGATTCTAAGGGATTATGGAAATATGTCGTCTCCTACCATTCTTTTTATCCTGAACCTGATACAGGAGCAGGAATTGAAACACGGAGAGAAAATATTGGCTATTGGATTTGGACCAGGCATCAGTGTGGATACAGCATTATATCATTATGTGGAAGAAATTTAAGCAGCGCTCTGCGCTTGATGAACTGCTTGATTCACCTGATATTCCGGAAGGTATGCTGGTAGAAAACCTGCGCGAACTTGATTTTCTAAACCGGAATACGGGAGGGCATGCTCTTAGCCTGAAAGGAATTAAAATGTTGCTGAACAATAAACGCAGGTCGTATCATATCGCCGATTTAGGTTGTGGCAGTGGTGATACCCTGCGATATGTGGCAAGATGGGCAAGAAAAAATGGATATAAAGTAAAATTAACAGGTGTGGATATTAACCCGAATGCCATTCAGTATCTGAAAATGATGAGCACCAGCTTTCCTGAAATAGAGGGTTATGCAGGTGATTACAGGGAGTTTTTAATGCATTCAGCGGTTGATGTTTTTCATTGTTCCTTGTTTTGCCATCATTTAAACAGTGAAGAGCTTGCAGAACTATTTGGAGACATGAATTCGTCAGCAGGAATAGGTTTTGTAATCAATGATTTGAAGCGAAGTCCACTGGCCTATTTCGGGGCGAAGATTTTTACAGCTGTCTTTCGGGGCAGCCCCTTGTCAAGGCATGACGGACCTCTCTCTGTTCTGCGAGGTTTTAAAAAAAAGGAAATTGAATTGTTGTTTAAGCAGGCAGGAGTCAGGCATTACCGGATCTTTAGGAGGCCGTTTTTTCGTTATTTAATAGTCGGTAAAAATTCTTCTGTGACGGAAGAGGCAGACTTTCAAAGAAAAATATTATGAAACAGGTTAATGGGAAAATGCCCGAAGTGCTTATTGCCGGTGCGGGGCCTACAGGGTTAATGATGGCATGTCAGTTGTCACTGTTTAACATTCGTCTGCGTATAATCGATATGAAGGTATCTCCTTCATCCTATTCGGGGGCAATGGTTATTCATGCCCGGACGATGGAAATCTTTCAGCAAATCGGGCTTGCGGAAAAGATGCTGGAACAGGGTACTGTAGTCAACGGACTTTCTGTTTATTTTAATGGGAAGAAGTCAGGCCACCTGAATCTAAAAGGAACAGGCAGCTCATTGTCAAAATTTCCTTTCATGCTGCTGCTGGAACAGTCAAAAACTGAAGGTTTGCTCATTGAATTTCTGCGGCAGAAAGGCATCGGGGTTGAATGGGATACTGAACTTGTATCAATGGAACAACAAGAACAAGGAGTGGAGGCTGAACTCATCCTGCCTGTTGGTGACAGGGAAAAGGTAAAGGCAGAATATCTTGTAGCAGCCGATGGAGGCAAGAGTACCATCCGGTCGCTGCTAAAAATTCCTTTTGAAGGGAAAACGCATCATTCTGCTTTATCTGTTATGGAATGTGATAGCGATATAATCTCGCCTTCCAATGAACTTCTGTTTTCCTTTTCAAGGCAGGCAACTACCGGTTTTTTTCCCCTCTCCAAAGGAAACTGGAGGATTGATGCTGCTTTTCAGAGAATAAGGACAGGCAGCGGTTTATCGTTTAATGCGGTTCAGAAGAATTTTAACCGGAATACCAGGCTGAACGCCAATGTTCGTAATCCGGAGTGGTTTACCGTATTTCATTCACATGGGAAGTATGCACGCTTTTATAGAATTAACAGGTGCTTTCTTGCAGGTGATGCGGCCCATTTATTTACTCCGGTTGGCGGACAGGGGATGAATACCGGGTTGCAGGATGCACATAACCTGGCCTGGAAAATGGCAATGGTAATTAAGGGGAAGATACTGCCTGAAACTCTGGATACCTATCAGACGGAACGAAAACCTGTTGCCATCAGAACATGCCGTTCCTCCGACAGGTTTTTTAAGCTGGCAGCTTCAGGAGGCTTAGTTTACAAATTATTCAGAAGTTATCTTCTTGCTCCTTTATTGGGTGTATTTTTTAAGTTAATGAAAGTGAAACCGATTTCTGAATCTATTTTTAAAAGAATTTCCGGAACAGGGATTTCTTATCCGGAGAATTTTCTGAATTTCGATGGATCTGAAAATATACTTGCAACTGCTCCCCGTCCGGGTGAGCGGATTCCTTATTTCAAATATGTCGATACTGATGGAAATGAGGTTTCAATTGATGATAAGCTGAGCAGTGACCGTTTTCACCTGTTAATTTTTGAAGGGAACAATTCCAATAAAAAAGAACTTCAGAAAGCGGTAAAGGAATTCCGGAATACAGTATCAACTCATATTATTTCTTTAAATCAGGGTTCGGGTGATTTGTATGTTAAGTTTGGAATTAAATCACAGGGATGGTATTTGATAAGGCCTGATCTTTATATTACCTGCCGGTCGGATGAATCGGGTGCAGAACATTTAAAAGCCTGCTTGCATCTGCTGTTTAAAATTAAATAAAATGAATCAAACATCAAAACATGAAAAGAGATTTCAGTTCTGGCAGAAATGGCTTTTTTACAGCAGTATTCTGTTTGCCTTATTTGGGGTGGTATTGGCTTTATTTGGTAACAACCCCCTTTTCAAGCCTTATCACAGAATGCTTGCCCTGATTTTTTTTGATAAGGAAGCATTTCCGGAAAATACGCAGGAACTCTATACTTTCATTATGGGGCCTGTGGGTGCAAACATTGCCGGATTCTATCTTTTGCTGGTCTATATTGCCGGGTATCCTTTTAAACGGAAGGAGCGATGGGCACGTTCGGCAATCATTGTTTCATTTGCCTCCTGGTTTATAATAGATGCCATTGTTTCAGTATATTATGGTGTGCTGTTCCAGGTACTGGTATTGCATCTGCTTGTTTCTGTACCTCAAAAAGCTTTACCACTAATTTTCACATGGAAGGAATTTGATCTGAAATAATATATTGGTAATTTCATAATTCTCAGGCGATGCATGAATAAGTAGGTCAAAAGAAGGGCATTTTTTAAAGAGTAACATCCATTAAACTTCTATGGGGCAGGGAAAGATTCAGTTGATTCACCGGATGATAAAAAATCATCCGGTGAAAAGTTTCAGGTTTATTTTATTGAAGAGATTCTTTCCTCCAGTACTTTAATTTTAGCCTCCGCATCGGCTTGTTTTGCTTTTTCTTTAGCTACTACTGTTTCCGGGGCGCTGTTGACAAACCGTTCATTGCCCAGTTTTTTGAGAACTGAGTTTAAGAAACCCTTTGTATAATTCAGTTCTTCTTCCAGCTTTCTCCGCTCTTCTTTCACGTCAATAAAATCTTCGAGAGGAATATAGAAATTGGTTGATTTTACCCGGAAGGATGCTGCTCCCTGTACCTCATCGGAAACCGTTTCGAGTGCAGAAAGATTAGCCAGTTTAATTACTACACTATTGAAAGCTTTTTCGTAACCTTTATCTCCCTGCTGAACATTCAGCACCAGGGAATCCTTATTTGGAATACTTTTATCGGTTCTAATTTTACGGATTCCCGAAACGGCTTCCTTTACATTTTCAAAAGAGGCTAATAAATCTTTATCATACGGATTAATTTTTGGCATCTGACTGATCATGATGCTTTCTCCCTCAATCCGGGTTTTAAGCAACTGCCATATTTCTTCGGTGATGAACGGCATAAAAGGGTGCATCAGACGCAGGAGTTGGTCGAACAATTCCACCACTTCAGCATAAGTTTTAACATCGATAGGCTGTTGGTACGGAGGTTTTACTATCTCCAGCAGCCAGCCTGAGAATTCATCACGAACGGTAGTATAAATGGTCATTAATGCCTCTGAAATGCGGAACTGATTGAACTGTGAATCCAATAGCTCAACCACCTCATTTAACTTGTTGGAAAACCAGTTAACAGCCAGTTTTGAATGCTCCGGCTGTTCGGTTTCAGAAGAAACTTCCCAATTTTTCACCAGACGGAATGCATTCCAGATTTTTGTAGCAAATCCTGCACCCTGCTGTGGCAGGCTTTCATCGAAAAGCAGATCCCCTCCTGCAGGTGAACACAGCAACATGCCGACACGCACTCCATCGGCACCATATTTGGAAATTAAATCAAGCGGGTCGGGTGAATTGCCCAATGATTTTGACATCTTTCTGCGTTGGGCATCACGCACCATACCTGTAAAATACACGTTTTTAAATGGATATTGATTTTCGTACTCATATCCGGCAATAATCATACGCGCCACCCAAAAGAAAATAATATCGGGTGCAGTTACCAAATCTGAGGTGGGATAATAATATGCCAGTTCTTTATTCCCGGGATTGCGAATGCCGTCGAATACTGAAATTGGCCATAGCCAGCTTGAGAACCAGGTATCCAATACATCTTCATCCTGTATCAGGTCAGCCAGAGTAAGGTTACTGTTGCCGGTTTTCTCCCTTGCAATATTTAATGCCGTTTCGGCCGATTGGGCACAAACAAAGTCACCACCGGGCAGGTAGTAAACAGGAATCTGATGGCCCCACCATAACTGACGGCTGATACACCAGTCCTTTATATTGCCCGTCCAGTGGCGGTAAATATTTTTAAATTTTGGCGGATGAAACTGAATGGTACCGTTCATTACGTTATCCAGTGCTGGCTTTACCAGATCTTCCATTTTCAGGAACCACTGCACTGAAAGTTTGGGTTCAATGGCAACATTGGTGCGTTCCGAGAAACCCACTTTATTGGTATAATCTTCAATGTGGTCAATATTCCCTGCTTTTTCCAGTTCCGGAATGATTTTTTCCCGCACAACAAACCGGTCTTCTCCAATGAACATTTCGGCAGCTTTACTAAGTGTTCCGTCGTCATTGAATATATCAATGGAAGGAAGATTATGGCGTAACCCGATTTCATAATCGTTTATATCGTGGGCAGGGGTGATTTTCAGGCACCCTGTTCCAAAATCCATATCCACATAGCCGTCTTCAATTATTGGAATGGAACGATTGATAAGCGGCACCAGTACATGTTTCCCTTTCAGGTGAGTGAACCTTTTGTCGGCAGGATTTACACAAACAGCAGTATCGCCCAGAATGGTTTCAGGACGGGTGGTAGCGATGGTAATATATCCTTTTTCACCATCCAGTTTGTATTTCAGGTAGTACAGTTTTGATTTTACTTCCCTGTAATTTACCTCCTCGTCGGAAAGGGCGGTTTTGGCTGCCGGATCCCAGTTTACCATACGTACTCCCCGGTAAATAAACCCTTTTTTGTATAAATCAACAAATATGCGGATGACCGATTCACTGCGGGTTTCATCCATGGTAAATGCAGTGCGATCCCAATCGCATGAAGCACCCAGCTTTTTTAACTGTTCCAGGATAATTCCCCCATGCTTATGGGTCCAGTCCCAGGCATGTTCCAGAAATTCTTCCCTGCTCAGGTCATATTTGTCGATTCCTTCTGCCCGTAATTTATTTACTACCTTCGCTTCAGTGGCAATGGATGCATGGTCGGTACCGGGTACCCAGCAGGCATTTTTGCCGTTCATACGTGCCCTGCGAATCAGAATATCCTGAATGGTATTATTGAGCATGTGCCCCATATGCAACACACCCGTTACATTGGGAGGAGGAATAACGATTGTATAAGCCTCGCGTTCATCGGGTTCTGAGTGGAAAAATTTATGTTGCATCCAGAACTGGTACCATTTTTCTTCTACTTCTGCCGCGATGTATTTGCTCGGAATTTCCATATTATCTTCTTACTGAATTCTACCTAAAATTTGAGGTGCAAATGTACGAGGAAAAGTTTAATTGTAAAAGGCTGCTCCGTGACAGAAGTTTACCTGCATTTTTTTGAACATGGTAAAGAGCAACATTTATTTGATGCCCTCGCCCTGACGCAATAAGTTGCCTATGTTCCTCTTCAATTGAAGAGGAAAAAGCATCTGACAGGTGGCAGGGTGAGCGTTAATTTCATTTAATATGGAAAGAAATTATGTTTACAGAAACATGAACAACCCGTCTCTTAAAAGGAACACCGGAAGCTTTTAATCTGCTGGTGTTCCTTATTTATGGGGCAGAATTACAAAATAGAAAAGCGATGTCTGGGAATTAAACTTTGATCTATTTCAGGATGTAAACCTATATTTTTATTTCCCTGGTTGGTGTTTGATTCTGCCAATGATTATTATCTTTTCAATTCCATTGCGTGTAAGGATTGCCTGGTTGTCGCAATCGCCCTCTCCGTAATTGATACTCCATGATTTATCCCCGGCATTAACCGATACGTTACCGCTTACTATCTGCCGGCAGGAATTTAAAAATACCAGAGGATTTTCTTCCAGAATGGTTTTTGTAATTGTTATCCCATCCTGCCATTCTGTAACCACTTCGCCCCATGACCTTGTAACATCATCGCTCCGGTCAGAAACTTTTCCCAATTCGTGGCTTCTGTTCATTGTACCTTTACGGTATGCCGTTTTTTCTTCAGTAGTGACGGTGATTTCTTCATTTACTTCTGAAATTCTGGTTTTATTTTCTCTGTTTAACGTTACTGTTTTAGCGATAACACCCTCAACTCCCCATCCATTTACCGAAAAGTTCTCAAATGTTTTTGTCCGGGTGGTCATAAGGTTTTCGAAGGAGGAGGAGGTGACAATGATTTTACCCGATCTGATTTTTCCGTCTTTCCCTTCACATGCATTACCAAAATCAATGATCATTTTCCGGGGGTCTGCATTTCTGTAATAGGTAACTACCGGACAAGAACCCTCTGCATTATTTCCATCCGGAGTTGCCGACTTTAACAATCCCAGCTGGTTGTCAATTACTTCTTCTGAATATTCATCAAGATCAGCCAGTAAGTTTTCGACTTCAATTTCCTGTTCAATCACCTCAGTATTTGCCGATGGTTCAACTTCTTTTTTTTGACAGGATATCATTGTTGCTGCAAACAGCCCGGTCAACACTAACAACATTAATTTCTTCATAGCGCATATAAATTTAAATATTGAAAAATAGTTTTGCATAGTTAGATACCCGTTTAGCCAAAAAGTTAAATATAAATGTAATTTTTTTTTCATTAATAATTTAACTTATGATTGTTTTTATTATCTAATGGTTAAAAGAATAAGCCGGGAATGAGCCAAAATGCAGATTTGCGGTTAAATTTCTTTTGCAATTGCAACTTTTGAACCTTTCAGATGAGTACTGTTTTGAAATTTATATTAACGGGTAAAGCAGAATTTTATCCAAAAGGTTTAATGCTGCATCTATTTAAGTAATATGAATTAAAAAGAGGATGCCTGCAGCTGCAGACATCCCCTTTTCGTATGAAAATATATTTTTATTCGCCCCATACAACTTCTTTGGAAGCAAGGGAAATAAATTGAATATTGTAATCCTGATTGGCCGGCACACTGGTAGATTCATATAGAATGGCCAGTAATTCAAGCCGGTAAGTCTTGCCATTCTCGGCTTTGTTATACATATTACTCCAGCCTGGATCTGCAGTACCAAAGGAATAATCGGTTTTTGTATGGACCAATGATGGGCTGATAAATATTTTATTATCCGATTCATTGAGTAGCCGGATAATATAAGCATCAGCGTCTTCTACTGCTGTCCAAACGACCTTCAGTTTATCGGAAGCAAACTGAGTGGAATCTATTGTTACTGCCTCCAGTTCAAGGTTCTCGAGCTTGTCGGGTTGGGTTACAGGAGGTTCATCGTTCTGGCTGCTGGTAACTGTAAAAATATAATTTCCGGAGGGTGGCATAGAATCGGAATACTGCGTTGTTTCCGGGAAAAGGTTGAAAATATAAGGGTTGTTTTCATCCTGGTTCAATGTCCATGTTTCATCTTCGGGTCCGTTAACAGTTACCGATTCGAGTTCCTTATTCCCAAATACCCAAAAGTTAAGTCCATATTTTTCTTCTCCATCTTCAACGGTTTTCTGTATAAAAGCATCGGAAACCACGTCTAAGGCAACTGGCTCAGGATCATCAATACATGCATTAAAACTTGCGGCAACTAAAGCAAAAATTGCTGTAAAAATTAATTTTCTGTTTCTCATATTTCAATTTATTTATTAAAGTTATTAATTCGTTGACACATTACAACCAAAAAAGGTTGCGTAGAGAATAAAAAAAAGTTTCTGATTTTATCCCCAAATGGAATAATCTGTAGAAGGATTACACATGGACATTAAGGCAACACCACTTTTTATCTTTCAGTTTACAAAAAGTATCTGCTGCATTTCCCTGTTAATCAGCTTAATATCAGGTATTGTAAAAATTCCATTTTCTAAAGAGGTGTTTGGAGTGGTTTTGGCACTTATCTGATGGAATACTATTTTCAGAACATTAAAGTAAGAATTATGGAAAAATTAGTAAAAGTAATTGAAGTAATTGCCACGTCCGACAAAAATTTTTCTGATGCAACCCGAAATGCAGTTGAAGAAGCCTCAAAAACTGTTAAAAACATTAAGTCGGTTTACGTTAAGGAAATGAAAGCATCGGTAGAAAACAACCAGATTGTTTCCTACGCTGTGAATGCAAAAATTTCTTTCGAAATTGAAAGATAGAAAGCTGTTGTTCTGCATTCGTAATAAATTTGATTCGAAATACCCGTAATAAAGTTTGCAGCAGAACAGCAGATTTAGATTCGTGACAGGCAGCAATCACGAAAACTCCCTGTTAACAAAATTCGTTGACAGGGAGTTAAATTTTTATTTTTAAAGAAGAAATGAATTTAATCTCAAATGATGGCTTTCCATGTCTGTCCATAATAAAGAAATAGCGGATAAGCTGAATGAACTGGCAGATATGC
The DNA here is from genome assembly GCA_963747515.1 of uncultured Prolixibacteraceae bacterium. Taxonomy (GTDB): domain Bacteria; phylum Bacteroidota; class Bacteroidia; order Bacteroidales; family Prolixibacteraceae; genus Mariniphaga. Next base: position 295,191 of record CAVVFN010000009.1, read on the forward strand.
TTGACATCAAAGGCGAAAATGAGTTCAGGGTAAGGGCTTATCGAAATGCGGTGCGTTCCCTCTCAGGGTATACCCGAAACATTTCAGAAATGGTGGAGAATCATGAAGATATTTCTTCACTTCCCGGAATTGGTAAAAGCATGAGCGAAAAAATAGAAGAAATTGTTAAAACCGGTAAACTGAAACAGCTTCAAAAGCTAAGAAAGGAAGTACCTGAGTCGCTTTTAGAAATCATGAAGCTGGAACAACTTGGCCCGCAGCGGACAAAAATTTTGAACGACACCCTGAATATACGTTCCCTAAAGGAACTGGAAAAAGCTGCCAGAGCCGGAAAAGTTGAAAAAATAAAAGGATTTGGAAAAAAAACAACAGAAAGGATACTTGAGGAAATAGAATCCTGGTCACAAAAAGGAGGTTCTGCAAGAATAAAACGAACGGAAGCAGAAATGTTGGTTAACCCAATGCTGAGGTATATGGAAGATAAAATTGAAAGGCTGACGGTAGCCGGGAGTTTTAGAAGAAAGAAAGAAACCGTCCGCGATATCGACCTTGTGGCGGTGAGTTCAAATCCCCGTCAGGCAATGAAAGATTTTACCGCATACGATGAGGTGGAGCGTGTTATTTCCGAAGGTGAAACCCGGGCATCGGTAAAACTGCGTACAGGATTGCAGGTTGATTTACGCATTGTTGAAAAGAAAGCATTTGGTGCAGCGTTACTGTATTTTACAGGTTCTAAGGAACATACAGTAGCTTTACGAACCCTGGCGCAGGAGCGGGGACTAAAACTGAATGAATATGGAATCTCTCAAAACGGTAAAGTTTTGGCTTCTGAAACAGAGCAACAGGTATACCAGGCGATGAAATTGAACTACATTGAACCTGAACTCCGTGAAAACAAAGGAGAGATTGAGGCTTCACAAGATAATAAACTGCCTGTGCTTGTAAGCAGAGCTGATCTGCGGGGTGACCTCCACGCGCATACTACAGAAACCGACGGCACCAATACCCTGGAAGAAATGGCCGATGCTGCCCGGCAAATGGGCTATGAATATCTGGCTGTAACCGATCATTCAAAGAAGGTGACAATAGCTCGTGGCATGAATGAACAAAGACTGGAAAAACAAATAGCTGCAATTGATATCCTGAACAGGAAGCTTAAAAATTTCAGGATTCTTAAAGCGGTGGAGGTAGATATCCTTGAAGATGGATCGCTTGATTTGCCTGACACGATTCTAAAGGAACTCGACCTGGTTGTATGCTCGGTTCATTATTACCGGAAACTTACCAGAAAAAAGCAAACACAGAGGATTATAAAGGCAATGCAAAATCCTTATTTCAATATACTGGCCCATCCTACCGGAAGAATGATTGGCATTAGAGACGAGCTGGATACCGATATGGAGGCGGTTATGAAAGAGGCTAAAAATTGCGGCTGCTTTCTGGAAATTAATGCCAACCCCGACCGGCTCGATTTGAACGACGATTATGCACGTATGGCAAAGGAAATGGGGGTCAGAATCTCTGTAGCTACCGATGCACACGCTGTAAACAGCCTTCAATACATGGAGTTTGGCATCGCGCAGGCACGAAGGGGATGGCTCGAAAAAAACGATGTGCTTAATACGCGGTCTTTAAAGGAATTAATGAAGTTGCTGAAAAGGTGAAATGAAGAACTGAAACGGAAATTGCTTTCAGCCATCCGAAAGCCAGCTTAAGAAAGCATTGTGCAGATGTGAAGGAATGAAATTAAAAAACGGAATGAGATGATAGCACTGGTATATGGTCTGCCGGGAACCGGAAAAACATTTTTTGCAAGGCATTTTGCCCGAAAAACTGGGGCTGTACATTTGAATACTGACCTTGTAAGGGAAAAGCTGGATGCAAAAGGACAATATGACGATACTACCAAACAGCAGGTATATAATGAACTCTTTAAGCAGGTTATGAGGGAGTTGAACGATAAAAAAGACGTTATTGTCGATGGCACATTTCATAAACAGGTGCGGAGAGACCAGGTGAAAAAGATGGCCGTTGAAATGGATGAACCTGTTTTTCTCATAGAAATTAAAGCTGCTGAAAAAACAGTCAAAAAGAGACTGAAAAAAAGCCGGAAGCATAGCGAAGCAGATTTCGATGTGTATAAAATACTGGAGCACGATTTTGAATCGGAGGAGGACCATCATCTGGAATTGTGGTCCGATGAGGATAAAGAAGACGAAATGTTAAACAAGGCAATACAATACACCAATGGATAAAGAACAGGTTGAATTTTTAATGAATCACTGCACATTGCCCGATACCTGCAATGAAACAATCCTAAAAGAGACACACATCTCATGGATTATTTTAACCGATAACTTTGCCTTTAAAATTAAACGTCCTGTTAAATTTTCCTTTCTCGATTTTTCCACTCCCGACAAACGGGAGTTCTACTGTCAGCAGGAGATTAAGTTAAACCGTCGCCTGGCACCCGAAATGTATCTTAGGGTGATTCAGTTGACAAACCAGATGGCCGGGCTGGCCAACGGGGAAGATGAAGGTGAGGTAATCGATCATGCTGTGCAAATGAAGCGTATGGACAACAACCTGGAAATGGATAAGATGCTTGAAAGAAATGAGGTAACTGAAAAGCATATTGATATACTGGCCGAAAAAATTGCCCGGTTTCATAAAAAGATACGGGTGCTGAAGAATGTTTTTGCCACGCTCAAATTCCATGAAAAATATGCCGATATTCAATCCGAAGGTACTTTTCTGAAAGAGATAGCTGGTGCTGAATGGGAGAGAAAAATAAATGAATGTGTTGACAAATCGTTTAACTACCTCAACTCCATTCGAAATTTTTCAAACCAAAGGGTAATTACAGGATACCATAAAAACTGCCATGGGGATTTGAATGCAAGTAATATTTTTTTATACGACGACCCTGTAATTTTCGATTGCATCGAGTTTAACAGCGATTACCGAAGAATTGATGTTTTGAATGACATCGCCTTTTTATGTGTTGATCTCGATTTTTTCGGAAAGCAGGATCTGAGTGAACGGTTCTATGAAAAATACCTTAAAACATATGGTATAAATGAGGATCCTGAGAGCCGTAAATTGTTCAACTATTATAAAAGCTACCGTGCAAATGTCCGGGCAAAGGTAATTCTGATTAACATGAAGGAATCTTCGGATAATTCAGATGAAAAAGATTTGGATGATCTTAAAAAATACATTGTGATGACGGAAGAATACCTTCAGGATTTTTAAATGGGAATGCCTGTTAGATTTTCCAAAACTGAAAAAATAGTTAAAAAATGAAGCTGATATATAATTTTAAAGAGCTTAATGGTTCAAAAGTTAAGGAAGTAGGAGGGAAAAATGCATCACTCGGGGAAATGTTCAGGGAATTGGGTTCAAAAGGTATAAAGGTACCCGATGGTTTTGCCACTTCTGCTGAAGCCTACCGGAGGTTCATCAGGGAGAATAAGATTGAAGATGCCTTAAAGGATACACTGGCTTCACTCGATAAGGATGCAGAAAATTTAAGGGAAGTGGGAGCCAGGTGCAGAGAACTGGTAATGGAAGCCCCTATCCCGGAGGAAATTAAGGAAAAGATTGTGGAAGGATTCAACCAATTGAAAAAACGGGAAGAATCACTTGAAAGTGTTGCTGTACGAAGCAGTGCAACTGCTGAGGATTTGCCTGAGGCCAGCTTTGCCGGGCAGCATGATTCGTATATGAATGTGAAGACTGAGGAGGAACTGCTCGATGCATGGAAAAAATGCGTGGCTTCTTTATTTACCGACAGGGCAATTAAGTACCGCCAAAAAAATGGGTTTGAGCATATGAAAGTGGCCTTGTCGGTGGGAGTGCAAAAGATGGTACGTTCCGACAAATCATCGGCGGGTGTTGCTTTTACCATTGATCCTGAAAGCGGTTTTCATAACGTGATTCTCATTAATGGTGCCTGGGGGCTTGGCGATAACGTGGTGCAGGGTGCTGTTTTAACCGATGAGTTTTATTTGTTCAAGGAAGCGCTTAAAACCGGTAAAGAACCCATTCTTTCCAAACGGCTGGGCTCAAAAGCCAAAATGATGGTTTACAATGAAAACAAGAAGAAGAAGGAAACAACCGTAAACAAGCGAACCCCCGGAAAACTGAGGAGAAAGTATGTACTGACTGATGATGAACTGAAAGAACTGGGGCAGTGGTGCCTCGAAATTGAAAAGCATTACAAAAAGCCCATGGACATTGAATGGGCAAAGGACGGCAATACCCATGAACTGTTTATTGTTCAGGCCAGGCCTGAAACGGTACATTCTTCGAAAAAGGAACCCAATAAACTTAAAAAATACTCCCTGAAAGAGAAGAATAAAACGCCATTGATTTCCGGGATTGGAATCGGAGATAAGATAGCTGCCGGAAGGGTAAAAATTTTAAATTCGCCCGATGAATCGGATAAGCTTGAAAAAGGCGATGTGCTGGTAACGGAAATCACCAATCCCGACTGGGACCCGGTAATGAAAAAAGCGGCTGCCATAATTACCAACAGTGGCGGACGCACCAGCCATGCCGCAATTGTAGCCCGTGAACTGGGTGCTGTTGCTGTGGTTGGGACAAAAGATGCCACCGGAAAGTTAAAGGACGGCCAGGAAGTTACCGTGTCGTGTGCCAAAGGAAACGAAGGACATATTTACAATGGGATATTGAAATGGAATGAGAAGGAAATCAACCTCAAAAAACTGGGTAAACCCAAAACAGAGGTGATGCTGATACTGGCAAATCCGGGAGCTGCATTTACCAATGCCATGCTGCCGGTTGACGGCGTGGGCCTTATGCGTCTTGAATTTGTGATTAACAGTTCCATTAAGATACACCCGCTGGCCCTTATCTATTTCGATAAACTGAAAAGTAAAAAGGCAAAACGGAAAATTAAAAAACTGACGTCGGAGTACGACGACAAAAAACACTATTTTGTAGAAAAGCTTTCCAGGGCGGTGGCTACTATTGCTGCGGCCTTTTACCCGGGCGATGTAATTGTAAGAATGAGCGACTTCAAATCAAACGAATATGCCGATTTAATTGGCGGAAAACAATTTGAACCGGAGGAAGAAAATCCCATGGTAGGTTTCCGGGGTGCCTCCCGCTACTATCATGAAAAATACCGGGAAGGTTTCGCACTTGAATGCCAGGCCATGCGGATTGTCAGGGAAGAGATGGGTCTGACAAACGTAAAATTGATGATTCCGTTCTGCCGCACTGTGGAAGAGGGCAAAAAAGTGCAGGAGGTAATGGCCGAAAATGGATTAAAGCGGGGTGAAAATGGCCTTGAATTGTATGTGATGACCGAAATTCCCAACAATGTGCTTATGGCTGAAGCGTTTGCAAAAATATTTGATGGATTTTCCATTGGTTCAAATGATCTTACCCAGTTAACCCTGGGAATCGACAGGGATTCACCCATTGTAAGCAACTTGTTCGATGAGCGGAATGAAGGCGTGAAGGAAATGCTGCGGATGGCCATTAAAAAAGCACATAAGAAAAAGAAAAAAATAGGACTTTGCGGCCAGGCTCCCAGCGATTTCCCGGAGATGGCACAATTTCTTGTGGAGGCAGGCATCGACAGCATTTCATTTAACCCCGATGCGGTAGCCACCGGAATTGAAAACATTGTGAAAGCTGAAAAATAAACCGGCGCGGTTTTAAATCTTTTAAAAAGACAGAAAATGCCCGAATTGCCCGATGTTGAGAAGTACCGGAAGGAGGCTGAAAAATGTAAAAATTCCGGTATTGAACAGGTTAAAGTAAGCGATGCTCGCTTTGTGAAGCTTTCTGAAAATGAATTAGACAAAAAACTAAAAGGAAAGAAGTTTAAGAAAATAATACGCCATGGCAAGTATCTCTTCCTGCCGGCAGATAAAAGCACTTCACTGGTCCTCCATTTTGGAATGACCGGTGAGGTGCATTACCTGAAAGCGGATGAGGACAAACCTAAGTATACCCGGTGCAGCATTTTGTTTAAAAACAAGCATACCCTGCATATTGTGAGCAGGCGAAAGCTGGGTTCGGTTGAACTTGCTAAGAATCCGGATTCCTTTATAAAAGAAAAAGATTTGGGTCCCGATGCTTTGGATATTGCCCGGAAGGATTTTATTTCCCTGCTTGAAAATAAAAAGGCGATGATGAAAACAGTTTTGACCGATCAGTCGGAAATAGCCGGAATTGGAAATGTATATGCCGATGAAATCCTTTACCAGGCAAAAATCCATCCCCAGCAACCGGCAAATCAACTGTCGGAAAAGGAGATGGATACAGTTTACAATGAGTTGCAGAATGTTTTAAAAACAGCCATTAAACACGATGCCGATGTTTCAAAACTTCCTGAAAGCTTCCTGCTGCCAAACCGAAGCCAGGGGAAAGCCTGCCCGGGTTGCAACGGCAAAATAGAGAAAACGAAGATTTCAGGCAGGACGACATATTATTGTCCTTCCTGTCAGAAAATCTCCAAAATAGGATAAAATAAATTTGTTTACATTCTGAATTTTCCCATATATTCTGCTTTATCGAGGGTATGGCCGTTAACAGCGGCGTAAAAATCCTCCACCTTATTAATAGATTCAGGGGGAAGTTTTTTCTTCAGGGCAAACAGCCGGAAAAAGTACCTGTGTTCCTCCCCTTTGGGAGGGCAGGGACCTCCATATCCCTTTTTGCCAAAATCGTTTTGTGCCTGAAAAGCTCCATTCTTCAGGTGTTTCTCTACAGGTGATACACCATCCAGTGTAGTGGTATCAGCCGGAATGTTGTATATCAGCCAGTGGAGGAAAGTTCCTCCCGGGGCATCGGGATCTTCCAGAAGCAGTGCAAGGGAAACCGTACCTTTAGGTATCTCATCCCACGAAAGGGGAGGAGGTACATCCTCACCTTTGCAGGAATGTTTGTGCGGTATGGACGCACCATATTCGAATGCTGTACTTGTTAAATTAAATGCCATAATCTTTACTTTTTTAGCTGATACATTCTTTTGCCATCTCTTTAATCTCTTTTGGTAATTGCGACACGATATGCCGCGATTCACCTTCTGAAAGGTTAGGACGCAGTTCCTCAAGAACCGTATGCACAATATCTGGCGTTGACACCTCCCGGTCGAACCGGAATTCCTCATGCTGATCCTCATGCCTTTTTACCTCTTCGGCAAATTCATTCAGAGTATTTATTCCTGAAGGACGCTCCCGGTATGTCCGGTTTTCCACATAAGAATTCTATGCCAAAATATGTCTCGTACATTCGAGGGTGTACCTGTTGTTTTTATCGGATTCAATGGGGAACATTTCCACAGCGAATGTAGAAATGTTGCACATTTACCATCAGCTGAACATGGAATCCAATGCTTTTGCATTTTTCACTGCCCATGCATTGTGATCGTTGTTAAAGTAAATATACAGCTGATCTGCATTTTTCAGTTTGTTCAGCCGTTCGTACCAGCTTTTAAGCTCATCTTCCGAATAAAGATAGTTGTACCAGGCATTTTTTCCGTGAAAGCGCAGATAAGCAATCCTGGCAATTGAACGAATCTCTTCGGGCAGATTATCCGGAGCAGAAAGCATACAATAAGCTACCTTATACCTGGAGAGCAGGTTGTAAATACTGTCATCAAACCACGATTCATGGCGGAATTCAATTGCATGATGTGTCCGTGCATCGAGCAACCGAAGCAAATCTTCCAGTTTCGATTCATTTTTATGAAGATTTCCCGGAAATTGCCAGAGCACACAACCCAGTTTCCTTCCCAGGGTTTTTACGGTGCTGTCGAAAGCTTCATACCGGTTGCGGAAATCATCATCCACATTTAATTTTTTCTGGTGTGTAAAATAACGGTTGGCTTTTATGGTGAATTTAAATCCGGAAGGCGTTTGGCTTACCCAGTCCTGTAAATGTTTTTCTTCGGGCATCCGGTAAAAGGTATTGTTGATCTCCACAGTATTGAAATGCCGGGAGTAGTAGGAAAGCCACTCCTTTTTCGGGAGCTTTTCAGGATAAAATTTTTTTCTCCAGTCCTTGTAATGAAAACCGCTGCAGCCAATATATATTTTCATGTGCATGAATTAACAGGGTTAAAGAATATAGTGTCAGGTACAGAGGTCAATGCACGAATTCAGTGCCACTAATTTTCATAGAACCCTGTCAGTTTGATTTATGGAATCAGAAAAGTTGTTCAACAAAAGGTGGCGGAGCCGGAGGTTAATAATCTGAATTACCCCATTATCATTCCAACAATTGTTGCCGACATAAGTGATGCCAGAGTGCCTCCTATAAGCGCGGGCACGCCAAATTTCGAAAGCAGTACCCGTCTGCCCGGAGCCAGCGCCCCGATGCCGCCAATCTGAATACCTATGGATGAAAAATTGGCAAAGCCGCTGAGAATATAGGTGGCCATGATGATGGATTTCGGATCGGCGAAGGCGGTGGAGGCTTTCAAATCGGCCAGGCTGATGTACCCGATAAATTCGGTAAGGATGAGCTTTTCGCCCAGCAGCCGGCCCACCAGCACGATGTCCTGGGTACTTACCCCAATAAGCCACATCAGGGGTGCAAAGGTATAACCCAGTATAAACTGCAGCGAAAGCCCTTCATACCGGCCGTTGGTGCCTTCAGCAATCAGCCCGTTCAGGGTGGTCCACTGCCCGATTTTACCTGCAATAAAGTTGAACATGGCAATGAAGGCTATGAATGCCAGCAGCATGGCGGCAACATTAACAGCCAGTTTTACCCCTTCGCTGGTGCCGTTTGTAATGGCATCCAGCACGTTGCTGCCTATTTTGTCGCGGTTGACATCTATCACCGTATTGATGGCTTCCGTGGGGGGGAACAGCATTTTTGAAAAAACAACGGCTGCCGGTGCTGCCATAATGGAAGCTGCCAGCAGGTGTTTGGCAAATTCAAGCCGCAAAACCGGGTCGTTGCCTCCCAATAATGCAATATATGCTGCCAGCACACCCCCCGCCATGGTGGCCATGCCTCCGGTCATTACAAGCAATATTTCCGATTTGCTCATCTTTTCAAGATATGCTTTTATCATCAGTGGCGACTCGGTTTGCCCCAGGAAAATATTTCCGGCCACCGACAAGGCTTCGGCACCCGAAATGCGGAGTGCACGGGTAAACAGCCATGCCAGTGCCCAAACAACCTTCTGAATAATGCCCCAGTAAAAGAGCAGGCTGGTGAGGGCAGAAAAAAAGATGATGGTGGGCAATACCTGGAACAGAAAAATGAACCCGTAGGTACCTGCATCCATTAAATCACCCAGTAGAAATTCACTCCCGGCTTTTGTAAAGTCCAGTATCTTGACAAATATCTGCCCGAGAAACTCAAAGAGGGAACGCACAAAAGGGATATACAATACACCAACTGCCAGCAACACCTGGATGACCAACCCAATGACTACTGTTTTCCAGGGAATGTTCCGGCGGTTGGAGCTTAATATAAAACCCAGCAACACCAGCACAGCCATGCCCAGCAGCCCGCGCAACAGGGTACTGCCCGTAAAGGGTCTTCCCCTATCCTTCAATAACAATATCAGCGATGTGTCGATTGGGGCAGAGGAGGAGTCAATTTGTATATTTTCTTCACGAGGTTGCAAGGGTTCGGTAGTCTGAGCCTGCAGGGGCCCAAAAAAGAAAATGCCGGTATAAACAACCAGCAAGATCATGATTTTTTTCATGGAAAAGGTTTAGTTTTTCTTCCGGTTGTTGATTTCATCCCGAATGATGGAGGCTTTTTCGTAATCTTCATTTTGTATAGCTTCCTTCAGAAGGTCGTCCAGTTCCTGTATGGTGTAATGCGAAAAAGGAGAGGATTCCTTTCCCTCCGGTTTTTTTCTCGCAGGGCTTGGCCTGACAGGTTTGGGCTCTTCCGATTCCAGCACAATGCCAGCTTTCGAAAGAATGTCTTCAGTGGTGAAAATGGGGCAACGGAACCGGAGGGCCAACGCAACGGCATCCGACGTACGTGAGTCGATCCTGATTTCCTTTCCATCCATCTCACATAACAGTTCAGAATAAAATATGCCTTCCTCCAGCTTATGAATCACAACTTCCAGCAGCACGATATTAAAAGCGACCGACATGTTCTTTATTAAATCGTGTGTCAACGGACGCGGTGGCTTTAATCCTTCCAGCTGAATGGCAATGGCCTGTGCCTCTACCGGGCCAATGATGATCGGTATCCTCCGGTCACCACCTTCTTCTGCTAAAACCAATGCATAAGCGCCTGATTGTGTTTGGCTTACGGATAACCCCAGAATGTTCAATCGTATTTTTTGCATTCCACTTCTAAATCTGGTTTTTATTGTTATTAAACAAATATAAGAATGATTTTGGTTTTTTGCCGGGTATCTCACCTGATTTATTCCCATTAATTTTTGCCGCTGCCGAATTTTGCGGGTGAAAAATAATTTTACCAATACTTGTCAATGTGCTAAAAATAACTACTTTTGCAGTCCAAAATTTTGAATCGTTCAGGCCCGATAAGCGGAAACCCTATGGAATCCCGCCTGCCGGTATACTATTAAAATTTGTAAATATGTACGCGATTGTAGAGATTGCAGGACAACAGTTCAGGGTGGAGAAAGAAAAGAAGCTGTATGTTCACCTGCTCGATGCCGCCGAAGGCGACTCACTTGATTTCGAAAAAGTACTGCTGGTGGGCAACGACAGTGGTGTAACCATTGGCACACCAACAATAAGTGGTGCAAAGGTAACCGTTAAGGTGCTGGGCCATCAGAAGGGCGACAAGGTGCTGGTGTTTAAAAAGAAACGCCGCAAAGGCTATAAAAAGATGAACGGCCATCGCCAGCAGTTTACCCAAATTCAAATTGACAACATTGTTGGATAACTAAAAAAATAAATTACCATGGCTCATAAAAAAGGTGTAGGTAGTTCGAAAAACGGACGCGAATCGGAAAGCAAACGACTTGGAGTAAAAATATACGGAGGTCAGTATGCCAAAGCTGGTAATATTTTAGTACGCCAGCGTGGAACCCAGCATTACCCCGGTGAGAATGTAGGTATTGGTAAAGACCATACCCTTTTCGCACTGGTTGAAGGAACGGTAATGTTTCAGAAGAAAAGGAAAAACCGTTCGTATGTATCGGTTGAGCCCATCGTTGATGTGGATGTTGCTGTTGCAGAAGCTCCGGCTGCTGCAAAAAAGGAAGAAGCTGTAAAGGTAGAAAAAGCAGAGGCCAAAGCTGAAAAAAAGGCCCCTGAAACCGACGTTGCTGAAGCCGACGATTTGAAGAAAATTGAAGGCATAGGCCCAAAACTGGAAGAGGTGTTTAATGCAGCAGGAATCCATACATATGCCGAATTGGCTTCCGCTTCGGTTGAAAAGCTGAATAAAATCCTGGAAGACGCCGGCAGCCGCTATGCCTCGAAAGATCCTGCCCCCTGGATCGAACAGGCTAAAGAACTTGAAGGTAAGTAGTGTTTTATATTGCAGGGTTGACCTGTTAATAATATTGGTGAATCTCCTGTTGGAAACGACAGGAGATTTTTTTTAAATACCTTTCCCCCGGGCAAAATTCTGCCAGCCGTAACCAAATTCTTTCACTTCGGTTAATTTCACCTTCTCTTTAAAAAGAAGATTGCTTTGTGTTGTTGCTTCTGTAAACATGTTATTTAATTTTTAATGATTAAAATTACGATACAAAGCTACTGCGCCTCGTCATCCTAAAATTGTAACAGAACGACGTTGTGAATTTTACGTTTTAAATTATCCCTTGCAATGGATAAGTAAACTGCTTCAGGTTAACCTTTCGCTATCCGGCACTGAATTCCTGATTATCATTCTGAGGTAGTGCCGTTTCATTTATTAAATTTGCGGTTTCATTTAAAAGAATAAACATGCTCAACCTGAAATTCATCCAGGATAACCCGCAGGAGGTAATCGAAAGACTGAAAAGGAGAAATTTTAATGCTGCAGACATCGTAGGTAAAATTAACGATTATTACCTGCTGAAAAAAGAAGCACAGCAAAAAGCAGAACAGGCCAAAGCCGAAATGAACCGCATTTCCAAAGAAATAGGTATCCTGTTCAGGGAAGGCAAGAAAGATGAGGCCGAATTGGCCAAAGCCCGCACATCGGAACTGAAGGATGCCATCAGGCAACTTGACGGGCAGTTTGAGGAAATAGAAAAGAAAGTGGCCGGGCTTCAGGTTTTGCTGCCAAACCTTCCGCACCATTCGGTGCCTGAAGGAAAAAGCGCTGTTGACAATGAAGTGGTTGCTTCCGGAGGTGCGCTTCCCGAACTGCATGAAAATGCGCTTCCTCACTGGGAACTGGCACAGAAATACCGGCTCATTGATTTCGAACTGGGTGTGAAGATAACCGGTGCAGGCTTCCCCGTATACCGCGGGAAAGGTGCCCAACTGCAGCGGGCACTTATCAACTTCTTCCTGGACGAAAACCGAAAGGCAGGCTACGAAGAAATCCAGCCCCCCCTGGTGGTAAATGAGGATTCAGCATTCGGTACAGGCCAGCTTCCCGACAAGGAGGGTCAGATGTACCATGTTTCTGCCGACAATCTTTACCTGATTCCCACAGCCGAAGTGCCGGTTACCAACATATACCGTGATGTAATCCTCGATGGCAGGGAACTGCCGCTGAAAAATACCGCCTACAGCGCCTGTTTCCGCCGCGAAGCCGGTTCCTATGGAAAGGATGTGCGCGGACTGAACCGCCTGCACCAGTTCGATAAGGTGGAGATTGTGCAGATTGTCCATCCTGAAAAATCGTACACCATTCTTGATGAAATGGTGAAGCATGTTGCCCGGTTGATTGAGAAGCTGGAATTGCCCTACCGGATATTGAGGCTTTGTGGTGGCGACATGGGTTTTACTGCTGCACTTACCTTCGATTTCGAGGTATGGTCGGCTGCCCAGCAGATGTGGCTTGAGGTGAGCTCTGTGTCGAACTTCGAAGCATTCCAGGCCAACCGCCTGAAACTTCGTTACCGCGATGAACACACCAAAAAACCACAACCGGCGCATACACTGAACGGAAGCGCCCTGGCACTGCCGCGCATTGTAGCCGCCCTGCTCGAAAACAACCAGACTCCCGAAGGAATTACCATTCCCGCGGCACTGGTGCCGTTTACCGGATTCGACAGGATTGTGCCTCCCTCTGATTTCTGAAATGCATTGTATAGCTGTTCATTTCAGTAGCTTACATAAAGCAGGTTGTTCCTGTTCCTGAATAATTCCTCCCGCGAATAAAAATAGCAGTGCAAAACCGTGAGGATTTTTGAGGGTTACCAGCTGGCAGCCCTGCTGTTGCTCATCTCCGTTTCTTTCCTGTTCCGGCCACCAGTTTCCCTGATCTTCCCCGGCCGGCGTCAAACAGGTCTTGCATTTTTGCTGTGATGTTGAATTAATTTTATTGCCATACAGATACCATTGAGCTGATTTATTGGTAAATTTTTTGTACTAAAGTGGAAATTAATTAGTACTAAATTCGTCGTGTTACGAATTAACTACGAATTAAGTACGAATAAAATACCAATAAATGACGAAAAAAGATGCCCTATGGTAGATCCGTGCCAATAAAAAAGGTGTCGGCAGGGGAAAAACAATCCAATGAATTTCCTGCCAGTTGAACCGGTGCCATCCCCGGCGGGAGCATTGCCGTTGGATTTTCACATGGGTGGCGTGGATTCCGATCCGCGCATTTTGGGTTACCTGTAAATCAGCGGTTTGGAAACCGCTGCACCCGTAATACCGCTGCACCCGGAAACTGCTGCACCCCACGCTGGCGCGGATTTGCAATCCGTGCCTGTGATGCAGCAAATTAAAGATTTGGAAATTTTTGCATGGTGCATCCTATCAAATCATGCCCATTTGATTTGAGAGCAAAGATGAGTCCCTGTTCATTTAGCCCTTTGGAATTCTTTTTGCAGCATAAACAGGTTTACCCGGAACATTCAGAACACAGGGTTGAAATATTTGCATAAATAAATAGGACAACCCTTTGTTTGTAAGCAAAATATTTTTTAGATTTAACCCGCTAAATTAAAAACCTGAACTGTTGAGACCACTGCCGGACATAAAGCCCAAAGAAGATTTCTGAGAAGAAGATGCCCCTGCATGGATTCATCGCTGTGCACCGGGTATTGATTTGGGTTCCGGGAAGTGAGTCAGATGCAGGGTCGGACGAATACATGCAGCACAAATGCATTACCGTTAAAATGCATTTTCAGTAAAAAGATGGGACTGACGGGGCGGAGCTGTGAGAAAGGGAGAAAGTAGAGTTTATGAATCCATGGAATTCCTTGTCCTTTCTGCACTTTTTGCCAGGCGCACTGACCGGTTCTGATATGTGTTTATGAATATATTTTTTAGATTTAGAGTTTAAAAATCTCAAAACCTTTACATCATGCCTGCATCAGCTACCATAACACTCAAGAGAGGTTTCCGGAAAGGGGATGCCGTTGTGCGGATTGAGTTTCCGTACAACAGGGAAGTGGTTGATGCCCTTAAGTTGAAAACGCCCGCTGAGTGGAGTCAATCAATGGGCTGTTGGTATATACCTGAAAAGGATTTTCAACTTAGCCGGTTTTTTTCGGAAATTAAACCTGTAGCTTACATTGATTACCAGGATATAAAAAGCCAATCATCCGAAGATACAAAACCGGCAACTTCAAAAACCACTATACAGGTAAACCTGCCCAAAGGGTATCTTGAACAATTGCAACAGGGCCGCTACAGTGATAATACCATTAAAATTTATACCCATTATTTTAAAGATTTTATAGCTCATTTTTCGGGTAAGGTTTTGCCTGATATTACTATGGAAGAAATAAACGGGTATATTCTGCAATTGATAAATGAGCGAAACATTTCTCCTTCCCAGCAGAATCAAAGAATAAACGCCATTAAGTTTTATTACGAGAAAGTACTTAACCGGAAGAAAGAATACTACCACATTGATCGTCCACGAAAAGAAAGGAGGCTTCCGGATGTATTGAGCAAGGAAGACATTGGCAAGATGATAAAAGCAACCGGAAACCTAAAGCATAAATGCCTGATTTCAATTATTTATTCATGTGGTTTACGACGGAGTGAAGCTGTAACCCTGAAGCTGAAGGATATTGATTCAAAACGCATGCTTATAAAAATAAGAGGAGCAAAGGGGAAGAAGGACAGGTATGTTCCTTTATCGGGAGTATTACTGGAAATGCTGCGCAATTATTACCGGAAGGAGACGCCATCCAACTGGCTGTTTGAAGGCCTTGGGGGTAAGCAATACAGTACCACCAGTATTTACAATGTGGTAAAGAATACAGCACGCAAAGCCGGCATAAAGAAACGCATCTATCCTCACATTTTGAGGCATAGTTTTGCCACCCATCACCTGGAACAGGGAACCGATCTTCGTTTTATTCAGGCTTTTCTTGGGCATGAAAGTTCAAAGACAACAGAAATTTACACCCATGTATCCAATAAGGAGTTACTAAAATTTAAAAATCCGCTTGATGATATTCTTGACTCCGGATGAAAACATTCATTTATTCCATTAAATTAGTGGTGTATATTCAATGGAAAAAAAGACATATGAGATATAAATTCAATAATAGAACATACACAACCGTTACAGCGCATTGACAAAAAGGTAAGTGCTTATTGGGAGGGAAAAACTAAACTACAAGGAATGAGTGAAATAGATGTTAGCGATTTAGACGACAGAAATATAGATAATTATATAGAATCTGCGAATAAGGGAACAGATAAGGAATATTTGTGGGTTAAAAACGCAGTTTCAGTAATAGCAATAATACTTGGTCTTATAATAAGTCTTAAAGCCAATAAACCTGAAGGACAATATGAATTTATTTTATTTAGTATATCGGTGATAACATGCGGACTCTGCATCCTTTGTGGGCTAATCTTTTTATATGCCGAACCAGACACGCTTTATCGACATGCTTCGCGCTATATGACACATATACGTACGAGGGACGAAACTGGCGGAAGAAAACTAAAAGACACCGCCCCAAGAAAGATTTTCGATATTTCAAGAATAGCTTTTTTCGTCTTGTTAGTTCTCTCGATTCTTTCTCTGATAGCATACGCTGTAGTCTCGAATTATCCGGGTTGATAGTGTAGGTTTTTGATGACATAAACTAAAAATTTAAAACTATGATGACAAAAGAAAAATTAGAAGAATTTGAAAGATTCCTTGAAAAATCAATGTTTTTATCTAAGGCCGATTCAGATGAATTTGGTATTTCTAAAATTTGTGAAATGAAGTTACATAAGAAAATTAAAAACGAAACCAATTACTTTGAGTTTGATAATCTACTTGATGCTATTTATTCATTTCACGAACTTACTGACACTAAAACCGCAAAAGACATGGAAAACTCCCTAAAACATCAAGCCGACATCTTAAACATCGGCGACAACAGGAGAATTTTCGTTGAAATTATTTGTTACGATCCCTTTCTTAAAAAAGATGTGGTGTAATATCTTTTTTAGAGATTCCCTATCCTCTATTCGTTGACCAATATCTAAAATGTCGTTAACGAATTTTCTTTCCGTTTCAGATAGTTTAGGATTAAATTTCACAGTTAATTTGTCAAATTCAAATGGAAATTTTTTTCTTAATTCTTCATATTCCTTGCTGTCCATAATGAAAAAGGAAATAATCGCGCTGTAACAACCGTATATAGTTTATGCGCTGTTAGGTTCGTGCTATTATCTGATGTTCCGGTTAAGCGCACAAACCATATACTTAACCGTTACATCGCATTGACAAAAAGGTAAGTGCTTATGGGGATTGAAAAACAGATAAAGAAAATAAAAAGACAATTTAAAAACGGAGAATTTAACATCAAGGAAAATTTGACGTTTTATAAAGACAATAGAAATGTTTTTAATATAATGATTAGGCGTGACCTAATTGATAGGGGAGGTGATAAATATTTTTTGAAGGGGAAATCAAATCTTTGGCAAAAAATGACAATGACTCATAAAATTATTAGTATTGTACTTGCCTTAGCAATATCTCTGCTAACAATAGCTGAATTATCATTCGGGTTGCTTGACCGCCTACAAGAATATAAATCCCACAAAGAATCCACCCCAAAACAAGAATTACCCTCAGAAAAATAGCTAAATGTTTTAATGATAATTCCATAAACTAAAAATTTAAAACTATGAATGAAGAAAAAATTACACAAGAAAGAAGAAATGAATTTGAGGAATTTATTATTCATCTCAAACACGAAGATTTTACTAAAAATGGTGAATCTTTTCATGTTGATTTTAAACTTGTAGATAAACCAAATAACATTAACACGTTTGAATTTGTCAATTTAGATGAAGCAATTTCAGGAACAAATTTTCACATAAAACACGAATATCGGGCTGAACATGAAAAAAAAATAAAAGCAAGTGCAGACAAATTCAAAATACGCAAAAATGATAAAGTGTTCATTAGCTGTCGCAAATTTTAAGACACCCCCTCATGTTTTTTATATCAGAAACAAAATTGACATAGTTTAAAAACCGTTCTTTGTCTTTTATTGTCCTGCTGATATAATTAATATCATAAAGAAGTTTTTTTTGTTCCATGTTTAATGGGGGGTCGAATTTTTGAGGATCTGCATTTTCGGGATAAACTATCCGTAGCTTTGTTGTGCTTATTAATTCTCCTGAATTTTGTTCATTCTCATCCATAATAATAAAATCTAAACGCGCTGTAACATCGTATATAGTTTATGCGCTGTTATGTTCGTGCTGTTATCTGATG
The DNA here is from genome assembly GCA_963747515.1 of uncultured Prolixibacteraceae bacterium. Classification (GTDB taxonomy): domain Bacteria; phylum Bacteroidota; class Bacteroidia; order Bacteroidales; family Prolixibacteraceae; genus Mariniphaga. The sequence continues at coordinate 312,984 of CAVVFN010000009.1, forward strand.
TTCCGGTTAAGCGCACAAACCATATACTTAACCGTTGTGCGTAATGCTAAGAAACTATCTCCCAGCGATAAATACTACTGTAAGTCCGAAAAGTATTTTTATCAATGATTTCTTGAACTCCACTCGTTGAAAAAGTTCCAACATTAAACCTTCTACCTACTTTAGGTTCTTCAAAATACTTTTCAGTCTACTTCACAGGATTCTTTCATATCCAGTTTCGATATTGTTTGGGTGCAAAGCATCTTCCAATTCTGATAATTTAGTTAATTTTACTTTCATTGTTTTGATTATTAAAGCACTACGCACAATAAATAGGACTCTGAGCGGTCTGCAAGACCTAGTGATGAGTCCATGTTGAACTACACCCGCCGGGTTCAGGGCTATGTACTTAATGAAGGTTTTTAAGATTTTTTGAAGAAAAATAATTGAGGTGTTCTTTGACGTATTGCAGGTTTTTGTGCTTATTGGGGTTGTTGTTTCAACTGAAGAACTGTCTTTCAACTTCAATTTTACATTTTTTGTTGTCAATTGGACATGCCTCTCCCTGCCAGCGCAGTAAGCGCTGGAAAGAGTTGGGTATCATGCCGTTTGCAACACGTGTTTTATACCAGGCATTGCCGGTGAGCGTATGCGTGGCAATTCACTGATTTTAATCATCCTTCCTGTTTTACATACAGGGCAAATACAGGGGTTAACGCCAGTGAGCCTTGCAAAGCGTTCAACATTTGTTTCGGGCGGCTGTTGCTTTTTGATAATCACATCAATGTCCGGCTTTTTTTCCTCTACAAATTGCAGGGCAAGGCTTCGTTTGGTGGTGTGGTTGTAAATACCAAATCTTCGGATTTTGATAAACCGCCGTGGCAGGATGTGCATGGTAAAGCGCCGCAGGAACTCAACGCCATCAAGTGTAACGGGCTTTTTGATAGCCCTGTCGCGATAATCTTTGGCAATGAAGGTTACCTTTCCATCAGCAATGTTTAATATCCGCTGGTTTGTAATGGCCACGCGGTGGGTGTATTGCCCGAGGTATTTTATTACATGTCCTGCACCCGCCAGCGAAGGCTGGCAGTGTACCACCCAGTTGGTTTTGTAAGCTTGCTGAACCTTGTCGTAAAATAATGACAGCTCGTTTTCTTTGCGTAATGCACGTTTGAGGCTGTCGAGAAACTTTCCTTTAAAAGCTTTGCTGAGTTGGTGTACCGGGTAAAGGTATTTTTCGGAATGCCCAATGTTTTTCCACCGCCCGTCAAGGGTATAACCGGCAGCCGGGACAATACAATGGATGTGGGGGTGCAAACTCAGGTTCTGGCCCCAGGTGTGTAAAACCGCCACCGCACCGCTTTCCACACCATAATGCGAGTAACCGAACAAACGGAGCGTATGCCAGACTGCAGCAAACAGCAGGTTGTAATACATCCGCTGATTGTGCAGGCAAACGGCATTCAACTGGTGAGGAGCCGTGAATACAATGTGGTAGTGCTTTACGGGCAGAGTGCCACGCACCAGGTCGTCAATCCAGAATGCCTGTTTTGAAGCCTGACATTTGGGACAGTGCCTGTCTCCACAACTGTTGTAACTATAGCGTACGGTCCCGCAGTTCTCACAGGCTTCTTCGTGCCCGCCCAAAACGGCAGTACGGCAAACAGCGATTTTGCCCAGCACTTTTGTTTGCAGCGGGGTAAGCTTTGTTTTGTTTGCCAAACCAGAGTAAAACCGGTTAACCACATCTGCCAGTTCAAACCTTGTCCGCATGTTTCGGATAGTTGTAAAGTTTGTCAAGTGGGCTGTGGGGCTTTATTAGCGGACATTGCGCCACATGAAGATAAATCATGGTTGTGGTGATTTCGGCATGGCCCAGCAACTCTTTTAGGGTTACAATATTGACTCCCTGTTCCAACAGATGTGTGGCGTAGGAGTGGCGCAGCGAATGCAGGTTAACATCTTTGGTAATGGATGTTTTTTTGAGGTTTTCGCGTATCACCCACGACAGGCCACGCACGCTGTAACGGCCATCGGGCTCCTTCCCGTTAAACAGCCAGATATGGGGATTTTCGGCTTTCAGGTACTTTTTCAGCCCGAAAGCCATACTTTCGGCAAGTGGTACAATGCGGTCTTTTTTGTATTTGCTTTGCCGGATGTGGATGGTTTTCCGCTGAAAATCCACATCGGAGATTTTCAGGTTAATCACTTCCTGTCCGCGCAGGCCCGCCGAGTAGATTAATGTGAGGACTATCCGCTGTTTCAGAAGCGAAGGGGCGCTGAAAAGTTCTTTTAGCTCAAGTTGGTTCAGGATGACAGGCAGTTTGGTATTTCCTTTTAGCGAAGGCAGGGCAATGGCTTTTTTGTTCATTCCCAGCAGGCGGTAATAATAGCGCAACCCGTACACCATGTGCTTGAAGCTGCTGCGTGAAGGCGATTTGGGGTCGCGGGCAATTGCAGCCAGGTATTCGTTGATTTCATCCTCGGAAATCTGCTCTGGCAACTTTCCGAAATGAACCACAAACAGGGCAATGCGCCGGATGTAATTATTTAATGTACTTTTGCTCTGTCCGCGCAAAGTAACCTGTTGCTCCAGCTTACGGACAACTTTTTCAAACTCAGGAACAAGCACGATAGCCTGCTCAACAATAGTAAAACCCGATTTCTTTCTCATAATCTGAAATTTTTGTTGTGAATAATTCCGGAGTATAGGAAGAATCGGGTATTTTTGAAATAGCTACCCGCGAAGGCGGGTTTAGTTCAACACGCAATATAAAACATGCTGGGCTTCGTGCGGTTATTAAATGTTTTCTCTCGTATCATCGTTCGTATCGGTTTGACAAGTTTCGTGCTTCGTAATCCAGCACGATTTCATATTGCCAACCGTTGTGTGCAAAATAAACATACCATCCGTAAACAAATAATTATTTTTATATTAACATTGACATTTAGTAATTTATATGCTCAAAAAGATGAGCAAATAATAAATGAGATACTTTTTGACCTTTTTGGTTTTCATCAGGATACAATCTTCATTGAGAATTTGAAATACACGAAACTTATTTTGAATATGACTCAATTTCATTTGAAGAAATTACGGGATTAAAAGTCCCTTCCAAAATCATTTCTGATTGGAAAACTAATGAAGAGAGAAAAAATGACTTTATAGCTGAATGGAACGAACAGAGTTTAAATAAGATTGATTCTATTTTTGTTGAAAATAAAACCATAATTGTAAAAAAGCCTATTTTCAAATGTCTAACTAAAAATGAAATTGATGAGATGTTTGGAAGAATCAAAAAACGACAAAATGTTTATTCATTTTAAACTAAAATATTATTAGATAATTCGCAAGAGAATGCAATATTTCACATTTTCAGAACACTGGCAGGAAGATTTTAATTCAGAAACATTATTGATAAAGAAGGTGTTCGGTAAATGGAAATTAATTGAAAGATTTGATTTTAGTATGACATGAAATTCTGCACACAACAAGCAATAAAAAACATAGGGCGGGAAGTGCTATATTTAAACAACATAACATTTATTAAATGGCTCGGTAAAGTAAAATATTGGAGCTTCGGATTGCCCTAAGTTTCTTATTGCCGACCGTTACAGCGCATTGACAAAAAGGTAAGTGCTTATGGGGAGGGGAAAATTGACTAAAAAATAAACCCTGTAATAAAATGAATAAACAAAAAGCTATTGGTATCCTTAATAGGCAAATTGAAAAATTAGATAAAAAAAATCCAAAAGATTTCAATATTGAATGGAAGGTTCAAACATGTTCCTATATTGATAAATTTTTCGGTGGGATTACTCATGAATCGAAGAGAATAAATAGTGCGCCAAGCAATTCCCAATACTCCCCCGATTTAATTCCATTTTTAAATGACTGTATCGAAACAATACAAGATGTTGGAATATATAAAAAACCCAAAACAAATTTTCTATATTCTATGCCAAGAAATTGGGTTGCCATGTTATCTTTTCCTCTTATCTTTACTATTGGATTAGCTCTTGGCAATATTGAGAAAAAAAATCAATTAAATGATTCAGCCAATAAAACAGAAATTAATTCAAGCACACCTTTTGTCCCTGATGGCATATCCAATCCAAATGCCAACACAATACATGAATATGGAACAAAACAAAATAATTCCCATAATTCAGTCAATTAACGCGCAGTAACATTGTATATAGTTTATGCGCTGTTAAGTTCGTGCTATTATCTGATATTCCGGTTAAGCGCACAAACAATATACTTAACCGTTAGCACCAAGCCAAGAAAGACCGTGCAATTGAACAGCATTTATTGAATTTTATATCTGACAATGAAACAAAATAACGGATTTTCAGGAAATACAACTGAGAATACACCTAATACAACTGAAAGTAGCGTTAATACAACTAAATGTAGAGACATTTTGACTGATTCAGAGAAAGTTGTAAAATATCTTTGTAGTGTTTAAAAATTAATAAATTATGACACAAATGGAAACAAAGATTATTGGAAACAAAATTGCAGATGCAAGAAAAAAATTAAGTATCTCACAAGCTCAACTTGCAGAAAAATTATTCATAAGTGCGCAAGCGGTTGGAAAATGGGAACGAGGAGAATCAATGCCTGACATTTTAACGCTTAATAAAATAGCGAATATTTTAAATGTTGACCTTAATTATTTTTCAGAAAATTTTAGTTCATCAGAGGTAGAAATAGAATCTAATCTTGAAAACACAAAAAAGGATAAGCAAACGAAAAAGCTTAGCTGGGATATGTCTAGTGGAAACTGGATTGATGCGGATTTTTCCGGCTTAAAAAACTTAAAGGAGAAATTTAGTTCTTCAAATATGAAAAATTGTAAATTTATTGGTTCAGAGCTTTCAGGACTTATCCTTAAAAGTAATCAAATTGACAACTGTGATTTTTCAAACTCGGATATCAGTTGTCAGTAATATTCAAAGTTCGTACTTCGTGAAAAATGATTTTAAAAACTGTTCACTAAAAGAATCTGAATTTACAATAAGCCATCTTAAGGGCTGTGACTTTACAAATACGGATTTTACTGGAGCGAAATTTAACTCTAGTGATTTTGCAAATAATACGATTGATAATTCAAAATGGAATCAGACTGCATTTATAAAAACGTCATTTGACAATGTTGTTTTTGGAGGTGTATTGGATAATTGTTCCTTTGAAAATTGTGGATTTAAAAAAGTTAAATTTCAAAACGCAACACTTGTAAATACCTTTTTTAAGCACAATAAGAAATTGAAACAAGTCAGGTTTATTGATTGCAAAGTTGATAAACTTACTTATGCTTTTTTAAAAAGTGGTAAAGCAGATTTAACTGGAATAACCTTGATAAATAATGAAGTTTAGCAAAATAAATCTCTGATTAAATAATGATTTGCTAGTTGAAAAGATTCTGTATATTTGATTGATTATTAGTTAAATGACAAGGAAGGCCAGGTGCTAACACGCGGTATAAAACATTGGGGTTTAAGTGGTTATTCAAACATTCTACCACGCATCAAGTTCGGTGTAACTGGACAGGAAAGTAGCCCGCAATCCCCAACGATTTCATACCGCCACCGTTAGGGTGAGCATTATAAAAAAATCACACAGGAGACAATTTAAATAGCATAAAAATAATGAATAGATTTTGGACAATTTTATTAATTGCATTTGGATTTATGATAACTGGATGCATTACAGGCAGGATAACAAGTTTGAATCGAAAACCTAATGAAGCAATAGTATTGCAAAGATTCGATTAAAAATGGGGATTTATACTTGAATAATAAATGAACTTTTTATTAAATGAATTGTGGGCTAAACTGTCAGTTTGGACTGATGAACAGAATTACATTTATATGAAAGTGCCAGTTGGAAAGCATTTATTGCATTGCTTCAATATAGTGGTTTTCATAAAAATATTCCTGACAATTACTTAACGATTGACATTAAGGAAAACAAGATTTATTACATTGGTGATTATAGTCTTAAATTGGACAATTGATTAAAGAAAAGGACGCTGCAAATATATAATGGAGGAGGGGCAATTGGTGGAGTAGCCGGTGCTGTTGCTGATTCAAAGAAATCTGGTGATTTATTAAAGTAGATGTTGTTGAAATTATGATGAAAGACAAAATATTTTGCCACAGATTTTTCATAATTCTCAGTCGATAGAAAAGGAATTCTAATGAAAATAAAAAAATAACGCCACGCTAATAAATAGGACTGTGAGCGGCGCGCAGCGCCCAGCGATGAGTCCATGTTGAACTACACCCGCCGGGTTCATTGCTATGTACTTATTGAAGGTTTTAAGGTTTTGCGAAGAAAAATAATTGAAGTGTTCATTGACTTATTGCAAGTATTTATGCTTAACATTTGGATTTAAACCATCCGGAATACTTTCCAAACACCTGTTTCTGTCAGTTTTTGTTCATTGTCGGGCATACCTTTCCCGGTTGTGCCAGTTGCACAAAGAGAGCGGATTGTTATGGGTTTGGTAGCGATTTTAAAAGAAACTTTGCCGGGGAGCGTATCCGGGGCAATTCACTTACAATAACCATTCGTCCGGTTTTGCATACCGGGCAAAGGCACGGGTTTATTCCTGTCAGCCTTTCGAAGCGTTCTACATTGGTTTCCGGCAGTTGTTGCTTTTTGATGATTGTATCAATGTCCGGCTTTTTTTCCTCCACAAATTGCAGGGCGAGGTTTCGTTTGGTGGTGTGGTTATATATTCCAAACCTTCGGATTTTAACAAACCGCCGGGGTAAAATATGCAGTGCAAATCGCCGCAAGAACTCCACGCCATCGAGGGTAACCGGCTTTTTAATTGCCCTGTCGCGGTAATCTTTGGCGATGAACGTGACTTTTCCTTCGGCAATATTTAAAATACGCTGGTTGGTTATGGCCACGCGGTGTGTGTATTGGCCCAGGTATTTTATTACGTGCTCTGCACCCGCCAGCGAAGGTTCGCAGTGTACCACCCATTTGGTTTTATAAGCCTGTTGAATAGCATCGTAAAACAACGACAATTCGTTTTGTTTTCTTAAGACACGTTTCAGGCTGTCGAGAAACTTTCCTTTAAAGGCACTGCTCAATTGATGAACCGGATAAAGGTATTTTCCCGGGTGTCCAATGTTTTTCCAGCTGCCATCGAGGGTATATCCGGCAGCCGGAACGATGCAATGGATGTGCGGGTGCAAACTCAGGTTTTGCCCCCACGTATGTAAAACCGCTACCGCACCGCTCTCAACACCATAATGTGAGTATCCGAATGAGCGGAGCGTATACCAGACTGCAGCAAACAGCAGGTCGTAATACATCCTTTGGTTGTGCAGGCAAACGGCATTCAATTGGTGAGGAACTGTGAACACGATGTGGTAATGCTTTATGGGCAGGGTGCCATGCACCAGGTCGTCAATCCAGAACGCCTGTTTTGAAACCTGGCATTTAGGGCAGTGCCTGTCGCCGCAACTGTTATAGCTATAGCGCATGGTTCCGCAGTTCTCACAGGCTTCTTCATGCCCACCCAAAATGGCAGTGCGGCAGGCAGCGATTTTACCAAGAACTTTTGTTTGCAGCGGGGTAAGCTTTGTTTTATTTGCCAGACCGGAGTAAAACCGGTTAACCACATCGGCCAGCTCAAACCTTGTCCGCATTTTTGGGGTAGTTGTATAGCGTATCGAGCGGACTGTGCGGTTTTATAAGTGGGCATTGCGCCACATGAAGATAAATCATGGTAGTGGTGATCTCGGCATGTCCCAGCAATTCTTTCAGGGTTACAATATTGACTCCCTGTTCCAGGAGATGTGTGGCATAAGAGTGGCGCAAAGAATGCAGGTTTACACTTTTGGTAATAGATGTTTTTTTCAGGTTTTCGCGTATCACCCACGACAGACCTCGCACGCTGTAACGGCCATCGGGGTCTTTCCCGTTAAACAGCCAAATGTGAGGGTTTTCAGCTTTCAGGTATTTTTTCAGACCAACAGCCATGCTGTCGGCAAGCGGAACAATACGGTCTTTTTTATATTTGCTTTGCCGTATGTGAATGGTTTTCCGCTGAAAGTCCACATCGGAGATTTTCAGGTTAATCACTTCCTGTCCGCGTAACCCGGCTGAATAAATGAGGGTGAGTACTACCCGCTGTTTCAGGAGTATTGGAGCGTTGAAAAGCTCTTTCAGTTCAAGTTGGTTGAGGATTACGGGGAGTTTGGTATTTCCTTTTAGCGATGGCAAAGCGATAGCATTTTTATTCATTCCCAGCAGACGGTAATAATAACGAAGCCCGTAAACCATGTGCTTGAAACTGCTACGCGAAGGAGATTTGGGGTCGCGGGCCAATGCAGCCAGGTACTCATTGATTTCATCCGGGTCAATCTGCTCGGGCAACTTGCCAAAATTGACCACAAACTGAGCGATACGCCGGATGTAATTATTTAACGTACTTTTGCTCTGTCCGCGTAAGGTAACTTGTTGTTCCAGCTTACGGACAACTTTTTCAAACTCAGGAACAAGCACTATAGCCTGCTCTACAATAGTAAAACCCGATTTCTTTCTCATAATTAGAAATTTTTGTTGTTAATAATCTCGAATTATAGTAAGAATCGGGTATTTTTGGAATAGCTACCCGCGAAGGCGGGTTTAGTTCAACAAAATGTAAATGTAATGCGGGTTTCAGCGGGTAATTCAACCGCAGTTCTCCGTTGCAACACCGCCAATTCGTCTTTGACAATTGACGGAAAATTTGAAATACTGAATAAACGAATTGGCTCCGTGCGTTATTGAAAGTTCATCACTTTTAATCCCGCACTCCACTTACGTGTGCCGAGAAGCAATGAATCGGCAAATAAAGTTCATTGCATGCTGTAATTGAGATGGTGGAGTCGCAACTACGGATGACCCACCGAAGTCGTTTACAGGAAGGGCTTCAAACCACCTAAAGGTGCTGTGTTTAAGAGGCATGGTGCTGAGCGTTTAGGAAAAGGTTGCACCACGAGCGTTGTCAGGTATGGATAAAGGAGATGAACTAAAGTAACCGCTGATGAGGTGTCGAGAAGTGGCACATATCCAGTCAAAAGCTACGAAGTATGTGACGGAGTGAAAAGTAGTGTTAGAAACAACATTAAGTGCGGAGGACACCTGTTTATTGTCCGTACGGCTAGGCGTCATTCAGGCGGCATGAACTTTATTCGGGCTTAGTTACGGAACTCGGGAACCTGTCATAGCAATGTAAAGGGAAATGCACAATGGGAACACCCTAGAAGGCAGAATACCGATGAGTATACTCAGGGACGGACTAACCCGTAGTAGCGATGAAGTTCCTGTAATGGGAGTGGAGCAAAGGGGTTAGGTTATACAGTATCATAACATTTAACAACTCGCAAGAGGATGAATTTATGGAATGAGACAAAATCAGTACCGGTAAGCCGCGAAATGGTATGGGCGGCTTACAAGAAAGTGAAGGCCAACAAAGGGAGCTGCAGGTGTTGACGAAATCAGCATGGAAGAATTCGATGCTGACAGGTCGAAACACTTGTACAAACTTTGGAACCGTATGGCATCAGGGAGTTATTTTCCACCGCCAGTCAAAGAAGTAGAGATACCCAAGAAAGATGGAAGAATCCGAAAACTTGGAGTCCCTACGATCAGCGACAGGGTTGGACAAATGGTAGTGAAAGATTTCATTGAACCGAGGTTTAGAAAAGATATTCAGTCCAAATTCCTATGGTTATCGTCCAGGCAAGAATGCCCACCAGGCAATTGAATCGGTGCGAAGGAACTGTAGGAAGACAGACTGGGTAATCGACCTGGACATTAAAGGGTTCTTTGACAATATCGACCACGAAAAACTGATGCTTGCTGTAGAGAAACATGTGCCAGAGAAATGGTGCATATCCTCTACATTAAACGGTGGCTCAAGACGCCAGTGCTAACAAAATCAGGAGAACTGGTCGAGAAGCAAGGCAAAGGAACGCCACAGGGCGGGGTAATCAGTCCCTTGCTGGCAAATTTGTTCCTGCATTATGCCATGGATAAATGGCTGGAGAAAACCGATACAACAGTAAAGTTTGCGCGATATGCCGATGATGCAATCCTTCATTGTTAGAGCAAAGTCCATGCAGAACAAACGCTAAGGGCAGTAGCGGAAAGAATGCTTTCCTGTGGATTGGAATTACATCCGGAAAAGACAAAGATTGTCTATTGTAAGGATTATCGTAGGCAAGGGAATCATCCAGAAGTTAAATTTGACTTTCTTGGTTTCTCCTTTCAGCCGCGTACAACAAAATCGAAGAAAACAGGAAAATTATTTCTTGGATACGATTGTGCGATAAGTATTAGTTCACGGAAACGTATAGCCGATAAGTTGGGAGAATTGGAGATAGAGGAACTAAGTTTTAGAAGCATAGTAGGAATAGCCCAATACCTGAATCCGATGATTCGGGGGTGGATAAACTACTATGGTCAATTCAGAGGGTCACGAAATGAACTCCAAGGTATTTCAGTTACTGCGTAAGCGTTTGTTCGGTGGGCAAGGAAACGGTATAAACGCTACAAGACAAGTTTAAATCGAGCTTACAAGTGGTTGGAAACAGTACGGAAACAATTTCCGTATCTGTTTTACCATTGGCAGATTGGATTATTCTTGTTAATTTAGCGTTTGATTTGTATAACAAGAGCCGTGTGATGGGAGACTATCAAGCACGGTTCTGTGAGAGGCTTAGGGTGAAACTCCCTTTGCCTACTCAACACAAACCGTTACAGCGCATTGACAAAAAGGTAAGTGCTTATGGGGAGGGGGAAACTAAACTATAAGGAATGAGTGAAATAGATGTTAAGCGATTTAGACGACAGAAATATAGATAATTATATAGAATCTGCGAATAAGGGAACAGATAAGGAATATTTGTGGGTTAAAAACGCAGTTTCAGTAATAGCAATAATACTTGGTCTTATAATAAGTCTTAAAGCCAATAAACCTGAAGGACAATATGAATTTATTTTATTTAGTATATCGGTGATAACATGCGGACTCTGCATCCTTTGTGGGCTAATCTTTTTATATGCCGAACCAGACACGCTTTATCGACATGCTTCGCGCTATATGACACATATACGTACGAGGGACGAAACTGGCGGAAGAAAACTAAAAGACACCGCCCCAAGAAAGATTTTCGATATTTCAAGAATAGCTTTTTTCGTCTTGTTAGTTCTCTCAATTCTTTCTCTGATAGCATACGCTGTAGTCTCGAATTATCCGGGTTGATAGTGTAGGTTTTTGATGACATAAACTAAAAATTTAAAACTATGATGAAAAAGAAAAATTAGAAGAATTTGAAAGATTCCTTGAAAAATCAATGTTTTTATCTAAGGCCGATTCAGATGAATTTGGTATTTCTAAAATTTGTGAAATGAAGTTACATAAGAAAATTAAAAACGAAACCAATTACTTTGAGTTTGATAATCTACTTGATGCTATTTATTCATTTCACGAACTTACTGACACTAAAACCGCAAAAGACATGGAAAACTCCCTAAAACATCAAGCCGACATCTTAAACATCGGCGACAACAGGAGAATTTTCGTTGAAATTATTTGTCACGATCCCTTTCTTAAAAAAGATGTGGTGTAATATCTTTTTTAGAGATTCTCTATCCTCTATTCGTTGACCAATATCTAAAATGTCGTTAACGAATTTTTCTTTCCGTTTCAGATAGTTTAGGATTAAATTTCACAGTTAATTTGTCAAATTCAAATGGAAATTTTTTTCTTAATTCTTCATATTCCTTGCTGTCCATAATGAAAAAGGAAATAATCGCGCTGTAACATTGTATATAGTTTATGCGCTGTTAGGTTCGTGCTATTATCTGATGTCCCGGTTAAAGCGCACAAACCATATACTTGACCCGTTAACGCCAAGCAAAACAAGGGTAACATTCTGCTAATGCAATTTTCACTATATTTGTTATATGAGTAACAAAGAGCAAATATTACAAAAAATAAAGATGGTCGTCGATAAAAACGCTCCAGATTCTGAAGTGTATTTATATGGCTCTCAGGCAAGAGGAAATGCAAAAAAACTTTCTGATTGGGATTTGCTTATATTGCTTAATACTTCAATTGTTACTTTTGACTTTGAAACCAGGTTTATGGATGAATTTTATGAATTGGAACTGGAAACAGGTGAAATCTTCTCTCCATTGATTTACTCTAAAGATGATTGGAAATCAAAATATTCAATTACTCCATTATACGAAAATATACAACGAGAAGGAATCAGATTAAAATGACTGGAACAAAAACCGATTTAGTTAATTACAGAATTGCCAGAGCAAAAGACACTTATGACGATGCTTTGATTCTTGCAGAAAGAGAAAAATGGAATTCCACAATTAACCGGTTGTATTATGCAACTTATTATGCTGTAATTGCTCTCCTGCTCGATTCGGATCTAAATCCAACAACTCATAATGGTGCAAAGTCAAATTTCTCAGAGTATTTCATCAAAACAGGAAAGATTGATTCAAGATACGGCAAAATATATTCTCAGTTATTCACGTGGAGGCAAAAAGGAGATTATGCAGATTTATTTGATTTCCACAAAGACAAAGTGATGCCTTATATTGAACCAGTTAATGATTTTATATCGTTGGTTGAAAATATGATAAAAAAATAAATGCCAGGCGTTAACATTGTGCAAATTTCATAGCGGTGCCGGTGCGTGTTTCAGCTGCGGATTCTCGAACAAAGTTCAATTTCGACAGAAAAGAACGTGCTCTTAAATCCGCTACGAAATTTAGCACCTGACCGTTACCAACAAGTTTGAAAATGAGAGAAGTACTATCAATATTATTTTTAATCAGTTGTTTAGGAATATTATCCTGTTCTGAGAAAAACAATCTTAATAATGGATACTATTTCTCAATTGAAGAACCATATCATCTATTTCATATTAATAATGACACCTTAATTTTTGAGAATGTCTTAAGTGTTGATACTTTCAACTATATGCTTCAGGGGAAAAATAAAATGATTTTGTCTCCAATAAACATTAAAGATTCAATAATCATCCTTGACTATAATACCCAACCTGACGGTTTAGAATTATTTATGGGAGACACGTTAATGAGATTTAAACAAACTCCCTTTAACAATGCGACTGACTTTTACATTAATTCCAAAGGTTTTAAAATAAACGTACCTTATTTCGAGAATCCTCAATTTATTGCAAAACAAAGTCTAATTATTACTCTTCTTGTTGAAACAAAAAACGATTCCTTAAAACTTGAGTTAGATGAAAATCAAACTAACATCAAAAATCTAAAAACCGATTTTCAATCTGCCCTTGATAAGTTTGACGAGATTGAAAAGCCTCTTGTAACCTTGAGATTATTTGTTGATAAAGATTTTAAAATTAAAAGTTTGGAACCAATTTTCAGGAAAACAACAGGTTTATTTCGGGAGATTGCTTTTGTTGTTAAGCCATCATTTAAACAACACAAAAGATGCGATTCTCAATATTATTCATTCTTTGACTATGTATTTCTTGCAAACGATTCAATACATCTTAAATTCATTGACAAACCCAATTTTCAAATTAGTACCAAAGACAATATAAACTCAAATAGTATTAAAAGAGAAATAAGTGCAAGAATGGAGAGTTCTGAGTACACTTTTATAAAACTACTCTTAAGAAATGGAATGAATGTTCAAGAATACATCGAAGAAAAAAACTTAGTTTATTCAACAATTGACTCATTAAGAGATAAATATTCTCTTGAAACTGTTGGTTGTTTATTTAATGAAATAGAAAGCAAAACTGAGCGTAAAAAAATTATTGAAAAATACCCAAGATTGGTAATAATTGAAAACGAAAAATAAAAAACCAGTTGGTAACAAGAGTGCAAATTTCATAGCGGTGTCCGGCGTGTTTCAGCGGTCGGATTCTCGTTTCGCAGTTCCGTCCTGGCGGACAGGAAAGCGCTTCGAAATCCGCTACGAGAAATTTGGTGTGCCGGGAAGCAATGATTCGGCAAGATAAGTTCATTGCATGCTGTAGTTAAGATGGTGGATACCAGTTGTAAGGTAGAACCACCGGTGTCGTCTTGCAGGAGGGGGCATCAAACCACCTAAAGGTGCTGTGTTTAAGAGGCATGGTGCTGAGCGTTTAGGAAAAGACTATGTCACGAGCATGGTCAGGTATGGATAAAGGAGATGAACTAACCGTAACCGCTGAAGAGGAGTCGGGAAGTGGCCATATTCTGTCAAAAGCTGTAGAGCAAGTTATGCAGTGATAAGCACAGCGGGCACCTGTCTACTGGCTGTGCGGCAGGCGTCTTTCAGGCGGCATGACCTTTATCCGGGCTTAATTACGGAACCCGGGAACCTGCATGGTAATGCAAAGTGAAATGCACAATGGGCACACCCCAGAGGCAGAATAACGAAGTGCCATGCAGGGACGGACTGACCCGTAGTAGTGATGAAGTTCCTGTAACGGGAATGGAGCGAAGGGGTCAGGTTATACAGTATCATAACATTTAACAACTCGAAAGAGGATGAATTTATGGAATGAGACAAAATCAGTACCGGTAAGCCGTGAAATGATTTGGGCGGCTTACAAGAAAGTGAAAGCCAACAAGGGAAGTGCGGGGATTGATGAAATCAGCATGGAGGAATTTGATGCTGACCGGTCGAAACACCTGTACAAACTTTGGAATCGTATGGCATCGGGCAGTTATTTTCCACCGCCTGTTAAGGCAGTTGAGATACCAAAGAAAGACGGGAAAACCCGTAAGCTCGGAATCCCAACCATTGCCGACAGGATTGGACAAACGGTTATTAAAGATTACTTAGAGCCAAGGTTTGAAAAGTTATTCAGTACAAGCTCCTATGGATATCGACCGAACAGGAATGCCCATCAGGCATTGGAATCGGTAAGGAACAATTGCAGGAAATATGACTGGGTAATTGACCTTGACATTAAAGGGTTCTTTGATAATATTGACCACGGAAAATTGCTGCTTGCTTTAGAGAAACATGTGACGGAGAACTGGTGTATGATGTACATCAAGAGGTGGCTAACTGCCCCTGTGTACAAGGAATCAGGTGAACTGGTTCAGAAACAGGGGAAGGGAACGCCACAGGGAGGTGTAATAAGCCCGTTGCTTGCAAACCTGTTTCTCCATTATGCTATGGACAAATGGCTTGAGCTTAATCATCCGACAGTTATGTTTGCGCGTTATGCCGATGATGCCATTCTGCACTGCCGGAGCAAAACTCATGCGGAACAAACGTTGAATGCTGTTCGTGAACGGATGAAAGAATGCGGGTTGGAGTTGCACCCGGAAAAGACCAAAATTGTTTACTGTAAAGACTACAGGAGACAAGAGAAACATGAAAATGTAAAATTTGATTTCCTGGGATACTCTTTCCAGCCTCGCACAACAAAGTCCAGGAAAACAGGAAAACTGTTTCTTGGTTATGATTGTGCTATCAGCATCGGTTCGAAGAAACGGATAGCAGATAAAATGGAAGAATTGAACATTGTTGGCCTGACCCATAAAAGTATTGTAGGCGTAGCCCAGTTTTTAAATCCTTATATTCGGGGATGGGTGAACTACTATGGTAAATTTAGGAAAAGTGCCATGAATCCAGTTTTCTGTTTGTTGAATAAACGGCTAATCCGCTGGGCAAGGAAAAGGTACAAACGCTACAAGACCAGTATAAAACGAGCGTTTCAATGGTTTACAAGAGTACGGGAACAATTCCCCGGTTTATTTTATCATTGGAAAATAGGATTAACTGGATGAAGCGTTTAGATTTGTATAACAAGAGCCGTGTGATGGGAGACTATCAAGCACGGTTCTGTGAGAGGCTTAGGGTGAAACTCCCTTTGCCTACTCGACGTGTGCTGTGAGTAAGGAATATCCTTACGCAACTGTAAATAAGATGGTGGAACCGACCCACCAAGGTCTGCTTATAGGAGCCGGTCTTAAACCACTTTTCTAATGCGAGTGAAGAAATTTACTGGTGTGAAGCGAGAGAAGAAAAGGCAGGCATGACTTGTCAGGTATGGATAATAGAGATGAACGAAAGTGAACCTTACGATGACGCATCGAGAAGGCGTACATGTTGTCAAAACCGGGAAATGTCGAGTTCCCAGGGATAAGTATAGCGGAAACCTGTTTACTGGCTATGCGGCAACCGGTGTAGAGGAGGCATGAATTTTATCCGGGCTTGTTTACGGAACGCAGGAAACCTTGTAACAATGCTAAAGGGAAACATCAAGCAGAACAACTGCAAGATTATTACCAAAGTGTTTCAAGGTGGCGGACTGATTCGTAGTAGCGATGAAGTTTCTGTAATGGAAATGGAGCAAAGGGATCAGCTAATCTTAAATGTAATTTGCCAACTTTTCGGAGGATGAGCTTAAATTTACAGATGAGATTAGAAGAGCCGTATGACGGGAGACTGTCACGTACGGTTCTGAGAGAGGGGAGGGGTGAAATCCC
>CAVVFN010000010.1:0-210184 GCA_963747515.1 uncultured Prolixibacteraceae bacterium
CAGGATTCTCTGTATTTAACTCTTCCAACATTGAAGCCAAAGCACCATAAGATTCCATTGCAGTTTTCTGTTCTTCTTTTGTCGGTCTTTTTATTTCTTCAATGAATTTCATCTTTATAATTTTTAATGCAACTACAAATATAAACGAATTAAACGAAACAAAGTTTCGAATATTTCATTTATTTAAAATGTCAATTTAAGAAATTGATTCAACGGATCCAAATTAGGATGCAACTTCGTGCTGTTAGGGGAACACCGATATGTTCCTCTTCTTTCAAATAATACTTATAAAATTTGAAAGAAAACTTAATTAATCCCCACTATAGTTTAATTATTTGTAAAAATATAAACTAAGACGATATTTATTCTTAAATCCGCCATCTAAACCCTGAATATCTTAAATGAGATTACCGGAGCTCAACGAAATAAGCTTTATGCTTTCAACGATTACCTGGCATTATTCAAGAGTGAATAAGGATTAGTTGATTGACTCATTTGGTTCATTAATGGATTCATCGGAAAAGTAAGTAAGGAATTCAATTTAAGTTAGGTGGTAATTCACGCCCATCAGCAGGCTGGGTAAAATCTGGATTGAGTTATCTAATGATTTTCCGGAAAGATAAAAGAGGTGCTTACAATCCAGTGGTAATGCACACCAAACCTTCACAAATTAGGTTGCAACTTCCAACTGTCAGGGGAGCACCGATATAAAAGTATTAGCGTTATATGAGAAATTCATGTAGCGCTTTTTTATTTAATGATCCTTCAGTTCCTTTTCCAATACCTGCTTAATCATCTGGTTTAAAGTAATACCTTTTTTGATGGCAGCATGAGAAGCTTTTTTATGCAACTTTGGACTTATGCGTACATTAAAAACTCCTTTGTAAGACTTTTCTGCCGGTTTCCCTTCTCGTTCACAATCAGCTAAATGCTGATCCACCATATATCTGAACGCAGATTCCAGTTCTTCAACTGTTGATCCTTCAAACGTTATTAAATCATCGATCCCTTCCACTTTACCGAAGAAAATTCGGTCATCGGCACTAAAATTCACTGTGCCGACAAAATTTTTATATGTTATTACATTTTTCATATTAATTTTGCGATCTTTTAATTCCTGTACGATTAATTCAATCTGGTACCTTTTTAAAATATTATCAGGATGTGGCTTATGGAGTTTAATTTTGTGACCACTCTTTTTGTTCACAAAGACTACTCTTGACCCGGAGACCTGCTCCTCATTATAATCAAAAAAACTTAGCAGGCGTTTCAGTTCAGCATAAGTAAAATCTTTTGGCTTTGAAGCAAATCTGATTATCAATTTCTCCTTTGTTCCCATTAAACAAAGATACTAAATGTAACTGAAACCTAGTTGCAGGTTTAAAAAATATTGAATAATTGATTCAGGTCAGGTTGCAACTTCTCCCGATTCATCGGGATTTGGGGAGCCACCGATATAAAAGTAAAAGCGTAATATTAGAAATTCATGTAACGCTTTTTTGTTTTATGCCTTTTCGCCTTTATATACTCCTTACATACTGCCAATAAAGAAAATATCTTTTCCTGTCATTTTGAAGCATTACCGATAACAGGTTAATAATGATACCTGCATTGTGCAATAAAAAGGGTATTATCCTCAGCTTTATATACAAGGCGGTGTTCTCCTGTAATTCTTCTACTCCAAAATCCTGAAAGATTTTGTCGGAGGGGTTCGGGTTTGCCAGTTCCTTCAAAGGGTGTGCGTTGACATTCTTTTATCAGGGAATTTATTTTACGTAAAACTTTCTTATCATTATCCTGCCAGTATAAATAATCTTCCCAGGCAGATTTATCCCAGAAAATATCCATTTATTCCGAAAGGTTATGTTTTACCAGGTTTGTTTTTGCATTAATGTTTTCGATAGCACTTTCAAGCCTTTGACGATTTGCTTTACTTTTATTCAGATGTAAAGTTTCCTGCATGGCGTTGTATTCCGCTAATGACATCATTACAATGCTTTTTCCTTTTGGTCGGTGAACGACCAAAAATTCTTCATTGTCTGTAACAGCATCGAGATTTTCTTTTAAGTTTTGTCTCAACTCTGAATAATTAACAGCTTTCATTTTTTAAGTTTTATACGTACAAAATTAAGTACTTTTTTGTTAAATTCCAATTTTGGAGATAACTGCTTTATTCGTCAAATTACTTCTTATCTTTAAATGAATTAAGAATTATCTAAATGGTATTCCCACCATCTTTTCCCAATTTAGATTGCAACTTCCGATTCAGCGGGATCAGGGGAGCCACACAGGACAAGAGGTCATTTCAATCTTTTCAATAAGTATTCAATTGAATTTGCAAGCAAATTTAGACCTTTTTTTTTGTGCCCGAATTTTTCAAACCTATTGATTTCATTTGACTTTCGTAAGGTAAATTAAATTCTTAATTGTAGGTTGCCACTTTCGTTATCTTTAAAAATTAATCTCATCTTCTAAGCAAAACCTTATAAAGAATGGTGGTAGTTAAAACCTAACTAAATTTCATATTTGAAGACATTAGACAGTTGAGTTTATTTATAGAACTGTTTAGCTGATATGAAATGTATCCCTCACTTTAATCCAATATTTTTCGCGATTAACCCACACTTTAATACAATTTATTGTATTTTTAACCCTCACTTTAATACAATCGAAAAAATGTTTAAGCGGAAAATATTAGTAGAACTAGGAAAATGGAAAAAGAAGCAGTTCCGAAAACCTCTTGTCATAAGAGGTGCCAGGCAGGTAGGGAAAACTACTGCTATAAATATGTTTTCGAAACAATTCGATCAGTACATTTACCTTAATCTTGAAAAAGAAGAAGAAAAACAATTATTCGAACAAAAATATCCTTTCCACGATTTAATCACTAATCTGTTTATTTTTGCAGGGAAGAAGAGAAATGGGGGGACAACCCTTATTTTTATTGATGAAATTCAGAATTCTCCAAAGGCGATTGCTCTTCTCAGGTATTTTTATGAAGAGGCTAATGACCTGTTCGTAATAACTGCGGGGTCACTTTTAGAGAGCATAATGGATCGAAATATTTCCTTTCCTGTAGGCAGAGTGGAGTACATGGCAATTCATCCCTGTTCATTCAAAGAATTTCTGTATGCTACCGATAACGGATTATTAGCGGCAGAGCTTGAAAAAACTACTGTTCCGGCATTTTTACATAACCAGCTTACCGCACAATTTAAAAAATATGCCACCATTGGCGGAATGCCCGAAGTATTGAAACTTTATGCAAGCGGAATCGATATTTCATCACTCGGTTCGGTTTACGACAGCCTGATTTATTCTTTTTCCGATGATGTGGAAAAGTATGCTATTTCTTCAGCACAAAATACTTACATCAGACATATTATTGACCATGCTTTTGCTATGGGTGGATCAAAGATAACATTTGAAAAATTCGGAAATTCGGAATACCGTTCAAGAGAAATGAGAGAAGCATTCCGTGCCCTCGAAAAAACAATGTTGATACGGTTGGTATATCCATGCATCACAGTGGAAGTGCCGGTTTCTCCCTCGCTGAAACGGAAACCCCGTCTTCACGTGTTAGATACCGGATTGATTAATCATGCACGGGGATTGATGGGCGATCTCGTTTTTAACGAAAATATTAGTGATACATACCGGGGAATTATTGCCGAGCACATTACAGGGCAGGAGTTGCTTGCATCCAATTTCTCGATTAGCAATAAACTAAATTTTTGGGTACGCGACAAAAAAGAATCAAGTGCAGAGGTCGATTATATTTTACCCTGGCAGGGAAAACTTATTCCCATTGAAGTAAAATCAGGGAGTATTGGAAAATTAAAATCATTGCACCAATTTATTGACCGTTCCCCCTATAATATTGCTGTAAGAGTTTATCAAGGTGAATACCTGGTGCAAAAAGCCAAAACCTTTGCAGGCAAAAAGTTCACCCTTCTCAACCTGCCTTTTTACCTTGTACACCGCATTGAACAGGAATTAGGTAAAGTATAACAGAATTAAAAAAAGAAGGGGAACAGAAAGAATCTTTATACAAACGAAATTCTAAAATTTGTTTCAAACAAAAATTAATTACTCTGATCAAAATCAAAAAAAAACGTTGTAATTTTAATGTATTAGAACCGGCATAGTAAAATTAAACAAACTAAAATGGATGACCCGAATGAATCGTTCAATAAGCTCATCAAAAAAAAGATTTCTGAATTAGCAGCTATCGAAGATGACATGCCAGGTGTTATTATAATTTTTAATGCAGAAGATTTTAGTTTGAGATACATGTCAAAAAGAGGCCTGGATTTTTTAGGAATGACAATCGACGAAATCCAGGAAATGGGTGTAAATTATCATACAGTCATATTGAACCCGGAAGATTCTGTTGAATATACGCCTAAAGTATTCGAATTACTGCGACGAAACAATAATGAAGAGATTATTTCGCTTTTCCAGGAAGTCAGGCCGCCTCAGCAAATCAATTATACCTGGTTTATTACCGGTTGTAAATTTTTTTTAAGAGATAATGAAGGACATCCTAAACTTTTAATCGGGATGTCAATACCTATCGATTCGTTGCTTGAGTTGGCCCAAAAAGCGCAAAGGATAATAAATGAAAATAATTTCATGCATGAGCACATCCATCTATTCGATTCACTTACTAAAAGGGAAAAAGAACTGCTGAAATTTTTTGCTCTTGGCTTTACGAATGATGCGATTTCCAAAGAACTTTTTATTTCGGCTGAAACCGTTGCGACACACCGCAGAAACATAAAACGCAAACTGGGTTGCAAAACCAATTACGACTGCACTCATTTTGCACAGGTATTTAACCTCATCTGATTCATTTCCTGTTGCTTCTTAGCTTTTGAAAAATACCCGATATCGGGTATTTACTTCGTCAATTCATTGATGTAATTTTATATCAGACAAATAGGTATTTTAATATTAACATGAAATTTTAAATCACACAAACATGAAAAGGAATTTTATACTTAGGCGTAGAAGTCAGGATCATATGAAGTTTACGATTGCTTCGGAACCCGGACAACAGAAAATGAAGAATTTACTATTCAGAATCACTTTGTTCCTGATTCTTTTGTGTAGTTTGTATCCGCTGCAATCAGCAGGTCAACAAGTCCGGATTTTTAATAGCAACAATTCAGGCCTGCCTGGTAGCATAATTACAGCAATGGCGATTGACACGCAGGGCAATAAATGGTTCGGTACATATAACGGGGAAGTCGTAAAATTTGACGATACCAACTGGATTGTCTATAATCAATCGAACTCGGAATTATCAGGTTATTACATAAAATCAATTGCCATAGATGCCCAGGATAATGTATGGATTGGAACAGTTGATCTTTATGGTTTTGAAAGCGAACTGATGAAATTTGACAATACTGACTGGACCATATATAACAACTCGAATTCCGGGTTGCCATTTGCCGATATCTCCGATATTGCTATTGATGCATCAGGAAATAAATGGATTGGTACTTACGGTGGAGGAATCATAAAATTTGACGATTCTAACTGGACCATATACAACAGTGCATCTACAGGTTTATCATTGGACAATATCCACCTCGTTGAGATTGATAGGGTTGGAAACATGTGGGTAAATTCCGGTATGAAATTATTTAAGTTTGATGCCAGCCAATGGACATCTTTCGATATTCCGGAGTTCGAATTAGCCTGGCACTGGTATGGATCGGTCAATTCCATGGTAATAGATGCAGAAGGTAACAAATGGATGGGAACATCGGAAGATTCGGATCTCCATGGAGGCGTAATAGAATTTGACAATGAGACTTGGTATTATTACAACAATAACAATAGTCCCGGATTGCCCCGCAATAATGTTACGTCTTGCGTTATTGATGTGCAAGGAAACAAATGGTTCGGATTGTCGGCGCTCGTAAAAAACAACAAATCAAATTGCTTTAAATCAATGAATTTCAGGCATTTTTTGTTTTAGTCCACCCCTGAAATTTACCGTATTTCCTGTTATAAAAGGTTCAATATTCGAAAAAAAATTGCATTAATGTTGATTTAATTTACTGGCTTTAGTGGTATATTGTATAAAAATTTAATTTGGAGTATTTCAATAATCATTATTTTGCAATTTATCATAAATTAACTAACTTTTAAGGAGGCCATACATGAGAAAGTTTATTCAAGCAATAACAATCATCGGCGGCATCGTCATTATCCTGATTACCCAGGCTTGTTCAAAGGACGATACACCCCAGCTCCATCAGGAGCGACTCGAGATCGGACGTGCCCTGCTC
Source organism: uncultured Prolixibacteraceae bacterium (assembly GCA_963747515.1). Taxonomy (GTDB): domain Bacteria; phylum Bacteroidota; class Bacteroidia; order Bacteroidales; family Prolixibacteraceae; genus Mariniphaga. Next base: position 6,306 of record CAVVFN010000010.1, read on the forward strand.
GAAGTGCAGGCGCCTGGCGTAGCTGAAATCCTGCCGTATTATACCAACGATATTGAGTACCACGATCCAATCGTTGACATCAATGGAATTCAGAATATGACTGCATTCCTCAATCAACTCATCACAGCTGCATCGCCCAATCTTGTCACTATTGTCGAGGACGAAACCCTCATCGGCGATATCTATTCAGCAACGTGGACCATGTCAGGGGATTTTCTCAGTGTTCCATATCAGGCGAAAGGCATTTCAATCTTCAAGTTTAGACCCAACTCTTCACAGGTGTATTACCAGCGGGATTACTATTCCGAGGGCGACATCATGGCTACCATCCCCGGTCTGAATGAAGCAATCGGTGGCTTCAGAATGTATTACAGATGCGCTGTGGATCCAACCTTTGACTGCCCGCTCCCTCCTCCTTCTGCAAGTACAAAAAGTAACCTGTTGAAATCGCAAAATAAGATAAGCAATGACCAACTAGAGGTCGGCCGTCAACTGGTAGAGATTAGTGCGGAGAACTGGACAAACGTAATCCCTTTTCTGGAAAGCAACTATGAATACCACGACCCCATTGTTAATATTTTTGGCCCCGACACTATGGCCATATTTCTGGGCCGTCTTTTTGCCGGATCGTCGGATTTGTATACCATCGTTGAAGATGAAACCATAACTGACGATATTTACATGGCAACGTGGACCATGTCGGGTGAATTTAACGGTGCTCCTTTTAGCGCTCCCGGTATGTCAATTGTGAAGTTTATTGAAGGCACGACACAAACCTACTACTCCCGTGACTACTACACCGAGGGTGACGTAATGCTTGGCGTTCCAGAGCTTTCAGAAGCTGTAATCGGTTTTCGCGACTACTACCGTAGCGCAGTAGATCCAACATACGTTAGTCCTTAACAGGATGAGGCATTTGAGCCTTTCCCCTTCAAAATATCAGGTGCTTTTGAAATTGTTTATAAAGTAATTGCTATATCCAATTCAGGGAATTATTTTCCTGAATTACTTACAAATGAAATATGTTTACTGTCGGGCGACCATGAATTAACATTAATAGTACCCTGCCCGCCATACAGTGTGGCTATGACTTTTGGTGCGCCACCGGTAACGGGCATCAATCGTAACATAACACGCTTGTACGACGGATGATCGTTAGGTGCAACATCTGTTGTAAATGAGATATAAGCAATCCACTTTCCGTCAGGTGAAATATGAGGAAACCAGTCGTTGTAATCGTCAAAAGTAAGTTGTTCTTTTTCGCTTCCATCCGATTTCATGCGCCAGATTTGCATTGTCCCCGATTGGCTGCCATTGTAATAAATATATTTTCCGTCGGGTGAATATTCGCACCCATCAACGTGTTCTCCGGCTTTATTATTCGTAAGCGCAACTTCTTTTCCACCATTTATGGAATTTTTATAAATGTTATAAATATTAATCCCATTGCGCTGGGCAACATAAACCAGTTCTTTGTTGTTGGGTGCCCAACCATGTAAATATGAAGGTGTTTCCGTCGTAATTTCAACCGGATTACCGCCTTCTAAAGGCAATACATAAACGCTTGATCCTTTGCCATTGTGATTGCTGATTCCCAGCATTTTTCCATCAAAAGAAATACAATGATCGTTGTTAAGCCGATTGGCAGATCCCGTATTTATTTTTTCAATTTCGCCGCCTTCTGCAGGAATGGTGTGAAGAGAACCGTCCATGTTAAAGAGTAATTTTTTCCCATCGGGCATCCAGTTTGGAGCTTCAAAACGGTCTTTCTTTTCGTATATCACTTTACGTTTCCCATCAAAAACATTCATTGTTTCCATCCGGCATCCAATCCAACCATCTTTGCCGGAATTATAATCTCCTGAAACCGGTTGATCAATTCTAACATTCCAAACTTTTGCTTCTTCCACTTCATCAGGATTATGTGAGCTGATAAATAAACCAGCCAATACTTCAGATGGCAGATTTTCCATTACTTCGCTGCCAATAATCTGCAAAGGCTCGCCAGGATGAGCAGCTCTTAAAATTATGGTTTTACCACTTCTCTCCAGCTGAAGAATCTGATAGTTTGATTTGGTTGCGAAAATTTCATCTTCCGGATCGCGCATAACAGCGCCACGGAGCCCACGCCACTGCATAACAGTTAAACCATCGCCGTGAAGGACGGCTGAGCAATGTACATCGTTTTCTGCTTCGGAAGCACGCAACATCCAACCGATTTTACGGTGTGGATCATTTCCTTCGCCAACAAAAGCAAAATTGGCCGTAAGAATGAAGTCACCCTCAAGTTTATTATACAGGTAATGAAATTCATCCCGTTCAAACCAAATATTATAACCCGAACCTTTTAAAGTGTAGGTTTGCGAATTTTCGTCATACAACGCAGAACCTGCATGTTTAGGGTTTCCTATATCCCGGGTTAAACTAAACTGTCCGACCCGATTTTGTGCAACAGCATTTATCACAAACATTGCGAATAGTAAAAATAATAAATGTTTCATACAGTAATTGGGTTAAAATGATTTGCTTAAGTTGCAAATTGTAAAGTTAACAATATTGAATATATTGAGTGTAAAAATTATTATTCAACTAAAGTAGATTTTTTATCAGGTCAGTATACGTTGGGTTAACTTGCGAAACTGAGAATTTGCAATTGGAAAGTGTCAAGGAAAACCTATTTGTAAACATTGTGCTGGTAAAACAATTACTGAAAACATAAAAGATCCCGAAACTTTTGTGAACCGGGAAAAGCTTAATATGAAAGGGGTAATAAAAACAGGTTGTCAGGATTGCGCGATATTTCCTGAAATTCAGTTCAACCGCGATCCTAAACAAAAAAAGGTTATCGACCGATGTTTTTCAGAAAAAAAGTGTAATTAGTGTCATTTTTCTTACACTACCTGAATACCTTACACTTTTTTATTTTTTATCGCTGTAACTTCAAACCGTTTAAACAAACATTCTGACACTGCCGCCAGGGTCAGTTCTGTTCACTTTAAAAGATTAAAATGGAAGACCTAATCAAATTATTGCTGCAAATTACTCTTGAAATCAAGCACATCAGGGAGAGTATTAAACTTTAAAAAAGGCATTATCCGGCGTGATAGTCTAAATAATTATATAAATCAATTTAATGATATGGAACATGATGAAACATCAGGAACAAAATCCTGATTACTATTTTACTATTTTACTATTTTACTATACTATAGTAAAACCATGAATTAAAAACGAACGATAAACATACAATACACATAACTATCAGAAATACAGTCACATATAAAAAGATTGTAGGGGGGAGTATTATTATTATTATTTAAATTCACTCAAATTTCTTTTATGAATACTATAATTAAAGGATAATAGTAAAATAGTAAAATAGTAAATAGGTGAACCTAAAAGTTCTCAATATTATTCCCAATAAGGTTCAGATGTTGTTACTAAATCTATCATGTTTCCTGCCCTTCAGCCCACACCCTGCGTACCCACGGAGCCGTCATTGGTAACCCGCCCTGCCTGATTCATAAAATTTAAAACACCTTTAGGTTACCTGCTGCCTGGTTTTTCTATATCCCTGCTGTCCGGGATTTGTTTCCGCTTCGATTCAACTTCGATTATGATCGGCCGTGAAACAGTTCTGAATCGAAAATGAACCGGCAGGGAGGTGGTAAAACCAAAACACAGGTAGTGTAAAAAGTACTAAAAAAATTATAAAACACAGTTAAACATTTAAAAATTAAACAAATGGCAAAATTAGGCAATTTTTTAAACATTACCGGGGGTACACTTGGCAACCTGGTATTTTACAACCGAAACGGCAAGACGTATATTCGTACAAAACCCGGTTCAATCAGTAACCCAAAATCTCCGGCTCAGCTGGCCCAGCGCCAGCGGATGCAGTTGATGAACGCCTTCCTGCGGAAGTTCAGCGATCCCATCCGCTTAACCTTTGCTGCTGTTCCAAAAGGAAAAGCGCCCTATCAGACGGCGATGGGATATAATTTGCGAAATGCTTTCACGGGTGAATATCCCAATCAACGCATTGATAAAAGCAAAATATTGCTAAGCACAGGATCTCTTCCTTTACCCTTGAATGCCTCACTGAGCCTTCATCCTGAAGGATTCGTAATACAATGGGAATATGATTTTGATACATCCGGCAGTACGGTTGGCGATCATTTGGTGGTTATTGTCCTGTATAAAGATGATTCTGCATGCAGCTTCAGGCTTACAGATACCCGTCGTTATGAAAAACAGTACTTGTGGAAAACAAAACAGTTAATTTCACCTGATGCCCTCCCAGATGTCTGGATAGCCTTCCAAAATGTCCTTATGACAAAAATGAGCAACAGCGTGAAACTGGAGTGGTAAAAAAACTTATTCACTGCCCGTAATAAGCATTCTTACCATGTTTTCGTTGATAATGTTTTTTGATAAGATGCGGGTTCATTTTTAAATCAGGATTTATGGTGAATGCGATTGAAGCCATTTTAGCAACTTGTTCCAAAACCACGGCATTATGTACCGCCTCATTTATGTCTTTCCCCCATGAGAATGGTCCATGGTTATTTACTAAAACTCCAGGGGTTTCCACCGGATTTAATCCCTCAAAGCTTTCAACTATTATCTTTCCCGTATTTTCTTCATACTTTTCAAAAACCTCTTCTTTGGTCATTTGACGCGTACAAGGAATTTTATCGACAAAATAATCGGCGTGCGTTGTGCCGATATTTGGGATTCCTTTTCCGGCCTGTGCCCATGCAGTTGCATAAGTTGAATGTGTATGCGCTATTCCACCTACATTTATAAAATTTCTATACAAATAAAGATGGGTTGGCAAATCAGATGATGGTTTCAGTTTGCCTTCCATAACATTACCTTCCAGATCGCAAATTACCATATCTTCGGGTTTCATTTTATCATAATCAATACCGCTGGGTTTTATTACCACCATTCCCTGATTTCTATCAATGCCACTGGCATTACCCCAGGTAAAAATTAACAATCCGTGTTTCTTCAAATCGACATTTGCCTTGTAAACGTCTTCTTTAATTTGTTCCAGCATAAAATTTTTAGTGTTTATTTCAAAATATAATTGTCAAAATTATCGAATTATCATTGTTAACAAGGATGTGAAGTTTAGAATTTTTATTCATTGCTTTTAAAAATCTTCTGATTCATTGAAAAAAACACCTGGATGTCAGTAGTATCTTCATATTCATTTCTGATTGAATCATAAAGAATCTCTTTGTAAGCTGTTATCCGATCAAATAGCAGGAAAATACGGTTTTCTAATGTAATATCTGCACTCGAAACAAAATATCCTTTACCCTGTTTGGAAGTGACAATTCCCAGTTCCCTTAATTCTTCATAGGCTCGTATAACTTCTACCGGGGCGCGGTTAAGCTCTTTCGTTAATTTATTTATAGATGGTAACCTGTCACCCGGTTTTAGCGTATCATTTTCAATATTAGTTTCAATAAAAGTTCTGATTTGTTTGGGGATTTCTATATTAATATGCAGTTCTGGTATTAATTTTTTCATTTTTATGTTATATAACATATTCACTGTAAAAGTTAAAATACAGATTCATCTTTTATTTTTGAATAAATAAGATAGTAAAGTAAACTTAATAAATCAAACCATGATTGTTTTATCTAATTATTGGGTAGCCATTTTATTTTGTGTTTTTGCGATGATATGCTGGGGTTCCTGGCAAAACACACAAAAAATGGTTCAAAAAGGATGGCGTTTCGAGTTGTTCTATTGGGATCTTACCTTAGGAATTTTAATTCTTGCAACACTGGCTGCATTTACTGTTGGCAGTTTTGGAACTAATGGCAGGACGTTCCTCGAAGATTTAAATCAGGCAGAGTTTTCCAGCATGTTGTTTGCCATGCTGGGAGGCTTGCTTTGGAATATGGGTAATTTACTAATGGTGGCCGCAATTGCAGTTGCAGGCATGTCCGTGGCGTTTCCCATTGGTGGTGGCATTGCCTGGGTTCTTGGTATTATTCTAAATTATATTAATATCGCAATGAAAGGCGGTAATGCCAGTAATTATCCGGTTCTACTGTGGATTGGTGTTGGGGCCATCATTGTCGCCATATTTTTAAGCGGGAAATCATACAAAAACCTAACAAGCACAAAAGAAAAAACCTCGGTGAAAGGAATCGTGCTTTCAGTATTGGCCGGAACATTTATCGCTTTTTTTTACCCTGTAGTGGTTAATTCACTCGACCCGGTTTTTGTTCAGGGCGGGAAAGGAACACTTTCTCCTTATTCGGGAGTGTTTTTTATGGCAGTTGGAATTGTATTAAGTACACTTGTGATCAACCCGTTTTTCATGCGAAAACCTGTGGAAGGGCCGCCGGTAAAAATGAAAACTTATACTACAGGCACAACCAAAACCCACCTTTTGGGAATGTTAGGTGGCGGAATTTGGGCCCTGGGAACAATATTTAGTTATATGGCTGTTGGGGCGGCAAATCCGGCTATTGCATACGCATTGAGTAATGCAGCGCCAGTGGTTGCTATTTTATGGGGACTGTTCGTCTGGAAAGAATTTCAGGGAGCGCCAAAAGGAACAAATCTGCTGCTTGCACTTATGTTTATTGGCTATATTGTCGGACTGATTTTAATTACCATATCAAATGCATAAATGAAAGCGGGAATCAGTTCATATACATTTACATGGGCCATTGGTGTTCCGGGGCAAGAACAGGAAAAACCAATGACGGTTTATCAACTAATTGAAAAGGCGGCTGAGTTTGAAGTGCAAGTCGTACAAATAGCAGACAATCTTCCGTTGGATGCATTTGAACAAACCGAGCTGCTGAAAATCAGAAATTATGCTGAGGATTTAAAAGTTCAAATTGAAGTGGGCGCCCGTAAAATGACATCTGAAAATCTTGAAAAATACATTGAACTGGCAATGTTTTTCCATTCACCCATTCTTCGGTTTGTAATCGATGGAAAGGATTATGAACCCGGTTTGAACGAAATTCATTCAATAATAAAAAATGCGGTTCCAATGCTTGAGGAAAATAACATCGTTTTGGCCATAGAAAATCACGACCGATTTTTATCAGGGGAATTTGTTGAGATGGTTAAAAAATCAAAAAGTGAATACGTTAAAATATGTCTTGATTCGGTAAATTCAATGGGAGCGGGGGAAGGATTGGAAACGGTAATCGAAAAACTGGCACCGCTGACGGTTAACCTGCATGTCAAAGAGTTCAAAGTGGAAAGGGTTTATCATAAAATGGGATTTATAATTGAAGGCTGTCCGCTTGGAGACGGATTGTTACCACTAAAACTAATGCTCGAAAAAGTTCCTGCAAATTGTACTTCAGCTATCCTGGAACAATGGACACCTCCTGAGCCAACGATTGATGAAACAGTACGTAAAGAATTATTGTGGGCGGAGAAAAGTATCACGGTAATGAAAAAATTACTTTTACAAAGTTAATATGCCGTTATGATAGTTCATTTGAACCAAAATCAACAAATTGCTGAAAACGGATGGGGAATTGAAACCTACCAGCAACCATCTGATCCGGTTAATGTTTTTCGTTTACAAATTAAAAATGAAAATTGGAAGGTTGAGCTCTATCCTTCAAAGGGATTATCAGTCGGACAGGCAATTTACAAGGGGCAGAAAATATTCTGGGATGCCCCAACAAGCTTAACCGACCCGGATAGCTTTGATCCGTTGGATGGAGATGTTTATATTAATGGAAACCCTGCACCTGGATTTTCATTTCTTAAGACATTTTCAAGTGGCATAGAATTTTATGGCATGAGAAATTGGGGAATGCCAACAATGGGGGATTCAGGAAAGTTGTACCCACTGCATGGTGAAACGTCAAACATTCCGTTGGATAAAGTTTTAATCGAGCATAAAAAAAATGAAATTATCATAAGCGGAACTTTTGAATACAGGACACTTGAAGGGAACGGTCCGCAATGGTATAAATCTGGTTCAATATTATATCAAATTACCCGAACATTTTCTTTTCAAAAAGATGCGAAAAATTTTTTGGTGGTGGATTCGATAAAGAATGTCAGCACCAAAACTTTAATTCCGGATTGGGGATACCATCTTACTTTCTATCCGAAAACAGGAACAAAATTGATTTTGCCTTCCAAAAAGGCCGAGAAAAGAGGTGGTGGCTTTTTACCTGATAATATAACAACATGGTTTCCGGCAGAGGATGAAAAAAAAAGAACAGAAATTGGTATTATACACAAGCAATTACAAACCTTCAATACCAAATTTGGGAAGTTATGCAAAGGATTGATAATTAATCCAGGACAACCGGCTATAGAAATTTCATTTACCGCATCGCCTTATATCCAAACCTGGTTTTGCAATGGCGGTGCAAATTCAAGTGAATTTACCTATAAAAATGGAAAACCGGTTTTTAAAAAAAACTGGGATGGACTTGGTATCGAGTTTGGATCAAGTGCTTTGGACCATGATGATAATATTGACCAAACTGTTGACTACGATCCTGAATTGAAACCATTGCAATCAAAAAATATAACACTTTTTGTTGAAATTATTTCATTGGAAAGAACAGAATTATTAAAAAGAGAATTTGAAAAATATAACAATAAACTGATTTTTTAATTATGACTAAAGTAGCACTGGTAGGCGCCGGGGGAAAAATGGGCATACGGCTTACAACAAATTTGAAGAATGTGCCCCAATACGAAATGAGTTATCTTGAAGTTAGTAAAGAGGGTATTGATCGTCTCAGCGATATTAACATATCGATCTCACAAGAAGATATTGTTATCCCTGAAGCAGACATTGTGATCCTGGCTGTTCCGGATATAATCCTGGGAAAAGTATCCGGGAAGATTGTACCCAAAATGAAAAGCGGATCGATGGTTTATACACTGGATCCAGCATGCGCTTTGGCTGGCAAATTATTGCATCGCGATGATTTAACCTATTTTATTGCACATCCGTCGCACCCCAGTGTGTTTAACTGGGAACCGACTCCGGAAGCACAAAAAGATTATTTCGGCGGAACTCTGGCAAAACAAACCGTGGTGTGCGCACTTTTTAAAGGTGATGAAAGTGAATACCAAAAAGGAGAAGATTTGGCGGTGACAATGTACGCACCGGTTAAAGAAGCATTTAAAATCACAGCTGAACAAATGGGAATTTTGGAACCTGCATTGGTAGAAACGTTATGTTCTACTTTACAGGTGATAGTGCGCGAAGCACTTGACGTTGCTGTGGAAAAAGGTGTTCCGGAAAAAGCTGCAAAGGAATTCCTTTTGGGACATTTAAATATTCAACTTGCCGTATTGTACGATCAAATTCCAGGTGCTGTGTTCTCAGATGCTGCAAATAAGGCCATAGTGAGAGGTAAGCCATTGCTGATTAACAAAGACTGGAAAAAAGTATTTGATCCGGAAAATATTATGGAACAAATCATTGATATAACCCAATGATTATGAGAAACAAAAGATTCGCAATATTCGGATGTGGATTTTGGAGCCAGTTTCAACTTGGAGCCTGGCAGGAATTGGAGGGTGCTGAGTGCGTTGCGCTTTACAACCGTACAAAATCAAAAGCTGATGCATTGGGTAAACGATTTGGCATTAACAATACTTATGACAATGCTGAGAAATTGCTAAAAAAAGAACAACTCGATTTTATCGATATCATATCTGATGTTGACACCCATGAAAAATTTACGCTGCTTGGAGCAAAATATGGCAAAGATGTAATTTGCCAGAAGCCCCTGGCGCCATCTTACGAAGCGGCAAAACGGATGATGAAAGTTACCAAAGATGCCGGGGTAAGATTTTATGTTCATGAAAATTACCGCTGGCAACCCCAGTTTCGCAGGGTAAAACAAATTCTGGATTCAGGAGTTATCGGAAATGCATTTCGTTGTGAAACTGCCTTCCTTACCGCTTTCCCGGTTTTTGAAACACAACCGTTTTTAGCTGAACTTAAAGAATTTGCACTTACTGATCAGGGTTCTCATCAATTTGATGTTCTCAGGTATTTGTTTGGTGAAGCCGAAACGGTTTATTGTGTGAAACAGACTGTGAACCCGACCATTAAAGGTGAAGATGTTACCACCTCGGTAATAAAAATGAAAAACGGTGTGGTTTGCATTCAGAAAATTTCGTTTAGTTCACCGTTGGAAAAAGAAATTTTCCCTCAAACGGTGTTACTAATCGAGGGCGACAAAGGCAGTATCCGGCTCGATGTTGAATTTGAAATCAGCACAACTGTCGGTTTAAAAACTACAAAAGAAACTGTCCCCATGAGATATTACCCCTGGCAAACTGACCGGCTTAAACCAGAACCACCCAGCATTGTCGATATAAACCTTAATATGCTTCAAGACATGCTCGGTAACAGTAAAGCCGAAAATACCGCAGATGATAATTTTGAAACCGTAAAATTAGTTTGGGCTGCCTATGAATCGGCCAGAACTGGAAAGGTTATAGAATTAGATAGATTTTAATTTTTGCAGAGTGAAAAAATTGTAAATATTCTTGCTATTTGTTGGGATTAAGTACTTATTCGCAATAATAAGAATAAATCCATGGGATTACGAAGGAGTGACAGTTTTTTCGATGAACACTTAAAAATAAAATAATAAAACCGATGTTATTCTGTTTGTACATCTCGTTGGAAGTATTCAAACCTGGATTACCCAATGGAAAATTTAAATTACCTGAGAACAGGGTTGCAATAATTTTTTTTCCTGATTGAAAAACAATGAAATTTCAAACAAAATACTACGAACTCGATTACGAAGATGCAGCTATCAGATCTGTAAAATATGGCAACTGCGAAATTATTCGAATGATTTATTCTGCTGTTCGTGACCGTAATTGGGGAACAGTTTCTAAAAACATAATCAGCGAAAACATTCAACAGTTTATAGGAGGATTCAAAATTAATCTTAGCGTTGAATATGTTCAAAATGAAATTAATTTCCGTGCAAACTATTTAATTCGTGGCCGACAAAATCAAATTTCAATTGAAATGCAAGGGAAGGCAATTAGTTCATTCCTGAAAAACCGAATTGGATTTTGTGTTTTACACCCGATAAAAGAATGCGCAGAAAAAAAAGGTACAGTTCTTCATACCGATAATTCAATCGAAGAATTTAAATTCCCAAAACAAATTGCTCCGCACCATCCGGTTAAAAACATAAAGCAAATAAATTGGAACCCCGATGTTGGAATTGAGGCACAGCTTACCTTTGAGGGTGACATTTTTGAAATGGAGGATCAGCGCAATTGGACGGATGCATCATATAAAACGTATTGCACACCGTTGGAACTTCCATTTCCGGTTGAGGTTAAAAAGGGCGAAGAATTCAATCAAAAAATTATTTTAAATGTCGATATAAAACAAAAAAAACAATCGGCTAAAGAAAAAGAAATTTCTTTTTACTGGGACAATAATTCGATGTTTAAGCTCCCAGAGATTGGGTTTGGCAAAAGTTCACGCAAAAAGATGATATCAGAAGAAGAAATCAAACTGCTTTCCACTCTACAAATCCAACATTTGAGAGCTGATATTCATATGGATAAAGATAACTGGCAAACTGAAATGAACAAGGCGGTTAACGAAGCCGGTTTATTAAAAGTTCCATTATTCCTTTGTCTTTACTTTCCTGATGATTATCAATCAAAACTGGAAGCTGTTTTGGAATATTTTAGTGGCAAACAGAAACTACTGAAAGCAATTTTGCCGGTTGGTATGAATCATTTGCCACATCCCGCTTTTAAAGATATTGCTGAGCAAATTCGAAGCAGGTTTCGTGATGTAAAAGTGGGAACGGGCGTTAATGCCTATTTTGCAGAATTGAACAGAAATCGCCCGGATGCGAGTAATGCCGATTTTGTTTGCTTTTCAGCGTGCCCGCAAATACATGCATTTGACAAAAAGAGTATCATTGAAAATCTGGAAGGATTGGCCGAAGTTGTAAAATCGGCTAAAAAATTATTCCCTGGCAAACGGATATGGATTTCACCAGTAACACTAAAACAACGTTTTAATGTTGTAGCAACAGAAGAAGAAAAATATTCAGGTCTGGAAGAGATGGCTCCCCAGGTTGATCCCCGGCAACAATCAATGTTTGCTGCAGGCTGGACAATGGGTGCACTTAAACAACTTGCACAGTCTGGTGCAAATTTGATTGATTTTTACGAAACCGTTGGCTGGCGAGGAATTCTTAATATGGATTTGACATCAAACTTACTGCCGGAACTTAACAAAACGGTTTTTCCTTTAATTAATTTATTTCGAGTAATATCAGAGGCAAAACATTTGCTCTCCTCGGTTTCATCGCATCCTGATTTAATAGATGGAATTGTTTTTAAAAAAGAGGGTACCACCGAAATTTTTCTTGCTAAATATTCAGAAACAAATCAAATCGTAAAATTGCCTTTAAATGATTCAAATATCTGTTTATACTCGCTTCAGGGATATCATGAAAATCCAAAGGTTTTACATGATTCGTTTGAACTTAAAATAAGATTAAATGAAGCTATTATTTTATCATTATGAGTTCTTACTGAAAATAAATCAAAAGAAATTATTGAACATACCCTCTTAATCATTAATCAGCTTTAGTTTGAACAAAATCTTTCAGAAATTTAAATATCTCCTGACTTGTCCCTTTTAGTGCGGTGCTTCTAATTCTGCCATAAGTTCCTTCATTTTGTTTATCCTGTATTGCACGAACCTGCTGTTGGAAAAAATGGTATTTGAAGCCGATAAAAGTTTTACTTACTACACCAGTCCCGCCTGTCTCAGTTCATCTTTCAGCGCCGGCAGATTGGGTTTATGGTTATAGAATTCGCGGGCAAGGAGCATGGTTTGAGGATAGTAGCCGGGGATTCTGGCGGCTAGCTGCAACCATTCCACAATGCGCAGATAAGTGCTGCGGCCTCTTTCGGTTTGGATGGTCCGCCTCGCTTTTTCGCTGATATGATTAAAGCAGAATTCGGGGAATACTTCCAGCAGGGGTGTTATCAGCTCCGGGTATTGCCAGTCGTTGGGGTTATGTTCAACTATTTCTTTAATTTCTTCGTAGCGTTCTTCGACTGCCAGTACCTGCACTAAAAAAGGTTTATCATGATGAATGTCGCTTATCAGCTTTTCGAGTTTCTCTGTCGACAGATGCGGCCTGAGTTTGTGGAAATCTTCCAAATTGCCTTCATCCACAACCAACCGAAAAAAAACCTCTGCAAACAATGCCTCGTCCATTTCTGCCGTTACATACCTTTTAAGCTGCTGCGCCCAGTAACGAGGGTCTTTTTCAAATAACTCCTTCGCCAGCTCAGTAAATTCAGGGTTTCCCTGACAAAAATAATGCTCCAGCAATTGCCCGGCAACATTATTGTTCTGCGCATAAAACTGCCTTGCCGTCTGAAGCCATTCCTCTGAATTGCCGGCTTTTTGATGAAGCATCAGCACCAGGCGAGGTACGTATTTCCGCTCTGCGTTCGAATGGTCGAGGATGGTTAGTATTTTACCGGGATGACTTGACTTGCCCGATATGACCAGCAGTAAATCTTCGAAATATGCTGTAAAATGTTCATTACCCGGGTATTCGTTGTCGCAATACATGAAAAATGTCTTACATACATTGATAACTGCTGAATCGGAAACTGCAGAAAGATTTACTTTTTCAATTATTTCGTGCATCACCCGGCTGTGTTCTCTAAGCAGGTATTCATTGACATCGCCAAATGAATCGTAGGGATCGTTTATATCGGCCTCCAATGTTGCTTCATAAAGACCTATAATCATGGCAATCAATTCATCCAGCTTTTGCATAATAATCCGATCGGTTGCTTCGGTTTTAAATTCATCAAAAACCTCATCAAATTCCTGTTCGCTGGCTTCCTGGTATTGTTCCCACTCTTCCATATATCCTGAGCCGGAAGGACTGTATTTTTCCCAATCGGGATTTTCCGGATCTACTTCTTCAAACCGGTTTTTATAATCCTCAAGAACCTGTACAACAATTTCACAGAACCGTTCATAGGTAATGCCTGACGGTTGCTCATTGCTGGCTGCAAAAGTTACAAATGCTTTTTGTAAATCCTGGTTTCCAACTGTAATTCCATCCAAAAAGGCAAGTTTTATTTTATCCGTTGCGTTTTCGTATGCTGTTTTAAATTCATTGGTTTTGAAATTCATATCATTCAATCCTGTTTTGAACTAGGTAATTCTAAACTTTATTCATTTAGCAAAGAAATATGAATTTTCTTAACATCGCATTTTTTTATTCAAGTTATTAGGGGATAGATACACTCAGGATGGGGGTCAGAAAAGTTTGGGCACAAAAAACCCGGTATGAGCGAAGCGAACAGGATTTTGATTTAGTTCCACCTATCTAAGATTCACTATAAGTAAATCTTATCACCCGACAAAGAATAAAAAGGGTTGGAATTAATTTTCAACTTTTGTTTTAGCAGCCAATGAAACATGCAGTATATTTTATTCAAAATTTAAAGACCCAGGTATGGAAATGTAACATAAAAATCTGTTACTGATTTTCGTTACGTTCGGGCTCTCTTGGTGATTCTTCCAAAAAACAAATCTCTAATTCTAAAATAAATGCTCTTATTAAAATAACAACAGTGTCATCTGCTTCTGCCGTAAATGAGACGTCAAATGATACAATACTCTCATCCCGCTCAATTGGTTCAACTGAACACTCATGGAAAGGTGAGGTTGTGGGTTTAAATGTTCCTATCAGGTCGGTATCGTTGAGTTTCATTATTGAACTTCCCTGACCGGGAGAATCATAGGAATCGTTGGCATTCCATTGTGCAGGATTTGCCTTATGATCCGGGAAAAGATCAATTTTATGTAATTCGAGTTCAATCCATGCCCGATTCCCATAATCAGCGATTATCGTACAGACTACTGGTCATAATTTAATAATAATAATACTATTGCGTGCTATTCTTAAATGTTGTAGCTTTAATTGAAATTATAAGGTATTTTATTATTAATTTAAATTTTAAATCCATGAAAAAATTTACTTCTTTTTTATTTCTGTTTCTGATTTCCTTTGGATTAATCGCTGAAAGCAATAATGAGCTTCAGAATAAAATTCAGGAAAAACAGGAAAAATTTTCTGTTATTGCTCAGTTGAGTGCAAAATTAAACATCCTTGCCAGAATAAATAGTTCAAAGCTGTATTTAAAAAGTACTGCGGCTACTCAAAAACTCGACAGTACGGTAAACCGGATTTTGAATGAAGAAACCCAGCTTTGGCAAAATGATTATAAGGATGAATATCTTTATGATGCTGAAATGAAAAACACAGCGTGGGTTGAGAAGGAATGGAATCTTACCGATAAATCCTGGGATGTTATTTCTAAAACTGAACTGGGATACGACAACACCGACAGGATAAATTCCATGTTATTGTACGAGAGAGATGAACTTACCCATACATTAAAACAGGTTAGTAAAATTCTCATTTATTATAATCCGCAAGGAATGCAGGATTCAATAATTATGAATTCCAGTGAAGATGACGGAGCAACCTGGGTTATTGATATGAAACAAACCAATCATTACAATGAAGCGAAACAACTGATAAAAACGGAATATTGGGGTATGGACGAAGATTTAGGAGAATTAATTCTAAGTATGAATGTTGTTAATACTTACACCGCATCAGGAAAAATAGAAACCTCAAACACGAATGTATTTGAAGAAGGTGTGCAAATGCTTTGGTCAGTTACGGAATATAACTATGATAGTTCAGAAAGATTAAGTACAATTGAAAACTCGGCCATAAATTTTCTGACCTTCACAATGGAAAAAAGTTCACGTATTACCCGTCAGTACAATGAATCAGGTGATCTTACCCTTGAAATTAATTCATCATGGAACGGCGCGGCCTGGGTAGATGACGATAAAACCGAATACCAATATAACTTAGCTGGTGATGTTTCGGCTGAAATTTTTTCAACCTGGAACGGCGTTGCCTGGATAGAAGAATGGAAAGATGAATACCTATTCAGTACAACCAATTTTTCAGAGGTTACCTTTCCTCAGATTGATTTTGTAATGAATGCCTTTTCTTCGTTTTTAAATTTACTTGGGATACAGGCATCAATCGATTTCTCTTATGTAAAAGCAATTACAGATATTAAAAGTTTTGAAATGGTTGAGGGAAGCTGGAAAAATACCGAACATACCACTTTTTATTATTCAGGCGGAACTTCAACAAATATCAATGAATTTGAAAATTCAGTTGTTTCTGTTTATCCAAATCCGGCATCTGAATCGATTAAATTTAGTTGGAAAAATAACCACGAAGCTCTTTCACTGCAAATTTTCCAAATTACCGGTGCAAAGGTTATTGAGCAACTAGTTTATCCAGGCAGGCCGGTTACAATATCACATTTGGAAAATGGAGTTTACCTCTACAAACTATTGAATGGCCAGCAAAATGTAAAAACGGGTAAAATGATTAAAAAATAAATTGTTGATTTTGAGATGTCCCATTGACTGCGGGATTCTCTCAGAACACCTCAAGCGGAAAACCGGCAGAAAAAAAAGGAGTCATGGTGTCTAACCCATAACTCCTTGATAATCTATAGTTGACCTGCCAGGGCTCGAACCTGGACTCTTCTGATCCAGAATCAGACGTGTTGCCAATTACACCACAGGTCAGTTAAAAAATATCTTTTTGAAATCAGGATGCAAAAATATAAAAACTTTTATAAAAAAATTATTTTTTATAAATCATCTGTCTGTTGCTCTTTTGAAGTATTGTTCCTGGGTAAAGTTCCGGCAATAGCTTTTAATAAACAAGATTTTACAAATCAGGCATTTACTACCGGAAAAACTAGTTGTTTTCTCTCTCCTTTCGCAAGTGGGCATAAAGTTTATTGGCAAAAATAAAGTCGTTCAATTTTCTGTTTTCGGTATTCAGGATTTCTTTGTTCGTTCCGTTCCAGGCAACCTCTCCTTTGGAAATGAACAGGATAAACTCACCAATATCAATTACAGAGTTCATATCGTGGGTATTAATGATGGTTGTCATGTTAAATTCCCGGGTAAGGTTTTGAATAAGTTTATCGATTACGGTAGATGTTTCAGGGTCGAGGCCTGAATTTGGTTCATCGCAGAAAAGGTATTTTGGGTTTAGGGCTATTGCCCTGGCAATGGCCACCCGTTTTTGCATTCCTCCGCTTATTTCGCTGGGGAATAACTTAAATGCACCGGGTTCAATATTTACATGTTCGAGGCAAAATTCAATGCGTTCCTGTTTTTGTTTTACCGACATGGTGGTAAACATGTCCATTGGAAACCTCACATTGGCTTCAACGGTTAAGCTGTCGAACAAAGCGCCACCCTGAAATACCATTCCGATTTCGCGTCTCATTTTTTTTCGCTCTTTGTTTGCCATTCTGGTAAGATTCCGGTCATTATACCATATTTCTCCCTTATCAATCTCATATAACCCCAATATTGATTTTACAAGAACGGTTTTTCCCGAGCCGCTCCGCCCGATAATCAGGTTGGTGATTCCGGGTTCAAAACGGGTGGTGATGTTGGTTAAAATGGGAACTCCATCAAACGATTTATATAAATTTTTAATTTCTATCATGTTAACAGCAATTGGGTTAATAATAAGTCGAATAATAAAATAAGAACATTGGTGTTTACAACAGCCAGGGTACTTGCTTTTCCCACATCGAGCGCTCCTCCCTGGACATGATAGCCAAAATAAGCCGGGACTGCGGCTACCAAAAAACCAAAAAACAAGGTTTTAATGATTGAAAAGGTTATATAATAGGGATAAAAAAGCCACTGAATGCCTTCAATATATTCATTTACAGTTATAACGCCTGCAAGAGGGCCGGTTATCATACCTCCAAAGAGGCCGAAGAACACGCTTATAATAAACAGAAACGGAAATACAAATACTACCGCTACAATTTTAGGCAAGATGAGGTAACTGGCTGAATTGACGCCCATAATTTCAAGCGAATCGATTTGCTCGGTTACCCGCATGGTGCCGATTTCTGAAGTAATATTCGATCCGATTTTTCCGGCCAGGATCAGAGCCATCATTGTGGAAGAAAACTCGAGAATTAATGTGTCGCGTGTGCCAAGTCCCACTAGAGTTGTCGGATACAGGGGATTAGCCAGGCTGTAGGCAAACTGGATTACCATAATTCCTCCGATGAATATGGAAATGATAATTACAAGCCAAACGGAATTTACTCCCAGGGTATCAATTTCGTGAAAAAGCTGGCGTATGTACATTTTATGTTTCTCGGGCCGGGCAAAGACCCGGCTGAGCATAAAGAAAAACTGACCTATATGATAAAAAAATTTCATTTTGTAATTATTTATAAAAACATGGTATTATTGTTTTTTAATCTGCAACAGGCACACCATCTGCTTCCTTCTGTTTTTTTCTTCGGTTTTTAATCAAATGAACAATTGGAATCAGAGGCTAAATTTACAACATTAATGGCTGATATAAAACATTCACATATAATTGACGTTGTTACAAAAAGTAGCAATATATTTGGCTTTAATGAATACAATCAAATAAATGGTATTGCTCATAAAAGAAAAATAATTCAATGAAGCACAACTACTGCGTAATAATGGCCGGAGGAGTAGGAAGCCGGTTCTGGCCATTGAGCCGGCAGGGCCGTCCCAAACAATTTCTGGATATATTAGGCACAGGGAAAACCTTGATACAGCAAACTTTCGATCGTTTTACTTCCATTATTCCGGCAGAAAATTTTTTGGTAGTGACCAGTGTCAGGTACATCGATCTTGTAAAAGAACAACTTCCGGAGTTAAAAGATGACCAGATTTTACCTGAACCTTTGCGACGCAATACTGCACCCTGTGTAGCCTATGCCCTTCATAAAATAAAGTTGAAAGATCCTCAGGCAAACCTGATTGTAGCTCCTTCAGATCATTTAATTATTAAAGAAGAAGAATTCATCCGTCAAATTAAGAAAGGGTTGGATTTTGTGGCACAAAACGATGCCCTGCTTACCCTTGGCATTAAGCCCAGCAGGCCTGAAACGGGATATGGGTACATTCAGGTAAGGGACAATGTGAAATTCAATGAGTTCGACAACCTTTTTAAGGTGAAAACCTTCACCGAGAAACCGGATTTGGAAATGGCAAAGATATTCGTTGATTGTGGTGAATTTTTCTGGAATTCAGGGATTTTTCTTTGGTCGGTTTCATCCATTCTTTCCGCCTTTCAAACGTATCTGAATGATATTTCCACTTTATTCTCAAAAGGCGAGAAATTGTATAACACAGAGGATGAAGTTCATTTCATCAATAAAACCTACTCCGAATGCAAAGGGATTTCGATTGATTATGGCATTATGGAAAAAGCCGGTAATGTGTATGTGTTAACAGCAGATTTCGGCTGGAGTGATCTTGGCACCTGGGGATCGTTATACGACAATAAGCAAAAGGATATCAGAGGAAATGTAATTAATGGTGAAAACGTGCTTACTTACGATACAAGCAACTGCATCATTAACATTACTGAAGAGAAAGTAGCGGTGTTACAGGGGCTGGATGGATATATTGTGGCCGAATCAGACGACACTTTAATGATATGCCGGAAAGAAGATGAACAGCAGATTAAGCAGTTTGTTACTGATGTCAGGATTCAAAAAGGCGATTCTCTTGTTTAATCCCCGGTGAATACAGATGCCTGAAAAAGGATCGTCCCTGTTTTTCAGACATCTGCTATTTTTTATCATTCTCCGGCAGATTTCCGGTCCATTTTTTAATCCGGTAATTGATGCGTATGGTTAACATATACATAACCGGCGATAATAAAAGCGTCAGAAAGGTTGCAAAAGTTAATCCGAAAATAACAGTCCATGACATTGGGCCCCAAAATGCAACACTTTCACCTCCCATTGTTATTTGAGGATCGAATTGGGTGTAAAGCGTAAAAAAGTTAAAATTCAGGCCAATAGCCAGCGGAACCAATCCCAGCACAGTAGTTACTGCTGTGAGTATAACCGGTCTCAAGCGGGTTCTTCCTGCTTCAACCAACGCTTCAATCTGTACCTTTTTTGGTAAAAAAGCATCTTTGGGCAATCCAAGTTCTTCACGCCTGCGTATCCTTACCAGATCAATATAGTCGATTAATACAATGCCGTTATTAACGACTATGCCTGCGAGTGATATAATGCCTACTCCTGTCATAATGATTACAAATTCCATATTGAAAATACCAAGCCCCAGAAAGACACCGATGGTACTGAAAACTACCGTTGCAATAATAATCAGCGGGCGGATTAACGAATTAAACTGCGTAACCAGGATAATCAGGATTAAAGCAATGGATATCAACAAGGCGAATAAAAGGAAATCACTGCTTTCCGACTGTTCCTGCTGTTCTCCGGTAAATGAGTAGGTATAACCATTTGGCATGTCGTATTCCGACAGCAGCTGGCGAATGCGCTGATTAATCTGGTTTGCATTATATCCTTCAACCACATTTGAGGTAATTGTAATGGTTCTTTTGTTGTCAATCCGGGTAATTTTGTCGTAAGTGGAAGAATAATCATAATCGGCAACTGCTGAAATTGGAATCTTCCTGTCGTTCACCATCACTTTTTGGTTCATCAGCGTTGAAACATCATTTCTGTATGGCTCTGCCAAACGAATGAATATATCGTATTCTTCTTCACCATCCTTAAGTGTGCCGGCATCATAACCATACAGGGCATTTCTGAAGGTCATGGCAATTTGCTGGGTTGTAAGCTCATACAACCGGGCTGTTTCCCGGTTAACTTTCACAACCATCTCAGGTTGGTTCACATTAATGTTAAGCTTTAACTCATCAATTCCAGGGATATTATCTTCGTTGATGATTTGCAGGAAATCTTCTGAAATCTGCACCAGCTGCTCAAATTCATCACCTGAAATGTCAATATTTACGGGCGGACCTGTTGGTGGTCCGTTTTCATCTTTATCGACATAAATTTTTGCTCCAACAAATCCGTTCAGGTTTTCAGTCAGCTGCTGCATGATTTTGGCTGTGCTTACATCCTGGCGGAATTTATATTCCAGGAATGAAATTGAAGTAAGGGATTTATTAGGGCTTACATCATTTTCAAATGTTCCCCCTTTACCCACACCCACATTTGTAGTAACCGATTTAACGATCCCATTTACAGGTTTAAGTGTTTCATGTATAATTTTTTCAACTTCATCAGAGACTTGATCTGTTTTTTCAAGTGATGTACCTACAGGCAATTCCATAGTAACATAAATGGTCTGAGGATCGGTTTCAGGAAAAAAAACCACTCTGGGATTGCTGAAGAAAAAGTAGAAGATAATGGAAAAAACAAGCAACACTACTGTACCGCCAAAGTAAATATGTGGCCAGTACCCGGTAAGCGCATGCCTGAGCTGCCGGGTGTACATGTTTTCCATCCATACCAGAAACCGGGTTTGAAACCAGCGTGCCAACGGGCGTAATGCGATAAGGTTGAGCACCATTAAAAGGGCTATGGTTGCTAAAATATTGGCCAAAAGCCAAATGCCCGCAAGATAGAATAAGCCTGCAACAATTAGAAAAATACCGGAATTTTTGAGCACTTTCTTCGCATTCAGTTTGTTGTTTATATCATCTATTCTCATAAAGGATGATATAAATGCAGGATTCAGAATTAATGCAATAAATAATGAGGAAGAAAGCACCACGATAAGCGTTTTAGGCAACACGCTCATAAACTGACCTACAATTCCTTCCCACATAAGCAAAGGGAAAAAAGCTGCCAATGTAGTTAATGTAGAAGTAATTATAGGGTATGCTATTTCGCTGACGCCTTTTTTGGTTGCCGAGAGTACTGAATAACCTGCGTTGTAGAGCCGGTAAACATTTTCAACCACAACAATGGCATTATCAACCAGCATTCCGAGTGCCAGTATGAGTGAATACAGTACCATATTATTGAGGGTTACCCCCGATTGCTGAAGAATAACGAATGAAAGAAACATGGACATTGGAATGGCCAGGCCGGCAAAAAGAGCATTTCTGAAGCCAAGAAACAGGAACAGAACAAATACCACAAGAATCATCCCCAATATAATGCTGTTTTCAAGGTTCTGAATTTCATCCCTGATGTGGAAAGACAAGTCGTCGGTAACAATAGTTTCCAGATTAGCCGGCAAATATCCCTGAGCCCGCTGGTCGTCAATAACCTGTTTTACTTTCTCTGAAGCCTCCAGGATATTTTCTCCGGCTTTTTTTATTACCGATAGCGTTACTACCGGTTTATCGTTCAGCCGGGCAATGGTAGCTTGTTCCTTATACCCATCCACAACAGTTGCGACATCTCTTATATAAACCGGCTTTCCGTTCGTGACTTTAATAATGGTATTGGAAATCTGGTCGATATTCTGAAAATCGGCAACAGTACGGATAATGCGGCGGGTTTCATTGGCCGTAAATTCTCCTGCACCAATGGTTACATTCTCAAATTGAACTGCCAGAGCGATATCCTCAAACGTTAAGCCAACAGCATCCAGCTTGTATGGATCGACGTTGATTTGTATTTCCCGTTCCTCTACACCTCTGATGTTTACTTCTGAAATTTCACGCAGACCTTCAAACTCATCCTGCAGGATTTCGGCATATCTCTTCAGATCGCGCATGCTGAAATCACCCGATAAATTTACGTTCAGAATAGGGAATTCGGAAAAGTTTATATCCATTACCAGCGGATCTGAATCCAAATCATCCGGTAATTCCGATTTGGCTTTATCTACTCGGTCTTTTGTGTCCTGCAATGCCTGCTGAACTTCCACATTGGTATTAAATTCAACAGTAATGGTGCTGACATCCTGATAGGAACCGGATTTAACCTGCTTAATTCCCTGCATACCTTTCAGCTCTTTCTCTATGGGCCGCGTAATCAGGTTTTCTATTTCCACGGGTGAATTTCCCGGATAAACGGTCTGGATAAATATGTAAGGGATAACCACCTCCGGCATTAATTCACGGGGCATCTGGTTGTATGAAAAAATTCCAAAAAATATCAGCAACCCGGTGGTAATATAAACCGTGGTTTTATTTTTCAGGGCAACATATGTGGGCTTAAACTTTCGCTGAATATGTTGCAGGTTTGGTTCTTTTTCCTTTGCCATAGATACAATTATTTATACAACTATTTTGCTAATTAAAGTGCAACCGCAACTCCATCCGAAACCTGATTGTAACCTTCAGAAATTATTTTCATGCCATCTTGTAACCCTTCTACTACTACGGTTCTGTTGTTTTGAGTCATGCCCGTTTTTACGCGTACTTTTTTTGCAAGAAGCGTTCCCCCTTCATTTTCAACAATGAACGTATACTGACCTTTAAAATCCTCTTTAACTAAAAGTGTCGGTACAACAATGGCATCCTTGGCCACAAAGTCGCGAATTTTTACAATACTGATAAGATTAGGCTTAATCTTTTTACCCCTGTTTTGTATGTCAATCCGAACTCTGAAGGTCCGGTTATCGGGATCAATGGTGTTTCCGATACGCGTAATAGGTGCATCTATTTCCAAATCCAGGGCTGGAAATGTAACCTTTACCATATCGCCCTGATCGATTCTGGTTAAATAGGATTCCGAAACATCGGCATAAATTTTCAGTTTGTCGATGTTTAATACCTTGGCAAAAGGAACCTGGGGACTTCCCATTTGTCCCTTCTTTTGAAAAACGATATCTACAACTCCATTTGCAGGTGATCTGATTTCCGACATGTTAATCTGAGCCTGGAGACTTTCAATTTTCTTTTCAAGACTCTCCATATTGGTTTTGGCCTGCAGGAACTGCATTTCAGAACCAATATTCTGATCCCACAGATTTTTTTGCCGCTTATAGTTCGTTTTAGCAAGATCGAGCTGAACGGTTAGTTCATCCAGGCTTCGTTTGAGGGTTTCCGTGTTTAATCTTCCTAAAACCTGTCCCGAAGAAACATGTTGACCTTCTGTAACATATACCTCCTGAATAATTCCAGGTGATTCGGGACTTACATTTACATCAAGATCGGCTTCTACAATTCCTGTTACCTCGATATAGTGTTCGAAGAGCTGGGTGTCTAATTCCGTAACCGCCACATGTATTTTTTCCTCTTCCCTATCTCCCGCGAGATCATTTTCAAGAGTTTCTATTTTTGCCTGCAGTTCATTTACCTGCTGTTTGTATTGCTGGAGTTCCCTTCGTTTACCTTCTTCCTCATTCATTGGTGTGCTGTTGCACGCCAAAAGGAAAAACGCTGTTGCAATAATTATAACCCCTTTTTTCATAGTTTATCTGTTTTCTGATTTTACAATGTGCCTTGCGCTTTTTTAAGCTGTAAGTTGGCTTGAAGAAGCTGCATAACCGATGCCACATAGGCTCCGTATGTTTGCAGGTATTGAGTTTCGAGTTGTGACAATTCGGTACTTGACGACAGACCATTACTGAATTTTATTTTGGTTTTTTGCAGTATTCTTTCAGCCAGCTGATGGTTTTCGACATCGTTTTCATATTTTTCTTTAGCCGTTTCCATTTCAGCAGCAGCAGTCAGATAATCTTTCTGAAGGGTGGTTTCTGCAAGCTTTCTTTCGTTGAACGCCTTTTCCACATTAATTTTTGCCTGCTGAACACTCACTATTTTTTCTCCTGAATTAAAAATCGGAACCGTAAGCTGCAGCCCTATCAGTGATGAAGGATACCATGAAACTGAAGACTTAAACAGGTTCGCCTGGTTTCCGTAGGCTGTTTTCGAATAGCTGTAAAATCCACTGAGTTTTGGCAAAAATGTTGTTTTTTCAAGTTTTAAAAGCTTTTCTGACACCTGAAAATTGGTAACTGCCAGGCGGTAGTCAATATGTCCCGATAAATCGAATCCGCTGGCTTGATTTAAGTTTGTTAAAGGATCCACAAAAGTTTCCAGTTGATCGGTGAGTTCAATTTCTCCATCCATAGGATAACCGAGGACGTATTTTAACACCACCTTTGCTATGGTTATCTCCCGTTCTGCCTTTAGTACCTCGTTTTCTGCATTTTTTACCAATATTTTCATTTGGTCAACATCCATCTCTTCGCGAAACCCATTTTTGAAATATGCCTCAGTTTCTCTGAGCAGATTTTGTGAATTTTGCAGGTTCTCTTCCATAATCTGCTTGTTTTTCATGCCAATTAACGCCATATAATAGGCTTGGGCCACTGCTTCACGTATATTTATCTCAGCCTTTTCTGATGCATGTTTTGCCAGGTCGAGGTAGATTTTTGATGACCCTATACCCACAATATAGGATCCATCGAATATAAGCTGCGAAACGGTAAAGCCAAAATCGGAATTATAATCCTGTCCGAATTTTACCGGTACATATGTGCCTGCCTCTTCACCGAAGAACTCACCCGGAATTAGCGATACCGGAAGGTTGAGAAACATGTTGAAGTTGGCCGTACCGCTCACCTGGGGTAATCCTATGGTGATGGTTTTCCACACTTCTTTTTGTGCCAGAACAATATCGTGTTGTGTATTTTTTAGTACATACGAATGTTCCATAGCAAAAAGTTGTGCTTCATCGAGTGTGAATTGCGGCTGAGCAGCGGCGCATGTAAATGCAAATATACAAATGAGAAGCACTGATTTTTTCCTGATCATTTTTTTCATCCTTTCATTTTGATTAGAAAATTTAACCACTCTTTTTGTTGGCTATATCAACATTGGAAAAGGCTTTCTTGTTTGTTCTAACCTCCATTTTATAATGGAGCGCAAATATAGGCAATTGCTGGTTTGTATATATAAGGAATCGGTAAATAGCTGATTGAAGCCAATAAACTGAAAAGTTTTAAAGGGGAACAGAATTTTCGGAGGGGCCGCAACTAAATGAATACCGGTAAATATTCAGGCAAGTAAAGCAGCCGCAATTTTTATATCTGCAGGATACGTTATTTTTATATTTTCCCGGTTCCCTTGTACCAGATTAATAGTCATTCCGTTGCTTTCAAGTACAGAAGCATCATCGGTAAATTTATTTAAATATCTTCTTCTATAGGCTTTTTTAATGAGTTCTACCTGGAATGTTTGTGGTGTTTGCACGAGAAAATACCGTTCACGATTCACTGCCCGGCTTTGGTTATTCAATTTCATTTCTCTTACCGATTCAGAAGGATGAATCACCGGAAGTGCATTTCCTTTTTCCCGGGCTGTACGATAGCAGTTTTCAATCGTTTGTTGTGAAACCAGGGGCCGCACTCCGTCGTGTATAAATACAATGCCTTCCCCCTGCAAATGTTCAAGTCCTGTTTTCACCGAGTGAAAACGGGTAGGACCTCCTGCCACTACTTTGTGGTTAATCTGAAAATTAGTTTCTTCACAAAGCTTTTTCCAATAATCAATTTCAGAAGCTGGTAAAACCAAAACAAATTCACACGTTGTATCAAAACAGTGGAAAACTTCAAAAGTATGCATCAAAAGAGGCTTTTCATGAATCCTGATAAATTGTTTCGGAACGGCCGATTCCATTCTTTTCCCGCTGCCGCCTGCAACAATCAGTACAAACTTTTTATCACTCATGTTTTCCTAAAAATGTTTACTTTGGCATAAAAGTATAAATTAATAAATGGAATGGAAAAAGTTTTGGAATTTCTAAAGGAATTGGCGGCAAATAACAATCGGGAGTGGTTTGAAGCAAATAAACCGAGGTATGTTGAATGTCGGCAAAAAGTGCTTTTTATAACAGATGTTTTAGTTAACGAAATCAGGAAATTTGACCATACGATACCCCTTCTGGATGCTAAGGCCTGCATGTTCCGTATTTTTCGTGATGTGCGGTTTTCGAACGATAAAAGACCCTACAAAACCAATTTTGGAAGTTTTATTGCCAAAGGAGGAAGGAAAAGCGAATGCCCCGGATATTATTTTCATATTGAACCCGGTAACAGCTTTGCCGGCGGTGGCTTATACATGCCGGCTGCTGCACCTCTAAAAGCCATTCGTGATCGTATTGCTGTTTCAGGCCATGAATTTCTGGAAATAATTAACCATCCCGATTTTAAATCGGCACTACCCAATATGTTTGACGATCGCTTAAAAACTGCTCCAAAAGGTTTTCCCAAAGATCATGAATTTATTGGTTTGCTTCGTTACAAATCGTTTGCTTTTTCTGCTCCGATAAACGATGAATCTTTTTTAAAAGGAAATTTTATTGATGAAGCGGTAAATCTGTACCGGCAAATGCACAAGGCGAATGATTTTTTAACAGAAGCCCTGCGTGAATTCTGCTAAAAATTATATTCGGAAATTGAAAACACCTTCTTTGTCTTTATTTATCTTTAATAGATGACCCATATTTTTTTATCTTCCCGATGAAAAAATAGCCCTGGTAGTTCTGCTGCCGGGGTTTTATTTTTTATGCATTTCTGATGCAATAAATCCGGTTTTTGGCATCAGCGATCAATGCGGTCAATTCAAAACCCGGTGCTGTATAATCGACCTTATTTCCTATAAATTGTTGTTCGGTAAACCAGAATATTAATAATATTTATTTTTAACATGCAGTTAATCAGTAATTGTGTTTTTCATGTTCAAAAGTAAGCCCCCTATATTTCCGGAAATAGCGAACTTTGATAGTTCAATTTATTTTCATTTATAATTTTCCTCCAACTGACTTCCGGGTCCTCTAAGAAGCCATATAAAGTGATGTAGTTCATCAACTGTTGCCCGATTATTGAAACTGGATTGGAAATAGCCCAATTGCGTTTTACCCGGCTTTTCACCAGGGTTATTAAAAGATTGGCAAGCATTAATTCAAAAGCAGACATTCCGGATGGTATTGAAAAGTACCGCCGGATTCATACTATTTTTTAACCTACAAGAATAAGTTTTAATATAGTAAATTCTATATATAAAGCTAGTATAAAGTTAGTCAAGGACTATCTTTATACTAGCTTTATACTAGCTTCATACTAACTTTGAACTTACTTTTAATACTCTCAGGATATTCCTGGAGAGGCATCAGTTATTTACGGACAACGCCGACGCATTACAAGGATGCCAATACAATTGTACAGCAGACAACGAGGATGAAAATGAAGCTGACAATTGAGTTTTTAAGGCATGCACGGCTGTTGTCAGGATAGGATTCCCGGGGCACAGTACCCCACTCAGGGAGCTTTCCATGCGGCTGCTTCATACAACTACCACCATGGGATCATTGGAACGTTTCCCAATTTGGAGATTGATTACAGTCAGGTCATGGTTATTCTTTTGACACAACGGTTTTTATGAATAAATTAAAAAAGAGAATCATTTGATTTCCATTTTCTATTCACCGATAAATAACTTTCCCTATTTTTGCGCCCATTAAATTAAAAATCAAATTATGAAGCGTTTTCTACTGGTATTTGTTTTTGTTGTCGCCTTTATTTCTATAAAAGCACAAAACATTCAGCTCCATTATGATATGGGTGAAGGCAGAAATTTTTTTACTTCAACTGTTGAAATGTTTAAACCCGATAGCTGGGGAAGTACCTTTTTCTTTATTGATATGGACTACAGTTCCGATTCCCGAAATATTGACAATGGCTTGTCGTTGGCTTATTGGGAAATAGCGCGCAGTTTTAAATGGAATGAAACACAAAAGTACCAGCCACGCGTTGAGTATAACGGTGGCGTTTTTAAACTTGATGGTGATGCTCCCTTTGTGCCCATTGAAAATTGTTTGCTGGCAGGAGTTGAGAGAACATTCGCTTCATCTGATTTTTCCAAAATTTTTACACTTCAGACGAATTACAAACGTATAAAAGGGAAAGAAGATGTTTCATTCCAGATAACCGGGGTGTGGATTATCCAAATGCTGGAAGGAAAATTAACTTTTACAGGTTTTGCCGATTTCTGGAAAGAAGAAATGTTTTGGGGAACCGATTATCGTTTCTTGTCGGAGCCCCAGTTGTGGTTTAATGCCAGTAAACACCTGTCATTAGGAAGTGAGATAGAACTCAGCAATAATTTTGTGGCCGATGAATTTAAAGTGATGCCCACCTTAGGTGTGAAATATACGTTCTAAAAAGCTCAGCTATGTTCGAAAAATTTTTCAAATTAAAAGAAAACAAAACCTCTGTTAAAACCGAAATTCTGGCAGGTATAACCACGTTTATGACGATGGCCTATATTCTGGCAGTGAATCCCGACATTCTAAGTGCAACGGGGATGGATAAAAATGCCCTGTTTACTGCAACAGCACTCTCTGCATTTGCAGCTACCCTGGTGATGGCACTTGTGGCAAAGCTCCCCTTTGCCCTGGCTCCCGGAATGGGATTAAATGCCTTCTTTGCCTTTACAGTAGTATTGGGTATGGGATATAGCTGGCAATTTGCTCTTACAGCAGTTTTTCTTGAAGGTATATTGTTCCTTTTGCTTACAGCATTTAACATTCGCGAACTCATTGTGAATGCTATTCCTATGACGTTAAAGCATGCCATTTCAGTGGGGATAGGCTTTTTTATCGCATTTATTGGGTTGCAGAATGCAGGGATAATTGCCGACAATCCTGCCACA
Source organism: uncultured Prolixibacteraceae bacterium (assembly GCA_963747515.1). GTDB lineage: Bacteria > Bacteroidota > Bacteroidia > Bacteroidales > Prolixibacteraceae > Mariniphaga. Next base: position 35,897 of record CAVVFN010000010.1, read on the forward strand.
CTGGTAAGTTTGGGAGATATGGGGTCGCCGGCTGTGCTGGTTGCGCTGGGTGGTATTGTTTTAACAGCTGTGCTTCTTGCACTGAAAGTGAGGGGTGCATTGCTCATCGGGATATTTGCAGCGACACTGGCCGGAATACCTTTCGGGGTTACCCAAGTCCCTGAAGGAAATCTTATTGATCTTCCTCCATCTTTAAGTCCCATTCTGTTTAAATTCGACTTTTCCAAAGTCTTTACCGTTGATATGGTAATTATATTATTTACCTTCTTGTTTGTCGACATGTTCGATACAGTGGGGACATTGGTTGGAGTTTCTTCAAAGGCCGGTATGCTCGATAAGGAAGGCCGGGTGCCTCGGGCAAAACAGGCCCTTTTTGCCGACTCAATAGGTACAACAGTAGGTGCCATTCTGGGAACGAGTACAGTTACTACCTATGTGGAAAGTGCATCAGGAGTTGCAGAAGGTGGAAGAACCGGGCTCACTGCACTTACAACGGCTGCATTATTTCTTGCAGCTTTGTTTTTTGCACCTGTGTTCACTATGGTCCCTGGAGCAGCCACCGCAGCTGCACTTGTACTGGTTGGTTTTTTTATGATGTCGCCAGTTGTCAAAATCAATTTCGATGATTTCACGGAGTCTGTTCCTGCATTTGTTACTATTATTATAATGCCGCTAACATACAGTATCGCTGAAGGAATTGTGTTTGGAATGTTAGCGTATGTTTTTCTGAAAGTATTAACCGGCCGGACAAAAGATATTACCTGGATAATGGTTGTTCTGGCTGCACTTTTTGTTCTTAAGTTTTTCGTGTAGAGTTTCAAAACAAACAGAAATTAAACGAAATTGATTTGAACAATAATTTCTTTATCAATTTCGTTTTTTATTTTTTATGCGGTTGAACAGATAACATTCAGCCATGCAATCATTCTTAAACTTGATTATTGTTATAAACTATTATAAACTAATAAATACTGAACATGAAAAAATTATCATTTATTCTTTTATTACTGGTTTTGGTTGTTTCTTCCTGTAAAAAAGATGAATCTCCGGGTAATGCGCCTGTATTACCGCCTGCAGAAACTATGGCCATCGACTTCAGTAAATTCGGGACAACGGAAAAAGCAGCTTCCCTTTTACCATCAAACTGGCTGTATGCTGCAACAACTGTTGGAGTATGGAATGTTATTACAGGCACTACCTTTGCGGTACCCGTTGCTGCTTTCAAAATGGCAGTAAATCATCAGCCACAAAGAATCGATGGTTCAACCTGGCAGTGGCAATATACAGTTGATGGGTTCACCAGTCAGTATAGTGCCCGGCTGACGGGGAAGCTGGAAGCAACAAAAATTATCTGGGAAATGTACATTTCAAAAGAAGGGATTGAATCGTTTGAGGAGTTTCTTTGGTTTGAAGGTACATCAAAAATTGATGGAACAAGTGGAAACTGGATTTTATATCACAGTGCCGGATTTCCGGAGAAAACGGTTCAGATTGACTGGAAGAAGGAAGATGTTGAAGTGGGCGAAATAAAATATTCATATATACGTGAATTGAATAACCAACGTCAAACCGATAGCTTTAAAGGCAGTACATTGACTTATGGTTTGCAGGATGAAGTTTTTGATGTTTATGTTTCAGTTCATGCTTTCGATAATCAAATACAGGAATTTTCCGATACTTTTATTGAATGGAACAGAACCGATTATACCGGTCGTATAAAAGCGGAACATTATTTTAGCGATACCAGCTGGCACTGTTGGGATAATCAGGGATATGATACTGATTGTGAATAAACTGCAAAATAATCTACTTTTAAGGCACTTTTACAGTGCCTTTTTTTGAATTTGATTATTTTTGCGCAAATTATTTGGGGCTGTTAGCTCAGTTGGTTTAGAGCATTACCTTGACAGGGTAGGGGTCACTGGTTCGAATCCAGTACAGCCCACAGAATTTTTTCAAAATGTTTTTCGAATACGATTTATATTCAATAATTTACGAAAAAATTTACATCTATAGTCCCGATCCGTAGAAACGTTTGCTTGCATATAATGATAGCAGGAATGATGGATGGACCCATAGATTCCAGCCATGGATACTGGTTTATACTGAATCCGCAGCTGAAATTTGCACAGATTGCTGGCGTTTTCTGGCGGAGGTTTTTATTCAATTCTCAATTTATAAATCTTATTGTAGCCTAAAGAATAAACAACATTATCTTTAGCGAATAAACATCGCTCATTCAATTCCTCTTCCTCATATTCCAATGTTATCCAGGTTTGACCTCCATTGTTTGTATATCTGACAACATGCTTCCATGGTGGACCATCAAAATTCCAATTTGAAGATAAGTATCTTTTACTTAATGTAACTCCATTTTTTTCATTGGCAAAATGTATAAAATTTACCGGATTTTCTAAGGAGTCAATCAAACTCCAACTTTCCCCTCCATCAATTGTTTTTAATATTTCATTTAAGTCATTGGCATATCCCAGTTTTTCATTAATAAAGTAAAAGTCAAAAGTCATTTTATTATTATCAATCCCGATATCTCTCCAGGATTCTCCTCCGTCATTTGTTTTATATAAACCTCCCAGATTCAATGCATATCCCGTTTCTTGATTTGCAAAGGATATTTTAGATACTACTGTTTTATTGTTCATGGTAAATTGCTGCCACGTTTTGCCTCCATCTGTTGTTTTTATACATAGTCCCAATCCAACTGCCATACCGTTATTCTCATTAAAAAAATAAGCTGAATTCAGTTTTGACCACACATTTGGAATATTCTGTCTTTGCCATGTTCTCCCACCGTTTGTAGTTTTGTATGCTATACTTCCAAATGGCTCACAAGGTGACGGACTGCAATTTTCTTTTCCCCCAAATACGTAGCCAATATCTTTAGTGATAAAGTATAATGTTCTAAGAGGGACTGGTGAGGAAATATTCAATTGATACCAATTTTTCCCTCCGTCATTTGTTTTAAAAATTTCTCCATCTTGAGTTGTTGCATATCCAATGGTTTTGGATTGAAAAAACAGTGAAGTACAGTTTTTATTTATATTGGAGTTACTGACCTCATATGTCAAAATTCCATTAGTAACCCATGGTAATTCTTCCTTTTCACATGAAACAGATAAAAAAGCAAGGATTAATGTAGCCAATATAAAGGGATTAAGATTATTCATATCAGAGCTTAATTGATTTAATTCTTTAGATGCATTTTTATTGATTTTAGTTGCATGAATTTGCCTTCCCGGTATCTTATCTGACTGTTCGTTGTTGGTCATTTCATTTTTTTTATATGACAATCATTAAATGGTTTCCTGATGTTCTTTTACCAATTCATGTTTTATGCCTGAGCCACCAGCAGCAGGTATTGAACATGCTGTACCTTAGTCAATGGAAAGTAAATTTATAGTTTTTATTTTCTCTGACCCCAAATTTTTTGACAAAGTTTATTTTATTGCCCGCTTTTAGTTCTGCCTTCAATCAGCCGGATTCAGTGATTTCCTATTTTGTACTCTATACTGTAGAAATGGTCACCAATGAATGTGCAATTCCACAGTCTCGGATATTTTATTTTAGAATTAAACATCACCTAAAAAGTCAATTATAAAGGCTTAAAAATCAATAATCTATTAAAATGAAATCAAAATGAAACCTCTTTTTGGCAAGGTTATTCGTTAAAAGTTTCTTCAGTTTTAATGTTCCAAACTCTTTAGTTAAGAAACTGATGAACATTGAAAAGCAGATAAGAGAGAATAAAATTTGAAGTAAAAGTAGAATTAAAAAAAACAAGTATGAAAAAGATTTTGATAGTGATTTTTATGGCAATTACAGTTGCCTTCTATTCATGTAATGATGATACTGACAAGGTAAATAACCCCACAGGAGATGAAACCGTAATTCTTGATTACGATTTTAATTCCAATGATGAAGGCTGGAATACCGGGTTGGCCGATTTTCCTGCAGCGGATGAAGATTTATACAATTTTGAAGTGGATTTAACTACATCTCCTGCCGATGATGAGGAGGATGTACTTGTACTTTCAGCTTCAAATCCAAACGACGACAACCTGTTTATGTTTGCGAGCAAGCACATTACCGGGCTTGACGCAAACACCATGTACGATGTCAGTTATACACTAGATATAGTGCCAAATGTTGTTGTTGATACAACGGGATTGGGTGCTGATACAACGGGATTTGTTGCCAATGATACAGTTACCATCAAAGCAGGTGCTGTTTCAGAAGAACCGGAAACGGAAGAAGATGATTTGGATTTCCTTCAACTTATTAATATTGATATTGGGGATCCGGGAGTTGACGGAACTGACTTGATGGTGATTGGTTCATTTCCAGCAGATACAACAAATGTTGGTTTTGTTCAGCAAACGGTTTCAACTGACGATCCAATCTCTGCAAGGACAAATGAAGACGGTGATCTTTGGTTAATCGTAGGTGCCGAATCATATGGGTCAAAAACTGAGATTTACATCAACAAAATTAGTGTGGAAATAAAACGATAAAAAGCAACAGCGGTTTGTATGAAATAATACAATTCCGACCGTTCACACAAGGAGGAGAATAATTATTCTCCTCCTTTTAGTTTACAATAAAATGCTGTGTTTCTTCCTTTTCAATTCCCGTTTTTATGGATTTTTTTATTTCTGTTTTGCATAACTACAAAAAAAGGAATATCTTTCCGGTAATAACCTGAAAATTTGTAAATCTTCAATTTTGCTGAATATGAATTATTTTCCTGACGATTCCCGTTACAGTTCAATGTTATATAACCGCTGTGGTAAATCGGGATTAAAGTTACCGGCTGTATCTCTTGGTTTATGGCATAATTTCGGTGGGGTTGATGTATATGAAAATGCCCGAACAATGCTTTACCGGGCTTTCGATTTAGGCATTACCCACTTCGACCTTGCCAACAATTATGGCCCGCCTCCCGGTTCAGCAGAAGAAAATTTCGGAAGAATTTTGTCGCAAAATTTTAAAGCTTATCGTGACGAGCTGATCATTTCTTCTAAAGCAGGTTACCTGATGTGGCCAGGGCCTTATGGAGAATGGGGAAGCCGGAAATATATTCTTTCAAGCCTTGATCAAAGCTTAAAACGATTAGGTCTGGATTATGTAGATATATTTTATTCCCACCGACCGGATCCGGATACACCTCTGGAAGAAACTATGATGGCTCTCGATCAAGCTGTACGTGCGGGAAAAGCATTATATGTCGGAATTTCAAATTATTCAGCCGAAATGACAAGGCAGGCTTCAATGATTTTGAAAGAATTGGGTACTCCCTGCCTGATTCACCAGCCTCGTTACTCCTTGTTTGAACGATGGGTTGAAGATGAACTCCTCGATGTTCTGGAAGAAGAAGGAATAGGCTGCATCCCTTTTTCACCGCTTGCCCAGGGATTGCTTACCGATAAATATTTGAAGGGTATCCCCGGTGGATCACGTGCCACACGCGAAGTATTTCTAAAAAAAGTAGACGTAGAGGCTGTTCATAACAAAGTTGTTTCATTAAATGAAATTGCACATGACAGAGGGCAATCTCTTGCGCAGATGGCTCTGGCATGGGTATTAAAAGATAAAAGAATAACTTCAGTCTTGATTGGAGCCAGTTCTGTACAACAAATCGATGATAACGTGGAAATGCTGAAAAACAAAAAATTCAATTCAGAAGAACTTCAGATGATTGAACAGGTTTTAAATGCTTCTCAACAAAAAAGTAAATAAACCTTATTCTGCAATGAGTCGCTAATTGTAAAAATCTTTTTTTATTCTGGATTCATTCCATGGGAAATTCCACCTCAGGAAATTAAAGAATGAAGAAAAGTGAAAACTGTTAATAACTCAGTTGATAAATAAATACTAATTACTCTTCAAATACTGTTTCGTCTGAAAATAAAGTTGTTCCTTTACAATGTACTAAACATTTCAGAAGATGAGGCAAAGCGGACTGTTCTCTTTTACAAAAGAAGAAACAGAATATCTTGATAAAGAGCAAGGTAAGGCGGAATTAATGGGTTGTCCTTACGAGGGCAGGAAATGTAAGAAACAATTGAAGGTTATCCATAAACACTATCTCGATTCTTCGAAATATCAAAAAGAAAAAAAATACAAGCTGGCAATTAAATTTTTACAAAGTGCCTATTCCAAAACAGATGAACTTCAAGATTCAACCTGTGGAAAATGTATTGAGCTATTTAGGGCTACCCTTACAAACTCAATGGAAGATATTCAACGGGAACTCTGCAAAATGAAAAAAGGAATATTCCGGAGCAGGCGATATGATGATGTGTATACAGAAGCACAAAAAGCTTTAAATGAATTTAATCACAACAGTTAATTCAGATGAAGCTTTGCCTATTCAGACTTTATAGTTGAGGTGAGCTTGCTTTCGTAACAGGAAGTTGAAAAAGATTAAAGCCAATAAGATTAAAGTCCAAGCAATACCTCCAATCCCCAAAACAATCCGAATATGGCCGCTACCCCGGTAATAGCTCCTGCTGCAAGTGAAACAAGCAAGTTCACAGGAAATTTCTGCTTTTCGTCTTTATTACCTGTTGTAATAATAATCTGATGATGTCGATTTTCTTCCATAACCTATTTATTTAGCATTCAAAGGATCAATACACTTTTCTTATAATACAAAAGTTATACCAGTAAAATGTGTAAACATTCAAGAAGTGAAATTGTTTCGCCGCATTCATTTCCGGGTTGCGTAAAACCATACTGTAAATTGGAATACAGAAGAGAAAAAAGAACCCGAAAGTCCCCCGAAGCATTAATTTTTTTCTGATTTATTGCAGTAAACACCCGATTGGTTAGCTTTTTATATCAACTATTTATAATAAATCCATTTCTATATTTTAAAAAACAGCCTTCTTAATGGACAAACAAAACATTTCGGGCATATGCGTTCGTCCTTATCAGGTTCATATTATATTCTTTTAAGGTACATTCGATTCCTTAAGGAAATAACCTGATGAAATTTATTTATATTGCTGTATTAAAAGATTTTAACTCACAATACAGGAGCAGACTTCCGATCTATTAACGGCAATTTAAAACTTCCAATGCTTTAAATCCGACTCTTTTTGGCTACCTTCAAGGCCTTTATTATTCGGTCGGCATATAAACAGGATGTTTAAAACCTTGAACAGGTAAACTGGCAAATGAAATTTACATTTGCCTAAAATGAATTAAAACAGAATGGATGAAAATTGAAGTTTTGCATTTACTTGAAGGAGCAAGGCAGGCAAAAGGACTTACGGTTATAATTGATGTGTTCCGTGCTTTTTCGACTGCATGTTATGCATATTCCTTCGGTGTAGAGCGGATCATACCGGTTGCTCATATTGAAGAGGCATTCAGGGTGAAGAAACAACATCCGGATTACCTGTTGATGGGAGAGCGAAATGAGATTAAACCCGAAGGCTTTGATTTTGGCAACTCTCCCTCACAGTTATTTCAAAAAGAGTTGAAAGGAAAAACAGTTGTCCATACCACAAGTTCCGGAACACAAGGTGTAGCTGCTGCCATTAATGCTGCCGGAATAATTACCGGGAGTTTTGTAAATGCAGGAGCAATCATAAATTACATAAGGCGTAAGAATCCTGAGCGGGTTTCACTTGTTTGCATGGGGTATGCATGCGAGTATCCTACCGATGAAGACACCTTGTGTGCGGAATATATCTTTAACAGGCTAAACGGCAGGGCCCCTGAATTTAAGGATATGGTGGAAACAATCAGAAGGGGTTCCGGAGCCAGATTTTTCGATGCTTCAAAACAGCCTTGGGCGCCCCGGGAAGATTTTGATCTTTGCCTTAGCCTTAACCGGTTTAATTTTGTGCTTAGGGTGGAAAAGGATACAGACGGAATATACTTACAAAAATCTGAACTTCCCTTTAATAATGAATAAAATCCAATATTGAAAAAAGATGAAGAAATACAATTTTGATGAAGTAATATCCCGGGAGGGTACCAATAGTATAAAATATGATGCCCGTGAACGTTATTTTCAAAATGGACAAGTTATTCCTCTGTGGGTGGCTGATACCGATTTCAGGACTCCCGATTTTATTTCCGGGGCAATTAAAAAACGGGCTGAACATGAGATATATGGCTATTCATTCCAGTCCGATTCTTATTTCGATGCAATAACAGGGTGGATGCAGCGCCGCCACAATTGGGAGATTAAACGAGAGTGGATCTCTTTCAGTCCCGGTGTGGTTGCAGGGATTGCCTTTGCTATAGAAACATTTACAAAAGCAGGTGATGGAGTTATAGTTCAGCCGCCTGTGTATTTTCCTTTTTTCGATGTGGTAAAAGGGACAAAAAGAAAGCTGATTGAAAACCCGCTGAAATTGGAAAATAACAGATATACTTTTGATTTCGAAGATTTAATATCAAAAATTGATGGCGACACAAAGCTGCTTTTATTATGTAATCCCCAGAATCCGGGAGGAATGGTTTGGACAAGAAGGGAATTGGAAGAACTTTCAGGTATATGCCTGGAGAAAGGTATTACGGTTGTTTCAGATGAAATCCATTCCGATTTAATTTTCAATAACCACTGCCACATTCCCTATGCCACCCTTTCACCTGAAGCTGCAAAAAATTCAGTAATATGCATGGCTCCAAGCAAAACCTTTAATGTGGCAGGACTTGCATCATCGGTGGTTATTATACCGGATAAGCAAAAACATGCGCGTTATGAACGGACGTTGAGTATTGGTCATTTCGGGATGGGGAATTTATTTGGTGCGGCAGCTATGGAGGCAGCCTACACTTATGGCGATAAATGGCTTGAACAGTTGCTTGACTATCTTTGGAAAAATTACCTCTTCCTGGAAGAATTTTTCAGCAGTTATTTACCCCGGGTGAAAGTGATGCAACCGGAAGCTACTTACCTTGTATGGCTCGACTTCAGGGCATATGGGATGAACGACAGCCAGCTCAACAAGTTTATAATTGAAAGAGCGGGAGTGGGTTTGAATAACGGAGCCCGTTTTGGGACAGGAGGGGAAGGCTGGATGCGGCTGAACATTGGTTGCCCGCGCAGTATATTGACAGAAGGTCTGAACAGGCTAAAAGAAGCGTTTGATTCATTGTAGCCTTCTGCATGTACCGGGTTTCTCATATTCCTGAAAATCCATATATGTCCTGCAGTTTTTATTGCAACTCCCTCCCCTGGCAGGGAATCTTACTGTTTTTGCGCGGCAACCCAGTTAAGCGTTTCTACAATTGATTGCCGGGCAGGTACAAAAGGAAAATCAAGTTCTTTTATTGCTTTTGCCGGAGTGTAGTAATTTTTCAGGCAAAGCATACGTGCATTTACGTGAGTTAAGGAGACAGGTTTATTCAATACTTTTTCACAAAAGTCGCCTGCCCTTCCGGCCAGCTTGAGCAAAAAGCAGGGTAGCGGAATCAAAAGCGTTGACTGACCTGTATGTTTTTTAACAATTTTAAAAAACCGGCGGTACGAAAGATTTTCTCCTGCCAGCAGGTAAGCCTCCCCTTCCCTGCCCTTTTCCATGGCATTGACCACTCCCTGGGCAGCTGCACATGCATCCACAAAATTTTTACCTCCTGCAGGATAAAAAGCAATACGTTTGTTCCGTATAAAGCTGAAAATTTTACCTCCGTCGGGTTTAGTATCTTTACCTAGAATAAATGTAGGATTCACCACCACCGCATTAAGCTCACCCTTCCTGACTTCTTCCAACACAAGTTGTTGAGCGATGTATTTACTGAAAGCATATCCCGATTTCTTCATCCATGACGGAAAATCCCCATCTTCCCTTCCCGGGTTCGCTTTTGTCCCGTTTCTGAAACAGTTGGCTGTACTGACAAAAACCATACGACGAACACCTGATTTTTTACATGCTTCAGTTATAAAACGTGTGCTGCCGATGTTTATTTTCCGGAAAGCTTCCAGACGGGTTGGTTTTTGAACAGCCATAGCTGCAACATGTATAACATGGGAACATCCCGATACTGCCAGTTCAACGTCGGCTTTAAGCGATAACTGACCTTTAAAAAGGTTAACGGGTAATCCATTAAGGGCTGTGAGATTACTGTCAGGCCTTACCAAAGCACGTACCTTATAATTTCTTTTTATTAATTCTGCGACAACATGCGATCCCAGCAATCCGTTTGCTCCTGTTACCAAAACCTCCATGTTAATCGGGAATTAATTCGGGTGTTCTGCTTTTATGTTCTCTTCTGTGGAGTTCTTTTTTAAAAAAAAGCCGCATATAGGAAAGGCTGATGGAAAGAGGCATAACTTTCAGCAGCAGCCAGTATAACTTATTGAAAAAACCAGGAATTATTATTTTACGCTTCTTTAAAAGCCTGCTGATGCATATCTGTGCCACTCTTTGGGTAGAGAGCGTTGTAGCCTGGATTAATTTATTGTGCTTTTCAATTCTGAGCGATACTTCGGTATTTGTTTTCATTCCACCCGGATGTGCAACACTCACTGAAATGCCTGTTCCCCGAAGTTCGGCGTCGAGTCCTCTGGAGAAGGAATATACAAATGCCTTTGATGCAGGATAAACAGTTTTGTATGGCATTGGGCTAAAGGCGGCAAGACTGGCAATGTTTAAAATGAAGGCTTCATCCTGAATTTTCATTTTTGGTAACAGCAGCCGTGTAAGCATAACTAATGCATACATATTAAGAAGAATAATCTGTTCAATTGTTTCTGTGGAAGCTTCCAGGAAAGACTGTGCTCCGCCAAGCCCGGCATTGTTGATTAGCATATCTATCTGGTAATTTTTCTCAATTGTTGAAGCCAGCTCAATGATTTCATCTCTGCTTGTAAGATCTGCTTCAAGTGCAACTACCTTGATGTTGTATTCAAGGGAAAGTTGTTCTCCCAAATGGCTGACATTTTCTCCAGGCAATGCTGTAAGCAGCAAATTTCTTCCTCTCCGGGCACATTCAATGGCAAATTCTTTTCCTAAGCCACAACTAGCTCCGGTAATGAGTGTGTATTTACGGGTATCCATATTTAATAATTCTTTCTACTAAACAATATAATCAGAAGTTCAAGATAAACCAAATATTCTTCTGATTTTAATTCTATAGCTGTTATGATGGCAACTTCTGTTCTCCAGGAGAAAAATGCAGATTAATCCATTTTACAGCTCTTTCAATATCCTGATTATTCATACAGTTGAAATGACTTTTAGGGCAAGACTGGTAACCCAGTTTTGAACAGGGCCTGCACCGGAGTCCTTCTACCTCCATTAATTCCGAGGCAGGATCGGCATGGTAAGGAGACATTCCGAAACCAGGTACCGTATTCCCCCAAAAGGAGAGTATTTTTTTTCTATAAGCAGCTGCAATATGCATCAGTCCAGTATCGTTGGCAATTACCAGTTGGGCATCCCTTAAAATACTTGCCGATTGATTGAGACTTAGTTTGCCCGTCATATTCAGCACATTTCCTCTGGTGTTCCTTATGATTTTCTCACCAGTCTCCTGTTCTGTTTTTCCACCAAGTAAAACTACCGGATAATGAATGCGGTTACAAATCTCAGCAACTTTTATCCAGGGAAGTTTCTTTGTATTCCAGGTTCCGGCAATTACAAATGCCAGGTAACCGCTTCTGTAAGGAGGCGGCAAATCGGCAGTCTTAAATGCTTCCTTTTCGCAGATAAAAAAATCAAGCCCCTTGCCGTCGTTTATAACATCAAAATTTTGCAGTGTTTCCATATACCTGTCAACAATATGCTTTTCGGGCAGCCTGTTAATTTTAAAATTAACGAGCAGGAACTTCTGAATGTTCAGTTTATTAAAAGTAAATGCTGGAATTTTAAGAAAACTTTTTATACGGTTGCTCCTGAAATTGTTGTGCAAATCAATTACATAATGTGGATTTTCGGCCTGTAACCGGGAGATTAACTGGTTCATGTTCCCCGAAAATGAATGAACCTTGTCGATGTAAGGATTAGTTGAAACAATTGATGAAAACTGATGCTTTGTTACAAAGTGGATCTCAACTTCTTCCGCTTGTTGCTTTAAGCAGCGCACCACCGGGGAAGTAAGAACGATATCGCCGATGGAACTAAATCGTATGATCAGGTATTTGACCTTCAAATTGTTTCCAATAATACGATGATTTTATTTTTCTTATTTTCCACAATTCCTCCGTTTACATTAAAAGTAAATGTGCGGTTATTTACATCTGTAACCCGAATGGTTCCTTTTTCCAGTGTAGAAACAATAGGTGCATGATTATTCAGAATTTCAAACAAGCCATTGCTCCCGGGGAGCCTGACCCGTTTAACTTCATCCTGATAAATCTTTTTTTCGGGTGTAATAATTTCGAGAAACATGGATTCTATTTAATTTAATTTTTGGCAAGTAAATTTTCACCTTTTTTTATAGCTTCTTCGATGGTCCCCACAAGATTGAATGCACTTTCAGGATATTTGTCAACATCTCCGTTCAGAATCATATTAAAGCCTTTCACGGTATCTTCAATGGAAACAAGTTTTCCTTCGAGACCGGTAAATTGTGAAGCAACAAAAAAAGGCTGGGAGAGAAACCGCTGAGCCCTTCTGGCCCTGTGAACTACCAGTTTATCCTCTTCTGAGAGCTCATCCATACCAAGAATGGCAATAATATCCTGCAATTCCTTATACCGCTGCAACAAATAAATGACATTCTGTGCACAGGTATAATGTTCTTCTCCTACAATTTCAGGGGTTAAAATACGTGAAGAAGAATCCAACGGATCGACTGCCGGATAAATTCCCAGTTCCACTATTTTACGGCTAAGTACAGTAGTGGCGTCGAGGTGTGCAAATGTAGTTGCAGGAGCAGGGTCGGTAAGATCATCGGCAGGAACATAAACCGCCTGAACTGAGGTTATGGAACCATGTTTTGTTGAGGCAATACGCTCCTGCATAATTCCCATTTCGGTGGCCAGTGTAGGCTGGTAACCCACTGCAGAAGGCATCCTGCCCAGCAATGCTGAGACTTCAGAACCAGCTTGTGTAAACCGGAAAACATTGTCGATAAAAAAAAGTATATCTCTCCCTACTCCGGTAGTGGCGCCGCTGTCGCGCAGGCTTTCTGCAATAGCCAGCCCCGCCAGTGCTACACGTGCACGGGCACCTGGTGGTTCATTCATTTGTCCGAAGACCATAGCCAGTTTTGATTTTTTCAGTGCAGCCGGATCAACCTTCGAAAGATCCCATCCTCCTTCTTCCATCGACTTACGAAAATCATCGCCATAATCAACAATTTTGGCTTCAATCATTTCTCGCAGAAGGTCATTCCCTTCACGCGTACGCTCTCCAACCCCTGCAAATACCGACACCCCGCTGTGGGCAAGGGCAATATTATTTATCAGCTCCTGAATAAGTACTGTTTTCCCAACACCGGCACCACCAAATAAGCCAATCTTACCTCCTTTGGCATAAGGCTCAATCAGATCAATTACTTTAATTCCAGTATACAGAACCTCAGTTTGAGTAACCAAATCCTCGTATTTCGGAGGTTCGTTATGTATTGTAAATCCATTTTTTGGCAGCATTTTTAAACCATCTACAGAATCACCTGTGACATTCAGCAACCTTCCTAAAGCATTTTCTCCGGCAGGCATAACAATCGGTTTCCCGGTTGGAACTACTTCCATCCCTCTTTTCAACCCGTCGGTTGAATCCATTGCAATGCACCTGATGGTATTCTCTCCAATATGTTGCTGGCATTCAATTATCAGGTTGCCTGTCCCTTCGCGGGTAACCTCCAATGCATCATATATGGAGGGCAGATCATTGCCATCTCTTTCGAAACTAACATCTACAACAGGTCCGATTACCTGGATGATTTTTCCTTGTTTTTGATCCATATGTTATTTGAATTTAAATAGCGGCAAAAAGATACCGTTTTTTTTTTGCTGTTCAAAATTACATTTCAATTTAAATTAATTCATATTTTCAGTCTTCTATTTTATAATTTCATGACATTTTACAAAAGACTTTTATTCCTATAGCTATACGATTAAACTGCAGTTATAACAGGGAACTTCATTCGTTCTTCTTTTTTGATAAGGTGATAATTTAATAACTGCGCTTCTGCATTGTTTTAATCAGGTTGAAAAACTGGCCCTTTCGGGAATTATCCACTTGAAGATCATTTAGAATACCGGCTGCTCCGGTAAATAACAGGCCGATTTTTTCCTCTGTTATTTTTCTGATTCCCAACTGTTCATAAATCCGGATTACAGAACTTATTTTTTCTTCTGCATAATAATTGCCGGCTTTAAACCAACCAAACAATTCTTGTTTCACATTTTCGCCGGCTAGCTCAAGTGCTTTAATGAGCAGATAAGTTTTTTTCCCTGAGAGAATATCCCCGCCAATCATTTTTCCAAAAGACTGCTGATTTCCAAAGGTGTCGAGCCAGTCATCCTGTATCTGAAAGGCAAGTCCGAGTATTATTCCCAATTCGTAAAGCTGATTGGCAACTTCATCCGGGGCATCCGAAAGCAAAGCTCCGGCTTTCAGACTACAACCAAGCAATACAGCAGTTTTTAAACGAATCATCTTCATATATTCCTGTTCCGAAACCTCCGGCCTTGATTCATAATCCATATCGTATTGCTGTCCCTCACAAACCTGAAGTGCTGTTTGGGTAAATAAATCGACCACATCAAAAAGTCGGTTGGAACGACATTCCATAAGGTACTGATAGGAGAGAAAGGCCATGGCATCGCCCGAAAGAATGGCTTTGTTTTCATTGAATTTTACATGTACTGTGGGTTTATTTCGTCTGACTTCAGCTTTATCCATAATGTCATCATGTAAAAGTGTGAAATTATGAAATACTTCTACTGCTACAGCTGCAGGCAATGCTGTTTCTGCTTCCTCTTTAAACAGATTGTATGCCATCAGCAGCAATAGAGGCCGGAGCCTTTTTCCACCTACCTCGAGCGAATAACTGACTGGAAAATAAAGTTCAGCTGGTTCACGTTTGATTAGTTCAGCAATTCGCTTTTTAAATTCCTTGTCAATTTTGATTTGAAGATCTTCAATGGCATGCATCGTATTCTAAACATTTAATTATTTTCAGATATTTTTAACTCCTCCAGTTCAATATCCTCTTCCTCATCATAAATATGCAGAAGAGGTTCCCTGAATGAACGGGTAGTACTTAGCCTGTCGAGGGAAAATAACAATGACGGAAGTAACAACAAATTGGAAGTTACCGCCACCAGTAGCGTAAGAGAAACCAATACCCCCATTGCCTGAGTCCCACCAAATCCGGAAAGTGCAAATATACCAAAACCAAAAAAAAGTACTACCGAGGTATAAAACATACTTACTCCAGTTTCCTTCAGGGCCAGCACAACCGATCGGCGAATGTTCCATCCTGTAACCTTCAGTTCCTGCCTGTATTTGGCTAAAAAATGAATGGTATTGTCGACTGAAATACCAAAGGCAATACTAAATACCAATATTGTAGAAGCTTTAATGGGGATACCTGAATAACCCATTATTGCAGCTGTAAATACCAAAGGAAAGATGTTGGGCAACAGCGACAGAAGTACCATTCGCCAGGACGAAAACATTATTGCCATAAATAAAGAAATAAGAAAAATTGCCAATCCCAGACTGGAAAAGAGGCTCCTTAATAAATACTGTGTCCCCTTATAGGAAGTAATACTTGATCCTGTAACGGTTGTATCGAAACTTCCCGGAGAAAAAACAGAATCGACATCGGCTTTGAAACTGGTATACAATTGCTCCATTCGTTCGGTGCCTACATCTTTCATCCGGATACTGATACGGGTTACCTGTTGCGTGCTGTCGATAAAAGAATGCAGGAGGTTTGCACTGGCTTCATCAGAACCGGCATACTGCATAATAAAATTTATCTCACGGCTGTTAGGCAGTGTGTAATAATTTTCGCGACCATTATAAAACGCCTGCTTCGAAAATTTTAACAGATTGAGCAGAGAAATCGGGGATGATAATTCAGGATAATCAGCAAGATGCTGCCCTAATTTTTCAATCTTCCTGAAAGTAGACAGTTGCATTACGCCTCCCGGGCGTTTGGTATCAATCATGATTTCCAGGGGCATCAAACCATCAAAATTGGTTTCAAAAAATTTCATGTCTTTATAAACCGGATCATCCTGAGGTATG
Organism: uncultured Prolixibacteraceae bacterium; assembly: GCA_963747515.1. GTDB lineage: Bacteria > Bacteroidota > Bacteroidia > Bacteroidales > Prolixibacteraceae > Mariniphaga. The sequence continues at coordinate 52,084 of CAVVFN010000010.1, forward strand.
TCATCAAGCATAAAACCAGAACTTTTGATAAGGGAAATCCCGTATATGCCAAAAACCAGAATAGTTAAGGCTATAATATAAACGACTTTCCGGTGGTATTTGGTAATATGAATAAGCCTGTTTATTAATCCCGAAACAAAGTTATTGTTAAGATGGCTTACATGTTTGGGTGAAGGAGGATCAATAAAGCTGAAGATTATTGGTATAAGCAGCAGAGATAAGATAAATAACCCGAGAATGTTAAGTGAAGCTACAATGCCAAACTCCCTTAAGATATCACTCTTTACTATTATAAAAGTAGCAAACCCTGAAGCTGTAGTCAGATTGGTAAGAAAAGTAGCATTCCCGATTTTAATGATTACCCGCTGAAGTGCTTTTATCTTGTTTCCATGCAATAAAAACTCATAATGAAATTTATTGAGCATGTAAATGCTGTTGGGAATACCAATCACAATTAATAAGGGAGGGATCATTCCTGAAAGTATGGTAATTTTAAATCCAAAAAAAGCCAGCATACCAAGAGCCCATACCACACCTGTAAGAACAATAATAACCGGTATAATTACAGCTTTAAAAGAACGAAAAAAAATAAAGAGAACAATAATGCAGATAGCCAGCGCAAGTACACTGAAAAAATAAAGCTCCTTTTTTATTTTTATGGAATTTACAACCCGGATATAGGGTAAGCCGGAATAATGCAGGTCGACATTTTGATTCTGTTCAAATTTCCGACCAATTTTTTGAATTGCCCGTATCATGTTTTCGCGTTCCCTGCTTTGCATCTTATCCTTATTTACCGTAATGGCAAGAAGGTATGCATCACTGTCTGGATTGTACAATAAGTTACGGTAGAAAGGCAAATGACTAAAAATTTCCAACCGCTTGTTAAGCTCTTCCTGAGTGGAGACAGTATCGGGAAAGATTTCCACAGTATTAAACTGCCGGGTTTCTGTATTTTTTTCAAGGTTGAATGTATTAGTAACCGACAGCAGATCTTCCACACCTTCAACTTCGGAAAGTTTCCGTCCCAGTTCCTGCCATTTTTTGAACCGATCTATCCGGAATAAGTCCGTATCCTGAATACCTATTAAAATTAAATTTCCTTCTTCCCCAAAAGTTTTTATAAAGTGCTGGTAATCATTATAGGCAGGATCTTTTTTAGGAAGCAGTGAAGCATGTTCATACGACATTTCAACATTTCTTGCATGGTAGCCCCAAAAAATTGTTACTGCTGCCAATATGCAAAGCAATGTTATTTTATTCCGCAGAATTATGCCAGAAACCTTCAGCCACATATTCTCTTTTATAAAGAAGATGCGAAAATATATGAAATAATTGAGAATGCAGGATAAAAAACGGTGTTTCCCTGAATCGTAAGGTGTCGTTAATTTCAGGTTAACCTAAATCGAAACAGTGAGAAACTTTATGTTTTTAGAAACCATCCTTTCAGTACCTGTTTCCTAAAGAATCGATCATAGGTACAAACCGTACCAGCAAAATCTGTTCTTCTTTTATTTTTCCGTTTTTTTTCCTTAACAGAACCAAAAGCTGCAGTGGATCGGTACCTACAGGTACTATCATTCTCCCTCCTTCTGCCAGTTGCTCCTTTAAAGGTTCAGGTATTTTTTCAGGTGCTGCAGTTACAATGATGGCATCAAAAGGGGCATGTTCCGGCCAGCCCTTATAGCCATCCCCAATTTTAGTAAAAATAGTATTATATCCCAACCGATTAAAACGCGTTTGTGCCTGATGCCCCAGACTTTCAAAGATTTCTATGGAAAACACGGAATCACACAGTTCGGACAGTATTGCAGCCTGATAGCCTGAACCGGTACCTATTTCAAGCACTTTGTCTGATCTTCCTAAATTAAGCTTATCGGTCATAAATGCTACTATATAAGGCTGCGAAATTGTTTGTCCTTCTTTAATGGGCAGAGGAGAATCGTTATACGCATATGGATAATATTCCTCGGGAACAAATTTATGACGCTCTACCTTTCGAAATGCCGCAAGTATTTTTTTATCGGTAATACCACGGCTTTCAATTTGCGTTTTTACCATCCGGTTTCTGAGAGCAGAAAAAGAATTGGCATTTTGTCCGCACAATAAAAAGGATGGTAGCATCAACAGCAAAGAAAATACGTATTTCATAATAATATCCTTTACTTAATTTTACGGGTAAAAAAAAGAATGAGTTACTTATAAAATGAAAATCGTATCTGATTAAGCGGGAGAAAGAATTAACCGCAGATAATAATTCAACGATACGGGAATACGCTTTATTTAACTTATAATATCTACTTCTCTGCTGCTTTTGCTTCTTTCCGTGCAAGCCCATCAGATGTCATTTCCCAATATTTACCAATCATATCGCGGTCCCAGGTATTGGTAACATTTTCCACATCGTAAATTATATCAACCATATCCTCATTTAAAAATATGCTTTTCCCTTCTGGTACTTTTAAAGTAACATATAGTTTTTGATCTCTCCATTTATCCTCATCACTTAGAAAAAAATAAGGATCGAATAAAAGAACCGAATCTTTCAACTCAAATTTATATTCCAAATCGTCTGCATAATCTCTGGCACTCTCGCGGGTACGACCTCTTGAAGTTTTTCTTAATGTTACAATAAAATTATCGCTTGAAGATTTTTCTATATCAAGACGGGGTGAACCCAACATAAGCTTTTCTCCCTTAGCCTGCATTACCCTCAGATGGTTTAAATCCCAACTGTGTGCTGCATATCCCTTCAGGGTATCTTCTGCCACCTGCAAATAAAGGATTTGGCAGGTATCACATGGTATTGCACTGCTGACAACTACTGATGATTCATTTCTAAAGTTGCGAAGCTGACTGGCTGAAACTACAAACAAAACGATTAGGGCAATCAGCCAGATACCGGCCATTCCTAAACCTACTATAGTGTTGTTTGATTTATATCTGAAAACCAGCTTGGAGCCAATATACAACATAGCCAACATGGGGATTCCGGCGAGAAATCCCAGGGTGATTATACCAAGTCTGACTGTTGCCGGTTCAACCAGGTAATCCAGAACATCAGGGAAATGAATCTCAGGTCCCCAGGCCAGTGGCATTCCCTGAACCACCGACTGTCCGATGGTCAGAGATGAAATAAGTCCGAGTAAACCAAGGATTCCTCCAACAATAAGCAAAATTCCCAAAATAACCACTGTGATTTTCAGCAATAGCTTGAAGATGTGAAAAGCTACATCACCAGCTCCTTCCATTTTTTTTTTCCCGCGGGCATAGGCATCCGACTGCCTGAACCTTTTATAGCTTTCCTGAACCTCCTTTACCTCTTCACGTATCGATTTTTCAATATTTTTTACAGTTGCCTCCTGGCCCCTCATTTCCAGTCGCTGAGCAGTTGTAACAGCTTTAGGAACGGCTATCCAAAGCACAATGTATGCGAGAATGGCAGCTCCTGTTGTTATAAATGTTAATACTATGAAGATGATCCGCAGAATTACCGGATCCATATTAAAATAAGCACCAAGACCACCACTAACTCCTCCAAGTACCCGATGTTCCGGATCGCGGTACAACCGGCGTTTACGTTTTGATGCACCCGTAAAGGATATATCTTCATCTATCTCTTCCTCAACAAAATCTTCGGGTGTCCCCATGGTTTCTATTACCTCTTCTACCCCTTGAAGGGTGATTACCCTTTTGTCGTCAGTTGATTTCTCAGCGAAGATCTCAGCAATCCGGGCTTCTATATCAGCCAGAATTTCCTTCCCTTCTTCCTCTGCACCAAAATGGTTCTTCAGGTTTACGAGGTATTTTTGCAGCATCTCATAAGCATCTTCTTCAATATGGAATACTGTACCGCTAATATTGATTGTAAATGTTTTTTTCATGTTTTCTCTATCTTAGAAATTTGCTTTGTTTTTATTTTATCTTCTCATGCTCTTGATTTACTTATCTTTCCAACGGCATTTACCAACTCTGCCCATGAATCTTCAAGCTCAATTAAAAACTTACGACCTTTATCGGTCAGCTCGTAATATTTACGCGGCGGCCCCTGTGTCGATTCCTCCCAACGGTAAGCCAGCAGACCTGCATTTTTAAGCCGCGTCAGCAAGGGATAAAGAGTTCCTTCTACTACAATCATTTTTGCTTCTTTTAACGATTGAATGATGTTGCTCGCATAAAGCGGCTCACCATCCAATACAAGAAGAATGCAGTATTCAAGAACTCCCTTCCTCATTTGTGCTTTTGTATTCTCCAGTTTCATTTTTGATTCTTTTTCATTAATTTTTAAACCATCAACACCGGGTTCACTCTCTGGATTCTTTGCTTATTTATTCATCCACACCCCACTCTTAAGCATCCAGGCTTCAAGTTCCAGTGGTTCACTGGGGTCTGTCCTGAAATTAAAATTAAAAAACCCATTACCATCAGAATAAGGCGCTTTTAGCGTTTCTTCATGGTGCAATGCCTCTACTCCGAAGTGTTTTTCATCTGACATCCAGCCTTCCAGTTCAAGCACCGGGTCGAAAGCCATATCAAATAGCTTCCAGTCTGCTTCAAATGATTTGGAATTTTCCATTGCAGTTTTACCCTTGCCGGGTTCAACCACTGCAATTGCAATTTCATTGAAACTGCTGTTGGTTAAAAGTTTTTTCCAAAACTCCTGTGCGCTTACTGTAAAACTTATAACGATAAAGCTTACGACTACCGCTGCTGATCGAACTGCTGCTTTCCGAAAATTTGTTCTTGTTTTCATGGCTTTGTTTTTATACATTTTCTGTTTTCTGATACTATGACGCTTTGTTTTCTTAACAGTTACATGTTGTAAAGAACTTTTCTTAAACTACTACTTTTAATTACCTTGATATTGGTAATACAAATATATGAATAAAATTTGGTACTATGCAACACAAAGTACCATATTTTTTTATTAAATAAAAAATGAGGGGAAAAAGGGAGCTAAACCTGGGTACAGATTTCAAAAACCCCTTACGTTTCGAGCCCTTCCAATAATTCAGGTGCAAAAACTCATCCGAAAGTAAATTCTAAGGTTGTTTTTTATTCAAATCCGGCCTTAATAATCAGTATATCAAATCAGCTATGAATATGGATTTATTATGTTGATGTAGTTCATCAACTGGTGCCCGATTATTGGAAACTGGATTGAAAAAAGCCCAATTGCATTTTACCCGGCTTTTCACCAGGTTTATTAAATGATTGGCAAGCATTAACTCAAAAGCAGACATTCCGGATGGTAGTGAAAAGTACCGCCGGATGAATACTGTTTTTTACCCTATTAATTATAGTAAAATCAGTATATAAAGATAGTAATAAGTTAGTATAAAGCTAGTATATGGTTATCTTTATACTAACTTTATACTAGCTTTATACTAGCTTTGAACTTACTTTGGTAATAACAATTTATATTCAATTCACTTTAAAATTTTCTGGTAATGGGAAAAACAGCGTATTGGCATCCTTATAACGCGCCGGCCTTGTCCGTAAACAACTGATGCCTCTCCAGGAATTTCCTGCGAGGTTTCCTGTTTTTCCTGATGAACCGCTAAGTACTCCGTTTTTAGGGGTGATAACTGTTTCGTAAAATTTTGGTTATCCGGTTTTCTGCCGGTACAGCAGATCGGCTATAACTTTGTCGGTTATTTTTTAAAATTTGTATTTTTGCCCAGGTCTGACTTTTTTGTGTAGTTACTCAAAAGCAGACATTCCGGGTGGTATTGAAAAAGTACCGCGCGGATGATTAACATTCTTTTATCGGACATTAATGATTAAGAAAGGCATTAAAAAATCTCATGTTGTTTTCGGTTTAAAAAATGGCACGTTTTTTATAGCAATGAAATCAGTCGGAAGGATGACATCTATAAAAGGTTTAAGGTGAGGAAAATTTACAAAACCCTTTCGTAAAATGTAAAACTTCCATTTATATGCAAAACAATTCAGACTAAAAAGGTTTTTTTTGCAAATGAATTTTTATTTTTACCGACTCATTGTAAAAAAGAATATTTATCAGAATATCAAGTGGAGATGGAACAGGCACAAATTGATCGGATGCTGGAGGAGAAGGGATTTATCGATGAAAAGATAAATCCGGATATCAGGCTGGTGGAAGAAATCAACCGGCTTAAAAAGGAGAAGAATGCAGTCATTTTAAGCCACTTTTATGTGGAAAGTGAGCTGCAGGACATTGCCGATTATGTTGGCGACAGTCTGGGATTGGCGCAGGCAGCTGCCCAAACCGATGCCGATATGATTGTTTTCGTAGGCGTGCATTTTATGGCCGAAACGGCAAAAATTATCAATCCTTCAAAAAAAGTGATTCTCCCCGACCTGAAAGCAGGCTGTTCACTTGCTGAATCGGCCCCTGCTGATGCTTTTGCCGAATTCAAAGCTCAATATCCCGGGCATAAAGTTATTACCTATGTAAATGCCACAGCTGCCCTAAAAACCATGTCGGACGTGGTATGCACATCAGCCAATGCAAAAAAAATAATCGACAGCTTTCCTCCTGATGAAAAGCTGATATTTGGCCCCGATAAAAACCTGGGTAATTACCTGAACAGCATTACCGGAAGGAATATGGTGCTCTGGGATGGTGCCTGCATGGTGCACGAACAGTACTCAGTGGAAAAAATTATCGATCTGATGAATAAGTATCCTGAAGCTGAATTCATTGCTCACCCCGAATGTGAAAAGCCCGTGCTGTTGCTGGCGAAACATATAGGCTCAACAACTTCCCTGCTTAATTATGTCCAAAGCAGCCTGGCGCAAAAATTTATTGTGGCCACCGAGAGCGGAATTCTTCACCAAATGAAAAAAGCCTGCCCCCATAAGTTATTTATTCCGGCCCCTTCAGTCGATTCCACATGTGGTTGCAACGACTGTACCTACATGAAGCTGAACAGCTTGCAGAAACTGTATATTTGTATGAAGAACGAGCTGCCTGAAGTAACCCTTCCTATGGATGTTATTGAAAAAGCCCGCATACCCATCGAACGCATGCTGGAGATTTCTAAATAAAGTGAAGACACAAGATTATTAAACAAATTCAACAAGGCAGAAAATTAATTACCCTGTATTGCTATTTCTTTCTTTGCATTAATTTTTCATTTACGAAGTATGGTTATGCATATTTTTCGGGATTCTGCATTCAACATCAACCTGTTAAATGGTATTGGACTATGTTCTTCAGTTTTCTGCTGACATGATGAACCGCCTTATACAGGATAACTTACAGGGAAGGAAGTATGAGCGATTCTTCCTGTCAATGCCTGCTTGCTGGTGGGTATTTACCAAATATTGATTCTAATTCCTGCATCCTTTGCTTTATTTTTTTGTTTCTGGTTCGATGGCGTAAATTTTTTGCCCGGCTTTGGCAAATATGACACACCACCATAAGTATTCATGAAACCTGTTAATGCGGATTGTGAATCCGGTTCAGATGCATGCCCTATTAAAGGTTAAAGTTAACAGTACCGTAAAAAAAACAAAATCGTTTGTGCTTTTGGAATACTTTTTGTTTTTTTATCCTACTAAAGTGATAGGACAAACAGAACAGAAAACACAAATAAATTAAATTTGAAGATGATGAAAAATTTTAAATTTTACACCCTTGTAATAAGTGCTTTAACCTTCTTTACAGTCAGTATTCAGGCACAGGATTTCTATAAACTACACCCGGGGAAAAGTAAACTTGTTGTGGAAGGCACATCTACCGTGCACGACTGGGAAGTCGAAGCCACTGAATTTAAAGCAGAAACACAATTGAAAGTGGAAAATAATTCCGTTGCTCAAATTTCGCATGTACTGTTTACTACACCTGCTGAAAGTTTAAAAAGTGGGAAAAGCTTAATGGATAACAAAATGCAAGATGCTTTAAAATCAAAAAAGTATCCTGAAATAAAGTTTTCACTTAATGAAAATGAAGTTATAAATGGGAAAAAAGCTACCATTTCAGGTTTGCTTACTATTGCAGGTAAGACAAAAGAGGTTGATGTAACGGTTAATTTCAATACACAAAACCCTCAAAAACTGGAGGTAACTGGTGAAGTTCCGTTAAAAATGTCGGATTTCCATATTGATCAGCCAACTGCCCTTATGGGAACAATTAAAACAGGTGACGAAATCCGGATAAAATTTGACCTTGAATTCCTTCGAACAACAGAAGAACTCTCCAAAAGCAACTAAATCATAAGCTGCAATTTTTTCTTCTCAGGATGGTTTTATCATGGATTAAAAAGCCATACCTCTAAAATTGTGGCTGAGTGTTTTTGACGAAATTAATGAATGAATTCAGGTAAGGACGACAGAAGTTGTCTGATCCAAACAATCAGACAACTCTTTTCACATTTAACCTTTATACTTCATGTTAACTCGAATAGTATACATCTTTTATTTTTTAATATCAATTTTCTGGCATTCCCCGGCTGAAGCTTCTGATGAAGTTAAATCATCAGAAAATATGGAATGCAGAAGTTATATTTCTATATACGGATCATCGAACATTAACCAGTTCCGGTTTTATAATGAAAATCCTCAAATTGATGCAATACCTGAAAATATCAATGAAGATAACCACGTAAGGATTCCTGTTAATGATTTTAAAGCTTCCAATGAAAGAATGCTGCACGATTTTTATGACATGGTGAAAGCAGGTGAATATCCTTATATTGATATTGCTATTGAACCCAGAGAACTGGCCGATTTTGATGAGCAGTCGGGATTAACGAATTTCAGGACCAGGGTAACTATTGCAGGAAAATCAAAAAAATACCTTGTGCCATCCGAAGTAACAGGATGTAAACAAAATGGGTACATTTTAAAAGGAAACATGCAGGTGAAATTAACCGATTTTGACATTGAACCACCTACTAAAGTTTTTGGGGCCATCAAGGTTAATGATAATGTTTTTATTAAATTTGCTTTCAGAATGCAACATAAAAAAATGTTGTCGGAACAGATGCAGAAATAACTTTTTAATTTTAAATCAAAAAATCTTTAACTTCAATCAATAATAAGTGAAATTTAGTACTAGAACAAGATATGGAGTAAGAGCTGTTCTGGAAATTGCCTTAAATCAGGATAAGAATGGAATTTACCAGAAAGAGATTGCACAAAATCAGAACATTTCCTATAAATATCTTGACCAGATCATTAATTCACTGAAAGTTGCCGGAATTGTTGGAAAAGCATCAGGCCGAAAAAGCGGTTATGTTTTAATCCGGAAACCTGCTGAAATTACCATCTACGATATTCATAATGCTTTTGAATCAGGTATTTGCGTAATCGATTGCATGGCAAATAGTTCTACCTGCAAAAGAGAAAAGCACTGTGCACTGCGTGGCTTTTGGGGAAAATTAAATAACCAGGTTACTCAGTATTTTAAATCAACGACGGTTAAAGATCTCATGATCGAACAGGTAAAACTGGATGATTCTCTTAGCGCCTGAAATTTTATCTCTGTTCCTCAATATTGGTTTCATAAAGAAAAACCTCATATACATTAAAAACAATTGTTTTTTAAAATTAGCCGGTTGTTAAATAAATGAGGTTCTTTATCGGTTTCATTTCAATTTACACAAAGCCATTCCCGTTTATAGGACTGATGATAAAGGAATATGAAAAATCTGCACAATTTACACCAATGAAAATTTTTACATACTCATTGGCATTGTTAATTCCCCTCTGAATTCAAACCCATTTTAATTCTTCATTATGCAATAATTAACTTTGGAAATTTTTTACCGGATATAATAAAAAGTTATCTATTTTCGCACCTATTAATCTATATATTTAGATATGTATTAATTGCTGTTAAAAGAAAAAGTCAAGCAACCAGATAAAGAAAAAAAATGGAAAAGATTTTAATTATAGGAGGTGTTGCAGCAGGAGCGACTGCCGCAGCAAAAGTGCGCCGTTTATCACCAGAGGCGCAAATAACCCTACTCGAGGCGGGACCTGACATTTCATTTGCAAATTGTGGTTTGCCATACTTCATTGCCGGTGATATCGACAGTCGTTCGAAGTTGATTTTGCAAAGTCCGGAAAGTTTTAATGAACAATACCAGGTTGAGGTTCATACGCATACCCAGGTGCAAGAAATTGACAGGAACAGGAAACAGGTGCAAACTGTTAATAGCCGAAATGGTGCAAAGAAAACATTTGCATACACTAAACTGATTTTGGCACAGGGAGGAAAACCTGTTCGGCCCGAAATTCCCGGTGCAGATTCCAGTCATGTCTTTAGTTTATGGACTTTGGAAGACATGGACAAAATTGATAACCACCTCAAAAACAGGGAACCAAAAACAGCAGTAGTTGTCGGAGGCGGATTTATCGGTCTGGAAATGGTGGAAGCGCTTGTAAAACGGGGCCTGAAAGTACATGTGGTTGAGAAGATGCAGCATGTAATGCCGTTTATGGACGCAGAAACTGCCGGTTTTATTTCCAGGGAATTGCACGCGTTTGGAGTTGGGACTCATACGCTAACCGGTGTAACAGAAATAAATCAAAATTCGGTTAAACTGGATAACGACAAAATACTTGATGCCGATATGGTATTGCTTTCGGTTGGTGTTCGGCCTACACTGCAATTGGCAAGAGATGCAGGTTTGGAAATTGGTGAAGCAGGTGGTTTATTGGTAACCGACATGTTGCAAACTTCCGATCCAGATATCTTTGCCGCCGGCGATATGGTTGAAATTGAACACCGGGTAAACGGCATGAAGGTGCGCATACCTTTGGCAGGACCGGCAAACCGGCAGGGAAGAATTGCGGCTGAGAATGCATTGGGAGGTAAACATCGTTATAAAGGTGCCATCGGAACATCTATCGTTCGTGTTTTTGATGCTGTGGCGGGAATGACGGGACTATCGCTTAAGCAAGCGCGTGCTGCCGGAATGGATGCCGATGCTGTGGTGGTCCACAAAGAACACCATACTTCTTATTATCCCGGAGCAGAAACCGTAAGTGTAATGTTGGTTTTTGATAAAAACACGGGAATTGTGCTCGGCGGACAAACAGCAGGGTACAAAGGTGCAGACAAACGCCTTGATGTAATTGCAACTGCCTGTGCTGCAAAACTTACCATCAGCGAAATTGCTGATATCGATTTTGCTTATTCACCACCCATCGGAACAGCCAACGATGCAATGAACATGGCTGCCTATGCGGCTGAAAATAAAATGTCGGGTTATGGTCCTAGCCTTATGGTTTCCCAACTGGATGAATACCTCGAAACCAAAGAGCAGGTAATTGTTTTGGATGTCCGGGATGTATTTGCGCACCAAAAAAGCAAAATGAACGGGGCTTATCATTTGCCTCTCGAAAATTTGCAACCGAATCTCGAAAGAATTCCAAGAGACATTCCGATTCTGGTATATGACGAAACCGGTAAAAAAGGTCACCTGGCTCTGCGAATTTTGATTGGTGCCGGATGTAAAGAAGCAATAAACATTTCAGGCGGAAACATTTCGCTGCAGAGATACGCCATAGCTGCCGGATTCAAACATATTCAAATGATACCTCTGCCAATTGATAAAAAAAGTATAGGCGAAAAGGCTATGGAAGAAACCGAAACCAATAATGATGTGAGCACAGAAGAACTTAAAAGACTGGTAATTGATGTTCGAACTCCGGGTGAATTCAGGAGTGGAGCCTTTCCCAATGCCGTTAATATTCCACTTGATGATTTGATGTCGGGGAAGGTCGATCTGGGTGAAAATACTGAACGTGAAATTATTGTATATTGTGCCACAGGAGCTCGTTCCGCTTATGCTCAGCAGATATTAAGGAGTCGTGGTTTTGCCAATGTAGTTAATGGCGGAGGCATTTCCGCAATGATGTCCAGATATTAATATGAATTACAGTAATATATACGCCACAGAGTCAACCGCGCATTGCGATGGTTGAACTACAATTCTGCCGGTTTGTCTACAATAGTAAACCCAAAATTTTCCGAATTTGAAATTTTTGGTGTTAATAGTTGCGAATTGTCACGTAACGAATCGGGTAATATTTGTACAAGCCAATGGAGGGTGATTTTGCAATAAATTATTACTTCATAAATTAACAATTCATGATGAAGGTTAATTAATGCCGATAGATAATTCCAAATGTTGGATTTGTACTCCGAAAATAATTGCCAAACGCAAGCCAGTCAAATGTCGCAGTTCTTATCGGATGCTTTTCTAAAAAAAGGAAAGAACATGTATATTTCATTGAAAACATTTGATCATAATCGAGGATTGTAAAAATAATTAGAAACGATAGTTTATAATTTTAAAGGTTTTTTGAATTAACTAATCAAATATATTAAATGCGTCTGAAAATAATGAATGAAAATTTCATTGAAATTACCTATTATTCCCAATCATTTTTTGAATATAATTGAGAAAAACCTAAAAATTATTAAATCAAAACTTTACTTAACCTATTGCAATTAATTTTAATTTCAAATATTAAGAAGCCCAAACCGAAGTTAGCCGGGACATAATAAAAATGAGATGGGATATATTGCTAATTCACTTATATATTATAAATGATTTATCAGGGCATAAATAAAGATTTAATTTTATCGATTAGTCAGGAGTGATTATTGAATGTATGAGTCATTTTAACATTGAATCCTGTTGACCATAAAACATAATAGTTCAAATAGACTTAGGTTTTTTTGATTAATATGGAAGAAATATTATATTTAAGAAAGATTACTAAAAGATCTTTTACTAAATATCCATTGGAATAATTTCCCACTATTATACGAGATTCAAATATTGTCTGGAGTTTTCAAAATATACTCGATAAATTTTAAATATTCCGCATTTTGTTTGATTATTGAAACCCCGATAAAAACTTAGGTAGTGAACAGGATTTTTGGCGGCAGTGCAGCTGTATGTTGATGTCCATGTTACTCCGGCAAAAATCAAAAACGAAAAAAATTGTTGTTACAAACACATAGGTAGTATCAACTTTAAAATTGTGTAAACTATCTATAAATTAGGGTTCATAATTTTTCTATTAAAATTTTATAAAATTTTCAAAAATTATATAACATTTTTGGTTGAAGGGTTATTTATTTTTACAGCAGTTAAAACTGAAAATAAAAAATGAAAAAAATTTATTTGAAAACAGATTTAAGTTGTCAGCACTGTGTAAATAAAGTGGAACCTGTCTTAAATCATGAAGCAGGGATTGTTGATTACTCCATCGATTTGAAACATCCTGATCGACTGGTTACTATTACTTCGGAAGGTGCCGATGTGAATTCCATAATTACACAATTCAATAAAGCCGGATACAAAGCCGAAATCGTTTAAAATCATTAAAAATTGAATGTTATTCCATTCGAAAAGAACATTTTAAAAGAAAAATGTGTTCTTTTGTAGTAACGAATAAAGAAATGTTAAAGAAATTCAGTCATATTGTTTTATCCTGCTTGTTGTTGATTGCAACAATGGGAATGGCTGTGTCGAAACATTACTGTGGCGGAGAACTGGTTTCCGTTTCGCTTTCGGGGCACAACGACCGTTGTTGCGATATGGGAGACTGCTGTCAAAATGAAACGCATGTTTACCAGATGAAGGAAGTTTTCACGATGCCGGTTGTTTCCTCAGTTCCGGTTTCGACTGAATTCGAGATTCCGGTACATGATTTATTTGCAGAAATTGGTCTGATTATACCGGAAATAGAAACAGATACTCCAGCTTTTGCCGAATCACCTCCATTATTACCCATTCAAAAAACCCTTGCCCTGAAACAGGTATTTCTTTTATGAATTTATTGTGATTAACAGAAAGATATTGCATAGCGCAACTTTCATCTATTCATTTAATCATAGTAAATATTCATAATCGAAGTTTCATGTTAAACAAAATTATTCGATTTTTTCTCGAAAACAAATTAGTTACCCTGCTGGTATTAATTCTTTTTGTCAGCTGGGGTATTGTAACATCCCCTTTTGGCTGGGACACAGGAATTTTACCTAAAGATCCCGTACCGGTGGATGCCATTCCGGATATTGGAGAAAACCAGCAAATTGTATTTACCCAATGGACAGGACGTTCACCACAGGATATTGAAGATCAAATATCGTATCCTTTAACCACTTATTTGTTAGGAATTCCGGGTGTAAAATCTATCCGCAGTTCCTCCATCTTTGGCTTTTCCAGTATTTTCATCATTTTTAATGAGGATATCGAATTTTACTGGTCGCGGTCCCGGATTCTGGAAAAGCTGAATTCACTGCCATCTGGATTGTTACCTGAAGGGGTTCAGCCTGCGCTGGGACCCGATGCCACAGCCCTCGGGCAAGTGTATTGGTATACCATTGAAGGACGCGATAAAAGTGGAAATCCGACCGGAGGCTGGGACTTACATGAAATCCGCACTATACAGGACTTCTTTGTGAAGTATGCACTAAATTCAGCTGAAGGTGTTTCTGAAGTTGCTTCCATCGGTGGCTTTGTGCAGGAATACCAGATTGATGTCAATCCTGATGCGCTAAAGGCATACAACATTCCACTGCACATGGTCATGCAGGCAGTGCAGAAATCGAACCGTGATGTAGGCGCAAAAACCATCGAAATCAACCAGGCGGAGTATCTGGTGCGCGGACTTGGGTACATAAAAAACGTGGATGATATTGAAAAAGCAGTAGTTGCAGTTCAGAATAATGTACCGGTTCGTGTAAAAGATATTGGAGTTGTAAGTCTCGGACCGGCCACCCGACGGGGTGCACTGGATAAAGACGGAGCCGAAGTGGTAGGTGGAGTTGTGGTTGCACGCTACGGTTCCAACCCACTTGAAGTTATTAATAATGTAAAAAATAAAATTGCTGAAATTTCCTCCGGGTTACCGAAAAAAAAATTGGATAACGGTGTGGAAAGCCAGCTTACCATTGTTCCGTTTTACGATCGTTCAACCCTGATTCAGGAAACGCTGGGGACTTTGGAGGAAGCACTTTCACTCGAAATACTTATTGCCATTCTGGTGGTAATTGTAATGGTGCTGAACCTGAGGGCTTCGTTACTGATTTCGAGTTTGCTGCCCATTGCGGTACTCATGGTATTTATTGCCATGCGCTATTTTCATGTCGATGCCAATATTGTGGCGCTTTCCGGAATTGCCATTGCCATAGGAACCATGGTCGATTTAGGAATTATACTTTCGGAAAACATTATGAAACATATAGATGAGGCGCCACCCGGGCAAAAACTCATTAATACGGTTTATGATGGTGCAGCAGAAGTGAGCTCGGCCATTTTAACTGCTGTTTCCACAACTATTGTAAGTTTTATCCCGGTATTTACCATGCAGGCAGCCGAAGGAAAACTTTTTGGTCCGCTGGCATTTACAAAAACCTTTGCACTTGTTGCTGCGCTTATCGTATCCTTAATATTTCTGCCCTCTTTTGCACATTGGGTTTTTGGTGCTAATATCAGGAAGAAAAATTATGTCAGATGGCTCAACATTGCCATTGTTCCACTTGGGATAATGGCACTTTTTGCCGGCTATATATGGGCAGGTGCCATTCTGATTGCATTTGGAATATCAGGCTTGCTCAACCAGGTTTATAACAATATTGAAAAAAGTGCAGAAATAAAAAAGAAATCATTTAGGGGTTTGTTGAAAAAATATGGATTCCTTGTTTTAAAACATGCCAGCATAATAATTTCTGTTGTCGCAGTAACCTGGTTGCTGGCAAAATACTGGTTACCGCTGGGCGCATCGAGAAGTTTAGTGACCAACTTTATTTTTGTTGGACTTCTTGTAGGGGTTATCCTGGGAGGTTTCCTTCTGCTCGAACATTACTACAAACGAATTTTAACCTGGTGTCTGGATCATAAAGTCGCATTCTTGTTGATTCCATCTTTTCTCATCCTGGTTGGAATCACTTCGTGGATGGGATTTAACAACCTATTCGGTTTTGTGCCAAATGGTTTCGATAAATTGGGATGGAACATTCGTACGACAAGAGTCTGGTCGGGATTGACACATTCCTTTCCGGGAATAGGCAAAGAATTTATGCCTTCTCTCGATGAAGGAAGTTTCCTGCTGATGCCGACTTCAATGCCACATTCCGGAATTGAATTTAACCGCAAAGTGGTTGGACAGCTCGATATGTTGCTGACTAATATTCCTGAGGTAGATTTAACGGTAGGAAAAATGGGAAGAGTGGAATCGGCCCTGGATCCTGCACCCATTTCGATGTATGAAAATATCATTAATTACAAACCGGAATACATGCTGAATGAAAAAGGACATCGTGTACGGTTTAAAGCAGATAAAAACGGCAATTTTATTCTTACAAATGGTGATACACTTTCAAACAAATTAGCATTGGAACGAGGAATAACCAAAAAAGATTTAATTCCTGACGACCACGGTAATTTTTTTCGCAACTGGAGGCCACACATCAAATCGCCCGATGATATCTGGACAGAAATTGTGAACGTAACTAAAATTCCGGGCGTAACTTCTGCACCTAAGCTGCAGCCAATTGAAACACGGCTGGTGATGTTGCAAACCGGAATGCGTGCACCAATGGGTATAAAAGTATATGGACCGGATCTCTCCACCATTGAAGATTTTGGATTAAAACTTGAAGATATACTTAAAACGGTTCCATCTGTAAAAGCACAGGCAGTATTTGCTGACCGGATTGTAGGTAAACCATACATATTGCTCAACATCGACCGGGATAAAATTTCGCGTTACGGATTAAATGTGGAAGATGTGCAACAGACCATAGAAACGGCTGTCGGCGGCATGAAAATTACATCCACAGTGGAAGGCCGCGAACGTTTCCCGGTGAGGGTACGTTATCCGCGCGAATTGCGTGATGATCCGGAGTCGCTCGGAAAAATACGTATACAAACACCTACAGGAGCACAAATCCCGCTGAATCAGATTATAGATATTGAATACCAGCGCGGGCCGCAAGCCATTAAAAGTGAGGAAACTTTTCTTGTTGGTTATGTCCTTTTCGATAAAAATGAAGGATTCTCAGAAGTTACCGTGGTAAACGATGCGCAAAAAGTGATTCAGGAAAAGATAGATTCCGGTGAACTGACCGTTCCTGCAGGAGTAAGTTACAAATTCTCCGGAAGTTACGAAAACCAGGTACGTGCTGAAAAACGGCTGTCAATAATTGTTCCTATAGTTTTAATCATTGTTTTCCTGATTTTGTACTTCCAGTTTAAATCGGTTTCCACATCGCTGATGGTTTTCTCCGGAATTGCAATGGCATTTAGTGGAGGATTCCTGATGATTTGGTTATATGGACAAGGCTGGTTTGCCGATTTTTCAGTTTTCGGTATGAACCTGCGCGATTTGTTTCAGATGCACTCCATAAACCTTAGCGTGGCGGTGTGGGTTGGATTTATAGCGCTTTTTGGTATTGCCACTGACGATGGTGTACTGATTGCCACTTACCTCGACCAGAGTTTCGAGCGCAACCGCCCTGACAATTTGAAAGAAGTGAGATCTGCTGTGGTTGAGGCCGGATTACGCAGAATCAGGCCGGCACTGATGACAGTAGGCACCACAATGATAGCATTGTTGCCGGTACTCACATCCACCGGGCGCGGTTCAGATATAATGATTCCAATGGCAATTCCCTCATTTGGAGGAATGGCTGTGGCCCTGATTAGCATTTTTGTCGTACCGGTGCTTTACAGTTACAGGGAAGAACAAAAAATTAAAAAACAGTAGCCATGCGAAAATACATTATCCTATTCATTTCATTGTTGGTAGCGGGTTTTGTGGTTCAGGGCCAAACACCTGAAGAATATTACCGGTTGGCAGCCAAAAATAATCCTGGCCTTCAGGCTAAATATAAGGATTTTGAAGCAGCCCTGCAAAAAGTTCCCCAGGTAAGTTCGCTGCCCGATCCTACACTATCATTCGGTTATTTTATTTCGCCGGTGGAAACACGGGTAGGTCCACAACGGGCCAAGTTTTCTTTAAATCAGATGTTCCCGTGGTTCGGAACTCTTGAAGCAAAAGCCGATGCCGCATCATTACTAGCTGAAGCTAAATACCAGGCTTTTCTGGATGCGAGAAATAAATTATATTATGAAGTATCGGCAGCCTATTATCCCCTGTACGAATTGAACCGAATGAAAGAAATTGAGCAGAAAAATATTAACATCCTGCAATCCTATAAAAACATTGCAACATCGAAATTTAAAAATGGCGCTTCACCAATGACAGATGTTTTGCGGGTGGATATCATGCTGAAAGATGCACAAACAAACCTCAGCATTCTGAATAAAAAAGGAAAACCGCTGCTCACTGCATTTAACAACTTGCTCAACAGAGACGAAAACGAAATCGTGGTTGTACAGGATACATTGCCCGCGGAGTTATTGCCGGAAATTTTCAGAAAAGATTCACTGATGACCAATCCCATGCTCAATGCACTGGATTTGCAAAGAAGAGCCAGTGAAATAAATGAAACTGTGGCACAAAAAGAGGGGCTTCCGAAATTGGGTATCGGGTTGGATTATGCAATCGTAGGCAAACGTACAGATATGGAGCTCGCCGATAATGGTAAAAATATACTGATGCCGATGATTTCGGTGAGCATTCCCATTTTCAGAAAAAAGTACAAAGCGGCAGTAACTGAAGCACAACTGATGCAGAAAAATTATTCCCTTCAAAAGGAGGAAACCATCAATTCGCTCACTTCGAATTATGAAATGGTATGGTTCCAGATTCAGCAACAGCAGGAATTAATAAACCTGTATGACAAGCAGATTCAGGAAACCAATCAAACCCTGAACCTGTTGTTCAGCAGCTACGGAAACTCAGGAAAAGATTTCGAGGAAGTACTGCGGATGCAGCAACAACTGCTGAAATATGAAAAAATGAAAGCCACTGCAGAAACCCAGTATCATACGGCTTTGGCAAAATTAAATTACATCACTGCAAAAAAATATGAACAATGAATACAAATAAAAATACGATAGTCATAGTTATAGCAGCACTCGCAATTGGACTGTTGCTGGGTTGGTTGCTATTTGGTGGTTCGGGAAACAAGGCAAAAGAAGAATACCAGGAGAAAATTGAAGAAGTTGAAGGACAAACCATCTGGACGTGCTCCATGCACCCGCAAATTCGTCAGAGTGAGCCGGGGGACTGTCCGATATGCGGCATGGATTTAATTCCGCTTGAAGATGAATTCAATTCATCAGCAGACGCCTCCGCAATAAGTATGTCGCCAACAGCTATGCAGCTTGCCAATATTCAAACTGCAATTGTGGGAAATATGGCGCCGGTGAAAATTGTTCGTCTGGATGGGAAAGTACAGGAAGATGAACGCCTGGTTTTCTCTCAGTCGTCACACATTCCTGGCAGGATTGAAGAATTAAGGGTGAACTTTACCGGTGACTATGTGCAAAAAGGACAAGTCATTGCATTGGTTTATTCACCTGACCTGGTGACAGCGCAGGAAGAGTTGTTTGAGGCGCAAAAAATTAAAAATACGCAACCGCAGCTTTTTGAAGCTGCCAAAGAAAAACTTAAAAACTGGAAGCTGTCGGATGACCAAATCAACCGGATTATATCGTCAGGAACAACAAAAGAAACTTTTAATGTTCAGGCAGATGTTTCCGGTTATGTGACTGAAAAAAAAGTAAACACCGGCGATTATATAAAAAGAGGTGAAGCAATTTACGAAATTGCCGACCTTTCGCGGGTATGGGTACTTTTTGATGTTTACGAATCGGATATGAAATGGGTTAAAAAAGGCGATAAAATTTCGTTTACAGTTGAATCACTTCCAGGCGAAACCTTCCAGGGAACTGTTGACTACCTCGACCCGGTTATCGATCCAAAAACACGGGTAGCAAAAGCACGGGTAGTAAAATCAAATTCCGGCTTAAAACTAAAACCTGAAATGTTTGTATCAGGGAAAGTGGAAGCAAAACTGCAGCAGCAAACGGATGCGGTTGTAGTTCCAAAATCAGCAGTGATGTGGACAGGCAAGCGTTCAGTTGTTTATATAAAAACCACAACTGATCAGGGCGTGTATTTTCAGATGCGTGAAATAGAACTTGGTCCGGCTCTGGGTGAAAACTACATTGTTGAAAACGGATTGCAGGAAGGCGAGGAAATTGCAGTACACGGTACCTTTAGCATCGATGCGGCAGCTCAATTGGCAGGCAAGCCAAGTATGATGAGTCCCGAAGGCGGTGTGGTGCAAACCGGACATAACCATGCAGGGATGAATATGGACGAAGAAACTATTCAGAAAACTCCTGAAAAAGTGGAACCCGTTCAGACAAATCCAAAATTTACTGCCCAATTGACAAAGGTCTATGAATCCTACCTCAAAATGAAAAATGCTTTTGTTGCTTCCGATGCGAAGAAAGTAAGCGTAGAAGCACAAAATGTAGGAAATGCTATACGGTCGGTTGACATGGAATTGCTGAAAGGAGACAATCACATGGCGTGGATGAATCAGTTAAAAACACTGAACAGCGAAATAAAAACAATCGCCGGTTCAACCGACATTGAAAAACAACGTACTGCGTTTGTAAAATTTAATGACGCATTTTATAAAAGTCTTAAAATGTTCGGACTGGAAAAGGACACTGCTTATTACCAATACTGCCCCATGGCAAACAGCGATAAGGGGGCTTACTGGCTGAGCGAAACTAAAGAAATCAGAAATCCCTATTTCGGAGAAAACATGTTGAGCTGCGGTGAAACAAAAGAAACAATAAAATAAATTGCAGCAAAACTTTTGAAGGAGTATCGGATGCCAAATGGGTTAAAAAAATTATAACTATTGACTGTTACATAGGATCAATAGAAAACCGATGCACATAAAGTTCATTCAGCAATAGCAAATGCAAAAGGCCCGTGATGAAGTGTACTCTAAGTTACAGGATTGCTGTAAACACAAAAAGCTGAGGTAAAAACCGGGAATTCAGATTCCGGAAATGAAATGGCGCTTTGCCTGCCAAAAGAAAGAAATGCAGGCAGTTGCGGGGGAAGTAATTCGTTGAAATGGATTAAGACAACAAGCTGAGCAGCTTATCCTGGATTTTTGAATGTAAAGTTTGTGCAAATTTTTAAACTTCCCTTATCAGCTGGCCTTTCTATTTAAGACAAAAATGTCGTTATTTGTGCCCGGAAAAAACGCTCATGCTTGATTATAAAATTCATTTAAACATTCTGTTAACTCATTGGTTTTTTTTATAAAACTTAAAAAAGTAGGAATTATGGAAAAGTTAAGTACTCTCAAAATCACACTAATTTCCCTGGTAATTATGATATCAGGAAATCTATACGCACAGCAACCTTCTTTACAATTTTACAGGCCAAACAATAAATTAGGATTAAATGTATTTGAACCTCCAAAAGAAGATACGGTTGCATTTAATGGACTTAAAGTAAGGGTAGGTGGCGATTTCGCCATGCAGTTCCAGGCATTGACCCAAAACAATGATCAGGGCAACCTGGCAGATCTGGGAACAGATTTTAATCTTCCCTCAGCCAACCTGAAACTCGATGTTCAGTTGCTGGACGGAGTAAGAATGCACCTCACTACGTATCTGTCATCTAGACACCATAACGAAACATGGATAAAGGGTGGCTATTTACAGATGGATAAACTTAATTTTGTTACGCCCGGTTTTTTAGAAGGCATTATGGATTATACCACCATCAGGATAGGGTTAGATGAGTTCAATTATGGTGATGCCCATTTCCGGAGGTCGGATAATGCCCGCACAATCTTTAATCCCTTTGTGGGGAACTATATTATGGATGCCTTTGCTACTGAAGCCTTTGGTGAAATCTACATCCAAAGCGACTGGTTCCTGGGAGTAGTGGGACTAACAAACGGAAAGCTCAACCAGAATGTACGTTTAAATCCCAACAGCGACAACCAACCTTCCTTTTACGGAAAGCTGGGTTTTGATGAGCAAATAAATTCCGATTTAAGGGTAAGACTAACCGGCTCATGGTACATCAACCAGGGGACAACTTCGGGAATGAATTTATATGGAGGCGATCGTGCCGGCTCAAGGTACTACTTTGTACTTCATACCGCTCCCGATGAAACAGGAGCCACTCAGGGAAGCGATTTTGACCCGCGCTACAATCCACGCTTTCAAAAACTCACTGCCTTACAAATTAACCCCTTCATTAAATATCATGGTCTGGAATTCTTTGGAATCGCTGAACGTGTTATGGGTGATGCAGAAGTTCAGGCCGGAACCGAGGGTGAATTTACCCAATTGGCAGCTGAATTGCTTTACCGCTTTGGCATGCAGGAAGATTTCTATATAGGAGGCCGGTATAACTTAGTTACCGGAACACAGATTGAAGGCGCTGAACCCAATCTCGAAGTCTCCCGTTTTAATGTAGGAGCAGGATGGTACTTGTCGAAAAACATCCTGACCAAAGTGGAGTATGTAAACCA
Source organism: uncultured Prolixibacteraceae bacterium (assembly GCA_963747515.1). Taxonomy (GTDB): domain Bacteria; phylum Bacteroidota; class Bacteroidia; order Bacteroidales; family Prolixibacteraceae; genus Mariniphaga. The sequence continues at coordinate 74,531 of CAVVFN010000010.1, forward strand.
GCAGTATAAAGGCGACGCCTGGAGCGGCCGGTTTGGTGGTGCCGAATTTGACGGAGTGGTTGTTGAAGCTGCCATCAGCTTCTGATGATACCGCTTTCATTTTACAAAAAGTGAAAACCATAAATCATGTAAACCTTTTCCAAAATAATGTAAGATGACAATAACTGTCATTGTGTATCTTTATGCCAAGTAAAACAATAACATTTAAGGATTAAAAATTTTAATTATCATGAAAATACAAATGACAGGCTTGCTTGTTTTTCTGCTTACATCAGCAACAGCAGCATTTGCAGGAGAGAAAACAGAAAGATTCGAAGTAAAAGGCAATTGCGGTATGTGTGAAAAACGCATAGAAAAAGCTGCCTTATCGGTTGAAGGGGTTTCAACTGCCGACTGGAACAAAGAAACAAAAATGATGGAAATCGTTTTCAACGATGAAAAAACATCAGCCGATAAAGTACAAAAAGCAATAGCTAAAGCAGGCCACGACACCAAAGCGTATAAAGCAAAAGATGAAATTTACGATAAGCTTCCGGGCTGCTGCCAATACGATCGCAATGAAGCACAACCAAAGATGCAGGGCCACCAGGAACATGATCATTAAAATCAAAAAAAATTTCAAACAAAGGCTGCTTCAAAAGCAGCCTTTGTTTTTTTCATACTTTAACAAAACGGACATTAACTTTTTTATACTGCACAAAAACAATCTTTCTGCAAATTCCCGGTAATTCTTCAACGGGCATATTCCTCTTACTATTCCTGTTGCAGATCTAATATTTGGGTAATATTTCAACACTTTTGCCTGAATAATGATTCTACATTTACTTTATTTCCTGCTCCTTCTTTAACATCAATAACATTAAACACCGGGAAAAGATATCGTCCGGTGCTTCATTCAATAATTTTCCAAAATTATTGTTTTATTATCCTGTTGGTTAAAACAAGTTCCTGTCCTTTAAAAATAGTGATGATGTATACCCCGCTAACAAGATGTGAGGTATTGATCTCAGCTTCAGGATAGCTTACATCGACTATCTTTTTCCCTGCAATATTTGAAATAACTACCCTCGAAATTTTTTCACTGCTCCTGATTTTTATGTAATTCTCAAATGGATTCGGATATACTTCCAGGTCTTCATTCCGATGAAGATCCACATGAGTGGGAACAGTAACATCGACAATATCGGACTCAATTCGCGGTTCAATCCGGTACTTACCCTCCCAGCCGGTAATAATACCGGAAAGATCATAGGAATTCCCTTCAGCGGGAATATACCCGTACATCTGGCTTCCTAAAACAATACTGTCAGCCTCATCTTCACTATTGAGCGTCCATAAACCATCCATACCGGCAGATGAAGCACGGGCATTGGAAACCTGGACCAGCATACCCTGGTACAATTGAATAGAATCGTTATTAAAATCAATAAAAACAGGTTCAATGGTAAGAGGTGCAATAATAGAAATCACTTCCTCAGCAACAAGAACAGTAACGCTATCGCTACGATCGACCAAACCTGACACCACAACGCCTTCTCCAATATTGAGCTCTTCAGTTTCAATATATTCCACCCAAATTCCGCTGCGTGCACGGATATCATCCTGTACAAAAAATCCTTTTTCAGGTTGAACACCGGTAACTGTCCCTGTTATCCGAACCACCTGCCCTAACATTGGCGGAATGATACTATCTCCATTTACTTTGGCAATAGAATAATCGTTAACTGTACTTAATGAATCGAATATAAAAAAGGTTACTTCCTGAGAAGGAACTGAATCACCGGTACTGTTTATAAATCCATCTAAAAAACCATACGAATAGGTATTTCCCAGAGCCAGTTTCTCTAAGGGTACTATGGAAATGGTATTCAGAATGGTATCAAATGATGCCTCATGTATCAAATCTATTCCATTGTACCTGAGATACACCAATGAATCGAGATTCGATGTATCGATGACAGAGGAATCTGCCAGAGTAATATAATTACTGAAATTAATGGTAAGTTCCTCAGGTACATAATTAATAGAATCACCATCTTCCGGAATAAAAGTAACATCTGTAGCAATTTTGTCGGCAGTCCAAAATGTCTCTGAAAAATAGGTAAGGGTATCATCTCCGGTAACATTAATAAATCGGTTACCTTCAAAATCCAGCACCGAACCTGCAACAAGTGCAACCTGAAATCTATGTGTTGGCAAAAAATTAAGCGAAGGATTAAAGGTTACAATATTTTCATCGATCGTTACCTGCGTTGAATCCAGTGTTTCATATATTACATACTTAACCGAATCGGCATGCCAGTAATAAATATTAAACTGAAAATCATCAATAAATTCTATATCTTCATCAAACCTCAGAATAAAACTTGCATCAAGAGGTACAGGCATATTCAAATCAGGATTTACATCAACAAGTTTGGGAGGTATGGTATCGCGCATAAAAACTTCAGTATAGGCTGATGATCTGTTTCCTGTCCCATCAACTACCGATCCGCCAATTAGAACCAATTCATAAGTCCCGGATTTATATAATGATTTTTCCGGAACAATTGAAAGTGTATTTCCTTCTATTGTTATGTTTGAATCATTAAATAATTCATAAACTTCCCATAGCCCTGCATTTTTATAGTAAATTTCAATTACATGTGATTCGGAAAGTTGCACATTTTCATTATAAGATAAAACAAAACTCACATTTACCGAATCCTGGTTATTAACAGGAACAAGTTCCTTCTCAACTCCAGTCAGTTGTGGTGGTATGCTATCGCGCATAAAAACTTCAGTATAGGCTGATGATCTGTTTCCTGTCCTATCAACTACCGATCCCGAAATTAGAACCAATTCATAAGTCCCGGATGTATATAATGATTTTTCCGGAACAATTGAAAGCGTACTTCCTTCTATTGTTATGTTTGAATCATTAAGTAATTCATAAACTTCCCATAGCCCTGCATTTTTATAGTAGATTTCAATTACATGTGATTCGGAAAGTTGCACATTTTCATTATAAGATAAAACAAAACTCACATTTACCGAATCCTGGTTATTAACAGGAACAAGTTCCTTCTCAACTCCAGTCAGTTGTGGTGGTATGCTATCGCGCATAAAAACTTCAGTATAGGCTGATGATCTGTTTCCTGTCCTATCAACTACCGATCCCGAAATTAGAACCAATTCATAAGTCCCGGATGTATATAATGATTTTTCCGGAACAATTGAAAGCGTATTTCCTTCTATTGTTATGTTTGAATCATTAAATAATTCATAAACTTCCCAAAGCCCTGCATTTTTATAGTAGATTTCAATTACATGTGATTCGGAAAGTTGCACATTCTCATTATAAGATAAAACAAAACTCACATTTACCGAATCCTGGTTATTAACAGGAACAAGTTCCTTTTCAACTCCAGTCAGCTGTGGTGGTAATGTATCAGCAGTAAATACATAACCATAATAAGGATTTGGATTACCTTCTAAATCGGTAACCGATTTTGACATTATTACGAATTGATACCGGATAAAAGAAGATATCCTTCGCTCGGGAGAGACAGTCATAACATTTCCAGTTATGGAGATTAAAGAATCCACCACCTTTTCATACTCTTCCCAAACAGTATCATTTCTCTGATAAATGAGAATGTTATTCGTATCATTAAGCTGTACATCCTCACTAAATGTCACATTAAAGATGACTCCTGCAGAATCATTCAGATCACTAAAAGTAAAATCCACTTCTACTTCCGAAACCTGAGGGAAAAACTGCTGTGCTGTTCCAGAGTTTGTAACTATACAACTCAATAAAGCTATGCCAAAAAGAATAGTAAATATTTTTTCCATAGTAAAGAGATTAACATTTGAAAATTAAAAATTCTAACTGTATGTTTTATAAAAGGATTTTCTCATCAAAAAATACAATTAACATTTATTAAAAGTTCATCCCTATTGGAAATTATATTGATGCATCCGGTTATTTAGAATCACAATAAACTTAAATGCCTTTTACATTTTTGGTATTCTTGTTGTTGAGTAAAATGAAGTACTTGCAAACATTTCCCTTTTTTTGAAATGGGAAAAAGAAGAAAAGTAATTTCTCAGCAGGCCCTATTTGCAGGAAGAAGAAATGAAAAGGACAAAATGGCCAGTATAAATTGGATTTATTTCATCTGGAATTGCGGACAGAACTTCATAACAGTATATTTTATAGAAGTTTCCTTTATATAACTGCGAATTATCCTATGGTTTTATGAAAAGATAATAATTTCTACAGTAGTGTGTTTCTACTTTCCCACAATTTCCACACATAGGTTAGTTTTAAAAGCTTCATCAGATACCCCTTTTCTGAAATATTGATGCGATGTTCTTAACCTAGAAAAACAAAAGCAATTATCCTGCTGCACGGCAGATCTCCGGAGCATAAAGTTTCGGAATATTCTGTTTGGCACAATATTTTCGAAGGTATGGGTATGATTCGTATACAGAAAAAAATAAATGCGCTAACCAGTCCGTTGCTTGTAACAGCTATACATAACGGGCATGGAGTAAGACCAGCTATAAAAAGCTGTTTATTAATTAATGAATACGATCGCCTGAGAGAAGAAGATCCTTGTACGGAATTTTTTGCTGATGTATCAGAAAGCAGTATTGTTGTGAATACTTCACGATTTGAGGTAGACCTTAACCGGCCAAGGGAAGGTGCTGTTTACCGGACTCCGGAACAATCATGGGGCTTAAAGGTATGGAAAAATGATGTTCCGCTTTCGGTATGGGAATATTCATATGGCGAATACAATTATTTTTATGAACTGCTTGATAGAACAGTAGCCAGATTTATTGACTATTGGGGATATATTATTGTATACGATGTACATTCCTATAATTACCGACGAAAGGGAAGGCAGGAGAAAGAAGATGGTTTTCGGGAGAATCCGGAAGTTAATTTAGGAACCGGAACAATGAACCGGGAATTATGGGAAGGAGTAGTGGAAAATTTCCTTGCTTCAATGGGAAATTACGACTTTCAGGGAAGAAGATTATATGTAGCAGAAAATGTAAAATTTAAGGGAGGGTTCCTTTCAAAATGGATCCATTCCCGTTATCCTGACAGAAGCTGTGTGCTTAGCATCGAGTTTAAAAAAATTTTTATGGATGAGTGGACAGGAGCAGTAAATATTAGTTTTGATTAATGAATTGAAAAGAGCATTAAAGGAGACAATTCCTGCAGTGTTGGCGGCAGCTAAAATAAAATCCACTACTTAGAATTTATTGAGTGATAGAATAAATGCAGATCGGATATGGTACACGAATTAAAAAGCAGTCCTTTCCAGAAAGCAGAAAAAGAGCTGGATGAAAATGGAGAATTGCATTTTCAACTGGGTGAGAAAGGATTGCTGCACATCGAAAGAAAGTTGCCATTCCTTATGGTGTACAGGCACCAGAAAGACAGGAAAAGAGATACTGTTATAGAAAATCTTATAAAAAATGAGGCTTCTTATGTGATTGTTTCTGCTAAGGAGTATGTTCAGTATCAAAATTTGCTTAAAAAGCTGGTAAAAAAACTATCTGATGAGTTTGGTGCTTTTTTACTTTTAGAAATCTGGTCGGGCACCCGGAAAAACAAGCCGGCGGCCAATGTTGCCGGATTTCAGCTCTTTGGGCCCGAAGAACTCCCTGAAACGGCTTCTCCATTAAAAAAATATCTGGAAGAAATGAAGCTTGCCGGGATGATATCAGAAGTTCAGGCCGTTGGCTCAGAAAAAAGATGTCCGTCAGAGCTGGATTCACTGCTTGAACGAAAAGACCTGAAAAGAATGGAATGCCTGCTTCTGGGCTTAAAAATTGAACCATTTTACATGGTTACGGAGGAAGGTAAAATTTTTCCACTTCTTGAACGAAGGCTGTATTCTGAATTCTCCATGGCTTTTAAAAAGACTGTTTTCGATTTTGTAAAAATACAAGCTAATCATAAATTTGCAGGGTTTCAAAGTCTGGCAAGGCGCAGGATCATGCCCAAAGTTTGGGAGATTGACAAACAACTGGTGCAAATCGACAGTTGTATTAAATTCTTAATGCTGGTATCACCGGTAAACAGCAATAAGGCCTGGAAAGAATTTAAAAAAAGCAGGTATAAAAAATCACCTGTATTTCATTACAGGATGATTCCTGATGATCCTGAGTTACTGAAACGTTCCCTGTACAATATTGAAGTGGAAGAGATAGATGATCCTACGCTGAGTTTTCTGTTTCGGGAAAAAAGAGCCGAAACGGATAAGATGCTAAATATGTTGATTGAAAGGGAGTCGGCTGATTTCTTTTATAGCAGTCTTCAATTATTTGGAGGTGTAGAACATCAGTTGCTTGAGGATGCAAAAAAAATAATTGAAATAGTTTCTACAGACCGCCCCCATGAGGGCAATGAAGGCGATTATTACGATGCAAAGGAATTTGCAGAACTTGCGCGGCAGGAACTAAGATACCTGCAACAGCAATGGTCGGGAGTGCAAGATAAGGTCGAAATTAAAGACAGTATCGACAGTATGATGGTTGATAAAGGAGTTTTTTATATTCCAAAAAAAACAAGAATGTTGAAACAAAGAGCAGAAGCAATGATTCAACATGAAATTGGAACTCATGTAGTAACCTTTTATAACGGGCAAAATCAGCCACTAAAATTGCTGAGCAGCGGGATTCCAGGTTTTGAAGAACTTCAGGAAGGAATAGCCGTACTTGCAGAATACCTCAGCGGAGGTCTCAGTGCAGGACGTATGAGGGTATTGGCCGGAAGAGTCATTGCTGTCGATTCGCTGATTAATCATCAGCACTTTGTGAAAACATTTGAAATGCTTGTGGAGCAGTACCAGTTTCAGGCTAAAGATGCCTTTTTCATTGCCACCAGAGTTTACCGGGGTGGAGGATTTACCAAAGATGCCATTTATTTGCGTGGATTTTTGGCATTAATAAATTATATCAAGAAAGGAAATGCGCTTGAGCCACTGTTGATTGGTAAAATACGACAAAATTACCTGCCCGTAATCGAGGAATTAATTTCAAGGAAGGTATTAAAGCCTTTGTCAATTATACCACGATATTTGTCAGATGCAAAATCACTGGAAAGGTTATCGGATATTAAAAACAAAAACGCAATTACCGAATTAGTTAATTTTGAAATATGAAAACCTTTCATAACAGAAGCATGGAGAAGCGTTGTTGGTTTTTTAAACCATTTATAAATTAAAAAATAAATCAGATGAAAGTTTGCATGATTGTTAATAATATTTTGACTGAAAGAGAACCATACACAACCACTGTAATCGCTCATAAAATGCACAATCGCAGGCACGATGTATTTTATATGGGAATTGAGGATTTGTCATTTTTCCCTGAAGGATATGCAGGTGGTCTGGCAACCAGAGCCGAAAACAAAAAATTCAGGAACAAAGGTTCTTACCTCGAAAACCTTAAAAAAAATATTGAAACAAAAGAGCGGCTGTTGTTCAGGGATTTTGATATTGTCCTGCTGCGCAACGATCCGGCAGAAGAGGATAAGACAAGAGCCTGGGCCAGGGTTGCCGGAATTTCATTTGGACAAATGGCAATTGAAGAAGATGTGATGGTGTTGAATGATGCCAATGGCTTATCTCATGCACTGAACAAAATATACTTTCAGCAATTTCCAAAAGAAGTAAGACCAGAAACCATTATTACCAGAAGCTATAACGAAATAAAGGATTTCTTTTTGTCGAACAATAAAAGTATAGTTGTAAAACCACTATTCGGATCAGGCGGGCGCAGCGTATTTCAGGTAAATGAAGATAACATAAAAAACCTGAAACAAATGATTGAGGCCATTGGGCAGGAAGGTTATGTAGTAGCCCAGGAATTTATTCCAGAGTCGGTAAATGGCGACACAAGAGTGTTTATGATGAATGGAAGCATATTGAAACATAAAGGAAAATATGCTGCAGTTAAACGAACTACAGCTGCTAATGATATTCGTTCCAATCTTCATGCAGGAGGAGAAGCAAAACCTGCTGTAATTAATGAAGAAATTTTGAAAATTACTGAATTGGTAAGGCCTAATCTGATTCGCGATGGAATGTTCTTTGTGGGACTTGACATCATAGGTTCAAAACTCATTGAAGTAAATGTATTTAGTGCAGGTGGTCTTTTCAGTGCCAGTAAATTTGCTGACGTTGATTTTACTGAAAGTATAATTCATGCACTTGAACATAAAATTTATCTGAAGTCACTGTACCAGGGAAAGATTACAAATCGCCGACTCGCAACATTATAAACACAGTGTTTGACTTACACTTTGCCATGCGATTTTCATCATACAGGGATTCTGTTTTGAATGTAATTCTATTTCCCAAATCTAAGTAGTGCACTCGTTGAGCCAGCTGCGCCAGTGATTTCTGATCGTTTATGTGTTTCGGTCTTTTGCGAATGTAATTTTTGCCGTTCATCCTTTACAATATCATATTACCCAGAACTCTCTGTCTGCCTTCGGGTAAGTTTCCAATTCGTGTCATAGCTTTTTGTTTTTCAGATGGGCCGTATGATACCAAATGGATAAAAAATCCTAACCTTCTCCTTAGTTTTGATACATTATTTTATCATTATTTTAAGACTAAGTTCACAGTAATATCACATATATGTGACCTTGGTGTGAAGTTAATGTGTAGTTGGTGGTAAAATGTTCTGAAATTAGCAAGGCTATGGCATAGTTAAAGAAAGGATGAAGGGACTACAATTTTTAGTTCCTTTTGCCCATTAAGAAAATCTTCCATGGATATCAATTGGGAATGTTTCTATATGAAAGCTCATTACAAATTATTATTCAACTAACCAGGAACAATTATCTCTAATGACCGCCATTAGAAATGATTTCTTTTGACAAATCTGGGTTAAATTTTTGTGATAATAGCGACCCATCCACCACCTGGAGCCAAGTTTATTTCCAACGTAGAATTACCGGAGACCTTTCTGTTTTCCTGTTTAAAATCGGAAGCATGTCTGTCGGCATTTATACCGTCGCGCCACAACTGCATTGAGTAGTTTCCTTCCGGTAAAAAGCTTAAGTCCAATTTCAGGGTTCTTGATGACCAATTGGTCATAGCTCCAACGAACCATGATTCTCCTGAACGGCGGGCGATGAGTAAATATTCACCCACTTTGGCATCCAGAACGTGGGTTTTATCCCAAACAGTAGGAACCTTCTTTAAAAATTCCATGGCTTCTGGTTCACGGTAATAGTTGGAAGGATTATCGGCAAGCATTTGCAGGGGGCTTTCAAAGACTACATACATTGCCAGCTGGTGACAACGGGTTCCCGGAGCCATTGGAGCTTCAAAAATCGGACAGAAGTTTTCCTTTGTGGCATTTTTCATTGCTCCCGGGGTATAATCCATGGGTCCTGCCACCATACGAATGAACGGCAGGGTAACATTTAGGTCAGGATCCGGGCGGGAATCCCATTTGTTGTTTTCCATGCCTTTTACCCCTTCCATTGAAATTACATTGGGGTATTTTCTTTCAAGTCCCGAAGGCTTATAAGCTCCATGATAATCAACCAGCATTTTTCTTTTGGCACATTCGCGGGCAATTTTTTCATAGAAATTAACCATCCATTGATCATCGCGCTGCATAAAATCTATTTTGATGCCTTTAATGCCCCATTTTTCAAACTGATCGAGTGCTTCAATCAATTTCTCATCCAATGTTTTCCATACCACCCACAGGATAACTCCCACATTTTTTTCTTTTCCATAATCAACCAGTTCCTGTACATCAATCTCGTCTACTACATCCAGGATGTCATCGAGATGGTACCATCCTTCATCAAGTATAATATAATCCAGACCATACTCTGAAGCAAAATCGATGTAATATTTATAGGTATCATTATTAACACCCGAATTAAAATCAACGCCATAAACATTCAGTGCATTCCACCAATCCCACGCTACCTTTCCTGGTTTAATCCATCCGGCATCATCCACTGCATTTTCAGGTGCAAGTTTGTATATCATCTCTGATTCCACCAGTTGCCTGTCATTATCCGAGACAATAATTACCCTCCATGGAAAAATTTTCGGTCCCTGAAGTGCAGCAATGTAATTTGCATGTTTTACGGGAACCACATCGCGATCATTTTTTTGATTTTCCTCCAAAACAACGCCAGGAAATTTTCCTTCCAGCCTGTAGGGGTTATCCGGTGATCCTTTTAAATACATTCCTGCATAATCGTTTATAAGGCCAGATTCACCGATGTAAGCTTTTACATTATTCCCGCAATCCACCAAAATGCTTGAGGTGGCAAACCTCTCAGGTGTGATTTCCGATAATTTTAAATTTTTATATGCACGTTCCTGATGTGTAAACATACTTTCCTCCTCAGGGAACCAAACACGATGATCGGAAGGAAAAGTAAAAGAAACCTGCTCATCTATAACTTTCAGCGCACCTTTCCCTGTTACTTCCCAGTGGTAAGCCACTCCTTCATCGTATGCTCTGAAAAAAAGGCTATAGTCATTAAATTCCAGCACAAGCTGATTATACTCGTCTATTATCCGGTTATTTTTCCGGGCAACAACCGGAACAATTTCTTCTTTTACCGAAATTTTCTTATCACGGCGAACCTTTGCGTTTCTGCCCAGTATCTTATTTTCCAATGTCATTGATATCGGGGAAGGGGAGATGATTTCTTTTTCCTGGAAATAAACAGCGTATTGAATAATATCTTCCACTGAAATTTTCATGTTGAGGCGACCAGAGGGAGACTGGAGGTTATATTCTTTTGCGTTCATGCTAAGGGTCATAACAAGTACGATAATAAACAGCACATATCTCTTCATAATCTATTGCTCTTTTGATTTCCGGGCGGAAAGATAATAAGATTTTGAAAAATTTAAGTACAATTCCCTTGTATTACTTGATATGCAAGGAGTTTTAAAATATTGCGCATATTATCGCTGTTTCAGGAAATAGAAAAAGGCTGCCTGTTACGACAACCTTTTAAAAGGCATCAAATTTTTAACTACAGGACAGTTTCAACATCAATATAAGGAAGGTTAAAAGCATCGGCAACACCTTTATAAACTATTTTCCCATCCACAACATTTAACCCTCTGCGCAAAGGCACATTATCGATGCAAGCCTGTTTCCATCCTTTTCCGGCAATTTGTATGGCATAAGGCAAAGTTGCATTTGTCAAAGCTATGGTTGATGTACGGGGAACGGCGCCAGGCATATTGGCCACGCAATAGTGGATAACATCATCGATAATGAAAACCGGGTCGGCATGGGTGGTAGCCCGGGTAGTTTCAAAACATCCACCCTGGTCAACTGCCACATCCACCAGCACAGTTCCGGGACGCATAACAGTCAGCATGTTACGGGTAACCAAACGGGGTGCTTTGGCTCCCGGAATCAGTACCGCACCAATAACCAGATCATGAGTCTGCACCATTTGCCTGATGTTGTATTCATTACTCATCATGGTTTTAACATTGGCAGGCATAATATCATCGAGGTAGCGAAGGCGCCTGAGTGATACATCCATAACAGTAACATCGGCACCTAATCCGGCCGCCATTTTGGCTGCTTCAGTACCAACTATGCCCCCTCCTATAACCAATACCTTTGCAGGCAATACACCCGGTACGCCTCCCAGAAGAACTCCGTACCCACCATAGGTCTTTTCAAGGTATTTGGCACCTTCCTGGACCGACATTCGCCCTGCCACTTCACTCATAGGCACAAGTAAAGGAAGCGATCGATCATCCATCTCTACAGTTTCATATGCCAGGCATACCGATCCACTTTCTCTCATTGCCCTTGTAAGCTCTTCAGATGAGGCGAAATGAAAATAAGTAAAGAGTATCTGCCCTGTTTTTATCAGGTTATATTCGTATTCAATCGGCTCCTTCACCTTAATTATCATTTCGGCAGTGGAATAGACATCTTCAATAGTTGAAAGCATTTTTGCTCCTGCAGAAAGATAATCTTCATCCGAAAAACCACTGCCAAGTCCACCTCCAGACTGTACATAAACCTGGTGATTAAGTTTTACCAGTTCACCTGCTCCTGCAGGAGTAAGTGCTATCCGGTTTTCATTGTTCTTTATTTCCTTTGGTACTCCTATTTTCATTTTTTAATCCATTAAATATTCCGAACAAAAATACATTTCACAATATTAGTAAAATATGATAAAACTTAATAAATAAACTATTCATCAAGATACTTATTTCTAAGATTTAAATAAAACCTGAAAATATAAATTTGAAGAAATGAATTTTATAAACCCTGCTGTTTTCAATTTACTATATTTGTCCGCTTAAAAATACGATAACTATGCCCAGAGTATCAGACAGAGGGAAGGCTATGCCTGATTCGCCCATACGGAAACTTGCCCCGCTTGCTGAAAAGGCAAAAAAAAGGGGGATAAAGGTTTATCATTTAAATATTGGTCAACCCGATTTGCCAACCCCACCAGAAGCTCTGGAGGCAATAAAAAATATAGACCGTAAAATTCTTGAATATACTCCAAGTGAAGGAATCCGTTCGTTTCGAGAAAAACTGGTAAAATATTATCAGAGGTTTAATATTCATGTTGACGTTGAGGATATCATCATTACAACAGGAGGCAGTGAAGCTGTAACCTTTGCATTCATGAGCTGTCTAGATCCGGGAGATGAAATAATTGTTCCTGAACCGGCATATGCCAATTATGAGGCATTCGCCATTGTAGCCGGAGCTGTAATCAAATCGCTTGCTGCCAGTATTGATGATGGTTTTGCCCTTCCCCCGGTTGAAGAGTTTGAAAAACTCATTACTCCCAGAACAAAGGGCATAATGATATGTAATCCTAATAACCCCACAGGATACCTCTATACACGGGAAGAGATGAATAAAATTCGCGACCTGGTAAAGAAATATGATTTATATTTGTTTTCGGATGAGGTATACCGTGAATTTTGCTATACAGGTTCACCCTATATTTCTGCTTTTCACCTCGATGGTATTGAGCAGAATGTTGTTCTCATTGATTCGGTTTCAAAACGTTACAGTGAATGTGGTTTGCGTATAGGAGCGCTTATTTCCAAAAATACCGACGTGAAGCGTAATGTGATGAAATTTTGCCAGGCCCGATTAAGCCCTCCACTGATCGGACAGATTGCAGCTGAAGCTTCCCTTGATGCCGATTCGGAATATATGCTGAGCAACTACAATGAATATGTAAATCGCAGGAAGTTTTTAATTGACGGGTTGAACCGGATCGACGGGGTTTATTCGCCTATACCAATGGGAGCCTTTTATACCGTCGCCCGTCTTCCGGTTGATAATGCCGATGCTTTTTGTGCCTGGCTGCTCGATGAGTTTGAATATGAAAAGCAAACTGTATTTATGGCTCCAGCTTCGGGTTTTTATACCATTCCCGGCAAAGGAGTAGATCAGGTACGTATTGCTTATGTTTTAAATAAAAAGGATTTAGCTGTTTGCCTCAAAATTCTGGATGAGGCATTGAAAGTTTATCCGGGAAGCAAAACAAGAAAAGTGGAAGTGGCTTAAGCTTTACCTGTCTGTTAAAACGCTGTGAATTCATCAGAAGTTTAACTTTTGTATGAACTCAGGGCATCGAAAGGTTGCTATTGCTCATTTCAGCGATTATGAGAATGATAAAAAACAAGATAACTTTGCTTGTCATCAAATTATAGCTGTTTTGTTTATGACTAAATGAATACTTATCATATATAAAAGATATAATAGAAAATGAGGAAACAAATTGATTATATAAGACTGAATTATCCTGCTTTATATAGCCAAATGATTCAGTTTTCAATGTTGTTCAGAAAAAAAAATAAAACAATTTCTATTTTCAGCGGGTATGGTGGCGATTTTAAGCTATATATGTTTAATCATGAAATGGAATCCAAATTAGCCCAATTAAAAGAGGGGCTTGATGATTATTCAATAAAAACAGTTGATGTTGTAGTAACACGATTATTAAACTATCCCAACCGTGATTTCAATGTAACCATTGAAAACGATTATAGAAATGTTGTTGGCGGACTTCTTGAAGAAGAAACAAAAGAGAACCAAAAGGAGGTAGCACAGTCATTAAAAAGAATCTTGCGGAAAGTAAAATTTTCCAGTTACAATATGGATGCTTCGGTATTTCATTACGATCATGGGTTAACCTATTTACCCAACCAGGTAAAAAATTATATCAGGAATGCTGATTTTCTTGATCTTGGTGCCTATTCCGGCGATTCAGCAATTGCCCTCCATAAGTACAATTACCGGAAGATATATTCGATAGAGATGTCGGATAAGGCAATTCAGAATTACAGGGTAAATCTCGCACGCAACACTATTGATACATCAAAATATCAGATTATACGGGCTGCTGTTACCGATACCGATAAAAAGGAACCCATATATTTTGCTGACAACACCTATACTATTTTTTCTGATAAGCTTACAGATGAAAAAAATGCAAAGTATGAAGTGCCTCAACGCTCAGTAGATTCATTGGTTAGCGAATATCAGTTTCATCCTAAATTTATAAAAGCAGATATAGAAGGTTTTGGACTGGAGTGTGTAAAAGGAGCAGTTCGGACCCTTAAAGAGAACAGGCCCGTGCTTTCTCTGGCTATATATCATAATCCATATGAGTTTTTTGAAACCAAGCCATTCCTTGAAAGCATTCTTGATAACTATACCTTTATGATACGTAAAATGGCGGTAACTCCTTTCGGTCTGCGGTGTCATGCGGAAACCTTTCTGTTAGGTTACCCCAATGAAATCTTACAAGAAAAATTGTAAGTTTATTTGCAGAGGGATTGAATTTTATAGGTAATATATTTTTTCCAGCTCATTTTACTAAAATTAAAATTATTCCTGTCCAGAATATTTGGTTTTACCACTACCTGTAATTGGAAGCCCGAAAGGTCAGTTTTACTTAATACAGGAAACCCATGATAATCGTTAATTAAATTCTTATCATGGACTAATTCCATACAATAGGTACCTTTCCGGATATGGATAATATCGTTGCCGGCATTCCATTGCTTATCACTTTTACTATAACATCCTTTTATTTTTCCCTGATGAACTTTTTCAATGAGGCTTATGAAATGATTGGAAAATAAATAATCGATGAACAGTTTATCTTTATTCAAGGAATCGAAGGTGTAAATCTTCACAAAATTTATGGCGGTAAACGATTGAAAATTAAACTCATATTGAATTTTACCTATAAAATCTTTATGAGCTACATCATCATTATCAAATCGGGTGGTGATTATATAGTCTTTTAAGTTTCTGTTTAGTTCAATTACATCATTACAGTAACCGGCGAGAAATTCATCATAACTTTTGGATAGACATAGTTTATAGGGACCAGGATAGGAGTCAAACAATTTATTTAAATCGTTCAGGTATTTTTCCGGTGTTGAATAATCAAGATATATCAGCCAGGTGAAATTTTTATTTGTTTGTTTCTGTACAGATGGGAAACAGAACTCTCTGAAGAGTTTTATCCGGTGATCCATCCATTCATCATTAAGCACAGCTGTTTGATTTTTATCTGTAACCCAGCTCTTGTGCTGGGATTTAAGGTTGAACCTGGTAATAAGAAAATGTTTAAAAGGTAATTCAGAATAAGCCATCCATAAAAATTTTCTTTTGTTTTATAATTTTTTTAAAACTAATGGATAAATAACACACGTATTTAATTAAATGCTGCTTTAGGAATGTGCTCAAATTAATCTTAACATGCAGTTACCGACGTTCGGCATATACAGCATAAAATCTGGGAGTAACAGCCCTTAATAATGATCTTACCCCTTTTAATGCAAGAGGTGGCGTCCATTTTTGATGGTCTATTATCTTCCATCCCGATTTTTCAAGCAGCATATCCAACTGCCAGCTTTCAAACTCATGGAAATGTTGATCATAGGGATCCTTAATATTGCGATGTGCTTTGGCAAACCACAGGCTTAAAGGAATTGAAACAACCAGTTGAGCAGCCCTGGTTTTTTGTAAAATGGAAAACGGATTTACCAAATGTTCGAGAACTTCAAAAGCAGTTAAAACATCGCAGCTGTATTCATTTATTTTCTCAGGGTTTAAGTCAAAATCAAATCCGTATGCATAATTAATTTGAAAACCTTTGTTCTGAAGAAATTGACCAAGTAAATTCGGATCACCAAGATCCAGTATCTTTTTATCTTTACTAATATGAGCTGAAATGAAATTCAACGTTTTATTGAAGCGAAATGATTGTGTATTTCTGTCCGATTTATTCATAATTTTTACCAATTAGAGTTTGGCAACAATAATATCATTAACAACAGTTACTTTATAGGCAGGATTTTTTTTCAACAGATAAGCTTTAACTTCTTCATAAGTTGGATAATCATTGGTTCCATTAAAATCTCTTGCATCATCAATTAAAATGATATGCTTGTTTCCGTTTTCAAATATAGAATCGAGTTCATTCCAAATCGGACAGTTTAGTTCTCCTTTTTCGGTTATGCCCCCTGAATAATGACCATCGAGCCAGAAAATTGCAGGTTCTTTTAATTCTTTCATCACTTCAGCTAATTTTTCACCACTGTCGCCATGAATCAATTTTATATGCTTATTGTTTTTGAATTTCCGGCTAGCTCTTTCATACAGTACATCACTTATTTCAATTGAAAAAATCCGTTTAAAATTTTTCTTCTGCGCAGAAATCATATAACCTAAATAGGTACCGGTTTCAACTAAAACCTCATAATTGTATTCCTGCCGGATTTCTTTTATAAGTTTTTGTTTCACTACCGGAGGAGGCGGAACAGGCTTTCCTTGTTTTTCCCAGTCTTTAATAACCAGATTAGGAAAATATTTATACTTAAAAACGACGATATTCCGAACCAGTTCAACAGGAAGATGCTTTTTAATAAAACTTTTCATTTTAAAAATTAAATAATAGAGTTATTGAAATCGGTTAAAGTTTAATCCACCCTCTGGGCATAGATGTATGGGTTAATAAGGTGCTTTTGGGATAGATAACGATTTTTTCAGGATTGTTGTTTAACCAGGCAGCCCACCATGAGAAGGTGCTGTTGGCTATGATATTATGTTTGCACCTGCTCATCAGCATCATGTCCTTATAAGCCTGCTTTTTATTTTGGTTTTCTATAAATTCTACTTGTGGCAGAAAACTCAGTTCTTCCTTGCACCACGGTATGTCATCGGAAAAAACAAAACATTTTAGACGGATAAATTCTTTCGAAAGGATATTAATTGCCTTTTTATAATAGTCTTGAGTACACATAGGGAAAGTTTCCGGATATTTTCTGTAATCTCCTCTTCTTACATGAACAGAGACCGACTGGGAAGATGAAATTTTCTGCAGATTGGATTTATCTGAATCATTTAGATCGGAGTTAAATTTGTAAAGTTCCCGAATTTGATCCTTTACTCCCTCAAAGTACTTCTCATTGTTCCAATATCCCTCAATATAGATGTTGTCCAATTCTTTATAATCTTCAAATTTAAGATTCTTCCAAAATGCATAGGAATGATGCCGTGTACCCCGTATCCTGCGCAAAATCCGATGGTGAAATTTGTGACCTACATCAGCATATTTCAAAGCCACAGATGCAGGAATACTGTCCTTTTTTAAATCAATACCGAACACACTATCAATTTCCAACCCTCCATGATCCCTCCAATGAAATGTAGTGCTATCCAGTTTCACTTTTTCTTCACCATGCCACTGCTGCATTTGTTTGAAAAAAGCATATTGAAACATCTGATTTCCTAATCCGCTTCGTAAACGAATAATTATCATACTTAAAGCTTTAATAATCTATCCAGATATTCACCTGATTTCTTTTCAATGGAATAGTTGGAAATTGATTCGATACCAGTACTGACCATTTTTTTATAGTTATCTTCATCCATAACCATGGCTTCATAAAGTTTTGCAAAAATAGAATCATCACTAAGCGGATCACATAATAAACCATTATGACCATCAATGATTATCCCATCAATTCCTTCATTTCGTGAACCTATAGTCAGACAGCCACAAGCCATTGCCTCTAAATAGACCAGTCCAAAAGTTTCATCGTAACTTGGAAGGACAAAAATATCACTTTGTTTAAGTTCTTCCATAAGAGATTCCCTGCTTTTTTTTCCCGGAAAATGAATTGCTGTTGAAAGGTTTATTTCATTTACTAACTGCTTTAATGAGTTGTCTTCCTCACCAGTTCCAATTACAACGTATTCCCACTGGAGGTCTGCCGGCATTTTTGCTAAAGCTTTAATTACTTTATCAATCTGCTTTCTTTTAATTAGCCAGGAAACGGAGATAATCCTGATTTTTTGATTTCTTTTTACTTCTATATTTTGATTTAGATAAATTTGAGGGAGGCCTGAAAAAGCAAGAAATGTTTTCTTTTTATATTCAGGGAAATACTTATGAAAAAGATTCTGTATCGCTATTGAACGACATGCAAATGCTGAAACATTTTTAAAAATTTGTTTTTGATGAAACCAATGAAAAACATTTTTAGAAATCCGGATATCGGACATATGGATGCCAACAACAAGAGGGACATTTAAAATTTTTGCCAGTTTATGAAAAGTAAAATAAGAATTGTACATATGACAAACGACTACATCTGGCTTAAAGGTTAAATTCTTTATTATTTTTTTATTATTAAAAAACCCAAACTTGAGTATTGGAATCCGTAAAGGTTTAACAAACTCAACGAAAACGTCCTGTTCAATCTTAAATGTTGCTTTTACAGGAAAGGGTTCTTTCTCATATGAATAATATGGACGGATAACTTTTATCTGATGTCCTTTTTTTGCCCACTCCGTTACAAACTCACGCAACGCTTCTGAGGTATTATTAATATCTTTATCAGCAGGGAAAAGTTGAGTAATGAAAAGGATATTCATATTTTTGTAACCATTAGAAAATGCAATATATTAAAATTCTTTTTTCACAGGCTTATTAACGAACAATAATATAATATTTCATGATTTTAGTATATTTTTGAAACAGATGCAGAAAATTCACATGTGCGATACCTATGGCCAATACCTCACCCTTAAAACCGAAATTGATGAGGCTATACAAGAGGTAATAAAATCGACCCGGTTTATAAAAAGCGGAAAAGTACTTGAATTTGAAGAGGAGCTTTCCCGATTTCTGTCTACTCATGTGATTACATGTGGCAACGGAACCGATGCACTTCAGATAGCATTAATGGCATTAAATATAAAGCCGGGGGATGAAGTTATTACTACACCTTTTACCTTTATTGCTACAGTAGAGGTTTTGGCTCTTTTAGGCATCAGGCCAATCTTTACTGATGTAAATTTAGAAACCTATAATCTGGATGTTTCTTTAATTGAACAAAGAATTACCGAAAAGACTAAAGCTATTTTACCGGTTCATTTATTTGGACAGTGTGCAGAACTTGAACCAATGAAGGGGTTGGCAAAGAAGCACAATCTTATCCTGCTTGAGGATGCATGTCAGGCATTAGGGACCCAATATATTTTCAAAGACGGCTCCAGCAAACCTGCAGGTACCATTGGTCGAGCCGGTGTTACTTCTTTCTTTCCTTCCAAAAACCTGGGGGCTTTTGGCGATGGCGGGGCAGTTTTCACATCCGATGAAGAACTTGCCTCTTTAATGAAATCCATTGCCAACCATGGTATGAAACAAAAATACCAATATGAACGTGTTGGAATCAATTCGCGTCTCGATAGTATTCAGGCAGCTGTGCTGAGCATTAAACTGAGCCATTTTAACAGGCATTTAAAAGCACGCCAGGAGGCTGCAAAGTGGTACGATGAACATCTTCACGATATCAATGAATTGCAGCTGCCAGTAAGGGTAACCTACAGTTCACACTCCTTTCATCAATATACCGTTCGCACCAATCGAAGAGACGAACTGCAGCAGTTCCTGAAAAAAAAAGGCATCCCTTCGATGGTATACTATCCCGGGGTTATTTATCTTCAGGATGGCTACCGGTATCTGGGATACACCAAAGGAGATTTCCCGGTTAGTGAATTTCTTGCCGACAACGTTCTTTCACTTCCCATGCATTCGGAATTAAACGTTGAGCAGCTGGAATATGTTACAGATTCAATCCATGAGTTTTTTGTAAGAAAACAGGAATAAAAAATGAGAAAAATTTTTGTACATGAAACTGCAGTTATAGATGAAGGCGCCCGTATAGGTGATGGCACTAAAATCTGGCATTTTAGTCATATAATGGGTACTGCCAAAATTGGGGAAAACTGCATTATAGGACAGAATGTTTTTATCGGGAACAAAGCCATTTTGGGTAATTGTGTGAAAGTTCAGAATAATGTATCGGTTTATGAAGGTGTGGTTTGTGAAGACGACGTTTTCCTGGGACCTTCAATGGTATTTACCAATGTAATTAATCCGAGAAGTGCGGTAAACCGAAAGGAAGAATTTAAAACAACCCTGGTAAAAAAAGGAGCAACAATAGGTGCTAATGCAACTATTATTTGCGGTACTGTATTGGGGGAATATTGCTTTATTGGATCAGGTGCAGTAGTTACAAGAAGTGTTAAACCTTATGCCCTGATGACCGGGGTGCCGGCTCATCATAAAGGATGGGTAAGCCGTGCAGGTGCCAAATTGGGGGAAGATTTAATTTGTCCTGAAACAGGAGAAAAGTATGTTTTAGTCGCAGGATTCATATATCCAAAAAATTAACTTCTATCTTGTGAGTTGTTTGAAAAAATTTTGTTCACTATTTATTGTTAATTTATGAAACGATTTGCCCTGATAGGTTCGGCTGGTTATATCGCCGAACGGCATATGAAAGCCATAAAAGAAACAGGAAATGAACTGATATGTGCCACTGACCGATATGATGTAATGGGCCGCATGGACAGCTATTTTCCGGATGCGGAATTCTTTCTTGAAATTGAAAACCTTGATAAATATATGGATGATCTTCGACGTGAAGGCAATCCAATCGAATATGTCACCATCTGTACCCCCAATTATATGCATCCATCGCATATACGGTTTGCGCTTCGCAACGGAGCCTATGCTATATGTGAAAAGCCTTTGGTAATATATCCTGAAGATATACCGGTCATTAAAGATATTGAAGCAGAAACCGGCAGAAAAGTATATACCATCCTGCAATTGCGTTATCATCCTGCAATTTTAGCCCTTAAAAAAGAAATTGAGGCTGGGCCTGATATGGTGTATGATATTGATCTCAGTTATATTACAACCCGCGGAAAGTGGTACCTGAAAAGTTGGAAAGGTGATATTTCCAAATCTGGAGGAATAGCAATTAATATAGGTATTCATTTATTTGATATGCTTATATGGGTTTTTGGAAACGTGAAAGAAAATATTGTACATATATATGAACCGGACAGAGCTGCTGGTTTTCTTCAACTGGAAAAAGCACGAATTCGTTGGTTCCTGAGTCTCAATTATCATGATCTTCCTCAGGTTGCAGTTCAAAAAGGAACCGTGTCTTATCGATCAATATCGGTTAATGAAAAAAATATTGAATTCAGCGGTGGATTTACCGATTTGCATACCCTTAGCTATCAGAACATATTGAACAGAAAGGGTTTTGGTATAGATGATGCAAGGGAAAGTATTTTATTAACAGATAAGATAAGAAATGCCCCACAGGTTGGAGTAAAAGGCGATTACCACCCTTTATTAAAAAGATTTAATAATGGATGAGTATTTTTCTGCCTGAGTTGGCCTGGAATAGTTCCTTATTTTAGGAGAATTGTTTTTTAAAGTTGAACCGCTGTTAAATTTATGAATTAAATCAGTGAGATATTCTTTGAGTTTTATTCCTGATTTCCTGTCAAAGGTTTTGCCTGCCTTGCATTCTGAAATAATTTGAGCAGCATCGCTTCTATCGTCCCCAATGCAGATAATAGGGTTTTGAGTGGCCAGATATTCATATAGTTTACCAGGGACAATTCCCACACTTTTATGAAAATCTGGTACGATTAATAATAACGCTGTGGAATTATTAATAAATTCTATTGACTTTTTATGAGACACTGTTGGAATATATTCTACATGCTCATCTATTCCTTTTTGATAAATATACTCTTTTAGTTTTCCAAAAACAATTCCAACAAACTGCAACATGATATTTGTTTGAGGGAATTCTTCAATAATCTCTTGTAAAGCGTCAATTAAAAAATGAGGATTATATTGTTCCGATATTGTTCCGGTATAACAAATAATGAACTTATTGTCTGATACACTTTTAATATCAAGAAAATCATCAGGGTCATAACCATTCGGAATAACAGATATTTTATCTGCAGAAAAATTTAAACCTTTTTTTTCAAACAGATCTTTAAATCCCTTACTTACAGTAATTAACTTATCCGATTCAAGCAGTACTTTTTTTTCAAGATACGTATCAATAAGATTTGAAAAAACAGAATGATTTAATAATTTATAATAGTAAATGTCTGTCCATGGATCCCTGAAATCGGCAATCCAGTGAATGTTTATTTTTCTTTTTAGTTTAAGACCAATTAATTGTGTTGAATGAGGAGGAGATGTTGTAATAATGGCTTCAATTTTCTCTCTTTCAATAATTTTTTTAGCTTCTGCATATGCATATTTGTTCCAGCCTTTTCTGGGATCAGGAATAAAAAAATTACTTCTTAATGCATTTACTATTTTTTGGGATAATTTCTCATTATTAACATTAGAAAAACCTGCAGTTGGCACATTTTTTTTCCCTACGATTTTCCCATATATATTTATAGGTTCAAATGACTTTGTTTTAAATACGGTAACTTTCTGACTTACTTCCTGATTCAATGAAAAATCCATTGCCAAATAACTTGCATTTTTTTCATCAACCGTAAGTACAAAAGGGTGTATATTAAAATTCACCAGATACTTTGAAAGTTTTACCCAACGTTGTACGCCCGCTCCTCCGCTTGGTGGCCAGTAGTAGGTAATTATCAGGACCTTTTTCATTCGGCTTTCAGGTTAAATCGGTGAAACATTAAAATTATTAAAGTAAAACCACGGAAGCAGTAAGGAAGAGAAAAAAATAAAACTCATCCTTAACCAGCTCCCGCGGAAAAAAATTATATTTTTTCAAAAAGAGTTCGCATATTTACTTTTTCACTAATGATACGACTCAATTGTGAAACAGGAATGCGTTCCTGTTCCATGGTGTCACGATAGCGAATGGTAACTGTATTATCTTGTGCGGTCTGATGATCAACTGTGACGCAAAACGGAGTGCCTATAGCATCCTGGCGGCGGTACCGTTTGCCGATTGAGTCCTTTTCATCATACTGACAGTTAAAATCAAATTTCAGGGCATTAATAATCTCCCGGGCTTTTTCCGGCAGACCGTCCTTTTTTACGAGAGGCATAACTGCAAGTTTTACAGGTGCCAGCACTGCAGGAAGTTTCAACACAACACGTGTATCCTTCTCTAATTCTTCTTCACAATAAGCTGCAGATATCACCTGAAGGAACATTCTGTCGACACCGATTGAAGTTTCTATTACAAAAGGGATATAGGATTCATTTAATTCCGGATCAAAATAACGGATTTTCTTTCCCGAAAACTTTTCATGTTGCGACAGATCGAAATCGGTACGTGAATGAATACCTTCCACTTCCTTAAACCCAAAAGGAAACTTAAATTCCACATCAACAGCAGCATTGGCATAATGTGCCAGTTTTTCATGTTCGTGGAACCGGTAATTTTCTTCACCAAACCCAAGTGCCTGGTGCCATTTCATACGAATATTTTTCCACTTTTCAAACCACTGAAGTTCGGTGCCTGGTTTTACAAAAAACTGCAACTCCATTTGCTCGAATTCACGCATACGAAAAATAAACTGCCTTGCTACAATTTCATTACGAAATGCTTTCCCAATCTGGGCAATACCAAAAGGTATTTTCATGCGGCCACTTTTTTGCACATTCAGGTAATTCACAAATATTCCCTGTGCTGTTTCCGGCCTAAGAAATATTTTCGTTGCACCTTCGGCAGTAGAACCCATTTCTGTTGAAAACATAAGGTTAAACTGTCTGACATCGGTCCAGTTACGTGTTCCTGAAACAGGGCAAACAATCTCCTGGTCGATGATGATTTGCTTGAGTTCTTCCAGATTGTTATTGTTCAGTGCGTCTGAAAACCGCTGGTGCAGGTCGTTGTACTTCTTTTGGTTTTCAAGCACGCGGACATTTGTTTCTCTAAACTGCTGTTCGCTAAATGAGTTGCCATACCGTTTTTGAGCTTTGGCAACCTCTTTATTTATTTTATCTTCTATTTTTGCAAGCTGTTCTTCGATCAATATATCCGCACGGTAGCGTTTCTTAGAGTCCCTGTTGTCAATCAGCGGGTCGTTGAAAGCGTCAACATGTCCGGAAGCCTTCCAGATGGTTGGGTGCATGAAGATAGCTGAATCGATCCCAACAACATTCTCATGCAGCAGCACCAGGCTGTCCCACCAGTATTTCTTAATGTTGTTTTTTAACTCAACTCCATACTGGCCATAGTCGTAAACTGCACTAAGGCCATCGTAAATTTCACTCGACTGAAATACATAACCATATTCCTTACAATGTGCAACGAGTTTTTTAAAAGTGTCTTCCTGTGCCATTAATTTAATTTTCCGTTTTAAGCGATTATTATAGAATTAAACAACAAGGTAAGCAGAATCTGTTTAGGTGAGTTTTAAATACTGTTTTTAATCTACCTCTTCAAAATCCACATATTCACCCTCATTTTGTTTTTGATTATTATTTGATTTTTGAGAGCCGTAATCGATTGTAACCTCTCCCTCATGCTTTCCTGTCGGCTTATGCCGATGATTTTTTTCATTCATATTTTCCTGCATTTGTCTGATTTTATTCTCAAGAATAATGGGAAGAACATATCGGGCAAATAATTTAATGATAAAATAGATAGCTAAAAAAACTATCATGGTGCGGATAAATCCTATCAAATAAAGAAATATTATAAGGTTCATTTAAAATACATTTATTGAGTGTCAAACAAAAAATTCATACCAAAGCACAAATTTAAATGTTTTGACGAAGATGGGTGAATGAATCCCAAAATATTATTGGTTGCCAGGAAGAACTGCACCCTTTGAGAGCTGCAACTGGCACTGAATCCCGGTGCGACATCGGAAAGATTATACAGAGAAACGCTTCCAGCCATTTCAAGCCAGTTTCCTAATTTTTGATAAGCAAAAACGGAGGCCATATTTATAGGTTGGCGGCGGTACCAGGTAAATTGGTTGTTGACACCAAAGGCTGTTTTTTCTGAAACAAAGTATTTACCGCCTGCATTTATCTTCATAGGTAAAATTGAAGCCATGCCCGAATCGGCATCTTCTACTTCCAGCAGGAACGACACGGAATCGGCAATTATTTTTAATGCTTCCCTTGGCTCCATGTATCCTTCAGCTTTTGGCGTATGCGACTGATAAAGCATATATTCCGGATAATGCCAGGGACGGGCCATTTTCATATCAAACACATTATGTCCAAAACCGATAAAACCAATATCAAGCAGGCTTACCGACCATTCCATGGCATTGTTGGTTTTCAGAACCATGCCGGCATCAAAAGCAAATCCCAGGTTTTTTGGTTGAAAAAAGTAATCGCCCGGGAAGATTTTTGCACGAAAGCTTTTGTTGTAAGAAAGGGGTCCTGACATAAAATAATTGCCTTGGGGTACCATTCTTAATTCTCTGTTTTGAGTATCAGTTTCCAGCATTAAATCAAAATCTTTTGTATCGAGAAAATACTTTCCAAACAGAAGCTTGGGTCGAATGCCAATATCAAATCCATCCCACATCTTTTTGGCAATTCCAATTCCCAGCTCCTTATAATGCCTGAATTGAAAAAAAGCATTACCTACACTTTGATTTGTACCATAAAAATCAATAAGCCCATCGCGAATGAGCCGAATAATCTCCCGATCGAAATTTCCATTCGATGATACTTTTTCAGAAACCGAAATGCTAAATGTATAATCGTTGTGCTTCAGACTGGCAAAAAAAACGGAGACATTTGCTGCAGCCTGCGTCTTTCCATCATCATCAAGTGCATCGTAAAAACGCTGAAAACTGTAGCTGAAATCTTCCGAAAACAAATAATCAAGTGCCATGTTTGAGTTCACATTGATGTAAACACCTGACAGAACAGGGATTCCTATTGCGAGCTTTCCCGACCGGTTTTGGATTGCCGGGTTTTCGAGTGAGGCCTGCGGAACACCAGGGAGATAAAAAACTGGTGATCTTTCCTGAGCGGTTAATCCGTAATAAAATATCATTCCAACCAAAATGGAGATGAACTTAATTTTATTTTGAAGTTTAAATGACATAGAATGACCTTAGATTCAAATTTGCGCTGAATATAAACAATAATTGTCAAAGCTCTTTTCATGATTTTTCTTTAAAAGAAGCTTTCATTCCTATTTCTTTATTAAAAACCAGCAACTGAATATTATGTTCTTTTAATTGTTACTTATTTATCTGACGACACTAATACCTATTCATTTGTTTGATTGCAACATAAATTCTGTTTTGTGGTATTCAAAAAAATAAAATTTTATCTCCTTTTGTTTTACATTGGCAAATCCAGGTCATGTCTGAAAAAATAGATATCACGCCTTAATTGTTATTTTACAAGTCGGGTATAAACTTCACAGTATCGGGAAATGAGGTATAATGTCTTGAAACTGCATTTAAATTAATGTCCGGTAAAAGAATGTTAATCATCCGCGCGATACTTTTTCAATACCACCCGGAATGTCTGCTTTTGAGTAACTACACAAAAAAATCAGACATGGATAAAAATACAATTTTTAAAAATAAGCGACTAAGTTATACCCGATCTGCTGCACCGGCAGAAAACCCGATAACCAAAAATTTACGAAACAGTTATCACCCCTAAAAAAAGAGTACTTAGCGGTCCATCAGGAAAAACAGGAAACCTCGCAGGAAATTCCCGGAGAGGCATCAGTTGTTTACGGACTAGGCCGGCGCGTTGCAAGTGTGCCAATACGATTTTCTTCCCTTTACCAGTAATTTTTAAAGTAAATTAAATTTAAATTATTCTTGCCAAAGTAAGTTCAAAGCTAGTATAAAGTTAGTATAAAGCTAGTATAAAGATAATCGTACACTAGCTTTATACTAACTTAATACTAGCTTTATATATAGATTTTACTAGAATAAAATTCATTCGTGTAGGGTAAAAAAGAGTATGAATCCGGCGGTACTTTTCAATACCATCCGGAATGTCTGCTTTTGAGTTAATGCTTGCCGAACTTTGGTGAAAAGCAGGGTAGAACGCAATTGGGCTTTTTCCAATCCCGATTCAATAATCGGGCAACAGTTGATGAACTGCACTATCAAAATCCGTTATTTCCAGAAACAGAGGGGGCTTACTTTTGAACATGAAAAACACATTTACTGATCAACTGCATGTTAAAAATAAAAAATTATAAATATTCCGGTTTACCGGACAACAATGATAATCTAAATCCGAAACAGTAAAAAAAATCTTAAACGGCCTGATCTTTGTTTATGCCTAGGTGACAAATCAAAAATAACCGCTACTGAAAGGGTTAAAAGGAAAAATTAAGGCTCAGGTGTTAATATATTTTAACTTAATGGCATATTGTTTATCCATTTGGTTTCAGGTATTGTTTTATTTTTGTGATTGAATTTGAATATTTAAATCCATCCAAATAGTTTAAAAGATGAAAAACATGAATTGGAAGAAAATCTGGATTGGTTCCTTAATTGTAATTATTACCGGGTTGAGCTTTTACAGCTTCAACCGCGATAATAAAAATTTTGAAATAGCCAAAAACCTTGAAATTTATTATAGCTTATTTCGGGAATTGAACATGTTTTACGTTGATGACATAAATCCAAACAACCTGATAAAAACGAGTATCGATGAAATGTTGGGATCACTCGATCCCTATACGAATTACATTTCGGAAGATCAAATGGAAGATTTTCGTTTTATGACCACCGGAGAATATGCAGGAATTGGTGCACTCATTGGCAATCAGAATGGAAAAATTGTGATTTCTGAACCTTATGAAGGTTTTCCCGCACAAAAGTTTGGATTAAAGGCAGGTGATATTATTTTAAAGGTTGAAGATAAACCAACTGATGACATGTCGACTGAAGATGTCAGTAACATGCTTAAAGGTGCTGCAAAAAAACCTGTCAGGCTGAGTATTCTCCGGCCGGGAAATAACCAGCCTTTTGAATTGAATGTTGTCAGGGAAAAAATTACCATAGATCCGATACCTTATTATGGAATGGTTGATGAAAAAACCGCCTACATCAGATTGTCGAATTTTACGGCCAACAGTGGAGATGGAGTAAGAAAAGCTTTTCTTGAGTTGGAAAAGAACGATCCTGAAGCTCTGATTTTGGATATGCGGTCCAATCCTGGCGGTTTATTGCAGGAAGCGGTAAAAATTGTGAATCTTTTTGTTCCTAAAGGTGAAGAAATTGTAAGTACCAGGGGAAAAGTAAAACAATGGGACAGAACCTATACGGCAACCGCAGCGCCAATCGATACCACCATCCGTATTGCAGTTTTAACAAACAGCAATTCTGCTTCTGCCTCTGAAATTGTTGCCGGTGCCATTCAGGATCTGGATCGGGGAATAGTAGTTGGTTCACGCACTTTTGGGAAAGGCCTGGTTCAGACAACCCGTGATTTAAGTTACAATACCAAATTAAAAGTCACAACTGCCAAATATTATACTCCCAGCGGACGGTGTATTCAATCACTCGATTATTCGAACCGCAATGAAGATGGAAGTGTAGGAAATGTTCCTGATTCGCTTATTTCAGAATTTTACACAAAAAAAGGAAGAAAGGTTTACGATGGAGGCGGGATTGTTCCCGATGTGGTGCTGGAGCCTGAGCAACTTAGCAATTTAACAGTCACTTTACTGAGAGAATTTTTGATATTTGATTTTGCAACTAAATTTTCAAATGAAAATAAATCTATAGCCATCCCCGAAGAGTTTGAAATTTCTGATGAGGTGTATAAAGAGTTTACCCGGTTTGTGAAAGAAAAGAATTTCGACTATGAATCGCGTTCTGAACAGATTCTTAACGAGCTGAAGGAAACAGCCCGAAAAGAAAAATACTATGAACTGGCCTCTGAGGATTTTGAAAAAATGATGGTAAAGCTTCATCCAAATGCAGAAAAAGATTTGAGGGTTTTTAATGAGGAGGTTAAAAGCCTTCTGAAAAATGAAATTGTATCGAGGTATTACTATCAAAAAGGATCCATTCGTGCATCCATCGAAGAGGATAAAGTAATTCAAAAGGCCATGCAGGAGCTTAAATCTTCTATGTCGTATAACGGATATTTTGAGCCGGGAATCATTATTACAATGGACGAATAAAGTTAACAGATGTATCCGGTAATTCGGAAATTAAAGCAGGAGGAAAATAAAGTAGTTTTCCTCCTGCTTTATTTTTCGGCCTCTCCCACCACCGTGCATGCAGTTCTCGTATAAGGCTTCCCTAATTACAACCCTAACCTGCCGGAAATAATCCGGCAGAAAAAATACAACCTGCTTTTCGTGGTAGGTTTAATTCTATTGTCTAAGGATTGGCTACTATAAAACCCAATGAACTTTCAACATAGAAAATTATCTGCTTCGACTAACCCCTATTTTTTTACTGGCCTCAAAGCGAAGATGCACATGGAATTTAAAAAAATTACGGAGGAAAGCAGAAAAATCGGGAAAAGTCACTATCAAATTGCGGCTAAAACAAAATAGTTACCGTATAATCACAGCAATTGCATGAAAGCAGAAGTTGAAGAGGAGAAATGTTGTTTAGAGAATGGAATTTAAGCAGAATGCTTTAGGAAATTTACTGTATCGTTTACATTTTTAAGGTTATGCAGTTCTTCATCGTGTACCGAGATATCAAAAATTCCTTCAAGATAAAATGTAAATATTTTCCAGTCAACCGAATCAAAATTCAAGTCGGAATGAAAAGATGCATCCGGTTGGATATCTTTTTTTCGGACACCTGTTTTTCGCAATACCCGATAAAGGTTTCTTCGTATTTTATTTTCTTCCATAATTACATGAATTAGTTCATCTACTCATGTTTAAAAAACTGAACAAACGAATTAATGGGTCAAATATATTAATAATGTTTGAAAAGATTCTTTCTTATTAAAAAATAATAACAGAAGGATGATTTTTTCTTAGCCTATTTTAAATAATCCGATTGAAGCAGGCTAAATACCTCCAAATCATGATATTTACCATTCAGGAATTCTCCATGCCGTTCGATGCCTTCAAATTGAAAACCCAACCTGGCGGCAACGGCAGCACTTTTTGCATTTCCTTTTGCCACTTTTATCTGAATTCTGTTCATTCCAAGTTTTTTAAATGCATATGCTACCAGTGAAGATGTACAATCTGTAACAATTCCCTTTCCCTGCATTTTTTCAGCCAGCCAATACCCCAGTTCCGTTTTATGATTTACCCAATCAGAATCTTTAAAACCAATCAAACCTGCAAACTCCATTTTAAACCAAATAGCATACACCTCGTCTTTTTTTCTTTCTTTTTGACTTAGCATACTTTTAATAAACAATTTAGTATCAGAAACAGAACAGGTGAAATCAACAAAAGGAAGCCATTTTCTAAGATATTTCCGATTCTGATTAATGGTATTATAAATTACATTGGCCATAGAAAGATTAATTGTTTCAAGATGAATATGTGTATTAACCTGAATATATTCCATATCTTTTTTATTTGCACCTTCAGAAATTTTCAGCCGGTATTTTCAGTTGTTATCAACTTATTATCTTTACACCAAAATTAACAATGGAAATAAAAATTGTAAAGCTATGAAGAAATGGGGAATAATTGTATCCATCGTTTTGATGTGTACGGGCATTTCATGCGGAAATGACAAAAAAAATAAAGATGAAAACCTGATACTTATAACAACACCTCACGGCGACATTAAGATTAAGCTGTACGAAAAAACTGCAGAGCATAAGAAAAATTTCGAAAAGCTTGTTAATGAAGGGTTTTATGATGGGCTTCTTTTCCACAGGGTGGTTCCTGATTTTATGATTCAAGGCGGAGATCCGGAATCAAAAAATGCAGAACCGGGAGCAAAACTGGGAGGAGGAGTGCTTGAATACGATATTCCAGCCGAAATTATTCCGGAATATTTTCACAAAAGAGGTGCAGTTGCTGCTGCACGGCGGGGAGGAATCATTAATATCGCAAAAAGATCGAGTGCATCTCAGTTTTATATAGTACAGGGCGAGGTTTATACCGAAGGAGGGCTTGATACATTGGAAATGGCAAAAACCCAGCACCTAAAGAATGAAATGGTTCGGCAGCATCTGATAGCGGCAGAGAAAGAAATCAAACAATTTAAAGAGAATAACGACAGGGAAGGATTCATTAAAAAAGTTACTGAAATAAGAGATCGGGTTGACAGCTTGATAGAGGCACAAAATCTGGCGATAAAATATACACCGGAGCAAAGAAAAATATACACGACAATTGGTGGATATCCATCGCTCGATGGAGATTATACTGTTTTTGGCGAGGTTGTTGAAGGAATGGATGTAGTGGATAAAATTGCTTCGGAAGAAACCGACAAAAATGACCGTCCTTTAAAGGACATAAAGATGAAAATGAAAATGCTAAAATAAATAAATGGTTCGTATCTGCTTCTATATCTTGTTAAGTACCGTTCTCATCATTAAAGGATATTCCCAAACCAGCAAGGTACAGATTTCGACCAATATGGGCAGTATGACCTTCCTGCTTTATGATGATACACCCAAACATCGCGATGCCTTTTTAGAATTGGTAAAGGAAAGATATTTCGATGAAACTTTGTTTTATCGTATACTTAAAGATTTTCTGATACAGGGAGGCTCAAAAAGTTCCAGAAATGCCCCCCGGGGAAAACGTATAGGATATGGCGATCCGGATAAAACGGTGGATGATGAAATTCTGCCGCATTATTTTCATAAAAAAGGCGCCTTATGTGCACCCCGGCAACCCGATGATATAAATCCCTTTAAACAATCCGATATTTCCCAGTTCTTCATCATAAAAGGAAAAAAATATACAGATGGGGAACTCGATACCATGGAAATAGCTGTAAACCGTCCCATTAGGAATAAAATAATAAAAAAATACCTTACTGATGAAGTCAGGGCTGAACTGGATGCACTTAAAGAAATGAAAGAGGTTCACAAATTCCGGGAAATTGCAGATAAGGTGAAGCAGCAAATTGAAACAGAGTATAGTTTGCAAACTGGTTTGTTGGAATTTTCAGATGAACAACGAAAGGCATACACCACCATTGGCGGTTATCCTGAACTGGATGGAAACTATACCATATTTGGGGTATGCATTTCGGGTATGGATGTCATTGATAAAATTTCTTCGCTGGAAACAGATGAAAACAACAGACCTTTAACCGATGTTAAAATGACTGTATCCATTTTGAATGAGTAATGAGAAATGAGCATCAGCAACAGATAGAACCTATTTTGGATGATTAAAACTCTCAAGCAAGTTCCGTAAAAAAAACGAACATTGTTGACTTAAACAAAAGGGAATGAACAATTTTAGATTTATAAAATTGCAGAACAAAACTTTATTAAAAACTCATTCAGATGAAAACAATTTTTGCCGTTTTAATACTCATCTGTTTTTCTTGTAGCAACAGCGGGCAAAAAGATGATGAAAAAACAAAGAAAAAGGCCATTGAAAAAGAAAAACCTGCAGAAACAGGTTGGGAAGATATATTGCCTGCTTTGGTAAATCTGGAATCGTTTGACGGGAAACGAATACTGGAAAGTGGGCAGGGGTTCTTTGTTGACAAGGATGTTATTGCTACCCGGTATTCGATTGTAAACCATGCCGACAATGTGGTTTTTTCTCCTGTAAGCAGCAATGAAAAATTCAGCAGCAGCCAGTATTTGGCTGTTGATCGCATAAACGATATTATTCTGCTAAAGGTTGAAGGGATACAGCGAAACCCGGTAACCCTTTATACCGGAACCGTACCTGATGGTGCAAAAACCATTTATTTGACCGTTTCTCCCGGAAAAACCATCCAGTTGTTTACGGGGAAATTGTTTAACCGTGCCACGGTTCAGGGTACGAAACTGTACCGCATATCGAACAGGATACGAAAAGCCAATTTTGGAGCTCCTGTCTTTGGAGCTTCAAAAAAAGCCATTGGGATTGCTTTTGCTGATGTGGTTAATTACGAAACACAAAGCCTGGTTATTCCATCGTCTTATATTGTAAGACTTCTTGAGGACAATACGAATCAACCACTAACTCTGAATTCGCTTCGCTCAGGGTCGAATGAAAAGACAGCTGCAGAAAACCGAAACATTAAGGGGCTGATATTGGAAACCGATATGGGAAATATTACAATAAGGCTTTTTAATGAAACTCCGGAGTATCGCGATAATTTCATTAAGCTGACAAAGGAAAATTATTACGATAGCCTTTTAATCCACCGGGTAATTGACAATTTCGGCATCCAAAGCGGAGCTGCCGATACCCGTTATGCCGAAGTAGGAGATTTGATTGGATGGAAAGGACCGGGTTACACATTGCCTGCCCATATTGTTCCAGGATTATTTCATAAAAGAGGAATGATTGGATCTCCCCGAAAACCAGATACTCATAACCTGCGTCGACGCTCCGATGGTTCTCAGTTTTACATTGTTTCGGGAAGAAAATACTTTGATAAAGAACTGGATGAAATTGAAAAGGAAAACGATTATACTTTTTCGGCCGAACAGCGACAGGTTTACAAAACCACAGGCGGTGCACCACATCTCGACGGAAGTTATACTGTTTTCGGAGAAGTAACTTCAGGAATGGATGTAGTAGACAAAATCGTTAAGGTTGAAACCGACCGTGACTGGAGGCCTCTGGAAGATATACGACTTAAAAAAGTTACAATCTTAAAATAAATCGGTCAACATCGTTCGATTTTTTAACCAATACGTTTTAATGCCGGCATTTTGTGCCCCACGGATGTTTTTTTCCAAATCGTCAATAAAAAGCGTTTTCGTTGGGTCAATGCCTGACAGTTCAATCAACTTCCTGTAGGAAGTTAAATCAGGCTTTCGTTCGTGCAGCTCATGAGAATAATAATCTTTCACAAATATTGAGGAAAATTCGAAACCGTGGGATGAATGAAACTGCTTATGCAAACGAGCTATATGAATAGGGTTGGTATTGCTAAAAAGATACACCTTGAATTTTTTTCCAAGCTCCTTAACCAATTCGACCCTTTCAAACGGTACATCAAGTATCATGGCACACCAGGCATCATCAATCTGGTGGTCAGTGGCTTTGGGATTATTAAGAATCTCCCTCACTCTTTCCCGGAATGCTTCAGGACTGATATTCCCGATTTCGAGTTCATAAAAAACCGGATCAACATATGCCTGCTCCATATTTAGCACGGCATCATTCATACCGAGTTCTTTAAAAGCATTGATAGATGCCTCAAAATCAAGATTTAGCAATACATTCCCCAAATCAAAAACAATATTTTGTATTCCTGAAAGTTCAGGTTTAACGATGTTGTCCTTATTCATTATTTTAAAATGTTTGTTATGGGTTTTAATTTTAGTGGTTTAATTTGAAATACTGGCTTATTTTTTCTACTATTAAAATTAAAGTTGGCATATATTTTGCGAAAGTTTTTTTACTGTATTTAACCGTTCAGTAAGTATTATATAAATCAGCCATCTATCGTTGGCTTTTTAATTCCCGGCG
Organism: uncultured Prolixibacteraceae bacterium; assembly: GCA_963747515.1. Lineage (GTDB taxonomy): Bacteria > Bacteroidota > Bacteroidia > Bacteroidales > Prolixibacteraceae > Mariniphaga. Next base: position 109,426 of record CAVVFN010000010.1, read on the forward strand.
GCATCTTAATTAGATGCCGCTTTTTTATAATCCGATAAAAATAGGTTTATTACTTTCATTTTACTCAACGTTCAATTTTTTTTTCCATTTTAAAAATACAGGGTATGCTTTAATTATTTCCAGTTTTTTTCCATGACCTGGATAAATCTCTTCTATTTCCATATTAAAAAGCTTCTGCCATGTCTCAAGTAAAAGATTAGGATTTTCGGCAAAATGCGGAAATATAACTCCATAATTCATATTCATAAAACAATCTCCCGCAATGACTTTTTTGCCCACCACTACCGATTGAGAACCATTAGAATGACCCGGTGTATGAATAATTTTACCATTGATACCATAGGGGGCAAGATCAAACTCATTTTCGGTAACAATGTCGGCTGTAAATGGTTTAGGAGAAGCAAAACGGGGAACAATCCATTCACCCAGTTGTGAAACAATGTGCATAAAAAATCGTTGTCCTCCCGGTATAGGAATGTATCCTTGCTTCAGGTTTTCAAATTCATTTTTATGCACTGCCACATTTGCACCTGTCAGCTTTTTAAGTTGGTCCAGGTTACCCGCATGATCGTAATGTGTATGGGTTAAAATTATTAATTTAACATCTTCAGGTTTTAAATGATTTTGCTTAAGCATCTTCTTTATTTTATTCAGATGGCCTTTCACACCGGTATCAATTAAAATTGAACTGGAACCATTTACAATTAATGTAACATTGGAATATCCAATCCGCTTCATTACTATATTACCTTGCTTCATTATACAGCATTTTCCAAGTAAAATTACAAGGATTTTTCGATATCTCCCCGAATGTAAGGCATCGTTTAAAAGTATAACCATTTTAAGAAAGTATTGAAAAGGTATTTATTTTTAATGAATGATTATCTTTGGGCTTTAATTTCAATACGCAGAATATCATGTTGAACAGGATTAAAGCATTGCGGCAGGAAATAGAAAGTGCCGTTGCATCAACACCCGAAGAAGTAGAGCAGCTTCGCATCCGGTACATCAGTAAAAAAGGAAGCATCAGCCAGTTATTTTCCGATTTTAAAGATGTTCCAAACGATCAGAAAAAAGAAGTTGGGAAAGCGCTTAATGACTTAAAAACATTTGCCCTTGATAGAATCAACATGCTGCGTGAAAATAATTTATCGAAAGAAGCCAAAAGTGGGGAAACAGACTTAACGAAGCCTGGAGAACCGTTTAAAATGGGAACCCGTCATCCGCTTTCACTTGTAAAATATGAAATTATCCGAATTTTCGAAAGGCTTGGGTTTTTAGTCGCTGAGGGGCCAGAGATTGAAGACGACTGGCATGTTTTTTCAGCACTTAATTTTCCACCTGAGCATCCTGCCCGTGATATGCAGGACACATTTTTCATTACAAGGAATCCCGATGTCTTGCTGCGCACCCATACTTCGAGTGTACAGATTCGCGTCATGGAACACGCACAGCCTCCCATAAGAGCCATTTTCCCCGGGCGGGTTTTCCGGAATGAAGCCATATCTGCACGATCACATTGCATATTTCACCAGGTGGAAGGTCTATATGTCGATGAAAATGTGTCGTTTGCAGACTTAAAGCAAACCCTGTTGTATTTTGCCAGAGACCTGTTTGGTGAAGACACCAAAATACGACTGCGTCCCTCCTATTTCCCGTTTACCGAGCCCAGTGCAGAAATGGATGTCAGTTGCTCCATTTGTGGTGGAAAAGGATGCAATGTATGTAAATATTCGGGTTGGCTCGAAATATTGGGCTGCGGTATGGTAGACCCCAATGTGCTGGAATCATGCAATATTGATAGTGTAAAATATACGGGATTTGCCTTTGGAATGGGTATCGAACGCATTGCCATGCTTCGATACGGAATCCGGGACATTCGCCATTTCTTTGAAAACGACCTGCGATTCCTGAATCAGTTTAAATCAACAGTTTATTAATTTCTTGTTTTTCCCATCGTAATTTGATTTTGACCGGGATATTTCTCACGGTTGTCTTTGTTCTATTCGGGTTTACCGAAAATTGCAGTAATTAATGTAACCGCAAAGAGAAAACCCTGTCATAACTTCAAATAATTAAAACAAAAAACGATGAAAACAAAAAATTTTGCGTTTACCGCAATGGCAATTTTTATTGCAGCAGCAGTATCGGCCACGGAACTTCCAGCTCTTAATGTTACCCCTACAACAGATAAGAAGGTGCAAATGAAATTTGAAATACCCAAACCTGCTGTTGTTGAATTATCCTTAAAAAACAGCCTGGGGGAAGTGTTGTACATTAAAAAACCGGAAACTCCGGTTAAGGAACTTCAAATGATTTTTGATTTCCGTAACGCCTCTTATGGAAACTATGAGGTATCAGTTGATTATAACAATTGTAAAATCAAACGGAAATTCACGATTGAAAATAATCGGCTGGTAAAGATAGGCAAAGAAGAATGTGCTTTTGACCCTTATTGTACATTTGAAAATAACCTTCTAAAAATTACATATCTGAACAACTATCTGAACAATTTTTATATGAAAATTAATTATAAAGGGAAGTATATTTCCGAAAAGAAGATTGGCAAAGATATGTGTATCCAAAAAATATTTGACCTCTCAAAACTGGAAAAGGGTCAGTATGAAATTGTATTAAGCAACAGAAATGATGATTACCGGTTTATAGTCAATAAATAAGTTGCATGTACAATTTTTAAAAGAAGCACTATTCATAGGATTTTTTTTTATTGCACCGGTTATTGGAAGTATAGTTAAAAACAGTTATCTAAAAGAGAGACATTTAAACAGAAGATATTGAAATATATTATTTTCTGAAGTTTTAAACTATTTACAGACACTAAAGTCAAAAACAATATTTAATCAATTAGAGGAAAGAATACTGTGCAAATAAAGATCGAAAATCTGAACAAAGTATACCAGAACGGCAATTATGCCATCAAAGACCTCAATCTGAATATTCCCAATGGCATGTTTGGATTGCTGGGGCCAAACGGTGCGGGTAAATCAACCCTTATGCGGATATTGGTGACATTAATGAAGCCATCCTCGGGAAATGTGAAGATAAATGATCTTGATCTCAGTAAAAATCGTCGGGAAATACGTTCGATGTTGGGTTACCTGCCTCAGGACTTCAGCTTTTTTTCAAAGCTTAAAACCTATGAATTTTTAGACTACACAGCCCGGTTGGCTGGAATGAAAAATAGTTCAAAACGTAAAACGGCAGTTGACCAGATGCTTGAGGAAGTGGGGCTTTATGAAGCCAGGGATCGCAATGCAAATAAGCTTTCAGGAGGGATGAAGCGAAGACTTGGTATTGCTCAGGCTTTAATAAATAATCCAAAAATAATTATTGTTGATGAACCCACTACCGGGCTTGATCCGGAAGAACGCATCCGCTTTCGCAATTTATTGTCAAATATCAGTACAAAAGATGTTATTATAATTCTTTCTACTCATATTGTAAGTGATATTTCAAGTACCTGCAACAACATGGCCCTACTGAACAGAGGAGAACTGGCCTTTTCCGGTTCTCCGGAACAGTTAATTAAAGAGGCAGAAGGAAATGTCTGGCTTATTCAGGCCACACAGGCTGAATACATGGAAATTAATGAAAAGTTTCCTGTCATTTCTACAATTCCTGTTGAAGGAGGATGGGAAGTACAGGTAGTTGCTCCTGAGGTGAACGGATACTATGGAAAACCAATAGCTCCAAATCTTGAACATGCCTATGTTCATTTTATGGAAAACAAGTTGAATCAATGGTCGAATTCCTAATGCTTAAGAACTAAAAAAAATGATTTCACTTCATAATATTCTGTCTATAGCCCGGTACGAGCGCAAAACTCTTTTGAGAAGCTGGTTTTTCCGGATTTTTGGGGTGCTTTCACTTCTGGTTCTCTTTGGAATGAACTTTGGAATGATTATAGAAGGCGGAGGTGAAGAGAGTTGGGCAATTCGAAGCATTCCTTCTGCAATACCCTATTTTAATCTGTTAATATTAAATGTTGCACAGGCGATCATCGCCGTTTTTCTTGCTTCCGATTTTTTAAAACGGGATAAAAAACTCGACACTACGGAAGTTATATATATGCGATCGATGACCAATGGGGAATATGTTATCGGAAAAACATGGGGCAATCTTCAGGTATTTCTTGTATTGAATATTGCAGTTATTGCAATGGCTCTCATTTTTAACCTGCTGGCTCAGAACACCTCTGTAAACTGGACATCTTATGTAATCTACCTGTTGTTGATAAGCATACCTACACTGGTTTTTATTATGGGACTGTCATTTATGCTGATGAGTGTCATCCGCAATCAGGCCATTACTTTTGTCCTGGTATTGGGCTACATTGGCATTACGCTTTTTTTGCTTCAGGCAAAATATTATTACATCTTTGATTATATGGCGTTTAATATCCCCATGCTTATTTCCGATATAGCAGGAATGGGTAATCTCGACCGGGTGCTCATTCACCGGGGCATTTATCTTTCTTTTGGCATCAGTTTTATTTTTTTAACCATTTACCTGCTAAAAAGACTTCCTCAGTCGGAATTTATGACTGTCTTTTCTCTTGTCTTTTCAATTTTGTTTTTTGCTGCAGGCAGTTATCTGGGCTACCGTCATATTTCTGAATTCAAATCGAAAGAAAAACTAAGAAATGAAATAATTGATCTGAACAACAAATATGTAAAAGAAAAATTCCCTTCCACCCTGGCTCAGTCTATTTCATTTAAGCATAAAGATAATTCTTTAGAGGCAGCATCAAAAATGACCATTGCCAACGATCATGATGAGAATTTAACCAAGCTCATTTTCACCTTAAATGACGGCTTGAAAATCCGCAGTGTAAAACTAAATGGTCAGGATATTTCCTATCAGCGTGAACATCATCTGGTGGTAATGAATGAAGGAGTTTCGCTTCAATCGGGGGAGAAGGCAGAAGTGGAAATTTCATATTCGGGAAAGATAAATGAAACCGGCAGCTATCTCGACATTTCTGAAGAAGAACGTTTGGAAAAACATGGGCGTTTTATTTTGAATGTGGATAAACGCCACGCCTTTTTAACACCCGATTATGTTCTTCTTACTCCTGAAATAAACTGGTATCCAAAAACAGGTGTAACATACAGCACGACAGATGTAAGGTGGAACCAACCTGAGTTTATTCAGTTCAGCCTTGATGTTGCGACTAAACCTGGACTTCAGGCAATTTCGCAGGGAGAAATCACAGAAGTTTCACCTGGCAATTACACCTTCAGGAACAATGTCCCACTAAATCAGATTTCGCTGGCCATTGGCAACTATGAAAAAAAATCCATTCAAAGCGACAGCGTGGAATATGGATTATGGTTTATTAAAGGTCATGATTTCTTTTCCGATAAGTTCCCTGAAACACAAGATACCCTTGCTCAATTGATTAAAGAACGGTTGAATGATTTTGAACGTACCTATAATCTGGAATATGCATTCAACCATCTGTTCCTGGTAGAAGTTCCTGCCCAGTTTAAAACATACGAACGCATATGGACCAGCAGGCAGGAGTATATTCAGCCTGAACAGGTTCTGTTGCCTGAAAAAGGATACATGATGCGCGAAGCAGATTTTCAGGGGTCCAAAAAAAGAATGGAACGATGGGGAAGACGTGGAGACAATAACATGACTGCCAAAGACATGGAAATCAGATTGCTTTATGAGTTTCTGGGAGTTTTTACACGGGAAAAAGCAAGAGATTTTCAACGCAACAGAGGTTCATTCACCGTTGAAGAATTGGATAATCCTTTTTTTATATTCCCGATGTTTTATAATTTTCAGAACAATATCCAGTCTGAACAGTGGCCTATTACCAATCGAATTTTCGAAGCATACCTGAAAAGCCAGTCAACCGATATGCGAGGAATGTTTATGCAAAACATGCAAGGTCTGAGCAAAGATGAGATGGCAAATATTGCTCTTCAGGACAGCACATTTGAAGAAATTCTTTCCGATCCTAAACAAAAGAGCATTATCAGCAATGTTATTAAATTAAAGGGCGAGGTTTTATTTTCAACAATTCAATGGCAGGCAGGACAAGAAGTTTTTGAAGAATTTTTACGGGAGCTGCTGAGGGAATTCAGGTTTAAAAACATTAATTTTGAACATTTCGCTGCACGAATCAAGGAACAGTTTGGAGTAGAACTCACCCCCCTCATGGACGACTGGTTTAAAGCCAAGAATTTACCCGGATATGTGTTTTCACCTATTGATGCAGTAAAAGTAAAATCGGGTGATCGTATGAGAACAAAAGTTTCTCTAAAAATTACCAATTTCTCTGATACTGAAGGTGTTGTAAAATTATCCTTCAGGCTTGGAGGAAGAGGTGGCCCTGGCGGGGGTTTTGGACGCGGCTCCGGAGCAGAAGACATGATTAATAAACTGGTTTACCTGGAGCCCCACCAGACCAAAGAGTTAAGTTACATGCTAAATGCTGATCCACGCATGCTGATAATAAATACCATGACCTCCCAAAATATTCCACAGGTAATTATGCAGGGAATACAAAATATAAAAGAAGACCCAAGAGCAATAGCTATAGAGGGTGAATGGATTTCCGACTTACCCGTAAGTAAACAGCAGCCAGGTGAAATCATTGTTGACAATGAAGATCCCCAATTTGAAATCACCTTTTCTAAAGAGGTCAGCCTGTTGGAAAAATGGCTTATCGATGAAGAGGCGGGAGCTAAGAAATTTTCAGGAATGAATTACTGGAGGCCTCCCTTAAACTGGACAGCGGTTACAAATTCAGACTTTTTTGGTGAATACATCCGATCGGCCTATTATATCAAGGCAGGCGACGGCTCCATGAAGGCAAAATGGAATGTCCCGTTATCTGAGCCGGGGTATTACGACGTATATTATCATTTATATAAGCCTCGAAGGTTTGGGAGAAGAGGAGGTGACGAAGAAAATGGGGAATATCATTTTTTCATTTACAGCGATGACGGAGCCGAAGAGCAAACTCTTTCCATTCAAAATGCCAATGAGGGATGGAACCACCTCGGCTCTTTTTATTTCTCTCCCGATACAGCACTTATTGAGTTAACCAACCAATCGGACTCCAGACTGGTATTTGCCGATGCCGTTCGTCTGGTAAAATTGTAATGGAAAGGTAATCAGGAATATGAACTTTATTAAAACTTTAAACCAAATGCGAACATTAATCTTGCTGTTTTCAATAGTCCTGCTGATAGCTACAGCAATCAACGCACAAGAAATTCTTACCCTTGACAAAGCTCTCCAGTTTGCCGAATCGGGCAGTCCCGATCTGCAGCGTTCAAGATTAAACCTGCAACGTTATTCAAAATCACTGGAGGCTCAAAGGGCAGCGCTTAAATCACGCTTTTCGCTTGAAGTAACTCCTGTGGCATATAATAAAAGCCGTACTTTTGATGATTGGGCCTCAGAATGGTACACCAGTGAAAATTTTAATACCAATGCTTTATTTCGTGTCGTTCAGCCAATACTACCTACCGATGGGACCATCTCTCTCACCAATGAATTTGGATGGCAAAGCAATTATTCGGGGGCCAGGGATATCGGGACTGAAGTATTTTACAACAACCTTTACCTCAATTTAAATCAACCCTTGTTTTCCTATAACAGGCAAAAATTGGAATTAAAGGAACTTGAACTGAATTTCGAGAATGCCAATATAAGTTATGCAATGCAACGCCTGAACCTGGAAAGAAATGTCACCCAGTTTTTTTACAATGTTTATATGTCACAAATGAATCTGAACATTGCCAAAGAAGAACTTAAAAATACAGAAAACAGTTTTGGTATAATACGAAATAAAGTTGATGCAGGATTGGCCGCCAGGGAAGAATTGTACCAGGCCGAACTCAACCTTGCAACGGCAAAATCGTCATTGCAGAATGCAGAAGTCAGTTTTGAAAATGCTAAAGACCAGCTCAAATTGTACCTGGGAATGGATTTATATCAGGATTTTTCCATCCTGGCTAATGTAGCCGCCAACCCGGTTGGGGTGGATCTTGAAAAAGCCATTGAATCAGGACTGGAATCACGAATGGAACTTCGTCAGAGAGAAATTGATATCGAATCCAGCCAGTTTGATTTGATTCGTACCCGATCATTAAACGAATTCAGGGGTGATGTAAATCTTCGTATGGGAATCTCGGGTGATAATCCTAATCTTGACCAGGTATTTGAAAATCCAACAAATAGTCCCTCGGTAGCTGTCAGCTTTAATATTCCGCTCTTCGACTGGGGTGAGAAAAAGGCCCGGATTGCAGCCCAGGAAGCAGCAATTGAAATACAAAAGCTTAATTTTTCCGATGAACAAAATCAAATTATTATTGGAATCAGACAAGCTTACCGTAACCTGCAAAATCAGTTAAACCAGATTCAAATTGCAGAACAAAGCCAAACAAATGCGCAACTTACCTATGAAATCAATCTGGAAAGATACGAAAATGGAGACCTTACCGGTATGGATTTAAACCTTTATCAAACGCAGTTATCGGAAAGAAAAATTTCTTATGCCCAAGCCCTAATCAATTATAAAATTGAACTATTGAACCTAAAAATACAGAGTCTGTATGATTTTGAAACCAACCAGTCAATCCTTCCACAGGAGTTATATAAATAAAATTAGCATAGTAGAAAAAATTAGCAATATGAAAAATAACAAAATCCTGCCCCTCCTCCTTCTCCTCTTAACAGTACTTACATCCTGCAATCAGCAAAGCCAGTCAGAGAGCAGCGATTTGGCTGTGCCTGTTTCGGTCGAGGACATCAAGCTTCAGGGAATAAAACAATTTGTCAGCACAACTGGAACAGTGAAAGCGACTTCTGAAATTGTGCTTAATACAGAAATGATGGGAAATTATTACCTCCAAAACAATCCCGCAACCGGAAGGCCTTTTAAACTTGGTGACAGGGTCAGTAAGGGGCAAACCATCGTTAAACTTGAAAATGAAGAATACGAGAACAACCTGGCAATAGATGCGGTGAAACTTAACCTTGAAATTTCGGAACAGGAATTTGAAAAACAAAAGTCGCTGTACGAAAAAGGGGGTGTTACCCTTCGCGAACTTCGTAACTCAGAAGTTTCGAAAACGAATGCCCGGTATAATTATGAAAATGTGCGGATTCAGCTTGAAAAAATGAATGTTAAGGCTCCTTTTTCGGGAGTAATTGTTGAATTACCTTACTATACTAATGGGACACGTTTGGTATCAGGCTCACCTGTTGCAACATTGATGAGCTACAATAACATGTACCTGAATATAAATCTTCCCGAAAAAAACATGTCGGAATTAAAACTCGGGCAGGAAGTGCTGATAACCAACTATACCCTTCCGGAAGATACTCTGATAGGAAAAGTGACTGAAATTTCACCTGCAATAAGTGCTGAAACCCGTACCTTTTCAGGAAAAATTGAAATTAACAATCCTGAACTTATATTTCGACCGGGAATGTTTGCCAAAGCCGATATCATTACTAGCCAGAAAGACAGTACGGTAGTAATTCCAAAAGACATTATTATGACCGGAGGCCGAGGAAAATATGTGTTTGTTGTTGGGAGAAACAGTGCTGCCGATAACCGGTATATAACCACCGGTATTGAAAATCAAAATTTTGTAGAAATAACTGAAGGGCTTCAGCCTAATGAGAGGCTTATAATCAGGGGATTTGAAACTCTGCGTGATAATTCAAAAGTTAAAATCATACGATAGCATTTTCCCGGCTACTATTTGAAAGTTACCAAAATGAAGAAATTAACACAGTTTTCAGTCGATTACCCGGTAACCATTCTGATGATCGTACTTGGAGTCATACTTCTTGGGTACATTTCATTTGATAAGCTGGGAGTCGACCTGTTTCCCGATCTTAAATCACCGAGGATTTTTGTTGAAATTAAATCGGGTGAACGTCCACCTGAAGAAATGGAAAAGCAGTTTGTGGAAAACATTGAAGCACTGGCCATCCGGCAATCTGATGTCATCCAGGTATCTTCTGTTACAAGAGTAGGCACTGCTCAGATTACGGTGGAATATGCATGGGAAAAAGATATGGACGAGGCTTTCCTCGACCTGCAAAAAGCACTTAATCAACTTACTCAGAATGCTGAAATAGATGAGCTGCGGATTACACAGCATGATCCCAATACTGCGCCTGTGATGTTAATTGCAGTTAGCCACAATGAAATTACCGACATGAATGAAATCAGGAAGGTGGCTGAAAATTATATCCGAAATGAACTGGTTCGCCTCGAAGGAGTGGCTGAAGTTGAACTCTCAGGGCAGGAAGAAAGCGAAATAATTATCCGCACTGATCAGTATCGACTTGAGGCTCAGGGACTAACTCTTGATGAAATAAGTTCACGTATCCAAAACTTCAATCGGAACGTTTCCGGGGGCCGCATCAGCGAAATGGGGCTCCAGTATATTGTTAAAGGAGTAGGAATGCTTAACAATGTGAGCGATTTTGAAAACCTCATCGTAGGATACAAAGCCACAAGATTGGAAACAAATGCAGGTGCACGAATAGAAATGGCCCCGGTATTCCTTAGGGATGTCGCTACTGTTTCTACTGGTAATAAAAAGCCTGCCAATATTGTCCACTTTAACGGTAACCGCAGCGTAGGCCTTGCCATTTATAAAGAGACAAAATTCAATACAGTAAAAGCAGTAGAGCAATTGAATGAAGCACTTGTAAACATTGAACAGGCACTTCCCGGCTATTCCTTAAAGCAGGTGACCAATCAGGGTAAATTCATCAGCAGTGCCATAGCTGAAGTGCAGAATACTGCCCTGTTGGGAATTCTTCTGGCTGTTATTGTTTTATTTCTCTTCCTGCGCAGGCTGGGTACAACACTTATTGTGAGCATTGCCATTCCGATATCCATTATTGCCACCTTCAATCTGATGTATTTCAACGACCTCACCATTAATATTATGACTTTGGGCGGCTTGGCACTTGGTGCCGGTATGTTGGTAGATAATGCGATTGTAGTTCTTGAGAATATATTCAGAAATCATGAAAACGGAATGAATGTCAGGGATGCTGCAGTGAACGGGACAGCTGAAGTAGGTGGGGCCATAACTGCTTCCACCCTTACAACCATTGTTGTTTTCCTTCCCATTGTTTATCTGCATGGTGCATCAGGTGAATTGTTCAAGGATCAGGCATGGACTGTTGCCTTCTCGCTTTTATCCTCATTGTTTGTAGCCATATTTGTAATCCCGGCCCTTTACCACCGGTTCTACAGGAATAGGAAGGCGCCAATAAAACGCCAGTCGGTAAAGATGACCGGTTACGGTCGGCTCCTCAACAAGACCCTTAATATGAAATGGCTGGTATTGGTGCTGACTGTATTGCTGGTAGCAGGTTCATTCCTGCTGGTTCCATATATCGGGACAGAATTTATGCCTAAAACTGAAACCAGAGAATTAACCATGAACCTGAAACTTCAGGAAGGGACTAAGCTTGAGCGTACAGAATCAACTGTAAAAAACATTGAAATCATTCTTAATGAATACCTTGGAAGCAACCTTGATAAGTTATATTCCCACTCCGGTCCATCAACCAGTATTACAGGTGATGCTGCTTCGGTATTTCAGGGTGAAAATACTGCACAAATCCGAATAATTCTATCTGAGAATTCCACAGTTAATGCCAGCGATGTGATTGTTTCAATGAATCTGCTGACACAAAATATCCCAGGTCTGGACATCACCTTTTCAGAGGAACAAAGTGCCCTGAAATCAATACTTGGAACAGATGAAGCCCCGGTAGTGGTTGAAGTTCGGGGAGATGATCTGGACAGAATAGAATCGGTGGTAAACCAGGTAAAGGAACGGATGATGAATATGCAGGGGTTGTTTAACATTCAAACTTCAGTTGAGGATGGCGCTCCTGAAGTAGAAATTCACATCGACCGGATCAGGGCAGGAATGTATAATCTCGATATCAATACGGTTATTTCACAAATGCAGGACCAGTTGGAAGGAAAAAATGCAGGGCAAATGGAACAAGGCGGAGAAATGCGGGACATTACCTTAAAAGTTCCGGAGAAAGGATTGAATGAAATAAACAACCTTACCATTCATTCAGGAAACCAGGTGTTCAGGCTCAGCGAAATAGCCGACATCTCGTTTGGAAAATCCCCCAGGGAAATTTTACGCAAAAACCAAAACCGTTCCGGAAAAATTACTGCGCAGATGGATAAAGAACTTGCGCTGAACCTGATTGCCAATCAAATCAGACAGGAAACAGCAACCATTGAACTGCCTCCAAATTATAGAATTATGGTTACGGGAGAGGAAGAAAAAAGACAGGAATCGATGAGCAGCCTGGGATTTGCTTTATTGCTCTCAGTTGTATTGGTTTATATGGTAATGGCTTCCCAATTTGAATCGCTGGTACATCCGTTTACTATTCTTCTAACCATTCCACTTGCTGTAGTAGGAAGCATTATCACTTTTTACGTAATGGGTAAAACTCTGAACATCATGGCACTGATAGGAATAATTATGTTGGCAGGTATTGCCGTTAATAATTCCATCATACTGGTCGACCGCATTAACCAGCTTATCAGAGAAGGAACGGATCGACGTGAAGCCATTCTGCAAGCCGGACAACAGCGCATCAGACCTATTTTAATGACCAGCCTGACAACAGTTCTGGCATTGCTGCCACTTACCTTCGGATTCGGAGAGAGTGCATCACTCAGGTCGCCGATGGCCCTGGCTGTCATAGGTGGACTTGTTACATCTACGCTTTTAACGCTCATAGTGATTCCTTGTGTATATGACGTTTTAGACAGGACGAAAACCATGTTTGCAAAGAAATAATATGAAGTTCATCATAAATCGAAAAATATTCATCAGTATGTTGTTTACAGGGCTTACCCTTCTTGGGTACATCTCCTATAAACAACTGCCGGTGGAGCTGATGCCCAATGCCGAACTTCCCATGCTTTTTGTCCAAATAAACTCCCGCATTGAAGTTAATCCTGCATACATGGAAAACCAGGCGGTCATTCCAATTGAAGGAGCCATCGGGACTATGGAAGGGATTGAAAACATAGAAACCTATCTGGATAACCGTTCGGCATCAATTCAGGTTAATTTTAGTCAGAATGTAAATTTTAAGTACACCTTCCTTAAACTACAGGAGCGGATAAAACAGGCTGCCGATAACCTGGATGAGAACTTCATTGTTTCTGTAAACCGGGTAGACATCCAGCAGCTAACCAACCAGTTCATGGAACTGCAGATAAGAGGCAGCGGCGGAACCGACCGGTTACGCAACATTGTGGACAAGGAAATTACTGCCGAACTGGAAAATATTGACGGTATAGCTTCAGTTACCATCTATGGCGGAAAAGAACGTTCAATTGAGATTACTTATAATAAAGGTGCTTTAGAGGCATATAATATTACCCCGGCTCAAATACGAAATGCCATTACTTCCAATTCAGCTAACCGCACTTTTGCTGGTTACCTGCACGAAAACCAGAAGCAGTATTTTGTTCACGTAACCGCTGAATACGAGCAGGTAGAAGACATTGAAAACATCATTGTGGCAGAAGGTCCCATTTATCTTAAAAATGTAGCCGATGTATTTTTTGGTGTGAAAAAAGAAGAAAGCATCAGCCGTGTAAATGGTTTGGATGCAGTCACCATGGCTCTTGTAAGTGATTCCCGGGCAAACCTGATTGAACTTTCAAAAAAAGTTCAGGAGCAAATAGCTGCTCTCAATGAAAAGCTGAAAGCAAAAGATGTTGAGATAGTTATTCAAAACAATCTGGCCGAAACCATGGAAAAAAATATCGATCAGATGATGGACCTTGCACTGGTTGGCGGACTCCTGGCAATCTTTGTTCTGTGGATGTTCCTGAAAAATGTCCGTATTGTTTCCATCATAGCCCTGGCCATTCCGGTATCCTTATTCACGGCATTCAACCTTTTTTATGCATTTAATGTTTCCATCAACAGCCTTACTTTGGTCGGGCTTGTGCTGGCTATTGGAATGCTGCTCGACAATAGTGTAGTGGTGCTCGAAAACATTTACCGTCTGTCGGGAAAACATTTCAGTCCCGATACTGCTGTGGTACAGGGAACCACCGAGGTATGGCGATCGATTGTTGCCGCAACTTTAACCACCATAACGGTATTTTTACCGTTTCTTTTTTCTTCGGAATACATGGTTAAACTCCTGGGTAAACATATAGGGGTTTCCATTATTTCAACCCTTACAGTTTCGTTGTTTGTTGCTTTGCTGCTTATCCCTATGGCTGCACATTACCTGCTCAAGGTAAAATCATCGCATAACATTTTTTACGAAAAGATAACCACCAACAACCGCATCATTCAAATCTATGTATTGCTTCTTAAAGCCAGTATGCGATCACCTGCAGCTACGGTTATCGGGGCAATTGTTCTTTTTTTTATTACAATTTTTATTGTGCTTGCCGTCAGCATCAACAATCTGCAAGAAGTGGAAGAGAATCGTTTCTCCATATATGTTACCATGCCTACAGGATCAACACTTGAGGCAACCGACCTGGTGGTTGCTGAAGTGGAAAGCAGGCTGGAAGAGGTGGAGGAAAGGGAGGATGTAATTTCAAACATCCGGGAAGAAGAAGCAGTAGTAACTGTTGTCATGCAGGACGAATTCAAAAAGATTAATGATCGTACCATAGCAGAAATCAAATCACAGGCAGAAGGGCTCCTGCAGAACATAGCACAGGCTGAAATAAGCCTTACCGCACCTGCCTCCAGTGCCCGCTTCCGTGGAGGAGGCGGAGGTGGTGGAGCTGGAATACAAAATTTCAGTCGTTTCCTTGGAATCGGGGAAAACAGGGAGCGTATAGTGATTAAAGGTGAAGATTTTACTTCCATGAAAGGCGTTGCAGAAGATTTGCGATATTACATTGAAAACCTCGAATCGGTCAGAAGCGCCAATGTCAGCGTTGCCAGCGACCGTCCTGAACTGCACCTTCATTTCAACCAGCTTCTGCTGACACAGTTCGGGTTAAACCTGAATAATATAGCTTCTGAGCTTGGCTCCTTTAGCCGTGAATTTTCTTCGGGAGTTAATTTCAAACAGGGAAATGAGGAGTATGAAATCATTATTAAAGAAAACCTTTCCGAAGATGAAGAAGAAAGAGAAAAAAATATCGACGATTTAAGACGCCTTCAGGTTAGCAACAACCAGGGTGCTACTTATGATCTGCAGGATATCGCCGAACTGGTATATTCCGATGGCATGGCCAGCATTACCAGGATCAATCAGGAAAAACAAATTGAACTGTTTTACCGTTTTGCTGCTGAGGCCGAGCAATCGAAAGATCTTCTGGAAGCTTACCGGCTGGAAATTGATGAAATTGTCGGAAACTACAAACTTCCTCCCGGTGTAGCAGTGGAAATTGTACATGAAGAAGACCAGTTTTCTGAATTTTATTTTCTTATCGGAGCCGCATTTATCCTTATCCTGATGATACTGGCTTCAGTCTTTGAGTCGCTCACTACTCCAGTGGTACTTATGTTTTCGGTTCCACTGGCTGCCATAGGTTCCTTTATTGCCTTAATTCTTACCGGCAACAGCCTGTTTAATGCCAACACCCTTACCGGTTTTCTTATATTGCTGGGTGTTGTAGTTAATAATGGCATCATTCTCATCGATTTCACAAACATATTGCGCAATCAGGGATATCGAAAATCAAGGGCACTGATAACAGCAGGCTTGTCGAGAGTAAGGCCTATCCTGATAACTTCCATAACAACCATAGTAGCCTTAATACCACTGGCTATGGGCCAGTCGGAATATGTGGGAGCTATAGGAGCACCTTTTGCCATCACCGTAATTGGTGGTCTTTCTGTAAGTACCTTGTTAACCCTGGTTTTTGTCCCCACACTCTATTTTGGTATGGAGAATGCAATGAACTGGCTCAAATCACTGCACTGGTCGCTAAAAGTTACACAGATTGTTTTACTGCTGGCGGCCTCGGCTTATATTTATTTTGAAGTCGATTCCTTCGTCTGGAAGTTAATCGGGTTTATGCTGATATTTATCCTCATTCCAGGAGTCACTGCCTTTGTTCTCACAAGTCTGCGTAAAGCCAGTTCCAAAGTTATCGATGAAAAGAAATCCATCCGCATTGAAGTGCAAAACCTGGTTAAAGTATACGATCGAGACAATCGTTTTGCCCGCGAATGGAAATCCGGGATTAAAATCAGGCAACGCGCGGGATTATTGAAAGACTATAGAAAAATGCGCGATTTCTACGATCTGGTATGGCAATTTCCACTTTTTTTCTTCCTGATGTTTTTTACATTCTTTTATGTTGAAAGCCATATGTGGATGTGGTTAATGTCGCATTTTATTTTTTTCTACATGTTTCTACTTTGGGCACCTTTTTCTCAGGTTCTGGCAAATAAGTTCAAAGACACTTCAAAAACTATTTACCAAAAGATTGACAGAATAGTAAAAAACATTCTTTTCTGGGGAGTACCTGCTTTGTTTCTTTTAGTTTTTTTCTTGGAATGGGATAATAATGGAATGGTAATATTTACAGGTGTCATCTGGTTGTTGTTGCTTGTCATTTACAGCTCAGGTGAATACATACACAGGAAAAAATTAAACATTGCCCGCATAGAAGGTCGGTTTAGCGCTTTCCGGCGCTGGTATTTTACTCTGGTACGTCAAATTCCGGTAATTGGAAAAAGGAAGGTTCCGTTCAGGGCACTAAACGGAGTATCGCTGGAGATAAATACCGGGATGTTCGGCCTGCTGGGTCCAAACGGAGCAGGAAAATCAACCATGATGCGTATCATTTGCGGTATACTGGAACAAAGCTACGGCAAGATTTGGATTAATGGGCTCGATACCCAAAAACACCGAGAAGAGTTGCAGGGGCTTATCGGTTATCTTCCACAGGCTTTCGGCACCTATGAAAACATGTCGGCATGGGAATTTCTTGATTACCAAGCCATTTTGAAAGGAATTACGGATATCAAAACCCGGTACGAAAGGATGGAGTATGTTTTAAAGAATGTGCATATGTACGACCGGAAAGATGACAACATCGGGTCCTTTTCAGGAGGAATGAAACAGCGCATTGGTATAGCCCAGATACTGCTCAATCTTCCGCGCATACTTGTGGTGGATGAACCCACTGCAGGACTCGACCCGCGCGAACGCATCAGGTTCCGTAACCTACTGGTGGAACTGAGCCGCGAACGAATCGTTATTTTTTCTACCCATATCATTGAAGATATTTCCAGTTCATGCAATCAGGTAGCGGTAATCAACAGGGGCGATCTGAAATATTTCGGCACTCCCAATGACATGCTGCGAATGGGAGAAGGATTTGTTTGGCAAATGACTTTGCCTGCCAGAGAATTCGATGATTTTGCCAAAAACCGGTTGATCGTGCATCATATGCGCGACGGTGAAAATATTAAAATCAGAGTTCTTGCAAAAGAAAAACCCTCCGGGAATGCCATAAATGTTACACCACATCTGGAAGATGCCTATTTGTGCCTGCTAAAAGATTTTTCAAAAAAAACTAATTTATGAAACAAAAACTTCTTATTTCAAATTGGTTTGTAAACCAGGCAAAAATGATACGTTACAATTTGAAAATTATTTTTGCCGGACGATTTATCTGGTTTTTACTGGCTGCATTTGCTTTTTTCCTGTTCTTTGCCATTCAAACGGTGTGGAACAGGGGAATATTAAATGAAGGAATTGTATACAATCTGCTTGTTTTCCCCGGAATTCTGCTGATTTTTTATCCTTCAGTATTTGGCATTCAAAATGACGACGATGCCCGTATGCTTGAAATTTTGTTTGGAATACCGAATTACCGCTATAAGGTTTGGCTGGTGCGGCTAATTTTAATTTATGTACTTATTTTTCTCATCATCTTGCTTTTTGCTGCTGCTGCGTCTTTTCTGCTTTATAAAACCAACATTCTTGAAATGGCATACCAGCTCATGTTTCCCATTGTTTTTTTGGGATCAATGGCATTTATGTTTTCTACCATCATAAAAAATGGCAATGGAACAGCTGTACTTCTAGTTCTTATTGGTATTTCACTTTTAATCTTGCAGAATACCATAGAACGTACCCAATGGAATGTTTTTTTAAATCCTTTTCAGATTCCTAACAATTTCAATGAATTTATTTGGCAGGGACTTATTACGCGAAACCGGATTTTTTTAGGTACCGGAAGTATCCTTTTCATCTTGTATGGACTGTATAATCTTCAGAAAAGGGAAAAGTTTGTATAATAGTTTCTATTTTTCAGGAGGGTATAGAATGAGCCGGCAAAACATTCTGCTTTTCTTCAACAGAGCAAAAAAAACTCTCCGATTTCAGGTAAAAATTCAATTTAACAGAACTTCAATTTAACGGCAAGTTCTAATTATTTTCTTAGGTTAAAAAAATGGCTGATGGAATTTATTCAGGAAGGCACAGTCATCAGGCATCAGTACCTCATGAACCTAAACCAAACGGTTGGTTTCTATATCAGGAAAAATAATATAAGGCTTGAAAGCTTTTGCTTCTTCAAAATCCATTAATGCATAGGAAATAATAATTACCACATCACCAACGGCAACTTTTCGTGCAGCCGGACCGTTAAGGCAAATGGTTCCCTTTCCCCGCTCACCTTTAATTACATAAGTTTCAAGCCGTTCTCCATTATTGATATTTACCACCTGCACCTTTTCATTTTCAATCAGATTGGCTGCATCCATCAAATCCTCATCGATGGTAATACTTCCAACATACTGCAGGTTTGCTTCAGTAACTGTAACTTTATGTATTTTTGACTTACAAACTTGTATCTGCATAATACGGTTTTTTCAATTAAAACGAATATTGTCAATCAAGCGTATCTTTCCACACCTAACAGCAATACATCCTGATTTTTCTCCTTTTTCCGACCAATCAACAACATGTTGAAGAGTTTCATTGTCAACAACTTCAAAATATTCAACAGTTAATACCTTACTATTGTTGATGGTCCTTATCACCCAATCTTCAAGTTCCTGTACAGTTTTTTCGCCAACAAATTCTTTTGACTTTCTAAGTGCCTGATATATCAAAGCAGCCTGACTTCTTTCATAAAAAGTCAGCAGTTCATTGCGAGAGCTCATAGCCAGGCCGCTTTCTTCACGAACAATCTCACAGGGCACAATTTCCACCGGCATGTCAAGTTTTTTTATTAATGCCTTTATTATTGCCAGTTGTTGAAAATCTTTTAATCCAAAATAAGCTTTCCGGGGTTTCACCAGATCAAACAATTTACTTACCACCTGAGCCACCCCATTAAAATGCCCGGGCCGGTATCTCCCTTCCATAACCCGGTCCAGTAGACCAAAGGCGAAATTACGCGTATCCCGTTCCGGATAAATTTCTTCAGCTTCAGGGGTAAAAACCAGATAACAACCGGTATTTATGAGCAGTTTCAAATCAGCCTCCAGGTTCCTGGGATACCGTTTCAGGTCATCAGGATCGTTAAATTGGGTAGGATTTACAAAAATACTTACCACCACTACCGGATTTTCAACGACAGCCCTTTTAACCAGTTCCAGATGCCCCCTGTGCAACGCCCCCATAGTCGGAACAAATCCAATTTCTCCTGCTTTACCTGTTTGCTCTATATGCTCCTGCAGTTCTTTGCTGGTTCTTACAACTATCATTTTTATCAAATTGAACATACAAAGTAAATAAATATTCTTTGGATAATTCTTCTGGAAAATCATAAACATAAAAGGGTTAACATTGTGGAAATGCCTTAAATTGAATATTCACGATATTTTTCTTACCTTTGCATACTGTTATAAACCGCGCTTACAGGTCAATGGAAAAGAAAAAGATCCTTTATATAGCTCAGGAAATTACTCCTTACTTACCAGAAAGTGAGATGTCGGAAGTAGCTCGTTACCTGCCACAGGGAGTTCAGGAAAAGGGTCGGGAGATTCGAACCTTTATGCCAAGGTATGGATGTGTTAACGAACGCAGGAATCAGTTACATGAAGTAATTCGTCTTTCAGGAATGAACCTTGTAATTGACGATACGGATCATCCTCTCATAATAAAAGTGGCGTCTATTCAGGCTGCCCGAATGCAGGTATATTTTATCGATAACGAAGATTATTTTCACAGAAAACAGATTGTGGCCAATTCAAAAGGAGAAGAGTTTGCAGACAATGACGAACGAGCCCTTTTTTTTGCACGGGGTGTGCTGGAAACCGTAATCAAACTGCGCTGGTCCCCCGATATAATCCACTGTCACGGTTGGCTCACCGGCCTGGTTCCTCTGTATATTAAAAAATACTATTACAACAATCCGCTTTTTGCACAGTCGAAAGTAATATATTCGGTTTATAACGATGGTTTTAATAAACCCCTTAATCCGGAATTAAAAAATAAAGTCTTGATTGAAGGAATGGTGCCGGAAGATGTATCTCAGCTGGAGAAACCTGATTTTATAAATTACAGCAAGATGGCTATCGATTATTCAGATGCGCTCATTCAGGGAACAATGGCCATCAATTCAGATCTCCTGAGTTATATGAAGTCCAACGGTAAACCTTTCCTGAAATACCAGCCCAAGGATGCTTATATTGATGCATACGATCAATTTTACCAAAATGTGTGGTAGTTGTTAAAAGATCAAATATTACGCTAAAAAGATCAAATTTACATTTAATAAACCAACACACTCATTGATTTTTTATACGTTTGTCTAATTTTCCGGAAATCAGGAAAATTTAATTATAACAAGTATTCAGTGAAACAGAAAATAGTTTTTAAGTACCGCATCTTTGCCCCTGTAATGGTAATTTTGGTGGTGTTTGCTGCCTGCAAAGATTCGGGTGATCTAGGAATGGAATTGTTGCCATCGTCCGATTTGATTGAAGTAAAAAATCTGGTTGAAAAGGACAACTTTTCAGCCTATACATTCACCGAAGGTCCAATTCGTACCGATGAACCTATAAGAAGCCTGCTTGGCAGTTTTTATGATCCGGTATTTGGAGTAACAACAATCAATTTTGCCACACAATTCAGGCTTCTGGATATACCCGATTATGGGACAAACCCAGTAGTCGATTCGGTTATGCTGTATTTGGATTACCGACACGTATATGGTGATACCGTGACACCTCAGACATTTAAAGTTTATGAATTACAGGAACCGATATTTGCTGATACAACCAGTTCAACCGGTGGCTCCTATGATTATCCTTATTACCAGGATGTTGATTTAAAAGCGATGGCTTATGATTTCCTTTTAGGGGAAAAATCTTACACACCCGTGGTGCGTCTGGATTCAGCATCTCAAGATACTCTTTATCAGCAGTTTGCCATTCCTATCGATGTATCCTTGGGTAACAAACTTGTGAATGCTACTGAGCAGCAAATGGCCAATAACGAGGTTTTTACTGAATATTTTAAGGGATTATTTATAGAATCTGAAAAACAAACCTCCATGGGAGGTAGTATTTTAACCCTGGAAGTGGTATACAGCAGTAGCTTACTGGGCTCAGCACTGGTAGTGTATTATAAAAATGATGAAACCCGAAATGCAGATTCAACATTGTTGTTTCCCTATTTAATAAGCCCATTCAGTGCGCGTGTCAATTCTATTGATCACGATTATTCCGTCACAGCTTTCGGTGACAATCTGAACATGGAAACTGAAGAGGATTCCTTAATTTATGTTCAACCTACAGGAGGGCTAAAATCAAAAATCTTAATCGATGAACTTTCTTCCTGGGCCGATTCGTCAGGCGTTGCCATCAATAAGGCAGAGCTTGTTTTCCAGATAGATACCCTAACTTCCGAATTAGAAAAATACCCACCGCCATCACAGCTTTTATTTACCTACATCAATGATGACGGAGAAGAAGATTTGCCGGCCGACTATTGGTTTAGTCCCGCATTTTACGGAGGATTTTTAAATATCAGTGATTATACCTACCGGTTTAACATTACACAGCACCTGCAGCGAATCATTGACGGGGATGTTGAAAATAACGGATTCTTTTTAACAACGGCCATCAAAAGCAGCCAGGCCAATCGTGTGGTACTAAAAGGAAGTACCAGTGAAACAGGTATAAAACTAATAATTACATATTCAAAATATTTGCAGTAATCATAGCATTTGTAAATATACAACCGTTCCGGGAAATTAACCAGGGACGGTTTTTTTTTGCTCATTCTCCTTAATCACGTGCCACCTGCTGAACTATTCCCTGCAGGTAATCATTATTCTAACTCCGAAATATTAGATTCGTACTTCATTCGTAGTTTATTCGATGTATATTCGTATCAAATTCGCGATTTTTCAAATTTGACACGAATATACTTCGAATTTAATACGAAGTTAATTATGACCAGATAGCTTCCAAACATGATAAAAGTAGCACTCCCGATTTTTTATTTGAAGATTAATTTTGGGCAAAAGATTACACCACCGGGAAATCTTATCGCAAATTTCATTGAATGGATAATTATTTTCTCCCTGAATTAAAACAGCACAATTTTGATACATACCCCGGCTGACCGCAGAAGGTTGGTGCAGCTGGCTACACCTTCAGCATTCCACGGAATCCGCGGGTAGAGTAATACGATTCTGCGCCGTTGTGATAGGTAAAAACATGATCGTAACGGCGGTCGCAAAAGATGGCCCCGCCACGTTTACGGATTTCTTCGGGGGTTTTTACCCAGCTCGATGTTTTCAGGTCGAATTCCCCCATTTGCTGCAGCCGCCGATATTGCTCTTCAGTCAACAGTTCGATGCCCATTTCAGCAGCCCTTCCCACAGCGCTGCCTTTAGGTTTATGCTCCTTTCGAGCCTCCAATGCCTCATTATCGTAGCACAGGCTCCTTCGCTCCTTAGGGCTTTCTTTCGAGCAATCGCAGAACAGTACCTGGGTTTTGTCATTCCACCCAATCACATCCGGCTCACCACCGGTCTGTTCCATCTCCTGCAGCGATAACAGCTTTTCAGCATTGACCTCATTCTCCAGCCTTGCCTGCACATCGGCCCATTCGATATACTTGTGGCGGTGAGCATTCTTTTCAAACCGGGCTTTTAATGTATCCATTAGCTCATCGCTTTCAACCTGTGATAATTTCATGTTGTTGTTTTTTGCCATTGGATATAATCTAACAAGAATAAGGCAGGTATGGTTTGTAAACCCAAAATGAAATATTCCTGTTAAAAAATCCATTCCAATATGTTCTTTCAGTATTTCAGTGCAAAAGAATACGAACAGGGTTACCTCGATATTATTTGTTTTTTCAATTGCTTTCACGATTTTGGCGATCTTCTCCGGGCCATTGAACAAGCACAGACAAATCTGTCTCGAGCCGATTTCATCCGGTCGTGTTTCCAATAAGTTCAATCCAAACGGATGGATGTTTTATGCCGCTTCCAAAGCTTTAGGCGTTCCCCACACACCTTTCAAAGAAAGGTGATTATTGCCTGGGGGCACAGACAGGTCTGGCTAAAATGGAGGAGATTACAAAAAAAGCCGGTTACAACAGCTTCAAACTGGCAGGCCAGAATGCGTTTATTAACATTTATGAAGTGAAGGTAGCCAAAAAAAAGACATCGCCTTGTTAAGCTGATGCCTTTTACTTGTTGAACCAATTTGTATGCGATACTTTCATGTCTGCCAGGAAATAACTGCTGGAACTGTAATGTATCGTTAAACTTTCTTCTTCTCTTTTTCCTGTCAGGTTTTAATCCCAAACGAAGCATAGAGGGGGCAAAAGCTTACTAAACTTGTTGTTACAAAAACTCCGGCTAAAACTAACAGTACAATACCCAGCGTTCCTGAAACTGTTCCGGATACAAAAAGAACTACTACAATAGCAGCGATTACCAATCGGATAATTCTGTCTGCCGTTCCCATATTTTTCATCATTTTTTTAAAAAATTAGAGTTATTTGCTTTATTGCCATACAAAGGTAGAAATGTTAAAACCTCTGTGCAGTGACTGCGGTCACCAACCACCAATAATTTTAATCCCTTCCCTGTCCTGTATCACCTTACCTTCCGTTTCCAGTTTTTTTAACAGACGCGTTACCACTTCACGGGCAGTTCCCAGTTCATTTGCTATCTGACTATGGCTCATGCTAATTGCACTGTTTCCGGCAAGAGCAAATTTCTTTTTCAAATGGTCGTACAGTCTTTTATCCATTTTGTCAATTAACAAATGGCCGATTGTATCCAGAAGTTCAGAATACCGGAGATTATACAGATTGTAAAACAATTCATTAAATTCAGGGTAGTTATTCAACCATTTAGGCAATTCCTGTGCAGGTAGAAGAAGAATATCGGAATCTTCTTCTGTAACAGCAAATACCTTGCTTGGAGTATTCTTTAAAGCAGCATAAAAGGTCATAATGCAACTTTGGGTGGGCTCAATATAATACAGCAATAATTCCTTCTCCTCAAACCGGGAATACACCTTGACCAGGCCATTTAGCACAACAGGCAACACCTTTATATATTGTTCCTCCCTTAATATTTCAGTTCCTTTAGGAATTTTCTTTACCGCCGACAGATCCCATATTTCGTTAACCAGTTGGGGCCGTAAAAAGGAGAGCTTCTTCTTGTCAAATTCCATCTTTAGTAATCAGAATATTTTTTCAGGATATACCAGCAAATGCATATCTCATCCTGTTTTTATTCACATAATATAACACAAGATTACAATATTGCTGTAAAGATATTGGAATTGTAAGATTTGGCTGATCAAAATACGAGGAATACTGCTAAACTTGCTTGTTCGGGTGGCATATGCAGCATTACTCTTGAGATTTAAGGTTTTATGGTTTCAATAACTGGTAACAATATAGGGCCAGAGCTGGCGGAGCGTCTTTTTCATCAAAAAAATTTTCCACGTTCCACCATGCAATAAAGTATTTAACAAACACCTGTAAAGTTTATGATGCAAAATCTATGTTATGGTGATGACTGGTGAGTTCTTATTAACCAATTGCTGCTATGCCGAAGAATTTTCAAGAAGAGGTTTTAGATTCCTGTCCCTTTTCAATAGTGTATCATTGTCGGGTAGCATCAGATTGTCCGGCTTCCGGAAAAAGTAAATGCTTTAATTTTTCCGGTTTCAGAATTTCAGCATCCTTATTTTGCAGTTAAATCATTTAGCAAATTCAAAACTTCCAGTTCAGTTTCGTTCCCAACATTCGTGGTGCTCCAGGAATCCAGGTAGGATTGCCAAATAAACTACCTGTATTGCCTGCACTGATAATAATTTCTTCATTAAGCAGGTTGGCTGCCCAAAATGAAAGGGTAAGTTTTTGTTCAGGCAATTCAATTCCTCCATTAAAATTCAGCAGGCCATATCCTTCCTGTTCCAGCGCGGGTGTATTGGCATCTTCGAAAAAGATTTTGCTTTTCCAGGAATAGGAAGGAACTGCAAAAACATTCAGATTTTCGGCAACCCTGATGCGGCCATTCAAACCTGCTGCAAAACTGTGGTCGGGGGTTAGCCTGAAGCTGTTGCCTGCATATGCCTGTTCTGCACCGTCGGTATCCATATCGGAAAAGCGGGCATGAATGTATGCGTAATTTCCAAAAACCTGCAATCCTTCAATAACAGAATATCTGAAATTTGTTTCAGCGCCCCATGCCGAGGCTTTTCCACCGTCTTTCACGAGGTAATTAAATTCACCGGTAGTGGCATCTGCAATCCATGCTGAAGTTTGAAAATTCAGGTAGTCGTGATAAAAAATCCCGATATCGAACCAAAACTGCTGCTGTATGGCCGTTTTAAAACCAAGGTCGAAGCTGTTAACTATTTCTGCATCGAGAATTTGTCCTTCACCTGCGGAAGTAAATTGCAGTACTTTTGGCCGGTGCCCTTTTGAGTATTCAGCAAAAATATTGGCGTTTTCATCAAAAGCATATTTCAATCCGGCCCGTCCGGTAAATGCAACTGCTGATTCCTCAATAGTTTTCTTTTCTCCGGGTTTAAAAAACAGATTTGGGTAATTTCCGGTAAGCATTCCCAGCGCAGAGGGTTCACCACCGCTCATTTTAGGTTCATTTGTCAGTTCAAAATTCTCCCGGATAATCCGTAAACCAGCAATAGCGCTCAACTTCCGGGTTAACTGATAGGTTGCATCAGCAAAACCCTCAACTGCCTGATTCACCGCTTTACTCTTATTTACCTCCTGGTGGCTGGTGCCCAAAGGCATTCCGGCTAAAGGTCCAAGTTGCGAATCATTAGGAAGATTCATGACAGGATAAGGTTGCCCGTCGGGAGAAACCAGGAATCCGGTGTTAAAAAACAGGTGAAACATATGCTGATCGTTGGGTGAAAACCAGTAATCCTGGCTGGCATGTTCGTTCCAGTAACTGGCACCAATGCTTCCGTTTAATTTGTTTGCAACAGAATAGCTGTACCTGATCTCCTGGTAAAATTGCCGTGCACCATTATCTTCGCTCATGTCAATTGCAGCAGCAGCAGTACCATCGCCGTCCCAGCGCGAATAGGCTTCAGTTCTCCGGTATGAACTTACCGAGGTCCAGAAGTTGTTCTCGTTCACATAATGCCTGGCTGTCAGTGTGGCATCAAAAATATCCTTTTTGGTAGCGAGATTATCGCCTTGTTCGAGCGATGCCGTATAATCAAAGGGATTATTGCTGCCATGAGTGTTTGGGTACTTCATGCTCATAAAGCCGAGGCCGGGGTTATCGTCTTTCTGGTAATTTACAATCAAATCGACTTTATTTTTCACCGATGGCAGGTACCGCAACGATAGTCTTCCGGCAATTGTGTTTTTACCGTTTAAATTTTCGCCAAATGTATTGTTGATGTATCCGTCGCGGTAATCGTAAACACCAGCTGCACGTACCAGCAATTTATTATTTATCACAGGAATATTTACGGCACCTTTAAGTTCTTTCTGCCTGTAATTTCCGAGTCCTGTGGTAACAAAACCCCCAAAATCGTTAACAGGTTCATTGCTGATAAAATGGATGGCTCCTATTTGGGCATTTCTACCAAACAGTGTTCCCTGAGGGCCTTTTAGTACTTCCACCTGTTTCATATCAAAAAGTTCAATTGCAGCACCACTGACACGGCTGACAGGCACGTTATTGAAATAAACCGAAACTCTGGGCTGGGCAGCAGGACTTACTTCATCGCTGGTAAGACCTCGAATCACAAAGGCGGGGCGGTCTGTACCCTGCATCCTTATCTGCAAACCTGGAACAAAAGCAGATAATTCAGTAAGTTCTGTAATATTATTATTTTCCATAAACCGGCTATCAATAACTTTCATGGTAATGGGAACATCAATAATCTGTTGTTCTCGTTTTTGTGAAGTTACCGTTATACTTTCCAGATTAATGTCCTGCTTTTGCAACACAAAATCAAGGTTATTTTCTCCCTCGTTGATTTCAATATGTGAAGTTTGGGATTTAAAGCCAACGAAAGAAACCTGAACAGTTATCTTACCTTCAGAAAGCCTGCTAAGCTGGTATTCCCCCCGTTCGTTTGCATTTACACCATTTTGGGAATCCATTACTACAATACTTGCCCCGGGCAATACATTCTTTTCAGCATCTGTAATTTTTCCATACAAACGGTTATTTTGTGCATGACTGCTTATTCCAGTCATCATAATTGCTACTAAAACAGAAGTAAAAATCAATTTCATTCCTGAATAAATTAAAATTTATGAATATCAATTATAAACATTTTTTGATGGCTCTGCATTATTCAATACTTCAACCTGCTGATAAAAACTCAACCTCTGCCATTTTCTGAATTTCCGGTTTTTATTCTTTTGTCTGACCAAATCAGATACTAAAAAACCTGCACCTGCATTAAGAAAAAATAAATTGAAGTTTCTCATTGTGAAGACTGAACTTCAGAACTACCTTCTCCATTTTTTTTAATTTTGGATGCAAACATACATCAAATCCATTTTTATAAAAAATTTATTTTTATGGATTCATTATGTTGCACCATTTGCGGAACGGGTAATCAGGAAGTAAAAGGAAGAAAAACCCTTTATCATATATGACAAAAAAAGGCAGGCTATAGGGCAATTATACTTTTTTTAAAGCATTAAAATTGCCTGTAGCCTGCCCTCCAATTAATCTATTACTTCAACCGAAAGTTAATGATCATTCCTTCCTGCCTTCAATTTTTTTTATTCATTTTATCTAACCTTGGGAGGTCTTTATTACGTTCTCGCTACTGTTTTTGAAGCGTTTCATCCTCATTCACAAATTCAGTAATTATTTCAGAAGGACTGGCTGCCATTTTTATTTTTTCGTCTGCCTCGTTCAAATCAAAGCGGTCGAGGTTCATTACCTTGTTCCAGGAAGCCAGAAAATCGTATACAAATTTATCCTGAGCATCGGATCCGGCATATACCTCAGCCAGAGCCCTGAGTTCTGAATTGGCACCGAATATAAGATCAACACGGGTTGCAGTCCACTTCTGTTTCCCTGTTTTGCGATCCAATCCATGGAATTTCTCTTTATCTTCCGATGCAGGCACCCATACAGTACCCATATCGAGCAGATTAACAAAGAAGTCGTTTGTAAGGGTTTCAGACCGGTTTGTAAATACACCATGGGGAGAGTTGTCGTAATTTGCATTCAAAGCCCTCATTCCCCCAACCAGAACGGTCATTTCAGGTGGAGTTAATCCCAGCAGATGTGCTTTTTCGACAAGCAGATCTTCGGTGGCAACTGAATACTTTCTTTTCAGATAGTTTCGGAATCCATCGGCAAAGGGTTCCAGCACTTTAAATCCATCCACGTCGGTTTGTTCCTGCGATGCATCCATACGTCCGGGGTGGAAAGGAACCGTAACATTAAAACCAGCATCTTTTGCAGCTTTTTCAACTCCTGCACATCCGGCAAGCACAATCAGATCGGCAAGCGAAATTCTTTTGCCGGCTGTTTGCTCCTTATTGAATTCCTTTTGGACACCTTCCAGCGTTTCAAGCACTTTAACCAGCTGTGGAGGATTATTTGCAGCCCAGTTTTTCTGCGGCTCCAGACGGATACGTGCTCCATTGGCACCACCACGTTTATCGGTTCCCCTGAAGGTTGATGCAGAAGCCCAGGCAGTGGAAACCAGTTGCGACACAGTAAGTCCTGAATTAAGAATTTTAGCTTTCAAAGCAGCAACATCTTCATCATCAATCAGAGGGTGGTTAACTTCAGGAACAGGATCCTGCCATAAAAGCTCTTCTGCCGGAACTTCAGGTCCCAAATAGCGAGAGCGTGGTCCCATGTCTCTGTGAGTCAGCTTAAACCAGGCACGTGCAAATGAATCGGCAAATTCCAGTGGATGTTCATAAAAACGTCTTGATATTTTTTCGTAAACAGGATCAAAACGCAAGGCAAGATCGGTGGTAAGCATGGCAGGCGTATGTCGTTTTGACGGGTCGTGGGCATCGGGCATTTCCTTACCTGCATTTTTAGCCATCCACTGATGGGCACCTGCAGGACTTTTAGTAAGTTCCCATTCGTATTTAAAAAGGTTATCGAAAAAATAATAGCTCCATTTGGCAGGAGTCTGAGTCCAGATTACTTCCAGTCCGCTTGTAATGGTATCGCCTCCTTTGCCTGACCCGAAGCTGCTTTTCCAGCCAAGACCCTGTTCTTCCAGGAGGGCGGCCTCAGGTTCAGATCCTACATGTGCTGCATCGCCTGCGCCATGTGTTTTTCCAAATGTATGTCCCCCCGCTATTAGGGCAACCGTCTCTTCATCGTTCATGGCCATACGGGCAAATGTTTCCCGGATATCTTTAGCTGCCAATAACGGATCGGGATTCCTGTTTGGTCCTTCGGGATTTACATAAATAAGCCCCATCTGAATGGCAGCAAGCGGGTTGTCGGTTTCATTAATATCCATAATTCGCTCATCATTTTCGAGCCATTCCTTTTCTGATCCCCAGTAAACATCCTCATCGGGTTCCCATACATCTTCGCGTCCGCCGGCAAACCCAAATGTTTTAAACCCCATCGATTCAAGAGCAACATTGCCTGCAAGAATAATCAGGTCGGCCCATGATATTTTCCTGCCATATTTTTGTTTGACTGGCCAAAGCAGCCGACGTGCCTTATCCAAGTTGGCATTGTCGGGCCAGCTGTTCAAAGGTGCAAACCGTTGCTGACCCCGCCCTGCTCCACCTCTTCCATCACCAATGCGGTAGGTGCCTGCACTGTGCCATGCCATACGGATAAAAAAGGGACCATAGTGCCCATAATCAGCCGGCCACCAATCCTGTGAGTCGGTCATTAACTTGTGCAGATCTTCTTTTACCGCTTTTAAATTGAGGCTCTTAAACTCTTCAGCATAGTTAAATCCTTCACCCATTGGATTCGACTTTGAAGCGTGCTGACGAAGCATATTCAACTTTAACTGATTGGGCCACCAGTCAATATTTTTTGTACCAGCCGCTCCCAAATTATGTTTTCCCGTAATTCCGGTAACCGGGCATTTGCTGATTTTTTCCGAATTGTTTTCCATTTTTCTTTTTATTTAATTACTGATTTATTTTTTCTTCAGGTACTTCCCTATTATTTGCAGCTTGATGTCTTCAACTTTAAAATCCGGTATTTTTTTTCCCTGAAAATATTCTTCCAATATATGATTAAGTTCATCATCAAAATAATCTTCAATCCGATCGGAATCGGAACAATAGATATGATGGTGGTTTTCCACTACTGCATCGTACCGCATCACATCTTTTTCTGTTTTTACTTTTTCAATAAGTCCATTTTCAGATAAAACATCCAGAACTTTATATACTGTTCCTATCGAAATATTGGGATGATTTTTACGGATATAATCAATGATGTTTTCTGCAGTGGGGTGATTTTTAAGTTTAATAATTGCTTCATAGATTGCCATTCTCTGGGGAGTGACCTTTAATCCCTTCTCCCTTAGCTTGCCTGTAATTTCTTCCGCCTTCATGGATAAATACTTTTAAACAATAATAATTCTCCTTTAATAGATAAAGTAAATTAACAAACAAACACCATGAATAAAAGTTTAACCATTCTTAAAAATAGAGGTTATCCTTTTTTTATACGCGTAAACCACTATTTTTGCACCCTTTTATGCCATGACTTATTCTCAATTGTTTCTATTCTTTCTGATTGGAACCGGGTTAAGTTTCGATTCTTTTGCTGTATCTGTATCGTGTGGTCTGATAAAAAAACAAATCAGCTTTAGACAGGCATTGCCAATAGCGGCATCGCTGGCATTTTTTCAGGGAATTTTCCCTGTTTTTGGCTGGTATGCAGGAATGAAGTTACATCATTTAATAGGTTCATTTGATCACTGGCTTGCTTTTCTTTTACTTGGTACAATTGGCTTCAAAATGATTTTGGAAGGAAAACGTCAGCAAACCCAGGCACCTAAATTTGATCCTTTCAACCTGCGCATTGTACTTGGGCTATCCATAGCTACCAGCGTTGATGCACTGATAGTAGGACTTAGCTTTGGGTTTCTTGAAATATCCATTCTGTATCCGGTAATTATTATTGGAATGGTTACATTTATAGCTTCAATGTTAGGAATGCTATGCGGAAAAAATATTCCAGCAAAACGAAGCCGGCAATCCATGATATTGGGAGGCTTGGTTTTAACCGCAATAGGCCTTAAAATTCTGATAGAACACATTTGGTTTCATTAAAAATGCAAATTGGTACCCTTACTTTCAAAAATACTCCGCTTTTTCTGGCACCCATGGAAGATGTCACTTACAAATCGTTCCGCTGGATGTGCAAGAAATACGGTGCAGATGTGATGTACACCGAATTTGTATCCTCGGAGGCGCTGGTGCGGGATGTTAAAAAGTCACAGGAAAAGATGGTGCTGTTCGATTTTGACCGGCCAGTGGCCATACAGATTTACGGGCACAACATCCAATCGATGGTGCAGGCTGCAAAGTTAGCCGAAACCTTGCAGCCCGATTTCATTGACATTAATTTTGGCTGTCCGATGAAAAAAATCATACGACATGGCGCGGGAGCTGCCATGTTACGCGATTTACCAAAAATGCAGCAAATGACAGCCGAAGTGGTAAAAGCGGTTCAGGTGCCGGTTACTGCAAAAACGCGTTTGGGATGGGATGCAAACGACAAGCCAATTGTTGAAGCAGCCCTGCGCCTTCAGGATGCAGGCATTGCAGCTCTGGCAATTCACGGGCGAACACGGGAACAGATTTATACCGGTGATGCCGACTGGACACTTATAGGCGAGGTAAAAAACCACCCGCAGATTACTATTCCAATCATTGGGAACGGTGATATTACAAGCGGCTCCAAGGCAAAGAGACTTCTGGAACAAACCGGAGTTGATGCCCTGATGATTGGACGCCCTGCCATTGGTCGTCCCTGGATATTCAGGGAAGTGAAACATTACCTTCAAACAGGTGAAGTACTTCCTTCACTCACGGTTGACGAAATTGTAAAAAATGTAAGAGAGCAACTGCAGCTCAATCTTGCCTGGAAAGACAATGAGCGTTCAGCAATATTGATGATGCGTCGCCATTTTGCAAAATATTTTCCCGGATTGCCAAACTTCAGGGAATTAAAAATCAAATTGCTGCAATCAGAGACCAATGCAGAAGTTAATGAAATCCTGAATGAAATTGCAGAAACATTTGGTAATATAAGGCCTGAATATTAAAAGTTTTCGGTCTTTTAATGTATTACCAATTTATATGAACTACTCCGCTTGTTGTCGAATTCCAGGAAATAATAATACATTCCGGCGGGATATGCCGAAACATCAAGCAGCAGGTGGTTGGTATGGTTATCTACTAAAAACTGCCTGACCATCTTTCCGTTACTATCCGTAAGAAGAAGAGTTGCTTCCTTTACATCCGGTGGCAAGTTATAGACCACTTTTACGGCTTCGGCTGCCGGATTGGGAAAAGCTTTCAGTCCTGCACCATATTTTTCTTCAGAAAGAAAACCGTAAACCAGCTTTCCAGGCAAGCTGTAAATGTTGGTCCAGATTCGCTCTGGCCATGATGAATAGTCATAACAATAGGCAAACAGCTTCCAGACATTTTCCCCCGTCTCATTCAGGGAAATGTAGCGGGCACCATCAATGGTAACAAGAGGTGAACCATCTTCATTGATAATACGGCTGTCATATTCATGATAATATGAATTTGTAGTAGGAATATACTTGTACCAGGTATAAACCATCTCAATTCCTTCATCATTATCAAATACTTTCTCAGAAAGATACTTGACATCGGACAGAAAGCATCCGGCAGGAACATTACATAAAATTGTTTTGTACAACGAATGGTCAAGATTGTATATGCGACATTGCGCACCGGGAACATCCATCAAATAATATTTATAACCAAGGGTTTCAAATTTCACAAGTGCCGCAGAATAATTGTACATGTGTTCCAGGGTTACCTGAGCGCTGCCCGCAATAAACAGCAACAGAATCAGACTGGTAAAGGTTAATTTTTGCATGGCATATTTTTTAAAGTAAATTAATTCAATATACATCCCAATTACATGGGTTACCGTATCAACTGAAGACCCTCATTCGCCGAAGCATCACCAGGATTGTTGAGCTTCACCTTTTGAAACAGAATCTTAGCCTGGTTGTAGTTCCCGGTAAAATAGGAAGTCCAGGCCAGCATCAGCAACCCATCATAATCGAACGGATAAAGTTCAACCACTTTCTTAAAAAGAGGCATGGCTTTTTGATAATTCTTACGTTCATAAAAAATCATTCCCAGACGGAACATGGCAATGGTGTTGTTGGGATGAATTTCCAGAATCTCATCGTAAAGCGCAATCACTTCATCCCATTTGCCCATCGCAACCCTGGGAAGGATTAATCCAAACCTTGCTTCTTCGGAATAAGGCTTCAATTTTTGTGCCTGCTCATAATAGGTTTCCGATTCATCAAAAATTCCGGAATTGTAACACAACCACCCCAGCCTTAAATTAACTTCATATGAAGAGGGATCATAAACCTTTTTCAGCTCATTGGTTGAAGCAATAAAATCTTTTTTGTTTTCCAGTTCATAACTTCTGGCAAATGCCTGTTCCAAAGATTCCTGATTTGATTGCGCCATTACCGGCAACACAGCTGTGAATAAAAGGATTGCCAGTAGTTGAATTCTTAAAAGCTCCATGATATCCCTGTTGTAAATGTATGTTTATCGTAACTGTAGTTCATTGAATTAATTCCAGTCCCATTGGCATAAATCAGATAAGATTCGGTAACATCCTGCAAAATGTATCGCAGTACAAACCGGTATTTTTTATCTGAGGGGAAATACAGGCTGCCCGAAATCTTATGTTTTGAAGTGCCGGGAAAGTTAGATACCACAAAGCCTGTCGATTCAATAAAGTTCTCCATATTCCCTTTAAGGTATAGTCCGTAAAAATGTACAGGCCCCATCTGAAAACCTCCCGAAATGCCAAAGGTATTGTATTCAAAACCATTTTTCTCATCACTTTTAAAATAAATCCGGGGTGTGCAATATAAGTTGAGATTGGAAAAGGGGTAAGCAGTAAGCCATAGTGAATACTGTCTGAATCCTGTATTGGAAATATTTCCGTAATTGTATTCAACTCCGGGTGAAAAATTTCCCATATGTGTCCAGGCAGAAGTGGAAAATACAAGATCGCGATAGTATACCTGATTATTTCCAAAAAAACGTCTGTTCCCGCTTAATCCTCCGTTTGCATAGGAAAAATCTCCCCAAATCAGGCTCAGTGATGGGGAAACGTACCATTTTCTACCCAATACAAGGATTGGGTTAATGAAATACTGATACTGATTTGTTTTAGCTGAAAAGATATTTTTACCTCCCCAATCAATATGCTCTTCACGATTAATTCCAAGATAGGAAAGATTATGATTTATGTTTATAGCTGGTGCTAACTGGTGGCTCAACCCGATAGATTCGAAATGATAATCCTTCAGGTAAAAAGCTTCTCCATAGTTTTCTCCCACCCCTGCCTGCATTCCGTGAGCAGTTGCTTTTAAATTATCATAACCGGGATTGAAGCTGTAGCCAGCTTCCAGCATAACGTCGGTTAATTTACTTGAAGCATATCCAATTTTTTCTTTCATGTTTGGTGTAAAATTATCTGCTATCTTGCAGGCCTCATAGGCTCTTCCTCCGAAAAGCAGGCTGTAGTAGACATATTCCTGCAGCCATTCAAAAGATTGATCATTCTCCCAGGCTTTCAGAAACCATTCACTTGCATTCCGGTACTTATTCAGCTTATAAAAAGCTATCCCGGTTCTTGCCTGCAAATAAAAAAAGTCAATCCCCTGCTTACGGGCTTCCCCTGCATATTGAATCAGCTTTTGCCAATTCCCCTGTAAGTAAAGCTCATAAGAAATTTTATCCACCTCCGGATAATTCAGCTTCTGCTGTGCCCGAACAAACATGCACATCAAGATCAAAATCGCTATGATTCCAGCTCGTTTCTGCATATCATTTTTATTTTTGCCTTAGGCATTTCCAATTTTATTTCAAATCCACCATCAGGAAGTACGCTGACATAACCAATGGTAAGGTCCATAATTCTTCCTGCAACTCTCCGGGTTATTTTTGCTTCCAGTTTTACCATATCCGATGAAAGAATATCACCTGCCTGTTTCATTACAAGCTGATATTCGGCTTTGAGAAAAAGATATATAGGTGCTGCAAAATCCTGCAGGAATTTCAATACTCCACCAAAAAGAAGATGTACAGGCAGAAAATCATCAATGCGGCTATTGGATTGGAAACCCACTGGTACTTTAAACAACAGTGTATAGAACCAAAACAACGGAGATTGCCTTTTACCATGATAATTAGTAAAGAAGTGCATGTCGCCCTGGTTATATAAATATGCAAGCCCGCCGGTGTATAAACATTTTATATACGTGGTATTGTAAATATCGGTTTCTGTGACCCATTCATATTCACCCTCCAGTTTTTTCCATTTTGCCATCTCTGAATCCACTTCCACGGAAACATAGATTCGCCTGCCGGGAATAAAACGAAGGGCCGTTTTAAGTATTTCATTCTTTACCGGGTTAGCCAACAACTGGCCCTTCTGTGGAAATTCGAACGACTGAAGGGAGTATACCCCTTGTTCATTGAGTAAATAATGGCCAAACGGATAATCGATGGTAATCGATCCCACATATGGATTGGCCTGAAACTGAAAGTGCAGGTGTGGATAGGGCGACCTCCCGGAATTACCGCAACGGGCAATTAGCTGCCCCTTTTTAACCGAATCTCCGGGTTTTACTTCTACCGACTGATTTTTCAGGTGGCTCAGTTTTGAATACAAATTATTGTTGTGCTTAATAATTGCGGTATTGCCCCAATTATCTTTAGTATTTACATCACCTATGGCATTATCGGGAATGGAATCAATTACTTCGCCAACCGTGCCATCAGCAGGAGCCAGAACAGCTTTCCCAAAACAGTAATAATCATCGGTAAATTCCCCGGCATTTCTAAATTGTTGCCCACTGCTGTCGGCAATAACAAAATCCCATGCCTGCCGCCATGCCCCTTTGTGTGTATATTCTCCATCATGTCCCTGATTTACCGTCCACTCACCATAAAAAGGCAATGCTGCTGAAACCGGATATGCAACCGGAAAACGATTCATATTTCCTGAATACAAATAAAGGTTCTTCTCCGGCTCCCCCAGTTGTACAGGCGTTTCTATCAGATAACGTGAACGTTGCTCACGCAACTTCAGAGCATACAGAAACATCAGCACGATAGCATTAAAAGGCAGGGAATAGGGGGAAATCCGAAACATCAAAAAAATCTGTTGGGTACTGGTGGTAATCAGTACCACAGCCGGAAGCAGCAAAATAATCCATCCAAAACTAACCCTGCCCGGAACCAGGTAATACCCTCCCAGGGCAATGGCTGTTAGTATATAATTAAATCCAATAAAGGTATATCCCAGTGAATCAAATTCAATACCCACAAGCCGGTAAAATAAATAAGCCACAACATACCCCAGGATGGAAAGGACAAACGTAATGCGTGAATAAATTAATAATCCTAAAGCAATTATTATACCTGCAAGAAGGTGAGTCTGGAAAAAGATAGCGGCAAGCGAACGAAAATAGATTCGTATAAACGAAGAACCCATACTTTTTTCAAGAAAATCATATAAATCAACAAAGAATTTACCTCCTATGGAATAAAGCGCATTGTATACAAAAATGCCACGCTCACTCAGGTTTAGTGCCGACAGGCTTCCTGCAGAAAGAGCAACAATCCAGATGGTAAGTAAAAAAGGTACACTTAAAAAAGGAAGGCCATACTTTCCAAGTACGCCCTGAAAAACAATTGTAAGAAAAAAGCAGGTAAGAGCTGAAACAACTATCAGCAAATAAACCTGCAGCGATGGTTGATAAAACAAACCTATGCCTAAACCTGCCAATAAAGCATTAAAACCATATAAACCGGAACGTAAAAACCAGGTATTATATCCCATTTGCCAGGCCAGAAGGTTGGCCACCAATACAGCCACCAAACCACCTATACCTGCACCATAATCGAAAAAACTGATTACCATAAGCAAAACAGCCAGCATTTTTGATGTAGAAAAGAATACCTGTGAATAGCTGTTCAGGATTGAATGCACAATATCTTTCCCATGAGGGACTTCACGCATCATGAATGGTTTTTTATTTTTTTGGGTTAAGCTCTGCACGCTTCAGGCTTTGCAAATCTTCCTTCTTTCTGATTAAATGCGGAATTCCTTTCAGATCAATCATTATTACATTGGGGCGATATGTTATAAATTGCATCCATTGAGTTACATTGTAGGCTCCTACACGCTCAATAACAAGCTGATCGCCCGTTTTTACATGAGGAAAATTAATGGCATCGCGAACGACATCAATATTCATGCAAAGAGGTCCATAAATCGTGGTTTCTTCAATATATTCCGAGCTCTCCTTACTGGGATAGACCGACAGATTGTACCAGAATGAGGTAAACAGCAGGTTAACTCCCGCATCAATAATCATACTGCGCCGACCGGTTGAAAGACGTTTGTTTGCCAGAACCGTAGTAAGCAGGTAGCCCGAATCATCAATAAGCGCTCTGCCTGTTTCAAGAAACAATGCAGGCAGGTTCTCGTGTGGAATCTCTGAAGAGATGAGTGCATTGGAAATAGCTTCTGCGTACTCATCGAAGGAAGGGCAGGTTTCTGAACCCGGCATATACGATCCTTTCAACGTATTCTTCGAAGCAAAACCGCCTCCCATATCAATATATTTCAGCCATTGCCCAAATTTTCGGTGAACAGCCATATAAAGATTGGCCAGTTTACCTGCAGCAACAGTATAAGCCGAAGTTGCCATAATATAGGTACCTAAGTGTGTGTGCAATCCCGTCAGCTTAAGTTTATCGGTCAGCATTATCCGATTGATGGCATTCCAGGCCTCACCGTTTTCATAATTAAAGCCAAACCGATCCCACATAGGATAAATGCCGGTATCCATATTGACCCGAATCGCTACCCGTGCCGGTTTATCAAGCTTTTTGGTAAGCTCAATCAGTAAATAAAGCTCGTCAAAATGATCGATGTGTATGCAGGCATTTAGGTTAATCGCAAGGATTAAATCTTCAACCGACTTATCAGGACCATTAAACAGGATTTGTGAACCACTCACCCCCAGTGCCAGTGCTTTTTCAAATTCGAAACCTGATACCACCTCTGCCCATGCTCCCTCATCGTGATAAACTGAACATACAGCATCAAGATAATTTGTTTTATAGGACCATGCAAATTGCACCTTCGGATACCGCGTTTCAAAAGCTCTCCTTGCTTCCGAATACTTCTTCCTTATGGTTTTTTCCGAAAACACAAAAACAGGTGTACCATAGGATTCAATTATACTGGAAACAGGTATCCCATCGATTTCGGAAATAATTTTTTGCTTTACAGGTAAACCAAACTTACTCGGAACTCCGGCGGTAATTTTATTAATAATCGGTTTTTGGTATTTTAACTTTTCCATAATTAAATTTCCCTGTTCATTGAAATAGCGGCAAATTTTTCCAAATCCACAATCATGTCGTAGGAATAGCGTACAAACATTTTTCCAATTTTATAGGTATTCATAGGTTTCACCTCCATATTCAAAGCCAGTTTTACCAATGCATCAGGAATGTTTTGCCCGGCACCCACGGCAAGATACACCCATGCCGGAATCCGTGGATTGATCTCTATCAGGTAATATTCACCGATATGGGTTTTAATCAGTTCTAGCTCCATCCCTCCCCGCCATTTGGTTTGCCGGATAAGCGACCGGGTGAGCTGCATCATTTTTTCGTCGGCCAGAGTAATGCCTCCCCAGGCTTTTCCTTTGTCGGTGACGTATTGCTTGCGCATAGGAACTGCTGCTACCGTGTTGCCATTCCCATCTCCAAGGGCAACTACATTAACTTCGGTTCCTGTAACAAACTCCTGTGCGATAACAGGAAACCCCCATTTTGAGGAAATTTTCATGAACGCCTGCTTTACCTGCTCTTTATTCGAAGCTAAATAGGCATCGTAAAACTGTCCTTTAATCATTACCGGATAATCAAATTTCTCTTCCAGCTCAGTTAGCTGTCCCAGGCTGCCAAGATTAAGGCTCGCCGGTACTTTTATTCCGTATTTCTTTCCAAACTCAGGCAAACGGTGCTTTTCCCGCTCCTGAAACTGTTGAAAAGTAGGAAGAAACATTTGGATACCCTGCTTATGTAAACGTTCTTCATTTTTCATAAACGAAAAAAGCTCAGCATCGAAATTAGGAACCAGTACATCAATCTTCTCCTGATGGTGAATGTCTTCAATCCGTTCAATTAACTCATCTGAGCCTGATGACGGATAAGGAATCTGAAATATTCGGCTGCATAAATCATCCATATATATGCCCGGTTCCAGGTTTTCATATACCAGGCCTATGACACGCACATCAAAAGTATCAGATTCTTTCACCCCACGTATGAAAGGAACTCCTGGACCTGGATTATCTGTATTGTTCAAACCACTTACAGCCAATGTAATTTTTTGTTTTCTCATGTAAACTTCAGTTAAATGGGAGCATATTATCACCGGAAATTATCTGATAAAGTTTCAGAAGGGAACAAAATTCATAAAAATCCATTTCAAATGTCAAATCATCTACATCGTACCGGGAAAGAAATATTTCCTTAATTTCCCCGAATTCCTTTTCCTGCGATATCAGCTTAATCAACTCAAGCCCCAAAGGATTCAAGCTAAAAGAATCACCTGTATTTGAATTAAAAACAAAACCATTATCGCTAATTTTTATTTCTTTTATGATCTTCATGATGCCAAAAATGAATTTCCTGTTCCTAAAGCTGAAACTTCAGCTACATAGGTGTCCAATTCTTTATTCCGAAATTAGAAAAATTATTTTCATATATACGCAGAAATGAAAATTTATTCTTGTAACATACATCTGACACTGTTAAATTGAAAAACTTGTGCCGGAATATTATTTTTTATTAAAGATTTGGCACTAATGTTGCGTATACTTTTCATCTGTTTAACATTAAAGTTCAAATTATGAAAAAATTTATACACCCGCTACTTTTAGTTGCCCTTGTGATAGCAGTTGCCTGTGAAGGCCCGCAGGGTCCTCCCGGACAACCGGGAGAAGATGGATTGGATGGTGATTTATTCCTGCCTACAGTATTCGAAATTGAAGGCGATTTCCTGCCTGAAAATGATTTCCAGCTTTTTTATGAATTTCCCAACAGCATTGAGGTATTGGAAAGCGATATTGTGCTGGTTTATATCCTGTGGGAGCAAACCGAAAATGATGCTGGTGAATCGTTTGATGTCTGGCGCCTGCTGCCGCAAACGATAGTGCTTCCCGACAGCACTCTTCTGCAATACAATTTCGATCACACTTTTACCGATGTTCAGATTTTCCTTGATGGAAATACCAATTTCGACAATCTGCTTCCTGCCGAAGCACTTGGGCAGGTATTTCGTGTAGTGGTGCTTCCGGCTAATTTTGAATCCATTAAATCGCTTGAGATCGACGACTACAACGGAATGATGAAATCTCTCAACATTAATCCTGCACTTGTTGAGCCGGATGTCAGAATAAATCTGAATTAACGAATTCCCATTTTCCAGGAATTATTATTCCTCCGTCACATATCGGAGGAATAATTTTTTTGGCTGGTTCTAATTGCAAAACCTCAGATCAAAAAAATTACCTTTTGTTGATCCGGAACTAATGGTAAAAAACGCTACACAAAGCCATGCCAATCACATACTTTAAAACTGCTCCATCCGTGATGGTGGCAATGAACCCTTTTGAAATGGGACTGCCCCCAATTATAAAAAAAGCACCCATGAATGCCTCTTTTTTTACGGATACTTTTTTGGTAAGATAAAATCAATATTTATTTTGCTCCAGATTATTACCTGAGCCTGCTCTTTTTCAAAATCATATAAATGGAATCACCGGTTATTGCCAGAAATGGTATCTGCCGTTCAAATTAAATTTTTATTCCTTAATCCAAAATTTTCCATGTTCATTCTACTTGCTTTCTGTTTCAAATTCCTATTTTTACAAAAACTACTATCCGATGAAACAAATAAAAAACCCGGTATTGTTTTTCCTCCCTTTCGCTATGACAGCAACCATCTGCAGTTGCGAAGTTAAAGAAGAGCCTGCTGCCCGCCCCAACATTGTATTGGTAATGGCCGATGATCAGGGATGGGGAGACATGGCTTACAACGGCCATCCTGTAGTAAAAACGCCCAACTTCGACAATTTAGCTGCCAGCGGATTACGCTTCGACAGATTTTATGCGGCTGCCCCTGTATGCTCACCCACCCGTGGAAGTGTGATGACAGGCCGTAATCCCAACCGGTTCGGCTGCTTTAGCTGGGGAAGGACTATACGTCCGCAAGAACTAACCATAGCTGAAGTCCTGCAGTCGGCCGGTTATGTTACCGGCCATTTTGGAAAATGGCATCTGGGTTCGGTACAAACAGGCAGCCCGGTGAATCCCGGTGCCAGCGGATTTGATGAATGGCTGTCGGCACCCAACTTTTTTGACAACAATCCTATCCTGAGCCGTGAAGGAAAAGCAGTGCAATTTAAAGGCGAAAGCTCGGATGTTACAGCTGATGCAGCCATTGAATTCATCCGTAAGCATGCCAAATCAGAAAAGCCAATTTTTGCCGTGGTGTGGTTTGGTTCCCCCCATGATCCTCATATGGCAAGCGATGCTGATAGTGCATTGTATCCAGGACTGGAACCTAAGCTGCAAAATTTTTATGGAGAAATAACCGGTATGGACCGTGCTTTTGGAAAACTCAGGCAGGAGTTAAAAAACCTGGGAATTGAAAACAATACCCTCCTTTGGTATTGCAGCGATAATGGAGGCCTGCCCAATGTAGGCACTACAGGAGGCCGGGGGCATAAAGGAGATATTTATGAGGGGGGATTGCGGGTTCCTGCCATTATTGAATGGCCGGCAAAAATACCCCATCCCAAATCAACTAACCTTCCGGCAGTTACCAGCGACATATTTCCTACACTTTTGGAAGTAACGGGTATAACTTTGGATAATCCGCCCATACTGGATGGAATAAGCCTGTTGCCTGCTATTGAAAGCACAATGGACACCCGTTCGAAACCTATCGGTTTCTGGCAGTACCCGGAGGGAGGACGGGGAACTCCTTCTCACCAATGGATGACCGAACTGCTTGAAGCCCAACAAAAAGGACAAATGATTTCCGATTCAGCACGATTGGCTTTGGATGCCGGTGTAATAAAAAAACAATACCCCGAAGACAGCTTCCCCGGACATGCAGCCTGGCTTGACTGGCCATGGAAACTGCACCGGATTCAGAAAAATTCAGATGAACCAACGCTGGAACTTTATAACCTTGAAAAAGATTCCCTCGAACAATTCGACCAGGCTGACGCTGAAACTGCCAGGATAAAAGCTATGCTGCCGCAGCTTGAATCATGGCAGCTGTCGGTAATGCAAAGTCTGAATGGCAAAGACTACAATTCGGAACCATAAATGAATCCCATTTCATCAGCTGTTGTATGATTATTGTCAATACACTGGAAATTTCTATGTTATTGTTCTCAGTAAACCTTTTTAAGGTTTAAATTAGTCCCATCTGAAAAACTCCTTCTGCGATTATTACCTCTGTCAGGTATTCCTGTTGGACAATACATTTGCAGTATATCTCTTTATGAGTTGCAAATTCTTTAAAAAAGATCTCCTTCATTCCTGC
This sequence comes from uncultured Prolixibacteraceae bacterium, assembly GCA_963747515.1. Lineage (GTDB taxonomy): Bacteria > Bacteroidota > Bacteroidia > Bacteroidales > Prolixibacteraceae > Mariniphaga. The sequence goes on from CAVVFN010000010.1 coordinate 152,783, forward strand.
TGAAAAATTTTCTGCCCACCTGATTAAAAGGCACGGGAGTGCCACCCGCCATCGGGTAAGTTTTCAATTCTTGTCCTATTTTTTTATTTTTCAGATTAAAAATACGATACCAAACAGACAAACGATCTTTACCTTCTCCCTAAAATTGACACATTATTTTATCACTATTTTAACTGCACATGCCCCGTTTTATGTCTTTCCGAATCAACTTTCCAGCATCTGAGCAAAAAAGGCTTTTTTCTTGCTCTATTCCTAAATCCTTGCACTTGTTTCTATAAGAATGGCGATAAGTTTCTATAAACCAAAGAAAGATAATTTCTCAGCAGGCCCTTCTATGCCTATCGGAGATTAAAAAAAGTATAATCCCGGACAATCAGATGCATCGTTTTTTCCCTTAAACAAAAAAGAGAGGAAAATGTCAACAGTCCGGGATTTTAATCCTGAATAAAATCAGGGTTGAAAATTAAATACCTATTTTAGTTTATACCCGTCACTCAAAGTCATCATAAAAGCTACAATGGCATCTTCTTCCTCACCGGTAAGACCCAAATCGCCCAGTTCATCGGTATTAATATTTTCAGCAACCTCCGGTTCGGGCCATTCCTTCACATCACGTGTGTTGTAAAAATGCACCACATCTTTTAATGATTTGAACACACCATTGTGCAGGAAAGCCTTCGGAGAACCATTTCCATTTGCCTTTCCCACATTCCGAAGAGTAGGGACCTTATGCTTGCCCATGTTTTCACCGGCCATAGCTGACCATGCAGCATTGGGATGAGTTTCAAGAAATCCTCCCAGACCCTTATCAATCCATGCGCTTCCCTCAGGATTTATGGCCAAACCGTTATCCAGAAAGACCATATCCATTTGATAGAATGGGTTGTCGGGATTCTTTGGAGACCCCAGGTTATCGAAGGAAAAGTCGGTAAACAGAGGCATGCTTTCGCCACCATCCCATTCATGCGGATGACAGGCTGAACACATGCCTTTGCCTTAAAACAATTCCAGTCCCCACCTTTCCTGTTCAGTAAGCTTTGCCATCCCCTTCAGGTAATAATCATATTTCGATGTAAATGAACAGACCTCAGCTGAGCCTTCATATGCAGCAATGGCCAAAGCTACCCTGCCGTAATTCTGCTCAATGTCTTCTTCTGTTTCATAGGTCAGGGGGCTTTCCCAAACTTCTTCCCATAAACCAACATATTTTGAAGAAGCAATTTGTTTCAGTACAGCTTCTTTTGATGGCATATTTTGTTCCACCGGGTTCAGGAACGGGCCCATAGCCTGGTCCGCAGCAGGATTACCCAATACTTCTCCGGTTGCCCGGCCATCCCAGAAGTTACCGCCAATAAACAAACCGTCTTCTTCATCAAAATACAATACCGGGCTTTGTGTGGCATAAGCAGCACTAGGAGGCTTCCTGTTACCAAACCGCTGAGGGACGGCTCCCATGTATACCGAACCTTTTAAATTAATACCTCCGACAGGACCTGTGAACCCTACGGAAGGTGCATGACATTCAGCACATGACATGCTTCCCGGTGATGAAATCTTATCAAAAAAAATGTGTTTTCCCAACAATTCAACCGGAGTCAAAAAAACTGTGGCAGCTTTCTTTAATGCAGGTATTTCTGCCTCATTAATCAGAGCTTCTTTCGTACAGGAATAAACAGTTGCGCCAAATATTACTGTTGCTAAAACCAGAATGCGGACTGTATTCTTCATAAAATTTAATTTAAAACGTAAATAATAATTATGTACAAATGGTGCGTAATTTGCGAATACTCATTATAAGTTACGAAGAAAAGTCATTTCTTTAGCCGGGTCTTTATTGATATTAATCAACGAGCAGCAAATATTCATAACTGAACATGTTAAAAGAAGAATGGAAGGTACTAAATTTTGCTATGAGTTAGTTTTATGATTTAGATGGAAAAGTCATTTTACCGGGGAAGGCAGAGTAAATGAAAAGGTTGAACCACATTCCGGTGATGGAGCCGTTTTGCTTTCAACCCATATCTTTCCTCCATGCCTTTCAACAAATTCCCTGCACAATATCAGACCCAAACCAGTACCTTTTTCGTTTCTGGTACCGGATGTCGAGTAGCTTTCATCGATTCTAAACAGCTTATTCCTGTTGCTTTTCGATATTCCTACTCCTGTATCTGTTACTGAAACAACCAGTTCCGTTTCAGTCTTCTTTGCAGAAATGGTCACCCTTCCTCCCGGGTGGGTAAATTTTACTGCATTGGATATCAGGTTGCGAAGAATTGTTCCGACCATGGCATAATCCGCAAACACAAAAGCCTGTTCAGGCAAATTTTTTATCAACTCAATGTGTTTCTGACGCGCAATATCTGAAAATAAAAGCTCCACCTCACGAGCCAGTTTCACAACATCAAATTCTTCCGGATTGTACTTCAACTTTCCGGTCTGAGACTGAGACCAGACCATGAGGTTAGTAAGCAAATCAACTGCTGCATTTGCCGAATGTCTGATTATTTCAGCAAACTTCTTAATTTCCTGCCGATCCATTTCATCCACCCGTTTTAGAAGTATATTGCTGAACCCCAATATGGCACTGTAGGGACTTTTCAAATCATGGGCAATGATTGAAAAGAATTTGTCTTTAGTGGCATTCAATGTTTTAAGTTTTTTATTTTTAGTTCTGATTTGCTCAGAACGGTTAGCAATTTTTGAAAATACAGAAAATAACAAATAAAGCAGCAGGCTAAATAGGATACCGGTAATCAGTGTAATGAAAGCCCTGACCGGAAATGGCCTCCTGTGAGTCAAATGCAGTTGCCATTGATTGACATTGAATTCTACCGGAAGGGTAATAATTTCGGCACCATATCCACTTTCAACCTCCGAACCAATCCCATGGCTATCGTACAATATTGAAGAATCCATCATCCGTTCATCAAAAATTTGCACTCGTATACCGGAATCCCGAACCGGGTTTTCCATCACACCCTTTATAAAAACATTTAAACGGTAAGGACAATAAAGCCAGCCCCTGACTGCTGACTGTCGCTGTTCCACTGTTTGGACACGTAATCCACTTTCATAACAGGGTACAAACATCAGCAAGCCATATGATTCTTCTTCGCCAGATCCTTCTGTCAGATGTATTCTTCCTGAGAGACAGGCAACATCAAAATCGCGCGAGTATTCCATAGCCATTCTTCTGGCCGGTTCTGTGAACATATCGTATCCGAATGTACTCCGGTTATAAGATGTAAAAGGTTCTACATATACAACCGAGGTATATATATCCCTTTCATAAGATGGTGAAATGGAATAATCGGAAAAACCTTCCTCCCTTATTTCCCGGATGTGTTTATTCATGCTGCCCGAAGGAATAATTTTTATATAGCCCATTCCCTCAATATCAGGAAGGTACCTGTCAATCCTTGCCTGTTGCGTGTATTCTTTCCATTCATCGCGGGTAACCGAGTCCGACAGAGCAAGCCAGGCAACTCCTGCCCGAAGCAATAAGGCATGAGATTCAAGTCGGTCGGTAAGCTGCTGTTTTATCGCATGTGCAATTGAAACAAATAACTTCCGTTCCTGTGTTTCAATCCTATCATAAACTGAAACAGTTAAAATTGCAGTAATAAACAGGCCTGATATCAAAACAGGAATTGCAAATCGGTTAAATCTTTTGAGATAATACCTTCCCCCGGGAGTTTTCCTTCTCCATATTTTTTTATGGGCGTTCATAAGTTCATGTTCAAAAAGGTATTTAAATATACGTTTTATTTAATAATAATACCGGAATTTTTAAACCTTTTTAATGCAAACATCAGGAAATAAAATGAATGGGGTTTGAATACGGGGTAGCATAAAATAGTTAAAACAAGAAATACGGGTGAAGGCAGTGCCTTCCATTATTAATTATTAATTGCCGACTGAACTTCTGAATTCCATCGCTTTGATGAAGAATTCCTGATTTTCCCCAAATTCCATTATACGCGTTACCTTGTGTCCGCAACTTTTGCAACGGCCTTTTACCTCAATATCATTCAGCCAGTTTAGCGAAACTGAAACAACATCTATACCTCCCCTGCAGATGCTGTCGCACCGGGTGCAGTAAACACCCTTCTTCAAAAGAAATTCGTACGCATCTTTTTCCTTCTGGCTCAGCAGGTTGTTCAACTGAACCCAGTCAAGCGGCAGCTCCTTTAATTTGCCCATAAAAACATTTTAATTTCGAATCAGTGGCACATAAAGATAACCAGTTTAACCTAAACCCATGTATCATCTTTAAATTGTTTTTGACAAATTAGCTACAGTAAATGATTTCAAAACAAGGCAATGCCCGCAGATTTATCACTTCAGACCCTCCCGCACCAAACTCAGCCATTGCATTTATCCGGTTCAATTCCTTTGGCATTTTAACGGCATCCGGCTATGGAAAGAAAAACCGGCAGATAGTAAAAAACAAGTCCTGATATTTTCAATTAATGAACTGTTAAACAGGAAGAATTACCATTGAAAAAAGAGTTTATCCGGCTTCTTCTTTTATTGATTTGCAATTGGTAATTGCAGTCCCCGATGAAGCATTAATCATTTTTCTCCAGCCATTCCAACATTTTATCCCGCATTTCCTGAGAAAACCGATTAAAATCATCCGGAACATAGAAATTCAGATTTTCTTTTGCCTTATAAAGGGTATAAACCTCTTCAACCTGATTCAGGCAATTTTGGATATCATCCAGGTGGGCATCTTTATCAAATTTCGGAGCAATAATCATCACCTGACGTGGTGCAATCGATGCCAGTACCCCATTAAAATCATAGGGAATCCGGGATTCGTTTCCAATAAAAAATCCCAGGCGGGGTATTAATCCATGCAGGTGCGACATTCCCATCACACCCTCTGTGCCCCTGTCAAGGGTATTCGTTCGCATAGGTGTAAAACCGGCCACCGATATCACACCGGCAATTCGTTCATCAGCTGCTGCTGCATACAACCCTGTCGTAGCGCCCAGAGAATAACCTGCAACAAAAATTTTCTCCGGATTCACAAAATCAAGATTTACCAAAGCATCAACAGCACCTTTTACATCGGTAACCATTTTTCCCATTTTCGACCATTGCGGGTATCTGTTGTAAAATCGTGTTCCCTCCTCAATTCTGTTGCCGAAACCAATCATATCGTAAGTGAAAACTGCAAACCCTTTATCAACAACCGACTGAATTAAGGATTCTATCCTGTGATAAGAATTAAAACCTTTCGAATAATCGTATTCATGAAGATAAATGACAACCGGCAAATTATTACCTTTTATTTTTCCTTCTTCATTCCTGGGGTAGTACAAATAACCAAACAACTGATCCCCAAAACCACTGTAAGGGGTAATATTCATTCTCCCCATTGTGGGCGTTGCCTCCGGGCGTGAAAGAAAGGTTCCAAAACTGGCTTCTCCCCTGCCTGATTTTTCGAGACTACCCGGCCCCGGATTGGTTACACCCGGTGGTTCAACACCAAGTGCCCAATCAATTTGTTCCTTTATCATCGATTTTTTTATTTTCCATTGTGCCAGGGTAGCATCCTCTTCTACCAGCAATTCATTGGGGCGATGTTCCGGTAATTCATTGACATTCAGTTTATCACCACTGAGGTCAAGCCATTTTTCAAAAGAATAATCATAAAACAATCTGTTCTGCGGAAGGAAGGAATTCCGGTGAAACACATAATCAAAAAAATCAATATAATCTTCCATATCCCTTGCACTCACGCTGTGCAAACCATAGCGCGAGCGGATGGCAATGTTGTTTTCTGCTCCAAGAAATTTATATACCTTTCTACTGGCATGGAATGCCTGTTCAATGCCCCAGGGATTGCTGGCCCCTTCTGTTATAGCTGTACTTAGCATCAGGCCTCGGGGAGCTATCAAAGCCATAAATGAATTCTGGTCGACCGGAAGTTTGTGTTCCCTTCCTATGAAAAAGCGCAGTCGCGGGTGCAACCACGAGGGCTGGGCACTGGCCAGCAGAGCAATATCTTCAACATCATATTTTTGCGAACAATAACGCCAGGGAACTTCCGCACCGGTACCTCCGCTGCTGGGTATACAGGCAGTTATTCGCTCATCGAAAGCAGCTGCCATCAGCGAAAGTTTACCATTCCGGGAATGACCTGTGATTCCTATTTTTTCTTTATCCACTGCAGGCAATGTGTAAAGGTAGTCGATAGCCCTGGAGGCACCATAAGCCCTTCGCATCAAACGTGTGAAATCGTATTTTCCCGCCCAAATTTCTGAATATTTTTCCGTATCGTCTTTGGCATCCGCACCGGCATAAACGCATCCGATATATCCCCTCCTTACAGCCACCTGTGCCCATTCGCGATGGTTCCATTGGGTAAGAAATACAGGAAACGGACCCTCTCCCGGAGGTATCATCAGTTCCATTGTAAGCTTTGCCTCATGCCCGGGACCAAATGAAAGTTCTATCATTTGAAGCCTTACTTTTCCATCCATCCTGTCGCTGATTACAGCCGACTTTAAATTGTCGGGAGCAGGAGGAAACGTACCGGAAATGTACTTTTTCAGTTGTTCCTTCATCCACTCCCGTTTCTCATTCCATTGCTCCATTGTTTTTACCGGAATGTTTCTTTTTCCTTCATCCAGAACAAGAGGATCGGGCAGAAAAGGCAGAGATGGCATCCGGTCAAAATCAGGAGGTAACTCTCCGGTCCGGTTTAACCAGTCGGTAAACGTTTCATCAAGAAAAGAAACCCTGCCGTTATTGGTACGGTCAGGAGGCAGAACTTTTAAAATCAACTCCAGGTCAGCTTTTTGCTCTGCTGAATCAGAAACCATAACAGCCTGTTTATCTGTCGGAAAATTCTTCTTCTGAGAGAAGGATGACAGGCCGGTTAAACAAACTATTAATATGAAATTGCGATAAAGAAAGACAAAATTAAAATTCATAATCCTTTATTTTTAAACCTCACCTCTCAAAAAGATGAAGCGCATCCGGAATTACCCATTCTCTTGTAATAACTTCTGTTTCCTTTGTATTTGGATCGGTTTTATTGTATTGCATTTTTGCTTTTATAGGCATCTCAATGGTATAAGGCTTGCAATCTGCTATCACTGAAATTGCTTTTTTTGCCCCTTCATAAAGTGCCTTTCGTGTTTCCTCAAAAGGATAAAGTGCTGCCGCTTCCCTGGCCAATCCCTTTTTTGTGGCAACGGTTACCAGATTATTGCCAAAGAACCGGTTTGCTTCACGGCAGGTAGCTTCGTCGCCGATAACCAAAACCGGAGGAACTCCAAAATGTCCGGCAACTAATGCTGTTTGGACCAGTTCTCCCGATTCCACACCATTGTACCAGTACTTATTTTCCGACATGGAAGATTGAGTATGATGCAACACCCCATCCGGAGTTCCGTTCATGGCATGAAATCCAAACATAACCAGACCGGAACAGGATTCATCCAGGCCCCAGCGGTTGCCCATAGGCCTTGGCTTGCCTGTAACATATAGTGCTCCCGGTTCCATAAGATGAGGAATAATAGCCTGATTTCCATGCCCGTCGATGATGATGATTTCATCTGCACCGCCATCCTTCAGTCCACGCACAACCGCTGCAAGATCTCCCATAAAATATTCACATGCCTGCAGGTTTGCAGGTGATCCTTTCTCGCGTGTCTGGGAAAAATTATAAACACCACTTACCCCTTCAAGATCGGTTTCTATAAATATCTTTATCTGGGAATAAGCACTAAAGGAACTTACCAGCAATAAAAATACCAGGAAAGAAAAAAGGCTGTTGAAGGTTCCTGAAATCCGCGAAAATCGGTTAATCTCATTTTTCATCAGAATTGTTTTTTTGGTTTATATTCAATAACATTAAAAATGTTGTGCAGTCTGAAAAGATCAGACTGCACAACAACACTTATCTGTTTCATTATTCATCCGTTTCCTCGGGTATTGTTTCCAGTGGCGGAACATTTAATTCCGCACCATCATAACCCACATTTTGGTTAATTCTGCCAAGCGTATTTGCAGTAATTACTTCCTGTGGTATCGGCCACAACATATGTTGAGGATAGAGCGTTGCTTCCACCCCCCAGAAAAAATATACGGGTGGATGGTAATGTTCATTTCCCCGCATTACCCGATAATGAAGGGAATTTCTTATAGGCACCTTTTTTAGTTTATTCGAAGTAAATATAAAATAAAATCAGATTCATTCCTGAAATCAGATTGATATTTTTTAAAATCCAAACCGGGTAACAGCATTTAACTTCTGTACGGGTATTTTATAATGTTGGAATGCGCCACGCAAGGTATTCTTAGAATAGTTTTCTGCCATCATCACAGGCTTTCATTCCTCTTCCGGAAACCTTATTCCGCAGGCCGCTTTACATAACTGCAGAAACCTTTCCTGCACTTCTGTATTGTCAGCTTCAGAATGATGCTGTTTTTCCTTTTGGTGATAAAAGTAACGTCCACTGACCTTCGCTTTCTCATCGTTGCTTACTGCAAGCCAGACCTGAGTCAGATAGCCCTTCTCAAGGTTTCCGGGAGCGCCTGATCCTCCCATTTTAGTTGGCACCCAACCCGGGTCCAATGCATTGGCATAAACCCCCTGCCACTTGCGGGCGACCGCCTTTGCTAAAAGTACCACATGCAGTTTTGAATCGGAGTAAGTAATACTGCCGCTATCGAATCCCCTCAGGGCAGAATCGCCCTGCATATGCAGACCCGAACTAAGGTAGATTAACCGCCCGGGTTTGTTCATCAGGCAGGTAAGCATATAAGTCGCAAGCGTATTTACCTTAAAAATTTGATCCCCCCGGCTACGGTATACTCCGGCATTATGTATCACAGCATCGAACGTGCCCGATGCATTGGCTTCATCTGCCAGCCGTTTTACCTCCTCCAAATCGGCCAGGTCGGCTGTCAAAACAGTTTCTGCACCCGGTACCTTTTCAATCGCATCCTTTCCCCGATTTTCATTTCGGGCGTGCAGCACAACCCTGTGCCCTTCATGCACCAGGTGTTTTGCTGCCAGATGTCCCAGACCATCGGCTGAGCCGGTAATGAATATTCGTGCCATCTCAATAAAACAATTGATAATCGAAATGTTTCTCCCCATAAAATAAATTTATGAAAACCCTGCTTTCATAAAGAAAACTTTATGGCTGTCTCAAACGCATATAAATAGAAATAACACCAACCCGCATGAACTCCGCAACCCACCACCTCAAGTCTGTGTCCGTTTTCCCTGCATCTGATTGTACCGTACGAATTAAATGAACTTCTATAACCAACATGTCAAAGCATCCGAATAAATACCTTTTATGTTTTGTCTAAAATAACTTTCGTACTTTGCATCTGCATTTTGCAATAAGGTCAGTCGTTCACTGGGCCCAAGCCCTCGTCAAAGCATGGCCGGCGGGATTGATGAGTTTTAGATTGAACCACGAGTTCGTATAGTAGAGTATACTTTGGCAATGTCGCCAGCAAAATGTTTTTATTTCACCATTAACACAGTTTGCTATGGCTAAGAAAACAAAACAAAACAACCGGTCGGTCAGCATGGCCTTCCCTGTTATCAACCCGAATGCCGCAGGAATAGACATTGGCGATCTGCTCATCGCTGTGGCTGTACCGCAGGATCGTGACAAACAGCCGGTCAGGGAGTTCGGGGCATTTACCGAGGATCTGTTTTCCATTGCCGCCTGGCTCAGGCAATGCCGGGTGGATTCGGTTGCCATGGAGTGCACCGGGGTATACTGGAAGAACCTGTATGCTGTACTCATTGAGCAGGGATTCTGTGTCTGCCTTGCCAACTCCCGGCACACCAAAAACGTAACCGGCAGAAAGACCGACATGTCCGACGCACAATGGATACAGCAACTACATAGCTGCGGATTCCTCGCCTCGGCCTTCCTGCCCGATGATACTACCCAGATCCTGCGTACGCTGGTTCGCCAGCGCAGGGCTATCACCCAGGACGCCACACGCTACATCCAGCGCATGCAGAAGGCCCTGGAACTGATGAACATCAAGCTGCATGCCGTTATCAGTGACATCACCGGAAAGACCGGATCAGCGATCCTTTCGGCTATTCTAAACGGAGAAAGGAATCCCGAGAGACTACTGTTGCTGGTGGGAAATGGAATCAAGGCAGACCACGATACCCTCAGGAAATCCCTGCAAGCCAACTGGCGGGAGGAATACCTGTTCCTGCTTAAGCAGTCCTATGATACCTACATGCACCTACAATCCCAGAAAACGCTATACGACCGGCAGATTGAACGGGTCATGGATACCTTCCCTAAGGAAATCCCCATCTCCGAAATCGTCCCGGTTGACCCGGTAAAAAAAAAGCAAAGACCCGAAAGCAACCCAAAACGGACATAAGAAAATACCTCCATGCCATTCTTGGAGTAGATGTGATTGACATTCCGGGAATCAGCGAGATCGCCGCTCTGGAGATACTCTCAGAGACAGGAACAGACCTTGGCAAGTGGCCTTCCCGGAACCACTTCGTATCCTGGCTCAACCTCTGCCCAAATAACAAGATTTCCGGCGGTAAACTTATCAGTTCACAGATAATCAAAAAGAAACCCAACGCAGCAGCATCGGCCTTCAGAACTGCCGCAAATTCTATGTACAGGTCGAAATACTGGGTCGGAGATTACTTCCGACGGATGAAAGCAAAAGGAGGGCACAAGTACGCAATCGTAGCCATTGCCCGTAAGCTGGCCATTATCTACTACGAAATGGTTACTTCCGGTAAGCAGTACAAACCGTTAGACAATCTCGAATATAAACTGATCATCCAGCGAAAGAAGATTGCCCACATGGAAGAACTGCTTAAACGACTTAAAAAAGAAGTCGCTTAAAATACCATACAACAGCAGGTCGGCAGCCAGTTATCAGTTACTAGGTTTGCGTAATACTTCTCCATCCCTTAAGGAATGGACGAATCCTTATTGTGTGCACTTCACAAAAAAACTCGTTTCTATTTCTTTTTACCTGTAATCCAAGATTTCAAAGAACACTTTTGACTCCTGACACCTCCAAAATGAATGGATCAAAGCAGGATGTCGAAATAAGTTATATAGTAGAACGAATACTGTAATTACAGTGTTTGCCTTTACTATTTAATCAAATTCCGGGCAAAACTAACCTCCCGGTACCCGTGACTGCTTCTGAAACCTCTGGCATAATGCTAAACTGTCAGTATCCGCTGACAGTAATTTTCACAGGTAACTGTTCAGGTAAAAATGGCAGGGAAATCCACTTGGAGAGGTTGCCTAAAACCTTCCGACTCCCATTAAAAAGCTTCAGATGAGTAAAGGCATGCCGACAATGACTATATTTGGAGAAGTTATATAAATTAACAAATTACAGCATGAAGCACGAAAAGGATCCAAAACCCGAACAGAACGAAAAAAGCAAACCGGGTACAGAAACACCATGGATCGATAAAGCAGAAGCATATATTGACGAAGCAGCCGAAAAAATACACCAGAGCGATGCTTACCGCAAAGCAGGCAAATCGATGGAGAGTGCCACAAAAAAGATATTCAGGCAAGCAGGAAAATGGTGGGGGAAGTCGAAGCAGCAGTTTAATAAATGAAATCAAACATCAGCAACTTATTGGTTGATTTAACTGCATTCCGTTCTTCTCCTGCTCACGCCAAAATTCACCTGCCTCTTAAAGACAGGCATGAGGTACTGATTTACATCCCCAGTTTGATGTTTAGTAAATGTTTTTATACCTGTCGAACATCGTTTTATCCTGTTTCAGAATTTTATTTGTGAGGGAATCGGAATCGCTGTAATGTTTCCGCAATTCACGCAACTGCGTTTTAAGGGAATCTTTAATGAATTGGTATTCCGGATCATTAAACACATTGTACATTTCATTCGGGTCTTTTTTCAAATCATAAAGCTCCCATTCATCAATATCATAATAAAAATGGATGAGTTTGTAGCGTTGTGTGCGTATTCCGTAATGCCGCTTCACCGCATGATACCCTGGATATTCATAATAGTGGTAGTAAACTGCTTTCCGCCAGTCATCGGGTGTTCTTCCATCGAAAAGAGGCACAAGTGAAGCTCCCTGCATGTAATCAGGTTTTGAGATACCGGCTAAATCAAGGAAAGTCGGAGCAAAATCCAGGTTCATCACCATAGCTTCGCTGGTTTTCCCTGCTTCTATCATAGCCGGATAACGCATTAACAAAGGTGTTCTAAACGACTGCTCATACATAAACCGTTTGTCGAACCAACCATGTTCTCCCAGATAAAAACCCTGGTCGGCAGTGTATACAATTAATGTATTTTCAAGTAAACCCTCTTTTTCCAGGTAATCCATTAACCGGCCAACATTTCTGTCAACCGAGCGGATACAACGCAGGTAATCTTTAATGTACCGCTGATATTTCCAGGCGACGTACTCTTTACGGCTCATTTTCGATGTATCAACTTTTGCATCTTCTTTGGCGTAAAAGCGCATTAATGTATTTCGCTGAGCGGTATCCATCCGCGCAAATTCACCTACCGGCCAGTTTCCATTCGGGCCTTTTTCAGATGCTCCCACTTTTAAATCACTTCCGAGGGAAAGGTTATCGCCTATTTCCATCATCTGCTCACTTGCCGCTTTCCCACGGCCGGAGTAATCATCGAATAACGTTTCAGGGAGGGGAAGATCTTCTGTGAATTCATCCAGGTCGGTTGTATCGGGAATCCAGTTGCGGTGCGGCGCCTTATGGTGTACCATCAGGCAAAAAGGTTTGTCTTTATCCCTCATACCGGAAAGCCAGTTCATGGCCTTTTCCGTGATTATATCCGTTGCGTAACCATGTTCACGGGCATCAACACCAAGTGTGATAAAATTCGGATTGTAATATTGGCCCTGTCCGCTGAGAATGGAAAAGTAGTTAAATCCTTTCGGTTGATTGCGTAAATGCCATTTGCCAACAATCGCCGTTTGGTAACCGGCTTCCTGCAATAATTCGGGAAATGTTACAATCCCGGAATCGATTTTCATGGAAAAAGAGTTGTCGCGGGCGCCGGTAATATAACTATACTGGCCTGTGAGTATTGTAGCTCTGCTTGGGCTGCAAATGGAATTGGTTACGAAACATTTGTTAAATACCATACCCTCTTCCCCAATGCGGTCGATGTTTGGTGTTTTTATTAAATCCGAATCATAGGCACTGATTGCCTGATAGGCATGGTCGTCGCTCATGATAAAAATGATGTTCGGACGCTTTTCTTCCTCTGTCACCGGATTCGAGCAGGAATAAATGCCAGCACCAATAACGAGTAATACATAAGCTTTTAAAGAATTAAAATTCATTTTCTTTGATAATTAGGTTTATTAATGAACTATTTTTCAGCAAACCTGTTCCCTGGATTCAATTTGAAGTACCGGCTTGATTTCTTTAAAACTATTCTTTTTTTTCGAAACTTGATTTTATAGTTCAAAGTTAATCATTTTACATCATTTGCGCATTTATAGAAGCAGTTGTTTCAGATAATGGAAAAGGAATAAAGAATTTGGATTTATTCCTGAACCGGCCACCTGACCCCGATGTAAAAGGATGTGGTCTGCAGAATGCAAAAACTGTAAAAAGCCAAAAAAATGGTACAGTATCAATAAAGTAAATGCACAGGCAGAGGCAGAGAGCCCGGAACATGGTGTAAAAATGCTGAGCCTCCGCCCGGAAAACCGCAACAAGCTGATGCAAACAAAGGGCAGATGGGTTATTTTGTTATTTCATGATTATAGCTGCCGGCCTGAAGGTCATCCCATTCCCAACCATCATCCTGAATCAGTGACAACAATAATCTGCGTCTTGACCCTATTTTTTCATAGGCTAATTCAAGTGCCTCCCCTTTAATCATCTCTATTTCTTTGGTACCAGATGTGGTAAGTTCAGGTAGCGGAGGAGTTTCATTTGCAGGGGTAATAAAAGCTTCCGGCAGCGTTACATTTTTCGATACAATTGAAAATACCTTTGTAATATTTTTTTTAATAGTGTGTAATGGTTCGCAGTGTTTGCTAACCATATTGATTTTTTATCCACTGTATCCTAATTGAAATGGAACATACTCCTTCTGACAGGATTTGTTCGTCTACAGAGAACAGGAGGTCATTTCTGCCAAGGAGAACCAAATTGTATCAGGGATGCAGGTATTTGCCTACCTTGCTGCCCAGAACATCACGCCCCACGGGTTTCATAATAAAATCGCTGCAGCCCGAACTGAAGGCTTTTTCCCTCACCCAGTCACCTGAACTTCCTGTCTGTACAATTACAGGAACGTGATTGTCAAGTTTCCTTATTTCCCTTGTTGCAGAAAAACCATCCATAACAGGCATTTGTATGTCCATTAGAATTAAACCAACATCATGGTTTAACTGAAAAAGCTCTACCGCCTCTCTTCCATCCCGGGCATGAAGAATCTTATAACTGCCCTTTGACAATAACTTTTTAAGCACAAGATAGCTTAATTCATCATCCTCTGCTATCAGAACAGTATTCTTCTTATTTTCCCAAACCTTTTCAGTTTCCATGAAATTTCTTTTTTATCTGCGTTTTATACTCAAATACAATGCCCTCACACGCAACTTACTGATTAAAAAACCAATAGAATTCTTCTAAATAAAGCTCCTATCCCAAATTGAAAAATAATTCCCATTCAGGGAATCCCCGCACAAAAAATCATCTTCTGCCAAAGGCAGAAGGCCTGAATTCATAACCTGCTGCCATCAATCTTCATACATGGTGTTCTGCTTAAAAAACAGGCATGTTAAAAAATCGGACAATGCAGGCTTAGTTCCTTATATTCTAAATTAATAAAATACTTTTCACTCCTCTATTGACTGACATTTTCATTTGTCGTAAATTGCTTAAAAAATAACCGCTGCTTTTCTCTTATGTTGAAAAGGAAATTGCAAGGATGAATGAACAGCAGCTGATAATCCAGTGAGAACAAAAAGGAAAAGAGGCCCTGGATTAATGGGCAAAAACAGTAAATTTTAAAATCGGGTGTTATGAAAAGAGTTTTAAAAATCCTGAAATGGACCGGCATCGGTATATTAATTCTGTTTGTTGGTCTGGTAGTATTTGTTTATACACGTGCCAACCGCACGTATGATGCTCCCTACCCTGTAATTACAGCAAGCACCGATTCGGCGCTGATTGCCAGGGGTAAATATCTTGTATATGGTCCGGCTCATTGTGCGCACTGCCATGCTCCCATATCAGAATATGCGCGTCTGAACGCCGGTGAAATCGTTCCGCTGAGCGGGGGGGTCGATTTTTTATTGCCTGTAGGAGTTGTGCATGCGCCAAACATTACTCCTGATGCAGAAACAGGGATTGGAGCCCATACCGATCAGGAGCTTGCCCGTGCCATGCGTCATGGAGTAAAACGCGACGGGAAGCCCATGATTGATATTATGCCTTTTTACGATCTGAGCGATAACGACCTGACGGCCATCATCTCTTACCTGCGAACCACAACACCGGTTAAAAACGAACGCCCGGAGAACCAGTGGAATTTCATGGGAAAAGCAGTTTTGGCGGCAGGACTGATTAAGCCTATGGGCGACGATGTGGTACCACCGGCACCTGCCCCTGATTCTACTTCCGCCTATGGAAAATACCTTGCTGAAAGCGTGGCCAATTGCATTGGGTGCCACACCAACCGCAATATGATGACAGGAGCTTTTACAGGACCGGCATATGCAGGCCAGGCGAAATTTGAGGTGATTGATGAAAAAGGTCAAATTATAAAAGGACAACACTTCGTTACGCCAAATCTCACTCCCGACCCCGAAACAGGACGCATAGAATCGTGGAACAGGGATATGTTCATCAGCCGGTTTCGTTCCGGAGCAGCCATACCCGGTACTCCCATGCCATGGGGATCGTACAGCAGAATGACGAACCTCGAGCTGAAAGCCCTTTTCAACTACCTGCATTCGCTCGAACCTGTTTATTCTCAGACTCCTGTTGGCATCCAGCCGGGGGATCCCTATTAATGAAGCTTGCAGCCCCCCTCAAACATTCAAGCAATTTCCTGCAACCAAAAGTCCTCCCTGTCATCCCATCCTCCCCTTGCTCCACAACCGGACAGATGCCAGTGAGACAAACCGGAGCGGGCAGGTCATGGTCTTCCCGGAAGGGTTCAGTAAAATTGAACCTATTTCCATTTCGCTAGTTAGATATGTAGAATCAACACTTTTCTTGTATGAAGTATTTCGTTAAAATAAACGATGTAAAATTGACCGATGAGCTGGAAGGTGCCTGGACCAGCGACGACTTTAAAGAATTACTGGCAAGGTTTGAGTTTCCCGATGCGGAACAGGTAAAAAATACAGAACTGAAGGATTACCTTTTTATGGCCATTACCGACTATGAACCCAGTGAAGCAGCCGCAGTTCTTCTCGACTACAAGCTCTCTGACAGGCTGGCCGAAGGACAGATTGATAATCTTTCGCACGAAATGCTGCGGGTAAAAGTATCTGAAAATTATACCGATATCCGCCTTCACCACGATTTGTTCAACATCAATCAGTTGCTTTACAAAGCCTACAACGGAAAATTCCACCAGGCCAGGGTAAACACCCTACAGTTCGAAATAACCGACATCCACCATGCTCCGGTAGCGATAACAAAGGAAACTGCATTAAAGGCGCTAAGCCAGGGTCTTTCTGAAAACAATCTGCTCAACAGGTTATTTGGGGATCAACTGGAAGGGCGGGCTCCCTTTCCCGAGGCTGAAGGTATTGTGTGGGACCTGCAAAAGAAAGGAAACACTGCTTATTCCGTAACAATTTCAGAAAAATGGCTCGCCAAAAACGAATTTACTCACATGGAATATGAATGTACGGTTCTGCCTTTTATCGATCAGGATGAAGAAGGATAAGACTTCCACTTAAAATCAGGCACCAGTCCGGCTTTTTTTTTAGCATCCCGGAACTTTATTAACAATCAGATGGTTATTTATTTTAGTTCTCTGTTTTGTTTTATTAACCACCTTAAGGTATGAATGCACATAAAATTACCCGGAAGCTTGAAATGAATGCAAAGCTTCCTAATGGAAAGGATGAGCGATTTAAAGGGTATGGCGTAATGGGCCTTCCATTTCATTCAAATCATTTACTTGCTTTAAGAAGGTTTCCAAAAACCTCTGTTGGTTATCATCCCATACCCGGAAATTTTATCCCATATCTGGCCGCTGTCTCAACAATCTTTTTTACATCCGGCGGTCCTTCCGGATGATGTGGAATAACAAGTTCTCTTGCGGGTTCACTCATCTCTTTAAAATATTCTTCAAAACCTCCTGGCGACAATTGTATCAACACCTCAGCCTTATCAGTCTGCACCTTGAAGAAATGCGGAATGTTACGGGGAAGAAAAATCCAGTCACCACGTTTGCCCATAAATGTTTCATTATCCACAGTATAGTTTATTTCGCCATTGAGAATATAAAATGATTCATCCTCCCTGGTGTGAATATGAGGGGGTGGTTCCAGACCCTTTATCTCATACCCGTGAATCAGGGCAAAGGAACCATTGGTATCCCCGGAAGAAACAAGTATACTCATTAAATGACCAATATACCAATATGAATTTTTAAGTTCAGGGCAATTCATTTTGGGGGTAATTTTACCCGATTCCGGTTCAGTAAAGGATGTCAGTCCGGATAAATAAGGAATAACTCCCACGGCCGGTAACCCATATAAAAAATCTTTTCTGTTCATAATATTTTTTATTTACAACGATTATAAATACCAAATTTATTTCATAAATTTACAGAAGTCAAGTACCTACCTAAAAGTAAGGTACATACATAAAATAAACTGAAGGTTTGGTATCAGAGAGTTACACTTAAAAGAAATGCAAAAAAATTTATTACAAAATGAATTGTTAACGAAATGCCCTGTTCAGCACGCCCTGAAATTTATAGGAGGGAAATGGAGAATAGGAATTCTTTGGAGCATGAAAAAATCGCCCCGCAGATTTGGTGAACTTAAAAAAGATGTATTGGGTATTACTGAAAAAATGCTTATCCAGGAATTAAGGCACCTGGAAAATTTAGAAATTGTAAGCAGAAAGGCGTATTATCAGGTACCTCCCAAAGTTGAATACAGTTTGACCTAAAGAGGGAAAACTTTAATCCCTTTGATTGAAACCATCGTTTCATGGGGATACTCTGATATGGCCTTACCTGTTGGCTGAACTCTGCTGGTAAACTGGTACTAATGGAACAGCCCATCGCAAAAAAGCAGAGAGGGTATACTTCAACCGGGTAGAGCAATCTCCCTGCCCTAAACCATTCTGGCAGACCTGCCCGACGACACTCGGGAACAACATGAACCCTATGAACAAAATGAACAAGGAAAACTAACTGAACCTGTTTCTCACGATTATCAGGAATTATATGGCAAAATACGGTTTTCGTCTCATCCATGCCCCCCTGGTGAAATCGGGAAATTGCACCGGTGCATTTTTCTGTATCGAAATTCCCGATAGTTCAACGATGGCGCTCATAACCATGGAATCATAAACATCAATGGGAGCAGGTCCTTTCACCCGCACAGCATTGATAAATTCACGCAACAGTATAAAATCCGTACCTCCATGCCCGCCAGAGTCTGAATCCTTTTCTGCCCACCATCTGTGAAGATATTCCTCCTCATAGGGTTTCCAGGATTCCCATTCATGATACTGAGGCGATTGTCCGGTAAGATAAATGCTTCCTTTTTCTTCATCGTAAACGCCAAGTGTACCCTGCAACAGCCAACGGTTGGAATAAGGCCTGGGTAACTGCATATCATAATTTATGACGAGGGTTTTGCCCTTCGCTGTTTTTAAAAGAGAAGTAACAATATCGCCCTGCTTGTACTGCAGGGAGGCATTGGGATGATTCTCCCCGAATTTTCGCTTCATATACGCATTGATTCCTCTGGAACCGGTTGCTGTTGAATAGATTTCTGTAAAAACATCGCCACAATTTATATCCAGCCAGCTGAGTACCGGCCCTACACTGTGAGTGGGGTACTGATCGCGGTTGTATTCCAAAAGATACTTCGCAGGCCATTTTTGTTCGCCGGTACTGGAATCGAAGAACCAGTGGTCGATACAGTCGTGTGAATGTGCACAATGCGAATGAACAACCTCTCCGAATAACCCCTTTCTGATCATATTTAATACAGCGAGGTTATCTCTTCGAAAACTCCAGTTTTCCAGCATCATGCATGGAATACCCGTACTTTCTGATTTCTCCACCAACTGCCAGCATGCATCCACTGTCAGGGCAGCCGGAACCTCAATCCCCGGATAAATTCCTCTTTGCATAGCATATAAAGCAATGGGTGCATGCGAATCCCAGTAAGTGGCAATGATAACCGCATCCAGCTTTTCTTTGTCCAGCATCTTTTGGTAGGATGTTTCATTCTCGTAATACAATGCAGGTTCCTGGTTTTTTTGCTTTTTACAGATGGAACAGGCATTTTCTGCTTTATTCTTAAAAAGATCGCATACTGCAACGATTTCAACATCTTCAATGCCCAGCAAATTCATCATAAGGCCCGTCCCACGGCCTCCCACACCAATCATTCCGACTCTTATTTTTTTATCCCGGGACAAGGCACTTGTTGATACTGAGCTCAACGGACTGCTCAAACCCACTGCCAGGGAGGCTGAAACGCTGTTTTTTACAAAACTTCTTCTTGATAGCTCTTTCGACATGACACAAAAAATTAAAATGATGGCTCCTTCACCTGTAACCTGCTGCAATTTAAGTAAAAATTCCAAAGGATGCTATCCCTCCGGCTAATCAAGCCGCTGCAATAAAATTTTTGCACATCCGCAAAGAAAAGCAGCCTCGACATCCTGAATATTCAAACTTCTCAAACTATTTCAAACTATTTCAAATCCTCAAACTTCTCAAACCCTTCAAACATAACATTGAAACATTCGAACTCCTCAACCTATTTCAACCATTCAAACTTCTTCGAACCCTTCAACCCTTTATTTGCAACAACCTGTTCCCTCCTGCACCGGAGGGCATTTAACCGTTCCGTAGCTGCAATATACGCAGCAGTCACCCGCTTTTGGTTTCAACACCTGCCTGCAGTTTTCACACTCGTAAAAAAACAGGCAGGAATCGGTGGGCATCGTTTCTTCTTTCGAATATCCGCATTCCGGACATGTAATAAACGACTGCAACAATACCTTCATCTTATTTTCTTTATGTATTTATCAACGACTTGCGAAATTAAAAGGTCTTATAAAACCATATCTTTTATTACAAATAAAGTCATTTTTTTTTCGCATAAAATACGACAGTTTTTCAAAGATGATTCATGGAATAACAGAATACATTTAGAACTCATTATGTGCAGATGCAACAATCCGGTCAAAGTAGTTGTTTATGAATCAGCACTGGGGTGAATAAAAGATAAATTTGTCTCTTTAAGTAAAGGATAACGCTATGCCAATATACATGGATCGACACGATGTTTCTGAAGCTGTTACTGCCGAAATTGTTGCCCGGATTCACCAGGAAGATTTGAAAATCCAGCACAAGTTCGGTTGCCGTGGTTTAACCTACTGGTTCGATGATACCCGGAAGACAGCTTTTTGTTTGGTGGAAGCGCCCGATAAAAAAGCAATTGTAGAGATGCATGAACAGGCACATGGCGAAGTGCCTCATCAGATTATTGAAGTGGATGCAACAATTGTTGAATCGTTCCTGGGCAGAATTGAAGATCCGGCAAAAGCACAAAATACCGGTCTGAATATCATCAATGACCCGGCCTTCAGGACATTGATGGTGGTAACCATCGAGCACCATTCCTTCCGCGATTTTAATCCTTCTTCCACTATTTCCAAAGGGAAGCAGATACTTAAACAGATCATTGCAATGTTGATATCATTTGACGGCAATCTTGTTCAGCAAAACGATGAGGGCTTTTTAGTTTCATTCCGCAAAGTCACCGGAGCTTTGTTATGTGCCTTAAAGATTCAGGAAACATATAAAACGTTAAGCAAACACTATCAGAATAATTATACCGGATTGAGTATCGGCCTGCAAGCCGGCGTTCCGGTAACCGAAAAAAAATCCATCTTTGAAGATACCATTAAATCGGCCGAACGAATGGGATTTGTTTCCGTTGCTGAGATTGTGATCTCCACCGATGTGCTGCACCTCTACCAAAGTGAGAATTTGGGTGAAGTTCTTAAACGCAACAACATATGCATCCTGTCACCGGCGGAAGAAAAATTCATTGTTGCCTTTTTGGAGTTCACCGAAAAAGAATGGCAAAATCCTGAACTGAAAGTTGACGATTTTGAGAAAAACCTTGGCATCAGCAAATCAAAACTCTACCGTGAGATGATTCGCTTAACCGGGAAATCGCCAAATGTTTTTTTACTTTACTACAGGTTGCGAAAATCGCTTCAGTTACTGCAAAATCAAAAGGGAAATATATCTGAAGTTGCTTTCGGTTCAGGGTTTAACAGCCCCTCCTATTACGCAAAATGTTTCCGTAAAAAATACGGAATTATGCCTTCAGAATTTAGTTCTGCCATCAACGCTGTAGTTTTACATCCCTGAGTTAAGTCAATCGTTCGCATTCGGTCATCGCGGAACAGAAACCAGCAGCAAAGCTGCAGCAGCTTTCATTAACGCTCTGGCGGCCCTGCTGCAGAAACAAGAATCCGTCAGGCACATACCTCCGAAGTTTAAAATCCAAATTTCATTTCTCTGAACTAAAATTGCTTGCAGAAGAACCATTTGTGCTATTTAATGTGGTTCACTTGCCGTAGCTTTGATATCTGATATTAATGAGTATAAAATGATGAAATGAACAACAACAAGAATTTCCCTGACCGGTTAAAGGAAACAATACAGTCGAAATAAATAAAAATGGAGGATTAAACATGAAAATTGCAAAAGAAAACATCGAAGTAAAAATGGAAATTCCCGGTGCTGTTATCCGTCAACAGACAGATTTTGGTGATGCATCCGGATTGGGAAAAATCAGCGGTGAGTATTTCAGCCTTTCCGCAGGAGTAGATACCACACCGCTTTTTATGGGTCTTGAAGGAAACCTTTGCCAATGCCCGCACTGGGGTTATCTGCTGGCGGGTCAGATCACCACCACCGATGCCGGTGGCAACCAGGAAACGGTGAACGCAAGTGATTTGTTTTACTGGCCCTCCGGGCATAATGTCAGGGTCAATGCTGATGCCGAGTTGGTTATGTTCAGCCCTCAGCATGAACATACCCATGTCATTAATCATATGATTGAGAAAACCAGGGGTTAAGATTGTCACCGAGAACCATTCAGCCCTAAAAGGCAAACCATGCAATTGAATTCAGAATTTAAATGCCAGGGTTTTCTCCACAAGATTCCATCTTATTTAATAGAAAATAAAGATGGAATCTGTTTTTTATCCTGCCAGCAGTCCGTTATTGTTATCGACGGATTAATTCCTTTCGGGCAAATCTAAACCATCGTGTTCCTCTTTCCTCTGGCTACCCCTGACTTGGCAATCCTTCTTAACCCGGTTTCAGACAACCTGCACCAGATCGCAGGTTCCGGCACTTATGTATCTGACCAGCCGACTATTGTGGATCGGTTACCCGTTCGGATAACTGCTGCAGCTCATTGGCAAATCCAATTTTTATCTTATCTTGTACCCCACATTTTTTGCGTTGTATGAAAGGAATCATTAAATCCGTTGATTCTGAACCGGGCATTCAGGAACAACTTTATCAGTTAATTTTCAAAAATGCAGCTATCGGCATAGCTAAAATAAACCGGGAGGGTTATTTCCTGAAAGTAAACAGAAAAGTAACTGAAATAACAGGATACACAGAAAAGGAACTGCTGCAAAAAACTTTTGCTGAAATTACTCATCCCGATGATTTGGAAAAGGATCTTAATCAGGCTGAAGCCCTGTTTCGTGGTGAAATCAGTTCCTACATCATGGAAAAAAGGTACATCAGGAAAGATAAAACCATCGTTTGGGTCAAACTTACCGGCTCAGCCATCTTCAATGCCAGGGGTGGCTTCAGTGCATTCATTGGTATCATAGAAGACATCTCTGAAAAGAAAAAGACAGAAGCAGAGCTGACTGTTAAACAGAAGCAACTATCCAGCACACTGAGCAGCATTTCCGACTATTACATGGCATTAGACAGGGATTGGCGCCTTGTGAAAATAAGCAGCGGTGCTGAAAAGGATATTTTTAAACAAGCCTCAGCAGATATAACCGGAAAAATAATCTGGGATCTCTTTCCGGTGCCTGATCACGATGTTTTTTTCAGGGAATATGAAAGAGCATTCCATGAAAATGTTCCTGTACATTTCGATGCATTTTCCATTTTAATAAGCAAGTGGTTCGAAGTACATGCCTATCCCAGGGAAAACCTTCTTGACGTTTTTTTCCGTGACATTACCCGGCAAAAGAATTCGGAAGAATTGTTGCGCAGGAAGATTGAGGAAAATGAGAAGATTATGGAATTAATGCCTGCTGCTGTCTGGATTTCAGAAGATCCAAAGTGTAACCTGATCCGGGGAAATCATATGGCAAACCAGTTTTATGAAGCAGAAAAAGATGAAAATGTTTCTGCAAATGTAACGGCTGCCAGGCGCTTTTTTAAAAGCAACACAGAGTTAAAACCCGATGACCTGCCCATGCAAAAGGCAGCCACGGAAAACAAGCCGGTTTTTAACGATCCCATTGATGTACTGCTTCCCAGTGGCAAAGTGCTGCATATGTTTGGATCAGCTATACCACTGAATGATGAAGAAGGTAATGTAAGAGGTGCAATTGCAGCTTTTGTCGATATTACAAAACAGAGAAAAACGGAAAATGCCCTACGGAAAAGTGAAGAAAAATTCCGGAATCTGGCCAACAACATCTCGCAACTGGCATGGATAGGCAACAGCAAAGGCCACATGTTGTGGTTCAACAAACGGTGGATCGATTACACCGGATTTTCCGGCGTTAAACCGGAAAGCCTGAAATGGAAAAACATTATTCATCCTGAACATTTTGAAAGGGTTACAAAGGAACTAAGCAAGTGCCTGAAAAAAGGAGTGATCTGGGAAGATACGTTTATGTTGAAAAGCAAAAGTGGAAATTACAGCTGGTTTCTCTGCAAGGCTGTTCCTGTATATGATGAGAAAAAGAAAATAATAAGCTGGTTTGGCACCGGGACAAACATTCATGCCCAGCAGGAGAATGAAGAAAAACTTAAATTCGACAACAAACTTTTTGAAGACCTCCTGTATATTGCTGCACATGACCTGAAAAGCCCCGTTGCCAATATGTTTGGAGTACTGAGCCTTATGAATCAGTTGCCGCCGGAAAAAAAGGCAATGTTTCTGGACCGTTTCTGGGATATAGCCCATCAGCTGGAAAATACCATACATGGAATTACAGATATTTTACAGGTGCATAGTACCGATAAATCAGCAGCATCGGTTATCGATATAGAGAAATTGCTGAATAAGGTTCTGCGGGAGTTTAAAGAAAATTTAGATCCTGCTTCCGTGCATCTGACATTAAAAGTTCAGTCAGTCTTCTACATTGAAACGTTCCTGTACAGCATTTTAAAGAACCTGATCAGCAATTCAGTAAAATATTGCCGTGAGGAGGTTCCCCTTAGCATTGAAATCAGCTCAGAAATGAAAGGCAGTTTTATCCTTTTAACCGTCCGCGACAACGGGAAAGGCATTGATATGGAAAAATACGGAGAAAAACTTTTTTCCCCTTTTCTCCGGTTCAATACCGGCAATACTGCAGGTACAGGAATCGGACTGTACCTTACAAAAAATATTATCGGGTTGAATGGCGGAAAAATAGAGGTGGAAAGCAAACCGGGAGAAGGTACATCCTTCTGTTGCTATTTAAAAGAGTACCGGCAGGAATCGAAGGAAATATCCATCTCCTCATTTTTTTAATCGCCCGACTTCCAGGCTCAGGCAGGGAAAGAATACCGGTTGTTTTAAATTTATATTTGTCTGAAGATCGATTCCCAGGCTAAGGAAATTAAACGGGACTACCTTTAAAGCCAGTTTTGCTGCCAGCCCGGGCGTGAAAAATCGGTCTTCTTCATAATAGCTGTAGGAGGATGTACCCCCATAACCATTTACCGATTCCGTATACCTCTTCCCAAAAAAAGCAGCCAGTCCAGCCTGATAAAGTACCCTGAAAAATTTCTGACGGGTATATGTTCCAATCATGAATCCGAGCTGGTTAAATGCATCAGCCGGTATAGGGTCCATTAAAGTAAATTCCCCGAACACAAAATAATCAATGGAATAGATCGTATTCCCCTTGTAAGCATCAAGTTCCAATCCACCTGTTACCCCTCCGTCGTAATTATCATACGGACGGTAAATACCCGCTTTGGGATTTATTGAATATCCGGTAAATGATTGTCCGGATGAATTGAAACAACAAAACGAAAGAAAAAACAATACGGTACCTGCATATAATAAGAATAACTGAATTGATTTCTTAAACATGTCAGTTGATTTAGATTGTTAATAAAGGAAATAAGAAGAATTTAAGTTTCTGTGTAACCATTTCATAATGCACCGCGAACTATTAACCTGCAAGTAAGGAGGCTTCTGACTTTTTTTTCCGGATGGAATTAAAAAGAGAACCAGGCAAACGGGAATAATCTTCATTCCAGTGCAATTAAAGTATCTGACCAATTTACGAAATAAATTGTTGACATTTATTATATGTGATTGATATAAATCAAGCTGCACCAGCACCTACCCCTGATAAAGGCTCTGCGGGTACAATTTTGCATTTTTCCATATCTAAGCAGGGATGACATCTACTGTTTTGTTCCCGTTGTATTTTTTCAGAAAAGACTCCCGTCTCAAATTTTGCCAGGCATAATAATCTGTCCAGATGGTTTCGGGCAACATATACGAGGCAACCGGCAGGTAACCTGCTTTTTGCATCTGAGCAACCTTATTGGGGATGGTATCTATTTCGGGATAGATTTTTTGCCAGAATTCCTGAATTTCGGCAGGCCGCTTTTCGGTAAACCAGGTGTTTTCCGTAACAGCAATGTATCCGCCCTGTTTCAAAAATTTTCGCCACTCGTTTAAGCCCCGCTCAAACCCAATGTTATAAATTGCGCCTTCCGACCAGATTAAATCAAACGCTTCCTCCTGAAACGGAAGATTTTCCATCGTACCGACAATGCCTTTCACACTGTCCTGAAAATTTCTGATATTCCCGATGCCGTAACACTATAAAGCGTTCTGCAGCTGCATGCCAGATGCTCATAAAACCCGATTCCGTAAATTATGATTTTTAGCCGGTTTATAAAAAAATGAACCAGACGTTAATGTCGTGTTACGGCTGTTAATTTACTTGCCGAAATACAATTTTAATATAAGTTAAGTATTATTTTTGTTCATTTAAGAACAAAACCAAAAGTTATTAACCACATTTATACCTATGCGTAATACGAACCTCACGGTTAAAAATGCTGAGCCTTTCCTGATTGCCTTGTTTGTATTTGCATTACTCGGTGCCGCCACAATTGTATATACCGATTATAAGCAGGGGCAATGGGAAAAAGATGTCAGGTCGAACCTGACCGAAATATTAATCGCCAAGAAATCGGCGCTCGAGAAAGCACTCTATTCGCGCATTTACTACACCCGTGGTGTTTCTGCCTACGTGGCTGTGAATCCCGGTATCTCCAACGCCGAATATCATGAATTAGCGAAGGAGTATATTAAAAACGACACCGTCATCAGTACAATGGCGCTATCAAAAAACTGCATTATCAGTGCCATTTATCCACTTGAAAATCACGAAACAGCTATTGGATTAAATTTGCTGGAACATCCCGAACGAAGGGAAATAGTTGAAAAAACAATAGAAACAGGCCTTACTTTTGTAGCCGGACCTGTAGAACTGGTTGAAGGAGGTGTTGCTTTTATTAGCTATACACCCATTTTTGATAAAACACAGGGCAAAAATAGTTTTTGGGGTGTAACCGACATTGTTATAAAACAATCGAGCCTGTTAAATGAGGCGAATTTAAATCCCGTTGAAAACAATAATTATTTCACCCTTCAGGGATATAACGGATTAGGTAAAGAGGGCGCAGTATTTTGGGGAGCAGAAAATATTCAGGATAAAAATCCCGTCAAAATCGACATCAATTTACCCATTGGCAACTGGATTCTGTCTGCAGCCCCTATAAACGGCTGGAAACAGTATCAGGATCAGGATAAAATGTTAACCTTAATCTTATTTATCAGCGCATTTGTCATCAGCTTACTGGCCGGACTGTTTTCCAGGGCTTTGTTTAAGATAAAACAAAACGAAAGGGAATTGAAGGCCATTTTTGCCTCACTCGACAGCACCATTATAGAATTTGACGACACAGGCAGGTATTTAAAAATCGCATCAGAAAACGAACGGCTACTGGCACTTCCAAAAAAACAGTTGATCGGGAAAAAACTGCACGATGTATTTGATCAGGAAAAAGCCGGCTTTTTTCTGACCGCAATAAAAAAATGCCTGGATACCAAGGAACTTGTAATCATTGAGTATCCCCTCTCCCTCGATAATAAAAAATTCTGGTTTACTGCCCGCCTAAGCTATAAGACCAGCAACAGAATAATCTTTAATACATACGATACTACTGAAAAAAAGGAAAAGGAAGAGTTGCTTGAAAAAACGAGCCATCAGTTAAAGGAACTGAATGAGATGAAGGATAAGTTCATTTCCGTTCTGGCCCACGATCTCCGCGGTCCGGTTGCCAATCAAAAAGCCTTGAACAACCTGATTCTGGATGACTATGACAACATGGATGATGCAATGCGCAAAGATTTGCTGGCTGCCTTAAAAGATTCTTCCGACAATCTTTACAATCTGTTGGAGAATCTGCTGGAATGGTCAAAATCGCAATCGGGAAACACACCGGTATCAAAAGAAAAAATAAATTTTGAAAAAGAAATTGCCCCGCTGGTTTCAGAATTCCGGGTGTGGGCAAATCAAAAGAACATCACAATAAACTGTAATATAAAAGATAATATTTCTGTTATTGCTGACAAACATCTTACACGGACCGTATTGCGAAACCTCATTTCCAATGCCGTAAAATTTACCCATGAAGGTGGAACGGTTACAATTTCAACTGCAATAATTCATGAAAAAAACAAAGCCTTCCTGAAAATTAATATAACCGATAACGGCATCGGAATGAATGAAGAAAAAATACAATCCCTTTTTAAGCCGGAAAAAGCTTATTCTACACATGGTACTTCAAATGAACAGGGGACAGGGCTGGGTTTGATTCTTTGCAAGGAATTTACCGGGCTGCAGGATGGAAAACTGATGGTGGATAGCGTCGTCAACAAGGGAAGTACATTTTCGTTTACGCTGCCCCTGCATTATGAACCCGCCTTCAGCTGCTGAATATCTTCCACGTTCATACTACCAATAAAAGTCAGGGACGACAGCCTTAGCCCCTCTGAGGGGGAGAAGGTAATCCATCCGCCTGTGCCCGGGTTAAAACACCAGGGTTAGTCAAAATTCAGACAGTTACGTTATCTGTTATCTGTTGTCTTCTTCTCCACCAGCAGATTAAAGCACCCAGAGCGGCATATCCGGCAGATATTAACAGTATCCAGAACGGGAGCCAGCGATCGCTATCTGATAATGCAACGGATTCACCCCGTGTGAGTTTAACAGCAAATTCAGCAAGAAAGGCGACGGTGGAGACCCCGAAAACAAAAGCAGCGGCACTCCAGGGCCGGGCAGGTTTAATGAGCGATAGGATGATAACAACAACCGGGATTCCAAACAATCCCATCTGGGAAGGAAGGTCATGATGTATAAAAAAGCCTGCGTAAATCAACAGCAGGGTAAACAGGCCCATAACCACTGCCCACCAGGCAGTGTTTGGCCGGTATCCTGAAAAGCCAACCTTCTTTTCTGTTTCTCCCGGTTGTTCTTTTCTGGCGGGGGAAGCTACCGGTTTTCGATATCTGCTGCTGCTGATCCATGCAGCTGCAACAGTTGCTATTCCTGAAATTAAAGCCGCCAGTATTGTTTCCATAATGAATGCCGTTTTTCTTCAATTCTTAAAATTACAAAATCCCCGGCACTGTCACAACAAATTTAAATCCTCATCTTTTATTTTTCTTTTCCACCTGCTATATCTATATTTAGGTGCCAAAACAGTTTGGTAAGTGCAAGGACTTGCCACAGGAGCCTGCTTTTTTTGTTGATTCATTGTTCTTTCTTCTTTTTTCCGGAAACAACTTTTAATATGGAGCAATGCGTTAGTTATTCACCAACCCGGAAATCGCTCTGACCACGTACAGGGGAACTTGGATTTTTAAAATGTACATACAGGCAGATTCAGCATCCTTCCAACTGCAGTGGAGTATTTATGAAACAACGGTTAAATTAAAATGATGAAGCAGCTTTTTATTTACGTAACAGGTATATCCACAGTACTGTGTTTTGTGCTCCCGGGCAGTGCCGCTTTTGCCGGCCTTGATTTCCCGGGTGGCCTCCGGACGACGGCTTTTACCCACGGTCATGCTGACGGCAATCCCGACAGCAATGGCATCACCACCGGCATGAAAGATGAAAATGCGTATGCTGATACTGACGCAACTGTCCTCTTCAGTACTGCCTCTCCCCATGCGGATACCCGGAACAACCCGTTCATAAGCCCTGTTGGCGGGGGAGGCGGAGATAGAATCCCTTTCGTGGTTTCATCCTCTTCAACCGACAGTGGTACCGAAGGGCAGCAGGTTTTCCTAACAGAAGATTTTAATGACAACAACCTGATTTCCAGGGGGTGGTACGACAATACGAACCTTCCCATCGACAACACCGACTACCACAGTGGCGGCGGTTCGGTAAAGTTTCATTTTGCAAAGGGAGCCAGCAATCCCGATTCGGGGGGAGCCATCCGGCACAAATTCACCGGCACAGGAGAACTGTATGTTTCGTATTACGTGAAATATTCATCGGGCTACCAGGGGTCAGGGAAAAGTGTACATCCGCACGAGTTTTTCATTATGTCGGACAAGGACGGGGACTGGGCTTCGCCCAATTACAGTTACCTGCAGGTAAAAATTGAACAGAATGCACTCAGACCACGGGTCATTTTCCGCGATGATAAATTTGTAAATACTTCCTACGGCATCCCGGTGAAAGATCTGACCGGCATTACCGAGGACCGTGCCGTTAATGGCTGCAACGGGGAACAGGACAACGTTACCACCGACTGCTACCAGAGTGGCGGCAGGTGGTACAACAGCAAGCACTTTCTCCATCCTTCCGCCCTGATTACTGCCGGTGAATGGCATAAGGTGGCTGTGTATGTGAAGCTCAACACAGTTGCCGACACCACAACCAATTCCGACGGCATCATGCGTTACTGGCTGGATGACACGCTGGTTTTTGACTACCACAACCTGGTCATCCGCACCAGTGCCCGGCCGGCAATCCGGTTTAATCAGTTTGGCATTGCTCCGTTTATCGGAAACGGTGCGCCCGTCGACCAGACCTTCTGGGTCGATGACCTGGTAATAGCAGATGCTCCCGGTGATTCCACCACTCCCGCCAATACGCGAAAAGTGAAACCGGGCAGCGGAGAGGGAGGTTCAGGTATGGGCAGGGTTTATCCGAATCCATCGAACACAAACATAACGATAACGGGTAATGCACAGTGGAGCGGAAAGGCGGGTGTAGCGATATACACCCAGGAAGGGCGGAAGATTTTTGACACGTCCCGGGCGGTGACATTTCCGTACCAGGTAGATGTATCTGCCTTCCGGGCAGGCATATACATCGTAAAGGTGTCGAACCAAGATGAATATTTTATAAGGCAGGTTAAGGTTATAAAAAATTAGCTTGTGTCATTGAGTCTAATCGTCTGAACCTGCAGAAGAAGGTTTAAACGCTAATCTACAAGAACATTTAAAAGAGATGATTAAAGTGTTGTAATTGTTGTGCAGGTGTGCCAGGTTAACTGGCATTTAAAATGTAGGACAAGCAAACTGAGCGATTGGGCGACAATATTCTCTAATTTAGCAAATCAGTAATCTGGCAATTCTCCTTCCCCATAAATCAGCATCCTTAAAATCTGCGATTTCAGCGAGAAACCAAGGGCAAAGAGCAGAGGGAAAGAGAAGATTAAAGAGGTTTTTGGTGGTTCGTATTGGTGATTTGGTGGTTAACCTCTTTAACTATCAGATTGATGGGAGATTAAATTAGAAGAACGACAGACGAGCACACGATTGAAGATGAATGGAAAATGAAGAGATGCATACAGGAAGAGGCTAAACTGAATCCTGCCGGTAAACAGATGCGTACGAGCTACCATTCATAATGCAGTTTCTTAATCATTCGTTAATAAATACTAAAATGTATTTTATACTGAAAAAGCTATTGCTTATTAGTTTTCAATGCTTTAATTTAGTCTAAATTTAATTGAAGAGTTATGAAAAAATTAGTAAATTATTCGTTGATTCTGTTGATATGTATTACCCTTTTGGGGATACAGTCATGTCAGGAAGAATTGGGAAATGATTCGTTAAGTTCAGTTAATGAAAATTCCCAGGATTTGAAAAGTGCTTCTATGAACACTTTTTATAGTTCAACATTGCCAGTTGGGAATGGGGTGGCAAGAGCTTGGATTAAAGTCAATAAAAATGGTGACCCTTTAGAAGTCGGGATAAATTTATCAGGTAAGGCATTGGAAAATTTGCCGGATGAAATAAAACAATATGTGTTGATTTTGCCAAAGAATAAGGGTCAAAACTTTTTTACTCATGCGCTTTTAGACTGGAATCCTCACGGTCATGAAGGACCTGATGGAGTTTATGAAGTGTCACATTTTGATTTTCATTTTTACACAATACCCAGTGAGGAAAGAATGTTAATTCCGCTTCTAGTGCCAGTTCCACCAATAGACGCAGAAGATTTTGACACCCCTCCTGCAGATAAGTATGTTCCGCCGCTTTATGTTCAAATTCCAGGCATAGTACCTGAAATGGGAACACATTGGGCTGATGTTACCTCTCCGGAATTTCATGGAGAACCATTTACCCACACTTTCATTTGGGGTTCTTACAATGGTGAATTTATTTTCTGGGAGCCAATGATTACAATGGATTACCTGTTAACTCAACCTGATAAAGTGTTTCCTGTCAGGCAACCTTCAGCTTTTAAACGTGATGGTTGGTATCCAACTGATTACAAAATATCCTATTCAACACGACCTGATGAATATTCGGTTTCGCTTATAAATTTAACTAATCAAATTGGAGAATAATAAAGGAATTTAATTACTTAAGGATAATCATTTTATTATTCAGAAAAAGTAAAAAAATATTCTTTGAGACTTAAAAATGGGTGGCTATTTAGCCTGCTAAATCGATAACAGGGGCTTTTACAACAAAGATGATTAAATTCATCAAAAGCCTGCTTAAAATGGAGCGGAGAGCGGGATACAAGGTGCCAGTCCACCGGCCTCCCAACCCTCTCTGCTCCAGTCAGCACCTTTAAGGATGCCATCCCTAAAGCTGATAAAGGCTCTGATATCAAAATTTTGCACCACCACCAAAGAAAAGCAGGGAGGACATCCTTAGTTAACAATGGGGGGAGGTCAATTTATCTGCCTGTACCTCGGTTTAAAATACCGGGGTAAGTAATCCTCCTGTTTGGCAGGAACGACCCAAACAACATGAACAACATGAACCCTATCTCCCCTTCCTGGACACCAACCCCGGCATTTATGCCGGGGATCAGCACACCAGCCCCCCACCTCTTTCTGCTCCAGGTAGCACCAGTGAGGATAATGTTTAGGACTGATTACATCAAACCTTAAATCTTCTTTCCGATATAAAACATATAGCCATAATATTCTTTGTATTTGTAATATAACTCTGCCTCATATTGCATGGATGCGACAAATTCTTTTATCGAATTGTTCCCGTTAAATTTTTTCAGAAACGATTCTCGTCTCAATGTTTGCCAATCATAATAGTCCATCCATATACTTTCGGGCAAGACATAAGTGGCAACAGGAAGATAGCCTGCTTTTTGCATTTGAGCAACCTTATTTGAGATTGTATCTATTTCGGGATAGGCTTTTTGCCAAAAATCCTGAATTTCGGCAGGCCGCTCTTCGCTAAACCAGGTATTTTCTGTAACTGCGATATATCCGCCTTGTTTCAGAAATTTCCTCCATTCGTTCAGTCCGCGTTCAAACCCCATATGATAAATCGCACCTTCCGACCAGATCAAGTCGAATTCTTCTTCCTGAAACGGAAGATTTTCCATATTACCAACAATGCCTTTCACTCTGTCCTGAAGATTTTTGTTCAGGGCATTCCGGTTGAATTGATTTATAAAATCGGGCCAGGCATCAACACCGGTAATTTCACATGGAGTGTTTTCTCCCAGTACCATGGTCTGGCCACCTGTTCCGCAACCAATATCTGCAATTTTAGACTTTTCGGTAAGCCCGTTGATAAAACTCAATGCCTTTAGCGTCTCTTTCCGACTTCCGGGACCCTGCCGTTCTGTGTCTGAAAAAAATTCATAAATAATGCTTAAATCAAATTCGTGAATTGTTTGTTTTTCGTCGTTCATTTCCGTTAATTTTTGTTGCATACAGGAAAAGCATCCGGATGTTTTCAACATGGTATGCAGATGAAATTTCAAATTAATTCAAAAGAAAACTGCTCCCGAAAAGAATAATCCGGGAACAACCAAAGTACAACCTTTACAGAAAGTAAAGATTGTTTACAGAACAATATCCGAATGAAATACGAACATCCAATTTTTTATTGGTGCAAAGTTAAGCTTTAAAAAGCAATAAAACAGGAAAAATCTTTCAAATATGTTTTCATTTGTTGTTAACTCCGGAACCACTTTTTGCAATAACTTTTATACCTTGTTTCTGCCAAAAACCAACACTGTTCCCACATTTCACAATCAACCTCATGTATAGCGACAGTACTGTGTTTTGTGCTCCCGGGCAGTGCCGCTTTTGCCGGCCTTGATTTACCGGGTGGCCTGCGGACGACAGCTTTTACCCACGGCCATGCTGACGGCAATCCCTGACAGCAATGGCATCACCACCGGCATGAAAGATGAAAATATGTATGCTGATACTGACGCAACTACCCTCTTCAGTACTGCCACTCCCCATACAGATGCCGGCGACAACCTGTTCAAAAGCCCTGTGGGCGGGGGAGGCGGAGATAGAATCCCGATGGTGGTTTCGTCCACTTCAGCCGGGAGTGGCGACAGTGAACAGCAGGTTTTTTTAACAGAAGGTTTTGATGACGGCAAACTGAGTTCCAGGGGATGGTACGACAAAACGAACCTTCCCATCGACAATACCAATACCACAGTGGCGGCGGTTCGGCGATGTTAAAGTTATAAAAGAATAGCTCAAACGAAACCACCGTCTGTTATTATGTTAGCAGTTGCAATTACCGGGTCTGATCGAAAAACATGCTATCAGCCTGACTGAGCTGAAGTTATTTCTACAGAGAATCAGTTGTTTTTTGATTTTTCCAACTCAGCCATTTTATTCTCCAATTTCTCAAATGAGAATCTGTCGGAATTGTTTTTTCCAATATACCTGAATACTTCCTTACCATCATGTCCGAGTAAGACCAATGCAGGGTAATTTACATCCTGATTATGAAAAAAATATCCTCCGGGAATGTTAAAACTTTTTGCAAGTTTTGCATCGGCATCCTGATAAATTGGAAATCTGGACAATTCATCTGCAGAAAAATATTTTGCCCATTCTCTGATTTCCTCATCTGTATCCGGTTTAATAAACACGTTTATAACGTCAGGAAGATTGTCTGCTTTATGAATATAATCCTGAGTATGTCTCAGGCAAAGTGGGCATTCCGTTTTTAACAGAAAATGTAAGGCTACATATTTCCCCCTTGCTTCACTTAATACAAAATGGCTGTTATCCGTTACAGAATGCAGTTCAAAATCCATCGGGTTTTGAGCGAATCCGGTATATAAAAAGCTTGTTAAGATGAAGCTCAGTAAAAATTTTATCCGAATTTTCATTTTTATTTGTTTATCAATTTGTACTCAAAGCAAAACCACCTCAAATGGGTTCTTACTTAATGCAAAGTACGTATTAAAGTGTCACCATAAAGTCACAAACCCTTTAAATTTCTGTAGCAGATAAAAATCTTCCTAAAAAAACAGGTTCAGGCTTTTCTAAAAATGCAGTATAGAGAACTAAATATCCGAATCTTTGAATGTTCTGGCTCTTTTATTTACGTAAGGGAATGACCTGCTTCGCATGAAAAACCTTCTCTTACCCAGAATGTAGTTTACTTCAAGAGAAAGGTATATAAATTAGTTTTTATTACACCTTCACCATTTAAACAGAGGTCGCTTGTGCTTGATTCTCCGACAATTCCAATCCGCATTCCCAGTTGTCGTTACGACCTTTTATAAACCGGAAGTCATAATTTGCCGTCACAGCGGCCCCACTACCTCAAAAATTTTGCTCTTTCTGGTTTTATTCCTTTCCTGTGAATTTGAAGGAAAAGCAGCTATCCTAATTAACAATACCACACAATATTTTCGTACCCTGAAAGGAGTTTTATTTATTTAAGCATTGGTACTTTCTATTGTGGTCCGAACTTATAGC
The DNA here is from genome assembly GCA_963747515.1 of uncultured Prolixibacteraceae bacterium. GTDB lineage: Bacteria > Bacteroidota > Bacteroidia > Bacteroidales > Prolixibacteraceae > Mariniphaga. The sequence continues at coordinate 188,516 of CAVVFN010000010.1, forward strand.
CAACTGATATTCCTAAAACCCGGTTGTTTATTTTTGAACCATCTTCAGTATAAGGTGAGATATTCGCTAATCCTAAACCGTAAGAAACTCCAACCTGCACAGAACTTATTTCTATTCCTGCCCCCAACATCAAACCAAAATCCAGTCTTTTTAAATCGGCTTCATCTTCAGCGGTACCCCATGTAATGTCTTCTTCACCGGTTTCCGTTTCACCGGCATAACTGCTTTCCATTTTACTTTTGCCGCTTAATCCCAACCCTGCATAAGGTCCAAAAACGCAATAAACCTCAGCACTTCCAATATCATAAGCAATTTTAGCAGTCAATGGAACATCAAGATAAAAAAGATTCAACTTTAATTCATTCTTTTCTGTTTCGCCCATAAATGAATCTTCATTACTCTGTTTAAATCCTTTTGTTGTGAGCAACACACCCGTTTCAAATGAAAAAATTTCCGTTACAGGAAATTCAGCAGTTACACCAGCATGAAAACCGGGCTTCATCTTAAAATCCTCACTCCAGGTATCTTCATCATTTTTAATAAGCATGTTCGATAAATTTAAACCTGCTTTTACTCCAAAGATTTGGGCAGAAGACTCTAAAGTCATCGTTAAAGCAAAAACTACAACAATCAGTTTAATTGAATTTTTCATAATCTTTTTATTAAGTTTATTCTAACAAGTGATTGGCAGCATAATAAAACTGTTACAACTCTTCAAACAATTACAAAAACCACAAAAACTTTTTTTAATTTAAACCTTTAATCTGAGTGTAATACCGGGTTGAGAGCTTTGTGTTCGAATATCATGAAACCTGCATGGTGCCAGTTCAAAAAAAATCTTTTTTGTATCCATTATTTCAGTAATTTAAAGAAGAAACAACAGAAGCAGAAAGATACATTTTTTCTTAAGAGTGTATACTACATTGAATATTCCTCCAAATAGGGCTTTTCTCATACGATTAATTTTTAATTATTTTAAAATTAATAGCCTTATCTTTATTTACAATTTCTAAAATATAAACTCCTGCAGCAAAATTGTACATATTTATTTCATCAGAATTATTTGAAGTTTTATTTTCATAAACCCTATTTCCCGAAGGGCTGTAAACGCTCACAATATTAAAAGGATCAGGATTTAATCCTAAAATTGTGACCTTCCCTGAAGTAGGATTAGGATAAATCTTTATGTTTGATTTCCATTCTTTTGCAACGGATACAACTTTAGCTCCCTGTATGTTAAAATTTTTGTTTTCAAAATTTTTTAAATCCGAAGTAACCTGCATTTCGTGTGTTGAGCCTTGTTCAAAACCTTCCAGATCAATTTTCAGGTAAAAAGTTCCTTCAGGTACGCCTTTAAACTCGTAGAATCCATTGGTGCTTGTTGTAACGCCAGCCAGCACAAAATTATCTTCCCTGGCACATAAAGAAAGAGGAACACCTTTTATTGGCTCCCCGGTGTTATTCGTTGTTGTGGTAATAATTTTGTTTTCCCCGTCTTCATTGAATATGTACCCGCTGATATATCCCTCTCCCTGTAATGAGGAAGCCTTTGAATAGTAAACTTCTGCCTTGGATGTAATTGAAAAATTACCGGATTCCCCGTAATCCGAAACACCGAAAACTTCCAGTATTTTACCATAATCGTATTGCAAATGCCACTCATAGGAATACAAATAGCTGACTTCATCAAACATTAGGGCTGGAATATTTAATATCTGATTTTTATTAACAGCCGGGTCAATTTTATAGAATGTTTTATACTCAAGAATCCATTCTGATGTTTGTTCGCTGGTACGCTTTATATATTCATTTCGAAACAACGTATCATTAGTCAAAAGATATTCTTTTTTTGTTTTTTGATAATCATCTTCAAATAAAACTGTTTCTATCTGGCCGTTGGCATTATAGGTAAATAGTGTACTGTCTGTTGTATTCCAATCATCACCCGAAGAAAAACGAGTTGATTGCAACATTCTTCCATCTTTAAAAATAGATTTAAAAATATACAAGTCCCTGCCATTAATAATATTGCCGTACTCATCAAAAACAACGTCGGATTGGTCATCATAATAAAATTCCGTAATTTCCATTTCACCTGCGGATAGCATGGAATATGAAAACCGGACAAAATTAAATACTGTGTCATTAAAATAAGGTGAATAATAGAAATTTATCCATAATGAGTCTCTTCCTTCCCTGTTGTAATAACAACTTATACTATCATACACAATACCATTTTCAATATACAGAACCTTGTCCACTTTTAAATCTTCATTGTACGTAATTTGACTTCCGGATCCCATACCGTCATTTATACCGGTGTATTTTCCTATGAATTCATTATAATTCAATATCGTCAGATAAGCTTTTATGAATACGGGTATGTAACCGGTTACATTGAACTGATATTTGTGGATGTTATATTCCCCCTCATCAGGATAAAGGAAATAATCTTTCCAGTCAACAAGCCAGTCTTCTTTCTCTTTATCCCATTTATATCTTGTATAACTTAAATTTTTCCCATCATTATCAAGTTCAAATTCATAAAACAAGATCCCAACCTTCTTTTTATAATAATACTCCTCATCAAACTCCCAACTGTAATCTTCAAACCTTATTAATTTTCCTGTTTCATTGAATGCCCGGATGGTTCTCCGTTGAATTTCACCGTCATTACCCCAGTAAGGATCATAAAATTCGGTTAAAACCTGATTTCCCCATTGATCGTATTCATTAATCTTTTTGTACTGATATTCCCAGTTTCCATAAACATAATTCAGTCTGATCTCCTGTATTAAGTTATTATTTTCATATATTCTCTCATATTTGTATCTGATTTGATATTCCTGGTAAAATTCCTGTGCCACTGCGTTCCAACGAAATCTTGTTTCTATAATGCTCTCATCTTCCAAATATTCATATTCAGTTTTATAACTGGGTTCCATCTTTCTAGCAGCGGGATTAAATTTTTTTGTTTCAGAAAATATTATTCTTCCCGTTTCTTCATAAGCCGCTCTTGTTTCAGTGGTCCATGCACTGTCTTCGGGATTCCAAAGGGAATAAATAGAAGTATTTGCACGTTCACCATTTTCATGATAGGAAACTTCGATTTTATTATAGATTACCCATTCGTTATTGTAATCAACTCTGTAGTATGTATTTGCTGTTTGTTCACCTTGAGTATCATACTCATATTCTGTTTTTGTAACATTATCCCAGTCATTGCCGTTCCAGCTATAAGTTGAAGAACTTGTAATTCGTCTGTTTAAATTGTACTCATTTTCATTTTTACCAGAGACAGCCCAAATTTCACCATTCCACTCATAAGTTAATTTCTGAAGTAAGTTTCCTTCTGAATCGTAATTGTTTTCATCTTTTTTAAGGTTCACCAACTTATTGGAGGTGGAATCATAACTCTGTGTAATCATTTCTGTCAGGAATCCATTCTCGTCAAATTTTTCTATCGTATTCTGTACTTCAAGTGAATCGTATTCCGGAACCGGAATAACTTCATAATCAACAATGCTGTCCAGCTTTTCTGTATAATAAGATGAATTCTCCTGGTTTAACGATTTCACTAATGCAAACGAATCCGGTTGCCCTTTTATACGTTTTTTATAGGGTTTGCTTAAAGGAAAGGGATTTGGATTCCTCGTGTTAACCAGTGCATTTTTTTGCATACCTGCCTGTCCATAAGAGTTGTCATCATACCCATTTTTTTTCAAATCCAACTGGACCTCTTCCGGCAGGTTTTTAAAATCCTCTGCTGAAATGAATTCTGATAACGATGAATTTTGTTTTTGAGCAAGGGCTAAATTGCAGTAAAAAAACGAAAACATAACAATTACAAGAATTTCAGTTTTCATAACGTTTGGTTTTTAGTACTAATAAATTTACTTTTTAGTATATATAATTAATAAGCCACGTCCTCACGGATAAGAATACTGGCATGTTTTGGTTCGAATTAAAAAATCAATGAACTTCCTTTAAGGAATATATAAGTTATGAAATAATTTGTATTGAATGGATCAAGAATTGTTCTAAATTACAGACCCTTACCTATATATCCTTATTCTGTTGGTTCAGACGATCTGACCAAACCTCTACCCTGTGCCCGGTAGCGACTTTATGTTGATTAATGAATCGGCGCAGGAAATCCGCACTTACCCGTTTTTAAGCAGGGGTTGCAACGGGACCAACCCTTCTCTGCCCAAAAATGGCTATGAAGGATGCCATCCCTAAAACTCATAAAGGTGCTGCAATCAAAATTCTGCACCACCACCAAAGAAAAGCAGGGAGGACATCCTTTGTTGCTCAGATGCAGCGGTCAATGCATCCGCCAGTTATAAACCCTGTTGATAAGAAGAATCAACCTAAAGAATCTATTTCCTATATTCAAGTTCTTTGCAAGCCATTTCCTTCTGATTCACATCGGTTAAAAATGAAATAATGCTATCAACGTTCCGAATCATTAAATCTGTTATTTCTATCGTAGCCATATTACCTGTTCTAATCCAGATAATTTTGGGAGGATGTCCTTTTATTAAGCTGATATCAAAATAATCCGAATCAAAAGTAACCATTGAATAATCATTTTCTTGGCAAATTACCAAATCGTATGATCCTCTGCATCATTTAGTCCAACATCCGAAACATGAATGCAATCCGGATAATAACCTTTTAATCGGGATACAATTCGAAAAGAGATATTTGATCAAATAACAACTTCATGAAGCATGTTGCAATTTATGTTCCCTATCAGCTGCATAAGCCAAACTAGCTCTTATGTCCTCATTTGTCAATTCAGGAAAATCATGTATAATTTCATCATAGCTCATTCCGGCAGCTAACCAGCCAAGTACATCAAAAACAGTAATTCGTGTTTTCCGGATACATGGTTTCCCAAACCGTTTATCAGGGTTCCTTTTTATTATTTCCTTATAATCAATCATGAGCTTCTCATTTTTACAATAAACTGAGAAAAAGATTCCATCCCTATTGCCTGATTAAAGAAACTGCACCTGAAAATCAAAGTGCAATTTTAAAAAAGCAGGGATGGAATCTTTCATTGATTACGTTACGAAATACTTAAGGTAGCCATCAGAAATGACAATGAAACTGCGGTCAAAAGCGGGATAGAAAGCTGGCGACAATATCAGACTAAATAAAAACCTTCAAACCCGGAGTTCAGACAACCTGCACCACCACCCGGTAATCATCCGAAAGGGCAATCATGCCCCGGCCGGTGGCGCGGTGGAAGGTGGGGGATGAAGTCAGGCCTTTGCCGATGGAATCATTGCAGAATGCGATAAACGGGAGATGTTTTTTGCAAATAGCCACATTTTCCTTATCGTTCAGAAAGAATGTCATCCCTATAATCCATAAAGCTCAGGCTGCTAAAATTTTGCACTCCGCCAAAGGAAAGACGGGATGGCATCTTTTGTCAGGTTTAATTGAGCAGGTGAACCGGAAGTCACCAGCTCAACTTCCCAATCCTGCCAATCCTGTAATCCTGTAAATCATGGTTCAGACAATTTCAGACATTTTGGTTCAGATATGAAAGGCCGACATACGTTTATTCACGCTGTCACGACCAGCGGACGCTGACTATTGATCTGCACGCCCACTCCTGCTCTCCCGGGCGAAAATACCGGGTTAGTAACCACTCAACAAAGCACAATCTGAACAAAATAAACCCTATAAACAAAATAAAAAACCTTCTTCAACAACAAATTGAAGCGCAACGGAATTGAAAATCGGCCAAAGTCAAATCCCATTGCCCGCCCACTCCTGTTCCCCCGGGTGAAAATACCGGGATGAGTAACCACTCAACAAAGCACAATCTGAACAACATGAACCCAATAAACAAAATAAACCACATGAACCTTCTTCAAATTGAAGCGCAACGGAATTGAAAATCGGCCAAAGTCAAATCCCATTGCCCGCCCACTCCTTTTCCCCCGGGTGAAAATACCACGATGAGTAACCACTCAAAAAAGCACAATCTGAACAACATAAACCCTATAAACAAAATAAACCACATGAACCTTCGTCAAATTGAAGCGCAGCGGAATTGAAAATCGGCCAAAGCCAAATTCCATTGCACGCCCACTCCTGTTCCCCCGGGTGAAAATACAGGTATGAGTAACCACTCAACAAAGCACAATCTGAACAACATAAACCCAATAAACAAAATAAACCACATGAACCTTCTTCAAATTGAAGCGCAGCGGAATTGAAAATAGGCCAAAGCCAAATCCCATTGCCCGCCCACGCCTGTTCCCCCGGATGAAAATACCCGGATGAGTAACCACTCAACAAAGCACATTCTGAACAACATAAACCCTATAAACAAAATAAACCACATGAACCTTCTTCAAATTGAAGCGCAACGGAATTGAAAATCGGCCAAAGTCAAATCCCATTGCCCGCCCACTCCTGTTCCTCCGGGTAATAATACCGGGATGAGTAACCACACAACAAAGCACAATTTGAACAACATGAACTATATAAACAAAATAAACCACATGAACCTTCTTCAACAACAAACAATTTTTCATACTCTCAGTCAATTAATAATCATATTTCATATGAAGTAATTATTTTTCAGGTTACCTTTGTAAATGAATTTCATATTTCAAAGGCATGAGTCATCATTTTTCACAAAAAGTAACCCTATTTCATGGTCGACCAACTCCGGAAGAAGGAATGTTGGCGGGTTATTCATTAATGCTTCAGGAAATAGAGGATCATACAGGTAAATTTTTACCTGCACCCCGGCAACTTGCCATAATCACCGACAAACATCAAAGATATAATACAGAACAGTGGCAGGTATTTACCAAAAGACACAAACCAAACGATGACCTTATCAGTCATATCTTCTTTGCACTGAAATATGAAGGCCTTGATTTATTAATTCTAAAAACATTTTTTCAACTCATTGGAGAAAAAAAAATCAGGAAAGCTGTTCTGAATAAACCAACCGGCCAATATTCAAGAAAAGTATGGTTTCTCTACGAGTGGTTATTCGGAATCAAACTTGATATCCCTGATTTAAAAGCAGGGACCTATGTGGAAGTTGTGAATCCTTCCTTACAATTTCCAGGGCCGGTAATCAATTCAACCCGGCACAGGATAAAAAATAACCTGCCCGGAACGCCTGAATTCTGTCCAATGATAAGAAGAAGCGAAAAGCTTGAAAAGTTTATTTCTGCCAATATTCAGGATTCAATTGACAAAGGATTAAATAGCAGGGATAAAGAGTTGATCAGAAGGACAGCAGCCTTTTTGTTACTAAAGGATTCTAAAGCTTCATTTGCAATTGAAGGTGAATTTCCTCCAAATATGCGGGCAAGAAATTGGGGCAAAGCAATAGGACAGGCAGGAAAGAAAGCATTAACCTTGTCAGAAATAGAACGATTACAGCATATAGTAATCGGAACCAATAAATTAAAGCATATGGGAATCAGGCAGGAAGAAGGATTTATTGGGGAACATGACCGCGAAACCTTTTCACCTGTTCCAGACCACATTTCAGCAAAAGCAGCAGACCTGAACTCTTTGATGAATGGCCTGCTGAATACAAATAACATCCTTCAAAACAGTGACTATGATCCCGTTCTTACAGCAGCAACCATTGCCTTCGGGTTTGTTTTTATTCATCCTCTTTCTGATGGCAATGGAAGGATTCATCGATATTTGATTCATCACATATTAAATTGGAGGGGATATACAAAACGAGATATGATTTTCCCGGTTTCATCTGCAATTCTGGATCGAATCAGCGATTACCAGGAAGTATTGGAAGACTATTCATCTCAACGGTTAGATTTAATTGAATGGGAGCCAACAACAAGTCATACTATTAAAATACTCAACGATACCATCGATTTATATCGTTATTTCGATCTGACACTTCAGGCAGAATTTCTTTACGAATGCGTTGAAGAAACAATAAACGGAATTATACCCAAAGAGATTGATTACCTCGAAAAATATGACAGGTTAAGCAATGCTATAAATTCCTTTCTTACTCTTCCGGATACCAGAGTTGATTTACTTATAAAATTACTGGACCAAAATAAAGGAAAATTGTCCAAAAGGAAATGGCAAAAAAACTTTGATGAATTGTCGGATAAGGAGATTTCTGTTATCGAAGAATTTTATGCAGAAATATTTGAAAAACATCAGACTAAATCAGACGAAAAAAAAACCACCTGATCCAAATGAACAACATAAACCATATAAACCTTCATCAAACCAGGATGAGTAACAAGCTGCTTGTTCTCATACTGCCTTTACTAACCCCGGTATTTATGCCGGGGATAACACCAGCCCCCCACGCCTTCTCTCCCCTGGGAAGCAAGGAACCATGCTCCGGCCATTAAAGGCTGAAGCCCGGAGGAGGGGATGAATTTATGCTTCTATACCCCGGGTTGAAACACCGGGGTTATTGACCCTGCTGGCAGCAGATATCCTTTCGGCTGTCGCCACTTTGAGCAATCACAATTCGACATTCCAACTTCTTCAAATTTTTCTATCAGTTGGAACCTTCCCCGTACCTTCAGTTGCCGATGCGCCAGCACCCGGCAAGTTCCTAACCTGTCTGAACCACGATTCCCCGATTATCCTGATCCCCTCGAAAAAAGCCAGATAAGGATGCCATCCCTACAGCCAATCTAGCATTAGCCGTTAAAAATGGCAGTCTGCCAATGAAAAGCAGGGATGGCATCCTCCTTTCGGTTGGAGCGTTAAAATTTGCCTGAACCCTGATTCTCCGATTTTCCTGATTTCCCCTACCCCAGTTGTCAGTTCCAAATCCTGCCAATCCATTAATATGTTAAATCATAGCTTGTCCCGATCTGTCGGGAGTTCAGACATTTTTGCAGTTCCTTAATCCTGCCAATCCTTTAATCCTGTGAATCATGATTCAGACATTTTAGTGCGAATGCACAAGCACCTGAGTGCCTACCCTCTCTGAACCACGATTCCCCGATTATCCTGATCCCCTCGAAAAAAGCCAGATAAGGATGCCATCCCTACAGCCAATCTAGCATTAGCCGTTAAAAATGGCAGTCTGCCAATGAAAAGCAGGGATGGCATCCTTCTTTCGGTTGGAGCGTTAAAACTTGCCTGAACCTTGATTCTCCGATTTTCCTGATTTCCCCTACCCCAGTTGTCAGTTCCCAATCCTGCCAATCCTTTAATCTGTTAAATCATAGCTTGTCCCGATCTGTCGGGAGTTCAGACTATCCCCTAATGGCTCCCAATCAGGGCGTTTGCGTTAAAGGTGCAGTTCCTTAATCCTGCCAATCCTTTAATCCTGTGAATCATGATTCAGACATTTTAGTGAGGATGCACCAGCACGCGGTAGTTATCTGAAAGGCAATATGGCCCCGGTCGAAGGCACAGTGAAAGGCGGGCGACAATGTCGGACCGTTGCGGATGGAATCGTTGTGGTTGTTGAAAACAGAAGAATGTGGCAGGCGTATTTATGCGCAACAACTTGTTCCATTCTGGATGGACACTTAATCGAGCCGTAACTGCAATCCATGCATCGTTTGGGTTAAAAACCTGCCACGCTTTCCTTCCATGTAAGACTCTTCCTTAATCATTGTATGGCATTCAACATTCAAATGCTTCACGTCTCTTCAGGCATTTTTATTTTTACTAAACTGTAATAACCCATTTATTGATAAATCTTCATCGATGAGTCGCCAATTAATCCCATAGCCAAAAGGAGAGATTTTATATTCTTTTCGTTCATATTCAGAAGCTCTGGCAAGTTTATCTGAAACATCAGATATTCTCAGCCGGATTATTTGATCATCCACCTTAAGAATCAAATGATCTTTTTCAAATTTTAAATCCAGATTATTATATGCTCTTTCCATTATTGCCTGCTATTAAAATATTTACTCCACTCACTAACAATATAATCAAAATGCTCGTAAATTATTTTCTTGATTTCCCTTCTTGCCTGCGGCGTCAAAATCTATTCCAAAGCCGAAGAAGTTTATTGGGACGATGCCTCATTTTCCTGATCCCTCAATGTGGCACCAACTGAACCGGAAAATCATTTACCGTTTATCATAGAAGGGCATGGTTTCCCGAAATAACCAACAATGCAAGACTAATGTTAGCGGCTGGTACCCTATTCATTATTCAGTTTTAAAATCTCCGCTATAATATTGTCAGCTATCCGGAAATCTGTAAATACTAATTTTTCAATTAAAGGTTTAACATTATCAATAACCGACATTTGTTTTGCCCGATGAATCACACCAAGCGTTCCTGTAATCTTAAAATTTAGTTGCACCGCTAATTTTCGTGCCTTTAAATCATCAAGCAGCAGCAGTACATCATCATATTCTGTGGCTAAGGCAATGGCGCTTGCCTCTCCTGAATCAATCTGTGTCTCTAAAAACTTTTGATATTTTTTATCTGAAACAGCTTGAATTTTAATCCAAACAGGAAGTACTTCTCCAAATTCCTTTGCAATCTCAGGAGTAGTAACCAATTCATCGTATACTTTCCGTAAAAGATCAAACTCTTCAATTTTATGAAAAAGTATTAAAGTGCTGGTATCTGATATAACAACCTTAGGCATTTGCTATATCAGAATGTAAATCAGGAATTGAGGTGCTAAAAACAGATGCTCCATATTTTCCCAGCATCTCAATAAATGCTCTTTTTGACAATCCCACAATTTTAGCTGCCTGCCCTGCTGAAAGTTTAGCATCTTCATATAATTTGGCAGCTATTATCATTGAAAAATCATAATCTTTCAAATCTATGTTATCTGGTATATTTAATTGAATTATTCTCATAGTCATGTTTTCTCAAAAATACAAAATCATTGTATCATTCTGTAATTTGGCAACGCTTTTTTACCTGGCGCCTAACTTTTTCTGAAACACCACAACAGAGATAATTGGTTGTTTCGATGTTAAGGCTTTTCCGCTGATTGCAACATATCACTTATCAATAAAAATGTATCGCGTTTAGACATGAATCAGATCTGAGTCTATTGATTTTAAATACTTTTTTATCCCCCTTTTTGAAACAAGGTCTACTTTCAATCCTATAATGTTTTCCAATTCCTCTGCTAAATCAATAAACCGAATCCCAATATTATCTGAGAACTCTACAACAATATCTAAATCACTGGAATTATTTTGTTCTCTCCTTGCATAAGAACCAAAGATTGCCATTGATTTGATCGGGTAATCATGAAACAACCTGCTTTTATGATTACTCAGGATTTCTTTTATCTCATATACTGTTCTCATATTTCAAAATTACCATTTTTTATTGATTTGGTAAAATATGTTACCTGAACCTTGATTCGCCTGATTTACCCGATTACCCGATTCCCTCCAGGCAAAGTATTACCTTTCAAAATAGCAATCTCTTTTCCAGAAATCCAGCAATCCAGTAATCCAAATCCGAATCATACCAATCCTTTAATCATTTTAATCATAGCTTGTCCCGATCCGTCGGAAGTTCAGGCATTTTGGTTCAGACATGAAAGGCTGACATACGTTTATTCACGCTGTCATGACCAGTGGACGCTGACAGGTAATCTGCCGCCTACTCCTGTCGGATGAAAATACCAGGATGAGTAACCACACAACAAAGCACAATCTGAACAAAATAAACCCTATAAACAAAATAAACCACATGAACCTTCGTCAAATTGAAGCGCAACGGAATTGAAAATCGGCCAAAGCCAAATCCCATTGCCCGCCCACGCCTGTTCCCCCGGGTGAAAATACCAGGATGAGTAACCACTCAACAAAGCACAATCTGAACAACATAAACCCAATAAACAAAATAAACCACATGAACCTTCTTCAAATTGAAGCGCAACGGAATTGAAAATCGGCTAAAGCCAAATCCTGCTGAAAGCCTAATCAAATTCCTGCACAAGTGTTTTTTTGATTTTTTATTTTGTCAGCATACTTTTTACGGATAGCCGTCAGACGTTCTTCCCGTAAATGAGGATCTTTCTCATATTCCGAATGACGCTTATCTCTTATATCGCGCATCATTTTAACTGCATCAAATTCTTTATCCTTCATTTTCGTCAAACTTTAAAATTTCTCTTGGCGTTCGTATCTCCAGAATCAAATACCCATTCTTTAGGTTTACCGAATTATACATTCTTATTCGCTCCAAATTTACTATGTGTTTAAAATTCCAGCTTGCAAGAACATTAACCTGATGAATTGTTGCAATGGCAATATGCATTGCATCCTCGTAAAATTTACCGGAAACAGCTTTCTCAATGATATACTTATCAGCCAAATCTTTTGAACCAATATCAGATGATACAATTTCCAGATTTTCTTCAGGAATGGAAGCAAAAATATCCTGAACCTGCTGAGGAGCATCGGTCAATTCATCAAGGGTTATATCTGAAACAACAGCAATCATCCTGCCGGCTTTAAAATCATCAAATAAACGGTTAGACCATTCTTCAAATTCCTGATCAAAACAGCCTCCAATTACTGAAGTATCAATATAAATTCTCTGTCTCATATATTATATCCTGCTGAAACAAAGATACTAAATCTTTGTGAAGTTCTTTGATACATAGCTTGTCCCGATCTGTCGGGAGTTCAGGCATTTTGGTTCAGACATGAAAGGCTGACATACGTTTATTCACGCTGTCACGACCAGCGGACGCTGACAGAGATCTGCCCGCCCACTCCTGTTCCCCGGGGTGAAAATACCAGGATGAGTAACCACTCAACAACGCACAATCTGAACAACATGAACCCAATAAACAAAATAAACCACATGAACCTTCTTCAAATTGAAGCGCAGCGGAATTGAAAATCGGCCAAAGCCAAATCCCATTGCCCGCCCACTCCTGTTCCCCCGGGTGAAAATACCCGGATGAGTAACCTCTCAACAAAGCACAATCTGAACAACATAAACCCTATAAACAAAATAAACCACATGAACCTTCTTCAAATTGAAGCGCAGCGGAATTGAAAATCGGCCAAAGCCAAATCCCATTGCCCGCCCACTCCTGTTCCCCCGGATGAAAATACCAGGATGAGTAACCACACAACAAAGCACAATCTGAACAACATGAACCCTATAAACAAAATAAACCACATGAACCTTCGTCAAATTGAAGCGCAACGGAATTGAAAATCGGCCAAAGCCAAATCCCATTGCCCGCCCACGCCTGTTCCCCCGGATGAAAATACCAGGATGAGTAACCACTCAACAAAGCACGATCTGAACAACATAAACCCTATAAACAAAATAAACCACATGAACCTTCTTCAAATTGAAGCGCAGCGGAATTGAAAATCGGCCAAAGCCAAATCCCATTGCCCGCCCACTCCTGTTCCCCCGGGTGAAAATACCCGGATGAGTAACCTCTCAACAAAGCACAATCTGAACAACATGAACCCAATAAACAAAATAAACCACATGAACCTTCTTCAACAACAAATTGAAGCGCAGCGAAAATTCTGCTGCAAGCAGGACGACAAACCTTCCTTTCAAACCCTTCGAACCTTCAAACTCTTTCGAACTTCCTCCTATGCTCCCGCAAACTCTTCACCGAAGGATAAAACCGCTCATCACCCGGAAGGTGAAGCTCCTTGTTTTCATACTGCCGGATTCCGGCTGACAAGTTGTAATTCTTTAGTGCCGGGTGCACCAGCACCGGGGAAAAATTGAAGTGGCAGACCTGATCATATTATTGTCAGGTCAACTTTCTTTCCAAATCCGATTTCTACCAACCGGAACAAAGTTGATAACTGAATATCACTGTGCCCGTTCTCTATTCGTGAAATAAAACTTTTTCTGGTACCTGTTTTTTTTGCCAGTTCTTCCTGTGTCATTTGTGCTTCTTTTCTGGCATCCCTGATAATTTCTCCAATTGCAAAAGCTTTTGCCTTAATTTCAAATTCTGTTCGTTCTTTAGTCCCAATCTTGCCATATCTTTTATCAAGATGCTCGTCGAATGTTATCGTATCTTTCATTTTTTACTCCTTTTCTTTTTGTACTCAAAATATTCGTCTTTTATTTTTGCTGCTTTTTCTATCTCCTTTTTAGGAGTCTTTTGTGTTTTCTTCTGAAAACCGTTAAACAATACAACAAGGTTTCCTTCATCAAAGCAGCAAAATATTCGAAATATATTACTTTCAAATTCTATCCTTATCTCAAATAATCCTTCATAACTGGTAATCCGTTTAAAAAATTTTCCTGGAATCCGGTCAGCTACTGTTACGAGAAACAATACATAGTCGATTTTATCTTTCACCTCCTCTTTTTGCGCATTAAAAAATTCCCAATAGTAATGCCGGAAATAGATTAGATTTCGTTTTTTAACCATACAACAAAGTTAACGAATAATGGAACAAGAAACAATAGGTTCTGTTGCTTAAAACCTCTCATCACCCGGCAGGTTAAGCTCCTTGTTCTCATACTGCCTTTACTAACCCCGGTATTTATGCCGGGGATAACACCAGCCCCCCACGCCTTCTCTCCCCTGGGAAGCAAGGAACCATGCTCCGGCCATTAAAGGCTGAAGCCCGGAGGAGGGGACAAATGTATGCTTCTATACCCCGGGTTGAAACACCGGGGTTATTGACCCTGCTGGCAGCAGATATCCTTTCGGCTGTCGCCACTTTGAGCAATCACAATTCGACATTCCAACTTCTTCCAATTTTTCTATCAGTTGGAACCTTCCCCGTACCTTCAGTTGCCGATGCGCCAGCACCCGGCAAGTTCCTAACCTGTCTGAATCATGATTCACCTGATTTTCCTGATTACCCTGATTCCCGAAACAAGCCACTACTCCTTAGGCAATGCCCGTTCTTTAATCTGCATAATCCTTTAATCTGTTAAATCATAGCTTGTCCCGATCTGTCGGGAGTTCAGACTATCCCCTAATGGCTCCCAATCAGGGCGTTTGCGTTAAAGGTGCAGTTCCTTAATCCTGCCAATCCTTTAATCCTGTGAATCATGATTCAGACATTTTAGTGAGGATGCACCAGTACGCGGTAGTTATCAGAAATTGCAATAAGGCCGCTGTCGAAAGCAAGATGAAAGGTGGGCGACAATGCCAGGCCGTTTTCAGATGAAATCACGATTATAAAAATGTGTTTACTTTTTCTTTTTAGAACCCTTCAACACTATTTTTTCTTCTCCATCAAGTTTTCGTTGTAATTTCTTCACATCTTCAGCAGGTGCAAGGTTTTCCGGAACAATACCTCTTTGTGTAAGCATATTCCGAACAGCCAGATTATTGTCAATATGTTCTTTTTCAATTTTAATTTGCCCTTTTAAATCTTTACTCTGTACATTTAATCCAGTCATTTCTCCGGCCAGGTCTTTCGCTTTAATACTGATTGTAGGAAGAAAATCAGCAACCGGACGGTTACCCGGTACACCCATTTTACGTTTAAGCATCTGGGTATTTAACCGGAATAAAGCCTGATCGCCTTTGCTTCTGATTAGTGCAAATCCCTTATTGTCAACCCCACGTTCATAGAGAATACCCGAAAGTTGTTTCTCTGTCTGACTAAGTTTTTCACGAGCCTTTAAGCGTTCAAATTCCAGAATGCGTTGTTCAACCAGTTCCGCTTTGCGTGTTTGTACGGCAAAATAATTCTGAGCGAACGCAATTTCTTCCTTTCGGCTATCGCCATTTTGAGCAATCAGGTAACAGGCATAACGTGTTAAAGCTATGTCATCTAAAGGCCTTTCGGTCTTTGAACCAATCTCGACCATTTTCCTGATGTCAGGAAAATGGTTTTCAATTAATTCACCAGCATTCCTGCATGCATCCTTGGCTTTCTGGATTACTTTCCCGAAATTCTCCCATTTACTGTATCCTAATAATACTTGTAACTCGCGGGCACTCCAACATTCTACACCTTCTAATTCAGAAGCAGCCGCCTCAAATTGAGAA
Organism: uncultured Prolixibacteraceae bacterium; assembly: GCA_963747515.1. GTDB lineage: Bacteria > Bacteroidota > Bacteroidia > Bacteroidales > Prolixibacteraceae > Mariniphaga. Next base: position 204,462 of record CAVVFN010000010.1, read on the forward strand.
AATAAAATTTTAATTTCTTCAGACTTCATTTGGTTACCTGGCTAAATGATTCTGGGCAACATTCATAAAAACCTTCACTTTTCTATGGTTTAAAATTAGAAAAAGTTCAATTAAATTCAAAACAATGAAAACAAATTATATTAGTTCTGGCAGCTCTGTTTCTCTCCTGCGAACATAGCTTGTCCCGATCTGTCGGGAGTTCAGATACTCCACCCAAACTTCCCCCGATGCTTTCTCAGACTTATAACCGAAGGATAAACCGCTCATCGCCCGGCAAGTCTCTTATCCAGAAATCCGGTAATCCGGAAATCCAATAATCCGTCTACCCGGCAGGTTAAGCTCCTTGTTTTCATAATGCCGGCTGGCGGATGGTAATCCTTCAATTGCGGATTTACCAGCACCTGGCAAGTTCCTAACCTGTCTGAATCACGATTCACCTGATTATGCTGATTCCCCTGATTCCCATTAAACAATCCCCTGCTCCTCAGGCAATGGCCGTTCTTCAATCTGCGTAATCCTTTAATCTGTTAAATCATAGCTTGTCCCGATCTTTCGGGAGTTCAGACATTTGGTTCAGACATGAAAGGCCGACATACGTTTATTCACGCTGTCAGGACCAGCGGACGCTGACAGGTAATCTGCCGCCTACTCCTGTTCCCCCGGGTGAAAATACCACGATGAGTAACCACTCAATAAAGCACGATCTGAACAACATAAACCCTATAAACAAAATAAACCACATGAACCTTCTTCAACAACAAATTGAAGCGCAGCAAAAATCCTGCTGCAAGCAGGACGACAAACCTTCCTTTCAAACTCTTCTAACCTTCAAACCCTATTGAAAGCACGGTGGAAGGCGGGCGACAACGCCAGGCCGTTGCGGATGGCATATCCAGGGGGCCAATGGGAGTTCCTTTTTTTTCTAAATCAGCCCTTATTTTTCCATATTCTATAGCGGAATTAGAATCGAAGTCGATAATATCCAATGGAGTTAAAAATCGTTCAAGAGCTTCAGTGTTTTTCTCAACATTAGAACTTTTCATTATTCCATATCTGAACCCGGCTAATGTTATGCTTGAAATTCCGATTGAGCCAATTTCAAGCGTTTTGAATTTTTCAAAAACATTGGCCGGCTTCTTTTTAATAATGTAGATGCAAATATTGGTATCCAGCAAATATTCCATTAATCAAAAAATTCTCTTTTTTGTTGTGAGGACTGGTTTCTGTTTTCCATAAAATCAGGGGTGAACAATTCAACACCTTCTATCATATTTTGCCACGGATTATGAAATGGTATAATATGAATGGTATTACCCACCCTTTTAAGATAAGCCTTGCTGTCATTAATTTCCATTCCCCGTGGAAGTTTAATAGCTTGCCCTCTTTTTTTACTTTTTATTTCAATTGTTTCAAATCCCATATGCCTTTTTTTTTACAAATTTAATCTTTTTTTTGTTAGCATATTAAAGAAGATTGCTTTGAATCAGGGACTCTAAACGGACTGCCATCCCTGCCTTTTCTTGCAGAAATGCTAAATTGAAAAACAAAGAACCAAATGGATAGTATCCCTTGACGTTTCCTGCAGACACGCTGAATTAATTACCAGGTGCACCAGCCCACGGTAAATCATCCGTATCGACAAACAATTCCCTTATCGAGTGCGGTGGAAGGGCATGAAAAGAATGCCATCCCTATAATCCATTAAGCTCAGGCTGCTAAAATTTTGCACTCCGCCAAAGTAAAGAATGGACGGCATCCTTTGTCAGGTTTAATTGAGCAGGTGAACCGGAAGTCACCAGCTCAACTTCCCAATCCTGCCAATCCTGTAAATCATGGTTCAGACAATTTAGTTGAGGATGCACCAGCACCCGGCAATAGCCTAACCTGTCTGAACCACGATTCACCTGATTACCCTGATTTCCCTGATTACCCCAAAGTCATGAAAATCTATCCAGACCTTATGTGGAGGAAATTCACCTGCTAAATAATAACACAAGGGAAGTAAATTTTTAGATCAACATATTCGGATATATGAACAGTATTCACCAGTTCAAAGTGATGTACCCCTGTTTACCCAGTTTTCAATTTTAATATTGGAGATACGTTCAAACTCCTGCACATTCTCCGTTACCATTATCAAATCCTTCTCAACTGAAGTGCAACCGATAAGTAAATCAAAGTCACTTATCATCATTCCTGACTTCCTTAATCTGGCCTTTTCTTTTCCATAGAAATGAATAGCGTCATAAATTGGTAATACAGCAAGTTGTGCAGAAAACTTTTCCACAAGAGCAAGGTTTTTTTCTGTTGCTATGCTGTTTTCTGCTCCAAAGACAAGTTCAGCAAGTGTAATTTCTGAAATTGCACAATCCGACATTCCAACTTCTTCAAATTTCTCTAGCAGCTGGAACCTTCCTCGTAAGAAGTGAATACAGATGTTGGTATCAAGTAAATAGTGCATTAGAATTCAGCAAGGTTTTGATTATCAATTCTCGAAGCTTTTATTTCCTTAATAATTTCATCAGAATCTTTATCATCATCCCAGGCACCGAATAAGCGTTTTAAATCAATCTCCTCATTATTGATTTCAATTGATTCAGTCAGTTTAATAATCAACTTTTTCTTCGAGCCGTTGTCCAACCGGATTAAAAAGCTAAAATACTTTTCAATAGCTTTATTTGTCAATGCTAATCCCATACGAATATTTTTTATAAAGATACAAAATTTTAAGTTTTAATGGCTCTGACAGGAAATGCCCTTTAAGGAACTGTTCTTTTCCAAAAAAACGGTTTCCAAATAGAACTACAAACGTTTTACTATTCACTTTTCATTCTTCACTGTAACCAAATAGCTCCCTTTGTGCTTCTTTAAACTTACCGGTGAAGGATAAAACCGCTCATCGCCCGGCAAGTAGAGCTCCTTGTTCTCATACTGCCGGATGCCGGCTGGCGGGTTGTATTCTTTCAACAGAGGATGCACCAGCACCCGGTAGTTGTCTGAAATAGCAATAAGGCCCCTGTCAAAGGCGCGGTGGAAGGTAGGCGACAATGCCAGGCCGTTGCGGATGGAATCGTTGTACGATGTTGAAAACTGAACAACATGTCTGCAGCCGCAGTGCCGGAATATTGAAGCGCAGCGAAAATCCTGCTGCAAGCAGGACGACAAACCTTCCTTTCAAACCCTTCGAACCTTCAAACTCTTTCAAGCTTCTTCCTGTGCTCCCGCAAACTCTTTACCGATGGATAAAACCGCTCATCGCCCGGCAGGTGAAGCTTCTTGTTTTCTTACTGCCGGATTCCTGATGCGGGTGAACCAGCACACGGTAAATATCCGAAACGACAATCGCCTTTGTAGAAGGCGTAGTGGAAGGTGGGCGGAAATTACTGTCCTAATTTTTTTCTTTCTATTCTTTCTCGTGCCTCAACTAAGGCTTGATGTAATTTTGCCTCCAATACCTCTTTAGGTGGCAATTCTGTCCAATACTCTGCAACCATTATGCTGTCTTTATACATTTCTAACAATTCTATTTGCTCAGTACTTGCAGCTGCGCATAAAATTAATCCAACGGGTGGTTGCTCATCTTTCTGTTTTTCATATTTATCAAGCCATTTAAGGTATAATTCCATTTGTCCTTTATGCTTTGCTTTAAACTTGTCAATTTTTAATTCAATGGCAACTAAACGCTTTAATTTGCGATGATAAAATAATAGATCTAAATAGTAATCATCACCATCAATTATCATGCGTTTTTGTCTTTCAACAAATGTGAAACCATTTCCAAGTTCAAGTATAAATAACTCTAATTCTTTTAAAATTGCAGATTCCAAATCATTCTCAAGATAACCTTCTTTGAGCTCAAGAAAATCAAGTAAGTACGGGTCTTTAAAAATTCCTCTTTCAATTGTTTCGTTTTCATATAATTGAATATCAGCCTTTTTTATTCTTTCATAAACTTTTTTTCCAATTTGTTTTCTTAATTCTCGTACACTAAAAGAATTATCAACTGCTAACTTGCCATAAAAATTACGAACCCGGTTTTCTTTTATAGGTATAAGTATCAGAAAATGAGACCATGTCAATTGTCGTGACAGTGTAACGACTTTTTTTATGTCCGGAAATACTTCAGCAAATTGAATCATTCTTCTTAGGTTCTTTTCCTCATAACTCCTGCCAAACTTCTTCGTTAATTCACGTGACAGTGTAACGACAATTTGCTTACCATAATCAGCCCTTTGAGAGTGCAACTCATTTTCCAGAATCTTTTTCCCAATATGCCAAAACAGTACTGTCATGGCACTATTGGCCTGGGAAATAACTTTAGTTTTAGCGGACTCTATTAATCCAACGAGTTCTATAAATAAGGGTTGAAAATTTGATTTATCAATAGCCATTCCTTTGATTTAATTCATTTTAAAATTACGAAGAAAAATTATTAAACCTGCTCCACTGACCTATAAAAACTTTACCACTTTGATTTGTAAGAGAATTATTCAAAATCCTTCAGTTGTGAAGGCATCCGCACCCGGCAATCATCCGTATCGACAAACAATTCCCTTATCGAGCGCGGTGGAAGGGCATGAAAAGAATGCCATCCCTATAATCCATTATGCTCAGGCTGCTAAAATTTTGCACTCCGCCAAAGTAAAGAAGGGACGGCATCCTTTGTCAGGTTTAATTGAGCAGGTGAACCGGAAGTCACCAGCTCAACTTCCCAATCCTGCCAATCCTGTAATCCTGTAAATCATGGTTCAGACAATTTAGTGAGGGTGCACCAGCACGCGGTAGTTATCTGAAATAGCAATTAATCCCCTGTCGAAGGCGCGGTGGAAGGTGGACGACAATGCCGGACCGTTGCTGATGGAATTTTTTTGTATGAAAATAAGAACTGATGAATGAGGCATGTGCATTCATTCGCAACAGTTAGTTCCCTCCTGCACCGGCGGGCATTTCACCGTTCCGTAGCTGCAATACACGCAGCAGTCACCCGGTTTTGGTTTCAATAACTGCCTGCAGTTTTCACACTCGTAAAAAAATTGGCAGGCATCTGTGGGCATGGTTTCTTCTTTCATGTATCCGCATTCCGGACAAGTAATTATGGATTGCAATAATACTTTCATCTTACTTATTCTTTTATTTCTTTTGCCCTCTAAAATTTCAATTAACCAATGACTTGCGAAATTCCATGGCCTTATCGTAAAAACTTTCGTTTGCGCCGAATTCAATAATCCGCGTCACCCCGTTACCGCAAAACCTGCAGCGGCCATCGGTATGAATGTCATTAAAGCGGTTTAGCCATACCGACTCTATGTCAACACCCTCAGGGCAGGTATCCTCACAATGCGTGCAGAAAACATTTGTGTCAATGATAAACCTGTATGTGCGTTTCTCCTCATCATTGAGCAAACGTTCCAGCTGAAATTCATCCAGTTGTATTTTCTTCAAATGCTTCATGCGTAAATAATGTATTCCCGTAAAGATAATAATCTTACCTGTAACCAAACTTCTCCCTGTGCTCCCATAGACTTTTTACCGAAGGATAAAACCGCTCATCGCCCGGAAGATGAAGCTCCTTGTTTTCATACTGCCGGATTCCGGAGGCGGATTGTAATCCTTCAGTTGAGGGTGCACCAGCACACGGTAATTATCTGAAATGGCAATAAGGCCCCGGTCAAAAGCCCGGTGGAAGGTAGGCGACAATGCCAAGCCATTGCGGATGGAATCGT
>CAVVFN010000011.1:0-172934 GCA_963747515.1 uncultured Prolixibacteraceae bacterium
AGAATAATTATTACAAATATTGCTTGGCATGGTAAAATAAAAGGTGTTGATATCCTTTTAAAGTCAGCACAAGAGCTTGTTAATCGAGGAATTAAAAATTTTGTCATTTATCAAATTGGGAATGAAAGTAAAGAAACGAACTTGCTTTATGATTATTGGAAAAAAAATAATTTGAAAGAAGAATATTTTTTTATCAAATCAACGTTTCGTCGAATATTTGAATGCTTCCCAAAAATAAGTGATATCTACTGCCAACCCTCGAGGAGTGAAGGAATATCTTTATCCATTATTGAATCTATGGCCTGTAAATTGCCTATAGTAGCAACTTCTGTTGGTGGGATTCCAGAAGTTGTTATTCCTAATTATAATGGTTTTCTCGCTAGTACTGAAAATACTGAGGATGAAATCTCTAATTATCTGGAGATACTAATCAATGACTGCAAATTAAGAAAAGAAATGGGTGAAAGAATTCGCAAATTGTCTGAAAAAAACTTCATCCTTGAAAAACAGGTTAGAAAGCAATTGGATTATATCTTAAAATAATTCTAGTCAATTTATTACTAGATTCATGAAAATATATATAGATCTAGCTCCTTTTTGTTTTTATGGCTATTTTTTCACAAATGATTTTTATGGCTGAAGACAATGTACATTTGGCTAATATATTAAGTATCCCGGTAATCTTTTTATTAATAGTACCCCTTTTTAATAATAAATTACATTTATCCTGGCATATTAAATTTTATGGTTTACTTACGTTATATTATTTGCTAACTTTTCTTGGCATGATTTCCCCTGAAAACTTCATTTTCACTTATACAAACACCCATCATATTAATAATATTTTTGGGCCATATATAATTATACATTGAAGAAAAGGAATTATTACCTGTTGCCTGCCTTTTGGGCTGTTATTGTTTTTAATTTTTTAATATTAGTTGGCTTGATTCCAAAATCGTTATTTTTTGAAACTCCTGGATATCGTTTTTATGGTACTTTTTCTAATCCCAATGTTAGCTATCAATTTTTCCATCGGAATTTATTTTTCCTTATATTATTTGAGTTTTTTTAAGTTAAAGATCTCAAATTAATATTGTCTACTATAATACTTTTAGGTTTTATTCTTATAATTGCGGCTGCTTCAAAAAAAGGATTATTTTCTGGAGTAATTATTATTATCTGGTTGTTTGTGCGTAATATAACAATAAAATCTATAGCAAACATTTTCTTAATGTTTTTTGCAGCATTCATACTGTTTTGGTTTATTGACTTTTCCTTCTTAAATGATTACATTCAGGATGCCGAAGAATGATTTTATTTTTTGAGCAAACTGATAAGGCCGGTTTCGAGCAAGGTAGTACAGCCGAACGTATATATTTTATTGTAAATGGGTGGCAAGGTTTTTTACAAAGTCCATTATGGGGACACGGATATCAAAGCTTTGCAATGAAATTTGAAAGATATTCACACAACAATTATATTGAAATGTTATATAATGGGGCTTAATAGCGTTTGGCTTATATTATGCTATTCATTTCAAATTATTTCAATTGAGGAAAAAAATTCAGTCCCAAGTGAAAAGCATTCTATTCTTTGGACTTTTACTTATATTTTTCATAGATATTGCCGCAGTAACATATTCAATGAAATACATTCAGTACTTCATCTTAAGTCTTTCAGATAGCTAAAATTCATGAAAAACGTTCTTCTTTTTATTGATTCTATTTCTTTTGGTGGAGCACAACGTCAACTTACAGGTCTAGCGAAATTGCTTCAAAAAGAAAATATTAATGTAAAAGTCACTTACTATCATAATCTTACATTTTATGCTGATTTTCTAAACGCAAATAATATTAAGCATGAATGTATTCCAGGAGCAAAAAATAAGTTTAAACGGCTATTTAAAATAAATTCGTTTTTAAGAAAAGAAAATCCTGATGTAATAATTTCATACCTTGATGTTCCAAATATGATAATTATTTTTTTGAAAATTTTGGGATTAAAATCTAAAATAATTGTTTCTGAGAGAAATGCAACAAACACAATTACATTAAAAGAAAAAATAAAGTTCTTTTTATACCGTTTTACAGATAATATTATTTCCAATTCTCATTCTCAAGCAAAATTTATAAATGAGAATTATCCAAATTTATCAGAAAAACTTACAACCATAATAAATTTTGTAGATACAAATTTTTTTCATCCAAAAATTAATTTTGAAATATTACCAAATAAAATTTTAAAAATAGCTACAGTAGCCCGATTTGAGCCACAAAAAAATGCTATTACATTAATTGAAGCTATAAAAATATTAAATAATGAAGGATACAAAATTGAAGTTGATTGGTATGGAAACACTTTTTTTAAAAATGGTCAACCAACCATAGATTCAAAATATTTTTAGAAGCAAAATTATTGGTGGAAAATCAAAATCTTTTTGATCACTTTCATTTTCATCTGCCTACAATGGATGTCATTTATTATCAAAAAGCGGATGTATTTTGTTTACCTTCCTTTTATGAAGGTTTTCCAAATGTAATTTGTGAGGCAATGGCTTGTGGAAAGCCTGTTCTGGCAAGTTCAGTATGTGATAATACATATTTAATTGAAGATGGAATTAATGGATTTTTGTTTAATCCTTTTGATAGTAATTCTATTGCCAAAGCAATTAAAAGTCTCATCGAACTATCTCAAAACGAAAGATTAGAAATGGGTAAAAGAAGTAGACAAATTGTTGAAAATAAAACTTCACAAACTAAATTTTTACAAAAGTATATCAAACTTATAAATCAATAGGGAATAAGATACTTGGTAATTTGACTTTAATGAAATGACTTTCAAAATAAAAAATAATAACAGGAATTGAATAGAGTAATGCTTAAAAATTTCTTTGTATCACGAGGATTATTTTATAAAAATAAGTTCTGGGTTAAGAGCCTTAATCATAAAATCTGTCCATTTGAAATCTATCCAATTAACTTTTCCTGTTACTATTGGATATAAATCCAAGTTAGTAATAAAGCAAAATGGAAATATCTGGATAGGGAATAAATCTATGATATATAACCATGTTGAAATACAATCTAGAAATATAATAAAAATAGGAAGTCATTTTTCTATTAATAATTATTCCAGAATAATAGCTTTAGATAATATTGAAATTGGAGATAATGTTACAATTGCTCAATTTGTTAACTATTACTTAGATCACAATCATTCATACGCATATGAAAATGAAAAACTAATATTGAAAGGATATAAAACTTTTCCAGTTATAATTGGAAATAATGTATGGATAGCTGATAAAGCCACAATACTTAAAGGAGTGACTATAGGAAATAATGTAATAATAGGAGCGAACAGTTTAGTTAATAAAACATACCTAATGATTGCATTGCAGCAGGTAATCCATGCAAAGTAATAAAATTTCTGAAAAATGAATAGAATTATTTTATTTGACCACCAATAAATACCAATATTAGAAAAGGCTATGGTGGTGGAACAGGCGGATATACCCGAAACATGAATGTTTATATAGATGAATTTAGATTTGATGATTTTGAAATATATTCTGTTTTTCATACAGTAAATGGTCAATATAATTTTGGAATGTTTACTTTCCTGATACGTTTTATAATTGACATTTATAAAAATAATAGTTTCTTTTTTGGAAAATAAAACCTGATGGAATTCACTGTATGGCGCAATATCGCAGAGCTTTACCTCGGGAATTCATTTTTGTGTTTCTCTCAAAAATCCTAAAAGTTCCATTTTTGTACGAAATAAAAGCTGGTGCTTTTGAAAATTCTTACTTACAAGGAAATACTATTTACAAAACAATGATAAATTTTATTATCAGAAACAGTAATGTTATACTTTGTGAGGGTAAATCAAATATTGAATTTCTTCAAAGTAAATTTCAAAAAAAAGCCTATTATTTTCCCAATGTTATTAAAGACTCGGAACTGCTAAAAAGTCATACGAATGAATAAATTGACTTCACCAATTATTCATGTTCTTTTTGTGGGTTATTGTTATAAAGATAAAGGCGTATTTGAATTGGTAGAAGCCTGTAATCTTCTATCTCAAGAAAATATTAAAATTCAGTTAACTTTAATTGGTGAAGAACATTACGATTTTAAAACCTACTTATCTCAGCTTACATTATCACCATTTTTCCAAATAAAAAGATTAGGAAAAATACCTCATGATGAAGTCTTATGTTTTTTTGAAAAAAATGACATTTATTGCTATCCAACAATGCATAAAGGTGAAGGTCATAATAATACCATCAATGAGGCGATGATGATGAATATGATAATAATTACCACAAGAAACGGATTCTTAAACCAAATATTAGATGATTCTAGTGCTTATTTTATTAATGAAGTAACAAGACTAGAAATAAGCAATATCATTATGAATATTTATAAAAATAAGAGTACTGCCATTTCAAAAGCAAAAAAAGCAAATTATATTTTAAGGAATAATTTTTTGAGTTCTATTGCAAAAAAAAAATATACATCTCTATTATAAAGAATTAAAACCTCAATGAAACAAATCATACAAGACCTTAAAAAAGGAAAAACCATACTTGAAGAAGTTCCTGCTCCACAAGTAAAACCCGGAACCGTATTAATAAAAACCACCCGCAGTCTGGTATCGCTGGGAACCGAACGAATGCTGGTGGAATTTGGCAAAGCCGAACCTATTGAACAAAGCCAGACAACAACCCGATAAGGTAAAACAGGTGCTGGATAAAATGAAAACCGAAGGAGTATTGCCCACACTGGAAGCGGTATTTAACAAACTGAACCAGCCCTTCCATTGGGATATTGCAATGTGGGTGTGGTGGAAGCTGTAGGTAAAGGAGTACATGGTTTTAAGTAGGCGACCGGGTGGCTTCCAACGGCAACCATGCCGAATATGTTTGCGTTCCTGAAAATCTTTGTGCCAAAATACCGGATAATGTCAGGATGAAGAAGCGGCTTTTACAGTAATTGGCTCCATTGGTTTGGAGGGCATCCGTTTATTAAATCCTACTTTTGGAGAAACCATTGTGGTTATTGGTCTTGGGGTTAATTGGTCTGGTAACTGCAGAACTGCTTACGGGCCAATGGTTGCAGGGTTATCGGTTACGATTTCGACCAGCAAAAGGTCGAAATGGCACTATCAAAAGGAATCACCGCATTTAATCCTGCACAGGGAACTGATCCGGTTAAATTTGTACAACAAGAAACCAATGATATTGGCGCAGATGGAGTAATTATAACCGCCTCCAATAAAAGTGATGAAATTATTCATCAGGCTGCCGAAATGAGCCGCCAACGCGGACGTATTGTTTTGGTTGGTGTTATTGGCCTCAACATTCGCCGTGATGATTTTTACAAAAAGGAACTTACTTTCCAGGTTTCCTGTTCGTACGGTCCCGGCCGGTACGATGAAGATTATGAACAAAAAGGACAGGATTATCCCATTGGTTATGTCCGCTGGACAGAAAAACGAAATTTTGAAGCCATTCTGCAGGCCATATCTGCAGGTCAGCTGGATGTAAAACCACTGATAACAGAAAAAGTAAAACTGGAAGATTACGACCAGATTTATGGTGACATGCGTAAAGCAGGTTCCATTGCCTCTATTTTGGTTTATCCGGAAAACACGGACAACAAACAGTTCCGTAATAGGTAACACAATCAAACCTTTAAAGCAGTGCAAAGGAGTATTTGGAATAATTGGTGCAGGAAATTTTACCTCATCCACCATTATTCCGGGTATGAAGCTGACCGAAGCCAATTTAAAATACATAGCCGAGTGCAGGAGGTCTTATCGGCAAAAACTATGGCAAAAAAGGTGTAATATTGCAATGGCACTTCCGATCACGAAATGAATTTTGAACGATCCGGAAGTGGATACGGTAATGATTACTACCCGCCATAACCTCCATGCCCGCATGACCATTGGAAGCCCTTAAAGCTGGAAAAAATGTATTCGTGGAAAAGCCATTGTGTTTAAACTGAAGAAGAATTGGACAAAGTATTGCTTCGAGCCAGAATTTACAGCTCGCAGAGCTTCGATGCTCGCAGCTTGCAGCTAATGTCGTCGGTTTCAACCGCCGTTTTGCCCCCCTTGCTCAAAAAATGAAAAAACTTCTGGGTGAAGGACCAAAAAATATTATTGCTACCATGAATGCCGGATTTATTCCCCCGGAAGTGTGGGTGCACGATCTGGAAGTGGGCGGTGGCCGTATCATTGGTGAAGCCTGTCATTACATTGATTTATGCACCTACCTTGGCCGGAAGCAAGGTAAAAGCGGTTTGTATGAACAGCATGGGAACCAATCCACAGGAAAATACCGACAATGCCAGCATTCTGCTGAAATACGAAAACGGCACCAACGCCGTAATCAACTATTTTGCCAACGGCAGCAAAGCCTATTCCAAAGAACGAATTGAAGCCTACAACCAGGAGAAAACATTGATCATCGACAACTGGCGCACATTAAAAGGATATGGTACAAAAGGATTTTCAAAACAAAAAACCAGACTGGACAAAGGCCATAAAAACCAGTTCAAATTGCTGGTAGAATCCATTAAAACCGGGCAACCCATTATTCCATTTGATGAAATTGTGAATACTACAAAAGCAAGCTTTGCTGCCATACAAAGTTTGAAAGAAGGGAGATGGGTAGAGATTGGATAAAGAGTTTCACGCAGTGGGCGCAACGAGGAGTTCACGCAATGAGCGCAAAGAAGAGAATCATGCAGCGGGCGCAACGTAATTAAATTCGCTGCGTCCGCCGCGTACTTTCTTCGCCGCGTCCTCCGCGAGAAACTATACTCAAAACAAAAAACCAAACTGGATAAAGGCCATAAAAACCAGTTCAAATTGCTGGTTGATTCAATTAAAACAGGGAAACCTATTATTCCATTTGATGAAATTGTGAATACGACAAAAGCAAGTTTTGCTGCCATAAAAAGTTTGAAAGAAGGGAGATGGGTAGAGATTGGATAAAGAGTTTCACGCAGTGGGCGCAACGAGGAGTTCACGCAATGAGCGCAAAGAAGAGAATCATGCAGCGGGCGCAACGTAATTAAATTCGCTGCGTCCTCCGCGTACTTTCTTTCGCCGCGTCCTCCGCGAGAAACTATATCTCAAAACAAAAAACCAAACTGGATAAAGGCCATAAAAACCAGTTCAAATTGCTGGTGGAATCCATTAAAACAGGAAAACCAATTATTCCGTTTGATGAAATTGTGAATACGACAAAAGCAAGTTTTTCTGCAATAAAAAGTTTGAAAGAGGGGAGATGGATAGAAATTGGATAAAGAGTTTCACGCAGTGGGCGCAACGAGGAGTTCACGCAACGAGCGCAAAGAAGAGAATCATGCAGCGGGCGCAACGTAATTAAATTCGCTGCGTCCGCCGCGTACTTTCTTTCGCCGCGTCCGCCGCGAGAAACTATATTCTCAAAACAAAAAACCAAACTGGATAAAGGCCACAAAAATCAGTTTAAACTGCTGGTGGATTCCATTAAAACAGGCAAACCCATTATTCCATTTGATGAAATTGTGAATACGACAAAAGCAAGTTTTGCTGCCATAAAAAGTTTGAAAGAGGGGAGATGGGTAGAGATTGGATAAAGAGTTTCACGCAGTGGGCGCAACGAGGAGTTCACGCAATGAGCGCAAAGAAGAGAATCATGCAGCGGGCGCAACGTAATTAAATTCGCTGCGTCCGCCGCGTACTTTCTTTCGCCGCGTCCTCCGCGAGAAACTATACTCAAAACAAAAGACCAAACTGGATAAAGGCCATAAAAACCAGTTCAAATTGCTGGTGGAATCCATTAAAACAGGAAAACCCATTATTCCTTTTGATGAAATTGTGAATACGACAAAAGCAAGTTTTGCTGCCATCAAAAGTTTGAAAAAGGGAGATGGGTAGAGATTGGATAAAGAGTTTCACGCAGTGGGCGCAACGAGGAGTTCACGCAACGAGCGCAAAGAAGAGAATCATGCAGCGGGCGCAACGTAATTAAATTCGCTGCGTCCGCCGCGTACTTTCTTTCGCCGCGTCCGCCGCGAGAAACTATATTCTCAAAACAAAAAACCAAACTGGATAAAGGCCACAAAAACCAGTTTAAACTGCTGGTGGAATCTATTAAAACAGGCAAGCCAATCATCCCCTTTGATGAAATGGTGAATACAACCAAAGCCAGTTTTGCTGCCATAAAAAGTTTGAAAGAGGGGAGATGGGTAGAGATTGGATAAAGAGTATCACGCAACGAGCGCAAAGAAGAGGTCACGCAATGAACGCAACGAAAAAGAATTTTCACACAGCGAACGCAACATAAAGAATTCGCCGCGCCCGCCGCGTAATCTTTCGCTGCGCTCTCCGCGTGCAATCTTCCTCAGCCGCGTGAGATTAAGAATAGAATACAATGACAGATAAAATTGAAAACATTCTTGCCACTAAAATCCTTGACCAGGCATTCAAAATCCATTCTGAACTTGGACCTGGTCTGCTGGAATCAGTATATGAAAAATGTTTGCAGTATGAATTGATTGAAGCCGGATTACTGGCAGAAATTCAGGTGCCGGTGCCAATGAATTACAAAGCCGTTCATTTTGAGGCTGGGTTCAGGATTGATGTACTGGTCGAGAATAAAGTTTTGGTAGAGGTAAAATCTGTGGAAACATTAGCTCCCGTTCATTATGCTCAAACACTGACTTACCTGAAAATGAAAAATCTGAAACTTGGTCTTCTAATCAATTTCAATACAAAATATTTAAAAGATGGAATTCATCGGGTGGTGAATAATTTATAAAGAAAACAAGAGTGTCACGCAACGAGCGCAGAGAAGAGTGTCACGCAACAAACGCAACGGAAAAAGTATTCGCGCAACGAGCGCTATGGAAAGAATTCGCTGCGTCCGCCGCGTGCCTTCTCTCGCCGCGCTCTCCGCGAGAAATCTCTCTCGCCGCCTCCTTTGCGTGAAATCCTCCAGGCTCTTTGCATGCAATCTGTTTATCCATCTGCTTTGTCTGAAAGTTTTAAACTTTTTTAAATTGCTATAGTTATATTTTTAGATGTTATTCATATATTTACACAAAATTGTTTGTTATGTGCACCAGGGAAATAGAAAAAGCGGATAAGGAAATTAAAGCTTTTGGAAAAAAAGTGTCGACAGATAAAAAGTCAGCCGAAAGATTCTTAAAGAGTATTGGTGTGCTTACCTCCAAAGGGGATGTTAGCAAACACTATAAAAAATTATGTATTCCACACGCTCAGGATTAATACTTGGGTTTCATGGTTGCGATGAATCCATTGCAACTGATGTTGTTAATAACCAACAAAACCTAAAGGAAAGTGATAACAGTTACGACTGGCTTGGGCATGGAATATACTTTTGGGAATATAGTCCGGACCGTGCAATAGAATATGCAAATTTCCTTAAAAATCATTCATCAAGAGCAAAAAAACCAATTAAAAAACCTGCTGTAATAGGCGCCGTAATTGATTTAGGTTATTGTTTCGACCTTTTGGATTATGGCTCTTTGCAGTTGCTGAAATCAAGTTACGATGTTTTTAAATCTACCTGGGAATTGACCGGTAGAAAATTACCTGAAAATAAAACAAGAGGCCGTTCTGAAGATTTGTTGTTAAGAGAACTTGATTGTGCTGTTTTTGAAACCTTACATGGATTTCGAAAAACAGAAGGAAAAACACCTTATGATTCTGTAAGAGGTGTGTTCTGGGAAGGTGATCCACTCTATCCAAATGCCGGTTTCCGGGAAAAGGATCACATACAGATTTGTGTCAGAAATCCGAATTGTATAAAAGGAATATTTCTGCCAAGAGAAATTAATGAAAATTACAATAAAGTGTAAAGCATAACAGAGGTTCACGCAAACGAGGACAAAGAACTTACACTGTGAATGCAACGAAAAAAAATCGCTGCGCCCGCCGCGAGAAATCTCTTTCGTTGCGAACGCCGCGTGAAATAAAAAATCATGCATAAGCTCCACCTGATTTTTCATACCATCATCCACCTGCGCACAATCCAAATCCGTTACCAGCTTTGGTATCGGATGCGGAAAATGTGGCGAAAAGTAATTGGTCACAGGTATCCACTTTCAATTGAAAAAGAGGGGAGTATTCTGGAATTGCAGCAATGGATTGAAAAACATGTTTCCTATGCCAATGATGAATTCACTTTTCTGAATCTATCAAAAAAATATCCTGCCGGTCATATCGACTGGAATGAATCTGAGCATGGCAAGCTATGGGCTTATAACCTTAATTACATGGATTACCTGCTTCAACCTGATATGGTTGAGGAAACAGGTTTGCAGTTAATTAAAAATTTCATTCAAAACCTACCTCAAAATGCAACCGGACTTGAACCTTATCCGATTGCATTACGGGGAATTAACTGGATAAAGTTTCTTTGTTTCACGCAAGGAGGAGTATCACGCAGCGAGCGCAACGGGGAGGTTCACGCAGCGAACGCAACGGAGAGTTCACGCAACGAGCGCAACGAGGAGGTTCACGCAGCGAACGCAACGAGGAGTTCACGCAACGAGTGCAACGAAGACGAAGAGTTCACGCCACGAACGCCACGTAATATCGCTGCGTCCGCCGCGTGCTTTCTTTCGCCGCGCCCTCCGCGTGAAATATCCTCAGCGCCCGCCGCGAGAAATCTTTCTTTCACTCCGCGCTCTTTGCGTGAAATATCCTCAGCATTATACGCCCAGTACCAAATTCTCCTCGATAACCTCGAGTACCACCTCCTGGCAAACCACCTGCTCGAAGATGGATTCAGTCTTTTATTTGGTGCATTTTATTTCAGGGATAAAAACCTTTACCATACAGCAGTCAGAATAATTGAAAAGGAACTGAACGAACAAATACTGGATGACGGAGCCCATTTTGAGCTTAGCCCCATGTACCACCAAATCATCCTCGACCGCCTGCTCGACTGCATCAACCTGGTGCAAAACAACCAGCGGTTTGAAGGACAGGAAACCCTTCTTGAATCTAATGCAGGAAAAAGCACAACAAATGCTGGGGTGGCTAAATTATATCACCTTTTCAAACGGCAATATTCCGTTGTTAAATGATTCTGCTCCCGGTATTGCACCCACAACCACAGCACGAATTAATGAATATGCTCAACGCTGGAATTCGTGCAATTCGTCTACAATTCGCTGTAATTCGTACTCCTCGGGCTATCGTAAATTCACATCTGCCTCCTACGAATGCATCATCGACATCGGTCACATCGGTCCCATCCTACCAACCCGGCCATGCTCATGCCGATACATTCAATTTTGTATTAAATATACATAATGAACCATTAATTGTGGATACCGGTATTTCGACCTACGAGGCAAATGAAACACGTTTAAAGGAGCGGGGAACAGCCGCACACAATACCGTTACTGTATCAGGATAAAAATTCTTCAGAAGTATGGTCGTCATTCAGGGTTGCCCGTCGTGCAAAGGTAAAAATTCTAAAGGAGAATGAAAACAAGATGATTGCCAGTCATAATGGTTACCGCAACTTAAAAACAAATCATCAGCGGGAATGGAATTTTTCTGATCACCGGATTGAAATTACCGATACATTAACCGGAAAAATTACGGAAGGGAAAGCACATTTCTGGCTTTCACCACAACATGCAACCCGTACAAAACGACAATCAGATAATGGATTAACAATGCAACATTTAAATTTGAAAATGCTGACTCTGTACGATTGCTTTCAACGAAGATTCCTAACGGATATAACCGGTTTACGGATAGCTTATAAAATTGAAATCGCTTTTAAAAAGAATTAAAATCACTTATAACCCTATCCTAAAATAACAACCATGAAAATCCTTTTCTTAACCGACAATTTTCCACCCGAAGTAAATGCCCCGGCAACCCGTACCTATGAACACTGCAGGGAATGGGTAAAATCGGGAGCAGAGGTAACAGTTATTACATGTTTCCCCAATTTTCCACAGGGAAAAATATATGAAGGATATAAAAACCGCTGGAAACAAACTGAACGGATGGATGGTATCAAAGTCATCCGTGTTTGGTCGTATATTTCTGCCAACGAAGGATTTATACGCCGCACACTTGATTATATTTCCTTTGCCAAAACAGCATTTTTGGCCGGTCTGGTTGAAAAAACAGATGTAATTGTTGCAACCTCTCCTCATTTTTTTACAGCACTGTCAGGCCGGACATTATCGTTCTGGAAACGTAAGCCCTGGATAATGGAAGTACGCGATCTTTGGCCGGAATCGATAAAAACAGTGGGCGCAATGAAGGACAATTTCTTTATCCGTCACTTCGAAATGGAAGAAAAATGGTGTTACCGGAGCGCCGACAAAATTGTCTCTGTAACCGACAGCTTTAAAAAACAATAACTCAAAAAGGCATTCCGGCAAATAAAATTGAGGTAGTGAAAAATGGAGCCAACCTTGATTTGTACCAACCTAAACCAAAAAATGAGGATCTGCTGAAAAAATTGAACCTGCACGGAAAAAAAGTATTGGGATACATTGGCACACACGGAATGGCACATAAACTGGATTTCATACTGGATTGTGCAAAAGCAGTACATGCTGAACATCCCGATTACCATTTCCTGTTAATAGGCAACGGAGCCGAAAAAAACAAGCTGCTTCGCAAAATTGAATCGGAAGAGATTAAAAATGTTACCATGCTGGATTCAGTTCCAAAAAATGAAGTAGTCGATTACCTGAGCATCCTCGATGCAGCCATTATCAATTTGCGGAAAAGTGATTTATTTACTACAGTCATACCCTCTAAAATATTTGAAACCGCAGCCATGCAGATTCCTATTTTATTAGGTGTTGACGGAGAAGCACGTTCCATAGTTGAAAAATACAATGCCGGTTTGTTTTATGAACCCGAAAACCAGCAAGATTTTATTGAAAAAGCGCAACTGCTGCTTTCAGCCAATGGAGAATTAAAAGAATATAAGGCTGGTGCTGAAAGGTTGGCAAAGGACTTCGACAGGAAAGTCCTGGCCAAAAAGATGCTGGACATCATTAAACAGGTAGCAGGTCAGAAAAATAAAACACTGAAAGCAGATACAGAAGAAAATACAGATAACATTCGTGAAGCAATCTAGAGAAGAATTTCACGCAACGAAGCAAAAAGAGAGTTTCACGCAGCGAGCGCAAAGAAGAGTTTCACGCAACGACCGCCAAGTAAATAAATCGCCGCGTAATCTGCGTATTCTCTCTCGCCGCGACCGCCGCGTGAACCCAATTTTTAAACAAATATATAATACACCAAATGAAAATCATATCCGTAGTAGGCGCACGCCCCAACTTTATGAAAATAGCACCATTTATAAAATCCATTCACGAAGTGAATACCGCTTCTCTTTCCCCCATGGGGGGAAATGTCAGCCGTGTAAGGATAGTGCGGCTGGTGATGACAAAGGGGGTCAGCCAAACAATGAAACCTTTAAACAATCAAACACTCAAACCATAGAACATATTCTCGTTCACACCGGCCAGCACTACGACGACCGCATGAGCAAAGCCTTCTTCGAATCACTTGGCATCCCCGAAGCTGACATCAACTTAGGCATCGGTTCCGGTACACATGCCGAACAGGTAGGGCATACCATGATAGCCTTCGAAAAAGTATGCATGGAAGAACAACCCGACTGGGTAGTGGTGGTAGGCGATGTAAATGCCACCCTGGCCTGCTCGGTCACCGCAAAAAAGCTTGGCATAAAAGTATGCCACATTGAGGCAGGTCTTCGCAGCGGCGATATGACCATGCCCGAAGAAATCAACCGCCTCGTAACCGACCGCCTCAGCGATTTGCTGCTGATACCCGATAAGCTTTCCGGCCAGAACCTCCGCAACGAAGGCGTTGAAGAACACAAAATCAGTTTCGTCGGCAACATCATGATCGACACCCTCGAAGCCAATCGTGAAAAGGCAGCGCAATGAAAATGGAAGACATCATCCAGGCCAACCTGCATCCGGAAGCCGAACAGGCTGTGGACCAGAAGCGGGCAGAAATACCAAAGATGGTCTTATGCCGTGATGACCCTTCACCGACCTTCCAATGTGGATGATCCGTGAGGTCCTGGAACTGCTGATAAACTTCCTGCTGGAAGAAGTCACCCAACGACCACCCGCTCGTTCTGGCCCATTCATCCCCGTGCACGGAAGCAACTGGTAACATTCGGCCTGTGGGAAAAGGTAAAAAACCATCCAGGCATCATCCTGCTCGATCCCATTGGCTACCACGAGATGCTTCGCCTCAACATGGGTGCCCGCATCATGCTCACCGACAGCGGCGGCCTGCAGGAAGAATGCTGCGTACTGGGCACACCCTGCCTCACCCTCCGCTGGAACACCGAACGCCCCGTAACCCTCCGGGAACATGGCGGAGCCAGTGTACTGGTCGGCAATAATGTAGAACGCATTCGGGAGGAGTACAATAATACCCTGGAATTAAACCGTAAACCTGCCCGTCCGGAGTTGTGGGATGGCCAAACGGCTAAGAGATGCGTGGAAGCAATAGTAGAATATAAGTCTGTGGCAAA
This sequence comes from uncultured Prolixibacteraceae bacterium, assembly GCA_963747515.1. Lineage (GTDB taxonomy): Bacteria > Bacteroidota > Bacteroidia > Bacteroidales > Prolixibacteraceae > Mariniphaga. The sequence continues at coordinate 14,594 of CAVVFN010000011.1, forward strand.
GGCCTAAAATAAATTAGGTGAAGAAAGCGACAGCAGGCAGTAAACAGCAGTAAAATGTAAAAAGTAGCTTTATTAACAATTATTTGTTCATAATTTATACTGTCATTGATTAAAGTGAACTGCTTAATATAGGATATTTGTATAATGGCAGACTTGGTTAAAGTTTTTAGAGATCCTATCTATAGTCTTATCTCTTTTGATAAGAAAGAAGATGACCCAATTGTCAAAATTATTAATACGCCTGAGTTTCAAAGATTAAGAAGAATAAGACAATTAGGCTTATCAAGTTATACCTTTCCAACCTCTACTCATGACCGGTTTTCTCATAGTTTAGGTGTTGCATTTCTTGTTGGTGAAATGTTTGATAATCTAAATATTCAGAATAAAATAGAAGTATTAGCTCCTGATGGTGAAAATGTACAATTAGATAAATCTCAATTAAAGTTATTGTTAAAGTTGACAGGATTGCTTCATGATATAGGTCATGGTCCTTTTTCTCATGCCTTTGAAAAAATCACTGAAGTTGATCATGAAAAAATGTCGAAAAGGATAATTTTCAATGAATATGGTAATATATTACCAATCTTAAGAAATATTGATGATGAAATTTTAAAAAAGTATTCTGTTGAATGGATTTGTGAAATTATAGATGGTTCATTTGATCCAATATGGGCAAAAGAATTAATCTCTAGTCAGTTGGATGTTGATAGAATAGATTACTTACTAAGAGATGCCTATATGTGCGGAGTGAATTATGCTTCTTTTGATTTAAAGTGGTTATTTCAAAATATTGAAATAGGAGAAATAAAAACCGAAAACGATAGAGAAGGGCTTTTGATTAATGCAAAAAAGGGAATTCATGCAGTTGAAGCATTCATAGTTTCAAGATATCATATGTATGAACAAGTTTATTTTCATAAAACAACAAGAGGATTTGAAGTTATTACTCAAAAAATATTTTTAAGATTAAAAAGCCTAATTGAAAATGATGGTAATTTTACCATGTTTTTGAACAATAATTTACCTGAATTTTTAAATGATAATAGCAACATCAAAGCATTTTTGTCACTTGATGATTTTAATTTGTTTACACATTTTAACCACTGGATTAATAGCTCAAATGATGATATATTGAAAAATTTATGTGAATGCATTACATTTAGGCAACCATACAAAATGTTTAAAGAAGTTGAAAATAATGAGTTATTTAATAGAGAAGAATATAAAATATTGTCAGAAATATTTGAAAATAATCAAGAGAAGGAGGATTATTTCTATTTTGATGATCAATATTTAAATGTTGCATATAAGGATAATTATTTATTAGGAAAAAAACAAGCCGACCGTGCAGAACATATATGGCTAAAGTTTTCAAATGGAGATTTGAAAGAGTTCTCTGAAGTATCTCCGATAATTAGTTCATTGAAAAATAATGAATTAAGAAAAAAAAGAGCTTACATTCATAGAGATTTCTTAACTTTATTACATAAGAAAGGATTATAATAATGGATACAATGCTAAAAGAGAATTTCATAAAAATTTTAAGTTTATTGAAAGAAGCTGGTCAAATAAGTGGTAGAACCAAATTCCAAAAAATTGTCTATATATTGAAAAATAAAGATATTCAGTTTAAGGAAAAATTTAAGTATCATTATTTTGGACCATTTTCTTCTGATTTGCAATTAGAAATAGATGAGCTTACAGATAGAGGAATAGTAATAGAAAAAAGTGTAAATCCTTATGTTTATGAAGTTAATCAAATAAACAATATAGAATTTGAACAAGATTCACAAATTAAAGGTAAAAAGAATTTAATTCATTTTTTAAATCAAAAAGATTCGAAAATATTAGAGTTAACAAGTACCATTTATTTTTTAGAAAATAATGGAATTAAAGAGGAAAGGATTCTGAGGAAAAAAATTCTTGCATTAAAACCTCATTTAAATGATTATATTGAAGATTCCTTCCAGTTAAAGGAAGAAATCGATATGATGTAACAATACTTTTTCTGTGGCTCATTTAATTTCACAACCGAAAACTGTCATTTGGAAAAAGGTTAAGAAACCATTCCTGGAATCATCCTGCTCGAATCCATCGGCTACCACTAAATGCTGCCCCTGAATATGGAGCCCGCATCATGCTCACCGACAGCGGCAGCCTGCAGGAAGAATGCTGTGTGCTGGGCACACCCTGCCTCACCCTCCGCTGGAACATCGAACGCCCCGTCACCCTCCGCGAACATGGTGGCGCAAGCATATTGGTCGGCAACAATCATCATCTTCAATCTTTAACTTTTGCAAAGTAAGTTTTTCTACAAAATACTTTTTATATCCTGGGCACTCGTCCTGTTCATCCTGAGCGTGTATACACCAACGTGGATGGATATTGGAATGCCCCTGCCTTACTTCGACAAGTGGAAGCACTTTGCAGGCTCTCTTATTCTGGCATTGTTTTTTCGACTGGCATGGTCCCGGTTTCCTGTATGGAAGGCATTGCTGCTGTGGATAGGAATCAGTGTTGCCGGTGAACTCCTGCAACCTTTGGTCACCGCAGGAGAACGTGAAGCCGAGGTGATGGATATACTATCGGGAGCGGCTGGATTTGCCTGCCCGCTGCTGGTGGAGAATATTCGTGTAATTCGCTCTAATTCGTTTAATTCTAATAATTCGTAATCAAAAAAAAATAATGAAAGCATTTAATTATATCCTTCCGGATAAAAAGAAATTTTATGAATCTGTAATAAATGATTTGAAAGCCACTCATCCTGCTATTGCATCCAGGTTAAAAGATGGGTACTGCGTAATATCTGCAAATTCTTCCTGTTCAAAAAAGCGATGGGATGCCTATGATGTTTCAGTATACTTTTATGTTCCGGGTGAAAACTTCATTGAACCGGATTCAGAGGAAACCCAGGCCGTTTTAAAATCATGCGACAGGATAATGCCAAAGGAGGCAGGATTTGATGTGGGAAATGTGGAGTTCAGCTTAATCAATGAGTTGGAGCTAAAGGCATAAGTAAAGAGAAGAGGTTCACGCAACGGACGCAACGAGAGAGAAGAGGTTCACGCAGCGGGCGCAACCTAAGAAATTCGCCGCGTTCTCCGCGTACTCTTTCCGCTGCGCTCTCCGCGAGAAATTCTTTACATTCTCCGCGTGAAACTATTCTTTTAACTTTAAGCAATAAATAGTGATTTATGACCAGGGTGACAGGATGAACTGCGGTTCAAAACCCTCTTTTTTACACCGTGGCTTTAACCCGTGATTCTGCAGTGCAAAACCCTAAATTTTCACACTGTGGCTTTAACCTATAATACTTCAGTGCAAAACCCTCTTTTTTACACCGTGGCTTTAGCCCGGTGATTCTGCGAATCCAACGCACCACCCCCTTTCCGCTTTAGCGTTTAATCCTCTTTCTTAATCACCACAAACCCGTACTTCTCAATAAACTCCCCGTATTCATTCTCCCAGGTTCTCTTTTTATGATGCTCCTCCTGGGTTAGAATATAATTCCTTACCCTTTTTACCAGAGATTCACTTACAGCCAGGGGGAAAGGGGGAGGTGCTTCTATCTCAATCACCACGCTAAAGCATGGTGTAAAACCCTCTTTTTTACACCGGAGCTTTAGCCCGGTGCCCCAGAAGCCCCCCAGTTTACGCAATGCCCGCAACGAAAGAGAAGAGGTTCACGCAACGGGTGCAACGCAAAGAATTCGCTGCGCTCTACGCGTGCAATCTTCCGCTGCGTTCTCCGCGAGAAATCCCCGAAACTCTTTTTTTTATGACGGTCAATTGGTTTTGTACAGCAGGGAAATCAAGTTCATCCACAAACCCACATGATTTGCACGTCCACTGCTGCCCTTCATTCCCTGCTTTCCCACAATGGAGCCGTCATTGCGAATCCCCGCCTCCCGAAAAAGAAGGCCAGGCATAACAATCAGCAAAAATATACATCAGGAACCATGCATTCGCATACTGCAGGCGGGGGGTGAAGCAATCTGTACCAATTGGCAGCGGTTAATTCAATTGGAATTTCTATACGTTCGGTACTTGCATTTTTAAAAGTGATTCGAAAATATGCATTATCTTTGTTAGGTTCATAATTAAACCAGGATAACAATGGAAAACAGTGTAGTTGAAATAAAAAATAGGAGTATTAAAGCCAGAATTTTATTGTTTCACTTTACCGATAAGCAGGGGGTGCATTTTATCTATTCCCCGCATTTGGATTTAACCGGTTACGGTTACTCTCAGGAAGAGGCAAAACAGTCGTTTGAAGTAGTTTTAGAAGATTTTTTTGATTATACATTAAAAAAAGGTACGTTGGGAAGGGTATTGAAAAAACTGGGATGGAAGCAACAAAAAGGCTCATTAAAAAAACCGTTGAAATCTTTCGCACCCAGCATTACCACCGTAATTGCCAACAATAAACATGTAGCTGATATTTTTGATAAATACCCGCTGAACACTTATCACCAGGAAGTAGAATTGCCTGTTGCCGTTTAAAAATGACGATACCAAAAGTTATCGAACATACCGTTACGTGACTTCAGAAAATTTTTGAAAAGTCAGGGATTAAAAATGATAAAATCTTCCAAGGGAAGAGGTGGTCATCGAGAAGTGGGCAAGGTCGGATTTGGAACGTCCGGTCACCATTCAAACTCATGTAGATCCGGTTCCTGAATTTATCGTTTTGCAGGTGCTTCGACATATTGGAATGAGCAGAAAACAATTTTTTGAAGCATTCAAAAATAGTTGACAACTGCAAATCTAACATGACGGTATTCGAGAAATCTTCCTCCGCGTTCTCCGCGAGAAATCTTTTAAGAGGTTCACGCAGCGACCGCAGAGAAGAGGTTCACGTAGCGACCGCAACGTAAGAAATTCGCCGCGTTCTCCGCGTTCTCTTTCCGCTGCGCTCTCCGCGAGAAATCTTCTAATAGTTTCACGCAACGAACGCAACGAAGAGTTCACGCAAAGAGCGCAAAGATGTTTCACGCAGCGGACGCAGAGAAGACTGTCACGCAACGAGCGCAACGTTAATTCGCCGCGTCCGCCGCGTGCAATCTTCCGCCGCGTTCGCCGCGTGAAAATCTTCACACATTCTCCGCGAGAAACTATTCTTTTAACTTTAAGCAATAAATAGTGATTTATGACCAGGTTGACAGGATTGAAGAAATTAATTATAAAAAATGCAATACATTTGCTGGTAATGAAAACAGTTTTTTACATAGCGGATTATTTACCTGCTACGGTTGCTTCGCGGCAGGCGATGCAATTGGTGGAGAAGAAGCTTTCAGTTTTAAAAGAAAAACATGTTGTTATCAGTTTTCAAAATGTTGATTTTATTTCAAGGGCATTTGCTGATGAATTCATTCATTCATTATCAAAGAACAGTATTGAATCCCAATTTGCAGATGCCAATCCTGCGATAACTGAAACTCTTAATACCGTTAAAAAAAACCGGAACCAAAGAAACACTACCTGGCACAACATTGCCGTAACGGAAATCAACGATAAAAAGCAACTGGATTTAATGTTGTCTCCTGATCTAATTATGTTCGACTGAACTCTCATTCGCTCAGTCTCTCAGTCACTATCACTCCCATCACCCGCATGCGCATGGCCGGAGCCAGCCCTGTGAAATGTTTGTAAAACAAATTTCACGGGGCCAGCACCGGCAGCCTGAAAAACATCATCAAAAAATCGCAGGAGGATATACGCGCCCTCACCAATAACGGGTTTCGGTTTCCGCTGGCGGTGCTTGCAGCAAAGAATATCCGGAAGTTGCCGCAGTTGCTGAAGAGATGAGAGAGGGAGGGAGGGAGAGACTGAGAGACTGAGAGAGGGAGAGATTTTGAGATGAAAGAATTTTTAAAAAAATCCCTTCGCACATCGATAATTTAAAAATTTAAATAACTCCAGAATGTTAGCTACGGCAAGGCTGCCATCATTTTGCACCCGCTTCTGCGCGATTGTATCACACCCGTCATGCGGATCAAACCGCCAGACGGACAGTTCTTCCATTAATCCGTCGTAATTTTCACAATTGTTGCCATAACAACAAACACATTTTTAATTAACTTTGTAACAAAAGAATAAGAAATGGAAACAATTCAAGTTGAGATAAAAGACAAAAATGCACTTTCAATCCTAAGAGGCCTCGAAAAAGCAAATATTATAAAACTAATAAAAACAAAAAACAAAGAAGAAAACTCTCCTGTTCGCCATAAAGGTGCTTTCACACATGAAAGAGCAATTGAAATGATTAAAAACATTGAAAAATCAAGAGACGAATGGGAAGAAAGAACTATCTGATTGATACCAATATCGCTATATATTATTTTGGGCTGCTGATTGAAAAAGAATCAGAAAGTTTTCTGGAGAAAATTTTAACAAACAACTATTATATTTCGGTAATCAATAGAATAGAGCTGTTAGGAAATAAAAAGATCGAACAAAAAGAACAGGATGCATTGGATGCGTTTATAGATAATGCTTTTGTCATTAACCTGGATGAGGAAATAATACTCAAGACAATAGCAATTCGAAAAAAATACCCTGTTAAACTCCCTGATGCTATCATCGCTGCTACTTGTCTTGTAAATAATTGCCTGTTAATTACCAACAATACAAAAGATTTCGACAAGATTGATGGCTTAAGTACCATTAAGGTAAAATTTATATCGCCGCCGATCAGGTGATCCACCGCTGCAGTGTACCTCTTCAAATGAAAATCTCAATCATCACAGCCACTACAACAGCGCCACCCACATTGCCGGTTGCCTGGCTTCTGTAAACAACCAATCCCGTCAGATAAATCATGCCGGGCAGGCGTACAATAACATCGAACACATCATCATCGATGGCGCATCTACAGACAACACACTGGCAGTTATAAAAACCACTCCCAACCGGATTACCAAACTCATTTCCGAACCTGATAACGGCATTTACCATGCCCTCAACAAAGGCATTGTCCTAACCACAGGCGAAGTAATCGGCTTCCTACATGCCGACGATACCTATGCCTCGGATACCATTCTGGAGAAAATTGCAGAAGTATTTGAAAAAAACAAAACAATAGATGTTGTATTTGGCAACCTGGTTTTCGTAAATGCCGAAGGAAAAGCCATACGTACCTGGCAGAGCAACACGTTTGTCCGCGGAGATATCCGCTACGGCTGGATGCCCCCGCATCCCACACTGTTCCTTCGCAAAAAGGTGTACGAAAAGCACGGCGGGTTTAACACTTCCTTCCGCAAACAATCAAATATTCCGCTCTTTCTCCCCTCCAGGGGAGATGTCCGGCGTAAGGCAAGTGGGAGGGCAAGGACAGAGGGGTTTGCCGGGGATTACGATTTCATGCTCCGCGTAATGAAAGACCCGGAAATCAATTTAGCTTACCTTCCCGAAACCATCACCCGCATGCGCATGGGCGGAGCCAGCACCGGCAGCCTGAAAAACATCATCAAAAAATCGCAGGAAGATATCCGCGCCCTTACCAATAACGGGTTTCGGTTCCCGCTGGCGGTGCTTGCAGCAAAGAATATTCGTAAGTTGCCGCAGTTGCTGAAAAGATGAGAGAGAGAGGGAGAGACTAAGAGACTAAAAGAATGAGAGAGGGAGAGAAAAAGCGACTAAGAGTATGGAGAGAAGGAGCGAATGAGAGAGAAGATGCGAATGACTGAAAGATTAAGGGAGTGAGAGAAGAAGTGAGGGGGCGAATAATTAGTTATCTTTAACGAGCAGTTACATATTGATTACCGATCGAAGAAGCTCAGAAAGCAACATTTAATGCTGGTTATGAATCAAAGGGTAATAACAATTAAAAATCCAAAGGATGATACGATGGGTGCTTCTATCAATTCATTGGTTGATGTGCTGGAACAATGGAATTCTGTTTCAGAAAATGAAAACATTATCGTAGATTTAAGCAGAATTACTTTTGTCCATCCTTTTTTTATTTTACCAATATGTGTATTGATTTCTGACTAGGGTGGACAGGATGGAAGAAATTAATTATAAAAAATGCAATACATTTGCAGGTAATGAAAACAGTTTTTTACATAGCGGATTATTTACCTGCTACGGTTGCTTCGCGGCAGGCAATGCAATTGGTGGAGAAGAAGCTTTCAGTTTTGAAAGAAAAACATGTTGTTATCAGTTTTCAAAATGTTGATTTTATTTCAAGGGCATTTGCTGATGAATTCATTCATTCATTATCAAAGAACAATATTGAACCCCAATTTGCAGATGCCAATCCTGCGATAACTGAAACTCTTAATACCGTTAAAAAAAACCGGAACCAAAGAAACAATACCTGGCACAACATTGCCGTAACGGAAATCAACGATAAAAAGCAACTGGATTTAATGTTGTCGTTGATCTAGTCAGTCTCTAAGTCTCTTAGTCACATAGTCCTCCAGGCCTCCTACAGCAACACTCCACTTCCCATTCTTTTTTTTACACCGGCGCTTTAGCCCGGTGATTCTGCGAATAAACAAAGGCACCTCCCCCTTTCCGCTTTAGCGTTTAATCCTCTTTCTTAATCACCACAAACCCGTACTTCTCAATAAACTCCCCGTATTCATCCTCCCAGGTTCTCTTTTTATGATGCTCCTCCTGGGTTAGAATATAATTCCTTACCCTTTTTACCAGAGATTCACTTACAGCCAGGGGGAAAGGGGGAGGTGCTTCTATCTCAATCACCACGCTAAAGCATGGTGTAAAACCTACCGGACCTGTTCTTTTTACACCAGCCCGGAAATCAGGGGGAAGGGGAGAGGTCTTTTAACTTATTCACCAAGCTGAAGCATGGTGCAAAACCCTCTTTTTTACAAACTGTAGCTCCAGCCCGTGATTCTGCAGTGCAAAACCCTCTTTTTTACACCGGCGCTTTAACCCGTAATACTGCAGTGCAAAACCCTCTTTTTTTACACCGGCGCTTTATCCCGTGATTCTGCAGTGCAAAACCCTCTTTTTACACCGGCGCTTTAACCCGTAATACTTCAGTGCAAAACCCTCTTTTTACACCGGCGCTTTAGCCCGGTGATTCTGCGAATCCAACGCACCACCCCCTTTCCGCTTTAGCGTTTAATCCTCATTCTTAATCACCACAAACCCGTACTTCTCAATAAATTCCCCGTATTCATCCTCCCAGGTTCTCTTTTTATGATGCTCCTCCTGGGTTAGAATATAATTCCTTACCCTTTTTACCAGAGATTCACTTACAGCCAGGGGGAAAGGGGGAGGTGCTTCTATCTCAATCACCACGCTAAAGCATGGTGTAAAACCTACCGGACCTGTTCTTTTTACACCAACCCGGAAATCAGGGGGAAGGGGAGAGGTCTTTTAACTTATTCACCAAGCTGAAGCATGGTGCAAAACCCTCTTTTTTACAAACTGTAGCTCCAGCCCGTGATTCTGCAGTGCAAAACCCTCTTTTTACACCGGGCTTTAAACCGTAATACTGCAGTGCAAAACCCTCTTTTTTACACTGTAGCTCCAGCCCGTAATACTGCGGTGCAAAACCCTCTTTTTTACACCGGCGCTTTAGCCCGGTGATTCTGCGAATCCAACGCACCACCCCCTTTCCGCTTTAGCGTTTAATCCTCATTCTTAATCACCACAAACCCGTACTTCTCAATAATTCCCCGTATTCATTCTCCCAGGTTCTCTTTTTATGATGCTTCTCCTGGGTTAGAATATAATTCCTTACCCTTTTTACCAGAGATTCACTTACAGCCAGGGGGAAAGGGGGAGGTGCTTCTATCTCAATCACCACGCTAAAGCATGGTGCAAAACCTACCGGACCTGTTCTTTTTACACCAACCCGGAAATCAGGGGGAAGGGGAGAGGTCTTTTAACTTATTCACCAAGCTGAAGCATGGTGCAAAACCCTCTTTTTTACAAACTGTAGCTCCAGCCCGTGATTCTGCAGTGCAAAACCCTCTTTTTTACACCGGATTATACAACCCGTAATACTGCAGTGCAAAACCCTCTTTTTTACAAACTGTAGCTCCAGCCCGTGATTCTGCGGTGCAAAACCCTCTTTTTTACACCGTGGCTTTAGCCCGGTGATTCTGCGAATCCAACGCACCACCCCCTTTCCGCTTTAGCGTTTAATCCTCTTTCTTAATCACCACAAACCCGTACTTCTCAATAAACTCCCCGTATTCATCCTCCCAGGTTCTCTTTTTATGATGCTTCTCCTGGGTTAGAATATAATTCCTTACCCTTTTTACCAGAGATTCACTTACAGCCAGGGGGACAGGGGAGGTGCTTCTATCTCAATCACCACGCTAAAGCATGGTGCAAAACCTACCGGACCTGTTCTTTTTACACCAACCCGGAAATCAGGGGGAAGGGGAGAGGTCTTTTAACTTATTCACCAATCTGAAGCATGGTGCAAAACCCTCTTTTTTACAAACTGTAGCTCCAGCCCGTGATTCTGCAGTGCAAAACCCTCTATTTTTACACCGTGGCTTTAAACCGTAATACTGCAGTGCAAAACCCTCTTTTTTACACCGTGTCTTTAACCCGTAATACTTCAGTGCAAAACCCTCTTTTTTTACACCGGCGCTTTAGCCCGGTGATTCTGCGAATCCAACGCACCACCCCCTTTCCGCTTTAGCGTTTAATCCTCTTTCTTAATCACCACAAACCCGTACTTCTCAATAAACTCCCCGTATTCATCCTCCCAGGTTCTCTTTTTATGATGCTTCTCTTGGGTTAGAATATAATTCCTTACCCTTTTTACCAGAGATTCACTTACAGCCAGGGGGACAAGGGGAGGTGCTTCTATCTCAATCACCACGCTAAAGCATGGTGTAAAACCTACCGGACCTGTTCTTTTTACACCAGCCCGGAAATCAGGGGGAAGGGGAGAGGTCTTTTAACTTATTCACCAATCTGAAGCATGGTGCAAAACCCTCTTTTTTACAAACTGTAGCTCCAGCCCGTGATTCTGCAGTGCAAAACCCTCTATTTTTACACCGTGGCTTTAAACCGTAATACTGCAGTGCAAAACCCTCTTTTTTACACCGTGTCTTTAACCCGTAATACTTCAGTGCAAAACCCTCTTTTTTTACACCGGCGCTTTAGCCCGGTGATTCTGCGAATCCAACGCACCACCCCCTTTCCGCTTTAGCGTTTAATCCTCTTTCTTAATCACCACAAACCCGTACTTCTCAATAAACTCCCCGTATTCATTCTCCCAGGTTCTCTTTTTATGATGCTCCTCCTGGGTTAGAATATAATTCCTTACCCTTTTTACCAGAGATTCACTTACAGCCAGGGGGACAGGGGGAGGTGCTTCTATCTCAATCACCACGCTAAAGCATGGTGCAAAACCTACCGGACCTGTTCTTTTTACACCAACCCGGAAATCAGGGGGAAGGGGAGAGGTCTTTTAACTTATTCACCAAGCTGAAGCATGGTGCAAAACCCTCTTTTTTACAAACTGTAGCTCCAGCCCGTGATTCTGCAGTGCAAAACCCTCTATTTTTACACCGTGGCTTTAAACCGTAATACTGCAGTGCAAAACCCTCTTTTTTACACCGTGTCTTTAACCCGTAATACTTCAGTGCAAAACCCTCTTTTTTTACACCGGCGCTTTAGCCCGGTGATTCTGCGAATCCAACGCACCACCCCCTTTCCGCTTTAGCGTTTAATCCTCTTTCTTAATCACCACAAACCCGTACTTCTCAATAAACTCCCCGTATTCATTCTCCCAGGTTCTCTTTTTATGATGCTCCTCCTGGGTTAGAATTTGTTTTAAACTTTTTTAAATTGCTACATTTACAGAAAATATTTTGTCATGTGCACCAAAGAAATAGAAAAAGCCGATAAACATAAACAGATAAAAGCTTTTGGCAAGCGGATAGCATCTGATAAAAAGAAGTCAGAGAATTTCCTAAAAAGTATTGGAGTACTTACTTCGGATGGAAAAGTCAGCCCGCATTATAAAGAATTATGTATTCCACTCGATCAGGATTAGTATTACAAAGAGCAAAGAGCCTTTAGGGCAAAGAGCATAGAGCATAGTGAAGAGCGAAGATGACTTTAGCATAGAGAATCTGTTTGAGATTAATTTTGAATTATAACCCAAACATTTTGTATCTTTACTTCATTAATTGCAATAATAACAGCAGTATGGAAAGTTTGAGAATTAATATTATAAACAAAGATGCAATAACCATTCTTGAAGGGATGGAACAAGTGGGACTAATCACTTTACACAGGAATGAGCACGGTAAAAATAATCTTTCAAAGCAACTAAGAGGAGCTATTTCAGGTACAAAAGCAAATGATATGATGCAGTACATTGAAAAAGAACGTTCAGAATGGGAAGAAAGGTATTGATTGATACAAATATTGCCATTGGGTACGTTGGCAATCGGCTTGACATTAATTTAATGAACAAACTTGACAGAATTTTTGACGGAACATATCATTTGTCTGTAATAAATAAAATTGAGATTTTAGGTTATCCAAATTTAAGTTTGGAGGAAGAAAAGGTTTTTAATCTGTTAATCAACAACGCGATACTCCATCCAATTGACAATGTGATCATCGAAAAAACCATTGAAATAAAGAAAAACTATCGCATAAAACTTCCCGATGCGCTAATTGCTGCTACATGCCTGGTTTACCAATTGGAAATATTCACACTTAACTTAAAAGATTTCAAAAATATTACAGACTTGTTATTTTTCAAAACAGAAGGTTAATGAGGAGCGGTTTTCGGGAAATCCATCCATGTTGTACGGCAATTTCACACATGATTTACACGTACGCTGCTGCCCTTCGTTCCCTGTTTCCCCGCTACGAAGCCGTCATTGCGAATCCCCCGCCTGTTTCAATGAAAAGCCGTATGCAGCAAACGGCAAGAAACATCAAACAGGGTAAATGCATTCGCATACAACTGGCGGGGGGTGAAGCAATCTGTACCAATTGGCAGCGGCCATCCATGAATCAATATTGGCAGGCTGACCTTATCAACAGATTGCCGCGCTACCTGGTGTGCCAATGCCGGTGTTCTGATTAGGGTGATGTGCATGTATGAAAAGTCTGTGCTTCAAAGTCATCCCGCTCGCAATGACGGTCAGATGGTTTGTACGGGCGCTCACATACTGCAGGCGGGGGGTGAAGCAATCTGTACCAATTGGCAGCGGCCATCCATGAATCAATATTGGCAGGCTGACCTTATCAACAGATTGCCGCGCTACCTGGTGTGCCAATGCCGGTGTTCTGATTAGGGTGATGTGCATGTATGAAAAGTCTGTGCTTCAAAGTCATCCCGCTCGCAATGACGGTCAATGGTTTGACGGCAGGGGGATGAAGAACGGTCAATTGGTTTTGTACAGCAGGGAAATCAAGTTCATCCACAAACCCACATGATTTGCACGTACGCTGCTGCCCTTCGTTCCCTGTCTCCCTACAACGGAGCCGTCATTGCGAATCCCCCGCCTGTTTCAATGAAAAGCCGTATGCAGCAAACGGCAAGAAACATCAAACAGGGTAAATGCATTCGCATACAACTGGCGGGGGGTGAAGCAATCTGTACCAATTGGCAGCGGCCATCCATGAATCAATATTGGCAGGCTGACCTTATCAACAGATTGCCGCGCTACCTGGTGTGCCAATGCCGGTGTTCTGATTAGGGTGATGTGCATGTATGAAAAGTCTGTGTTTCAAAGTCATCCCGCTCGCAATGACGGTCAATGGTTTGTATGGCAGGGGAGGAGGAAAATGGGGGTCAGCATTTCTATAAACATTTGACTCCTTCGGAGTCATTTCATGAATCTGCGTTCTCTTCCTCTTCACAATTTCACAATTTAGCCGTTTGGCAATTTCCCAATTCTTATCAGCGTAAATCTTAATTAATCATATTAATCTGCGTCTAACTCTTCTTCACAATTTCACAATTATGATTTTTGCCATAGTGCTTACTTTTAAGTTATTTATGCTGACTAAATGTACAAAGGAAGTATTACAGGGGTATAAATCGTGACACTGTTTTCCTGCAATTGCCGGATTATTCCACTTCCGTCTCCATCCTTAATCGCACAGAGATAGCGGAGGGATGGCAGTGGGATGGAAGTGGCACAGGCAATGGATGAGGTATTTTTCCACGGGAGTTGGATGAAATTTATCCTGAACCATAAATCAAAGCAGAGTTATACGCAATGCCCGCAACGAAAGAGAAGAACTCACGTAGCGCCCGCAACAGGGGGTCAGTTGCAACAAATAAAAGAAATCCGCAGCGCTCTCCGCGAGAAATCTTTTTGAATTCCCTGTCACATTTTTTTATTAATTTTGCTAAAAAAGAAAGAGAACATGGAAGCATTAACAATACATCCACAAAACAACGAACAATTGGAGGCTATCAAATCTGTCTTAAAAGCCTTAAAAATACCTTTTTATAAAAGCCCATATAATCCTGAATATGTTAGAAAAATTCTCGAATCAGAGAAACATCAGGAAGGTGCGGTTATCTTAAAATGTGAAGAAGATATTAGCAATTATTTTAAAAATCCTGAAAAGGATGTACAAGATTAAAATTTTGCCGCAGGCCGATAAAGATATTCACAGCTTCCAAAAAGCAGGAAATAAAAAAGCAATTCAAAAAATCCATAAAATTTTAAAGGAACTGTAGGTACATCCTACAACCGGAACAGGTCAGCAAGAAAAACTTAAATATGAACTTACCGGGTATTGGAGCCGTCGAATTGATAAAAAAAACAGACTGACATACCGTATTGAAGAAGATGTTATAACAGTGATCATTGTATCAGCAATGGGGAATTACATATAACCTGCAACATTCACTACTTCCTCTGGTGTTCATTTGCAGTATGTGCCTCATTTGGCATAAAAAAGTTTCACGCAGCGGGCGCAACGTAACCAATTCGCCGTGCTCTCCACGTTCTCTTTCCGCCGCGTTCGAGGCGAGAAATCTTTACACGTTCTCCGCGTGAAACATTTTGAGCTCCCGGCGTGAAATCTTTCGCTGTGTCCGCCGCGAGAAACCTTCGGGATGCTTATATTTGGAGAATTTATTGAAACAGCTAAAAACACGAAACAATGAAAATCATTTCCGTCGTCGGTGCACGACCCAATTTCATGAAGATTGCTCCATTCATAAAATCCATTCACGAAGTGAATACATTATCGTCTCCCCCCCGGGGGGGAGATGCCAGCGTAGGGAATGCTGGGAAGGTCGGCAGAGGGGGTCAACTCCATTCACGAAGTGAATACCGCTTCCTCTTTCCCTCCGGAGGAAACAAGGAAGCAGGGCGGTGTACCGATTACCATCGGGAAGGTGGTGGGTGATGACAAAGGGGATCAACAAACCACAAACCTCAAACCACAAACAATCAAACATCTTCTCGTCCACACCGGCCAGCATTACGACGACCGTATGAGCAAAGCCTTCTTTGAATCACTTGGCATCCCCGAAGCCGACATCAACTTAGGCATCGGTTCCGGTACACATGCCGAACAGGTAGGGCATACCATGATAGCCTTCGAAAAGGTATGCATGGAAGAACAACCCGACTGGGTGGTGGTGGTAGGCGATGTAAATGCCACGTTAGCCTGCTCGGTAACAGCCAAAAAGCTGGGCATCAAGGTGTGCCATATTGAGGCTGGCCTCCGCAGCGGCGACATGTCCATGCCCGAGGAAATCAACCGCCTGGTAACCGACCGCCTCAGCGATCTGCTGCTGATACCCGACCGGCTGTCGGGCGAAAACCTCCGCAAGGAAGGCGTTCCGGAAAATAAAATCGGCTTTGTGGGCAACATCATGATTGATACCCTCGAAGCCAACCGCGAAAAGGCGGCACAACTAAAAATTGAAGACATCATCCGCACAAACCTTCATCCGGAGGCTCTTCTTTCCCCCCCTCTGGGGGGATTAAGGGGAGTGGGGGGATAAAGGGGGGCTCCTATGCCGTCATGACCCTTCACCGGCCATCGAACGTGGATGCCAAAGAAGTGCTGGAGCCGCTGATGAACTTCCTGATCGGGGAAGTCAGCAGCGACCATCCGCTCATCTGGCCCATCCACCCGCGTGCACGGAAACAACTGGTAAATTTCGGTCTGTGGGAAAAGGTGAAAAACCACCCGGGCATCATCCTGCTCGAGCCCATCGGCTACCACGAAATGCTGCGCCTGAACATGGGAGCCCGCATCATGCTCACCGACTCAGGCGGCCTGCAGGAAGAATGCTGCGTGCTGGGCACACCCTGCCTCACCCTCCGCTGGAACACCGAACGCCCCATCACCCTCCGCGAGCATGGTGGCGCCAGCGTACTGGTCGGCAACAGCGTGGAACGCATTCGCAAAGAATACCACGCCACCCTTAAACTCGAACGCAAACCCACCCGCCCGGAGCTGTGGGACGGGAAAACGGCAGAAAGGTGCGTGGAGGCGATAATGAACTATGAGGCAGTGGCGGTGTAGTTTAAAAAGATAGCCTAAAGCCACAGTGCCAACCTTCTCTTTTTTACACTGGCGCTTCAGCCCGGTGATCAGGCATATACATACAGCCCCCTCTTTTTTTACACCGGCGCTTCAGCCCGGTGCCCTGAAGCCTCAAACCCCCGAACCCCCTTCTTTCTTTTCCTTTTCCTCGGCTTCAGCGTCTAATCTTATTAGAGGCTGAAGCCTGTTTCCTCTTTTCTCTCTCTTAAAATCACCGGGCTAAAGCCACGGTGTAAAAGAACCCCGGCTGGTGGTTTTCCTTTAGTTTCCAAATTTTACCTAAAGCCACAGTGCTAACCTTTTCTTTTTTACACTGGCGCTTCAGCCCGGTGATCAGGCACATATATACAGCCCCCTCTTTTTTTACACCGGCGCTTCAGCCCGGTGCCCTGAAGCCTCAAACCCCCCAAACCCCCTTCTTTCTTTTCCTTTTCCTCGGCTTCAGCGTCTAATCTTATTAGAGGCTGAAGCCTGTTTCCTCTTTTCTCTCTCTTAAAATCACCGGGCTAAAGCCACGGTGCAAAAGAACCCCGGCTGGTGGTTTTCCTTTAGTTTCCAAATTTTACCTAAAGCCACAGTGCCAACCTTCTCTTTTTTTACACCGGCGCTTTAGCCCGGTGCCCTGAAGCCTCAAACCCCCCAAACCCCTTCTTTCTTTTCCTTTTCCTCGGCTTCAGCGTCTAATCTTATTAGAGGCTGAAGCCTGTTTCCTCTTTTCTCTCTCTTAAAATCACCGGGCTAAAGCCACGGTGCAAAAGAACCCCGGCTGCTGGTTTTTCTTTTGTTTCCAGCTTGTTCCTAAAGCCACATGCCAACCTTCTCTTTTTTTACACCGGCGCTTCAGCCCGGTGCCCTGAAGCCTCAAACCCCCCAAACCCCTTCTTTCTTTTCCTTTTCCTCGGCTTCAGCGTCTAATCTTATTAGAGGCTGAAGCCTGTTTCCTCTTTTCTCTCTCTTAAAATCACCGGGCTAAAGCCACGGTGCAAAAGAACCCCGGCTGCTGGTTTTTCTTTAGTTTCCAAATTTTACCTAAAGCCACAGTGCCAACCTTCTCTTTTTTACACTGGCGCTTCAGCCCGGTGATCAGGCACATACATACAGCCCCCTCTTTTTTTACACCGGCGCTTCAGCCCGGTGCTCCTGAAGCCTCAAACCCCCCAAACCCCCTTCTTCCTCTTCCTCGGCTTTAGCGTTAAACTGGAACTGGAAGTTGAATCTGTCAGGCAAAAAAGGAATAGAAGGCAAGCCTTCTATTCCTTTTGATTTTGTATTCAAAAATTTTTATAATTTTGAATCAAATAACAAGAGAAATGGAAAAATTAATAAATCTACATATAGAAAAACTTCCGGAAGGTTACTACCTGGCAACATCCGATACAATTCAGGGTTTGGTAGCGCAGGGTAGAACCCTTACTGAAACGCTTGAAATTGCAAGAGATATTGCAAAAAAACTACTTGAAGCCGGAGAAGAGCAGAATATTCACCTCATTACACCATCTGATAATTTTGAATATCCGCTGGTAATTGGAATGTAGATTCTCAAAAAGGAATAAGGATCAACAAAAAGTAAAGCATGGGGCGGTTGGCAGGTTTTAAATACCGCGATATTATCAGGAAATTAAAAAAATGTGGTTTTGAATTCTACCGTCAGGCAGCGGGAAGCCATGAGATATGGTATAATCCAACGACCAAAAGATTTACCACTGTACCAAATCATTCTGGTGATATGCCGGAAGGAACACTCAAAGCAATATTAAAACAGGCTGATATCAACATTGAAACTTTTCTTCAAATAAAATGAAGAAAAGCTAAAGGTGCAATAGAACCCCGGCTGCTGGTTTTTCTTTTGTTTCCAGCTTGTTCCTAAAGCCACAGTGCCAACCTTCTCTTTTTTACACCGGCGCTTCAGCCCGGTGATCAGGCATATATATACAGCCCCCTCTTTTTTTACACCGGCGCTTCAGCCCGGTGCCCTGAAGCCTCACCCCCAAACCCCTTCTTTCTTTTCCTTTTCCTCGGCTTCAGCGTCTAATCTTATTAGAGGCTGAAGCCTGTTTCCTCTTTTCTCTCTCTTAAAATCACCGGGCTAAAGCCACGGTGCAAAAGAACCCCGGCTTCCTTTTTCGTCTGAAAACCTGAATTCAGAACCTGCTATCTGTCCTGCAAATATCAGTAGGGAAAAGTATTTTGCCGGTAATCGTTTTCATTGATATAGGTCTTGCCATCCACCGGGTATTCACCAATAATGGCAGATATGGTGCTGAAAGCTTCGGAACCAAAAATGCCAAGACCACCTTTTACATTTGTGTAAACCGGGACAGGTTCCGCAAATGGATTACCGCTGGTGTTTGATTGCTGCAATCTGGACCTGGAATACAAATAAAGCTCCCTTGAAAGAGTATTTACATTGGTGATTATTTTAAGGTATTCGTCAAACTGGGTATATACATCGCGATAAGTATTCATCCAGTACGATAACGTATAATTGCCGTTCATCAACTCATCGGTAAAAAATTCATTAACATCCGAATCAGTGCCCAAAACATCTGCATTTGTATTGGTTAAAACCGGATCCATTGAAAATACATAGTTTGGAAACTCCACACTTTGAATGATGGTATCGGTTTTAACAATGCTGTCGGGATCATTATTGTACATGCCACCATAGTAGCCCCCGCCATAAGGAGAACCACCATAGTAATAACCTTTTTTATAAAATGCCAGTTCAACGCCGCGACTTTTATAAGCCATAATCCTGTAGTAATTATCTTCGTTTTCAGGATCGGCTATCTGAAGGTTTAATTTTACCTTAAAAGTTACACGGCCAAATTGTTCCGGAATTTTTTCTAAACGATAATCAACGTCGTTCAATGGGACAGGAAAAGGAACCGTAGTTTCACAAGATACTGATTCGAAACCTGCATTTGAAACTTCCAGGCGGTATGTTGATCCCGGATTTATTGTAACTGTTGAATCGGTAAACACACCATGTTCATAAGCGTATTTCTTAATCACACCATAATTGAAAAATTCAATAAACGTATCAATAACACTTACATATCCTAAATCAGCAACAAACTCACCGTTTTCGTATAGCGCAACCTGAGCATCGGGCAGTGCTTCAAAATAATTTTTATCATCGAGAACAGACCGGCTTTTTTCCACTCTTACAGCTATACCGTTTCTTCCCGCCCCTAAAACAGAATTGATGACAATTTTTGGCTGAGTGTAAACCGGGTTGAATTCAATTGTTTTTTCGCACGAAGAAAATACTACTGCTATTGTGAAAACAGATAATAGTTGAACTGCAGTTTTCATAAATTTGTAAGTTTTCAAAGATAAAAAATATAATTATCAGGCGGTTTTAATAAACGGCAACATTCTACTTATTGTCATTCAAAATTTTAAAATTTAAAGTTATAGGATACAGAAGGAATCAATGGAAAAAGGCTCACCTGTTTTAATACACGTTCCGAATCTTCATAGTACCAGCCCTGTTCGTTATATCCTCCTTTTGAATCATGCCCCCAATATAGGTAAAATGGATTTTGCCTGCTGTAAGCATTATAAACACCGAACGACCAAGTTCGTATTCCATGTTTCTTTTGTTTATGAAAATTTATGCCTGCATCCATCCGGTGATAATTGGGTTGCCGGTAATTGTTGCGGGTACCGTAGTATTCAATTTCAGAGCCACCTCCCATTGAATTGAGGTAATATCCCGGAGAATAATTTTGCAGTGCAAGGGTGGTGGCACTACCTGTTCCAAAAACCCACGTAGCGCCTATATCTACTCGTTCGCTGAACTTATGGGTAAAAGCAAGGCTGATATCGTGGCGACGGTCGTATTTAGCAGGGAACACTTCTCCAAAGTTCAGGTTATCGAACTGCCTGTCCGATTTCGACAATGTATACCCCAGCCAGCCCGTTGTTTTTCCTATATTTTTTTCGATCAGCAGTTCCATACCATAAGCCCAGCCTCTGCCGGTTTCAATTTTTGATTCCCAACCGGTGCCGATTCCGGTAAATGAAGCTCCTTCCTTGTATTCAATCAGGTTATCCATTGTTTTATAAAAGAGCTCCAGTGAAACATCAAAACCTTTCGGAAGATTGTAAAATCCCCCGAACGCCATCTGGTGCGAAATCTGTGGTTTTACCTGTTTTGTAGCCGGAAGCCACAAATCGGTGGGCAGACTTATGGTTGAAGTAGTCAGCAAATGAATGTACTGGCTCATTTTTGCATAGGAAGCTTTTAATGACCATTTTTCGGAACCGAGAAACCGGAGCGACACCCGGGGTTCAAAGGATGGGTATGCTTTATCCTGAACATTGAAAAGGGAAACATGACCACCGATATTCATTTTAAATTTAGGGGATATGTCAATAATATCTTCTGCATACAAACGCAGTTCATTTGCCTGGATATTTTGATTTCCGTAAGTTGTGTCGGCACGTTCACCTCCGGCTTCCCCATCAGAAAATTTCTGATGGTTAACACCCGGACTGAATTTGTGAAATATATTTTCCAGCCCGAATTTTACGGAATGATTCTGACCGGGGAAAAAATCGAAATCTATTTTGGCTGCATAATCTTCAATCCCCGAATCGTAATTAAAAATGTCTTCGCTTTGGGTATTTTCCCGTGTGTTTTTTATTACCCACTCTTCCCCTACATTAAAATTGTACTTGCTGTATGTCAGGGTTAGGTTGCCAAACATTTTCGGATTAAAAACATAATTCCACCGCAGCGCATTAGTCATGTTCCCCCATTTCAGACCATTTTCACTGCGTTCGTCAAACCGGATATGTTCATCAACAAAATATCCTTCGTCAATGGCGTATGCTTTGTCTAATCCAAGGTACGACGAAAAATAGAGCCGGCTTCGTTCAGAAAAGATATGATTGACTTTTGCATTTAAATCATAAAAATAGTAACCACCTGTATAATCATTGCCTTCGGTATTGTTATTTGCAACTTTCATAAGCGGACGTGCAAGCAGGTCAATATAAGTTCTTCGGCCGGAAACGATGAAAGATGTTTTATCTTTTTTCAATGGTCCCTCAATTGAAAAGCGGGAAGAAATCAGGCCAACCGAAAATTCACCCTTGAATTCTTTCATGTTTCCCTCCTTCATCCGGATATCTACAACAGAAGACAACCGCCCCCCAAACCTTGCAGGAAATCCGCCTTTATATAATTTAACCGTGTTAATAGCAGTTGGATTGAAAACGGAAAAAAACCCGAATAAGTGGCTGGCATTATACACCGGGACACCGTCGAGTAAAAACAGATTCTGATCGGGACCGCCGCCACGCACATAAATCCCGCTGGAGCCTTCGGTGCCCGACTGCACACCAGGAAGCAACTGAATCACCTTCAGCACATCGGGCTCACCCAGCAATACCGGAATTTTTGTTAAATCGGCAGCTGTTAGTTCTGACATGCTCATTTGGGTGCGTTCTACCTTTAAAACTTCGTTTCCGTAGACTTTTACTTCTTCCAGCTCTGAAAGCAGCTCCAGTTCTACATTTAAGATGGTATCGGAAATTAAATCCAGCTCAAGTTCCTTCTTCTTATAACCCACAAAAGAATAGATAAGGGTTTTTGCACCTTTGGGCAACGATAAACTGTAAAAACCATATTCGTTACTGATGGTCCCTGTTAATGATTTTTGTTCGTACACATTTGCATTTATCAAATTTTCGCCGCTTGATTTATCGCGAACGAATCCGCTTACATTAATGGTTTGCGCAAATATGAACGTGCAGTTGGCCAGCAGAAGAATGGTTAAAGGTATTCGTAACATGAAGCAGGTTTTATAAAATTATGTTATGGTTTTTGTTCTGCAAACATAAGTTGGAAACGTATGAAAATTTTAAAAATTTTGTAAAATTTTTATAAAATTCATAAAGGGAAAGGGAGAGGTGCTTCTAGCTCAATCACCACGCTGAAGCATGGTGTAAAACCTACCGGACCTGTTCTTTTTACACCAGCCCGGAAATCAGGGGGAAGGGGAGAGGTCTTTTAACTTATTCACCACGCTGAAGCATGGTGCAAAACCCTCTTTTTTACAAACTGTAGCTTCAGCCCGTGATTCTGCGGTGCAAAACCCTCTATTTTTACACCGTGGCTTTATCCCGTCATTCTGCGGTTCAAAACCCTCTATTTTACACCGTGGCTTTATCCCGTCATTCTGCGGTTCAAAACCTTCTATTTTTACACCGTGGCTTTATCCCGTGATTCTGCGGTGCAAAACCCTCTATTTTTACACCGTGGCTTTATCCCGTAATTCTGCGGTTCAAAACCCTCTTTTTTACACCGTGGCTTTATCCCGGTGATTCTGCGGTTCAAAACCCTCTATTTTTACACCGTGGCTTTATCCCGTGATTCTGCGGTTCAAAACCCTCTATTTTACACCGTGGCTTTATCCCGTGATTCTGCGGTTCAAAACCCTCTATTTTTACACCGTGGCTTTAGCCCGGTGATTCTGCGAATCCAACGCACCACCCCCTTTCCGCTTTAGCGTTTAATCCTCTTCCTTAATCACCACAAACCCGTACTTCTCAATAAACTCCCTGTATTCATCCTCCCAGGTTCTCTTTTTGTGATGCTCCTCCTGGGTTAGAATATAATTCCTCACTCTGCCCACAAGCGATTCACTTACACTCACCGCAAAATACTCCTTTTGCCACTGTAGTTTCAACCGGTTTAACCCGCTTTTATTAAACCAATAAGAAGACTCACCCTTTATCAGCTGCATGATTTTATCCATTGCCTGGTTGCTTTTTATCCGGAAAAGACAATGAACATGATTGTTGTGCCCCCCAACTGAATCCATCAGGATATCTTTGG
The DNA here is from genome assembly GCA_963747515.1 of uncultured Prolixibacteraceae bacterium. Taxonomy (GTDB): domain Bacteria; phylum Bacteroidota; class Bacteroidia; order Bacteroidales; family Prolixibacteraceae; genus Mariniphaga. Next base: position 37,935 of record CAVVFN010000011.1, read on the forward strand.
AAAGTGCATTTTGATGAATGTGGTTAAAAAAATCCTTCCTTACTTCCGGAGTAAGTAATGGCTTGCGGCTTTTTACTGTCCATACGGCATGAACCCAAATTTTTATGTACGACATATTGATAAGTATTAAAGGTTAAAGTTTTTTTATTCTTTTACACCGAGGCTTCAGCCCGGTGACCCTGCTTAAGACCAGCACCACAGGTCACTCCTTCTTTTTTAACCCGGGCGCTTCAGCCCGGATACCAGGGGGGATGGTGGTGTGCTTTCAGCCCGGTGTACCTGCTGCCGCTGTGGCCGCCAAACCTCCTGCTTTAGCGTTTAATATGTATTCCCTGTACCTCCACCTCTGCAAGGGGAGGGGGAGGACGCTTTTAGCTAAGTCACCACGCTAAAGCATGGTGTAAAACCTCCCGGAGTAAAGTAGCGTGTAGTTCAGTTTAAAAGTATACCTTTTTCTTTAAATAAAAAGCTTTTGAAGAAGAGGTTCACGCAACGAACGCAGAGAGGAGTAACTCGCCGAGAGAAAAATCGCTGCTCAGCCTTGTTTTATCATCTTTTTATCCAAACCGGAGCCGACACGGTAGACCCATGAGGTTTAAATGCACCGTTTGGGGTCATATCGTTGGCATGATGGATTCTTAGCAGGAAATATTTTGCGGTTTTGTCTTTTACAACCGGATTCCATACCCCACTGTATTCATTCCCTTCAAACAGCCTTTCCTCTGCTACCACAAGATCATCTTTTCCTTCCGGATGATTCCGGAGAATCTGGATGCGCCTGACCCGCTCATCGGGTTTGGATGACGGCGTGCTTATTTCTATCCGGAAACGATACGAATCCGATTCATCAATTGTTGAACCCATAATGGAACCATTGACTGAATACCGGAGTTCAACCCCCTCGTTCCACGATGCAAATGTACGCCGCTCCCGAAGGGCCTCTGTAATGGCTTCCCGGGTAAGTTCGGGTGCAAGGACAAGGGTAGGTGGCGGCATTTTGGTTATTTCATCAAGGCCATGATTGTCAAGTACTCCAATCGGGGATACCTTCCAGCCTTTATTCAATGCCCGGATGTATGCTTCCCATCTGATCTCATTGTACCGGCTATGGATTTCAAAAGTGCTGATGCGCTCCGCAATTTCATCATCAATATGATCCCAGTCGCCATATTGATCGGTTTTCGGATGGTTGAATCCTGTCGCCACAAAACCTTTCCCATGCCGGGGTTCCGCTGTTTTTACCCAATTGTAAAAAAGCGGAATGCTCCAGTTGGCCTCAGGCCAGGGCGGGGCAGGTCCTCGTTGGCCATGATCGGCATTTACATATTCGGTAGCATTGAGAACATTGATGTGTCCGCTTCCACCATCAGCATCCGTATTGCGGCTGTATTCAAAACCTGCCAATGCCACAAAATCAGGATATTCATTATATTCATCTGCAGTTTTAAGCATTACTTTCCAAACCGGGTTATCTTTTGAAACGGGTTGCAGTGTCGGCTCCTGCGAATGATCGGTAGTCACATAAAAATCATAACCGTTTTTCCGGGCAACGGCATAATGGTTGGCCGGTAATCCCTGCCGGTTTGTATATTCATCCGGATTAAGGCTGATGGAACGATAATCCTTGTAATTCATTCCCGGAGGAACATTCCAGTCGGGATGAAAAGGAGTGGGAGCAGAAAGATCGGTCATTCCTTTTTCGCGATGGGCACCATGGGTCCATGTAAAAATGGTATGTGAATGGGTATTTCCCCGGTACACGTTATAATATGACAGGGGGTGCTGTTGTTCCTTTAAACTTAAAGCATCATCATTTGCATTTTTCGATGCAAATACAAAAAAAGCAGCGATAAAACCCAGTAAAACAATAAACATGGGCAATCGGTATTTAGAATAGTTTTTCATATTTTTTTTTAAACTGGTTCTTCAATCAAAATAAAACCTGAAGCCTGTTTTAACACAATAATCCGTTCCGAAAGATACATTTTTGCCATATAACCTCAATTCATTCAACCGTTATTTTTCCCAAACGGTACCATCCTTCAGATGTTCTGTCGTTAATGGCCAGATTCACTTCCGGCTTTTGTGTTTCCGGATTGATTATTCCAATCTGGATGTTGTATTCTCCTTTCGGCAATTCTGACGGAACAAACACACTGCTGTTGAAAATAATATCTCCGGGCAGCCAGGTGGTAATGTCTGCATCGGTAAACAACACCTGGCTGTTTTGCCCGTTTTGGAGGCGGATAGCCAGCGTGTATTGTCTGTAAACAGGAGCCACTCCGGTATTTTCCCACCAGGAGGTAAACCCGATTTTACCATTGGGCCTGACCACTGCCGGATAGGTAAATTTGCGCATCACAAAACGGTACCCCATGCGTTTCAACCACCGGTCTACCTGGGGTTTCCATTCTTCCGGAACAGGACCCGACTTATTGTTAAACGTTGAAATGTGCCATTTAAGCGACTGGTCGATGATGTAATCAATGTCCCAGCCCTGTTGTTTCCAATGTTCCATTGTCCAGCATGCCTCAAACGTTACCGGTGCTGTTTTCCAGGCATCCTGAGCTTTCATAAGCACTATCGACTGGGGGTAATCATCAAACATGTGATTCCAAGTGTCGTTAAACCCAAATAGGTCGCCCAGGCAGTCTTTCCGCCAGCCAACTTCCAGCCCATCCAGCCCTTCCTTTGTTGCCAGGCGGAATACGTTCTGTTCCGAGTCCTCCTTTTTCCCGACAACAATAAGCGGAGTTTTTTTGAAGGATTGGGTATAGGCTTTAACCAGGCCTTCCCGTATTTCCTCTTCCAGCAGCGGGGTATCCACGCCTTCTCCGGCCATACCGCAAATGGCAAGATCGACTGCCTCCAGGCCGGGGTGGCCATCATATCGTTCGCCCAGTGCACGTATCATATTGCCGAAATAAAGCAGATAACGCGGATCATTATGATCGATTTTCCACCATTCGGTGGGAATTTTCCGTTGAGCTTCTCCTTTGCCTGCAGTGGCATAATTCCGTTGTTCGCTTCCCACCATGGCGCGATACCAGTCCGGAACATCAGGTTCAATACTTCCCCTTCCGGTATAGGGCGCAATGCGGAGGATGATGGTCTGCCCGCGTTCGTGGCCGGTTATCAGGATACTGTCGATAAAAGCCCAGTTGTAAACTCCTTCCTGCGGTTCAAATAAACTCCAGAGCAGCCTGAAATAGGCTGTAGTGCATACAGGATAACTGATGCTGCTCCAGTCGCTGGTGTATTTGTACGACGGAAGGGGGTATCCCATACAATTCGGAACCGTGCCGCCACCAACTCCGGAATATCCTTTTGCAGCGGTACCGGCATAGTCTCCGTTAAAACACTGAAAGGTGTTAAACCCTTTCCCGGGATTTGTAAGTACACTGTCTGTCTCGGTTCTCCTGACGGTCAGGATTTTCACTTCCTGCCCGGTTGCACTATAGTGAAAAGAACAAATACCGATGCAACATGCTGCCAGGAACAAACGTTTAAAGCCCGTTTTTTTTCCTCCCCAACTAAAGAATTTCATTACCTGCGAATTTTAAAAATTACTCATGCAATTTATAATTTTTCTTTAATAACCTGGGTTCTGAGTCAGATTTCCTTTAAATTCATTGATGAATTCAACAGGTATCGGATAATAAAATTTATTCGGATCGCTATCAAAAATCTTATATCCCTGACCATCTGTTACTCTCTGATATCTTATCAAATCCCTGCGCCTGTCTCCTTCGGCATACAATTCGAAACCGCGTTCCATTAAAATAGAATCCCGAAGCTGTTCTTTAGAAAGATTTGAAAGAGGTTCAATGCCTGCGCGAACCCTTATTGCGTTAAGAAAAGAATAAGCAGATGTCCCGCCATCGCTTACCAAAGTTGTTCCATCTTTTGCAACTTGTTGCATTACCGGAGCGTTAACACTTGCATTTGTTCCAAGTTCATTCAGAATTTCAGCCATGGATAAAATCACCATTGCATACCGGTAAATCACATAATCATGTCCCGAAGCAGCGCCAATCATATTGGGATCCAGGTCATATTTAAGACCTACAAAAGGTCCTCCGCCTACTCCATGGCGATTATCATAGGGATTTTCACGGTTTATAGTTACTCCGGTGGTGGACACATATTCGGTGATAAATCCGTCCAGCCGATAGTCATTTTTAATGTAATTCTCATAAAAATCCCATATCATCCGTATCATTCCATAGGCTCCAACGGTTTCATTAATTCTTGACGGGTAATTGTTAGGTAAGGAAGTTGCATGCCATTGAACAGCCTGGAATTCATAGGAAGAAGCAGGTGCATATATTATCTCGCGGTTCCGCTTATTGTTTATGGAAAAAACATCAAGATAATTGCTCTGCAATTCATACCAGCCTGAAGCAATTATTTCTTCACCTAATGATTTTGCTTTCAGATAGTAAGCCTGATCACCTGTTCTGCCAGCCTCCAACATATAAAGTTTCATTAATATCATTCCCGCTACCCCTTTATTTACCCTTCCAAAATAGGTTGTAAAATCCGGGTCCATCAGGTTATTTCTTTCATTTAACAAGCTCTCCAATATATTCGCCATTTCCTCATTCGTCGGACGTGAGGGATATTCTACAGCCTGTGGATTGGCTAGCATTTCATCTGTGGGATAAGGTGGAGGTCCGTACATATCATATAAAATAAAGCCTATCCAACCCGCTATTGTTTTAGCTTCAGCTACCAGAGGTTTTTTAACATTTTCAGGAATGTCCATCTTTTCAATCTCTGCAGCAACAATTCTGGCACTTGATATAACTTTATAATATTTGAAAAAGGCATCTGTAAAAGCTCCGTCTTCCGGAGTCCACTGGTGATAAAAACATCGGTCATGTCTCACGATGCCTACCCTCGATCTCAGATAATCTCCGGCAGAAATATCGGAGATTATACCTGCCGAGTTAAAGCTGGCCGTAAAAAGTGGGTATATGGCGTTGTACAACGATGCAACAGCCAGTTCCGCATCTGTTTTTGTTTGAAAAAAAAGGTCAGGTGTTATCCTTTCATAATCTTCTCTCTGTAACTCACAGCTTTGACTTATGATTAATAAAGAAAATATGAGTGTTTTTAAAATTTTTGTCTTCATAACGTGTAGATTATTTGATAATTTTATAAACCAAGTTGAACGCCGAAGCTAATTGTACGTTGAGGAGGATATGACCCCAAATAAGTATCGGTTTCCGGGTCCATTCCTGTATAAGGAGTAAACACAAATGCATTCGTAACAGTACCAAAAAGTCTTAATTTTTTTAATCTGCCCTTTGAGACGGTGTACCCTAAAGTGATATTTTGCAACCGGATAAACCAGGCATCCTGCAGGTAATAATCACCCCAGCCGCCTAATGCCCTGAATTCAGAGGCTTTGCCCTGAAGACTGGAAACCTCAGATGCATCCTGATTTTCAGGTGTCCATCTGTTTAATGCCGAAGTTTCCATATTCATGCCCCGGCCAATCAGTCTGGATAATCCCGGAGCCCCCATCTGTGTTTTTACAAGGTCTTCCATCCATTGGTTAAATACGCCGTAAGCATAAACAGAGAAATCAAATTGCTTGTATTGAAATGAATTATTAAACCCGATTGTAAATGGAGTGTTTACTCCAATCTTAACCAAATCTGCTGCATCAATTTTCCCGTCGGGCTCACCGGAATACATGGGTTTATTGTTTTCATCCATTACCCTGTTGCCTTCCTCATCCAGTAAATAACTGTTTACATCGAGAATTCTGACAGTACCAGGTATTAGGTTCAGGGGATCATCCGATCCGGTAGGGACAAGCCCATCCGATTTATAGTACCATAACTCATTAAAAAATTGTTGCGGACTTTCGTTAATTTCCAAAACATAGCTTGGGTCGCGTTTTAACCAGCGATCCCTGTAATAGGTAAAGGTGACTAATGACTCCCAGGAAAAATCAGCAGATTTAACATTCCTTGAATTTAAGGTGAGTTCAGTTCCATAGGTTTGTTTAATTGCATCCAGATTATATTTAACACTGGAAACGGGATTCCATGAACCGATGTTTCTGTTACCTAAAATTCTGCTTATCTTTCGGTTAAAAACATCAATTGAACCATTAACGCGGTTTTTGAAAAAACCAAAATCGATTCCTGCATTTACTTCGGTTTGTTTCTCCCATGTTAAATCAGGATTTCCAAGTCCTTCTATTCCAACTCCTGAAATGATAGTATTTCCCCACATCGTATTATATCCTGCAGCATACCAGTCAGTAAATGCTGGATCAATTTTATCATTTCCGGTTTCTCCATAGCCGGCTCGTAACTTCAACTGACTCAACCAGGCATTTTTCATAAACGATTCCTGAGATACATCCCATCCTGCAGATATTCCGGGGAAAAAGGCATACTGGTCTCCGGGAGCAAAATTTGAAGACCCGTCTATCCTGAAATTTGCAGTTAAGAAAAACCTGTTATCAAAACTGTATGAGGATCGAAGGAAATAAGAAATCAACTCAGAGCTTCCACCAAAGGAGCCAACAACCGGACGGTTAGCACCCAGATTTAAATTATACCATTTAATTCCGTCAAATGGGAAACCCGTTGCTGTAGTTGATGTTCCTTCACGGTTAAATTTCATGTATTCTGTACCTAAGGTACTGGAAATACTATGCCTGTTATCACCAAAAGTTTTTACATAATTTAAAAGGAGTTGCAACTGATAATTGGTGTTTATCCTTTCCGATCGGTCAGCTCGTCCACCTACACTCGCACCATATATATGTGTAGTGGGTATATAAGCGTAAAGCCGGCTTTGATTTCTGTCGACACCTGCTTGTCCTCTGACCGAAAATTCAGGAGTAATCCTGTAATTCAGGAATGCTGTATTAAGGAACCGTTCGATTTGGGTTGTGTTATCCGCTGCCAGATGAGATACCGGATTGGGTACATTGGGTTCACGGTCATTGAGGCTGAATTTTCCCTCATCAGTATAAACAGGTACTGTTGGCATAAATGTCAGGGCCCCAAGAAAAATACCTGCTGATTCCGCCTGCTGCCCTTCACCGCCAATAGCAACATTATCAACATTTTGCTGACTGTAAGTTACATTTATACCCCCGGTGAGCATTTCCCCAAAATTTTGTTCTACATTTATTCGTCCTGTATACTTGCTTAAATTGTTGTTTTTAATTATACCTTTTTGGTCAAAGGCACTAAAAGAAGTATAAAAACGGGTATTTTTATGATTTCCCGTTACTGAAAAATCATAATCATGTATAATTCCTTGTCTGGTTATTTCTTTTATCCAATCCGTACTTTTCCGTTCTCCGTTTCTAAATTTGTTAATATCCTCTTCATTGTAACTGACTGAATAGGGTTCCGGTGCAATCCAACCACCTGGTTTTGGTATATTGGAATAGATATCACTGCGGCTGTCGTAAAGCCACCATTCATACTGCACTTTGTTGAATTCGGTCATATAGGTGATTGCGTCGAACATTTCCGGAACGTTATAGTAATTCTGAATTCCTGTTAAAGCGGAAAAATTAACATCAAACGATCCTTCCAGATTTTCTATGGCTTTCCCTTTTTTTGTTGTAATCAATATTACTCCTCCTGCAGCTTTTGAACCATAAATTGAAGTAGCTGATGCATCTTTCAATATATCAATGCTCTCTATGTCCTGCGGATTTAAGGTTGATAAAACAGCGTCTACATTTCCAGTGAGAAAACGTCCTCCCTGTGCTCCCTGGAAATCAGAAGTAGGCATGCCATCTATAACAATCAACGGGGAACGTCCGGTTGCACTTCCTCTTATTTGCAATTCTACTGCACCTCCTACCTGTGCCGACTCCAGATTTACATTTAAACCTGCACTTCGTCCTGCCAAACTTTGAGCAATTGAACTTGAAGGTTGTTTTACGGCTTCATTAACATCCACTGACGATACTGAAGAGGTGAGGGTTCTTCTTTCCTTGACTCCGTATCCAATAGCAACTACTTCCTCAAGTCCGACAGACTCTATCTCCATTGAAACATTTATTACCGGATTATCGCCAATAACTGCTTCTTTGGTCCTCATACCGATAAAGGAGAAAACAAGGGTGGCATCATCCGGAACCCCCGAAAGTTCATATTTTCCATTGGAACCGGTAACTGTTCCCTGAGTTGTACCTTTAATTACCACGGTAACACCAGGAAGAGGCTGCCCTCCATTATCGGTAACTGTTCCCGAAACGGTACGTTGTTGCTGAAGCCCAAAGGATTCATTCGCCGATTCACTTTTGGAGAAAAGAACTACCTGCCGGTCTACAATCCGGTAGTCAATATCCGTTCCTTTAAACAGCCGGGTTAAGGCTTTGTCGATGGTTAATTCCTTAAATTCCACACTTACTGTTTCACCAACGTTTACCATTTTGCTGTTATAAAGAAACCGGAATTCCGAGATATTTTCAATTTCCAGCAAAATTTCACGTATTGTTGAATTTTCCAGATTAAGGTTCAGCTTTGTTACCTGAGCATATCCGTTTAATGCATAACCCTGAAAAACAGTGAGGATAAAAACATATACAGTTAACCTCATAGACAGAAAAGTTTTAGAAACCCATAGTTTTTGAAGTACAGGCCATTTTGTACATAAATGATTCATATTAAACGATTTTGAATTAATAATATTGTTTTAATAAGCCTTTCTTAGATAGAGATGTGGTAAAAATCCCCTTCTTGTTTTAATTCTTTTTTTGCCTGATAATTATTTCCATTTTACTAAACGTTTTATTGGTTTTGATTTCACGTTCTTTGATTGTATAATCAATTGGAGCAGAAATTTTTAGCAGCTCCAGTACCTGCATCAGTGATTCGTCCTCGAATGTTGCAGTATAGTTCCAGTCTTTAAGTTCTGGTCCTTCAAGTTTTATGTTTACATTATACCAGCGGTTCAATCTTTTTACTACTTCAGACATTGGATCATCCCTGAACATGAGGATGCCATTTTTCCAGGAAGCGTATTTTTCCGGATTAACCTTTTTAATAACCAGTTTATTATTATCATTCCGGCAAAATGCCATTTCTCCGGGTTCTAAGTCTGTGATGTATTTTTTTTCAGTATCATAATCATTTTGAAAGAGCCTTATTCCACCTTTAAAGAGAAGAATTTCTGTAAGTTTTTCATTGGCATAATTTGTGGCAAGAAATTCTGTACCCGTTACTTTAATATTAATTCGTCCTGTATTTACTATAAACGGTACTTTTTTATTTTCAGCTACCACAAAATAGGCTTCACCCGAAAGCTTAACTTCACGGATGGTATTGCTGAATTCAATTGGATAACTCAAGGTGGTTTTTGAATTCAGATAAACTTTTGTACTGTCAGGCAAAATAAATTCCGAGCGCATTCCTGCCGGTATTTCCAGAGTATGCCAGGCTACTGTCTGATCTTTTAGTTGTATTTTATGAATGCTTAAGTATAACGTGGTAATTACGAGTGGCAAAATGAGAATTGCAGCCATTCTCCGGAACATCTTCCATCCATTGAATCTTCTTTTTTTCTGTATTTTGGCATTTAGATTTTGAATGGCTTTTTTGGAATCGTATTTTTTCATACGCTTCAATTGTTCCATTCCTTCCCACATTCTATGGAAATCAGCTAAAATCTGCCGGTTCTCCGCAGATGCATTTTTCCACTGGTCTACTTTTTCTTTTTCCTCCACGGTTAAGGTGCCTTCAAACCATGAAGGAAGTAATTCCTCTATTGGGTTATCTTTCATATTTTTTCTCAGATATTCTATACCATCTGTTTATTATGACGACGGGAGGGTAACAAACACATATAGAAATTTAAAAAAAAATAGTGATGAAGATGATTTTGATTTTCTATCTGCATGTTTTTTACAACAGCATTAACAAAATCTGTGGCAGGTAATTCTTTAAATCATTTCTGAGTTGCCTGAGGGCATTGCTTATCTGAAGTTCAACTGTTCTTTTTGACAGTCCAAGCTTATTGGCAATTTTCTCATTATCAATTCCTTCCATCCGGCTTAGTTTAAAAATTTCGCGGCAACGCGGGGGCAGTTTATCAAGGCTTTTATTCACAACTGACTGCAATTCGGCTTCGGCAAACCATAGGGTAGAAAAATTTTCGGACGATTCTTTTTCATTAATAGAACCCGGCCATTGGGATTTTTTATTTTCATGTTTCAGGTAATCGAACGAGCGGTTTTTTACTGCGGTAAAAAGATAACGTTTAAGCGATGTTTGAATTTTAATTTGTTGATGTTTCACCCAAAGCGTTAAAAATAAATCCTGCACAATGTCTTCTGCCGCATGTTTATTTCCTGTAATGCGCTCGCAATAAGCACATAATCCGGAATAATAGTAATGGAAAATAAAATCAAAGATGACTTTATTCCGGGTTATTATGCCGTTAATGAGATACTGCTCATCCACAAAAATCAGTTTTATCAATCAACCAAACTTACATAAAAAACTTTACAAATGCACGGATATAAATCAACGAAGAGACCGCAAAGAGGAGTATCACGCAGCGGACGTAACGAAAGAGAGGAGTTCACACAGCGATCCCAACATAAAGAATTCGCTGCGCTCTCCGCATTCTCTTTCCGCCGCATTCGCCGCGAGCAATCTTTACACGTTCTCCGCGAGAAACGATTTTCACCAAAAATTTCTAAATCAATAGTTAAAAATGATTATTTTTGTTATTACAGGAATGATTAACAAATCAAGGATAATGGTAAAATAAGCATATATGACAACTATCATCATAAATGAGAAAACAAAGAAGGGGAGAATAATAATAGAGCTTATTAAAGAAAATGGGCATCGGGAAAATAATAAGCGAACCAGAAAATTATTCCTTTAATGAAACCACATTGCAGGCTGTTGAAGAGGCTGAAGCGGGAATAACCACCAAATGTGAATCTTTTGAGGATTACCTTGAAAAGGTAAAGTAAAATGTATACACTTGAATTTACTAATCCATATCTTAAAGATTTAAAATTTGCCAGAAAGAGGAACTTTGATGAGGCTAAACTTAATGAAGCAATTAAATTCAAACCCTAAAACATTCAAACATATTTTACTGTGACGGCGAAAAGGGCAGATGCGACCGTGCGAGGTATTTTCCCTTGCTGCTCTTGCTGCTTGCTGTCGTTTGGTTCTCTTTTCCGCCCAGATTGACCGCTATTCCGACCGTCAGATCGGTGAACAGCCCCATTACCTCCCGGCGGTTTCCTTCTGCATCGTAATTGTGCACCACATCCAGCAAGTCGTATCCCACCAGATTAAAATTTGCCGCAAGCTTCAGGTTTATGCGTTCGTCAAGTGCATAGCTCAGCCCGCTGCCCAGGATGAAATTGCCATTACTCACCTGTGTGGTTTTGTACTTCCCGAAACCTTTGCCAAAGATGATATCATCCCCCTGGCGTTCCTTAAAAAACAGTTCCGACTCGTTAAACAAAACCCCCGCCCCGGCTTTTAAGAATAAAGTTAACGACTGCGGGTTCGCCGGGTTTAAATCAAAATGATACCGTGCAAATACCTCCGGCCCGTATAGCCGGTTGATAAACTGCACTGGTCCGTTGATGGGTTGAACCGACAGGAAATGGTCATAACCAATGCCCGAAAAAGCGGGATTATCGGTGTGACCATTCAATGCAGAATAGGAAATTCCGCCTCCTGCTTCCAGTGCGGATGTGAAAAAGCGACTGACCTCCATGCCGGTATAACCTCCCGGCAGGCTGTTGAATTCAGATGCAGTGCCCGTAAAATCGCGGTAGACTTCCGATACCAGGTACGATATCCCCGTTTTGCCCGATACAATTATTCCTCCCGAAGGTTTTTCGCTATAACGCTGCTGTGCAACGGTAATAAAACAGGATAAAATAAAACATACCGGCAGAATTGCTTTGTTTACTTTCTTATTCAGGATCATTTGATTTAATGGTTTTTGTTTTCCCTAATAATAATAAGCTGTAAAATTTGCCTGCAGGCCTTCCGGCTTCTCTTTGCCGGTCAGCACTACCAAATATAGAAAATCCACGGGTTAAAAAAAACAGCCTGTTGCAATATCATCTAAAATGCCATGTGAAATCAGCATTTTGCCTAGAGGAAGGGGGGAGACTGGGAGACGGGAGATTGGGAGACCGAAGACCGAAGACGGAAGTCGGAAGAAAGGAGAGGGGAGACTGGGAGATTGGGAGACGGAAGAAAGAAGACGGAAGACAGGAGACCGAAGACCGAAGTCGGGAGACGGAAGACGGAAGTCGGAAGACCGAAGAAGGATGTATTTTTGGTGAAATTTGGTGTTTTTGAGTTTTGGTGGCAAAAGGTTTAGGCCCGAACAAACAACATAAACAAAATGAACCCCATAAACAATATAAACAATATGAACCCATAAACCCTGCAATATCGTCGGAAGACCAAAGACGGAAGTCGGGAGACCGGAGACCGAAGAAGGAACTTTCAAACCTTTCGAACCTTTCGAACCTTTCGAACCTTTCAACATAAACAAAATGAACCCCATAAACCCCCAACACTAAAACACTGAAACACTCGGAAGACCGAAGACCGAAGACCGAAGACGGGAGACGGAAGACGGAAGTCGGAAGACCGAAGAAGGATGTATTTTTGGTGAAATTTGGTGTTTTTGAGTTTTGGTGGCAAAAGGTTTAGGCCCGAACGAATTTATAGGGTTCATGTGGTTTATGTTGTTGGAAGATCGGAGACGAAAGAAAAAAGAGGGGAGACTGGGAGACCGAAGACCGAAGACGGGAGACGGAAGACGGAAGACCGAAGAAGGATGTATTTTTGGTGAAATTTGGTGTTTTTGAGTTTTGGTGGCAAAAGGTTTAGGCCCGAACGAATTTATAGGGTTCATGTGGTTTATGTTGTTGGGAGACCGAAGACGGAAGAAAAGAGATGGAAGACCGGAGACCGAAGACCGAAGAAAGAAGAGGGAAGATGGGAGATGGGAAGAAAGAAAAAAGAAGAGGGAAGCTGGAAGACCGAAGAAGGAGGAGGGAAGGGGGAAGAAAGGAAGGGGGAGATTGGGCGGACCTTCTCCGGATTAAACTCAATGTTAATTCAGTGATAATTCAGTGTTAATTCAATGTTTGTTCAATTTTTTGCGAATTTGTATTGAGTTAAGGCTGAGTTTTCATTGAATGGAACAGGGTGATGGTATAGGCTTTGCAGTGATAACGGTGGGCAGAGGGTGGAAACTGCAGGAATGAAGGATAATCTCGGTGCCGGCAGGAACAGCTTGTTTTGTTGCATGTGCAATGGCGGCTTAGGGGCGGTTTTTAATGTCAAAAGCCGGAGTGAAGCGTCACACCGGCTTTTGAACAGGGCTGGTTTTTGATCTATTTTGGAGGCAGGATGCAGTTGACTCCACTGCCATCGCGCAACCGCCTGCCGTTTCCCCTGTTGCGTCCTGTTCCGCTTGTGTCAGAACGACGCTGCCTGATGCAGCTGCCATCCCTTAAGCCTAATCCTTTGCCGGGGCCTTTTCCGGCAATACAACCCTGTCCCTGTCCATTTCCCGGACCGAGACCTTTTCCGGGTTGGGTTCCGTCGTACCTGTCACAAATGCCATCGCCGTTTGCATCGGTAAATCCCGACCGGATGGTTTGGGTGGATGGTGCTTTTTTCGGATTCACTTTCTGTGCTTCTGCAGCATGGGTACCGAGCAGGATGAATGCTCCAAAAAGAATCATGGGAAAAATTGATTTTTTCATTTTCATTTTTTTTTTATGTTTTGTACCCTTATGACACATCTCTGCTAAAAAACGTGCACCTTATTTTCTTTTTTTTTTAGGGAAGAGGGAAGAGGGAAGACCGGAGACCAAAGACCGAAGTCGGGAGACCGAAGACCGAAGTTGGGAGACCGAAGACCAAAGACCGAAGTAAAGATTTGTATGTTTGGTGAAATTTGGTGTTTTTGAGTTTTGGTGGCAAAAGGTTTAGGCCCGAACGAATTTATAGGATTCAGGTGGTTTATGTTGTTGGGAGACCGAAGACCGAAGACCGAAGTTGGGAGACAGGAGACTGGGAGACGGGAGACCGAAGTAAAGATTTGTATGTTTGGTGAAATTTGGTGTTTTTGAGTTTTGGTGGCAAAAGGTTTAGGCCCGAACGAATTTATAGGGTTCATGTGGTTTATGTTGTTGGGAGACCGAAGACCGAAGACCGAAGTTGGGAGACAGGAGACTGGGAGACGGGAGACCGAAGACCGAAGAAAAAAAGACCGAAGTAAAGATTTGTATGTTTGGTGAAATTTGGTGTTTTTGAGTTTTGGTGGCAAAAGGTTTAGGCCTGAACGAATTTATAGGATTCATGTGGTTTATGTTGTTGGGAGACCGAAGACCGAAGACGGAAGCTGGAAGACCGAAGACCGAAGACCGAAGAGGGAAGACGGAAGACCGAAGTTGGGAGACGGAAGAGGGAAGACATTTCATGCGGCGAGTGCAATGAAAGATTTCACGCGGCGAACGCAACGTTTCAACCCAACAACATAAACAAAATGAACCAAATAAACAAAATGAACCATGAACAGTCTCTTCTCAAACCCTTCGAACCTTTTCAAACCCTTCGAACTATTCAGCCGCACCATTTTTTAAAATAAATTTCTTAAATTTGGCATAAATAGAACAACTATGAAAATGAACACAATGCGAATGTATGCTGTTGCTTTTTTAGTTGCAGCGGGCTTATCAACATGGGTTTCCTGCACATCAGAAAAAACGGCATCGGATGATTCCCTCCTTTTGAAAGTTTCGGCGGAGAATCTGGAAGGTCTGAACCCGGAACAATGGCCGGAAGTAAAAGAAATGGACGGTAAGAAGGTGCGCACGCTGCTGCGCCGCAACGGGATTTTTGTTTTGCCCGCCTGGTGGGGAAGCAGTGCACGTCCCGGTGAAGGCGATGTGTTTGTTCTGGAAATAGATTACAAGGATGTGGTTTCCGCTCCTTTTATTGTTTCTTCTTTTGGCAACTGCGAGAACAGCGTGCAGTTTTTATCGGCCGCGCAAAAGGCAGCTTATGAGTCGGAGGTCGGACTGGAAATGAATACGTTGAGCGAACTTCACCGGATACCGGGCGAAAATACTTCCGAATGGAAAACAGCAGCGGTTCCTGTATCGTGGGATTACCTCTATGCCGGAAAAGGGAATCCGGGAGGGATGGAAAAGCAGGTATTCGGTATCCGGTTAAGCGGCGGGGACGAAAATTTGCCGGTTTCGGAAATACGCGTCAGGAAAGCAACCAAAGAGGATGAAGTGCGGTACAATGCGGAAACACGGGCATGGATTAAAGAGAGCCAGCAGAAATATGGCAACTTACAGGCCCCGGCTTCCGATGCGAATCTTCCGGAGAAATGGAAATCAAAAAACTGCATTCCGTATGTGCGCAATTACCTGTCTCCAATCCTGCCTGGTGACATTCCCGATCTGCAGGAAATGGAAACTCCCATGAAGGTTCGAATGGCTTTGAATGAAATGGAATGCAAACAACTGGGGGTTTATGCCAACGGAGAAAATCTTCAGGACGTTTCCATCGGCCTTTCGGAACTTAAAAATAAGGATGGGAAGGTGTTAAATGCAGAAACAAAACTGTATACGGCTGAATATGCGTTTGTTAAGGAAGGCCGGCAGGGGATAAAACCCGATGCGCAGCGAATTTGGCCTTTGTTTGCAACAACCGTGCAAGACGGGAATTCGCAGGCGTTCTGGCTTACGTTTGAAACCAAAAAAGAAACGGCCCTGCCGGGTATTTACAGGGGCGAATTAAATATTGAAGTGGAAGGAAAAACGACGGTAACAGTTCCTTTGGAAATTGAAGTTATGCCCGTTACCCTGCTGACCATGGAAGAAGCGGGTTTGTCGATGGGAGGCTGCGTTACAGGTTTCGTTCCGTTCCACAACATTTCCTATGCCGTAAAAAACAATGTAAATGCATTCAATTCATGGTTTACAAGTGTAAGGCCTGCCATGAGCAAAGTGGACGGGAAAATGGTGCTCGATTTTACGCTGATTGATGAGTGGATGAAAAATGCAAAGCGGCTGGGCTGGAAGAATACCGTATATTTTTTGGGTGGCAATCCGTATGGGTTTCCGAGAACGATGAACCTGGAAAAAGAACTTTTTATATTGATGCAGGACGAAGGCAGCCGGGAAGAACGGTTGGAGAAATTCCTGAAACTTTCGGCCGCTGAAGCGAACAGGGGAAAAATACTGGAAGAAATCAGGGGTGTATATGCGCAGTGGGTGAAGGAAGTTACGGAGCATGCCCGGGCAAACGGATGGCCCGAGCTGATACTGACACCTTTCGACGAACCGGCTAAGGCCATACAAAAACCTTATCGGAAGGAAGGCCACGAAAACGACGATTTGGTTATAGGTACCGGCCCCTGGATCCGGGATCATTTTATCGACGGATGTGAGATGATCCGGAATTCGGCTGCACCAGGCACACGGATTTACGGTTCTATTCATCACGACTCGGGTATTGAATTTTTACCCTATATTGATGTGTTTTGCACGAATGCCATACACCTCGACAATGCATTGGGCGATAAAGTACGTGCAGGAGGAAGCGATAAAGATTTTTGGCAGTATACCGGTGTGGGTGCCGGCAGTGAGCCTGCCCGCATGCGCTATTCCTTCGGTTATTATTTCGGGGCATTTGATTCCCGCGGATCGTTGTTATGGGCCTACAACTGGGGAAACCATTTCGATACAACAGAAGGATACAACTGGATGATTTGCTGGGATACTCCCTTTGGCACAATTCCTTCCCTCTCTTTTGAGGGGCTCAGGGAAGCCTGGGACGACAGGCGGTATATTGAAACGCTTAAAAAAACTGCGGCATCAAAAGGCAGGGAAGACGAAGCCCGTTCTTTTCTGAATGCGATTTTTAAGGAGGCTGTTTATTCCAAAACGGAAGGCGGGGAAGATACCGTTGATAATTTCTGGAATGAGATAAACGATATGGAAAAGCTGGATGAGTGGAGGTATGCAATTGCAGATAAGATTGTGGAGATGTCGAAAATGTGAGGGAAGGAAGAGGGAAAACCGAAGACCGAAGACCGAAGTTGGAAGAGGGAAGATGGGAGACGGGAGACCGAAGACCGAAGCTGGAAGACCGGAGACCGGAGACCGAAGACGGAAGTAAAGATTTGTATGTTTGGTGAAATTTGGTGTTTTTGAGTTTTGGTGGCAAAAGGTTTAGGCCCGAACAACATAAACCACATAAACAAAATGAACCCCATAAACAAAATGAACCCCATAAACCCTGCAATATCGTCGGAAGACCGAAGACGGAAGCTGGAAGACCGGAGACCGAAGACCGAAGTAAAGATTTGTATGTTTGGTGAAATTTGGTGTTTTTGAGTTTTGGTGGCAAAAGGTTTAGGCCCGAACAACATAAACCACATAAACAAAATGAACCCCATAAACAAAATGAACCCCATAAACCCTGCAATATCGTCGGAAGACCGAAGACGGAAGCTGGAAGATCGGAGACCGAAGACCGAAGTAAAGATTTGTATGTTTGGTGAAATTTGGTGTTTTTGAGTTTTGGTGGCAAAAGGTTTAGGCCCGAACAACATAAACAATAAACACATGAACCACATAAACAAAATGAACCCCATAAACCCTGCAATATCGTCCGAAGACCGAAGACCGAAGACCGAAGTTGGGAGACCGAAGACCGAAGTTGGGAGACCGAAGACCGAAGTTGGGAGACCGAAGACTGAAGTTGGGAGACCGAAGAAGGAACTATAAACAAAATGAACCACATAAATATGAACCCCATAAACCCTCAAACAATAAAACACTAAAACACTAAAACCCTTCAAACTCCTCGAACTTATCGAACTCTTCGAACCTTTGAAATTTGAATTATTCAAAATATATATATCTTTATGAACTAAAGCATAACTCTAATTTATTCAGATGAAAAATTGCATATTAATCCCGGTGATTATCCTGTTTGCCGTAAAAGCTTTTGGACAGGCAGCTTCAGTTAAAGAAAATGAAGAGACAATAAAAACGTATCCTTTTTCTGATCCCAATCCTGTTCCTGCCCTGGCGATAAATAATACCGTAAGCCGTTTTTATCCCTACTTTATGTTCGACGGGTATACCAGGCAAAGCACGCAGCAAGACTGGAATGTTGTTACGCTGGAAAACCCGTATATCAAAGTGATGGTCCTTCCTGAAGTCGGGGGAAAGGTGATGGGGGCTGTTGAAAAGTCGACCGGGAAGGAATTCATCTATTTAAACCACGTGCTCAAATTTCGGGCTATAGGCATCCGCGGTCCCTGGACCAGCGGCGGCATAGAGCATAACTTTGGTTTAGACCTGGGACATGCCCCCTGGACGGCAGCTGAGGTCGACTATGTGATGAAAGACAATCCCGATGGCAGTGTCAGTTGTATTGTAGGCGGTCTCGATTTGGCCTCCCGTTCCCGGTGGAGCGTTGATATCCGTTTGCCGGACAATAAAGCATATTTTGAAACCAGGAGTTTATGGTACAATCCCAATCCGTTTTACGATTCTTATCTGTCGTGGGAAAATGCAGCTTACAAGGCAACCGACGACCTTGAGTTTTACTTCCCGGGCACGCATCATGTGGGGCATGACGGTTCTGCCCACCCCTGGCCTGTTGACAGCAAGGGCCGTAACCTGGCCTTGTACAGGGAAAATGACTTTGGAGGCCATAAATCTTATCACGTAGTCGGAAATTACAGAAACTGGTTCGGATTGTACTGGCATCAGTCCGACTTCGGGACAGGCCACTGGACTCCTTACAGCGACGCCCCGGGAAAAAAAATATGGATATGGTCGCTGGCGCGCGACGGGGCCATATGGGAAGACCTTTTAACGGATGAAGACGGCCAGTACATAGAGGCACAGTCGGGTGTAAAGTTCAACCAGGCGGCAGAAAACAGCGGTTTTAACAGCCCCTTTACGCAGTTGTTCCTGCGCCCTTTTTATGCCGAAACCAAAACGGAATACTGGTTCCCGGTTAAGGAAACCAGTGGTATGGCAGATGCTACTCCGGAGGGAACCCTTAATGTTGAAGTAATAAGCGACAGCTTGAAAATTTCCGTCAGCCCGAATATCGACATAAAGGATACTTTGGTTGTCCGTCTCGACAACAGTATTGTTTGTACTGAAGCCTTGCAGCTGAAACCCATGCAGGTGTTTCATAAAAATATTGCTTTGAACGGGGAAGTACCTAAGGGCATAAAAGTACGTGTAGGGAAAAACAAACTGGAATATACTTCGGATAAAGATGAAAACCGGATCGACCGCCCGTTTTTTTGTCCCGGCTGCCTTGATGACTCGTCGGCCGAACGCCTCTACCGGCTGGCCGATGATGCCTATTCCATGCGGTTATATGAGGAGGCTGTTGATTTATACAAACAATGCCTTGCAAAAGAACCTACCCACAGCCGGGCTATGACCCGCCTGGCGGATATTTATTACCGCACCGGGCAGTTTGAAGAAGGAATGGCTTATGCACGAAAAGTGCTGGAAGCAGATACCTACGACGGGGGAGCGAATTTTATTTACGGGGTAATTCTGAGGGAACTGGGGCAGTTGACAAAAGCGGAGGAAGCATTGAGTGTGGCCGCACGGATAATGGAATTCCGTTCAGCGGCCTACGTGGAG
The DNA here is from genome assembly GCA_963747515.1 of uncultured Prolixibacteraceae bacterium. Lineage (GTDB taxonomy): Bacteria > Bacteroidota > Bacteroidia > Bacteroidales > Prolixibacteraceae > Mariniphaga. Next base: position 57,637 of record CAVVFN010000011.1, read on the forward strand.
CTGTCGGGTATAGAGATCCAAAAACAGGATTATCAGAAAGCCATTTCGTATGCACAAAAAGCACTGGACTACAACAGGAACAACCTGATGGCCTATGAATTGATCGGAACTGCCAGCAGAAAAACCAGTGCCGTTGAAAAAGCAGCCAGCACCTTTGCCGGGCTGTTAGACATCGATCCGCTGAACCATTATGCCCGTTTTGAACAGTATCTGTTACATCCCTCGCCGGAGTCCCTGAAAGCATTCACATCGGCAATTACGAATGAACTGGCTTATGAAACCTACCTGGAGCTTGCCCTTCAGTATGCAAAGATCAGGCTAACCGATGAGGCCATTCAGGTTCTGGAACAGTCGCCTGCCTATCCGACTGTTTATTACTGGCTTGCTTATCTTAATAAGGATGTTGCCCCTTTGGAAACCACAAAATACCTGAAAAAGGCAGAGGAACTGTCTCCTGCTTTTGTGTTTCCGTTCCGTTTGGAGTCCGTTCCTGTTCTCGAATGGGCGAAAGAAAAAAGCAATTCCTGGAAAACAAAATATTACCTGGGGCTGATTTACTGGAGCAAGTTGCAACCGGAGAAGGCTAAAGAACTGTTTGAACAATGTGGCGACACCCCTGATTTTGCACCTTTTTATCTTTCCCGGGGTACTTTACATCAGGGTGACAGCGACAAAAACAGTTTCGCGGACCGTGATTTCAGAAAAGCAGTTGAGCTCGACCCCGGGCAGTGGCGAACCTGGCATTATTTAATTGAACATCTTGAAGCAAAAAATGCCTTCCCCGAACAATTGGAGAATGCGGATAAGGCATACAGGCGCTTCACCGGTAATCCTGTTACCGGATTGGATTATGCGACATCGTTACTGAATGTGCATCAGTATAAAAAAAGCCTGGATGTACTTGAAAAGGTCGATGTTCTGCCACAGGAAGGCGCCCGTGAAGGACACGATATTTTTGAAATGGTTAATCTTGCCCTGGCAGTGCAAAATGCAGGGCAGCAAAAATACCGGGAGGCCATTAAGAATATAAACAATTCAAAAAACTGGCCGGAAAATCTCGGTGCAGGGGAGCCAAATAATCCCGATACACGCCTGCAGGATTATCTTTTAGCTTATTGCGAAAACCAGATGGGAAACCGGGAACAGGCCAATCGCTATTATAACCGGATAGTGGAGTATACGCTCAATCCTGAAAACAGGAGACAGGGAGAACCGTTAAACGATTACATTGGCGCCCTGGTGCTCAGGGAACAGGGTAAAACCCAGGAGGCAACCCGGCTGCTGAATAAATGGAAAGGGGAAAGGGGAGATTCAAACCTGCAGATGCAGTGGGTTCTGGCCAAATATTTTAATGAAAGGGAAACCCTTGAAAAGATAGAAAAGAAGGCAACGGATGATGGTGCTGTGAGCCGTTTTCGCATTTTCCTCGATGCCGTTCATATGGTTGAGAAAAGTTGAGGAAGGGGGAAGACGGAAGACGGAAGACGGAAGTTGGAAGACGGAAGTTGGAAGACGGAAGACCGAAGAGGGAAGTAAGAAGACGGAAGACGGGAGACCGAAGAGGGAAGTAAGAAGACGGGAGACGGAAGTTGGAAGACGGGAGACCGAAGAGGGAAGTAAGAAGACGGGAGACGGGAGACCGAAGACCGAAGAAAAGAAGACGGGAGACGGAAGTTGGAAGACGGGAGACCGAAGAGGGAAGTAAGAAGACGGGAGACGGGAGACCGAAGACCGAAGAAAGAAGACGGGAGACGGAAGTTGGAAGACGGGAGACCGAAGACCGAAGAAAGAAGACGGGAGACGGAAGTTGGAAGACGGGAGACCGAAGAGGGAAGTAAGAAGACGGGAGACGGGAGACCGAAGACCGAAGAAAGAAGAGGGGAGAAGATTTTTCAGGATTTAATACGTGTTTTTTCTGAAAAATTCAGCAGCTGAAGTGCTGACTAGGAATCCTGATGTCGGTATTTTGTGAATTTGTATCCAAAACCAAATTCAACAACATCGGCACGAAATAAGGGGACTGCACGGATTAAAACCATTCCGATTAATTTTTTGTAATAATACTTAAACCCTACTTTGTAGTAGCGCATGGAAGGATTGTACCCTGTATCCTTAAGGTAATACCCGTAACCTGCAAAAAAACCGGTATTGCCAAAAATGAATTCGTGGTTTAAATTTATTCCGTATCTGAAATAAAAACGGGGGTTGCGGGAGTATAAATCACTGCCGGAAGCATACGACATCAATGAAGGATCGTTATGAACATCGATTCCTATTCCCAGTTTATTGATTTGGGATAAAAAAACGGCGAAATTTACCGTCACCCCCGAATACAAATACTTTTGGGGATTCCCATCCATCTCTTTTACTCCCAGAGAGGATACCGCCCAGATTTCATAACTTTCCTTTCTTTCCGTTTGCAGGATTCCGGTTTTCGGAGGAGCGGCTTCTTCTTCAAAATAGTACCCCATGGTAAAACTGTTGCTGAATACATTGATGCCCAAGTTCGGTGCTTTTATTAAACCGTTTGAAAAATGGTTGAGACCAAATGAATATTCCAGGAACACCGGATGAATGTTGATTTTGGAATAAAGCCGGGTTTCGGCTGTGATGTTTAGGGTTGAACTGATTGCTTTATTTTCGGCGTTATTGAGTACGTTGTATTTTTTAGTGAAAACACCCAATCCGGTTATCCCTTTAAAACCTGCATTGAAAACATGCCCTATTCTTAAAAAAGGAATCTGAAAGAAACCGGTAACCGAATGTGAAGTTCCAAGATGTTCGGGATTGCTGTAATCTTTATAAGTATAGCTGAGGCCATAATCGGGATAATTGTACAGCCTCCGCCATTCGCTGCCGCTGTAATTTGCGAAAGCATAGTTGATGCTGAATCCGTGAACAGGTCCGGTAATAAGGGGTTCAATTAAAGGTGTGTGTACGGCAATGTCACCGTAACTGTATGATAAACTAACTGCTTCCTGCGATTGAGCAATCAGGTGAAAGAGAACCAAACAAGCGACTAACAGGATTTTCCACATGGTGTAATGTGTTTTTTCGGGGGTAAATATATTAAAGAAATCAATTTTAATGGTGCAAAAGGAAGACGGAAGAGGGAAGACGGAAGTTGGAAGACCGAACACGAAGACGGAAGACGGAAGAGGGAAGACGGAAGTTGGAAGACCGAAGACCGAAGACGGAAGAGGGAAGACGGAAGTTGGAAGACCGAACACGAAGACGGAAGACGGAAGAGGGAAGACGGAAGTTGGAAGACCGAAGACCGAAGACGGAAGAGGGAAGACCTGGGCGGTAGTTCTGTTTTGTCTTCCTTTTCAGGAAATACTATTATTTTTATTGGCGAAAATTATTGCGCAGCTGAATTAAAGCTTACACACGTTTGCAACCGCATGTGCTGTGATAGATAAGTATATATATACGTCAGGTGCAATTTTAAAACAGTTTCGAAAAACATCAGATACGGATAATGGAAACAAAGATAAATAAATTAACCTGGAGTGATTTTGAAAAGGTTGAAATGAGGGTAGGAACAATTATTTCTGCCGGGGAATTTAACGAAGCAAGAAACCCGGCGTATAAAATGATAATTGACTTTGGGGATTTTGGAAAACTGAAAACATCTGCACAAATCACCAGATTATATAACCCGAAGGAATTAATCGGAAAACAAGTGGTGGCAGTTGTTAATTTCCCTCCTAAACAAATAGGCAATATGATGAGCGAATGCCTGGTTTTAGGCGGACTTGGAGATAATCGGGAAGTTACATTAATTCAACCTGAACGAAAGGTGGAAAATGGAACACGGATTGGGTAAGAGGATGGAAGAGGGAAGGGGGAAGAGGGAAGACCGAAGTCGGAAGACGGAAGTTGGAAGGGGGAAGAGGGAAGACCGAAGTCGGAAGACGGAAGTTGGAAGAGGGAAGAGGGAAGACCGAAGACCGAAGACGGAAGACGGAAGTTGGAAGAGGGAAGACCGAAGAAGGAACTATAAACAAAATGAACCACATAAACAATATGAACCCCATAAACCCTCAAACTCTTCAAACCCTTCGAACTCTTTAAACATTTCGAACTAACAAAATAAACAAAATGAACCACATAAACAAAATGAACCACATAACCAATATGAACCCCATAAACCCTCAACACTAAAACCCTCAAACTCTTCAAACATTTAGAACTAACAACATAAACAAAATGAACAACATAAACAAAATGAACCACATAAACAATATGAACCCCATAAACCATCAACACTAAAACTCCTCAAACTCTTCAAACCCTTCGAACCCTTCAAACTTTTCAAACTTTTCAAACGAAAAAAAACAGCGCAAAAATGGTTAGATGTATCTAATTATAGGCGTATATTTGCACCATAAAACCGGAGGAATGCAGAAAAGTTTAGAGCAAATAGTATTCGTCATTTTACATTCAAGTGAAATTCTTGAAGAGGAAATGAAACAGAAATCAAAATTAAAAGCTTTGACATCGAGGCAGCTGTACTGCCTCGAGCTGATTAAAACAATGCAAAATCCGTCACTTACCGAGCTGGCTGAAAAGATGAACATTTCAAAAGCATCCATATCGGTTATGGTTGAAAGGCTTGAAAAAAACAGTTTTATTTATAAGGTTACTTCCGATAACGACAGAAGAACAGCTCATGTGCATTTGACAAAGAGAGGTGAGAAAGCTGCTTCTTTGCATACGGAACTGCATAAACGCATAAGTGATTTACTGACTGAGGAAATGACAGAATCGGAAAAAGAGGTACTGGTTGGGTTGTTGAACAAATCTGTTACATCTCTTGCCAAACATAACGTGTTGCTGTTTTAATCCGGTGGAGAAAGTGTAATTTTAAATTTATGGATAAATCGAGAGCAGGATATCTTGAAGGCATGATTTCAGTGGCTGTAAACAGTCTGCTGTTTGTTTTAAAGTTCTGGGCAGGAATTGTTACCGGTTCAATTGCGATTACAGCAGATGCATGGCATACACTTTCCGACTCCCTGAGTTCAATAATCGTCATCGTTGCTGTTAAGCTGTCATCCAAAAAGCCCGACAATGAGCATCCATTCGGTCATGGACGATGGGAACAGATTGCCGCTTTATTCATTGCCTTTCTTCTGGGGATTATCGCTTTTGGTTTCCTGAAAGATTCGGTAATCCGGTTTAAAAGTCATGAATTTACACATTTTGGAACCCTTGCCATTGTTGTTACCATTGTTTCAATTGTGGTAAAGGAGGCCCTGGCTCAATATGCCTTCTATGTCGGACGTAAAACCAATAATGTGAGTGTTAAAGCCGATGGCTGGCATCACAGAACAGATGCCCTGTCTTCAGTAGTTGTGCTGGTCGGGATTTTGTTTGCCAGTCAGTTCTGGTGGATGGATAGTGTTTTAGGGGCAATTGTTTCCGTTATGCTTTTTTATGCAACGTATGAGATTGCCAAAGAGGCTATTGATAAACTTCTTGGGGAAAAACCAAGTTCCGAATTGATTGAGAAAATTAAAAAATCGGTTGATCACTACAACTTAGAGGAACTGCAATTGCATCATTTTCATATTCATAACTATGTAGGACACCAGGAGTTAACTTTTCACATCAAACTCAGAAATGATTTAACCATTGAAGAAGGGCATAAAATTGCCACGGATATTGAAAACACAATACAAAAACAGTTTGATATCATTTCCACCGTACATGTGGAACCTTTAAACTTTCATCACAGTTCAGACTAATGAAACCCGCTGAGGGATGATTTGGAAAACCGGCAATAAACCTGCACAGGCAACGTTACGGGTTACTTTCACGGTACCTTAAAAAAAACAAGATTAACCGGATGACAGGAAAGCGAGATGGAACGGGCGTTTTGGTTTCAGCTTTTGACGGTTTGCCGGCAATGCCGGTTCGCCTGGTGCAAATCCGGAGGCAAAATTGTATTTTTGACTTTTTTAAATACCACTATGCGATATGTACTGTTGATTTCAGGAATGCTTTTTTTTATCCCGATGTATGCTCAAAACAGCGTGAGCTTCCAGGTAAAGGATGAAACAGGTGAACCGTTGACCGGGGCCACTATTGTAATAAAGGGAAGTACTACAGGAAAAGTTACCGACGCAAAGGGACGGGCATATTTTGATAACCTGCCCGAAGGTAAAGCCGGTTTCAGCTTTTCCTTTGTAGGCTATGAAGAAAAAGAAATTTCGCTTTCATTTCCGGAATACAACAACAAAACAGTTGAAGTTGAGCTGGAAGCAGGTCATGAACTGGAAGAAATTGTTATTTCCACCACCCGTTCATCGCGATCGATACAGGATGTTCCTACGAGGATTGAAGCCGTAACAGCTGAAGAACTGGGAGAGAAGGCAGCCATGAATTCAAGTAATATCGGAATGCTGCTGCGTGAAACAACGGGTGTTCAAATACAGCAAACTTCCCTCAGCTCGGGTAACATGAGCATCCGTATTCAGGGATTGGACGGAAGGTACACGCAGATTTTAAAAGATGGATTCCCGTTGTATGGCGGGTTTTCGGGGGGACTGTCAATCATGCAGATTCCGCCGCTGGACCTGAAACAGGTGGAACTCATTAAAGGCAGCAGTTCAACTCTTTACGGGGGAGGAGCAATTGCAGGTTTGGTAAACCTGATAAGTATAACGCCGGAAGATGATCCTGTTCTTGACGTAATGTTTAACCAGACAAGTGCCATGGGCACAACAGGAAACCTTTTTTATGCCCAAAGAGAAGGCAAAACCGGATGGACGCTTTACAGTGCCATTAGCAATCAACTTCCTTTTGATCCCGATGATGATGGATTTTCCAACCTGCCTGATGCCCAAACCTATAACTTTAACCCAAAGTTTTACTTTTACTTCAACTCCAATAGTGAACTCAGCTTAGGCATAAATACAGCCTTCGACACCCGTAATGGAGGAGATATGAAGGTATTGGAAGGAAATGAAAATGATGCGCATGTGTTTTTTGAAAAGAACAAGTCGGAACGCTATTCCACCCAGTTAAGCTTCAGAAACAATACAGATAAAAGAACAATCGGGTTCAAACAAAGCCTTTCTTATTTTCAAAGGGAATTAACGGTTCCCGGTTACCTTTTTAACGGAAACCAGTTTTCAGGTTTCTCGGAGGTTTTATATGATTTGCACAAGAATGAAAACAGGGAATGGCAATTCGGGGCAAACCATTATCTGGAAAAGTTCGCAGAAGAAAAAACCGAATCGCTTCAGGCAAGAGATTATGAACATCACACCTTTGGTGTTTTTCTGCAGAATACCTCAAATATAGGCACAAAAACAGTAGTGGAAGGGGGGTTTCGCACCGATTACAGCAACGACTTTGGTGCGTTTTTTCTGCCCAGGGTTTCTGTTCTGTTTAAAGTAAATCAAAAATTGTCATCACGCATTGGCGGCGCTATGGGATACAAATTGCCAACGCTCTTTACAGAGGAAGCCGAACAATTGTATTTTAGGGGAATAAAACCGGTAGATGTTGGGTTGGTTGATGCAGAAACATCTGCCGGAGGAAACTTTGACATAAACTACAGGACCTCGGTATTTGAAAAAATGACATTTTCAGTAAACCAGTTTTTCTTTTTAACACAGCTTAAAAATGCCCTTGTTTTAAAAGAAAACGATTTGCATAACGGCTATTTTTTTGAAAACGCTGATGGAAAAATTGTTAGCAGCGGTTTTGAAACAAACATGAAATTTACCTGGTCCGATTTCAAATTGTATATGAATTATGCTTTTGTAAATGCCGATTTGAAATACGACAACATCAACAAACAAAAACCGCTTACCCCGAAGCACAATCTGGGGTTTTCACTGGTGTATGAGATGGAAGAAAAATGGTCAGCAGGTTATGAGCTTTACTATACAGGAAATCAATTTGATAACACATACGACCAGAAACCGGATTATTGGGTGATGGGATTTATGCTGATGCGGATGTTTGAACATTTTTCTGTTTTTATAAACTTCGAAAATTTCACCAATACCCTTCAGACCGATTTTGAACCTCTGGTGTTGCCTCCTGTAAATAATCCCACATTTCAGGATATATGGGCACCGGCAGATGGTTTTGTATTTAACGGTGGCATTAAGATTAGCCTGTTTTAAGGGTTTTCAGGAATTGAAATATTTAATCCCCGGAAACAGGAATTTCCGGCTGAAACAGCGTAAATTGCAGAATGCACAGACGGGAAATGGTCATGTAAGGTTTTCCCGCTGAATGCGGGAAAAGTTATGAGAGCCTTAAGGTAAAAATGCAGAAGCAACCCATTGAAGTGAAAAAGCATCCTGATAATAACACGTAAAATCGGAAAAATGAAAACATGTACATTTTTATTTATTCTATTCCTGTTAACAGGCGGATTGAATTCCTGTGATAAAGACACTGCGGAAACCTTAACAACCCTTCAAAAGCTGGATACCACAAGGTATTACAGCGCAGAAATATTTTCCGGACCTGAAATGAAAGTTTATGGAACCTGGAAACTGTTTGATGTATCGGGAGGCTTTACGGGACACGGGCATGACTTAAACTTTGAGTTTCTGAAGATTAAAGAATATGGAATTTATGGTTTTTTTCGGAACGATACGCTTCTTGAATACGGCAAAATTTCTCCTGCTGTACCAACAACAAATGATTTGAGATTGATCGTCGTTTTCGAAAAGGATGAAAAGTCACCTTCATTTTTTGCAGACCGGGAAAAGTACATTGAATTTGCCGGCAGCGATACGATGCATTTAAATTCTCCCTGCTGCGACAGATACAATTATCACTTTGAACGAGTGAAATGAAAAAATGTAAGCACAATAATGCAGAACCGCCGTTGTGTCATCTGAAAAGCAGCATCTCAGATGAAGGGTGCTGAATCTAAGAGACATTGCTGTTTAACGGAACCTTTGAAAAATGAATAGATTTTTTGAAAATATTGAAAAACAGATAGAATTTAACCGGGACAAAAACATTTTTCTTGAAAATCTTGAACTGTTTCAGTTGACCAGTGAAATGGTTAATGCGGTTTTAGATATGAACAGATTACCAGCTGATTCAAAAAATCTCCTGATGGATTATGTAACAGATAAAGTAATCGAAGAATTTTGCAGGGTAAATCAATACTACTCATTTGATTCCAAAGCTAAAAATGATCTGAAAAAAATTTACGCCGACTTAATTGAAAGGTTTCAGACCGAACCTGCTTTGGTTGAGACGATTTCAAAAAGTCATTATGAAAATTTAAACAAGTGGCTTAAAAAATATAACCCTTTTGCTGAGAAAATTTATATAAATGCTGATAAAAGGATTAATTCTGTTGCTTGTTCAGAATACAGCCGGGATTTGCAAATCCAAATTCTTAAAATAGATATTAACCAATTAATGCAACCCGTTGTCGATTTAGGTTGCGGAAAATATGGATATTTAGTAAACTATCTCAAAGAACAGGAGATTGAAGTTTATGGAATCGACAGATTTAGATTTGATAAATCGTATTTCATTACTGCAGATTGGTTGGAATACGATTTCGGAATAAATAAATGGGGTACAGTAATCAGTAATTTAGGATTTTCAAATCATTTTAATCATCATAATCTGAGGGAGGATGGTAACTATCTGGAATATGCAAAGACGTATATGAATATTCTGTACTCATTAAAAGCGGGCGGATGTTTTCATTATGCGCCGGATTTGCCATTTATTGAGAAATATCTGGATAGTGGTCGGTTTTCTGTGAAAAAACTGGAAATTAAGGAATGCAATTTTAAGGCGACAATAGTAAAAAGATTAAAATAATATACAACGGCAAATTTTTTTGTACAGCCAACAATTGATTTACCGGTTGTGCACCTCTTTGCAGGGCCGGAATTTTGTAACTTTGACTGGAAAATCCGTTTTATTGAATGCAAATCAGGAACTGTAATTATCCGTAGATGAAATCCAGACCCGACAAAGAGATTCTTGATGCAATGAGTAAAAATCCTGGCAATTGGAAAGGTGTTTTTTACTGCAACCGCAAAGATCCACGGATCATTGTTCCTAAGTTGGACCCATCAATGGGCTGGACTTTAAATTTTGCAAGTCCTTACAGTTATGTATTTGTAATTGCTGTTATACTGATAATTATTGCAACCCGTTACCTTTGATAATAAAAATTGATATGAAAACTTTAGCCTGTGTTCTGGCATTCCATTTTTTTATGACCGGACTGTTTGCACAATCGGGAAGTGATTCTGCCTTTTCTGAAACAGAAGTGGTATTGAAAACTGCTACAGGGGATATTTATGGAACATTAACGGTTCCCGACAATGCCGGTGCATCACCGGTAGTACTCATTATTGCAGGTTCGGGACCAACCGACAGAAATTGCAATTCTCCTTTGGGTGTTCATACAAATGCCTACAAAATGCTTTCAGAAAGTTTTGCTGAAAAGGGCATTTCATCATTGCGGTTTGATAAGCGGGGAATAGCGAAAAGCAAACCGGCAATGACGAGCGAAAGTGAGCTGAGAGTTTGAAACCTACATCAACGATGTGGTTTCCTGGATTTCATTATTAAAATCGGATAAAAGGTTTTCATCGGTATTTGTACTGGGACACAGTGAAGGTTCATTGATTGGAATGATAGCTGCCGGGCAAAGCCATGCAGCAGGATTTATTTCTGTGTCGGGAGCCGGAAAATCAGCAGATAAAATTTTGCAGGAGCAACTAAAAACGAAACTGCCGCCACAGTTGCTTTATGAATCAAATAAAATACTCGATAGCCTGAAGGCCGGAAAAATAGTTTCAGATGTAAATCCGGGTTTGGTTGCATTGTACCGCCCGGGCGTTCAGCCTTACATGATTTCATGGTTAAAATACGATCCTGCAAAAGAGATAAGTAAATTAAAAATTCCGGTATTGATAATCCAGGGGTCAACCGACTTGCAGGTTACTGTTGAGGATGCTGAATTGCTCTGGGCAGCGAAGCCCGATTCAAAACTTATAATTATGGATAATATGAATCATGTATTGAAAGAATCGGAATCCGATGTTCAAAAAAATCTGGCAACATACAGCAACCCGAATTTGCCTTTAAAATCCGGATTGACTGACGAAATCGTGAATTTTATAAAGACTGAAAAGTGAAACGGGTGTGTGGCGATGGTCACAACTGGACGATGGGAGCTTATGTACCTGATTTTATGGAAAAAACCTGGCCGGCTTTTTAGGGAGGAAGAGGTGGAATATATCCGGGTGAAGGAGCATTGGATATGTCAAAAAATAAAATATTTTTGTGGGATGTTTGTAAAAAATATAATGTTTGCTATCGATCTTATGGAGAGTATGTCCATAATTTTGAACCGAGGGTTCCGGTATTGGAAGGTCATTATTGCACCTATTTTCAGAATGGTATGACAATACGTGATGCCGTACGATTTAACTGGTGGAAGCGCGATTTTGACTCGCTTTTAGCAATTAATGCTGTCCCTCAGTTTAATACCATTCGTTTTATCAATGATCATACATCAGGGCTTAGGCCTCCCATGACGCAATATGATGCATCTGCAATGCCCTTGTGGAGATGTTTCAAAACTCCTGATCATACGCCATTTGATGTTAAATCATGTAACGTTGATTTAGATGAAATAAATTTAGCAGAAAATAGATGGCAAGAAAAAAGGGAGCATCTGGATTTTACGGATGCAGACAGAATTAATGATTTTGAATTTAATGAAATAATATGGAGAGCTGTTAAAGGTTTGGATTCTCCTTGTCCTCCTTCGGTGCGCGGTGCATTTCTTATTAATAATAAATAGCTCTCATTAGAAAAATCTTCTAAATAAATTTATTTCAGTTAAGGACTATGGGTGATGCATATATTAAATCAAGATGGGAAAATATCAGCAAAATTGTATTTGTAATTTTAATTGTTGCTTTTCCATCCATACAACTTTTTTCACAATCTGTTCAGGGCCAGATTTTAAATAAAGAAAATAATGAGCCGGTTACTCATGCTAATATTTCAGTAAAAAATTCAACTCAAGGAACAACTACTGACACCAACGGATTCTTTTCATTGGAAATATCCGGAAAAGATGAATTGACACTTCGAATTTCGTGTATAGGGTTTCAAACAATTGAGATTGGAGCAGAAAAATTTAAAGATGGTAAAACGTTTAAAATACTGTTGCAGCCGATATCTGTTCAGCTAAATAAAAGCATTGTGGTTACGGCATCGAAAAAAGAACGGGTTTCATTTGAAACACCCGATGCTGTATCGGTAATTACCAGGAAGGAACTTGAAACCAGCGCACCCCGCTCGATGGCCGAGGCCCTGATTGGTGCCACAGGTGTATGGATGCAAAAAACCAATCATGGTGGGGGTTCTCCATTTTTGCGCGGACTTACAGGTAACCAAACACTTTTGCTGATCGATGGAATCAGGTTAAACAATTCGACCTACCGATACGGACCTAATCAATATTTCAACACCCTCGATATATTTTCAGTGGAAAGGGTAGAAGTAATCAGGGGAAAAGGATCGGTGTTATACGGAAGCGATGCACTGGGAGGTGTGATTAATGTAATTACCCGTTCGCCTCAATATTTTGCTGGAAAACCACGAATTGGTGGAAGAGGAAATCTGAAGTACATGAACAGGGGAATGGAAAAGTCGGGTTTGGGTGAGCTCGTATTTCAATCGAAAAATTTTGCAATATCAGGCAATACAAACTACAAAAACTTTGGTGATGTTTTTGCCGGTGGAAATTTAGGCTTTGAACGGCCTTCAGGATACAATGAAATTGGTGTTAACCTCAATGCCAAATTGCGTCTGACTGACAACTGGCAAATTTCTTCGGCCTTTCAGTACCTCGTTCAAAACGACGTACATCGTTACGATCAAGTGGTTCAACGTGGCTATTATATTTATAAATACGACCCGCAAATTCACCGGCTTGCATATTTAAAAATGGATCATTTCAGTAATAATCTGCTGTTAAAAAAAATAAATGTCACAGTTTCACATCAGTTATCCGATGAAACAAGAAAATTTCAAAAGGAAAATTCGTCCCTCTATCAAAAAGAGAATGATGTTGTTACTACGTATGGGTTTTCTGCTGAAATCTGGTCAGAATTCACTAATTTTTGGGAAGCAGTTAGCGGTGCAGAATTATACATGGATGAAGTCAATTCAGGTAAAACACAAATTAATTTTGAGACAGAAGAAGAGCTTTTGCTGAGAGGGCTTTATCCTGATAATTCAGACATGCAAAACCTTGCCTTTTACAGTCAGCACACGATGAGATGGGAAAAAATGCACCTGAATTTTGGAGGTCGCTACAATACGTTCCGTATTCATTCAGTAGATGAAGAATTTGGAGAGGTAATACTTTCACCCAATTCATTGGTGGGAAACCTGGCTCTTCAATTTTTTACTTCACCTGCCCGACAAATCATCTTATCGGCTCACTCTGCTTTTCGTGCACCAAATATTAATGACATCAGTACTTTTGGATTGTTCGATTATGGCATAGAAATTCCTTCAACTGATCTTTTGCCGGAAAAAACATTCACATTAGAAGGAGGGTTAAAAAAAACCGGAGATCAATTTTCACTGGCAGTTATAGCATTCCATACCTGGTTATACAACCAGATTTTACGTGTGGAAACAACATATAATGGCAGCGATTATATTGACGGTGAGCGGGTGTATAAGAAGATGAATATAGCACGGTCGAATATTACAGGAATTGAATTTGACTCGGGATTAAAACTGAATCCGCAATTTTCCTTCATCAATAACTTAACGTGGATTTATGGTAAAAATATTGAAAATGGTGAACCTATGCGACGAATACCCCCCATAAATGGAAAAATAGCTTTTCAATATTCAAAATCAAAAGTCTTTAGTGAGATTGAATTTTTATTTGCTGCAAAACAAGATCGTTTATCAAGTGGTGATATTGATGATCACCGGATTCCGGAAGGTGGCACTCCCGGCTGGAATATTTTAAATTTCAAATTTGGATATTCTTTAAAAAACATTTCGGTGAACTCAGGATTACAAAATTTATTTAATCAGTCATACAGGATTCACGGCTCGGGGATTGATGGGTATGGCCGATCGTTTTGGCTGACATTAAGATTTAGAATTAACGATTTATAGGTAAGTAAGAATATCGCTTTGAAAATAAATGAAATCTGTTATGAAACGAGCATGGTTGCGCCGTGCAAAATCCGTGAGGTGGGGATTTAATGGCGAACAAATATAAAATTGATGAAACACCTCTTAGTTTCCCAACAGGTATTCAATCCTGTCCGGCAAGGTTTAGCCAGCCACCGGAAGCGAGTCTTGCGTAGAGTTCCATCCGACCTTTGAAAATAAATTTTGTACGGATGAAATTAATAAAATTTTTTGCTACTGGATGTGCCGAAATTATCCTGTTTATTACCTCTTTGGTGCTGTTCAAATTCCTGAAATTTATTTTTGGAATAAAAAAAAATGATTAAATTTATATAAAAGTAGAAACTACTATTTGTAGAATTTAAATAACCAATAAAAATGAAACCATCTTACCTTTTTCCAATTATCTTTATTAGGGATAATAGTAAAATGCCTGGTCGATTTAAAGTTTTAAAGTAATAGAATTTTTATCAAATAGGGCCTGCTATTGCTTTCAGGCTTTTATATATTTGCAGTATGTCTTATTCAATTAATAAAAATGAAATACAAGCTTTTATTACTGATTATTTCGTTGCTTTTCACAAAGTTAATGTATAGTCAGGAGAAACTATGGATTGGGAAATCTATAAATTCATCATTTGAAAAATTAACAGTATCAGAAAACGGGAGATTTTTAATATTCGAGGATGGCACTCCGTTTTTTTATCTTGGAGACACCGCATGGGAATTGTTTCATCGGTTAACTATTGAAGAAGCTGAATTGTATCTTGAAAACAGAAGATCGAAAGGTTTTACAGTTATTCAAGCTGTGATTCTTGCTGAACAAGATGGATTAAATTTCCCTAATGCGAATGGTGATTTACCCCTTTTCAATAACAATCCATTAGAACCGAATGAAGCATATTTTCAGCATGTAGATAAAATAATTGATATTGCGAAGGAGAAAGGTATGTTTATAGGTTTGTTACCGACCTGGGGGGATAAAGTAGAGTTAAGATCATTTGGAATTGGACCTATAGTTTTTAACCAAAAGAATGCTTATGAATATGGAAAATATGTTGGGAAAAGATATACTGATCAAAAAAATATTATATGGATTATTGGAGGGGACAGGAACTGTTCAATTAATTATCAAATATTTAATGCCATGGCCCAGGGCATTAAGGATAATGATCCAAATCACCTGATGACATTTCATCCGACACAAACTTCATCAGAATGTTTTCATCATGCAAAATGGCTTGATTTTAATACTTGCCAGTCCGGTCATGGTGAAAAATTTATTCCTAATTATGATATAATAACACATGATTATATGTTAATTCCCATAAAACCTTGCATGGATTCTGAACCCATATATGAAGAACATCCCATAAAGTGGGATCCTCAGAATGGATATTCAAATGATATTGATGTTCGAAGAGCTGCTTATTGGGCATTATTTTCAGGAGCTCATGGTCATACTTACGGAGCACACAGTATTTGGCAGTTTTATACAGAAAAAAGAAATCCTGTAAATTATCCGTTAAAACCATGGGATGAATCATTAGATTTGCCAGGCGCATTCGATATGCTGCACCTCAGGCGTCTTATGGAATCCAGGCCAATGATTAGCCGAATACCGGATCAGTCTATAATAAAATCCGAAACAGGATCATCTAAAAACAGAATAATCGCTACAAGAGGAGATGGATATGCTTTCATCTATATTCCGGAACAAAAGCTAATAACTATTGATCTTGGTCAAAATTCACCTGATAAATTAACATCATGGTGGTTTAATCCAAGAAACGGTGAAGCAATCTTAATTAAGGAAAATCAATATTTTAAAAATGGAACACAAAGAACCTTCTTTACACCTGTTGGAGGAATTGATTGGGTATTGGTAATTGATGATTCAACAAAAGAATATAAAGCCCCGGGAGAATTCCAGGAATAAATCGAAAAAAAATGGCAATACCGATATCAGGAACGAAGGAAAATGCTGCAATATCATATTGTACATCTTTTCTTTCTGCTCCGTTAAAAAATATCCTATTTAATATTTATCTTGATGAAGCATTTCCATGGCTTATCAAAAAGTAACAGGATTCCTTAGTTTCTTTCACCACTACGAATAAAAATTAGAAAATTCGACAACTATGAGACTCCTAAGAACTTTTACACCCATAATCTTATTGCTTTTTTTTGCATCCTGTACTGATAAAAAATCAAAAAGTCACGAGAGAAATTACACGAGTGCAGAATTAATAGGAAAATGGAACCAAATCGGTACAGGCAAGAAACTAAACGATACTGATTCTAAAATTGAATACATTCAGCTGGTCAATGACTCGGTTGCCGAAGTACATCTGATCGATAAAACTGGTAAAAAGAAAGTATCGGGGAGGTGGAAAAACAAATTTAAGAAGGAAATAAAAATGGTCAACTTAAAAATCGGCTCCGATGTCAGTATAACTTATTTACCCTACAATAATCAATCTCACATGTTGCTGCTAAAGCTTAGCGAAGAAAATAAAAAGATGGTTATGACTGCCCGGAACTATAAATTTGAAAAAGAATAGCAGGATTTTACCGGGTTAGCAGAAGTGAAATTTCAGAACTTTTTATTAACTTTAGATTCCTGCGGAAGCGGGAAAAGTTTTTATATACCGGTTGCTTCAGCTGCATGTCAGCCAGCGGCAAGCATAAACGGATATTACAGGTAACGAAATAAGATTTAAAATGCAAACCATACTGGGTTCAGGAGGAGCTGTTGGAAAACCTTTGGCAAAGGAATTAATGAATTATACCGATAAAATTCGCCTGGTTAGCAGAAATCCCGAAAGGGTAAATGAAACAGATGAACTTTATCCGATGGATGCAAAGGATCTGACTCAAATTGACAAGGCAATAGCCGGAAGTGAAGTGGTTTATGTAGTTATTGGGTTTGAATATAAACTGAGTGTATGGCAGGAAGTCTGGCCAAAATTCATGAAGGAAGTAATAAAGGCATGTAAAAAATACCACACCAAACTTGTGTTTTTCGATAATGTATATATGTATGATAAACAGGCAATACCCTTTATGACTGAAACTTCGCCGGTTCATGCCCCGGGTAAAAAAGGAGAGGTGAGGCAACAACTTCATGAGATGATTATGAATGAAACGGAGAAAGGTTCCTTAACTGCACTTATAGCCCGATCTGCGGATTTCTACGGGCCTGACAATAAAAACAGTGTCTTGAACAGGTTGGTTGCCGGTAATCTGTTGAAAGGGAAAAAAGCACAGGTACTGGGCAATCCCGATAAAATTCACACCTATACCTATACACCCGATGCAGCCAGGGCAACAGCATTGCTTGGAAATACAACGGATGCCTGGAACCAGGTATGGCATGTACCTACAACAAAGGAGAAATTAACAAACCGTCAATGGGTTCAGTTGATTGCAGATCAATTAAATACAGATGCCGGAATTCAGACGGTTCCTGTATGGCTGTTAAAACTGCTTGGATGGTTTATGCCGGTAATGAAAGAGCTGCCTGAAATGATGTATCAGAATGAACAGGATTATGTTTTCGACAGCTCAAAATTTGAGAAGCGGTTTGGAATCGCAGCAACAGCACCTGAAGAGGGCATCAGAATTCTGATTGAACACCTGAAGGCACAAAAAGAGGGTCGCTAACCGGCATTTGATTCAATAAAAGGTGAAAGGGTATTGGACAGGGGATATGTAATGACAGGGAGGAGGGGATGTTTCTCTTTCTGTCAGGGGCCATAACCGTTTAGTACATAAACAACAGATTACACGGGTACATGAAAAATATTGGAATTCTTTTTTTTCTGGCTCATTACTGGGTAGCTTTCGGTCAATCACCGGTCACTGATTTTACGTATGATATCAGAAAGGTAAATTGTGATTATTATTTAGCTGATTTTTATTACAATTCATCAAACAATACAGATGCTGACTCCTGTTGCTGGGATTTTGGTGACGGCGCCAGGAAATGTCGCTCAAATACCAATGCCGCATCACATGTTTATTCCAAACCCGGATTGTTTTCAGTTAAACTAACCTTATGGAAAGATGGGGTTGAAAGCAGTATAGTTAAAAACGATTTGGTCAGGGTTTCTGTTCCGCCATTACCCGGTTTTCAGTTTACCGTTTCAGATGCAAACGGCTTCGCCCCATTAAATGTAGAATTTAAAAATAATACACAATCAGGTGATTGTGAAGATCTGGTTTATAGTTGGGATTTTGGCGATGGGCAATCCATCAGCAAAGAAAATCCAAATCACATGTACATGTATCCGTATACTTATTATGTAACATTAAATGTTACGGACACTTTAGGTTGCAAAAAAGAATACTCAGACTATGTGATTGTAAAGGATACAGCACAAAAAGATGAATTTGAATTCATAACTTCCGGGTGTTTTGGTGAAATAGTGACACCGCCTTGTGGATATGATAAACACTATAAATTAAAAAATGATTCACTGGTTGTTTATGGGTTTTACTCAGGAAACTGCAGCACCCATAAAACAGCAACAATCCGATATTCGGGTGATACAATTCATATTAAAAGTTGGGAAGTTGGTCCATGGGCGACATGTCATTGCGGATATTGTTTCGAAATTGTTGTTCCGGATGTGAACAAGGATTCGGTATATGTTGAGTTTAACGGTACACCTGTTTTGCCTGTACTAATAAATAAAATTCAACAAACAGCAGACAATTCTGTTATCGGAATATTTCCAAATCCGGTAAACGATAATTTGATTTTATTTGTCAAAAATATTCAGAACAAAAATTGCGAATATAAGATTCTGGATATGAAGGGAAGAAGAATACAATCCGGGAAGTTAAATGGAGAATCTCAAATAAGACTCCATAACCTGGAGGCGGGCGTATATATCGTTTACATTTCAGATAAAAACGGAAATACGGAATATGCAGCAAGATTTATAAAAAAATGAAGAAAACCATTGGCCTTTCGCCTCCAAACAATCGTTGAGGACACTATTTGGATTATTTTTAGTAACCTTTGCAGGTTAAAAATGAAGAGAAAAAGCAGTTCAAACTATGAATAAACGAATGCCATGCAAAAAATCATGAATAAACTGGTGTTGTACTTATTGTTGATGGTTGTTTCATTTGGGTGCGACACCAGGGGGAAAATCAAAAATAGCGATATCGTCCATTTATCCGATTCATCGCAAAATCCGGCATCGCTTGCAGTTAAAAAGGACGAGCAATGGTGGATGGAACGACATCAAACCATCTTGGGCAGGTTGAATGTGAATTCTGAATTGATACTTGTTGGGAATTCAATTTTCCATTCACTGGATAATAAAGATCGGCAGGGTGTTTGGGAGAATTACCTTGATACCTATAATACAATAAATATGGGCATTTCAGGGGATAGAACCGAAAATGTAATCTGGAGACTGGAAAACGGCTCTCTTGAAAATATTCATCCCAAAGTGGCCATTGTTATGATTGGCACCAACAATACAGATGGGAATCATTATCTTAATATCAGTACACCGGAAGAATTAGCTGGCGGGATAAAGAAAATTTGTACCATTCTGAATGCGAAACTTCCCGGTACCCAAATCCTTTTGATGGGAATTCTGCCTTATGGATACAGCCCCAATCACAGGGATATTTTAAATAAAACGACCAACCGCATCATTTCCGGATTTCCCGATGAGAATCCGCTCATTCATTATGTGGATATTGGTCATGTTTATTATGATGTCGAAGGAAAAATAAGGCCGGAGTTGATGCCCGATTACCTTCATCCAAATGCGGAAGGCCACATGCTGATGTTTAAAACTCTGGAGAACCACATCACCCGGCTGATGGCAAAATAGAAAAGGGCGTAAAGGCGGTTTGTGTAAACGAAATAAAGATTTAACGGTATTTTGAAATGAAAAAACGTTGGTTATTTAAAATCCTGACACCATTTCTCGTTTTAACTCTTTTGGCGGGATGCAGGCAAAAAATGAAAAGGCCAAACATTATTTTAATATTGACTGATGATCAAGGTTATGGAGATGTTTCTGCACATGGAAGTCCGGATGTTTCAACTCCCAATATGGATAAATTGAAATCGCAGGGCATCAGTCTCGACGATTTTCAGGTAAGTCCTACATGCGCACCTACAAGATCGGCAATTATGACCGGAAGGCATCCGTTTAAAAACGGAATTACACATACGATTTTGGAACGGGAACGTCTGGCTTTAAAAATAACCACATTACCTGAAGTTCTTAAACGAGGAAATTACACTACCGGAATCTTTGGAAAATGGCATTTGGGTGACGAACCTGAATATCAACCTGAGAATCGTGGATTCGACGAAGTATTTATTCATGGTGCAGGGGGTATTGGACAGGCATATCCCGGATCTTGCGCTGATGTTCCCGGCAATACCTATTTCGATCCCATTATCAGGCATAACGGTACCTTTGTTAAAACAGCCGGATTCTGTACCGATGTCTTTTTTGCACAGGCGTTGGCATGGATAAAAGAAAAATCAGAAGAAAACAAACCCTTCTTTGCTTACATAGCCACAAATGCACCTCATGCCCCTTTTAATGCTCCTGAAAGGTATAAGAAAAAATTCATCGAACAGCATTATCCCCTCAATTCTCAGGGGTATTACGGCATGATTGAAAACATTGATGATAATCTGGGAATATTAATGGAAAAACTGAATGCCTTGAAGTTAAGCGATAATACCCTGTTGATATTTATGTCGGATAACGGGAAACCCTTTAATGGTGGTCAAAACAGGCACGGAGAGGTATACAATGCAGGTATGAAAGGATTTAAGGGCTCCGCTCATGAAGGGGGAACAAGAGTTCCGTTTTTTATAAGATGGCCCGGTAAGTTTCGTGCAGGAAAAAAGGTTGATGCCTTGCTGAATCATTACGATATTTTACCGACTCTTGCAGATGTTGCCGGAATTGAACTGGCAGAATTACCCGGTTTGGACGGTCAAAGTTTTCTTCCTTATTTATACGATGAATCCTTTAAGCCCAATAACAGGTATCGGTTTTTTCACGGAGGAAGATGGTCATTGAATCCTGAAAATGCTTCGAATCAGGAAGGTGTTGAACCCTGGATCGGAACATTGCAAAGTTCAAATCCCGATAGCTCGGTTTATAAAAATTGTGCAGTAAGAAATGAGCAGTACAGGCTTGTAAATAATAAAGAGTTATATGATGTTCTTAACGATCCGGGAGAAACACAGAATCTGGCATCGGAACATCCGGAAGTGGTTGATCAGCTCAGAAAAGTTTATGACCAATGGTGGAGGAATGTGAGACCTTTTATGGTTAATGAAAATGTTCCTTTGGCAAAAGAGAAACCTTTTTGGACGGAATATTATAAACAAAAAGAATCAGAAGGGATTAAAAATTTTGTAATTCCCAATATCAATTAACAAGTTTGAAGAGTTCGAAAGGTTCGGAGAGTTTGAAGTTTGAAAATGTTTCAGGTTTTGAAGGTTACACAAAAAAATATCGCCGCGTTCGCCGCGTGAACGTCACTTCTAATTTCCACTGACCCCTGTTGACGGAAGATTCGAACAAGGCAGGCGTATGGATTGTTACCATCGCATATGCAAATAAACATCATAAAAATTCTCATCTGGTTTCTTTTTATTGGGGCTGTATTTTTTCTGGCTTTAATTGATCTTGAAGCCTATGTGTCGTCGGAATTTGCAAAGCAGGATGCCTTCCGCCATATAATGGCGTTTGCTTTCTTTATGGTATTGTCAAAAGTTACGTTTCCCAGGCTAAGCCTTCTGAAATTGATTTTGATGGCTGTTCTTGCAGGATTACTTATTGAATTTGCCCAGAAACTGTTTACCGGGGGAGAACGTAAATTCCAGTGGCAGGATATCCTGAACAATTTTTTCGGAACAGTGGCAGGAACTTTTTTTCTGCTGCTGTATCGGTTTGTAACCGTCAGGTTTACGGGGAATAAAAAAGAAAAATCGTACAATAAACAGTGAACAAATCTTTTTTTATATTGTTTTTGCATTAATCTTATCCAATTTTAAGTTTTTAACTTATCTCTATACCTCCCTGTTTCAAGGGGGTTAAATCCTTTTTTTAATTTTTTTTTAAAAAAACAGGAAACTATTTTTTTTTAAAAAGAAAAAATTTATAGTTTTAAAGCCTGATTAAAAATTGCTAAATTATATTAAATAAGAATCTAAAAATTCCGGAAGTCGTTTTTTAAAAAGAAAAACCACAAATCGATTAATAAAGATGCGTCAACAGTAAGGAATGATGAATGTTAAATTCAAAATTGAAATAAGATGAGGAATCTGAATTCGAATGAGACCATTGTAGCTCTGTTGTGGACGATCGTAATTTCAATGGGTACAGGAGTACTCGCATGGAATTGGATGAATCCTGTAACCAACAGAGGTGTCTTTCTTTTTATTCTTGTGTGGGGTGTGATAACGTTAATCGGGCATTTTATCTCGGCAAGTGTGGTTGCAAAAATAGCCGACGATGAAGCAGAAGGATCTCCTGCTGATTCAAGTGCTGAATACTAAAGCAATTTTCTTGTTTCTGGTACTTTTTGCCTTTGGCTGATAAGAACCAAGGCTCTTTTTTCGGAATTAAATCAGGTTCCGTACGTTATTCTATTCCTGTTTTTTTATTTTTTTTCATCATGCAGAATGCAACTACATGTGCCTGTTTTGGCATAGGGTGGAAGCATCTGTATTTCTTGCTTGAACCATCGTCCGGCTTTAAATTCCGCTTTTACCGAAGGGGGATGATGAATAAGCCATTCACAGCAATGCACTTTGTTTTTAAGGCAGAAAGTCCTTTGTTTGTCATGGTATACCTATATATCCACATGCTGTCATCCTTCAATACATCAGTCGGTCCAGCCTTTCAGACGAGTAAAAGGCGGTTGGAACTTTTTCTCCAGGCATTTGAGGAATCGCAGGGGCATTATCCAGCTCAGGTAAAATGAGGAAAGGCAGGTTTTATGTTCCGGTTTAAAGGCAATGATTTCCGCTGGGTGTGCCGGTGAGGCAGCTGTAACAACAGGAGTAACATTTAAACCCTCACAGAATCTACACCAGAAAGCACCAAAGTATGTTTTTATAAAAAATACGGATTTTTACGGATGGAAATTCCGGATAAACTTCCGTAACTTGTTTAAGCTTTTTAGTTGATGAAGAACTATTATTTGAACTGGTTCTGTTCTGATTAACCCACATTGCAGAATTAAATAAAACCTTTCGAAAAGAGAAGATTCTACCGGATGCTCATTTTTGTTGATGATTGAGGAATATAAAAAAAAACAAAAGAAGTTGTTCCTTTAAATCATTATTATGATGAATGTGTACAGTAATTCTCCGAAGAGAATCTGGCGCTTAATTCTAAGTGTCGTGTTTTTATTTTATTGTTGCGGCTTTACCGCCAATGCACAAATTACGGATCCGCTGGACGGATGTTCCTATGACTGGGTTGACCTCGATGCTGCGCCAGTCCCCACTTATTTTCATGCTCAGGATGCTTATACCGGGTTGGATGATCAGTTTACCACCGGAGCATCGGATGAAAATTTTGCTACCAAGGCCTGGACCTACAGCCAGGTAAAGAACAAAAACAACATTGCAAACGGAGCTGCAGTGTTGATTGGTACAAAACTCTACTTTGCCGGCGACCGCCTCACCACAGAGGGGGACGCCCAGATTGGCTTCTGGTTTTTTCAGGATGGACTTTCACCTGAGGGTGTGGGTACTCCTGCTGACAAAGGGTATTTTGTGCCTCCCTATCCTGCTCTTGGCGACCTTTTGGTCCTTGTGAATTTTGTCAACGGCGGACGTGAAGGCAATGTGCTGGTATACCGGGTGGAAAGTTATAATTACGACAACCAGGGCAACATTACCAGCTGGAATTTCTTACTGCGGCCCGACACCGATGCTGCATCAGCACAAAATAATACGCAATTGTGTCCTGTGCCGGCTGACTGGGATTATCCTTCGGAAACCTACCCGCTGAATGCCTTTTTTGAAGGATATGTCGATCTTGCTGAACTGGCAGGAACCCCTGATGATGCTTCGGCATTATGTATCGGCAGTTTTATGCTCGAAACCCGTTCTTCTGCTTCCCTGACAGCCTCACTTGATGATTTTGTGGGCGGGAAATTCCAGACTTATCCCGATTTTGTGGTGACCGGCGATGCCGTATGTGCACCGTTAGTCCCTGGACCGGTAAGCCTTGAATTGTGTGCTTCAAGCGAAGACCTGAGTTTATCTTACATTTGGTATTCTGACGAAGGACTTACCAATGAAGTTGGAGTTGAGGCTTGTCTTACAGTAGAAGTAACTGCCACTACACCTTTTTGGGTAGTTGCAACCAATCAAATCGGCTGTTTAAGCGAAGCCGTAATGGTAACGGCTGAGATATGGGCGAACCCGGTTTGTGTGATAACGGATTTTATGAACCTGTCTGCCTACATGAGCAATGACGGCTCCATTGATTTGACCGTTACTTCAGGCATGCCCCCTTATTCTTATGCATGGACCGGCCCTGATGGCTATACCAGCGATCAGGAAGATATTGACGGTTTGGCTGAAGGTGTTTATACGGTTGTAATAACTGATGACAACGGATGTCAGACATCCTGCAGTCAGGAAATTATATGGCCTCCGACAGCACCGGTATGTGTGATTACTCCTGCGGATGCTACCTGTTTTGGATACAGCGACGGTTCTGCTACCGTAGAGGTTTCAGGCGGATCGGGTGACTATACGCTTACCTGGTATGCCGGAGAGGATCCAAATATTGAAACAGATGTAGCTATTGGAACGGGCGCATCCATCTCGGGTTTGTCGGCAGGACTTTATACTGTTTATGTATATGATAATGTCACAGAATTGATCAGTTTTTGTACTGAGCTTATAGAAGAACCTGCAGAAATTATTCTTACCTGTCCCGAACCGGAAGAACTTGCTGCCTGCAGCACCGATGCTGAGATAATTGCCGCATTTGATATCTGGATAAATTCAGCAACGGCAACACAGGGAGAAGATGTCCTTCAGGTTTTGAACGACTGGGATCAGGTGTATCCGGATGCATGCGGTGATATTATTACTTTACGTTTTTGGGTGGTAGATGAATGTGCCGATCCGGGTGAATGTTTTGCCACCTTTACGGTACCTGCACCTGCAGACATTGTTTACACAGCGCCTTCAGGCATGATGGAAGAATCGTGCGACTATGCCGACCAGGCAGCAGTTAATACTGCCATCTCGGAATGGGTAGCAGCACAGACCCTTGCCCTAGAAGGAAGCATATCCAATGGCTGTTCACCGGTTGTAACCAACGACTGGAGCGATGCCACAATCGTATTGTGCGACGGCGGCAGCGTAATCGTGGAATGGACCATAACCGATTTGTGTGAAACCATCACCACTTCGGCCACTTTCATGCTTACCGCACCTGCAGACATTGTTTACACAGCACCTTCAGGCATGATGGAAGAATCGTGCGACTATGCCGACCAGGCAGCAGTTAATACTGCCATCTCGGAATGGGTAGCAGCACAGACCCTTGCCCTAGAAGGAAGCATATCCAATGGCTGTTCACCGGTTGTAACCAACGACTGGAGCGATGCCACAATCGTATTGTGCGACGGCGGCAGCGTAATCGTGGAATGGACCATAACCGATTTGTGTGAAACCATCACCACTTCGGCCACTTTCATGCTTACCGCACCTGCAGACATTGTTTACACAGCACCTTCAGGCATGATGGAAGAATCGTGCGACTATGCCGACCAGGCAGCAGTTAATACTGCCATCTCGGAATGGGTAGCAGCACAGACCCTTGCCCTAGAAGGAAGCATATCCAATGGCTGTTCACCGGTTGTAACCAACGACTGGAGCGATGCCACAATCGTATTGTGCGACGGCGGCAGCGTAATCGTGGAATGGACCATAACCGATTTGTGTGAAACCATCACCACTTCGGCCACTTTCATGCTTACCGCACCTGCAGACATTGTTTACACAGCACCTTCAGGCATGATGGAAGAATCGTGCGACTATGCCGACCAGGCAGCAGTTAATACTGCCATCTCGGAATGGGTAGCAGCACAGACCCTTGCCCTAGAAGGAAGCATATCCAATGGCTGTTCACCGGTTGTAACCAACGACTGGAGCGATGCCACAATCGTATTGTGCGACGGCGGCAGCGTAATCGTGGAATGGACCATAACCGATTTGTGTGAAACCATCACCACTTCGGCCACTTTCATGCTTACCGCACCTGCAGACATTGTTTACACAGCACCTTCAGGCATGATGGAAGAATCGTGCGACTATGCCGACCAGGCAGCAGTTAATACTGCCATCTCGGAATGGGTAGCAGCACAGACCCTTGCCCTAGAAGGAAGCATATCCAATGGCTGTTCACCGGTTGTAACCAACGACTGGAGCGATGCCACAATCGTATTGTGCGACGGCGGCAGCGTAATCGTGGAATGGACCATAACCGATTTGTGTGAAACCATCACCACTTCGGCCACTTTCATGCTTACCGCACCTGCAGACATTGTTTACACAGCACCTTCAGGCATGATGGAAGAATCGTGCGACTATGCCGACCAGGCAGCAGTTAATACTGCCATCTCGGAATGGGTAGCAGCACAGACCCTTGCCCTAGAAGGAAGCATATCCAATGGCTGTTCACCGGTTGTAACCAACGACTGGAGCGATGCCACAATCGTATTGTGCGACGGCGGCAGCGTAATCGTGGAATGGACCATAACCGATTTGTGTGAAACCATCACCACTTCGGCCACTTTCATGCTTACCGCACCTGCAGACATTGTTTACACAGCACCTTCAGGCATGATGGAAGAATCGTGCGACTATGCCGACCAGGCAGCAGTTAATACTGCCATCTCGGAATGGGTAGCAGCACAGACCCTTGCCCTAGAAGGAAGCATATCCAATGGCTGTTCACCGGTTGTAACCAACGACTGGAGCGATGCCACAATCGTATTGTGCGACGGCGGCAGCGTAATCGTGGAATGGACCATAACCGATTTGTGTGAAACCATCACCACTTCGGCCACTTTCATGCTTACCGCACCTGCAGACATTGTTTACACAGCACCTTCAGGCATGATGGAAGAATCGTGCGACTATGCCGACCAGGCAGCAGTTAATACTGCCATCTCGGAATGGGTAGCAGCACAGACCCTTGCCCTAGAAGGAAGCATATCCAATGGCTGTTCACCGGTTGTAACCAACGACTGGAGCGATGCCACAATCGTATTGTGCGACGGCGGCAGCGTAATCGTGGAATGGACCATAACCGATTTGTGTGAAACCATCACCACTTCGGCCACTTTCATGCTTACCGCACCTGCAGACATTGTTTACACAGCGCCTTCAGGCATGATGGAAGAATCGTGCGACTATGCCGACCAGGCAGCAGTTAATACTGCCATCTCGGAATGGGTAGCAGCACAGACCCTTGCCCTAGAAGGAAGCATATCCAATGGCTGTTCACCGGTTGTAACCAACGACTGGAGCGATGCCACAATCGTATTGTGCGACGGCGGCAGCGTAATCGTGGAATGGACCATAACCGATTTGTGTGAAACCATCACCACTTCGGCCACTTTCATGCTTACCGCACCTGCAGACATTGTTTACACAGCACCTTCAGGCATGATGGAAGAATCGTGCGACTATGCCGACCAGGCAGCAGTTAATACTGCCATCTCGGAATGGGTAGCAGCACAGACCCTTGCCCTAGAAGGAAGCATATCCAATGGCTGTTCACCGGTTGTAACCAACGACTGGAGCGATGCCACAATCGTATTGTGCGACGGCGGCAGCGTAATCGTGGAATGGACCATAACCGATTTGTGTGAAACCATCACCACTTCGGCCACTTTCATGCTTACCGCACCTGCAGACATTGTTTACACAGCACCTTCAGGCATGATGGAAGAATCGTGCGACTATGCCGACCAGGCAGCAGTTAATACTGCCATCTCGGAATGGGTAGCAGCACAGACCCTTGCCCTAGAAGGAAGCATATCCAATGGCTGTTCACCGGTTGTAACCAACGACTGGAGCGATGCCACAATCGTATTGTGCGACGGCGGCAGCGTAATCGTGGAATGGACCATAACCGATTTGTGTGAAACCATCACCACTTCGGCCACTTTCATGCTTACCGCACCTGCAGACATTGTTTACACAGCACCTTCAGGCATGATGGAAGAATCGTGCGACTATGCCGACCAGGCAGCAGTTAATACTGCCATCTCGGAATGGGTAGCAGCACAGACCCTTGCCCTAGAAGGAAGCATATCCAATGGCTGTTCACCGGTTGTAACCAACGACTGGAGCGATGCCACAATCGTATTGTGCGACGGCGGCAGCGTAATCGTGGAATGGACCATAACCGATTTGTGTGAAACCATCACCACTTCGGCCACTTTCATGCTTACCGCACCTGCAGACATTGTTTACACAGCACCTTCAGGCATGATGGAAGAATCGTGCGACTATGCCGACCAGGCAGCAGTTAATACTGCCATCTCGGAATGGGTAGCAGCACAGACCCTTGCCCTAGAAGGAAGCATATCCAATGGCTGTTCACCGGTTGTAACCAACGACTGGAGCGATGCCACAATCGTATTGTGCGACGGCGGCAGCGTAATCGTGGAATGGACCATAACCGATTTGTGTGAAACCATCACCACTTCGGCCACTTTCATGCTTACCGCACCTGCAGACATTGTTTACACAGCACCTTCAGGCATGATGGAAGAATCGTGCGACTATGCCGACCAGGCAGCAGTTAATACTGCCATCTCGGAATGGGTAGCAGCACAGACCCTTGCCCTAGAAGGAAGCATATCCAATGGCTGTTCACCGGTTGTAACCAACGACTGGAGCGATGCCACAATCGTATTGTGCGACGGCGGCAGCGTAATCGTGGAATGGACCATAACCGATTTGTGTGAAACCATCACCACTTCGGCCACTTTCATGCTTACCGCACCTGCAGACATTGTTTACACAGCACCTTCAGGCATGATGGAAGAATCGTGCGACTATGCCGACCAGGCAGCAGTTAATACTGCCATCTCGGAATGGGTAGCAGCACAGACCCTTGCCCTAGAAGGAAGCATATCCAATGGCTGTTCACCGGTTGTAACCAACGACTGGAGCGATGCCACAATCGTATTGTGCGACGGCGGCAGCGTAATCGTGGAATGGACCATAACCGATTTGTGTGAAACCATCACCACTTCGGCCACTTTCATGCTTACCGCACCTGCAGACATTGTTTACACAGCACCTTCAGGCATGATGGAAGAATCGTGCGACTATGCCGACCAGGCAGCAGTTAATACTGCCATCTCGGAATGGGTAGCAGCACAGACCCTTGCCCTAGAAGGAAGCATATCCAATGGCTGTTCACCGGTTGTAACCAACGACTGGAGCGATGCCACAATCGTATTGTGCGACGGCGGCAGCGTAATCGTGGAATGGACCATAACCGATTTGTGTGAAACCATCACCACTTCGGCCACTTTCATGCTTACCGCACCTGCAGACATTGTTTACACAGCACCTTCAGGCATGATGGAAGAATCGTGCGACTATGCCGACCAGGCAGCAGTTAATACTGCCATCTCGGAATGGGTAGCAGCACAGACCCTTGCCCTAGAAGGAAGCATATCCAATGGCTGTTCACCGGTTGTAACCAACGACTGGAGCGATGCCACAATCGTATTGTGCGACGGCGGCAGCGTAATCGTGGAATGGACCATAACCGATTTGTGTGAAACCATCACCACTTCGGCCACTTTCATGCTTACCGCACCTGCAGACATTGTTTACACAGCACCTTCAGGCATGATGGAAGAATCGTGCGACTATGCCGACCAGGCAGCAGTTAATACTGCCATCTCGGAATGGGTAGCAGCACAGACCCTTGCCCTAGAAGGAAGCATATCCAATGGCTGTTCACCGGTTGTAACCAACGACTGGAGCGATGCCACAATCGTATTGTGCGACGGCGGCAGCGTAATCGTGGAATGGACCATAACCGATTTGTGTGAAACCATCACCACTTCGGCCACTTTCATGCTTACCGCACCTGCAGACATTGTTTACACAGCACCTTCAGGCATGATGGAAGAATCGTGCGACTATGCCGACCAGGCAGCAGTTAATACTGCCATCTCGGAATGGGTAGCAGCACAGACCCTTGCCCTAGAAGGAAGCATATCCAATGGCTGTTCACCGGTTGTAACCAACGACTGGAGCGATGCCACAATCGTATTGTGCGACGGCGGCAGCGTAATCGTGGAATGGACCATAACCGATTTGTGTGAAACCATCACCACTTCGGCCACTTTCATGCTTACCGCACCTGCAGACATTGTTTACACAGCACCTTCAGGCATGATGGAAGAATCGTGCGACTATGCCGACCAGGCAGCAGTTAATACTGCCATCTCGGAATGGGTAGCAGCACAGACCCTTGCCCTAGAAGGAAGCATATCCAATGGCTGTTCACCGGTTGTAACCAACGACTGGAGCGATGCCACAATCGTATTGTGCGACGGCGGCAGCGTAATCGTGGAATGGACCATAACCGATTTGTGTGAAACCATCACCACTTCGGCCACTTTCATGCTTACCGCACCTGCAGACATTGTTTACACAGCACCTTCAGGCATGATGGAAGAATCGTGCGACTATGCCGACCAGGCAGCAGTTAATACTGCCATCTCGGAATGGGTAGCAGCACAGACCCTTGCCCTAGAAGGAAGCATATCCAATGGCTGTTCACCGGTTGTAACCAACGACTGGAGCGATGCCACAATCGTATTGTGCGACGGCGGCAGCGTAATCGTGGAATGGACCATAACCGATTTGTGTGAAACCATCACCACTTCGGCCACTTTCATGCTTACCGCACCTGCAGACATTGTTTACACAGCACCTTCAGGCATGATGGAAGAATCGTGCGACTATGCCGACCAGGCAGCAGTTAATACTGCCATCTCGGAATGGGTAGCAGCACAGACCCTTGCCCTAGAAGGAAGCATATCCAATGGCTGTTCACCGGTTGTAACCAACGACTGGAGCGATGCCACAATCGTATTGTGCGACGGCGGCAGCGTAATCGTGGAATGGACCATAACCGATTTGTGTGAAACCATCACCACTTCGGCCACTTTCATGCTTACCGCACCTGCAGAAGTTACTTACAACATTCCAGCAGACAAAGAATACGATGCTTGTTGGTTTGCTGATGATGATGAAGTACTTACAGCATTTAATGTATGGTTAACAGAAGCAGCATTAGAAGCAAATATTGGCGGAGGATGCAATCCTCAGGTAAATGTTGCTCATGGCGTTCTTCCAGGATACTGTGGTGGCAGGGTTGAAGTCACCTGGACCATTACAGATTTGTGTATTGATCCGATTGTCATCTCAGCTGATTTTATCATTAAAGCTCCTGCTTCAGTTGAACTTACCATTCCTCAGGATTACACCACAGAGATGTGCATGAGCCAGGAAGAAGTGGATGGACTGTTTACCAGGTGGCTGAATGCCGTCACTTATGATGGTGGCTGCAACAGCATGCTGATCATGGAACCTGCACAACCGGTTGCCCCGAATTATTGTGGTGGCCGGGTTATGGTAACATGGACCGTAGCCAGCGACTGTGAAGAAGATGCAACAGCCAGTGCAGTGTTTATGGTTCCAATGGCTCCCGCAGTTGCGCTGAATACTCCTCCGGATTACACCACAGAAATGTGCCTGAGCCAGGAAGAAGTAAATGGGTTATTTGCCAGGTGGCTGAATGCCGTCACTTACGAAGGTGGCTGCAACAGCATGCTGACCATAGAACCAATGATGCCCGAAGCACCTGACCATTGCGGTGGAAGTGTGGAAGTGACCTGGACAGTGGCCAGCAGTTGTGAAGCAGATGTTGTTATGTCTGCTACATTTACTGTTCCTGCTGATCTTGAAGCTCCTGTTATTGATGCTCCGGCAGACAAAGTAGTCTGCATGGAAGCATTGCCTGAAATGCTGACTGCCACCTGGACCGACAACTGTGATGAAGGAGGTGAACTGGTTGCATACGGTGTGCTTTATGAAGAAACGGAATGCACCACTACCTGGGCCTACACATTCACTGTTATGGATGAATGCGGCAATCCGGCAGAAGAAACGGTTTACATTACCCGGGAAACCGAAAAATATGCAAACTGTGAAACAGTGTATGCCAAACTTCCGGGCGATGATGCCAGATGTTTCCTGATGGATGGCTTTAACCGCTGGGGATGGACCAATACCATCAGCCCGTCGGATGCTCCGTACACCATGACACTTTATGCAGGTGCTGCTCAGTGCGATGTTTCAAAAGGCGATGAAGTGGGAACCGTGATGATCAATTACAACGGAGAATCTTTGTCGGTTGAATACATCATGAATGAAGGCTATGCATTAAGCGAAGCTCATGTGTATGTGGGATGTGACAAGTATCCTGAAATTGTTACCGGTAAGACTTCGAAACCTACCGTTGCTCCGGGCCAATATACCTTTGTTGGTGATTACCTGGATCATTCCTCTAATGTAACCGTCAATTTCACCGACGTTTCGGGAGATGTCTACGTTATTGTACATGGCGTTGCCTGCGAAGCAATCTGCATGTGCAGCGAAACTGAAAACGGAGATGGCGATGTATTTGACGTGGATGTACCTGTAAATTGTCCGTCGGATCAGAGTGCTCCTACGGTTGATAATGAAAAGACGAAAGGTAAAAACAATGGGAAGGACATGAAGGTAAGCAATCTGAAAGTTTATCCGAATCCATTCAGTGAACGGGTTACATTTGAATTCGTTTCAGCAAAGGATGCCCGTGCCCGTCTTGAAATTATTAATGCTCAGGGTCAGAAAATTGCAACCCTTATGAATGAAAATGTCAGAAAAGGAGTGATGAACCGTGTACAATATGCACCGGTAGACGTTGTTCCGGGTATCCTGATATACAGGTTGATGCTTGATGAAAACATCAGTACCGGAAAGTTGATATTGAAAGAATAAGCTTTCCCGGGAAGGTAACCCTAAAAATTAAGAAAAGGAAAGAATACATTTTTTTAATTTTGAGGGACAAAATCCTTCTTTTGTAAACGAAGGGGCTGGAAAATGGAGAGACCAGCCCCTTCTATATTAAAAGGCTGCACAACTGCAGCCTTTTTGTTTATATCGAAGTGTAGTTAGTTCTTTATGATTTTTTTCCGGAATATGCGGTTGTTGTTTTCTGCAACAATAAAGTAAATTCCAGGTGCATTTTTGGAAAAATCAATAATGGTGGATTTTGTTAAAATCCTGTCAGATTGCAATTTTTCACCGGTCATGGAGTAAATGTTATAAAAATCTCCCGGTTGTGGAGAATCCAGTTGGATGGTCAGTTTATCGGTAACCGGATTTGGAAAAATAACTGCACCAAATTTTTTATCGGAGAGATTCTCTTCTGTTGAAGTGAAAATTGAAGCTTGCGGTGCTGCATCAAAAGACACATTAAAGTCTTTTATGTCTCCGTCATATCCGTCATCGCAAGGTGCCGGTGCAGTTTGGTTTCGCATGGCTATGCGCATTCTGGCTTTGCCTGTTGCATAGTCGGGCAAAATTATTTCCGAATAAACCTGGCCTTTTTTATTGTTCAAGGCAAGAAGCGTTTCACCGGAATCCTCAAAATCACCATCACTGTTAAAGTCCATCCATATCCTCCAGTAGTTCCGGTTTGTTGATACTTTTGGTGTGAGGGTAAAGCTGTAATTCTGACCGGGACGCAGGGTTACATCAACGGCAGAAAGGGTATAGCCGTTTCCTGCAGCAGTGCTGTTTATAACATTGCCAATGGTAATGTTCATGATGAAGTCGGATACACTGTTCACTGCAAACGGAATGCAGTAATCAACAGAAGGATTATCATTGACCATAATGCAGCTGGTTTTTGTTGTATGGGATGGATCAAAACCTTCTTTTGATACGGTTAGCGTCACATCATATACTCCGGGAGTACTGTAAATTACAGCAGGATGTTGCAGGGTGCTGGTTGAGGGGGTTCCTCCCGGGAATTGCCATTGCCATTGGGTGGGGGCATTTGAGGACATATCGGTAAACTGAATGGTTTCACCGGGGGTAACGGAATTTTTATCCAGGTTAAAGGCAGCGGCGGGAGGCTGAGGTGCCGGTTCAGTAATGTGGATGGAGTAGTCTTCAACTTCCCCGTTTAGAAATACTTCACAAGGTGCCGGTAAGGAGTTGCGCTTCATGGAAACGCGCAAGCGGGTTGTAGCTGAAATGCCTGAAGGAATCATAAAGGAACCCGATGTGTTATCTCTGGTCCCGGAGCTGGTATATACAAGTTCGCCGGAATCGTTAAAATCCCCATCCCTGTTGTAATCGATCCAGATGCGCCAGTATTCATACTGCCACCTTTTTGAATACAACGGGCTGAGCGTAAAATTCATCCGGGTTCCTGCTTCGGCAGTAAATACAATTCCTGTATAATCCTGGTAACCTGCTGTGCCTGCCGAACCGGACGAATGTACCTGTACTCCCATGGCCACCGATGAAATCCATTCTTCAGTGGCATTACCACCCGAGGCACAATATGAGGCGGTGTTTTCCTTATCAATAATTACGGGTTCATCAATAACAACCGGTTCTTCAGCCTGTTCTACTGTAAGAAAATTCTCAACAGTTTTTGTGTCGGAGCCGTTCATATTTGTTACCGTTAGGGATACATTGTAAATACCAGGTGTACTGTAAGTGACTGCCGGATTTTTAAGGTCTGAAGTAACAGGTGTACCTCCTTCAAATGCCCACGACCAGGATTGGGCATTCACCGAAAGGTCGGTATAATTAACCGTTTCTCCTTCAGTTATTGCAGCAACTGATGCAGAGAAGCCGGCTGTAGGCGTTCCGTTCAGGATTCTGCAGTTCCCGTATGCATCGAGTGGCCCCAGTGTGGGATCCGAGTCGTCTCCATCGGGCTCATCGGGGCCACTGCAGGTCGCTGGCTTTTCACCGAGTCCCCACCAGAAATAGCCATCACCATCTTTGTCTTCGCAGATTACCTGATAGTTATTGATACTGCTGGTAACCGGTGCTTTTAATCCATGTGTCCATCCCATATTGGTTATTGGAGTTTCAACATATACATATCCTTCATCACCAAAATAACTGCCCCAGCTGTTTTTAAAGATCCAAACGGTTTTTCCGATTAAAAGGTCTCCGGCAGAAATTGTAATCCATTTCATTTGTAAGTCCAGTCCTCTATTGTAAAAGATATCTCCTTCCTTTACTACTTTGTATCCAACGAGAACCATAGCATGGCTCCAGTCGTAAAGCCCGCCGCTTAAGGGACCCATTTCAATAAGCAATTGCTTCAATACTTCTTCTGTTTTAGGATAATCAGCGGAACCAAAGGCCACTTTACCACCGATTTTGATTAATTCTGAAGGGGCCGATCCTTTATTGCTGCATGATTCATCGGCTTCAGAGTATGGAAAAGTTGCTTCATCAACGATTCCATTGTTTGTAATGTAATCGAGTGCAATGGAGGGATACCCTCCGTTACATCCTCCGGCACCGCTACACGATATTAAATCCTGTTCCGATAGATCAATATTTAGCTGCTGGTTAAAATAAAGGTTTACCAATGCTTCAGTTGCTCCGGCAGAGGCAAACGACCAGCATGAGCCGCAAAGCCTCTGGTTTGAAATAGGGGTTATCCAGTTTTTTCCATGCCGGTTTCGCCAGTCCCATTCCTCGACAAAGGCACTTGCTGTAGCTGATTTTAAGGAGATGTCACCGGAATTTTCTGTTGTTGTGGATATGACTCCTCCTGCATAATATTCGAATCCTGCAGGAAAGGTGCTTTGCCCGAACAACTTCTTTTTATCGGAATAGGATAATTGGGAAACTTCAGTGTGGCCGGCAACCCATTTCATGTTTTTTGCCTGCAGGTTTTTATTTATCCGGTTAATCTTATCTTCATTTTGCTGTTGCTTTTTCTCCTTTTTCACATTCTCTATTTTGATTCCCGGATCAATTTGAGTTGAAAGAATCAAATTATTTAATGCAATCTCTGCATTTGTGATTTCAAGTTTAACAGAATGTGCCATAATGCCTTCCATCAGTGCAGTTTCTTCAGCCAGTTCCTCTATGGAAAAAGAGCCCGCACCGTCTAGCAGTGCATACGATTCATATATCAGGTGCTCGCGGTACTGGGTATCTACAAGCAATAACCTAACTACGCTTGTCTCATCCTGAAGAACAATATCGGCTGACACAGCAAGCCCATAGATCTTATCTTTTTTCTTTTCAAAAGGAAAAATTTCCTGCGATGAAGTAAAAGTTTCATTGAGTTCAATAACCTCCGATTTAGGTCCTTCCATTTTAAATTTTCGGTTTGAATTTTGTGCGTTTACAGCATAGTTAACAGTAAGGATGGTTAACAGTGCCATAATAAAAGTAGACTTTTTCATGCGATGTTAATTTAATGGTTTTGTTTTTTAAGATACATATCTTCTTTTATGTACCTGATCTTTAAACTTCGGTTTGTAAATGTTGGGAACAAATGTAAATTATCAGATTTTAATATCAACATTGTAATTTGCTGATCTTGATGCGT
This sequence comes from uncultured Prolixibacteraceae bacterium, assembly GCA_963747515.1. Classification (GTDB taxonomy): domain Bacteria; phylum Bacteroidota; class Bacteroidia; order Bacteroidales; family Prolixibacteraceae; genus Mariniphaga. The sequence goes on from CAVVFN010000011.1 coordinate 94,563, forward strand.
ATTTTGCTGAATTGTAACATAGGGATTTTGCGGGGATGAGATAAAGAAAAAGGAATTTGCATAGGGCAAAATGATAATTTTTGAAGTTGAAGTAAGAGAGTAGGAAGATGCAAAAGGAATGATTTGCTGAATCTTTTTGACCGGTGGCATCGGCGTGCTTACTGTTTAATGACTGATTGAAATTATCAGGTGTTTCTGAAGGCTATATCAGCAAATAAATTTGCAGATTTACAGTTTTCTGCACCGAACCGCTTTTCAATTAGCTATAGGAAAGCTCATTTGCCCTCTAAATTCTTGTTCTTTTTTATAAGCAGTTTTAGAGTGTATTTTTTATGCAATTAAGATTTTCATATCAGAATAAGAAATTTTTTTCTATCATTGGCGTTAAATACAGGATTGACGATACAAACCAAAAATCAAATACAGGAGAGAGATGTCTATTTTTAAACCGGCCACTGTTGTTATATTATTATTACTTGTTGAAAAGGGGGCGATAGCACAGGATCATTTGCCTTTTACCCCTGAAGCAAAAAAAATCACCGTATCTCATGAGCCCTGGCTTGCCCCGGCAATTGGTTATGTTCCATCTGTTAGTGCTTTAAGGCTCAGCATTATTTCAGGAAACATTTTACTGAATCGTGTTGGCGGGTATGCTACCATAGAGAAAGGCCTTAATTCGGATTATTTTACCAATATTTACGGAGTAACCCTAAGCCTGAGCAAAAATCTTTATCTGTGGGGAGGAGTAGATTTATTTACCAGTCGCGGAATTCTACACTCCTCCCATGGAGCCAGAAAGGAAGCTGGTATAGGAATTTTCCCATGGAAGAGACTGGCAGTAAATGCCGGATGGTCAAAATCGGTTGGATTTACAGTTTCTGTAGGTTGGAAAATTCCGGTCTGGAAGGATTAATCCTTTGAATCTTTATAAAGGTTTTTTCTGCAACTGAATGACTTGCTTTTATATGAAATTTAATGTCGTCTCATGTACTACATTTGTCATCATAAACCGATAGAAGATGGATAGTTCTATCGGGAAATTAAATAAGTTTCAAAACAAAAACAAAATATCCGGCAAATAAAAAACCTACCGTTAATACAATCCACGGCGGAATAATTTTTTTCTTCATCCGGTACAACATTATCCAGCTGCTGAAACACAACAGGATGATTCCTATGGCAATCCCATCCAAAGAAAGTCTCCACATTTTGGTAATTGCCCAATTGGGGTGGGAATCCGGATTCTCTTTGTCCACGCCATTAAAAGTATGCAGAGTTTGTATTTTTCCCGACCAATTGTACTTTAATTTTTCCTGGGTACAAAGCCCCTTGTTGAAATTAACCTGTATTTTACTTACACATCCCGGCACCGAAACCATAAACCGGATGCTGTCGGACCACATTTTAATGTCCGAAATCTCACCGGTTACGTTTAATTGTGAAAGAACAGAATTTATGACAACATTACTTTCTCTGTTTTCAGGGATGTGGACAGGGATTATTTTTTTAGTCTCCTGCCGTTTTGTCCAAAAATCGGAAATGCTCCAGTTCCTGTGATTCATCAATAAGCCCGAAAATGAAAACAACCATAGAAATAATAATAAAAATAGCCCGATAATAATATGTATTCTCCGGTTCCAATACTTTACCTCTTTCGTAAATAGCTCCCGATTCATTCTACCAAAATATTATTAAAATTATTCCGCTAAAAAATACAATTCCAGTAAAAAGAGCATAAATTCCAGTTTTTCTCTCTTTTTTAATGAAATACCATAAAATAATACCACTTGCAGTAAGAAACAATACAAAATATACAACTGTATCAGCTAAAATTCTCCAGATTTTCATAAATGTAGAATTGCCCCGTACATTCATATTATGTGGTCCCGGCATCGAATGTAAATAACTTAGGGAACGGAGAAAACCTTCTGTTCTTTGTGTAAAAAATACGCTGTCGTTATTCAAATTAACCTTTACAATTGTTTCCAAACCAGGTTCATTTACCGGAAATGAAATAAAATTTTTATTCCGTGCCACATAACTGATCTCACCATTGATGTTTACTTTCGACATGATATTTTTCGCCAGTTCCAAATCGGGAATTTCATAGGACATATCTGCCAGTTTGATTCTTTGGGTTGGCAAGGTTTCAACAGAATAAACCCGGTTAACCAGATCCGGATGATTAAAGGTCAATACACCCAGGCCAAAGATAAGCAGGAAAGGACTAATAAATATTCCCAGATATAAATGAAGTAACCGGATTTGTAAATAAAATTTTCGCATTAATTTATAAAATTAATTATTTCTGTTCATTGTTGTCCGGTAAACCGGAATATTTATAATTCTTTATTTTTAACATGCAGTTAATCAGTAAATGTGTTTTTCATGTTCAAAAGTAAGCCCCCTCTATTTCTGGAATTAACGGATTTTGATATTGTAGTTCATCAACTGTTGCCCGATTATTGAAACTGGATTTGAAAAAGCCCAATTGCGTTTTACCCGGCTTTTTACCAAAGATTGGCAAGCATTAACTCAAATGCAGACATTCCGGATGGTATTAAAGTACCGCCGGATGAATACTGTTTTTTACCCTACACGAGATGATTTTATTCTAGTAAAATCAGTATAAAAAGATAGTCATAAGCTAGTATAAAGCTAGTCTACGGTTATCTTTATACTAGCTTTATACTAGCTTTATACTAGCTTTGAACTTACTTTGGTAATAATAACTTAACTTTAATTCAGTTTAAAATTTTCTGGTAATGGGAAAAATATCCATTGCAACGCGCCGACCTTATCCGTAAATAACTGATGCCTCTCCAGGAATTTCCTGCGAGGTTTCCTATTTTTCCTGATGAACCGCTAAGTATTCCTTTTTTAGGGGTAATAATTGTTTCGTAAATTTTTGGTTATCGGGTTTTCTGCAGGTACAGCAGATCAGGTTTCTATCATATATTAGCTAATATATCAGTGCAAACATTTAATTTATTGGCAGCCTGTTCACATGTGCCAGCAAATTTTCAGTTCATTCTTTAATCAGTTGAAGAAAAAGATTATAAGCCGGTTTAAAAATCAATGGGGATAATTTCTTTTAATACATGGCATCAAAAATATAATCCGCTTAGATAGGTTCCAAAATAAATACACCTTTTTATAATGTTTTCTGTTAAATCTAACGGTTGCTCATGAAAAGATGGAATGACCAATAAATCAATAATGTTGCTAATATCGGGTCAATTAGATGCGGAAAAGCTTTTTTACGGACCTCTTCTGGTAGTTCTGGATTTTGAATCGATTCAGTCTGATAACAGGCGATTTTCAGGAATATAGGTAAAAATGAAAATTTTGATTATTATATCTGTTACCAAAGATATAATTCGTATTTTAAAAATTTTATTCATGGCAAAGTTTTAGATTCTGCAATTCGAATTTATAAATTGACATGGTATCGTTGATATGTCAAAGGTTATTGAATTGTTTCTCATACCAGCTCCAAGGTTTTCGGAGAAGGCAAAATATATTCAGCATCCTATTGGAATAAATATAACAAACAATGGACAAATGAAAAAAATAAACCAATTTGCTGTAGTAATTGCATTAGCTGTAGGGACTGCAGGTCTTGTTATAGCAGAAAAAGGCAATGAAGAAAAGCCGGAGAATCAGGGTATTGCATGGCTTTATCCGGGAGATGAAGGAATTGAAAATCATCTGGATGTTGTTTTTGTTGAAAACTTTGAAACCGGCAACATGAAGGAAATTGAATCGAGGTGGGGACACATGAGTAACCGGGAAGGAAAGGTGATGTCGTTTAGTAATGATGTGCCTGAAGGATCGGCAGGAACCCGTTCATTAAAAATGACAGCGACCCGTGGAGAGAATGAAGGGGGAGAATTGTATAAAACTTTTCATCCGGGATGGGATAAAATCTATCTTCGTTTTTATGTCAAATTCACCAAAGATCATGGATATCAAGGACATTTTGTTGCGGTGCGTGGTGCAAAAAAACCAACACCTTATCCTATGGGTGGTGCGGGTCAGAGGCCAGAGAATGAATTTAGTATAACGATGGAGCCAAAAACACACAATGTAAATGAGCCGGGAGCAGAGGAATATGTTCCGCCGGGAGTTTGGCAGTTTTATGCCTATTGGCCTGAGATGCATTCGTGGCAAACCTTTGATGGGAAACCCGATGGAAGGCCAAATCCTTATTACGGAAATGTCTTTCAACCGCGAAATCCTGCATTCGCTTTAAGGGGAGAATGGACTGCGGTAGAAATTATGGTAAAGCTGAATTCATCGCCGGAGGATAAGGATGGGGAACTGGCTTTTTGGATCAATGGAAAGTCTGCTGCATATTTTGGGCCGGGAAATCCGAAAGGATACTGGAGGTCGGGTAGTTTTCACAACGATCCCAATAATAAGAATGCTGCACCGTTTGAAGGATTCCGATGGCGGCATGACATGGATGTAAAGGTGAATGTACTTCGTCTGCAGCATTATATGTCTGACAGAACCTTTTCAAATTCTCAGGATTATGCAGATAAACATCCCAATCATCTGATTGATGCAAAACAAACTGTAGTATATTTTGATAATGTGGTCATGGCTAAGAAATATATTGGACCTATGCGCAAAAAATGAAACAATTAACTTTTAAAAAACAAAAAGTCAACTGCAGTATAACAGTGAGTTGACTTTTAAAATTGTGACCCCATCGGGATTCGAACCCAAATCGTCAGAACCGGAATCTGAAATTCTATCCATTGAACTATGGGGCCTGTTTATTTTACCTGCATCATACGGTTCCAAATCGTAAACTTCCTGCTACTATCCATTGAACCATGGAGCAGTTTTCGGACGGCAAAAATAATAAAAATCTGTAGTTATCAAACATGGATTTGAAATTCATTCCTGCAGACCTGTTAATTAATAAAAAAACTGGTGTTATAATGATATCAATATCTCAAGTATTCCTAATTTTGCTCTATAGAAATTGCCATGATAAAGAAAATTAATTCCTGTGGAATATATTTACTCGGGGCAATTCCACCGAATGCGTTAAAAATTAAGATGAAATAAAGTTTAAATAATGAAAGACTGGTATCAATCTAGGGTGAAGGATTTAGAATCATATATTAGTTTATTTTCAGGCTTGAATCCTGAACAACAACGGAATTTTTCAATTAAAAAAGACCATACCCATAGGGTGGCAGCTAATGCCCGGCAGTTAGCAGGTTTGCTCAACATGACTCCTGAGGAAGAACAGACAGCTACTGTTGCTGCTGTTTTTCATGATATTGGCAGGTTTAAACAAATTGCAGAATTTAACACGCTGGACGATGCGGTTTCTACAGATCATGGGGAATTGGCTGTGGAGATTTTGAAGGAAAAACAATTCTTGGAATTTTTAAATAAAGAAATGAGAGATCTGGTCTTAAATACCATTCTTCTTCATAATAAATATGAACTTCCCCGCAATCTGGAAACAGAAGAATTATTTCAGGCACAGCTGCTGCGAGATGCTGATAAACTAGATATACTGAAAGTGCTGGCAGAATATTATACTTCCAGGAACCAACCTGTTAACCATATGCTGACCTGGGAATTGCCGAAATCTTCGACAGTATCTTTAGGAGTGGTCAAGGAAATAATGGCGGGGAAATTGGTTTCAAAGAAGGAAGTAAAAAATGAAACCGATATAAAAATTATGCAACTTTCATGGATATATGATATCAATTTTAAACCAACAGTTGAATTGATCCTTCGAAGAAGGTATCTTGAGAATATATACAACTCTCTGCCTAAAAACGATCAAATATTTGAAATTTACAGGAAAGTAAAAGTTTTTGCTGAGAACAGAATGATGGGATAATGCAACAGATTATTAAAATCGCCCCCTGCTTTCACACTCTAATTTTAGATAATATGCTTAAGGTAGAACAGGTTGTTAGCTTGTCCCGTATTGAGACGGGAATGGAAATTGTTTACATACAGGAAGCTACTGCCGGAATTCTGAGCAATGGAAACAGCGATGAATCGAATCAGAAGGTAGTTCTGGGGGGACTTTTTAAACGAATCTCTGGAATAAACAACAATGCGGGATTGTTCCCCCGGGGCCGCGTGAAGAGAGACCTACGTATTGCAATAATAATGGATTGAAGTCTGCAAATTATGGGAAAGATCATGTGTTTGTGTAATCTGGTAGAGGAAAAAGAAATCATTTCAGCATTGAAAAATGGGGCGGCATCAGTAGAACATATACAGCGGTATACAGGTGCGGGGAGTTCGTGTGGACGTTGTCTTTCTGAAATCGACGGGCTTGTGGAGCTTTATGTAAAAGAGAAACCCAAAGGCCTGCAAAAGAAGCTGGACTTTGGGTTCTGACCTCACTAAATCATGTTTGTCTAAAAATATCTAGGCGAAACTACCAGCTCCTTTAGGGTTCTTAGTTCATAGGAAATCATAATTTCATGACTTCCATTGTGGTAGTTCTGCATTTTGGTTGTGGAAAAGTCGTAGGCATAACCGATACGCAAACTGTTATCAAGAATCAACTGGCCTATGAATCCGAATGCAGAGTTGGTGCGGAACATTGCTCCTAACCAAACCTTTTCCATTATCAGAAAATTAGTAGTGAAATCGAACTGTGGAGGAATACCTTTTAAAGCTTTTGCCATAAAGGTAGGTTTGAACTTTAAATGCTCATTCAGATCGAAAATCATTCCCCCCTGGAGGTAGAAATGACGAAATTCTGCCTCAATTGAAAAGTTGTTGGGATTGCTGTCACTGCCTTCTGTAATATCGTTGTGAAGTAGCTTTGGAACTGAGAATCCAACATAGTAGGAAGGATTGGTTAAAAACAAACCGGCTCCGAAATTGGGAATAAATTTATTTTCAAGATCTCCCTGGAACAGCGGATCGTTAGGATCGTTTATATTATATTCAAGCAGATTATTTGAATAGTTGGTAAAACCTGCTTTCAATCCCATGCGAAGATTTGTTTTTTCATCGAATACCACTTTGTAGGAGTAGTCTGCCCATATTCCAAATCGCTTTTCTTTAAAAACATTGTCGCTGATGACATTCAATCCCAGACCTACATGGTCGTTTTTCATAGGAGCCTGCATTGAGAAGGTATAGGTACGAGGTGCACCTTCCCAACCGGTCCATTGATGACGTGCGAGTGTCATAAAACCAAGCGATTGCCATGAACCTGCGTATGCAGGATTGATGATTTGTGTATTGAAGAAGTACTGAGTGTACATTGGGTCCTGTTGTCCGAAGGAAACGTTGGCAGTTATTACCATTACCAGTATCCCTAACCCTTTTTTGATATTTAATTTGAATTTCATTTTTTTTCGTTTTTTCAGATTAAACATTAATATAATTACCTGTTTCTGTTAAGGAAAACTGAGCCGGTTTTCGGGTCGCTGTTTCCATCGTTGTAATAGAAGATATAGAAGTAGGTACCTGTGGGCAATTTTTCTTTGCCAACTGTCCAACTTTTATTAGAGCTTCCGTCCCACCAATTATCTGCTGATCCCCAGTTATCGGTGTTCCCATAGTGATCTTTTTCGTAAAGTAAAGTACCCCAACGGTTGTATATTTCAATTCGAGCGTTGGGATAAATATCTATTCCCGAAATCTCAAAGTAGTCGTTATACCCATCATAGTTTGGGGAGAAGGCTTCCGGTATGAAAAATTCTTCCTGTTCCTGCGGTGGACCCGGGATTGTATCTGTAGGATTTTCTCCTACCAGAATATATGCGGTTGCCCAGTCGCAGGCTAAAGGATCATTATCGTCGCAAACTTCATAAATAAAGAAGTTGCTGCCTGTAAATGCTGCAAACGGAGTATACTCAAAGTTGCCATTTGGATTTAGTGCTAAAGAACCGTTCGATGGTGCCACAAGCAGGTTGTAATTCACCTGTATGTTGCCTTCCGGATCGTAATCGTTTGCAGATATATTTCCTTCAAGCTTAAACCCTTCCTTAGTATGATATGCATCATCCACTGCAACGGTAACATTCTTCTGAGATTCTCTGATATCGATGGTTGCCGAAGCAGTAGTGCATAATGAAGGTGTTTGACTGTCGCAAATTTCATATTCAAATACCACCATTCCGGAGAATCCATTTGCGGGAAAGTAACTGAATGAACCATTGGAATTGATTTCAAGGATTCCCGATTCAGGAGTGGTAGTTGGGGTGGTGGAAATTGTAATTTCGTCTTCGTCAGGATCAAAATCGTTCGAAATCAGATTTCCAAAAACAGGTACATCTTTTTTACCAAAATAGTTGTCTTCAACAGCCACCGGCTGGCGGTTTTTGTTTTCCACGACTTTCTGTACCACTATAATAGTAATCAGTGCTTCATCACATAACCCATCTGGATCGCACACTTCATAACTAAAGTAATCTTTTCCAATGAATCCTGTATTGGGAGTATAAATGTATGAGCCATTTTCATTCATTACTACGCTACCATTTGTTGCATTGGTCTTTAAAGTAGTGTTAACTTTTAACTCATCCCCATCCGGATCTATATCATTGGTAATAACCCGACCTGTTACAGGTGAACCAATAAAGGTGGTCTGGATATCATCAAGAGCAAACGGAGCTTTGTTTACTGAAACAACATCGATAACTACAGTTGCTTCATTACATATTTCACTGTTGTTGCAAATTGAATAGGTGAAGTTATCGGTTCCCGAGAATCCAGGGACAGGTTCATATGTTGCAACACCTGTTTCATTATTGATTGTCACAGTTCCGTTTACTGGTGCTGTAATTAAAGTTATAGACTCTGCATTGATACCATTGGCACAATCGGTATCATTTGCAGTTACATTTATTTCAACCGGAGTGTTTTCATTGGTTGATGCAACATCATCAACAGCAACAGGAGTCGTATTTACCACTATATTTACAGTACAGGCAGCCTCATTGCCGGCATTGTCGGTAATAGTCCAGGTAACCGGAGTTATTCCTGCGGGATATATTCCACTTGCATCATTGGTATTATTGACGCTATTTGTCAGAGTAAATTCGCAGTTATCGCCATATTCTGCAGGTAAAGGAACAGTAACCAGTGCTTCACATGAACCTGCTTCTGCAGTAACTACCATAGGTTCGGAGCAGACAATAAATGGAATTATATCATCCTTAACGGTGATGGTGAAAGTATCTTTGGTTTCATTTCCAGCTTCATCGGTTGCAATTACTGTGACTTCAGTTGTTCCTGCCGGAAATATGCTTCCGGATTCATGACTGTACTCTAAGGTGGCTGAGCAGTTGTCGGCAGCTGTAGCTGAAAATTCTACTGCTGCACCACATTCATTTTCATCGGAATAAACAGTAATGTTTTCAGGGCATGTCACAGTCGGAGCTTGCTCATCGTTTACTGTTACATTAAATGAACAACTGGAGATATTTCCTGCTTCGTCAGCAGCTGTTACAGTAACTACGGTAGTTCCTATTGGGAAAAGAGTTCCAGGTTCATGACTATATGCAACAGTTGCTGAGCAATTGTCGGTAGCTGTAGCTGAAAATACTACTGCTGCACCACATTCATTTTCATCGGAATAAACAGTAATGTTTTCAGGGCATGTCACAGTCGGAGCTTGCTCATCGTTTACTGTTACATTAAATGAACAATTGGAGATATTTCCTGCTTCGTCAGCAGCTGTTACAGTAACTAGGGTAGTTCCAATTGGGAAAAGAGTTCCAGGTTCATGACTATATGCAACAGTTGCTGAGCAGTTGTCGGTAACAGCAGCTTCAAATTGAACTGTTGCACCACATTGATTCTCTTCCACTGAAACAGTAATGTTTTGCGGACATGCTATTGCCGGAGCTTCTTCATCATTTACGGTTACGGTAAAAGAACAACTGGAGGTATTACCTGCTTCATCTGTCGCTGTTACTGTAACTATTGTGATTCCTGATGGAAAAACACTTCCCGGATTATGGCTGTATTCTACATTAGGATTTGATGACCAGTTATCGGTAGCTGTTGCTGCAAACAAAACTGTTGCTCCGCAAACGTCTTCATCCATTGGAATTGTAATGTCTGTCGGACATTCTATTGCCGGTGCTTCAACATCTTTTACTGTAACATTAAATGAGCAACTGGAGATATTGCCTGCCTCATCGGTTGCTGTTACAGTTACACGAGTTTTGCCTATTGTAAATGAACTTCCTGATGCATGACTGTATTCAATGATGGGATTGGCAGAACAATTGTCGGTAATTATTGCTTCATACTCAACTGCTGCACTGTTGGCTCCCTCTGGTGCTGATACAAAGATATCAGCAGGACAGGCTATCACCGGAGCTTCGTTGTCAGTTACGGTAATATTGAATGAACAGTGGGTTTTGTTTCCTGATGGGTCAGCTGCTGTAACTGAAACGGTAGTTGTACCTAACGGAAATTCACTTCCCGGCTGTTGACTGTAAGTAATAGTTGCACCACAATCATCGGTGGCAGTTGCTTCAAAATTAATAGCGGCACTGCATCTGCCTGCTTCTGCCGAAACCGTAATATCATCCGGACAATTCAACTGGGGTGCATAGTAATCGATAACCCAAATGGTAGCCTGGCATTCAGTGGTATTTCCATAGATGTCAGTTGCTGTAACTGTAACCGGTACTTTTTCGCCTGCCTGTGCGCATGAGAAAGTGGATGGAATTATCGATATATTGTAATCGGAAGAATTGTTACAGTTGTCGGTTACCTCCCCGGCAATGGTTTTTATATTATCAGCTGATAATTCATAGATGCCATTATTTGGGAGATAGATTGTTAGATTATTGCATGCCAACACAGGTGGCGTATTATCCTCTACGATAACGGTCTGCTGCTGCGATGCATTGTTTCCATTACCATCGTTGTAAGTCCAGGTAATGGTGTAAGTTCCCTGCACATCGTAATATAATGGGTCGGTTGTTGTTGCAGTGATTATATTAAGGCAATTATCTTTAGCTGTAGGTGCTGTTACGGAAACTTCGCATTCGCCTGTTGCGTTGGCCAAAACAGAAACATCGGGTACGGGAGCCGTAACATCCTTCGCAGTTAAAGTAACGGTTTTGGAATCAGAATTACCGGCTGCATCGGTTGCCGTAACAGTTACCTCAACGGTTCCGTTATGAGCCGAACTTACAACAGCGCCTGCCAGAGGCAACTGGGTGATTGAAACCGTGCAGTTATCGGTAGCCGAAGAACCGTCAGTCAAATCAGGAACAGTAACGGAGCAGTCAGCATCCAGGTTTACATCCTGGTCAGCTTCGGCAGTAAGCACGGGAGCCGTAACATCCTTCGCAGTTAAAGTAACGGTTTTGGAATCAGAATTGCCGGCTGCATCAGTTGCCGTAACAGTTACCTCAACGGTTCCGTTATGAGCCGAACTTACAACAGCGCCTGCCAGAGGCAACTGGGTGATTGAAACCGTGCAGTTATCGGTAGCCGAAGAACCGTCAGTCAAATCAGGAACAGTAACGGAGCAGTCAGCATCCAGGTTCACATCCTGGTCAGCTTCGGCAGTAAGTACGGGAGCCGTAACATCCTTCGCAGTTAAAGTAACGGTTTTGGAATCAGAATTACCGGCTGCATCGGTTGCCGTAACAGTTACCTCAACGGTTCCGTTATGAGCCGAGCTTACAACAGCGCCTGCCAGAGGCAACTGGGTGATTGAAACCGTGCAGTTATCGGTAGCCGAAGAACCGTCAGTCAAATCAGGAACAGTAACGGAGCAGTCAGCATCCAGGTTCACATCCTGGTCAGCTTCGGCAGTAAGCACGGGAGCCGTAACATCCTTCGCAGTTAAAGTAACGGTTTTGGAATCAGAATTACCGGCTGCATCGGTTGCCGTAACAGTTACCTCAACGGTTCCGTTATGAGCCGAGCTTACAACAGCGCCTGCCAGAGGCAACTGGGTGATTGAAACCGTGCAGTTATCGGTAGCTGAAGAACCGTCAGTCAAATCAGGAACAGTAACGGAGCAGTCAGCATCCAGGTTTACATCCTGGTCAGCTTCGGCAGTAAGTACGGGAGCCGTAACATCCTTCGCAGTTAAAGTAACGGTTTTGGAATCAGAATTACCGGCTGCATCGGTTGCCGTAACAGTTACCTCAACGGTTCCGTTATGAGCCGAACTTACAACAGCGCCTGCCAGAGGCAACTGGGTGATTGAAACCGTGCAGTTATCGGTAGCCGAAGAACCGTCAGTCAAATCAGGAACAGTAACGGAGCAGTCAGCATCCAGGTTCACATCCTGGTCAGCTTCGGCAGTAAGCACGGGAGCCGTAACATCCTTCGCAGTTAAAGTAACGGTTTTGGAATCAGAATTACCGGCTGCATCGGTTGCCGTAACAGTTACCTCAACGGTTCCGTTATGAGCCGAGCTTACAACAGCGCCTGCCAGAGGCAACTGGGTGATTGAAACCGTGCAGTTATCGGTAGCTGAAGAACCGTCAGTCAAATCAGGAACAGTAACGGAGCAGTCAGCATCCAGGTTTACATCCTGGTCAGCTTCGGCAGTAAGTACGGGAGCCGTAACATCCTTCGCAGTTAAAGTAACGGTTTTGGAATCAGAATTACCGGCTGCATCGGTTGCCGTAACAGTTACCTCAACGGTTCCGTTATGAGCCGAACTTACAACAGCGCCTGCCAGAGGCAACTGGGTGATTGAAACCGTGCAGTTATCGGTAGCCGAAGAACCGTCAGTCAAATCAGGAACAGTAACGGAGCAGTCAGCATCCAGGTTTACATCCTGGTCAGCTTCGGCAGTAAGTACGGGAGCCGTAACATCCTTCGCAGTTAAAGTAACGGTTTTGGAATCAGAATTACCGGCTGCATCGGTTGCCGTAACAGTTACCTCAACGGTTCCGTTATGAGCCGAACTTACAACAGCGCCTGCCAGAGGCAACTGGGTGATTGAAACCGTGCAGTTATCGGTAGCCGAAGAACCGTCAGTCAAATCAGGAACAGTAACGGAGCAGTCAGCATCCAGGTTCACATCCTGGTCAGCTTCGGCAGTAAGTACGGGAGCCGTAACATCCTTCGCAGTTAAAGTAACGGTTTTGGAATCAGAATTACCGGCTGCATCGGTTGCCGTAACAGTTACCTCAACGGTTCCGTTATGAGCCGAACTTACAACAGCGCCTGCCAGAGGCAACTGGGTGATTGAAACCGTGCAGTTATCGGTAGCCGAAGAACCGTCAGTCAAATCAGGAACAGTAACGGAGCAGTCAGCATCCAGGTTCACATCCTGGTCAGCTTCGGCAGTAAGTACGGGAGCCGTAACATCCTTCGCAGTTAAAGTAACGGTTTTGGAATCAGAATTACCGGCTGCATCGGTTGCCGTAACAGTTACCTCAACGGTTCCGTTATGAGCCGAACTTACAACAGCGCCTGCCAGAGGCAACTGGGTGATTGAAACCGTGCAGTTATCGGTAGCCGAAGAACCGTCAGTCAAATCAGGAACAGTAACGGAGCAGTCAGCATCCAGGTTCACATCCTGGTCAGCTTCGGCAGTAAGTACGGGAGCCGTAACATCCTTCGCAGTTAAAGTAACGGTTTTGGAATCAGAATTACCGGCTGCATCGGTTGCCGTAACAGTTACCTCAACGGTTCCGTTATGAGCCGAGCTTACAACAGCGCCTGCCAGAGGCAACTGGGTGATTGAAACCGTGCAGTTATCGGTAGCCGAAGAACCGTCAGTCAAATCAGGAACAGTAACGGAGCAGTCAGCATCCAGGTTCACATCCTGGTCAGCTTCGGCAGTAAGTACGGGAGCCGTAACATCCTTCGCAGTTAAAGTAACGGTTTTGGAATCAGAATTACCGGCTGCATCGGTTGCCGTAACAGTTACCTCAACGGTTCCGTTATGAGCCGAACTTACAACAGCGCCTGCCAGAGGCAACTGGGTGATTGAAACCGTGCAGTTATCGGTAGCCGAAGAACCGTCAGTCAAATCAGGAACAGTAACGGAGCAGTCAGCATCCAGGTTTACATCCTGGTCAGCTTCGGCAGTAAGTACGGGAGCCGTAACATCCTTCGCAGTTAAAGTAACGGTTTTGGAATCAGAATTACCGGCTGCATCGGTTGCCGTAACAGTTACCTCAACGGTTCCGTTATGAGCCGAACTTACAACAGCGCCTGCCAGAGGCAACTGGGTGATTGAAACCGTGCAGTTATCGGTAGCCGAAGAACCGTCAGTCAAATCAGGAACAGTAACGGAGCAGTCAGCATCCAGGTTTACATCCTGGTCAGCTTCGGCAGTAAGCACGGGAGCCGTAACATCCTTCGCAGTTAAAGTAACGGTTTTGGAATCAGAATTGCCGGCTGCATCAGTTGCCGTAACAGTTACCTCAACGGTTCCGTTATGAGCCGAACTTACAACAGCACCTGCCAGAGGCAACTGGGTGATTGAAACCGTGCAGTTATCGGTAGCCGAAGAACCGTCAGTCAAATCAGGAACAGTAACGGAGCAGTCAGCATCCAGGTTCACATCCTGGTCAGCTTCGGCAGTAAGTACGGGAGCCGTAACATCCTTCGCAGTTAAAGTAACGGTTTTGGAATCAGAATTACCGGCTGCATCGGTTGCCGTAACAGTTACCTCAACGGTTCCGTTATGAGCCGAACTTACAACAGCGCCTGCCAGAGGCAACTGGGTGATTGAAACCGTGCAGTTATCGGTAGCCGAAGAACCGTCAGTCAAATCAGGAACAGTAACGGAGCAGTCAGCATCCAGGTTCACATCCTGGTCAGCTTCGGCAGTAAGTACGGGAGCCGTAACATCCTTCGCAGTTAAAGTAACGGTTTTGGAATCAGAATTACCGGCTGCATCGGTTGCCGTAACAGTTACCTCAACGGTTCCGTTATGAGCCGAACTTACAACAGCGCCTGCCAGAGGCAACTGGGTGATTGAAACCGTGCAGTTATCGGTAGCCGAAGAACCGTCAGTCAAATCAGGAACAGTAACGGAGCAGTCAGCATCCAGGTTCACATCCTGGTCAGCTTCGGCAGTAAGTACGGGAGCCGTAACATCCTTCGCAGTTAAAGTAACGGTTTTGGAATCAGAATTACCGGCTGCATCGGTTGCCGTAACAGTAACCTCAACGGTTCCGTTATGAGCCGAACTTACAACAGCGCCTGCCAGAGGCAACTGGGTGATTGAAACCGTGCAGTTATCGGTAGCCGAAGAACCGTCAGTCAAATCAGGAACAGTAACGGAGCAGTCAGCATCCAGGTTTACATCCTGGTCAGCTTCGGCAGTAAGTACGGGAGCCGTAACATCCTTCGCAGTTAAAGTAACGGTTTTGGAATCAGAATTACCGGCTGCATCGGTTGCCGTAACAGTTACCTCAACGGTTCCGTTATGAGCCGAACTTACAACAGCGCCTGCCAGAGGCAACTGGGTGATTGAAACCGTGCAGTTATCGGTAGCCGAAGAACCGTCAGTCAAATCAGGAACAGTAACGGAGCAGTCAGCATCCAGGTTCACATCCTGGTCAGCTTCGGCAGTAAGTACAGGAGCCGTAACATCCTTCGCAGTTAAAGTAACGGTTTTGGAATCAGAATTACCGGCTGCATCGGTTGCCGTAACAGTTACCTCAACGGTTCCGTTATGAGCCGAGCTTACAACAGCGCCTGCCAGAGGCAACTGGGTGATTGAAACCGTGCAGTTATCGGTAGCTGAAGAACCGTCAGTCAAATCAGGAACAGTAACGGAGCAGTCAGCATCCAGGTTCACATCCTGGTCAGCTTCGGCAGTAAGTACGGGAGCCGTAACATCCTTCGCAGTTAAAGTAACGGTTTTGGAATCAGAATTACCGGCTGCATCGGTTGCAGTAACTGTTATCTCAACGGTTCCGTTATGAGCCGAACTTACAACAGCGCCTGCCAGAGGCAACTGGGTGATTGAAACCGTGCAGTTATCGGTAGCTGAAGAACCGTCAGTCAAATCAGGAACAGTAACGGAGCAGTCAGCATCCAGGTTTACATCCTGGTCAGCTTCGGCAGTAAGTACAGGAGCCGTAACATCCTTCGCAGTTAAAGTAACGGTTTTGGAATCAGAATTACCGGCTGCATCGGTTGCCGTAACAGTTACCTCAACGGTTCCGTTATGAGCCGAGCTTACAACAGCGCCTGCCAGAGGCAACTGGGTGATTGAAACCGTGCAGTTATCGGTAGCTGAAGAACCGTCAGTCAAATCAGGAACAGTAACGGAGCAGTCAGCATCCAGGTTCACATCCTGGTCAGCTTCGGCAGTAAGTACGGGAGCAATATTATCTTCAATGGCTGTTGAGATAAAATGACTGTTATTGCCGTTATCATTATCATTGTCGCTACTTACCGATGCCGAATTCTCAACATTTGTACATTGATTTACAGACAAAGTTCCTTTAATATAAATAGCAAAGTCAGCACCGTTTGCAAGATTTCCGGTTAAATCATAGGAACCGGTCCAATCCGAATAACCAATGCCATCAGTTGAAAATTGTGGAGTGTCAGTAAATATTGAACTAACGTCATCTATTATTTGAACATTAACAGCAGCAGCCGGTCCATTGTTGGTTACTAAAATTTTATATTCCAACTCACCTCCGGCTTCAACAAGAGTTGATTCAACCATTTTTACTATCTCAAGGTCTCCTGATGCATTTATAGTAACTGTAAAAGTGCATTCATCGGTATTTCCTTCATCATCGGTAGCAGTCCAGGTTACTGTGGTAGTACCTTCATTAAAGGTTTCTCCGTCAAGTGTAGTTATGTTAGTTTTAGAAGTGGCTCCGCTTAATGAGGCTTCAAGAGAAAAATTACAGTTGTCAGAAGCTGTTGCATCCCAATCGGTTCCGGAATGAATATAAGTTATCCCCAAATTTGCGTCTTCCGTTTGATTTCCCGGACAAGTCGCAATGGCTGGGGGAGTGTTATCAATAACAGTCACTTTAAATGTGCATGTCGAACTGTTCCCTGAGGCGTCAGTGGCAGTATAAGTAACGGTAGTTTCCCCTAAAGGAAATTCATCACCAGGTTCTATATTGCTGGTAAAACCAGTCAATTCACAATTATCTGCAGCAGTTGGTTCATTCCAGTTTACTAACTGTCCACAGTTGAGAGAATTTCCATCTTCACTATAAAAAGTAATATCTGTTGGACAATTGCTAATTACTGGAGGTGTGTTGTCTACAACATGAGTCAGGAGTATAAATTCATTGTTGCTGTTGTCGGCATCATTATAATAAGCTGACCAAATAGTTACCTCGTTTTCAAGCTGACTTCCAACCAGGCTGCAATCAATGGCATTAAGGGTAATTTCCATTGATACTTCATTTTCGATTCCTGGATTTAAAGTACTGTTGAAAGTCCATTCAATCGAATGTTCACTCGAATTATAAATTCCTCCATTTGGAAGAGATTCAGGATTTTGAAGGGTTGTGCCTGCAGGCAAATTGTCTTTAACTACAAAATCATGACCTGAATGTGCCACTTCTCCTTTATTTCCATATGTTATTGTGTATTTCAAAGTTTCTTCAGATGCGGCATTTTCTGAATCAGCTGTTATTGTAGCAAATAAATCAGGAAGAACTGTTACATAGACTGTTGCCTCATCTGAATTGTCATTGATGTTGTTATCCTCAAAATCAGAGGAAATTACAGCAATATTATTAATTTGGGTACTTCCTGCTCCAAATAATAGAGGATCATTTATAATTGACAACGAATAATTGATGGTTCCACTGGTTCCTGGTGCAAGTGAGGATATTTCCCATTTTATTTCCCCTGGTATTTCTGAGTTACCTTCTGACGCATCATCAACTTCCATATAAGCCACATCATAACTGTCAAGTATTTTAACAAATGGGGCTGTTCTGTTTCCTACATTTTCATATGTCAGCGTGTAATTTACCACTGATCCGGGGCCAACTGGTGATTCGCTTACAAAAGCAGTTTTGGATATTTTAAGATCAGGAGAAGAAATTACTGTGGTAGTTTCAGTGAAGATATCCATATCATCATCTGTGAAACTTCCAACTTGAACTGTATTGGAAAGGAGGGTTCCATCCGGTAAATCGTTATTTACCATCAGTTGCACCGTAATAATATTATTTCCTGCATTTATTGATTGAAAATCCCAAATATTGTTACTTCCTGTTTTTGGTGCTGGATTGGCAGAAACAAAACTGGTATTTGGAGGATAATTTTCCGTTACTCTAACATCTTCTAATGTTGTCCCGGGATCACCAGAATAAAAAACAATAATTTGATAAGTTAATAATCCTCCAGCTTCCACTGGATCAGGACTATCGGTTTTGTAAACACCAAGTAGTTCATAGCCACTGTATTTTCCTCCATAAATCCAGGTATCAATATTATTTGTCAACGGATTACCACAAAAAAGAGGATTGGCAATAACACTTGAATAATAATATTGATTCGGTGCAGTACCAGTAATAATTTGCAGTTTATAATGAAAAACATAAGTTTCACCTGGAGATAAAAATGGGGTGCTTGAAATATCTTGTTCGTCCACTGATTGAATTGATCTGCTTAGAGTATTGGGACCGCCCACATATGCAGATTCCAAATTAAATTTTTGATAAATGTTTCCAGTATTTGTTATTGACATTATATATGTCAAAGTACTATAGGTTGCTGATTTTATACCGGCACTTGGTTTATTCAAAGCAAAATTACAAACCTGACTTATGGTTGTAGTTACGGTATTACTTTCAACTGGAGTTGTTACTTCTTCAGACTGGATACTCGCTTTATTTTCCAAATTAACGATCGGATTTGTTAAATAATACCCTATAGGTGATTGATCTGATCCGGTACCAGGTTTTCCAGTTCTGAGTTTAACGAATATCTTGTTGGTGCCTCTTCCTAGTTTGTCAATGTTCCAGGTAAGTTGATTTCCCTGTACAGTCGCTGTCGGAACGGATTCAACATAAGTATAATTCGCAGCATCGGGCAAGTAATCTTTAATAACAACATTATTTGCCTGCGCCTGTCCGGTATTGGAATAAGTGATTGTGTAAGTTATCAATTCACCTGGATTAGCTGTCTGAGGCCCTGATTTCTTAATAGCAAAAGAAACATCATCCTGAGCTGATGCTGCCATTACTGTCAAAAACAGGAAGAATAAAATTCCTGCAGTCCTTTTGGAGGAACTGAAATCAGAAAATTGAGCGAGTAAAATCTTTTTCATATCGGTTTGTATTTATTGTTGACTTTATTTATTCCAATGTATTAGCAGCAGCCTTTAAATAGGTACTGGTGCTTAAAATATTAATCCTTTGATTAATTTCAGTAAAATCCATTTTGTTATTAGAAATTGTTGCGTCCATACAACATTTGTTTTTGCTTCGTCTTCCTTTTTTTAGGCTTCAATATATAAGCAATCAATATGCCTTAAGTGGCATGTTTCTGATAATTAGGGTAATAGTGATTTGTAGTAGTTTTGAATCTGTTCCAATTTGGGACAAGGAATCTCCAAAAGAATAAATATGGACGAAAGGTTTATGTTAACATTTTCTTCTCATAAAAGGTAGAAAAGAAATAAGATTTTCAGTATAACAGTAACTAGCTATTGCCAAACAGGAATGTAAATAATTTCATTAATCAAAATCTAGTAAGTAGCTGTAAACAAGTATTTTTTTGAAGCAAGTTAACAGGTTTTGATTAAAGTATGAAAATGTTCAGGTTCGTTAACGATAGTTGTTTTGTGGAACCTACTCAAAAATTTTCCCCTTTCTGTGATATTATACTTTATGCCTGAGTTGTTCAGACAATATATCCAGTTTTGTCAGATAAATTCCCTGTCTGTCAGAAAGCATTTATTTAAAGGTACAACTATCACATACTTAGCCTCTTTATATATGTTTTCCTTTGATAATAATAACCAGCTTGTAGAAAAAAATAATATGTTACAGAGGCAGATTGGAAGGTAATTGGTAATATTGTAGTAACAAAGAATCAGCATTGCAGAATTATGGGATTTTGTTTGGGTCTGCCGGAATGTCCAGGCTGGAACCACAGCTAATCCTTGATAAATTTGCAATCACAATTCCAGAATGAAAGATTGAAATTGGGTATTAAATTAGATTAAAAACCAGATTAGATGAAAAAAATAATGTTGATACTAATGATGACTGTTCTTGTTAGCCAGAATGTTTTTTCCCAGGGAAAAAAAATATGGGATGAAACTACTGATGAAAAAGTTGCTCGTCTTCAATGGTGGACTGATGCCCGGTTTGGAATGTTTATTCACTGGGGGTTATATGCACAGGCAGCGAGGCATGAATGGGTGAAGAAACGTGAACGTATTCCTGATGCTGAATACCAAAAGTATTTTGAAATGTTTAATCCTGATTTGTTTGATCCTGCAGAATGGGCTAAAAAAGCAAAAGCTGCGGGAATGAAATATGCTGTCATTACCAGTAAACATCACGAAGGATTTTGCATGTTTGAATCGGAATATACCAATTATAATATAATGAATACGCCATATGGAAAAGATATAATTAAGGAATGGGTTGATGCATTTCGTGCGGAAGGACTTGGGGTTGGTTTTTATTATTCGCTTATCGACTGGCATCATCCGGAATATATTATCGACAGGGTACATCCTCGAAGCACAGAAACACAGGAAGCGTATGATAAACTTAATGAAGGACGCGATATGGCTGTTTATCGTAAATATCTTAAAAATCAGGTAGGAGAGATCCTTACCAATTATGGGAAAATAGATATCCTGTGGCTTGATTATTCTTTTCCGGGGCAGTTTGGGAAAGGCCGTGACGATTGGGGATCAGTTGAGCTGGTCAGAATGGTAAGGGAACTGCAACCTGGTATAATCATAAATGATCGCGCTGACCTGAAGGATTACTGGGGTGGGTGGGATTTTACCACGCCCGAACAGTTTAAAGTACAAAGCTGGCCTGAAGTCGATGGTAAAAAGGTTCCATGGGAAACCTGTCAGACGTTTTCGGGCTCCTGGGGCTATTACCGCGACGAACACACATGGAAAGATAATAAACAGTTACTGGTGCTGCTTATTGAATCAGTCAGTAAAGGAGGAAACCTGCTCTTGAATGTAGGTCCGACGGGACGTGGTACGTTTGATCATCGTGCTGATAAAGCACTTACAGAAATGGGGGAGTGGATGAAGTACAACAGCCGCTCGATTTATGGTTGTACGCAGGCCCCCGATGAATATGAGGCGCCTGATAATACTTTATTAACTTATAATCCGGAAACCAAACGCTTATATATTCACCTGCTTGATTATCCTTTGCAAAATTTTCGTCTTCATGGATTTAAAGACAAAATAAAGTATGCCCAATTTTTGCACGATGCCTCTGAATTAAAAATTTCTGCACCTTATGGCCATTGGGTCCGACAGGAAACCGGAGAAAACGATATTAATCTGGCTTTGCCGGTGAATAAGCCCGACGTTGAAATTCCGGTTATTGAACTTTTTCTGAATTAACTTTATAATATTGTATAGGTTTTTAACCTGCTGTTAACATTGAATTCCATGGCTTTATTTCTGATCTTCAGTGACTAGAAATAAACTGAAAAGCTTCTGTGAAAAAAGATAAACAAATTATTTGGCAGTTCAAAAAAGGCCGTTACATTTGCAGCCGCTAAAAGAGCAACGTTCATTCAGGAAATGATAAAGGGGATTCAGTCCGATGGTTTATGCCGGGGATTCAGCAGAATAGGCAGGTTAATAAAAGGACTTTTTCAGGGAAGAATGAATAATTAAAAAAAAAGTTTCAAAAAGTTTTGGCAGAATAAAACGATTATTTACCTTTGCCGCCCCGAATAATGGAAACAGTGTCTGGCAGTAACAGGGAAAGAGATTAAGGGATGAAGAATTACTGGCGGTAAAAATATTGAGAGCAAAAAAAATAGGGGTCAGCATTGACTGAGTTGGTGCTGATTTTTTATGAAAGATAAAAACAAAAACAAGAGTTCTTTAAAATTTTGAATAAAGCATTAAAAAAGCAAGGTGTACCAACTTTGTTGATTTCTTTAGAGGATTTACCTGGGCGAAAGAGATATTAAACTTTTTATATTACAATGGAGAGTTTGATCCTGGCTCAGGATGAACGCTAGCGGGAGGCTTAACACATGCAAGTCGAGCGGCAGCACGGTTTTCGGACTGGTGGCGAGCGGCGCACGGGTGCGTAACGCGTATGCAACCTGCCTTATGCAGGGGGATAGCCCATGGAAACGTGGATTAATACCCCATAACATCATTGAATCGCATGGTTTAATGATTAAAATTTCGGTGGCATAAGATGGGCATGCGTCTGATTAGCTTGTTGGTGAGGTAACGGCTCACCAAGGCAACGATCAGTAGGGGTTCTGAGAGGATTATCCCCCACACTGGTACTGAGACACGGACCAGACTCCTACGGGAGGCAGCAGTGAGGAATATTGGTCAATGGGCGCGAGCCTGAACCAGCCATCCCGCGTGCAGGATGACGGCCCTATGGGTTGTAAACTGCTTTTCTACGCCAAGAAACGGCCTTACGTGTAGGGCACTGACGGTAGCGTAGGAATAAGCATCGGCTAACTCCGTGCCAGCAGCCGCGGTAATACGGAGGATGCAAGCGTTATCCGGATTCATTGGGTTTAAAGGGTGCGCAGGCGGGTTTGTAAGTCAGTGGTGAAATATTGTCGCTTAACGATAAGGTTGCCATTGATACTGCAGGTCTTGAGTTTGGTTGAGGTAGGCGGAATGTGCAGTGTAGCGGTGAAATGCATAGAGATTGCACAGAACACCGATTGCGAAGGCAGCTTACTAAGCCAAAACTGACGCTGAGGCACGAAAGCGTGGGGAGCGAACAGGATTAGATACCCTGGTAGTCCACGCCGTAAACGATGTTCACTCGCTG
Source organism: uncultured Prolixibacteraceae bacterium (assembly GCA_963747515.1). GTDB lineage: Bacteria > Bacteroidota > Bacteroidia > Bacteroidales > Prolixibacteraceae > Mariniphaga. Next base: position 117,482 of record CAVVFN010000011.1, read on the forward strand.
TTTGCGATATACAGCAAGCGGCTTAGCGAAAGCATTAAGTGAACCACCTGGGGAGTACGATCGCAAGGTTGAAACTCAAAGGAATTGACGGGGGCCCGCACAAGCGGAGGAACATGTGGTTTAATTCGATGATACGCGAGGAACCTTACCTGGGCTTAAATGTAGAGTGCATGCGGTGGAAACACCCTTCCCTTCGGGGCTCTCTGCAAGGTGCTGCATGGTTGTCGTCAGCTCGTGCCGTGAGGTGTCGGGTTAAGTCCCATAACGAGCGCAACCCTTACCGTTAGTTGCCAACAGGTCAAGCTGGGGACTCTAGCGGGACTGCCACCGTAAGGTGAGAGGAAGGTGGGGATGACGTCAAATCAGCACGGCCCTTATGTCCAGGGCTACACACGTGTTACAATGGCCGGTACAGAGGGCAGCTACTTCGCGAGAAGATGCTAATCTTGAAAGCCGGTCTCAGTTCGGATTGGAGTCTGCAACCCGACTCCATGAAGTTGGATTCGCTAGTAATCGCGCATCAGCCATGGCGCGGTGAATACGTTCCCGGGCCTTGTACACACCGCCCGTCAAACCATGGGAGCTGGGGGTGCCTGAAGTCTGTGACCGCAAGGAGCGGCCTAGGGTAAAACCAGTGACTGGGGTTAAGTCGTAACAAGGTAGCCGTACCGGAAGGTGTGGCTGGAACACCTCCTTTCTGGAGCACCAGATAAAAACGAAAGAGGGATTGACAATTTTGGGCCTTGCTTTTTTTATAATATAATGAGAAAGAGTTACAAGCGGGAGCTGCCGGGCTTTAAGGCTTAAAGCTTACGGCTTGAAGCTAAAAAACAAAGGACAGTCCCGTAGCTCAGCTGGTTAGAGCGCTACACTGATAATGTAGAGGTCCCCAGTTCAAGTCTGGGCGGGACTACCAGAAAAGCTGCAAGCTATAAGCTGCAAGCTGCAAGTGGAAGCTGCAAGTGGAAGCTGCAAGGCTATTTTGAAGCTTGAAGCTTGAAGCTTGAGACTTGAAGCTAAAATTGGGGGGATTAGCTCAGTTGGCTAGAGCGCTAGATTTGCATTCTAGAGGTCAAGGGTTCGACTCCCTTATTCTCCACAACATGGAAGTTTGAAGAGGGAAGAACGAAGACCGAAGTAGGAACCAGGAAGACGGAAGAGAGAAGTTGGAAGATTTAATAAGGAAGAATAAGTGCAGCCACACTTTAAAAACAGGCGACGTTCAAATTGAAATAGTTAGAATGATTTAAGGTTTACAATGTTTGGCAACAAACGGCAAACTTTAAATTGCAAGATAAGGCTGGTGCCTGCAAAAGGTAAGGTTCGATTCCTTAATTATCTGCATACTTGAGGCTGACGGCTATAGGCTGTTGGCTAAAGGTTAAAGTTCTTTGGCATGATGGGAAAAAGTAATAAAGGTAAAAATTAGAAATAAGAATAACTCAAGTAACAAAAGGATTAAAAGAACCGATATAAGGGTTTTTTGAAAAAGAAAGTTACAAAGGGCGTACGGGGGATGCCTAGGCTCCCGGAGGCGAAGAAGGGCGTGACAAGCTGCGAAAATCTGCGGGGATTGGCAAATACGAATCGATCCGCAGGTACCCGAATGGGACAACCCATCGCGAGCAATCGTGATATTCTGTAGCAATACAGGAGGCCAACCCGGGGAACTGAAACATCTAAGTACCCGGAGGAAAAGAAAACAAGAGTGATTCCCTCAGTAGTGGCGAGCGAACGGGGAACAGCCTAAACCGATATTGTTTCGGCAATGTCGGGGTTGTAGGGCTGCCATAATTTAGTGCAATCAGAAGTGGAAGCGTTTTGGAAAGGCGTGCCATAGGGGGTGATAGCCCCGTACACGGAAAGAGCGCATTAAAGGGCAGTACCCTGAGTAGGGCGGGACACGAGGAATCCTGTCTGAATCTGCCAGGACCATCTGGTAAGGCTAAATACTCCCGGGAGACCGATAGTGAACAAGTACCGTGAGGGAAAGGTGAAAAGTACCCCGAACAGGGGGGTGAAATAGTACCTGAAACCGTACGCCTACAAGCGGTTGGAGTGGCGCCTCGGCGCCATGACAGCGTGCCTTTTGCATAATGAGCCTACGAGTTAGTCGTCACTAGCAAGGCTAAGGACTTAAGGTCCGTACCCGAAGCGAAAGCGAGTCTGAATAGGGCGAAAAAGTTAGTGGCGCTAGACGCGAAACCTTGTGATCTACCCATGGCCAGGTTGAAGTTTTGGTAACACAAAATGGAGGACCGAACCAGGAGACGTTGAAAAGTCTTTGGATGAGCTGTGGGTAGGGGTGAAAGGCCAATCAAACTGGGAAATAGCTCGTACTCCCCGAAATGCATTTAGGTGCAGCCTTGTAATAGTTTTGCAGAGGTAGAGCTACTGATTGGATGCGAGGGCTTCGCCGCCTATCAAATCCAGACAAACTCCGAATGCTGCAAAATGATTTGCAGGAGTGAGGGCATGGGTGCTAAGGTCCGTGTCCGAGAGGGAAAGAACCCAGACCACCGGCTAAGGTCCCCAAGTGTATGCTAAGTTGAAGAAAACGAGGTCCGGTTGCATTGACAGCTAGGATGTTGGCTTGGAAGCAGCCATTCATTTAAAGAGTGCGTAACAGCTCACTAGTCGAGCGACTGGGCATGGATAATAATCGGGCATAAGCATACCACCGAAGCTGTGGATTGCCGGCATAAAGTCGGCACTGGTAGGGGAGCATTCCAGGGGCATAGAAGGTTTACTGTAAGGTATGCTGGAGCGCCTGGAAAAGCAAATGTAGGCATAAGTAACGATAAAGAGGGTGAGAAACCCTCTCGCCGATAGACTAAGGTTTCCTGATCAACGCTAATCGGATCAGGGTAAGTCGGGACCTAAGGTGAACCCGAAAGGGGCAGCCGATGGACAGCAGGTTAATATTCCTGCGCCCGCTATGCAACAAAAGTGACGGAGTGATGTAGGTGCTGGGTACTGACGGAATAGTACGCTGAGCTTAGCCTTCGGGCGAAGCGAAGCACTGAACTTGCTTCCAAGAAAAGCGAGCATAGCGGCCCGTACCGCAAACCGACACAGGTAGTCAAGGAGAGAATCCTGAGGCGCTCGAGTGATTCGCGGCTAAGGAACTAGGCAAAATGACCCCGTAACTTAGGGAGAAGGGGAACCCCGCAGCAATGCGGGGTCGCAGAGAAATGGCCCAGGCGACTGTTTATCAAAAACACAGGACTCTGCTAAACCGAAAGGTGATGTATAGGGTCTGACACCTGCCCGGTGCCGGAAGGTTAAGGGGGGAGCTTATCTTCGGAGAAGGCTTGAACTGAAGCCCCGGTAAACGGCGGCCGTAACTATAACGGTCCTAAGGTAGCGAAATTCCTTGTCGGGTAAGTTCCGACCTGCACGAATGGTGTAACGATCTGGGCACTGTCTCGGCCGCGAGCTCGGTGAAATTGAAGTAACGGTGAAGATGCCGTTTACCCGCAACGGGACGGAAAGACCCCGTGAACCTTTACTGCAACTTCGCATTGGCTCTGGGTAAGTGATGTGTAGGATAGGACGGAGGCTATGAACCGGGTTCGCCAGGATTCGGGGAGCCATCCTTGAAATACGTCCCTTTGCTTACTTGGCGTCTAATCCCGCCTTCGGCGGGAGACATTGCGTGGTGGGTAGTTTGACTGGGGTGGTCGCCTCCAAAAGAGTAACGGAGGCTCCCAAAGGTACCCTCATGGCGATTGGTAACCGCCAACAGAGTGTAATGGTATAAGGGTGCTTGACTGTGAGACCGACGGGTCGATCAGGTAGGAAACTAGGGCATAGTGATCCGGTGGTTCCGAGTGGAAGGGCCATCGCTCAAAGGATAAAAGGTACTCCGGGGATAACAGGCTGATCGCTCCCAAGAGCTCATATCGACGGAGCGGTTTGGCACCTCGATGTCGGCTCGTCACATCCTGGGGCTGGAGAAGGTCCCAAGGGTTCGGCTGTTCGCCGATTAAAGTGGCACGCGAGCTGGGTTCAGAACGTCGTGAGACAGTTCGGTCCCTATCTGTTGTGGGCGTTTGAGATTTGAGAGGACCTGATACCAGTACGAGAGGACCGTGTTGGACAGACCTCTAGTGTACCTGTTGTGGCGCCAGCTGCATTGCAGGGTAGCTATGTCTGGATGAGATAAGCGCTGAAAGCATCTAAGCGCGAAGCTCACCTCAAGATGAGATCTCGATTAAGGGCCGTAGGAGACTACTACGTTGATAGGCTGCAGGTGTAAAGGCGGTAACGTCATAGCCGAGCAGTACTAATTGCCCGAAGACTTTCTTGCAAAATCAGAGAACCCTTTTAAAGGTTCTAAAAATCCTTACTTGCTATTTACTTCCTTCCCATTGTGCCTAAAGGTATTGATGACCACACTTGCAGTTAAATGCAAAAAGGTCAGCACCAAAATTAAGGTAGCTATAGCGGCGGGGCACCACCTCTTCCCATTCCGAACAGAGAAGTTAAGCCCGCCAGCGCCGATGGTACTGCGTAAAAGTGGGAGAGTAGGCCGCTGCCGGATTTATCCAAAGCCCATGTTCCAAGGAGCATGGGCTTTTTTATTTGAACAGTTCCTGGATTCACATAATTAATCCAATTTTATTTCGTTATTTTTTTACTTTTCCATTAAAATGGATTATTCTGTTAAATCAAGATATAACCAACAGGAGACTGCTTTTTATGCTGCATTAATTCTTTGTGCAGCTGTGTTTCCATTTTCAGAAGCATTGATTAGTATTGCTGCAGGATTATTGTTGCTGCAGGTATTTATTTTTCAATCATGGCAACATCCTTCTGTAAAATCACGAAAATTGAAAATCCTTTTGTTTCCAGTATCCGTTTTTCTTATTTATCTGGTGGAAACAGTGTTTACAAAGGATTCTTCATTCGCTTTATATGAGTTGAAAAAAGTAATTTTCTGGCTGATAATTCCATTAGCTGTGTTTTTGTCTCCCAAACTTCCTGACAAAAAAGTGTATTTTATACTTTTTGTTTTTGTTCTTTCTGTATTTGCTTCAAGTTTAATTATTACCGGAAGATTATTATTTAGGGATACATTACAGTTTTCTGATTTTAGAGCATTTAGCATTATTTCACATATTCGGTTTTCTATCCAGGTAGGATTTGCTCTTGTAATCTTATGCTGGTTCCTTCTTCGTAAAAAAAGTATTGAACCCAATATTCCTTCCGGCCTGATTTTTTTTCTTATTATTTTGATGGTTTTATTTCTGGTCCTGCTTAAATCCCTGATTGGTATTTTATCATTTTTAGGAACATTAATTATAGCTTTTGCTCTTTTTGCAGGAAAGATTGAAAATCGGAAAATTAAGTTTCTTATGCGTCTTACAGTATTGGCTTTGTTCCTTATACCCGTTATCTATGTTGGGAAAGTTGTAAATGATTTTTATGACTTTAAAAATGTAAACCCTGAAGATGTTGAGCATAAAACGCTTTCCGGAAATCTTTATCATCATGATTTTAATCAATACACCCGTGAAAATGGCCATTTGGTTTATATTTATATTTGTGATGTTGAATTGAGAGAAGAGTGGAATAAACGCAGTAAAATAAAATATGATGATACTTTAAATGGTTATCCTTTGGGAAGTACCCTTATCCGTTATCTAACCAGTTTAGGCTACCGTAAAGATAGTGTAGGCGTTAGTTTACTGACAGCGGAGGATATTGAACTAATTCAAGAAGGTGTAACCAATTATAAATTTAAAAATCATTTTTTTTCGCTGTATCCCCGAATTTATGAAACCGTGTGGGAATTCGATTATTACATCCGTACGAATGATCCAAATAACAAGTCGCTTGCACAACGTATTGAGTTTATAAAAGCTTCACTTGTTTTAATTAAGCAAAATCCATTATTAGGAATTGGCACGGGTAACTCGGTTTTAAAATACAACGAAGCTTATGAGAACATGAATACAAAACTCTTAAGAGAGAAATGGAGACCTTCTCATAATCAATACCTGAATTATGTGGTAAAATTTGGGTTCATTGGATTTTTTATTATTGCACTGGCCATAATAATGCCTGTTCTTTTACTAAAACAACAGTATAATTTTATTTTAACTTTCTTTCTTATTTTCATTGCGTTTGCAAATCTTGGAGATGCAAACCTTGAAACCCATACCGGGCTCTCATTTTTTGTTTTCTTTTACAGTTTCCTGATTTGGAATTCTACCGATTTAATGAAGAAATCAATTCTTAAGTAATAAATGGAATTTTGCAGGTTCAGTAAATTTACTTGCACAACTTAAATCTTTATTCCAAAAATCACCATACTGAACACAAGTTAGATAAATTCGAACTTTTTATCATTTTTTTTGTTTTGATAATAAATAAATTAAATAAAAGACAAAAAGACATGAAAAGAAGAATCTTTATTTCCTCTGTAGGAGCTACAGCATTGGCAATACCAGTTTTAGGACCATTGGGAGCGTTAGCTTCCCGGTCACCGAAGTTTAATGGACATAAATTTCCTGATTTAGAATACAACTTTGATGCACTTGAACCTTATATTGATGCTCAAACTATGGAATTGCATTATACCAAACATCATAAAGGATATTTTAATAATTTTATTTCGGCAGTTAAAGATACTAAGCTTGAGGATACACCTATGAAAGAAATTTTTAAAAATATCAGTAAACATTCAGATGCTGTAAGGAATAATGGAGGAGGATATTACAATCATGTCCTTTTTTGGGAGAACATGACTCCATCGCAACAGCAAATTCCTGCTGATTTGCGAAAAGCAATTGAAAAAGATTTTGGATCGGTTGATGCTTTTAAAGAAAAATTTTCGCAAGCTTCAAAAACCCGTTTTGGAAGTGGTTGGGGCTGGCTGGTTTTAAATGACAATGGAAAGCTTTTTGTAACATCAACACCTAATCAGGATAATCCTTTAATGGATCTTGCAGCAGATAAGGGAGTTCCATTACTTTGTCTCGATGTGTGGGAACATGCCTATTATTTAAACTATCAAAATCGTCGGGCAGAATATGTTGATAACTTCTGGAACCTGGTTAACTGGAATGTGGTAAATAAAAGGTTGAAGGAAGCAAATGCCCGGTAATAAGTTGGAAGATTGGTTCCTGCTCATTACTTTTGATGTAATTTAGTAGTTATATGAACCATCGGATAGTTTTTATTGGAGCCGGGAATCTTGCTACGCGGTTGTCGGTTGAATTGAAAAGAAATGGATACATTATAGTACAAGTTTATAGTCGAACTGCTGCAGCTGCCCAGGAACTAGCCCATCAACTTCAATGTAATTATACAACTTCGCCCGGGAAAATAATCGCTGATGCTGATATCTACTTTGTTGCGCTACAAGATTCTGTATTACAGGATGTGCTTTCCCAGGTATCCATTGGAAACCGGCTTTTAGTTCATTGTTCGGGCAGTTTACCGCTTTCATCGCTGGCTGCTTTTTCGAAAAATACCGGTGTGTTTTATCCCTTACAAACTTTTTCAAAACATCAGGAAGTTAATTTCAAAAATATACCGGTTTTTGTGGAAGCCAATTCAAAAAAATCGGAGAACAGATTGTTGAATCTGGCAAAAAAAATATCAGAAAATGTTGCAGTCCTTAATTCTGAAAAAAGGCAATTTCTTCATATATCTGCTGTTTTTGCATGTAACTTTGTAAATCATTTTTATACCATTGCATCGGAATTGTTGAAATTAAATGATGTTCCATTTGATGTTCTACGCCCACTGATCCAGGAAACTGCTTTAAAAGTAATGGCAATGGATCCAGTGAATGCTCAAACAGGACCTGCTGTGCGCTTTGATCATAATATTATTTCAGCTCACTTAAATGCGCTGAATGCCCACCCGGAATTTAAAAAGTTGTATCGGGAAGTTTCAGAAAATATCCAAAAATACCATAAACAATTACATCAATGACTTTTTTTAAGGAGGATTTAAAAAATATTAAAGCATTTGTTTTTGATGTCGACGGAGTTTTATCAAAAGATGTATCTCCATTGAATGAAAAAGGAGAACCAGTAAGAACGGCAAATGTAAAAGATGGATTTGCAATAAAAAATGCAATTGATTTTGGATTTCCTGTGGCTGTTATTACCGGAAGCTTTATTGAACATGTTCGTTTTCGTTATATGAGACTTGGAGTTGAACATTTTTATGACAACGTACCAGATAAAACGGAAGCATTATCTGATTTTCTTGCTAAAACTGGGATTGACAGAGAAAATGTGCTTTTTATGGGAGATGATCTGGTTGATTATAAGGTTATGCAATTGGTTGGTTTTCCTGTTTGTCCGCACGATGCCGTTACAGAGATAAAGGAGATTTCTAAATACATCTCTCCTAAAAATGGAGGTGAGGGATGTGTACGCGATGTTATTGAACAAACACTTCGGGTTCAAAATAAATGGTTTACGGAAGATATGCTGACAAAAAAAGCTTTTTAATGAAATGGTTTCCAAAATATCATTACATCCTGGCATCGAAATCACCTCGCAGGCAGCAGTTGCTTCGTTCTTTGGGAATTGATTTTGAAGTTCGTTTCAATGAGGTGGATGAAAAGTTTCCTGAAGACTTGATGCCAAATGATATTCCTGTTTATCTGGCAGAACTAAAGGCACATTCATTTTTGTCAGAATTGAAAAAAGACGACTTGCTTATTACAGCCGATACCCTTGTATTACTAAATGGCCGTGTAATAGGTAAACCAAAAAACCTTGATGAGGCTGCACATTTACTGAATGTTTTGAGCGGAAAAGAACATCAGGTGATATCGGGAGTTTGTCTTTCATCGGTATATAAGCAAAAATCATTCTATGCAATCACAAATGTTCAATTTAAGCAGTTAAGAAAGGAAGAAATTGAATTTTATATTCATTTATCTCAACCTCTTGATAAGGCAGGCGCTTATGGTATCCAGGAATGGATTGGTTTTATTGGGATATCACATATTGAAGGATCCTTTTATAATGTTATGGGTTTACCTGTACAGAAACTTTACGAAGAAATTTTAATTTTCTGATATTTTTTTTTGACGGAAGGATGCACAGGCTATTTCGATATGAAAATTAGTTTATTGATTCATGCCTTTGATAAGAAATATTGGAAATATGACCGTGCCTTTTTTATCCCAAAGGTTGAGAAATTCCTATATTGAGCTTTGACTAAATTTGGCTTTCAAGAATCCGATGGCTATGAAAACATAAAAAAGGAGGTACAGCAGAGTGAAAAAATTAAGAGCTCTGATAATAAATTCCTGGGAATAACTTAGTATATAATTGTAGAGAATATAAAAGAAAAAGTTTCCTGAATAGTAAATCAATACTGCAGAATTTATCCAAATTAATGACGATTGTGAGAGCTTTTTTATTTTTCCTTCAATCATTATTCGCGTGAATAATAATATCGCAAATACAACCAGAAATAAGGCGCTGGCGGCACCTGTTATGCTGGGATAGGAGTAGTAGCTTTGAAAAAAGATAACATTTAAAATGCTGAACAACTCAAAAATCACAATTGTCCAGATTATTATTTTTTTCTTTATGAATCCTTTTAATTCATGTAAATAAAAGAGGGCAATAAAAATAAAAGACACAGAAATGTAGACATGACCTAATGGCATGTTGTTTTTTATTTCCAGAACCATTTTCAAAATACGGCTTGTAATTTCTGTACAAACACCTGTAATAACAAAACCGTAAAGATATTTGTGGCTTAAATTTAACCTGCGGAAATAAAAAGTACCTGCCAGTAATGGAATAAAAATACTATACCACAGGAATTTATTTATCAACATTATTTCAAGTTGAAGATACTTGATGCGTCACAAACAGGCGGACATGGATCACTGAAGTCAAATACCATTGATTGATCTTTCGATTCACGGACATCTTTTATCTCCGGGTAGATAAGAGCATTCATCGATTTCGAAATTCCAAAACCAATTTGGGCTTCATCTTTATTTTGTATATTGAAAATTTCATGAAGTTCGTATTTGCTTAGTAAATATGCTTTGGGATAGATGAACTTGCGAAATCTTGCCCATTCATTTTCAGCATCCAGTTCACCTGCCCGCCATTGCTGGTATCGCCTGATATTTTCCAAAACCTCATCCGTTTGCGAAGAAAAGTTTTTATTCTCCTTCTCAAGTTTAATCACCGGGTTTTCATAGTCTCTGAAGACCTCACCACTCCCCAGAAGAAAAGAAGATACTGCATAGGCGCATAATACATACCGGCCTTGATTTTTTTCTGATTCCAGCCCAAGATATATCCTTAACCTGTTTTCATTTTCTCCAGCCAGAATTTTATAGGTTGCCTTCTGCAAAACAATTGAAGGAACATGTAAATTGAATGTAAGTTTTTCTTCTTCCTGAAGGTTTAGGTACCAGTTCTCTGCTTGTTCAGGAGGTACCTGATCACGTTTAAGATTTATGCCCATAATACTAAATGCAATGTTAGGAACATTAAAAGTAGCAAATTTGAACAAAAAATTTTTATTAATTTTTATTTTTTAGAGGTTTCGACAAAAAAGAAAAAACACATATTCATAACCTAACCTTAATTTCAGCAACTGGTTGCACAAAGTTTTTGTATTTATTGATAGTGCTAAAGGTTCTATTGTTGAAATGATTTACCTCCAATTTCCGAAATGAACCCTTTTACTTTGGCATAGTAAATAAAAAAAGTGAAAAGTAAGAACCTGCCTTTCTACATAGCAAATTCAATGTTGATTCACTATAAATTCAATATTAATTCAATATAAATTCAATTTTTATTGAATTTATATTGAATTAATATTGAATTAAAGTTGAATTTAATCCGGAGCAGGTATGGTGAATTGTCTGGTATGAAAGGGCAAAAACCTTTCTCTGGGTAATGGAACCGGGCAAAATTTAATGTGCTTTTTTAGAAGAACAAGTTTTTCAATTTTATTTCTAACAACTACTTTACCGGATGATTGGCGTTGGCCTTTGATATGGGATTAAAGCTGACAGGATCACACTGGAGGCTTTCAGCGAAATTCTTGCTTTTAGGATTATTAGTTTAAGAATAGTTATTAAACATATGATCCTTTTGTGCTGGTATTGTTTTTCGAAAACAAAGCATGTGCCGATTGTAAAAATAGGTGTAATTTATTTTTTATGTTATTGTTATACCGTGTTTTAACTTTATTTTTTATTCTCATTTATTCTCTCTAATTTTGCAGTTTCTTAGAAACAAATTATGGGAAGAATTTTGGCTATTGATTATGGGAGAAAGCGGGTAGGATTGGCAGTTTCTGATCCGGGAAGAATTATTGCAAGTAAACTGGCAACGGTTGCCACTCATACGCTTTGGGAATTTTTAGTGTCCTATATAGTAAAGGAGCAGGTCGATGAAGTAGTCGTTGGTTATCCGCTGCAAATGAACAACACTGCTTCAGAGGCTGTTGTATATATTAATCCTTTTTTAAAGAAATTCAGGGAAAAATTTCCTGATATAAGGCTGGAGATTATTGATGAAAGATTTACATCAAAAATGGCTGCCAGAACATTGATTGAGGGAGGAATGAAGAAAATGGCAAGAAGAAATAAAGAGTTGATTGATGCTGTAAGTGCCACCATTATATTGCAAAGCTACATGGAGCAAAAACGTAATAGAATGTAAAATTAGTAATATTAACTATTTTTATAAAGTCAGGAGAAAAAGTATGATATATCCGGTAACTGTATATGGAGATCAGTTGTTGCGTAAAAAAGCCAGGCCAATTGAAAGAGATTTTGAAGGGTTGGCCGAGATAATAGAAAATATGTGGGAAACAATGTACTATTCCGATGGAGTAGGTTTAGCTGCACCTCAGGTGGGGCTGTCAATACGTCTGTTTTTGGTAGATGCTACTTCTGGAGCAGAGGAAGAACCTGATTTAATAGATTTTAAAAAAGTTTTTATAAATCCTGTAATTATTGATACATCGGGAGAGGAGTGGATAATGAATGAAGGATGTCTGAGTTTGCCTGAAATAAGAGAAGACGTGAAACGACCCGATGAAGTCAGGATAAAATATTTTGATGAGAATTTTGAACCTCACGAAGAAGTCTTTAGAGGTTTTGCCGGAAGAGTAATTCAACACGAATACGATCATCTTGAAGGTATTTTATTCATTGATTATCTTTCCCCTCTTCGTAAACGGTTGTTAAAAAGTAAACTTAATAATATTGCTACGGGTAAGGTACAACCCCATTATCGTATTAAACTTCCCGTTAAAGCCATGTAACTTTTTGAAATTATTTCCGTTTTTGTTACTGATCTAACAAGAACAACGAAATAAATTTGGATAAAACAGTTCATAAAATTCCTTTCCTGCGATTTGTCCTGGCATTATCAACTGGTATATTAACCGGTTCCTTTATTCATTTGAATTATCCGGTTTTAATTGCAAGTTTGATTATACTTACAGGTTTGCTTTTCGGGATTAATTTTTTCTATAATTATAACCTGTCGGTATATTTTGGTGTGGGTGTACATCTGTTTTTTATAGGTACGGGAAATTTATTGTATCATAATTACAATCACAAGCCGGAATTCTTTAAAAATGGAAAATTTATTGCTTCGGTTCAGGAAATAATACAGGAAAAGCAAGGGTCGTATCAATCTGTTTTGAAGATTCATGGTTTTATAAAAAAAGATTCGATAATCCAGACGGATGAACAGGTTGTGGTTTGGTTTGAAAAAAACGATGAATCAAAAACCCTTAAACCAGGGCAAATGATTATTTTTAATCATTCACCTATCCCAATCAAAAACAATAATAATCCTTATGAATTTGATTATAAAAAGTACCTCTCACGAAAAAAGATTTTCAGGCAAATCTATATTCCTTCCGGCTCCTGGGTTCAAACCGGTCAGCTACCGTTTTTCAGCCTTTCGGTTACAGCTGAAAAGTTAAGATTATATTTTCTTGATATTTATGCTCAGCAAAATTGGAGCGAACGTGAACTCGACGTAATTTCAGCTTTAGTCCTGGGTTATAAAAAGGGATTGGATCCTGAAACAAAAAGAATATTTACCAAAGCAGGGGCCATGCATGTACTTGCTGTATCTGGTCTTCATGTGGGAATTTTATTTCTTTTGTTATCCTGGATTTTCGGTTTCTTAAATCAGCACGGCTTTGGAAAAATTATATTTATTTTTTTGATTCTACTTCTCCTGTGGGGATTTGCTTTTATTACAGGATTATCACCTTCTGTGAATAGGGCTGCCACCATGTTTACATTTATAATTATTGGCTGGAACATTCGAAGACAGGTGAATATTTACAATACTTTGGCTGCATCGGCATTCTTCCTGCTGTTATTTAACCCAAATAATTTATTTGATGCAGGTTTTCAGCTTTCTTATATTGCTGTTTTTGGTATTGTTTTTTTACAACCCAAATTCGAGAATCTTTTACATTTCAGGTTTAAGTTAACCAGGCACATGTGGAGCCTTTTCACTGTTTCTTTTGCTGCACAAATTGCCACTTTCCCTCTGGTTGTTTATTATTTTCATCAGTTTCCTGTTTACTTCTGGATTTCAAGCATGGTGGTTTTACCTGCTGTCACTCTTTTGATCCCTTTAGGAATTGCCATACTAGTTTTACACTGGATGCCATTTGTTGTTGAAATGATTTCCGGCACAGCAGGTTTTATTTTGACATTTTTAATTGAATTCCTGGAATGGATAGAAAAATGGCCTTGTTCTATAATAAATTTTCATTTTTCGGGATTGGAATTGACATTTTCAATTGCAATTTTAATATCCTTTTTTTTCTTTTTGCAATTTCAGCAAGTTAGGTATTTTAAGAGCATCTTAATTTTTTTCCTTCTGTTCCTGGTCACTTCGCTTGGAGCACAAATACCCGGATTGTTTCGAAGTGAAATTATAGTATATAATTATGACGGTCAATATGTAGTGCATTTTGTTACAGGTAAAAAAAATTACATTATTTCAGAAAAAGAGTTGAAACAAACAGACAGCATACACAGCTTAATTGACAATACAGTTCATGGTTTGCAGATAAAACCTCCGGTTTATTTATTGTGCAACAATTATTACAACGATTCATTTCTATATCTGAATAATGGTTTTATTGGCTTAGATGGAAAGGTTATTTATTTTCACACCAGAAGCAGGCAGACTGAAGGTCCTTTTGTCCCGGATATTATAATTGGAGCTGCTTTCAAGGGAAATACGAACAGTGAAACATCCCCCCTACAAATAATGCTGTCGGATAAAGAACAACATTCTAACCTATATTGTCTGAAAGAAAAAGGAGCTTTCAGGCTAAGGTGGTAACCATTTGTTTAATCAATATAAAAAACGATCTGCTTTTGTTCGATTTACGACATAATATGCTGATTATTTAACCGGATATACTTTACTTTGCACTGAAATTTAAATTAAAAGATCGAAGGAAATGAAAGTTGTAATAGCAGGTGCAGGAGAAGTTGGAACGCATCTGGCCCGAATGTTGAGTAGTGAAGATCATGATATTGTACTTCTTGATGATTCTCCTGAGAAACTTTTTAAAATAAATGGTGAAGTTGATTTGATGACAATAGCCGGTTCAGCCCATTCTTTTCAGGATTTGAAGCAAACCGGTCTGGCTAAGGCCGATCTTTTTATTGCCGTTACTCCTACGGAAGAACGAAACGTGCTGGCATGTTCTATGGCATCATATCTAGGAGTAGCCCGTACTATTGCACGAATTAATAATTCGGAATATCTGATGCCTCGTTATCGGGAGAAACTTAATAATCTGGGCATTAATGAATTAATTTATCCTGAAAGTTTGGCAGCAAAAGAGATTGTAGCCTCTTTAAAACAAACAGGTACACGACAGTTAATCGAATTTTCGGGTGGCAAACTCTTGCTTATGGGAATAAAGGTGAGAGAAGATGCGCCTATTCTTAATACACCATTCGAACAGCTTGCACTGGAAAATGAGCAAATTCTGGTGGTTGCTATTAATCGTGAAAGCAGAACCATAATACCTAATGGAAACGATTACCTTATAAATGGAGATATTGTGTTCTTTATAACCAGCCGGATGGAGCAGCAACGGGTTTTTGAGCTTACTGCAAAAAAACCATTTGAAGTAAAGAATATAATGTTTCTGGGTGGCAGCCGTATTGCCCAGAAAGCTATTGAAAAACTGGGCGATCAATATCGGATTAAAGTAATAGAAGAGAGCATAGAAAAATGTGAACAGGTTGCCGGGAAATATGGCAATGCCCTGGTTATAAACGGCGATTGCAGAAATTTAAAATTGTTAAAAGACGAAGGGCTGGAGAAAATGGATGCTGTGGTGGCTACTACAGGAAATTCGGAAACAAACATTCTTGGATGTCATCTGGCTAAAACGTTGGGTGTTAGAAGAACTATTGCAGAGGTTGAGAATTTGGCCTTTATGGGTTTGGCTGAAAATATGAATATTGGAAGTATTGTAAATAAAAAACTTATAGCCGCAAGTTATATTTATCGTTTTACCCTTAATGCAGCAATTTCGAAAGTAAAATGTCTGACTGCTTCCGATGCAGAGGTTTTTGAATTTATTGCCAAAGCTGATGCAAAGATTACACAAAAACCTGTTAAAGATCTTGGATTTCCCGATGAGTCAAAAATTGGTGGAATTATAAGAGGAGAAGAAGGTTATATTGCTAATGGAAACACCCAAATAAAGGAAGGAGATAAGGTGGTGGTATTTACTCTTCCTTCAGGAATCAGGAAATTGGAAAAATTCTTTAAATAAACCAGCCTTTTTTAAATAATGAATTTCAGAATCATCTTCAGGGTATTGGGATTTTTACTTTTTGTTGAAGGTGTGGCCATGCTGTTGGCTTTATTTATCTCACTGCTGTACCAGGAATATGATAAAACTGCATTTTTAATTTCTTCTGGGATTAATATGTCTCTTGGCGGACTTCTTATTTTTTTTACACGTAATGTTCTTCCGGATATCGGCCGTCATGAAGGTTATGTTATTGTTTCTTTGGTTTGGGTGGTTTTTTCATTGTTTGGATGTTTGCCTTACATGATTAGCGGAGCTATCCCGGATTTTACCAATGCTTTCTTTGAAACCATTTCCGGATTTACTACTACGGGATCCTCTATTCTTACCGATGTTGAATCACTTCCACACGGAATCCTGTTTTGGCGGAGTATATCCCAATGGTTAGGAGGAATGGGTATAATAGTATTGTCGCTGGCAATTTTACCTGTTTTTGGAATTGGAGGTATGCAGTTGTTTATGGCAGAAGTTCCGGGACCTACGCCCGACAGGATTAGTCCCAGAATACGGCAAACGGCCAAAACTTTGTGGAGCATTTATCTTATTTTTACAATTACTGAGGCTTTACTGCTCTGGTTGGCAGGTATGGAACTATTCGATTCTGTTTGTCATTCGTTTACTACTATGGCAACCGGAGGTTTTTCTACAAAACAGGCAAGCATTGCCCATTGGTCATCGCCTGCAATACATTATATTATTATTCTGTTTATGATTTTGGCCGGAACAAATTTTACACTTTCCTATATGGCCATAAAAGGAAGGTTTAGCAGAGTTCTTAAAGATGAAGAATTTAAATATTATTGTTTTTTCATTATAATGTTTACTGTGGTCATATTTGCAGGGCTACTTGTTACAACACAACTTAAAGCAGAGCATGCATTTCGTAATTCTCTTTTTCAGGTGGTATCTGTCATTACAACTACAGGTTTTGCAACAACTGATTATTTAATCTGGAAACCTTTCCTTTATTTTTTAATTTTCTCGCTGTTCTTTTTTGGTGGTTCCGCAGGATCAACCGGTGGGAGTATAAAAATTATGCGTATTGTTCTTTTGCTGAAAAACAGTTACTATGAATTAAAACGAATGGTTCATCCTCATGCAGTAATTCCGGTTAAGTTCAACAACATTTCTGTAGATTCAAAAATTATTACCAATGTTCTGGCATTCTTTATGTTTTACTTTGCGATTTTTGCTGCCAGTACCATTATTTTCTCGATTATGGAACCTGATATGGAATCAGCAATGGGGGCAGTGGCAACAAGTTTGGGTAATATTGGTCCCGGCCTGGGGAATGTGGGTCCGGCAGAAACTTTTGTTCACATTAACCCATTGGGCAAGTGGTTTTTATCGTTTTTAATGTTGCTGGGTCGATTGGAATTATTTACTGTTCTGGTACTTTTTTCTCCTTCATTCTGGAGAGAATAAAAATTAATTCCCTAATGTTCCAATTCTCCTTTTCCTTCTCTTAGAATTTCAAGAGTATCACCTGTACAATCAATAACTGTTGAGGGAATCAGTTCTCCATAACCTCCGTCGATTACTATATCTGCAAAATCCTGGTATTTTTCATAAATCAACTCAGGATCGGTAGTATATTCAAGAATTTCATCATCGTCGCGAATGGAAGTGGATAATATTGGATTTCCCAATTCATAAACAATATCACGAATTATGTTATTGTCGGGAACACGTATTCCAACCGTTTTCTTTTTGCCTTTAAAGTACCTGGGAACATTGCTGCTGGCGTCGAGAATAAATGTGAAGGGACCGGGAAGGTTTTTTTTCATGAGCTTGAAAACTGTACTGGAAATGGGTTTTGTATAGTCGGCAATGTGGCTTAAATCGCTACAGATAAATGAAAAATTTGCTTTTTCAATTTTAACACCTTTGAATTGTGCTATTTTTTCAACCGCCTTTTGGTTGGTAATATCACATCCCATTCCATAAACAGTATCTGTGGGGTAGACAATAACTCCACCTTCACGCAGAACATCTACAACTTTACGTATGTCGCGCGGATTTGGGTTTTCATTGTAAATTTTTAACAGCATATCTAAGAATATTACTGCAAAATTATAACTTTCGGTACATTTTCTGGTATTTCGGTTCAATTTTACAAAATGAAACTTAAATTAAAGCAAACTGCCGACGGTTCTTTAACCTTGTTTCAGCCCGATTTGAATGAGCAGTATCATTCTTTAAACGGAGCAGTTACAGAGTCTAAACATGTATATTTGGAAATGGGATTCCAATTTCATCCCTCCCCAAATCCTACTGTATGTGAGGTAGGTTTTGGTACAGGATTAAATGCTTTGGTGACTGCATGGCAGGCAGAAAGAACAGGAAGGATTGTTAATTATGTAACTCTTGAAAATTTTCCTCTTGATATGATGTTGGTGAAAAAACTGAATTATGATCTGTTTATTCCTGAACCTGGAAGAGATTTCTTTTTAGCTATGCATAAATGTGCCTGGAATATTCCGGTACAATTATCTTCCAACTTTATTCTTTATAAAATAAAATCAGATGTTACAGCCAGCGATTGGAAGTTGCCGGTAAAATCTGATATTGTATATTTTGATGCTTTCGGACCGGATAAACAACCTGAGATGTGGACACAGAAAATTTTTTCCAATTTATATGAACAAGTATTAACAGGTGGAGTTTTGGTTACATACAGCGCAAAAGGTGAAATACGCAGACGGTTGAATGCTGCAGGATTTGAAACCAAAAAGCTGCCGGGACCACCGGGAAAAAAAGAAATGCTGCGGGCAATAAAATGAGAGCAGTATCCTTATTGCTAAAAAATTAACTTATCTTCGCGTCTTTAAATAAAAAAAGCAGTTATGAGTGAAGAAAAATATAGGAGCGAATTGGATCGATTCAGCTATTCGCTGGGAATGACTATAGCTTCCAATCTCATCAAATCGGGTGTGAAATCGATTAATTCTGAAACATTTATTAAAGCAGTAAACGATACTTTCCTTGGAGAAATGCCGGAAATTATGCCAGATGAGGCAAACATCATACTTGAAAATTTTTTGCAAAAAGAAAATAGAGAAAAATTGGATGATAATTTAAAAGCAGGAATTGAATTTTTGGTCACCAACAGCAAAGAAGAAGGAGTCAGAGAGCTTCCCAGTGGTCTTCAGTATAAAGTGATAAGAAGAGGTACGGGTGAAGTACCTGACCTTACTGATGATGTAAAGTGTCATTATCATGGCACTTTGATAGATGGAACAGTATTTGATAGTTCTGTTCAACGTGATAAACCTGCAGTATTTCCTGTAAGCGGAGTTATTCCAGGTTGGGTGGAAGCTCTGCAGAAGATGCCTGTAGGTTCAAAATGGCGATTGTTTATTCCCCCCGATCTTGCATACGGAGAGCAGGGAGCAGGAGATGTAATCGGACCTAATGCTACTTTAATATTTGATGTCGAATTATTAGAAATCGTTTAAAAAATAATTTTAGTATGAAAAACACGTTTTTTTTATT
Organism: uncultured Prolixibacteraceae bacterium; assembly: GCA_963747515.1. Classification (GTDB taxonomy): domain Bacteria; phylum Bacteroidota; class Bacteroidia; order Bacteroidales; family Prolixibacteraceae; genus Mariniphaga. The sequence continues at coordinate 136,817 of CAVVFN010000011.1, forward strand.
GTCAGCAGTTGTGTTGTCGGTTATCGTAATGAGTTGCCAACCATCAGGTTCAGGTGGCAATGTTGAGTTAAAGTCTTCAGCCGATTCGGCAGGTTATGCCATTGGTATTTTAGTTGGAGAAAATAATAAGCAACAGATTAATAATGCTCCAGGAGGAAATAATGTGAATCTTGAAGCTATGGCTGCAGCATTTCGTACAGCTGCTTTGGGCGAAGAAGCACAAATATCTGTAGAAGAGGCAGATAAGATTATCCGTTCTTATTTTGAAGCAGAAGGTGCAAAACAGGGACAGTTGAACCTTGAAGAGGGGAATGCTTTTTTGGAAGAGAATTTAAAACGGGAGGATGTTAAATCTACTGAAAGCGGTTTGCAGTACATAGTTTTGAAAGAAGGTGACGGTCCTAAACCTGATGCCGGAGACAAAGTGCGGGTTCATTATCATGGCACTCTAATAGATGGAACTGTGTTTGACAGCTCTGTTGAACGTGGAGAACCAGCCGTGTTTGGCGTAAATCAGGTGATTCCGGGTTGGACTGAAGCTTTACAATTAATGTCGGTTGGTTCAAAATGGAAAATATTTGTTCCGGCAGATCTGGCCTACGGTGAACGCGGTGCCGGTGGTGATATCGGTCCTAATTCTGTATTGATTTTTGAAGTAGAACTTCTTGAAATTGTTGAAGAATAAAGTATAATTGATATTTTTTTATAAAAAACCCTTTGCAAATTTCTCTGCAAAGGGTTTCTTTTTTAATTTCGCTCTTATGAGTTTAAAAATAAAAGGAAGAATTCAGCAAATACTGAAAACCGAATCGGGAGTGAGTAGGGCAGGGAATGAATGGAAAAAGCAGGAGTTTGTAATAGAAACCAGCGAACAATTTCCCAAAAATGTATGTTTTACATTGTTTAATGATAAGTTTTCACTACTCGAAAAGATTAGTGAAGGAGATGAAGTTGAAGTATCATTCAATCTAGAATCGCGCGAGTATAATGGCAAATGGTTTCACAACATTAATGCCTGGAAAATAGATAAAACTACTGATGGTGATTTTCTGCAGGAATCGCCACCTGAATACAACATGGATGATATTCCGGCGGAAAATGTCGATCCGGATGACGGAGGACTGCCATTTTAATCATCGGTGTAATATTCTGAAACAATGATAAATTCAATATAAAATGAACTTTTCAAGAAGAAAATTTCTGGGACAAACAGTGGCAGGTGCGTCAGCATTGTCAGGTATTCCCGCAATTGTTCCCGGATATTTAACCGGGGAATTTTCTGGTGGAAATAAAACACCTTTTAAAAAAGGAGATATCATTCTTTTCCAGGGTGATTCAATAACCGATGCCGGGAGAGATAAAGAAACGGAGTTCCCAAATGCACGACAGTCATTTGGTTCGGGATATGCTTTTCTGGCTGCGTCATCACTTTTATGCGATTATCCGGAACTTAGATTATCCATTTATAACCGGGGAATTAGCGGGAATAAAGTTTATCAGCTTGCAGAGCGCTGGCAAAAGGATTGTATTGAATTGCAGCCCAATTTATTAAGTATTCTTATTGGGGTAAATGATTACTGGCATATGCGAAACGGAAAGTACAATGGTACAGTGCAGGTTTATGAAAATGACTATCGTGAACTGCTTCATCGTACGAAAGAACAGTTACCGGATGTAAAGCTGGTAATATGTGAACCATTTATATTAACGGATACATCTGCAGTAGACAATACCTGGATTGGTCCTATGAAAGAATATCAGTCAGTTGCAAAAAAAATAGCAAAGGAATTTAAAGCTGTTTGGGTTCCGTTTCAAAAGACTTTTGATGAAGCAGTAAAACAGGCACCATCAACATACTGGACTGCCGATGGAGTTCATCCATCAATGGCCGGTGCTCAGTTAATGGCTAAAACCTGGCTGAAATTGGTGAGGTAGAAAAAATATGCAGCCATTTTTTATGCTTCATGTTTAAATGCTCCACTTGTTATGCCCAATGCATTCCATCACGATATCCTGCTTGCATCCATGGCAATTTGTTGCTTTTATAAAACGGGTCAAGTTCAACTCTTAGCTCATTCATCCGCTCTTTACTTAGTGGTTCAAACGACTGCAGGATGGCTAGATTTTTCTGCATAACATCAATACTATCGATGCCTATAACCGCCGCCGTAACATTTTCCAGGCTCAGCGCATATCTTACCAGGTCATTTGAATTAAGTCCATTTACCGTTTCCCGTGGTCTGATAACTTTCATTGCCAATACTCCCATGCCTTTTTTTGCAGCAAAAGGAACAGGTTGTTCTTCAAAGGGTTGCTTCCCATTTTCCTGATGGTTTAAAGCTATCAGCATCGTATCGAAATCGTACATTTCAGCTGCAAGTTTCATAGCTGATGCTGATGTATGTCCGGTAAACCCAATGTGTCGGATAACACCCTCATCCTGGTATTTTTTCAGAACAGGCAGTACTCCATCTTTATCTCCAAATCGTTTAACTTCCTCTTCGTTGGTAACACTGTGAATCTGATATAAATCAATATAATCAGTCTGAAGTCGTTTTAAGCTGGTTTCCAGTGTCCGTTTAGCCTCTTCACCATTTCTTTCACCTACTTTTGAGGAAAGAAATACTCTTTCACGAACGTTTTTCAAAATTTTACCAATGCGCTCTTCACTCCACTGCTGACCATTCCCGTATGCTGCTGCTGTATCCCAATAATAAAGACCATTATTAAGACCCGTTTCCAGAATTTCAAGACCTTTATCTTCGTCTACAGCCATAAAACGGCTGCCAAGACCCATAATTAGACGGGGAATACGTACACCCGTTTTTCCCAGAATTACCGTTGGTACTTTTTTAGCATCATATGCTGAAGTAGTACATGCTGCAGCCGGAACTAAAAATGCTCCGGCTGTTATAGCTCCGGTAGTTTTTATGAACTTCCTGCGGGTAAAATCATTGTTTTTCATCTTTTTGTATTTAATTCGTGTAATATGAGCTAATTTACAATCATTTCCTGAGAAAAACAATTCAATATTTAGAAGATTTTAAAAAATACTGCGGATTTTTAATCCGAAAAAAGTTGTTGATTAATTAATTTGTTATTGTATTAAATAAAATATTTCGATAAAATTTCTAGCTCAATGCAGCATTTAGAGTGATTTATCCGTAGAAATTCCAATAATAATTTTTGCAGACAAATTGAAGTTTTACTTTATTTGAAGTCAAATCCATGGTTCTGCCTGTGGGAATTTTTAGCTAATTGAGCTCCAGTTAAAATCTGTTTGTTTCGATTTCAAACTTTCAACCAATACCATATTTTCTTTTTTTTGTAGAAAGGGATCTTCCACTAAAAGATTTGTGGCTTCATTTCTGGCCAACTTTAATATTTCACCATCTTTTCCAAGGTTTGCAATTTTTAAATTGAATCCTATACCACTTTGCTGGGTGCCTTCCAGATCCCCCGGACCACGAAGTTTCATGTCTACTTCAGCTATTTCAAAGCCATCATTTGTACGAACCATGGTTGCCAGTCTTTTTCGGCTTTCATTGCTTATTTTGTATGATGACATTAAAATACAGTACGATTGTTCAGCCCCTCTTCCAACACGACCACGCAGTTGGTGTAATTGCGATAGACCAAACCGTTCTGCACTTTCTATTATCATTACTGAAGCATTGGGAACATCAACTCCTACTTCAATGACTGTGGTTGCCACTAATATATTTGTTTCTCCCTGTTTGAATTTTTGCATGGCATTTTCCTTTAAAACTGACTTCATGCGGCCATGAACTATTCCTATTTTACTATCGGGAAATGCTTCGGAGACATATCGGTATCCCTCCTCCAGGTTTTTTAAATCCACTTTTTCCGATTCGGAGATTAATGGGTAAACAATATAAATTTGACGGCCATTTTGCAGCTGCTTTCGAATAAAATTATTAACCTGCTTACGTTTATTTTCAAAAAAATGATGTGTTTCAATTGGTTTTCTTCCTGGTGGCAATTCATCAATTACAGAGATATCTAAATCCCCATAAACTGTCATAGCAAGGGTACGCGGAATAGGTGTTGCGGTCATTACCAGCACATGAGGAGGTATCAGCTCATTTTTTTGCCAAAGGCTGGCCCTTTGTGCCACACCAAACCGATGTTGCTCGTCAATTACCACAAGCCCCAGATTTTTAAATGTTACTACATCTTCAATCAATGCATGGGTTCCTATTAATATTTGCATTCTACCCGATTCAATTGCTTCATGCAGAATTTTCCGTTCACTTTGTTTTGCAGAACCTGTAAGCAATCCAACTTCCAGACTCATTCCCTGTAAAAATCCTGTAATGGAACTGAAATGTTGTTGTGCCAGAATCTCGGTGGGTGCCATCAAACAACTTTGAAATCCGTTGTCTGCAGCCAGCAGCATTGTCATTAGAGCTACCAGTGTTTTCCCGCTGCCCACATCACCTTGTAAAAGACGATTCATTTGGATATTCCGGTTAACATCACTCCTGATTTCCTTTAATACTTTTTTTTGAGCACCGGTTAATTCAAAAGGAAGAAAATCCGAATAAAACCTGTTGAAATTGAAACCTACTTTTCCAAATCTGAATCCTTTGAACTTATTTTCACGATGATGTTTTAAGGATATTATTTTTAGCTGGATTATGAATAGCTCTTCAAATTTTAATCTGAATCGTGCATTTTTTAAATCAATGGTATTTTCAGGCTTGTGAATGTTAATAAGAGCATCTTCAAGGTTATTTAATTTTAATTTGGAAATAATTTTTTCAGGGAGCGTCTCCCTAATTTTTCCTTTTGCCAGCTGGATTAGTGTTAACTGAAATTTATTTATCGTACGGGAAGTCAGGTATTTTTTTTTCATGTTTTCTGTGGTAACATAAAAAGCTTGAAACACTCCCGATGGCTTAAGTTGCTTTTCCTCCTCAGTTTCCATCTCGGGATGGACGATATTTATTCGTCCATTAAATTCTGAAGGTTTTCCAAAAACAACATACTCATTATTTTTATCCAGATTTTCTTTTTGCCACTTTACACTTTGAAACCAAATTAAATCAATATTACCGGTACCATCTGAAAAACGGGCGGTGAGTCTTTGTTTTTTTCCTGTTCCAACTGTATCAATGGATTGTATCTTACCTTTTAACTGAATGTAGGGCATTTGAGAATGGATTTCAGAAATCATGTAAAATTTTGTCCGGTCGATGTATTTAAAAGGGAAATAATAAAGCAGATCTCCGAATGTCTTAATTTTAAGTTCCTTATCCAGCAGATCAGCACGCTTTGGTCCCACACCCGGTAAAAACTTTATATCCTGATCCAAAAAACCAGCCATAAAACTAAGTTGTTATTCCAAAATTGATTGAAGTTTATATCTATCTGATAATTGGTGTTCATATTTAGAATTTAACTAAAAGTTTCAAATTGAATTTTCTGTCGGTAAGATAATTTGGAACAGCAAATTGGTCACCAGAATTACTGGATACCCAAAAATAAGAAATAGTATTATTAATATTAAGCAAGTTAAATACCTCAAGACTTAGCCACATATCGTTAATGTAACTAAAAAATTTTCCTTTCCCAGGAGTTGAAGGACTAATAATTACTTTCGAAATACCCATATCTATCCTGCGGTAAGGAGGCATTCTGAATATTTCCTGATAACTGTCTGAATGGGGCGGTAATGTAGGAAGACGGGCACCATAAAAACCTGAAAGTTGCAATTTATAGGAAGGATTTCCTGGCAGGTAATCTTGAAAAAAAAGGCTGAAGTTCATTAATTGATCGGTGGGGCGGGGAATGTATCCATAGTTGTCATTCAGAATATTTTCCTCTGTTTTCAAAAATGACAGACTGGCCCACGATTGTACTCCACTGACAAACTCCCCATTAATTTTCATATCAATACCGGTGGCATATCCAACAGCTTGTTGTTCGCTCCGGTAGCGGATTTGCACATTATCAATCTGGTAAGGTGTTAGCCGATCCATATATTTGTAGTATGTCTCAGTTGTAAATTTAAATGGTCTGTCCCAGGCAGTGAAAAGATAATCTGCTCCTGCAACTAACTGGTACGACCGTTGAGACCGGGTACTTTCATTTATTGATCCATTGCGATTTTTTAATTCTTTAAAAAATGGTGACTGATGATATATTCCCCCTGAGAGACTAAAAGAAACTTTATTCTCCCACTCCGGAAAATAACGCATCGAAATTCTGGGACTTAATAGCCATTCATTATTAAAATTCCAATAGTTACTTCGTATTCCACCGGTAAGGTATATGTTCCCATTTTTTACCGGAACATTCCATGTGTCCTGAATATAACCTGTTATCCTTTTCGAATGTATTTTGTTTTTTGCATTGAGAACATAATTCAATAGTACTTCACGGTCTGAATAGGGCAAGGAATAACCCGTTGAATCACGATAGATCCATTCATTTATTTTATCTTCGACTTGTTCATACTGAAGCTTGAAACCCCAGTTGATTAAGTGTTTTTCTGAATTATATGCTCCTTTATATGAAAAACTATAGACATGGGCAATAAGGTCATTCCTGGCATGATTTAGGAATGTCCCTATACCGAGATTTAAGATACTATCACCAAATTCTGAAGAAGACATATTCCTTTCTAACTGGTTTAAAAAATATTGCCCCATGATGTCATAGGTTTCCTGTTCAGATGTGCTAAAGGCTGACAAAATGAATTTCAGGTTCAGGTTTAGGTTGGGATGATAGTTGCCGGAAATTGCACCCAGATAGGTTTTAAAATCATCCAATTCCTGACCCTGAAAGTATATGGTTGTATTCAGAGGTTTATCCCAGGTGCCGAAAGTGGTGCTTCTTGTTTGAGGGGTAAATTGGTATTGATTTTGAGAAGCATTTCCAAGAAAGGATAAATCAAAATTTTCGGAGAAACGATAAGTAATATAAGTTTGAAAATCGAGGAATTGAGGGTTGTATTCCCCTTTTTCATCCAACCCTCCCAATAGATAGCGGTTTGTTTTATAACGTATTCCTGATATATGAGCAAGCCTTCCATTTAACGAAACATCTTCAAAATGAGCGGTAGCTCCTAACAGACTTACAGATGCAGACCCTCTGAAATCGCTTGGCTTTTTGTATTTTATATCAAGAACGGAGGACATTTTGTCGCCGAAACGGGCATCAAAACCACCTGCAGAAAAGTCGATAGTAGAAACCATGTCGCTGTTTATGAAACTCAGGCCTTCTTGTTGACCGGCCCTTATTAACAGAGGGCGGTAAATTTCAATATCGTTTACATAAACCAGATTTTCATCAAAGTTTCCACCCCGGACAGTATATTGTGAGCTTAATTCATTATTGGTGGAAACTCCCGGCAGTGTTTTAATAAGAGCTTCTACTCCTCCAGTTGCAGCATTGGGTATTGCATCAAGAAATCGTGGATCAATTCGTGTTACATTTCCGCCACTTCTTCTTTGTTCGGTGACTATAACTTCTGCCAGTTCCTGGTCAACTAAAGGCATTTTTACTTCCAGAATGAGATTGCCTTCTGATCGAACATTAATGGTATCAAGAATAGTTTTGTAGCCTAAGGATGAAAACACTACCACAATATCCCTCCCGGCAGGTATTCGCAGAAGAAATTTTCCTTCCCGATTCGAACTGGTACCCAAAGGATAATCCTTTAGGCCAATATTGACCATATCAAGCGGTTTCCCTTCCTGATTGAATACTGTTCCTCTAAGTGTAGCATTATTTCCCTGAGTGAAAGCCGATACTGCAGCAGCAATCAGAAAAACTGAAAAGAGTAGCCTTTTAATCATTAGCACAAATCTAATAATCTCAATTAAGTATCAACTTTATATTGATAAATAAATTGTGATGGTGAAGGAATTTTTGTTCAGAATTACAGCAGGCCTGAAGGCAAGGAAACAAAATTAAAAGCCTTTTCAGTATGTCCATTTCGTATATTGGTAATCCCCCAGGAAAAGTCACTGAAGTTTTTTAGGAACCAGTCTAAAAACCATTAATCCGGTTCTTGGAATTACTTTTTCCCAACTATCTACATCGAAATCAATACCAACAACTGCACAGGTGGGCATATCCTGAGCATATGATGTTAGCAGATTTTGAGCAATATAGTTAAAGTCAGGGTTGTGACCGAAGAAGAAGACAGTTTTTGCTTCTTTTGGCAATGTTCTAATTATATCTACAAATTCTGCTGTTGTTAATCCATCATAAATCTCCTCGTTTTTACGAATATTTTTTTTTTCAAATGCAAAGGTATCAGCAAATATCTGTGCTGTTTTTAACGCTCTCAAGGCAGGACTTGATATCATCTTGTCGGGCAAAATTCCCCGAATTTTTAATTCACTGCTTATCCGTTGTGCATCTATTACCCCACTATCGCGCAGGTCACGGTTAATATCGTCTTCATATCCATAGGGCACAGCTTTGGCATGCCTGACAAGTACCACTCGTTTCATTTTTGCAATGTTTTTTTTAAATTAGATGATATTTAATTTAATATACACAATTTTTACATGTCATTGTTCAGCAAATTTAGTTTATTTTGAATCGAAAATTGATTGGAATAATTATCTTTTCATTATGAAGCTCATTGGTTTGTTATCCGATACACACGATTTTCTGCATGAAAGGCTATTTCACTTTTTCGAAAATGTTGATGAGATTTGGCATGCAGGCGACTTTGGCTCCCTTCTCACTGCTGATAAACTGGCTGCTTTTAAAACAATAAGGGGTGTATACGGAAATATTGACGGCCAGGATGTTCGTTCTGTCTTTCCGGCACATCAACATTTTTTATGTGAAGAAGTAAAAGTTTGGATAACCCATATAGGGGGATATCCCGGCAATTATGATCGAAATGTTAAACCTGAAATTTTTACCAATCCTCCAAATTTGTTTATTAGTGGTCATTCGCACATCCTCAAAGTAATGTACGATAAAAAACTTGATCTGCTTCATATTAATCCAGGTGCGGCAGGTTATCGAGGATTTCATAAAGTTTGCACAGCAGTGAGATTTGTAATTGAAGGAAAGGATATTCGAAATTTAGAAGTGTGGGAAATGTCAAAACCAGACAAAAATATTCAAGCATGAAAACCAGCCACAACCCACTTGTTTTTTTCCTGACATCCCGTTGCTTTTAATCCGCAGGAAAATGCTTTTGACTCTATTTCAGATAAATCTTCAAGATAAAAACCACTTATAAAGAGCTTACCTTTATCTTTAAGAACTTTTGCATATGCTGGTAAATCTTCCATCAGTACATTCTTATGAATGTTTGCCAGAATGATATCGTAGGTTTCATTCCCCAACAACCGAGCATCACCTTTTTGAACTTTTAGGTTTTTTATATGGTTTAATTCTGCATTTTCAGCTGTGCCTTTTACTGGCCATTCATCGATGTCGATGGCAGTAACTTTGGCTGCTCCTTTCATTGAAGCCAGAATTCCAAGTATTCCGGTGCCACATCCCATATCCAGCACTTCCTTCTCATTCATGTCTTCAACTAAAATTGCTTCCATCATCATAGTGGTGGTTTCATGATTTCCGGTTCCAAAAGCCATATTTGGTTCAATAATTATTTCATATCTGCATTTCGGGTATTCTTTATGGAAGGGAGCCCGAACCAGACATTCACCCCCAATTACAAGTGGGTTAAAATAATTTTTCTCCCACTCTTCATTCCAGTTTTTTTCTTGGATAAACTCTTTATTCCAGTTTATTTCAACATCATCAGGTTTAGAGGATAGCAACTTCTTTAAATCGTTTTCATTGTACTCATTTTCCCGTATGTATGCTTCAATTCCAGATTCTACTTCCATAAAACTTTCAAAACCTATACTTCCCAGATTCGCTATCAGTACATAAGGATACCAATCATTTACAGGATTTATGTTTATTGATATTTTAATATAATCCATTTTTAAAAAATGATTAAAGAAACGCTAAAACAAGAAATAAGGGAATTGTTTTTTGTTTTGGTTAAAATGCGAGAGTTCTCCAATTTAAAAACATAGAGCGGGAACTTTATGTCCCGACTGTATTATTTATATAGCTAATCCATGAACGAATATTAAAACCCATTAATTATTCCCAGAAAATCCTCGGCCTTCAGTGATGCACCTCCAATAAGTCCTCCATCAACATCCTTATTGATAAATAATTCTTTTGCATTGCCAGGTTTTGCACTGCCTCCATAAAGAATAGACGTTGCTTCGGCAATTTCATCTCCAAATTTTTCTGAAATAGCAGAACGTATGAATTCATGCATTTCCTGTGCCTGGTCAGCAGTAGCTGTTTTCCCCGTTCCAATGGCCCAAATGGGTTCATAGGCAATTATAAGTTTTTTGAAATCACTTTCAGGAAGTCTGAAAACTGTCTCTTCCAGCTGTTTTTTTACATATTGGTTTTGAACATTTCCCTCTCGCACTTCTAAGGGTTCCCCACAACAGTAAATCGGAATAAGTTCATTTTCCAATGCAAGGACCAGTTTTTTATTCAGAATCTCGCTGTTCTCGCTGAAGTATTCTCTTCTTTCTGAATGGCCTAAAATTACATATGTGGCACCTGTCGATTTTACCATTTCAGCAGAAACTTCACCTGTAAAGGCTCCATTTGCTTCGGCTGCACAGTTTTGGGCTGCAACTCCTATACGGTTAATATTTACAGATTCCACAACTTTTGTGAGATGGGTGTAAGGAACTCCCAAAATAACTACAACATCACCTGCAGCTTTTTCTGAAACCAGTTTATCAACCGACTTTGCCAGTTTAATTCCCTCCTGTAAGTTTGTGTTGCATTTCCAGTTCCCTGCTACTATTTTCTTTCTCATTTTTTCGATATTTAATAATAAACCAAATGAATATTTTACAAAATTAAACCCTTTCTTTCGGAATAACAGAATTAAATTTCATTAATCGTTTCTCAATTAACTATTTATTGATGAATTCATTTTTAAACTGCTCCGGTGATGGTATGTCTTTATAATGGTATTTGGCTACTATTGTTCCATCTTTTATAACCATCAGGCCCGGATTTGATCGTATTATGGTTTTTAATGTGATTTCATCGGTATTAAAGAATTCATATGGAACATTATTTTCTTCGGCAAATGCTTTTGCCTCTTGAGGCAAAGAAGAGGTAAGGCAAATGAATTGCATTCCTTCATCTATAGCCCAACGAGCAAGTTGATTAATTTCATCTTGCGACTGGATATTTGTTTTAGCCAGATCATGTGCAATAAGCATAAACACATAACTGGTATCATAGAGGAAAAAATCAACAACATTAACCCCATCAGGAGTTTCAATTGTGAAATCATGAATGGGAGGTTTATATCCTTCACTTACAAGTATGGACTCCATATCATGAAATTCCCAGTTGACAGTATCCTGCCACGGATATTTTTCCTCTGAAAATTTTTCTATTGTACCGGTATTTTTATTCCTGTAGTAGAATATATTTTCGTATTCATCCTTCGAAGCACTATCCGGAATTGTCATGGCAGAAGAGATGTGGGTTCCGACTTTAAAGGGGCGAAAATCAAAAAGTGGCAGATGATTAAACGAATAAATTACAATTGCCGTATATGCAGCTAAGGTCAAGCCGGCAAGTGTTAGTCCGGTTTTCTTTGCCGGCAGGTTTTTTATATTATTACGATAATAAAAAACAATGGCTGCCAGGAGAAGCAAGATTATATTTTTGTAAAAAGTTTCCCAGTTTGAAATAACAAGTGCATCTCCAAAACAACCGCAATCGGTAACCGGATTCTCAAGAGCTATCCATAAGGTTAAACCGGTGAAAAACACCATAAATAGTAATGCCAGCCATGAAAAAACACGTAGGAATACATTGAAAACAAGAGCAACCCCGATGGTAAATTCAGCAAAGGACAACAATACTCCTAAAGGAAAAACCACCCACTGCAACCAGTCGAGATTCATTGCTGTAAAATAATCAGAAAATTTATAGGACGATCCCCATGGATCGATTCCTTTTACAAAACCTGAAAAAATAAATGTGAGGCCTACTAATAGTCTGGCCAGATGTTTTATAATTTTCATTTAATTGGTTTATTCGTTAAAATTAATTTTAATCAGCGCAAAAACAGCATAATTTATTATGTCAAGGTAGTTAGCATCAATGCCTTCAGAAACCTTTGTTTTTCCAAAATTGTCTTCAATTTGTTTGGTACGTTTTAATTTCATTAAAATTAAATCGGTGTAGGAACTAATGCGCATTTTTCTCCAGGCTTCTTCATAATCATGATTTTTATCCTGCATAAGGGTTTTGGCTTTCCCGAACCAGTAATTATAAATTTCCAGTGTTTTTTCCTTATCGAGTTCCGATTCTGATGGCCCCATTTCAAGTTGAATCAATCCTATAATGGCATAATTTATAATTCCAATAAATTCTGCACCTACTCCTTCATCTACTTTTGAAATCCCTTTTTCTTCAATACTGCGGATGCGGCAGGCCTTAATGTATATTTGATCGGTCAGCGAGGCAGGCCTTAATATGCGCCAGGCTGTTCCATAATCATTCAATTTATCTGAAAATACCGTACGGCAGGATTTCATAACGGCATTATACTGTTGATTTGTTTTTTCCATCCTAGTTTATAAAGTGCATAAAAATAGGAAAAAATGAGTAATTTGAAGGTTTTATTATACATTTGTAATACTGATATTGTATAACATAAATCATTTGCATATGTTGATTACCCAGTCAGCGGGTAAATTCCTAAAGAGGAAAAATTCCATCAATCTGGGAGGGAAACTAATACATTTTACCGAACCGGTTGTCATGGGAATAATTAATGTAACTCCCGATTCTTTTTATGACGGGGGAAGGTTAACCGATAATGACACCCTTCTCAGGTCAGTGGAGAATATGGTAAAAGAAGGTGTCGGTATAATAGATGTAGGGGCAATTTCAACCCGGCCGGGAGCTGCTTTAATTTCTACAAAAACGGAGCTTGAACGTTTACTGCCGGCGGTTCATGTCATCCGGAAAAAGTTTCCCGAAATTCCCCTGTCGGTCGATACTTTCCGTTCTTGGGTGGCGGTGAGGATTATTGAAGAAATCGGTCCTGTTTTGGTAAACGATATTTCTGGTGGCTCTCTTGATTCAAAAATGTTTGAAACCATTGGCAAAATGAATGTACCCTATGTTTTGACACATATTCAGGGTACTCCTCAAAATATGCACGAAAATCCAAATTACACCGATGTGGTGAAAGAAGTTTCCTATTGGCTGAGCGATCGTGTGAAACAACTTGTTAAATTTGGGGTAAAAGATGTTATAATAGACCCTGGTTTTGGTTTTGGAAAAAACAGAATGCATAACTACAAACTGCTGAACCATCTGGATTCTTTTAAAGTATTTCAGTTGCCTGTAATGGCTGGACTCAGCAGAAAGTCATTGATTTGGAAACTACTCGACATAAAGCCTGAAGAAGCTTTGAACGGAACAGCAGTTGTTAATTCTATGGCCTTGCTTGGAGGGGTTGATATATTAAGGGTTCATGATGTAAAAGAAGCAGTGGAAGCAATTAAAATTTACAATGCTCTTAAATCATCCGTTAGCTGATGCCATTATTTATTACCATACGGTTTCTCGATTTACTGGATATATTTCTGGTGGCACTTCTTTTATATCAGTTGTATCGTCTTATAAGGGGAACTCTTGCATTTAACATTGTCATCGGTTTGTTTTCTCTTTATCTGCTGTGGCTGGTGGTAAGAGCTCTCAACATGCAGTTGCTGGGTTCAATTATGGGACAATTTATAGGGGTAGGGGTGTTGGCGCTTATTGTTGTTTTTCATCCCGAAATACGAAAGTTTCTCGTTTTTATAGGTACAAACTACAATTTAAACCGTGTGTTTTCCCTCGATAAGCTTTTTGGAGCCAGTAAGGAAAAATCCGTTACCAGCCAACAAATAGAAGTTCTTACAGAAGCTTGTTTCTCCCTGTCAAAATCAAAAACCGGTGCATTGATAGTGATTGCACGTAATTCACTGTTAACTGAACAAATTAGTACTGGTGAAAAACTAAATGCAACCATATCTTCTTCATTGTTGAGGACCATCTTCTTTAAAAATACACCCCTGCACGATGGAGCAGTAATTATCAAAAACAACCAAATCGTTGCTGCAGGTTGTATCCTGCCGCTTACCCAGCGGGATCTGGATAAAGCACTTGGCCTGCGGCATCGTGCCGCTATCGGGATAACTGAAAATACTGATGCAGTTACCATTGTAGTTTCCGAAGAGCGAGGCTCGGTTTCCTTTGCTGTTGATGGGGATCTGAAAAGAAGGGTCTCCAGGGAAAATTTAATTGAATTGCTTGATGATGCTTTAAGCCAACCTTCCTGAGTCAGAAGTTCAAAACAGCTTAAAGAAAAATGCCAAATGAATAGAATTTGTGAACTTTTTAATATCAGATATCCGGTGATTCAGGGTGGAATGGTATGGTGTTCGGGATGGCGATTGGCAGCTGCAGTTAGCAATTGCGGTGGACTCGGATTAATTGGGGCAGGTTCAATGTACCCTGAAACCTTGGAATATCACATTCGAAAAGCAAAAGAAGCAACCGACAAAACATTTGGAGTAAATGTGCCGCTTCTTTATCCCGATGTGGAAAAAATTATGGATATAATCTGGAAACTCAAGGTTCCGGTTGTATTTACTTCTGCAGGAAGTCCCAAAAAATGGACTGCGTGGCTTAAAGATAGAGGAATAAAAGTTGCACATGTAGTATCAAGTACTGCTTTTGCACGTAAAAGTGAAGAAGCCGGAGTGGATGCTATTGTGGCTGAAGGTTTTGAAGCTGGAGGACACAACGGTAGGGAAGAAACCACTACATTGGCCCTTATTCCTGATGTCAGAAATGCTGTTGGCTTACCATTACTGGCTGCCGGTGGAATTGCTTCGGGCAAGGCTATGCTCGCTGCAATGGTTTTGGGAGCTGAAGGTGTACAAATGGGATCGAGGTTTGCTGTTTCAGAAGAATCATCGGCACATTATCGGTTTAAAGATCTCATTATTCAAACAGGTGAAGGAGGAACTCAACTTGCTTTAAAGAAATTAGCTCCTGTGAGAATGATTAAAAATCCATTCTTCAAAATGATTGATCAGGCTGAAAAACGGGGGGCGCAAATTGAAGAGTTACTGAATATTCTTGGCAGGGGAAGAGCAAAAAAAGGAATTTTTGAAGGTGATCTTGAAAATGGAGAATTGGAAATAGGCCAGGTTTCCGCACTAATTAATGAAGTGCTTCCGGTGAAAACCATCATGAAAAACCTGATAAAGGAATATAATTTGGCAATGAATGCCCTGTCACAGGAAACTCAGTTTGAATTTTAATTCTGCTGGAATCTTTAAACAACCATCCAATTCAGCTTTCATAATGAATAAGTATCGGTATAAAAACTGAAGTTGTTCATATTCCAATAGCTTACAGGTTAAAAATTACAAGAGCGTAAAGATAAAAACGAAGGTACCGGAATAATGCCCAAAAAAGGTAGTAGTTTCGTTTATAATTTATTATTCCGCAGGCAAGGCTAACCAATGAATGCGGAACAGGTAACATTGCTCCCACAAAAACAAAAACTCCTCCCCATTTTTTTAGGTTTATAATATTTTTTGCCATTTTATGCTCCAGATAATTTATTACTGAAGGTATCCGGTAAATTAATTTTCCAATATAATATGCAAGTACACCACCTGCATACGACATGGTAGCCAATCCTGCCAGATTCATCCACGGTAACTGGGTTCTGGAGCTCCAGGCTATAAATAATTCTGGTGGCAGCAGTCCCAGAATTGCTTCGGAAATAAAAAATACAGGAAATAATATCCAACCTGAGTATTTTCTGGCTATTGTGTTTATTATAGCCTCCATATCAAGTAAATAATAATCCAGCAAAAGGTAAATTAGTATGAGCAAACCAATTAAAATGCCTGTTTTTATTGTAATATTCTTTAAAAAAGAATAGAATTTTGTTATCCGGTAGTACCGGTTTAAAACCTGCATCTTTTGCATATTACCCAATGTCAACTGCATTTATTTTTCTTTTTTGTTAAGGTGCCAAATGTAGCTGCGAATACAGTTAAAAAATGGATGAGTTTGTTAATTCATATTAAAATAGTTTTTCAACTTCAGCTAATATGGCAAATGATTTGAATTTCAGAGTTTTTTAAAGAGTGTCCCTGGTGCATGGATGTTTTCAGTTGGAATGTGGTAATTACTGTGAGACAAGGGAATGATCATCCTCTTCATTGGCTGCAATTATAATGTTCTCTTTTTTAAATGACAAACAAAAATTAAAGCTCTGTACTTTAACTGAAGGAAGAAATTTTGTTTTAAAAAAAAAGAAAAGGGTAGAATTGTGGACGCTTTTTGAAGATGATTGATGACTTACAAACCCTAAAACACAAAAACCAATCATAAATACAGAAGATATTCTACCCTTTGAATCAGACATAAATCAAAATACAGTCCAAATTGTTATTATGTTCGATATTAATAGGTTATATATTTGTGGAAATAAAGAAATGTCTTTTTTTGGGAATAACTTTTTCTTTTTGAAAAAATCAGGATGAATTTTTTGGTGTTTTCGGGTGTCCCGGGGAATTTCCCACTTGGGCAAAACGGGGAAAAGTGCGGCATCATATTATAATATAATCTGACTTTCGATCCCTTAGAATATATTTACACCGATAGTTTTCGACAAAGTTTCCGCACTTATAGACTGGTACAGGTAAGGATTCGGGGATTGAAAACAAACACGTTTGAGTCGTTAAATTTAAGTATAATGGGAGTAATTAATCAAAGGGTTTATGGAGGATTGTCCGGTAAAACCGGAAACCTCACCGGAGTAAACTGGAAAGGTATCCCCTACCTGCGAATCAGGCCGGCAAGCGTTCATTATCCGAATATGCCTGTCTCAGTTGAGCCAGTATGTTGGTAATGGTATTGTTCTGTTTCAGGTTCTAATGTGAATTCTAATATAATGACTGGATTTCAGGTGGTATTTTTTAGACTCACTGGTACATATCAAATCAAAATAAATTACAATGTTTCTTACGATGACCAAAATGAATTTTTTTCAATACCTGAAATATTGAAGCCACCGTCAGGTAACCTGCTCCTTGCTTTTTTTATAACCCTGCACTCTGAAAATTGTTTCCGCGTCATTTCAATTCCGATTATGATCGGCAGTGAAACAGTTTTGAATCTAAAGTGAACCGGAAGGAAGATGGTCGACCAAAGAAAAAGTTAACATAAAAATAGGTTATAAAAAATAAAACTGCTGTTGAAAATTTCTCATAGTACAGATCTCTGGTCGGATTTATTTTTGAATAAAGTAAGTGAAATTTTTCTTAACCAGTGTTTTGTAAATTAGCACAGTATCTGTGAATGTAATCCAACAATAGTGATATCAAATAACCAAAGAGGAAATTTCTGCTCCATCACCCTTTAAAAATTTTGAATAAATCCCCTGAAAATCATTCATAGATATTTGCTGAATGGGATACCTGTCGGTAATTGCTTTTTCAAGTGCATGAGTATAACGGGTAAATATACCTAAATCCAAAGGATATTCATTTTTATCCATACCTACAAATTGTCCCGATTTACGGGCCTTTGATAGAATTGATTCCCATTTTCTGATGCTGGTAACCCCTCCCAATGTTTTTCCATGGGAAAGAATCATCATAAATATTTCATCGAAGGGTTCCGTTCCATCAATATAATTTTCCATCATAGCAGCTGCATCTTCTGAATTAAAAAATAACCAATATGGGACAGAACTGGTTTCAATAGTCAGCAGCGGGGAATGAACCGTGAAGGATTCTACCAGGAGACGGTCACTGATCTGTTTGTTGTTTTTGTACCATTCGCGATAGATATCTGCAATATTAGAACTTATACCCTGAGGATGTGTAAAGGTAATTTTTGATACTTTATAACCTTTTGTTTTTGCTAATTCTAAAATTTCTGCAGTGAGATTCTCATCAAAACCCCATTCTGCTTCGGACATTTGTTTGTCGGGCTTTGGTATGGCCCAACTTTTTACCTCTGAATTTACTTCTCTTAGAAAAGCATGAATCCTTTTGCTGCCGTAATAATATTCTTCAGACTTATATGTTCCAAGGCCACCAAACTGAAAAGTATGGTTGTCACCTAAAGTAACTACCGGCCATTTTAATTTGCAGTCTGCAATGAAAATAGTTCCTCCATGCTGAAGTCGCTCTAATATAAATTTTTTATACCAATAAGCTAAACTCTGTTTCTTTATTCTAAAATAGGCAATTAATCCTGCCCTGACTCTGTCCTGAACCGGATCCATCATTTGTGATAGATGCCACCCCGGATTATTTTTCAAAAAAATGGCACCTGCATTTTCAGACCATCTGATGGTATCTTCCGGTTTATCGATTGAATGTGCTTCATCTTTTTTTATGGGAACAAGAAAAGTTTGCGGTAGCCATGGAATGTTTAATGCCGCATATAAATGGCTTAGAGCACCATTCGATGAACCTATGGCTATTGCAGGCCAGGTCCTTTCGGGATAGGATTGATAAATCCACCTGCTGATTTCCTCTGCATCTATCTTATGAAGATTCTTCATTGATGTTGATTCCAACAAACCTCCATAGGAATAGAGCTTTTTTCTCCAGGATGGTGGAAGTGCATTAATTATTCCCGAATAGATTTGTCCACCTTTATTTACTTTTCTAAAAACTTTTCCATCATGAAAGCTGCTCAAGCCAGTTACCATATCGGATGCTGAATCGAACCGGGAGAGAAATGCAGGTGCATTACTGCCTTTTTTGTGAAATGGATTGCTCATATATTTTTCTTCTATGGATTTTAACAGGTAATCAAATTATATTATTAATATAAACAAGATGCAAACTTGTTTGTTGGCTCTGAATTCCAATTAACTTTCTATGCGGTAACAGAGATTTTCTGTGAAATATTTTTCTGTTTTTTATGGTGTTGGATGAGTACCGTGTAAAATTGAGTTCTTTCCAGATCTAGGAGAGCTGAAAAAAGAACAACTGCGAGAGAGGTCATTGATTTTCAAATAAAAAAACAGGATATTAAGTTGATTTTATTTTCATAACATTAAAAAAATAAAAGTCGGTTTTGATTCAAACTTCTTAATCTGAAACTGGTTTTAAACTTTTATCCTGATCTTTTTAACAGGAATTTGAGAATGAAGAAGACAATGAGGTTGGAAGATTTGGCTATAACAGCGACTTCGAAAAATATAAAACCCAGCAAAATCTAATAGATTACGAGTCGGGCAGAATTATTTCAAAACATAAAGAACGTTATATAGTCGCAACAGCAAAAGGGGAGTTTGAACCTGAAATTTCCGGAAATATGCGTTATACAGCTGAAAGGCCATGAAGATTTTCAGGCTGCCAGGGGATTGGGTAGCCTTGCATTTATATGATTCCGGACCTGCATAAATCAGAACTTGCACCGGCAGTTTATAATCAAATTGAATACGAAGATGAGAATTTGGTACAAAAAAAGGATTAAGCTGATATAAAACAACTTAATCCTTTTAAGAGGTGGGGAGAGGAGGACTCTTAATCCATTTGTACCACGCTTAGTATCAGCGTGTTATTTAATGTTCCATCTGTTTTATACAGTTTTACCTGTTCTAAAACTGTCCCACTTTTTTCTTTTATAGTTCCAAAATTTTTGATGAATTATGTAATTTTTTAAGTTTTGTTTTATGCTTTCTTAAGCCTCTTTTCTCTTTTTTTCAATGACTGTTTTCTACTATTTTAGTTCCAGCTTCATTACGGTATTTGTCCAATAATTCTTTTTGTGCCCCCAGGGCTATTTTTAATGCATCAATTTCTGATTGCTTATCATTTACCCTCTGCATTATCTCTTTCCGATAATGTTCGGTAAACGCACAATCTAAATTTCTTTCTGTAGTATCTATTATCATTTTGCCTTCACCGGTAAGCACCCATTTCATGTTTAATTCAGGAAAAGCTTTACAAATAGATTTTAGATGCCTGGTGGGTATTGGTTTTTTCCCAAGCATCCATTCACTTACATTTTCTTTCCGAATTCCAGTAATTTCAGTTATAATCATTTGTTGCCGCCCGGTACTTTGTAAGTAAGTTTTAATTCGTTCGCCCTCAGTTTCTTCCATTTTAGAATTATTATAAATAGCATTTTTGCGTCACTTCTGTGTTGCTGGAATTTATCTTTTAGTATACTTTCGGCCCGCTTTAGCATCTCAAAGTTAATGCTTTTGCGTCACTTTTACAAAACTTTTACACAACTTTTAATTTATGGACCTTAAAATAGATTTACAAACCGTCTTGAATACGATTAATGATTTAAAGTCTTCATCGTTACTCCCCAGGAACTGGGTCAAAATTCTTGCCTCCCGGCATAAAGTGAGTGAAACCATTATTCGGGATTGGGCATCCGGAAGAAAAAATATTCCCGATGGCCCGATAACGGTTTTGGAAAGCATGAGTGAAATTTTAGAAGAAAGAAAAAACAAAATAAGAGACCTGAGAAATCAGGTCCTCCAAAATAATATTAATTGATTTTTTACCAGAACCAGGTAGTGTTACTTTAAAGGAGCCCTGTATTGACAGGGTTCCATTTTTTTACTGTCCCTGTTCTTTTTTCTGTCACTCCTTACTTTCATGAAATGAATGCTACTAAACAAATATCTGTTCATGTCGAAAATGGTTCATCCATTTTTCAACTCAATTTGTCGGCCTCGGAACTTGGTTTATTGATTGATATGCTGAACAGCGTGAGCGACCCCCGGGCCGCTCCGCTCCGGCAAATTATAGAAAAGCATATCCGCTCCAATATCCTGTTTGACCTGCGGATTGATAAATCCATAATCCTTTGCAATAATTGCAGAGGCTCCGGTCAGGTAAAATACTGGGAGGACTTTCTGGAAGAATACATATCAGCTCCCTGCTCAAAATGCAAAACTTCGGGAAGATTGGTTCAGTTTACTTCCGTTCGCCATGAACCGCTCACCTCCATCTGGAAAGACCAGCTCGCCCGCTTATATTGACCACCACTGTAAACTTTTAAAAACCAAAAAATCATCAATATGAATAAACTTGCACATCTGCAGCAATCCAAATTATTCCTGCGTAAAATTTGGGCATACCGTAAAAATTTGCTTCGCCCTGGCTCTTTAGCTGATGATAATCTGCTAATTGCCCTTTTTGACCTTGAATACAAGGCAAACCGCATTGCTACTTTTGATGAAATGATGCAGTTTATTTTATCGGCCAGCGATAACATAAACCTTTGCATCCATGACAATCCTGCTTTTAAAGAAGAACTGGCCACTCTTATACATCGTGGCCAGGTACTGCAGGGCAAGCCTGCAGATAAACAACTCCTGATGAAATTTTAACTGCTGCACTATGTCAACCAAAAACAACACCGATTTATATGTCAGGCGCTTAATTTGGATTTGCAGCATTGCAATCCTTATAGGTAACCTGCTAATCATATTGTATTACTTCAACATCCTATGACTATGAAAATTTATATTGCCGGTAAAATCACCGGATTGCCTTTCGAACTTTATTATTATAAATTCGAATTAATAGAACAAAAACTGAGAGAACTGGGATGGGAACCGATTAATCCCTGTAAACTGGGTATTCCTCCCGAAGCTCCCACCTTAGAGGCTCTTAAAATCTGCCTGCCTGCCCTTTTACAATGTCAGGCAATATATATGCTTACCGACTGGAAATCCAGTCTGGGCGCCATAACAGAACACAATACAGCCATTTTTTCAGATATTCCGCGCTATTACCAGGAGTATATCCCTGTAGAAAAAATGGCTGCCCTTTTAAAAAATCATGTCGCATGAAAGCCAAATGCAAAAAATGCGGATGCACAGATGAAAACGCCTGTTTCCATACAGAACTTGGCCCCTGTGCATGGGTGGACGAAGAACGTACATTGTGTACTTATTGCCTCCCTGCTTTCGAATACGACAGCTCTATTGACAGACCTTTTTCAGACAATCTTAATCTTTTTAATAATAACCAATTATGAAATCATTTGAATTCGAAACCGGTACTTTGTCCGTGACAAAAACAAAACATGCAGATAAACCCGCTTTAAAACTTTTTTACGATCCTGTTTGCATCTTTATTCATTATGACTACGAAACTGCAAGGGACCGTGCTTTTGATAATTTTTGCAACCGAAATGCCCTGGCCGTTTATTTCGGCATCCAGAATATGGGCCAAACCTTGTAACAAGTATTGCCCCATGGATAAATACACCATGCACTATCAGTTACTGGCGCTGTGCTTACCACAGCTGTTCTGATAATTCCTGTGTGAAACAGGAATTCGACCTGCATGTCCTGAATTTCTTTGGGACCGCTCGATGTGAAAAACTTTCTAAATCCAATCAAGATGAAAGAATCGTGGGACAAACTCCAAAATGACTTGCTTAATTTACATACGCACCTCGAAGAACTTCTCGAAATCCTGCCTTTAAGCACGGCATTTTTAAAAAAGAAAAATGCGTTGATTAAAGCATGGAAAGCCCTGCAAAAATCAACTGTGGATGTGGATTCATACATTACTCCTGTAAAAAGTATTAAGGTTGTAAGCCCATTGCTTGACAATCCGGATTTTAAGGAAATCTGGAAATTCTGGAAGGAATACCTGGCCGAACAACATGGTATTGTCATGCGCAGCAGGGCAGAACTCATGTCCCTCAAACGGATGATGGACATTTCAGGGAATGACCCGGCCATTGCCATCAAAACCCTTGAATTTGTTATGAGCCGGCCTACGGACAAAAACTTTTACAAAATCAAGGAGGATGACCTTATGCCTGCAGCTCCGGTCGTTCACGGACATAAAACAGTTTTTAAACTTCCTGTTAACTATAGTCAACAGGCTAAAAACTCCCCTTCACTTCCCCGCTTTCACCAGAAAACCATTCAGGAGGAAATTGAACGCAACGAAATAAATCAAAACAAAATTCAATGAAGTCAAAATATTTTGAATACTTTAAACAGGAACTCGAACAGCAAAAACAAATCCAGATTGATGCTTGCCTATGGCAAGGTTCCTCCCCAGGCTACCGAAATCGAGGAGGCCGTTCTGGGTTCCGTAATGCTGGAAAAGGATGCCATTTTCCGGGTTCTTCCCATTATTCAAAGCGATGCTTTTTATAAGGAATCCCACCGGCTTATTTTTAAAACTGTGGAGGAACTGGCATCCGAAAATCAGGCCATCGATTTACTTACCGTTACCCGTAAATTGCAGGATAAAGGCCTGCTGGATAAAGTCGGCGGCCCGGGCGAAATAACCCGCTTTACCCGCCATGTTGCTTCTGCCGCACATATTGAAAAGCATTGCCGCATTATTGCCGACAAATACTACCAGCGGGAAATGATTCGTCGCTTACAGCAACTCATTGAGGTTGCCTATTCCGATGATATTGATGAACTGGATATGATGTATGCTATGCATACACAGGCCATTGATTCCCTTCTCGCCGGTAATACCGGCATGACCCATATCCGTGATATCCTGGTCAAGGCAACCAAAAAACTGGAAGAACGGGTCGTGCAGGCACAAAAAGGACTTTCCCCCGGTGTGAATACCGGTCTTGCTGACCTGAACCGCAATAATAAAGGATGGCAGCCGGCTGACCTGATTATCGTTGCTGCCCGCCCATCGATGGGTAAGACAGCTATTGCAATTAACCTGTTCGGAAAGTCAGCCGCACAAAAGGGCGTTCCGGTTTGTATATTTTCCCTGGAAATGGAAAATATCAAACTCTCCAACCGCCTTATTTTAAGTTATGGAGGCATCGAGCGTGACAATTTTGAACAGGGCACTATGACCAACGACGACTGGCGTGCATACAACCAGGCGGTTAAAGAGCTGGAACGCCTGCCCATTTATATCGATGATACTCCCGGCCCCAATGTCCGGTACATCGATGCTACTGTCCGTAACAAAGTAAGAAAAGGAGAATGTGGTCTGGTAATCATTGACTACCTGCAGCTGGTGGAAACGCCCGATACCTACGGTAATAAAAACCGTGAACGGGAGGTTGCGGAAATTTCCCGCGCCCTGAAAAAAATGGCCAAGGCAAACGGGATACCCGTTATCCTGCTGGCCCAGCTCAACAGGGGAGTGGAAAACCGTCCGGATAAAACCCCGCGCCTTGCAGACCTTCGCGAATCCGGAGCCATCGAGCAGGATGCCGACGTCGTAATTTTTCCCTGGCGCCCCTGCTATTACGATGTAAACGCAGAAGATGATATGGGAAATTCCCTGAAAAATGTAATGTTCCTTGAAATTGCCAAATACCGGGATGGAGCCATCGGAACCATTCTGGCCAAACACAACGAGGACCTGACCCAATTTTTCGATTTCAATTCCCATCAATATCCGGAAACAGATCCTAACGCCTGGATAAACGGCTAAATCTTTCATTCACCATGGACATTAATAAATTAGACCTTATCAAAATTTTGCATTATCTGAAATACAAGATGGATGACCAATCCCGTATTTATATTGATTATGATGCTGAACAGCTTGAAAAAAAACTCCGCTCCGGTAATATCTACAGCGACGAAATTGTCCTGCTTAACATCCTTCGCGAACGGGTAAATTCAAAAATGAGTGTAATCAATGCAAGGATTACCCGCAACCAAAACCGTAAGAATTATGGAAAACCCTTTAAGGAGAATCATTTCAAGGACATTGATGTTAATAAACTTCGCCGTTTCATTGCCAGCAACGAATTCCAGCAACCTGACCGGATGTGGATTACCCTTGAAGATTCCATTGCCGATAAGTTTTTTGACCTATACATGAAAAATCGCTGATATTATGAAGATTCCAGGCTTAAAAATCAATAACAATATATCGGTTCAGAATAAAGTTGCAGAAGTAAAGGATTTTCTGAATGAACATTACGATATCCGGGTAAACGAGTTTGACCCTTCCAAAAGCGATATCAAACCAAAAACCCGTAAATTCGATAATCCTGTCACTTTTGATGATATCAGCCTGCACCTTATAGAACAGGGTATTGCGGTTTCTGATAATATCCTGCGGAAAATACTCCGCAGTCCCAACCAGATTAAAACCTACAACCCTATTAAGGAATATTTTGAATCGCTTAAGGGAAAATACCAGGGTGTAAGTCACATTGATTTACTTATGAGCCATTTGCGCATGCGGGAATTTCCGGGCAAAAAAAAAGATTATTACCAGCACCGGATGTATCGCTATATGAAAAAATGGTTCGTGGCCACTACTGCCTGCGCCCTGGGATTGCACCCTAATGATGTGGCCATGGGCCTGGTTCATGCCGATGAAGGTATAGGCAAAACTTTTTTCTTTAAATTCATCGTTCCTCCGTCACTCCAAAACCTGATTGCCGACCCGAACGAAGATGGGAAATTCAACCTGCAGGAATCCTTTGCCCGTAATTTTCTTGTGTATTTCGACGAGCTCGTAGGACTTACCCGCCGAAATACCGAAGAATTTAAAAAGGTAATGAGCGCCGATGAAATTGATGTGTACTTCCCCCGGGAACCTTATCCGGTTCGCAGGAACCGTATTGCCAGTGGATGCTTTTCATCCAATAAAACGCCTGAAAAGGGCGGCTTTCTTTCCAGTTCCATGGGATATCGCCGCTGGCTCATTTTTGAACTCGAATCCATTAACCAGGATTTTAGTAAAAAGGTTAACGTCGACCAGATATGGGCAGAAGCCCTGTTACTCATTGAGCAGGATTTTGACTACAAATGGACAATCAATGACTGGACAGAATTCCGGGACCACAACAAAATGTATATGGAGGAAACTACCTCCATGAAATACATTAAAATGTATTTCGAACATCCGCAAAACGGAGAAGGAACCTGGCTGCAGCCAAAAGAAATTTTCAACTTGCTTGTTGCAACCCGAAAATTAACCAAAGAGGACCAGTCGAAGGTGTCCGACGTCAAAATCGGGGAGGCTCTTTCTGCCCTTTCATTCACCCATAAAGGTGTCCGCAGGCCGGACGGCACAAGGCGTTGCTACTACGTGAAAAAAACTTTCTGACACGCGCATACACGATATGTATGTATATGATATTTAAAAATGATATATAAAAATGATAAAAATAAAATCAAAACACCGAAATAAGGTTGCAACAGGTGCAACACGCTGTAACTTTCTGACCCGTTGCGCTAAAATGTTGCACCCACGCTTTTTTGATAAGGTTGCAACAAGGGTGCAACAGGGTGCAACGCTCCACACTTTTTTTGGTACTTTTTCACTTATTCCATTTATTTTTAGCCTTTTGCAGAGATGTTGCATGTTGCACCCTTGTTTTCAATTCATTTTTTTCCGAAATAATGAATTTTTAACCCCTGTTTCATCCTGCAGGCCTCATATATAAAGACTTTTTGTGTTGCATCCATGCTTAAATTTTAACCGCTTTTTGAATCTTAATAAAAACTTACATGAAAGAAAAACTTGAATTTTTAGGTTCAAAAAGAGCCAATATGCCTCTTTTTGAACAACTGCATGGTTTGTTCGAAACCATGAAATCCAACCAAACGGACCTCCTGAATCCTCGTTTGCCTATCCTGGCGGGTAAAAACGCGTATTTTCACATCAAAGGGAAAAACCCGGAAATACCTGTGGTTTTAAAGGATTACCTGCCTGATAACCTTTTAGTGACCGACGATAAACTGTATGTATTTAATGATAAAAAAGTTTAATGATGAAGAACAGTATTTTTGATTTGGAATACCAGTACCAGCTCTACTTAAGCAGGACTAAATTAAAAGAAACGTTGATGGGCCCGGGCCAGAAAAAAGAAACCCGGCAGGCTTTTATGGCTGCCTGTGGCCAGATGCTATTGTTGTTGCGGGATGAAATTTCAGAGATGGAAGAGGAACAGGCAGCTGAAATTTTTCAGGATATGCTGCAACAGGTCACTGAATATTTTATGAAGGCTGCTAATAAATCCAATTAGGGCGTCCGGGCGGGCTATACGCTGTATCTTTTATTCCGCCTTTGGCTTCATAAAAGGATGCCGCTTCTATCCCTGACGCGGGTTTTTATGTTTTTGAGTAGTTTTTGGAGGATATGAAGGAATTTTTAGTTATTTTTAGTTACAACAAATGAATTTATAAACGCAAAAGAGAGCAATTTTGCCAACGCTAAAAATATTTTTATTTTCAATAGTCCAAAAATTCTAAATTACATGCCAAATGAAAAAACCAATCTATATCTCTGCAATTCTTTTTCTAATATTTATTTTTAATTATTCGTGTGAGAAAGAAAATCAACCACCAACTATACAAAATGCAACCGCAAGCCCACAGGCAATAAAAACTGGCGAACTTACACAACTAACTTGTGTGGCAACAGATCCGAATGGTGATTACAGTTAACTTATTCTCGGTCGTCCCCCCTGGGAACATTTCCCACTGGAACAAGTGGTGGTGCTGTTGGATGGAAAGCACCAAACGAAGCTGGAACATATACAATTTCTGTTATTGTAAATGATGGACAAAGCACGGCTGATGGTTCGGTAAATATTACTGTTGAAGCAAATCCACAGTTATCAGTAACACCGACTGAACTAAACTTTGGGACAGAAGAAACAGAAAAGGTATTTGAGATTAAAAACAAGGGGACTGGAACATTAACATGGACTATATCAGAGAATCTCGATTGGTTAACATTAAGTTCGCAGTCAGGAGAGACAACATCTGAAACAGATATTGTAACAGTTACAGTTGATAGAAGTAGCCTAGATCCGGGCATATACAATGGCACTATCAAAACATCCAATAATGGTAGTTTCCAAAATATAACAGTAACAATGGAAGTACCTGAAGAACCAACGTTAGTAGTTTCGCCAACCAACATGTTCTTTGGAGCTACAACAACACAGGAATCGATTGATATAATGAATACCGGAACTGGAAACTTAACTTGGAGCTTCTCAGAAAGCATAAACTGGCTTTATTTTTCTTCATCATCTGGAAGCATAACCACAGAGACAGACCAAGTAATAACAGGAACTGTCGACCGTAACAGTTTATCCCCTGGCAGTTATAATGGCACTTTTACAATTGTAAGTAATGGAGGCAACCAAGACATAACTGTAACAATAGTGAAGTTGGCTGAAGAAATGACTGGGACATTTGTAGACTCTCGTGATAATAAAATCTATAAAACTGTTAAAATTGGCGACCAATGGTGGATGGCTGAGAATCTAGCTTTTAATGCAGGCAGCGGATGTTGGGCTTATGGAAATAATGAAAATAATGTTGCAATCTATGGTAGATTATATACATGGGATACTGCACTGAAATCCTGTCCAAGTGGATGGCATCTACCTTCCAATGATGAATGGAAACAACTGGAAATGACAATAGGAATGAGTCAGAGCGAAGCAAGTGATTTATATGCGCGTGGTAAAGTTGGAAGTAAACTCAAATCACCAATTGGTTGGATCATCAATATGGTTGGTACCGATGATTATGGTTTTTATGGTCTTCCTGGCGGCATGCACGACACAGATGGTAGTTTCAATGATATTGGAGAACGTATATACTGGTGGACATCTTCTCAGGAAAGTTCAAGTGGTGCATGGTATCGAAGACTAGCTTACTCCACAAGCTATATTTATTTGTATCCAGGCAAAAAGGCATACGGATTTTCAGTTCGCTGTATTAAGGATTAGTTTTTAATTTGGATTAGACGAATCAAATTATTAATGTGAATATTATTTTTGCATCCTTAAGCTTGGCTCTGGGGAATATTGGATTAATAGGAACACTCCTTTTGCCAATTTTAGTATTAATTCTACCTGACTTTTCATTTAATGATAATGCCTTTTTAATTGGTTTTTCAATTTCCCTTTGGCTAAATACGTTTTATATGATTGGGTTGGAAGCCAAAGCGAAAATAGAATCAAAAACAAACAGGGAGCGTCCGGGCGGGCTATCCGCTATATCTTTTATTTCGCCTTTGGCTCCATAAAAGGATGCCGCTTCTATCCCTGACGCGGGTTTTTATGTTGTTGAGTATTTTTTGGAGGATATGAAGGAAGTTTTGTTATTTTTAGTCGCAACAAATGAATTTATAAATGTTTATAAACGTTTATAAGCGTTTAAAACGGATATGTTTTTAAAAAACAAGGCCTTATGCATGAATTAACTAATAGAGAAATATATTCACCTGGTGTACATAACAACCGTTAGCGGTCAGCTTAAAAGAACAGAACAACAAGTGAATAGATGAAAAATAAATGAGTTTTTGGGAATCCATATCGACTTATCTTCAGAAGAAAAAAGAAAATAACTTTTGGAGAAATCCTGACTGTTACCTCGCAGCAATTATTTTAAATGACGAGAAAGAACAAGTTTATGGAATAGTAAAAAAGGACTTGGCACTTCTTAACCGAATTCCAAAACCAGAAACAGGGTTCTTTTATAAAGACGTGGTTAAAGTTAAAGGACCGACAGGAAAACAATTATTTCGTGACGATGAAATTAATGAATATCAAGCAATTGAACTGTATAAATCTTCTAACATCCCGACTTTTACATTTAAGGCAATAATTCCAGACTCAAATGACTACTTTAAGTTTTTAGATTGGTTCAAAGAAAACGGACAAAAAGTAGAATTTCCTTGGACTTCTAATGACAATAATCAAGAATGGAGAAAAGGACGGTGCACTGCTGAAAATTTAGAGCAAGCGAAGAAAATATTAAACGGTTTTGTTGGCAAAAAAGAAGGAAGACAAGTCAAGGATATTAACCATTGGGACTATTACTTAAAAATGAAAGAATGAAAACGATAAAAGCCGAACCGCTAACAAGTACAAATTGCAGGGCGGGGCTCGGTGGTACGCCAACTGCGGATTCTCGCATCGAGTTCCGTGTCCTTCGGACAGGAACGCTCTCCGAAATCCGCCCCGACAACTTGGTGTGCCGGGAAGCAATGATTCGGCAAGATAAGTTCATTGCATGCTGTAGTTAAGATGGTGGATACCAGTTGTAAGGTAGAACCACCGGTGTCGTCTTGCAGGAGGGGGCATCAAACCACCTAAAGGTGCTGTGTTTAAGAGGCATGGTGCTGAGCGTTTAGGAAAAGACTATGTCACGAGCATGGTCAGGTATGGATAAAGGAGATGAACTAACCGTAACCGCTGAAGAGGAGTCGGGAAGTGGCCATATTCTGTCAAAAGCTGTAGAGCAAGTTATGCAGTGATAAGCACAGCGGGCACCTGTCTACTGGCTGTGCGGCAGGCGTCTTTCAGGCGGCATGACCTTTATCCGGGCTTAATTACGGAACCCGGGAACCTGCATGGTAATGCAAAGTGAAATGCACAATGGGCACACCCCAGAGGCAGAATAACGAAGTGCCATGCAGGGACGGACTGACCCGTAGTAGTGATGAAGTTCCTGTAACGGGAATGGAGCGAAGGGGTCAGGTTATACAGTATCATAACATTTAACAACTCGAAAGAGGATGAATTTATGGAATGAGACAAAATCAGTACCGGTAAGCCGTGAAATGATTTGGGCGGCTTACAAGAAAGTGAAAGCCAACAAGGGAAGTGCGGGGATTGATGAAATCAGCATGGAGGAATTTGATGCTGACCGGTCGAAACACCTGTACAAACTTTGGAATCGTATGGCATCGGGCAGTTATTTTCCACCGCCTGTTAAGGCAGTTGAGATACCAAAGAAAGACGGGAAAACCCGTAAGCTCGGAATCCCAACCATTGCCGACAGGATTGGACAAACGGTTATTAAAGATTACTTAGAGCCAAGGTTTGAAAAGTTATTCAGTACAAGCTCCTATGGATATCGACCGAACAGGAATGCCCATCAGGCATTGGAATCGGTAAGGAACAATTGCAGGAAATATGACTGGGTAATTGACCTTGACATTAAAGGGTTCTTTGATAATATTGACCACGGAAAATTGCTGCTTGCTTTAGAGAAACATGTGACGGAGAACTGGTGTATGATGTACATCAAGAGGTGGCTAACTGCCCCTGTGTACAAGGAATCAGGTGAACTGGTTCAGAAACAGGGGAAGGGAACGCCACAGGGAGGTGTAATAAGCCCGTTGCTTGCAAACCTGTTTCTCCATTATGCTATGGACAAATGGCTTGAGCTTAATCATCCGACAGTTATGTTTGCGCGTTATGCCGATGATGCCATTCTGCACTGCCGGAGCAAAACTCATGCGGAACAAACGTTGAATGCTGTTCGTGAACGGATGAAAGAATGCGGGTTGGAGTTGCACCCGGAAAAGACCAAAATTGTTTACTGTAAAGACTACAGGAGACAAGAGAAACATGAAAATGTAAAATTTGATTTCCTGGGATACTCTTTCCAGCCTCGCACAACAAAGTCCAGGAAAACAGGAAAACTGTTTCTTGGTTATGATTGTGCTATCAGCATCGGTTCGAAGAAACGGATAGCAGATAAAATGGAAGAATTGAACATTGTTGGCCTGACCCATAAAAGTATTGTAGGCGTAGCCCAGTTTTTAAATCCTTATATTCGGGGATGGGTGAACTACTATGGTAAATTTAGGAAAAGTGCCATGAATCCAGTTTTCTGTTTGTTGAATAAACGGCTAATCCGCTGGGCAAGGAAAAGGTACAAACGCTACAAGACCAGTATAAAACGAGCGTTTCAATGGTTTACAAGAGTACGGGAACAATTCCCCGGTTTATTTTATCATTGGAAAATAGGATTAACTGGATGAAGCGTTTAGATTTGTATAACAAGAGCCGTGTGATGGGAGACTATCAAGCACGGTTCTGTGAGAGGCTTAGGGTGAAACTCCCTTTGCCTACTCGACCACCAACCGTTATGGCCAATAAAAAATGACACAGATGAGACTGATATTTAACCTTATAATTCTAACAATAATTTCTTTAAATTGTGTTGCTCAGACTAATAACAGATGGTTTATTGAGAAATCAAATGGTAAACTAGGCTTTATTGATTCAGCTGGACGTGAGATATATACAGACCATTTTGAAATGCTTGGTCAAGAATACAATAGTGGTGTAGTTTCATTTAAGAAAAATGGAGAATATGGATTTCTTGATACAATTGGAAATGTTGTTTTTTACACAGACAAATACTACGGTAATTTCTCAGATGGTCTATTAAATATTGAAGGAGACAAAAGATTCCAATACTTGAACTCTAAAGGTGAAATAATCATATCAATAGATTCTCTCGAAATTCCAAATGGTAAAGAGATTTATAGAACATTTGAATTTACTGATGGGCTTGCAATGATAATTATCTGTGATAAAGGATTTAATGGTTCTCATAGTGTAGCAGATGACGTAATAATTGCAGAATATATCAATATGTATCCTGATAATTGGTTTTATGGATTTATTGATAAAAATGGAAAGTGGAAGATTAAGCCAACGTTATCTTCAGCAACAGTATTTCAAGATGGGATTTCATTAGTTGTTAAGGATAGCTCTTCATATTTTATGAATACAAATGGTGATTTGATAACTAAAATTTATGACCATACAGGGGAAATATGGACAGAAGTAGGAAGTGATGTTTTTGACTATTCCGAAGGATTTGCTATTGTTTATAAAAATGATAGTGCCACATACATAAACCAATCAGGTGAATTAATTACAGAATTGAGATTTCAAAGAGCAGCTAATTTCTCAGATGGAATGGCATGTGTACAATTAAATGACAAATGGGGATTTATTGATACATTAGGACAATTAATAATTAAACCATTATATTATGTAAGAAGTGATTTTTCAGAAGGTATTGCACCTGTTTCACTGGAAGTCAATGAAAAAGGATATTATTTTAACTCATACTTTATTGAAGGATTTATTGACAAAAAAGGGAATGAAATAATAGCTTTTAGTCCTCATGTTGACTATGGCGGATTTAAAAATGGTATTACAAAGGGGCGAAGATTCATTTATTCCGATAAAAAATACACTGGAAAATATGAGCTGTTTTATATTAATCGAAATGGTGATAAAATTTGGAGTGAAATCGTTAAACAATAAATCACTGGCCATAACAATGTATATGCAAAATAGGCGTGACGGTAGTAAATTCAAGGGCTGTAGCCCGCTTCAAAATTGTAACAGTTTGATAAGTTTGAAGCCCGCAATCGCCTACTTTGCATATACTCAACGTTGACCGGATTTGAAACTAAGTATTGAGAAGATTATTTATATTAGGGCGTCCGGGCGGGCTATCCGCTATATCTTTTATTCCATTTTAAGACTTCATAAAAGGATGCCGCTTCTATCCCTGACGCAAGTAACCCTTATTCTTCAATGAAATTATGGGTTACTTAAAAACTCCGTATAAATTTTGACAAAGTTATTTAAGTCCGCCGGAAAAGGCAAGGGAAAATAAATCTCCCTTGCCTTTTTTTCTGTTGGGGCTCCGCCCTTGCCTGAATCCGGCGCGACTCAATGGCAGATGGTAAAATTTGAACCGGCGTGCCAGAAGCCAGAATTAGTCCCCAGGGTATATGTTATTGCCCAGCGAAAAAAGGCATCTTAATTCAATCAGGGAAACTTAAGGGTTTCCCTGATATTTTTTTGGTCGTTTCACTCCCCTGAACAACATGGATATATCCTTTTTATTTTTAATTTCGCTATCTGTACTTTGCTGCCTGGTTCTGGTTATTTATGTTTATAACTAAATAACCTTTGATGGACGTACAAAATCAAAAATTTACCGTTTCAGTTCCCGTAAAACCTTACGTTAAAAGATTCCTCGAAATCAACTACGGCTCGCCTGTTGATTTCTCGGAGGACCCTGTTTGTCACCGGTTTTTTCAGCAACTGCTAAGAAAACCAAACTACTCCCGCGACAAACAATACCCTGAATCCCTTGTATCTTATTCAGATACTGTGGATATTCTTATTTCGGAACACGACTTTTACCGTTACGGATGGGAACTTTCCAAAACCAACATGATTGCATTCGGCAAATTTTTCGAGGATAAAGTCAAAATGATGATGCGCACTATCGTGGGCATCACACACGGATTGGGAATACCAATCAATAAATCCATTGAACGGTTTCAGGACCGTTTCAGATTTGATGAAGATGTTTGGCGATATGAAGCAATTAAAAAGGACTTTTACCGTAATGGTCAGGTACTTCTGGTGGATTTTGACAAGGAAATTTTCTCCAAAATAGAAAAAATAATTCTGCGCAACTTGTATGATTTAGGGACAGTTTGCAAACAACTAATTGACGAACATGAAACAGCTTAATAAACCTGTCGACAACTTAGGCGGCCTGATTAAAATATGGGCCATTCCATCAAAACAATTTCTTGCCGCCGGCAATTCATTTTCTGTTGGTGATACCAACAATATCTATGAATTATATTGCTCACCGGACTCAATGTCTTACACTTCAGCTTCGGTAAAATCCAACGAGGGTATCTTATATAATACAACTGTAAAGGGATTTGCCCCCGGTGTAACTGCAGAATTGGAAACAACCCTTAAAGAAATGATGACCCAAAAATGGGTAATCATTACAATGGAAGGAAATGGAAAATATCTGCTGGCAGGTTCCAAAAGGTTCCCGCTTTCCCTTTCATCAAGAATGGATACCGGAAACGATACATTCATGAGAGCCGGATGTGAATTTACATTCACCGGCAAAATACCGGAGGCTTTAAGAGTGGTCGCAAATCCCTTTTAACAAAGAGATTTTCCTTTATTTCCAGTGGATTTAAGCCCTTTTTGTCCTTGAATCCACGCTTCCCCCTTGCTTTATTTACTTAAAATTTAGTAAATAATGGCAGAACATACAATCTATATCGAGGGCTACATTGGAGCAATGGGATATTCAAAACAGTTTATCCGCAGCCAGCTTAACAACAATAAGAAAAATAAAGTCTTCGTAAAAGTATCCTCTCTTGGCGGGTCTGTCGACCATGCCCTCTCTATTTACGACCAGTTCAGGGAACATGGTAATGTTACCGTTGAACTTTCTGCTTTTGTGGCCAGCGCAGCTACGCTGCTTAGCCTTGGTGCCCAAAAAATACGAATGAATAAAAATTCATTCTACCTGATTCATAAACCCATGAGCTGGGTTGACGAATGGGATACCATGAACGAGGACGATATCGAAAAGCTGATTGAAAAACTCGAAAAGCAAAAACAGGAACTGGCCAAAATATCCCTGCAGATGGCACGTATGTACGTGAAAAAAACAGGGAAACAGCTTGATGAAATCATCAACCTGATGAAAAAAGATACATGGCTGAACGCCGAAGAAGCCCTGGAATGGGGTTTTGTAGACGAGGTCTACCAACCCGAAGATGCTATTAACTTTTTGGAAAGCGAACAGCTGGTTGCCCTGATTACCGCCAACGGTATGCCGCAACCTCCACGCAAACAGAACATGGCAAAAACTTCCAAAACAGAAGAAGATAACCTTTTCAACAAGTTGTGGAAAAGGATTCAAAATAAACAGGAAAAAGAAAATTCCTTAAAATCAAAAAATATGGAAAAACAATTCACTGCTGTAAACAAAGCCCTGAATGTGGATTCACTTGATCCACTGATGATGGGGTATACCTGAACGACGAACAGCTCCAGGTCCTGGACTCCCGCCTTTCAGAAAACGATACCCTTACTCAGGAACGTGACAACGCTGTCGCTGAACGCGATACCGTTGCAACTGAACGTGATGCCGCTGTCGCTGACAGGGATACTGCAAACTCTGAACGTGACCAGGCAAGGACTGACCTTGCTAATGCAATAACCGCTTTCGATGCAATTGATGAATCAATTGCCAAGGCGAGACTCAGGAGGATAAGGTTAAGGCACTCCGTGCCCTGCTCGCATCCAAACCCGGAGTTAACCCGGAAAGAACCCACGACACGGAAGATTCAAACACCATGGATGCCAAAGAAGACTGGGACACCATAAACAGCCTGGACCATAATAAAATTGTAGACTCGAATTCTTAATAATTTCAATCATTAAA
>CAVVFN010000012.1:0-28242 GCA_963747515.1 uncultured Prolixibacteraceae bacterium
TGGCATTCATTGCAGGAAACAACCTGCTAACCTTGAAAATCATCATGATAAAAAAAGAAAAACATGAAAAGAAATTTGCTTAGAAAAATAGTCGGAGGCTTAAGTTTAACATCAGCATTGTTTGTTTTTCAAGCATGTTATGGAACACCTCAGGATATTAAACCGGATTTATTACTAGAAGGACAAGTAAAATCTAAGACCTCAGGATTACCAATTAAGGGAATTAAAGTTTCTAGTTGCCGAAAATATGCAATATGAGTTAACAAATGATGAAGGTAAGTTTTCGTTTTATACAGAAATGCTTGAAGAATTAACCCTCCAATTTCAAGATATTGATTCTACACAAAACGGACTTTATATTGAAAAGGATACTGTGTTGACCGATTTAAGCGAAAAAGTATTCTTAGATATAGCCATGGAAGAAAAATAGATGCTCACTAAATTAAAAAAATATAGTTTCAGAAAATTTAGAGATTCGGAAATAAAACTTCACGAACTGAATTACTTATTTTGGGAATGTACTACACGATGTAATCTGAATTGTTTGCATTGCGGGAGTGATTGCTCAAAAAATAGTTTGCATGAGGATATGCCAGCAGATGTTTTTTTTAAGAGCAGTTGATTCTATAAAAAGCATACCACAAAATTTCACCATTGTATTTACAGGAGGAGAACCTCTTTTACGAAAGGACTTAGAACTTAGTGGAAAAGAATTGCGAAAACAGAGGTTTTAAATGGTCGATAGTTTCAAACGGACATTTATACGATAAGCAGAGACATATTTCATTGTTAAATGCTGGAATGGGTGCATTAACAATAAGTTTAGACGGCCTAAAGGAATCTCATAATTGGTTGAGAAATAGTGAAAAGAGTTTCGATAAAGTAATAAAGGCAATTGAATTGGCATCAACTTCCAATCGAATTAACTTCGATATTGTAACTTGTGTAAATCAAAAGAATATCAATGAACTTGAACAGATTAGTGAATTGTTAATTTCGAAAAATGTCAAGGCATGGAGATTATTTACAATTATTCCTATCGGGAGAGCTGCTCATAATCCAGAATTATTGTTAACTAACAATCAATTTGTTCAATTAATGGATTTTATTGAAGAGAGCCGAAAATCCAAAGAAATTGATATAAAATTTAGTTGTGAAGGATATGTAGGAAAATATGAGCCATTGGTAAGGGATTCATACTTTTTTTGCAGAGCAGGGATTAATATCGGCTCAATTCTTATTGACGGTTCAATTTCTGCCTGTCCCAATATTGATAGGACTTTTTCTCAAGGAAATATTTATACTGATAATTTTTATGAGGTTTGGGAAAACAAATTTCAACCTTTTCGAAACAGGGACTGGACAAGAGTTGGTCAATGTGAATCTTGCAAAAAATTTAAAGATTGCCAGGGAAATGGATTTCATAATTGGCATGGAGATAAGAAAAATGTATTAGTTTGCTATAATGAGAAAATAGAAAAAGCAACGAAATGCCAACACACAATATAGCCAATAAGGGTTTCGGTGGTTTGCGAAGGTTTGTAGCACGCTTCAACTTTTCGTATATCGTGATAAGAAATCACCCGCTATCCCTTACTGGCCATATTGTCAAACGTTAGAGGCCAGTTGAGTAAAATCCTTATCGTGAGGCACAACCTTCCCAACGCACGGTTTGCGGGCAGACGGAAGAGTAAATGAGGTTAGTGCTTGAGGGTTAGGGCAGAATGTTTTAAAAGCCAGTTGGCCGCTCGCTCTGTTTTCAATTATCCATCGCTCGCAGTGAGTAAAGGCGGGAATATGCAAAGGGTTGGAGTGGGCTGACAGGGAACGGAAAGTAAATCAGCAGTCTGCCAGCGCGCATACAACCGGCCTCTAACAAAGGCTAAAATACCAGCGTGCGACAGGAAGTTTCGGGGGATAGTGCATAAAAAATAAAATTAGTAGGTTAAAGGGTGGTGCGCTGTTGACCGCCGGTTTTTAGCCTCGTACGTTAGAGGCCAGTTGAGTAAAATCCTTATCGTGAGGCACAACCTACCCAACGCACGGTTTGCGGGCAGACGGAAGGGTAAATGAGGTTAGTGGTTGATGGTTAGGGCAGAATGTTTTGAAAGCCAGGTGGCCGATCGCTCTGTTTTCAATTATCCATCGCTCGCAGTGAGTAAAGGCGGGAATGTGCAAAGGGTTGTAGCGGGCTGACAGGGAACGGAAAGTAAATCAGCAGTCTGCCAGCGCGCATTCAACCGGCCTCTAACAAAGGCTAAAATACCAGCGTGCGACAGGAAGTTTCGGGGGATAGTGCAAAAAAAAATAAAATTAGTAGGTTAAAGGGTGGTGCACTGTTGACCGCCGGTTTTTAGCCTCGTACGTTAGAGGCCAGCTGCCAATAAATAGGACTCTGAGCGGTTTGCAAAACCCAGCGATGAGTCCATGTTGAACTACACCCGCCGGGCTATCAGCAGGTAAGCTATGCACTTAATGACGTTTTTTGTTGTTTTTGGAAATCGGGCAGGTTGAAGATTGCTGGAAGCTTGAAGTTTTTTGTACCCTACATTGGCTGAAAACAGTTGATATCATCCGGATTTTAGCTGATTTTGGTATGCGGTGTGCATAGTTTTCCCAGCCCTATCGATATGGTGTAAACCGGGGTTTAAAAAGTTGACGCAAAAAATTCGGGAGAAGTTACCCTGTCCGGTGACCTGATCCTGGGCAGTTCCCTAACCACCACCATCCGGCCTTTCTTGCATACAGGACACTGACAGGGATTAATACCCGTGAGACGTTCAAAGCGCTGCAGCCTGGTTTCGGGAGGTACCTTGTCTTTTATCAGGGTGTCAATATCCGGTTTGCTGTCCGGCACAAACTGCAATGCTAGATTTCTTTTGGCCGTATGATTATAAATGCCGAAGTACCTGATCTTCACAAATCGAGTGGGCAGGATATGCAAGGTAAAACGGTGCAGGAACTCCACCCCGTCAAGGGTAACTGGCTTTTTAATGGCATTGTCGCGGTAATCTTTGGCCATGAAAGTAACCCTCCCCTGGTGGATGTTTAAAATCCGTTGGTTGGTAATGGCCACCCGGTGGGTGTATTGTCCCAGGTATTTTATGACATGATCAGCACTTGCCAGTGCCGGCTCACAATGCACCACCCAACGTGTACTGTATGCCTCTTGCAGTTTTGGGTCAAAAAGTTGCAGTTCTCCCTGTTTTCGCAGAGCCCGTTTGAGGCTGTCCAGGAACCTGTATTTAAAGGCCTTGCTCAGTTGGGTAACCGGATAGATGTAATTTCCCGAGGGGCCGATATTCTTCCACCGGCCATCCAGAGTGTAGCCAGCAGATGGGACAATGCAGTGGATATGCGGATGCAATGACAAGTTCTGTCCCCAGGTATGCAAGACTGCCACAGCACCGCTTTCAACGCCATAATGCGTGTATCCGAATGACCGCAGGGTATGCCATACGGCACCGAACAGCAGGTCGTAATACAAACGTTGGTTATGCAGGCAAAGTCCGTTCAACTGATGAGGAACGGTGAATATGATGTGATAATGCTTCACCGGTAGAGTACGCCTGATCAGGTCATCGATCCAAAACGCCTGTTTGGCAGCCTGGCATTTGGGACAATGCCGGTCACCACAGCTGTTGTAACTGTAGCGGACCGTACCACAGGTGTCACATACTTCTTCATGCCCGCCCAAGGCAGCCGTACGGCAACTGGCAATCTTTTCCAGCACTCTTTGTTGCAGGGGCGTTAAGCTTACCCCGGAAGCAAGGCCGGTACCGAAAAGACGTATCGCATCAGCCAGCTCAAACTTTGGCCGCATGCCCCGAGTAATTATAAAGCGTATCCAGGGGACTATGGGCTTTGACCAACTGGCATTGTGCAATGTGGAGATAGATCATGGTAGTGGTGATCTCTGCATGACCAAGCAGTTCTTTCAGGGTTACAATATTGACCCCTTGTTCCAGCAGGTGCGTAGCATAGCTGTGGCGCAGGGAATGAAGATTTACCTCTTTGGTGATAGAGGTTTTCTTAAGGTTTTCGCGCATTACCCACGATAATCCCCTGACACTGTACCTGCCATCGGCTTCCTTGCCGTTGAACAACCAGATGTGCGGATTCTCTGCTGCCAGATATTTTCTCAGCCCAACAGCCATGCTGTCGGCCAGGGGAACTATCCGGTCTTTCTTGTATTTGCTTTGCCGGATGTGGATGGTCTTGCGTTCGAAATCAATATCCGATATCTTCAGGTTGATGACTTCCTGTCCGCGTAAGCCTGCAGAGTATATCAGGGTCAATACCACCCGCTGCTTGAGCAGGGTGGGTGCTGCAAAGAGTTCTTTGAGCTCCTGCCCGTTGAGAATTACCGGAAGTTTTGTATCTTTCTTCAGCGAAGGCAGGGCAATGGCGTTCTTGTTCATACCCAGCAGGCGGTAGTAATAGCGAAGCCCGTAGACCATGTGCTTAAAACTGCTGCGTGAGGGAGATTTGGGATCACGGGCCAGGGCCACCAGATATTCGTTGATCTCTTCCGGGTCGATCTGTTCGGGCAGTTTCCCGAAGTGAAGCACGAAAAGGGCAATGCGCCGGATGCGGTGCACTGAGGAATTTTGTAGCGTACTTTTACTCTGGCCCCGAAGGGTAACTTGTTGCTCAAGCTTGCGAACAACTTTATCAAATTCAGGAACAAGTACTATGGCTTGTTCTACAATAGTTAAACCCGATTTCTTTCTCATGATCTAAATTTTTAATGGTTAAAAAATTCAAATTATGGAAAGAATCGGGTATTTTTAATAAAGCTATCCGCGAAGGCGGATTTAGTTCAACACACAATATAAAACAGTTGGGGTTCAGTGGTTTGCGAGGGTTTGGTTCTCGCGCCAGCTTTTTCCTCGGTGGATACAGAACGCAGCCCGAAAACCCAACCGTTTCATATTGTCAAACGTTGTGTGTCATGCAAAGAGCACCTATCGATTAAAAAGTACCAAAAATTTCATAACTTTGAAAAAAAAGGTGATGGAACAGGAAACAATAAAATTAGAGTTGATAGAATGTAAGCCTTCGGCCTTGCACGTCTTGCAAGTTTGAAAAAAATCCTACACGAGGTTTAAAAAATTCAATAATTTTGGAGAGTTGTTGGATTTGGTTGGATGTTTTCAGAAAGAGATGCAAATTACTTCTAATAAAATCCAACTATTGTTGGAGATTCGTTGGAGTTTCCCGGAGCTTTTTGGATGCCTTCCAGTTGTGTGGCAAAAGATCTGCCAGATCTTTGCTGTAGTCATTGTTATATTCCGGTATCCTTGTCAGAATATCTGTCATCCATTCCCGGGGATCTACATCATTGGCTTTGCAGCTTCCGATAAGTGAATACATAATGGCAGCATTCTCTGCCGCATCATGATTACCACAAAACAAATAGTTGCGCCTTCCGATCGCCAGGGGACGTAATGGCATTTTCGATTCCGTTGTTATCGATCTGGTAGCGTCCGTCAAGGTGATACCTTGATAATCGATGGAATAAAGAGTAAGTATAGGACAAGGCTTTGTTCATCCTTCCTTTAGGCAAGGTCTTGGGATAATAGCTGACGATCCATTTCTCAAAAGCACGGAGTATGGGATAGGCCAGCCTCTCTCGTAAGGCGGCACGCTGATCATAATCCATCTCCTGATCCGTTGCCATGGTCTCTACATTATAAATCAACCGATTTGTTTGAGGGCATACTCTGCCCCGGACTTATCCTCCTTCAAGGCTTCGGTAAATTTACGGCGTGCATGTGCCCAGCAGCCTAATAAGCAATACCCCTTTCTTATTCTCGTAGATAGAATAAGCCTCATAACCATCCGTTTGAACGGCTCCCTTGTAATTATGCAGTAATTCGATCACCACTTTCTGGGCCCGGGACCCTTTATCATAATGAAAAAACACCAGGTTTTCCATCACCGATCGAACCACCCAAAGGTAGGCTTTCACTGTCCGTTTCTTTTCGCTGTTTACTACCGGGACCGTACTCTCGTCAACCTGGATGTAATCACTGGCAAGCACCAGCTCCCGTAACCTGTAATACAAAGCACGAAGCATGTCGCAACTCCCTGGAACCATCCGTTGACCGTGGAAGCAGGTAGAGAGAAATCCGGTTGTCTGAGCATGTCGATCTGACGATGAAAAGGAATATGATAAAGGTATTTGCTTAAGATCAGTTCGGCCAGTAGGCTGGCACCGGCATTACTTCGTGGCAGGGGCAAAAGCGGAAGAGCTGCGATTTTTACATTTTTTTCCTGCACCTCACTTCCGGTCTCTTCCCTTTGCTGCTGAAGTTCTTTTTTAAGCACATATATCGGGCGGATGATCTGATGGACATACAGCTCTCCCGGTTTATACTCAAGCTTTTCCGTAATTTCTTCTCCAATACGTACCCAGTTCTCATCGATACCCTCAGGCTCGATCACCTCTTTCTCACGTCGCAGATAATCCGGCAAAGGCAGACGAACCGGCTGTTTTTTTGGTTTCTCCGGTTTCTTTCGTTCATAGGAGATAATCTCTTTTTCGGCTGATTCGATAACGGCTTTCTCCTGGGGAAGGACATCCAGCCCGTCAAAGTCGATGCGGCGTTGATTGGGATCCTGGGGGATAAATTTTTCACTTGAAGCTTTCCAGAACTTCCGGCGATACCAGGCCAGCTGGTCGGTCAGCTGTTTGATCTTATCGTCTTTTTCCTTGATTACAGCCTCATAGCGCTCGTTTTTCTTCTCTGACCTATCCAGGGCTCCGTCATCTGATTTTCGCGCGAGGAAAGCTCCTGATACAGCTCATCACGCTCCTGTAAAAGTGTCTCAACTAACCTGTCCTGATCTGACATATTCACGCGCTGTATCCCTTTGTTTATCGAGGATGAAGATAAACAAAGTATCTGAAATTGCCAAGAGAAATGAGCTAAGAAATGGCTGGAACAGACCCTTTTTTTCGGAGTTTTTTTGGCCGGATTTTTACGCTCTCAACCATCATGATCAGGTCATGCCAACCGATCATCAGCGAGGTGGTATTTTCATCGAATGCAGGCAGTTTAAACCGGCCTGACTCCAGTTTTTTATGATAGATCACCAGCCCGGCGTATTCCATATGCAGGATTTTCATGATGGTCTGGTTGCGGTTGACAAAAATGAAAACCTCGCCATTGCGGACATCCCGGTTCATGGCGTTGGTGACAATACCGCTAAGGGTATAAAAGCTTTTTCGCATGTCCACCGGGGCCGGGTACAAGTAATATTGAAGGGATTTATGAAGGTGGAACATACGGTCAGTCATAAAGGTGGATCAGTGCCCGCAGTTGTTCCAGGTCCAGATCTTTTTTTACCCGCAATGAAATCCCATTGGGAAAGATCAATTCTAATAAGGTTTCCTGTTCTGCTCCTTGGGATGTTATCGCTTGCCGGGAACCTTTTCGATATTTTGAAGGTAGATTCGCATCTGCTGATTTTACGATTAAGGGAATAAATCCTTTTTCTGAATTTTGCCTGCGTAACTTTTTGTGCCAATAATGAAATGTTGACTGAGCAATGCCTTGATTAAAACAGAAATCTTTTATCGTTAGTCCCGATTCCTGCTGCTGCCTGATCAGCTCTGAAAATCTTGATGCTTTATCCATTGGTTTTTGAGGTGAAAAATACTCACCTCTTAAATTCTGGACAATACGGGGGAGGCCGAAGGCTTACGCTGCGTCGCATATACGTCACCGTTGTGGTGCATTTTACCAAACGACAAAGTAGCCCACTAAAAGTCTTTCCGATTAAAAAAGAATATATAACTTTGTATCCAAATGAAGACAGGTTAAAATGTATAATATTGAGAAAACTATTGAATTTGATAAATGGCTGAGAAAACTAAAAGATTTAGGAGCTAAAGCCAAAATCTTGTTTCGCATTCAAAAAATTGAAACCGATGAGCACTTTGGAGATAGTTAACCAGTAGGTGATGGAATTCGTGAATTAAAAATAAATTACGCTAAAGGCTATAGAGTTTATTTCAAGGAATCAGCCGGAAAAATAATTATTTTACTCATAGGCGGAGACAAATCAAGTCAGCAGAAAGACATTAAACGAGCAAAAGAGATCTATAAAAGGTTAAAAAAGTAGAAATATGAAAACCTCAAAATTTGATATAGCAGATTACTTGGATAGTAATGAAATGATTGCAGAATATCTTAATGCTGTTTTAGCAGAGGGAAATGATTCAGATGTAATTGAAGCAATTGGACATGTTGCAAAATCAATTGGAATGACAAAGATTGCTCAAGAAACTGGATTAAGTAGACCCAGTTTATATAAAGCCTTATCTGAGGGATCCAAACCTCAATTTGATACAATTATGAAAGTCTTACGAGCAATTGGAGGACAGATAAAAATAGATCCGATAAATGCCTGAAACCAAAACGCACCACAATAAATAGGACTCTGAGAGGTCTGCAATGCCTGTCCCGGTATTCCGGGAACCGAGCGATGAGTCCATGTTGAACTACACCCGCCGGGCTATCAACACGAGAAACTTATTAAAGCATTGAATAATAGCTTATTGCGTGTTTTATTAGATCAAAAAAGGCTTATTTTAAGCCCATATTT
Organism: uncultured Prolixibacteraceae bacterium; assembly: GCA_963747515.1. Classification (GTDB taxonomy): domain Bacteria; phylum Bacteroidota; class Bacteroidia; order Bacteroidales; family Prolixibacteraceae; genus Mariniphaga. Next base: position 8,617 of record CAVVFN010000012.1, read on the forward strand.
TGATTTTAGATTTTCCGGACTAAAATTCATTCCCGGATAATGATGAAAAAATTAATGGGTGTATGGCGCTGTACTGAAACAATAAAAAGCTAAATTTAATCTTAAATTGAGTTTTTGCACAGACTCCCGTTGTAGGCAAGCTGACGGACCACCGACGCTTGATTGAAAGATTTTTTGTAAATTGGGGTCAAGTACAGTAACATGGTTGACAAGCATAACATATTGACTGATCTTAAGAACCATCTGAATGCTCATTATGGCAATTCAGTAAAGGATGTCATTTTGTTTGGATCGCAAGCCCGGGGTGATTCCGATGAAAATTCTGATTACGATATTCTCATCGTATTGGAAAGGAATTATTCAGGTGAGGATGAAAACAAAATATTGGATCTGTGTTATGATATTGATTTAAAATACAATATAATCCTGGATGTTCATATCCTTTCAACTTCAGAATTAAACTCAGAGAGGGGAAGACAACCCATATTCAAAAATGCGTTTAAATCCGGAATCTACGCATGACAATAGATAACGAGGACAGGAATAATCTTATCCGGCACAGGCTGGATGAGGCCTCCGAAAGTATCGAAGATGTCCGGTTATTAATTGAGCATGACAGGTTACGTTCCGCTGTAAACCGGATTTATTATGGAATGTTCTATTCTTTGCTGGCCCTGGCGTTAGCAAATAATTTTGAGACTTCGAAGCATGCACAATTAATCGGATGGTTCAATAAAAACTTTATCCACCCAGGATTGATTGAACCAAAATTTGGAAAAATAATCAATAAAGCTTATAACAGAAGAACAAAAGGAGACTATGATATTTTTTTTGAATTTGAAAAAGGAGTCATAGCTGAAATGTTCGAGGAGATGCAGGACTTCATTAAGAAAATCAATGAAGTCATCAATGTCAGTTAAAACCAGCCTGCCTGCAACATCCGGTAAATTTATTCGTTACGCTCAGGCACGCACGCAACCCACTCATGAGGGCTGGGCCGTTCATTGCCAGGTTCGCTCCGAATTTCGTAAATTCGGATTAACGATATTTAATGATTCTAACAAACATCAACGAACCCTGGCAACGAAACTTACCGGTGGCCGTTGTGTTTAATTGCCCGAGAAAAACCGTTCAAATAAATTTAACCTCAAATATTTTGCTTATAGTATCTAATTAGGTACCTTTGTAAGAAAAAGAATGCCACTAATAGATGCATTTAATGGGATTAAGATCCTTATCTATAACGGAGATCATAGGCCTCCTCATATTCATGCGAGCTATGGAGAGTATGAAATCTTAATAGTGATTGAGACAGGACGAATCTACGCCGGAGATCTGCCCACCAAACAATTAAAATTGGTTTTTGATTGGCTGGCTACAAATGCAGATGAGGCTTTGAACATTTTTTATCAATTAAATCCGGAACTAAAATGAGAAAAGTAATAAAAATACCCAGGATCTTGAAGATCAATTGGATAAAAGGAATAACAATTTCCGTTGTATTTAACAATGGTGAATCAAGAATAATTGATTTTCAAAAAGTTTTCAAAGGAATTGAATTACAAAAGGAATCTCCGGCCTGGAAATTAACCAATCCGAAAGAATTTGAGAAAGTAATTGTTGATAACAACACCCTTTCCTGGACGAATGTAAATCAATATATTAAGAAAATTGACGGATCCAAAATGAAAGTTCCCTTTGAAATTGGAGCTGATGTTTTATTAAAATACAGTACACCTGAAAAATCGGAATTAATGCTTGAGATTGGAAAATTAATAAAGGAGAGCCGATTAAAATCCGGTTTGACACAACAAGAACTTGCGATAAAAAGTGGGACGACAAGAAACTATATATCAAGAATTGAGAATGAACGATCAGATATTGAATTGGGCACGTTAAAGAAAATAATCGAAACAGGTTTAGGTAAAAAAATGGATATTTTGATCAAATAGCAACTAAACATAACATCCGGTAAATTTATTCGTTACGCTCAGGCACGCACACAACCCACTCTTCATATGGTCTGAAAGACCCGGCATGATTCCGATGGCAATCGGAACCAGTTGAACGACTTCCCGCGGAACATCATATATGGAGTTTCGATAAGGTACACATTTCTAGTTGCTTAACGGTCTTTGAATAGAAAGATTCAATTAAGGTTGCCTTTTTGAGTAAGAAAGGTTCCGTATATTTAATTTAATATTCATTTGTTTTGTAAAAATGCAGTTTCAATCATCTTGTCTGAGCCTGAAGGTTTGATTTTGCCCGGTTTTACACGTACTTAGACCATAAAATTCTATCCTGCATACGGGCAGGTTAAGCCATAGAGAAAAATCAAATACCAGGGAAAGTGCATGTAGGATCTAAACCCGTAAGCCGGGTGATGCGTTCTGCATCGGTTTCCGGCATGCCTGTTGAAGATTTGGATAAAACAGCGGGAGTTCATTGTGCTATTTCAAAGCACGTTTAAGGCTGGGCGGATTTAGTTCAACAAGGTGTAAATGTCATTGCCACCGTTTTTCTTTCTTTAAAAATTTTTCCTGAAAATTTAGTAATTTCATTTTATAAAGTTCACCCTTAGTGGCAACGCCACTTATACTGAAACGTTAGCGGCAAGCAAGGAAAACACGTGCAATCTGACAATTATTTGCACGGATTAAGAAAAAGCCTTAACTTTGTACGTGTAAATTGAAAAACAAAACAACGTGTTATGAATACAAAGCTGACATTGACAATAGAGCAATCTTTAATAGAAAAAGCAAAGAAGTATGCAAAAGGAAAAGGGAGAAGCCTTTCTGATATAGTTGAAAATTATCTTAAAGTGATTATTAAGGAAGAAAATTTAAAAGTAATAGATTCAACTCCTATAGCGACATCTCTGAGGGGTTCTTTTAAAGCACCGAAGGATTTTGATTATATAAAAGAGTTGTCGAAAGGATTATCTAAGAAATATTTATAGCATGGATAATGTATTAATAGATACAGATGTAATCTTAGACTTTTTCTTTGATAGACAACCTTATGCTGAATATTCTTCTCAAGTGATAGGATTATGCGAGACAAATAAAATTAAAGGATTTGTTACTCCGGTGATTTATAGTAATGTTTATTATCTCTTAAGACAAACTGCCCGACACGATAAAGTGGTTGATAATCTGAAACAACTCTTTATGATAACTGATGTCTTATTAATGGATAAAGAAGTTGTGAGTAATGCCCTAAATTCAGGATTTAAAGATTTTGAGGATAGTTTGCAGAATTTTGCTGCAATGAAACATGGTGAGATAAATGTAATTTTGACTCGTAATCTTAAGGATTTTAGTAAAAGTGAGATTGGAGTTTTGACACCTGAATCATACATTAAATCAATAATTGCCAGCCGCTAATAAATAGGACTCTGAGCGGTCCACCAGATCCAGCGATGAGTCCATGTTGAACTACACTTCGGCGGGCTCAGTGCACTGCACCCGCCGGGCTATCAGCAGGCAAGCCATGCATTTAATGACGTTTTTTGTTGGTTTTGGGGTTTGGGCCGGCTGAAGATTGCTGGAAGCCTGAAGTTTTTATGCCCTTATTTACCTGGAAACAGGTGATATCATCCAGATTCTAGCTGATTTTAGTATCCGGTGTGCATGAGTATTTGTTACACAGCTACCTTTAGCCGCTTCAAATGAGTTAATTCATGAAAAATTACGTATTTTTATTTTACGACGCCAGGTCACAGGTAGCTGCGTCACATATACGTTACGTTACCAACAAGCCTTATACTATTTTATATTTTTTTACATATTGAATAAATAATTAAAAGACGAAATAATGAGGATCTATTTTCTTATTTATTTAATAGCTATTAGTTCATCAGTTTTGAATGGACAAAGTTGGGATCTTACGCCTGAAAACATTAACAACGCCATAAGGGATTCAGCCATCAGCACGAATGCGGATCCTTTCAGACCTGCTTTCCACCTTACTCCTCCAACTGGTTCTATGGGGGATCCAAATGGTGGAATTTTCTATAATGGGTGGTATCATATTTTTTATGGATTACAACCTTTTGCTTATCATCCGGGTGCATGGTACTGGGCACATGCCAGAAGTAAAGACTTATTACATTGGGAGCACATGAAAACAGGTTTAACGCCTGCTTTTGATTTAGGACTAAAAGCGATTGGATCAGGTTCAACTATAATTACCAAGGCTGGAAAAAAGTTTGCATTCTATTCAGAGAGTGGATCTGGAGAAGGACTTGGCATGAAATTCTGGAGAGCTGAATTTAAAAACGAGGATCTAACCGAATGGGATCATAAAGGTAAAAATCCCATATTAACCCTTGAATATCCTGGTTTGCCGCCATTTGACAATTTTTGGCGTGATCCTTTTGTATTCAGCACCGAAGGCAGAACCTTCCTGATTGCATGCGCCGATCTATTTGATGAAAATCATGTGCCAGTGCCCATATTTGAAGCTAAAAACGATGAACTAACAGAATGGGATTATAAAGGTATACTTTTTACAGTGCCTAAGCATAAATACCGAAATCTTGAAGTGCCAGAATTCAAACAAATTGGAGAGAAGTGGATATTCCTGGCTTCAACGGATGCTCCGGTTGACAGGGTAAACTATTTCTTAGGGGATTTTAATCTCAATGCACTGACTTTTAAAATTGAATCAGAAGGGGTTATTGACTACAGCGGTCATTACTATGCCCAGGAATCCATCACGAACGATGAAGGAAATTTATTCCTCATGTCGTGGATTCCTGGATGGGATAGAGAATGGTTACCCTATTACATGAACGAACCCTTAAAAAATAGTAATCCAAAATGGAATGGCTGCTTTTCAATTCCCCGAAAATTGAGCATCGAAAATGGACGTATAATACAATCTCCCATACTCGCAATGAAAGAATTGAGAACATCGCATTTCCAATTGAAAACCAAGGAACTGCGTGTTAACGGACCTACTACAGCAGTTTATGTTATTGATGGTTTCTCTGGCGATCAATTGGAGGTCAACGTGAAGTTCAACCTGCACAATGCCTCGTTTTGTGGAATCAACGTCCTTTCTGATGCAGACGGAAAAGGAGGGTTGCCAATTGTTTGGAGTGGCAATTTACTGAATGTGGATGGTATAATAGTAGAGATAAAAGAATGGAGCATTGAAGAAGCACTGGATTTGCATATATTTGTTGATAAAAAAATAGTCGAAATATTTGTCAATGGGGGAAAGTATTGTATTAGCCGTCAGGTAAGAGAAGAAAATGTCAAAGGGAAACATATTGCTCTAACATCTCTGGGTGGTACTTCAAAGCTACTTTCACTTGAAGCATGGAAGTTAAAATCAATAAATTAAATAATATATTGAATCAATTGTTTGTAAAAATGATCTTTTAAATTCCTTGAAAAAAAAATCAAATAATTGATATACTATTAACATGGCCAGTTGGTAACACGCAATAAAAAACATAGCGAAATGCCCTACGTTTCTTTTGCCAGCCGTCAGCCTGTGCAAAAACCCACCCAATATTGTTAATAACCTTCCTTGTCGAAATCCTTCTGATTCACAGTTATTTATTAACTTGAATTAAATCAAAAAACCAATCCATGAATCACAAGCAAGGAACAAACAGAAACCAAATGATGATGTTCTGCCTGGAAAGTTCCATTGCCCCGGATTTTTTTGTTCGTGTTGTAGCTGCTTTTTTTCATTGAACTGAAAAGCTTTGGATTTGCTCATGTTGAATGTCAGGAAGAAGGGAGCCCCCTTTATCATCCATAAAGTACAAAACAATTGCTGACAACCGGAAAAACCATTCCAAAGCATTCCGGGAGGTTTTCAGACGGTTTGTTTGACTGATTAAGCTTGAAGGATACACCATAGCCATAGATTCCTTCAAGATAAGGGGGAGTAACGATGTTGATAAAAAATAAATGGCTGTATGGGGCTGTATTGAAATATTAAAAAGTTAAATTTAATTTTAAAATGAATTTTTGCACAGACTCCCGTTAGCGCAGATGCAACCACAGAGATACAGACATACTAAATTTTAACTAAACTATATTATCATGAAAAAAATTTTGTATTTATTGCACCTACATTCTTATTGACTTTATCGGCAAAATCCTTTTCTCAAATGGGAGTTACTAATTAGTGTTTGCAAGAAAACTCGACAACCCTTCGACTTCGCTCAGGGACCGGCGACTTCATTCAAGAGGGTGAACTTTTCGGATGGTGGTAAGGCAGGCCAAAGGCCCTTATGTATAAATCTAAAATTCAATGGTTTTCTTATGAAGGGCCTTTGGCCTGCCTTACCACCATCCGAAAAGTTCTTCGTTCATCGAATTGACCGGTCCCTGAGCGAAGTCGAAGGGTTGTCGAGTTTTCTTTCTGATACTAATTATTCGATTTATGCCTTAGGGATAAATACAAGCCAGAATAACATGATAAGTGGAGAATTAAAGACATTTGCAAATAGGGCTATTGATGACTTATTAATGGAAATAGATGTTCTTTATAATTTTAAACCAAGAACTTATCATAGATTCTCGGGTGGATTTGGTCTCAATACCGGGCCATTTCGTGGGGATGACCATATATATGCGCTTACCATTCCAGCACAGATTGAAATATACCCCTTAAATGATTTCAAAAAACTGTCTCTTTTATTCGAACTCACCCCTGAAATTGTTGTGGAGGACGATTTAAATATAAGGAGTCTATGGGGTATAAGGTATTCATTTGGTGAATAATAACTGATTTTGATTGTATTTATCTTAGGACTCAAAAGGATATTGAAAATAATCCTAATAATGTTAGGTTGGTGTCAAAGACATTGGGAGTAAAATTAGGATTTACGATAATATTTGGTAAAAATTGATAGCCAGGCACAAACACAAAAGAGTATGAAAACAAAACAAGTCACAATCAGAGACAAACAAGTTGAAATCAATTATTTTCAACAAGGACACGGCGATACAACACTTCTGTTTTTACACGGTTGGTGTATTGACGGAACTGTATTGGAAAAATCAAGTTGAATATTTTTCTAAAAATTACAATGTTTTCGCAATTGACCTGCCGGGCTCTGGCAAATCCAAAGCCGAAAGAACCAACTGGACAATTGAAGAATATGCCAATGATGTAACAGCATTTATTGACACAATGAACCTTAAAAATGTTGTAATCATTGGACATTCTATGGCAGGCGAAATTATGTTACAAACAGCATTAACCAACAATCCACAAAATAGCTAGGCATTGTAGGTGTTGACAATTTCAAAATTATTGACGTTGCATTTACACCGGAACAAATGAAACAAATGACCGACTTTTTCCCAATGCTTGAAAAGGATTTTAAAAATTCAGCACCTGTATATGCAGAGATGATGCTTTTTCACCCAACAACTTCAAAGGAAGTGAAAGACAGAGTAAAAACTGATTTTGCAAATAGCGATTCCGTTATTGGCTATGGAACATTTATGAACCAAATGCAATACGCTTATTCCGATGCACAAAGATTGGAACAGCTTAATTATAAGTTATACTTAATAAACAGTGACGGTTTTCCAACAAACGAAACCGGACTGAAAAACCATTGTAAAAATAGTTTTCAAGTGGAAACTATCTCTGCAACTGGACATTATCCAATGATAGAAAAACCGACAGAATTTAATTTAATATTAGAAAAAGTGCTGACAGGAATGAAATAAACTGCTGCTAATAACCAGGACTCTGAGCGGTCGACCAGACCCAGCGATGAGTCCATGTTGAACTACACTTCGGCAGGCTCAGTGCACCGCACCTATGCATTTAATGACGTTTTTTGTTGTTTTTGGGGATTGCGCTGGCTGAAGATTCCTGGAAGCCTGAAGTTTTTATGCCCTTACTTACCTGGAAACTGGTGTTATCATCCAGAATCTAGCTGATTTTGGTATCCGGTGTGCATAGTTTTCCCGGCACCATCTATAGGGTGTAATCCGGGATTTAAAAAATTGACGCCGAAAATTCGGGAAAAGTTACCCTGTCCGGCGACCTGATCCCGGGCAGTTCCCTTACCACCACCATCCGGTCTTTTTTGCATACCGGACACAGGCACGGATAAATCCCGGGGAGACGTTCAAGGCGCTGAAGCCTGGTCTCCGGAAGTTTTCATTTTAAATCAACGTATCGATATCCGGTGTCTTCTCCGAAACAAACAGCAATTCAAGGCTTCTTTTGGTCGTATGATTATAAATACCGAAGTACCTGATCTTCACAAAGCGTGTTGGCAGGATATGCAGGGTAAAGCGTCGCAGGAACTCCACCCTGTCCGGGGTAACCGGCTTTTTAATGGCCCTGTCGCGATAATCTTCAGCCATGAAAGTCATCTTCCCGTGGTTGATGTTTAAAATTCGCTGGGTGGTAATGGCTACACGGCGGGTGTATTGTCCCAGGTACCTGATTACATGTTCTGCACTGGCGAGGGCAGGCTCACAATGCACCACCCAGCGGCTACCGCTCTTATACTTGACCGTTAAACAGGAACCGTCTGATTTGCTCTTCTTAATGCTTCAAGCTCTCCAACTCCCCTCTTTTCGCCATTGAACTATTAACCTTCACCATCAGTTAATACATTATCCTGTTTAAATTGCATGATCCAGGTAAGAAAATTTTTTAATTTTTTAACGATATTTACCCGACCGGTAAAATTCAGAAAAAATGAAAAACTTACTGTTGAACAGCCTGCGTACTGCCGCACTTTTAATGATCGTCTCACCGGCGATCCTTTTAGCCCAGGATCCGAATGTCCGGCTTCCGAAGACAGTGGAACTTCCCAACGGATGGAAACTCAGCCCGGCAGGCAAACAAATTTCTCTAGGGGATCTGCCCCTGAACATCGCGGTTTCTCCCGATAAGAAGTTTGCGGCTGTCACGAACAACGGCCAGAGCATTCAGACCATTCAACTGATCAACTTGAAAAAAGAAATGGTCATCGATTCGGTCATCATCGGAAAATCGTGGCTGGGTCTTGCCTTTTCAGAAAATGGCCGTTCACTTTATGCATCGGGCGGCAATGACAATATTGTCATTAGGTATGACCTCGTCAATGATCATCTTATAAATGCAGACACCCTTACACTGGGGGATCCGTGGCCGGTTAAGATTTCTGTTACCGGGATAGCTGTCGACGATGACATGGATAGGCTGTATGCTGTGACAAAAGAGGACAACTCGCTTTACATCTTTGACCTTCAAAGCAAAAACCTCATCAAAAAACTACCGCTTGGCGGTGAAGGATATACCTGTCTCCTGTCACCCGATAAACGCGAATTATACATTTCATGTTGGGGTTGCAGACGTCTTTTGATCTTCGATACCGGTACCATGAAAATAGCAGGCAGCATCCCGGTTGGCGATCACCCTAACGATCTCTGCCTGACTGCCGAAGGCAGGTTCCTTTTCGTGGCCAATGCCAACGACAACAGTGTATCGGTCATCGATACCAGGAGCCGGCTTGTTAAGGAAACGTTGAATGCAGCCCTTTTCCCGGGAGCTCCGCAGGGATCAACCACAAATTCCGTGGCACTGTCGGAAGATGACCGGCATTTGTTCGTGGCCAACGCCGACAACAACTGTCTGGCCGTTTTTGACGTGAGTCAGCCGGGTCAGTCACGCAGTGAAGGATTCATACCTGCCGGCTGGTACCCAACCTGTGTCCGGACGGCCGGTAATAAAATTCTCGTGGCCAACGGAAAGGGCCTTTCATCAAAGGCCAACCCTTATGGCCCAAATCCAATTTACAAGGGTGAAAAAGTAACGACCCATGAAGGGGAAAAGGACATTAAAATGGAGGTGCAATATATTGGCGGTCTGTTCAAGGGGACGATGAGCATTCTGGAAATTCCCGGGAAGGAAGAAATGGCTGTATTTTTCACAAGCGGTGTACCGTAATACGCCTTACAGCTCGGAACAGGAAATGGTGACTGAGGGCGAGGAAGGAAATCCGGTACCTCGTTCCGTTGGCGAATCATCACCTATCAAATATGTCTTTTACGTGATAAAGGAAAACCGGACATACGACCAGGTACTGGGCGATATACCGGAAGGTAACGGTGATCGGGATCTGACATTGTTCGGTGAAAACATCACCCCGAATCAGCATGCCCTGGCCAGGGAATTTGTACTCCTCGATAATTTTTACGTCGATGGTGAAGTCAGTGCCGATGGCCACAACTGGAGCCTTGGGGCATACGCCACGGATTATCTCGAAAAAAACTGGCCGACAAGTTACGGCCAAAGAGGTGGATCCTACGATGCTGAAGGCACGAGGGAAATCGCTAATAATAAAAACGGATTTCTGTGGAACAACTGCAAACGCTATGGCGTGAGCTACCGCACCTATGGTGAGTTTGCCGACGATTACAAACCGAACATTCCCGTTCTTGAGGACCACTACTGCACCTATTATACAAGCTGGGAACAGATGGTACGGGACACGACAAGGTTCTACCAGTGGCGAAGGGATTTTGACTCTCTTCTTGCCCTCGGAAGCGTTCCCCGGTTGAACACGCTACGCTTCATTAACGACCATACACTGGGGATGAAACTCGGAAATCCGTCGCCTTTTGCCCAGGTTGCCGATAATGACCTGGCCACAGGCCTGTTTGTCGATTACCTTAGTCACAGCCCAATTTGGAATGAAAGTCTCATCATTATTGTCGAGGACGATGCCCAGAACGGTCCCGACCACGTAGATGCCCACCGTTCAACCGCCTATATCGCAGGCGGATTTGTCAGGCAGGGTTTTGTAGATCATACCATGTATTCCACCTCATCGCTGCTGAGAACGATCGAACTGATCCTTGGTCTTCCGCCGATGAGTCAGTACGATGCTGCCGCGACGCCCATCTGGAGATGCTTCAATAAGGAAGCAACCCACCCCTCCTTCAAAGCAAGGCCAGCCGGTTATGACCTAAACGAGGTCAATACCGGTCACAATGTATGGCAGGAACTCAGTGAGACGTTCAATTTTTCGAAGGAAGACAGGGTCGACGATGCGGCGTTCAATACGGTAATCTGGAAGGCCGTAAAGGGCCTCAATTCACCTTGTCCGCCATCTGTGAGGGCAGCCTTTCTGAATACCTCTTTCGAAGCTGAAGATGATGACGATTAAATAATACCAATGACATACAAATGAAAATTTCAGGCATTTTACTCGTTTTATCCCTGTTCAGCGGTCTGATTCCTGCAACCTGTTATCAGGACCGGAAAGAATGCTTCTTCCCGCGGTAAAAGTGATTTTAGTACAATACAGGGTTTTATTCCCACCGGTGCGTATCCCTCATCCGTTCAGCTTTCGAACAAAGGAAATACTATACGTCACTAACCTCTTCCACTTCCGGCCAAATCATCCACAGGTTATGCGTACCATAGCCATCATATGCTGACATCCGTTTCTGCAATCCCGTTACCTGGCCCTAAAAAACCGGACGAACATACCCAGACCGTAGTTACCCTTAATCAATTATCCCGGCTTGAAAAAACAAAACTCCCCCCCCCCCCGAAAAGATGCCAGGCCGGTTCCCCTGCCGGAACGGATCGGCGAGCCTTCAGTCTTTAAACATGTGCTTTTATATTGTGACGCATAGCCAGAACCCAAAACCGAAATTAACGATCAAACAAAAATTACTTTGATAATGTTAACATACTTGTTAACTTTGTAATATGGCCAGAGAGATCCACTTTTATGAAAAATTCTTTATTGAGTTCTATCTTTCACTGGATCCGGATATTCAGGAAAAAATAGAGTATGTTTTCAAAGTGATAAGGACGGTTGATAAAATTCCAAAAAAAGTTTTTGAAACTTGTTGAAGCAACGAAAGGACATTATGAGATCCGGGTAAAAGTCAAAACAGATATCTACAGGATCTTTTGTTGCTTTGATTCTGAAAGGATCGTCATATTATTTAATGGGATTTCAGAAAAAAAGCCAAAAGGCTCCACGGAAAGAGATTCATAAAGCTTTGCGACCTATGCAGGAGTATTTTGATAAAAATAAGGGAATGTAATTATGAAACAGATCAAAGATGCAAGGACATTTGACGAGCTTCTTGAAATAAAGTACGGTAAACCGGGAAGCGCAAAAAGAGATGAATTTGAGGTAAAAGCCAAAGCTTTTATAGTCGGCGCGATGGTAAAAGAAGCCAGAAAAGAAGCAAATATGACACAAGAACAACTGGCGGAAAAGACAGGAACAAAAAAAAGTTATATATCCCGTCTGGAGAATGGAAAGATCGATATACAAATTTCTACCTTGTTTAAAATATTTGAAGAAGGATTGGGAAAACGGTTAGGATTTACCCTGGTATAAAAAGCTACGCGCCACACATTCGGTAAATTTATTCGTTACACTCAGGCAAGCATAAATAAAAATACTGCTAGATAAATACGATGTTTTTAACAAGACTATACAAAGAATTTTTTGACAGCGAAAAAGCAGGCGGATTAATTTTACTTTTCGTGACAGTTCTTTCCCTCGCTATTGCAAATTCTCCTTGGCAGGCAAACTACACCGGATTTTGGCATTTTGACCTGGGCGGACATACTTTAGTTCATTGGATTAATGACGGACTGATGACTATTTTTTTCCTGCTTATTGGTTTGGAATTAGAACGAGAAATTTATCGGGGAGAACTTTCTGATATAAAAAATGCTTCATTACCAATTTTTGGTGCAATAGGAGGTATGCTTGTTCCGGCAGCTTTGTTTTTATTATTCAACTTCGGGACAGACACACAATCTGGTGCAGGTATTCCAATGGCGACAGACATTGCTTTTGCTATTGGCATTTTATCTCTTTTAGGTAATCGTGTTCCGACCTCTCTAAAAATATTCTTGACAGCTTTTGCAATAATAGACGACCTGGGGGCAATCCTAATAATTGCAATCTTCTATACGACCTCAATTGCATTTGTAAATTTATTTATTGCATTAGGTATTTTCGGTTTTCTATTCCTTCTAAACAGAATGAAAGTTCAGAATTTAATTCCATACTTAATTGGTGGTGTGGTAATGTGGTATTTTATGTTGCATTCAGGAGTTCACGCGACTATAACGGGTGTTTTGTTAGCATTTGCAATTCCATTTGGCAACGGTGGAGAAAAATCCCCTTCATATATTCTTCAACATTTATTACACAAACCAGTTGCTTTTTTTATTCTGCCATTATTTGCAATAGCTAATACTTGCATTACGGTTGGCGACAGTTGGCAAAGTGGTTTAGGACAAACAAATAGTCTAGGGATTATTGTAGGTCTTGTAATCGGAAAGCCTTTAGGTATTTGGCTTTTTTCATTTATAGGTGTTGGCTTGGGACTTTGTGCATTACCGACAGATTTGAAATGGAAAAATATAATTGGTGCAGGTTTTTTAGGCGGTATTGGTTTTACAATGTCAATCTTTATTACTCTTCTTGCTTTTGATGATGCTGACATCATAAACAATTCAAAAATTGCAATTATTATCGCTTCAATTATAGCAGGTGCAATTGGTATTATTTTGCTTAGATGGACACTTAAAAAACAAATCGAAAATAAATAAACGAATTTAAACTTGAAATGAGTTTTTGCACAGACTCACGTTAGCAAACATGATAATAAAGAAAACAACACACCCAATGAAAAGTAAAATTTTAATATTATTATTTGTCTTATTAACTCAAATAAATTTTGGACAAAATTTGCCTTTATTAAAAATTAGTCATGACCGAAGTTATATTGAAATTCAATCCGGCGAACCATTTTTTTGGTTGGGAGGAACTGCATTGGAATTGATACATCGATGTAATAAGAAGGAAATTGACATATACCTGACTGATAGAGCGGAAAAAGGATTTACGGTGATTCAAACAGTAATTCTTGCTGAGTTGGATGGATTAAATACGCCAAACGCTTATGGGGAAAATCCTCTAATTAATAATGACCCCACAAAGATAAATGAGAAATATTTTGAAATTGTCGATTATGTTTTAAGTAAAGCAAATGAACTTGGATTATATATTGGACTGCTTCCAACCTGGGGAGATAAATTTAATAAAAACTGGGGAGCGGGTCCGGAGATTTTTAACACAATAAATTCAGAAAAATTTGGAGAGATTCATCTGATAAACAAACTGAAAAAATTCTTGAAGGCATACATCAGATCGGTCAGGAATTATCAGAAATAAATTTAATCCACAATCGCTCGGCGCATCATTGGCCACGCCCGCGATGATTAAAAGCCGGGAATGTGCAAAGGGTTGTAGCGGGTTGACAGGGAACGGAAAGTATGCCTGGTTTTGTGAAGTATTGTCGTCCGGAGCATTTAATCGGCCACGTTTTCGGTTGATAGCTTTGGTCCCCGAATACCGGCAACTAAAGTAACCACAGCACGTTAGGTTTCATGCAAAAAAAACATTCTGCAAATAATAGACATAGCTGAATTTCATAGAAATAAACAATGAAATACATTTTTTTGATAGCTGCCTTCAATGCCTTGTTTTTTGCGGTTTTAGTTTTGCAGAAAAAAAAGGCCTTACATGATAAAATACTGATTTACTGGCTAATTTATTTGGGTTTATACACTGGCATATACGCTTTGTTTTCAAATAAACTATTTATAGATTTTCACCTCCTTTCAGCAAGTTTTATTTCATTACTCTTACTTCATGGCCCATTCTTGTTTTTATATATTTCTGCATTGATTGACCAAAAGTTTCAATTCAATAGGAAAAAACTGATTACATTTTATTCCTTTTATCTTATTCAACCTTTTTATAGTTATCGCTTCCTTTTTCCCGGAAATATCGGAACGAATAAGATTAGACCATGTGGAAAGTGAACATGGGTCTCCTTTACTGTTTAATTTATTCCTGATTCTTACTGTTTTATCCGGGCCATTCTATTTTATTTTATCCATCCTGCTTTTTAAGAAATTGGACATTAATATTTTCAATAATTTTTCATCGTATGAGAATGTTAACCTCGACTGGTTAAGAAAGCTTGTCTATACTTTTGGGGTTATTTGGACAGTATTAATGATTTTTGCCACTGTCCATCATGTTTTCGGAATGTTCTCATGGATTTTTTGTACGCATGGCTTATCTCTTTCTTTGTCCGTTTTTATCATTTTAATTGGGTATTTCGGCCTAAAGCAAAAGGAGATTTTTATTCAATATCATGATAACAGCATCGAATATGTAACGGAACCGAAGACGAAGTATGCCGGTGTAGTTTTGAAAGAGGCTGATGCAGAAAACTATGTAAGTAAAATACGGCATTTTATGAGCAAAGAAAAACCATATCTGGATGCCAACCTTTCACTCCCTGAATTAGCCAGCAAACTTAACATACCTTCTCATCATCTTTCGCGTGTTATAAATGAACAGTTTAATGTTAACTTCTTCGATTTTGTTAACCAATACAGGGTGAATGAAGTAAAATCAAGGATGGGTAATCCTGAGTTTGAAAATTTGTCCCTTTTAGGAATTGCTTTCGATAGTGGCTTTAATACTAAATCGGCATTTAACAGGGTATTTAAAAAAATAACCGGATTAACCCCAAGTGAATATAAGAAACAAACATAGAATTGCTCCATTTCAAAACAATACATGCTTATGCAAGTCCTATTTCATAAAAAAGGACTTCAAATTTGTATCTAATAGGTACTACATTACAAAGTAGGTCGCACAAGGATTTTTCTCAGCGTACTTTTGTCTCAAGATAATTTAGTAATAATCATTTAAATATTTTTATCATGAGACAAATAGAAATGAATTTGAGAAAAGAAGTTCCAAGAAGTTTTCTTAAAACCCGTAAAACAAGTTTGCAAACAGTCCTATCGCTTTTATTTGTATCATTATTTATGATATTCGGCTCACTTCCGGCATCTGCCCATTGCGATTCATATGATGGCCCAGTAATTAAAGATGCTATAAAGGCGCTTGAAACAAACAATGTTAATTTAGTTTTGAAATGGATTACCGCGTGAACAGGAAAAGGAAATTATTCCTTTGTTCAATAAAACCTATGCTTTAAAATCTGGTGACAAAGAAGTATATGCCATTGTTGAAAAACATTTTTTTGAAACCCTTGTGCGGCTGCACCGCGAAACCGAAGGCGCTCCTTACACCGGATTAAAACCTGCCGGGACTACCAAGACAAATAATTCAAATGACCGACAAAGCACTTTAGACAGTGAAAATGTAGATGAATTTTTTGGTAAAGTTGAATAGTCATATTGAATAAGGTGGTTCGTGAGAAATATCAAAAAGTCGCCGAACTTGATAAAGTAAAAGATAATTCAACAGAGCAAGGTCGGGCATATGTAGAAGCTTATGTTGATTACACACATACGGTTGAAGCTATTCATGATATTATTGAACATGGTGATGGACACCCGGCACACAAACATTGAAATGATATAGTAAACAATGACAGAATAATTTTAGAATCTTCTCCGGCAAATATCGGGGAAGATTCTTATTTGGATTCGGAAAAATGCACCAAAACCTAACGGGTTGATTATTTAGAAAAAGTTTGCAATACTAATTTAAGCAAACTCACTCTGATTAATAAGTTGATTAGAAAATACTCGTCAGAATTAGATTTAAGAAGTTCCTGGACAGAATATAACCAATTTGGCAAAGGACCAAGACGCAGATTAAGATTTAGTAAATCAGGAGATAAAACGATTGAGGAGCGATACGCAACTCATTATATTGATAACGATAGAATAAAGGAACTGAAACTAAAGCCTCCAGGTAACAGCGAAGCCCAATGCGGGCAGGTCGTTAGTTGCCTTTGTCAGTTTTTCAAATTGGCTTTATTCCCGGGACGAAAGTAAACTGCTCTGAAGTCCGCACTGGCGTTCAAGAGCTCTCCGCCTAAAGCGGCCCGGTGCGGTTGTGCCAGATACAGTTTCGCAAGCAGTTCCGGCGGAGCTGCAAAACCCGGCATTTCCCAACTCAGCCAGGACCACCGGTGGAGTATATTTTCATAATCTACCCTTGTATCTATTTATTTGACCTCACCTTGAATTTAAGATTTGGAATTTATTTGTTATTTGAACATTTTTATCCGGAATTTTCTTTTAAAGATTATCTATGAAAAAGCAATATACATTCAAAATGAAAAATATTTGCATACTGCTGTTCGCAATGCTATTACCTATTTCAATGATGGGTCAGAAGCCAAGGTTGCTCGTCTCAACCGATATCGGGGGCGACCCCGACGATCAGCAGGCTGTCATCCGCCTCATGGTCCATGCAAATGAATTTGATCTGGAAGGTCTGGTGACTTCAGTCACGGAAAGGCCCGGCAATCCTAAGGTGGGAGTGGTATGCCCTGAACTTCTCCGGGAAATCATTCAGGGGTATGAGCAGGTCTATCCCAATCTTCTTAAACATGATACTGCTTTTCCATCACCCGCCTATTTATTCTCCATTGTGAAGAATGGAAGTCCAACCGGAGACTGGGACCACGTGGGGGAAGGGCATGATACGGAAGGATCCGGATGGATCATTAAGATGGTCGATAAAAAGGACGAACGACCGCTGAATATCTGCCTCTTCGGCGGGCAAACCGACCTGGCACAGGCACTCTGGAAGGTTAAAAGCAGCCGGCCGGCAGGCGATTACAGAAAATTTATTTCGAAGATCAGGGTGTATGATGTCAGTGACCAGGATCATATTTTCAAACAGATGTTTGCGGAACACCCTTCACTGTTCTATATCCTGTCGAATGCCCCCCA
Organism: uncultured Prolixibacteraceae bacterium; assembly: GCA_963747515.1. Taxonomy (GTDB): domain Bacteria; phylum Bacteroidota; class Bacteroidia; order Bacteroidales; family Prolixibacteraceae; genus Mariniphaga. Next base: position 26,383 of record CAVVFN010000012.1, read on the forward strand.
AGGACACGACATGCGGGAAGGAGCATACAGGGGCGTTTATCTTGGGGGTGATGAAAGCCTTACATCACTGCAATGGCTGAAAGAAATGTGCTTGAAGACCACGGTGCGCTGGGTAGGCTTTATCCCCAAAAAACATGGACATCTCCAAATCCCAATGGGGCCATGAAAGAAGGAGACACGCCTTCCTGGTTCTTCTTCCTGAACAACGGTTTAAATTGTCCCGATCATCCCGAATACGGTGGATGGGGCGGACGGTACCGGAAAACAGAAGCCGGATATTACACGGATGCCATCGACAGTTTTCAGGGCGAAAAAAATGCAAGGGCAACCGTTTATCGCTGGCGTGATGATTACCAGCGCGACTTTGCCGCCCGGATGGATTGGTGCGTAAAGAATTACCAGGATGCCAATCATTCACCGCAGGTCACCGTAAACAAATTTTCAGAAAAGAAACCCTTGATCATTCGTGAAAAGCCAGGGAAAATGTTCCGCCTGGACGCCTCCGGATCAAAAGATCCGGATGGTGACCGGCTTGATTATGAATGGCTGGTTTATCCCGAAGCAGGCAATTTCCATGGCGATGCAAACATCCGGTCAGACGGGGCGCGGGCAACAGTTCCTGTACCTGAACTGGAAGCCGGTACAGGCCTTCATATTATCCTGAAAGTCACTGACTACGGGACCCCGGCCCTGACAAGCTATAAACAGGTTATAATTATGAACCGGTAAAACGCGGGGATATATAGGGTAACCCGGCTGTGCAGCCCGTACCTTTTGTCATTTACATTAATCTGCAATTTCTATCGCCATTCTGAGCATTCACGAAATCCGGACCATCCGGGTTCAGACAATACTCATGAATGTGGGATGCGGATCCGCATCCCACATTCGTCCCCATATTTCCATATCATTCTGTTTCGTCTATCCCAACTCCGACGCATCCATAAAATTTCACTGGTTCATCCCGTTTCCCTTATTCTCCAGCGCCTTATCCAATACTGGCAAATCCTCATTGACCGGGATCATATTCCAGCTTACAAAATCAAACTTCCACCCGTCGGAAGACTGTTTCATGTGGGTGATTAAACGAACCGGAATCGTTTTACTGATCATGGGAGCCATGAACTGTTCGACTGTGATCGCCGACTTCCCGTCATCGGCAATCTTGATGTTCCGGGTATGCATTTGCTGACCATTCATCATCGAATGGTTCTGCATTCGTCCTTCGTCCATTTTCCCGTTCTTGTCCGGCATGTTCCCCTCATCCTTCCATTCCTTGTTTTCAGCCGTCTTGTCTTTATCCTTCATCATGTCCTTATTTTCCATGTTGTCCTTGTCCTTCATCATGTCCTTGTTTCCCATCTTATCCTTGTCGTTCATCATGTCCTTATTTCCCGACTTCTGATCTTTCATCATGTCGCTGTTCATCATCTCGTCGAACATGCCCATTGTCTCTTTCTTGTTCATAATTTCATCGGGATCTGTCCCCATAAAAAGTATATCGTCAGACATCATGGAACTCATCTCATTGCGGTCATTGCTCATCATAGCCTGGTGAAATTGCTGCAGAGTATTTGTGATCTCCATCCTTACCGCCGTGGTGTCAACCGGTGCGGCATTGCTCCCTGTCTGGCTTCCGGCGATCAAAAGGGCCGTGAGAACCAGAATGTAATTCATTTTTTTCATTTTGCTTTAGTTTACTATTTAATATTAACCCTCAAAGAATCCGCAATTCGCACTTATAATTCATATTCCATGATCCGCCTCATCCTATTCCACTGTAAGAAAATGAATTACACTATCTTTGAAACATGGCAGGCATTCATTCAGTTCATTTTTTATCAAAAAAAGAAAATAATC